>NZ_CP083737.1:0-4727161 GCF_020150375.1 Hafnia paralvei | reverse complement strand
GGCGGACTCCACTCGAACAAGATCAAAAAGAAATGAATAGGATACTTAGACTGACTTTTTTTGACGCATATGATCGTTTGAACCTCGTCAAGGCTCTGTTTCGCACAAAAGATGCTGGGATCTTAATAAATGGAAAGATCATAAACAGGTTACCCACAAGTAAACCATCACATACGAATCGCTTTTTAAACGCGATGTATAAAATTTCGTTATCTCCAACGCACCAAAGATCTGGATCGCAATCGGAATGGCGGATCATAGCGTAAATCACACAGAAGATCCTCCCCTTCTGCACAGATTAGATCGATTTTATCCACAGGCAAGATTCAAATGAAGAGTTTATACTTTTATGTCGTTTGTCCAGCGTTAAACCGTCCACAGATCCCATATTTTCAGATTTCGCTGGTGAATAATGCATCACGGATCGCCACATTATCTAGAAGGATCTTGGTTAGATCCTTGCGCTTTGATAGGGAGTCCGTATAATTTCCCACCCACGCGTTGCGCCTGAGTTCTGTTTGGTGGTTTTTTTCATCACTTTTACAGGCCTCAAACCTATGTATCTCTTAGGGACTATTTAGGGATGCGACGGTGATTGAGGCTCACGTTAGTGAAATTCGGTTGAGCTATCTTGCGATGAGAATTGACTCAGGACTGTACAATTATTACAATCCCGCCTCTTTATATATGCGATTGAGGCGTCGGTCGTTCTCACGCCGAGTAGCCAAACGCGTTTACTGATCAGTAATTATTTAAGTTTAGGTAGAAATCGCTATGAAACGCACTTTCCAACCGTCCGTATTGAAACGTAACCGTTCACACGGTTTCCGTGCTCGTATGGCAACCAAAAATGGTCGTCAGGTTCTGGCCCGCCGTCGTGCGAAAGGCCGTACTCGTCTGACCGTTTCTAAGTAATAAAGCTAACCCTCTGTGGTTAAGCTAGCATTTCCTAGGGAGTTACGTTTGTTAACTCCCAATCATTTCAATTTCGTCTTCCAGCAACCGCAACGAGCCGGCACTCCTCAAATTACCATACTCGGCCGTATGAACACGCTGGGGCATCCCCGCATCGGTCTTACAGTCGCTAAAAAATATGTCAAGCGTGCGCATGAGCGTAACCGGATTAAGCGTTTAACGCGCGAAAGCTTCCGTTTAAGCCAACATTCGCTGCCTGCCATGGATTTTGTGGTAATTGCTAAAAAAGGGGTTCAGGAGCTCGATAATCGGGCGCTGACAGAGATTTTGGAAAAGTTATGGCGTCGTCATTGTCGGCAAGCTCGCGTATCCTAATAAAGCTGATACGCGGGTATCAGCTTTTCATTAGTCCGCTGCTCGGACCACATTGTCGTTTCAGACCAACCTGCTCACAGTACGGAATTGAGGCATTGAGCAGGTTTGGAATGATAAAAGGCAGTTGGTTGACACTGAAACGCGTATTAAAATGCCACCCTTTGAACCCAGGTGGTGATGATCCCGTGCCGCCGAAAACTGACGATAACAGAGAACATTAAGATGGATTCGCAACGCAATCTACTCCTCATCGCTCTGCTGTTCGTGTCTTTCATGATCTGGCAAGCATGGCAAACGGATAACAATCCGCAGCCTACCGCTCAGACCGCAGGACAGACCGCGAACACCACGACAGCCGATGCATCTAGTCAGGCTGTGCCAGAAAGTGGCCAGGGTAAACTGATTACGGTTAAGACTGATGTTCTGTCTTTAACCATTAACACCCGTGGTGGTGATATCGAACAGGCCAACCTGTTAGCGTATCCAGCTACTTTAGGTTCTGATAAGCCATTTGAGCTGTTAGAAACCACCCCAGATTTCATCTATCAGGCTCAAAGCGGTCTGACAGGTAAAAATGGTCCAGATAATCCAGCTAACGGTGACCGTCCACTGTACACCGCTGATCAAACCAATTTTGAATTGGTTAACGGTCAGGACGAGCTGCGCATTCCTTTGACATACACAGCGAAAGACGGCGTGGTCTATACCAAGACCTTCGTTCTCAAACGTGGTGACTATGCTATCGGCGTGGACTATAAAGTTAAGAACAGCAGCGCACAGCCGCTGGATCTGACTCTGTTCGGCCAGTTGAAGCAGTCTATTGATTTGCCTAAACACCGCGACACAGGCAGCAGCAACTTTGCACTGCACACCTTCCGTGGTGCGGCGTACTCTTCAAGCGATGATAAGTATCAGAAGTATGCGTTTGATAAAGACCCGCTGAATATCACGACCAAAGGTGGCTGGGTTGCGATGTTGCAACAGTACTTTGCTACTGCATGGATCCCGCAAACCAACAGCACCAACCAGTTCTATACCGCAAATCTGGGTAATGGACTGTCAGCGATTGGCTTTAAAGCAGAGCCGGTTGTTGTTGCACCAGGCACTGAGAAAAACCTGAACGCAACGCTGTGGGTCGGTCCTGAAATCCAGAGTGATATGGCTGCCGTGGCGCCGCATTTGGATCTGACCGTAGACTACGGCTGGTTATGGTTCATCTCTCAGCCGCTGTTTAAACTGCTAAAATTCATTCACAGCTTTATCGGTAACTGGGGCTTCTCGATTATCGTCATTACCTTCATCGTTCGTGGCATCATGTACCCGCTGACTAAAGCGCAGTACACCTCCATGGCGAAAATGCGTATGCTGCAGCCAAAACTGGCGGCAATGCGTGAACGCATTGGTGATGACAAACAGCGCATGAGCCAAGAAATGATGGCGCTGTACAAGTCAGAGAAAGTTAACCCACTGGGTGGATGTCTACCGCTCGTCATCCAGATGCCAATCTTCTTGGCACTGTATTACATGCTGATGGGCTCAGTAGAACTGCGTCAGGCTCCATTCGCACTGTGGATCCATGACTTGGCTGCACAAGACCCGTACTACATCTTGCCAATTCTGATGGGTATCACGATGTTCTTCATTCAGAAGATGTCGCCAACCACAGTCACTGATCCGATGCAGCAGAAGATTATGACGTTTATGCCTGTCATCTTCACGGTGTTCTTCCTGTGGTTTCCATCAGGTCTGGTGCTGTACTATATCGTCAGCAACCTGGTGACCATCCTCCAGCAACAGCTGATCTACCGTGGTCTTGAGAAACGTGGTCTACACAGCCGCGACAAGAAAAAATCATAATCCACGCGATGATTTGAGTTGAGTAAGGCGGTCAATTGACCGCCTTTTTTTATGGTACGCATTTAATTTTGTAACAAGAGAGTATGACTATGAGCCAATCCGACACCATCGTTGCTCAGGCAACCCCCCCTGGACGCGGCGGCGTAGGCATTCTGCGTGTATCTGGACGTCAGGCGAAAGAAATCGCTATGGCGTTACTCGGCAAGTTACCTAAGCCACGCTACGCAGATTACCTGCCGTTTAAAGACGCTGACGGCAGCGTATTGGATCAAGGAATTGCCTTGTATTTCCCTGGCCCAAACTCATTTACCGGTGAAGACGTGCTGGAGTTGCAAGGGCATGGCGGGCCCGTCATTCTCGATCTGCTACTGAAACGCATTCTTCTGATGCCCAATGTACGAATCGCTCGCCCCGGAGAGTTCTCTGAGCGCGCATTCCTCAACGATAAACTGGATTTAGCACAAGCCGAAGCGATTGCCGATCTGATCGATGCCAGCTCAGAACAAGCAGCTCGCTCTGCGGTAAATTCGCTGCAAGGCGCCTTCTCTAATCGTGTTAATCAGCTGGTTGAAGCATTAACGCATCTGCGTATCTTCGTTGAAGCCGCTATCGATTTTCCTGATGAAGAAATCGACTTTCTCTCCGACGGAAAAATTGAGGCTCAGCTTAACGGTGTTATGGGGGAACTTCAGGCGGTACGCGCCGAAGCACGCCAGGGCAGTTTATTACGCGAAGGGATGAAGGTGGTGATTGCTGGTCGTCCTAACGCAGGTAAGTCCAGTCTGTTGAACGCACTCGCAGGCCGCGAAGCGGCTATCGTGACTGATATTGCCGGAACGACCCGCGACGTCTTACGTGAACATATTCATATCGATGGCATGCCATTGCATATTATTGATACCGCAGGATTACGCGAAGCAAGCGACGAAGTTGAACGCATTGGTATCGAACGTGCTTGGAACGAGATCGAACAGGCTGACCGCGTCCTGTTTATGGTTGATGGTACCACCACCGATGCCATTGAACCTGCGACTATCTGGCCAGAATTTATGGCTCGACTTCCTAAAACGCTGCCGATTACCGTCGTGCGCAACAAAGCAGATGTGACGGGAGAAACGCTGGGACTAAGCGAAGTAAATGGTTACTCACTAATCAGATTATCCGCCCGTACCGGTGAAGGCATTGATGTGCTGCGCGATCATCTAAAACAAAGCATGGGCTTCACCAGCAATATGGAGGGAGGGTTCTTGGCCCGCCGTCGTCACTTACAGGCACTGGAAACCGCAGCTATGCACCTTGAACAAGGCAAGGAGCAGTTATTGAGCGCCTATGCAGGTGAATTACTGGCTGAAGAGCTACGGCTCGCCCAGCAGGCTCTGAGTGAGATTACCGGTGAATTCACGTCTGATGATTTGCTAGGAAGAATTTTCTCTAGCTTCTGTATTGGTAAGTGATCACTTCCGCTTAAAAACCCGCCATCGGCGGGTTTTACTATTTGGCGAATCGTTTGCTGAAAACTCTGCGCGTTATTTGTGTTAAAACAAACAGAACCACTCCGCAAAGAACCAACTTCATCGTTACTTCTAGAGTCACGCCATTTTCAGCTAACTCGCTCGCCATCAAAGTAAAAATAAACGTTCCTGGCAGAATGGTTAGACACGAAATCATACAGTAACGCCAAAAAGGAATTCCCGTTAAGCCGTAGGCATAATTTTGAATATTATATGGAAATAGCGGAATTAAGCGGGTAAAAATCAAGAAATCAACACCATAATGCTGAATACCTTGCTCTATCTGCTCGAATTTTTTATTTCCACTAAAACGCTGTAACAACCAGGAGCGGCCAAGATATCTCGCCAGCAAAAAGGAGAGAGAGGAGGACAAAGTTGCAGCAAACAATGAGATGATCGTTCCATAAAACGTACCAAAAACAATGCCCCCAGCGATCACTAACACGCTACCGGGGAACAAAAACAGTGAGGCAATAACAAACAACAATACATAAGCGATAATTCCTATCCACCCATGTACACTTATCCATTGCTGTAACATCTCGATATGTGAGAACCACTCACCTAGCGGGCTGTTGTGTAGAAGAATGGCGAGTACTAATAAAATTAGCCAAGCGACTCCCCGCTTAATCCTTCTTTTGCATCATAACTCCTCATTCCCATTTTATTTTCCGCTGACCAATATGCCATTGGCTTACCTAGCGCTAGCAATGAATTTGTTAGTTTAATCAGTGCGCTGCCGCACAGTTCACATAAAATCGAGTGACTAAATACTCTGCTTAGATAAATAATCCAGAGACCAGAAACGCTTACGCTATAGTTATTAGGTAGCATTCTTACACCAATTCATCCGTAAATCAGGGAGCGACTATGGAGAATCATTTTGCTTGGTGGTATCTATCCAACCGCCCCTTAGACGTTTACCGTCTTACTGAAGATCTGATTGCCACATCACTACACTATTCCCCAAAACGCCGTGAACGATTTCTGCATGGCCGCGCGCTACTTGCAGAACTCATGTTTCAACTTTACGGTTACGAAAAGCTACCACGCTTAGCCATTGCCCCTAGTGGTAGGCCCTGTTTTGTTGATCCTACGCTGCCAGATTTTAGCCTCGGATATGCCGGTGGTGTCGTTGCGGTCATGCTAGGCTCCAATGGAAAAGTTGGCATGGACGTTGAAGTTATTCGCGCACGTCAGGGTGGTTTTATTCACCTTCAACAGCAGCATCTTACCAGCAGCGAAAAAATTTGGATCGATGGGCAGGCCGACCGTTTAGAGGCCACAACGCAACTTTGGGCTATTCGCGAATCAGTGCTTAAGATATCGGGGCTAGGAACAAGCGGCTTACAAACCCTGCGTCTTCAACCTAACGCAGGAAAATTACGTTCAACAGCAACGCCGCAGGTCGAGACCATTAGTGCGATACAGGGTGAAATTGCTTGGGCATGCAGTAAATCACCAACGCTTGGACAGCTTAATTACTGGTTAATGGATAAAAATAATCAGCTGATAAATATCACCGCAGAGAAAAATACAGAGCTAAAAGAGTCCACCACCTACTTACGCTTTACTAGTCATTCACCAATACAAACCCTGTGAATGATAAGTCTGATATCAACTTATCTACTCTATGATTGATTATTGATCTAAGATGACTTCAGTGAAGTTCGGTTATATTACATCAAGAAATGGAGAACTTATGTCAGATAAACCACTGAAAATTGTTACTTTATTGGGTAGCCTACGTAAAGGTTCCTATAATGCGATTGTCGCAAACGCGCTCCCCGACCTTGCACCTAAAGACGTAACTATCGAAGCACTGCCTTCCATTCGCGATATTCCTCTCTACGATGCCGATCTTCAGCAAGATGAAGGTTTTCCTGCTCAAATTGAAGCTATCGCCGAAGAAATCCGTCAGGCAGACGGCGTGATTATCGTGACGCCAGAATATAACTACTCCGTTCCAGGCGGACTCAAAAACGCGATCGACTGGATTTCTCGCCTACCTAATCAGCCGCTGGCAGGTAAACCTGTCGCCATCCAGACCAGCTCTATGGGCCCCATTGGCGGCGCTCGGTGTCAGTATCACTTACGTCAGATTTTGGTGTTCTTGGACTGCCAAGTCATGAACAAACCAGAGTTTATGGGGGGAGTGATCCAGAGCAAAGTGGATGAGCAGAAGGGCATACTAACAGATACTTCAACCATCGAATTCTTAGGCAAACAGCTCTCAGCATTTGCAGATTATGTGCGTCGCGTGGGCTGATGCATTAAACCTCCCCTTGTAGGGGAGGTTTAGGCTAGCGAGTCATTAATGCGCGTCAACAAACACAATTTTCAGCACAAACAACAGCGCAACAATCACCACGCATGGGCTAATTTCACGCCAACGGCCTGTGCCTAATTTCATAATGCAGTAAGAAATAAAGCCAAGCGCGATACCTTCGGTGATAGAGAAGCTAAACGGCATCATCACCGCAGTGATAAATGCAGGCACCGCTTCGGTCAGGTCATCCCACTTCACGCGAGCCAAACTCGACGTCATCAATACGCCAACATAAATCAGCGCACCAGCCGCGGCATACGCAGGAACCATACCAGCCAGTGGCGAAAGGAAGATCACCAGTAGGAATAAAATCCCTACTACTACGGCCGTTAAGCCAGTACGACCACCGACAGAAACACCAGAGGTACTTTCGATATAGGCGGTAACGGATGAGGTTCCGAAGAAAGAACCGACGACAGAGCTGATACTGTCCACGTATAGCGCTTGTTTCATGCGCGGAAACTTGCCGTTTTTATCCGCCAATCCTGCTTTATCAGTCACACCAATCAATGTGCCTGATGAGTCGAACAGGTTTACCAGCATGAAGGAGAAAATCACACCCGCTAGACCAACATTCAGCGCTCCCGCCAAATCGACCTGACCCACGACGCTAGTTACGTTCGGCGGCATCGAGAACAACCCAGTATAATGTACGTCTCCTAAAGCCCAACCGATAAGCGTAGTGACAACAATGGAGACTAATACTGCGGCGTGAAAGTTGCGTGATGACAGGATCGCGATAATAAAGAATCCCAATGCACCGAGTAAAACGCTATGAGAAGTTAAACTCCCAACGGCAACCAGAGTGTCAGTATTCGATACGATGATACCGGCATTTTTCAGCCCCATCATGGCAATAAACAGGCCGATACCGCTGGTGATCCCTACACGCAGGCTCATTGGAATATTAGCAATCATCCAATAGCGAATACGGAAAATCGTTAGCAGCAATAAACCTACTGCCCCCCAGAAAATAGCCCCCATACCCACTTGCCACGTCAGCCCCATAGCACCGACGACGACAAAAGCAAAGAAGGCATTCAGCCCCATAGCAGGAGCTAAGGCAACAGGCAAATTAGCCAGCAACCCCATAAAAATACTACCGAAAGCGGCAATCAGACAGGTCGTAACAAACACGGCCTGAGTATCCATACCTGCAGCACCTAGAATCTGCGGGTTAACGAAAACGATATATACCATCGTCAAAAACGTCGTGATACCGGCGATCATTTCAGTTTTTGCAGTGGTACCATGCTCCTGCAACTTGAAGACACGCTCAAAAAGCCCCTGCCCTTGGGCAGAGTTTGAAGTTGAATTATTCATTCTATTAAATCCGGATGGATATTGGCTTTGGGAGAGTATCCTATACCAAAAGTGCCAAATAATGATCCCCATCACACATATTTCGAGATGTTTTTTTACTCACCAAATTAGTGAGCCATATCACGTAGACCTATTTACGGCGTCATATAATCAATCGAAATCAATAAAAATACTTTAATATCAAAATGATAATAACATTTTCAATAAGGGTGAATTCGCATGGAAAGCATTAATAATAAACATACGCAATCGCTTTCGCGCGAAGAAATGATCCGCCTTCTGGCGGTTTCACGCGGTGATGAGGCTGCCGACTGCATTATTGACAATGTTCGCATCCTTGACCTGATAAATGGCGGGGAAATATCCGGCCCAATCGTTATTTGTAATAACAGCATTGCTGGTGTTGGCTCAGCCTACGCAGGTGCCGTTGCCCACAAGCGAATTGATGCAAACAATGCGGTCGCAGTTCCCGGTTTTATTGATTCCCACCTGCACATCGAATCCAGCATGATGACGCCGGTGACGTTTGAGAGCGCCACTCTACCTCTTGGGGTAACCAGCATCGTCTGCGATCCCCATGAAATTGTGAATGTCATGGGTGAACAAGGATTGGAATGGTTTTTACGCTGTGCGGAACAGGCGCAACAAAACCAGTTTGTTCAGATCAGTTCATGCGTACCGGCGCTGTCGGGTAGCGACATCAATGGTGCTGAGTTCCCATTAAGTGAGATGCTTAAATATCGCGATCATTCTCATGTGCTAGGTTTGGCAGAAATGATGAATTTTCCCGGCGTGATTGCCGGTGATAGCGACATTATGGATAAGCTCGACGCTTTCCGTCATTTGACGTTAGATGGGCATAGCCCAATGCTAAGCGGCAAAAATCTCAATGGCTATCTCGCTGCGGGTATCGAAAACTGCCATGAAACCTTGGCGTTACAAGAAGGTCGCGAAAAACTGTCACTCGGTATGGCATTAATGATCCGCGAAGGTTCAGCGGCACGAAATCTGGATACGCTAGCACCGTTAATTTCTGAACTCAGCAGCCCGCAATGCATGCTGTGCACCGATGACCGTAACCCTTGGGAAATCGCGCATGAAGGACATATCAATGCACTGATTTATCGTCTGATTAATCAGCATAATATCCCTGCTCACGTGGCTTACCGCGTCGCAAGCTGGTCAGCGGCTCGTCATTTTGGTTTAAAACGTCTAGGTCTGATAGCACCGGGGAAAAGAGCCGATATCGTATTACTTTCCGATGTACAGCAGGTGGTAATCCAGCAAGTCATTGTGGGTGGCAAGGTCGTGGACGCACAGCGATTGAAAGAAACCTGTGAACAGAAACACCAGCAAACCCAACCACCAGTGCAAAATACGATTCGCCGAAATCCTGTTAACGCAGCGGAACTCGCACTACCGCTGGAAGTCGGCGTTAGCTACCGCGCGATTCAGATTATCCCGAACGAACTCATCACCTGCACATTGCCGGTTACCTGGCTCGGAGAAAAATTTGATCACGACGACGTATGCCATATCGCTGTAATGGAACGTTACGGTCATCAAAAAATACCAGCACGGGGACTGCTGCAAAACTTCGGGTTACAACGCGGAGCAATGGCCGCAACGGTAAGCCACGACAGTCATAATATCGTGGTGATCGGTCACCATCCGCGTGATATGGCTGTGGCCGTAAATCAGCTAATCGCAAACGGAGGCGGACTCTGCGTCGCCGACGAGGGGGAAGTAAAAAGCCATCTTGCTTTGCCTATCGCAGGATTAATGAGCGATAAATCAGCCGCAGACATCGCCGATGATATTTCCCATTTGAAAGCCGCCTGCCGCGCCTGCGGCGTTACGCTCAACGAACCCTTTATTCAGATGGCATTTTTATCGTTGCCTGTCATTCCATCACTGAAGCTAACAAGCTTAGGGTTATTTGACGTAGACCGCTTTGCATTTACAGAGACTCGCTTTTCTTCCCCAAGCGATTAAACTGGGCTCTGGTTTATCTCTGACGACGGCAACGCAAGCTTGCCGTCTGCCATGAAAACAAGGAAGCCCAATGACCCCCATCAGCTGTATTTTCTTCGACTGCGACGGCACGCTGGTAGATAGCGAATACCTGTGCAGCAAAGCCTACGTTCATATGTTCGCTCATTACGGTGTACATCTGTCATTGGATCGCGTTTTTAAGAAGTTTAAAGGCGTTAAGCTGTATGAGATCATCGAGCGAATCAAGCAGGAACATGAGTTCGAATCAGATCGTGACGAGATGGAACAGATTTACCGCGATGAAGTTGCTCGCCTGTTTAAAACCGAGCTAAAACCGATTCCCCATGCAGAATCGCTATTGGCACAAATTACAGTACCGATGTGCACCACCTCCAACGGCCCCGTCAGCAAAATGCAGAACTCATTGGGCTCAACCGGCATGTTGGGCTATTTTGGTGACCGGTTGTATAGCGGCTACGATATTCAGAGTTGGAAACCAGACCCAGACCTTATGTTCCACGCGGCCAACGAAATGGGTGTAGATATTAAAGCGTGTATTCTAGTTGATGATTCCCCATCAGGCGTCCAATCAGGTATCGCGGCGGGTATTCCCGTATTTTATTATTGTGGTGATGCTCATAACCCAGTCATTGAACACCCGCTCGTTACCTCTTTTGACGACCTTCGCCAATTACCTGAGTTATGGCGCGCAAGAGGCTGGTCACTGACCAAGTAGCAAATGACGCATTAAGGGACTTAACTTGCAGGCAGCGCGGGTTTTAACTGCCACCAGCGGCGTTTTACCACCACATTTTGTGACGTAAAACGCCGACTCAAGTGATTAGCGGCGAGATCCAAAGCCAGACACATCACAAAGTAAACGCCAGCCACAAACATAAAGACTTCCATTGGGTAGACCATGCTGCGGTTGTTTACCTGCGTCGCCAAAAATGTCAGCTCACTCACGCCAACAATATAGGCCAGAGAAGTATCTTTAATTAGTGAAATCCACTGATTAATAAACGATGGCACCATCATTCTTAGTGCCTGAGGTAACACGACATTACCTAAAACCTGCCAGCGATTGAGCCCCAGAGAAAGGCCAGCCTGCCACTGTCCACGCCCTACAGCATGGATACCCGCCGCTACCGCATGAGCCAAATACGAAGAAGCAATCAACGCCAGCGCACAGACAACGGTAGTAATTTCAGGAATATCGACACCAAATACGATTGGCAGCAAAAAATAAGTCCAGAATATCAACATGATGACTGGGATTGCGCGGAAAAAGCCCAGCACAGTAGCCAATACCGCACCTAGCCAACCACGCGACATCGCTAAGGCCACCCCAAGCAAAGTGCCTAATATCGCAGAAGCTAGACCAGCAATAAGGCTCATCAACAGCGTTAATGCAGCCCCCCCTAAAGGGCCATCGGGAAATTGTCCCCATAGCAAATAGCTGAGGTTGTCATGAATAATGGTGAAATCCATTTTAATAACGCTCCTGCATCCGACGACGTTGCTGATACCACATTCCCCAACCTTCCATCAGAGCAATAATCAGCACGTATAACAACGTAGCGACACCAAAGGCCTGAAACGTTTTTAGCGTTTCGGTTTCAACCTGTCTTGAAGCATATGAAAGCTCAGCCACACCAATGGCCATCGTAAGGGATGAGTTTTTGATAATGTTCATGTATTGCCCTAACAGGGGCGGTAGAGCAATTTTCACCGCCTGTGGCAGCACCACATATCGCATACTTTGCCAAAGGCTAAGCCCTAAAGCCTGAGACGCCTGTTTTTGTCCACTTGCCACACCGCGAATTCCAGCGCGGATCTCTTCAGAAATAAACGCTGCGGAATACAGCGTCAGGCCAACTAAACCGGCCAAAAACTCAAACGATGGCCACGCGATCGTCCATCCATCAAACATCCACTCATGAGGCGTATTCAGCCACTGCATCACAACGGAAGGTAGGAGTTGACCTGCACCGAAGTACCAGAAAAAAAGCTGGACAAGCAGAGGGGTATTACGAAAAACAGAACTGTAGGCGATGACAGGCAAACTAAGCCAGCGGGATGAGCTATCTCGCAGCGCCGCTAAAATCAGTCCTAAAATTGTAGACAGCACAATAGTACAGGCTGAAATAACCAACGTGATGAGAAAACCTGACCATAGCCAGTGTAGATATTGCGGCGCGAGAATAAAATCGTAGAAAGATTGCCCGTTCATAATACTCACCAACCAAAAATAGAAATGCGACCACGCCTAGACACAGCAGCGCAGCCGCACTTATTCTTTAATTATGATTTACTGGTTTCTACTGGGCCGATTTTAAAATCGCCACGCGGCTGAGCAGATTTAGTTTCTGGTCCAAACCAGCGATCGTAAATCTTCTCGGCTTGCCCCTCTTTTTCCAAATTTTCCAGTGCAGTATTCACTTTATCCGTCAGGCGATCTTCGCCCTTCGGCAAGCCAATACCTTGATATTCTTTGGTTATGCTAAATGGTGATATTTCAAAATCAGCTTTAGCCGCATCGGGAACATTTGCCAGCAGCCCAACTAACTTAGCGTCATCTTGAGTAATTGCTTGCACGTTACCGTTACGCAGGGCAGCAAAAGCCAACGGGGTATCGTCGTATGAAATCACTTTTGCCGTAGGATATTTATCGCGCAGTGTAATTTCCTGCACAGTGCCTTTATCTGCGCCAATGCGCAGCTTAGCGATATCATCAGGCTGTTTCAGCACACCTTTGCGAGCAATAAACTTCTGCCCAGTACGGAAATAAGGCACGCTGAAATTCACTTCTTTGGCACGTTCCGGCGTGATAGTAAAGTTTGCAGCAATCAAGTCGACTTTCTTGGACGCTAACAATGGAATTCGGTTGGCAGGATTAGTCGCGCGTAGTTCAACTTTCACCCCTAAGGCTTTCCCGATAGCATCGGCAACATCGACGTCATAGCCCACCAGCTTCTTGGTTTGCGGGTCAACATAGCCAAACGGTGGATTGCTATCAAACACCGCGACACGAACCACACCTGCTTTTTGAATATCATCGAGTTTATCAGCATGAGCAAAACCAGAAACAGCGGAGAGGCTGGCCAGCAGGGAAAGTACGAGAACGCGTTGTTTCATGAAGAAGCTCCTAAAATATTTTGCCCAGAAGTATGTTTTTGCAGCTTTATTTTTTAGCGACAGGGTTAAATTACGCCCAATCAACATAGAACTGGAAATACTATTAGAGGATATAGATAGATGAATTTGTTGTAAGAAGATGAGCGGTATCAAGAAAGAACGGAGGAGTCAGGATGGCGATTGTCGTTCTATTAATACCGGAATGATGAAATAAGGTCACCCGCGCAGCAGGCAGTAGAGGTGATGCCAAGTCGAGGCGTCGGAGGGCGGCGATTGAGCCCCCCGACACGGATGCGAACGCTGTTATTACATAGAAATGCAATGCTTAAAAGTGGACGTAACCTGCCACCACAATCGGCATAGACAGGCAAAGAAACCACACACAGAGGGGATATGTACGATTGGTACACTACCCCTTACATCAACTCGGCTTATTTCCATCCTTCGCCAACAGCTGATCCAATTCATCACCACCTAGGTGACGGAAATCCTGCCCTTTAACGAAGTAAAAAATGAACTCACAGATATTCTGGCAACGGTCACCAATACGCTCAATCGAACGGGCGCAGAACAGTGCGGTCAGCACGCTTGGGATGGTGCGCGTATCTTCCATCATGTACGTCATCAACTGGCGCACAATGCCTTCATATTCCTGATCGACCTTTTTATCTTCACGATAGATACGAACGGCTTCGTCCAAATCCATGCGCGCAAAGGCATCCAGTACATCATGAAGCATTTGTACGGTGTGCCGCCCTAATGACTCAAGGCTTACCAACAACGGTTGATGCTGGTGGGAAAATTTCTCCAACGCGGTACGACAGATTTTATCCGCAACGTCACCGATTCGCTCCAGCTCAGAGATAGTTTTGATGATAGCCATCACCAAGCGCAAATCACTGGCTGTGGGCTGGCGCTTCGCGATGATCTTCACACAGGCTTCGTCGATCGCCACTTCCATCATGTTAACTTTTTTATCACCTTCAATAACGCGCTTAGCTAGCTCACCATCTTGGTTATGCATCGCCGTAATCGCGTCTGAAAGCTGCTGTTCAACCATCCCCCCCATCGTCATAACCTGAGTGCGGATGTGCTCGAGCTCGGCGTTAAACTGACCGGAGATATGTTTATTTAAGTTTAAATTATCCATGATAAGTCCCGTAATCAGCCGTAGCGGCCAGTAATATAATCTTCGGTCTGCTTTTGCGCCGGAGCGGTAAATAGGGTGTCAGTATCACTAAACTCCACCAGCTCGCCCAGATACATAAAAGCGGTATGATCCGAACAGCGTGCTGCCTGCTGCATGTTATGCGTCACGATCACCACGGTGTAGTCTTCTTTCAACTCAGTGATCAGTTCTTCAATTTTGCTGGTGGAGATTGGATCCAGCGCCGAGCAGGGTTCATCGAGCAGCAGAACTTCTGGCCGAATGGCAATACCACGCGCAATACAGAGACGCTGTTGCTGCCCACCGGACAGGCTATAGCCGCTCTGGTGCAGTTTATCTTTTGACTCATTCCACAATGCCGCTTTCGTCAGCGCCCACTGCACTCGCTCATCCATTTCAGCGCGAGACAGCTTTTCAAACAAACGCACACCAAAGGCAATGTTGTCGTAGATAGACATCGGGAACGGAGTGGGCTTCTGAA
This sequence comes from Hafnia paralvei, assembly GCF_020150375.1. Lineage (NCBI taxonomy): Bacteria > Pseudomonadati > Pseudomonadota > Gammaproteobacteria > Enterobacterales > Hafniaceae > Hafnia > Hafnia paralvei. Next base: position 4,712,069 of record NZ_CP083737.1, on the reverse strand, counting down.
ACACCATACCGACTTTGGCACGTAGCAGCGCAATATCCGAGTTATCGGTCAAAATATTTTGCCCATCCAGCAAGATTTCGCCTTCTGCGCGTTGCTCTGGATACAGCTGGAACATTTTGTTAAAGGTACGCAGCAAAGTTGACTTACCGCAGCCTGATGGACCGATAAACGCGGTTACCTTGTTCTTTTCGATATCCAGCGAGATATTTTTCAGCGCGTGGAATTTACCGTAGTAGAAGTTAAGATCGCGAACCTGAATTTTGCTGTTGGTCGTGTCTGTAACAATACTCATCTCTTATCTCTCTTTTTCACGGCGCCGCATTTCCCTATGGAACAGCCACGCCTGCAATGATTAGTGCTGTTGCTTAGCGCTTCTTCTGAGCAAAAACGACGCGCGCCAAAATATTCAGTAAAAGAACACAGAGGGTTATCAGTAATACCCCGGCCCAAGCCAGCTGTTGCCATTCGGCAAACGGACTCATGGCAAACTTAAATATGGTGACCGGGAGGTTCGCAATCGGCTGTGACATATCGGTACTCCAGAACTGGTTGGAGAGCGATGTAAACAACAGCGGCGCAGTCTCACCGGCAATACGTGCAATCGCCAGTAGAACTCCCGTGATAATGCCGGAAACCGATGCTTTCAGCGTAATCGCTGAAATCATCTTCCACTTAGGTGTCCCTAGCGCATAAGCCGCTTCACGCAGGCTATCCGGCACCAGTTTAAGCATGTTCTCAGTGGTACGGATCACTATGGGGATCTGCAATAGAGCTAACGCAATCACACCGGCCCAGCCGGAGAAATGCTGCATTTTGGCAACCACAATGGTGTAGACGAACAACCCAACCACGATGGAAGGTGCAGACAGCAAGATGTCGTTAATAAAGCGAATAAAGTTAGCCAGCCAGCCTTTGCGTCCATACTCAGCCAGATAGATACCCGCCATAATCCCCAGCGGAGTACCAATCACCGTTGCCCACAGGATCAGTAAACCGGATCCCGCGATAGCATTAGCCAAACCACCGCCTTCGCTATTGGGTGGCGGCGTCATTTCGGTGAAGAGCGCAATGGACATACCATCTACGCCTTTGGTTATGGTTGAGAAGAGGATCCACACCAACCAGAATAAGCCAAACACCATGGTTGCCATCGATAAAAACAGCGCGATGCGGTTTTTCTGGCGACGCCATGCCTGCATTTTGCGGCGTGAATTAGCCAGAGACTGTGCGTCATGCATATCAATCGTCGCCATATTAACGTCCCTCATTCTTATCAAGACGTAAAATCATCAGTTTAGACAGCGCCAGCACGATGAACGTAATGACAAACAGAATCAGCCCTAACTCCATAAGCGCAGCGGTATGCAAGCCAGATTCAGCCTCGGCAAATTCATTTGCCAGCGCCGAAGTAATACTGTTCCCAGGCATGAACAATGAAGCACTGTCTAACTGGTAGGTATTACCGATCACAAAAGTAACCGCCATGGTTTCACCCAGTGCACGACCTAGCCCTAGCATGATGCCGCCAATCACTCCATTTTTGGTGAACGGAAGCACTATGCGACTCATCACTTCCCATGTCGTACAGCCGATACCATAAGCAGACTCTTTCATCATCACCGGTGTCTGCTCAAACACATCACGCATGACCGCAGCGATATAAGGAATGATCATAATGGCGAGGATCACACCCGCAGCCAGAATACCGATACCAAACGCAGGGCCAGCAAACAGCTCACCGACAATGGGAATACCCGACAAAACATCGCCTACTGGCGTTTGGAAATATTCGGCAAACAGAGGTGCAAATACGAATAGCCCCCACATGCCATATACAATACTCGGAATGGCTGCCAACAGCTCAATCGCCACGCCTAAAGGACGGCGCAACCAATTAGGAGCCAACTCCGTCAGAAACAGGGCGATACCAAAACTCACAGGAACCGCAATCACTAGAGCAATAATCGAGGTGACGATAGTGCCGTAAATCGGAACCAGCGCGCCAAATTGTTCGGCCGGAGCGTCCCACTCTTTGGACCACAGGAAGGAAAAACCAAACTTCTGAATACTCGGCAGCGACGCGATAAACAGCGAAACAATGATGCCGCCCAGCAGCAATAGGGTAATCAGTGCAGCTAGTTTAACTAGAGCACCAAAGATAACGTCACCGTTCTTGCTCGGTGGTTTTATTTTTGATTCTTTCTTGGGCAACGAAGGCTTAGATAACGGATGATCAGCCATGCGATTCTCTTCTTAAACTAGAGTTCCGCTTCCAGAACATCAGCACTGGAAGCGGATGAAACATTAGTACAATGCTTTACCAGAACTGTCTTTTACATTGGTTTTCCAAGCAGCACGGATCTGCTCAACAACGGAGCTCGGCAGCGGAGCGTAGTCGAGAGCGCTGGCTTCTTTGCCACCGTTTTTGTATGCCCAATCAAAGAACTTCAGTACTGCTTCGCCCTGCTCTGGCTTCTGTTGCTCTTTGTGCACCAGAATGAACGTTGTTGAGCTGATCGGCCATGCATTAGCACCTTTCTGGTTGGTTAGGTCTTGAGCAAAGGATTTACTCCAGTCAGCACCTTTAGCCGCATTGCTAAAGCTCTCTTCAGTTGGCAGTACTGCGTCGCCATCAGCCGAGATCAACTTGGTGTAAGCCAGTTTGCTTTGCTTAACGTAGGCATATTCCACATAACCAATAGAACCAGGCAGACGCTGAATGAACGCGGCCACGCCGTCGTTACCCTTACCGCCTAACCCTGTTGGCCAGTTAACCGTAGAACCCGCGCCAACTTTAGATTTCCAATCTGGATTTACTTTTGCCAGATAGTTGGTGAATACGTAAGAAGTACCTGAACCATCTGCACGGCGAACGACGGCAATATTGGTATCAGGCAGTTTCAGCCCCGGATTTAATTTCGTGATAGCTGGATCATTCCACTTTTTGATGTTACCCAGATAGATATCGCCCAGCGTCTTACCATCCAGAGTCAGTTCACCTGATTTCAAACCAGGAATATTCACTGCCAGAACTACACCACCGATCACGGTAGGGAATTGGAATAGGCCATCTGCGGCTAATTTGTCATCGGTCAGGGGCGCATCGGAAGCACCAAAATCAACGGTTTTAGCAATGATTTGCTTAACACCGCCGGAAGAACCAATACCTTGATAGTTAACTTTATTACCAGTTTCTTTCTGGTAGGTATCAGCCCACTTGGCATAAACAGGTGCAGGGAAGGTGGCACCGGCACCGGTCAAGCTGGTAGCGGCAAATGCAGACATCGTAGTCAGAGAGCAGGTTGCAGCAACAATGGCAGCAACAGTCTTATTGGTAACCATCTTTTTAGTTACAACCAAGGAACGCATCGGCTTCATATTCCCTCCACAGGGAGTGTTATTCATCAGCTACTGTGTGAACAATCAAGTTTAAGTATGGTGCAGGAGGGAAAATAAGGCAGTTTGATGACACTAAAATGTATGGAATATGACAGTTTTGTGACAGGTGAAATATTTGTATCTGAACGCGAAAGAAAAAGCCCCGCGTACGGGGCTTGTGGAATGGTTACTCTACGGTCACAGACTTCGCCAAATTTCGAGGCTGATCGACGTCAGTCCCTTTAATCAGCGCAACATGGTAGGAAAGCAACTGTAGCGGCACGGTATAGAAGATTGGCGCTATCACCTCTTCCACATGCGGTAATGAAATGATTCGCATACCTTCACTATCGGTGAAACCGGCATCTTTATCAGCAAAGACATACAGCAAGCCACCGCGAGCACGAACCTCTTCAATGTTGGATTTTAATTTTTCCAACAGCTCGTTGTTCGGTGCAATCACTACCACTGGCATATCAGCATCAATTAACGCTAACGGCCCATGCTTCAACTCACCCGCAGCATAAGCTTCCGCGTGAATGTAAGAGATCTCTTTTAGCTTCAGAGCCCCTTCCATAGCGATGGGATATTGATCGCCACGCCCCAAGAACAGCGCGTGTTGCTTGTCCATAAAATCTTCGGCAAGATCTTCAATGCCTTGATCCATCGACAGCATCTGCTCAATACGTGCAGGCAGTGCTTGCAGCGCATGAACGATATCCTGTTCAACCTTTTCAGGCATCGTGTGCAAACGACCAATACGCGCCACCAGCATCAACAGTACGGTTAGCTGAGTGGTGAAGGCTTTGGTAGAAGCAACACCAATTTCAGTACCCGCTTTGGTCATGAGTGCTAAATCTGACTCACGAACCAGAGATGAGCTCGCCACGTTGCAGATAGCCAAAGAGCCTAAATAACCAATTTCTTTCGATAAGCGCAACGCCGCCAGTGTATCCGCGGTTTCTCCCGATTGGGACAGCGTAATAATGAGGCTATTTTTACGTACCGCAGATTTGCGATAGCGGAATTCAGAAGCTATCTCAACGTCACAAGGCACACCGGCCAAAGATTCAAACCAGTAACGCGCGACCATTCCTGAATGGTATGAAGTACCACATGCGATAATCTGGATGTGCTCTACTTGGGCCAACAGCGTATCTGCTTTTTCGCCCAGTTCACTCAGATCGACTTTGCCATAGCTAAAACGGCCTTCCAACGTATTTTTAATTGCTAGAGGCTGTTCATAAATCTCTTTTTGCATGTAGTGGCGATATGCGCCTTTATCACCCGCGTCATATTGTACGTTGGATTCAATTTCGGCTCTCTCGACAGCATTACCGTCTTTATCGAAAATTTTCACCGTACGGCGAGTCACTTCAGCAATATCCCCCTCTTCGAGGAAGATAAAGCGGCGAGTCACTGGCAGCAAAGCCAACTGATCGGAAGCAATAAAGTTTTCACCCATACCGCAGCCGATGACCAGAGGGCTACCGGAACGTGCAGTTACGAGAACATCGGGATGACGACCATCCATTACCACAGTGCCATATGCACCGCGTAGTTGAGGGATCACACGCTGAACCACTTCTAACAACGAACCACCTGACTGCTGTTGTTCCCAGTGCGTCAGATGAGCAATAACTTCGGTGTCAGTTTCAGAGGTGAAGTGATAGCCACGCTCAATCAATAGGGTACGCAGTGATTCGTAGTTTTCGATAATACCGTTATGCACCACGGCAATATGCTCAGAAACATGCGGGTGAGCATTTTGTTCCGTTGGTTCACCATGAGTTGCCCAACGAGTATGCGCAATGCCGGTGCCGCCGGTCATTGGGCTATCAACGACGGCATCACTTAATGCCTGAACCTTTCCGACACGGCGGATACGTTGCATATGCCCCTGATTATCCACCACCGCCAAACCCGCTGAGTCGTAACCCCGGTATTCTAAACGGCGCAGACCTTCTAACAGGATTTCTGCAATATCACGCTGCGCAACTGCGCCAACAATTCCACACATAGTGTTTGATTCCTATAACAAGAACAGCATTTCGTTTGCTGTTCTGTCGATGTCCGTACGATCTGATTTTGTGCCCCGAGCCTGTAGAGATTGGAGCGATTCCCCTTTGGGGATATTATTTTTTACTGCTGGTTTTGTTCTGTGCCCTGAGTGATCAAGGCACAGTGCAAAACAGATTACTGAGGTAATCATCAACCGTGTCTAACGGGGATAACCTATCTTATTTGGCGATTATTTCTTTTACTGGACGCTTCCAGCCTTGGATATGTGTTTGCTTCACACGGCTTAAGACCAGCTCTTTTTCCGCTACGTCTTTAGTCACTGTGGTACCCGCAGCAATGGTGACACCGTTACCGATAGTGACAGGAGCCACCAACTGAGTATCAGATCCAACGAACACATCGTCACCAATGATAGTCTTAAACTTATTTGCGCCATCGTAATTACAGGTAATGGTGCCTGCACCGATATTCACGTTATCGCCGATTTCAGCATCGCCCAGATAGGAAAGGTGCCCTGCTTTTGAGCCTTTGCCCAAGCGTGCTTTTTTCATTTCTACGAAGTTACCAACATGCGCTTTTTCAGCCAAATCAGCGCCTGGGCGCAGACGAGCAAAGGGTCCAACGGTACATTCAGCGGCCAGCGTGGCATTTTCGATGACGGTGTAAGGACTGATTTCGCAGTCATCACCAATAACGCAGTCTTTCAATACGCAACCCGTCGCAATGCGCACGCGATCGCCAAGCTTAACGTTACCTTCGATAATCACGTTGGTATCAATGGAAATATCACGCCCATGGATAAGCTCACCGCGCAGATCAAAACGTGCAGGGTCAAGCAGCATAACCCCCGCTAATAGCAGCTTCTGAGCTTGTTCGGACTGATATTCGCGCTCAAGTGCTGACAGTTGTAGACGGTTATTAACCCCCTCAACTTCGCTTAAACGATCGGGATGGACAGCCTCGATTTTGTTTCCTTCCTGATGCGCTAAGGCAATAATATCTGTGATGTAGTATTCACCCTGCGCATTATTGTTATCCAGTTTACCCAACCAACGTTTCAGATCGCGTCCGCTGGCCACCAAAATTCCGGTGTTGATTTCATTGATTTTGTGCTGCTCAGCCGTGGCATCTTTATGTTCTACAATGCCAACAACATTCTCATTCTCACGCACGATGCGGCCATAGCCAGTAGGATCAACGAGCTTAACGGTAAGAAGACCAATTCCACCTTGCGGTTTAGCGGCTAACAAACGTTGCAGTGTTTCCTCAGAAATCAGAGGCACATCGCCATACAGCATCAAAACATCTTCGTCGTCAGAGAAGTGTGGAGCGGCTTGCTGCATCGCATGACCGGTACCCAACTGTTCAGCCTGTAACACCCAATTTAGCGGCTGGTCTGACAGTTTATCTTTGAGCAGATCTCCACCGTGACCGTAAACCAGATGCACGTTCTGTGCACCCAACTTTAGGGCCGTATCGATAACATGCTGAACCATTGGCTTTCCAGCCAACGGATGAAGCACTTTAGGAAGATCGGAATACATTCGAGTCCCCTTGCCAGCAGCAAGGATGACGACGCTTAAAGAACTGTTAGACATAAGCAACCTGATTCATTCAAATTGATGGGCAAAGTAAACCTGTTTGATAACAGAATTACTACATATTTCTCAGCACAAAACTTTCGCAAGCCGCACTGGCCGCGGAATAGACACATAATAAATAACAGCACGCAGAATGGGAAAATATGTCTGCGAACAGAGACAAATAATAGGTTAATTGCACAACGTTTAGGCGGGTTTTGCTCTGGGGAAAGTCTTATTTTCAGAATAAAAAAAAGCGGCCTTTCAGCCGCTTTTCTATTTGGAGTCTGCTTACATCGCTTTCTTGGTCAATTCGATAACGCGAAGTTTCGCGATCGCTTTGGACAATTCCGCTGATGCCTGAGCATAGTCAACATCGCCGTGCGAGTTATTGATGTGTTCTTCCGCTTTACGCTTAGATTCCATCGCTCGCGCCTCGTCGAGGTCTTGACCACGAATGGCGGTATCAGCCAACACAGTTACCGAGCTCGGTTGTACCTCAAGGATACCGCCGGACAGGTAGATGAACTCTTCTTCACCGTGCTGTTTAACAATACGCACCATGCCAGGCTTAATGGCAGTAAGCAGCGGGGCGTGACCAGGGAAAACCCCTAGCTCACCTTCACTACCTGTCACCTGGATTTTTTGCACCAGCCCAGAGAACATTTTTTGCTCTGCGCTGACAACGTCCAGATGGTAAGTCATAGCCATATCAACCTCCTCTCAAGGCGTTACAGTTTCTTGGCTTTTTCCACTGCTTCTTCAATGGTGCCAACCATGTAGAACGCCTGTTCTGGCAGATGATCGTAATCACCATCCAGAATGCCTTTGAAACCACGGATGGTATCTTTCAGCGAGACGAACTTGCCCGGAGAACCGGTAAAGACTTCAGCAACGAAGAATGGCTGAGACAGGAAACGTTGGATTTTACGCGCACGAGCAACGACCAGTTTGTCGTCTTCGGACAGTTCGTCCATACCCAAAATCGCGATAATATCTTTCAATTCCTGATAGCGCTGCAGAATAGACTGCACGCCACGAGCCACGTCGTAGTGTTCCTGACCCACAACCAGTGGATCCAACTGACGGCTGGTGGAATCCAGCGGGTCAACGGCTGGGTAGATACCCAGAGAAGCGATCTGACGGCTCAGTACCACGGTTGCGTCCAAGTGAGCAAAGGTGGTTGCTGGTGATGGGTCAGTCAAGTCATCCGCAGGTACGTAAACGGCCTGAACAGAAGTGATTGAACCAGTTTTCGTAGAGGTGATACGTTCTTGCAGAACGCCCATCTCTTCCGCCAGCGTTGGCTGATAACCTACCGCTGAAGGCATACGACCCAGCAGTGCTGATACTTCAGTACCGGCCAAGGTATAACGGTAGATGTTATCGATGAACAGCAGTACGTCGCGACCTTCGTCACGGAACTTCTCAGCCATAGTCAGGCCGGTCAGCGCAACGCGCAGACGGTTTCCTGGTGGCTCGTTCATCTGGCCATAAACCAGTGATACTTTATCCAATACGTTGGAGTCGGTCATTTCGTGGTAGAAGTCGTTACCCTCACGAGTACGTTCACCCACACCGGCAAATACAGAGTAACCTGAGTGCTCGATTGCGATGTTACGAATCAGCTCCATCATGTTTACTGTTTTACCAACACCCGCACCACCGAACAGACCAACTTTACCGCCCTTAGCGAACGGGCAAATCAGGTCCATTACTTTGATACCGGTTTCCAGCAGTTCTTGCGAGTTAGACAGTTCTTCGTAGCTTGGAGCTTCACGGTGAATAGCCCAGCGATCTTCTTCGCCGATATCACCCTTCATATCAATTGGCTCACCCAGTACGTTCATAATACGACCCAAGGTCGCCTTACCTACTGGGACTTCAATCGGGTGCTCCAGGTCAACAACGTCCAGTCCGCGACGCAGACCGTCAGAAGTACCCATAGCGATACAGCGTACAACGCCGCCGCCTAGCTGCTGCTGAACTTCCAGTACCAATTTGGCACCGCCTTTCACCTCAAGTGCGTTATACACTTTAGGCACGGCATCTTGCGGGAACTCGACGTCCACCACAGCGCCGATAACCTGGATAATCTTTCCAGTAGCCATCTTGAATCCTCTACGTAATTCGTAAAACCTAGCTTAAACCGCGGAGGCTCCACCGACGATCTCGGTGAGCTCTTGGGTAATGCTGGCCTGACGAGCTTTGTTGTATACCAACTGCAGCTCTTTGATCAGGCTACCGCCGTTATCTGTTGCGGCTTTCATCGCAACCATTCGAGCGGCCTGCTCACTGGCCAGGTTTTCCACGACGCCCTGATAAACCTGAGATTCCACATAACGACGCAGCAAGGTATCCAGCAGCGCCTTAGGATCGGGTTCGTACAGGTAATCCCATGATTTCTTCTTCAACTCGCCATCATCAGACGGTGGCAGAGGCAACAACTGAAGGATTTGAGGTTCCTGAGACATGGTATTGATGAACTTGTTGCTCACCACATACAATTTGTCCAGACGCCCTTCATCATAAGCCTGCAGCATCACTTTTACCGGCCCAATCAATTCAGACAGGGAAGGGTGATCACCCATACCGGTTACCTGTGCAACGATATTACCGCCCACAGAACCAAAGAAAGATGCCGCTTTGGAACCAATCAGCGCGAGATCAACTTCAACGCCTTTTTCGCTCCAGCTTTTCATATCCGTCAGCAGTTTTTTGAACAGGTTAATGTTCAAGCCACCACACAGACCACGGTCGGTAGAAACCACCAGATACCCAACGCGCTTAATGTCGCGATCTTCCAGGTACGGGTGTTTATATTCCAGATTCCCAAGAGCAAGGTGACCAATCACTTTGCGCATGGTTTCTGCATAAGGACGGCTGGCCGCCATGCGATCCTGCGTTTTACGCATTTTGGAGGCGGCGACCATTTCCATCGCTTTAGTGATCTTTTGCGTATTTTGGACGCTTGCGATCTTACTACGTATCTCTTTTGCGCCGGCCATCTCTGCTTCTCCTCAAGACCTTACGGCCTGACAGCGTTTACCATCAGGCCGTAACGGTATTACCAGGACTGGGTTGCCTTGAAGGTATCGAGGATGCCTTTCAGCTTGCCCTCGATCTCATCGTTGTAAGCACCAGTTTGGTTGATTTGTTGCATCAGGTCAGCGTGCTCGCGTTCAACATAAGCCATCAGGGCAGCTTCAAAGCTACCAATCTTAGCCAGTTCAACGTCTTCCAGATAACCACGTTCAGCTGCAAACAGAACCAGAGACTGTTCTGCAACCGACATCGGTGCATACTGTTTCTGCTTCAGTAACTCGGTCACTTTCTGACCGTGATTCAGCTGTTTACGGGTTGCATCATCCAAATCGGAAGCGAACTGAGAGAACGCAGCCAGTTCACGATACTGTGCCAGAGCAGTACGAATACCACCGGACAGTTTTTTCATGATCTTGGTCTGAGCAGCACCACCAACACGAGATACAGAGATACCCGGGTTAACCGCAGGACGAATACCGGCGTTAAACAGGTTAGATTCCAGGAAGATCTGACCGTCGGTAATGGAAATTACGTTGGTCGGAACGAACGCGGAAACGTCACCCGCCTGAGTTTCAATGATCGGCAGAGCCGTCAATGAACCGGTAGCGCCTTTCACTTCACCCTTGGTGTAAGCTTCTACGTACTCGGCGTTAACACGCGCAGCACGTTCCAGCAGACGGGAGTGGAGATAGAAGACGTCGCCTGGGAATGCTTCACGTCCTGGTGGACGACGGAGCAGCAGGGAAATCTGACGGTAAGCAACCGCTTGTTTAGACAGGTCATCATAAATGATGAGAGCGTCTTCACCACGGTCACGGAAGTATTCACCCATCGCACAACCAGCATATGGAGCCAGATATTGCAGCGCCGCAGACTCAGAAGCAGATGCAACAACAACAATGGTGTTTGCCAGTGCGCCGTGCTCTTCCAGTTTACGAACTACGTTTGCGATAGTTGAAGCTTTCTGACCGATAGCGACATAAATACATTTGATGCCGGAATCACGCTGGTTAATGATGGCGTCAACAGCCAGAGCCGTTTTACCGGTCTGACGGTCACCGATCACCAGTTCACGCTGACCACGACCGATTGGAATCATGGCATCAACGGACTTATAACCAGTCTGTACAGGCTGATCAACGGATTGACGTTCGATAACGCCAGGTGCAATAGCTTCAACGGCAGAGAAGCCGTCGTTGTCTACAGGACCTTTACCATCGATAGGTTCACCCAAGGTGTTAACCACGCGACCCAACAGGCCACGACCAACCGGAACTTCCAGAATACGGCCAGTACACTTAACTTTCATGCCTTCGGCTAAGTCAGCGTATGGACCCATAACTACCGCACCTACGGAGTCGCGCTCCAAGTTCAGTGCGATAGCGTAGCGGTTGCCTGGCAGTGCGATCATCTCACCCTGCATAACATCCGCTAGCCCATGAACACGGATAATACCGTCGCTCACGGACACAATAGTACCTTCATTGTGAGCTTCGCTCACCACATTGAACTGAGCAATGCGCTGCTTGATCAGTTCGCTGATTTCGGTGGAATTCAGTTGCATGCTCCAGTCCCCTTAAGACTGCAAGACGTCTGCCAAGCGTTCCAGACGACTGCGAATACTGCCGTCGATCACTAGGTCGCCAGCGCGAATAACCACGCCAGCCATGACAGACTTATCAATTTTGCAATTCAGCTTCACTTTACGTGACAGACGTTTTTCCATCGCGGCACTGATTTTATTCAGTTGTTCTTCGCTTAAAGTTGATGCTGAAGTGACTTCCACGTCAACCGTGGCCTCCAAGGCATCGCGCAGCGTATTGAATTGCTGCAGTACTTCAGGAAGAACTAATAAACGTCCGTTCTCAGCCATCACTTTAATAAAGTTCTGGCCGGATTCGTCGAGCTGATCACCACACAATTCAATGAACAAGTTTGATAATGTTTCTGGCGCTAAAGCCCCAGAAAGCATTTCAGCCACGTTCTCGTTGCGGGTCACCTCAGCGCAGAACGCCAGCATTTGCTGCCAACGATCAACGTTCTGGTGCTCAACGGCAAAGTCAAAAGCTGCTTTGGCGTAGGGGCGAGCTACCGTGATAAATTCAGACATCAGCCCCTCCCTCCTTACAGTTCAGCGACCAGTTTATCAACGATGTCGCTGTTAGCAGCTTCATCCACGGAACGTTCGATAATTTTCTCGGCACCAGCAATAGCCAACGTAGCGACTTGCTTACGCAGCTCTTCACGAGCGCGTTTACGTTCTGCGTCGATTTCAGCCTGCGCCTGCGCCACAATTTTATTACGTTCCTGCTCAGCTTCTACTTTAGCTTCGTCGATGATTTGAGCTTTGCGTTTGTTCGCTTGTTCAATGATCACCTGAGCGTCGGCTTTAGCTTTTTTCAGCTGGTCGGTCGCATTGGCTTGAGCTAAGTCCAAATCTTTCTTCGCACGTTCTGCACTAGAGAGACCGTCAGCAATTTCTTTTTGACGTTTCTCGATGGCATCCATAATTGGAGGCCATACATACTTCATGCAGAACCATACGAACAAAATGAACGCGATGGCCTGGCCGAGGATTGTTGCGTTAAGATTCACAGCACAATGCCTCTTAAATAGTTAATTGGTATGTGTTTCTTTACGGTAGAAGAGCCGAGGCTCTTTTACGCGACAGCAAACATGACGTACAGACCCAGACCAACAGCGATCATTGGGATAGCATCCACCAGACCCATAACGATAAAGAACTGTGTACGCAGCAGAGGAATCAGGTCAGGTTGGCGTGCAGCGCCTTCCAGGAATTTACCACCCAGGATGCCGATACCGATCGCAGCACCGATTGCCGCTAAACCCATCATCACAGCGGCAGCCATGTACAGCAGATCCATACTCAGGTTTTCCATGACAGTCTCCAGTTTGTTTCAGTTTAAACGCAGTAGTGTTATTAAAAATATCAGTGCTCTTCAGACGCCATCGAGAGATAGACGATCGTCAGAACCATGAAGATAAAGGCTTGCAGCGTAATAATCAGGATGTGGAAGATAGCCCATGGAACATTGAGCACCCACTGTGACCACCACGGCAACAGACCGGCAATCAGGATGAAAATCAGCTCGCCGGCATACATGTTACCGAACAGTCGCAAACCCAGTGAAACTGGCTTAGACAACAGGCTGACGCCTTCCAGAATAAGGTTGATAGGAATAAATACAGGATGATTAAACGGCTGCATGGTCAGTTCTTTTACGAAACCGCCCACACCTTTCATCTTGATGCTGTAGAACAGAATCAGAATGAATACGCCCAGAGCCATAGACAACGTGATGTTTACGTCAGCAGTAGGAACGACGCGCAACGCTGGTAAACCAAGAACATGCTCACCGATATAAGGTAAGAAGTCGATTGGCAGCAGATCCATCAGGTTCATCAGGAAAACCCAGACAAACACCGTTAGAGCCAGAGGGGCGATAACCTTGCTTTTACCATGATACATGTCGCGCACGCTGCTATCGACAAAGCCGACAACCAGCTCAACCGCACACTGTAATTTACCCGGAACACCGCTAGTCGCGTTTTTAGCCACTTTGCGGAAGATAACCAAGAAGAGTAGGCCGAGGACAACGGAGAAAAACATTGAGTCAATGTTAATCGACCAAAATCCCGTCCCAATCTGAAGCTGTGTCAGATGGTGACCGATATACTCTTGTGGCGTAGAGATTTCTCCTGCAGACATGATGCCTCTTACCCTTTAAGTAGTTAAGTACGGTAACTGTTTTAATTAAGGCCGTTTATAACAGGTCAGTTGCTACGACCTATCATTGCTGGTGCCACGATTTGAACAACCAACACAGCGATATAAGTCAGGCCAAGCGGGAATAACGCCGCCTTAAACCACCCCAGTGACACGATCATGAGTACAATCGTGCTGACGACCTTTAACGCCTCACCAATAGCAAAAGACCATGCTACTCGGCCTCCTGCTGGAGTATGAGCTTGATGACGCAAAGCAAACAGCATGAAAACGACGCTTGGCAACCACGCTGACAATCCGCCGAGAACGGCTGAATAACCCCAGCTTATCTCTTTAGTTGCAAAGCCGATGCCGAACAGAACAAAAGTCAGTAACTGCAGAGCCAGTAATTTTCGCGCTGCCTTGCCGTTAAAAAGCGTTACAGACATGACGTTTGCTCTCTCCGTACCCCTTTAGGGTATGCTGATTGAGTGACGTAATAAAACTGCCTTTACGAGGCCGAGTCAAGCTAGAAAAACGTGCAAATTATACGGTTCACACCAGCAAATTCAATGGATAAGTAGCGAAAAAGTGAATAATAAATTAAATATTTTCACCTTTTAACTACGATCACTAAGAATCATCAGAATATCATATCTCATTCCTTTGTCCGACAATTCCACCATTACAATCCACGGGTGATCACAGATCACAAAAATAAAAACAGAGAAGTCTTATATACCATGTGGTCTCTCACCCCGTTTTAGCTAAATGAGCGCTTTAAACTATTTAAAATCATAACGTTAAATTTTGAATATTTGAGCTTCATTTATCAAACCGGAACGAAACATATTATTGACAAATCAGACAACTTTAATTGTTTATTCCTACCTCTAATCCACGTTGAATTAGTCGATGAAATTAATTAAATCACGTTAATGGAGAACCTGAATACCAATAATTTAATCGTTTAAAACGCTTATATGTGAAATAAAAGTAAAAAACAAAAAGCTACCACGCTAATGATTTAGTGTATTAATGGTTAGTTTTCATCGGTAACTTTCTTAACTTTTTTTGACAAAAGACAAAATTAGTTTGTTTTGAGAATGACCAAATGTCTTTCACCATCAAGCGTAGGCACATGCAAACGCTCAACGGAAACTAGCTCAACGCCATTTGGAAGCTGGGATAGCTCGTCATCAGGACGAACACCTTTCAACGCGTAAAAGCGGCCAGACTCAGGCTTTGGCAAATGATGACACCAAGAAAGCATGTCTTGCAGTGAAGCAAATGCACGACTGATAACACCGTCAAACGGGGGTTCCGGTAAGAACTCTTCCACACGACTTTGCACTGGCTCAATGTTGGTTAGCTTCAATTCATGCTGTACTTGGCGCAGAAAACGCACGCGTTTACCCAAACTATCTAGGAGGGTGAAATGGGATTCTGGACGAACAATCGCCAACGGGATCCCCGGTAGACCAGGACCTGTTCCGACATCAATAAAGCGGTTGCCTTGCAGGAAAGGGTTAACCACGATGCTGTCGAGGATATGACGCACTAACATCTCTTTAGGATCACGCACAGAAGTCAGGTTATAAGCCTTATTCCATTTATCCAACAAGCCTACATAACCTAGAAGCTGTTGTTTTTGCTGATCGGTTAGCGAAATCCCAGCCTGAGCCAGCAGCGTATCGAGTTGTTTTTGCACAGAAGAATCCTCAGTCAGACATCGACATCAGCCAATAAAAAAGCCTAATACGGTATGATGCAGCGAAAAGATGACATAGTGAAGCTTAGCTATAAAAAAACCGCACCGTTTGGTGCGGTTTTATGCAGATTTATGCACTCCGGCGCAATAAGCCCTGCTTTTTTAGCCAAATAAGCAAAATGGAAATAGCCGCAGGAGTGATCCCTGAAATTCGCGATGCTTGGCCAATAGAACTTGGCTTATGATCGTTAAGTTTCGCGATAACTTCGTTAGAAAGACCTGAAACCAGAGAGTAATCCAAATCCGCTGGCAGCAAGGTATTTTCATTACGCAGATGTTTTTCAATCTCTTCCTGCTGACGCGCAATGTAGCCTTCGTATTTGACCTGAATTTCAACTTGCTCGGCTGCTTTCTCATCATCTAGCGCGGGAGCAAAAGGAGCTAACTGGGTTAACTTGGTATAATCAATTTCAGGGCGGCGCAGAAGATCTTCGCCGTTGGCCTCACGTGATAATGGGGCTTTCAACAACGTGTTCAGCTCAGCAACTTGCTCAGAATTAGGGTGTACCCAGATTTCACGTAGCCGTTGACGCTCACGTTCGATATTTTCCAGCTTCTGATTAAAGTGCGCCCAGCGAACGTCATCAACCAGACCAAGCTCTCGGCCAATAGCCGTTAAGCGCAAATCGGCGTTATCTTCACGTAGCATCAAACGATACTCAGCACGCGAAGTGAACATGCGGTAGGGTTCCTTGGTACCTAAGGTACACAGATCGTCCACCAATACACCTAAATAGGCCTGATCACGACGTGGTGACCAACCTTCATCTTCATTGGCAAAGCGACCCGCATTAAGACCCGCTAACAGTCCTTGGGCAGCCGCTTCTTCATATCCGGTAGTGCCGTTAATCTGTCCAGCAAAGAACAAACCCTGAATAAATTTGCTTTCAAGTGTCGGTTTCAAATCACGCGGATCGAAGAAATCGTATTCAATGGCATATCCAGGACGAACAATGCGCGCATTTTCCATACCTTCCATCGAACGTACAATTTGCATCTGAACATCAAACGGCAGACTCGTCGAAATACCGTTTGGATAAATTTCGTTGCTGGTCAATCCCTCTGGCTCAAGGAAGATCTGATGCGCATTGCGATCGGCAAAACGCATCACTTTATCTTCGATAGAAGGGCAATAACGAGGTCCGATCCCTTCGATGATCCCGGCATACATTGGGCTACGATCCAAATTATTTCGGATCACTTCATGGGTACGCTCATTGGTATGAGTGATGTAGCACGGCATTTGTTCAGGGTGCTGGGATGCGTTTCCCATAAACGAGAATACCGGAGATGGATTATCACCGTATTGCGGTGCTAATACCGAGAAATCAATCGTTCTTGCATCAATACGGGGTGGCGTACCGGTTTTCAAGCGGTTGACTCGCAGTGGCAATTCACGCAAACGGCGAGAAAGTGCAATTGCGGGAGGATCACCGGCACGACCACCGCTGTAATTTTCCAAACCAATATGGATCTTGCCGTCGAGGAAAGTCCCTACGGTCAAGACAACCGCTTTAGCACGGAACTTTAGTCCCATCTGGGTTACAGCGCCGACGACACGATCGTTTTCAACAATCAGATCTTCAACAGCTTGCTGGAAGATCATTAAATTGGGTTGGTTTTCCAATGCAGTACGAACGGCCTGACGGTATAGCACGCGGTCAGCCTGAGCACGGGTTGCTCTTACAGCGGGTCCCTTGCTGCTGTTTAGTATCCTAAACTGAATACCGCCGTGGTCAATTGCGGTTGCCATTAGGCCACCTAACGCATCAACCTCTTTAACCAGATGTCCCTTTCCGATACCACCGATCGCAGGGTTACAGGACATTTGTCCAAGCGTATCAATGTTATGCGTTAATAATAGAGTTTGACGACCCATGCGGGCTGATGCCATTGCAGCTTCTGTACCTGCATGGCCACCACCGATGATGATGACGTCAAAAATATCTGGATAGAACATGGTACTGCACCTCGCGAAAACCGGAAGGCTATGAACGATCGTTTTTGCCTTGGGGTGGGGATTCTACTCAAGTTTAGAGGAAGGTCAAACGGGTAGGAGAATCACTAAGTATTAAAAAGATCTTTTTATTTAAGGATCTTTTTATTAGATCTTACTACTAGGATCATGATCCTCTGTGGATAAGCCAAATTTCAATATGAAGATCAATCATCTAGTGTGGATCATTTACTGTGGATGATCGGTGATCCCAAACCGTATAAGCTGGGATCTAAATGGCACTTTATACACAGCCTGAAAAACGTACAAGGGTTGTTCTTGGGATAACTACCGGTTATTAGACCTATTTAAGCCTAGTTATCCACATACCGATCGCACAATTTGTACGCTTAATTGATAACTTTGACCCAATTCGTGAGCCAAATCTCAGCGGGATCTTCAGGAATCTCGTGTTTAGTCACATCGATCTCGAGTACTTCACCGATCCGTTGCGCTCCTGATGAGATCAAAACGCGATCCACTATTTTGATCCCACCACAGAAAGTGTCGTACTCGCTGCTTCCAATTCCGACTGCGCCAAAACGAACCCGAGTCAGATCGGGTTGTTGGGTTTCAATCTGTTCAAATAAAGGTTGAAGGTTATCTGGAAGCTCACCCGCCCCATGAGTCGAAGTGACCACCAGCCAAATACCTTGCAATGGAACTTCATCAAGTTCGGGTCCGTGAAGAGTTTCAGTTGAATAACCCTGCTCTTCTAGCTTTTCAGCTAGATGTTCAGCTACGTATTCGGCACTACCTAAAGTACTGCCACTGATCAGAGTAATATCAGCCATAACGATCCCAACCTTTATAAAGGCGGCTATTGTACGCCGGGAAAGGTCTGGGATCTACCTGTGGATAATGTGGGTATGAAAGAAAATAACTTAGGGGGTAATATCGCGCATAATCGGATTCTGTAAGGAGATCAGCGTTTCTGTTGATTGGATCTCATCAATGGTTTGGATCTTGTTGATAAGTACATGCTGTAGCGCGTCAATTGATCGTGTCATGACCTTAATAAAGATGCTGTAGTGCCCAGTGGTGTAGTAGGCCTCGACCACTTCTTCTAGACTTTCTAATCGTGCTAATGCTGAAGGATAGTCTTTAGCACTTTTTAAAATGATGCCGATAAAGCAGCAAACGTCGTAACCCAATTTTTTTGGGCTCACCTGTATGCAAGCGCCGGTAATGATCCCTGCCTGTTTCATTTTCTCTACGCGAACGTGGATAGTTCCAGGGCTTACGTTGAATACCTTGGCTAATTCAGCGTAAGGCGTGCGGGCATTTTCCATTAATGCGTTCAGAATGCCGCGATCGAGATTATCGATCTGGTAAATTTCTGCCAATTTATCACCTCTTTTTTAGCGATTTGTTATTTTTACCCTTTAGAAAATGATGGAATAAAACCTAAAAGGCAATATTTATTGTTGGATATTGAATCTTGATACCATTCTGTTGCTTAATCTGTTTTAACAAAGACAGGTTAATGTGAGAACGGCAATGAAAAAACAATTTATACAAAAACAACAACAAATCAGCTTCGTAAAATCTTCCTTCTCTCGTCAGTTGGAAAAACAGCTAGGTCTAATTGAAGTTCAAGCGCCAATTCTGAGCCGTTTGGGCGATGGCACACAGGACAACCTGTCTGGATGTGAAAAGGCAGTGCAGGTAAAAGTGAAAACGCTACCGCAAGATACGTTTGAAGTCGTGCATTCATTGGCTAAGTGGAAACGTAAGACACTCGGTATGCATGATTTTGGCCCAGGTGAAGGCTTATATACCCATATGAAAGCCTTACGTCCGGATGAAGATCGCTTGACGCCTATTCACTCGGTTTTCGTTGATCAGTGGGATTGGGAGCGAGTGATGGGCGACGGTCAGCGTACGCCTGAATTCTTGAAGGAAACCGTGCGTAAAATCTATGCTGCGATGAAGGCGACCGAAGCGGAAGTTGCCGCAGAGTTTGGTATCGAACCTTCCTTACCGGAAGAGATCCACTTTATTCACAGCGAAACGCTGCTACGTCGTTTCCCTGATCTGGATGCTAAAGGACGCGAGCGTGCCATTGCCAAAGAATTTGGTGCTGTATTCCTGATTGGGATCGGCGGCAAGCTGTCTCATGGTAAGCCACACGATGTTCGTGCTCCGGACTATGATGATTGGACCTCAGTTGGTGAAGAGGGTTTTGCCGGTTTAAACGGTGATATCGTGGTGTGGAACCCCGTATTAGAAGATGCGTTTGAGCTTTCTTCTATGGGGATCCGTGTTGATGCCGATACTCTGAAGCGCCAGCTGTCGCTAACTGATGATGAAGAGCGTATGAAGCTTGAGTGGCATCAATCGCTGGTTCGTGGCGAGATGCCGCAGACTATTGGCGGCGGCATCGGCCAGTCTCGTCTGGTTATGCTGATGCTGAAACAGAAGCATATTGGTCAGGTTCAATGCGGTGTTTGGGCGCCAGAAGTTCGTGAACAAGTTGATGCGTTGCTGTAATCGCTAGCGTTTCCAACGGCGCAAAAGGCGCCCTTTGATCCCGGTGTTAAAACGCCAGATGTGATCAAAGATCTTCATAATGCTGGGTTTGCCGTGCTCAGACATAGCCACTGCGTGAAAACAGTGGCTATTATTTTGTTGTAGCTGGCGGATCTGCTTCACCATCTCTTCAGGTAATCGCTGGGCGATAAAGTCAGAGATAACGACTGCGTCAGCCTGTTTCCATGCCGATTGTTTCATCATAGCTACGGTATATGACAAACATTGGGCCAAATCCGTCCCTCCTCTAAATCGCTGAGAGAGAAAACGAATTGCCTGATCAATACCTGAATCTGCGGTTAGCTCATACTGCACGACGCTGCTGGAAAATAGCATGATGTAGCAGCGTCGGTTATCCGCAAGAGCTACGCGCAGTAGCGCCAAGCAAAATGCTTTTGCACATTGTTCGTTGAAGCCTCCCATGGAGCCGGAGGTATCCACGCAAACAATAAAAGGACCGCGTGGCTGTTGGTGTGTTTTCTGATAGGTGATCGGACGCTGAAACTCCTGTTCACGCCATACGTCACCCTGTAGACGATAGCTCAGCAGACGTTTTTCGAGTAATCGGCG
This sequence comes from Hafnia paralvei, assembly GCF_020150375.1. Taxonomy (NCBI): domain Bacteria; kingdom Pseudomonadati; phylum Pseudomonadota; class Gammaproteobacteria; order Enterobacterales; family Hafniaceae; genus Hafnia; species Hafnia paralvei. Next base: position 4,691,448 of record NZ_CP083737.1, on the reverse strand, counting down.
ATAGAATTCAAACTCCAGATCATCCATGCCAAGCATAGAAAGCTCTGTGGGTAAAAGACGTAAAATATCGTCACTTTGATGAATACCGCTGACTTCCTCCGGCATGATGGCCGGTTCTCGCACCATGACTCGAGCGATCTCCTGCTCGGTACTCTGCTTATCTTCGGCAGTAGACGCTCGGCTACGTCCCAGCTGTTCTGCCAGCTTTTTTAATTCTGGTTGCTGAGCAAGAAAATCACCATATTGCACCATCAGTTGATAGTCACCGTGGTGCAGTTCTCCGCGGCTTAAGTCCCACAGCTTACCTGCAGCGTTTTCGTTATCCACCAGCACGGGCTCAAGTGCACCGCTGATTTGCATACGTTGCTGTAATTCGGCCTGTAATAGCTCACGTTCTTCGTCTAACACCTGATGATGTAATGTCAGCGTTCTTGCTATCAAACTTAAGCGCCAGCGTTGTAAAAATAAGGTTTGGAAACTAATGCTACGGGGAGCGCTACCTTCGGGACATAGTGAGTCCGCCTCATAGATAAAAGGCGATTCTTGCTCGCGTAAGGTGGCCAAAGTGTTCGGGAGTTGTTGGAAGAAGTCCGAACTTTGTAAGCCAAGCTGGTGTTGGTAAAGAGTGAATTCACGCGCTAGATCGTCCGGCACAGAAGTGTCTTTGATCCTTTGCTCTAAGCGTCGTCGCCAACTAGGGAGATCGCCTTCAAGGATCGTACGCAGACGCGGAAATTTTTCAAAAAAGACAGCCAGCTGCGGAGCCGCCATCAATCCAATTAAAAAATCCTGCATTAGCTCGTTTTCATTGACGACCAAAAAAGCTTCGACGGCTTCAAGACTTGGCATTTCACGCGCCCTTTAAGGTTGTTTTTAAAGTACGCAACTTTTCATCGATACCGGCCAGACTGGCTTCAATTTGCGCTAACCAATCATTACTTACAAATAAGCAAGGCTGGTGTGAAGCGAACAATCGGCGTTGTTCAGCTAGCGTGTTTTCTATCTGCTGGATTTTTTCTTGAACGTCTGCGGGAACGTCACCGTTTCTTTTTCCCGGCAGTGAAAGCATAGTGCTTTGATAACTTACATCACGCACCTGTAATTGGTGCTTGTCGTCTAACGTGATGTCTACAGGCAGGGCAAATCCAATACCGTTGAGTTTGGCACGGAACTCCCCTCCTTTTTGTAACCAGCGGGATAGGTCACCTGAATCCGTCACGATATGGGTTACTTGCATATCGTGAATTTTTAATGGTTTAAATAACATTAACGTGACTTTGCCTACAGGGAAATCGTCTGGCAAAGAGTGCACCTGCTTACGGTTAAATAAGCCTGACTTTACTGGCAGAGTCATTGCTTGCTGTTGGCTTTGGTCACGTTGCGACTGTAACCAATTGGCCTCGGCCTGCTGTAGCTGCAATAACAGGTTTTGTTGTTGATAAGCCTGATCGGTCAGCATTTGTTGAATTTGCTGATTTAGCATCCGTCGTGATGCAAAGTCATGCCATAGGCAATCTTTGAGCAAAATAAGATCGAGTGGCGCCAGCTCCGAGCGGCCGCTGAAAAACGCACAGGCTTGTAGCAGCCGAAGCGCTTTTTTCCAGCGACGGTCAGAGATATATGGCGCATCATCTAGCGTATTGATTCTTTGACGAAGTTGGTAAATGAGCTCGAAGCAGTGAGTCGGCAATGTGACTTTGCCTATTTGCGGCTGCCAAGCATAAAACTCTTCATCTGAGATACTTAATGCTTCAGGAACAGGATTTGCGTTTTCATCCTGACTGCTGGTGATTAGCGCGCGGAAGTTTTGTTTTTCTTGCACCTTATCCAGCCAGAGTCGAATAAGCATACGGTCGTATAATGCTTCTAGGCTACTGTCTGCTTCAGGAAGTTCGTTAGATGCGGTAACCAACAAACGCATAGGAATAGGGTCTTCACTGTCCCCATTACGAAAGCGTCGCTCGTTAATCGCGGTAAGCAAGGTATTTAAAATGGCAGGCCCTGCTTTCCAAATTTCGTCCAAGAATACGATTTCGGCTTCTGGCAAATATCCGTGGGTTAAACGTAAGTAGCGACCTTCATCTTTGAGAGCCTGAATAGACAGTGGGCCGAAAACTTCTTCTGGAGTTGAAAAGCGAGTCATCAGATATTCAAATGCGCGAGCATGGCTAAACGCAAATTTTAAACGACGGGCGATCAGGCTTTTTGCAATTCCCGGCGGACCCAGTAAAAACACGCTTTCACCGCATAGAGCAGCGAGTAGACATAGGCGGATGGCCTCTTGTCGTTCGTAAAGTCCGTTTTCCAAAGCATGGCTGAGCCGTGAAATACGTTCGGCCAATTGGCTAGATTGCGTCATAATGGTCCCATTCATAACAAGGATTGTTTTGTTTTATCGACTTCTTGGCGCGTTGACCAGCTTTATTTTACTGCTTAGCTTGTTGATTTTTTTAAACCTTTCTAAGCTTGTTATAGGCCGGTTACCCTAGGCTCAGTCATATTTCCTTTATCCTAAATAGTAGGAAATTGTGCTGATTTATGCATACTGTGCGTTTCTTATAAGCGCTCGGTCTGTCAGTACACGCATCGCTTATAGATGTTACAGCAAAAGAAACAAGTTATGAGTTCAGAACATAAACGTTCATTAACGACAGTCACACTGGCCGCAATCGGTGTAGTGTATGGCGATATAGGTACGAGTCCGTTATATACCTTACGCGAGTGTTTTTCTGGCCACTACGGTTTTAGTGTTGAGCCAGAAATAGTATTTGGTTTTCTTTCACTGATTTTCTGGATGCAGATCCTGATTGTATCCCTTAAATACTTAACTTTCGTTATGCGCGCAGATAACGCCGGCGAAGGGGGGATATTAACCCTAATGTCATTAGCGGGGCGGAATACTGCACCTAAAGTGACGGCAATATTAGTGATCTTGGGGTTAATTGGTGGCAGCTTCTTCTATGGGGAAGTGGTGATTACGCCAGCAATTTCGGTGATGTCAGCAATAGAAGGCCTTGAGATAGCAGCACCGTCTCTTGATCCCTATATTGTTCCGCTCTCCATTCTGGTTCTGACCATTCTGTTTTTCATTCAAAAACATGGAACGGGGAGTATCGGTAAACTCTTTGCGCCGGTCATGGTGCTATGGTTTCTCACGTTGGCCATCCTCGGCGCTCGCAGTATTATCGATAACCCGCAAGTGCTCACTGCGCTAAACCCTAAATGGGCTATTGGATTCTTCGTTGAACATCGTTCAATGGCATTCTTCGCATTGGGCGCAGTGGTGCTTTCTATCACTGGTGTTGAAGCTCTGTATGCCGATATGGGACATTTTGGGAAGAAGCCAATTCGTTTAGCGTGGTTTTTCTTTGTCATTCCGTCTCTTATCTTGAACTACTTTGGTCAAGGGGCGCTGCTACTGAAAAACCCAGAGGCGATTAAAAACCCGTTCTTCTTGCTTGCACCAGATTGGGCATTGATTCCACTTCTTATTCTGGCGACTTTTGCGACGGTTATCGCTTCACAGGCGGTTATTTCTGGCGTCTTCTCATTAACGCGGCAGGCTGTTCGTCTCGGCTATCTACCCCCGATGCGCATTATCCATACCTCTGATATGGAAGCGGGACAAATATACATACCAGCAATCAATTGGGCGCTGTATATCTCGGTGGTTATTGTTATCGCGAGCTTCGAACATTCCAGTAATCTGGCTGCGGCTTACGGTATTGCCGTGACAGGAACCATGGTATTAACCAGTATTCTCTGCTGTACCGTTGCAGTGAAAAACTGGCACTGGAACCGCTTTGTGGTCATGATTCTGCTCGCGGGTCTGTTATGTATGGATATTCCACTCTTTACAGCCAACGCGCTGAAATTCTTCTCTGGTGGTTGGTTGCCGCTTGCATTGGGGCTTGTGATGTTCATCATTATGACCACATGGAAAAGCGAGCGTTTCCGCCTGCTGCGTCGTTTACATGAACATGGTAACTCTTTGGAAGCAATGATTGCCTCATTAGAGAAATCCCCTCCGGTTCGTGTGCAAGGAACCGCGGTCTATATGTCGCGAGCGATGAACGTCATTCCTTTTGCGCTGTTACATAATCTCAAACATAACAAAGTGCTACATGAACGGGTGATCTTGCTTACGCTTCGCACGGAAGATGCTCCTTATGTACACAATGTTCGGCGTGTGACCATTGAGCAACTGTCGCCTACTTTCTGGCGAGTCGTGGCGAGCTACGGCTTTAAAGAAACGCCAAACGTAGAAGAAATCTTCCATCGCTGTGGTTTGGAAGGATTGCCGTGTCGGATGATGGAAACCTCGTTCTTCATGTCTCACGAATCGCTGATCTTGGGCAATCGTCCGTGGTATTTAAAAGCACGTGGCAAACTGTTTATGGCCTTAAGTCGAAATGCACTGCAGGCTGCCGATCAATTCGAGATCCCGCCAAACAGGGTGATCGAGCTTGGTACGCAGGTGGAAATTTAGGCATTGCATATACCTAGGTAGTTTTTCCGCAAGGTTTGGGATGTGCATCCAGCGCCCCCAAACCTTGTGAGACTCCTTTCCGTCGTTGGCTTTCTCTACCAATACTTAAACGCAGAAAATAATAAGTAGTTTCAGCTTAACGGCCCATATAAGCTGAAACGCTTCTGCTAGCGAAACGTTTCGATAGAGATCACATTTCTTCATATTATTTATTGTCTGTGTTTTATTAGCTCCTAAACTCCCTCTCAAGCGAAACGTTTCGCTGATGGAGCAAATAAATGAAAAAAGGCACTTTACTCAACTCTGAGATTTCCTATCTCATTTCTCGTTTAGGTCATACCGACGCCATTGTTGTGGGTGATGCGGGGCTTCCAATTCCTGATTCGACTCAGCGTATTGATTTAGCGCTGACTCATGGGGTTCCCGGTTTTTTGCAGGTTGTTGGTGTGATTACGCAGGAAATGCAGGTTGAGAAAGCGGTTATTGCGCAAGAGATGCCTAGTAATAACTCCGTGATTCATGAACAGTTACTTGATCACTTGAAACAACTCGAACAACACCAGGGAAATACCATCACGGTGGAGTATGTCAGCCATGAGCAATTTAAAGCGCTGAGCTCTGCCAGTAAGGCCGTCATTCGTAGCGGAGAGTGTTCTCCGTATGCCAATGTTCTGCTTTATTCTGGCGTAACCTTCTGAGGCCGCTATGCAACCTTTATTAGCCTTAAAAGGCATTGATAAAAGCTTTCCTGGGGTTAAAGCCCTGTCTGGTGCCGCGCTAAATGTTTATCCGGGACGCGTAATGGCGTTAGTCGGTGAAAATGGTGCGGGTAAGTCCACGATGATGAAAGTGTTAACCGGTATCTATCAAAAAGATGCCGGGACTCAGCACTTTTTGGGTAAAGAGGTCGTTTTTAATGGCCCTAAGTCTTCTCAGGAAGCGGGTATCGGTATTATTCACCAAGAATTAAACCTCATTCCACAACTCACGATTGCCGAGAACATTTTCTTGGGGCGTGAATTTGTTAACCGTTTGGGCTGTATTGACTGGAAAAAGATGTATGCCGAAGCGGATAAACTTCTGGCTCGTTTAAATATTCGCTACAGCAGCCATCGGCTGGTGGGCGATTTATCCATCGGCGATCAGCAAATGGTGGAGATCGCCAAGGTGCTGAGCTTTGAATCCAAAGTCATCATCATGGATGAGCCAACAGATGCTTTAACGGATACTGAAACTGAGTCACTGTTCAAGGTGATTAATGAGCTGAAGGCTGAAGGGCGCGGCATAGTTTACATTTCACACCGTTTAAAAGAGATCTTTGAGATCTGCGATGACGTCACTATTTTCCGTGACGGGCAGTTTATCGCTGAGCGCCCTGTCAGTGAGTTACAGGAAGACTCTCTCATTGAAATGATGGTTGGTCGTAAGCTGGAAGAGCAATACCCACGCTTAAACCAGCCGCGTGGTGAGCTCCGTCTGCAGGTGAAAGGCTTGTATGGCCCTGGGGTTGAAAACGTTAGCTTTGATCTCTATCGCGGAGAGATTTTAGGCGTATCTGGCTTGATGGGGGCTGGGCGTACTGAACTGATGAAGATTCTGTATGGCGCGTTACCGCGTAAGCAGGGATTTGTCATGCTCGACGGCCGAGAGGTCGTGACTCATTCACCTCAGGATGGTTTAGCGAACGGCATTGTTTACATCTCTGAAGACCGTAAGCGTGATGGTTTGGTTCTGGGGATGTCCGTTAAAGAAAATATGTCGCTTACCGCATTGCGCTACTTCAGCCGTGCCAATGGCTCACTCAAACACACCGAAGAGCAAGAGGCCGTTAGCGATTTTATGCGCTTATTCAACGTGAAAACGCCATCAATGGATCAGCCTATCGGACTACTTTCTGGTGGTAATCAGCAAAAAGTGGCCATTGCGCGTGGCCTCATGACGCGTCCAAAAGTTCTGATCCTTGATGAACCCACTCGCGGTGTAGACGTTGGCGCCAAAAAAGAGATTTACCAACTTATTAACCAGTTCAAACAAGAAGGTCTGAGCATCATTTTGGTGTCTTCAGAAATGCCCGAGGTGCTTGGCATGAGTGACCGCATTTTGGTTATGCATGATGGTCATCTGAGTGGGGAATTCCCTATTGAACAGGCAACCCAAGAAGTGCTGATGGCAGCCGCCGTTGGCAAGCAATACGGCGTGAAGCAGGAGTAATCGCAGATGAACACCCAGACAACCCAGAAACAAGGTGGGTTTAGTAAAGATCAGTTAAAAACGTTGTTGCTGGAACAAAAATCGCTGATCGCCCTGCTGGTGCTGATTGCGGTAGTGTCCTCAATGAGCCCTAACTTCTTTACGCTCAATAACCTATTCAACATTTTGCAGCAGACGTCGGTCAACGCCATTATGGCGGTGGGGATGACGCTGGTGATTCTAACTTCGGGCATTGATTTATCCGTTGGATCATTACTGGCCGTAACTGGCGCTGTCGCAGCCTCCATTGTTGGATTAGAAGTTAACGCATTTATTGCTGTATTTGCAGCTCTCGCTTTGGGCGCCGCCATTGGTGGCTGTACGGGTGTGATTGTTGCAAAAGGCAAAGTTCAGGCATTTATCGCGACGTTGGTCATGATGCTGCTATTACGCGGTGTCACGATGGTGTACACCAATGGTAGCCCGATCAATACCGGCTTCTCTGATGCAGCGGATCTCTTCGGTTGGTTTGGTATTGGCCGTCCTCTTGGCATACCTACACCTATCTGGTTGATGGTTATTGTGTTTGCGTTAGCATGGTACATGCTGCACCACACTCGTCTTGGTCGTTATATCTATGCACTAGGCGGTAATGAGTCAGCGACTCGCTTGTCTGGTATCAGCGTTGACCGCGTCAAAATTATTGTTTATTCGCTGTGTGGTTTACTCTCTGCCTTGGCGGGTGTGATTGAGGTCGCTCGTCTTTCCTCAGCGCAGCCAACGGCGGGTACAGGCTATGAGTTAGATGCTATCGCCGCCGTTGTACTGGGAGGAACCAGTTTGGCGGGAGGTAAAGGCCGTATTATGGGGACTTTGATCGGTGCATTGATTTTAGGCTTCCTCAATAATGGGCTGAACTTACTGGGTGTTTCGTCTTACTACCAAATGATCGTTAAAGCAGTGGTTATTTTGCTGGCGGTTCTGGTAGACAACAAAAGCAACAAATAATCTTCCCTACAGGAAACGACGATAATGAATATGAAAAAACTGGCAACTTTAATCTCCGCGGCCGCTTTGAGTGCAACTCTGAGCGCGAACGCAATGGCGCAAGATACCATTGCGCTGGTGGTATCAACGCTGAACAACCCGTTCTTTGTCTCCATGAAAGATGGTGCACAGAAAGAAGCGGATAAATTAGGCTATAAACTGGTCATTCTGGATTCTCAGAACAACCCAGCAAAAGAGTTGGCTAACGTACAGGATCTAACGGTACGTGGTACCAAATTGATGCTGATTAACCCAACTGATTCTGATGCCGTCGGTAATGCTATTCTGATGGCTAATCAGGCAAAAATTCCGGTAATCACCTTAGACCGTGCAGCGAACAAAGGTGAAGTTGTGAGTCATATCGCTTCTGATAACGTTGCAGGTGGTAAAGCAGCTGGAGAATTTATTGCGAAGAAGTTGGGTGACAATGCCAAAGTCATTCAGCTCGAAGGTATCGCCGGAACGTCAGCAGCTCGTGAGCGCGGCGACGGTTTCAAAAAAGCGCAGGAAGAACACAAGTTTAATATGTTGGCTAGTCAGCCTGCAGATTTCGACCGTACCAAGGGTCTGAACGTGATGCAGAACCTGTTGACTGCGCATCCTCAGGTACAAGCCGTATTTGCACAGAATGATGAAATGGCGTTGGGTGCTTTACGTGCGTTGCAAACCGCTGGCAAAAGCGATGTATTGGTCGTTGGCTTTGACGGTACCGCTGATGGTGTAAAAGCGGTTCAGCGTGGCAAATTGGGTGCAACCGTTGCTCAACAGCCTGAGCAAATTGGCGTAATTGGCGTAGAAACAGCGGATAAAGTATTGAAAGGTGAGAAAGTGCCGGCCAATATCCCTGTTGAGCTAAAACTGGTTACCGAGTAATAAAAACGCCGCCGCAGACAGTTCTGCGGCGGTGTCCATTTAAGGGATTAGGTAAGATGCAAAAAGGCAAATTGGTGGTGTTGGGCAGTATTAATGCTGATCATATCTTAAATATTGAACACTTCCCTCGCCCAGGTGAAACGGTTCTAGGTCAGCAATATAAAGTGGCGTTTGGTGGTAAAGGCGCTAATCAAGCAGTCGCTGCTGGCCGTAGCGGTGCCGATATTTCCTTTATTGCATGCGTTGGACAGGACGATATTGGTGAACGCATTTGTCAGCAACTTTCTAGTGATAACATTGATACTCAAGCAATAGGTGCTATTGAGGGACAAACCACCGGTGTTGCTCTAATTTTTGTTAATCAAGACGGCGAAAATGTCATTGGTATCAGCGCTGGCGCTAACGCTGCGGTAACACCTGTTTATTTATCTCGTCATCAGAAACTGATAGAAAATGCCGATGCGCTGTTGATGCAGCTCGAATCACCGTTAGAAACCGTCATTGCCGCTGCTAAATTAGCTCGCGAGCACAATACGCAGGTGATTTTAAATCCGGCACCGGCTCGCGAACTGCCCGATGAACTGCTTTCTAATATTGATGTCATCACGCCAAATGAAACTGAAGCTGAAAAGCTGACGGGTATTGCTGTAAAAGATGATCTCGGTGCTCAGCGTGCGGCAGATATCCTGCATCAAAAAGGGATTAAAACCGTATTGATAACCTTGGGAAGCCGTGGCGTATGGCTCAGCCAAAATCAGCAGGGAAAAACCATTCCCGGATTTAAAGTCAAAGCCGTCGATACTATCGCTGCAGGCGATACGTTCAACGGTGCCTTAGTGACCGCCTTGTTGGAAGGCGTGGAAATTAATGCTGCAGTACGTTTTGCACATGCGGCCGCAGCGATCGCTGTTACGCGTGAAGGTGCACAGCCATCCGTTCCTTGGCGCAAAGAGATCGATTCTTTTCTCCAGTCACATTAAGAGTCGCGGTATTAGGAGTAGCTCTGCGTGACCACCATGAAAGACGTCGCCCGCTTAGCGGGCGTATCAACGTCCACCGTTTCCCATGTCATCAATAACAACCGCTTTGTGAGCGACTCTGTGCGCGACAAAGTGTTATCTGCGGTCAAAGAGCTTAACTATGCGCCTTCCGCGTTGGCGAGGAGTCTAAAGCTCAATCAAACTCGAACTATCGGTATGCTCGTCACGACCAGTAACAATCCTTTTTTTGCTGAAGTGGTTCGTGGCGTTGAGCGCAGCTGCTATGAGCGTGGCTACAGCCTTATTCTATGTAATACCGAAGGGGATGTGTCTCGTATGAATCAGAGTCTAGAGACGCTGCTGCAAAAGCGCGTTGATGGCTTATTGATGATGTGCACGGAGAGCTATCGGCCGGCGCGTGAAATGCTGAGTCGCTATCCATCATTACCTACAGTGATGATGGACTGGGCCGTATTCGATGGTCCAAATGATGTAATCCAAGATAATTCATTTTTCGGTGGCCAAATTGCTACTCGGCATCTGTTAGAGCGTGGCTATACCAAAATTGCCTGTATCGCTGGGCCAAAAGATAAAACTCCAGCATGGGAGCGCTTAGAAGGTTTCCGTCATGAAATGCAGATGGCGGGGATTCCCATTCCTGATGAGTATGTCATTTTTAGTGACTTTGAGTTTTCAGGCGGCGTTAACGCGATGAATCAGTTACTCGCACTGCCTGAACCACCCCATGCGGTATTCACAGGCAATGATGCGATGGCGGTTGGTGTCTATCAGGCTTTATATCGTGCAGGATTAAAAGTTGGCGAGGATGTCGCTGTTATAGGCTACGACGATATTGAGATGTCTCAGTATCTTTCGCCACCGTTAACCACCATTCACCAGCCCAAAGATGAGCTGGGGGAGTTAGCTGTAGACACACTCTTACATCGGCTCATGAATCTTAGCCTAGAACCACAAACTCTGGTTTTAACGCCAGAGCTCATGGTTAGGGATTCTGTTGGGCAGATTTAGTCTCTCGACTTTTTCTACGTAGCTGCGCTTTACGCCCTTTAATTAAGGCATCGCCATCGGTAGGGCGCAGCATTAAGAAGATTAGCGCTGACAGAATAGTCACTATACCCATAGTAATAAAGGTGTAGTGGAAGTGATCGACTAATGAGCCAAACGACAGTGAATCGTAGAATCGCAATACCGCTGCACTGACAGCAACCCCAAAACTAATTGATAGCTGCTGAGTCACTGCTAAAACACTATTCCCTGCGCTGGCATTTTTATCGGTTAAATCACCTAATGAAATGGTGTTCATCGACGTAAATTGAGTCGACATCACCATGCCCAGTAAAAATAGCGGCAAAACCAACATCCATAGCGGCATATCAGGTGTTTGCAGAGAGAACTGGGCAATCATTACGCCAATAATCATCGTCACACACACCAGCGTCTTGCGATAACCAAAACGACGCAAAACGCCGGTCACGGTCGATTTTGCGATTATCGAGCCAATGGCTGTTGGCGCCATCATACAACCCGCAATGATGGCTGAATAACCGAAACCGACTTGCAGCATTAAAGGCATCAGGAAAGGGATACAGCCAGTGCCAAGGCGTGATGCTACGTTGCCAATGATGCCAATAGAGAAAGTACGTGTTTTAAAGAGTGGTAAGTCAATGAGTGGCTGCGGGTGAACGCGAGCATGAAGAACATAGATAAATAGAAGAGCTACCCCAGCAAACAATATCAGCCATGCATATACCATTGGCAGAACATTCTCGCCAAACAGCTCCATGCCGGTAGAAAGGCAAACTAAACTTAAACCAAAAACCAAAAAGCCCACATAGTCGAAACGTCTGGTCGGTGCCGTGAAATCAGGCATGTAACGGCGAGCGTAGAAAATACCGGCAACACCAATCGGAATATTGATTAGAAATATCCAGTGCCAAGTTGCAACGGTGACTAACCAACCACCCAGCATTGGCCCAACGACTGGACCAATCAAACCTGGCATGGTGACGAAGTTCAATACCGGTAATAGTTCGCTACGAGGGTAGGCTCGTAGCAATGCTAGACGTGCCACTGGCATCATCATCGCGCCGCCAATTCCCTGCAGCACGCGTGAACATACTAGCATCGCCAATGAGCCAGAAAGAGCACAGGATAACGACCCAAGAGAAAACAAAGATACGGCGAAAATAAATACTTTACGCGTACCGAATTTATCAGCAACCCATCCACTGACAGGAATGAGCATCGCGACCGTTAACGTATAGCTAATGATGGCTGATTGCATGGCGAGTGGGGAGCGATCCAAACTACGCGCAATGGACGGAATAGCCGTATTTAAAATGGTTGCGTCCAAAGCTTGCATGAAAAAAGCCATGGCTGCGATCCAAGGCAAGCCAGCCATACTACGGGCAGTTTTCGTCATATATGTACCGTTTATTCGTCTTTTTGTCCCAACAAAGCCTGACAGGATATAAATGCAGTCATACTGTTCCCCGTCAAAATAGCGTCAACAATATCTTGATGAAGACTTAGCTTAATGACTTCATCGCCGGTAATAGCCCGGAAGTAGCTCTGGTAAACAGAACTAAATAGGTTCGCGAAAGAGGTTAGGAACGGATTTGCGCTAGCTTTATAGATAAGCTGGTGGAATTGAACGTCAACCTTGATCCAACGCTCACGGTCAAATCGCGTGTTTAATTCCCGCATTTCTTCCATTAATGCACTGAGTTCTGCTTTTTGTTCATCAGAAGCATGAAGTGCCGCTAATAAACATGCCTGAGGCTCTAGAGCTGTACGCAGAACCAAAAAATGTTCTTTTACATGTTCAAAGTTTTCGCGAGTTAACCACCAAGTTAACAGTTCCTGATCCAGAAAGTTCCAGTTGCTGCTTGGCATGACTCGAGTACCAATACGTGGGCGTGGTAATACCATACCTTTAGCTGCCAACATTTTTACAGCCTCACGAACGGCGGTTCGGCTGACACCATAAATGTCACCAAGCTCAAGTTCTCCAGGCAGGATACTCCCAGCTTGATATTCTCCGGAGAGAATGCGCTGCCCAATCTTTTCCGCTAATAAATAGGAAAGATTACGCTGTGCGGCTTGTTGTTGTGCGTTGAGTTGCATGTCTTCAGATCCTATTTGGCATAATTACCAATGTTTCCTTCTTATTTTATCCTACAAAAGAGAAGAGCAATTGCTTTATTCGGTTAAAAGAGTCTCATATATTACGTTTTTTAAGCTTAATGCCGAAATATTATACGTTCAAAAAGTTTTATGAAATAAACACTTGTCACCGGCTCAGAAGTCCCTATAATGCGCCACCACTGACTGAGAACAACGATGCAAGCATCGCTTAGCCAGTAGATGATTTATAGAGTTATGCAGTTTGTTGAAAAATAAATGCTTGACTCTGCGGGCTAAAAGCGTAATATACGCAGCCCACGCCAATGAGAACTTACGTTCGATTGGCGCTGCTCTTTAACAATTTATCAGACAATCTGTGTGGGCACTCACAAGACAATATCTAACGTCCTCGGACGATAAAATATTAAAGTCTTGAAGAGTGACCAAGCAGTAATTCATTTTTGAATTATTACGAAAGTTAATTTTCGAGCATCGCTTCACGTGTTGAAGCACATCAAGCTTTTAATTGAAGAGTTTGATCATGGCTCAGATTGAACGCTGGCGGCAGGCCTAACACATGCAAGTCGAGCGGTAGCACAAGAGAGCTTGCTCTCTGGGTGACGAGCGGCGGACGGGTGAGTAATGTCTGGGAAACTGCCTGATGGAGGGGGATAACTACTGGAAACGGTAGCTAATACCGCATGACGTCTTCGGACCAAAGTGGGGGACCTTCGGGCCTCACGCCATCAGATGTGCCCAGATGGGATTAGCTAGTAGGTGGGGTAATGGCTCACCTAGGCGACGATCTCTAGCTGGTCTGAGAGGATGACCAGCCACACTGGAACTGAGACACGGTCCAGACTCCTACGGGAGGCAGCAGTGGGGAATATTGCACAATGGGCGCAAGCCTGATGCAGCCATGCCGCGTGTATGAAGAAGGCCTTCGGGTTGTAAAGTACTTTCAGCGAGGAGGAAGGCATTAAGGTTAATAACCTTGGTGATTGACGTTACTCGCAGAAGAAGCACCGGCTAACTCCGTGCCAGCAGCCGCGGTAATACGGAGGGTGCAAGCGTTAATCGGAATTACTGGGCGTAAAGCGCACGCAGGCGGTTTGTTAAGTCAGATGTGAAATCCCCGAGCTTAACTTGGGAACTGCATTTGAAACTGGCAAGCTAGAGTCTTGTAGAGGGGGGTAGAATTCCAGGTGTAGCGGTGAAATGCGTAGAGATCTGGAGGAATACCGGTGGCGAAGGCGGCCCCCTGGACAAAGACTGACGCTCAGGTGCGAAAGCGTGGGGAGCAAACAGGATTAGATACCCTGGTAGTCCACGCTGTAAACGATGTCGACTTGGAGGTTGTGCCCTTGAGGCGTGGCTTCCGGAGCTAACGCGTTAAGTCGACCGCCTGGGGAGTACGGCCGCAAGGTTAAAACTCAAATGAATTGACGGGGGCCCGCACAAGCGGTGGAGCATGTGGTTTAATTCGATGCAACGCGAAGAACCTTACCTACTCTTGACATCCAGAGAATTTGCTAGAGATAGCTTAGTGCCTTCGGGAACTCTGAGACAGGTGCTGCATGGCTGTCGTCAGCTCGTGTTGTGAAATGTTGGGTTAAGTCCCGCAACGAGCGCAACCCTTATCCTTTGTTGCCAGCGAGTAATGTCGGGAACTCAAAGGAGACTGCCGGTGATAAACCGGAGGAAGGTGGGGATGACGTCAAGTCATCATGGCCCTTACGAGTAGGGCTACACACGTGCTACAATGGCATATACAAAGAGAAGCGAACTCGCGAGAGCAAGCGGACCTCATAAAGTATGTCGTAGTCCGGATTGGAGTCTGCAACTCGACTCCATGAAGTCGGAATCGCTAGTAATCGTAGATCAGAATGCTACGGTGAATACGTTCCCGGGCCTTGTACACACCGCCCGTCACACCATGGGAGTGGGTTGCAAAAGAAGTAGGTAGCTTAACCTTCGGGAGGGCGCTTACCACTTTGTGATTCATGACTGGGGTGAAGTCGTAACAAGGTAACCGTAGGGGAACCTGCGGTTGGATCACCTCCTTACCTAAAGATAGCGTTAAGTGCAGTGTCCACACAGATTGTCTGATGAAATTAATGAGCAAGAGCACCTGTTGATGTTGTGAGTTTTAAGACTCATGCTGATACGAAACGAGAAAGTGTAAGCTTTGTCGGTATTTTCGTGTCCCCATCGTCTAGAGGCCTAGGACACTGCCCTTTCACGGCTGTAACAGGGGTTCGAATCCCCTTGGGGACGCCATTCCGATAATGAGTGAAAGACATTATCACCTGAATATCTTAAAGATGACTTGATTAAGTCGTGTTTAAGATATTGCT
The DNA here is from genome assembly GCF_020150375.1 of Hafnia paralvei. NCBI lineage: Bacteria > Pseudomonadati > Pseudomonadota > Gammaproteobacteria > Enterobacterales > Hafniaceae > Hafnia > Hafnia paralvei. Next base: position 4,676,365 of record NZ_CP083737.1, on the reverse strand, counting down.
CTTTAACAATCTGGAACAAGCTGAAATTTGAAAGCTTAAGCCGCTGTGAGAATGACTTCGGTCAAACACTGACACAGCGAGCATTAAGCAGTCTCTCAATTTTTTGCAATCTTGAATGTTGTCTTGAACCGGTTCGTAACCGCGTTCACCAAGAGACACCTTCGGGTTGTGAGGTTAAGTGACTAAGCGTACACGGTGGATGCCTAGGCAGTCAGAGGCGATGAAGGACGTGCTAATCTGCGATAAGCGTCGGTAAGCTGATATGAAGCGTTATAACCGACGATTTCCGAATGGGGAAACCCAGTGCAATTCGTTGCACTATCGTTAAGTGAATACATAGCTTAACGAAGCGAACCAGGGGAACTGAAACATCTAAGTACCCTGAGGAAAAGAAATCAACCGAGATTCCCCTAGTAGCGGCGAGCGAACGGGGAGCAGCCCAGAACCTTAATCAGCGTATGTGTCAGAGGAACGGTCTGGAAAGTCCGGCGATACAGGGTGATAGCCCCGTACTTGAAAATGCATATGCTGTGAGTTCGATGAGTAGGGCGGGACACGTGACATCCTGTCTGAATATGGGGGGACCATCCTCCAAGGCTAAATACTCCTGACTGACCGATAGTGAACCAGTACCGTGAGGGAAAGGCGAAAAGAACCCCGGCGAGGGGAGTGAAATAGAACCTGAAACCGTGTACGTACAAGCAGTGGGAGCCTCTTTTATGGGGTGACTGCGTACCTTTTGTATAATGGGTCAGCGACTTATATTTTGTAGCAAGGTTAACCGAATAGGGGAGCCGTAGGGAAACCGAGTCTTAACTGGGCGTCAAGTTGCAAGGTATAGACCCGAAACCCGGTGATCTAGCCATGGGCAGGTTGAAGGTTGGGTAACACTAACTGGAGGACCGAACCGACTAATGTTGAAAAATTAGCGGATGACTTGTGGCTGGGGGTGAAAGGCCAATCAAACCGGGAGATAGCTGGTTCTCCCCGAAAGCTATTTAGGTAGCGCCTCGTGAACTCATCTTCGGGGGTAGAGCACTGTTTCGACTAGGGGGTCATCCCGACTTACCAACTCGATGCAAACTACGAATACCGAAGAATGTTATCACGGGAGACACACGGCGGGTGCTAACGTCCGTCGTGAAGAGGGAAACAACCCAGACCGCCAGCTAAGGTCCCAAAGTCATAGTTAAGTGGGAAACGATGTGGGAAGGCATAGACAGCCAGGATGTTGGCTTAGAAGCAGCCATCATTTAAAGAAAGCGTAATAGCTCACTGGTCGAGTCGGCCTGCGCGGAAGATGTAACGGGGCTAAACTATGCACCGAAGCTGCGGCAGCGACACTTAGGTGTTGTTGGGTAGGGGAGCGTTCTGTAAGCCTGTGAAGGTGGCCTGTGAGGGTTGCTGGAGGTATCAGAAGTGCGAATGCTGACATAAGTAACGATAAAGCGGGTGAAAAACCCGCTCGCCGGAAGACCAAGGGTTCCTGTCCAACGTTAATCGGGGCAGGGTGAGTCGACCCCTAAGGCGAGGCCGAAAGGCGTAGTCGATGGGAAACAGGTTAATATTCCTGTACTCGGTGTTACTGCGAAGGGGGGACGGAGAAGGCTAGGCTATCCGGGCGACGGTTGTCCCGGTTTAAGCGTGTAGGGGGTGTGACTTGGTAAATCCGGTCGCATATCAACCCTGAGGCGTGATGACGAGTCACTACGGTGATGAAGTAGTTGATGCCAAGCTTCCAGGAAAAGCCTCTAAGCTCTAGGTAACATTGAATCGTACCCCAAACCGACACAGGTGGTCAGGTAGAGAATACCAAGGCGCTTGAGAGAACTCGGGTGAAGGAACTAGGCAAAATGGTGCCGTAACTTCGGGAGAAGGCACGCTGGCGCGTAGGTGAAGTCCCTTGCGGATGGAGCTGAAGCCAGTCGAAGATACCAGCTGGCTGCAACTGTTTAATAAAAACACAGCACTGTGCAAACACGAAAGTGGACGTATACGGTGTGACGCCTGCCCGGTGCTGGAAGGTTAATTGATGGGGTCAGCCGCAAGGCGAAGCTCTTGATCGAAGCCCCAGTAAACGGCGGCCGTAACTATAACGGTCCTAAGGTAGCGAAATTCCTTGTCGGGTAAGTTCCGACCTGCACGAATGGCGTAATGATGGCCAGGCTGTCTCCACCCGAGACTCAGTGAAATTGAACTCGCTGTGAAGATGCAGTGTACCCGCGGCAAGACGGAAAGACCCCGTGAACCTTTACTATAGCTTGACACTGAACATTGAGCCTTGATGTGTAGGATAGGTGGGAGGCTTTGAAGTGTGGACGCCAGTCTGCATGGAGCCAACCTTGAAATACCACCCTTTAATGTTTGATGTTCTAACTCCGGTCCCTAATCGGGATTGAGGACAGTGTCTGGTGGGTAGTTTGACTGGGGCGGTCTCCTCCTAAAGAGTAACGGAGGAGCACGAAGGTTAGCTAATCACGGTCGGACATCGTGAGGTTAGTGCAATGGCATAAGCTAGCTTGACTGCGAGAGTGACGGCTCGAGCAGGTACGAAAGTAGGTCATAGTGATCCGGTGGTTCTGAATGGAAGGGCCATCGCTCAACGGATAAAAGGTACTCCGGGGATAACAGGCTGATACCGCCCAAGAGTTCATATCGACGGCGGTGTTTGGCACCTCGATGTCGGCTCATCACATCCTGGGGCTGAAGTAGGTCCCAAGGGTATGGCTGTTCGCCATTTAAAGTGGTACGCGAGCTGGGTTTAGAACGTCGTGAGACAGTTCGGTCCCTATCTGCCGTGGGCGTTGGAAGATTGAGAGGGGCTGCTCCTAGTACGAGAGGACCGGAGTGGACGCATCACTGGTGTTCGGGTTGTCATGCCAATGGCATTGCCCGGTAGCTAAATGCGGAAAAGATAAGCGCTGAAAGCATCTAAGCGCGAAACTTGCCTCGAGATGAGTCTTCCCTGAGACCTTGAGTCTCCTAAAGGAACGTTTAAGACTAAGACGTTGATAGGCTGGGTGTGTAAGCGTAGCGATACGTTGAGCTAACCAGTACTAATGATCCGTGAGGCTTAACCTTACAACACCGAAGGTGTTTTGGTTGAGAAACTAAGACGAAGAGTAAGCTTGTTCAAAGATTGGATTAACTGGCTGGGTATAGCGATATACGTAGCGGGTTGATTAACAGAATTTGCCTGGCGGCGATAGCGCGGTGGTCCCACCTGACCCCATGCCGAACTCAGAAGTGAAACGCCGTAGCGCCGATGGTAGTGTGGGGTCTCCCCATGCGAGAGTAGGGAACTGCCAGGCATTAAATAAACGAAAAGGCCTCATGCGAAAGCATGGGGCTTTTTTGCTATTTGAGATCTGACAAAACGATCTTCTTAGATTGTTTGGACGGTCGTTCTGTTCTGGTAAATATTAATTTGAGTTCCATTAGTATGCCTATTGATGGGTTCTGTCTGTATCTGTACTCGACCCTATTTGCCTTTTTCACACCTTATTATCTTATCTTTAGGGGCCGACGATACTAGCAGAACGACCAATATTACCTCTGATCATGTCGGTCTCTACTTCTTAGATATTTAAAAACTAGTTAATAGAGTAGTGGCAAGATGGCGAATGCGTAAATTTTCTTGGGCGGCTGCTTGGAATGAGCAGCGGAGCTAGAAGCTTGGGTTCTCTATTTTTTGTATGAATTTCGTCCTGTATTTATCGTTTTTTGAACTTGATGTCGAAATATTATACGTTCAAAAAAAATTATGAAATAAACGCTTGTCACCAGCTCAGAAGTCCCTATAATGCGCCACCACTGACCGGGAACAACGACGCAAACGTCGCTCGGTGAGGAAGAGAAAAGCGTCGCTAACTAGCGAAATTCTGAAAAGAAAAAGGCTTGACTCTTCAGGAGGAAAGCGTAATATGCACCTCCCGAGTTGCTGGAACGAATGTTCGCAACTCACTGCTCTTTAACAATTTATCAGACAATCTGTGTGGGCACTCACAAGACAATATCTAACGTCCTCGGACGATAAAATATTAAAGTCTTGAAGAGTGACCAAGCAGTAATTCATTTTTGAATTATTACGAAAGTTAATTTTCGAGCATCGCTTCACTTGTTGAAGCACATCAAGCTTTTAATTGAAGAGTTTGATCATGGCTCAGATTGAACGCTGGCGGCAGGCCTAACACATGCAAGTCGAGCGGTAGCACAAGAGAGCTTGCTCTCTGGGTGACGAGCGGCGGACGGGTGAGTAATGTCTGGGAAACTGCCTGATGGAGGGGGATAACTACTGGAAACGGTAGCTAATACCGCATGACGTCTTCGGACCAAAGTGGGGGACCTTCGGGCCTCACGCCATCAGATGTGCCCAGATGGGATTAGCTAGTAGGTGGGGTAATGGCTCACCTAGGCGACGATCTCTAGCTGGTCTGAGAGGATGACCAGCCACACTGGAACTGAGACACGGTCCAGACTCCTACGGGAGGCAGCAGTGGGGAATATTGCACAATGGGCGCAAGCCTGATGCAGCCATGCCGCGTGTATGAAGAAGGCCTTCGGGTTGTAAAGTACTTTCAGCGAGGAGGAAGGCATTAAGGTTAATAACCTTGGTGATTGACGTTACTCGCAGAAGAAGCACCGGCTAACTCCGTGCCAGCAGCCGCGGTAATACGGAGGGTGCAAGCGTTAATCGGAATTACTGGGCGTAAAGCGCACGCAGGCGGTTTGTTAAGTCAGATGTGAAATCCCCGAGCTTAACTTGGGAACTGCATTTGAAACTGGCAAGCTAGAGTCTTGTAGAGGGGGGTAGAATTCCAGGTGTAGCGGTGAAATGCGTAGAGATCTGGAGGAATACCGGTGGCGAAGGCGGCCCCCTGGACAAAGACTGACGCTCAGGTGCGAAAGCGTGGGGAGCAAACAGGATTAGATACCCTGGTAGTCCACGCTGTAAACGATGTCGACTTGGAGGTTGTGCCCTTGAGGCGTGGCTTCCGGAGCTAACGCGTTAAGTCGACCGCCTGGGGAGTACGGCCGCAAGGTTAAAACTCAAATGAATTGACGGGGGCCCGCACAAGCGGTGGAGCATGTGGTTTAATTCGATGCAACGCGAAGAACCTTACCTACTCTTGACATCCAGAGAATTTGCTAGAGATAGCTTAGTGCCTTCGGGAACTCTGAGACAGGTGCTGCATGGCTGTCGTCAGCTCGTGTTGTGAAATGTTGGGTTAAGTCCCGCAACGAGCGCAACCCTTATCCTTTGTTGCCAGCGAGTAATGTCGGGAACTCAAAGGAGACTGCCGGTGATAAACCGGAGGAAGGTGGGGATGACGTCAAGTCATCATGGCCCTTACGAGTAGGGCTACACACGTGCTACAATGGCATATACAAAGAGAAGCGAACTCGCGAGAGCAAGCGGACCTCATAAAGTATGTCGTAGTCCGGATTGGAGTCTGCAACTCGACTCCATGAAGTCGGAATCGCTAGTAATCGTAGATCAGAATGCTACGGTGAATACGTTCCCGGGCCTTGTACACACCGCCCGTCACACCATGGGAGTGGGTTGCAAAAGAAGTAGGTAGCTTAACCTTCGGGAGGGCGCTTACCACTTTGTGATTCATGACTGGGGTGAAGTCGTAACAAGGTAACCGTAGGGGAACCTGCGGTTGGATCACCTCCTTACCTAAAGATAGCGTTAAGTGCAGTGTCCACACAGATTGTCTGATGAAGAATAACGAGCAGAATACCTTTATAGGCTTGTAGCTCAGGTGGTTAGAGCGCACCCCTGATAAGGGTGAGGTCGGTGGTTCAAGTCCACTCAGGCCTACCAAACTCTACTTATCCTTGAAATCTTCAATCGTTGCGTTGCTCATGTGCGTTTGCACATTGCGCTACTCACGTTGAATCTTTCCGCGGCTAAGCGAGTTGGTATCAAAAGGTAAACTGTTGACTGTATGGGGTTATAGCTCAGCTGGGAGAGCGCCTGCCTTGCACGCAGGAGGTCTGCGGTTCGATCCCGCATAGCTCCACCATTACTTCTTGTTGAATACAACAGAGGTTCAGTCTCAAAACATACTTCAGAGCGTATTGGAAACAGTATGCTGCGAAGTATTTTGCTCTTTAACAATCTGGAACAAGCTGAAATTTGAAAGCTTAAGCCGCTGTGAGAATGACTTCGGTCAAACACTGACACAGCGAGCATTAAGCAGTCTCTCAATTTTTTGCAATCTTGAATGTTGTCTTGAACCGGTTCGTAACCGCGTTCACCAAGAGACACCTTCGGGTTGTGAGGTTAAGTGACTAAGCGTACACGGTGGATGCCTAGGCAGTCAGAGGCGATGAAGGACGTGCTAATCTGCGATAAGCGTCGGTAAGCTGATATGAAGCGTTATAACCGACGATTTCCGAATGGGGAAACCCAGTGCAATTCGTTGCACTATCGTTAAGTGAATACATAGCTTAACGAAGCGAACCAGGGGAACTGAAACATCTAAGTACCCTGAGGAAAAGAAATCAACCGAGATTCCCCTAGTAGCGGCGAGCGAACGGGGAGCAGCCCAGAACCTTAATCAGCGTATGTGTCAGAGGAACGGTCTGGAAAGTCCGGCGATACAGGGTGATAGCCCCGTACTTGAAAATGCATATGCTGTGAGTTCGATGAGTAGGGCGGGACACGTGACATCCTGTCTGAATATGGGGGGACCATCCTCCAAGGCTAAATACTCCTGACTGACCGATAGTGAACCAGTACCGTGAGGGAAAGGCGAAAAGAACCCCGGCGAGGGGAGTGAAATAGAACCTGAAACCGTGTACGTACAAGCAGTGGGAGCCTCTTTTATGGGGTGACTGCGTACCTTTTGTATAATGGGTCAGCGACTTATATTTTGTAGCAAGGTTAACCGAATAGGGGAGCCGTAGGGAAACCGAGTCTTAACTGGGCGTCAAGTTGCAAGGTATAGACCCGAAACCCGGTGATCTAGCCATGGGCAGGTTGAAGGTTGGGTAACACTAACTGGAGGACCGAACCGACTAATGTTGAAAAATTAGCGGATGACTTGTGGCTGGGGGTGAAAGGCCAATCAAACCGGGAGATAGCTGGTTCTCCCCGAAAGCTATTTAGGTAGCGCCTCGTGAACTCATCTTCGGGGGTAGAGCACTGTTTCGACTAGGGGGTCATCCCGACTTACCAACTCGATGCAAACTACGAATACCGAAGAATGTTATCACGGGAGACACACGGCGGGTGCTAACGTCCGTCGTGAAGAGGGAAACAACCCAGACCGCCAGCTAAGGTCCCAAAGTCATAGTTAAGTGGGAAACGATGTGGGAAGGCATAGACAGCCAGGATGTTGGCTTAGAAGCAGCCATCATTTAAAGAAAGCGTAATAGCTCACTGGTCGAGTCGGCCTGCGCGGAAGATGTAACGGGGCTAAACTATGCACCGAAGCTGCGGCAGCGACACTTAGGTGTTGTTGGGTAGGGGAGCGTTCTGTAAGCCTGTGAAGGTGGCCTGTGAGGGTTGCTGGAGGTATCAGAAGTGCGAATGCTGACATAAGTAACGATAAAGCGGGTGAAAAACCCGCTCGCCGGAAGACCAAGGGTTCCTGTCCAACGTTAATCGGGGCAGGGTGAGTCGACCCCTAAGGCGAGGCCGAAAGGCGTAGTCGATGGGAAACAGGTTAATATTCCTGTACTCGGTGTTACTGCGAAGGGGGGACGGAGAAGGCTAGGCTATCCGGGCGACGGTTGTCCCGGTTTAAGCGTGTAGGGGGTGTGACTTGGTAAATCCGGTCGCATATCAACCCTGAGGCGTGATGACGAGTCACTACGGTGATGAAGTAGTTGATGCCAAGCTTCCAGGAAAAGCCTCTAAGCTCTAGGTAACATTGAATCGTACCCCAAACCGACACAGGTGGTCAGGTAGAGAATACCAAGGCGCTTGAGAGAACTCGGGTGAAGGAACTAGGCAAAATGGTGCCGTAACTTCGGGAGAAGGCACGCTGGCGCGTAGGTGAAGTCCCTTGCGGATGGAGCTGAAGCCAGTCGAAGATACCAGCTGGCTGCAACTGTTTAATAAAAACACAGCACTGTGCAAACACGAAAGTGGACGTATACGGTGTGACGCCTGCCCGGTGCTGGAAGGTTAATTGATGGGGTCAGCCGCAAGGCGAAGCTCTTGATCGAAGCCCCAGTAAACGGCGGCCGTAACTATAACGGTCCTAAGGTAGCGAAATTCCTTGTCGGGTAAGTTCCGACCTGCACGAATGGCGTAATGATGGCCAGGCTGTCTCCACCCGAGACTCAGTGAAATTGAACTCGCTGTGAAGATGCAGTGTACCCGCGGCAAGACGGAAAGACCCCGTGAACCTTTACTATAGCTTGACACTGAACATTGAGCCTTGATGTGTAGGATAGGTGGGAGGCTTTGAAGTGTGGACGCCAGTCTGCATGGAGCCAACCTTGAAATACCACCCTTTAATGTTTGATGTTCTAACTCCGGTCCCTAATCGGGATTGAGGACAGTGTCTGGTGGGTAGTTTGACTGGGGCGGTCTCCTCCTAAAGAGTAACGGAGGAGCACGAAGGTTAGCTAATCACGGTCGGACATCGTGAGGTTAGTGCAATGGCATAAGCTAGCTTGACTGCGAGAGTGACGGCTCGAGCAGGTACGAAAGTAGGTCATAGTGATCCGGTGGTTCTGAATGGAAGGGCCATCGCTCAACGGATAAAAGGTACTCCGGGGATAACAGGCTGATACCGCCCAAGAGTTCATATCGACGGCGGTGTTTGGCACCTCGATGTCGGCTCATCACATCCTGGGGCTGAAGTAGGTCCCAAGGGTATGGCTGTTCGCCATTTAAAGTGGTACGCGAGCTGGGTTTAGAACGTCGTGAGACAGTTCGGTCCCTATCTGCCGTGGGCGTTGGAAGATTGAGAGGGGCTGCTCCTAGTACGAGAGGACCGGAGTGGACGCATCACTGGTGTTCGGGTTGTCATGCCAATGGCATTGCCCGGTAGCTAAATGCGGAAAAGATAAGCGCTGAAAGCATCTAAGCGCGAAACTTGCCTCGAGATGAGTCTTCCCTGAGACCTTGAGTCTCCTAAAGGAACGTTTAAGACTAAGACGTTGATAGGCTGGGTGTGTAAGCGTAGCGATACGTTGAGCTAACCAGTACTAATGATCCGTGAGGCTTAACCTTACAACACCGAAGATGTTTTGGTTGAGAGACTAAGACGAAGAGTAAGCTTGTTCAAAGATTGGATTAACTGGCTGGGTATAGCGATATACGTAGCGGGTTGATTAACAGAATTTGCCTGGCGGCGATAGCGCGGTGGTCCCACCTGACCCCATGCCGAACTCAGAAGTGAAACGCCGTAGCGCCGATGGTAGTGTGGGGTCTCCCCATGCGAGAGTAGGGAACTGCCAGGCATCAAATAAACGAAAAGGCCTCATGCGAAAGCATGGGGCCTTTTTGCTATTGGAAAAAAGAAAATCTAAAAAGAATCGCCGCTGACGCGGCGAATTTTTCTTCTTCATGGCTTCAGTTGTTTTAGCCACTGTTCGATAAAATCTGCAATTTTCTCGGTCTTATTAATATCTAATTGCGGAATATCACAATCAACATGCCCATCACTTGCTAACACCAGCACATGCTTATCAATGATGCCTGTAAATGGCTTTCCTACTGATGCACGGTAGAGTGCAATCTTAGAGATTGCTTCATGCTTGAAGCCCTCAACTAAAATTAAATCACAGCGCTCAGGATCGATCTTTGATGCAAGAAATTGCAGGTCTAGAGGCTTTTGCTCAGGCGTTTCAGTCATTAGCGCCCAACGCTTATCGCTTGCCACTAACGTTTGTTCTGCTCCGGCCTTACGCAATTCGTAACTGTCTTTTCCTGGTGTATCCACATCCATATCATGGTGGGTATGCTTAATTAGCGCTATCCTGATCCCTCTAGCATTCAGCTGTGGTATCAACTTCTTTAAAAGCGTGGTCTTTCCTGTTCCGCTATAGGCAGCGATTCCAAGTAAAGGTATTTGAGTTTTCATTCTTGTTCCTTTAGCTTCTGCTCACAACGCTGACATTCTTCATGAGTATTAAAATTAATAAAGCAATCTTGAGCAAGGTAGATAACCTGCTGTGCATTACATTGTTCTAAAAATATCATTAATTTGCGTTCACCTTGCTCAAGATATTTCATCAATGGCGAAATAAGTTCGCGACTTAATAATGCGATAGTTGGATGAGCTCTATTGCCATCATGTATATATGCGGCCTTATGACCATCTCTTTGCATCCAAAGATATTGCACTATATCTGATGGGATAAAGGGGACATCACAGGGCGCAAACATAACCCATTCATGCTTGCTTTGCTGCAAACCACTTAGCATCCCTGCTAACGGGCCAGGATAGTCTCTGAGCGTATCAGTGAAAACCTTTAGCCCCGATTGCTGATAGATGGGTAAATTACGATTTGCGCTGATTGAGAGTGTTTTGACTTGGGGCTTAAGTGTTTCTAAGACATATTGATAAAGGGGCTTCCCGTTAAGCATGACTAGCCCTTTATCATCTCCACCCATTCGAGAGGCTCTTCCTCCTGCCAGTATTACGCCTTCAATATCATGCATGTGGGCCTCCTTTTGTTACTTATATACTGTATTGTAACGCGGGGATGCAGCACTTTCCCATGCGTGTAATAGTTTGTAAAAAGTGAATGTTATACGAGCTAGGACTATCTTTGGTAAATTAAGCCTGATAATTTGTCAGCCCATTAAGCATCAGGGAGAAATAAAATGAAATGCCATCGCGTTAATGAACTAATTGAATTAATCCATCCAGCTTGGCAGCAAGAGCCTGATTTGAATTTGGTGCAGTTTTTGCAGAAGTTGGCCGATGAGGCCGGATTTAAAGGTAATTTAGGTGAGCTGACCGACGATATCCTTATTTATCACCTTAAGATGCGTAATAGCTCAAGTACAGAGGCTATTCCCGGTTTGAAGAAAGACTATGAAGAAGACTTCAAAACCGCCATCCTGCGCGCTAGAGGCGTAATTAAGGATTAATTTCAGACACGATAGTGCACAAACAGCGCAATAGGTCGATTTGATAGTGCTATTATCTCGGTTTATTGCGTGAGTCTTGGCCTGACTATGACTAATCCAGCTTTCAGTTTTCAAACACTTACTCCCGATCTCATTCTTGATGCTATCGAGAGTACAGGAATTCGCATTGATTCAGGTTTAACAGAGCTTAACAGCTATGAGAACCGCGTCTTTCAGTTAATGGACGAAGATCGACAACGTTATGTTGTGAAATTTTATCGTCCGGAGAGATGGTCTGATGGCCAAATTGATGAAGAGCATGTTTTTGCTCGCGAATTGGCCAACGCTGAAATTCCTGTTGTGGCCCCCCTATCTCTGCATGGACAAACTCTTCATCACTTTGCTGGATATGCGTTTACTCTGTTTCCCAGTGTTGGGGGGCGGCAATATGAAATAGACAACGACGATCAACTTGAATGGGTCGGGCGCTATATGGCTCGAATCCACCAAGTGGGTAAACAACAGCTCTTTTCTGAGCGCCCAACGATTGGCTTGGATGAATATCTTTATCAGCCAAGAGACGTTTTAGAAAGAACACCATTATTGCCAGCGAAACTCAAGCCAGCCTTTCTGGCTGCGTTAAACTCGTTGATTGTTGAGGTTGAGCAATATTGGACGACGGATTGGGCCCCCGTACGCTTGCATGGTGACTGTCATCCAGGGAATATCCTATGGCGTGATGGCCCATTATTTGTCGATCTAGATGATGCGCGCAACGGTCCGGTTGTTCAGGATCTTTGGATGTTGTTGCACGGTGAGCGCCAAGAACAGCTGATCCAGTTGGATATTTTGCTTGAGGCATATGGAGAATTTGCTGATTTCGATACTCAACAGTTAAAGCTTATTGAGCCGTTACGCGCGATGCGTATGGTGCATTATTTGGCATGGGTTGCTCGTCGCTGGCAAGACCCTGCCTTTCCAAAGAGTTTTCCGTGGATGGTTGATGAAAGTTTCTGGTTGAGGCAAACATCAGCCTTTATGGAGCAGGTTAAGCTGTTACGAGCACCACCGTTGCAGCTAATGCCGATGTATTAAATCAAAAACTTAAGACGATGGAGAAGTTCGCATGAAAAAGATTTTGTTGGCGTTAGTTGGGATCGCAATGGCATTTGGTGCCTCTGCGGCTCAATTCTCTGAAGGCGATCAGTACGTTAAGCTTGATAAAAGCATAACTGGAGAACCACAGGTATTAGAGTTTTTCTCTTTCTACTGTCCACACTGCTATGAGTTCGAAGAGGTTTACCACGTTTCTGATGCAGTGCGTAAAGGTCTGCCTGAAGGCGTCAAGATGACCAAATACCATGTTGAGTTCTTGGGGCCGTTGGGTAAACAACTGACTCAGGCTTGGGCTGTTGCGATGGCGTTAGGTGTTGAGGATAAAATTACTCAGCCAATGTTTGAGGCCGTGCAGAAAACTCAGAGCGTTCAGAGCCCAGAAGATATCCGCAACGTCTTTATTAAAGCGGGTGTCAGTGCAGCAGACTATGATGGTGCCTTGAACAGCTTTGTCGTGAAATCTCTGGTTGTTCAGCAAGAGAAAGCTGCTGAAGATCTTCAATTGCGTGGTGTTCCTGCAATCTTCGTTAACGGCAAATATATGGTCAAAAATGATGGTTTGGATACCAGCTCAATGGACTCCTACGTTCAGCAGTTCTCTAACGTAGTCAACTTCCTGCTGAAACAGAAATAATCCATTTCCGTCTCATAAAAAACCGGGCTAAAGCCCGGTTTTTTATTTACTCGGCGAGGCATAAACTTTTTTCAAATGATCGATAAGCTGATCTTTTTGCTGCCACAGATTGTTCAGCCATAGCTGGAACTTTCTTTTGAAAACCTTATCGTTAAAGTAGTCTCCATGCATTTCGGAGCTCACTGATAGGGTTTCCACATGTACAACAATTCGTTTCATTCTTCCACAAAGTAAATCGAGAAAAGGACTACGGTTATTGTCTGGGTACAGTAGCGTGACATTTAATACACGATCAAATTGCTGGCCTAATGCGTTCAAAGTGAATGCAATTCCAGCGGCTTTGGGAGGAAGTAAGTTGCGATAAGGAGAGTGTGATTTTATGCGTTTTTCTTTAGTGCTCCGAGTACCTTCAACGAAGTTAACAATGGTCGTAGGGCGTATGCGGAATTTCTCACAGGAACGGCGAGTGGCTTCAATATCTTTCCCGCGCAGTTCAGGGTGCTTTAGCAAATGACTTCGAGAATAGCGTTTCATAAATGGCATATCTAATGCCCAACATGCCAAGCCAACGAACGGAATCCAAGCGAGTTGTTGCTTTAGAAAATACTTATTCATTGGAATATGATTGCGTAACAAAACGCAAAGAACGACGATATCTGTCCAGCTTTTGTGGTTACTGATAACTAAATACCAGTTCTCTTTGCTTAGGTCTTCTAGGCCGTAAACTTCCCAATTCAGGCCGTAATTAAGCTTCATCAGAATGGATAACCCCTCACACCAGCACCACATCATGAAGTCGGCGAAGCTTGCGATATAGCGCCAAACGATAGGGATGGGGAGCAGTAGCTTAAGGACCCCGGCAAGCGTAATCGGCACAGAACATAAAATCGTTACCATTACCGTTAACACCGTGGATAACACAAATATGATAGGGGATAGGACCAAGGTAATTAACGTAGGCATTAGCTTGTTCGCGCAATCGCAATCGAGTTGTTAAAGTACGATTTTATCAGAAGGGTCATTGAACGACAGCAATTCTAAAAATATATGACAGATAAGCTGCAAAGCAGTGGCGTTGTTGATAATTTAGGCTAATCTGTATGAGGTTGCATGCAGGTATACAAAATTTTTGGTAAGTGATTGAAATATTATCCACATCATTAGTTGCTTGATGCTTTTATACACACATATGTGTTTTTGTATATAACTCATTTAAATTACTAATAAAATTACTACTAAGTTCTCAGTGAGAACCCGCGTTATTAAATTTATGATCTTTTGTTCACAAACTTATCCACAATTTGATCAACAAGATCTGAATACTTGATCGCATTCCTCATCAAATCTCCCGCTAAAATTCGTCTCTTGTCTCGAGGTATGGCATCCTTACCTCTAAGTCCACCATCACGATAAAGACATACTATGGCCGAAATACCTGAAAACCCTCTGATCCTAGTTGATGGATCTTCATACCTGTATCGCGCATACCACGCTTTTCCTCCACTAACTAATCGTGCGGGTGAGCCTACAGGGGCAATGTATGGCGTGTTGAACATGCTGCGCAGCCTGATGCTGCAATATCAACCTAGCCACGTAGCCGTGGTATTTGACGCCAAAGGAAAGACTTTCCGTGATGAGCTGTTTGCTGAATATAAGTCTCATCGCCCGCCAATGCCGGACGATTTACGCGAGCAAATAGAACCGCTACATAAGATGGTACAAGCGGTGGGATTGCCGCTGCTGGCTGTATCGGGCGTTGAAGCCGATGACGTCATCGGAACGCTGGCGCAGGCTGCTGAAAAAGCAGGTCGCCATGTACTGATCAGTACCGGCGATAAAGATATGGCTCAGTTGGTTACGCCGAATATTACGCTGATCAATACCATGAATAATACGATTCTGGGGCCTCAGGAAGTATGCGATAAATATGGCGTACCGCCAGAGTTGATCATTGATTTCCTCGCGCTGATGGGCGACTCCTCGGATAACATTCCAGGTGTGCCTGGAGTCGGTGAAAAAACGGCTCAGGCATTGTTGCAGGGAATTGGTAGCCTAAAACAGATCTACAGCGATCTGGATAAAGTCGCGACGCTGAGTTTCCGTGGTGCTAAAACCATGGGTGCCAAACTTGAATTGAATAAAGATCAGGCCGATCTCTCATACCTGTTGGCGACGATTAAGACCGACGTTGAGCTAGACGTTACCTGTGATGATCTCAAGCTTAAACCCATGGATACAGCTCAGCTGCATGAGTTGTTTAGTCGGTATGAATTTAAACGTTGGCTCGAAGATGCTGAAACCGGCTCTTGGTTAAGCGGTGAGAAAAAAGCGCCGGCGGCGCGAAAATCGGCAAAAGATGATACTGAAACCGCGGTTACCGCCGTTGAAGAAACTACGGCGATTCTGTCGCAAGAAAACTACCTCACTGTTCTGGATGATGCAGCGCTTGATAGCCTCATCGCCAGTTTGAAAGCGGCCAAGATTTTTGCCTTCGATACAGAGACAGACTCTCTGGATGTATTGACTACCAATCTGGTTGGTCTGTCATTTGCCACTGCGCCAGGCGTAGCGGCATATATTCCGGTTGGTCATGATTATTTGGATGCACCCGATCAACTGGATCGTGACGATGTATTAGCTAAGCTAAAACCCGTGCTGGAAGATGCTAACTTGCTGAAGGTGGGGCAGAACCTCAAGTACGATCAGGGAGTGATGGCTCGCTATGGTATTGAGCTTCAGGGGATTGCCTTTGACACTATGCTTGAATCTTACGATCTCGATAGCGTCGCTGGCCGCCATGATATGGATAGCTTAGCTGAGCGTCATCTGAATCATAAAACGATCACATTTGAAGAAATTGCGGGTAAGGGGAAATCTCAGCTCACGTTTAATCAAATCGCTTTGGAACAGGCCGCACCTTACGCAGCCGAAGATGCCGATGTTACATTGCAGCTGCATCTCAAACTTTGGCCACAGTTGGAAAAAGAAGCCGGTCTGAAGAAAGTCTTCACCGATATTGATATGCCGTTGGTTCCTGTGCTTTCCCGTATGGAACGTACTGGGGTGCTGATCGATAGCAATATTCTGGGTAAGCACTCGCAAGAGTTAGCTATTCGTTTAGATGAGCTTGAGAAAAAGGCGCATGAAGCCGCGGGTGAGCCGTTTAATCTCTCTTCTCCAAAACAGCTACAAGCTATTCTGTTTGAAAAACAGAAACTGCCAGTTGTGAAGAAAACACCGGGCGGCGCACCCTCGACCAACGAAGAAGTGTTAGCTGAGCTGTCGGAACAAGGTTTTGAACTGCCAACCATCATTTTGGAACATCGTGGTTTAGCCAAGCTAAAGAGCACCTATACCGATAAACTTCCGCAGATGATTAACCCTGCTACTGGGCGTGTGCATACCTCCTATCATCAGGCGGTTACTGCGACAGGACGCCTCTCATCTAGCGATCCAAACCTGCAAAATATCCCTGTGCGTAACGACGAAGGTCGAAGGATCCGTCAGGCCTTTATTGCACCGCAAGGCTATAAGATTGTCGCCGCCGACTATTCACAGATTGAACTCCGCATCATGGCTCATTTGTCTGGTGATAAAGGTCTACTGACTGCGTTTGCTGCTGGTAAAGATATTCACCGCGCAACGGCGGCAGAGGTGTTTGGGCTGAAATTAGAAGATGTGACGAGTGAACAGCGCCGTAGCGCAAAAGCTATCAACTTTGGTCTAATTTACGGCATGAGCGCATTTGGTTTAGCTCGCCAGTTGAATATTGCACGTGGTGAAGCACAGCGCTATATGGATCTCTATTTTGAACGCTATCCTGGTGTGCTTGAGTATATGGAGCGTACCCGTCAGCAGGCCGCTGAGCAGGGCTATGTTGAGACGCTAGACGGTCGCCGTCTCTATCTACCAGAGATCCATTCTCGCAACGGTATGCGCCGTAAGGGAGCTGAGCGGGCAGCAATCAATGCTCCTATGCAGGGAACTGCAGCCGATATCATCAAGCGCGCCATGATTTCTGTTGATGCATGGCTGCTGCAGCAAAAAGAGCCATTGGTCCGCATGATTATGCAGGTGCACGATGAATTGGTGTTTGAAGTGCATGAATCCGTGATTGAGCAAACCGTAGAAAAAGTCCGCGAATTGATGGAACAAAGCCTAGAATTGGCGGTTCCGCTGAAAGTGGATGTCGGTACGGGGGAAAATTGGGATCAAGCTCACTAGATGATGGTTAATTAAGCTATTTATGTAATTTAACTACATAAAACAGCGCTTAAAACCAAGAATATGCCGCTAAATTGAACGCATTTGTGTAAGTAAGCTACAAAAAAGGTTTTACCCTGCCTTAAAATGTTGTAGAGTTACAGACGTAGGGTACAGAGGTAAGATGTTCTATCTTTCAGACCTTTTACTTCACGTAATCGGATTTGGCTGAATATTAGCCGCCCCAGTCTTTTATGACTGGGGCGTTTTTTTTTGTCTAAACAAAAAAGGGCCGCCAGAGCGACTAATGCCGGTCACTTAAGCGCGATTTTAGGGGAAGTACACCGATGGGGTCGTAGCAGCTTTAGCTGCCGGAGCGCCCCGCGGTGTACTAGCCCCGTGTATCTCGATCTCTTAAACGATCAGCATTAGCCAGAGCGACCCTATTTATCTGGAATCTAGCCGTTATTCTCCGCTTTCTTCCTCTTCTTCAGACAGCGTTTCTGGTTCGATCTCGCTAAACCATGTATTCAGTTTTTCACTCAATTTATCTACCCCAAATTTTTTCAGGGAAGAGAATGTTTCAACCTGAATATCGCCCATAAATGGTAGTACGGCTTCACGCACCATATTCAATTGGGCTTTACGTGCGCCAGACGCCAATTTATCGGCCTTGGTTAGCAGCAACATGACTGGCAGGTTAACGTCAACGGCCCATTGAATCATCTGCTGATCGAGATCTTTCAGCGGATGGCGGATATCCATCAAAACCACTAATCCCTTCAGGCAATTACGTTTTTGCAGGTATTCACCCAACGCTTTCTGCCATTTACGCTTCATTTCTTCCGGCACTTCGGCATAACCATAACCCGGTAAGTCAACGAGGCGTACACCGTCGGTGACTTCAAACAAGTTGATCAACTGAGTACGACCAGGTGTTTTACTGGTACGTGCCAAGCCTTTTTGGTTAGTTAGCGTATTCAGAGCACTGGATTTGCCTGCGTTAGAGCGGCCAGCAAATGCTACTTCGATGCCAATATCAGCAGGTAATGCGCGAATATCAGGGGCACTGGTGACGAAGTGAGTCACATGATAATTATAAGTTTTACGGTTCAAAACGTTCGTCTCCATTAAAACATGGCGGTATCTGGTGGGGATTATAACTGCAACAGCCGCAAAGAGCGCATAAAACCGCTGTTTATCTGATGTAAGCTCGAGGCTTACAGCCTTGTGAGACATTGGCTATTTATCTTTCGGGCAATGACGTTTTCAGTTATGAGACTGAATTTATTAAATTAATAGAATCATATGATTACAAAATTACGTGATCTTGCTCACGCTGTAACTTGGGCTGTAGTCCCTTGTTTAGAGCAGCCATTTCTTTAAAGTATCTATCAACGCAAAGGATGGCGGTACGGAAAACTTCGTCAGGAAGACGAATCTCAGGGAGCGCAGGGGTGCGTAGTGAGCGAAAGGATTCACGCTAAAGGATTTAGCGAAGATATATAGGATATATATCTGAATGGATCACACCAACTCAGGAAGAGTTTAGCGCTAGGATTGGCGCAATAAGGACAAGAGCCTCAGGAAGAGGGTGCAAGGAGCAAAACGGCAAAGGGAAAAACCGGGACGTTGAGTGCATTCAGGGATTGAGATGCGTGAATATCCTTCATTTGAAGGCTAGAATTAAGGCGACAGTTTAGGCTGTCGCCTTTTTTCTTTGCGTGCTTTCTGGTAGGGTGTGCGCACTGTCCGCCCCCCAGTTTAAACGCCTGTTTTTCGGGTGTCGGAGACCGGCGTTTCAGGAGTTAACCTGAGCTCGCTAATATTTCTCTACTCGATTTATCTCTCTGTGAGTACACGCTAATGAGTCCTGCCAATAAAACGCCGAAAGCTAAAACTTCAGCGCCAAAACAAAAAAGAAAAACCCGTGTTGAGCTTGATCTGGAAGCCCGCGCGCGCAAGCGCCAGAAGAAGCACCGCGGTAATAAATCTGGTGGTCGTGCAAATCCTGAAACTGCAAACAAGAAGACCACTGATTCTGCAAAGGCTATCGATCCGCGTATTGGTAGCAAAGTACCAGTGCCGCTGGTAGCTACTGAAGTGAAAAAGCCAAAGGCAAAAGCACCTAAGCCCGAAGTGAAAAAACGGCTTTCACCAGAAGAAGAGCTGACCCAGTTAGAAAACGATCCGCGTTTGGACGCGCTTCTGATCCGCTTGGATGATGGCGAAGAGCTGAATAAAGAAGAGCAGACCTACGTCGACAACATGCTGGATCGCATTGATGAGCTGATGGAAGAATTAGGCATCGAGCTTGGCGACGAAGATGATGAAGTCGATGAAGAAGAGCCGAAAGAAGACATCGTTAAACTGCTCAAGCGCGGTAACCCGAAAGACGTATTTTAATCGCCAATGTGGCTAATACTGATAATAGCCTTACTGCTTACGTGTTATCTGTTGTGGTTATTAGGTAAACTATGGTGGCTGTCGCGGCGTAAACAACGCTGGCGGCAAGCTGCCATGACCCGCCAGTTTTCACGACTTCCTCGTCACCGGTCTGGCAGGCGAAATCATCGGAAGGAGTAAGCATGTCGGAACAGGCGATAGTCTGGGATCTGGCCCTGATTCAAAAATATAACTATTCTGGGCCGCGTTATACCTCATATCCTACAGCATTAGAATTCAGCGAAAGCTTTACTGAGGCTGAGTTTGCTCATGCTGTAGCTCGTTATCCTGAACGTGCGCTCTCGCTTTACGTTCATATCCCTTTTTGCCATAAGCTGTGTTACTTCTGTGGCTGTAATAAAATCGTTACCCGCCAAACACACAAAGCAGATGAATATCTCGATAAACTGGCATTAGAAATCAGCCAGCGTGCGCCGATGTTTGCTGGTCGTAAAGTTTCTCAACTGCATTGGGGCGGCGGTACTCCAACCTATTTAGATAAAACTCAGATTTCTCGCCTCATGCGCATGTTGCGCGATGCTTTCGATTTTCTACCGGATGCCGAGATTTCCATTGAGGTTGATCCGCGAGAAATTGAGCTGGATGTCCTCGACCACCTACGCCAAGAGGGTTTTAATCGTCTGAGTATGGGGGTGCAGGACTTCAATAAAGAAGTTCAGAAGCTGGTTAACCGTGAGCAGGACGAGCAATTTATTTTCGATCTGATCAACCGAGCTAAAGCGATTGGTTTCACATCGACAAATATTGACCTCATATATGGCTTACCAAAACAGACGCCAGAAAGCTTTAGCTACACGCTACAAAAAGTGGCTGAGCTTAACCCCGATCGCTTAAGCGTATTTAACTATGCGCACATGCCGAAACTGTTTGCTGCCCAGCGCAAAATCAAAGATGAAGACTTACCGTCAGCAGACAGTAAGCTATCCATCCTACAAGAAACTATCGCGATGCTCACCGATTCCGGTTATCAGTTTATTGGTATGGATCACTTTGCTCATGCCAACGATGAGCTAGCCATTGCGCAGCGAGAGGGCAAGTTACATCGCAATTTCCAAGGCTACACTACGCAGGGTGATAGCGACCTGCTGGGGCTGGGCGTTTCCGCGATAAGCATGATCGGGGATAGTTATGCGCAGAACCGCAAAGTGCTAAAAGAGTATTACGCTGATGTGCAAGACCATGGTCATGCGCTATGGCGTGGTATCTCCATGACTGAAGACGATTGCTTGCGCCGTGATGTGATTAAAAATCTTATCTGCAATTTCCGTTTGGACTATTCCCACGTAGAGAGACAATACGGGATCGTCTTTGCTGATTACTTCGCTGATGATTTAAAACTGCTAGCGCCTCTGGTTGACGATGGGCTGGTGGACGTTACATCAACCCGCATTGAAGTCACTCCTCGCGGTCGCCTGCTGATCCGTAATATCTGTATGTGTTTTGATATCTACCTACGTAAGCAAGCGAGAATGCAGCAGTTTTCACGAGTGATTTAAGTTCTGCGAACTATCCAGGTCGCTTTCGTGAGATAACGTCTGTGCACGATTTGGTGTTGAGCATTCATGGCCGCCTCAAGCACCACGCCAACGTTCTGTTGGCGTGGCTCACCCGGATAAAGCGCTGCGTGATTACGTCAGTAAATGGGCATTAACGCTATTTTCCGTCACTTTCCCTGTTAATGCTGTTATCAAGTTATCTACTGCGCAGGCTGCCATATTATAGCGAGTTTCTTCCGTTGCTGAGCCAATGTGAGGCAGTGCAACAACGTTAGGTAACTGCAGCAACTCTGAATCAACAGGTAAAGGCTCTACTTCAAATACATCGAGGCCAGCAGCGCGAATCGTGCCGTTTTTCAACGCCTTAATTAAAGCGGTTTGATCGACAATTTTACCGCGAGCACCGTTGATCAGAATGGCACTTGGTTTCATCTTCGCTAAGCGCTCTGTATTGATGAGCTTGTGTGTTTGTTCGCTGTAGGGCAGCGTGATACAGACGAAATCAGATTTCGCGAGCAGTTCATCCAGTTCACAGCGACGTGCGTTAAATTCCTGCTCGACTTGCGTATTGGGGCGATCGTTCCAGTACAGAACGTTCATGCCAAAACCGGCGTGCGCACGGCGTGCTAACGCTGATCCGATGCGCCCCATGCCCAGAATACCTATGGTTTTATGGTGAACGTCGACGCCATAGCTATCAACGCCGATGCTGCGTATCCATTTGCCTGCTTTCACCATTTCGGCCATTTCCAACGCACGGCGTGCGGTCATCAGAATTAGCGTAAATACCGTATCTGCCGTGGTTTCTGTCAGAACAGTAGGGGTATGCATTAATACGATTTTACGCCGTGTCAGATCGTCTACGTCAAACTGATCGTAACCTACCGAAATAGTAGAAATTGCTTTTAGCTTTGGCGCATGGTCTAACAAATCCGTGCGTACCGGCACACTGGCGCCGATCATGCCATCGGCGCTTTCTAGTGCTCTGATCACCTCCGCGCGATTGGCATTATTGATTCCATCAAAGAATCGGACATCAAAATACTTCTCTAGGCGTAGCTGCAGGTCAGTAGGTATTTTTTTATACAGAACAACAGATTGCTTCATCATTTATTTCCCCTGAGAAACGGCAGGAGCTGATTTAACAGCGACTTTTTTTTGAGCGTCTGAAGGTTTCACGATGAGCGTTAGCCACACAGCAACCAATAACGCACCGGCCATGAATACGTAGGATGCGGCTGGCGATCCGGTTGAGCCATTCAGATAACCGACGAACCATGAGCCAAAGAAAGAGCCCAGCGCGCCCATGCTGTTAATTAATGCCATTGCACCACCTGAAACGTTGCGTGGTAGCATTTCTGGAATGATGGCGAAGAACGGACCATAAGGCGCATACATCGCGGCTCCGGCAATGACCAGCAGCGTATAAGACCACCAGAAATGGTTAGCGCCTACTAGGTAAGAACCGATAAATGCCAATGCGCCAATGAGCAGTAAAGGCCATACAAAGAGTTTGCGATTTTGCATTTTGTCAGATGCCCAAGACACCACGATCATTGCAATCGTTGCCGCTAAATAAGGCACCGCAGAGAGCCATCCTGCTTCAACCATTCCCATGTCAGAACCGTGGCGTAGAATTGACGGTAACCACAGAACAAACCCGTACACGCCGATGCTCCAGGCAAAATATTGAGCACACAGGATAATGACGTTCCGCGAACGGAAAGCTTCGCCATAGTTACGTACGGCCTTAATGCCTTGCTGTTCTTCTAACAATTTAGCCTGCAGAGCGGCTTTTTCTGATTCGCTCAACCAGCCCACTTGCTCTGGTTTGTCTTTAACCAATACCCACCAGCAGAATGCCCAAATGACCGCAGGGAATCCTTCAAATATGAACATTTCGCGCCAGCCATAGGCATGGATTAGATAGCCAGACACTACTGACATCCACAAAACCGTGACCGGATTGCCTAAAATGAGGAAGGTATTAGCTCTGGAACGTTCGGCTTTGGTAAACCAGTTACTGATATAGATAAGCATGGCTGGCATGACCGCCGCCTCGACGACGCCGAGGGCAAAACGAATTGCGGCCAGTGCCGGAATATTACTAACCAGACCGGTTAAGGTGGCGCACATCCCCCACAGAATTAAGCACCAAAATACCAGTTTGCGCACGCTGCGTCGTTCGGCATAGATTGCACCAGGTATTTGAAAGAAAAAGTAGCCGAGGAAGAACAGCGCACCCAGCAGGGAGGCCATTCCTTTGGTGATACCAAGGTCTTCGTTAATTCCTGCGGCAGAGGCAAAGCTGAAGTTCGCGCGATCAAGATAAGCCATGCTGTAAGTGATAAAAATCACCGGCATGATGTACCACCAGCGCTTCGGGGCAATCGTTGATTTGCTCATGGTTATAATCCTTCAGTATGATTTAGATACATCCTTGGGATGTAGGGCCCAGAGGTGGATGTGTTATTCGCCGAGCTGAGCTCGGGTTGGTAAACCTTCGCTATCACCAATGGCCTGTACGGCCAGTGCCCCGATTTTATTGCCGCGCATAACGGCCTCTGGTAGGGCTTTACCTTCTAACAGCGCACTGATCACACCAACAGCAAAACCGTCACCAGCGCCTACGGTATCAATGACGTTCTCAACGCGAACAGCGGCTACGTGTTGCTGGTGGCCATCGGCGGTTTTAAACCATGCGCCATCTGGCCCTAATTTGATGATGACGGCTTTTACACCGCGGCTAAGGTAAAAATCAGCAATGTCTTCCGGCGTCTGTTTGCCTGTCAGAATTTGTCCTTCTTTTAGCCCAGGCAAAACCCAATCTGCTTGAAATGCTAACGCATTGAGCTTTTCACACATCACTTGCTGACTCGGCCATAGCACTGGACGTAAGTTTGGGTCAAAGGAGATAGTTTTGCCCATTGCGCGCATCTCTTTGGCGGCGTGATTCGCCAGTTCTAACGAGTCAGTTGAAAGGGCTGCCGCTACGCCGCTAAGGTGCAAATGGCGGGCTTGAGAAAAGTAAGTGCGATCGAAGTCATGAACCGAAAGATGGCTAGCCGCAGAGCCTTTGCGGAAGTATTCCACCTTGGGATCGGTTCCATTTTCTGCTTTAGATTTCAGCTGAAAACCGGTTGGGAAGCGCTGATCGACGATAACGCATTGGTGGTCGATCCCCTCTTGCTCCAGAGTAGCTAGAGTAAAGTGACCAAAGGAGTCATCACCCACGCGGCTCACCCATCCAACATTCATGCCAAGACGAGATAAACCAATGGAGACATTTAGCTCCGCTCCTGCGATACGCTTAGTAAACTGCATTGCCTGATCCAGTTCACCGGTCTCATTGGCGACGAACATTGTCATTGCTTCGCCATAGGTGATCACGTCTAGCTGTGAAGTTTTCATATCAGTTCGCTCTCAATAAATTAACGTAGTGGCGAGTGATTGCAGTCAAATCATCGCCTTCTAAAGGGAATTCAATACCGCGCATGACTTGATTAGGAAGCTGTGACAGCAGAGGTTTCCAGCGACCATCACTATTATCCAATTCGACCGCGCACCAGCCTTGGACTCGTTTTTCAGCCGCTTTTACATGCACGTAGTGCACCATATGCGCCAGTTTTTGCGCAGCGATCTCGGCATCTTCATTCACCCAATCCCAGTTGGCCATATCAAAGGTCATGCGTATCGGTGAGTGGCAATCTTGCACGGCGGCAAAGAAAGCATTCAGAGGTGAAAGAGTGCCGCAGTCTGCCGTTTGGTCGTTTTCAACGACCAGCGGAACATCGTATTTTTTGAGTAAGGCGTTTAGCGCGGTAAAGTCATAGCCGGGCTGATAGTGCCCAAGGGAGAATTTGACCAAACGGGCATTTAGCTCGATGGCTTCATGAAGGCGTTGCTCAAGAGCAGGATTCAGCAAACCGTCTGGAGTAAAAAGACCTTCAGGCACGGAGTACACGGCAAAGAGTTGATGACGGGCAATCTGCTTCGTGAGATCACCTAACGTTTGCAACTCTGCCTGCGATAATAGTTCACGGCGGATTTCTACGCCGTCTGCGCCAGACTCCGCAATAATCGGCAATAGATTAGCCTGCCCGCCCAGCTCATTGACTTTGTCCCAGCCGTAAGCGGCAGTGACCACGACGATTTCTCTTTTCATATTCACTCCAATGACGATTAATTCATCATCAATTCAATAACGCCAAGATATTTGGAACCGGTTCCATAAAAAAGTGGAAAAATGATGATGTATGACAGTGGTCACATATTGGTTCGGGGGGAATTCAGAAGTGTGACCGATGTGGGATTGTCATTGCAAAATGTAAGGAGACTTCGTTTATCAAAGCAGAGGTAGTCGCTATTTTTTACGCACTTTGGCTTTGGAAAGCGTTTTAAACTCATAAAAAAGCCCACCGCAGATTGGGCAGGCTTTTGAACCAAGAGGTAATTACTCTCCAGGGAATAGGAAAGGATTGATGCTACTGCGTCCGAAACCTTCTTCTTCCATTTTAGCGTCGAGCACTAACGTTGCTAAGTCGTCTGCAACGGGCTCCACTTTTGGATCTTTTTCCTGATAGACCATCTTCAGGTAAGTACCACAATCACCGCAGCTTTCTGCTTTCACAGCGGCATTCTCACTGTCCAGCGACCAGTAGTTTAAATCGCGGGTTTGTTCGCAGTTGGTGCACTTCACACGAACTACATGCCATTCGCTTTCGCACAGGTTGCAGTGCAGATAGCGCAGTCCGTTAGTTGTACCCATGTGGATAACGCTGGCAACAGGCATACTGCCGCACACGGGGCAGTATTGACGATTTTCGCCATATTCTGCCTTGGCTTTGCCTGGCATTTGTGTCGCCATCTGTGCCCAATAAAGCGACAGCGCCGCCCAGATAAACGGAGCTTTGTCGCTTCCGACAACGCCGAAATTACCGGCAAACAGATCTTTTGCCATGATTTCTAATTCGGAATCAGACGTCTTGGCCAAGTTTTCCAGTACGGGCTGAATATGCTCCGGAGCATCAGGCATCAACTCGGCAATCAGTGCCTGTAGCAGCGTGTGCCAGTGATGTGAACGCGGGAAAATCGAGGTATCCAACGGTGGCTTGCCTAACGCGGCGGCATTGGTCAGCGTTTGGGTGAGATCGAGCGTTAGCGGATTGTCGTGTAGCGCTTTTTGCTGCGCTTCAGCAATCGCCGCCGCAAAATTAAGGTAATCGCCCAGAGGATTATTTTCCGCGAGCTGACGTAAACGTTCTGCGCGGCGGGAATAGAGGCTTTTCAGGTTAGCGAAAAGTACGGGTGGAATATTATCCAAGCCACCTGTCTTTTCACGCTCTGCGCCTAGCTGTTCTTTTGGGACGATTTTAATGCTCATTGATGAAATCCAGTGTTGAGTTAGTCGCTCTAGTAACCGATGAGTGGTTTGTTTATTAAGGTTTAAGTAAGGCTTCGCTCGCCTGTCAGTTACGGCTTTCATATACCGATTTAGCTGAAGGTGTTCGAAAAGGGGCTCTCGTGTGAGCCCCAAACTCCACGCAGACGTCCTGCCTGCGTGGCTTTCCTAACCTATAGCAAAAAACGTGAACGTCATGATGTCAGAAATAGAGGTTCATTTCCGCTCTTGTTCTTTAGCTCGCACCTCTCGATACCAGCGCGGATGGTGTTTTTTGGCCCACGCAGCGGGCACCCAGCCTTCGACCATCGCCGTGATCGTGCCTTTCACCCACAGAGCTGCATAGATGTGAACCATAATAACAACAATCAGCAGCACTGCGGCGAATGAATGCACCATCAGCGCCACGCGGATCACTGGAATGGAGAACGCATCGGCGAAATAAGGACGCCAAATCACTACGCCGCTGGCTAAAAGTAGAATCAGGCTGCCGATAGCGGCCCAAAACACACACTTCTGTCCAAAGTTATAGCGACCGGTATCACCGACTTCTTCATTCATCGCAATCTTATGAATGTTTTTCGCCCATGTGATGTCTTCACGGTTGATGAGATTATGTTTCCAATAGCGGAAGAACATGATCAGGAACGAAGCAAACATCACTACACCAAAGAACGGATGTAGGATACGCGCGAGCTGCGGCGTGCCCATAATGTACATCAGCCAGTTAAACGACGGGAAAAAGAACCCGAGGCCGCTGATTGACACGACAATAAAGCAGAATGCCACAATCCAGTGGTTAATACGCTCTGGCGCTGAGTAACGCTGAATCGGCTTTTCCTTCCTCATTTGCGCTCCTCCTTCTCATGCTGGTCGACTTCTGGTTTGATATCATCCACCTTGCCGTCGATCTCTCCCTCTTCTTCGTCGTGTACGCGGTTTGGACCTACGCCGACGTAGTGGAAGATACTCGCCGCGAAAGTGGCAGCAAAACCGACGGCAGCCAATGGTTTCCAGATGCCTTTCCAGAACTGAACCGTTGGGCTGATGGTCGGGTCTTTCGGCAAGCCGTGATACAGTTCCGGTTTGTCAGCATGATGTAGAACGTACATGACGTGAGTACCGCCGACGCCGGCAGGATCGTATAGACCCGCGTTGGCGAAGCCACGAGTATGCAGTTCGTTGATACGCCCTGCAGCCAGCTCTTTCATTGCTTCTTTGGTACCGAAATGAATCGCGCCCGTTGGACAGGTTTTCACGCAGGCGGGTTCTTGACCAACGGCAACGCGGTCAACGCATAGGGTACATTTGTATACCCGATTGTCTTCCTTGTTCATGCGCGGTACGTCAAAGGGGCAACCAGCGATACAGTAGCCACAGCCAATACAGTGCTCTGACTGGAAATCGACGATGCCGTTAGCGTACTGGATAATTGCACCTTCGGACGGGCAGGCTTTCAGACAGCCTGGGTCCGCGCAGTGCATACAGCCATCCTTACGAATGAGCCATTCCAGCTTGCCGTTTTCCTCAACTTCAGAAAAACGCATCACCGTCCACGATTTAGCGGTTAAATCGGCGGGGTTATCATACACGCCGACGTTATGACCCACTTCATCGCGAATATCGTTCCACTCTGAGCAGCCCACCTGACAGGCTTTACAGCCGATGCAGGTGGTAACGTCAATCAGCTTCGCCACTTCTTCCTGATGATTACGCGCCTCGGGAGGCGGCGTCAGAGAATTGGTGGCAGAGCGCCGGATTATGTCCTGAGATTGATAAGCCATAATGCGTCTCCGTTACACCTTTTCCACATTAACCAGGAACGCCTTGAATTCAGGCGTTTGCGTATTGGCATCACCGACAAACGGCGTCAACGTGTTGGCGATAAAGCCCTTCTTCGCCACGCCTTGATAGCCCCAGTGGATTGGAATACCGATAGTATCGATGTCTTTGCCATCCACCTTCAGCGTGCGGATACGCTTCGTCACCACGGCCTTGGCCTTAATGTAGCCGCGGTTAGAGCTGACCTTCACCGTATCGCCATGCTTGATGCCTTTCTTCTCTGCCAGTTTTTCACCAATTTCAACGAACTGCTCAGGCTGAAGAATGGCATTCAGCAGAGCGTGCTTGGTCCAGTAGTGGAAATGCTCAGTCAGACGATAGGTTGTGCCCACGTATGGGAATTTATCAGCTTTCCCCATGGCAGCCAGATCGTCTTTAAACACACGTGCAGCAGGGTTAGACACCACGTTTGGATGCAGTGGGTTAGTTCCCAACGGTGTTTCGAACGGCTCATAGTGTTCAGGGAATGGGCCTTCAGCCATTTTATCAATGGCAAATAGGCGTCCCATCCCTTCAGGCTGCATGATGAATGGACCAACGCCGCTGTTGGGTGCTGCGGTACTGTAGTCAGGAATATCAATACCAGACCACTTCGCACCGTCCCACTCCAGCAACTGGCGTTTGGGATCCCACGGTTTACCCGATGGGTCTGCCGACGCACGGTTATACAGAATACGGCGGTTAAGTGGCCATGCCCACGCCCAGCCTAAAGTATTACCTAAACCGGACGGATCGCTATTATCACGACGCGCCATCTGGTTACCCTCTGGCGTCCAGCTACCGGCAAAGATCCAGCAACCACTTGACGTGGTGCCGTCGTCGCGTAACTGAGCAAAGGAGCTAAGTTGCTGGCCTTTTTTCACCAAAACGGCGCCGGTGGTTGGGTCAACCAAATCGGCTAAGGCTTTACCGTTGTTTTCTCTCGCTACTTCTTCTGGTGCTGGATTTTCTGGCGTGAGGTAATCCCACGTCATATTCAGCACCTGCTCTGGCAAAGCTCCCCCCTCTTTGGCATACATTTCTCGCAGGCGTAGGAAGATACCCGCCAGAATTTCACCGTCGTTCAGGGCTTCCCCTGGGGCGTCCGCGCCTTTCCAGTGCCATTGCAGCCAACGGCCGGAGTTAACGATAGAACCGTTTTCTTCAGCAAAGCAGGTCGATGGCAGGCGGAAGACTTCTGTTTGAATCTGCGACGGATCAACGTCGTTAAATTCGTCGTGGTTCTGCCAGAAGGTTGATGTTTCTGTATTCAGCGGATCGATCGTCACCAAGAATTTCAGCTTGGAAAGCGATTGCACCACTTTGTTTTTATTAGGGAACGAGGCAACTGGGTTAAAGCCCTGACATAGATAGCCATTTACTTTACCTTGCGACATCATTTCGAAGTACTGGAGTACGTCGTAGCCTTTATCCCACTTCGGTAACCAGTCAAAGCCCCAGTTATTTTCTTTCTGCGCTTTATCACCATAGAAAGATTTCATCAGGCTGACGAAGAACTTAGGCGTATTACCCCAGTAGTTCACCTGACCCGGTAGCGTTGGTTTTGGTGTGGTGGCAGCCAGATAGGTTTCCAGATCGGTCTGTTTTTCAGACGGCAGATTCAGATATCCCGGTAAGCTGGTAGACAGAAGACCTAAGTCGGTTAGACCCTGAATGTTAGAGTGTCCGCGTAGCGCGTTAACACCACCGCCAGCCATACCCATGTTGCCGAGCAGTAGCTGGATCATCGCCATAGTACGGATGTTCTGTGCGCCAACAGAGTGTTGTGTCCAGCCCAAGGCATACAGGAACGACGCGGTTTTATCCACGGCGCTGGTTTCAGCAATATATTCACACACTGTTAGGAAATCGGCTTTAGGCGTCCCACAGATATTCTCGACGACTTCCGGTGTGTAACGGCTGACGTGCTCACGCAACATATTCCACACGCAGCGTGGATCTTGCAGAGTGTCATCAC
The DNA here is from genome assembly GCF_020150375.1 of Hafnia paralvei. Lineage (NCBI taxonomy): Bacteria > Pseudomonadati > Pseudomonadota > Gammaproteobacteria > Enterobacterales > Hafniaceae > Hafnia > Hafnia paralvei. Next base: position 4,646,203 of record NZ_CP083737.1, on the reverse strand, counting down.
GTTTAGCGAAACCATTCTCGTCGAGCTGATAGTTCCACGTTGTTTTATCGTAGGTACGTTTTTCTTCGTTATAGCCGCTGAATAAACCGTCGTCGAAGGCATAGTCTTCACGCACTAGCAGGCTAGCGTTGGTGTAGTTTTTAACGTACTCAGCGTTGATCTTGTTGTTGCTGATCAGATACAGCAAAACGCCCGACAGGAATGCAATGTCGGTACCGGAGCGGATCGGCGTGTAGAAGTCAGCCACCGAAGCGGTTCGGGTAAAACGTGGATCGATAACGATCAGCTTGGCTTTGTTGTGGATCTTGGCTTCCATCGCCCAGCGGAATCCGACGGGATGCGCTTCAGCGGCGTTACCACCCATGACCACAATCAGGTTGGCATTTTTAATATCCACCCAATGGTTTGTCATCGCACCGCGACCAAATGTTGGAGCAAGACTTGCTACCGTTGGTCCGTGTCAGACACGCGCTTGGTTATCCACGGCAAGCATGCCGAGGGCGCGACTAAATTTTTGGGTTAAATAACCTGTTTCGTTGCTGGAAGCTGATGCACACAACATACCGGTAGAGAGCCAACGGTTAACCGTCGTGCCTTGCTCGTTGGTTGGAATGAAGTTGGCATCGCGGTCTTCTTTCATCAGCTTGGCGATGCGATCAAAAGCATCGTCCCAAGTGAGGCGCTGCCATTTATCTGAGCCAGGAGCGCGATATTCTGGGTATTTCAGACGTGATTCACTGTGGATGAAGTCCACCAGACCGGCACCTTTAGGGCACAAGGCTCCACGGTTTACCGGATGATCAGGGTCACCTTCAATGTGGAAAATACTTTCTTTTGCGTTCTTTGCGCCGTCACCGAGGCTGTACATCAACAACCCACAGCCGACAGAACAGTATGTACAGGTATTACGGGTTTCGCGTGCGCGTAGCAGTTTATACTGCCGAGTTTCCGCGAGTGCTACCGCTGGAGCAAAGCCCAACGCAGCGGCCGTGGTGCCTGCCATACCGCCAGCGCAGATCTTAAAGAACTGTCTTCTGCTGACCTGCATGGAGATCTCCTTACGTATCTACCCTTTACCTTCCAAGTTACCTGCAAGATAGGTATGGCTTGAAAGCTATCGAGTATCACATTGCTTCAAAAAGTTTGTTTTCTTGGTTTGTTTACAAATAAATCATTAAACCCGAGGTTCCATAGTTTGCGCTGAGGTTTCTCGGTATGACTTTTTAGGGTCAAACTTTGCTAACTTGCTCACTCTTGGGGGCGTGCGAAGTTACTTTGTGCTTAAATACTACCACATGAATCCTGTGGTTGTTACAGGTAGGTATCAAAGACGTGAATAAGATGAGTTTCTTAAATAATAATCCGGTTAATGGTGTTCGCCAAACAATGGTGCAACAACGTGGGCAACTGCACACTTCACAGTCTGATTGGGTTGCAGAAGAGGTACCCGTAGCGCTGGTTTATAACGGTATATCCCACGTAGTGATGATGGCATCACCAAAGGATTTTGAGGCGTTCGCTCTAGGCTTTTCACTTTCTGAAGGGATTATCCGTACGCCACAGGATATTTACGGTATGGATGTCGTTCCGGCATGTAACGGCGTTGAAGTGCAGATCGAACTCTCTAGTCGCTGTTTTATGTCGCTAAAAGAGCGTCGGCGTTCGATGGCGGGGCGCACTGGCTGCGGAGTGTGCGGCGTGGAACAGATTACCGACGTTGTTCGTCCGCTAGAGCCGTTGCCATTTACCCAAACTTTTGACCTAGAAAATTTGGATAACGCTTTACGCCAGTTGCGCAGCGTGCAGCACATTGGTGATTTAACAGGTTGTACTCACGCCGCTGCTTGGATTGATCCGCTCGGTGAGTTACAGGGCGGTTGTGAAGATATTGGTCGTCATGTGGCGTTAGATAAACTGCTGGGTATCCGTGCTAAGCAGCCGTGGACACAAGGAGCTGTATTGGTTTCGAGCCGGGCCAGCTACGAGATGGTGCAAAAAGCAGCGATGTGCGGTGTGGAGATTTTGTTTGCCGTCTCTGCGGCAACGACCCTAGCAATTGATGTCGCTGATAAATGTAATTTAACGCTGGTGGGATTCAGTAAACCAGGTCGTGGAACGGTGTTCACGCATCCACAAAGGTTGCGGTAGGTTTGTTGCAGGGAAATATATTCCTGTCATGCTTCAAGTTGCCTTTTTGTTGGCTGCGTTCGCTTAACCTAATCACTTGCCGCCTCAATGCAACTCAACCATTTTAGGGGATAAGCGATGACGGGATGTATTTAACTGTTGGCGGATAAGCCATTATCTTACCCGCCACGTCGTTTTATTTTTTCTTGCCGGAAATAGCTTTCCATAATCCCGCTACCGCGGCGAGGATTACAACGAAGAATTTCTTCAAGAATATTATAATTAAGCCAATTAGACCCGCTTTTTTAGCTGTGACCGCAGCGCCGCCAGCAACTAATGCTGCGAGAGAATAAGAGGATGTTGTATCCCAAAAATGATGGTCTTCATAACGGTTTCCCTCAGTAAATGAGGCTACTTTTAATAAATCTGGTGCTGATTTTTTCACTGCGGGTAAATCTTTTTTGTCGGCAATAATGTTAATGCTCAATACACCTTTACGACCAAGGTTTCTGATATAATAGTTGACTGCTTCATCCGAAGCAGTAGGGTTCAGGCTTAAACGTTGTGCCCAATAAATAATATGTGAGCTTTGATCGTAGTGAGGCGCTTCTGCCCAACCTAATAGATATATCGGGTCATAACCCTGATGTTGTCTTTCTATATTTCCAACTGAGGTTTGCTGCTGCATATCCTTGAGGACTTTATCATAATCAATAGTTTTGGCATCGTCATCGGAGATGTAGGCATCATCCTCAAATGTGATCTCAGCGCCCCAGCCTCTCTCCTCAAGTGGAGATAAATCGACGGGAACTAGCATGCCAAGTCCCAGTTCACCGCTGGGCGGGTTTCCCCAACCATCAACTAAAACCTTTTCACTGTCTTGAGGTGATAGATAACGAAATTTATCACCTGTATTAATTATGATATTTCCATTTAGTAAATTTATAGTACCTTGCTGATAGTGTAATTTTCTTTCAAGGTTTTTGAGATTAGAGGTTAGCTCAGCATGAGCACAAGTCGATAATAGCCCAATGATTAAAGCGATTTTAGTCAATGCCTTTGAATACTTCCTTGATAGTATGTGGGCCATTTTTAGTCCGTTAAGTTTGAGCTGTTGATAATAGATATGCTATAAATCTTATAGCTCAAAATATACCACTTATGCTATCTCGATAAAATTAATCTGTGGCATAATAATGTTTTACAGGTGCTTAATTGGTTTTGTCATGTTGACTTTCATCAGCGTTATGAATTTATTTTGACGTGTTTATTCTTTCTGTAAGAAGCATTTTTATCATGCTAGATATTAAATCAGCTCATTCTTGAAAATAATTTTTAAAGAAAAATAGAACCATTATTTTCAGTGGGAACACATCTTCGCTTTTGTGCTTATGAGTTGTAGGAGTGCGCACAGAGTTTCTATGTGCTAGCGACAATCACAACAATCGGTAAAAACAATGAATAAAAACCTGACCTCAAAATGAGGCTGAAAACCGCGCTAACGCTGAAGTAGCGCAAGCTTAAGCTACCGATTTCTCAAAAACCACATCGCCAGCAGGTAATTGATAATCATTTTCAATATCATTTAATCAACTATAATGACCAGACTGCTTAACCGGAGCGGATGTTTTGCTCCTTGGAAATCTGGAGAAGATGAATATGAGCTATACCCTGCCATCCCTACCGTACGCCTATGATGCACTAGAGCCTCACTTCGATAAGCAAACGATGGAAATCCATCACAGCAAACACCATCAGGCTTATGTTAATAACGCCAATGCTGCACTGGAATCGTTGCCTGAATTGGCAAAACTGACCGCCGAAGAGTTGATTGCTCAGCTCGACAAAGTGCCGACCGAAAAACGCACTGCGTTACGCAATAACGCGGGCGGCCACGCTAACCACAGTTTCTTCTGGAAAGGACTGAAACTTGGAACTGAGCTGAAAGGCGATTTTAAAGCGGCTATCGAGCGCGATTTTGGCAGCGTTGACAAATTTAAAGAAGAATTTGAGAAAGCAGCAGCAACTCGTTTTGGCTCCGGCTGGGCGTGGTTGGTGTTAAAAGATGACGGTAAACTGGCCGTGGTTTCTACTGCGAATCAGGACAGTCCGCTAATGGGCGAAGCCGTTTCTGGTGCTTCTGGTTACCCAATTGCGGGTCTGGACGTATGGGAACATGCTTATTACCTGAAATATCAAAACCGTCGTCCAGATTACATCAAAGCTTTCTGGAGCGTAGTGAACTGGGATGAAGCGGCAAAACGCTTCGCTGAAGCGAAAAAATAAGAGTCTGTTAAAGACAGTCACTATCAGAGCGTGGGGAAACCCACGCTTTTTTGTTTTTAAACTCGAGTAGCACGGTATAGTACTGCCATAGCCATTTTCTCAATAGAATCTGCTTTGGGAGCTCAACATGCACTATCCAACTATTTATGTCGGCACCATCGTTCCTTATGAGGGCAGTAAGCCCAGCGCTATAGGTAAACGTCAGATCACGGGCGGCGTGATGCTTCACCGGCTGGGGCTGGATGGCGATGAGCAGGCAGAGAAAAAAGTGCATGGCGGGCCCGATCGCGCGTTGTGCCACTACCCGCGCGAACATTATCATTTCTGGCGTCAGCAGTATCCACAACAGGCAGAGCAGTTTTGCGCCCCTGCCTTGGGGGAAAACATCTCCACTGAGGGCATGACTGAAGAAAACGTGTTTATCGGTGATATTTATCGCTGGGGCGACGCATTTATTCAGGTCACGCAGCCACGTTCTCCTTGCTACAAACTCAATTATCACATGGATATTGAGGAATTTTCCGTGCAGATGCAGGAAACAGGGCGTTGTGGTTGGCTGTATCGTATTGTGGGCGAAGGGGTTGTAAGTGAAGATCAGCCGCTAGAGTTGGTATCGCGTAATAGTGGTATTAGTGTGGCAGAAGCTATTTCCATCTGCTTCCATATGCCGTTTGACGAGGAAGAGTACCGCCGCCTCATGTGTGCTGCGGGTATCTCCGCAAGCTGGAGCAAAACGCTACAAATGCGAGTGCTCAGCGGCAAGATTGAAGATATGAATCGGCGACTCTTAGGGGCTTAACCTTCGTTGGCTTCGGCCATGATTTTAAGCCACTGAATGAAAGCATTAATTTTTGGCCACTGGCGTTCTGAAAGCGTTGAAATGTAGTAGCGTTGCTCGCACTGCATTTCAAACTCAGGGAAGGGAGTGATGAGCTCTTTTGTCGCCAGTCTCTTATTGACCAGTTTTTTACGCCCCATCGCTATCCCCACATGATTCATTGCGGCGATGACAGCCAAATCTGAGCGATCGAATCCCATACTGCGCTGATCTTCGGCGATATCAACCTTAAAATGCTGTGCCCAAGAGTGCCATTCACTTTGATCAGAATCGTAACTCCATGCCTGGCGATCGTGTAGTAGCGTGCACTGACGCAGATTGAAAGGTTTGCCGACCAGATCGTGGCGCTCAGCATATTCAGGGCTACAAACCGGAACCATCGACTCATTCATGAGATGCTGGCATGCCAGTTTTTCGGGTGGCTTATCATCGAAATAAATCGCGAGATCGATGCCTGCGCCGCTGAAGTTCACCATTTCGTTGCCGGTTAATATATTTAAGCTAATCGCCGGATATTTCTGTGCAAAATCAGCCAGTTTGGGAACTAACCAGCACTGTGCAATTGAGGGGCGTGAATAGACTGTCAGCGTGCCTGATAATTCCTGACTTTTGATCTCTAAAATTTCTTGATTGAGATAGCTGAGTGATGATTTTAATGCCCAGAATACGCGTTCACCGTCGGGCGTAAGCGCAATTCGGCGATGAAACCGTTGAAACAGCTTGAACCCGAGCTCTTCTTCTAACTGGTTGATCCGGTGACTCACAGCACTTGGGCTAATGGAAAGTTCTTCGGCCGCTAATGCAAAAGATTCATGCCGTGCAGCGACTTCAAACGTATAGAGCTTTGATAGTTGGTAGCCGTTTAGCAGTTTGTTACGTGTGATGTATTTTTGGCCGATATTCATAACTACCCCCCTATTTTTAGGGGTATAGCATATCTGACTTGAGGGACAAACGAGCGTCTGTGGATGATCTAATGTGACCCAAACCAAATATTAATAGCTGAACTTGAGCTATATCACTGCTTTGATTCAATCTGGTTCATGTGAATGATGATTTTCATCGTTTGTCAGGCGTGTTCACTTCTTATCCAATAGAGAGGAGATTTATTACAGGGTGAGGTTGGAAATGGACTCGCAAATTTGGGTAGTCGGAACGCTATTAACAAGCATCATTATAATAATATTAACCATCGTTAAGTTTAAGATTCACCCCTTCCTCGCATTATTACTGGCCAGCTTTTACGTTGGCGTATTAATGGGAATGAATCCGCTGGAAATGGTTAACGCCATTGAAGGTGGAATTGGAGGCACGTTAGGATTTCTGGCCGCCGTCATCGGTCTGGGGACAATTCTTGGCAAAATGATGGAGGTTTCTGGAGCCGCTGAGCGTATAGGTATTACGCTCCAGAAGTGCCGTTGGCTATCACCTGATGTCATTATGGTTTTAGTGGGTTTGGTATGCGGTATTACGCTGTTTGTCGAAGTGGGCGTGGTGTTACTGATTCCTCTGGCATTTTCTATCGCGAAGAAGACGAATACTTCGCTGCTGAAACTGGCTATTCCGCTGTGTACCGCCTTGATGGCAGTACATTGCGTTGTGCCTCCGCATCCGGCAGCGCTATATGTCACTAATGCTTTAGGCGCAGATATTGGCACTGTCATCGTGTATGGCCTCTTTGTTGGCTTGGTCGCATCGCTGATTGGTGGACCACTATTCTTGAAATTTCTCGGCCATCGTCTGCCGTTTAAACAAGTTCCTGCTGCGTTTTCCGAGTTGGAAGTGCGCAAAGAGGAAGATTTACCCTCACTCGGCGCAACGCTGTTTACTGTGCTGCTGCCCATTGTGTTGATGCTGATAAAAACGGCTGCTGAATTAAATATGGCGAAAGGTTCAGCGCTGTATAACTTCTTTGAGTTTATCGGTAACCCAATCACCGCGATGTTCATTGCCGCATTTGTTGCGTATTACGTGTTGGGTATTCGCCAGCATATGAGCATGAGCAAGCTGCTGAGTAAGACCGAAGATGGTTTCTCCTCCATAGCCAATATTTTGCTCATTATCGGCGCGGGTGGTGCCTTTAACGGCATCCTTAAAGCGAGTGGGTTAGCGGATACGCTGGCAGTGCTGCTCTCCAATATGCATATGCATCCAATCCTTTTAGCTTGGCTGGTCGCCATCATTTTGCATGCGGCGGTGGGGTCGGCTACGGTTGCGATGATGGGAGCAACGGCAATTGTTGCTCCGGTACTGCCGCTTTATCCCGACGTGAGTCCTGAGATCATCACTCTAGCGATTGGCTCCGGTGCCATTGGTTGCACGATTGTCACCGACTCACTGTTTTGGCTGGTTAAGCAATACTGTGGGGCTACGCTCAGTGAGACATTCAAATATTACACGGTGGCGACCTTCATCGCGTCACTGATCGCATTAGCAACGACTTTCCTGCTCTCTTATATCGTTTAATCGAGAATATTTATGAATACGTTTGAAATTGAAAATTTGGTTGAACAATATCCATTGGTAAAACAGCTGATTAATTTAGATGAAGTGACATGGTTTAACCCAAAAACGACCACGCTAGCAGAGGGGCTCCCTTATGTTGGCTTAACGCAAGACGATGTAACACAGGCTGAAGCCCGGCTTAAACGATTTGCGCCTTATCTGTGCTTGGCGTTCCCTGAAACGCAAAAAACGCAGGGTATTATTGAGTCTGATGTTGTGGCGATTCCTGCGATGCAACAAGCGTTAGAACAGCGTTACCAGCAGAAGATTGCGGGTCAACTCATGTTGAAAAAGGACAGCCATCTACCGATTTCTGGCTCGATAAAGGCTCGAGGTGGAATTTATGAGGTGCTTACTCATGCCGAAAAATTAGCAATTGAGGCAGGAATGCTCTCTGAAACGGATGACTACAGCGTGCTGTACTCTGATAAGTTCCGCCAATTCTTTAGCCAGTACAGCATTGCCGTTGGATCGACGGGTAATCTAGGTATGTCGATTGGCATCATGAGCGCTAAATTGGGCTTTAGCGTTAGTGTTCATATGTCTGCGGATGCACGGGCGTGGAAAAAGCAAAAGCTACGCGATCACGGTGTGAGCGTCGTGGAATATGCGCAGGATTACGGTGTCGCGGTAGCTCAAGGTCGCAAAGAAGCTGAGTCAGATCCGCGCTGTTTCTTCATCGATGATGAAAATTCCCGCACGTTATTTTTAGGCTATGCCGTGGCTGGTGGACGCTTGCGCCAACAGTTTACCGAGATGGAGATTCGGGTTGATGCAGAGCATCCATTGTTTGTTTATCTTCCTTGTGGTGTCGGCGGTGGGCCTGGCGGCGTTGCATTTGGCTTGAAACTGGCATTTGGCGACCATGTGCACTGTTTCTTCGCAGAGCCGACACATTCACCGTGTATGTTGCTGGGTATCCATACCGGCTTACACGACGAAATTTCGGTACAGGATATTGGTATAGATAATATCACTGCAGCTGATGGTTTAGCCGTAGGCCGCGCATCTGGTTTTGTTGGCCGTGCGATGGAGCGCTTGCTCGACGGTTTCTACACCTTAAGCGATCAAGAAATGTATAACTTGCTGGGGATTCTGAATCAACAGCAAGGGATTCAGCTTGAGCCATCAGCGTTGGCGGGGATGCCAGGGGCGGTGCGGGTTTGCGGTAGTACTGAGTACCTGAACGCTCATGCATTGGATAAGCAAAAAATGCAAAATGCCACCCATCTCGTGTGGGCTACCGGTGGCGGCATGGTGCCTACCGAAGAAATGGCGAAGTACCTTGCGGCGGCAAAAATCTAGTTTTTAGTTCGAGATAAAAACAACGGGGCATTTTGCCTAATGCTGATCGTTTAAGAGAGCGAGATACACGGGGCTAGCACACCGCGGGGCGCTCCGGCAGCTAAAGCTGCTACGACCCCATCGGTGTATTTCCCCTAAAATCACGCTTAAGTGACCGGCATTAGGCATTTTGCCCCGTTTTTGTGTTTTTAATGATTTTACAAATACAGCGAACGAACAATCAGGAAATGCCCGCCAAAATAGCTGGCAGCAATGATGGCGTCGGCAGCACGGAAGGAGAAACGGTAGCGGTTAATGAGCCACACCACGTTTGACAGCAACAGCAATGAAGCTCCCACCAACAGTGAGAAGCCAAAATCAGTACCGCGAGCAAAGTATTGATCTCCCGCCATCCAAACCATCAACAGCGTCATCGCGATATAAGTCACCACCGGCCAGCGCATGTCTTCTAAGCGTGTCCAGATAGTTGCCGTTAGCGCCAGTCCGATAATGATGAGTACAGCCAGCATTGGCAGATAAAACGATACTGTTAATGCGCTGGCAAAGCTGATGGTGTACAGCAAGTGGGACAGAAAAAAAGCGCCGATGGCATAGAGCACGCGTTCACGAGGCAGCAATAGCAAGGCATCAGCCGCCAGAGTCGCTAGCAAACCGAGCAGTATCAGATAGCCATTTGCCTGAATATTTGGGGCGCTCCAAGCTAACAACAGCAGCAGAAGTAAAGTGACTGGTTTAAATACCCAGCGTTGCCAGCGGGGACCACGGTAGCTGGCATCGACAAAAAGCCAACCAGAAAAGAAGACTGCGAGAAATGCCCAACTCATCATTTATCCTTTTTAATTAGCTAGTTAAATTATATAACGCTCTACGTGTTTAGTTGCATGAAGTATAAAATCAAATAAATCGTCACTTATCATCTGAGTGTAGGGGATCACGGCTGGCAGCGACAATCCCTTTAGTTGAAGGCTGTGCGGATGAAGTGTAAACAACTTCATGTTATTTTAAGCCGCTGTACTGATGACGTTATACACGGTATTACGTCATCGGTTTTTACGTTGATGAAGTCTTAAAACGAGAATTGCCCACTGGCAGTGATGAGGAACGTCATGTCTGGTCAACAGCCCTTATACCGTATTCAATTTATGAATAACGGTAAAAACTATCAGCTTTATGTGCGTGAACTTGTACAAAGCAATCTTTTCGGATTTATCGAAATCGCTGATTTTGTTTTTGATACTCAAAGCGCCGTATTAGTCGATCCTTCAGAAGAAAAGCTGAAAAGCGAGTTTTCTGGCGTTTCACGCAGTTTTATCCCCGTTCAAGCGGTTATTCGTATTGATGCCGTTACAGAACGCGGTAGCGCTCGGATCTCAGACCTTGGCGATAATGTAACGACTTTCCCTTACCTGCCAAGCAAAAAACCATGAGTAAACCACCACTGATATTTGTTGTGATCGTTGCCGTTATCGTGGTGTTTGCCGCTCAGCGCTTTATGCAACAACGCCGTCAGAACGCCATCAACGATGCCGCACCGATCAATACTCAGCAGGTTGAAGTCAGCGCCAAGCGTGAATTCCCTGCGCCTAATCGTCGCTCACGCCAGCGTGAAGTGATCGCGGGTGAGGATATGCGCTATGAGGTTTACTTTAAGCCATTGATTGGCGGTAGTGAGCTGAAGTTTATTGTGCCGGAAACGACGTATCATCAGATAGATAAAGGTGCTGTGGGGAAACTCAGCACGCAGGGCACACGTTTTGTTGGTTTTGAAGCCGATGTAAAATAGCGTCACCTCCCCGAGTTTGGGGAGGTGAATTCGGACTGATTATTTTTTCGGTGGTGTATTTTTCTTCTGCCAGGCCAGCAGTTCAAAAACCCCAAACAAGAAGATTCGTACTTCCTGCCATTTACTGATTTTAGGCTGATCTTTGGTCAGCGTCGTTTTCAGCATAGTGACCTGCAAGCCGTGCATCAGAACCATGAACACCAGCGCGACATTCATAAAAATGTTAAGTGGGCGCGTATACGGGTGAACGATGTTAACCAGCATAAATCCCCATACGCACAGCATCAGCAAGCGGCCAATATTAATTCCCATTGTTGATTCCTCGAATTATGGCGCGCTGCGCAAATATAAGCGATAAGCAACCTGACCGGCGACTTTCTCGCGGTGCAGAGTCCAGTTAGCGGGGACGTCCGCAGCGGCGCTTTCTACTTCAGCCTCTACGTAGATGGATGCATCTTCAGCCAGCCAGCCGTTGTTTTCTAACAGAGTAATGGTTTCCGCTAATAGCCCTTTACGAAAAGGCGGATCGAGAAAAACGACCTGATATGGCGTACCGGGCTGTGATAACCATTTTAGCGCATCGGTGTTTTGCACCGTGACTTTATCGGTATTAATTAACGCTACATTCTTTTTCAACTGAGCGGCAACCATACGATCGGCCTCCAGCAACGTTGCGTGTGCGGCGTAGCGCGATACAGCCTCAAAGCCTAACGCCCCGCTGCCGGAAAAACAGTCGAGACAACGCGCATCGTTTATCACCGGAGCCAGCCAGTTAAATAGAGTTTCACGTACGCGATCGGTTGTCGGGCGCAGGCCCGGGCTATCTGGAACTGGAAGCTTTCGGCCACGCCATAAGCCGCCAATAATGCGGATTTGTCCGCTGGATTGGGATGCTGGTTTCTTTGCCATGAATGCGGTGTTTTTTGTTTAGGTTGCGAGATGAGAAGACGTCATAACAGTCTGATCTTCATTATTGCACTGCAAGGTAACCGTTTATTGATGGAAATGCCACTTGAAACCCTTCGGCATGCATGTTGCGATAAGGGGTTAAGTGGTAAACTTAACCAATAGCATTTTATTAACGATTTTTTGAATTTCAGGCGGGAGAGCAGTCGCACTATGGCAAAAGATAAAAAACGTGGTTTTTTCTCCTGGTTAGGGTTTGGTCGTCAGGAAGAGCAGCCAGAAAAGGCGCAAGAAGACATACAGCAAACACCACCAGAAGCAGAAGAAACCAAACAACATCAAGCCGATGCGTCATCAGAGCATAAAACTGCGCCAGAACAACTGGATGACAAACTGCCTGAGCGTGAATCTGACCATGCTGATTCTGTTGAAACGCCGGGTGAGTGGGACGCCTCCGTTGCGCCAGAGCATGCTGCTGAAAATCTACCTCACGCAGAGCCACATGTTCCTCATGAAACCTCTTCTAAGGTTTTAGCTGACGAACTGGTGGAAACCACCGAGCATTTAGCCACTAGCCATGAACATCGCGCTGATGCACAAGATGCGGAAGTTTTTGCAGAGCAGGTTGTTGAGCTCACTCGTGCACATCATGAAGAGCCAGAAATAGTCGAAGAGGTCCCTGAGCCTCAGCGTACACCAACTTCTGCGGAGGTTACGGCTGAAAACATCATTCATGCCAGTGAACCACTGGAAAGTCATCATGAAGCCCACCACGGAGGTGAGCATCTTGAGCATGATGCCGAAGTCTTTGCTGAACAGGTTATTACGCTGACTGAAGCGGCGCATCCACACGTCCATCAGGAACCCGTTATCGACGAGCCTTATATCGAAGAGCTGGTCGAGCAGGAAATTGCAGAAGACGATGTCATTAAGCCAGAACCAACAATCGTTGAGCCAGAACCTGAATCAATCGACGTGATTGCCGAGATTGCCCGCTCGGAAGAAGTGGTCGATCTGGATACCGATGACGTTGAAGAGCCTAACGTTGAGGACACGCAAGCCGATGCACGGCCTGTCGTTCAGCATGAACAAGAACGCCCGACCAAAGAGGGCTTCTTCGCTCGCCTAAAGCGTAGCCTGCTGAAAACCAAACAGAATCTGGGTTCCGGATTTTTCGGCTTGTTCCGTGGCAAGAAAATCGACGACGATCTGTTTGAAGAGTTGGAAGAACAACTGTTGATCGCCGATGTGGGTGTGGAAACAACCAGCAAAATCATTAAATCCCTGACAGAACATGCCAGCCGTAAAGAGCTGAAAGATGCCGAGTCGCTTTACGGTAAGCTGAAAGAAGAGATGGGCGAGATCTTAAGCACGGTCGATAAGCCGCTCGACGTCAGTGGTCGTACACCATTCGTTATTTTAATGGTCGGTGTGAACGGCGTCGGTAAAACGACTACCATTGGTAAGCTGGCCCGCCAGTTCCAGGCCGAAGGTAAATCTGTCATGTTGGCTGCGGGAGATACTTTCCGTGCGGCAGCGGTTGAACAGCTACAGGTATGGGGTGAGCGTAATAATATTCCCGTGATTGCACAGCATACCGGTGCGGATTCTGCTTCAGTCATTTTTGATGCTATTCAGGCGGCTAAAGCTCGTAATGTTGATGTGTTGCTGGCCGATACCGCAGGGCGCTTGCAGAATAAAGCGCATCTGATGGAAGAGTTGAAGAAAATCGTACGCGTAATGAAAAAGTTGGACGAAGATGCGCCACATGAGGTTATGCTGACGATTGATGCGAGCACCGGACAAAATGCCGTTAGCCAAGCGAAGTTGTTTAACGAAGCTGTCGGCCTGACCGGTATTACGTTAACCAAGCTGGATGGAACGGCGAAAGGTGGGGTGATCTTTGCTGTGGCCGATCAGTTTGGCATTCCAATCCGCTACATTGGGGTTGGTGAAGGTATCGAAGATTTACGGCCATTCAAGGCCGACGATTTTATTGAGGCACTTTTTGCCCGTGAGGATTAATACGGATGATTCGCTTCGAACAGGTCAGTAAAGCGTATCTGGGTGGGCGTCAGGCTCTGCAGGGCGTAGATTTTCATCTGCGTCAGGGTGAAATGGCGTTTCTCACCGGCCACTCAGGCGCAGGGAAAAGTACCCTGCTGAAGTTGATATGTGGCATTGAGCGCCCAAGCGCAGGACACATTCTTTTTGGTGGCCATGACATTAGCCGCTTGCGTAACAGCGAAGTGCCGTTTTTGCGTCGCCAGATTGGCATGATTTTCCAAGATCATCATCTACTGATGGATCGCACGGTATATGACAATGTGTCGATGCCGTTGATTATTTCTGGTGCTAGCAGTGAAGACATTCGTCGTCGTGTTTCGGCGGCGTTGGATAAAGTCGGATTGTTGGATAAAGCGAAAAACTTCCCGATTCAGCTCTCTGGTGGTGAACAGCAGCGCGTAGGCATTGCGCGTGCGGTGGTGAATAAACCCGCTGTTCTACTTGCTGACGAGCCAACGGGGAACTTGGATGAGGCGCTGTCGGAAGGCATTCTGCGTCTGTTTGAAGAGTTTAACCGTGTTGGCGTGACGGTGCTGATGGCTACCCATGATATGGGACTGATTGCACGTCGTCGCTATCGCATGCTGACTCTCAGTCAGGGGCGTATGGACGGAGGTATTTCGCATGGCTAAGGCTCCAAATCGCTCGGCCACGCGAGCAAAAACGCCAGATAAAGCCAAGGCTCTGCGCGGTGGTTGGCGTGAACAATGGCGCTATGCGTGGATTAACACGCTGGCGGATATGATGCGCCAACCGCTAGCAACTCTGCTCACGGTGATGGTTATTGCCATCTCTCTGACGCTGCCAAGCGTATGCTATCTGGTATACAAAAACGTCAGTGAGGCTGCTGCCCAGTGGTATCCAACGCCGCAATTAACGGTTTATCTGGATAAAGCGCTGGATGACGATGCTGCTGAGCAGGTCATGACGGTGCTGAAAGGCGAAGAGGGCGTAGATAAGGTTAACTATCTCTCTCGTGAAGAAGCGCTGGGCGAGTTCCGTAATTGGTCCGGCTTCGGTGGCGCGCTGGATATGTTGGAAGAAAACCCACTGCCAGCGGTTGCTATCATTACACCTAAGATGAACTTTGAAAGTAGTGAAACCCTGAATACGCTGCGCGATCGCGTTGCGGCGGTGAAAGGTATTGATGAAGTTCGCATGGATGATAGCTGGTTTGCGCGTTTAGCGGCGTTAACCGGACTGGTTGGTCAAGTGGCGGCAATGATCGGGATACTGATGATTGTTGCGGTGTTCTTGGTGATTGGTAACAGTGTGCGTCTGAGCATCTTCAGTCGTCGAGATACCATTAATGTGATGAAACTGATTGGTGCAACCGACGGTTTCATTCTCAGGCCATTCCTCAACGGCGGTGCGTTGCTAGGGTTTAGCGGCGCTATTCTTTCTCTGATTCTGTCGCAGGCGATGGTGTGGCAACTTGGCTCCGCAGTAGCCAAAGTCGCCTCTGTATTTGGTACAACTTTCGTGCTGCATGGCTTAGGCTGGGACGAATGCCTGCTGCTGGTGCTGGTTTCCGCCATGATTGGCTGGGTTGCCGCATGGTTGGCAACCGTACAACATTTACGCCGATTTACACCACAGTAGTGAAATAGTGCTATACTCTTCCCTCGTTGAGTTGCTGACGGGGGAAGAGCCATTCTGGTTAAACCCGATACCGGTTCTCCATCCTATACTCCCCCCATCACTTTCCCACCGTGTTCATATTCGTTGTAGAATTGTGCTATTTTTATGCACGCAACATTGAACTTGTGGGATGATTCACGGTCAAAATTTGCAGAATCGTGTTAGTGTTTACGCCGATGTTTTTTAGAATGGTTTCGGCGTTGCTGGTACGACTGGATAGAATATTGAGAGGGTTTGAATGACCAAAGAGATGCAAACTTTAACCTTAGTTCCTCAAGGTAGCTTGGAAGCTTACGTACGTGCAGCCAACACCTATCCGATGCTGACGGCAGAGGAAGAGAAAGAACTGGGTGAACGACTGCATTACGAGGGTGACTTGGATGCAGCAAAACAGCTGATTCTGTCGCACCTGCGCTTTGTTGTTCATGTTGCCCGTAACTATGCCGGCTACGGGCTGCCACAGGCAGACCTGATTCAGGAAGGTAACATCGGCCTGATGAAAGCTGTGCGCCGCTTTAACCCAGAAATGGGCGTGCGTCTGGTGTCCTTTGCGGTTCACTGGATTAAAGCCGAGATCCATGAGTACGTGCTGCGTAACTGGCGTATCGTGAAAGTCGCAACAACCAAAGCACAGCGTAAGCTGTTCTTCAACCTGCGTAAAACCAAGCAGCGTTTAGGCTGGTTCAATCAGGACGAAGTCGAACTGGTTGCGCGTGAGCTGGGTGTGTCTGAAAAAGACGTGCTGGAAATGGAATCTCGTATGGCTGCTCAGGACATGGCTTTTGACATGTCTAACGACGATGATGAGAGTTCACCAGCAGCACCAGTGCTGTTCTTACAGGATAAATCTTCTGATTTCGCCAACGATATCGAAGATGACAACTGGGACAGCCACGCCGCTGACAAACTGACTTTGGCGATGGAAGGTCTGGACGAACGTAGTCAGCACATCATCCGTGCTCGCTGGTTAGACGACGACAACAAAGCAACGTTGCAAGAATTGGCCGATCAATACGGTGTTTCTGCAGAGCGTGTGCGTCAGCTTGAAAAGAACGCAATGAAAAAACTGCGTGCGGCGATTGAAGCCTAAGCTTCATCGATAACGTAGTTTCCGATTAAAGGCGATGCTCGGCATCGCCTTTTTTGTGCTTTTTTTAGTGTGCGATGAGGTAAAAAGGAGCGACTACTCAATTTTTAGAAGATCTTGCTTATCTAGCGCGGCAAGCACGTTGCTCACCAACTGCTCAAAATCATCCGGCTTTTTATCTTTGCGAAAATAGTAAGGCATATCACGTTCATAGTCGGTAGAGGCAACCGCAGATTGTCCCCAAACCATGTATTTGCTGATGAACGCCAATATATTTTTACGGCCTTGCTTGGTGCTAATGATAATGGTTGGATTAGTCGGCAAAACAAAAGCTGTTTTGATAATGTTTTTCTTATCATCTAGCCCATATAGGATTAAAGATATCGCCTGCGGAGTTTCCACCACACCCACCTGTGAATAACGTGCAACGAAGGCTTTGCCGTTTATCCATGTCATAAAGAGTTGTCGGTTGCGAACAAGTATTAGTGGGGCTTTACGCTTTATTATAAAAGATAGATATAAACTCAGTGGAATAAATATAATATAGTAAATGGTATGAATTATATCGCTAGTTAAATACTCTCCCCCATACTCATATTCATTATATCTATAATAAAGATATTCATTTAGGCTTAGTACCTTATCATTACCTATATATTTATTTTGCTTTTTAAAAAAATCAACAACATCGGAATTAGTATCAATACTAGCATCAAAGTTTTCAATCATATAAATAATTCTTTTTTCGCACTTATTCCAATCATTTTTAAAATCACTGAAGAAATAAATAGCACTTAAACACAAGCAGATAAACCAAGGTATGAGTATTATCCATCTAAGCATTTGCAGGCCACTTCGAAACATGCAAACATTGCTGCTGATATCTTGTAAAGATACCATAGCACTAAGACTATCGATGTCTTTAGTTTTTGTTTGGAGTGATAATAACTTAGACTCCTCTTCCGCTAATAATGATGACTCAAGATTTTTAGTTAAATGAAACCATTTTGGGCTGTGGTACATCTTATACTCCCTTTTTATCTGTTAGCGTATTTAACTCACATGGGGAGTCGAGTTTATCTAGTGCGGCAAGCACATCGATCACTTGTTGTTCAAAGTCGTTAGGTTTTTTATCTCTACGCAAATAGAAGGGGGTATCACGCTCATAGTCAATGGAGGCGACTGCAGATTGTCCCCAAACCATGTACTTAGTGATAAAGGCGAGAATATCTTTACGTTTTTTTTCTGAGCTAAATAAAATAGTGCGACTGGTATGTAGAGGAAATAGTGTTTTTATTATTTTATGTTGTCTATCTAGACTATAAAGAATCAAAGATACATTGATTTTTGTTTCAAACACCCCGATTTGTGAATAACGTGCAACATAGGCACGGCCTTTAATCCATGTTATGAAAAGTTGTTTTTCTCGAGTTAAAATCAATGGTGCCTTTCGTTTTAAAATAAACGAAATATAAAAAAATAGGATGGTTGTAAGAAAGCTAAAGGTCGTGATTAATATATCAGTGACATAAACCTCGGTAGAGTGTGAATAGTTATTGTAACGATATTGAATATACTCCTGAAAATCCATTTTCATATCGTTATTTACATTTTTTTTTAATTCATCTATCCTGATAGATAGCTGATCTATGGACTCATCATTTTCAGTATGTGATTTTATTTTTTTTCAAAATATAATATTTTTTCCACAGTATATTTTTCAACTCTATCCCAGTCATTATGAAATGAAATTGTGAAAGAGATAAAATTAAATATTACATATAATAATAAAGGAATGGTCATGATTAATATTGTACTTTGTATTTCTAAATGAAAGTGACATTTGCGATTATTTATTTTTAGCAAGGAGATGATATCGTGTAATTCATTGCTATTTTTTACTTTCATATGTCTAGTTAACAAATCATCTTGATTCTTGATAAGAAGGTAACTTTCAGGTTTATTTTTATCAGTTTCTATTGATTTATTATTCATTTTACTTAACGTCCTCATTGATCATACCAATAGTATATTCAGAATTAAGCTCTCCTTTATCATTTAATATTCTCATTGGAACAATGATTTCTTTAAATGGTATATAGTACACATTCGAGTTGTGATGCATAAATCTGGTGAACTTCTATGGGTATGGCTATAGTTTGTACGCCATCTTTTGTGGTCATTTTACGTATTGCATCTTTTTTAGCTATATTAAATAATTTATTGAGCCTTTCGTCTGGACGTCTTTCAGAGTTATAAATGTATTTCAATGGATGCTGAGTGTAAAAACAATATTGGATATCTGATAACCCAGGTTCAAAAGTTGGTAATTCAAAAGTATAAAAAACTATTTCATCATATGAGAATTTAAAGTCTTTTGGCTTACCTATTATGTCTAGTTTTGGCATGGAAAATAAGTTGATAAATTCTTGTAACTCTAATAGTAATCGAGATTCTATTTTTTCAATTTCATTTTTTTTATATTCATAGATTCGAGCAACGAAGCTGCTCAGTATGGTGTAATTGCCCAATGTGGAGAGGCCAGTATCAAATAACATGAATAGTGCGCGGGGAGCCACTATGGCATTGCCAATACTGCGTTCAAAGCTGAATTTGTTCCCCTGAGGAGCTATAACGCCCACGCGAGGAAGCCTAAATCTTAGAGGGTCATTGGCATCAGGCAACGCATGTTCCCAGTCAAACAATTTGTTCGAAATGGGTAAGTTTCCGTGAGTAATTTTACCGAGCTCAGAGTCGGCTACGGCAACAAATAATTCGCTGAAAATATCTGCTAGTTTGATGAGCATGTGCTGACGTTTCAGATAACTCATTTGCTCTTGTCCGTAAGCGTATTTAACTCACGTGGTGACTTGAGTTTATCTAGCACAGCAAGCACATCGCTCACCTGCTGCTCAAAATCAGCCGGTTTTTTATCTTTGCGCAAATAGTAAGGCATATTGCGTTCATAGTCGGTAGAGGCAACAGCTGATTGTCCCCAGAGCATGTATTTGGTGATAAATGCCAATATATTTTTACGGCCTTGCTTGGTGCTAATGATAATGGTTGGATTAGTCGGCAAAACAAAAGCTGTTTTGATAATGTTTTTCTTATCATCTAGCCCATATAGGATTAAAGATACCGCCTGCGGAGTTTCCACCACACCCACCTGTGAATAACGCGCAACGAAGGCTTTGCCGTTTATCCATGTCATAAAGAGCTGTCGGTTGCGAACAAGTATTAGTGGGGCTTTACGCTTTATTAGAAAAGAGAGATAAAAACATAGTGGGATAAAAATAATATAATAAATAGCATATATTATATCTGTACAAAAATACTCATATCCGTATGCATAAATATTGTATCTAAAGTACATGTATTCCCCTAACTCCATTTTTTTATCATTCCCTATATAGCTAATCTGTTCCTTTCTAAAT
This sequence comes from Hafnia paralvei, assembly GCF_020150375.1. Lineage (NCBI taxonomy): Bacteria > Pseudomonadati > Pseudomonadota > Gammaproteobacteria > Enterobacterales > Hafniaceae > Hafnia > Hafnia paralvei. The sequence continues at coordinate 4,626,224 of NZ_CP083737.1, read as the reverse complement.
TCTTGATCTTCTTCTTTGTTAAAAAAAACGCCAAAGCCATTTTCTGAGGGATAAGACCTAGTATCTATTTCATTTATAGTGGATAAAATCTCTCTTTCAACATGAATCCAGCTATTCTGAAAAGCATGATAAAATGATACTAAATTAACTAATAATACTATCAACATAGGAATGAAAAAAATCCATCTTAAGAGTTGTAAACCAGAGCGGAAAAAACAATTATGCCTATCTATTTTTTGTAAAGAAAAAAAACCATGTAAACTATTAATATCTTTTATCTTAAGATGACGAGTCAGCAATGTTTCTTTCTCCTCAGCTAATAATGATGACTCAAGATTTTTAGTTAAATGAAACCATTTTGGGCTGTGGTACATTTCAATTTCCTTTTATATCTGTAAGCGTATTTAACTCACGTGGTGACTTGAGTTTATCTAGCACAGCAAGCACATCGCTCACCTGCTGCTCAAAATCATCCGGCTTTTTATCTTTGCGAAAATAGTAAGGTATATTGCGTTCATAGTCGGTAGAGGCAACCGCAGATTGTCCCCAGAGCATGTATTTGGTGATAAATGCCAATATATTTTTACGGCCTTGCTCGGAGCTGAGAATGATCGTAGGGTTGGTTGGCAGCACAAAGGCTGTTTTGATAATGTTTTTTTTATTATCTAACCCATATAAGATTAAAGATACTGCCTGCGGAGTTTCCACTACACCCACCTGTGAATAACGTGCAACGAAGGCTTTGCCGTTTATCCATGTCATAAAGAGTTGTCGATCGCGTACGAGAGCTAGTGGTGCTTTACGTTTAGTAAGAAATGCGGCGTAGAAACAAAGGGGAATGGTTATGGTATGGAAGAGAACCATAACTATATCGCCAGTTAAATATTCCCCCCCATAAGCAAACTCATTATATCTATAATAAAGATATTCGTTAAAGTTTAATTTTTTATCATCACCTATAATTTCTTTTAATTCATTTACATATTCGACATTGTCAAAATTGTCAATTGCATAAATAATATCCGCCTCATTTCTTACCCAACTTTCATTAAAGTCACTAGTGAAATTCGTGGCGCTAATCAATAACCCTAGAAACCAAGGAATGAATATTATCCATCTGATCATTTGCAAGCCACTTCGGAACATGCAAATTTTATAGTCTATATACTGCAGATACATCATAGCACTTAGGCTATTGATATCTTTGGTTTTAGTCTGGATTGATAACAATGTAGACTCTTCTTCTGCTAATAATGATGACTCAAGATTTTTAGTGAAATGGAACCATTTTGGGCTGTGGTACATTTCAATTTCCTTTTATATCTGTAAGAGTATTTAACTCGCGTGGTGACTTGAGTTTATCTAGCACAGCAAGAATCTGATCAGCCTGCTGCTCAAAATCAGCCGGTTTTTTATCTTTGCGCAAATAGTAAGGCATATTGCGTTCATAGTCGGTAGCGGCAACAGCTGATAGTCCCCAGACCATATATTTGGCGATAAAGGCTAGGGTGTCTTTCTGTTTTTTTTCAGTACTAAGGATAAGCAAAGGGCTAGAGTGTAAGAGGAATTTCTTTTTTACGAGTAATTGTTGATTGTTTAAGCCATAAAGAATTATGGCAACGCTGCTAGAATTTTCTATTACACCGACTTGAGAATAACGCGCTATATAGGCTTTATCTTTTTCCCATGTCATAAAGAGCTGCCGATCACGAATTAGAATTAGTGGAGCTTTTAGTTTTATTAGAAAGAATGCATAAAAATATAACGGGAAAAAAATGATATAATAAATAATATGTATTATATCTATCCAAAAATAGCCACTCCCATATGAATATATATCATACCTATAATATAGATAGCTATTGAAATCCATGCTTGAGTCATTGCCGATGAATAAGCGTAACTCTGAAACTCTTTCATTAATCGATTGTCTTTCTTGATTGCTAAGGTTGAGATTATTTTCTGCTGTATATTTAATGTAATGTGAGATTTCAGAAGTTAGTTGTTCTTCACATTGTTTCCAGTCAGTATATATATCATTTATAAACTGAAATAAGTTAATAGAAAGAATAATAAGAAAAGGTAGTATTATAACTACTCTTAAGCGTTGTACCCCAGAACAAAAAAAACAATTCCGGCTATCTATTTTTTGCAAATAATTAATGCTATGTAACTCTTCTGAATCTTTAGTTTTTATATGTCGTGTTAACAATGTATCTTGTTCGTCAATTAGTAGATAGTGGTCATGGTTTGCAAGCTTTTTACTTCCATCCGTATTATTATTCATACTATCTTACCTTCTCATCAATCATGCCAATGGTATATTCAGTGTTAAGCACTCCTTTGCTATTCAGGAACCTCATTGGCACAATGACTTCTTTTGACGGCATATAGTACCACTCGAGTTGTGATGCATAAATTTGGCGAGCTTCCATGGGCACTGCTATAGTTGGTATGCCATCTTTTATTGTTATCTTAGATATTGCACTTTTTTTAGCCATGTCAAATAATTTATTAAGTTTTTCATCTGGTCGTCTTTCCGATTTATAAATATCCGTTATGGGTAAAATAGCGTAAAAACAATACCTTACATCAGACAACCCAGTTTCAAAATTTGGCAATTTAAAAGTATAGAAAACTGTTTCATCATAAGAAATTTTAAAACCTTTAGCTTTTCCTACGATATCTAATACAGGTGCGGAGAAGAAATTAATAAACTCCTGCTGTTCAATATAAAACCTGTTGATAATCAGTTCTATTTTTGATGGGTCAGTAATTTGCTTTATCTGGTAAGATATGCCTTTTCTTTTTTCATTCCAATAGCCATATTTCTTTCCAATTCCCCAAAAACAATTATATAAAATATTCTCTAATGCTGTTCGAGTTGTAAATATCACCGCGAGCGCCCCTCCAATAAGAAGTATAAATCCAATGGCAACTAAATTAGTGATAGTAAAACCAAGGGCTGTTAACCAGACTGGGGCCGTCAATTCCATTAGCATTGCAAGAGCAATACCGCCGAAAATAGTGAACGCGAGGGTGAGTATACTGTTGCTGACGGCTAACCCCGTATTCCCTTGCTGATAAGCATCGCGGGTTTCCATGGCTGAAACTACTGCGCTAAGAAAATTCACCAGCGCTAAGGCTCCAGTCACGCTTTTTGTTATGACCTCGCCTGATAAAGCTAACGCATATTCGCCGAGTTTAGGTGCCAATGAGTGAGCTGTTTTGGTGGATATTAAGTTAGCGACGTTTTTAGAAACGTTCAGCACATCGAGCGTTAGTGACGTCATGGCGGTGGCGGCTTTAGTCAGGGTGTATATCACGTTGCCGCGAGCCAGCGGATCGGCTTTTTCATACTCAGAGGTTTGAGCAACTAAGCTGCTCAGTACCATGCAGTTACCAAATGCGGAAAGGCCAGAAAAGCCAGTATCAAATAACATGAATAGTGTGCTGGGAGCCACTATGGCATTGCCAATACTGCGTTCAAAGCTGAATTTGTTCCCCTGAGGAGCTATAACACCCACGCGAGGAAGCCTAAATCGTAGAGGGTCATTGGCATCAGGCAACGCATGTTCCCAGTCAAATAATTTGTTCGAAATTGGCAAGTTACCGTGAGTGATTTTGCCATGCTCTATGACTCCAGTTCCTGTCGCTTCCTTGTTAAAGCTTGCCCTGTTTTGTTTAATTCTTTCTGCCAACTGATTGAGCTGCTCGTGGGTAAATAGTTCTTCTTCCTGAAGGATCTCGATCCCCATCACGTGTAGCAATCTAGGAATATGTGTTTTAATTTGCTGCATTGCGGCTTTAGATAAGGTTGATGTCGTGCGAGCAAGCCAAGTATCACCATACATGGCCGAACCTAAAATAGAGGCCAGTCCGTGTAAAATCTTGTCTACGGCTTTTACACTTTTATCCGCCCAACTGATTTGTTCCTGCGGTTCAGTCAATACGGGGACTAGTGTATTCCACAGCACGCCCCAGACGTTATGTTCATCACTAAATGAGCGTTGGCTCTCCGCTGCTTCGGACATAATGTTTTCTAGCGCGTTTTTACCAGGCTCAGAATCGGCAACGGCAACAAACAATTCGCTGGCAATATCCGCTAGCTTGTTGAATTCATCCTGCTGCGTTTTTGGGCTTGGTGCAGTAGCGAAAAAATATTTAAAATACGAGTCAAGGCCGCCCACGCAGTTGGTCACAAACGGGCTCATCATAAATTGTTCATACAGCTTGGCAAACATGCGCTGACGTTCTTGATAGCTATCTAGCTCTTGCTTCATTTTCAGCCAATAGTTATTCCAGCTATCCTGATCAATTCCGTTTTTTACCGCCTTTTGAATATCTTCGTTATCACTGCTTTTTAATTGCTCAACAAATCCACCAATAGTCAATGGATAGTGGTTTTCTGCCAGAAATTGTTGTTGCCATTGAATGAGAATATTGTGCGCCTGCACAATTTCTTTTTGTCGGCCTACAGGGTCAAACAGCACCACGATACGCGATTTTTCGCCATAACAAAGTTTGCTACGGATCTCTTTGGCGATATCGCTGGGCTCCATCCAGTAAGAATCTCGAGTAGTTAGAATATCAATGTCTATGCTGCTCAAATCATTAGGGTGATCTTTATCCTGTACTATTAAAGCCCGTTGCTGTTTATGCCGATAATCTTCAATTAGTCTAGTGAAATTAGCCTCAGTGGCTTCAAGAGAATAGGGGCCATCATTGGCATCTAAGTTAATCTCCTGCATTGATTTTTTTCGTAGCTGTTTGTCGCCATTTATTGCGTCAATAACATCTGCATGCCACTCATGTTCGCTATATACGATACTGATGTTAGATACTCTTTTAGGCACGAAGGCGAAATAATAGCCTTCACCTCGCGGGCCTAGCTTCGGGGTTAACCCATCCTGTGCATTATTACCATTTTTAAAAATGAACTTTCGGTAGCGCTCAACGCACTGCTTTTTGCCGTTGGTGGTTTTTTCTTGTTGCTCATATTTAAAAATATGAAAAGTGTCAAAGTCTTCATCTTTAATATATATCCAGCCAGGGCGCAACAGACGCACTACGTAACCTAGGGCATCTCTTAATGAGGTTGCTGAAAGCATTGTTTTTATATCGTTCGGTGGAAGGGCATACTGTAGCGATGATTCAAAAAAATTGGCGTAAGCATAGCGAACCGGATAAATGGGTTTCACATCGCTATCGCAAGGGGATTCATAAGTACCGACTTCTGTTGATCCTGAAGTTCTATCGTCGGCGGCCTGCATGGCCTGATCCATATTGTCCATTATATTACCTTGGCTTCTGATAGGTGCCAGACAAGGCCAAACAAATCTTTGGCTCTAAGTTCTTGGCTAAGAGGAAAACGGCAGGTGTGGGATTTAACCAGTTCGCCCCACTCATGTTCTGGTAGGCAGGTCATACTGCGTGCAGCAACATATAAGAGAACCGCTCTTTCCAAAGAGAAGCCCCAGCATAGGGCTCGGTTAATATGTTGAGTGATAAAATAAGAGCGGAAACCCTCACTAATCTGAGATCTTTCAGCTATATAGTTTTGGATGAATAAATCGACTTTTTGAATAAATGCCTGATAGACCTGCTGGGCGAAATAGTTACACATACGCTGGGTTAAGCGAAAATAGCTGCCTTTTATCTCTCGTATTGGGTCGGAAATCGTAACGATGTTGATCGCGCTATGTTGCTTGGGTTGAAGATAAATAATGTATTGTGAATAACGCATAAATGAGGCCAGAGCAGCATAATCCATGAGACTGATAATTGTCCCGAAGGCTCTTGGATCGTAAAAACGAAAATAGCTCCAGCGTTCAGTTTCCGGGTTTTTCACATAGGTAAATTTGCGCAGATGATGAAAAACAGTACCAAAGTCAGCATAGCTACGAATTAATATTCCCAGAGGCTGCTCAACTAACTGCGAAATTAATCGGCGGTGAAAAAAATCCCATTGGTGGTTATGTGATGTGATATCAACTAAATAAGGAGCTATATTTTCCATTACGGTTTCTGACTCACCTTTAAATAGGCACTGCCAAGTAAGACCGGATGCCATGAGATCGGGGATAAGAAAGCGTCCATCTTGTTGATAAACTGCCGCATCAATAATGGCGTAGCATCGTAGGTGACTATGCAGGTCGTTTTCGCCTTGTTCCAATACCAGTTCTTGTAATCTCTGACCGATACCGGATTCTAAACCTTCCTCGGATGGAACACATGTTATAGGTATTTTTCGATCGAGAAGATCGCCATTCTGGTGAGGGAGCGGTTCTAAACAATAGCTGCGATCCATAAATACTGGATTCTCATCATTTAATTTCACCGCAGCTAAAATAAAGTCCTTTTCATAACGTGTACTGTTTTCTAGATAAACATCAAAGGGGACTATTTCGGTATAGTCGGCATTAATTAACCCCAACTGAGTGAAATGATGAAATAATGTATTCACCACATAGCGTCGTTCCTTGTTATAAATTAAGGTTGGCGCGCGGAACTGCACATGTTTTTTACCATTTGGTACATTAGGCGTGTCAAAAATAGACTCGGTGACCCATAAAGTACCATCAATGTTATCGAATAGCGTTTCGTCCATGTGTCGGCCAACTCCGTGTATTATTCAATGGTTCCGATGTGTTGTCCTGGTATTACAACATTGCTGAAAGGTGGGCAGCCGCAGGCGACATAATCACCCGCTAAAATAACGTAGACGCCATCGACTTTGCCCAAGCATGGCCCTGCAGAAACTAGGGTTCCTATGCCTTTCTTGCAGGCGTTGCAGGTTGCCTGCATACCAACCAACGCCACTGGCTTACCATTGATTTTCATGGTTGGGGAACCCTGCAGCACTTTGCCACCCGTGCTGGTTTTATCGTTTTGGCAAATGATTGGGCGCATTACTAACCTTCCTGCTCTTGACGGGCTTTTTCACGACAGTCTTCCGCAGTAGGTTGTCCATCGGTTGCGGCTCCAGATAGAGAAGAGACAGAACCAGGGATGCCCGGTATAACGTCTAATTCACCTTTGATCGATACTTTTCCTGTCAGCGTAATTCCGCTGCCATCGATAGTGATCGTTCCTCCTTTGCTTTTAAACATCACTCGTTCACTGGCTTGCAATGTGTGCACTTTAGTGTGGCTATGAATACCCTCCACAACCTCAGTAGTGTATTTACCATTGACCGTACACTCTTTATCTTTTCCTACATTTTGGCTGTGAGTCGCGTGAATTTTCTCTTCCCAGTTATTATTAATTTTCGTAATAAGATTTTTTTCAACGGTTTCAAATTGATTAGCATCAATTTGAATATATCGATCTTTGACAATATGTAGAGACTCGTCCTTGCCAACGTAGTGGCTACGATTGTTCATAACGGTATGGCTTTCGTCATGTTCTATTTTTTGCGTTTTATCATGCTTAATCTCTATCAGCTGATCTCTTTGGGCATGAATATAAATTTCTTCGCGCCCAGCATCGTCTTCAAAGCGCAGTTCATTAAACCCTTTGCCCTTATGGGTTTGAGTTTTGAACGTAGTGCGCGTTTTTTCTGCAGGCAAATTAAGTGGAGGTCGGTTTAATGCATTATAAGTACAACCCGTAATAATTGGGCGGTCAATGTCTCCATTGAGGTAGGAAATGATCACCTCTTGCCCAATGCGTGGCGTGGCTAAAAATCCATAACCACTACCGTTCCAACCCTGTGCAACGCGTACCCAGCACGATGCTTTCTCATCGGCTTTGTCATATCGGTTCCAGTGAAAATGGACTTTTACTGCACCGTCCTCATTGACATAAATTTCCTCGCTGAAGGGGCCAACGACTTCAGCGACTTCATCCCCGTCTGCGAGTGGCTTGTAGTGATATGGGGCGCGCCACTCATCACGGGCTGAAATAAAAGTGAGTTCGTTGGTTAACGTTGTACCTTCACCGCTGTCTTCTTCCTCTAACGATTCTGGCATCATGCCATGATGGGTCACCGTGACGACCTGCCAGCGATCGTTCATTGTCTCCACTGGATGCTCGGTAAGCTGAAAGATCCTACCCGGCATCAATTTTATGCAGTTAGATGAAGCTATCCCCGTTTTGCTGTCTGAACTCAATTGCTCTATGCGATAGCGAACCATCGGCGCCGCTTCCGCATCATGTTGAAAACGTCCGTAGCTATCAAAAACGGTGTGAGGAGAACCTGGCAGTCCTTGAGATTTAGAGAGCGCACTGTGGGTGAGTCGATCGTTGGGGTTTTGGTAGTTTCGGTCTTTGTGGATCGCTTCACGTGGGCGTACAAATGAGCCGAAGCGTAGCTTATTAATAATGTCGCCTTGAATTGCTGATTGTGGATGAGGGTTATAGGCTACCGTTGCGTCAACCAGCATTCCGTAAAGGCTATCGCTATAACACATTCCCTCATCATCAAACCAATATACGAACCCTTCTTCCGCAGCGAGTCGATCAAAAAAATGAGCCGCAGACTCACGCTTTTGTGTCACGTATTCGCGCTGTAGGTGATTATCTTTTATCAGCGTGCACTTTGCCTCAACGTGATTATCTTGCAGCAATTGCTGCAAAATTTGAGGTGTATTGAGCTGGTGATAGATTCGACTATCTTGATTGAGCGTCATCACCCACGCTTCAGGACGGATCGTCAATGTGTAAAATGTGCGTCTAAATCCAGAGTCTCCCCGTTCTACACCTGCCACAAGACCCGTAATTGTTCGCTGTTCAACATCGTTAACTTTGACTGTTAATGAGGCTTTTTGCAGAAGCTGGGCATCGGGGTCAAAATCGTCTCGTTTGCTTACGACTTTTAGCGTGAGCGTGAATAGCTGGGAGAGTCCTTCATCCAGTAAGAATTCAGCAACGTCAAATGCTTCTGAAGGAAGGTTGCCAATTTTGCAAGAAAAATACAGCCCTGTCTTTTCCATAAAAATATATCCTTAATCATTTTTTAATTCTGTGTTAAACCTGTTTTGTTAATTTATTTTTTGTATTGATAGGTTTTCCATATATATGGATTCGGTGATATGTATTGTCTTGCTGATAATAATACTACTTTATCTTGATAGGATATCGATAGTAATACGCTCTTATTTGTTTAAAATTATTTATATATTACTTTGCTCGAAAATATTATTTAACTTATATAAATAATAGATTGGTTGTTGATATTAATTCGGTAACGAATGACTTTTGAGAATATATAAATAATGAATATTTATAGTCGGTGTTTATCATTTCAGTCTTTGCATCGCGACCACACTATCCGCTACATTGATCTGTGTTCCCTCTTAACCAATGAAGCCCCATGCCAAACAGTTACCTTAAGGAAGATACCGCGCGTCAGATCGTTTCTCGTGCGATGAGCATCATTGACTATTCTGTGAACGTGATGAACGAGCACGGAGTCATCATTGCTTCAGGTGACCCGAGCCGCTTGCATCAGCGCCATGAGGGGGCGGTTTTGGCGCTCACCGAGAATCGGATGGTGATCATTGATGATGCAGTGGCCAGCAGGCTTAAAGGCGTGAAGCCGGGAATTAATTTGCCCATTATATTTCGGCAGAGAATGGTGGGGGTGATCGGGATTTCCGGCGAGCCAGAAAAAGTGCAGGCGTATGCTGAACTTGTTCGCATGGCTGCGGAGCTTATCCTTGAGCAGGCAGAAATGCTGGAGCAAAACCAGTGGGAAAAACGTTATCGTGAGCAACTCGCTTCTCAGCTGATTATGGAGCGCGGTAGCGTTGCATCGATGGCGTCAATGGCGGCATATCTTGGATTAGATCTGTCCTTACCGCGGATTGCATTGATTGTTAGCCTTCATGAGCAGGAACATATTCGCCAGCGTGAGTTATTAGAAACGCTCAGCAACCATAACCATGAGACGTTGGTGATGATGCATGGCTTCGATCGTATCGTTGTCTTGCTGCCGCTCAATATAAGTCGTAGTGACGATAATGATGCGGCAATCAAAAAAGGTCTGCGTAAACTGCATGTGCAACTACAGTCGCGCTTTCATGTAAATATCTACGTTGGTGGCCTATTTGCTGGGGATGATGGTGTGCGCCGTTCTTACCTGAGTGCTCAGGCTTTGCAGGAGATGGCGCAACGTCAAAAGCTGAATCAGGCCGTTTTATATTATCGAGACCATTTTTTACCGGTGTTATTAAATGGATTTGCAGACAGCTGGCAGGCCGAAGAACTGGGGCTCGCGTGGCAGGCATTACGTCAGGCTGATGCTAAGGGTGTTCTATGTCACACTCTGCGCTGCTATTTTGTACAGAATTGTGATCTGTCTCAAACGTCAAAACAGCTGCATATCCACGTTAACACCCTTCGCTACCGCTTACAGAAGATTGAAGACATAACATCTTTAAAAATCAATGAATTAAACTCTATTCTTCAGTTGTATATTGGCATGCAGATTTATCGCTGATTTGTAGCATCCTACAAAAAATGCAGGTTCTAACCGTCGATTTTCTGGTGATTCGCCTCAAGCTATTTTTCTTTGTCTCCTCATAATGCCTCCTTGTACCTACATTCGTCTTAGACGATCTCACAATAATAATGAATCAAGGCAGGAGTGAATAATGACAACGGTTTCTGCTCTAGGCGCAATAGTGGCACTGGTTGTATCCATCGTGCTTATTTTACGCAAGGTTCCACCTGCTTACGGCATGATTGCTGGGGCTTTAGCGGGCGGTTTGGTTGGCGGAGCTGACCTCATTCAAACAATCAGTCTTATGATCACCGGTGCTCAGGGTATCACCAACGCCGTATTACGTATTTTGGGTGCAGGTATTCTCGCGGGCGTGCTGATTGAGTCTGGCGCAGCGAATACCATCGCTGAAACTATTGTACGTAAAGTGGGCGAGAAGCGTGCGCTGTTGGCGCTGGCAGTCGCGACTATGCTGCTGACCGCCGTCGGTGTGTTTATTGATGTGGCGGTTATCACCGTTTCTCCAATCGCTTTAGCGATTGCCCATCGTGCTGATATTTCCAAAATGGCGATTCTGCTGGCGATGATTGGCGGCGGTAAAGCGGGCAACGTGATGTCGCCAAACCCTAACACTATCGCGGCGGCAGATAGCTTCCATGTACCTTTAACCTCATTGATGATGGCAGGCATTATCCCTGGTCTGTTTGGTTTGGTACTGGCTTATTTTCTGGCTAAACGTCTGAAGCATCGTGGCTCAAAAGTTGAAGCTCATGAGTTGGTTGTCGGTAAACATGACGCTGCGCTGCCAGCCTTTGGCGCGGCGATCGCCGCTCCTTTAGTCGCTATTATCCTGTTGGCGCTACGTCCAATTGCTGGCATTGCCATTGACCCATTAGTTGCATTACCTGTGGGGGGCTTAATTGGTGCGGTGGTTATGGGGCAATGGAAACATACTAACCAGTACATGGTTTCCGGTTTATCGCGTATGGCTCCGGTAGCAATTATGCTGCTCGGCACCGGTACGCTGGCGGGGATTATTGCTAATTCAGGTCTGAAAGATGTGCTGATTACAGGCTTGACGGCTTCTGGTATGCCTTCGTATCTGCTGGCCCCCATTTCAGGGGCCTTGATGTCGATGGCGACGGCATCCACGACTGCTGGTACCGCAGTGGCTTCCGCAGTATTTAGCTCCACGCTGATTGGTATGGGGATTTCGGCTCTGGCGGGTGCGGCGATGATTCACGCAGGCGCAACGGTACTCGACCACATGCCACACGGCAGCTTCTTCCACGCAACCGGCGGTAGCGTCAACATGCAGGTGCATGAGCGTTTGAAGCTGCTGCCTTATGAAACCGCCGTGGGTCTGATGATCGCCTTTGTTTCTACCATGATGTTTGGTGTGTTTAATTTAGCGGGTTAACGAGGTACGCATGAAAATTGTGATTGCTCCTGATTCATTTAAAGAAAGCCTTAGCGCGATGCAGGTTGCCGAGGCGATTGAACAGGGTTTTAGCGAAATATTCCCGCAGGCTGAATACATCAAGCTGCCGATGGCTGATGGGGGTGAAGGCACGGTGGAATCAATGGTTGCAGCGACCGGTGGAGAGCGAGTGCATGTGAATGTAACCGGTCCTTTAGGGCTGCCGGTTAATGGCTTCTTTGGCTGGATGGGCGATGGTGAAACAGCGGTGATTGAAATGGCCGCCGCGTCGGGGTTGCATTTGGTCGCGCCCGAGCAACGTAATCCGCTGGTCACCACCAGTTTTGGTACCGGAGAACTGATTCTAGCGGCGCTTAATCACGGGGCGCGCAAAATTATTCTCGGTATTGGCGGTAGCGCCACCAATGACGGCGGCGCGGGCATGATGCAGGCGTTGGGCGCACATTTTCATGATATCGATGGCAAAGAGCTTCATGTTGGTGGCGCGGCGCTTGCTCAGTTAGCCAGCGTTGACCTTAGCCAATTGGATGCTCGTTTAGCACAGACCGATATTTTGGTGGCCTGTGATGTTGATAACCCTCTGTGCGGAGCGAAAGGTGCGTCGGCGGTATTTGGCCCACAAAAAGGCGCAACGCCAGAGCGGGTTAAACTGCTAGATGCCGCTTTGCAGCATTATGGTGAGAAGATCGAGCTGGCAACCGGAAAATCGGTGCTAAATGTGGCTGGAGCGGGTGCCGCAGGTGGTATGGGGGCGGCGCTGTTTGGCTTGCTTAACGCACGCTTACAGCCGGGCATTGAAATCGTCACCGAAGCATTAAAGCTGGCCGATGCGGTACAAGGGGCCGACTTGGTGATCACCGGTGAGGGGCGTATCGATAGCCAAACTATCCATGGAAAAACGCCTGTTGGAGTGGCGCGAGTCGCTAAGCGTTACGATATTCCGGTTATCGCTATCGCTGGAGGCATGACGCCAGATTATAGCGTTGTACATCAGCATGGCTTGGACGCGGTATTTTCAGTACTAAACCGCATCCAAACGTTGCCTGAAGCACTAGAAGGCGCTCGCGAAAACGTGCGTGTTACAGCACGCAATGTCGCGGCGGTTTGGAAGATGGGGCGCGGCTGATTTTTAATTCTGCCAGCCTTGTTCGCCGCTATTGAGTTCACAAAAATTAAAACCACAGGCGGCCATAAACGCATTCATTTCTTCAAGTCCAACACCAGGGACTTCACTCGCCGCCAGCTGCCAGACATTAATTTCTGGTAGTTGGCGCATCGTATCTTCCACTAAGTACAGTCCAACCCCTCGACGGCGCGTGACTTCTCGCACGCACAGGTCATGTAGCGTGGCGAATCCTTTTTGCCGATCGGCACATACCTTGACTGCACCTAGAAGCCGATCGTTAAAACGTGCAGCAAATAGGGCATGACCGTCATCTAACCAAGCCTGCCATATCTCCGGCTGCTGTTCAGGCCACACTTTTCCCAAGTCACGAATATCGTCTGGATTTAAGGCCATCAAGCGCTCAATAGTCAGTTTCATGTTTTATCTTCTGCCGAGAATAATTGATAAGCATTGTAAGTGATCTGTATTCATTGGCGGTGTAACTTTTAGTGTACAAAATTTGAGCTGATTATTTTTGTCGATCTGCAATTTTCAGAGTAAAAAATTAGTAAATGAATTGTTTAACAGATGAACGTGCTTGCCTAGTGACAAACTCTGCCGCTTTACTCCGATTTTTGTGCTGTTTACACCGCTTGTTTCTAGCTATCTGATTTGATTTGCAGAATAAATCTCCTGTTTAATGATATGAAAAATAAAGTCTTATTAGAAAATATTGCTGTGCAATCACATAATTCATTATTTCTTATGCGTAAAAATGTTATTTGTTAATAATATGTTGCTTGATTGCGCGCTAAAGCAAACACAATAAACACAACGACAGGCGGGGATGAGCAGATGAGTATCAATAAGGGTAAGGTTTTTCTGACTGGCTGTATTGCGTTAGCCATGAGCAGCAGTGTTATGGCGAAGGACATTAAAGTGGCGATTGTTGGCGCGATGTCTGGCCCGGTTGCACAGTATGGCGATATGGAGTTTACCGGGGCTAAGCAGGCCATTGCGGATATCAACGCCAAAGGTGGCGTGAACGGCGATAAGCTAGTTGGTGTGGAATATGACGATGCCTGTGATCCAAAACAAGCAGTCGCGGTTGCCAACAAAGTGATTAACGACGGTATCCGTTATGTTATCGGACACCTGTGCTCCTCTTCGACTCAGCCTGCTTCCGATATCTATGAAGATGAAGGCGTTTTGATGATTACGCCTGCGGCGACCAATGCCGATCTGACCACGCGTGGCTATAAACTGATCATGCGTACGACGGGGCTGGATTCCGATCAGGGGCCAACCGCGGCGAAATATATCCTGAATACCATTAAGCCACAGCGTATCGCCGTGGTGCATGATAAACAGCAGTATGGCGAAGGTCTGGCACGTTCGGTTAAAGATGCGTTGGAGAAATCCAATGTAAAACCAGTGCTGTTTGAGGGTATTACCGCTGGCGACAAAGACTTCTCTACGCTGGTTGCGAAGCTGAAAAAAGATAACGTGGATTTTGTCTACTTCGGCGGCTACTACCCAGAAATGGGACAGATTTTGCGTCAGGCCAAACAAGCGGGTCTGAAAGCTAAATTTATGGGGCCAGAAGGTGTGGGTAACTCATCTCTATCTAACATCGCGGGCGATGCATCTGAAGGCATGCTGGTGACGCTGCCACAGCGTTACGATCAGGTTCCCGCTAACAAAGCTATCGTAGACTCGCTGAAAGCCAAAAAACTGGATCCGACAGGGCCATTTGTTTGGACCACCTACGCAGCATTGCAATCTCTGACTACCGGAATGGAGCGCAGCAAAAGCGAAGAACCCGCTGACATCATTAAAAACCTGAAGTCTCAGCCGGTTGATACCGTTATGGGGCCATTGAGCTGGGATGATAAAGGCGACCTGAAAGGCTTCGAATTCGGTATTTTCGAATGGCATGCCGACGGCTCATCTACGTCGGTTAAATAGTTCTGACGGTTCTTATTTTCGTTGATGCCTTAGTTGAATACGCCACGCCGACGCTGTGTCGGCGTGAGGGTCGGAAGTGCCAAACATGGCGCATGTTGACCCAGAGCGAAAATGGCATCTCGAATAAAGCATGCGAGTGCGGAGACCACTCGCGCGCGGTCTTTGCCCATACGCCTAAGTTATCGATGAATGCGCGATAAATAGGTGGACGAAACCTTACTCCAAGGTTTTGGCGTGCGGGATTAGAACAGCGTTGTAACATCATCACTAAGCCCTTATGTGGTATGAGGATAGGGTATGTCAGAACAGTTTCTCTATTTCATTCAGCAGATGTTCAACGGCGTTACGCTGGGGAGCACCTACGCGCTGATCGCCATTGGTTACACCATGGTTTACGGCATTATCGGCATGATCAACTTCGCCCACGGCGAGGTATATATGATCGGCAGCTATGTCTCCTTTATTGTTATTGCGGCGCTGATGATGCTGGGCATTGATGCTAGCTGGCTATTGATTGGCGCGGCTTTTATCGTCGCTATTGTGATCACGAGCGCCTACGGCTGGAGTATTGAGCGCGTTGCTTATAAGCCCGTACGTTCTTCAAAGCGTCTGATTGCGCTAATTTCTGCCATCGGAATGTCCATTTTTTTGCAAAACTACGTCAGCCTAACGCAGGGCTCGCGCGATCTGGCATTGCCGCGTCTAGTGACTGGGCAATGGACATTAGGTGAAAGTAATGGTTTCTCCGCCAGTATTTCCACTATGCAGATCATCATCTGGGTCGTAACGTTTCTTGCGATGTTGGCGCTAACGCTGTTTATCCGCTATTCGAGGATGGGGCGCGCCTGCCGTGCCTGTGCAGAAGATCTGAAAATGGCGAGTCTGCTCGGCATTAGCACCGATCGCGTGATCTCCCTTACTTTTGTTATTGGTGCAGCAATGGCGGCTGTGGCGGGTGTACTGCTCGGTCAGTTCTACGGCGTTATCAATCCATACATCGGTTTTATGGCGGGGATGAAAGCCTTTACTGCGGCGGTATTAGGCGGGATCGGCAGTATTCCTGGGGCGATGATCGGCGGATTGATCCTCGGCGTAGCAGAAGCGCTGACTTCCGCTTACCTCAGCACTGAATATAAAGATGTCGTGTCATTTGCGTTACTGATTGTGGTGCTACTGGTGATGCCTACCGGTATCTTGGGGCGGCCGGAGGTTGAGAAAGTATGAAACAGCTCAATCTGGTTAATGCGATTATTTCGACCATCACCATGTTCGTGTTGGCATCGTTTATCATGGGCGTCCAGCTCGGGCTAGATGGCACCCATCTGGTCGTCAATATGGCAGATTCTATACGTTGGGAATGGATTGCTGCGGGCTGTGTGGTGGTCTTTTTCTTCCAATTGATGCGTCCTCTGATTCAGCAGGGGCTGAAAAAAGTGTCAGGTCCCACTCTGGTGCTGCCAAGCTTAGATGGTTCAACGCCAAAACAAAAACTGGTGCTGATGTTTATTCTTATTGCGGCAGTGGTGTGGCCGTTTGTGGTATCGCGTGGAACCGTGGATATTGCCACGCTGACGCTTATCTACGTGATGCTTGGACTGGGGCTAAACGTCGTTGTCGGCCTGTCTGGCTTGTTAGTTCTGGGATACGGTGGTTTCTACGCCATCGGTGCTTATACCTACGCGTTGCTTAACCATTATTACGGAATTGGTTTTTGGGAGAGCTTGCCAATTGCGGGCATTGTTGCCGCCGCCTTTGGGCTACTGTTAGGTTTTCCGGTATTGCGTCTGCGTGGTGACTATTTGGCCATTGTGACGCTCGGTTTTGGTGAAATTGTACGTATCCTGCTGCTGAATAATACGGAAATTACCGGCGGACCCAACGGTATTAGCCAAATTCCAAAACCTACTTTCTTTGGCTTGGAATTCAACCGTAGTGTACGTGACGGAGGATGGGGCTCATTCCACGAATTCTTTGGCCTCAAATACGACCCAAGCGATCGCATCATCTTCTTGTATTTGGTGGCGCTGTTGCTGGTGGTTATCACGCTGTTTGTGATTAACCGGTTACTGCGCATGCCGCTTGGGCGGGCGTGGGAAGCGTTACGAGAAGACGAAATTGCCTGCCGTTCATTAGGCCTAAGCCCAACGCGTATCAAGCTGACGGCATTCACCATCAGTGCGGCGTTTGCCGGTTTTGCTGGAACGTTGTTTGCTGCACGACAAGGGTTTGTTAGCCCAGAATCTTTCACTTTTGTCGAATCGGCTTTTGTACTGGCGATTGTCGTGCTTGGTGGTATGGGGTCACAGTTTGCGGTGATTCTTGCTGCGGTTATTTTGGTAGTTTCTCGCGAACTGATGCGTGATCTGAATGAATACAGCATGTTATTACTGGGCGCATTAATGGTGCTGATGATGATTTGGCGTCCGCAAGGATTACTGCCGATGAAACGCCCTAAGCTGAAATTTGCCACACGCAAAGGAGGGCAGGTATGAGCACACAACCTCTGTTGCTGGTGAACAATCTCTGTATGCGGTTTGGCGGCCTCCTCGCCGTGAATAATGTAGCTCTGATACTCAATCAGGGGGAAATCGTCTCTCTTATCGGCCCTAACGGGGCGGGAAAAACGACGGTATTTAACTGTCTGACCGGTTTCTATCGCCCGACAAGTGGCTCGATAAAACTGCGCGATCGCGAATTAGCTGGGCTTGCAGGGCAGCAAATCGCTCGTATGGGGGTGGTGCGCACTTTCCAACATGTACGCCTCTTCAAAGAGATGACGGTAGTGGAAAACCTGTTGGTGGCGCAGCATCAGCATCTCAAAAGCGGTGTGTTTGCCGGTCTACTGAAAACGCCTAAATTCCGCCGCGCGGAAGCCGATGCATTGGAACGTGCCGCGGTATGGTTAGAGCGTGTTGGATTGTTGGAGTTTGCCAATCGTCAGGCGGGTAATTTGGCCTATGGTCAGCAGCGGCGATTGGAGATTGCACGGTGCATGGTGACACGGCCTGAGCTGCTGATGCTAGACGAGCCAGCGGCCGGTCTTAATCCAAAAGAAACCGATGAACTCAACGAACTCATCGCTGACTTACGCCGTCATCATCAGGTTTCGGTGCTGTTGATTGAACACGATATGAAGCTGGTGATGGATATTTCCGATCGGATTTACGTGGTTAATCAGGGGACGCCGTTGGCGCAAGGCTCGCCGGAAGAGGTACGCAATAATCCTGATGTTATCCGTGCTTATCTAGGAGAGGCGTAAATCTATGCTATTTAACTACTCCCGTTGTCATGTTGAACGAGGGCCATGTTCATGCTGACATTAGAAAACGTCTCAGCCCACTACGGAAAAATTCAGGCGCTGCATAACGTTAGCATCCATATTCAGCAGGGTGAAATTGTGACGCTGATTGGTGCTAACGGCGCTGGAAAAACCACGCTGCTGGGAACGCTATGCGGCGAACCTCGAGCTACCGCAGGCCGTATCCACTTTCTTGGGCAGGATATTACCGATTGGCAAACCGCACGCATCATGCGTGAGGCGATTGCTATTGTGCCGGAAGGCCGCCGCGTATTTTCGCGTATGACCGTGGAAGAAAATTTGGCGATGGGGGGATTTTTCGCCGATCGTCATCAGTATCAAGAGCGTATCGCTCGAGTTTACGATTTATTTCCCCGCTTGCATGAGCGTCGTGTTCAGCGCGCAGGAACCATGTCCGGCGGAGAACAGCAGATGCTAGCGATAGGTCGCGCTCTGATGAGTCAGCCTAAGTTATTACTGCTGGATGAGCCGTCTCTGGGGCTGGCGCCTATCATCATTCTGCAAATTTTCGATACCATCCAACAGCTGCGCGAAGAAGGCATGACGATCTTTCTCGTAGAGCAAAATGCCAATCAGGCGCTTAAGTTGGCGGATCGAGGCTATGTGTTGGAGAACGGTCATGTTGTGCTGGAAGATAGCGGGGCAGCTCTTCTGGCTAATAGCGCAGTGCGTAGTGCTTATTTAGGCGGTTAAGCCTGTCATGACGATAGCGGCATGGATGCCACTATTTGTGATAATTCAATGGGAGATAATGTTTTGTATCCCTTCCTAACTCGCTGATATTTAGGCCGCTATAGTTTCTTTATCTAACTAACGCGTCGCGTGCCCTGCGTCATTCTTTCGTCATAATTCCTTCATCTGCTGGTTATTTTTCTGTCATACGCGCATGTCATGGTACATCCCGAAAATAAGACGTTCTTTATCACTCAACGTTTACGGTGATAACACTCATTTGACGGGGATTTGGCATGATGAATATGACAATAAAGCGCAGCATGTGCAGTTTAGCAGTGATATTTTGCTTCAGTGCACCTGCATTAGCGGTGACTGAAATTCCATTTTGGCATTCGATGGAAGCCGAGCTAGGTACGGAAGTTGATAGTCTCGCGCAGCGTTTTAACCAATCACAAGATGAGTACAAAATTGTACCTGTCTATAAAGGTGATTATGAACAAAGTCTCGCTGCGGGTATTGCCGCTTTCCGTGCGGGTAAGGCGCCCGCTATTTTGCAGGTGTATGAGGTCGGCACTGCAACCATGATGCAAGCTAAACAGGCCGTGAAGCCTGTGTATCAGGTATTTAAAGAGGCCGGTATCCCTTTTGATGAATCCCAGTTTGTTCCCACTGTGGCGGGCTACTACGCCGACAACGCCACGGGCCAACTCCTTTCCCAGCCGTTCAACAGTTCTACACCCGTTCTGTATTACAACAAAGATGCCTTTAAGAAAGCGGGTTTAAATCCTGATGAGCCACCAAAAACTTGGCAGGAGCTGGCTACCGATGCGGCTAAGCTACGCGCAAGCGGTATGAGTTGTGGCTATGCGTCAGGTTGGCAAGGCTGGGTGCAGTTAGAAAACTTTAGTGCGTGGAATGGTGTTCCTTTTGCTACCGAAAACAACGGATTTGGTGGCCCGTCAGCGCGTTTAGAGTTTAACCAGCCATTACAGGTTAAGCATATTCAGCTGCTGTCAGACATGCTCAAAAAAGGCGATTTTAGCTACTTTGGCCGTAAGGATGAGCCAACCGCTAAATTCTATAACGGTGACTGCGGCATGATGACGGGCTCTTCTGGCTCGCTGGCCAATATCAAACAGTATGCAAAATTCAACTATGGCGTGGCTTTCATGCCGTATGACGCTGATGCTAAAAATGCCCCGCAAAATGCAATTATCGGTGGGGCTAGTCTGTGGGTGATGAACGGTAAAAAACCTGAAACCTACAAGGGCGTAGCTGAGTTCTTCCAGTTCTTGGCTAAACCAGAAATTGCCGCTGAGTGGCACCAGAAAACGGGCTACCTGCCCATTACGACCGCAGCCTATGAGTTGACTAAACAGCAGGGTTTTTACGACAAAAATCCGGGCGCTGACGTTGCGACTCGCCAAATGCTAAATAAGCCGCCATTAGCCTTCACTAAAGGTGTTCGCCTAGGCAATATGCCGCAAATTCGTACCGTGGTGGATGAAGAGTTGGAAGGCGTATGGACAGGTAAGAAAACGCCACAGCAAGCGCTGGATGAAGCGGTATCGCGTGGCAATCAACTGCTAGAGCGTTTCGAAAAATCAGCTAAGTAATATCGGTTCTACCTCTCCAGCCGTTCAACCCAAAGGGCGGTTGGTGAGGTATTTGTACTCTGTAGCAAATTTGAGGTGTTATGAGTTCCCGAACTCCCGCATTTAAACGCAGCTGGTTGCCCTATGCGCTGGTTGCTCCACAGCTTTTGATCACCGCCATTTTCTTCTTGTGGCCCGCAGGCGAAGCACTGTGGTATTCGGTGCAGAGCCTCGATCCTTTTGGTCTTTCCAGCGAGTTTGTTGGTTGGCAGAATTTTATCACTCTATGGCATGATCCCTACTACTTAAGCGCGTTTCGCACCACGTTGTGGTTTAGCGGTTTGGTGACATTTTTTGGCCTAGTACTGTCGCTATTTTTTGCGGCGTTGGTAAATCATATTTTACGGGGCCGCCGTTTCTATCAAACTTTGTTCATTCTGCCCTATGCCGTGGCTCCCACAATCGCTGCTGTGCTGTGGATGTTTCTCTTTAACCCTGGGCTGGGTTTGGTTTCGCACTTTCTCGGTGTGATGGGCTATAGCTGGAACCATGCTCAAAATAGCGGACAGGCGATGTTTCTGGTAGTTCTGGCTTCAGTCTGGAAACAGGTGAGCTACAATTTCCTGTTTTTCCTTGCGGCGTTACAGTCAGTCCCCAAGTCGCTGCTTGAGGCTGCTGCCATTGATGGCGCAGGGCCGATTCGGCGTTTCTTTCATATTGTCCTTCCCCTGATTTCTCCAGTGAGTTTCTTCCTGCTGGTGGTCAATTTGGTCTATGCGTTTTTCGATACGTTTCCGGTTATCGATGCAGCAACCGGCGGTGGACCGGGACAATCGACCACTACGCTGATTTATAAAATCTATCGTGAAGGTTTTGCGGGGCTAGATCTTTCCAGTTCGGCGGCACAGTCGGTCGTATTGATGTTGATTGTGGTTGCATTAACTATGATTCAGTTCCGCTATGTTGAGCGTAAGGTACGTTATCAATGATTGAGAACCGTAAAGGCTTGGATATGTTCTGCCATATTATGCTGATTTTGGGTGTGATCGTGATTTTGTTTCCGCTGTATGTGGCGTTTGTGGCAGCAACGCTGGATAAGCAACAGGTCTTTGATGTGCCGATGACGCTCATTCCAGGCTCCCAGCTCTGGCACAACATAACGCAGGTTTGGCAGCAAGGGGTTGGTAGCGCAGGTGCGCCATTTGGTATTCAGTTAATGAATAGCTTTATTATGGCGTTGGTGATTACTGTTGGGAAAATTGCGGTGTCGATGTTATCGGCGTTTGCGATTGTCTACTTTCGCTTTCCATTACGTAACTTATTCTTTTGGCTGATATTCATTACCCTGATGCTGCCCGTTGAGGTCCGTATATTTCCTACCGTTGAGGTGATGGCAAATTTAAACCTGATGGATAGTTATACTGGACTCACTCTGCCGCTCATGGCTTCGGCTACGGCAACGTTCCTATTCCGTCAGTTCTTTATGACGCTGCCGCATGAACTGTTGGAGGCCGCTCGCATTGACGGTGCTGGTCCAATGCGGTTTTTCCGCGATGTGGTATTCCCACTGTCTAAAACGAATTTAGCGGCGTTGTTTGTGATTACGTTTATTTATGGTTGGAACCAATATTTATGGCCATTGCTGATCACGAGCGATCCGGCGATGGGAACGGCGGTAGCTGGGATTAAAAGCGCCATCTCAAGCGGAGAAAGCGCAACGCAGTGGCAACTGGTGATGGCCGCACTGCTGATGACTCTGTTACCGCCATTGCTGGTGGTCTTAGGGATGCAGCGTTGGTTCGTCCGCGGTCTGGTTGATAGCGAGAAATAATACAATGGCACGTTTAAAATTACAGACCGTCAGCAAAAGCTATGACGGCAAAAACGCAATTATTAAAGGTATCGATCTGGATGTTGCCGACGGTGAGTTTATCGTTATGGTGGGGCCGTCCGGCTGTGGTAAATCGACCTTACTCCGCATGGTTGCTGGCCTAGAAGAAACGACGAGTGGTGATATTTATATTGGTGATGACCGTGTAACTCACAAAGAGCCTAAAGATCGTGGCGTAGCAATGGTGTTTCAAAACTATGCACTTTATCCGCACATGAGCGTGTTCGACAATATGGCTTATGGGCTGAAGATTCGCGGGCTGGGCAAAGAACTTATCCGTGCCAAAGTGGAGGAAGTCGCAGCCATTTTGGAGTTACAGACGCTGCTTAATCGCAAGCCTAGTGAGTTGTCCGGCGGGCAGCGTCAGCGGGTGGCGATGGGGCGTGCTATCGTGCGCGAGCCCGCGGTGTTTTTGTTTGATGAGCCTTTGTCCAACCTTGATGCAAAACTGCGCGTTCAGATGAGACTTGAGTTACAGCAGTTGCACCGTCGTCTAAAAACGACCAGCCTGTATGTGACTCACGATCAGGTAGAGGCGATGACCTTAGCGCAGCGCGTCATTGTGCTAAATAAGGGCGTTGCTGAGCAGATTGGAACACCAACGGAGATCTACCATCGTCCTGCTAGTCGTTTTGTGGCGGGCTTTATGGGCGCTCCCGCGATGAATCTGCTGGATGGTTGTATTAGTACAGATGGCCTGTTTTTTCAGATTAACGATGGTCCACAGCTACGCTTCGAACAGCCGATCTCTGCATTAGCGGGTCAAACGCTCACGCTAGGTATTCGCCCTGAGCACCTGCGTCGAGCGGCAGAGCATGAGTCCGGAAGCGAGTTTATGGTTAATCAACTCGAGCTATTGGGCGCTGATAACTTGGCGCATAGTCGCTGGGGGGATCATGGTGTGATTCTGCGATTACCGCATCAGGATTTACCTGAGTTAGGTTGTTCTCTACAGGTCGTGCTACCTCATGAAAATCTACACTTTTTCGATATAACGACGGGCTTACGTATTGAACCATAAGCGAGCAGTGAAGCCCTCGGTAGCGGAGTAAAACATGACAATAAAATGGCCTTATCCAAAAATCGTTGCCCACCGTGGCGGTGGTAAATTAGCACCAGAAAATACGTTAGCGGCTATTGATATTGGCGCTGAGTATGGCCATAAAATGATTGAGTTTGATGCTAAGTTGAGTGCTGACGGTGAGATTTTTCTATTACATGATGACAACCTAGAACGCACCACCAATGGTTGGGGCGTTGCTGGCGATTTACCGTGGGAAAAACTGGTCAGCCTAGATGCGGGAGGATGGTATGGGCGAGAGTTTCGCGATGAACCATTGCCTCTGCTTTCTCAGGTGGCCGATCGTTGCCTTGAGCTTGGCTTATCAGCGAATATCGAGATTAAGCCTACCACGGGCGTAGAAAGTGAAACTGGGCGGGTGATCGCGCTTGCCGCTAAGAATTTGTGGTCAACGCATCCTATTGCACCATTACTGTCGTCGTTTTCGGTTGAGTCTCTAGAGGCTGCGCAGCAAGCTGTGCCAGAACTGCCGAGGGGATTGCTGCTAGAGAAATGGGATGGAGAGTGGTTGGCGATGACCACGCGATTGGGCTGCGTATCATTGCATATTGACCACAATGAACTGACCGCTGAGCGTGTGTCCGACATTAAAGCCGCAGGTTTACGGATCCTGGTTTATACCGTGAATAGCCCAAAACGAGCACGCGAATTATTAGATTGGGGGGTGGATTGTATCTGTACCGATAGGATTGATGTGATCGGAGCGGATTTTGGGTGATTGTTGGTTGAGGAGTACGCCGTTAGCGCGCAACCTATCGATTCTTGTGCTTTTTGTGGCTATGCATTTCAACTAGTACGTCAAGAATACGCATCATAGGTGGAAGGTTTCGTCCGCCTAATACACCGGCTTTCTACATTATTATTTGTGCAGGCGTCCGAGTCGGGGGGCCAGTCGCTGCCCCCCGAAACCCCAGCTTGGCACCGTCCTTCAGCCTGCTTCGCAGGTACCCGAATGTCGTCATTCCGGCTTTAACGGAACGAACGGCAATCGCGAGTATTCGGCGCATCCCTGCGCCTCACCCCTACGGGGCCAACGCTAGCGTTGTTCAAATTTGCTCCAGGCAAATTTGTCCTGACTCCTCCGTTCTTTCGCCGACGTCCCTGTCGGCGAATCCTAGCCTACATTCCTCCCTTCGGCTGAAGAACAACGTGCCGGAAAGGTCAACGTCAAAACCAAAAGATAAAGTCAAAACCTTCTTTGGGTTTAGTTTAAGTCTTGGAAGGGAGAGCAGGCACGACAGGGATGTCGTGACGGAGTTTGGGGCGCCTTGGATGGGCGATACCAAACCGGAGCGGAGATGGCATCTCGGATAAAAGCGCACGGGTGCCGGGGGTGTGCGCTGGCACACCCGGCTCGGACGCCTTCGACGGAGGTTGTATATAAATACTGTAATTGATAGGCGGTCGAAACATTTCACCGCAATCCCATAGAGGATTAGCGCTCCCCGTACGCCTTTACTCATATACCAATGAAGCTCGATACGAATAGGCGCCCGTAAGACGGGGCTATCCCACTAGTACCCCCCATTATTCTTCTTATTCTGATCCACCGTATTCTGCTGATTTAGCATTCTTTGGTTATTTGCCTTTTTCTGCTGATCCATTTGATTCAGCTGTAATTGCTGTTGGCGTTGCTGACGATTCTGGTTATTGAGCATGCGTTGTTGATTGTTGTTTTGCCATTGCTGATCGGCATTCAATCGCATATTTTCATTGAGTTGATGTAGTTGCTGTGCTTGATTGTCACGCTGAATCTGTGTTTGGGTATTGCGTAACTGCTGCTGATTGAAGGTGTTGCTCTGATTTTGGAACCCCTGCTGTTGCTGCTGGATCATTTGCTGTTGTTGCTGCATAACCGCAGACTGAGCGTTGGCATCGGTGCTCAATAGTTGGAGCGCCATCGGGGAAAGCAATAGGGCTGGAAGTAAAAGACGTAGTCGGGTGTTCATAAGACCTCCTATAACGCTATAGCTTTAAGTCTAAGGTATTTCATCGTGCTTTGCGTGGCAGGAGAAGGCAAATATGAGTGATTTTATTCCCTAAATTTTCGTCATTGCTCGTTTTGTTCTTGCTTTTTTTGCGAAAAACCGCAATCTCTTGAAGGTCTTTCAGCTAAGCTGATAGGCTGTTTTGACAACGAATCCATGCGCTTAATGCGGTTTTTTGTTTATAACATGTTCGTTACAATGCGGGCAATTTGATGAAGAAAATGGATCGGTGTTATGGAACAGTTTGTCGCAATTTCAGTTGAGCAGGCACAGCAAAAGTTACAGCAGCCAGATGTAGTGTTAGTTGATATTCGCGATCCGCAGAGCTATGCCGCTGGGCATGCCGCAGGAGCGTTCCATCTGACCAATGCCACATTACAAAACTTTATGCAAAACAATGAATTTGATACGCCGGTGATGGTGATGTGCTATCACGGTAATAGTAGCCGAGGTGCGGCTCAGTATTTGCTGCATCAGGGATTTGAAGAGGTTTATAGCATCGACGGCGGGTTTGAAGCGTGGGTGCGCGCTTATCCCCAGCAGGTTGAGACTTCATCCCTGTAGCGCTCATAAGGCATTTATACCCGTCATACCTCAAGTTGCATGTGCATTGGCTATGTGTGTTCATCCCAGTCTCTAACTGAAGATTAGCCTTTTTGTCCTGCAACTTGAATTATTTAGGGTATATGCGGTGCTATTTTAATAAGCAGGTATTCATGGTTCGTATTATTTCCCTGTCTAATCCACGTCTGGCGCAGGCGTTTATTGACTACATGGCGACACAAGGCGTTCGTTTAGAACTGGAAGTTCACAATGATGAAGTTGTGCTTTGGCTCGCCGATGACTCCCGACAGGCACAGGTGGAACAAGAGCTGACTCGTTTCCTTCAGGAGCCTTTGCATCCACGTTATCAGGCGGCAAGCTGGCATTCTGGGTCAACCCATAGCGGTTTGAAATATTCCAATTTTAGCTATCTAAAGAGTTTTACTCGTCAGACCGGGCCACTCACCGTAGGCATCACGGCTATTTGCGTCGTCGTCTATTTGTTTATGGTAGTACTCGGTGACGCCGCAGTGATGAACTGGCTGGCGTGGCCTGTTGATTCTAGCCAATACCTTCAAGTTTGGCGCTGGGTGAGTCATGCTTTCTTGCATTTCTCTGCGGTGCATATCATCTTCAACCTGATGTGGTGGTGGTATCTTGGTGGGCAGGTTGAAAAACGCCTCGGTGCTGGGAAACTGCTGCAAATTGCGTTGGTATCGGCCTTTATGAGCGGATGGGCGCAGTCTCTGTTTAGTGGTTCCAATTTTGGTGGTCTATCTGGTGTGGTATATGCGCTAATGGGCTATGTATGGTGGTGTGGTGAGCGATCGCCTCAGATGGGCGTGAATATGCCGCGTGGCCTGATGGTGATTTCAGTACTGTGGCTGGTGGCTGGGCATTTCGACTGGTTCGGAATGTCGGTTGCAAACGGCGCGCATATTGCTGGTTTAGTGATTGGATTGTTGATGGCGTTTTGGGATACCCATCATCAGCGTAAAAATAACGCCTAACCGCCGGACATCCGGTAACTCAGGGGAATTGACGTGAAGCAAACACAGCGCCATGACGCGATAATCGATCTTGTTCGCCAGCAAGGGTATGTAAGCACAGAAGAATTGGTTGAACATTTTGCGGTAAGCCCACAGACGATTCGCCGCGACCTGAATGACCTGGCTGAACAAAACAAAATCCAGCGCCATCACGGTGGTGCTGCGCTGCCATCCAGTTCAGTAAATGCGGCCTATCACGATCGTAAAATCATGTGGTCGGATGAAAAAGCACGTATTGCTCAGCACGTTGCGAGCCTGATCCCAGATGGCGCTACGCTGTTTATTGATATCGGCACTACGCCAGAAGCCGTAGCTCATGCACTACTGAATCACCGCAACCTCCGAGTCGTGACCAATAACTTAAACGTAGCAACGTTGTTAATGGGCAAAGAGGATTTTCGTTTGATTTTGGCTGGTGGCGAAGTGCGTACTCGGGATGGTGGCATCATGGGGGAAGCAACGCTCGATTTTATCTCACAGTTTCGTTTGGACTACGGCATTCTTGGTATCAGCGGTATCGATATGGATGGTTCGCTGCTGGAGTTTGATTACCATGAGGTACGCACCAAGCGAGCGATTATAGAAAACTCACGCTGCGTCATTCTGGTTACGGATCACTCCAAATTTGGCCGTAACGCGATGGTTAACTTGGGCAATATGGACCTCATCGATTATCTTTTCACCGATGAACAGCCACCGGCAAGTATCCAGAAAATTATCGAACAGCACGAAGTACAGCTCGAAATCTGCTGATTTTCCCCTTCCCGCGCCTCGCGCCTAAACGCACAGAGCCTGTTTGTTCTGTGCGTTTTGCTTTGTTACAAATGCGTTGGTGATTCCAAAATATTCTGTCTGCTGTGCATCTGTCTCTGATTTCTCCGATCAAACCTCGCAAGTGAACGCTTTACTCCTTGAGACATTTAGATGGCGAAATAAATTGCTATCGGGTGGTTTATTCATCGATAAAACTAACCTACTAGGTTATATTGCTAAGGAGAGCAGATGGAAAAGCGAACACCGCATTGCCGATTAGAAAAGATACGGAGTCTGATAGGGAAGGGGTTGATTAGAGCAACAGCATTGTCGTCTCGGAACGCAAGACAGCTAAATTTTAGTCGTGCTGATATGTATCGAATAGTGAGCGAATTGTCTACGCAGGACTTTCATAAAAGTATGACGACCTATGAGAACCACCGAGTTTGGCAAGATGTTTACCACTGCCATCTGGATAAAGTGTCTCTCTATGTGAAGTTAACGGTAATTGATGAAGTGTTGATCGTTTCTTTTAAGGAGCTGAATGATGATATGTCCTGAATGTGGCTCAGTGAATACGGTAAAGGAATACCGTGATATGCCTTATACCTACAAAGGTCAGACGATAATCGTTAAGGCTATTGGCGCTGATTGGTGTCTCAACTGTGGGGAGGGTGTTGTTTTCACTGAGGAGTCAATTCGTATTGATAGCATCATGGGAGATTTTAACAAACAGGTAAATGCCTCTATCATTGAACCTGAGTTCGTTATCGCGATGCGAAAAAAGCTTAATCTGTCTCAAAGTGAGGCCGGTGAGATCTTTGGCGGTGGGGTCAACGCCTTCTCACGCTATGAGACAGGCAAGGCTCTTCCCCATGTTTCCACCATCAAACTGTTAAAGCTGTTAGATAAACATCCCGAACTGCTCGCTGAAATCCGCGATTAACCTAACTATTCCTTGTGCCTGAGCCGTTCTGCTTGGGCGTCCCCTCACCAAATAACCACACAATATGTAATTTTATTATCTCTTAACTGTTATCTTCATCACGCGAAAATGTTTTTGTTTGGTTAATTTGTGGCGCTAATGTTTGTTTGTGAGTATTATAATGCTCGTAAACGAACATTATTTGCTTGTTTTTCTATCATCAATGACAGAATTAGAACTGTTTCGAGCATCCGGAGGGGAAAGTGGAAACCAAAGACTTGATCGTTATCGGTGGTGGCATTAACGGTGCCGGTATCGCTGCGGATGCGGCAGGACGCGGGCTTTCCGTTCTGATGCTGGAAGCAAAAGACCTGGCCTGCGCAACATCATCGGCGAGTTCCAAATTAATCCATGGCGGTCTACGCTATCTGGAACACTACGAGTTTCGTTTGGTCAGCGAAGCGCTGGCAGAGCGTGAGGTTTTGCTGAAACTTGCACCTCATATTGCTTTCCCAATGCGTTTTCGCCTACCGCACCAGCCCCATTTGCGTCCCGCTTGGATGATTCGTACTGGTTTATTCCTGTACGACCATTTGGGCAAGCGTACTAGCTTACCAAGCAGTAAAGGGCTGCGTTTTGGCCCAGACTCAGTGTTGAAATCCAGCTTAACGCGCGGATTCGAATATTCAGACTGTTGGGTGGATGATGCGCGTTTAGTGTTGCTTAATGCGCAAGAAGTTGTGGTGCGTGGTGGTGAGGTTCGCACGCGAACTCAGGTTACTCGTGCCTATCGTGAAAACGGCCTGTGGGTGGTTGAGGCCAAAAATGCAGACACCGGAGAAACGTTGACGTGGCGTGCCAAAGGTCTGGTTAATGCGACTGGCCCATGGGTAAAACACTTCTTTGATGACGGTTTAGAACTGAAGTCTCCATATGGTATTCGTCTGATTAAAGGCAGCCATATTGTTGTGCCGCGTGTGCATAATCAGCCACAGGCTTACATTCTGCAAAACGAAGACCATCGTATTGTCTTTGTTATTCCTTGGATGGATGAGTTTTCAATCATTGGCACGACCGACGTGGAATATCATGGCGATCCGCATGATGTGAAAATCGATGATAACGAAGTGAATTACCTACTAAAAGTTTACAACGATCACTTTAAGAAACAGCTGGGCAAAGAAGACATCGTCTGGACATATTCTGGTGTTCGTCCGTTGTGTGATGATGAGTCTGATTCACCACAGGCGATTACTCGTGATTACACGTTAGATGTGCACGATCAGGATGGCAAAGCGCCATTGCTCTCCGTGTTTGGCGGTAAGTTAACAACTTATCGTAAGCTGGCTGAACATGCGCTTGAGAAGCTGTCTGGTTATTACGAAAACTGCGGTCCAGCATGGACTAAAAACGCGGTACTGCCGGGGGGCGACTTAGGTACCGATCGTGATAGCTATGCAGCGCAGTTACGTCGCCGTTTCATGTGGTTACCAGAGGCTCTGGCGCGCCGCTATGCACGTACCTACGGTACTCGCACTGAACAACTGTTGGGTACGGCACAATCGCTGGAGGATCTGGGCGAACATTTTGGCCACAACCTTTATGAGGCAGAATTGCGTTACCTTATCGCAGAAGAGTGGGTTGTCGAGCTTGATGATGCTATCTGGCGACGCACTAAGCTGGGTATGTGGTTGGATGAAGGGCAGAAACAGCGTGTGGCTGAGTGGATAAGAGAACACCGTGTGAATTAGGATAGCCTGTTGGTTATGATTATGAGTGCAGTGACCACCAAAGCGTGTCACTGCACTCATGTACCATTGGGGGGGGATGTTCTATTCTCCAGTAAAGTTGCAAATTTGAGCGACGGTATGGCTGACCATTTGCATGTGACGATATTTAACAGAAAAATAGCTCTGCGCAACACCGTTAGATTCACATGCCTCTCGACGGTTTTTGCCATGGACTAATACATCTTCGAGTGATTGTCTGATACTTGGGCTATGCATGACGCAAACCATCGATAGTAGGCGAAAAAGTCTGATATCAACCTGACCTGGGATGAGTTTTCCTAGCTTCGCATGTCTTTTATTAACATGCTTTTCCTCATGGTTATTTTCCATCACTATTCTCCATTTATTAAGGATACTTCATCGCCTAAATTTATAATTTGGCGCAGTCTTACCTTATCCACCGCTTCTGGGTTATTATCATGTAACGAATTGATATTGAATTGATAACTTGTTTACGTTACGAATTCGGTTTTTAAATAAAAAACTAAGCTTAAAGGTGATATTAAAACTATATTAATGGCTCTCTATTATTTAAAATGTGATTTATTCAATTAATGTAGTGTAAATATGCCACTTTAATATTTATCTGCTAAACGGCACTCAGTTATAAATGTGCAAAGGAAAAAGTAATAGTCACATCAAGCTCTTATATCTTTAAAATAGGTATATACATGTCGCAATGAATTTTATGATTCTCATTGCATAATGAATGAATATTTAAGATGCTTGTGTTATTAGCCCACTGTAAATCGTGCTCAGCAAGCGACTTTATAAATATCAGCTTTGAGAAAAGATAATAATCCTCCCAAGAGCCATGAAAACTAAACATGGCATATTGCCCCTTAGGGATAGTCATGGAGCATTCTTCTTCATTTTCAACAGTAATACCTACTGTTGCCTCAACACACACTAAATCATCTCTACTAGTTGTGATGCAACTAATATCATTAATCGAGGTGGTGACCCAAATACTGTCAGCATCATTGTTTAGATGCTCGTTAGCATAACCTCTAATATTATCAATAAAGCTACGATCGTCTATGTTGGTACGAGCTTTGTAATTTATTTTATTGCCAGCAATAAACCGAGGCTCATCCCAAAAAATTATCTCTGCTCGAAAATCAGGGAGTGCGTACAAAAAAGTAAACTGCAAAATATGAGTATTCCACGTTATGTCATTTCGGTAAGCCGTCGGACTTTTACCAAAAAAACGCTGGAATGCTCGAGAAAAACTCTGCCCACTATGATAATGAAGCCCTATAGCGATTTCTGTAATTGGCAACCGGCTAAACTTTAAAGTGACGGCTGCTCGAGTCATCTTGCGGCGAAAAATATATGCGCCCAAAGAAATACCATAATTTTGTCGAAACTTAACTTCTAGCGTTCGACGACTTATGCCAATAACGTCAACCAATTGTGCTATCGATGCGCCAGTATAGATATTGCGCTCAACCCAATAAAGAATGTTACGGCAAGTTTTGCTGTCCATATATCCTCTCCGAAGCGACCGATGATGATTTTAGTCCTCCAGATGTTATATACGTTCCATTTTGCGCAAATTTTTATAATTTTTTTTTAAATTTTCACTTCGCGATGTGCTATTCCGTACACCTTCTCACTCGGATGAGTATCACACTGTGAGCGTGAGATGAATGGAGAAGGGCTACGAAGGTGTTCTGATTGTGTGACCCACAGCAAGAGCCTGCACAACCCTCATAGCCCTGCTAATCCCCCTACAGCTTCACTGGCTTAATATTCCATATTTCATCGGCATATTCTTGAATCGTTCGGTCGGATGAGAAATACCCCATATTGGCAATATTCATCACTGTGCGGCGAGTCCATTCATCGCGATTCTTGTAGAGTTCATCAACCTTATCTTGCGTATCAATATAGCTTCGATAATCCGCTAATAGTTGATAGTGATCGCCGAAGTTTACCAATGAGTCAAACAGGCTTGCGTAGCGGCGTGAATCGTCAGGACTGAAAGCACCCGTAGCAATTTGAGTGAGTGCTTGATTTAGCTCAGGATCCTGTTCGTAGATTTGGCGCGGGTTGTAGCCATTATTCCGCAGAGCCTCAACCTGTTCTGTGGTGTTGCCAAATATAAAGATATTTTCTTCACCCACGTGATCCAACATCTCTACATTAGCACCATCCAGCGTACCAATCGTCAGTGCTCCGTTGAGCGCAAATTTCATATTGCTGGTGCCTGATGCTTCCGTGCCTGCCGTTGAAATTTGTTCGGAGAGATCCGCTGCAGGGATGATCATTTGTGCCAAACTTACGCCGTAGTTAGGGATAAATATAACTTTCAGCTTGCCTTTGATACGCTCGTCATTATTGATAACTTTCGCCAC
Source organism: Hafnia paralvei (assembly GCF_020150375.1). Taxonomy (NCBI): domain Bacteria; kingdom Pseudomonadati; phylum Pseudomonadota; class Gammaproteobacteria; order Enterobacterales; family Hafniaceae; genus Hafnia; species Hafnia paralvei. Next base: position 4,593,294 of record NZ_CP083737.1, on the reverse strand, counting down.
GTCGTTAATCAAATGAATAATCTGTTTGGCGTTGTAGTATGCGGAGGCCGCTTTACCCGCAAAGATTTTCACTCGTGGTGTCCAGTCTTTTTCCGGCTCTTGTAAAATACGATTGTAGTGAGTGATGACGTGTAACACGTTGAGTAACTGGCGTTTATATTCGTGGATCCTTTTGATTTGGACATCAAAAAGAGCATTCGGGTCTAACACCACGTTCAGCTTTTGTGCAACGTAAAGGGCAAGCTGCTTTTTGTTATGCAGTTTGGCTTGCTGAATATCGCGAATGAACGTCGGATAATCAATGTGTGGCAGTAACTCATTGAGCTGACTTAAATCAGTGCGCCATCTTTGCCCAATATTTTCATCCAATACTTTAGATAATGGCTGATTGGCCAACGCTAGCCATCTACGCGGTGTCACACCGTTGGTTTTATTACAGAAGCGGTTTGGGAATAAGCGAGCAAAATCGGCAAACAGTGACTGTACCATGAGTTCTGAATGAAGCTCAGAAACGCCGTTCACCTTATGGCTAGCGATCACGGCTAACCATGCCATGCGTACTCGGCGGCCGTTCGTTTCGTCAATCACTGAAACACGAGAAAGCAGCGCATCGTCATCGGGGTATTGCTCTTTTACATCCTTTAAGAAGTGGTCGTTAATCTGGAAAATCAGCTGTAGGTGGCGCGGCAGGATCTTGCCTAGCATATCGACAGGCCAAGTTTCTAACGCTTCGCTCATTAGCGTGTGGTTGGTATAGGAGAATACTTGTACGACGATGACCCAAGCTGCTTCCCACTCAAATTTATGGTCGTCAATCAGCAGGCGCATGAGTTCTGGGATAGAAAGCACCGGATGGGTATCGTTCAGGTGGATAGCGATCTTTTCAGCTAGATTTTCTAGTGTGTGATGTGTTTGCCAATGACGATGGAGGATATCCTGCACCGTCGCGGATACGAGGAAATACTCTTGTCGTAGGCGCAGTTCTCGGCCTGAATAAGTCGAGTCATCAGGATAAAGTACCCGCGATACGTTTTCAGAATGATTTTTATCTTCCACGGCGGCAAAGTAGTCGCCCTGATTAAATTTACCCAAATTGATTTCATTACTGGCGCGTGCAGACCAAAGGCGCAGGGTATTTGTCGCATCGGTATCAAAACCAGGAATGATTTGATCGAAGGCAAGGGCTAAAACTTCTTCCGTTTCGAGCCAGCGAGTGCGGTTGCCTTCTTGCTGAATTCGTCCTCCGAAGCGAACACGGTAGCGAGTATTATGGCGCACGAACTCCCATGCATTTCCATACTCTAGCCAGTTATCGGGAGATTCTGCCTGTTGCCCGTTAACGATATTTTGTTTGAACATACCGTATTCATAGCGAATGCCGTAGCCGCGAGCTGGGAGGGCGAGTGTGGCCATTGAGTCGAGAAAACAGGCCGCTAAACGGCCTAGACCGCCGTTGCCGAGCCCAGGGTCGATCTCCTCATCGATCAGCTCCTCGAGGTCCAGCCCCATTTCATCCAGAGCTTGTTTAATTTCGTCGTATACGCCGATCGCCATCAATGCGTTAGACAACGTGCGGCCTAGCAAAAACTCCATTGAAAGATAGTAAACCTGACGAACATCCTGTGAGAATTGAGCTCGGGTTGAACGCAGCCAACGCTCGACGATTCTATCGCGTACTGCAAATAACGTGGCGTTTAGCCAGTCATGCTGAGTAGCAATTGACGGGTCTTTACCGACGACAAACATGAGCTTGTAAGCAATCGAATGTTTGAGCGCTTCGACGCTGACAACGGGCGAAGTATAGCTAAACGGTGAAGTCATAATCAGTACACCCCGGTAATGAAAAACATGGGTTACAGCATGGATGGTGATCGAATGTGATTAGTCCATCGATGCCGACAAATTCTGTCTCAGACTAAAGTCGGTTATAGAGGTCAAGGTAGCTTACGGCGGCTTTCTCCCAACTGAAGTTCTGCGCCATCGCCTGCCGTTGTACATATCGCCATAATGTCGGGCGAGTCCAAAGGACAAAGGCGCGGCGCAGCGCGTTCGATAGGTCTTTAGCATCGCATTCATTAAAGACAAAACCACTGGCGCTGCCTTCGGAGAGGTTTTCCAGTGAGCAATCATTAACCGTATCGGCTAAACCTCCAGTATGGCGCACCAGCGGCAGCGTGCCGTATTTCAGCCCGTAAAGTTGGGTGAGCCCACAAGGTTCAAAGCGACTTGGCACTAAAATGACGTCTGCTCCAGCGATAATTCGGTGTGAGAATGCTTCGTGGTAGCCGATTTGCACGCCAACTTGACCAGGATAAGCTGCCGCTGCCGCGAGAAAAGCCTCTTGCAAAGGTGCATCACCGGCACCCAGCAATGCCAGCTGCCCACCTCCTTTCAACAATGTGGGCAATGCTTCGAGCACTAAATCCAAACCTTTCTGACTGGTTAAGCGGCTTACAACGGCAAAAATAGGTTTCTCTGGATCGACATCCAGCCCCATTGCGGTTTGCAGATGTTGCTTATTCACGGCCTTGTCTTTGAGGTTCTCACGCTGATAGGGATTGGCGATAAGCTCGTCCGTGGCAGGGTTCCAGATAGCGTCGTCGACGCCGTTGAGAATTCCGCTCAGCCTGCCTTCTCGTAGAAGCTGTTGCAGTAACCCTTCCATTCCGTAGGCAAATTCGGGGCGAGTGATCTCTTTGGCGTAAGTCGGGCTGACCGTGGTGACATGATCGGCATAGAACAAACCTGCTTTGAGGAACGAGATTTGTCCATAAAATTCAAGCCCATAAATCTGAAAGAAATCCTGTGGCAGATATAATTCAGCCATATGATGGGCAGAAAAGAGCCCTTGATAGGCGAGGTTATGCACGGTAAATACCGAACGGGCTGGGCGACCTCGGGCAGCGAGATAAGCACAGGCAAGACCCGCATGCCAATCGTGGGCATGTACCACCTGCGGACGCCAGTAATGATCACATCCGCTAGCCAGTTCGGCAGCAACCCATCCCAATAATCCGAAACGGCGATGGTTGTCCGAGTAGGCATACATCGCCTGATCGTGATAAGGGCTGCCGGGACGATCATACAGGTGCGGTGCATCAATCAAATAAATACCAACGCCTTGAAAATGGCCAAAGCGTAACGTTATGCGCCCAGCAAAGGTATCCAGCGTCGCGACTTCGTGAGTCTCAGGGATTCCCTCTTTTAGAGCAGGAAATCCGGGAAGCAGAACGCGCACATTTGCTCCCTGAGCAATTTGCGCCGCAGGCATTGCACCGACAACGTCGGCTAATCCACCTGTTTTCAGCAGGGGAAATAATTCAGAACAGACGTGCAATACGTACATCGGTACTCCTCAATCGAAACCAGTGATAGATCGGCCCTATGCTTCGTCACAAACGAGCCAACATTTCGCGCGTAACTAGCACTATGCCGCCTTCAGAGCGGTAGAAGCGTTTGCTGTCTTCTTCAACGTTCTCTCCAATGACCATCCCTTCCGGCAGTACGCAGGCTCGGTCAATGATGCATCGACGCAGACGGCATGAGCGCCCGATATTGACGTCGGGTAACAAAACGGAGGAATCAATTGTGCAAAACGAGTTCACACGCACGCGGGGGAATAACACAGAGTGCACGACAACTGAGCCAGAAATGATGCAGCCACCAGACACTAACGAGTTCATGGTCATGCCATGGCTACCGGAGCGATCCTGCACAAATTTAGCCGGAGGCAGCGATTCCATGTAGGTACGAATTGGCCAACGCTTATCGTACATGTCGAGCTCGGGTGTGACAGAGGCGAGGTCAAGATTGGCACGCCAATAGGCATCCAGCGTGCCCACATCACGCCAATAAGGTTGAACGGTATCGTCGTCAGTGCTAGTGACACAGGAGAGTGTGAACGGATGCGCCCACGCTTTGCCTTGAGCCGTGATTTTGGGGATCAGGTCTTTACCGAAATCGTGGAAGGAGTCTGCAAGGCTCATATCTTCTTCTAGCAACTGATAAAGATATTCGGCGTTGAAAACATAAATCCCCATGCTGGCTAAAGACATATCTTCGCTGCCTGGCATGGCGGGTGGATTTTGCGGTTTTTCTAAAAATTGTAGGATCTTGTTATCGTCGCCGACCTCCATCACGCCAAACTCACTCGCTTCATGCCGAGGAACCGGAATACAGGCCACGGTGCATTCTGCTCCACTTTCCACGTGGTCAATCAGCATGCGCGAGTAGTCCATTTTGTAGATATGGTCACCCGCTAGAATCACGACAAATTCGGCATGATAGCGGCGAATAATATCTAAATTCTGATATACCGCATCAGCGGTACCTTTGTACCAATGTTCGGACGCATCACGTTGTTGGGCAGGCAGCAGATCGACAAACTCATTCATCGATTCATTGAGAAACGACCAACCGCGCTGGATATGTTGCACCAACGTGTGTGAGTGGTACTGAGTGATGACACCGATACGACGAATGCCGGAATTGATACAGTTTGATAGTGCGAAATCTACAATGCGAAACTTACCGCCAAAGTGAACCGCGGGTTTAGCGCGCGTCTTGGTGAGATCTTTCAAGCGGGAGCCGCGGCCACCTGCCAGAATCAGGGCAACAGACTTCGGAGGTAATTGACGCGCCAACATCAATTGGTTCTGATTTTCTGACTTAACCATTTCCTGACTCCTTGTTTTTATGCGCGCAGTCCGCTTATTTTCATCTTGGACTGGGCGATGTAGGGCTATGAACGTGTCAGTACACAAACGCTATGCGCGGGCATGATCGCCTGTGCTGAATTGCTGCCTGCTGTGAGCATTTTGAACGGCGCAGACACCTGCCAATGACCTGCTGGCAGGCCGATCTCTACGTCGTGCTGCGCAGGATTGACGATCACGAGCCAGTCTCCAGACAGCTGAATTTGTAGTAGTGTTGGTGACTGGGACTGCCATTCTTCGGTTGTTAGCGGCTTTGCATTGGCATTCAGCCAACGGACACTACCGTCGTTTTCATCCCACCAACGATTTGCACACAGGGCAGGAATACGTTTTCGTAGCTGGATAAGTGAAGCGGTGTATTCAGTTAAAGCGACGTCCGCGCAAGACCAATCCAGCCAGGCAATTTCATTGTCTTGGCAATAGGCATTGTTATTGCCCTGCTGGCTATGACCCATTTCATCACCGGCGAGCAGCATTGGCGCGCCTTGTGACAGAAGTAGCGTGGCGAGCAGAGCCCGCTGGCTGCGGTTTCTGTGGCGCTGAATATCCTCATTTGCGTCTAATCCTTCAACGCCGTGGTTATTGCTGTAATTGCTGTTGGTGCCGTCACGATTTTCTTCTCCGTTAGCCAGATTATGCTTGTCGTTAAAGCTGACTAAATCGTGCAGGGTGAAACCATCGTGAGCGGTGATTTGGTTGATGCTGGAGGAAGGAGCCCGACCATGATGTCGAAACAACGGGCTGGAAGCTGCGAAGCGTTCAGCAAAGACGCCAGCGCTGATGTTTCCCCATAGCCAGAATTGGCGGATTTCGTCGCGGAAGCGATCGTTCCATTCGGAGAATGTGAGCGGAAAATGGCCTAATTGGTAGCCATTGGGGCCGATATCCCACGGTTCGGCGATAAACTTTACTCGCGCGAGCACAGGATCTTGAGCGATGGTGATAAACAGAGGCGCATGGCGATGAAAATTGGGGTTTCGACCGAGCACGGTACCGAGGTCAAAGCGGAAACCATCGACGTGGCACTCCTCAACCCAATAGCGTAGGCAATCCATCACCCATTGCACGCTGTGAGGCTGAGTTAAGCGCAGCGCATTGCCGCACCCCGTCCAGTTTTCCAAGGCGCCCTGTTGGTTACGCCAGTAATAGCTGCGATTGTCGATGCCGCGTAACGACACCATCGGGCCCGTTTCATCTAGCTCGGCGGTGTGGTTAAACACGATGTCGAGGATTACCTCAATGCCCGCGGCATGTAACGCTTTTACCGCATCGCGAAATTCGCTAAGCGGCGTTGTTTTGGCACTGCCAGAATGAAAACTGGGCTCAATGGCAAAAGGGGCAAGGACGTTGTAGCCCCAATAGTTAGTCAGACCGATTTTTTGCAGGCGTGGTTCATCTGCATGTAGCTGTACCGGTAGCAATTCGAGTGCGGTGATACCTAACCGTTTGAAGTATTCAGTCATCACCGGATGAGACAGCGCGGCATAGCTGCCTCGTAACTCTTCGGGAATATCTGGATGCTGCTGAGTGAGCCCACGGACATGAGCTTCGTAGATGATAGTATCGCCCCACAGCACATTTGGCGGTCGATCGTTTCCCCAGTCGTAGGCTTCTTCACTCACGATGCAATGGGGAACCACGTCACGGTTGTCGCGCCAGTCAGGTTCGTTTAGCCCCCCGCTGAGACGTTCATCGAGCGGAAGCGTGCCGGTTAAAACTCGAGCGTAGGGGTCGATCAGCAATTTGGCTGGATTAAACCGTTGGCCTTTCTCTGGCCGCCAATCACCATGTACGCGGTATCCATATTCCAATCCCGCTTTAGCCCCCGTTAAAAGCCCATGCCAAACGTCACCGCTGCGGGCGGGGAGTTCATAAGATTCCTGATGCCCGCTTTTATCAAAAATGCACAGCTCAACTCGCGTCGCATGTGACGAAAAAAGGGCGAAATTGATGCCTTCTGGCGTGATGTGGGCACCCAACGGGCCCGGTTTACCGGGTTTCAGCATCAATCAGCTCCTCTTGCAATGGAGGGGTTAGCTGTAGATAAAGCGTTGCTAGTGGTGGAACAGTGAGCTCAATGGAGTGCTCGCAGCCATGACTGCCGACTGGCTGGCTATCGATCCCCCCCTGATTCCCACTATTGCTGCCGTGGTAATAGAAAGAGTCGGTGTTCAGGATTTCGCTATAGTGACCTGCATACTCGACGCCGATGCGGTAATAGCTACGTGGAACTGGCGTAAAGTTGCTCACAACCAGAACCTCGTTGCCGACTTCATCGCGGCGTACAAAGGCGAAAACGGAGTTTTCGTGGTCATCGACCACGCGCCAGCTAAAGCCGCGCGAATCACAATCCCAGCGATGCAGTGCAGGATAGTCGCGATAGCAATGGTTTAAATCGCGCACCAAACGCTGTACGCCGCTGTGCCAGTTGTCTTCGCCCTCTAGCAAATGCCAGTCGAGGCTGGTCTCGAAATTCCATTCGCGCCCCTGTGCAAATTCGCAGCCCATAAACAGCAGCTTTTTGCCTGGATGAGCCCACATAAAGCCGTAGTAGGCACGCAGATTGGCAAATTTTTGCCATGCATCACCGGGCATTTTGTCGATCATGGAACGCTTGCCGTGCACCACCTCATCGTGCGATAGCGCCAGCACAAAATTTTCGCTCCATGCGTACAGCAGGCCGAATGTCATTAAATTATGATGGTATTTGCGATGCACCGGATCGAGCTTCATGTAATCCAGCGTGTCGTGCATCCATCCCATATTCCACTTGTAATGAAAACCCAGCCCATTGGCGTCTGGTGGCAAAGTTACGCCTGGAAAATCCGTCGATTCCTCTGCCATCGTGACTGCGCCGGGACGCTGCTCACCGATGGTTTTATTGGTATAGCGTAGAAAATCGATGGCTTCCAGATTGTGGTTTCCGCCAAAACAGTTGGGGATCCATTCGCCCTCTTTGCGGCTGTAATCGCGGTGGATCATTGAGGCGACGGCATCCACACGTAGGCCATCAATGCCGTAGCGTTCCATCCAATACAGCGCATTACCAGCCAAAAAGTTACGTACTTCGTAGCGTGAATAGTTATAAATCAGCGTGTTCCAATCTTGATGATAGCCTTCGCGCGGATCTGAATATTCATATAGGTCAGTACCATCGAATTCTGCTAATCCCCAGATATCACTAGGGAAATGTCCTGGAACCCAATCAAGCAGTACGTTGATGCCAGCTTCGTGCGCCTTATCCATGAAGTAACGAAAATCTTCCGGCGTGCCGAAACGGCGCGTTGGAGCATACATCCCTAGTGGTTGGTAGCCCCAAGAGCCATCGAAGGGATGCTCGTTGATCGGTAGCAGTTCAAGGTGGGTGAATCCCATCTCTTTGACATAAGGCACCAGTTGTTCCGCCATTTCGCGGTAGCTGAGCCAGAAATTGTTGTCACTATGGCGTCGCCATGAGCCTAAATGCACCTCATAGATAGAGATTGGGGCATTAAGTTGGTTAGCTGCACTACGTTTCTCATCCGTGGGGACTTTGGGTGGCAACTGAGTGATCAAGGACGCAGTATCCGGTCGCATTTGGGCTTCAAAAGCATAGGGATCGGCTTTTAAAACCGTTTTGCCGTTGGCATCAATAAGTTCGAATTTATACAGCTGACCCGCATGGACACCGGGAATAAAAAGTTCCCAAATTCCGCTCTCTTGGCGTATCCGCATTGGATGACGGCGGCCATCCCAAAAGTTAAATTCGCCTACAACGGAAACCCTGTGTGCGTTTGGCGCCCAAACGGCAAAGCTTACGCCGCTGATGTCCGCCAGATGGGTGGGGTGTGCACCTAAACGCTCATAGGGGCGTAGGTGTTTACCTTCGGTGAGTAGCCAATTATCTATTTCACCGAGTAACGGCCCAAAGCGGTAGGGATCTTCGATGATCTGCTGGTGATCGTTCCATTCGACACGGAGTAGATAATCAAAAGGCGCTTTGCGTCTCGGTAGGAGGCCGCTGAAAAAGCCGCGTTCGTCAATTCGCTCAAGCTCAGCGACTTTGCGCATCGTTTTACGATCGAGTACCTGTACAGATGTTGCATCTGGCAATAAAGCCCTCACCACGAGGCCTTTGGATGTGTTGTGCATGCCCAAAATAGAAAAAGGGTCAGCACACTGGCCTGAGAGCAGTTGATGCATCATTTGACTGCTGGGAAGTACGGACATGGCATTCTTCCTTTAATTCACAGCATGAGTCTATTTTTCAATTATTCGTTTTCGAATAGTTGCTAATAACATCATGCTCGCCATTTAGAATGTTTTTTGTGGAGCGTTGCTCAATAATTTCTCAACAAAAAAACAAAGGCACAAATCGCTACAGCGCGAACGTTTGCAGGCTTTCTTATTCTTTGGTTAGTTTTAAAATTAACCATTTTTAAGCATAGTCAGCTTTTATAGATGTATGTGCTAAACAGCAGTTATTTTTCTGGGGAAAGAAATAAGCGTGGTGTGAGACCGTAGAAAATATGCCTACGGTCTCTTAACGTGAAGGCAATGATTATTCCGCTGAAACCTTACGGCGGCGTTTATCTAAATCGCGAATCAAAAGGTTAACGTTAGGATCGTTAAACATCTCTTCAAGGGTATGTGTCAGCTTACGACGCCAGTTTGGATATTGATCGCTGGTACCGGGAATGTTGACCGGTTTTTCCATATCCAGCCAGTCTTCAGGCTGTAAGCCGAGTAGGGCACTGGCGCTATCGGCGACATAGCGTTGCAAACCTCGATTAAGCGTCGGGCTCATTGCTAAGTGATTGGCGCGGTGACCTACTTTTTTCGGTACACATCCGTATTGATGTAAACCGTTTAGCAATCCTTGCTTAGCCGCTTCGCGATCGGCATGTAACTGTCTGAGGACGTCTAAATCGGGATAAAGGCCGAGCTCTCTGCCTAGATGTAAATCATCGGCTTGCCAGTAGCCGCGTAGCGTCGGTAGATCGTGGGTAGTAATAGTCGCCATGGCCTGCACGGTATAGGATTGCGGGGCACGGAAGCTATTGTCCTGATCGTGCTCAAAATACAACACTTTGTAGGAGTACACTCCACAATCGCGTAATTTAGCGATAATTTCAACCGGTACGGTACCCAGATCCTCGCCGATAACCATACAGTGATTGCGCTGACTTTCTAATGCCAAAATTGCCAGCAAATCATCGACTGGATAGCGTACATAGGCACCTTTATCGGCAGTTTCACCGTAGGGTATCCACCATAAACGCAGCATTGACATGACATGGTCGATACGTAGGGCACCGCAGCAGGTCATATTAGCGCGCAACATATCGATGAACGGTTGATAGGCTCGAGCGGCCATAACGTGAGGGTCCATCGGTGGTAGCCCCCAGTTTTGCCCTAACGGGCCGAGAATATCCGGCGGTGCGCCAACGGAAGCTTTCAAGCAGTAGAGCCCATTTTCGCCCCATGTTTCGGCGCCGCCTTCGGCTACGCCTACCGCTAAATCGCGATATAAGCCAATCGGCATTTTTTGCTGCTGGCAAACTTCAAAACATTCAGAGAGCTGACAATATGCCAGCCACTGTAGCCAGAGGTAAAAATCGACTTTATCCGCATGTTGGTGGCAAAACTCGGCCACGCCGCTGCTGTCTGCGTTGCGTAAATTATCAGGCCAAACTGGCCACCCCCACATAGTCGGGTCCTGAGCGCTGAGATGCGCATGCAGGGCATCGAAGGCGGCCTGTTGGTACAGGCTTTCTCCACCCTGTTGCACAAAGTGCTGGAAAGCTTTCAGACGCTTGCTACTGCTTTTTTGTTTAGTAAATTCAGGATATGCCCGTTGGAGTGCATTGAGCTTGAGTGTGATAACGCTGGTGTAATCGACCCATTCGCTAGCTCTGGCTTCGCTGAGGCGCAACTGAGTTTCTGCATTATTCCACCATGCTTGGGCTTCAGCGCTATGCTTGAACTCTTCAACCTGATTCACGTCGATATAGGCCACGTTGAGCCAACGACGAGAAGATGGACTGTAGGGGCTGGCGCTTTCCGGATTAGCAGGATAGAGAGAATGAATAGGGTTTAGGCCGACAAAAGCGCCCCCGCGTTTAGCGACGTTCAGCACCATCTGCTTAAGGTCGCCGAAATCACCGATTCCCCAGTTGTTGTCCGAGCGTAAGGTGTAAAGCTGTACGCAGGCTCCCCAGAGTTTACGGCCGGTGAGCAGCGCATCGGGTTCAAAGCAGCGCGTAGGCGTGACAATAATTTGGCACGTCCACGCTTGTTGTTCATCACGCAACGTTAGCTGATGGTAGCCCAACGGTAAATCACGCGGCAGGGTCAGGTTTTTACGCCGCTGTACTTTGCCGTTGTGTACGCCCGTTCGCGCCTGCTTATCTGCTGGTTCAGATTCTAAAGTCAGCGTCCACGTGTATTCCCCAACGGTCTGGAGATTGAGATGGCAAGGGCGCCCCTGAGTAAACACCACCACCGGTGGAACCGGTGAGCCGACCTGCGTCGGCGTGAATGGGTGCATCGCTTCCACCAGACGCTGTTTGGTTTCAGTGCTAATCGCTTGCTGTTGTCCATGGGCATTGATATAGCTGGCGGCGATACCTGCTTGCGCCGCCAAACTTTCCAGCAGCTTGCGTTCGTCTTGCTGATGCTGCGTAATTTGTTCCATTGGCGGTGTTGTTTTCTCTTTCATGGAACAGCTCCTTAACGCTTGGCCTGCCAGATTCGCTGTTGATAATCGCGGATAGAACGGTCAGAGCTGAACATACCCACGCGAGCGGTGTTGAGGATGGTTGCTCGAGTCCATTTATCCTGATCGCGATACAGCACGTCCACTTCTTGCTGGGCACGACAGTAGTCGGCGAAGTCGGCTAATACGAGATACGGATCGCCGCCGTCTAACAGACTATGCAGCATTGGCTCGAAGGCATGCTTATCGCCATTGCTGTAATGCCCTTTGGCGAGCTCATCCAGAATGAGCTTCAGTTGTTTGTCTTTACGATAAATTGCTTTTGGCTGATAGCCTTTGGCTAAGGTCGCCTTTACCTGTTCTACGGTTTGTCCGAAGATAAAGATGTTCTCTTCACCCACTTCCTGTGCAATTTCAACGTTAGCGCCATCCAGCGTCCCAACGGTTAACGCGCCGTTGAGCGCGAGCTTCATATTGCCGGTGCCAGAGGCTTCTTTACCCGCAGTGGAGATCTGCTCTGAGATATCGGCCGCAGGTATCATCAATTCCGCCACAGAGACACGGTAATCAGGGATGAATGCTACCTGCAAACGACCTTTCATTAACGGATCGTTATTGATCTTTTCTGCAACCTTGTTGATCGCATAGATAATATTTTTTGCGAGGTAGTAACCCGGAGCGGCTTTTGCCCCGAACAGGAATACGCGCGGTACACGGTTTGCCTGTGGGTTGTCGCGTAGCTCATGATAGAGAGCCAGAATATGCAGCAGGTTTAGATGCTGGCGCTTATATTCATGCAGTCGTTTAATCTGCACGTCGAAGATTGCATCAACGTTCAGCTCTAACCCCATCACGTTTTTTACATACTTCGCCAGTGCGATTTTATTCTCACGCTTGATGCTCTGATATTTCTGGCGGAAGTTCGCATCGTCGGCATAAGGCTCTAGCGTTTTCAACGCGTCTAAATTATTGGCCCACTCGGTTTTCAGCGTGCTGTCGATCAGTCCTGCGAGTGCTGGATTACACTGCTTCAGCCAGCGGCGTGGCGTGATACCGTTGGTCACGTTGTGGAATTTATTCGGCCACAGTTGGTAGTATTCAGGGAACAGGTCTTTTACGACCAGATCAGAATGCAGTTGGGCAACGCCATTGACGGCAAAACCGCCGACGACGCACAGGTTTGCCATGCGCACCTGCTTGTTGTGATGAACGGCCAGTTTGCTCCACACGGCCTCATCGCCTGGCCACTGTTTCTGCACCTGCTTTTTGAAGCGGGCGTTAATTTGTTTGATGATGTCGAAGTGGCGCGGCAACAGGCTACGCACCAAACGTTCGTCCCAACACTCTAGTGCTTCTGGCATCAGGGTATGGTTGGTGTAGGCGAAGGTGTTGCTGGTGATTGCCCATGCGTCATCCCACGACATTTGATGCTCATCCAACAGCACACGCAGTAGTTCTGGGATCGCGATGGTTGGATGGGTATCGTTAAGCTGGATAACCTCATACTTAGGTAAATCGGCCAGCTTACGTCCCGCTAAATGGTGTTTGCGCAGGATATCGGCTACAGAGCAAGCGCAGTGGAAGTACTGTTGCATGAGTCGTAGGCGTTTACCCGCTTGATGGTTATCGTTTGGATAGAGAACCTTAGTGAGTTTGGCTGCTTCAATACCATCGCTTTCCGCTTTTAAGAACTGACCATCGTTGAATTTGGTTAAATCAAATGGATGCGCGTGGGTGGCTTGCCACAGACGCAGTGGTTGGCTTACACCATTGTGATAACCCAGAATGGGCAGATCCCACGCTTCTCCGCGAAGTGTTAATGCTGGCTGCCATAAAACGTTACCCTCCTTTTGCTTAATCAGCTTACCGCCAAAATTCACGTCTACGTTTAATGCGCTGTTATGACGGAACCACGGGTAGCTTTCGCGCTCCCAGTTGTCTGGCGCTTCCATCTGATGACCGTCGCTGAAGGATTGGCGGAACAGACCATACTGATAGCATAGGCCATAGCCAGTAGCTGGCTGTTCTACGGTCGCCATGGAGTCAAGGAAGCAGGCTGCTAAGCGACCTAATCCGCCGTTGCCCAAGGCGGGGTCGGTTTCTTGTTCCAATAAATCGCTGAGCAAAACATCATGCTTGGCGAGCGCTTTTTCTACCGCGTCATACCAGCCCAGATTGATCAGATTGTTGGCAGTGAGGCGCCCAATGAGAAACTCCATGGATAGATAGTTCACGTGGCGGAGATCGCTTTTGGCCAGTGCCTTTGGCTGAGGTAACGCCGATAGCTGCTCAGCAATAGCTGCACTTACCGCCTGCCACCATTGATGCTCCGTCATCTGGCTGGATGCGGTTAGTCCAAAGTGTTGCCATTGACGGGTAAGTGCCGCCAGGAATACGTCCTTATCAAATGGGATGTGCGACATATCAGTCTCTCTCAAGCATAAAGTTCAGGAATTGACGATATCCTGCCGACCCACCGGTTTTATAACATCCTCCCGAAGAGGGATGAGGCGGGGAGGAGGGGCGGGGCGTAGTCAAAACTGTGATCCATACCTACTCTCTGTCGTACAGCAGATGGAAAAATCTAGTTTCGATAACTTGAATGTAACGCCAAAAACTCAGTTCTTGTATAAGAAACCAACAACTAAATTGTTAAGAATAGATATGAAATGTGAGGAAGCCGAAAATATTTGCTTTGGAGTCAGTAAAGAGACCTCCGTAACCTAAACCGAGGATCAATGAAACGGCGTTGATTCAATTTTTAGGCAAAGAGGTAAGAAGTTATGAGAAATGTGATCGACTGCAATTTCCTGCTACCAAGTCATCGTGGTCTGTTGCATTAAATGGCGTGATATCCCAAGTTAAACATGACTAATTAATTACGAAGCGCGAAATAAATAAAGCCATATTTTTAGTGAATATTGCTGTGGTTTGCTTTGGGCTTTCTTTGTGGGGTTTTACCATGCTAATTCCGTCGAAATTAAGCCGTCCGGTACGGCTACAAAATACGGTGGTACGCGAACGGCTATTAACCAAACTAGCGTCAGCCGGTAATTACCGGCTGGTATTAGTGAATGGGCCAGCGGGCTATGGTAAAACGACGCTGCTGGCGCAATGGGCAGAGGAAAATACCAATTTAGGTTGGTTCTCTCTTGATGAAAGCGATAATCAGCCAGAGCGTTTTGCAAGTTACCTGATTGCCGCTTTGCAGCAGGCAACCGGTGGACACTGCCACAAAAGCGAAGCGATGAGCCAAAAGCATCAGTACGCCACGCTTTCTGCATTATTTGCGCAGCTCTTTATCGAGCTTTCTGATTGGCATTCTCCGCTGTGTTTAGTCATCGATGATTATCATTTGATTACTAATGCACAAATCCATGAAGCGATGCGCTTTTTCCTGCGCCACCAGCCGGACAATCTCACGGTGATGCTGCTTTCACGAACTCTGCCGCCGCTGGGCATTGCGAACCTCCGCGTACGTGAACAGTTGTTGGAAGTGGGTACCAAACAGCTCGCCTTTAACCATCAAGAAGCCTCTCAGTTTTTCAATCATCGTTTGAAATCTCCGCTGCCTGATATTGAAAGTCATCAACTGTGTGATGAAGTTGAAGGCTGGCCGACGGCGCTTCAGCTGATTGCACTCTCTGTGCGCCAGTCTACGACTACCGCACAAGAGTCTGCGCGCCGTCTTGCTAAGATTAATGCCAGCCATCTCTCTGACTATTTGGTTGATGAGGTTCTCGATCGGGTTGATGCCAGTACACGTAACTTTTTGTTGCGCTGCTCAGTGCTGCGCTCGATGAATGATGCTTTGCTGGTGCGGCTAACCGGCGAAGATAACGGTCAGCAACAGTTGGAAGAGCTGGAGCGACAAGGCTTATTTATTCATCGCATGGATGCTGATGGGGAGTGGTTCTGTTTTCATCCCTTGTTTGCCAACTTCTTGCGGCAGCGTTGCCAATGGGAATTGGCCGCTGATTTACCTGACCTGCATCGTCGTGCTGCTCAAGGCTGGCTGGACCAAGGATTTCCCGCTGAGGCCATTCATCATGCCTTAGCGGCCGGAGATGTCGACATGTTGCGCGATGTTTTATTGCAGCATGCATGGGAGCTGTTCCATCAAAGTGAACTCTCGTTGCTGGAAGAGTGCTTGAATGCCCTTCCTTATGAAAAACTGATCCAGAATCCGCGTTTGGCGTTGCTACAGGCGTGGCTGGCGCAGAGCCAACATCGCTACAGCGAAGTGAATACTTTGCTGGAACGTGCCGAACATGAAATGAATGTGCAGAATATTGTCATTGATGCCGCTATGTTGGCCGAGTTTGATGCGTTGCGCGCGCAGGTGGCAATCAATGATGGACTTCCTGACGAGGCAGAAAAGCTTGCCGTTGAGGCTCTGAAACATTTACCGATCAGCAGCTATTATAGCCGCATTGTCACCAGCTCCGTGATTGGCGAAGTGCACCACTGCAAAGGGGATTTATCCCGCGCGTTGCCAATGATGCAGCAAACCGAGCAGGTGGCTCGCCGTCATCAGGCTTACCACTACGCGCTATGGGCTATGCTGCAACAGAGCGAAATCCTGATTGCACAGGGCTTCCTACAGGCCGCCTATGAGACACAGGAAAAAGCCTTCGAGCTCATCGATGAGCAGCACTTAGAACAACTGCCAATGCATGAGTTTTTGCTGAGGATTCGCTCGCAGGTTCTATGGTCGTGGATGCGTTTAGATGAAGCTGAAGAGGCCGCGCGTAAAGGCTTAGCCGTCCTTGCTAACTATGAACCTCAGCAACAGTTACAGTGTTTGGCGATGCTGGCGAAGTGCTCATTAGCGCGCGGCGATTTGGATAACGCCAATCAGTATTTGCGCCGCTGTGAGAACCTGCTGCAATCTGGGCATTATCATCGTGATTGGCAAACTAACGCCGATAAGCCTCGGGTGATAGCTTGGCAAATGACGGGTGATCGCGCGGCTGCTTCACAGTGGTTAATGCAGGCCGAGAAACCTTCTCGTGCTGATAACCACTTCTTGCAAGGACAATGGCGTAATATTGCTCGAGTACAGATTTTATTAGGGCGCTATGAGGAAGCCGAAGTGGTGTTGGACGAGCTAAATGAAGAGGCTCGTCGGCTGCGTTTGGTTAGCGATCTCAACCGTAATCTATTGTTATGCAATTTGCTGTATTGGAATACCGATCGCAAAAGCGAGGCACTACGTGTACTGATTGAAGCGCTGAATTTAGCCAACCGCACGGGTTTTGTGAGCCACTTTGTGATTGAAGGAGAGGTAATGGCTCAGCAGTTGCGCCAGCTATTGCAGCTCAACACGTTACCAGAGCTAGATCAGCATCGTGCACAGCGTATTTTGCGTGACATTAACCAACATCATCGCCATAAATTCGCTCATTTCGACGAAAGCTTTGTCGAGCGATTGTTAAACCATCCGCAAGTGCCGGAACTGATCCGCACTAGCCCGCTAACCCAACGCGAGTGGCAGGTACTTGGACTTATCTACTCCGGCTACAGCAATGAGCAAATTGCCAGTGAACTGGATGTTGCGGCAACCACTATCAAAACTCACATCCGCAACCTGTACCAAAAACTCGGTGTAGCACATCGCCAAGAAGCGGTGCAGCAGGCGCAGAATATTATGAAGATGATGGGGTATGGGGTGTAAGTCGCGAAATATTTCGTACGCCTAATACAACGGCTTTCTACATAATTATTTGTGTAGGCGTCCGAGCAAGGCGGCTCAATCGCCGCCGCCTTGCATCCAGGCTTGGCACCCCCTACCAGCCCGCTACGCGGGTTCCCTCGTTTCATCATTCCGGTCTTAACGGAACGAACGACAATCGGCATCCATGCCTCCGTCGTTCTTTCGCCGATATCAATCGGCGAATCCTAACCTGCATGATTCACTTGGCTGTCCGGTAATGTGCCGGAAAAGGTCAACGTCAAAACAAAAAGCGTGGACGGCTTTTAGTTTAAGCATTCGTAGGGAGAGCCGGCACGACAGGGATGTCGTGACGGAGTTTGGGGCGCCCTGGATGGGCGATACCAAACCGGAGCGGAGATGGCGTCTCGGATAAAAGCGCGCGAGTGCAGAGACCACGCGCTGGTGGTCTCTGCCCGTACGCCTTCACCAGTGTATCAGTGAAGCTCGATATGGACAGGCGGGCGGAATATCACACCGTAGTTCCATACACGAGCGGCATAAAAATCCTTCACCGCAATGGCATACACGAACCCGTTGCGCTCACACTTACAATAACGCTGCCAGCCGGTTCAAATCCGACTGAATGGCTCCCGCAGTCACATCGCGCCCCGCTCCTGGGCCGCGAATAACCAGTGGGTTATCGCGATACCAGCGGCTTTCAATGGCAAACACATTATCACACGGTAACAGCGCTGCCAGCGGGTGTTCTGGACGTACTGCTTCTACGCCAACGCGAGCTTTACCGTTAGCATCAAAGCGTGCCACATAGCGCAATACTAAACCTAGCTCGTTAGCCGCTTCTAAGCGCTGGATCATCTGCTCGTTCAAGTCTTCGCCGTTCTCGAAGAAGTGATCTATAGAACCGCTTTCACAACCGGCGGGTACCAGTGATTCCACGCGAACCTGATTAGGCTCGATATCGTAGCCCGCTTCACGTGCCAGAATCACTAGCTTGCGCATAACGTCTTGGCCAGAGAGATCGACGCGTGGATCGGGTTCGGTGAGTCCTTGCTGCCATGCTTGGTCTACTAAATCGGTAAATGGCACAGTGCCATCAAACTGGAGGAAGAGCCAAGACAGGGTACCGGAGAAAATTCCGCTGATGGACAAAATGGAGTCACCGCTGTCGCGTAGATCGCGCACCGTATAGTTTACCGGTAAGCCCGCGCCGACGGTTGCGTTATACAGCCAGTGACGACCCGTTTTCTCAAACGCATCTCGGATCTGGCGATATTCATCACTGCCTGATGCGCCCGCTAATTTATTGGCGCTGATGACGTGGAAACCATAGCTGGCAAAATCACGATACTGCTGTGCCAGCGATTCACTGGCCGTAACATCTAACACCACTAAATCGTCGTAAGGATGGGCACGCATCCACAGGAACAGATTTTCTTCATCCATTTCCTGCGCTTCATCGTCGAAGAATGCCAATGCACGGCTGGCATCTAATCCTTCATAATTGAGCAAACTTCGGCTGCTATCGACCACGCCTGCCAGCACAAATTCAAATCCGCTACGAGCCGAAATATTTTCCTGCTCACGGGCAAACAGCTCTAACCAGCGGGAGCCGATATTGCCTTTGCCCATTAACACCAACCCGACGCGCTTTTCAGCACGGAACAGGCTGGTATGCAGCCCTTGAATCAACGCTTCGGTTGGGCCACGGCGTAATACGGCTACTAAGCTGATACTGTCTTCCGACTGGCAGAAGAATTCGATTGGCTGATCTTTTAGCTGCTGATAGAAACGGTGGCTATGCAGTGGATTCTTGCATACGCCAGCACCGACTAACGCAACCAGAGCCAAACCTTCGCGCAACTGCAACAGTCCCGGTACGCCAGACTCTTCTAGCAGTTTCAGTGCGCTGCCAACGACCTCTGCGGTATAGCACAGCTGAATCATATGACGGTCGCGATGTACGCCAGTGGCTAACGGTCGCAGCTGTGAACGCTTCAGCACACGATCAACTTCTTGACGTACGTTTTCAAAATCATGGCTTTGCGGAACGTTGAGTTCAATCAGGCAAACTTCATCATGGCTGGTAACTATTTTGGCACCGGTGCCAGAAGCTAAGACGCGCTCAATGCGCGTCGAGCCCTGCTCTGGCTGGTAGCTACAACGCAGCTGCAGATCGATATCGCTAGCGGAAACTGGCTGTAAAGTACGCGCATGCAGCACCGGCGCGGCTAAACGTGCCAGTTCACTGGCTTCATCTAAGCGCAGCAGCGGCAGCAGACAAGCATCTTTAACCTTACGTGGGTCGGCGCTGTACACACCGGCTACGTCACTCCAGATCGTGACACGGGAAACGCCGGCCAGTGAGCCGATTTGGGTTGCAGAGTAGTCGGAACCGTTACGTCCCAACAGTACGGTTTCTCCTGCATCGTTGCGGCTGATAAAACCGGTCGCAACCAAACGCTTATTGGGATGCTGCGCTAACAGTTGCTGTAACAGAGGATAAGAGCGACCTTCGTCCACCTGCGGCTGAGCGGAGCGCTCGGCGCGGAGGAAATCGCGTGCATCAAGCCATTCTGACTCCATGCCTTTGACGTTTAGTAGTGCAGACATCAGACGTGCCGACCAGATCTCACCGTGTCCGACCACCTCAGCGTAGGTTGCATCGCACATAGGTTCATCGAGCAATGTGGCCAAACGCTCCAGATCTGAAGTAAAACGCGCAACCAGAGGCTCGGCCAATTCGGCAGGCAGCAAGCCAGTGATCAATTCCGACTGATAGCGGCGCAGCGCCTGCTGTACCTGATGAGCAGAGATCCGGTCAGTTTGGCTCAGCCTCAACCAGCTAATAAGCTGGTTGGTGGTGCTACCTGCGGCGGAAACGACCATCATATCGCCAGGGAAGCTGTACTCCGCCATGATCCCCGCGACGCGCAGATAACATTTCACATCGGCTAAACTACTGCCGCCAAACTTATGCAGTTGGCGTCCTACCGCCTGCCCAGCTACCGGTTGTGCGCTCATTCTTTACCTCTTAAAGCCAGCCTAATATGCAGCGTCATCGCTTGAAAAACAGCACGTTAGCGTTGGCTGTTAGCTTTCTGGAACGCCTGTTCCAGATCGGAAATTAAATCATCGCTATCTTCGATGCCCACAGAAACACGTAGCAGGCTTTCTGAAATACCTGCGGCTTTACGGGCTTCTGGAGCCATACCTGCGTGAGTCATAGTGCCTGCGTGGGAAATCAGACTTTCCACGCCGCCTAAAGATTCTGCCAGTGTAAACAGTTGCAGTGCATTTAGGAATCGCCGGAGCAGGGCTTCATCGCCATCCAGTTCAAAACTTAACATGGCTCCAAAACCAGACTGTTGACGGCAGGCAATTTCATGGCCTTGGTTTTCTGGTAATGATGGATGATAAAGCTTTTTAACCAGCGGCTGCTGCTTGAGGAAATCAACGATTTTCAGCGCATTTTGCTGCTGTAGCTGAATTCGTGGGTTTAGGGTACGCAAGCCGCGCAGCAGTAGATAGCTGTCGAATGCACCACCGGTAACCCCAATATTATTTGCCCACCATGCGAGCTCGGTGACGTGTTCAGGGGATTTGGCAATTACTGTTCCCGCCACTACATCAGAATGGCCGTTCAAATATTTTGTGCAGGAGTGCAACACCAAATCCGCGCCTAGCTTCAGTGGTTGCTGTAGCGCGGGGCTCAAGAAGGTGTTATCCACCACGGTCAATGCTCCCGCCGCTTTTGCCGCCGAGCAGATTGCGGCGATATCAACCACGCGCAGCAGTGGATTGCTGGGTGTTTCAATCAGCACTAGCTTAGGTTTTTGTTCTAACGCTGCGGCGAGCGCCTGTGCATCACCCTGATCGACAAACAGCACGTTATACGCACCGCGCTTGGCGAGGCTATCAAACAGACGATAGCTGCCGCCGTAACAGTTGTGCGGTGCAACCAGAAGATCGCCTGGTTTGAGGAATACGGTACACACCAGATGAATAGCAGACATACCGGAGCTAGTCATGACTGCGCCAGCGCCCCCCTCAAGCTCAGCCAAAGCACGCTGAACCACATCACGCGTAGGATTTCCACGGCGAGAATAGTCATGTGCGCGTGGCTCATTGAAATCGGTAAAGTTGTAGGTGCTGGACAAATGGATCGGTGGAACCACGCAACCATACTGTTCGTCATCGTTCAAACCGCTGCGCACTGCAAGTGTTGCCTGCTTATAAGTCACGTTGTTCTCTCCGCGCTGGGTGATGTGTAGGGTGAAAGTGGAATAAAGATTAATCGCTTCGAATATAGACGTCAATACTTCTAGACATCTAAACTTCTTTGCGTATAGATTGAGCCTTGAGGAAATAACCGCTAAAATTATGTCAGTTTGAAGTGCGCTGAGGTCACAGAATAGTGACATAAACTGATAAATCAGACACTTTGTGAGCATAAATCGTGAGAATCGGACATAATTAGCCGTTTCTCAAAATAACTAAGTCTAACGAAGGTATCCCCATGGCTGCTGAATGGAATGGCGAATACATCAGCCCTTATGCTGAGCACGGCAAAAAAAGCGAGCAGGTGAAAAAGATCACTGTATCTATTCCGCTGAAAGTGCTGAAAATTTTAACCGACGAGCGTACTCGCCGTCAGGTTAACAACCTACGTCATGCAACCAACAGTGAATTGCTGTGTGAGGCTTTTTTGCATGCATTCACTGGTCAGCCACTGCCTAATGATGCGGACCTGCGTAAAGAACGTAGCGATGAAATTCCTGAAGCAGCGAAATTGCTGATGCGTGAGATGGGTATCGACCCAGATACTTGGGAATATTAATTTGCTCTGGTGTCAAAATAAAAACCACGCTTTGTAGCGTGGTTTTTTTTATCGAGTAGAAACGGATTTTAACCCCCTTTGACGGGGGAGGAGACGGGTAACGAATGCAGTTTAAGCGGTGATAGGGGCATGTATTTCAGGACGCACACCCAGAGTATGGCAAATTGCGTAGCTCATCTCAGCGCGGTTTAGCGTGTAAAAATGGAAGTCCTTCACGCCTTCGCGGCTGAGGATTTTCACCATATCCATCGCGATATTAGCTCCGACCATTTTGCGGGTTTCTGCGTCGTCATCTAGACCTTCAAACATGTTGGTCATCCAATGAGGAACGCGCACGTTCGTCATGGTGGCAAAACGCTGTAGCTGCTTGAAGTTGGATACCGGCAGAATTCCTGGCACGATTTCAACGTCAATGCCCGTTGCCACGCAACGGTCGCGAAAACGTAGGTAACTTTCAACGTCGAAGAAAAATTGGGTAATTGCGCGATTGGCGCCGGCATCTATCTTGCGCTTGAGGTTGATCAGATCGGCCTGTGGGCTTTTCGCTTCTGGATGTACTTCTGGATACGCCGCTACCGAGATGTCAAAATCCCCGACCTCTTTCAGTAAAGAAACCAGATCGCAGGCATACATATCCGGTTTGCCGCCACCGGCTGGCAAATCGCCGCGCAGGGCAACGATATGGCGAATACCGTTATTCCAGTAGTCCTGAGCAATGGTGCGCAGTTCGTCACGTGTGGCGTCTACGCAGGTAAGATGCGGCGCGGCTTCAAGTCCGGTGCGTTCTTTGATGCCTTTAATAATGCTATGGGTACGGTCACGTTCACCAGAATTTGCGCCGTAGGTTACAGAGACAAACTTGGGTTTCAGGCTGCTCAAACGATCGATGGACTGCCAGAGAGTATCTTCCATTTCGCTAGTGCGTGGCGGGAAGAACTCAAATGACACATTAATTTGTCCGTGCAGTTCTGCCAGACTTTGGTTCAACGCCTCGCGCTGATTTGCGTGAAAGAAACTCATACCCCGTCTTCCTCTTGTTGACCTGTTCGCGCGTAGCCGCACTTTTTATTATCGTTTTCATTAAGCGTCTATACGTTTAGACGTCTAAACATGAAATTGCCGTAAGTTGGTCACTGAGTCAACAGTTAAATGAATTTCTCGCATGATGAATGTTCAGGGGAAGGTGAAATTAATTCATGTGCGCGCGCAGCGGCGGCCAGTGGTACATATGGGTTATCCTGCGGGGCGTGAAAGATTTAGACCACCGATATACCACAGATTAGTGGTCTAAATCCGTTGTATCAGTCTGCACATCACATCGATATCGTTTGCGCTGTCAATGGCTCCAATACCTTATACAACTCTCTGAAAACTTTGCGTCTTTTCTGATAGCACGCATGGCGAGCAGCGTCAGGCTTATGCATTTGCTCCAATGGGAGCTCAGGCAGCAGGTCTGCAAGAGGGGTATTTGGATGCAGCGCTATCTGGGCTAAACGCGCAGCGCCAAGGGCTGGCCCCACGTCGCCCCCAGTGCGATATTCCAGCGTTTGCCCGCTGATATCAGCCAGCATTTGCCGCCAATATGCGCTGCGAGCGCCACCGCCGATGAGTGTAATACTGTGCGGTTTGAGTCCCGTAGCGTGCAGGACATCCATGCCGTCTGCGAGTGCATAACCCACCCCTTCCAACACCGCACGGCACAAATCTGCACGTTGGTGCTCATGGGTTAATCCCCAGAATGCGCCTTTGGCTTCCGGATTATTATGCGGCGTGCGTTCTCCTGAGAGATATGGCAAAAACCATAGTGGAGCTTCAGCCGGAGTGCTGTTTTCTACTTCCTTTAGCAGTTCAGCTACACTGCGAATACCTGTCAGTTTAGCCACCCAGTCGAGACAAGAGGCCGCGCTAAGCATCACTGACATCAAATGCCATGTATTCGGTAAAGCATGACAGAAGCTGTGTACCGCGCTTTCAGGGTTACTTAAGAAACCGTCACTGACGGCAAAATAGACGCCGGATGTACCCAGCGATAGCATGGCTTGGCCTGACTGGTATAGGCCAACGCCGACGGCACCTGCTGCGTTGTCGCCGCCGCCGGCGATAATCGGTACCACTGGCATGTGCCAGCGTTCTGCGAGGGTTGAAAGCAGTTCACCCGTGATTTGTGAACCTTCGAATAGTGCAGGCATGTGGCTGCGCTTTAACCCTGTGGCGGCCAGCAATTCATCGCTCCAGTCACGCTTGCCAACGTCTAGCCACATGGTTCCGGCCGCATCGGACATATCGCTGGCGAATACGCCACTCATTTTCCAACGTAGATAGTCTTTCGGTAGGAGTACTTTATCGACCTGCGCAAAGATCTCGGGCTCATGTTTAGCCACCCATTTTAGCTTGGGGGCGGTAAATCCGGGCATCATTAAGTTGCCGGTTATTTGGCGAGAATTAGGAACACACTGCTCTAGCTCTCGGCATTCCTGTGCGCTGCGTCCGTCGTTCCACAAGATCGCTGGACGTAGAATTTTGTGCTGTTTGTCTAACAGTGTCGCACCGTGCATCTGGCCAGTCAGGCCAATAGCCCGTACTGCGCTGAGCGAGCGATGTTGGCCTAGCGCTTGAATCGCTGCGTCAGTGGCCTGCCACCAGGCATCAGGGTTTTGCTCCGACCACAGCGGGTGCGGTCGATTCACCTGTAACGGTTCGCCGTGGCTGGCAATGACCTTGCCGTCTTCACTGAGTAATATGGCTTTTACGCCGGAAGTCCCTAAATCAATACCCAGATACATGGTGAAACTCCTGTCATGGTTTGGTGTTCATCAAAAACCTCTCCCTGACAGGGAGAGGTTAAGGGAGCGATATGTATCAGCCGAAAATATAGCGATTAACTACGTTTTCCAGCAGCTCTTGATGCCCGCTTTGGTGCTGTGGTGCCAGTTGGTTTTGCTGAGCGTATTGCGCAATCGCGTCCAGAGAGAGTTTACCTTGCAGGACCTGCTGACCAAACTCACCGTTCCAGCCTGCATAACGCTTAGCCACGCGACGATCTAATTCGCCATCTTCAATCATTTTTGCCGCGATCTTCAATGACAGCGCCATTGTGTCCATTGCGCCAATATGACCATAGAACAGATCATATTTATCTGTGCTCTGGCGGCGAACTTTCGCATCGTAGTTTAAACCACCGGTGGTGAAGCCACCTGCCTTGAGGATTTCGAACATAATCAATGCGTTTTCTTCAACGCTATTGGGGAACTGATCGGTGTCCCAGCCCAACTGTGCGTCACCGCGGTTAGCATCGACAGAGCCAAAGATACCTAAGGCAATCGCGTTAGCAATTTCATGATGGAAGGTGTGACCCGCCAGCGTGGCATGGTTGGCTTCGATATTCACCTTAATCTCTTTTTCTAAGCCGAACTGCTTCAAGAATCCGTAGACTGTGGCGACATCATAATCGTATTGGTGTTTGGTCGGTTCCTGAGGTTTTGGTTCAATCAGCAATGTTCCTTGGAAGCCGATTTTGTGTTTGTGATCGACAACCATCTGCATGAAGCGGCCTAATTGCTCGCGCTCTTGGCGCAAATCCGTATTCAGTAATGTTTCATAACCTTCGCGGCCACCCCACAATACATAGTTTTCACCGCCCAGCTTTTTGGTGGCTTGCATTGCCTGACAAACCTGAGTGGCGGCCCAAGCGAAAACTTCAGGATTTGGATTGGTTGCCGCACCTGCGCCGTAGCGCGGATTGGTAAAGCAGTTAGCCGTGCCCCACAGCAGTTTCACTCCGCTGGTTTCTTGCTTCTCGGCAAGCACGTCGGTCATTACTGCAAAGTTGTTGATGTACTCTTTGAGCGACGCGCCTTCCGGAGAGACGTCGATATCGTGGAAGCAGTAGTACGGCACATTGAGTTTGTGGAAGAACTCAAAGGCCACATCCGCTTTACGTTTCGCCTGAGCCAGAGCCTCACCCGGCTGCTGCCATGGGCGATCGAATGAGCCGATACCGAACATATCGGCGCCGTTCCAGCAGAAGGTATGCCAGTAACATGCGGCGAAGCGCAGATGATCTTCCATGCGCTTACCAAGAACAATTTCGTCTGGATTGTAGTGGCGGAAGGCTAAAGGATTGGTGCTGTTAGTTCCTTCAAAACGAACACGTTCTAGTTGATCGAAATAAGCTTGCATGGTGATGCCCTCAAAATAGGTTCAATGTAATCAACCCCTCCATATTGAAAGCCTATTTACGACAGCTCAATTACGATATTTCACACTGTCGTTAAGAGAATTATTAAGTGTGCTCCATATCGCAAAAATTCCTAAAATAATAAAATTAGCAACAAAACATGATGATTGTCATAAAAAACACAATTCATAACCAAGAAGTAAAATATGGTAATTGTTTTAAGTCTACGACCACCGGAGGATTAATAGCGAGTTTAATTACTCTCGAAGAATACTCTCTTATCTGATTTATTAATATTTCACTCTATGGACAGAAATAAAAAGAATTTTTATTAAAAATCAGATGTTGCATGTCTAAAAATCAAGGCAGGGCAATTAACATGAAACAGAATTACAACTCATCCTACATCTTTAGAATTACGCTTGTCGCCACTTTAGGAGGGCTGCTATTTGGTTATGACACCGCCGTTATTTCAGGTACCGTTGATTCCATTAACCAAGTCTTTGTACAGCCTCAAGGCTTAGGCGAGGCGGCGGCTAACTCGCTGCTTGGTTTCTGTGTTGCTAGCGCACTGATTGGCTGTATTATTGGCGGCGCTATGGGGGGATATCTCAGCAATCGTTTTGGTCGCCGCAATTCGTTAATGATAGCAGCATTGCTATTTCTTATTTCTGCTATCGGTTCTGCCTGGCCTGAATTGGGGCTTAGCGATATTAACCCCGATGGCGGGATACCCGTTTATTTAGCTGGTTATATACCTGAGTTTGTTATTTATAGAATTATTGGTGGCGTAGGGGTGGGATTGGCCTCGATGCTTTCACCGATGTATATTGCAGAAGTTGCACCGGCCGATATTCGCGGGAAGTTAGTTTCATTTAATCAGTTCGCCATTATATTTGGCCAACTCATGGTCTATTGCGTTAATTATTCTATCGCTCGCTCTGGCGATGCGCTGTGGCTAAACAGTATCGGCTGGCGTTACATGTTTGCTTCAGAGGCTATCCCAGCGATCCTCTTTTTTGGCCTTTTGTTTACCGTGCCGGAAAGTCCTCGTTGGCTCATTGCTCGCGGTCAAACTCAACGTGCGGGCGATGTATTAACGCGCATTATGGGGAAACTGCAGGCCGATGTGGCGCTGAAAAATATTACTCGATCGTTGAATAATCCAGAACATACCAGTGGACGACTGATGATGTTTGGTGCTGGAGTGATCGTTATTGGCATCATGCTTTCGGTATTCCAGCAATTTGTCGGCATTAATGTGGTGTTGTACTACGCACCAGAAGTCTTTAAGACCCTGGGGGCGAGTACTGATATTGCGTTGCTACAAACGATTATCGTAGGTGTTATCAACCTGACCTTTACCGTGATTGCTATCATGACGGTGGATAAGTTTGGTCGTAAACCGCTGCAAATTATCGGCGCACTCGGGATGTCATTGGGGATGTTTGGCTTAGGAACTGCATTCTATGCTCAACTTTCTGGCGTAGTGGCCTTGGCGTCGATGCTGTTTTATGTGGCGGCTTTTGCCATGTCATGGGGACCGGTTTGCTGGGTTCTGCTGGCAGAAATTTTCCCTAACGCGATCCGGAGTAAAGCGCTGGCAATTGCCGTTGCTGCTCAGTGGATAGCTAACTACTTTGTTTCCTGGAGTTTCCCGATGATGGATAAAAACTCCTATCTGGTCGCCCATTTCCATAACGGTTTTTCTTATTGGATTTACGGTGTGATGGGGATTCTTGCGGCATTGTTCATGTGGAAGTTTGTGCCTGAAACTAAAGGTAAATCTTTGGAGGAACTGGAGTCACTCTGGACTTATCGCCCACGTGCGCAGGAGCAAGATATTAAACTGTGAAATCGGTCATACTCATCCGGCACAAAGCCGGATGAGTTTTCTACGAACATCATTTCCCATTGTTTATTCTGGTTTATCTTTTCTCATCGCCATCACTGTTCAATGGAGCCAGCATGTTTGCCAAACGCTATCGCATTACATTGTTATTCAATGCCAACAAAGCGTATGACCGCCAAGTTGTCGAGGGGGTGGGCGAATACTTGCAGGCTTCCCAGTGTGATTGGGATATTTTTATTGAAGAAGATTTCCGCTGTCGTATCGACAATATCAAAGACTGGTTGGGCGATGGCGTGATTGCTGACTTTGACGATCGCGAAATTGAAGCTTTGCTTCGCGGCGTTGATGTTCCTATCGTGGGCGTAGGGGGATCTTACCATCGTGAAGAGGATTACCCTCCGGTTTCCTATATTGCCACCGATAATCATGCGCTGGTCGAGAGCGCATTTATGCATCTCAAAGAGAAGGGTATTAACCGTTTTGCTTTTTACGGTTTGCCTAGCAGCAGCGGTAAGCGCTGGGCACAGGAACGCGAGTATGCGTTTCGACAGTTAGTCGCTACCGAACAGTATCAAGGTGTGGTGTATCAAGGGCTGGAAACCACGCCAGATAACTGGCAATACGCACAAAACCGCTTGGCTGACTGGGTGCAAACACTGCCGCCACAAACCGGAATTATTGCTGTAACGGACGCGCGCGCACGTCATCTATTGCAGGTGTGTGAGCATCTGGATATTGCTGTACCTGAAAAAATCAGCGTTATCGGCATCGACAATGAAGAGTTAACCCGTTATTTGTCGCGGGTCGCTTTATCGTCAGTGGCGCAAGGGACTCGCCAAATGGGCTACCGTGCGGCAAAAATGCTGCATCAGTTGTTGTCGAGCGATAGTCCGATCGCCCCGCAGCGAATTTTAGTACCTCCGATGCGCGTCGTAGAGCGAAGATCGACAGATTTTCGCTCGTTACGCGATCCCTCGGTTATTCAAGCGATGCATTTTATCCGCCACCACGCCTGTAAAGGCATTAAGGTTGAACAGGTGTTGGATGCGGTTGGGATGTCTCGGTCCAATTTGGAAAAACGTTTTAAAGATGAAACAGGGCATACAATCCACGCCGTGATCCATGAAGAGAAACTCGATCGCGCGCGTAATTTGCTGATCGCTACTTCTCTGTCGATCAACGAGATCTCTCAGATGTGTGGCTATCCGTCGCTGCAATATTTTTATTCGGTTTTCAAAAAAGGCTACCAGATGACGCCAAAGGACTATCGCGACCGCTATGGCGATAATATGGCTTAATAAAAAATAGCCATCTCGTGTGCCGTAATTATTATGTATAAAAACGAGCCAATAATGCCTAGACGTTGGTATCGCGGGAACTCCATTTTCATGTAGTAGTGATGGAGTTTATTACGATACCCATCCTTTTCTGTCTATTTTTCCCAGCCCCCAACTGCATGCCAAACTTCCCGCCAGTGCTAGCCCAAAGACCAAGAAAATATCGAGTAGTGGCCAACTTCTGATGTCGAAATGATGAGTACGAATGAAGTGGATAAAGAATGCATGGAAACCATAGATGGCGAGGGAATGGCGTGAAATAAATGCCATCCATCCTGCTTGCGAATGGTTAAAGTTATTTTTGAAGAACAGCAAAATAGCGCAACTGGCGATGAACACCAGCGGGCCACAGTACATGTAATAGGTATCAGTAAAGCCGCCATTGTGCTGCGTTTGGCGATAGGTCGAGAAAGCAATGGCGAGTACGCAGCCAATGAATATCAGCGCAGCGCCCCAGGAAATACGGGCTCTTTCGGTATGTAGCATGCCTAAAGCACGTCCCATGAGCGCATACAGCAGGTAGTAAAACATGTCGCCGGAGATATGAAGATTGACGGGCAACAGCTTTATACCAGCATAGCTATAGGCAGGCAGGTTGGGATTAGCGATAACGGCAAGTACCGCGACCACGACGACCAAATAACGGGCGCTGACGGCGCGAACGCTAATCAGTGGCGAAATAATATACAGCGCTAAAATCGCATAGAAGAACCACAGGTGATAAAACACCGGTTTGACAA
The DNA here is from genome assembly GCF_020150375.1 of Hafnia paralvei. NCBI lineage: Bacteria > Pseudomonadati > Pseudomonadota > Gammaproteobacteria > Enterobacterales > Hafniaceae > Hafnia > Hafnia paralvei. The sequence goes on along the minus strand of NZ_CP083737.1, from coordinate 4,563,262 downwards.
GGAAATAGCGAACCGAAAGCCACGGATTTATATGGGTAAGCGTGCTGATATACAGTAATCCCAACGCGCTATAAAACAGTAAACAGCGCAGAACATGCAAAACATGTCGTCCCTGAGCCGATTTTTCACCGAAAAAAAGATAGCCTGAAATCATGAAAAACAGCGGCACACACACGCGCGAAGCTGAGTTCAGAATGTTTGCTACGTCCCAATTGAATAGGCCTATGCTGAATCCGTTGGTAACGTAATATGTCGTAGAGTGGATCATCACGACCATCAAGCAGGCAACGGCGCGTAAATTGTCTATCCAAATGATTTTCTGACTCATGTCTGTGCGTCAAACCCTTACCTGAATTCCGCTTACTATCCACGGTGTCTTTTGTTAAAAACAGGTTAACCTTCCATCCCTTGCAACGGCAATCAGAACAATGCTCAAGCTTAATCAGGATTTATGTTTTGAGTTACACATCACTGATTGCCAAGAGTGACAATTGGCGGCAAAATAGCCACCCAGCCTAATGTTGTTCGTAAGGTTTATCTGTTAACCAACACATCGCCGGGTTTCTTTTTTCTTTTCTGAATATTCAAATAACTAATAAATATGCAAAAGTCTCTTTCCGCCGCAGGGCGATTGGGCCGACAGGCGCTGTTATTTCCGCTTTGTTTGGTTCTCTATGAATTCACCACTTATATCGGTAACGATATGATTCAGCCCGGTATGCTTACCGTGGTGCAAGAATTTAACGTTGGCCAAGAGTGGGTGCCAACCTCCATGACGGCTTATCTGGCTGGGGGAATGTTCCTGCAATGGTTGCTAGGTCCCTTGTCAGATCGAATTGGGCGCCGTCCGGTGATGTTGACCGGCGTGGCTTATTTTGTCGTGACCTGCTTGGCGATCTTACTGGCGCAAACGATCGAGCAATTTACGCTGCTGCGCTTTTTGCAGGGAGTGAGCTTGTGCTTTATCGGTGCCGTAGGTTATGCCGCGATTCAGGAGTCCTTTGACGAGGCGGTGTGTATAAAAATCACCGCGCTGATGGCCAACGTAGCGCTTATCGCACCTCTGCTTGGGCCGCTTGCCGGAGCTGCTTGGGTGCATGTGTTTCCGTGGCAAATGATGTTTGTGATGTTTGCCGCACTGGCGGCGTTTGCGTTTTATGGGCTGTGGCGTGCCATGCCTGAAACCGCAACGCGTCGTGGTGAGAAGCTTTCGCTACAGGCATTAGGCTCGGACTACAAGCAGGTACTGTCTAACCGCCACTTTTTGTGTGGTGCGCTGGCGACAGGCTTCGCTAGCCTGCCACTGTTAGCATGGATCGCACAGTCTCCGGTGATCATTATTAGCGGGGAAGGGTTAAGCAGTTATGATTACGGTTTGCTACAGGTGCCTGTATTTGGCGCGCTGATTCTGGGTAACTTCACGTTAGCTAAATTGACCAGCAAACGCAGCGTGCGCTCGTTGATCAAGTTGGGCGCATGGCCCATGATGTTTGGGTTAGCGTTGGCGGCTATTGCGACGGTTCATGCTTCTCATGCCTATCTGTGGATGACGGCAGGCCTGAGCATCTATGCTTTCGGTATCGGTATTGCTAACGCCGGTTTGTATCGCTTAACGCTGTTCTCCAGTGATATGAGCAAAGGGACAGTTTCTGCCGCAATGGGGATGCTGAGCATGCTGATATTTACCGTTGGCATTGAGTTAACCAAGCACGCTTATCTGCTGGGCGGTAATAGCTGGTTTAGCTTGTTTAATCTCATGAGCGGAATTATCTGGCTGACGCTGGTGGTGCTATTCTTGCGCAATAAGCAGGTTGGTATGCCGCAGGCAGCATAAGCGATTTGTTATCCCCCTCGCCTTGGCTGGAGAGGGGCGATATCAGGAAGGTTACTGAATATTTCCCTCTTCATCATCCTCTGTTGCTGGCAACACCATGTAGGTGCCTTCAAACACAGCGCCAGCGTGTTCATCACCGTATAAGTTAACTGAAAGCTGCACTCGTGCCTTGCGCCCACGCGCCAAGCGGTCAAGATCGCCGCTGACAGAGCTGAGATCGGCCACCGCTCGCGGACGGCCAGTAATCGGTGCGCTATAGCGAATATGGGCATCTGCCAGAATAATCGTTCCCCCAAGATGCCGTTCACGCAGCAGCAACCAAATAAGTCCCCAGCCTGTGAGCGTGGCGAGCGAAAATAGACTACCTGCAAACAGCGTTTGATGAGGGTTTTGATTGCCTGACTCTGGCATGGTTGTCACGAAACGCTGACCAGTATATTGGCTGATACGTACGCCCATCTTTTCGCTGAGCGGAATATTTTCGTACCACGCTTTTTGCAACTGCGCACACCAGTCGGGGCGGTGCAAGATGTCATCTAATGTTGCTACGGGTTTAATCATAAGAAAGTGGCGTACGGGGGTCGTTTGCGGTGCGGTAATTTCGCCCTGATTTTCGAAACCGAGCTTGGCAAAAAACTCTACGGCATCTTCACGCGCGCTACATACTACGCGCTTAACCCCTTCTTGGCGTGCCACGGACTCCAGAGTCATTGCCACTAGTGTTCCTAGACCTTTGGCCTGTACGGCAGGATCTACGGCGAGAAAGCGGATTGAGGCCTCATTATCGGCATTGATATATAAGCGCCCAATCGCCACGGGCTTTCCCGATTCATCGACCACCATTTGATGATGCGCCATGGCATCATAGGCATCTCGCTCCGATCCCACCGGTTGATGTAGCGGCTTACGCAGCATCTCCCAGCGGAACTGGTAATAATCTTTTAGCTCTTGCTCTGTAACTGGAACTCGCAGGTGATACATGACTTGCTCTCTCTCATCGTACAATCGCAAAGATACAGATAAACATCATGGCTTGAACACACAGCCTGAGTGCTAAATAGCCTAAACTTGAAGCCAGAAAGTGACCGGCCCATCGTTAAGTAACGAAACCTTCATATCTGCCGCAAACTGCCCTGTCTGGGTATTTATTCCTGTTTCACGACACTGGCCAACAAAGTATTCATACAGGCGTTCGGCTTCGTCTGGAGCCGCCCCACCAGAAAAACTTGGGCGCATGCCTTTTTGGGTATCAGCTGCCAACGTAAACTGAGAAACTACCAGCACACTGCCGCCAGCTTGTGTAACGTTAAGATTCATCTTGTCGTTTTCATCACTAAAAATGCGGTAGCCGAGTACTTTGTCTCTGAGTCGTTGAGCCTTCTGCTCGTTATCATCTTTTTCAACACCCAGTAATACCAGCAGCCCTGGGCCAATTTCACCCACGGTATTCCCCTCAACAACAACGCTGGCCTGCGTGACTCTTTGAATTAACGCTATCATTTCGTTTCTCTATTCCTTATCGTTTTCTGGCGATGTTAGTTGAATTTGCTTACTTTCTTCTCGCCTTTCTCGCTGGTGCATCGCGCGGTATTCGCTCAATGAAACGGTGATCTCCGCTCCGAGCAGGACAATGCACCAGCTCCAATAGACCCACACAAACAGTATCGGGATCACGGCCAACACGCCATAAATCAATTGATACGACGGAAACATTGTTACGTATAAGCCAAAGGCTTTTTTACCGAGTTCAAACAGCAATCCCGCTACTATCGCGCCACATAGAGCATCACGGGCAGGGACTCTTTGAGTCGGCACCACGCAATAAATTAACCAGAAGCTGGCGCATGACAATAGTAACGGGAAGATACGTAGTACCTGATCGACCAGTGAATACACGCCAGCCATGGCTAGCCAGCGGATCGATAATAAGTAGGTGCTGATTGCCATACTGGCACCGACGAGAATAGGCCCAAGCGTAAGTACCATCCAATAGATGGCAAATGAATAGACAATAGGGCGCTGGGTTCGACTGCGCCAAATGTGATTGAGTGCGCCATCGACGGAAGAAATCACCAGCAATGCGGTCACAATCAGCCCAACGGCACCCACGGCGGTCATTTTGCTGGAGTTTGCAACGAACTGTTCGAGATAGGACTGCACCACATCACCGGCTGCAGGGACAAAATTGGTGAAGATAAAGTGCTTTAGCTGCTCGGAAACTTCGCCAAACATCGGAAACGCCGCGAACAGGGAGAAAATAACCGTGACGAGTGGAACCAACGAAAGCAGAGAGATATAGGCCAGACTGCCCGCCATCATACTCACCCGATCGTGATTCACTCTGGCCCATAGCAAACGCCCAAAGGAGACGCAGGATTTAGCAGACTGTCGAGAAAACAGGGACATAACCCCTCCTGAAAACAACGCCCAGACAACGAAATTGCTGCCTGAGCGATTAAACATCTTTTAATGTTAACGTTTTCTTAGGGTTGCGCAAAAAAATGTGACGGTATCGACAAAATAAATGTAGATATCGCGTTACGCAAAATACTCTGGCACCACTTTATTATCCGTCACCAGAATAGACTTAATCCCCAATGCTCTCGCTGCTGTCACGTTTTCTTCATTGTCATCGAAGAATACGGCATCGCTTGCGGGGCAATGCTCCTGCTCCAGTACATACCGATAAATTTCCGCCTCAGGTTTACGCATGCCGAGATCTTGAGAGAGATACATGTGATCGCTTGCAGCTTCAACTTCAGGATAGTGTTTCGGCCAATAGTTGCTATGCAGACGGTTGGTATTAGACAGCACGACAACGCGATTGCCGTAGCTACGCAACTTCTTCATTTGCTCAATGACTTCTGGACGCAGGCCAACGAATATCGATTGCCAGCCTAGCTCAAATTGTTCAAAGCTAAGTGCGATGCCCATTTCTGCACAGAGTTTTTCGGCAAACTCTTCGTCGGTAATGGTTCCACGTTCGTGCTGCTGAAAAACCTCTCCCATCTTGAAGCGTTCAGAGAGCGTCGCCAATGGTACGCCGCTATACTTGCTCCACACCCCAAGTACACGTTTGAAATCTATATCAACAATCACATTCCCTAAATCAAAGATGTACAACATGTGACGCTCCTGATTTTTTGTGAGTTTTTAACTTTAGCTTGAAACCGCAGGTGGGAATACACACCAACTATAAACGCCTTAACCCAAACTCCCCTGTTATCTCCTTTTTCACAACACCTCTATAGCAAAACTGGGTCCCTAAACGCGTAAAAATTGGACATAGATCACAATTGTTCGCTACCAAACCCAAATTCATTAGCAGCAAAACCTTTATTTTGCTGTGGGTATAAGACTTTTCTAACTTACGCCGATAGCCAATCAGAGTGCATATTTTTCCCCAAGACAAGGCAAGGACACTATGTTTAAAAACCTAAAAATCAGAACAGGATTGTTACTGCTGCTAGCAGTATTTGCCATACTTCAACTTGCCGCTAGCGGTATGGGAATATATTTTATTAATCAAAATGATAAGGACATTAATTTTCTTGAAACGACGGCCAATGAACAGAAGGTTTTATCCGATTCTCGTGATGCCGTATTGCGTCTGAGATCAATTATCGATAGCACGTTTATTCAATTAACCAATCGCATGCCGGTTAATGTTCCTCAAGTGGTTAAGGCTTTGCGTCATGAATTGCAAACCTCGCAGCAGAACTTTGAACTGTTTATGAAAATTCCTGGGCTAACCATGGAACAGCCAGAGCTGGGTAAGATCATGAAAAAAGCTCAGGAGGATCAGGTGGCGAGCGCATTAACCAATATTGGTATCTTCGAGAATTTCACTACCCCAGAGCAGCTGCAAAAGAGCATGACGGACTATCAGGATGCTCGTCAGAAGGCTCGTAGCGGTTACGATGAAAAATACAAAAATTATGAACAACTGCGTCAGGAGAATCTGGTCAAGATCAGCGAAATCAGTAAGGCTTCATATCGAATCTCTATTTTGGTGATGTGTGCGATTTTGGTGGTGGTCGCTCTACTATTCTTGGCAGCCTATTTCTGGCTAGATCGTATTTTAGTGAAACCCTTAAGCAAGGTTTCTGGCTATTTTGAGCAAATTGGTAAAGGCGATCTTCGCCATACGATTGAAGTCGAAAACAATAATGAAATTGGTCGGTTGTGTGCCTCGTTGCAAGAAATGCAGTATGAATTGATCGAGACGGTGAAATCCATCCGCGACGGCGTGGATTCTATCAACATTGGCACTCAAGAAATCTCTGCGGGTAATACCGATCTGTCTAGCCGAACCGAGGAGCAAGCCTCTGCTCTAGCGCAGACTGCTGCGAGCATGGAGCAGATTTCATCTACCGTTAAGCTTAACGCTGATAATGCTGTGCAGGCTTCGTCAATGATCCAAGCTTCTGCCACCATCGCCAATGAAGGTGAGCAGCAGATGAAAGAGATGAATAGCAAAATGCACGTGATTAAAACCAATGCGCAGAAGATGGGTGACATTATTAGCGTCATAGACAGTATTGCGTTCCAAACCAATATTCTGGCGCTAAATGCGGCGGTAGAAGCCGCTCGGGCTGGAGAGGCTGGTCGTGGATTTGCTGTGGTCGCTAGCGAGGTTCGTAATCTTGCTCAACGGTCTGCGCAGTCCGCTAAGGAGATTAACAGCCTAATATCTGAGTCTTCCCACCATATTCAGGAAGGTGCGGAGCTGGCAGACAAAACTGGGTTAACCATAGCGGAAATGACGGGTGCCATTACTAAGGCAAGCACGATGATGGATAGCATTTCTTATGCGTCTGAAGAACAAAGCCGTGGAGTAGAACAGATCCGCGTGGCGATCACTCAGATGGATCAGGTGACGCAACAGAACGCCGCATTAGTAGAACAGGTGGCAACGACGGCGACCAACGTGGAAGAGCTCTCTGGCTCATTAAGCAATGCCGTAGCGGTCTTTCAGATTAAAGGGATGAATGACAAGTTTTCTGTCAAGCAAACGGCGGCTAAGGTGGCAGACCTAGACGAAAACTGGATTTAAGTGCCGCCTATTTTCCGTCAGGGGTTTTAAATTTTAAACGTAAAAAAGGGCACCCTAAGGTGCCCTGATATCAGACGTGAACGATCGTTAAAGAAGATTAGTCTTCTTTAGGGCCACGAGCTGCGCGGCGACGGTCGTTTTCTGTCAGGTGACGTTTACGAATACGTACTGATACTGGAGTAACTTCTACCAGTTCGTCGTCATCGATGAATTCCAGCGCTTGTTCCAGAGACATTTTGATCGCAGGAACCAGAGTGGTTGCTTCATCGGTACCGGAAGCACGCATGTTAGTCAGTTTCTTACCGGTCAGGCAGTTTACAGTCAGGTCGTTAGAACGAGTATGAATACCGATGATCTGGCCTTCATAAACTTCAGCACCGTGACCCAAGAACAGCTTACCGCGATCCTGCAGACCGAACAGAGCAAACGCAACCGCTTTACCCTGACCGTTAGAGATCAGCACGCCGTTCTGACGTTGGCCGATATCGCCTGGACGTACATCGTCGTAATGGCTGAAAGTGGAGTACAGCAAGCCAGTACCAGAAGTCATAGTCATGAATTCAGTACGGAAGCCGATCAGGCCACGAGCAGGGATGATGTAATCCAAACGGATACGACCCTTGCCATCTGGAACCATGTTTTTAACGTCGCCCTTACGTTCACCCATGGCTTGCATGACTGAACCCTGGTGCTGCTCTTCGATATCCAGAGTGACGTTTTCAAACGGTTCTTGCATACGGCCATCAATCTTACGGTTGATAACCTTAGGACGAGATACTGCCAGCTCGAAGCCTTCACGACGCATGTTTTCGATCAGAACCGACAGGTGAAGTTCACCACGGCCTGAAACGCGGAATGCGTCAGCATCTTCGGTTTCTTCAACGCGCAGAGCAACGTTGTGTACCAGTTCTTTCTGCAGACGCTCCAGAATCTGACGGGAGGTCACGTACTTACCTTCTTTACCGCAGAACGGAGAGGTGTTTACGCAGAAATACATGGTCACGGTTGGTTCATCAACGCTCAGCGCAGGCAGAGCTTCAACATTACCGACTTCACAGATGGTGTCAGAAATGTTCAGTTCACCCAGACCGGTGATTGCGATGATGTCGCCAGCTTCAGCAACGTCAGCTTCGATACGCTCCAGACCCATATGGGTCAGAACTTTACCGACTTTACCGTTACGTGTTTTGCCTTCGCTATCGATCAAAGTCACCTGTTGGTTAGGTTTGATTTTACCGCGTTTGATGCGGCCGATACCGATTACGCCTACATAGTTGTTGTAGTCCAGCTGAGAGATTTGCATCTGGAAAGGTGCGTCAGCTTCAACTTGTGGCGGAGATACATGGTCAACAATCGCTTGATACAGCGGAGTCATGTCGTCGGCCATATCGTTATGGTCCAGACCCGCGATACCGTTTAACGCAGAAGCGTAAACGATTGGGAAGTCCAGCTGCTCGTCGGTTGCATCCAAGTTGACGAACAGGTCGAATACCTGATCGACAACCCAGTCAGGACGCGCGCCAGGACGGTCAACTTTGTTGATAACCACAATAGGTTTCAGACCATTAGCAAATGCTTTTTTGGTCACGAAACGTGTCTGCGGCATAGGGCCATCCATTGCGTCAACAACCAGCAGTACCGAGTCAACCATAGACATTACACGTTCAACTTCACCACCGAAGTCAGCATGCCCCGGGGTATCCACGATGTTGATACGGTAGTCTTTCCAATTAATAGCGGTGTTTTTCGCGAGGATGGTAATCCCACGCTCTTTCTCCAAATCGTTGGAGTCCATTACGCGTTCAGTTGCTTCTTCACGTTCACCGAATGTACCGGATTGTTGTAGCAACTTGTCAACCAGGGTAGTTTTCCCATGGTCAACGTGCGCAATAATGGCGATGTTACGCAGATTTTCGATCACAGCTTTGCCTCAGGCATTAGAAATAGCGCGCTATTGTACACGTAATAAGCGAGGGACTAAACAAGATCACAAGCATCTCTTATAAACAACCGTAAAAAGGTGAGTTTGTGATCCTATTCACGATGCCAAACGGCGCGGGAATGAACAATTTGCACTGGAATGGTGCATATGAAATCTTACATTGCACCATTCTGGTGCGGAATTCTATTCTAGTGCATAGTCTCCTACCACCAGATACGCCAATTATGCGCTTTCCGAGCGATTTGTAAAGTTGGCATGGTTTTAGCTTGTATAAATTTATGGTGAATAAACCATTTAAATATACAGATTCGTTCCACGACGACCTTAGGCAACCGGGAGTAGAGTATGTCCGCTGAACACGTATTAACAATGCTGAATGAGCATGAAGTCAAATTCGTAGACCTGCGTTTTACTGATACTAAAGGTAAAGAACAGCACGTTACGATCCCTGCTCATCAAGTCAATGCTGACTTCTTTGAAGAAGGCAAAATGTTTGACGGCTCCTCTATCGGTGGATGGAAAGGTATCAATGAATCCGACATGGTGCTGATGCCTGATGCAAGCACTGCGGTTCTGGATCCTTTCTTTGAAGAGCCAACTCTGATTATCCGTTGTGACATTCTTGAGCCAGGCACCATGCAGGGCTACGATCGTGATCCGCGTTCCATCTCTAAACGTGCAGAGGATTTCCTGCGTTCTTCTGGCATTGCGGACACCGTTCTGTTTGGGCCAGAGCCAGAATTCTTCTTGTTCGATGACATTCGCTTCGGTAGCAGTATCCGTGGTTCCCACGTCGCTATCGACGATATCGAAGGCGCATGGAACTCCAGCACCAAGTACGAAGGCGGCAACAAAGGCCATCGTCCTGCGGTGAAAGGCGGTTATTTCCCAGTTCCTCCAGTCGATTCTTCGCAGGACATTCGTTCTACCATGTGTCTGACTATGGAAGATATGGGCTTGGTGGTTGAAGCGCATCACCATGAAGTGGCAACTGCTGGTCAGAACGAAGTGGCAACCCGCTTCAATACCATGACCAAAAAAGCTGACGAAATTCAGATTTACAAATACGTGGTTCACAATGTGGCTCACGCGTTTGGCAAAACCGCCACCTTTATGCCTAAGCCAATGTTTGGTGATAACGGTTCTGGTATGCACTGCCATATGTCTCTCTCCAAGAACGGGACTAACCTGTTCGCAGGCGACAAATACGGCGGTCTGTCTGAAATGGCGCTGTACTACATCGGCGGCGTTATCAAACACGCGAAAGCAATTAACGCGCTGGCTAACCCAACCACTAACTCATACAAGCGTTTGGTTCCAGGCTATGAAGCTCCAGTTATGCTGGCGTACTCAGCCCGTAACCGTTCTGCTTCTATCCGTATTCCAGTGGTTGCAAGCCCTAAAGCGCGTCGTATCGAAGTTCGTTTCCCAGACCCAGCGGCTAACCCATACCTGTGCTTCGCGGCACTGCTGATGGCTGGCTTAGACGGCATTGCAAACAAAATCCATCCGGGCGATGCGATGGATAAAAACCTGTATGACCTGCCGCCAGAAGAAGCGAAAGAGATCCCAACCGTGGCGGGTTCTCTGGACGAAGCGCTGGCCTGTCTGGATGCAGACCGCGAATTCTTGACCCGTGGTGGCGTGTTCACCGATGACGCGATTGATGCTTACATTGCACTGCGTCAGGAAGAGATGGAACGTGTGCGCATGACTCCACATCCGGTTGAGTTCGAACTGTACTACAGCGTTTAAAACAGCGTTTAATTACACTCGTTTATGCGTTTGGCATCTCTTGGTGAGGTGCCGTTAAAAGATTCAAATTGGTTCGTCGATTTTTTGTTGCCGTGGAAACTTTATACCCATCTTCGGATGGGTTTTTTTCTCCACTTTTCTGAGCAACTCAACTTCTGGGTGGCAGTAGCGAAATTTTACTCGCTAAATCCCAAGGTTTTGAAAGCATGCTAAAGTGCATTTATCTTATTTGCACCAAAACAGTGCAGGAGCTCGTAGTATGGCTGACCAATCCCTGACCGATGCACAAACCGCACGTAAACAGCCTGATTCTGGGCAGATCCTCAATTCTCTTATTACCTGTGTTTTGCTGCTCGACCGTAATCTGGCAGTGCACTATGCCAACCCTGCTGCTCAGCAGCTACTGGCGCAAAGTTCACGCAAATTATTTGGTACGCCGTTGCCGGATTTGTTGGGGTATTTTTCGCTGAATGTGCGCTTGATGCACGACAGCTTGCATGCGGGGCAGGGGTTTACCGATAACGAAGTGACGCTGGTGATCGACGGGCATGCGCACATCATGGCGCTGACCGCCCAGCCAATGAGCGATGATTTTATTTTGCTGGAGCTGTCACCAATGGATAGCCAGCGTCGCCTTAGCCAAGAACAACTGCAACACGCCCAGCAGGTTGCCGCTCGCGATTTAGTTCGCGGCTTGGCGCATGAGATTAAAAATCCGCTAGGGGGATTACGCGGTGCAGCACAACTATTGGCTAAAGCGTTGCCGGATCAGTCACTGACTGAATACACCAAGGTGATTATTGAGCAAGCCGATCGATTGAGAAATCTGGTTGATCGTCTGCTTGGGCCACAGCGTCCGGGTCAGCATGTAACGCAGAGCATTCATCAGGTGGCAGAACGGGTGTGTCAGTTGGTATCGTTGGAGTGCCCCGATAACGTCACGCTGGTGCGAGATTACGATCCCAGCCTACCAGAGCTAGAGCACGACCCAGAACAAATAGAACAGGTGTTGCTGAATATCACACGCAACGCACTACAGGCGCTAGGCAATGCTGGCGGCACCATAACGCTGCGCACGCGCACTGCATTTCAACTCACGCTGCATGGCGAGCGCTATCGCCTCGCGGCGCGTATAGATATTGAAGATGATGGCCCGGGGATCCCCGCCCATCTGCACGATACTTTGTTTTATCCGATGGTCAGCGGCCGTGAAGGTGGTACTGGACTTGGCCTATCGATTGCGCGAAATCTTATCGATCAGCATCAGGGTAAAATAGAATTTAATAGCTGGCCGGGCCACACCGAATTTTCAGTTTACTTGCCTATTCGCAAGTAACTGACCAAACCGGCGTATCGCCCACCTGTAAACAGAGGTGACGACTATGACAACGCAACAAGGAATCGTCTGGATCGTAGATGATGACAGTTCCATTCGCTGGGTGCTGGAACGAGCACTGACCGGCGCGGGTATGCGCTGTGTCACGTTTGAGAACGGAAATCAGGTGCTAGATGCCTTAGCCACCCAAACGCCAGATGTTTTACTCTCTGATATTCGCATGCCGGGAATGGATGGTTTGGCGTTGCTTAAGCAGATTAAACAACGTCATCCGATGCTTCCGGTCATCATAATGACGGCGCATTCTGATTTGGATGCTGCGGTCAGTGCCTATCAGCAAGGGGCTTTCGATTATCTGCCAAAACCGTTTGATATTGATGAAGCGGTGGCTCTTGTTGAACGTGCAATCAGTCATTATCAAGAACAGCAGCAGCCAGCACGTAGTCAACCCGTAAACGATCCCGCAGCCGATATCATCGGCGAAGCGCCTGCTATGCAGGATGTTTTCCGCATTATTGGCCGCCTGTCTCGCTCTTCCATCAGCGTGCTGATTAACGGCGAGTCGGGTACTGGTAAAGAATTGGTTGCCCATGCTCTGCATCGCCACAGCCCTCGCGGAAAAGCGCCCTTTATTGCACTGAACATGGCGGCAATCCCTAAAGACCTGATTGAGTCGGAATTGTTTGGCCATGAAAAAGGGGCGTTTACTGGCGCCAATCAAATCCGTCAGGGGCGCTTTGAGCAAGCCGATGGCGGCACGTTGTTTTTGGATGAAATCGGTGACATGCCGTTGGATGTTCAAACCCGCTTGTTACGCGTGCTGGCAGATGGTCAGTTTTATCGCGTGGGGGGCTATGCGCCGGTAAAAGTGGATGTACGTATTATTGCCGCAACGCATCAAAATCTTGAGCAGCGCGTTCAGGAGGGGAAATTCCGTGAGGATTTATTCCATCGCCTGAATGTGATCCGTGTACACCTTCCGCCTTTACGTGAGCGCCGTGAGGATATTCCACGCTTGGCGCGTCATTTCTTAAAAGTTGCCGCTACCGAATTAGGCGTGGAAGCCAAAGTATTGCATCCCGATACCGAGCTGGCGCTAACGCGTTTGCCGTGGCCAGGCAACGTGCGTCAGTTAGAAAACACCTGTCGCTGGCTAACAGTAATGGCTGCGGGGCAGGAACTGCTCGTTCAGGATTTACCGAGCGAGCTATTTGAAACTAGCGTACCGGAAACCACGGGCGGAACGTCTCCCTCTGGTCACTGGTCAGCCTTATTAGCCCAATGGGCAGAACATGCTTTACGTTCAGGGCATCAAGATTTGTTATCTGAAGCACAGCCAGAGATGGAACGTATTCTGTTAACAACGGCTCTGCGCCATACCCAAGGACATAAACAGGAAGCGGCGAGATTGCTTGGCTGGGGGCGTAATACCCTGACGCGTAAGTTAAAAGAGTTGGGCATGGAGTAATGTGACACGATCTATCGGTTGTGTGTTAATGAATGGTATCTGGTTAATAAAAATACAATCGAGCGCACAAAAAAAGAGCTGGTCAGATCTTTAACCGCACCGTGTGGATCGGTATGATCGTCGACACCGTTTTTGGAGGATTATGATGATCGATTCGCTGCTTGCCATGATCTCGCATGGTACTGAATTAAGCGCTGCGGCTGGGCACACCTCGCAGACTGCATTTGCTGCTGTATTATGCGCTGCGCTATTTAATTTTTTTGGTTAATCAATTTCACTTTCTTCCCCATCTCTGAAAGGGCGTTGTTCTAACAACGCCCTTTTTTGTTGGCACAATCTTTAAAATGCACTCTGATTAAGACGTAATTCGGAACCCTGTGTGTGCCTTTCGCTGTTATGCTGAAATGAAAGGGGCTGAATTATCAGACAATCTTGACGCGCCCCTCACTATAAAATCGCGGATCTCCAAGGAGCGAACATGAAACCTGCCATCGTGTTGTATAAAACACTGCCGGCCGATCTACGGCAGAAGCTCAACCAGTATTTTAACGTAACTGCCTTTGACGAGCTTTCTCATCAAACCTATCCCGCATTTTTACAGGCGCTGAAAAATGCTGAAGGGCTGATTGGCTCGGGTGGGCGCATTGATGCAGACCTGCTGGCTCAGGCGCCAAAACTGCGGGCGGTTTCAACGATATCGGTGGGTTACGATAATTTTGATGTCGATGAGATGACGCGCCGTCATATTTTACTGATGCATACGCCGACGGTGTTAACTGAAACTGTGGCAGACACGCTGATGGGCTTGATGTTGGCAACGGCTCGCCGCATTCCCGAGTTGGATGCATGGGTACGCGCAGGTCATTGGAATGATAGCCTTGATGCGAAGTATTACGGAACAGACGTTCACCATAAAACCATCGGCATTCTTGGCATGGGGCGTATCGGGATGGCACTGGCGCAGCGTGCCCACTTTGGCTTTGGTATGAAGGTGCTTTACAACACGCGTACGCCAAACCTGGAAGCCAACCAAAAATATGCGGCTCAGCATTGCGATTTGGACACGCTGTTGACGCAGTCTGATTTCGTCTGCATTACGCTGCCGCTGACGCCACAAACGCACCACATGATTGGGCGTGAACAATTAGACAAAATGAAAAAGAGTGCCATTTTAATCAATGCAGGGCGCGGTCCTGTGGTTGATGAAGATGCACTGGTTGAAGCGCTTAAAGATGGAACAATCCATGCGGCCGGCTTAGATGTTTTCGAGCGGGAACCTTTGCCAAAAGACTCTGAGCTAATGACGCTTAAAAATGTCGTGCTAGCCCCCCATATTGGCTCTGCGACACATGAAACTCGTTATGGCATGGCGGAGTGCGCAGTAGATAACTTAATTGCGGCATTGACGGGAACAGCAAAGGAAAACTGCGTGAATCCGCAGGTGGTGCATAAAAAATAGAAATTATTAGGGCAGGTTTAACCTGCCCATAACATTTTTATTTACCCAACCATTTGAACTATAAAGAATAATACTGCTCTTTGACCTTCTGCCAATCTTCAGGAGGAATGGGGGACAAATATTTTTCTAACTGCTTAAAATCGTGCAGTACCGCCTTTTGCCTAACCCAGCGGCGGCGGCTTTTTTCTAAGTCCAAAAATCCAGCCAATACTTCACCACGGCTCTTCACATAAATATGACGCACGTAGCAGCAGCCATGCTGGCGATTAACGCTATGCATTTTTTTGAAAGCAACGGCGATCTGTTTAAACATTTCTGCCTTTACTTCAGGACTGCAGTCGAGATGCATATTTTGTTCATACCAGTCACCAATGCTGACGAAATCCTTCATATCTTCCGTCACCAATAATGCACGCCACTCACCGTTAATTTGTAACGCTTTGCCATAAACGATTTTGGGAACAATCACACCAGCTGCGGCGAGTTCATCAATGACTTGAATCTCACGCACAATCGTTGGGCGACCAAACGGATAACGTAGCGAGTGGAATAGATGCGCTACCTGACGTTTTACATAGAGCGTTTTTCCGTCACGTTCGATGCGCTGAACGCCACTCATACCTTTGCGCCGTTCGTTGGGCTCTTCGACCCAATCACCTTCGGTTGCCCACCAGCGCTGAAACTCATCTAACTCTTTTTTCGATGCCATACTCGCCCCTCGCGAGAAATTTTCTTCACTTAATCACTGTTTGGACATCCCTAAATCCACAGGAGAAGATACCAAACAATGAAATAATAATCACAACAACTAATAGTTAACTTAGCTTAAAGGGCTATGTTTACCAGCGCTCTCCTTGCTATTTATTGTTTTGTAGGAATTATTGTTTTGTAGAAAACTCGCGCGGTGTAATGCATGAGGCATGTGATTGGAAGAAGAGAGAAATCGAATTAGCGGACAGCAAATATCCAATTTGCAGTTTTAATAGGTGAAACGTTTCATAATGGCAGCGGTTATGTGGTTTACACCACAGTTGTATGCAGCGGCTTTTGCGAGAATCTGCAGTAACTATAAGTGGTTATGACATTTTCATAGACCACTGGCGAGCAAGTCATATGCCGCCTTTTATTACCTGTTAATCAAGGATGTGTACGATGAGCGATATCGCCCTTACGGTGAGTATGCTGGCGCTTGTTGCTGTTCTGGGATTGTGGATCGGCAATTGGCGTATATATGGTGTGGGGCTCGGAATTGGTGGTGTGCTGTTTGGCGGGATTGTGGTTGGTCATTTTGCACAATCGTATGATCTCAGTCTTAACGGCGATATGCTGCATTTCATTCAGGAATTCGGCCTGATTTTATTCGTATATACCATTGGGATTCAGGTCGGTCCTGGCTTCTTCTCCTCTCTGCGTGTATCTGGATTGAGGTTGAATGGCTTTGCCATTCTTATGGTGGTTCTGAGCGGTATCGTAACTGCGTTAGTGCATAAGATTTTTGATGTTCCTCTGCCTGTCATTTTAGGCGTATTTTCAGGCGCGGTAACCAACACTCCAGCGCTAGGTGCTGGGCAACAAATCCTGACTGATTTAGGCTCGGATCCTGCGTTAGTCGATAAAATGGGGATGGGCTATGCAATGGCTTATCCGTTCGGGATTTGTGGCATTTTGCTGGTGATGTGGATCCTGCGTTTAATATTTCGCATCAGTGTTGATGCTGAAGCTAAAGACTTTGATTCAAAAAATGGATTGAAGCATGAACTGCTGCAAACGATGAATATCTCGGTGCGAAATCCAAATCTCGCGGGGCTGCCTATCCGTGATGTGCCTATTATCAACAGTGATGAAATTGTTTGTTCACGCCTAAAACGGGGTGAACATTTGATGGTTCCCATGCCAAATACAATATTGGAGCTGGGAGATCTTATCCATCTGGTGGGGCAACGACAGGATTTGGAAAACGCGCGTCTGGTGATCGGCGATCAGGTCGATACTTCGCTTTCCACACGTGGTACTGAGCTTCAGGTAAGCCGTGTCGTGGTGACTAACGAAAAAGTATTGGGCAAGAAAATCCGTGATCTGAATCTAAAGCAGAAGTATGACGTCGTTATTTCACGCCTTAATCGTTCCGGTGTAGAGCTGGTGGCGAGCAGCAATGCTAGTCTCCAGTTTGGCGATATTTTGAATTTGGTAGGGCGCCCTGAATCTATCGATCAGGTTGCAGATATCGTCGGGAATGCTCAGCAGAAGCTGCAACAGGTGCAGATGCTACCGGTATTTATCGGTATCGGTCTCGGTGTTTTGCTTGGCTCTATCCCGCTGTTTATCCCTGGGTTCCCTGCGGCGCTGAAGCTGGGATTGGCCGGTGGCCCTCTTGTCGTGGCATTAATCTTGGGACGTATCGGCAGCATCGGTAAACTGTATTGGTTTATGCCTCCAAGCGCTAACCTTGCGCTGCGCGAGCTGGGGATTGTGCTGTTCTTATCGGTTGTGGGGCTGAAATCGGGTGGGAATTTTATCGATACGCTGGTCAACGGCGATGGGGTTTCATGGATTGGCTACGGTATTTTGATCACCGCTATCCCGCTGCTCACGGCAGGTATTCTGGCTCGAGCCATGGCAAAAATGAACTACCTGACTATCTGCGGTATGTTGGCTGGCTCAATGACCGATCCTCCGGCGCTGGCTTTTGCTAATGGCCTACACCCCACTAGCGGCGCAGCAGCGCTGTCATATGCAACAGTTTACCCATTGGCGATGTTCTTAAGGATTATGTCTCCGCAGCTGTTAGCGGTGATTTTTTGGACAATGTAGTGGCATAAGCTCGGGTCTATGGAAGGGGCTTCTATGCTATCGCGGTGGATGCGCTTTTTACCGCGTCGTTTGGCCGACCGGTCTCAGAGCGCACATCCTGTACGCCCTCGACCTACCGCCATCTTCCCTGATGGCGGTTCTAGGATGTATTTCATCTAGGGTGTTTGAATTTATGCATCAACGGTGAAAGGTTTCGTCCGCCCGTTAGCATTTATGTGTCCATGACACCGCTGGCGTAGGCGTCCGACGAGAGGTTACCAGCGCGTAACCTCTCGACTCTCGCGCTTTTTACCGCGTCGCTTGGCCGACCGGTCTCGGAGCGCACATCCTGTACGCCCTCGACCTACCGCCATCTTCCCTGATGGCGGTTCTATCATGTATTTCATCTAACACGAAAAGACAAAACAATATTGTTTGTCTTTGTTTAGGTCTTGGTAGGTAGAGCCGGCACGACAGGGATGTCGTGACTGAGTTTGGGGCGCCCTGGATGGGCGATACCAAACCGTAGCGGAGATGGCGTCTCGGATAAAAGCGCGCGAGTGCAGAGACCACGCGCTGGTGGCCTCTGCCCGTACGCCTAAACTAGTGTATCAATGAAGCTCGGTATGGACAGGCGGGCGGAATATTACACTTCAGTCCCATAAACGATCGGCGTGTGGAATCACGGCACAACAGTGACATAGGCGATCGAAACATTACACCGCAGCCCCACGAATTCTCACTTCACACTATTATTCCCCTTCACTCTCGAATATTCTTACTCTGCTAACTTTTTATTAACAGGAGTCACGAATGTCTTCTCATGATGAGTACCTACAGCGCGCTTTAGCGTTGGCGGCGGAGAGCGTTGAGCAGGGCGGGCGTCCATTTGGTGCGGTAATCGTACGTAATGGAGAGGTTGTCGCCGAAGCGGTGAATACCATTCATCTTAACGGTGACCCAACGGCACATGCCGAGCTGAACGGCATTCGTGATGTTTCTACACGTCATGGTAGTACTGCGCTGCGTGAGTGTGTGGTCTATGCAAGCGGTCAGCCTTGCCCAATGTGCTTGAGTGCCATGTATCTGACCGGCGTGCAGGCGGTGTATTTCGCCAACGGTAATCAGGATGGGGAAGACTATAAACTCTCTACTGCAGCGATTTATCAGCAACTGCAGTTACCGTTAGAACAGCAAACTTTGCCAATCCATCATTTACCGCAGTTGAATGGTCGTAAGCTGTATGAACGTTGGGCGCAAAAGCAGTCATGAGCCAAACACAAAAGCATGGATTGATGTTGTTAGTTTTGGTGTTGATCGGCCTGAACATGCGTCCGTTGTTGACGTCTATTGGTCCATTGCTGCCACAGTTACGTGAAGCCAGTGGGATGAGTTTCACTGCCGTTTCGTTGTTAACCGCGTTGCCCGTTGTCGCGATGGGCGTTTTAGCATTGGCGGGTGGTTGGGTTGATCGCCATTTCAGCGAGCGTAATAGTGTGGCATTGAGCCTGTTGGCCATTGCCGTGGGGGCTTTACTGCGGGAACTGGCACCGCAAAGCCTATTGCTGCTGAGCAGCGCGTTGCTTGGCGGTATTGGCATCGGGATTATTCAAGCGGTAATGCCGGCGGTGATCAAACGAACATTCCAGCGGCGTATGCCATTGGTGATGGGACTGTGGTCAGCGGCATTGATGGGTGGTGGTGGTTTAGGCGCGGCGCTAACACCTTGGTTAGCTGAGCATAGCGACGTTTGGCATCGTTCTTTAGCATGGTGGGCGTTGCCAGCACTGGTTGCGTTAATTGGCTGGTGGCCGCAGAGTAAATCGCTCAACCAGCCGATAAAATCGTCGCAATTAGCGCAGCCATTGCGGCTACATCTTAGTCCACGCGCGTGGACGCTGGGCCTGTATTTTGGGTTGATCAACGGCGGTTATACCAGCCTGATTGCATGGCTTCCACCTTACTATATGCAGCTTGGTGCCACGGCACAGTTCAGTGGTAGTTTGCTGGCGTTGATGACGGTAGGGCAGGCGGCAGGCGCGCTCATTCTGCCTATGTTTGCGCGTAAACAAGATCGGCGCAGCCTATTAATGGCGGCGCTTACGTTACAACTGATCGGTTTCTGCGGATTTATCTGGTTGCCACTCCAGATGTCGGTACTGTGGGCGGTAGTGTGCGGTTTTGGGCTCGGTGGTGCTTTCCCGCTGTGTTTGGTTCTGGCTCTCGACCATTCACCTCAGCCAGCTATTGCGGGGCGTTTAGTGGCCTTTATGCAAGGTATTGGTTTTATCGTCGCCGGGCTATCGCCGTATCTTTCCGGTTTACTACGTAGCTTAAGCGGTAACTTCCTGCTGGATTGGATGTTCCATGCAGTGCTGGTGGTCGGGCTTATGCTGCTGACGCTGCGCTTTGTTCCGTCACATTATCCACGAGAATGGGCACTGAGCCGCCATTAAAAAATCGCCAGCGTTTAAAGCGCTGGCGATTGTCTTTGGCGTCAAAACGGCTATTTCAAGGAGACCGTCAGCTCTCCGCAGCCTTGCTGTGGGATAATGATAATACCCATTTCGTCAGGCTGTACTGAACCGTTGGTCGCAGAATTCACGCTGTGAATATTGCGTAAGCACAGACTCCAGTTGCGCGCGTTACCTGTGCTGCTGACATGGAGTTGCTTGCCTTCACGTCGTACGCTAAGCGTGAACTGAGTACTGCCGTCGGCGGCAGGGATCACCGCTTGAGCCAGTGCGCCGTCTTCGAGGACGAACAGGTGGAAAACAGTGCCGTCGGCATAGTCGTAATCTGGTTTCTGGCTATTATTTCCAATCGCAATCAGGCTATTTGGGCGAACATATAGCGGCAGGCTGTTGAAGTCATGGCGCTCTTTACGCCAGCCGCCGGTGACTTCTTGGTTGGTGTACAAATGTGTCCAACGGCCAGTCGGCAAGTAGACGCTAACGTCGCCGTTTTCGCTGAATACCGGTGCAACCAGCAGCGAATCTCCCAACATGTATTGGCGATCCAGATAATCACAGCCAGGATCGTCTGGGAACTCTAGCATCATGGCGCGCATCACTGGTGAACCCGTATCCCTTGCCTGTGCAGATGCGGCATACAGATACGGCATCAAGCGGCATTTCCACTCGGTGAAGAAGCGCACTACGTCGCAGGCTTCATCATCATATGCCCATGGCACACGATAAGATTTGCTACCGTGCAAGCGACTGTGGCTGGAGAGCAAACCAAATGCGCACCAACGTTTGTAGACGTGAGCTGGCGCGGTATTTTCGAATCCGCCAATATCATGACTCCAAAAGCCAAACCCAGACAACCCTAGCGACAATCCCCCACGCAGGCTTTCAGCCATGGATTCATAGTTGGCGTAGCAGTCGCCGCCCCAGTGAACGGGGAATTGCTGTGCGCCCACGGATGCCGAGCGTGCAAACAACACCGCCTCATCTTTACCCAATGTCTGCTGCAAGACTTCGTAAACTAACTTGTTGTAAATAAAAGCATAGTGGTTATGCATTTTTTGTGGACATGAACCGTCATGCCATACGACATCTGTCGGGATGCGTTCGCCGAAATCGGTTTTGAAGCAATCCACTCCCATATGAATCAGGCGTTTCAGATGGTTGGCATACCAGTCACAGGCGGCTGGATTAGTGAAATCGACAATTCCCTGTCCTGGTTGCCATTTATCCCACTGCCATACGTCGCCGTTCGGGCGTTTAAGCAGATAGCCTTTTTCCATCCCCTCTTTGAACAGCGGAGATTTTTGTCCAATGTAGGGGTTAATCCATACGCAGATTTTTAATCCTCGCGCTTTCAAGCGTTTGAGCATGCCTTGCGGATCGGGAAAGGTTTCTGCATCCCATTCAAAATCACACCATTGGAATGCCTTCATCCAGAAGCAGTCAAAGTGGAATACGTGTAGCGGCAGATTACGTTCCGCCATGCCGTCGATAAAGCTATTGACGGTTTTTTCGTCGTAGTTAGTGGTGAATGAAGTCGTTAGCCATAGGCCGAATGACCACGCAGGCGGCAGTGCTGGGCGGCCTGTTAGACGAGTATAGCGATCGAGAACCTGTTTCGGCGTTGGGCCGTCAAAGATCAGATATTCCAGATATTCGCCTTCTACACTGAACTGCACTTTCGAGACTTTTTCTGAGCCTATTTCAAATGACACGCATTCGGGATGATTCACCAGCACGCCGTAACCGCGGTTGGTTAAGTAGAATGGAATATTTTTGTAGGCTTGTTCGGTACTGGTGCCGCCGTCTCGATTCCAGGTTTCAACGTTTTGCCCGTTTTTCACGAAAGCAGTGAATCGTTCACCTAAGCCATAGACGGTTTCACCGACGCCTAAATCGAGACGCTCATACAGATGTGTTTTGCCCTCTTTAGCGTTCTGAACATAGCCATTGGATTTCGCTACGCTGCCAGTAATACGTTCGCCACTGCGTAGAAAGTCTAACGCCCAGTTTTCACCTTTGGTGACTCGCACGCTGAGATTTCCGCTATGCAGCGCGGCAAAACTATGGGTGTCTTCCATCCGAATGAGATGTTCGGTGGAGTGAGTTAAGGGATACTGTGGCCCGCGTTCCACTCGTCCAGCAAAGTGTGCGATGCGTACACCGATCACGCCTTCCTGCGGGGAGAATAAACGCAGCGTAAACAACGGTGTGTCTAGCTGTGCAGAACGAACGCTCGCGTCGCGTGGGGCGGCATAGACGATCATCTCACGGTCATGTTGTTCCACCTCGAATACATATAATGGGTGGATTAGGCTGAGTCCTTCTTGGATGAGCCAGTTACCGTCACTGATTTTCATGACTTAAGTCCTCTGATGTCTTCATCTCTTGATTAAATTCTTGTTCGTTACGGCGTACACCTGCGGCTAGCTCTTTTAGGATGCGATTGATGAAAGGAGTACGTAGGGTGTAAAGGCGAGCCGCAATCACGGCGCTAAGGAAGTAGCAAATGGCTGGAACCAGCGTGAATAGGGCAATAATGCTGGCCATGGTGGCGCTATTTTGAGTTGCTGCGCCGGATTGGTAGCCTGAGCCCGCGAGCATCCAACCAATCAACGCACCGCCGAGTGCCAGACCCAGTTTTAGAACGAATAACGTACCGGCAAAGCTGATCCCTGTGAGACGTTTTCCGCTTTTCCATTCGCCGTAATCAACCGTATCGGACATCATCACCCACTGAATTGGGGTGACCAACTGATGCAGGATGCCGATGATAAAGATGAATACAAACATGGTGATATTCGCGCCGATAGGTACAAAGAACATCGCTACGCTCAATACCGTTAAAATCGCGTTGGTCCACCAGAATACGCTTACTTTGCATTTCCAATCAGTCAGTGGCTTGGCAGCAGCGCTGCCAAAAAGATTGCCAACGCAGTAAACGGTTAAGAACACGGTAAATACGGGGGGATTGTGAAGTAGGGATAGAAGATTAAACAACGCTGAGCCTTCTGGTGGAGCACCAAGCACATAGGTGACGTAGTACATCATTGCCCCTCCGCGCACAGACACCGCCAAAATATTAAAGATGGTTAGCAGGCCGACGATACGCCATTGATCATTGCGCATGATGTCTCTGAGATCTTCACGCATGCTGCCCTGAATCGCGCCTTCATCGCTAATACGTTCTTTGGTGGTAGCGAAACAGATAGCCAACATGAATACAGCGACAAGGGCGAGTATCGCAATCCCTCCTTGAAAACCGAAAGCCTGATTGCCTTTACCGACGAAATTGACCAGTGGCATCATGAGTACGGTACTTAGCATGCCGCCGGCGGTCGCCAGCACGAAGCGATAGGACTGTAGGGAAATACGCTGTGTTGGATCGGCAGTGATAACGCCGCCTAGTGCGCAATATGGAATGTTGACGACGGTATACATAAGCGTTAACAGCGTATAAGTACATGCGGCGTAAACCATTTTTGCCGTTAGGCTAAGATCTGGCGTGCTGTAGGCGAAGACACAGACGATGCCGAATGGAATGGCGGCGAATAGCACATAGGGGCGAAACTTCCCCCAGCGGGTACGGGTGCGATCGGCCACCAGACCCATGACGGGGTCGGAAATAGCATCCAGCGCTCGAGCCACTAAAAACATGGTGCCAACGAAGCCGGCTGGAATACCAAAAATATCCGTATAAAAAAACATCATGTAAAACATGACATTATCAAAAACGATATGGCTAGCGGCGTCGCCTAGCCCATAACCGATTTTTTCCCGCATTGACAGAATATGGTTGCTCATATATCCCTCTGAGGCGCATCTAGTGTGAATTCAATACGCCATTTTTAGAGCAAGGATATATCGCTAACCATTGT
Source organism: Hafnia paralvei (assembly GCF_020150375.1). NCBI lineage: Bacteria > Pseudomonadati > Pseudomonadota > Gammaproteobacteria > Enterobacterales > Hafniaceae > Hafnia > Hafnia paralvei. The sequence goes on along the minus strand of NZ_CP083737.1, from coordinate 4,539,273 downwards.
GTTTTTTGGTTCTGAAATTATGTTTTGTGTTTTATGTGATCAAGGTAACCGGTTTTGAAACAGAGTTATTATAGGGAAAGATGAGACGCAGTTAAGTTATTAGCTGCGTCTATATTTTAGGCGCGCGTACGCCAGAAATCGTAATAGATGTGGTCTACCTGAAAATCAACGTTGGCACTATCGCCGGTCAGCTTCCAGCCTAGATGGAAGGCAAAATCAAAGGCGACGCCCAGACCTTTACCACTCAGTAAGTTGCCGTCTTCAACGATCTTTTCATCCACGTATATACCGTCTTTCACATCCTGATAAAGCTCGCCTGAGCAAGTATAGCGGCGCCCCTTGAGCAGATGATTACCGCCCAGTACGCGGGCAGCGGCAGAACAGATGGGGCAAATCCATTTCCCTGCTTCGTCGTGGCGACGAATGAATTCAACCACTAAGGGGTTCGCGGCAAGATTAACGGTTCCTTCTGGCCCGCCGGGGATCACAACGGCGTCGAAGGTTTCATCCATATTGCGTTCCAGAAGTGCATCGGCAAACATCCGAATATTATGGTAGCTGGTGATTTCCAACATATCTTGGCAGGCTAACGTGGTGACGCTGATATTAAGGCGGCGCAACACGTCGATGGTCATGATAGCTTCGGCTTCTTCAAACCCTTTAGCCAGCAATACAGCGACTTTCTTAGACATGGTATCTCCTGCAAATTAGGGGCGGTTATTTATGCAGCGAAGAGTACCAAATTTGTACCGATAAAAATAAAACGATGTTTTGAATATGCCATAGGCGTCGCGAAACAAGGATTTATCCTTTAGCATTGCAGGGATTTCGGGGTATAATTGCCGACTCTCTCGATCTCCTAATGGAAGATCATCGTCCCCGGTGGGGCGGCTGGACTTCAAATCCAGTTGGGGCCGCCAGCGGTCCCGGGCAGGTTCGACTCCTGTGATCTTCCGCCAACTTGCCTCTACTGAACTCTTCCAACGTCAACTAGGCCCCCCCTGTTAAACCTTTGTGTATCAAGCTCTCCATATATCCCGAGGTCAACCGGCATCAAACGGTTTTGGGGGGGTATCAGGTTAGTTACTGGCGGAAATCCCTCAGGAGGATGGATTCATCAAAGGCCGGAGGATGTCATAGCGCTAACCGATGCTAAAGTTAAAACCGCGAAGTTATCCGGTTCATGGATTTTGTTCGCGACAATCCGCATCAGCAGGTCTTTGAGGACGATCTGTTCACCATTCGCTATTTCCAGAAAGGTAGCGGACATATCACGTTTAAACGCCTTGAACTGGTGGAGAAGATGAATGACATTGTAGCGAAGCATTATCTGGGAGCGCTGCCCGCAAAATAAACGCTATCTGCGTAATGAGCTTCACCAGGAATTTCTGGCATACTAAGCGGATTACAGCATTGCTAGTCAGATGTAAGCGGAGGCGGCATGACAGATAAATACTTAACCCAATCCCCGGCAGGCGAATTTGTTATGTTTGCCAGTGATGACGGTGAAGTTCGTGTTGAATGCCGCTTTGAGCAAGAGACGTTATGGCTCTCTCAGGCAACCATCGCAAGCCTTTATCAGATCACTCCTCAGGCCGTTACACAGCACATTAAAGCGATCTATGAAGAAGGCGAACTTGAACAAAACGCAACCTGTAAGTCTTACTTACAAGTTCAACAGGAAGGTGGCCGTCAGGTAAGCCGCAACAGGCTTCACTACAGCCTGCCTGTTATTCTTGCTGTAGGCTACCGCGTTCGCTCCCCTCGCGGCACGCAGTTCCGCCAGTGGGCAACCCAGACGCTCCAGGAATATCTGATCAAAGGTTTTGTGATGGACGATGAGCGGCTGAAAAATCCGCCAGTGGGTTCTTCTGCTGTGCCCGATTACTTCGATGAGATGCTCGAACGCATCCGCGATATTCGGGCCAGCGAGCGACGGGTTTATTTACGGGTGCGGGAGATTTTTGCGTTAGCTGCCGACTATCAACCGTCGCTAAAAGAAACCACTCAGTTCTTTCAAACCATCCAGAACAAGTTGCATTTTGCCTGCACCGGACATACCGCCGCTGAACTCATTCATCTGCGTGCTGACGCCAGCCAGCCGCATATGGGGCTGACCAGCTATAAAGGTGAAGAGGTACGTAAGGGTGACGTGACGGTGGCAAAAAATTATCTCACTCAGGATGAGGTTAGCGAACTCAATCGCGTGGTTAACATGTGGCTGGATTTTGCCGAAGATCAGGCCCGCCGCCGTCAGCAGGTATTTCTGCGCGACTGGCAGGATAAGCTGGATCAGTTCCTGCAATTTAACGACCGTGAGGTTTTGCAAGGTGCTGGTACGGTCAGTAAGAAAATGGCCGATGAAAAAGCCCAGGCTGAATATAGTCAGTTTGCTGAGCAGCAGCGCCGCTTAAAAGAAGCCGAAGGCGAGAAGGATATTGCCGCTTTGCTACAGTGGAAAACAGAGCCGAAAAAGTAACTCAGAATGCCTCCGCCCTCACAAGGAAAATCATTTGGGGGTGCTTATGGGAGTTACTCATTTATCAAATATTAATATTAAATCAACAAGTGAACCATCAAATACGACTCCTGTAATCGCCAATTTGCCTCTACTGAACCCCACGTAATTCAATCAATCCTGTGTTCCGTAGTCAGAATCCTGTGATTTTTTGTTCGTCAGAAATTGATACGACTTCTAGCCTTAATGGATTTAGGTGCTACGTTTTTATTTGCGGGCAGAAGAGTGGCTGTGGCATAGAGGTGAACTTACTTAATTGGTTGCACAATCAGTAGATCACATAACTCTATGCCCGTCCTTTTTTACCCGCTAGTGACCGCGGATCCACGAGTGACCCACTTATCAAACATAAAGCAATTACAGAACGGCTTTAACCTGTTTCACTACGTTTTCTACGGTGAAGCCAAACTCTTCGAACAATTGCTCTGCTGGAGCTGATTCACCGAAGGTGGTCATGCCCACAACCGCGCCGTTCAGGCCAACGTATTTGTACCAGTAGTCAGCGATGCTGGCTTCGATAGCAACACGCGCAGCAACCGCTTTCGGCAGTACCGCTTCACGGTAAGCAGGATCTTGTTTGTCGAACGCATCGGTAGACGGCATGGAAACCACGCGCGCTTTGATGCCTTCAGCAGACAGCTGATCCCAGGCCGCAACAGCCAGTTCAACTTCAGAACCGGTTGCGATCAGGATCAGTTCAGGCTGGCCTGCACAATCTTTCAGGACGTATGCGCCACGAGCGATATCCGCCAGTTGCTGCTCAGTACGATCCTGCTGTGCTAGGTTCTGACGGGAGAAGATCAGCGCGGTCGGGCCGTCGTGACGTTCTACTGCGTATTTCCACGCCACCGCTGATTCAACCTGGTCACACGGACGCCATGTGCTCATGTTTGGCGTCACACGCAGGGCAGCAAGCTGCTCTATCGGCTGGTGAGTTGGGCCATCTTCGCCCAGACCGATGGAGTCGTGGGTATAAACCATCACCTGGCGTTGCTTCATCAGCGCGGCCATACGCACCGCGTTACGGGCATATTCAACGAACATCAGGAAGGTGGAGGTGTACGGCAGGAAACCACCGTGCAGCGCGATACCGTTGGCAATCGCCGTCATACCGAATTCACGTACACCGTAATGGATGTAGTTACCGGCCAGATCTTCGTTGATCGCTTTTGAACCAGACCAGATCGTCAGGTTAGATGGTGCCAGATCGGCGGAGCCGCCGAGGAATTCAGGCAGAAAGTGGCCGAAGGCTTCGATAGTGTTCTGGGAGGCTTTACGGCTGGCAATTTTTGCCGGGTTAGCTTGCAGGCTCTTGATGAACTCCTGCGCTTTAGCAGCAAACTCAGCAGGCATTTCGCCTTTCATACGGCGGGTAAATTCTGCGGCTTCCTGCGGGAAAGCTTTAGCGTAGGCTGCGAACTTCTCGTTCCATGCCGATTCTTTCGCCTGGCCTGCTTCTTTCGCATCCCACTGAGCGTAGATCTCTGACGGGATTTCGAATGGCGCGTATTTCCAGCCCAACTGCTCACGGGTCAGCGCGATTTCTGCGTCACCTAAAGGTGCGCCGTGGGAATCGTGCGTACCGGCTTTGTTTGGTGAACCGAAACCGATGATGGTTTTGCACATCAGCAGTGAAGGTTTGTCAGTTACTGCTTTCGCTTCTTCAACAGCGCGTTTAATAGCGTCTGCATCGTGGCCGTCCAAGCCGCGCACCACGTGCCAGCCGTAGGCTTCAAAGCGTTTCGCCGTATCGTCAGTGAACCAGCCTTCAACGTGGCCGTCGATAGAGATACCGTTGTCATCATAGAAGGCAACCAGTTTACCCAGACCCAGCGTACCGGCCAGTGAGCAAACTTCATGGGAGATACCTTCCATCATGCAGCCATCACCCATAAAGGTGTAGGTGAAGTGGTCAACGATATTATGACCAGGGCGGTTGAACTGTGCGGCCATAGTGCGTTCCGCAATCGCCATACCCACTGCGTTCGCAACGCCCTGACCCAGTGGGCCAGTGGTGGTTTCCACACCTGCGGTGTAGCCCACTTCCGGATGACCTGGGGTTTTGGAATGCAGCTGACGGAAGTTTTTCAGTTCTTCAATCGGCAGGTCATAACCTGTGAGGTGCAGCAGGCTGTAAATCAACATTGAGCCGTGGCCGTTAGACAGCACGAAACGGTCGCGGTCAGCCCATGCAGGGTTCTGCGGGTTATGGTTCAGGAAATCGCGCCACAGGACTTCGGCAATGTCGGCCATACCCATAGGGGCGCCCGGATGACCGGATTTGGCTTTTTGTACTGCGTCCATGCTGAGTGCACGAATAGCATTGGATAACTCTTGTCGTGTTGTCATGTTCTACCTTGAAAATTTATTGAAAACTCAGGAAAAAGTGATCGTAACGAGGTGAAATCCGTATCGAGCGGTAGTCTTCTAACGCTGGAATCTGACCCAAATTATGGGGTACCGAGTGTGCAGTTTTCACTTCAACCGCTTGGCAGCCCGCAGCCCAAACAGACTGTAGTCCTGCGAGGGAATCTTCAAACGCGGCACACTGCTCCGGCTGTATGCCGAGACGCTCAGCGCCCAACAAGAAAGGCTGCGGATGAGGTTTGCCATGGATTATGTTTTCGCTGGTGATCAGGACGGGGGGAAGGGGTAAACCGGTTTGGCGGATCCGTGCGGCAGCTACTTTCATCGAACCCGAGGTCACAATCCCCCACGGGATCTCCAACTCATTCAGCCGTGTCAGAAATGTGCTGGCACCGGGGAGAGCCTCAATACCTTCGGTGTGAGTGGCTTCATACTCTTCCAGTGCTAAAAACTGGTGGTGTAATTCCGCTTCGCTCGCTTGCGGCAGAAAGTGCCGGAGGGTACTTATTGCCGGTTTGCCATGTAAAAAATTTCTCACCTCGAGCGCACACAGGCCATGCATCTCGGCCCAACGTGTCCAAGAATGCTCAACAAAATTGAGAGAAGTTACCAGCGTGCCATCCAAATCAAATAATAAAGCCTTACAGTGCATAGCGCTGCCCTCTAATGAATATCTGACTTCATCTTAGAGCGCAGGAAAGTAATTAAAATAGTAATAAAAAGACATTTATATAAATAAAGTTACCTTCATTTCATTTTTCAAACCTGTGATGAATATCTCAAAACCTCGCAGAACAATAGATATGAAAATTAATTCATTTAAATCAATAGAATGAAGGAGATGTGGTTGTCTATAAAACTGAGATAGCAATCACACTTTTACTATTATAAAACTCAACTACAGCAAAGGTCACAATTTTACTATGTAAAAACAGCTTTTGCCCCACGAGGATAGAGGCATGGGTGACGTGAAAAATAATGTCGCTAAATATTCTTAACGCGGAGTAGTTATGGCTGAGCAATTAATTTATGCCTGCAAGCTGAAAGAAGGTATTCATGCCCGCCCTGCCGGACACATTGAACGCCTGTGTAATACCTTCAGCGCGGATATTTCCTGGAGCAATTCTCGCACCGGCATCACTGCCAATGCAAAAAGTGCCCTAGCACTGGTGGGAACTGATACTTTGTTTCAGGATGAATGCAAGATCACGCTAAGTGGCGATGATGAATTCGATGCTTGTGTTCAGCTTGCAGACTTATTAGAAAAAATATCCTTGCAGGAAGAAACCCACACCGAAGAAACCCCAGATGTCGATCTTTCCTTGCCACGAACCTTACGGGAAACTCACCCTGTATATATACGCGGTACTCGTATTAGCGGTGGGATCGCCATAGCTCGCTCGGTAGTAAGCAAAAGTATCACTTTTTGTCAGCTAGAGAGTTTGGCACCGGTGGGGTATTTGGGTGAAAAAGCTGAGCTGGCATTGTTCCAACAGGGAATTGAAAATCTCAAAAATGAAAAAGTAACACAGCTTGAAAATGCCTGCGGAGTTGAACGCGATATTATTGAAGCACACTTGTCTATTGTGAATGACATTACTTTTGCAGGACAGGTTACGGAATATATTTGCCAACAACATAATGCTTTCTCTGCTGTGATTTCAGCGGCTATCGCGTTCTGCGACATTCTGAATAATTCTTCCAGTAAGTACATTAAAGAACGTGTGCTGGATGTGATGGATATTACTCTGCAATTATTGAGTAAAATTAATAGCGATATTCATCTTCCACATTCACGGATAGAACTGGTGGAATCGTCAATTCTGGTCGCCGATAGCCTGACGCCTGGGAAATTTATGGCATTAGATAAAACTCGGCTGGCAGGAATGGTGTTGTCAAATACGGGTAAGACATCGCATACGGCGATTCTGGCTCGTTCACTCGGTATTCCAACAATAACCGATCTTGATGATAATGCGCCGAGTTTTGACCCTGACAAATTAATGGTACTCGACGGGAATCTTGGATTACTGATCCCTTCGCCGACAAATGCGGTATTACGCTATTACCAGAGTGACATCGACGCTAAAACCCAGAAGCAAAAGCAGATGCTCGCGCAGGTCATTAATCCAGCCACTACAGCTGATGGGCGTCGCATTGAAGTCGCTGCCAATATTGGCAGCGATCTCGAAGCGGCCAGAGCCTTCAGCAATGGAGCCGAGGGAATTGGTCTGTTCCGTACCGAACTGGCATTTATGGATCGTGCGGTTCCCCCTACGGAAGATGAATTGACTCAGCAGTACATTGACGTCATTAAACATGCGAACAACCAACCGGTTATTTTCCGCACTATCGATATTGGCGGAGATAAACCTTTGGAATATTTAAATATTCAGCCTGAAGAAAATCCGTTCCTCGGATATCGCGCTATTCGTATCTATCCAGAATTTATTACTCTCTTTAAAACCCAGTTGTCGGCTATTTTGCGGGCCTCAGCCTCAGGTTACGCCAGAATCATGATCCCGATGATTGCATCCGTGGAAGAGGTGGTTTGGTGCCGCGAAGTGCTTGAATCCGTCAAAATAGATCTTCGAGCCAACCATATAAAATTTGATGAAAATATCGAAATGGGTGTCATGCTAGAAGTGCCATCCGTTCTGTTTGCTGTGCCAGAAATTGCCCGTCACGCCGATTTCTTCAGCGTAGGCAGTAACGATCTCACCCAATATCTCTTTGCGGCAGACCGTGGTAATACACGGGTTGAACACGTTTACGATAACTTCTCTCCGGCTTTTTTGCGTGCGCTAAAGTTCGCTGTAGATGAAGTTCACCGCCAAGGCCGCTGGATTGGTATCTGTGGTGAATTAGCGGCCAACTTACAACTTCTACCTCTGTTAATTGGTATGGGTTTTGATGAATTAAGTATGAGCTCGGCGGCAATCCCCACTATCAAAAGTGAAATTGCCAGTATGAAGCAAGAGCAGTGCGGCGATCTTTTACAGCAGGCTCTTGCATTGGGGAGTTCAGCAGAAGTGCGGCAGATACTGGAGAACCCGAACGTCAAGATAACAACGTCTCTTCCTATTATTTCTGAGAGCTGCATCTTAAATAATCTGGATTTACAGAATCGTAATGAAGTAATAAAGATGCTTACTGATAATCTTTGGCTTCAGGATAGAACGCATAACCCTGAAAAATTAGCAGAAGATGTGTGGGCAAGAGAGGATTCATTCCCGACAGCGGTCGGCTATGGATTTGCTATTCCCCATACTAAATCCGACTTTATTACCAATTCTACGATCAGTATTGCCAAATTGCAGAAACCTATTCAATGGGGAGAACAACAGGTCAACATTATTATTATGCTCACCATTCGTAAGAGCAGTACTGATAATGAACACATGAAATATTTCTCTCAATTGGCAAGGAAAATCATGAATGAGGATTTCAGAAATGAAATAAGCCGCAGCAATACAAAAAATGATATTTACAAAGTTGTCGCACAGGCAATTTCAACTGCTATTTAATTAATTAGAACATGAATCACCTCTCACTCTACACGAGGTCACTATGCTCAGTTTATTGAAAAACACTAAACGCCATTTTATGACTGGCGTCTCTTATATGATTCCTTTCGTTGTCGCTGGTGGGGTATTACTTGCTTTGGCCGTGATGTTTAGCGGTAAAGCTGCGGTACCCGACCACGGTTTCCTAAAAGCTATGTCCGATATCGGTATCGCTGGATTAAGTCTATTTATTCCTATTCTGGCAGGCTTTATCGCTTATTCCATGGTCGAAAAACCAGGTATTGCTCCGGGTGCCATTGGCGGCTATCTGGCTAACCAAATGGGGGCTGGATTTCTGGGCGGTATGCTCGCAGGCATCATCGCGGGTCTGGTCGTTTGGATGCTATTACAGATAATCGCGCGACTGAAAGTGCCCGATTTCCTCCGCATGGTATTACCGATTTTTGTTATTCCTCTGGTGGGGACATTCTTAACTGGCATCGCTATTTATTACGTCGTTGGCGATCCCGTAGCCTGGATTATGAAATCCCTTAGCGTATGGCTGGCAGGTATGCAGGGCGCATCCTTCGTGGTGTTAGGCATCATTTTGGGCTGCATGATCACCTTCGACATGGGAGGACCCGTTAATAAAACGGCCTTCTTTTTCGCAGTGGCTCTGATAAGTACCAACCCGCAATTGATGGCCGCCGTTGCCGTACCCGCTTGTACGCCGCCACTGGGGATGGCTCTGGCAACGTTCTTCTTCAAAGGTATTTTTAACGATGAAGAACGCGAAGCGGGTAAACCCGCATTTGTTATGGGTTGTATCGGCATTAGTGAAGGAGCCATTCCGTTCGCCGCAGCCGATCCGATGAGAGTCATTCCAGCCAACATGATCGGGGGGGCCGTGGGTTCCGTCCTCGCACTGTGGTTTGGTGCCACCAATGCCGCACCTTGGGGCGGGCTTATCGTACTGCCGGTTGTCGGCAACCCTATTGGATATGTCATCGCTGTTATTGCCGGCGCTGCAGCCACGGCTATTGCAGTCAAAGTATTGAAAACCGTGATGAAACCAAGAGTGAAAGAACAGCAAGATTTCGATATTTCGTTCGATTGATAAGTAACTGGAGATAGTATGAAAAACTCTTTAAAGCAGTATGTTGATTACATTGTTAAGGGCGGAAAATCCTCCATGTTGGGTATAGGGCCAATGTCTCCGGCATTGATTCAGGCCTGCTTCGAATTGGGAAAAGAAAAAGACTTACCCCTAATGTTTATCGCTAGCCGTAATCAGGTTGATGCAGATGAATTTGGTGCCGGTTATGTCAATAACTGGGATCAGTTCCGCTTTGCTGCTGATCTTAAAGCCATCGCGGAAAAAGTGGGCTTTGACGGAGATTACTTCCTATGCCGTGACCACGGCGGCCCGTGGCAGCGTGACAAAGAGCGTAAAGACCATATTCCTGAAGATCAGGCCATGGCGCTGGCTCGCCGCTCATATGAAGTGGATATGGATGCTGGTTTCGATCTGTTGCATATCGACCCAACGAAAGACCCGTATGTGGTTGGTAAAGCCATTGATATTGAAGTCGTATTACAACGGACCATCGATCTTATTCAGTTTTGTGAAGATTACCGCAAAGAAAAAGGCCTTAAGCAGTTCTATTACGAAGTCGGTACTGAAGAGACTAACGGCGGTCTGACTTCCATTGAGGCTTTTGAAGCTTTTATTATTGAGCTGAATAAACGCCTAGATGATGCGGGATTACCGCGACCGCTGTTCATTGTCGGGCAGACCGGGACACTGACTCGTTTGACTCGCAATGTTGGCCACTTTAACGATATTCAGGCTAATCAACTTTCTGACATTAGCTGCCAATATGGCGTTGGGTTGAAAGAACACAATGGGGATTACCTATCAGACGATGTTCTGCTCAAACATCCAGGTCTGGGTATTACTGCGATGAATGTGGCTCCGGCTTATGGCACTTGGGAAACCCGAGCATACCTCAAGCTCCATGAAGTAGAGAAAGATTTAGCGGAAAAAGCACTGATCCCAACCGCTTCTAATTTTAAAACCGTACTGACTAAAGCCTGTGTTCTTAGCCATAAATGGGAAAAGTGGATCACCGAAGAACATAAAAATAAATCTGAAGAGCAAATTTTCAGCGAGCCAGATTTATTAAAAGAGATTCTCGAGCTGAGTGGTCATTATAATTACGAGAAAGATGACGTCGTAGTTGAAATGAAAAAAATGTTTGCCAACTTGTCTCAATTTGGCGTTGAGCCACAGCGTTATGTGATCAACAAAATTAAAGATATTATTCAGAATGAAGCCGAGTGTTTTAATATGCCAGGGTTAACCAGTCGAGTTTCTGAGGCCTAAGTAATTATTCATCTCACTTTTGGATATTAAAATATGACAATTTTAATTGCTGTAACGGCATGTCCTACAGGCGTCGCGCACACCTATATGGCAGCAGAAGCATTGCAAACGGCTGCGCAGAAAAAAGGTTGGTCGATTAAAGTTGAAACTCAAGGTGCCAGTGGAATTGAAAATGAATTAAATTCCGCAGACATTGAAAATGCCGACATGGTTATTCTAACTAACGATATCAGCATTAAAAATGAAGGCCGATTTAATCATAAAAAAATTGTCCGCGTGGGGTCTAACACTGCTGTCCGCCACGCAGACAAAATTATGGTGAAAATTGCCGAAAATCTTGGCATCGAATAACTATCTAAACTCTCTTGGCGCCAGTCACTAACCTTTAGTTCGCGGCGTTCGGGTCTGCTCCTTTGCACAGTTCAGTCCCGTTCTCCGCGTTCTTTAATAGCGCCGACAAGAGAAAACTAAAACGATGAGAGTATACAATGAATCAACTTGATCAGTTAAAGCAACATACTGTGATTGTCGCCGACAGCGGCGATATTGATAGCATTTTGCAATACCAACCACAGGACGCAACGACTAACCCTTCGCTTATCTACAAAGCCGCGCAGCTTCCGCAGTACCGTACATTGCTAAGCGATGCGATCGCGAGCGTAGGGGAGTCCTATCCGAATAATGCAGCACGCGCCGCTGCGATTGCCGATTATCTGGCGGTCAGTATCGGTACATTGATCCTCAAACGTATTCCTGGCCGTATATCAACAGAGGTGGATGCTCGCCTTTCTTGGGATACGGAAGCTTGTATCAACAAAGCACGCCACCTTATCCGGCTTTACCAACAACAAGGTGTTGGCAAAGAGCGCGTATTAATTAAGCTTGCCGCTACTTGGCAAGGTATTCGCGCAGCCGCAGTGCTGGAAAAAGAGGGGATCCAGTGTAATCTGACGCTCCTATTTTCATTTGCTCAGGCACGAGCCTGCGCTGATGCTGACGTGTTTTTAATCTCACCTTTTGTTGGTCGTATCTACGACTGGCATCAGAAGAACAATCCCTCGCAGGCGACAACCCCAGAGAATGACCCCGGCGTACAGTCCGTGCGCAAGATCTACCAGTTTTACAAAATGCACGGCTACCGCACTATCGTTATGGGGGCTAGTTTCCGCACACCCGCACAAGTATTGGCACTAAACGGCTGCGACCGTCTGACAGTATCACCGGCCCTGCTGGCTCAGTTGCAAAACAGCAATGATTGTATTGCGCAACCGATCGTTTATAACGGGGATATTGCTGCCAAACCCGCTCCACTGAGTGAGGCCGAGTTCAACTGGCTACACCATCAGGATCCAATGGCCGTGGATAAACTTGCCGAAGGAATCCGGCTGTTTGCTGTCGATCAAAATAATCTTGAAGCCTTGATCATCGAATTGCTTTAGGTTCGTATTGCGGCGATTAGGCTTGTCATTTGTCATCTATCTGCGTGGACGTGTATACAGATGACAGGCTGATGCTAAGTTAATATGTAATATTTATCATTCTCTAAGCAGATGTGGGATCAAATAGGCAATGAGTGCATTTATCCAGTCAATACTGAGTGAATACAGTAGTATTTATGCCAATTCCAGCGCTGTCTTTGTCGCCAACGGGCGGGCGGAACCTCCTGGTATGGCCTATCGACTGCCTCTGCCTCGCCTCGAACTGACGGTTAAAGGTGTGATGACTATGCTGGTGCCGAAAGGCACCGATAAGATAATGCGCTTTGAACAGCCAGTGGGAACCATCACCTATATCCCCGCTAATGGCTGGAATTTGCCTGACTGGTCAACGCCAGTGATTTCCCTTTCGTTGGTTTTTTCGCGTCAAGATATTGGTTTTAGCATGATCAATTGGGATGGGCATCAGTTTAAAGAAGTGGAGAAGTTCGCCTTACAACACGCCAGCGTTAATATCCGCGATCACATCCTGCAACTCACGGAAGAACTCGCCTGGTCACAGGATACCACCAGTGAAACCTTCTCTCATCTGGTGCTTGCCCTAGCCAATAACATTTATGATCAACTCAGCCAGACAACCTCCAACCATATAAACGTTTCGCTGATTGATGATATCAAGTGTTATATAGACAACAACTTTGATCAAAGTGTTAGCCGCGATTCCGTTGCTGCATTTTTTAATATTTCACCCAGTTATTTATCCCGATTATTTACGCGGTCGTCTGAGGTAAAATTTAACGAATACCTTACACAGACTCGTATTGCTAAATCACGCTTACTCTTAATCAATACCACTCTAAAAATACGGGAAATCTCAGCTAAAAGCGGATTCATTGACAATAATTATTTTTGCAAAGTTTTTAAGTTAATAAATGAGTGCACACCGATGGAATATAGAAAAATTAACCGTAACCACTCATTGACGAATAAATCATAAAAAAAGGAGGAGATATGTCGTCTCAAAAAGGCACCTCAAAAATTAACATCCTTGCGGTTACCGCTTGCACGACAGGAGTGGCGCATACTTATATGGCAGCAGAAATACTCGAAAAGCTCGCTAGAAAATACGATTTTAACATCAAGATCGAGACTCAAGGAGTCCTTGGTATCAAAAACAAGCTATTAGAGAGTGACATAGCTCAAACTGATTTGGTGATTGTTGCTGCCGATATTGTTATCGACGAGCCCGCCCGTTTTTCTGGCTGCCGGGTGATTAATGTAAAGATCAGTTCATTACTCATGGATAGCAGTAGTTTATTGGTGAATATCAAAAAAATATTGCATTACTCGAAAGGGAAAACTCTCGATATATAGCCTGTGATGCGGTTTTATTCTATAAAGCCGCATTTGCACCAAGAGCATCATCAACTTAGACATTGCCGGTTCATTATCTGCAAGCTCTCAGCATAATTTTGCAAAATTGGCATTTATTTACCCCACAAAGACGACTAGGGAAGGTGCGAATAAGCAGGTCATTTCTTCCCAAGCTGACTCGCTGATTAAAATTTCGCGGATCTGGGCCGATTTTTTTCCCGCAAACACATCGAATCAGCCTATTTAGGCTATTTTTTCCACCATTTCTGGCGTTATTTCCGGTTTTTACTGAGATCTCTCCCACTGACGTATCATTTGGTCCACCCGAAACAGGTTGGCCAGGGTGAATAACATCGCCAGTTGGTTATCGTTTTTCAGCAGCCCCTTGTATCTGGCTTTCACGAAGCCGAACTGCCGCTTGATGATGCGAAACGGGTGCTCCACCCTGGCACGGATGCTGGCTTTCATGTATTCGATGTTGATGGCCGTTTTGTTCTTGCGCGGATGCTGCTTCAAGGTTTTTACCTTGCCGGGACGCTCGGCGATCAGCCAGTCCACATCCACCTCGGCCAGCTCCTCGCGCTGTGGCGCTCCTTGGTAGCCGGCATCGGCTGAGACAAATTGCTCCTCTCCATGAAGCAGATTACCCAGCTGATTGAGGTCATGCTCGTTGGCCGCGGTGGTGACTAGGCTGTGGGTCAGGCCACTCTTGGCATCGACACCAATGTGGGCCTTCATGCCAAAGTGCCACTGATTGCCTTTCTTGGTCTGATGCATCTCCGGATCGCGTTGCTGCTCTTTGTTCTTGGTAGAGCTGGGTGCCTCAATGATGGTGGCATCCACCAAAGTGCCTTGGGTCATCATGACGCCTGCTTCGGCCAGCCAGCGATTGATGGTCTTGAACAATTGACGGGCCAGTTGATGCTGCTCGAGCAGGTGGCGGAAATTCATGATGGTGGTGCGATCCGGCAGGGCGCTATCCAGGGATAATCGGGCAAACAGGCGCATGGAGGCGATTTCGTACAGGGCATCTTCCATGGCACCGTCGCTCAGGTTGTACCAATGCTGCATGCAGTGAATACGCAGCATGGTCTCCAGCGGATAGGGCCGTCGGCCATTGCCCGCCTTGGGATAAAACGGCTCGATGACAGCGGTCATATTCTGCCATGGCAGAATCTGCTCCATGCGGGAGAGGAAAATCTCTTTTCGGGTCTGACGGCGCTTAGTGCTGAATTCACTATCGGCGAAGGTGAGTTGATGGCTCATGATGTCCCTCTGGGATGCGCTCCGGATGAATATGATGATCTCATATCAGGAACTTGTTCGCACCTTCCCTAGTGGCCACTGGTAACGGTTGTTTGTTACTGAAAATGCCTGCTACGGGATGATATATAGATCCGTTACATCAGATGACAGGCAAGTTTCCTCTATACCTATGCGGTAACACCCCCTCCTTTCTACGCAAAAATGTGACGCGAATCACACTAATCGTGCAAAGCAATAGATCGTAAACAATGAAATAAATGGTTTTTAATTCTACAAAAATAATATTTTAATAGTAATTAATTTTATCAAAAATATTTTTAACGCACTAAAAGATCGTTGCTATCTATTTAGCAATGATTCCATTATAGAAAAGTCTCATGGTCTTCATTTTTTCTGCATGTAGTATCTTCTCGGCGGCGTAAATATATAATGTTGAGATGAAAGGATGCTTGGCGTGTATTACTTATTAGCTTTTATTTTATCGTCATTTCTTGTTGTCATGGTTTCATTCATAACTGGCAGCTATACCATTTTACTTAATGCCACTATCCCATTGGGTTAGAATAGCGTAGGTTGAAGAATGAGTGATGCTATACAGGTCTATAACGTAAAAAGCAGAAAAACCAGAAAGAGAATGTATTTTTCTCTATGCTTAATTGTTTTTATTACATTTCTTTATTTTAGTGTAACAAGTCAAGCAGCGCTGGTTTATATTGCTAGGAATATGATCCCTGATATTTCTGTGTTACCGGATGATTACACAAAATATACTAATAATGTCACTCGCGTTGGTGATCTTCACTATCCGTCAAAATATGGTAGCAGTGATTTTGATATTTACTATCCATCGCAATCCACATTTAAGGCGTCTTTGCCGGTGATTATCTGGGTGCATGGTGGTGCTTTTATTTCGGGTGACAAGCGGAACGTGGAAAGTATTGTTTCGATGTTAGCAAGCGCGGGTTATGTGGTTATTGCTATGAATTATCAATTGGCGCCAGAAGCTCGTTACCCTACGCCAGTCTTGCAAGTATATGAGCTGCTTAACTACTTGCCTTCCTTAGCTCTGGCCTATCCTCAGATCGATGACAAACGTGTGTTTTTGGCTGGTGATTCGGCCGGTGCGCAGATCTCAGCACAAAGTGTTTTAGCGATGAGTAATGCGAAAATGCGTCGTGAGCTGAACATTACGCAGTCTATTCCAGAAAATATAATACGCGGTGTTTTGCTCTTTTGTGGCCCATATAGCGTTGAGAAGACGCTAGCAATTGATAGCCCATTGATAAAACAGGCCTTTGATACTATTGGGTCAGCTTATCTTGGCAAGGAACTATGGCGGCAAAGTAAAGAACTCGAGCAGTTTGATATTATTACTAATGTAACATCAAAATTCCCCCCAACTTTTATTGCGGATGGAA
Organism: Hafnia paralvei; assembly: GCF_020150375.1. Classification (NCBI taxonomy): domain Bacteria; kingdom Pseudomonadati; phylum Pseudomonadota; class Gammaproteobacteria; order Enterobacterales; family Hafniaceae; genus Hafnia; species Hafnia paralvei. The sequence goes on along the minus strand of NZ_CP083737.1, from coordinate 4,523,002 downwards.
ACTACATGTCTTTTTCCGATCAGGGAAAGGCGTTGGCAGATACGCTGAAAAATAAAAATGTTCCTGTTCAAACGACCTTTTTTAATGGGTCTAGAGTTATTCCTCACCAATATCAGGTCGATTTTTCCCGGCCGGAAGCGTGGTTTACCTTTTTTAAAGCTAAAGGTTTTTTGCATCAATACAGTGAGTGATAAATTATTATTTCTTGTGGTTCTAGTCGCGTTCAATAGCCTCTTGCGATCTCTATTCAAAGAGGATGCAAGATGGCTATTTGAACCAAAATGAACGCTATATGGTTAGCTTTCAGCAACGTCTGCCAGCGCTTTATGGATTACTGCAGAGAGCTCGGCAACATCAAATTTTGCGACATAACCATTGGCTCCGACTTTACGCACATGATCTTCGTTTGCGCTGCCTGACAGTGATGAATGGATCACGACCGGAATATGTTTTAATGCTGGTTCGTTTTTAATATTTCGCGTTAGAGTAAAGCCATCCATCTCTGGCATTTCAATATCGGTGAGTACTAGCCCAATGCGGTCTGTAATGGGCTGACCAGCGGCTTTAGCTTCGGCGGCAATGGACTGGATTTTTTCCCATGCCTCTAAGCCGGTGGTGTGCATAAGCGCCGGAATCCCCATCCCTTTCAAGCCTTGTTCCAGCATGGAGCGAGCAACTTTAGAGTCCTCTGCCACAATCGCCAGTGCGCCAGGCTTCAAGGCATAGATTTTCTCTTCGATAGCGTCTACATCGACATCGCGGCCAGAGGGGATGATGTCATACAGAATTTGTTCAACGTCGAGTACTAGCGCCAGATCTTTGTTGCCGTTTTCGTCTTCCATGCTGGCGATACTGGTAATGTTACGGCTACTGACGCCTGAATCTGCGGCATGAACTTGACTCCAGTCCAAGCGAATAATGTTATCCACTGACTCCACGGCAAAGGCTTGAGTGCTGCGTGCATACTCGGTGATAAGCAGCAGGTTGAGACCCGTTTCCGGTGTGCAGCCAAGCGCTGCAGGGAGATCGATAACCGGCATTATCTGGTCACGGATATTTACCACGCCTAATAGAGGGGACATCATGCCTGCTGCACGATTAATTTTTTGCATTGGCACGATTTCACGCAGCTTGAAAACGTTGATGCCATAAAGCTCTGATTTACTTTCGTGTTGACTGGTTCCTAACCGAAACAGCAACAGCTCGAACTTATTGGATAAGGCCAGATTAGCCCTTTCATCGATATCTTTCTGAAAACTATCCATCTAAACCTCAGTTGCTTATCGGTAGGTGTGGGTAACAATGTTGGTAACAACACGAAGACATTTTCTATAGAGGTTATCGGCAGCAACTGGGGAAAATGGAGTGGTTGTGGGGAAATGATATGTGACCGAGCAAACAAAATGAGTTTAAAGAAAGCAACTCAAGCCGATGGCTTACACCCGCTTGAGTCTAGGGAGATAATAAATTACAAACGCATTCCACCAGAGACTTCAATTCGTTGCGCGTTTACCCAGTGATTATCGTCGGATAAAAATGATGCCAGCATTTTTCCGATATCGTCAGGTAATCCCGGGCGACCTAATGCGGTCATATTGGAGACAAGCTGGTTAATCTCGGGGTTATCACGCACCACGCCGCCGCTAAAATCGGTTTGAATTGCTCCTGGCGCCACGGTATTTACTGAAATATTGCGGGGGCCGAGATCGTGAGCCATATAGCGGGTGAACACTTCAATAGCACCTTTAACGGTGGCATAGGCCACACTATTTGGATTCACAAAGCGAGTGACTCCAGATGAAATATTCACGATCTGGCCACCATCACGCAGCAGCGGCAGTAATTTTTGAGTCAGGAAAAAGACACCTTTGAAGTTCACTTGAAACTGTAAATCAAGCTCTTCCTCAGTGACCTGCATAAACGGCGTATGGTTTGAAATACCCGCGTTATTGACCAGATAGTTGAATTTATCGGTGTTTAGCTCAGCCAGTGCGTTTTTTACCTGAGTGGCGAAAGCATCGAAACCTGCGATGTTAGCGGTATCCAGATGAATAGCGATAGCTTTAGCACCTGCTTCTGTAGCCGCTTGAGTAACCTCTTTAGCTTCTTGCTCTCCAGAGTTAAAGGTAAATATAGAGTGAACTCCGCGCTTGGCGAGATTAATGACGGTGCTGCGACCCAGACCACGACTGCCACCGGTAATAACAGCGACTTTAATATTCTGTTTCATGACAAAATTTCCTCGATTAACGATGAGTTCATGATAGGCGAGGAGAGAGATAGTGGTGTGCCTGTTATCGGCGTATTATTGCCTAATCGTATTTTATTGCGGGTCATGAGCATGACTGAAGAATTACTCGCTCTATTAGCAAAACATACTTTCTCCAGCCATGAGCAAACTCCGTTTCACACGGCTTTACCCAGTGTCACTTTGGTCAGAGCGAGCAATGGTCGTTATCCCCGCTATATTTTGCATCGTCCTGCTCTTTGCATGGTGCTTCAAGGAACCAAACGTACAGTTTTTGGTGATACGCCCTTTGACTACTCTGCTGGGCAGGCGCTAGTCGTTACCACCACCATGCCCGGCGTTAGCCGCATTATCGAAGCCGATGCCCTCCATCCTTACTTAGGCATTATCGTTGAGTTCGATATGGTGATCCTGAGAGATGTGTTTATTCAGCTCTCTCAGCAACCCATACAAAAAAATGAAGCATCTCATGCGGCCTTTGTGGTAGATACCAATGAGTCTCTTTATCGTTGCGTGCTTCGAGGACTGCGTTTACTCGATACGCCTGATGCGATCCCTGTATTGCATACGGGATTTATGCAGGAGCTGTGTTATTGGCTGCTGACGGGGCCCAACGGGGCGGATATTGCGCGCGTTATCATGGGGGATGGCCACTCGGCAGGCGTTCTCAGCGCATTAGCGCTACTGCGTGATAAATACACTGAATCGTTGAGCCTTGATGCATTAGCTAAAGCCGCAAACCTTAGCCGCTCTGCCTTCCATCGAAAATTCAAAGACCTAACGGGAATGAGCCCGCTTGATTATCAAAAGCAACTGCGATTGCTGGAGGCTCGCCAGTTATTGCTAGCGCATAACAACACGGCGGAAGCGATTGCTTTCCAAGTAGGCTATAACAGTCCGAACCAGTTCAGCCGTGAATACTCGCGGATGTTTGGCCTATCACCGCGCAAAGATGCACTGGCGTTAAGATAATGATGAAAAAATATTATTCAGAGATAGGAGCCGCTGAGAATGAAAAAATTGGCGTTAGATTTTTATTCTGCCGATGTTATTACCGTCGCCAAGCGACTGATTGGCTGCTATTTGGTGCGTGAGCTGGAAGAGGGGACGATTATCGGACGCATCAATGAAGTGGAAGCCTATGATGGAGCTATCGATAAAGCCTGTCATGCCTATGGCGGTAAGCGAACGGTCAGGAACGAACCGCTTTTTCGTGCTGGTGGCATTGCACATGTTTATTTTGTGTATGGCATGCACAATTGTCTTAATGTAGTCAGTGGTGTGATGGATGAGCCTGCAGCCGTATTATTGCGTGGTATTGATGTCGTACAAGGCGCCGATTTAGCCGCATTTAATCGCTATGGTAAACGGATGGAGGAGTTAACCAAGGCACAGATTAAAAACCTATCCAACGGCCCAGGAAAGCTATGTAGTGCGCTATCCGTAGATAGGACTTTTGACTATGAGCCTTTGTCCGGCAGTCGGCTGTATATTTGTGGGCAGATAAGAGATTTTCAAAAGTTGCCGGTTACAGTGACTGCGAGCAAACGTATTGGTATTGATTATGCGGAAGAAGCCGTTGATTTTCTCTGGCGATTTACTGGCTAGACGTTGTGTGACATAGAATAACAAGCAGTATTTGACTCAGATGTTTCATATCTCGATTACGGTCATATAGTCGTTGACCTGCTTAATAAACGTCTTTAGCAATAATACTTCATCGGCTGTCCACCATCCCATTAAGTGGCCGATAAATAATGCATTGTGCAAATCGTGAGACGTTTTTATCTCAAACGAATAATCTCTCATTTCCTCCCAAGTACAATCAAAGTTCTGGCATGTAACTATCCTGTGGGGATCAGAAATGTACCTCATGATATAGCGCTGATTATCCTCTGTCAGAAGATATATCTGCTCATTAAATACACAGAATGAGAATGGAAAGTGGATATTCATAAGTGAGCTAATTATGCCGCGAGTAACATTAACGATGTCCATCGCTGAATACCTACAATCGATACAAGAGTCTTTTATTTATAAACACAGATAAGTGAAAAAGAGAACGATCTTGATCACAGAGTAAATAAACTTAGTAATGAATTGGGTATTTTAGATAGGAGAGTTAATACCGCATGTTATTTATTAATGGGTGAAAATTAAATCTATTTTTAGAATATTAACAATAAATCTACGTTGTGCCTTCTTGAGAATAGGTGCGTTGACTACGTGACGGTAACATTTATAACAATTCGTTAATATTAATTAAATTATATTTGTAATAATGCAAAAATATTTTTTTATTTAAATATTCATCCAATATTTCAAATGAAAAAGAACTTCATTTTTTATAACGCAGAAAATAAATAAAGGATCTAATTATCGCGACTCCTATCACATTCAACGTTGAAATATTTAAGCATACTGCCGGCGTCAAATAATCTGCGGGATGAGAAAATGAAGATATATAATAATCTGCCAGTGACGCTTAACGACATAATCGAGGCCCAGCAAAGGATAAAAGGCCATGTCTATAAAACCGGCATGCCTAAGTCAAACTACCTCAGTGAACGTTGTAACGGCACCATCCATCTTAAATTTGAGAATATGCAGCGCACCGGTTCTTTTAAAATCCGCGGCGCATTTAATAAATTGAGTTCTTTATCTAGAGAAGAGCGTGAGCAGGGCGTTATCGCTTGTTCAGCGGGTAATCACGCACAGGGCGTTTCTCTTTCCTGCGCGATGTTAGGAATTGATAGTAAAGTTGTCATGCCTTGCTGCGCTCCAAGCTCTAAAGTCGCGGCGACAGCAGATTATTCTGCCGAGGTTATCCTGCACGGAAATAGTTTTAATGACACCATATCGAAAGCGCAGGAATTAATTGAAGCAGAGAATAGAATATTTATTCCACCTTATGACGACGTTAAAGTAATTGCAGGCCAGGGCACCATTGGTTTAGAGATTCTTGAAGACCTGTATGACGTTGATAACGTTATTGTCCCTATTGGTGGTGGGGGATTAATTTCCGGTATCGCGATTGCGCTGAAATCAATTAACCCAACAATCAATATCATAGGTGTCCAAGCGGTCAATGTTCATGGTATGGCCAAATCTTTCCATGAAGGACAATTTTTATCTCACCGCACAACAGGTACAATCGCGGACGGCTGCGACGTAGCGACGCCAGGTAAACTGACATATGAGATTGTCAAAGAGCTGGTTACCGATATTGTGGTAGTCACGGAAGAAGAAATTAAGCGCGGCATGATTGATCTTATTCAGAGAAACAAGATCGTGACTGAAGGTGCCGGTGCGCTGGCATCTGCGGCAATATTAAGCGGTAAGCTCAAGGGCTATATCGAAAATAAAAAGACCGTTAGCCTTATTTCCGGTGGGAATATTGATTTATCCAGAATATCCGAGATAACGGGACTGAATCACGTTCACTAATAATATGTTAAGACCCTACTGAGGTTGCGGTAACGCAACCTCAAGAAAGGGCAAATCCGCGAGGAATATAGTATGACGACAGACAGCGTAACTTATGCAAAACAAGGATCTACGTGGCGAAAATCGGACACCACATGGACTCTGGGGTTATTTGGTACGGCTATCGGTGCAGGGGTTCTGTTCTTCCCTATCCGTGCAGGTTTCGGCGGTTTAATTCCAATCCTCATCATGCTGGTATTGGCCTATCCTATCGCTTTCTTATGCCATCGTGCATTAGCGCGTTTATGCCTATCGGGTAGTAATATTTCCGGCAACATCACCGACACGGTTGAAGAGCATTTTGGTAAAACCGGTGGTGTCATCATCACCTTCCTGTACTTCTTCGCGATTTGCCCACTGTTATGGATTTACGGTGTCACTATCACCAACACCTTTATGACATTTTGGGAAAATCAGCTGCAACTCATGCCGTTAAACCGCGGCTTAGTGGCTCTGGTTCTGCTGATGGCGATGGCTTTCATCATTTTCTTCGGCAAAAACCTGATGGTTAAGGTAATGAGCTTCCTGGTATTCCCGTTTATTGCCAGCCTAGTTCTGATTTCTCTGTCGCTCATCCCTTACTGGAACGCCTCTGTATTTGAGCAGGTAAATGCCAGCAGTATTTCTTTGCTTGGTCATGATGGTATTTTAGTCAACGTTTGGCTAGGTATCGCCATCATGGTGTTCTCCTTTAACTTCTCGCCAATCGTCTCTTCTTTCGTTGAGTCAAAACGTGAAGAATATGAACCTGAGTTTGGTGCGCAGTTCACTGAAGACCGTTGCTCTAAGATTATCTCTCGCGCCAGTATGCTGATGGTTGCCGTGGTGATGTTCTTCGCCTTTAGCTGCCTGTTCACGCTCTCACCAGCGATGATGGCCGATGCGAAAGCGCAAAATATTCCAGTTCTTTCTTATTTGGCAAACCATTTCTCTTCCATGTCAGGTGGTAAATCAACGTTCTCAACCGTGTTGGAATATGGAGCCTCGCTGATTGCTCTAGTGGCTATCTTCAAATCGTTCTTCGGTCACTATCTGGGAACGCTGGAAGGTATGAATGGCTTAATCGTTAAGTTCGCGTGTAAGGGCGATAAGAAGAAGTACTCAGCTGGCAAACTGAACATGATTAGCATGTTCTTCATCATGGGTTCGACTTGGGTCGTCGCTTATGTAAACCCAAATATCCTCGACCTGATTGAAGCGATGGGTGCGCCTATTATTGCCTCTCTGCTGTGTTTACTGCCGATGTATGCAGTTCGTAAAGTTCCTGCTCTGGCAAAATACAAAGGCAAACCAGAAAACTACTTTGTCACTATCGTTGGTCTGCTGACTATCCTGAATATCTTCTACAAACTCGTTTAATTTAAATTAAAAAAATAGCAGCTAACTCCTCTCTGGGGAGTTAGCTGTGAGGTATCTCTATGTCTTCAAAATCTGTAGTGCTAGTTATTAATTGTGGATCTTCGTCTATAAAATTCTCTGTTATGCAGGGAAATAACTGTGATGTGATGATGTCTGGCATTGTTGATAACGTTGGTATTGAAAATACCTCAATGACGATAGATAAAACTATCAGCATTAATTTAAAGACCGGTAGTTATGAAGATGCTTTGAATTCTATCGTCAGAGAATTAGAAAAAAGAAAGCTGAGTGAGGCTATTTCTTGTGTAGGCCATCGCATTGCTCACGGTGGGGAAGCCTTTAGCGATGCAACCCTGATTAATGACGAAGTATTGGAAGAAATAACTAATGTTTCCTCTTTAGCACCACTGCATAATTACGCTAACTTGGAAGGAATAATGGCAGCACGTCATATATTCCCTGATTTACCCCACGTAGCCGTATTTGATACGGCATTCCATCAGAGTCTAAAACCAGAAGCCTACACTTACGCATTACCACAGCAATATTTTAAGAAATATGGTGTAAGACGTTATGGTTTCCACGGCACCTCACATCGCTACGTTGCTCAGCAAGCTATTGAGCAGCTTGGTTTGGATGAAAATAATTCAGGCATTATTGTTGCTCACTTAGGTAACGGTGCGTCGATATGCGCAGTGCAGAACGGTAAAAGTGTGGATACGTCCATGGGGATGACGCCGTTAGAAGGCTTGGTGATGGGAACCCGCAGCGGCGACGTTGATTTCGGGGCGCTGGCCTATCTGGCGGATAAAACCGGTAAGACGCTGGATGACCTGATGTTTATGGTAAACAAAGAGTCTGGGCTATTGGGGGTTTCCGGCCTTTCCAGCGATCTGCGTGTCTTGCAGAAAGCTTATGAAGAGGGGCACGAAGGGGCTCAGCTGGCAATTAATGTCTTTGTCCATCGTTTGGCCCGCCATATTGGCGGCCACGCTGCATCATTGACCAAGCTTGATGCCCTCATTTTCACCGGTGGCATTGGGGAAAACTCCGAGCTTATTCGTAAGCTAACGCTCGATCATCTGGCAGTCTTCGGTTTGAAAATTGATGACGTTAAAAATCATATACGCCGTACCGGTGACGCTGAGATCGTTACTTCTTCATCTTCCAAAGTGATTGCCGCAGTAATCCCAACCAATGAAGAAAAAATGATTGCGCTGGACGCCATGCGAGTGAGTTCCACTGCTGAAAATATCGCGTTCGCATAACGTAGTGAAATAAAGCTGAAATAAATACTCTTTTCGCCCCTATATTCGACAGGGGCGATATCATCGTATATGGAGTTTGATGAATGAATATCGATCTAGATGTATGTGAGAATATATTTACCGACGCATGGAGCGGATTTTCTGGTTCACAATGGAAAGAAGAAATTAATGTAAGAGATTTTATTCAAAATAACTATACGCCATATGAAGGCGATGAATCTTTCCTTTCCACAGCCACCGAAGCCACCACTAAACTGTGGGAAAAAGTGATGGAAGGTGTGCGGCTTGAAAACGCGACTCATGCGCCGGTTGATTTTGACGATAATATCGCGACAACTATCACGGCACATGCTCCGGGATATATTCATCAAGATCTGGAAAAAATTGTTGGATTACAAACTGAAAAACCACTGAAACGCGCGTTATTCCCGTTTGGCGGTATTAATATGATTGAGAGCTCTTTTGAAGCTTACAATCGTAAACTGGATCCAAATTTTAAATACCTTTTCACCGATATTCGTAAAACCCACAACCAAGGTGTATTTGACGTTTATTCTCCAGAAATGCTGCGCTGCCGTAAATCAGGCGTTCTGACAGGTCTGCCTGATGGCTATGGTCGTGGGCGCATCATTGGTGATTATCGCCGTGTGGCGCTGTATGGCATTCGTTATCTGATCCGTGAAAGAGAGCTACAGTTTGCCGATCTGCAGGGCAAGCTGGAAAAAGGGATTCAACTTGAGCAGGTGATCCGCCAGCGTGAAGAGCTTGCTGAGCAGAAACGTGCGCTGCAGCAGATTCAGGAAATGGCGGCGAAGTATGGTTTTGATATTTCGCGTCCGGCGCAGAATGCACAAGAAGCGATCCAGTGGCTTTACTTTGGTTATCTGGCTGCGGTGAAATCACAGAACGGCGGGGCGATGTCATTGGGACGGACGTCAACGTTCCTTGATATTTATCTTGAGCGTGACCTCAAAAATGGCGTCATCAACGAGCAGGAAGCCCAGCAGCTGATTGATCATTTCATCATGAAAATCAGAATGGTGCGTTTTTTACGTACTCCTGAGTTTGACACGCTGTTCTCCGGCGATCCGATCTGGGCCACGGAAGTCATCGGCGGCATGGGCTTAGATGGCAGAACGCTGGTAACGAAAAACTCATACCGTTATCTAAATACGCTTGAAACCATGGGGCCATCGCCAGAGCCAAACCTGACAATTCTGTGGTCTGAGCGCCTGCCGAAAGCGTTTAAAGCCTATGCGGCGAATCTCTCGATTGCGACTTCATCGTTGCAGTATGAAAACGATGATTTGATGCGTCCTGATTTTGACAGCGATGACTACGCGATTGCTTGCTGCGTTAGCCCTATGGTGGTCGGTAAGCAGATGCAGTTCTTTGGCGCACGTGCCAACTTGGCTAAAACCCTGCTGTATTGCATCAACGGCGGTGTGGATGAAAAGCTAAAAATTCAGGTTGGGCCAAAAGTACCAGCCATGACCGATGAAATATTGGATTACGACAAGGTGATGGCAAGTCTGGATTCGTTCATGGATTGGCTGGCGGTACAGTACATCACCGCACTGAACGTTATTCACTACATGCACGATAAATATAGCTATGAAGCTGCGTTAATGGCACTGCACGATCGTGACGTTGTTCGCACCATGGCGTGTGGTATTGCAGGGCTTTCCGTTGCCGCTGATTCTCTGGCAGCAATTAAATATGCCAAGGTGCGTCCAATTCGCGATGAAAGCGGCTTGGCGATTGATTTTGCTATCGAAGGGGAATATCCGCAGTTCGGTAATAACGATCAGCGGGTGGACGATATTGCCTGCGATTTGGTTGAGCGCTTTATGAAGAAAATTCAGAAACTGCCAACCTACCGTGATGCTGAGCCAACGCAGTCTATTCTAACGATCACCTCTAACGTGGTTTACGGACAGAAAACCGGTAACACCCCTGATGGGCGTAGAGCGGGTACGCCGTTTGGTCCAGGCGCTAACCCGATGCACGGACGCGATCGCAAAGGGGCCGTTGCTTCATTAACATCGGTGGCGAAACTTCCGTTCAAATATGCGAAAGATGGCATTTCATATACTTTCTCGATTGTTCCCGGCGCACTAGGTAAAGACGAATTTATCCGTAAAAACAATCTGGTTGGTCTGATTGATGGTTATTTCCATCATGAAGAACACGTGGAAGGCGGCCAGCATTTGAATGTGAACGTCATGAACCGTGAAATGTTGCTAGATGCGATTGAGAACCCGGACAAATATCCGAGCTTAACTATTAGGGTATCGGGTTATGCCGTGCGTTTTAATGCGTTAACGCGTGAACAGCAACAAGACGTCATTTCGAGAACTTTCACCAGCTCGCTGTGATCGACTAGTCGTGTTTGATCCTCAATGCCTCGCAAAGCCTGCGAGGCATTTTTTATGGGCGTAAGGGGGGACGTTTGGTCTCACAAATCTGCGCTAAACAAGTACCACCCTGAATTAAGTAAGGCTATTCTATACATAAGTTTTCTACATGGAGAGGTCATACATATGTATAAAAGCATTTTGGTGCCGGTAGATATTGAAGAGGATATTCTGACTCAAAACGCACTGCGCCACGTTGAGTATCTGGCAAAAATGGCTGATGCCGACGTTCATTTTTTATATGTACTACCCGATGCACAGGCTTTCGTCACCGCTTACTCGTTTGGTATCAAAGAGTTTGAAAATAAAGCGGTTACCTACGCGGAAGAGAAAATTCGGGAGCTTATTCAGGGCGTTGACCTGCCTAAAGATCGCATGTCATACACCATTCGCTTCGGCACACCGCGTGATGAAGCATTACAGCAAGCAGATGAAATGGGGGCAGACCTGATTATTGTAGGGTCGCATCGTCCAAGCGTGAAAACCTATCTGTTGGGCTCCAACGCCGCAGGTATCGTGCGTCATGCAAAAGTGAATGTGATGGTAATTCGCTAGTTTTTACTTCTTCGGTACTTCTGATATTTCAATGAAAGGGGGCTAAAGCTGATCGTTTAAGAGATCGAGATACACGGGGCTAGTACACCGCGGGGCGCTCCGGCAGCTAAAGCTGCTACGACCCCATCGGTGTACTTCCCCTAAAATCGCGCTTAAGTGACCGGCATTAGCCTTCTGCAGGCTCCCTTTTTTATCAATCAGCGCCCATTAATTGAGTAGCAACAAGCAGGATAAATCATCATTTGCGTTTATCTGATCGACGTATGCGTTTAGCTCTTTTGCTAAGTTGTGGTTGTGGTTATAAACCATATGAAATGAGCCAAAAAGCTGCATGATTTCTTCCTGAGTCACGTCTCGCGTCATGGATATCATGGATATTTGAGTTTTTAGATAAAAATAATCCGCAATCATCAGATAATATTTACGCAAGATGTCGCCCATCTCATCGCCGGGAAAAGCGTTGTTGTACATATGGTAAAGAATGTAATTCTTCACCACATGTTCTTCAGAGAGGCAACTGTTGGCTAACACCTTTTCCCATTGCATATTTAAAACTGTGAATTTTTCCTGCACCTTAGCTTCGTTGGGTTCTTTATCTAGCTCTAAATAAGCTGCGAGATTCAGGTGATTTTGTACCATGAAGTTGCGGCCGCGACGAAGTTGTTGAATAGCGGTGCCAAAGACACTCAACAGCATCAATTTCATGCTGGCTGAGCTACTGATTTGTTTACGTTGCTTGGTAATTTCGCCACTTGCCAATTGATTTTGTAGACTTAAGAAAAGAGAGTCTAGATTCTCGACGTTGGTTTCAACTTCATACTTAATCTGCTGTAAATAAAGGATCAGATGTACGATGGCGAGTAAATTATCTTCGATGGTAGGGCTGTCAGCCATGATGAGGTGGCTGCAAAATAAATTGATTAATTGACTCGTTTGAGAGCGATCTGCGTTTACTCCCTTCTGCTTAATTCGTATGGCCGTTTCAACGATTAATTTTTCATGCTCATTTACTAGCATGCTATCTGGTTGAAATAACACTTGATTAACCACTTCGGGGCAAGCCATTGTCAGGCTGAGTAAGGTCTCGTTTGCATACTGTCTTTTTAGTCGAGGGAATGTGTTGCAAGTCATACTCAGCGCATTGGGGCCCATTTCAGCATGGATAGTGCAGAGTTTATCTGCATTTAGCATTGGACAATTCCCTGACTCATTCACTTTGACCATCGCAAATTCATTGTAGCCTTTGCGGGTTAACAGCAGCGAGTTTTTGGCAAAAGAGCGAATCTTTTCGTGGTGGGCATTGGTGTATTTTTTGTAGGTTTTCTTATCAATAAAGATCTGCCAACCGGAACAGCAATGATCGATACACTCAGCTCCAGAGCATTGGAATCGGGTGTAAAAATTTGGGGTAACGGTCTTATGTGTTTTCATATGCTAGCCAGTGATGGGTTTCTCGTAATGTTTAAATTATCACCAGCACGTTTTTTTGATCTTTGAATAAGCGTGAGAAAAATAGGTTAATTTAAATCACTGTCATGTTTGACTCAGCATCTGACGATAACTACGTTTTTCTCTCATTGATTCATTTAAACCTAGCGCCTGTGCTTTTTGCTGTAACTCTTGCAGCAAGCTGGGAAGCGCGGATTCGTCGTCGGTCATAATGGCAATCTCGGCGAAATGCCCGAGCGTTGGCAAGTGATCTATGGTGATGTGATAGCGCCCAAGAAAATAGATGCTACGGTTTTTTTCCATACGCAGGCTTGGGACAAACCCCAGCTTTTTGACCATACTGGCGACTTTTTCGCAGTCCTCGATGTTAATTGCTTCACACTCTGAGGCATCTGGCCCCTTCACTATCCACAGCTTGATTCCAGACGGCTGCATTTCACGAATGCACATGCTGACGCCGTGATTGATCAGTGGAAAACCGGGAAGCTCGTAGTAGCAATCAATTTCGCGATTATCAAGATGAAAGGGCTTTGCACCCGCTGCGGTGATGTGCTGAAGAAAAGCGTCGGGCTCGCTGAGATGAAATTTTAGCTCAGCTTCGTATTTTCCGATGAAGTGATCGTGTCTCATTACTATTCCTAGGGTTAGAGGCTATGCAGCCAATAATAACACGCTAGCAAAGTATAACTATGAGACGTATTGGCTAATGTATAAATAAAAAACTGCGATTTTGCTATGGAATATCAATTCACGTAAAGATTTGTGAAGTATTAATAATGTATATTACTAGCATTGGTTTAGTTTTTTTTCTTGTGTGAGTATAAATATCACTATGAGGTAAAAAAATAAAATCGTTGTTCATATATGTCATTCACAAGAAGTTTAAAATAATAATAATTAACATTAACGCATTGTTTTTAATTGGTTTTATATTGTTTTCGCATGTCAGGGTATGCACTTTACAATAACGATGAAACGGGGCAATACTAGCAGCGTGTTAACGAAATCAAAAACGATATAGCATTGAATAGACCTGCATAGATAAGTGCTTATTCTATAAAGTATGGCGACTAGTATTCTGAGAATATATTAAAATATCCTCAGCACGACTAATCGTTATGTCTATTTATCTGTAAGGATAAAAACATGATGAAAGTATTAATTGTTGAAAGTGAATTTTTACATCAAGACACTTATGTCGGAGCGGCGGTTGAACGGTTGGCTGATGAACTCGTGCGGCAAGACGTCGAAGTGTTAAAAGCGACTTCATTTGATGATGGTTACGCCATTTTGTCTGCGAATGAAGCTATTGATTGCCTGATGTTCAGCCGCAGTATGGATGATTCAGCAGAGCAGGTGCTGGCACAGCAATTGCTGAATAAGTTACATGAACGCCAAGAGAATGTGCCGGTATTCCTGCTCAGCGACAGAGAAAAAGCGACTCAGGAACTGAGCCGCGAGATGATGGAGCAAATTGACGAATTTGCGTGGATCCTCGAAGATACCGCAGATTTTATTGCTGGCCGCGCCGTTGCTGCGATGAAACGTTATCATCAACAACTATTGCCACCGCTGATGTCGGCACTAATGAAATATAGCGATGTTCATGAATATTCATGGGCGGCTCCAGGTCATCAGGGGGGCGTTGGCTTTACCAAAACGCCAGCTGGACGTTTCTATCATGATTATTACGGCGAAAATTTGTTCCGTACTGATATGGGGATCGAGCGTACCTCTCTGGGATCTCTGCTCGATCACACCGGCGCATTTGGTGAAAGTGAAAAGAACGCCGCTCGCGTATTTGGCGCCGATCATTCCTATTCTGTGGTCGTAGGGACTTCAGGCTCCAACCGCACCATCATGCAAGCCTGTATGACCGAAGATGACGTAGTGGTCATTGACCGTAACTGTCATAAATCCATCGAGCAGGGGCTGATTCTGACCGGTGCTAAACCTGTCTACATGCTCCCTAGCCGTAACCGCTATGGCATTATCGGGCCGATCTATCCTCAGCAAATGCAGCCTGAGGTTATTAAAGAGAAAATAGCCAACAGCCCACTGACTAAAGATAAAATCGGCCAGCAGCCTTCTTATAGCGTCGTCACCAACTGTACCTATGATGGTGTTTGCTATAACGCGAAAGACGCTCAGGGATTGTTGGAAAAAACCACCGACCGCATTCATTTTGATGAAGCATGGTATGGTTATGCCCGTTTTAATCCGATGTATCACAACCACTATGCGATGCGTGGTGAACCTACAGAGAACGATCGCAACGGTCCAACGCTGTTTGCGACTCACTCCACGCATAAACTGTTGAATGCGTTGTCGCAGGCGTCTTACATTCACGTACGTGATGGCCGTGGCTCGGTAGATTTCTCTCGGTTTAACCAAGCTTACATGATGCATGCGACCACTTCGCCGCTGTATGCAATTTGCGCTTCTAACGATGTTGCTGTTTCTATGATGGACGGCAATAGCGGCTTGTCACTGACTCAGGAAGTGATTAATGAAGCAGTGGACTTCCGTCAAGCGATGGCGCGTTTATATAAAGAGTTCACTCAGGATGGTGACTGGTTCTTTAAACCTTGGAATCAGGAAATTGTCACAGATCCAGCCACCGGTAAACAAATGGCATTCGAAGATGCCCCAGCTGAACTGCTGGCGTCGGAGCAAAGCTGCTGGGTGATGAATCCGGGCGACAACTGGCACGGTTTCAAAGATCTGCCTGAAAACTGGAGCATGCTTGACCCAATTAAGGTCAGTATTTTAGCGCCGGGTATGGGTGATGATGGTGAGCTACAGGAGAAAGGGGTTCCGGCTGCTTTGGTTACCGCTTGGCTGAGCCGCCACGGTATCGTGCCAACACGTACTACGGATTTCCAAGTGATGTTCCTGTTCTCGATGGGGGTAACGAAAGGGAAGTGGGGGACGTTGGTCAACACCTTGCTTTCGTTTAAACGCCATTATGATGCCAATACCCCGCTATCTCAGGTTCTGCCTGAGTTGGTAGACGATTATCCTGAGGTCTATGGCAAGTTAGGTCTGCGTGATTTGGGCGATAAGATGTTTGCCTATCTGCGTAAAAATAACCCTGGTGCTAAGCTGAATGCGGCATATTCGGGTCTTCCTGAGGCGGTGATGACGCCACGTCAGGCTTATCAGTCTATTGTTGCGAATAAGGTGGAGATGGTTGCGATCGACGGTCTGGTCAACCGCATTGCAGCCAACTCCATCATCCCTTACCCACCAGGAATCCCAATGTTACTGTCTGGTGAAAACTTCGGTGGAGAAGATAGCCCACAGATTGGTTATCTGCGAGCCTTACAGGCGTGGGATCATGAATTCCCTGGTTTCGAGCATGAAACTGAAGGGACTGAAATTATCAACGGTGTTTACCATGTGATGTGTGTTCGCACAGAGTAACTATCGTTGGTGATGTAGCAAAGACACCACAGCAAAAAACAATAAAGTTTTATCTCTTGTAGTATCTGCGCGGGCATGTCCCGCGCTTTTTTGTCTCTAATGTTTACTTTTTAATCTGTAATCGAGTAAATACCCTGCGTAAATAAATTTATACGGCTCTATTTATCTTTTAGATATTGAATAATTAGAAAAGCACTGTATTTTATTCATTGGCATTTGAATCATCATATGTATTACTTTTTCTTTTATGTCTTATTACTCTAGTCGATAAGTCTAGTTTAGTAGCGGCATTTTATTCTTTACGTCTGTAGGATGTCTTATTATGAAACTTAGTAGCAACGACAATTGTGTTGTCGTTTTAACTCGAAAAGATGTCACCGTTAATTTCAACGAAGAAAATGAAATCACGTTCAAAGCTAATCACATGATGCTCATATCTTGTGAAAATAACGTAATAGATTTCTCAGAATTAGAGCCTTCATCGGTGCTGCATTTGAATAGAGATGTAATAAAAGACTATATCCATTTTTTAAAAAAAGACATCAGCCAAGTGTCTCCCAATCTACGCTCTGTACCGTGTTTTATGATTGAGCGGTGCCAAACTCCCCACATCTTTCAAGAGGCTGCACGTCTCTCTCAAGATTCGTTAACTTGTGAAGTCGATCTCGAACGTAGACGTTGCCTTGCTTTCACAGTGCTATCAATTTTTCTCAATAATAACAGCCTCATACCTTTTCTTATTCGTGAGGTGAGAAGCAATTTAAGTGCTAATGTTTACAACATTATTCAAAGCAATATGCACAAAGAGTGGAGCTTGACTTCAGTCGCCAGTTGTCTGTGTTTAAGTCCTAGCTCATTGAAAAAAAAGCTAAAAAATGAAGATACTACCTACAGTAAAATCATTACTGACTGTAGAATGCGTTATGCTGCAGAACAACTACTTGTTTTTAATAAAAATATTTCTCAAGTTTCTTCTCTTTGTGGTTATAGCAGCACGTCATATTTTATCTCAGTCTTTAAAGAATATTACGGTGTCACCCCCCTAAACTATGTACACCGTAGTCGAGATAGAATGACTGCATAATTCTTCTATTAAAATGAGTAAATATTATTTAATATAATTTATCACTAGCTAGTCTATATATATTTTAAGTTTGAAAAGTTATGTAATCTTTTTATGTTTTATCTTTATATATATAGTTTTATCTAAATGGTCGTCGGCTAAAAATATGCTAATAATGGAGATATTCACCGTTAGCCTCTGGAATGATCTCACTCTGAGCGTAATATTGGTTTTACCCTAAAACTTCTATTTAACTTAAGGTTAGATTATGTCTACGGATTCTGAATCTCATAAAGTGGGACTCATTCCTGTTACTCTCATGGTATCAGGTAATATTATGGGTTCCGGTGTATTTTTATTGCCGGCAAATCTAGCATCCACCGGTGGGATTGCAATCTACGGATGGTTGGTGACCATCATTGGCGCGCTAGCGCTGTCGATGGTCTATGCCAAAATGTCGTCCTTAGATCCCAGTCCCGGCGGTTCTTATGCTTATGCTCGTCGTGCTTTTGGCCCTTTTCTTGGTTATCAAACTAACGTTCTGTACTGGCTTGCCTGCTGGGTCGGTAACATCGCGATGGTGGTTATCGGCGTAGGTTATCTCAGCTACTTCTTCCCTGCGTTAAAAGATCCGATGGTGCTAACCGTCACCTGCGTTGCCGTACTCTGGATTTTTGTTTTACTCAACATCGTTGGGCCAAAAATGATTACTCGCGTACAGGCCGTGGCAACCGTCTTGGCCTTGATCCCGATTGTGGGCATCGCGGTGTTCGGGTGGTTTTGGTTTCGGGGTGAAACCTATATGGCGGCGTGGAACGTCAGTGGTCAGGGGACATTTGGCGCCATTCAAAGCACGCTTAGCGTGACGCTGTGGTCATTTATCGGGGTTGAAAGCGCCTCGGTTGCTGCCGGTGTTGTGAAGAACCCTAAACGTAACGTCCCAATTGCCACCATCGGCGGGGTTTTGATTGCTGCAGTGTGTTATGTGCTGTCCACAACCGCCATTATGGGGATGATTCCAAATGCTGCGCTGCGTGTCTCCGCTTCTCCTTTCGGTGACGCTGCTCGTTTAGCGTTGGGAGATACCGCAGGAGCCATCGTTTCTTTCTGTGCTGCCGCGGGTTGTTTAGGCTCACTTGGTGGTTGGACGTTACTGGCCGGTCAAACAGCAAAAGCGGCCGCTGATGACGGATTATTCCCTCCTATTTTTGCCAAAGTCAACAAAGCAGGTACACCGGTAGCTGGTTTGCTAATTGTGGGTGTGCTGATGACCATTTGCCAATTCGGGAGCATTTCACCTAATGCGGCGAAAGAGTTTGGCCTTGTTTCGTCAGTGACCGTTATCTTTACGCTGGTACCTTATCTCTATACCTGTGCGGCGCTGCTATTGCTAGGGCATGGTCATTTTGGCAAATATCGCGCTGTGTATATTGCGGTTGTCACCGTTGCCTTTATCTACTGTATTTGGGCGGTGGTGGGGTCCGGTGCGCAGGAGGTTATGTGGTCATTTGTCGTACTGATGGTGATTACCGCCATGTATGCGTTGAACTATAACCGTCTGCATAAAAACCCATATCCGTTGGATGGCACCAATCCTGACGGATCGCTGAAAGCTCCGTCGAGCAACTAAAAGCAGGCGTACATCATAGAATATAAAAACCGCAGCGGTTTCCGCCCTGCGGTTTTTACGGTCTCTGTTTATGCTAGTGCGCTGCGTTGCTGTAGGGCAACTAAAGCAGCAAGTGCACGTTGAGCATCGCCTTCCGGGACGAATATATGGTCATGGTAATAGGCGGCCACTACGTTCGCGCTGATGCCATTCTCGGCTAGTTCGGTAGCGATAGCGGCAGTTAAGCCAACAGCGTCGAGACTAGAGTGAACCGTTAGCGTAATTTGGCGAAAATTGCTGCTGATGTTTAATCCGGCGGCTTGGGCATTTTCTCGCGGTAAGATCAGGGTGAGCCCTTCGGCTTCAAAAAAAAGGCCAAGCGGATTGAGTTTGCTAGCCTGTTCCAAGGTTAGATTCTGGCTGGTACAAAATACAAAGGTATTCGGATTCAGTGCTGGCTCCATAGAGGCCAGTAGTTGAGTGATCTCTTTTATTCCGCTCATATTGACTTCTCCATTCCGTTTTTTGCGCAAGAGTAGCGGGCTATTCATGTGGCGTTAAATTAAAAAAAGTTTGCTGCAATTAGGTATGCTTATAGGCATATAGTAATGCTCTGCGATTGCGTGAGGACAAGGCCATGATTGAAGTGATTCTGGTTGATGAAAGCGACATGCCGGTTGGCAGAATGGAAAAATTAGCCGTTCATCAGCAAGGGCTGCTGCATCGGGCTATCTCTGTGTATGTTTTTAACGATCATCAAGAGCTACTGCTTCAGCGTCGTGCCGTGGGTAAATATCATGCGGGTGGGCAATGGAGCAATACCTGCTGCGGTCATCCATTTCCCGGCGAAGATACCCAAGAGGCGGCAATGAGGCGTTTATATCAGGAAATGGGTATGGCCTGTGCCTTGCACGAATCGTTTGAATTAAGTTATCGCCTCGACGTTGGGGGCGGGCTGATCGAGCACGAACTGGCTCATGTGTTTATCGGCCACAGCAATGTTGTGCCGCAGCTTAACTCAGAAGAAGCTGACGCCTTCGCTTACCATCCGCTTGAGGAAATTATTGAGCAAATGGCATTAGAACCTGAACGTTTTACGCCGTGGTTTAGACTATGTCTGCCAAAAGTGATTGAACGCTTGGGCTAACCGGTTCCTTCTTCCGTCATGGGAGAGGGAATGTTTTACCCATTCCTATTCTGTAATGAAATGTCGGTCATGTCGTTTTTTGTCCTCTGGGCCTGATAACGGGCTACCTTCTGTTTTTCCTCATATTTATCCACTGAACCAGAGCGGCTATTCCTGCTTTGATTCAGAAGTTAAACGCTATTCGTAAAGTTGTTCAAATTGTATTCAAAAAAATTGAATAACTAGCTCAAAAGTATCCGATTTTAACGCTTCGTTAACCGATCTATTCTTTAGTCATCGGAAGGCAAGCGCCTTTCAAAACATAGAAAAATTCAAGAAAGGTAAATATTATGAAAAGCATCAAAAATTTAGCTGTAGTTTTAGCGCTTTCTGTAACTGCATTTGCTGCTTCTGCTGCAGATCTGTCTTCCGCTCCGACTTCTGATATGCAGAAAATGGGTGTGGTTTCCGTTAGCGGTGCAACGACTCTTGATGGTTTAGAAGCTCGTGTTGCTGCCAAAGCTGAGCAGGCAGGCGCATCTTCTTATCGCATCATTTCCACTACTGGGAATAACCGCATGCACGCTACTGCGGAACTGTACAAATAAGTTTTCTCCCCTCTAGCCCCTGAGTTTCAAAAACAGAAAAGGCCTTTCCCCATGATGGGGAGAGGCCTTTTTGTTTACCACGATCTGCAACATGTTGGTACACGGTGCCTTTCTCATGTTTTTGGTGGTAGCCTAACTCTATTGCATTCGTAAGCGTCAATCATGTCCAACGGGATCGTTGAGGAGAGCATTGTGGGAATTAACATCGTGGATAAAAAAATCGGTTTTATCGGTTGTGGCAATATGGGCAAGGCGATCTTAGGTGGATTGGTCGCCAGTAAATTGGTCCCAGCAGAAAATATCACGGTGTATAACCGTAGTGCGAAAAGCGTGGAAGCGATTAGCCAGGAATTTGGCAGCCGTGGTGCAAACAGCGCTGATGAAGTCGCTAAAGAGGCTGATGTGTTGATCGTGGGTGTTAAGCCAAACATGATGGCTAACATTCTTGGTGAGATCCGTGACGCTTTGAAACCAAGCGCAATTATAGTTTCTATTGCAGCTGGGGTGACTCTCGAAACGCTAGAGTTTGCCCTTAAAGACGGGCAGAAAGTGGTGCGTGTCATGCCTAATACGCCCGCTCTCGTCAATGCGGGAATGTCGTCGATAACGCCGAATAAACAGGTCAGTGAAGATGAAAGCGCGCTTATCGTTGAAATCTTTAGTAGCTTTGGTCGAGCAGAAATTGTCCCTGAATACCTGATTCACTCCGTGGTTGGTGTAAGTGGTTCAGCGCCTGCCTATGTGTTTATGTTTATTGAGGCCATGGCTGATGCCGCTGTTCTTGGCGGTATGCCGCGTGCGCAGGCCTATCAATTTGCTGCGCAGGCGGTAATGGGGTCGGCAAAAATGGTGTTGGAAACAGGGAAACATCCGGGGGAGCTCAAAGATATGGTGTGCTCACCGGGTGGAACCACGATTGAAGCGGTGAAAGTCTTAGAGCAAAAAGGATTACGTGCAGCCGTTATGGATGCAATGCAAAGTTGTATGGCTAAATCTGAAGAAATGAGTCGCCGCTAGTTCTCTCCTCTCTCCCGAATGCTTATGTCGAAGCGATCGCCCTTTTCTAGGACGATCGCTCATGTTATTACCCGCAAAATTTCGTCAGGATATTGATTATAAGGTACTCATAAAGTGCTCATATCGATGTTGACTTTTCAGCAATTGAGAACTATGTCGCCGATTGAGAACTTTCTTGGTAAATTCCCTCCCCGAGTCTGAACGATTCGGAATGTGGTGTGTCTCATGTCTTCTAGGATTGGTAACAAGGTTTCAGAAAGTAATGCAAAAAATAAAATTGCTATCACAACCAATGCAGGCGCTGCTGTTAGCGATTTATGTTGGTATTTTTCTCAATATTCCGGTTTTTTTACGCCGTTTTGATGAAGTTAAAGAGGGGCTCCACTTTTCCAAATGGATGACGGGAAGTTTAGAAGTTTTAGTCGTCCTCCTTTTCACTTTCTTTGTGCTGAGAGTCTGTTCGCTAGGCGGCCGCCGATTCTTTCAGATTGCAGCCACATTAATTACCCTGATTTCAGTCGCAGCCAGTTACTACATGACAGCGTTTAACGTTGTGATTGGCTACGGCATTATCATTTCTGTGTTTTCACCCGGAGATCTGGGGCTGTTTTCCGAGGTTGTCGGTTGGAAATTTCTCCTTTGGTTTATCGCTGCTAGCATCATTCCTTTAGCTATTATCTGGTTAGGTTCTGGGCGTAACACACTGTTAGAACAGTTAAAAACGCCTGGAAAGCGAATTTCATCCTTGGCCGTTATGGCTGCAATCGTTGCCGTTGTTTGGGTTCCATTAAACATGATGGGGACCGCGCAGAAGAAAATTGATCAGAAAAACAACGTGGATATGCCGAGCTATGGCGGTGTCGTCGCCCACTCTTATCTGCCATCAAACTGGCTAGCGGCATTTGGCCTTTATGCTTACACTGCCCTAGATGAGCGTCAGGATGAGGCCGATTTATTGGATCCTGCAGCGAAGTTTACCTATGTTGCGCCTGAGGGGATTGACGATACTTATATCGTATTCATCATTGGCGAAACTGCCCGTTGGGACCACATGGGCGTTCTTGGCTATGAGCGCGATACTACGCCTCAGTTGGCGAAAGAGCCTAATTTGGCTGCGTTCCGCGGAGAGTCTTGTGATACTTCGACCAAGCTTTCGCTACGCTGCATGTTTGTGCGGGAAGGCGGCACTGAGAATAATGCTCAGCGCACGCTAAAAGAGCAGAACATTTTCTCTGTGCTTCACCATATTGGCTTCAGCTCAGAGCTGTTTGCGATGCAAAGTGAGATTTGGTTCTACAACAATACCGATGCCGATAACTTCTCATTCCGTGAGCTGATTGCGGCAGAGCATCGTAACGATGGCAAACCGGTAGATGATATGTTGCTGGTGGAAGAGCTGAAAAACTCGTTGCAAAAGCACCCTAACGGCAAACATCTGGTGGTTCTGCATACCTCCGGTTCGCATTATCTGTATACGCAACGCTACCCGCGTAGCTATGCAAAGTTCCAGCCGGAATGCATGGGGGTTGATGACTCTTGCACCAAAGAACAGCTGATGAACTCGTATGACAACAGCATTTTGTATACGGACAACATGATTAAAAGCGTGATTGATCAGGTGCGTGATAAAAAAGCGTTGGTATTCTATGCCTCCGATCACGGTGAATCGATCAGTGATAACGAACATTTCCACGGAACTCCGCGTGAAATGGCTCCGCCGGAACAGTTCCGCGTACCGCTGATGGTCTGGGCATCCGACAAGTTCTTAGCATCTGGTGATAACGCTAAAATGTTTGCGCAAGTACAAAAGCAGGCCAAACAGGGACAAACACATCGCCATGTTGAGCTCTATGATTCCATTCTGGGGTGTTTAGGTTATACGTCGCCAGACGGCGGTATTAATGAAAACAATAACTGGTGTCGTTTCTAATTTAGTCAGTTAGCTTACTTAATCAGTTGGCTTAAAAAGCCGGAGAGAATCTATCGCTCCGGCTTTTTTATCTAAACATTCATACCTCTGCATGAATTTTTCCTCAAGTTTCCCTTAAAAGCGCCGATAAACTGATCAATCGTTAGCCAGTTTCCTCTGTTCTGGACTTACTCTCCGTAGAGAGAGGCATTCCCGTTGGCGACGAGACATACCCCGTCTAACGCTCTCTTTTGCAGGCTCTTTAATTCCTAGGGATATCGCCATATGAGTAAACACCTGACAGTCCGTGGTGGGCTGGCCATCATCATGCTTGTTTATACGTTGCTATTGCTGATGATTAGCATCATTGGTATTCAATCTGTTCGCCAAATCAATCAAAAACTGGCCGTCGTCAATCAGGTGCAGGCCGAAGAGCTGAGCCCGTTGGCGGCCAGTTTCAATGCTACCCTGCGAGCACGCACTGCGGGTGCGTTATCGATGCGACAAATGGAGATGGGGAAGCTAGCGGCAGCCGATGATAGCCGCCAACGAGCTGAAAAATTAATCAGTGAATCTGATGCTGCGATGCAGAAATTTACCGATCTGAAGAAGTTAACTCCACGTGGTGCACAGTTGAGCGCTGAGTTGGAAAATAGCTATCAGATTTATGTGAGCCAAGCGTTACGCCCAATGTTACAGGCTCTGAAAGCGAATGATAGCGCGAAATATTACGCCCTGTTGGAAGATCAGTTGCGCAACCTGTCCGCTAATTTTGATCGGGATTTGCGCGACTTCCGTGCCTTTGCTGACGAGGTCGGGCAGAAAGCTCTGCAAGATGCGCAAAATGATTACCAGCGTGATCTGATCATCATCAGTTGTGCATTTGCCTTCTCGCTGTTGATTGGAGCACTGTGTTGGGTTGCGCTGCGCAAAATTATTTTGCATCCGTTGGATCGTCTGGATGCGCATGTTTCGCTGATTGCCGACGGTGATTTATCTCAGGATCTTGAAAGTGAAGGTAAATCAGAGATTGCTAAGTTAGGCCGCCGTTTACGCAGTATGCAGACGTCGCTGGCCGATACCGTCAGCCAAGTGCGTGATGCCAGTGTGCAGGTGGAAGTGGGGGCTCGAGAGCTGACCGCAGGTAACCGTAATTTATCACAGCACACCGAGGAACTGGCTGCTTCTCTAGAAGAGACGGCCGCCAGCATGGAGCAGTTAACTGCCACGGTGAAGCAAAACGCAGATAACGCCGAGCAAGCCAACCACCTGGCTGGAAATGTGTCACATACGGCAGATAAAGGGGCTGAAATTGTTAGCGAGGCGATTACTCGTATGCAGGGTATTTCGACCAGTTCTCAGAAGATTGCCGATATTATCAGCGTTATCGATGGCATAGCCTTCCAAACCAATATTCTGGCTTTGAATGCGGCCGTTGAAGCTGCTCGTGCCGGAGAACAAGGGCGTGGATTTGCTGTCGTGGCTGGTGAGGTGCGTAACTTGGCACAACGCAGCGCCCAGTCGGCGAAAGAGATCAAAACGCTGATTGAAGACTCTGCCCGTCGTGTGAAAGAGGGGTCGTCAATGGTGACATCGGCGGGTGAAACTATGGCTGAGATCGCCACCGAAATTCGTCAGGTAACGACGCTGATGGGGGAGATCTCTGAGGCTTCGCACGAACAAAGTCGCGGCATTGAGCAGGTAAATCAGGCTATCTCCCAGATGGATCAGGTGGCGCAACAGAATGCCGCACTGGTGGAAGAATCCGCTGCTGCAACAGGCTCTTTAGAAGAGCAGAGTGGGCATTTGATGCAGAGCATGAGCGTGTTTAAGCTGGCGCAAAACTAAAGTGGAATAACACAAGTTTAGGCGCGACTTTTGTCGCGCCTTTTCTATTGAGAGCAGATGAGAGCAGACCCAATTATTCCTGCTTTACAAACGACACCAGCTTAGGCTGCGCAATACGTTGGTAGTCTTGCGTGTTTAAGATCATTGAGCGTTCAAGGGTGCCTGCGTTAAAGGCCAATTCGTCAAAGCGTTCAAACAACAGCGGGTCGGCAACGAGCAATAAGTCAGGATGGAAACTAAACGGAGGGATAGCGCCAAAAACGCAGTCAGTCAGCGTATCCACCTCAACCGGGCTGGCTAGCGATGCACGAGTCCCGCCGATGCTGTGTGCCACTGCGCTTAAATCGGCCTGTTTATCCGCAGGTAAAATTGCTAGCACGTGCTGTTTAATACCGTTCCCTTTCACATGACACAGCAGTGCCTTCGCGCCTTGGCCAAGCTGAGTGCCACGGATCTTAGCCACCTCTTCAGATTTGCCTGCCGTTGGATGCTCAACGACTCGATAGCGAGCCTGCTGTTCATTGAGCAGCGCACTGAGGCGATCAAAGGTTGCGATAGACATTCCGTTTTCTCCCGTATGGATTCCTGTTGGTATGAAGTCATTCTACCGCGATTAAACATGCCCTAACATGATGCGAAACAGCCAAAATGATTCCCCAAAATGGAGCATGACTTCGCTCAGAACAGCATTTCCTCCTGTCGATGCCGCAAATTACAAACCCAATTGTTCAGATATTCAGCATTTGGCGATAATTTTTTCACCAATTCTGCCAGAGATATCCGCTATTAAAATTTTGTTACATAGTGAAATAAGCTGACCAACGACTGCTAGCATAAATTTTAATCCTGTAAATGTTATCAAGACGTTTCTTTAATGTTTGTATGCTGTATATCACAGTCCTTGTAAATCACCTTTGGTTATATTGACGTCACCTTAAACACTTGCGAAATTGGTATGCATAAGGTGGGTGATTAACACTGGAAGCCCCTTCCAAGTGCTACCCAATGTGGCCCCGAAGAATCGTTCTCTTTGGCATGCGGGTTGCACCCATCCTTGGCTTTTCAGCCAACACTGCACGGGTCGCATATAAAAAAACAGATCTGGCAGACACACACATCACTACGGAGCCAAGCGTTATGTCTTCTTATAAGAACACCTCCACTCACCGTGGAAAAAAAATAGGTGCGTTGAAGTTGGGGATTGGTCTGGTTGCTCTGGCGCTGGCCGCCGGTGCTCAGGCAAAAACTCTGGTTTATTGCTCAGAAGGTTCACCTGAAGGTTTTAACCCTCAGTTGTTCACTTCTGGTACAACTTACGATGCGAGTTCTGTGCCGCTCTACAACCGTTTAGTTGAGTTCAAAACTGGCACCACTGAGATCCAGCCGGGTTTAGCCGAAAAGTGGGAGATCAGCCCAGATGGTAAAACCTACACTTTCCATCTGCGTAAAGGCGTGAAGTGGCAAGGCAGCAAGCTGTTTACCCCAACGCGTGATTTGAACGCTGATGACATCGTGTTCTCCTTTATGCGTCAGAAAGATGAAAAAAACCCGTACTACAAAGTGTCTGGTGGCACCTATGAGTATTTCCAAGGTATGGGATTGGGTGAATTGATCAGCAAAGTAGAAAAAGTGGACGATAACACCGTACGCTTTGAACTGACGCGTCCTGAATCACCATTCTTAGCTGATTTGGCAATGGATTTTGCGTCTATTTTATCTGCTGAATACGCCGATGCGATGATGAAGGCGGGTACACCAGAGAAGATCGACCTTGAGCCGCTGGGGACGGGGCCATTCCAACTGGTGCAATATCAGAAAGACTCCAAAATCCTGTACAAGCCGTTCAAAGATTACTGGGGACCTAAGCCAAAAATCGATCGCTTGGTCTTCTCCATAACGCCGGATGCTTCCGTGCGCTATGCCAAACTGCAAAAAAATGAGTGTCAGGTGATGCCGTATCCAAATCCGGCTGACATTGACCGCATGAAGCAAGATAAAAGTATTACGTTGATGGAGCAGCCGGGTCTGAACGTTGGCTACTTGTCGTATAACGTTGAGAAAAAACCGCTGGATAACGTGAAAGTGCGTCAGGCACTGACGATGGCGGTAAATAAAGAGGCGATCATTGAAGCGGTGTATCAGAAAGCGGGTCAGCCAGCGAAGAACCTGATCCCACCGACCATGTGGAGCTACAACGACAAAATCACCGACTATGCTTACGACCCAGCGAAAGCAAAAGAGTTGTTGAAAGAAGCGGGCTTGGCAGATGGTTTTGCTATCGACCTGTGGGCAATGCCGGTACAGCGTCCATACAACCCGAACGCTCGCCGTATGGCTGAGATGATTCAGGCTGACTGGGCGAAGGTCGGTGTAAAAGCCAAGATTGTTACCTATGAGTGGGGTGAATACCTAAAACGTGCGAAAGACGGCGAGCATCAGACCGTGATGATGGGATGGACTGGGGACAATGGGGATCCAGATAACTTCTTCGCGACGCTGTTTAGCTGTCAGTCTGCTAAAGATGGTTCTAACTACTCAAGATGGTGCTACAAGCCGTTTGAAGATTTGATCCAGCCAGCACGCGCTGAATCCGATCACGAAAAACGCACCGAACTTTATAAACAGGCTCAGGTCGTTATGCATGATCAGGCACCCGCGTTGATCATCGCTCACTCCACCGTTTATGAGCCAGTGCGTAAAGAAGTGAAAGGCTATGTGGTTGATCCATTAGGTAAACATCACTTCGATCAGGTGTCTCTCGACTAACCACGTTAACCCCTCCCATCCTCCCTCTTGTCAGGGGGAGGAATAGAAATAGATTGTGCCGAGTGGGCATTTTCATCATTCAACGCTCTTCTGTGAAGGGGAGCGTTGGGGTGGGGTCTCCGTTAGACGTAGCTGTACTGTGAGCAATGCTTCAATCATAAAAATAGAGAGTACGGGATATGTTGCAGTTCATACTCCGGCGTTTGGGGTTAGTTATCCCAACGTTTATTGGCATAACGTTATTAACGTTTGCTTTTGTTCACATGATCCCCGGCGATCCGGTCACGATCATGGCAGGGGAGCGCGGGATCTCCGCCGAACGTCATGCTCAGATGATGACGGAAATGGGATTGGATAAACCGCTGTATCAACAATATTTCATCTACGTCAAAGACGTACTGCACGGTGATTTAGGCACCTCGCTCAAGAGCCGAACGCCGGTTTGGGTTGAGTTTGTCCCCCGTTTTAAGGCCACGCTGGAACTCGGTATCTGTGCGATGTTATTCGCTATCGCGGTCGGTATACCGGTCGGCGTATTAGCTGCGGTGAAGCGCGGCTCCATATTCGATCATACCGCTGTCGGTATCTCACTGACAGGCTATTCCATGCCGATTTTCTGGTGGGGGATCATGCTTATCATGTTGGTATCGGTACAGTTCAATCTCACGCCCGTATCGGGGCGCATAGACGACAGTGTTTTCCTTGATGATAGCTATCCGTTAACCGGATTTATGCTGATTGATACCCTATTGTGGGGAGAGCCGGGTGATTTCAAAGATGCAGTCATGCACATGATTTTACCTGCCATCGTGCTGGGTACTATCCCATTGGCGGTCATTGTTCGTATGACCCGCTCATCGATGTTGGAAGTGCTGAGTGAAGACTATATCCGTACCGCTCGCGCGAAAGGTTTGGGGCGTATGCGCGTGATTATTGTACATGCGTTGCGCAATGCGCTGTTGCCGGTGGTCACAGTCATTGGCCTACAGGTGGGGACCCTATTGGCGGGGGCGATCCTGACAGAAACCATCTTCTCTTGGCCGGGGCTAGGACGCTGGTTGATTGATGCTTTGCAGCGCCGAGATTATCCGGTGGTACAAGGTGGTGTGCTATTGGTGGCCATCATGATCATTCTGGTTAACCTGCTGGTTGATGTGCTGTATGGCGTCGTTAACCCACGTATTCGCCATAAGAAATAGGAGGCGCAACGATGTCTAACGTTACAACAACGTCCTCGGGAATAAGCGCGCCTAAGCCGATGACTCCGTTTCAAGAATTCTGGCACTACTTCAAACGCAACAAAGGCGCGGTGGTAGGACTGGTCTATATCGTCATCGTTTTAATTTTGGCGATTGGTGCAAACGTGTTGGCTCCGCATCTGCCAGCGGAACAGTTCCGCGATGCCTTGCTTAAACCTCCCGTATGGCAAGACGGTGGCAGTTGGAAATTTATTCTTGGCACAGATGATGTAGGCCGTGATGTGCTGTCGCGCCTGATTTATGGTGCGCGTTTGTCACTGCTGGTGGGATGTCTAGTGGTCGTATTGTCACTGATCCTCGGCGTGATATTCGGCCTGCTGGCAGGATATTTTGGCGGTGTGGTTGATGCCGTCATCATGCGTATTGTGGATATCATGCTGGCCTTGCCAAGCCTGCTGTTGGCTCTGGTTCTGGTGGCTATTTTCGGCCCGTCGATTGTTAACGCTTCATTGGCGTTAACCTTTGTTGCGCTGCCGCACTACGTGCGATTAACGCGTGCGGCGGTGTTAGTTGAGGTGAACCGCGATTATGTGACCGCTTCTCGTGTAGCGGGCGCAGGTGCGATGCGCCAGATGTTTATCAATATTCTGCCTAACTGTTTAGCGCCTTTGATTGTGCAGGCGTCGTTAGGTTTTTCGAATGCCATCCTCGACATGGCTGCATTAGGTTTCCTTGGCATGGGGGCTCAGCCGCCAACGCCAGAATGGGGAACCATGTTGTCTGATGTACTGCAATTTGCGCAAAGTGCGTGGTGGGTCGTGACCTTCCCTGGCTTAGCGATTTTGCTGACGGTCTTGGCATTTAACCTGATGGGCGATGGATTACGCGATGCGTTAGATCCGCGTCTCAAGCAGTAGTGGGTAGAGGTAGAATATTATGGCTTTATTAGACGTTAACGAGCTATCAGTTCACTTCGGTGAAAAAGAAGCGCCGTTCCGTGCCGTTGATCGCATCAGCTACAGCGTTAATCAGGGTGAAGTTGTCGGCATCGTTGGTGAATCAGGTTCTGGCAAGTCAGTGAGCTCTCTAGCAATCATGGGGCTGATTGACTTTCCTGGACGTGTGACGGCTAGCAGTTTGAGCTTTAACAATATTGATTTGCAGAAGATTTCTGAAAAAGAGCGCCGTCAGATTGTAGGTGCTGAAGTGGCTATGATTTTTCAGGATCCTATGACTAGTCTGAATCCGTGTTACACCGTGGGTTTTCAGATTATGGAAGCGCTCAAGGTGCATCAGGGGGGCAACCGCAGTACGCGTCGTCAGCGTGCTATCGACCTGCTAACGCTGGTAGGCATTCCCGATCCAGGCTCGCGCTTGGACGTGTATCCGCACCAGCTTTCTGGGGGGATGAGCCAGCGAGTGATGATTGCAATGGCTATTGCTTGTCGGCCAAAACTGCTCATTGCTGATGAACCTACCACGGCGCTGGACGTTACCATTCAGGCACAGATTATTGAGCTACTGCTGGAGCTACAGCAAAAAGAGAATATGGCGCTGGTGCTGATTACCCACGATTTGGCACTGGTCGCAGAAGCAGCCCATAAGATTATCGTGATGTATGCGGGACAGGTTGTGGAAGCAGGGACCGCGCAGGAAATTTTCCGTACCCCACGCCATCCTTACACTCAGGCTCTGCTACGTGCGTTGCCAGAGTTTGCCGCTGATAAGGCGCGATTGGCATCGCTCCCCGGTGTTGTTCCGGGTAAATACGATCGTCCAAATGGCTGCCTGCTTAACCCTCGGTGCCCGTATGCCAACGATTTGTGCCGTCAAGTTGAGCCAGAACTTAAAGATATCAACGGACGTAAGGCAAAATGCCATACGCCGCTTGATGATGCGGGGAGACCCACACTATGAGTCACGCAACACTGAATAAGCAGGCACCGCTGCTTCAGGCTATCGATCTGAAAAAACATTATCCGGTGAAAAAAGGTTTATTCGGCGCGGAACGTTTGGTTAAAGCGCTTGATGGGGTCTCGTTTACGTTGGAACGCGGCAAAACGCTGGCGGTGGTTGGTGAGTCTGGTTGTGGTAAGTCGACGTTGGGTCGCCTGTTAACCATGATTGAAATTCCTACTGGTGGTGAGCTGTATTATCAAGGACAGGATTTGCTTAAGCCGGATGCAACAGCGGAAAAACTGCGTCGGCAGAAAATCCAGATCGTGTTCCAAAATCCCTATGCTTCGCTAAATCCACGCAAGAAGGTCGGGGCTATTTTGGAAGAACCGCTCACTATCAATACGTCGCTTAGCGCCGTTGAACGCCGCGAAAAAGCATTAGCGATGATGGCGAAAGTGGGATTGAAAACTGAGCATTACGATCGTTATCCCCATATGTTTTCCGGTGGGCAGCGTCAGCGTATCGCGATTGCACGCGGTTTGATGCTCAATCCTGACGTGGTGATCGCCGATGAGCCTGTTTCTGCGCTGGACGTTTCGGTGCGCGCTCAGGTACTGAACCTGATGATGGATTTGCAGCAAGAGATGGGGCTGTCTTATGTCTTTATCTCTCATGACTTGTCGGTGGTGGAGCACATTGCCGATGAAGTGATGGTGATGTATTTGGGGCGCTGTGTGGAAAAAGGGCCAAAGGATGCCGTGTTTAACAATCCGCGACATCCTTATACCCAAGCGCTGCTCTCTGCGACGCCACGCTTGAATCCAGACATGCGCCGCGAGCGAATCAAGTTGACCGGTGAGCTGCCAAGTCCGTTAAATCCACCGCCTGGCTGCGCCTTTAACGCGCGCTGCCGTCGTGCATTTGGCACTTGCAAGCAGCTACAGCCACAGCTGAAACAGTATGGCGAACAGCTGATTGCCTGTTTTGCTGTGGATCAGGATGAAGCTGCGGAAAGCGCTTAGTATCGATTTATCAGGATTCTATTTTGAGAGCTCTGAAAAGAGCTCTTTTTTTATATGAAAAATAAGACTATCGCGAGATAAATCACCATGTATTTAGTGCGTCTTTAATGTTCTATAAAGGTATGCTTGTACATTATATTAGCAAGCTATAAGTTGGCTATGATTCATTCATGGGCATAGAAATATCTTAATATGGTCATCGTTATTATTTGAAGCATTTGGTAGGGGCGTTAAACAATCAAAAATATATTTTTTTTAATGCCTAGAGTGTTCATACAAGTGTACATAATTAAATGCTTTCTGTTACGGCAGAAATATTCTCTGCATATTTGAGCATAGTAAATACCGCGTTATAAATGCGATTTAAGGGAATATATATTGAGAAGGCTCCCTTTGGGGGAGCCTTTAGATACGCTGTTTTGCATGCGATATTACTGCGGGTAAGGCACCCAATCGCCACCGTTGAGGCGGATATAAGGTTTGCCCTGATACTGAATAACGATGGCGTTATCGTTCTCTGAAACTGGTGCCGTTTGTGGTAGCCCTTTCAGCAAGGCTTGCCAGTTTACGCTGCTTTCCGTGAAGATTTTACCGTCAACGGAACGAGCAACTAACTCGGAAAGAGCCAGATAGCTGCTTGGCTGATCGACAATAATTTCAGTCGGTTGCGGTGCTTTCATACCGATAAACTTGATACCGACGGGGACATGCGTAATGCTTGGGCTTGGAATATCACGCAGGCCTGACATTTGCATTTTGTCCCCAACAAGCGCGGCACCATGCTCAGGCACGACAACCACCATCACTTTGCGATTTGATTTCTCAAGCTGCGTTAGGAATGCGTCTAGCTGATCAAACAGTTTTTGTGCGCGGGGCTTATAGTCGGCGCTCTTGCTGCTACCAACCATACGATTACCGTCATGCAGTGGGATCAGGTTAAAGAAGGTGGCGGTGCGTGCATCGCCTGACTTTTCAACCGTTTGCTGCCAGCGTTGTAAAACTTCTAAATCGTTAAATATCGGTTCGCCATCAAACGACGTGAGCTCGTGCGAAATCCCTGCCTGAGATTCCAATGGCGTCTGCAAACCGGCATCTTTGCGCAGGTCTTCCAAGTAGTTACCGAACTTACCTGAGTGGTCCATGATGAGTCTCTGGCCAAAGCCGAGTTTAGCCAGATTATCCATCAGATAGCATTGCTGGCCTGCGGCAGAGTAGAGCTCTTTATGCGAAGGTTGGCCGCAGCTCGCACGTAACAGACGAATCGACGCAGGGCCGCTGTAGGCGGTAGCAGAGTTAAAGTTTTTGAACAGAATATCGAAGTGCTTCCACAGTGGGTGATCCTGCAAGCCAACAGAATCCACATCAGACCACGCCAAAGAACAGATGTTGATAATCAACAAATCGAATGGCTGTGCATCGGCCGGTAGCGCCGTCGGGAATTGGGTTTGGCGCTGCTGTTCACTGGCATAAAATGCGTCGAGGTAAGCTGAAAGATTCTTATTGTCAGGTGGTGCAGTTTGAGCCGGAAGATCGCTGTTAACGCCTGCTGAATTTGTGCTGGCATCGGAAGATTCTGCCGCTGCCGTTGTGGCATTCGCGCTAGTGGTATCCGGTGTGAGTGAGAATGCAGGTCCGGCAATCTGCAGCACGTTTAACCATACAAGGGCCCCGACGACGAACACGGTAACGCGTATCCACTGCGAGATAAAAAGATAGCCAACCAGCATGACAAAGCCCGCGCCAATCATTTTCCAGTTAATGAAGCGATTCACTAAGTCCAGCAGATAGGAGGCCGAGAAGCCCGCCAGCTGCGAACCTTGGCTCATGATGCTGTTAATCCCCGGTAGCCATGTATCGTGATAGAACAAGCCAATCCCAATAGGGATCGCTATCCAGTTGCGCCAGCGGTGCAAACGGACGTTTGGCAAAGGAAACAGCAAAAAGGCGAGGAATATCAGATTTGATAGCGCATCAAAATTAAGATAACCAAACCACAGCAGAGCGAACTTCAGCAGGAAGTAGAAATTCCAGCCTCCAAGTCCGCGCCAGTAGTGCCACAGGTCCGTTAAGGTATTCGTGGAGTTACTATTTTTGGTCATTTTTACGGTCTACCGTGACAGAAGTGTTACGTTGTAAGCGAGTATTACGCCGCAGGATCCCCTCGGATTTTAAATAGCGCGGCGTGAAGAGTACTTGGCGTATTGATTGTAGAATATGGGGTAGTTTTTTACGCAAATAGTAGCCCAATGGCAGAAGTATCACCGCACAGACGATGATGATTTGCAAAATATCCATGCTGTTCATCATTCAACACGCTCCTGACTTGGCGTGAGTAATAGCCTGATTGGCTGCGGTGAATGGCGTAAAGGATGTTCCGCCGCAGATTCACTGTTTTTGCGATTTACCAGCGGTGTGATGCGGTCTGAAAGGTGCCAGTTAGATGGCTTGTTGGACTGCATCTGCTGTAGTTCGGCGATGATCAGCTTGTCTTGATACCACACCATGCGATTTGTGAAGACCTCATCGACCGGCAATGGGAATATATGGCTAAGCGCGATATCTAAGTCATTGATTCTACATGATGAAAGAAACAGCGTTAGCCGGTTTTCATCGATAGTAACCAAATCACCAAAGCGACGGGTTCGGCAGATTGTTAATACCTGTTCAGTGCGCAATCCTGGAACGGGGCGTAAGGCAATTAAAATGCCTTTGCTATCTTCTGGTAATAAAGTGTTATTCATCAAAGACATCAGCGTTTCGCAGAAGGTATTGTAAGGAATATATCCTTTCAAGTTCAGCGGACGCATGGCTTCAATCAGTAGGTCAATGTCTGACGGTACATGGCGAGGATAGGTGTGCCCTTGAACACTTTCCAACATTGTTAGACAACGTGATAGAGGCGCATTGTGTGGGATTATCAGGTTAGCCCCGCAGGCCAACAATAGTCGCTCGTCGCTGAAACGTAGGCAGGTAGTACTTTCGCGCACCACCAGTTTGATCGCCTTGCCACGTTGGCGGCGCAAACTATGAATTTCACGCGCTAATGTATCGATTTGATCACTATTAGAAAGTTGGAAAACTAACGTACAGGCTTGAGCGGCATAGGCGGCATTAAACAACGCAAGGTTGCTTTCAAACAGATGCCAGTTTTCAGAGAGCGGTGGAGCCCCTTCCAATACGGCTTTATGCGCCATATAAATTTGTTCATCGTTGCGGGGTTGTGGTGCTTGTAGCGTATCTTCATGGGCATGCCAACCGCGCTCGTCAAAATAGACCCCCACGTCTTGCTGCGCAGTAACGCCGTTTTGATTACACCAGTAGGCAACGTCGTAGCGGTGCAGATCTTGCAGCCAGCGTAAGCTTGCCAAGCCGCATAGCGTACGATGCTGGGACTGAAGCATGGTTCTCTGGCTATTTGCACTTTTGCCGTAATCGATAATCAGCAAGGTGCAATTTTGTTGGCGTAGCCAGCGGGTGGTATCTCGCATCCACTCGGTCAGTTCATAGGGTTGCAGCTGCTCCCAAATTCCTGATGGCGTGAATAACACCAGCAGTCGGTTTTTCGGATGCAGACCGCGCATCAGATCTTCCGTAAACTGAAATAACGCTTTACGCTTTTCGGGAAGTGAGTAAATAGGGAGTTTATTGGGGCCAAGCGTGTAGTTAGCGCCGATAATATCCTGCGGTGGACACTTTACGCTGATTAACGCTGCACGCGTTTCTGCAGGCTGGCTTGAGATTACCTGCTGACAAAAGCTTTTAGCATCAACTTCACGGTCTGCACTAATCCAATAGAGGCCGGGAGCTTGCATTATAAGAAGCTCATCCCATAGTTGATGAACCCCGAGAGAAAAAGATAGCGCCATAGAGTGTTAATTCTCTGAATGTGATTATACCCGTCAAGCTTAACGTTTTTACCTAATCGCTAGATTTATCCTAGTCTCCATAGATTTTTTTGTGTCGCTTTTTATCTACGGCGATAATTTATTTGTCGTATGCGGTCTACTAGCGAAAAAAGATAAACGAATGTAACATTATAAATAATTTACGACAAATTACTAAGACTGATGCGTACCCGCTATTACGTTGTAGTCACGGGTTTTTTTAAGCTGTCTATAATCATAAACATTAGTCGATTTTTCATGGATAGCAGAATGAATGACAAAAGAATTAATCTAATTGCGAAAGATCCTACGTTTACTTTCCAAAATGATATTGCTGCACTGAGCAATGCTTTTGCTATTCCTAAAATCAACTATGTTGATATCTCACGCCAAGAGCATATGAACGAAGTGATTCGCCGTTGGCCGCTATTGGCCGAGCTCACTCAATTGACGGGGAGAGTCCGTTAATGGCTGTTATTGCTTTGCAAGGGCTGCGAGGTGGTGTGGGGACCACATCCATCACCGCCGCATTGGCGTGGGGGTTACAACAGTTAGGCGAGTCAGTATTGGTGATCGATATGACGCCAGCAAATCTATTGCGTATGCATTTTAATACTGACTTCGCTCATTCCCAAGGTTGGGCTCGCGCCGAGTTTGATGGTATCGCATGGCAAGACGCTGCGTTACGTTACACTGAATTACTGGATTTCTTGCCTTTTGGGCAGATTAACGGTGATGAGCACGCTCAATTTTTTACTGACGTAACGCGCTGGATAGATTGGTCGCGAAATATTAATGCGCTGCGCGCGAGCGGCAGATATAACTGGATCTTACTTGATGTTCCCAGCGGTATGCACCCACTGGCACAGCACTTTACCTCGCTGGCCGATAGTGTCATAAACGTTATTGTTCCTGATACCAATTGCCACATTCGGTTGCATCAACAGCCCCTCCCGCAGGGCGTTTTTCTGTTGACTAATCAGCTAGTAGCGACGAGCCAACTACAAGAGGATATCTATCAGCTTTGGCTGCAAAGTTTACCTTCTTTGCTGCCTATGGTGATCCACCGTGACGAGGCGATGGCAGAGGCGAGCGCAGTCAAACAGCCGCTCGGAGAATATTATCCGCACTCTTTGGCGGCGGAAGAAATTATGACACTCGCCAACTGGTGTTTGCTGCATTTCGATGCTGAAGGCAATGCTGCCGATGGGATGATCCCATGAGTCTCCTTCTCGATCTCTTTCTCATGCGGCCAGCGCGTCAAGCTTTGGTCGATCGTTACTACCAATATCGGCAGTCAGCTTCAGCATTGGGTTCCGTATTAGGCTGCTTCTGGTTGACGGTTGCGTGGTTCTTTCTCAAGCTGGAATCTCCCCGCTGGCAGCAGATCC
Source organism: Hafnia paralvei (assembly GCF_020150375.1). Lineage (NCBI taxonomy): Bacteria > Pseudomonadati > Pseudomonadota > Gammaproteobacteria > Enterobacterales > Hafniaceae > Hafnia > Hafnia paralvei. Next base: position 4,485,453 of record NZ_CP083737.1, on the reverse strand, counting down.
GCGCGCAACAAACGACGCTTTTTCCCCATATTGATACGCAACGTCCTCGACCACTCGATATTGTTCGTTACGCGATCCAGAGTCTGTGGCTAATCGTGTTCTTCTCGGGGAGACACACGAAAGAGTGGGGTATCCGCGCGCTGATTAAAAAATGGCATAACGGCTATCATGATTGGCTGAAAAGCTTACCTGAGAAGATGCAGGAGCATGGTGCGGAGGAGTCGGAACAGGCCTTTAATCGTTTAGGCCAAGGCATACGCCGTCTGGTATTGGGCGTTATGTGTGTATTCTCCGCTCTTCTTGCGTTGCTCTGTATTTCCCAGCCGTTTGACTTAAGTTCGCAGTTTGTATTCGTGGTGCTGCTGTGGGGCATCGCGATGATTGTGCGGCGTATTCCAGGCCGTTTTTCGTCGCTGATGATGATTGTTTTGTCGCTAACGGTCTCTTGCCGTTATATCTGGTGGCGCTATACCTCAACGCTTAACTGGGATGATCCGGTCAGTTTAATCTGTGGATTGCTGCTGCTTGCTGCTGAAACCTATGCGTGGGTCGTTTTAGTTCTGGGGTACTTCCAAACCATTTGGCCGCTGAATCGTCAGCCAGCGCCTATGCCGGAAGACATTAAGTCATGGCCGACCATTGATATTATGGTGCCGACTTATAACGAAGATATGAGCGTGGTGAAGCCCACCATTTACGCAGCTCTCGGTATTTGATTGGCCAAAAGAAAAACTGAATATCTGGCTGTTAGACGATGGTGGACGTGAAGAGTTTCGGGAGTTTGCTGAGCAGGTTGGGGTGAAATATGTCGCCCGTACGACCCATGAGCATGCCAAGGCCGGTAACATTAATAACGCGTTGAAACAGGCGACTGGTGAGTTTGTCGCGATTTTTGACTGTGATCATGTCCCCACTCGCTCATTTCTACAGCTAACTTTGGGGTGGTTCTTCAAAGATAAAAAGCTAGGCATGATGCAGACACCGCATCATTTTTTCTCCCCTGATCCTTTTGAGCGTAACTTGGGCCGTTTCCGTCGGACGCCAAACGAAGGCACCTTATTTTACGGGTTGCTACAGGATGGTAACGACATGTGGGACGCCACTTTCTTCTGTGGTTCGTGTGCCGTATTGCGTCGTAGCGCTCTGGACGAAGTCGGCGGTATCGCCGTTGAAACCGTTACCGAAGATGCTCACACCTCTTTACGTCTACACCGTCGTGGGTGGACATCGGCGTATATCCGCATCCCACAGGCTGCGGGGTTAGCCACCGAAAGTCTTTCGGCCCATATTGGCCAGCGTATTCGATGGGCTCGCGGTATGGTGCAGATCTTCCGTTTGGATAATCCATTGCTTGGCAAAGGTCTGAAGCTGGCACAGCGTATCTGTTACGCCAATGCGATGTTGCACTTTCTGTCCGGCATCCCACGGCTCATTTTCCTCACCGCGCCTCTGGCGTTTTTGCTGATGCACGCCTATATCATTTTTGCTCCAGCGCTGGCGATTGCGTTGTATGTGATCCCACATATCGTTCACTCCAGTCTGACTAACTCCAAAATTCAGGGCAAATATCGCCATTCATTTTGGAGTGAAATATATGAAACCGTGTTGGCATGGTACATCGCTCGGCCGACCACGGTGGCGCTGCTTAACCCGCATAAAGGGAAGTTCAACGTTACGGCGAAAGGTGGATTGGTTGAACATCAGCACGTTGATTGGGTTATTACCCGTCCGTACCTGATTTTGGTATTGCTCAATTTTGCCGGTTTGATTTTGGGGATTTGGCGGATGTCGTTTGGTCCACAAGATGAAATCTGGACGGTAGCAATGAGTATGGCGTGGGTGTTCTACAACATGATCATTCTGGGGGGCGCTGTGGCTGTGTCGGTTGAAACGAAACAGGTTCGCCAATCTCACCGCGTAGAAATTGCTATGCCCGCGGCAATTGCACGCAAAGACGGCCATATCTTCCCTTGCACGCTACGCGATTATTCCGACGGTGGCGTGGGCGTCGAACTGCGGGAAGGCAGCGTGCTCAATGATGGGGAAAACATCACGCTGATGCTGAAACGTGGTCAACAGGAGTATTCGTTCCCCGCGAAGGTGACACGCGTCTTCGGTCAGAAAGCGGGCTTGCGCATGGACAACATGAGTGTGGCCCAGCATATCGAATTTATTCAGTGTACGTTTGCGCGCGCCGACACTTGGGCGCTATGGCAGGACAGTTTTGCCCAAGACAAACCGGTAGAGAGTTTGCTGGATATTTTGAAACTTGGCTTCCGTGGATATCAAAGCCTTGCTGATTACGCTCCCCCTATTTTGCGCAGTGTGTTTATTGGATTCACTACGCTGGTTACGTGGACGGTGTCGTTTATCCCACGTGGGGTGAGCAAGGCTTAGCAGGAAGGAACAATAAACGCCCCGGCACCGCAAAACGATGTTTGGAATTGATAGACCCAAAACAATCGAAGAACGGTGGTTCAGACATTGGCTCAACATTGATGATAATGCGATGAATAAAAAAATATTTTGGCTAACAGCAGTGGCATTAGGTATTAGCACATTAGTGCATGCTGAGCCCGTGTCTCCTGTTATAGGAACGGAAAACACGGATGCTAACGTGGCAACGAGTGAAACGGCTGCAACGCAACCTCAGGTTGTCGCGGTTCCGACTCGTGACGTGAATTTAACCTTTGCCAAGATTGCGCCAGCGCCTGGTAGCATGCACTTGCGCGGTGTCGATCCTACCGGCCAGTTTGAGTTTGGCGTACGCAGCGATGAAGTTGTTTCGAATGCGATGCTCAATCTTGAATTTACACCGTCACCGGCGCTGTTACCCGTCGAGTCACAGGTTAAGGTTTTTCTTAACGATCAACTGATGGGTGTTTTACCGATATCTAAAGAGCAACTAGGTAAGAAAAACAGTGCTCAGGTACCGATCGATCCACGCTATATAACTGACTTTAACCGAGTACGCCTTGAGTTTGTGGGTAATCATCGGGAGATCTGTGGAAACCCAGCCAGTAACGCTGTGTGGCTGGATGTGAGTAACGCGAGTTCAGTTGATTTAACCTATCAGGGGCTGCCGCTTAAAAACGATCTTTCCTATTTCCCTGAGCCATTCTTCGACGCGCGCGACTACAGCGCTCTGACGTTGCCAATCGTGTTTGCAGGTCAACCTGATTTGGCGGAACAACGAGCCGCGGGCGTATTAGCCTCTTGGTTTGGTTCGAAGGCACAGTGGCGCGGACAAAACTTCCCTGTTTTGTTTAATCAGTTGCCAGAAAAACACGCCGTCGTGTTTGCTACCAATGATAAACGCCCAGATTTCCTGCGCGACTATCCTGCGGTGAATGGCCCTGTCGTGGAGATGATCAGCCACCCAGATAATCCTTATGTGAAACTGCTGCTCGTGTTGGGTCGTGATGATAAAGACCTGATGACGGCGGTACGCGGTATTGCGCAGGGGAATATCTTGTTCCGAGGTGCCAGCGTTGAGGTTGAAGGGGTGAAAACCCTCGCACCACGCATACCATACGATGCGCCAAACTGGGTGCGTACCGATCGCCCAATGACCTTCTCTGAACTGCAAACTTATGCAGAGCAATTGCAATCCAGTGGCCTTGAGCCGTCACCGATTAGCGTCACTCTTAATCTACCACCAGACCTATTCCTGATTCGCAGTACCGGCATTGATATGCGGATGAAGTATCGCTATACGTCGCCGCTGACCGCCGACGGCTCGCGCATGGGTATTTATCTGAATAACCAGTTTATTGAGGCCTATAACTTGGTGCCAGAGAAGGAGAAAGGCGCTCTGCTAATGCGCTTGCCTCTGTTCCAAGGTCTTATTGATAAAAATACCGATGTCTCTATTCCGGCACTGAAGCTGGGGGCGAGTAATCAGTTACGTTTTGATTTCGATTATGCGAATCCGATTTCCGGTGGTTCACTCAATAACTGTGTAACGTCACAGCCGATACCTAATACCGTTGCGATTGACGGTAATTCGACCATCGACTTCTCTGGCTATCGTCACTTTATGGCGATGCCGGATCTGCGTTCGTTTGTTAACGCTGGATTCCCATTTAGCCGTCTGGCTGATTTGTCCGAGACTGAAGTGGTTGTGGGTAAACAACCCACGCCGTCACAGGTAACGGCCATGCTGAATGCTCTGGGTAGCATTGGTGCCCAAACGGGTTTCCCTGCGCTGAATGTATCGTTAACCGACGATTGGGCGCAGGTCAAAGATAAAGATAGCGATGTGTTGCTAATTGGAACGATTCCTGAGGCGTTGAAAAACGACGATAAAATCGATCTTCTGGTGGATGCGACCCAAAGCTGGATCAAGATGCCGATGCGTAAACCAAATCTGGATACCATCATGCCAGAGGCGTCTTCGATGAAACCTGATTCGCGCACTACGATTCGCTCCGATGGTGCAATGGCTGCGGTGATTGGATTCCAATCGCCATACCATGATCAGCGCAGCGTAGTTGCGCTGCTCGCAGATAGCCCACGTGGCTACGGCTTACTCAATGAGGCCATGATTGATAGCGGCAAGAAAGCGGCCATGTCAGGCTCGGTGGTGGTTATCCGCGAATCAGGCGTAAATAGTATGCGCGTGGGTGATATCTACTACGTAGGCCATCTGCCATGGTGGGAACGTTTGTGGCATATGTTTGCTACCCATCCGATTCTGGTTGCCGTGATGTCTGCGGTGAGCGTTGTGCTGATAGCGATTGTGCTGTGGCGTTTGCTACGCATTTTACGCCGTCGCCGCTTGTCCCCGGATGAGCGAGACTAATCATGTTTGGGTGGATAAAAGCCCGAATTCTATCAGCCTCTCCTCTGGTGGGGAGAGGCGCTGAATCAGGCGGGTGGCAGATCGGTGCCATTGGTGGACTGTTACTGCTATCCAGTCTTGCAACTCATGCCGTTGCAGCCTGCGATTGGCCGGAATGGCAGCAGTTCAAACAGAATTACATCAGCGAGCAAGGGCGAGTGATTGACCCCAGCAGCCCGAAGAAAATCACGACCTCGGAAGGACAAAGCTATGGACTCTTCTTTGCGTTAGTGGCCAACGATAGGGCTGCGTTCGACAATATCCTGCAGTGGACACAGAACAATCTGGCGCAGGGCGATCTCAGTGCAAGACTTCCTGCTTGGCTGTGGGGAAGGAAAGATAAGAATCAAGAAGGCAAAGAAGAGTGGGGCGTTTTGGATACCAACTCAGCGTCTGATTCTGATTTATGGATTGCCTATTCGCTGATGGAAGCGGGGCGGCTATGGAAGGTGCGTAGCTATCAATCGCTCGGTGTCTTATTGCTTCAGCGCATCGCACGTGAAGAAGTGGTTCATTTGCCGGGATTCGGCGTCATGTTACTGCCCGGTCGTGTTGGCTTCGCGCATCCTCCGGTGTGGACCATAAACCCGAGCTATTTGCCCCCACAGTTGATGGCGCGTATGGCTCATTTTCATGGCCCATGGGCGGCGCTGCATAAGAATAACCAACGTCTGCTGCTGGCAAGCTCACCGAAGGGTTTTGTTCCCGATTGGATTGATTGGCGTAAAGGTAAGGGCTGGGAAGCAACGCCGGATAAGCCAAATGTTAGCGGGTATGACGCGATTCGTGTTTATCTCTGGGCAGGCATGATGGCCGATGAAGATCCCAACAAAGCCGTATTAATTAAACAGTGGCAACCCATGGCCACCATAACCGCTGAGCTAGGTTATCCGCCAGAAAGAGTTAATGTGGCGACCGGTAAAGCGACCGGATATGGCAATTCGGGATTCTCGGCGGCGTTATTGCCGTTTCTCGCTGGCTCACAGGCACAAGCCGTTCAGCGACAGCGGGTAAAAGATAATCCACTCAGTGACGACGCCTATTACAGCTATGTACTAACGCTATTTGGCCAAGGATGGGACCAACAACGTTATCGTTTTAATTTAAAAGGTGAGCTATTACCTCATTGGGACAGCAGCACATGCGTAAGTATCGCAACTTCTCATTAAGCGGGTTGAGTCTCTCGATCGGCCTATCTCTCGCGTCTATGACCGGTGTTTCTGTGGCCGCAGATACCGTCGTTTCTCCACAACAATGGTTGCTGGAGCAAATCCGTGTGGGTGAGGCCAGCCATCGCGATGATTTGGTGAAGCAGTCGCTGTATCGCTTGGAGTTGATTGACCCGAACAATCCTGATGTTATCGCTGCGCGTATGCGCCTAGCGTTGCGTCAGGGAGATCAGCAGCTTGCACAACAGCAGTTGGATAAATTAAAGACGCTGGCACCGAATTCTGAGGCTTACAAACAAGCCAAGATGAATATGGCACTAACCACACCGGAAGGCCGTCAGCAGCTACAGCAGGCACGTTTATTAGCTACCGCGGGGCATGTTCCGGAGGCTATTGAGGCTTATCAGAAATTGTTCGATGGTACGCCTCCCTCGGTGGATTTAGCGGTGGAGTATCTGCGGGTGGTGGCGCGCCAGCCAGGGCAAGAAGCCAACGTGATTAATCAGCTCGAAACGTTGCGCAAAAGTAATCCCGGTAACGGTGAATTGCAACGAACGTTGGCCAGCATGCTGTTAGGCACCAATCAAACGCAGAAAGCGTATGCGGTGCTGGAGAAAATGGCCGCTAACGACAGTACGCGCGGCGATGCTGCGGATTTGTGGATGGGAAGCATTAATCAGCAGCCTGTGAGCGCACAAAGCGTAGCCGCGTTGCAGCGTTATCTGACCGTGTTTGGGCAAGATCCATCTGCTGCCGATGCACGTAAAAAACTGGCTGACCAACAGAAATTGCTAACGGATCCCGCGTATGTTGCTCGTTCCCGTGGTTTGGCGATGGTGGATTCTGGCAAAGGGGGCGTTGCCATCCCTGACTTGCAGAAAGCGCTGGTGGCGAAACCTAATGATGCGGATGTATTAGGCGCTTTAGGTCAAGCCTATGCACGACAGGATAATCGACCGAAGGCATTGGAGTATTTCCAACGCGCGCTAAAAGCGGATTCTACGGGTTATGACCGTGATAAATGGCTCAGCTTAATCAAGAGTAACCAGTATTGGCTGGCGATTCAGTCCGGCGATAAAGCGTTAAAGGCCAACCAGCTCGATAGTGCTCAGCAAAAATATCAGCAGGCCCGCGGTATCGATAATACGGATAGCTACGCGCCATTAGGGTTGGGCGATGTTGCCGTTGCTCGCAAAGATGACGCCAGCGCGGAACGCTATTATCAGCAAGCACTTCGTCTGGATTCAACCAACAGCAGCGCGGTTCGTGGGTTAGTGGGTATTTACCAACGACAGTCGCCAGAGAAGGCGCTCGCTTATCTGGATAGCCTATCGCGTGGGCAGCGAAATGCGATGCAGGGCGCGATAAATAGTATCCAAAGCGATGTGTTGCAGCAGCAGGCACAGGCGCTGGAACAACAGCAACAGTGGGCGGGGGCGGCCAGCAAGCTACAGCAGGCTTTGAAACTGTCGCCCAACGATGTGTGGTTAACCTATCGCTTGGCTAAAGATCTGCATGCGGCTGGCCGCACAGATGATGCTGACCGCGCTTTTAGCACCCTGGCGCAGCAGCTACCGGGCGATCCGCAGCAGGTTTATGCTCATGCGCTGTATCTTTCCAGTACCGATCGCGATCGTGCCGCGTTAGCTTTGGTGGACTCTTTGCCGAAAAGCAAATGGGATGCGGATATACACGAGCTTTCAGATCGTTTGCACTTTGGCGAGACGTTACAGAAAGCCCAAGATCTACGCGATGCGGGGCATGAAGACGAAGCGATTACTTACCTACGTCAGCAGCCGGCGAATACACAGGTGGATCTCACCCTTGCGGATTGGGCCATGGAGCGTGAAGATTACACCGTCGCCTTGGCGGGCTATCGAGATGTGCTTTTGCGTGAGCCCAACAATGCATCTGCTCATCTGGGAGAGATTGAAGCCTTTATTGCGCAAGGAGAGTTAGAACAAGCTCGCTCTCAGTTGCAGGCATTACAGCAGGAGAAACCGGCTGACGCACCGAGTATGAATACCGAACGCCGCGTGGCTGACGCGTGGGCATCGGTGGGAGATATGTCCAAGGCACAGGAAATTTTTGATCGCATTATACCGCAGGCGGCTAAATCGTCAGGTCAGGCCGGTGCGTTAGTGATGCGTGATGCGGCGCGGTTTGAGCAAAAACAGGGTCATCCCGATAAAGCTCTCGATTATTATCGCGATGCCATGGTGACTTCGGGTATTGCGCCAAGTAAACCACAGGACAACGATACCTTCACGCGTCTAACACGTAATGATGAGAAAGATGATTGGCTCAAACGCGGCGTGCGCTCTGATGCCGCCGATCTTTATCGTCAACAGGATGTGAACGTTACGCTGGATCACGATTACGCTCGCTCAAGTGGCACAGGGGGTTATTCAGACCTCACCGCTAATACCACCATGTTGCAGATGGACGCACCGTTATATGACGGGCGCATGTTCCTCCGCACGGACATCGTGGATATGCAGGCCGGTTCGTTTAAAGGTGGCACCTATAAAGAGAAATTTGGCACCTGCTATGTGAACGGTTGTAAACCAGGCAATAGCCAAAACTCTACAGGCGCGAGCTTGGCTGCGGGCTGGAAAAACGCCAATTGGGAAGGGGACTTCGGCACGACCCCGATGGGGTTTGATGTGGTCGATTGGGCCGGTGGACTCAGTTATAGCAGCGATTGGAATCATATTGGTTGGACGGTGAACGCGCATCGTCGCCCGATTTCTAGCTCATTATTGGCATTTGGCGGGCAGAAGGACGATCAGACAGGAACCACATGGGGAGGCGTGCGCCGTACTGGGGTCGGGATCAGTGGTAGCTATGATCGCGGCGAAGCAAACGGGGTTTGGGCCGATCTGAGTGCGGATCAGTTGACGGGGAAAAACGTCGAGGACAACAGCAGTATTCGCTGGATGGCGGGTTATTACTACAAGCTGATCAACGAAAATAACCGCCGTTTCACCGTCGGGCTCAGCAACATGATTTGGCATTATGACAAAGATTTGAGCGGCTATACGCTGGGGCAAGGTGGTTACTATAGTCCACAGCAATATGTTTCCTTTGGTGTGCCGGTGAATTACCGTCAGCGTACGGAGAATTGGTCGTGGGAACTTGGTGGTTCAGTATCTTGGTCACATTCAAAAACGAGCACGACCGATCGTTATCCGATTAAGAACCTGTTCCCTGAGCCGGATAAAAAGAATAACAAGTATACGGATAAATATGATACGGATAGCGGCAGTAGCAGTAGCGGGGTAGGTTATACGCTGCGGGCGATTATCGAACGCCGAGTGACCTCTAACTGGTTTATTGGCGCCGGTGTAGATATTCAGCAGGCGAAAGATTACACCCCAAGCCATGGTCTAATCTATATCCGATACTCGGCTGCCGGTTGGCAGGGAGATATGGATCTGCCACCAACGCCGCTTACGCCTTATGCTGATTTCAAATAATTAACTCAGCAGAAGGCTCTCAATGAGCCATTTGCGCATAAAAAGACCCGCTGTATTCTAATATGGCGGGTCTTTTTATTTTTTGGCTGTTCAGAAATTGGCTGAATTTGCGGTTAAAAATGGTGTAAAACACATCGGTTTAACACGATTACGCTTAAATCAGTGTAATTGTTTGTTAAAGAGTTCGGCTTTAGGGTTAAAAACCGATGTGATCAAGTATACTCTGGCGGGGAAATGGGCAGTTTTATTACTAGCCAACCAAACATGTCGCAATTTTTTAATGTTATCGGAGAGACAGTTTGCGAGTCAGTCGTTCCTTAACGATCAAACAAATGGCAATGGTGTCTATTGTGGCACTTATTACGATTTGTATTTTTGTCGTGATTCAGTTGTTCCACTTTGTGGACCAACGCAAGGAGGACTACGTCCAGCAACTGGAGAATTTGGCGCATTCGGTTCGTGAGCCTCTATCGGAGGCGATGCTGAATATGGACGCAGTGAGAGCACAGAAAATTCTCGATAGCCTCGTCCCTATCGGCATTCTCAGCCGTGCCGACGTCATGCTACCTAATGAGCTTCAAGCGCTTAAAGGGCGTTTTCCTCAGGCACGGGCAGTTCCTGAAGCCGTCATGCAGATCTTTGATCTGCCCGTTCAGGTTTCTATGCCGCTCTACGGAACTGAACGAAATATTGCCGCACGCCAGCCATCGTCTTATCTGGTGCTACAGGCCGATTCATTCCGTATTTACCAGTTTATTCTCTCGACGCTGTCAACCATGGTGTCGACGTATCTTCTGCTGGCCTTGATTTTAACGGTCGCGATTAGTTGGTGTATGAACCGACTGCTGGTGTATCCACTGAGGGCGCTGGCGCAAGAGTTGCGCAGCATGCCGTTGGATGCGCCTAATTTTCATCAGCTAACTCCACCTCCGCTACACGGTGATGATGAGCTGGGATTACTGGTGCGCAACTATAACCGCAACCAGCAGGCCTTGGAAAAAGCGCATCAGGCGATGAGCCGCATGTCGACGCGCAATCCAGTGACGAATTTGCCGAACATGACGCTGTTCGTTCCTTTATTAGAGCAACATTTACTGGTTTGTCGGAAAGAAAACTCAGGCATTGTTGTGATTAATATTTGTACTCTGCAAGAGGCCATGGGCGTTCTTGATGCCGCTCAGCGTGACATGCTGTTGAATTCGCTAATTTGTCGGCTGAAAGCCTGTGTCAGTGACTCTGATATGTTGGCTCAGATTAATCAGGATCGCTTTGTGGTCTTGGTACGCAACGTTGAGATGCCACATTCGCTGACGCTATTTGCTAAAAACGTGATGGATATTATCACCCAGCCGCTCGACTTAGGCGCAATTGCGATCAGGCCAACCGCCTGTATTGGGATTTCGCTTTATCAGCCAGATCCTAAGCAGCCGATTGATGCCAAGAGAGACGCAGAGCAGCTGCTGAGCCAGGCAAGTTCGGCAATGAATGTCGCGGCGCGTGAAGGAAAAAATCAAATTTTATTCTTTGAACCGACGCTGGCTCAAAAGGCCAAAGATCGGCTAACCAAAGAGACAGAGATTATGTCTGCCCTGACCCAAGGGGACTTTTCTCTCTACCTTCAACCGCAGATTGACCTTCGCACAGGACGTTTAGCTGGGGCAGAAGCACTAATCCGCTGGAACCGCCAAGACGGCGAACTGATGCTGCCTTCAGAGTTTATTCCTCTTGCCGAAGAGGTGGGTGGTATAGAAGCCTTAGGCGAGTGGGTGATCACCGAGTCGATGGAAATCTTATCGACATGGCAGAAACAGAATATCGGTGTGCCTATTTCTCTGAATGTTTCTGGTGTTCAGATTGCCAATCTTGGCTACGTTGAGCTACTCGAAAGAATGCTGCTTGAGTATCAACTTGATCCGCATATGCTTCATCTTGAAGTGACGGAAACCGCTTATATCAGCAACATAACTCAGGCTGCCGAAATGCTAGCACGGCTGCGAAAAATCGGTATTAAGATTGCGTTGGACGATTTTGGTATGGGCTACGCGGGCTTAAACTATTTGCAGCATTTGCCTGTGGATATTATCAAAATTGATAAAAACTTCGTCGATCAGATCCCTCATGATGATGCTCTTGTGCGAATTGTCGCGTCCATTGCGGAGGTTCTCGCTTTAGACGTCGTGGCGGAAGGCGTGGAATCTCATACTCAATGTGAGTGGCTGCTTAAGCACGGGATCTACTATGCGCAGGGCTATTGGTTCTCACCGGCGTTGCCACAAGATGAGTTTGAACGAAAATATTTCCTAATCTGATTATTCTCTTTTCGAAACAAATGATTATGGCCAGACTTCTGGCCATTCTCCCAATAAATCCCCTCTTTTTGTATTGATAACCCTTTTTTCATTGCGGGTTTGATGCGTTTCAGCTCATAAAAATGATAAAATTTGGTTACTAATTACAACATTGCATTTCCATATTGTTACGCCGGTGTTATTTTGCGTCCAACGCAGTACAGAGTCATATAAAGGAAGGTTGTACTAGGTGTAACCCTCCTTTGGTGCGTTGTATCTGATGCGTGCGTACCCGATAAGGAAGTGAATAATATGAAAAAAAATATCTTTAAAAGCCTTTATTTCCAGGTGTTATTAGCTATTTCACTGGGGATATTACTGGGCCATTTCTACCCTGACCTCGGCGCACAGATGAAACCTCTGGGCGACGGATTTGTTAAACTCATCAAAATGATTATTGCGCCAGTTATCTTCTGTACGGTGGTAACTGGCATTGCAGGTATGGAGAGCATGAAGGCGGTTGGCCGTACTGGCGCAATTGCTCTGCTCTATTTTGAAGTTGTCAGCACCATCGCGTTAATTATCGGTCTGGTCATTGTGAACATCGTTCAGCCAGGTGCTGGGATGAACGTCGATCCTGCCGCGTTAGATGCTAAGGCCGTGGCGGTGTATGCCGATCAGGCTGCGCAGCAGGGGCTGGTGGCGTTCATTATGGATATTATCCCCGGCAGCGTTATTGGCGCTTTTGCTAGCGGTAATATTCTTCAGGTCCTGTTATTCGCCGTGATGTTTGGTTTTGCACTGCATCATTTAGGTGAAAAGGGTCAGATGATGTTCAACTTCATCGATAGCTTCTCCAAAGTTATCTTTGGCATCATCAATATGATTATGAAGTTGGCTCCGATAGGTGCATTTGGTGCCATGGCCTTCACCATTGGTAAATACGGCGTTGGGACACTGGTACAACTGGGGCAGTTGATTGTCTGCTTCTATATTACCTGTGTACTGTTCGTGGTGTTTGTGCTCGGCTCCATTGCGAAAGCGACCGGATTCAGCATCTTCCGCTTCATTGCCTATATCAAAGAAGAACTGCTGATTGTACTGGGTACATCGTCATCTGAGTCTGCGCTGCCGCGTATGCTGGATAAGATGGAGAAAGTCGGGTGTAAAAAATCGGTAGTCGGTTTAGTCATACCGACCGGATATTCGTTTAATCTGGATGGTACGTCGATTTATCTCACGATGGCGGCGGTGTTTATTGCGCAGGCTACTAACTCCCATATGGATATCTGGCATCAAATCACTCTTCTAGTGGTGTTACTGCTCTCTTCCAAAGGGGCGGCTGGTGTAACCGGAAGCGGATTCATCGTTCTGGCGGCGACAATTTCTGCGGTAGGTCATCTGCCAGTGGCGGGTTTGGCGCTGATTTTAGGTATTGACCGCTTTATGTCCGAAGCTCGTGCGCTGACCAACCTGATTGGAAATGGTGTGGCAACTATCGTCGTAGCTAAACGCGTTCGTCAACTGGATGAAAACCAAATGAGAGCGGTTTTAGGTAAAAAAGACCGCAGCGCAACGCAAACTCAGACGCTATAACCCTCCTACTTCTCGGTTTTTGTTACCGAACATGACGGATTGCCCCCATTCGCTTGATGCGAGCGGGGGCATCTTTATAATGTGCCCATTCATTTCTACAACCGCTGACTCTTCATGTGTGAGTTACAGATACGTTGGCAATAGATGTTTGCCATCTTCCTGAGACTCTCGTTATCTTGGTTTGGCGTTGTTTAGAATTTTTTTTCTCTCTGTCAGGAGACATAAGCCTACTCTCGTGGTCTAAAAATCGATGTTTGACTCATCACACTGAGTTAGCCGTTGTTATGGGCCAGATAGGTCATCTTCCTCAGGGGAATTCGTACATTATTGTCAGTATTTAGTAGGGGTTCACATGCAAGGCACCAAAATTCGGCTTATGGTTGGTGGATTGTTGCTGGCAGCGGCCAGCAGCACTGTGCATTCTGAAGCACTACAGCCCGATCCTGCGTGGCAGGAAGGAAAACTAGATAATGGTTTTTCATGGCAGCTGCTCGCCACGCCACAGCGCCCATCCGATCGGATTGAATTGCGTATGATTGTGAGCACTGGCTCACTTGTAGAATCAAGCCAGCAGGTGGGGTTTGCCCATTTGCTGCCACGCTTAGCATTAACACACAGCGATAATTTCACCGCCAGCCAATTACAATCGTTCTGGCAGCAAAGTATTGACCCTCAGCGCCCATTGCCTCCGGCGGTGAGCTCTTATGATTACACCGCTTACAATCTTAGCTTGCCTAATAACCGTCCTGAACTGCTGAAGGATGCTTTGCAATGGTTAGCCAATACGGCAGGTAAGCTACAGATCGATAATAATACGGTGATTAGCGCGCTGCAGTCGCCGGAGAATCTCGTGGCGACATTGCCTTCTGATGTTAATGATCCTTGGTGGCGGTTGCGTCTCAAGGGGTCAACGCTGTTAGGACATGAGCCTGGTCAAGGACCGAACCGACCGGTTGATACTCAACTGCTGAAATCGTTTTATCAGCAGTGGTATACGCCCGATGCTATGACCCTGTATGTGGTGGGGAATGTAGACTCCCGCTCGTTGAGCGAGCAGATCAATAAGGCTTTTGCTGAGTTAAAAGGTAAGCGTGAAACGCCTGCGACTCTGCCAACGCTCGCACCGTTGCCAAACACCCCCATTAATCTGATCGCTGATAATGCACAGCAAGACACGTTGTCGATCACATGGGATGTTCCTTGGCAACCGATCCGCGATTCTCAGGTTCTACAGCGCTACTGGAAAAGCGATTTCGCGCGTGAGGCTCTGTTTAGCCATCTGCAGCAGGTTTTAGCTAACAGCGATCTGAAAGGTTCGGTAAACCTGATGTTTGATTGCCAAGTGCAATATCAGCGTTCGCAATGTGCTATCCATCTGGCAACCACTCAGGCGAATTTGAATAAGGCTCTGAGCTTTATTGCGACCGAAATGTCTGCGGTACATGACGACGGTATTACTCAGCAAGAATTCGATACCATCGTTGCGCAGAAGAAAGATCAGCTCACGAAGCTTTTTGCCACCTATGCGCGCACCGATACTGATATTCTGATGAGTCAGCGTTTACGCTCTCAGCAAAGCGGCGTCGTGGATATTTCTCCTGAGACCTACCAGAAGCTGCGTCAGGATTTCTTGGCGACGCTCACGCTGGACGATCTAAACCAAGAACTGCATAACCAACTTTCCCGTGAGCCAACGTTAATCTTGCGCCAACCGCGCGGAGAGCCGGAAGAAAACGTGAAAGCGTTGCGTGATGTGTATAGCAACATCATGGGATTGAATATGGAAGATGCGGCTGCGGCGGCTGATGCGATTCCAGAAGATACCTCTTCTGCACCAGCGTCACAGACGGATCCGGCTGCGAAAGAAGAACCGACTTCAGCCCAGTAGCCTCTATATTCACGCTAGTCTCTGAAAAGGGACTAGCGTGAAACTTGTTAGTGGCGGGTATTTTAGCGAGGCATCGCGTCTTGCGGGATAATGGCTCCACGGTACTGAATGACGGTGCTGGCGGTTTGATGTCCACGTAGCGCGGCAGCAGCAGGTTCGCCACCGAGCAGACGCACAGAAAGATAGCCGGCGCTGAATGAGTCACCTGCGGCGGTGGTATCGATGACCTTATCTTTTGGCAGTTTGAGGGCGGGCACATCGACGGTTTGGCCTGCGGCTGAAACGATGCAGGAATCTGCTCCGCGCTTAATCACCACCTCGCTCACGCCAAGCGCATGAGTACGTGCGATCACTTCATCAACGGGCTTTGCGCCCCACAGCAAATCTTCGTCATCCAACGTTAAAAAGGCGATATCAGTACAGGACAGCATCGCTGTATAGGCTGATTGCGTCTGTTCAACGCTTTGCCATAAACGTGGACGGTAGTTGTTATCGAAAATCACTTTTCCACCGTTGGCACGGCAGCGTTTTAATAATATTAGTAAGCGCTCACGACTATTTTCGTTCAGAATAGCCAAGCTAATACCGCTCAGATATAGGTAGTCGAATTGTGCTAGCTGGTCACAGATCGCTTCGGCGCTATCGCTATCCAGCCAATAGCGGGCAGCGGCATCGTTGCGCCAATAATAGAAAGTACGTTCGCCGCTGGCGTCGGTTTCAATAAAATACAGGCCTGGCAGTTTGTTCTCTAGGCGCTGAGTGAGCTCGGTTTTGACTCCCTCATGTTGCCACGCATTCAACATTTCATCGCTGAATGTATCGGTACCCAGCGCAGTGACATAATGTACCGCAAGTTTGGATTCTGGCACCTGACGGGAAAGGTAAACGGAGGTATTCAGTGTGTCGCCACCAAATCCGCGGGAAAGATCCGCGCCTTTTTGCGACAGTTCAATCATACATTCACCGATAACGGCAATTTTTGCACTTGAGTGTGAAGCAGTGGTCATGAAGAAAAGCCTGTTTTATTGAGGATAATAAAGACGCAATAGCCTTAGTTTCCCCGTTGGAAAACCTATCGTCAATATAAATAAAACAGTGTTCTATTTTTATATGATATGGATCTAAAAATAGTGAGAGAGCTTCTGAATACCTCCCCCGAATGCAGGTAGGCAACGCTGGATTCGGGGGGGCAGATAAACTATTTTTTCTTGCGCAGTTCCGTCACGCTTTTACCGCCGATCCCCCAATTGTCGGTTTCAACCTCTTCGATGATCACGACGGTCGTCGCCGGATTTTTCCCCATAGTGTCCACCAGTAACTGAGTGACGCCCGCGATCAGGGCTTCTTTTTGCTCGGCGGTGGCGCCTTCACGAGTGATTTTGATATTAACGAAAGGCATATTGATACTCCATCTGTCGAAAGGTGAGTCGATTAATTCCCATACAATGAACACGCTGCATATCGGTTCTATCCCCAAAATAATTGGCGTTGCATCAAGTCGGCAAGCGAGTGACAAATTCGTCGGGAACGAATTTGTCTAGCCAACACAGGTGCAATTTCAAGTACGACGGGTGTATAGCGATAGAACCCTAGTTAGGGTAGCTCATTTGCTAAACTCCGTGATACCCGCCATTATTTAATCGGCAGTGACTAAGCTAACAGGAAACTCGGTTAAAGATTTGAGGCCTCCTGCCGATAATTGCCTTTGTTAATTGTCCGTTTGGACGAAGAGTGATTCTCACAAGGTGTATGCGGATGGTGGACACATGAAAATTGGCAAGATGATGGCCACGGGGTGGATGGTGCCCCCGTTGCCCCCACTGGAGCTCAATCAAGAAAAGAGCTACTGGAGTCAGTGCCAGAGAATGTATACTTTCCAACCCATTTATTGCACCAGCGGCGTACTTCTGGCAATAGAACTACTTACTGCCGTGCATCATCCTGAAAATCCCGATTGCCGTTTATCCCCAGAAGACTATTTTGAACATATTTCTGAGAGCTTGCGTCAGGACGTGGTGCTGGAGCAACTTAGATTAATCTACCAATGGCACGGTTTTATTCAGCAGTGCGATCTGCTTGTTTCCGTTAACGTCGATGGCCAAACGTTGCAATCTTTACAGTTGCAGCCTGAAGCGCGTGAACTGTTGGATCACATGCCATATCTGCGGTTTGAAATGGTAGAGCACGCTTATGCCGCGCTGACGATGCCTATTCAATCGTTAGAAGACGTACACCGTTTATGGCTAGATGATTTTGGTAGCGGGTTGGCTAATTTCTCCTCGTTGATGGAGTGCCGCTATGAGTTTGTAAAGCTCGATCGCGCCCTATTTTCGTTTTTACGTGAAAGCCATGAAGGGATCCGATTATTTTATGCATTAGTAGCGCTGATGAGTCGCTATGCCAAAGGTGTGATTGTTGAGGGCGTCGAAACTTCCCAAGAATGGACACTGGTCAAACGCTCAGAGGCTTGCGCAGCACAGGGTTATTACCTTTCCCGTCCCAATCCATTTGATTTTTTGCATCAACTTCCTATGCGCTTTAGCGAATAGCTCATCTTCCGCTTTAGCCTGTAAACAGGCGTATTTCTAAAAATTAACCTATTGTTATGTGTGGGAAACGACACTTTTAGGTTAAATATTTAGGACATGCCAATGACCAGAACAAAAAAAACTCTGAGTTGGTTAGCAGGGATCGTTGCTTTGGTGATCGTCGGGATCGTTATCTTTGTGATCACCTTTGACTGGAATCGACTCAAGCCAACTATCAATCAGAAAGTCTCAACTGAGCTTAACCGTCCCTTTGCTATCCGTGGCAATCTGGGGGTTGATTGGTCGCGGCCTGCAGATGAAACCGGCTGGCGCTCTTGGGTGCCTTGGCCTCATGTTCATGCTGAAGATATTGTTTTAGGTAACCCCGCTGATATTCCTGCAGTATCTATGGTATCGCTCGAGAGAGTTGATGCCAGCCTCTCTCCGCTGGCTCTGCTGGGCAAGCAGATTTATATCCCTCGAATTAAACTCAAACAGCCAGATGCATCGTTGCGCAGGTTGGCAAATGGTAAGAATAACTGGACCTTTGAGCTCGCGAACGCCTCTAACGAGGGTCAGCCTAAAGATCAAAAATCGGCTTGGTCTTTCAAGATCGACGACATTGTCTTTGATCAGGGGAAGATCGCTTATGACGACGCAATGATCGGTGCAAAATTCAAAGCGACCATCGATCCGTTGGGCAAACCTCTGCCATTTAGTGAAGTGGTGGGCGATAGCAGCTCTGCGAAAAAAGTGGCGAGTAAGAAAGCACCGGATTATGTCTTTGGCTGGAAAGTGGATGGTACGTATAACGATGAGTCACTTTCGGGCAGCGGGAAGATTGGCGGAATGCTGGCGTTACGCGATCCTGATGGATTATTCCCATTACAGGCTGATGTTCGTTCGGGAAAAACGCGTGTAGCGGTCGCTGGTACGCTGAGCGATCCACTCAATTTAGGCGCGCTGGATCTACGCCTGCAATTTTCAGGACAGAGCCTGAGCCAGCTGCATAAACTCACCGGCATCGTGTTACCGGATACGCCGCCTTACTCCACTGATGGACACCTTAGCGCAGAGCTTAAACGTGCAAAAGGCGCGATTTATCGTTATCAAAACTTCAACGGTAAAATTGGCGACAGCGATATTCACGGTAGCCTAACCTATCAGATGAGCAAACCTCGCCCTTCTCTGAGCGGGGAATTGGTTTCTAATCAGCTCCGCTTTGCTGATTTGGCTCCGCTTATCGGCGCTGATTCTAATCAAGAAAAAGCGAGCCGAGGCGAAAAAGCAACTCAGCCATCCGATAAAGTTCTGCCTAGGGATAAATTTGATACCAAGCAATGGTCTACGATGGACGCAAACGTCAAATTTACGGCCAAGCGCATTGAGCACGGAGAGTCGCTGCCGCTTAGCGATCTCTATACTCATCTCTCTTTAAATAACGGTACGTTACTCATGGATCCGTTACGCTTTGGCGTAGCCGGTGGCAACCTGAATTCAACGATTCGCCTTGAAGGAAAACGTACGCCGATGCGCGGTACGGCAGACCTTCACGCCCGTGGTTTCCAACTACAAAAGCTGCTGCCGAATGTTGAATCGATGCGTCGTAGCTTAGGACAACTGAACGGTGATGCCAAAATAAGTGGGACGGGGAACTCAGTGGCTGATTTGCTTGGTACTAGCAACGGCGATGTGCGCTTACTGGTTAATGACGGTGTAATAAGTCGGAACTTGATGGAGATAGCCGGCCTTAACGTGGGTAACTATCTGGTGGGCAAATTATTTGGCGATGATGAGGTCAAGATTAACTGTGCGGCGGCGGACATTGGCATCAAAAATGGTTTAGCCGCTACGCGATTGTTCGTCTTTGATACCGAAAATGCGGTGATAAATATTTCGGGTAACGTCAATTTAGCGACTGAACGGATGGATTTATCGATTGATCCTGAAAGTAAGGGAATGCGTGTTCTCACTTTACGCTCCCCGCTGTATGTGAAGGGAACCTTTAAGCATCCTGACGTCGGCGTTAAAGCAGGTCCTCTCATTGCGCGTGGTGTAGCAGCCGTTGCTTTGGGCGCTGTTGTTGCGCCTGCAGCAGCGTTGCTAGCGTTGATATCGCCAAGTGAAGTGGATTCTAATCAGTGTGGCGGCATGCTGAAAGGGATGAAAAAATAGTCAAACAGTCCATCTAAAATGGCAAGCCTAGAAATATGGGCTATGCTTTCTTGGTGTAACAACATGATTGTGTTGTTCATTTTTAATGCACACAGAAAACAAGGAAATGGATGATGAACGTATGGAATAAGGTCCTGTTAGCTTCGCTTTTTGGATTGGTTGTCGCAGGCTGTGATGATTCCACGAAGGTAGATGCCAACCTTGATAAAGCGAAAGATAACGCGGAACAAATCAAAGATGCTGCGGATAATAAAGCCGATCAGATCACCGATGCTGCAAAGCAGCAGGCTGATAAGCTGAAGAAAGAGGCTGACGCTCAGGCTGAGCAGCTGAAGGACAAAGCGAAAGCAATTAAAAGCGAAGCAGAAAAACGAGCGGATGCTATTACGGATGACGCGAAAGCTAAAGCCAATTCGCTAGAAAAGCAGGCTAAGCAGCAAAGCGATCAGATCGTTGAACAGGCGAAGAATATTAAAGACAGCGCTATTAGTGGTGCGAACGATCTGTCAGCCGATGCTCAGACGAAAACTCAGGCGATAAAAGACAGTATGAAGCAAAACCCGCCAGCACAAAGCGGTTCTGCTCCTGCAACAAATGGCAATCAATAACGTTAGACACACTATAATTTAGGTGTGGGTTATATCATTTTTAATCAGTAAATTTAGGGGGAATATATGGGAATCCTTTCGTGGATTATTTTTGGGCTTATTGCCGGTATTTTGGCTAAATGGATCATGCCGGGGAAAGACGGCGGTGGTTTTATTGTTACCGTCATTCTTGGTGTGGTCGGTGCCGTTGTTGGTGGTTATATCAGCACTTTCTTTGGCTATGGCAAAGTTGACGGTTTTAACTTTGGCAGCTTTATGGTTGCTGTTATTGGCGCGTTGGTGGTGCTGTTTATCTACCGAAAAATCCGTAGCTAATGATGCTCTCGGGGCGGGCTTCCGCCCCGATGCTTTAATAGGTTAACGAACGATCTCACCATTGCGCAAAATGAACATCAGCTTCCCATCCCAAAACTCAGCGATGAATACATCTTCAGCTTTAATTCCGCAACGTTCTAACTCCTGTTGCATCCATGCTTCATCTTTTTCTATCTGATTTAGTTCATAAGAGCGTAGACGTCCATCTTTCATCAGAATGATTGATGGCATCTGAGCGCCTTCGCACACAACGGTAAGCTGTCCGCTAGGCTCAATTTGGGCGTAGTTAATCTCTTGGAACGAATGAATACCTTGGGCGTGTAACTGAGAGGATACGTTTAAAATATCGATTTTGTTTTTCTTGGCCAGAATGTTCTCCATCAGAAAACGCCCTTTTTTTATAATAGGGATTGGATCGCCGATGGTGACTGAGCGGAAAAAATAGACGTGCTTACTGATGGCATTCAGTAGTGAAATTAAGCATACCCCAATGAGCAGTACGATAATATATTGATAGAGAGGGATCGCATCGCTGTAGATCACGCCGCCAATAATTCCACCTAATACGAAGTTGCCAATAAAGTCGACCGGTGTCATTTGCGATAGCTGAGTTTTACCTGAGAAATTTAAGTGTGTAATGACGATGGCGAATCCCAAAATAAATTTCACCAAAACGTATCCGTAGTACTCCATACTCCCTCCCAAAGCGCTCAAAAACGATAAGATTATCTTTATGTTTCTTAATAATAAAAACAGAAGCTCGCTTTTTATACAAGAGAGCATCGCATGTGGGCCTAAACTTTATAAGGTTTATCGGCGTGAGGTATAAAGGCTGATGCAGCGGTGATCCTGAATTTCTTCAATCGATGCCAGATTCATTTTCCACCATTCGCGCTGGGTGGCTAATAACACAAAACTTCCATCATCCACAGGCAGCAAAGCCAATCCAAATGCACCCATATCTTCGCGTGCTGCGGGTAAGCCGTTAGCGAGTAGAATAAATGGGCTACTATGTGATAGCTCACTTTTTTCTAATTTACGTGCCCAATAGCGGTGGCTGTTGATGCCATTTTTTATTGGCTGCCATTGATTAGAGAGTGACGGTATCAACCTGTTTATTTGCTGGCGTACTTGGGGTTTGGTGCAAGACATATGGATATGTAGTTGATTTTGGCTACGACCATATTCAGAGTTTACGGTCAACGACAATACATTATCGGGCACCGGGCTGCCATAGCGTTTTGATAACCACGGACGCTGTTGCCAAGCGGCAGCAAAATAGTTGGGTTGCTGCGGTTTGAGCAGCAAAGGAGATTCAATTCCGGTAATTTTTGCCGTCGGCATTAATAGATATTGCAATGGTCCGTTGCGATCTTTAAAGATCACAAATCTCTGAGCGAGATTAACCTCGGCACAAGGGCTCGGATTTTGGCGCTGTTGCTGATGCGGTACGCATTGCTGGCTGACTATTTTCCACAATGCATCAGAGTGTGTGGGTCGTAAGTAAAAGAAAGCAGTAATGATGAGTAGCACAACGACGATCGCTATGGCGAAACATGTTCTGCGCTGAAATCTCATCATTACCCCGTTATATTATTAAACCTTAAGGGTGCTTACCTTACTGAGCACAGGCGCGTTTGTCTAATGCGCCGCTCCAGCGGGTCATCCCAAAGGCTAGCAGTACAACGATAGCACCAATCCAAGGGGTTACCATCAAACCGTAGTTCTCAACGACCATTCCACCGACCCATGCACCTCCAGCAATGCCGAGATTAAAAGCGGCAATATTCAGGCCGGAAGCAACGTCTACAGCATGTGGTGCGTAGCGTTCTGCCTGCTGCACCACGTAAACCTGTAGCCCAGGGACGTTACCAAAGGCGACGGCACCCCAGAACAACACGGTAATGAGTGCCAGTATTGGGCTATGGGCGGTAAAGCTGAATACGGCCAGTACAGCAGCGAGCAGTAAGAAGATAATCTGCAACGCTTTGATTGGCCCCATACGATCAGCTAAACGTCCCCCCCAGAGATTACCTGCCGCAACGGATACGCCATAAATCAGCATAACCCAGGTAACGGCACCAGCGCTGAACCCACTGACCTGCTGTAAAATCGGAGCTAAGAAGGTAAAGGCAACGAAATTACCGCCATAACCCAGAGCCGTTTTAGCATATACCATCAGCAAACGCGGCTGTTTTAAAATAGTGAGCTGACGTGCGATAGACGCAGGGGGGGTATGTTTCAAGCCATTCGGTACAAAAATCAGGCTACCGATCAGTGCGACAATACCCAGTAGCGATACGGCTAAGAAGGTTTCATGCCAGCCGAAATGTTGACCGATGAACGTGCCTAAAGGTACGCCGGTCACCAGAGCAACAGTCAAACCTGTGAACATGATAGCGATAGCGCTGGCCGCTTTTTCTTTCGGTACCAGACTCGTCGCGAGCGTTGAGCCGATAGAGAAAAAGACACCATGGGCTAAGCCCGTCAAGACGCGGGCGGTCATCAGAGAGGTATAGCCGGGGGCTTTCCACGCTAATAGGTTGCCGAGGGTAAACAGCACCATCAGACCAATTAGCAGCGTCTTACGTGGCATACGACCGGTTAGTGCAGTGAGCACAGGGGCACCGATAGCTACGCCGAGCGCATATAAACTTACCAGTAGGCCGGCTGACGGCAGAGAAACCTGCAAGTCAGCGGCTATGGTCGGGATCAGCCCCACGATAACAAACTCCGTGGTACCGATGGCAAAGGCGCTGATGGTCAGCGCAAACAGAGCTAATGGCATAACTGCAAACTCCTCTTCTTTTCGTTTTTCAAACCGCAGGTTGCTGCGTGTTGAAATATCTTCGATATGAATAATTGATGGCGCTGAGTTTGCACGGATTATTTTTGCAGAAAAATAGGGTTATACTCACAAGATAATTGATTGGTGAGCAATAATGAAAACTACAACCGAAGAGCTTGTGGCGTTTGTCGCCGTCGTAGATGCAGGGAGCCTGACAGGCGCAGCAGAACAGTTAGGACAAACGCCGAGCGGGATTAGCCGAGCACTGGGGCGTTTAGAGCAAAAGCTGGAAACTACGCTATTGAACCGCACTACGCGGCGTATTGATTTAACCGAAGAAGGGCGCATCTTTCTTGACCGCGCTCGCGCTATTCTTGAGGCGATTGAAGAAGCAGAAGAGCAGTTGGCGCTCCAGCGTCATCGTCCTGCTGGACGTTTGCGTATAAACGCGGCATCACCGTTTATGTTGCACGTGGTGGTGCCCTTGATTGATGAATTTACCGCTCGGTTTCCAGAAATCGTTCTAGAGCTGAATACCAGCGATCAGATTATTGACCTTCTGGAGCAGCGTACTGATGTGGCGATTCGTATTGGTACTCTGCAAGATTCGAGCCTGCATGCGCGTCCAATTGGGCGCTCAAGGTTAAAGGTTTTGGCGTCTCCGAGCTATCTTCAAAAACACGGAACGCCACAGCAGGTCACTGATTTGAGTGGGCATCGTCTGTTAGGCTTCACGCAGCCTCAGTCATTAAATCAGTGGCCGCTTAAACAGAGTCAGTGTGCTAGTTTTGCGGTTACGCCCGATATTGCAGCCTCTAGCGGCGAGACATTGCGTCATTTAGCGATAAGCGGAAGGGGGATTGTGTGCCTTTCTGATTTTATGACGCACCAGGATATCGCCGAAGGGCGTTTGGTGCCGATACTTACCGAGCATACGTTGGAAACCTATCAATCTATTCACGCGGTGTATTATCGAAACAGTCAACTTTCGGCGCGAATTCGTTGTTTCCTCGATTTTCTGGCAGAGAGATATCCGTTGCATCGCTGAGAAATGTCCTGTTCCCCCCGTTATTCATTGGCGGGAACAGGCAGTATTAGCAGGTTAATCTTGTGGTGCTTTACGCTCTACGGTTTTATCGCCCGCATAGTCAGCGGTGGCAATCCATGCGGCGCAAAATAGCGTGAGCCTAGCGAAGAAGTAGAAGAAAGCCATCAGACCAATGACCGAGCCAAAGGCTGCGCCGGAAGGTGAGCGCGCAAGGCTTGGCAGAGTCCATGTCATCACAAATTTAATCACTTCAAAGCCAATCGCGGCGATAAGCGTGCCGCGTAATAATGCCTTTTTCTTTGGCTTGTGGCGCGGCAGTACTAAGAAAATCCACAGGAATAATAGATAGTTAGCCATGATTGAAATCGAGAGCGCGATGGCCGTCATTACTGGGCGTAGCCATTCAATGCCATCAAGGCCGAGTGCTTTAACGATGGAAGCCTGCGCTGCGCCCGCGATTGAGGTGAAAGAGAGCGAAACGATCAACGCGATGACTAAGCCGGTCAGCGAGATAAAATCTCGCAAATAGCGAAAATAAAACTTCTCTTGATCCTGAGGATTACGTTCCCATACATCGCGTGACTGGGCGCGAATCGCTTCACGCAGATTCCCCATCCAACTAATGCCTGAATACAGGGCAATGGCTAAACCCGTTAGTCCCACGGTAGTACGCTGCTGAATCGCGGTATTTACGGTATTTTTAAGTGTGTTGGCTAAGTTTGGATCGCTAATGCTGCTGACGATTTTATTAATAAGTTCGGTGAGCAAATCTGGATTTGATGCCAATACGAAACCCACGGCTGCAAAAGAAACCATCAAAATGGGGATTAGGGATAGAAAGGAGAAGTAGGTGATGGCAGCACCAAACTGACTTCCGAGTCGATCATTAAAACGGTCAACCGCACGAATAATATGCGCAACGCTAGGAATGGCTTTGAACCAGGTTACGAAGCAGTTGGCTTTATGAATGGTTTTGGTCACCTGTTTGGTGACGCTGGCTGTACTACTTTTGGCATCTATGTCATTCGGCATAAGCATTTTTCACCGGCATGCACCAAGAAACGATGTCATTTTAGGCGGTTAATTTCTCACGTCAGGGTAAAGGATTAAGCTAGATCCTAGCAGAGTAGAGCAGCAAGGCAAAATATCAGGCAAATATGGGAGGTGTTGTTACACGAACACATGCGTTAAACACGGCACAACATTATGGCGTGTATATCGTCATTACTCGTAATTTACTCTTATATAGAATATTCTGCTAAATTAAGCTCAACTTTGTACATCACATCTAATCCAGAGCGTATTTCTGAAAAAAAAGAATGAAATACTCCCGTTGTGCAAAAAAATAAGCCTTAAATCTGAGCAGCTATATTCTATTTAATGAGGCTGACGCGGTGTTTTATGTCATAATCACGGCGGTAAAATATATCCGCAATTCTCTTGGCTGCACGTGTCGATTTTTGGTCGAATGTTTTTAGCTAACAAGGCAAGGTAAAGGCATGCTCGATATTGATGTGAGCGTTATCCGAATTTTTTTAACGGTGATGGATACGCGAAGTGTCACCTTAGCGGCTGAACTGCTGAATAGTTCAACGGCCTCTGTCAGCCGTGCTCTTAAGAAAATGCGTGATAGCTTTAATGACCCTCTGTTTATTCGTACTAAAAAAGGGTTAGAACCGACGGCTCTCGCTTATAATATTACCCCTAATTTAGCTCAAGCGCTTAATAGCATTCAGAGCGCGGTGAGTGTATCGACCTCATTGCATCATGGTGATAATCGCCAAACGAGATTGAAACTCAGCTTGTCACCGATGTTAGAGTATTATTTAACCAGCATATTGCAGCAACAGGGATATCCCTTTGATAGCGTTGCCTTGACGAATGAAACCCATGACGGCGACCTAACAAAAGACATCACTAGACTGCGTACTCGGAAAATAGATATTAGCTTCACCCCACAAAAATATGCTGACTGGATGATTACTAACGTTCCATTGTTTGACGTCTTCCCCGTGGTAATGTGTCGTAAGGGACATCCGCGTATTAAAGCTGGTTTTAATCTTAAGCAGTTAGAAAATGAAGAGTATCTTAGCCCAACGATGTGGCCCTCCTTGTTTGAAGATAACATCGTGTTAAACCCGCACAACAAGGCACCGATATACTCAAGTACGTCGGTACTGAATTTAATGATGATGGCGGCAACGACTGATTATATTCTTGTTTGTGGTAGGATTTTTGCTCATCAATTTGAAAAACTTGTAGATGTGCAGATCTTGGATTTCCCACATGCAAAACCCATGGGAACCATTTATGCCCATTACCACAAGAGTCGAGCTGCTGATGCGAATATCATTGAGCTAATAAAGCAAATAAGGGTAGGGGAGCAGGCGCAGTTAGAAAATGAGAATTGACTGATTGCCAAAATAAATATCTCGTTTTTACATCGTTTGTATATAAGAAGGATAGCGAATGATTATCCTTTTTTATTTGGATAGATAACTATTGGCGTTGAAATTTTAGATAATGAATGTGTCATTTTGAACATTTAATGCTATTTATTGTGATCTGTCTAACATTGTCTAAATTGTGTGATGAAAATCACTAGACAAGATAAAAAGTAGACAATTGTTACATGCAAAAAATAAACGGATGAAAATTAAGAATTTTGTTAGTTTTTAATGGCATGTGACTGCTTTTACTTGCCTACATATCAGATACAAAAGAACTACATTTCACTTTATGCAAAAGGGATTTCCGCCCTGAGTTATTGTTAATCGTGTTATTTCTACCTAACTTGTACTCATATATACCCAACAATAAAACTTTCTTGGGTATAGGTCCTCCAAACTCGGCGCACTTTATTTTTATTCGTTCACGTTACGTCGTTATAAATATAACGTGTAGATAGTGAGTATCTGACCTTTATTAGCAAAAAATAGGGTTATCCTCTTAATAATGCCACTGTCATTACGAATAATGGGCTTTATGTTGCAGCGAAACCGCGTCGGCTGGGAGTTATCACACGGATGTACTACTAGGCAAGGTATCCCGCAGTGGTGCTGCCGATGATATTTAAGGTAATAAAACATGAATTCATTATCCACATCATCATCTGAGCTTGAAGTCATTAATCTAGACAACGCGGTAATTGGTATTTTATCTGACGATCCTATGTTCGCTACGGGTTTGAAAAGCATATTGAAAAAGATTGCGCCTCTGGGGCAGGGCGCAGTCGTTGATTCTGATAGAACTAAATTTATCATGGTAGACTTAGACAGTTTGAATCAGTCTATTTTCCATCTCGTACGCAGCCTGTCTGGCCTGCGTGCATATGACCTGTATCGTATTGTCTTTTGGACCTCTAATCAGGCTGAGCATACGCTGAACTTTGTGCGTCTGATTGATAATGCCAGCTTTATAAATAAAAAAGCGCCTCTTGAATCTGTGGAACAGGCCGTGAAGCAAGTCTTGAGCGGGGGGCGTTTTGTGACTCAAGAAGTGCAACATACGTTTCAAACATCTAATGGTCCAGGTCGAGTGACCGAAGAGACATTCACGATTTTGGATGACATGATGAGCGGAATGCGAGTGAAGTGTATTGCGGCTAAGCTGAATACAGCGGATAAATCGATTTACAGCAAATTGCGCCAATTCCGCGAGCGTCTCTCTTTGTTGCGCAAAAGCGATTTCCTTAGCTTTATCCACGATATTTCGTGATATTGAGATAGCCCTGATAACAAAAAGGCCGAAGAGAAATCTTCGGCCTTTTTGTTATCAGGAACAGTGCTCCAGATGTTTGGGATTACTCGACTTTTTTCACTGCATTTTCCAGCGTTTCTTTCAGCGACTCGACTTTGGTCAATGGTGATTTCTTACACAGCTCTACCGCTTTAGGTGTCGCGAGGGTTTCTGTTTCGTGCCAGTCCACATAATCTCCGCCGCTGAAATCAGTATCTTTATTAAGTATCCAAAATACGATAGGGCTATAGGATTTAGAATTCATGTTGAGGAATTCTTGGCATGTCATATTGGTCGGTGTGACATCTTGTGCTGCTTTGGCAACGTTTGCCATCAGCAAACCGCTGGAGATGAGGCCAACTAGCAGAGGTACTGAGTATTTATTCATGGCTATCAGATCCTATTATCTGTCCCCATTATACTTCAAGCTATAGGTACGGTAGCGACGTTAGTTCAGTCACTAACTTGTCGCCGACATGTAGCCCGAATTATTTAGGGTAATATTAAATATGTTTAATTATCAGTGAATAAGTGATTCGCCGAGCTGTATTATTTCTATGTGGCTGGTTTATTTGTCAGCCGGATAAGCATTTTCGCCGAGCTGTTCTTCATCAATTCCTGCAATCTGATATTCACGTTTAACCCTAACTGGTGTGAATCTATCGATAGACCAGAGTATTCCGTAGGTCACGATGAACGACCAGACGCTCGCGAATACGACCACAACGACCTGTTTGAAGAAAAAGTTTACGTTCCCGTCTAGCAGGCCGGATGCGCCAGCAGGATTCCACAGCTGAGTCGCAAACACGCCCAGCAGAATGGAACCCACAACGCCGCCCATTCCGTGCACGCCAAACACATCTAATGCATCATCCAAATATTTACGCATAAGCCCTACCATAAAGTAGCACACCAGACTCGCTATGATGCCGATCAGCGCCGCAGCTTGGAGCGATACATAGCCAGCGGCGGGAGTAATAGTCGCAAGCCCAGCGATAGAGCCAGTTAAAAAGCCTACAAAGTTAGGCTTCTTGGTATGGCAATATTCAATAATAAGCCAAGTAACGGCAGCGGTAGCCGCGGCGATATCGGTGGCAAAAAAAGCTGACACCGTCACGGTGTTCACCTGTAGTTCGGAGCCCGCGTTAAACCCGTACCAGCCAAACCACAATAGTCCTGCTCCAAGTGCGATGAACGGCACACTATGGCTTCCGCCGCTGCTGATGGCACGTTTACCCACATAGAGCGCTGCTGCTAAGGCTGCGAATCCTGCGGTTGCATGCACCACGATACCGCCCGCGAAGTCGAGTACGCCCCAGCGCGCAAAGAGACCGTTCGGGCTCCAGACCATGTGAACAAATGGGCAGTAGACGAAGAGCAGCCATAAGGTGAGGAAAATGAGGTAAGCGCGGAAGGTGACTCGATTGGCAAATGCACCGGTGATAAGCGCCGGTGTGATAATGGCAAACATCATCTGATAACCAATATGAACAATCAGAGGGATACCACCTGAATTGCCAGTATACATTGTGCTTGGATGTACGTTATTCAAAAAGGCGTAGTAGGAGGGATCGCCTATGATGCCGTTGATGGTGGGACCAAAGCAGAGCGAATATCCGACAACAAACCACAGTATTGCAGTCCATCCCATCGATACAAAGCTTTGGAACATAATCGTGAGCACATCTTTGCGAGAAACGAGCCCTCCATAGAAAAATGCTAATCCTGGCGTCATCAACATCACTAAGCTGGTACATAACAGCATAAACGCTGTATTACCAACATCGATCTGATGAAACGCAATGGCAATATGACTCATAGATAGTGTCCTGACATTAATGATAATAAATCATGGAGTTAATTTTCTTACTTTTAGTAAACTGTATTTATCATCATTAGTTTTACAGCGCATGGCGAATAAAATAAATCGCACAATAACCTGAGAGGAAATTGTGTTGTTTTTTGTCATGTGATTTAGCAAGCCTGAGAAGAATCATCACAATGAAATGTATTATAAAGGTTCACAGGCTTGCTAGCGTAATGTCACATGTCTTTTTTTACTTTTTTCCATTCAGACTTAACTTTTTGAGCGAAAGACTCTTTCGGATTTTGTTTACATGCTTCGATGACCAGTGGAATGACTTTTTCAGTTCCATCGACATCAAGTACCGCATCTTCTGGTTTGTCTTTTTTGTTTAGCGCTTCTGCAAAGCCAATGGCGGTGGGTTTGAAACTTTCATCTAGCGCCAGGAAATCTTCGCATGTCCATGATTTAACAGGTTTCTTGTTTTCTGCTGCGTGTCCTATAGCAGAAAAACCCATTAGGCATACCATGCTGATTAATAATGTTTTTTTATTCATGCTTAATATCTCCAAATTAATTTCGTTGAATGCTGCTATTTCAATATAACGTTGTTCTGTCATGTCGCAAATTTTTTTATAGCGTATTGAGACCAGAAAAAGTAGTAATCAGGTAAATGACATTTCCTGACTTTTCATGCAAGAAAATTGTTCTATATTAATTTCAGTTTTATCTTATGAAAATAAAGTGAATTTTCATTTTGTGGTCTTGTATTGGTATCTTTGTGATATTTAATCCTTGCGGCTAACTTGCGCCAATTTTATTGGTGGCCTAGCTTTAACAGAAAGACAAATACCTTTTAGGAGTTAAGAATGGCTAAGAAAGAAGTAGCGGATTTTCGCTCAGAGCTATTAGATTCCCGCTTTGGTTCAGAAGCGATTCGTAATATTTCTGAGGGAAAAATTTTCCCTAAAGACGAAATGCGTGAGGATGTTGCATTTCAAATCATTAGCGATGAACTGTTTCTTGATGGGAATGCCCGTCAGAACTTGGCCACGTTTTGCCAAACGTGGGATGACGATAATGTTCATAAGTTAATGGACTTATCGATCAATAAAAACTGGATCGACAAAGAGGAATACCCACAGTCTGCAGCCATCGATCTACGCTGCGTGAACATGATGGCAGACCTGTGGAATGCGCCGGTACCCGCAAATGGCCAAGCGGTCGGTACCAACACTATCGGTTCTTCCGAGGCCTGTATGTTGGGCGGTATGGCGATGAAATGGCGCTGGCGTAAACGTATGGAGGCTGCGGGTAAACCAACGAACAAGCCGAATTTGGTTTGTGGCCCTGTTCAGATTTGCTGGCATAAATTTGCACGCTACTGGGATGTCGAGCTGCGTGAAATTCCTATGCAGCCGGGTCAGTTGTTTATGGATCCAAAACGTATGGTTGAAGCCTGTGATGAGAACACCATCGGCGTCGTACCGACGTTTGGCGTGACCTATACCGGCAACTATGAATTCCCTCAGCCGCTACATGATGCGCTGGATAAACTTCAGGCGGAGACAGGTCTTGATATTGATATGCATATCGATGCCGCCAGCGGTGGCTTTTTGGCGCCTTTCGTTGCACCGGATATCGTGTGGGATTTCCGTTTACCTCGGGTTAAATCCATCAGCGCCTCGGGTCATAAGTTTGGTCTTGCTCCCCTTGGCTGTGGCTGGGTGATCTGGCGTGATGAGGCCGCGTTGCCAGAGGAACTGGTGTTTAAAGTGGATTATTTGGGCGGACAAATTGGCACGTTCGCAATTAATTTCTCTCGTCCAGCAGGTCAGGTTATTGCGCAATATTATGAGTTTTTGCGTTTGGGACGAGAAGGCTACACCAAGGTGCAAAGCGCCTCTTATCAAGTCGCTGGTTACTTAGCCGATGCTATCGCCAAATTAGGACCATATGAATTTATCTGCTCTGGCGGTCCTGAAGAGGGCATTCCTGCGGTATGTTTCCGTGTGAAAGAGGGCGCGAATCCGGGTTATACCCTGCTCGATCTCTCTGAACGTTTACGACTACGGGGTTGGCAGGTACCTGCGTTTACTCTGAGCGGTGAGATGTCCGACGTTGTAGTGATGCGCATTATGTGCCGCCGTGGTTTTGAGATGGACTTTGCCGAATTGCTGCTAGAAGACTTTAAAGCTTCGCTGAAATACCTCAGTGAACATCCATCTCTACAGGGCATTGCAACTCAGAATAGCTTTAATCACACATAAGAATAGCGATTTAACTTTTTTCTGAACGTGAATGTCTAGACCAGTGAGGCTGTAGCCCTGCGCTGCAACTTCACTGGCGACAGATGTATTAACTCGCATAGGGTGGGCGTTTTATGTCCGATAATAATATTTCTAGCACGGCCAAGCCTTCTGCTTCAGCGAAAAAGCTGGGTATTGCAACGCTGGCAATTATGAATATTGTTGCCGTAGTTAGCCTCAGGGGTTTGCCCGCTGAAGCTGAATATGGCTTGAGTTCTATTTTTTACTACCTGTTTGCTGCCGTATTTTTCTTGATCCCTGTGTCATTAGTTGCTGCTGAATTGGCGACCGGTTGGCCAGAAAAAGGTGGGGTTTTTCGTTGGGTCGGCGAGGCATTTGGCCCACGTTGGGCGTTCCTTGCTATGTTTATGCTATGGATCGAGGTTACCGTTTGGTTCCCTACCGCACTGACGTTTTCTGCAGTTTCACTCGCTTTTATTGGCCCAGATCAAAAATGGGATGAGGCCCTGTCGGCAGATAAATTCTTTGTACTAGGAATAGTATTATTTGTTTATTGGCTTGCGACCTTTATCGCGTTCAAAGGAGTGGGTACCTTTGCCAAGGTATCAAAATGGGGCGGTATTATTGGCACCATTATCCCAGCGGTTATTCTGATCGTTTTAGGTTTCTCTTATTTGATTTTTGGCGGTGCGCCACAGATTAAATTGTCATGGGGCGAAGTTATTCCTGACTTCACCAATTTCGATAACATTGTACTCGCAGCCAGTATCTTCTTGTTCTATGCAGGGATGGAGATGAATGCGATACATGTTAAAGACGTTGAGAATCCTAAGAGAAACTATCCTATTGCCATCATGTTAGCTGCGTTAGGTACTGTGCTGATTTTTGTATTGGGCACATTAGCTATCGCGTTTGTTATTCCTCAGTCTGACATTAGCCTAACGCAGAGCCTGTTGGTGGCCTACGACACGATGTTTAAGTGGGCGGGCATCGAATGGTTAGGTCCGGTGGTAGCCTTTGCATTAGCCATCGGCGTGTTGGCTGGCGTGGTCACTTGGGTTGCTGGCCCATCTTCCGGTTTGCTCATCGTGGCAAAAGCCGGTTATCTGCCGCGTTGGTGGCAACACACCAACAAAAACGGCATGGCGACCCACATTTTGCTGCTTCAGGCATTGCTTGTTTCGCTGTTGGCTATTCTGTTTGTCGTTCTGCCTTCTGTGCAGGCCGCTTATCAGATTATGAGCCAGTTGACCGTAATTCTTTATTTAATCATGTATATGCTGATGTTTAGCTCAGCGATTTATCTGCGCTATAGCCAACCTAATCGTCCACGTCCATATCGTATTCCCGGCGGGGATATCGGGATGTGGATCATCGGTGGTGCTGGTTTGGTAGGCTCTATATTGGCCTTTGTATTCAGCTTTATTCCGCCAAGCCAAATTTCCGTCGGTAGCCCAACGGAGTATGTCGGGATCCTGATTGCGCTGACCATATTCTTCGCGGTGCTGCCTTTCCTGATTTACTTAATCCGTAAACCACATTGGCGTGATGAAAACAGCGACTTTGCCCCATTCACTTGGCAGGTTGAGAGTGGACATCCGGGGATCCAAAATGTGTCGTCGGCGCACACCGGCGATGTCGTTACCGCACCGGTCAAAACGACGGAACCCGCCATTCTGCCAGCGGTGACACCAAAGCCGTAATCACATACCTAAAGGGTAAGGGGAGAGTTCGCTTAATGCTGTTCGTTTAAGAGATCGAGATACACGGGGCTAGCACACCGCGGGGCGCTCAGGCAGCTAAAGCTGCTACGACACCCATCGGTGTACTTCCCCTAAAATCACGCTTAAGTGATCAGAATTAGGCCTTCGCTTCCCCTTACTGCAAAGATTTATTCTTGGAGTCAGTATTATGACTATTGATCCTAGCCGCTTACAGCAAGCGGTGGCGAATGCCTATTCCCAATATTCAACGTTAGCAGGCGGAGAAAACGCCAGCTACATTCCCTATCTGGCCAGTGTGCCGAGCCAGCTGTCTGCGCTGGCTATTGTCACCGTGGATGGAGAGGTTTTTTCCCAAGGCGATGCAGATTTTCGCTTTGCATTAGAGTCAATTTCTAAAGTTTGCTCATTGGCGCTAGCGCTTGAAGACGTCGGCCCGAGTGAAGTTCAGGACAAGATTGGTGCAGATCCAACAGGGTTGCCGTTTAATTCCGTGATTGCACTTGAGTTACACAATGGTAAGCCATTGTCTCCACTCGTTAATGCGGGTGCGATGTCTACGGTGAGTCTGGTTAATGCTAGCGATCGTGAAAACCGTTGGGCACGTATTCTCGATATTCAGCAAAAACTGGCGGGCGCACCGATTGCGCTTTCCGATGAAGTTAATCACTCGGAACAAACCACTAATTTCCACAACCGTGCTATTGCATGGCTGCTCTATTCTGCTGGTGCGATGTACTGCGATCCGATGGAAGCTTGCGACGTGTATACCCGCCAGTGCTCAACGCTGTTTAACACGGTGGAACTTGCCACGATGGGAGCAACGTTCGCGGCGGGAGGGATTAATCCTCGCACTAAAAAGCAGGTGCTGACGGCTTCCAATACGCCTTTTATTTTGGCGGAGATGACCATGGAAGGAATGTACGGTAGCTCCGGCGATTGGGCATATACCGTAGGGTTGCCGGGTAAAAGCGGCGTTGGTGGTGGAATACTGGCTGTTGTACCAGGAGTGATGGGGATAGCGGCATTTTCCCCTCCGCTAGATCCTACAGGCAACAGCGTACGTGGACAAAAAATGGTGGCTTCGGTTGCCCAAGAATTGGGATATAACCTCTATCGAGGCTGTTGATGATGGGAGAGCCGCCTGTTTCTGCCAGCAAAAATAAATCTCTGAGTATCTTCAACGTTGCGGCGCTGGGTATTGGTGCGATGGTGGGGGCTGGAATTTTTGCATTGCTTGGTCAGGCGGCTCTATTAGTCCATTCAGCCACTTGGCTTTCATTTGCTGCTGGTGGCGTGATTGCACTATTTTCCGGCTATGCTTACTCCTGCCTCGGTGCGTTTTATCCTAGTCGGGGTGGGATTATCGATTTTTTTCGGCATGGTTTGCCGTCGACAACGTTAGCAAACATGCTCTCCCTTCTATACTTAGTCACACTGGCGTTGACCATTGCGATGGTTGCTCGCGCGTTCGGTGCCTATGCGCTTCAGCTTTTCCATGAACACTCCACATCGAACGGGTTACAGGAAGCTTATGCTGGTGGCATTATTCTGGTGTTAGCGCTGGTCAATATGGCAAGCAGCAATGCGGTAGGGCGTACCGAGCTGGTCTTAGTGGCAATAAAACTCGGAATTTTACTCGTACTGATTGCGGCGGGCCTGATGACGATCAAACCGCAGCTATTGCAGATCCACCAAGCACCTAGCACAAATGAATTCCTGTCGAGCGTGGGCATGACTTTCTTCGCCTATGCGGGGTTTGGCATGATGGCGAATGCCTCGGATAAAGTCGCCAACCCACGGCGAACTATGCCGAGAGCTTTTATGATCGCCATTTGCCTGACGATCGTGCTGTATATCCTGCTGTCACTGGTTCTGCTTGGCAACGTGTCCGCCGCAGATTTAGCGAAATACGCCGATACCGCAGTGGCTCAGGCTGCATATCCCATTTTGGGAAGGCTAGGGTTTACCGTGGTGTCTATCGGTGCGCTATTGGCGACCGCTTCAGCGATTAACGCCACGCTGTTTTCCGCATTCAATATTATGTACAGCATGGGTGATAACAAAACGTTGCCCGCGCTGTTTAAGCAGACACTTTGGCATCAAGCCACCTACGGCAATGTATTGGCGGTACTCGCAGTATTAATTCTGGCTATCGCACTGAATTTAAACTCTTTGGCTAACGTAGCTAGCGCGACATTTCTTATCTGCTATCTGGCCGTGTTTGTGGTGGCATGGCGGTTGCGACACAAAATAAATGCCTCTCCGGTACTGGTTCTACTCGGGATGATCCTGATGCTGTTGGTCTTTATTGGCTTTATGTCTAGCCTGCTGATTCAAGGAGCAAAGGAAGTAGCGATCGTTGTGGGTGCATTGTTGGGCTGTTGGTTATTAGCGCTTAATGCCAAGCGCCAGCAACGTTTATCGGGGCGATAAGATGGAAGCGTGGCTGGTTCAATTTCTCCTACTGTATGTCACTTTTTTGGCCATGTTTAGCCCTCCAGCGACGATGACCGCGGCGGCAATCCTTTTAGGCGGTATTCCCAATACGGCATTACGACGCGTGGCATGGCGCGTTGCTTGGGAATATGTTTTTGTGATGATGATTGTCATTTGGTTAGGCAATTACATGCTTACAGCGCTGGGACTCAGTACCCACGCATTAACGGCAACGGGCGGGGCAGCACTGTTATTTCAAGGGTGGCCCTTGATGACGCGCGGGACTAAAGCCGAGCAAAGCAATGCGCTGCTCAATAGCGAAAGTCCGAGAAACGTCAATGATTTGGCCGTTGTACCGTTGCTGTTTCCGTTGTCTATTGGCGGAGGCACCATTGCGGTCGGTATTTCTTCTGCAGCGCATAGCAATACGCTTGATGGTCTGTTGATGTTATCTGCGGTGATTTTGGCGATGGCACCGACGATTGCTGTTACGTTTTTGGCTTCAGGCCCTCTTCATGGACGCCTTTCAACCGGTGCAATGGACACGCTGGCACGTATCTCAGGGATTATTCTGGTGACGCTTTCGCTACAGCTTTTGGTTTCTGGTATTACCGGATTAGTGATTACGGCGATACATACGTTGAGTTAGTTAAACGGATGAAAAAGGGCTTTGAGGTGAGAATCAAAGCCCAAGTGAACAGCTTTACGTGCGCTTAGCGCATGGTCACAAACTCTTCCGAACCGGTAGGATGGATCGCGACGGTGTTGTCGAAGTCTTTTTTGGTTGCGCCCATTTTCAGTGCGACCGCAAAGCCTTGCAGCATTTCATCCATACCATAGCCGATACCGTGAATGCCGACGATTTTTTCATCTTTACCCACGCAAACCAACTTCATACGGCACGGCTGGCGATGCTGAGTCACTGCGGTATACATTGCGGTAAACGCAGATTTATACACTTTCACGTTCTCTTCGCCGTGCTGCTCTTTAGCCTGTTCTTCGGTTAAGCCCACGGTGCCAATTGGCGGGTGGCTAAAGACGACGGTTGGGATATTGCTGTAATCCAGATGCTCGTCTGGCTTATTGTTAAATAGGCGTTCAGACAGGCGACGCCCCGCAGCTACTGCGACAGGTGTCAGTTCGACTGCGCCGGTATTATCACCAACAGCATAAATGCCTTTTACGTTGGTATTTTGATATTTATCGACGGTGATGTAGCCTTTTTCGTTGGTTTTAACGCCAGCGGCTGCCAGATTGATATTGTCATTGGCAGGCTCACGACCAATTGCCCAGATTAGGCAATCAACTTCAAATTCTTTACCGTTTTCAAGCGCCAGAGTCAGGCTGCCGTCGCTATTTTTGGTCACAGATTTTGGCACAGACTGAGTGTGAAGCTGTGGACCTTCAGCATTCATCACTTCAACCAGCGTTTCAACGATCATTGGGTCGAAGGTACGCAGCGGTGCATGCTTACGTACGAACAGGTGGGTTTCAGCACCCAGACCGTTAAGAACACCAGCGATCTCTACGGCGATATAACCAGCACCGACTACCGCAACGCGTTTTGGCAGTGCATCCAGTTCGAAGAAACCGTCAGAGTTGATACCGTACTCTGCGCCCGGAATATTTGGGCGAGAAGGGCGACCACCGGTTGCAATCAGAATATGATCGGCGGTGATAGTTTCACCGTTCACTTCAATGGTATGAGCGTCGATAAATTTAGCAAAACCGTGGATGACATCCACCTTGTTGTTGCCTAAGCCGCGCTCGTAGGATTGATGGATGCGGTCGATGTAAGCGGTACGGCTTTCGATCAGTTTACCCCAATCGAACTTATTGACAGTGGTATCAAAACCGTAGTCTGGGCCATACAGGTGAATCGCTTCGGCGATCTGTGCCGCATGCCACATGACTTTTTTCGGCACACAACCCACGTTTACGCAGGTGCCGCCCAGATACTTGGCTTCAACCAAGGCACATTTTTGGCCATACATGGCCGCACGGTTGATGGAGGCAATACCACCGCTGCCACCGCCAATTGCGAGATAGTCATAATGTTTAATCATCAGGGAGTCCCATGAGTTGTGTATATCCATCATACTTCAAGCTGCTTCTTTGTTGGCTGCGCTCGCTATCTATCTCCCTAGAGTAAGCTCATCGGGTATGCGCACTGGCCGTCTTAATGCTGCTTGAATGACTTTGGGTATATACCGACAGCGTTTGAGGCCACTTAATTCACGTAACGCCAATCACTGCGGATGAGAAAATTGCCTTAGAGTGTAACGCTACTCACGCCATTGCCGCAAAGGTTGCATCTATGGTTGTGATAGGCTGCGGTTTTCTCGGTGCCAATTGGCAATAATAGTATCCAGACTTAGTCCTTAGCCTGTATCAGCAGCCATTGATGGAACAGCTGCATGGCGGGCGTCATCGGCTTGGATTTCAACCAGGTAAGCCAATAGCTACCGACTTCGACCTCAATATCAAAGGGGCTGACCAGCAAACCGTTTTGCAGTTCGTGCTCGAACATTCTGGCTGGAGCCAGTGCCACACCTGCATTCTGAATCGCAGCCTCCACCATGAGCCGCGACGAGTCGAATATCGGTCCGTTAACTCTGATGGGCTCAATCCCAGCGGCGAGAAACCAGCTATTCCACTCCTCGGCGCGATAAGAGCGCATCAGTATTTCTTTCGCTAAATTCTCTGGATGCTGCAAGCGCTGCGCTACGCTTGGTGTACACAGTACGCTGAGCGGCGCGCTAAATAGCTCGGCATTATGGGTCGTTGGCCACATTCCTGTACCAAAGCGTATGGCAAAGTCCAAACCTTCGCCGGCTAAATTGACCAAGTTATTATTGGTTAACAGTCTAAGCTCTACAAAAGGGTGCTCGGTGTAGAAGCTTTGTAGGCGGGGAATTAGCCAGCCAACGGCAAAGGTACCCACAGCGGCAACGGTCAGAACCTCATGAAAATGTCCGCCTTCAAATTGTTTGAGCACCGTTTCAATCTGGCTAAAGGCATCACTAAGCACCGGCAAAAGCACATGGGCTTCATCGGTGAGTTCTAATCCGCGTGGTAGACGTTTGAATAACTGGGTTCCAAGCCTAGCCTCCAACATGCGTACCTGCTGGCTGACCGCAGCCTGTGTGACGCTGAGTTCAAGCCCTGCTCGTGTGAAGCTAAGATGTCGTGCAGAAGCTTCAAAAGCGCGAAGAGCATTGAGTGGCAGATGAGAACGCATAGGTCGCCTTAAGAAAGGTAGGCATAAGATTTTCTTTACCCTAAGGGAATTTTATCTCGCTTGTCAATCAGGCGACGATAGCGGATATTCCTGCCGCCACGGTGAGCTTGGCGCGATGACGCCGATCGTTCACTGGTTTATATAAATATTTTTCTTTTGCATGCTGATTGGCGTGCAAGGTTCCACATATATCCGATTAAAAGGTCACTTATTCATGCGTAAAAAAATGCAGAACACATTGAAGCTGTTATCCGTGATTACCTGTCTGGCAGCAACTGCCCAAGGTGCTCTGGCTGCTAATATCGATGAGAGCAAAATTAAAGACACCGTTGATGACCTGATCCAGCCGCTGATGCAGAAGAATAATATTCCCGGTATGTCGGTCGCAGTGACCGTCAACGGTAAAAACTACATTTATAACTATGGGTTAGCGGCAAAACAGCCTCAGCAGCCGGTTACGGAAAATACGTTATTTGAAGTGGGTTCGCTGAGTAAAACGTTTGCTGCCACCTTGGCGTCCTATGCGCAGGTGAGCGGTAAGCTGTCTTTGGATCAAAGCGTTAGCCATTACGTTCCAGAGTTGCGTGGCAGCAGCTTTGACCACGTTAGCGTACTCAATGTGGGCACGCATACCTCAGGCCTACAGCTATTTATGCCGGAAGATATTAAAAATACCACACAGCTGATGGCTTATCTAAAAGCATGGAAACCTGCCGATGCGGCTGGAACCCATCGCGTTTATTCCAATATCGGTACTGGTTTGCTAGGGATGATTGCGGCGAAAAGTCTGGGTGTGAGCTATGAAGATGCGATTGAGAAAACCCTCCTTCCTCAGTTAGGCATGCATCACAGCTACTTGAAGGTTCCGGCTGACCAGATGGAAAACTATGCGTGGGGCTACAACAAGAAAGATGAGCCAGTGCACGTGAATATGGAGATTTTGGGTAACGAAGCTTATGGTATCAAAACCACCTCCAGCGACTTGTTACGCTACGTGCAAGCCAATATGGGGCAGTTAAAGCTTGATGCTAATGCCAAGATGCAACAGGCTCTGACAGCCACCCACACCGGCTATTTCAAGTCGGGTGAGATTACTCAGGATCTGATGTGGGAGCAGCTGCCATATCCGGTTTCTCTGCCGAATTTGCTCACCGGTAACGATATGGCGATGACGAAAAGCGTGGCTACGCCGATTGTTCCGCCGTTACCGCCACAGGAAAATGTGTGGATTAATAAGACCGGATCAACTAACGGCTTCGGTGCCTATATTGCGTTTGTTCCTGCTAAGAAGATGGGGATCGTGATGCTGGCTAACAAAAACTACTCAATCGATCAGCGAGTGACGGTGGCGTATAAAATCTTGAGCTCGTTGGAAGGGAATAAGTAGAAAAGAATAGATATCGCCTCTCGTTTGGAGAGGCGATATGTTGAGTCACCGATTTCTCAGGGGTATTACAGTACGCCCTGTGCCAGCATGGCATCAGCGACTTTAACAAATCCAGCGATGTTTGCACCGCGAACGTAGTGGGTTTGCTTATCTTTTCCGCCATATTCCACGCAGGCTTGGTGGATATCCAGCATGATGTGGTGTAGGCGTAAATCCACTTTCTCGGCTTTCCAGCCCATACGAGCGGCGTTCTGCGCCATTTCTAGCCCCGATGTTGCGACACCACCAGCGTTCGCTGCTTTACCAGGCGCAAATAATACACCTGCCTCAAGGAACAGATCGGTGGCTTCAATCGTGGTTGGCATATTTGCGCCTTCGGCGACGGCTTTGACGCCATTGGCGATCAGGACACGTGCTGCGGGCGCATCCAGCTCGTTTTGAGTGGCGCAAGGCAGGGCAATATCAACGCTAACCCCCCAAGGTTGCTGACCTTCAAGATAGGTTAGGCCAAATTCTTTAGCGTAATCGGCAATACGACCATCCTGCTGGGATTTGATCTGGCACAGGCGTGCCAGTTTCTCGGTGGTAAATCCGGCTTCATCCACCACGGTGCCGTTGGAGTCAGAAGCAGTAATCACGCGAGCACCGAGCGCCATGGCTTTTTCAATCGCGTACTGTGCCACATTGCCCGAGCCGGAAACGGCGACGCGCATGCCTTCAAAGCCTAAACCGTGGCGCTTGAGCATGGCATCGGTAAAGTAAACTAAGCCGTAACCCGTGGCTTCTGGGCGGATCAAACTACCGCCAAACGACAGACCTTTACCGGTGAAAACGCACGCGGTGTTATTTGATAGTTTTTTCATCATACCGGCCATGAAACCAACTTCACGTCCGCCGACGCCGATGTCACCGGCCGGAACGTCGGTATCTGCGCCCAGATGTCGATAAAGCTCGGTCATCAATGCCTGACAGAAACGCATGATTTCGCCGTCGCTTTTGCCTTTAGGATTGAAGTCGCTGCCGCCTTTGCCACCGCCCATCGGCAGCGTAGTCAGCGCGTTTTTGAAGGTTTGTTCAAAACCTAGGAATTTAAGAATTGAAAGGTTAACGGAAGGATGGAAGCGCATTCCTCCTTTAAATGGCCCAATAGCCGAGCTGAACTGTACGCGCCACGCGCGGTTAACCTGTACCTGACCACGATCGTCTACCCAAGTGACACGAAACTGAATCACGCGCTCAGGTTCGATTAAGCGTTCAAGCAGGGCTGCATCGCGGTAATGAGGGTTTTGCTCCAGAAACGGCCACAGAGTGGTCATCACTTCTCGCACGGCTTGCAGGAATTCTGGTTGGTTAGGATCGCGCTGCTGCACGGTCGTGAGGAAGTGTTCTAGAGAGCGAGGTTGCTCCATAGTGTGATTCTCCTTTATGGAAGTGATTTTTTATGCGTTTTTTATGTTTATAAATGCAGATTTTGCACTGTGTTTGCATTTTGACTATATCACCGGTAACCGAGGCTTAATCAAGTGATTTATGATCATGCAGTAAATAAAAACGCCTCCGAGTGGAGGCGTTAGGAGAGGTGGAGCAGTGAGTTATGCGTTTTGCGCTTCGGGTTTGGTATTCATCATGCGGTTTAGCCAAGGCACCATGGCGGCCATAATGATGGCAATGATAAAGGTAGCGATACCGATTTTACTGAAGACGCCCGTGTAGATCGGCAGGGTTTGCAGTGGATCGCTAATGCCTTCCGGTACGGCAGTAAAGGTTGCTACGTAGCCGCCCAGTAGGAACGCTGCTGCTTGAGTTAAGAACCACATGCCAAGAATAAAGCCCATCAGATACTGAGGGACTAGAGCGGCAACCATTGCCAGTCCTAAGGCACTAATCATCAGCTCACCCAGACTCTGGAACAGATAAACCAGCACAATAAACCATGGTGAGGTTAGCCCCTGAGCATCAGCAAACCACAGGCCAGCAGCGGCAGCAGTAAGGAATCCGAGTGAACACAAGAACATGCCAAGGGTGAATTTGGCTGGCATCGTAAGGTCTTTGCCTTTGGCGCCGAAACGGGTGTAAAGCGAAGCCAGAATTGGGCTGGCAACAACGACCCAGAACGGATTCAATGCTTGGAAGCTGACGGGGTTAATTGCAAATCCCAGAATTTCATGATGTACGTTATTGATTGCAAAGAAGTTCAGTGATGTTGGCATCTGAGCATACAGAATAT
Organism: Hafnia paralvei; assembly: GCF_020150375.1. Lineage (NCBI taxonomy): Bacteria > Pseudomonadati > Pseudomonadota > Gammaproteobacteria > Enterobacterales > Hafniaceae > Hafnia > Hafnia paralvei. The sequence continues at coordinate 4,441,901 of NZ_CP083737.1, read as the reverse complement.
AGAACAGCACCGCTTCAATCATCAGAACGAAGGCGACATACATACGGTTGCGGTCGCTTCTGTTTTGCTTAAATGCTTCGCGGAAGAAGAAGAAAATCACGATAATTGATAGCACAATCAACACGATGTTGGCGACTTTAACGTTGTGCATCAGCCAAGCACATACGTAAACCATCACAACGGTGCCGATCAGCACCAGCAGCAGATTTTTCAGGTTCATAGGTTTGCTGTCTGGTTCTGAACCGATGTCACGCACCATACCGCGGCAGCAGAAATAAACCAATAGAGCGACGACTAAACCTATACCGCACAGGTTATATGTCACTGCATAGCCATATTTATCAGCAATGATTGGAGCTAATGACAGAGACAGCAAGGAACCAATATTGATCGACATATAGAACAGCGTAAATGCGCCGTCTAAACGAGGATCTTTAGGGGGATAGCATTTTGAGAGCAGGCTGGCTGGGTTAGCCTTGAACAGCCCGTTACCTACCGCGATGGTGCCTAGGGCGATAAAAATCAAGTCAGGTTTATGCAGAGACAGACCGGTCATAAAATAGCCGAGTGCCAAGACGATAGCACCGAGCACCATGGTGCGTTTGGTTCCCAGCAGATGGTCACCGACGTAGCCACCGATAGAGATCAGCCCGTACACCAAAGCGGCGAATGCCCCGAAAGTGATAAATGCCTGTTCCTGTGAAAAACCTAGCTGTTTGACGAAGAAAACAGCCAGAATGCCTTGCACTCCGTAGTAGCCAAAGCGTTCCCATAGCTCAACAAAGAAAATCATGAAAAACGGTTTAGGTTGTTGCAATAAACCGACTGGGGCGGGCTTATTCATATTAGTTCGCCTTCGAATATTGAATTAATTAAGTGTAGGCGTACGCGAAGCGCGTTGCCGAAGATACATCCTTGCTGAAATAGAATTCCGATTTTATATGTTTTGATGCCGTGTTAATGCCGATTTTTAGTTATGATGTAGGTTATTGTATGGACAGGTTGTGATCTTAGTGGTTGATCACACTATTTAAAAGTTGATTGGCGGTTTTTTTATAGGGAATTCAAGGGGGAATATTTCTATACCGAGGGGCCGTTTTCGCTCCGGTTTGGAATTTTCATCTCTTACTGTGCTCTAGTGGAATATTCCGTTAGCCGATCGTTTATGGAATTGCTGTGTAAGATTCCGCCCGCCTGTCCATACTGAGCTTCATTGATACATCCGTGAAGGCGTACGGGCAGAGACCACCAGCGCGTGGTCTCTGCACTCGCGCGCTTTTATCCGAGATGCTATCTCCGCTCCGGTTTGGTATCGCCCATCCAGGGCGCCCCAAACTCCGTCACGACATCCCTGTCGTGCCGGCTCTCTCTACGAATGCTTAAACTAAAAAAAACGTCCACGCTTTTTGTTTTGACGTTGACCTTTTCCGGCACGTTGTTCTTCAGCCGAAGGGAGGAATGTAGGCTAGGATTCGCCGACAGGACGTCGGCGAAAGAACGGAGGAGCCAGGATGGCGATTGCCGTTCGTTCCGTTAAAGCCAGAATGACGACATTCGGGTACCTGCGAAGCAGGCTGAAGGACGGTGCCAAGCTGGGGTGTCGGGGGGCAGCGATTGGCCCCCCGACTCGGACGCCTTCACGGGGGCAGGTAGATTTCGGTGCATTAGGCGTACGAAACATCACACCGTTCTATTTTCATTCGTTCCGTTAAAGCCGGAATGACGAGATTTGGGTACCTGCGAAGCAGCGGGCGAAATTTCCACTCAACAACTAGAGTACAAGGCCTCATCCCTACTCTCTGGCACCATAAGCGCGCAGAGTCACCCCCCGCTTTAGCCTCGACGCAGCACAAAAACAAAAACGCCCGCAAAGCGGGCGCTGAAAACTAAACTTAAGAAAGATGAAGTTTACTAAGACTTAATCTTCATCTTCGTCACGCAATGGAACAATCAGCATGTCGATGTGTACGGTGTTGATCAACTGGCGAGCAGAAGACATCAGCTTACTCCAGAAATCCTGATGGTGGCCGCACAGTACCAAGTCCATATCGTATTTCTTAATCGCATCCACCAGTACCTGACCCAAATCACCGCTCCCGCTCAGGGTTTCCGTAATTGGATAGCCTGCGTTCTGAGACAGCTCGGTCAGGGCGTGGTGAGTTTCGTCAGAAATACGTTTCTGCATGTCGCCCAGATTCACGTCAATTAGGCCGGTGTACAGGTCAGAATAGTTAACATCCACGTGAATCAGAGAAACTTTAGCGTCATAAGGGCGCGCCATAGATACTGCTTTCTCAACCAAGATGTTACTTTCTGGGGAAAGGTCTACAGCAACCAGAATGTGTTTATAAGCCATAAGTTTACTCCTTCCATAAAGCCGGTTAACGGGGTAGCAGGCATTGGGTGTCGCTACCTGGCTTCTCTTGCATGCCTGCATGTTAGCATCGTTCAGATTGCGAGGGTGTCGTCCTGCTCACACTCACAATGCAAATTTCTTAACATATTGCTTTTAACTACTGTTTTACTCTTTTACGCTAAGGCTGCACATACTTTCAGCTGAAAAGGTTCACTTTAAATGCAAAAACACGTTAAGTGAGGAAAAAAACACCAATTCAGGCCGTTAAAGAAAAGAGCATTTTTGCCAGCAGCTAAAAAAAGTAGACCCGTTTTTTATAAGGATAGCGCGGTTGTAAAGCAAGAGCTGATTATCTTAGGAGGAAAAATTTTCACCTTTTTTTGCTTTTGTTATTCGCTTTCTCTCTATTTCGCCGTTTTTTTATAGGAATTAATAGCGAAGCTAAATCATTAGCTAGCGCATTCTGCGTTTCATCATAAAATCAGCAAAATTAATTTTGTGATCTTGATACCGTTTCTCCGTTCTTTTCCTAAACTGATTAATGAGGCAGTGCCGCGTAGCGTGATTTGTTATTGTGCTACTAGCCTTTTGCCTACCTTGATAATAAACATCGTGGTTTAGCCTGACGAAACTGTCGGGCTAAGGTTGTCTGGCGAGTAATAGACAAGGCACCGTTATCTCACAGTTCTCATTATTTGCTGGAGAGGATGCCGGGAGGAGATCATGATTAATACCGTCGCGCTTTTTTGGGCATTGTTTCTTGTGTGCGTGATTAACATGCTGCGTTATTACTCCTCGCTACGCGCGCTACTGGTTGTTCTACGCAGTTGTGATCCGCTGCTTTATCAATATGTTGATGGTGGCGGATTCTTTACGTCTCATGGACAGCCTAGTAAGCAAGTGCGCTTAGTGCGTTATATTCAGGCTCAGCGCTACCTCGATCACCATGATGATGAGTTTATTCGCCGCTGTGAGCGTTTGCGTCGCCAGTTTGTTTTAACCAGCGGACTGTGTGGCCTCGTCGTGGTATGTCTGTGCGCTATGGCGATTTGGTATTAGTAGCCAATTGATATTAATGAAATTATGGCACCTTCGTTCTGGCGAGGGTGCAGATAAGCACTACGCGTGAAATGCAGTATCAGCATGTTGCAAAAAGGTAAAACTGAAAATAATGATTGCAGAGACGATGTGCATTGATTAATTTGAAACGGTATTCAATTTTAGGACATCCTAACGTGCACACAGTTAACCTCCAACTCAGCCTCCTTCTTCTCCTTATCAGCTAGGTGGCCTGCACGCATCCATATTAAACAAGGCCGCCGGAAGGGCGGCCTTGTTGTCTCTAGCACCCTCCGGCACCATTTTCTTAACACCGGAGTTTCAACATGACGTTCAGCATTATCCCCTCCCTGCGGAGGTCTGCATGAGCCAGCAATGGTCATCTCGGATTGGACATATCTTAGCCGCAGCAGGTTCGGCAATTGGCATTGGTGCTATCTGGAAGTTTCCCTACGTTTCTGCCACCAATGGCGGCGGTGCATTCCTGATTGTTTTCTTGGTGTTCAGCTTTACTCTGGGACTGGCCGTATTCATGGCTGAGACACTGCTGGGCAGTCATACGCGCGAAGGCGTGGTCAAGGCCTTCAAACAGCTGGCGGGGCGCCATTGGGGCTGGGTAGGCGTTCTGGGCGTGACGTGTTCATGGTGCATCTTCAGTTTCTATAGCGTGGTGGGGGGCTGGACGGTGGGCTACACGTTCATGGCGGGAGCAGGCAAACTGAACATTACGGACTCCAGCCAGTTGAATTCGTTGTTTACTGATTTTATAAGCAATCCTTACCTGCCGGTTATCACTCATTTATTGTTTGCGGCCTTGACGTGCTATGTGGTGTTGGGCGGTGTGCAGCGCGGCGTTGAGAAAGCGGTTAAGGTCATGATGCCTTTGTTATTCTTGATTATGCTGGTGCTGATTGTCGTGGGGATGACATTGCCGGGCTCCAGTGCGGGTCTGAAGATGTTCCTGTATCCAGACTTTAGCCATCTGACGGGGAAAAGCGTGCTGGATGCGTTGGGGCTGGCTTTCTTCTCTCTGTCCATTGGTTTAGGGATTCATGTTACCTATGGCGCATATCTGCCAGATAGCCGAGGCATTGGGCGCTCTAGTGTTTGGGTCGTCACATTGTCGTGTCTGGTTTGTGTGTTGGCGGGGCTGATGATTTTCCCTGCATTAAGCTCAGCCGGATTAGATCCTGCTGCGGGTCCGGGGCTGACCTTCATGACCATGCCCGTTTTCTTTGCTCATCTGCCGGGGGGAAGTATTCTGGCGGTGGCTTTCTTCTTGTTGCTGTTAGTTGCAGCGCTGTCCTCGTCGATATCGTTGTTAGAGAATATCGTGGCCTTTGCCCAAGGACGCTGGGGCTGGTCACGCCGTAACGCGAGCCTGATTATTACCGCAAGTATTATGCTAGCGGGGATCCCTGTGACCTTGTCCTTTGGCGAATTAAGCGGTTTTACGCTGGCTGGAAAAACGCTGTTTGATGTGTTGGATTTCTTGACGTCGAATCTGATGATGCCGTTGTTCGGTATTATTATCTGCCTGGTCTTTGGCTGGTCGCCACGTGCTGCGACGCTGGTACCGCAGGATATCTCTCCTTTTTGGCGAGCATGTCTGCGCATTACCTGGCGTTACATTGGCCCGCTGTTTATCGGTATTATTCTGATTAGAGGCCTAATGTAAGTCAAAAAAAAGCCCGTTTATTAAACGGGCTTTTTAATCGTTTTAACGAGCTTTAGACTACGAAAGTCAGGGCTAGCCAGTACAGACCACCGGAAAGAACAATCGCTACCGGAAGGGTTAGAACCCATGCCAACAGAATGCTCTTAATGGTTTTACTCTGAACACCGCCGCCGTCCACGATCATGGTACCCGCAACCGCAGAAGAGAGCACCTGAGTGGTTGAAACCGGCATACCGGTATAGCTTGCTACACCGATGGAGATGGCGGCCGTCATCTGCGCGGAAACGCCTTGCGCATAGGTCATGCCTTTCTTACCAATCTTCTCACCGATAGTCGTCGCCACACGACGCCAGCCAATCATGGTCCCCAGAGACAGGGCCAAAGCAACGGCAACGATAATCCACATCGGTGCGTACTCAACGGTCTCCAGCAGATCTTTACGCAGATCGTTCAGGAAGCGCTTATCCTGAGCATCTGTTTCAGGCAGCTTAGCCACTTTACCTGCGGTATCTGCAACACACATCAGTAAACGACGCATTTGATTACGTTGATCGACGCTTAGCTCATCATAACGTTGCAGGTTATTCAGCAAAGCTTTGCTGTGGTCGATAGCAATCAGCGCACGAGAAGAATCACAATGGAAATCATTGTTACCGGTGGTTGGTGCCACTGGCTGATGCTCTTCAATACCAACGATATGTGGTAGGGCTTCCTGATGCTTCTGGTAATACTGTTCCAGATGCGTGATCGCATCACGGGTACGGGTGATGTCATAGCCAGTGGCGTCCATGTTAACCACAAAGCCGGCCGGAGCCACACCAATTAATACCAGCATCAACAGACCGATGCCTTTCTGACCATCGTTAGCACCGTGAGAGAAACTCACGCCAACCGCCGACAGAATCAGGGCAATACGCGTCCAGAATGGTGGTTTGCGTTTGCCATCAATCTTTTCACGTTCAGCAGGTGTCATATGGATGCGGCGACGTTTTTTCGTTCCGCTCCAATAGCGACGCAGTGCAAATACCATCAGACCAGCCAGTACTAGGCCGATCAGTGGGGACAAAATCAACGATAAGAAGATTTCTATCATCTTCGGAATGTTGAGAGCATCCACCACGGAAGTGTTGGTCATCAGTGCGTTAGTCAGTGCAATACCGATAATCGCGCCGATTAGCGTATGAGAACTGGATGCCGGCAGACCAAAATACCAGGTGCCGAGGTTCCAGATAATCGCCGCTAAAAGCAGAGAGAACATCATTGCTAGACCGTGAGTCGATCCCACGTTCAACAGCAAATCTGTTGGAAGGAGGTGCACAATTGCGTAGGCGACGCTGAGGCCACCCAACATCACACCTAAGAAGTTGAAAATACCCGACATAACGACCGCAATCTGCGAACGAAGTGCACGAGTATAGATAACTGTTGCGACTGCGTTTGCTGTGTCATGGAAACCATTGATGGCTTCATAAAACAGAACAAACAGCAGTGCCAGGACTAACATGAGGCCAGTGTGAAAATCCAGCCCTGCAAATAGATGTAGCATAAGCGTTACGCCAGTTAGTGGTCATGAACGCGGCGCATTATCTGCGAGAACGCGTGCTGGGGAAAAGCAAAATATGACGTTTTTTTGATTTATTCACGCAGTTAATAGATACATATCTCGGATTAGTCCTATCATTTCAGTATGTTGTATGAATATTTCGAGATAAATTTTTTCTCGCGCTGGCGATGAGGATTTACCCCGTTTACAATCCACCGCCGTGAGTCTGGGTTTGTTTTGCCGTTTATTACCAGAGTAGCTCATATTAGAAAAATCGGTATTAGCGTTCGTGGTTGCATTTAGAACCACGAAATAAGAGGTTATGTGTGGAAAATTTTGATGTAGTGATCGTCGGCGCTGGTGCCGCGGGGTTGTTTTGTGCGGCTCAAGCAGGGCAACTCGGTCAGCGCGTTCTCGTCGTTGATAACGGCAAAAAGGCAGGGCGAAAAATCCTGATGTCGGGCGGCGGTCGCTGTAATTTTACGAATATGTATGCCGAACCCGCGGCATATTTATCGCAGAACCCACACTTCTGCAAATCGGCTCTGGCTCGCTATACCCAATGGGATTTTATTGAGCTGGTGAGTCGTTACCAGATTGCTTATCACGAGAAAACGTTGGGGCAGTTGTTTTGCGATGATTCCGCTGAACAGATCGTGGATATGCTGCTTAAAGAGTGCGAGCTAGGGCAGGTTACTCTTCGTTTGCGCAGCGAAATCTTGAGCGTTGAGCGTTTAGACAGCGGAGAATTTTCGCTTCAGCTTAACGGTGAACAGGTGAACTGCCGATCTTTGGTGATCGCGAGCGGTGGTTTGTCGATGCCTGGATTGGGCGCGACGCCTTTCGGCTACAAGATTGCTGAGCAGTTCGGCCTGAACGTGCTGCCGACTCGTGCGGGTTTGGTTCCGTTTACACTGCATAAGCCACTATTGGATCATCTGCAAACGCTGTCTGGCGTAGCGGTTCCATCGGTAGTCACCGCTGAATCAGGCACCAGTTTCCGCGAGAGTATTCTGTTTACCCATCGTGGCCTCTCGGGTCCAGCGATCCTCCAGCTTTCTAGCTACTGGCAAGCCGGTGAGAAAGTGACAATCAACCTGCTACCGGATTGCGATCTGGCCGCTTTCTTGGACGCGGAGCGCACTGAGCACCCAAATCAAAGCCTAAAAAATACGCTAGCAAAACAACTACCGAAGCGTTTGGTTGAATGTTTACAAACGCTGGGGCAAATTCCTGACGTCACGCTTAAACAGCTGAATGCTCCACAGCAGGTACAGATAGTTGAAACATTACAAGAATGGCAGGTCGTGCCGAATGGCACCGAAGGCTATCGTACCGCAGAAGTGACGCTGGGCGGCGTTGATACCCACGAGCTTTCCTCGAAAACCATGCAGGCACATAAAGTGCCGGGGCTGTTTTTCATTGGCGAAGTGGTTGATGTGACGGGCTGGCTCGGTGGCTATAATTTCCAATGGGCATGGAGTTCCGCTTGGGCCTGTGCGCAAGCGGTGGCGAATGTGTGACATTGAGACTTCCGTTCCAGACCGGAGCGGAGTCAGGCTACCTTTATTATCCTTTCAACCAAGCCTGTCCTTCGGCTTTCATTGTGGTTTCTAAATGACTGCCCTTGGTGGCAAATTCACGCTCTACCGGAAAACCGCTTTTCTCAAGTAAATAGGCAAGCGGCGCGTAGGCAATCGGATATTTGTTAGCACAGGCAGTATCGATGTCGATAATTCCTTGAGGGAAATTAAACGAACCAAAATCGTAAATTGCCTGACGGCGGGTAATTTTCCATACACCGTTACGTTTTTCTACCCAATCGTAAAAACGATTATGGACGGTCGCGCCGAGTCTCATCTGCGCATTTTCGATCACAATCATGGCGTTAGTTTCTGCGATGGCTTTATCACCGTGAAATTCAATCATCGGTGAGCTGATGAGATGTTTGGTCACCAGCGCTGAGCCGCCCATGCGCTGCGAGCCTTTTACGAAATCAGTAAACAACCCTTCAAACCAGGTGACCTCAATGGTGCCATCTGTATGGAATAGCTCTAGCATTTTGTCCCATTCGGCGAGATCGCGGTGCATCCAACCCGTCATTAAATCGGCAATTATCAAACGGTCTTCCCAAAATGCTTGCATAGCGGCTTTCCTTAAGTTGTGAGCAGTGGCTTGGCCTAACACGAGAATATAATGCCGCAAGGTTTGTTGAGTATGCGAGAAGTGCCGAAGGGAAGAAATTGAAAAAGAGAATGTGAGTAATAAGCGATATTGCAGTTAAAAAGCTGCGACATCACTGCCGCAGCTTAGAGAGTAAATAGAAGTGCTAATTTAGAACCACTGCCCGAAGCGACGAATGTAGAAGCGCTTCATCAGTTGAGTAACAACGCAATAGCTGAACAGCGTACCCACTAACCATGGGAAATACTGCCATGGCAACGGCTGCAAACCAACCCAAGTGCCGAGCGGTGAGAAGGGAATATAAATACCCAGCGCCATAATTAGCCCCGTTGTTAGCATTACCGGCAGCGCCGCAGTGCTTTGAATAAACGGGATTTTTTGAGTACGCAGCATATGCACAACGAGTGTTTGTGACAGTAGCCCTTCAATAAACCAGCCAGACTGGAACAATGCCTGATGTTCGATGCTATTGGCAGCAAACACAAACCACATAATGGCGTAGGTCGTGATGTCAAAAATAGAAGACGTTGGCCCAATCCATAACATGAAACGTCCAATATTTTTTGCATCCCATTTACGTGGTTTACGCAGGAATTCTTTGTCCATTTTATCCCACGGCAAAGAGAGCTGTGAGATGTCGTACATCAGGTTTTGCAGCAACAGCTGAATCGCCAACATTGGCAAGAATGGGATAAAGGCACTTGCCACCAAAACGGAGAACACGTTGCCGAAGTTGGAGCTAGCGGTCATGTTCAGGTATTTAATGATATTGCCGAAGGTTTCTCGTCCGGTGATCACACCTTCTTCCAGCACCATCAGATCTTTTTCCAGCAGGATAATATCGGCTGACTCTTTCGCGATATCAGTGCCCGTATCGACTGAGATACCGACGTCGGCATCGCGCAGCGCTGGTGCATCATTGATACCATCACCGAGGAAGCCAACGGTATGGTCGTTGCCCTGCAGCGCTTTAAGTACGCGAGATTTTTGCAGCGGCGTGAGCTTGGCAAAGACGGTACGCTGCTCCGCTAACAGTGATAGTTGCGCGTCGCTCATTCCTTCAATTTCGCTGCCTAGCAAGGGTTCACCAGGTTCTAAGCCCACATCACGGCAAATTTTGCTGGTGATGATTGGGTTATCACCGGTCAACACTTTGACCATGACGCCATTTTCGCGCAGCGCAGTGATCGCTTCTGCGGCAGATGCCTTTGGTGGATCGAGGAACGTCAGTAATCCGCAGATGACCAAATCGCGTTCATCGCTGTTGCTGAGTGGGAATACGCAACCATCGATACCCAAATCACGAGTTCCCACCATGAGCACGCGGAAGCCTTGTTCGTTGTAGTGGGTTGCTAACTGCAGCAGCTCGGCACGCGCCTTCTCATCGAGCGGTAAAATATTGCCGTCATCGCTGATATGGGTGGCGATAGCCAGCATTTCTTCAACGGCACCTTTGCAAATCAGCGTGTGGCGGCGATGCTCGTCGCTGACCACAATAGATAGACGACGACGAATGAAATCGAAAGGCAGCTCATCAATCTTGCTAAAGCGCGCCATTGCTTCAACTTCAGGACGCGCGCGGCCGAAGCGAATCACCGCTTTATCCATCAGATTTTTCATGCCGCTTTGGTGATAGCTATTCAGCCACGCCAGTTGAAGCACCTCTTTATTCTCGCGCCCATTGATGTCTATATGGTGTTCGAGAATGATACGGTCCTGAGTCAGCGTACCGGTTTTATCGGTGCACAGGACGTCCATTGCGCCGAAATTCTGGATGGCGTTCAAACGCTTAACCACGACTTTGCGGCGAGACATCGCGATCGCACCTTTGGCAAGGTTTGAGCTTACGATCATCGGCAGCATTTCAGGGGTCAAGCCCACGGCAACCGCTAAAGCAAACAGTGCGGCATCGGCCCAATCACCTTTGGTGAAGCCGTTGATCAGGAGAACGACTGGCACCATCACTAGCATGAAGCGAATTAACAGCCAGCTTACGCTGTTTACCCCACGGTCAAACGAGGTTTGCGAACGAGTGCCGACGATAGATTTTGCCAGTGAACCAAAGTAGGTTTTTGCCCCCGTAGCGACCACGACCGCTTTGGCGGTGCCGCTGGCCACGTTTGTTCCCATCAGACAGATGTTGGATAACTCCAGCAGATCGCCTTCACTGCTACCAGTGTCGCAGGATTTTTGACTAACGCTGGCGGTGACGTCGTATTTCTCAATCGGGATCGCCTCGCCGGTTAGCACGGCTTGGCTGATAAACAGATCGCGAGATTCGATCAATTTAACGTCGGCTGGAACCATATCTCCTGCGGAGAGCAGAATGATATCGCCCGGTACCAAGTCTTGCAGAGGGATCTCTTTGCATTCGGTTTTTGCTGCTGGATGAGCTCGGCGTAGAACGGTGGCGGTGGTTCTCACCATGGATTTCAACGCATCGGCGGCTTTATTAGTGCGAAACTCCTGCCAGAAGCGCAGTAATCCACTCAAAGACACCATGATTAAAATGATGATCACCCCGATGAGATCTGTTTCTTCACCGCGTTGTAGCGGCAGCCAATAGTCGGTGAAGAAACTGATCGCAGCAAGCACCATCAGTACAAAGATAAATGGATTATTAAACGCACTGATTAGCTGCACCAAAGCCGGCGGCACTTTTTCATGAGCTACCTGATTGGGACCTGTTTCCAGCAGGCGTTCGCGTGCGTCTTCCTCTTCTAATCCATTGAGGTTAGAGGAAAGATTAGACAAAGTTGCATCTAGGCTGACCACAGATTCTTCTGCAATCAGATAGGTGGCTTTCTTGTTATTTTTGCGGCTGCGTTTTTCAGCAGTTTGTTCGATCATCTGGGCCATAACACAATACTCATCGCTAATTTTAGCGTGCAGAAACCCGCCCCAAAATGAGGAGTTTTCTTTCGCTAAATGTCTTAGTTAGCCTAAGGCTAAAAGTATGCGTTGCAGATTAGGGACGGATTTAACTCACGTCAGCCCGTGCAACGCGGATAACGTTGCTTCTGGGGTGCTCGTCCATATTGGCTCCTTACGCCTCACGGCGAGATACGGTTGGTACTGGAAATGATTACGCTCGTTGCTTATCGCGTTCATCACTCTAAATGATGGGCACTGATAAGCCCTCCTGTCGTAGGTCACAGCGACAAGAAAACAGGGTGCGAGAAAATCGGCGACGTTAAACGTTACCTATTACTCACATCGTTAGGCTTTGCCTGGAGGAAATAGAGCGCGAGTGTAAATTTGCATGATAACTGTCCGCATACAGTCCTCTCGGTATAATCACCGACGAGGCACTTTTTAGTGGGTCTGCAACAGTTCTTGATGTGAGAAGTGATGCTGCCCGCCGAGTCCGGCAAGCAAAACATCTGAGGAGATGGTCAGCTTGCCAGTGTTATGTCACTACTGAGTTGATTACTACTCTGACTTTCCAATGAAGGAATCTCCGTTGATTAACTGCCGAAACTATAAGCCCGGTTGCGTAGTGTGTAAAGGTTCATTTGCTAAACCAATAGTCAACGCAAGTTATTTTGCTGCCACCTGCAATCAGGCATAAAAGGGGAGAATGGATCTGTTTTTTGCAAAAATTGATCGTGATTACACTCTGGTGTTTTATGTAAAACAGCGTTTTTAGAGATGACCCCAAAAATGTACACCCTGAACAAAAAAGGGACGATTTGTAGGGGGGAACGCCACCGGAGGTGCCGCACTGCGTAGTTAATTATATGTAAAATATGATGTTTTTATATTTTACATTCATGGGTTGAATTTCTAGAACATCTGAAATGACCTGATCTTTCGAATGAAATAACATTTAATTAACACCTTATTCACTTTGTGGGTATGGGAATCTTCTGACCACTCTGTTAGTCTTTTTCTTACTTTTCACCCACATTATTCAAAGGTTGAGCTAAATAGAATTAAGACATAAACAATAAATCATTTGCTTAAACTGCTATTTTCTTCTCGTCTGTGAGGAGGATTTTTACTACGCGAAAGCATTTAAATTTGTATTTGTCCTATGCGGATGAAGGGGATGCATACAGTTTTTTATTGTAGTCTCCACATTATTTTTAATATTTAGTTTTCTCAGATGGATAATGAGGTCTAGGTTTTTACTCCAGAGTGGGGCGCGTCACTCTGTAGTAGAAACCCAATAGCCCGTTTTTATTCTAGCGACTAGAAAAACAGGGATTTAGATTTAATAAAATCGTCAAGTGAAAATAACGATAATAGTCATTATAGATAAAAGGATAGAATCAATGAATAAGACAATATTACCTATCGCATTCATCGCGGGCTGTTTTGTTTCCTCTTCAGCAATGGCAATCAGTGCGAATACTATTACTTTCCAAGGTGAAGTTACCGCTCAAACGTGTTCGGTGTCTATTAATGGAAATGATGCTAGCCCGATTGTTTTATTGCCTACGGTAGCAGCGACAGAATTGGCTAATCCAGGTGATGTTGCTGGCCAGACAGTATTTACGCTGGGCGTTACTGGCTGCACTAAAAATGATGCAGCAGACACCAACATTAAAACCGTTTTTGTCGGAAATAACGTGACTAATAGCGGTAATTTAGGGAATACCGGTGGCGCTGGAAACGTTGAATTACAGATTTTGAAAAGCACCCAAGACACCGCGGGTATTAACTTAACGAGTCCACAAAGTGTTGATGGCTTGGTTCTGAAACAAGGCGATACCGAAGCGACGCATGACTTTGCCGTGCAGTATTACGCTACGGCAGCAGCTACTGCTGGCACCGTAGCGGGTTCATTACAGTACGCGATTTCTTACCAGTAATTGATGTAGGCCGGTACGCCGGCCTACTTATTGTTTAGGAACAACAATATGTTATTTGTTAGGAATGTTATTGCAGGATGCACTTTTGCACTTCTTTGGATTGTGGCTGCACAGGCAAGCGTAGTCATGACAGGGAACCGGGTTATCTATCCCGCGCAAAACAAGGAGGTGAACATTCAACTGACGAACCATGATGATTTTCCTAATGTGATTCAGGTGTGGATGGACAGCGGCAATGAAGATTCAACACCTGATACTGGACAAGCCCCATTCATCATTACGCCGCCGTTTTTTAAAATGGCCGCTAAAGCCGGTCAAACAGTACGGTTGATGTTCTCAGGTGGGGAATTACCCCAAGATCGAGAATCCATTTTTTACCTTAATTTTTTGCAGATCCCACCCAGAGAAGCAAAAAGCAGCAGTAATCAAATGCTGATCATGTTGCGTAATAGAGTAAAGGTGTTTTATCGCCCCGCCGGAATAGCAACATCGCCAGCGGATATTGCTCAGAATGTAAAACCAAAAATAATTCAGCAAGGAAATTCTTACGTACTGGAAGTAAATAATAATAGTGGTTACTACCTCTCCATTTCTGGAGCAAGTATTCTATCTGAAAATAAGGTTGCTCAGCTCGGTAGTAGAATGATTGCTCCGTTTAGTACGGAAAGGTGGCCTCTTAGTCATAGGTTCTCAAATTCCGCATTGACTATTAATTATATAAATGATCAAGGGGCGAAAATAACACAGCGTTACCAGTTGTGATCGTATCCTTCTGCGCCTCATGGAATGAGAGGGTGTTTTAATGAATCATCGCAAAATAGCCTCATGGGTGACCTATGCCCTATTTCCAATGAGCGTTTGTTCATGGGCTGCAGAAAATAGCCAATACACCTTTGATGAGTCTCTGTTCCTTGGTGGTGATTTTGGCAAAGGTTTAAAGCGTTTTAACGCTGATAATAATACCCCTGCGGGAAAGTATTCAGTGGATATTTATCTCAATGGTCGTTTTATACAGCGTGACAGCGTGGATTTTGTTAACAACTCAGCTCAAAAAGAGAGCGAACCTTGTCTGAGTCGCGAGTTTTACGTCCAATCGGGTGTAAATGAAAGTGCATTGCCGCAGGGTGATGAGTTGGCTAAGAGCCAGTGCAAAAGCCCTGAAGCCTTAGTCAAGGGAGCCAGTTGGTCGTTTGATCAACCGCGCTTACGATTGGATTTGTATATTCCTCAAGCGCTATTAACTCGCTCTCCGCGTGATGCTGTGCCTGTTGAAAGCTGGGATGCTGGGGAGTCGCTGATGTTTCTCAACTACAGCACTAACTATTATCAAAGCCGATACCGTTCGGGTTCTGGAGGCACCAGCCAGTATGGTTTTCTTGGGCTAAAGTCGGGTATCAATCTGGGGCTGTGGCAGCTGCGTCAGCAATCTTCGGCAACCTATAGCCAATCACCAAGCCGTTCTCGCTATCAATGGCAGTCGCTACAAACCTATATGCAAAGGCCGATTGCGGCTCTGGATAGCAACCTAATGATCGGCCAAAGTTACAGCGGCGGATCGCTGTTTGGCAGTATGGCGTATAACGGCGTCAAGCTTGAAACCGATCAGCGCATGTGGCCGCAGTCTCGCCGTGGCTATGCGCCTGAGATTCGGGGTACGGCTCAAACCAATGCCCGTGTCGTGGTGAGCCAAAACGGTCGCACGATTTATGAAACCAACGTTCCGCAGGGGCCGTTTGTTATTGACGATCTCAGTAGCACTCACTATGAGGGTGACCTAAAGGTCGAAATTATTGAAGCGGATGGTCGGAGTTCAACGTTCACCGTGCCATTTTCTGCCGTACCCGATTCAATGCGTCCTGGCGTAAGCCGTTATAACGCGGTTGTTGGGCGTGCGCGTGACTATGGCGATACACAAAATCTGTTTGGCGATTTTACCTATGAGCGTGGTATTTCCAATAGTTTTACGGGAAACCTTGGTTTGCGTATTGCTGACGATTATCAGGCGATTTTAGCCGGTGGCGTATGGAGTCATTGGCTAGGTGCCTTTGGTCTTAATACCACGTGGTCACATGCCCAAATTGATGATAATCAAAGCCAATCAGGCTGGCGAGTGCAGGCATCTTATAGCCGTACATTCGACTATACCGGAACTAACGTGGCCTTAGCTGGATACCGCTATTCAACGGAAGGTTATCGTGAATTGAGTGATGTGCTGGGTGAAAGAGCTAGCAAAAAGCACGGCTCTAATAATGTATTCAAATCGGACACCCTAAATCAGCGTAACCAATTTACAGCGATGATCAACCAGTCGTTAGGAGATTATGGGAGCCTGTATTTATCCGGTTCGGTGATGGATTACTACGATAATCAATCGCGTAACACGCAACTCCAAGTGGGCTATTCCAACAGTTGGAAGAACATCAGTTATAACTTGGCAATTAGTCGCCAGCAGTCGGTATACCGCAATCAGATAGATATGGATGGCTCAGAGCAAGGGCGCAGCCGTAGCTATTTAGGAAATACTGAGAATTTGATTACGTTAACTTTCTCAATCCCATTGTCGTTTGGCGGACGGGACAACTATATATCCACGTCACTGAGCCATGCTGACAGCTCAGGTAATTCAGGGCAAACGTCGGTATCAGGTATGTTAGACGACGCAGGAACATTGAATTATTCCGTGTATGCGGGATATCAGCAAAATCGAGAAAGTCAGGCCGGTAGCACTAAAAATTGGGGCGCGAATCTGCAAAAAAACTCAGCGTTCGGCACGCTTAACGGGAGTTACTCAGCATCCAGTGATTACACTCAGTGGGGCGTTGGTGGGCGTGGTGCTGCGGTTATTCACCGCGGAGGGATCACACTTGGCCCATACCTGAGTGAAACGTTTGGACTGGTTGAAGCAAAAGGCGCGAAGGGAGCATTAGTTAAAAATGGACAAGGTGCGCGTATTGATAGCAACGGCTACGCCATCGTTCCTTCGCTAACGCCATACCGATATAACACGATCAGTCTTGATCCTAAGGGGATCAATAAGCACACGGAGCTCAAAAGTACTCAAAGCCGAGTTATTCCTTATGCTGGCGCCGCAGTGAAAGCATCTTTCGATACCCTGAGCGGTTATGGCGTGCTAATCAAGGCCAAAATCAACGGTACAGAAGCCCTGCCGATGGGGGCTAGCGTGCTCGACGATCAGAATAATGTGGTGGGAATGTCTGGCCAAGCCAGCCTAATTTATGCTCGTGTGCGTGAACGACAGGGAATACTGACGGTTAAGTGGGGGGATAGCCCTCAAGAAATGTGCCGTGTGAGTTATGTATTACCAGAATCTTCAGAGCAGCAGGAGCTCGTTTCTGTCGCTGGGCAATGTGTTGTTCATTAAGGGGAATGATATGTTCGGGATAAAAGTCAGGGCAGGGATGATATCCACGTTTTTCCTGCTGATGATGTCTTCATCCGCCATTGCACAATGCACAAAAATTACGGCTCAATCACAACTGAGCAGTACCAACGATGGCGTAGGCGCTCTATGGTATGGCAGTTTGGACTATAACAACGGATCTCTAGGGCTGCCGAGCGTTGTGGATATCAGCACGAGCAATGACTTCCAGCCCGACGGGACGTTATTGGCATCCAGTGTTGCTCCCTTCACCTCCTATGCGGTTAATTCGGGATACGTGAGCGAACAGGTGCTATTTCGCTGTGATGCCGCAGACGCTGGTAAGGTTTATGAGGTTTATGCGACCAACGGCGATGCGGTGTATGCGGGGATGTATGATGACGGCAGTATCACTGGTGTTGCTCCGAAAGCCTATGCCACCTATGTGCGTAATATTGCTATTCGTTTTACTAATATGGAAACCGGTGAGTTTTACGACAAAATCTGGAAATCTCGCCCACTTACTGGGCTCGATACGGATAGCCAAGGAAGATTACTGGTTAAAGCAAAGAATTTCAGTGCAGTACAAACCGAGATATTTCGTTTGAACTACGCCCGCTCCGGTACGAATAATGCGGCCAGCTACTTATACGCTTATACCCAGCCAAATGCCTATATTGCGTTTCGTGGGCCAGGGATTACTGGACCTGCCGACGGCGCTGACTCTCAAACCAGTTTCCCAGGGTGGTATGGAACGTGGCCTGCGTCGATAGGGTTATATAACTATGTGACGTTCCGACGAGGAGCGACCTGCAAAGTGAGTAACTTTACTCCGGTAGTCACTTTACCCGCGATTAATATTAGCGCTTTACAGGCCGGCGAGGTCAGTCAGTCACCGTTTACATTGGACTTTCAGTGCCAGTCGGCAGCAACCTCGGGATTGAAAACAGGACAAATTGCCTTGGGATTTTTGGCTCCGCCTGCGAGTGTTGCCGCTGCGACCAAATATGGTTTGATTACCTCTGGGGCAGCTAACTATTTGTTAGATGAACAGTACGGTGCGGCTGGTCATGCGCGAGGAGTTGGGGTGAAAATTTATCGCAGCAACCAGCCAATGCAGTTTTTGACGACAGATACGACGAAAACAACGGGCTGGTCACCGATTCTGGGTGGCGACCAAACATTGGTGGATTCAAATACGGCTCAAGGGATCAACAGCTACACCGAAACGTTTATGGCACAGTTAGAGAAGTTCGGTGGTGATGAACTAACGGCAGGGAGCTATCAAGCGCATGCGCAGATTCTTATCCGTATTCAGTAGTTTTATCGGTGGCGTATTTTTCATCCTGCTAGCCTCCGAGAGCACACAGGCCGCCGTCAACGCGGAAGCTACTCGAGTGGTGTTTAACGATGGAGAAACTGAGGCATCTTTACAGCTTGTGAATAAAAATAGTTACCCTGTGGTGGTGCAGGCTTGGTCTGATAATGGCGATCCGCAGTCGACTCCGGATAAAAGTACTTCACCAATCTTGGTTTTACCTGCGGTATTCAAATTACAACCTGAAGAGATGAAAAGCCTACGTTTGATGGTGATAGATAGCACATTGCCAAAAGAGCGAGAGTCGATGTATTGGCTGAATATCTATGAGATTCCACCGCGTATGTCTGGTGAATCTACACAAAAAGTGACCATAGCGCTGCGCACACAGATGAAGCTTTTTTTACGCCCATCGGGGATCTCGCACCTACAAGAGTCGGTAGGAAATAAAATTAGGTTTCAGCGACAAAACGGTGTCCTCAATATTGAAAATCCAACGCAGTATTATCTGAGCATTATTGGTGTGACAATACGTAATATTCCTTTGGATATAGGAGTATTACCGCCAAAGAGCCACCGTCAGATTCCATTACCTCCAACGCTTAATACTATGAATGAGACAATATCATTTTCACTCATTAACGATGAAGGTAATTCTTGGGATTACACCCGAGCGATTAAGTAGTCATTTAAGTGATAATTAGGCATATTTGTATCACAAAAATGAAGCGTCAATTCGCTGATAGCATTCTATATCGATTTTTCATCACTAGGATTAATCTCTAAACAGTACAAAACAAAAGCGAAGTACAGCCCCATATATTCCTCAGCGAGAGTGATGAACGAATCATGTAACGTCAGCGTCATATTTTCATGTGGTGTCATCAGAGATTTCTTGGCCGCGGCATCAACAATTCTCCTTAAATGTGTACGCGAAACAGAAGTTTCTTTGGCAATTTGGCTGTAGGAAATAGTTGTTGCGACTCCGGGATTTTCCTTTTGTTTTAATGCTTCAAGGTAAAGACGGATGAAGATCATATGTCCCGCATCTTTCAATAAAAAAATCTGAGAGTCAGGAAGAATGTTGCTCACAATAACTTCATTAAAGAACAGTTCAGCACAGCGGATAAAGAATTTTTCTAATCCCTCATAGCTATCCAAATGGTTTTTTTCTAACCGATAATTAGGTAGCAATTCAGGAAAAATGGCGAGTGAGTTAGCCAAATAACGCCGAGTTTCGTTTAACCCTTTTTCTGTGGGGTTAAACAACAGAATCCGCTTGTCTTTTTCGCTTTTGAATACATTTAATCTTCCGCCAACTCTTAGGAAAAACATCAATGATTCTAAGCTGTTATGACTTCCTAGTCCGTGGTTAACACAATAGTTCTTTACATCAGATAATGTAGGGGATTTTTGAGTGAAATAAAAGCATAGAACGGTAATCGCAATATTAAAGCGAGTATCCTTAAACATCGTTTTATAAAACAATGGATGTGTTTTACACATTGATAACATTAAGTCATAGTGCTTTTCAACACATTTTCTGAAATTGGGTAGCTTTTGTATG
Organism: Hafnia paralvei; assembly: GCF_020150375.1. Taxonomy (NCBI): domain Bacteria; kingdom Pseudomonadati; phylum Pseudomonadota; class Gammaproteobacteria; order Enterobacterales; family Hafniaceae; genus Hafnia; species Hafnia paralvei. The sequence goes on along the minus strand of NZ_CP083737.1, from coordinate 4,422,000 downwards.
TGTGAGCTATAAAGAAATAGTTCTTTTTCTAAATTGTTTTTTTTCATATTTTTCTTTGTAAGGTGAATAGGTAATACCGAAATATGGGTATTTAATCCCATAAGCATAAAGGTGTTTTTTAGTACTCCAGAATCATTATATATAGATTGACCATAATGTCATGATACTAATCCACTATGCTAATTGTATAACCTATAATTATATTGATCTGCAAATGACAATAAATCGATTTATTGAGCTTGTATAATGGCAATTATTTGGTTTATATCACTAATAATTACCAGTGTGTTAGATAATAATTCTATTGATTTGTGATTAAATAGAAACAAAACATACCAGAAATGTTCATGTATTTATAACAAATTAGAGTGATATAGTTTTCTTGAGAGTCCTGCTATTTATTTTCTATAAGAATTTATACATGGAATTGCAAATTTATAGAATAATTTGAAATCCGTTTTTTCCTCATTTAATTTTTCTTGGGAATAAAATGTTAAGAGTTGCATTGGTTGAAACTTCATATGTTGATGCGATGGGAATATACAGTTGTCTAAAAGGTATCAAGGTAAAATGTCAACTATTCGACTTATGTTCTCAGTTTATCAGTGAGCAAAGGCTAAAACCTTTTGATGCCTTAATCATTGAGATAGTTCCTTTTGAATATGGGTTATCGGGTGCGTTGGATACACTTCAATTATTGAAAGTGTCATTTCCTAATCTGCCGGTGATCGTATTGACTCGTTCAGAAGATCCTTATGTTTTATCTAGGGTTATGTCCTATAAAACTTATACTCTTTTGTCGAAACAAGAGCCGCTTTCTGTACTACGTGAGGCGATTATGCATCACCTCTTCTCGGGCGCTGTTGTGCGTAGTGACGCAATAAGACGTTTTCTAGAGAAGAGTATGGGGCAGGATAGTGTACAGATTACTCGCAGCGAAGAGAGAGTGATGAGTTGTCTGCAGCAGGGCCAAAGTATCGGAGAGATTGCACGCAGATTAAAGGTGAGTGAAAAAACCATCAGTGGGCATAAGCGCAGCGCTATGCGTAAGCTTGGGCTAACGAATCACGCCAATTTCTGCCGTTATTTGGTTAGCCATAAAGCGGTGTTAGTGGGTGAGCGTACGTAAGCGTGCCATATGAAAAACATCAACATACTGCCCGTCGCGATAAGCATAGCCGCGACTGGTTCCTTCAATTTCAAAGCCAAATTTTTTATACAATGCGATGGCTCCCGCATTATCGGTATATACCGTAAGCTCAATGCGTTTTAAATCGAGCCATTTATCGGCCAACTCTACCATTGCCGTCATGAGTTTACGGCCCACGCCTTGCCCCTGAAAATCATAGTGAACGCTAATTCCGAAGGTGCCGCTATGGCGCATTCGAGGGCGTTGGTAAGCTTCCAGACTAATGCATCCAACTATTCGGTCTTCACACACGGCGACGAGATGATAGTGGCCGACGGGGGTGTGAACCAGTCGTTTTTCCCAAATCTCTGTTGTGGCATATGGCAACTGCAACGTTTGTGCGTAGACCTGTGGATGCGTATGTAATTTGTGCAATTCTTCTACGTCTAGCGGTGTCGCGGCTCTAATTATAATCTCGATCATTTGTTTTTCCTGTCAATGGCTTACCTAATAACCTATTAAATATAAAGGATAAAATTTATTTTAGTAGGGTTATTAATCAATAAAAAAACACTTTACAAGTGATATTGATAATGATTATCATTGCCATGCGTTCTAGGGAAGACAGTCTTCGAGATACAGTACCGGGATAGCTCATATTCAGGTAGTGCTATCTAAGATGTCCTTTCGAGAAGGCACGACATTGCTCACATTGCTTCCAGTGTTTTTTTAGCCAGCTCGGGTGCTGGCTTTTTTTTTGCCTAAATTTTATATCTATCTCTCCGTAAAACACGATATCTACACTATAACGTTGATAAAGGGGAAAGAAGCGTGAGTACAACCAACGAAAATGTCGCTTGAGGTAGGATAAGCGCAGATAAACCCTCTACATGATGTTCAGGAGTAAGGTTACAATCATTTCCTTATACAACCTGCCATGTGAATGAAGGATATTTTCCATGGGTGTCAGCCAGATCGATTTAATCCTCTCCCTTCTCCAGCAGATGTGCGTCTATCTGGTTATTGCCTATTTGCTGAGTAAAACTCCTCTATTTATCCCGCTGATGCAGGTTACGATTCGACTGCCGCACAAGCTGGTGTGTTATCTCACGTTCTCGATGTTTTGCATCATGGGTACCTATTTCGGCTTGCATATAGACGATTCTATCGCGAATACGCGTGCCATTGGTGCGGTGCTAGGTGGCGTGCTGGGTGGGCCATCGGTTGGTTTTCTGGTGGGGCTCACCGGAGGTTTACATCGTTATTCGATGGGCGGTATGACGGCGATGGCCTGCATGATTTCAACTGTCGTTGAAGGTTTGGTTGGTGGATTATTGCATCGCTATATGCTGAAAAATAACCGACTGGATCTGCTATTCCAGCCTCTGGTGATCGCAGCGATAACATTTTTGGCTGAATGTTTGCAGATGCTGATCATCCTGATCGTGGCGCGCCCTTTCTGGGAGGCCGAAGAGCTGGTGGAGAACATCGCTTTACCTATGATGATCACCAATACCGTTGGCGCTGCGATGTTTATGCAGATCTTGCTCGATCGGCGGGCGATCTTCGAAAAATATACGTCGGCATTTTCCTCCAAAGCGCTACAAATTGCAGCGCGAGCCGAGGGGGTAATGCGGCAGGGATTCAATCCAAAAAACAGTATGAAAGTTGCGCGCGTGCTCTATGAAGAGCTCGGTGTTGGGGCAGTTGCGATCACTGACCGAGAAAAACTACTGGCATTTATTGGCATCGGTGACGATCACCATTTAGTCGGTGCACCTATCACCTCTCACCATACGCATCGTGCTATTGAGCTCGATCAGGTGGTTTACGCAGACGGTAATGAAGTCGCCTATCAGTGCTCCATTACGCCGAATTGCAAACTGGGGTCAACGCTGGTGATCCCCCTGCGCGGCGAAGATAACCGTGTCGTGGGCAGTATCAAGCTGTATGAGCCAAAGAATAAGCTGTTTTCCAGCATTAACCGCACGTTAGGGGAAGGCATTGCCCACCTGCTGTCAGCACAGATTTTGGCGGGTAAATATGAACAGCAAAAGCAGTTGTTGGTGCAGTCGGAAATCAAGCTTCTGCATGCGCAGGTGAACCCACATTTCCTATTTAATGCGCTTAACACTTTATCGGCAGTGATCCGCCGAGACCCTAATCATGCGCGTAAACTGGTTCTTTCACTCTCAACCTTTTTCCGCAAAAACCTTAAGCGCAGCAGTGATGAAGTGACGCTAGGCGATGAAATCGAACATGTGAAAGCCTATCTAGAAATCGAAAAGGCGCGTTTTGCCGATCATTTGATGATTGATTTTGATATTGATGAGTCTTTGTTGAATGAGCGTTTGCCTGCATTTTCGCTGCAACCTATTGTTGAGAATGCGATTAAGCATGGTACCTCACAGCTGTTTGGTGTTGGAGAAGTTCGCCTACATAGCTGGTGTGATGGGGAAGATATCTTGATAAGCATCGAAGATAACGCCGGTCTCTATCAGTCGAAACCACGCGGCGATGGGCTGGGGATGAATCTGGTCGATCGTAGGATTAAAGCCCGTTATGGCGAACGATTTGGGGTAAGCGTTGAGACCGAAGCGGATAAATTTACCCGCATAGTGGTACGCGTACCGAAATCGGTAGCAGAGGTGTGATAGGACATCTATCGATTAACGACGCCCCCCTTGGAAGGGGGGCATAAAAACTTACAGCACAAACTTCAGCATGCGGCGCAGAGGTTCCGCTGCACCCCATAGCAACTGGTCACCAACGGTGAATGCTGACAGATACTGTGGCCCCATATTGAGTTTGCGCAGACGGCCAACCGGCGTTGACAGTGTGCCGGTGACGGCAGCAGGCGTTAATTCACGCATGCTCAGTTCGCGGTCATTAGGCACGACTTTTACCCAGTCATTGTGGCTAGCCAGAATCTGTTCGATCTCGGGAATTTCCACATCTTTCTTTAGTTTGATGGTAAAGGCTTGGCTATGACAGCGCAGTGCACCTACGCGAACGCATAAACCATCAACTGGAATGATCTCTTTGGTTGCCAAAATCTTGTTGGTTTCGGCTTGGCCTTTCCACTCTTCTTTGCTTTGCCCGTTATCCAGAGCTTTATCGATCCATGGGATCAGGCTACCGGCTAATGGTACGCCAAAATTATCCGTTGGCAGAGTACCACTGCGGCCAAGTTCCGTTACCTTACGCTCGATATCTAAAATGGCTGATGCAGGATTTTGCAACTCTTTAGCCACGCTGTTATGCAGCATGCCCATTTGTGTCAGTAATTCACGCATGTGCCGAGCGCCGCCACCGGAGGCAGCTTGGTAGGTGGCAACGGAAACCCAATCCACCAAATCATTGGCAAATAGCCCGCCGAGTGACATCAGCATCAGGCTAACGGTGCAGTTACCACCGGCGAAAGTTTTAATCCCTCTGTCTAATGCATCGTGAATCACATCGTGGTTCACGGGATCGAGGATAATCACTGAATCTTCGTTCATGCGCAGCGATGACGCTGCATCGATCCAGTAGCCCTGCCAGCCGCTGGCGCGCAGCTTAGGGTAAATATCGTTGGTATAATCGCCGCCCTGGCAGGTGATGATAATATCTAATGCTGTCAGCGCATCGATATCATAGGCATCTTGCAAGGTACCCTGCTGGCCGGTAAAGGTAGGCGCGGGTTGACCATGCTGGGATGTGGAGAAGAAAACCGGGCGAATGGCGTCGAAGTCGCGCTCTTCAATCATGCGCTGCATGAGAACGGAGCCGACCATTCCGCGCCAACCGATAAAACCAACGTTTTTCATATGCTGTCCTACCTTGGAGGTTTTTATATTAATAAGAAGTTGAATAAAACATTGAAGCCGCCTGTCTGTGCGGTGGGGCTTGCCCCATTAACCAAACTTACAAAATGTGTGACGATGCGCAAGTGAATTTATTAGATATGAGTGAATGTATTCATGTGCGTAACTAATAATCGCTGTTTTGGCGCGAGTTATGGCAACGATAGGGTAATCACTCCCTGAATGAAGGCTTTTGTGCCACAATACAAATCAGCTATTTCTTGTGCGATTGTTCACAAAATGACTAAAGGACGATAACGACTCATATGTCTGCTCTGACCCAAAGCTGGTTGCAGCGCGAGAACGAATTTGCAGCATTTACCACCGGCCCATTGCTTGATTTCTGGCAGCAGCGTCAGGAAGATGTATTCATGGGCGTGGATGATGTCTCGATTCGCTTTGTCCGTTTTACGTCCGAACAGCACACCCGCGTGATACTGATTTCTCCGGGACGCATCGAAAGCTACATGAAATACCCTGAATTAGCCTACGATCTGTTTCATAGCGGCTACGACGTGGTGATTGTCGATCATCGCGGTCAGGGGAAGTCGGGTCGAATGCTAGAAGATCATCACCGCGGTCACGTAGTTCGTTTTGATGATTACGTCGATGACCTCGAAATCCTTTGGCAGCAGGAGATTCTGTCTAAGCCCTACCAGCGACGCTTTGCACTAGCGCATTCGATGGGGGGCGCAATCATGGCGTTCTTTCTGGCGCGTAAGCCGCAGGGTGTTGATGCCGCAGCGCTATGCTCGCCTATGACCGGCATTAAGTTGCCTATGCCGCTGTGGCTTGCTAAACGCATTACTGACTGGGCCGAACGTTATCCTACTATGCGCGATAATTATGCGCTTGGTACCGGCCACTGGCGTCCACTGCCTTTTATCGTCAATGAGTTAACTCATAGTCGTGTACGCTACCGCCGTTTTTTACGTTATTACGCCGATTACCCTGAACTACAGGTCGGTGGGCCAACTTACCACTGGGTGCGCGAAAGCATTCAGGCAGGAGAGCGGGCTATCGCACTGGCGAAGAATATTGTTACGCCGCTGCTGCTGTTACAAGCCGGTGGCGATAGGGTCGTCACAAATGCATCACATTTTGCTTTTTGTCAGGCACTCTCGAAAGCGGGAAATCCACCTTACGGCGGTGTTCCCCACATCATTCAAGGCGCACGCCATGAGATCCTGTTTGAGCGGGACGCACAGCGCTCTGAAGCGTTAAATGCCATTTTGGATTTTTACGCCTTACATACTGATTCACAGGCAGAAACTGCCGCCAACCCCAGCTGAGGTTAGAACACACTTTATGTACCACATTGTTGCTTCTGATATGGACGGCACCCTGCTGTCTCCTGCTCATACATTGACTCCCTTTGCGCGCGAAACTCTGCAACAGCTGACCCAGCTAGGTGTGAATTTTGTCTTTGCAACTGGTCGCCATCATATTGATATTGCACAGGTTCGCGATAGCTTAGGTATCAGCGTTTTTATGATTACGTCTAATGGCGCACGCGTTCATAACACCGCCGGTGAGTTAATCTTTAGCCATAACGTTGACGAAGATATCGCTCGTGATCTCTATACTATCGTGCACGATGACCCCGAGATTCTGACCAATGTCTATCGTAATGACGATTGGTTTATGAACCGTGAAAGTCCAGAGCAAAGGGAGTTCTTCCAAGAGTCCGTATTCCACTATCAGGTTTTTGAGCCTGCTCTGCTGCCAACTGATGGGATCTGCAAAGTCTATTTCACCAGCGAGACGCATGAAAAACTGCTGCCGTTGGAAGAGGCCATAAATGCGCGCTGGGGCGATCGTGTAAATGTCAGTTTCTCATTGCCAACCTGTTTGGAAGTGATGGCGGGCGGTGTATCCAAAGGTCACGCGCTGGAATATGTGGCCAAGCTACTAGGTTATACGTTGAAAGACTGCATCGCCTTCGGTGATGGTATGAATGATATGGAGATGCTATCCATGGCTGGGAAAGGTTGCATCATGCGCGATTCTCATCAGCGCCTGAAAGACGCACTGCCAAATTTGGAAGTGATTGGCAGCAACGTGGATGATGCTGTGCCACATTATTTGCGCAAGATGTATCTGGATAAGTAACGGTGAGATAGATTTCGTTCGCCAGCGCGAGTGGTGTTTTGAACGCGTCTGGCTAACTGGCGAACGAAGTATTACCGTGCTTTACCGATAAGAAGCATCTAGCGGGACTTCCGCATCAGGCTCATGCGTGATTCTATTACGTAGATCGCGGCGGATTAGCTCTATGGCCCAGAACCAGACGATATGACCAAAGATTTCTGAGAGGTATTCATCGGCAGGTAACTGTGACAGCGGCGGCGTTAGCCCAAGTAGAGGGAAACTGATCCCATGTACAGCGATAGTACAAAGAATCCCTGCCATCACGCCTTGCCACATTTTCACTTTTGGAAAGCGTTCGGCGACGATGCAGTAACCTATTGCGAACACGAGCGAGAAGAGAATATGTGTCACCATCACCGGATTAATGATGTGTTCGGAAAAGGTATAGACGGTGCTGGTGGGATCAATACCGAGATAATCGCGTAAAAACAGATATGGCGGATTAAACTCGGCACGACCATCGCTAATGGTACGTGGCGGCAATGGCACTTCCGCGCCCCACTTGACGAAAGCAGACATAATCCCCGCAGCAAAGCCCACTAAAGTCGCTACGCCATAACGGCGGCGAGCAGGATCGGTTTGTACAAACAATTCTTTCACAGACATGGTAGCCCTCCTTAGATATCAGTTAGCTTATTGTTGCCCATAGTAAGCATTTGGGCCGTGTTTGCGGCTGAAGTGTTTATTCATTAAATAATGGTCAATTGGCCGTAAACGCGGATTAATACCGCAGGCGATCCATGCCATCTTGGCAACCTCTTCCATCACTACGGCGTTATGCACAGCATCTAAAGCATCCTTACCCCATGCGAATGGTCCATGCTGATAAACCACTATTCCGGGGGTATGCATAGGATTTGTATCCCCCAGTGTTTCTACGATTACTTTGCCGGTATTGAGCTCATAGTCTCCAGCGACTTCGTCAATGGTCAGCGCACGGGTACAGGGAATGTCACCGAAGAAATAGTCAGCATGTGTGGTACCTAAAGCGGGAATGGATAACCCTGCTTGCGCCCACGCCGTGGCATGAGTCGAATGGGTGTGCACAATGCCGCCGAGATGAGGATAACGGCGATAAAGTTCCAGATGAGTAGGTGTGTCGGATGAGGGGCGATAATTGCCTTCCACGATATTGCCCTGCAAATCGACCACCACCATATCATCAGCTTTCATGGTGTCGTAAGGCACTCCGCTGGGTTTGATAATGACGATTCCTCGTTCGCGGTCGATGGCACTCACGTTGCCCCATGTGAATGTGACAAGACCATAGTGTGGCAGCGCCATATTGGCGTCAAAAACTTGCTGCTTAAGTGACTGCATTATGCGACCTCCTCTACTGCTAACCCTGCATTCGCCATGCGTTGCTTAACCCAGTCGCGGGCGGCTTTCACTTCCATAATCGGGTTGGCTGCGGTTTCGCTCCACATTTCAATCAGATAAGGGCCGGAGTAGCCGCTCTCTTTGAGCGTGGCGAAACATCGTTCAAAGTCCACGACACCAGTACCAAACGGTACATTTTTAAACTTACCGGGCTGAGTGTCTTTGACATGAACGGCGACGATGTGGCCGCTGCCAGCCTGCAATTCCATCTGCACGTCGTTATCCCATGCGGAAAGATTGCCGATGTCAGGATAGAGTTGGAACCATGGATTATTGAGATAGTGGGCATAGCCGAGAGCCTTGCTGATTGAGTTCATCAGCGGGTAATCCATAATTTCCATCGCCAGCGTTACCTGAGCACGGCTTGCCATTTCTACCGACTGCTTCAGGCCGTCGCGGAAGCGTTCGCGGGTAGCGTTATTGGCCGTTTGATAATAGACATCATAGCCAGCCAACTGAATCACGCGGATGCCGACGTCTTGTGCCAAACAAATGGCTTTGCGCATGATCTCTAAGCCCTGATCGCGAACAGCATCGTCTTCTGAGCCTAGAGGGAAACGGCGGTGCGCGCTTAGGCACATCGAGGGGACGCGCACGCCGGTTTGGGCAATGGCATTGACCAATGCCAAACGCTGTTCACGACTCCAGTCAAGCCGCGCCAAACGCACATCGCTTTCATCGAGCGACATTTCAACGAAATCGAATCCGAGTTCTGCGGCCAGCTGCAAACGCGGCAGCCAGTCTTCACCCGCAGGCAGTGCTTTTTCGTATATTCCGAGAGGGACGGCTTTCTGGAGCATGAGATTTACCTTAGCCCCACAGTTGGGCGATAGAACGTTTGAATTGGCGCGCTGCTTCTACTGGGCTAGCGGCATCGCGAATGCTGCGGCCTGCGATAAATACGTGGATTGGAATCCCTTTGAACAAAGGTAAATCCTCTAACGCGAGCCCACCGGTGACGGTCACTTTGAAACCCATATCGGCTAAGCGGCGAATTGATGCGATATCGGCGTCGCTCCATGCCACGCCAGCGGCCTGAGCATCACGACTGCGGTGATAAACGACCTGTTGAATACCGGCACTGCGCCATTCTGCAGCCTGTTCCCAAGTCCAGTAACCGGTCAGCTCGATTTGCACGTCGCCATTAAATTCTTTGGCAGTATCTAAGGCGCCCTTGGCAGTATTGATATCTGCGCAGCAAATGACGGTGACCCAATCGGCATTGGCTTCAAAACACATGCGCGAGAGGATTTTCCCTGCATCGGCGATCTTGGCGTCAGCCAGCACGATTTTGTGCGGATAGAGCGCTTTAAGATCGCGCACCGCGCGTACGCCTTCACCAACGCACAAAATAGTGCCAACTTCGATAATGTCGACCTCTTCGGCGATTAAGCGAGTGGTTTTGTAGGCGTCATCTAGGGTTTGATTATCAAGTGCCACCTGCAGCATCGGTAATGAGTGAGACATTTGTGTACTCCAAAAGTAAGTTTTTGACATGAGCCTACCCAGCCGCCCTTATTAGGGTGGAGCAGAATGATGCTGTGTATTTCCTCCCCATAAAGGGGAGGTCGGGTAGGTCTGGTGAGTGTTAAGCCTGTACGGCGTTGGCCCGATCGATCAGATCTAGAACATCCTGTTCGGTGCGGCACGCACGTAGGCGATCAAAATTTGCTTCATCTTCAAATAGGTTAACGATCTGCATGATCCCTACTTCCTGATGCGTATGGGCATCAACGGCCGCCATGGTGATCAGAATATCAACCGGATCGTTATCTTCATGGTTAAACGAGAGTGGCGTTTTGAGAGTCACCAGAGAAAAACCGGTTTTCTTCACCCCTTCTTCCGGCCTGCCGTGCGGCATCGCTAAACCGGGACACAGAACGAAGTAAGGACCAAATCGCTCAACACCGTCAAGAATGGCCTGATAGTAACGAGGCTCGACAACGTCGGCTTGAACCAAGAGGTCAACGCCAATCTTGACCGCTTCTTGCCAAGTGCTGGCTTCAGCCTGCAAACGGATAGAGTGGTTTTGAGCCAGAGAATCACGCAGTTTCATACCTGCTCCTGTTACTTAATGTCTTTAGGGAAGTGCTCTTTAATCACGTCCATCAGCTTAGGACCAAAGTCTGCGGCAGAAAGCATGTTGCGTACGCCTACGACGTATTTATTGCCGGTCACAGTGATTTCATCGGCGACGTGGGTCGAGGCAATGATGATATCTGCGCCGCTTAGTTCTGATTTATATTCACCAACGGCGCAGCTATTGACGCTGTGATCGATGTTTTGCTGTGTCAGAAACTGATCGACTTTCATTTTCATAATCATGGAACTGCCTTGCCCACAACCGCATACCGCTAGGATTCGTACTGTCATGATTTGTGCTCCAGTTAATTAATTTGCAGAAGATTTATTGAGTGCTGCTTTTTCTGCATCCTCTTCAGCGCGCAGCGAGCGGCCAGCGAAGAACATGTAAATCAGTGCGATGGCAATAATGACGCCCATAAACCACAGACCAAAGGTCAAGCCTTGCATGATTGGCGGTGCCAAGATCGACCAGTCAGCCATTCCCATCCATGCGCTCAGTCCGGTCAATTTGACCGCCCAAACGCAGCCAAAGATCTCAATCATTCCCATGATGAGACAAACCTTGAGTGCTGCGCGCCAGCCGCCGTAGTGATTGGCAAACACGCCAATGGTGGCATTGGAGAAGAACATAGGAATAAAGCCGGGAATAATCATGATGGAAGAGCCAATACCAACCAAAATGCCTACCGCAATCAGCTGTCCGATAGTCCCCCACATGAAGCCCCATACGACGGCGTTAGGTGCAAAGCTATAGATAGCTGCGCAGTCGATAGCCAGAACAGCACCGGGGATCAGACGTTGAGAAATACCGTTGAAAGCTTCAGAGAGTTCCGCCACGAACATGCGTACGCCCTGAATAATGATGAAAATAGCGACGGCAAATTGGAAGCCGGTTTGCAAGATATAGATTGTCCAGTGTGTTTTCCCTGCCATCTGTTGCACGGTGTCGATGCCGAAGGAGCAGAGGATGGCGCCGAAGAATACGGTCATGACAATGGCGGTAGAAACGATGTTGTCATGGAAAATGTTTAACCAGCCCGGCAGCTTGAGGTCTTCAACGCTCTCTTCTTTTTTGCCGAGATAAGGTGCGACCTTACAGGCAATCCACGCTGCGAATTGCTGCTGGTGACCAATGGAGAAACCGCAGCCGTCGGTGACGTCTTGAGTTGGCTTAAACATCATATTGGAGGTGATGCCCCAATATAGCGAGACGAGAATCGCGGTACAGACAATCGTTGTCCACATCGGGTAGCCAAAAATGTAGAAGAAGACCGCGATAAGACCGGCCTGCTGAAACATGATGTGGCCGGTTAGCATGATGGTGCGGATACCGGTAATACGACGAAACAGCACGTAGAGAATGTTGAGCGCCAGCGCTAGCAGCACGGCATATCCCACCCAGCTATAAGCATCCCCCATGCGTTCGACGGTAGCCATCATTGCTGCATAAGTATCTGATATTGCACCGTTAATACCATAAACTTCTGACAGCTTGGCAACAACTGGCTTGAAGGTGCTGGTCAGAATGCCTGAACCCGCCTGAAGTAGCATAAAACCAATAATAGTTTTGATGGTGCCTTTGATAATGACAGTTGCGCTCTTGCGTAATAGCAAATATCCCAAGCATGTCACGATACCCAGCAGCAGCGGGGCATTTGTCATGACCTGATTAAAGAATATGGTGAAGATGTTGTAGAGGGTTTCCATAAAGCACTCCGCTCGGCTTTTGGCTTTTATTCCTGTCGTGTTTCTCTTTGTTATTCACAGACAGGTTCTGTGTTGTACAAAATCACTCTAACAATCACAAAGAATCATTTAAAGATTTTATTTGATTATTTGTGAGGTGTATCCCAACTTGAACTGTGTGGTTATTAAGCTTTATCTTAACTTATTTCGCTTTCTTTTTTTATTTATTTAAAACAATTGGTTATGTTGTTATTGTTGTGCGATAACACGCGTAAGCGTCTTTTTTAATGATGTTTTTGTGAGTGTCATCATAGAAAATTAGGTTTTGCGTCTGACTTTAATCATGGTAGATTTCTCATAACAAATCATATTTATTCTTTTTGTGATTTATTTTGATTTAAACAGCCAAGGTGAGGAGCGTCACTCTCCCAGCCGCAGACCTGAATACGATGAGGGGCACACCATGAGTAAGATTGAAAGCATCAGCCGAGAGTCTTGGATCCTAAGTACTTTTCCAGAATGGGGCTCTTGGCTAAACGAAGAGATTGAGCAGGAGAAAGTTGTGCCGGGTACTTTTGCCATGTGGTGGCTCGGCTGTACGGGCATTTGGCTGAAATCTGAAGGGGGTGCCAATATCTGCGTCGATTTCTGGTGTGGTACAGGGAAACAGAGCCACGGTAACCCACTGATGAAGGATGGTCATCAGATGCAGCGCATGGCTGGGGTGAAAAAATTGCAGCCGAACCTACGCACCACGCCGTTTGTGCTAGACCCATTTGCCATCCGCCAGATTGATGCGGTGCTTTCTACCCACGACCACAATGACCACATTGACGTTAATGTCGCCGCTGCGGTGATGCAAAACTGCGATAGCAGCGTTCCGTTTATCGGCCCGCAGACCTGCGTAGATCTGTGGGTTGGCTGGGGTGTGCCGCGTGAGCGCTGCATCGTGATGAAACCCGGCGACGTAGTGAAAATCAAGGATGTGGAGATCCTCGCTCTGGATGCTTTTGACCGCACGGCGCTGATTACGCTGCCTGCCAATGAAAAAGCCGCGGGTGTATTACCGGACGGTATGGATAAGCGCGCGGTGAACTATTTATTTAAAACCCCAGGCGGTAATCTGTATCACAGCGGTGACTCGCACTATTCCAACTACTACGCGAAGCATGGCAACGAGCATAAAATTGATGTGGCGTTGGGCTCATATGGTGAGAATCCACGTGGAATTACCGACAAGATGACCAGCTCGGATATTTTACGCATGGCGGAATCGCTAAAAACGCAGGTTGTGATCCCGTTCCATCACGATATTTGGTCAAACTTCCAAGCCGATCCTCAAGAGATTCGCGTACTGTGGGAAATGAAAAAAGATCGTCTGAAATATGGATTCAAGCCATTTATTTGGCAGGTTGGCGGCAAATTTACCTATCCGTTGGATAAGGATAATTTCGAATATCATTATCCACGCGGCTTTGATGATTGTTTCACTATTGAACCTGATTTACCGTTCAAATCATTCTTATAATAATCAGTCTAATACTGCCTTTGAAGCCGAGTTTTATACTCGGCTTTTACGTTTTATAACCACTGCTTTAAAACGTGTTTTTTTTACTATCTTCAAATATAATCACCAAATAATCATCTATGCGCTGGAATTAATCATGACTGAATCGCAAAGGCATCAGCTCTTGCTGGAAATGCTGCAACAAACTGGATTTGTTACCGTTGAGCAGGTAATTGATCGCCTTCAAGTTTCTCCTGCGACGGCGCGTCGTGACATTAACAAACTGGGCGAAAGCGGTAAGCTGAAGAAAGTACGTAACGGTGCTGAAGCGGTAAGCCAAAATCGTGTGGCTTGGACTCCGATGAATATTCATCAAGCGCAGAATCATGAAGAGAAAGTTCGCATCGCGCGCGCAGCGTCACAGCTGGTAAAGCCAGGGGAAAGCATCGTCATCAACTGTGGTTCGACGGCTTTCACGCTGGGGCGTGAAATTTGTGGTAAGGATGCGCAGGTGATTACTAACTATTTGCCGTTGGCCAATTTCCTGATTGAACAGGAACATGACAGCGTGGTGATTATGGGGGGCCAATATAATCGTAGCCAAGCTATTACATTGGCACCGCAGGAAGGTGAGTCTTCGTTATATGCGGGGCACTGGATGTTCACAAGTGGCAAGGGGCTCACCGCTGAAGGGCTATATAAGACCGATATGCTGACGGCGATGGCTGAGCAGAAGATGCTCAACTATGTCGGGAAATTAGTAGTGCTGGTGGATAGTAGCAAAGTTGGACAGCGGGCAGGCATGCTATTCAGCCGCGCCGAGCAGATTGATATCGTGATAACGGGCAAAGCCGCTGACGAGAAAGTCATTGAACAACTGAAAGCCCAAGGTGTGGAAGTGATTTTGGTCTAACGCAGTAATAAATTACCCCTCCCAGCCGCGCTAACTTCAGGGGCTGGGCGGAGTTGAGAAAATCAGTAGTATCAGAAAATCAGTAGTAAGAGTGCTCGCCGCGTTCGTGTTCAGTCAGATCGCGTACGCCTTTCAGCTCAGGGAATTTCTGCAGCAGCTCTTTCTCGATACCTTCTTTCAAGGTGTAGTCCACCATTGAACAGCCGTTACAGCCGCCACCGAACTGCAGAATGGCAATGCCATCTTCGGTGATTTCCATCAGCGTTACCTTACCACCATGACCCGCCAGCTGTGGGTTAATCTGCGATTGCAGCACGTACTCCACGCGTTCGATCAGCGGAGCATCGTCGTCTACTTTACGCATTTTGGCGTTAGGCGCTTTCAGCGTTAGTTGAGAACCTAGCTGATCGGTAACAAAATCGATCTCTGCATCTTCCAGATAGGGGGCACTTACATCGTCAACATAGGCTGATAGTTTCTCGAAATCGAGTTTGGTATCGTTCGCTTCTACCGCATCCGGTGGGCAATAGGAAACGCCGCACTCTGCGGTTGGCGTGCCTGGATTAATCACGAAAACACGGATCTGGGTGCCTGCTTCTTGGTTTGCCAGCAGCTTGGCAAAGTGCTCTTGGGCAGCTTCGGTAATACGGATCATGGCATTTGCTCAATAGTTGACTCATCTGGTTGGTTATAATACGCCGATTGTAAAGTGCTCACAAGGTTCGACAAAGGCATACAACTTGTATGGATTTGGCGCCTTGGGCGATTAACAGGCGGCTAACTTCTCCGATAGTGCTGCCGGTGGTGAATACATCATCGACTAATAAAATATGTTTACCTGAAGGATTTTGCTGGCAGGTAAATGCATTGCGTAAATTGCGACGACGTCTCACTGCGGAGAGGCTTTGTTGAGGGCGGGTATTGCGTGTACGCTTTAGCAGTTCGGGAGAATACGGACATTGTAACCATCGGGCGAGCGGCTTCGCGAGTCTGTCACTTTGATTGAAACCCCTTCGCCATTGGCGTTGCCGATGCAGCGGTATAATCGTAACGAGATCGGGAGTTGGCAGGAGCCGCGTTCGGCGAGCGTCGAGATAGCTCAATAGCATGAGCCGCGCTAGCGCCGATCCTATTTGCCATTTTCCTTGGTATTTTAGACGATGTATCAATTGACTCAGTGGCGGCTGGTAATCACTGACAAAAATGAGCTGCTGCCAATACGGAGGCTTTTGTATACACCGACCGCAGACCCGCTTCGGGTCGCCATTGGGTAGTCCACAGCGTGGGCAAACCGAGAGTGTGTTTAAGCTAGCCGAGGTACAGAAACTGCAGATTCCTTGTATGGGGACTCTGAGCGGAAGCTGACAGATCCAGCAGCGGGCACTGATAATGAACATTTTCTCCTCCTGAGAATGCAGACCTAACAGACGGACAATAACTGATGAATGAGCTCTATTGGCATACTTGTGGTGAAGGCGACCGCGATCTTGTGTTGTTGCACGGATGGGGGCTGAATGCCGAGGTGTGGCGTTGCATTTTGCCGCGATTAAGTACGCAATTTCGTGTGCATTTGGTGGATCTGCCGGGCTATGGTCGCAGTCAGGGATTTGGTGCGCTAACGTTGGTACAGATGAGTGACCTTGTGATCCGGCAAGCGCCAGAGAAAGCCATTTGGCTGGGATGGTCGATGGGGGGGTTAGTCGCAAGTGATATTGCGCTGCGTTACCCAGAGCGAGTTTCCGCGCTGATTACTGTTTCTTCCTCTCCGTGCTTTACCGCTCGAGAAGGATGGCCTGGGATTAAAAATGAGGTGTTAAGTGGTTTTCAACATCAACTAAGTGAAGATTTTAAACGCACCGTAGAACGTTTTTTAGCATTACAGACTTTGGGTACGGAAAGTGCACGGCAGGATGCCCGTATTTTGAAAGACGTGGTGTTAACACAGCAAATGCCATCAGTTGAGGTACTCAACGGGGGGTTGGATATTCTCCGTACTGAAGATTTACGTGAGCAGATTGCAGGCTTATCTATGCCGCTGCTACGTATTTACGGCTATCTGGATGGATTAGTACCTCGCAAGGTCGCTGCGCTGCTGGATGAGTCTTGCCCTAAGAGCGAGTCCGTGGTGATTCAAAAATCAGCTCATGCGCCGTTTGTGTCACACCCAGCGGAGTTTTGTGAGGTGGTGGAGACGTGGGTGAGAGGGGCGTAAGAGGGTTTTATCCTAGACGCCATTTTCGCTCCGGTTTGGTATCGGCCATCCAGGCCGCCCCAAACTCCGTCACGACATCCCTGTCGTGACGGCTCTATCTTGAGTCGCCTTGCTCGGACGCCTGTACAGTGTTCATGTAGATCGTAGCGTTCTGGGCGTGCGAAACCTTACACCGAAACCCACACTGCAGGCAGTAATCAGTGGACTCCCTTCGTCTTGTATACCACCGTCTCACAGTTCTTACTCGTCTCAGGGCATCCTTTGCAGCTGCCACTTACGCAGCCATTATCGATGTCCTCAACTTTTTCTACACAGCCCATTTGCTCTAAGCGTTCTAGCATCGCCAGCACCATGGCTGGCGAGCCGTTGACTTCGCGGCAGAGCTGATTGAGCTCGATGCGGCCGTGTAGGGCAACCGTATCGCGTACTTTTAGCAGGCTTGCCATTCTGTCTTCCTCTTAATACTCACCGTGTGTCATTAGCCTTAATGACAGCTGCCCTTACTGGTATTACAGCAGCAACTGGCTGGGTCGTTAACTAAACGCACGCTCACTCGGTCGCGTGAACGGCGTAGGGCGACCAATACTAACGCATTGAATATCACGACAAGAGCAATGGCTATGGAGCTGTACTGCGGGTGGCTGGTGAAATTAGCCACCTGATAGAACACGGTTGCTAGTGAATATGCGACGTTCAAGCCCCACAGAATGGAGAATGTCATCCAGCCCCGGCTGCTTTCACGAGCAATAGCGCCCATCACTGATACACAAGGTACGTAGAGCAAAACGAAGATCAAGTAGGCATAAGCGGCACTCGCGCTGCCAAATTTGCTGCCCATGACGCCCATTGAACCCGATTCCATCTCCCCGTCACCTTTGCTGGCTTCGATTGGGTTGGCGAATACGCTCAGGCTAAAGGTGTCTTTCAGGCTTTGCCATGTTTCACCCACGGCTTCTTCTAAGCCACCAATCAGGCTATAGGCTGCTGGATCGAACTCTTCTTCATGAATTTGCTCGGCGGTGTACAAGGTGTTCAAGGTACCAACAACCACTTCTTTCGCCATAGCGCCAGTCACCAAACCGACGGTAGCCTGCCAGTTATCGCTGTGAACGCCGATAGGTTGTAGCAAGGGCGTCATCACTTTACTGACAGAGGCCAGCGCAGAATCGTTGATGCTGTCTACGGCTTTTCCACTGAAGGAGAAACTGTTCAGCGCACCGATAAAGATACTGACGATGATGATAACTTTACCCGCGCGCAGTACGAAGCCTTTCAGACGCTGCCAAGTTTGCAAAAGCAGGCTTTTCAAATGAGGGACGTGATAGACCGGTAGTTCCATCACAAACGGAGATGCTTCACCGCGCATGATAGTGTGCTTAAGCATCAGCCCTGTCAGAATCGCCATGACAATACCAAGCATATACAGCGAGAACACTACCAGTGCGCCACCTTGGCCGAAGAACGCTGCAGAAAACACAGCAAAGATCGCCAAACGCGCACCGCAGGACATAAATGGTGCCATTAGCACGGTGATCAGGCGTTCACGTGGTGCATCTAGCGTACGAGCTCCCATAACGGAAGGCACGTTACAGCCAAAACCGACGATCAACGGAACGAATGATTTACCTGGTAAGCCCAATGCCTGCATCATGCGGTCAACCACGAAAGCGGCGCGTGCCATATAACCGGAGTCCTCAAGGAAGGAGAGGAACAGATACATCATGCCGATTTGCGGTACGAGAGGCAGTACGGTGTTAATACCGCCACCAACGCCTTGAGCAAGGAAAATGGTCAGCCATTCAGGGAAGTGCAGTGTATACCCAAGCCACTGTAGACCTTGGACAAAGATGGTTGAAGAACCAACGTCGAACAGCGGCTGCAAAGCGCCACCAATGTTGATCGCCAAAACAAACATGATGTACATCACCAGCAGGAAAATCGGTATGCCCAGCCAGCGATTGAGAATAATGCGGTCTAGTTTTTCCGTCAGGATATTAGGCAGCGCCGTGGTGGTATTACTCACGGAATCACAAATATCCGTAATACTTTGATAACGCGAATCCGCAATGATCAATGCAGGATCTTCGTTTAGCGTGCGCTTCAGCGTTTCCTGCACTTCAGGCAGAATTTTCAATGCATTGCTGGCGCGCGTTGAGCTATAAATATCCCCTTCCAGCAACTGTAGTGCCAGCCAACGACGTTGCTGTACGGCTAAAGTGTCAGGCATCGCTTGAGACAAACGATCCACCTGTCCCAGCAGCAGAGGGGGATATTCGACTAGCGCTTCAACCGCGCATGTCGGCGGCAAATCGATGGCTTTTTTAAGTTCAACAATGCCACTGGCGCGGGTAGAGATGAGAGGGATTACCGGGCAACCGAGGCGATGAGAAAGGGCTTCAATATCAATTTCAATCTGCTGACTGTGAGCGATATCCAGCATATTCAGTGCGATGATGCAGGGGATACCCAACTCGAGAAGTTGCAGCGTTAGATACAGATTGCGCTCAAGGTTAGAGGCATCAACAACGTTGATGATTAAATCAGCGTCCCCGCTCAGGATATAGTGACAAGCGATCTGCTCATCCAACGATGTCTGTTCTGAAATCGTTGTCAGCGAATAAGTACCCGGTAGATCTACCAGTTTGACTTGATGTTCCTGAGTCGTGAAATGACCTTCTTTACGTTCTACCGTAACGCCAGCCCAGTTACCAACGCGCTGGCGGGAACCTGTCAGCTGGTTGAATAGCGTGGTTTTACCTGAGTTGGGGTTACCGATTAACCCGATGGTGAGTTGTTTCATAATCCAACATTTTATAAGGAGAGTGTGCAGCAGACGAGCAGACCGTCGGTCTTATCGCCATCCCATAAATGATCGCCGCTGATAATTGGTCAGCAGCAAAGCGAGTCGCGTATCTATGCGCCGTTAGCCGTAATCTGAGGCGTCATGACGCTGGTTTTGGTTTTATCGTCCAGCGGCATCGATTCAATCGTCAATAATTCAAGATCTTTTTTACGCAGAACGAGGCTTACACGGCGCGATTTCACTTCAATTGGGTCGCCAAGTGGCGCAATGCGAACCACGCTGAATGGAGAGCCTGGCAAAAAACCCAGAGAAAGTAATTTCTGACGGTAGGCAGGGCTAATTAAAGGCGAAAAGCCAATAATTTTATATTGGTGGCCCGGAATAAGCTGATGCATAAAAACCTTCTTACATTCGGTAATTTGCTACGGAGAAATACTCGGGTCTGAGGTTTTATATCAGACGGGAGAACCGGATTATTTTTATCCTTGGCGATAGCGCCGCGCATTCTAGAAGAGTGATGCAAGATGGCATTGGAGAATGCGTAATATAATAATATTGAGAATCATTATTAAAATCACAGGAAAAAAGTCGCCAAGGCTGTGAAATCTGTCGTCAACGTCCTCGGCGGATTAGCTGTAATTCAATCCTTATTGTGCCGTTTTAGCACTATTTTTCAGCTATCGCAAATGAGAATCATTGGTTACAAGAGTTAATAATTTGTATGTTTTTCGCGGCTTATCTTCATGAGATTAAATGATATGGCGTTTGCATGTTCAATATATTTGATAAAACTCATGAGGTTTGTAGGGAGAAGGAAACAAATTAGAATGAAGGGTGGCTGTTTGTCAGTAAAGTTGGAAAATTAATAGGTTAATAAAACTGAGTTTCTAAACATTAATAATGTTAAAAATCACACAGCAAAGAAACTGTTTTTAACTATTTGTTATCAAATTGGATGAGTAACACATGTGAGAATCACTGATGTAATTGCAATAAATACTCATTTAGATTTGTAAAATGTGATGAATCTCACCTTCCCTCATCGAAAATCGAGGAGAGGGAAGGTGATTTGAGGATTCCCTTAGCGCTTCAGCTTTCCTAAGGCAGCGGCCAATGCATCACCCATGGCGCTGTTATTGCCGCTATCCTGTTTCTTATCATTGCGTGCGGGACGCGCATTGCCGTTGGCTGGACGCTGACGCTCTGTGGTGCGTTCTGCGCTACCACGACGTGACCCCCCTTCACCCGGTTGTTCGTCCAGACGCATGGTTAAAGCGATACGCTTGCGCTGCATGTCGACTTCCATGACTTTAACCTTCACGATATCGCCTGCTTTAACCACTTTATGTGGATCATCAACAAACTTATCGGCCAAGGACGAGATGTGAACCAAACCATCTTGGTGAACACCGATATCAACGAATGCACCAAAATTGGTCACGTTGGTTACGGAGCCTTCCAAAATCATCCCCGGCTGGAGATCGTTCATGGTTTCAACGCCGTCGGCAAAGGTTGCCGTTTTGAATTCAGGGCGAGGATCTCGGCCCGGCTTTTCCAGCTCTTTGATGATATCGGTCACGGTTGGCACACCGAAGCGCTCATCGGTAAATTCGCTGGCCTTCAGGTTACGCAGTTCGGTTGGGTTACCCATTAGCTCCTGCAGGCTCTGACGCGTTGCTGCCAGAATACGCTCCACAACGGGATAAGCTTCAGGATGAACGGTGGATGCATCAAGCGGGTTATCGCCGTGATTGATACGCAGGAAGCCGGCACATTGTTCAAACGCTTTAGGGCCTAAACGGCTAACTTTAAGCAGTTGTTCACGGTTGCTGAAGCGGCCATTCTCATCGCGCCAGCCAACGATATTTTGCGCCATTAAACGGGTTAGACCCGCAACTCGCGCTAGCAATGGCACTGAGGCTGTATTCAGGTCTACGCCGACGGCGTTTACGCAGTCTTCGACAACCGCATCCAATTTGCGAGCCAACTGAGTTTGGCTGACATCATGCTGATACTGACCAACACCGATTGATTTTGGATCGATTTTGACTAGCTCAGCCAAGGGATCTTGCAGACGACGGGCGATAGATACCGCTCCACGAATGGATACATCCAGATCGGGAAACTCTTGAGCCGCTAATTCTGACGCCGAGTAAACCGATGCGCCCGCTTCGCTGACGATGACTTTCTGTCCCTTAACTTCAGGGAACTGACGTTGTACGTCTAAATAGAAACGTTCAGTTTCGCGAGATGCGGTACCGTTGCCAATCGCAACCAGCTCAACGTTGTGTTTGATACACAGCGCTGCAACCACCGCAGCGGCTTTAGCGGCCTGCCCGGTGTGTGGATAAATGGTATCTGTGGCAACCAGTTTGCCAGTCCCATCCACCACGGCAACTTTAACGCCGGTACGCAGCCCAGGATCGAGTCCCATCGTTGCGCGCATCCCTGCAGGGGCTGCCATCAGCAGATCATGCATGTTACGGGCGAATACGTTGATAGCTTCGTCTTCTGCGCGTTCGCGCAGCGTGCCCATCAGCTCGGTTTCCAGATGCAATAACACCTTGATACGCCATGTCCAGTTCACTACGGCTTTGCGCCACGCATCAGCCGGTGCATTGTTCAGACGCAAACCTAAATGGTCGATGATGATTTGTTCACAGTAGCTTTCACGCGGTGCTTCATCAAACTGAGGATCGGCATTCAGTGAAAGTTGCAGTACGCCTTCGTTACGGCCACGGAACATGGCTAGCGCGCGATGAGAAGGAACGTTAGCAATAGGCTCGTGATGATTGAAATAGTCACGGAATTTCGCGCCTTCTTCCTCTTTTCCTTCCACGACTTTGGAAACGAGATGGGCGTTTTTCCATAGATAGTTACGCACTTTGGCCAACAGAGCGGCGTCTTCGGAGAAACGTTCCATCAAAATATAGCGAGCCCCATCCAGAGCGGCTTTGGTATCGGCAACGCCTTTGTCGGCATCGACGAAGTTTGCCGCCAGAGTATCAGGCTCTTGCTGTGGGTCTTGCCAAAGCGAATCGGCTAAAGGTTCCAGACCGGCTTCAATGGCGATCTGTCCACGAGTACGACGTTTAGGCTTATAGGGGAGGTATAAATCTTCTAGTTCAGTTTTGCTCATTGTGCCGTTAATGGCACCAGCAAGTTGTTCGGTGAGCTTACCTTGGTCGTCGATAGACTTCAGGATCGTGGCTCGGCGTTCTTCCAGTTCGCGCAGATAAACCAAACGAGTTTCTAACTGACGTAACTGGGTATCGTCTAGACCACCAGTGACTTCTTTACGGTAGCGAGCGATAAAAGGGACTGTGTTACCTTCGTCCAAGAGGCGAATTGCTGAGTCAACCTGCTCTGGCCGTGCTTGCAGTTCGCTAGCAATAATGCGGCTCAATGAATCATTCATAGAATCAGTATGTCCGTAAGTTTAAAAATCATGGGCAAGTATATACTTTTTGATGCACAAACATGCCAGTTCAGAGGGCCGCGAAGCGCTCAGATAATGCCGAATTATGCCTTCGGATACTCAATTTCATTTACGTACCACACCGCTTCACCGGCGGGAGTCATGACGGTTACGGCGTCGCCAACCTCTTTTTTGAGTAAGGCTCGCGCCATCGGTGAATCGATAGAGATATAGTCTTTTTGGCCGAAAATTTCATCATAGCCGACGATACGAAAGCGTTTGATGGTGCCCTCATCGTTTTCTACTTCAACCCATGCGCCGAAGAAGACTTTGCCATCTTGCTGTGGGGAATAGTCTACGATCCGCAACTGTTCAAGACATTTGGTCAGATAGCGAACTCGACGGTCAATTTCGCGCAGGCGCTTTTTGTTATATTGATAGTCCGCGTTTTCGCTACGGTCGCCTAGACTCGCCGCCCACGTCACTTTTTTCGTGACTTCCGGTCGTTCTTCTCGCCAGAGATAGTCCAGTTCCTGTTTGAGCTTTTCGTAGCCGCCGCGTGTAATCAGTTGCGTTTTCATTCTTTGCTGCCCTGTAAAACACATAAAATAAAAATCGGGAGACTCATTAATGCCCGCTTGTCACCTTCGTCTTCCTAGCTATCGCCATTCTGACTTCTACTCTGTAACTTGCAGGATTTTCCCCATGTGCGGGGGTGGAACGTTAACTTAGGATCCGCAAGAATACAATTCGAGCCTAGACGAGTCGTCTTACGATGCCGATTTGATCGCATTTCTGCTATAAAAAGTGCAATAACTGTCCGTAAGCATAAGATAAATAACCTTTGTAACAATTTAGGCTAGAATATAAACCATTATCTGCTGTCTCAATTGCCGCAGTTTCTGAACAATAGGTGTCTTTAAAAGATCCCTTTATTTTTATAACGGCTCAGCGTGTCGGGCATCCAGCCTTTGGCGCCTTTGGGAGAACACCATGCAAGAGAACTACAAAATATTAGTTGTTGATGATGACATGCGCCTGCGTGCGTTGTTAGAGCGCTATCTGACCGAACAAGGTTTTCAGGTACGCAGCGTCGCCAACGCCGAGCAAATGGATCGCTTGCTAACCCGTGAATCTTTCCACCTGATGGTGCTGGATTTAATGCTGCCAGGTGAAGATGGTCTCTCCATCTGCCGCCGTTTGCGCAGCCAAAGCAACCCGATGCCAATTATTATGGTGACGGCGAAAGGCGAAGAGGTCGATCGCATCGTTGGTTTGGAAATCGGTGCTGATGACTATATTCCTAAACCGTTTAACCCACGCGAACTGTTGGCTCGTATCCGCGCCGTATTACGTCGTCAGGCTAACGAATTACCGGGCGCACCTTCACAGGAAGATGCGGTTATCTCCTTTGGTAAGTTCAAACTGAATCTTGGCACGCGCGAAATGTTCCGTGAAGACGAACCTATGCCGTTAACCAGCGGTGAGTTTGCCGTGCTTAAAGCCTTAGTTAGCCATCCGCGTGAGCCACTGTCTCGCGATAAATTGATGAATCTGGCTCGTGGGCGTGAATACAGTGCGATGGAACGTTCCATCGATGTGCAGATTTCTCGCCTGCGCCGCATGGTTGAAGAAGACCCGGCTCATCCTCGTTACATCCAGACCGTTTGGGGTCTCGGCTACGTCTTTGTTCCGGACGGCAGTAAAGCATGAGGAGACTGCGCTTCTCTCCGCGTAGCTCGTTTGCCCGCACGTTATTGCTGATTGTCACCTTACTGTTTGTCAGTTTGGTGACAACGTATTTGGTGGTGTTGAATTTTGCGATTCTGCCAAGCCTACAGCAGTTCAATAAAGTGTTGGCCTACGAAGTCCGGATGTTGATGACGGACAAGCTGCAGTTGGAAGATGGCACACAGCTGGAGGTTCCTCCGGCTTTTCGTCGTGAGATTTACCGTGAGTTGGGCATTTCGCTCTACACCAATTCTGCGGCGGAGGAGAGTGGTTTGCGCTGGGCGCAACACTATCAGTTCCTCAGCCAGCAGATGGCTCAACAGCTGGGTGGCCCAACTGATGTGCGTGTTGAAATCAGTAAAAATACCCCCGTGGTGTGGCTGAAAACGTGGCTGTCGCCTGATATTTGGGTTCGAGTCCCGTTAACAGAAATCCATCAGGGCGATTTTTCTCCGCTATTTAGATATACGCTGGCCATTATGCTGTTGGCGATAGGCGGTGCATGGTTATTTATTCGTATCCAGAACCGACCCTTAGTTGAACTGGAACACGCCGCTATTCAGGTAGGGAAGGGGCATATACCGCCACCGCTACGAGAATATGGGGCGTCAGAGGTTCGCTCAGTAACGCGTGCATTTAACCAGATGGCAGCCGGAGTTAAGCAGCTCGCTGATGATCGAACGCTGCTTATGGCCGGTGTGAGTCATGACTTACGTACGCCGCTCACGCGTATCCGTTTAGCTACGGAGATGATGAGCAGCGAAGATGGTTATTTGGCCGAATCGATCAATAAAGATACTGAAGAGTGCAACGCCATCATTGAGCAGTTCATTGATTATCTGCGCACCGGACAAGAGATGCAGACTGAAGTTTGCGACCTAAACGGTATCTTAGCCGAAGTTGTCGCGGCTGAAAGTGGCTATGAGCGTGTGATTGATACTGATTTTGCCGAGGGTGAGCTGTTGGTGGATGCTCATCCCCTGTCGATCAAACGTGCTGTGGTGAACATGGTGGTTAACGCCACGCGTTACGGTAATGGTTGGATTAAGGTCAGCAGCGGCACTGAGGGCAAAAAAGCGTGGTTCCAAGTGGAGGACGACGGCCCTGGGATTGCGCCTGAACAGCTGGCACATTTATTCCAACCGTTTGTGCGTGGCGAAAGTGCTCGTACAACCAGCGGCACCGGATTGGGCTTGGCAATTTTGCAGCGAATTATTGATGGTCATTCCGGCAGTCTGGATATTGGTACCAGTGAACGCGGCGGGCTTCGTATTCGTGCTTTGTTGTTGACACCTGAGCTTACGCCAGCGCCCTCTCACAGCGTCAAAAATATCCATAAGAAGAAAGATAAAGAGCCTCATCACTGAATAGGGTCTTACTTGGATTCTTAAGTAAAAAAGGAGCCTTACGGCTCCTTTGGTTTTTTATCGTATTAAATCAAACCTTTGGTCCTACTTTCACCAGCGCCGCACCTGCAGGGGTGTCGGTGTATTTATCAAAGTTGGTGACAAAGCGTTGTGCCAGGTCTTCGGCTTTTTCCTGCCACTGTTCTTTGCTGGCGTAGGTGTCGCGTGGATCCAGAATATCTGGGTTCACACCTGGCAGCGCCGTTGGTACTGCCAGATTAAAGATTGGCAGTGTAAACGTTTCCGCATTATCGATTTCACCGCTCAGGATGGCATCAATAATCGCACGGGTGTCTTTGATAGAAATACGTTTACCCGTTCCATTCCAGCCGGTATTGACCAGATAGGCCTGAGCCCCGGCGGCCTGCATGCGCTTAACCAGAACTTCCGCATATTTAGTTGGGTGCAGCGACAGGAACGCTGCGCCAAAACATGCAGAGAAGGTTGGCGTTGGCTCAGTGACTCCACGCTCGGTGCCCGCTAACTTGGCGGTAAAGCCAGACAGGAAATGATACTGGGTTTGATCGGCGGTTAAACGAGAAACCGGTGGTAATACGCCAAAGGCGTCCGCGGTCAAGAAAATCACTTTCTTAGCATGACCGGCTTTCGACACTGGCTTAACAATGTTATGGATGTGGTAGATCGGGTAAGAAACACGGGTGTTTTCCGTTTTAGACCCGTCGTTAAAATCAACCGAACCATCTTCTAGTACCACTACGTTTTCCAATAATGCATCACGAGTTATCGCGTGATAGATATCGGGCTCAGCCTCTTCTGATAGTTTAATGGTTTTTGCATAGCAGCCACCTTCAAAGTTGAATACGCCGTCGTCATCCCAGCCATGTTCGTCATCACCGATAAGCTGGCGCTTCGGATCGGTAGAAAGCGTTGTTTTACCGGTACCGGAAAGACCGAAGAAAATAGCCACGTCGCCTTTTTCGCCAACGTTGGCAGAGCAGTGCATAGACGCGATGTTTTTCAGCGGTAGCAGGTAGTTCATGATCGAGAACATACCTTTCTTCATTTCCCCGCCGTACCAAGTACCACCAATCAGTTGGATACGCTCGGTCAAATTGAAGGCCACAAAGTTTTCAGAGTTCAGGCCTTGTTCTTTCCACTGTGGGTTAGTGCATTTAGCACCGTTCATCACGATGAAGTCGGGCTTAAAGTTGGCAAGTTCTTCGTCAGTTGGACGGATAAACATATTCTTAACAAAATGCGCCTGCCAAGCGACTTCGGTAATAAAGCGAACACTCAGACGAGTATCGCTGTTGGCGCCACAGAATGCGTCAACGATAAACAGGCGTTTACCTGAAAGCTCTTTGGTTACCAATGACTTCAAATGCTGCCAAACTTCAACGGAAAGCGGATGGTTGTCGTTTTTACCTTTTCCTTGATCTGACCACCAAACGGTATCGCGTGTGACGTCATCACGCACAATGTACTTATCTTTAGGGGAACGACCGGTAAAGATTCCGGTATCTACCGCGACTGCGCCTAGATTGGTCACAGTGCCACGCTCATAGCCTTTTAGATCTGGGGCAGTTTCTTCTTGGAAGAGCAGGTCATAACTTGGGTTGTAAATGATTTCAGCTGCGTCAGTGATTCCATATTCTGCTAAATCCTGTGGGGTTAAGCCTTTCTTATGCATGACACTACTCCTTTCCTTGTAAGATTAGATTTTTAGCTGCTTCTAGTGTCAGAGATTGAAGTTCGTTTAACCGAGAGAATCATCAAAAAAACCAATTTTCATCCGCCTTTCATTCAGTTATGAGATGAACAACACGGAATTTACCTCCAGATAATCTATATATGCTGAGCAGGATCAATGAAAAAGCCCGCATTCCCGTCATCTTCAAATCTATCGGGGATATTGCGGGCTTCGCCTTTTTTGGGGAGAAATCAGCGCTTAGTGAACGCAATCTTCATTATGGCTCTGTCCACCGGCAAACAGCGATTCAATATCAATTTTATCAAAAACATAATGATTACCGCAGTATTCACAATGCATATCGATGTTGCCATCTTCCTCTAGCATATGATTCAGTTCTTCAACCGGAACCGTCAACAGGGCGCTAGCGCTACGCTCACGCGAACAGGTGCAGCGGAAGGTTACATCTTGTGGTTCATACAGAGTCACTTCTTCCTGATGGTACAGACGATATAACACTTCGTTAGCGGGTAAGCCGAACAACTCTTCGGATTTCACCGTTGCGGTTAACTGCGCCAGATGCGACAAATCTTCCACGTTATTGGGTTGAGCGGGCATTATTTGCAGCAACATACCTGCCGCGCATGCGGTTCCATTATGCTCACCAGTGCGAATGAACAGTCGGGTTGGCAGCTGCTCGGATTGCATAAAGTAAGCCTCGAGGCATTCGGCCAGCGTTTCGCCTTCTAGGCCAACAACGCCTTGATAGCGTTCACCTTCGTTAGGGGTAATAGTAATCACCATCACACCGTTGCCTAGCATTTCGCGCATGCTGCTGCCTTCAGCGATATCACCCTGTAATCGTGCAACACCGCGCATTTCTTGCTGGTTGTTGCCGTTGATCACCGCCATTTTTAGAGGGCCATCACCTTGGATCTGAACGGTGATATCGCCATCAAATTTCAGCGTGGCAGTTAACAGGCTGGTGGCAACCAATAGCTCACCCAGCAGCGTTTGCACCGGTGCCGGATAGCTGTGGTTTTCGAGCATCTGCTGGAAAGTGTGGCTGGCCGTAACCAGTTCGCCGCGAACGGCCATATTTTCAAACAGATAGCGATGTAATTGGTCGTGATTAGACATGGTTTTCTCTCTTAGGGCTTTACCCTTACTGACTTGAAGCCGCTGTCGCCGCTCCAATTAATTAGGCTTGTTTGCCGTGTTTAATTTATTCGCTTGAAGCCTGATCGTTTTTAAACTTCAGCAACGTACGTCGTTCTTTCTTATCTGGTCGACGATCGGGATGCGGCATGGTCAGCGCATTCATTTTGCGTGCGAGTGCGACTTTTTCTCGATTTTCGATACTGGCCGCAGTCTCTTCATAGAGCTGTTGGGCATCTGCAGCACCGCGCCTTTGGGCGGTGAGCGCAGTCACTACGATCGTGCGATCGTCATTTCCTTGGCGTAGCTTGATTTCTGCGCCAATTTCCACAATTTTACTGGGTTTACCACGCTGTCCATTGTAGTGAACCTTCCCGCCATCAACCATTTCGCGTGCGATGGCGCGGGTTTTATAAAATCGCGCAGCCCAGAGCCATTTATCCAAACGAATGGCACTGTCATCCTGTTCGTTCTTACCTTTCATACGGGCTCCTACCTCTGTGGCGATAACCTAAGGCGCAGGGCTTTCAGCGTTGTGAATAGCGTTTATCGTAGCTGAAAGGCTGGCAGTAATGTGCGGTAGTCATTCATGGACGGATGGCGTGAGAATTGCTTTTCGGCCATGCTTGAGTCCGGGTTGCGCACGCCGAGGCAGTAGCGAATACCATAGCTTTGCGCAGCATCCAGAATGGGTTCGGCATCATCGACGAAAAGCGTTGTTGCAGGATTAAAACCGGTACGTTTTTGTATCGCCTGCCACAAGCGCTGATCTTCCTTCGGATAACCAAATGTGTGGGTGGAAAATAATAAATCAAGATGTTGGTCGAGTCCGGTGTGTTCTAACTTCACGGCGAGCCCATGTGGATGGGCATTGGTGAGCAAAATAGTTTTTCTTCCGCTCTCGCGTAGTGCCTCTAAAAATGGCTGAGTATCTTGGCGTAAGCGTGCTCGGGCTCCAACTTCGGTTGTCATCTGGTAGATGTCCAGATCAAGACGTTCGCTCCAATAATCAAAACAGTACCAGTTCAACGTGTGCTGAACGGCGTTGTATTCATTACGGATCAGCTTTTTGGCTTCGTCGAGTTCAATGCCGCGGCGTTCGCTGAGCGTTTGTGGCACGAGATTGAGCCAGAAGTAGCTGTCAAATTCGAGATCCAATAATGTCCCATCCATATCCAGCAGGACGGTTTCAATTTCCTGCCAATTAAAATCAGGCTGTTGGTTTGGGATGAGGGACATAAAAGGGCTCCTTGGGAGATAGACGAAAAAGCCAGCAAATGCTGGCTAATCAATTATATTTTTACTCTGATGGCTTGTCATGCCAGCCGATGAAATTAGCGTCGTGGGGGCGTATCAAACGGCATGATACTGTGGTTGATACATTGATCATAATAGCGCTGGATATCAGGGATGCGATTCATTGATTTTTGTATCCTGAACATAAACATCATGGCATTGACCACGATGATAAGCGCCACGGCAAGGAGCAGTATGCAGGTCAGGATATATCTCCACAGCGTGAGTCCATCAGGCTCACTGTGGAGCATGATATGTCGGGTACCGTTAGCATCTGTGCTGATTTCAGTGATGACACCGCTAGCTTTGAACGGCGTTGACAATAGCTGCTGTGATAATGATTCAAGCTCGCGCCACTGATCGATCGCAGTGTAATCATAGAGTGAGATTGCCGGTTGCGGATGATTGACCAGCTGTTTTCCTTCGTCGCTAATAATCAAGAAACCGCCCGGTGGCGTGGCGCTAAGTGACTGAGCTGCCTGATGTGTTTCTCGGTAATAGAACGATGAAACCGCACTATTCACTATGTTAGATAACAACTGAGCGCTGGCCGGACGTAGAAGAACATTCACACCGTCGAGTCCACCATTTTGGGCCTTCTTCAGCAGTGCGTTCCAAGAGCGGCTGTTGCCAAGATTGACCAATGAATTTTTTAGCCGAGTACATTCTGACTCCTGCGCACACAGATCTTCAGTACGCAAAACGATATCAGCAAAGTCATCTAACAAGATCATGCCTGATTTTTGAATGGCATTGGCAAGCCCTGGGTTGACCTTCTGCTCTTCGTTATTTGCGTTGAGTTGGCGATTAACGGTGCTCAGTAATGCTGCTGCATTATCAATAACATCTGAAGCTGGAGCCGCCATTGGCGTCGCATTACTCCAGTATATGGCGGAGCAATCGAAAGGCATAAATGGATAGCGAGTGCCTTCCTGATAAGAATCCGGAACATGACACATGCCAGTGCCCTGAATATTCAAGCTATCGCCTACATGCAGCGGTAGTGCCGCGAGAGACTTTACGTTATTGACATCTACGGTGTGATTACCATGTAGCCAAGCTGAACTGAGCTTAAATGGAATACTGAGTGGTTGGGTAGAGAGCAGCAGCGCTAGTGTCAGTAATGCACCGCTCATGAGGACAATATTGCGCCCCCAGCGTTGCAGTGGAAAATTTTTCACTTCGTCGTGCAGTGACAGAAAGCGTCCTTGCCTGACGACTTGGCGGTTAAGGTACATTTCGATATCGGTTTTTTGCCCGAGATCTTTTTGAATATAGTTCTGCCAATGTGCTGGATAGATAAGATCCAACGTCCCTAAAGAGACGTTGTTAATTTGCCCAATATTGGATTCTCCGAACAGTCCCCAGCGCTTGGGAATGCCTCGAATGCAGTGAACTTCTTTGAGATCGCGTTCGGAAGGGCGACTGTATAAACGCCAGATCCCCCACGCAATCAGTCCGGTCGCGGTGGTTAACAACCAAGGCATGACGGCGTTGGGACTGATGAGGCTGGTATAGAGCATGAGCAACGCGATCACGATAACGACGGATTCGCGGATGCCGCCTTGTTGGCTGAGTTGGTATTCTTGCAACGTCTCTTTACGCACGCCTTGCAGTTCAACTTTCTCACTCTCGGTTTGGCGGATGGATGCGCTGCTGGTGTTGTCTGGCGGCGGGAGGAAGTCCTCCTGAGTCGCATCCACTAAAGAGTGACCGTTGATGGAGATAACCAATGGAATACTATGGGTTTTAATGACTTCAAGCTGGTTATCGTCGGCGATGTACTGTTCCCAGAAAACTGGGAGGTGTACCTCGATATTATCGAGGTAGTAACGGCGCTTGTTGGGATCGTCGGTGGTCAACTCGTAGCGTGTTATCGCATGGGTAAGCGGATAGACGCGATCCCCCTGAGGCATCAGGCGATGTTGAGCTACGGGCAAGGATGCTTGAGAGGAACTTGAAGAGGATTCAAGCTTATTGATGTATTGCTCAATGGCTTGAAGTTCGTCTTTTTGCAGTTTACGTAGTTTAGTTTTAATAAATGGGAAAGATGTAGTTAGTAACGCAGATTTTTTCATCTTAAACCAATAAACACATCCGGCAATCAGCAGGCAGAGGCTCAGTAGAATTGATGCGATAACTGGTGCACTCATGCCGACCCCGTTTGGTAATCATCACCTTTCTACCTTGCCCAAAAAGGGCATTATACGGATGAATCATAAAGCGAATATAAATATATGTTATGAAGTGATTTTATTTACAGTTTTGCACTGGTGTGCCGCATATTCGTATAAAAAGGTTAGCAGTCAACACCTGCTGATTATATCGGCATTATCCGATTTTTCTCAGGTGTGGCAAGTAATAGAGAAGTATTGAGCGGAATTTTGTGAGTCAATGCGGGCAGAAACAAAGCTGCAAAATATCCTCAACAAATGTTGCGAATCCAACGTCATCTGCGCACAATGCAAGATGAGATGAATACTGTGATCTGTATCTATAAAGTAAGATATGGATTTCAAATATACCGCATGTCTGGCCCTATGCCAGTGCTTTTGGCCGTTGCCGAATCATACTTAATTGCGGAAAAACCATTAATTCGGGGCCATCATGGAAAAACTCCCACAAAAGCCAAAAATTCTCAGCGTGGAAACTATCGCACGCTCACGTTTGTTTAATGTGGAGTCTGTGGATTTAGAGTTTAGCAACGGCGTACGCCGAGTCTATGAGCGTATGCGTCCTTCTGAGCGTGAAGCCGTGATGATTGTTCCTATTTTGGGTGATGACCTGTTGCTGATTCGAGAATATGCCGTAGGCATTGAGAGCTATGAGCTCGGTTTCCCTAAAGGATTGATCGATCCTGGCGAAGATGTTTTTCAGGCGGCAAATCGAGAGCTAATGGAAGAGGCTGGGTTTGGCGCTGAGCATTTTACCTTTATGCATAAGTTAACCATGGCGCCTTCCTACTTCTCTAGCCGAATGAACATCGTGCTGGCGGAGGATCTGTTCCCTGAACGTTTGGAAGGTGATGAGCCGGAGCAGATGCCCGTGGTACGCTGGCCGATAGCCCGCATGATGGAACTGCTTGAAGACCCTGATTTTCGCGAGGCTCGTAACGTCAGCGCGCTATTTTTAGTGCGTGAACTGTTGGCTACGCGTACATCTAAAGCCGATTAGTCGATTGATATCGCATCAAAAAGAAAGGGGCCGATTGGCCCCTTTCTCGTTTTTGTCCTGACCTGCGATGAATGCCGGTTAGAACAACTCGTGACTTTCGCCGCCGCTGTCTGTCACCGTCGTGCCTGCTTCTTGCACCGAGTATTCCGTTGGCTGAGTACCATCGATGAAGTATTCAGACTTGCTGCCAGCGCCTCCGCTGGAAAGCTTACCTGTGTACTTGTCGATAGTGACACTGACAATACCCGGAGGCGGAGCCATTTTCTGCTCAGGAACGCCTTCCAGCGCCGCTTTCATAAAGTCATCCCATGCTGGCTGAGCGCTTTTGGCACCGCCTTCTCCGCCGGAGATTTGATCTTTAATCGCGCCAGACGCGGTGGTTCGACCCAAATCACGGCGATGATCATCGAAACCGATCCAGACACTGGTGACGATGTCAGGGCCGTAACCAGAGAACCACGCATCCTTCGAGCTGTTAGTGGTACCTGTTTTACCGCCGATATCGTGACGTTTCAGGTCGCGGCCAGCGCGCCAGCCGGTGCCCATCCAGCCACCACCAGGTTCACCCCATATATTGCTGTTTAGCGCATCGTGCATCAGGAACGCTAGCGGTGTGCTGATGATGTGTGGTGCATATTGCTGATCTGAGTCTTGGCTAGCTTGTGCCGCGGTTACCTGCTCCAGCTGTGGCATTGGAACTGTGGAGTTAGCGTTGCCACTTTGAGAAACAGCTACGTTTTCAACGTTGTCATCTGTCAGGGCAACGGATTTTGGTGTCTGTCCATAAATAACCGGCAAGTTACAGCTTTCACAAACGACTTTAGGTTTGGCCTCAAAAATGACCTTATCTTCACCGTCGAGGATTTTGGTGATGAAATAAGGGTCAATCAGATAACCGCCGTTGGCAAATGCGGCGTAGCCACGAACCAACTGCATTGGCGTAAACGAAGCCGAGCCTAATGCCAGTGATTCGGTATGCGCGATGTTTTGCGCAGGGAATCCGAAACGTTGCAGGTATTCTGCTGCATAGTCCACTCCCATCGCACGCATGGCACGTACCATCACCACGTTTTTAGACTCACCCAATCCCTGACGTAGGCGGATTGGACCGGCATAGGTCGGTGGTGAGTTTTTGGGGCGCCAATCGGTGCCAGCACCGGCATCCCAACGTGAAATTGGCAGGTCGTTCAGGATAGTCGCAAGCGTTAAACCTTTGTCCATCGCTGCGGTATACAGGAACGGTTTAATGTTCGAGCCAGCCTGACGCAGAGCCTGAGTAACGCGGTTAAATTTACTTTGGTTAAAGTCAAAACCACCAACCAGCGCTTTGACCGCACCGTCTTGTGGATTCAGCGAAACCAGCGCCGAGTTAACATCCGGAACCTGCGCTAGCCACCATTTCTGATCTTCATCTTGGCGAACCCAAATTTGCTGGCCTGCTTGAATCACATCGTTAACACGTCGCGGTGTCGGGCCTTGTATGCGGTCGGTCTTAAACGGACGAGCCCAACGGACTGTTGCCATTGGCAGTGTCACGTTGGTGCCATTTGCCAACATAACCGTTGCTTCGTCCGCATTGGATTCGGTGACGACGGCTGGCAACAGCGGCCCATAAGTTGGCAGCGTTTTCAGCGAATTAATAATTTGCTCGCGAGACCAAGTTGGTTGTCCCACCTTCCATAGCACGTTTGATGGACCACGGTAGCCGTGGCGCATGTCGTAAGCGATAACGTTGTTGCGCAGCGCGCTTTGTGCCGCTAACTGCAAGCGCTTGGTTACCGTGGTGTAAACCTTGTAACCATCGGTATACGCATTTTCACCGTACTGTTTCACCATCTCTTGGCGCACCATCTCAGAAAGATAAGGTGCAGAGAAGTCGATTTCAGGTCCGTGATAACGTGCTTCTAACGGCTCGTTACGCGCTTGGTCATATTCCGCACGGGTGATGTATTTTTCATCCAACATACGGCTCAGAACGACGTTACGACGAGCCAACGCGCGGTCATGAGAGTACAGCGGGTTAAACGTCGAGGGGGCTTTGGGTAAGCCGGCGATCATAGCAATTTCACTCAACGTTAGCTGATCGACAGTTTTGCCAAAATAGACCTGCGCAGCGGCACCAACGCCATAGGCGCGGTAACCCAAATAAATTTTATTGAGGTATAAATCTAGAATCTCATCTTTGGTCAGTAATTGTTCAATGCGGATCGCGAGGAAAGCCTCTTTGATTTTACGCATCAAAGTACGTTCTGGACTTAGGAAGAAGTTTCTAGCCAACTGTTGGGTAATGGTACTCGCGCCCTGCGAGGCATGACCGGTGAATAACGCCACGGAAGCGGCGCGGAAAATCCCCACCGGGTCGACACCATGGTGTTCAAAGAAGCGGCTGTCCTCAGTCGCAATAAAGGCATTGACCATCTGCGGCGGAACTTGCTTAAGCGGCAGAGGAACACGACGTTTTTCGCCGTATTGCGCGATGAGGTATCCATCGGCGCTATAAACTTGCATTGGAGTTTGCAGTCGGACGTCTTTTAGCGTCGCGACATCTGGTAGCTGTGGCTCAACGTATTTGTATAGGCCAAATACAGCGGCTGCTCCCAGCAAAATGCAACAGACTGCAAGAATGATTAAATACTTTACGAACTTCACCTAGAATTTCCCATCACTTGTCAATTGGGCAGTTTATAAACAAACGCGCAGTAGTATAAAGGCAAGCCTGCACGGAGGATACGTTCTTTTCTTTCATTGACGATTCGGAGATCGTTACATATGTTCGCACGGACTTGGCAGTTAGGGATAGACATTCAGCCTCGCACACTTTGTGCCGTGGCGATCACTTTTCACCGCAAAGGCTGGCAGCTCAAGCGTTGGTGGCAGTTTTCATCACCCATAAATGTGGTTGAAAGTGGGCGATTACGCCAGTCTGATTGGTTGAATCATCTGCTATCCGAGCTGCGAAGTCAGCTTCCCTCGAATACTTCGGTCCGAATCGGACTCTCCCCCGAAATTATTATGCAACAAAGCATTTCGATGCCGGATGCCGACGTCCCTCCCAGTCTGCAGCAAAACCTACTTGATTTGGCGGCGGAGAAGAGTTTGTTATTGCCGCGATCCGAGTTTGCATGTGATTACAGCCGTCAACCTTCCTCTCCTAAAGATTGGTTAATGACCGCAGTCCGCCAACAAGATATGCAGGATTGGATGACTCCGTTAGCAAATGCCGGTTTAGCGCCCAGTATTGCTGATATCACCCCCTGCGCGATGCGCCGTTCTGCCGCACTCAGTCGGCAATCGCCCACGGCACTTTTGCTGCATGTGGGAGAGTCTGTGCTGACTTGGGCTGCGCCGTTCTCTCAGTCGCTCGCTTTCGGCTACATTCCACGAGAGGTTGGAGAAGAGCATTCCAGCGTGGTCGAGCGCGTCACTTCACATGCTGCTCAATATGATGTGCCAGCTCATTCGATGCTGTGCTGTGGCGCAGTGCAATCTAGCGGCTGGTCTCCATTTAGCGCATTGACCTTCCTACAACCCCCACTACCGGCACAACCGGAAATGTTTGCTTTGGCTATCGGTTTGGCGCTATGCGCAGAGAGAACATCATGGAGCAGATAAACTTATGCCCGTGGTATGCGGCGTTGCGCACTAATCGGCTACGTAAGTGCGCGCAGTGCGCGATAGCAACTGCGATTTTATTAGCGCTAGTGGCCTGTTATGTCAGCTATTGCGCTTATCGACACATGCACTATTGGCGAATGGACATTGCGATTTACCAGCAACGAACTCAACGACTGCAGCAGCAGAAAACTCAGTTACTCATGTGGAGTTCTCAGGCAAAGACGCAACTTAGCCAGTATCAACGATATGAGAAGGGGCGTGAGTCAGGGTTACAACTCTTAGCCCTGTTGGTGGATATGCAGCGCTATGTACCCGCGCAAATATGGTTTACACGCCTGTCGTTGCAATCGGATCAGCTTGAACTTGAAGGCACGGCGTTAACCCCCGAGGCGATCGCCGTTTTTATTGAGCGTTTCAGCAAAGTTGACAGCGCTGCAGGTTTACATCTGCTGAAAATGGCTGACTCGGGGCAAGGCCAGCAGAGCTTTTTGTTGCAAGGGAAGACCGTGGGCTGGCAAAGCGACAATACACAGGGACGTTCACATGAAGATCAATAGTGGTGCTCTAGAGCCGCTTATCTGTTGGCTGTGCATGCTATCACCCCGGCGTTTTTATTTTGTTTTACTTGCCGCGTGTCTGATTTGTCTTATTGGTGGAAGGCTTGGTTTAACGGCGCTAGCTCAGTGGATGGAGTCGTCGACTTGGACAGCCAAAAATGGGGCGGAGATGCATCAAGAACGCATGGTCAAAGATGTTTTGAGCCAAAGAACGCTGCTACTAAAAATTTCTGTTGATACGTTGCTGTTAAAGCCATTAGCCACTCAGTGTAACGATTTGCCTGTCGGCGAGCGCTTTGCCCAGCAAATTAACTGGCAGAAGGACAAAAATACGCAGGAACCGAATAGTGGGCGATGGCAAATGAATGCCACGCTTAACTTCACTCAGCTGATGCAGTTAATCGATAGATTGGCACAGTGTGCTAGACCGATTATGCAGATAGAGCTTCACTCTGAGCCAGAAATGATTTCAGTCCAGCTACTGGTCGGTGAACTGTCATGAAGTGGAGCCACACAATTCGCCTCGGGGGACTTTCGTTGCTGCTGATATTGGAAATGGCGCCGGTATCCATCACACAGGCAGAGCGTGATCCATTTCACTCTTGGATACCAGAATCAATAAAAACAGAGTCAGATGCAGCCAGAGTTCTTGGGGTTATTGGGAATGGTCGCTGCTGGACTGTGTGGTTACTTTTGCCAAATGGCGAGAGCGTAATGTCTGTGCCTAAATTTTCCCCGCGAGTGAAAGACGAAAACGTTAAAGGCGAAGGTCATGCCGAATATTCAGCCATCAGGCGGCCGACTGTTTATCCGTTTGGTTGTGCTGTTGAGAGTATTGCAGATGGAGCAAGGGAATGAAGAGATTAAAATATGGATGCTGTTATGGCTGCCTGCTGTGGGCGTTGGCCTTTGCCTCATGGGCTACAAAAATACGAGATGATACGCCGATTACACTCGCCTTCTCTGATGCTCCATTAGTTAACGTATTACAGGCTCTGGCTGATAATCAACACCTTAATCTGATTGTTAGTGAGGATGTGAAAGGCAATACCTCGTTGAAACTGGTCGATGTGCCTTGGAAGCGGGCCATGCAGGCAATAGCGCGGCTACATGAACTCTCGATAGAGCAGACAGGCAATATTCTTTTTGTGCAGACAATGGCCGTGGTTGATAAACGACAGGAGCGGGTTCACAACAAGCAGTTGCAGGAAAATGCGCAGCGGCCAATTTCTCTGACCATCGCGTTACAGCAAGCGGATGTTGATGCAGTGGTAAAAAATCTGACGCAGCAAAAGGGCGGATTATTAAGCGCTCAGGGAACGGTCAGTGCAGATCCTAGGACGAATACGATTTTGGTGCGAGACCTTCCTGAGAACACCAGAGCGGTTCAGGCATGGATAGATGAGCTTGATCAACCGGTGTCTCAGGTGCAGCTCACTGCGCACATTGTGACGATTAATCGCGAAAGTCTGAATGAACTTGGTGTGCGCTGGGGGACAGCTGACTCCGATGAGACAACATCTTCAGATTCGGACTCCAGTAATTTTCGGCTGAACCAATTCAACATGGGACTGCCTGCCGAAGGGCGTTCATTTAATGCTGGATTTCAGATCGCTCGCATTGGTGGCCGTTTATTGGAACTGGAGCTTTCAGCGCTTGAGCAGGAGGATAATGTCGAGATTATTGCGAGCCCGCATTTGATGGCGACGAATTTGCAAACTGCCAGCATTAAGCAGGGGACTGAAATTCCTTATGAGGTTTCCAGCGGGGCCAGTGGCTCTACCTCGATAGAGTTTAAGGAAGCCGTGTTAGGGATGGAGGTTACACCTCGCGTAATGCGCAATGGAAAAATCACGCTAACGCTGCAGATTACGCAAAATATGCCTGGTAGGAGTATCAAGCAGGGCGATGGCGAGGCATTAGCTATCGACAAACAAGAAATAAAAACGCAGGTCACTTTGTCTGATGGGGATACCGTGATTTTAGGCGGAATCTTTCAACGACAGACGACGCATGGGAAAACACAAGTGCCTAAGTTAGGCGATATACCCCTACTTGGGGCACTTTTCCGCGACTCAACAGATGCGTCTAAACGCCGTGAGCTGGTGATTTTTATCACCCCTAAGCTGGTAAAAACTGAAACGCCCTCATCATTACTCAGGAAATAACCATTCGATACTTTTTTTACCCAAATGGTAAAATTTTTTATCACATGAATGGTTTCCGCGTTTGACGCTGCGCTTGATTTAGCTTACAAGGGTAGCGAATTAAGCACCGAGCTTTTCCGTACCCCGGCCAAAGCGTTATCGCCGTGATTTAACCTTTGGCGTGCGCTGTGATTTATTCGGTTGCCAAACTACCTAGAGTGTTGAGATAATTTTTCGTCTGATCTCACACTATCGCTCATGAGGTTTCAGTTTAGGTCCCGTCGCTAATTTGATTGGCGGGGCGGGTTATCATTAACGAATTGTCTTAGTAGTACCGAAAAACATGGCAGAGAAACGCAATATCTTTCTGGTTGGGCCTATGGGTGCCGGCAAAAGTACTATTGGTCGTCAGTTAGCTCAGCAACTGAATATGGAGTTCTTCGATTCCGATCAAGAAATTGAGCGACGCACCGGAGCTGATGTTAGCTGGGTATTCGACGTGGAAGGCGAAGAAGGATTCCGCGATCGTGAAGAAAAAGTCATCAATGAACTGACTGAGAAACAAGGCATTGTCCTGGCAACGGGTGGTGGTTCCGTGAAATCTCGCGAAACCCGTAACCGCTTGTCAGCTCGCGGCGTGGTTGTTTATCTTGAAACCACCATCGAGAAGCAGCTTGCTCGTACGCAGCGTGATAAAAAACGTCCGCTGTTGCAGGTAGATACACCGCGTGAAGTGCTGGAAGACTTGGCAAAAGAACGCAATCCTCTGTACGAAGAAATTGCTGACGTGACCATCCGTACGGATGATCAAAGTGCTAAAGTTGTTGCAAACCAGATTATCCATATGCTGGAAAGCAACTGATTATATTGAATTCTTAATCTGAAAAAGGTTCTGAGCACACCATGGAAAGGATTACCGTCACTCTTGGGGAGCGTAGCTACCCGATAACGATAGCCTCTGGTTTGTTTGAGGAGCCTGCTTCATTCCTGCCTCTAAAGGCGGGCGATCAGGCGATGTTAGTGACTAACGAAACGTTAGCGCCAATCTATCTTGATCGTGTTAGACATGCTCTTGAGCAGACCGGTGTTCGGGTGGATCAGGTGATCTTGCCGGACGGCGAACAATACAAAACGTTGTCTGTGATGGAGCAGGTTTTTACCGCATTACTGCAAAAGCCCCACGGGCGTGATACTACGCTTATCGCTCTAGGTGGTGGTGTTATTGGCGATTTAACGGGTTTTGCGGCGGCGTGCTATCAGCGCGGTGTTCGTTTTATTCAGGTGCCAACGACATTACTGTCTCAGGTTGACTC
The DNA here is from genome assembly GCF_020150375.1 of Hafnia paralvei. NCBI lineage: Bacteria > Pseudomonadati > Pseudomonadota > Gammaproteobacteria > Enterobacterales > Hafniaceae > Hafnia > Hafnia paralvei. The sequence goes on along the minus strand of NZ_CP083737.1, from coordinate 4,380,823 downwards.
TTCTGTTGGCGGAAAAACAGCGGTCAATCATCCACTTGGAAAGAATATGATCGGGGCTTTTTATCAACCCGCATCTGTTGTTGTGGATATTGACTGTTTAAAAACGCTGCCAGCGCGCGAACTTGCCTCTGGTTTAGCCGAGGTCATTAAATACGGCATTATTCTGGATGGTGAATTCTTCGTTTGGTTAGAAGAACATCTGGATGCGCTGCTAAACCTTGAACCAACAGCAATGGCGTACTGCATTCGCCGTTGTTGTGAGCTTAAAGCGGAAGTGGTTGCTGCGGATGAAACAGAGCAGGGCGTGCGAGCATTGCTGAACTTAGGTCACACCTATGGTCATGCGATTGAAGCAGAAATGGGCTATGGTAAATGGTTGCATGGTGAGGCTGTTGCGGCTGGCATGATGATGGCTGCGCATACTGCTCGCCGTCTTGGTCAGTTTAATGAGGCTGATGTTGCTCGCGTCAGAACGTTGATTACGCGGGCGGGTCTGCCAGTTTCCGGGCCAAAAAGTATGACTCCAGAATCCTACCTACCACATATGATGCGTGATAAGAAGGTTCTGGCTGGTGAACTGCGTCTGGTGCTGCCAATCGCGATTGGTCAGTCAGAAGTGCGTGCAGGCGTAGCTCATGAGATTGTCCTAGCTGCAATTGCGGATTGCCGCGATTGATGTTGTCGAATCATTAAATATTGAGTTGACCGGTGAGAATAAAAGCGCCCCACCGGTTTTGCCTCTGACTGGAGGGTGGATATGGAAGAAGAAGAGTTTAAACCTGATGAAGATCTGAAGCCTGATGCTAGCGATCGTCGTCCAACTCGTACACGCAAGGCTCGCCCTGCGGCTCCAAAATTAGCGGTTTCTCGTCAGCATATGATGATGGGGATTGGTATTCTGGTGCTGCTGGTGTTAATCATTGGGATTGGCTCTGCGCTGAAATCACCGACGAAAAGTGAAACAGCTCAGCAGCCTAGCAATGGTGGAACCAGAGATATTAGCCTTTCGGGGTCATCTTCCCTATCCAACAACACGGCCAGCAATACCACTGATGAGCATGATGGCAGTGGTGTGAACAACTCAGGCATGATTGACCACTCTGCTGATAGCGGTAGCGCAACAGCTTCGCAACCGCAGGATGTTTCTGTTCCACCTATTTCTGGAACGCCAACTCAGGCTGCTCCCGTTCAGGGTCAACAAGGTCAGCAACGTATTGATCTTGCCGGTAACAACATGTCCGATGCGTTGACTCAGCAGCAAGGTCAGGTAGATTCGGCGGTTCAGGGCGTTGACGGTGGAGTTAACGCTTCAACGTTGCCAACGGCTCCAGCGACATTGGGTTCTGGCTCGGTGGTCTCTAAACCGTCATCGACTACCACTGGTGCCATACAGAATATTCGACCAGTACAGACTAAACCTGTAGCGACGTCTAAACCTCATTCAGGTAAAACAACGGCCGCTAAAACACCAACTAATGTTGCCAATGTTGCGAAACCAAGCGCAAATACTGCGAAGGTTCCGACAAAACCGGTGACAAATAGCGGTGCGGTAAGCTCTGCAGTAAGTGGTGCCAATACGTCGCTGAAAGGTGCTCCAGCTAGCCATTACACATTGCAGCTAAGCAGTGCATCACGTTCTGAGTCGTTAAATGCCTTTGCGAAAAAACAGAATTTGTCGCATTACTGGGTTTATGAAACGACGCGTAACGGTAAGCCATGGTATGTATTGGTAAGTGGTAGTTACTCAAGTCCTGCTGAAGCAAAACGGGCGGTATCTACATTGCCTGCTGAGGTTCAAGCGAAGAATCCTTGGGTACGTCCGATGGCTCAAGTACAAAAAGATCTCAAAAAATAAACAGTGGAATACTTTGCTTCAATGGGCAGCGGTATCGTTTGATGCCGCTGTTCTCAAGTTGCAGGGTATAAAATGCGCGCTGAAGTGCTGTCTCGAACAGTGTTTGATCCGCCGATTTGAATTGTAAAAGTAGCTTACTGACGGCATGAAGAAAAACCGCGCTTTTTTAAAATGGGCTGGTGGAAAGTATCCACTGGTAGACGAGATCCGTCGATATTTGCCTGCAGGAAAGCGGTTGATCGAGCCCTTTGTTGGGGCCGGCTCCGTATTTTTGAATACGGATTATGAAGAATACTTGTTAGCTGATATTAATGCTGACCTGATCAATCTGTATAACATCGTTAAGACCCAGCCTGATAATTTTGTTCGCGACGCCAAGGTGATGTTCAGTGGCGAATTTAATCAGTCTGAGATGTTTTATGCGTTACGCGCTGAGTTTAATCAGAGCGTTGACCCGTACCGGAGAGCGGTACTGTTCTTGTATTTGAACCGTCACTGTTATAACGGTTTATGCCGCTATAACTCACGCGGTGAATTTAATGTGCCATTTGGCCGTTACAAGAAGCCTTATTTTCCTGAAGCAGAACTGTACTGGTTTGCGCAGAAAGCCCAGAAAGCAACCTTTGTCTGTGAGCACTATACGCAGTCAATGGGGCAAGCCGTGGAAGGAACCGTTGTATATTGCGATCCTCCCTATGCGCCGTTGTCGGCAACCGCGAATTTTACGGCTTATCATACCAACAGTTTTAGCATGACAGACCAGATGAAGCTGGCCGAAGTGGCTTCAAACCTGTCGTCGCGGCAGAAGATTCCAGTTCTGATTTCGAATCATGACACCGAACTGACGCGTCAGTGGTATGCACAGGCGGATCTGTTTGTAGTGAGTGCGCGCCGTACAATCAGTAGTAAGGTAGGCGGACGCAACAAAGTAGACGAATTGTTGGCGCTGTATTCCTGAAATTTGCACAGTGTCTGAACCGAGCACATGGAGAAACGGATGAAACAGTATTTAATTGCCCCGTCGATTTTGTCAGCAGACTTTGCCAGATTAGGTGAGGATACTGCGAAAGTACTGGCGTCAGGCGCAGACGTTGTTCATTTTGACGTAATGGATAACCATTATGTCCCGAATTTAACCATTGGCCCGATGGTGTGTAAGGCTCTGCGCGATTATGGAATCACCGCGCCTATCGATGTCCATCTGATGGTAAAACCAGTTGATCGAATCATTCCTGATTTTGCCGAAGCCGGTGCTAGCATTATTTCTTTTCATCCAGAAGCCTCAGAGCACGTCGACCGTTCATTGCAGCTGATTAAATCTTTAGGTTGTAAAGCGGGTCTGGTATTCAATCCGGCGACATCACTCAGTTATCTTGAATACGTGATGGATAAAGTTGATGTGATTTTATTGATGTCGGTTAACCCTGGCTTTGGTGGACAATCATTTATTCCTGCAACGTTAGATAAGCTACGTCAGGTACGTAAGCTGATTGACGCTAGCGGCCGTGATATTCGCTTAGAAGTGGATGGCGGTGTGAAAGTCGATAATATCGGTGCCATTGCTGCGGCAGGTGCAGATATGTTTGTCGCAGGCTCTGCTATTTTCGGTCACCCAGACTATGAACAAATTATCACTCAGATGCGCGGCGAAATCGCTAAAGCCACCGCTCAGAGTGAATAATATGAATAACTTCGTGTCGGCTGGTTGTTCTCCTCACCAGTTTGAGAAGATACAGGCGGTAGCCTTCGATCTGGATGGCACGCTTGTCGATAGCGCCTCTGGTCTATCGGCAGCCATGGATAAGGCGATGAAAGAACTGGGTTTACCTGTTCCTGGTTTGGCTCGTGTTAAAAATTGGATCGGCAATGGTGCCGATATGTTGGTTAATCGGGCGCTAGTGTGGGCCGATAAAGAGCCGACGGATGCATTGTGCCAACGAGCTCGAGCCGCGTTCGATTTCTACTATGCCAGCACGGTTGAAACGGGCAGTCAGCTATATCCTCAGGTCAAAGAAACGCTTGCCGCTTTATCCCATAAAGGCTATCCGCTTGCGGTTATCACGAATAAACCCACTCCTTTTGTTCGCCCGTTGTTGGCCTCTCTCGGCATCGATGGCTATTTCAGCCACATTGTCGGCGGCGATGATGTGGTGAAGAAAAAGCCACATCCAGCACCGTTGTATCTGGTTTTAGCCCAAACGGGTGTATTGGCGAGTGAGTTGTTATTCGTGGGCGATTCCCGTAATGACATTCAGGCTGCACATGCGGCCGGATGTCCTTCAGTTGGGATGACCTATGGGTATAACTACGGCGAACCGATTGAGCGTAGCGAGCCAAGCTGTGTGCTGAACCAATTTTCTGAGTTGTTGCCCCTGATCGGGCTACCCCCTTTAAGCTAAGACGTATAGGAACCGAGACATGAGTAAGCCCATCGTTTTCAGTGGCGCACAGCCATCTGGTGAACTGACCATTGGTAACTACATGGGAGCTTTGCGCCAATGGGTGCAGATGCAAGATGAGTATGACTGCATTTATTGCATCGTTGACCAGCATGCGATTACCGTGCGTCAGGATGCGCAGCAACTGCGTAAAGCAACGCTAGATACGCTAGCGCTCTATCTGGCCTGCGGTATTGATCCAGAAAAAAGCACTATCTTTGTCCAGTCTCATGTTCCTGAACATGCTCAGCTTGGCTGGGTGCTTAACTGCTACACCTATTTTGGTGAGCTCAGCCGTATGACGCAGTTTAAAGACAAATCTGCGCGCTATGCTGAAAACATCAACGCAGGTCTCTTTGATTACCCTGTACTCATGGCGGCTGATATCTTGCTGTATCAGACGACTCAGGTACCGGTTGGGGAAGATCAGAAGCAGCATTTAGAATTGAGCCGTGATGTTGCAGCCCGCTTTAACGCATTGTATGGCGATATCTTTAAGGTTCCAGAGCCGTTTATACCTAAGTCTGGCGCTCGTGTGATGTCTTTGCTGGAACCAACCAAAAAGATGTCCAAATCTGACGATAACCGTAACAACGTGATCGGCTTGCTGGAAGATCCGAAATCAGTCATCAAGAAGATCAAACGTGCGGTGACAGATTCTGATGAGCCTGCGGTTGTCCGCTATGACGTGGTGAATAAGGCTGGCGTTTCAAACTTGCTAGATATCTTGTCGGGTGTGACCGGCAAAAGCATTCCAGAACTTGAGCTAGAGTTCGAAGGGAAAATGTATGGTCATCTGAAAGGTGCGGTTGCTGATGCTGTTTCTGGCATGCTAACTGAATTGCAGGAGCGCTATAACCGTTTCCGTAATGATGAAGCTTTCTTACAGCAGGTGATGCGTGACGGTGCTCAGAAAGCGCGTGCTCGTGCGCAGGAAACCGTGAAAAAAGTTTACGATGCTATAGGATTCGTTGCACAGCCGTAAGCTTCAAAGCACATGATAATCAGAACCCGCCTCTTGGTGGGTTTTTTTATGCTTCGCGATTATGATGTGAATATAATCTGAAACAAGTTACTTTAATAATAAAAATAGGATGTTATTCAGAAAGCATGAGGACTGTGGGCTTAATGTTCTCTATTTTATTGGGGGTATTGCCCTTGAAATAAGAGCAATATTGATGATTGGCCACCGATGGTTAATAATAAAACCATAAATATAGATATGGTGAATGTCTACCGTGGCCTCTCCGATAAGTTAAGAATTACTTCTGTGAATCAACGTTGCCACAGCCACCAATCATTTTAGAGATTGAAATCGCAGGGTGGAATAAATAGTCGTAGCTACAGTTTTTTGCTTTGTTATCAATGTGTCCAGTACAAGCGGTCAGAGTGGAGAGTACTGCGGCAACAATGGAGAGCTTAATAAATTTATTCATTTTCATTCCCGTTATTAAATTAATATTAATTGCTTAGTATTAATATCTGAAACGAATGTTTGATTAAGACACCTCGCTCAAATATAGGTGTGCGACTATATGATATAAGATTTATGCTTACAAGCATGGAGGTCGAGTAATGACCTGAAAGCTTTTTTAAGCAAAGCTTAATTATGCGTTGCTTGCGGATATTATTTTAGATATCGGTTATTTTAATGCTCTTTTACCAGTCCATTTTATTTAAATAAAAACACAGAAAGAATATCTAGCACATTTAGTTTTAATGTTGAGAGTTTGATTTATCTATTAACCTTTTTCATTTATTTATCACGTTATGACAACGTATTGAGTCCAATTACTTTATAGCCTATGAAGGCTGGCTGATTCAAATTGAGGGATTTTGATGAGGCTAAGCCTTGAGGCGTGGCCTCAAGGCTTGAATTGAAGGGATAACGTTGTTGTTAGTGGCTGTGTCTAACAAACCGTTTAGTGTTACTTTTTAGTCGCAGCGCTAAACCAGTTGAGCTTGTCACGTAATGAAACCACTGTGCCGACAATGATCAGGCTTGGGCTTTCAACCTGCAGAGCTAATTCACCAAGCGCTGACAGTTCACCGGTAACGACTTTTTGTTGTACCGAGGTTCCATTTTCAACCAAGGCGATTGGCATTGACTTGCTCATACCATGCTTGATGAGCTGTGCCTCAATTTCAGCGGCCTGATTGAGACCCATATAAAACACTAATGTTTGTTTTTCGGCGGCTAAATTAGCCCAGTCCAGCGACGTGTCTTTCTTGGCATGCCCAGTCACTAGCCGCACGCTTTGCGCATAATCTCGGTGGGTTAGTGGAATACCGCTATAGGCTGAACAGCCAGAGGCGGCCGTGATCCCAGGGACAACGGAAAACGCGATACTGTCATCTGCTAATACTTCTAGCTCCTCGCCACCGCGACCAAAAATGAAGGGGTCTCCACCTTTCAAGCGAACGACACGTTTGCCGTTACGCGCATTGCGTAATAGGATTTGATTAATTTCATCCTGCGGTACGCAGTGGTAGCCAGCCCGTTTGCCCACGAAAATGCGTTCGGCGTCGCGTCGAACTAAATTCATGATGTCATCAGAAACTAGTCGGTCATAAACGACTACATCGGCCTGCTGGATTTGCTGTAGACCCTTTAGCGTGAGTAGTCCTGCGTCACCGGGGCCAGCGCCAACCAATACAACTTCACCACGCTGCTCCAGAGGCTGTTCAAAGAGATCGGTGAGGTGTTTGTCTACCATCGCTGCATCCTGATTTGCCAGCGATTGGGCTAAGCGGTCATGCGCAAATAGACGCTCCCAAAAACGGCGGCGTAGCGTGATGGTTGAGAATTTATCTTTCACCTGCTGGCGTAAATCACCCGCTAAACGAGCGAGCTGGCCTAAATGTTGCGGTAGGATTGCTTCCAGTTTTTCGCGCAGCAAGCGCGCTAGCACCGGAGATTTACCACCGGATGAAACGGCGACCATAAGCGGTGAGCGGTCGATAATAGAGGGCATGATAAAACTGGCGCGCTTAGGTGCATCGACCACGTTGCAGAAAATCTGGCGTTCGCTGGCCTGTTGGAACACGAGATCGTTGACGTTCTCATCGTCAGTCGCAGCGATAACCAGCCATACACCTTCGAGTAGAGTAGGGGAGAACTCACCGTGCGCCTGCTTTAGCTTGCCATCTTTTGCCCATAGGTCGAACTGTGGCGTGAACTCTTTGGCATTAACCGTGATATCAGCCCCTGCATCCATCAGCAGCCTTGCTTTACGTTCAGCGACTTCGCCGCCGCCAACCAGCAGGCAGGCCTTTTGTTGCAACTGACAAAAAATCGGTAAATAGTCCATCGAACAATCCTCACTACGGAATTTGCTTCGGCAAAAAAGCGCATCGCCTAAGCAATGCGCCATAAAATCATTAAGCTGTCTGATTCTGTTGTGCCGAAACTTCCGCCACCGGGCGCTGCGCGCGCGGTGTTGCATACCAGTAACCGAGACCCATAAAGACCGCACCGGATAACGTATTATCCAGTGTCACCCACAGCAGGTTGTGGCCAATACCGCTTAGAGTAAAGGATTCGCTGTGATTACCGAGCCAAGATAGGGCAAAAAGGGTCATGTTGGCAACCGAGTGCTCGTAGCCTGATGCGATAAATGCCAGTAAACACCACCAGATAGCGAGGAATTTGCCTGCGCCTTCGGTGCGAAGTGCCATCCAGATTGCCAAGCAAACCAGCCAGTTACACAGCGCGCCCTTGAAGAAGAGTACGGCTGCGGGAGCCGTTGTTTTTGCTAACGCTGCGGTGTGGACCAAGCTGCTGTCAACCGGTAGTAGGTTGCCGCCGCCGTAGTAATATAAAACGGCGACGAAGATTGAACCGATAAGGTTCCCTAGCCATGTTTGCGGCAGGATGGCTAACCATTGGCTTCCGCTAATGGTGCCCGCTTTTACACCGAGGGTCAGGAACATCGTGTGGCCGGTAAATAACTCAGAGCCTGCGATAATGACTAATGTCAGGGCGATACCAAAGGTGGCTCCCATTAACAACGGACGTAATGCGGGCTCGACCATATTTCCCAGTGTAAAAATCAGAATGATGCCGAGGCCAACATAAGCCCCTGCCATCGCAGAGCTAATCCAAAAACCAAACGGGTTATCTTTGTTCAGGCGAACAATGCGTGCTGCATTGGTAGCGCATTTATTGATGGTGTCGGTAAACATACTGGCTTCCATTAGTTGTTAAAGATTAAAGGTGAAAATTTTGGTGAAAACTGAAATTAGGGTGACTTGATATTTTGTTGCTGTGTAAGGTTTCTACCGCCCGTCAATAACAGCTTCCGGCACGTTGTCCTTCAGCCGAAGGGAGGCGTCCGGCTAGGATTCGCCGACAGGACGTCGGCGAAAGAACGGAGGAGCCAGAATGGCGATTGAGCCGCCTTGCTCGGACGCTTGCATTAGCGCATATGTAGATTTCGGTGCCTTAGGCGTACGAAACCTTACACTGACCGGATATCCGCCTCGCTCACTCACCCACCGCCTGCACCTGCACAAACCCATCAACTAAACGGGTCTTAAAGTGTGGAACCGAGTGGGTTTCATCTTCAAGACAATAGCCATCTACCAAGCGGAAATGCTGCTTTTTCAAGGGGCTGGCTACCCATAACTCACCTTGATGCTCGGCAATCAGTCCACGAGATAGCACGCTTGAACCGGCAAACGGATCGATATTGCTGATGGCGAATACTTGTTCATCCTGATACGGTCGAAACACGGCGACCTGATGGCTTCCGACTAATGCGCACACGCCGGTGCCCGGCAGGATGTCGTTTAATGGGCAGACATTGATCCACTGGCTCATGCGTTAGCCTCCTCGGTTGCAATCAGGGTGACAGGGATGCGTTCATCTGGACGTGCAGGGCGATGCTGTGCGCGCTCTGGAACGATTTGGACATTAGGATCGCGTTGGTCACTGTTGATAAAGTGTGCGAAACGAACCTGAGCGGCTGGTGTGTTAACGGTTTCAGTCCACTCGCAGATAACTTTTTCGCGTAGACGGGTCATTTCTTGTTCTAACAGGGCGTTCATGCCCAGCTTGTCGTCAATGATGACGGAGCGCAGGTAGTCGATACCGCCTTCCAAGCTTTCCAGCCAAACGGAGGTTCGCTGCAATTTATCGCCGGTACGGATATAGAACATCATGAAGCGGTCGAGATATTTGATCAGGGTTTCACGATCCAGATCGGCGGCCAGCAGGTCACCATGGCGCGGTTTCATCCCCCCGTTGCCGCAAACATAGAGATTCCAGCCGTTTTCGGTGGCGATAATCCCCACATCTTTGCCCTGTGCTTCGGAACACTCACGCGTACAACCAGACACACCAAACTTCATTTTGTGTGGAGTACGAATGCCTTTGTAGCGGTTTTCTAATTCCACGCCGAAGCCAACGCTGTCGCCAACGCCATAACGGCACCAAGTACTACCGACGCAGGTTTTCGCCATGCGCAGCGCTTTGGCATAGGCGTGACCGGTTTCGAAGCCGGCTTCAATCAGTTTGCTCCAGATAGCGGGCAGATCGTCTTTTTGCGCTCCAAACATACCGATACGCTGCGAGCCCGTGATTTTGGTATACAGATTATATTCGCGAGCAATTTCGCCGATTGCCATCAGTCCTTCTGGCGTAATTTCACCGCCGGCAGAGCGAGGAATGACCGAATAAGTACCATCTTTCTGAATGTTAGCGAGGAAGTTATCGTTGGTATCTTGTAGCGGAGTGAGGTCTGGCTGTAGAACGTAGTCGTTCCAGCAAGAGGCTAGCAGAGAGCCCACGGTAGGTTTGCATACTTCACAGCCGTAGCCTTTGCCGTATTTTGCCAGCAATTCGCTGAAAGATTTGATCTGTTCGACGCGAATCAGGTGATAGAGCTCCTGACGTGAATAGGCAAAGTGTTCACACAGATGGTTGTTAACTTCGATACCTTGTTTCGCCAACTCAGCGTTCAGAACCTGAGTAACGAGTGGAATACAGCCACCGCAGCCGGTGCCCGCTTTTGTTGCAGATTTAATCGCGGCGACGGTATGACAACCTGCATTCACAGCTTTAATGATGTCGCCTTTGCTGACGTCGAAGCAAGAACAGATTTGAGCGGTTTCAGGCAGAGACTCTACGCCGATAGCCGGTTTACCTTTACCCGCATGAGCAGGCAAAATGAGGCTGTCTGGGTGCTCTGGCAGTTCGATGTCGTTCAGTGTGAGCTGTAGCAGATTACCGTAGTCGCTGGTATCTCCAACTAAAACGGCGCCGAGCAGACGTTTGTTGTCAGCGCTGACGATAATGCGTTTATAGATTTCTTGGCTTTCATCCAGATAAACATAGCTGCGTGCGCCTTCGGTACGGCCATGGGCATCACCGATGCCGCCGACGTCTACGCCCAACAGTTTCAGTTTGGCGCTCATATCCGCGCCGTGGAATCCGTTTTCTTTGCCAAGCAAATGGTCAACGGTGACCTGAGCCATTTTGTAGCCGGGAGCAACCAAGCCGAAAGTACGATCGTTCCAAGAGGCACATTCACCGATGGCATAGACGTCAGGATCTGAGGTTTGGCACTGATCGTTAATCACGATCCCGCCGCGACGGGCTGTGGCTAAACCGCACTGATGTGCCAATTTGTCTTGTGGGCGAATCCCCGTGGAGAAGACGATAAAGTCGATTTCCAGCTCAGTGCCGTCGGCAAAGCGCATGGTTTTACGAGCTTCGCTGCCTGAATGTACGATCTCTTGCGTGTTTTTGCTGGTATGAACGCGCACGCCCATACGCTCAATTTTCTCACGCAGTTGTTGACCGCCCATTGGGTCGAGCTGCTCGGCCATAAGAACGGGCGCAAATTCAATAACATGAGTTTCAACGCCGAGGTTTTTTAGGGCGCCAGCGGCTTCAAGACCTAACAGTCCACCGCCGACAACGGCACCGCGTTTACTGAGGCGTGCACAGGCTTCGATAGCGTTAAGGTCTTCGATGGTTCGGTAAACAAAGCAATCTTGGCCTTCACTTCCCTTGATTGGCGGAACCCATGGATAAGAGCCGGTTGCCATAATCAGTTTGTCGTAGTGGATAGTACGGCCAGAGTTGGAATAGATGATTTTTTCGCTGCGATTGATGGTGATAGCGCGCTCGCCAACCAGCACATTCACGTTGTGTTTCTGATAGAAGCCTTCACGAACCAGTGAAAGCTCTTCAGCGGTGTGATGCGAAAAATAGGAAGAAAGATGAACGCGGTCATAGGCGACGCGGGGCTCTTCACAGAATACGGTAATCTCAAATTGATTCGGTTCAGCTTTTTCTAATAGTTCTTCGATGAAGCGATGGCCGACCATCCCGTTACCGATAATGGCGAGTCTTAGTTTGCTCATTTTTGCCTCAGAATTTGCTGCAAATGAAAGAAGTCTACGCCTACCATAATCCTCCGTAGGTTGTGTTTATTGATGTAAATCAATTTGCTTTCCATATACCTCTAAGGTGGTAGCTGACTGATTTTATTGAAAATTTGTTAAGTTGCTGATTTTTCGCAACTTTGGCTGAAACGAGTCAGTCATGGAGGTGGGCGACCTAAGCAGTATCAGAAAAAGTGAAATGCCATTTTGTTTTAATTTTAAACAATAGAGTAATCACATCGGCCAAACAGGCAGAAATCGATAAAATTCTTATAACCCACACGAAAACGATTGCTTTTTGTATGCAGAAGAATAGAATGCGGCGGATTTTTTGGCCTGAAAACAGCGAAAGGAGGAATGTCGTGTCGCAAGATAACAACTATAGTCAGGGGCCCGTCCCGCAGTCAGCGCGGAAAGGGGTATTGGCATTGACGTTTGTCATGCTGGGATTAACCTTCTTTTCCGCCAGTATGTGGACCGGAGGCGCTCTCGGAACCGGTCTTAGTTATCATGATTTCTTCCTCGCAGTACTCCTCGGTAATCTTCTTCTCGGTATTTACACTTCTATTCTCGGCTACATCGGTGCGAAAACCGGCCTAACCACACATCTTCTTGCTCGATTTTCTTTTGGTGTTAAAGGCTCATGGCTACCATCGCTGTTGCTGGGAGGAACTCAGGTCGGCTGGTTTGGTGTGGGCGTTGCGATGTTCGCTATTCCGGTAGGGAAGGCGACAGGGCTCGATATTAATTTGCTAATCGCGATTTCTGGGCTGCTGATGACGGTGACCGTTTTCTTTGGTATTTCAGCACTGACGGTGCTTTCGGTGATTGCGGTTCCTGCCATTGCTTGCCTTGGCGGTTACTCAGTTTGGCTTGCGGTACACGGAATGGGCGGCTTAGACGCGTTGAAAGCGGTGGTACCTGCCGAGCCTTTGGATTTCAACGTTGCGTTGGCATTAGTGGTGGGGTCTTTTGTCAGTGCTGGAACGTTAACCGCTGACTTTGTCCGTTTTGGACGTAACGCCAAGCTGGCGGTGTTAGTTTCGATGGTGGCGTTCTTCCTCGGCAACTCTTTGATGTTTATCTTTGGTGCCGCCGGCGCCGCGGCGTTGGGCATGGCAGACATTTCTGATGTAATGATTGCCCAAGGTTTGCTGCTGCCTGCTATCGTGGTGCTGGGGCTGAATATTTGGACGACTAACGACAATGCGCTGTATGCGTCAGGTTTAGGTTTTGCCAACATTACCGGCATGTCGAGCAAAACGCTGTCGATTATAAACGGTATTATCGGCACTCTCTGTGCCCTGTGGCTATATAACAATTTTGTTGGCTGGCTGACCTTCCTCTCTGCCGCCATTCCTCCCGTCGGGGGCGTGATCATCGCTGACTACTTGATGAATCGCCGCCGCTATGAGCACTTTGCTACCGTGCGTATGATGAGCGTCAATTGGGTCGCTATTCTAGCCGTAGCATTGGGTATTGCGGCGGGTCATTGGCTACCAGGCGTAGTGCCGGTGAATGCGGTGCTCGGCGGCGCTCTGAGCTATCTGGTACTTAACCCGATTCTGAATCGTAAAACGGCAACAACAGCAGTATCAACAATAACAAATGCGGAGGCTAACGGTGTCGAATAACTTACTTCAGGCGGTCATTAATGCTCGGTTAGCGGGCAAAGAAGGTCTTTGGCAGATTCGTTTGCACGATGGAAAAATAAGTACCATCGAAGCGCAATCTGGCGTATTACCGGTTTCGCCAAATAATCTGGACGCTGAACAAGGGCTCGTTTTACCGCCTTTTGTTGAACCGCATATTCATCTGGATACGACCCAAACCGCTGGGCAGCCAAGCTGGAACCAGTCAGGCACTCTGTTTGAAGGTATTGAGCGCTGGGCCGAACGCAAAGCCCTCTTAACTCATGACGATGTGAAACAACGCGCATGGCAAACGCTGAAATGGCAAATCGCCAACGGTATTCAGCATGTGCGTACCCACGTTGACGTTTCCGACGCCACATTAACGGCGCTTAAAGCGATGCTTGAAGTGAAGCAGGAAGTCGCTCCGTGGGTCAATTTGCAAATCGTCGCGTTTCCGCAAGAAGGGATTATGTCTTATCCTAACGGCGAAGCTCTGCTGGAAGAGGCGTTACGTTTAGGTGCTGATGTTGTTGGTGCCATTCCGCACTTTGAATTCACGCGTGAATACGGTGTGGAATCTCTGCATAAAACCTTTGCCTTGGCGAAAAAATATGATCGTTTGATTGATGTTCACTGCGATGAAATCGATGACGAACAGTCTCGCTTTGTGGAAACCGTTGCCGCATTGGCACACCGTGAAGATATGGGGGCGCGAGTTACTGCGAGCCATACTACGGCGATGCATTCTTATAACGGCGCCTATACCTCACGTTTGTTCCGTTTGCTGAAAATGTCAGGCATTAATTTTGTGGCGAACCCTCTAGTGAATATTCATCTGCAGGGGCGCTTCGATACTTATCCAAAACGCCGTGGTGTTACGCGCGTGAAAGAGATGTTGGAATCAGGCATTAACGTCTGTTTTGGCCATGATGATGTATTTGATCCATGGTATCCACTTGGCACAGCAAATATGCTGCAGGTGTTGCATATGGGACTACACGTGTGTCAGCTGATGGGTTATGGCCAGATTAATGACGGTATCAATTTGATCACTCACCATGGCGCCAAGACCTTGGATCTGAAGGACTATGGAGTCGACGTGGGGAACAGCGCCAATCTCATTGTATTGCCGGCTGATAGTGGTTTTGACGCCGTACGTCGTCAGGTTCCCGTGCGCTATTCCGTACGCAACGGCGCGGTGATCGCTTGCACTCAGCCAGCCAAAACTACGTTGCACTTGGAACAGTCGGAAGCCGTGGATTTCAAGCGTTAATCGTAATCTTTCGGTAATAAAAAACCGGCCATTTTACTGGCCGGTTTTTTTTCAGCACAAGTCTGAATTATTTAGTGCTGTGGCCATGTAGGCGGTGACGCGTCACGAAGCCCAATAGTAAACACATCACAAATACCACCAGATACAGACCATTGGCCGTTGCCAGCGCTGCATGAGCACCGCTTTTTGCAACGATTGGGCCGGTAACGATGAAGGTCAGCATAGTACCGATGGTGCCGCAGGTCAGAATGAAGTTCACCAGCTTTGGTGAAGACACTTTGGTTTGCAGCGAGCCTAACGTAATCAGCGTGGTATAAATTGCGCTGCTGACGAAGCCAAGGCCGAGAATGTACATGCTCAGCATGCCGACTTGCTCAGTGGTGACGAACAGATACATCATCACGGTAGAAAGCGCGGCTAGAGCAGTCACGATGCGTTGTAGATCGAAGAAACGCAGGATGAAGCTGAAGATCCACATGCCAACCATATAAGCCGTCCAGAAGTTGCTCACTAGCGCGCCAGCTTCTTCGATGCTCATATTAAAGTGTTTACTGGCATATTCTGGCACCCACTGGATAAAGCCCAATTGGCCAAGGATGTAGCACAGTGCTGCAATCGACAAGAATAGTACGCCAATGCCCCACTTCTCTTTAGCGACAGGCTCACTTTGATCGTCTTTTTTCTTGCCCAAAATAGGGAAGTCAGACATCAGCGTCAATACGAAAATCGCCAGATATAACACGCCGATGCAGGCATAAACCCAGTACCAAGTAACATGGTTAGCCAGTAAGGTTGCCGCGACAATTGGGAACACCATCCCCGCCATGCTAAAGAAGGAGTCGGTGAACAGCAGGCGTGAGCCGCGCTGACGGCCTTCATAGATATGGGTGATGAGGAAGGTACCGATAGACATCGTAATCCCACTCACTACGCCCAGTACAAACATGCACAGCGAGAACATCACCAGACTGTGTCCGACCATCAAGCCAGCAACGGCTAAGATCATCAACACGAAACCGAAAATCAGCTGACGCTTGAGAGGGATGATTTCCATCAACCATGCATTGAGGAAAATAGAGACCAAAATGCCAGCATTAAGGAATGTAAAAGTGTTACTCATGCTGGAAATCGGCAGATTGAAGTATTCTGCGATATTGCCCATCACCATCCCGGTGACAATCACCAATGCACCGGTAAGTGCATAGGAGAAGAAACTGATCCATGTTAGGCGAATGCGGTTGCTGTTGGTCATAGCAAGGCCCGTGTCAGTAGTATTGAGGAAATAGGAAAGTATTTGCGAGGGGTCGAGACAAGAATAATCGATCCCACAAGGCGGCGAATCCTAGCATAGTTACAGGCTATTTTTGTGATGAAAGTCGATTTTTTGCTGTAACTCTATGAATGAGTTTCTTACAAAGGCGATCTGGGTAGACATTATTGGTCTTATTCGCTCATAAATTGCCTTTTCGCGCAATCACCGAACCACGATCAACGATCGTTGGTATAAAGACTTCTGGTGCGCATTTGGGATCGATCAGACGTTCGGTTGCATGCCGTGCCATATCCGTTATTGGGAAATGAAGGCTGGTTAATGCTGGACGTACAAAGGCTGCACGTTCACCGCTGTCGTAACAGATGAGTGAGATGTCATTGGGAATATTGAGTCGATGCTCGGTGATAGCGAGCAATGCGCCGATCGCCATCTCTTCATTGCAGCAATAAATCGCTGTTGGGTGATGGCTTTGTAGCAGCTTATCGGCCATTTGATAACCGCTTTGCATATCGTAATCACCTTCCAAACAGGCAACGGGTTGCAATCCTGCTGCTTGCATCGCATCCAAAAATCCTTGGCGGCGCAGTTGACTTGAAGGTCGGAAGGAGGAACCGCTGATGCAGGCGATTTTGGTGTGCCCAAGTTCGATGAGTCTGTTAGTTGCCATTTGGCTGGCGTGATTGTGGTCAAAAGCGATACAGCGATCTTCAAGGCCAGGAACGAGGCGATCCAGAATTGTAAATGCTTTCCCCTGCTGTGCTAGCTGGCGCAATTGCTCGTCACTGAGCGCTCTGACGTGCAGAATCAGCCCGTCGCAGCGTAAATTATATAGACGTTGGATTGCCTGCCATTCATTTTCGGCGCTGTTTTTCCCCTGAGTCACCAGAAGCTGTTTGCGATGGCTTTCGGCCTCACTCTGTACATTGTCCATCAGCGCGCCGAAAAAACCTCCGCGATAGGATGTGGTGACTAAACCTAATGTTTGGCTTTGGCTGGAGGCTAATGCTCTGGCTGCGGGATGAGGGCTATAGCCCAGCTCGGCAATCGCCATTTCAACCATGAGACGCGTCTTTTCCCTGACGTTACTGTCGCCATTAACGACGCGTGAAACCGTGGCGCGGGATACCCCAGCGCGGGCGGCAACGTCTTCAAGAGTGGTCATGGTTAATTTCCTTATGTACCCGTCATACTTCAAGTTGCATTTTTGTTGGCTGCCTTCACTCACCCAAATGACTGACTAGAGTAGCTCATCTGGGTGCCCTCATTGGCCGCCTTAATACAACTCGAACTATTTAGGGGATAGCCGTTTTGAGTCCAATATTGCTGGCAGCTTTAGCACGTCGGCGAGCTAGGTTTCTACCCCAGCTGCGCGATGGGCTGGGGTATGCTTGCTCATTAATTAAATTGTGGCAGATATTCTTTGTTAACCGCCAGCACTTCATCTAATAAAGGTGATGCCAGTGCGGCATCGCCAATGAGTGGGTTAGTGACCAGCGCCAGAAGCGCAGATTTTCTGTCGCCGTGTACTGCGGCTTCAATGGTTAAGCGCTCAAATGATTTCACTTCTTGTGTGAGTCCAACCATTGAGACGGGCAGAGAACCAAAGGCCAACGGATGAGCACCTTGGGCATCTACAATACAGTCAGTTTCAATCACAGCATCATCTGGCAGATCGCGGATCGCCCCGTGGTTTGGTGTGTTAACAACCAGACGCGTGCCTAGATTGTTGTGGATGGCGCAGATCAGTTCCAGTGCGACCTCTGAATAGAAAGAGCCTCCGCGGAAGCTGAGCTGCTCTGGCTTGTGGTCTAAATGCGGATCGGCATACAGCTCAAACAGCTCTTTCTCGACTTTCATCACCTGTTCAGCGCGGGTTCCGCCTTTGCTGGCTTCAGCCATTTCATCCTTCAACATTGAGCGTGTTTGATAGAAATAACGATGGTAAGGGCAAGGGATCGCCCCCAGTGCGCGCAGGAATTCCGGCGGCCAAGGCTCTTCTTTTATGTTGTTCATGGTCAGTGCCGCACCATCGCACAACATGTCGATCACTCGCTGTGTTTGGTCTTGCCCGTCTGCGGTGACCTGATGTACCCACACCATATGATTCAATCCAGCAAAGCGTAGTTGAACGTCCTGATAAGGGCGCTGTAACATTTTTGCGATCATATGGTGCATGGTGACCGGCACGTTACACAGGCCGATGATTTTGGCTTTGGTATAGCGAGAAACGGCTTCGGTGACGATCCCTGCCGGATTGGTAAAGTTGATAATCCACGCATCGGGCGCTAACTGCTCAACTTTACGAGCGATATTCAACATCACGGGGATAGTGCGCAGCGCTTTGGCAAAGCCACCAACGCCGGTGGTTTCTTGTCCAATCAAACCAAATTTCAAACCGAGACGTTCATCGGCGGCACGAGCAGGAAGCTGCCCCACACGCAGTTGAGTTAATACAAAACTTGCGCCGCGGATGGCATCGTCAGGCGAAAAATGTACGGTGACTTTTACGTGCTCAAGACCATTGCGTGCCAGCATCCGGCGGGTCAAATCGGCAATGATATCCACTTTGTGATGGCCAGCCTCTACGTCTACCAAGGCAAGTTCAGACAGCGGAATTTGTTCTGAACGCTGGATAATGCCTTCCACCAGTTCGGGAGTGTAGCTGCTACCGCCGCCAATAATGGCAATTTTTATCGGGATCATGCGAGGCTCTCCTCTTGATCTTGCATAGCAGATTCTTCAGGCAGTCGGCGATACAGTTCGATCATATCTCCCGCCAGATCCTGAATGACCATGGCATTCATCAGATGATCCTGTGCGTGCACGGTAATCAGATTAATTTGTAATTTTCCACAACCCTCATCCATGCCAATCAGCGTCGTCTGGATGCCGTGTGCTTCACGCGTAGCCGCTCTGGACTCATCCATCATTTCTTGCGCACCGACAAAATCTCCGGCTCTGGCGCGTTGAAGCGCCATCAATGCACTGCTACGAGCGCTGCCTGAATGAACCAACAGCTCCATGATCGTTTGTTCAAAATCCATAATTCCTCCGATACATCTTTCAAATCGGTTTAAGGTTGAGGCTGAGTTTCAGCGGCAGCGGCCATTTCTTGGGCTTGCTCATTTTCCTGAGCGAGTAGCTGTTTTTCATAGACTTTAAAGAACGGATACCAAATCAAGATATCGATAACCATCAGCACTAAGACCAGAATCAGCGCTTTGTAGTCCCAAGCGGCGGAGATCATCGCGCCGAGCGGCGCGGGAGCGGTCCATGGGGCTATTGCCACCATTTTTTGTACGAGATCTAAATGCAGCGCTACGTAGGCCAAAACAGCGTTGACCATAGGCACGACGATTAACGGGATAAACAGCGTCGGGTTCATCACCACTGGGGAGCCAAACAGCAATGGTTCGTTAATATTGAAGATGGCGGGTACTACGCTAAGTTTGCCGATGGTTCGCAGATGAATTGAACGGCTGCGTAGGTAAAGGATCGCGAGAACTAAGGTAGAACCGGAACCGCCAATACAGACATAAAATGACCAATAAGGTGCGGTGAGTATTTGAGTTGTTTCCATTCCGTGGGTCATTAACGCAGCGTTGGCGGCAATATTGGCCATAAAAATCGGGTTAAGCAGGCCGGTAACAATGTTGTCGCCATGAATCCCCGCAAACCATAGCAGGTTGGCAATCAGCAGTGCTAGCAAGATGGCAGGAAGCGTGTCACCGACGGCGATTAGTGGCTGGAAAACTTGCATCACGGCGGCGGGCAGCAGCAGGTTGAATTCGCTCTGCATAAACAAGCTAACCGGATAGACCGTGAGCAAAATACCGACGACCGGATAGAGTAGTTCAAAGGAGCGGGCTATCGCCGGTGGAACCTGTTCCGGCATACGAATCGTGATGTTGTACTTTTTCAGTAAACGGATCAGTTCAACGGACCAGATCGCGCAAATGAGAGCAGTGAAAACCCCTTGGCCACCGAGGTAGTCGAGCGCCATTTTGTTTTCAAGCTGAGGAGCCGCTGCCAGCAGGAATGCCATTAGCGCTAACAGTGCCGCGGTGAGACCGTCAATTCCATAAGATTTTGCCAGACTATATGCAGTACCCACCGTAACAAATACGCTCATTAGCCCCATTGTCATGAAGAAAGGCATGGTGATAGTGTCCCAGTGCGCTTTGGCGAAGGAGAGCCATGCTTGTCCGAACGAGGATGTGGTTTGTGCATCAAACGGCGGGTTGGCGATAATCAACATGATACTGCCGATAATCAGGAAGGGCATGGCTGAAATAAAGCCGTCGCGGATAGCAATGATGTGTCGCTGACTACCGATTTTCCCCGCGAGAGGGGCGATGTGGCTTTCAACCACGCGCATCAATGAAGCATAGAAACTCATAGCAGTGACTCCACAAGGTGAAGATAACGCTGACAGGGAAAATAAGACCCAAATAAGAAATCGTTATGCGATTAGCGCTAGCGCCTTATCGAGCACTTTGTCGCCACGTAGCATGCCGTAGTCCATCATATCGATGACGGCAACGGGCTTGCCAAAAGGCTGGGCGATTGCGCTAAAGCGCGCCAGTTCATACTTCACCTGTGGGCCAAGCAGTATGACATCGGCATCTTGGATACGCTGTTCAAACTCAGCGGCGGGAACGGCTTGAATATCGACTTCAATGTCGCGTTTGGTTGCTTCGGTATTCATTCGTTGAACGAGCATGCTGGTGGACATTCCAGCCGCACAGCACAGTAAGATTTTTTTCATCACCCGCCTCACAAATCAGATTAATAAAAGAGAATTATTTGTTGTAATTGTTAAATGAGAGCGCTCTCATTTGTGTTTAAGACTAGCAACTTTCCTCAAACGGTTTGGGAGATGGTTCGCAAAAATTGACGATGGAATAAACGAGCTAAGGCTAAATTGTGATCTTAATCCCAAATACTTACGGAGGTTAGTGCTGAAAGTCGGCTTTTTATCGGACTTATCCCATCGTTAAGTAAATGTGAGTAAATGGGTAGCTAATAGGTCTAGGCCTAATTAGAATCGTTAGGTTAATTTGTTGTTCACCTGCTTTGAAAAAGCCCGTTGAGAAAGGATGTGTCATGTTCAAAAGAGTATTAGTCACCCTAGCCGCGCTATTTTCGCTGACGGTATTGGCTCCGGCCGCTCTAGCTGCCAATAGCCATGTTTTACTGTCTACGACTGCTGGCAATATTGAGATTGAGTTAGATAGTCAAAAAGCGCCGGTGTCGGTGAAGAACTTCCTCGACTATGTGAACAGCGGGTATTACAACAACACGATTTTCCACCGTGTAATCCCTGGCTTTATGGTGCAGGGCGGCGGTTTCACTGCGGATATGCAGCAAAAAACCACGAATGCGCCTATTAAGAACGAAGCTGATAATGGTTTACGTAATCTGCGTGGCACTATTGCGATGGCGCGTACGGCAGAAAAAGACAGCGCGACTAGCCAGTTCTTTATTAACGTTGCGGATAATGCTTTCTTGGATCACGGCCAGCGCGATTTTGGTTACGCGGTATTTGGTAAAGTGACAAAGGGAATGGATGTCGTGGATAAGATTGCTCAGGTACGCACTGAGAACGTCGGTCCATACCAGAATGTACCTTCAAAGCCGATTGTTATTACGTCGGTGAAAGTTCTGCCATAGTTTCTAAAACTCCCGCTGACGGCTAACGCCGTTCATTGAAGAGGTCGAGATACACGGATCCACCACACCGCGGGGTGCTCTGGCAGCTTACGCCGCTATGACCCCATCGGTGTGCTCTTCCTAAAATCGAATTTAAGTGAACGATGTTACGCTGACGGCGGGCGTTTTACTTTTGGCGCCGTAAAAAATTCTGTAATAGCTCGTGCCCCTGTTCACTCAAAATACTCTCTGGATGAAACTGCACACCCTCAACGTCTAGGGTGCGATGGCGTACGCCCATAATTTCATCTTGTTCGCCGTTGTTTTCGCTCCACGCTGTGATTTCCAGACAGTCGGGCAGCGTTTCTTTTTCCAGAATCAAGGAGTGATAGCGGGTCACCGTGAGTGGATTATTGAGGCCATGGAACACGCCACTGTTGGTATGGCGAATCACACAGGTTTTACCATGCATGACCTGACGAGCACGAACAACCTTGGCACCAAATACCTGCCCCAATGCCTGATGCCCTAAGCAGACACCGAGCAAAGGTATCTTGCCTGCAAAATGTTGTATAGCAGCCAAAGAGATACCGGCTTCATCGGGTGTACAGGGCCCCGGTGATATCACCAGATGCGAAGGTGCTAGGGATTCAATATGTTCAAGCGTTAGCTCGTCGTTGCGGCGCACCACAACGTCTGCCTTGAGCTCACAAAAATATTGATAGAGGTTATAGGTAAAAGAGTCGTAATTATCGATCAACAACAGCATCAGGGGTTCGCTTTGCGCAGTAAAAATATCAGATGCCCCGATGATAAATCATGCGGGGCACAAGTAAGAGGGGCATGAGTAAGAATCGTTATAGCGCTATTTGCGTCCACCCATAATCGAGCCTAAAACACCGCGTAGAATCTGGCGTCCTAGTGAGCTACCGACCTGGCGAGCCATGCTTTTAGCCGCAGTTTGCACCACACCATCTTTTTTACCCCCGCGTGGACCGGTGGTGCCGAACAAAATTTCATTCAGACTTCCCATTAATCCGCCGCCTTCTTGTGCGCTGGCTTCCGGTTTTTTCACGTCGGCGGCGCTGGCGTTTTCGTCACCGCTATCGACAGTGCTAAAGCCTTGCTGGGTAATTTTTTCATAAGCGGACTCGCGATCGATGGTTTCATCGTAGCGGCCATAAAGTGGAGAGTGATTGATTGCATGATTTAGCTCATCGGCGGTTAATGGCCCCATGCGAGATTCCGGTGCAATAACCATCGCTCGCTCAACGATGGCTGGACGCCCACCTTCATCCAAAAAAGACACTAAAGCTTCACCTACGCCGAGCTCGGTGATGGCCACTTCGGTGCTGAATTCAGGGTTAGCGCGCAGGGTTTGAGCCGCCGCTTTGACCGCTTTTTGGTCACGAGGCGTGAAGGCACGCAGCGCGTGCTGTACGCGGTTACCCAACTGGCCCAGTACATTATCGGGAATATCCAGAGGGTTTTGGGTGACGAAGTAAATCCCTACGCCTTTGGAGCGAATCAAACGGACTACCTGTTCTATTTTGTCGAGCAGCGCCGCAGGCGCATCGTTAAACAGCAGATGGGCTTCATCGAAGAAGAACACCAGTTTTGGCTGAGCGACGTCACCCACTTCCGGAAGCTGTTCAAATAATTCGGCAAGCAGCCACAAGAGAAACACGGAATAGAGTTTAGGCTGATTAATTAACTTATCGGCGGCGAGGAGATTGATAACGCCCATGCCATTGGCGTCGCAACGCATCAGATCGTTAATATCTAGCATCGGCTCGCCAAAGAAATGGTTAGCGCCCTGCTGGTCTAGCGTGAGCAAACCGCGCTGAATAGCGCCAATGGACGCAGTAGAAATGTTGCCGTACTCAGTGGTGAACTGTTTGGCATTATCCCCCACGAATTGCACCACGGCGCGGAGATCTTTCATGTCGAGCAGCAGCAGATTGTTGTCATCGGCAATCTTGAACACCAGCTGTAGCACACCGGACTGTACGTCGTTGAGATCGAGTAGGCGGGAAAGCAGCAGTGGCCCAAGGTCTGACACTGTCGCGCGAATAGGATGACCTTTCTCGGCAAAAATATCCCAAGGAACCACCGGACACGCCTGCGGTGACCAGTCGGCTACCTGCAAGGCATCTAATCTTTTCTGTAGCTTTTCTGAAAGCGTTCCTGCCGCTGCGATACCGGATAAATCACCCTTTACGTCGGCTAAAAAGACGGGAACGCCAATGCGAGAAAACTGCTCCGCCATTTTTTGCAGCGTCACGGTTTTACCCGTGCCTGTTGCACCGGTAATCAGTCCATGGCGGTTTGCCAGAGCGGGGAGGAGATGCAGCGTGACATTTTGATTCTTGGCAATGGTAAGCGGAGCGCTCATGGTCAGTCCTTAAATAAAGAGGCGGAATCTAACTTCCAAGTTCAAAGTATAAGCACGCTGTATCTTAGTCTCAACTTTAGCGTCGTTGCCAAACGTGGGATTCGGAGAAAACCCAAGAGAAAATACGGTTGCCATTGTTTGATTTATTATGCATATTTTATGATTATATTTTCACTCCCTGCGAGTGAGATTTTCTGGCAATGTAAAAAGGATGGTTGCGTAATGGCGAAGCAACAGGCAGTCGCAAGAGACACATTTGAAAAGGTAATGTTGCCTATCTATGCACCGGCAGATTTTGTTCCTGTGCGCGGAATGGGAAGCCGAGTATGGGATCAACAGGGGCGAGAGTATGTGGATTTTGCGGGAGGTATTGCTGTAACGGCGCTAGGGCACTGTCATCCGGCATTGGTGGCAGCTTTACATGAGCAGGGCGAAAAGCTGTGGCATGTTAGCAATGTTTTCACCAACGAACCCGCGCTGCGTTTGGCACAGAAGCTGATTGATGCCACTTTTGCGGAGCGTGTTTTCTTTGCCAACTCCGGTGCGGAGGCAAACGAAGCGGCGTTTAAACTGGCACGTTACTACGCATCGAGCAAAATCAGTCCATACAAATCCAAGATTATTGCGTTCCACCACGCATTTCATGGCCGCACGTTGTTTACCGTTTCTGTCGGCGGGCAGCCTAAATATTCTGACGGTTTTGGCCCGAAACCTGCGGATATTGTTCATGTACCTTTCAACGATCTCGACGCGGTAAAAGCCGTTATCGACGACCATACCTGTGCCGTGGTTTTAGAACCGGTTCAGGGTGAAGGTGGGGTAATGCCTGCGACTGAAAGCTTCCTTAAAGGTGTACGCGAGCTGTGCGATCGCCATCAGGCGCTGTTGGTATTTGATGAAGTGCAAAGCGGAATGGGGCGTACCGGTAAGCTGTTTACTTATATGCATTATGGCGTGACGCCGGATATTCTGACTACCGCTAAAGCTTTGGGCGGCGGTTTCCCGATTAGCGCCATGTTGACGACGAATGAAATTGCCAGCGCGATGCATGTGGGAACACATGGTACTACGTATGGCGGCAACCCACTGGCCTGCGCGGTAGCAGAAGCAGCGCTGGACGTGATTAATACTCCAGAGGTTATGGCGGGTATTGAAGAACGTCACTCGCTGTTTGTCGAGGCGTTGGCGAACATAAATGCTAAGTACAACGTCTTTACGCAGGTACGTGGTATGGGGCTGCTACTGGGCGCAGAACTGAGCCCTGAATACCATGGTAAAGCGCGCGATATTCTGCACGCCGCCGCCGCTGAAGGCCTCATGTTGTTAAATGCGGGTCCTGATATTTTGCGCTTTGCTCCATCGCTCGTTGTGGAGTTTGCGGATATCCATGAAGGTATGATGCGATTAGAAAAAGCGATCGGGGCGGTGATAGCTAAAAAATCGTAATGCCTGGCTGTGCGAATGGCAGTATAAGTCATTTAATTCATGGGGTAATTGATTGTTTATTTGGCGTCTTTCACTGATTGAGACAAACGCTTTACCGCTGCCGTCATATCATTGCAGTTGGATTCATACCCATAGTTTGGAATGGATTTAAGTCCATCAATATATTTTTGTTGAGTTGCGCTGCTGCTGGATTGGATCGCCACTGTAGAGGTGGTGGCTAATTCAGCAATCATGTAGGAGTAGCAAAGGTTAGAACTTAACCCTTGCGAAAATGTGCCAATGAAATACGCGAGTGGCATGACTGAAATGACGGCAAGCGTAGTGAATGCGATATGTATGAGCGGGTATTTTCTGAATAGCAGAAGAGAAATAATAAGTATTATTTGAAATGATATTAGCAGTAAAAATTGTATGTTCATCAATAGTTTGGCGTTTATCTTGGCATGAAGAAGAATATACGCCATTTCTTGAAAGACACGGGAGAAATTTAATCCCTTAATCGACGGCTCATCCAAATCCCATGATGTGGTCGTTGCCGCCAGGCTATCGATGAAATGGTATGCATGGCGCGCAGGTGCGCAATGATTCGGCGTAGATGGACTTCAATCTGGGTTACGGGCATTCCACTGGTTTCCTGCTCATCAGACTGGAAGACGGCGGCGTTATTGCTCAAGGTTGGTCCATCGTGTTCTAAGCGTTGCTGACAGAGCTGCAAGGCGATTTCACAGCGCTGCAAATAATCTTGCGCTAGGTTTTCAGTCAACATGTAGTGATCTCGGGCGAGGATTGTCATTGCGTTAAGATGCTCCACGATAAACTGGCTGTGAGTGATCCACAGACGCATGTCGGTCAGATATCTGGAATCAAACCCCGGCTCCTGCATCGCCTGATTTAGCGAGGTGAATACGGCATTATGTGCCTGATTGACCTTCATGCGGGCATAGGCTAAATCGGTTGCTTTCGGTTCAGGAGAGAGCAGTAGGCGAAGCTCATCTTGATATGCCTCTAGTGCCTGATGAGCATTTTTGCGCAGTAGACCACTTTGCCATTGTGGCCATAGCCAGATGGTACTTGCGAAGGCGAGAATACAGCCGAGTACGGTATCAATCAGTCTTGGAACCAAGAAATGGAGCCCATTGAGCTGTAAAAGCTGTAGGGTATAAACGGCAGTTACGGTGAAACCAATCACCGCCAGCCCGTAGTTTTTACGTAGTACCAAATAGGCTGCAATGGTGATCACCAGCATACAGGCCAAGGTGGCATTTAGCGGTAGGTCTAACTGTAGTAATCCCGCAGCAATAATCAGTCCAGCAAAGGTTCCTAGCGCACGGTGCTGGATCCTCACCCGCGTTGCATTATAGCCATTTTGAATGACCAGCATGGTCGTGAGCAAAACCCAGTAGGGTTTTGGCAGATGGAATAACATCCCCAAACTGCTGCCCGCAGCGAGAGTAATGCCTAAACGCGCTGCATTACGTAGCGCTACGGATTTAAATGAGAGATAGGCGCGTAATGCAGGCCAAAAAGGAAGGCGTTGCTGTGTAGACATCAGATTGCGCTGATAGAGAGGACGCTGACGAACTAGCAATCGAGCTACACGGCTAAAATGGTAATAGCAAAACTTTCCAACGGGGTTATCTGGGTGCTGATTAGCCAGCTTTTCCAGCGCGGCTAGCTCGTTATCCATCGAAAAATGTTTGGGGTAGCGGTGATACAGAATATCGCCAGCCACCGTTCTGAGCCTCTCTGATATGACTTGAGCGTTGCGGCGCAAAATAGCTTCAGCCTGACTTTTGGCGACTAGGCTTTGCACTTCATCGGGCTGAGATAAGCTAACGGTAATATGTTCTTGAAGATCCAATGCAACTTGAAAATAGCGCAGTAGACGTTTGTACTCAGGATTATGCACCAGAGATAACATGTGCATTTGTTGGTAGAGCTGGGTAATTAAGTCCATCACTTTTTGCTGGCGCTGTAGCAGCGGCGGCAAGGCCGTTTCTGGATCGATATGCTGAGTTAGCAAGCTATATTTGGCGTCCATATAGTCGCCTAGCTGCGTGTAGAGCTGGCTGAGATTTTCTCGGATCGGCTGCCCTTTCCATAAGAGAAACCAGAACCAAGTAAAAGCGCCATACCAGATGGTGCCAACAATATACAGCAGTGGCCCGTGCCAGATGGGAACTGTTCCAGCCATACTTAGCGTAAATATCGAAGCGACGAGTGCTGCGGGAAGAAGCCTAGCGTGTAGGGGGCTGATCTCACCGTTAACACCGAGCAGTAACGCAAGCCCAAGCATGATAAGCGGCAGCGGAATTTGCCATAGCAGGCATTGTTGTAACAAGAAACTGGAAAACGCGAATAGGCTGCCGCCAACGATTAATCGTTTGATGAAGCGCTTATGAGGAGTATCGAGCCCTGCAATGTTGCAGCAGGCTGGTACCAAAGAAAACATTAGACCAAGCTGTAGATTGCCGGTCAGTAGGCCAAATAAAACAGGGAGGCACAGCACCAGCGTTTGACGCAGTGCATAGTTGACTTCCGGGTGGTAGATAAACCGCCGCCACATAATGAAAGAAACCCGTGCAGCGATGCTACACGGGCATCATTTATCAGCGAGTGCCGTAAACGACGATGGTTTTTCCGTGCGCGGAGATCAGATTTTGATCTTCCAGCATCTTCAGAATGCGACCAACGGTTTCACGGGAGCAGCCAACGATCTGGCCGATTTCCTGACGAGTAATCTTGATCTGCATACCATCTGGATGAGTCATGGCATCTGGCTGTTTTGCCAGATTCAGCAGCGTCTGTGCAATACGGCCAGTCACGTCTAAGAACGCAAGGTTGCCCACCTTTTCAGAGGTAACCTGTAAGCGGCTAGCCATCTGAGCAGAAAGGCGCATCAGAATATCTGGGTTAACCTGAATCAGTTGGCGGAATTTCTTGTAAGAAATTTCAGCAACTTCACAGGCTGTTTTTGCACGAACCCAAGCGCTACGTTCTTGTCCTTCCTCAAATAAGCCCAGTTCACCAATGAAGTCGCCCTGATTAAGATAGGAAAGGATCATTTCTTTACCTTCTTCATCTTTAATCAATACTGCAACGGATCCCTTAACGATGTAGTACAGGGTTTCCGCCTTCTCGCCTTGGTGGATCAGGGTACTTTTGGACGGATACTTGTGGATATGGCAATGAGACAAGAACCATTCAAGAGTCGGGTCTGTTTGCGGTTTGCCGAGAACCATTCGCTATTATCCTCTGTTGTTATCGCGGCCCTAATATCGGGATACTGATCCAGACAGTGTGCTTATTGTGGCACGGGGCTTTGCTTATTAACTTGTTATAGCACTGCATAATCGAGATATAGAGTAATAGGCTAAGGTAATTGTTTCCTAGAGTTATTGATCTATACCCGTTTCAATCCATAAAGATCCATTTCGGCATAGTTTGTAGCACAGCTTTGTTCAGGTGTCTCGTGTTGTCTCGCTTCAGCATCAGAAGTGAGGCCTCGGATTGCCTGTTTTTTACAGAAAGCGTAGTCTGATGACAGAATTTAACCAAAGGGGCGATAAACATGCAGGCACGAGTGAAATGGGTTGAAGGAATGACTTTTCTGGGCGAATCGGCTTCAGGACATCAGATTCTTATGGACGGAAACGCTGGTGATAAAGCGCCAAGCCCAATGGAAATGGTATTGATGTCAGCAGGGGGGTGCAGTGCCATTGACGTAGTTTCCATTTTACAGAAAGGACGATTGGACGTGCGCGATTGTGAAGTCAAATTGACGTCTGAACGTCGCGAGGAAGCTCCGCGCTTGTTTACCCATATCAATCTGCATTTTATTGTCACGGGCAAAGGCCTTACGGATAAAGCCGTTGAGCGCGCCGTTGCGCTTTCTGCGGAAAAATACTGCTCTGTTGCGTTGATGTTGGGTCAAGCCGTTAACATTACCCATAGTTTTGAAACTATCGTGGTGGAGTAATTTGATTCACTTCATCAGGCACCGGTGGTTTTGTGCCAAGGTGCCTGATATTGCGTAACACGTTGTTATTCGATTTTCTTCCCTTCGATAAGCCGTTGCACCAACGGCGTCATGATCAGTTCCATTGCTAACCCCATTTTCCCTCCCGGAACCACCAACGTATTAATATGCGAGATAAACGATCCTTGCAGCATCGCGAGTAGATAGGGGAAATCAATATTGTCTAACCCTTGAAAATGGATCACCACGAAACTTTCATCTGACGAAGGGATCGCTTTAGCGGCAAAAGGATTAGAGGTATCAACCGTTGGTACGCGCTGGAAGTTGATATGCGTGCGGGAAAACTGGGGGGTAATGTAGCCGATGTAATCTTCCATAGAGCGAACAACGGAATCCATCACGGCTTCGCGTGAATGGCCGCGCTCACCGGTATCGCGCACCAGTTTTTGAATCCACTCAAGGTTAACGATGGGCACTACGCCGACCAGTAAATCGACATGCTGAGCCACATTGTGTTGCTGCGTGACGACTCCGCCGTGTAATCCCTCATAGAATAAAACATCTGTCGGCTCTGGCAACGGTTCCCACGGCGTGAATGTGCCGGGAACCTGATTGTAGGGAACGGCTTCATCGTAGGTATGCAGATATTTACGCGAGCGCCCACGACCATGCTGACCATATTCGATAAAGCTTTGTTCGAGAAAAGAGAAGTCATTGGCCTCGGGGCCGAAATAGCTGATATGACGCCCTTGCTCGCGGGCTTTTCGGATTGCAGCGTCCATTTCTGGGCGGGTATACCGGTGGAAACTATCGCCTTCCAACTCAGCGGCTTTCAGATGGAACTGTTGAAAGATCTTGCGGAAGGCTACGCTGGTGGTGGTAGTGCCGGCTCCACTGGAGCCGGTCACGGCAATGATCGGGTGTTTCGCTGACATAATTAACACGGCTCCGGTGGTTGGGGGGCTACGGTTTATCGTAAATCGTAATAACTTACATCTATGGTTGTATCCTGAATTTGGATATCGCTCCACTCTTTTGGCACGGCTTTTAACTGACCGCCGAGAATGATGTCTTTAATCTTAGCGGCATCCAGTGTGTTGTTGTCCAAAGTATCTCTATCGTTAAAGCGGATATGAGCAGCAATGACCCAACCCTGTTTCTTATAAGTATAAACTTGGCAGAAAGGCTCTTTGGGATCGCTGAAATTGCACAGTACATGCTCTTTATTCCCATCATTATTCAGATCTAACGTTGTGACAACACAAGCGTTAGCGATTAAATAGCAATCGCCAATGTCATTTCCTCGGCCGAGATCGTTTGGCAAAGATTCCCACCACGTTGATTCTGGTGAAGGTGTTCCGACCGCCAGCTGAATGTTCTTGCGTGCTATTCCTGGTGTAAACGCCGCATAGGGTCTTTTATCATCATCGCCATAGGATCCCCAGCGAGTGGTTTGTAATAGCGTTTTCTCCAGCTTGAGTTTACGCCGTGGAGCGCTGACAAATTTGATATCAGACCGTAGCGCCTGTAGCGCATCGTTGCCTCTGCGGCCGCTGTCAAAACGTAGCATGATGAGATCTAAATCATCAGGAGATACCTTTCCTGTGGAATATCGATTCATTTGGTCGTTCACGCTAATGCGATAAGGATCGATGATCGGAGAGTTGCACAGAACCACAATCACTGCGATTAGCCACATTATTTTTTTGTTGATGCTGCCAAGCGAGTGCAGCCAGATGTTATTTTTGCGAACCACGGCGCTTGCATAGGCAAGGGTTAAGCAAAGAGAGAGGCCGACAACGACTGAAGCCCTGAGTCGATCGGGAGTCCAGCCATATTGTACGATGCGCTGGCCCAAATAATAGGTGGACAGTATCGCGTAGATCGGCAAAACAAGCAGGGAACCGTTGATGATATAGCGGATTAAATTTGGATACGGTTTTTTATCTATGCCATCGGAACTCAAATATATCGCATTGACCAGCAGGGCTAACAGTAGAGACATGGTGGTTAGCAATGTGGTTGCAGACGACCATTTATCGGTTAGCGCATCGATACCGGTAAACGGGAGGCTGAAGATAAAAATCAGAGCGAAAAACGATAGCAGAGGTAGTAGGCCTTTTACCATCAGAGATAAAAGGTTACGTACGGTAATGATTAATTTTGGATGGGTGCGGCTAATGAGAACGCCAATGGCAACAATCAGACCGTTAGCAAGGTACATGAATATTTCATGTCTGAAAAAGAGCTCATAAAAGAAATCAATGCCAATCAGTTTGAATAGACCCGCTCCCAGCGACAAGATCCCCCACATCAAACCCGAAATCAGCAAGGTTAGCACGGCGGTAATGGTGTTTTTCCATATATTACCGTGCAGTTCAGAGTAGTCGATGGAAGAGCTAGGATTATTTATTCGTGCCTGTAACCATGGAAGGGTAACAAACACCATAAGGAATAACGCGAGATAAAACGTTCCGAATAGACTGCCGTAATCTCTTACTCCTACATCATTCCATTTTATCCAAGCTGTCATTGCCACGAATATGGCGGTATAGGCCAGCAGGGCTTTCCACAATATTTTGTCTCGTAGAGTATTCACAGACAGCACGAAGATCAGGGGCAGAGAGCCCGATAAAACTTGTGTGTAAAGCAGCGCTGAACTATGGGGGATCATCCACTCGCGATCGCTGAAGTGGTTACATAAATAAAGCAAACATCCTTGAATGAGACAGACTAAAACAATGACGATGCGCGTTTTGAGCGGTAGGTCAGAGGGCGAGACTTGGGTCTTGCTATGATGTGCTGCGAGTAGAGACATCCATGATTCTCCTTATTGCGTAAAGTGAGGTTTTTTGACCACAAATTAAGCATAACGTTTGGATGCCTATACTTATTATTGGTTTTACTAAGGCTTATAGCGGAAGCCTACTCATACTCTTCTGGGGTATCACGGAACTGCCCTTTCGGCATGATATTGACCGTTTCATGCAGCTCTGACCACACCAAAACAGCTTCGCCATTCTTTAGCTGGCGGCGGACATCTTCAACTTTTTGCGTCAGCGATTTCTCGTGGACACCGTAATCAGTGCCTTCTCGCAGCACAAAAGATTCGATCAGGCTATCCAACGTATCCGTTGCTAAATTCTCCCAAGGAATAATCACTGTGCTTTCTCCAAATGTGGGGCTAACCAAGCAGGGATACGTTGCTCGAGCCACATCTGAGGCTTTTTAAAACTGCCGCTGATGAAGCCAACGTGTCCACCAAATTCGGTAAGCTGATATTCAATATTAGACGGTAAATCTTCAGGACGAGGGATCACTTCTGGTGTCATAAACGGATCGTCTTTGGCATGAATGATCAACAGCGGCACGGTTATTCTAGGGAGTAAAGGTAACGCACTACAGCGGCGATAATAGTCGGTTGCGTTATCAAAGCCGTGAATGCGAGAGGTGATGACGTCGTCAAAATCGCGAATGCGTTTCAGGTTTTTTAGCGCTTTTAGATCGAGTGGTAATGTATTTGGGTAACGCTCTAATTTGCGCTGAGCATTTTGCTTGAGTTGCCCAAGGAGATAGTTTTGGTAGACGCGTGAAAAGCCCTGTTCTAACCGATATGAGCAAGGCTCAAGCATCAGTGGGGCTGAAACAACCACGGCTGCATCCAGCGTGGCGTTGGCACCTTCCTGACCCAAATAGTAGGCCAGCATATTGCCGCCGAGCGAAACGCCGACGGCTGCGGTCGGCACTGCTCCGTGAGTTTCGCGTAGCCAGTTGAGAAAGAATCGTGCATCTTCTGTTTCACCGGAATGATAGATACGGTTCATTTTGTTGGGCTCACCGCTGCACCCGCGAAAATGCATCACCACACCCAGCCAGCCCGCTTCTTTCCAAGCATGCAGCAGGCCGTGCGCATAAGGACTATAGAAACTGCCTTCCAAACCGTGA
The DNA here is from genome assembly GCF_020150375.1 of Hafnia paralvei. Lineage (NCBI taxonomy): Bacteria > Pseudomonadati > Pseudomonadota > Gammaproteobacteria > Enterobacterales > Hafniaceae > Hafnia > Hafnia paralvei. The sequence goes on along the minus strand of NZ_CP083737.1, from coordinate 4,347,541 downwards.
AATAGGACCACGCGCGGCTTATGTTGAGCCTGCTCCGGTGGTTCGCTCCAGGCCAGATCGATAAAATCTCCGTCGGGCAAGGCTAAGCGTTGCCAATGAGGCTGTAATAACACCTTGCGGCGAAATAATCTGGGCAAAATAGTTTGCAGGTGCGGATTGCTGATCCCGCGCATGGGTGAGAATTGATTATTCATAAGGTGATTAATTTTCATGTCATCTTTCTTGTGCGATCAATATCACACTGATAGCTTCAAGGTCACGACAAACATCATTAAGGGTGAGGAGTTTTCAGTAGATGGAGCTTGGATTATTTCTTTCGATGCTGGGGTTTTTATGGGTGGCGGCGATCACCCCAGGCCCAAACAATATGTTATTGACGTCATCTGGCGCCAATTTCGGTTTTATGCGATCGATTCCGCTGATGCTGGGCATTATGCTGGGAATGCAGTCGTTGCTGTTGTTGGTGGCTTTTGGCGTGGGGAGCTTGCTGCTGGTCTATCCCGCGCTGCATACCACGCTAAAAATACTGGGTAGTGCCTATCTTCTGTATATCGCCTGGAAGATCGCGAGCTCAAGCTATGAAAAACTCGATCCTAATGCCGTGAAAGTTAAAAAGCCGGTTAACTGGTATCAAGGTTGGCTACTCCAGTTTTTAAATCCCAAAGCGTGGCTGATGGGATTGGGAGCCGTGGCGAGTTTCAGCTTGGCTGGCTCGGGCTATAACCATTCTATTATTGCTATCAGCATTGCGATGTTCATGGTGAATTTGGTCTCCGGCATTATCTGGCTTGGTTTCGGCACCGTGATTGGCCGTTTGCTCAATAGCCGTCGTGCTTGGTTTACCTTTAATATCTCAATGGGCCTGCTGACGGCGGCCTGTGTGTTATTAATCTGGCATTAAATTTGGCGTCTCCGGTGATGCCGGAGGCTCGTCCATTTCCGTCTTATTCCCTCTCTAAGCCTTCACGTTAGCCCGCAGAACGAGAAAACTCAATTATCGCTATTTGGAATAAAGAATACTTTTTTATTCCTTCTTTACTAAATCAGGCTCGGCTACAACTGTGTTTAGCGCGGGGCATATTGCTCCAGATACAGAAAAATGAGCGGAGCATATGATGATGAGTAAAACTTTTTCCTTACGCGGCGTTGCGGCGTTTCTTTCGCTGACGTTGGCAGCAACGAGTGCCTACGCGTTGGATGTCACCGTGGCCTATCAGACGTCGGCTGAGCCCGCGAAAGTTGCACAGGCAGATAACACATTTGCTAAAGCCTCTGGAGCCAATGTGGATTGGCGCAAGTTTGATAGCGGTTCCAGCGTGGTAAAAGCGTTAGCCTCCGGTGATGTGCAGATTGGCAATATTGGTTCCAGCCCGCTGGCGGCTGCCGTTAGCCAAGGACTGCCAATAGAAGTTTTCCTGCTAGCCTCGCAGCTAGGAAACTCGGAAGCGCTGGTGGTGAAAAAAGAGATTAAGTCTCCACAGGATCTCATAGGCAAACGCATTGCCGTACCGTTTGTTTCTACCACTCACTACAGCTTGTTGGCCGCACTGAAACACTGGGGGATTAAGCCCGATCAACTCACCATTCTGAATCTTCAGCCACCGGCGATAGCCGCAGCGTGGCAGCGTGGTGATATCGATGGCGCATACGTTTGGGCACCTGCGATTAACGAGCTAGCGAAAACGGGCAGCGTATTAACGGATTCTGAGCAGGTAGGTCAATGGGGCGCGCCAACACTGGACGTTTGGGTTGTACGTAAGGATTTTGCTCAGCAACATCCCGATGTCGTAACGGCATTTGCTCGCACGACGCTGGCCGCACAGAAAGCTTATTTGGCAGAGCCAGACCACTGGCTTAAAGAGAGTCAAAACATCGATAAGCTCGCCAAACTGAGCGGCGTACCGCAGGAACAAGTGCCAGGGCTGGTTAAGGGAAATCGCTATCTGCCTGTTGCAGAGCAGGTGAGTGAACTGGGGCAACCGGTTGATAAAGCCATCTATGACACCGCTGTGTTCTTACAGCAGCAGGGCAAAATTCCTCAGGTGGCTAAAGACTATCGTCGTTTTGTTAATAATCAGTTTGTGAAGCAGGTACAGGCTGAACCTCAGTCATAAGGAGCATTTCATGCTGTCAGTGAATCATCTCAGTGCGTCCTATGACGGAAAAAAGGTTCTCGATGATATCTCATTACAGATTGCGAGCGGACAATTGGTGGTGGTTCTCGGACCCTCCGGATGTGGAAAAACGACCCTACTGAATTTGGTGGCGGGGTTTAGTCAGCCGGATTCCGGTTCCATTAGTCTGTCTGGACGTAATGTCTCTGGACCTAGCGCGGAACGCGGCGTGGTATTCCAGAATGAAGGGCTATTGCCGTGGCGAAATGTGTTAGCCAACGTCGCGTTTGGTTTACAGCTACAGGGCGTAGCGCGCGAGGAGCGCACGTCGATTGCACTACGTATGCTGCGATGGGTGGGGTTGGAAGGCTACGAACGTCACTTTATCTGGCAGCTTTCAGGCGGGATGCGTCAGCGTGTCGGCATTGCGCGCGCGTTGGCAGCAGATCCACAGCTATTGTTGCTGGATGAACCTTTTGGTGCGCTGGATGCTTTTACCCGTGAACAGATGCAGGAGTTATTGCTAGGTGTGTGGCGCAAGACGGGTAAACAGATTTTACTGATTACGCATGATATCGAAGAAGCGGTTTTTTTAGCCTCTGAGCTGATCCTGTTATCGCCGGGACCCGGACGGATCGTCGAACGTTTGGCGCTGAATTTTGGCCAGCGTTATGCGGATGGAGAACCGTGCCGAGCCATTAAATCCGATCCTGCATTTATTGAACGTCGTGAATATGTGTTGTCGCGTGTTTTTGAACAGCGAACTCCACACGTTCAGGAGGCATGGCTATGAGTATTCACTCGACGCTAAAAAACGATACGCGAGAGGTAGTCGGTAACTCAGCAGTGTCTCGAGGGAGAAAAGTTAGAGTTCCCTCTAACGTTGTTGTCAGCGCATTCACGCTGCTGGTGATTTTGGCCGTGTGGTGGGCTGTTACGGCGCTGCACCTCATCAGTCCACTTTTTTTACCTGCGCCGCAACAGGTGTTGAAACAGTGGGTCAGCATCAGTACCCAAGGTTTTATGGACGCGACGCTAGGCCAGCATCTGGCCGCAAGTCTAAGCCGTATTCTGATAGCGCTGCTGGCGGCGGTAGTGATTGGCGTACCGGTCGGCATTGCCATGGGATTGAATCCCACGGTGCGCGGAATTCTTGATCCCATTATTGAAATTTATCGTCCAGTGCCACCGTTAGCTTATCTTCCACTGATGATTATCTGGTTTGGTATTGGTGAAACGTCCAAAATTCTGCTCATTTATCTGGCCATTTTTGCCCCAGTAACTCTAGCCGCTGCTGCTGGAGTACGCAGTGTGGAGCAGGTGAGAGTGCGCGCTGCTCAGGCGCTTGGGGCGAGCCGTTGGCAGGTGCTGTGGTACGTGGTGCTACCAAACGCCTTGCCTGAAATTTTAACCGGTTTACGTATTGGCCTTGGCGTTGGTTGGTCGACGCTGGTTGCCGCTGAGCTGATTGCGGCTACGCGTGGTTTAGGATTTATGATTCAGTCCGCAGGTGAATTTTTAGCGACTGATGTGGTTATCGCTGGCATTAGCGTCATCGCGTTTATTGCCTTTGCATTGGAACTGGGCTTGCGAGCTTTGCAGCGCCGCTTAACCCCGTGGCATGGAGTAAAAAAATGAACGAACGTTTAACTATTCAGCCGCTGAGTCCTGCCATTGGTGCCGTGGTGAGTAATCTTAATCTTTCTCGTCCACTGAGCGACGCCCAGTTTGAACAACTGTATCACGCGTTGTTGAAACATCAGGTGCTGTTTGCGCGTGAACAGGTCATAACGCCGTTGCAGCAACGCGAGTTGGCATCACGGTTTGGTGATCTGCATATTCATCCTGTTTATCCGCATGCGGCGGGCGTGGAGGAGATCATTGAGCTGGATACTCACCATGACAATCCGCCAGATAATGATAACTGGCATACCGACGTTACCTTCATTGAGAATCCGCCTTTGGGCGCAATTCTGGCCGCCAAGCGTTTACCTGAAGTGGGAGGCGATACACTGTGGTCGAGTGGTATTGCGGCCTATGAAGCACTTTCACCGCAATTGAAAGTGCTATTGAGCGGGCTACAGGCTGAGCACGATTTTGAAAAGTCGTTTCCTGAGCATAAACATTTGCGTTCAGAAGAAGAGCATCAGCGTTGGCTGCAGGCCAAACGCCAGCATCCGCCGTTGTTGCATCCGGTGGTGCGAACTCATCCCGTTAGCGGGCGTCAGGCGTTATTCGTGAATGAAGGTTTTACCACGAGACTGGTTGGGATACCCCAGCAAGAAGGCGAAGCCTTATTGCAGTTCTTGTTCCGCCATACGACCAAGCCAGAGTTTCAGGTTCGTTGGCGCTGGCAGCAAGACGATATTGCGATTTGGGATAACCGTGTGACTCAGCACTATGCTAACGCTGACTATTTGCCTCAGCGTCGCATTATGCATCGCGCAACGATTCTCGGAGATAAGCCGTTTTATCGAGGCTAGAGGGATGGCTTATTGAGTAGACCCGCGCTCAGCGTTGAAGTGAGCGCGGGGGGAGAAAAAACCTCTTGGCAGCGAGGTTTAGTCGTTTTCTGCTTCGAAGGCCAGCGTCATGGCTTCCAATTTTTCCTGACCGTCTAACCATTCCATTTCGGCTTCTTCTAGCGCGGCTTTGGTTTGGTTTTGTTGCTGTAAGCACTCTGTGAGCTCTGCTTTGCGGCTAATGTCATACAGATCACTGTCAGACAGTTTTTCTTCCAGCGTTGCGAGCTGTGCACTCAGTTTTTCCATCTGCTGTTCCATCTTCATGATGTGCTTGCGGATGGGCTGGGTTTGAGTACGGAACTCGGCGGCGCGACGCTTTTGATCTTTACGCGCTTGAGCACTATTACCGCTGGTTTCACCTTCAGTCTTGTTCGAATCTTGCTGTGTCTGTTGGCGTTGAAGATCGATCATCCACTGCTGGTAATCTTCTAGATCGCCAGCAAACGGTTCGACCTGACCATCGTGAACCAGATACAGATCGTCGGTAGTCGAACGCAATAAGTGACGGTCATGGGAGACGACAACCAGTGCACCTTCGAAATCAATCAGTGCTTCGGTCAGTGCCTGACGCATGTCCAAATCGAGGTGGTTGGTGGGTTCGTCGAGCAGCAGTAGGTTAGGACGTTGCCAAACAACCAGTGCGAGTACTAAACGAGCTTTCTCGCCCCCAGAGAAGCGAGCCGTATGCTCGGTCACTTTATCGCCACGGAAGCCGAATCCTCCGAGATAGTCACGTAATTGCTGTTCAGTTTCACGTGGGGCGATGCGAGTGAGGTGCTGTAGCGGCGACTCGTCAGCACGTAAATATTCCAACTGATGCTGTGCGAAGTAGCCCAGCTTCACACCTTTGGCTAGGCCGATTTCTCCCTTCTGTGGCGCAAGCTCTCCTGCCAACAACTTAATGAGCGTAGATTTACCTGCGCCGTTGCGGCCCAACAGGCCAATGCGTGAGCCGGGAACCAAATTCAATTTGATCGAATCAAGAATGGTTTTGTCGCCATATCCAGCACTGACTTTTTCCATTCGCAGCAACGGATTTGGCAAACTTTCTGGTTCACGGAAGCTGAAATGGAATGGGTTGTCGACGTGTGCAGGAGCAATTAACTCCATGCGCTCCAGCATTTTAACGCGGCTCTGTGCTTGTTTCGCCTTCGAGGCTTTGGCTTTAAAGCGATCGATATAGCTTTGCAGATGTGCAACGCGCTGTTGTTGGCTTTCATACATTGACTGTTGCTGTGACAGCTTGGTCGCACGCTGCTGCTCAAACGATGAGTAGTTGCCGGTGTATTCAAACAGCTGTTCTTGTTCAATGTGTAGAATTTTATCCACGATAGGATCGAGGAAATCGCGGTCATGCGATATCAGAATCAAGGTGCCGGTGTAGCTTTTTAACCAACGCTCTAACCAGATAACCGCATCTAAATCAAGGTGGTTGGTTGGTTCGTCGAGCAAAAGCAGGTCTGAGCGGCAAATTAGTGCCTGAGCGAGGTTGAGGCGCATACGCCAACCACCGGAGAATGATTTTACCGGTTCTTCAAGCTGGCTTTGGCTAAAACCTAAACCATGTAACAGGCTGGATGCGCGTGAGCGAATGGTCCATGCCTGAATCGCATCAAGCTTACCGTGAATGAGCGCAATGGCATTGCCATCGTTACGTTCATTGGCATCATTAAGTTCGGCCTCGAGCTGGCGAAACTCACGATCGCCGTCGAGGACATACTCTAAGGCCGGAATATCTAAGGCCGGAGTTTCCTGGTTTACCCACGCTAACGCCCAGTTACCAGGGAAATTGAAGCTGCCAGCGTCGGCAGTCATTTCACCTTTTAACAGCGACAGCAGCGTTGATTTCCCACAGCCATTTTTACCCACCAGACCAACCTTTTGGCCGGGGTTAACCGTAGCACTGGCATTGTCCAGCAGAACGCGCGTACCGCGTCGAATTTGTAGCGATGAGAAAACAATCATAAAGCGCCGTCTATTGATAATGTGTTAAATTGTCGTTGTTTTAGCGTGAACAATAATGAGTATTCAGAACACGCACACTATTAATTTTAATCTTAGCGCTGCATGGTAGCTGAAATGCTCACCGATGACGACGCTTTGGGGAGGGGAATAGATGTCGCAGCCACCGAAAGTATTGCTGCTGTATGCCCATCCGGAATCACAAGACTCGGTTGCGAATCGAGTTCTACTGCAGCCGGCACAACAATTGGAACATGTCACTGTGCACGATCTCTACGCGCACTATCCTGATTTTTTTATTGATATTCACCATGAGCAGAAGCTGCTGCGTGAGCATCAGGTCATTGTTTTTCAACATCCTTTATATACCTATAGCTGTCCGGCTTTACTCAAAGAGTGGCTCGATCGCGTGCTGACGCGTGGTTTTGCCAGTGGTGTTGGGGGAAACGCTCTGCGTGGAAAGTATTGGCGTAGCGTGGTGACTACCGGCGAACCTGAAGGGGCATACCAAATGGGCGGCTATAACCGGTACACCATGGATGAAGTTTTACGTCCTTTCGAGCTCACTGCGGGGATGTGCCATATGCATTGGATGTCCCCAATGGTGGTGTATTGGGCGCGTCGGTTAAAACCGGATGTATTACAGAGTCATGCCAAAGCTTATGGGCAATGGCTGGAGTCACCATTAGCTGGAGGCGGTAGCTTATGACTGAAGAGGGCTCACTCTTACCAGCAATACTGCTGTTTTTATTTGCGGCAGTGGTAGCAGTGCCGATTGCTCGGCGGATTGGCATTGGCACGGTACTTGGCTTTTTGATTGCAGGAATTGCGATTGGGCCTTGGGGGCTAGGCTTTATTCGAGATGTGGATGAGATCCTGCATTTTTCGGAGCTTGGCGTTGTATTCCTATTGTTTATTATTGGGTTGGAACTGAATCCGAGCAAACTTTGGTCGTTGAGACGCTCCATTTTTGGTGTCGGAGCTGGGCAGGTATTGCTCACCGCTGCCATTTTGGGGGGATTACTGTTACTGACCGATTTTTCTTGGCAGGCTGCCGTGATCGGTGGGATTGGGTTAGCCATGTCTTCAACGGCGATGGCCTTGCAGATGATGCGAGAAAAGGGCATGAACCGCAATGAGGGCGGGCAGCTCGGTTTCTCGGTTCTGTTGTTTCAGGATATGGCCGTAATCCCTGCATTAGCGCTAATTCCTGTGCTGGTGGGCTCTAGTAACAAAGATACTGACTGGGCGTTTATCGCGATGAAGGTTGGTGCGTTGTTAGGAATGTTGATCGGCGGCCGCTATTTGCTGCGCCCGATCTTCCGCTACATCGCTGCGACCGGTGTCCGTGAGATATTTACCGCTGCGGCGCTTTTGGTGGTGCTGGGCTCTGCCATGTTTATGGATGCGCTAGGAGTGTCTATGGCGATGGGCACGTTCATTGCGGGCGTTCTGCTGGCAGAAAGCGAATTTCAGCACGAACTGGAGATCGCCATTGAACCATTTAAGGGACTGTTGCTGGGGTTATTTTTTATCTCCGTAGGCATGGCGTTAAATCTGGGCGTTTTATATACCCATTTGCCAGAAGTCTTGATGGGTGTGGCTATCTTAGTTGTGGTGAAAGGGGGCGTGTTATATCTACTGGCACGTATTGCGGGGATTCGTCGTTCTGTGCGTATGCAGTTTGCCGCGGTGCTTAGCCAAGGCGGTGAATTTGCATTTGTGTTGTTTTCCGCCGCCAGTACCCAAAAACTGCTGCAGGGTGATCAGATGGCGCTGCTGCTGGTGATCGTCACGTTGTCTATGGTGACGACGCCTTTGCTGATGCAGTTGGTCGATAGGATACTGGAAAAACGCTACAACCCTTCGGATGAAAGTGAAGAAACGCCTTTTGTGGAAGATGACGATCCTCAGGTCATTATCGTTGGGTTTGGGCGTTTTGGTCAGGTGATTGGGCGTTTACTGATGGCAAACAAAATGCGCATTACGGTTCTGGAACGTGACGTGAGCGCGGTCAGTGTGATGCGCCGCTACGGATATAAGGTTTATTACGGCGATGCAACCGAACTTGAGTTATTGCGTGCGGCTGGTGCAGAAAAGGCCGAAGCTATCGTTATCACCTGTAATGAACCTGAGGATACGTTGGCGGTGGTTCATTTGTGCCAACAACATTTTCCACATTTAAAAATTCTGGCGCGTGCGCGTGGTCGTGTTGAAGCGCATGAGTTGCTGATGGCAGGGGTGAGTCAATTTAGCCGTGAGACATTTTCTAGTGCATTAGAATTAGGACGTAAGGCATTGATGGAATTAGGTATGCATCCACATCAAGCACATCGGGCTCAGCAGCATTTTCGGCGTCTAGATATGCGGATGCTGCGTGAACTCATGCCTCATCATCAGGGTGATGTTACCCAAATTTCACGCGTGAAAGAGGCCAGACGCGAGCTAGAGGATATTTTTCAGCGCGAGATGCAGCATGAGCGTCGGCAGATGAATGATTGGGATGAGGAAGAGCTGTGATGATATCGAATCAATAAGGTAACAAAATGAAAAAGAGATTTATTGCAGGGGCAACATGTCCAGCCTGTAAAGCGCAAGATACGCTGGTAGTCTGGCGTGAGAATAATATTGAACATGCAGAATGCGTTAAGTGTGGCCACCAATTGAGCCAACCAGAGGCGGATGTGAGCGAGCATGTGCAGCACAATAATCAAATGATCGGTATTTTTAAGCCAGAATAAGCGGCAAGGGTGGCGTTTCCTGTAGGGATTTTTTATCCTTGTGGGTACAGTGGCGCAAAATTCCGCTACAATCTGCGCCAATTTAGTTTCCAACGCTAGGAGATATCATGAAAGTAGCAAAAGACTTGGTGGTCAGCTTGGCCTATCAGGTACGTACAGAAGACGGTGTTTTAGTTGATGAGTCTCCGGTGAGTGCACCGTTGGATTATCTGCACGGCCATGGCTCCCTGATCTCGGGTCTGGAAGCCGCTCTGGAAGGTCACGCTGAAGGCGATAGCTTTGATGTTCACGTTGGCGCAAATGACGCTTACGGTAACTACGATGAAAACTTGGTGCAGCGCGTACCAAAAGACGTTTTCATGGGTGTTGACGAACTGCAGGTTGGCATGCGTTTCTTGGCTGAAACCGATCAGGGTCCAGTACCAGTAGAAATTACCGAAGTTGATGACGACCACGTTGTTGTTGATGGTAACCACATGCTGGCTGGCCAGAACTTGAACTTCCACGTTGAAGTTATTGCTATCCGTGAAGCCACAGCTGAAGAGCTGGAGCATGGCCACGTACACGGCGAGCACGATCACCACCACGAGCACGGTGAAGGCTGTTGCGGTGGTCATGGCCACGATCACGGTCACGACCATGGCGAAGAAGGCGGTTGCTGCGGTGGTAATGGCAAAGGCAACGGCGGTTGCGGCTGCCATTAATTCTGTCGATTAGATGCAGAATGGAAAAAAGCGGCCAAGGCCGCTTTTTTTATCGTGAAAATTCGCCGGTTAGTAATGAGGTGGAGGCGTTTCTTCTGATGGATGAGCCATCATTGATGGCTGTGCTGCTTTGAGCTTATCTACCAATAAGTGCATCTGCTCGCGATATTTGTTCATTTCTAACTGTAGGGCGATAACCGTCTGGTTCAGCTCTTCGATGGTCATTTCCTGAAAAGCCAGTCGGCTTTCGAGCATTTCAAATCTGGATTCAAGCTCTTCGCGATCCAAAGCCGATGGTTGCATAATATTTCCTCTTATAACGGTGTAGTTTCCGTTCACAATTTCATAGGTGAAATTTCACCTCATTCTCGTTATTTTACTCATAACGCAGATGAATTGCGCGTTATGCTTGTTGATTGGGAAATAGAATGAAACTTTTTGCAGGCAACGTAGTCTGAATTTATCAGACTGGCGCGCTTAGTGATTGTTTTATGAGTCGACAGACCGCTATAGTAACCCACTACATTTAGCTCATCGTTATTTAAGGTCACTTGCCTTAAAGTTTGGAGAAATGGATGAAATCTTTTTTTAAAGTTACCGTGCTGGCAACAACAATGGCTCTGGCCCTGAACGCATCGGCTTTCGCTGCTGACGCTGCCAAAGCAACGGACGCTGCACCGACGGCGACCAACAGCAAATTCAAGAATGACGATCAGCAGGCTGCATACGCGTTAGGCGCTTCTCTGGGTCGTTATATGGAGAACTCCCTGAAAGAGCAAGAGAAACTGGGTATCAAACTGGATAAAGACCAGTTGATCGCCGGTGTTCAGGATGCGTTTGCTGGCAAGAGCAAGCTGACCGACCAAGAAATCGAAGGTACTCTGCAAGGCTTTGAGGCACGCGTAAAAGCGTCTGCACAAGCTAAGATGGAGCAGGATGCCAAAGCTAATGCAGATGCAGGTAAAAAATTCCGCGACGCATTTGCTAAAGAGAAAAACGTTAAAACCACGAAAACAGGTCTGATGTATCAGGTCGATAAAGAAGGTACAGGCGCTGAACCAAAAGACAGTGATACCGTTGTCGTTAACTACAAAGGTACTCTGACCGACGGCACTGAGTTTGATAACTCATATAGCCGTGGTGAGCCACTTTCTTTCCGTCTTGATGGCGTTATCCCTGGCTGGACCGAAGGCCTGAAACACATCAAGAAAGGCGGCAAGATCAAACTGGTTATCCCACCAGAATTGGCTTACGGCAAAACGGGTGTCCCTGGCATTCCTGCAAACTCTACCTTGGTATTCGACGTAGAACTGCTGGATGTTAAAGCTGCACCTAAAGCCGATGTAGATGCTGCGAAAGCGGCAGCAAAAGCAGAAGCGAAAGCTGGTAAGTAATTGCCTTGAATGATTGGAAAAAGCCGTGGATTATTCCACGGCTTTTTTGTTTTTTATCGCAGGATGATAAAAAAATCTTTTACCCCGCTGGCTACAAGGATTTAAATAGGGCAGTTTTGCTAAACTTTATTTTTTAAATAGCACGTTTTCTTGAATCTGCATCCATTGATGGGTGCGTAGCTAAATCCTCCGTGGGGGTTGTCTTCAATGTCCAATACGCTTATGCCTGGTGATACCAGCGAGCTAGATTTACTGGATGAGCGTCCGTTCAGCCAGACCGATCATGAAATTCTGAAATCATATGAGGCTGTTGTTGACGGTCTTGCGATGCTCATTGGTTCCCATTGTGAAATTGTTTTGCACTCGCTTGAGGATTTGAAATGTTCGGCGGTGAGAATTGCTAATGGTGAGCATACTGGGAGAAAAATTGGTTCACCGATTACCGACTTAGCGCTTCGCATGTTGCACGATATGGCAGGCGAAGATAGCAGTGTGTCAAAGGCGTACTTTACTCGCGCCAAAAGTGGCGTGTTAATGAAGTCGGTGACGATTGCGATTCGCAATAAAGAGCAGCGAGTGATCGGTTTACTGTGTATTAACATGAATCTGGATGTGCCTTTTTCTCAGATTATGGAAACCTTTATTCCAAAAGCTTCGCAGGACGTGGCGTCATCAGTTAACTTTGCTTCTTCTGTTGATGATCTGGTGGCACAAACGCTGGAGTTCACTATCGAAGAGGTTAACGCCGATCGTTCAGTGTCTAACAACGCCAAGAATCGTCAGATTGTGCTGAATCTGCATGAGAAAGGAATCTTTGATATCAAAGATGCCATTAATCAGGTTGCGGATCGTCTCAACATCTCTAAGCACACCGTGTATCTGTATATTCGCCAATTTAAAAGCGGTGATCTACAGGGTAGCGATCGCTAATGCTGAGCTTTTCTCTGTTTGTGACCGGCCCAGCCTACGGCACTCAAGCGGCCAGTAGTGCTTATCAATTTGCACAGGCGGTTATTGCCAGCGGACATCACTTAGTCAGCGTGTTCTTCTACCGTGAGGGCGTGAGTAACGCAAACCAACTAACCTCACCGGCAAGCGATGAGTTCGATTTGGTACGCGGATGGCAGAGTCTGGCGCAAGAACATGGCGTGGTGCTAAATGTTTGTGTCGCGGCGGCTTTGCGCCGCGGCGTGGTATCACATGATGAAGCGACTCAGCTTGGGTTACCAGCCTCTAATCTGCAGGATGGTTTCGTATTAAGTGGTCTAGGCGCGTTGGCTGAAGCCGCGTTAACCTGCGATCGCATCATGCAGTTTTAAGGGGATGGGATGAAACGTTTAGCCTTTGTGTTTACTCAACCTCCGCATACGACAAGTTCAGGGCGAGAAGGATTAGATGCGCTGTTAGCGGCCTCTGCTTTTAGCGAAGATATTCAGGTGTTTTTTGTGGGCGATGGTGTATTCCAACTGTTGCCCGATCAAAAACCGGCTGAAATTCTTTGCCGTGACTATGTGGCAACCTTTGGTGTCATGTCTCTTTACGATATTGAAGAGGTCTTTATCTGTTCAGAATCTCTAGAAGAAAGAGGTTTGCTGGGGTTTGAGAGCTGGATTATTGACGTTCAGGTGCGAACTGCGGCACAAATTAGACAAAATCTTGAACAACGCGATGTTGTGCTAACCTTCTAGCCGTTGGAGAAGTTTTACATGTTACATACACTGGCAAAGTCTCCTACTGCAGCAGATTTGACAACTCTTTGCGCTATAGCTGGCAATAATGATGCGATCTTGTTGCTACAGGATGGTGTTCTGTGTGGGTTGGTAAATACCCACTCCCTTGAAAAGCTCATTTCCGCCTCCACATCCCTATATGCGCTGAAGGCCGATGTTATTGCTCGCGGTTTGAGTGCTCGAATTTCATCCAATATCGTGCTCCTAGACTATAATCAGTTCGTTGAGCTGAGTGTTAAACACCCACAACAGTTATCTTGGTGAAGACGCGATCTTGTATATTTCTTGACACCTATACTGGGCAGCCATAAAATTCTGCGTCCTCATATTTTGCCCATGGCTTTATGGGGAGATTTATCACACTTGTTTACGAAGCAAAAAACGAAGCAAATACCAGGAGCTATTAATGGCAACAATTAATCAGCTGGTACGCAAACCACGCTCCATGAAGGTTGCTAAAAGCAACGTTCCTGCGCTGGAAGCTTGCCCGCAGAAACGTGGCGTATGTACTCGCGTATATACCACCACTCCTAAAAAACCAAACTCCGCACTGCGTAAAGTTTGCCGTGTGCGTTTGACTAACGGTTTTGAAGTTACCTCCTACATCGGTGGTGAAGGTCATAACCTGCAGGAACACAGCGTGATCCTGATCCGTGGCGGTCGTGTAAAAGACTTGCCAGGTGTTCGTTACCACACCGTTCGTGGTGCGCTTGACTGCTCCGGCGTTAAAGACCGTAAGCAATCACGTTCCAAATACGGCGTGAAGAAGCCAAAGGCTTAATGGTTCTCCGTTAAGTAAGGCCAAACGTTTTAACTTTAATGTCAAACTCGAACTATAGAGTTTTGGACAACCCTGAATTAACAACGGAGTATTTCCATGCCACGTCGTCGCGTCATTGGTCAGCGTAAAATTCTGCCGGATCCTAAGTTCGGATCAGAACTGCTGGCTAAATTTGTAAACATCCTGATGGTAGATGGTAAAAAATCTACCGCAGAAGCAATCGTATATACCGCGCTGGAGACCCTGGCTCAGCGTTCTGGTAAAAGCGAACTGGAAGCTTTTGAAGTAGCCCTGGACAACGTCCGCCCAGCTGTCGAGGTTAAATCTCGTCGTGTTGGTGGTTCTACTTATCAGGTACCAGTAGAAGTCCGTCCGGTTCGTCGTAATGCTCTGGCAATGCGTTGGATCGTTGAAGCTGCTCGTAAACGCGGTGATAAATCCATGGCTCTTCGCCTGGCGAACGAACTTTCTGATGCTGCAGAGAACAAAGGTACTGCAGTTAAGAAACGTGAAGACGTTCACCGTATGGCTGAAGCCAACAAGGCGTTCGCTCACTATCGTTGGTAATACCTTCATAGTGTTAGTCACCAAGCGGGCGCTTCAAGCAAGCCGCCCGCTATGGGTAACTTAACTTGAACGTCCTAGGAATAGAGGAATCAAATGGCTCGTACAACACCCATTGCCCGTTACCGTAATATCGGTATCAGCGCACACATCGACGCCGGTAAGACAACTACTACCGAACGTATCCTTTTCTACACCGGTGTAAACCATAAAATCGGTGAAGTTCATGACGGCGCAGCCACCATGGACTGGATGGAACAGGAACAGGAACGTGGTATTACCATTACCTCTGCTGCGACCACTGCATTCTGGTCTGGCATGGCTAAGCAGTTTGAACCACACCGTGTAAACATCATCGACACCCCAGGGCACGTTGACTTCACTATCGAAGTAGAACGTTCCATGCGTGTTCTTGATGGTGCGGTAATGGTTTACTGCGCCGTTGGTGGTGTTCAGCCTCAGTCTGAAACCGTATGGCGTCAGGCGAACAAATATAAAGTTCCACGCATCGCGTTCGTTAACAAAATGGACCGTATGGGTGCTAACTTCCTGAAAGTTGTTGGTCAGATCAAAACCCGTCTGGGCGCGAACCCTGTTCCGCTTCAGTTGGCGATTGGTGCTGAAGAAGGTTTCACCGGTGTTGTTGACCTGGTGAAAATGAAAGCTATCAACTGGAACGATGCCGATCAGGGCGTTACCTTCGAATACGAAGATATCCCTGCTGATATGGCCGATCTGGCTGAAGAATGGCACCAGAACCTGATCGAATCAGCAGCAGAAGCTTCTGAAGAGCTGATGGAAAAATACCTGGGTGGTGAAGAACTGACTGAAGAAGAGATCAAGAAAGCTCTGCGTCAGCGTGTTCTGAACAACGAAATCATTCTGGTAACTTGTGGTTCTGCGTTCAAGAACAAAGGTGTTCAGGCGATGCTGGATGCGGTAATTGATTACCTGCCATCCCCAATCGACGTACCTGCGATCAACGGTATGCTGGACGACGGTAAAGATACTCCAGCTGAGCGTCATGCTAACGATGATGAGCCGTTTGCTGCTTTGGCATTCAAAATCGCAACCGACCCGTTTGTTGGTAACTTGACCTTCTTCCGCGTTTACTCCGGTGTGGTTAACTCCGGCGATACCGTACTGAACTCCGTGAAATCTGCACGTGAGCGTTTTGGTCGTATCGTTCAGATGCACGCTAACAAACGTGAAGAGATTAAAGAAGTTCGCGCAGGCGACATCGCTGCTGCTATCGGTCTGAAAGACGTAACTACTGGTGACACTCTGTGTGACCCTGATGCGCCAATCATTCTGGAGCGTATGGAATTCCCAGAACCGGTAATTTCCATCGCCGTAGAACCGAAAACCAAAGCTGACCAAGAAAAAATGGGTCTGGCTCTGGGCCGTCTGGCTAAAGAAGACCCGTCATTCCGCGTATGGACTGATGAAGAATCCAACCAGACCATCATTGCAGGTATGGGTGAGCTGCACCTCGACATCATCGTTGACCGTATGAAACGCGAATTCAACGTTGAAGCGAACGTCGGTAAACCTCAGGTTGCTTACCGTGAAGCGATTCGCGCGAAAGTTACCGATATCGAAGGTAAACACGCCAAGCAGTCTGGTGGTCGTGGTCAGTACGGTCATGTTGTTATCGACATGTACCCACTGGAGCCGGGCTCAAATCCGAAAGGTTACGAGTTCATCAACGACATCAAGGGTGGTGTAATTCCTGGTGAATACATCCCTGCCGTTGATAAAGGTATTCAGGAACAGCTGAAATCTGGTCCACTGGCTGGCTATCCGGTAGTTGATCTGGGCGTGCGTCTGCACTTCGGTTCTTACCATGACGTTGACTCCTCTGAGCTGGCGTTTAAATTGGCCGCTTCTATCGCCTTCAAAGATGGCTTTAAGAAAGCGAAACCAGTTCTGCTTGAACCAATCATGAAGGTTGAAGTAGAAACTCCAGAAGAGAACACTGGTGACGTCATCGGTGACCTGAGCCGCCGTCGTGGTATGCTGCGTGGTCAAGAATCTAACGTTACTGGCGTTGTGATTCATGCTGAGGTTCCGTTGTCAGAAATGTTCGGATACGCAACTCAACTGCGTTCTCTGACCAAAGGCCGTGCATCTTACTCCATGGAATTCCTGAAGTACGATGATGCGCCGAGCAACGTTGCTCAAGCCGTTATTGAAGCTCGTGGCAAATAAGCTACTGGTTTAAAACATTGATCCCGTGCTCTCTCTATGAAGGGAGAGCACAAGAGTAAGGAATAAAGCCGTGTCTAAAGAAAAATTTGAACGTACAAAACCGCACGTTAACGTTGGTACTATCGGCCACGTTGACCACGGTAAAACTACCCTGACTGCTGCAATCACCACCGTTCTGGCTAAAACCTACGGCGGTTCTGCACGTGCATTCGACCAGATCGATAACGCGCCAGAAGAAAAAGCTCGTGGTATCACCATCAACACTTCTCACGTTGAGTATGACACCCCGACTCGCCACTACGCGCACGTTGACTGCCCAGGGCACGCCGACTACGTTAAAAACATGATCACCGGTGCTGCTCAGATGGACGGCGCTATCCTGGTTGTTGCTGCGACTGACGGCCCTATGCCTCAGACTCGTGAGCACATCCTGCTGGGTCGTCAGGTTGGCGTTCCTTACATCATCGTGTTCCTGAACAAATGCGACATGGTTGATGATGAAGAGCTGCTGGAACTGGTAGAAATGGAAGTTCGTGAACTTCTGTCTCAGTACGACTTCCCAGGTGATGATACTCCAATCATCCGTGGTTCTGCTCTGAAAGCGCTGGAAGGCGAAGCTGAGTGGGAAGCTAAGATCGTAGAACTGGCTGAAACTCTGGATTCTTACATCCCAGAACCAGAACGTGCTATCGACAAGCCATTCCTGCTGCCAATCGAAGACGTATTCTCTATCTCTGGCCGTGGTACTGTTGTTACCGGTCGTGTAGAGCGCGGTATCGTTAAAGTTGGTGAAGAAGTTGAGATCGTTGGTATCAAAGATACCGTTAAATCAACTTGTACTGGCGTTGAAATGTTCCGTAAGCTGCTGGACGAAGGTCGTGCAGGCGAGAACGTTGGTGTTCTGCTGCGTGGTATCAAGCGTGAAGACATCGAACGTGGTCAGGTTCTGGCTAAACCAGGTTCTATCAAGCCACACACCAAATTCGAATCAGAAGTTTATATTCTGAGCAAAGACGAAGGCGGCCGTCATACTCCGTTCTTCAAAGGCTACCGTCCACAGTTCTACTTCCGTACTACTGACGTGACCGGTACCATCGAACTGCCAGAAGGCGTGGAAATGGTAATGCCAGGCGATAACATCAAAATGATCGTTACCCTGATCCACCCAATCGCAATGGACGATGGTCTGCGCTTCGCAATCCGTGAAGGCGGCCGTACCGTTGGTGCTGGTGTTGTTGCTAAGGTAATGAGCTAATTTTTTAGCTTTTAACTTAATGCATGAAAGGGCGCTTAGGCGCCCTTTTTTATTGCCTCTATGCAGCACTTATTTTGCACAAATAATCGGCGCTCATGTTGAAATGATAATGTTTATTATTTAGACTAGTATTATCAAAGTGGCAAAGAGAAGTGCTATGTACGTTTGCTTATGTAATGGGATTTCTGACAAAACAATTCGTCATGCGATCCGTAAATATCAACCGAGCTCGTTGCATCATCTGCGAAAAATTGTTCCTCTTGGGACAGAATGTGGAAAATGTATACGTCAGGCTCGCGAAATTTTTGATGAGGAAACAGCCGTAATACAGAGCGACTTCATAAACGTAGCATAAAAAAGTGGTTATTTTTTGACTCTTCAACGTCTGGTTCTACACTAAAAGAACTGGAAGCGGAGGGTTTTGTTTATGAAAGGCGATAAGAAAGTCATCACTCATCTCAATAAGCTACTTGGTAACGAGCTAGTTGCTATCAATCAGTATTTCCTTCACGCACGTATGTTCAAAAACTGGGGACTCACTCGTCTCAATGACGTTGAATACCATGAGTCCATTGATGAAATGAAACATGCAGATCGCTATATCGAAAGGATTTTATTTTTAGAGGGGCTGCCAAATCTGCAGGATCTTGGCAAGCTTAACATTGGCGAAGATGTTGAGGAGATGCTCCGCTCTGATTTAAAACTTGAGTTAGACGGCGCTAAAAATTTGCGTGAAGGGATCGCCTACTGTGATTCTGTTCATGATTACGTAAGCCGTGATTTAATGATCGATATTCTCTCTGATGAAGAAAAACATATCGATTGGCTTGAGACCGAGCTCGATCTTATCCAGCGTCTTGGGATTCAAAATTACCTGTTGGCGCAAGTGAAAGAAGAAGCCTAACGCTCTATGAGCGCAAGATATCGGCAATAACCACCCAGCCAGGAATGGCTAAGCAGGGGCCAAAAGGCAAAGGGTGGTTTTTATCGTTCGAGTAGATTGTCCGTAAAGCCCACCAAACAATACCTCCCAGTGATGCCCATAAGCATATCCATGTCACATTATCCTTTCCCGTCCATGCCCCGAGTGCTGCCAAAAGTTTCGCGTCTCCAAGCCCAATACCGTGCTTGTGCATCCGCAACTTAACAATCCAAAAGAGTAGCCATATGGAAAGATAGCCTATAGCGGCGCCAGCAATGGCATCCGACGGGCGAACCGTATGTGAATACGCGTTATAAAGTAGGCCAAGCCATAGGAAGGGGAGGGTAAGAATATCCGGTAACAGATAATGGCGGAGATCTATTATAGACAACGTCGTAAGAAACCAGCTTATCAGCCAGATAAGGGGAAGCTTGGTGAAGCCGCTGCTCGTAAAAATACAAATACCGGTAAAAAGTAGACCATAAAAAATGAACTCATTAGTGCTACCCCGACAGAGATTGTAAAACGGTAGGTGGGGATGTTCTAAGCTGTCCGTATCCACGCGAAGTATCTTTGATGGAAGTCTATTCCAGACAAAGCGGGTTACACATCCGCAGATAAACGCAAAGAGTAGGCTAATGAGGATGTGAAAAGGTATACCAGATAAAATATGCTCGATATTGTCAGCGAAGGGTGCCATTTGCTTTACCTCAGGTATGCAACTTGCAGCATCATATTGGAAAGGCAGAAAGGGTTACTGGCATGTTTTTACAGTCGAGTTCACATATTAGGATGATAATTGTGTAATGCTTCTTTCGCGTGTTGATGGTCTATTGTTTATATCTGATAAGGATAGGCATTGCAGTAAGCCTTTATTACGCAACGGCACTCACTATTTTTGCGCATTTAGGTTGCTTCCTGAGCTGGTTTACGTATAATGCGCGGGCTTACCTAATCTTGGTAGGTCTGATTTTAAATCAGAGACAGTCTTAGACTGTCGAACAATACTCCCGATATGGGGGTTATATGTTGAACGATTACACTCCCCCATCAATCGAAATGGGTGCGAGGAGTAATTTTTTACGTTTATAAAATAATTGGAGCTCTGGTCTCATGCAGAACCAAAGAATCCGTATCCGCCTGAAAGCGTTTGATCATCGTCTGATCGATCAATCAACCGCGGAAATCGTCGAGACTGCTAAGCGCACTGGTGCGCAAGTCCGTGGTCCGATCCCGCTGCCGACCCGCAAAGAGCGCTTTACCGTTCTGATTTCTCCGCACGTCAACAAAGACGCGCGCGATCAGTACGAAATTCGCACTCACAAGCGTCTGGTTGACATCGTTGAGCCAACCGAGAAAACCGTTGATGCTCTGATGCGTCTGGATCTGGCTGCTGGTGTAGACGTGCAGATCAGCCTGGGTTAATCAGGTCATTGAACGATTGAGAGGTTGAAACAATGATTGGTTTAGTCGGTAAAAAAGTGGGTATGACCCGCATCTTCACTGAAGATGGCGTTTCTATCCCAGTAACCGTTATCGAAATCGAAGCAAACCGTGTTACTCAGGTGAAAACCCTGGATAACGACGGCTACTGTGCTGTACAGGTAACTACGGGTGCTAAAAAAGCAAACCGCGTATCTAAGCCAGAAGCTGGTCACTTCGCTAAAGCTGGCGTAGAAGCTGGCCGCACTCTGCGTGAATTCCGTCTGAACGAAGGCGAAGAGTTCACTGTAGGTCAGAGCATTAGCGTTGAAATTTTTGCTGACGTTAAAAAAGTTGACGTTACCGGTACTTCTAAAGGTAAAGGTTTTGCTGGCACAGTTAAGCGCTGGAACTTCCGTACCCAAGATGCTACCCATGGTAACTCCTTGTCTCACCGCGTTCCGGGTTCTATCGGTCAGAACCAGACTCCGGGCAAAGTGTTCAAAGGCAAGAAAATGGCAGGCCAACTGGGTAACGAACGCGTAACCGTTCAGAGCCTGGATGTAGTACGTGTTGACGCTGAGCGCAACCTGCTGCTGGTTAAGGGTGCTGTTCCGGGTGCAACCGGTGGCGACCTGATCGTTAAACCAGCTGTTAAGGCGTGAGGAGATAGGAATGGAATTAGTATTGAAAGACGCGCAAAGCGCGCTGACTGTTTCCGAAACTACCTTCGGTCGTGATTTCAACGAAGCGCTGGTACACCAGGTTGTAGTTGCTTATGCAGCTGGTGCCCGTCAAGGTACTCGTGCTCAGAAGACCCGTGCTGAAGTAACTGGTTCCGGCAAAAAACCGTGGCGTCAGAAAGGTACTGGCCGCGCTCGTTCTGGTTCTGTTAAGAGCCCGATCTGGCGTTCCGGTGGCGTTTCATTCGCTGCGAAGCCTCAGGATCACAGTCAAAAAGTTAACAAAAAGATGTACCGCGGCGCGCTGAAAAGCATTCTGTCCGAACTGGTACGTCAAGATCGTCTGATCGTCGTTGAGAAGTTCTCTGTAGAAGCGCCTAAAACTAAGCTGCTGGCACAGAAACTGAAAGATATGGCGTTGGAAGACGTGCTGATTGTAACCGGCGAAGTCGACGAAAATCTGTTCCTGGCTGCTCGCAACCTGTACAAGGTTGACGTGCGCGACGTTACAGGTATCGACCCAGTTAGCTTGATCGCCTTCGACAAAGTGGTTATGACTGCTGACGCTGTGAAGCAAGTTGAGGAGATGCTGGCATGATCCGTGAAGAACGTCTGCTGAAAGTACTGCGCGCGCCGCACGTTTCTGAAAAAGCGTCTATGGTGATGGAAAAAACCAACACCATCGTTCTCAAAGTTGCTAAAGATGCAACTAAAGCAGAAATCAAAGCCGCAGTTAAGAAACTGTTCGAAGTTGAAGTTGATGCAGTTCACACCCTGGTAGTTAAAGGTAAAGTGAAGCGTCACGGTCAGCGTGTTGGTCGTCGTAGCGACTGGAAAAAAGCTTACGTCACCCTGAAAGAAGGCCAGAATCTGGACTTCATCGGCGGCGCAGAGTAAGTCGGAGGAGTAGCGAACAATGGCAATTGTTAAATGTAAACCGACATCTCCGGGTCGTCGCCACGTTGTTAAAGTGGTTAACCCTGAGCTGCACAAGGGCAAACCGTATGCCCCGTTGCTTGAAAAACTGAGCAAATCCGGTGGCCGTAACAACAATGGCCGCATCACCACTCGTCACATCGGTGGTGGTCATAAACAGCATTATCGTCTGGTTGACTTCAAACGCAACAAAGATGGTGTTCCTGCTGTTGTTGAGCGTCTGGAATATGATCCGAACCGTTCCGCGAACATCGCGCTGGTTCTGTACAAAGACGGCGAACGTCGTTATATCCTGGCGCCTAAAGGCCTGAAAGCGGGTGACCAGATTCAATCTGGTGTTGATGCTGCTATCAAACCTGGCAACACCTTGCCGATGCGTAACATCCCGGTTGGTTCTACTGTTCATAACGTAGAAATGAAACCAGGCAAAGGTGGTCAGTTGGCTCGTTCTGCTGGCGCATACGTTCAGATCGTTGCTCGCGATGGTGCTTATGTCACCCTGCGTCTGCGTTCTGGTGAAATGCGTAAAGTCCCATCCGACTGCCGTGCTACTTTAGGCGAAGTTGGTAACGCTGAGCATATGCTGCGCGTTCTGGGTAAAGCAGGTGCAAGCCGCTGGCGTGGTGTTCGTCCTACCGTTCGCGGTACTGCGATGAACCCAGTCGACCATCCACACGGTGGTGGTGAAGGTCGTAACTTTGGTAAGCATCCAGTGTCCCCATGGGGCCTGCAGACCAAAGGTAAGAAGACCCGCAGCAACAAGCGTACTGATAAATTCATCGTACGTCGCCGTAGCAAAAAATAATTAGAGGATAAGCCATGCCACGTTCTCTCAAGAAAGGTCCTTTCATTGACCTGCACTTGCTGAAGAAGGTAGAGAAAGCGGTGGAAAGCGGAGACAAAAAGCCTATTAAGACTTGGTCCCGTCGTTCAACGGTCTTTCCAAACATGATCGGTTTGACCATCGCTGTCCATAATGGTCGTCAGCACGTTCCAGTATTTGTAGCCGATGAAATGGTCGGTCACAAGTTAGGTGAATTCGCGCCGACTCGTACTTATCGCGGCCATGCGGCTGATAAAAAAGCCAAAAAGCGCTAAGGTAGGAGGAAGAGATGGAAACTATCGCTAAACATCGCCACGCTCGTTCTTCTGCTCAGAAGGTTCGCCTCGTTGCTGACCTGATCCGCGGTAAGAAAGTGTCGCAAGCTCTGGAAACTTTAGCCTACACCAACAAGAAAGCTGCTGGTCTGGTTAAGAAAGTACTTGAGTCTGCTATTGCTAACGCAGAACACAACGATGGCGCTGACATCGATGATCTGAAAGTGACGAAAATTTTCGTCGACGAAGGCCCAAGCATGAAGCGCATTATGCCGCGTGCTAAAGGTCGTGCAGATCGTATCCTGAAGCGCACCAGCCACATTACTGTGGTTGTGTCCGATCGCTGAGACTCTGGAGACTAGCAATGGGTCAGAAAGTACATCCTAATGGTATTCGCCTGGGTATTGTCAAACCTTGGAACTCTACTTGGTTCGCGAATACCAAAGAGTTCGCTGACAACCTAGACAGCGACTTTAAAGTTCGTCAATTCCTGACTAAGGAACTGGCGAAGGCTTCCGTTTCTCGCATCGTTATCGAGCGTCCTGCGAAGAGCATCCGTGTGACTATTCACACTGCTCGTCCAGGCATCGTTATCGGCAAGAAAGGTGAAGATGTCGAAAAACTGCGTAAGGTCGTAGCGGATATCGCTGGCGTTCCTGCGCAAATCAATATCGCCGAAGTTCGTAAACCAGAACTGGACGCAAAATTGGTTGCTGATAGCATCACTTCACAGCTGGAACGTCGTGTTATGTTCCGTCGTGCTATGAAGCGTGCTGTACAGAACGCAATGCGTCTGGGCGCTAAAGGTATTAAAGTTGAAGTAAGCGGCCGCCTTGGCGGTGCTGAAATCGCGCGTACCGAATGGTACCGTGAAGGTCGTGTTCCGTTGCATACTCTGCGTGCGGATATCGATTACAACACCTCTGAAGCGCACACCACTTATGGTGTAATCGGCGTTAAGGTATGGATCTTCAAAGGTGAGATCCTGGGTGGTATGGCTGCCGTTGAACAACCGGAAAAACCGGCTGCTCAACCTAAAAAGCAGCAGCGTAAAGGCCGCAAGTAAGGAGAGTCGCTGAATGTTACAACCAAAGCGTACAAAATTCCGTAAGGTGCACAAAGGCCGCAACCGTGGTCTGGCGCAAGGTACGGATGTTAGCTTCGGCACTTTCGGTCTGAAAGCTGTTGGCCGTGGCCGTCTGACTGCTCGTCAAATCGAAGCAGCTCGTCGTGCGATGACTCGTGCAGTTAAGCGTCAGGGTAAAATCTGGATCCGTGTGTTCCCAGACAAGCCGATCACTGAAAAGCCGCTTGAAGTTCGTATGGGTAAAGGTAAAGGTAACGTAGAGTATTGGGTTGCCTTGATCCAGCCGGGTAAAGTCCTGTACGAAATGGACGGCGTGCCTGAAGAGCTGGCCCGTGAGGCCTTCAAGCTGGCAGCAGCGAAACTGCCTATCAAAACCACCTTTGTAACTAAGACGGTGATGTAATGAAAGCACAAGAGCTGCGTGAGAAAAGTGTTGAAGAGCTGAACACTGAACTGCTGAGCCTGCTGCGTGAGCAATTTAACCTGCGCATGCAAGCGGCAAGCGGTCAGCTGCAACAATCTCACCTGTTGAAGCAAGTGCGTCGTGATGTCGCACGCGTTAAGACTTTACTGACTGAGAAGGCGGGTGCGTAATGACTGATCAAATCCGTACTCTGCAAGGTCGAGTAGTTAGTGACAAAATGGAGAAATCCGTTGTTGTTACGATCGAGCGTATGGTGAAGCACCCAATGTATGGTAAATTCATCAAACGTACGACCAAGCTGCACGTACACGACGAGAACAACGAATGTGGAATCGGTGACGTGGTAGAAATCCGCGAATGCCGTCCACTGTCTAAGACTAAGTCTTGGACGCTGGTTCGCGTTGTAGAGAAAGCCGTTCTGTAATACAGTACGCATCTCGAGTACTATAAACGGCTCAGTTTTTGAGCCGTTTATTTTTTCTACCCATATTCTGGAAGCGGTGTTATAATGCTGCGCCCTCAATTGTGGGGATTTCAAACGACCCATTCTGGGTCCAAAGTTGTAGTTGACATTAGCGGAGCACTAACATGATCCAAGAACAGACTATGCTGAACGTGGCCGACAACTCCGGTGCACGTCGCGTAATGTGTATCAAGGTTCTAGGTGGCTCGCACCGTCGCTACGCAGGCGTCGGCGACATCATCAAGATCACCATCAAGGAAGCAATTCCTCGTGGCAAGGTCAAGAAAGGCGATGTGCTGAAGGCGGTAGTGGTGCGCACCAAGAAGGGTGTTCGTCGCCCGGACGGTTCTGTCATTCGCTTCGATGGCAATGCTTGTGTTATTTTGAACAATAACTCTGAGCAGCCTATCGGTACGCGTATTTTTGGGCCGGTAACTCGTGAACTGCGTAATGAAAAGTTCATGAAAATTATCTCTCTGGCACCAGAAGTACTCTAAGGAGCGAACCATGGCAGCGAAAATCCGTCGTGATGACGAAGTTATCGTGCTAACCGGTAAAGATAAAGGTAAGCGCGGTAAAGTAAAAAATGTCCTGTCTTCTGGCAAGGTCATCGTTGAAGGTATCAACCTGGTTAAGAAACATCAGAAGCCGGTTCCGGCCCTGAACCAACCAGGTGGCATTGTTGAAAAAGAAGCTGCTATTCAGGTTTCTAACATTGCTCTCTTCAATGCGGCAACCGGTAAGGCTGACCGTGTAGGCTTTAGATTCGAAGACGGCAAAAAAGTCCGTTTCTTCAAATCTAACAGCGAAACTATCAAGTAATTTGGAGTAGTACGATGGCGAAACTGCATGATTACTACAAAGACGAAGTAGTCAAGCAACTCATGTCTGAGTTCGGCTACAATTCTGTCATGCAAGTCCCACGGGTCGAGAAGATTACCCTGAATATGGGTGTTGGTGAAGCGATCGCTGATAAGAAACTGCTGGATAACGCAGCAGCTGACTTAGCAGCAATCTCCGGTCAAAAACCGTTGATCACTAAAGCACGCAAATCAGTTGCAGGCTTCAAAATCCGCCAGGGCTATCCGATCGGCTGTAAAGTAACTCTGCGTGGCGAACGCATGTGGGAGTTCTTTGAGCGTCTGATTTCCATTGCTGTACCTCGTATCCGTGACTTCCGTGGCTTGTCCGCTAAGTCATTCGATGGTCGTGGTAACTACAGCATGGGCGTGCGTGAACAGATCATCTTCCCGGAAATCGATTATGATAAAGTCGATCGCGTTCGTGGTTTGGATATTACCATTACCACTACTGCGAAATCCGATGATGAAGGCCGTGCGCTGCTGACTGCTTTCAACTTCCCGTTCCGCAAGTAAGGTAGGGTTACTAATGGCTAAGCAATCCATGAAAGCACGCGAAGTCAAACGCGTGAAATTAGCTGATAAGTTCTTTGCCAAACGCGTTGAACTGAAAGCGATCATCTCTAACGTGAACGCTTCTGACGAAGATCGTTGGGATGCTGTTCTTAAGCTGCAGACTCTGCCGCGTGATTCCAGCCCGTCCCGTCAGCGTAACCGCTGCCGTCAAACTGGCCGTCCGCACGCTTTCCTGCGTAAGTTCGGGTTGAGCCGTATCAAGGTCCGTGAAGCCGCTATGCGCGGTGAAATCCCGGGTCTGAAAAAGGCTAGCTGGTAATTGTCACCAATTGAATCACGGGAGTAAAGACAGATGAGCATGCAAGATCCGATCGCGGATATGCTGACCCGTATCCGTAACGGTCAAGCCGCGAACAAAGTTGCGGTCACCATGCCTTCCTCCAAGCTGAAAGTGGCAATTGCCAACGTGCTGAAGGAAGAAGGTTTTATTGAAGATTTCAAAATCGAAGGCGACACCAAGCCTGTACTGGAATTAGTACTGAAGTACTTCCAGGGCAAGGCAGTGGTAGAAAGCATTCAACGTATCAGCCGTCCAGGTCTGCGCATCTATAAGAAAAAAGATGAGCTGCCAAAAGTTATGGCCGGTTTGGGTATCGCTGTTGTTTCTACCTCTAAAGGTGTTATGACTGATCGTGCAGCTCGCCAGGCTGGTCTTGGTGGCGAGATTATCTGCTACGTAGCTTAATCGGGAGGAAAGAATGTCTCGTGTTGCAAAAGCACCCGTCGTCATTCCTGCCGGCGTAGAGGTTAAACTCAACGGTCAGGTAATTTCGATTAAGGGTAAAAACGGCGAGCTGACTCGTACAGTCCACGACGCCGTTGAAGTTAAGCATGCTGATAATGCACTGACTTTCGCTCCACGCGAAGGTTTTGCAAATGCGTGGGCCCAAGCGGGTACCACTCGTGCTCTGCTTAACGCAATGGTTGTTGGTGTTACCGAAGGCTTCACTAAGAAGCTTCAGTTGGTAGGTGTCGGTTACCGTGCAGCAGTTAAGGGCAACTCTGTGAATTTAGCCTTAGGCTTCTCTCACCCAGTTGAACATGCTCTGCCAGCAGGTATCACTGCTGAATGCCCGTCCCAGACTGAAATCGTGCTGAAAGGCGCTGATAAGCAGTTAATCGGACAAGTGGCAGCAGATCTGCGCGCTTACCGTCGTCCTGAGCCTTATAAAGGCAAGGGTGTCCGTTACGCCGACGAAGTCGTGCGTACCAAAGAGGCTAAGAAGAAGTAAGGTAACACTATGGATAAGAAATCTGCTCGTATCCGTCGTGCGACCCGCGCACGCCGCAAGCTCAAAGAGCTGGGTGCAACTCGCCTGGTGGTACATCGTACCCCGCGTCATATTTACGCACAGGTAATTGCTCCGAATGGTTCTGAAGTTCTGGTCGCTGCTTCTACTGTAGAAAAAGCAATCAGTGAACAACTGAAATATACTGGGAACAAAGATGCTGCAATCGCTGTAGGTAAAACTATTGCTGAGCGCGCGTTGGAGAAGGGCATCAAAGGCGTATCTTTTGACCGCTCTGGTTTCCAATATCATGGTCGTGTCCAGGCACTGGCAGATGCTGCCCGTGAAGCTGGCCTTCAGTTCTAAGGTAGAGGTGTAAGATGGCTCACATCGAAAAACAAGCTGGCGAACTGCAGGAAAAGCTGATCGCGGTAAATCGCGTATCTAAAACTGTAAAAGGTGGCCGTATTTTTAGCTTCACCGCACTAACTGTAGTGGGTGATGGCAATGGTCGCGTAGGTTTTGGTTACGGTAAAGCGCGTGAAGTTCCAGCAGCGATCCAGAAAGCGATGGAAAAAGCCCGTCGCAACATGATGAATGTCGCGCTGAACAGCGGCACCCTGCAGCATCCTGTTAAAGGTGCTCACACGGGTTCTCGTGTGTTCATGCAGCCGGCTTCCGAAGGTACCGGTATTATTGCCGGTGGTGCAATGCGCGCCGTTCTGGAAGTCGCTGGGGTTCACAACGTTCTAGCTAAGGCCTATGGTTCCACCAACCCAATTAACGTGGTTCGTGCAACTATCGATGGTCTGGCTAGCATGAAGTCCCCAGAAATGGTCGCTGCCAAGCGTGGTAAATCCGTTGAAGAAATTCTGGGGTAATTGACCATGGCAAAGACTATTAAAATAACTCAAACCCGCAGTGCAATCGGTCGTCTGCCGAAACACAAGGCAACGCTGCTTGGCCTGGGTCTGCGTCGTATTGGCCACACCGTAGAGCGCGAGGATACTCCTGCTGTACGTGGTATGGTCAACGCGGTTTCCTACATGGTTAAAGTTGAGGAGTAAGAGATGCGTTTAAATACTCTGTCTCCGGCCGAAGGGTCCAAGCACGCTTCCAAGCGTCTGGGTCGTGGTATCGGTTCTGGCCTGGGTAAAACTGGCGGTCGTGGTCACAAAGGTCAGAAGTCTCGTTCTGGCGGTGGCGTACGTCGTGGTTTCGAAGGTGGTCAGATGCCTCTGTACCGTCGTCTGCCGAAATTCGGCTTTACTTCTCGTAAAGCAATGATCACTGCAGAAGTTCGTCTGTCAGAGATCGCTTTAGTTGAAGGCGATGTTATCGACCTGAACACTCTGAAAGCCGCTAACGTAGTTGGCCCACAGATTGAATTCGCGAAAGTTATGCTTTCTGGTGAAATCAATCGTGCTGTGACTTTGCGTGGCCTGCGTGTCACCAAAGGCGCTCGTGCTGCTATCGAAGCTGCTGGCGGTAAAATTGAGGAATAAGTAGCAGATGGCTAAGCAACCAGGATTAGATTATCAAAGTGCCAAGGGTGGACTTGGCGAACTCAAGCGCAGACTGCTGTTTGTAATTGGGGCGCTCATAGTTTTCCGTATTGGCTCTTTTATTCCGATCCCTGGTATTGATGCCGCTGTACTTGCCAAACTGCTCGAACAGCAGAGAGGCACCATCATTGAAATGTTTAACATGTTCTCTGGTGGTGCACTCAGCCGTGCTTCTATCTTTGCTCTGGGTATTATGCCGTATATTTCGGCGTCAATTATTATCCAGTTACTGACGGTGGTTCACCCAGCGTTAGCGGAAATTAAGAAAGAAGGGGAGGCTGGCCGTCGTAAGATTAGTCAGTACACCCGTTATGGTACGCTGGTTTTAGCCATATTTCAGTCGATCGGTATTGCTACCGGTCTGCCGAATATGCCAGGAATGCAAGGCTTGGTCATTAACCCTGGCTTTGCGTTCTACTTCACCGCAGTGGTGAGCTTAGTTACTGGGACGATGTTCCTGATGTGGCTGGGTGAGCAGATAACTGAGCGCGGTATCGGTAACGGTATCTCAATCATTATCTTTGCGGGGATTGTAGCGGGTTTACCGCCGGCAATTGGCCATACTATCGAGCAAGCGCGGCAGGGCGACCTGCACTTCCTCCTGTTGCTGTTGGTTGCAGTGTTAGTATTTGCAGTAACCTTCTTCGTTGTTTTCGTTGAACGTGGTCAACGTCGTATCGTCGTTAACTATGCTAAGCGTCAGCAAGGACGTCGTGTTTATGCAGCACAGAGCACACATTTACCGTTGAAAGTGAATATGGCTGGCGTAATTCCTGCTATCTTTGCTTCCAGCATTATTCTGTTCCCAGCCACGATTGCATCTTGGTTTGGGGGCGGCACCGGTTGGAACTGGCTGACAACAATTTCGCTGTATTTGCAGCCTGGGCAACCGCTTTATGTGTTACTCTATGCGTCTGCAATCATCTTCTTCTGTTTCTTCTATACGGCGTTGGTTTTCAACCCAAGAGAAACAGCTGATAACCTGAAGAAGTCCGGTGCATTCGTACCAGGAATTCGTCCGGGAGAGCAAACGGCGAAGTATATCGATAAAGTAATGACTCGTTTAACCTTAATTGGTGCCTTGTACATTACCTTTATCTGCCTGATCCCGGAGTTCATGCGTGATGCAATGAAAGTACCATTCTACTTTGGTGGTACATCACTACTCATCGTAGTCGTGGTCATCATGGACTTTATGGCTCAAGTGCAAACTCTGATGATGTCAAGTCAGTACGAGTCTGCATTGAAGAAAGCGAACCTGAAAGGCTATAACCGCTAATCTTGGTGAGTTTGAGAAGTTACGGAGAGTAAAATGAAAGTTCGTGCTTCCGTCAAGAAATTATGTCGTAACTGTAAAATTGTTAAGCGCAACGGTGTTGTGCGTGTGATTTGCAGCGTAGAACCGAAGCATAAACAGCGTCAAGGCTGATTATCTCGCATATTTTTCTTGCAAAGTTGGGTTGAGCTGGCTAGATTAGCCAGCCAATCTTTTGTATGTTGCTACAGTATCATTTGAGTATCCTGAAAACGGGCTTTTCAGAGTGGTGCTGTTGTATAAAAATTTAGGAGTGCATAGTGGCCCGTATAGCAGGCATTAACATTCCTGATCAAAAACATACTGTTATCGCATTGACTGCGATCTTCGGTATCGGCAAGACCCGCTCACAGGCTATCTGTGAAGCAACGGGCATTGCTGAAAATGTTAAGATCAGTGAGCTGTCTGAAGAGCAAATCGATAAGCTGCGTGACGAAGTTGCCAAGTACACTGTAGAAGGTGACCTGCGTCGTGAAGTAACCCTGAGCATCAAGCGTCTGATGGATCTTGGTACCTATCGTGGTTTGCGTCATCGTCGTGGTCTACCGGTTCGCGGTCAGCGTACTAAGACCAACGCACGTACCCGTAAGGGTCCGCGTAAACCGATCAAGAAATAATCGGGGTGATTGAATAATGGCAAAGGCACCTATTCGTGCACGTAAGCGTGTAAGAAAGCAAGTCTCTGACGGTGTGGCTCACGTCCATGCTTCTTTCAACAACACCATTGTTACCATTACTGATCGTCAGGGTAACGCACTGGGTTGGGCAACAGCCGGTGGTTCCGGTTTCCGTGGTTCTCGTAAATCCACTCCATTTGCCGCACAGGTAGCAGCAGAACGTTGCGCCGAAGCAGTAAAAGAGTACGGAATTAAGAATCTGGAAGTTATGGTTAAAGGACCTGGTCCTGGCCGTGAGTCTACTATCCGCGCGTTGAACGCGGCTGGTTTCCGCATCACTAATATTACTGATGTGACTCCGATCCCTCATAACGGTTGTCGTCCGCCGAAGAAACGTCGCGTATAACGTCGTTCCTCGGATTGTTGGAGAAAGAAAATGGCAAGATATTTGGGTCCTAAGCTCAAGCTGAGCCGTCGTGAGGGCACAGACTTATTCCTTAAGTCTGGCGTTCGTGCGATCGATACCAAGTGTAAAATTGAGCAGGCACCTGGCCAGCACGGTGCGCGTAAACCGCGTCTGTCTGACTATGGTGTTCAGTTACGTGAGAAGCAAAAAGTTCGTCGTATCTACGGCGTTCTGGAGCGTCAGTTCCGTAACTATTATAAAGAAGCAGCCCGCCTGAAAGGCAACACCGGTGAAAACCTGTTGCAACTGCTGGAAGGTCGTCTGGACAACGTCGTTTACCGTATGGGCTTCGGTGCCACTCGTGCAGAAGCACGTCAGCTGGTTAGCCATAAAGCAGTCGTAGTAAATGGTCGCGTTGTTAACATCGCTTCTTATCAGGTATCTCCTAATGACGTAGTCAGCGTACGTGAGAAAGCTAAAAAGCAATCTCGTGTGAAGGCCGCTCTGGAGCTGGCTGAGCAGCGTGAAAAGCCGACTTGGCTGGAAGTTGATGCTGCTAAGATGGAAGGTGTGTTCAAACGTAATCCTGAACGTTCCGACCTGTCTGCGGACATTAACGAACACCTGATCGTCGAGCTTTACTCTAAGTAAAGCTTAGTACCAAAGAGAGGACACAATGCAGGGTTCTGTGACAGAGTTTCTAAAACCGCGCCTGGTAGATATCGAGCAACTGAGTTCGACGCACGCCAAGGTGACCCTTGAGCCGTTAGAGCGTGGCTTTGGCCATACTCTTGGTAACGCACTGCGCCGTATTCTGCTTTCATCTATGCCGGGTTGCGCGGTGACCGAGGTTGAGATTGATGGTGTACTGCATGAGTACAGCACCAAAGAAGGTGTACAGGAAGATATCCTGGAAATCCTGCTCAACCTGAAAGGGCTGGCGGTGAAAGTTCAAGGCAAAGATGAAGTTATTCTTACCCTGAATAAGTCTGGCATTGGCCCTGTGACTGCAGCCGATATCACCCATGATGGTGATGTTGAAATCGTCAAGCCGCAGCATGTGATCTGCCATCTGACTGATGAAAATGCATCAATTAGCATGCGTATCAAAATTCAGCGTGGTCGTGGTTATGTGCCGGCTTCTGCCCGAATTCATTCGGAAGAAGATGAGCGCCCGATCGGCCGTCTGTTAGTCGATGCTTGCTACAGCCCTGTAGAGCGTATTGCCTACAATGTTGAAGCTGCTCGTGTTGAACAGCGTACCGACCTGGACAAGCTGGTTATCGAGATGGAAACCAATGGTACGATTGATCCGGAAGAATCAATCCGCCGTGCGGCAACTATCTTGGCTGAACAACTTGAAGCTTTCGTTGACTTACGTGATGTACGTCAGCCGGAAGTTAAAGAAGAGAAGCCGGAGTTCGATCCGATCCTGCTGCGCCCTGTTGACGATCTGGAATTGACTGTCCGCTCTGCTAACTGCCTCAAGGCAGAAGCTATCCACTACATCGGTGATCTAGTACAGCGTACCGAAGTTGAGTTGCTGAAAACGCCGAACTTGGGTAAAAAATCTCTTACTGAGATTAAAGACGTGCTGGCTTCACGTGGTCTGTCTCTGGGCATGCGCCTCGAAAACTGGCCGCCAGCTAGCATTGCTGACGAGTAACTAGGTCACAGGTTAAGGTTTTACTGAGAAGGATAAGGTCATGCGCCATCGTAAGAGTGGTCGTCAACTGAACCGTAACAGCAGCCATCGCCAAGCTATGTTCCGCAATATGGCCGGCTCTTTGGTTCGTCATGAAATCATCAAGACGACCCTGCCGAAAGCGAAAGAGCTGCGTCGCGTGGTTGAGCCGCTGATTACTCTTGCCAAGACCGACAGCGTTGCTAATCGTCGTCTGGCATTCGCCCGTACTCGTGATAACGAGATCGTGGCAAAACTGTTTAACGAGCTAGGCCCGCGTTTCGCGAGCCGTGCCGGTGGTTACACTCGTATTCTTAAGTGTGGCTTCCGTGCAGGCGACAACGCGCCGATGGCTTACATCGAACTCGTTGATCGTTCTGTATCTGATGCAGAAGCAACTGCAGAGTAATCTGTAGAAGCATGAAAATGCCGGGCTTAGGCCCGGCTTTTTTATACCTAGAATTCATCATGTTCTGTTGTGCCCCTCGCATGTCTCTTCTTTTTTATCGTTATCCTGATTAAGCTATATTCAGATGTTATTGGGGATAAATTTATGTTCTTAGTGGATGAATGGGCTGAGCGCCACATCAACGCCGCGCTAAAACGTGGAGAATTAAATAACCTGTCCGGAGAAGGTAAACCTTTGGTTCTGGATGACGATTCTCATGTTCCCGCTGAATTGCGTGCTGGCTACCGGCTTTTGAAGAATGCGGGGTGTTTACCGCCTGAAATAGAGCAACGGAACGAGGCGGCAACGATCGCATCAATACTAAGGGGTCTATCTCGCGAGCATCCTGATTACAGCGAGCTTAATAAGAAACTAGCACTGTTGGAGTTTCGTTTACGCCAGGCTGGCATGAGTACAGATTTTTTGCATGCAGAGTATGTCGAGCATTTTGCACAACGTTTCTAATTGGGGAGATGGTAGGCTATGTATCGCATTGGGCAGTTAGCGAAGTTAGCGGGAGTAACGCCTGATACTGTGCGTTATT
The DNA here is from genome assembly GCF_020150375.1 of Hafnia paralvei. Classification (NCBI taxonomy): domain Bacteria; kingdom Pseudomonadati; phylum Pseudomonadota; class Gammaproteobacteria; order Enterobacterales; family Hafniaceae; genus Hafnia; species Hafnia paralvei. The sequence continues at coordinate 4,313,281 of NZ_CP083737.1, read as the reverse complement.
ATGAAAAGCAGAAGATGATGGATCATGAAGTTCGAACCGAAGGTGGGTATCGTCTTTATACGGATCACGATCTTCAACGATTACGTTTTATTCGTTATGCTAAGCAGCTAGGTTTTACATTGGAGTCGATCCGTGAGCTATTATCGATCAGAGTCGATCCAAAGCATCATACCTGCCAAGAGTCTAAATCTATCGTTGACGCCAGACTGCTCGAGGTAGAAAGTAAGATCCATGAGTTGGAATTGATGCGTCAATCACTCAGACGTTTGAGTGATGCCTGTTGCGGAAAAGCTCATACCAGTACCTATTGTTCAATTCTTGAGGCTCTAGAACAAGGTGCAGCGGAAAGATTGATGCGTATAGATTTGCGGGGTTATTACCCTAAACCTTCATATTGTTAGTGAGGAAGTCATGACTAAGTATCAGCACACCAAAGGTATTATTACGGATAATGCTATCCAAGCGCTTTTACACGATCCTTTGTTTAAGGCACGCGTAGAAAAAAATAGTAAGGGTAAAGGCAGCTATACTCGGAAAGCCAAGCACGGTAAAAAAGGCAGCTGGGAGGCTGTAGGTAAAATTCATTAATTTCTGATGTATTTTACCTACAGTTTCCTCTCTGCAAGCAACCAATAAAAAAGCCGCTCAGAGCGGCTTTTCTGTTCTTCTAATGTATTATTTTTGTTGCTGTTTTAGTAGGTCACGAATTTCAGTCAACAGTTTTTCTTCCGTGGTTGGCGCTGGCGGAGCTGCTGGCTCTTCTGCTTCTTGGCGACGCATTTTGTTCATGAGCTTAATGGCTAAGAAAATAGCGAAGGCTACAATGACAAAATCGAAGATATTTTGAATAAACTGACCATAATTCATGACAACCGCGGGCGTAGCACCTTCCGCTGCGCGTATGACCCAATGGAACTGTTTGAAATCAACGCCGCCAATCAATAAACCCAGCGGCGGCATAATAATATCGGCGACTAAAGATGAGACAATCTTACCAAATGCGGCACCGATGATAACACCGACGGCTAAATCGACAACGTTGCCACGCATGGCAAATTCACGAAACTCTTTTAATAAACTCATAGCTCACCCCTTTTAAAATCAATAACACAAGTTTAACAAACATAGCATTAATTGACAAAAGACGGACGTAAATTTAAGTACGCCAGAAAGCAGGAAACATTAGCACAATAACTGTCATGACTTCGAGGCGTCCTAAAAGCATTCCTATCGATAAGGCCCATTTGGCAATATCAGGCAACGACGCAAAGTTACCGCTAGGGCCAATAACCGGACCCATACCGGGCCCTACATTGGCCATTGCGGTCATTGCGCCGGTGATAGCTGATAGCGTATCAACGCCACTCATTCCCAAAATCCCGGCAATGACAATCGTGATCCCAATAAACGCCATCATAAAGGCAATCACCGACCGGCTGACTTCATTCGTAATCGGGCGATTATTATAGCGACGTGGAAATATCGCGTTAGGGTGGATGAGTTTACGTACTTCGATATGCAGAGTTTCAAAGCAAATCTGTATTCTAAACATTTTAATGCCGCCAGCGGTTGAGCCTGAACATCCACCAAGTAGCATCACTGAGGCGAAAATTACGGTGGTCAACGGGGTCCACAGATCGAAGTTTCCTAAGGAGTAGCCCGTGGTAGATAAAATGTTTATCAGGTTAAAGAATGCGATTCTCAGACTATCAGTGAAGCTGAATATATTTTTATGCCATAGCCATAGAGTGATGATCATACCGACGATAATCACGAAGCGTGTGAATCCCACAAGCTGCTGATCTCGCCATAAGGGTTTGCCACTTCGTTGCCGAATGCACTGCACAAATAATAAAAATGGCAGTGACCCTAGAAACATAAATAGCGTTGCATTCCACTGGGCGAGTTTCGAATAGGCCGCCATGGATAAGTCATTGGTAGAGAATCCACCCGTAGAGATAGTGGCAAAGGCATGGTTAACGGCATCAAAGTTGTCCATTCCCGCGTAGCGAAAGCCAAAGTAGCATAGGAATGTGAGCACCACATAAACGCCCATAATGCTTTTGGCCACGTCTTTCATACGCGGAGAGCTTTTCTCTGACCAATCCGACGATTCGGTATGGAATAACCGCATTCCCCCTACATCGAGAAAAGGTAGAATTGCGACAGCCATAACGATAAAGCCAACACCCCCCATCCACTGGAGCAATGAGCGCCAGAGCAGAACACTAGGTTCCATCTGATTTAAGTGAGATAAAACCGATGAACCGGTCGTCGTGAGCCCAGACATAGTTTCGAAAAAGGCATCGGTAAACGCGATGTGCTTAATAAAAACAAAAGGTAACGCACCGAAGCAGCAGGCGGTGATCCAGGCAAGCGTCGTGGTTAGAAACATGTCCCGAATGCGGAGATAAAATTTCTGCCCGCGTCCTTGAGCGATAAGAATAATGGCAATGACGTGGGTAATAATCACCGACTGTAGAAATTCAGAAACGCCACCGCTACCGGTAAATAGCGCGTAAATAGTCGGTATATACATCAAGAGGGCGACCTTTGAGAGCATCATCCCCAAGATGTAGAGAATAGAACGATAGTTGACCATATACGCGGCTATAAGAAGAATGGGCTTGGTTGGAACAAGCGTTCAACGTCTGTAATAAACTTTTTGTCGGTTAAGAACATGATGACGTGATCTCCCTGTTCAATTTTAGACTCGCTATTAGCAATAATGACGTCATCTCCCCGAACAATGGCGCCAATTGTTGTACCCGGCGGAAGTTTTATTTCTTCTACTTTGCGACCAACAACTTTTGAGGTGCTTTCATCCCCATGTGCGATGGCTTCAATGGCTTCAGCGACGCCGCGGCGCAATGAGGATACACTGACGATGTCTGCTTTACGTACGTGTCCAAGCAGCGCAGAGATCGTTGCCTGCTGTGGCGAAATTGCGATATCGATAACACTACCTTGCACCAGATCGACATATGCGCTTCTCTGGATGAGCACCATGACTTTTTTAGCCCCTAAGCGCTTGGCTAACATCGCAGACATGATATTAGCTTCGTCATCGTTGGTTAGAGCGATAAAAACGTCGACTTGATCAATATGCTCTTCAGTCAGCAACTCTTGGTCAGAAGCATCACCATAGAACACGATGGTGTCATGTAGCATTTCGGCAAGCTCAGCAGCGCGTTGCTGATTACGTTCAATGAGTTTAACGCTGTAGTCTTTTTCTAAACGATGAGCTAATCCAGCGCCAACGTTACCGCCGCCGACAATCATAATACGTTTATAAGGTTTTTCTAAACGCTGAAGCTCGCTCATCACGGCGCGAATATGCTGCGATGCGGCGACAAAAAACACTTCGTCACCGGCTTCAATAATGGTAGAGCCTTGTGGGCGAATGGGACGATCTTGGCGGAAAATAGCGGCGACCCGGGTATCAATGTGCGGCATATGCTCTTTAAGCGATGCGAGCGCGTTACCAACCAGTGGGCCACCGTAATAGGCTTTTACCACTGCGAGGCTGACTTTTCCTTCGGCAAAATTGACGACCTGCAATGCACCAGGATACTCAATCAGCCGATACACATAGTCTGTCACCAACTGCTCTGGAGAGATAAGATGGTCTATCGGTACGGCTTCGGCATTAAACAAACGCTCGTTTTCACGGATATACTCCGTTGAGCGGATGCGTGCGATTCGATTTGGTGTATTAAATAACGAATAGGCAACCTGACAGGCGACCATATTGGTTTCATCTGAGCTGGTGACGGCGACAAGCATATCTGCATCGTCGGCTCCTGCTTCACGCAATACGCGTGGGTGAGAGCCATGGCCCTGCACCACTCTTAAGTCGAATTTATCTTGCAGTTGGCGCAGGCGATCGCTATTCGTATCGACGATGGTTATATCGTTATTTTCGCCGACGAGATTTTCTGCCAGTGTGCCGCCGACTTGCCCGGCGCCAAGAATGATTATCTTCATTGTGTTCTCTGGTTCGCGCTATTTATAAGCCTGTGTCGTCCGCAGGCAGACACTGTTATGCCTTAATCAGCTTAGCGTAAAAGAACCCATCGCCATCCTGTGCATGGGGAAGATGCTGTTGCCCCGGATTCTTTTGATCTCCGGTGATCATCAGCTGAGCCTCTGGATGGCGGGAGAGAAACTCGCGCATCTGTTGAGCATTTTCTTCAGGTAAAACAGAGCAGGTAGCATAAACCATTACCCCACCGGATTTCAGATGTGGCCAGATGGCTTCAATAATTTCTTTCTGTAGAGCCGCCAATTCAGCAATATCACGATCGCGACGCAGCCATTTGATATCAGGGTGACGACGGATCACTCCTGTTGCTGAACAAGGGGCATCTAGCAAGATACGATCAAATTGCTTGTCCCCACACCATTTCTCAGGATAACGCCCATCACCGCATTTTACCTCAGCCTGTTGTTGTAAACGATGTAGGTTTTCTTTCACGCGCTTCAGTCGATTTTCATCAACATCAACGGCAAGAACGTGCGCCTTTGGAGCCGCCTCCAGAATATGTGTGGTTTTTCCTCCGGGAGCGCAGCAAAGATCAAGGATCTGTTCACCATTTTGCGGATCAAGCAGATCGACACAGTGCTGAGCACTGGCGTCCTGAACGGTTACCCAGCCTTGCTCAAATCCTGGGAGACGACCGACGGGCGAAGCCTCTTCGAGGCAGATTGCATCGGGGAACTGTGGATGTGCAAATGCATTGATTTCAGCTTTAGCCAGTAACGCTAAATATTCATCGCGCGAGTGATGGAGGCGGTTGACGCGTAACCACATTGGTGGGCGTTGGTTATTGGCATCAACAATGGATTCCCACTGCTGCGGGTAAGCCTGTTGTAAACGTTTTAGCAGCCACGAAGGGTGTAAGAAACGGCATTCGTTATTCTGTGCGCGTTCTTTTAACTGGTCTTCCTGACGCTGGAACTGACGTAAAACACCATTGATCAGCCCTTTTAGTTGGGGGCGTTTCAATGCGACAGCACCATTGACTGTTTCGGCCAAGGCTGCATGTGGGGGAATACGGGTATAGACCAGTTGGTAGATCCCAACCATGATTAGATAATGTAATGGCCGCTGCTTACCAGTGAGTACCTTCGCCATCAGCTGTTGGATATACCATTCCAACTGCGGTAAAACACGTAGAACACCAAAGCAAAGCTCTTGTAGCAGTGCACGGTCTTTCTCGCTGACTTCTTTGCTTAGAGCCGGAAGTACGGTACTGAGAGACTGTCCTTGGTCAAGCACTGACCCAAGCGCTTTGGCAGCAATAGCACGCAGATTATATGGAGTGTTTTTCATAGCGTTAGGCTGACCGTTGCAGCATAAATAAATAATTTAGAGTATGGCGCGAAGTTTACCGCGAATAGGGGGCGGGTTTGAAGTTTAGAGACGGATTAGCATCAATTTCAAACAAAAAGGGCCCATTGGGCCCTTTTTACAATGACTAATGGAATTATTCTAGGCAATTACCTGGAATGAACCACTCGCGGCGAGAATTGAGTAAATCCTGCGCGGACATGCTTTTCTTGCCAGAAGGTTGCAACTGGGTCATCAGCAAGGCCCCCTCGGCGGTTGCTACGGCAATGCCATGTTTGTCGGCGCTGATGATAGTCCCCGGAGCTTGGTTCTGCTCGGCTGCTATCGCCTGAGACTGCCAAACTTTTACCGGTTGGCCATCAATCATAAAGAAGCTTACCGGCCATGGATTGAACGCCCGAACGCAGCGCTCAAGCTGTGCAGCAGAAAGAGTCCAGTTTAAGCGGGCTTCCTCTTTGCTTAGTTTCTCAGCGTAGGTCACTAGGGCTTCATCCTGCTTCTCAGGCGTTGCTGTACCGTTGGCTAACTCAGCGAGCGTAGCGAGCAACCCTTGAGGCCCCATCTCAGCCAGCTTATCGTATAGCGTTGCACTGGTATCTTGAGCGGTGATTGGACAGGAGACTTTATGCAGCATATCGCCAGTATCTAAACCAACGTCCATCTGCATAATAGTGACACCTGTTTCAGCATCACCGGCCCATAAGGCTCGCTGAATAGGCGCTGCGCCACGCCAGCGAGGCAGCAGGGAGCCATGCACGTTGATACAGCCTAAACGTGGCATATCCAAAACGGCCTTAGGCAAGATTAACCCATACGCCACCACGACCATCACATCGGCGTTAAGATCGGAAACCAGCTTCTGGCTGTCCTCTGGGCGCAGTGACACGGGTTGAAAAACAGGTAAATTATGCTGCTCGGCTAAAACCTTAACAGGGCTCGGAGTGAGTTTATTGCCACGACCTGCAGGCCTATCTGGTTGGGTAAAAACGCCAACGATTTGATGCTGCGAAGACAAAAGCGCGTCTAGATGACGCGCTGCAAAATCGGGAGTTCCCGCAAAAATAATACGCAAAGAATCAGACAATGTTGTTTCCTGCTAATAATGAGCTAATTAGCCTCTGGCCTGCTGTTTATACAGTTTTTCCAGCTTCTGACGAATGCGCTGACGCTTCAGAGGCGAGAGATAATCAACGAACAGTTTTCCGATCAAATGATCCATCTCGTGTTGAATACAGATTGCGAGAAGATCGTCGGCTTCCAGTTCGAAAGGTTTTCCATCGCGATCCAATGCGCGAATTTTCACACGCTCAGCGCGAGGAACGAGCGCTCGATGTTCAGGAACCGACAGACAGCCTTCTTCAATGCCGGTTTCACCGTCGCTTGATAGCAATTCTGGATTGATCAGGACTAAACGCTGATCGCGATTTTCAGACACATCGATGACGATAATACGCTGGTGAACGTCTACCTGAGTGGCCGCCAGACCAATACCTTCTTCCGCGTACATGGTATCAAACATGTCATCAACGATACGCTGAATTTCGGGCGTAACTTCTTTTACAGGCTGCGCAACAGTGCGGAGCCGCTCATCGGGGAAATGTAATACCTGCAATACCGCCATAAATTATTCGATCTGTCTCTGAGTAGTGGAATGATTGTCACTTACTATTCTAGACATTTCCGGCCTTGATTGACAGTATTGTTCACCTATTGAACACATAGGTGCAGGCTGCGCAAGGGACGGATATGCATGCTCAGGAAACTTGGTTGCGTCTAAGCCGCTTACAGAAAATTGCTTTGCCGCAGTGTATTCACATTGTTAAACGGTTCGCTAATGAGACACCTAATATTCTTCTGCTGAGGAAATTAGGGCTCACCTCAGCTCAAGCACAAAAATTCCTTTCATCTGAGCACCTAGAGGCTGATTTATCTTGGCTAGCACAGCAGGGAAATTATCTTATTGCTTATGATGATTCACGCTATCCTGAAAAACTAAAGAATATTGCTAATCCACCGGCCGTATTGTTTGTTAAGGGAAACGTCGAATGTCTTTCACAAGCGCAAATTGCCGTTGTCGGTAGCCGTCGGTATAGCGACTATGGGGAGAGTTGTGCCACCTATTTTGCTGGCGAGCTTGCTGCATCAGGATTAGTGATAACCAGTGGTTTGGCACTCGGTATTGATGGAATCGCACATCGCGCATGTCTTGAGTCGCTTGGTACAACGATTGCGGTGCTCGGATGTGGTATTGCGCAGCTTTATCCGACGTGTCATGAGCATTTGGCCGCACGTATTGTCGAAAACAATGGCGCGATTATTTCCGAATTTCCACCGAGTACCAGAGCAAGATCTGAATACTTTCCGCGACGAAACCGTATCATCAGTGGGTTGAGTGATGGTGTGCTCATCATTGAGGCGGCAGAGAAAAGTGGTTCCTTGATCACTGCGCGTTGCGCGATAGAGCAGGGAAAAGATGTATTTGCGATCCCCGGCTCAATTGACAGTTTGCAGAGTGCCGGCGCTAACTGGCTCATCCAACAAGGTGCCTATTTAGTCGCCCATCCCAATGATATTATTGAGCAATTAGGTGGTTTGCATTGGTTGCCCAATCCTCATGTCGAAATTATTTATCCTGAGCGAGACGATGTAGAATTGCCATTTGCCGATGTGTTGGCTAACGTAGAATATGAGGTGACATCTGTTGACGTCGTCGCCGAACGAGTCGGCCAACCTGTGCCAGAGGTCGTTGTCGCTCTGCTCGACCTGGAGTTAGCAGGATGGATTAAAGCTGTGTCCGGCGGTTATGTCCGACTGAAGAGGGCTAGCCATGTTCGACGTATTAATGTACCTGTTTGAAACCTATATACACACAGCATCAGGAATGCAGGTTGATCAAGATAAGTTAACCGATGATTTAACGCGTGCGGGGTTTGAACGGGAAGATATCTATAGTGCCCTCGGTTGGTTAGAAAAGCTTGCTATGATGCAGGAAGCTGATGCTTTGCCGTATATCTCATGCGCGGATCCTCATGTGATGCGTATTTATACGGATGATGAGATGATACGTCTCGATAGTGCATGCCGAGGGTTTCTGCTCTTCCTTGAACAAATACAGGTGTTAACTCCAGAAACGAGAGAAATGGTCATTGATCGTGTGATGGCGCTGGATGCGGATCAGTTCGATCTTGAAGATTTGAAGTGGGTCGTGCTTATGGTGCTGTTTAATGTACCGGGACATGAGCATGCTTACGAACAGATGGAAGAACTGTTGTTTGAAGTTAATGAGGGCTATCTGCATTAAGCAGTTACCCGATGAATTAAGAAACTATTTATGAGTCAGGCAACACTGCTTGCTGTTAAAAATACTGAGAACTGCCCAGACTGCGGCGCGGAATTAGTGATTCGCAGTGGTAAGCATGGGCCGTTCTTAGGTTGTTCCCGTTATCCAGAATGCCAGTTCATTCGTCCGCTAAAACCACAGGCTGATGGACACGTGGTCAAAATTCTGGATGGTCAACTGTGTCCGAAATGTGGTTCAACACTGGTTTTGCGTCAGGGGCGCTACGGCATGTTTATCGGCTGTAGCGAGTATCCTGAATGTGATCATACTGAGGTGATCGATAAGCCTGACACCACCTCGATAATCTGTCCTCAATGCCAACAGGGAAAACTCCTACAAAGAAAATCCCGTTATGGAAAAGTTTTTCACGCTTGCGATAGATATCCTGAGTGCCAGTTTGCAATCAATCTAAAGCCAGTGGAGGGAGAGTGTAGCTACTGCCACTACCCATTGCTGATTGAAAAGCGCACCGCTCAGGGCATTAAGCTGTTTTGTGCGAGTAAACTCTGCGGCAAGGCCGTAGTAACTGAATAGAAGATAATGAAAAAAGAACAAGAATCATCGCTAGCGAACGTGCTCAATGCGCTAAAAAATGAAAAAGTTGTGGCTTACCCTACCGAAGCCGTTTTTGGCTTAGGTTGCGATCCTGACAGTGAATTGGCTGTGCTTGCACTGCTAGATCTCAAGCAGCGCCAGTGGGAAAAGGGGCTTATTCTGATTGCCGCAAACTATGAGCAACTGCTGCCATATGTTGATGATGCGAAATTATCCGGTGAAAGACGTGAAGAAGTCTTTTCGTATTGGCCAGGTCCCGTGACATGGGTGATGCCGGCTAAACCAACGACGCCTCAATGGCTCAGAGGTCGTTTCTCTACTATTGCAGTACGTGTTAGCGATCATCCTTTAGTCCAAACCCTGTGCTTACAGTTTGGTAAGCCGCTCGTGTCAACGAGTGCCAATCTGAGCGGTTTGGAACCTTGCCGTACGGCGCAAGAGGTTCGTTTGCAGTTTGGCAATGCGTTTCCTGTTGTTGATGCAGAAGTGGGAGGGCGTTTAAACCCATCAGAAATCCGTGATGCGCTGACTGGCGAATTGTTTAGGCAGGGATAAGACAGATGAAACAGTTTGCGGTTTTTGGTAATCCGATTAAACACAGTAAGTCACCGCGTATCCATCAGCTGTTTAGCCAGCAGACGGGTATTGCTCTTAATTATGAAACTCGGTTAGCCCCTGTCGATGATTTCTCAAAGAGTATTCAGGCATTTTTTGCTGGTGGGGGTATTGGCGCAAATATTACGACGCCATTCAAAGAGCAAGCCTACGAGCTCTCAGATGAATTAACCGAAAGAGCTTCATTAGCTGGAGCCGTTAACACGTTAAAACTCTTGGATGATGGTCGTCTATTGGGCGACAACACGGACGGCATTGGCTTACTCAGTGACCTTGAGCGTTTGGGGATGATTGCCCCCGAGGCTACAGTGCTCCTGTTAGGAGCCGGTGGTGCTGCTCGTGGCGTTATTCAACCGCTCCTATCGCTAGACTGTGATCTTACCATTGCCAATAGAACCTATAGTCGAGCTGAAGAGTTGGCTAAGGTCTTTAGTCATTTGGGAAATATTGACGCGGCTGAATTCAATGAACTGTCGGGAAGGCGATTTGATCTCATAATTAATGCAACGGCTTCAGGCATTCATGGCGAAATTCCACAGATTTCCACTGAAGTTATTGATGAGAATACTGCTTGCTACGACATGTTTTACCAGAAAGGGCTAACGCCTTTCCTCTCTTGGGCGAAAGAGCATGACGCAAATCAGATAGCTGATGGCTTTGGGATGCTCGTGGGACAAGCGGCTCATGCATTCTTGCTGTGGAATGGCGTGATGCCGGAAATTGCATCTGTGCTCAACGTCATGCGTGAAGAATCATCACGATGAACCAAGCGATACAGTTTCCAGACCAAGAAGAATGGGATGCGAAGAAGAGAGCTGTCCTCTTTCCCGCAACGAGCAATGGTTTTCAAATATGCTGCGCTATCTATATAGACGAGCTTAAACGAATGGTAGAGGATCCTGTGAATCATGATCCTCTGGCTCTATTCAGATCGCTACGCTGGGATCTTGAAGATTTAGCGGAGCAAAAGATCCTGAACGAAGATTACAACGACGATGGCTGGATATGGATTTCTGGCTGTGAGAGATAGTCGTCTTTCCAACGCACATAGTTATTGGCTGAATACAGTAATCCCATTTTCTCTTCTTCGCTTAATGGACGGATCTGACGAGCTGGGCTTCCAAAGTACATATATCCGCTGACTAACCGCTTTCCTGGTGAAACTAAACTACCAGCACCAATGATGACATCGTCTTCTATGATTGCGCCGTCCAGAATAATGCTACCCATTCCAACGAGAACTCGGTTTCCTATAGTACATCCATGAAGCATAGCCTTATGTCCAACGGTAACATCCTCACCAATAATCGTTGGCAAGCCCTCTGGAGTATTCTCTGATTTGTGAGTGACGTGAATAACGGTTCCATCCTGAATATTGGATCGTGCACCGATGGATATATAGTTAACGTCTCCTCGGATCGCAACCAGTGGCCAGATACTCACGTCATCTGCCAGATCGACAGCCCCAATAATGGTGCTGGTGGGATCAATAAATACGCGATTTGCGATCTTAGGGTGTAAAGAGAGGTATGGACGAACAGAAAGAGACATAAAAAGTGCGCCAAAAGAGGGATGAATACACCCAATACTATCGTGCACTAGTGAAAACTCAACTCGTGGATCCTTATATCTGTGGATAAGTTTGTGCACAAACGGGTATAAGGCGGGGTTTTGCTGTGGAATGCAGCAAACGATCGATTTATTGGAAATTAGGGGTTGTCAGCCTGCGAGAACTCCCTATAATGCGCCTCCATCGACACGGAACATGTGAATCACTTCACACCGTATCGGCGGTTTCAATAAGAAATCGCAAGAGAAAAAATCCTGAAATTATGGGTTGACTCTGAAAGAGGAAAGCGTATTATACGCCACCTCGAGTTAGCAAGCTAAGTCTCCTAACTCACTGCTCTTTAACAATTTATCAGACAATCTGTGTGGGCACTCACAAGACAATATCTAACGTCCTCGGACGATAAAATATTAAAGTCTTGAAGAGTGACCAAGCAGTAATTCATTTAGTTGACTTGTTTAACTAAAGAAGAACTACGAAAGTTAATTTTCGAGCATCGCTTCACTTGTTGAAGCACATCAAGCTTTTAATTGAAGAGTTTGATCATGGCTCAGATTGAACGCTGGCGGCAGGCCTAACACATGCAAGTCGAGCGGTAGCACAAGAGAGCTTGCTCTCTGGGTGACGAGCGGCGGACGGGTGAGTAATGTCTGGGAAACTGCCTGATGGAGGGGGATAACTACTGGAAACGGTAGCTAATACCGCATGACGTCTTCGGACCAAAGTGGGGGACCTTCGGGCCTCACGCCATCAGATGTGCCCAGATGGGATTAGCTAGTAGGTGGGGTAATGGCTCACCTAGGCGACGATCTCTAGCTGGTCTGAGAGGATGACCAGCCACACTGGAACTGAGACACGGTCCAGACTCCTACGGGAGGCAGCAGTGGGGAATATTGCACAATGGGCGCAAGCCTGATGCAGCCATGCCGCGTGTATGAAGAAGGCCTTCGGGTTGTAAAGTACTTTCAGCGAGGAGGAAGGCATTAAGGTTAATAACCTTGGTGATTGACGTTACTCGCAGAAGAAGCACCGGCTAACTCCGTGCCAGCAGCCGCGGTAATACGGAGGGTGCAAGCGTTAATCGGAATTACTGGGCGTAAAGCGCACGCAGGCGGTTTGTTAAGTCAGATGTGAAATCCCCGAGCTTAACTTGGGAACTGCATTTGAAACTGGCAAGCTAGAGTCTTGTAGAGGGGGGTAGAATTCCAGGTGTAGCGGTGAAATGCGTAGAGATCTGGAGGAATACCGGTGGCGAAGGCGGCCCCCTGGACAAAGACTGACGCTCAGGTGCGAAAGCGTGGGGAGCAAACAGGATTAGATACCCTGGTAGTCCACGCTGTAAACGATGTCGACTTGGAGGTTGTGCCCTTGAGGCGTGGCTTCCGGAGCTAACGCGTTAAGTCGACCGCCTGGGGAGTACGGCCGCAAGGTTAAAACTCAAATGAATTGACGGGGGCCCGCACAAGCGGTGGAGCATGTGGTTTAATTCGATGCAACGCGAAGAACCTTACCTACTCTTGACATCCAGAGAATTTGCTAGAGATAGCTTAGTGCCTTCGGGAACTCTGAGACAGGTGCTGCATGGCTGTCGTCAGCTCGTGTTGTGAAATGTTGGGTTAAGTCCCGCAACGAGCGCAACCCTTATCCTTTGTTGCCAGCGAGTAATGTCGGGAACTCAAAGGAGACTGCCGGTGATAAACCGGAGGAAGGTGGGGATGACGTCAAGTCATCATGGCCCTTACGAGTAGGGCTACACACGTGCTACAATGGCATATACAAAGAGAAGCGAACTCGCGAGAGCAAGCGGACCTCATAAAGTATGTCGTAGTCCGGATTGGAGTCTGCAACTCGACTCCATGAAGTCGGAATCGCTAGTAATCGTAGATCAGAATGCTACGGTGAATACGTTCCCGGGCCTTGTACACACCGCCCGTCACACCATGGGAGTGGGTTGCAAAAGAAGTAGGTAGCTTAACCTTCGGGAGGGCGCTTACCACTTTGTGATTCATGACTGGGGTGAAGTCGTAACAAGGTAACCGTAGGGGAACCTGCGGTTGGATCACCTCCTTACCTAAAGATAGCGTTAAGTGCAGTGTCCACACAGATTGTCTGATGAAATTAATGAGCAAGAGCACCTGTTGATGTTGTGAGTTTTAAGACTCATGCTGATACGAAACGAGAAAGTGTAAGCTTTGTCGGTATTTTCGTGTCCCCATCGTCTAGAGGCCTAGGACACTGCCCTTTCACGGCTGTAACAGGGGTTCGAATCCCCTTGGGGACGCCATTCCGATAATGAGTGAAAGACATTATCACCTGAATATCTTAAAGATGACTTGATTAAGTCGTGTTTAAGATATTGCTCTTTAACAATCTGGAACAAGCTGAAATTTGAAAGCTTAAGCCGCTGTGAGAATGACTTCGGTCAAACACTGACACAGCGAGCATTAAGCAGTCTCTCAATTTTTTGCAATCTTGAATGTTGTCTTGAACCGGTTCGTAACCGCGTTCACCAAGAGACACCTTCGGGTTGTGAGGTTAAGTGACTAAGCGTACACGGTGGATGCCTAGGCAGTCAGAGGCGATGAAGGACGTGCTAATCTGCGATAAGCGTCGGTAAGCTGATATGAAGCGTTATAACCGACGATTTCCGAATGGGGAAACCCAGTGCAATTCGTTGCACTATCGTTAAGTGAATACATAGCTTAACGAAGCGAACCAGGGGAACTGAAACATCTAAGTACCCTGAGGAAAAGAAATCAACCGAGATTCCCCTAGTAGCGGCGAGCGAACGGGGAGCAGCCCAGAACCTTAATCAGCGTATGTGTCAGAGGAACGGTCTGGAAAGTCCGGCGATACAGGGTGATAGCCCCGTACTTGAAAATGCATATGCTGTGAGTTCGATGAGTAGGGCGGGACACGTGACATCCTGTCTGAATATGGGGGGACCATCCTCCAAGGCTAAATACTCCTGACTGACCGATAGTGAACCAGTACCGTGAGGGAAAGGCGAAAAGAACCCCGGCGAGGGGAGTGAAATAGAACCTGAAACCGTGTACGTACAAGCAGTGGGAGCCTCTTTTATGGGGTGACTGCGTACCTTTTGTATAATGGGTCAGCGACTTATATTTTGTAGCAAGGTTAACCGAATAGGGGAGCCGTAGGGAAACCGAGTCTTAACTGGGCGTCAAGTTGCAAGGTATAGACCCGAAACCCGGTGATCTAGCCATGGGCAGGTTGAAGGTTGGGTAACACTAACTGGAGGACCGAACCGACTAATGTTGAAAAATTAGCGGATGACTTGTGGCTGGGGGTGAAAGGCCAATCAAACCGGGAGATAGCTGGTTCTCCCCGAAAGCTATTTAGGTAGCGCCTCGTGAACTCATCTTCGGGGGTAGAGCACTGTTTCGACTAGGGGGTCATCCCGACTTACCAACTCGATGCAAACTACGAATACCGAAGAATGTTATCACGGGAGACACACGGCGGGTGCTAACGTCCGTCGTGAAGAGGGAAACAACCCAGACCGCCAGCTAAGGTCCCAAAGTCATAGTTAAGTGGGAAACGATGTGGGAAGGCATAGACAGCCAGGATGTTGGCTTAGAAGCAGCCATCATTTAAAGAAAGCGTAATAGCTCACTGGTCGAGTCGGCCTGCGCGGAAGATGTAACGGGGCTAAACTATGCACCGAAGCTGCGGCAGCGACACTTAGGTGTTGTTGGGTAGGGGAGCGTTCTGTAAGCCTGTGAAGGTGGCCTGTGAGGGTTGCTGGAGGTATCAGAAGTGCGAATGCTGACATAAGTAACGATAAAGCGGGTGAAAAACCCGCTCGCCGGAAGACCAAGGGTTCCTGTCCAACGTTAATCGGGGCAGGGTGAGTCGACCCCTAAGGCGAGGCCGAAAGGCGTAGTCGATGGGAAACAGGTTAATATTCCTGTACTCGGTGTTACTGCGAAGGGGGGACGGAGAAGGCTAGGCTATCCGGGCGACGGTTGTCCCGGTTTAAGCGTGTAGGGGGTGTGACTTGGTAAATCCGGTCGCATATCAACCCTGAGGCGTGATGACGAGTCACTACGGTGATGAAGTAGTTGATGCCAAGCTTCCAGGAAAAGCCTCTAAGCTCTAGGTAACATTGAATCGTACCCCAAACCGACACAGGTGGTCAGGTAGAGAATACCAAGGCGCTTGAGAGAACTCGGGTGAAGGAACTAGGCAAAATGGTGCCGTAACTTCGGGAGAAGGCACGCTGGCGCGTAGGTGAAGTCCCTTGCGGATGGAGCTGAAGCCAGTCGAAGATACCAGCTGGCTGCAACTGTTTAATAAAAACACAGCACTGTGCAAACACGAAAGTGGACGTATACGGTGTGACGCCTGCCCGGTGCTGGAAGGTTAATTGATGGGGTCAGCCGCAAGGCGAAGCTCTTGATCGAAGCCCCAGTAAACGGCGGCCGTAACTATAACGGTCCTAAGGTAGCGAAATTCCTTGTCGGGTAAGTTCCGACCTGCACGAATGGCGTAATGATGGCCAGGCTGTCTCCACCCGAGACTCAGTGAAATTGAACTCGCTGTGAAGATGCAGTGTACCCGCGGCAAGACGGAAAGACCCCGTGAACCTTTACTATAGCTTGACACTGAACATTGAGCCTTGATGTGTAGGATAGGTGGGAGGCTTTGAAGTGTGGACGCCAGTCTGCATGGAGCCAACCTTGAAATACCACCCTTTAATGTTTGATGTTCTAACTCCGGTCCCTAATCGGGATTGAGGACAGTGTCTGGTGGGTAGTTTGACTGGGGCGGTCTCCTCCTAAAGAGTAACGGAGGAGCACGAAGGTTAGCTAATCACGGTCGGACATCGTGAGGTTAGTGCAATGGCATAAGCTAGCTTGACTGCGAGAGTGACGGCTCGAGCAGGTACGAAAGTAGGTCATAGTGATCCGGTGGTTCTGAATGGAAGGGCCATCGCTCAACGGATAAAAGGTACTCCGGGGATAACAGGCTGATACCGCCCAAGAGTTCATATCGACGGCGGTGTTTGGCACCTCGATGTCGGCTCATCACATCCTGGGGCTGAAGTAGGTCCCAAGGGTATGGCTGTTCGCCATTTA
The DNA here is from genome assembly GCF_020150375.1 of Hafnia paralvei. Lineage (NCBI taxonomy): Bacteria > Pseudomonadati > Pseudomonadota > Gammaproteobacteria > Enterobacterales > Hafniaceae > Hafnia > Hafnia paralvei. Next base: position 4,296,746 of record NZ_CP083737.1, on the reverse strand, counting down.
AAGTGGTACGCGAGCTGGGTTTAGAACGTCGTGAGACAGTTCGGTCCCTATCTGCCGTGGGCGTTGGAAGATTGAGAGGGGCTGCTCCTAGTACGAGAGGACCGGAGTGGACGCATCACTGGTGTTCGGGTTGTCATGCCAATGGCATTGCCCGGTAGCTAAATGCGGAAAAGATAAGCGCTGAAAGCATCTAAGCGCGAAACTTGCCTCGAGATGAGTCTTCCCTGAGACCTTGAGTCTCCTAAAGGAACGTTTAAGACTAAGACGTTGATAGGCTGGGTGTGTAAGCGTAGCGATACGTTGAGCTAACCAGTACTAATGATCCGTGAGGCTTAACCTTACAACACCGAAGGTGTTTTGGTTGAGAGACTAAGACAAAGAGTAGGCTTGTTCAAAGATTGGATTAACTGGCTGGGTATAGCGATATACGCGGCGGGTTGATTAACAGAATTTGCCTGGCGGCGATAGCGCGGTGGTCCCACCTGACCCCATGCCGAACTCAGAAGTGAAACGCCGTAGCGCCGATGGTAGTGTGGGGTCTCCCCATGCGAGAGTAGGGAACTGCCAGGCATCAAATAAACGAAAAAGCCTCATGCGAAAGCATGGGGCTTTTTTGTTTATTTGATGTTTGTCGGTGAGTTACGCTTTGAGTAGGACAAATCCGTCGGGAACGGATTTGCACAGCGCGAAGTGCTGCCCGAAGGGTGACGGGCAGGAAGCCCGTCATACAACTGCCAGGCATTAAATAAACGAAAAAGCCTCATGCGAAAGCATGGGGCTTTTTTGTTTTGTCTAACATTTGAACAAATCTGATCATTTGTCCATTCAAGTAAACGCCTTCATACAGCCAAATTTCCCACAGATATCACAAAAAGCGCTGCAAGTACCTCGAGTCTTTCTCATTGGTTAGCTAGCTATTGAAGTGTTATTTTAACCAATATATAACAATTTACTTACATTAAGTGCATGGCAAATGACCATTGCACCCTTTTACCTCTGTAGGGGAATTGTTATGGCAGATACTACTCCAGCTCTGACTGGGCAGAACTCAGGTGAGCAAGATACTCGCAAGCGCATCTTCGCTATTGTCGGTGCTTCATCAGGCAACCTTGTCGAATGGTTTGATTTCTATGTTTATTCATTCTGTGCGCTTTACTTCGCTCCCGTGTTTTTCCCCAGTGGTGATTCCACAACGCAGCTTCTGCAAACGGCGGGTGTGTTTGCTGCTGGTTTTCTCATGCGTCCTATCGGTGGTTGGGTGTTTGGCTATATTGCAGATAAGCATGGCCGCCGTACATCGATGATGATTTCAGTCTGTATGATGTGTTGTGGCTCGTTGGTGATTGCCTGTTTACCGACCTATGCATCCATAGGTAACTGGGCTCCTGCCCTGTTGCTTCTAGCTCGCCTATTCCAAGGGCTGTCCGTTGGTGGGGAGTATGGAACCAGTGCCACATACATGAGCGAGGTAGCCGTTGAGGGCAAGCGCGGATTCTACGCATCATTCCAATATGTCACATTGATCGGTGGCCAACTGCTTGCTCTACTGGTGTTAGTGGTTTTACAGCAAACACTGAGTACGGAAGAGCTTCGTTCATGGGGATGGCGAGTGCCATTCGTGCTAGGCGCGCTGCTGGCAGTAGTTGCACTTTATTTGCGCCGTTCACTGCACGAGACCTCGAGCAAGGAAACAAGGAAACGTAAGGATGCTGGGACGCTCTCAGGGTTATGGAACAATAAAAAAGCTTTCCTGATGGTGCTCGGTTTTACCGCAGGAGGCTCACTCAGCTTCTATACGTTCACTACCTATATGCAAAAATATCTGGTCAACACCGCAGGTATGGATGCGAAAATGGCGAGCGGAATTATGACTGCGGCTCTATTTGTCTTCATGCTGCTACAACCGATTTTTGGTGGGCTATCTGATAAAGTGGGGCGCCGTAATTCGATGATTGCTTTTGGTGCATTAGCCTCTTTGCTTACTGTACCGATTTTGACAACCTTGCAAGATGTGACTAACCCTTATCTGGCCTTCGTGATGATCGTGCTAGCGCTGACAATCGTGAGTCTATACACCTCGATTGGTGGCTTGCTGAAGGCCGAGATGTTCCCACCAGAGGTGCGAGCTCTGGGCGTTGGACTTTCTTATGCGGTGGGCAACGCGTTATTTGGCGGCTCTGCTGAATATGTCGCTTTGTCGATGAAAGCGGCAGGCATTGAGACGGCTTTCTTCTGGTATGTTTCCGGTATGTGTTTTATCGCGATGTTAGTTTCTTTGCTGCTGCATAAAAAAGGTCAGGAAATCAAAATGTAAGGCTCAAGATTGGCGACGTGCAGGATGAAAGATTTTCAACTTCATCCTGCACGCTGTACAAGCCGCTAAAAACTCGTTATCGTCAGGCATCTAGAAGTCTAAACGTTTATATGGATGCTTTTCTATAAAAGAGTCTAGGAGCAGCGATTATGCCAATCAGGGTGCCAGATGAACTACCAGCCGTAAGTTTTTTGCGGAATGAAAACGTATTTGTGATGCCATCTTCGCGTGCTGCAACACAAGAAATCCGCCCGCTAAAGGTTCTGGTACTCAATCTGATGCCTAAGAAGATAGAGACGGAAAATCAGTTTCTACGCTTGCTTTCTAACTCCCCTCTACAAATTGATGTGCAGCTATTGCGAATCGATAGCCGTGAGTCTAAGAATACGCCAGCCGAACACTTGGATAACTTTTACTGTAATTTCGAAGATATCAAAGATCAAAATTTTGATGGCTTGATCGTGACCGGCGCCCCTCTCGGGCTGGTAGATTTTTGCGATGTGGCGTATTGGCCACAGATTGAGCAGATCGTGCATTGGGCGAAAGAGCATGTCACTTCAACGCTGTTTGTGTGTTGGGCAGTACAGGCTGCATTGAATGTATTATATGGTCTTCCAAAGCTTACGCGTGAAACTAAACTCTCTGGCGTTTACCATCATCAAACTTTACAACCGCTGGCGCTACTCACCCGCGGGTTTGACGAAACCTTTTTGGCACCTCATTCTCGTTACGCTGATTTTCCTGTCGATGTGCTTCGTGAATATACCGATCTCGATATTTTGGCTGAATCAGAACAGGCCGGAGCTTATCTGTTTGCGACTAAAGACAAGCGCATGGCTTTTGTCACAGGGCATCCGGAATATGATGCTCACACCTTATCTGGTGAGTATTTCCGCGATGTTGCTGCGGGGCTGACGCCGGATGTGCCAGTGAACTATTTCCCAGATGATAACCCAGAAAATAGTCCGAAAGCCTCTTGGCGTAGCCATGGACACCTACTGTTTACTAACTGGTTAAACTACTACGTTTATCAGATTACGCCGTTTGATTTGCGCTATATGAATCCGACGTTGGAATAGCCCCTCTCCATCTGTTTAGCGCCTCCTTACCAATTGCGCTGCTGAATTTCTGTTTGGCAGCGAAACCATTCCTCATGTTCGTCCCTCTCATTCTTTTTCTTAATTAACAATAATCTGTGTTTAAAAATATTAATGGAATCGGTTTTCTTGCTGTGCAAATCAATATGTCATTCTATCTATATGAAAAATAAGACATATAAAAATAATTTAAATAAAAATGGAAATTGTTTTTGATTTAATGAAATCACTGTCTACTCTTTAATCTGTTGGTGCGAAATTTAATCGCTTATTAGCAACGGGAAAGTTGGCTGAATGACAGGAACGGGAATTTGATTACGTCCCGAGTTTAGGCAGGAGACAGACAGATGACACAACAGGCAATAGATACAGAGTTGGCGTTTAGTCAGCGGTTTGGCAGTAATGAACGTCAGATTCTGACAGACGGTGCAGTCGAGTTCTTGACCGATCTAGTGGCTCGGTTTGCCCCACAGCGGGATAAGTTGTTGGCCGCACGTAAGGTGCAACAGCAAGCTATAGACCGTGGAGAACTACCGGATTTTATTTCGGAAACGGATTCCATTAAAAGTTCAAACTGGAAAATTCGCGGTATTCCGAGCGATCTTCAAGACCGGCGTGTGGAGATCACGGGACCCGTTGAACGCAAGATGGTGATTAACGCGCTCAATGCTAACGTTAAAGTTTTCATGGCTGACTTTGAAGACTCATTGGCGCCAAACTGGGACAAAGTGATTGAAGGCCAAGTTAATTTACGCGATGCCGTAAATGGAACGATTAGCTTTACCAACGAAGCAGGAAAGATCTATCAGCTAAAACCAAATCCAGCAGTGTTAATCGCTCGTGTCCGTGGGCTACATTTGCCGGAAAAGCATGTCACTTGGCAAGGTGAGCCTATCCCCGGCGGCCTGTTTGATTTTGCCTTGTACTTCTTCCACAACTACAAAGCTCTGCTGGAGAAGGGTAGCGGCCCCTATTTCTATCTGCCGAAAACGGAGTCTTACCATGAGACAGCATGGTGGAGTGAGATCTTCAGCTTTACTGAAGATCGTTTCGATATGCCGCGTGGAACGATCAAAGCCACCGTGTTGATAGAAACGCTACCGGCCGTATTCCAGATGGATGAAATCTTACATAGTCTGCGCGATCACATCGTTGGTTTGAACTGTGGCCGCTGGGATTACATCTTCAGCTATATCAAGACACTAAAGAATCATAGCGATCGCGTTTTGCCCGACCGTCAGTCAGTCACGATGGAAAAACCGTTCTTGAGTGCTTACTCACGGCTTTTGATCAAAACCTGCCACAAGCGTGGTGCTTTTGCCATGGGAGGAATGGCAGCGTTTATTCCGAGCAAAGACGCTGAGCGCAACGCATGGGTCATGGACAAGGTTCGTGCTGACAAAGAGTTAGAGGCAAACAATGGTCATGACGGCACTTGGGTTGCTCATCCGGGACTGGCAGATGAAGTCATGCAGGTATTCGGTCGGGTATTGGGCGATCGCCAGAACCAGCTAGACGTTAGTCGCTCCCAAGATGAGCCGATTACGGCACAACAACTGCTAGAGCCATGTCCCGGAGAACGAACTGAAGAAGGTATGCGTGCCAATATTCGCGTTGCGGTTCAATACATTGAGGCATGGATTTCCGGTAATGGCTGTGTGCCAATCTATGGACTGATGGAAGATGCGGCGACCGCTGAAATCTCTCGTACCTCAATTTGGCAGTGGATCCATCATGGCAAAACGCTCAGCAATGGCCTGCAGGTAACGCCAGTGCTTTTCCGCCAGCTACTGAAAGAAGAAATGCAGGTGATTCGTCAAGAGCTTGGTGATGCACGCTTTGATAGCGGTCGTTTTGATGAAGCTGCACGCCTAATGGAACGGATTACAACCAGCAGTGAGCTCATTGATTTCCTGACGCTACCTGGTTACGAACTGTTGAATTAAGCCCTACAACCTAACCCTATACCGAACAATAAAATAGAGAAAAAGCCAAGGAGCGCTTGCCATGTCTACCTCACGTAATCAGCAAATTCAGCAGTTGGAACAGGATTGGAAAACTAACCCGCGTTGGGAGGGTATTACTCGCCCTTACAGCGCAAATGATGTGGTTAATCTACGCGGTTCGGTGAATCCAGAGTGCACTCTGGCCCAAAAAGGTGCGGCGAAACTGTGGGAGCTGCTGCATGGCGGTTCGCGCAAAGGCTACGTCAATTGCCTTGGGGCACTGACTGGAGGTCAGGCGCTACAGCAGGCAAAGGCTGGCGTAGAGGCGATTTATTTGTCTGGTTGGCAAGTGGCTGCCGATGCGAATCTGGCATCCAGTATGTATCCCGATCAGTCACTGTATCCGGTGAATTCAGTACCCGCCGTGGTTGAGCGTATCAATAATTCATTTCGTCGCGCAGATCAGATCCAGTGGGCAAACGGTATTGAGCCGGGCGACAGCAAATTTACCGACTACTTCCTGCCTATTGTTGCGGATGCTGAAGCGGGGTTTGGCGGTGTGCTGAATGCGTTTGAACTGATGAAGTCGATGATTGAAGCGGGTGCCGGTGGCGTCCATTTCGAAGACCAACTGGCCTCAGTGAAAAAATGTGGCCACATGGGGGGTAAGGTTCTGGTTCCAACACAAGAGGCTATCCAAAAGCTGGTTGCAGCACGTTTAGCGGCTGACGTTCTGGGGGTTCCTACCCTAGTGATTGCGCGCACCGATGCTGACGCCGCCGATTTAATTACCTCGGACTGCGACAGCTACGATAGCGCATTTGTGACGGGTGAGCGCACCGTTGAAGGCTTCTTCCGTACTCATGCTGGCATTGAGCAGGCAATCAGCCGTGGCTTAGCCTACGCGCCGTATGCAGACTTAGTATGGTGTGAAACTTCGACACCAGATCTAGATGCAGCGAAACGCTTTGCTGACGCCATTCATGCACAGTATCCCGACAAACTGCTGGCCTATAACTGTTCTCCATCCTTCAACTGGAAAAAGAATCTAGACGATCAAACCATTGCGCGTTTCCAAGATGAGCTTTCTGCGATGGGGTACAAATACCAATTCATCACGCTGGCGGGCATTCACAGCATGTGGTTCAACATGTTCGACTTGGCTCATGCCTATGCCAACGGCGAAGGGATGAAACACTACGTAGAGAAAGTCCAAGAGCGTGAGTTTGCGGCGCAAAAGCAGGGTTACACCTTTGCCTCTCATCAGCAAGAAGTCGGAACGGGCTATTTCGATAAGGTCACCAATGTGATTCAGGGCGGGGTATCTTCGGTGACAGCGCTGACGGGATCGACGGAAGAGCAGCAATTCTAAGTATCCAGCGAATTTAACGCGGTCAGAATGTTGGGCGGCCGCACACCAACGATTTTGGATATTTGAACGGGTAGGGCAGATGCTCTGCCCGTTTTTGTCGGATAGCAGGTGAGGTGGCAGAGATGGCTATTGGTATGGAACAACTGATTGCTCAAACGATCTTACAGGGCTTTGATGCGCAGTATGGGCGCTTTCTTGAAATTACCGCCGGAGCCCAGCAGCGCTTTGAAAAAGCGAATTGGGCGGCTATCCAACAGGCGATGAAAAAGCGTATTCATCTGTATGACCATCATGTTGGACTGGTCGTGGAGCAGTTGCGCCGGATGACGGGGCCTTTATGCCATGACGCCGAATTTCTCGCGCGGGTGAAAACCGTATACACTGAAATGTTACCGGAATATCCGCGCTTTGAAATTGCTGAAAGCTTTTTTAATTCGGTCTATTGCCGCCTGTTCAATCATCGAGAATTGACGCCAGATAAGCTGTTTGTTTTTAGCTCTCAGCCCGAACGCCATTGGCGCGAGTTTCCCCGTCCGTTGGCCAGAACGTTCAAACCAGATAACGGTTGGCGTTTTCTCATTAGCGATCTTCTGACCGAGCTGCCGCTGCGTCTGCCGTGGGAGGATCGTGCTCGAGACGTGAATTATATCGTGGGTCATTTGGAAAATACGTTTAGCGCCGAAACGTTAAATTGCAGTCGTTTGCAGGTGGCTAATGAACTGTTTTACCGTAATAAAGCAGCATGGCTGGTGGGAAAACTGCACACGCCAGAGGGGGTTTATCCATTTCTGTTGCCTATTCATCATAATGAAGCGGGAGCGCTATTTGTTGATACTTGTTTAACACGCTTGGACGAGGCCAGTATCGTTTTTGGTTTCGCTCGCTCCTACTTTATGGTGTATGCCCCCTTACCTGCAGCACTTGTTGACTGGTTACGCGAGATTTTACCGGGTAAAACGACGGCTGAATTATATATGGCGATAGGCTGTCAAAAGCACGGAAAGACGGAATACTACCGCGAATATTTAAAACATTTGGCTGAGTCAAAAGAGCAATTCATCATCGCGCCGGGTATCCGCGGTATGGTGATGCTGGTATTTACATTACCCTCTTTTGATCGAGTATTTAAGGTGATTAAAGACACCTTTGCGCCACAAAAGGAAGTCGATCCGGCACGTGTTCAGGCCTGCTATCAGTTGGTTAAGGAGCATGATCGCGTGGGGCGCATGGCGGATACACAAGAGTACGAAAACTTTGTTATCGAAAAATGGCGTATTAGTCCAGATTTGATGGAAGAGTTACAAAAAGAAGTTCCTGAAAAATTGGAAGATTTAGGCGATAGGATTGTGATTCGCCACCTCTATATTGAACGCAGAATGATACCGCTTAACATATATCTTGAGCAGGCTGATGAACGTCAGTTACATGATGCGATTGAAGAATATGGCAATGCCATCAAACAGCTGGCCGCGGCCAATATTTTTCCTGGTGATATGCTGTTTAAAAACTTTGGAGTCACCAGACATGGGCGTGTGGTGTTCTATGATTATGACGAAATTTGCTATATGACGGAGGTAAACTTCCGTGATATACCCCCGCCGCGCTACCCCGAGGATGAGATGGCCAGTGAGCCTTGGTACAGCATTTCGCCCAATGATGTTTTCCCTGAGGAGTTTCAACATTTTCTATGCGGAGATGCGCGCATTAGGCGGCTTTTTGCTGAAATGCACGGTGATTTATTTACCGCAAACTATTGGCGCAGCTTGCAGCAAAGGATCAACAACGGCATGGTAGATGATGTATTTGCCTATCGCCGTAAACGTCGTTTTGCGCAACGTTAATTAGCAGGGGTACGCAGTACACAAGGAACGGTAATGTGGCGATGAGATTCAGGATTATGCAGCAAAGTGAGTAATTGCTTCACGGCCAGACGTCCACCTTCGGCGTAGCCTAGATCGATAGAAAAAGTTTGCGGGTATAAGAATTCGAGCAACGAATTATTACCCATACCGCAGACGACAACATCACCTCTAGACCGCTCCTGTAAGTACTTACTTACACCAAGGGCAATGGTATCCGAAGCACAGATAATTGCCGTTGTCTCGGGGCATATCACCTGCTGTGCCAGCTGATAGCCACTTTGATAAGTTAACTCACCGAGAGCGCTAGAGGGTGTTAATTGATGTTTTTGGCACAGGGACTGATAGGTTTTATAGCGCCGGCCACCCGTTGTCGCATCCGATAGTTTCACGCCAACGAACGCAATATTTTTATGATGCTTTGCGAGCAGTGCATTCATCAATAAGGTTACAGCCCCACTATCGTCATAGCGAACCGACGTTAATTGCTCATATTCCCATGCGAGAACGACTAGCTTGTCTCGCCACGGCAACAGCATAGACTCATTTAAACCGGTGAAACCGAAGAGCAGAATGCCGTCGACATGACGACGGGATAGCACGGTTAAGTGCTCCTGCACGCGTTCTGGTTCAAATTGACTCTCTAATAAAATAGGGTCATAGCCTTGCGCATACAGCATCGGTAACATCGCGCGAACGGCCTGATTTTCAGCATTGGAATCGAGGCGAGACACGATAATAGCGACCACTTTATCTGTTTGACCGCGCATGGCTCGAGCAGATTTTGAGGGTGCAAAATTTTGCTGGTTAATAATTTCTTCCACGCGTGCGCGCGTTTCTGGTTTGACGCCGGATTCTTTATTAATGACGCGAGAAACCGTGGATTTACCCACGCCGCTAAGGCGAGCAATATCTTTAATCGTCAATCGGTTGGACATAGGTTTATGGGCGCACAGTGAGAAGTTATTACGCTATTGTTGTGGCTAATGTGGTCTAAGGCAAGTATTGCCCGTTAACTTTGGGGGCTGCGACATGCCGTATGAGTAGGGCTCATGGGTATAAACTATAAATATCCCTCTCTTTTGTACGAGCAAATGCGTATAATCGCCGCCCTGATATTGGTGCTTTGTTAACCACAAGCGTTAGCTCCTGAATGTTAGCCCAATCTGCCGCAGTGCAATCTTCCCCCAATACATAAAAAAGAGTGATGTCATGAGTAGTATCAGCCTGATCCAGCCAGAACGCGATTTGTTCTCCTACACGCCATATTGGGCCGAGTGTTATGGTACCGCCCCGTTCTTACCCATGTCGCGTGAAGAAATGGATACTCTTGGCTGGGATAGCTGTGACATCGTTTTGGTTACCGGCGACGCTTATGTTGACCATCCAAGTTTTGGTATGGCGATTGTTGGCCGTATGCTCGAAGCACAGGGCTTCCGTGTCGGTATCATTGCGCAGCCGGATTGGACCAGCAAAGAAGATTTCATGCGTTTAGGCAAACCGAATCTATTTTACGGCGTGACCGCCGGCAATATGGATTCGATGATTAATCGTTACACAGCAGACCGAAAATTGCGTCACGATGATGCTTATACGCCAAATAATGAAAGCGGCAAACGCCCCGATCGCGCCACGCTGGTTTATACCCAGCGCTGTAAAGAAGCATTCAGTGACGTTCCGGTTATTTTAGGCGGTATTGAGGCTAGCCTGCGTCGTATTGCTCATTATGACTATTGGTCTGACACTGTTCGCCGATCTGTACTGGTGGATTCGAAAGCAGACATGCTGATGTATGGCAACGGTGAGCGTCCTCTGGTTGAGGTTGCACATCGTTTGGCTTCTGGCGAGCCAATTTCAAGCATCGTTGATGTTCGCAACACCGCTGTCATGCGCAAAGACGCTTTACCGGGCTGGAGCGGTGTTGACTCTACGCGCTTGGATAAGCCGGGACGTATCGAACCGATCCCAAACCCTTATGGCGACGATCTTGCCTGTGCTCCTGATGCGGGCAAGAAAAAAGATGACGACGTGCAGACGATTACCGTGCGTGCGCCTAAGCCAAAGCCGTGGGAGAAAACCTACGTGCTGCTGCCATCTTATGAAAAAGTGAAAAATGACAAAGTGCTGTATGCGCATACGTCGCGTATTTTGCATCATGAAACCAATCCTGGCTGCGCACGAGCCTTAATGCAAAAGCATGGCGACCGTTATATCTGGATTAACCCTCCTGCGATCCCGCTGAGCACGGAAGAAATGGACAGCGTATTTGCGCTGCCTTATCAACGAGTCCCTCATCCTTCCTACGGCAGTGCGCGCATTCCTGCCTATGAGATGATCCGCTTTTCCATCAATATTATGCGTGGTTGCTATGGTGGCTGTTCGTTCTGCTCGATCACCGAGCATGAAGGACGCATCATTCAGAGTCGTTCCGAAGATTCTATCATTCGTGAGATCGAAGAGATCCGCGATAAAGTTCCTGGTTTTACCGGCGTGATTTCCGATCTTGGTGGCCCAACGGCTAACATGTACATGCTGCGTTGTCAGTCTCCGCGTGCTGAGCAAACCTGCCGTCGTGCTTCCTGTGTTTATCCAGAAATCTGCCAGCACATGGATACCAACCATGAGCCGACGATCAAACTTTACCGTCGCGCCCGCGATCTCGAGGGTGTGAAGAAAATCCTGATCGCATCTGGTGTGCGTTATGATCTGGCAGTCGAGGATCCACGTTACATCAAGGAGTTGGCGACTCATCACGTTGGCGGCTACCTGAAAATTGCGCCAGAGCATACCGAAGAAGGGCCTCTGTCCAAGATGATGAAGCCGGGTATGGGCAGTTATCACCGCTTTAAAGAGCTGTTTGATACCTATTCCAAACAAGCCGGTAAAGAGCAGTACCTGATTCCCTACTTTATTTCTGCTCATCCGGGAACGCGTGACGAAGATATGGTGAATTTGGCGTTATGGCTGAAGAAAAACCGCTTCCGTTTGGATCAGGTACAAAACTTCTATCCATCACCGCTAGCGAACTCCACCACCATGTATCACACGGGCAAAAACCCATTGGGCAAGGTGGATTACAAAAGTGAAGATGTTGTGGTGCCTAAAGGCGATCGTCAGCGCCGTCTGCACAAAGCGTTGCTGCGCTATCACGATCCGGCTAACTGGCCAATGATCCGTACCGCGTTAGAAGAGATGGGCATGAAGCATTTGATTGGTGCTCGCCGTGAATGTTTAGTTCCTGCGCCAACCTTGGAAGAGCAGCGCGAAGCGCGCCGTGGTTATCAACGAAATATGCGTCCGGCGATGACTAAACACACTGGCGCTCCCGCTAAGCCTGAGCAGCGCAATGCGAAGCCAAAAGCGATTCGCAGCGACGCGTCAGCAGCAGGACGTGATAAATCTCATGATAAAGCCGCGTCAGCAGGTAAGCCTTTCAAAGGCAAACCACAAACGGCAAAGTCTGGAGCGAACAGACCTTCAACGGGAACGAGTGCGGGGCGAAAAGCATCTCGCGTGGCAAAAGGTAAGTAATATTCTTTATGCCTCCCCCTGAATAGGGGGAGGTGAAGGATGGCTGATACTAGATTTTCTCAAACGTATCAGGATCTGGACCCAGGCGTTTACCACAATCCAGTTTAGCTATTTGGCTCAACTCTTCTTTATCCAGTTTAAAATCAAACACCCCAAAATTTTCACGGATGCGTTTAGGCGTGACCGATTTAGGGATCACGATCAGCCCTGAATCTAGATGCCAACGGATGACGATCTGCGCTGGGCTTTTTCCATATTTTTGTGCCAACTTATGAATGATCTCGGTATCAAATACACCTTCGCCGCCTTGTGCTAGCGGGCTCCAAGATTCAGTGGCGATATGATGTGTCGCATTCCATGCATGCATTGGTTTTTGCTGCATTAAGGGGTGCAGTTCAATTTGATTTACGGTGGGTGAAACGCCGGTCTCGTCGATCAAACGCTGTAAATGCGGGATATTAAAGTTACACACACCAATGCTCTTAATTAACCCCTGCTTTTTCAAATCAATCAGTGATTTCCAAGCGGAAACATATTTGTCTTGTGCCGGTGCCGGCCAGTGAATCAGGTATAGATCGACATAGTCGAGTCGCAATTTCTGCAGGCTTTCTTCAAGTGCTTTAGCGGGATTGCTTTGATCTGAATTCCACAGTTTTGTGGTGATAAATAGCTCGTCGCGAGAAATGTTTGAGGCCGCCAGCGCTTTACCAACGCCTTCTTCGTTGCCGTAAATTGCTGCGGTATCAATTGAGCGATACCCCGTTTCCAGAGCGGTTTCGATTGCCGTCACCACTTGTTCATTCGTCGCTTGCCAAACGCCTAAACCCAGCTGTGGCATCGCGTGACCGTCGCTCAGCTTGATAAGAGGTTGTGTGGACATAGTTATCTCCTTTACATCTACTGGATAGGCCGAACAGAAAAGCCAGTCCGTTCTAGTGAAAACATATTCATTAAGCCTAGCCCAAAAAGATCGGTCTGGACGAAGTAATTGGCTATAGCTTTATGGTCATCGACAAGGTTATTGTGTTTATGCCCGTCATACTTGTTGCGTTAGCTACGCCAATTATTTAGGGCATTACAGCCGTTTTACCCACCCGTGATTCCAAGGAGAGCACCCGTGTTTCAGCATGTTGACGCCTACGCAGGCGACCCGATCCTTTCGCTGATGGATACCTTCAAACAGGATCCTCGTGCAGATAAAGTAAACCTTAGCATCGGTTTATACTATGACGAGGAAGGTACTATTCCTCAGCTTAAAGCGGTGGCCGCAGCAGAAGAGCTCCTTAATGCGCGTGCTGGCGCAGCATCGTTATATCTCCCAATGGAAGGGTTAGCGCCTTATCGTAGCGCGATTCAGAGTTTGCTGTTTGGCGATTCGAACTCTATGGTTGCCCAAAATCGTATTGCTACGGTGCAGACGATTGGTGGTTCTGGTGCGCTAAAAGTGGGGGCCGATTTCTTAAAACATTATTTCCCTGACTCTGAAGTGTGGGTTAGTGATCCAACATGGGAAAACCATATTGCGATCTTCTCGGGGGCGGGTTTCAAAGTGCATCAGTATCCGTATTTCGATCCTGAAACGTTGGGTGTTAACTTTGATGCCATGCTGAACACGCTAAATCAGCTGCCTGCTCGCAGTATCGTTTTGATGCATCCCTGCTGCCATAATCCAACGGGATCCGATCTCACCAATGAACAATGGGATCGCGTCATTGAAGTAGCGAAAGCGCGTGAGCTTATCCCGTTCCTTGATATTGCTTACCAAGGTTTTGGGGCTGGTATGGAGGAGGACGCCTATGCTATCCGTGCGATGGCGCAGGCTGAGCTACCTTGCTTGGTCAGTAACTCCTTCTCGAAAATTTTCTCGCTCTACGGTGAGCGTGTTGGCGGGCTATCCGTCGTATGTGAGAGCCCTGAAGCGGCAAATCGTGTACTAGGTCAGCTTAAAGCTACCGTACGTCGTATTTACTCCAGTCCACCAAACTTTGGTGCTCAGGTGGTCGCTACTGTACTTAACGATCCTAAGCTAAAGGCAATGTGGCTGGAAGAAGTGGAAAGCATGCGCCTTCGCATTATTGAAATGCGTCGTACGCTGGTGGATGGGCTTAAAGCTGTCTTGCCGCAACGTAATTTTGATTACCTGATGAGCCAACGCGGTATGTTCAGTTACACCGGCCTGAGTGCCAAGCAGGTCGATCGCTTACGCGAAGAGTTTGGTGTGTACCTGATCGCCAGCGGGCGCATGTGTGTCGCGGGCATGAACCATGCTAACGCGCAGCGTATCGCTCAGTCTTTTGCTGCGGTGTAGCTCTGTTGTTCTATTGCTTAAGCTCCCGATATTCTCGGGAGCTTTTTTTATGCCATTTTTTCAAGCGTAACTGTCAAAAAGCGGCTGGGTAAACGTGAAGCCGATCTCGTTGCTCTAAGCAAGTTGCACACTGATGAATCGCTCAAAATCGATAATGGCTGGCTGAACAAACAAAAGTTAGAATTTTTTTAGAAAATTCCTATCTCTATGTTTTTTAATCGTTATTAAAAGAATAAAATTCTGCATTATTTTTAATGTTTTTTTCTGTAGGTTTTAGGCATAAATAGCCAGATTGATAGCATGATAGAGTTCACAAAATAAGGGATGAAAACGTATTCACACTAATTACGATCGCCTTCCCAATTCCTTCTCAAACTTCTAAATCTCGCTTTACTGTTTTCCAATAGCAGCTTAAAACAAACGCATGTTTAAAAACAAACAAGTGTCCAATATGACTAGCCGAGAAAAGCAGATATTGCAGCTTCTGAGACGTGATCCTTTGATCCCACAGCAGGAAATTGCCGATGTTTTAGGTATTAGCCGCTCTGGTGTAGCAGGACATATTATGAATTTAATGAAGAAAGGATATATCAAAGGAAAGGGATATATATTATCTGAACACAGTTATGTGGTGACTGTAGGCTCCACTAATATGGATGTCTGCGGATACTCTGCATCTAAATTAGTTTATGAAGACTCCAACCCAGGGAAAATAAAGTGCACGCCCGGCGGTGTCGGGCGAAATATAGCACAAAACATTGCCTTATTAGGTCGTGAATGCCATTTGATTTCGGTGGTTGGCGATGACTTTTACGGCGATACATTATTAGAACAGGCAAAATTAGCCGGTGTCCATATTGATAGTTTTCACAAGTTACATGGCGAAAGCACATCAACCTACGTTTCTTTGTTAGATGAAAGTGGCGAAATGCTAGTCGCTATTAATGATATGCGGATATTAGAGAAGCTAACACCGGCATTATTAGCAACGTCCAAAGATCTTATTCAGCACGCGGGTGTATTAGTGGTGGATTGTAACCTGACGGAAGATGCTCTGGCATGGTTATTTAGCCACGCAGGTAGCGTTCCAATCTTTGTAGATACGGTCTCTGCATTTAAAGCACCAAAAATTCGCAATTGGTTATCACATATTCATACGCTGAAACCGAATCGCCTTGAGGCTGAGATCCTTAGCGGGATGACGATTACTGGCCCGCAAGATGCTCCCGCTGTGGCGACATGGTTCCACGAACAAGGTGTACAGAGAATTGCGCTGAGTATGGGACCTGCGGGTGTTTATTACAGTGAAATTGACGGTCAAAGCGGCTGGTCCAGCCCTCTGCCGGTCAATATCGTGAACGTCACTGGTGCCGGTGATGCCATGATGGCAGGGCTGGCCAGCTGTTGGCTGGAGGATATGACGCTTGCCGAAAGTATTCGTTTTGCACAGGGATGTTCTGCATTAACCCTTTCATCTGAGTTTACCAATAACCCTAATCTGTCAAATGGCAGTGTTCAAAAACTGTTGGAATTACAATCATGAAAAATAACGTTATGACCAATGAGTATCTGGATATTTCGCCGGAAGTAGCTGAGGCATTAGCCAATAATCGTCCTGTTGTTGCTTTAGAATCTACCATTATCTCTCATGGCATGCCTTATCCACAAAATGCGGAAACGGCGTTGGCGGTAGAGCAGCAAATCCGTGAAAACGGCGCTGTTCCGGCAACGATTGCGATTATTAATGGCCGAATGAAAGCGGGCTTATCTCGCGAAGAGATTGAATTACTTGGCAAAGAAGGTCACAACGTGGCAAAAGTGAGTCGCCGAGATCTGCCGTTTATCGTAGCCGCAGGGAAGAATGGTGCAACAACCGTGGCGTCTACCATGATTATCGCCGAAATGGCAGGCATCCATGTCTTTGCTACCGGCGGTATTGGCGGTGTTCACCGCGGTGCCGAGCAAACATTTGATATCTCTGCGGATCTACAAGAGCTGGCGAAAACCAACGTGGCGGTGATTTGTGCGGGTGCCAAATCGATTCTAGATTTAGGCCTCACCACGGAATATCTTGAGACTCACGGTGTGCCGTTGATTGGCTATCGGACTCAGGTATTACCGGCATTTTTCTGCCGCACTAGCCCATTCTCAGTCAGCATCCAATTAGATGAACCAGAGCAGATTGCCAAAGCAATGGCGACTAAGTGGCAGTCTGGTTTGGAAGGCGGAATGGTAATTGCTAACCCGATCCCTGAGCAGTTTGCGATGCCTGAAGCCAAAATTAATGCTGCTATTGAGCAGGCGGTTCAGGAGTCGGTTGAACAGGGTATCCATGGTAAAGATAGTACGCCGTTCCTACTGGCGAGAGTGGCTGAACTGACAGGAGGTGATAGCCTGCACTCGAATATTCAATTGGTATTCAACAATGCAAAATTGGCTGCTCAGATTGCACGTTGTTACCAAGAAACGGCAGCATAAAAACAGCGTTATTCCTTAAGTTTTATCCTGATATTAACAACTAAATAAAAACGCCGACCTGAAAGGTGGATGGGCATCTGTTTGCTCTCATCCCCTTTCAGGTAGAGACGTATATATTGAAAGGACGGATTTATGGACTTATTACGCAGCTTGTTCGGTATCGTTATTCTTCTTTTAATTGCCTTTATATTTTCTAACAATCGAAAAAAAATAAGCTTAAGAACAGTTGGTGCGGCCTTATTACTACAGGTTATCCTCGGTGCCGTCATGCTTTATATCCCTGCGGGAAAGTGGCTGGTTAACTCTATTGCTGCTGGTGTAAATAAGGTTATTTCATACAGTGATGCTGGCAGCTCATTTATTTTCGGTGGTCTAGTTGGTCCCAAGATGAATGTGTTATTCGACGGAGCTGGATTCGTATTTGCATTTCACGTATTACCCGCGATCATTTTTATTACCTCACTGATCTCAATTCTTTATTATATCGGTGTCATGGGATGGGTTATTAATATTCTTGGTTACGTTTTCCAGAAAATGATGCGTGTAAGCAAAGTGGAGGCTTTTGCTGCGGTCACCACGATATTTCTTGGACAAAATGAACTCCCTGCGGTGCTCAAACCGTTTATTAGCAAAATGAACCGCAACGAGCTATTCACGGTGATTTGCAGCGGGATGGCGTCAATTGCAGGTTCTATGTTGGTTGGGTATGCGGGTTTAGGCGTGCCTATTGAGTATTTGCTGGCGGCATCGCTAATGGCAATTCCGGGCGGGATCTTGTTTGCCCGTATGCTGAGCCCGGCGACGGAGGCATCTCAGGTTGAGTTTAGCCAGATGTCATTTAGCGATAAGCGCCCAGCTAGCGTTATTGAGGCTGCGGCGAGTGGCGCGATGTTAGGGCTCAAGATCGCCGTAGGTGTGGCGACGGTGGTGATGGCGTTCGTTGCATTAATTGCGTTGATTAACGGTATTGTTGGCGGCGTTGGTGGATTGTTTGGTTGGTCAGGCGTTAGCCTTGAAAGTTTGTTGGGCTATATTTTCTCACCTCTGGCATACATCATGGGCGTTAGCTGGGATAACTCCGCGCTAGCCGGTGGGTTGATCGGGCAAAAGCTGGCGATCAACGAGTTTGTGGCTTATGTGAATTTCTCTCCGTATCTCAAGGATGCGGCTGGCGTTCTAGATCCAAAAACCATCGCCGTTATCTCTTTTGCGCTCTGTGGCTTTGCAAACTTCGGTTCAATCGCGGTTGTAGTGGGAGCTTTCAGCGCAGTTGCGCCAGAGCGGGCATCTGACATTGCGCGCTTGGGATTACGTGCTCTGCTTGCGGCTACGCTCTCTAATCTGATGAGCGCAACCATTGCAGGCCTGTTCATCGGCCTTGGAGCACTAGCGATAGCGTCATGATGAAAAGTGAAACTCGGTTGCTGCTTTGCCTTGCTTTAAGCACCGGTGTTTTATCCGGTGTTTGGGCATGGTTAGCCGAACAGTTCGTGCTGATGAGTTGGATTGGCTTCTTAGGCGGTACAACCTATTTTGCGATCCCCAGCAAAGGGCTAGCAGGGCTATGTCGCGGTATGGCAGCGAATATTAGCGGTGCAAGCTGGGCCGCTATTGCTATTGCGCTGACGACTTCAACGGGTTTTAGCTATGCCGCGGTGATAACGGGCGCGATATCTTTCATGATGTGTGCCCAGTCGCGGCTGCGTACGCTTTGTTTTGTTCCCGGTAGTTTTATTGGTGCCTGTGCGCTGTTTGGTTCCCAGTCTGGCTGGCTGTCGGTGGTTTTGACTTTGTGTCTGGGAGGAATATTCGGTTTTCTCATGCAAAGCAGCGGAACATGGATGGCGAATCGCTGGAGCTCCGTTTATAACTAGTTGATATTTAGCAATATAAATAATTTTTTTTAGCCTATGTATCAAAAGTACATGGGCTTTTTACGTTGGTTTGCGATGCGAAATCGAATTGGCTACTGCAAATTATGTGGCTGAAGCGTAGGCTAACCACGCCTTTACATAACTTTTGATGCCTAAAAGTTGCCGTGAATTGTACAAAGAATATACTAGTTAAGGACGTCTGAAGATGTGGTATCAGCACACTATTGTTTTGCATGCAAAACCGCGTGGTTTCCATCTGGTCACCGATGAAATTATCGAAAAACTTCCACAGTTAGCCTCTGTCAACGTGGGAATATTGCATCTGCTGTTACAGCACACCTCCGCGTCGTTAACCCTCAATGAAAACTGTGATCCCACTGTCCGTGACGATATGGAACGTCATTTTATGCGTACGGTATCCGAAGATGCTCCCTACGAGCATGACTATGAAGGCGCTGATGATATGCCTGCGCACATCAAGTCATCGCTGCTTGGCACGACGTTAACGTTGCCAATATGCAAGGGAAAACTACAGTTGGGAACCTGGCAGGGTATATGGTTCGGCGAACACCGCGTGCACGGCGGTAGCCGTCGGATCGTCGCAACTATACAAGGGGATATTGTTCATGAATAATTCGGCGTTTCTGCAATACTGCATGGCGAAACCTGGGGCAGAGCAAAGCGTTCAAAATCGCTGGCGTGCCAATCAGGTAAAAGTGGGCGGTGTTATGTTTGCGATGGTTGATCATGTTGAAGGACGTCCTGCCGTCGCACTAAAAATGAGCTGCGAGCAGGCCGCGCAACTGCGCAGCGAACATAAAGATATTGTACCCAGCCCTAATCTGAATAAAGCCCATTGGAGCACTATCTTTCTTGATGGAACGCTCAATGATTCATTGCTCTATAAGCTAGTAGACGGCTCTTACTCATTGGCGCTTAACCATGTTGGTGAGCAAACCCGCCAAGGGCTTTAGTCTTTATTTTTCCAGTTAGCGGATATCGAATGTCAAAATATAAAACACCCCGATGGTGATGCCATCGGGGTGTTTGGCTTATGGTGTCATCGGTAGGGATTATTTCTTTTTCAGCAATGGCTTCAAGAATCTGGCGGTATGTGATTGCTCACATTCAGCCACCGTTTCCGGTGTGCCGGACACCAGTATCTGCCCGCCGCCGCCGCCGCCTTCTGGACCTAAATCGACGATCCAATCCGCCGTTTTAATCACATCCAGATTATGCTCAATGACCACAATCGTATTGCCCTGATCGCGTAACTGATGCAATACCGCCAGCAACTGCTGAATATCGGCAAAATGCAGGCCCGTGGTAGGTTCATCCAGAATATACAGCGTTTGCCCAGTACCACGTTTCGACAGCTCACGAGAGAGTTTTACGCGCTGAGCCTCACCACCAGATAGCGTTGTGGCCGACTGACCTAAACGTATATAAGACAGACCTACATCGATCAGCGTCTGTAGTTTTCGCGCCAATGCGGGAACGGCATCAAAGAATTCACGAGCTTCTTCAATGGTCATATCCAACACTTCATGGATGCTCTTGCCTTTGTACTTGATCTCCAGCGTCTCTCGGTTGTAGCGCTTACCTTTACACTGGTCACAAGGCACATAAATATCCGGCAGGAAGTGCATCTCGACTTTAATAACGCCATCGCCCTGACAGGCCTCACAGCGACCGCCTTTTACGTTAAAGCTAAAACGGCCGGGATTATAACCACGAGCACGTGACTCCGGCACACCGGCAAACAGTTCACGTACTGGCGTAAAGATACCGGTGTACGTTGCTGGGTTCGAGCGCGGAGTTCTACCGATAGGGCTTTGGTCAATATCGATAACTTTATCGAAATGTTCCATGCCTTCTACCGCACGATAAGGCGCAGGTTCAGACAGCGTAGCGCCGTTTAACTGGCGCTGCGCAATCGGGAATAACGTGTCGTTGATAAGCGTTGATTTACCCGAACCGGAAACACCGGTTATGCAGGTAAAAAGACCGACCGGAAGTGTCAGCGTGACGTCTTTCAAGTTGTTCCCGCTGGCGCCAATAAGCTTCAGCACTTTGGTGGCATCCGCAGGTACGCGCTCGGAAGGAACCGCGATCTCACGTTTGCCGCTTAAGAATTGACCGGTCAACGACTCTGGCACCGCCATGATTTCGTCAACCGAACCTTGGGCAACGACCTCACCACCGTGAACCCCCGCGCCAGGGCCGATATCAATCACATAATCGGCGGCACGAATGGCATCTTCATCATGTTCTACAACGATGACGGTGTTACCTAAATTACGCAGATGGACTAGCGTTTCCAACAGGCGTTCGTTATCGCGTTGGTGCAGGCCAATAGAGGGTTCATCCAGCACGTACATAACGCCCACTAATCCGGCACCAATCTGGCTTGCTAAGCGAATACGCTGAGCTTCACCGCCGGAGAGCGTTTCTGCTGAGCGAGATAGGCTTAGATAGTTCAGTCCGACGTTGACCAAGAATTTTAGGCGGTCGCCGATCTCTTTCAGGATCTTCTCGGCAATTTGCGCGCGTTGACCCTGTAATTTGATATCACGGAAAAACTCCAGCGCGTTGCCAATGCTCAGATCGGAAATCTCTGGCAGCGTAGTGTTCTCCACAAAGACGTGGCGAGCCTCTTCGCGTAAGCGAGTGCCGTGGCACGAAGCACAGGAGCGGTTGCTGATAAACTTCGATAGCTCTTCGCGTACGGCAGAAGATTCCGTTTCCTTATAACGACGCTCCATATTGTGCAGTACACCTTCAAACGGGTGGTTACGCACTGTAATATCGCCACGGTCGTTGATGTACTTGAATTCAATCGATTCTTTGCCTGAACCATACAACACGGCTTTCTGTGTTTTGGCATCCAAACTCTCGAATGGGGATTCCACATCAAAATGATAATGGTCGGCTAAAGACTTCAGCATCTGGAAATAGTAGAAGTTACGACGATCCCAACCGCGAATAGCGCCACCGGCTAAAGAAAGCTCAGCGTTTTGTACCACACGATCCGGATCGAAATACTGCTGAACACCCAAGCCGTCACAGGTTGGACAGGCGCCGGCTGGGTTGTTGAAGGAGAACAAACGTGGCTCAAGTTCACGCATGCTGTAGCCGCATATTGGGCAGGCAAAGTTAGCCGAAAACAGCAGTTCGGGTGCTTTGCTGTCGTCCATATCGGCAACAATCGCACTACCACCGGAAAGCTCTAATGCAGTTTCAAATGATTCTGCTAAGCGTTGTGCCATATCTTCACGCACTTTGAAGCGGTCAACGACAACTTCAATGCTATGTTTCTTTTGCAGCTCTAGTTTTGGTGGATCGGAAAGATCGCAAACTTCACCGTCTATACGTGCGCGGATGTAGCCCTGCGCGGCCAGATTTTCCAGTGTTTTGGTGTGCTCGCCTTTACGATCTTTCACGATCGGCGCTAACAGCATCAGGCGTTTACCTTCTGGCTGCGTTAATACGTTATCCACCATCTGGCTGACGGTTTGCGCCGCTAATGGAACATCGTGATCCGGACAACGTGGCTCGCCAACGCGAGCAAACAGCAAACGTAAATAGTCGTGGATCTCGGTGATCGTCCCTACGGTAGAGCGTGGGTTATGCGACGTAGATTTCTGTTCGATGGAAATCGCCGGAGACAGACCTTCAATGTGGTCAACATCCGGTTTTTCCATTAACGAAAGAAACTGGCGTGCATAGGCCGACAGCGATTCTACGTAGCGGCGCTGGCCTTCGGCGTAGAGCGTATCAAACGCTAAAGAAGACTTACCTGAGCCTGATAATCCGGTGACGACAATCAGCTTATCGCGTGGAATGGTCAGATTGATATTTTTCAGGTTGTGGGTGCGAGCACCCCGTATTTCTATTTTATCCATTAACGACTTCCCGGATGAAGAACCCATCTCATTAGGCTTATCTGCGGTGCATTTCTGCCCATTCGCACTGATTGCGGTATAGGGAAATACCCACAGAGCACCCATTGGGATAGGCTCTGGATAATCTTGAACACCGTCGGGTTTTCCAGCGAAAAAAACGCAACGTTTCCAGTACTGGTGCGGCCTGCTGGAGATTTTTAGCGAATTTGGCTGTACGCAACGATGCTTGAAACGATCAATTATGGCACAATAAAACCTGAATGAATATCCAGTATATGAATGCAAAATTGTTCTAAGCTTAAACAATTGGGGAATCTACTTCACAGAAGCGAACAGTGGTGCCGTTAGGCCACTGGCGTGTTAGAATTAACGGTTTAGACTACACCCGCCATACTTGAAGCTGCAGTCGCGTTATTCGGCGAGGCCTTGCCCGATTGGGCCCGTGTAAGCGCTGTATAAAAGGGGTAGACCTTTTGTGATGCGGCTACAATTGTCGTGGGTATGTACAAATTTACTTCATCAGGAGAATCGAAATGGCCAGCAGAGGCGTTAACAAAGTGATTCTTGTCGGGAATCTGGGTCAAGATCCAGAAGTCCGTTATATGCCGAATGGTGGTGCTGTAGCCAATATTACTCTGGCCACCTCCGAGACTTGGCGCGACAAGCAAACCGGCGAACAGAAAGAAAAAACTGAATGGCACCGTGTAGTGCTGTTTGGCAAGCTGGCAGAGGTTGCAGGTGAATATCTGCGTAAAGGTTCTCAGGTTTATATCGAAGGCGCGCTACAGACGCGCAAATGGACCGATCAGGCGGGCGTTGAAAAATACACCACTGAGATTGTTGTAAACGTTGGCGGCACCATGCAGATGCTGGGTGGACGTCAAGGTGGCGGTGCGCCTATGGGCGGCGGTCAGGCACAGGGTCAGCAGGGCGGTTGGGGTCAACCTCAGCAGCCACAGGGGAATCAGTTCAGCGGCGGCTCACAGCCAGCGGCTCGCCCTCAGAGTGCTCCAGCAGCTCAGCCACAAAGCAATGAACCGCCAATGGATTTCGATGACGATATTCCATTCTGATTTCTATTAAAGAAATCAACCCATAGCCCTGCACTGCGTAACATCGTTCACTTAAGCTCGATTTTAGGGGGAGCACACCGATGGGGTCGTAGCGGCGTAAGCCGCCGGAGCGCCCCACGGTGTGGTAGACCCGTGTATCTCGATCTCTTAAACGAACGGCGTTACTGCAGTGCGGGGCTTTTTTTGATAAAAAATAAATCAATGTCAGGCTGGTTTTAATCTGTATCTGGGGACAAGTGCAGTGATTAGACGTATATCTTGGATTGCTGGGGCGGGAGCATGGCTGCTGCCATTGGTATTATTGCTATGGCAATGGTTGACGGAAGGGCAGAACCAAGCCGCTTTGTCGCCAGAAGCGTATAACGCATGGAAAATGTCGGTACTATTCGCCGATTTTAGCTTTGCTGGTGCGCTGTCATTGTTTGCCGTGTTGCTAGGGGCAATGGCGCTGGCTAAAACCCAAGAGAATGAAATCCTTCATCCGGGCAAGCGTATGCTTGAATTGCTGATTTTGGCTCTGCCTATGATGCTGTGTCTGTTCATTATGGGGATACTGCTGGTTCACGGCTGAAAACATTTCACCTTTGTCCCGTACATGCCAGCATGCGTGTACAAGCATCTATCCCATCGACCTAGATTTTATACAGAGGTGTGCGGTTATAGCGACGTCAGCTCGTATTTTTTTATTTTCCGGTACAGCGTCGCTATGCCAATTCCAAGTTCATCAGCAGCCTGTTTTTTATTATTGTGGCGACTGAGTGCCTCGCGAATCATTTGCCGTTCCATATCTTCTAGCCCCGTGGCTCCGTGTTCTTCGCATGCTGCTGCGCTTTGGTAAGGAATATCTTCACGATAAGTACGGGTAACTTGCCCGTTGACCAAATTAGGTGGCAGTAGTGAGATATCAATCACCTCGCCGCTTGGCACCACGTTAATCAAATATTCCATTAGGTTACTTAACTCACGTACGTTGCCTGGCCAGCGATATAATTTCAGCAGCGACATGACTTCAGGCGCCATGCCTGGGTAAACAATACCAATACGCTTAGTATGTAAATTAAGGAAATAATGAGCCAGTAGCTCAATATCGCCCTGACGTTCGCGCAGGGGGGGCAAAGTCATTGGAATGACATTTAATCGGTAATAAAGGTCTTCGCGAAATTTACCGTCGGCAATGTATTGCTCAAGATTCTGGTTAGTGGCGGAAATAATCCTGATATCAACAGAGATCGGTTTACTTGAGCCAATTGGCTGTACTTCTCGAGATTCGATCGCGCGTAGTAGTTTAGCCTGCAAGGTCAGTGGCATATCCCCTATTTCATCTAAGAATAGGGTTCCGTTATTGGCTGCTTGAATTAGCCCTATTTTGCCGTTTGCTGAAGCTCCAGTGAATGCGCCTTTCACATAGCCAAATAGTTCACTTTCTAAGAGTTGATCCGGAATTGCTGCGCAGTTAATAGCGATGAAGGGTTTATTATTTCGATCGCTTAATTGATGAATTGCTCGGGCGACAACTTCCTTACCGGTACCACTCTCTCCAACAATGAGAATGCTGGATGGGCTAGGGGCTACACGAGTAATCAGGCGCTTTAAAATTCGAATTGGGCGGCATTCACCCACTAAATGTTCAATACGCGGATCATCAGGATTGAAATCAACATTCATCGGAGAATGAGACTGATGAAATGCCATTAAAAATAGCTGGTGGTCTTGAATGTCATGTAGCTGACCAATAATCAGCTCTTGTTGTTCATCGAATGAAATAATATGTTGCAAATGTCCACTGGTATAATTTTGTTGGAAAGTCAGTGGCCTGATATTAAATGTTTTTCCAATAATTTGTTCTTGTGTGGCATTGAGTTGTTTCAATGCAGTTGGGTTGGCAAATTTGGCTTTGTTTTCATTATCAATGACCAATACGCCTTGATCCATATTTTCAATCAGGCTCATCAGAATTTTATTTATCCCATCACTTCCTCCTTGGTTTTCTAATAGTTTAGAAACAAATAGGTTGGATATATGACGAACATAATCTGAGAACTCATGGATGTTATCTTTAATTCTTTCTTGTTGTTCTGGAGTAAATGCCACCAGGCTGATCACGCCAATACATGCGTTTTGAAAAATAATAGGAATGCCAAGGAAAGCTTTTTCTTTGCAGCTATCTTTACTCGTGCAGCCTTCGCAGACAGGATCGAATCTAGAATGGATGACAACTTTTTCTTGCTTAGTATCAAGTACATATCTAAGTAGTCTTGAGTTGCTGTTCAGCTTGCGGCCAAAAAATTTCCCGTAGGGCCCTGTCCCTGAGACTCTCGTCATGTTGGCATCAACGATCTCAACTTCCAGCTGTAAGACGCTGGCGAGCATTTTGGTGAAACGTAAGATCGTGGGCTGAATTTGCATCAATATAGACTGAGAGTTTACGGGTGTCATAATCGGAACCTTTCTCTAACGCTACAACTGCACGCGTTTATAGTTATCGGGAATTATGTCCTTTCAACTTACGATAATACATGAATACAGTAGGGGGATTGATAAACATCAATCGTCTTTTGTTAAGTTGGATAAGTTTCTGCAGCGCGCATCACACTTTATTATCAAATTGATAAGAATGGCGCTTTTCTTATCATTCTGGTTTGTATCAATGGAAAAAATACCGTTTTTAATTCAAGTGGTGAAGGGGAAAAATACGATTGCTTCTTAGTTAGTCTTGTAACTATTCCTGTTGTGTGAGGTTACTTTCTCGATTTCATAATAAATAGTGCGGCTTAGCTCACATTATTTAGTCTATTTATCTCTTTGTGCCTTATCTAAATACAGTTTGGCATAGTTATTGTTTAAGAGTTAACAGTCGCTGTTATTGATGCACGCATAAATTCTGCCTCACGTGCGTTGTAGCAGATTAAATCCAAACGCCAATCACTTACTATTGTAGGGCCATGAGATGAGAACAGTTAACGAATTAATTAAGGATATCAACGCGCTTAAGTCGAATCTGCATGAAAAAGATTTTCTGCTGACCTGGGAGCAAAGCCCAGAGGAGCTGAAACTGGTTCTGGATCTGGCCGAAGCATTAAAAACCATGCGTGCAGAAAACATTGCAACCAAGATTTTCAATAGTGGTCTTGGCATTTCCGTTTTCCGCGATAACTCAACACGTACCCGTTTCTCCTATGCTTCAGCACTTAACTTGCTGGGTTTAACGCAACAAGATTTGGATGAGGGAAAATCACAAATTGCTCATGGCGAAACCGTGCGTGAAACTGCAAATATGATCTCCTTCTGCGCCGATGCTATTGGTATTCGTGATGACATGTATCTGGGGGCGGGTAACGCTTATATGCGTGAAGTTGGCGCTGCACTGGATGAAGGCTACGAGCAAGGCGTACTGCCGCAGCGTCCAGCGTTGGTTAACTTGCAATGTGATATCGACCACCCAACGCAGTCAATGGCCGATTTGGCTTGGTTGCAGGAACATTTTGGTAGTCTCGAAAATCTGAAAGGCAAAAAAATTGCGATGACTTGGGCGTATTCACCAAGCTATGGCAAACCACTTTCTGTACCACAGGGCATTATCGGCCTGATGACGCGTTTTGGTATGGATGTCACGCTGGCTCATCCTGAAGGTTACGACCTGATCCCTGACGTTGTCGCTGTTGCAAAACAGAACGCAGAATCTTCTGGCGGTAGCTTCCGCCAGGTGAACTCAATGGCAGAAGCTTTCAAAGATGCAGACATTGTTTATCCGAAGTCTTGGGCACCTTACAAAGTGATGGAAGAGCGTACTGAACTGCTGCGCGCCAACGATCATGATGGTCTCAAAGCGTTGGAGAAACAGTGCTTAGCCGAGAACGCTAAACATAAAGATTGGCACTGCACCGAAGAAATGATGAAGCATACCAAAGGCGGTGAAGCGCTTTATATGCACTGTCTGCCTGCGGATATCTCCGGCGTGTCTTGTAAAGAGGGCGAAGTGACCGAAGGCGTATTCGAAAAATATCGCATCGCTACTTACAAAGAAGCTAGCTGGAAGCCATACATCATCGCGGCCATGATCGTGGCGCGTAAATTCTCTAAACCGGGTCTGGTTTTAGAACAATTGCTGAAAGAAGCGCAAAAGCGCATCAAGTAAGGCTGTCTGCACCGGCGCATCGGGCGATGCGTCGGTATTTCCGCCGCGTAGGCGGATACTCTCCTGATGAGGATGGGTTATGTCTGTTTTCTCTTTGAAAGTGGATATTGCGCAAAACCGTTTTTTCAACGGTGAAACGTCTCCACTTTTCTCGCGCGTAGAAGCACAAAAGGCTCGTGCCTTTCATAAAAAAATTACGGGTTATCAGCCGACGCCGCTGCGCTCGTTGGAAGAGTTGGCTCAGCTATTTGGTGTGAGCAAGATTTTAGTTAAAGACGAGTCTCAACGTTTTGGTTTGAACGCTTTCAAAATGTTGGGCGGGGCCTATGCCATTGCTCGGCTGCTTTGTGAAAAGTACCAAATCGATATCAACGAATTCTCTTTTGAAAAACTCAAAGCCACTCTGACAGAAAAAATGACCTTTGCAACCACCACAGATGGCAATCATGGCCGTGGTGTTGCATGGGCTGCTCAGCAGCTTGGTCAAAACGCCGTGATTTACATGCCAAAAGGTTCTGCTCGTGAACGCGTTGATCATATTCGTAATTTAGGTGCTGAGTGCATCGTAACCGATATGAACTATGACGATACCGTTCGCTTGACGATGAAGACCGCGCAGGAACGGGGTTGGGAAGTGGTGCAGGATACTGCGTGGGAAGGTTATACCAAGATCCCTACGTGGATTATGCAAGGGTATTCCACCCTAGCAGACGAAGCCGTGGAGCAGATGCAGGCGATGGGGGTTCAGCGCCCAACTCATGTGTTCTTACAGGCGGGCGTTGGCGCTATGGCTGGCGGCGTACTCGGGTATTTAGTTGACGTATTTGGTGCTGAAAAACTGCACTCCGTCATTGTAGAACCTGATTTAGCTGACTGTGTTTTCCGCTCAGGTTTGAAAGGCGAAATTGTCAACGTGGGCGGCGATATGGCCACCATTATGGCCGGTTTAGCCTGCGGTGAGCCTAATCCTCTGGGCTGGCCATTGCTGCGTAACTGCGCAACTCAGTTTATCTCCTGTCAAGACAAGGTCGCTGCGCTTGGTATGCGTGTTTTAGGCAATCCACTTGGAAAAGATCCACGGATTGTATCGGGTGAGTCTGGTGCCGTTGGGTTAGGTGTTTTAGCCGCAGTTCACCATCATCCGAAGCGCGAAGAGCTAATGCAAGAGCTTGGTTTAAATCATGATTCTGTAGTGTTGCTCATCAGCACCGAAGGCGACACCGACGTTAAGCATTATCGAGAAGTGGTGTGGGAAGGGAAGCATCCAGCCTGTAGTTGATCGCATATATCCCCACGGCTTTTTGACCTTTATTTTCTCGCCGTAAGCGAGCTAACACATTGGAGTGAAAGAAAAATGGCTAAGCAAGTTCCTTTTGAAATGGTGTTGGAAAAAGCATATCAGTACAAAGATGAAATGACTCGCTTTCTGCGCGATATGATCGCCATCCCAAGCGAAAGCTGCGATGAAAAACTCGTGGTGCAGTGCATCAAAAAAGAGATGGAAAAAGTGGGTTTTGATAAGGTTGAGATTGACCCAATGGGTAACATTCTCGGCTATATCGGCCACGGCCCGCATCTGATTGCGATGGATGCGCATATCGATACCGTGGGTATTGGTAATATTAAAAACTGGACCTTCGATCCTTATCAAGGAATGGAAGATGATGAGCTGATCGGTGGCCGTGGTGCATCGGATCAGGAAGGCGGCATGGCATCTATGGTATATGCCGGTAAGATCATCAAGGATCTGGGGCTGGAAGATCAATACACGCTGCTGGTAACCGGTACGGTTCAAGAAGAGGACTGTGACGGCCTGTGCTGGCAGTACATCATTGAGCAATCAAAAATCCGTCCTGAGTTTGTAGTGAGTACCGAGCCAACAGATTGCCAGATCTATCGTGGCCAGCGTGGGCGTATGGAAATTCGTGTCGATGTTCAAGGCATCAGCTGCCATGGTTCTGCGCCAGAACGTGGTGATAATGCCATTTTCAAAATGGGTCCAATCCTTAACGAATTGAAAGAACTCTCTCATAATTTGGGGAATGATGAGTTTTTGGGTAAAGGGACTCTGACCGTATCAGAAATATTCTTCACTTCGCCAAGCCGTTGTGCGGTTGCCGATAGCTGTGCAGTTTCCATTGACCGCCGTTTAACTTGGGGTGAAACATGGGAAGGCGCATTGGAAGAAATTCGCGCCCTGCCTGCAGTAAAAGCCTCTAAAGCCGTGGTTTCCATGTACAACTACGATCGACCTTCTTACACCGGTTTGGTGTATCCAACCGAATGTTACTTCCCAACGTGGAAAGTGGAAGAAGATCACATCACCGTTAAAACGCTGAGCAAAGCTTATGAAGGGTTGTTCAACAAGAAACCGGTAGTTGATAAGTGGACGTTCTCTACTAATGGTGTATCCATCATGGGTCGTCATGGTATTCCAGTAATTGGTTTTGGCCCAGGTAAAGAGCCTGAAGCACATGCGCCAAATGAGAAAACCTGGAAAGACCATTTGGTGACCTGTGCTGCTATGTATGCCGCGATCCCACTGTCCTATCTCGATGAACTGAAAAAATAATTAGCATTAATTGCGTAATCCACTCCGGCCATAATTTGGCTGGAGTGGTTTTTTCAGCCTATAGCTCCAAGGAAAATCATTCGATGAAAAAGCTGATTATCAACGGTGTGGTCGTCAACGCAGACGGTGAAACCCGACAGGATCTGCTGATCGAAAATGGCATTATCAGCCATATGGCTGAGCATATTTCTGCTGAAGACGCAGACGAAGTGATTGATGCCGAAGGATGTTACGTCATGCCCGGTGGCATTGACGTTCATACCCATTTCAACATCGACGTTGGAATAGCCCGTAGCTGTGATGATTTTTTTACCGGCACACGCGCAGCAGCTTGCGGCGGTACAACAACCATTATTGATCATATGGGATTTGGGCCTGCGGGGTGCAATCTGCATCACCAGTTGAAAGCTTACCATCAGTATGCGGCGGGGAAGGCCGTGGTGGACTATAGCTTTCACGGCGTGATCCAACACATTGATGATGAAATCCTTAATGAAATGTCATCAATGGTCCATGAGGAAGGCATCAGTAGTTTTAAGCTCTATCTGACGTATAACTACAAGCTGGGCGATGCGGATGTGTTGCGGGCTTTACAGCAGCTGCATCGTGTTGGCGCATTGGCGACAGTACACCCAGAAAATGATGCTGCGATTGCGCTACGCCGCAAGCAGTATCTCTCCGAGGGAAAAACTTCGCCGATGTATCACGCGTTGAGTCGTCCTCTCGAGTGTGAGGCAGAGGCTATCAGCCGCATGATTAATCTTGCCCAGTTGGCAGGGAATGTGCCGTTATACATTGTTCATCTTTCTAACGGTTTAGGGCTCGATTATCTCCGTTTGGCGCGTGCGCGCCATCAGCCAGTCTGGGTTGAAACCTGCCCACAATACCTGCTGCTAGATGAGCGTTGCTATCAGCAAGAAGATGCTCTGAAATTCATTCTTAGCCCGCCGCTCCGTAACCATCAAGAACAAGACAAACTATGGTGTGGTATCACTGATGGTGCGATTGATACCGTGGCTACCGACCATTGCTCATTCCCTTACCACCAACGTATTTCAATGTCTGATGGCAACTTTACCCGCTGTCCGAATGGACTTCCTGGGGTTGAAAATCGCATGCAGCTTCTGTTTTCAGAGGGCGTAATGACTGGGCGAATTTCGCCCGCGCGCTTTGTACAACTCACTAGCGCCAATCCTGCTCGCCTGTTTGGTTTGTGGCCACAAAAAGGCAATTTAGCCGTGGGGGCAGATGCCGATGTAGTCATTATCGACCCGCAGAAAACCACCACTATCGAGCATACTCATTTGCATGATAACGCTGATTATTCACCTTATGAGGGATTCCGTTGCCGAGGGGAGATCATCACGACGTTATGCCGAGGCGCAAATGTGTTTCAGGCTGGAAAATTCACAGGGCAGGCTGGCTATGGTCGGTTTATACATCGCCAACCTTTTGCTCAACCTTCCATGTAGTTTTATTCGTTTAATCTGCGTCACCAATATCTGCGAGGAATAGGATGAAAAAGAAAATTGTGCTTGCGCTAGGCGGCAATGCGTTAGGTGAAGGACTCGCCGAGCAAATGCAGGCGGTGAAATCGACGGCGAAAGCGATTGTTGATCTGATTGCACATGGTCATCAGGTGGTGGTAACTCACGGCAACGGCCCGCAGGTAGGGATGATTAATCAAGCGTTTGAGGCTGCCGCGAAAACAGAGGCGCACACTCCGATGCTGCCTATGTCTGTCTGTGTGGCGCTTAGCCAAGGGTATATCGGTTACGATTTACAAAATGCGTTGCGTGAGGAACTGCTCGATCGCGGGCTGCAAACGCCGGTTGCCACAATTATCACACAGGTGATTGTTGATGCTAAAGACCCCGCTTTCGCGAATCCTACCAAGCCAATTGGCTCATTCTTTTCGCAGGAAGAGGCCGAACTGTTGACGCGTAACGGTTACATCATGAAGGAAGACGCCGGACGTGGATATCGTCGCGTGGTTGCGTCACCTAAGCCGGTTGATATTGTAGAGAAAGAAACGGTACAGGCCATGCTTGAAGCGGGGCAAGTGGTTATTACCGTTGGTGGCGGTGGAATTCCTGTATTGCGCGAAGGAAATCATTTACGCGGTGCGGGGGCAGTAATCGATAAAGACTGGGCTAGCGCCAAACTGGCAGAAATGATCGACGCAGATATGCTGATCATTTTAACTGCGGTCGAGAAAGTGGCGATTAACTTTGGGAAACCTAATGAGCAGTGGCTGGATCAGCTCAGTATTGCTGATGCTCAGCGTTTCATCGAAGAAGGACATTTCGCTAAAGGCTCAATGTTGCCGAAGGTTGAAGCTGCCGTTTCTTTCGCCGAGTCTCGTGCTGGCCGTCAGGCATTGATTACTGTCTTGAGTAAAGCACAGCAGGGAATTGAAGGAAAAACTGGGACGGTTATTGCTAACTAACCGGTTTGCCTCGCCCGCTTCCTAATTTACATGGAAGCGGGCGAATATTCAGAATTAATGTTTCCGATCCAACTTCATCATTGCTTCCAGAACTGCGCCACCAATCGCGCGTGCTTTATCTGAAACCGTCATATAATCGGCCTCAGCGCCGCGTGGATCGATATCACCGATTTTAAATCCTTCGCAGACCTCTAATCCCTCGCTAAGCAAGCCACGCACCATGCCAGTTAATGGCGCAAAGACCGGTGCTTCACCAATATGTGCCATCACATCGCCTTCTTTAACGAGATCGCCAAGCGCAACGCAGCAGTGCATGATGCCCGAAGCGGGGGCTCGTATAACACGACGGGTTGTATGCCCAGAGATATTGCCCGGAATACCGGTGTTGGGCTGCGTATATCCTTGATAGATAACACGGCCTAGATAGTGTCCTCGGTTTGTTTCAATGACGGCATCGCAGTCGTGGCCTGCGTTAAATCCAGGCCCCAACGCCACGGTTATCGGCGCCATATCCTTGTGGGTGCCCAAGTTTTGTTTAGCCAAAATAGCATCAACCAAGAAGCGAGGTTTTAATTCATCAAGGTAGCTGGCCTTTTCATCCACTAAGACTGGGATTTCACCACGATCGAGAATGCTAAATGCTTCATCTATCCCGTTCGCTTTTCTGGCAGTGACGCCTTCAACGCAGGCTTCACCATCGAAAATAGCTTGAGCGAATGCGACGGTACGACGGATCACCGTGGGTTTCGCGATGTCTAGCATGAGGACATGGAACCCCGAATGGAAAAGCCTGAGCGCAACACCAGTCGCAATATCGCCGGAGCCTCGGATAACGACGAGTTTGTCGCGTTTTAGTCTTACGTCATCCTGTTTCAAGCCACCTGCAGCCTGATTTTTGACCTGTAAGACTTCAGCCAAAATGCTTACGGCAATTTCTTCTGGCGTTTCTGCGCCGATGTTATAGCCGATTGGGGCATGCAAACGTTCGATGAGTGCTGCTGATACTCCCTGCTGGCGTAGTGCTTGGGTAAAGGTCTGAACTTTTCTTCGGCTCGCCAATAATCCTAAATAGCATAATGGTTTCTCAATCAGCACATCCAATGCTTCTTTGTCCTGATTATTTGTCGCGATGATAACGAAGTTTTCTTTTTCAATGTTGAGCTTTTCAATGACAGCGCTGAAGCTATCAGCATGTACCAGCGTAGTACCCGCAGGAAAAAGGGCAGGATCGAGGCTAGAGGCATAGGTATCGGCGACGTGTAAATCAAAGCCTAAAGGCGCAGCCGCCTGTGCAATCGCACGGTTTACGTGTCCTGCACCGATCAAGATTAAGCGAGGACGTAAACCATGCACATCAATATAAACCGACATCGCACCGCCGCAGTCTGATCCTACGGCGTCTTGGCCATTACGCGCCATGCGCCCGTGGAAGACCCGAGCTTTACGCTCGGACAACGCTTCGAGCGCTTGCTCAATAACTAAACGTTCAACCATGCCTCCACCAATAGTGCCGAAGATACTGCCATCAGCCAGCACCAACATTTGGCCGGAGTGCCGAGGGGTTGAACCTCGACTTTCAATAATTTGTGCCAACGCAAAAGGTTTGTTTTCTTCTTCCAATCGTGCTGCTTGCGCAAAAATGTTCATAGCAACCTCAAGATCCCAGTGATAGTTCGTCAATTCATTTGTGTGACTGGTGTAGCTGATGCGTAATTGGAGGGTGTTCTTGAACCGCGCCAACCCAAATAGCACTTAACTCAGGTTGGGATTCCAGTAGGCCATTCAGCGCGTCTAAAAGAGCATTATCGATCTGATAAAGTTGATTAATCAGCCAGATGCGCAGTGGGTGCTCGGGGGCGCCTTTGAACATGCCTTCAGGATGTGAGATAAATTTTTCAAATACTGAAAGTTGGAGCACATCACCGGCTTTAATGCCACAAACGGCGGCGAAAATGGGCCAACGATGAATATGTTCAGGATCTGCGGGGCGATTAATGACACTCCCTCCGGTTAACGCAATCACACAGTTACTACTGAGGGGAATGCAAGGTTCATGCCCTGCAGGGGCTTTTAGCGGTTTCTGATGTGCGCCGTCTGCCTCGACTAAAATGATGTCAAAAAGATGGGCGCGATTTAATTCGTCAGCCTGTTCTGGGGTAATGCCGGAAACTTTTTGTGTGTCCGCATTATATTCCGTGAAGAGTGCTACGATTTTAGGGGGGGGTGTTGGCACCTTTGCCTGTTGAAGGAGCGTGGGCCAATAATCTTTTTCGATGATAATGGGGTTAGCTTGAGAAGATTCAGGGCGATACATTCGGGTGGTCGTGGTGATCAATACGCTGAGTCCTTGCTGAGCAAAAAACTGAGCTAGCCAAAATAGGGTACTGGTTTTCCCACCAGCACCAATCAGGCTGATAAGATAAGCGCGTTTGTTTTGTACATTTGAAACGACATCATTAAATAGCACGTCAATGTTGGGTATCATCAGTTTTTATTAAAGACCATGCCGAGGAGAAATGATGAATCATAAATTAGGAAAGCATCAACGAGCGGTTATATCGCCAATAGTGGATATGAGTCCGCGTGAAAACGTAGATTGCATCATTACGGCAGCGGGTCTTTCCTCTCGAATGGGGCAATGGAAAATGATGCTACCTTATAATGGAGGAACGATTCTTGATTCAAGTATAGAAAATGCACGTCAATTTTGTCAGCGAATAATATTAGTCGTGGGATATCGCGGTGAAGAACTGTTGGCGCGTTATAATAATGAGAGTGATATCACAGTTATTATAAATAATAATTATGCTAGCGGTTTATTTTCTTCGATCCAAGCGGCTGGGAAAAATGTTAATACTGAGTATTGCTTTATTACTCATGGTGACATCCCTTGCTTAAACCGTGAGATCTACCATCAGATTTGGTTGAAGCGCGGTCCTTACGCATTGTTGCCTTGTCATCAGGGAACCCCTGGACATCCTGTTTTGCTGCCTAAAAAAATCATACAGCAAGCCTGCATGGATGATGTCACCACGACGTCAATGCGTGAGTTTTTACTTGCAGGTGAGTATCGCTATTTAAATATGAATCAACCTCAGACGGTTATGGATATAGATACACCGGAAGCATATCAATTACTGCTTGGAACTTCCCATGATTAATTTAATTACTGGCTAATAATATCGTTTTTGTTTTTTATATATTAGTTTATCGATTGCGCTCTCATTTTTGAGATATTCAAGTCTCAATGTTTATCAAACTGATATTGTATTATTCTATTTTGATAATTGATTCACGCGTAGGCCGTAGATGTAATTGTGGCCTAGTGCGGCATTGATTTATATTCTCATTTGTTTAGTGAGCGGATTCACAAATAAAATTTGCTATTCGATTTAGCTCACGAAATTAATGTTTTTATTTCTGAGTGCAAACCATTGGCTCGATTGTTGCTGATATCTCTTATCCGTAGAGGATTGTTAATCCTCTGCCATTTTACATTTGAGCATGTCGTAGCAAGGAGATAGTCATGGGAGATATCATGCGCCCCGTTCCTTTCGAGGAGCTTTTGACGCGAGTTTTCGCAGAATACCACGAAAGCCGCTCAATCTTCGGTATACCGGAACAGCAGTTTTATCGTAAAGACAATGACCGACTCATCAAGGTATTTGGCGAAACCTGCGAAACCCCAATGGGTCCAGCGGCTGGACCACACACGCAGCTTGCGCAAAATATCATTGTTTCTTGGCTTACCGGTGGGCGTTTTATCGAGCTGAAAACGGTGCAGATCCTCGACCGTTTAGAATTAGATAAACCCTGTATTGACGCTGAAGACGAATGTTTTAACACCGAGTGGTCGACGGAATTTACCCTTCAAAAAGCACACGACGAATATCTAAAAGCATGGTTTGTGCTGCATCTATTAGAAGCTATTTTTGATCCACGCACTCCAGGTGAAGCAAAGTCTTTCATTTTCAATATGAGCGTTGGCTATAACCTAGAAGGTATTAAACAGCCGCCAATGCAGAATTTCATTCACAATATGATGGATTCTGCCCAACATCCAAAATATGCCGAGTATCAGTCTATTCTGGCCAGTTTCATTGGTGACAAAGACTTTGCTCAACGTTTAGCCCTTGAATCTCGTTCGGCACAGCTCAGCACGCTGCCACAGCAGATCCCTGCGCAGATGGTACATGGTGTCACCCTGTCAACGATGCACGGTTGCCCTCCAAATGAGATTGAAGCCATTTGCCGCTATATGCTGGAAGAGAAGGCGCTCAATACCTTTGTTAAGCTGAACCCAACCTTGCTCGGCTATCCACGTGTGCGTGAAATCTTAGACACCTGTGGTTTTGATTATATCGGTCTGAAAGAAGAGTCTTTCGAACATGATTTGAAGCTGGAACAAGCTATTTCCATGCTGCAAAGGCTGATTGCTCTCGGTAAAGAAAAACAGCTAAGTTTTGGCGTGAAGCTGACTAACACGCTCGGCACCATCAATCACAAAGGCGCGCTGCCTGGCGAAGAGATGTATATGTCGGGTCGTGCACTGTTCCCTCTGTCTATCAACGTGGCAGCGGTGCTATCTCGCGCCTTTAACGGCGAACTTGCCATCTCTTACTCTGGTGGCGCGAGCAAATTTAATATTCGCGAGATTTTTGATACCGGTATTCGCCCAATCACTATGGCAACGGATTTACTCAAGCCGGGTGGATACTTACGCCAGTTAGAGTGCATGCGTGAACTGGATCAGTCTGATACTTGGGGCATGACTAAAGTCGACGTTGATCGCCTGGAAGCGTTGGCGAAGAAAGCGGTCAGCATGGAATACACTCAGAAACATTGGAAAGCTCAAGATCGCATTGATGCTGGTGGCCCGTTGCCAATGACTGACTGCTATGTGGCTCCTTGTGTTACCGCCTGTGCCATTAAGCAGGATATTCCTGAATATATTCGCCTGCTCGGCGAGCAGCGTTATGCGGATGCATTAGAACTGATTTATCAGCGTAATGCGTTACCTGCGATCACTGGACATATCTGCGATCACCAGTGCCAGTACAACTGTACACGTCTGGATTACGACAGCGCACTAAATATCCGCGAGCTGAAAAAAGTCGCCTTGGAAAAAGGCTGGGATGAATACAAGCAACGTTGGCATAAACCTGCGGGCTCTGGCTCTAAGCATCCGGTTGCGGTGTTGGGTGCAGGGCCTGCGGGACTTTCTGCAGGCTACTTCCTAGCTCGTGCCGGCTATCAAGTCACGTTGTTTGAGCGTGAGGCAAATGCGGGTGGGGTAGTGAAAAACATTATTCCTCAGTTCCGTATCCCAGCAGAAACCATCCAGCATGATATCGATTTTGTTGCTGCCCATGGTGTGAAGTTTGAGTTTGGCTGCGACCCAGAACTAACCGTCGATAAGCTGATGCAGCAAGGCTTTAGCTATGTTTTCGTTGGTATCGGCACTGACAAAAATAGCGGCGTGAAACTGGCAGGTGATAACCGCAATGTCTACAAATCTCTGCCATTCCTACGCAGCTACAACCGTGGCGATAAGCTTTCTCTCGGCCGCCATGTTGCCGTTGTAGGGGCGGGTAATACCGCGATGGACTGTGCGCGCGCTGCGCTGAAAGTTCCGGGCGTTGAAGATGTCACCGTTATTTATCGTCGTACCCTGAATGAAATGCCAGCCTACCGCGAAGAGTATGAAGAAGCGGTGGAAGACGGCGTGAAATTTATGTTCCTGACAAACCCAGAACAGTTTGATGCTGACGGAACATTAGTTGCGCGCGTTATGGAACTGGGTGAGCCTGATGAGAAAGGGCGTCGCCGTCCAGTCGCAACGGATAAAACCATTAAACTGCAGATGGATGCGCTCATTACCGCCATCGGTGAACAGGCTGACTGTGCGGCATTAGGCGCCATGGGCGTGCCGTTGAATGCCGAGGGTTGGCCTGCTGTGGCTAATGATACCGGTGAAACCACCCGTCCTAACGTGTTCTTGATTGGGGACGTGCAAAACGGACCTTCTTCTATCGTTGCCGCTATTGGCACTGCTCGACGTGCAACGGATGAGGTACTTAAGCGCGAAAACATTCGTTCACATCACCATGACAAACAGTGGTCGAATGTCGATCCTGCCGAAATTTATCAGCGTAAGGGCGCTATTAGCGTCGTGATGGTTGATAAAGAAGAGCGTGAAGCCTTTGTCGCTCAGGAAGCTCAGCGCTGCTTGGAATGTAACTACATCTGTAGCAAGTGTGTTGATGTTTGTCCTAACCGTGCCAACGTTTCAATCGCCGTTCCAGGTTTCCATGACCGTTTCCAAACCCTGCATTTAGACGCTTATTGCAACGAATGTGGTAACTGTGCGCAGTTCTGCCCGTGGGAAGGCAAACCTTACAAAGACAAAATCACGATTTATAGCCTGCCAGAAGATTTTACCAATAGCACTAACCCTGGTTTCTATGTTGATGAACAA
Organism: Hafnia paralvei; assembly: GCF_020150375.1. Lineage (NCBI taxonomy): Bacteria > Pseudomonadati > Pseudomonadota > Gammaproteobacteria > Enterobacterales > Hafniaceae > Hafnia > Hafnia paralvei. The sequence continues at coordinate 4,257,355 of NZ_CP083737.1, read as the reverse complement.
AACGTCAGCGTACGTCAGGGCAAGCAAATCTGGCACCTGCATATTGATGAACACGGTCAACTGGACGAAGTTCCCGCTGAGTTGGAAGACATGTGCCGCATCATTAGTCATGTTCACAACCACCATCACTATCTACTTGGCCGCGTGGAGGTTTAATGATGCTGATTCTTAAAAATGTCACTGCTGTGCAGTTTGAACCTGCGTCGGTGCAGCACGGTGTAGATATTGCGGTTGAAGGGGCGTTGATAAAAGAAGTGGGTCATCAGTTAACGGCTAAATACCCGCAGGCTCAGGTCAAAGAGATGCAGGGAAAACTGGTGATGCCTGGAATTGTGTGTGCGCATAACCATTTTTACTCTGGCCTGTCGCGCGGGATTATGGCCAATATCGCGCCAAGTCCAGACTTCATCTCTACGCTGAAAAATCTCTGGTGGCGTTTAGATCGCGCTTTAGATGAGGAATCTCTGTATTACAGCGGGCTGATTTGTTCACTGGAAGCCATTAAGAGCGGTTGTACGGCGGTTATCGATCACCACGCGTCGCCAAACTACATTGCTGGGTCACTTAACACGTTACGCAAAGGTTTTATCAAAGCGGGTCTGCGTGGCATGACCTGTTTTGAAACAACCGATCGCAACGGTGGCAATAAAGAGCTTCAGGCCGGCGTTGAGGAAAACATCGCTTTTGCGCAACAGATCGACTCAGCTAAAAAACGTGGGGATGAACCCTATTTGGTTGAAGCGCACATCGGTGCTCATGCGCCTTTCACCGTATCAGATGCAGGTTTGGATATGCTGCGTGAAGCCATTAAGGCGACGGGACGCGGTCTCCATATCCACGCGGCGGAAGATAGCTATGACGTCTCCCACAGCCACGATAAATACGGTAAGGATTTAATCGTCCGCCTCGCTGAGCATGACCTGATCGACGCTAAAACACTGGTGGCACATGGTTTATATCTCTCACCTGCAGATATTGAAATCATCAATCAGCAGGATGCGTTTTTGGTACATAACGCCCGCTCGAATATGAATAACCATGTTGGCTATAACCATCGTATTGGCGAGTACCGGAATTTAGCGTTGGGCACGGACGGTATTGGCTCAGATATGTTTGAAGAACTGAAATTTGCGTTCTTTAAACATCGCGATGCGGGTGGGCCGCTATGGCCAGACAGTTTTACTCGTTTCCTATGGAACGGCAACCGCTTGCTGGAACGTAACTTCAGTGCGCGTTTTGGCTGCTTAGAGGCGGGATATAAAGCCGATCTCACCGTTTGCGATTATCCAGAACCTACGCCTTTGGCCGCACAGAATATCGGCGGGCATCTTGCTTTCGGCATGGGGGCAGGCAGTGTGAAAAGTGTGATGGTAGAAGGGCGCTTTGTTTATGAAAACGGCCAGTTCCCGTTTGATGTCGCGCCAATCTATGCTGAGGCCAACAAGGTCGCAGAGCGCTTATGGAAGCGGATGGATTCATTGGCATAAATGTTATACCGCCCCTTATTGAGGGGCGGTTTGCCCTTTATGGGGAGAATAACAAGAGGATGAAAAATGATTGAGCAATTTTATCGGCCAGAATCTGTAAAGCAGGCGCTTGAGCTCAAGCGCCAGTTTCAGGATCAGGCGGTCTATTTTGGCGGAGGGAGCAAACTCAATGCGACACCGACCAAAACCACAAAAAAGATCGCTATCGATTTATCAAAATTAGGGCTCAATAAAGTGAGTTGGCAGCAAGGTCAACTGCATATTGGTGCTCAGATTAAATTACAGGCTCTCATTGATACTCCGTTAATCCCAGAGTCGCTGCGCAACGCGCTCGGTTTTATCTACTCTCGTCATTTGCGTAATCAGGCTTCGCTGGCGGGTGAAGCGGTGGCCAAGCAAAAAGAACGTGTTTTACTGCCCGTTTTGTATGCATTAGATGCCCAAGTCATTACAGCGACCGGTGAGACACTGAGCTTAGAAGAGTATGTATGTCACGATCGCGACGATCTGCTGCTCGAAGTGATCCTGCCCGATCCTTATCGTCGCTGCGCAACGCGTAAAGTTGCCCGTTCTGCCGCTGGGCTAGCGGTGGTCACTGCGGCCGTTGCATTAACCTCCAAAGGTGAAATGAAAATTGCATTGGACGGTGTCTCAGAGCAGCCCATCCGGTTACGCGATGTGGAGTCGCGCGGTCTTAGTGATGATGCATTAGAAAAAGCCGTGAGCGATGTCATTCATCCACGTGCTGATATCGGAGGCAGCGAAGCATACAAGCGTTATATCGCGGGTGTTGTCGTTGCAGAACTGCTGGCTGATTGCCAACAGATGAGTGAGGAAAAGTGATATGAACATTCGCTTTACGCTAAACGGTACGCCACGCACGCTGTCATGCGAGCCGGGCGATAATGTACAAAAAATCTTATTCAATCTGGGGCTGCATTCTGTCCGTAATAGTGATGACGGTTTTGGTTTTGCGGGTTCAGATGCGATCATTTTTGATGGCGTGATTGTCAATGCTTCTCTATTGATCGCCGCTCAGCTTGACGGTTCTGTGGTACGTACCGCCGAATCGCTCGGAACTTGGAATCAGCTTAGTCCAGTTCAGCAAGCCATGGTCGATGTGGGCATTGTGCAGTCGGGATACAATGATCCTGCTGCTGCACTGATCCTGACCGATCTCCTTGAGCGTATTTCCTCACCTTCACGTTCGCAGATCGACGATGCGTTGTCGGGGTTATTTAGCCGAGATGCAGGCTATCAGCAGTTTTATCAGGTTGTTGAGCTAGCGCAGGCGCGCATGAGCGATCCTTTTTGCCAGCGCGAAATTGCCCCTGAGTTTCGTGACGATCTTCAGGTGGTAGGCAAGCTGTGCCCAAAGGTCGATTCTGCCAAAATGGTGCAGGCTAAACCTTGTTATGTTGAGGATCGTATTCCTGAAAATGCCTGTGTCATCAAGATGCTGCGTAGTCCACATCCTCATGCATTGATTACACATTTAGACGTTAGCAAAGCAGAAGCCTTGCCAGGCGTGGTGCATGTCATTACGCACTTGAACTGCCCAGACATTTACTACACACCTGGCGGACAAAGTGCACCAGAACCTTCGCCGCTAGATCGCAGGATGTTTGGTAAAAAGATGCGTCACGTGGGAGATCGTGTCGCCGCAGTAGTGGCTGAAAGTGAAGAGATCGCTCTAGCCGCATTGGCATTGATCGACGTCAGTTTTGAAGTGTTACAGCCAGTGATGTCGATTGATGAGGCAATGGCTGAAGATGCTCCGCTGGTTCACGATGAGCCTATTGTTTATGTCAATGGCGCACCGGCTGACCTTGAGGTGCAGAATCGGGGCTCGGCGACGCGGGGCGAGCACATGATCATCAACTTCCCGATTGGTGCGAAGCCACATAAAAATATAGCCGCAGGCGTGCACGGCCGTATTGGGGACGTTGAGAAGGGATTTGCTCAGGCAGATGTTGTTATTGAGCGCACGTATGAGTCTACGCAGGCGCAGCAATGTCCGACAGAAACCCACATTTGTTTCACCTACATGGACGGTGAACGATTGGTGATCCACGCATCTACTCAGGTGCCATGGCATGTTCGGCGTCAGGTCGCGCGCTTGGTTGGGCTCAAACAAAATAAAGTTCATGTTATCAAAGAGCGCGTCGGTGGCGGGTTTGGGTCTAAGCAAGATATTTTGCTAGAGGAAGTATGCGCATGGGCAACCTGCGTTACGGGTCGCCCGGTCTATTTCCACTACACTCGCGAAGAAGAGTTTATCAGCAACACGACACGGCACGTTGCCAAAGTTAAGGTCAAAATTGGCGCCACGAAAGAGGGCAAGCTGACTGCCATCGATATGGATTTCCGTGCCAATACCGGCCCTTATGGTAACCACTCGCTTACCGTTCCAAGCAACGGCCCAGCACTTTCTTTGCCACTATACCCTTGCGACAACGTTAATTTCCAAGTCACGACTTACTACAGCAACATTTGCCCAACCGGGGCGTATCAAGGCTATGGCGCACCAAAAGGTAACTTTGCACTCACTATGGCGTTAGCCGAGTTGGCCGAGCAGCTTGATATCGATCTGCTGGACATGATCGAGCTTAACCGAGTTACTGAGGGGCAAGAGCTGAAGATTTTGGGGGCCATCGGCGAAGGGAAAATGCCGACGTCGGTACCAACGGCGGCTAGCTGTGCGTTGGAGCCTATTTTGCGCAAAGGGCGCGAGCTGATGAACTGGGGCGAGAATAAAGCTCCGCAGGGCGATTGGAGGATTGGTCAGGGTGTTGCGATCATCATGCAAAAGTCGGGGATCCCAGATATCGACCAAGCAAACTGTATGGTGAAGCTGGAGTCTGACGGCACGATTATCGTTCATTCCGGTGGCGCTGATATTGGTACCGGCCTTGATACGGTTGTGACCAAACTTACCGCCGAAGTGCTGTGTTGTCCGCTGGCTGATGTGCATGTGATTTCGGGTGATACCGATCACGCGCTCTTTGATAAGGGGGCTTATGCGTCCTCGGGAACCTGTTTCTCAGGTAATGCGGCCAAGAAGGCGGCTGAAAATCTGAAAGAGAAAATCCGCTTCCATGGAGCCCAGATGCTGGGTGAGCCCATTGAGGACGTGACTATTGTGGCTCCAAGCATTGTGCGAGGAAAGCAAGGCGAGGTGAGCTTTGCCGAGATTGCTCATAAGGCCGAAACAGGAACGGGTTTTGGTACTTTGGTGGCGACGGCGAGCTATATTACCCCTGATTTTGCTTTCCCATTCGGCGCTAATTTTGCCGAGGTTGCCGTTAACGTGCGCACCGGTGAGATTAGACTCGATAAGTTTTACGCCCTGCTCGATTGCGGTACACCGGTAAACCCAGAACTGGCGTTAGGGCAAATCTATGGCGCGTCAATGCGAGCTATCGGGCATAGCCTGACCGAGAAGTTGATTTACGACAAAACCGGTAATCCGATTACCCGCGATCTACAAACCTACGGTGCGCCGAAGATTGGCGATATACCACGTGACTTCCGCGCATTTTTGGTGCCAAGCGATGACAAGGTTGGACCTTTTGGTGCGAAGTCGATTTCTGAGATCGGTGTAAACGGCGCAGCTCCTGCCATTGCGACGGCGATTCACGATGCATGCGGCGTCTGGTTGCGAGAGTGGCATTTCACGCCGGAAAAAATCCTCCGAGGACTGAATAAACTCGAGGCGTAAGCGTAATAAGATGCGGGGTAATCCCCGCATCTCTACGATTCAATAGTTAACTAAGCATGGACTTAAGTCTGGATTTAATTTAATCCGGGCAGGGTTTCTGCATGGTTTTTCCCGCATTTATTGAATCAGATATTAAATTTCTCACTGGAGTAGAAAATGTCTGATGTACAGCAAGTTGCAGATAAAACCGTTAAACAAGAGCACCCCTATGCGAGTGACTCTGAGCTTATTTATCATCTAGATGACAAGCCGCCGTTACATGAAATGTTGATTGGTGCGGTAACTCACCTGTTGGCTATTTTTGTCCCGATGGTAGCGCCTGCGTTGATTGTCGGCACGGCACTTGGATTATCGCCAGAAATCACCGCCTATCTGGTTTCTATGGCAATGATTGCCTCCGGTATTGGCACTTTCATTCAGGTAAACCGATTTGGGCGTGTTGGCTCAGGTTTGCTTTCCATTCAGTCTGTGAACTTCTCCTTCGTTACCGTCATGATTGCACTAGGCGGTTCGATGAAAAAAGAAGGGCTAGATGAGCAGGCGATCATCTCCTCTTTGTTGGGCGTTGCCTTTGTCGGGGCTTTCTTGGTTGTCGCATCCTCGCAGGTTTTACCCTATCTAAAACGAGTGATCACCCCAACGGTCAGCGGCGTGGTGGTCCTGATGATCGGCCTTAGCCTGATCAAGGTCGGGATTATTGATTTCGGTGGCGGATTACCGGCAAAAGGCGATGGCTCCTTCGGTAGCTATCAAAATCTGGGGCTGGGCTTTCTGGTGTTGTGCGTCGTTATCGGTTTTAACTGTTGCCAGAATGCACTGCTGCGGATGGGGGGGATCGCGATCGGGCTGGTTGTTGGCTATATCTGTGCGCTATTTATGGGGATTGTCGACTTCTCTACGTTGAAAGATCTTCCCCTCATCACGATCCCTCAACCGTTTAAATATGGATTCTCATTTGATTTCCACGCGTTTTTAGTCGCGGCCACTATCTATCTATTAAGTATTTTAGAAGCCGTCGGTAGCATAACGGCAACGGCCATTATCTCCGAACGACCTATCGTGGGAGAGGAGTATGACAAGCGGTTATCCGGTGGCGTATTAGCGGATGGTTTGGTTTCAGTTATCGCTTGTGCTCTGGGCTCACTGCCATTAACCACTTTTGCGCAAAACAATGGGGTTATCCAGATGACCGGCGTTGCATCACGTCATGTCGGTAAATACATCGCTGCGATCTTGGTGATACTGGGATTGTTCCCTGTTATCGGACGATTTTTTACGACGATTCCTGCGCCAATTCTTGGTGGGGCGATGACGCTGATGTTTTCCATGATTGCTCTAGCGGGGATAAAAATTATTTTGTGTGGCGGTATGGATCGGCGTGAAACGTTGATTGTGGCCACGGCACTTGGAATTGGGCTCGGTGTTTCCTATGACCCACAAATTTTCCGCGTGCTTCCTGATTCTGTCTATGTGTTGTTCGAAAACCCTATCTGCGCGGGAGGTGTAACCGCCATCATTCTTAACTTATTGATCCCACATGTGAAAAAATATGGTCAGGAAGATGAGTTGGAAGAGCTAATTAAGCCTGTGACCGAGAATTTTACTCAAGCGAAATAATGGTTTGCCACTCTGACATGTAATGGAGAAAGGATCATGTCTGAACAAAAATCTTTAAAAGCGATACGCGGTAATTTTTTAGACATTGTAAAAACAGTAGAACAGCCCGAGGAGATTGAATCTCATCTCCGTTTTATTGAAGACGGCTTAATGCTTGTCCGTAGTGGGAAAGTAGAGTGGTTTGGTCAATGGGAGGAAGGGAAACATCTCATACCTGAAGGCATTCGTGTTCGTGACTATAGCGGCAAGATGATTGTTCCAGGCTTTATTGATACTCACATCCATTATCCACAAAGTGAAATGGTTGGAGCCTATGGTGAGCAGCTGTTGGAATGGTTGAATAAGCACACTTTCCCAGCCGAACGCCGTTATAACGATATTGAGTATGCGCGTGAGATGTCGGCTTTCTTTATCAAACAACTTTTGCGCAATGGTACGACGACTGCGTTGGTGTTTGGCACCGTGCATCCCGAATCCGTTGACGCTTTATTTGAAGCCGCTCATAACATCAATATGCGCATGATCGCTGGCAAAGTCATGATGGATCGTAATGCGCCTGACTACCTGCTCGATACAGCTGAAACCAGCTACACCCAAAGCAAAGCGTTGATTGAACGCTGGCATCGTAACGGGCGTTTACTCTATGCCATTACGCCACGTTTTGCGCCAACCTCCACGCCAGAGCAATTGGCGATGGCGCAACGGCTACGTGAAGAATATCCCGACACTTATCTGCATACTCACCTCTGCGAAAATAAAGATGAAATTGCATGGGTGAAATCCCTGTATCCAGATCGTAAAAACTATCTCGATGTTTATCACCATTATGGGCTGACCGGAAAAAACAGCGTGTTTGCTCACTGTGTTCATTTGGAAGAGCAGGAATGGGATTGTCTGCGTGATAGTGGTTCATCAATTGCGTTTTGTCCGACGTCTAATCTGTATCTTGGCAGCGGCTTATTCAATCTGAAAAAAGCATGGCATAAACAGATTAAGGTGGGGATGGGAACGGATATCGGAGCCGGAACCACGTTCAATATGCTGCAAACCCTGAATGAAGCCTACAAGGTGATGCAACTTCAAGGCTGGCGAATGTCGGCGTATGAAGCGTTTTATTTAGCGACGCTCGGTGGCGCGAAGGCATTGGGGCTGGATGACATCATCGGTAATTTCAACGTGGGCAAAGAGGCTGATTTTGTTGTTTTAGAGCCAACGGCAACGCCATTGCAGCAGCTTCGTTACGATAACTCTGTGACGCTCATGGACAAATTATTTGTGATGATGACGCTCGGAGACGACCGTTCAATCTACAGAACCTATGTCGATGGACAATTAGTGTACGAACGCACCTAAAATGTCGATTTCTTTTGTTGAAATGACGGTTTAGAGGCCAGATAATCGTTTGCCTTAAATAACCGTCCCATTTTTATGACTGATGTGCTTGATGGGGTAATCGTTTGCTTTGCGGTTTTTGTTGCACTAATAAGTACCGCAAATGGATATCGCAAAGTTACGGTAATAAGAAAAATGCAGGTTCAGGCGTTCATTATCTTGAACAAAATTATTGTCATCATGCGCAATGTTAAAACACTCAGAGGACATCAATATGTCTAGCAATGCATCTCAAGAAGGGTCTGCGGGTAAATCGGGCGGTTCGCTTGACGCTTACTTTAAAATTTCTGCACGGGGAAGCAGTGTTCGCCAAGAAGTACTGGCTGGCCTTACGACCTTTTTAGCGATGGTCTATTCGGTCATCGTTGTGCCAAGTATGTTGGGTAAAGCGGGTTTTCCTCCGGCCGCCGTGTTTGTTGCGACCTGTCTGGTGGCTGCTTTTGGCTCATTACTGATGGGATTGTGGGCGAATCTGCCAATGGCGATTGGCTGTGCGATTTCATTGACGGCATTCACCGCGTTTAGCTTGGTGCTTGGGCAGCATATTAGTATCCCTGTTGCCTTAGGCGCTGTGTTTCTTATGGGGGTTCTGTTCACCCTGATTTCAGTTACTGGGATTCGTTCGTGGATACTGAGAAACTTACCGATGGGGATTGCACACGGTACAGGGATTGGTATCGGCTTATTCTTACTGCTGATTGCCGCGAACGGTGTGGGTTTAGTTATCAAGAATCCGATCGAAGGTCTGCCAGTTGCGTTGGGCGCATTTACTTCTTTCCCTGTGATGATGTCTCTGCTTGGGTTGGCTATCATTTTTGGTTTGGAAAAGCTGAAAGTTCCCGGCGGCATTCTGCTAGTGATTATCGGTATTTCTATTGTCGGGCTGATTTTTGACCCTAGCGTGAAATATCAAGGGTTGTTTGCATTACCAAGCCTAACTGCCGAAGATGGCTCTTCATTGATTTTTAGCTTAGATATCATGGGGGCTCTGAAACCGGTGGTTCTGCCAAGCGTTCTGGCACTGGTCATGACGGCGGTGTTTGATGCTACCGGTACGATTCGTGCGGTGGCGGGGCAAGCGAATTTGTTAGACAAAGATGGGCAGATTATCAACGGCGGAAAAGCATTAACCGCTGACTCCGTGAGCAGCATTATCTCCAGTTTTGTGGGAGCATCTCCTGCAGCGGTATACATTGAGTCAGCCGCGGGGACGGCCGCGGGGGGCAAAACCGGTTTGACTGCCACTGTTGTTGGCATTTTATTCCTGCTGATTTTGTTCCTGTCTCCTCTGTCTTATCTGGTTCCAGGATATGCTACTGCGCCAGCGTTAATGTATGTTGGCCTGCTGATGTTGAGTAACGTTTCTAAACTCGACTTTAACGACTTCGTTGATGCCATGTCTGGTCTGGTATGTGCAGTGTTTATCGTGCTGACCTGTAACATTGTTACCGGCATTATGCTGGGGTTCACGACTCTGGTTGTCGGGAGAATATTCTCTAATGAATGGCGCAAACTGAACATTGGAACCGTGATTATCGCGATTGCATTGGTGGCGTTCTATGCTGGTGGTTGGGCTATCTAACGTCAGCAGGTTTAGCGTTTAGCATTAGTTGTTCACGAATAACATTAAGGGCGTCCTTCGGGGCGCCTTTATTTTTTGTGTACTCGGAATTGTCATAGTAATCTTCAACAGAAATAATACCATTGGTTACTTTCAGGTAATTCTCAGGCTATTTGCACACTTTTTCCTTTAGGACAAAATTCATAAAGTGATATGTTTGACACGGTATTAATGAGCAAAATGCGGTTGTACTTTGTAGTGAGACTAAGGAAAGCATGGAAATCTTCTTTACTATTTTGATCCTGATCCTAGTGGTTTCTTTGTCTGGGGTGGTAACGCGTATGTTGCCATTTCAGATACCGTTGCCGCTGATGCAGATCGCTATCGGGGCTCTGCTCGCTTGGCCGCATTTTGGCCTTCACGTTGACTTTGATCCTGAACTTTTCCTCGTACTATTCATTCCTCCGTTACTATTTGCTGACGGATGGAAAACCCCAACGCGAGAGTTTCTACATCACGGGCGTGAGATTCTAGGTCTGGCTCTGGTGTTGGTATTAATTACGGTCGTTGGCGTGGGGTATTTTCTGCATATCTTGCTGCCAGAGGTTCCTTTGGTTGCCGCATTTGCATTGGCCGCTGTGCTATCGCCAACGGATGCCGTGGCGTTAGGTGGGATTGTTGGCAAGGGACGTATTCCAAAAACCATTATGGGTGTATTGGAAGGCGAAGCCCTGATGAACGATGCGTCAGGTCTAGTGGCTCTCAAATTTGCGATTGCCGTAGCGATGGGCACCATGGTGTTCACCGTGGGAGGCGCAACGCTTGAGTTCCTGAAAGTGGCTATCGGTGGTTTGTTGGCCGGTGTCGCGGTGACGTGGCTTTACAGTAAATCGTTACGGGTTATGAGCCGCTGGTCTGGCGATGATCCTGCAACGCAAATTGTCCTTCTGATGCTGTTGCCTTTTGCTAGTTATCTGATCGCTGAACATGCTGGCGTCTCGGGGATTTTGGCCGCCGTCGCTGCGGGTATGACGATCAGCCAATCGGGCGTTATACGTAATGCACCGTTGACAATGCGCCTGCGTGCAAACAGCGTGTGGGCGATGTTGGAATTTGTGTTTAACGGCATGGTTTTCATCATGTTGGGCTTGCAGTTGCCGGGGATCCTCGAAAGCTCGATCATTCAGGCAGAACGAGACCCGACGATTCAGACATGGTATTTGTTTGCTGATGTCGCATTAGTGTATGCGGTTCTGCTGGTATTACGATTCCTGTGGCTGTGGTGCATGCGCCGTCTGAGCCTGCGTTTTATGAAACGTAATCCACTCCAGTTTGCCAGCTACAGTTTACGTGACCTGTGGATTGCCTCTTTCGCTGGGGTTCGCGGAGCGATTACTCTGGCTGGTGTGCTTTCAATACCGCTATTCTTGACCGATGGAACGCCATTCCCTGGACGATATCAGCTGGTATTCATTGCTACTGGTGTGATTCTTTTCTCCCTTATTGTGGGGGTAGTTATATTACCTCTGCTGCTGAAGGGGATGGAGGTTACGGATAGCAACACCTATCGTGATGAAGAGACAATGGCAAAATCTGTTACGGCAGAAGTTGCGATTGAAAGCCTGAAGAAAATGCAGGAACGTTTGGAAGTTGATACCGAAGAGAATATCGATCCTCAACTACTGACCGAAGTCAGCTCTCGCGTGATCGGGAGTTTACGCCGCCGTATCAGTACCAAAGAGAATGCAGAAGAGATGCGCAAGGTCGAGAACCTTGAGCGTCGTTTCCGACTTACCGCGCTACGTGCAGAACGCGGTGAGCTTTACCACTTACGTGCTACCCAAAAAATCAGTAATGAGACCTTGCAGAAGTTGCTGCACGATCTGGATTTGCTGGAGGCATTGTTGGTGGAGAAGAGCTAATACGTGTTGCCTATGTGGGCAAAACGATGTCGCGTTGCGCCCATCTGACTGCATAGGTCATTTCATGCTTCATGGATGGTGGTAGGTGTTCAACAAGGGAGTACCAGAGCGTGCTCCCTTTTTATGCGCCGTTTTTATTTCTTTCACGTTTCAGTCTGGAGAGATAAAGCCGCAACTCGATAGGTGTCCATTACTTCAACGTTATCCACTCTGGATGCATCACGCCGTTTGGCCAAAACTCTCGACAGCGGGCAATCCACGCCTGCGCACTGTGAGATAAATAACGCCCCTCACACCAAATCAAGCCCAGTTCCCACATGAGTTTCGGTTCTAGAGGAAGCCATAAGAGTGTTTTCGGGTCGAGCCGTTGGCAAATGGGTTCGGGCAGAATGGCAATCCCTACATTAGCTTGAACCATCGCGGCGAGGAAATCCCACTGACCGCTACGCACGGCTATTTGTGGGCTCACATTGTGAGCAGCAAAAGCCTGCATGAGTTGTTTATAGAGTGCAAAATCTTCGTTGTAGATCAAAATGTTTTGCTCTGCTAGCTCTTCCATATGGATACTGGTACGCCCTAGCCAGACCTCAGAGCGGGGTAACAACACGCATAGAGGATGGCTGAACAGCGGCAGTGAGGCAATTGCAGGGTCGATATCGCCGGAAAGAGCCGTTAGTGCTAAATCCAACTCGCCGGATAGCAATGCTTGTTCAACGGTAAGCCCCCCAAACTCGGAGATAATTAATTCAATCCCTGGGTAGTTCTGACGGAACTCGCTTATTAGCCCTGCCATTTGTGTTCCGACCATTGGAGGGATACCCAATTTAAGCTGGCCGCGTTTGAGCGTACCAATATCCTCAAGTTCAGCTTTTAGCTGACTAAACTGATCGAGGATCGCCAAACCTCGCTGGTAAACGGCTTGTCCACTGTCGGTGAGATGTAGTCGGCGCCCCTCACGGATTATCAATGAGCAACCCAGCTCATCTTCTAAATTACGCAGCATTTTGCTGATGGTTGGCTGAGTAACGAACAGTTTTTCTGCAGCGCGGGTAAAGCTTTGTTGGCGTACCACTTCTACGAAATAGCGCAGCGTTCTGACATCCATGATCTCTCCTGAGAACGATGTGAGTTGTTAAACCCTAAAGTATGCCAATTTGGCATGATGGCAATAATATTAATTCATTTTATGCAGGTATTGTTTCTTGCCTATACTGTGCGCTCATTCACATTTTTCTCATTCTGAGGTTACCCATGTCTCTGGCGTTGCGCTCTCGCGCGCCGTTCGTCCTTAGTCGTTTACAGGTGCCTATTCAGGTCGCTTTGTATGCCGGACTCTTTCTGGTTGCGCAATGGGTTGTGGTGCAATTTCATTTACCACTTCCGGCGAATATCGTAGGTATGTTGATGTTATTGGCGATGATCGTTTTACGTGTCTTGCCGATTAAATGGGTGAAAGCAGGATCGCGTTGGCTGCTGGCTGAAATGCTGCTGTTTTTTGTGCCTGCGGTGGTTGCGGTCGTGAACTATGCCTCATTGTTAATGATAGAAGGCTGGCGGATTTTTGCCGTTATTGCGGTGAGCACTATGCTGACGCTCGGGTTGACTGCTCTGGTTGTGGATAAAGTCTATCGTTTCGAAATTTATATGCAGCGTAAGAAACAAACGGCAGCACATAAACGAGATATCGCATGAGCAGTTTAACTATCAGCATCCTTTGCTTATTGATGACGCTTGGGCTTTATTTTGCCAATAAGAAAATCTATCGCCGTCTACACAGTATCTGGATGATGCCACTGGTTTTAACGCCATTGATTCTGGTGCTTTTCTTGGTCATAACCCACGTTTCCTATCAGGATTACATGGGAGAGAACCATTGGCTGCTGTGGCTGTTAGGGCCAGCAACTATCGCGTTTGCCGTGCCTGTTTATGAAAATATGGCGATTATCCGCCGACATTGGATGTCGCTGAGCGCGGGGGTTATCACGGCCACTATTGTCGCCGTGTGCAGCTCTGTGTGGCTGGCACGGTTGTTTACTCTGTCTGAAGAAGTACAACGCAGCCTCGCTGTCCGTTCTATCACGACGCCATTTGCATTAGAGGCTGCTAAGCAAATGGGAGGGCAGCCGGATTTAGTCGCCTTGTTTGTCGTCATTACCGGCGTATTTGGTATGGCCATTGGCGATATTTTGTTTCTTCGGCTCGCGGTACGCAGCGGTATGGCGAAGGGCGCAGGGTTAGGGGCGTCGTCTCACGGCGCAGGAACAGCCAAAGCTTATGAAATAGGGCAAACGGAAGGAGTAGTTTCAAGTCTGGTCATGATGTTAGCTGGCGTCGTCACGGTGGTACTCGCCCCGTTAATTGCTCATCTGATGTGGTAATAAATTTCAATAATAAGCCTGTATACCCGTCATATTTCAAGTTGCCTTTTTGTTGGCTGCGTTCACTGGCCGCCTCAATGCTACTCGAATTATTTAAGGTATAAAACAGCACTATAGCTGCAAGAGTTTGCCTCTGCCATGCACCCGCTGGCAGAGGTTTTTTTTGCGATTTTACAGTGAATTACTGGAACATTTTTTCAAGATATTGGCTTAAACGCGCGCGCGAGGTAAATCCATGCGGAATGCCAATGAACGCTGTTTCTACCGCATGCGGGTCTTGTGGGAAGCGGGTGTAAGCCACGCTGCTGCGTAGTGGTTCAGCAGGATGGGCAAATTTGAGACTTTTCTGCCCTAGCGCTGGGTGAATGACCAGCGCTGTTCGGCCCATTCTGGCCTCACGATTGACGTAAACATAGTGTTCACCTTTGTGAAAACCATACGCTTTATCGGTGACGCAGTCTCTGATAAAACCTGTTTTCTCAAGGACTTGTGCCACTTCGTCAGGGCGCAAATACATGTCTGACTCTCCCATTGTTCTCTATCATAGGCACTGACCATAGCGGATTGAAACTGTGGGACAACCGGACTTATCTGGAAGAGAAATTCACCATATTTATCAGCAACTCGAAAATGATAAATCTCGTTATGTGAAGCTTGCCAATAACTCAATATGGAAAGCTATCTACACTCACTTGTGTGTATTTCGGTAGGTAACCCTTCAATTTGTATAAGGAAACAGACAAATGAAAAGAATAACAAAAGGCTTTTTTGCGTTAAGTACGCTGGCTTTATTGCTCCCCCTTGGGGCTCAAGCCGCTGAACCAAGCAATGCAACGCCAGAGGGTTACCAGCTTGAGCAGGTTCTTATTTTTAGTCGTCATGGTATCCGAGCGCCATTAGTGGGCTATGGCGATATTCTGGCAGAATCGACGCCGCATCAGTGGCCGGTATGGAAAACTGAAGGGGGATTGCTGACGCCTAAAGGTGCAGAAGTAGAAACCTTATTCGGTAAGTACATGCGCGACTGGTTAGTCCAAACCGGCATTCTGCCGGCAAAGGGATGCCCAACTGCCGGTTCGGTATTTGTCTACGCGAATAGCTTGCCACGCACCATTGATACGGCGAAAAGCTTTGTGAGCGGCGCATTTCCTGAGTGTTCGCTGAAAGTGAATCATCAGGAAAAAGTCGGCACTATGGATCCAACGTTTAATCCTATCATCACTGCGAAAGTGACGGATGAGTTTAAACAAAAGGCTATCGAGTCGATTAATCAGCATGCGGGGCCGGGGGGAATTGATGGTCTTAATGAGCGCTTGAAACCTAATTATGCGGTGCTACAGCAGGTTATGGACTATGGGCAATCGAAAGTTTGTAGCGAAAAGAAAACCTGCTCTCTGGCAGATCAACCGAATACGGTCAATATTGTGCAGGATAAAGAGCCCGGTATCACGGGACCGTTACGCGTCGGTACCGGTGCCTCAGATGGTTTCATGTTGCAGTATTACGAAGGTTATCCGTTGAAAGACGTGGCCTGGGGACAGATTACTGATGAGAAGCAGTGGCAGCAGTTAGAGGAAATAAAAAATCTCTATCATGAGACTCTGTTTGGCTCGTCGGCAGTCGCCCAGAATGCAGCGGCGCCTTTAATGCGTTTCGTAAGCGCAACGCTGGTGGGTACGCCAGATACAAATGCACTAGCCGCTGATGCGCACAAAGCTAAGGTTGCCGTACTGGTGGGGCATGACTCCAACATTGCCTCTCTGTTAGCCGCGATGAAAACCGCCCCATACGACTTGCCGAAGCAATATGAGAAAACACCGATCAGCGGAAAAATTGTGTTTCAGCGTTGGCATGATAAGAAAGATAACCGCGATCTGATGAAGATTGAATATGTTTACCAGTCGACCGATCAGATCCGCAATGCGACTCCGTTGTCTCTACCGACGCCGGCTCAGCGTGTCATATTGCAAATTGATGGGTGTAAAATTGATGCTAATGGTTTTTGCCCGATGGATGATTTTAAGGCGGCAATAGCGAAAGATATTAAAGGGGAATAATACGCAGCCGCTCGTTACCGCCTTTTGATGGAGGTTCATTGGAAGGCGGCTTTAGCCACTGTTGCTTTGTCATCTCAGTGATGTTCTGATACTTTGGCACGATAACTTGTTAACGGATGGTCGCATGTTTACCCATATTGCCTTATCAACGCTCAATGGCTTGGAATTAATGGTATATAACTATGTCATTAAGAATAAAGATAAGGTGATGTATATGACCATCCGCGAGTTGGCTGATGCGGCGGATGTTTCCACGACGACGATATTACGTTTTTGCAAGAAAATGAACTGCAGTGGTTATTCAGAATTCCGTATTCGTTTTAAGCTTTATATTGAGCAGGAAGAGAAATTATTATTGACCTCGGGAGCGAGTGAAATAATGAGTTTCTTTAAAAGTATTCATAACGATGAGTTCGAGGCGCTTATTACGCGTACGGCAGAGCAAATTGCTGAGGCTGATCGGATTATCTTTGTTGGAGCCGGCACTTCAGGTACGCTAGGTAAATATGGCGCTCGTTTTTTCTCCAACGTGGGTAAATTCAGTAATTATATTGACGATCCTTACTATCCTATTAGTTCGGATATGTATAAAAATGCGATAGCTGTTATTTTATCCGTTTCTGGCGAAACACCTGAAATATTAAAGTTGGCCAGCCAGTTTAGCCTGCATCAGTGTAAAATCATCAGTATCACCAATAGTGAAACCTCCTCTTTAGCTCGGATGGCAGACTTCAATCTCTCCTATCATATGCCACAAATCTTGATTGCCAGTGAATATAATATTACTACTCAGGTTCCTGTTATTTATATGCTTGAAGCAATTGGTAAAAAACTTGCTAAGAATCTTTCAACTTAATAATTGAGAGGTTGATCGAGTAAAAAACATCATGTTTCTTCGACGTGACAAATCACATTTGTGTTTTTTTGTTATATCGTGACTTTGTTTAATTTTTTGCTACTATCCAGTTCATACATAATATACCCGTCATACTTCAAGCTGCATGTGCGTTGGCTGCGCTCGAATTATTTAGGGTATAAATCCTCCTCTCAGATTTAAATGAATAGGGATTTCTGTACCTACAGAAGGATTAATTCTATGGCAATTAATTACGCAGATTCAGCCAAGGAAATCGTAAAGTTAATTGGTAGCGATAATAATGTGATTAGCGTCACACATTGTGCGACGCGATTACGATTTGTATTAAAAGATAATGCTCAGGCAGATAAAGAAACTCTAAAGCGTGTTAAAGGCGTTATTACGGTAATAGAGTCTGGTGGTCAATTACAGGTCGTAATTGGCAACCATGTGGGTGATGCTTATCAGGAAGTATTAAAGCTGATTCATGTTGACGAAAATGCTGCCGTCAGTGCGCCAAACGTTGGCATTGTTAGCCGCTTGATGGATATCATTTCCAGTATTTTTGCACCGTTCCTTTATCCTCTAGCTGCCTGTGGTGTGCTACAAGGCTTAATCTCATTGTTTGCCGTTTTAGGCTGGATGGATCCTGCCAGCGGTACTTACCGTATTCTTAACTTCGTTTCTTGGACCGGTTTCACCTTCCTGCCCGTGATGGTGGCGTATACCGCTGCGAAGAAATTTAACGTTAACCCTTTCACCGCGGTGATCGCAGCCTGTGCGCTGGTTTGTCCCGACTACATGAACATGCTTACCGCTAACAAGATACTGCTGGTGAATTCGGCCGATCCTGCGATGCAAGCGCTCATGAAGGAAGCAGTCAACAATCCACAGATTGCACGTGTGCTAACCGACGTGGTGGGTATTCCTCTGAGTGCCGATCCGCTGACTTTCTTGGGTATGCCGGTGCAGTATCTAAGCTACACCTCTGCGGTGATACCGATCATTTTAATGGTATGGATGATGTCTTACGTGCAGCGTTTTTTTGAACGCATCCTGCCGTTAGTTATTCGTAATCTGTTCACGCCGATGTTCTGTTTGGCCATTATTGTGCCGCTTACGCTGCTGGTGTTTGGCCCCATTGGAAATATGATCGGTGGGGCTATCGGCGGTGTTTATAACACCTTGTATCACCTGAGCCCTGCCGTTGCCGGATTCGTGGTTGGTGCACTGTGGACGCCGCTGGTAACTCTTGGTGTTCACTGGGGTATCACGCCGGTAACGGTCGGCAATTATGCCACGCTCGGTTATGACACTTTCACCGGATTGCAGGCTTCCGCTGTATTTGGCATGGCGGGTGCCGTTCTGGGAGTTTATTTGAAATCCAAAGATGCTGAGATGAAACGCGTTGCACTGTCTGCGGGTATGACAGGCCTGTTTGGCATCACTGAACCTGCTATTTACGGTGTGGCGTTGCGTTTAAAACGCCCGATGGTGTGTGCGTGCATGGCGGGAGCGGTTGGTGGTGCTATTGCAGGTTCATTTAACGCCGTGTCTTGGAGTTACTGTATTCCGGGGATAGCCGTATTGCCGGTTTTCTTTAAAGAAGGGCATCTACCGCAGTTCCTCGGCTTCGTGTTGTCGATTAGCGTGGCCTTCGTGCTAGGCGCGATATTTACGTGGTTTGCTGGATTTAAAGAAGATATTCCGTCAGCAGAAGTTAAAACCTCTTCACAGCCAGAAGCCGTGTAAGAGTAAACCACAAAATTGATTAGAGAAGAGAGCAACAGCATGAAACAACAACGGTTACCGGATGATTTTCTGTGGGGCGGTGCGGTCGCAGCCCATCAGGTTGAAGGCGGCTGGGATCAGGGTGGAAAAGGGCTCAGCATCGTCGATGTATTGTCTAGCGGAGCACATGGTGTTGATCGTGTGATTACCGATGGTATTCAGGACGGTTATTTGTACGCCAACCATGAGGCAGTTGATTTCTATCATCGCTATAAAGGTGATATCGCCCTTTTTGCTGAAATGGGTTTTAAATGCTTTCGTACTTCGATTGCATGGTCGCGTATTTTCCCTAACGGCGACGAACTCGAACCGAATGAAGCAGGGCTACAGTTTTACGATGACATGTTTGATGAACTGTTGAAATACGGTATTGAACCGGTCATTACGCTATCTCATTTCGAGATGCCGTGGCATTTGGTCAAAGAGTATGGTGGTTGGAAAAATCGTAAAATCGTTGATTTCTTTGTTCGTTTTAGCGAAGTAGTGATCAAACGTTATCAGCATAAAGTGAAGTACTGGATGACGTTCAACGAAATCAATAATCAGCGTAACTGGAAAACGCCGCTGTTTGGCTATTGCTGTTCTGGGGTGATTTACACGAATGAACCAAACCCCGAAGAATGTATGTATCAAGTGCTACATCATCAGTTTGTTGCGAGCGCGCTGGTCGTTAAATTGGGGCACGACATCAATCCAGAGCTAAAAATTGGCTGCATGATTGCGATGGTGCCGCTTTATCCTTATTCCTGTCATCCAGATGATGTGATGTACGCGCAGGAAGCGATGCGCGAGCGTTTCCTATTTGGTGATGTACATATGCGTGGTTATTATCCTTCGTACATTCTTAAAGAGTGGGAACGCAAGGGATACCACATTGAAATGCAGCCCGGTGATGAACAGGTTCTGCGGGCAGGCTGTGCGGATTATATTGGACTGAGCTACTACATGAGTAATGCCGTGCAGGCAAATTCTGCCGGAACAGGAACCGCGCTGGCAGGATTTGAAGGCTCGGTGCCCAATCCTCATGTGAAGGCCTCCGAGTGGGGGTGGCAGATTGATCCTGTGGGTTTACGTTACACGCTTAACATTCTGTACGAGCGTTATCAGAAGCCGTTATTCATCGTGGAAAATGGTTTTGGTGCGATAGATAAGCCAAGTGCTGATGGACAGATCCACGACGATTATCGTATCGCTTATTTGAAGTCTCATATTGAGCAAATGAAGAAAGCGGTGATCGACGACGGCGTTGAACTGATGGGTTATACCCCATGGGGTTGTATCGACTGTGTTTCTTTCACCACTGGCCAGTACAGCAAGCGTTATGGGTTTATCTACGTAGATAAACACGACGACGGTAGCGGCACTCAACAACGCGCTAAAAAGCAGAGTTTTGATTGGTACAAACAGGTCATTGAAAGTAACGGCGAGCAGCTTTAGTTATCTGATTTTAAAAAAAAGCCACTGACTATGCGTCGGTGGCTTTTTGTATGAGCAAAATACAACGAATCAATGATGATTGTTGCTTATTGCATCAGCTAAAGATGGTGAACTGTTTACAGACGTAAGTTTGGCCACCCATCGTCAGATTATATAAATCATTTCCTGGCTTGCCTGGATTCCCCATTTTGATCCCGAACTGAATCGTAGTATTTGAGGGATCTGGCGTAAATTTTTGTGTGCTTGCATCGTAGTTTGAAAGCACGTAAGGCACTTTTTCAGTCTCGTCGGAGCTGCGATCGCCGTAGAAAATCTGTGATGCTTTGGTAATGGGGTCAGTGATTTGTAGCACCATGACGTTTTCATTGCTGATGGCGCTCGAAAGCACTTTATATCCACCACAGGTGGTATAGCCTACAGCGTGATAGTTGCCAATCATCGGCTGTGGTGTTGGCGCAGCTATGCTGGCAAATGGCGCGAGAACGAATAGAGCTAACAGTGTTTTCTTCATGGAATTGTTCTCAATTAGTAAAAATTCATTATTTCAGCGCGTTAAGCTCAATGGCTATTGCTTGTAGCTTGGACAATCGATTTTATAAAACCTTCTCCCTCTGTCCAATTTGCTCTGCAAGAATTTATGTCTTCTGGCAGGGGCTTGTGAAGCTTTTATCGCATCAGAAAACGTAAAGTTATTTATATTTCTTATAATTCAATGTGATAGTGTTAGTCTTAATATTGATGGATCGTTATATCTTGAAAGATACAGCAATACTTTTATGAGAACTCACCCTGTACTCTCAGTGCTGTCTGTAAGGGGCATTTTTCCGAGAGGCGTAAAAAAACCGCCCTGATAGGCGGTTGAGGTTTCAGGTACAGAGTTAGCGTCTAATCAGTCTTGCATTAATGCGCTGCGCCCGCCGTCCATGATGATGGTGGTACCGGCAATAAACCCAGCGGCGGGGCTGGCTAGGAACAGGCATAGTTCGCCTACTTCTTCGGAAGTCCCAATGCGACCGACGGGGTGTTTAGCAATAGTCTCAAGGCGTGCTTTTTCTCCGTCGCCATGTGAGTCAAACCATACCTGATTACCGGCAGTATCAATAAAACCCGGAGCGATGCCTACGCTGCGAATTGCAGGCCCCCATTCAATGGTCAGGCTTTGTACCAGCGAAAGCAGGGCTCGTTTGGTGATATTGTACGGCGCGCATCCAGGCATGGTTGAAAAGGCGTGGTTGGAGGTCATGACCAGAATAACGCCCTTAGATTTTTCTAACATACTTCGGCAGGATTTCGCCATATACCAATGAGAACGCAGGTTAAGATCAAGATTGTGGTGCCAATCCTCCAGTTCACAATCGATACCTTTAAACACGTTTTTGCCCGCATTAGAAACCAGCACATCGAGACGGCCAAAACGCTGTTCTACCGAGGCGATAAATTCGGCAATAGATTCGGTACGCGTGATATCAACCGAATAATAATGAAAATGTTCAGGGTAAAGATCTAAAAGCTCTTTCGCGTGGGGGGCTTTTTCAATGGAAGAAAAGGCACAACCGATAACGATATCACCCTGTTTTAAGAACGTTTGTGCGATGGCGTGGCCGATACCTTGGCTGGCTCCGGTAACAATGATAATGCGTGGTTGTTGGGCTGATGTAGACATAGAGACTCCGCAAAATTAAAGGGAAAATGTTGAGATGAAATTGTCGATCATTGCGCGATCCTGATCTGTTAATGTCCATCCGGGGTGGCGGCAATAATCGCTGGTAATGATCCCTCTGCGTTGGAGGATCGTTTTTTCTACTTGGATAATGTATTCGCAGTGTGTCATCCAGCGTTGGATCCACGGTAACAGCTGTTTATGCAGTTCCTGCGCTGCGGCTTTATCGCCGTTTTGCCAGAGCTGATATATCCGCACATAAATCTCACTAAAAGAGCAGCCCGGCATGACACCTTTGCCTCCGGCTTCCAACATTTGAAGCATGTAAAGCCCAGCATAACCATTTAGTACGCTAGCCTGCGGTGCTTGCTGTAAGAACTTTTGGGTATAGTCCACTGGAGGATTGCACTCGATCTTAAATACCGCATGAGGATAACGAGTGGCGACGTCGGCCAACTGCTCAGGTGTGATTGCAAGCCCGGTTTCACCCGGCGCGTATTGCACCATCACAGGAATATCTACGGCCTCTAGCACTGAGAAGATATGATGTGAAATCGCTTCTGGGCTGGGCTGAAGAAAAAACGGCGGCAACAGCATTAGGGAGTCTGCCCCGCGTTTTTGGTAGTCTCGTGCGCGTTTAACCGCAACTTCTGTACTGTGGTCAGTGACCGAAATCGCTCGAAAAATACCGCTGCCACGAAGGTCGGATAAAAACTGATTGGAGAGCTGCAAGCGCTCGCCGTCATCCAGCTTAGGAAATTCGCTGGCAATACCAAACAGGGTTAGCCCTTGGATGCCCGTTGTGGCTAAGTGCTCTAGCATGCGGCTAAAGCTGGGAACATCTAACTCGCCTTGCGGGCTAAATGGCATGGCCGCAATAGGATTTACACCGCAGATGTCTGCTGATTGGTACATGATTATTCCTCATCTCTGTCTGCAAGCACTGCGCCTTGTGCCGCAGGTAATGCCCAGCGGCGATACAACCGTAAGAATCCGCGTGGTACCTGTTTCTCCAGCGGAACCCAATGTTTGCGACGCTCTGCCAATGTGGCTTCGTCGACGTTTAGCGTGAGTTCGCGAGTAGGGATATTGATGGTGATGGTATCGCCGTTTTCGACTAGCGCGAGATCGCCACCATCGCTGGCCTCAGGGGAAATATGACCAACGAACAGCCCTCGGTTAGAGCCTGAGAAACGGCCGTCAGTAATCAGCGCGCAGCTATCTGAAAGTCCCATACCTTCGAGACATTTCATCGGCTTGTACATTTCAGGCATACCCGGTCCACCTTTAGGACCTTCATAACGTAAGACCAGCACAGAACCTGATGCGATATCTCCAGAAAGGATGGCATCAACGGATTCTTGCTCACTGTTAAATACCACGGCTGGGCCAGTGAAGATCATCAAGTGCTCTGGCACCGCGGCAGGTTTTACGACGCATCCAAGCGGAGACAGATTGCCATGCAGCACCGCAACCCCAGCTTCATTGCGAACCGGTATTGCTAGCGTATGGATGACTTCAGGGCGCTGGCTGACAGGAACCTGAGCCAGCCATTCGGCTTTGCATTGACCGCTTACGGTAAGGGCGTTGAGATCCATCAGTGAGGCAATTTCTTTCTCAACGGCTGCGACACCACCCGCTTCCCAGAAGTCGATCATGTCGTATTCAGAAGCAGGATAGAGTGAGGCCACGAGCGGAACGTGGTGGCTTAGTTTGTCAAAATCCGACAGCGGTAGATGCCCGTATTCGCCTTCATAGTGAATAGCCTGTAAATGCAAAATAGCGTTGGTAGACCCGCCGGTGGCGAGTAGGTAAATCATGGCGTTGCGAATTGACTGTGGTGTGATAATTTGGCGCGCATTGACGCCGTGCTTAACTAAATCAACCGCTGTTTGACCCGTGCGGAAGGCACATTCTCGGCGCTCCTGTGATACGGCAGGCAATGTGCTGCTACCCGGCAGGCTCATGCCGAGAACTTCAGAAATACAGCACATGGTGTTAGCGGTACCGTACATGGTGCAGGAACCTGGACCCGGTTCAGCGATATCCTCGATATGGCGAAATTCAGCTTCGTCAATCTCTCCGCGTCTTTTCCAGCCAATGGCCTCGGTGACGATATTACCGTCCCAGTGCTTACCTTTATATTCGGCAGGATACATCGGCCCACCATTAACCAGAATGGCTGGAATATCTAATCGTGCTGCGGCCATTAGCATCGCAGGGACGATCTTGTCGCAGGAGCCGAGTAACACCATGCCGTCAAAACGGTGGGCGCGCATCATCACTTCAATTGAGCTCGTTATCACTTCTCGGGCGGCAAGAATATAACGCATGCCCAAATGTCCTTCGGCGATACCATCGCAAGGTGCAATCGTGCCGAATACCATCCCGACGCCGCCAGCTTCATCAATACCTTTTAAGACTTCTGCCGTGAGTTCGTTGAGATTTGCATGGCCGGCCGTGGCATTGGTGTAGCTATTAACCACCGCGATCACCGGACGGCGTAGCTGTTCATCCGTATGTCCCATCGATTTGTACAGGGCCCGCTTAAGTGCACCATCATCCCCACTAAGTACAGGGTTGAAGTGCCCATCACCACAGGTGCCACAGCTTTTACATCCACTCATAAACTGCCTCTTTTCAATAACGATACAACGCCGACCGTGCTTTGCATTTATCCCCGTCATACTTCAAGTTGCATTTTTGTTGGTCGCGTTCACTCACTTGCCGCCTCAATGCAACTCGAATTATTTAGGGTTTAGGATCTGCCTGCATTACGGCGGGGATTAACCAGCTTGGCTGGTAACAAAAACATCAATGGAGCACACAGCAGTAAAAATGCGGCGAGAATATATAGGCCGACATTGGTGCTGCCTGTGTTGTCTTTCAGCCAGCCGAGCACGGTAGGGCCGAAGAACCCCGCTAAATTGCCCACTGAGTTAACTAAAGCGATGCCCGCCGCGGCAGCTGTGCCAGACAGCAACGTACCTGGTAGGCTGATGTAGGTTGGGATAAGCGCTAACGTGCCGGACATGGCTAGGCAAATCCACGCCATCATCCATAGGGTGGAACCGCTGCAATAGGCACTTAGCGTCAGGCCCACGGCACCTAATATGGCTGGAATAGCTATATGCCAGCGGCGTTCACAGCACAGATCGGAGTGACGGCTGTTCCACACCATGAAGACGGCACCAAAGACGTAAGGCAGCGCGGCAAGTAAGCCGATATGGAAATCGTCGTTAACGCCGGAGCTTTTAATAATCGACGGTAGCCAGAAATTGATACCGTAATAGCCGATGTTGAAGCTGAAGAAGATCAGCGCCAGCAGCCATACGTAGCCATTGCGGAACATCATTTTTAGGTTTTGCGGGGGCTTGCCCTCATTGGCAATGAGGTTGCGCAGACGATCAGTTTCTAGATCGTCTGCGACAATTTGCTTCTCTTCCGTGCTCAACCAGCGTGCAGATTTGACGTCGTTGTCGAGATAACGTAGCACTACGAACGCCAGCAGGAACGAAGGAATGGCTTCGACAACAAATAGCCATTGCCAATTATGCAGGCCATCAACACCATCAAAAAATTTAAGAATAAATCCCGACAGCGGGCTGCCAATGATGGTGGATAGCGGCGTTACTAGGATAAATAGCCCCAGCGTGCGTGCTGAACGCCATGACGGGAACCATAGCGTGAGATAAAACACGATGCCGGGAAAAAATCCAGCCTCCGCAACACCTAGCAAAAAACGCAGAACGTAGAATTGAGTAGGCGTTTGCACGAAGATCATCAGCGCAGAGAGAATTGCCCAACTGATCATGATCCGAGCGATCCAAAAGCGTGGTCCAAAACGCTGCATCAATAGATTGCTTGGCAACTCAAACAGAAAATAACCAATAAAAAAGATCCCTGCTCCTACTCCGTATACTGTGTCGCTGAAGTTCAACGCATCCTGCATATGCAGCTTAGCGAAGCCAACGTTGACGCGATCCAGATAGGCGAAGAAATAACATAGGATCAAAAACGGGATCAGGCGGCGAGTGATTTTGTTATATACCGCGGCGATCTTTTTCTCATTCTCAGAGGTATTTGTGATGTCCAAAGCTGTCATATCTGACCTCGACGAAACAAAAATAACAGTGAATTAGAGCGCGCTGCCGATGCTTCTCAACGGTAGGCCGGTCATTAAATTTTTCTCGATATTTTCCAAAGAGATATTTTTTGTTTCAGGTACAAACAACAGGGTGAGTACAATGCAGACGACGTTGAGTCCAGCGTAGAGCCAGAAAGTCCCTGCGCTGCCGATGGTATCGATGAGCGTTAGGAAAGTAGCGCCAATAATCATGTTGGCTATCCAGTTAGCCATGGTGGAACAGGTGACGCCAAAATCACGTCCGGCTAACGGTTGGATCTCGGAGCAAAGTACCCAGATCAGTGGACCTGCGCTCATAGCAAAACCGACGATAAAAATCAGCAGCAAGGTTACAGCGGTGTATTGCTCGGTAGCACTTGTGATACCCACGAAGAACATGTAACCCATTGATGCCATACAGATAGCCATGACGCTAAAACCGAGTTTGAGGATGGGTTTACGTCCCCAGCGATCGACTAAGCCGATGGCAATAAACGTCGCTAGCACGTTGGTTAACCCTGCGATAACGGTTCCCCACATTTGCTGTTCGGTTGACGCGAATCCTGCGATTGCGAAGATCTTCGGTGCGTAATACATGATTACGGTCATGCCGGTAAACTGCTGCATGAACTGCAACAAAACGCCAAGGTAGGTTGAACGGCGGAAATGGCTATTAGCACGGAAGAGCTGCCAACCACGCTGTCTTACTTGAACGCTTTCGCGAATAGCTTCCAGTTCGCTATGCGCCTCTTCGCGGGTAGAACGCAGCAATAGCAGTACTTTCTCTGCTAGGGCATGTTTATCTTTCATCATCAGCCAGCGAGGGCTTTCCGGCAGGGTGAGTACCCCAAAAAACAGAATGAGAGCCGGAATGGTGATGATGCCTAGCATCCAGCGCCAGTTGCCGCTTGCGCTTAGCGCCGTGTCAGAGAGAAATGCCGCCAGAATGCCAATCGTGATCATCAACTGATACAGCGAGATCATGCTGCCGCGGATGTGTTCTGGTGCGATTTCAGATAGGTAAAGTGGGGCAACAAAAGAAGCTACGCCGACTGCTGCACCGAGTAAGAAGCGTGAGATAACCAGCGTTGATAAATCTGGAGCCAGCGCGCAGCCAATTGATCCAACAACAAATAAAACAGAGCCAATTAACAGCGTTTTTTTACGTCCGATTCGGGTACATAGTGGACCGCTGCATAACGCGCCCAGTGCGGCACCTAACATCATGATGCTGACGACCATCTCTTGCTGGTGGCTGCTGAGTGCAAACTCTTTGGCTAAGAAGGGAAGTGCGCCAGCAATAACGCCCATATCCAGTCCAAATAGCAGACCAGCCAATGCAGCGAGAAAACAGATCAGCAGAGTCTGCCGATTTGTATGGGGTGTTGACTGCGAAATCGAATGCGTAGTCATGGTTAACCTCGTGGGTGATTATTTATTTTTTTAAGTTGAACAGCGTGGCTTGCTGTCCTGTGTAGGGAGTTCGATAGCGTAAAAGTGCGCCCTCAGTTTTTGATGGCATAGCAAGCCCATCAGAGGCCGAGGTGATATATAAATCGTGTAAATCAGGCCCGCCAAAGGCGCAGCTAGTGGGTTGTGTTACAGGCAGTGGATGTGTGGTGAGCCATTGAGGCGCAGCAGCATCTAAACGGTAGGCGGTGAGGCAAGCGCTACCCCAACAGGCATTGAGCAGCATTCCGTCTAGGGTCAACGCCGAGCCGTCGGCAAGCAGGTCTTCTATCGGCCATTCGCTCAGGGTTTGTGTACTGATGCGATGTGCGGCGCTGCGACAAAAACGGTGGCGGAAAGTGTCTACAAACCAGACATATGACCCCAGCCAAGCCAAGGTGTTGGGCACATGTTGGTCACTAAGCATTTTTTCAGGCTGGGCGCCGTCGTACTCATAGCGATACCAGCTCCCGATTGGCGAGCGAGCCGTGACGTCCATCGTGCTGAACCACAACGATCCATCGGGTGCGATCGCTGCCTCGTTAGGACGGGTTTGTTCATCTTCAGGCCACGGACAGAGCTGGCGATGGCTTTGCTGGCTATAGTCGTAAAGCATGACGCCTTGTGCGGTCACAAGGAGAAATTGTTCGGATTCTTCGGTGAGTAAGGCTGCGCTACAAAGAAAAGGTAATTCGTGGATCTCGATCTTTTTCCCCTGTTGCGGCCAATAGCGCAATAGGCGACGTTGTAAAATATCTACCCAGATAAGCGATTGGGAGCGGAAACACCACACCGGAGACTCTCCGAGGAGGGCGCGGTAATCACCGATAATAGATAGGTCTTGCAGCGCATTAGCGATCATTTTTGATTGGCCTGTTGCCATGCGTGGCGGTAGGCCATAGCTCGCTCACGCAGAGTCGCCAGTGAAATCCCAGACTGATATAAACCTCCACCTAGACCGAAGCCACGCGCACCAGAGTTCAGGTAGCTACGCATTTGCTCGCTGTCAGGATTAATTCCTCCCACCGGTAGGCAGACCGTTTCGGCGGGAAGTACTACGCTCATCGCCTTGGCAATCGTGGGGGTCACTAATTCGGCCGGAAAGAGCTTAAGTGCGCTGGCTCCGGTGCGTAGCGCGGTAAAAGCCTCGCTGGGAGTGGCGATGCCAGGCATGCTGATAAGCCCTAGCTCACAGGCTGCGCGGATCACCGAAGGTTCCATATTGGGCGAAATGATTAATTGCCCTCCAGCCTCGGCAACCTGATGAACCTGATGTTCAGTCAGCACGGTTCCAGCCCCAACAAACCCTTTTGAACCTATGGTTTTAGCCATGATTGCGATAGATTCGAGCGGTTGCGGGCTGTTGAGCGGCACTTCTAAATAAGTGAAACCACACTCCAGAAGAGTTTCTGCTACTCCATGGGCTTCGTGTGGTGTTACTCCGCGTAAAATCGCGACCAGCGGTAGCGGGCACTGTTGCCAACGCAGTGCAAAATTCATGTAATTCATGCCAATGCTCCGGTTAAGGATTGATAAATGGTGTTCATGCCGTGAATAAAACAGTCATCTCCGTTGGCAGGCGTTAGCGTGATGCCAAGCAGACTCGCTGCGCGGGTATAGCGTTCGGTAAGGGTTGCAGAGCCCACGATCCACGCCTGTTTGCCCGGTAATGCCGACAATTCAGAGCCGATGAGCAAACCGGATAGATAACTGGCAACCTGAGCAGGGGTGATAGAACCGGCGAGTTTTAGCGTGCGAGCTGAAAATAATGCGTTACTGAGATTGGGGGCGTTTTGCGCGTTTTGCACACCAAGAGCAAAGGCGTGATGGTCTTCATCAGATTCAGGAAGATCTCGGCCTAGCAACGAGTGATTTAGCATCACCGCATAGATCTCACCCGTCATAAAAGTATTAAAGTGCAGGATTTGATCGTGAGCGATCGTGGCGTGTTTGCTATGGGTTCCGGGCAGAATCACTAAATGCTGTTCTTGCGAATATTGTGCCGCTAGACCGATCAGTTGTACTTCTTCTCCGCGCATGACATCAGGTAAGCCAAAAGCATTGGCGCCACTCGCACCCGCTACAATTCGGCAAGGACTTCCCCAAGAAGTTGTAACCTGAGCGGTTTGTTGAGCAAAGCATTG
The DNA here is from genome assembly GCF_020150375.1 of Hafnia paralvei. NCBI lineage: Bacteria > Pseudomonadati > Pseudomonadota > Gammaproteobacteria > Enterobacterales > Hafniaceae > Hafnia > Hafnia paralvei. The sequence continues at coordinate 4,227,757 of NZ_CP083737.1, read as the reverse complement.
ATAGCTTGCAGGGAGAGCGACATAAGGTACTTCTTGCCAGCCTTGTTGTGACCCGACCATTCCCGCCATCAGTATCGGGAGATTGGGATGCTTCATTAGCCAAGGCGTGATAAGTGGCAAAAGGGCGGTATCAAATTGACGGTCAGGCACGCTAAGCAGCCCGCAGTGCGCATTTATCGTGTCAATGCATTGGTTGTTATTCATCAGAAACGCTCGGAAATTTGAGGTTCCCCAATCGATGGCGATCCAGTAATTATTCATTCTTGAGTTACAACATATCAATTCTTGTATGACAAGGATAATGGCGAATAAATAAGCTTAGATCTGTGAACGAGATCGAAAGTTAGCTACGAGCTAAAAGAAATATGCAAAAAGTGTGGGATTAGAAAAAGTGCTGATATTTTTCTGGGATCTCGCGCCAAATATGTTTGTGAGCCGCACTTAAGAGGATATGGCGCATAGATTGGCGTGCTTGATCGGCCTGCTTTAAGCGGATCGCTTCCAACAGATCACGATGTTGCTGAACAGCGTCTTGGGTGAGTTGGAGATCGTCTTCTAGAGTGTGTTTGAATGACAGCAGCATTGCCGCAGAGAGAGCATTGCCGACAGAAGCAAGAAAGGGATTGTGGCAGGCGCGTAGCACCGCAGTGTGGAAGGCGAGATCGCCGCGTTCGAATTGCTCTGCTGAATTATTTTTTTGCCCTAATTGCATGGTATGCCAAGCATCTTCGATAGCCGCTAAATCATGACCGTTGGCGTTGAGTGCAGCCATAGCGGCAACATCGGGCTCGAAGATGAGGCGCGTCAGCATCAGTTGCTCAACCAGTTCAGATTCAATACCTACATTTTCCAACCAGGATAGTACTTCTGCATCGAGAAAACTCCACTGCTCGCGTGGCGTTACCGTGCTACGGCGTTTGGCTTGGATCAGTAACATGCCTTTAGCACCAAGTACTTGTAATGCGTTGCGTACGGAGGTGCGGGACGCTTCGTACTGCTGTGCGAGCTCATGCTCTCCCGGAATTGCCATACCTTCAGCTAACTCGCCACGGATAATACGTAGAGCTAAATCACGGGTAATCGATTCAGAAACAGAAGATGCAGGTTTGTTCATGGCAATCTCGGAGGCCGCGGTAAACAGAAAACATGGTTTTGTGGCATGAAGTGAATCTCGCCTGAACGCTATATTAACATTGTTAGCGCGATAAATGAGGATGTTATCCCGTGTCTGCTTAAGAGACGGATATTCGAATGAAAAGGTGCGGCGGGGATTGATGTTGGATAAAGGTGACCGCCGTAGCAGTCACCGTTCATGATAATAGCAGCGACACAAAACACGATGTCACCGTGATTAAAGCGCCTGTGCCTTAATCCTTCTTGGCCGCGTTGGCAAAGAAGATATCAGATTGAATATCTTTGGTGCGGAGGGTGAAAATCTCGTTAGTGAGATTTTCAGTGAGTTTTTCCGCATCAGCCATAACGCGTAGATTAAACTCATTGAGCATTTTATCCGCGCCAGCTTTGTCGGTTTTAGCCATTTTCAAGTACTTAGATTCCATTGCCTTTTGTTCATCGGCAATGTTGATCTCCCAGTCATGGTAGGCTTTTTTAACAATCGGAGCTAGCTTCGGATAGTCGGTCATAACGAGCGTTTGCAGCTTACGATATTTCCAGTAAATGGAATCACTATCCGCTTTATCTGTACCCTGCGCATAGTTTTGCGGGTATGCCTGCAATCCACTGTAGTAAGGAACAAATGCGGTGAGATCGGCCATACCAAGACCGACATAGGTCACTTCGCCAATCTCTTTAGGCAGCCATGGACGAACCTGCATCACGTGTGATTCATAGGTTCTGAATACGCTGATTGGGCGCCACGGTTCTTTTCCATTCAGGCCGTTAGAGTAAGGATCGTGTTTTGTTCCATCGTAATGGTTACGCAGCACGGCCTTAACGTCATCCAGTGAAAGCTTTTTCTCTGGAGTCAGAAGTACAGGGAATTGTCTTCCAGCAGAAACGTCTTGGTTGACTGATGGGTTAAAGATCTTCTGAATTGTCCAGACGCGGGGATCATTATAGGTACGGTCACGTTCGTCGTCGCGGGTATAGGCTTTAGAGAAATTAAATTCACCGTCAGTTTTTGGATTATACAGACCTTTTTCGGTGGCAAACTCGATCAGGTTTTTTGACCCCATCACGTTAGGATCTTTTGCATCGTACTGTTGTAAACGCCCCTGATTGCCGGTGGCGAAATATTTATCATTTGGCACACGCTGTGCCATCCACTGGTGGCCACTTCCCGTCTCTAAATACCACACCTCATGCTCATCAACGACGGCAACCCCAAATCCTTCACCCGCACCGTGCGTTTCAATAATATTGCCGAGCAAGGCTACAGCTTCCCGTGCAGTTTTGGCTTGAGAGAGCAGGATATCGGGAATATCGTCCTCGGTGATCCCTTTATCTTCGACGTAAGGATCGACAGCTAACGCTTTAGGTGATGCAAAAATAGACTCCGTGCCGCTTACACCAACGCCGAGTTCGTTAAAACCGGTCGCACCATGCAATTGTGTTTTCCAATTTGGCACTGTTGTGTAGCGCAGTGAGTTTTTCGGGAGTGGATAGGAGAAGTCATTCGCACCGTTGTGTGCTTTGGTGCTATAGACGCCGGTCTGATTTTTCTGCGCTGGATGAATAACGAAATGCTGTGCTTTAAGTGCGTCACTGTCCGCGCTGCGAGCAACAAACACCGAGCCATCGGTTGTCGCTTCATTACCTGCGAGCAAGGTTGTACAGGCGAAACCCGATGAAATTAGAGCAATGTTAATCGACAATGCGACCACACATTTCTTGAAAAAAAACATTTCTTTTCCCTACTAAGTGAGTAAATAAAAACGATCAATGAAACAACGCATCTATACCCTTGCGAACGTAAGTTGCAGGCTAAATATGCTGGTTAGAGGGACGAAGCTCAGGAGAGAGGTGAGTGACGAGCTTAGCCAGCGTGTATGCGATTTGAATCAACGATGGATATATCTATGAATACTGATGTATTTAGATATTCCATTGTAATGTTTGAAAGATTAACAACTTACAGTGACTGAATACCGTGACTCGGCTCTCAATGCAGTCGTATTTACACAGGTAGGAGGGGCATAAACCAGAATAATGCTGTGGATTAATTGCTGTGGTGAATTCATCTACTCACTTTAATAAAAAAGGCGCTAATCCAATAAAGGAAAAGCACCTTTTTTCAATACGTTAACTGATTAGTATCAGTTCATGCCGTATTTTTTCAATTTCTTACGCAGAGTACCACGGTTGATACCCATCATCAGCGCAGCGCGGGTTTGGTTACCGCGAGTATACTGCATCACCATGTCTAACAGTGGCTGTTCTACTTCAGCCAGTACCAGCTCATACAGATCATTAACGTCTTGACCATTCAGTTGAGCAAAATAGCCTTTAAGGGCTTGTTTAACCGAGTCACGCAGTGGCTTTTGAGTCACCTGATCCTGGGAGTTTACGGTAGAAACGGTCAGTACGTCAGAATTTACGCGTTGTTCGAACATAGTTCTGTCAGCTCTTTTTTTACGCTAAGATTTTCGAAATATGCCTCCAACGCCTCCAGCTGTTCGCTGGCATCCTCTATGGCGTTGAATGTGCGCCGAAACTGGTCACATGGGGCGTGTTCTTGGAGATACCAAGATACGTGCTTGCGGGCAATGCGAAATCCCTTACCAGAACCGTAAAAATTATGCAGTTCTTGTACATGCCCTAATAACAAGTGCTTAACTTCCTCCAACGGCATGGGCGGAAGCAGCTCCCCTGTGTCCAGATAATGCTGGATTTCCCGGAAGATCCAGGGTCTCCCCTGAGCGGCACGCCCTATCATTAGAGCATCGGCTCCAGTGTAGTCGAGCACCGCTCTGGCTTTATGCGGGTCAGTTATGTCTCCATTCGCGATAATCGGGATGGAAACACTCTGCTTAACTGTCCGAATGCTGTCGTACTCCGCCTCGCCGTTGAATAAGCAAGCACGTGTTCGGCCATGAATCGTCAAGGCCTGAATTCCACAGCGTTCAGCCAATTGGGCAATCTCAACACAGTTACGGTGTTCTGGACTCCAGCCCGTACGAATTTTAAGCGTTACCGGTACGTCTACAGCGTTAACCACCGCGCTGAGGATTTTTCCAACCAAGTCGGGATACTGCAAAAGAGCAGACCCCGCGAGTTTGCGGTTCACTTTTTTTGCCGGGCAACCCATGTTGATGTCAATGATCTGCGCGCCGCTATCAGCGTTGATTTTGGCCGCAGCAGCCATGTCATCAGGGTCACAGCCAGCAATTTGCACGGCTCGGATCCCAGGTTCGTCTAAATGAACCATGCGCAGACGTGACTTATCCGTTTGCCACACTTCCGGATTGGAAGAGAGCATTTCAGAGACAGCCATCCCAGCACCCATTTCATAGCAAAGCGTCCGAAAAGGGCGATCGGTTATGCCGGCCATAGGCGCAGCAATGAGGCGATTTTTAAGTTCTATATGTCCAATGCGCATAGACAAAGACTGACCATACTGTGTCCGCAAGGGCGCGTATATTACGCATTTTTGCTCGGATATGAAAGGCCAAACTTTGAACAATCAGCTGTTGTAGATCAATGAAATCACTAGCTGGCGCTTCGTATTTGATTATTTTTGTTGTTTAACATATGGTTATGTATTAATGGTTAAAAAATGCTCTTTTGTTTTTTCCCTTTCTTATTGGTCGTTTTAGGTTAGTTTTGGTGCCTGTTGCCAGATAAAACGCTTAAGAAACCCACAATAATGGCGCTATAAATGAGATGCATATCGCATTTTAGAGGATGATATGGATAGTGAAATCGCATTATTCTGGTTGAAAATAGTACAACAGCATCCTGAATTAGAGGGGCGAATTTATCATGCTGAGCATTTTGGTACGCCGGGGGACTTAGCTCAGCAGCTGTCTGAACTTATCGTGAGCGGTGAAAAATATGCCACCTGTGGTGCTTTGGATGAGTATTGGCATGAGGGGATGACCATTCCTACCGCAGGTTATCTGACAATTGTGCTAGATGGGCATGAAAAGCCCGTGGCGGCGATAGAAACAACACAGGTATCTTTGCGTCGCTTTCGTGATGTGGACGCCATATTTGCGGCTGCAGAAGGCGAAGGAGATAAGTCTTTGGCTTATTGGAGACAGGCTCATCAGGCGTTTTTTGAAACGTCGCAGTTGGCGATAGGTAAGACGTTTAGTGAAGATATGTGGCTGGTATGCGAATACTTCCGTGTGTTAGGGGTAGCGGAAACAAAAACAGCGCCTATATAAAGCGCTGTTTTTATATAGCGAGCTAGCTTAGCGGCGAATACCGGTAATGCGGCACCACTCTTCGCGTTCAGCGACAGGATCGATGATAAATTTATCTTCGTAAGCTTCTGCAACGCTTGGCGCCTGCGTCGCTAGAACACCGGATAGGCCTAGATGACCGCCAGATTTTGGCAGATCGCTAATCAGCGGTGCCAGTTCGCGCAGTGGGCCTGCCAGGATGTTGGCGACTACGACGTCTGCGCTTAAGTCGGCGGGCTGATCTTTTGGCAGATACAACTCTAAACGCTCTGAAACACCGTTACGCTGTGCATTATCACGACTAGCCTGAATAGCCTGAGGATCGATATCGATCCCGATAGCGCGTGCGGCGCCGAGTTTCAGGGCGGCGATGGCCAAAATACCTGAACCGCAGCCGAAGTCGATCACGGTCTTGCCTTCCAGATCCAAACCATCTAGCCATTGCAGGCACAGCGCGGTTGTTGGATGAGTCCCAGTACCAAAGGCCAAACCAGGATCTAGCATGACGTTGACCGCGGTTGGATCGGGAACATCGCGCCAGCTTGGGCAGATCCACAGACGGCGGCCAAACTGCATTGGGTGGAAATTATCCATCCATTCGCGTTCCCAGTCTTTATCTTCGATCTGTTCGATTTTGTGGTGGAAGCCTTTGCCTAACGCTGGATCATTCTCCAGAATCGCCACAATCTCTTTCATATCGGTTTCTGCGTCATACAGGCCGATAACGTCGGTATCGCCCCAAAGCAGGGTCTCGCCCGGCAGTGGTTCAAATACCGGATTATCATGGGTATCTTGGAAAGTCACTGATACAGCACCGCTTTCCATCAATGCATCACTCAGGGATTCAGCCTGATTACCGGTCGTGTTGATTTTGATTTGAATCCAAGGCATCTCGAAGTCTCTATTTTGAATTTAATTCAGTCGCAGCTGGCACTGTTTCGCCACGCTCGCCAAAAAAGTTGCCGATCCCAAATGCTGCTAAGCTGATGAGCAGTGATGGAACGATCGGATGTAAGCTGAATATATGCCAGTCAGCGGTAGCAAGTACGGCGTAGCAAATAGCACCAGAAATCATTGAGCTTAGCGCGCCGTGTGCATTAGCCCGCTCCCAATAAAGCCCCAGCACGAGCGGCCATAGGAATACCGCTTCTAAGCCGCCAAAGGCCAGCAAATTTAGCCAGATGATCATTTCTGGAGGACGCCATGCCGCCAGCAACAGTAAAAGTCCTAAAATCAGCGTAGACAGGCTGGACATTCTCGCCAAGCGTTTCTCGTTTTTGAGCGCCTGAGGGCGCATCCCCAAATAGAGGTCTTTAACGATGGTTGCGGACGATTGTAACAGCTGAGCATTGATCGTGGACATAATCGCCGCCATCGGCGCTGCCAGAAAAATACCTGCAGCGAACGGCGGCAAAACTTTGACCATCAAGGTAGGGATAACCAAATCTGGCACTTTTAAATCTGGCAAGATGGCACGGCCTAACGCGCCGGCAAGGTGCATACCAAACATCAGTATTCCCACCACGATAGTGCCAATAACGATGGCGCGGTGCACCGCTTTACTGTCTTTGTAGGAAATACAGCGCACAGCCGTATGTGGCAAGCCGATAACCCCAAAGCATACCAATATCCAGAACGATGCCATAAATGGCGCACTTAAAATATCGTCAGCGCCCTGCGGCGAAACCAGCTTAGGATCGATATTTTGCAAAGTATCCACCGCGGCATGCAAACCGCCAGCGGCATGGATCACTCCAGCGAGCAGAATAATCGTGCCGAGTAACATCACCAACCCTTGCATGGCATCATTTAGTACGCTCGCACGGAATCCTCCCACCGAAGTATACAGAGCGATGCTGATGCCAAATATCAAAAGCCCAGTGTCATAAGGAATACCCGCTGCAGTTTCCAGCAAACGAGCTCCGCCGATGAACTGCACCGTCATGGCGCCAATAAAAGCAACCAGTAGGCTGAGGCTAGCCACCCAAACTAACAGGCGACTTTTATAACGGGCATACAACATATCATTGAGCGTTACTGCGTTGTATTTGCGCGCCAGAATAGCAAATTTTTTGCCCAGAACCCCGAGCGATAACCACACCGCAGGTAGTTGAATCATCGCCAGTAATACCCAGCCCAGCCCATATTTATAGGCAGCCCCTGGGCCACCTATAAAGGAGCTGGCGCTGATATAGGTGGCTGTTAGCGTCATGGCTAATACGAAGCCCCCCATCGAGCGGTCGCCGATGAAATATTCGTTGAGGAAGTTACCTTTTTGGCGACGACGGTAGGCATAGACCGACAGACCAAATACCAGTAACAGATAGCCGACTAGCGGTAAAATGACATCAGTCTGCATCATTGTTCCCTAAGGGTATATCTTTGAAAATCAGGCGAACCATTGCCCAGCACAGCAAAATAAATGCCAGTGGCAACAGTAAACAGGCCATTTCGAACCAGTGCGGCAGTCCTGTTATGCCTTGTAAGCTGTTAGGAACATAGGCCGCTACGATCCATAACACCAGATAAGCAATGGTTAGCCACAAAGCCCAGCGGGCTTCACGATTTGCCTGCAAAAAGCGAGCATCCATGGGAGTCTCCCATTTATAAGTACAAAATCACAAGGTAGGGGATTTTACGGCAACCGTTCTTTTTATGCAGCGTTATCGTTTCTTCAGACGATTTGGCCACTAAAAAGCAAAAAGGCCGGTTACCCGACCTTTTAAGAGAGACAAAACTCACACGCAGTTATTTTTCCTGCAAGCCGAGTTTTTTCTCCAGATAATGAATGTTGGTACCACCGTGTTGGAAGTTTTCATCATTCATAATCTTTTGTTGCAGCTCAACGTTAGTTTTGATGCCGTCGATGATCAGTTCTGCCAACGCATTTTTCATGCGAGCGATCGCCACGTCACGGTTTTCACCGTAACAGATGAGCTTACCAATCATGGAATCATAGTACGGAGGCACAGTGTAGCCTGCGTAGATATGAGATTCCCAACGAACACCAAAGCCACCCGGCGCGTGGAAACGCGTGATTTTACCCGGGCTTGGCAGGAAGGTATCAGGGTCTTCCGCGTTGATACGGCATTCTACCGCATGGCCACGTACCTGAACTTCATGCTGCTTGATAGACAACGGTTGACCAGCGGCAATACGAAGCTGTTCTTTAATCAGGTCCACGCCGGTGATCATTTCAGTCACTGGATGTTCAACCTGAATACGGGTGTTCATTTCAATGAAATAGAACTCGCCGTTTTCGAACAGGAATTCGAAAGTCCCTGCGCCACGGTAGCCGATATCGACACAGGCTTTAGAGCAACGTTCACCGATGTAGCGACGGAGCTCAGGCGTAATACCCGGTGCTGGTGCCTCTTCGACAACTTTCTGGTGACGGCGCTGCATGGAGCAGTCACGTTCCGCCAGATAGATTGCGTTGCCTTGACCATCTGCCAGTACCTGAATTTCGATGTGGCGTGGGTTTTCCAGATACTTTTCCATATAAACCATGTCATTGCTGAAAGCTGCTTTAGCTTCCGCTTTGGTCATGATGATGGACTGTTCCAGATCTTTATCGCCGCGAACAACACGCATACCGCGCCCGCCGCCGCCGCCAGAAGCTTTGATGATGACCGGATAACCGATACGTTTGGCGATGGCTTTGTTCTTCACCATATCGTCGCCTAGTGGGCCGTCAGAACCCGGTACGCAAGGGACACCCGCTTTTTTCATCGCGCTAATGGCAGAAACTTTATCACCCATTAGGCGAATAGTTTCTGCACGTGGGCCAATAAAGATGAAGCCGGAACGCTCGATTTGCTCAGCAAAATCGGCGTTTTCAGACAAGAAGCCATACCCTGGATGAATCGCTACGGCGCCGGTAATTTCAGCTGCAGAGATGATGGCAGGGATATTCAAATAGCTTTTGACTGATGGTGCAGGGCCGATACAGACAGTTTCGTCTGCCAGCAGCACGTGTTTTAGATCGCGGTCAGCCGTGGAGTGGACTGCAACGGTTTTAATTCCCAGCTCTTTGCAAGCACGTAGGATACGTAGCGCAATCTCACCACGGTTGGCGATAACAATTTTATCTAGCATGACTCGCCTCGTTATTCGATGACGACCAGAGGCTCGTCAAATTCAACCGGTTGGCCGTTTTCAACCAGAATGGCTTTCACCACACCGGATTTGTCGGCTTCAATCTGGTTCATCATTTTCATTGCTTCTACGATGCACAGCGGATCGCCTGCATTCACTTTTTGGCCAACTTCAACGAAGGATTTCGCATCTGGGCTTGGAGTACGGTAGAAAGTACCGACCATCGGAGAACGTACAATGTGACCGCTAATCGCTGCCGGAGCTTCTGCTGCCGGTGCTGCCGCTGGAGCCGCTGCTACAGGCGCCGCTGCTTGTGCAGGTGCTGCCGCGTAGTAAGGCTGCATCATTGGCATGCTGCCTGCTGCTGGGGCACGACTAATGCGTACTGATTCTTCACCTTCAGAAATTTCCAGCTCAGAAATGCCAGATTCTTCAACCAGTTCGATCAGTTTTTTGATTTTACGAATATCCATGTGTGATTCCGTACTCTTTGTTGTTACGTAGAATATAGATGTTCATCCACCCGATTCTAAACCATCGGTTCGGATAGGCAGGAATGACATCCTTAGTTAAATTTTTTCAGGCGGTTAACTGCCGCCTGCAGAGCGAATTCGTATCCATCAGCACCTAAACCACAGATGACGCCAACGGCGATATCAGACAGATATGAATGATGACGGAAAGGCTCGCGAGCGTGCACGTTTGACAGGTGAATCTCGATAAACGGGATCTGTACTGCCAGCAATGCGTCGCGGATCGCTACGCTAGTATGCGTAAATGCCGCTGGGTTGATCAGAATGAAGTCGGTGTTGCCACGAGCAGCATGAATGCGATCGATGAGTTCAAATTCGGCATTAGACTGCAAATGACTGAGCGAAACGTTCAGCGTATTGGCTGCCTGTTCTAAGTGGCCGACAATTTCCGGCAATGTTGTACTACCGTATTTGTCTGGCTCACGGGTTCCCAATAAATTCAGATTGGGTCCGTTTAAAAGCAAAATGTTGAACTTATCTGCCATTGTGCTGCTATCTCCGGCAATCAGACGATCATCCGTCAAAATAACCCTATGTCACCGACTTGTCACCTTTTCTGTGTCAATTTGTGGCACAGATCGGCGTATAAGGTCGGGCATTATAATGATTTCGTGGCAATTAGCAGCTAAATACTGGTCGAATCAGCGAAGATATTCAACTACGAACTTCTCCAATTGGAAACACGTTGTATGAATTTCGGCAGAAAAATACTAATAAGTTCCAACCGTTACCGCCACCATTGGCGAATTTTCTGATAACGGAATGCTAACAAAATAACCGCACCAATCGCGTAAAAAATAGGCAGTGGCGATAGCGTTTTCACCGACCATAGATAGTGAATGGGGGCGAGAATGGCCACAATATAGACAAAATTATGTAATTTCTGCCAGTTGGAACCCATTTTTCGCATTGCCCATTGTGTTGATGTCGCTGCTAATGCAAGCAAAATCAGCCAACTGATGATACCTAACGTCAGATAAGGGCGTTTAATCAACTCACTACCGAGTAGTGAGAAGTCTAACCCAAGTTCAAGAATTGTATAGCTGGCTAAGTGAATAGAGGCCCAAACAAAGCACCATACACCGAGTAAACGACGACAGCGGATTAACAGCGGTTGTTTGCCATAGCGAGCCAGTGGAGTAATGAGCAAAGTGGCTAACAGCAGTTTTAGCGACATTCTGCCGGTAAAGTGCTGAATATCTTTGGCGGGATCGGCGCTGAGCAATCCTTGCGTCGCAGCAAATACTAGCCAGAGTAGCGGCAGGCTGGCCGCCAGCCAGATCAGCACTTTGAGAATTTGTACTTGTTTAAGTGTTATTCTTTTCATCGTAGAATGATTCTCCGTACGCAATTCCCTTAGAAAAACGTCCTAAGATCCATGCCCTTATAGAGTGACGCCACCTGTTCGGCGTAACCGTTGAATAACAACGTAGGCTGACGTTTTACGTCCAAAATTCCACCCGAACCAATAAAACGTTCGCTGGCTTGAGACCAGCGAGGGTGGTCAACATGCGGATTGACGTTGGCGTAAAACCCATATTCATCGGGTGCGCTGGTATTCCAGGTTGTTGGCGGTTCGTCGTGGGTGAGGCGAATGCTGACAATCGATTTGATTCCCTTAAAACCGTATTTCCATGGCACCGTTAGACGTAGCGGTGCACCATTTTGCGGTGGAAGTTCTTTGCCGTAGACACCCGTGGTGATCAAGGTGAGCGGGTGCATTGCTTCATCTAGACGTAATCCTTCTATATAGGGATATTTCAATCCGCCGCCGATGAAGCGATCTTTTTGCCCAGGCATATTGTCGGGGTCATAGATCGTTTGGAAGGCCACATAGCGAGCTTTGCTGGTAGGTTCTACCATTTTTAGCAGCTTACCAAGCTCAAACCCCACCCAAGGGATCACCATCGACCAAGCCTCAACGCAGCGCATACGATAGATGCGCTCTTCTAAAGCAAAGTGCTTATAGATATCGTCCATATCGAGCGTTAGCGGTTTGGCGACTTCGCCATCGATACGGATTTTCCAGCCTTCGGTCTTCAGTGTTCCCGCATTGGCGGCAGGATCGGCTTTATCCAACCCAAACTCATAGTAGTTATTGTAACCGGTGACTTTATCTTCTGGGGTTAGCGCCAGCTTGGCTTGATATTGCGCCGGTTGGCTAAACTGGAGTGGTTTTCCCGCTGGCGCGGCGGGACGATCGTGGCCTTTAAACCACGATAGCAAGTCGGCCTGTGCGGCATGGGGAAGGGCTAATGATGCCGCGGTAATGCCTAAGGCTTTTAACACACTGCGGCGTTGGTGAAATACGCTTTCTGGCGTGACTTCTGCTTCGGTGAATTTCGGGAATTTGGCCATGATCGATGCCCTCGTTTTTCTTAATTATTGTCGCTCTTGAAAAACATGATGGCAGGATTTGCGCGTAATGGATGAGTATCACGAAATTGTTATAAATGAGGGCAGACTTCCACTCCCCCTTATTCGCGGGAGTGGAAGTAATACAGAAATTAGCCAAGAATTCCTGTGGTTCAGCGTACCTTGACTAAGGTTCGGCCAGTGACTTTGTTATCCATCAGTGCGGCTGCGGTTTCAGCCGCGTTTTCTAAGGTGACTTCCGTGGAGGCTTGCTGATAGAAACTTTCTGGCAGTAAATCAGCTAAACGCAGCCACGCTTCAGTGCGGCGCTCATGAGGGGTCATCACAGAATCCACGCCTTGCAGGCGTACGTTGCGTAGGATGAATGGCATGACGGTGGTCGGTAGCTGATAGCCACCGGCTAAGCCACAGGCTGCAACCGTGCTGTTGTAGTCCATCTGAGCGAGCACTTTTGCCAATACTTTGTCACCAACGGTATCAATGGCTCCAGCCCAGATCTGTTTCTCTAATGGACGGCTGTCTGCGGTGAAGTCACTGCGGGGCAGAACGCGTTCGGCGCCGAGTGATTTTAGGTACTCTTCATTACTTTCGCGGCCACTGACGGCAACAACGCGATAGCCTAGTCGACTCAGCAGTGCGACAGCGGTACTACCTACACCGCCGCTGGCTCCGGTGACCAGAATTTCTCCACTGTCCGGCGTAACTCCGCCGTCTTCTAAAGCCATGACACACAGCATCGCAGTAAAGCCTGCGGTACCAATAATCATAGCTTTACGCGCATCTAGACCATGCGGCAGCGCAACTAACCATTCACTGCTGACACGAGCCTGTTCGGATAGGCCGCCCCAATGATTTTCCCCCACACCCCAGCCAGTGAGAATAACGGATTGGCCAACGTGAAAACGGGGATCCTCGCTGTGGTGTACAGTGCCTGCGAAATCGATGCCGGGAACCATCGGAAAATTGCGTATAATTTTTCCTTTGCCAGTGATCGCGAGGGCATCTTTATAGTTCAGGCTAGACCACTGGACATCAACGAGAACATCTCCGGCAGGGAGATCGTCAGTTTTCAGAGTCTGAATATTGGCAATGGTTTTGCCATCAAGTTGTTCAAGCACTAAAGCTTTCATGCGGGATCCTCGTTGAGGTCGTGAGATTGCCGAGCGAACCGTCGGGAAGTGATAAATCGTGAAAAATTATAAATCGGTAAAAAATAACTACCGAACTAATTGTTGATAGAAATCGTCTCAGATTAATCAGTAATTCGCTATGCTAGTAGTAGATTAATCAGTGTGTGAATAATTTGAAAAGTTGTCTTTGATATAGAGCAATGAAGCTCTTAGGATGTCTGCATTGTGTAAAGGAAAAGCGCTTGGGTGCCATATTTCTTGGCTAAGTTACATTATATAGGTGGGTACTGACAGGGATGCGTATCACAACCAAGTTATTTGCGTTTATTACTGTTTTAGTCGCATTAGCCATGCTGCTGATGTTGCTAGGCAGTACATACAGTTTTTTCAATCAGAGCCACAATCACGCTGAGCGCCAATTGAATGCGCTCGCGACCACGATTGATCAGCTTCTCCTCACTGAGCCGCGCGATAACGTTAAAAAATGGCTGCCGGTGGTGATGCGATCCTCCGGAGTGAGTGAAATCATTGTGCATAATGACGCCCATCAGGTTTATCAACTTAAATTGCCCAATACATATAACGTATGGGACACCCTGACGAATCAGCGCTATGTCGAAGCCACGTTAATGCATCATCCGGGCTATAGCCTAAAAATGGTGTATATCGACCCCACTGCCAGCTATACCCGCTCACTGGAGACAATGTTCCCCGTTACGATCTCTATATGTTTAATGATTGTGGTGTTGCTCTTTAGCTATCGCTGGCTGCGTGAGCAAACCCTTGGGTTAGAAAAGCTCGAGCGTAGAGCGCGTAAAATTCTTGCCGGTGAACGAGAGAATGCGGTTCGCGGCGATGTACACGAGTTTCCTCCTAATGCGAGCAGTGCGATTGACCGATTACTCTCCGATCTTGCTGATGCTAGAGAAGAACGTGGACGCGTTGATACGCTGATCCGCGCATTTGCAGCCCAGGATTCTCGAACCGGCCTGAATAATCGCCTCTTTTTTGATAACCAACTTACGACACAGCTTGAAGATGAAGGAGCCCATGGGGTTGTGATGGTTATCCGTGTGCCTGATTGGGAATCGCTGGCTGGCTTACACGGAAAACGGGAGCGAGAAGAATTCCGTTATTCGCTGGTGAATATGCTATCGACGTCGGTTATGCGTTATCCATCGGGTTTATTAGCTCGTTATTTTCAAAATAATTTTGCCGTATTGCTTCCTCATCGTTCATTAAAAGAAGCGGAAGGATTTGCAGCGCAGCTCATTAACTCTATTAGCGCAATACCGCCGGCCAACGGAATTGACATCGAAGAAGTACTGCATATTGGTATTAGCCTGTACCACTATGGACAAAGTACGGAACAGGTCATGGATCAGGCGGAGCAGGCAGCACGTAATGCCGCATTACAGGGGAGTAATGGATGGTTCGTGGATGATAATCCCGTTCCTGAGGTGGTACGTGGTAGCGTCAAATGGCGCACTTTGTTAGAACAAACGCTGGCACGAGGCGGCCCAACGCTTTTGCACAAAGAAGCCATCGACGTTAATGGTGATGTGCATCACCACGATATCCTGCCTTATATTTACGACGGTGGTCAGGCATTACCCAGCGCCGAATATTATCCGCTAGTTCAACAGCTTGGTATGGCTGAAAGTTACGACCGCCAGATGCTGCTTCAGATTATTCCGTTATTGCGTCATTTTTCTGCAGAGAAACTGGCCTTTCCGGTTAGTATTGACTCATTATTGCAGCGCAGTTTTCAACGTTGGTTGCGCGATACTCTGCTTCAGAATGAAAAAGCGCTCCGTCAGCGCATTTTCTTTGAATTAGCTGAAGCGGATGTGAGCCAGCATATAGACCGCTTGCGCCCAGTTGTTAGACTGCTGCAAGGACTCGGATGCCATATTGTTATTTCTCAAGCGGGCTTAAAAGTGGTTAGCACTTCTTATATTAAGCAATTGCAGGTGACGTTGGTAAAACTTCATCCCGGCTTGGTCCGCAATATTCACAAGCGCGTAGAAAATCAGCTGTTTGTTCAGAGTCTGACAGGTGCCTGTGAGGGAACCTCGGCGCAAGTTTTTGCCGCAGGTGTTCGCACCAAAGAGGAATGGCTGGTGCTAAAAGAGAAGGGAATTGCCGGCGGTCAGGGCGATTTCTTTGCAAAACCGAGACCGGTTAGCCGTGTGTAAAAAAAATATTCGCATAGGCAATAAATTGGCCTTTTTGTCGCGTGAAATTCACGTAGAATAGCGCGCGACCAAGTCATTCATAGTTGGTAGGTGCTAACGTTTGTTTATCGCCTGCCGATTGATACAAAGGACCGTGCGCAGTATTCAACGCATTTACGCTAATGGATCTGCTGAGCAGTATATTGTCTGTCGGTCAGTTTTAAAGCTTATGTGTGCTGTGTTTTACTGTTAAACGAATTACCGGCGTGGTGTTTCTGTGGCTGTTGAAGGTGAGATTGTGCTGTTATTTCTCTGACCTGCGAGCCTAATTCGTTGAATCTCAAACATGGTGTAAATTTTCACCGAAGTAGGACGTTTTTGCGCCTTGTCGCTGCTTCGTGTGGTTGGTAAAGTAGGCGGATTTTATTTTTCGCCCCCAGCTTTCAGGATTATCCTTCAGTTATGTTTAAGAAATTCCGTGGCATGTTTTCAAATGACTTGTCCATCGACTTGGGTACAGCCAATACCCTGATTTATGTGAAAGGACAAGGCATTGTATTGAACGAACCGTCCGTCGTGGCGATTCGTCAGGACCGCGCAGGCTCCCCGAAAAGTGTTGCTGCGGTAGGGCATGAAGCTAAGCAGATGCTGGGTCGTACACCGGGCAATATTGCTGCAATTCGTCCAATGAAAGACGGTGTTATTGCCGATTTCTTCGTGACTGAAAAGATGCTTCAGTACTTTATCAAACAGGTTCACAGCAATAGCTTCATGCGTCCAAGCCCACGCGTTTTAGTGTGTGTGCCGGTTGGCGCAACTCAGGTTGAGCGTCGTGCGATCCGTGAGTCTGCTCAGGGTGCTGGCGCACGTGAAGTCTTTCTGATT
This sequence comes from Hafnia paralvei, assembly GCF_020150375.1. Taxonomy (NCBI): domain Bacteria; kingdom Pseudomonadati; phylum Pseudomonadota; class Gammaproteobacteria; order Enterobacterales; family Hafniaceae; genus Hafnia; species Hafnia paralvei. The sequence continues at coordinate 4,211,192 of NZ_CP083737.1, read as the reverse complement.
GAAGAACCGATGGCTGCGGCAATTGGTGCTGGCCTGCCTGTGTCTGAAGCAACGGGCTCAATGGTTGTGGATATTGGTGGTGGTACTACCGAAGTTGCCGTTATCTCCCTGAACGGTGTGGTTTACTCCTCTTCTGTTCGTATTGGCGGTGACCGCTTTGATGAAGCCATCATTAATTATGTGCGTCGTAACTACGGCTCACTGATTGGTGAAGCAACCGCTGAGCGTATCAAACACGGTATCGGTTCTGCTTATCCGGGTGATGAAGTTCATGAGATTGAAGTTCGTGGCCGTAACTTAGCTGAAGGTGTTCCACGCGGATTCACGCTGAACTCCAACGAAATCCTCGAAGCGCTGCAAGAGCCTCTGACCGGTATCGTGAGCGCGGTGATGGTGGCTCTGGAACAGTGTCCACCAGAGTTGGCTTCTGACATCTCCGAGCGTGGGATGGTTCTGACCGGCGGTGGTGCACTGCTGCGTAATTTGGATCGTCTGCTGATGGAAGAAACCGGTATTCCAGTGGTTGTTGCCGAAGACCCGCTGACCTGTGTGGCGCGTGGTGGTGGTAAAGCGTTGGAAATGATCGATATGCATGGCGGTGATTTGTTCAGCGAAGAATAATCAGCCAGTAGGCAGAGGCTTGGCTTCTGCTTGCCGGTGATGCCACGTGTCTGCCACCGGTTTGGGATCCCCAAGCCGGTGGTTGTGCATCGTGGAATCGCTAATACCGCTCGGGAAAATTTGCCTGTTTCCCTGCTGTCGAGGATAACGCAATTTTATGAAGCCGATTTTCAGCAGAGGTCCTTCTCTGCAACTCCGACTTTTTCTGGCCGTGGTTGTTGCTATAGGATTAGTAGTTGCAGATAGCCGTTTTGGCACTTTTCTGCACATCCGTAGCTACCTCGATACCGCCGTCAGTCCATTTTATTATCTGTCAAACGGACCCCGTCAGATTCTGGACAATGTATCCAATACGTTGGCCACTCGCGAACAATTGGAACTGGAAAACAGGGCATTACGCCAAGAACTCCTATTAAAAAATAGCGATACCCTGTTACTCGGCCAGTTTAAACAAGAGAATGCTCGCCTGCGCGAATTATTAGGTTCACCGCTACGTCAGGATGAGCACAAGATGGTGACTCAGGTTATTTCAACGTTGCCCGATCCTTATAGCGATCAGGTGGTGATTGACAAGGGCAGTAACAGCGGTGTTTATTTTGGTCAGCCTATAATTAGCGATAAAGGCGTGGTGGGTCAGGTTGTTGCGGTTGGTAAGATGACCAGCCGCGTGCTGCTTATCTGTAATGCATCGCATGCCTTACCTATTCAGGTCTTACGCAACGATATCCGAGTGTTGGCTGCGGGCAATGGTTGCACCGACGATCTCCAGCTTGAACATCTACCGGCCAATACCGACATTCGTGTGGGTGATGTGCTTGTGACATCGGGATTAGGTGGACGCTTCCCAGAAGGCTATCCGGTTGCCGTTGTCTCTTCGGTTAAAGTTGATAACCAGCGTGCGTATACCGTAATAAAAGCGCGCCCAACAGCAGGGCTCCAGCGCCTGCGCTATCTGTTGCTGCTGTGGGGAGCCGATCGCAACGGCACGATGCCGCTGCCGCCAGATGAAGTGCATCGCGTTGCCAATGAGCGTCTGATGCAAATGATGCCACAGGTATTGCCAACGCCGTCAGAGATGGGGCCACAGCAACCTGCTCCAGCCGTAGGGATCACGCCTCCAGGCACCACTGCCGTAGCACCAACGACGCCAGCGGCACCTGCAAATAACAGCGCCGCACCCGCAGTGTCACCATCCGCAACGTCGCTTCCTGCTCGTACGCAAGGGGGCCGTTAATGTCGGGATATCGTAGCCAAGGTCGCTGGGTTATTTGGCTATTCTTTTTGCTGGCCTTCGTTTTACAGATCATGCCGTGGCCGGATGAGTTGATGATGTTCAGGCCTAATTGGTTAGCGCTGTTTCTGATTTATTGGGTTATGGCGTTACCACACCGCGTGAATGTGGGCACAGGGTTTGTGTTGGGGCTAATCTGGGATTTGATCTTAGGTTCAACGCTTGGCATTCGGGCATTGGCCTTTAGCCTGCTGGCCTATTTAGTCGCATTCAAGTTTCAGCTATTCCGCAATATGGCGCTATGGCAACAGGCTTTGATGGTGGTCTTACTGACTGCGGCGATGGACATTGTTGTTTTCTGGGGGGAATTTGTTATTGCAAATGCCTCTTTCCGTCCAGAGGTATTCTGGAGTAGTGTGGTTAACGGTGTACTTTGGCCGTGGCTATTTCTGCTGATGCGTAAGGTACGCCGCCGTTTTGCGGTTCAATGATCTACCTCTGGGTAAAGATCATTCATTTATATAAAGAGAATTATCAATGGACTCTATCTATCTGGGATCTGGATCGCCGCGCCGTCGTGAATTATTAGCGTTAATGGATATTCCATTTGAACGACTGATTATTGATGTGGAAGAGCAGCGTCAGCCAGAAGAGGCTCCGTTGGAATATGTATGTCGTTTGGCACAGGACAAAGCGCGTGCCGGCGTTGAAGCTGCGCCTGAAGATAAGCCTGTATTGGGTGCTGATACGATTGTTGTCCTTGATAGACAAGTATTGGAGAAGCCGCGCGATCGCGAGCATGCAGCGCAGATGCTACGTCAACTGTCGGGGCGAACCCATCAGGTGATTACGGCGGTTTCACTGGCCGATCGCCAACATCAGTTATATTGTCATGTGATTACCGACGTGACATTTCGGGCTCTCAGCGAACAGGATATTCACGACTATATCGCCAGCGGCGAACCCATGGATAAAGCGGGTGCATACGGAATACAAGGAAAAGGTGGCTGCTTCGTGAGATCCATTGCCGGTAGTTATCATGCCGTGATGGGACTACCGTTAGTGGAAACACAGGAGCTACTTGAACAGTTTATGGCGTTACGGGACGTGAGGAGAGACCATGACAGCTGAATTGCTAGTTAACGTTACACCTTCAGAGACACGGGTCGCCTACATTGACGGGGGGATCCTGCAAGAAATCCACATCGAACGCGAATCTAAACGCGGTATCGTTGGCAATATTTACAAAGGGCGTGTCAGCCGTGTACTTCCCGGTATGCAGGCCGCATTTGTCGATATTGGATTAGATAAAGCAGCTTTCCTACATGCCTCGGACATCATGCCGCATACTGAATGCGTTGCGGGTGATGAACAAAAGAATTTCCATGTCCGCGATATCGCTGAGCTGGTTCGTCAGGGACAAGACCTGATGGTTCAGGTGGTAAAAGATCCTTTGGGTACAAAAGGTGCCCGTCTGACAACCGATATCACGCTACCTTCTCGCTATTTAGTGTTTATGCCGGGCGCTAGCCATGTCGGCGTGTCTCAGCGTATTGAGGGGGAAGCGGAGCGTAATCGATTGAAATCGATCGTTTCCGAATACTGTGATGAGCAGGGCGGTTTTATTATCCGCACTGCGGCTGAAGGTATTGATGACGAAGAACTGGCACAAGATGCCGCATTTTTAAAGCGTTTGTGGACCAAAGTGATGGAACGCAAACGTCGCAATAAAACCAAATGTAAGCTGTATGGTGAATTGGCGTTGGCGCATCGTGTATTGCGCGATTTTGCTGGCGCTGCTTTGGATCGCATTCGTGTGGATTCTCGTCTTAATTTTGACTCGCTTACCGAATTCACTCGCGAATATATTCCAGAAATGACGTCCAAGCTGGAACTCTATGCCGGTAAGCAACCGATCTTCGATCTTTATGATGTTGAGAATGAGATCCAGCGTTCGCTCGATCGTCGTGTTGAACTAAAATCGGGTGGCTATCTGATTATCGATCAGACCGAAGCGATGACAACGGTAGATATCAACACCGGTGCCTTTGTGGGTCATCGTAATCTGGATGAAACCATCTTTAATACGAATGTAGAGGCGACACAGGCTATCGCGCGTCAGTTACGCTTGCGGAATTTAGGTGGCATAATCATTATTGATTTCATCGATATGAGCAGTGAGGATCATCGCCGTCGCGTTTTACATTCGTTAGAACAAGCGCTCAGTAAAGATCGTGCAAAAACCAGCATAAATGGATTTTCCCAGCTAGGATTAGTGGAAATGACGCGTAAAAGGACGCGTGAGAGTATTGAGCACGTACTGTGCAGCGATTGCCCAACTTGCCGTGGACGCGGAACGGTGAAAACGGTCGAAACGGTGTGCTATGAAATTTTGCGTGAAATCGTGCGTGTTCATCATGCTTATGACAGTGACCGCTTCCTGGTTTATGCATCACCCGCCGTGGGCGAAGCGCTGAAAAGCGAAGAGTCTCATTCTTTGGCTGAGGTAGAGATTTTTGTCGGCAAACAGGTCAAAGTGCAGATTGAGCCGCTCTACAACCAAGAACAATTCGACGTGGTTATGATGTGATTTGCACGCTCAACTTACGATAATGATTTCAAGGAGAAGAGCGTGAGGCGATTGTCTGGATACTTACTAGCGACACTGGTGACATTGACTGTGCTAGTGGCGCTGATAGTGAGTGGCCTACGTTTGGCCTTGCCTCATCTTGAGCGTTTTCGTCCACAAATCGTTGAAAAGATTGAGCAGTATTCTGGTGTGCCGATGAAAATCGGTTCGCTAGATGCCAGCTGGCAATCATTTGGTCCAACGCTGGATGTGCGCGATATTTCACTGGCACAGCCCAAAGGTAATATTAGAATTCAGCGCGTGACCGTGGCGCTGGATGTATGGCAGTCTTTACTGCACTGGCGCTGGCAGTTCCGCGATCTGACATTTTATCATTTAAACGCTAACAGCAACGAGCCTTTCAGCCGCTCTTCATCGGGTTCCGATGGGTTCGAAAGCGACACCCTCACCAATATTTTCCTCTATCAGTTTGACCATTTTATCCTGCGCGATAGCAAGGTCACGTTTCCTAGCCCGTCTGGCACGCGCATTCAACTTAACATCCCTAATCTGACATGGTTAAACACCGCCACGCGTCATCGTGCTGAAGGACAGGTGATGTTCTCGACGCAAGAAGGCCAGCATGGCAATTTGCAGGTTCGAATGGATTTGCATGATAAAAATGGCTTGCTGAGCGATGGTCAGGTCTATTTACAGGCCGATGAGATTGAGATGAAGCCATGGCTGAGTCGCTGGGTGAATCGTAATACGGGGCTGCATAGCGCGAAGTTCAGCCTTGCCTCGTGGCTCACGGTGACTGACGGGGAAATTCAAGGTGGGCATCTGGTTCTCAAACAAGGTGAGGCCAATTGGAGCACCGCGGATAAACAGCACGATCTCACGGTTGATAACCTTAATTTGCAAGTAGGGCGAGTGGCTGGCGGCTGGACCTTTGATATTCCTCAGCTTAACCTCGCTACCGATGGCGTTGCGTGGCCTAAAGGCTCACTCAGCGCAATGTATCGCCCTGAGAATACCCGCTTCATTGGTCCCGACCAGCCAGAGGAATTGCGCCTGCGGGCGACAGATTTACAGCTAGAGCGCATCGGACCTATTTTACCGACGTTGGCGTTCTTGACTCCGGATGCTATTGGCCGTTGGGATGACATTAGGCCCAAGGGGCATATTTCCTATGCAGGGGTTGATATTCCCCTACAGCAGCCTGAGCGTTCACGGTTTATTGGTGCATGGCAGGATGTGAGTTGGCAGGCATGGAAATTATTGCCAGGCGTGAACCACTTCAACGGTAGTGTTTCCGGCAGTGCGATGAATGCAGGGCTGCACTTCTCCTTGAAAGATAGCGTATTACCCTATGGCGATATGTTCCGTGCACCGTTGGAAGTCAGTCACGCTAGCGGCTATACCTCCTTTATTAATAATGATAAAGGCTGGTCGCTATCAGGTGACAATCTTGATATTCAAGCTAAATCTCTATGGGCGACAGGCGAATTTAAATATCAGTCCCCTAAAGAGGGGCAGCCGTGGCTGAGTATTTTGTCGGGGATTCGGTTGTATGACGCCGCGCAGGCGTGGCGCTATTTTCCTGAGCCGCTAATGGGAACGCACTTGGTAGATTATCTGACCGGTGCGTTAGAAGGCGGCAAAGTCGATAATGCAACCTTGGTGTATGCCGGTAATCCGCATTATTTCCCGTATCAGCATAATGAAGGCCAGTTCCAAGTGTTCGTGCCGTTGCGTGATGCGACGTTCCGCTTCCAGCCAGAGTGGGCGCCTCTGAGCAATTTGGCGATAGACTTGAACTTCCTCAACGATGGGTTGTGGATGGACGCACCGCATACCAAGCTGGGCGATGTCGATGGCACGGATATCACGGCGGTTATCCCTGTATACCACAAGGAAAAACTCCTCGTTGATGCCAAGGTCTCAGGCTCAGGAAAAGCGGTGCATGAATACTTCAAAACGTCACCGTTAGCTGATTCTGTGGGCGCTGCGTTAGATGAGCTGGAAGTCGGTGGAAATGTCAGTGGGCGCTTACATCTCGATATTCCTTTGGATGGCAAAGCCACTCGCGCCTCGGGGGATGTCACGTTCAAAAATAACGCTTTGCTAATTAAGCCACTTGATAGCACCTTTACCCAGCTAAACGGTTCCTTGCACTTCGATAATGGCAATTTAACCAGCAGCCCAATGAATGCGTCGTGGTTTGGTCAGCCAGTGAATTTCACTTTCTCAACGGCTGAAGGGGAGCAGGACTTCGGCGTTGATGTTGCGCTAAATGCGGATTGGCAGCCTGCCAAGTTGCCATGGATGCCGACGGCTTTGGCGAAAGATGTCAGTGGTTCCGCGCCTTGGAATACTAAAGTTGCGATCAAACTGCCGCATAAAGGTCATCCATCGTATGACGTTCAGGTCAATGCAGATCTAAAAAATGTAAGCAGTCACTTACCTTCTCCACTGGATAAAGCAAGAGGAGAGGCATTGCCGCTCGTGGTTAATGCCAAAGGCGATCTTAATGGTTTTATACTTTCGGGAAGTTTGGGGCCGAAGAATCATTTTAATAGCCAGCTTATTCTGCAAAAACACGGTGTGAAACTGGCGCGAGCGGCGTGGAGTGATAACAGTCGCAAGGTTCCAGCGCTGCCAGAAAGTGAATCGTTGACGTTAAATCTTCCTGCGCTGGATGGTGAAGAGTGGCTGGCGGCATTGGCGCCTGCGCTGAGCGATAAATCGAAAACCTCAGGCTCCAGTTTTAGCTATCCGCAAGTGGTGAATCTGAGTACGCCGCAGCTAATTCTGGCAGGGCAAACATGGCATCAGCTAACCGTGTCGGCTTCTAAGCTGGCGAACGGTACCCATATAAGTGCTAAAGGGCGCGAAATTAACGGCGTGGCCGATCTTGATAACAATAACGTACTGCGCGCGAATTTGGCGTATTTGTATTATAACCCAGAGTGGAGCACGGCGACGCCAGCACCTAGTGAGGCTCCGCAGGTCCCTTCTACCGTCAAAAAAATATCTTTCAGCCAATGGCCAAGCATGATACTTCGCTGTCAGGACTGCTGGATGATGGGGCAGCGGTTACGTCAGGTTAATGCTGATTTGACCCCTCGCGGCGATCAGTTGGTATTGAGCAACGGGTTGATAAATACTGGCAATACTCAACTGACGCTTACGGGGACCTGGAACCAAAGCGGCGATAAAGATCATACCACGCTCAAAGGCCGGCTGAAGGGCGCTAACGTGACCAACAGTAGTGATTATTTTGGCTTTGCATCTCCGTTAAAAAACTCACCTTTTGATATCCATTTCGATGTGAATTGGATGGGTGAACCATGGAGCCCACAGGTGAATTCGCTTAATGGAACGCTAAGCAGTAAGCTGGGTAAAGGTGAGATTGATAACGCGGGCGGTGGTCGAGCAGGGCAACTCCTACGTTTGGTGAGTTTTGATGCATTGCTGCGTAAGCTAAAACTTGATTTTAGCGATACGTTTGGTCAGGGGTTCTACTATGACAGCATTCGCGGCAATGGTAAGTTTAAAAATGGTATTTTATCCACGAATGATTTGCTGGTAGACGGGTTAGCCGCTGATATAGCGATGGATGGTTCAGTGAACTTTGTCACACGCCGTATCGATATGCAGGCTGTTGTCGCGCCTGAGATTTCGGCGACTGTAGGCGTTGCTACCGCATTTGTTATTAATCCCGTGGTGGGGGCCGCGGTGTTTGCCGCATCGAAAGTGCTTGCCCCATTGTGGAATAAAATATCGCTCATACGCTACAACATTACAGGTAGTTTAGATCACCCAACTATTAATGAAGTGTTACGCCAGCCAAAGGAGAAATAGCACGATGAGGAATGCAAATATTGCTTTATTGCAACTGTGCAGCGGAGATAACATCCGGTCGAATCTGGCGCAAATAGAACAGCAACTCAAACAGTTAAATAGCAATATCAAGCTGGTCATGACGCCAGAAAATGCGCTGTTGTTTGCTGATTCGAAAGCATACCATCAACAGGCGGAACAGGAGGGCACTGGGCCGTTGCAGGATGCCATCCGTGATATGGCGCGCCGCTACGGCGTGTGGATTCTTGTCGGCTCTATGCCACTCGTCAGTCGTGAAGACAGCAAACAAATCACCGCGAGCAGTCTGTTGTTTGACGATCAAGGCGAGCTGAAAGCGCGTTATGACAAGCTACATATGTTTGATGTTGATATCAAAGATACTCACGGTCATTACCGCGAGTCTGATACCTATCAGCATGGCCAGCACCTTACCGTCGTGGATACACCGGTAGGCAAATTGGGTATGACAATTTGCTATGACCTGCGTTTCCCTGGCTTATTCCAAGCGCTGCGTGATAAAGGCGCAGAAATTATTTCCGTTCCGGCTGCGTTCACCCGCGTGACCGGAGAATCTCACTGGGAGATTTTGCTGCGCGCACGCGCTATCGAAACCCAGTGCTATATTTTGGCTCCGGCTCAGGTTGGCCGTCATGGCGCAACTCGCCGTACATGGGGGCATACCATGGCGGTTGATGGCTGGGGCAATGTGATTGAACAAAATGCCGATTTGGTTATGCCGATTAAGGTGAAGGTGAATACTCACTCACTTGAGAATATCCGCACCCAGATGCCGGTCGCCCAACACAACCGATTCCAGCCGAAGCTGGTTAATCCTTTGGATAAACAAGAGTAAAAACGCTATGAGTCTGACGTTCGTCAGTGAGCAGTTATTGGCTGCTAACAAACTGAGTCATCAAGATCTGTTTTCAGTATTGGGCACACTGGCTGAGCGTCAGCTTGATTACGCTGACCTCTATTTTCAGTCCAGTTACCACGAATCTTGGGTGATTGAAGACCGTATCATTAAAGACGGTTCTTACAACATCGATCAAGGCGTTGGTGTGCGCGCTATCAGCGGCGAGAAAACCGGTTTTGCCTATGCGGATCAGATTACCCTTAACGCGCTCAATCAAAGCGCTCAGGCCGCTCGTAGCATTGTGCGTGAACAAGGCAATGGCAAAGTCCATACCTTGGGCAACATCCCTCATAGTTTACTGTATCCAGCCATTGACCCGTTGCAAAGCCTGCCACGTGAAGAGAAAATTGCGCTGTTACATCGTGTGGACAACGTTGCTCGTGCTGAAGATCCGCGAGTGCAGGAAGTTTCAGCCAGCATTACTGGTGTATATGAGCTGATTTTGGTGGCTGCGACCGATGGCACGCTGGCGGCGGATGTTCGTCCGCTTGTACGCCTTTCGGTAAGCGTACTGGTAGAAGAAAATGGTCGCCGTGAGCGCGGTTCTAGCGGCGGCGGCGGTCGTTCCGGTTATGAATATTTCCTCGAAATGGTCGATGGCGACGTTCGCGCGGATGCGTTTGCTAAAGAAGCGGTGCGCATGGCGTTAGTGAATTTATCGGCGGTTGCAGCTCCTGCGGGCTCGATGCCGGTAGTTCTGGGGGCAGGTTGGCCGGGCGTTCTGTTGCACGAGGCGGTAGGCCATGGTTTAGAAGGTGACTTCAACCGTCGTGGTACGTCAGTATTCAGTGGTCAGATGGGGCAGTTAGTTGCTTCTGAGCTGTGTACCGTGGTTGATGACGGCACTATCAGTGGTCGTCGTGGTTCCCTAGCTATCGATGATGAAGGCGTGCCGGGTCAGTACAATGTATTGATTGAAAAAGGTATTCTGAAAGGCTTTATGCAGGACAAAATGAATGCCCGTTTGATGGGGCTTGCTCCAACTGGAAATGGTCGTCGTGAATCTTATGCGCATCTGCCAATGCCACGTATGACCAACACATACATGCTGGCAGGAAAATCTACCCCACAGGATATTATTTCCAGCGTCGAGTATGGCCTGTACGCGCCAAACTTCGCGGGCGGTCAGGTGGATATCACTTCTGGTAAATTTGTGTTTTCTACCTCAGAGGCTTATCTGATCGAGAATGGTAAAATCACTAAACCGGTAAAAGGCGCTACGCTGATTGGTTCTGGTATTGAAGCAATGCAGCAAATCTCTATGGTCGGCAACGATCTGGCGCTGGATAAAGGCGTCGGCGTGTGCGGTAAAGAGGGGCAAAGCGTACCGGTCGGTGTTGGACAACCAACTCTGAAGCTAGATTCAATGACGGTGGGCGGGACGGCGTAACTCCCGTTTCTGAGATGCCATCTTCGCTCCATTTTGGTATCGGTCATCTATCCCCGCCTCAAACCCCGCCGGAGCATCTCCCTGTACCGGCGGCTCTTCCTACCAAGACTTAAACAATTATAAAAACAAAAACAGAGTGTGGCCTAATGCTGGTCACTTAAGCGTGATTTTAGGGGAAGTACACCGATGGGGTCGTAGCAGCTTTAGCTGCCGGAGCGCCCCGCGGTGTGCTAACCCCGTGTATCTCGATCTCTTAAACGATCAGCATTAGAGTGTGGCCTTTCTCTTTTGCTGTTGACCTTTTCTGGCACGTTATCGTTCAGCCGAAGGGAGGAATGAAGGCTAGGATTCGCCGACAGGGATGTCGGCGAAAGAACGGAGGAGCCAGGACAAATTTGCCCGGAGCAAATTTGAACAACGCTTGCGTTGGCCCCACAGGGGGGAGGCGCAGGGATGCGCCGAATACTCGCGATTGCCGTTCGTTCCGTTAAGGCCGGAATGACGAGATTCGGGCACCTGCGAAGCAGGCTGAAAGACGGTGCCAAGCCCGGATGCAAGGAGGCGGCGATTGAGCCGCCTTGCTCGGACGCCTGCACAGTGTTTATGCAGATTCCAATGCCATTAGGCGTACGAAACTTTACATATCAATTTCATACACTTAAATCTGAGGTTTTTTATCTCAGTTTCACAAAACATCCATAAAACAAATCTATGCCCCCTGCCTATAATCCTGATAAATCTCCCCAACCTTCGCGAAATACTCCGTCAAATAGTTGATGCATACCTGCACTTTTAGCGGCAGCTTATCTTTTTGCGTATAGAGAGCATAAACCGGCCTTGGGTCGGATTGGTAGCGGCTGAATAGGATCTCCACTTCTCCGCGTTTAATTTCATCAATAATCCACATCAATGGCACGTAAGCGATGCCTACGCCAGCGCACAGCCAGCGGATTAGTGTTTGTGAGTCATTGGTTACGAAGCGCCCTTGTGGTGACAGGCGCAGCGTTTGGCCTTCGGGCGCGATTAGCTCAAATTCGCTGTCTGGACGTACGCTGTAGGTTAGCCAACTGAAGCTGGCGATATCGCTGGGCTTTTCTGGGGTGCCTTGCTGTTGCAGATAGCTTTTTGCCGCACAGACCACCATTGGCATTGAACCTAGCCGTTTGGAAAATAGACTTGAGTCCTGCAGTGCACCTACGCGTACGACTAAATCAAGGCCGTCAGCAATGAGATCTGGAGCCGGAACACCGGTCACCAAGTCAATAGAAAGGCCGGGATATTCACGCAACATTCGCGCCGTCATAGGGGCGATGACGTTTTGCGCCATCGTGGAAGAACTGCCGATTCGCAGCGTACCCGTCGGCGTATTATTGAAGGCGTAGATTTGTTCATGAACTTCCTGTGCTTCAAGCAACATTTTCCGGCAGCCCTGATAATAAATTTTCCCTGCTTCGGTTAAACCAATGCTTCGGGTACTGCGGTTTAGCAGCTTAATATTGAGCTCGTTTTCAAGCTTGGAGATGGTCTGACTGATAGAAGAAACGCTCATCTCAAGCTGCCGCCCTGCGCTGGTAAAAGAACCACATTCCACCACTTTGGCAAAAACAGCCATACGCTTAAGTCGTTCCATTATTCAATCTACCTTAATAGGAGAGCGATGCTATAGCTGCATAAAACGCCATGCATCCAGAGTTTGTGGGGTTGATGATAGCTTAAATATTCTACCGATTGTTTATTTTAAATAAAAAGTGATTTAGCTCACATATTCTATACATGGTGATTATTATTGCGCTAAGATATTGTCATTGACGATGCGGAACAATCCTCTGCGTACCAAACAACGAAATGTCCTTCTGCAATCAGATCCTGTAGCTCACATCCTCTGACAGACATCCTTTTTTGCGTTAACCGCCATCAGCCAGCTTCCTAGGATGAGGGCGATTAGTGGATCGTGTCAGGCCGTAAATGATTGAGTTTGGGAGATACGGACGACCAAGTGTTTCGCGTTGAGCTAGGCTAAATATTATTTGAGTGGAGAGAACTATGGGGCTGCTACCGGTAATGGTCGTTTTTGGCCTTTCCTTTCCACCGGTATTTTTTGAATTGCTGGTGGCTTTGCTGCTGTTTTTACTATTTCGGCGCGTGTTACAGCCGACAGGGATCTACGATTTTGTCTGGCATCCGGCACTGTTTAACACCGCGCTGTACTGCTGTTTGTTTTATTTGATTACCTGCTTATTTGTCTGAGGTCACTGTGAATCAAATTATGATAAGAATGACCCGCATCGCTATTACCGTGGTCATCGTGATACTAGCGGCTATTGCCGTTTTCAAAGCATGGGCCTTTTATACTGAATCACCATGGACGCGCGATGCGAAATTTACTGCTGATGTCGTCGCGATTGCGCCCGACGTGAGTGGTTTACTTTCTGACGTTCCTATCCACGACAACCAGTTGGTCAAAAAAGATCAAATCTTGTTTGTCATTGACCGTCCTCGTTATCAAGAGGCGTTGAATCAGGCTGAAGCCGATGTGCGTTACTACCAGACGTTAGTGGCGGAAAAAGCCAAAGAGGCTGGGCGTCGTGTACGCTTAGGCGTTCAGGCGATGTCGCAGGAAGAGATTGATCAGTCGAGTAACGTGCTGGCGACGGTTCGCCAGCAGCTGGCAAAAGCGCAATCAACGCGTGATCTGGCGAAGCTTGATTTGGAACGCACCGTGGTACGTGCTCCTGCTGATGGCTGGGTAACTAACCTCAACGTTCATCAGGGCGAATTTATCAACCGTGGCGCTACCGCGGTGGCATTGGTCAAAAAAGGTACGTTCTACATTCTTGCTTATATGGAAGAGACCAAACTCGATGGCATTAAGCGTGGCGATCGCGTGGAGATCACTCCGTTGGGCAGTAATCGTATCCTATATGGCACGGTAGATAGCATATCGGCAGGCGTGAACAACAAAAGTTCTACTGCGGATAGCAAAGGGCTAGCAACCGTCGATTCCAACCTTGAGTGGGTACGTTTGGCACAGCGTGTGCCGGTAAAAATTCTGCTTGATGGTAACGAGCAGGAGTCTCCTTATCCTGCAGGGACAACCGCGACCGTGGTGGTTAGCAATCAGCAAGATGTGGAACGAAAATCGTCATCGCCGATTGTTCAACTGCTACATCGTCTGCGCGAATTCGGCTAAGTCGCTTTCCTATCTCATTTCACTGATGTTTATGCGATTTGCACACTAATAACGTGCAAATCGCGATCATTTTAGCGCAAAAGAGGCAATGATGAATAATGGTGGCATGTTTTTGCGCTTACGTTTTGCCTGTAAGTTAGCATTTGCTATCGTGCTGGCGCTGTTTTTGGGATTCCACCTGAACCTAGAGACTCCGCGCTGGTCGGTATTAACCGCGGCTATCGTCGCTGCGGGGCCCGCGTTTGCAGCGGGCGGAGAACCCTTCTCAGGTGCCATTCGTCACCGTGGTTGGCTACGTATTATTGGCACGTTTATCGGTTCGATTGGCGGCCTGCTGATTATGATGCTGTTTATCCGTGCACCGTTGGTGATGATGCTACTCTGCTGCGCATGGGCAGGAGTGTGTACTTGGATTTCTTCGCTGGTACGAATCGAAAACTCATATGCGTTTGGGTTAGCAGGTTACACTGCGCTGATTATTGTGGTGACTACGGCAACGGAGCCGCTGTTGAGTCCGCTGTATGCGGTAGAACGCTGTAGCGAAATCGTACTGGGTATCGTCTGTGCTGTGCTGGCCGATATTATTTTCTCTCCACGTTCGATCAAAAGTGATATTGACCGTGTCGTGAGTTCGTTGATCGTCGATCAATTTCGGCTACTGCAAATGTGTGTTCGGCCAGATGAACGTGAAGTGATTGATAAATCATGGAACGATCTGGTTAAGGGAACCAATGCGCTGAACGGAATGCGCGGCAATTTGATGCTGGAGTCAACTCGTTGGGTGCGGGTTAACCGTCGCTTAAAGGCGCTAAATACGGTTTCTCTCACGCTGATCACCCAAGCCTGTGAAACGTTTTTCATTAGTACCAATGCGCCAGAGCGTATTCCTAGTGAAATGCAGGTGTTGATCCTTGAACCAGTTGAAACTATTGGTGATGTTCACAAGCGTATGAAGCAACTGCGCCAGTTGCTATCCATGCAGCCGACCGGTAGCGTGCCGCTAACCATCAGTAGTTGGATTGGTGCCGCAACGCGTTATCTGCTGCTCGCTAAAGGTGTTCACACCAATAGCAGCATCAGCTCGGTGGAAGAAAATATCCTCGAAGGTGAATACGTGGTGAAACCCGCTTCCGCAGAGCGTCACCACGCGATGATAAACGGCTTACGTACGTGGGCTGCAACCTCAATTGGTGCGCTATTCTGGTTGTGGACCGGTTGGACTTCCGGTAGTGGCTGTATGGTGATGATCGCAGTCGTTACTGCACTGGCAATGCGCACGCCGAATCCTCGTATGGCCTCCATCGATTTCCTATTAGGCACAATGATGGCGCTGCCGATTGGCGCGTTGTTCTACATGCTTATTCTGCCAGCCACACAGCAGAGTATGCTGTTATTGTGCATTAGCCTTGGATTAATGGCGTTCGTTATTGGTCTGGAAGTACAGAAACGCCGCTTGGGTTCACTGGGGACGTTGGCATCGACCATTAATATTATGGTACTCAGTAACCCGATGACATTCCCTGTCAGCAGCTTTTTAGACAATGCGATAGGGCAGGTTATCGGTTGTTTCGTGGCGATGGTCGTGCTGTTCTTGATTCGTGATCGCTCAAAAGCGAGAACAGGGCGTGCTCTACTGAATGGTTTTGTCTATAGCGCGGTGTCTGCACTCACGACCAATCAGGCTCGCCGTAATGAAAACCATCTGCCAGCGCTTTATCAGCAGCTATTCCAACTGTTGAATATGTTCCCGAACGATATTGCTAAATATCGTTTAGCGCTGACGCTGATTATTGCTCACCAGCGTTTACGTAACGCGCCGATTCCCGTAAATCAGGAGCTCTCTGATTTCCATAAACAGATCCGCGCCACTGCAAATAAAGTGATTTCCGCAGGCAGCGATACTAAACGTAGAGGGTATTTTTTCCGTCTACTTGAGGAACTGAATGAATACCAGCAACGTCTGGTGCACTATCAGGCTCCCTATACCGTTACTATTCCTGTGAAACGGTTGGCGGATATGCTGGATAAGTACCAACATGCGCTGATTGATTGAGTCCTAGACTGGTTTTTGTTATCCGGCAGAGAAAAGGTAAACGTTTGCGCAGGATCATTAAAACAGCAATTTATCGCTTGCACACGCGCTCCGGCTGAGTATAATGCCCGACAATTTGCCGGGAGACTGCATGAAAAACGTTGTGGCTATGAGTGCTGTTTGGGTCGCTAGTCGACTAAACGCCCTGCCTGAACAAGGCGGCTGCCACCGTTTTTTCCTTCCGTTGCTAAAACGATCGTTAATCGCCCCTCAATGAGGGGCTTTTTTTTGCCCAGCGATCGCGTTGATGACATTTTAAACATCCAGTAACCCCAGCCAGCGGGCGTGAAAAACAGGAGAACAAGAAATGGCTAATCCGTTGTATAACAAAGATATCATTTCCATAAACGATCTAAATCGTGATGAGTTGGAGTTGGTATTACGCACTGCTGCAAGCCTGAAGGCACACCCGCAGCCAGAATTGTTGAAGCACAAAGTGATTGCCAGCCTGTTCTTCGAGGCTTCCACGCGAACTCGTCTCTCTTTCGAAACCTCCATGCACCGCCTTGGTGCCTCCGTAGTTGGCTTCTCCGACAGCAGCAACACGTCTCTGGGTAAGAAAGGTGAAACGCTGGCAGACACTATTTCCGTTATCAGTACCTATGTTGACGCGATAGTGATGCGTCATCCGCAAGAGGGGGCTGCACGTTTGGCCACCGAGTTTTGTGGTTCCATTCCGGTGGTAAATGCCGGTGATGGCTCCAATCAGCACCCAACACAAACGCTGCTGGATTTATTCACTATTCAGGAAACGCAGGGCCGTTTAAATAACATCAATATCGCGATGGTAGGCGATTTGAAATATGGCCGCACAGTGCATTCATTAACTCAGGCGCTGGCGAAGTTTGAGGGAAATCGTTTTTACTTCATCGCACCGGATGCGTTGGCGATGCCAGCTTATATTTTAAAAATGCTGGATGAAAAAGAAATTCAGTACAGCCTGCACACCAGTATCGAAGAAGTGATACCGGAATTAGATATTCTGTATATGACCCGTGTACAGAAAGAGCGCTTAGATCCGTCAGAATATGTGAACGTAAAATCACAGTTTGTTTTACGCGCTTCTTCTTTGGAAGGCGCTCGCGACAATATGAAAGTGCTACATCCACTGCCACGTATTGATGAGATCACCAATGATGTTGATAGCACGCCATATGCTTATTATTTCCAGCAGGCAGGCAACGGCATCTTCGCTCGTCAGGCATTGTTGGCACTGGTATTAAACGCTGAACTGAACTTTTAATCGAGGACGCTAAACATGACACACGATAATAAATTACAGGTAGAAGCGATTAAACGTGGCACGGTGATTGACCACATTCCAGCGCAGGTTGGTTTTAAACTGTTAACGTTGTTTAAACTTACTGAAACCGACCAGCGAATTACCATTGGCTTGAATTTGCCTTCCAATGCGCAGGGACGTAAAGATCTGATTAAGATTGAAAACGTCTTTTTGACTGAAGAACAAGTGAACCAGCTCTCTTTATATGCCCCGAAAGCGACGGTAAACCGCATCGACAACTATGAGGTTGTACTGAAGCTGACACCAACGCTGCCGGAGCAGATTGACCACGTGTTGGACTGTCCAAACAGCAACTGCATTAGCCGTAGTGAGCCGGTTTCTTCCAGCTTTAAGGTTCGTGTTCGTCAAGACGAGGTGCTGTTGAAGTGTAAATACTGTGAGAAAGAGTTTGAGCATCATGCGGTGATGCAAAACGCTTAGTATCGTTTTCTTCTAATCCTCTTTTTGGCAGGACGCAGCCATGGCAGAGAGGAGGCGATTGCAATAGAAATTTCCAGATTTACTCGGGTTTGCGAGGCCGCGGGTGGGTTTTAGCTGGCGGCTTCCTTATAATAGGCGACGAATTTATTCTTAATATTCATCATGCACATCCGAAAATCCTAATAGGAGTAGATATGTCACGCATTATCAGTACAGAGAACGCACCAGCCGCAATCGGTCCTTATGTTCAGGGCGTTGATCTGGGTAGCATGATCATCACTTCTGGTCAGATCCCAGTGAATCCGAAAAATGGTCAGGTTGCTGAAGACGTTTCTGCACAGGCTCGTCAGTCTCTGGAAAACGTGCAGGCTATCGTTGAAGCCGCTGGTCTGAAAGTGTCAGATATTGTGAAAACTACCGTTTTCGTTAAAGATCTGAATGACTTTGCGACTGTTAACGCAACTTACGAAGCGTTCTTCTCTGAGCACAATGCGCCATTCCCAGCGCGTTCTTGCGTTGAAGTTGCTCGTCTGCCAAAAGACGTGAAAATTGAAATCGAAGCGATCGCTGTTCGTCGTTAATTCTTCGATTCCAAACGTGATTCAGGCCAGCTTTTGCTGGCCTGTTTTGTTTTCGGTCGTGGCTATCAGCCTTTTTCGACGTCTTTTACCGAAGACGTGTTACCGAAGAACAACTCTGTAATCAGCTTGTCGTCAATCGGCTCGCCGCTGAGCGTTCTTACCAACAGTTCACTGCCCAACAATTGGAGTGAGAACACCATGTCAGGTTGGACGCGTTTGATTTTTTGCAGATGCTTACTGGCATTGACCACTGAAATAGTTTTAGTATTCGCGTTCGCCACCTCTTTAGCCGCCAGCACAATAAACGCATTTTCTGCGTCATCATCGCGCAGTGCCAGAATGAATTTCGCCTTAGCCGCACCCGCTTCAATTAGCACTTTAGCACTAGAAGGGTCGCCAATAATCAGGTCGGTATCGGGGGGATACTCGTGGGAAACATTTGGTGGAACGATAACGGTTAGCGCATCGCCACGTTGCTTAAGCCCAAGGTAGACGCTTAGCGCCAGCGGAGTAGCGCCCGCGATAATGAAGTGATTTTTACGCATCACGTGAGAAATCCTGCCTTTCACTAATCGTTTTAAATTACCGCCAATCACCGGTCCGATAATGGCGCTGATCGACGTCGCAAATACGGTAATTCCCATCACGATAACGGATACGGTAAACAGCCTTGCGGTTGCCGTGTGGGGGACAATATCGCCAAAACCTACCGTTGACATACTAACTACGGAGAAATAAAACGCGGTCGGCATATCGAGAATGGGCGGCGCAAATTCACCGCCTAAATAAAGCGAACCGAATACGGCATACAACAATAAAGAAGCGAAGCTGACCAAGGCGAATAGCCCGCCAGCGGCTAAGCTCGCGTGATCAAAGCGCCGCCAATAGACTATCAGCAAGAGCGACAGGATTACGGCATAGAAGAATAGACCTAAACTTCCCTGCGGAGCCAAAAAACTGAGCGTTCCAGTCACCAGTAACAATAGCAGCGAAAATGCCCATGCCACTCGGGCTCGTAGCAATAGGCCAAACGCCATTAATATCAAACCAAAACCGAGTACAAACTGTGGGATCTCCAGTAGACCCACGACAGAAAGCGTGTCTTTCCATGAGCTGAACGTGCTGATGGCACTCGGCACATAGTCAAACGCCCGCAGCATTACAGGGCGCATGAAAAAGTAGCCATAAACGGCCACTAATACGGCCAGACACCAGTGCGGCTTAAACAGAGCGATAAATTTATGGAATAGTTTTTTCACGGCAAAGGGACTGATTCAAATAAAAAAAGTGTAGCGCGAAACAACAATGAATAACAGTGAGTATCGGGCTGCGGCAGCTAAGCTGCTCCACCCCTATGTGGGGAGGAGCAAGGCAACTTTCGAAAAAACCAATGTGCTTTGGAGTAAATGATATTAGAAGAAACCTTGCGGTTTATCGCTGTAGCTTACCAGTAAGCATTTGGTTTGCTGATAATGCTCTAACATCATTTTATGTGTTTCTCGCCCGATGCCAGACTGTTTATATCCACCGAAAGCGGCGTGTGCTGGATAAGCATGGTAGCAGTTTGTCCATACGCGTCCGGCCTGAATGCCACGCCCCATTTGGTATGCGACGGTTCCGTTACGAGTCCAAACGCCAGCGCCGAGACCGTAGTCCGTATCATTAGCTAATTCGAGCGCTTCGGCCTGGTTTTTGAAAGTGGTGACGGCTAATACAGGACCGAAAATCTCTTCTTGGAATACGCGCATACTATTTTTGCCAAACAGGATGGTTGGTTCTAAGTAGTATCCGCTGCCTAATCCGCCCTCTAACGCGCGTTTACCGCCGCCAGTCAATACGCGGGCACCTTCCTTCTTACCTAATTCGATGTACTTTAAAATCGTGTCCATCTGTCCGGAGGATACCTGCGCGCCCATCTGGGTATTCGTGTCTAGCGGGTTTCCTGAACGAATGGATTCGACACGTTTGATTGCACGTTCCATAAAGCGCTCATAGATGGATTCCTGCACCAGTGCACGGCTTGGGCAGGTACAGACTTCACCTTGGTTAAAAGCAAACATGGCAAAGCCTTCTAACGCTTTATCAAAGAAGGAGTCTTCTTTGTCCATAACGTCGGCAAAGAAGATATTCGGTGATTTTCCCCCGAGCTCTAGCGTAACAGGGATCACGTTTTTGGCGGCATATCCCATGATTTGCTGGCCAACTTCGGTGGAACCCGTGAAGGCCACTTTAGCGATGCGTGGCGAAGTTGCCAGATACTCGCCGATTTCTCCACCTGCACCGTTAACGACGTTGAGCACACCTTCTGGCAACAAATCACCGATTAACTCCATCATGATAAGGACTGACATTGGCGTTAGCTTGGCGGGTTTAAGAACGATGCAGTTACCGGCGGCCAGCGCTGGAGCCATTTTCCAGCACGCCATTAGCAGCGGGAAGTTCCATGGAATGATTTGTCCGACCACGCCCAGAGGTTCATGAAAATGGTAGGCTACGGTATCGCTGTCGATTTCGCTGATGCCACCTTCCTGCGCGCGAATACAGGATGCAAAGTAACGAAAATGGTCGATAGCCAGAGGCACATCGGCGTTTAGAGTTTCACGAATGGGTTTACCGTTATCCCAAGTTTCAGCATGGGCTAACAGTTCCAGATTTTGCTCCATGCGGTCAGCGATTTTAAATAATACGCTGGCACGTTGTTGCACTGATGTTTTACCCCATGCGTCTTTGGCGGCGTGTGCTGCATCAAGTGCGAGATCCACATCTTTTTTGCTCGAGCTGGCAACCTCACATAGTGCTTGTCCAGTGACAGGTGTTAGGTTGGTAAAATATTCCCCTTCAACTGGAGCGACCCATTTCCCACCAATAAAGTTGTCATAGTGTGATTTGAGTTTGAGAGGCGATTGGCCGCTGCCTGGGGTGAGAGTATCGAGAGCGTGATTCGTCATTACTGTCTCCTTTAGTCCGTAGTGGCAGGTACAGTGAAACGTCATAAACCTCAGCGCAGAATGCGCAGGGTATTAGCTCTTTAAGCGTAGTGCGTTAGGTAATCACGTGAGCTGACAGGGTGTGAATATACGGAAGGGATCACAGTTTGGTGCGCAAATGCGCACCAAAAAGCCATTAAGGGGGATTACTCATCGCTAAATAACGCGCTGTCTCGGAGTAAATGATCGTTGCCACGACGACGGGTGAATCCGCTGCGATCGAAAAATTCAAGGATCTGGATGGCAAGTTTACGGCCCACGCCTAGACGATCGCGGAAATCTGCTGCTGAAGTACTGCCTTGAGTCGCATCCATTGCACGGATCAGATCGGCAAATTGGTGCATGCGTTCGGTGCGATAGTATCGATCTTTGACTACGGCGGTGATATACCCTTGCAGCGCCGCCTGACGCAGTAACTGACGCATTTCGTTTTCATCAACCTTCAATTCATTGGCCAGATCGCGCACCCACCAAGGCGCATCTTGCATCAATGGCTCGACATTTTCCCACAATGCCTGTTGGGCAGGAGTCATGGTTAAACCATGTTGAGGCAGATGCAGCCAACCGCGGCTATTTACAATGAGTTTGTTAGCGAGCAACTGGTTGATAAGCGTAAACACCAGAGATTCTGGCTCAACGGGGAGCGCCATGCGACGCAGGCGAGCCCGGCCTACGCCCATCTGATCGTTATGCTGCTCATGGAACAAGGCAAGCGTATCTAGCAAACGCTGTTGGAACTGATTAGCTAATTCGTTAGACAGTGCATAGTCACCGACCACGAGTAGATCATCGGAGTGGAATAGCTCGCTACAGTGTTCTGTGGTGAGCTGACGTTCCCAAGCAAAATTAGGAATCGAAAGTGTGCCCTTTGGAAGACGGAGTGCGAGCACCTCAGCATCGGATTTAGCGTTAGCAATTTGTTGAAGCCAATTCAAAAAGACGGGGAGACGTTTGCCTCGACGCGGAGATGAAATCTGCAAAACGCGTGCGGCACCCAGCGTGGTTCGAGCGGAGATATCGCGCACGATCAGCGTGTCGTTTTCGACCAGCCACAGCGGGCTATCAAGCACCAACTCAGCCAACTGAACCACGCTTTCTGGAGATTGTTCTTCCAGTAGAGAGATACGACCAGTGATATGGCTGGCTGCATGGTGCAGATGCAGCGGCTGCCAATGCTGAATTGGCGCGATGGGATCGAGCGCAACCAGAATCCGCGTGCTTGCAGCCTCAGATGGACGCTGGGCCAGTAGCCAATCGCCACGGCTAATTTGATCTTTATTCACCTCGCCACTGAGATTTAACGCAATGCGTTGTCCTGCATGAGCATTCTCAGATGGTTGATTCTGAGCGTGAATTCCGCGTACGCGTACCGGTCGATCGCAGCCGGTCAACCATAAGCTATCGCCTACGCTGACATGTCCAGCCAACGCGGTGCCGGTAACAACGAGACCAGCGCCTTTCACGCTAAAGGCACGGTCAATTGCCAGACGGAAGCGTTTGTCTAAATGGGCTGGCGCCTCGGTCAATGCGATGAGGTGTGTTCGCAACGCTTCGATTCCGTCACCCTGTGAGGCTGCGGTAACAAATATGGGGGCGTCGCGCCATCCCATCTGATTGAGCAACTCGGTGACCTGCTCATGGACTTCATTGATGCGTTCACTATCTACGCGATCGGCTTTGGTTAGCGCAACGGTTAGCGCGGGTTTGCCCGCTAAGCGTAACAGCGTTAGGTGTTCACGCGTTTGTGCCATCACGCCGTCATCGCAGGCGACGACCAGTAAAGCGTGTGGAATGCCACCGATCCCTGCCAGCATGTTAGCGAGGAACTTTTCATGGCCGGGGACATCGATAAAACCAAGTACCGTACCATTTTCTAAAGGGAGATAGGCATAGCCGAGATCGATCGTCATACCGCGGCGTTTTTCTTCCGGCAAACGGTCTGCATCAACGCCGGTTAACGCCTGTAGCAGGGTGGTTTTTCCGTGGTCAACGTGCCCAGCGGTTGCAATAATCATGGGCGTAACTCCTGTAATAACGCGAGCAAAAGTCCTTCTTCATCTTCTAGACAGCGTAAGTCCAGCCATAGTTTACCTTCGCCAATACGGCCAATGACTGGGCATGGTAGGGCGCGCCATTGCTGGGAAAGCGCATCCAATTCCCCCCCTTTTCCACTGTGCGGCATGAATGTAATAGCGACGCTGGGGAGTCGGTCAATAGGGAGTGAGCCGCTGCCTATTTGCGACTGGCATGGCGTAATGGCTACGTTAAACTGCTCGGCAAAATGGCGTTGCAGTGGTGGCAATAGGCGCTCGGCGCAGGCGCGAATCTCTGACTCAGGGCGTGTCATATGGCGCAGCGTTGGCAGTGATTGTGCGAGTTTCTCCGGCTGCTGATAGAGCTGGAGCGTCGCGTCGAGCGCCGCCAGCGTCATCTTGCCGCAACGCAGCGCACGCTTGAGCGGGTGGTTTTGCAGTTGCTCAATTAATTTGCGTTTGCCGACGATAATGCCTGCCTGAGGGCCGCCGAGTAGCTTATCACCGGAGAAGCTCACTAAATCTACGCCGTCGGCGATCAGTGTCTGTGGCATGGGTTCTGCTGGCAAACCGTAGCAAGCCATGTTGATCAGAGATCCACTGCCTAGATCGGTGATGACCGGAATACCCGTTTCCTGCCCCAAGGCGACCAGCTCAGCTTCGTTAACCGCTGAGGTAAAGCCTTGAATCGCATAGTTACTGGTATGCACCTTCATCAGCAATGCCGTGTTTTCATTGATCGCTTGGCGATAATCTTTCAGATGGGTGCGGTTGGTGGTGCCGACTTCAGCCAGTTCGCAGCCTGCCTGACGCATGACGTCTGGAATGCGAAATGCGCCGCCGATCTCCACCAGTTCACCACGCGAGACAATAACCTGTTTGTTGTTGGCTAATGCGGCCAGCATCAGCAATACCGCTGCGGCATTATTGTTGACGATACAGGCATCTTCCGCGCCGGTTAATTCACACAGTCGATCGGCTATCGCACGGTCGCGGTGCCCTCGGCCTGCACCGTCGAGATCGTACTCCAGCGTGACTGAGTGGCGCATAGCGAGAGCAGTGGCGTCGATGGCCTGTTCAGCCAGCAGTGCGCGGCCTAGATTGGTATGCAACACGGTGCCTGTAAGGTTAAACACTTGCTGTAACGCGTTTTTCTGGCTAGCGGAGAGCTGATGAGCGACAGCCAGTTCCCAATTATCGCACCACGCGGGAAGCTGTTGCTCGGCACGAATACGGTCGCGCGCCTGCTGTTGCAGCTCACGCAGGGTTTTAGTGACGAGCTGTGTGCCATAGGTTTTCAACAAGGGTTGAAAAGTGTCGTCGCGTAACAGGGTATCGACGGACGGAATTTGACTGTAAAGAGTCTGGCTGTCTGCGCTCATGGTGATCTCACGCCTTTATCATCGTAATGGCGAATATGATAAAGGCTGAGGGCGCAAGAATATACCCTTCATCCTTGAAGGTGCATTATCGGTTCTGCTCAATCAGCTGACCGGTGGTTCCGTGCGGGTAAAGCTTTCACGTTTAAATAAACGCTCGGCCAGTTTCACTAGCTCTGGACGATTCACGCACCAGTTTGGCGCTACGCGACGGAAGTTGAGATATCCCAGACAGCAGCCGGTTGCAACGTCAGCCAATGTCATCTGCGGCCCGTTGAGCCACTTGCCGTCTTTGGCATGTTTTTCCAGCGCGTCTAAACTGCGATCGATTTTGCTACGTTGGCGGATGATCCAATCGCTATTTTGTTTATCCGCAGGGCGCATCATTTCTTGCACCAAAAGTACAGCTGCATCGCAGATACCGTCTGACAGGGCTTCTAGCTGGCGAATGCGCAGCGCTTGTTGGCGATCTTCGGGCAAAAATTTTGGTGAGGCATCCAAGAGATCGACGTATTCAGCGATGATCGGTGAATCATAAAAAATTTCACCGTCAGCAGTCACTAACGCGGGGATTTTGCCGAGCGGATTGTATTGCGGTACGTGAGTGGTGCTTTCCCATGGGATATCATTAACAAATTCAAAGGTTAGCCCTTTTTCCAACAACAGTATAAAGATTTTTCGCACGTAGGGGCTGGTATAGCTGCCAATGAGTTTCATTGTCCCTGTCCTTATCCAATAGTTGAGAGTTTATAGCCGTCATACTTCAAGCTGCATTTTTGGTGGCTGCGTGCGCTCACTGACCGTCTCAATGCAACTTGAGTCATTTGGCTAATGAAGAGGATTTAGGGATGAGTATGGCAGAAACGCCTCGCATAGAAAGAGGGAACCGACCACGGTATGCGGCCGGTTGATAAAATAGTTTACTTCTTCTTATAAATCTCAGCGGTACCGCGGGCAATATCTCCCATGCCTTCGGTGCCAACAGAGGTTATACGATACGCATCAGCATCTTTTTCTTCGGCTTTTTTCTCCAATTTTTTGACGATATCGTCCATGGTTCCGTCACGAACTTCTGCGCTGACATCGCCGATTTTGGTGTATTTCTCCATATCGGAATGTTTGATTTCATCGGCTGCGCTAGAGAATGCAGAGAAAGAAAGCAGAGAGGCCCCTGCGATTGCCAGAAGATATTTATTCATTTCTTTAATCCTCAATTTATTATTGGGTTACTGATTGGGGTCAATTTGAAACTCAAAACAGCATTGTGACGCCTAACAAGATGAGATGATTAAGAACGCTAACAAGCGTGTTTTTTGAACACGTTTTAAGCGTAGTGGATATTTTCAGAAATGATAGGGGAAAACGGTCTAATGGGATTGCAGGGGACGAGTTCCCCTGTATGAGCGCAGCACGCGTATGCTTATCGGTTTCTATTTAATGATGGTGTAAATATCGGCACTTCATCTTGTAGCGATAATATTTATTATAGAGTGACTGATAATACAGACAGCCATTATTATTCGTGATTGAACTGTTGATATAGAATAAGAAAACAGGGAGCGTATGCTCCCTGTTTAGATAATGATGAAACTTAAATATTATTTATGTTGACCTTGTTTTTCTAAGAACTGCACGCCTTTATCTGGGAAATCGGTAAATACCCCATCAACGCCGGCTTTGTTGTAGATCAGATCGTACAGTTGGTCGCCGTTACTCACGTAGTCAGGCAGTGCGTCAACGCGAATGGTATAGGGATGTACTACCATTTTGACTGCGTGAGCATCGGTAACCATCGCGGTGAGTTTCGGGTTCTCTTTGGTTGCATCTTTCCCCACCAACATATGGTAATCAGGGCCAATACCATCGGCGTATTGAGCAATCTGTTTCATCGCGCCTGGCTTGAACATCCAGTCGTAATCGTAGTTTATCCATGTCCCGTCAGGTTTCTTTTCGTAGGTTTCATTCCAGTCGGTATAGGCGATTAACTGAACCAGTTTCAGATCCATGCCCATCTTAGGTTCAAGCTCATTTTTAATGCGTTTGAGCTCGTTAGGATCGAAACATTGCAGGTAGACGTTATCGTTCTTGCCGGTATAGCCGTATTGCTTAAGCACCTGCAATACTTTGGTGGAGATATCTTTGCCTTCCTGCTGGTGGAACCACGGCGCCTTGATCTCTGGGTAAATCCCGATATTTTTACCCGTTGAGTGGTTTAGACCCTGAACGAATTCAATCTCTTCTTCAAAGGTATGGATACGGAAATCCGATTTGCCCATAGGGAAACGGCCCGGATAGCTTTGCACACGCTTGCCGTCTTTTATGTCAAAGCCTTCGGTGAATTTCAGAGACTTGATTTCATCGAGCGTGAAATCGATAGCGTAATAGCGACCATCCTTGCGCGCGCGATCTGGGAAACGATCAGCGACGTCGGTGACGCGATCTAGATAATGATCGTGTAGTACAACCAGATGGTCATCCTTGGTCATCACCAGATCTTGTTCTAAATAATCAGCCCCTTGTGCATAGGCCATCGCCTTGGATGGCAAGGAGTGCTCAGGTAGATATCCGCTCGCTCCGCGATGGGCGATAACCACTTTATCGGCAGCCTGAGCACTCATGGCCAGAGTTCCGCTTAGCAGCAGGCCAGCCATAATCGTATTGAATCGTAGGTTCATGGTTTTCCCTTATTATTTTCCACGCCCGTGTTGCTTCACATTGCATTGTATTGGTATCCAGATTGAATGCATTAGGCGCTACCGAGGTAAAAAAAGGCCGCGACGCAAGGAGTTACGACGCGGCCTAATGAAACACATCAATGGTTAGTTTCCGCGGTTTGCCGCGATCTGTTCGTGATGTTTCTTCTCGTTGATCATCACGATTAACAGCAGGATAACGGCCAGAATGCTACCGCCAATCATCACCATAAAGCCGCCGTCCCAGCCGAAGAAGTCAACGGTGTAGCCCACGATGGCGCTAGCAGCAACGGAGCCGCCAAGGTAACCAAACAGACCGGTAAATCCGGCTGCGGTCCCCGCCGCTTTCTTCGGTGCCAGTTCAAGCGCGTGCAGGCCGATCAGCATCACAGGACCGTAGATCAGGAAGCCGATGATGATCATACAAGCCATATCGACGCCAGGATTACCCGCAGGGTTCATCCAGTAGACGATGGTGGCGATTGTCACCAGTACCATGAAGAACACGCCTGTAGCGCCACGGTTGCCGCGGAAGACTTTATCCGACATCCAGCCACACAGCAGGGTGCCCGGAATGCCCGCGTATTCATACAGGAAGTAAGCCCAAGAGGATTTATCCAGTGCGAAGTGTTTCACTTCTTTCAGATACGTTGGTGACCAGTCCAAAATGCCGTAGCGCAGCAGATAAACAAACACGTTAGCGATAGCGATATACCACAACAGTTTGTTTGGCAGCACGTACTGCATGAAGATTTGTTTAGCAGTTAGTTCTTCTTCTGCTTTTTCACTGTAATCATCGGGATAGTCGTTTTTATATTCTTCAATCGGTGGCAGGCCACAGGACTGAGGAGTATCACGCATCAGACCAAAAGCGATCAGCGCTACTAAGATAGCGGCGATAGCCGGCATATAGAGTGCGGCGTGCCAGTCGTTAAACCATGCCATACCCAGCAGGAACAGCAACGGAGGTAAACCGCCCCCCACGTTATGGGCACAGTTCCAGACCGAAACGATACTGCCGCGCTCTTTCTGCGACCACCAGTGAACCATGGTACGGCCACATGGTGGCCATCCCATTCCCTGGAACCAGCCACACAGGAACAGCAGCACGAACATTACCGCGATGCTTGAGGTAGCCCACGGCACAAAGCCCATGAACAGCATGACCGCGGCAGCTAAGATCAAACCCGCAGGTAAGAAGACGCGTGGGTTGGAGCGGTCAGAGACCGAGCCCATGATGAATTTGGAAAAACCGTAGGCGATGGAGATACCTGAAAGCGCAAAGCCTAGGTCGCCACGAGAGAAGCCTTGCTCGATGAGGTAAGGCATGGCCAGAGTAAAGTTTTTACGCACCAGATAGTAGGCCGCGTAACCGAAGAAGATCCCCATGAAGATCTGCCAACGTAAGCGACGATAGGTCGGATCGACCTGCGCGTCAGGCAGTCGCTTGACGTGCGCTGCGGGTTTAAAAATGCTTAACATATAGATATGCCTCCGATGGCTTTCTCATTCTTTTGTGTTTCCTTTATCGATTCCCCAGTGAGCTCGGTAAAGGTCTGCTGTGTGCCTATGATAAGTAGAACAGCAATGTTTTAATTTTTGTGCCGCTTTCCGTTCAGCAAAGTGTTATCCATTTTCTTTTTCGAGCGTAGGGTATTCAAACGCGCATTTCTTTACTGTGAGAGATCGCTCAAATTGTTACAGTTTTATGAATGCGATGCTGATTTTGAGCGGTTAGTTAATTTTTTGAAACCAAAAATCATACTACCCCAGTGATAATGATCACAAAAATGGTTAAATGCGCGCTAATCACTTTCGTTTTGTGCGCGTATTTGCTCCTTATCAAACAATTTTAGTGTGGGTTATGTCTTAATAGCCCTAATCGTTTTATCCGCATATTCATTGTTGTGAAAAGGTCGGGAGCCATTCATGTTACAAAGCCCAGCGACACAAGAGACTGATGTCATCATCATCGGGGGCGGTGCTACCGGTGCAGGGATTGCACGCGACTGCGCACGGCGTGGCCTACGCTGCATTTTATTGGAACGTCACGATATTGCGACGGGAGCAACCGGTCGTAACCATGGCTTATTGCACAGCGGTGCGCGTTATGCGGTAACCGATGGCGAATCCGCGCGTGAATGTATTGAAGAAAATAAAATTCTTAAGCGGATCGCTCGCCATTGCGTAGAACGTTCCGACGGGCTTTTTATCACGCTTCCTGAAGACGATTTGGGTTTTCAGTCCGGCTTTATTGAAGCCTGCCAAAAAGCGGGTATTGATGCGCAGGCCATCGACCCGAAAGAAGCGCTACGGCTTGAGCCTGCGGCAAACCCAGCGTTGATTGGGGCGGTACGCGTGCCAGATGGCACTGTCGATCCTTTCCGTTTAACCGCAGCGAACATGTTGGATGCTCGTGAGCATGGAGCACAGGTACTGACCTATCATGAAGTTAGCGGTTTGTTACGCCATGGCGATCGGATTACCGGCGTGCGCGTTATCGACCATAAATCCCGTGAAAGTTATGAAATTCACGCTCAGATTGTGGTGAATGCCGCAGGGATCTGGGGGCAACATATTGCCGAATACGCGGATCTCCGCGTACGTATGTTCCCAGCTAAAGGTGCGTTGCTGATCTTAGGACACCGTATTAACAACATGGTGATCAACCGCTGTCGCAAGCCCGCCGATGCCGATATTTTGGTTCCTGGCGATACTATTTCACTTATTGGAACCACATCCACGCATATCGACTACGATCAAATCGACAATATGATCGTTACGCCTGAAGAAGTAGATATTCTGATCCGAGAAGGTGAAAAACTCTCACCTAAGATGGCGAGAACACGTATTTTGCGTGCTTATGCGGGTGTGCGCCCATTGGTTGCGAGCGATGACGATCCGAGTGGACGCAACGTTAGTCGTGGCATTGTTTTACTCGATCACGCGGTGCGCGATGGTTTGGAAGGCTTCATCACCATTACCGGTGGCAAGCTAATGACCTACCGCCTAATGGCGGAATGGGCTACGGATAAAGTCTGCGAAAAATTGGGTATCACAGCCGCTTGCACCACGGCGACGGAGGCATTACCCGGTTCCCAACATTCTGCAGAAGAGACGCTGCGCAAGGTGATTTCACTGCCGGCGACGATCCGTGGCTCCGCGGTGTATCGGCATGGCGATCGTGCCGATCGTATGCTGGCTGGGGATCGTTTGAGCAACAGCCTGGTGTGCGAGTGCGAAGCGGTCACCGCGGGTGAGGTACGCTATGCGGTTGATTCTCTGACGGTGAACAATTTAGTCGATCTACGTCGTCGTACGCGAGTGGGGATGGGCACCTGTCAGGGCGAGCTATGCGCTTGCCGCGCTGCTGGATTACTCAACCGCTTTAAAGTGACCACACCAAAACAGTCTATCGATCAACTGTCTCATTTCCTTAATGAACGCTGGAAGGGCGTACGTCCGATAGCGTGGGGTGATGCGCTACGTGAAAGCGAGTTTACAGCTTGGGTTTACCAAGGTTTATGCGGCATGGAAGCACCTACGGTGAATCAGAGTGTTCAGGAGAATGACAATGAAATTTGATACGGTAATGATCGGTGGTGGCTTAGCTGGGTTGTTGTGTGGCATTCGTTTGGCTGAAGCGGGACAAAAGTGTGCCATCGTTAGCTCCGGTCAAAGTGCGCTGCATTTCTCCTCTGGCTCCTTGGATTTACTCTGCCAACTGCCTGACGGTAGCCCTGTAGAACAGCCGTTTGCGGCGCTAGAGGCACTGTTTTCACAAGCTCCTCAACATCCTTATAGCTTGATGGGACACGATGCTGTGGTTCGTTATGCGGCTGAGTCAGAGCGTTTGTTAGAACGCAGTGGGCTGGCGCTGGTGGGAAGCTGCCAACAGAATCATTTGCGTGTGACCCCGCTAGGGACTCGACGCACTACTTGGCTGAGCCCGAATGAGGTTCCGGTAAGTGCTTTAGAGGAATCGCTGCCGTGGAAACGTGTATTGGTGGCTGGCATTGAGGGATTCCTCGATTTCCAACCACACTTGGTGGCCAACTCTTTAGCAGAGCAGGGCATTGAAACTAAAATTGCTGAGCTGACGCTGCCTGCGCTCGATCGCTTGCGTAATAACCCAAGTGAATTTCGCGCGGTGAATATTGCCCGTGTGCTGGATTTACCTGATAACCAACAGCTTCTGATCGAAGAGCTAAACCGTTTAGCCCAGCAGGTTGACGCCATCATCATGCCTGCCTGTGTCGGTATGGAGCAGGCTGACGCGCTAGAGCATCTACGTTCACGGGTGAAAACGCCGCTGCTACTATTGCCCACCTTACCACCTTCGGTGTTGGGTATGCGTTTGCACCACCTATTACGCCGTCGTTTTCAGGCATTGGGCGGCGTGATCATGCCTGGTGATGCGGCGCTAAGAGCCGATCTGGACGAGGGTAAAGAGGTTAGAATTTATACGCGTAACCATACCGATATTCCTCTACGCGCCCACAACGTAGTGCTCGCTAGCGGAAGTTTCTTTAGCAACGGTTTAAAAGCGGATTTCAACGGTGTTACTGAACCCGTATTTGGTTTAGACGTGATTAGCGAAAGTGCCCGAGCAAACTGGAGTCAGGAGAATATGTTTGCCCCTCAACCTTATTTACAGTTTGGGGTGAAAACGGATTCACAGCTACGGCCAACGATTGATGGCCAGCCTGTGAATAATCTGCGTGTTATTGGCGCGGTTTTAGGCGGCTATGATCCTATTCAACAAGGCTGTGGGGCTGGTGTGTCAATGCTGACGGCCTTGCATGCGGCAGAACTAATTTTGGCTAAGGCGGAGGGCGCGCTATGAGCCTACATGCAGATAACAGTTTCGAGAATTGCATTAAATGCACCGTGTGTACGACCTATTGTCCGGTCGCGAAGGTTAACCCGAACTACCCTGGGCCGAAACAGGCGGGGCCAGACGGCGAGCGTCTGCGCTTAAAAGATCCCCTGCTTTATGATGATGCGCTGAAATATTGTACCAACTGTAAGCGTTGTGAGGTCGCCTGTCCGTCAGACGTGAAAATCGGCGATATCATTCAGCGTGCTAAAGCGAATTACAGCCAACATAAACCCACGCTGCGTGATGCTATTCTGAGCCATACCGATTTGATGGGGACATTATCCACGCCGTTCGCCCCGATTGTGAATATGACTACTGGCCTTAAACCAGTACGTAAGTTGCTGGATAAGGCGCTGAAAATCGATCACCGTCGTGAGCTGCCAAAATACTCGCTGGGTACATTCCGCCACTGGTATAAGAAACAGGCGGCAGAGCAGGCTAAATTTGCAGATCAGGTCGCGTTCTTCCACGGCTGCTTTGTTAACTATAACCATCCTCAACTGGGTAAAGATCTGGTGAGCGTATTTAACGCGATGGGGATTGGTGTACAGCTGTTGAAGCGTGAGAAATGCTGCGGTGTTCCTTTGATCGCTAATGGTTTTATTGAACAGGCAAAAAAACAGGCACGTGTTAATGCTGAATCATTGACCGATGCCGTGATCGGGAAAGGGATCCCAGTGGTGGCGACCTCTTCTACCTGTGCATTCACTATTCGTGATGAATACCCACATGTGCTGGATGTAGATACGACTCAGGTGCGCGAACACGTAGAGTTGGCAACGCGCTATCTTTATCGCTTGTTAGACGGCGGGCGTGAGCTGAAACTCAAAAGCACGCCGATGAAAATCGCCTATCACACGCCGTGCCACATGGAAAAAATGGGCTGGACTCCATATACGTTGGCCTTGTTGCAGATGATCCCCGGTGTTGAGCTAACGGTTCTCGACTCTCAATGCTGTGGTATTGCAGGCACCTATGGTTTCAAAAAAGAAAACTATGAGACATCACAGGGAATTGGCGCAGGGCTGTTCCGCCAGATAGAAGAGAGCGGTGTCGATTTAGTGGTGACTGACTGTGAAACCTGTAAATGGCAAATAGAGATGTCGACAAGTAAGAAGTGTGAGCATCCTATTTCGTTGCTGGCAAGGGCAATAGCTTAAGGTTATACCTGTTCTCGGCTATGGTATGGCGGTGTGATGTTTTGATGGCTGATGTGGTTATGGTGTAAGGCTTCGACCGCCTATTAATAACCGTTTTTACATGTAGCCTCCGTCGAAGGCGTCCGATGAGTGCCCCATTGCGTGGGGCTCTCAACTCGCGCGCTTTTATTCGAGATGCGATTTCCGCTCCGGTTTGGTATCGCCCATCTTGGGCGCCCCGAACTCCACCGGTACATCCTTGTACCGGTGGCTCTTCCTACCAATACTTAAACTTTTAAAAGATAAAAACAAAGACAAAGCAATGTTGTTTTGTCTTTATCGTGTTTAAAGAGTGCATGCTAGAGCTGTCGGCGGGGTTTTTGCTGGCTGACGAAATATTTAATGTATGTCACATAAACTCTGGAATAACGAAATCTTCGTTTCACAATAAAGTGATTTACGTTGCCTTAAAACCGAAACAGGTGTGCATTTCGAGGCTGTTTGTGCCTATTTTTTGCAACAGGTTCCTTTTAAAAAATAGAGTTGCTATAAAGTCTGTACTGGAAGTGAACTTATTA
This sequence comes from Hafnia paralvei, assembly GCF_020150375.1. NCBI lineage: Bacteria > Pseudomonadati > Pseudomonadota > Gammaproteobacteria > Enterobacterales > Hafniaceae > Hafnia > Hafnia paralvei. The sequence continues at coordinate 4,177,321 of NZ_CP083737.1, read as the reverse complement.
TAATTAATTCAACCCTACTAATAATAAAGGAACAACTATGTCTGGAATACGGCAACGTACTCTGGAGAGTATGCAGCAATTCTCCAGAGCGATGATCGGTGCAGTGTTATTTTTGCCAGTAATTGGTTTGATTCTGGCGTTTAGTTCAATCTTAACTAACCCAACGCTTATTTCGGAAACGAGTTTTCTCCATCAACTAGGCCAGTTATTAGGTGACACCTTTTGGCCTCTTTTTGGTAATTTAGGTTTGCTTTTCTGTGTGGGTATTAGTTATGGATTAGCCAAAGATAAGAAAACAGAAGTCGCGCTGGTTTCTGTTATGTGCTTTATTATGTTTCTTGGCGCTAATCATTCTTGGCTTGAGCATACAAATGCGATAGCTGATAAAATAAATGGTGAGTATTATGGCACGGGGCAAACTCAATTATTGGGTTTTGTCGTTGTCGATATGGGGATATTTCTCGGTATTATTCTTGGCTGCACTATTGCTTGGGTACATAATAAAGTTTCATCAATAGAATTACCCGGCGCGCTCTCTATGTATGGCGGTGCAAAGCTGACTCTCATTGCGATGACACCGGTGGTGATTATTTATGCTATTGCCTTCACGTGGTTCTGGCCAATAATGACTCACGGCATCACGGCGATGACTGGCTTTATGAAAAACGCAGGCGTTGCGGGTGTTTTTGTTTATGGTTTCTTTGAGAAGTTTTTAATCCCAACAGGCTTGCACCATTTTGTTTGGTCTCCTTTCCAGCTTACACAAATTGGTGGGTCGTTAACGGTAGATGGTCAAACGATATCTGGAACACAGGCTATCTTCCTAGCCTATATGCGCCATCCTGACCTGACACCCGTCATGAACGATGCGCTACGTTTCTCTCAGCAAGGCATGACGACTATTTTTGGCTTGTCCGGTGCTGCTTTGGCTTTTTATCATACTGCAAAGCCTGAAAAGAAAATGCTTGCCAAGGCCGTTTTACTGCCCGCTATCATTACGTCTATTTTAACCGGTATTACTGAACCTATTGAGTTCACATTCCTATTTATTTCTCCTCTTCTGTGGTTTATACATGCCACATTAACCGCTGCATCTCAGGCGATTTGTGATTTGTTAAGCGTGAGGCCATGGGGCGCATCAGGGCTAATTGAATTTCTTGCCTATAACCTTCCATTGCCTGTTTCATTAACACGCTGGCCACTCTATGTGTTAATCGGTATCGGCCAATTTATCGCGTATTACGTTATTTTTCGCACTATTGTTGTGAAATTAAAACTTAAAACGCCGGGTCGTGAAGATGACGACGAAGTGAAACTGTATAACAAGAAAGATTATCAAGAAAAAATACAGCAAGGTAAGAGCGGTAAGGAGACACAAATTGGTGAAATTATTAAAGGGCTAGGCGGAAAACAAAACATTATCTCTATCGATAATTGTTTCACTCGCCTACGTGTAGCCATTCATGATTTAAACCTCGTAGATGATGCCGTATTGAAAAAAACCGGTGCAAATGGCGTGGTGCGAAACAGAAATGAAGTTCAGGTTATATATGGCGTCAAAGTTGGGCAGGTGCGTTCCAAAGTTGATACCTGGCTAGCGGATAACTAATTGTGGAGTATTTATGAAACTGACTGTATTAGGTGGTGGTGGTGTACGTTCCGCATTTTTGGCAAAATCTTTGGCTTATAATGCGCATCGGATCGGGTTGGAGAAAGTCGTTTTTCTCGATAGTTCAGAAGATAATCTGTCTATCTTTGGTGAGATCGCCCGTTATATTTTTGAAACTATCCGACCAGATATTGAATTTAGCTTAACAACCGATCCGGTGTCTGCGTTGCAGGGGGCTAACTACGTGATTACCACATTACGAGTAGGCGGTGATGAAAGCCGTATTCGTGATGAGCGTATTGCGCTTGACCATAATACATTAGGGCAGGAAACCACGGGCGCGGGCGGTTTTGCGATGGCGATGCGCTCTATTCCTGCGATTTTAGATTACTGCCGGTTAATTGAAGAACACGCGGCTTCTGATGCGATTTTGTTCAACTTCACTAATCCCTCTGGGCTGGTGACAGAGGCCATTATTAAATCCGGTTTTAAACGCCGCGTTTATGGGATTTGTGATGCTCCTTCAGAACTTATTCGTGAACTTCCGGCTATTTTGGACTGTGAGGAAAGTGAATTACAGGTTGAATGCTACGGATTAAATCATTTCTCTTGGTTCACGCATTTCACCGTTCGTGGTGAAGACGTTACTGACCGACTGATTAGCTCTCCGGATCTGTATAGCAAAACGGCGATGCAGTATTTTTCACCAGAACTGGTTCGTTTGTGTGATAAACAACTGCTGAATGAATACTTATATTATTACTATTACAAAGAAGAAGCCTTGCAGGCAATTAAAGACTCCGGTGAAACGAGAGGGGAACAGATTGCCCGTATCAACCATGAAATGCGTCAAGATCTGCGCCGTATCGATGTTAAAACGAATCCTGCCGAAGCCTTTGATATCTGGATGAGACATTATCTGCGCCGCGAAAATAGCTATATGCAAAATGAATCGCAGCAGGAGAAATTCCACACCAGGGAACCTCTGACACTACAACAGTTTATCGAAGAGCCGGACAGTGGTGGTTATGCGGGGGTCGCATTAGATATTCTAGAAGCGGTAAACAGTAACACCACAAAACGAATTGTGGTTTCCATTTCAAACAACGATACGCTGGATTTCCTACAGCCTGATGATGTCATTGAAATTAGCTGTGATCTCAGTAAAGAAGGGTTAAAACCGGTTAAGCCAATTCATGTTCCAACCGCACAGAAAAATATGATTTCCTGTGTGAAAGAATATGAGCGTCTCGCGGTGGAAGCCATTTTAAATCAAGACAGAACGCTGGCGGTCAGAGCGTTAATGGCGCACCCGCTAGTGGGTTCATGGTCATTGGCTGAGAAATTAGTGGCAGCCTATTTACAGGGGGCACAGTTCCAAAACTGGAAATAAAAAAGAAGCAGGGCACTCTGTGGGGGCCCTGCTTATCTTTGGTTAAACCACAGTTTGAGAAGATGCTCAAACCCCAAAATACAATAGCCAAAGAATGGATTTGACCAGTAGATATCATCATCATATTTTTGCGGGTCGTGGATAATAAATGAGATATCGGCGGCCTGTGCCAACGGACTCTCGTGATCGCCAGTAAAGCAGACAAGATCGATGTTTTTTTGCTCTAGAGCCTTCACCCAACTGAGTGCTGATGAACTCCTGCCTGATTTTGAAATAATCCAGACGGAATCAAATTTATTGGCATTCTTTTGTTCTAGAATTTCATAATCTGGCCATAGAGCCAAACTGGCATTGACTCCGGTGACCAGAAATTTATTGTAGATATATTGGGCGATGAGTTGGGAGAAACCGCTGCCGTGGATAAGAACTCTTTCTTTTGCTAACTTCTGCAAAAGAGACTCTAACTTCTCCTGCGGTCGGATATTCATAAAGTTAACGTCATTAGTCACATCGAGTTTAGGCAAAGTAATATTAAATTTTATGAAATAGACCATTTCTAGCCAGCCGTTGAACTTGAGCTTTTTGGCTAGACGCACGAGAGTTGAAGGATTGCTGTAGCATCTCTCGGCCACGCTACGTATACCTTCCTGAATACACTTTTCGGGGTTAGCTTGGATATATTGAAGTACGCCAATTTCAGTATTGTTTAATACTGTGTCGCGAAATATGTTTTTTATATCCATTATATGCTCCTATTGTGTTGGAAAGAGATTAACATAGCTAAATATGAATATCTGGATGCCCAATAGATAAATTTTATATATATATTAGCGCTTGTTGTGAAAACATTAAACGAAAATAAATCAGTGGAATATAAGCACATGGAAAAAAACTTGGCTACACTCGGCTCTACATTTTTTTTATGGGGACTGATCACTGCCATTAACAGCACGCTAGTCTTGTTTTTCTATCACTACTTTAACCTATCGTGGCCTCAGGCCATGTTGATTAATGTCCTTTTTTATGTAGCTCCTTTTGTGACCTGTTTACCCTGTTCTTCGTTGATAGCTTCTCTGGGATATCGATACGTTTTACGAGCTTCATTGAGTCTGGTGATGGGCGGATGCCTTTTGCTGAGTTATGCATTAAGTCAATATTTCCTTTCGCTTTCTATGTGTGCGGTTTTTGTGATTGCAACGGGGGTGGCGGCGTTGCAAGTGGTCGCAAATCCTTACCTCACCCTACTGAGTAAAGAACATAAGCGGGTGGGCAACCTGAGTCTTGCATCGGCAGTTAATTCTTTAGGAACAACATTAGCCCCACTGTGTATTGCTTTCGCTCTACAGTATTCCCCCATTGATTATGTCAGCCACAAAGAACCCATCAGATGGATTTGGCTGGGGCTGGCGATATTCTCTGGCATGCTGATAATGATCACTTTCTTGATCAAAATTCCCGATGTGATGCAACCCAAATCAATAGAGCGGAAGTTTGTCCAACTTTGGCAAAATAAAGGTTTTGTTTTTTCCGCCTGCGCTATATTTACCTATGTAGGTGTTGAGGTCACTTTAGGTACTAATACTATTAGCTATCTCACTTCACTAGGTCAGTGGGATGCGGAAGTCGCTATTTCATTAATCTCTTTTTACTGGGGATGCGCTTTAATTGGCCGTTTTCTCTTTGGTTTTCTTGCCCATAAAGTTAGCCTGCGAAAAGCCTTTTTTACGGTAACTATCACTTCTGCTTTACTCGTGTTTTTAGCAATAGTGTTGAATAACACCATCGGCGGATATTTATTACTGTTGATTGGTTTCGCTAATTCAATTATGTATCCTATTATTTTCAGCCACAGTATGAAGACGGTGCCCCAGCTAGCCAATTTGGCCGCAGGTATTTTAATCATGGCAGGAATTGGCGGCGCCGTTGTGCCTTATCTGCAGGCCATGCTGGTAGAAATTATCGCGCTACGGTTTAGCTTCTTATTGCCGTTTGCACTTTATCTGCTATTGGCATGCTGGGGAGCAAAATATCTAGATTCACAGTCACCTTCAGCGACGGGTGGCTGAAGAATATTTAGCCGGTAGATTGGCTCGATTTTAACGGTGGATTGCGTTCTGTTGCTCCCTTTCCTATTCCCTCACCACAATTCTTGTGATCTCCGCCTAGTTTCGGGAACGTTCCCGTTCCATAGGAAGAGAAGAGTGGCTACGCTTTAAACAGCCAGATGCTTATGGATCGAATGATTGAGATCCGCGTTACTCTTAAACCAGAACGAATCTACAGGTACTCATTATGAGCAAGGTAAAACAAGATCAGGTTGATCGGCTGATTACGTTGGTGGGCGGGCGCGGAAATATCGCCACTGTCAGCCATTGCCTTACCCGATTGCGCTTTGTATTGAACGATCCGGCGTTAGCTTCGCCAAAAAAAATTGAAGAGCTGCCGATGGTGAAAGGTTGTTTCACCAATGCAGGGCAGTTTCAGGTCGTTATCGGCATGGACGTCGGTGATTGGTATCAGGCGTTGATCAGCACCGCACATGTGGATGCGAGCGACAAAGAACAGGCAAAAAAAGCAGCCCGGCAGAATATGAGCTGGTGGGAAATTGCGATCTCTCACTTTGCCGAGATCTTTTTCCCACTGTTACCAGCGCTGATTAGCGGTGGTTTGATTTTGGGATTCCGCAATGTGATCGGTGATATTCCGCTGGTCGATGGGCAACCGCTAACGGCGTTACACCCAGCATGGAAAACGATTTACGATTTCCTGTGGTTATTAGGCGAAGCTATTTTCTTCTATTTACCGGTGGGCGTCTGTTGGTCGACGGTGAAGAAAATGGGTGGTACGCCCATTCTTGGTATCGTTTTGGGGGTCACTTTGGTTTCCCCACAGTTGATGAACTCTTACATGCTAGGCCAGCAGTTGCCCGACGTGTGGAATTTCGGCTGGTTTACCATTGAGAAAGTGGGTTATCAGGCGCAGGTTATTCCCTCTATGCTGGCTGGTTTAGCGCTGGGATGGATTGAAACTCGACTGAAACGTTTAATTCCCGACTACCTCTATCTGGTGGTGGTTCCGGTTACTTCATTGCTGCTGGCGGTATTCTTAGCTCATACCCTGATCGGGCCGTTTGGCCGCATGATTGGCGACGGCGTGGCGTGGTGCGTGAAGTCGGTCATGACGGGCAGTTTTGCCCCAATCGGTGCTGCGCTGTTTGGTTTCTTATATGCGCCGTTGGTGGTTACCGGCGTGCATCAAACGACGTTGGCGATCGATATGCAGATGGTGCAGAGCATGGGCGGAACGCCGGTGTGGCCAATTATCGCACTGTCTAATATTGCGCAGGCTTCTGCAGTATTAGCGATTATTTTTGTTAGTCGCAAAGCCAATGAACGAGAAATCTCTGTGCCAGCCGCTATCTCTGCTTACCTCGGTGTGACCGAACCTGCCATGTACGGTATCAACCTTAAATATCGTTTCCCAATGCTGTGCGCGATGATCGGCGGGGCCTGTGCAGGTCTGATTTGCGGGCTGTTTGGCGTGATGGCTAACGGGATTGGCGTAGGGGGTTTGCCTGGCATTCTGTCTATCCAACCGCGCTTCTGGGGCATCTATGCGGTAGCGATGGTGGTTGCGGTCGTTGTGCCTTTGGTTCTGACTATCTTGGTTTACAAGCGCAAAGAAAAACGCGGCGAGCTGCCGGTATAACGAACTGCTATCTCTTCGTATTTCGTATACGAAGGGTTGAATAATAGGAATATGACGATGAGTGAAACACTTCCGTGGTGGCAAAACGGGGTGATTTATCAAATCTACCCAAAAAGCTTTCAAGACAGTACAGGCACCGGCACTGGCGATCTTAACGGCATTATCAGTCGTCTAGACTATCTTGAAAAACTCGGCGTGAGTGCACTGTGGCTGACGCCGGTATATCCGTCGCCGCAGATTGATAATGGCTATGATGTGGCGGATTACTGCGCGATTAACCCTGATTACGGCACGATGGCTGACTTTGAACGCTTGGTGGAACAGGCTCATCAACGCGGAATGCGGATTGTAATGGATATGGTATTTAACCATACCTCAACGCAGCATCCGTGGTTTGTAGCGGCACAAGACCCAGCGAACGAGAAGCATCACTTTTATATCTGGCGCGATGGTAAAGCGGATGCACTGCCAAATAACTGGCGCTCAAAATTTGGGGGGGATGCTTGGCAATGGTCTGAAAGCGCAGATCAGTATTATCTGCATCTTTTTGCTCCTGAGCAGGCGGACTTGAATTGGGAGCACCCACCGGTACGTGAAGCGCTGAAATCGGTGTGTCATTTCTGGGCTGACAAGGGCGTGGATGGCCTGCGATTAGATGTCATCAATCTGGTTTCCAAGCAGCAAGACTTCCCCGACGATTTACAGGGTGATGGCCGACGCTTTTACACCGATGGCCCAAGAATTCACGAGTTTCTTGGCGAGTTTGGACGCGACGTATTTAAACCGCGTGGGCTTATGACGGTCGGTGAAATGTCGTCAACTCAGCTTGAGCACTGCCAGCGCTATGCGGCGCTAGACGGTAGCGAGCTATCGATGACCTTTAATTTTCACCATCTCAAAGTTGATTATCCCGGTGGGGAGAAATGGACGCTAGCCCGTCCAGATTTTATCGAGCTGAAGAAGATTTTTGCCTATTGGCAGCAGGGAATGCACAACAAAGCGTGGAATGCGCTGTTTTGGTGTAATCACGATCAGCCGCGTATTGTTTCTCGTTTTGGCGACGAAGGCGAGTTGCGCGTGACTGCTGCAAAAATGTTGGCAATGGTTTTACATGGTATGCAGGGAACCCCCTATATTTTTCAGGGCGAAGAGATTGGTATGACCAATCCGGGCTTTACGCGTATTGAGCAGTATCGAGACGTAGAAAGCCTGAATATGTTCCGTGAGCTGAGTGCGCAGGGGCGTGAGAGCGCCGAACTGCTGGCGATTTTAGCGACTAAATCGCGTGACAATAGTCGTACGCCGATGCAGTGGAGCGTGGATAAAAATGCCGGGTTTACTCAGGGTACTCCGTGGATTGAGCCCGCAGGCAACTTCTCCGAAATTAATGCGCAAGCCGCGATGGCGGATAAAAATTCAGTTTATTACTGCTATCAGGCACTCATTGAGCTTCGCAAACAATTGCCTTTGCTGACACATGGCGACTATGTAGATTTGCTGCCGGATCATCCATCATTGTGGTGCTATCGCCGCAGCCATCAGGGGCGTGCATTGTATGTTTTGGCCAACCTCAGTGCTCAGTCGCAGTCATTAACCCTAGAGATGACGCTGCCGAAGGAGGGCTGTATGCTCATGGGCAATTATCCGCAACAGGATGATATTCCAGCACTATTGCAGCCCTATGAAAGTATCTATTGGTTGATGTGATAAAAGTAGTTTCTTGGTCCCCCCTGTGAAGGGGGGTTGTGGGGGGACTACTATAAGCCAAATTGTGGTTAATACCTCGTTTCAGCGGTTTCTCTAGAGATATAATAAAACAATGTTTCAAAATAATTTAATTATAACATTGAGGAATTTATGATCACCGGGAATGTTAACCATTTAGCACTACTGCCTTATCTACCTGCAAAGTTAAAGCAGGCTATTCAGTATGTTATGGAAAATATCAACGTCGATTCGGCGTTAGGCCGATTTGATATTGATGGTGAAAACCAGTTTGTGATGGTTTTTAATGATTCAACCTCTCCGGCGGAAGAACGTCGTCAGGAATATCATGGACGCTATTTAGATATTCAGATTGTGCTCGCCGGACAGGAAAAAATGACCTTTAGCAATTTGGCTGCTCCCGAGGGGCAGGGGGAATGGCTAGAGGGGAGCGACATTGCGTTTCTACCGCTCGACCAGCAGGGGCTTGAAGAGAAAAGTATTATCATGAACCCAGGCGATTTTGTGGTGTTCTATCCTGGAGAGTTGCATAAGCCGATGTGCTCATCAGGCGACAATGCGCCAGTCAAGAAGGCAGTCGTGAAGATTTTGGTTAACTGATTTGGTTAAGCAGATTGGTGATTCATCGCAACCAGAGCAGTGGTTGCGATGATTAATTTTATAAAAACGCCACTATAGCAGTGTGTATTTGTCGATATTGGCAAGAAAACCACGTATTCGCTCATCCCCATACTTAAATAATGAAACAATTTCCTGTACCGCTTTACCGTTACGGTCTTTACTCCATGCCAGAGATAAAGGTGAGGGTTGGCGTTTGTTTTCGACATCTCGCGTCAGCAATTGCCCCCGTTCAATGAACGGTTGGCAAATATTTTTTGGTAAAAACCCCACTCCAAGGCCATCTAGGTGGCATTCGAGTTTGGTCTGCATATCTGGAACTTTAATCTCTTTTTGTCCCGGCAACAGCCAAGCAACTCGCTTCGTTAAATTTCGCGAAGTGTCTTCGATATTAATGGCGGGGTATGCGCGCAAGAGTGTATTCGTTAAAGGGCTTGAGCTTGCTGCTAATGGATGGTGGGGGGCGAGTACAAAGACCCAGCTCACTTCGCCAAATGGCAGGGTGCGTATTGAGTTGGAGAGGGATTCAGAGCCTGTTACACCAATGGCTAGCTGGAAATCATCGTAGAGCATAGCATCCCAGACGCCCATATAAACCTGACGCGAAAGTTGGAATTGGGTGAAAGGAAAACGCTGATTTAGCCATGTCAGCAGTTTTGCCGCTGATGACGCATTATAGAGCAGATTATTGACCACGATATTAACCTGTCGTTCGACGCCGTCGTTAACCTGACTTAGTTCGTCGGGCATCGCGTCGATCCAACTTAACCATTGGTGGCAACGTTCAAGTAAATGCGTTCCCGCAGGCGTAAGACTGACGGTTCGCGTGGTGCGCAGAAATAGCTGCGTTCCCAGACTTTCCTCTAGCGTTTTAATGCGATAGCTGATGGCTGCAGGTGTTTTATGTAGGCATTCCGCAGCTTTAGAGAAGCTACGTGTTTCAGCCACCCGAATAAAAGTGCGGAGCGTTTCTTGATCAAACATTATATTCGCCCCTCCGTTGATGAGCATGTTGCCAGCGCAGAGTGAGATCCATTCCCAACAAGGTGTCTGCTCCCGAAGTATGTCCATGATGCAGCATGCTTTCAAGTGAGTGTGCTATACCCTGTGAGCCACATGCGAGTCGACGTAGAAGCGTGTGTAGTGTGGTGCTGAAATAACCGAGTTTTGCATAGTAAAGATAGCTGGCGCTGACGCTTGTGGTTAATGCTGTCAACTGACTTTCGGTTGGAAGGAGCGAAGATAACTGAGCGGTGTGATACGTGGCGTATAGAACGGCCATCATACCTACCAACATGTCGTCACCGCTGGGGGTTAAGCCAGGACCTAAGCCAATCATAGAACGCCAATCTGGGGTGAGACCTTGTGCCCAGCGAGAAAGCTGTGTTTCGAAAATCTTGAGATAGGGTGACGGTGAGTGAGGTGTCTGACTGAGCGGCCCACACAGTCCAGTCTCCTTGTCATAACGCGCCAGATATTGCCCAAGAAGCTGCGGCGCTATCTGTAGCGTATCTGACATGCGTAAACAGAGCGTACGCCGTGGTTTGAGTAATTGAAAATAGGGAGTATGCAAACCACCGTTCATGGCTGTCAGGCGGGTTTCGGGTTCCAAAAAATGGGCGAGCTGGTCAAAGTCAGCGCGGCGTATCAGCCATCCCATCGGGCTGATACCCTGTCCATAGCGGTGTAGTGTTAATAATTGATGTGATGCATTACGTAGATTGATAGCGTGATTAAACCGATTTTCACATACCCAAACGCCACTTATTGGCGGTAGGCAATCGCTGGCGGCTAAAGGAGAGCAAATCATTATCCGTTCTCCTATTGGTTTGAGGGAAAGCGTCTGCGGTTAGGCAGACGCCTAAGTTATGTGTGAAACGTTTGGTGCGAACGGCTATGCGTGAATATTCATTGCTTCAGCCAGCGCTTCTAGCGCTTGTTCAAAACAAGGTAACGGTGCCCGAACGGTACCTGCACCGACCTGACCAATGCCTGCTTCGCGATGGGCAATACCGGTATTGATGAGCGGAGTGATCCCTGTTTCGACGACGCGGCGAATATCTAGACCTAAGCACGCGCCTTGGAAATTCCATGATGGAATTTGCAGCAGCGGATTATGCTGTAAATAGATCTCGCTCATTTCTTCAGAGGTTTCTTGCGCTGCATCCATGCCACCAGCGCCGACAAAACGCGTGACGCCTGGTGCAGCAATCATCGCTGCACCGCCGATGCCAAAGGTTTCAGTGATGGCGCTATCGCCGATATCCGGGTTAGCGTCATCTTGGCTAAAGCCGGTGAAGAACAGCCCTTGAGGCGTATTGACCGGCGCCGTAAACCAACGATCGCCCAGCCCACTTACGCGAATGCCGAAGTCTCGGCCATTGCGCGTCATCGCTGTCACAATGGAACCCGCTTTGATTTCCGCGGCGGCATCCATCACTGCTTTGCAATAAGCCATAGCGAGATTCAAGAAGAACTGGTCGGTTACGCTAAGGAACTGTAAGACCTCACCCAGCCGTGCTTTATCGTCGTTTTGTAGCGCAATTTTAGGCGCCAGCGTGCGCATCAGCAGCGCAGAGGCGGCAATGTTACGCTGATGGAATTCATCTCCCATCGTGATGGCCTGCGCCATCAGCGCACTGAGATCGATGCCGTTTTCGGTTTCACTCAGCGCCTGTTGCAACACCGGAGCTAAAGTATCGCGCATCCAACGTAGGCGGTGTTGAACGTCTTCGCCATAGGCCCCGAAACGCATCACCTTGCCAATGCCTTCATTCAAATTACAGTAGGCACTGTTGCCATGTGTATGATTCTTGACTTCAAGCACTGGCATATTGGCGGAGGTAATCCCTCCCATTGGGCCGACGGCGTTAACATGATGGCAAGGGATAAACGTTACCCCTCCTGCTTCAAGCAGAGCATGAGCTTGCTGTTCATTCTGAGCCCAGCCTTCATAGAGGCATGCACCGAGGCATGCTCCACGCATCGGCCCCGTCATATCCTGCCATTCAATCGGTGGTCCGGCGTGCAGTAAGGTTTTCCCCTGACGTAAAGCTGGAATAACGTCTTTCGCCAAATGAACACCGGTCCAGAATGGGCGGGCTTCTTTAATGCGTGCCACGATCGCCTCATTGGCGTGCGTAATAGATGAGTACATAGCAGACCTCTTAATGTAGTTGTTTTAGCAAACTGGCTAAATGAGCGTTGCCGCCCGCGATGGGGGCCCATTGGTAATGCACCACAGGGCAGCCGGTGCTTTGTAAATCCTGAGCAAAGCTGCGCAGGCCTGCGTTGATGACTTTGACGCCATCCAGCAGTGGAGCACGGGAGTAATGAGGTGTCTCTGGTGCGCGGACGATCAGATGGTGAGCCAATAACACGGCTTCCTGTAGCGTGTTCATCACGACAATATCGCCGTTGATGAGCGTGTCGATCTGCTCAGCGCGCGGCTGAGGATCTTGCTGAGTTCCGGTAACCGTTGCGATGACGACTAATGGATTTTCAGCGCCGCGTGCTGCGCGTACTTTGTTTACTGCTTCCAGAACTGCGCTGGCAGGATCGGCGCATGCACCATAGCCCAGCACAACGTCGACCATCAGCACACCAATTTCTGGCTGGTGGGCAATCTTTTGGATCTCAAGCGAGCGGCTAGTTGGGTCGATCATTGGGTGTGGACGTCCAACGGTGTAAGCATCATCACCCAAGTCGATGAGGGTATGTCCTTGGGCGTGCAGCATAATGCCGCGCTCGTGCTTGCTATCGGCAGTGACGTTAATCTGCTCTGCCAACAACATCGCGGCTTCCGCCGCCAGTGTGCCACCAGCATAGAGACCAAGGATTTTCTTACCTACCACGCTAGACTGGGCGGCGGCGATTTCCTCAACGCTGGCCAGCATAACGGCAAGGTGAGCAGCTTCCGCTAATGAGCTGGCTAGCCAAACATTCCCTTCGTGTTTATGTTCAGGTTTACTACCTAAAAAGAGCGCGACTACTGGCTTTGCCACGGCTTGCATGGCGTTAATTACCTGCTTACGCACACTTTCCGCTGGAGGTTTGGATACAAAGGCGAGTACTTTGCTCTGTTCATCTCCTGCAAGGATCTCTAGCGCGCTTAGCGCACTGATACCGCCAATCGCTTCGCTGAGATCGCGGCCGCCAAGGCCCAGTGCATGTGTTACCCCATGACCGAGCAATGCGATTTGTGACGTGAGCTCTTGAATGCCCGTGCCGGATGCGCCAATTACCCCGATAGATCCTTTAGGCAGAACGTTAGCGAAGGCTAAAGGTGCGCCTGCCACCATGGTGGTACCGCAGTCGGGCCCCATCACCAGCAACCCTTTTTCCCGAGCGGTTTGCTTAAGTGCGAGCTCTTGTTCAACCGGCACGTTATCGGAGAACAACATAACGTTTTTGCCGTTTTCTAACCCTTGACGGGCTAGGTCGTTAGCGTATTCCCCCGCGACGGAGATGAGTAACAGATTGGCATCAGGAAGCTTTTGCAGCGCAGTTTCCCAACGACGAACCTTTTGCAAGTGCTGCCCACTGGCTTGTCCTTGAGCGATAGCGCTCAACTCAGTTTCCAACTGTCGGCTGATGAGCTGGGCAATATCAGGAACCTCTACGTGAGTCCGTATTGCTACGCAGATATCGTTTGGTGTGGCGCTGGCAAAACTGTCATGCCAGAAGCCCGTCGTCTCTAGCAGTGATTTGTTCGCTGGAGTGCCCATCATGACGGAAACCTCATCGACCTGAGGTGATTCACTGAGCTTACGTGATATCAGCATCAGACTGACGGAGTCCTGAAAACTGCCTTTTTTTACAGATGCATAAATCATTTTAATTCCCTCGGATTATTTCTTTTCTTTCAGGAACAACATGCCGCACAGGCCAATGACCAAGAGGGCTGCTGATACGTAGAAACTGGAGGCTAAACTGCCGGTGAGATCGCGAGCCGCACCGGCGATGATCGGCGCCAAAATAGAGGAGCTCATGCCGATAAAGTTGAATAAACCGAAGGCGGTGCTGTAGTTATTTTCGTCTACGCTATCGGCAACTAAAGCCACCAGAACTGGGTCGAGTGCGAGCTTGCCAACCAAACCATAGATACATAGCGCCGTAATAACGCCACCCATGGTGGGCATCCAAACAATTGAGAGCATGCTCAGAATGGCGAGTGGAACCAGAATTAAAATGAGTGGTTTACGCTTGCCTAAACGGTCTGAAATGGTTGAGAACATCAGGGCGCCAGGAATCGAAATCCATGCCACCAAAGACGAGATAAAGCCGGTTTCACTGCCAGGGATCCCGCGTTCACTTTGGAGGTAATAGGGCAGCCATGTCAGAATAACGAAGAAGCCAAACAGGCTACAAAACACCATCAGATAGACCAACAGCAGGTTGCGGTTTTTCAGTAAATCACTGAATTTGCCTTTTTTAACCGCGACGCCATCGGCGGTGACAGCACTGCGTTTCTTTTCTTTAACGAAAAACCAAATAGCTAAGCCGGTTAGGATGCTTGGCACGGCCATCGCGTAAAACGGCATTCTCCAACTGTGCCCCTGATCGTATACAAGCCAGCTTGATGACATCAGTCCAAGAGCAATACCGAATGCCATACCGCTGTTAATGATGGCGCTGCCCAGAGAACGATATTTCTTAGGAATTTGTTCAGAAGATAAACCATATTGAGGGCCGTAATAAGTCCCTTCTCCAGCACCAGTAACGACGCGAGAAAATAGTAGCGTCGTCCAAGTTTTCGCCCATCCGGTGACGGCGGTGAAAATGCCAAATAATAAAAAACCAGGGACTAATACTTTTTTCTTACCGATTTTATCGCCTAGAATTCCTGCTGGGACTTGCAGTAGTGCATAGGAAAAATAAAAAACTGAATTAAGTATTCCTAATTGCGTTCCATTTAATCCAAACTCTTTCTGTAGTTCTCCCATCACTGGGTTCAATACTGTACGGTCTGCATACATAAATATCCAGCCGAGCCAGAATAAAAATACAGTTACCCACCAAGCTGGTATACCTGTTTTTTGCGGTGAGCCCGCATGCTCTATCGATTGTGACATAAGATACTCCCCTGAATACCCAGCACTTCTAGCATTTGGAGCGTTAGCTGTTCTGCTCATCCCTATCACTGATTCAATCGGTGGTGCTGGACGTCAAAAATGCTACCGTCCCAAATATTGAAATTATTGGGCATAGCTATAATGAAAAATGGTTCGTGCCAAATCGCTATGACGGTAAGCTATAATAATCGTAAGGGGATTCTGGTGAGATAAATCACATTTGATCTATTGTAAGGTAAGTTTTCTTATTTGAAGGCTTATTAGTAAAAAAAATTAAAAAATCTATTATTCAATTTTATTTAATTAAATGGCGGCGTGGCATTCTGATTATAAAAAAATAATAGACTGTATTTTAAATGTAGCAACCATCACATTTTATATTTTAAATAAACTTATTTTTACCCCAACAAATTAACGCTTTTTATGGGGAATAAAATGAAACCAACCGTTGTTATCGCGCTGGGAGGAAACGCTATTTTGCAGCGTGGAGAAACTCTTTCGGCCCAAAATCAGTACAAAAATATTACTCAGGTGGCAGAGGTAGTTGCTGGTCTGGTCAAAAATTATCGAGTGGTGATTGTGCATGGTAATGGCCCACAGGTAGGCTTACTTGCGTTGCAAGGGGCCTTGGATCAGCAAACGCCTGCGTATCCGCTGGATATTCTCGTGGCTGAAACTCAGGGAATGTTGGGGTATATGATTGCTCAAACGCTGGAGCAAAAAGAGAGTATTCCACAGGTGGTTACTCTTTTGACACGCATTCAAGTGGAGGCAGATGACCCCGCGTTCCAGCATCCGAGTAAATTTATTGGCCCTGTATACCTCCCCCGATCAGCAACATGAGCCAGAGGCGCGTTATGGCTGGACGATGAAAGCGGATGGTCAATATTTTCGCCGTGTTGTGGCCTCGCCTAAGCCGAGGAAGGTGGTAGAGCTTGCCTCCATTAAGTGCTTGCTAGATAGCGATCATATTGTAGTTTGTGCTGGGGGCGGTGGAATGCCGGTGATTGCGAATCAACATGGCTATTGTGGCGTTGAAGCAGTTATCGATAAGGATTTATCCGCTTCTTTACTAGCCCAAGAGCTGCAAGCTGAATATTTAATGATTTTAACCGACGCAGATGCGGTCTATCAGGATTGGGGGACGCCGCAGGCTAGAGCTTTGCGTGATGTTACGCCTGAAATATTGCGTCCTTTTGCCGCACCTGATGGTGCCATGGGGCCAAAGGCGGAGGCCGTCATTGAGTTTGTCGAACAAACCGGCGGAACGGCATTCATTGGCGCGTTATCCGATGCCGAAGCAATTTTACGCCGAGAAAAAGGCACTTGTATTAGGCCTGAAGTCGTGACCGCGATTTAAAATAAAATTAGCGCGCCGATGAATATCAGGCGCGCTGATTTGTTGGTGAGTAGAGTTGTAATTAGAGTTTACCCAACGTCGCCACCATTACGGCTTTAATGGTATGCATGCGATTTTCTGCTTCGTCGAACACAATGCTATGTTCAGATTCGAATACTTCGTCGGTGACTTCCATTCCGCCGTGTAAGCCGTATTGTTCCGCCATTTGTTTGCCGACGGCCGTTTGATCGTCATGAAATGCAGGTAAGCAGTGCAGGAATTTGACCTGTGGATTACCCGTTAGCTTAATCACGTTCATGTTGACTTGATACGGCAGTAGCTGCGCGATACGTTCTTTCCACACTTCTTTCGGTTCTCCCATAGAAACCCAAACGTCGGTATACAGGAAATCGGCATCTTTCACGCCTTCGGCGAGATCTTCAGTAAGAACGAGCTTGGCTCCAGTTTTATCGGCAATAGCTTGGCACTGAGCTACCAGCTCCGCTTCCGGCCAGCAGGCTTTTGGGGCCACTAAACGTAGCTCCATTCCCATCAGAGCGGCCCCCTCCAGCAGAGAATTACCCATGTTGTTACGTGCATCGCCCAAATACGCGAGTTTTACCTGCGATAGTGGCTTGTTTGGCATATGCTCCTGAATTGTAAGCAGATCGGCCAAAATTTGGGTTGGATGGAATTCGTCGGTAAGCCCGTTCCAAATCGGTACTCCGGCATACTGAGCCAGCGTTTCGACCACCTCTTGCCCCCACCCACGGTATTGAATAGCGTCGTACATTCTGCCCAGAACTCGTGCGCTGTCTTTAATGGATTCTTTATGGCCAATCTGGCTGCCGTTGGAGCCTAAATAGGTCACGTTGGCTCCTTGGTCATAAGCGGCAACTTCGAAAGAGCAACGGGTTCGGGTGGAGTCTTTTTCGAAGATGAGCGCGATATTCTTACCTTTCAGCGTCTGCGGTTCATTGCCTGCCTTTTTAGCCTGCTTTAACTCAGCGGCTAAAGTGAGTAGGTATGCGATATCCGCAGGAGTGAAATCTAATAGTCTAAGAAAGTGATGCTGATATAGCTGACTCATAGTGCCCATCCCCAGTTGTGTTTTTATTGTGCTTGATGAATTAATATTCACATTAAGTGTATTAAAATTCAAAATCAACCCCCAGTCAGATAAATATTCACGTTTCTTATGGAGGCGCAGCCGTGGCTGTGGGAGAATGAAACTAGCGCGATTGCACACAGATTGAGGACAAAGACATGGCAAACCCTGAGCTATTAGAAGAACAACGTGAAGAAACTCGCCTGATCATTGAAGAACTGCTGGATGACGGTAGCGATCCGGACGCGTTATACACTATTGAACACCACCTTTCGGCGGATAACTTCGAGCTGTTAGAGAAAGCGGCGGTTGAAGCTTTCAAACTGGGTTATGAAGTGACGGATGCCGAAGAACTGGAAGTTGAAGACGGTACATTGTTGATGTGCTGTGATGTGATCAGCGAAGTCGGTCTGAATGCGGAAGTTATCGACACTCAGGTTGAACAGCTGATGAACCTAGCCGAAAAAATGAACGTGAATTACGACGGCTGGGGTACCTACTTCGAAGATCCAAATGGTGAAGAAGGCGACGAAGATGACGAAGACGACGCGGAAGGCGTTGATGAAGATGATAACGGCATTCGCCATTAATCTTTAACTTCTCATTGAGAACAGTGGATCCGGTGTCAGTAATGGCACCGGATTTTTTTTGCGTATTTTTTTGGTTAGTTTTTATATTTATCAGTATTGAATTACGCGTTGAATAAATAGGCGCGTGATGTAAATGCGGTATGTCACATCTAATGTAAATAGTTAGTTAAATTCATTGTAAATCGAAGCCATAGAGATTAAACAAATAATACCTATAAAAATCACTGCATAAGGTGAACGTAATGGCTGCAAACCAACATAAAATACAACGCAATATCTGGCTTACATTAGGGCTAATGGGAATGTGTAGCTCTGCGCTGGCGGCGGTTATCCCCGCAGGAACAGAACTGGCGACTAAGCAGGAACTCGTCAGAAATAACGGCAGTGAACCCGCATCGCTTGACCCGCATAAGGTCGAGAGCGACGTTGAGTTTAATATTATCAGCGATTTTTTTGATGGGCTGGTCGGCATTAAACACGATGGCAGCATAGAGCCTCGATTGGCTGAAAGCTGGGAGAATAAAGACAACCGCGTTTGGACGTTTCATTTAAGACCTGATATTAAGTGGTCGAATGGCGAGCCTATTACCGCGCAGGATGTGGTATTTAGCTGGCGTAGGCTTGTCGATCCTAAAACGGTTTCTCCTTATGGTAGCTATCTTAATAACATGCATGTCACTAACGCAGGGGAAATCGTGGCGGGCAAGCAATCACCGGATACGCTTGGTATCAAAGCGCTGGACGATAAAACCGTACAGGTAACGCTGAATCAGCCGGTGGCCTATTTTCTTTCGATGCTGGCGCATAACTCATTAGTGCCTATCAACCAGAAAACCGTAGAGAAATATGGCGATAAATGGACTCAGCCGGGAAATTTTGTCAGCAGCGGTGCTTACACCCTTTCGCAATGGGTTGTGAATGAAAAAGTGGTTGGAGAACGTAATAAAAACTATTGGGATGATGCCCATACGGTGATTAACCGTGTGACTTATTTACCTATTGCATCTGAAACAGCGGATATAAATCGTTATAAAGCCGGAGAAATCGATATTGCTTATCCGGTTCCGCAGATTCAATTTAAAGCGCTAAAAGCGCAGTTGGGTGAGCAGGTTCATGTTGAACCCAATCTGGCGACGTATTATTACCAATTCAATACAACAAAAGCGCCATTTAATGATCCTCGGGTGCGGTTGGCATTAAACCTTGGTTTAGATAAAGATATTATTGCCGAGAAAGTATTAGGCCAGGGACAGCGGCCGGCATGGATGACGAGTCAGGATACGACCGGTGGTGTGACGTTCAAGAAGCCAGACTACGCAAGCTGGACGCATGAACAGCGGATCACCGAGGCGAAGAAATTGCTGAAAGAGGCTGGTTTTAGCGAAGCGAAACCATTGAGTTTTGATTTACTCTACAATACCTCGGAGTCTCATCAGCGAATTGCTATTGCGGCAAGTTCGATGTGGAAAAAAAATTTAGGCGTGGAAGCCAAACTGCAAAATCAGGAATGGAAAACCATGTTAGACACCATGCACAGCCGCACTTATGACTTGGTACGCTATGCATGGATTGCCGATTATGATGATGCTTCAACCTTTTTAAATAATTTCCGTACTGGCGATAGTCAGAATACTACCGGCTTTAGCAACGCTGATTTTGATGAGGCAATGAAGCAAGCGGCAATGGCTGGAAGTCTTGAACAAAGAGGGCAGTTTTACCAGAAGGCAGAAGATGTTCTCGCGCAAAATGTTCCTGCTATTCCTGTTTACCAATATGTGGTCGTTAAGCTAGTAAAACCGTATGTCGGTGGGTATCACACTAACAATCTTGGATATTTCTATACCAAGGACATGTACATTAAAAAACATTAACTGAATGCGTTTTTTATTCTGACAAAGATATTCTGTAAACGTCACTCATATTAATCCACCGACCTTTTGGCCGGTGGATTATGACTAAAATGGTTAAGCTCCGTTAGATAATACCCCTAATCGAATCGCATATTTTTTGATTTTATAATGCAGCGTTGTACGGGATAGCCCCAGTTTTTTGGCGGCTTCTGCGACGTTGCCATTGGCATGATTAAGCGCACGGGTAATCAGGTGTTGTTCAAACTGGGCCACTTGACTGACGAGATCGCCGTTGCTGGCAAATGACTCAAGAGTATGGAGTTGCTCTGCAGGCACCTCGCGAGCCGTGCTGCTTTCAGGGAATAGCTCTGGACACTCCTCATCGTAAGCAATGTTTTCTAACGGACCGTCGCGTTCTTGCATAATCATGCTGCGTACGATGGTATTTTCCAACATACGGACGTTACCAGGCCATGAGCGCTTCAGTAGAATACTGCAGGCCTTCTCACTTATTCCCTGAATGTCATGCTCAACGTCATCGCGATATTTATCAATAAAGTAGCGACTCAAAAGCAGGATATCCTCTGGTCGGGAGGCAAGCGGTGGCAACGCGAGCATCCCTACTCCAAGACGATAGAACAGGTCTGCGCGCATTCTATTTTGCTTGATTAACTGGGTAGGGGATTCATTCATTGCTGCTACGATACGCACGTTGGAATGAATCTCATGATTTCCCCCCAATTTCCAGAAGCTTTTGTCCTGTAGAAAGCGCAGTAGCTTGCTTTGCATTTCTATTGGCATGGCATTCAGTTCATCGAGGAACAGGGTTCCACCGTCAGCAAGCTCAAGATAACCTTGGCTATTTTCTGCACCGGTAAAAGCCCCTTTGACTGTGCCAAAGAGGGTGCTCTCTATCAACGTTGGAGGTAGCGCGCCACAGTTTAGGGCGATGAAAGGCTTTTTCGCCCGCTTGCTGCAACGATGTATTAAGCGCGCAAAAAGCTCTTTGCCAGTGCCGGTCTCTCCCACAATGACGACAGGAATATCGTTGACGGCAAGGCGTTTACCTTTGTCTATCAACGCAAGCATTGCGGCGTTTTCCGTAATGATGTCGTGCGTGTTTTCTGCTCGATTTGAGTAGAGTAATTGATTTAATTCGACAACCTGCTCTTGCAATCGGCGCACGCTGGACATGTTTCTGCCAATCTCAATCACGCCGACCATTTCACCACTGCTGCCATACAGCGGCGCTGTGGTGTGCTGATAATCTACGGCCTGCCCTTTAGCGTTGTAATAGACCTGATAGTGACCGATATATTCCACCCCCTGTTTGAGAGAGTGCAGCATAGTGCTTTGTGACTCTTTCATCTTGGGGTACACGTCCAGCATGTGGTGACCGAGCGCCTGCTCAACGGTATAGCCATCCAGATCTGCGCTTTCCTGATTGTAATAAACGTATTTTCCCTCGCGATTAATAATCGCTAATGGCTGGTGGATAAGATCGAAGAAGCGAGAAAACATCTCAAGTGCATGCTGCAATTCTGGATCGAGTGGAGGCATATGTGTGTCCTTTCAAAAAGTGACGGATTTTCGTCACTTAGGTAACTTTTCGAATATATGACAAAATTTTTTTGTTATCTGTTTTATTATTTTATTGATTTTAAAGGAAAATAATTTTGGCATGGTGGTTGCAATAACAATGTTATCTGTATGGGTATATCACACATCAAGCCGTCGATAAGCAGAGGATTTTATGTCAGATAACATCGTTAAAAACTATAACCAACTGCGTCAAAACGTTATTGAGCAAGATCGTCGTTTCACTAGCCATAATGGAAAACTGTGCTTTGAAGGTGTAGACGTCGAGGCCTTGGCAAAAAAATACGGTACCCCGTTTTATGTGTTTTCTGAGCCAGAGATTGTGCGCAACATCAAAGAAATTGAGCAGGCGTTCTCTGCGCATGCCAATACCAAAACGTTTTTTGCCTCAAAAACATGTTCGGTGATGGGCGTATTGAAAGCGATTAAAGATGCAGGCATCTGTGCAGAGGCTAACTCGCTTTATGAGGTACGTAAGTGTCTAGAAATCGGTTTTTCCGGTAGCCAAATCGTATTCAATGGAGTGGTAAAAAAGCCGGAAGATCTCGAGTATGCTATTGATAATGAACTCTATCTTATCAACGTCGATAGCCTGTATGAGCTTGACCATATCGACGAAATTTCTCGTCGTTTGAAGAAAACGGCCAACGTCTGTGTCCGCGTAGAACCAAACGTTCCCTCTGCCACTCACGCTGAGTTAGTCACTGCGTTTCATGCTAAATCGGGGCTGGATCTCGAGCAGGCAGAGGAAACCTGCCGTCGTATTCTGCAAATGCCTTATGTGAAACTGCGTGGCTTACACATGCACGTTGGTGATCAGGTTCCAGAATCAGAGCCTTTTGCGAAAGCGACCAAGGTGTTGGTAGATGAATCTCGCCGTTTGGAAGAAGTTCTGGGGATCAAATTTGATTTGATCAACGTGGGTGGCGGTATTCCAGTACCTTACAAATATGATGAAGAGAATGGCGATCCGTTAAAAGACAACATGTATGCAGGGATCACGGCTCAGGACTTTGCTGATGCAGTGATTCGCGAAGTGCATAAATGGCGTACTGACGTTGAAATCTGTATTGAACCAGGGCGCAAAGTCACTGGGTCTGCAGCCGTGCTGTTAACCGACGTATCCTGTGAAAAACGTAAAACAAACTATGACCTTGAAGGTAATGTTGAATGCCACGTTGAATGGAAATTCGTGGATGCGGGCTACAGCGTTTTGTCTGACAGCCAGCATTTCGACTGGTTCTTCTACGTCTATAACGCTTCTCGCATCACTGAGCCGCACGATCAGTATATCAAGCTAGCGGGTCCGCTGTGTGACGGTGGGGATTACTTCCATATGGGCGTCAAAGGGGAAGAGTTCTTATTGCCGCATGATACCCAAATTGGTGACGTCGTCGTGTTCCTTGATGCGGGAGCCTACACCATTGAAAGCCAGACGGTTTACAACAACCGCCCACGCACTGCGGTGGTGATGATTGACAATCAGGGCAAGGATCGACTGATTCGGCGCGAAGACACCTACGAAGATATGGTCAAGTACGACATTTTCTAATTTGCCCTTTGCTACAGAGGGCGACGGTCGCCCTCTGGTTTTCTCTGGAGATGACCATGAGTAATAGCAACTCAAGTCTGCTCGGAATCAAAGACATCGTTTTTATGAACGTCATTGCGATTCTGAGTTTACGACAAATACCCAACGTGGCGCCTTATGGGGCATCAGCCATGTTGCTGTGGGTTATCGCTGCTTTTTGCCTGTTTTTCCCATTAGCAATGGTGTGTGGCGAGCTGTCTACCGGTTGGCCAAAAGACGGTGGTATTTTCGTTTGGATTAAAGAAGCCTTTGGCAAACGCATCGCATGGATAGTCGTGGTGTGCTTTCTTTTTTCCTGTGTGCTGTTTTTCCCTCTGATGCTGCAATTTGGTTTTACGGCGTTGGGCTATATGTTCAGCGATAGTTTGGCTGAAAGTAAGGTATTTATCGGCGTTGGCTCCATGGTGATATTTTGGCTGCTGACTCTGTTGAATATTCGTGGCATGCAGTGGACAAAAATAATTAATAGCGTCAGTGCTTGGTGCGGCGTATTTATTCCCTCCTCAATTTTGATCCTGCTGGCTGTTGTTTGGCTGTGTACTGGACACGAAATGCAGACCGACTATGCAACGGCGGCAAACTGGATCCCTGACCTTAGCCATTGGGACACCATTGTTTTCTTATCTAGCATGATGTTTGCCTTTGCTGGACTAGAAGTTGCTCCGATGATTGCTGGGCGCACTCGTAATCCTCAGCGTGATTTCCCGCGTGCCATGGCGGTTTCTGCCGTCGTGATAGTGGGTATCTATATGGTGGGTACTTGGGCGCTGAATACGCTGTTACCGGCTGGTAATACCGATATCGTAGCGGGCGTGATGCAGGCGATGCGTTCTGCGGCTGATACATTGCACATGCCGTGGTTATTGCCTGTGATGGCCATCTGTATGTTTTTTGGTGCGCTGGGGCAAATTAACTCGTGGTTAGTCGGTCCAATTTACATGCTGCAAGAAGCTTCACGTGAAGATAATTTGCTCGGCGAGCGCATCGGTAAACTGCACCCTAAATATCAAACGCCGGCTTTTGCACTGGTGATGCAAGCTCTAATCGTGACTGTTTTGTGCTTTTCTACTTTCGTCTCTCCAAGCGTTGCTGCTGCGTATTGGATGCTGACTGCGTTAACAACCATCACCTATTTCATTCCTTATCTGGTGATGTTCCCAGCATTTTATCGCCTGCGTATCACTCAACCGGATACGCCTCGCAGTTTTAAAATTCCTGGCCGCGTATTACCCGTGTTGCTACCGGCTTTGGGCTTTATTTCTATCGCCTTTGCCGTATGTCTGTTGTTTATTCCCCCTTCGCAGATCGATATGGGGAGTTATTTCCAATATGCCGGAAAAATTATCGGCGGGGCACTTTTAGCTGTCATCGTGGCGGAAGTGATTTATCACCGTGCTCAAAAGCGCAATGCAAAATTGCTGGCTGGTGAGGTGAAATAATATGTACATGCCAACGCTTGAAATCGATTTAAAGAAACTGACCGAAAATGCTCGTGTGGAAAAAGAGATGTTAGCCGCACACGGTATTGAGGTTATGGCAGTGAATAAAGTTTTTGATGGTTGTATTGAAACTGCACAGGCCGTTTTAGACGGCGGAATTAACGTGATCGCAGAATCGCGTACCTATAATTTGAAGAAAATTCGCGCTACGGGCTGTACGACCTGTCTATTACGTAGCCCATGCTTGAGTGAAA
Source organism: Hafnia paralvei (assembly GCF_020150375.1). Lineage (NCBI taxonomy): Bacteria > Pseudomonadati > Pseudomonadota > Gammaproteobacteria > Enterobacterales > Hafniaceae > Hafnia > Hafnia paralvei. The sequence goes on along the minus strand of NZ_CP083737.1, from coordinate 4,152,424 downwards.
TTGAAGATGTGGTGCGTTACGCGGATATCAGTCTGAACAGCGAACCGGTGGTTATGCAGGCGCTCTCAGATGAGGCCCAGCGTCAGGGAAAAATTCATCAAGTCTTGTTAATGATTGATATGGGGGATTTACGAGAGGGCATTTGGTTTGCCCACTACGAGCAAATTCTGGCGACAGTAAAACTGATTGAAGAGCTGCCGGGGCTTGCTCTGTACGGGCTCGGAACTAATTTCAACTGTTATGGAACCGTCTTGCCGACGGTGAAAAACGGCGAAGACTTTCTTGAAATCGCTAAACGTATTGAAACGGATTCAGGCGTGAAAATTGAGCATCTTTCCGCCGGAAACTGCACCAGCTATCACCTGTTGGACAAAGGTATCTGGCCTGCGGGATTAAATCATTTACGTATCGGTGGATTGCATGAGTTTGGCATCGAATATGTGGATATGAAGTATCTCGATGCTTTCCACCATTCAGGCAAAGATGTCGGCAAGGCATGTTCTGATATGTATATGCTGCATGCAGAAATTATTGAGCTTAATAGTAAACCGACGGTTCCTGTCGGGGAGCTCGGCGTTGACGCTTTCCTGCAGCCAAAGTCATTTACCGATCACGGCACGCGCAAACGTGCGTTGTTGGCATTTGGTCGTCAGGATGTGCCGGCTGAAAACTGTGTACCTCAAGACGATGCTATCAGCGTGTTAGGTCAAACCAGCGATCATACGCTCGTTGATATTGAAGATAGCCAACAACCGCTGAAAGTTGGGGATATCGTCAGCTTTGAACTGGATTACACCGGTTTATTGATGGCGTGCCAAACGCGTGGTGTGCAACGACGTTTCAAATATTGATACTTAACCTAATGCCGGTGGGAGAACCCACCGGTAGGGGGAATCTATGAGCCGTATGCAGGAAGTGCCTCCCCCGCAAGAGGGAACAACACTACGGCGTACTCTCAAAAGACGTCATTTGCTGATGATGTCTTTAGGGGGCACCATTGGAACGGGTTTATTTATCGGTATTGCTGAACCATTACATACGGTTGGCCCGTTAGGAACGCTGCTGGCCTATCTTATCGCTGGTAGCGTAATGATGATGACCATGATGTGTCTTGGCGAGCTTTCCTGCGCGTTTCCACACTCAGGCTCATTTCAACACTATGCATTGATGTTTCTTCCCCATCCTATTTGGAGCTATGCCATTGGCTGGCTCTATTGGCTTAGTTGGGTATTTTCACTGGCGGCCGATCTGACTGCCGCAGGATTAATCGCTCATCAGTTTATGCCAGATATCCCAGTATATTATTTCTGCCTAGGGATTTTATTGTTATTAACCGCTGTGAATTTGTTATCTGCTAATGTGTTTGGCGAGTGTGAATATTGGCTTTCTGCCATTAAAGTTTTCGCGATTATTTTCTTTATCCTGATCGGCCTCTATCTGATCATCCAGATGTATAACCAAACTCCGTGGCAGCCAACGCTAAAAACCGCTGATGGATGGTTTCCACACGGCGTGTGGAGCATTTTTATTTGCATGACTATCGTGGTGTATTCTTTTCAAGGTGTGGAATTGGTTGGGAATGCGGCTGGAGAAACTGAATCCCCTCAAAAAGTTTTACCAAAAGTCATTAAAGGGATTGGTGTACGCATTATTCTCTTCTATGTGCTGGCGATTTCTATTTTGGCTTTGGTTTATCCTTACAACCATCCTATTCGCGGAGTGAGTCCGTTTGTCTGGGTTTTTGAACGAGTCGGCTTACCCAGCGCCGGAACACTCATGCTGATCGTGATTCTTTCTGCTGCGCTTTCTGCCGCCAACTCTGCCATTTATGCCAGCTCTCGGATGCTGTGGTCGATGGCAAAAGATGGTTTCGCACCAAAAGTCTTTGCCAGCGTGAATATGCAGGGCGTTCCGGCTAAAGGTATTTTATTTACTGCGGCTATTGCGCTGGTTTCACTATTAACAAAATACATCTCGGCTCAAACGCTCTATCTCTATCTTATTGCGAGCACAGGACAGGTTGGTTGCTTGGCGTGGATGGTTATTGCTTGGTGCCAATATCGATTTCGTAAGCAGGTTAACGCTGGGCTCTATCCACAAGAGACGATCAAATATCGCTCCCCGTTCTTTCCTTGGATTGCTTGGATTTCAATTGTTTTAAACGCGGCGGTGATTCTGGGAACGTGGTTTAGCCCGCAGGGGATGAGTATGCTGGTGGCTGAGGGGGTTTTACTCATCATCATACTGGCGTCTTATCGCTGGCGTGAGCGGCTAGAATGCAGTTCGTTAAATTAAAACAGGCCGAATGTATCGGCCTGAAGACAGAGTGAAGATTACAGATCTCTTAGCATCCTAACTTCGCAATCCACATGACGTGTACTGCCTAGCGCTTCGTCGATATGTTGAAAACCAAGCTTTTCGTATAGCGCGATAGCCGCGGTGAGAGAGGCGGTTGTTTCCAGATAGCATTGGGTAAAACCGTTCTCACGGGCAAAATCCATCGCCTGAAGTGCCAATTGTTTGGCCAACCCTTTGCCGCGTAACACTGGCAAAAAATACATTTTCTGCAACTCGCACAAGGTGATATCGGCCCCCTCAAGCGGTGCTATGCCGCCGCCGCCAACGACTTTTCCATCTAGTTCAACAACCCAATAGGCACTGCGTGGCTGGCTATAGACGTCAAAGAGGTGATCGAGATTAGGGTCTGAAACGGTATAACCTTTGTCTGCGGTAAGCCCGCATTCTGCTGAGACTTCACGAATAACTTGAGCAATGTCGGAGTTGTCGCTGGGCGTCATTGGGCGCACTAGCAGGTGAATATGGGTTGCAGTCGTCATTGTTTTTCCAGTAATAGCATGTAATCCGTGGTTTCTGTCTCCGCTTGTCGTTTTGTTGCGCAGCGTTACTGATCGGATAAGTGGAGATTAGCAATAATTCTAATATACCCTAAATAATTCGAGTTGCAGCTATCATCGCGGGATGAGGCATAAGGCTGGTCTGAGTCACAAACGCCGCTAATGCCTCTGCCACGCCAAGTATTACGGGTATACCATTGCACAAGGTCAAGATGCAATATCTGATCATCAATGTGATTTTTCTTCTTGTGCTATGTGTTTCTGCACCAGTGATAAATCTCTCTTCTATTTGATTAACCTCATTCATTGCTGACTTTGAGAGTGTGCTCAAAGCTTATTGTTTAAAAAAGCGTATATTTATCTACAGTTTTTAATTTCTATGATAATTAAGAATTTCTGATGATATGAGAGTGGAATATATTGTCATAAATATTTTCTTAACTTAATTTTAATAAATATGAATTTTTTATGCGCCTACACCGAAATATCATTATGAATTGGCTGTTGAGACAATATTTCACACTAGGGAATCGATTATTCCCAGCAACGTTACGTGCCCGAATGATTTGTTTGGCCGTTTTTATGGTTTTCCTTCCTATTTTAGTGATGTCGTATTTTGTTGAAAAGAATGGCAGAACAGCATTGATAGAGGAGAAGCAGAATAAGCTTTACTCTATCGCTCATCTACTTGATGACGCTTTAGGTGATGATTTAACGCTCTATGCAACGGCCTCACGGCAAGAAAGAATTGCTGCGTTGAATAAGGTGTTGGCCGATAGAACGGAAAAAATAACGCGTGCATTTCCAAACGTTGGAGCCGGTTATTACCATAGAGATGTTGATGCCATCATCACCTATGCGCCACAGGCGCTGTATGGCAGCAAAGTGGGCGTTTCGATTGCGCAGGATCATCCCGGAAGAACGGTGATGAAAAGCGGTAAGGCTGAGATCAAGTCGGGGTCGCAGGTCAGGGGAGATGTTCTTAATGCCATGATCCCGATTCGCCGGAAGGGTGAAGTCATTGGTTATATTTGGGCTAATGAGTTTTCTAACGATATTGATAAGCAGGCTTGGGCTATGGATGCCAGCATTATCAGCGTGATAAGTATTGGCCTTATTAGCAGCCTGTTTTTGATCCTCTCATTTTCACGACGTTTATCGAGAGATGTGGATTTAATTAAAGAACGATTGAGTAAACTTCCCTTTGATTTAAATACGAAGATGCCACCGCTTAAAGGGGAGATGGAAGGTATTGCGGATAAAATTAACCATTTGGCTTACGCGCTGAAAGAAGCGAAAACCTTGAATGAATTAATTATCGAAAGCGCCGCCGATGGGATGATTAGCGTTGATGTTAACGGGCGTATTATTATGTGTAATCCGGCTGCGGTTAATATTACGGGTTATTCATTAGTCGAGCTTTTCGATCACGATTACGCCGCTATCTTTGAAAAGGATGAATATCGTAGTCCCTTGCTTGATACGCTAAAACACGGTGTGGAACACGTTGGCGTTGAGGTCAGTTATCCAGCAAAAGAACGCGTGTTACAAATCAAAGCCAGCAGTAGCCAATTACGTAACTCCGATGATGAAATTATTGGTGCTTTGGTGATTTTTACCGACCTTACGGAGCAAAAAGAAATGCAGCGCCATATCGCTCAGGCTGAACGATTGGCTACGCTCGGTGAGCTTATGGCTGGGGTTGCACATGAGGTACGAAATCCATTAACCGCTATTAGTGGGTTTATCCAATATTTAAAACAGGGTGAGAGCGATCCACAGCGAATTGAATATATCGATATTATTATTCACGAAGTACGCTCTATTAATAAAGTTATTCAGCAGCTTTTAGACTTTGCGCGTCCACAATCCAGACTGTTCCAAGAAGTCTCCATTAATCAGATTATAAAAGAAACGTTAGTGTTAGTTCAGACCAATGGAGTGAATAGCCGAATAGACTTTTCTATTTCACTGGATGAAACGCTGCCCGCTCTTGAGGTAGACGCTAGTGGTTTGAAACAAGTATTCCTGAATTTGCTTATTAATGCCGTGCAGTCAATTCCCGCTAAAGGTGAAATTTCTATAGAAACGACCCGCTTAACGATGGAAAAGATACAGATCACAATCAAAGATACCGGCGGTGGCATGAGTGATGACGTTCAGAAGAAAATATTCATGCCGTTCTTTACCACCAAGTCACAGGGTACAGGATTAGGACTATCGATTGTGCAGCGCATTATTAACGACCACTCTGGTGACGTGATAATAGAAAGTAAAATTCACCAGGGCACAAAGGTCATGATTATTTTACCTCTGAAAAGAAATAATGGGAATTTGCTATGAGCCAGCCTTGCCGTATTCTTATCGTTGATGATGAAAAAAACGTTCTCAGGATGTTGAACACGGTTTTTTCACAGGAAGGTAATCAGGTTTTCTGTGCAGATAATGGTCAGGATGCACTGGCTATTTTTGAACAAGAAAGGCCTGATGTCGTGTTGATGGATATTCGCATGCCAACGATGAATGGCCTTGAAGCTTTGCAGCGCATGCGAGAGAAATGGCTGGATACGCCGATTATTTTAATGACGGCTTATGCCGCTGTTGAAACGGCCGTGGAGGCATTACGCCTAGGCGCTTTCGATTATGTGATCAAACCGTTTGAGCTGGATGAGTTAAAACTCTTAATTAATCGTGCGCTGCAATTACGCAACATGAAGCAAGAAATCAATATTCTGCACCGTGAACTGTCAGATAGTTATCACTGTGACAAAATTCTGACGAATAACCCTAAAATGATGGAGTTGTGTAGAACCATTGCCAAAGTGGCTCAGAGCCACGCCAATGTGTTGGTCACAGGCGAAAGTGGTACTGGCAAAGAGCTTATCGCGAAGGCGATTCACTATAATAGCCCGCGTTCTAAACAACCGTTTATTAAGGTTAACTGCGGCGCATTGCCCGAATCGTTGCTAGAGAGCGAATTGTTTGGCCATGAGAAGGGCGCATTTACCGGCGCGCAAATGCAACGGCAGGGGCTATTTGAGCGTGCCCATCAGGGAACACTGCTGCTGGATGAAATTGGTGAGATGCCACTTAATTTGCAGGTGAAGCTGTTGCGCGTATTACAAGAACAGGAGTTTGAGCGCGTTGGCGGCAGCCAAACTATCAAAATCGATGTGCGCATTGTAGCGGCTACCAATCGTGATTTGAGCGACATGATCGAGCAAGGTGAGTTTAGGCGCGATCTTTATTATCGTCTTAATGTGATGCACTTATATTCATTGCCTCTACGTGAAAGACCGGAAGATATTTTATTACTGGCGCGCTATTTTTTACAGAAATTTAGTGCGGAAAATAATAAAGATATTATCGGATTTGACGTCAGTGCTATTCGTATGCTTGAGAATTATCCATGGTTAGGCAACGTGCGTGAGCTTGCTAATGCCGTTGAACACGCTGTGATTATGAGTACGGGGTATATGATTTTCGTTGACGATCTACCCATCGGATTTCAGCAGGAAATGATTCAAGACACAGCTGTAGTGGAAAATAATCCGAAAATGACAGAGCTGCTCGATAAACCAATAAAATTAAAAGAGAGCTTAAAACAATATGAAAAAGAGATTATTGAGCGAGTGCTGGCAATATATCAGGGCAACCGTATCGATACGGCTAAAGCGCTGGGAATTAGTCGCCGAGCTTTAATGTATAAGCTTCAGGAATACAGTATTAATTAGCTATCTTAATGTTATTTTCAACCATTCCCTTTAGTCATCGTGATCACATAAATTAATGTTCAGGTGAAGTTTCTTGCAGCGATGGGTGCAAGAAATTGCACCTGTGTTCACTGTTTATTTTCTTACTATTTAAATTACGTGAAAATATATCCTTAAAATTCATTTGGATAGATATTCGTATGTTCATTTTCTACGGTTGATAAATAATGGCCTGCTCATTGCAATGGCCTTGGTGTAGCCCAGTAAGGGCAAACTCTAAGGAGCTGCAATGAAAAATAAAAAAATATCTCTCGCTGATGTGATCCCTTATTTCCATGATGGGATGACGATTATGTTTGGCGGGTTTATGGGGGTTGGGACGCCACCACTATTAATCGAAGCCTTACTTGAATCTGGTGTAAAAGACTTAACTATTATTGGCAACGATACCGCGTTTGTAGACACCGGCGTCGGCCCATTGATCAGCAGTGGCCGAGTCAAAAAAGTTATTGCTTCACACATCGGTACTAACCCTGAAACGGGGCGTCGGATGATTGCCGGTGAAATGCTGGTTGAGCTTGTTCCACAGGGTACGTTGATTGAGCGCATCCGTTGTGGTGGTGCAGGGCTTGGCGGTTTTCTGACCCCAACAGGCGTTGGCACCGTGGTCGAAGAAGGCAAGCAAAAGATCGTCCAAAACGGCGTTGAATATTTATTAGAACTTCCGCTGCGTGCCGATTTGGCTCTTGTACATGCACATACCGCCGATTGTTCCGGCAATCTGACCTATCAACTCACTGCCCGAAATTTCAATCCCATCATTGCATTAGCGGCCGATCTGGTTATTGCCCAAGCAGATCAGATGGTTGATGTCGGCTCTATCCTGCCCGATCAGGTTATCACGCCAGGTGCATTGATTGATTACGTAGTGGTTTCACCGGAGGTTTGCTCATGAATGCGAAAGAGTTAATTGCGCGCCGTGTTGCGTTGGAACTTAAAGACGGCAACGTTGTGAATCTAGGGATTGGGCTACCAACGCAGGTAGTGAACTACTTGCCTGATGGCATTGAAATCACTCTGCAGTCAGAGAATGGATTCTTAGGTCTTGGTCCAGTGACTGAAGCCTGCCCAAACTTGGTGGACGCCGGAGGCAAACCTTGTGGTTTGCGAGCTGGCGCCGCCATGTTTGATAGCGCTTTTTCATTTGCATTAATTCGCGGTGGTCATGTTGATGCCAGCATTCTCGGCGGTTTGCAGGTCGATCAGCAGGGAAATTTAGCTAACTGGATGGTGCCAGGAAAAATGGTGCCAGGCATGGGGGGCGCAATGGACTTGGTGACCGGTGCTCGCCACGTGATTATCGCCATGGAACATTGTGCTAAAGATGGTTCAGCGAAAATTTTACCGCTGTGTACGCTACCGCTCACGGCGACAAACTGCGTCGATATGATCGTGACCGAGTTGGCGGTATTTGCCTTCTCTGAAGGGGCACTCATTCTCAAAGAACATGCACCTGGAGTCTCTTTGGAGACCATCGTAGAGAAGACCGGCGCGCAGTTTAGCGTGGCGAGCGATTTCAAAGAGATGCCCATTCAGATCAATGAGGGGGCACTATGATTGGACGCATTTCTCGTGCGATGTCGGCAGTCGTTAGTCGCTATCTTCCTGACCCTCTGATATTTGCCATGTTGCTGACCATGATTATGTTCATCATTGGTCTTTCTTGTACGCCGCACTCTGCGATACAGATGGTGCAAATGTGGGGAGATGGGTTCTGGAACCTGCTTGGTTTTGGGATGCAGATGGCGCTCATTATTGTTACCGGCCATGCGCTAGCCAGTTCTGCTCCGGTTAAACGCCTATTGAGAACCGTGGCATCCATGGCGAACACGCCGGTTCAAGGCGTCATGCTGGTGACTTTCTTTGGCTTGGTGGCCTGCGTGATTAACTGGGGTTTTGGGTTGATTGTCGGCGCCATGTTTGCCCGAGAAGTTGCTCGGCGCGTACCCGGTTCTGACTATCCGCTGCTGATTGCCTGTGCCTATATCGGCTTTATGACTTGGGGCGGTGGCCTTTCTGGCTCAATGCCTTTGTTGGCCGCGACCCCAGGTAACCCCGTTGAGCATATTGCGGGGCTTATCCCTGTCAGCCATACCTTGTTGTCTGGCGCCAATATTTTTATTACCGGCACGCTGATCGTCCTTTTACCGTTTATTACCAGAATGATGATGCCAAAAGCAGGATCTGTAGTTTCCATCGATCCCGCTTTACTCGCTGAAGAACCTGATTTCCAAAAGACCCTTTCAGCGGATGCAACGATAGCTGAAAAAATGGAAGAGAGCCGCATTATCACGCTCATTATCAGCGCGTTAGGCATCTGCTATTTGGTGATGTATTTCTGGAACAACGGTTTCAATCTGACAATAAACATTGTCAACCTGCTGTTCATGATCGCCGGTTTGCTGCTGCATAAAACGCCGATGGCCTACATGCGTGCGGTGACGGCCGCTGCGCGCAGCACGGCGGGTATTCTGGTTCAATTCCCTTTCTATGCGGGTATCCAGTTGATGATGGAACACTCGGGGTTAGGTGGAATGATCACCCAGTGGTTCATCGAAATCGCCAACAAAGACACCTTCCCGGTCATGACTTTCTTCAGCTCTGCGCTGATCAACTTTGCCGTCCCTTCTGGTGGTGGGCATTGGGTTATCCAAGGACCGTTTGTTATTCCAGCCGCTCAAGCGCTAGGCGCTGACTTAGGCAAGGCCACCATGGCTATCGCCTATGGTGAGCAGTGGATGAACATGGCGCAGCCATTCTGGGCATTGCCAGCACTCGCTATCGCAGGTTTGGGAGTCCGCGACATCATGGGTTATTGCGTCACCGTGCTGCTCCTAACATGCCCCATTTTCATTATTGGTTTGGTCTTCTTCTAGGGAATCTCATTATGGAAAACGTCGTTATTGTCAGTGCTACTCGTACTGCTGTAGGGAGCTTTAATGGCTCACTCTCTTCTATTCCTGCCGTTTCTCTTGGTGAAATCGTGATTCGTGAAGCGTTGAATCGTGCCGGTCTAGATGTGAATTTGGTTGATGAAGTTATCATGGGCAATGTGCTTCAGGCTGGATTAGGACAAAATCCTGCGCGGCAGGCGGCGCTTAAGGCGGGTATTGGGCATCAAGTACCTGCCTATAGCGTCAACAAAGTGTGCGGCTCCGGTTTAAAATGCGTAGCGCTGGCTGCTCAGGCTATTCGCGCAGGCGATGCTAGAGCGGTGGTTGCCGGAGGTATGGAGAATATGACCCGAGCTCCCTATCTGCTAGAAAGCCAAGCTCGCTGGGGATATCGGTTAGGTGATGGCCAAGTTTATGATGTGATTTTGCGTGATGGGCTTATGTGTGCAACGGAAGGTTATCACATGGGGATCACCGCGGAGAATGTGGCTAAAGAGTATGGCATTAGCCGCGAAGAGCAGGATCGCATCGCGTTTTCATCTCAACAAAAAGCTTCTCTAGCGATTGCCAATGGGTGCTTTGAAAAAGAAATTACGCCGGTAGTGATTAAGAATAAAAAGGGCGATCAGATTTTTTCTACGGATGAACATCCGCGTATGACGTCGTTAGATAAATTAGCCAGCTTAAAACCCGCCTTTACCTCAGAAGGAACGGTAACGGCAGGCAATGCGTCAGGTATCAACGATGGTGCCGCGGCTTTGGTTGTGATGTCCGAAAGCATGGCAAAAGAACAGGGGCTAACCCCGCTTGCGCGGATCCGTAGCTACGCCAGCGGCGGTGTTGCACCTGCGTTGATGGGAATGGGCCCGGTTCCGGCAACGCTGCTAGCACTTAAAAATGGCGGTTTGAGTCTGTCGGATATCGATCTTATTGAGGCTAATGAAGCCTTTGCAGCCCAGTTTGGCGCAGTAGGGAAAACGTTAGGGTTGAATGAGGATAAAGTGAACGTGAACGGCGGAGCGATCGCGTTAGGTCATCCGATAGGTGCGAGCGGTGCGCGTATTCTGGTTACTCTGCTACACGCTTTAGCCGCCAGAGATAAGACGCTAGGTTTAGCAACGCTGTGCATCGGCGGTGGGCAGGGGATCGCAATGGTGGTTGAGCGCATTTAATCTACAAAAATTTTCTCAAGTTACCGATAAGAAAACAGGGAGCGATTATCGCTCCCTGTTTATATGTTGCTAATGAAAAGACGAATAATTACAGCGCGGCAATAACCGCTTGTTGTTCGATCAGCTTCGCTTTCGCGTCAGCATAACCGTTCATCTTCTCGCGCTCTTTAGCAACAACGGCCTCTGGTGCTCGAGCGACAAAACCTTCGTTAGAGAGTTTTGCTTCGATACGGCCAATCTCAGCTTCGATTTTAGCCACTTCTTTAGCTAAACGATCCAGCTCGGCATCTTTGTCGATCAGGCCAGCCATCGGGATCAGCAGCTCTGCGCCGTCAACCAGCTTGGTCACAGATACCGGACCTTTATCGCCAGCAGGCAGTACGGTGATGCTTTCCAAACGCGCCAGTGATTTGATGAAGCTCAGGTTTTCCTGTACACGGCGTTGTGCATCAGCGCTGCATTCACGCAGAAGCAGTTCTAGTGGCTTGCTTGGCGCAATGTTCATCTCAGCACGAATATTACGTACCGCGATGATGGCTTGTTTAATCCACTCCAGATCCGCCAACGCTTTCTCGTCAACCTGAGAAGCGTCGAACTCAGGGAATGGCTGCAACATGATGGTGTCGGCAGTAATTCCCTTCAGGCCTTTCACTCGCTGCCAGATTGTTTCGGTGATATATGGGATAACTGGATGCGCTAAGCGCAACAGTGCTTCCAGTACGGTCACCAGCGTGTGACGAGTGCCTCGCAGTTCAGCTTCAGAACCCCCGTTCATGACTGGCTTAGTCAGCTCCAAATACCAGTCGCAGAATTGGTTCCATGTGAATTCGTACAGAATATTAGCCGCCAGATCGAAGCGGTAGCTATCCAGCGCTTCACGGTACGCTTTTACTGTCTGATTAAACTCAGAGAGGATCCAGCGATCGGCCAGAGACAGCACCATTTCACCACCGTTCAGGCCACAATCCTGATCTTCGGTGTTCATCAGCACGAAACGGCTAGCATTCCACAGCTTGTTACAGAAGTTACGATAACCTTCCAGACGCTTCATATCCCAGTTAATGTCGCGACCGGTTGAAGCCAGCGCTGCGAGAGTGAAGCGCAGAGCGTCGGTGCCGTGTGGCTCAATACCTTCTGGGAACTGCTTTTCGGTACGTTTAGCGATTTTCTCAGCCAACTGTGGCTGCATCATATTGCCAGTACGTTTTTCTAACAGCTCTGGAAGCGAAATACCGTCGATCATGTCCAGCGGATCGATAACGTTACCCTTGGACTTGGACATTTTCTGCCCTTCGTCATCACGGATAAGGCCGGTCACATACACGGTTTTGAATGGAACCTGTGGTTTGCCGTTTTCATCTTTCACGAAATGCATGGTCAGCATGATCATGCGAGCGATCCAGAAGAAAATGATGTCAAAGCCACTGGTCAACACGTTGGTTGGGTGGAACGTTTTCAGCGCTTCAGTCTGTTCAGGCCAACCCAGCGTTGAGAAGGTCCACAGGCCGGAAGAGAACCACGTATCCAGAACGTCGTCGTCCTGTTTCAGTTCTACGTCAGCGCTCAGATTGTTTTCGCGGCGAACTTCGTCTTCGTCACGGCCTACAAATACGTTGCCTTCATTGTCGTACCACGCTGGGATGCGATGACCCCACCACAGCTGACGAGAAATACACCAGTCCTGAATGTCGCGCATCCAAGAGTAGTACATGTTCTCGTATTGCTTAGGTACGAACTGAATTTCGCCCTGCTCAACGGCTTCGATCGCAACTTTCGCCAGCGGCGCAGTACGCACGTACCATTGGTCGGTTAGCATTGGCTCGATAACCACGCCACCGCGGTCGCCGTAAGGAACGGTGAGATCGTGAGGCTTGATTTCAACCAGCAGGCCGGCATCTTCACAGGCTTTTACTACGGCACGGCGAGCGGCAAAACGCTCCATGCCGCGGAATTGTTCTGGGATTTCGTTGCTATAAACGTCGGTTTCTTCGCCGTTGGTGTCCAATACTTCTGCTTCGTCGCGAATGTCGCCATCGAAGGTCAGAATGTTAATCATTGGCAGCGCATGGCGGCGACCGACTTCATAGTCGTTGAAGTCGTGGGCAGGGGTGATTTTCACACAGCCGGTGCCTTTTTCCATATCGGCGTGTTCATCGCCCACGATAGGAATGCGACGACCAACCAGTGGCAGTACCACGAATTTACCGATCAAATCTTTATAACGCGGATCTTCTGGGTTTACCGCCACGCCGGTATCACCCAACAGGGTTTCAGGACGAGTGGTTGCCACAACGAGATAGTCTTTACCATCGGCGGTTTTTGCGCCGTCAGCCAGCGGATAACGCAGGTGCCACATGGAACCTTTAGTTTCGCGGTTTTCAACTTCCAGATCGGAGATTGCGGTGCGCAGTTTTGGATCCCAGTTCACCAGACGTTTGCCTCGGTAAATCAGGTCTTCTTTATACAGACGAACAAACACTTCTTTAACTGCGTTAGACAGCCCATCATCCATCGTGAAGCGCTCGCGCTCCCAATCTACGGAGTTGCCCAAACGACGCATCTGGCGAGTGATAGTGCCGCCAGATTCTTCTTTCCATTGCCAAATTTTGTCGATGAAGGCATCACGACCATAGTCATGGCGTGTTTTGCCTTCTTCGGCTGCGATTTTACGCTCGACAACCATTTGAGTTGCGATACCCGCGTGGTCAGTACCAACCTGCCACAGGGTATTTTTACCCTGCATGCGTTGATAGCGGATCATGGTATCCATGATGGTCTGCTGGAAAGCGTGACCCATGTGCAGGCTGCCGGTGACGTTCGGCGGCGGGATCATAATACAGAAGCTTTCTTTGCTGGTGTCGCCATTCGGCTTGAAGTAGCCCTGCTGTTCCCAGTGCTCGTAGAGCGGCTGCTCAATGTCTTGCGGGTTATATGTCTTTTCCATGGTTCGTCTGTTCTTTGATTTTGATCGATCAGTGAGTTGGCGGCGTAGCCGTGGTCAATTGGAAGCCGACGCTGCGGTAGATTTTATAGCGCTCACGCGCCAACTGCTTTAAAGCGTCTTCATAAGGAACGAAGTCTATCACTTCATGGAAAGCGGTGGCAAAATCCGCGAACTCGGTCTGTAGGCAGATCATCAGTTCGCGCGGTGCATTGCCGCGTTTTCCAGGCCATGATAATTCCACGGGCGCGCCGTAATGCGGACCTTCACCCGCGAGATTATGTGGCACGAACTGATGGGGATCTCGAGCCCATAGCGCCTCATCCAGTTTTACCGCCTGTTCCTGACTTTGGCAGGCAATGAGAATTCGTTTACCTGAACGCCATTGTTCGGCAGCAAGGTCACAGGCCAGCGCCTCAACGGCATCCAGTTCACCATCAGGTTGATGATGTTCTAGAAGATAGAAGGTTGCCTGTTTCATGATGTGATTGAGCCTTAAGCTTATACAGCACTTATGAAGTAGTGAAATAAAAACAACTAAAGACCCCTTCCGGCCATTCCCTGTGGAGGGGAAGCCGAATTGGGGTCTCCATTATTAACTAAATTTCCTTAATCGTCGCCATTCAGCCCTGCGCGATTGAGCAGGAACTGAGACAACATGGCAACAGGGCGGCCTGTTGCACCTTTGGCTTTACCGGAACGCCATGCCGTACCTGCGATATCCAGATGTGCCCAGCTGTATTTGCGGGTGAATCGAGACAGGAAGCAAGCGGCGGTAATTGCACCGCCTGGTCGGCCACCGATGTTTGCCATATCGGCAAAGTTAGAATCCAGTTGTTCTTGGAATTCATCCATCATGGGGAGACGCCACGCACGGTCACCGGCCTGTTCTGATGCACTGATCAGTTCTGATGCTAATGGGTTATGGTTGGCCATCAGCCCAGTCAGATGATGACCCAGAGCAATCACGCAGGCGCCGGTCAGCGTCGCAACGTCAATCACCACATCGGGTTCAAAGCGTTCAACGTAGGTCAGAACGTCACACAGCACCAAACGGCCTTCGGCATCGGTATTAAGAACTTCAACGGTTTGGCCGTTCATCGTGGTTAATATGTCACCCGGACGATAGGCGCGCCCACCCGGCATGTTTTCACAGCCTGCGAGCACACCAACGATATTCAGCGGAAGTTGCAGCTCAGCGGCCATACGCATTACGCCATAGACAGACGCTGCACCGCACATATCGTATTTCATCTCATCCATGCTATCCGCTGGTTTGATAGAAATACCGCCGGAGTCAAAGGTTAATCCCTTACCAACCAAGACGATAGGCTTGGCATCTGGGTTCTTGCTGCCTTTATACTCAATAACAGACATCAGTGATTCATTTTGCGAACCTTGTCCAACGGCCAGATAAGCATTCATGCCCAGCTCTTTCATCTGCTGCTCGCCGATAACTCGGGTGCTGACGTTGGGGCTGAAGCTATCTGCCAGTTGGCGAGCCTGAGATGCCAGATAGCCTGCGTTACAGATATTCGGCGGCATATTGCCAAGATCTTTCGCGGCTTTAATACCGGCGGCAATCGCTAAGCCGTGCTGGATGGCTCGTTCGCCGCTGGTCAGTTCACGACGGGTTGGGACGTTGAAGACCATTTTGCGCAGTGGACGACGCGGCTCGGCTTTATTACTCTTCAACTGATCGAAGGTATAAAGCGTTTCTTTGGCTGTTTCGACCGCCTGACGTACTTTCCAGTAAGTATTACGGCCTTTGACATGCAGCTCAGTCAGGAAGCAAACCGCTTCCATTGAACCAGTGTCGTTCAGCGTATTAATCGTTTTTTGGATGACTTGTTTATACTGACGTTCGTCCAGCTCGCGTTCTTTGCCACAGCCAATCAGCAAAATGCGTTCTGAGAGTACGTTAGGTACGTGGTGCAACAATAACGTTTGACCCACTTTACCTTCCAGTTCGCCACGGCGCAGTAGGGCACTGATGTAGCCATCGCTGATTTTATCGAGCTGTTCTGCGATTGGGGACAGTCGGCGCGGTTCGAAAACACCGACGACAATACAGGCGCTACGTTGTTTTTCCGGGCTACCGCTTTTTACACTGAACTCCATGCACTCTCCTGAATCTTAAAGACAACGGTGCGGGTGATGACTAAGCTATAATACCTTGCATACTTGAAGCCGTGTCTTCTTAACTGCGATTGTTCACCCGAGTTTTTGGGGTTTCTCGCTTGTCACCTTGATGCAGCTACAATTATTTGGGGCGTTGAGATATTTCTTACTGCAAGAAATATCGCTTAAGTCACTATTATATCGGCCCTTGCCGTTGAACTGGCTGGAACACTAATTCACGTTTCTCACCGACGATGGCGGTTTTTATCCACATTTTTATCGGCAATAGCGTGATTTTCTCTCATTCTGCTAGGCACTTTATGTGCTGTGCAGAGGGGCGTTGTACAATCGGTAGTTATTTTCTCGTTTTCGTTACCAACGATTACGGTACAATTGTTTTACTGTACAATCAGTTTACCTTTCTTATCGTTATGTTGTTGCTGTGTTCATTGTTTGCGACAACGATAACAAGTTTGGGTATACATCACAGGTAGTTGGCGATTCGCTCTCTACAGAGTGTCAGTTATAAGTGTGTTCCTATAGGTTACACTTGCGGCACATGCTGTAATGCTATTCTGATTGTAACCGCCGCCATAATCATCATAAAAATGGCGGGTTAGCGTAGAAATTATCTATTTTCCTGCAAAAAGACAAGTTTTCACAGGCGTAATAAGCGTGATCATCATTAGATATCTGGTACGGGAAACGTTTAAGAGTCAGATTGCTATCCTATTTATCCTGCTGCTGATCTTTTTTTGTCAAAAGATGGTGCGGATACTCGGTGCGGCAGTTGACGGCGAAATTCCGACAAACTTAGTGTTATCTCTCCTCGGGCTGGGTGTGCCTGAGATGGCCCAGCTTATTCTGCCTCTTAGCCTGTTCCTTGGGCTACTGATGACGCTGGGTAAACTTTATACTGAAAGTGAAATCGTGGTTATGCATGCCTGTGGCTTAGGCAAAGGTGTGCTGATTAAAACCGCGATGATTCTTGCCTTTATTACGGGCGCGTTTGCATTGGTTAACGCGTTTTGGGTGAGCCCATGGTCGTCATTCCACTCCGATGAAGTGATGGCGGAGGCCAAGGCCAACCCCGGTTTAGCATCCATGGTTGAAGGGCAGTTCCAGCCTTCAAAGGATGGCAACTATGTACTGTTTGTGGGCGATGTTAAGGGCAAAAAGTTCGAAAACGTCTTTTTAGCGCAATTGCGTCCTAATGGAACGCAACGCCCATCGGTCGTGGTGGCAGATACTGGCCATATGGAAGGGCGTCCTGATGGTTCCCAACAGGTGGTGCTCGATACCGGTACTCGCTATGAAGGGACCGCGTTGTTGCGTGACTTCCGTATTACCGATTTCGTTAACTATGAAGCGGTTATTGGGCATCAGGCTGTTGTTTTAAATCCAAGCAATGCCGATCAGGCGCCAATGCAGGCGCTGTGGGATTCCAACGAAAAAGACTTCCGCGCCGAGTTCCACTGGCGTATCACGTTGGTATTCTCTGTCTTTGTCATGGCGTTGATGGTCGTGCCTTTGAGCGTGGTTAACCCGCGACAAGGTCGAGTGTTGAGTATGCTGCCTGCAATGCTGCTGTATCTCATTTTCTTCCTGCTGCAAAGCTCTCTGCGCTCCAACGCTGCCAAAGGTAAGATTGATCCCTTTATCTGGGTATGGGTAGTGAACGGCTTCTATCTGCTGCTCGCGATTGCGTTGAACATTTGGGATACGCTGCCGATGCGTCGAATCCGTGCGCGAATGACTGGTAAAGGAGTCGCCTGATGCTAGGAGTATTAGACCGTTACATTGGGCGTACCATCTTCAGCACCATCATGGCAACGTTGTTTATGCTGGTGTCGTTATCGGGAATTATCAAATTCGTCGATCAGCTGCGTAAGGTTGGGCAGGGGGATTACTCCGCCGCTGGCGCAGGTCTTTACACTCTGTTAAGCGTGCCAAAGGATATTGAAGTCTTCTTTCCTATGGCCGCTCTGCTCGGGGCGCTGTTAGGTCTCGGGATGCTTGCGCAACGCAGTGAGCTGGTGGTTATGCAGGCGGCTGGCTATACCCGCATGCAAATTGCCTCCTCTGTGATGAAAACCGCTATTCCGCTGGTGATACTGACGATGGCGATTGGTGAGTGGGTTGCTCCACAAGGGGAGCAGGCTGCGCGTAACTATCGTGCTCAGCAGATGTATGGGGGATCATTGCTCTCTACGCAAACGGGGTTGTGGGCGAAAGATGGCACTGACTTTATCTTTATCCAGCGTGTTACCGGTGAGAAGAGTATTCAGGGCGTGAGTATTTATAGCTTTGATAATGAACGTCACTTGCAAAAATTACGCTATGCCAACTCTGCAACGTTTGAAGGACACCAGTGGAAGCTATCGCAGGTTGAAGAATCTAACCTAACCGACAGCAAAAGGATCACAGGCTCACAGACGCTGAACGGCGTTTGGAAAACCAATCTGACCCCAGATAAATTGGGCGTCGTTGCCATGAGTCCTGACTCTCTTTCTATCAGCGGTCTGTATCATTACGTGAAGTATTTGAAGCAAAGTGGTCAGGAATCCTCGCGTTATCAGCTAAACATGTGGAGCAAGATTTTCGCTCCGCTGTCTGTTGCTGTAATGATGCTAATGGCACTCTCCTTTATCTTTGGTCCACTACGTAGTGTGCCTATGGGCGTAAGGGTGTTAACCGGCATTAGCTTTGGCTTCTTTTTCTACGTACTTGATGAGATATTTGGACCACTAAGCTTGGTGTACAGCGTTCCACCTGTGTTGGGTGCGATACTACCAAGTCTGCTATTCCTGCTGATTAGTGTCTATATGCTGCTGAGAAAATCGTAGTCTTCTTCTATGCAGTACGAGATAAAAACGGGCCCTGATAGGCCCGTTTTTTTATTGGTTGAAACTGACGCAGTTCACTGGTTTTTCTGGGCTAATTCACTCACAAGTTGATTAACGCCATCGCTCATATTTGTAAACTTGCTGAGCTCGGTACGAGCCACCACAACAAACACACCGACATTTTTCTCTGGTATCAGCGCCATATAGGTAATGAATCCGCCGCCGCCGCCGGTTTTTTGAATTATTCCCGGTAAACCATTTTGCGGTGCCATATAAACCCAACCGAGCCCTAACGCTGCGGCTTTGCCTGGAACATCCATACCTTTAATCATCGTCAGCTTTTCTCGCTGGTAATACATTTTCAGCAACTGCTGTGCATAGGGGCTGCGTGGCTGAGTGGCTGACGATAGAAACTGTTGCATCCAACGCTGCATATCTTCCGAGGTGGAATAAATCCCACCGCTACCGATGGCGGCAAGGCTATTTTGGCATGGGCTGGCGCCGCGAGCGGGTACGATCATCCGCGAGCATTGCTCTGGGGACGGCGTGTAGGTGGTATCTTTCATACCGAGTGGTTGAGTGACTTTCTCTTTCAATAAACTCGGATAGGATTTTCCCGTGGCTTGAGCGAGAGCGTCCGCTAGCAGGTCAAAAGCCAGATTGGAATATGATGCGCGTACGCCCGGTGGCACGGTTATCTTGGCACTTTTCAACCATTGCCAACGATCAGATTTGGTTGGCCACGTAAAGACATCGCGATGGGGGGCTCCTCCTGGTTGTTCACGAGGGAGTCCGCTGGTATGAGATGCTAAATTCATTAGGACGATAGGCTGATTGGCACTATAGGAAGGCACCCGCATACCCTTGGGGGCATATTTCCTTAAGGGGTCATACAGACTGACTTTCCTTTCATCCGCCAGTTTCACGAGGACTTCACTGGTCATTAGCTTAGTGAGTGATGCGATACGGATGAGCGAGTCTTTACGCGGACGAATATCGTTCCCAGGACGGGTTTCACCAAAGCTTCTAAACACCTGTTGATTGTTATCAATGGCCACTAAAGCCATCGCAGCAGCACCGCTGTTATAGAAAATGTGCTCGGCGTAACCGTCAACAACCTGCGAGGCTAAGGGCTCAGGTTGTTGGGCAAAGGCACTAATTGGTGTTAGCGCACAGGCGACAGCCAGCAGTGTCGCAGGGAAAAATTTCAACACGCGTTTATCCATTTTTTCAGGCAATAGGTTTGGTCAGATTTTTTAGTGGGGACATATTAATGCTAACAAGTTTGGTCGCAGAGCAGAATTCATTGATTTTTTGTAAATAAAACCAAACGCCACATATCGAAACAAAAATGGTTGTGATCTAGCTCACGGGCAGCGCTAATCTTAAGATATGCACAGTTTGGTTTAGTGATGGAAAAATACGTTGTTGTGAAGATACACACGAATGTTTTCCTCTTTTGCGTTTGTGCACATATAATGCGCATCCAGTCTTCTCTGACTAACATTGACAACCGCCTGCGCGCGGTCTAGCACTCAACAGGAATATAAACATGAAAATGAGTATCCGTGCGCTCTTCACGGTGCTTCTGGCAGCAACTGCTTGTATGCAGTCCGCATTTGCCGTTGTATACCCTTTACCTGCGAATAATAGCCGCTTGATCGGTGAGAATATCCAAGTAAAAGTTCCAGATGACAGCAAACTGCCTCTGGAGCACTTTGCCGCTCAGTATCAGATGGGCCTGAGTAACATGCTGGAAGCTAACCCAGGAGTGGATACCTATCTGCCGAAACCGGGTATGACGCTGACTATTCCGCACCAGCTGATCCTGCCAAATGCTCCGCGTGAAGGCATCATCATCAACAGTGCAGAGATGCGTCTGTATTACTATCCAAAAGGCTCTAAAACCGTTGTAGTGCTGCCGATTGGGATTGGTGAACTAGGTCGCGATACGCCAATGAACTGGGTAACCTCTGTTCAACGTAAGAAAGCGGGCCCAACGTGGACGCCGACCAAAAAAATGCATGAAGAGTACGCTGCCAATGGTGAGATTCTTCCACAGGTATTCCCAGCAGGCCCTGACAACCCAATGGGGCTTTATGCGCTATATATCGGTCGTTTGTATGCCGTTCACGGTACTAACGCCAACTTTGGTATCGGCCTGCGCGTAAGCCACGGCTGTGTGCGTCTGCGTGATGACGATATCAAATACCTGTTTGACAACGTGCCCGTCGGAACCCGTTTACAGTTTATCAATGAGCCTGTAAAAGCGACCGTTGAGCCCGATGGTTCTCGTTACATCGAGGTACACAACCCGCTGTCGACGACAGAGCAGCAGTTCAATTCTGATGCGCCGGTGCCAGTGGTATTAACCGATGCGATTAATAAAGTGATTGCAGATCCAAGCGTTCAAACTAGCGCAGTTGATAATGCCATTGCAGCACGCTCTGGTATGCCAATCAAAATCAACTAATTAACGCCGGTTGATTAAAAACGAAAGGCGGGATATCTCCCGCCTTTTTTACGTCTTAAGTCCCGCTATTGGCCTTAGTTTCATGCAGATGCCGCCACAGAACTTTCCCCTGAAGATCTTTCTCAAACACCACCGTTGAGTATCTCAGCGATGCCGCCTGATCTGGCAATGACTGCTGCTCTTGATAGCTGAGCACCGCACCGTTTTCCCATTCACTGATAATTTCTATCGCCGACACTTCAATCTTAAGCCCCTGCTTAGCACCGCCATTAGCCTGAAAGAATGCACACAGCGCGGAGTAGCTTAACGCGTGGCCGCTGACGCCAACCATGGTGAAGCTAGGACTAAAATGCGACAGCAAGCGCTCACAGACATCAGCCTCCACAGGAGTATTTGCAAACCACTGCTGAATCAACTCATGTGATTCAATTACTTCAACAATATAAGGATTATTAGATGACATAAATTTTCCCGATGAGGAGGGCACTACACAATGAATTAAAGCTAACGTGGAGTGAGCTTATCGCAACTCACGCCATCCGCCAGAAAAAGCGATAATTTCTTCTTACGTTGACATTTAAGAAAACGGATATCGGCTTTGAACGAGTGCAAAACACGCCACAAGAACGTAATGGTGATGACATATCGATGATAAAATATGCAATAACGCGCTTTCTCTCGCATCTTCGCCGTTTTTTTGGTCACTTAAACAATTGAATGCAGGATAAGTATTGCGTGAGGTTCGTGGCTAGGTATAATGCACACGTTTTCCGCATACCTCTTCGTGCCGAAGTGGCGAAATCGGTAGACGCAGTTGATTCAAAATCAACCGTTGAAAGACGTGCCGGTTCGAGTCCGGCCTTCGGCACCATTAGAATGTTCGAGAACGTCCGTAACAGTCCATAAGTTACTAAAAATAAAGCCGAAAGGCTTTTTTTTTGGCCTCAATTCGTCCGAGCACATCCGTTGCAATCCGGACATTGGTAGGGGCATAATTGGGGGTATCTTAACTTCGATTTGAAATGTGCCCCCAAATGAAGCTCAACGCCAGACAGGTCGAGACAGCAAAGCCAAAAGACAAAACCTACAAAATGGCCGATGGTGGTGGTTTGTATCTCAAGGTTTCGGCCAAGGGATCTAAATACTGGCGCATGAAATATAGATGCCCCTCTGACAAAAAAGAGGATCGCCTCGCTTTTGGTGTTTGGCCTACTGTGACGCTTGCTCAGGCTAGGGCAAAGCGCGACGAAGCCAAAAAGCTGTTAGTGCAGGGCATTGATCCAAAAGCCGTACAGAAAGAAGCTCATGCCGAGAATTCGGGGGCATATACTTTCGAAACTATTGCTCGTGAATGGCATGCCATTAACAAGCGATGGAGCGAAGATCATCGATCGCGCGTTCTTCGTTATCTTGAGCTTTATATCTTCCCTCATATCGGTTCGTCAGACATTCGCCTGCTCAAAACTAGCCACTTGTTAGCCCCAATCAAAAAGGTTGATGCCAGTGGTAAGCATGATGTCGCGCAGCGTCTTCAGCAGCGTGTCACGGCCATTATGCGGTATGCCGTCCAGAGCGATTACATCGATTCTAACCCGGCTAGTGATATGGCAGGTGCGTTATCAACAACCAAAGCACGACATTACTCTGCTTTACCCTCCAGCCGTTTTCCTGAATTTCTTGCACGTCTTGCTGCATATCGTGGCCGTGTAATGACACGGATCGCAGTCGAGCTTTCATTGCTTACTTTTGTACGTTCCAGTGAGTTACGTTTTGCTCGTTGGGAAGAATTTGATTTCGATAAATCTCAGTGGCGTGTACCTGCAAAACGAGAGGAAATTAAAGGTGTACGTTACTCGTATCGTGGTATGAAGATGAAAGAGGAACATATCGTTCCGCTTAGTCGCTAAGCTATGTTGTTGTTGGAACAGCTTAAGCAAATCAGTGGAGATAAAGAGCTTCTTTTCCCGGGAGATCATGATGCAACTAAGGTCATGAGTGAAAACACGGTGAATGGCGCGTTGCGTGCCATGGGTTATGACACGAAAACCGAAGTTTGCGGGCACGGATTTAGAACGATGGCGCGTGGTGCGCTGGGTGAGTCAGGGTTATGGAGCGATGATGCAATAGAACGTCAGTTAAGCCACACAGAGCGTAATAATGTGCGTGCGGCTTATATTCATACTTCAGAGCATTTGGATGAGCGGAAATTAATGGTTCAATGGTGGGCTGATTATATTGATAAAAATCGTTTTTGTTTTATAACACCATATGACTTTGCTAAAATCAGCTTTATTAAATAATATCAGAGGGGATTCCCCCTCTGATTATTTAAAGTAACATGTTACGCCTTTCCTGCTCTTCATCTTCTAATTTCTTTAGGGATAGATGACAATAATCCTCATGAAGTTCAATCCCTATAGAATTAATCCCGAAATCTAATGCAGCTCTTCCTGTAGTCATACTGCCAGAATAAGGATCTAGTACTAATGAACCTTTCTCCATTTTTTCTAAAAGAATATTAGGGATTTTCTTTGAAAAAGGAGCGGAATGACCATAAGTATTTTCACCTTTGATTATCTTAAATACAGGTGTACTCTTATGCTTTGTAGGTATGTTATCAGCAATATTGTCAAATCGACCACTTTCCGATTTTGCAAAGATCAATATATGCTCCCAGCAGTTAAGTGGTGCTTGATAATATGGGGAGTTATTCCCTTGATTAAAGTTCCTATTTCCTTGGATCTCCCCTTTATCCCAGACACAATTGCCAACTATTTTAAAACCGGCTTTTTTTGCTAAGTATATAATATAAGAACTTAATATTAGGCGTTTTTTCCCCATCTGAGAGAAGACAATTGTGTTTTCGTTATCAAAATAATCAAAAATGTTAAAGAGAAATATCCCTCCCTCTTTAAAGGTACGGTATGTCTCTTGAAACATTCCATATATATCATATAGGTAGCAATATATATTTTTCCAGCTAGAATATTCTTTAGCATTATAGTATGGAGGTGATGTGATCGCACCATCAAAGATACTATCAGGTAATTGTGATAAAACTTCAAAGCAATCGCCGTTATATAATTTAATATCATCCCTTCCCGTGATATTTATTACAGGCGAGTTAATATCTTTTTTAGTTTTCTTTTTAACTAAAAACCTAGAGAAAAAATGAAGGGATTCATATTTCTGATAGTAATATAAATTTGATTTTACTTCCCATTTTTTTATACTAATATTCCTGTATGGGAATATTATATCTATTTTTGAGTTATTTATAATATTTACAGTATCATCTGCTAAAGAATAGCATGATATAAGGAAAGAGTATATTTCCTTTTTGGAGTTGATATAGCTTATATCCCTTCTCCAGTTTTTCAATACTTCTTTGCAAATTATATTCCTATCATCAAGGATAGCTTGCTGACGCATTATAGATACAAGAGAGTATCTTTTGCCACGATTATATTTGCTTTTATCACCGCAAAAAACATTATTACACTCCCAACTCTTAACACCTAGAACTGGATAAGAATTCCCTCGTACATTATTACTTCTGCAAGTAGGACAAGGGACTATTCTCTCATCTCTCATGTTTTTTTCGAAAAGAACAATGATATTTTCTTTTTCAGCTTCATAAGCAATATAGCAGTCTTTATAAGTGAACCCCTCATTCAGTAACTCGAATTTAGCTTTTTCAAGGTTTAATTCTTTTACATGTGAACAAGTGTCTGATTCTACTCTTTTGTACTCAAAGAATTTTTTGTTCAATGGTGCTTCGACAAATTTCTCGGCGTAAATGCTCAGGTCAGCAATGATTTCCCAACGATTAACAATGGAATCGTCAAATACAAAGGCTAAATATGAATGATTATCAAGAGTTGTATATTGATCCTCTATTAAATTGAAAATACACGATAAATTTTCTTCATATGAAGCGCATTGATCAATTATTGAGGTTGCATTTACGATTGAGAGTCCATTTTTTCTATTTATTTGTTCGCTATGATTGTTTTTTAAATATTCCCAAAAAGACTCTTTATGAAGTTGCTCGATAGAGAAATCTTCACTAATTTCAGGGTTTTTTATAAACGCATAGTGAATAAATGAACAGAAAATTGATTCAATTACATCATCTGACTTCTTATCATTATTTAAATGCCAATCAACATCAATGAATGATTTATTTCTTTTTTCCTCTGCGTGAGAAATTATGTTTTCTTCGAAATAAGAAGGAAATCGTGAAGAAAACCAGTGTGAAAAATTTAAGTCAATACGGTTTAGTGCATTTTTAATTAAAAGTTTATCGTGGTAATTAAAAATACAACCTTTTTTTGCAAGTTCATTTATGACGTATCTAAATACATCCTGATTCAGTTGTAATCTTTCGTTTAACAAAAAACCAAGATTATTTATTAACACTTTTTCATTGTAGGTGCTCTGTGTGCATTCAACTGAAATGTGTTTAGCTAGTTTGCGTTTTAGTTGCTCATTGGGATTCCACGATGTGTTGAGGTTTTTTCTAAATAAATCAATGAGGTAATTGCATAGTAGCATTTGATCACCTGTGTTTATGCTAATTTCGCATATATGAAAAATGATGCAATTATACCAAGTTGGAAACGTTAATTCATCATTTCTTTGAGAAAAAAATGAAGACTATATATAGAAAGGAATATGTAAGTATTTTGCTTTTTCTTAAATCTGCAAGGATTAAAAAAAATCTATCTCAAGAAGAGTTAGCCTCACTCTTAGGTAAAGATCAAACATACGTTTCCAAATATGAAAGCGGCATCAGAAGGTTAGATGTTGTGGAGGTTTTTGATATATGCAAAGCATTGGATATCAATATGAAGGATATTATTTCAATAATGGAGAATGAGATATGAATATTGGTTTATACCCAAATGATAGTAGAGATTGGGGAGAAGACGATTGGCACTAATTTCTGCAAGAATTAGTTAATAATAATTTAGTGTCATATGAACAGATCACTTCTCTCGTTTTGGGGCATTTAAACCCATCTCAAGTCGGTACATCAATAGCCTCTAAAAAAACATTTCAGGCGCATTATCCTCCTCGGCAATGTTGGGCTGCTGTTCGTTCTTGGCATTTTGAACAGTCGGGGCGATGCATTGACTGTGGAACTCGCCTTGAATTACAGGCAGATCATGTTCTTCCGCGAGAATTGCTAGGTGATGAAGCTGACCGGCTTGATAATATGGCTTTGAGATGTCGAAGGTGCAACGTTATAAGAAGGCCAAGTCATAGAAACGGTGGAATAGCTCATCTTACTACCGAATCAGCACTAATGTGGTTGCTCTTTACTCATCAGCCTACAAATTATCAAACATATCGAGAGTTGTGTCGTGCATATGGAATGACTATGGCAAGTATCCGTTTTGAAGAAGCATGGGCTATGGCAAGATGGCTGGAAAGAGAAGGTTTGTATTATATAGACGAAACTTCTATTTTTTGAGAATACGAAAAATATATTATCTGCCCATGACTTTCGCGTTTAACCTTGAGACTAAAATAGCGCGCAATGCTCTCCCCGCCACGCCTGCCCGCTTCCTGGGGCGCTTTTAATGCAGGTGTATGAAGAGGCTCAGGCCGCGCCAGTGCTGGTGCGACAGGGTGTGGAAAATTCAGGTTTTTGCATGCAAAGCCATGCAGCGTAGGCATGCATGGCTATTTTTATTAGAAAGACGGGTATTTTCGGGGCGTTTTATGCGGATTTTTTGCGGGTCTGCGCGGCCTGTCGGTGCATGAAAATCTGACTCTGTTCAGGCGTATATTTTGCCCGGTTGTCGTCTCTCGATGCTCTGTCAGGCCGGAAACCGATAGTTGTCAGAATGTCGCGATCTTCCTCTGCATAATCAATATTTCCTCCGCGAGTTACATGAACGGACAGCGCTTCGCGAACACTGGCGGCCGCCCGGTCGAGAGCCTGTTCTCTGACGATGTCAGGTTGTTCGCAGAGATGCATTAATTCCGGTGCCAGAGCGGCGGCCAGCGCGTCGCCGCTTACCTGCATAAAGGCGTGGAGCTGACGACGGATACTGATACGCTGCACGGCCTCATGTGACCGGATGTACTGCCCGGCCGACTGATTTACCGCCCATTTTTTCAGGTCAATATCATCCCGCAGCGCCTGTGCTGCCTCCGGTTCATAACGGGTGCAGGTCAGCTCCAGCTCTTTCAGCGCCATTTCAGTCCGCGCCAGTGCTGACTTGCTGTTCATCCAGTCCGATTTATTCTTCTGACAGGTTTCAAAGGCCTGTTCCAGTAGTGCTCGTGCCATTATCTTTTCTCCTGAATCAGTGGCGCAGCGATGAGCGGGCGCAGTCCAGAATTCGGGTCGGTGTTTCTGGTACTGTCTGCGGCGGTTCGGGCTTTTCTTCTGCCGGTGGCCGTATCACCTCGTCGATAGACTCGGTGGTGCGAAAGGTTGCGGAGCAAAAGACATTCACGCACTGGAGGTAGCCCTGCTTGACGTTATCCGACAGGTAACGGCTGGTACGGACATGGGCAGCCTGTTTGCAGTACGGACAGCGCATCATGGCTTAACCCCCCGCGATTTTTTCTTCTGTGCCAGCTCCTTAGCCCGCGCCATTCTGAGAACAGGGCTTTTATAGAGTTTCATATCCACGCCGGTGAGTGCCGGACGGTGAAGCCCAATTTTTGAAATTACCGGCTCCTGCGCCATGTTGAATGTGTAGTATCTGCTTTGCGCCAGTACATTCTCCCCCAGCTCCTGAATGAGATCGTTATGAGGGTGTTCCTCTCCTTTCATTTCGAGTTCACGCAGACGTAACGCAAATGCGCGCACCAGTGAGGGAGGGATGTCTTTCATCACGGTCGCCCACTCATTACGGGAGTAGGCAGAGAACACCGTAAAATGCGTGCCGACGTACTTATCTCCTGATGTACAGGCGGACAGCATGGTACTGGCTTTATCATCGTTGAGCTAATCAATCAGGCCGGTGAATTCCTCCGCCAGCTCCCGACCGGCCACTCGCTGACTGTGTTCGGCTTTCAGTTCCGGGGTCATCATGCCGCGCAGTTCGCGAAAACGGGTACGCCAGTTCTGTTCCGCTTCGGCACTTTCATTCAGGGCGTTCTGACGCTCTTTCTCGCTGCGGGTAATGGCGGCATCAATATCATTCAGTCTCAGCATATTTTCCGTGTGCACGGATTTGGCCTTGCTGAATGCCTCAAGCGCGTGGCCTCTGCGTTCTGGTTTGCTTTCTCGTTAAGGCTGTCCAGTGCGCTGTCAATGGCCGTGCGGATGTTCTCATCCTGCGTGCTGCCGATGGTTTTCATTACTGCGGTAAACAAATCTGGTTTCATCGTCGGGTTCTCTCTGTGTTTTCAACCTGACGCCATTCTGCCGTCCCTCAGACAACAACTCGATTCATTGCCGTTGTAGCAGACGTGGCACAAACAGAACTTAAAAACCCGGCTGGCCAGAGAAAGGTCGCAGGAAACCCCTCTCTCTGTTTGTTTTTTTACATATAACTATTCACTACTGTTCACTCAGTATAAAAATATAAGTAAAACAATAAATTAAAGAGTGAATAGTTGAGAGTGAAGTGTTCACCAACTGTTCACTGGTCTGAACATCCCGAATGTAAATTTTATGCGGTATATCCTATTAATTCATGCTGTTAGGATGATTAAATCAATTTGCATTTCACTTTTGAAATCTCCAGTGCCTTATAACTCCTTCCAGTGCCTTTAAATGGTCATGAGTAAAAAAACAACACCCGTTGTCCCGTGCTTTGTACAATTTCCCCCTGTTGCATTGAGAAAAATATTCACAAAATAGAGCGCTACCTGATACCGGACGGACACGTCCGGATCACCTCGGTGATTTATCTCATGACTGCCCGGCTCGATGGTGTGGTGGACCGCTGTAATCAGCGCTGGCTGACCCTGTGCGAACGTCAGCACCGCTACCCGCAGCTCACACTCAGTACGCTGGAAAGCGACATTGTGGCCGAGCTGGAGGGCTTCTATCTGCGCCAGCACGGCGAGGAAAAAGGCCGTCAGATTGCCTGTGCCCTGCTCGAAGATTTAATGGAAGCCGGACCACTCAAGGCCGCGCCGTCGCTGTCCTTTCTCGGGCTGGCCGTGATGGATGAACTCTGCGCCCGTCATATCACCGCACCGGCACTGCACTGAGGGAAAGCACCATGAAAATGAGCGTAACGGACACCGTAAAACAGGCGTGCGGCCACTGGCCGCGCATTCTCCCGGCGATGGGGTAACGGTCATCAAAAACCGCCATCAGGCCTGTCCGGTGTGTGGCGGCTCCGACCGCTTTCGCTTTGACGATAAAGAGGGACGTGGGACGTGGTTCTGTAACCAGTGTGCGCGGGGACGGCCTGAAACTGGTTGAGAAAGTGTTCGGCGTGACCCCGTCAGAGGCGGCCGCCATCACCGGCAACCTGCCGCCGGTTTCCCCGGCGGTGACTGCGGCCGCAGACGCTGAAACTGAGGCCGACCGCAAAGCGGCCGCCGCGATGGCCGTAAAGCTCATGGAGAAAGCCCGCCCGGCCACCGGCAACGCCTACCTCACCCGCAAGGGCTTCCCCGGCCGGGAATGCCTGACGCTCACCGCCCTGCATAAAACCGGCGGCGTGACGTACCGCGCCGGTGATGTGGTTGTCCCGCTGTATGACGATAGCGGCGTACTGGTTAACGTCCAGCTCATTAACGCAGACGGTCTCAAGCGCACCCTGAAAGGCGGTCAGGTGAAAGGGGCATGTCATATTCTCGACGGGAAAAAAGAGGCGGGAAAACGGCTGTGGATAGCGGAGGGCTATGCGACCGCGCTCACTGTGCATCACCTGACCGGCGAAACGGTCATGGTGGCGCTGTCGTCGGTGAACCTCCTTTCTCTGGCGAGCCTTGCCCGTCACACATACCCGGCCTGCCGGATTGTCATTGCCGCAGACCGTGACCTTAACGGCGACGGCCAGACAAAAGCGTCTGCGGCCGCAGAGTCCTACGAGGGTGTGGTCGCCCTGCCGCCGGTGTTCGGTGACTGGAATGATGCGTATACACAGCACGGCGTGGAGGCCACGCGTAAAGCCATGTATGACGCCATCCGGCCACCGGCTGACAGCCCGTTCAGCACCATGAGCGAGGCGGAATTTACTGCCATGAGCACCAGTAAGAAAGCCATGAGGGTGCATGAGCATTACGGCGAAGCGCTGGCGGTGGATGCGAACGGGCAGCTCCTGTCCCGCTATGAGGCCGGTATATGGAAAATCATTCCGCCGTCGGACTTTGCGCGCGACGTGGCCGGGCTGTTCCAGCGTCTGCGCGCCCCGTTCTCATCGGGGAAAATTGCCTCGGTGGTCGATACCCTGAAACTGATTATTCCGCAGCAGGACGCCCCGGCACGGCGGCTGATTGGCTTTCGCAACGGCGTGCTCGATACCAAAAGCGGTATATTCAGCCCACACAGCAAAACGCACTGGCTGCGCACGCTGTGCGATGTGGATTTCACCCCGCCAGTGGAGGGGGAAACGCTGGAGACGCACGCGCCAGAATTTCTGACGCTGGCTCGACCGTGCCGCCGGTTCGCGTGCCGATAAACGTGACGTCATACTCGCCGTGCTGTTTATGGTGCTGGCGAACCGCTACGACTGGCAGCTCTTCCTCGAAGTGACCGGTCCGGGCGGCAGCGGGAAAAGTATTCTGGCCGAAATTGCGACCATGCTCGGTGGGGAAGATAACGCCACGTCGGCGACTATCGAAACGTTGGAATCCCCCGCGAACGCGCGGCGCTGATTGGCTTCTCGCCGATACGTCTGCCTGACCAGGAGAAATGGAGCGGTGACGGGGCTGGACTCAAGGCCATTACTGGCGGGGATGCGGTCTCCGTTGACCCGAAATACCGCGATGCATACTCCACCCATATTCCGGAGGTCATTCTGGCCGTGAACAACAATCCGATGCGTTTCACCGACCGCAGCGGCGGCGTGTCGCCGGGTGATTATGCACCTCCCGGAACAGATTGCCCCGGAAGAGCGTGACCCGAAGCTGAAAGATAAAATCGCCCGGGAGCTGGCCGTCATCGTGCGCCAGCTTATGCAAACGTTCAGCGACCCGATGACCGCGCGTACACTGCTGCAGTCGCAGCAGAACTCCGACGAGGCACTCAGCATCAAGCGCGACGCTGACCCGACGTTTGATTTTTGTGGCTATCTGGAGGCACTGCCCGAGCCTGACGGTATGTACATGGGGAATGCGAATATCATCCCGCGACAGCCGCGACTGTACCTGTATCACGCCTATCTGGTGTACATGGAGGCGCACGGCTACAAGAACACGCTCAGCCTGACCATGTTCGGCAAAGGGCTGTCATCGATGCTGAAAGAGTACGGGCTGAATTACGCCAGGCGGCGAACAAATCAGGGGATGCAGACGAACCTTGCACTCAGGGAGGAAAGCAACGCCGACTGGCTGCCCCGGTGCGACGAAACCACCGCGACATAACCTGCCCGGACCGGCATCAGCCGGTCTTTTTTTACCTGAAATCCCGGAAAGTGAACAGTAAAGTGTTCACTGTTCACGGACTGTTCACTGCTTATCACATTGAAATTAAAGAAAAATAATGGCGAGTGAACAGTGTGAACAGTTTTCCGTAAAAAAAGTTTTTTTAGGTTCTTCATTCTTCCGGTTTGAAGTTATTAATCTTTCTTATCAAAGTGTTGTCGTTTGAAGGAGGGTTAAAAAATGATGGGGGCACAAATGGGGGCACTTTAATGAGTTGTGGTAAATAAAATCTTTATATTTAACATGTTAAGTTGTGATTTGAGTCCGGCCTTCGCACCAACAGTATGTAAATAGACCTCAACTGAGGTCTTTTTTTATGTCTAAAATCCAGCAGTTACCTACTTTTCTCGCTATATTAACTCTCTCAAGGTCAACCGACTTCAACGTACATCTACCAACACAAGTTGGTACAGATGATGGTATTTCCGGTTCGATAATGCTTGTACAACAGGGAGGGGATAAGTATGGCTCTGTACTCACCCGTGACACGCTGCTCAGCGGTTTTGAAGTCTATTTCCAGCAGACTGAGTTGATGCATCCAGAAGTCAGTCCGCTGTGGCGCGATGACTTTTTCGGTTTACCTCCGGTACATATTCTCACGGCCGAATACGATCCGTTATGTGATGACGGTGAAGTGTTGTTTGCGCGTATGACGGAGCAGGGCGTTAACTGTAGTGCACAGCGTTATCTTGGTGTGATCCACGGGTTTTTCCAGCTTGGCGGTATTAGCCCGACAGCGCGCAACGCTATGCGAGATATCGCGGCGAAAATTAGCTCACCTTATCCATTATAATTTATCTTCCTGCGAGCAGGCCGAGCTCGGCCTGCTCACTTTGCATCACACCAGAACCACCATCGCGTCGCCCAATTCATCTTTCCCACACCTTCAACGGTGCTATCATATTGATTCAGGTTTTGAAGGAGTCAGGCAACGTATTGATATGTTGTCCACCTGCAACGGGCTGTAAATCATGGTGATGATGGCCAGTGGTTTTAAGATGGATTTTTCCTCCAACTGTCGTCGCGACAGTGATATTCGCGTAAGGCTTCCGCTATGTGTGTAAACACGACAGAAAAACATGCCCCTTTTGGTACGCTGTTAGGCTATGCCCCTGGAGGCGTGGCGATTTACTCTTCGAATTATGAATCCCTTAACGATCTGGAACAGATGGATGATGCGTCATTCCGTCACTATCTAGATAAAGAATATATGGGTTATAAGTGGCAGTGCGTTGAGTTCGCTCGCCGCTTTCTTTATCTCAACTATGGCACGGTTTTCACCGATGTCAGAATGGCCTATGAGATCTTCTCATTGCGTTATCTGCGCCAAGTGGTGAATGACAATATTTTACCGCTACAAGCGTTTCCTAATGGCTGCGAGCGCCCGCCAGTTGCCGGTTCGTTGCTCATTTGGCAGCAGGGCGGTGAGTTTGAACACACGGGTCACGTCGCGATTATCACTCAGGTATTAGAGAACAAAATTCGTGTCGTTGAGCAGAATGTCATTCATCATCCGTTGCCCGCTGGGCAGCAGTGGACACGCGAGTTGCCGCTGACTTACCGCGATGGAAAGTACGCTATCCAAGATACCTTTGACGATACCGAAATTTTGGGCTGGATGATCCAGACCGCCGATGATCGCCATAGCTTACCGCAGCCTCAGACACCTGCACCGTATTTGGCGATCCACTGTGAACGTGTTGAAAACCACGGGCAGTTTGCTGGAACTTGGCTGAACGAGCAGGATCCATTGGAGCATACCTACGTTCAGGCCAACGGCGGACATACGCTAAATGCCGATCCCTATCGCTATTTCGCCGTTTCTCGCAGCGCCGAGCAGGAGTTGATCCACGCCACTAACGAGCTGCATTTGATGTATTTGCACGCGACCGACAAGGTGCTTAAGGATGACAATTTGTTGGCGCTGTTTGATATTCCAGAAGCGTTATGGCCGCGCCTGCGACTTTCTTGGCAGCGCCGTCGTCATCATATGATCACCGGTCGCCTCGACTTCTGCATGGATGAGCGCGGGCTAAAAGTCTATGAATATAATGCGGATTCAGCCTCATGCCATGCTGAAACCGGGCTAATTTTAGACAAGTGGGCGCAGCAGGCGGGTGAGGTGGCAGGCAGCGATCCCGGCGAGTATCTGTTGGATGCGTTAGCCAATACGTGGAAACACAGTGACGCAACACCATTCGTGCATATTCTTCAGGATCATGACGCAGAAGAGAGCTACCACGCGCAGTTTATGCAGCGCGCGTTAACGAAAGCCGGTTTTGAAAGTAAGATTTTGCATGGTTTAGACGAGCTGCATTGGGCTGAGTCAGGCCAATTGGTGGATGGTGAAAACCGCCCAGTGAGCTGTGTGTGGAAAACATGGGCATGGGAAACGGCTCTCGATCAATTGCGTGAAGAGAGCGAGGCCGATCACGCAGCGCTTCCGATCCGAACTGGCCATCCTAAAAATGCAGTGCGCCTGATTGACGTATTGTTGCGTCCTGAAGTGATGGTCTTTGAGCCGTTGTGGACCGTGATCCCAAGCAATAAGGCAATTTTGCCGGTTCTGTGGTCGCTATTCCCGCATCATCGTTATCTGTTAGACGCCGATTTTGAGCTGAACGCAGAGTTGGAGCAGAGCGGCTACGCGGTGAAACCTATTGCTGGACGCTGTGGTAACAACATCGGTCTAATCAGCCATGAAGATCGGGTGCTGGATGAAACGTCCGGTAAGTTCGCTGAACAGAAAAATATCTACCAACAGCTTTGGTGTTTGCCGGAAGTTGCTGGACGCTATATTCAGCTATGTACCTTTACCGTCGGCGGCCATTACGGTGGCGTATGCGTGCGTTCTGAAACGGGATTAGTCATCAAGAAAGAGAGTGATATCGATCCGTTGCGGATTATTGATGACAAGGACTTTATCCTCTAACGGAAGCCGCTTTTAATTCGGCGTACTGCAGAGATAGTGCAGCACGCCGTTTTGTTTTTCACCCATCTGATTTACCCCTCGCGAATTATTCAACATTATCCTTGACCAATGACAAGGTACCCAAGCTATTAGCCTCTTTATAATCGAGCCCATTTATCTGCTCACTGGTGTGAAAGTATGGCTTATCAACTGAATCTTAATTGGCCTGAATTTTTAGAGAAATACTGGCAAAAAAAACCTGTTGTATTGAAAAATGCCTTCCCGAACTTCGTTGATCCAATCACGCCGGATGAGTTGGCAGGCTTGGCGATGGAGCCGGAAGTGGATAGCCGTTTAGTGAGCCAGAAAAACGGCGAATGGCAGGCGAGCAACGGGCCATTCGAGCACTTTGATGGTTTGGGTGAAAGCGGCTGGTCGTTGTTGGCTCAGGCGGTTAACCATTGGCATGCGCCTTCTGCAGAACTGGTGCGTCCGTTCCGCGTATTGCCGGACTGGCGTTTAGACGATCTAATGATTTCGTTCTCTGTTCCTGGCGGCGGCGTTGGGCCGCACATCGATCAGTACGACGTATTCATTATTCAAGGGATGGGCAGCCGTCGCTGGCGCGTGGGTGACAAATTACCTATGCGTCAGTTCTGCCCACACCCAGCGCTATTGCATGTGGATCCGTTCGAGCCAATCATTGATGAAGATCTTGAACCAGGGGATATTTTGTATATTCCACCTGGATTCCCGCATGACGGCTTCACTCACGAAACGGCGTTGAACTATTCCGTTGGTTTCCGTGGGCCGAACGGCAGAGATTTAATCAGCAGCTTTGCTGACTATGCGCTGGAAAACGATCTTGGCGGTGAGCATTACAGCGATCCTGATTTGACCTGCCGTGAACATGTAGGCCGTATCGAAGATTATGAAGTCGATCGCCTGCGCGGGATGATGATCGAGATGCTCAATCAGCCTGAGGATTTCAAACAATGGCTGGGGCGTTTTGCGACTACGCCGCGTCATGAGTTGGATATCGCGCCAGCTGAACCGGCTTATGAACCTGATGAAATCCTTGATGCGTTGCTGGGCGATGAAGTCTTAACTCGCCTGAGCGGTCTACGTGTGCTGAACATTGGTGATAGTTTCTTTGTTAACAGCGAGCCAATGGACGCCGTTGAGCCTGAAGCCGCCGATGCGCTGTGCCGTTATACTACGGTAGGTAAAAAAGAGCTGGGTGATGCACTGAATAATCCCGCCTTTGTTGCTGAACTCACTGATTTAGTCAATCAGGGATACTGGTACTTTGATGAGTAAGCGCGGTTTTCATTAATCGCTGTAATGATTCTTAAAGGGATGACAATTGTTATCCCTTTTTTCTATCGGTTTGTGGCTAGTCACCGCCGTTTTCACCCATATTTGAAATGAGCGATGAATATTTTTCTTATGAATCATTGAGAGGCTATTTTCTTTGCCCCTTAGACAGCATCCATTTCCATTTTTGCTCTTGATTGAGCTCGGATGGTGGTACCGGGATCGTCATACGTGGCATGCTGGTGGAGTCATTATCGTCTCCATCCGTGTTAATGGCGTTTTTGATGCGCTCCGTAATCTGATCATCAATGTGATCGACTTGGATCATTCGTTGGCACTGACAGCCGCGGCCTTCTAAATGGTTAGGGATCGTTTTAGTCTGGCAGTCAATTTCGTCAACGGCAGAAAGAATATAGGAAACCAGATTAATGGCTTTACAAGGCGTGAGATTAAACTTATCGGCTATCTCACGCGAGCTTATCCAGCGTTGCTGTTGCATCGCCCAGCGTGCAACCAACAAATATAAAGGCTCTTGCACGTATTCTCTACACATAGACTCACCTTTTAATTAAAACAAAATTTGGCACACCGTTATCTATATTTCACTATATAAGAACGAATTTATAGCTATGCGATCATATTCACATTAATAATCATACATGGATCAGAATATACCTGTCTAATGGTGTATTCGCTATGTATTTCATCGATTTTACATCGAAGGTTTGTAACTATTTCTATTGTTGTTTTATTGTAATGCTAGTGTTTATTTGATGTGTATTATTACCATTTTACAGTTTCTTTAAATATGACTGCGTGTGTTTTTCAGTGGCGAGAAACCATTATCAGAGCAATTAACTGAATATCTATCATAGACATAACAAGAGTACTGTATGACAGACGTATGCCTCGGTTTTTTGAGTATCTATATGGTTAGTAATGTTTTTTATTGTTTAATGATGAGGCGATGTTTGATTGTTAACTCATTAATGAAATAGTTACTAAAGAGGGTGTAATGAAACCAGTTAATAAAGTTAATGTGCTTGAAAAAATATCAAGTGAGATGCGAGAGGTGTTGTCTGTCCAAAAGGAGAATGCAATACCGATATCGCCAGATAGTGATAATTCAACGATAAGATTAGCTTATATAGAGGAACGTAAATATTGGAATCGTCATGGTCCACAGATGATGAAAACTATTCATGAAAAGGTTATGACTGCGTATGGAGAAATAGAGACAAGAATATACTATCCCAATAGCGAAACCTCAGCGGTCATTTTTTATTTACATGGTGGCGGATTTATTGTCGGTAATCTAGATACCCACGATCGCATTATGCGTTTACTGGCTCATTACAGCGGTTGCAACGTTATTGGCATAGATTACACGCTTTCACCTGAATCAAAATTTCCGCAAGCAATAGAGGAAACCGTCGATATTTGTCGTCATTTCCATCAGCACGCTGCTGATTACCACTTAAATATGCAATCTATTGGTTTTGCGGGGGATTCCGCAGGAGCCATGCTGGCCATTGCTAGCGGATTATGGCTGCGCGATCGCGGTATTGATTGTGGAAAAGTGCAGGGGATACTCCTTTATTACGGGCTTTATGGTCTGCAAGATTCTGCCAGTCGGCGCCTGTATGGCGGAGAGTGGGACGGATTGACGGGACCTGATATCGCAATGTACCAGAATGCTTATTTAGCCAGCGATGATGATAAAGAATCCCCATACTATTGTATTTTCAATAACGATCTTAGTCAGAAAATGCCAGCCTGTTTTATTGCCAGCGCTGAATTTGATCCGCTGATTGACGACAGCATTGCACTCTATCGTACGCTGAGTGAACATCAGCAGCCCTGCCGGTATCAGATGTATCCAGGCACATTACATGCGTTTTTGCATTATTCGCGCATGATGGAAAGTGCCGATCAAGCCTTACGCGATGGGGCGATTTATTTCCGTGAACAGCTTCAACTCGCCTTATAACCCAACCTTGCGGGCAGTCGATGAGATTGCCCGCGTGTTTTGAGCCACTTTGAATGACGGTTGAATTAATACAGTTCCATCTGGCTGGTTTTATCTAACGATAGCCCACGTGTTTCTGGTGCGAGAAATATCGAAACCACCATGCCAAATAAAGAAACCCCAGCACCGGCCAGCATTGTCATCGCAATTCCATGCTGCTGCATAAACAGCGGCAACGCAAAAGTTGAAATTACGGTACCAATCCGGCTGAGTGACATCGCGGCGCCAACGGCTGATGCGCGGATATGCGTAGGAAACAGTTCGTTAGGATAAAGCCATTGTAAAATCCCCGGCCCGCCGGAGAAAAAAGCATAGAGAGCAAAAGCCGATACGATAAGCGTAATGCTTGGGTCGGGCACAACGCCCAACACGGCTAAAGCCAGCGTCATGATGGCAAAACTGCCGATGAGCAATGGGCGACGACCGATGCTATTGAGCCAATACATGGCGGGTATACAGCCAATTAGGAAAAACAGGCTAATCACTACGTTGCCAAGCACGGCCTCTTTGCCTTCGTTTAGACCAAGTAGACTGATGATTTGTGGACCAAAGGTATAAATACCAAACATCGGGATCACCTGACATGTCCAAATAATGGCGACAAACAGGATCGATGTCAGATGGCGGCGAGTAAAAATCTGGCTATAGCGGGTTTCCTGCGCTTCTTCATTATCGAAAACGACGTTTTCACCGAACAATTTAAACATCAGCGCACGACACTCCTCGACCCGCCCTTTGCGGATCAGCCAGCGCGGTGATTCAGGCAGCTCAAAACGCCCTAACAGGATGATAATACAGGGAACAACCGCGCTACCGAGCATCCAGCGCCAGCCGTTTGCTACGTCATACAGCAGGTAACCGACCAAATCCGCGGCGGTGGCGCCGATGTACCACATGGCAGCAATAAATCCCATGGTAAAAGCGCGCTGACGCGTGGTGGAGAACTCTGCAATCATCGAGGTGGCGATAGGGTAATCAGCACCGATCACGATGCCAATGAGAAAACGTAATATCACCAGTTCAAGCGGAGAGGTGACAAACATCGTAGCGGCAGAAATCACGCCAATGGCAATAATATCAATAATAAACATCAGGCGACGGCCAAGCACATCCGCCACATAGCCAAACAGCGACGTGCCGATAAACAGGCCAACCAGTGTGGCGATCCCCACAAGTCCTACCCACTGAGCATCGAGTTTCAATACTGGCGTGAGTTGTTCCAGCGCGATACCAATAATGACGAGCACGTAGCCATCAAGAAAGGGTCCACCGCTTCCCCAAAGCATGATTTTACGATGTATCGGTGTAAAACTGATGTCATCAAACCTTTTGGATTTTTCCATAATGTTGCTGCTAATCAGCCTGCTAGCCATTCAGCGTCAGTAACTACCGCTGAATGGCTAATGTTGGTAAAAGAGGGATAAAACACGTGGCTAGCATGGGTCTCGGGGTTTAACCGTAGCGGTATTCAACGCCAAAGCTGCCACGTGGATAGTTCCATTCATCTAACACGGAATCCTTACACAAGATCCGGCAGGTGCCGCATTCCAGACAGCCTGCGTAGTCGAAGCGGATAGTCCCATCGGGCTGAAGCTTGTATAGCCCCGCAGGACACGCCAGCGTTAGGGTGTGAAAAGCCGCCATATCAGGGTGTTCGCGAATGATGATGTGCGGATGCCCTTCATCGACGTGAAACTTGTTTATCCCTAATTTGACGTCAACATTGACAGGTTCGGTCATAGCGCTGTCACTCCTTTAATGCCATCTTTGAGCAGATTCAAATAACCAATTTCTTTGCAGTGACGCATGATCATCTTGCGCATTGGTTGCGGCGGCTGACCATTGACGGTGAACATATCCGCCATGATATTGGCCACCATCTGCGGGTATTGGGTGAACATGCGTGGGTTTTCCAACATGGCTGGCACTTTGCGGTAGTGGCGCAGATCCTTCATTACCGGCAGTTCTTCCAGTAGCTTCAGATAGACACTCAATCCACGTTCGCTAAAGTCGTTGTTGGTTTTGGCTTCCAATACTGCGCGAGCAGCTGCTTCTCCCGAAGCTATTGCCATATCCATGCCGCGAATGGTGAACCCAAGATTCATACACATACCTGCGGCATCGCCAGCGATCAGTACCCCGTTGCCGACTAATTTCGGCTGCATGTTAATGCCTGCTTCAGGAACGACGTGCGCGGCATATTCCAGAGTTTTTCCTCCAGCAATTAAAGGACGAACAACAGGGTGTTGTTTGAAATCCTCTAACATTTGCGGCACGGATTTTCCTGCACTAGCGATATGATGAAGCCCAACCACGATGCCTAAAGAGAGCGAATCTCCATTGGTATAGAGAAAACCGCCGCCCATCTGGCCGTCAGACGGCGTTCCGGCAAAGAGCCATGCCGCACCTTCGTTATCGGTTAAGCTAAAGCGCGCTTCTAAGAGTTCGCGTGGTAGCTCAATCAACTCTTTAACGCCTACGGCCACATGTTTAGCCGAAACTTGTTTTTGCACCATGCCCAATTGTTCGGCCAGAAGCGCGTTAACACCTTCCGCCAGAATGACCGCGTTGGCTTCGAGAATGTCGCCATCAGCCTCAACGCCAATCACTTTGCCATCGCGTTGGATCAGCTTGTCTACGCGGATCCCTGGGACGAATTGAGCGCCAGCGGCTTCAGCTTGTTCCATTAGCCACGGGTCAAATTTACCGCGCAGCACCGAATAAGATTCCTGTGCAGGTTCTGCCGCACGAGCATGGTGATAGTCGAGAGTGACAGCGCTGTCATCGGTAAGAAATGAAATTTTTTCGTGAGTGATTCGACGCTCAACGGGAGCTTGTGTCGCGAAGTCTGGAATAATACGTTCTAGACTGTGCGCATACAGACGGCCACCAGTCACGTTTTTAGCACCGGCGTGATTGCCGCGTTCAATCACTAATACGTTTGCGCCTTCCCGCGCCAACACTAGCGCCGCTACGCAGCCAGACAGGCCTGCGCCGACGATAATGGCATCAAATACATCTTCAGACATAAGATCTCCGTATGCCAGACAAGTCAGGCCAGTCCTGCAACTCGCCTTACCTCGTCTTGCTCTATCGTTTTAATTTTTCGGTCAATGCGGGAACGATCTTCATCAGATCGCCGACGATCCCGTAGTCGGCATATTGGAAGATTGGCGCGTTTTTATCTTTGTTGATTGCCATCAGGATCTGTGCGCCATTGGCACCGACCATGTGCTGGATCTGACCGGAAATTCCGAGCGCCAGATAGAGATCGGGTTTAATCATGATCCCTGAAATACCGACATAGCGTTCGCGATCCATCCACTTCTCGTTCTCTGCCACTGGGCGAGAACAGCCAAGCTCAGCGCCAATCGCGTTGCTTAAGGCGGCGGCAATAGCAATGTTTTCCTGTGAGCCGATACCGCGTCCTACGCTGACCACCAAACGGGCTTTACCCAGATCGACGCTTTCGCCCTGTTTCACTCGTCGAGATTCACAGATGATGGCGTGAGCCGGAGCAATAAATTCCAGCGTTTGTGCGTTTCCACTACGAGCGCTATCTTCCTGCGCAGGAGCAAATACGCCGCTGGCCAGAGTGACAACGGCGTAGTCGGTTGTAATTTTTTCTTTGCCGAAGGCCAAGCCGCCATACACCATATGTGTGGCAACAGGGCAGCCGTCTTCCAAGCTCAGTTCGGCAGCATCGTTAACGACTCCGGCGGCTAAGCGTGCGCCTAGGCGGGCGGCCAGCGTTTTACAACGACGAGTGGCTGGCAGCAGCAATAAAGCGCGTGAGCTATGGCTCTGGCTACGAATGGCTTGTACCAACGTATCGGCATAGTCTTCGATAATGCGGTCATCGGGTTGTTCACCGAGGCTATACACGGCGTTAGCCCCCAAACGGAAGGCGAGGGCAGATTGTTCATCGCTTTGACTAACAACGTGGATGAGTTCACCCAGTTCACGTGCTCCACTCATCAGCTCAGGTAGATGTGATTTGGTGTCGCTAAACACCCATACAGTTGAAAATTTGCTCATAACGCCCCCAATTAGCTGATTACTTTGCGCAGGTGTTCTGCGAATTCTGAGATTTGTTCATCGCTGTCGCCTTCGATAATGATGCGGCCACGCGCTTTCTGTTGTGGTGCTTGTACGCTCAGCAGCGTTGTGTAAGGGGCTATTTCACCCAGCTCAAGATCGGCGGGCTGCCATGCGGTGACCGGCTTTTTGGCTGCGCCAAGAATGGCTTTCATCGATGGAATTTGAGGCGTATTGATGTCAGTGGACACTGAGAGCACCGCAGGTAGCGGGATCGTGAGGGTCTCCACTTCATCTTCTAATGTGCGTTCAATCTGAATGTTTGTCTCGGAGAGCGACAGAATACGGCTGACGCCGTTAATAGCAGCAACACCGAGCGCTTCGCCAAGCAGCAGCCCAACTTGTTGGGCATAAAGGTCGGCAGAACCATCGCCACAGAGGATCACATCGAAACCGGTTTTCTTGGCTGCCGCAGCGAGCATTGTGGCAGTTTGGTGAGGAAGCATTTTTTCTAAGCCAGCATCGGAAACGACGACTAACTCATCAGGGCCACGAGATAGCACATCTTTGCGCCCTTTGGCATTAGCGAGCGCTTCACCCCCTACGCTCATTGCGATGATTTGGATATCGCTATTTTGTTGCTTCAAGGCAGTCGCAGCTTCGATAGCGTTGAGATCGAATTGGCTTATTTTGGCATCCGCTTTGCTGAGGTTCAGAGAGCCATCACCATTGACAGTGATATCTTGCTCCTCGGGGATGAGTTTGTAACATGCGATAATTTTCATCACTTCTCCGATTTCGATAGGCAATACAATGTGCGTGATACTTATGCGTAATAATTTCTGAGCGATAACTTAAAGCTCAAAACATTAAAAAAATTTCTATTTTTAGATACGCGTTAAATTGTGTTGATGGGTTAAGCCTACATTGTAGGAATAAAAATAATGGCAAGGTGACTATTTAATAAAAGAAAGTCACTTGCTTAAGTTTAAATTAACGACATGGTTTAGTTAATTGTTTCCATGAGTCGCTATCACGATAATAGAAATACCATGATTCACCAGACCAAAATAATACCTAGATCACCAATATTGAACGTCTTGGCCGGGTTTTCTATGAGTTTATTTTTATGTTTCCGTTTAACTTATTGATAATTTTAATTTTAATTTGATTGTTTGTGAGGTGGTAAGTTGTGTTCAATTTTGAGTCAGAAAATTGTTTGATTAAGATCACGGATTAATCACTTGCCAAATCTCATTATATCTCAACGTTAAGTAGCGCGATTTATCTACATTCAGGCATTTTTATGGAAATAGTGAAATAACTCGTCATCATTATTTAAATAATGACTTTAAGTTTGCCTGCAAACGAGTGTCAGTTTTTTGTCATGTCATGGGCAGTCTGCTGATTTTTATTCTGGATATTGCATATCAAGTTGTTATGGAAAGTGTGTACTTTCCATTAGGGGCTTCTTTCCATAAAGGAAAATGTAAATGAGCACAGAAAAGAGCAAACGGAAAATAGGGATTGAACCCAAGGTTTTTTTCCCATCATTGATTATTGTCGCATTGCTTTGTTATTTAACCATGCGCGATTTAAACGCATCAAATATCGTCATTAACTCGGTATTTAATTACATCACCACCGAGTGGGGATGGGCGTTTGAGTGGTATATGGTTGTCATGTTTATCGGCTGGTTCTGGCTGATTTTTGGACCTTTTGCCCAACGTCGTTTGGGAGAAGAAGCGCCAGAATTTAGTACGGTTAGTTGGATCTTCATGATGTTCGCCTCCTGTACCTCTGCGGCGGTGCTGTTCTGGGGATCTATCGAGATTTACTACTACGTTTCCTCACCTCCGTTTGGGCTGACACCGTTCTCTAACCCGGCAAAAGATTTAGGATTGGCCTACAGCTTATTCCACTGGGGGCCTCTACCTTGGGCAACCTACAGCTTCTTGGCCGTCGCTTTTGGTTATTTCCTGTTTGTAAAAAAAATCGACGTAGTTCGCCCGAGCGGTACGCTCGTTCCGCTGTTTGGTGAGAAACGCTGCAACGGTATTATCGGTACGGTTATCGACAACCTCTATCTGGTGGCGCTGATTTTGGCCATGGGCACCAGCCTTGGTTTAGCGACGCCGTTGGTGACCGAGTGTATTCAATATCTGTTTGGCGTTCCGCACACCTTGCAACTGGACGCGTTAATTATTTCCTGCTGGGTCATTTTCAACGCGGTATGCGTGGCTTTCGGCCTACAGCGTGGGGTTAAGGTTGCCAGCGACG
This sequence comes from Hafnia paralvei, assembly GCF_020150375.1. NCBI lineage: Bacteria > Pseudomonadati > Pseudomonadota > Gammaproteobacteria > Enterobacterales > Hafniaceae > Hafnia > Hafnia paralvei. The sequence continues at coordinate 4,108,202 of NZ_CP083737.1, read as the reverse complement.
TTCGTAACTATCTGAGCCTAATTTTACTGGCTTGGGTATTCATCATTGGCGCCAGCAGCTTCACCATCAACTATTTTACCGATTCCGTAGGCGTGCTACTGAACAACTTCACCCGTATGTTGTTCTACACCGATGCCGTGGGTAAGAGCGGATTCCCTCAGGCATGGACCGTGTTCTACTGGGCGTGGTGGATTGTCTATGGCATTCAGATGTGTATTTTCCTGGCACGTATTTCCAAAGGACGCACCGTTCGTCAGCTTTGCTTGGGGATGGTCGGTGGACTAACCGCTTCGACTTGGCTGCTGTGGACCATTCTGGGCAGTAACACGCTCTCTCTGATCAACAATGGCAAAATCAATATTCCTCAGATTATTGAACAACATGGTGTCGCGCGCGCCATTATCGATTCTTGGGCCCTGTTACCGTTTAGCACTCTGACGATGTGGGCGTTTTTCATTCTGTGCTTCCTTGCGACCGTCACTCTCATCAATGCTTGTTCTTACACCTTAGCGATGTCTACCTGCCGCGGGGCTAACGGCTATGACGAACCGCCGATTTGGGTACGTGTGGGTTGGTCTGTGTTGGTGGGGATCATCGGGATCATTTTACTGGCGCTCGGTGGGCTTAAGCCGATTCAGACCGCGATCATCGCCGGTGGATGCCCTCTTTTCTTTGTCAACATATTGATAACTATATCTTTCTTGAAAGATGCCAAGGCTACACATTGGAAATACTAACCACGATTACATTGAAGCGTTTTTAATCTTAACCGCCAAGAGGCCTGCTTTATGAATTTTGCATTATCTGATGAACAAGAGTTATTCGTTTCCGGTATTCGCGACCTGATGGCGCAAGAAAACTGGGAGGCTTATTTTGCCGAGTGCGATCGTAACAGCCAATATCCAGAGCGCTTCGTGAAGGAATTGGCAGATATAGGGATCGATAGTCTGCTGCTGCCTGAAGAGCATGGCGGTTTGGATGCTGGCTTTGTCACATTGGCTGCGGTATGGGCAGAGCTGGGGCGCTTAGGTGCACCAACCTATGTGTTATATCAACTGCCGGGTGGTTTTAATACGGTGCTGCGTGAAGGCACACAGGAGCAAATCGATAAGATTATGGCTTTCCGTGGCACCGGCAAGCAGATGTGGAACTCGGCGATCACTGAGCCAGGAGCCGGTTCTGACGTGGGCAGCATGCAAACTTCCTACACCCGTAAAAACGGCAAAGTGTATCTCAACGGCAGTAAGTGTTTTATCACCAGCAGCGCCTACACGCCTTATATCGTAGTGATGGCACGCGATGCGGCGTCACCAGATAAGCCTGTTTTTTCCGAATGGTTTGTGGATATGAGCAAGCCGGGCGTGAAGGTGAATAAGTTGGAAAAGCTGGGTCTGCGCATGGATAGCTGCTGCGAGATCCTGTTTGACAATGTTGAGTTGGAAGAGAAAGACATGTTTGGTCGTGAAGGCAACGGCTTTAATCGTGTGAAAGAAGAGTTTGATCATGAGCGTTTCATTGTTGCTCTGACCAACTACGGCACCGCGTTCTGTGCTTTTGAAGATGCAGCGCGCTATGCCAACCAGCGTGTTCAGTTTGGTGAGGCTATCGGGCGTTTCCAACTGATTCAGGAAAAGTTTGCTCATATGGCAATCAAACTTAACTCGATGAAAAACATGCTGTTTGAAGCAGCGTGGAAAAGCGATAACGGTTTGATGACCTCCGGCGATGCGGCGATGTGCAAATACTTCTGCGCCAATGCTGCGTTTGAAGTGGTGGATTCTGCGATGCAAGTGCTCGGTGGGGTAGGGATCGCGGGCGATCATCGTATTACACGTTTCTGGCGCGATCTTCGTGTGGATCGTGTTTCTGGAGGGTCGGATGAAATGCAGATCCTAACGCTGGGCCGTGCGGTGCTGAAGCAGTATCGGTAATAGTCGGCAGAGTCAGTCTGATATTAGGGAGAGCGTACCGCTTCGCGGTGCGCTATGCCCAGATATCTCAGGTTAAAAGGCGGTGTCGTCGTGGCTACACCCTCTCTCATGGTGAAGGAGTATTTTATGTCAATGCCTACGTTTGGTCCGTTGTCTGGTTTACGCGTGGTCTTTTCCGGAATTGAAATTGCGGGGCCTTTTGCTGGGCAAATGTTTGCGGAATGGGGCGCTGAAGTTATCTGGATTGAAAACGTCGCCTACGGCGATACGATCCGCGTTCAACCGAATTACCCGCAGCTTTCTCGCCGTAATTTGCACGCATTATCGCTGAATATTTTCAAAGACGAAGGGCGTGAAGCGTTTCTGAAATTGATGGAAACCACTGATATTTTCATTGAAGCCAGCAAAGGTCCTGCTTTCGCTCGGCGTGGCATCACGGATGACATTCTTTGGGAACATAATCCTAAGCTTATCATCGCGCATCTCTCCGGCTTTGGTCAGTACGGTACGCCGGAATATACCAATTTAGCGGCCTATAACACGATTGCTCAAGCGTTCAGCGGATACCTGATTCAAAACGGCGATAAAGATCAGCCTATGCCCGCATTTCCGTATACCGCAGATTATTTCTCTGGCCTAACGGTAACCACTTCTGCATTAGCTGCGTTGTACAAAATGCAAAAGACAGGCATTGGTGAAAGTATTGACGTGGCGATGTATGAAGTGATGTTACGTATGGGACAGTACTTCATGATGGACTACTTCAACGGTGGTGAAGTTTGCCCTCGCATGACGAAAGGCAAAGATCCTTACTACGCGGGCTGTGGTCTGTATAAATGCCAAGATGGTTATATCGTCATGGAATTGGTTGGCGTGAACCAAATTCAAGAAATGTTTAAAGATATGGGGATTGCCAATCTGCTGGGTACGCCAGAGATCCCAGAAGGCACCCAGTTAATTCACCGTGTTGAATGTCCGTTTGGTGAGTTAGTCGAAGATAAATTGGATGAATATCTGGCTGGTAAACCATACGAAGAAGCGCTGGCTCGCTTTGCTGAACTCAACATTGCTTCTGCCAAAGTACTCACTATTCCAGAATTAGAGAGTAACCCGCAATATATTGCCCGTGAATCCATCACGACGTGGAATACCATCGACGGCCGCACCTATAAAGGGCCGAATGTCATGCCGAAATTTAAAAATAATCCGGGGCAAATTTGGCGCGGCATGCCAACCCACGGTATGGATACAGCGACCATTCTTGCAAGTATTGGCTACTCTGAAGCCGACATTGAAGCACTGGTGGCTAAAGGGTTGGCTAAAGCCGACTAGCCACTGCAATTATTTGGGTAGATATGTGATGGACATGATAGGCAAACGAAATTTGCGGCAGGCCTGGGATGATTTAGCGGAGTTATACGGTAATAAAACGGCTCTAATTGTTGAACGGCTTGCTACTGAGCATCAACAAAGAGAAGCATCCCAGTACAGTTATACCGAACTGAATAATGAAATTAACCGTACGGCTAATCTATTTTATTCTCTAGGTATAACCAAAGGCAATAAAGTCGCTTTGCATCTTAATAACTGTGCTGAATTTATTTTTTGTTGGTTCGGCTTAGCGAAAATAGGTGCCATCGTGGTACCTATCAATGCCAACTTACTACGTGATGAAAGCGCCTATATTATTAATCAGTGTGAAGCCACGCTCGTAGTGACTTCCGTTGAGTTTTATTCTATTTACGCTGATTTAAAGCAGCAGGGTTCATCCTCTCTACGCCAAATTATGTTGATAGATAACAACGCTGAAGCGTTATTGTCTAGCGACGTTCTCTATTTTCAGCAGATGAAAAAATGCCAGCCGGATACCTTGCTCTCCTCGGTTGAGATTAATAGTGAGGATACGGCGGAGATTCTCTTTACTTCAGGCACCACCTCCAGCCCGAAAGGCGTCGTGATCACCCACCATAATTTGCTGTTTGCTGGCTATTACACGGCGTGGCAGTGCGCATTAAGAAGCGATGATATTTATTTAACGCCAATGCCTGCTTTTCATATTGATTGCCAGTGTACTGCTGCGATGCCGACGTTCACGGTGGGGGCGACTTTTGTTCTGCTAGAGAAATACAGTGCGCGTGCTTTTTGGGGGCAGGTATGTCAATACCGAGCTACCGTCACCGAATGCATTCCGTTGATGATGAAAACCCTGATGATGCAGCCAATAATGCCGTGGGAGCGACAGCATAATCTGCGCGAAGTGCTGTTCTACCTTAATCTCTCTGAACAGGAAAAAGAAGCGTTTATTCAGAGATTTGGGGTGCGATTACTCTCGTCTTACGGCATGACAGAAACGATCGTCGGCGTCATTGGCGATCGTCCTGGTGATAAACGACGCTGGCCTTCTATTGGTCGAGTTGGCATGGGATATGAAGCTCAAATTAGGGACGCGCAGGGGCTGGAAATGCCGACGGGGAAAGTCGGTGAAATGTGGGTCAAAGGTATTCCGGGCAAAACGCTATTTAAAGAGTATTACAAACTACCGCAGGAAAGTACCAAAGCGCTTACCGCAGAAGGATGGTTGCGCACCGGTGATTATGGCTATGTTGACGAAGAAGGCTTCTTTTATTTTGTCGAGCGCAGCTGCAACATGATTAAACGCAGTGGAGAAAATATTTCCTGCGTTGAATTGGAAAATATTATTTCTACGCATCCCAAAATTATGGACGTTGCGGTTATCGGTTTAAAAGACTCTATTCGTGATGAAGCGATAAAAGCGGTGGTGGTCTTGAATGATGGCGAATTTATGACAGAGAAAGAGTTCTTTACTTTTTGTGGAAACAATATGGCGAAATTTAAAGTCCCCTCTTTTTTTGAAATAAGGGAAAGTTTACCAAGAAGCTGCTCGGGAAAAGTGATTAAAAAAAGTCTGGTTGAAGTTTCTTCTTAATAAGAGGTATTAGTATGAGCGAATCATTACATATCAAGCGCAATGGCTATATTTTAGAAATTACGTTAGACAGACCGAAAGCCAATGCCATTGATGCAAAAACCAGTTTTGCGATGGGTGAGGCTTTCATTGCTTTTCGTGATGATCCAGAGCTGCGTGTCGCGATTATTACCGGCGCGGGCGAACGCTTTTTCTCTGCGGGATGGGATCTTAAAGCGGCGGCAGAAGGCGAGGCACCAGACGCTGATTTTGGTCCGGGCGGGTTTGCTGGCCTTACCGAACTGTTTAACTTGGATAAGCCAGTGATTGCCGCCGTTAATGGCTATGCTTTTGGTGGTGGATTTGAGTTAGCTCTGGCTGCCGACATGATCGTTTGCGCGCAGCACGCCAGCTTCTCAGTGCCAGAGGCTAAACTGGGCATCGTGCCTGATAGTGGTGGAATGCTGCGTTTGCCTAAGCTGTTGCCGCCGGCGATAGCGATGGAAATGATGATGACAGGACGCAGCATGGATGCTGATGAAGCACTGCGCTGGGGCGTCGTTAATGCGGTGGTTGAAAGTGAGCAATTGATGGACAAAGCTCGCGAATTAGCGGAGCAGATCGCGGCTAATGCGCCACTGGCCGTCGCCGCGATTAAAGAAATCTATCGTGAAACCAGTGAGCTGTCTGTGGAAGAGGGTTATCGTCACGCACGCAGCGGCAAATTAAAACATTATCCATCGGTGCTGCACTCTGAAGATGCTTTAGAAGGGCCGCAGGCGTTTGCTGAAAAACGTGATCCTGTATGGAAAGGACGCTAGGTTAATGACATTAAAGCCGGACAGCCAAAATAAAGAGGGTGGAATGACGCGCAAAGCGGGGATGCAAAGCCTGCTCGGTTCACGTTATGTCACTTGTCCGGGGTGTCGACAGCGTATCCGCGGGCAGCTGTATAGCATGTTGAATCAGTGCCAGACTTGGTGTCCAAGGTGTAAGAAGAATGTGGATTCATGCGTAACGTCGTGTGAGAAATAATTTGTTGGTGTTTATTATTGTGGCGGTAATCAAATGGATTACCGCTTCAATGACTCGGTGAGTACCTATCGCTCGCAGATTTTTTACGGTATCAATGAATTGCTGCTTGTTTCTATATTTATAACCACCGAATTTACGACGACCGAGATTAAGCGCCTGCACCAGCAAAACCTAGACCCGCCTTTCTATCTGCGTTACCGTTCCTTATCTCAATCACTCTGATTATTCGATAAAAATGGCAAATTTTCGTGCTTTAGGATTGCGGCCGCTGGGTTTACTGACTTTGTTAGTATTGGCTGGGTGTTCAACAAAAACGACTCAGACGCCAACGCCGCGTCCGGCGCAGGTGAAAGCCCAGCTAGTGGATTTGATCCCAAGCAACGTACGCGATCGTCAGGGGTGGGCGAAGGATATTGCCGCCGCGTTTACCGCGCAGGATATTCCGCCAACGCCTGAGAACTTGTGCGCGGTGATTGCGGTTACCGAACAAGAATCTACGTTTCAGGCCGATCCACAGGTACCGGGGTTAGGTAAAATTGCGTGGAAAGAGATCGATCGCCGTGCAGATCAGATGCATATACCCAACTTTTTAGTTCATACCGCGTTGCTGATTAAATCACCTAACGGCAAAAGCTACAGTGAACGCTTGGATAAAGCGCGTAGCGAAAAAGAGTTGAGTGCGATCTTTGATGATTTCATCAATATGGTGCCGATGGGGCAAAAATTATTCGGTAACCTGAATCCAGTACGCACTGGCGGGCCAATGCAGGTCAGCATTGCGTTTGCTGAAGCACACGCCAAAGGCTATCCATACAAGGTTGATGGAACCATTCGCCGTGAAGTTTTTAGCCGTCGCGGTGGTGTGTATTTTGGCACGATGCATCTGCTTGGCTATCCGGCGAATTATCCTCAGCCAATTTACCGTTTTGCTGATTTTAATGCCGGCTGGTATGCCAGCCGTAATGCCGCGTTTCAACGTGCTGTTAGCCGACTGACAGGGATCAAACTGGCGTTGGACGGTGATTTAATTAACTATGGCACCGATAAACCGGGTTCTACCGAACTGGCTGTGCGCTCGCTAGGCAAGCGTCTTGATATGAGTGATTCCACTATTCGCCGAGCGCTAGAAAAAGGCGATAGCATCGATTTTGAAAAAACGTCGCTGTATAAACAGGTGTATGCGTTAGCCGAAAAATCAGGTGGTAAAAAGCTGCCACGTGAAATATTGCCTGGGATTACGCTTGAAAGCCCAAAAATAACACGCCAACTGACAACGGCGTGGTTTGCTAAACGTGTCGATGGCCGCTGGCAGAAGTGCATGGCTAAAGCACGTTAATAATTGCGGGGTGCTTCGCATCTTATTACGTCTCTTGTTGCTCAGGTGTTAATCACTTGTTATCGTTGGCGGGCGTCTGCTACTGGACGTGCTTTCCTCCGCTGCATTGCAACACGTTATTCGTGTGAGGTAGAAGACGATGACCACATCCTCCCAGCTTAAAGACGCTGATTTCGAAGTCTGGCTTGCCCAAATTAATCAGGCCTGTGGACGCTTTGCGGCAAAAACGTTGGGGGAAGGGTTTAGTGGCTCGGTGCAAGAGTTTCGCTCAGGAGCGTTACGTCTGAGCGTCGTGGATATTGCGCAAACCAAGCTGTATCGCACGCCGCAGGAAATCGCTCAGAGCGATGGCTCCTATTTTTACACGGTATTTCAGCTCAGCGGCCATTCTGAAATGGAGCAGGAAGGGCAACGAGCGCTACTTTCCGCCGGAGACATCACGCTCATCGATGCCGCAAAACCTAGCACTTTTACCTTCAGTGAGACCTCTAGCCAGATATCACTACTGCTGCCACGCGGCTACCTAGAACGTAATTTGCAGTTTGCCGATCTCCGCTGTGCACAACGCTTGGCTGCTGGTGCGCCGATGGTGCGGCTTAGCCAGCAGTTGGTGCAAGAAAGTATGCGCAATAGCACGCTAGATCAGCAGGAGAGCGAAGCGGTTTTAGATGCCGTGGCTACGCTATTGCGTCCAGCGCTGATCGCCCGTGATGATGATGCGCCGCAGGATAAAGTTTTCCATCGCACGCTCTCTTTTATTGATAAACATATTCAGTCCGAATCGTTACGCCCAGAGTGGATTGCCAGTGAGGTAGGAGTTTCGGTGCGTAGTCTCTACCGCATGTTTGCGCGTAAAGGACTGGTGGTGGCGCAGTATATTAAAAATCGCCGTCTAGACCTGTGTGCTAACGCGTTACGCAGTGCGCCCGTGAGACAAAAATTGTCGGATATTGGCTATTCGTGGGGGTTTGCCGATCACAGCCATTTCTCCACCGCTTTCAAAATGCGCTTTGGTGTCACGCCAGGCGAATACCGCAAACAGTATCGTTAGTCTCATCTCTGTGAGTTTGTCATCAGTGACAAAGCTGATGGCATACACAACAAATTAATCCCCCCAACGAATTGCTATGTTTGAGCTGGGTCAGCCGATACTGACTCATTAAACCGTAGCAGAGCGTGGCGGCAGACCAACAATAAGACACATTAAAGCCCCTAACAAAAACCTGTCCCCAAGATAATTCGAGTTGTACAGAGGCAACACATCGGTGAATTAGCTGTGTGAGTACAGCCAACGAAATACAGCGAGAAGTATGACGGGGATATTGAGGAACTGACTTTCGTAAGCATGCAGCTATACCAGGTCGAGATTATCCCGCGCACTGATTCACTGACATGAATGCCAATTTCTAGTGGTGAGGTAATAAATAATGTTTCGCAAAACCGTGTTTTCAAAAACAGCACTGCATAAAAAAACGATGACTAAGAAACGACTGCCGGTTGCGATTGCGCTGGCATTAGGGGTGTTGACCTCTGCTGGCTGGCAAACGACCGCACAGGCTCACGGTGCCGCAGCCCATATGGTTCCGATGGAAAAAACATTAGAGGAGTTTGGTGCTGACGTACATTGGGATGACTACGCACGTATGTTTATCCTCTCCAAAGACGGTGCTTATATCAAGGTCAAGCCAGACACCAACGAAGCTATTGTTAACGGCAAACCATTGAAACTGGCGGTGCCGATAGTGTTCCGCAACAAAGTGGCATACATGTCGGAAGACTTTATTAATGAGGTTTTTCAGTCTGGTTTAGATCAAACCTTCGCGATTGAAAAACGCGCCCATCCACTGAATCCTCTCAGCGCTGATGAAATTAAAACTGCAGTCGATGTGATTAAAGCATCCGATAACTATCGAGATAATTTCCGCTTTACTGAGATTTCACTGCGCGAGCCACCCAAAGACGAAGTTTGGCAGTTTGTGTTAGCGGGTAAAACCGTGGAGCAACCGCGTCAGGCGAACGTGACCGTGTTGGATGGTAAGCACGTGGTGGAGAGCATTATCGATCTGAATGATAAAAAAGTGGTGTCGTGGACGCCCATAAAAGATGCGCAGGGTATGGTACTGCTGGATGATTTCTCCACCGTTCAGTCAGTGATTAACGCTAGCACCGATTTTGCCGCAGTGCTGAAAAAACGTGGGATTAACGACCCGAGCAAGGTGATCACTACGCCGTTAACCGTGGGGTATTTTGATGGCAAAGATGGGCTAACGCAGGATCAGCGCTTGTTGAAAGTCGTTAGCTATTTAGATGTTGGCGATGGCAACTACTGGGCTCACCCGATTGAAAATCTTGTCGCGGTGGTCGATCTTGAGCAGAAGAAGATCATTAAGATTGAAGAGGGACCAGTGATCCCCGTGCCGATGGCGCCGCGTCCGTTTGATGGACGCGATCGCAAAGCACCAGAGATCAAGCCGCTAGAAATCGTTGAACCAGAAGGGAAAAACTACACCATTACCGGCAACACGATTCATTGGCAGAATTGGGATTTCCACGTTGGCTTGAATTCACGCGTTGGGCCGATCATTTCGACCGTGACTTACAACGATCAGGGTAAAAAACGGAAGATCATGTATGAGGGATCGTTAGGAGGCATGATCGTCCCTTATGGCGATCCGGATATTGGCTGGTATTTCAAAGCCTATTTGGACTCTGGCGATTATGGTATGGGAACTCTGACCTCACCGATTGCGCGTGGCAAAGATGCGCCATCAAACGCGGTGTTAATCGATCAAACTATCGCTGATTACACCGGTAAACCGATGACCATTCCGCGGGCAATGGCAATATTCGAACGCTATGCGGGGCCAGAATACAAGCATCAGGAGATGGGGCAACCCAACGTCAGCGCTGAGCGCCGTGAACTGGTGGTACGTTGGATTAGTACGGTGGGTAACTACGACTATATTTTTGACTGGGTATTCCACCAGAACGGCACTATTGGCATTGATGCTGGGGCAACGGGAATCGAAGCGGTGAAAGGCGTAAAAGCGCGCACTATGCAGGATCCAACCGCTAAAGATGACACCAAATATGGCACGCTTATCGATCATAATATCGTGGGCACAACGCATCAGCATATCTATAACTTCCGCTTGGATATGGACATTGATGGCGAGAACAACAGCTTGGTTGAGCTCAATCCAGATGTGAAACCGAACGATCGCAGCGGCCCGCGTACCAGTACCATGCAGGTGGATCAGGTCGATGTGAAAACCGAAAAAGACGCGGCGCAGAAATTTGATCCTTCAACCATCCGTTTGTTAAGCAATACCAACATAACCAACAAAATGGGAAACCCTGTTTCTTACCAGTTGATCCCTTATGCGGGAGGAACTCATCCCATCGCTAAAGGTGCTAACTTCGGTAAAGATGAGTGGATTTACCATCGTTTGAGCTTTATGGATAAACAGCTTTGGGTGACGCGCTACAACGCGGATGAACGTTATCCGGAAGGTAAGTATCCGAACCGTTCTATTCACGACACGGGGCTAGGGAAATATTCCTCTGATAATCAGTCAATTGAAAACACCGATAACGTCGTGTGGCTCACAACGGGTACCACGCACGTTGCCCGTGCGGAAGAGTGGCCCATTATGCCAACCGAATGGGTACATGCTCTGCTGAAACCGTGGAACTTCTTTAGCGAAACTCCGACGCTGGATTTAAGTGGAAAGAAGGAATAAGTCAGTAACGCAAAAATTAAGGGGTTGCATCTAGCAACCCCTTTTTGTCTTTCGAAGATAAACGTATCAGCAGAACTCAATATCTAACACATACCGTTTTGGTTTCAGTATAGGCATCTAGCCAATCAGTGCCAAAATCACGTCCGGTTCCTGACTGTTTTACGCCGCCAAAAGGCATGTTTGCGTCGATCAGAGTATGGCTGTTGACCCACACAGTACCGGCCTGAATTCGCGGGGTATAAGCCATGGCCGTTTGTAGGCTGGTGGTCCATAGGCTGGCAGTGAGTCCGTAGTCGGTGTCGTTGGCCTGATGCAGAGCCTCTTCGGCGTTTTTGACACGAATAAGATTAACCACTGGGCCGAAAACCTCTTCACGCGCCAGATTTAGCGCAGCATCTGGATTAATCACCAGCGTCGGTGGAATATAGAATCCTTGTGTGTCTGGCCCAGCTGCGCCACTGATTAGCTCGGCGTTTTTGGCTTTGGCATCTTGCAGGTAAGAGGCGACCTTATCGCGATGTTGACGTGAAACTAGCGGATTGATCTGCGTTGATGCATCCATTCCTGGGCCAACGGAGAGTGATTTTACCGCTTGTTCAAAACCCGCAACCAGTGAGTCGAAAATAGGTTCTTCAATGTAGATTCGCGAACTGGCGGCGCAAACCTGTCCTTGATTGAGGAAGCTCCCTGCCATCAGTCCCTCAATCACCTGCTGTTGATCCGCGTCTTTCAGCACGATAGCCGGGTTTTTTCCGCCTAATTCTAGAGTGACGCGGGTTAGTCGATCGGCTGCGGTGCGGGCAATACCTTTGCCAACCGGTGTAGAGCCGGTAAAACTGACCTTCGCGACTAATGGGTGTTCCGTCAACGCTTTACCGCATACAGAACCTTTGCCGGTGACGATATTAAATACGCCATCAGGAATACCGGCTTCGCTGGCTAGCTCAGCCATGCGTAGCAGCGTGAGCGGGGTGGTCTCAGAGGGTTTAATCACGATAGAGCAGCCTGCAGCCAGCGCAGGCATCACTTTCCAGATACCTATCATCAGTGGAAAATTCCACGGCACAATACCAGCAACGACGCCAATGGGCTCTTTGCGAGTGTAGGCCATGTATTTCGCTCCGGCAGGCATAGGGATAGAGACATCCATCGTTTGACCGGTAATTTTAGTTGTTAGCCCTGCGGTATAGCGCATCCAGTTCAGAGTACAACCGACCTCAAAAGCGCGGGAAATATTGATGGATTTACCTTGCTCCAGCGTTTCGAGCTGGGCGAGCTCTTCGGCATGCTGTTCGACTAAATCGGCGTAACGCAGCAAAATACGTTCACGCTCTGCGGGTAAACGTTGAGCCCAAACGCCAGAATGAAAGGCCTGATGAGCGGAGGTGACCGCGCGGGAGACGTCTTCAGCGTTGGCATCGGCGGAGGACGATATTTGTGCTCCGTCCGCAGGGTTATAAATGGCTAAACGTTCATCGGCGGTAGATTCTTGCCACTTTCCATTGATATAGAGTCCGTGCTGACGGTCAAGGAAACGCGAAACGCTGTCCAGTATGGCTACTTTATTATCGGGCATAAGCCCTCCCGTCGGTCAAAAGGAGTTTGGTGAGAGATGGGTCTGATCGCTGAGCGACAACCCAGTCATGACCTCATGAGTCTATAACAAGGATAGTCATCTCTTTTTGCTGTGCCTGACATTTGCTTGGTGGGATATGACAGCGAGAACAATAAATCCATTTTCACTTTCACGATCAAAGCGTCGCATTCCTTCAACGCATGCAGGGCACGCACTTGCCTAAAGTATTGCCGCTGATTGCCGATAATTCGTCCACCCCTACTCTTATCATTGAACGACTTACCGACAAGGAATCCTCCCTGTGTTGAAGAACATTTCGTTGCGAACGGGTTTATTGGTTTTGTTGTTGTTGATTACGTTACTTTTATTGGTGGTTAGCGCATTGGGACTGATAACGATCCACAGAGATCGTGCGGCGCTGGTGGAGCTTAATCAGATACAAGGCACCGAGCTCAATAGTTTGAATGGCAGTAATACACAAACGCTGATTGCTCGTGCGAATGCGTCCTTAGCCGTGCGCAAGATAGAGATTGGATTGCTGGATGAAGGCGCGGCGTTAAGCCGTAAGATCGTACAGAATATAAAAGATTCGCAGCAGCAGATGCAGCGCTTCGCCGAGATCAGCAGGCAGACTGAGCGTAATACCGATTTGGATCAACGGGTGTTGAGCACCTATCAGTCCTACATCAAGCAAGGTATAGAACCTATGTTAGCGGCACTAAATAAGCAATATACCGATGAGTATTACGAAGTATTGGAAAATAAGCTTACGCCGCTGAGTATCGGTTTTAGTCACGCAATCAACGAATTTAATACTTATGCGCAGGGCGCAGTGGAACAAAGGCTGCAGGATTCAGAAACTAGCGAAAGCCGGATGCGGTTGCTGATTCTGGTTGTTGCACTGCTCACGCTGGTGATGGTGGTGACGTCGTGGTTAGTGTTGCGCCTTATGCTGCTCAAACCCTTGGACGCGACGATAGGTCATCTAGAAGTCTTGGCGGCGGGTGATTTAACTCAGCCTTTGCTTCCAGCCAGTAGCAAAGAGCTCAACCGTTTAACACAGGCGATTGAAACCATGCAGCAGTCGCTGCGTAAGTCTGTGAGTGAAGTGCGTGAGACCAGCGAGCAAATTGATATAGGCAGCCGTGAATTGGCTGCGGGTAATCTTAATTTGTCGCAGCGTACGGAAGAGTCAGCGGCATCGCTAGAACAAACTGCGGCCAGCATGGAACAGCTTACGGCAACGGTGAAGCTCAATGCGGATAACGCAGAACAGGCGCATCAGCTGGCACGTAAAGTATCCGACACCGCAGACCGTGGTAGCGAAGCCGTATGTTACGTAATGGAAAAAATGGATGAGATCGCCGAGAGCTCGGGGCGTATTGCCGATATTCTTGAAGTCATCGACGGCATTGCCTTTCAGACGAATATTCTTGCGTTGAATGCTGCGGTTGAGGCTGCCCGCGCAGGCGAACAGGGGCGTGGTTTTGCGGTGGTCGCCAGTGAAGTTCGCAATCTGGCACAGCGCAGTGGTCAGGCGGCCAAAGAGATCCGCTCACTCATTTCCACCTCGCAAACGCGCGTCAGCGAAGGTGCAAAAATGGCATATCAGGCTGGTGAAACCATGGATGAGATCTCTGGTGAAGTGATGCGTGTGACCGGATTGATGAAAGAGATTTCTGGCGCCTCTAAGGAACAGAGCCGAGGGATCGAACAGGTAAATCTGGCTGTCACCCAGATGGATGAAGTTGCTCAGCAAAATGCGGCATTGGTAGAAGAGGCCGCTGCGGCCACGCGTTCTCTGGAGACTCAGTCGCAGCAGCTCATGATGTCGATGGCGGCGTTTAGGGTCAGCGCCTAAGTTGACGACCTCCCCTAAAAGGGGAGGTCATTACGGCATTTCAGGTGACAATGTACGTTCGCCGTCAAAGCCTTGTACGGTGCCAAAACGTCCGGTGTCCTGATTCCATTCGGCAATTGACTGACGTAATTCTTCTTTGCTACGGCCAACAAAATTCCACCACATTAATACCTGCTCACCCAATGGCTCACCTCCGAGGAATAGCAAGCGAGTTTTAGGCGCAAGAGTGACATTTAGCCGCGTATGTTGCGTGCCTATATAGGCCAGTTCATTTTCACCAAAACGTTTCCCTTCAATATTGATTTCGCCCTCCAATACAAACAGACCGTACTCAAAATCAGGCTGGAGTTTTAGCTGGGTATTTGAACCATCAGGAGTATAAAGATCGACGCCCAGCAGCTCAGAGAAACAGAGCGTAGGGGCATGAAAGCTCGCATAGTCGCCGGCCAGCAGCGTGTGGCGGATACCGTCGGCGTCCCAAACGGGTAATGTTGGATAATGGTCAAAACGCGGCGGCATATCTTTTACCGCTTCGGGTAACGCAATCCACAGCTGAGCCGCGTGCAGACGAGTGAACCCTGGCACTGACTCTTCTGTATGGGCGATGCCGTGACCTGCGGTCATGAGATTGACCTGTCCGGGGCGAATGATTTGCTCGTAGCCAAGGCTATCCCGATGCAGTACTTCACCTTCCAGCATCCAAGTGAACGTTTGCAAACAGGTATGAGGATGTGGCGCGACTCGAAAGCCGCCGGTGCTATTTTTTAGCACCGATGGACCCGCGTGATCGAGAAAGCACCATGCGCCAATCAAGCGGCGTTCTTTCACTGGAATGGCACGTGATACGGGGATTCCACCCACGTCTTTGATGCGGGACGTGATGCGCTGAAGCGACGTAGAATTGAAACTACTATCCATAATCGTCCTCTTAAATCATCAGTAGGGTATAGGGTAACTGCTATCTCATCCTATACCACTTGATGACGAGTTGCAGTGGCGCGTTATCTGATTAAATAATCTAGCTAGAGCTACCGCCAATTCGGCTGTAATAGGCCTGTTTAATTAAACGCTCATCCAGCAACACATTGACCAGATTATCCAGATCGTCGGCAGAAACAGAGGCTGGGATCAGCGAAACGGTGATTTCGACATCGTCGTCACCGAAGGGCTCGACGTCCAAATGTGACATAAAGCAGTTCTCGGCTTTTAGCGTTTTCTTGACCAGAGAGAGGGCTTCTCGTTGATCGTTTTCTAAGGCGATAACGCAGATTTCATAGGTTGCATCACCGTGTTCATCGGTAAGCGGCTGGCGGTTGATCATATTGACCATAGGGCGCAGCAGGGTATTGGATGCCACAACAAAAAATGTTGCCATGCAGGCATCGGCAATCATTCCCGCTCCTGCACAGGCTCCGACGGCGGCAGATCCCCACAAGGTTGCTGCGGTATTAAGACCGCGGATGTTTAACCCCTCTTTCATAATCGTACCGGCACCCAGAAAACCAACGCCGGAGACGACGTAGGAAATCACGCGGACGGCCCCACCGGCGCCATCAATGCTCATTGCCAGATGCACGAAAATGGCGGCACTAGTGGCAACCAGCGTATTGGTGCGCAGTCCCGCGGTGCGCTGACGATACTGGCGCTCGTAGCCAATAATGGCTCCTAATAAAAAAGCGACCAGCAAAATAGTGAATGTTTCATAATGCAGAGTGAAGTTCATGTTAAAAGCCTCAGAATTTAGCTCTGCTTGTTAGTAACGGAAATAATTTTATTTTGCTGGTGGAGTGAGTTTTAACTCGACTCGCAGCAGGTGCGAATGAATAACACTATCGCCGTTGCGAATAAGCAGAAAATAAGATGTAGAGCCCCATCAGAATTAAATCTGATCAATGGCCACACGTTTTTTTTGAGGCGTGTTAATTCAACGAGGCATGATACGCACGCAAGCGTAAGCCTGAACAATGAAGCTGCGGTGATGTTCTACGGAGAAGACTCTAAGAGAAAAATAACACCACATCCTTTGTCTATGCAGGATGTGAGGTGGACATTATCACATCATGCGATTAGTTGAGAGGAACACGCCGTCTCGGTCTATCGTTGTCCATGTTATTTCCTATGTTTGAGAAGAAAAAATAGGTACTCAATTAATATTATGTGGATTTTAATTGATTAACCTTGAACGTCAACTAAACAATAAAGCAAATGGGCCGTGAATATACGGCCCATTTAAAAATAGCGCAGTGCGATTAAATTAAAATAATGAGTAAAACTAACCCAATCAACATAACCGGTGCAGTGCGCTTAATGAGCTCAATAGGAGACACCCCAGCCATGCCAGCGACCACAATAGCCGCAGCGGAGAGCGGGGAAGCTGTGCGCCCTAAATAGCTGGCAAATGCGGCAGCGGTTCCAAGATTGGTTGGGTTCATGCCAAATTCAGCGGCGTGCGGGGTGATAGCTTCGTTGAACGCATAAGCTGTTGCATCACCGGAGCCGATCACGACGGCCATCAAGAATGGACCGATAGTGCCACCAAAACGAGCGGCTTCTGGGAAATCAATCAGTGCACTTTTGGCTGCGTCGATGAGCCCAACTGAAGTGAGTCCAGCGACGAAAACACCGGCGCAGATAATAATGCCAAACACGTCGCTGTAGGCTTTACCCATTCCGTCAAAGAAGGCAGGAACGACTTTGCCAGGATGGGTTCGCGTCACGGCTAGAGTCGCTAATACGCCCCACATCACAGCCTGTGGAACGCCCATTTTTAACCAGCTTACGCCGCCAAACGCACCCAGCATCAATAGTGCGATAGGTACTAGAGGCATTAACGCCGCCAGCACGTTGATTGGGCCTTCCTGCGGATCTTCAGCATCCAAGCGTGAATGATATCCTTTGTGCTCTTTGCGCAATATGGCGGTGATGGTCATACCGACCATGATAATCAGTCCGAGCCACACAACGGTCATGACGCGATCGCCGATGATATTCATCACATCGCCGCCGACGATCTTGGCCACGAGCGCCATGTGCGGGCTCCCAGGATTGAGCAGACTGGCACCGAAGGTTCCCGCGAGTACGGATGCGGCGGCCATCACTGGATGAATGCCCGCAGCCAGCTGTAGAGGGATCATGGTGATCCCCGCGGCGGCGGCTGCACCGGCGGCGCTAGGTAGCGCGAGCTGAACGAAAGTGGTGAGTAAAATGGTGCCCGGAATAAGAAAAAGACCGACGTGCTTTAACGGTGCGCTTAGCAGGCGAACGAGGTGGCGGTCGCAGCCGGTGAACTTCATGACGGTTGCAAAGCCGATGGCAGATAAGATGGCCTGAATTAACCCTTCGGAGACCATTTTTTCTGCAAAGCTATTCATTGCAGCCATGGGTTCAAGAGAAATTAAGCACATCAGCATGCCGGAAAACAGCAGCACGGTGCGGGTATCCTGCTTTTTAATCAGCAGCACGATGGTTAATAACAGAATTATTACGCCAGCAGTTATGGTCAACATGGAATTTTCTCGATGCTATGCCGTGTGTGGACGATGATAGGAAATATGTTGTGCCGCATTGATGTGCGGTTCTTGGTTTAACTTGCTGCGCAGCGTGTCGAATTCTTCTGCCCAGCGTTGCCGCCACTGCTGCTTAATCTCTTCTGGCTGCCAGCAGGCATCAATACCGTTTAGCATTAGCTGGCGAACGCCGTCGAGGTCGAAGCCAAACTCTTCCACCATCACGCGATAACATTCGGCACCGTTGGTGTTATGCATATGCCAGTCGTCGGTTGCGGGAATAATATTCATCCCCGCTAACGCCATGTGGCGAATCGGATGGTTTTGTCGCCATTGAGATGCATCAGGCCATTTTTTCAGGTAGTAGGTATTGCTTGGCACCACGGTAAAGGGCACGTTTTCGCGCACGCAGCGAGCCGTTAGCTCTGGATTATCCAGCACGGTGTAACCATGATCGATACGTTCCAGATGAATTAAATCCAAACCGGTTTCGACGTTACGCCAGTGTAGGCCGAACTCGGAACAGTGCCCTGTCAAACGCAGCCCACCTTGTTTCGCTTTGCGATAGGCTTTCCAGAAGTGCTCAATAGGCGCGTCATTTTCTTTGTAATCAATACCTATTCCGGGGACCAGTGGATGAGGGTATTGCAGCACGGCCTCAACCATGGCAGCGGCTTCTTCGGGCGACTTTTCACGGTTAATGGAAGGGATAAACAGCGCACGGATGTCCCATTGCTCAGCCGCTTTCTGCATGGCTGCGCTCATTGCTTCTGTGACTTCAGCGTAGGTCAGTGCGGTGTCTGAGGGATTCCAGAACAGTTCCAGATGGCGAATACCGGTTGCAGCGGCATCCTCGGCCACTTCATAGGTCACTCGATAGTAATCTTCGGCGCTGCGTAGCAGAGGATATAAAAAGTTAAGTGCGGCGATGCCGCCTTTAACGACGCTGGTTTCATGTTGATAACGGCGGTAATAGCTTTTGGCTTCTGCTTCCGTGAGAGGAACGCCATATTTTTGCGCCAAATCCAGCATAGTGGCTAAACGCACGCCGCCCAACAAATGATAATGGAGATCCACTTTAGGGAATGTGGTGAAGAACTCAGTCAAAGTAATCGTTTGCGTAGGCGGTGTCATGAGAGGCGCTCATCGGCAAAAAAGAAAACGCCATCATAAGTAAAGCGCCACTGAGGGGGAAATGCTATTCCGGCACAGGCAGATACATTTAGGCATCATATTTCAGGATGCGTGGTATTACGTCTAGATTTAGCGGTGTAAAGGTGCCCAAAACGTTTTGCCGAGAGCAATCTGCTGTGAAAGGCTTTGCCAAAAGGCTTCGGCGCGCTGGTGCAGTTGTGCCTGATTGCGGTAGAGACGGATTTGATAGGGAATATGCCAGCGTTTGCGATCTACGGCGATCAGTTTGCCCTGTTTGAGTTCGTCTTCAATCTGGCAGTCCGGTAGCCACGCTAGCCCCTTGCCGCGTAATGCCATTTGGCGGTGCAGGTCGCATAGTGAAGATTCAAATACGGGCTGACAGGCAAAAGGTTGCTGCGGCATCAAGCGTTCCACCATGCGCGCGCTGTAGGAGTCTGGTGAATAGCGCAAGTAGGGCATGGGTTGGTGGTTATTTTCATCTGGGGTAAATAGTGGCTGCCCATGATTATCGGCGGCGCTAACCAACAATAGCTCCCCTTTGCCTAACAACAAGTTGGTAAACGGAGGTTGGAGTAGAGCGTGGGTGTCGAAGGCCAAGAGAAAATCGCTAGCGCCTTCAATTAAGGATTCAACGGCAAAATCTACGCGCAAAATATCAACCGAAAAAGGCGTGGTGTGGTCGATTTGCTCGATTAAATCCAGTAAGAAGGGCGATGACAGCGAGTGCGGTGCACAGAAACGGACAGGATTGATCATCTCAGACGGAAGGCCATTCATTTTCTGAATGCCTTCTTGTAGCTGGTTTACCATGCTGTGAGCGATTAAGCGAAATTGATAGCCAGCAGGGGTTAACGTTACCGGCGTTGAACTACGATCGACCAGTTTCTGGCCTACGCTTTCTTCTAATGCACGGATGTGACGGCCAAAAGCAGGCTGAGTGATGTTACGCCGCTGGGCTGCTCGTGAGAAATTACGCAGTTCTGCGAGCGCCAAAAAATCCTCTAACCAGCCGGTATCCATCAGTGAGTATCCCTTTGTGTGTTGTGCTGTTTTCAGTATACCTATTTGTCATTTTCCAAGCATATATCCCTTATACGCAAAGTAACACGTGCATTGGCTATGTGCTTTCACCTTAGTCATCCTTTTGCCACGTGACTCAGAGGGGGCTCGTTTTTTTGTCCTGCAACTTGAATTAATTAGGTTAGAAATGGCTACAGAACAATTGAATAAAAACATCTTATTTGTGCCTAAATATTTTAGTCACTTAAATTATTACTATTACTTCTGAGAATAACCTCACTATTAAAGATGATTATCTCTGTTGTATTTATCTCACCAAGCTGGCATTTATGAATGACGGGCTAGAAATGACTGACTGAAATGCAAATCACTTGCACCTATACCCGACAGACATCAAGTGGCAGAAGCGTTAGCCGCGGTTGTTCACCCGAGTAACATCGTTTTTATGCTGCTAGGGATGTGACGATTGCTGTTGCTTTGCAACTCGAATTATTTTGGGTATATACGCAAAAATTTGTGCGGTTTCGCTTACTCTAAATTTGGGCGAAATAGAAAATCTCAGAGAGGAAATAGGCCAATCGCTATTTATCCAAACATATTGGGATCCTTATAAGGCAACGAATGCCGCGATGGATTCAGTATGAATAGGGGAAAGAAGCGTAATAAAAGCAGCCAAGATTTGGTTTTGATTCATTTTTGCAAACACGGGAGATAATTACATGAACAGTGAAGTTCAGGTAGTGAATAATTTATGGCGTTGGTTGAGCGGCCAGCGTGATCCAATTGGTTATCAACCGGGAAGAGTGTTGCATCTCGTCGAGAAGAATCTGCAACCATTTGAATGCAAACGTGTCTCTGATCGTGTGCTGCATGTGGCGTGTCCGCAAGGGCTAGAGGTTGAAGTTGAAGAGCGGGTGGTTACCAGCTTCAGAAGCTATAGTGTGACCTGCCATTTTCATTTACGTGGTGATACTGGTCTGCAACAACAGATCCATATTCAAGCGAAAAATACCGATATTCTTGGCCGAGGAGATACTCGCTTCAGTGCTAAAACGCATAACGATGACAGCCGCCGCCTCATGGCCGTGCTGGATTGTTATCCTGAAATTACCGATGCACTGGATTGTCTGAATTTCCGCCGCCTGAATTTGCGCTCTGAAGCAGGAAAGTGGCAGCTAGAGATAGAACTTTTTGCCGCCACTGAGCTGGTGGGGCCACGTCCGGTATGCAGCGGCTATCAGCGTCTGCCATACGCGCAGCGTCACCTGATGCTTGACGTGATGCAGATGTTCCAGAAAATGATGGATCGTGTGACGGTGCAAGGTGTGGCTGCCTAAACGATTCCACCTATCCAAATTTAGTCCATAGCCCCAACATTGATGAACTTGATGTTGGGGTTTTGTTTGTGAGGGAAATTTTTCTCGTGAAGTATTTCTCGTTTTTGGAATCAGCTTCGCAAGAAAATAGCTATTAGCTAGTTATCTAATATCATTGTTAGCTCTTAACTTATTCTTTAGATTGTCTTAATTGATAGGTAAATAATCATTAAGGCATCTTAGGGGCGATGATGAGATATTGGTGGGTTAACCATAAACAGACAGTGAAGCACGAAGTGGATGGCGGTTTTTTATGGTCTCCTAAGACCAAGAAAGGGAATGCTAAAAACCGGTTTTATGACAATCTTTGTATTGCTTCCCCTGGTGATAAAGTCGTTTCCTACGCGAATAAAATGATTGCCTACGTGGGCGTGGTGACAGATTTTGCAATTAGTGCGTCAAAACCTGAGTTTGGTGCGGCTGGCAAGCTTTGGGATAATGATGGTTGGCTACTGCCTGTAGATTGGCAAAAGTTTAATGCTCCAGTTAGCCCACTACAAATTCTTGATCAACTTCGACCATGCTTAGAGGTTGATGGTATTTTTTCTCCTATCCGTTTAGATAATGCTCATGGTTATCAACATATCTATTTAACTGAAATAGGTAAGCCAGCGTTTGAGGTGGTTTGCGCCGCAGGTGATGGAACAACATATTTAGAGACTAAAAAAACCCGTGTTGAGCCGATCCCTTTGCGCGAAAAACTTGATGATGAAATAGAAAAGCAGGTTATTGCAGATAAGGCGCTAAGTGACACAATTAAAGAACAGCTAGTAAAAGCAAGACGAGGCCAAGGTGATTTTCGCCGCAACTTACAAGGCGTCGAGCCTTATTGTCGCATTACCAAAATTAATACACCAAGCCTAC
Source organism: Hafnia paralvei (assembly GCF_020150375.1). Taxonomy (NCBI): domain Bacteria; kingdom Pseudomonadati; phylum Pseudomonadota; class Gammaproteobacteria; order Enterobacterales; family Hafniaceae; genus Hafnia; species Hafnia paralvei. Next base: position 4,085,873 of record NZ_CP083737.1, on the reverse strand, counting down.
TGATTGCCAGCCACATCAAGCCGTGGCGCTGTTGTGAAAGTGGTAATGAGCGGCTAGATGGGAATAATGGATTATTGCTCGCTCCGCATGTTGATTGGCTTTTTGATAAAGGGCTTATCACTTTTACAGATACTGGCGATGTTCTCGTATCACCGAATATTTCAGAAAATGAGCTGAGTAAGCTAGGTTTAGACAATATGAGTAAGCGAAATGTTGGGGCATTTAATGACGAGCAACGTGTTTATCTCGAGTTTCATAGAAACAATATTTTCCTCAACAAGTAGCTGGCTTTCTTCTCCCCCGATGCCTCTTTTTGTCATTTTAAAATGAGTGTTCATAAATCCGTTGCGGATTGTGTATATTACGCCGCCAGTTGGCGCGATTACTTCGCATGGCGTTGATGTGAGGTTGAGGTGGGGGAAATGTTTCGGAGAATGAGTCGTGAATAGCGCAGTTCCTTTCTTGAGTCGTGTCTGGCATTGGCTAACAATGCCGCGAGAGCCAGTTGGGTATCAGCCGGGACAGATGCTAAAACTGGTTGCGCGCGATTTTCGCCCCTATCCGTGCGAGCGCCTATCGCTGCGTTGTTTGTCGATCTCTTTACCGCAAGGGATGACGGTTGAGGTACATGAAAAGGCGACCGCGCTGTTTCGTTCTTTTGTGGTTTGTAGCCATTTTTATATTCAGGGCGTGACCGGTTTACAGCATCCCGTTCGCATGAAAGTGCGCAATGGTAACGTTTTTGGGCAAGGAGGGATTCGGTTTCGCTGTAAAGCGAAAAACGATGATAGCCAACGCTTGCTGGCCGTATTGAACTGTTATCCGCAGATTTTTACTGCACTAGAGCAGTTGCATTTTCGCCAGCTAAATCTGTGGTCAGAACAGGGACGCTGGCGATTAGAGATCGAACATTTCGCGGCTTCTGAGGTGATCAGTCAGGTGCCGGTAGAACGCCGTTATCAAAAACTGCATCACGATCAGCGCCAGCAGTTGCTAAATGTGATGCAGATGTTTGAACAACTGATGACCCGAGTTGCTATCGAAGGTGTTGCCGCATAAGCGGCAGCCTCGAATGCATTGAATATTACTCGTAGGTGCTTAACCCTAATTCTCGAGATATGGCCGCAGCGGTCTCTTTCAGTGGTTTTAGCAGATTTTGTTCGCCAATCAGCCCTAGTTTGGCGGTTGAGAGCGAAATTGACACCGAATAGCTGACGCGATGGTGAATATCAAAGATTGGCACCGCGATGCAGGATACCCCTAGTTCATTTTCTTCACGATCCATCGCCATGCCCTGTTGGCGAATCTGCTCTAACTCCTGATACATCTTATCTTGCTGCGTGATGGTATTGCGCGTTAAAGGCTGGATCTCGTCCTGGTGACTTTTCCAATAAGATTCAACGTAGTCGTGATGACCATAGGCCATATAAATCTTGCCCATTGCCGAGCAATAGAGCGGCATATGTTGGCCGATATAGGCTCGTGTACGCAGCATGCCGGTGGTGGGCTCCAGCTTATAGATCAAAATGGCGTGATCGTCTTCGCGGCTGGAAAAGTTGATGGTTTCTCCCGTGTTGATGTTCAGCGCTTCCAGATGAGGGGCTGCGACATGAATAATGTTGAGAGATGACAACGCTTTTTGCCCAACGGCAATAAATTTGGTGGTTAAACGGTAGCTACCAGCAGCGGGCGCGGGAGTGACATATCCACAGGACTGCAATCCCTGTAACAGGCGGTGCACGGTGCTTTTGTTCAACTGCGCCAGTTCGGACAGATGTGCCAGCGGGCAGCCGTTTGGATAGTTACTCAAGATCTCAATGAGCTGAAGGCCACGAAAAAGGCTTTGGCTACCAGCCGGTTTTTCTTTGCTTGGTTCGATGTCGGTTTCTTTCTCTTTAGTTTTCATTCGCCTTCAATCATTCCAGTCAAATAACTTGGCTGAGATGTTAACTCAATTTATCGTCATTTTTTGCTATTACTCTGCATTTTTCTCCTTCTCTTCTTAAACGCTTGAAGTGTGTTTCACGTCACGTTCCTGAATGATAAAAATTAATCCATTGATTTTTAATGATTTTAAAAAACTCACTCGCTTTGACTTGTTAAAATTTGAGCGGTATTATTTTTTGGAATCGGATTTCACATAGTGAAATATTGAGATTCAAAAACGATCAGATGGTTCATGTGTTTGACGAGGAGAGCGGTATGCGAGTGAGTTTTGAACAGTTAAAACAGGAGTTTGAACGGGTGCTATTGGCACGCGGCGTTCAGGCTGAAACGGCGAGTGAATGCGCCACTATGTTTGCGCAGACCACAGAATCTGGGGTGTATTCACACGGCGTGAACCGCTTTCCTCGTTTTATCCAGCAACTGGATGCAGGGGACATTATTCCCGAAGCGCAGGCGAAACGAATTCTGGCGCTGGGCGCGATTGAACAGTGGGACGCACAACGCTCAATTGGCAATTTAACAGCGAAAAAGATGATGGATCGCGCGATGTCGCTGGCGTCGGATCATGGCATCGGTTTAATTGCAGTACGCAATGCAAATCATTGGATGCGAGGCGGGAGCTATGGTTGGCAGGCGGCCGAAAAAGGTTATATCGGTATTTGTTGGACGAACTCGATTGCGGTTATGCCGCCTTGGGGAGCAAAAGAGTGTCGTATTGGTACCAATCCATTGATCGTGGCGATCCCTGGAAATCCTATCACCATGGTTGATATGTCGATGTCGATGTTCTCCTATGGAATGCTAGAGGTTAATCGTTTAGCGGGTCGTGAGCTACCAGTCGACGGTGGATTTGATGACGAGGGCAATCTTACTCGCGAGCCTGGCGTTATCGAGAAAAATCGCCGTATCTTACCAATGGGATACTGGAAAGGTTCAGGCTTATCCATCGTGTTGGATATGATTGCGACGCTGTTGTCTGATGGTGCATCGGTCGCGGAAGTGACTGAAGACAACTCAGATGAATATGGTATTTCACAGATCTTTATTGCTATTGAAGTGGATCGCTTAATCGAAGGTGCAACACGCGATGCCAAGCTGCAGCGCATTATGGATTATGTCACCAGCGCTGAACGCTCCAATCCCGATGTGGCGATACGCCTGCCGGGCCATGAGTTTACCCATTTGTTGGCTGAAAATCGTCGTAATGGCATCACCATTGATGACAGCGTATGGGCAAAAATTCAGGCGCTTTGAGGATAAAAGACGATGATATTTGGCCATATAAGCAATGAAAATCCCTGCAACCTGCCGGAGGCTATCCAAAGGGCGCTACAGTTTTTGCGTTCCACGGATTTTAGCCAACAGGAGGCGGGCGAGGTTGAAATTGATGGGCGTGATATTTATGCCCAAATTATTGATATGACGACCCGGCCTAAAGCAGAGAATCGCCCTGAAGTACATCGGCGCTATATCGATATTCAATTTCTCGCGTGGGGAGAGGAAATTATCGGCGTTGCCGCCGATTGCGGAAATAATAAAATATCAGAATCATTACTGGCTGAGCGAGATATTATTTTTTATCACGGCGCTGAAAACGAATCTGAAATAACGATGACACCTGGAAGCTACGCTATATTTTTTCCACAAGATGTTCATCGCCCTGCATGCATTAAAAATAAAGCAACTCCGATTCGAAAAGTTGTTGTGAAAGTGGCATTAACTGCGCTGAATTAAATTGAAGTCATTATTGCCATCACTAAGGGATAATTTTTTATGAAACAGAATAACGGCTTTATCGTCGGTGCGTATCCCTGCGCGCCTTCATTTCATCAGCGAGAAGAGGCGCTGGAAAGCGCATTCTGGCGTGGGTTAGCTGATATTGAAGGTATCCGCGGCATTGAGCAGCCCTGCTTGGAAGATCTCCATCCGTATGGCGACGACTATTTATTCCAGCATATTCCATCGGATTGGCAAATTGTTGTCACCGCGGTGATGGAAACCATGCGCCGTCGCGGTAAAAATTCTGGATTTGGGTTAGCCTCGAGCGATACAGAACAACGCTTGGCCTGCGTTGACTACTATCGGCACATACTGGATAAAATCAATCGTGCTAACGACCGCTTTGGAATGCAGAAGGTTCTGGCTTTGGAAATCCAATCGGCACCGTTAGCAGGCTCAGGTGATGTGATGCTAGCCGCAGAGTGTTTTGCCGATTCTATGCGGCAGATAGCCAGTTGGGACTGGCCGTGTGAGTTGGTGATTGAACATTGTGATGCCATGAATACACCAGATGCACGCAAAGGTTTTCTGCCGTTAGAACAGGAAATTGCAGTTATTGACTGTCTGAAGTCAGAGCTCGGTAAAGAGGTCGGCGTGGCGCTCAACTGGGCACGTTCAGCTATAGAAGGCCGTAACACCGAATTACCTATGCAGCATCTCCGAGCAAGCCAGCAAAGCGGCGCACTCAAAGCGTTGATGTTCTCTGGCACGACCTGCGGCGGAGCTTATGGTGACTGGCAAGATTTACATGCACCTTTTGCACCATTCTCAGGGGCCGAGGTTCATTGTGCTGAAAGTTTAATGACGGTGGCATTAGCGGCGGAGATGTTTAACGCGGCACCACTCGACTCATTGAGTTTTGCGGGGATAAAGTTATTAGAAATTGATCCTCAGGCCAGCGTAGAACATCGGATTGCCATTTTACGTGATGGAATTAAAGCGTTAAATATCGCCAGTAAAAATTAAAACTTAATCTTTTTTAATGGATTAATTAAGCCAAGTCTTCACCGAATAAACCCTTTATAGGGAAAAATCTGTGTATTTATGTACATGGGCCGTATCAATAATGATTAAGGCGTGAAGTTATGAACTCTAACTCTGATACCCTAAATAAAAATAATATTCCCGAGGATATTCCACGCCAGCGTTGGCTAAGAATTATTCCCCCTATTTTAATCGCTTGTATTATTTCATATATGGATAGGGTGAATATTGCCTTTGCCATGCCGGGAGGTATGGATGCCGATCTTGGCATTACTGCATCCATGGCGGGGCTGGCGGGCGGTATTTTCTTTATTGGTTATCTGTTCCTACAGGTACCCGGCGGAAAAATTGCGGTACACGGCAGTGGTAAGAAATTTATTGGCTGGTCGCTAGTGGCGTGGGTTGTTATTTCGGTATTAACCGGTTTGGTGACAAATCAGTATCAGCTGCTGTTTTTGCGTTTCGCACTAGGTGTTGCCGAAGGGGGCATGCTGCCGGTGGTGTTAACGATGATCAGCAACTGGTTTCCCGACGCTGAGCGAGGCCGTGCGAATGCCATTGTGATTATGTTTGTACCGATTGCGGGGATTATTACTGCGCCGCTTTCGGGTTGGATTATCACCGCACTGGATTGGCGCTGGCTGTTCATTATCGAAGGTTTGATGTCGATTGCGGTTCTGGTGCTTTGGGTGGTTGCCGTATGTGACCGACCTCAGGAAGCACGTTGGATCTCAGAAAAAGAGAAAACCTGGCTGATTGACACCTTGGCAGAAGAACAGCGCGCCATTGCCGGAAAAGAGGTAAAGAATGCTTCATTGAGTGCAGTCCTATCGGACAAAACGATGTGGCAGCTGATAGCGCTGAACTTCTTCTATCAAACCGGTATTTATGGCTACACCCTGTGGCTTCCAACCATTCTGAAAGAGTTGACTCACACCTCTATGGGACAGGTTGGCATGTTGGCAATCCTGCCGTACATCGGCGCAATGGCGGGCATGTTCCTATTCTCCTCACTCTCTGACCGCACTGGCAAACGCAAACTGTTCGTATTTTTACCGCTGCTCGGTTTTGCGGTTTGCATGTTCCTGTCCGTGACGTTGAAACAGCATATCTGGTGGTCATACGCCATGCTGGTGGGCTGCGGCGTATTCCTGCAATCGGCTGCTGGTGTGTTCTGGACTATTCCAGCCAAATTGTTTAGCGCGGAAATGGCGGGCGGTGCTCGCGGTGTGATTAACGCTCTGGGTAACTTGGGCGGTTTCTGCGGGCCTTATGCGGTGGGACTTTTGATCACCTATTACAACAAAGACGCAGGTGTTTATTGTCTGGCGCTATCGCTCGCGCTGGCAGCACTGTTGGCTCTGCTGTTACCCGCCAAATGTGACGTGCCGACTCAATCTACTGCGCAATTGCCGAAAGGAAAGCGCTCGGCGGCATAAGTTGTCTCAAGCCTCTCCTTATCAGGGGAGGCTGATTGAGCAGAAGTCATTGTGTAAATAACAGGAATCACTATGAACGCGACATCCACTGAATATTGGCTGGGGATTGACTGCGGCGGTACTTACCTCAAAGCGGGCTTGTACGACAGGCAAGGCGCAGAGCTGTGCATCAGCCGTCAAGCGCTGCCGGTCATCAGCGAACATCCGGGTTGGGCGGAGCGTGATATGTCTGCGCTATGGCAGTCTTGCATCGACACCATCGCGAATGTGCTACGCCAAAGCGGAGTAAGCGGTCAGCAAGTCCAAGGGATAGGGATCTCGGCACAGGGAAAAGGATTGTTCCTGCTGGATAAAAATGAAAAACCACTCGGTAATGCGATGCTTTCATCAGACAGGCGTGCAATCGAAGTGGTCTCGCAGTGGCAAAGAGATGGGCTGCCTGAATTGCTGTATCCGCTGACTCGGCAAACGCTATGGACAGGACATCCGGTATCCCTCCTGCGCTGGGTAAAACTCCATCAGCCGGAACGCTACCGGCAGATTGGCTCGGTAATGATGGCGCATGACTATCTGCGTTTTTGTCTGACTGGAGAGCGGGCCTGCGAAGAAACCAATATTTCTGAATCTAACCTCTACAACATGACTTTGGGAGGCTATGACCCGCAACTCACCGAGTTACTGGGCATTTCAGAGGTCAATTCCGCTATTCCGCCCGTGGTGGGTTCAGCAGAAATAAGTGGCCGAGTGACCGAGGAGGTTGCGGCAAAAACCGGGCTTTGCGTGGGAACGCCTGTGGTCGGAGGGCTGTTTGATGTGGTTTCTACCGCGTTGTGCGCAGGGCTGCAGGATGAATTTACGCTGAATGCGGTGATGGGCACTTGGGCCGTGACCAGCGGTTTAGCACCCGAGATCTGCCAACACGAAGCGCATCCATACGTATATGGACGCTATGCCAACGCCCTGAGCTCAGATGAAAAAAACTACATTGTCCATGAAGCGAGTCCGACCTCTTCAGCCAATTTGGAGTGGCTCACCCAGCAGCTTGGCGGTCTCGGTTTTGAGGAAATTAATCGCTTGGTTGCCGCCTTACCTAAAGCGGGCAGTGACGTGATGTTTTTACCTTTCCTATACGGCAGCAATGCGGGATTGGATATGACTGCCGGCTTTTATGGTTTGCAGTCGCTGCATCACCGTGGGCACCTGCTTCAAGCCGTGTATGAAGGCGTGATATTTAGCCATATGACCCATCTGAATCGAATGCGTGAGCGTTTTACTCAGGTGAATAAATTGCGAGTCACCGGCGGCCCCGCGCATTCAAAGGTCTGGATGCAGATGCTGGCCGACGTGAGCGGTTTGCCGATTGAACTGCCACAGGTTGAAGAAACGGGCTGTTTAGGCGCAGCGCTGGCGGCCTTAGTGGGCTGCGGCGTTTATTCGGATTTCAAGCAGGCGCAAGGCCAGCTTAGCCATGATATTCAGCGTATTGAACCCGACGACGCTGCTTGGTCTGCATATCAACACAAATTCACCCGTTACCAATATCTGATTGAAGCGCTACAGACCTATCACGTGCGCTGTTCATCTTTGAATAAGTCCTAAGGAGTTACCCATTATGAGCCGACCTTTGCTCCAACTGGCGTTAGATCATACGAGCCTGAATGCGGCTTTGCAGAGTGTGAACGCGCTGAAAAACAGCGTGGATATTATCGAAGCCGGTACGATTTTATGTATTAGCGAGGGACTGCAAGCCGTGCGTCAGCTGCGCCAGCTTTGTCCTGAGCACACTATTGTTGCCGATCTTAAAGTGGCCGACGCTGGAGAAACGTTGGCAACAGAAGCCTTTAATGCGGGAGCCGACTGGATGACGGTGATTTGTGCCGCCCCGTTGGCAACGGTGGTGAAAGCACATCAGATTGCACAATCTCGCGGTGGTGAAATACAAATTGAGCTCTTTGGTAACTGGACGCTAGACGACGCTAAAGCATGGCGCGCAGCGGGCGTGCGGCAGGCGATCTACCACCGCGGACGTGATGCTCAGGCCAGTGGGCAATCTTGGAGTCAGCAGGATCTGGATCGAATGCAGCAGCTTTCCGATCTTGGGCTGGAGCTGTCGATCACCGGTGGCATTACTCCGCAGGATCTGAGTTTATTCAGCGATATTTCCGTTAGGGCGTTTATTGCCGGCCGAGCGTTGTCTGAGGCGACGAATCCGGCACAGGTTGCACAGGAATTCCATCAACAAATCAACGCGATTTGGGGGGAAAGGGCATGAACATTGCCAAGAGAGTGCATCCGCTAGGTATTTACGAAAAAGCATTACCAAAAACGTTGAGCTGGCCAGAACGTTTGGCGCTGGCCAAAAGCTGTGGTTTTGATTTCGTTGAGATGTCAGTAGATGAAACTGATGAGAGGCTGGCGCGCCTGGATTGGAGTACCGCACAGCGCAGTGCCTTAGTGAGTGCGATGTTGGAGAGCGGTATTGCCATTCCTTCCATGTGCCTTTCAGCCCATCGTCGATTTCCCTTTGGCAGCCATGATGAAAACGTACGCCAGCAGGCTCGGGAAATCATGACGAAAGCCATCCAGTTAGCGCGGGACTTGGGGATTCGAACCATCCAGTTGGCGGGTTATGACGTGTATTACGAGGAGCAGGATGAAGGGACACTGCAGCGTTTTACCGAAGGGCTAACGTGGGCAGTGGAGCAGGCGGCGGGAGCGCAGGTCATGCTGGCGGTTGAGATTATGGATACCGAGTTTATGAACTCGATAACCAAATGGAAAAAGTGGGATCGACTGCTTTCTTCACCATGGTTTAGCGTTTATCCCGACGTAGGAAATCTTAGCGCGTGGGGCAACGATGTGTCGGCCGAATTGGCGTTAGGCATCGACAGTATTGCTGCTATCCATTTGAAAGACACTTATCCCGTAACGGCAAGCAGCCAAGGGCAATTCCGTGACGTGCCGTTTGGTGAGGGATGTGTGGATTTTGTGGGGATATTTAGAACGCTGAAACAGCTGAACTACCGCGGTTCATTCCTGATTGAAATGTGGACTGAAAAAGCGCAGGAACCGGTGCTGGAAATTATTAAGGCCCGTCAGTGGATCGAAGCACGCATGCTTGAGGGAGACTTTGTATGTTAGAGCAATTGAAACAACAGGTTTTAGCCGCAAATTTGGCATTGCCACACCACCATTTAGTCACCTTTACGTGGGGAAACGTGAGCGCTATTGACCGCGAATCTGGGTTAGTAGTGATCAAACCCTCAGGCGTGGAATATGACGGTATGCAAGCCAAAGATATGGTAGTGGTCGACCTCCGCAGCGGAAATGTTGTTGAGGGGGATAAAAAGCCTTCCTCGGATACCGCCACTCATTTGGCGCTATATCGTGCTTTTCCGCATATTGGTGGCATTGTTCATACCCATTCGCGCCATGCCACTATCTGGTCACAGGCGGGTCTCGATTTACCCGCTTGGGGTACCACTCATGCCGATTATTTTTATGGCCCGATTCCCTGCACGCGCCTGATGAAACGTGAGGAAATCGCGGGTGACTATGAGCATGAAACCGGCGAAGTTATTATTGAAACATTCACCCAGCGTGACATCGATCCTATGCAGGTACCCGCGGTGTTGGTGCATTCCCATGGTCCGTTTGCTTGGGGTAAAGATGCTGCCGATGCGGTACACAATGCCGTCGTGTTAGAAGAGTGTGCCTATATGGGCATTTTCTCTCGTCAACTGACACCGGGGATCTCGGCGATGCAGCAATCTTTATTAGATAAACACTATCTGCGTAAGCACGGTGCTAACGCTTATTATGGGCAATAAAATTGCTTTTGATTGAAGCCTCATTTGAGGCTTTTTTTATGATATTTATTTCTTAACATTTCAGTCTTGGCGTAACTGATGCCCCCGTAAGGGAAATTATCTATACATAAAAAATATGTTTAACTTGTAAGCATAACTTTAATATCAATTCAGTTGAATCATCGCGCAGTGATGTCTATTTTCTTTCTTTCCAGCTTAAGGACGCGATTGCAGGCCAATGCCCGCAGATCGCCGCTTGGTTGTACTCACGATGGAAAATTTTGCTCTTCTGCGATGATGCTTATACATGTTATTTCGAAAACTTACCCTTGCCGTTATTTTTTGCCTAGGGACTTTTACCGTTCAGGTGGCTTCAGCTTTTGATTTGCCCAGCTATTTTAAAAGTGACAAATTGCTGGAAACGCCGAAAATTCCACACCATTCTAAAGCGATGACGCATTTTGCTCGCGTGAATAATACGGGCGTCGGCGATGTTAATCATTCCATGGTAAAAAATGTTATTTTGCAGAATTATCGTCATTGGGAAGGTGTTAAATACCTTTGGGGCGGAGATTCCAAATACGGGATTGATTGTTCTGCGTTTACACGTCGTGTGCTAAGTCAACTGAAGATAAATTTACCGCGCACGACCTCTGAGCAAATTCATTCTGGAAACCAGGTTTCTAAGCAACAGCTAAAGATTGGCGATTTAGTTTTCTTTAAAACATCGAGTGTGACGCGCCATGTAGGAATTTATGTCGGGAATGGGCAGTTTATCCATGCGTCAAAAAGTATGGGGGTTACCACTTCACGTCTCGATGAAAATTATTGGCAGCGTAGCTACGAAACGTCTGTTCGTGTGATCTAATCCTCCCGTATGACTTTAGTTTTTTCGATCCTTCTCACAATCTAGATTTTAATTGAAACCGGTTACTGAAACCGGTTGCAGTTGGCGAAAATAGCATCTTATACTCTTTCCTCTATGTAGCTCACGCAGGGGCAGGGCATGATGAATATCAGTCAATCGCTGTTTAGCTTTATTGAAAATAGAATCAGTCCAATTGCGGGGAGGATCTCTTCCCAACGACATATTATGGCGATTCGAGACGGCTTTATTTCAGCCATGCCTTTTATGATCGTCGGCTCTTTCTTATTGGTTTTTGTCTATCCGCCTTTCTCGGCTGAGAGCAGTTGGAGTTTTGCGCGTAGCTGGTTGGCGCTATCGGGCAAATATGAATCCCAGATCCTGACACCATTCAATATGACGATGGGGATCATGTCGGTCTATATCAGCGCAGCGATTGCGTATAACTTGGCGAGAAGTTATCAGCTCGATCCTTTTATGACAGCGATGCTGGCGCTAATGGGATTCTTATTGGTATCGGCTCCACAGGTGAATGGGAATATGCCCACGGTGGCATTGGGGGGTGTCGGTATTTTTACCGCCGTGATAGTCGCGGTATATGTGACCGAGCTGACCCGTTTTCTCAAGCTACGTAATATTGGGATTCGACTGCCAGAGCAGGTTCCGGCCAATATTAAACAATCGTTCGATCTGTTGATTCCCATTCTTGCCGTCATTATCACGCTTTATCCACTGAGCTTGCTGATTCAGGAGATTTTTAATCAGTTGCTCCCGCAGGCCATTATGGCGTTGTTCCAGCCGCTAATTTCTGCTGCGGACTCTCTGCCCGCCATTCTGTTAGCGGTGCTGATTTGTCATCTGCTATGGTTTGCCGGAATTCACGGTTCGGCCATTGTGTCTGGCATGCTGCAAGCATTCTGGTTGACGAATTTAGGGCTTAACCAAACGGAGCTGGCCGCAGGTTTACCGCTGATGCACATCATGACCGAGGCGTTCTGGAATTTCCTGATTGTGATTGGCGGTTCGGGAGCCACATTCGGCTTGATATTGCTGTTTATGCGGAGTAAATCGGCACATTTGCGTGCCATGGGCAAACTCAGTTTGGTGCCGAGCATGTTTAACATCAACGAACCGGTGATTTTCGGCACGCCTATCGTTATGAATCCAACGTTCTTCATTCCTTTTATTTTGGCACCTATGGTGAATGCCGTGGTGGCCTATCTGGCAGTAACAACAAATTTGATACCGCACATGATTTCTTTGGTTCCATGGACCTCTCCTGCGCCGATTGGCGCTGCGTGGGCGATGGGTTGGGATTTCCGCGTGTCGGTATTAGTGCTGTTATTGATGGCGTTATCCGCGGTGATTTATTACCCGTTCTTTAAAGTGTATGAGAAGCAACTCTTGGCACAGGAATGCGTTGAATCCACGCGACAACAAACTAGGGTGCAAACCGCCCAAAGGTAACAGAGTTGCCTTCTAATTGATTGATTAAACGGAGTATTAAAATATGAGTCAGTTTCCAAAGGGGTTTCTCTGGGGAGCAGCCACGGCGGCATATCAGGTTGAGGGGGGGCATGACGCTGACGGTAAAGGCTTATCCGTTTGGGACGTGTTTTCTCATCAGCCGGGTACTACGCACGAAGGAACTAACGGCGATGTTGCTGCCGACCACTACCATCGCTTTAAAGAGGATGTGGCGCTCATGGCGGAACTGGGGATGACCTCATACCGTTTCTCTATTTCATGGTCGCGCGTGCTGCCACAGGGAACCGGCGAAGTGAACGAAGCGGGGATCTCGTTCTACAGCAACTTGATCGATGAACTGTTACGCCACAACATTCGTCCAATGATCACGCTTTATCACTGGGATCTGCCGCAGGCGTTGCAGGATAAGTTTGGTGGCTGGGCTGGACGCGACATTGTGGATGCGTTCGATGAGTATGCTCGTCTCTGCTACCAACGGTTTGGCGATCGCGTCGATTTATGGTCGACGTTTAATGAAACAATTGTTTTCATTGGCATGGGGTACTTCACCGGTCAGCATCCGCCGAAATTGAAAGATCCGACGCTGGGAATTCAAGCCTGCCACCACGTGTTTTTAGCGAATGCTCGTGCGGTGAAAAGCTTCCGAGAAATGGGGATCAACGGTCAGATCGGTTTTGTGAATGTTTTGCAACCGAACGATCCGATCAGTCAAGAGCCTGAAGATCTACGTGCTTGGGAAATCGCCGAGGGGATCTATACGCACTGGCTCTATGATCCGGTGCTAAAAGGTGAGTATCCACAGGATATGCTGGCGATGGCTCAGACCGCATTTGGTGTACCGGAATTCCATCCGGGCGATGCCGAGTTACTGAAAGATAACATTGTTGATTTTATTGGCCTGAATTACTACAAGCGTGAAATGGTTGCGCGTAACGATGATGTGCAGGGTTTTGATCTTAATACCTCGGGACAGAAGGGTAGCGGCGGTGGGATGGGCTTTAAAGGCTTGTTCAAGATCGTCAAAAACCCGAACGGAGTTTATACCGATTGGGATTGGGAGATTTATCCGCAGGGGCTTACCGATGCGATTGGTCGCATTCGTCATCTCTACGGCGAAGTGCCGATTTATATCACCGAAAATGGGTTAGGCGCTAAAGATCCCATTGTAAACGGTGCCGTTCTCGATCAGCCGCGTATCGATTATTTACGTGAGCATATCCGTGCCGTGGGTAATGCCATTGAGCAGGGCGCTGATGTTCGAGGTTTCTATCCATGGTCATTTATCGACTTGCTGTCTTGGCTCAATGGCTATCAAAAACAGTATGGCTTCGTGTATATCGACCGTGAAAATAATCTGACGCGTAAGAAAAAACTGAGCTTTGAATGGTATCAAAAAGTGATTCATTCAAATGGTGAAGAACTTTAATGAATTTGCTTTAAACCTCTCCTCTGCGGGGGAGGTTTAAAGCTTTTATCCTCTGCGCTGACCGGTGCGTGCATGCGAGATTTATCTTAAATCTTTACAATAAGTCAGCATTATTCTGCGACATTCATGAATCTGTACTATCTTTAATCTGTAGTTGTTACATCCGATTACAAACGACAAGGAGTAATTCATGAAAGCAATTAAAGCGATTACAGCAGCGATTCTGGTGAGTTCAGTATCTTTTGGCGCTTTGGCAGCAGAGGAAATCACCAAAGAAGAAGCAGCAAAATATACGAAAATCGGTACAGTAAGCACGACTGCTGAAACTACGTCGCCAATGGATGCCAAAGAGGTTCTGTCTAAACTGGCTGATGAGAAAGGCGGAAAATACTTCGTGATTATTGCCGGACGTGAGCATGGCAAAATCAGTGCTACGGCAGAAGTGTATAAATAAGCGTATCACGCGATAACGCTATAATATCTTGCGGGGACCTCCCCGCAATTTCCCCTCTTACACCGCACCCCATTTTTACTTCTGCTCGCCTAAGTGCTTCTCTGCTATTATGTGCCTCTATGTGTACAAGTCTGTTGTCGTCATGAACGAATGACCGAGTAAAACAGCAAACTTGCTCCTCCCTATTTTATTTGCCTGATTAGAGTAACTGTTGTGACCCAATCCTTTGCTTCCCTGTCGCTGCCAGCAGCGCAGCTTGAAAACCTCGCTGAACTTGGTTATGCCTCCATGACGCCCGTGCAGGCCGCTGCATTACCCGCCATTTTGGAAGGCCGCGATGTTCGGGCGCAGGCCAAAACCGGTAGCGGTAAAACCGCCGCTTTTGGTATTGGTCTGCTCCAGCAGATTGACGTCATGCAGTTTACGACTCAGGCGCTGGTGCTTTGTCCAACTCGTGAGCTGGCCGATCAGGTTAGCAAAGAGCTGCGCCGTTTAGCCCGTTTCACTCAGAACATCAAAATTCTCACCCTCTGCGGCGGGCAGCCAATCAGTCATCAGTTGGATTCGTTAGTCCATGCACCACACATTGTGGTGGGTACGCCTGGACGTATCCAAGAGCATCTGCGCAAGAAAAGCGTCAGTCTGGATGCAATGAAGGTGCTGGTGTTGGATGAAGCTGATCGCATGCTAGATATGGGGTTCGCGGACGCTATCGATGATGTTATCAGCTATACGCCAACCGCTCGTCAGACGCTGCTGTTCTCTGCGACCTATCCGCAGGGCATTGAGCGCATTAGCGCCCGCGTTCAGCGTGAGCCCGTCACGATTGAAACGGGTGACGTTTCTGCATTGCCTGATATTGAACAGCAGTTTTATGAAACGTCACGCGGTGAGAAACTGCTTTTGCTACAGGCATTACTCAGCAATCTGCAACCCGCCTCATGCGTGGTGTTCTGTAATACGAAGCGTGATTGCCAAGACGTTTATGACGCGTTGTCTGGGCAAAATATCAGCGTATTAGCACTGCACGGCGATTTAGAGCAGCGTGAACGCGATCAGGTTTTGGTGCGATTCTCTAACCGTAGCTGCCGTGTGCTGGTCGCGACTGACGTCGCTGCGCGCGGTTTGGATATCAAAGAGTTAGAAATGGTTGTGAACTACGAGCTGTCCTTCGATCCGGAAGTTCACGTTCATCGTATTGGCCGTACTGCGCGAGCGGGTCAGAAAGGTTTGGCCGTTAGCTTCGTTGCGCCATCTGAAATGGTTCGGGCACATGCGTTGGAAGATTATATTGGCCTGAAGCCGAACTGGTTGTCTGCCGATAAAATGATGGCTTCGCCGATGAAACCTCTTGAGGCGGAAATGGTAACGCTGTGCATCGACGGTGGCCGCAAGGCGAAAATCCGTCCGGGCGATATTTTAGGCGCACTTACCGGTGATGCGGGATTAACCGCTGCCGATGTGGGTAAAATTGATATGTTCCCGATCCACGCTTATGTCGCCATTCGCAAAGCGGCGGCCAAAAAAGCCTATAAGCAGCTGCAAGAAGGTAAAATTAAAGGCAAAAGCTGCAAGGTTAGGATTTATAAATAAGTTTTAATCAGTATGCGTTCAGCCCCGTAGTTCATCTACGGGGCTCTTCTTTTTCAGTATCTCCAACCAGAATTTCTTTTAGCGAACAGCCGTCAGGTTGCGCTTTTGGCTGCCTCATCGGCGGCACGAATAGCGGCAACTTTCTTGCCAAATAACACTTGGAAGATGACCAAAACGCTAAATACTGGCAGCAACGCGGCTAACGCAGATATTCCTGTTGCGCCTTTGATTAACATCGCTCCTGAGGCGATCAGCAGTAAAAACACCATAATTCTGAATACTTTTACTGAGATACGCTTATGGACATATTGCCCAACGATAGATCCTAGGATCATGGTTGGAATACACAGAACCACGAGCTTCACGGTGGAGATAGTGAGAATGCCGCTGGTGGTCAGTCCGCCAATGATGGCAATGTTGTTGGCAGTAAAAAACGCATTCAACGTGCCGCGAAACGCTGCGGGACCTAAATTGCGCAGCATACCGTACATCACCACTGGTGGTCCGTTAGTGGAGAATGCCGCACCTAATGCGCCTGCTACTGCCCCCATTGGCGCTGCGATCCAGCGTTTGTCGTAAACGGGCAAACGCGGGATAAATAGGCTGTAAAACGAATACAAAATGATGAACCCGCCCAGCCCGATTTTCATGATGTGATCGGGTAAATACGAAAGTGCATATAGGCCTACGGGAATACCGAGCAACGAGAAGATAATTAACACCGCTGCCGATTTCCAGTCTGTTTCTTTGCGTGATAGCCAAGTGGCGTACAATGCGGTACCTGTTCCCACGATGACTGACATGGGGGCGGCCATTTTTAATGGTAACACCATGGTAATTAACGGCATGGATGTTAAACCACCGCCAAAGCCTGCACAGATCCCAACAAAGGTGTAGAGAAACATCACGCCGACAACGACAAGGATGGAAAACGTCTCAAGCGGCACACCATCCGGGGTGAGTAACGTAAAGAAATCCATATCCCCTCCTTAGTTGAGTGACAATCCTGCGTCGACCACGAAGTCCTGCCCTGTGCAACCGCATGATTCCTCAGAACCTAAAAACAGTGCCAAGCGTGCGCAGTGCGTACCATCCAGACGGATTTTTAATGCCTGTAGTTCGATAAACTGATTCACCGCTGAAGGATCCAGTTTGGCCCACATCGCATCTTGCTTAGCAGTGCGAATAGCGCCGGGTACTAAGCTGTTGACCCGAATGCCGCGCGCACCTAACTCTTGTGAAAGAGTACGGGTAAATCCGTGGATTGCAGCTTTAGAAAGGGAGTAGCACACGCGCCCTGGACGCCCACGCATCCAGTTAATCGATCCCATATTGATGATGCTGCCACTGCCTTTTTTGGTCATCCCAGGGATAACGGCTTGAATGGCAAAAAGCTGATGGCGTAGGTTAACGTTGATGCGGTTGTTAAAATACTCTTCGGTTATATCGTCGATTTTGTGGTGATCGTCACTGCCCGCGTTATTGATGAGAATATCGACATCGCCAATTTTCCCTGCAATTTGTACAAAGCAGGATTTGAGTTGTTCGATGTTGGTGACGTCGCACTCCAAAAATAGGCAGCCTAACTCCAGCGCTAACGTTTCACCCGCTTCGCGGTTGAAATCCATAAACGCGACCTTCGCTCCCTGATTCACATAGGCGCGAACCAGTTCCTCACCAATACCACTGGCTCCTCCGGTGATGGCGACGACTTTATTTTTGAGCGATTGGTATTGAACATTTTCTTGGTAGTTCATTTTCTATTTCCTTATTCTGCCGGAGCTCAGGCTTGTGATTGAGAGCGAACAACTTTTAAGGTGGCGCAAAAATCTTCGCTGCCGATGCCTGTGTTTAGCCCTTGATCGTAGACAGCCTTAATGACATCGACGCCCGGTAGATGCAGTCCAGATTCATTCATCATGGATTTCATGATGTTGACGTCTTTTGCCATATTTTGTAGTGAGAATGCGGGAGCAAAGTTGGCGGCAATCAGGCTGTCAATTTTGCTGTTGAGGTAGAAATTAGTGGCACCGCCGTAGGAAATGGCTTGATGCATATCGGGCCACTGAATATCAAACGCCGCTGCCGCGGTGAGCATTTCATTCACGCTGTTTTGAATGCCGGCGACCATCACGTTATGGATCATCTTCATTACCAGGCCACGACCATTGGGTCCCATATGGATCTGGTTGCAGCCCATCATGGCGAGAATATGGCGAACTTGTTCCCATGCCTGTTTGTCGCCACCGATGTAGATGCCTAATTCTGCTTTAACTGCGGCAGGAACGGATTTCACTACGGGGGCATCCAGCATGATGGCACCGGTTTGGGCAACCTCTTTGGCGATAGCTTCAGACACTGAGGGCTCAATGGTCGACATATCAATGGTGATCTGACCGCTGTGCAGATGCGGTAACATTTCTTGATAGACACTTCGCACGTGCTCTGAACGAGGCACCATGCTGATAATGACATCCGCCTGTTGGGCTATTTGCGCGATTGATGTAGCCGCTGTGGCTCCTGAAACGACCAAATTTTCAACGGCTTTAGGGTTGAGGTCATAAACCAGTACTTCGCCATCAAATTTTTCAACGATGTTTTTAGACATGGCTTCGCCCATCAGGCCCAGCCCGATAAATCCAATAGTTTTCATATCAGTTCTCTTTAAATTTAGGTTTTGGTATCCCGGTGGCCGAGACTTGAAGGGTAAAAATTGCGCCGGAAAGTGGACGCTCCAGTAGCTCCTGTTGCGACATGTTTTCTCGGGTAGTGGTGATAAATAGTGTGTTCATCTGTGATCCGCCGAAACAGACCATCGTTGGGCAGCGTACTGGTAGTGGGTGTTCTTCCAGTAATTCGCCCTGTGGTGAAAAACGCGCTATACGGTATCCATCAAACAGGGCCGTCCAGTAACAGCCTTCGCTATCCATGGCCGCTCCGTCAGGGCGTCCGTTTCCTAATGAAAAGCGTTTCCAAACCTGTCGCTCGCCGAGCTGGCCTTGCTCATCAAGAGCGGTGCGGTAAATCACGTGGTTTGGTGTATCGCTGGTGTACATCCAACGGTCGTCGGGGGAAAACGCTAAGCCGTTGGCACCGAGAATGTCGCACTGTATCACCGTGGTTTTTAGTGCGGCATCAACGCGGCACAGTAACGCTCCGTTGTAGTCACGCGGTCCCCAGTAGGTGCCTGCATAGAAGCGCCCATGAGGATCGGTACCACCATCGTTAAAGCGTGCGAGCTGTGGATTGTTAGGGTTATCGCAGATTTTTTGCTGCAGCGATCCCTGTTTATCGGTTAACCAGATGCCGGTACGCATGGCGACAATAAATCCGCCTTGTTCCCGTAGCGCAAAACAGCCTACTTCTTCAGGCATGGCGATCACCTGATGCTGATTGCTTTCTGGCCGATAGCAGTGGATCTCCTTTTGTAAAATATCCGTCCAGTAGAGGGACTGTGTACTGCTGTCCCATGTTGGACACTCGGGAAGATGCCCCTGATAATCAAACAGCGGTTCGGGCTTATGCATGTTCGGCGATCCTTATTTCCATTGATACGGTAAACCGCTCTCCTGAAGGTAATAGCCGCATTGCCCGATCGTCACTGCCAACAGGAAGCAGGTTGATGGCATTGTTGATGTTGCTGACAGGCTCAATAGCAACCACATTGCGCTCGGCTCCGGGAATAAACAGCACGGCGTTGGTTACGGTGTCGGAAGAGATGGTTGCGGTAATATCACGGCGAGGCCAACGGATTTGAGCGCTGCCGTTCCAACCTGTAAAGCAGTTATCAACCGAGCCAAATTGCGGTTGACGGAAGGTGTTATAGTCCCATTCTTTAGGAATTTCAGACTCTTGGCTTGGCAGGGCACTGGCATCGTTAAGCCACACTTTTTTTGCCACAAAACAGATTTCACACTCGCTAGCGTGAGCAAAAAACGGATGAAACCCTAATCCAACCGGAACGGAGGTCTCTGCTTGGTTGATGTATGTCATGCTGACGCGTAAAGCGTGCTCGCTGAGTTCCATTAATTGGATGGCATGATAGGGCCATGGCCAAGCTTCAGAAGCGTCGTGGGTCATCTCCAGCAAAATGCTGTTTGACGATTCCGAGGTGACTTTCCATGCGGCTTGCCATCCATTGCCGTGAATGGCATGAGGGTGATCGCCGAAGTTTTTCGCTACCTGCCACGTTTGCCCTGCAAAGGAAAATTGGCTTTGTGCGATTCGGTTTGACCATGGGATCAGCGGATAGCTGCCGCAAAGATTGGCGCGTAGCTCACCGTTTATCTGCAACGGCCGTAATATGGCGCAGTCGCGCCAGTTCAGCGCTGCGATAGTGCCGCCCAACTCGGGGGCGACGCTAAGCGTTAGGTTGCCACAGCTTTTTTCAATCAGCGTGACCATCAGTACACCTCACCACCGCTAATTGTGAGCGAGATGCCTCGAATAGCCGCCAACTGTTCTTTGGCGCGAGCCAGCAAGAAACTCATATCCGAAGCCAGTGCGACGAAGCGGAACCCCATGCTTTGATATTTATTGGCTAACTCAGGGTTACCTCCGACGATGCCACAAGGCTTTCCGAGGCGAACGCAGGCATCGACGCCTTTTTTAATCATAGCCTGTACTTCAGGGTGCGATGGGTTGCCGGGATATCCCATTGCAGCGGACAAATCACCGGGGCCGATAAAGAAGCCCGTTACGCCTTCTAACTTGGCGATTTCAGCGATGTTGCCGATTGCTTCTGGGGTTTCCATCTGCAAAATCAGGCACAGATCGTCACGTCCTTGTGCAACGAAATCGGGATTGCTTCCCCAAATAGATGCGCGATGCATAGCCGCAAAACCACGTTTTCCATATGGCGGATAATAGGCTGACTCAATCGTTTTTTGAGCCTCTTCTACCGTATTGATAAAGGGGATCATTAGGGACATTGCTCCGCCATCTAATGCGCGTTTAATCAGCACAGTTTCATTTCCAGCTAACCGATACAGCGGTGTGATGCGAGGATTTACGCTACGAATGGCGCGATCGATACGTATGGCGTCCAGCGTGTCGACCGCGACATGTTCTTGATCGAGCACTAGAAAATCAAAACCTACGGTGGCCATCGCTTCGGCTACGGTGTCGCTGCCCGTCATCATCCAAGTACCTAGCTGCACGGAGCCGCTCGTTATCGCTTGTTTAAAAATGTTCATTACAGTTCCTTAGAAAATGGGTGGCTCAGGGACATCGCTGCCCGCCTGTAAAAAGTCAAAATCGCAGCCTTCATCTGCTTGGGTCACATGCTGTTGGTAGAGGGCCGCCCACGAGCGTTGAAAGACCCGATGCGTTGGTTGGAAATCGGCGCGGCGGCGGGCTAGTGTGGTGTCATCGACCAGCATGTTTAGCGTTCCAGCATCGATATTCAGTTCGATGAGATCGCCGGTTTGTACCAGCGCTAATGGCCCACCGACGGCGGCTTCAGGAGCCACGTGCAGAATGCAGGTGCCGTAGTGGGTACCGGACATGCGGCAGTCGGAGATGCGCACCATATCGGTAACGCCCTGCTGAAGGAGTTTTTTAGGGATAGGAAGGTTTCCCCATTCAGGCATCCCAGGAGCGCCGACAGGTCCGGCGTTGCGTAAAATGATGACGCTGTCTTTAGTGACGTCGAGATCCGGATCGTCAATACAATCTGAAAGCTGTTGATGGGTATCAAAAACCAGCGCAGGTCCGCGATGGTGACGTAACGCGGGGCTGGCGGCAGAAGATTTCATTACGGCGCCGTTGGGACAAAGATTACCGCGCAGCACGGTTAACGCGCATCCTTGTGAAAGGGGAACGATAGGGTTATCGAGGTTACGGATGATGTCATCGTCATAGCAGTGGGCATTTTCCAGCCATTGGCTAACAGGTTGATTTGTGACGCCAACGCTCTCCTGATGGAGGAAATCTGTAATTTTGCTGAGCTGTGCCAGCAGGCCGCCGGCAAAGTAAAACTCTTCCATCAGCTTTTCGCCGGATGGGAATAGGTTGGCAAGGACAGGAATATGACGAGCGAGTTCAGCCATATCGTCCAGCGTGAGCTGCACTTTTGCACGGTTAGCCATGGCGATAAGATGAATCGCGGCGTTAGTTGAACCACCGAGCGACAAATAGGCTGCGATACCGTTGAGGAAATTCTCGCGCTTTAGCCAGTTCGATGGTTTATGGTCGTACCACACCATATCGACGATGGTTTCCCCGCATAATGATGCCATTTGGGGATGACGAGAATCAGCGGCTGGAATGGAGCTGGCTCCCGGTAGGGTAAAGCCCATTGCGTCGGCAATTGAGGTCATGGTGGAGGCGGTGCCCATGGTGTTACAGGTACCGATGGAGCGCGTCATCGCACCTTCCAACTCAATCCAATCGTGCTGGGTAATGGCACCTAAGCGGAGCTGATCCCAATATTTTTTAGTATGTGTGCCCGCGCCAGTGACCTGCCCATGCCATTTGCCTGAGGACATCGGCCCCGCAGGGCAGAATATGGCAGGAATATCCATCGAAATGGCACCCATTAGGAGCGCAGGCGTTGACTTATCACACCCTCCGAGCAATACGACGCCGTCGATAGGATGCTGACGCAATAGTTCTTCGGTCTCCATGGCCAAAAAGTTGCGATATAGCATGGTGGTGGGTTTAACCATCACTTCACCCATCGAGAGCGCAGGCAATTCAACAGGAAAACCGCCGGCAGCCCAAATTCCGCGCTTTACCGCTTCCGCACGTTCACGCAAATGGGTGTGACACGTGCTCATATCACTCCAGGTATTAATAATCCCGATGACTGGTTTGCCGAGAAACTCTTCACGCCGATAGCCCATTTGCTGGCTACGTTGGCGATGGGCAAACGCACGAATCGTGTTTGGTGCGTACCACCGTTGACTACGCAACGCCGAAATCTCTCGACGCTTGAGATGATCATGATTGAACATGTGTTAGTTGCCTTGGTGATTGATGTTTTATTTACAGTAATATCGTAGCGCTACGATTAACAAGATGGTTAAAGTTGATTTTGTGATCTAAAGCGGATTTCAAACTGCTTTGCTGGATATTTTATAATCTATGTCATACTTCCGTTGTTTGATCTGTTTTCACGCGATAACGCCCGTGCAATAGTAAAAAGTAAGTTATTTTATAGGTGGAAGAAAAATGGTTATGGTGATGACGCTTTCCACATTTGTGCTTTTTTTGCTTATCGTAGCGCTATATTCATATCGAAAAACACGAGGCGTATCAGAATCGGGTGTTGACGGTTTTTTTCTGGCCGGACGTGGGTTGAGTGGTTATTTCATTGCCGGTTCGCTTTTGCTTTCTAACCTGTCGGCAGAACAGTTGGTGGGGTTAAACGGCAACGCATACCGTTTTGATATCAGTGGAATGGCATGGGAAAGCACGGCAGCGATTGCCATTATCGCGATGGCGCTATTTTTCCTGCCGCGTTTTTTACGCCGTGGGATTACCACCATGCCGCAGTTTTTAGAGGAGCGCTTTGATATCACTACGCGCCGTATGGTGAGTATTATGCTGCTGGTGGGGTATGCGGTAATGGCTAACCCTTGCAGCCTATATCTTGGTGCTATCACCATGGATGAGCTTTTCGATTTCCAACAAATTACGGCGCTTTCTACACAGAGTTCGATTGCTGTTTTATCACTGGCTATGGGAGCGATTGGCGGGATTTATGCCACCGCTGGCGGGCTTAAGGCGGTGGCAGTGTCGGATACTATCAGCGGAGTCATTTTGCTGGTCGCTGCGCTTCTGATCCCTATTCTGGGGTTAGTCGCTATTGGGGATGGCGCGCTTTGGGATGGTGCTCGCAAGCTCATTGCCGATCATCCGGAGCAGTTTAATGCCATTGGCGATAAGAACGCGTCTGTGCCATTTAGCACTATTTTTACCGGTATGCTGTGCGCGAATCTGTTTTACTGGTGCACGAATCAGATGATTATTCAACGTGCTCTGGGTGCCCGTTCGCTGGCTGAAAGCCAGAAAGGCGTGTTGCTGGCGGGAATTATTAAGTTGCTGGTTCCTGTCGTAATGGTATTGCCTGGTCTTATTGCGTTTAATCTGTTTGGCGGGACGTTAAACCATGCGGATTTTGCCTATCCGGCGTTGGTGAAAGCCGTACTACCTTGGTGGCTAACCGGAATGTTTGCCGCGGCTATTTTTGGCACGGTGACGAGCCACTTTAATTCAATTATTAACTCCAGCGCTACGCTGTTTGTTATCGATCTGTATGGACCCATTAGTGGATGTAAGGATGAAAAGAAATTGGTGCGGGTAGGGAAAATCGCCTCCATTTTCTTCTCGCTGGTTTCCGTAGTGATTGCTCCGCTGTTGCTAAATACGCCGAACGGTATTTTCGATCTGATGCGCCGCTTTACCGGTTTTTACAGCGTGCCAATTATCGCTATTGTTCTGGTGGGATTTCTGACTCGTCGTGTTCCTGCCTGTGCGGCTAAATTTACGCTAATTTTCCATATTGTCGCTTATGGTATTTATACTTTCGCCGGTTTGGATAAGTCGTTGAGCCTGCACTTTATTCATGTGATGGGGATTTTATTTGTTTTGGAAGTAGGAATGATGTTGATTTTAGGGATAGTAAAACCGGCAGATTTTCACCCGCCGGCCACGAACCTCAACCCTATCCCGATGAAAAAATGGAAGTACGCTAACCTGACGAGTGTTATGATGATTGCCGCGTTAATCAGTATCTATATCACTTTGTCGCCCGCTGGAATCGCAGACCCTGCGGGGATCCCTCAAAGTTATCCATTCCTCATCGCTGCGGTTTGGGCTGTTGCACTGATGCTGATCTATTGGATGAAACGACGCCATCACCGTTCGTTATCGGCTGCAACTTGATGGCGCCCTGAACGAGTACAGACGATATCAATGCGCCAAAGATCACGACAAATCATAAAACTTGATGACGTAGCTCAGCAGGCAGGAGTTTCCCCTTCGACGGTGTCGCTGTATATCCGTTATCCGGAAAAGGTGTCTGAGCGTACGGGAGCAAAAATCCAACACGCCATAGATCAACTGGGATATGTTCATAACAAAATTGCCAGTCAGTTCACCGGTGGACGCAGCAGCAGCATGGCGGTGGTGTTGCCATCGTTGGCCAACATTATTTTTAGCCGAGTGATCCAGCAAATAGAGCGTACGGTCAGCGAGCAAGGTTATCAGCTATCGATCGCCTCTCACGACCATAATCTGGAAAAAGAAGAAGCGCAGGTGCGTGCTATTTTGCAATGGTCACCCGCGGTGATTGCCATTGCTGGTGCAGACCACAAGCCAGAAACGCTAAAAATGCTAGAAAATAGCGGTGTGCCTGTGGTGCAGATGTGGCAGGTTGATGGAAGTAATTTCTCCGCTCAGGTAGGCAATGACCATATACATATTGGCTATGAAGCCGCGCGTTTTCTCGTGGAGTCAGGTTGTAAAAAACTGGGTTACTTCACCACGCGTTTTGCGGAGGATATACGCGCGCGTAAACGTTATGAAGGGTTTTGCCATGCGCTCGCCGAACTGGGCGTTAGCGTCACTTTGGTGGATATTCCACGCACCGAGAATATTTATCAGGCGAGCCGAGAAACTCTCACGAAAACGTTGATTAAAGAGCGCGGGATGGATGGTATTTTTTGTACCAGCGACGCGATTGCTAGTGCGCTACTCATGGAAGCCTGCGATCGCGGTATTCGCGTCCCCGATCAGCTTAGCATTTTGGGATTCGGTGATTTTCCCTCTAGTGCTTGGATGTCGCCAGTTTCTCTTTCTAGCGTCAATCTTAATGCTGATGTCATCGCAACCCGGACGGCAGAAATGATGCTGAAAATGGGCAGTGATGAAAACTATCACGGTGAAGTGTGCGACGTTGGCTTTGAAATTATGCCGCGTGGCAGCACCAAACTGCCGATTTACACTGCTTAACTGCACCGTCGCTGGATAGTTTATTCGCCACATAAGTCGCAGCCGGTCACCAGTGGCACCTAGCGGGTGCCATTTTTTGTTGTATAACCTGATACAGCGAATTTCCCCCACCTCAAAAATCTTCCTCTATACTCTTCAAGTGTGCATTTTATTTACCACTCATAGAACGACGTATCGATGAGTACCGCAGTGATTCTGGAGGCTGAAGTGAACCCATTACACGAAAAACTTAAGAAAAATGAATTCTTTAAAACGGGCTATTTTATTGCCGGTCAATGGCAGGACGCCTCGAATACCTATGAAGTCACAAACCCTGCAACGGGAGAAGTGGTAGCTAAAGTCGCCAATGCAGGACAGAAAGAGACTCAGGCCGCTATTCGCGCAGCGAGTGAAGCGTTGCCCGCGTGGCGCAAAACGACAGCCAAGCAGCGGTCTGAGATCTTGCAAAACTGGTATCACCTGATCGTTGAAAATAAGCCTTTCTTGGCTGAATTGATGGTCGCAGAACAGGGTAAGCCCTTAAAAGAAGCGATGGGCGAAGTGGATTATGCGGCGAGTTTCATTCAGTGGTTTGCCGAAGAAGCTAAACGCGCCAATGGCGAGATCATTCCACCGGTTAAACCGGGATCGCGTATTTGGGCGACGCGTGAGCCTATTGGCGTGGTGGCGGCGATCACACCGTGGAATTTCCCGCTGGCGATGCTGACACGCAAATTAGGTCCGGCTTTGGCGGCTGGCTGCACTGGGCTGATAAAGCCAGCCAATGAAACGCCGCTGTGTGCGTTTGCCTTACTGGCATTGGCACAAAAAGCAGGCGTCCCCGATGGCGTATTGAACGCGGTTTCAGGTGATACTTTGGCTATCAGCGACGCGATCATGGCGAGCAAAGATGTGCGCAAGATTTCGTTTACTGGCTCGACGGGCGTCGGTAAAACTTTGGTGCGTAACGCTGCGGAAACGATGAAGAAAGTGTCCATGGAGTTGGGGGGCAATGCGCCATTCATCGTCTTTGAAGATGCGGATTTAGAGGCTGCGATCAAAGGTATCATGGCGAACAAATTCCGTAATGCGGGTCAGGTGTGCGTGTGTATTAATCGTATTTATCTGCATGACAGCATATATGACACGTTTGTAAGCCGCTTAGCCGATGAAATACGTAAGCTGAAAGTTGGCAACGGCATGGATGAAGGCGTTAGCGTTGGTCCATTGGTGAGCGAGAAGGGTGTCGATAAGGTTGAACAGCACGTTAAAGATGCATTGGAAAACGGCGGTAAAGTGATGGCAGGAGGTCAGCGCCATGCATTGGGCGGCAACTTCTTCCAGCCAACGCTGATTGCTGAAGCAAACGAAGATATGTTGATGGCCTCGGAAGAGACTTTTGGTCCTGTTGCAGCCTGCTACCGTTTTAAAACGGAAGAGGAAGTGATCAAGCGTGCTAACGATACGCCATTTGGTTTGGCGGCCTATTTCTATACTCAAAATCTGTCACGTGTTTTCCGCGTATCTGAGCTGTTGGAAAGTGGCATGATCGGCATTAACGAATGTTCGGTTTCTACTGAAGTGGCTCCGTTTGGCGGCGTGAAAGAGTCTGGCTTAGGCCGCGAAGGTTCAACGCTGGGCCTTGAGGAATTCATGGAAGTGAAAACACTTCACCTCGGAAATCTATAATCCATTGATGGGTGGATACGATTTTTGTTGAGTATTCACCCACTTTGGCCTCGCTCTGATGGTTTTTCCTATTTGTTCAGCTTATCCCTACTGGTGTTTCCCTATTCAACGATTATGATAAGTACGAAGGCTGCAAATGCAGTTTTGAATCCTTGCCGGTTATCTGGCAGCCAAAAATAAAAAGTGTGGATTCATTTTTGTTTCATTTCTCGCAGTTATTCGTGTTTTAAACCTTTAAGCAATGGTCTGGTGAGGGTGTATGGCAAAGCGTTTATGGACAGGGTTACTGATCATTCTGGCGTTGAGCGGAGTGGCGTTTCTGAACAGCCAAGCGGCCGTCAGCAGTCATGAAGGGAAGTCGGCTTCGGTTTCTACTTCAGAAAGCATTGAACAGTTAACACAGCAGGATCGCGTAGTGAGTTATCTGCGAGAACATCAACGCCTGCCTGATTTTTATATCACGAAAAAACAGGCAAGAGCGGAAGGTTGGGATGCGAGTGCAGGCAATTTGTGTAGTGCGGTTCCTGGTAGAGCGATTGGTGGCGATCGTTTTTCTAATCGCGAAAAGCGTTTACCGCAAAAAGCCAAACGCGTATGGCGAGAAGCGGATATCAATTATCATTGCGGACGTCGTCAGGCAGATCGACTGATCTACTCTAACGATGGACTGATTTATATAACGCGAGATCACTATCGCACGTTCACAAAAATGGAGTGATCAGCATGAATAAAGTTAAATTCGATTTTAATCATATCGCCGATCTTCCGGCTTTTTATCGTCAGTTTAGTCATGAATTTTCCCTTGATAGCGAATTTGGTAACAATCTAGATGCGCTGTGGGATGCGGTGACGGGGGGGATTAAACTTCCGGTCGAAATCGATTTTGTCAATTTTAACGGTCGTAAAAAACGCCGCTTTGCTGCGCTGGTTCTGCTTTTTGAAGAGGCGGAAGAGGAACTCGAAGGGGCGCTGCGTTTTAATATGTTGGAGAAAACGGTCTAATCCGTCGATTTACATATGGCTGCAACAGTGCAGCCTTCAGCGCCAAATGTCGCTGAAAGATGCACTGGCAGAGGCGCCATTACTCGTTTTCTTCAGACAGTTCGCGCAGGTATTGGAAAATCTGGCGGGCTGACTTTGGCGGCTTATTGGTGGCCTTCTCTTTTTTCGCATTACGGATCAGCGAGCGTAGTTGCTGGCGATCGGCTTGCGGATAGAGTTCCAGAACCAGCGAGATAGCATCGTCGCCTTCGTCGATCAAACGATCGCGGATCTGTTCTAATTTATGGAACAGAGCAACCTGCTGGTTGTGACGGTTGTTGAGCTTGTCTAATGCAATCTGGATTGGCTCAGGGTCACGCTGACGCAGCATTTTACCAATCAGCTGTAGCTGGCGGCGACGGCCTTCCTTTTTGATGCGCTGTGCCAATTCAACTGCGGCACGTAGATCGGCATCCAGCGGGATTTTATCCAGCGCATTTTTGCCTAGATCGACCAACTCTGCGCCCAGATCTTTCAGGGCTTCGGCATCACGTTTAATTTCGCTTTTGCTGACCCAGATGATCTCGTCATCTTCGTCTTTATCAATATCGTTTTCGGGTACTTCGTCTAACCAGTCTTCGTCTGGATGCTTCTGCATATCTGATTCCTTAAAAAAAGACGCTAATCCTATCAGGTTGTGCAGGATTCATGTTGAATGATTTACATGAAATTAAGGAGATCATGTCTATCGCAAATTTGTTTCTATTTTATCACTGTTACCTGTTCGAGCGCAGCCTGAGCTAAAAAACCGGATCGGCTTTTATATTCAGGATGTAAGGCAACGACGCGATCGATTCTGGCAATCAATGACTTAGGGAGCGTGACGTTAATCTTTTCTGCGCCGCCCATGAGGCGAGTAACATCAACCTCGACGATAGCCCAGATGTATTCCTGATATTCAGCTTTGTTTGATAAATCTTCGATTTTTGATGGCATTGGAAAATCGGCTTCCATTTCAACCAGCAATTCAATATGACTAATGATTGCTTGCTTGGCGTTAGCTATCGCTTCATCGAGCGTATCACCGGCAGAGAAACACCCCGGTAAATCAGGCACGGTTACACCGTAAGCATGGTGTTGATCTCCGGATTCAATAGCAATGGGATAAAGCATAGGAAACCTCTTGGTGGTGAAGCTAAAGCCCAGCCTGTTGCCGGATGCTTTTTACGGTATTGGCGGGGAGATCTTTTTTAGGATGAGGAATCGTCACTAGCCCCGTTTTGTTGGGGTGAGTGAAGTGATGATGGCTTCCCTTCACCCTTTTAAGGATTCACCCGTCAGCCATGATTTCAGCGATCAGCATCCTGCTATTCATTATAGCCACTGACTCCCTAAATATGAGGGTTATAATAACCCTGCGAGCCGGTTAACACAATTTATCGTCGCGTAGCGCGTCTAAAAGTGAGTAGTGAATACGATCTTGAGGTAAAGAACCCCACTTAATTTTACTTTTGTCCAAGTTATACGGTCGGTGATCCGTAAGCGTTGGCAGTTTTGCGTGGGTTTCAGCGATTGTGCGAAATTGATCTCAGTTCCTGATAAACTCAGAGTTAATTTAGTTTTAGAAACTGGCGCCGTTTTAGGTGCCAATCATAACGGCCTACGGCGATGATTGCGCCGGTGGTTTAATCCATTTCTGATAATTATGGCAGATTGATGAAAGTAATCACTCAGGTTGCAGAACAACGCAAGACGCTGGAAAACGCCGTAGCACAGGCGTTAGAACTGGCTAAAGCCGGCGCGGATGCCGCCGAAGTGGCCGTCACCAAAACCACGGGCATTAGCATCAGTACTCGTTTTGGTGAAGTTGAAAATGTTGAATTCAACAGCGATGGCGCGTTGGGGATCACCGTTTATCACCAGCAGCGTAAGGGGAGCGCATCCTCAACGGATCTTAGCCCAGACGCTATTGCTCGTACGGTACAGGCTGCGCTGGATATTGCACGCTATACTTCACCCGATCCTTTTGCCGGTCCTGCAGATAAAGAGTTACTGGCATTTGATGCGCCGGATCTCGATCTGTTTCACCCTGCTGAATTAGATGCAGAACGTGGTATTGAACTGGCTGCGCGCGCTGAGCAGAGCTCGTTGAAATTTGACCCGCGTATTACCAATACCGAAGGCGGCAGTTTTAACAGTCACTATGGCATTAAAGTTTTTGGCAATAGCCACGGTATGCTGCAAAGCTACAGCTCCAGTCGTCATTCGCTCTCTAGCTGTGTTATCGCCGAGCATGACGGCGATATGGAACGTGACTATGCCTATACCATCGCCCGTGACATTAACGATCTGAAAAGCCCTGAGTGGGTAGGGGAAGAGTGCGCGCGCCGTACGCTCTCCCGCTTGGCGCCACGCCGCTTGCCGACGATGGAAGCGCCAGTCATGTTTGCGGCTGAGGTGGCAACCGGTCTGTTTGGCCATTTAGTCGGTGCTATCAGCGGTAGCAGTGTGTATCGCAAATCGACGTTCTTGCTCGACAGTCTAGGTAAGCAAATTCTGCCTGAATGGTTAACCATCAACGAACAGCCACATTTACTGAAAGGGATGGCTTCTACACCGTTTGATAGCGAAGGGGTACGTACCGTTGAACGCAATATTGTGGAAAATGGCGTATTACAGACTTGGCTGATGACCAGCTATTCAGCGCGTAAGCTGGGTATGCAAAGTACTGGGCATGCTGGTGGGATCCATAACTGGCGTATCAAAGGGCAAGGTTTAGGCTTCGAAGATATGCTGAAAAAAATGGGCACTGGTTTCTTGGTTACTGAGCTGATGGGGCAAGGCGTAAGCGGTGTCACCGGCGACTATTCCCGTGGTGCAGCAGGTTTCTGGGTCGAGAATGGTGAAATCCAATATCCGGTCAGCGAAGTGACGATTGCGGGTAACCTGAAAGATATGTGGTCGAATCTGGTCACCCTTGGTGATGATATAGAACTGCGTAGCAATATTCAGTGTGGTTCTGCGCTGCTGGAAGCAATGAAGATAGCGGGAGAATAGAGGGACATGCATTTCATCTAGGGCATCTGAATTTATGCATCAACGGTGAAAGGTTTCGTCCGCCCGTCAGCATCTGTGTTTCCATGAAACTGCTGGCGTAGGCGTCCGACGAGCGGTTGCCAGCGCGCAACCTCTCGACTCTCGCGCTTTTTACCGCGTCGTTTGGCCGACCGGTCTCAGAGCGCACATCCTGTACGCCCTCGACCTACCGCCATCTTCCCTGATGGCGGTTCTAGGATGCATTTCATCTAGGGCATCTGAATTTATGCATCAACGGTGAAAGGTTTCGTCCGCCCGTCAGCATTTGTGTTTCCATGAAACCGCTGGCGTAGGCGTCCGACGAGCGGTTGCCAGCGCGCAACCTCTCGACTCTCGCGCCTTTTTACCGCGTCGTTTGGCCGACCGGTCTCAGAGCGCACATCCTGTACGCCCTCGACCTACCGCCATCTTCCCTGATGGCGGTTCTAGAATGCATTCTTTCAACACGAAAATGCGTCAGAACCTTTCTATGTAAAAATGGTGAAAGTTTTCGTCCGCCCGTCAGCATTTTTGTTTCCATGACACTGCTGGCGTAGGCGTCCGACGAGAGGTTACCAGCGCGTAACCTCTCGACTCTCGCGCCTTTTTACCGCGTCGTTTGGCCGACCGGTCTCAGAGCGCACATCCTGTACGCCCTCGACCTACCGCCATCTTCCCTGATGGCGGTTCTATCATGCATTTCATTCAACACGAAAAGATCTTTTTATCTTTTAAAAGCTTAAGTCTTGGTAGAGAGAGCCGCCGGTATAGGGATGTACCGGCGGAGTTTGGGGCGCCCTGGATGGGCGATACCAAACCGGAGCGGAAATGGCATCTCGGATAAAAGCGCGCGAGTTGAGAGCCCCCGCGCAACGGGGCTCTCATCGGTCGCCTTCGCCAGTGGTTTCATGGAAACTCGTTTGCTGACCGGCGAACGAAATATTTCACTGCAACCCCATAGAGGATTAGCGTTCCAAACCGGAGCGGGAATGGCGTCTCGGATAAAAGCGCGCGAGTGCAGAGACCACGCGCTGGTGGTCTCTGCCCGTACGCCTTCACGGATGTATCAATGAAGCGCGGTATGGACAGGCGGGCGGAATATTTCACTGCAATGCCATAGAGGATTAGCGTCCTAAACCGTAGCGGAGATGGCATCTCGGATTAAAGCGTACGGATGTATCAATGAAGCTCGGTATGAACAGGCGGGCGGAATATTACACCGTGCAACATAGAGGATCGTCAGGACAGACCATTACACTGAATCCATATAAACGCCCCTTAATCTCAATCTCTATCCCCGTCAATAAACGTAAATTCCTCCCCCTGCACCTTGCACATCCTCTCCCTACTCTCTATGTTGATAATCGTGAGCTAATGTTATCAATAAGTAAGGAAATAATAATATGCGTAAAACGTTACTAGTGTTAGCCAGTGCGGCAATGATGATGGGAAGCTCTCTGGTTTATGCCGCGGGAGAAGATGTGGGCGATGCGATGGATACTATCGCAAGTCATTATAAAATCGCGCTAAAGGCCGATAATCCACAAGAGTTTAAGAAAGCATTGCAAGGTATGAAAGCTGGGGCTCAGGAGGCTCAAAAAGGGACGCCACCTAAGCTTGAGAAGGAGCCCGCGGATGGCGCCAAAATGACAGATTTCCGTCATGGCCTCGATATTCTCATTGGGCAAATTAATGATGCGGAGAAATTGGCTGACGCGGGTCAGTTTGAACAGGCTAAAGCTGCCGCAGAGAAGTTTAAAGATACGCGCAATACTTACCATAAGAAGTACAAGTAATTATGACTCGGGGGTTGGAAATGCGCTGGGACGCGATGGTGCGATTTACCCACTGGGGCGTTGCTTTGGGTTTTTTACTAAATCGCCTGCATGTAACCAAGCCGGGGAGTGATTGGCATCAGGTTATTGGGCTTGCAGTGGCCAGCCTAGTGATCTTGCGTATCATATGGGGATTTACGTTGGCGAAAGGCCCTGCGCGTTTGTCAGCAATGATTCCAACCCCTACGTCTTTGAAATACCATTTTCATGAATTAAAAAATCGTAGTGTGCCGACACATTTACATCATAACCCGCTGGGAGCTATCGGCATCTGGCTGTTTTGGATTTTGTTGCCGTTGGTAGCCTTAACCGGCTGGGCGCAAGATACGGATTTTATCGATCTCTATCCGGTGGATGACTGGCATTACTGGCTCGTTAACACGGTCACTGTGCTGGTATGCATACATATTCTTGCGGTGATCGCGATGTCTGTCTGGTTACGTAAGGACTTGGTTCGAGCTATGCTGCCAGGTAAGAAGTAGGCGGCGGTTTATCGACTCCCTCTCCACTTCTGAAGAGGGAGTCTATGCGCTTAACGTTTCACGCTACTGATTGAATATTTAAAAGTATCAGGCTTCAAACCATCCAATTTTTGCTCGCCAATCTGCGCTTGCGGATACATTAAATAGGCGGCCTGTTCGGCATCTCCGGGCAGTTTAAGATCGTGGGCGTGGTTATAGGCCATCCAGTTCATCTCCCAACCGCCAAACATCCACTTATTGGCCTTCTGCACTTTAGGATCGCTAAACGGTAGGCCACCCGCCTGTTCTTCCAGCATCACTTTGCGCACATCCGCAGGATCTACGGGTATCCAGCCGTAACCTTCCATATAGAATTCGGCGCGGCAGTGTTGAGCTTTGGTAATATCGCCGTCTTTGCCGAGGCTATTGAATCCCATGCTCGACTTGCCTAAACGTACGCCATAGGCATCGCGGGCAGGGATACCGACCGATCGCGCTAACGCCACAAACAGCGCGTTGATGTCGGCACATTTACCGGAAAGATTGCCGCTGTCGAGCATTTGTTTGACGTTGCCATCGCCGCAGCCGAGCGTTTTCGGATCGCGTTGAGTGTTAGCCACTACCCAGTCATAAATCATTTTGGCGCGATCGATATTATTTTCACCGCGTCCCTGAATGATCTGATTCTCCGTTTTTGCCACGATACCATCGGTGGGCAAATAGCGAGTAGGTTGAAGGTAAAGTGCCATTTCTTGCGCTGAAAGTTTGACTGGATTGGCCGGCGGCGTTTGGAGATCGATATGGCGATCACGAGTACTTATGCTTTGTGTCATGGTTATGCTGTGCTGTGTGGCCTTTGCCGGCCAGCTAACATGTAAAACCAGTGCGTTGTAGGGCTTAACCAGTATCAGTTTAGCCTTGCCATCGGCGGAGACTTTCCAATGCGGAGTTTGGGCGCGCTGATAATCGCCAAGTCGTGTATCCGGCAGCGGCAGCCATAGCTGCACGGCTTCATGGGTAGCTGGAATATCTACCTGCGTTGTGACTCGGTAATGCTGCCAATCTTTTGTTTCATTGTTGGGAACGGTATCGTTTGAAGCGGCATATCCCACGCTCATCATGGCTGACGCGATGAGCGACACTGCGGCGCTAAGGTGGATAAAACGGCGTCGGTTCATGAATTTTCCATGTTCGTGTTGTCAGGAAAAAGAAGCCAAGTGTCTGGCTTCCATGGTTTCATCCGCCGTCTTCGTTTGCCTGAGGCCTTCCGTTAACCCAGCGAGGTGAACGCCTTTCCGATTTGGAGGGGCTTATTCCAGATTATCGGAAAGGTAATATTTACCTATTTTCAGGGTTAACGATGATATTCGCCAGCGGCTTCTGGCTGGTATTGTAATTCAAGCACTTCAATATGGGTTGTCTGGCCGTTTGGCAGCTCCCACTGAATCGCATCGCCGACGCGTAAACCTAGCAGCGCGGCCCCGATAGGCGCCATGACAGACAGCTCTGCGGCGCTATCTTTCAGGCTGGCAGGATAAACCAGCGTGCGTACATGCTCTTCTTTAGACGATAGATCGCGGAATTTGACGCGGCTGTTCATAGTCACTACATCGGCCGGCATATTTTCAGGGCTGAGCATTTCCGCGCGATCCAGTTCGTTATTCAATGCTTCAGCGACCGGCAGGCTGGCGAAAGCTGGCTGCTCAAGCAGTGTATCTAAGCGGGCAGCATCAAGTTCATTCAGGATAATGGCTGGTCGTGACATCGTTCTCTCCATGTAAGGTGGACTGGAGTCGCTCCGGTCCTTGTTGTTTGGTGTCAAAAGAAAACCCTCACGCCCGTAAGCGCAAGGGTTTAGGATTCGTGGACTTTCTATAACGTGATAATAGATAGCTTACCGGCTTTTTAAAAGTGAGCTGTATCACGATTCGGATACTCTATATCCGCCCTTGGGATAGTATCAAACTCTGTCGCAGTTTATAACAGTGATGGCGTTTTTTCCTGATAAATCAGGGAATAAAATTTTTTCCACTCTGGTATTTTCGTGAAAATTTGAACTGGAAATGCTTTTTGGCATCTATTTCCAGTTTGAATTGGAAAAAATTCCTCTGCTCACTTTTATTTATCCGCTGTAGGGTACAAACATCAACAGAGAGAACGCTCCAGTTGAAATGAATTATAGGGGAGAGTGGGCGTGGCAGAACAACAACTCTTAGTGGATGAGAGAATATTAGCGGAAGAAACAGACACCACACTTGAAAAGGTTATTTCTCTACTTTCTGATAAGGGGATTTATCCCAATGAAGTGCAGAAACAGATGTTATTTTCTCATGTGAAAGCGATGGTGTTACGTTCACATACTGGTGAAGCATTACCTGAGGTCGATATTTCTTTATTCGATGAGATTTCGCCTTTATCGCTAAGTTTAGCGGAGCAGGTTGTGAGCTGGTTTAATAATTTAGCCTACGAAGAAGCACATTTATTATCTGTGCATTTTGAAGTAGCCAAAGAAAATGAATTAAGTTGTGTAACGGGAGAGTCATCATGACAGCAATTAAGGTGGTAATCGGTGATCGTCTGGGTAAAGGACAGAAAGTGGGACAGGGTGTTGAAGCTGCTGGCGGTGTTGCGGTTGTCATCCCAGGTGTTGCGGCAGATATGAAACTGGGCGATGTGATGAAGAAAGAAGAAGCCAACCTAGGGATTTCTTTCTGCGGCAGCGGTGGTGCGGGCGCGATTACGGCTCAAACCAAACACGGATATAAAGCCAAATATGGTATGCGTTCTATTGAAGAGGGTGTAACCGCAATTAACGAAGGCTATAACGTGCTTGGTTTTGGCTTTATGGATAAAGAAGAGTTAGGGCAAAAATTAGTTGAAGCGTATAACAAAAAGTACGGTAGCTAATTTATGAAAGATAATATCACAACGACGGTAACCGTGAGTGGTAGAAGTGATACTAAGCAGAAAGCTTTCGCCGCTGCTTTAAGTAGCATTCAGGGAACATTGCTACGGGAGTCTAAAAAAGTTTTTCTGAGAATTGAACCCGTAGATATTAAAGTTGTAAAAGCAGAAGAAAAAATAACGATGGAGAAATTTCTTTTCTTCTTTTTGCCAAGAAAAAAATATCTCTACTCAATAACGTTAGATGTGACTGTCAATATGACCACCGTTGATACCGATAAAATTGAGTTTAAGTCGGTAAATACCCTAAATCATTCGAAGTGCAGTAAAACGATTAATAGCGCCTACGAAGGAGGGAATTTCGCGAATGGGACGGATCAATTACAGAAGTAAGTGATTCGGGGGATTGAGCGTGAAAACACATATGCAATTCGAAGTATGACGGGTAAACCCCAGTGTATTATCACAACGGAATAGCTCTGATGTTTATCGCGCTATTCTATCCCCTTTTTACTTAAAACTGCGCTGTAATTTATTGTTTTAAGTAAAAAGGGGATAACATTATAAGGAATATACTGATGTTTTTAATTATCCTCTTGAAGTCGATTATTATCGGCGGATTGGTTGGCGTGGGTGTAGGTGTAGGTGTAGGTGCAGGTGCTGCGCGTATGTTCCATGCTCCCACCGTTCAGGGCATGGGGGCGTTTCGTACGTTAGGTGAGCTGAACTCCTGCGAAGGCGATCCGGCTTCTCACTTCTCATTCGGTCTAGGGTTTTTCTTTAACGCTTGGGCATCCTCCGTTGCGGCTGGGGCATTCACGCAAGATGTTGACCATCGCATTATCCCAAACTGGGGTGCAGCGGTGCTGCTGATGAAAAATCGCGATCTCGCCACAACGATGCACGATCCGAAAAAGATGGCGATTGCCTGCGGTATCATCGGCGTGATCGTCGTCGCCTTTCTCAACTCAACGGCTTCTGCCGTACCTGAAGCGCTGCAAATTACCGCGGTTAAAGTATTGGTGCCTGCGGCAAACCTGCTGGTGAATACTGTGATGCCGGTGATCTTCTGGCTAGCTGCAATTGATGCCGGTCGCCGTTCAGGTTTCTGGGCTACGATTTTTGGTGGTTTAGCCCAGCTGATTATGGGGAACGCCGTACCGGGTCTGGTTTTGGGCATTTTGATTGGTAAAGGTGTGGAAGAGAGTGGCTGGAATAAAGTCACCAAAATAATGATGGCCGTCATTGTGCTGCTGTTTGTGCTGAGCGGTTTCTTCCGCGGTTTCGATATGAAGATGTTGGAATCCTTCCATATGGGAGTGCCGGTTTGGCTTGACCAAATCCATAACACTCTTAGCGGCAAATAATCAGGAGGAGCACAGAAAATGGACGAGAAATTAAAGAATAACTTCTGGTACGCCGACTGGTCTTTCCCGATCTTTGTGGGATTGCTGTCCGCTGGAGTGTTTGCCGGAACGCATATGTACTATCTATATGGTATTGGTGCATTTAACGAGGTGGCATTTGTCTCCATGCTGCGGGCGGGAATTGATACTGGCTCCTACGGTGCCGTGGCGGCATTTGGTGCTAGCTTCCTGTTCGCTCGCATTATTGAAGGTTCGCTGGTGGGTATTCTCGATATTGGAGGGGCGATTCAAACCGGCGTTGGGTTGGGTGTTCCTGCATTGTTACTGGGCGCTGGATTTGTTTATCCCGTAGAGAACTTTGGTGCTTCGCTAGTGACTGGTTTGGCTATCGGCTTAGCCATCGGCTATCTGATTATTTTAGCGCGTAAGTTCACTATTAATCAGAGCAATTCAACCTATGGCGCAGACGTCATGATGGGCGCAGGCAATGCTTCTGGCCGTTTCTTAGGACCGTTGATTATCCTCTCAGCCATTACCGCTTCTATTCCTATCGGGGTGGGCTCTTTGCTTGGCGCGCTGTTGTTCTATCTCTGGCAGAAACCGATTACCGGCGGAGCGATTTTGGGGGCTATGATTTTAGGCTCAATTTTCCCAGTGGCGATTTAACTGCCTCACGATGCCCGCACTACCGTGCGGGTTACTCCACCTGAAATAAGAAGTAAGAAGGTGTGCGATGTACGATTTAATCATTAAGCAGGGAAAATGCGCTGATGGCAGCGTGATTGATGTGGCTGTCAACGATGGAAAAATTGCCGCTCTCGGTGAACTCAGTGAAATGATTTCTGCGGAGAAAACCATCGACTTACAAGGGCGTTATTTTCTCAGTGCTGGCTGGATTGATGCTCATACTCACTGCTATCCCTCCTCGCCAATTTATAGTGATGAACCCGATCTCATTGGCGTAGCCAGCGGCGTTACCACGGTGATTGATGCAGGTAGCACAGGCGCTGACGATATTGATGAGTTTTATCGGCTGACGCGCAGCGCTAGAACCAACGTTTTTGCCTTTCTAAACATTTCCCGCATTGGCCTTCTGCGCCAAAACGAACTGGGGGATATGAACGACATTGACGATGTGCTGGCGCACAAAGCCATTAGTGAGCATCAAGGGTTCGTGGTGGGTATCAAGGCTCGTATGAGCAGCAGCGTCGTGCAGAAAAATGGTATTCAGCCATTGATTCGAGCCAAAGAGATACAGGCTTATAACGGCAGTTTACCCCTGATGGTACATATCGGAAATAACCCCCCGAATTTGGATGAAATCGCCGATCTTCTGACGCATGGAGACATTATTACCCACTGTTACAACGGTAAACCTAATCGCATTCTTACGCCTAAAGGTGAACTGCGTAGCGCGGTGAAAAGAGCCTTAGATCGCGGGGTGTTGCTAGACGTGGGACACGGCAGCGCCAGTTTTAGCTTCGATGTTGCGGAAATTGCCATCAAGCAGGGGATTTACCCAAATACGATAAGTTCCGATATTTATTGCAAAAATCGTATCAAAGGGCCGGTTTATAGCCTGGCTTATGTGATGTCAAAATTCTTGTTGGTGGGGTTATCTCTATCGCAAGTCATTGACTGTGTAACGAAAAATGCAGCCCATGCACTACGTTTATCAAATAAAGGCCGCTTGGAAGTGGGCTGTGACGCTGACTTTACGATTTTTGATGTGATCGATCAGGCACAGGTTTTCGCCGATTCAGAACAACAAAACAGGAGTGGGCAAAACCTGATCCTGCCATTGGCCGCTATCGTGGCTGGCCAGATAATGCTTACTCAGGATGGGGAGACCAGAAATGTCTGCTAATCAGTCTATCTATAAGAAATATAATCTAAAAACAGTTATCAATACGTCTGGTCGAATGACTATCTTAGGGGTATCGACCCCGCGTGAAGATGTGGTTGAGGCGGTTAATTTTGGGCTGAACCACTATTTTGAAGTGAAGGATTTAATCAATAAAACCGGCCGCTATATTGCTGATTTACTCGGCGTGGAGGATGCGGTAGTGGTGTCCTGTGCTTCGGCTGGGATTGCCCAATCGGTTGCCGCGGTGATCGTGAAAGATAATCTGTATCGTTTAGAAAATCTGCATGCGCATTCCCATGACGTACCAAGCGAAATTGTGGTGCCAAAAGGACATAACGTGAACTTCGGAGCACCGGTCGGCACCATGGTGCAACTGGGTGGCGGTACGTTGCGTGAAGCGGGCTATGCGAATGAATGTTCGCCTGCGCAACTGGCTGCGGCGATTACGCCAAAGACAGCGGCGATCCTGTATATCAAGTCGCATCACTGTGTGCAGAAAAGCATGCTGGATGTGGCTCAAGCAGCTGAAGTAGCGAAAACATATCAGTTACCTCTTATTGTAGATGCTGCCGCAGAAGAAGATTTGCAGAGTTATTACCAGGCAGGAGCAGACTTGGTGATCTATAGCGGTGCTAAAGCGATTGAAGGACCCACTAGCGGTTTGGTCATTGGTCGGAAGCAGTATGTGGAGTGGGTGAAGCTTCAGTCCAACGGTATTGGTCGTGCTATGAAGGTGGGTAAAGAGGGCATTCTTGGCCTGACACAGGCGATCACCAGCTATATGACGTTGGAGAAAGAGAATGGCCAGCAGATGGTCGACAAAATGTCGGCTTTCATTGATAACCTGAATTCACTCAAGGGAATACAGGCGAAAGTTGTCTGGGATAGCGCGGGGCGTGACATTGCTCGGACCGAAATCTCTTTTGATCATGCCGCTTTAGGGATTACCACACAGGAAATTGTGGATCGTTTGAAAAATGGTGATCCGGCAATTTACTTCCGTGGCTACAAGGCCAATGAAGGCAAGATCGAGGTTGATGTTCGCAGCGTTAACGCTGAGCAACTTCACATCGTTTATGAATGCATCAAGGCATTGTTTAACTAAGGGAGAGAACCGATGCAACTGGCACCTAAATTTTATAAAAACCGTGTATGCCTGAATGTGTTAGCAGGATCGAAAGAAAATGCGCGTGAAATCTATGAAGCCGCTGAGGGTTACGTGCTAGTGGGCGTGTTGTCGAAAGACTATCCTGATGTATCGTCTGCAGTTGCTGATATGAAGGAGTATTCCGCGCTGATTAATAATGCATTGTCAGTTGGTTTAGGTGCAGGCGATCCTAACCAATCACTGATGGTGTCTCAGATTTCGGCTCAGGTACAACCACAGCATGTAAATCAGGTCTTTACTGGCGTGGGAACCAGTCGCGGTATGCTGGGTCAGAATGAATCGGTGGTGAATGGATTGGTTTCACCCACGGGTATCGTAGGACAGGTGAAGATCTCCACTGGGCCGCTGAGTAGCCAAGGACCTGATGCCATTGTCCCTGTGGAGTCTGCAATTGCTCTGCTACAGGACATGGGAAGCAGTTCGGTGAAATATTTCCCGATGGGGGGCTTAAAATGCCGAGAAGAATTTGCCTATTTGGCAAAAGCCTGCGCCGCACAGAAATTCTGGCTAGAACCTACTGGCGGTATTGATCTGAATAATTTTGAAGAGATCCTGAAGATTGCGTTGGATGCGGGGGTCGAGAAAGTGATCCCACACATTTATAGCTCGATTATTGATAAAACGACGGGTAATACACGTCCTGAGGATGTCGCACAATTGCTGGGCATGGTGAAGGGATTGCTAGGATAGGATCTTAAGGGGCGTTATATATGGCCCTTAAGACAGCCCATACCGAGCTTTATAAGTAAATAATGCAGAAACCACTGCTACATGGTTTCTGCGTTTGCGTACCATTAGTCTAATGGTCATCTTCGTTATGGTTGTGTATCGCCCATATCAAAACGTAAACGTTTAAAAGACAAAGAACATGCAATATTGTTTTGTCTTTTTTGTGTTGGATGGAATCAGGTATTTTCCTCAGCGAATCAATTACAAATTCTGATTGCTAGATCACACTACTTGCCTGTCTGCATCTGTTAGTGAACGGTATAATTCTCGCATAACTATTCACTTGATGATTGATATGTCAGTGTAAAGTTGGTCCATAAATTGCCTCTGCATATTCGGCATGTCTAGTTCTACATATGATTTTTTTGCGCAGGGTTGCGTCCATCAGCAAGTTAGCAGCGGTATTAGCATGATCCAATTTCCTTATCCCCGTTTGAATCAGGTGTTTGATGCGCTTCGCGAGGAAACATTGCCTCAGGAAGAGCTGGCGAGGCGTTTTGCCGTTTCCACCCGCACCGTACGCACTGACATCACGACGTTAAACGATATTCTGAGCCAATATGGTGCTCAGTTTGTGCATTTACGGGGCAGTGGATATCGGCTGGAGATACTGGATGCTGAGTGTTTTGCTGCATTACAGCAACGCAGTCAGGCATCACCCCGAATACCACGTAGAGCAAAAGATCGCGTTACACATCTTTTACTGCGTTTTTTAGCGCAGGGCGATCCGCTCAAG
This sequence comes from Hafnia paralvei, assembly GCF_020150375.1. NCBI lineage: Bacteria > Pseudomonadati > Pseudomonadota > Gammaproteobacteria > Enterobacterales > Hafniaceae > Hafnia > Hafnia paralvei. The sequence continues at coordinate 4,043,341 of NZ_CP083737.1, read as the reverse complement.
CTTGATGACGTTGCTGATAGCTGGTTTGTTAGCCGGGCATCGCTACAAAGCGATATGGCTGACGTGCGTGAGATGATCGGTAAGTATGGTTTAACCATCGAAAGCAAAGCGCACTATGGCATGAAGCTGTTTGGCAGCGAGAATGCGGTGCGTGCCTGCCTAGCTAATCTACTGTTTCAATACCCAGAAAGTGATGAGCTCTTCAGCGAGTTGCGTGGGAAAGTGCTACCAGAGATCGATATCACGCAGCTGCGTGAGCAATTACATCTGACTATGAGGCAGTATCAAATTCGCCTGACGGATGAGGGTGAACAGCAATTATTGATTTACTGCGGCATTATTTTGCATCGTATCCGCACTGGATTCTTGTTGGATAATCTTGATGTTAGTGACGTCGAGGCAGTGTTTACGCAGGCTGCCCGTGATGTGGCATATTACTTAGAAGAGCGCTTTGGTTGTGGTATTCCAGAAACCGAAGTGGCCTATCTCAGCGTACAAATTGCGGCACGGCGCATTACGGATGCCAGCCGCTTAGAAAACGCGGTCGGTGATGAAAATCATGCTTTAGTGAAGCACATCCTGAATTTTATCAACGAGCATTACAATTATGATCTGCGTGGAGATACACAACTTAGCAGCGATTTACTGTCGCATATCGCGACAATGATGACTCGCGCTAAGTACCAGATAAATATACCTAACCCTTTACTTGAGCATATCAAACAGCATTACCCATTAGCCTATGATGTGACGTTAGCAGCGGTGTCGAGTTGGGGAAAAAATATGCCGTATACCATCACCGATAACGAGATTGGCTATCTGGTTTTGCACATCGGTGTGGGGTTAGAGCGCCACTATGATATCGGCTATGAGCGCCATCCTCAGGCTCTGCTGGTGTGTGATTCCGGTATGTCGACGTTGCGTTTGCTAGAGACCAAACTGAAGAGAGAGTTTCCGCAATTGATCGTCAATCAGATTGACTCACTGCGGGAGTATGAAAAGCTGGAGCAGATTGAAGAGGATTTTGTTATTTCGATGGTGAAGGTACCAGAAAAAAACAAGCCCGTAGTGACTGTTGCGCCTTTTCCAACGAGTTTCCAGTTAGAGCAGCTAGCCAAGCTGGTTCTGGTGGATCGCACCAAGCCTTATATGCTGGAGAAATTTTTTGACGCCTCCCATTTCTGTGTGCTGGAACAACCGATTTCTCAGACCGAGCTGTTTGCCAACATCTGTCAGCAGCTCGAAGAGGAAGGATATGTTGAGGCTGATTTTCGTTCTTCTTTAGTTGAACGTGAGAGCATTGTGTCAACCATGCTAGGCGAAGGAATTGCTTTGCCTCATTCATTAGGGTTGCTGGCTAAGAAAACGGTGATCTATACCGTGTTAGCTCCTCAAGGGGTTCGCTGGGGAAATAATGAAACGGCATACGTGATTTTTTTATTAGCGATCAGCAAACAGGATTACGAAGAAGCGATGGCCATTTACGATTTGTTCGTGACCTTTATGCGAGAACGTACCGTCGGTCGACTGTTATCCAGTACCCACTTTGAGCAGTTTAGGGCGATTGCCATGGATTGTTTGAGTCGCAGCTAATAATTTAGCTGGCTAATATTAAAAAATATATATCATTAGACGGTAGCTATAAATTCTGCCGTCTAAATAGTATCAGCTTAGTTGTATTTCTATAATTCCTATTAACAAAATCCTATCTCGTTACATAATTATCCCATTTCATCATTATTTTATCGCTGATTCGCCTATGATCTCCGGCAGACAAATTTATAAAGTATCTTTTTGGTGAGTCATAATGAAAATATCTAAAGCGGTAGTCATTGTATCGATACTGAGTGTTTCTGGTTTAGCGCATGCTGCAGAAATTTATAACCATGATGGCAATAAGTTGGATCTCAATCTGAAAGCTGATGGCCTTCATTATTTTAGCAAAGATAAAAGTGCTGATGGTGACCAATCTTATATCCGCTTTGGATTTCGTGGTGAAACCCAAATTAATGATCAGCTGACCGGTTACGGCCAGTGGGAATATCAGGTTATGGCAAACACGCCAGAAACACAAAACGACGCCTATACTCGCCTTGGTTTTGCGGGATTGAAATATGGAAACTTCGGGTCGATTGATTATGGACGTAATTATGGAGTGTTGTATGACATTGCTTCGTGGACCGATATGTTGCCAGAGTTTGGTGATAACACCTATGAAGCTGAAGATAATTTCATGACCAATCGCAGTAGTGGTTTGCTGACATATCGTAATAGTGGCTTCTTTGGTTTGGTTGATGGATTGAATGTCGCCGCACAATATCAGGGAAAAAACGGCGCTTGTACCTCGGACGGCGGTTGCTCTAATGGCACATCAGGTCGTAGCATTTCCGAGCAAAACGGTGATGGCTACGGTATGGCAATGACTTATGATTTAGGTTGGGGTATCAGTGCAGGTGCGGCATATACGAACTCCAATCGTACTCTGCAACAGCAACGTTCTACTTTGGCTAATGGTAAGCGTGCAGAGGCTTGGACTGCAGGTATGAAATATGATGCCAATAACGTTTATATCGCAGCAACCTATGCGCAAACACGCAATATGACTTATTTTAGCGGTAGTCGTTTACAGGGTGTCGCTAATAAAACTGATAACTGGGAGTTGGTCGCTCAATATCAATTTGATAATGGATTACGTCCATCATTAGCATATTTACAGTCCCGAGGTGAAAGCATCGGTCGATATGGCGATATGGACTTAGTCAAATATGCCGATGTTGCCACAACCTATTACTTTAACAAAAACATGTCTGCTTATGTTGATTATAAAATTAACCTGATTGATAGCAATAATCGTGCTGGTATTAATTCAGATAACATTGTTGCAACGGGGCTGGTATATCAGTTCTGATTTTTTCGTTAAGAATTAGATGGCGGTTTTTATTCCTTTTTCCGCTGTCATTATCCACTGCAAAATATATTTATATCCTGTCATTGGCTTCATTGTTTGCCTCATAAATGATTTATGGGGCTTTTTTATTATTATCTAGATAAAAAACCTCTATAGAGAATAGAGGTTTTCTTGGGAGCGTAAAACAGCAATCTATCAGTCTTCGTCAAAACCTGCTTCAAACAGAGAGACTACAGCTTCTAGCGCTTTATCTTCATCAGGCCCTTCCGCCTGAACTTCAATATGGCCACCCTGAGCAGAGTCCAACATCAGTAGTGCAATGACGCTGCTGGCCTCGGCCTCGACGCCGCTTTCATTACGCAGTAATACTTCAGCGTCGAATCCCTGAACCAGCTCAAACAATTTCATCGCAGGGCGTGCATGCATGCCCAAGCGATTTCTGATTTCCACGGTTTGCTTTACGGTCATACAACGAGCCTATTTACGTTTTTCAAGCGTACGGTGACGAGACTGTACATTCTTGCCGCGTGAGCGGAAGTAGTCGGCCAGTTGCTCCGCTACATAGACAGAACGATGTTTGCCGCCGGTACAGCCGATGGCGACGGTAAGGTAGCTGCGGTTGTTAGTTTCCAGCATTGGCAGCCACTGTTCCAGATAGCTACGCGTTTGATAGATGAAATTATGTACTTCGGTATGGCGATCTAAAAATGCCGCGACGGGTTTATCTAAACCAGTCATAGGACGCAGTTTGGGATCCCAATGTGGGTTCGGTAAAAAACGTACATCAAACACATAGTCAGCATCGATAGGAATGCCGTGTTTGAAGCCGAAGGATTCAAACACCATCGTCAATTCACGCTCGCGTTTGCCCAGCAGGCGCGTACGCAGCATTTCTGCTAACTCGTGCACCGACATCTCAGAAGTATCGATGATGAGATCCGCGCGGGAACGTAGCGGTTCCAGCAGGTCGCTTTCTTCATCGATAGCGCTTTCTAGAGAGAGATTTTTGGTCGAGAGAGGATGCAAGCGACGCGTGTCGCTATAGCGGCGGATTAGTGTATTGCGATCGGCATCTAAGAACAGCAGCTGTGGAGAAAAACTGTCTGGCAGATTATCCATCGCCGTTTCCAGCACTTCAGGAGATTCAGGCATGTTACGCACGTCAATACTGACGGCGGCGGAAGTTCCACGATCGGCCAGCGAACGAGCTAAATTCGGCAAGAGTTCTACAGGTAAATTGTCTACACAATAAAAACCCATATCTTCTAGCGCACGTAACGCAACAGATTTCCCTGAACCGGAACGGCCGCTGACAATCATCAGCACCATGTCACAACTCCCCTTAATTTCGGACAGCTAAATTGCCGCCTGTTGAAATTTGGCCTCCCGCAGGAGGACTATCACAAATTGTTATGCTCAATGTAACGTGACGAGTAATATCCTGCCACCATTTTGATTGTGTGCTAACACTTTATTCTGTAATGATTTTGTACAGTTCATCGTCACTTTGCGCGCTGCGTAAGCGACGGCAGACACCTTTGTCAGCCAGCTTCTGCGCCATAATCGCTAATGTTTGCAGATGGGTTTTGCACTGATCGGCGGGCACCAGCAACGCAAAAAGCAGGTCAACCGGTTGATTGTCGATAGCGTCGAAGCTAATCGGCTGTTCCAGATGTATAAAGACGGCAATGGCTCGTAGGGTATCTTCCTCAAGCTTTCCGTGGGGGATGGCGATGCCGTTGCCAATGCCGGTACTCCCCATACGTTCGCGCGTTAGAATCGCGTCGAACACGACCTGCGGTGGAAGGTTGAGCTGTGCAGCCGCCAGTTCGCTGATGATTTCCAGAGCGCGTTTCTTGCTGGAACAGTGAACTGCATTGCGTGTGCACTCCGGACTCAGTACGGAGGTTAAAGGCATAGTTAAATCGTTACTCATCTCATCTTCTTCATTTAAACCAGCCATAGACTGATTTTTCATGCTCCCCTGATGGCTTATCGGCCCGTTTCATTGACGAAACAGGCCGATTAAGTCAGCTGGTGTTTAAAATAGTTAAACGTTAGTGTTGTTTTAATTTATCTTTATGCTTGTTGAGCTGGCGTGCCAGCTTATCAACTAAGGTGTCAATCGCAGCATACATGTCTGTTTGCTCAGAGGTGGCATGCAGCTCGCCGCCGTTAATATGTACCGTTGCTTCGGCAATATGTTGGATTTTCTCCACGCTCAGTACCACATAAACCTGGTTGATTCGGTCAAAGTATTGCTCGAGTTTGGCAAATTTGGTGGTGACGAATTCGCGCAAAGCTTCGGTTATTTCGACATGATGTCCGGTAATGTTGAGCTGCATAGTGTCTTCCTTCTCTGTTATGGTCAAACCAATTGTTTGCGTTGGTTAGACGGTGGGATGGACAAAGACTCTCGGTATTTAGCAACGGTACGTCTGGCAACCATAATACCCTGATCGGCAAGCAAGGTCGCTAGCTTGCTGTCGCTCAGCGGTTTAGCTGGGTTTTCCGCTGCAACGAGCTTTTTCACTAGTGCGCGAATCGCCGTTGACGAGGCTTCGCCTCCATCTTCGGTACTGACGTGACTAGAGAAGAAATATTTCAGTTCAAATATACCTCGCGGACTGTGCAGGAACTTCTGCGTGGTCACACGAGAAATGGTGGATTCATGCATGTCGACTTGCTGAGCGATATCGGCCAGCACCATCGGCTTCATATATTCGGCACCATTATCAAAAAATGCCTGCTGCTGTTCAACGATGCAGCGTGAAACCTTCAACAGCGTGTCATTACGGCTTTCTAAGCTTTTAATCAGCCACTTCGCTTCTTGCAGATTGCTGCGGATGAATTGCGTGTCGCTGTCGCTGCGGGTTTGTGCGCCGAGCGAGACATAGTGCTGATTAATTTTAAGACGTGGAACACTATCCTGATTCAGTTCGACGACCCAGTGGCCTTGGTGTTTATGCACTAAAACGTCTGGGATGACATAATCTGATTCGCCGGTATTGATAGAGAGCCCAGGACGCGGATCGAGCGTTTGAATGAGCTGCATGGCTGCTTTTAACACGTCTTCTTTCAGCTTAGTCGAACGCATCAGATTACGGAAATCGTGGTTGGCTAACAGATCTAAATGTTTATCAACAATGAGACGAGCTTCGCTTAGGAAGGGGGTATCATCGGCAAACTGAGAAAGCTGTACTAGTAAACAGTCACGTAAATCGCGTGCAGCAACGCCGACGGGATCAAAACGTTGTACACGTTTGAGCACGGCTTCAATTTCATCCATCATCACAAGTTCATCACCCATGCTCTCTAAAATATCGTCGAGAGAAGAAGTGAGATAGCCGGTATCATCGACGGCGTCTACGATGGCGGTGGCAATGGCCAGATCGGTGTCGCTGAAGGGCGTTAGCTCAACTTGCCACATTAAATAGTCTTGCAGGCTTTGTGTTGTTTCACCTTGATAGATAGGCAGCTCATCATCGCTGTAATCAGTGCCTGTGCCTGATGGCGTTCCTGCTGTGTAGATTTCATCCCATGTGGCATCGAGGGGGAGTTCCTCGGGCATATCCGGTTGCTCTAGCTGTTCACGTGTGTCCAGCTCCTCGTTGACTTCTTCCGTTGAAGTTTCTATTTCATCGTGAGTGTCATCTTGTTCAAGCAGTGGGTTGCTTTCTAACGCCTGTTGGATCTCTTGCTGAAGCTCTAGCGTTGATAGTTGCAACAGGCGGATCGCCTGCTGCAATTGTGGTGTCATCGCTAACTGCTGACTTAGCCTGAGTTGCAAACCTTGCTTCATAATCGCGAGCTCATTTCCATTGGTGCAAGCAGAGTACCTGCTAAACTAAAAAAAGAGTCCGGCCGCATAAAGACCACCGTACGGCATATCCTGCGCAAAGTGCAGGATATGTATGACGCAAGATAGCCGTCATTACAGACGGAATTCTTCACCCAGATAGACGCGTTTAACCTGCTCATCATCTAAGATTTCAGATGGAGTGCCATGAGCAATGAGGTTGCCCTGATTCACAATATAAGCACGCTCACAAACGTCTAACGTTTCACGCACGTTATGGTCGGTAATCAATACGCCCAAACCGCGATCGCGCAGGTGTTCAATAATTTTTTTAATATCAATAACAGAGATTGGGTCAACGCCCGCAAATGGCTCATCCAGCAGGATGAACTTAGGATTTGCGGCTAAAGCACGTGCAATTTCGACGCGGCGGCGTTCGCCACCGGACAGTGACTGTCCGAGGTTGTCGCGTAGATGGGCAATATGAAACTCTTCCATCAGTTCGTCGGCGCGGTCGGCGCGCTGTTCTTTCGTGAGGTCATCACGAATTTCCAGCACGGCCATCAGGTTGTTATACACACTCAAGCGGCGAAAGATAGAGGCTTCTTGTGGCAAGTAGCCTATTCCACGACGTGCACGAGCGTGAAGCGGCAGCAGACTGATATCTTCATCGTCGATTTCAATACGGCCTGCATCACGTGGAACGATGCCGACAACCATATAAAACGTGGTCGTTTTACCCGCGCCATTGGGTCCGAGCAGACCTACGATTTCACCTGAATTAACGGTCAGGCTAACGTTTTCAACTACGCGGCGACCTTTGTAGGCTTTGGCCAGATTTTCAGCAATTAAAGTTGCCATAACGAATTAGTTACTCTTGGTCTGTGAGGACTGGCTAAACGGAGATTTGCCTTTTGATGCAGCAGGTTCATTCTGCGCTTTCGGCTTAGCTGGCGCAGGCGTCGCTGCTGCTTTTCCACCTTTATCCTGCAACTGAGATGGAATCAACACGGTGGTAACGCGCTTGCCTTTATCGCTGAAGGCTTCCATCTGCTGTTGTTTAACCAGATAGGTAATTTTGTCACCTTTGATACTGCTATCAACCTGTTGCAGGAATGCATTGCCGGTCAGGATAACGAAGTCTTTATCCAGTTCGTAGCGAAGCTTCTGCCCATGGCCGCTGACAGGTTTACCATTGTCTTGCATCTGGTAGAACGTTACGGGATTACCATAACCTTCAACGACTTCTTTACCCTGAGCACCGTTAGGACGGATGACGACAACTTTGTCTGCATTAATCTTAATCGTGCCCTGAGTCACGACGACATCACCGGTAAAGGTGACGGTGTTGCCTTGCATATCCAACGACTGCTGAGCCGAGTCGATATGAATCGGCTGCTCTGTATCTCCGGTCAGAGCCAGCGCTGGAACGCTTGCCGTTAGCAATGTACCGGCAACGATAAGGCTAAGGATTTTGTGGTTTGTTTTGAATTTCATAGTAGGTTTTTACCTTGTCAATCAGCCTTGCGGTTTTTTCCCGCATGTTCCCGCGCATCTTCAGACCATGGGAGGTGAAGTTTGACCCATAAAGAGTGACTTCATCATCAGAGCTGACGTCCTGAGTCACTAGGTTTACCTGCGCATTATCGGTAGTAATCCTTTCCAATTGCGAGGTCGTCGTCAAACTGTTTACTTCTACATTTCCGTATAGATAAAGCATACGGTCATCGGTTAGCTTTGCCTTATCCGCACGGATAGACCAAGTCGGTAAGGTGTCCTGATCGTAAGTCGTCAGCACCGGATGAGTAAACCAACTGGTTTTATCCTCCGAGAAATGCTGAACATCTTCTGCTACCAGCTTATAGCTTAGTTTACCTGTCGGGTCATAGACCACGGTCAGAGTATGCTGGCTGCGATAGGTCGGCTCCTGATTATTGACAGCCACTTGAGAGGTATCAGAATCATTTTCTGTCAGATTCCAACCAATCAGTGCCAACGCAATAATCGTTAATAGCAGGATGACCCAGCGTTTGGTTTTACTCATATTGATAGCCCTTTGGCCTCATCCAGTTTGCCCTGCGACTGTAGGATGAGATCGCATAACTCACGAACTGCACCGCGCCCGCCTGAAATACGGGTAACATATTGAGCGCGCTGCAATAAAATAGGGTGCGCGTCAGCTACTGCAACGGAAAGTCCAACTTTGGCCATCACCGGCCAGTCAATCAAATCATCGCCAATGTAGGATACCTGATGCGGCTGCAAGTTCAGATCGGCGAGAATTTTCTCAAAGGCAATCAGTTTATCAGACTGCCCCTGATATAGGTGTTCAATTCCTAGCGTAGTTGCTCGATCGGCAACTAATTTAGATTGGCGACCGGTAATGATCGCCACATGAATGCCTTCGGTAATGAGACAGCGGATACCATAGCCATCGCGTACGTTAAACGCTTTTAGCTCTTCGCCGTTGTTGCCCATGTAAATCAGGCCGTCAGACAAAACGCCGTCAACGTCGCAGATGACGAGACGAATTTCTGCTGCGCAGTCCATGATTTTACGGGCAACAGGGCCATAACAGGTAGCGATATTCATACCTTGCTCATTCATTAATTTTTCACCTAAACGTTAATTCTTAAACCACGCCAGCGCGCAGCATATCATGCATATGAACCACGCCAATCAGTTGATCGCCATCAGCAACCAGCAGCGAAGTGATATGACGAGCCTGCATCAGGTTTAATGCATCGACAGCTAAGGCATTTGGACGAATGCGGATACCACCGGATGTCATAACATCGGCAATTTTCGCATTATTTAAGTCAACGCCTAAGTCAAAGATGCGACGTAGGTCACCATCAGTGAAAATACCTTCGATTTTCATCAGGTCATCACAGATGACGGTTAACCCGAGATTTTTGCGTGTAATCTCCAGCAGAGCATCACGCAGAGAGGCATCACGGCTGACGTGCGGTAACTCACTACCGGTGTGCATAATGTCACTCACGCGGAGTAACAGTTTGCGGCCTAAGGCTCCACCTGGATGCGAAAGGGCGAAATCCTCAGCGGTAAAACCACGAGCCTGCAATAGTGCAACGGCAAGCGCATCGCCCATGACCAGTGTTGCCGTTGTGCTGGTGGTTGGTGCCAGACCTAACGGGCAGGCTTCCTGTGGGACTTTCACGCATAGGTGGATATCTGCGGCCTTACCCATAGAGCTGTCTGGGTTGTTGGTCATACAGATCAGTTTTACTTTTTGGCGTTTGAGTACAGGAATCAGCGCTTGAATCTCATGGGATTCGCCAGAATTGGAAATTGCTAGCACGATATCATGTGAGCTGACCATGCCCAGATCGCCGTGGCTTGCTTCACCCGGATGCACAAAGAACGCGGGAGTGCCTGTGCTGGCTAGCGTTGCCGCAATTTTGCGACCAATATGGCCTGACTTACCCATCCCCATCACGACGACTTTGCCTAAGCAGCTTAGGATCGCCTCGCAGGATTTAGTGAAGTCTTCATTAATGTATTGGTCTAACTGTGCCAGTCCTTCGCGCTCAGTTTGAAGAACTTGCTTTCCCACTCGCTGGAAGTCAAATCCCGGCTGTAAATCCAAATGTGACATGTTTTTTTCTCACTCGATTCAGCGGTTTAATCGGTTATGCACAACGTTAAGCTATGCTTGCCGTCTTGTACTCATTTAATACAGATTGATGGGGTGAGGCATAAATAGCAGCGCAACATACGCAATAAATCCGCACAGCAACAGTGCGCCAGCCATCCGGCCAATTTTGTGTTTTCGTCTGATACACAATGCGGTGAGCACGACGCTCACGCCGAGCATCACCCAGTAGTCTCGGCCAAATGCACTTGGGTCAAAGTGAGTATCCCCCTGTGATATGAGGGCTGGAACACCAAGTACAATCAAAATATTGAAAATATTGGACCCAATAATATTACCCAACACGATGTCATGCTCGCCTTTTATTGCACCTGCGATTGACGTCGCCAGCTCAGGCAGACTGGTGCCAATGGCTATAATGGTTAGCCCAATCACTAATTCGCTAACGCCAAAATAGCGAGCGATAACCGTCGAGTTATCTACAATCATCTTTGCTGATAACGGTAAAATGATCAGCCCCAGCGCAATCCACAGCAACGCCACCGTATTGCTGGTATCCTTGGGAAGTTCGGCCATTTGTTCATCGGTCAGAGGGTCGTTACCCTCACGCATGGCTAAGCGAGCCATTTTTAGCATTAACCAGATAAAAGCGGTAAACGTTAGCAATAAAATGACACCATCCAGCAGACTTAGCTGATTGTCATAGAGCACAAAACCGCACAATATAGTCACGCCCAACATTAGCGGGAGTTCGCGCCTGAGAATATCAGACCGGACTGAAAGTGGGCGAAGCAGTGCAGCACTGCCTAAAATCAGTAAGATATTCGCTATATTTGAACCAATAACGGTGCCGACCGCGGTGTTAAGTTGATTGTTCATCACCGCCGTCAGGGAGACGGTCAGCTCGGGCAGGGATGTGCCAATCCCCACAATTGTCATACCGATAATCATCGGTGGGACGCCGAACGATCGTGCGATAGCTGCGGCTCCGTAAACTAAGCGGTCAGCGCCATAAACCAATAGTATTAAGCCAACAATCAACAATAGGGTGGCGAGCAGCATGCAGAATCCTTTGTTGGGGACAATCCGGCGTTTTTGCAGGTTCGTGTAAAAAACGTAGCGAAAAATCGATTAATGGCGGTCTTACTCTGCTAATGGCGCGGAATTTCTTGCAAGTGAGCCATCGATGCAGGAGTTGAGCCAGAATCCTCGTTAATCGTAACAATTCTGACTGCCAGTGAAGGAAAAGTAAAACCCATGGCACCTTTAGTCAGAAAATCATGGGAAATATTTGTAAGAATGCACCCGATAGCCCTAGTTTCGAGCTGAAATGACAATATTGGCCAAAGTAATTAGCATTGTATTAGAGCAGAACGTGAGAGAATCCTGTTTCGTGCTGACTTGGACGAGTCTCTCTGGAGACTGAATATGGCTAACAGAAATTGAGTTTCGCGGCCGAAGGCTATCAGTGCAATAAATCAGTGCCATAACGATGACTAAGAGACCCTAGCTCATGAATCAACAGGCAACGAATTTGGTGGAAATCAACGGCATGAGTTTCAGCCGTGGTAACCGACAAATTTTTACCGATATAACGATGACCGTACCGAAAGGGAAAATTACCGCCATTATGGGGCCTTCTGGGATCGGTAAAACCACTTTACTGCGTTTGATTGGCGGGCAGATCCGTCCAGACAAAGGGGAAATTTGGTTTGATGGACAAAATATTCCCTCTCTTTCGCGTCATAAGCTGTTCGACGCTCGCAAAAAAATGAGCATGTTGTTCCAATCCGGCGCGTTGTTTACTGATTTAACCGTATTCGATAACGTAGCCTTTCCGCTACGCGAGCACACGCAACTGCCCGAGTCGCTGATTCGCACGACGGTGTTGATGAAGCTTGAAGCGGTAGGATTGCGTGGCGCAGGTGGTTTGATGCCGTCTGAGCTGTCGGGAGGCATGGCGCGTCGAGCTGCGCTGGCGCGCGCGATTGCCCTCGATCCAGAAATGATTCTGTTTGATGAGCCCTTTGTGGGTCAAGACCCGATAACCATGGGCGTGTTGGTTAAGTTGATTGATGAACTTAATCATTCATTGGGCATTACCTGTGTGGTGGTATCACATGATGTGCCGGAAGTATTGAGTATTGCTGACTACGCTTATATTGTGGCTGATCAGCGCGTAGTGGCTCAGGGGGGTTCGAAAGAACTCAATAGTAATACCGATCCGCGAGTTAGGCAGTTCCTTGATGGTATTGCCGACGGGCCAGTGCCGTTCCGTTATCCGGCAGGCGATTATCGCTCCGCGTTGCTTGGATTGGCCCCCTTAGGATCAGGGAGTAAGTGATCACATGTTGTTAAATGCATTGGCGTCGTTTGGACGCCGAGGAATCAACGTTTGTGCCTCTTTTGGACGTGCAGGCTTGATGATGTTTAATGCCCTGATAGGCAAGCCCGAGTTTGCCAAACAGTGGCCGTTGCTGCGTAAACAGCTATATAGCGTTGGTGTGCAGTCTTTGCTGATCATTATCGTTTCCGGATTGTTTATCGGGATGGTGCTGGGTTTGCAGGGCTATCTGATTTTAACCACCTATAGTGCAGAGGCGAGCCTTGGTATGATGGTGGCGCTGTCGCTGCTACGCGAGCTTGGCCCGGTTGTTACCGCCTTACTGTTTGCAGGTCGAGCAGGTTCTGCGGTAACGGCAGAAATCGGTTTAATGAAAGCGACAGAACAGATTTCCAGTATGGAAATGATGGCAGTGGATCCGCTGCGCCGTATCGTTGCTCCGCGCTTTTGGGCGGGCATCATCAGTATGCCTTTGCTCACGGCAATTTTCGTTGCCGTGGGTATTTGGGGTGGCTCTGTGGTGGGCGTTGATTGGAAAGGGATTGATAGCGGTTTCTTCTGGTCGGCTATGCAAGGCTCGGTAGATTTTCATACCGATCTGGTGAACTGCATGATTAAGAGCGTGGTTTTTGCCATCACGATTATGTGGATTGCTTTGTTCAACGGCTATGATGCCATACCGACCTCTGAAGGGATTAGTCGCGCGACCACGCGCACCGTCGTGCATTCGTCGCTGGCGGTCTTAGGATTAGATTTTGTGCTGACAGCACTGATGTTTGGGAACTGATGCAATGCAAACGAAAAAAAGTGAAATTTGGGTTGGCGTATTTATGCTTATCGCATTGTGTGCGGTAGTGTTCCTGTGCTTGCAGGTTGCGAATGTTAAGTCGCTGGGCAATGAACCCACTTATCGTATCTATGCGACCTTCGATAATATCGGTGGTTTGAAAGCACGTTCACCGATCAAAATCGGTGGTGTCGTCATCGGGCGGGTTGCTGATATTACGCTAGATCCTAAAACCTATTTGCCACGCGTGGCGATGGATATCAACGAGCAGTACAACAATATCCCTGACACGAGCTCACTGGCTATCCGTACCTCGGGGCTTCTCGGCGAGCAGTTCCTCGCATTAAACGTCGGTTTTGAAGATCCTGAGATGGGGACTGCTATTTTAAAAGATGGCGGAACGATTCAGGACACCAAATCAGCCATGGTGTTGGAAGATTTGATCGGCCAGTTCTTGTATAAGAGCGGCAACGATGATGCCAACAAGAAAGACAGCGCTTCAGATGACGCTACTGCGCCAACTGAGGCTCCGGCAGCACATTAATTTAGGGGAGTTATGCATGTTTAAACGTATTTTGATGGTGGCGCTGCTGGTGGTGGCTCCAATATCTTCAACATTGGCAAATGCCGCCGTTGATCAGACCAACCCTTACAAACTGATGGATGCTGCGGCTAAGCAGACATTTGATCGTCTGAAAAACGAACAGCCGAAGATTAAGCAAGACCCAAATTACCTGCGCACTATCGTTCATGAAGAACTCATGCCTTATGTACAGGTAAAATATGCTGGCGCTTTAGTGTTAGGCCAGTACTATCGCGGTGCGACCCCCGCGCAGCGTGAAGCTTATTTCAAAGCGTTCCAATCTTACTTAGAACAGGCGTATGGTCAGGCGTTAGCCATGTATCATGGCCAGACATACAATATTGCGCCTGAGCGAGCTTTGGGCGACGCAACTATTGTTCCTATTCGTGTGACTATCATTGACCCGCAGGGCCGTCCTCCTGTACGTCTGGATTTCCAATGGCGCAAGAACAGCCAAACGGGAAATTGGCAGGCATTTGATATGATTGCGGAAGGTGTAAGTATGATCACCACTAAGCAGAATGAGTGGGCGTCCATTCTGCGCCAGAACGGTGTTGATGGGTTGACTAAGCAATTGATTTCCTCTGCTCAACAGCCTATTACGTTGGATCAAAAATAATGGCGGCGAATGTCCTGCAATGGCGTAGCGAAGAGGATACTCTCAAGCTGATTGGCATTCTCGACAGAGATTCGCTAATGAGTTTTTGGGACGATCGCCACACTTTACTTGAAGGTAAGAAACGTCTGGATTTGAGTGGATTAGAGCGGGTGGACTCTGCAGGGCTAGCGATGTTGGTTCATGTACAAAACACCGGTGCTACTGGCGCTTCTCAGATCGTTATTACCGGTGTGAGCGAGCGTTTACGCACGTTGATCGCACTCTACAATCTTAATGACATACTTTTGACGGATAGCGTTTTGTTAGCATCCTAACTTAGTGCAATTATTAGGATTATTTCTAAAGCCCTCGATAACGATGCTATCGGGGGCTTTTCTTTGTTTAAGATGGGGCGTATTTCCTCTAATATGGGCGGCTTAAGTTCTTTTTGGCTTACACCCGTTGCATATGCGTTGGCCGTCTTCGTTTACCTTAGACACATCCCCACGTAAGCCCTGATGGCTAGCTTGATTACCGTCAGTATGTGCTTCGAATTATCTCGGGTATAAAGAGCATCTGGCCAAGAATGCTAAAATGGTTTTCTTATTTTTTATAATTCAATGATTGAGCGCCCATGGACAACAATGAAATTAAAGATGTGTTGATGAACGCATTATCCCTGCAGGAAGCCCATGTGACCGGTGACGGCAGCCACTTTCAGGTGATTGTTGTCGGTGAACAGTTTGCCGGTATGAGCCGAGTCAAAAAACAGCAGACAGTGTATGCGCCTCTAATGGAATACATTGCAGATAACAGAATTCATGCTCTGTCGATTAAGGCATTCACGCCTGAAGAATGGCAGCGCGACCGCAAGCTTAACGCATTGTGATCCCCATACTCGCTATTACCGTTCGCGGTGATGGTTGTTTTAAATGATTAACTGAGATCGGTAATAATGGATAAATTTCGTGTGCAGGGGCCCACTCGCCTAAGCGGCGAGGTCACCATTTCTGGTGCGAAGAACGCAGCTCTGCCAATTCTGTTCGCTGCATTGCTGGCTGAAGAGCCGGTAGAAATTCAAAACGTGCCGAAGTTGAAAGACATCGATACGACGATGAAATTGTTAAGCCAGTTGGGTGTACGCGTCGAACGTAATGGTTCCGTTCATGTGGATGCGAGCAACGTTAATGAGCTGTGCGCGCCTTATGATCTGGTGAAAACCATGCGTGCTTCTATCTGGGCGTTAGGTCCATTGGTAGCGCGTTTTGGTTATGGTCAGGTTTCTCTGCCCGGTGGTTGTGCAATCGGAGCACGTCCGGTTGACCTACATATCACAGGGTTAGAACAGCTGGGTGCTGAGATTAAGCTGGAAGAGGGCTACGTTAAAGCCTCTGTCGACGGTCGCCTGAAAGGTGCGCATATCGTCATGGATAAAGTTAGCGTTGGCGCGACAGTTACCATCATGAGCGCAGCGACGCTGGCTGAAGGGACAACCGTGATTGAAAACGCCGCGCGTGAGCCGGAGATCGTTGATACTGCGAATTTCCTCAATACGTTGGGTGCCAAAATCTCGGGCGCCGGTACAGATCGCATTACTATTGAAGGCGTTGCTCGTCTGGGCGGTGGTGTTTACCGCGTATTGCCTGATCGCATTGAAACCGGTACTTTCCTGATCGCTGCTGCAGTGACTCGTGGAAAAATCATTTGCCGTAATACGCGCCCAGATACTTTGGATGCGGTATTAGCGAAACTGCGCGAAGCGGGGGCAGATATTGAAGTGGGTGAGGATTGGATCTCGCTGGATATGCATGGCGAGCGCCCAAAAGCGGTTACCGTACGTACCGCCCCACATCCGGGGTTCCCAACGGATATGCAGGCACAGTTCAGCTTATTGAATCTGGTGGCTGAAGGTACCGGTGTGATCACTGAGACTATCTTTGAAAACCGTTTCATGCATATTCCTGAGCTTATCCGTATGGGCGCTCATGCTGAGATCGAAGGTAACACGGCGATTTGCTACGGCGTGGAGAAATTGTCTGGTGCACAGGTTATGGCAACTGACCTGCGTGCGTCTGCAAGTTTGGTGATTGCAGGTTGCGTCGCGGAAGGCACAACTATCGTCGATCGTATTTACCACATCGACCGTGGCTATGACCGCATCGAGAACAAATTAAGCGCCTTGGGCGCAAATATCGAGCGTGTTAAAGGCGAGTAATTCTGCCTGAGCTTAAAAATAAAAACGCCATCTTTCGATGGCGTTTTTTTATGTTCACTGATCAAGCGAGCCGAACAAGTTAATCTACGTTCGGAAACTCTTCAATTGTCACGCTAAGCGTCATGCGCTCGCCATTGCGCATAATGATAACGGGAACAACGGTGCCAGGGCGAATTTCGGCGACCTGATCCATGGTTTCAGCGGCGCTGACGGCAGGCTTGCCGTCTACATTAAGCACGATATCTCCGGGTTGGATCCCAGCATTTGCAGCTGGCCCATTAGCCGCAACATCCCGCACGATAATGCCCTGAATTCGTTCCATTGCATTGGCCTGAGGCTGGTTTCTTGCTGGCGCAATTTCACGCCCGCTCACGCCGATAAAGCCGCGAATAACGCGTCCGTCGCGGATCAGTTTTGCCATAATTTTGCTAGAAAGAGCGGTAGGGATAGCAAAACCGATACCCTCGGGGGTTTCGCCATCGTTGCTTTTGTCTAGTGATAGCGTGTTGATGCCGACGAGTTCGCCCAGCGTGTTAACCAATGCGCCGCCAGAGTTACCGTGATTGATGGAAGCATCGGTTTGTAAAAAGTTCTGGTGCCCATAGGTGCTTAAACCGACACGCCCAGTAGCACTGATAATTCCCTGTGTGGTCGTTTGCCCAATGTTGTATGGGTTACCAATGGCGAGCACTACGTCACCAATATGAGGAACCCGCGAAGGGTTTATCGTAATGACTGGCAAATTAGTGGCTTCAATTTTCAGCACGGCTAAATCGGTGAGCGTATCAGAACCGACCAGCATGGCCTCAAATACACGGCCATCTTGTAATGCGACGACGATTTGGTCTGCGCCGCTGACCACGTGTTTATTGGTAAGAATGTAACCCTTGCTGTCCATGATAACGCCTGAACCCAGAGTTTTGATCGCCAATCCATTATTGCCCTGACCGTTGTTGCTCATGCTGCCGTTGTATACGTTAACGACGGCAGGGGCTGCACGTTTCACCGCAGAGTTATAGCTGACGGGGGACTCTTCAAACGACGCCGTTTTAAACAGCGAGAACAGTCCTGCCGGACGCAGTGATGGCACCGCAATCAGCAAAATGATGGCTACCACAAAACCCAGAAAAACTGAGCGTAATATCTTAGTAAACATGAAGTTTCTGAAAGGGTAAGAAAAGATACGCGAAGAATAACAGAGAAAATCGGGCACGGCACACGCCTATGCCCGATTTTTGTGCGGTTTTTGTATAATTAGTGCTTTTGTTAAAGCAATATTAGCGAATCAGCAGATACAGACCTTCACCGTTGCGTAGCATGTGCAGAGCGATAACCGGTGGGTTAGCTGCCAGCGCTTTACGTAAGGATGCGATATCGCGGATACGTTCGCTGTTGACGCCGATGATCAGGTCGCCTTTATGCATTCCCATCTGAGCAGCGACGGAACCTTTTACCACGTCGTCGATCTTGATACCCGGAGTGCCTTTGACATCGCCATCGCTCAAGGTGGCGCCTTGCAGAGCTGGGCTGATATTTTCTGCCTGAGTCGTGGTTACTCCGCTATTTTCCAACGTCACAGGAATGACGAGTGGTTTGCCATTACGCAGCAGGCCAAGTTTCAGCACGGTGCCTGGTGCCGCAGAGCCTATTTTGGCGCGTAGCTCGGCGAAACTACTGAGCGGGTTGCCATCTAAGGCTGTAATGACATCGCCTGCTTTAATTCCGGCTTTGGCCGCGGCAGAGTTAGGCAAAACCTCGTTAACGAAGGCTCCACGCTGAGCTTCCAACTTGAAGGCCTGAGCTAAGTCAGCCGTCATTTCACGGCCACGAATGCCGAGCACTCCGCGTTTGACTTCGCCATATTTGATCAGTTGGGCGCTCAGGCTCTGAGCCATATTGCTAGGAATGGCAAAGCCGATACCGACGTTACCGCCGCCAGGCGCTAAAATAGCGGTATTAATGCCAATGAGCTCACCGTTGAGGTTAATCAGAGCACCGCCGGAGTTACCGCGGTTGATCGCTGCATCGGTCTGAATAAAGTTTTCTAAACCTTCAAGGTTCAAACCGCTACGGCCTAATGCGGACACAATCCCTGAGGTTGCCGTTTGCCCAATGCCAAACGGATTACCAACGGCAACGGCAAAATCACCTACTCGCAGTTTGTCTGAATCAGCGATTTTTATCGCAGTCAGGTTTTTTGCATCGGTCAGTTGGATTAGCGCGATATCAGATTGCTCGTCACGGCCAATCAGTTTGGCTACGTATTCGCGGCCATCGTTAAGCTGTACTTTGATCGTTGTTGCGTTGCTAATGACGTGGTTATTTGTCAGGACATAACCCTTTGCAGCATCAATAATGACACCAGAGCCCAAACCTTCAAATTGGCGTTCTCCGCCCTTAGTTTCGGGTGTCGGTTTGGTATTTTGCATGCCTTCAACGTGAACGCTGACCACGGCTGGTAACACTTTTTCCAACATTGGCGCCAAGCTCGGAACATTTTGTCCGGCAACAATGGGCGGCAACGTTGCATTGGCTATTGGTGCAGACAACATTGTTAAGCCCATGCTTAAAGCGAGTGTACTGAGTAATAAAGATTTTTTCTTCATCATTGAATGGTTTCTCATGGCCTATATAAGGTGTCAATGTGTCTCAGGCGAAGTAAATTCACTGTGTTACTCAGAACGAAGAGCGCGTATTAAGTTCCACAATTTCAGAATAATAAAGTGGGTATTGGGAAGAAAGATTAAAAGGTGGCTGTTAGAAAAACAGCCACCGAAGAGCGATTATTTGTCGCGACGTTCAGCGCGTAGTAAGCCTGATGCACCTTCGGAGTAATCGCGAGGTGGGAATTCTACAGGGGCTTGATCGTTATCGGCTTCGGTTAGACGATAGCGGAATGGATTGTCCTGTGGCGGCATATCCGGTAGCAGGTTATTCGAGCTTTTCGCCATGTGTTGGTAAAGCTGGCGATAATCGTTCGCCATGTTATCCAGCAGTTCAGCACTGTGAGCAAAGTGGCTCACTAACTCTTGACGATATTGCTCCAATTCGTTTTTGCTTTTTTCCAGCTCGTTTTGCAGCACCTGCTGCTGACGGAGTTTTCGGTTGCCAAAACGCATCGCCACCGCACCAATCACGATACCGACGACTAAACCAATAAGCGCATACTCCCAGGTCATGATGACTCCTATCTGTATATAGAATGTGCTTTCGTTTGCTATTTTACTTAGTAGGGGTTCAACGACATATCCTACACATAAGCACACTATAACCGTTAACCTTGTCTGAGTGGAATCCTGAAGGTGTATTGCTGAGAGGTTTTCGTGCAAAAACAATCTGCACTACGAGACAAAACATCGTTAACAGGCGACAATTGGTCGTTAAGCTGCGCGAAAAGCAGCGTTTGTGATTTTTAAAATTGTTTACAACAAAGATAATAATTCAGTAGGGACCCTGTACCTGATGCCATCAAATCGCACAACGTCCGTGATGACGCCTGCAATGCTGTACCAGCAGGCGTTAGATGCCGGAGATTACCAGCCTGATGCCGTGCAGCGGCAAACTGTCGATGCCCTGACTATTATTCAGCAGGCGCTTATTGAAAAAGAAAATGCAACGCCACCGTCAGAGAGCGGCGGACTGCGCGGCCGCTTGCAACGACTATGGGGGAAGCCCACGTCTAAGCAGCAAGTCCCCGTCCAAGGTCTGTATATGTGGGGCGGTGTTGGGCGAGGAAAAACATGGCTGATGGATATGTTTTTCCATAGCCTTCCCGGTGAACGCAAACTGCGCCTGCATTTCCATCGCTTTATGCTGCGTGTGCAGGAAGAATTGGTCGCGCTTCAGGGGCATGAAAATCCGCTTGAAATCATCGCCGACGGCTTTAAAGCCGAAACTGACGTGCTGTGCTTTGATGAGTTTTTTGTGTCTGATATTACTGACGCTATGCTACTAGGAACTTTACTACAGGCTCTTTTTGCTCGCGGCATTACGCTGGTATCAACATCGAATATCCCGCCGGATAATCTTTACTATAACGGTTTGCAGCGTGCGCGCTTCCTGCCCGCGATCGATCTTATAAAGCAGTATTGTACTGTGATGAACGTGGACGCCGGCATTGATTATCGCTTGCGTACCCTGACACAGGCGGGGCTCTATTTTTCGCCGATGAATAATGAAACACGACACCACATGGATGAGATGTTTGCCAAACTGGCCGGTAACGTGGGTGAAATCAATCCAGTATTAGAAATTAATCATCGCCCGCTCCCTGCATTGTGTCGTTCGAGTGGCGTATTAGCCGTTGAGTTTTCGGTGCTGTGCGAAGACGCGCGCAGCCAGCTTGATTACATAGCGCTTTCTCGTAGCTATCACACTGTTTTTTTGCATCACGTCAAGAAGATGGACAAACTAAACGAAAATGCCGCTCGTCGTTTTTTAGCGCTGGTCGATGAATTCTACGAGCGGCACGTAAAATTGATCATTAGCGCTGAGTTATCGATGTTTGAGATCTATCAGGGTGAGCATCTTAAGTTTGAATATCAGCGCTGTTTGTCGCGTCTACAGGAGATGCAGAGTGAGGATTACCTGCGTCTAGAGCATTTACCGTAAAGGTTTGTTTAAAAAACACTCGCATCCGGTGTTGCTGTCTACCGGATGCAGTCACAAAATCAATTTTACCCCGAAAAATTATTCGATCTTTAGATTCTACTTCTCTATAATCTTGCGACCCCACGTTACAACGAAGTTTTTTTTCCCAAAAACTTTATGTGCCGGCATTGGCTATTCGAAGGGGTAGGTTTGCTGGACGATGGTCGTGTGAGCCTCTAATACATTTACTTTTTTACACAGGTAAGCGTTTGGGTGTTCACCAACGTGTAACTTAAATTGGGTAAGCTTTTAATGAAAACTTTTACAGCTAAGCCAGAAACCGTAAAACGTGACTGGTACGTAGTTGATGCAGACGGCAAGACTCTGGGCCGTTTGGCTACTGAACTGGCTCGTCGCCTGCGTGGCAAGCATAAAGCGGAATACACTCCGCACGTTGATACTGGTGATTACATCATCGTTCTGAACGCAGAAAAAGTTGCTGTAACTGGCAACAAGCGTTCTGACAAGATTTATTACCATCACACCGGCCACATCGGTGGTATCAAACAAGCGACCTTTGAAGAGATGATTGCTCGCCACCCTGAGCGTGTCATTGAGATCGCGGTTAAAGGCATGCTGCCGAAGGGCCCGCTGGGTCGTGCTATGTACCGTAAACTGAAAGTTTACGCAGGTAACGAGCACAATCACGCGGCACAGCAACCGCAAGTTCTTGACATTTAATCGGGATTATAGGCAATGGCTGAAACTCAATACTACGGCACTGGTCGCCGCAAAAGCTCCGCCGCTCGCGTTTTTATCAAGCCGGGTAGTGGTAACATCGTAATTAACCAGCGCAGCCTGGAACAGTACTTCGGTCGCGAAACTGCCCGCATGGTAGTTCGTCAGCCGCTGGAACTGGTCGACATGGTTGGTAAATTTGACCTGTACATCACTGTTAAAGGTGGTGGTATTTCTGGTCAGGCTGGTGCAATCCGTCACGGTATCACTCGTGCACTGATGGAATATGATGAGTCTCTGCGTGGCGAACTGCGTAAAGCAGGTTTCGTTACCCGTGATGCTCGTCAGGTTGAACGTAAGAAAGTCGGTCTGCGTAAAGCACGTCGTCGTCCTCAGTTCTCCAAACGTTAATGTTTTTCTGCTTCGGCAGAACATTAATACTAAAAGCCCGGCTTGCCGGGCTTTTTTGTACCTATAAAATTCCAGAAAGCTCGGAAATTTACGTGTTGTAAACTTATTACACTATGAAATAACCAACGCTTCCCCACAACACGGCCAAATTCTGTTAAACTATCTCCCACTTTTGCGCCCTGTTATCCGTACAATTGTTGAGCAATAGAGGCTGTAAATAATCTAACCCATTATTTATACATCGATTTTATAGCTTATGCGGTTTACAGGTGTGACAACAAATCTCTGGATAGCGCTCTTAATGGCGACTATTCATACCGTTTTCTAGATAAACTTGGAGGTTTTCATGGCTGTCGCTGCCAACAAACGTTCGGTAATGACGCTGTTTTCCGGCCCGACCGACATCTTTAGCCATCAAGTACGTATCGTACTGGCTGAAAAGGGTGTCAGCGTCGAGATTGAGCAGGTCGAGATGGATAACCTGCCGCAGGATCTGATTGACCTCAACCCGTACCGCACAGTACCAACGTTGGTTGACCGTGAACTGACTCTGTATGAATCCCGCATCATCATGGAATATCTGGATGAACGTTTCCCTCATCCACCACTGATGCCAGTTTATCCCGTTGCCCGTGGCGAAAGCCGTCTGATGATGCATCGCATCGAAAACGACTGGTATTCACTGCTGCACAAAATTGAAAAAGGCACCGCTCAGGAAGCTGATAACGCGCGTAAACAGCTGCGTGAAGAGTTGCTGGCAATTGCCCCTGTCTTTACTCAGAAGCCATTCTTCATGAGCGACGAGTTCAGTCTGGTTGACTGCTATTTGGCTCCGCTGTTGTGGCGTCTGCCGGTGCTGGGCATTGAACTGTCTGGTGCAGGTTCTAAAGAATTGAAGATCTACATGACTCGTGTCTTTGAGCGTGATGCATTCTTGGCTTCTATGACCGAAGCTGAGCGCGAAATGCGTCTGCACACCCGAGGCTAATCATGGAATTGTCTCAAATGTCGCCACGCCGTCCTTTCTTGCTGCGTGCCTTCTATGAGTGGTTGCTTGATAACCAGCTTACGCCGCATCTGGTGGTTGATGTTAACCGCCACGGTGTGATGGTGCCGATGGAGTTTGCCCGCGATGGTCAAATCGTGTTGAACATCGCACCGCGGGCGGTGGGTAATCTAGAGCTGGGTGATGATGCCGTTCGTTTTAATGCACGGTTCGGTGGCGTTCCTCGCAACGTGTATGTGCCGATTTCTGCTGTGATGGCAATTTATTCGCGTGAAAATGGTGCAGGCACGATGTTTGAACCAGAACCCGCTTATGAGAATGAGATGCCACTGATGTCAGTGGAAGATGAAGAGGCGTCGAGCGAGCCTAGCATGACGGTGGTTGATGGCAATTTACCGGATTCATCGACAGAGTCTGATGATGATGGCGATGAGCCAACGCCGCCGCCGCGTGGTCGTCCTTCACTTCGCGTCGTGAAGTAATCTCTTGAAGACAGTAAAAAAGCCAGTCATATGACTGGCTTTTTTGTTTTTGAAATCTCAAAAATAGCCGTTTACTTGGATAGATTCAGTGCAGCCATAGTCCGTAATTTTGTTTCTCTTGCCTGTTCCGGTGCGGCCTGTACCAGCAGGGTATAGAGCAGGTCTATCACAAATAGCTGTGCAGTTTTGGTTCCCATCGAATCGCCTTGCAGTGTCCCCTGTCGGTTTCCATTAATCAGGCTGAAATCCGCAGTCTCGCTCAGCGGTGAACCAAGATTGTGTGTTAGCGCAACGGTGGTGGCTCCGGCCTGCTTAGCCAGTTTAAGCGCATGCACGGTTTCATTAGAGTCACCTGAATGGCTGATGGCAATCGCAACGTCGCCCGCTTTGAGTAGGGTTGCCTGCATATACATAAAGTGGTTATTGGTTACGGCATCGACGCGTAATCCAATGCGCATCAGTTTATGTTTCATATCTTCAGCGGTGATCCCCGATGAACCGACACCAAAAATATATACCGACTGGCTGTTTCTCAAGGCATCGACCACCAGACTCACTTGCTGCATATCAAGTAGATTCAATGTTTCAGACAGCACGTTATTAATGGTATTTTGCAGCTTCCGCCCGATGGTATGAGCATCATCAGACGCAGCGATCTCCGCATCTAGCAGTGGGCTGCTCGCCTCAGCATCGGAGGTGGCCAGCTCGATTGCCAAATCCATTTTAAAATCTTGAAATCCTTTATAGCCCAGCGTGCGGCAAAAACGAATTACCGTTGCTTCTCCCGCCTGAGTTTCTCGCGAAAGCTCGGCGATCGAAAGCTGTGTGACACGCAGCGGCGATTGAAGAA
The DNA here is from genome assembly GCF_020150375.1 of Hafnia paralvei. Lineage (NCBI taxonomy): Bacteria > Pseudomonadati > Pseudomonadota > Gammaproteobacteria > Enterobacterales > Hafniaceae > Hafnia > Hafnia paralvei. The sequence goes on along the minus strand of NZ_CP083737.1, from coordinate 4,018,414 downwards.
TATAGTGTGCAATGCGTTGAGCAACACGGGTTAGGCTGTTTTGCATTGCACCTAGTGTATCGAGAATTTTTCCCGGTTTGAGGCGAAGGGCTTGTGACTCCATAAATTCCCTGTTTATCCGTGCTTGAAGTGGTTATTGCTGATGAGGGTTAATGCATCCGAGCGTAGCAAGAGTAGGGCGCTAAAAAAAGCGTGATATACATATAGGGGGTACATGTCTATCACGCGGTCAAAGAGGAGCAGTGGTACTATCGTATTGTTATTATTATCTTTAATGACTTAGTTCGCGAGGAGACTATGGTGGACTTTTATCACAGCTTTTTTAATCTTCTGAGAATCGTTAACCATGCAGCCCGGCTTGTGTGGCTCATTCGGTAGAAAAATAGCGAACATTCCTGGCACCATATGAAGGGTTTGGCGTTGTTCGAGGCTGTCACATAGCTGGTAGTCATCATCTTCATGATAGATATCAGGCTGTTGTGCCGAGCCCTCGAGGCCAAAATCAATGCGCTCTGTACCGCTGAGTAATATTTGGATATCCAGATATTCCCGATGCAGCTCGTAGCGCTTACTTTCTGCGGCTGATGTGTCAAAAGCCATCACATTGATAAAAATATCCTCTCCATCAATGATGTAACGACCAGCGTCTAGAGTGGCGAGATCTCGGGTTAATGCTTGTTTTATGATTGCGCGCAGTGAGCTTGATAACCCTGTTTGTACGCTGAGATCTGAAATCTTTCCAAGGATCATAGATGTTATCTCTTATTGAACGGAATGAGCCTGTGCGGCAAATAATGCTGCGCCGATTAATCCGGCATCGTGTTGGTAATGCGCGGCAACGATAGGCACGTGAAATGGTGTCGGAAGTAAACTTAGCTGCTGTTTTACCTGCTGTAGATAACCGGACGCTAAACCGACGCTTCCTCCTAACACAATGCATTCGGTATCCAGTAACGCTTTAAGGTTTGCAATAAGTTGGCAAATGCTTTGTGCAGAGTTCTCCACTAGCCGCTGAGCTTGCGGGTTACCGTTTTGTGCTTCTGCGAAGATTTGGCGGGCATTTTTCCCCTGTAATTCGAGCTGAGCGGCGGCGGCAATTGCTCGGCCAGATGCGATGGCTTCGACACATCCTGTACGTCCGCATCCACAGCGCGGCCCGTTTGGGTCGGCTAGTGAGTGGCCAATATGTCCTGCAAACGCATGGGGGCCGGTTAATAGCTTACCGTTGATAACAATGCCGCCGCCTACCCCCGTTGATACCGTGATAAATACGATATGCCTGAACTGTTCCGCTAATTGGCTGTATTCAGCCCATGCGGCAGCTTGTGCGTCGTTCAAAAGATAGCAGGGAAGCTTGGTTAGATTTTCTAAGGTGTTTTGTAGCGGAAATTGATTGAGCCCTCCCAAGTTATCTGGATTGAGTGCGGTGAGAATACCGTTATCGATGATCCCAGTAGAAGCTACGGCAACGCAATGCGCTTGACCTTGGTAGTGGGAGACAAGCTGTGTCAACGCCGTGGTCAATGCTTGCGGCGATGAACTAGCCGGTGTTGATATTTCCTGACGCTGCGATATCTGTTGGTCCGCGTTGATAAGCGCCGCAGCCAGCTTAGTTCCACCAATATCAATGGCGAGTATGTTCATCATCAGCTCCCAGTTAGCGCTTAATGGCTTGGCTAAACCATTGGCAGATATGTTCAATGCGGGTGATTGCTGACCCAACGGTAACGGCCCAAGCCCCCTGTTCGATGGCCTTGGCGGCCAGCGCCGGAGAGTTGTATCGTCCCTCGGCAATGACGCGACAGCCTGCGTTGCTCAGCTCAGACACCATCGTCAGATCTGGCTCGTCAGGTATCTCTCCACCGGTATATCCAGACAGCGTCGTACCGATAAACTCGACGCCTTTTTGTTGGCACTCAAGACCTTCTTCCCGTGTCGAGCTGTCAGCCATAGCCAATAGACCGTGATGACGTATACGTGCCAGTAGATCGTCAATTTCGACGGGTCTTGAGCGGAACGTTGCGTCGAAAGCGATGATGTCGGCTCCAGCCTCGGCGAGCGCATCGATATCAGATAAATAAGGTGTAATACGTACTGGTGAATCTTCTAGATCACGTTTGACGATCCCGATGATTGGCACTGAAATATGCGGTCGAACGGCTTTTAAGTTTGTAATGCCTTCGATACGTATAGCTACAGCGCCAGCCGACACAGCTGCTTGAGCCATTGCGGTAACGATTTCCGGACGATCCATTGGACTATCAGGCACAGGTTGGCAAGAAACGATCAATCCTCCCTGCTCACGCACCCGCTGTTCTAAATCGGCTAGTAGTGACATTTTGCTCCATCCTAAAAAATTATTTGAAGTTTAACTCCAAATTACAATATTAGACGGAGTGGAACGGCATCAAGTATTCATTGGCTGAAATGTGAACAGGATCATAAAGTCGACGGCGAGAAGCAAAAAACGGAGCCGAAGCTCCGCTTTTTGGGGAAGTTGCTATTAGAAGGGCTTTTACACTGCCAAATTACACTTCCAAATAGCTCATGATCCCTTCTGCGGCTTTGCGGCCTTCTGCTATGGCTGTGACGACCAAGTCAGAACCACGAACGGCGTCACCGCCGGCGAAGATTTTAGGGTTACTGGTCTGGAAGGCATTATGGCTTCCTTCTGGTGCAATGATGCGCCCTTGTTTATCCAAGTTGACATCATGCTCTGCCAGCCAGCTCATCGAGTGAGGGCGGAAGCCAAATGCCATGACTACGGCATCTGCGTCCAAAACATGTTCAGAACCGGCGATAGGCTGCGCTATGCGACGTCCAGCAGCGTCAGGCTCACCCAGTTCGGTACGCACCATCTTCACGCCGCAGACTCGGCCAGAGCTATTGAGCTCAAGGCTTAATGGTTGCAGATTGAACATGAATTCTACGCCTTCTTCGCGCGCGTTTTTCACCTCGCGTTTAGAGCCAGGCATATTTTCCTCATCACGGCGATATGCGCAGGTGACCTGCGTCGCGCCTTGACGGATGGATGTACGAACGCAGTCCATCGCAGTGTCACCACCGCCGAGCACCACCACGCGTTTGCCTTCCATACTGATGTAAGGCTCTTCTTCGCTAGCGTCGTAGCCCATCAGCTGTTTAGTATTGGCGATGAGGAACGGCAGCGCGTCGAATACACCGCTGGCATCTTCATTTTCTAAGCCACCGCGCATAGATTGATAGGTACCAACGCCAAGGAAAACGGCGTCATATTCATTCAGTAGCTCGCTGATTGGCACGTCCTTACCCACTTCGGTATTCAGACGAAACTCGATCCCCATACCGGTGAAAATTTCGTGACGCTTGGTCATGACTTCTTTTTCCAGCTTAAAGGCTGGAATTCCGAAGGTAAGCAGGCCACCAATTTCTGGATGGCGGTCGAATACGACGGCTTGTACGCCGTTGCGAGCTAACACATCAGCACAGGCTAAACCTGCGGGGCCTGCGCCAATAACGGCAACGCGTTTTCCCGTTGGCTGCACATGTGACATGTCTGGTTTCCAGCCCATGGCGAGTGCTTTATCATTGATATAGCGCTCGATATTACCGATGGTCACGGCACCAAACTCGTCATTAAGCGTACAAGAACCTTCACACAGGCGATCCTGTGGGCATACGCGTCCACATACTTCGGGAAGGCTGTTGGTCTGGTGTGCCAGATCGGCGGCTTCCATAATGCGACCTTCGTTTGCCAGCTTCAGCCAGTTCGGAATGTAGTTATGTACCGGGCATTTCCACTCACAGTATGGATTGCCGCATGACAGACAGCGGTCTGCTTGCGACTTAGCCTGTGTTTCAGAAAAGGGCTCATAAATTTCTACAAACTCGATCTTACGGATCTTGAGCGGCTTCTTAGGCGGATCAACGCGCTGTAGGTCAATAAATTGATAAACATTCTGGCTCATTTTTTTCTCCGCCCTTACTGCGCCTGTACCCGCAGCTCGGCTGCGGAACGACTACGGTGACCTAACAGTGCTTTCACATCGCTGGATTTTGGTTTGATCAGCGCAAACTTTGGTGCCCATTCTGGCCAGTGCGCCAAGATCTCTTCGCCACGGCTCGATCCCGTTAGCTGTACATGTTCGGTGATTAAACCTCGCAGATGTTCTTCATGGATCGCTAACTGATCCATACTTAGCACTTCTACCAGTTCAGGGTTAACGCGTTTGCGGAACTCGCCGTCTTCGTCCAGCACATAGGCAAAGCCACCCGTCATCCCCGCGCCGAAGTTGATGCCAGTCCGCCCGATAACACAAACGATACCGCCGGTCATGTACTCGCAGCCGTTATCACCAATGCCTTCAACCACGGTGATTGCGCCGGAGTTGCGCACTGCGAAGCGTTCTCCTGCGCGGCCAGCGGCAAACAGTTTTCCTCCGGTTGCGCCGTACAAACAGGTATTACCAATGATGCTGGCTTCGTGGCAACGGAAAGCGGAGCCGACGGGAGGACGAACCACAATCTTGCCACCCGCCATACCTTTACCGACGTAGTCGTTCGCATCACCCGTTAAGGTTAGCTCTACGCCACCGGCGTTCCACACACCAAAACTTTGCCCAGCAGTGCCGGTGAACTGCGCTTTGATCGGATCGCTTGCTAGCCCCTGATCGCCATGCTGTTCAGCAATAGCGCCAGACAAGGATGCGCCGACGGAACGATCGGTGTTACGGATATCAAAGAACACGGTTTTGCTTTGCTTGGCTTCAATATTGGCCTGAACCTGCGCCAGCAGCTCCTTGTTAAGCAAACCTTTATCAAACGAAGGATTGCTCTCAGTGCAATACACCGCTTTGCCCGGTTTAGGTTCTGCGGTTTTCAGCAGCGCGGACAGGTCCAGTTTGTTTTGCTTAGCGGTGAAACCATCCAGCTCAAGCAGTAAATCTGTGCGGCCAATCAGATCGACCAAACGGGTTACGCCCAGCTCCGCCATCAGCTCGCGAGTTTCACGGGCAATGAACTGGAAGTAGTTGGCTACGCGCTCCGGTAAACCGTGGAAGTGGTTGCGGCGTAGTTTTTCATCCTGCGTTGCCACACCGGTTGCACAGTTGTTCAAATGGCAAATACGCAGATATTTGCAGCCCAATGCGACCATTGGACCGGTGCCGAAGCCGAAACTCTCAGCGCCTAAAATGGCTGCTTTGATAATATCGACGCCGGTTTTGAGGCCGCCATCGACCTGTAGGCGGATCTTGTGACGTAAGCCGTTTGCCACCAGAGCTTGTTGAGTTTCAACCAACCCAAGTTCCCAAGGACAGCCTGCGTATTTTACCGATGACAGCGGGCTTGCACCTGTTCCGCCATCGTAGCCAGCAATGGTAATGAGATCGGCATAGGCTTTGGCAACGCCGGTTGCAATAGTGCCAACGCCGGGTTCAGAGACCAGTTTGACCGAGATTAATGCTTTTGGGTTAACCTGTTTCAAATCGAAAATTAGCTGTGCTAAGTCTTCGATAGAGTAAATATCGTGGTGCGGTGGCGGTGAAATGAGCGTTACGCCAGGTACGGAGTAGCGCAGTTTGGCAATATACGGCGTGACTTTGTCGCCCGGTAACTGGCCACCTTCGCCAGGTTTTGCTCCCTGAGCCACTTTAATCTGAATCACGTCGGCGTTGACCAGATAGGCTGGAGTGACGCCAAAACGTCCCGAAGCGACCTGCTTAATGCGGGAAACTTTGTTGGTTTTGTAGCGTGCAGGATCTTCGCCGCCTTCGCCTGAGTTAGAGAATCCGCCCAAACCGTTCATGGCTTCGGCCAGCGCCTCATGAGCTTCTGGACTCAGTGCCCCAATTGACATAGCTGCGGTATCAAAACGTTTGAATAGCTCACTGGCAGGCTCAACGCTATCCACGGCAATGGTTTCACCTTTCGGCGTGATTTGGAGTAAATCACGTAGAGTGGATACCGGACGTTCGTTCACCAACTTGGCATACTTCTGATAATCTTCGTATTCACCACTTTTAACCGCGGCCTGCAGGGTATTTACCACGTCAGGGTTGTACATATGGTATTCGCCGTCATGAACGAATTTCAGCAGACCGCCCTGATCCAACGGTTTGCGTTTTAGCCACGCTCGTTTAGATAGGTTTTGCAGATCCTGTTGGAAGTCGCTGAAACCCGCACCACCGATACGACTGACGACGCCAGGGAAGCACAGATTGCTGACTTCACGATGTAAGCCAACCGCTTCAAACAGTTTGGAGCAGCGATATGATGCGATGGTGGAAATTCCCATCTTCGACATAATTTTGTACAGACCTTTGTTGATGCCGTTGCGATAGTTCAGCATCACGTCACGGTATTTTTTGTCGATAGCGTGGGAGTCGGCCAGTTTGGCGAGAGTTTCATATGCCAGATACGGATAGATTGCCGTCGCGCCGAAACCAAGCAGCACCGCAAAGTGGTGGGGATCGCGAGCGCTGGCGGTTTCAACAATGATATTAGCGTCGCAGCGCAGATTCTTTTCCACCAGACGTTGCTGAATAGAGCCAACCGCCATTGGCGCAGGCACCGGTAAACGTTCAGCGCTGATATTGCGGTCAGACAGCACCAGCAACACGGCACCGCCACGTACTTTCTGCTCTGCCTCTTCGCACAGCGCATGAATCGCCTGCTGTAAATCGGTTTGCTGCGGATCAAACGTCAGATCGAGCGTTTCTGCGCGGTAATGTTCACTGTCCTGTGTGGTTAACTGGGTGAAATCTGAATACAGCAAAATAGGTGATTTGAAGTTCAGGCGATGAGCTTGACCCTCGGCTTCGCTGAATACGTTCATCTCACGGCCAATACTGGTCGACAGAGACATCACATGGGCTTCACGCAGCGGATCGATTGGCGGGTTTGTGACCTGCGCAAACTGCTGGCGGAAGTAGTCGTAAATAATACGTGGGCGACTAGAGAGCACGGCAAATGGCGTATCATCGCCCATTGAACCTGTTGCTTCCTGTCCATTCTCGCCGAGCACACGCAGGATTTGGTCAAGCTCTTCACTACTGTAACCAAATTGCTTCTGGAAGGTGAGCAGCTCATCGTCATTGAGTTCGCGCTGACCCACCTGATCGTCTGGCAAATCTTCGAACGGTACTAAGCGCTTAACGTTACGCTCCATCCACTCTTTATAAGGATGGCGGCTTTTCAGATCGTCATCGGTTTCTGCCGAATGAAGAATGCGTCCGCTGCGGGTGTCGATGACCATCAGCTCGCCGGGGCCAACGCGGCCTTTTTCGAGCACTTCATCAGGCTGATAATCCCAGATCCCGACTTCGGAAGCGCAGGTGATCAGTTTGTCTTTGGTGATGACATAGCGCGCAGGGCGTAGGCCGTTACGGTCTAGGTTACAGGCCGCAAAGCGCCCATCAGACATGACGATACCGGCAGGGCCATCCCACGGCTCCATATGCATGGAGTTGAAGTCGAAGAAGGCGCGTAAATCGGCGTCCATATCGGGGTTATTCTGCCATGCTGGTGGTACCAGTAAACGCATGGAGCGCACGATATCCATGCCACCGCTCAGTAACAGTTCCAACATATTATCGAGCGAGCTGGAGTCTGAGCCGGTTTCATTGACGAACGGCGCTGCGTCCTGCAAATCAGGGATCAGCGGCGTTTTAAATTTGTAGGTACGAGCACGCGCCCATTGGCGGTTACCGGTGATGGTGTTGATTTCACCGTTGTGCGCCAGATAGCGGAATGGCTGAGCCAGAGGCCAGCGTGGCACGGTATTGGTTGAAAAGCGCTGGTGGAACAGGCAAATGGCGGATTCCAAACGCAGATCGGCCAGATCCAGATAGAAACGTGGCAGGTCGGCCGGCATGCACAGACCTTTATAGATCGTCACCAGGTTAGAGAGGCTACAGACGTAGAAATCTTTATCTTCAATACGTTTTTCAATACGACGACGAGCGACGAACAGACGGCGCTCCATATCGCGCGGACGCCAGCCTGCTGGGGCGTTAACAAAAATTTGTTCGATGCGCGGCATAGAAGAAAGCGCGATTTCGCCCAACACGTCAGAATTGATAGGAACTTCACGCCAGCCGATGACCGACAGCGTTTCGTTCTGCAACTCTTCTTCTACGATGCGGCGACTGGCGCGCGCTTCGCTTTCATCTTGGCTGAGGAAAATCATACCTACAGCGTAGTTTTTGGCTAAACGCCAGCCGCGCTCTTCGGCCACCATACGGAAAAAACGATCGGGCTTTTGCAGCAGCAGGCCGCATCCGTCACCGGTTTTACCATCGGCCAAAATTGCACCACGGTGTTGCATTCGCGCCAGTGCGTGGATCGCGGTACGAACTACTTTATGGCTTGGCTCACCTTCTATATGGGCGATCAGACCGAAACCACAGTTGTCCTTTTCAAGGGATGCATCGTATAGCATTTCTGTGAACCTCCCGAGGCTCTGCATTACTTTCCATCTTACTGCGAGTTGGATAGTGCATAACCATTCGGCACGCGCATCCGCCTCGGTTATTGCACTTTTGGCGTCTTTCCAGCAGTGGTCAATAACGTGTTTCGAGGGAGTCGTAAATGACTACATAAAAATGACGAGACATTAGCCCGTCTAGAAAAAGTCGTTAAAAAAACATTTAGCTTCCAGCGGTCTTTCAACTTATCTAGAAAGAGTACGTAGGTCAAATGTGGGGAGGTTCACACTTTTAATCTGCTTGTGAATGCTTATTTAATTGATTATTAAATATAAAATATCATTTTTGGCTCTTTATGGAAGTCAAGGTAAGCCGAGAAAAATGTGAGCTGACTCACTGTAGTGCAAGCCTATTATTTATGCACCGTGCTAGAGCAATTCACTTTAATAGTGAATTATATTGTAAAATTAAGTTTTCGCGTTGGTTATGACTATTTTTCATCTCCGCAATATCATTGTGTCAGCGCATTGAAAATAATAAGAATTCTTTATTACAGCTCAAGTGAATTTATTATCATTAATAATGAATTTTTATTCCTTCTGGCTGCATGGTGATGATTGATCTTCATCAGCGCAGCAAAGCGGAGTATGAGATAGGATCATCGCCCTCAGTTTTTCCGTGATGTGTACAGGCGAATCTTCAGACTATGCAGTTGCAGCAACTCGTAAATATGTTCGGTGCCGATCTCCAGCGCCGCTATGGTGAAAAAATTCATAAGCTTACCCTGCATGGTGGTTTTAACTGCCCTAATCGTGATGGCACATTGGGGCGCGGTGGCTGCACTTTCTGTAACGTGGCCTCTTTTGCGGACGAACAAATGCAGCGCCAGAGCATCGCGGAACAGCTGGAGGCGCAGGCGCGCAAGGTCAATCGTGCCAATCGCTATCTCGCTTATTTTCAAGCCTATACGAGTACTTATGCAGAAGTCTGTACCTTGAAGAACATGTATGAGGAGGCGTTACAGCAGGCCGATATGGTGGGCATTTGCGTTGGTACCCGCCCTGACTGCGTGCCGGATAGTGTCTTGGATTTGCTGAGTGAGTACCGCGATAAGGGCTATGAAGTGTGGCTTGAGCTTGGTTTGCAGAGCGCACAGGATAAAACCCTGAAACGCATCAATCGGGGCCATGATTTCACCTGTTACCAAAAGACCACGCGAGCGGCGCGAGAACGCGGTTTGAAAGTGTGTAGCCATTTGATTGTTGGTTTGCCCGGTGAGGGTAAAGAAGAGTGTATGCGGACGTTAGAGCAGGTCGTTAATACAGGCGTCGATGGTATCAAGCTGCATCCGTTACATATTGTCACCGGTAGCACAATGGCCAAAGCATGGCAGGCTGGACGTTTACGTGAACTGCCGTTGGCGGAATATGTCACTACTGCTGGTGAAATGATACGTCATACGCCGATGGATATCGTTTATCACCGCATCTCGGCGAGCGCTCGTCGCCCAACATTATTGGCACCGTTATGGTGCGAGAACCGTTGGACAGGAATGGTTGAATTGAATCGCTATATGCTGGAGTTTGGGGGGCAGGCTTCGGGTTTATAGCGGGATAATGCTTTGGGTCGTGGTGGATTAGAGTTCGTTTTTGAAGCCAAGGTGTAATATTCCGCCCACCTGTTCATACCGAGTTTCAATGTCAGTTCTGTGTAGGCGTACGAGCAGAGATCGCCAGCGCGTGGCCTTTGCACTGCGCAGATATCAAATTGTTGCTTTTAGCGTACGAAACCTTAAACCTTTTCGGCAAAGTAGAGCTTAACTTTTTGATATCCCATTTCAATCTTAGAAATCTCCCTTAACAATAGTTTTACGGTATGATTTAAAAGACTGTAAACCAAGGGAGTCGCACATGAAGCAAATCCGGGTATTAGCCCAGTATTACGTCGATTTAATGGTAAAACTTGGGTTGGTGCGCTTTTCCATCCTACTGGCTTCGGTGCTGGTTATTCTGGCTATCGTAGTGCAGATGGCGGTGACTATGCTGCTGCGCGGAGAGGTGGAAAGCATTGATGTTGTGCGTTCGGTATTCTTTGGTTTATTGATCACCCCATGGGCCGTTTATTTCCTTTCTGTCGTCGTTGAGCAATTAGAAGAGTCGCGGCAGCGTCTTTCCAAGCTGGTTAATAAGCTGGAAGAGATGCGCTATCGCGATCTCGAACTTAATCAACAGCTGAAAAACAATATTTCCCAACTCAATCAGGAAATTGCCGAGCGAGAGAAGGCTGAAGACGCTCGCTTGCAGGTGCTTGATACCTTACAGCACGAGATTGACCAGCGTGAGCAGGCGCAGATTGAGCTGGAACAGCAGTCGGCTTTATTACGTTCTTTCCTCGATGCCTCTCCAGATTTGGTTTATTACCGTAATGAGAACGAAGAGTTTTCCGGCTGTAACCGAGCAATGGAACTGTTAACGGGTAAGAGCGAGAAGCAGTTAATTGGCTTGAAACCAGAAGATGTCTACGACGAAGATATCGCTAAGAAAGTGATCGAAACCGATGAGAAAGTATTCCGCCATAACGTTTCGTTGACCTACGAGCAGTGGTTGGTTTATCCCGATGGGCGTAAAGCCTGCTTTGAGCTACGTAAAGTACCGTTTTATGACCGTGTGGGTAAACGCCATGGTCTGATGGGCTTTGGGCGTGATATTACCGAACGTAAGCGTTATCAAGATGCGCTGGAGAACGCCAGCCGTGATAAGACAACCTTTATCTCTACCATCAGCCATGAGCTACGTACGCCGTTAAACGGCATTGTTGGCCTAAGCCGTATTCTTCTGGATACCGAGCTAAATCAAGAGCAGCTTAACTATCTCAAAACCATCCATGTGAGTGCGATTACGCTGGGTAATATTTTCAATGACATTATTGAGATGGATAAGCTTGAACGTCGTAAGGTTCAACTTGATAACCAACCGATAGATTTCACCGGTTTCTTAACGGATTTGGAGAACCTTTCCGGCCTGTTAGTGCAGCCGAAAAAGCTCGATTTCACCCTTGAACACCAGCCAAATCTACCGCACAAAATTCTTGCCGACGGGACTCGATTGCGCCAGATCCTGTGGAACCTGATCGGTAACGCGGTCAAGTTCACCCAGAAGGGGGGCGTCAACGTGAAGGTGTGGCGTGAAACCGGCGGCAAACTGTTTTTTGAAGTGAAAGACAGCGGTATCGGTATTCCGCAGGATGAGCAAGATAAAATTTTTGCCATGTACTATCAGGTTAAAGATCAAAACGGTGGAAAACCCGCGACAGGCACAGGGATTGGACTTGCCGTTTCCAAGCGTCTGGCTCAGAACATGGGCGGTGATATCGTCGTACGCAGCACTCCAGGGGAAGGCTCATGCTTTACCCTTTCTATTGATGCTCCGGTCGTTGAAGAAGCGCTATCGCCACAGCCTGAAGATGAAGAATTGCCATTGCCAGCGCTGCATGTACTGTTGGTGGAAGATATTGAACTGAACGTGATTGTGGCACGTTCGGTATTAGAAAAATTGGGTAATAGCGTTGATGTTGCCATGACGGGACAGCAGGCGTTAGACATGTTTACGCCGGGTGAGTACGACCTGGTGCTGCTTGATATTCAGCTACCTGATATGACAGGTCTGGATATTGCTCGTAGCCTGTGTGAAAACTATGGCGATGATGACCTGCCACCGCTGGTGGCGTTAACGGCTAACGTGCTGAAAGACAAAAAAGAATATCTTGATGCTGGTATGGATGATGTGCTGAGTAAACCGCTTTCGGTTCCTGCTCTCACGGCCATGATCAAGAAATTCTGGGATGAGGCGCCGAAGGCTAAAGAGAAAAAGGTGGAGAGTAAAAAAGTGACCCAGAATACCGAAGACCTTTTAGATACTGACATGCTGCAACAGTACATTGATTTAGTCGGCCCACAACTTATTTATCAAGGCCTTGATATGTTTGAGAAAATGATGCCTGGGTATTTAGCCGTGCTGGAGTCGAATATGACTGCTCGCGATCAAAAGGGCATCACCGAGGAAGGGCACAAAATTAAAGGTGCTGCGGGTTCTGTCGGGTTACGCCACTTGCAGCAGGTTGCTCAGCAAATCCAAACTTCATCGCTGCCTGCATGGTGGGATAATGTTCAAGAGTGGGTGGATGAACTTAAGCATGAATGGCGACACGATGTGAAAGTACTGCGGGATTGGGCTGATAAAGCAACCAAGAAATAGAAAAAATGACCCCAGCCTAGGCTGGGGTGCGCAACGACTGCGCCAACACCAGGGAAACTGAATGTTTACGCTAAGTTTTTCTAAAGGTATTAAGTTGGATCAATTGCGTAAACATAATTTATGGGTTTCACGCGAAACTGAACCAAGATACCAACATGTTTTCCTGCTTGTTAGTTGATTCATTAAAATGTGTGATGTGGGCTATTGTTTGCTAATACAAACGTTTTAGTGGTTGACTTAACTCTAGATAGTTACTACGAAATTTCCAGTATTTATTTTATCCAAGGCATCATAAACGGTAATTGGTAAACATTACTAATGCTTAGCGTGCATACCTTTGTGTCGGTAATGTATTTCTATGAGCGTGGTGCCACCGTGATTAGGAGAAGAATATGAAGCGAGTCGGCGTAGTTTTAAGTGGCTGCGGTGTTTTTGATGGTGCGGAGATTCATGAGTCAGTCTTAACGTTGTTGGCATTAGACCGCGCGGGTGCTCAGGTTCATTTCTTTGCGCCTGATAAGCCACAGATGCATGTGATTAATCACCTTACTGGTGAAGAGAGTAGTGAGAGTCGCAATGTGTTGGTTGAGTCTGCACGCATTGCACGCGGGAACATTAAACCACTGTCTCAGGCCGATGCTGGTGAGCTTGATGCGCTAATCGTCCCCGGCGGTTTCGGTGCCGCCAAAAACCTAAGCTCTTTTGCTACGCAAGGTGCAGAGTGCTCTGTTGATGCCGAGCTACAACGTCTGGTTCAGCAGATGCACCAGGCCGGAAAACCGTTAGGTTTTATTTGTATCGCGCCCGCTTTGTTGCCGAAGTTACTCGGTGTACATACTCGTTTAACCATTGGCAACGATCCTGATACAGCCGAAGCGATTGATGCCATGGGCGGTGAGCACGTAGTTTGCCCGGTGGATGATATTGTGGTCGATTTGGATCAGAAAGTGGTGACAACGCCTGCCTATATGCTGGCAAACTCGATCGGAGAAGCAGCTCAAGGTATTGAGAAGCTGGTTGCAAGAGTGCTGGAACTGGCTGAATGAGCAAGGGGCGCGGGCAGAAGCACGGTTTGTTAGGACGAGTGCGTATTTGGAGCCAAAGCGTCATTTTAGGCGTTATCGGTGTTTGGTTGGCTGGCATTGTTATCTTTGCCTTCCTGCCCGTTCCGTTTTCTGCTGTGATGGTGGAGCGTCAATTCGGTGCATGGATTACCGGTGATTTTGGCTATGTTGCCCATCAGGATTGGGTGCCAATGGATGAAATCTCTCCCTATATGGCGCTTGCCGTGATCGCCGCAGAAGATCAAAAGTTTCCTCAGCACTGGGGATTTGATCTTGGGGCGATTGAATCGGTCATCGACGGTAGTGAAAAGGGGGATAAGCCGGTTCGTGGGGCGTCGACTATTTCACAGCAAACGTCTAAAAATCTGTTTTTATGGGATGGACGTAGCTGGATTCGTAAGGGCTTGGAAGCAGGGCTGACGTTGGGAACCGAAGTGGTATGGACTAAACGCCGCATTCTAACGGTTTATCTCAATATCGTAGAGTTTGGTCCTGGCGTGTTTGGCGTGGAAGAAGCGGCACGTCGTTACTTTCATAAACCAGCCAGCCGTTTGACGGCTTCTGAAGCCGCATTGCTTGCTGCAGTGTTACCTAATCCGCATCGCTTTAGCGTCAAAGCCCCTTCTGGCTATGTGTTGCGTCGCCAGCAATGGATTTTGCGCCAGATGAGGCAGCTCGGTGGGGAAAGTTATCTCAAGCAAAATAAATTAAATTAAGCGGCGTATGGGTGTGTCACCGATCAACGTCAATAAAAATCCCCGCTTCAGCGGGGATTTTTGTCTCTAACCGAGTACCATCGTCAAGTTATTTGAGAATAGTAAATGCGGTAGTGACATGTTTCACGCCGCTGACCTGACTGGCTGTTTTGGCCGCCGCTTGACCTTCTTCCTGAGTGACTAAGCCAAGCAAGAACACCTCGCCATTTTCGGTGGTCACTTTCACGTTAGAAGATTTAACCGCATCGCTGGTTAACAGCTGTGAACGTACCTTAGTGGTAATCCAAGTATCGCTGGAGGCGGTGCCTAAGCTCACCGGTTTGCCGGTACGAATTTCGTTGTAGACAGCGTTAGTTCCATCTACGCCCATGGCTATCTGTTTGGCTCGAGCGCCCAGATCGGCCGACGGTGCTTGGCCGGTTAGCAATACGGTGCCTTGGTAAGCGGTGGCAACGATACGGGCTTCTTTTTTCAATTGCTCATCTTTGCCGAGTGCATTCGACACACGGGCTTCGAGCGTACCATCATCGACCTGTGTCCCTACACTGCGGGGATCGGTGGCGGTCTTGGTGGCCACGGCAGCACTACCGACAACGGCAGCGGCGATACATCCCTGAAGCAATAGCGCGCTCATCACGACGAGTGCAATTGGAAAACAGCGGGTTAACGGGGAACGCTTAGTCATCGAGACTCCTTCAATCATCCTGATGGGGGAACAACGTATTATCAATTAAGTCACAGAGGCAATTGACCGTAAGCATGTGCATTTCTTGAATGCGTGCACTGCGATGCGAAGGTATGCGGATTTCCACATCTTGCTGTCCAAGCAGCCCCGCCAGTTCGCCTCCGTCATAGCCTGTTAGCGCAACAATGGTCATGTCGCGGGTGACTGCGGCTTCAACGGCTTTCACGATGTCACGGCTATTGCCGCGCGTCGAGATAGCTAACAAGACATCACCTGCGTGACCGAGGGCTCGCACCTGCTTGGCATACACTTCATCATGTAGTCGATCATTGCCTATCGCTGTTAAGACCACATTATCCGCATTTAGTGCAATGGCGGGTAAACTTGGGCGTTCGGTCTCGTAGCGGTTAATCATGCTAGCGGCAAAATGTTGGGCATTGGCGGCGGAAGTACCGTTACCGCAGCAAAGAATTTTATTGCCGTTCAGCAGTGACTGCACCAGCGTCATGGCTGCGCGAGAAATAGCGTCAGGCAAGGCCTCGGCCGCAGCAATCTGAGTTTGAATACTTTCGGTAAAACAGCCTTTAATTCTTTCCAGCACGGTAAATGTCCATTGGTTCAGGTAGCTAAGGCGAAATTATTCAGTCGCCGTAAATGCGTTTGGCAGCCATTGTAACTGGCTACCCGTGATTGCCAAAACATCAAAGCGACAATCTGTGGTTTCGAAGCTGCCGTCACGCTCAGCCAACCAGATAGCGGCACTACGCAATAATCGGCGCTGTTTGGTATAGCTGACCGACGCAGCCGCGTCGCCATAGAGAGAGGATTTACGATAGCGAACTTCAACAAACACCCAAATATCGCCATCGCACATAATCAAGTCTAACTCGCCACCACGTAGCGTCACGTTAGCGGCGTAAAAACGAAGTCCGGCACGTTCAAGATATTGGCGCGCGAGCAATTCATACTGCGCGCCGATTTGTCGCCGGTTACTTTTAGGCTTACCCACTATTGCATCGGAACGATGGTTCCTGAGCGGTACTGAAGCCATGGCAACTTCCTGTTGATGACACAGTTACTGTCAGCACTCAGAACACCGGTTGAACCATTTAATTGGAAACCACCAATTTGGCGCATCTGCGAGAAGTGGTTCGCGAGAACCCAAGCATCAGCCCCCATGGCATACAGGCGTACCAGAGAGTAGTCGTTTTTAAACTGAGACGCGGCTTGCTGCAGTAGCGCTGGATTGCCTCCTGCCAGTAATGGAATGTCGCTGAATTGCAGCCCATCCATTTCTAAACGGAAGTCAGGACCAGAGCCAGCTTGATAGCTACGCGAGCTGGCGTACAAGCCTAGTCCGTTACGCGAGCCGTTGGCTAAATCGATCATAGGTTTAATCAACGTCAGTTCAGCTGGCGTTGCGATGATATAAACCGCATCCACGTTGCCGCTGGAGGTAGAAACCGCGCCTGCATCCGCTGGAGGTGCCGGAATAGTTAAACCCGCAATCGTGACAGACTGAGGCTGTGATGCCGCTGCGACCGAGACTGGCTGGCCAGTCATACGAATACCAGAGCCGCCGTTGATGGCTTGACGAAGTTCTCCCGTTGAGCCAAAGCCCTGCTGGAGAACGGTAGAACCGCCGAGTTGTTGCCACTCTTGCGCAAAGGCTTTCGCGACACGATCGCCCAATGAACCGCGTGGCGCCAAAATCAGCGGAGAGCGTTTTCCTTGTTCCCAGATGTGTTTCGCCGCGTCACGAGCTTCATTTTCTGGTGACAGCGCGAAGTAACAGATATTTGGGTTGTTCTGTACTTGTTCTGGCTGGTTAAGTGCTAATACGTTCAGCGGTGTACTGGTCGTCGATAGCTGATCAACGTTCTCTTTAAGCAATGGGCCGACGACCAGCGTTGCGCCGTCTTGCTTGGCCTGTGCCAGAAGCGCCGGCAGTGGCTGGCTGCTGGTATCATAGACTTTAATCTGCGCATTGCTGGCTGAAGGCGGCACGATAGGCGCAATCGGCATGCCATCAGCATCTGCTTGTGCTGTTGGTGCTGTTTCGGCAGCAGGCTGTGCACCGCTGGTGCTGACTGCGCCGTTAGCGTTTGGATCGGTTGTGGTTGGCTGAGTTGCGTTGGCATCGCTAGGCGCTGCGGCAGGCTGTGGTTGGGTTGGTGCGCTTTGAGTTATTGCCCCATTTTTTGCCGCATTGAAGCCCGCCTGTATGGCGTTGGCAAAAACCTGAGCCTGACCATTCATTGGCAGTAATAAAGCGACGTTTGAGGTTGATGCCTGTTTGAAGTTCAGCACATTATCCAGCGCGGTCGGTAAAACTTTTGACGCTGGATTGTTTGGATAGCGTGTTTGCCAATCTTTAATTGCCGCTTTGAGCAGGCTTGGGTCTTGCTTGTTGTCTTGATATAAACGCAGCAGATCCAGCCAGCCTTGAAGGATGTTTTCATCCGCGTTGATCACCAGACTATTGAGATCGGCCTGTGTCAGTTGAGTTAATGCAGCCCAAGTACCATTGATGTTTTGTACTTGCTGTTTGTCGTTGAGCAAAGGCTCTTGGGCAATATAGGCGCGAATAACAGGCAGCGAGGCTTTGCCTTGGCTCGCGTCGATGACTGCCTGATAATAGCGTGCTTTTTGGCTATCAGAGAGCGAATCGATGTTTAGCTTGGACAAAATCGCCGATGCATTAGGCATATTTTTTTGAGCAATGTAGAGTTCAGCGCTCACTAACTGCTGTTCCTGACGTTGGACATCAGTTAGCTCTTGCGGTAGCTTGCCCAGCAATTCCGCAGCTTGTGGAAGCTTTCCTTCGCGGATCAGGGCACGAATGGCGAGTAATTGCCAGTCAGCCTTGTTATCATCGCTGCTCTGCTGCATTTGTTGCAGGTAGTATTCGGATGAAGACGTTGCTTCAGCCTGAATATCTGCCGCTGGTGTCTGTGGAGCTCGTCCCGGGCAACCCGCCATTAACATAGCGGCGAGTACGACGGGGATAATGCGTCCGGACTTGGTACGGACAATGAGTGAGGAAAGCATACTGTATCCAGTGCAGTTTTTTCAAAGATGCTCAATATTAAATCGGTAAACCGGATGAAACAATGAATCAAGACGATCAAGCTGTAATTTCTGCTGCAACGCTGTATGTCGTTCCGACTCCAATCGGGAATCGCGGTGATATTACTCAGCGCGCTTTGGATACTTTGAAAGCGGTCGATTTGATAGCAGCAGAAGATACTCGACATACAGGCCTACTGTTACAGCATTTTGCTATTAATGCCCGTCTTTTCGCTTTGCATGACCATAATGAACAACAAAAAGCAGATCAGTTGATTGCAAAACTGCAAGAAGGTCAAAGTATTGCGTTAGTCTCAGATGCCGGTACGCCTCTTATCAATGATCCTGGCTATCATTTGGTTCGTCGATGCCGTGAAGCGGGTATTCGCGTAGTGCCTTTGCCCGGTGCCTGTGCGGCCATTACCGCCCTGTGCGCGTCAGGGATTGCCTCTGACCGCTTCTGCTACGAAGGTTTCCTGCCAGCGAAAACCAAATCGCGTAAAGATACGCTGCTGGCGCTGTTGGAAGAGCCGCGGACGTTGATTTTTTATGAGTCTACCCACCGCCTGATTGATAGCCTGAAAGATATGGTGGAAGTGATGGGGCGCGATCGCTATGTGGTATTAGCGCGTGAGTTGACCAAAACATGGGAAAATATCCACGGTGCGCCAGTGGGCGAATTACTCGACTGGGTGTTAGAAGATGATATGCGCCGCCGTGGTGAAATGGTGCTGATCGTTGAAGGCCACAAGGCCGATGAGGATGCCCTGCCTGCTGAGGCATTACGCACTTTGGCTTTGTTGCAAAAAGAGCTGCCGCTGAAAAAAGCGGCGGCTTTGGCTGCGGAGATCCACGGGGTGAAGAAGAATGCGCTGTATAAATACGCGCTTGAGAACGCAGAGGGTGACAAATAGGGCGTAATACCCTATTATCCGCCGCGGAGTTGACTAGACAGTCGCCGCTTCATTGCCGTCCCCTTCGGGGAGACAGATGGAGGGGAGGAAAGTCCGGGCTCCATAGGGCAGGGTGCCAGGTAACGCCTGGGAGGCGCAAGCCTACGACAAGTGCAACAGAGAGCAAACCGCCGATGGCTCGCGCAAGCGAGATCAGGTAAGGGTGAAAGGGTGCGGTAAGAGCGCACCGCGCGGCTGGCAACAGTCCGTGGCAGGGTAAACTCCACCCGGAGCAAGGCCAAATAGGGGTTCACATGGTACGGCCCGTACTGAACCCGGGTAGGCTGCTTGAGCCAGTGAGCGATTGCTGGCCTAGACGAATGACTGTCCACGACAGAACCCGGCTTACCGGTCAACTCCCTCATTCGTTAAAAAGCCCCGCGAAGCTTATGCTTGGCGGGGCTTTTTTCATTATGTATCCGTTTCGCGCTTTGCGCTGTTCAACAGGGTTGTCCTGTAACACGGATTATTTAGGCTATAAGTGCTTCTTCTGGTCTTTTGCCGATGACTGCGGGCTTTCAGTGGTAGAATCGGCGTCGCTTTGCTCTTCAGGATCTTCTTCTACCGGTGTATTGGCCGTCAGTAAATAAGGTGATTGTTGCCAACGTGAACGCCGTGTTTGCAACAACGAGCGTGCCAGAATAATGCCTATTGCTAGAGACAACAGCATCATCAGCCGTAACAGATTGGTGGTGTTATCCACTTGCTGAGATTCAGTTGCCAGCACATGAGTATCTAGCGTCATACGCAAAAAACCAATCGGGCCATCTTTGGTACTGATCATTTGTACTATCTGGTGGTTAAAATAGCTGCCTGCGCGTTTTCCATCGAGAGCCAGCCTGTCACGCACAGCCACTTTTTCCCCTGAACGGGCGACCATCGTGCCATCAACGTCGTATACGCTAGCATCTAAAATACGACTATGCTCAGTCAGTCGATTTAGGATCTGCGTGATTTTTTCACTGTCAGGATCGTCGTTGCCGGTATTCATCAATGGAATGAGACGATCGGAGACCTGTTCGGCCAACGTTTGTGCCAGTTCCTCCACCTGCTCAGAACGTGCCATTTGGTGGCTCAAGCTGAAATAGGAGGCGCCTTGCATTAAAAGCACTAATAAGGCCAAACAAATCAGCACAATAGCGGTGCGATGGAGCCTGAATTTAATTTTAGCCTTAACCATAGCTAGCCCTATAAGAGGTTTATCACTTTATGTTGCCAGAAGCCTTACCGATAGGATAGCTTGATGCTCGGTTTTGTGGTGGCGATTGAAGTCTTCAAAGGAGTTGTTGTTATGCCAAACAGTCTGACTTATTGCGATTTGCCGGCGGAAATTTATCGTTGGCCGGGCTTACCCCTTTCTCTTAGCGGTGATGAAGTGATGCCGTTAGATTATCGCGCTGGTCACACCGGATGGCTGCTTTATGGACGCAATCTGGACAAGACCGCGCTATGCGCTTTTCAACGTCGTCTTGGCGCAGCCATGGTGGTGGTAACCGCGTGGTGCATCGAGGATTATCAGGTGATCCGGCTTGCGGGTAATCTCCCCGCTCGTGCGAAAAAGCTAGCCGATGAACAAGGGCTGGATATCGCCACTTTGGGCAAAATTCCTCATTTGCGCACGCCCGGTTTGCTGGTCATGGATATGGACTCCACCGCCATTCAAATTGAATGCATCGATGAAATTGCGAAATTAGCAGGCGTCGGTGAGGAAGTTTCAGCGGTCACCGAGCGTGCAATGCGCGGTGAACTGGATTTTAAAGCCAGCCTGCGTGAGCGAGTCGGTAAACTAAAGGACACCGATGTATCGGTGCTCGAAACGGTGCGGGCAACGTTACCGTTAATGCCGGGGCTGAGTAGCCTAATACGTAAGCTTCAATCTTTGGATTGGCATGTCGCCATCGCGTCTGGCGGCTTTACCTATTTTGCTGACCACTTACGCGATCGCTTTGAGCTGGTGGACGCGGTATCAAATCATCTTGAAGTTAAGGATGGTAAACTTACCGGCAAAGTTATTGGGCCGATTGTTGATGCTCAATACAAAGCGGATACCCTGTTAAAGCTGGCGGAAAAGCTGGAAATACCGTTGTCGCAAACGGTCGCTATCGGGGATGGTGCCAACGATCTGAAAATGATTCAGGCGGCAGGTTTAGGTGTGGCTTTCCATGCGAAGCCAAAGGTGTATGCACAGGCTTCGGTGGCTATTCGCCATGCGGATTTGATGGGGATACTGTGTGTTCTGAGTGCTAGTTTGAAGCACGAAGAACGATAGTCGTTTCACCTCATTTCAGTTTCCCCCTCGTAATTGAGGGGGAGCTCGGTGATGATATCTATTCGACATTTTCTGCCGCAATCATTAAGAGTCTGTATAAAAAAACAGTAAATACCCCTTATCTCCTGCTAGAA
Source organism: Hafnia paralvei (assembly GCF_020150375.1). Taxonomy (NCBI): domain Bacteria; kingdom Pseudomonadati; phylum Pseudomonadota; class Gammaproteobacteria; order Enterobacterales; family Hafniaceae; genus Hafnia; species Hafnia paralvei. The sequence continues at coordinate 3,996,866 of NZ_CP083737.1, read as the reverse complement.
TTCCCCCATCTTCATTTGTGACTAACACCGTTCTAGGAGTCTTCGTGGCGAAAGCAATCAAACGAGCCTTTGTCTGCAACGAATGTGGTGCGGATTATCCGCGTTGGCAAGGGCAATGCAGTGCCTGTCAGGCGTGGAATAGCATTACTGAAGTCCGCTTGGCGGCTTCTCCTGCTGTGGCGCGTGCGGAGCGGTTGTCTGGTTATGCGGGTGACGCAGGCGTTAGCAAAGTACAGAAACTGTCTGAAATCAGTCTTGAAGCATTGCCACGCTTTTCAACCGGATTCGCCGAGTTTGACCGAGTCTTGGGGGGCGGCGTGGTGCCAGGCAGTGCGATTCTTATCGGTGGGAATCCCGGCGCGGGGAAAAGTACTCTGTTGCTGCAAACATTGTGCAAGCTCTCACAGCAGATGAAAACCCTGTACGTAACGGGGGAGGAGTCTCTCCAGCAGGTCGCGATGCGAGCCCACCGTTTAGGGCTGCCTACCGATGGGCTGAATATGTTATCAGAAACCAGCATCGAGCAAATTTGCCTGATCGCCGAACAAGAGCAACCAAAGCTGATGGTGATTGATTCGATTCAGGTTATGCATATGGCCGATATCCAGTCATCGCCGGGCAGTGTGGCGCAAGTTCGTGAAACGGCGGCTTATTTGACTCGTTTTGCTAAGACTCGCGGTGTTGCTATCGTGATGGTTGGGCACGTGACTAAAGATGGTTCACTGGCAGGCCCGAAAGTTTTAGAACACTGTATCGACTGTTCCGTGTTGCTGGATGGCGATGCGGATTCTCGTTTCCGTACCCTGCGTAGTCACAAGAACCGTTTTGGCGCGGTGAATGAATTAGGCGTGTTTGCCATGACTGAGCAAGGGCTGCGCGAAGTTAGCAATCCTTCTGCGATTTTCTTGAGCCGTGGTGAAGAGATTACTTCGGGGAGTTCAGTGATGGTGGTTTGGGAAGGAACGCGCCCGCTATTGGTCGAAATTCAAGCGCTGGTGGATACGTCGATGATGTCAAATCCGCGCCGCGTAGCGGTTGGATTGGAACAAAATCGTTTAGCCATTTTACTTGCGGTTTTGCATCGCCACGGCGGCTTGCAGATGGCGGATCAGGACGTGTTTGTCAACGTCGTTGGAGGCGTTAAGGTGACGGAAACTGGAGCCGATTTGGCGCTATTGATGTCACTGGTTTCTAGCCTGCGCGATCGCCCATTACCGCAAGATTTGGTGGTGTTTGGTGAGGTTGGATTGGCGGGAGAAGTACGCCCAGTCACCAGTGGTCAGGAACGAATTTCCGAGGCTGCAAAGCATGGATTTAAGCGCGCTATTGTTCCTCATGCGAATATGCCGAAAAAGCCGTTGCCAAATATGCAGGTCTTTGGGGTGAAAAAGCTCTCTGACGCATTAGATGTGCTGCAAGATTTATAAGGCTTTACCCGTCCTAGCGCGCGAATTATCTCGCGTATAATCGCGGCATTCATGCTACTTTTGTTTAGTTAACTAAACGTGAGGAGGCGTGAATGTCGCAGTTTGATTATCTAAAGACCGCCATTAAGCAAAAAGGCTGCACATTACAGCAGGTGGCTGATGCCAGCGGAATGACCAAGGGCTACCTTAGCCAGCTGCTGAATGAAAAGATCAAAAGCCCGAGTGCGCAAAAGCTTGAGGCTATTCACCGCTTCCTAGATATTGAATTTCCACGAAAAGCCAAGAGCGTTGGCGTGGTTTTTGGTAAATTCTACCCCTTGCATACGGGACACATTTATTTAATCCAACGTGCTTGCAGTCAGGTCGACGAACTGCATGTGATTTTATGCCACGATGAGCCTCGTGACCGCGACCTGTTCGAAAACAGCGCGATGTCACAACAGCCGACCGTGAGCGATCGCCTGCGTTGGTTGTTACAGACATTCAAATATCAAAAGAATATTCGCATTCATTCCTTTGACGAGCAGGGCATAGAACCCTATCCACACGGATGGAAGGTGTGGAGCGATGGGATGAAAGCGTTTATGACTGAAAACGGGATTACGCCGAGCGTGATCTATTCCGGTGACAGCCAAGATGCGCCGGTTTATCACGAATTCTTTGGTATGGAGACGATGCTGATTGATCCCGAGCGTTCGTTTATGAATATCAGTGGTGGGCAGATCCGTCACGATCCGTTTAGATATTGGGAATACATCCCCACCGAAGTGAAGCCTTTCTTCGTGCGTACTGTGGCAATTCTTGGAGGGGAATCCAGTGGAAAATCGACACTGGTGAATAAGTTGGCGAACATTTTCAATACCACCAGTGCGTGGGAATATGGTCGCGACTATGTCTTTTCACACCTCGGTGGTGATGAGATGGCTCTGCAGTATTCTGACTACGATAAAATTGCACTAGGACACGCTCAGTATATTGATTTTGCAGTAAAATATGCCAACAAAGTGGCGTTTATTGATACTGATTTTGTGACTACGCAGGCATTTTGCAAAAAATATGAAGGGCGCGAGCATCCGTTTGTTCAGGCGTTGATTGATGAATACCGTTTCGATCTCATTATTCTGCTGGAGAACAATACGCCGTGGGTTGCGGATGGATTGCGTAGTTTGGGAAGCTCTGCGGAACGCCGAGAATTTCAGGAACTGTTAGAGCAAATGCTGCGAAAGAATAATATGGAATTTGTTCGTGTTGAATCCTCCGACTATGATGAACGCTTCCTGCGCTGCGTCGAATTGGTTAAGCAGATGTTGGGTGAGAACACGGATCAGGCTTAAAAATTTCAGCTGAAAGTGAATAGAAGAGCTAATTGTCTATTCATTTTCAGCGTCGAAAATAGGCAAAAAAACACTTACTCAGCCTAAATTATGTGACTTAATGTTATTAAGTATGTATTTCTATCATATTTATTATGTGATTTTAGAATGATAATTGCGGAGTTATTTTTTATATAAATCTTTTCTGTCGTTTTTTTTACTCTTCATTATTAATTATTTTTCAGTAAGCTTTCTTATGTATTGATATAACAGAATTTTTTATTCAACTCTTTTTATCCATACAAATAATGAGTGTATTTTCTCTGATTCTACATTGCCTGAGCGCGGGTGAACCATCGATTCTCTGCTGCTGCCTACCAAGCTAACTAATTTATCTGTGCATTGTCATAGTGATATGTCATAGGGATTTTAATCCATTCTCTTATTTTACCGCCTCATTGCTGTTGAATTAATTTGCTGTTATTGGGCGTGCACTATGATTAGTAGCATCGCCACGCACTCCGTATGTTGGTTTCTGGGAGAGTTAGAATGAGTATGTCATTTAAACCGTCAATGATTGCACTGCTTTGCGGCATTGGCGTTGTTGCGGTTGCGGGTACGGTTTTGGTGAAAAATGGATACATTAGCTGGCAACAGCCAAAGGCCGCAGAAACTCAGCCGGAGACGCCGCCAGTCGCGCCCGTGGTCAAAACATTCACTCAGCCACAGCTCGATCAGCTCGTGGCGCCTATCGCGTTGTATCCCGATCCGGTTTTAGCGCAGATCCTGATGGCATCTACCTATCCCTCTAACGTGGTGCAGGCCGTGCAGTGGTCACGTGATAACCCTAAGGCTCAGGGGGATTCTGCCGTTAAGTTAGTCGCGAATCAGCCGTGGGATCCTAGCGTTAAGTCATTGGTCGCGTTGCCGCAGTTGCTTGCGCTCATGGGGGAAAATCCTGAATGGGTACAAAATCTGGGCGATGCGTTTTTAGCTCAGCCAGATGATGTGATGAACACGGTACAAAAGCTGAGGCAGGCAGCGCAGAAAAATGGATCGCTGACCTCTAATGCGCAGCAAAAGGTGATTGTCCAACCGGCCAAAAATACGGTGAGTGGTCATAGCGCGGGTAAATCGACGACCGTAGCTGAATCGCAGCCGCAGACCATCATCATTCAGCCAACCAATCCTCAGGTTGTCTATGTACCCAGTTATAATCCTAATGTGGTGTATGGCACTTGGGCTACGCCTGCCTATCCGCCCGTTTATTTGCCACCGCCTCCGGGAGAAGTGTTTACCAATAGCCTAGTTTCAGGAATCGGGTTTGGTATTGGTGTCGCGACGACCTATGCCTTGTTCAGCAGTCTGGATTGGGGTGATGACCATCATGACGATCACCACCACGACGACGATCATCATGATGATGGGCATCATGATGATTACCACGGCGGGGGGAATTATCATCAAGGCAATAACTACGTCAATAACAGCCATGTGAATATCAACGTCAACAACTATAACCATATCACCGGGGGAAATATCGGTGGTGCAACGCAGTGGCAACATAATCCTGCCTATCGGGGAGGGGTGCCATACCATGACCCAGCCACTTCGCAGAAGTTTATCTCCGGAGCGACTCAGGCCAACGTGGGGGGCAGCTCGGCCAAAAAAGTCGATCTTAGTTCACTGCATACTCAAGACGGAAACCCGTCGGTTTTATCCGGTCAGACTCACTCACCTGCAAGCCAGAATCTGAAGGCCATTGCCCAGCGTGATAACCTGCGCGGCTTTGATAATGGTACGACTCATATGACGGGAACGGACGGGCAGAGACAAAATGCGGCGGCGGTTTTCAATCAACAAACTCAGCATCATTCGTCAGGTGTAGCGACGGCTAACCAACCCGATCAGCGTCGGCATAATGCAGAATCTGTTTTGCACGAACGAGCCCAACCATCGGCCCCTGCACGTCAATCAATACATCCATCCGTAAATCCATCGGTGAATCAACATCCTGTAGCAGCCAAAAATTCTGGGGAGCAACGGCCCGCCCATAGCAATCAAATGGGGGAGACACATTTTAGCGCGGCGCAGAATCATAGCCAGCAGAATGGCTTTCAGCAGCATAATAACCCGCAAACGGTAAACCAATTTAATCAACAGCAACACGCGAATCTGTTCAGTGGTAACGCGAGCAGTGCTCCGAATTGGCATCAACAGCAAGAGCGCGGTAATCAGAGTCTCCAACGGATGAATAGCGCGCCGACCCATCATGCACCGTCGCGCCCGTTACCTGAGCCCAATAATTTGCCGCTGCATCGTCGCTAGTTTACGAGGAATTATGATGAGCAAAATAAGGTATTTCCTGATTGCGGCGAGCATGCTAGCTCTGCCCCTATCGGCACTAGCGCAACAGGTGTTCGAACAGCCAGAGCAGGCCGCGCAGGCTCTTGTGAAAGCTATCGCCGATAATGATAGTGAAGCGTTAAAAAATATTCTCGGGGATGACTGGCGCCAATATCTGCCCGAAGACAGCGTGGAGCAAACTGCGGTAGATCGTTTTCTTCGCGATTGGCAGGTATCTCATCATATTGAACAACAAGGTGATTCCGCTTATCTCAATGTCGGTGATAATAACTGGCAACTGCCTTTACCGATGGTAAAAATTCACAACGGTTGGTCCTTTGATATGCAAAAAGCGGCTGATGAGATCGATACTCGCCATATCGGTCGTAATGAGCTTTCGGCCATCGGTGCGATGTCTGCCTTTGTGGATGCGCAGAAAGAGTATTGGGCGCACGGTATGAATCAGTATGCACAGAAGATTATCAGCAGTGATGGAAAAAAAGATGGCTTGTACTGGCCAGTGAAGGAGGGGGAGGCGCCTAGTCCGTTAGGTCCTGCCTTTGGACAGGATCATCCTGGTACCGATTATCATGGCTATTACTATCGTATTCTCTCTGCGCAAGGGGCTTCGGCTAAAGACGGTGAGCTTAGCTATCTGGATAACGGAAAGATGACTAAAGGTTTTGCGATGCTGGCATGGCCGGTAGCGTATGGCCACAGTGGAATAATGAGTTTTATGGTGAATCAGGATGGCGTGGTATATCAGCGAGATTTAGGTGTTGATAGCGACGCGTTGGCGCGCAAAATCAGCCTGTTCGATCCTGATAAAAATTGGCAGGTCGTTCAGTCTCATTAATGCATAAAAGCCTCCCCTTGACGGGGAGGCTGGGAGCGAAATCATTAAAATTCAATCACCATCTTGCCGCGCATGCGTCCTTCGGCAACTTTGTTATGGGCTTTTTCCAGATTTTCGATAGAAAAACCCTGCAGCGTATCGCTGAGAGTTCCCTGTAGCTTACCTTCATCAACCAATGCCGCGACCTGATGCAGGATTTTGCCCTGTTCGGCAATATCCGGCGTATTGAACATACTGCGGGTATACATGAATTCCCAGTGCAGAGCGGCGCTTTTCATTTTTAGTGCCGACTGATCTAATGGGTGGCTGTTTTCCACGATGGTACAAATTTGTCCCTGTGGGGCGATGAGATCGCTGATTGCCGCCCAGTGTCCGTCAGTGTCGTTAAGGCAGAAAATGTAATCAACCTGCTTGATATTGTGCTCAGCCAGACCACTTTTTAAATCATGCCAATCCACGGTGAGATCGGCTCCGCGTTCTAAACACCATTGAGCCGAGGATTTATTCGAAGCCGTGGCGATAACCTTCACTTTGCTATTCAGTGCAGCCAGCGAAATGGCGAGCGATCCCACGCCGCCTGCACCGCCGATGATCAGGAGCGTTTTATCCGCATCGGCGTCTTGAACTTTCAAGCGTTCAAATAAACCTTCCCAAGCGGTGAGCGTGGTGAGTGGCATTGCGGCAGCCTGTGCCCAGTTCATACTTTTAGGCTTGCGCGACACGATGCGTGAGTCGATAAGCTGTTGGGTGCTATTGCTACCGGGACGAGTGATGTCACCGGCATACCACACTTCATCCCCAATGCTAAATCCGCTGACTTTACTGCCTACAGAGATCACGACGCCGCTGGCGTCCCATCCTAGAATGCGTGGCTGTTCTAGCCCGTTTTTAATGAGATTGGCACGAACTTTGGTATCCACTGGGTTGATGGAAACGGCTTTGACCTCAACCAGCAAATCGTAATCCGTTGGCGCTGATATTTGCGGATGGATGACGGTAAATTCTTGTGGGCTGGCGGGATTTACTGCGATTGCGGTAATAGTCATGCTGAAACTCCGATGTAGGTGCAGGATTGCATTGCATGAAATCAGTGTAGATGAGCTGAACCTTGATGATAAGATGGACAATCACTAACTAAGTGTTCTGATTTAACGAACAATGGGGTGGAATGTTTAATCAATTACAGGACATGGCCTTATTTGCGCTGGTGGTCGAGTGTGGGAGCTTTACGTCAGCAGCACTGCGCGCGGGGTTGCCCAAGTCTAGCGTGAGTCAGAGGGTGAGCAATTTAGAGCAACAGCTTGGTCTACGTTTGCTAAATCGAACGACGAGGCAATTAAATCTCACGTTTGCCGGAGAGCGCTATTTAGTGCATTGTCGAGAGATGATTCAGGCGGCCGAACGTGCCGATCTGAGCTTACAACGTTTGAAGGATAATCCGAGCGGACGCCTTCGAATTACTGCTCCTGCTGGGATTGGCGCTACGCTATTGGCTCATGTATGTAGCGATTTTCGCCTAAGCTACCCAGAAGTGAGTTTAGAAATCTTCATTTCAGATGTCATGCGCGATTTAGTTCAGGAAGGATTTGACGTTGCATTACGCACGGGGAAACCTCAGGACTCTTCGCTGGTGGGACGCCGCTTGGGGTATTCACCGCGCTATTTATTGGCCTCTCCCTCCTATCTTGCTCAACATCCAGAGTTGGAGCATCCAAAGCAGCTAGAGCGACACCAGTGTATTGCCCATCGTGCGTGGCATGAATGGGTATTGCAGCGCGGCGGTGAGTTCTATCGCTGGGAACTGCCGATGGATCATGCTGCTGATAATTTACTGTATGTGCGCGAGTGTGTTCTGGCCGGTGCAGGGATTACGCTTCTGCCCGCATTTTTATCGCAGGAGCTGGTGGAGCAGGGACGTTTAGTCAGAGTACTACCTCAGTGGGAAGCTGAGGGAAATGAGCTGTATCTTGTTTATCCTAGCCGAAAACTGAATTCCCCTGCGCTGGATCGCTTTATTGAAATGGCTCTCAACCATGCTTCTTTTGCTGAATACAATCAGGCACTCCGTTAATAGACAATAAAACGATTGAACGGAATAGAAAAAGGCTCCCGCTGGGAGCCTTTTTGCATTAAAAATAACTATTTAGTCATTTTCTTATATTTGATGCGATGTGGTTCAAGGGCTTCAGCACCCAGAGTACGTTTTTTGTACTCTTCATATTCAGTAAAGTTACCTTCGAAGAATTCAACCTTACCTTCATCCTGATAATCCAGAATGTGGGTTGCAATACGGTCTAGGAACCAGCGGTCATGGGAAATGACCATTGCGCAACCAGGGAACTCCAGCAAGGCGTTTTCCAGTGCGCGCAGGGTTTCAATGTCGAGGTCGTTGGTGGGTTCGTCGAGCAGCAACATGTTGCCGCCAACCTGTAACAATTTGGCCAGATGTAAACGGCCACGTTCACCACCAGACAACTCACCTACGCGTTTACCCTGATCGACGCCTTTGAAGTTAAAGCGCCCAACGTAGGCGCGGCTTGGCATTTCAAAGTTACCGATACGCATAATGTCTTGACCGTTGGAAACTTCTTCCCAAACGGTTTTCTTGTCATCCATGCTGTCACGGAACTGATCGACAGAAGCTAGCACCACGGTTTCACCCAGATCGATAGTGCCTGAATCTGGCTGCTCTTTCCCAGAAATCATGCGGAACAGGGTCGATTTACCTGCACCGTTCGGACCGATAATGCCGACGATCGCGCCTTTTGGCAGTGAGAATGACAGATCTTCAATCAGCAGGCGATCGCCGTAGGATTTAGACAAATTCTGCACTTCCAGCACTTTATCGCCCAAACGAGGTCCAGGTGGAATGAACAATTCGCTGGTTTCGTTACGCTTTTGATACTCAACGTTGTTGAGTTCTTCAAAGCGAGCCAAACGTGCTTTACCTTTAGATTGGCGGCCTTTGGCACCCTGACGCACCCATTCCAGTTCTTTCTCAATGGATTTGCGGCGAGCGGCTTCGGCAGAAGCTTCTTGCGCCAAGCGCTGATCTTTTTGTTCCAGCCAAGAAGAATAGTTGCCTTCCCATGGAATACCTTCACCACGGTCAAGTTCGAGGATCCAGCCTGCAACGTTATCGAGGAAGTAACGGTCATGGGTAATTGCCACAACGGTTCCTTCATAGTCGTGCAGGAAGCGTTCCAGCCATGCCACAGATTCTGCGTCTAAGTGGTTAGTGGGTTCGTCAAGCAGCAGCATGTCTGGTTTTTCCAGCAGCAGACGGCAAATCGCAACGCGACGACGTTCACCACCGGAAAGATTAGCAATCTGTGCATCCCATGCAGGTAGACGCAGCGCATCGGCGGCGCGCTCTAGTTGGTTATCCAGATTATGTCCGTCGTGAGACTGGATAATGGCTTCCAGTTCGCCCTGTTCTTTCGCCAGTTTGTCGAAGTCTGCGTCAGGATCGGCATACAGCGCATACACTTCATCCAGACGGGTCAGTGCGCGTTTTACTTCGCCAACGGCTTCTTCTACGGCTTCACGAACAGTTTGTTCTGGATTGAGTTTTGGCTCCTGTGGCAGGTAGCCGATTTTGATCTCAGGCTGAGGGCGAGCTTCACCTTCGATTTCAGTATCAATACCCGCCATGATGCGTAGCAGGGTAGATTTACCTGCACCGTTCAAACCCAGAACGCCGATTTTGGCGCCAGGGAAGAAACTAAGAGAAATGTCCTTCAAAATGTGACGCTTCGGCGGAACGATCTTGCCGACGCGGTGCATAGTATAGACGTATTGAGCCACGGCTATATACTCCTTGATTTATAAGGGTTTTACCTCTGCCTCATGCTTTCATGGGACACAGGCGGGGCATAAGCATTTAAATGACATTCTGTCATTGGCGCGACAGGGCATTTTATGAAGGCGGAGTTTAGCCCGTTTTAGCGTTTTATCCCAGCCATCGTCGCATCATGCCGGCGTTTTCCGCTTAAATTGTAGAGACAGCGCCCATCATTTATGCCGAATATCAGGTTTATTTCTCTCGAGTGAGAAATAAATAGATAAGAATTTTCTTTCCTACAGGCCGCGTCAGCACAGGATTTACCCATGAAATCACTGCGGGTTATTCGAGATGATTAGAAAATAGGTGTTGCTTATAAACCTTAGGCATGAGTAAATAGCGTCATCGGTTTGGAACACAGACCTTATGTGAAAGCAGTTTTAGTAAAGCAGTCCTCAGTTCAAGCGTTATCCTTAGATACCTCTTCTTCTCGTGAGTCTCCTCCTAAGTGCCCCCATAAGCTAGCTCTGACGACGAACCTCGTTCGCTGCAATAATGTGGCTTAAAAAATTGAAAGGAAGTATCTAATGTCTAATAAAATGACTGGTTTAGTAAAATGGTTCAACGCTGATAAAGGTTTCGGCTTCATTTCTCCTGCTGACGGCAGCAAAGATGTATTCGTACATTTCTCTGCAATCCAGAGCGATAGCTACAAATCCCTGGACGAAGGTCAGTCAGTTGAGTTCACTATCGAGAATGGCGCTAAAGGCCCAGCAGCAGCTAACGTAGTCGCTCTGTAATCTCAATAGTTTAGTATTGTTTACGATAGCGATGACGGTATAGACCTGAGCAGTTAAAGAATACTAAAACGAAAAAAACCCGCCTTGAGCGGGTTTTTTTATGCCTAAAATTCACGACTGCTTTGTTTTGCAGCATTGGCTGTTTATGTTGATACTCGACAGGCTGAAAGTAAAAGTTGTGAAGAAAGACAGGGGCTGAGGGAATGCTCTGCTAAAATCGCTGTCTATGAGTAGTATTGTTTTAACGCGAGGAAAGGTGAGATGGTCATGGCGGACAATTGGCGTGCTTGGGGTATTGGTTTATGTTTAGTCGCTGTGTCCGGGAGCAGTTTTGCTGACTCTTTGGATGCTCAGCGTCAGCGTTACTTACAGGTGAAACAGGCCTGGGATAGCAACCAGATGATGACGGTTAATCAGCTAATGCCAACGCTGCGTGATTATCCTCTCTACCCCTATCTTGAATACCGCCAACTGACACAGGATCTTGGTCAGGCTACGACGATAGAGATTAAAGATTTTATCGCCCGCAACCCAACGCTGCCTCCAGCAAAATCGCTGCCAGCTCGCTATGTTAACGAACTCTCACGTCGTCAAGATTGGACTGGGCTACTCGTGTTTAGCCCTCAACCACCTAAGCCAATTGCCGCGCGTTGTAACTACTACTATGCCCAATATGCAACGGGACATCAGAAGACGGCATGGGATGGGGCGCGTGATATCTGGCTGAGTGGACAGTCTTTGCCAACAAACTGTGACAAGCTGTTTGATGCTTGGAAAGCGTCTGGCGATCAGACTCCACTGACTGTTCTTGAGCGAATGCGTTTGGCGCTCAAGAAAGGTAATAACGGCTTAGTGAGTTTCTTAGCTAAGCAATTGCCGGCGGATTATAAAACGATGGGCGATGCGCTAGCGAGTCTACAAGCCGATCCGCGTAATGTTGAAGCTTTTGCGCGTAATGTTGGTCCAACCGATTTTACCCGTGATGCCACTGAAATTGCTTTCTCGAGTTTAGCGCGTCAGGATGCAGACTCAGCCCGAGCAATGTTACCAACGCTGGTTCGCCTGCAGAAGATTGATGCTAAGCAGCGACAGGCCATGGAAGACAGCATTGCGTGGCGATTAATGGGTAACGATGCAACGACCGAAGATATTCAATGGCGCGATAACGTTATCAAAAATAGCAATAGCGCTTCGTTGATCGAACGGCGCGTACGTTTGGCCTTGGGTAACGGTAATAAGAAGGAAATCCGAACTTGGCTGGCGTTATTGCCGCAAGACGTGCGCGATAAAGATGAATGGCGTTATTGGAATGCCACGGTGATGATTGAGGATGGAAAGCGTAGCGAAGGTGAAAGTATCTTACGTGCGCTAACACAGCAACGCGGCTTTTACCCAATGGTTGCAGCGCAAAAACTGGGGATTACTTATCCACTCCAGGTTGAGGTTGCGAATAAACCGACAGCGGCGTTGACGAAAGACCCTGCGATCGATCGTATTCGTGAATTGATGTATTGGAATATGGACAATACGGCTCGCAGCGAATGGGTTTCACTCGTGAGCAGTAAATCGAAACAGGATCAGGCTGCGCTGGCTCGCTACGCCTATGAACAAAATTGGGCGGATCTGAGCGTTCAGGCAACGATCACTGCGAAGCTTTGGGATCATTTAGAAGAGCGTTTCCCAATGGCGTGGCCGCAGCAGTTCCGTCAGGCTACGGAAGATAAAGGTATTTCTCAATCTTATGCCATGGCAATTGCTCGTCAGGAAAGTGCTTGGAATCCTAAGGCTCAGTCGCCGGTGGGGGCTAGCGGGCTCATGCAGGTGATGCCAAAAACCGCCGAGCATACCGCGCAGATGTTTAATCTGAGCAATTATATGAATAGTAGCCAGTTACTGGATCCGGTGACAAATATCCAGATCGGTACTAGCTATCTAGAATATGTGTATCAAAGTTTGGGGCGTAACCGAATCTTATCTAGCGCAGCGTATAACGCGGGTCCGTCGCGCGTGAATACTTGGCTTGGAAATACTGGGGGACGCGTTGATGCCGTTGCTTTTATTGAGAGCATTCCTTTTTCTGAAACCCGTGGCTATGTGAAGAATGTTTTGGCCTATGATGCTTACTATCGCTACTTCATGAAGCGCCCAACCAAAATCTTAACTGACGCAGAGTGGGAGCGCCGTTACTGATTTCTGTGTTAGGCCGCTTTGACTGCGCAAACTTTGTGGTATGCTGCCGTACTAGTTAATGAGTATTTTCTCACCAAGAGTACGGCAGCTAATCATGACAAACCGATCCCTGACCGATCCTGCGCTCAGCGCACAAGAAAATGATGACTGGCAACGCTTTGTTGAATTGTTAAGGCAGGCGTTTGCCGAAGATTTACAAGGCCCTATGCTTCAGCTATTTTTGACGCCAGATGAAAGAACGGCGTTGGCGACGCGGGTGCGAATCATTGAAGAATTGATGAAAGGTGAAATCAGCCAGCGTGAGCTTAAAAGTCAGCTTGGAGCCGGTATTGCTACTATTACGCGTGGTTCCAATAGCTTGAAAACGGCCCCCGCAGACTTGAAAGCGTGGCTGGAACAGCAACTGCTTTCTGATAAATAAAGCCTAGGAACAACGATGGCACCCTAGAGTGTCATCGTTAAATGTTCACAAGCATCTGCGTATGTAATTATTTTTTCACGCAGTTCTGCTGGAAAATTTCATTATGGAAGGGCACCAGCGCGAGCACTAACGCCTGATGATAGACGCTAGTTCGTGTCAGAATACCATTGGTGAATACGCCGATGGCACCTTCACGGCGACCGATATCACTCACTCCGGTAATTCCTTTCATTTCACTGCCTAAGGCGCGGCCTTCGGCAATTCCCTTCAGGATAACTTCCGGTAGCATCAGACTCGCAGAACGTGATTCACCACGCATGTGGTGATTTTCAATCGTCATCCACGCGAAGGTCATGTTTTCTTCAATACCGGCCTCAATACCGACCCAAAAATCGGCTTCGGGGCAAACCTGGCGTGCGCACATGACTCGATGGCGTGAGCCGGTTCGCGTTTCATGATTTCCGATGGGTTGTTCGGGCACTCCACTATCAACTTCAACGCCTTCAATGCGATACTGGTCATGACCAAAAACATCGTCGAACGCCAGAGAAATAGCCTTAATTTTTGCAGGGTTGGTAGTTGCAGCTACAACATGGTACATATGATTTCTAGCTTCCTTTTAGCGCATTTCTCGCAGTATACGGAAAAAGTACATGACACAGGTATATCTTATTCGCCACGGTGAAACCGAGTGGAACGCAGAACGCCGGATTCAAGGACAATCCAATAGCCCATTAACCGAGTTAGGAGAACTTCAGGCGCGCCAGGTTGCTGCCCGCCTAAGCCAAATGGGGATCACGCATGTGATTGCGAGTGATTTGGGAAGAACGCGTCAAACGGGCCTAGCTATTGCTGAAGCCTGCGGATGCGAGCTGATTCTCGACTCACGTTTGCGTGAGTTGCATATGGGCGTATTAGAGGAGCGCTTACTGGATTCACTCACTCCTGAAGAAGAGAAATGGCGTAAGCAGATGGTTGATGGTACGCCTGATGCGCGTATTCCTGAGGGGGAGAGTATGGCTGAGTTGGCAACACGTATGCGTGCGGCACTCAATAGCTGTCTTGATCTCCCTGCGGGAAGTCAGCCAGCGTTAGTGAGCCATGGTATTGCGTTAGGGGCATTATTGGGCACGATCCTGGGATTGCCTCCGTACGCCGAGCGACGTTTGCGTCTACGTAACTGTTCTTTATCTCGGGTGGATTACCAGCAAAGTCCATGGTTAGCGCCGGGATGGGTGGTTGAAAGCGCAGGTGATATCCATCATTTGGATAGACCTGCGCTTGATGAGATTCAGCGTTAATCTTCTTCGCGACGAATCGGAATAAGATACTCGCAGCAGATGTGTTGAGGCGGACGCTGCGAGGAATCTGCCTGTGGGTGGAAACGTTCGATGTCGTAGCCTTTGCGACGCACCAGATTCAGCGTTGGCAGCGTAGTGCCATAGAGACCTAGGATAAAGTCCTGAAATCCTTCCGCTGGGCCGTTATAACAGAACTGTGCATATTCTCCACCCAGCAGCGTGATGGATTGCACTTCCTTGGTGACATCTGGCGGTAGGTGCTGAATTTCAAGCGCAGTGGTATACAGCACTTCCTGTTCGTCATCTTTTTCTAGACTAGCGCGAGAATGATGCAGGCCATAAAGCACCGGTGGCAGATTTTTCACATCATGCAGGAAATCATGCCAAAACTGGCTACGTAATTCGGTACGCACTTTGCTGATTTGTTCTAGTGTGCAGGTATAACATTGAGTGATACCGACCAGCGATGTACTTGGTAGAGTAATAAACTCAGGTTGAACCAAATTGCTCAATCCCAGACGAATTGGCGGGCACATACCGTAAGCGTGCCAATCTTCCGCACGGCGATACAGTGCAGGGGTTTGGTTAAATTGCTTTTTAAAGGCTCTGGTGAATGTTTGCTGTGAGTCAAAACGGTACTGTAGCGCAATATCCAGAATGGGGCGGCTCGTTAGGCGTAGCGCGACAGCGGCCTTAGATAAACGGCGGGCGCGAATGTAGGCGCCTATTGCCTGTCCGGTCACTTCTTTAAACATCCGTTGCAGGTGCCATTTAGAATATCCCGCTTTGGCTGCAACGTTATCGAGCGATAAAGGTTGGTCCAAATGTCCTTCCAACCAACTTAACAGGTCACGAATAATACTGGCCTGATCCATAGAGCATCCTCAAAAGCAGTAATGAACTTAAATAGCAACTGAGCGGCATGATAGCAATTTTTTTGGCCTTAGACTTATATTAAGGTTTTTTCAGTGCAAAGAGTGCTATGCAGACGTGAGCTGTAATGTAAAATTTATATAATTTATACGTTGTGCAATTAAGTTCGTAATATTAATAACTATCGTGATTATAAGTATCAGAGGTACTTAGGTGAACAAATATTTTGTAGGCATATGTTTCTCCGTCGCTGCGGCCTTTACATCCGCTCATGCTGAGCAGATTGGTTCAGTTGATACGGTATTTAAAATTTTGGGGCCAGACCACAAAATCGTGGTAGAGGCCTTTGATGACCCTGATATTAAAAACGTCACGTGCTATATCAGCCGAGCGAAAACTGGAGGAATTAAAGGTGGTTTAGGGCTGGCTGAAGATACTGCTGATGCCGCAATCTCCTGTCAGCAGGTGGGGCCGATAGCGATAAGCGAGAAGATTAAGAACAAAAAATCTGACGGAGAAGTGGTATTTCGTAAGCGGACATCCCTCGTCTTTAAAAAGCTACAGGTAGTTCGCTTTTATGATCCTGCTCGTAACGCATTGGTTTATCTGACTTACTCTGACAAAGTTGTAGATGGTTCGCCAAAAAATGCGATCAGTGCGGTGCCAATTATGCCGTGGGCAACGCCTGAAACCAGCGTATCTGCAGCACCTGCAGCTCAGTGAAATAGCGTCAAACTGAAAAACACTATTACAAAAAAGGCCGACATTGCTGTCGGCCTTTGTTTTTACTGAAAGAGATATCTTAGCGTTTGATTTGAGCCAGCAAGAAATCTTCGATTTCGCCGGTTTTAATCATTTGCTTTTCACCGTTGCGGCGGTTTTTATATTCAATCTCATCGCTATCAAGGTTGCGGTCGCCGATAACAACGGTGTGAGGTACACCAATCAGTTCCATATCGGCAAACATCACGCCTGGGCGCTCTTTACGGTCATCCATGATGACGTCGATACCTTTAGAGCGCAGGCTGTTGTACAGCGACTCAGCCAGATCTTTCACGCGGAAAGATTTATGCATGTTCATTGGCAGGATAGCCACTTGGAACGGTGCAATAGCGTCAGGCCAGATGATGCCGCGTTCGTCATGGTTTTGCTCAATCGCGGCTGCAACCACGCGAGTCACCCCGATCCCGTAGCAACCCATCGTCATAAGCTGGTTACGGCCATCTTCACCTTGTACGGTAGCTTTGAGTGCTTCGGTATATTTTGTACCTAATTGGAAAATATGCCCGACTTCAATCCCGCGTTTGATAAGCAGTGTACCCTTGCCATCTGGGCTTGGATCGCCTTCAACCACGTTACGGATATCTGCTACTAGGGGTAATGGCAAATCGCGTTCCCAGTTGATACCAAAGTAGTGTTTTCCGTCGATATTTGCACCTGCGCCGAAATCGCTCATCATGGCGACAGTACGATCGGCAACAACAGGAACGGCCATGTTGATAGGTCCTAGAGAGCCTGGCCCAGCGTTTACGACTGCGCGAATTTCAGCTTCCGTTGCAAACGTCAGTGGGCTGGCAACCATCTCCAGTTTTTCTGCTTTTACTTCGTTGAGTTCGTGATCGCCGCGAACCAACAGGGCAACCAGTGTGTGGCCGCTCTCTTTAGTTGCATGAACCAGCAGAGTTTTGACCGTTTTCTCAATTGGCAGATTGAATTGCTCAGTCAGTTCCGCAATAGTTTTGGCATTAGGGGTATCAACAATACGCAGCTCTTCTGTTGGCGCAGCGCGTTCACCCTTAGGTGCTACGGCCTCGGCCAGCTCAATGTTTGCTGCGAAATCAGACTCGCTGGAGAACACGACGTCATCTTCACCGCTTTGTGCCAGAACTTGGAATTCGTGAGAAGCGTTGCCGCCGATAGAGCCGGTATCGGCTTGCACTGGGCGGAAATCCAAATCCATGCGACTAAAGATTTTGCTGTAGGCAGCAAACATCTTGTCGTAGGTTTCCTGTAGAGATTCCTGAGACGTGTGGAAAGAGTATGCATCTTTCATCACGAACTCACGTGAACGCATCACGCCGAAACGTGGGCGAACTTCATCGCGGAATTTAGTCTGGATCTGGAAGAAATTTAACGGCAGCTGTTTATAAGAGCTGATCTCGTTACGCACCATATCGGTGATCACTTCTTCGTGAGTTGGGCCTAATACAAATGGACGTTCTCCGCGATCGACAAAGCGCAGCAGCTCTGGGCCATACTGTTCCCAACGACCGCTTTCCTGCCACAGATCCGCCGGTTGAACCACGGGCATGGAAACTTCGATTGCGCCGGCGTTGTTCATCTCTTCACGGACGATGTTTTCAACTTTTTTCAGAACACGCAGACCGGTAGGCATCCAGGTATACAGACCGGAGGCGAGTTTACGGATCATTCCGGCACGTAGCATCAGTTGATGACTGATAACTTCGGCGTCGGCTGGAGTCTCCTTCAGAGTGGAGAGCAAGTATTGGCTTGTACGCATGTGTATATGTTCCGTTAGAACGCAGTATGTATCAGACCGTCGGGATAAGGCGGCCAAAATAAAGAAAAGTGGCTTAGTTTATCAGTGACGGCGGGTTGTCAAAAGAGAAGGGCGTGAAAATCTAGACCGAATTCAGGTCTATTACCTCGGTTATGCCACCTTTTACCTGCCAACGCACGTTAAAATCCAGCAGATGAACGGCATAAACGCGTTCTTCATTCTCACCTTTTCGATAAGCTGGGCGTGGATCTTGAGCCAACACTTGCCGAATAAATCGCTCTAAATGGGGATAACGCGAACGCTGCTGCAGGATTTGCTGTTGGGCAACGTCAGAGAAAACGACGCACATATCTGCTAGTGGTGCATTTTGAGCAAAACCACCACGCGCCTGTGGCTGACTTTCTGCAAACGGTAGATAAGGTTTGATATCAATAACCGGTGTACCGTCGACCAAATCAAGACTGCCTAGTTTCAAACAAACCTTACTGCCTTGAGTTTCAACTGATTTCAGTTCGACCAAAGACATGCCAATAGGATTAGGGCGGAAGGTTGAACGCGTAGCAAATACACCCATCCGCATATTTCCACCTAAACGAGGTGGCCTAACCGTTGGACGCCAGCCACCGTCCATTGTTTGATGGAAAACAAACATGATCCACAGATGGCTGAACTCCTCTAATCCGCGCACCGACTCTGGCTGATTATAAGGTGCGATAAGCTCCAGTTCGCCACCGCCGTCTTCAACCAGTCCAGGCTGACGTGGAATCGCGAACTTTTCTTTATAGGGCGATCGAATCAGCCCGATAGTATTGAAAGAAAACTGACTCATTGTTGAGAAACGTTTAACGCGGAACCTTTACATACCGCTTGCTGGTAGCAACTCGGTGTGTCTGTCACGATTTCGCATTGATGCAGTAGCACGGCGTTTGCTTTCATCGTCGATGCTTTTATTTGCATGCGTTTACGCGCCGTTGCCAAATTAGGTGCAGCGTCTTGAGCTGTGGCCTGACAAACGCTGCCGGTCACTTCCCCTAAATCACGAAAAGGTTTGCCGACCAAGTCTTCTGCATTTTCATAGACTTTGACTGGACGAGCTCGTTGCTGAGTGGTTTTTGTCGTTTTGGTTGTATTCGTCTGTGTTTTCACAGGTTCAACGGGTGTCTTAGTTTCTGATTTTGTGTGCAGCAAAGAGCAGCCGGACAAAGCCAAGGAGGCAGCGAGCAAGCATAAAGGTAATGCGCGCATAAATATTTCCTGATTTTTATAAAGAGGTTGCTATTGAATCAAGGTATGACAGAAATGACAAGACGGGCATAAGCCCGTCTTGAAGATATTACTCGATATATTGAGTAGAGCAATTACCAGCCTTTAACTGCGCCGCCGTTAAAGATTTTGTTTGCGGCTTCGTAGACTTCATCGGACTGATACGCTTGAACAAATTTCTTCACGTTTTCCGCATCTTTGTTGTCCTCACGGGCAACGATCAGGTTTACGTATGGAGAATCTTTATCTTCGACAAAAATACCATCTTTTGCTGGAGTCAGCCCAATCTGGCTAGCATAGGTCGTATTAATAACGGCCAGTGCGATTTGAGCGTCATCCAGAGAGCGTGGCAGTTGTGGAGCTTCCAACTCGACCAATTTCAGCTTCTTCGGATTCTCTGTTACATCTAGCACGGTTGGCAGTAAGCCGATACCATCTTTCAGCTTTATCAAGCCCACTTTTTGCAGCAGCAGCAGAGAACGGCCAAGGTTAGTTGGGTCGTTTGGTAATGCGACCTGAGAACCGTCCTGCAGCTCGCTCAGAGATTTGATTTTCTTTGAATAGCCCGCGATTGGGTAAACGAAGGTGCTGCCGACTGGAACCAGTTTGTAGCCACGATCTTTGATCTGCTGATCCAGATAAGGTTTATGTTGGAAAGCATTCGCGTCGATATCACCTTTACTCAGTGCTTCGTTTGGTAAAACGTAGTCGTTAAAGGTAACCAGCTCTACATCAAGGCCATATTTGTCTTTGGCAACTTTCTGCGCAACTTCAGCAACCTGCTGTTCTGCACCGACAATAACGCCTACTTTAATATGGTTTGGATCTTTTTCGTCCTGACCACAGCCCGCCAGCGCCAGAGAACCCAGAAGTGCGCCAACGACAGCAATCGACTTAAACTTTAGTGACATACCCGTATCCTTCTTTTGACTTGTTCTTGAGACATTGTTTTTGAGACGTTGTTTTTGAAACATCGTATGGCGCGGCATAGCAAGCGCCGTTTTTATTATTAGGACTGCTTTATTTGTGACTAACCGCTTTAACGATACGATCGCCACTAAATTGGATCAGATACACTAAAATGACTAACAATACCAATACCGTATTCATCACGGTTGCGTCATATCCGATATAACCATACTGATAACCAATCTGTCCTAAACCACCGGCTCCTACGGCACCGCCCATCGCTGAATAGCCGACTAGGGTAATCAGTGTGATGGTTGCAGCGTTAACTAGCCCAGGTAATGCTTCAGGCAGCAGAATTTTGCTAATAATCTGCATCGGCGTTGCGCCCATGGCTCGCGAGGCTTCAATTAGGCCTGTTGGAATTTCTAACAACGCATTTTCAACCATACGCGCGATGAACGGAGCCGCGCCAACGGTTAAGGGAACCAATGCTGCTTGCAAACCGATAGACGTTCCAACGATGATACGAGTGAACGGAATCATCCAAACCAGTAAGATAATGAATGGAATGGAACGGAAAATATTAACCAATGCGGAAAGAAGGCTATATAGCTTGGCATTTTCCCAGATCTGACCCGGACGCGTAATATAAAGAAGTACGCCCACGGGCAGACCGATAACAAAGCCAAAGAAGCCAGATACAAAGGTCATGACGACGGTTTCCCAAATGCCTCGGCCCATCAACCACATCATTGCCTCAGACATAACCCAGTACCTCTACTTTCACTTGATGATTCTTGAAAAATTCAATAGCAGATAACGCGTCAGCATCATCTCCGTGCAGTTCTGCCAACATAACGCCGAATTTTACACCGCCGGCATAATCCATTTGAGAGCTTAATATACTGATATCTACATTGAAGCGACGCACTGCTTGAGAGATCAGTGGTGCATCCACGGATTGCCCAGTGAATTCCAAACGCAATAACGGCTGAGTATCCGGTTTACGATCTGGCGTCATGCGTGCTGCGAAATCGTCTGGAATATCCAAATGCAGCGTTGAGTGAATGAACTGCTGTGCCAGTGGGGTCTTAGGATGTGAGAACACTTCACCCACGGTACCTTGCTCAATCAATTGGCCATCACTAATTACGGCAACTTGATCGCAGATACGTTTCACCACGTCCATCTCATGGGTGATTAATAGAATTGTTAAGCCTAGGCGACGGTTAATATCTTTTAGTAGTTCTAAAATAGAACGCGTTGTCGCAGGGTCGAGCGCGCTAGTTGCTTCGTCACACAACAATACTTGTGGGTTACTGGCTAAGGCGCGAGCGATAGCGACACGTTGCTTTTGTCCCCCCGACAAATTTGCAGGATAAGCGTCTTTTTTATCACTTAAACCAACCAGATCCAGTAATTCGCTGACGCGACGTGTTATCTCGTCGCGTGGCGTATTATCGAGTTCCAGAGGCAGGGCAATGTTTCCTGCAACAGTACGAGATGAAAGAAGATTAAAGTGCTGGAAGATCATGCCAATCTGGCGACGAGCCTTGGTCAATGCGCTTTCAGAAAGTGCTGTCATATCCTGATCGCCAACGAGGACTGTGCCGCTGGTTGGACGTTCCAGCAGATTCACGCAGCGGATAAGCGTACTTTTACCGGCACCGGAAGAACCGATGACGCCATATATTTGTCCGGCAGGGACGTGCAGTGACACGTCTGATAGCGCTTTAATTTGGCGCTGCCCCTGCTGAAAAACTTTGGTGATATTTGTAAGTTTAATCATTTTTATATTTTTACTTTTGGTATTGCCCGTGGCAGATAAAAAGCAAACTTTGGGAAGGTCCAAAGTATTGAACTGGATGTTAAGGCGTCTAGACGTCTAAGTCAACAGAAGTCGAGTGAGTTAGATGCTCTCTCTTTAGCGCAAATCATGCGATACTTAGCAGCAACTAACGCCATAAGGAGTGAATATCTGTGGCCCAGCTTGTTCCTGCAGTTTTTTTAGATCGTGATGGCACGATTAATGTCGATCACGGATATGTTCATGAAAGCGATAACTTCCAGTTTATAGACGGCGTAATTGACGCAATGGCTGAACTGAAAAAGATGGGCTTCGCCTTGGTTTTGGTCACGAATCAATCAGGCATTGCTCGCGGTATGTTTACCGAAGATCAGTTCATGCATCTTACCGAATGGATGGATTGGTCACTGGCCGATCGCGGCGTTGATTTAGACGGCGTCTACTATTGCCCACATCATCCGGAAGGGACGGTAGAAGAATTCCGTCAGGTGTGCGATTGCCGCAAACCACAGCCAGGCATGTTGCTGTCTGCTCAAGAAGAGCTAAATATCGATATGAGCGCTTCCTATATAGTAGGCGACAAAATTGAGGATTTGCTCGCGGGTGAAGCTGCAGGAGTGGCGACTAAAATTTTAGTTCGCACGGGGAAGCCGGTCACACCAGAAGCAGAATCTAAGGCTGATTTTGTGATTAATAGCCTTGCAGATTTGCCAAAAGTGATAAAACAGCGGTTTTAGTGCTCGATATGGCTGAAAATGAGCCAAATAGAAAAAAAAGTTAAATTAGGGGTTGTCAGCCTGCGAGAACTCCCTATAATGCGCCTCCATCGACACGGAACATGTGAATCACTTCACATCCTCTCCGAAGTTCGACAGAGAAAAAAACCTGAAATTATGGGTTGACTCTGAAAGAGGAAAGCGTATTATACGCCACCTCGAGTTAGCAAGCTAAGTCTCCTAACTCACTGCTCTTTAACAATTTATCAGACAATCTGTGTGGGCACTCACAAGACAATATCTAACGTCCTCGGACGATAAAATATTAAAGTCTTGAAGAGTGACCAAGCAGTAATTCATTTAGTTGACTTGTTTAACTAAAGAAGAACTACGAAAGTTAATTTTCGAGCATCGCTTCACGTGTTGAAGCACATCAAGCTTTTAATTGAAGAGTTTGATCATGGCTCAGATTGAACGCTGGCGGCAGGCCTAACACATGCAAGTCGAGCGGTAGCACAAGAGAGCTTGCTCTCTGGGTGACGAGCGGCGGACGGGTGAGTAATGTCTGGGAAACTGCCTGATGGAGGGGGATAACTACTGGAAACGGTAGCTAATACCGCATGACGTCTTCGGACCAAAGTGGGGGACCTTCGGGCCTCACGCCATCAGATGTGCCCAGATGGGATTAGCTAGTAGGTGGGGTAATGGCTCACCTAGGCGACGATCTCTAGCTGGTCTGAGAGGATGACCAGCCACACTGGAACTGAGACACGGTCCAGACTCCTACGGGAGGCAGCAGTGGGGAATATTGCACAATGGGCGCAAGCCTGATGCAGCCATGCCGCGTGTATGAAGAAGGCCTTCGGGTTGTAAAGTACTTTCAGCGAGGAGGAAGGCATTAAGGTTAATAACCTTGGTGATTGACGTTACTCGCAGAAGAAGCACCGGCTAACTCCGTGCCAGCAGCCGCGGTAATACGGAGGGTGCAAGCGTTAATCGGAATTACTGGGCGTAAAGCGCACGCAGGCGGTTTGTTAAGTCAGATGTGAAATCCCCGAGCTTAACTTGGGAACTGCATTTGAAACTGGCAAGCTAGAGTCTTGTAGAGGGGGGTAGAATTCCAGGTGTAGCGGTGAAATGCGTAGAGATCTGGAGGAATACCGGTGGCGAAGGCGGCCCCCTGGACAAAGACTGACGCTCAGGTGCGAAAGCGTGGGGAGCAAACAGGATTAGATACCCTGGTAGTCCACGCTGTAAACGATGTCGACTTGGAGGTTGTGCCCTTGAGGCGTGGCTTCCGGAGCTAACGCGTTAAGTCGACCGCCTGGGGAGTACGGCCGCAAGGTTAAAACTCAAATGAATTGACGGGGGCCCGCACAAGCGGTGGAGCATGTGGTTTAATTCGATGCAACGCGAAGAACCTTACCTACTCTTGACATCCAGAGAATTTGCTAGAGATAGCTTAGTGCCTTCGGGAACTCTGAGACAGGTGCTGCATGGCTGTCGTCAGCTCGTGTTGTGAAATGTTGGGTTAAGTCCCGCAACGAGCGCAACCCTTATCCTTTGTTGCCAGCGAGTAATGTCGGGAACTCAAAGGAGACTGCCGGTGATAAACCGGAGGAAGGTGGGGATGACGTCAAGTCATCATGGCCCTTACGAGTAGGGCTACACACGTGCTACAATGGCATATACAAAGAGAAGCGAACTCGCGAGAGCAAGCGGACCTCATAAAGTATGTCGTAGTCCGGATTGGAGTCTGCAACTCGACTCCATGAAGTCGGAATCGCTAGTAATCGTAGATCAGAATGCTACGGTGAATACGTTCCCGGGCCTTGTACACACCGCCCGTCACACCATGGGAGTGGGTTGCAAAAGAAGTAGGTAGCTTAACCTTCGGGAGGGCGCTTACCACTTTGTGATTCATGACTGGGGTGAAGTCGTAACAAGGTAACCGTAGGGGAACCTGCGGTTGGATCACCTCCTTACCTAAAGATAGCGTTAAGTGCAGTGTCCACACAGATTGTCTGATGAAATTAATGAGCAAGAGCACCTGTTGATGTTGTGAGTTTTAAGACTCATGCTGATACGAAACGAGAAAGTGTAAGCTTTGTCGGTATTTTCGTGTCCCCATCGTCTAGAGGCCTAGGACACTGCCCTTTCACGGCTGTAACAGGGGTTCGAATCCCCTTGGGGACGCCATTCCGATAATGAGTGAAAGACATTATCACCTGAATATCTTAAAGATGACTTGATTAAGTCGTGTTTAAGATATTGCTCTTTAACAATCTGGAACAAGCTGAAATTTGAAAGCTTAAGCCGCTGTGAGAATGACTTCGGTCAAACACTGACACAGCGAGCATTAAGCAGTCTCTCAATTTTTTGCAATCTTGAATGTTGTCTTGAACCGGTTCGTAACCGCGTTCACCAAGAGACACCTTCGGGTTGTGAGGTTAAGTGACTAAGCGTACACGGTGGATGCCTAGGCAGTCAGAGGCGATGAAGGACGTGCTAATCTGCGATAAGCGTCGGTAAGCTGATATGAAGCGTTATAACCGACGATTTCCGAATGGGGAAACCCAGTGCAATTCGTTGCACTATCGTTAAGTGAATACATAGCTTAACGAAGCGAACCAGGGGAACTGAAACATCTAAGTACCCTGAGGAAAAGAAATCAACCGAGATTCCCCTAGTAGCGGCGAGCGAACGGGGAGCAGCCCAGAACCTTAATCAGCGTATGTGTCAGAGGAACGGTCTGGAAAGTCCGGCGATACAGGGTGATAGCCCCGTACTTGAAAATGCATATGCTGTGAGTTCGATGAGTAGGGCGGGACACGTGACATCCTGTCTGAATATGGGGGGACCATCCTCCAAGGCTAAATACTCCTGACTGACCGATAGTGAACCAGTACCGTGAGGGAAAGGCGAAAAGAACCCCGGCGAGGGGAGTGAAATAGAACCTGAAACCGTGTACGTACAAGCAGTGGGAGCCTCTTTTATGGGGTGACTGCGTACCTTTTGTATAATGGGTCAGCGACTTATATTTTGTAGCAAGGTTAACCGAATAGGGGAGCCGTAGGGAAACCGAGTCTTAACTGGGCGTCAAGTTGCAAGGTATAGACCCGAAACCCGGTGATCTAGCCATGGGCAGGTTGAAGGTTGGGTAACACTAACTGGAGGACCGAACCGACTAATGTTGAAAAATTAGCGGATGACTTGTGGCTGGGGGTGAAAGGCCAATCAAACCGGGAGATAGCTGGTTCTCCCCGAAAGCTATTTAGGTAGCGCCTCGTGAACTCATCTTCGGGGGTAGAGCACTGTTTCGACTAGGGGGTCATCCCGACTTACCAACTCGATGCAAACTACGAATACCGAAGAATGTTATCACGGGAGACACACGGCGGGTGCTAACGTCCGTCGTGAAGAGGGAAACAACCCAGACCGCCAGCTAAGGTCCCAAAGTCATAGTTAAGTGGGAAACGATGTGGGAAGGCATAGACAGCCAGGATGTTGGCTTAGAAGCAGCCATCATTTAAAGAAAGCGTAATAGCTCACTGGTCGAGTCGGCCTGCGCGGAAGATGTAACGGGGCTAAACTATGCACCGAAGCTGCGGCAGCGACACTTAGGTGTTGTTGGGTAGGGGAGCGTTCTGTAAGCCTGTGAAGGTGGCCTGTGAGGGTTGCTGGAGGTATCAGAAGTGCGAATGCTGACATAAGTAACGATAAAGCGGGTGAAAAACCCGCTCGCCGGAAGACCAAGGGTTCCTGTCCAACGTTAATCGGGGCAGGGTGAGTCGACCCCTAAGGCGAGGCCGAAAGGCGTAGTCGATGGGAAACAGGTTAATATTCCTGTACTCGGTGTTACTGCGAAGGGGGGACGGAGAAGGCTAGGCTATCCGGGCGACGGTTGTCCCGGTTTAAGCGTGTAGGGGGTGTGACTTGGTAAATCCGGTCGCATATCAACCCTGAGGCGTGATGACGAGTCACTACGGTGATGAAGTAGTTGATGCCAAGCTTCCAGGAAAAGCCTCTAAGCTCTAGGTAACATTGAATCGTACCCCAAACCGACACAGGTGGTCAGGTAGAGAATACCAAGGCGCTTGAGAGAACTCGGGTGAAGGAACTAGGCAAAATGGTGCCGTAACTTCGGGAGAAGGCACGCTGGCGCGTAGGTGAAGTCCCTTGCGGATGGAGCTGAAGCCAGTCGAAGATACCAGCTGGCTGCAACTGTTTAATAAAAACACAGCACTGTGCAAACACGAAAGTGGACGTATACGGTGTGACGCCTGCCCGGTGCTGGAAGGTTAATTGATGGGGTCAGCCGCAAGGCGAAGCTCTTGATCGAAGCCCCAGTAAACGGCGGCCGTAACTATAACGGTCCTAAGGTAGCGAAATTCCTTGTCGGGTAAGTTCCGACCTGCACGAATGGCGTAATGATGGCCAGGCTGTCTCCACCCGAGACTCAGTGAAATTGAACTCGCTGTGAAGATGCAGTGTACCCGCGGCAAGACGGAAAGACCCCGTGAACCTTTACTATAGCTTGACACTGAACATTGAGCCTTGATGTGTAGGATAGGTGGGAGGCTTTGAAGTGTGGACGCCAGTCTGCATGGAGCCAACCTTGAAATACCACCCTTTAATGTTTGATGTTCTAACTCCGGTCCCTAATCGGGATTGAGGACAGTGTCTGGTGGGTAGTTTGACTGGGGCGGTCTCCTCCTAAAGAGTAACGGAGGAGCACGAAGGTTAGCTAATCACGGTCGGACATCGTGAGGTTAGTGCAATGGCATAAGCTAGCTTGACTGCGAGAGTGACGGCTCGAGCAGGTACGAAAGTAGGTCATAGTGATCCGGTGGTTCTGAATGGAAGGGCCATCGCTCAACGGATAAAAGGTACTCCGGGGATAACAGGCTGATACCGCCCAAGAGTTCATATCGACGGCGGTGTTTGGCACCTCGATGTCGGCTCATCACATCCTGGGGCTGAAGTAGGTCCCAAGGGTATGGCTGTTCGCCATTTAAAGTGGTACGCGAGCTGGGTTTAGAACGTCGTGAGACAGTTCGGTCCCTATCTGCCGTGGGCGTTGGAAGATTGAGAGGGGCTGCTCCTAGTACGAGAGGACCGGAGTGGACGCATCACTGGTGTTCGGGTTGTCATGCCAATGGCATTGCCCGGTAGCTAAATGCGGAAAAGATAAGCGCTGAAAGCATCTAAGCGCGAAACTTGCCTCGAGATGAGTCTTCCCTGAGACCTTGAGTCTCCTAAAGGAACGTTTAAGACTAAGACGTTGATAGGCTGGGTGTGTAAGCGTAGCGATACGTTGAGCTAACCAGTACTAATGATCCGTGAGGCTTAACCTTACAACACCGAAGGTGTTTTGGTTGAGAGACTAAGACGAAGAGTAAGCTTGTTCAAAGATTGGATTAACTGGCTGGGTATAGCGATATACGCGGCGGGTTGATTAACAGAATTTGCCTGGCGGCGATAGCGCGGTGGTCCCACCTGACCCCATGCCGAACTCAGAAGTGAAACGCCGTAGCGCCGATGGTAGTGTGGGGTCTCCCCATGCGAGAGTAGGGAACTGCCAGGCATTAAATAAACGGAAAAGCCTCATGCGAAAGCATGGGGCTTTTTTGTTTATCTGTTGTTTGTCGGTGAGTTACGCTTTGAGTAGGACAAATCCGTCGGGAACGGATTTGCACAGCGCGAAGTGCTGCCCGAGGGGTGACGGGCAGGAAGCCCGTCATACAACTGCCAAGCATTATAAAGAACCTCAGTCGAAAGGCTGGGGTTCTTTGCTATTTGAAAAAAGAAAACCTAAAAAGAATCGCCGATGGAAATCTTCGGGTTAATTTGTTTTTCGCATGGCTGAGTTGTTAATGGAAACGTACGAATGAATAGCATTCATTGGATTACGAATATAAAAAAGCCTCCAAAAAGGAGGCTTAATATAGTTACAATATTCGGCTTATTAGGCGGTCAATACGAATTCTGCGGAGTCGTCTTATTAGCTTACGTACTTTCAGTGGATACTGTTGAATAGTTTCAAGCTCAAGGTAGCTACGCACAATATGCGTGTTGGTCCTAATACACTCTAGCTCGTTCTGGCGTTGGTCATGTAACTGATGCTTAGGATCATGAATGAGAACTGCGTTCTCTAAATCTAGTCGCCATGCTCGTGGGTTCAGGTTGTTTCCTGTAATCAACTGCCATTGATCATCAATCCACATACCTTTTAGATGATAGGTATTATCTTCATCTTTCCAAAGACGCACAATGAGTTGACCATTATCCACGAAACGTTGCAGGCGGCTCATAAATCGTCGTAGGTTAATTTCGTAGAGGTAGGGAAGCGCACCAATAATCTTGAATGGCTCATCTTCTGGAATATAGAAATCATTCGCCTTTTTGTCGCCCACGATAATTTCGACCTGCTTACCTTGTCGCAATAAATAAATAATATTGCGCACTAAAAGAGCCGGCATATTGAAATAAGGCGTACATAGCGTCACTTTCTCTTCTGTACTGCACATCAAATGGTGGATTGTTTTATTGAGTACGCTATGTTTACCCAATCCAGCAAGAGGGGTTACTGCTAATTCATCGTTGCTGGCAATCGCTGCAACATCATAACCGCAGCTGCGTAAGCCATGGCGGAATTGTCGTGTTTCATTGCGAATTTCTGGACTTTTAGGACGATCGTCACGATCTAGTCGTTGAACCGCGGGATCGGTAAGCAGCTTATTTTGAATATAAGCAGACATCGTATCGGCCAAGCGGCTGTTCTTGATGAAGTGATATCGGTCATAACGATATTTATCATGACGGTGTAGATAAACGTCATTCAGGCTTGCGCCGCTATAAATCACTTGATCGTCGACAATAAAGCCTTTGAGGTGTAAAACGCCGAGAGCTTCACGGGTATTTACCGGTACGCCATAAATAGGAACTGAAATGCCAGGGTGTTGATCGGCCATGGCGCAGTACCAGTCGGCATTTGTATTCGTTGCCGCGGCGCCAATACGTCCACGTTGTGCACGGTGCCAGTCGACGAGAACGTAGATTTCTAAATCTGGATGCTGTTGCTTTGCGCTATACAAGGCATTGAGAACATCGCGTCCGCCGTCATCGTTTTCCAGATACAGAGCCGTGATGTAAATACGGCGAGAGGCGTTAGAAATCGCGTCTATTAGCGCCAGTCGGAAAGCCTCTGGCGTAAACAGCGTCTGAACATCCTCAACTGTCTGGGGAAGTTTTGGCAGTTGTGCAAGGTGTTGTTGATGTTTCGTTCGTTTAAATTTAGACAACATCACAGTGCGCTTCTTCTCTCATCATTGTGTAGCAAAATGCTACATACAGTTATATTAGCCTAGGGAATCGGGCGATAATAACACTACTTTCCCTTGATTGCGTATGTTTTGCCTCGATTTGTCGCTACCCTCTCAGCAAAATTCAGTATGTTCCTGTGTGAGATTACCTAGCGGCAAGCTTAGATTGACAATACCGTCTTCGATTTGGATATCGACCTGAAATCCGAGTTTTCGCGCTAGGCCAATCATTCCCTGATTATTGGGCATCGTAATACCTACGAGCTTCTCAAGACCGCGCTGGGTTGAATAAGCGATCATTTTACTTAATAGCGTTTTTCCTAGCCCCAAGCCGTTACGATCTGAGCGAACGAGGACGGCAAACTCTGCTTCGTGATTATCAGGGTCCGATAGTGCGCGAGTGACACCAATAATGGCATCGCGCCCTTCTTCCTGTATAACCGCGACAAAAGCCATTTCTCTGTCGTAGTCAATCTGCGTCATCTTAGCAAGATCTTCATGAGTGAATTCGTTGATCTCGCTAAAGTAACGATAGTACAAATCCTCCTTAGTTACCTTTTGAATAAATTGCTGCAGTAGCGGCTCGTCTTCTGGAAGTATGGGGCGTAGCAAACAGGTCGCTCCGTTACGCAAGGTGACGTTTTCTTCCAGATGCTGTGGGTAAGGGCGTATGGCTAGGCGGTTTTCGGCATCACCAGCAAAAGGCGTTAGCTGTAACGAAACATCCAGCAGGGTGAAATCATCTGCCGAGGCCAAGACGGGATGAATATCGAGGCGGGTAATCTCTGGGCAGTCGACGATAAGGTCAGAAACCTGAACAAGTAGCTGACTTAACCCATCGATATTCAGTGGCTGCAAAGGGCTTCTGCCTCGAATTTTACCGCCTTTAATTGCCTGCATGATGAGATAGCGAGCCAGTGTCATATTTAACGGCGGAAGAGCAACGGCCGCATCATTGTCAGGATCCCACGTCCCACCACCTTCTCCCAGCATGATCAGTGGGCCGAAAACCGGATCATTATCGACGAGTATCCGTAGCTCCTGAGAGCCTGCGCGGTTAGCCATGCTTTGGACTAACAGACCATGAATTCGTGCTTGAGGATACGCGTGCTTAACACGATCTATAATGGCATTGGCCGCTTGCTCAACTTCACTCGCGTTACGCAGATAAAGCATGACCCCTTGTACATCCGATTTATGAGGAATGTCTGGCGAACGGAGTTTCAGGGCGACTGGATATCCAACTTGCTCCGCAATATGTACTGCTTCGGTGCTATCGTTGGCAATCCATGTGGGTAACGTATGCAAACCATAGTGCGACAGAATCGATCTCACCTCATGCGTATCGAGATGGTAGATCCCCTCTTTCATTGCCTGCTGAATAAGGTCATGGGCCTGAGTCGGGTTGGCTATTAGGGCTGCAGGCAGAGCCGGCGTCTCCATGAGCTGACGTTGGTTGCGGCGATATTCAACCATGTGCATAAAGGCGGTAATTGCACCTTCTGGTGTTCTATAGGTCGGTATTCCTGCTTCGCTGAATAATCGGCGCGCTTCCTGCGATGAAAACTCGCCGCTCCAGTTTGTCAGTACGGAAATTCGTTTGCCGCGAGGATGCTGTTTAAGCGCCTGAATCACGGTTTCTGCAGTGGCTGTGGCCGGTGCCGCAGCGCTCGGTGCATGGATGATTAATACCGCATCGTAGCAGTGGCTGTCTAATAAGGTACTGATAGCTACCTGATAGCGCGCTGGCGTTGCATCATCTCGTAGGTCAATCGGGTTTTTCAGATAAACATCTTCAGGCATTTTGCTACGTAATACCGTCAGGGTTTCCTCATCAAGCGTGGCAAGCTTGCCGTTGCGGCGCAGTAACTCATCAACGGACATCGCTGCCGGTGCTGCGCCGTTGCTGATAATTAGGATCTTCTCCCCTCGTAGGGGATGCATGTGACTGAGTGTTTCTACCGCAGAGAAAAGCTCATGCGTATCTTGAACGCGGAGTAAGCCTGCGCGCTGGATCGCTGCGTCATAGGCAGCGTCCAGTCCTTGCACGCTATTGAGTAGCTGCTGAGCCTGCGGGCTGCGACCGCTTTTGATGACCAGTATTGGTTTATTACGCGATGCGCTTCGCGCCGCAGAAAGAAAACGACGGGCATCATGTAAATGCTCAAGATAGATCAAGATGGCGCTGGTTTTGCTGTCTCGTGCTAAAAAATCGAGTAAGTCATCAACGTCGATATCAAGGCTATCACCCAATGCGATAAATAATGAAAAGCCAATCTCACGCTGTTGAGCCCAATCCAGAATCGTATTGGATACGGCTGCAGACTGAGAGATAAACGCCAGCTTGCCAGGCAAAATAGGGACAGGAGAGAAACTGGCATTCATTTTCTGCCACGGAGCCAACAGGCCTAAGCTATTTGGCCCTAGCAGACGCACATTATGTTGCTGGGCACAGGATTTTAGCTCTTGAGCCTGAGCGTT
Organism: Hafnia paralvei; assembly: GCF_020150375.1. Lineage (NCBI taxonomy): Bacteria > Pseudomonadati > Pseudomonadota > Gammaproteobacteria > Enterobacterales > Hafniaceae > Hafnia > Hafnia paralvei. The sequence goes on along the minus strand of NZ_CP083737.1, from coordinate 3,964,533 downwards.
TGGAGAGGAGAGAACAATCGCTGCTCGGCATCCTTTTTTTCCTAATGCGGCGATGACTTCGATATTGCGTTTAGCATTGATACACAAAATGGCGAGGTCGGGAGCAAAGGGGAGAGACTCTATGTCTGGATAGGCAAGGACACCACAAACGGCCTGATAACGAGGAGTGACGGGCATTACAGGGCCAGAGAATCCTCCTTTCAGCAGATTCTGCATTATCAGGTGGCCGTTACGCCCAACCTTATTTGATGCACCGATAACGGCGATTGATTTGGGGCGTAACAACGATTCCAGACTGCGTTGACTCATAGCCATGACTCCTTGCCGAAGCGGATAGGCTGAGTCTAATACCTCTAGATATTTTCTGCAGTGACCTCTTCACGGTGATGAGGCTTACCTAGCAAATATTGACGACGAAAATAGGTAAAGTGCTGTTGTAACCCCAAAGCCGCTTCGCTATCGCCAGCAATATCCAACAAAGCCGCGGCAACCTCTGCCGTACAGTGCTGATCGTCACGTGCCGACTCGCGTAGCGTGTAGTCACTCTCAAGCTTTGCCTCTAACGAGAAAACGGGGAACTTGTCGAGATAAGGGCTTTTACGAAACATTTTGGTCGCCTCGCGCCATGTGCCATCTAGCATGATGAATAACGGTGGCTTGGCATTCATACTTGTGTCTAGCGTTGTCACGGCCCGCTCTGGGGCATATGAACCGGGAAAAACCACATAGGGCTGATAATCAGGGCTATTAAGTAACGTTAAAAGCGCAGGATCAACCTCGGTGCGCGCCCATTGAAAGGCCGCGGTATTTGGCAAAATATCAGCAATCAGGCGTCCTGTATTACTCGGCTTCATCGGCTCGGTATCGTACATCATCAGACAAAAACGGCTGTTTGCTATGCGTGGTGAGATGGTCTCGCATAAGCAGCGCGTTGCGGGCAATAGACAACGCTGACAGCGCGTGACTCGACCTCCACGGGTAAGAAAGGGTTTTGTTGCTTTGGCTAAGCGTAGCTCACGCAAACGCAGAACGGCATTAGGAGACATCGACTTCTCTGATGAGGCAAAAGCGCTATTTTAAACAAGCGGGCTAGCAGGGTACAGCGTCGATAGGTATGGGCATCGATAAAAAGTAAAAAGCCCAGAATTTCTCTGGGCTTGATAGCATCAATGAGATAACTAAGCTTTAGTGGCAAGTTGTTCGTTGATCCAGCCATCGAATGGCGCTTTTGGCACCGCGCCGTTTAGCATGTCCACCAATTGACCATTTTGGTAAAGCATGATCGTTGGGATACTGCGAATGCGGAAACGGGCGCTGAGCTCGGGTTCTGCCTCAGTGTTGACTTTCACACAGCGAATCTGCCCTGCACGTTCTTCAGCGACCTCTTCAAAAACGGGGGCAAATCCCTGACACGGGCCGCACCATGGTGCCCAAAAGTCGATTAGGACTGGTAATTCGTCTTGGAGAATTTTATCCAGCGTAGCAGACGTTGCGTTAATCACTTCACCATCGAATAACTCATGACCGCAGCGACCGCATTTAGCCTGATCCTCAATGCGCTCTTCGGGTAAACGATTGGTGGTTTGGCAGGATGGACAAACGGTATTCATGGTTAACCTCGTGGTTTGGATAAATATTCCGAGCTTTTCAACGGTAAAAGCAACGTTAATGTTTAGATAATGTTAAGCATTATGGTGCTTGGGGATATTAATCACAATCAGGTTTCCTCAATGGTTATAATAGATGCCAGCTTTTGTCCAAAGCTTAAGTGCTCAGGTTGTTTGCCGCCGTAATTTGTTAGCGGATGCAAGTCATTTGGGTATAGCTTAGTGGTCACACATCAGGTAATCTTCGCGCCCTGCGCGTTGGTGGAGATAGCAATGAACGATTCTTTTAATGGCAAAAATGGCAAGGTCAAAGTGATGTACGTCCGTAGTGAGGACGACAGCAAAGACCGTGACCAAAAATCGCGTCCGGAAGGTAAAGGGCGTCAAGGTGAACGAGGTGGTCGACAGGGCCGTAGTGCTCAGGATGGAGACCGTCGCAACGATCGCCGTGGTGGTCAAGGCCGTAGCCAAGAAAACGATCGCTCACGCCGTCCTGCTGGTGCGAACCGCAGTGAAGGCCGTAGCGAAGGGCGTAGTGAAGGCCCTTATGATCGTTCGCCTTGGAAAACGGTTTCTCGTGCACCGAATGAAGAAGATAAGCCAGATCACGGTGGTATCGCCGGTAAGAGCTTTATCGACCCTGAGCAGTTGCGTCGTCAGCGGGCTGAAGAAACTCGAGTCTACGGCGAAAATGCATGTCAGGCTTTGTTTGCAAGCCGTCCTGACGCTATTGTGCGCGCATGGTTTGTTCAGTCGGTAACACCACGTTTCCGAGAAGCTCTGCGCTGGATGGCGGCGAACCGTAAAGCCTATCATGTGGTTGATGATGAGGAACTGACGAAAGCATCAGGAACCGAACATCATGGCGGTGTCTGCTTCCTGATCAAAAAACGTAATGGTCTAGATGCTCGTTCTTACCTGAAAACTGCCGCGGACACCGACTGTGTGCTGGCGTTGGAAGATGTGGGCAACCCGCATAACTTAGGCGGCATCATGCGTACCTGTGCGCACTTTGGTGTAAAAGGGCTGATGGTTCAGGATGCGTCGATGCTGGAATCTGGCGCGGCTGTGCGTACCGCTGAAGGTGGCGCAGAGCATATTCAGGCTATTGATGCCGATGGCTTTGATGGCGCGCTGGATGAGTTTCGTCGTGCAGGCTATACCATTGTCACCACCTCCAGTCATAAAGGCACTACGCCGCTGACTAAGGCCACATTGCCTAAGAAAATGGTGTTAGTGTTAGGTCAAGAGCGTGACGGTCTGTCTGAAACCGTTATGCAGCAGGGCGATTTAAGTCTGTCCATCGGGGGGACAGGCCAAGTTGAAAGCTTGAACGTGTCTGTTGCAACCGGCATCCTACTCGCTGAGTGGTGGCGTCAAAACGCGTAGTTGCGTTTTAGATTGAGATGATGAATAGGCGGAGGAAACTCCGCTTTTTTATTGCTGTCATTGATGAGACATTCATACGACAGATAAGCAAAAGGCCGGATTATCCGGCCTTTTTTGTGTGTCTTGCTTAACGCTGGAGATTACTCTTCCAGATCGCCGCAGAAACGATAGCCTTCACCGTGAATCGTCGCGATGATTTCCGGAGTATCTGGCGTAGACTCGAAGTGCTTACGGATACGACGGATGGTCACGTCAACGGTACGGTCATGTGGCTTGAGCTCACGGCCGGTCATTTTTTTCAGCAGTTCTGCACGGGACTGAATTTTCCCCGGGTTTTCGCAGAAGTGCAGCATGGCACGAAACTCACTGCGTGGCAGCTTGTATTGTTCGCCGTTAGGGCTGACTAATGAACGACTGTTGATGTCCAATTCCCAACCGTTAAAGCGATAGCTTTCAACCAGCTTGCGCTCTTCGGTGCCACCGCCCAGATTCATGGTGCGAGACAGAAGATTACGAGCACGAATAGTCAGCTCACGTGGGTTGAATGGCTTAGTGATGTAATCATCGGCACCGATTTCCAGGCCAAGGATTTTATCCACTTCATTGTCGCGGCCAGTCAGGAACATCAGCGCTACATTTGCTTGTTCACGCAGCTCGCGAGCCAACAACAGGCCATTTTTACCAGGCAGGTTGATATCCATGATAACCAGATTGATGTCAAATTCTGACAGGATCTGGTGCATTTCTGCGCCATCATTGGCTTCATGAACGATATAACCTTCCGCCTCAAAAATACTTTTAAGTGTGTTTCGAGTGACGAGTTCGTCCTCGACGATAAGAATGTGCGGGGTCTGCATGTGTTTGCTACCTAAAATTGCCAACAAAATAGAAATAGGGAAGTACAGTAGTCTTGGATCCTAAAACATCAAATCGAGAGTGTGGCTGTTTCGATGATGTAACAACATAGAGATTCAACAGACTAAAGTACGTAAACTCGTTCTTGATGCACTTTCCATCAACGTCAACAACATCGCTAGGTTGGTCAGGGGATGTTACTCCCTACAGCCCCGGTGGTGCCAAAAGCGGCGCACATCCTAACCCTATTAACAGCAATATAACAGCACACACCGCAATTGCCATCCAACAAAACTACGCTTTGTTGACATATATCAAATCCAATTGTAGCACGTTAACAGATTTGTGAAAAACACTTACAAGTATGTGAGCTTAATAACGAACTTAAGCCAGTTTGTCTCTGATTAAGCTCGGTAAATTTGCACGACAAAACTAAACTTTATTCTAGATTTATATAAAATTTAATTCATTGATTGTAAAAATGAATTTATCGTATTTGTTCTAAATAACGTAGTCTCTGCATGTTTTTTGATTAAAATACCTTTTTCCTTTTTTATCTAATAGAAAAATCCGTTTTTTTGTTAAAAAAATGTAACTTTGAAGCTATTGGAAAAACCAGCTAGAGCAAGATAAAGTGCGCTCTGTTAATTACGAATTGTTAAAAATCGGGCATTTATATGCAAATACACATCATACTGGTCGCTCCGGCCAGACCTGAAAACATTGGCGCTGCAGCAAGGGCTATGAAAACCATGGGGTTTTCATCTTTACGGATCGTTGATAGTCAGGCATATCTTGAGCCTGCCACGCGTTGGGTCGCGCACGGGTCTGGAGATATTTTAGATAACGCCCAGCACTTTAATACCTTGGAAGCTGCGCTAGCTGATGTGGATTTCACCGTTGCGACGACCGCCAGAAGCCGTGCTAGATACCACTATTACTGCTCGCCTCAGGAACTTACGGGTATCTTGCAGGAAAAGCAGAGCTGGACTGCCAGTTGCGCTATCGTTTTTGGTCGAGAAGAGTCGGGGTTATCAAACGAAGAACTCGCCTTAGCGGATATTCTGACGGGGGTTCCGATGGTGGCGGACTATCCATCGTTGAATTTGGGTCAGGCGGTGATGGTGTTTTGCTATCAGCTATCGTCGTTGATACAAAATAGGGTCGAAACCCAACAGCTGGCCGAACAGAATCAATTAGTGGCTTTGCGTCATAGGGTTCATCGTTTGCTGAGCGCGTTGAACGTTGAGGACGATCAAAAACTATCAGATTGGCTCGATCAACGACTCGGTTTACTCGCTCAGCGTGACACTTCGATGCTACATACGTTAATTCACGATATCGAAAAGGCGCTGAAAAAATAAGCTAACGAAGAAAAAAACTGAAAACGTCGAATGCTCGGTGAAGGTGCGCAAAGTTATCTCATTCTGCTCAGTCATAAAGTGTGACTCAGCGCACTTTTGCTGAGATAGGGTTTTTATAAAGGTTTTTATGCTGCTTAGGTTATCAGTATGTTGTCGAGTAACAACAGAATTTCGTTGACTTAGTTTGGCCTTTGCTTTAACCAATATAGGGCAGACACAAGAATTTATTGGACAGACAGAGATGCGTATTAGTTTTCATAACTACAGCCTGAACACCACAACAATTATTACCACCACCGATACTACATGTAACGGGGCGGGCTGACGCGTACAGAAAAAGAGAAAGAAAAAAGCCCGCACCTAAACAGTGCGGGCTTTTTTTTAAGCCTAATTCGGGAGAGTGTTACAAATGCGAGTGCTGAAATTTGGTGGTACCTCAGTGGCGAATGCAGATCGGTTTCTGCGCGTTGCTGACATCTTAGAAAATAATGCCCGTCAGGGACAGGTTGCCACCGTGCTGTCTGCGCCGGCGAAAATAACCAATCACTTAGTGGCGATGGTAGAAAAAACGATTGCCGGACAAGATGCGCTGCCAAATATCAGCGACGCAGAAACGATTTTTGCCGATTTACTGACAGGGCTTGATCAGGCTCAGTCTGGATTTGAATATGGCCGCCTTAAACAGCTGGTTGACGCTGAGTTTGCTCAAATCAAACAGGTGTTGCATGGTATCTCGCTGTTGGGACAATGCCCAGATAGTGTGAATGCAGCGATGATTTGTCGCGGTGAAAAACTCTCGATTGCAATTATGGCAGAGCTGCTTAAGGCGCGTGGTTACGGCGTTAGCGTGATTAATCCGGTGGAAAAACTTTTGGCCGTTGGCGGCTATCTGGAATCAACCGTAGATATTGCGGAGTCCACTCGTCGCATCGCTGATGAACCGATTCCTGCCGATCACATGGTATTAATGGCGGGTTTCACCGCAGGTAACGATAAAGGCGAACTGGTGGTATTAGGCCGCAATGGCTCTGATTATTCCGCTGCGGTGCTCGCGGCCTGCCTGCGCGCTGATTGTTGTGAGATCTGGACCGACGTTGACGGCGTATACACTTGCGATCCACGCACTGTACCCGATGCAAGATTATTAAAATCAATGTCATATCAAGAGGCGATGGAGCTCTCTTATTTTGGCGCCAAAGTTCTTCATCCTCGCACCATTGCACCTATCGCCCAGTTCCAAATTCCCTGCCTCATCAAAAATACCGCAAATCCCCAAGCTCCCGGAACTCTCATCGGTCGCGAAAGTGGTGCTGATGGCGTACCGGTAAAAGGCATAACTAACCTGAACAATATGGCGATGATCAACGTCTCCGGTCCAGGCATGAAAGGTATGGTTGGCATGGCGGCGCGCGTGTTTGCGGTCATGTCGCGTAGTGGGATTTCGGTCGTGCTGATCACACAGTCCTCATCCGAATACAGCATTAGCTTCTGCATCCCTCAGCGTGAGCTGGAGCGTGCGCAAAGTGCACTGAACGAAGAATTCTATCTAGAGCTGAAAGACGGTTTGCTAGAGCCGCTGGATGTCACTGAGCACTTAGCGATAATCTCCGTCGTCGGTGATGGTATGCGGACTATGCGCGGTATTTCGGCTAAGTTCTTCTCCGCTCTGGCGCGTGCCAATATCAATATTGTTGCGATTGCACAGGGCTCTTCAGAACGCTCTATTTCCGTGGTAGTTAATAACGACTCAGCGACCACGGCCGTTCGTGTCAGCCACCAGATGTTGTTCAATACCGATCAGGTGATTGAGGTCTTTGTGATTGGTTCCGGTGGCGTAGGCGGTGCGCTAATTGAGCAGATCCATCGCCAACAATCATGGCTGAAGAATAAACATATCGACCTGCGAGTGTGTGGTATCGCGAACTCGCGGGCGCTGCTAACCAACGTGCATGGTATTGAACTCGATCGCTGGCAGAGTGAATTAGCTGATGCCAGAGAGCCGTTTAACCTTGGTCGCTTAATCCGTTTAGTGAACGAATACCATTTGCTGAATCCCGTGATTGTTGACTGTACCTCCAGTCAGGAAGTTGCCGATCAATATGCTGATTTCCTTAGCAACGGTTTCCACGTGGTGACGCCAAACAAGAAAGCCAACACCGGCTCCATGAACTACTACCATCAACTGCGTCAGGCAGCAGCGGGGTCGCGCCGTAAGTTTTTATACGACACCAACGTCGGTGCGGGTTTGCCGGTTATCGAAAACCTGCAAAATTTGCTGAGCGCTGGCGATGAGCTAGTACAGTTCTCTGGGATTTTGTCTGGTTCTCTCTCCTTTATTTTCGGCAAGTTAGAGGAGGGGATGTCTTTATCGCAAGCCACGCTTGAGGCGAAGAAACTCGGCTATACCGAGCCCGATCCACGTGACGATCTTTCTGGAATGGACGTCGCACGTAAGCTACTTATTTTGGCGCGTGAAGCGGGCTACAGCATGGAGCTGAACGACATTGAGGTTGAGTCTGTGCTGCCTGCCGATTTCGACGCAGGTGGGGATACATCGGCGTTCTTGGCTCACCTACCACAGTTAGACGATGGGTTTGCTGAACGAGTGGAGAAAGCGCGCGCGAAAGGAGCGGTGCTGCGTTACGTTGGACAAATTGTTGATGGTCGCTGTCAGGTCAAAATGGTAGAAGCGGATGGCAATGATCCGCTCTATAAAGTGAAAAATGGCGAAAATGCCTTAGCGTTTTACAGTCGCTATTATCAGCCGATTCCACTGGTTCTGCGGGGCTACGGTGCGGGTAACGACGTGACCGCTGCCGGTGTATTTGCAGATTTGCTGCGTACTTTGTCATGGAAGTTGGGAGTCTAATATGGTTAAGGTTTACGCACCGGCTTCAATTGGTAACGTCAGCGTGGGTTTTGATGTGTTGGGGGCCGCCGTGTCACCTATTGATGGCCAATTTCTTGGTGATTGCGTTAGCGTTGAAGCTGCGGATGTATTCAGCTTGAGTGCGAAAGGTAGCTTCGTAAGTAAGCTGCCAAGCGATCCGAAAGATAACATTGTATATCAGTGCTGGGAGCGCTTCTGTCAGGCCATTGGTCACGAACTGCCGGTAGCGATGGTACTAGAAAAGAATATGCCTATTGGCTCTGGTTTAGGATCTAGTGCTTGCTCCGTTGTGGCCGCATTAATGGCTCTCAATGAGTTCGCGGAGCAACCACTCGATCAAACTCAGCTATTAGCTCTGATGGGGGAAATGGAAGGGCGCATTTCCGGCAGCGTGCATTATGACAACGTTGCACCGTGTTACCTCGGTGGGTTGCAGTTGATTTTGGAAGAAAACGGCATCATTAGCCAAACCGTTCCCGGTTTCGATGAATGGTTCTGGGTGATGGCTTATCCGGGCATCAAAGTTTCCACCGCTGAAGCCCGCGCTATTTTACCTGCTCAGTATCGCCGACAAGACTGTATCAGCCACGGACGCTATCTGGCCGGTTTCATCCATGCGTGCCATACCCGCCAGCCCGTTTTGGCGGCTAAATTGATGCATGATGTTATTGCCGAACCATACCGTACTCGACTGTTACCCGGATTTGCGCAGGCACGTCAGGCTGCGCAGGATATCGGCGCACTAGCCTGCGGGATTTCTGGTTCTGGCCCAACGCTGTTTGCCATTTGCGATCGTCAAGATACTGCTCAGCGTATGGCACAGTGGCTGGAAAATAACTATCTGCAAAACGAAGAAGGTTTTGTTCACATTTGCCGTCTGGATAACGCAGGCGCACGACGACTGGGATAATGCATGAAACTTTATAATTTGAAAGATCATAACGAACAGGTCAGCTTTGCGCAGGCGATTAAACAGGGGTTAGGTAAGAATCAGGGGCTATTTTTCCCTCTTGAGCTCCCTGAGTTTGAACTGACAGAGATCGATAAGCTCTTACAACAAGATTTTGTTACCCGCAGTGCTAATATTTTATCGGCATATCTGGGGGATGAATTCTCAGCAGACGTGATTTATCGCCGAGTCAAAGCAGCGTTTGCTTTCCCTGCACCAGTTGCTTCGGTTGAGCCTGACATTGCAGCATTGGAGCTCTTCCATGGGCCTACGCTAGCGTTTAAAGACTTCGGCGGGCGCTTTATGGCGCAGATGCTGCAGGAAGTCGCCGGCAATGAGCCAGTGACCATTCTGACGGCGACCTCGGGCGATACCGGAGCTGCAGTGGCCCATGCGTTTTATGGCTTGGAAAACGTGCGGGTTGTTATTCTGTACCCGCAGGGCAAAATTAGCCCACTGCAGGAAAAGTTATTTTGTACCTTAGGTGGAAATATTCAGACGATTGCCATTGAGGGGGATTTTGATGATTGTCAGGCGCTGGTCAAACAGGCTTTTGATGATGAAGAACTGAAAAAGGCATTGGGACTTAACTCTGCTAACTCTATCAATATCAGCCGATTGTTGGCGCAAATCTGTTATTACTTTGAAGCTGTGGCTCAACTCCCGCAGGAAGCGCGCAACCAGTTGGTGGTTTCTGTTCCCAGCGGTAACTTTGGTGATTTAACCGCGGGTCTGTTGGCGAAATCGTTGGGGCTGCCAATCAAACGCTTTATCGCGGCGACCAACGCGAACGATACCGTCCCTCGTTTTCTTGCTACGGGACAATGGCAACCGCACAACACCGTAGCGACATTGTCGAATGCGATGGATGTGAGCCGCCCAAATAACTGGCCACGAGTAGAAGAGCTATTCCGGCGTAAAATTTGGCAGCTAAAAGAGTTGGCGTATGGGCATGTTTCTGATGATGTCACACGCCAGACCGTGCGCGAACTTTCCCAGTTGGGGTATATCTCTGAGCCACATGCTGCGATTGCGTATCGTGTGTTGCGCGATACATTGCAACCGGGCGAGTTTGGTTTGTTCTTGGGCACTGCACACCCAGCGAAATTTAAAGAGGTGGTTGACGAGATTTTATCTAGCGACTTACCTTTGCCTGCCGAACTGGCAGAACGCGCCAATTTGCCTCTGCTCTCGCATCAGATGGCGGCAGATTTCGTTCCGCTTCGCGCTTTTATGATGCAATGGGCAAAGTGAAAACGCGAAAATAAGTGATAAAAAGCTAGGTGTCCTGATCGTTTAAGAGATCGAGATACGCGGGTCTACCACGCCGAGGGAGCAAGGAGCACATTCATATGTTTCTTGCTCCCTGCAACGTTGTCAGCGGTTTACGCCTCGTGGCGTTTAAAAATTAGCTCGCTGCCTGATTTATCAATTTTTTCTTCATCAAAGAAATAACCTTCAAGGTTGAAATCTTTCAGCTGTTCTGGCTGAGTCAATTGGTTCTGGATAATAAAGCGGCTCATTAGTCCACGCGCTTTTTTAGCGTAGAAACTGATGACTTTAAATTTCCCACCTTTCTCATCTAAAAACACTGGCTTAATCAGTTGGCCATCCAGTTTGGCGGGTTTGACGGCTTTAAAGTACTCATCGGAGGCCAAATTGATCAGCACATCATCGCCTTGTTCTTTTAGCTGCTGGTTTAATTTTTCGGTGAGCAAATCGCCCCAGAAGCTATACAGATCATTGCCTTTAGCGTTGTGTAACTTGATGCCCATCTCTAAACGATAAGGCATCATCAAATCCAACGGACGCAGTAAACCATACAGTCCAGAGAGCATGCGTAGGTGTTGTTGAGCAAAGTCGAAGTCTTGCTCGCTGAAATCTTCAGCATGAAGACCCGTATAAACATCGCCTTTGAATGCCAAAATAGCCTGACGGGCATTTTGCGGCGTGAAATTAGGCTGCCATTCTGCAAAACGAGCCGCATTTAGGCCTGCTAATTTATCGCTGATTTTCATCAGACTGCCGATTTGCGCAGGTGTTAGCTCACGACAGTACTCCATCAGTTCGGCAGAGTGATCGAGCAACTCAGGTTGGGTAAAGCGCGTTGTCGCCAGCGGACTTTCATAATCCAGCGTTTTGGCAGGTGAAATAATAATCAGCATGGATCGATCCTGTGGTTAGTGTCTGGTGACTAATGTAACAAATTTATTATGCGGAGTGATGAATCAGTGTGATAGGGGAGCGATAGTTTGCTCCCCTAATGATGAATAGCGGATGATGGAGTCTATGAATTATTCAGATTTAGGCTTGTCCCAAATACCGGGCTCAACCTGCTGTTGGATTTCAGGGTATTGGCTGATGTCAAAAGTAGGTAATCGGCCAATACTGCGCTGGTGGTTATAGTCCTTAGCCAGTTTGAGCGCCACGCCTGAGAGCAGCAAAATGGCAATTAGGTTAGTGATGGCCATCATCGCCATCGAAAGATCGGCCATCTTCCACACTAGCGGTAATTCGGCAAGGGTACCAAACATCACCATGCCGAGCGTGCAGCAACGAAACAGCATCAGCCCAGCAGGATGGTTATGCTCAAGGAAAATGAGATTACTTTCAGCATAGGAGTAGTTAGCGATGATTGACGTAAAGCCGAAGAAGAAGATGGCGGTGGCGATAAAGATAGTGCCCCACCCTCCCACGGCAGAAGAGAGTGCACGCTGGGTGAGTTCAATACCGCTGATGGAACCTGACGTATGCTCTAATGCTCCGGATGACAGGATGATAGCGGCTGTAGCGCTACAGATAACCAAAGTATCTACAAACACTCCAAACATCTGCACATAGCCTTGTGACGCCGGATGCGGCGGGTAAGGGGTTGCTGACGCTGCTGCGTTAGGCGCCGAGCCCATTCCCGCTTCGTTTGAGAATAGACCGCGCTGAATCCCTTGCGTCATTGCTTGGGCAATACCATAACCGACTGCGCCGGCAGCGGCCTCCTGCAGACCAAAAGCGCTTCTAAAAATCAGCATAATCACTTCAGGCATACGACTTAGATTATGTCCCACCACCCAGAACGCGAGCAGAAGATAGGCAATTGCCATAAACGGAACAATGAGCTCTGCTGTTTTGGCAATTGAACGTAGCCCACCAAAAATAATAGCGCCACTGAGGATCACCAATCCAATGCCAACATAAAATGGCTGTATACCAAAGGCGACGGCTGTTGCCTGTGCGATAGAATTTGACTGGACGGCGTTGAATACCAAACCAAATGCGATAATTAAGAAGATGGAAAACAGCACTCCCATCCAGCGCATGCCTAGCCCTTTCTCCATGTAGTAGGCTGGGCCGCCGCGATAGTTCCCTTGATCGTCTTTGGTTTTGTATAACTGAGCCAGCGTACTTTCAATAAAGGATGTCGACATGCCGATAATAGCGACCACCCACATCCAGAAAATCGCGCCAGGACCACCAGCGGTGATGGCAATCGCCACGCCGGTAAGATTACCCGTGCCAACGCGAGCCGCTAGGCTGGTGCAGAGTGCTTGAAATGAGGAAATCCCAGCCGTGTCTGACTTGTTGCTGTTCTTGAGTACCGAAAACATATGGCCGAAGTGGCGAAACTGAATAAAACCGGTACGTATAGTGAAAAATAGACCGGTACCGATCAGAAGGTAGATCAGTACCGATCCCCACAATATGCTGTTAATAAAGTTAATTAGATCCGTCAAAATGCTCTCCTGGTGTTTAATTACTTAGCGTAACTATACCTGCTGTAACTACATCGGCAAGCATTACGCAAATTTTACCTAGCCGAGGATATTTTTATTGTGACAAATGGGCTTCGGCGTTGCGCAACTCGCGCAAAAGTGTGGTTTGAAAAAACGGCAAGAATGTAGCATAAGTTTGAAAACCTATGGCGATTTATTCTTGTTATCGGCTATGCGCTGTTTTTACTTAGGCCGAAAACGGTTGCTTGCCATTTCTGCGTTAGAACCGATAAAAGTGATAGGTTTTATGACGAGTTTAGTGCATTGCGCAACACGTGATGCGTGTTATTATCAGCGATAGGCACGTCATAAACCGCCAACAGTTCATGCACAATGGCGTTATTCACTTGGGGTTATCAGTGTTATAGCTCAAAAGTGACAAGCAAAACCATTGCTGCATTAATTCTGGTTTTATGCACCAATAATGGAAACGCTAAAAATGACCGATAAACTGACATCCCTACGCCAGCTGACCACCGTTGTGGCCGACACCGGCGATATCGCCGCAATGAAGTTGTATCAACCACAAGATGCAACGACCAACCCTTCTTTGATTCTGAATGCGGCACAAATTCCTGAATACCGTAAGCTGATCGATGAAGCTATCGCTTGGGCTCGCAGCCAGAGCAACGACAAAGCTCAGCAGGTTGTGGATGCTTCAGATAAGCTGGCCGTCAATATCGGTTTGGAAATCTTGAAACTGGTTCCGGGCCGTATTTCTACTGAAGTTGACGCCCGCATGTCTTATGACACTGAAGCAAGCGTCGCTAAGGCTAAGCGTCTGATCAAAATGTATAACGATGCTGGCATTAGCAACGATCGCATTCTGATCAAACTGGCTTCTACTTGGCAGGGTATCCGTGCTGCTGAACAGCTGGAAAAAGAAGGTATCAACTGTAACCTGACTCTGTTGTTCTCCTTCGCGCAGGCTCGTGCTTGTGCAGAAGCTGGCGTATACCTGATTTCTCCGTTTGTTGGTCGTATCCTTGACTGGTACAAAGCTAACACCGATAAGAAAGAATACGCGCCAAACGAAGATCCGGGTGTAGTGTCTGTGACCGAAATCTACGAATACTACAAGCAGCACGGCTATGAAACCGTGGTTATGGGCGCAAGCTTCCGTAACATGGGCGAAATTCTGGAACTGGCTGGTTGTGACCGTCTGACTATCGCACCTGCATTGTTAAAAGAACTGTCTGAAGCACAGGGCGACGTTGAGCGTAAACTGAGCTACACCGGCGAAATCAAAGCGCGTCCAGCCCGTTTGACCGAAGCGGAATTCTACTGGCAGCACAATCAGGATCCAATGGCCGTTGATAAACTGTCTGATGGCATCCGTAAGTTTGCCGTAGACCAGGGCAAACTGGAAAAAATGATCGCTGATCTGCTGTAATCTCGCTATTCAGCCAATGAAACCAGCCTTAGGGCTAATGCTGGTCACTTAAGCGTGATTTTAGGGGAAGTACACCGATGGGGTCGTAGCAGCTTTAGCTGCCGGAGCGCCCCGCGGTGTGCTAACCCCGTGTATCTCGATCTCTTAAACGATCAGCATTAAGCCTTAGGGCTGGTTTTTTTACATCCAAATAACATCCATTTTTCTTCCCATCCTATTGGATAATAAATAATTATTTGAATTTAAAGAAATTAATTATTTTCCCGCTAATCCCTTAGTCCCTTCATGTAAATAAAATGTGTATCTTTGATCACAAAAAATAAACATTTCTGTGCTTTTTATACGCAATTCTCAAAAATGTAGATATTTTTAGATTATGGCTACGAAATGAGCATGTCTAGGAATTGCTCTGCCGAAGATAATTTTCTGCAACGAGGATACTTTCTGATGAATGCGTTAACCGCCGTAAAACAGGATATCTCTGAAGCTAAAGCCAATGGGCAGGGCTTTACCGTTCGACCCTCTGCACAGTCGCCGCGCATGCTTGAACTCAATTTTGATGCAACCACAATCCAACGCTTTTTATCGTTAGTTGAAGAATGGCCGGTACAGGCATTGGAGTACAAATCTTTCCTGCGTTTCCGAGTGGCAAAGATCCTCAATGAACTCTGCGCAGAGCAGCTCCAGCCGCTGTTGCTCAATACCATTCTTTCCCGCTCACAGGGCGCGCTACTGATTGGCGCAGACGGTATCGATCACGTTGAGCAAGCTGATGAGATGGTAAAAATTGCTACCGCGGTAGCTCATCTCATTGGTCGTTCAAACTACGATGCGATGAGTGGCCAATTCTATGCGCGTTTTGTGGTGAAAAATGTCGATAGTTCAGATAGCTATCTGCGTCAGCCACATCGTGTGCTGGAGTTGCATAACGACGGCACTTTTGTCGACGAAGTGACTGACTATGTTTTGATGATGAAAATCGATGAACAGAATATGCAAGGCGGAAACTCCCTTCTGCTACATCTCGATGATTGGGAATCGCTGGACAAATATTTCAGTCATCCTCTGGCACGCCGACCAATGCGTTGGACTGCGCCACCGAGCAAAAATGTCTCGCAAGATGTTTTCCATCCCGTATTTGATGTCGATGGGCTAGGCCGTCCTGTGATGCGGTATATCGATCAGTTTGTCCAACCAAAAGATTTTGAAGAGGGGAACTGGCTGAGTGAGTTATCAGACGCCTTAGAAGGTAGCCGCAATATTGTTTCGGTTCCGGTTCCGGTTGGAAAGCTGTTGCTGATTAACAACCTGTTCTGGCTACATGGCCGCGATCGTTTTACACCGCATCCAGAACTGCGCCGAGAGTTGATGCGTCAGCGTGGTTATATCAGCTATTCCACTTCGCACTATCAGACAGGGCAATAAGCCCCCCTGCCTTTTATTAACCAAGCGTGCCCTTGTGTATGTAAGTACGAGAGCACGCAAGAAAGTTCGAGGAAGGAATTAGCCGGATGTATGACTTTGTGATCGTTGGCGGTGGCATTATTGGAATGTCGACGGCCATGCAGTTGATCGGCGTTTACCCTGACGCCCGTATTGCAGTGCTAGAAAAAGAGAGCGGCCCCGCGCGTCATCAAACTGGGCATAACAGCGGTGTAATACATGCGGGGGTTTATTACACGCCCGGTAGTCTAAAGGCTAAGTTTTGCCTTGAAGGTAACCGTGCGACCAAAGCGTTTTGCGACGAAACCGGCATTCGATATGACACCTGTGGAAAAATGCTGGTGGCAACTTCAGCGCTGGAAATGGAACGGATGCGTGCGCTGTGGGATCGCACCGAAGCTAACGGCTTAGAGCGTTACTGGCTTAGCGCAGAAGAGCTACACGAGCGCGAACCCAATATTGTGGGCTTAGGCGGTATTCTGGTTCCTTCCAGCGGCATTGTGAGCTACACCGAAGTGACCGCCGCGATGGCCGAGCGCTTTCGTGCGGCTGGTGGCGAGATTTTTTATAACGCAGAAGTCACCGCTCTTCAGGAACATGCGCAGGGTGTGATTGTTTCCACGACTCAGGGGGAATACGAAGGATCTAACCTGATCACCTGTTCTGGCCTAATGGCGGATCGTTTGGTGAAAATGCTGGGCATCGATCCCGGATTCATTATCTGCCCATTCCGTGGTGAGTATTTCCGTTTAGCGCCGCAGCACAATCAGATCGTCAACCATCTTATTTATCCCATTCCCGATCCAGCAATGCCATTCCTCGGCGTGCATCTAACCCGCATGATCGACGGTAGCGTGACCGTGGGGCCAAACGCCGTGCTGGCATTTAAGCGTGAGGGCTACCGTAAGCGCGATATTTCATTGAGCGATACGCTGGAGATATTGGGTTCTTCTGGTATCCGCAGCGTTATGCGTCAAAACCTGAAATCAGGTTTGGACGAGATGAAGAATTCCTTGTGTAAGAGTGGGTACCTCAAACGCGTACAAAAGTATTGCCCTAGCTTAACGAAAAACGATCTGCAGCCTTATCCCGCAGGTGTCCGTGCGCAGGCCGTATCTCCCGACGGCAAACTTATCGACGACTTCCTGTTCGTGACGACCGCACGCAGTATCCACGTCTGCAATGCACCTTCACCGGCGGCGACTTCAGCCATTCCCATTGGCACGCATATTGTAAGTAAAGTTCAGGCTTTGTTGGCTGGGCAAACTCATCTCGGTCGTTCATTAACCGCGAATATTAAAGATAAAACTGCGTTTGCAGTGCCGTAAAAATACCGCATAAAAATAGCTAAATTAATGATGAGTAAGGAAATAAAAATGCAACTTAACGACCATAAGCTATTTCGTCAGCAGGCCTTTATTCAAGGGGAATGGCGTGATGCCAGTCATCAACAAACCATAGACGTGACAAATCCGGCCAATGGTCAGTTATTGGGCACGGTGCCCAAAATGGGGGCAGATGAAACTCGCGCCGCCATTGAAGCGGCTAATCAGGCTCTGCCCGCATGGCGTGCATTGACCGCCAAAGAGCGCGCGGTGATTTTACGTCGCTGGTTTGATTTGATGATGGCTAATCAAGACGATCTTGCCAAGTTAATGACGCTGGAGCAGGGCAAGCCGCTCGCCGAGGCTAAGGGTGAAATTGCCTACGCGGCCTCTTTTATCGAATGGTTTGCCGAAGAGGGCAAACGTATTTATGGCGACACAATTCCGGGGCATCAGGCGGATAAACGTCTTATCGTGATTAAGCAGCCCATTGGTGTTACCGCTGCGATTACACCGTGGAATTTTCCTGCAGCAATGATTACTCGTAAAGCAGGACCTGCGCTTGCCGCAGGTTGCACAATGGTACTCAAACCCGCCAGCCAAACGCCGTTTTCTGCTCTAGCGTTAGCCGAGCTCGCTCAGCGTGCTGGTATCCCTGCTGGGGTATTTAACGTCGTGACCGGATCTGCCAGTGAGGTTGGTAATGAGCTTACCGGTAACGCATTGGTACGTAAGCTCTCTTTCACTGGTTCGACAGAGATTGGCCGCCAGCTTATGCAGCAATGTGCCAAAGATATCAAAAAAGTTTCTCTCGAACTGGGCGGCAATGCGCCGTTTATTGTGTTTGATGATGCTGATTTAGATAAAGCGGTGGAAGGTGCTTTAGCCTCTAAATTCCGTAATGCGGGGCAAACCTGTGTCTGCGCTAACCGCTTGTATGTGCAGGATGGGGTCTATGACGCTTTTGCTGAAAAGTTACAGGCAGCAGTCGAAAAACTCACTCTGGGCGATGGTTTGACGCAGGGGGTGACGACGGGGCCGCTGATCGATGAAAAAGCCGTGGCTAAAGTGAAAGAGCATATCGAGGATGCACTATCAAAAGGTGCTCGCGTCATTACCGGCGGCAAGCCCCACGATTTAGGCGGTAATTTCTTTCAGCCCACCATTCTCGTTAACGTTCCGTCTAGCGCCAAAGTGGCAAAGGAAGAGACTTTCGGTCCGTTAGCGCCGCTGTTCAGATTTAACGATGAAGCTGATGTTATTGCTCAGGCTAACGATACCGAGTTTGGTTTGGCAGCCTATTTTTATGCTCGTGATTTAAGCCGTGTGTTCCGCGTGGGTGAAGCGTTGGAATACGGCATTGTCGGCATTAATACCGGAATTATCTCCAACGAAGTGGCGCCTTTTGGCGGTATTAAAGCCTCAGGCCTTGGCCGAGAAGGTTCCAAATATGGCATCGAGGATTACTTAGAAATCAAATATATGTGCATTGGTTTGTAAGACAACCCAATGCTGCCCATCTCTTTCTCAAGGGATTGGGATAAAGGTACCCACACTGATTTATTAACGCCAATAGAGCGGCATTAGCCGCCTACCCGAACACTGAGAGGACATCTGATGAGCACGAATAAAGAGTTGATGCAGCGCCGCGGCAACGCCGTTCCACGCGGAGTGGGGCAGATCCATCCCATTTTTGCCGAGCGTGCAGAAAATTGCCGCGTATGGGACGTTGAAGGGCGTGAGTATCTCGATTTTGCAGGCGGAATTGCGGTGCTGAACACTGGCCATTTGCATCCTAAAGTCGTCGCTGCGGTGGAAGCTCAACTGAAAAAGTTGTCGCATACCTGTTTCCAGGTTCTCGCCTATGAGCCTTATCTGGAGCTGTGCGAGATCATGAATAAACGCGTGCCTGGAGATTTCGCCAAGAAAACGCTTCTGGTGACGACGGGGTCAGAGGCGGTTGAAAACGCAGTGAAAATCGCTCGCGCCGCCACAAAGCGTAGCGGCACCATTGCTTTTAGCGGGGCATATCATGGGCGTACCCACTATACCTTATCGCTCACCGGTAAGGTGAACCCGTATTCTGCGGGGATGGGATTAATGCCAGGCCACGTATTTCGCGCGCTGTACCCGTGTGAGTTACACGGTGTGAGCGACAATGATGCCATCGCCAGTATTCATCGCATCTTCAAAAATGACGCAGCGCCGGAAGATATTGCGGCGATTGTCATTGAACCCGTACAAGGGGAAGGTGGGTTCTACTCTGCTTCGCCGGACTTTATGAAGCGCTTACGGGCCCTGTGCGATGAGCACGGGATTATGCTGATAGCCGATGAAGTGCAAAGTGGGGCAGGACGTACCGGTACGCTGTTTGCAATGGAACAGCTGGGCGTTGCCGCCGATATCACGACTTTCGCTAAATCTATCGCAGGGGGTTTCCCTCTCGCGGGCGTAACGGGTAAAGCTGAAGTCATGGACGCCATTGCGCCGGGAGGATTAGGCGGAACTTATGCGGGGAGCCCGATTGCCTGCGCTGCTGCGCTTGCCGTGCTCGACACTTTCGATGAGGAAAACCTGCTACAGCGCGCCAACGATGTCGGTCAAAAGCTGAAAGAAGGCTTATTAAGTATCGCAGAGACGCATCGTGAAATTGGTGATGTACGTGGTTTGGGCGCCATGATTGCTATCGAGTTGTTTGAAGACGGCGACGTCCATAAACCTAATGCCAAATTGACGGCTGAAGTGGTGGCGAGAGCGCGTGACAAAGGGTTAATCCTGTTGTCATGTGGGCCGTATTACAACGTGCTACGTATTTTGGTTCCGTTGACGGTAAGCGACGCACAGATTAAGCAAGGGTTGGATATTATTGCTGCATGTTTTACTGAGGCTAAGAAGAATTAAGCGCAACGTGGTGCTTGAGGGTATGTGAGTAGCACCCGTCATAAAGGAAGTCTGATGGATAAATAATAACAACGCGCGTGCTCCGGCGCGGGAATGCCGGAGCGCTCTCCCTAAGTGAAAAACTTTCGAGAGGGTTTAATTATGGGTCAGGTAGCAGAAACAAACTCGCTGGGAGGCGGGCTGAAGTCCCGCCATGTCACGATGCTGTCCATTGCGGGGGTTATCGGCGCAAGTCTATTTGTGGGCTCTGGCGTTGCGATTTCTCAAGCAGGGCCAGCGGTATTACTGTCTTATTTATTCGCCGGTCTGCTGGTGCTGCTGATCATGCGCATGCTGGGCGAAATGGCGGTCGCTTCACCGGATACCGGCTCCTTTTCCACCTATGCAGAACGCTCTATCGGCAAATGGGCGGGATATACCATTGGTTGGCTCTACTGGTGGTTTTGGGTTTTAGTGATCCCATTGGAAGCAAATATTGCCGCCATTATTCTCAACTCATGGCTACCGGTGGTGCCGATCTGGCTCTTTTCCCTATTAATTACCCTTGCTTTGACCGGTAGTAATCTGCTCAGTGTTAAAAATTACGGGGAGTTTGAGTTCTGGCTAGCGCTGTGCAAGGTCATTGCGATTCTGGCTTTTATCGTTCTAGGAACCATTGCGATTACTGGTTTCTATCCGCACGTTCAGGTGAGCGGTATTTCTCGTCTGTGGGATCATGGCGGTTTTATGCCGAATGGTTTTGGTGCCGTAATTAGCGCGATGTTGATCACTATGTTTTCGTTTATGGGGGCCGAGATCGTCACGATTGCAGCCGCTGAGTCCGATACGCCGGATAAGCACATTGTGCGCGCAACCAATTCTGTCATTTGGCGTATTGCGATCTTCTATCTCTGCTCGATCTTCGTTGTCGTGGCGTTGGTTCCGTGGAATGCCCCAGAGCTAAAAACGATAGGCTCATACAGTTCAGTGCTACAGCTGCTGCATATTCCTCATGCCAAGTTGATTATGGACTGCGTGATTTTATTGTCGGTAACCAGCTGTCTGAATTCGGCGCTTTATACCGCATCACGTATGCTGTACTCACTTAGCCATCGCGGTGACGCACCTGCATTTATGGGAAAAACTAACCGCAGTAAAACGCCTTATGTGGCGGTATTACTCTCTACCGGTGCGGCGTTTCTTACCGTGGTAGTGAATTACTATGCGCCAGCCAAGGTGTTTAATTTCTTAATTGCGAGCTCTGGTGCCATCGCTTTGTTGGTATATCTGGTGATCGCGGTATCCCAGCTTCGCATGCGTAAAATTCTGTTGATGCGTGGGCAGGAGATCAAACTCAAAATGTGGCTTTACCCTTACCTGACTTGGACGGTAATTCTGTTTATCACTTTTGTACTGGTGGTCATGATGTTCAGACCAGAGCAACGCGTTGAAGTGGTTTCGACCGTGTTGCTGGGCATTGGTATTATTTGCACAGTGCCTATTATGACCCGCTGGAAAACATTGTTTCAGTGGCAAAAACAGCCTCAGCAGAGTTTGAGATAACGCAGAAGCTTGGCAATAATTTTGATGCGCCGATCTCAGCGAGAACTGGGACGGCGTTTATTGGTATTAGAAAGCCTGTACTTTTGGCAGGTGATTCTTTTTGCTTCGTTGCTAGTTTAGGAGCCATACCTATGACCGCCTCTTTACCCCATCCTACCTTTGACGGTTATCAATGGCTGAAACGGGACATTATTCGTGGCGTCTATCAGCCGGAAGAAAAACTGCGTATGAGCTTGTTGACGAATCGCTACGGCCTAGGTGTTGGCCCGCTGCGAGAGGCGTTGTCACAGCTAGTAGCCGAACATCTGGTGACCGTGGTGAGCCAAAAGGGTTATCGCGTAGCGCCGATGTCGCAGGCTGAGTTGCTGGATATTTTTGATGCGCGCGCCAATATGGAATCAATGTTGGTACAACTGGCGATTGAGCGCGGAGGCGATGATTGGGAAGCGGACATTTTGGCGCGTGCCCATATGCTTGCCAAACTCGAGGCGACAGAAGCTAGCGAAGCACTGCTCGATGAATGGGATCAACGTCATCAGGCGTTTCATACCGCGATTGTGGCTGGCTGTGGCTCGCAATATTTACTGCAAATGCGAGCGCGCTTGTTTGATTTGGCAGCACGCTATCGATTTATTTGGCTGCGCGAGACCGTACTTTCCGTAGAAATGCTGGAGAATAAACACCATGAGCACGATCAACTGGTGAACGTCATTCTGGCTCGTGATGGAAAACAGGCGGGTGAGTTGATGCGACAACACTTGTTGACGCCGATACCGATTATCATGGAGGCCATGGGGGGAGGAGGCATAAGTGTTTTAGATATGGAGTAAGCTACGTCCGCTTAAAACACTGAACTCCACATTTAAACCGCGTGGGCGTCCGTGTTAGGGGGCCAGTCGCCGCCCCCTAACAACCCGGCTTGGCTCCACCTTCCAGCCCGCTACGCGGGTGCCCTCATTTCATCATTCCGGTCTTAACGGAACGAACGGCAATCGCCATCCTGGCTCCTCCGTTCTTTCGCCTACATCCCTGTAGGCGAATCCTAACCAGCATGATTCACTCGGCTGTCCGGTAATGTGCCGGAAAAGGTCAACGGCAAGATCAAAATCTAATAAGCCTAAAAGACTTTGTCTTTTTTGAGTTAAGTTTTGGTAGAGAGAGCCGCCGGTACAGGGATGTACCGGTGGAGTTTGGGGCGCCCGGGATGGGCGATACCAAACCGGAGCGGAGATGGCGTCTCGGATAAAAGCGCGCGGGTGTCGGGTGCGCGCGCTGGCGCACCCGACTCGGTCGCCTACGTCAGTAATTTCATGAAAATGCAGATGCTAACCGGCGAACGAAACTTTACTCCGCGGCGTATATACTGGTGAACGAAACCTGACATTTATGTAATCCAGATAACTCCTGTCATCACTCCTTGCCACTCATTCCCCTACAGTTTATTCCGAATCTTTGATTCATAAACCAGACGGATTTACCGTAAGTCTTATACTTGGCTTAATTCCTATCTAAGAGGTATTCGTTATGTGGAGAAAACAATTTGCCGCCGTTTTTCTAGATATGGATGGCACTCTTTTAGATTCAGGTAATCATGCGGAACAGGTGTGGATGCAGTGGGCACAGCGGCATGGTATCGATAATGCCTTGTTGGGCGCGCAGATTCATAGTCAGCGGGTACAGGAGATCGTACGTCGTTTAGCGCCTCATCTGGAGACTCAACAGGAATTAGAGGCGCTAGAGCAAGCGCTGTTAGAGATGACTCAGCGCCACCACAGCCAATTACAGCAGGGGGTTTTTGAACTGTTGCAGGCCTTGGGAGAAACACCGTGGGGTGTAGTGACGCAGTCAAGCCGGTCGCGTGCCGCTGTGCAAATGCAGCAGGCAGGTATGCCGCAGCCGCCGTTGATGATTGGCGCAGAACAAGTGACTAGCGGACGCCCTGACCCTGAGCCCTATCTGTTGGCGGCCAGTTATTACGGCGTGGATCCTCGTGATTGCTTGGTATTTGAAAGCGATGAGGCTGGGATCAAGGCTGCGCAAGCCGCTGGGATGACGGTTATTGCCATCACAAATCGCCACCAACGGCATCATTTACAGCGTGCAGATGTGGTTATTAGCGGCTGGCGTAGTATTATTCTGCATCCCCAGCGTCAAGGAATAGTCATAGAGGTAGTTGCATGAATGCATTGCGTATAGGTCTGGTCTCGATTTCCGATCGTGCTTCCAGCGGTGTTTATCAAGATAAAGGTATTCCAGCATTACAAGAGTGGTTAGAGCAGGCGCTCACCACAGAGTTTACGCTGGAAACGCGTCTGATCCCCGATGAGCAGGTGATGATCGAACAGACTCTGTGCGAGCTCGTTGATGAGATGGGCTGTCACTTAGTGTTGACCACGGGCGGTACTGGGCCGGCACGTCGTGATGTGACACCGGATGCGACATTAGCCGTGGCGGATCGTGAAATGCCAGGCTTCGGTGAACAGATGCGTCAGATCAGTTTGCATTATGTACCAACGGCGATTTTATCTCGTCAGGTGGGCGTTATTCGTAAGCAGGCGTTGATCATTAACTTGCCCGGACAGCCTAAGTCGATCAAAGAAACGCTGGAAGGCGTGAAAGACGAAAACGGTAAATCTATCGTTCACGGTATTTTCGCCAGCGTACCTTATTGCATCCAATTACTCGACGGTCCTTATGTTGAAACCGATCCGCGTGTAATAGCAGCTTTTCGCCCGAAAAGCGCAAGGCGCGAAACAATCAACTGAAATTGAGCTCATTGTGGCATAAGATTCAGTACGACTAGCCAGTCACCCAGTAACGTTATATTAATTATTTCGCATCACAAATGTTTAACATCTGTTTTATGACATCTGTTTAAAACAGCACAACATCGCAAAATAATATGAAAATAACGTACTGGGCTGGATCTTATGGAACAACATCATAATCGCCGTTTAAATCGGCAGGACTACAAAACTCTGACGCTGGCCGCCTTGGGCGGTGCATTAGAGTTCTATGACTTCATCATTTTTGTATTCTTCGCGGCGGTAGTCAGCGATCTTTTCTTTCCCGTCGATATGCCTGAGTGGTTACGTCAGGTGCAGACCTTTGGTATTTTCGCGGCGGGTTATCTTGCTCGCCCGCTTGGCGGAATTATCATGGCGCACTTTGGTGACAAAGTTGGCCGTAAGAAAATGTTCTCACTCAGTATATTGCTGATGGCGTTGCCTACGTTAGCCATGGGGATGTTACCGACCTATCAAAGCATCGGGATTGCGGCCCCGTTGTTATTACTGTTAATGCGCGTACTGCAAGGTGCGGCTATTGGTGGTGAAGTCCCAGGGGCATGGGTATTTGTCGCTGAGCACGTACCGCGTAAACGTGTTGGTTTTGCCTGCGGCACGTTAACCGCAGGATTAACGGCAGGGATCCTGTTGGGATCGCTGGTGGCGACATTGCTCAATACCGTTATGAGCCAAGAGTCCATTTTGGCTGGTGGCTGGCGTATTCCGTTTTTCTTAGGCGGGATTTTTGGTCTATTTGCCATGTATTTGCGCCGTTGGTTACAAGAAACACCCATCTTTGTTGAAATGCAGGCACGAAAAGCATTAGCAGAAGAAATGCCGCTGAAAACGGTAGTGAAAAATCACCGCAAAGAGGTCGCCATTTCTATGCTGCTCACATGGTTGCTTTCGGCTGGCATTGTGGTGGTGATTCTCATGACGCCAACCTATCTGCAAAAACAGTTTGGTATCTCACCGGCGTTGGCTTTACAGGCAAACTGTTTGGCGACAATTGCGCTGACGATGGGATGCGTGATTGCCGGTCGTGTGATCGATCGCTTTGGTGCGAGCAAAACGTTTATCGTAGGTAGCCTTTTTCTGGCCGTGTGTAGCTGGACGTTTTACCACTCGGTTGCCGCCGGCGTGAGTGCCGAACAGCTATTCTTGGGTTATGCACTAGCCGGTTTTAGCGTGGGGATCGTGGGTGCCGTTCCTTATGTCATGGTACGCGCGTTTCCTGCAGAAGTTCGTTTCAGCGGTATTTCATTCTCATACAACGTGGCATATGCCATCTTTGGGGGATTAACGCCGATTTTTGTTACGCTGATAATGAAACTAACGCCGATGGCACCGGCTTACTATGTGCTGGCTCTGTCTTTAGTTGGGTTACTGTTGGGCCTTTATTTACAGCGTGACTTGAATAGTGAAGCGCATGCTGAATCTCTGTTGGATGTATCGATAAATCAGCAAAAGCAAAGCTAACACAGTGCGAACAGCTCTCCGCTTTTAAGGCGGTGAGCTTGTTTTTCGCCACGTCAGACATCACGCTTTCCACTTTCTCTCTTGCTTAGCCGCTTCTCTTTTCCTATGTTATGATTCAAATGGTTATACCTATTAACTATTTATCTGTCATCCAGCGGGGCGATTCAGCATGTACCGTCTCTCGGTGATGAATATATGACTGACGGAACCAGCCAAAACGTAAACGCTATGAGCACATCAGACGATCGTCCAATTGAAACTCCCGAAGCTATCGGCCATGCGATGCGTCGTAGGCCGGTGTCGCGCAAAAAGTTGTCTGATATGGTGGAGGAAGAACTCGAGCAGATGATCCGTCGGCGTGAATTCGCCGAAGGGGAGCAACTGCCCTCTGAGCGTGAGCTGATGGCTTTTTTCAACGTGGGTCGTCCGTCCGTGCGTGAAGCACTGGCGGCGCTGAAACGTAAAGGGCTGGTACAGATCAATAACGGAGAACGCGCACGCGTGTGTCGTCCTTCGGCAGATACTATCATTTCTGAACTGTCGGGAATGGCGAAAGACTTTTTGACTAAACCGGACGGTATCGCCCATTTTGAACAGCTGCGCCTATTCTTTGAATCCAGTTTAGTGCGTTATGCCGCGGAGTTCGCTACTGACGAACAGATTGCGCGTTTGGGGAAAGCACTGGAAATGAACAGCCAGTCTCTCGACGATAACGATCTGTTTATTCGTTCTGATATTGAGTTCCACCGTGAACTTGCTGAGATCCCCGGAAATCCAATTTTTATGGTTATCCATGTGGCACTGCTGGACTGGCTGATTGCTGCGCGTCCAACCGTGTCACTGGCAGAACTTCATGCCCATAATAACGTGAGTTATCAGCAGCATATTGAAATATATAAAGCCATCTGTGCTCGGCAGCCTGATGCCGCTGACAAAGCTCTGAAGTCCCACCTCAACAGCGTATTTGCAGCCTATTACGCGCGCAAAAAATAACGATCCTTGGATCGTGAAACGAGATCTTATTCAGCATTTGCATTGAAATAAGATCGTTTACCTTCTCTGATATCTGAGATTGATCACATATTAAACCGAATATCGCTAAAGTTCGTTTTTTAGACTGGTGTAATAGGTATAAAGGTATATCTTTAAGCTCATCAAATAAACAAGTCAGAGGGTCATATGTCAAAACATCTCCATGGGGTTATGCCCGCGTTACTCACTCCGTTTAACCCGCAGCAACAGCTCGATATTCCAAGTCTGCGTCGTTTAGTGCAGTTTAATATTGCTCAAGGCGTTGACGGTCTTTACGTGGGGGGCTCTACCGGTGAGGCTTTCATTCAAAGCGCTCAGGAACGTGAGCAGGTTTTGGAAGTCGTCGCAGAAGAAGCGAAAGGTAAAGTCACGCTGATTGCTCACGTGGGTGGGATTAGTACGCATGAAAGTCAGGTGTTGGCGAAGGCTGCCAAGCGCTATGGTTTTGACGCTGTATCTGCGGTGACTCCTTTCTATTATCCATTCAGTTTTGCCGAGCACTGCGATCACTATCGCGCCATTATCGACTCTGCCGAAGGCTTGCCGATGGTGGTATATAACATCCCAGCGTTGAGCGGAGTGAAGCTTTCACTCGATCAAATCTCAACGCTGATTACTCTGCCGGGTGTGGCTGCTTTGAAACAAACATCAGGCGATCTCTATCAGATGGAACAAGTGCGACGTGCACATCCTGATAAGGTCATTTATAACGGTTATGATGAAATCTTCCTTTCCGGCTTGTTGGCGGGGGCCGATGGCGGTATCGGCAGTACCTATAACGTTATGGGCTGGCGTTATAAAGGTATTATGCAGGCATTGAAAGAGGGCAATATTGCACGAGCCCAAGCGCTGCAAACGGAATGTAATAAAGTGATAGATGTTCTGATTAAAGTCGGCGTATTCCGTGGACTGAAAACCATTCTGCACTATATGGATGTTGTTGATACGCCAATTTGTCGCAAGCCGTTTGCTCCGGTTGAAGAACAGTATTTACCTGAGCTGCGTCAGCTAGCCCAATTACTGAGTGCAGAAAGAACGGCAAAATAATACAACACCGTTTCTTATCTACTAACAACTCTTACCCTACGATATAGAGCGCAGGCAATTTAAAAGACCTGCGCCGGGAGTGCTTTATGAATAACACTACCCAAGATCTACCGTGGTATCGACACATCAGTAAGCCGCAATGGAAGGCATTTTCTGCCGCATGGATTGGTTATCTGTTAGATGGCTTTGATTTTGTCTTGATCGCTTTGGTATTAACCGAAATTCAAAGTGAATTTGGATTAACTACCGTAGAAGCTGCCAGCCTTATTTCAGCCGCATTTATCTCCAGATGGTTTGGAGGGTTATTATTAGGCGCAATGGGGGACCGATATGGCCGAAAATTAGCAATGATAACTAGCATTGTCTTATTTTCAGTCGGAACTTTAGCCTGTGGTTTTGCTCCCGGTTTCACCACCATGTTTATTGCTCGTCTGATGATTGGGATGGGAATGGCGGGTGAATATGGTTCTAGTGCAACCTATGTTATTGAGAGCTGGCCAAAACATTTACGAAATAAAGCCAGCGGATTTTTGATTTCAGGTTTTTCGATCGGTGCCGTTCTTTCCGCGCAGGTATACAGCGTAGTCGTACCTGTATGGGGGTGGCGTGCATTATTCTTTATTGGCATTCTGCCGATTATTTTTGCGCTATGGCTACGTAAAAATATTCCTGAAGCGGAAGACTGGGAAAAGAAATTTGGTAATAAACAGCCAGTAAAAACCATGGTGGATATTTTATATCGTGGACCCTATAAAGTGATGAACGTTGGTATGACGATAGTCGCTTCACTGGCTCTCTATTTATGTTTTGCAGGCGATATTGGAAATCCTTTTGCCATCACGGTGCTTGGGCTTTTGTGTGCTGCTATTTTCATTAGTTTCATGGTGCAAAGCAGTGGGAATCGCTGGCCCACGGGCGTGATGCTGATGGTCGTGGTGTTGTTCGCCTTCCTTTATTCATGGCCGATTCAGGCTCTATTACCCACCTATTTAAAGACTGAGTTGGCTTACGATCCATCGACCGTGGCACATATTCTGTTCTTTAGCGGATTTGGGGCTGCGGTTGGGTGCTGTGTTGGTGGCTTCCTAGGTGATTGGCTGGGAACGCGTAAAGCTTATGTGTATAGCCTACTGTTATCTCAACTGCTGATTATTCCTGTGTTTGCTATTGGCGGTGGAAGCCTATGGACGCTGGGGATTCTGCTGTTTCTTCAGCAAATGCTGGGACAGGGGATTTCCGGTATTTTACCTAAGCTCATTGGCGGCTATTTTGACACTGAGCAACGAGCGGCAGGGTTAGGATTTACCTATAACGTCGGCGCGTTAGGCGGGGCACTTGCACCTATCCTTGGCGCGACCATAGCCCAACGCCTGGATCTTGGTACGGCGTTAGCTTCGCTTTCTTTCAGCCTGACCTTTGTCGTTATTCTGTTGATTGGATTGGATATGCCATCAAGGGTACAACGCTGGTTGAAGCCAGAAGGGATCAGAACGCACGATACCATCGATGGAAAACCTTTCAGCGGTGCCGTTGGTCGTATACCCAAGAAAGCGTTAGTAGAACCTGTTGCACACAAATAATCAGGGTAAAAAAAGCCCCGCACATTGGCGTAATGCTGTTCATTTAAGAGATCGAGATACACGGGGCTAGCACACCGCGGGGCGGTTATGGAACACATCCATGTGTTCCACCCTAGGGGTCAACGCTAAAGCGTTGTTCAACTTTGCTCCCTGCAAAGTTGTCGGCGGCTTCGCCGCTACGACCCCATCGGTGTACTTCCCCTAAAATCAGGCTTAACTGACAAGCATTACATCATTGGCGGGGCTTTTTGCTGTTTAACGCTCTGGATATAGAAAAGCGTGATACTGCTTAGAATTACAGTTCAGCAGGATGAGCGTTTGCTTTATGGCATTTGCATTCGCCGATTGGCAGCACGGTACGGCCTGCTTGTTCGTTGATCACTTCAGCCATAGCCAGATAAATGGCGCTCGCACCACAAACGATACCTTCAAAACCGGCAAAGTGTAGAACCGCAGCGTTGCCCGTGATATTGCCGTAGGCCAGTAGGAAGAACAGAACGGTCAGACTGGCAAACACGAATTGCAGAATGCGGTTAGCGCCCAGAGTACCGAAGAACATGAACAGGGTAAAAATGCCCCACAGTGCTAAATAAGTACCGAGGAAGCTGGCATCGCTGGCATCGGCCAGACCCATTTTTGGCAGTAATAAAATACCGACCAGCGACAGCCAGAATGCGCCGTAGGACGTAAATGCGGTTAAACCGAAAGTGTTGCCTTTTTTGTACTCAAGCAGCCCAGCGAGAATTTGGGCAAACCCTCCAAAGAAAATCCCCATTGAGATGATCACGGAAGTAAGAGGGAAAAAGCCTGCATTGTGCAGGTTCAGCAAGACGGTGGTCATCCCGAAGCCCATCAGGCCTAAAGGACCGGGATTCGCCAACTTGTTGGTGTGCATAGAGCCTCTGTAATAAGAGAAGTTTAATGTAGAAATAAATATTCCAGCGCCATTGAAGTTGATTTTTATATTTGCAACATCAATTGGTTAGGCGTGGAAATTCATTGGTACGTGCCCGAGAACACAATGTTTTATCGCATTGTGGTTCTTTTCAACGATCGAGCGCGCGGCATAATAATGAGGAGTCAGAACATAAACAATGATCTTGTGGGTTAAAAAATCATATTTTTTTTAATCTCCCCCCTTGTTGTCGTCTTGAGCGACCCCATCTTACTTACAACGCAGTTAGTTACCGGGTATTCCCGCCATACTTCAAGCTGCTGGTGTGTTGGCTGCACTCAATCACCCGAGCCACTTACTTAGGTAAGCTTATTGGGACTCATTCGTTTGCCGCCTTCCAGCAACTTGAATGATTTAGGGTATAGGTAGAAAAAAGGCGGTTGAAAAAAGAAATATCGCCCCCACCTACGGTAGCAACGAGATTAATAACAAAATTCTTAGTGGAGATGTTCGATGGGTAAAATTATTGGTATCGACCTGGGTACAACTAACTCTTGTGTAGCTGTAATGGATGGGACTACCGCACGTGTGCTGGAGAACGCCGAGGGCGACCGCACCACTCCTTCTATTATTGCGTACACTCAGGACGGCGAAATTCTGGTTGGTCAGCCTGCAAAACGTCAGGCGGTGACTAACCCACAAAACACCCTGTTCGCGATCAAGCGTTTGATTGGTCGTCGTTTTGAGGATGAAGAAGTTCAGCGCGATAAAGGCATCATGCCTTTCGGTATCGTCGCAGCTGACAACGGCGACGCATGGGTCGAAGTTAAAGGTCAGAAAATTGCTCCGCCGCAGATCTCTGCAGAAGTTCTGAAGAAAATGAAGAAAACTGCAGAAGACTTCTTGGGCGAGCCAGTGACTGAAGCTGTTATCACCGTTCCTGCATACTTCAACGATGCTCAGCGTCAGGCAACAAAAGATGCTGGCCGTATCGCAGGTCTGGAAGTAAAACGTATCATCAACGAACCAACCGCAGCTGCTCTGGCTTATGGTTTGGATAAAGAAGTGGGTAACCGCACTATCGCCGTTTACGACTTGGGTGGTGGTACTTTCGATATCTCTATCATTGAGATTGACGAAGTTGACGGCGAAAAAACCTTCGAAGTTCTGGCAACCAACGGTGATACTCATCTGGGTGGTGAAGACTTCGATAGCCGTTTGATCAACTATCTGGTTGAAGAGTTCAAGAAAGAACAGGGCATGGATCTGCGCAACGATCCGCTGGCGATGCAGCGTCTGAAAGAAGCAGCTGAAAAAGCGAAGATCGAGCTGTCTTCTGCTCAGCAGACCGACGTTAACCTGCCGTACATCACTGCAGATGCGTCTGGTCCAAAACACATGAACATTAAAGTGACCCGTGCAAAACTGGAGTCACTGGTTGAAGATCTGGTTAACCGCTCTATGGAACCACTGAAAGTGGCTCTGAAAGATGCAGGCCTGTCTGTTTCTGACGTACAGGACGTTATCCTGGTTGGTGGTCAGACTCGTATGCCTATGGTTCAGAAGAAAGTCGCTGATTTCTTCGGTAAAGAACCACGTAAAGACGTTAACCCAGATGAAGCAGTGGCTATCGGTGCTGCGGTTCAGGGCGGTGTATTGACCGGTGAAGTTAAAGACGTTCTGCTGCTGGACGTTACCCCTCTGTCTCTGGGTATCGAAACCATGGGCGGCGTAATGACCTCACTGATTGCGAAGAACACCACTATCCCAACTAAGCATAGCCAAGTGTTCTCAACCGCTGAAGACAATCAGTCCGCTGTGACGATCCACGTCATTCAGGGTGAGCGTAAACGCGCTGCGGATAACAAATCTCTGGGTCAGTTCAACCTAGATGGTATCCAGCCAGCACCACGTGGTATGCCACAGATCGAAGTTACCTTCGACATCGATGCTGATGGTATCCTGCATGTGTCTGCTAAAGACAAAAACAGCGGTAAAGAGCAGAAGATCACCATCAAGGCATCTTCTGGTCTGAACGAAGAAGAAATCCAGAAAATGGTACGTGATGCAGAAGCTAACGCTGAAGCTGACCGTAAGTTTGAAGAGCTGGTACAAACTCGTAACCAAGCCGATCAGCTGGTTCATGGTACTCGCAAGCAGTTGGAAGAAGCCGGTGACAAACTGCCAGCTGAAGATAAAACTGCGATCGAAGCTGCTTTGGCTGAGCTGGATACTGCAGCGAAGGGCGAAGATAAAGCTGACATCGAAGCGAAAATCCAGACTCTGGTACAAGCTTCCAGCAAACTGTTAGAAATGGCTCAGCAGCAGGCTCAGGCCGGTGGTGCTCAGCAGGCTGATACCAGCGCTCAGAAAGATGACGACGTGGTAGACGCTGAATTCGAAGAAGTTAAAGATAAAAAATAATTGCCCTTAGCGGGCTTGGTGACGGCGGAAGTGGCATTTAGCTAACCGTCGTGACTGTTAACCGGCACGGGCGTCGAGGAAACTCAACGCCCGTGCAGTTATGTTAAGGGCAGGATAAATAGAATGGCGAAAAGAGACTATTACGAGGTTTTGGGCGTATCCCGCGACGCGGAAGAGCGCGAAATCAAAAAGGCTTATAAGCGCCTAGCGATGAAGTTCCATCCTGACCGCAATCAGGATACGGACGCAGAGGAAAAGTTTAAAGAGGTCAAAGAGGCCTACGAAATCTTAACCGATGCGCAGAAACGTGCAGCCTATGATCAGTACGGTCATGCCGCCTTTGAACAAGGTGGAATGGGCGGAGGCGGCGGCTATGGCGGCGGTGCAGACTTCAGCGACATCTTTGGTGACGTGTTCGGCGACATCTTCGGCGGCGGTCGTCGTCAGCGTGCGACCCGTGGTGCAGATCTCCGTTACAACATGGAGCTGACGCTGGAAGAAGCGGTACGCGGTGTGACCAAAGAAATTCGCATTCCTACATTGGTTGAATGCGAAGTTTGCCACGGTAGCGGAGCGAAGAAAGGCACTGATCCAGTGACCTGTCCAACCTGTCATGGCGCAGGTCAGGTACAGATGCGTCAGGGCTTCTTTACCGTACAACAGCCGTGTCCACATTGTCATGGTCGTGGCCAAATTATCAAAGATCCGTGCAACAAATGTCACGGGCATGGCCGCGTAGAGAAATCCAAAACGCTGTCGGTGAAAATTCCTGCTGGTGTGGATACCGGTGACCGTATCCGCTTGAGCGGCGAAGGGGAGGCCGGTGAGCATGGAGCGCCAGCTGGCGATCTGTATGTGCAGGTACAGGTGAAAGCGCATCCAATCTTTGAGCGCGAAGATAATAACCTGTTCTGTGAAGTGCCGATCAACTTTGCCATGGCTGCACTCGGCGGTGAGATTGAAGTTCCTACGCTTGATGGACGCGTAAAGCTGAAAATCCCTGCTGAAACTCAAACTGGCAAGATGTTCCGCATGCGTGGTAAAGGGGTTAAATCCGTTCGTGGTGGGAGTCAGGGCGACCTGCTGTGCCGCGTAGTGGTTGAGACTCCGGTTAACCTAAACGAGAAGCAGAAACAGCTGTTGCGTGAGCTAGAAGATAGTTTTGGCGATTCTTCGAGCGCTAATAACAGCCCACGCTCTAAAAGTTTTCTCGACGGTGTAAAGAAATTCTTCGACGATTTAACTCGCTAGGATTTTCTTTAAAAATAAGCAGTTAATAAAAAATCCCTACCTAACCCGTGGGGATTTTTTTACATTTTGTGTGACGAAACTCATCAATTACTCGGTTTTACCTTGGTTAATAGCACTTATAAACTACTTTTCCCGAAATAAAGTAATCCGTAAACTAACTGCATTAATTCGTTCTCTCGCCCATTATTAACGAATGTGTGTAAGGAGTTTCTGAGAGTGACTATGGTAACCCGTGCAATCCGTCAGTTTCTGCGCCTTGAGGCCGCTGGCGGCATAATTCTCATCATGGCCGCTATTGTGGCTTTAGTTCTGGCAAACAGCCCGCTACAGGGCCTTTATCAGCAGTTTTTAGATTCGCCAGTTCAGTTCCGTTTTATGGCATTGGATATCAACAAAACTCTGCTGTTATGGGTCAATGATGCCCTGATGGCCATCTTCTTTTTGGTGGTTGGCTTAGAAGTTAAGCGTGAGTTGATGTGTGGCTCACTCGCCAGCCGAGATAAGGCCGTTTTCCCAGCAATCGCCGCTCTTGGCGGAATGCTGGCTCCGGCGTTGATCTATCTTGCATTTAACCATGCCGATCCTGTTACCAGCCAAGGCTGGGCGATTCCGGCAGCAACGGACATTGCTTTTGCCCTAGGCGTTATGGCGCTGCTGGGTAAGAGAGTACCAACCAGCCTGAAAGTCTTTCTGCTGGCGCTAGCGATTATTGATGACCTAGGCGTTATCGTGATTATCGCTTTGTTCTATACGCATGAGGTTTCTTTATCGGCATTAGGCGTGGCTGCGGCATCTATTGCGGTGCTGGGATATCTCAACTGGCGTGGGGTAGGAAAATCCTCGGTTTATCTGTTAGTTGGTGCGGTACTGTGGACGGCTATTCTGAAATCGGGCGTTCATGCCACGCTGGCAGGCGTTATCGTTGGCTTTATGTTGCCAATCAAAGCCAAGAACGGCAAACGTCCAGCCGAAAAATTAGAGCACAGCCTGCATCCATGGGTAGCCTATCTGATTTTGCCGCTGTTTGCTTTTGTGAACGCGGGAGTCTCTCTGCAGGGGGTATCTCTAGGCGATCTAACAGGCGTTCTTCCTGCTGGGATTATGATGGGGCTGTTCGTTGGTAAACCTCTTGGGATATTCTTGTTTAGCTGGGTGGCGGTGAAAATCGGTATCGCACGTTTACCGGGTGGGATTAATTTCCGCCATATCTTTGCCGTCTCGGTGCTATGCGGCATCGGTTTTACCATGTCTATTTTCATTGCTTCACTGGCGTTTGTTGGAGGGGCACCTGAGCTTGCAACCTATTCAAGATTAGGGATTTTACTTGGGTCTACGGCCTCTGCCTTAGTGGGATATATGTTGCTAAGGCGTGTACTACCACGGCGAGCTGCCGACGAGGAGTAATCCACTTTACCTGAGACGCTCCAACATTAGTTGGGGCGTCTTTTGTAATCTGGCTCCCGTTGAAGAGGCACCGTCATAGGTCGTCAGCGGTTTTAGTGGCAAGATAAGTCATACGCCGCTGCGTTTTTCTTGGCGCACAGTTTGTGCTGCCTTCTTGATTAGCCCTAAAGGGCAAACACTGCAGCAATGTTCGCATGGTGATTAACCCATGTAGGACGTAATAGGAGAGCACTATCGTGCGTCTAGCACATATCAATTTTAACCATCTGTATTACTTCTGGCAGGTTTGCAAAGAAGGGTCGGTGGTCGGCGCGGCTGAAGCGCTGTTTTTAACACCTCAAACCATCACCGGGCAGATTAAAGCGTTAGAAGAGCGGTTAGGCGGGAAACTGTTTAAGCGCCAAGGACGTGGCTTAGTACCTTCAGAGCTGGGACAGCTCGTTTTCCGTTATGCCGATCGTATGTTCATGCTTAGCCAAGAAATGCTAGATATCGTGAACTATCGCAAAGAATCTAACATGCTGTTTGACGTTGGTGTGGCCGATGCGTTGTCGAAGCGCCTGGTGAGTCAGGTGCTAGAAACGGCGGTAGCAGACCATGAGCAAATTCATTTACGCTGCTTTGAGTCTACGCATGAAATGCTGTTGGAACAGCTTAGCCAGCATAAGCTCGATATGATTTTATCCGACTGCCCCGTTGATTCTAGCCAGCAAGAAGGGCTATTTTCAGTAAAGCTAGGCGAGTGTGGCGTCAGTTTCTTTTGCCGTCAGCCGCTGCCAGAGCAGCCATTTCCGGCCTGCCTCGAGCAACGTAAGCTGCTGATCCCAGGACGTAGAACCATGCTCGGCCGTAAATTGCTGAACTGGTTTAATAGCCAAGGACTAACAGTACAAATCCTCGGGGAATTTGATGATGCCGCCTTGATGAAGGCATTTGCTCAATTTCACGATGCAATTTTTGTTGCTCCGTCGATTTATGCGCAGGATATGTACGCCAATGAATCGGATAACATCAAGGAAGTGGGGCGAATTGATAACTTGCAGGAAGAGTACTACGTGATTTTTGCCGAGCGAATGATCCAACATCCGGCAGTTCAACGCGTATGTAATAAAGATTTCTCAGCGTTATTCAGTCGTTAACACTCAGCGTTTAGGCGTAAAAAAACCGGCCTAGGCCGGTTTTTTTCAAAGCTACCAACGTAAAGC
Source organism: Hafnia paralvei (assembly GCF_020150375.1). NCBI lineage: Bacteria > Pseudomonadati > Pseudomonadota > Gammaproteobacteria > Enterobacterales > Hafniaceae > Hafnia > Hafnia paralvei. The sequence continues at coordinate 3,928,005 of NZ_CP083737.1, read as the reverse complement.
AATTACTGCATTGCGTTGATTTGCGCGACCAAGTTTGACTTATGGCGTGCAGCTTTGTTTTTGTGGATCAGGCCTTTACAAGCCTGGCGATCCACGATTGGTTGCATTTCGTTAAATGCGTTTTGTGCAGCGGCTTTATCGCCGGTTGCAATCGCCGCGTATACTTTCTTAAGGAAAGTACGCATCATGGAGCGACGGCTAGCGTTGTGCTTGCGGCGCTTCTCAGATTGTACGGCGCGTTTCTTAGCTGATTTGATATTAGCCAAGGTCCAACTCCCAAAATATTCTATGAGGACAATTCAAAGGCCGAGAAATATGCCTTTTTAGCCCTCTGTTGTCAATGGATTTGTGCAAATAAGCGTCGCTTGTACGAACGACACTTTCGCGTTGTGATGGCGCGGGATTTTACCAGCTTTGTCCCTTGGAATACACCCTTTCGAGAGTTTTTTCCTGTGCGGTTGCTGATTATATCAGCGTTTGCAACAAAAACGCAGGTTTAGCGAAATATCATTTAGCCGATGCGTAAATAGAGTGGCATAAATCACGCGTAATGTATTTAACCGGCGGCTTATCTCCGGTATGGTGGCAGAATCCCTTTAAACTCTCTAATCGCTGGTTAACCTTAGTCTCTGTACAAGGTATAATCCGCCGATTTCCACTGTTTTGAGCCTGATATGGAGCTAATTCGCGGCATTCACAATCTACGGGCGCGCCATCATGGCTGCGTGCTGACGATCGGCAATTTCGATGGTGTGCACCGCGGTCATCAGGCCTTGCTAACCCGTCTGAAGCAGGAAGGGAAACGCTTGGGGTTGCCCGTCATGGTGATGATTTTTGAACCCCAACCGTTGGAGCTGTTTAGCGCAGACAAAGCGCCAGCTCGCCTGACTCGGTTACGCGATAAATGTCATTATCTGGCAGACGCAGGAGTTGATTATCTTCTGTGTGTTCGTTTTAACCGTGATTTTGCGGCGAATTCAGCTCATGACTTTGTTAAAAAGTTACTCGTTGAAAAGCTCGGCGTAAAATATCTGATGGTCGGTGATGATTTTCGTTTTGGCGCAGGGCGCGAAGGCGATTATGAGTTGTTGAAATTGGCGGGTGCACAGTTCGGTTTTACCGTAACGAACTCTGATAGCTTCTGCGAAGGTAATAAACGCATTAGCAGCACCGCCGTTCGACAGGCATTACAGGAAGATAAGCTTGATCTGGCGGAAAGCCTCTTAGGCCATCCATACAGCATCTCTGGGCGCGTTGTGCACGGTGATGAAGTTGGGCGAACGATGGGTTTTCCAACGGCTAACCTGCCGCTTAAACGGCTGGTGGCACCGGTAAAAGGTGTTTACGCCGTGGATGTTTATGGGCTGGGGCCAACGCCGTTACCCGGTGTTGCGAATATCGGCACCCGCCCGACAGTCGCTGGCATACGTCAGCAGTTAGAAGTCCATCTGCTAGATACCACGATGGATCTTTATGGACGCCACATTGATGTGGTGCTCCGCGCAAAACTGCGCAATGAACAGCGTTTTGCTTCGCTTGATGCATTAAAGCAACAAATCGCCAATGATGTGGTGACGGCCCGCGCGTTTTTTGGGCTGGCGACACCGGTTTAATCTATATACATATACCCAAAGTCACAGAGGCTGCCGTTGAGCGAGCCGTTTGTTGAGCCAAGGGGATAGCCGAAAACGGAACCGAGAATCGAATGAGTGATTATAAGAATACCCTGAACTTGCCGGAAACAGGGTTCCCGATGCGCGGCGATCTCGCCAAGCGCGAGCCTGGCATGCTGCAACGTTGGTATGATCAGGATCTGTACGGGATTATCCGTAACGCGAAAAAAGGCAAGAAAACCTTCATTCTGCACGATGGCCCTCCTTATGCGAACGGCAGTATTCATATTGGTCACTCAGTAAACAAGATTCTTAAAGACATTATTATTAAGTCCAAAGGTCTGAGCGGTTTTGACTCCCCGTATATTCCGGGTTGGGACTGCCATGGTTTGCCTATTGAGCTGAAAGTTGAGCAGTTGATCGGCAAGCCGGGCGAAAAGTTCAGCGCCGCCGAGTTCCGTGCTAAATGTCGCGAATACGCTGCCGAGCAGGTTGAAGGCCAGAAAGCAGATTTCAAACGTCTTGGCGTGCTGGGTGATTGGGATCATCCATACTTGACCATGGCGTTCGACACTGAAGCTAACATCATTCGTGCTTTGGCTAAAATCGTGGATAACGGCCATCTGATGAAAGGCGCTAAGCCGGTTCATTGGTGCCCAGACTGTGGTTCTTCACTGGCTGAAGCCGAAGTTGAATATTATGACAAAACCTCGCCATCCATTGACGTGCGCTTTGCTGCGGTCAATAAAGACGAAGTGTTGGCTAAATTTGGCGTAAAAGACGTCGAAGGCAACGTTTCCGTGGTTATCTGGACAACCACGCCGTGGACTATGCCTGCAAACCGTGCGATTTCTCTGCACCCTGATTTTGAATACCAGTTAGTGCAGGTTGAAGGCGAATGCCTGATCTTGGCGGCCGATCTGGTTGAAAGCGTGATGAAACGCGCAGGAATCACGTCTTGGGTCGTGCTGGGAAGCTGCAAAGGCGCTGATTTAGAACTACAGCGCTTCCAACATCCGTTTATGGGCTTTGATGTGCCTATCGTTCTGGGTGAGCACGTCACGCTGGAAGCCGGTACGGGTGCCGTTCATACCGCTCCAGGCCACGGTCCTGACGACTATGTTATCGGTCAGAAATATGGTTTGGAAACGGCTAACCCTGTTGGCCCGAACGGCTGCTACCTGAAGGGGACTTTCCCTGGTCTGGATGGTTTGTTTGTTTTCAAAGCCAACGACGTGGTGGTTGAGCTGCTGAAAGAACATGGTGCGCTGCTGCACGTGGAAAAGCTGAATCACAGCTACCCATGCTGCTGGCGCCATAAAACGCCGATCATCTTCCGTGCGACCCCACAGTGGTTTATCAGCATGGATCAGAAAGGCCTGCGCAAGCAGTCTCTGGCTGAGATCGACGAAATCGAACAGGTTGGCCTGAAAGAAAATGGTCTAAGCGGCTGGATCCCAGCATGGGGTAAAGCGCGTATTGAATCAATGGTAGCGAACCGTCCTGACTGGTGTATTTCTCGTCAGCGTACATGGGGCGTTCCCATGTCGATGTTCGTGCATAAAGAGACTCAGGAACTGCACCCGCGCACCACTGAACTGATGGAAGAAGTGGCTAAGCGCGTTGAGAAAGACGGCATTCAGGCATGGTGGGATCTGGATCCAAAAGACATTCTGGGCGCAGATGCAGACCAGTATGAAAAAGTGCCTGATACCTTGGACGTATGGTTTGATTCTGGCTCAACCAGCTTCTCTGTGGTTGATGCGCGTCCTGAATTCCACGGTCACACGGCAGATATGTATCTGGAAGGTTCTGACCAGCATCGTGGTTGGTTCATGTCCTCGCTGATGATTTCTACCGCGATGAAAGGCAAAGCGCCTTATCGTCAGGTACTGACCCACGGTTTCACCGTTGATGGTCAGGGACGCAAGATGTCCAAATCAATCGGTAATACCGTAAGTCCACAGGATGTGATGAACAAGCTGGGTGGCGACATCCTGCGTCTGTGGGTTGCATCTACCGATTACACCGGCGAAATCGCGGTATCCGACGAAATTCTGAAACGCTCTGCGGATTCTTATCGTCGTATTCGTAACACTGCACGCTTCTTGCTGGCTAACCTGAATGGTTTCGATCCGAAACAACACATGGTTAAGCCTGAAGACATGGTGGTGCTGGATCGTTGGGCGGTTGAGCGCGCGATGGAAGCACAGAAGGAAATTCTGGTCTCTTACGAGAACTATGACTTCCATGAAGTGGTTCAGCGTCTGATGCAGTTCTGCTCGGTTGAAATGGGCTCCTTCTATCTGGATATCATTAAAGACCGCCAGTACACCACCAAAGCAGACAGTATTGCGCGTCGCAGCTGTCAGACCGCGCTGTACCATATCGCTGAAGCATTGGTTCGCTGGATGGCGCCAATTATGTCCTTCACCGCTGATGAACTGTGGGGCTATCTGCCGGGCGACCGTGCCGAGTTTGTCTTCACTGAAGAGTGGTATCAAGGGCTATTTGGTTTGGGTGATTCCGAGTCCATGAATAATGACTTCTGGGCTGAGCTGCTGAAAGTTCGTGGCGAAGTGAACAAGGTGATTGAACAGGCGCGTAACGATAAGCGCGTTGGCGGTTCTCTGGAAGCGAGCGTCACGCTGTACGCCGATGATGATCTGATGGCTAAACTGAACAGTCTGGAAGATGAGCTGCGTTTCGTGTTGATCACCTCTGGTGCTCAGGTTGAAGCGTTGGCGAATGCGCCGGCCGATGCAGTACAAAGCGACGTGTTGAAAGGATTGAAAGTGGCGCTGAGCAAGGCTGATGGCCAGAAATGTCCACGCTGCTGGCACTTCTCTACCAAAATTGGTCAGAGCGCAGAGCATCCAGAATTGTGCCCACGCTGCGTGATCAACGTCGCCGGTCATGGCGAACAACGTAAGTTTGCATAATGGTAGGTGCAATGAAACGACCTATGATGTCTACAGGACTGCGCTGGCTCTGGCTGGTGCTGGTCGTGTTAGTGATAGATTTAGGCAGTAAGTATTTAGTCCTACAAGAGTTCGCGTTAGGCGAAACTAAAGTATTGCTGCCATCGTTAAATCTTCACTATGCACGTAACTACGGCGCCGCTTTCAGCTTTTTAGCTGACAGCGGTGGCTGGCAGCGCTGGTTCTTTGCTGGCATTGCCATTGGGATCTGTGTGGTGTTGTTAGTGATGATGTATCGCTCAAGTGCGACGCAAAAACTGAATAACATCGCCTATGCCCTGATCATCGGTGGTGCGCTGGGCAATTTGTTTGATCGACTCTGGCATGGGTTCGTCGTCGATATGATCGACTTCTACGTTGGAGACTGGCATTTTGCCACCTTTAACTTAGCGGACTCTGCCATTTGCGTTGGCGCTGCGCTCATTGTTTTGGAAGGTTTCCTTCCTAAGAAAAAGGGATAACCGTTATGACTCAGCAAGTGCAGAGCAACAGCGCAGTACTCGTGCATTTCACCTTGCAGTTAGAGGATGGCACTCAGGCTGAATCTACGCGCAGCAGTGGCAAGCCCGCTCTGTTTCGTTTAGGCGACGGTAGTTTGTCTGACGCGTTGGAAGAGCACTTGCTGGGACATAAGGTGGGCGATAAGTTTCAGTTCACTTTACAGCCGCAGGATGCTTTTGGTGAGAACAGCCCCGATCTTGTTCAGTTCTTTACCCGCCGTGATTTCGCCGATGTAGGCGTTCCAGAGGCGGGAACTATTATGATGTTCACTGGCCGAGACGGCAGCGAAATGCCGGGTATTGTGCGTGAAGTTGCCTGTGATTCAGTGACCGTTGATTTTAACCATCCGCTTGCGGGACATCCGGTCGCCTTTGACGTAGAGGTGCTGGAGATTGACCCGCAGCAGGGAGACGTTGATGCAAATCCTGCTGGCTAATCCGCGCGGTTTCTGCGCGGGTGTCGACCGGGCTATTAGTATCGTAGAACGCGCGCTAGAAATTTATGGCGCGCCGATTTATGTCCGTCATGAAGTGGTGCATAACCGTTATGTCGTCAACAGCCTGCGTGAACGCGGAGCCGTGTTTATTGAAGAGATCAGCGAAGTCCCTGATAACACGATTCTGATTTTCTCCGCTCATGGCGTTTCTCAGGCGGTACGTGCAGAAGCTAAAGCGCGTAATCTTACTATGCTGTTTGACGCAACCTGTCCGCTGGTGACTAAAGTCCATATGGAAGTTGCCCGTGCTAGCCGTAAAGGCACTGAAGCCATTTTGATTGGGCATGCAGGGCATCCAGAAGTCGAAGGCACGATGGGCCAGTACAGCAACCCTGAAGGGGGGATGTATCTGGTTGAATCGCCAGAGGACGTGTGGAAGTTACAGGTTAAAAATGAAGCTAACCTGTGTTTCATGACGCAAACTACGCTTTCAGTGGATGACACATCAGACATTATCGACGCACTGCGCGAGCGTTTTCCGCAGATTATTGGCCCACGCAAAGATGATATTTGTTATGCGACCACTAATCGTCAGGAAGCCGTACGTAACTTGGCTGCTGAGGCCGAAGTGGTCCTGGTTGTTGGTTCAAAGAACTCATCGAATTCAAATCGTTTAGCCGAATTAGCACAGCGAGCGGGCATTCCAGCATTTTTGATCGATTCTGCTGAAGATATTCGCGAAGAGTGGTTAGAAGGTGTGAATTGCATCGGCGTCACCGCGGGCGCTTCAGCCCCCGATATTCTGGTGCAAGAAGTGATTAAACGTCTTCAGGCATTAGGCGGAGAAGGTTCGGTTGAGATGCAAGGACGTGAAGAAAACATTGTTTTCGAAGTGCCGAAAGAACTGCGAGTTAAACTATTAGATTAAAATTTTGCCCCACTTCGGTGGGGCGCTTAATGGATGTTGTACGAAACGGAGTTTCTCATGGAAGGTTACAAGTATTTCTCTAAGCGTGTAATGACGCTGATGGTTTTGGTTGCCAGTGTGTTTGTCAGTGCGTGTGATAACAGCGCAGCGACTCCAGAGAGTTTGAGTAGTGCTCGAGCAAAATTCAAAACAGAAATTGTCGATACCAGCTTCCAAGGCGATGGTGAACCGGCAACTCCCCCCGCAGATATCTTTTCCCTCGTAAGCTATCCTGCCCAAGATGGCAAAATGGCGGCATTTCTGACACCTGATCCCCACGATGGAAAAAAACACCCTGCGGTTATTTGGCTGGTTGGTGGATATGGCGGCATTGGTAGCGATGATTTTTTCTGGACCGAGCAAGATCGCAGTAACGATCAAAGTGGTAGCGCATTTAGAAAATCGGGCTTAGTGATGATGGTGCCCAGTTTTCGTGGAGAAAATGCTAACCCAGGAAAATATGAGATGTTTTATGGTGAAATTGACGACTTAGAGTCAGCCAGAAAATACTTAGCATCACAGCCTTACGTTGATCCAAATCGGATTTATTTGGCGGGGCACAGCACGGGGGGAACTCGTGTTCTTTTAGGCAGTGAATATCTAACAGGATTTAGAGCGGCATTTTCTCTGGGCGGAATTCCCGATCTGAAAAAACGTATCGAGGGAGGGAAGATGATGGTTGCCGTACCCTTTAATCAGAATAACCCTGAAGAGTTTCGCCTACGCTCCCCTGGCGAGTTTATAACATCAATAAAATCGCCAACCTTTTATTTCGAAGGTGAAGAGTATTTCTGGCCGGAGTTCGATGACTTAAACGTGGTTGCCAAAGAAAAGTCTATCCCGCTGCATATCTATAAAATAGATGGTGGAGACCACTTTAATATCATTACTCCGGTAACCGAGATGATAGCCCAAAAAATTCTGCAAGATACCGAAGATAAAGTGAATATTTCGTTCAGCGATGGCGATCTGCGTACCATTCAAAACGGTATCTCTCACTAGTTTCTGTGTGTGGGTTTAAATTTTTACGGAAATTTTTCTGCTGTTAAAGGCCAGTTTTACTGGCCTTTTGTGAATGTCGTCGGTCACGCAGATTCGTTAAACAATATTTGTTCCAGAAACATGAGCATAATGAATTCGGATAATGCTTCTTACTAGCACGGTAGAGTGAGTGGAAAGGCAATGACAGCGATTTTAGGTGCTCTAAATGGATAGAGCACCCGTTGAGTGTCCTGCTTATTCCTAGCCAGCAAATATTCTGCTATTCATCCCTACATGCATCTACTGCGCGGATCACCATTTGATACCCTGTGCAACGGCATAGATTACCTGCTAATCCCCGGCGGATTTCTTCGTGCGTCAGCGGGCGAGAGGTATGTTTAGCCAGCAATGCCGTCGTTGCCATCACCAAACCCGGCGTGCAGAATCCGCACTGTACCGCGCCAGCATTGACGTATGCCTGTTGTACCTTTGATATTTCCCCATTTCTCACCTCGCCTTCGGCGGTGCGGATCTGCTTACCATCGGCCCATACGGCGAGGTATAAGCAACTGTCAGTGGCAACGCCGTCAATCAGCACGGTGCAAGCACCGCATTCTCCGACTCCGCATCCCTGCTTCACGCTGGTTAGGCCTTGTTCACGTAGCAATTCCATTAAAGACATCGCTGGAGACAGGCAAAATTGATAGGTTTTGCCATTAATTTGGCACTCAATATCAACCCAGTTTTTATGTTTCATTGGATATGTCCTCCAGCGCGTTCAACGGCTAATGTGATAGCCCGTTGGGCCAAGGTGCGGATCAGATGTAGACGAAATGATTTTTCTGCGCGCCAAGATGAACGTGGTGAAACATCTTGCGCAACGGCCTCGCTAACGGCGGCGAGAGTTTGCTGGGTAATTGGCTGACCGATGGCGCAGTTTTCAGCCTGTGGGCAGCGAATTGGGGTCGGTGCCGCCACCCCATAGGTTAAGCGCAATTCTGTAAAACGCCCTTCGGCAATGCGACAAACCGCCGTGCAGCCAATAGTGGCGATATCCATCGCACCGCGCATCGCGTATTTAATGTAACTGCTGCCGATATTTTGGTAGTAGGCCGGAGCAAAGTGGAAAGCCACCACGATTTCACCTTGCTGTAGCGCCACTTTACCGGGACCGGTGTGAAAACCTTCGATTGAGCGCTTATAGCTTCCGCTTTGGGTGGCGATTTCTAATTCGGCCTTAAGCGCCAGCGTGGGGGACGCCGAGTCTGCGCTGGTGGCGCCGTTGCAGATATTGCCACCGAAGGTGGCAACGTTACGCACCTGTGGCCCCGCGATGGTAGCCGCAGCCTCGGCAAGTAGAGGCAGATGCTGTTGGATCAATGGATGTTCAATTATTTCAGTAAAGGTCGTGGCTGAACCGATCCGCAGATGGTTATGGCGATCGAGCGTGATCCCTTTGAGTTCAGCTAAGTCGTGAATATCGACGATATGACGATACTTAGGATTAAGGTGATGCAGTTGGATTAACACATCCGTGCCACCAGCCAGCAGACGAGCCTGTGGGTGTTCAGTGAGCAGCTCACAGGCATGTTGTACGTTGCGAGCGCGGTGATAGCTTTCAATATCGTACATGATTACTCCCTGATGAGTCCGGCGAGAACAAATTCGTTAAACAGCGTTTTAGGCGTGATAGGCAAGGTGTTAATTGCCACGCCGGTCGCCATGCGGATTGCATTCCTGATTGCCGGAGCGGGCGAGATAATCGGTGGTTCACCCAGTGCTTTATGCCCATACGCAGACTGCGGTTCGTAGGTGTCAACAAAGGCACAGTCCAGATCGGGCAGATCCATAATGGTGGGGAACTTATAGTCCAGCAGGTTTGGATTGCGTACTACGCCGGTTTTCTCATCGATGATCATCTCCTCAAACAGCGCCCAACCAATTCCCATTCCCATGCCGCCATGTACCTGACCTTCCGCTAACTGAGGGTTAAGAATTCGGCCAGAATCATGCATATTGAGGATCTTGTTGATGGTGACTTTGCACAAAGGAATATCGATAGTGAGGTCGACAAAGGTGCAGCCAAAAGCCGGTGGGTTAGTCGTGGTTTTGTGCGAGATTTCAGCCAGCAACTGAGCGCCGATTTCCTGATGATAATAGGCATGCATAGAGACGTCAGCGACGCTCATCAGTACCATTTCAGGCTGCGCGGCCATCACCACATTTCCATCGAGTAGCGTAAGCCCCCACTGAGGCTGGTGGCTAATCAACTCGGCATGAGCCAGAATTTTGCTACGCAGCTCGGTTGCCGCCTGTCTAACCGCGGGCGCTGCTACGTAACTCTGACGCGATGCAAATGCGCCCGGATCGTAGGCGGTAATATCGGTGTCTTGGGTGGAGATGACGCGAATATGCTCAAAGGGGAGTCCTAGCGTTTCCGCCGCCATTTGAGCGAATACGGTATCCGAGCCTTGCCCAATTTCCGTCGCGCCGATTTGCAGATTAACCGTACCGTCTTGATTAAGCAGCATTCGAGCGCCCGCAATTTCAACGCCGACCGGATAGGTATTGGAGCCATAGCTGAAGCAGGCAACGCCAATGCCGCGCCGCACATCACCGTTTTGCTGCAGGCATTCGGCTTTGCGCGCGTCCCACTCAAACATGTCGCGGCCTTTTTCCAAGCATTCGACTAATCCAGCGCTGTATATGGTTTTGTGGTTAACCGGATTAATATCGCCGCTGCGTGCGGCATTCAGTAAGCGCACCTCTACGGCATCCAACGCGAGTTTTTCGGCGGCATCATCTAATAAGCACTCAAGAGCAAAAGCGACCTGAGGCGCACCGTATCCCCGCATGGCACCCGCGGCAGGATAGTTGGAATAGTGGGTGAGGGCCGAATAGCCAAAGGCACTGCGGGGATAGAGATAGCTAATTTTGTTGGCACCGGCAGATGCAATAGAGTGCCCATGAGAAGCGTAAGCGCCGGTATTGGAGAGCACATCAAGCTGATAGCCCGTGAGTATGCCGTCTTTATTGAGCCCTAACTTGGCATCAATGCTAAATGCATGCCGAGTCCGAGAGGCAAAAAAACACTCTTCACGACTCAATTCGACTTTAACCGGAATACCCCCCATTTTCAGCGTTAGAAACGCTGCCATAGGTTCTTCTAAAACGTCCTGCTTGTTACCAAAACCACCGCCAATATAAGGTTTAATCACGCGAATATTTGACCATGGTAATCCCAACGCTTGAGCAACGGTGCGGCGAACGATTTGAGGAATTTGGGTGCTGGACACAATCACAATGTGATCGGGCTGCTCCATATAAGCGAAGCAGGTCACGCTTTCCATGTGGCAATGCTGAATCACTGGCGTTTGAAAGTGAGCGCAAAGCTGTAAATCAGCCGCCGAGATCGCCTCTGTGGGCTGATTAGCGCTGATGTCGCTTTTTTTCAGTATGTTTCCCGTTGGATGGATGGGCGTTGCGCCTTCTGCCAGTGCGGCTTGGGCATTAGTGATGACCGGTAATTCTTGATAGGTCACGTCCACAAGTGCTGCGGCGCGTTCTGCCGTAAGCGCATCTCTGGCGACCACAATCGCCACCCCATCACCAAAATGGCGGACGTGCTGGGTCAACAGACTACGGTCGGCAACGTCACGTTTGGCGGCCTCTAAGGACCAAGCGTGCCCAGCGGTAGGGAAGAGGAGTTCGGGCACATCTTTAAAGGTAAAAATCGCTTCTACGCCTGGCATGGCAAGCGCAGCAGAAGTATCAATAGCGGTGACCTTCGCATGGGCAACAGGACTGCGTACGTATTTGGCATAGCGCATCCCCGGCATTTGATGATCGTCGGTATAACGGGCGCGTCCGGTAACCTTTGCTTCAGCATCAACCCGCTTGAGTGGTGATCCTAACGACATAGCTTTCTCCTTAGAGGAGCGTGGTTTTTTTAATAAAATTAAGAGGAATGTATAAACAGAATGAAAGCAGCAAGATGCACGCCATCGGGTGCTATTGAATAGTGTGATTTTCGGAAACGTGAGAATGATCGGCTGTTTTTCACCTGCAAGGCCACAGAATGTGACCAACGGCAGTTTTAGGCGTTGAAAGGGGGGCTCAGGCCTATCAAAGTGGGAATGTTGGTATCAAATTGACACTGAACTTATCGTAATGAGATGTTAGTTCTACCGGCGCTAACTGTTTGGTTTTGCATGATTATGCGGGTGATTGTTTTTTATTCTTTGCTTCTGTTTTAGGCCAAAAACATACTGTCTGGGAATTGTTGTTGCTGATGATATTGAGCTCTCATCGCAATTTTCTAATTACAGCGCATTTTTTCTGGCAGTGACATCTTAGAGCCGTTAACCTGAAACTAACATTGCAGGCTCATTGACCATATTGCTGAGCGAAATTAAATAATTAAGAGAGGGAAGATGTCTAATTCTCAGATCCGTATTGCTGTCGCTGGGGCTGGCGGGCGTATGGGACGCCAACTGATCAGCGCTGTTGCAAACACTGATGGTGTCGTACTTGGCGCAGCTTTTGAACGCGAAGGTTCTTCGTTATTAGGCGTTGATGCGGGTGAGCTTGCCGGCATCGGTAAAACCGGTGTTGTCGTGAGTTCCAGCCTGCAAGATGCCGCCGATAGTTTTGATGTATTGATCGATTTTACCCGTCCAGAGGGCACGTTATCCCATCTTGAGTTCTGCGTGAAGCAACATAAAAATATGGTGATTGGTACGACCGGCTTTGATGACGCGGGTAAGGCGGCGATTCGTCAGGCCGCTGAATCTATCGCGATTGTATTTGCGGCCAACTTTAGCGTGGGTGTCAATGTGATGCTTAAACTGCTAGAAAAAGCCGCTAAAGTCATGGGGGACTACACCGACATTGAGATTATCGAAGCGCATCATCGCCATAAGGTCGATGCGCCATCGGGAACGGCTTTGGCAATGGGAGAAACCATTGCGCAGGCGCTTGGCCGTGATCTAAAAGAGTGTGCGGTATATTCCCGCGAAGGGTATACGGGGGAACGCGACCCTAAGAGTATCGGCTTTGCCACTATTCGTGCAGGAGACATTGTGGGAGAGCATACGGCGATGTTTGCCGATGTGGGCGAGCGTATTGAAATTACGCATAAAGCATCGAGCCGGATGACGTTTGCTAGCGGTGCAGTGCGCGCGGCTGCATGGATAGGCACTCGAGCGACAGGGCTCTATGATATGCGAGATGTTCTTTCTCTCAATGAACTCTAGGTAAAATGCGTATTTTTGTTTGATTCTGTTGTTTTTAATTTTATCTTAAACCCATAAATAACAGGGTGTTATTTATGGGTTTTGTTTTTTTTATTGGGTATTTTTGCATTTGGATTTAAGATTGGTATAAGTCACCATATTTTACTTTTTATTAACCTTGACGGAAACTCTGATTGACCTTTGTAGAGGAAAATTGCATCATAACCCCATTGCCGCTGAACTCCGATACTGGCAACCGTTTTCTATTTTCAATTAATATCTTCTTTTGACCGCTTCGCTGTAAAAATCAATTCAAAGCTGTAAAAAACACAAAAAAATCCTGTTTTCATGTAGACAAGGATTCGTCGCGTCTTTAGAATGCGCGCAATTTGCCGGAAATTAGTCAAGAAGGCAGTTTTTTGCGTTGATTTAGATCGAATGATCTGCATTAATATGCAAATAATGTGACTGAATATTCTTTGGAGGGTGTTTTGATTAAGTCAGCTATATTGGTTCTGGAAGACGGAACCCAGTTTCACGGTCGGTCGATAGGCGCAGATGGATCGGCAGTGGGCGAGGTGGTCTTCAATACGTCAATGACCGGTTATCAAGAAATCCTTACTGATCCTTCCTATTCCCGCCAACTAGTCACTCTTACTTATCCTCATATCGGCAACGTCGGCACTAACGCCTCTGATGAAGAATCCTCCGCTGTTCATGCTCAAGGTCTGATTATTCGCGATCTGCCTCTGATTGCCAGCAACTACCGCAGCACAGAATCGCTCTCTGATTATCTGAAACGTCACAACGTTGTCGCTATTGCTGATATTGATACGCGTAAGCTGACCCGCCTACTGCGTGAGAAAGGTGCACAGAACGGCTGCATTATTACTGGCTCGGTAGATGGCTCATTGCCCGATGCGCAGCTCGCGCTGGAAAAAGCGCGCGCGTTCCCAGGCCTAAAAGGAATGGATCTGGCCAAAGAAGTCACAACCCGAGAATCTTACGCATGGACTCAAGGTAGCTGGACGCTGATGGGCGATTTGCCCGCCGCGAAAGAGGCGTCTGAGCTGCCATTCCACGTGGTTGCCTACGATTACGGCGTCAAACGTAACATTTTACGCATGTTGGTAGACAGAGGCTGCCGCTTGACGGTCGTACCCGCGCAAACCCCTGCTGAAGATGTGCTGAAACTTAATCCAGATGGCATTTTCTTGTCGAATGGTCCAGGGGATCCTGAACCATGTGATTACGCCATTCGCGCAATTAAAACCTTCTTGGATACGGATATTCCGGTGTTTGGCATCTGTTTAGGTCATCAACTTTTAGCGCTGGCTAGCGGAGCCAAGACTATCAAGATGAAGTTGGGTCACCACGGCGGCAACCATCCGGTAAAAGATCTGGATAAAAACGTTGTGATGATCACTGCTCAAAACCATGGTTTTGCCGTAGACGGCGATAATTTGCCGCAGACGCTGCGCATTACGCACACATCACTGTTTGACCACACGGTTCAGGGCATTCACCGTACCGATAAGGCCGCATTTAGCTTCCAAGGGCACCCTGAAGCCAGCCCTGGTCCACATGATGCTGCGCCGCTGTTCGACCACTTTATTGATTTAATTCAGAACTACCGTTCCACGGGCTCAGTCAATACCCCAGCCGTAAACGCTAAATAATCAGGAGCAATAAACAAAATGCCAAAACGTACTGATATAAAAAGCATCCTGATTCTGGGCGCAGGCCCGATTGTTATCGGCCAAGCATGCGAGTTCGACTACTCTGGTGCGCAGGCATGCAAAGCGCTGCGCGAAGAAGGCTACCGCGTCATTCTGGTGAACTCCAACCCAGCCACGATCATGACCGACCCAGAGATGGCTGATGCGACATACATCGAGCCCATCCACTGGGAAGTCGTGCGCAAGATTATTGAAAAAGAGCGTCCTGATGCCGTTCTTCCGACGATGGGGGGCCAGACCGCGCTGAACTGTGCGCTGGAGCTGGAACGTCAGGGCGTACTCGCTGAGTTTGGTGTCACTATGATTGGTGCCACCGCTGACGCGATTGATAAAGCTGAAGACCGTCGCCGTTTCGATATCGCGATGAAGAAAATTGGTTTGGACACCGCGCGTTCCGGCATTGCCCACACCATGGAGGAGGCGCTTGCCGTCGCGGCTGACGTTGGCTTCCCATGCATTATTCGCCCTTCCTTCACCATGGGGGGAACCGGTGGCGGTATTGCATATAACCGCGAAGAGTTTGAAGAGATTTGCGAGCGCGGCTTGGATCTTTCCCCAACTAAAGAATTGCTGATTGATGAATCGCTGATTGGTTGGAAAGAGTACGAGATGGAAGTGGTGCGTGATAAAAATGACAACTGCATCATCGTCTGCTCGATTGAAAACTTCGATGCGATGGGGATCCATACCGGTGACTCCATTACCGTCGCGCCAGCGCAAACGCTGACAGATAAAGAATATCAAATCATGCGTAACGCTTCGATGGCGGTACTGCGTGAAATTGGTGTAGAGACCGGCGGTTCCAACGTACAGTTCGCGGTAAACCCGAAAAATGGCCGCCTAATTGTTATCGAAATGAACCCGCGAGTCTCCCGCTCTTCGGCGTTGGCCTCGAAAGCGACAGGTTTCCCGATTGCGAAAGTTGCGGCAAAACTGGCAGTGGGTTACACCCTTGACGAACTGATGAACGACATCACTGGCGGTCGCACTCCGGCGTCGTTCGAACCGTCTATCGACTATGTTGTCACCAAAATTCCTCGCTTCAACTTCGAAAAATTTGCAGGCGCCAATGACCGTTTGACCACCCAGATGAAATCAGTGGGTGAAGTGATGGCCATTGGCCGCACGCAGCAAGAATCCTTACAGAAAGCGTTACGCGGGCTGGAAGTCGGCGCGGCTGGTTTTGACCCGAAAGTCAGTCTTGATGACCCTGAAGCGCTGACTAAAATCCGTCGTGAACTCAAAGACGCTGGCGCTGAGCGTATTTGGTACATCGCTGATGCCTTCCGTGCAGGGCTGTCCGTGGATGGCGTATTTAACCTGACTAACATTGACCGCTGGTTCTTGGTGCAAATTGAAGAGTTGGTGCGCTTGGAAGAACGAGTGGCGGACGTGGGCATTAATGGGCTGAGCTACGAATTCCTGCGCCAACTGAAACGTAAAGGTTTTGCCGATGCGCGTTTGGCTAAGCTAGCTGGCGTCGCGGAGACTGAGATTCGTAAACTGCGCCATAAATACAATCTGCATCCGGTCTACAAACGCGTCGATACCTGCGCGGCAGAATTTGCGACTGACACGGCTTACATGTACTCCACCTATGAAGAAGAGTGTGAGTCTAACCCGAATAACGATCGTCCAAAAATCATGGTGCTGGGTGGTGGTCCGAACCGTATCGGCCAAGGGATTGAGTTTGACTACTGCTGCGTCCATGCATCGCTGGCGCTGCGTGAAGATGGCTATGAAACCATCATGGTTAACTGTAACCCAGAAACCGTTTCAACCGACTACGACACCTCAGACCGACTGTACTTCGAACCCGTCACGCTCGAAGACGTGCTGGAAATTGTCGCAGTTGAAAAACCTCAAGGCGTCATTGTGCAATACGGCGGTCAAACTCCGCTGAAATTGGCTCGTGCGCTGGAAGCTGCGGGAGTACCGGTGATCGGCACCAGCCCTGATGCCATTGACCGTGCTGAAGACCGCGAGCGTTTCCAGCAGGCGGTGGTTCGTTTAGGCCTGAAGCAGCCAGCAAACGCGACGGTGTCAACGATTGAGCAGGCGATTGAGAAGGGCGCCGCGATCGGCTATCCGCTGGTGGTTCGTCCTTCCTACGTGCTTGGTGGGCGCGCGATGGAAATCGTTTATGACGAAATCGACCTGCGTCGCTACTTCCAGAATGCGGTTAGCGTATCTAACGACGCGCCGGTGCTGCTGGATCACTTCCTAGATGACGCCGTTGAAGTTGACGTTGATGCCATCTGCGACGGTGAGCGGGTGCTGATTGGCGGTATCATGGAGCACATCGAACAGGCGGGCGTTCACTCCGGTGACTCTGCATGCTCTTTGCCTGCCTATACGCTGAGCCAAGAGATTCAGGACGTGATGCGTCAGCAGGCTGAAAAGCTGGCGATGGAGCTGGGCGTGCGTGGCTTGATGAACGTACAGTTTGCGGTCAAAGATAACGAAGTTTATCTGATTGAAGTTAACCCACGTGCGGCGCGTACGGTTCCGTTTGTATCGAAAGCGACGGGGGTTCCGTTAGCGAAGGTTGCGGCTCGAGTCATGGCCGGTCAAACGCTGGCTCAGCAGGGAATCACGAAAGAAGTGATTCCTCCGTACTACTCTGTGAAAGAAGTCGTGCTGCCGTTCAATAAGTTCCCGGGCGTAGACCCTATTTTAGGGCCAGAAATGCGTTCGACAGGGGAAGTGATGGGCGTGGGCCGCACCTTTGCGGAGGCCTTCTCGAAGGCGATGCTAGGCAGCCAGTCTAAGGTGAAAACGCCGGGCCGTGCGCTGTTATCGGTTCGCGAAGGGGATAAGCACCGCGTGGTGGACTTAGCCGCTAAATTACTTAAGCAAGGCTTTGAGCTGGATGCCACTCACGGTACCGCAATTGTGCTGGGTGAAGCAGGGATTAACCCTCGCTTAGTCAACAAGGTGCATGAGGGGCGTCCTCATATTCAGGATCGCATCAAAAACGGTGAGTATTCTTACATTGTGAATACTACCGCTGGTCGTCAGGCGATTGAAGATTCTAAGCTGATTCGCCGCAGCGCGCTGCAGTATAAAGTGCACTATGACACCACGCTTAACGGTGGTTTTGCTACTGCAATGGCACTGAACTCCGATCCAACCGATCAGGTTATCTCGGTGCAGGAAATGCACGCTCGTCTGAAAGGATAACCTGTATTTTGTTATATAAAGCCTGACTTCGGTTGGGCTTTTTTTTTAGGAATTTTCACTCCATTCAAAAAGTTGAGAAACTTATTTAAATATTTCGGATTTTATTTTTCTCTATTGCTGTCATGCTATTCACTGAGTTAGACCTTAAGTTTTACCTGTTTCATCTAGCCGATATTAATGACATTAATATTTGTGTCTAAGATAAATTAAGGCTTCCGTACAACGAGAATCGCATGATCCTGATTATTTACGCCCATCCTTATCCTCGGCATTCTCATGCCAATAAGCGCCTATTAGACGCGGTGTCTAATATTCCAGAAGTCAAAGTCCGTTCGCTCTATGACCTTTACCCCGATTTTAATATCAACGTGGCTGCCGAGCAGCAAGCACTTAGTCAGGCCGACCTGATTATCCTGCAACACCCGATGCAGTGGTATAGCGTGCCGCCGTTGCTCAAACTATGGATGGACAAGGTTTTGGAGCACGGTTGGGCCTACGGACATAACGGTAAAGCTTTGGAAGGCAAGGATTTCATGTGGGCGGTCACCACTGGGGGTAACGATCACCATTTTGATTTGGGCGATCATCCCACTTTTCCGGTTTTGTCCCAGCCAATCCAAGCCACGGCTCTTTACTGTGGTATGAATTGGCTGCCTTATTTTGCCGAACATAATACGTTTTCCTGTGATGAGCCTGCGCTTATACGCGCCAGTGAGAGCTATCGTCGGCGCCTGATGAACTATTTGATGCTGCATGCCGAAACGGAATTACCGTCAACCGATGCAGAGGAACCGACTCATGGATAATCACGGCATGATGATTGAGGGGCTGATTTATCTTGGCTCTGCGGCGCTGTTCGTGCCACTTGCGGTACGCCTAGGTCTAGGCTCGGTTTTAGGCTATTTGATTGCGGGTTGCATCATCGGTCCGTGGGGGCTAAGGCTGGTATCGGATGCGGAATCTATCCTCACCTTTGCTGAGATCGGCGTGGTGTTGATGCTGTTTGTCATCGGGCTTGAGTTGGACCCTAAACGCCTATGGACGCTACGTGCTTCGGTGTTTGGCGGCGGTAGTATTCAGATGGTGGGCTGCGGTCTAGTGCTGAGTCTGTTCTGCTATCTGCTGGGATTAAGTTGGCAGGTCGCGTTGCTCATTGGTTTAACGCTGGCACTTTCTTCGACCGCAATTGCGATGCAGGCGATGAGCGAGCGTAATTTAACGCCTTCTCCGGTTGGGCGTTCCTCGTTTGCGGTGCTGCTGTTTCAGGACATTGCCGCGATTCCACTGGTTGCGATGATCCCCTTGCTCGCCAGCAGTGGTGCGACGACGACCATGGGCGCATTTGCCATGTCAGCGGCTAAGGTAGTCGGAGCGTTAGCGGTTGTGATCCTGCTTGGGCGCTATGTCACTCGTCCACTGCTGCATTTTGTGGCTCGCTCTGGTATGCGAGAAGTTTTTAGCGCCGTGGCATTGTTCTTGGTGTTTGGTTTCGGCGTGCTGCTGGAAATGGCCGGAATGTCGATGGCGATGGGGGCATTTTTGGCTGGCGTGCTTCTGGCGAGCTCAGAGTATCGACATGCACTCGAAAGTGATATTCAGCCGTTTAAGGGATTGTTACTTGGGCTGTTTTTTATCGGCGTGGGGATGTCGATCGATTTTGGCACGCTGTTTAGTCACCCATTACTGATTGCGACGCTGCTGTTTGGATTTCTGATCCTTAAGGGGGTTTTGCTCTGGCTAGTGGCTCCTATTTTGGGCGTGCCGCGCAAGCAACGCGCGTTGTTTGCCGTTCTGTTAGGGCAGGGAAGTGAATTTGCATTTGTGGTCTTTGGGGCCGCGCAAATGGCGGGGGTGTTACCTGCTGAATGGGCGAAATCGCTGACGCTGGCAGTGGCGTTATCAATGGCGGTAACACCGATTTTGCTGGTGATTTATTCGCGGCTCGAGAAGAACGTTAAGCAGGAAGAGCGACCACAGGACATTATCGATGACGAAAATGCCAGTGTGATTATTGCCGGTTTTGGCCGCTTCGGACAGATCGCGGGGCGCCTACTGTTAGCCAATGATGTGCATACGGTGGTGCTGGATCACGATCCCGATCACGTTGAAACGTTGCGTAAATTTGGCATGAAGGTCTTTTATGGCGACGCAACTCGCGTCGATTTGCTGGAGTCTGCTGGTGCGGCGAAGGCCAAAGTCTTAATCAACGCCATCGACGATGTAGACGCCAATCTGCAACTTACCGAGTTGGCGCAGGAACATTTTCCACACCTGAAAATTATTGCGCGCGCGCGTGATGTCGATCACTACTATCAACTACGCCAGCGCGGGGTTGAGTTTGTCGAGCGAGAGTTGTTTGAAGGCTCGCTGCGTGTAGGGCGAAATGTCTTAGAACACCTTGGCTGTGATGCGTATGAAGCACGCGAAAAGGCAGATATTTTCCGTCGCTATAATGTGCAGATGCTGGAAGATACGGTGCCTAACTACGAGGATGTCGAATTCCGTTTGGCGAGCTTACAGCGGGCTAAAGAGATGTTGAGTCAGGCGATAGAACACGATAAGGCGCGTTTGACCATTGCTCAGCAAAGCGGTTGGCGCGGTAGTATCGATGGTAAGTCACCGGATCTCGATCCTATGGTAACCATTCATGAAGAGGACGTGCCGAAGTTTCAGAAAGAGGCATAGTCTTCCGCCCTCTTCTTCTTTGATATAAGAAGAGGGCGTCTTAATTAGCTTAAGGCAACTTTCAAGCCTAATCCAATCAGCATCACACCCAGTAAACGATCGATGATTTTCTGCGCTTTTGCCAGAGCACGGCGCACCGGGGCGCTTTGAATTAGTATCACCAACATCGGCCACCAAATGAAAGATAAACCTAAAATTATCCCCGCATACCACAGTTTTTCAATAAAACCTGAGTTAACCTCTAATACTTGAGTAAATACCGCTAAGAAAAACAGCGTGGCTTTAGGGTTAAGCAGGTTACACAGGTAGCCTTGTAAGAATGCACTTTTCAGACTGACATTGAGAGGTGCTTGGCTATCTAGATGAATTTTACTGCCGCCACGAGAAAGTAGGGCGTGGATACCAATCCAAACGAGATAAGCGGCACCGGCGTATTTCAGGATATTAAATAGCCATGGTGTCGTGGTGATAACAACGGCCAAGCCTGCAACACAATATGACATATGGGTGGCGACACCGCAGATAACACCGAGTGCGGTCATCATGCCCGCCTGACGTCGATAGCGCGCCGCATTTTTGATCACTAAAAAGAAATCAGGGCCGGGCGATAACATCCCTAATGTCGCAATACTTGCAACAAACAACGAGGTTTCGAGCATGATGAGATCCGTGGTGTAGGTTGTTAGAACAAGATAATAACGCCGCCTTTCCGTGAGTGTATCAGATCTATTAAGGAGCTATATCGGTGATGTCATAAGAATTGAGGTGAGTTGTTTTTAAACGATAGTGGTATGGATAATAATCAATTGAGTCAGGAATAACCATGGATGTGGATTCAGACAGGCAGCGGGAGCTCACGCGACTGTGCATACAATGCGCGCTTTTTTTATTGCAGCACGGCGCTGAAAGTATGCTGGTCGAACAGCTTTCTTCTCGCCTAGGCATTGCGCTAGGGGCTGAGAGTGTTGAAAGCTCTATCTCAGCGAATGCGGTGGTGCTCAGCACGATCATTAATGGTCACTGTATGACCTCGACGCGCAAGAACGTCGATCGCGGTATCAATATGCATGTGGTGACGGAAGTGCAGCATATTGTGATTATGGCTGAACACCATTTGCTAGACATTAAGGATGTTCGCCGTCGCTTTGATCATATCAAGCCGTTGCGCTATCCGCGCTGGCTGCTGGTGTTAATGGTCGGGCTCTCTTGTGGCTGCTTTTGCAAACTGAACGGTGGAGGCTGGGACGGTTCTGTCGTGGCATTTATGGCCAGCGCCGTGGCGATGTATGTGCGTCAGGTGCTCACGCAGCGGCAAATGCATCCACAAATTAACTTCTGCATCACGGCTTTCGTTGCAACCAGCGTGTCGGGATTGCTGATCCAATACGATCCATTCAAAACAACCTCGACTATTGCGATGGCGGCGAGCGTGCTGTTGCTGGTGCCGGGATTTCCTCTGATAAATGCCGTGGCAGATATGTTTAAAGGCCATGTGAATACTGGGCTTGCACGATGGGCGATGGCTTCGTTGCTGACCCTAGCAACCTGTATTGGTGTGGTGATGGCGATGTCGTTGTGGGGGCTAAGAGGATGGATTTAATCGATTTGTTGCTCGCGCTGCTGCAAGACATGATTTTGGCCGCGGTGCCCGCAGTGGGTTTTGCCTTGGTGTTTAATGTGCCGGTTCGTGCTTTACGTTACTGCGCACTGCTCGGCGCTATTGGCCATGGCTCACGTATGCTCATGATGCATTTTGGCATTAACATCGAGTGGTCTACTTTGGGCGCGGCAATATTGATTGGCGTGCTGGGCATTCAATGGTCTCGCAGGCTGCTTGCTCACCCGAAAGTCTTTACCGTTGCGGCGGTGATCCCTATGTTTCCGGGGATTTATGCTTATACGGCGATGATCTCCGTGGTGAAAATTTCACATCAGGGTTTTAGCGATGCGCTGTTTGAAACGATGGTGACAAACTTCCTAAAAGCGTCATTTATTGTCGGTGCGCTCTCCATCGGCCTGTCGTTGCCTGGATTATGGTTATATCGTAAGCGCCCGAGTGTATAAATAATGTTGGTTTATCTGAGAGTTAGTTTAAGTAGCGCTAAATGACGTCATCTGGCTATCGACACCTGCAACCCCTTTACTTATAGTGTGCGCAATTTTTCTACTTGATAGGATCGACCATCATGAATATCAGCCTGATTGCTGCGCTTGCGGCAGATCGTGTTATTGGTATGGAAAACGCGATGCCGTGGCATTTACCGGCTGATCTCGCGTGGTTTAAACGTAATACGCTGGATAAACCGGTTATTATGGGGCGTAAAACATTTGAATCTATTGGCCGTCCTTTACCTGGACGTCACAACATCGTATTGAGTAGCCAAGCAGGTACTGACGATCGCGTGACGTGGGTGGTTTCACCTGAGGCTGCTATTGCCGCTGCGGGCGATGTGGAAGAGGTGATGGTGATTGGTGGTGGCAGCATTTATTCTCAATTCCTGCCGTTAGCCCAACGCATGTACCTGACGCATGTTGATGCTGAAGTGGGAGGTGATACCTACTTCCCTGATTACGAGCCAGATGAATGGGAAACCACATTTAGCGAGTTTCATGATGCAGACAGCGCTAACTCGCACGGCTATTGCTTTGAGATTTTACATAAGCGCTAATCACGCATGACCTATGCGATTAAATACCCTTCAAGGCCGAAGGGTATTTAAAATGGCTGAATGAGATTATGTTAATTCACGTTTTTTAACGCAACTGGCGCAGCGATTCGCGTTGGTGATAGATGGCTGACAATGCTTTCCGCAATATCTGACATTCCATTCGATTTATTATAAATCATATATATAGATGCAGAAGGTAATTGATTGCTCGAATCAATCATTGCGACATCGAAAGACTGCGAAAATTTCCCATATAGCCATTTGGGTAATACACCCACTTTATCAGAGTCCTCAATAATAGACAGCAGGGCAAAGCAGGAGTCGCTCTTTAGCAACGTCAATCTTTCCCCGAAAGTCTTTCTGATATGAAATTTCTGTGGGTTGAATTTTTCATCAGGCGTTTCGAAAGCAATGAACGTTTCATGGCTAACATCGCCGCATAAAAGTTGATTAATTCTTGGATGCTGCTTAGAACAGAAAAGGCATAATGGATCGTCTAAGACAGCAGTATTGATCATTGAACGACTTAGATTCGGCTTAAGGTCGAAAAACAGATCGTTCATCCGCAGTCTGACACCCTGAATATTGTTTTTGGTATCTGAGAAATTGCTTCGATGAATTATTTCGCAGTCAGGATTTTTTTGCCAGATAATATTAGACACATCGGCAAGTAACCGCGTAGAGATATAAGGTGAGCAATGGACTGATATTTGGCTGAAATTGTTGATTTTGCCAAATGAATTCACGTTTCTGACTAATTTATCAACGTCATCTTGCAAATAGCTAAATAGTTCATGAGCTATTTTTGTGGGTGCTAGATTCAGTCCCTCTCTTAAAAAGAGCGGATCGCCAAAATGACTTTTCAGTTTGGTTAATGCATTAGAGACGGCCGTGGTTGAAAGACCAAGGGTAATACCTGCTTTAGTTATACTTTGATGTATATATATTTCAATAAAAATAGGTAAGAGATTTAGGTCTAATTTTTTTTCGTCCATTCTGTACTCACATTCAATCCTGTTGAATATAATTTTTAGGCAGATAAAAACGTTAATATCTGCTGAATGAATTTCCTATCTCACTTTTCTCGATGAATTTTTAAGATGATTATCTTTCAAACGATAATCATTGTTAAAGCAGCATCTGGTATATTGCAGATGCTGCTTTGACTACCCATAAAAAAATGTTAACTCCATTTGCCCTGTGACCGTGCCTGACGTTGCCCCCCCCTGAGGAGAAACCATCTGCGCCTTCATAGGGAAAGATGCGGTGTGCGTTTTAGGGTCGATATTGATTTTGGTTGAAGTGCCTGGATTAAGCGCTTTTCCATCCGCATCATTAACGACATCGATAACCACATTCGTACTGGTGCCGGTATTTTTATAATACTGAGTATAAACAGGATCGGTTGTCCCACCCAACGTTAACGTCACCGTGGTGCTGGTGGATGGGCATTTTTCTAGGTCAACTTTAAATGGCACCCAGGTTGTCGTGCTACCTGCGGTGGTTAAATTTGACGAAGTGTAAGCTCCCAAGTCAACCTCAGGCGTTGCCACCAGTGCGCAAGGAGAGGCAGTCACTGTTGCGTTCACCGCCAAATTTGTATCTGCATCCGCCATGCAAGGCATCGCGTGAAGCAGTAATGTGGCAGTGATGCAATATGCAGAAATCTGCAATCTGCTATTAAAGATGCGCATAATTTACCTGCTTATAATATCAATGGTATGCGTAGGTAACCTCAATCGGCGTGGTGTAAACACCCGGCTTGACGCCTCCTGCAATAGAGTGCATATAGGCTTTCAATTTAAATGTCGCTGCACCGCCAGACGGTGTTACCGTATAGGTGTTAGCAGTATTGCTGATCACGGCGCTGGTATCAGCATTTGCTAGGCGAATACTGCCCGTTGTCACGATGGTACCGCCTGAATCTTTCATGCCGAAGCCACTGGTGTCGCCTGCAACAGACGGGCCACTAAATTTGGCATCAATGCTTGTCGTGGTAGACGGGCAGCCAGACAGATCAATATTTGCAGTACCAGATGCTATCGAATCTACGCCTGCCGTAGCCACTTCACTGGCGTCTAGGGTAAATCCAATATTGATTGTGCTCGGCGCTTTCACCGTGCACGGCGTTGCGGTGACGGTTGCCGTAATATTAATGGTGGTATCAGCCGCCGCCTGAGCATTGACTGCTGAAATCATTCCTACCACAGCGAATGTGCTCAGGAGAGATAATTTTTTATATTGCATGATAAGTCCTTTTTATTTCCGGTAATAGAGTGTGTAAACGCTCAGTTTTAATGAGCGATGCTTGTAACGAATTAGTTGTAACTAAAGGTCGCTGTCACTACCGCTCTAACGGTGCCTGGTGTTGCAGCACCATTCCCGTTATTTAACAACCGCGCTTTCAATGGAATTGAAATAGCGGTTTGCTGGGGTTGTAGTTGGAAAATCTGCACTGAGCCATTCTGGTAACTGATATTTTTCTCATCGCCAGACAGTTCAATCATAATATTATTTGCAGTGCCTTCATTTTTATAGAACTGAACATCCTGGTCTGGTGTGCCTGCCATCCACATATTTATTTTTAAGCCGGGTTCACAGTTTGTTAGTTCAATGCTGTGTCCGCTATTCCACTCTGTCATATTACCGAGTGTTTCCAGCATATTAGCCCCAATCGCATCTTCAAATACAATATCCACGTTGCTGGTGTGAACTTCGCACGTAGCAGGCCGTACACCAATGGAATAATTAATGGTGAAGTTATTCACATCTGAAGCTATACCGGATTGCATTGCCAGCAGGAATAACGAGAATGACATTCCGTAAGACAGTAATTTTTTCATTTTAAATTCCTGGCCTTAGCGATAAGAAAACATCATCGTGACGGTGCCGTTATAATCCCCTGACTTAACGGGGGCGCCAGAGTTGATAGCCACAGGCTTAGCCGATACGTCAAACTGTTGAGCTTTGATGGTGGCGTGCGTTGTTTCGTTCATATTGATGGGCTGACCCGTACTAACCCAACTCAGCTGTAGCCCCAAATTGTTACTGCCATCGCTATCCGTTTTGACAATCCCCTGAGCTGCGTTGACATAACCACGGCTGGATGAGAATGTAATTGAAACGGGAGTTGGAACGTCCCCACAGTCTGCGCCCACGCGAGCTTCTTGAGGGGGGACGACACCGCTGATAATGTCTGCCGAAGAGAGGTTGGTCCAGCTCAGGTTGGCCTGACTGCTATTTAACTGGCAACTGGTGAAAATAACATTCAGGTTGAAGGCCCCCATGATAACGGGGATGCTTTGAGTTGTTTGCCTAAAATAGATAATACCCACCTGACCGGAAAAAGAATGAACCCCAGCAGTCACTGCGCTGCCATTATTAAGAGATACCAGGTCAACGCCAAACTCCGCGCTGAAATGTTGAGAGGCAGGGAACCCCGCATTAGGTTGATTCATAAAATTCCCAAACCAGACTGGCGAACGTCCTTCTGGCGTTTCATAGACTTCAATGCCTAACCCACCACCGGTTAATGCCACCGCGGTATTCCCCTGAAAGTCTGGACCAAAAGGACTACTAGGATCAAACGACCCGCTTGGGTTGGCGTTTAATTTAGCGCTGGGCGCTTCGTCGTTATATTGACAGGTGAAGGTGACATTGAGAGTCGATAATACATAATTGCCACGCATTACCGGGTCAGTGTAATCCCTGGAAACATAAATTGTTTTGGTTGTGCCAGGTAGCTCAATAGGAACATTGGTTTGGCAATCCGCAAACGATGTATTGCAAAATAAAATTACGGGCAATAATAAAATACTGGCGTAATTAAAACGTATTTTTTTCAAAACGGAAATATTCCACATATTATTTCACCTCGCCAGGCTGGCATGTAGCCGCAGCGGTTAATATCGAATTTTCTAGATCCTGCTGGCTAAGTTGATAGTTAATTTTGCACTGTTGATTAACCCCTTTACCCCATTGGGCAATCAGGGAACCTTTTTCTGGCAAACCACTTAAATAGGTCACACCCTGCTCACCGACGATGCCCGCGTTGGCATTGTCGGTGCCGGCTTTATCTGCTCTTTCATCTATCAGCGCAACGGTGGCGCCAAACGGTAGCGATTTGCCGTCCGAGCGGGTCAAGGTCATCATGACGCGATAGCCGACGTGGGCATTGAAACGCGCTCTCACCACCGCTCCGCGGGTTGGGATGACGTCTTTGGCACTTTCCTCTATTTCCACTTTATCGCCTAAGCTGGTGGTATCGAGGCTGACGCGGGTACGGCGATACGGGCTGATATACGGCACAACCGCATAACCACGGAAATCGGTTTTAACCCCGATGTTGTTCAGTATTTTGGTGTTATCGGCTCCCGATGCCGACACCAGCGCTACGGTTTCACCCAGCGGCTGTGAAAGCGTAATTCCTTCGCTGTGCGCAACGATGCCGCCCTGTACGCCGTAGTTCACTCGACGAGTGTCTTTGCTGTAGCTGTAGCCAACGTTGCTGTTACCGTACTGGCCTTGATAATTAAGGTTAGCGTTACCGCTGTCGCCTTCACCCTGATTGGCATAGCTTTCGGAAACGCTGTAGCTCAGATTGTTATCATCAAGCAAGGTGCCACTGACGCCCGCCATTTGCTGTACTCGACCATCTGAGCCATGGTTAACGCTGTAGTTAGCCCATGCTGATTTCACCCAGCGATCGAGCTGGATTGATACGGAGAAAGATATCTGCTTATCGTGCTTTTGATCTTCGTTGCTGATGTAGTTATCTGAATAGGCAATGTTATAGCTGATGCCATTCCAGGTATTGCTGTAGCCTGCCTGCAGCGTTTGTTCTTTGCTGCTGTCATCGTAGTAGTCTTGCATGCTAGCCGAAACATAGAGAGAACCCGCGTCTTCCCCTAGCTGCTGGTTAAGCGAACTTTCAATACGGCTGCGTTTGTGGGTGCGAATATTGTAATCGGTATAGTCATTATTCTGGTCATTCAATATGACGGAGTCATCAAGGCTGTAAAAGCCGCTAGTGGAATAGCGGTAACCGACCAAGCGGAGGTCGGTATCGGTCTCGGCAAAGGTTTTTGCATATAAGAACCGGTATGACTGCCCCTGCGATGAATTAGTATCTGGAAGCTGAGTGCGAGCCTGCGTGACGTCAACGGAAATTGCCCCGAAAGAGCCTAAGTTCTGCCCGTAGCCGAGCGCCGCCGCGGTATAATTCTCTGTTGCCTGCATACCGCCATACAGCGTGATGCCTTTGCTAAAACCGTGAATCAGCGTGAATTGAGCAAAATCCGGTTTATCAGAACCGTAGCCATTACGGTATTGACCCGCCGTCAGGCTAAATTTGGTGTGGCCTTCGCGCTGTAAAATAGGGACAGAGGAATAGGGCTGGATAAAGGTCTGCGTGCTGCCATCTTCTTCTTTGATTTTAACGGTTAAATCGCCGCCATCGGAGCTTGGATAGAGATCGGTAATCTCAAATGCGCCAGGCGTGACATAGCTTTGGTAAACCATATAACCGTTTTGCTCAACGGTCACTTGGGCATTGGTTTTCGCAATGCCGCGGATCACCGGAGCAAAGTTTTTCTGGCTATCGGGAACCATGTCGTCATCGGAGGCGAGCTGAACGCCTCGGAACTGAACGCTGTCAAAAACATCAGAGCCAGAGTAGCTATCACCTAGGGTTAAACCCGCTTTTAACGCGGCAATGGAGCGCTGCACATAGGTATTGACGTTGGTAAACTGACGAACACCGTTGTTGTCGTTCCAGGTGGAGTAGTTACGCAGGCGCCAAGCGCCCAAGTTCAAACCGCTGCGCAGGTTGAGATAGTAGTTACTCTGATCGTCGCTGTCGTTGGCGCCGGTGAAATTATAATTCAGCAGCAGGGCGGGGATTCCGTCATCCCACATAGAAGGATCGACATACCCACGCGCGGAATTCGAAACTAATAACTGCGGTACGCTAATATTTAAACGTTGATTCGAAAAGTCAAAATTCGTCTTAGCGGAGGGGATCGCTTGCAGTAATAAATTGCACTTTGCACTATCGGCCGGCTGAGTGGCGGTATCCGTATTATCTTGCGTGGCGGCAGGCATCGGGGAATCCGTGCCTTTTTTTATCATGGCAAGAGCCGCATCGGTTTTGATACCGTAGTCTTTTAGCTCTTCTTCGGTAAAGCAAGGAACGAGCCCCGTCTTATCATTGGCGCTAGGCCCTTTATACGCAATAAAGGTCACTTCACGATGATCTACGGGGTTCTTGTTAAGATAAATATCAACGACATATTTACCCGGTATCTGACCGCCTTCTGGCAACGCGTAGGTAGAGAGATCGGTGACCTCATTGCTAGAGTCTATTTGCTCTAGAAATGCGGGGTCAAAGCCACCGGCAGCGTAGCCGTTGGCGGACATGATCAGAAGCGTCAGTGCACTTAGCGAAAAATATCTATAACTTTCCTTGTGCAAAGAGTGCGATGGTGCCGAATGACTCTTTTTAGATATTTTTAACAGCATCATGGTGTTCTCTAATAAAAGGAAATGGATATTTATCAATTAAGTGATTAATTAGCGGTTGCACTAATAAGTTCAGATACGCCGCCGTAGTCATTAATAAAAGCAAAGGTGACGTTATTTCCTGCTCCGGCAGGCCAAGCGTAGTGTGTCTCTGATTTTGGCAAGACCATGTTGATATCTTTAAGCGCTTTGCCTGAGAGGTTAATTTCATTAAAACTCACGGAATAATTGGTCGGGTTTTTCACCACGAGATCGTTGCCTTGGTGGCTCCACTGCAGCTGCTTGCCTGATTCTGCAGGACTGCCCGTCAGACCTTTAGGGCGATAGAACATTTTGATCCGTGTTTTGATCGCGAGCTGGAGCGTGTTCTGGGCGTTTGTGTTTTCAGGGACTGGCGGAATAGCTTTCACATTGATATAAAAAACAGATTCGCGATCGCTAGGCAGGTCGCCAGCGGTTTTCAAAATACGCATCATGTTTTCTTTTTCAGCGTCTAAGCGAAACAGCGGGGGGGTGATGGCAAATGGAACTTTTTTATTCCCATTTTCATCATCAATCCACGATTGAACCAGAAAATACTGGTCGCTATTTTTATTATTTATCGTTATTGAGGCTTCTTTATTATTGGCGTCATAAACTACTCTTGTTGCGCCTAATACAATACCGCCAGAACCCGCAGCGAAAGCTGACTGAGAGGCTATTAATAATGCAAGTGAAGAAATAATTAATTTACCGTACATAAAGATGACCTTTTTTAGTGTTAAAAGCCTGAGTGAACTCGGTTAATGTCGCTATATAAAGAGCAACATTAGCGAATAACACTCAGACTTGGTTTCTTCATCCGTTAGATAATGAAGAAGGGGGGTATTACCATTATTGGTAAGTCAGCGTAAAATCACTGGTTGCGTTAGCATCACCGGTGGTTGCAACGCCATAGGCTTGATAGTTAGCTGTGAAATAAAGCGATTGTGATGCGATACTTGGCGTTAACGTGATAGAGCTTGATGCTACGTTAGGTTTAATATCCACGCCTTTTGAATCGGCGACTTCAATACCCACATTCGTGGCCACAGTGCCGGCAGCGGTGCCATCTGGAGATGAAATGTTAAACAAGGCATCTTTTCCAGCAGGACTTGAGCCACCAAATGTTACCGTGACTGATTTAGCCGCAGCGGAACAATTCAGCAAATCAATTTGGAAGTTCTTAGCTGTCGATTTCAGCCCTGATGCGTTCAGGTCAGCGGCAGGCACTGTACCTAAATCAACAACCTGATTTGATGAAGGAATAGAAACGCTACACGGCGCATCTGAAATCTTACCTTTAAAATTGACAGTACCATCGGCAGCCATTACGGATGCAGATGCCAAACCAGCTAAAGACAATGCTAAGCAAAATGTAGTTTTCTTGAATGACATAAAAATTTCCTTATAACCTATACTGAAAGTCCAATCATTTGGACGATTTTATTTTGTTGCATTAAACAACACGGGACTAATATCAAGCCTAATCATTTCCTAAGACTGAGTTCGTTGACCGAACAGAGCAGAAAGAGCGACATTCACGATTAACTCAAATTGAATTAATTGACTCGGTAAATGCTAAGCGTGATTTGGCTCAGATATTAAATAACTAATCGACTTCTTTCGTAACTGGGCCATATGTTATTCCTTTTTTTTCTTTTGCAAAGAGTCCAAAAATAGACTGTTGTTATTTTGGGTGAAACAACAAGGCGAAATGAATTGTTGATTAATTTATAAATAGAAAAAATAAATCCGCATTTAAAAAAATCAATAAAATCAACGTCATTTTTCAGCGGTTGTTGCATGGGTAATTAATTCGTTAAATCCACTTAATATTGAATTAATTTATGCTTTACACATTCAGCCTGTAAAAGAATGCGTATCTGAATGTATTAGCGAAAGCTTTAAACCTGTTTTTTAGAAAAAATATTCTATATAGCGAGGGGAGGCGCAGCTCCCCACTATCTTAAACTCATGCGATGCATCATTGGGCGGATAAAACAGAAATAATATCACCCGCAATACTCGAGATTGGGGATGATTTGTCATAGATTAAATGTATGGATATTGACGGCATCTTTTTTCCTTGATCAAGCGCGGTGACATTGAACGAAGGTGAAAATTTCTCATATAACCATTGGGGCATGACACCCAGTTTGTCCGAGTTTTCGATAATCGACAGCAATGCAAAGTAAGAATCGCTCTTTAATAATGTTATATTTTCACCAAGCGCTTGCCGAATCGCTACGTGTTGCTGAGTAAATTTGTCATCTGGCGTTTCAAAAGTGACAAATGTCTCAGCGCTGAAATCCTTGTTGATAAGCTTGTCCATTCTTGGATGCTGCTGGGAACAAAACAAATACATAGGCTCGTCTAAAACGGGAACGCAAATCATCGATCGGCTAGAGTTAGGTTTAAGCGCAAAAAACAGATCGTTCATCCGCAGCCTAACGCCGTGGATGTTATTTTTAGCGTCAGAAAAATTGCTTCTATGAATTATTTCGCAACTGGGATTTTTCGCCCATATGGCATTCGACACCTTTGGCAGCAGCCGAACAGAGATATAGGGGGAGCAATGAATCGCTATTTTATTAAAATAATCGTTTTGACCAAATGAATTCACGTTGTTAACTAACTTATCAACGTCGTCCTGTAGTGATATAAACAGTTCTTGGGCTGTTTTTGTCGGCGATAGAACCAATCCATCTCTTAGGAAAAGCGGATCACCAAAGTGATACTTAAGTTTAGCTAAAGCATTAGATACCGCGGTGGTTGAAATGCCGAGCGTTATACCTGCCTTAGTGATACTTTGATGAATAAATATCTCAATAAAAATAGGTAAAAGGTTAAGGTCTAACTTTTTGTTGGTGTTTTTATCCTTAGAATTCATAATGTCCTCTGAACGTCATTTATTATCTCAGCGTAAAATAACCTGATATGCAGGTGCGTAAGCAATAGACAAAAACGGCTATGCTATAATTTCGTGTGTACAATCCTATACATCATGTGGTGAAAACATAATGCGTGAGTTTGAGACTAATATGACGGTTGGCTCCTCAGTTCAACCGATGGCTAAGCCTCTTAAGGCAATCAGTAGGCTGATGTCGCTCTTTCGCACAGAGTCAGTCCCACTTGTTTTTGAAAACGAGGATTGCATCGTCAGGTTGCATAACCCATCGGGCGAATTACACGTTCTTCTCGTCGTAGAAGGTTTAGTTGATGCGTATCGCACTTCTGATGAACTCCTTTTCGCTACCGCGGCTGCTCCCGCAATCTTCGGTATGCAGGGCTCGGCTTATCGTTATGATATGTATACATTTCAATCTAATCCTGACAGCAAACTAGAAACATTGCCGCTAACGCGAGCCATTGAGCTGGTGGCGCAGCACGGTCTCCTAGAAGACCTGTTGGCTTATCAAATTTATTTTAATGACTATCAGGCTTATCGAAATAACTTACTCATTAATAAATCAGCCTACGAAATTGTTTGTGCATTGCTTTTTGAACTTGAAAAAATTCCCGCCGATAAACGGGCTCATATCAGCGTGCTAAATTTTATTCTTGCACGTAGCCATCTGGCACGTAGCGGGATTATGAAAATACTCGCTAATTTACGCCAAGGTCTTTACATCAATATTGAAAATGGAAAGTTAATTAGCATTATTCGTAAATTCCCTAAAGAATATTGATATATTTTTTCAGATTAGTTCTTTATTGATAAGTCAATGGCCATTCAACGAGCCCAGAAACAGCGCCCACCTGAGCGTTGCCTTTTGGCGTGATCATTCGGGCTTTTAAGGCGTATGTGGCAGCATGTCACTCAGCTCAATAGCCACATTTTGTGTATTTGCGGCGTAGGACAATTAACTAGCTCAATGTAAAATGGCATCGACTGACCAGCGCTGCCGGCGTCATGCATATCTGCAGAGCGCATTTTTCCTAAATGAACGCTGTTAGTATCGCTAGAAGGATTGATAACAGTACAGACCGATTCTGTTATGGTTGCAGAAATATTAACCTCAGCATTATCCCCCTGAATAGAAGGTTCTTCGGTATATCCAAATTCGGATAATGCCAGCGGGAAAAATAGCGTCAGCCACTGAGAACAAGCCCTGTTAAACATATTATCGTCCTTGTGCTAGCTTATTTGTAGGAAAAGGCCACGTTGATAACTGAAGACACTCTGCCCGGTGTGACGCGGCCAGATTTTGTATACAGGCGTGCCGACAGCGGTATTAATGCGGCGCCGGTTTCAATAGGTATATCTATCACCTCATTATTTCTTATTGGGTCGGTGCTGCCACTGGGTTTCAATTGCACGCTCACGTTTGTGGCTGCTCCCGTTCCTGTATCCATATTTAAGAAGCTACCAGCGCCACCGTTGGGATCGGGGGGGCCAGTAAACGTCATCAAAACTTCCGTGGTTCCTGCAGGGCAATTGGCTAATTTTATCGTTGCCGTCGACGTCATCTCTGACCATGCAGTATAGACATTGGCGCTTTCTAGCGTCGACGCTTCAATATTCCCCAAGGGAATGGTGAGGTTAGGCGATAGAACCACACAGGGGGAGGCCACGACGTTTGCTGTCACCATCACGGCGGTCTGATCACCGGCAGCACTCGCTGTTGATGAGAGCGCGGCGAGTAAAAATAACCCACTCGTTGATTTCCAAAGTCTATTTTTCATGGTAATTCGTAACCTAATGAATGGATGAGAATTATTTAACGGTATAGGCAACCGTTGTGACACCGATGACGGCTCCCAGCGTGGATGCTGTAGTTTAAGTGTCCTTCGCGTTGTAAAATGGGTACCGCTGAATAGGGCTGTACAAAATGTAGTTCGCTACCATCTTCTTCTTTGATGGTGACATCTAAATCACCGCTGTCTCGATATTTAATAAAGATTGGCTCAGTAATTAAATGATGAGTCGGAATATGTCCTCATTCCTGAGTGCAATATATTCCTTTTTTTGTTTTTGAAAAGAGTCCAAAAGTAGACCGAAATCGAGATGTGGAAATAAAGAGGGGAGTCACGTGTTTTACTTAATTCAATAAATTGCCTGGCTAAATATGTTGTCAAAAAAAAGAGAATAATTAATAGGATAGGTGTGCTCTTTTACGTTCCAAAATATTTATTTAGGGAAAGTGAATATTGAATTAATTTATACTTACTGCTGGGGGCGGTGAAAATATCCGCGTTGAAGGTTGTTCTTTGGCGTCAGCGGGATTGATTAAGGGAGGAATTGCCCAAGGGTTAATTGGGCATACATTAACTTAACTGATTGCTGATCCTTCAGCACGGCGAAATTTTATTGCTCAATCTCTTTAGGCCGCAGAGACGGCTGGGTGAAATATTGTTTGTCATCCCAACGTAACATCGTTAGCTCTCCCCCCCAGCAACAGCCCGTATCGAGAGCATACACCTGCGATGGTGTCCCTTTACCCTGCAATGATGCCCAGTGACCGAAAGCAATGGAGTATCCGGCATCCAGCACTTTGCTGGGCAAATCAAACCATGGTTTAAGAGGGGACGGCGCTTCGCCTGGCGCATCTTTGCAGATCATGTCCAGTTCACCGCCAGGGAAACAATAGCGCATGCGGGTCAGCGCATTGGTAGAAAAACGCAGGCGTTGTAGCCCGGTTAAACCGTCAATCCAGCTGTTGGGCATATCACCGTACATGGCATTTAAAAATAACGGATAGCTGTCACTGCTGAGTACGGCTTCAACTTCACGGGCGCATAGCTGTGCGGTAGCAATATCCCACTGGGGGCTGATACCCGCATGGGCCATCACCAGTTTTAGCTTATCATCAACCTGCAGGATGGGCTGACGGCGTAACCAATTGATCAGGCTATCTGCATCAGGGGCATCCAGCAGCGGAGTAATTTGATCTTTGGGCTTATTACGGCTGATGCCTGCGTAGACCGCTAAAAGGTGTAAATCATGGTTGCCCAACACCATGCGAACGCTGTCGCCTAATGACTGTACGTAGCGCAGAACCTCTAGGGAGTCAGGGCCGCGGGCGACTAAATCCCCGGTTAACCACAGCGTATCCTTAGCAGGATCAAAATCAGCTTGTTCCAATAGCGCCCGTAGCTCTGCGTAGCAACCGTGGACATCGCCAATCAATAATGTAGACATTCAAACCCTTCTTACTTGCTGCTCTGTCGCAACTCAAAATATTTTGTGAATATACAACTAGTTAATTAGAGTTGGGATTGCTAAACGAAATACGGGAATCGCAATACGGAACTCCTGACCCTGATGGTCAATCATTTCATAATGACCTTCCATTGTGCCGCAAGGCGTTTCAATAATGGCGCCGCTGGTATATTGGAACTCATTGTTGGGCAAAATCAGTGGCTGTTCACCGATGACGCCTTCGCCCTGAACTTCCGTCTGACGTCCGTTACCATTGGTAATCAGCCAGTAACGCCGCAGGAGCTGCACATTGAATCGTCCTAGATTCCTGATGGTGATGGTATATGCAAAAACAAAACGCTCTTCATCTGGAAGTGATTGGGTTTCGGCATAGGCACTTTGTACCTGAACACACACACGAGGTGAATCAATCATAATGTACGGCTCCCGTTATGACGTTGTCAGCGAGACCTATACCCTCATCGATTAAACGAAAAGGGCATTACACCCACTATTCTGGCGATTTTTCGCATAGCCAGTTGGCGAGCTTGCAATAGTTTTCAACAGAGATGTTCTCTGCGCGCTGGGCTGGATCGATCCCCAACTCGGTCAATTGCTCTGGTGTGAACAGGTGACCTAAGCTATTACGCACGGTCTTGCGGCGCTGATTAAATGCTTCAGTGGTAATACGGCTGAGCACACGGATATCTTTGACCGGATGCGGAATGGTCGCGTGTGGGATCAGCCGAACCACGGCCGAGTCAACTTTTGGCGCTGGACGGAATGCTGTTGGCGGCACTTCCAATACAGGAATGACCTGACAATAGTATTGTGCCATGACGGTCAAACGACCATAGGCCTTGCTGTTTGGGCCAGCAACCAGACGGTTCACTACCTCTTTTTGCAACATGAAATGCATGTCGCTGATAGCACCAGTATAGGTGAAGAGGTGGAACATCAAAGGGGTTGAGATGTTATAGGGTAAATTACCAAATACGCGCAGCGGCTGGCCGAGTTCTTGAGACAGCTCGCCAAAATCAACGGTCATCGCATCTTGCTGGCGAATGTTTAATTTACTGCTGATGAATGGGTGAGTCGCCAGTCGAGCCGCCAAATCGCGGTCAAGTTCGATGACCGTCATTTTATCCATGCGATCGGCAACAGGTTCGGTCAATGCGCCCAATCCCGGGCCGATTTCCACCACTGCCTGACCTGGCATTGGATGAATAGCGGACACAATGCTATCGATCACATATTGATCGGTAAGGAAGTTTTGTCCGAAACGTTTACGAGCCAGATGGCCTTGGTGAACTCTGTTATTCATTACTGTTATTTATCATTTTAATAGCGAGATTTAATGCTGTTCTGAAACTACCAACATCAGCGAGGCCAGTAGCAGCCAGATCCAGCGCGGTGCCGTGATCGACAGAGGTGCGTATAAACGGCAACCCCAGAGTAATATTCACAGCGCGGCCGAAGCCTTGGTATTTTAACACCGGTAAGCCCTGATCGTGATACATCGCCAAAACCGCATCGGCGTGCGCCAAATATTTAGGCTGGAAAAGTGTATCTGCAGGTAAAGGCCCAATGAGATGAAGACCTTTTTGACGCAACGATTCTAGCGTCGGAATAATCACATCGATCTCTTCACGCCCCATATGGCCGCCTTCACCTGCGTGTGGATTAAGGCCACAGACATAGATTTGCGGTTCACGAATGCCAAACTTGGTGCGTAAATCGTGATTAAGAATAGTGATGACTTCATCGAGCGTTTGCGCCGTGATCGCTGCGGGAACCTCCAACAGAGGAAGGTGCGTCGTGGCTAGGGCGACACGCAGTTCTTCGGTCGCCAGCATCATCACCACGCGTGCGCAGTGGCTGCGATCGGCAAAGAATTCGGTATGTCCGGTAAATGGCACTCCGGCATCATTAATAATGCCTTTGTGTACTGGCCCAGTGATTAAGGCGGCAAACTCACCGCTGAGACAGCCATCGCACGCACGCGCCAGAGTGTCGACAACGTAAGTACCGTTATTGACATCTAACTGACCCGCGACAGCTTGGCTGTGTAGCGCGATTGGTAAAATCGTCAGTGTATTTGCATCTTGTGGGCGTGCAGGTTCATGAGGCTGATATTCGCGCAACGTTAATGGCAACTTTAACCATTGGGCGCGTTCAAGCAACAAGGCCGGATCGGCGCACACTACAAGCTCCGCAGGCCATGCCTGTTGAGCGAGAGCGATAACCAGATCCGGCCCGACCCCGGCGGGTTCGCCGGGGGTTATGACGACACGAAACGTGTCATGTGAACTATTACTGGGCATTGCTACCATCAATAATTTTTACGTAGGCGCTGGCGCGTTCTTCCTGCATCCAGGTTTGCGCTTCTTCAGCAAATTTACGGTTGAACAGCATACGGTATGCACGATCTTTTTGTGCATCATCGGTGCGGTCAACTTGGCGAGTATCCAGAAGTTGGATCAAATGCCAGCCGAAGGAGGAGTGAACCGGTGCGCTCAGTTCGCCTTTCTGCAGTTTCATTAAGGCGTCGCGGAAAGCAGGATCGTACATGGTTGGCACTGCCCAACCTAAGTCACCCCCTTTCAATGCTGAACCTGGATCTTGAGAAACCGCACGAGCAGCTTCATCAAAGGTAATTTGCTTACTTTTGATTTGCTGAGCAATTTCTTGCAGTTTTGCACGAGCCTGATCGTCGGTCATAACCGGCGATGGGCGCAGCAAGATGTGGCGAGCATGAACTTCGGTGACAGACACATTTCCCTGACCGCCGCGGAGATCATTAACTTTCAGGATATGGAAGCCAACACCTGAACGGATTGGGCCAATGATGTCGCCTTTTTTAGCCGTTTGCAGTGCAGCCGCAAACAGGGATGGCAACTCCTGGATTTTACCCCAACCCATTTGGCCACCTTTCAGCGCCTGAGAGTCAGCGGAGTAGCTGACGGCCATTTTGCCAAAATCAGCACCTTTGTTCAGTTGGTCAACCAACTGACGAGCTTGTTGCTCTGCATCATCAACCTGTTGCTGAGATGGGTTCTCTGGCAGTGCGATGAGAATGTGGCTGAGGTTAAGTTCGGTATCCGCACCATTCTGTGCGCCAACTTGTTTTGCCAGCGCTTCAACTTCCTGAGGCAGGATGGTGACACGACGGCGAACTTCGTTGTTACGTACTTCTGAAATCAGCATTTCTTTGCGAATTTGGTCGCGGTAGGTTTTGTAGTTAATCCCATCGGCGGCCAAACGGCTACGCATCTGATCCAGTGACATATGATTTTGCTGAGCAATATTGCCGATAGCGCGATCAACATCGGCATCGTTGATATCAATGCCCATCTTTTTCGCCATCTGCAGCTGGATGTTATCCATAATCAGACGCTCAAGGATCTGGTGACGTAAGGTTGCATCATCAGGTAATTGCTGACCGGCTTCACGCGCGTTCAGTTTTACGGACTGCATCAGACCATCGACGTCACTTTCCAGCACCACACCGTTATCAACCACGGCCGCTACTTTATCAACGACTTGAGGGGCTGCAAACGCAGTGTTGGCACAGAATGCCACACCGAGGATCAGCGTTCTCCAGTTCTTCATACCTTTTCCATTTGTCCAATCCGCATGACTGCGGGTTAATGTCAAAACTCTGCTTTTACTAATCAAGATGCAACTAGGCAACGATTAGACCACAAAAATCTCAAAATGTTAGAAAGCTCTCTGATAAGGCAGAATACCTTTCTGCAGCATATCGGCGGTACCCAAGCTGTAGTTGGTTCCCAGTCCGCGAAGTGCGAAGGTGAACGAGAACTTGTTGTCATACTTACTGTTTGGTTGAGAGGCGGTGGAATCCCATGAGGTAATTTTACGTTCATAGTTCACGCCGACAGACCAACAGCAGGTGTTGTACTGAAGACCGACCAGAGAATCCGCGGTCTGGTTAGCATTGGTGTCGTAATAGTAAGCGGCAACCAGCGCCCAACGGTCTGCAATAGGAATACTGCCGATAGTACCCACTTGGCTGATCCCTTGGTTATACAGATCGTTACTTGCATAACGTGGGATCATTGCGGTCACGTATTCAGGGCTAGCATAACGATAGTTTAACTGGATCATCGTTTCGGCATCTTTACGATATTCCATTATTGCATCGCCTAGCGCGACGCTGTTTAAACGGGTGTCATACTGCAAGCCGCCACGGATGCCCCAATGGTCGGTAATTTTCCAATAGGAATCGCCTGCCCAAACCAGACTGCCGGTATCTTTATCTTTGTCAGTCGACAGCGTTTCATCACCGGTACGTGAACGTTCGAAGTAGTAGATTTGACCCAAAGAAGCGTTAAACCGTTCAACCAATGCATCATCATAGATACGGGTTGTCAGACCGGTAGACATCTGGTTTGCCGAAGCAATACGGTCCAGACCGCTATAGATGCGGTCACGGAACAGACCGGTATAGTCCATCTGTAGCAGCGTAGAGTCGTAAACGCCAATATCACTTTGATCACGATAAGGGATATACAGGTACTGAGCGCGCGGTTCCAGCGTCTGGGTATAGCCTTGAGCCCAGTCCATATCACGGTCAAAGGTGACTTTGCTGTCAACTTTAAACTCAGGCATCACTCGGTTAACAGAATCAGCCAGATGAGCCGCTGAACGGTTAGTGGTGTAATAACTGTCTGGTACTGTTTGCTGATAGTGAGTTGCTAACAGTTTGGTTTCAGTATTCACGCTTGCCCAACCGTTAGACCAAGGAAGATCTATCGTTGGTTCAAAGTGATAACGATCGGCCTCTGGCTGATTATCGCTTTCATTGGTGAATTTAACCGCCTGACCATACATATGCAGGTCGAAGGGACCGATGTCATTTTTGTAATAGTTCAGGTCTAACTGCGGCTCAGCACGATATGAGTTCGAGTTACCCGCGTCCGCAAAGACTTGGAACTGCGTGGTTGATAGGGTCGCATTCCAGTTTTGCTCAGCGTATCCCAAGCTGAATTTCTGCGTGGCATAACCGTCGGTGCTGGAACCGTGAGTCGAATCCAGATCGTTAAAGTAGTAAGGATCGCTTACCTTGGTGTAGTCGACGTTGAAACGCCACACCTGATCCATTACACCGCTGTGCTGCCAGTAGAACAACCAACGCTTTTTATCGTTTTCTGCGTCGGAAATATTGTTCTTATTTAAACGATCGTCGGCATATTGCTTATCTTGGTTTAACCAATCCAACTCCATCAAGCCGGAACCCGCAACGGTCAAGTAACGGAATTCGTTCTGCAATTGCAGACCACGGTTTTCCATGTAGTGCGGGGTGATGGTCGCATCGACCTGTGGCGCGATGTTCCAATACCACGGCAGGCTGAACTCAACGCCGTCTGTGCTGGAGTATTTAAAATCGGGGATCAAGAAACCTGAGCGACGCTTATCACCGAGAGGCAACTGAAGGTACGGGCTGTAGAACACGGGCACTGGGCCAATCTTAAAGCGGGCGTTCCAAATTTCAGCGACTTCTTCCTGACGGTCCTGAATAATTTCAGAACCGGCGACGCTCCAGCTGTTATCGCCCGGCAAACAGGAGGTAAATGTCCCGTTTTCCAGAATGGTATAGCGGTTTTCAGCGCGGGTTTTCATCAGGTCCGCGGTGCCGCGACCTTGACGACCGACGAACTGATAGTCGCCCTGCCATACGTTGGTGTCTTTGTTATTCAAATTAGACCACGCATTGGGGCCTTTCAGTTTTACCTGATTATCTGAATAGTTGACGTTACCAGTCGCGGTCACGGTACGCAGCGGATCGGGCTTATCTTTAAGAAACTTCTGATCCAGCTGAACCTGATCGGCTGTCAGTGTGCTGTTTCCCTGTTCGATGTTCACGTTGCCGCTGAACACCGCATTATCAGGATAGTTGGCATCACTTTTATCGGCCTGAATATGAACCGGTAAATCATTTGGATTGCCGGATACCAGCGGTTTGTTATACATAGGCACGCCGAGCAGGCATTGCTCAGCGAGATCGGCCAGAACGTTCTGGCTATAGAGTGCCGACCAAACCAAGGTGGCAACCAGTGTTGGAATACTTTTTTTCATACGCGGTTTCAGAAGTTCCGTCATCAGAGGCGTCGAGCAGCGAACGGTCAGAGACTATATCACCCCTAAGCGTTACGCTAGTGTTAAATTGACGCATTCTTGGTTGCTGTCGTTAGGCGTCAGAATAAATGACAGGTATGATAAAGCAAATTATGTCCCACGGCATGATGAATTGAGGACGATATGCAGTATTGGGGTAAATTAATCGGATTAGTTCTTGGTCTAATGTCAGGAACGGGCTTTTGGGGTGTGGTGTTAGGGCTACTTATCGGTCATATGATCGATAAATCGCGTCAGGTAAGAAGCAGTGGTTATTTTTCTAATCAGGCTCAGCGACAAGCTCTGTTCTTTAGCACCACATTTCAGGTTATGGGGCATCTCACGAAGTCCAAAGGACGTGTGACTGAGGCGGATATCAACCTTGCTAGCGCGCTGATGGAGCGAATGCAGCTGCATGGCGCGGCCAGAACGGCGGCACAGCAGGCGTTTCGTGAAGGTAAACAGGGCGATTTTCCACTGCGGGAAAAACTGCGCGAGTTACGCAGCATTTGCTTTGGACGTGTCGATCTGATCCGCATGTTTTTGGAAATCCAGCTACAGGCCGCGTTTGCTGATGGTTCGTTGCATCCCAACGAACGTGCAGTTTTGTACGTGATTGCGGAAGAGCTCGGTTTCTCACGTGTTCAGTTTGAGCAGTTTCTTAGCATGATGGAAGGCGGACGCCAGTTTGGCGGTGGCTATCAGCAGCAAGGACAGTATCAGCAGCAGGGCGGATTCGGTGGTTATCAGCGTCAGACGGGGCCAACGTTGGCGGATGCTTGCAAAGTTTTAGGTGTTAAGCCCAATGACGATGCGACGACGATTAAACGCGCCTATCGTAAGCTCATGAGCGAACATCATCCTGATAAGCTGGTGGCAAAAGGATTACCGCCAGAAATGATGGAGATGGCGAAGCAAAAGGCTCAAGAGATTCAGGCTGCTTACGATTTAATTAAGAAAGAGAAGGGTTTCAAGTAATCCTTTCTGAAGAGAGCCCGCATTCGCGGGCTTTTTTACGTTCATTGACCGAAAGACGGCGGCGAGACGGGGACATATCTCCCTTCGGCGCAACGAAAAATAGCGGAGGTTTCTCCGTCTACCCACCATTGTGCCAATTCTGTCGCCGTGCAGCTCAGCCGAATACTCAACCCGCAGCCGCTACTGAGCTGGCGTGGAATATCCGCGACTTTGAATTCTCGATTCTGAGCCTGAAGCCGTTTTTTTAAGCGAACCACGCCAAGCGTGCTGTGGAATAAAAACAGAAATTCATCCTGCATGACTCCTCCTCTTTTTCTGGCGGCACCCCATTAGCGCCGCGCCTATCGCCCCCGCAAATTGAGCGTCGGAGTGCGTCGCCACTGGTGTATTGAGCGTATCGCTCAGATGCTGACGAAATGCGTTACAGCGGCTAACGCCACCGGTAAACAGCACCTGTGGATGTACGCCTAATCGCCCGATAAAGTTGGCGCTGCGGCGCGCCATGGAGTAAACGATGCCCGATAGAATGGACTCAGGTGCGACACCCGCCGAACGTAGGCTGATGACTTCAGACTCGGCAAACACGGTACACATACTGGAGATGGCATGCGGAGCAACGCCTGTGACTAATTCGTCAAGCTGGTGAATTTGTGCGCCAAGGGTGTGTGATATGACTTCCAGAAAACGGCCTGTCCCAGCCGCACATTTGTCATTCATCAGAAAGTCGGTCAGTTTTCCCTCCTCATCCAGATGAATGACCTTACTGTCTTGCCCGCCGATATCAATGATGGTGCGCGCTTCGGAGCACAGAAACCGAGCACCGACGCCGTGGCAGGTGATTTCAGTGACTTGCTTATCGGCAAAATCTATCAAGCCACGCCCATAGCCAGTGAGAGTAAGATGCGGGCGCTCGGTGAGGCCTTCACACAGTTGTGACCATGCTTGCTCAATAGCCTCCTGTGGACGAAATGAAGTCGGAGCGAGAAAACGGCGCAGAATCTGTCCTCCGTTTGCACCATTCAATAAGATCCCTTTGGTCGCCGTTGAGCCTGAATCAATACCAATACTTAAACTCACATGCGCTCCTTACAGCATTTCGATAAACGCACTTACGCGAGTATTGAGCTGGC
The DNA here is from genome assembly GCF_020150375.1 of Hafnia paralvei. Classification (NCBI taxonomy): domain Bacteria; kingdom Pseudomonadati; phylum Pseudomonadota; class Gammaproteobacteria; order Enterobacterales; family Hafniaceae; genus Hafnia; species Hafnia paralvei. The sequence continues at coordinate 3,884,088 of NZ_CP083737.1, read as the reverse complement.
CTATATCTGAATTGGAGTAATCCGTTTCTATCGCCATATAAGGAACATCATGCTGTTGGCGAACATGGCGCTTAATGGCTAAAGATTCCACGGCGTAGGTATGACAGGCCTGAAGGATCACGTCGATGACGCCATCTACCTGATATTCTTCAATCATTTGGCTAAGCAGGGTTAAACGCTGGGTATTCGGAGAGATACAGGAGCAGCCAATGGCGAGATATTTATCGGTTAACGCATCGTAGACATCGCCTTCTTCACTTACCTGCATTTCGGTAGCTTTAGCACCGGTACAGTTTTCATATCCAACGACCCAACCGCCGTTTTCTTCAATTGCTCGTACCACTTTTTCTGCCGCCCCGCCAATCGGGCAGCCGGTGATCAGTATGCGTGGGCGATCTTCTAACCGCTTGCCTTGTTGGTATTCGCTGCGTACTTTTTCGCTTAATGCATTGAGCTCATCTATCAGGGTATTTTTATCGAACTTGAACGTTGCGCCATATACCACCTTGAGAATTTCGCTACCGGAGAGCGCGGGCGGATTAAGCTGTCCTAGACGGTAGAACGACGACAAGGCGGCCCGTTCGCGGTTTTTTAGCGTAATTGCTGCACGTAAGTCTTGTTCGCTGATGGTGCAGTTGAATTGTTGTTCCAAGGCTGACTGCAAGCGCAAAATTTCGCTGCGCCACAGCGCGCGCGAGGCGGCGTCGTCGGCGCTATTAGGAAGTTGCATCACATGTACAGGCTTAAATTCCGCCATGTATTCGTACATTTTTTTCTTGCCGTCGCAGGTCGTCTCTCCCACCACTAAATCAGAAAAGTAGAAATATGGGCATTTATCTGTTTTGCCAAATCCGTAGCTACTTTTGATTAATGGACACAGGTTACGTGGCAGATCTTTCTCGGCTTCTTCAATCGTTTCATCGCTGGTGGAACAAAGCGAAACCACAACCGCACCGGCAGCCAGCGCGATCTCCTGTGGCATAAAGGTACAGTAGGTGCCAACCAGCGGGATATTCTGTTCTTTAAGTTCTAATACGGTAAGAAAGCCCTGACGGCGGGCATCGGAAAAATGATCGAAAATGGCGGGTAGTTCATTGATAAGAGACATGGCTATTCCTTCCCCGGACCCGGGCGAATGATTAGTAGATAGAAAACCCACAGCAAAAAAGTGCGGTAGGAAAATCGAATGACCGCGAAGGACTATAACCCTAACAAGGTGATGGGTATAGGAGGTGGCTCACAGAGCCACCGGATGAGGAGGGGATTAAAAATCAGGCTCGCAGCGGAAATGCATCGGTGTGCCAAACTCTGGGTGCGTGATCTGTAATTCTTGTGCGTGAAGCTGTAACCGTGAAGCCATCGCTTTAGCTTCTGGGTGAGCGTAGAACTTATCGCCCAGAATGGGGTGGCCTAACGCCAGCATATGCACTCGCAGCTGATGTGAACGTCCCGTGATGGGCGTAAGCTTGACGCGGGTCGAACCATCAGCATCACGACTGAGTACCTGATACTGAGTTTGCGCCGACTTACCATGCTCAAAACACACTTTCTGCTTAGGGCGGTTCGGCCAATCACAAATCAAAGGCAAATCAATCAGACCTTCATCGTGCTCCATATGTCCCCAAACACGCGCGATATAGCTCTTCTTCGGCTCGCGTTCGCGAAATTGGCGCTTGAGCTCACGTTCAGCGGCTTTCGTCAGCGCCACGGCAATAACGCCGCTGGTCGCCATATCTAAACGATGCACTGACTCGGCGATAGGAAAATCGACCTGAACGCGCGTCATCACGCTGTCTTTATGTTCCTCTGCTTTACCGGGAACTGACAGCAACCCGCTGGGTTTGTTGACCACGATGATGTGGTCATCTTGATACAACACGTGCAGCCAAGGTTCGAGCGCGGGGAAGTATTCCCCCAACTTTATCGCCGGTAGCGCCAGATCACCGCCACTGGCGACGGAGTTAATAAGGGTGTTATGCAAAACACCCTTATGGTTCTCAGAAGAGGCCATTATTGATGTGACACCACGATGAGGCGAATCGCATCCAGACGCCAGCCTGCCTGATCCAGATTCTCAAGGACCTGACGACGGTTGAACTCCAGCGTTTCCAGCTCGTCATCACGAATATTCGGGTTAACGGCTTTCAAGGATTCCAAACGCGCTAACTCGGCGCTCAGTTTTTCATCTGCTTCGCGCTTCGCTTCGTTGATCAACGCAGTCGCTTGTTCACCAATCAATGCTTCACCTGCCTGTAGCATAGCGTGCACGTTCGGCTGAACGGCATTGACCAGCTTGCTGGAGGTATGGCGGTTGATCGAGTTCAGCTGACGGTTAAAGCTCTCAAACTCGACCTGAGCCGCCAGATTAGTACCTTTGGCATCGAGCAGCATACGCACCGGCGTTGGTGGCAGGAAGCGGGTCAGTTGCAGATGCTTCGGTGCCTGAGCTTCGACCACATAAATGGCTTCCAGCAGCAGTGTTCCAACGGGCAGCGCTTTGTTCTTCAGCAAGGATACGGCGCAGCTACCGGTATCGCCGGAGAGGATTAAATCCAAGCCGTTACGAATAATCGGATGCTCCCAGCTAATAAACTGAGCGTCTTCACGCGACAGAGCCTGTTCGCGGTCAAAAGTCACGGTACAACCATCCTGCGGCAGACCAGGGAAATCAGGCACCAGCATATGTTCTGACGGCGTGAGGATGATCATGTTGTCGCTCTGATCGTCCTGATTGATACCAACAATGTCGAACAGGTTCAGCGCAAAGTTAACCAAACCGACATCGTTATCTTGGTCGGCAATGGCTTCTGCCAGTTCTTGAGCCGCGTCACCGCCGTTAGAATGCATTTCTAGCAGACGATCGCGCCCTTGCTCCAACTGCGCTTTCAACGCATCGTGCTGAGTACGACACGCTTTGATGAAGTCATCAAAGCCTTCCAACTGAGAAGGCGCCGCTAAATAACCCAACAGCGTTTGATAGCTGCTGTCATAGATGGTGCGACCGGTTGGGCAGGTGTGCTCAAAGGCATCTAGACCTTCGTGATACCAACGAACCAAAACTGACTGCGCGGTGTTTTCCAGGCAAGGAACAAAAATTTTGATGTCGTGGTTCTGGCCAATGCGGTCCAGACGACCGATACGCTGTTCCAGCAAATCAGGGTTAAACGGCAGATCGAACATCACCAAATGGTGAGCAAACTGGAAGTTACGTCCTTCGGAACCAATTTCAGAACACAGCAGCACCTGTGCGCCTTCTTCCTGTGATGCAAAGTAGGCCGCTGCACGGTCACGTTCGATGATGGTCATGCCTTCATGGAATACGGCGGCACGGATCGCTTCACGCTCACGCAGTACCTGTTCCAAATTGACCGCTGAAGCCGCCTGAGCACAAATCACCAACACTTTTTCATCGCGGTGTGAGGTCAGGAAGTTCATCAGCCACTCAACGCGTGGATCGAAGTTCCACCAGGTTGCGTTTTCGCCCTCAAATTCCTGATAAATACGCTCTGGGTACAGCATATCGTTCGCGCGGGCTTCAACCGTTTTCTTGCTGCCCATAATGCCGGACACTTTAATCGCGGTTTGATACTGAGAAGGCAACGGCAGGGTGATTTGGTGCAGCTCACGCTGTGGGAAACCTTTCACACCCTGACGGGTATTACGGAATAACACGCGGCTAGTGCCATGGCGATCCATCAGCATTTTGACCAGCTCGTTGCGCGCATCTACGCTGCCGGTGCCGCCTGCGTTAGCCGCTTTCAGTAACGGTTCAATATCTTGCTCGGCGATCATTTCGCTCAGCATATTGAGCTCTTCGTTGGTCAAATGACCATCGTTGAGCAGCAGGGTGACAGCGTCAGCCACCGGACGATATTTCTGCTGCTCGCTGACGAATTCTTGATAGTCATGGAAGCGGTTTGGATCGAGCAGACGCAGACGTGCGAAGTGGCTCTCTTGGCCTAATTGCTCAGGAGTTGCTGTCAGTAGCAGTACGCCCGGAATGTGCTCGGCAAGCTGTTCAATCACCTGATATTCGCGGCTAGGAGCATTTTCGCTCCAGGCCAGATGATGCGCTTCGTCAACGACGAGCAGATCCCAAGAGGCATCGGCCATCTGCTCTAAACGCTGACGGTTGCGACGCACGAAGTCTAGGGAGCAAATCACCATCTGTTCGGTTTCAAACGGGTTGGTGGCATCCAGCATAGCTTCTGAATAACGAGCATCGTCAAACAGCGAGAAACGCAGGTTAAAGCGGCGCAGCATTTCGACCAGCCACTGGTGCTGTAGAGTTTCAGGCACCACGATCAGGATGCGTTCTGCGCGACCGGCTAGCAGTTGCTGATGAATAATCATCCCTGCTTCGATGGTCTTACCCAAGCCCACTTCATCGGCTAATAAAACACGCGGCGCGTGACGCTGGCCGACTTCATACGCAATGTGCAACTGATGAGGGATCAGGCTGGCGCGCATGCCGCGCAGACCGCTCCACGGCAGGCGGAACTGCTCGCTTTGATATTTACGCGCACGAAAACGCAGAGCAAAACGATCCATACGGTCGATTTGTCCGGCAAACAGGCGGTCTTGAGGTTTGCTGAAGGTCAACTTGCTATCGAGTAATACTTCGCGCATCACGACGTTAGCTTCTTCAGTATCCAATCGGGTGCCGATATAGATCAGCAGACCATTTTCCTCTTTGACTTCATCTATCTTCAACTGCCAACCGTCATGGCTGGTGATAGTGTCACCCGGGTTAAACATAACGCGAGTAATTGGGGAGTCATTACGTGAGTAAAGGCGGTTTTCACCGGTCGCAGGGAAAAGCAATGTCACCATGCGCGCATCCAATGCGACCACAGTTCCTAATCCTAATTCGCTTTCCGTATCGCTGATCCAGCGTTGACCTAAGGTAAATGGCATAGATTATCGACTCAACTTTTTATGTATTGAACACTGATGATTGAACAACTACTGCGTAGGCAGCAGGCGCTGCCGTGGGTAAGTGATTTTCACTTGGCCTACATTAATTAGCGATAGCAGGCCGCTTCGTTGCTTTGAATAAGCAATGAAGTCAATATTTGAAATGAGGGAAGGCCGCTATGTTAATGGATGACAGCGCTTTCGTCACCCCCAAAAAAGATTTGTCTGAATTAAAACAGTCCAAGCTGACCAGCAACCAGCGTAGAAAAGTCATCCTGCATGAAGGGTAAAATAGCATCGGCGACCGGCTGAAGCTGGCGCGAGAGGTAATGATCGTAGTCAATGGGCGCACGTTGGCACTCTAACGGCTCCGGCCCTGCGGTGGTGATGACATAGCTAATCCAGCCGCCGTTTTGATACTGCAACGGACGATTGAGCTCGCGGTTATATTCATCGGCAATTTTCGCCGCGCGCGCATGAGGTGGGATGTTACGCTGGTAATCGCTCAGCTTTCGTCTTAGGCGTTTACGATAAACCAGTCTGTCATCGAATTCAGCGTTCATCAGACGAGCCGCATAATCACGAATAAACTCCTGATACGGCTGTTTGAGGAAAATACGTTGATACAGTTCTTGCTGAAATTGCTGTGCCAAAGGCGTCCAGTCACTGCGCACGGTTTCCATTCCTTTGTACACCATTTCATCGCCTTTAAGCCCTGCATAGCGTTTTTTACTGCCCAGTTCGGCACCGCGAATGGTTGGCATTAAGAAGCGGCGATAGTGACATTCATATTCTAATTCTAATGCACTTTCCAAACCGTATTCGGTGCGAAGATGTTCTTTCCACCACTGGTTTACGACGGTAATGAGATGTTGTCCAATGGCGGCGGCTTGCTGTTCGTCGTGCGCCCGATTAAGCCACACAAAGGTCGAGTCGGTATCTCCGTAAATCACGGGATAGCCTTCAGCCTCGATCAACTCTCGGGTACGGCGCATAATTTCGTGTCCGCGCATGGTGATCGATGATGCCAAGCGCGGATCGAAGAAGCGGCAACCGCTTGAGCCAAGCACACCATAAAAGGCGTTCATGATGATCTTTAACGCCTGTGAGAGCGGCGCATTCTTCTCTCGTTTGGCGGCTTCGCGCCCCTGCCAGATTTGGCTAACGATGTCTGGTAAACAGTGCTGTGCGCGGGCAAAGCGTGCACCGCGAAAACCGGAGATAGAATGCGCGTCGTCTGGTTGTCGCAAACCTTCAATTAAGCCGACGGGGTCGATAAGAAACGTACGGATAATCGAGGGATACAGGCTTTTATAGTCCAACACCAACACGGAGTCATACAAACCGGGGCGAGAATCCATCACAAAGCCGCCGGGGCTCGCCTCTTCAGGCAAATCACCCTGATTAGGCGCCACAAACCCGACGCGATGCATACGTGGCAGATAGAGATGGGTAAATGCGGCGACGGAGCCACCGTTACGGTCAGCATTCAGGCCTGTGACCGTCGCGCGCTCAAGCAAAAACGTCATCAAATGCGTATGGTCAAAAATGCGGGTCACTAGCTCACAGTCTTTCAGGTTGTAATGAGCCAGCGCTGGCTTATCTTCGCGAAAGCGTCGGTCGATCTCCGACATCCGACTGTAAGGATCGTCCATGGCTTTACCCTCGCCCAACAGCGTTTGTGAAACGTTTTCTAAGCTGAACGAAGGGAAATTCCAAAATGCGCTTTTGAGCGCCTCAATGCCGTCAATAATCAACCGGCCGGTGGCAGAGGCAAAAAAATGCCCTTGCTTAAAACCGTGCTCGCGCCATTCTAAAACGTCGCCACCGCGTCCCAAACGCAGCGGTATCGCGTAGCGTTCGGCGTGTTTTTGCAATACGCGTAGGTCAAATTGGATCAGGTTCCAGCCGATGATCGCATCAGGATCGTGCTGCGCTATCCACTGATTTAACGCTTCTAATAGCTGAGGACGACTGTTGACATAGATCAGTTCGAAATCTAACTGACTGGCATCACCGTTTTCTGGCCCCAACATATACACCACGCGCTGACCACAGCCATGAAGCCCGATGGAATAGAGTTCACCGTGCATGGTGGTTTCGATATCCAACGAGACTAGCTTAAGCGTGGGGCGATAGGAGGGGTTCGGTTTCAATTGGGTATTACGCCAAACGCCTTGAGTATCCTGATGGCCAGAAAACCACACCGGAGCACAGATGAAACGCTCCATCAGATAGCGATCCGGTGGGCGAATATCGGCCTCATACAGCGTGATTCCATGTTCCTTGAATGTCTTTTCAAGGTTCATCAGCTGGCGATAGCTGTGACAATAGATGCCGACCACGGGACGATGATGAAAATCCTTCATCGGCAATGGTTTGATTTCCACATGACGTTCGCTATGCAGCAGTTTTTCAGCTTGTGGAAGCTGCTCCGCGGGCAAAAAGGCCACTGCTTTCTGCGGCGGTAGAATAACTTTTTGTGGTCCATTATCGGTTGCCAGCCACAGCTCCACCGACACGCCGGCCGGTGTATCCCGCCAATGACGGGTGAGGACGAAGCCTTGCTGTGGGGATTGGGTCATCGTGGTGCTTTTGGCCGATAAAGGGAAAGTATTGATTGCTAGTATGAGTATTTATACAGTGGTTGTCTACGGGGGGCTTGGCTCTTGTATGTTAGAACGATGTAATGTTTCGTACGCCTAATGCACCGAAACTGATATGCACTCCGTGCCAGCGTCCGAGCAAGGCGGCTCAATCTCCGACTTCCATCCAGATTATTTCTATACTAGAACGGTGAAAGTTTTCGTCCGCCCGTCAGCATTTGTGTTTCCATGACACGGCTGGCGTAGGCGTCCGACGAGCGGTTGCCAGCGCGCAACCTCTCGACTCTCGCGCTTTTTACCGCGTCGTTTGGCCGACCGGTCTCAGAGCGCACATCCTGTACGCCCTCGACCTACCGCCATCTTCCCTGATGGCGGTTCTATCATGCATTTCATTCAACACGAAAAGACAAAACAATATTGGTTTGTCTTTTAAAAGCTTAAGTGTTGGTAGGGAGAGCCGGCACGACAGGGATGTCGTGACGGAGTTTGGGGCGCCCTGGATGGGCGATACCAAACCGGAGCGGGAATGGCGTCTCGGATAAAAGCGCGCGAGTTGAGAGCCCCCGCGCAACGGGGCTCTCATCGGTCGCCTTCGCCAGTGATTTCATGGAAACGCATTTGCTGACCGGCGAACGAAATCTTACACAGCTGCTTCATAAACGGTTGGCGAACGAAATATGACACAGCCGCTTCATAATCGTCATTCAGCCGAAATCCCCACCATTACCTATACTCATTAAGTTACTCATTTGTAAATAAACGTTTATCCCCTCAATGAGATGTTGACGACAAAGAGGGCGCTACGCAAAATCGCTGGCTCATTATTTCCGGTGGAAGAATTATGGAAGCATACCTGCAACACTTGGTGACTCAGTCAGTGGCCTACTCATTGATCGCCGTATTTTTAGTGGCGTTTTTAGAGTCTCTGGCGTTGGTGGGGCTGCTTTTGCCGGGAACCGTCATGATGGCGACGCTAGGTGCTCTGATCGGTAGTGGGCAGGTGAATTTTTACTATGCTTGGGGCGTGGGGATTTTGGCGTGTTTTGCTGGTGACTGGATTTCATATTTTATTGGCCGCGCCTTTAAAGATCCATTACATCGTTGGTCATTTATCAAGAAGAATAAAGCGCTGCTGGATAGAACAGAACATGCGCTGCATCGTCATAGCATGATGACAGTGTTGATTGGACGCTTCGTAGGCCCTACTCGTCCCGTTGTGCCGATGGTGGCGGGAATGTTGGCGCTCCCACCGCGCAAATTTATTCCACCCAATATCATTGGCTGTATTACGTGGCCGCCGGTTTATTTCTTTCCAGGCATTCTGGCGGGAGTGGCGATTGATATCCCCGCCGGTAGTGGCAGTACGCTATTCAAAGTGCTGCTCGCGTTAGTTGTGGTATCGATTTGGATTGCTGGCTGGCTAAGTTGGCGCTGGTGGCGAGAAGGGAAACGCTCGGCGGATAAACTCTCTCAGTGGTTAACACCGCTGCGCCTGCGTATCGCCACCGTGACCATGTGGGGTTTGGCCGCAGTGAGTTTTGTCTTTATGCACAACCATCCCCTCATGCCCATTTATCGCTCGCTATTGTGGAAGGTGGTGCATTTTTAAGGTTAGGGGCGGGTTGATACCAGCCCTTGATATTTAACCTTTCTCAGTTTTGTTATGAAAGCTTGGGGTTAACATCCGTCAGTGTTAAAGCTATCGATGACAGAAGATAAATTATCATTCATCGTGTTTGCTTCCTGCTGAGCAGGGGAACCTCGTTGCATACTCGCCATACCTGGGAAGGCGGCGGGGGGAACCGTGGTGTATTCTGTTCTATCATGTTTCAGTTCATTGCTAATAGTGCGCGCTGAGGCTAAAAATAAAGTCATGCTACTCAGACAGGTACCGCCGGTAACCGTTTTAGTTTTGTCATAGCCTTTAACTAGCGTGTTCATCAAGTTGATATTTTCATCCAGTTTGGCGAGGCCGGTATTATCCGCTTGAGAAATGGCTTCTTTTATTTCACGGCTAATGAGTTTGCCGTAGTAAATAACGCCTATTTTATAATAGGACAATGATTCTTTTTTAGCGCTATCGAACGTCTGCTTTATATTTTTCTCATCAAGTATCTGTATCTGTTCTTTAAACTCATTCTCAGCTAACAGAACTTTTTTGAGTTGTTCAAACAACGCGGGTTCTTTCTCCATAAATAGCTTACCACCGTCTGAAAGATATTCCTTAGTACTTCCATACATGGATAGTTCTTGATTCAGTGGTTCGAGAACGTTGAGCGCTTGCAGGTATTTTTCAGCTGCAACGTCCAGTTCAGCGAGGTTTCCTTCCATTTTAAGGGCGTTCTCTAGCCCTTTTTTCTTGCCTTGAATATTATTGTCGTTGACTGCGAAGTAATTTTTTAACGGTTTTTTATTTTCAATGTTGTCGTTGATGAATTGCATCTGCTTCTCAAAATCACCGGAGAAACCATCGGTAATGAACTCAGCATTAGCAACATCAATATAAGCATTGTATTTAACTATTTGGTGTTGCTCTTTATCTCTAACCTGTTTCTGCGTGTCGTTCTCTGATGTCGCAGTCTTGGTGTTTTTATTATCATCACAGGCAGTGATGATTGTGGTGCTTGCCAGCAATATGCACAGTGCTAGCTTTTTCCATTTATATAAAATTTTCATATTTCCCTATTTTGTATTTATAAAATAATGTATCCGGTGACAATTGTATCATGGTGACAATATCTAATTTAGAACAGGAGGGAATAATAATTATTAAAATAACAAAACTTATAAAATAATAAATAGAATAAATGATACGCTGAAAATAGATTGCGTAAACTGACGCATTTATCATCTTCTCAGCATATGAATGATGTCGATTTAACGTCCTAGTAACGCCGCAGCCAGCGGATCTTTCCCATCGAGCAAATCTTGGGTGCTGCCGTCGTAGGCGAATCGTCCATCGGCGATCAGCAACGTGCGCGACGCAATGCGCGCGGCATCATCTAGGTTGTGCGAAACCATCAGCAGAGTGAGGTTTTGCTCTGAACACACCTGTTCCAACAGTTGCAGCATCTCGCCACGTAGCGCCGGATCGAGCGCGGAGAAGGGTTCATCGAGCAACAGGATGGGCTGATGACGCAGCAGACAGCGCGCCAGCGCTGCCCGTTGACGTTGTCCACCAGAAAGCTGGGACGGCAATCGGGGTAAACAATCGATAATTCCGACCCGCTGCGCAATCTCATGTAAGCGCTGTTTTTGAGTGCGGTTCAAACGTAATCCCGCATCAAGCCCTAATCCTAAATTTTGCTCAATGCTCAGATGAGAGAACAGATTATTCTCTTGAAATAACATAGATACGGGGCGCTTAGAGGGGGGCGTGTTGGTGTGATTGATACCATCAAGCATCACCGTGCCTTTGTCTGCCATGAGAAAACCCGCAATTAACGCCAGCAGAGTGCTTTTGCCTGCGCCGCTTGGCCCCAATATGGCAATCCGCTCTCCCGCAGAAACATCGAGTGAAAAACGCATCGGCTGATGCTCATAGAGATAAGTGAGATCGTTCAGCGTAATCATGATTTATCCCGCCCTGGAAGGCGTTCCAGCAGAGTGAAAAGTAAGAAACACAAGATCAATAATAACAGCGCGGTGACTGCACCATCTTGGCTGCGATAAGCCCCAATTTGCTGATAAAGGTAGAATGGCAGCGTACGGAATTGCTCATTGCCAAATAGCGCCACCACGCCAAAATCCCCCAAGGATAGAACGCAGGCGAACGCCATGGCTTGAGACAGCGGGCGCTTAAGCGCGCGTAGCTCAATCAGCCTGAGTCGGTTAATGCCTTGAATGCGCAGCGATAGACACAGCGGATTATAACGCTCAGCCAGATCGCGCATTGGATTTTCAAGCACTTTAAGCGCGTACGGGATGGCCATAAGAGCATTGGTTAGAATCACTAATCCGTAGGCGGACTGTGGAATGCCAATGGTATCCGTGAGCAGCAAAAAGAAGCCGGTGGCTAGCACAATGCCCGGCATCGCTAAAATCAGCATTCCGGTTAATTCCATGCCTTGCCCCAGCCAGCGTCGCTGGCGCAGCACTAGTTCACGACTGCTCCACAACAGCATCATGGTTAGCAACACGGCCAGCAAACCAGCGCCGAGTGCAATTTTTAACGATGTAAGCGTGGCCTGCCACAAAATAGGCTGGACGAGCACGCGGTTAACCGCCTGATTTAAGCCATCAGCAACCACGGCAAACAGCGGGGGCAGAATAAGCAGCAGGGCGCATAAAATTACGCTACCGTCGATCCAGCGAGCGAAGAGAGTGTCTTGCGGATTACGCCATTTGATGGCTCGTGTATGGCCGACGGGGAGAATACCGCTGAGTTTTTGGCTCAACATCACTAAGCCTAAACAGCAGAACAGTTGCAGCATGGCTAAAAGCGCAGCCCGGCTGAGGTCGTAGTCGTAGCTTAAGGCCTGATAAATAGCGAGTTCGATAGTCGTCGCCTGAGGTCCCCCGCCAAGAGAAAGCACGGTGGCAAAGCTGGCGAAACATAACATAAAGATGAGCGCGCCAGCGGGCAGGATTTGGCGGCGCAGATAGGGCCATTCAACAAAACGGAACTGCTGCCAACTGCTCATGCCGAGTTGAGCGGCGAGCTGGCGTTGCTCTGTGGGGATATTCTCCAGCGCCTGTAGCAATAGGCGCGCCGCTAACGGCAGGTTAAAGAAGATATGCGCAAGCAAAATGCCCTGTAAACCATAAGGCGAGAATGCGTAATCAATCCCCAGCCATTGGCAAATTTGAGCCAGCCAGCCTTGCCTACCATAAACACTGAGGATACCGAAGACCGCGACCAGTACCGGTAGCACCAGCGTCATGGCACAGAGCCGCAGCAATAGCTGCCTGCCGATGAATCGGCGACGGAACAGCGCCCGTGCGAGCAAGATGGCAGGGAATACGGAGCACATGGCGGACAGAAACGCCTGCCAAAAAGTAAAACGCACGACATGCCACAGGTAGTCATCTTGCCACAGGCTATGCCAATCCGACTCCGGAGCGTGACGCCAAAGGGCGCTAAACGCTGCCGTCGCCACGGCAATAATAGCAATGGCGGCGAACAGCCCTGGAAGTAGCCAGAATGGAATTAACGGCTGACGGCGGCTTGCCATGAGCGGATCCATGTTGCGCGGTTTTGAGCGACTTCGGCTGGGGTGAATTCGAGAGCCTTAGCGGGGACGTTTAACTGTTCAAAGCCCTGTGGAAGCGTCGTTTGGATAACCGGATACATCCAGTTTCCAGTAGGCATTTCATTCTGGAATGCCGGTGTTGTGATGAACTGCATAAATTTATGTGCCAGTTCTGGTTGTTTGCTGCCCGCAAGCTGCGCTGCAACTTCTACCTGCAGATAGTGCCCTTCGCTAAATTCAGCGGCGGCGTAGTTATCTTTTTTTTCTTCGATGATGTGATACGCCGGCGATGTGGTGTAACTCAAGACTAAATCGGCTTCGCCTTTAAGGAATAAACCGTACGCTTCGCTCCACCCCTTGGTGACCGTCACGGTTTTTTGCGCCAATTTTTGCCACGCCTGTGGCGCTTGGTCGCCATACACCTTTTGCATCCACAGCATCAGGCCAAGACCGGGTGTACTGGTGCGTGGATCTTGATAAATCACTTTCCATTTTTCAGGGCTTTCTATCAATTGCTTCAGGCTAGTTGGCGGATTTTTCAATGTGTTTTTGTTGTAAACGAAGGCAAAATAGCCATAGTCATAAGGCACAAATGTGTTATTCCGCCAGCCGCCAGGGACACTGAGTGTCTGCGTATCAACGTTGCTAGGCACGAACAGCCCCGTTTTTTCCGCCGCCTGCACCAAGTTATTATCCAGCCCCAACACTACGTCGGCACTGCTCTTTTGGCCTTCCATTCGAATGCGGTTTAACACCGAAACGCCATCTTCTAGCGCCACAAATTTCAGCTCGCAGCCGCACTCTTTTTCAAAAGCGGCTTTCACTTTCGGGCCAGGCCCCCATTCCGCAGCAAAAGAGTCATAGGTATAAACCGTTAGAACCGGTTTATCGGCAGCACTATGCACCGCAAAGGCCGTAGATATCAGCATCAAGGCAGGAATTATTCGTTTCAACACTTTGCACTCCGTGAGTTAAGTCAGGTCGCAAAGGTCTTTGAGCAAGCGTGGATACGCTCTCAAATCCCTCCGCCGGTATTATCCGGATCAGGTTCGACGGGTTTCTCTCAGCAAAAAACTGGTTGCGCCCGCGTTGATCCGATGTCGTGCGGTGCTCGTAATCCTCACATACTATTGTATGCTGCGGTTACTCCGCTCCGGCCTCCATCGGCTGAACGCTTGCTCACGACGTTTTTTAGATCGCCGATCTAACTCTGTTTTCTGCACCCCGTTGAGAACAGCGCGTTATTGTAAAGAGAGCATGTGTTATTAGAAAGGATTAATAACGTTATCGAGGTTTTTCACAGCCGGTAGAAACGGTTAATTCGTGAATATCGCTTTCGTTGGATTGCGCTGGAGGCGCGAACCATGCGGATTTGAAGTCGAACCAGCCGAGAGTGTTCATCCGGACACCGCGCATGCTGTGCTGCCCGTGGAGTTTGAGCCAATGATGAAATAGGGGGTGAAGCTGATGCTCTTGCACTAGACGTTGGCTCCATTCCGCCATCGGCAGAGCGTTGTTACGCCACTGGCTGGCATCTTGCTGCAAATCGCCACTCAGGCAGTGCTGTAGCAGAGGCAATTCATACATCATCGAAAAAATCGAGAATTCGAGCGGCATGTAAAAGTTAGCACTACCCAGCCACAGATCGCTTTTTGCATCGCCTTCATACCAGCGGCTATAGCTGATTTCTTGCATCGTGAGCTCAACGCCATAGTCTGCAAGCAGCGGTTTTAGTGCCAAGAATATTGCGTGAAACTCCGAGTGCTTGGTGTACACCGTCAGCGTGAGATGGGTCAGATGGGCCGGTTTCTCGTTATCGCTAATCAGTAGGTTGTGGTGCCAGCGAGGCAAAATGCCATACGCAGGTGACCAGTAGCGTTGATGGATCTTGCTCGCTTTATTCAGCAACGCGATAGGGTTGATGACCTGACACAGCCATTCACGCACTGCGGGGTCGGAGGTGATTGCTGAGCGCTGATCAAACAGCATGAAATAGCAGCCCTCTTCCAAACGACTTTCTAATTCATCTTTTCCGGTTTCATCGGACTGAAGCTGCACGCCAGCGTGCACCAGTTCTTCCGAAATTTCGGGTAACACCCAGATATTGACTTCATCGATTAGCGCGCGAAAACCAAAGTAGTCGTCATAGGCGCGGATTTTAAGCTGAGTCTGGGTATTACGTACCACCTGATAGGGCCCAGTCCCGATGGGGGAGCGAGTAAAATTGGGCAGTGATTTCCATTCGCGCGGTAGAATCATGGCGTTGACGCTGCCGAGTAGCCACGGTAGCCACTCATCTGGCGTGCTTATTTGAATATCAATAACGTACGGATTTGGGGAGGTAATGCTTTTCAGATGTGAAAACAGCGGTTGTTCCCGCAGTCGTTCAAGAGAGTGGATCACATCGGCCATTTCTAGCTCGCGTCCGTTATGAAAACGAATAGCGGGGCGTAGGTAAAAGCGCCAATGCAGCGGCGTTAAAGCCTGCCAGTGATGCGCTAGATCGGGTTCGAGTTCCCCGTTTTCCTCATTTAGCTGAGTGAGGCCGCTAAATATCTGTCGGGCCAAATGGGTTTCGGAGCGACGCATTGGCGTTCCTGGAAGCAAATTAAACAGCGGGCGATAGTAAAGAATACGCAGGATATGCTTACCCTGACGGAAGCTGCGTCCTAGCTGAGAGAGCAGCATTTGGCGCACTGAGCTGCGGTCGCCAACCAGTTGCACTAACTGCTCGATATGATCTTGGTCTAACAGCTCTTCGGCGCGTAACTGCTGTACCTGAAGGCCAGTTGATTGGAAAGTGAGTGTGGAGCGTTTACCACGTCCAGACTCGGCCTGCCAATGTAACCATCCTTGTTGCTGCATAGCGTTGAGTAAGGTTCGCACATGACGACGCGAGCAACTGAGCGTTTCTGCCAGATCGGCTAGCGTGGTTTCCGCTGATTTGCCTTGAAAACTTTGCCATAAGCGGATGAATTGATGTTGTAAACGCGACGTCGCCATAAAAGAGGAACCTTTTTAGGTAAAGCTATCAATTTTTCTTTCCCTATATTACGCAGATAATTTCAGCAGATGAAAGAGAAAGAGGTGAGTAATCATTTGTCTCTCCGACATCAAAGAGTGTTTCTGAGTAATGGTGCTTTTCACCGACCAGCAGGTCTGCCTGCTGGTTTTTTTCTGTTATCGTACTGCCAGCCGTATTTGATAATGCCAGCTTAGGAAATCAGGATGACCTCTTTGTTGACTGCTCGCCGCCGAATTAATCCCATCTATGCCGCGTTTTTGATTGTTGCATTCTTAACCGGAATTGCGGGAGCGCTTCAGGCTCCTACGCTAAGTTTATTTTTAACGACTGAAGTGAAGGTGCGTCCCCTTTGGGTTGGCCTCTTTTATACGGTGAATGCGATTGTCGGGATTGCGGTGAGTTTCTTGCTAGCGAAGCGTTCCGATCGTCAGGGCGATCGTCGCAAACTGATCATGTTTTGTTGCGCAATGGCGGTGGGAAACTGCCTGTTGTTTGCGTTTTGCCGCAGTTATTTGTTGCTGATCTCCGCAGGCGTTTTCTTGGCAGCGCTGGCGAATACGGGAATGCCGCAGATTTTTGCCTTAGCGCGTGAATATGCCGACCGTTCAGCCAGCGAAGTTGTGATGTTTAGTTCGGTAATGCGAGCACAGCTCTCTTTGGCATGGGTGATTGGGCCGCCGCTTTCATTCATGCTGGCGCTGAATTACGGCTTCACTTTTATGTATTTGATTGCTGCTGCCGTGTTTATTCTTGCGATTGTGCTGGTGGCCTTTATGTTGCCATCAATGCCCCGCACAGAAACCACGGGTGAAGCCGTCGTTATTCCCACCAATGCGTTTGGCGACAAAAACGTGGTGATGCTGTTTATCTCCTCCATGCTGATGTGGACCTGCAATACCATGTATATCATTGATATGCCGTTGTATATCACGCAGGATCTTGGTCTGCCAGAAAATTTGGCAGGGCTCTTGATGGGGACTGCTGCGGGTTTAGAGATTCCCGCGATGATTCTAGCGGGTTACTACGTTAAACGTTTTGGCAAACGTAACATGATGCTGTTTGCCGTTGCCGCTGGGATCTTATTTTATGCCGGTTTGGTGTTGTTTAAATTCAAATTGGCATTGATGGTGTTGCAGTTGTTTAACGCGGTGTTCATCGGAATTATTGCCGGTATCGGCATGCTCTATTTTCAAGATTTAATGCCGGGTCGAGCGGGCAGTGCGACGACGCTATTCACCAACAGTATTTCGACCGGTGTGATTATGGCAGGGGTATTACAAGGCGCGTTGGCTGAAACATTAGGCCACTACGCGGTATATTGGCTAGCGACAGCGCTGGCGATAGTGGCCTTGATTTTGTGCTCGCGAGTGCGAGATGTGCCCTAGGGAATTTATTCTCCTTTGATACTCTCCCAGCTCAGCCCAAAACGTGCCAGATATTTACGTAGACGATCGGCGTCATTGGGCTGTTTTTTCAATTGGCGTGATACGGAGAATAGCTTACGTCCTGCCTCGGATAAGCTGTCTGACGAGCGGCAAACGCTGATCACGCTGGCTAATTGGCTGCGATCGAACAGATCTAACTCGGGGAGATCGGGTAAAATTTCTGGCTGATCTTTTTGCCAGTTTTGTTGTAGCCGAGCGATTTCTTCTTGTACCAGTTCGTCATCAATACGCCCTGTATCCGCAAGTGTTGCCATACGGGTGACCGAAGCCGCTAGTTCACGGAAGTTTCCTCGCCATTCAGCCTGCTCGGAACAGGCAAATTGCAGATAGCGTTGACGTGCTTCTTTATTGAAACGCACCTGTGCTTGCTGTTCTTGGCTATAGCGGTTGAGTTCAAAATCCAGATTCGGCTCTATATCTTCTCGCCGCTGCGCCAAGCTGGGGAGAGGAAAAGTCCACATATTGATGCGCGCATATAAATCCTCGCGAAAACGTCCTTGCTTGACCCATTGCCGCATATCGCGATGGGTGCCTGCAATGAGTTGAAAATTGCTGGAAACCTCTTTATCTGAGCCAAAAGGTAAAAACCTTTTTTCTTCGATTGCTTTGAGCAGCATGGCCTGTTCATCGAGTCCTAACTCTCCGATTTCGTCCAAAAACAGCACGCCGCCGTCGGCTTCTCGCAGCAGGCCGCTACGCGCCTGTAGCGCACCGGTAAATGCCCCTTTGATGTGACCAAACAAGGTCGACATCGCGTTGTCCCCGCGTAGCGTCGCACAGTTTACGGCCACAAATCGTCCGCTAACTTTGTGCCGTGATTGCCTCAGCTGGTAAATACGCTGTGCCAAAAATGACTTACCCGCCCCGGTGGGGCCAGTCAGCAGAATAGGTGCCGTCGAACGTAAGGCAACGCGTTCAATCTGATCAATCAGCGTATTGAAGGTGGTATTACGAGTGGCAATTCCCGATTTCAAAAATGAAATTGAAGCCTGCTGCTCGCGCTGGAAGCGACGGGTTAATTTGCTATAGCGACTAAGGTCAAGATCGATAATGGAGTAAACACCGGCGGGAGTGGCCTCGGTTTTCTCTTGGCTTTTAGGCGCTGGCGAGGTTTGTAGCAGGCTGGCTGGGAAATAGCGGGCCTCCGCGAGCAGGAACCAGCAAATTTGTACCACATGGGTGCCGGTGGTGATGTGGATTAAATACTCTTCGTTATCGGTATCGAAAGGGTAATGGGTGGCAAAGTCGAGAAATGCAGTATAAACCTCTTCAAAATCCCACGGGTCGTGCAGATTAACTTGATGCAGGCAAACCTGAGTGCTGCCGAGCTGGGCAATATCATCGCTTACCTGCTGCGCCATGCCGAGATCTCTTGGCTGATACAGAAGTTCGAGCCGGTCAATGGGCAAATCAGGCTGTTGGCATAGTCCTACCGTCGGTCGCCATTTATTCCAACGATTTGCTCGTTTACCGCGCTTATCCAGAACAGTGCCCAGCACACCAATAACGACTCTGCGCTTCATCTTCTTATCCAAAATTATAAATGACGATATTTTAAGATAACTTTACACGTATTTGATTCAAGGTGATATCGCAAGTAATAAAAATAAATATCTTATTTTTCATGTGATTAATTTTTTATTTTGCTGTTTTTAAAAAATGGCACGCTTTTGGCAATATTTATAACGCCACTTGCTGGGGTCGTAGGGATTCTAAACTCCCACCGGCACATCAAGAACGCCAAGTTGCGTTATCTGCGATGTGTTCTGCCAGCGGTAGATGGCCTGGTTAACCTGGGTTCGAATCCCAGAACATCAAATATTCCTGATGGGTAGGAAATTTAGAAATTTATTGTAGTGCCAGCCCGTGTAGCCAAGCCGTTAATGGTTACCGTCGTAGAAAACCAGCTAACACGCTGGGCAGGTGGCAAGGTCTCGTTAGCGCGAGTATCGGCTAGAGAGTTCTCCCCACCCGCTTCGCGTCACTGCCCGTTTTCTAAGACAGCGGGCTAATTAATCACAAGGAAGAAAAAATATGCGTAAGAACATCATTATACAAAAAGGGCAGATCGGTTTACTGACGAAGAAAGGCGATTATCAGAAAGTACTCGAAGCGGGAGAATATCGCTTTTTTGACTGGACTAATCAGTTGGCAGTGACGGTGGTTAATCTTAGCGATAGCAGAGTGGAGCCCGCACTGGCCGAACATTTACGCAGCTACCAGCCTGAGTGGGTTGAACGCTATTGCACCGCGGTGGATTTATCTGAACAAGAGATCGGCCTGCGCTATGAAAATGACATTTTACAGGAAATATTGCCACCGGGGACGCGTCGTCTTTATTGGTTGAATGGCAATCAGCAACGCATCGAACGAATTGAGGCTAATAATGTAGAAGTACCGTCAGAGATTGTGGCTGCGCTGCATCAACCGAAATTACGCAACCGTACGATTAAAGGTGGAGAAGGGGTGTTATTGGTGCAGGTGCCAGCGTGGCATGTCGGCATATTAAAAATTGATGGTGCAACACAGGCGTTGTTAAGCCCTGGTATTAGTGGATATTGGCGCTTCAACCATGCGGTGGAAGCCGAAATTGTTGATACCCGTTTGCAGGTGTTAGAAGTCAGCGGGCAAGAGATATTGACCCGTGACAAAGTGAATCTTCGGTTGAACTTAGCCGCTAACTGGCGCTACAGCGATGTGCTGCAATCATTTGCTTTGGTTGCTAAACCGCTGGAGCACATTTATCGCGAGTTGCAGTTCGCGCTGCGTGAGGCTGTTGGTACACGCACATTAGACGAGTTGCTGGAGAATAAGCAGATTATAGACGACATCGTGAGTGAGCAGGTGTCGCGGAAACTGGTTGGCTATGGCATTGAGGTCGTATCGCTAGGTGTTAAAGACATTGTTTTACCGGGTGATATGAAAACCATTTTGTCGCGTGTGGTTGAAGCGGAAAAATTGGCTCAGGCTAATGTGATCCGCCGTCGTGAAGAAACCTCTGCGACGCGATCGTTATTAAATACGGCGAAAGTCATGGAAAACAACCCCGTGGCGCTGCGCCTAAAAGAGTTAGAAACGTTGGAAAGAGTCGCAGAGCGTATCGATAAAATATCCGTGTTTGGTGGATTAGATCAGGTGCTAAACGGGCTTATACAAATTAAAGGGGTGTAATGTTACCTATGGAACTCAGAACTTCATGCGGCGTAAGCGCCGCAATGCGGATGCGTATTCAACAGACGCTGTGTGCGTTGGAAGAGGAATATCAGATACGCATATTGTACGCCTGTGAATCAGGCAGCCGAGGCTGGGGATTTGCTTCAACGGACAGTGATTATGATGTGCGCTTTATTTACGTTCATCGACCAGAATGGTATCTGCGAGTTGAGTCCGGTCGTGATGTGATAGAAATGCCAATTGACGATGAGTTAGACGTGTGTGGCTGGGAGCTACGTAAAACGTTGGGGTTGATAAAACGCTCGAACCCAACGTTGATGGAATGGCTGGATTCCCCGATTGTTTATCGCAATGAGGAAAGGGCGACCGCTGCATTAAGAGCATTGTTGCCCGATTACTTCTCTGGCTTACGTGGGCGTTATCACTATTTGTCGATGGCGCGGAAAAACTTTCGTGGGTATCTGCAAGGTGAAGAAGTTCGCTTGAAAAAATACTTCTATGTGTTGCGGCCATTGCTGGCGGTGCGTTGGATTGAAGCAGGTAAAGGTGTTCCGCCTATGCGTTTCGAGCAATTAGTGGCTGGTACTGTCGATGACGCTGATTTATTGGATGAAATAGCGCAATTATTGCATGCAAAATGTGAAGCCAGCGAAGCTAAGTATGGGCCTCGGATGAAGAAGATCCATGAGTTCATTCAATATGAGCTGGATGACAATCTTTCTCGTTGTGAAATGGTAGACAATGTTGCATGTAGTGATGATGTTTTGAACCGATTGCTGTTTCAGGAGGTTAATTGTTAAGTTGAGCAGTAAGCGCAGATGAGGATAACTGTGCTTACTGATTTTTGGATAAACCACTGTCATACACCCAATCGCATGCACATGGCCCGTGCGCAGTGAGCCTATAAAACGTATGATGTAAGGTGCAAAACCTAACTACGCTTGCCTGTCTCGCTTTGAGATACCGACTCACTTTGGAAGAGTTGATGACAATATGGGTAAATTAACACCGCTTAAACCTATACCTTCGCTGATCTCCATCGCTATCGCATTGATTATCTGGTTCGTGATCCCTGTGCCTGAGGGCGTTAGTCCAAATGCATGGCACTTGCTTGCGCTATTCGTGGGCACCATTGCAGCCATTATTGGTAAAGCGATGCCGATTGGTGCCGTGTCCATTATTGCTATTGCGCTGGTGGCCGTTACACAAGTCACGAATCCGGGTAAGCCCACCGCTGCGCTGGACGATGCGCTCAGTGGTTTTTCAAATCAGCTGATTTGGCTGATCGGGATTTCCATCATGATTTCCCTGAGCCTCAATAAAACGGGGCTGGGGGCACGCATTGGTTATTACTTTATTTCGCTGTTTGGCAAAAAAACGCTGGGCATTGCCTATGCGTTGGCGCTTGCTGAAACAACGTTAGCGCCGGTTACGCCAAGTAATACCGCGCGCGGTGGGGGGATCATCCACCCCATAATGAAGTCGATTGCCGATAGTTTTGGCTCGAAGCCGGAGCCGGGCTCAACGGAGAAAATTGGTCGCTATTTATCGTTAGTGAACTACAACATCAACCCCGTAACGTCGGCGATGTTTATCACCGCGACTGCGCCCAACCCGTTAATTGTGAATCTTTTACTGAAAGGAACGGATTCGACCTTTGAGCTGACATGGTCGATGTGGGCAATTGCTGCATTGGTACCGGGCATTATTTCTCTGCTGGTGATGCCGTTAATTGTTTACTGGCTGTATCCACCGGAGATTAAAAGCACGCCTGATGCGCCGCGATTTGCCAAAGATAAACTGCGCGATCTGGGGCCAATTTCGCTGGCGGAAAAAATTACCCTAGGGGTATTCGCGCTGTTGCTCTTCCTGTGGGCAGGAATCCCGGCTTTCCTATTGGGGAGTGACTGGACGGTAAATCCAACCACCGCAGCATTTATCGGATTGTCTATTCTGTTGGCCAGCGGTGTTTTGAGTTGGGATGACGTGCTCAAGCACAAAGGTGCTTGGGATACGGTAGTGTGGTTTGCCGCGCTTGTGATGATGGCGACCTATCTGGGAAAATTAGGGCTGATTAGTTGGCTCTCCCAAACGGTCGGTGGTGCGATTTCTCATCTTGGCATGGGCTGGATTGGCGGGATGATTTTGCTGACGTTGGTGTACGTCTATTCGCACTATTTCTTTGCCAGTACCACTGCGCACATCACCGCTATGTTCGCCGCGTTCTTTGCCGCAGGATTGGCGCTGGGCGCACCGCCTGCGCTGCTGGGTCTGGTATTAGCATTTTCCTCCTCGCTGATGATGTCCTTAACCCACTATGGTACAGGGACTGCGCCTATTATTTTTGGTTCTGGATATGTGACGCTGGGGGAATGGTGGAAAACCGGTTTTGTTCTTAGTGTAATTAACCTGCTGATTTGGATGGTGATTGGGAGTTTGTGGTGGAAGTGGTTGGGGTATTGGTAATAGGAACCAGATTCCGTCCACTTGTTCTCTGCACTTGCACGCTGTTATTTGAGATGCCATCGCCGCTCCGGTTTGGAACGCTAATCCTCTATGGGATTACAGTGAAATGTTTCGTTCGCCGGTCAGCACATGCGTTTCCATGAGCCTACTGGCGAAGGCGACCGATGAAAGCCCCGTTGCGCGGGGGCTCTCAACTCGCGCGCTTTTATCCGAGACGCCATCTCCGCTCCGGTTTGGTATCGCCCATCCAGGGCGCCCCAAACTCCGTCACGACATCCCTGTCGTGCCGGCTCTCCCAGCCAAGACTTAAACTAAAAACCTAAAAAAGTTTTGATTTTGTCTTTTGTCTTTTGTCTTTTTGGTTTTGACGTTGACCTTTTCCGGCACGTTGTTCTTCGGCCGAAGAGAGGAATGAAGGCTAGGATTCGCCGACAGGACGTCGGCGAAAGAACGGAGGAGCCAGGATGGCGATTGCCGTTCGTTCCGTTAAAGCCGGAATGACGAGATTCGGGTACCTGCGAAGCAGGCTGAAGGACGGTGCCAAGCTGGGGTGTCGGGGGGCAGCGACTGGCCCCCCGACTCGGACGCCTGCACGGAGTGCATGTAGGTTTCGGTGCTCTAGGCGTACGAAACCTTACACAGTGCTCATGTAGATTTCAGTGCTCTAGGCGTACGAAAACTTACACCGTCTGAACACAGGGCGCGGTAAATGCATCCCTATCGCAAAAACTCCGGTAATTTCCCCTCATATTCTGAAATAGCCGCCTCATGCTGCAACGTCAATCCAATGCTATCTAAACCATTCATCATGCAGTGGCGGCGGAAACTATCCAGCTCAAACGAATAGCTTTTATCTCCCGCTTGCACGGTTTGTGTTTCTAAATCAACGGTGAAACTCATCCCCGGTGCGGCTTCAACCTGTGCGAACAGTTCATCTATTTCGGCTTCGCTCAAGGTGACCGGCAGCAGCTGGTTATTGAACGAGTTACCGTAAAAAATATCGGCAAAACTCGGCGCAATAACCACTTTAAAGCCGTAGTCGGTCAGAGCCCATGGCGCATGTTCGCGAGAAGAGCCGCAGCCGAAGTTTTCGCGCGTCAACAAAATGCTGGCACCTTTGAATTCGGGCTGATTCAGAATGAAGTCAGGATTTGGCTGCTGCCCCGCATCATCCAGAAAACGCCAGTCGTTAAACAGGTGTTGACCAAAGCCGGTGCGAGTCACTTTTTGCAAAAACTGCTTAGGAATAATGGCGTCAGTATCGACGTTGGCGGCGTCTAAAGGAACCACGATCCCACTATGTTTAATTAAACCAGACTGAGTAGATGTAGCCATGAAGAGTGCTCCTGTTAGACCGCTGCGGTCGCTAATTCACGAATATCGGCAAAGTGTCCGCTCACGGCTGCCGCTGCGGCCATGGCAGGGCTAACTAAATGAGTACGACCACCGCGGCCCTGACGTCCCTCAAAGTTACGGTTGCTAGTAGATGCACAACGTTCACCCGGATTCAGACGGTCGTTATTCATCGCCAAGCACATGGAACAGCCCGGCAAACGCCATTCGAAACCGGCTTCGATGAAAATCTTGTCTAAACCTTCTGACTCCGCTTGGGCTTTTACTGGCCCCGAGCCGGGAACGACGATGGCTTGTACGCCATTGGCGACTTTACGGCCTTTGGCAATTGCCGCTGCCGCACGTAAATCTTCAATGCGTGAGTTGGTGCAGGAGCCGATGAATACTTTGTCGATCGCGACGTCGGTCAACTTAACACCTGCTGCTAAATCCATGTAGGCCAGCGCTTTTTCCGCCGAGGCGCGTTCAATAGGATCGCTGAAGGATTCGGGCGTTGGGATAGGCTGATTAATCGCAATCACCTGTCCTGGGTTGGTTCCCCAGGTAACCTGCGGTGCAATCTCGCCTGCGTTCAACGTGATGATGGCGTCGAATTGAGCACCTGCATCGGATTTCAACGTACGCCAGTACTCGACGGCTTTTTCCCAGTTATCACCCTGTGGGGCAAACTGACGCCCTTTCAGATAGGTGAACGTGGTTTCATCTGGCGCAACCAGACCCGCTTTAGCGCCCATCTCAATGGCCATATTACACAGCGTCATCCGTCCTTCCATTGACAGTGCTTCAACGGCTTTGCCACAGAACTCGACAACATGTCCGGTACCGCCCGCGTGACCGATTTTTCCAATCACGGCCAAAACGATATCTTTGGCCGTGATGCCTTCTGCCGCATCGCCGATAATTTCAATTTTCATGGTCTTCGCCCGCCCCTGTTTCAAGGTTTGCGTGGCTAAAACATGTTCAACTTCTGAGGTTCCAATGCCGAAAGCCAATGCGCCAAATGCACCGTGAGTTGCCGTGTGAGAGTCACCACAGACGATAGTATTGCCCGGCAGCGTCATTCCCTGTTCTGGCCCGATGACGTGAACAATGCCTTGGAATGGATGATTCAGATCATACAGTTGAACCCCAAATTCCTTGCAGTTTTTCATCAACTCTTGCATTTGGATGCGTGCCATATCGCCGCAGGCATTAATGTCTTTAGTCTGCGTTGATACGTTGTGATCCATGGTGGCAAAGGTTTTACTTGTTTGGCGTACCGGACGCCCCATCGCGCGCAGGCCGTCAAACGCCTGTGGAGAAGTCACTTCATGCACCAAGTGGCGGTCGATATACAACAGTGGCGTTTCGTTTTTAGCTTCATAAACCACGTGTGCATCAAACAGTTTCTGATATAAAGTTTTCGCCATGATCAGGCCTCCTGAGCGATAAAGCGGGCGATGACATCACCCATTTCTGAGGTTGAAATAGCCTGACCATCACCGGCTAAATCACCAGTGCGGAAGCCTTGTTCTAATGCTTTGTTTACCGCTTGCTCTACGGCGTTGGCCGCGTCGTCAGCGTCCAGGCTGTAACGCAGCAGCAGGGCGAATGACAGAATTTGTGCGATAGGGTTGGCAATGTTTTTGCCCGCGATGTCTGGCGCAGAGCCGCCCGCAGGCTCATACAGGCCAAAGCCTTGTTCGTTCAAACTGGCGGAAGGCAACATCCCCATAGAGCCGGTGATCATGGCGCACTCGTCAGACAGAATATCGCCAAAGATATTGGAGCACAGCATCACGTCAAACTGCGAAGGGTCTTTGATCAACTGCATGGTGGCGTTGTCGATGTACATGTGATTTAACGCGACATCTGGATAGTCTTTGCCAATCTCGGTAGCAATTTCGCGCCACAAAATAGAACTTTGCAATACGTTAGCTTTGTCGATTGAGGTCACTTTTCCACGGCGCTTACGGGCAGCTTCGAAGGCGATACGCGCGATGCGTTCAATCTCGAAACGGTGGTATACCTCGGTATCAAACGCACGCTCATGCATTCCCTGACCTTCACGGCCTTTCGGTTGGCCGAAGTAGATACCGCCGGTCAATTCGCGCACGCACAGGATATCAAAGCCGCGTGCGGCAATATCGCTGCGCAGCGGGCAGAATTCTTCTAAACCTTCATATAAACGCGCTGGGCGCAGATTGCTAAACAGCTTGAAGTGTTTACGCAGTGGCAATAAGGCTCCGCGTTCTGGCTGCTGCGCCGGTGGCAGATTTTCCCACTTAGGGCCACCGACGGAGCCAAACAAAATAGCGCTGGCTTGTTCGCAGCCTGCGATGGTTGCCGCCGGCAGCGGTGTGCCATGCTTGTCGATTGCCGCACCACCAACGTCATATTCGCTGGTGGAGATACGCAGGCCAAAGCGCTGACGTACGGCGTCGATGGTTTTGTAGGCCTGAGCCATGATTTCTGGACCGATGCCGTCTCCGGGTAAAACGGCGATGTGATGTGTTTTGCTCATGATTAGACGGCTTCCTGATTAGAATGTGATGATGTTGTTTGTGTCTGGTGGATGCGTTGTTTTTCTTTTTCCACCTGTTGTGCACGCCAGATATTGTTCAGAACGTTAATTAACGCCAGAGCTGATGACTCAACGATGTCCGTTGTGATGCCAACGCCGTGAAAGCGACGACCATTATAATTAGCGACGATATCCACCTGACCCAGCGCATCTTTACCTTGGCCTTTGGCTGACAGCTGATATTTGACGATATCAATGTCATAACCGGCGATACGGTTGATAGCCTGATATACCGCATCAACAGGGCCATTACCGGTCGCTGCTTCGGCGCTAATTTCTCCTCCGATATTCAGTTTTACCGAGGCTGTAGCCATTACGCTGGTGCCAGATTGCACGCTGAAGTAGTCCAAACGGAAATGCTCAGGCTCTTCTTGCTGTTTATTGATGAAAGCTAAGGCTTCTAAGTCGTAGTCGAAAACTTGACCTTTTTTATCAGCCAGCTTCAGGAAAGCGTCATACAGAGTATCCAGATTGAAGTCGGTGCCTTCGCGATATCCCATCTCTTCCATATGATGCTTCACCGCGGCGCGTCCGGATCGTGAGGTCAGATTCAGCTGTACCTGATTCAGACCAATCGATTCTGGCGTCATGATTTCGTAGTTTTCGCGGTTTTTCAGCACGCCGTCTTGGTGAATACCTGATGAGTGGGCAAAAGCGTTAGAACCGACGATGGCTTTGTTGCCAGGGATGGGCATATTGCACATTTGGCTGACAAATTGGCTAGTACGATAGATTTCCTGATGATGAATATTGGTGTGGACGCCCAGCATTTCGGAACGAGTGCGGATGGCCATAATGACCTCTTCCAACGCACAGTTTCCAGCACGTTCACCGATACCATTGATCGTCCCTTCGACCTGACGAGCCCCCGCTTGTACGGCAGTAATAGAGTTAGCGACCGACATCCCTAAATCATCGTGACAGTGTACGGAGATAATGGCTTTATCTATGTTTGGAACTCGCTCGTACAAATTGGTGATGATGCCACCAAATTGATACGGCGTGGTATAGCCAACGGTATCGGGAATATTGATGGTCGTCGCGCCGGCTTTGATCGCCGCTTCCACGATGCGGCACAGATTGTCTAACGGAGTGCGGCCCGCGTCTTCACAGGAAAATTCGACGTCGTCAGTATAATTGCGAGCGCGTTTGACAGAATGTACCGCCATCGCGACCACATCTTCAAAGGACTTTTTCAGTTTAGATTCAACATGTAACGTTGAGGTAGCCAAAAAGACATGGATGCGGAAGGCTTCAGCCACGCGCAGCGCTTCAGCCGCAACGTCGATATCTTTATCTACGCACCGCGCTAAGCCACAGACTCGGCTATTTTTGATGTTGCGTGCGATGGTTTGTACTGATTCAAAATCGCCTGGTGAAGAAACGGGAAAGCCAACTTCCATCACGTCAACGCCCATGCGCTCTAAGGCCATTGCGATCTGCATCTTTTCTTTGACGCTCAGGCTGGCTTGTAACGCTTGTTCACCATCGCGCAGCGTGGTGTCGAAAATAATGACTTGTTGGCTCATGCAGGTTGCTCCTCGCAGTTTTTATTAACTCATCAGTTTTTATTAACGCGTTGCGCTGCTTTTGATGCAAAAAAAAGCCCGCGCATTTGCGCGGGCTTTCTTGTGTTTGGTTGGAATCAGTTTTGATTACCGCCCACAGGCTCACCGCGCAAATTGGATGCGAGAAGGAGGAGGCCTAGGAGACGAGTCATCTTGATCATGTGATTCCGCTCTTAATCTGGGTGAATAAACTCAATGCTTAAAGTGATACTGGATAGCGGTAACCTTGTCAACGGCTATTTAGTTGAGTGAAGAAAACTCATCTTCTTGCGTGATAGTGATTAATGTTCCCGTTGTCATGTAATACAGAATTGTGAAGTTCCTTCAATCTTTATTCGAAACATTAGTGTGCTAATTGCGTTCGGCTTATTCTATAGCTTCATGCGTTTTTATTGTAACTAATTGGATGAGAACAGTATTTCCATAAATATACATGGGTATTATTCATTGTTATTTAATCATTGCTTCCTTGAATTTTAAGTACAACTAAATCATTAATCAGTAGAATGTATCAATATTGAATGAGTGGCTGCCTAATGAGTGATTGTTGTACTCGCATGTCATTGTAATTCGAATTGTATAAATTTATCTTAAATCATGTGAGTGCTTTAATTCATAAAGCTTAATGGCTATCTATCATTTATGAATTCATTTGCCCTCAGAATTTTAATCAAACCGTAATGTCGTTTGTTTTAATTTCGACGTTAACAAAGTTATTTATATTAGGGTGATGTATGTCAGCACAAAGTGAAGTTATGTCATTGGCCGAGAATGGAAGTACAGAACTGGTTCAGTTAAGAAACGTTGATCTTAATTTGCTTACCGTTTTTGATGCGGTAATGCAGGTGCAAAATATTACCCGAGCGGCACATGCTTTGGGCATGTCTCAACCCGCGGTAAGTAATGCCGTTGCTCGCTTAAAAGTGATGTTCAATGATGAATTGTTTATGCGCTATGGCCGAGGTATTCAGCCAACTCATCGTGCATATCAGCTGTTTGGTTCGGTTCGTCAGGCATTGCAGATTGTACAGAACGAACTCCCAGGTTCAGGTTTTAATCCGCTGATCAGCGAAAGAGTTTTCAATGTTGCAATTTGTAGCCCATTAGATATTCGCTTAACAGCGAAGCTGTTTAATCAGATCAAAGATAGCGCTTCCCATGTTCAATTACATTTAAACTCATCGGTGAATGAAAATATTGAGCGTAAATTGCGTTATCAAGAAAAAGACTTCCTGATCAGTTACAGCCGTTTTGAAAGTGATGAATATTCCTGTGAGCCGTTATTCAAAGATGAGTTTGTTTTAGCGGTATCCAAAAATCACCCGCGTATTAATAATATGGTTAGCGCTCAGCAGTTATTGGTTGAGCAGCATGCGGTTGTTGGATTAAATCTCTTCTCATCGCTGAGTCGTGGTTATTATGAGTCTAGTGAATTAGCACGCTGCATTGCATATCAAGGTACTGATATGAATAGCGTATTGAGCGTTGTTTCTAAAACAGAAATGGTTGCTATTGCACCTCGTTGGCTTGTTGAAGAATACGCTGAGCATTTGAATCTCTCTGCCGTGCTTCTGAGTGATATCGAAAGAGAGCGTACCTGCTACCTGAGCTGGCACCATGCGGCAGAGCGTGACAGCGGTCACCAGTGGATGAAGTCAGTCCTCAGCGAGTTTGGTAGTAAGTTTTAATTATTAATTAATTTAAAAATTGAAATTACATAAAATGGAGAGCCTAGCTCTCCATTTTTATCTTTAGCACAATAGCTCATAAACTAGTGTTTTATACATCCTGAACCCTCTTTTCCCAGTTTTTTATGTTTTTCATTTTTTCGTCTATCGCGCCTAGATTTTCCATCTATGGTGTCGATGTCATGGCTATAAATCATTCAAAAAATCGATCATAACTCACATTTATGGATTGAATAATCGTTGACCCGACAGCTAGAACAGGTAGACTTCCGCCAAAAGAGCGCACAGCTGTAAGCTGAATGAGATTTTTCACTTATATCTCATGGCGACTTCCACTTCGATAAATTCAATGAACTTCTTCTATGATCAATGAGTTAAATAAATACCATCTGGTTGAACGTATTCAGCAGCAGATCAAACATATTCCGCATCGCGTTGCGCTACGTGAATGGTCTGCTCACGGTGAAACACCCTATACTTGGCAGCAGGTCGGACTGCGCGTTGAAAAATTGGCGCTGGCATTGTGTGCGCTAGGTGTTGATGTTCAGGAACGAGTGGCGATCTTTGCCCACAACTCGGTTTCATGGTCACTGATTGATCTAGCGATCTTACACCTGCGTGCGATCACGGTTCCTGTTTACTCGACGAATACCGCAGCTCAGACGGCATTTGTTCTCAATGATGCAGACGTACGTATTTTGTTTGTTGATGGTCAATCTCAATATAACGCGGCGCTAGCATTACGAGGAGTATGCCCTCAGCTTGAGCATATTATTGTTATGTCGGACAGTATCGACATGCAGGGCTGCGAAATTGCATGTACGCTAGATTCATTCGCGGCCAGTGCACAAGAACGCTTTTTACCTCTGTTAAAAGAACGTATTGAACAGGCTGACATGAGCGATCTGTTCACGCTGATCTACACATCAGGGACTACCGGTGAGCCGAAAGGCGTCATGCTGAATTACACCAATATGGGTGCTCAACTGCGTTTGCATGACGAACGTCTGACCGTAACAGCAGAGGATGTGTCACTTTGTTTTCTGCCACTTTCGCACGTATTTGAACGCGCTTGGAGCTTCTATGTTATGCATAGTGGCGCGCAAAACGTGTATCTCAGCGATACCAATCAGGTACGCGAAGCGATGCAGTCAGTGAAACCAACAGTGATGTGTGCGGTGCCGCGTTTCTACGAGAAAATTTTCAGCGCCATCCATGAAAAAGTGGCACAGGCGAAATGGCATAAACGCGCCATGTTTAAGTGTGCAATTTGGGTAGGGGAGAAACGTTTCCTCACTGAACGAGCAGGCTGCAAGCCGAACGTCGTTTTATCAGCTATGCATAAGCTGGCTGATAAACTCGTACTGAGCAAACTGCGCGGGATTTTGGGGGGACGCGTGCGATTTTTGCCTGCGGCTGGGGCAAAAATGGATGATAACGTTATTCTCTTCTTCCAAGCATTGGGCGCAAATATTAAATATGGCTATGGCATGACAGAAACCTGCGCCACGGTATCTTGTTGGGAAGAGAACGATTTCCGCTTTGGTTCTATCGGCAAACCGCTGCCCGATGTTGAAGTTCGCATTGGCCACGAAAATGAAATCCAAGTGCGCGGACCGATTGTTATGTGCGGTTACTACAACAAACCGTTAGAAACTGCGGCAACCTTTACGGAAGATGGCTGGCTGAAAACGGGCGATGCGGGGGCATTAGATGAAAATGGCAACTTGTTTATTACTGAACGCCTAAAAGATCTGATGAAAACCTCCAATGGTAAATACATTGCGCCACAAATGGTGGAAGGTACGCTAGCACAGGATCGTTTTATTGAGCAGGTTGCCGTGATCGCCGACGCAAGAAAGTTTGTGTCTGCCTTGATCGTTCCTTGTTTCGAGTCGCTGGAAGAGTACGCCAAGTCGATCAACTTAAAATATCACGATCGTCTGGATTTACTCCGTCATAGCCATATTGTAGAAATGTTTGATCAGCGTCTACGTGAGATGCAAAAGGGTTTAGCGAAGTTTGAGCAGGTTAAGCGTTTTACGCTGCTGCCCGAAGCTTTCTCGATGGAGCAGGGAGAACTAACCCCAACCCTGAAACTGCGGCGAAAAATTATTAATTCTCGCTATCAGATGGAAATCGAGTCCATGTATTTGGAACATTAATTTCTATCACAGTGGTATCAACGGCCAGCGCTTCTGCTGGCCGTTTTCTTTTTGTGTGGTATCACAGACTATCTTTTAGGGCTGAGAATGATTTAGTTCTGTAATTTAGTCACCTGCAGCGATAAGCGCGGAGCTAACACCCTTACTCTTAGCGTTTTATGCCTAAAAAAATCAAGAATCCAGCAAGGTTACAATTCCTCCACTTTTGCTTCTGAGTTTGCCGTTTGCGCACTTGTTATTCCCACGTTAAGGTAATAAATCAAACACAACACATAAAAACAGGGATAAACTCTAATGCTGGCCTGCTAAGCGTGATTTTAGGGGAAGTACACCGATGGGGTCGTAGCAGCTTTAGCTGCCGGAGTGCCCCGCGGTGTGCTAGCCCCGTGTATCTCGATCTCTTAAACGATTCGCATTAGTGATAAACCCTGGATATAACCTACGCAAAGTCAGCCGGGAGGCAAACCATGGAGATGTTGTCAGGAGCCGAGATGGTCGTTCGATCGTTGATCGATCAGGGAGTAAAGCATGTATTCGGTTATCCGGGCGGGGCCGTTCTTGATATTTACGACGCTCTGCATACGGTTGGATGTATTGAACATGTGCTCGTGCGTCATGAACAAGGCGCAGTGCACATGGCCGACGGTTTTGCGCGGGCTACAGGAGAAGTGGGCGTGGTGCTGGTCACATCAGGACCGGGAGCGACCAATGCCATCACCGGTATTGCGACGGCTTATATGGATTCGGTGCCGATGGTAGTGATCTCTGGTCAGGTGGCCACGTCTCTGATTGGTAATGATGCGTTTCAGGAATGCGACATGGTGGGGATATCCCGTCCAGTCGTGAAACACAGTTTCCTAGTTAAGCATACCGAGGATATTCCTACCATTCTCAAAAAGGCCTTCTATTTAGCGTCTACCGGACGCCCAGGCCCAGTCGTAGTCGATTTACCTAAAGACATCATGAGTCCGGCGATTAAGCTGCCTTATTCATACCCTGAAAGTGTCAAAATGCGTTCTTATAACCCAACCTTGCAAGGTCATCGTGGTCAGATTAAGCGCGCCTTGCAGACGTTGTTAGCAGCCAAACAGCCGATTATCTATGCCGGCGGTGGGGTGATTAGTTCTGGCTGCCATGAAGAACTGCGTGAACTGGCTGAGCGCTTGAATATTCCAGTCACTACCTCGTTGATGGGGCTGGGTGGCTTCCCTGCATCACATGCGCAAAGCCTAGGGATGTTGGGAATGCACGGCACTTATGAAGCCAACATGGCGATGCATAATGCAGATGTTATTTTTGCCGTTGGTGTCCGTTTTGACGATCGCACCACCAATAATCTTGCTAAATATTGCCCAAATGCGACTGTGCTACATATTGATATCGATCCGACATCGATCTCGAAAACCGTGGATGCGGATATTCCGATCGTCGGTGATGCTAAAGAGGCACTAGCGACGTTCCTAGAGTTGTTAGGTCAGAAAGAGGTTAAACAAGACTTCGATGGCCTGCGTGATTGGTGGCAGAGCATTGCTCAATGGCGTGCGCGCAAATGCTTGAGTTACGACACCACAAGTGGCCGCATTAAGCCACAGCAGGTCATTGAAACTTTGCATCGGCTGACGAAAGGGGAAGCCTATGTTGCATCTGACGTGGGGCAGCACCAAATGTTTGCCGCACTCTATTATGGCTTTGATAAACCGCGGCGCTGGGTGAACTCGGGCGGTTTGGGCACGATGGGCTTCGGTTTACCCGCGGCGCTTGGGATTAAATTAGCCCTGCCAGAAGAAACCGTGATTTGCGTGACAGGGGATGGCAGTATCCAGATGAATATTCAGGAGCTATCTACCGCATTGCAATACGATTTACCGGTCGTGGTGATTAACCTGAACAACCGTTTCCTAGGCATGGTGAAGCAGTGGCAAGATATGATTTACGCGGGACGTCACTCGCAGTCATATATGGAATCGTTGCCAGATTTTGTAAAGCTCGCAGAAGCCTATGGACATGTTGGTATTTCTATCCGCACGCCGGATGAACTGGAAAGCAAATTAGAACAGGCATTGGCGGTTAAAAACCGTCTGGTGTTTGTTGATGTGACCATCGATGAAACTGAACACGTTTACCCAATGCAGATCCGCGGTGGGTCAATGGATGAAATGTGGTTAAGCAAAACGGAGAGGACTTAATAATGCGCCGGATCTTATCTGTATTACTGGAAAACGAATCAGGCGCACTGTCCCGCGTGGTTGGCCTGTTTTCGCAGCGTGGGTACAACATTGAAAGCCTGACTGTAGCCCCGACTGATGACCCCACGCTTTCGCGTATGACTATTCAAACCGTCGGTGACGCTAAGGTGCTAGAACAGATTGAAAAACAACTGCATAAATTGGTAGATGTTCTGCGAGTGAGTGAGTTGGTACAAGGATCGCACGTAGAGCGAGAAATCATGCTGGTGAAGCTACAGGCTAGCGGTTATGGACGAGAAGAAGTTAAGCGTAGCACCGATATTTTCCGTGGTCAGATCGTAGACGTCACAGCTTCGCTTTACACCGTTCAGCTAGTTGGCACCAGCGACAAGCTCGATGCCTTCCTAAGTGCCGTACGAGAGGTTGCTGAAATTGTTGAAGTCGCTCGTTCAGGCATCGTGGGTGTATCTCGTGGTGACAAAATAATGCGTTAATGCAGGTCAATTTTCTGTCTAATAGTGCTATTTGGAGGCTCAGCTTTGTGCTGAGCCTCTTACTTTTTCCTATTTGCTGATGCCTTTCAGCAAAACCGGTTGCTCCTTTCTTCTTTATGCGGTTAGATCAATGCTATTAAAGGCCATTCGGTCTTCTTATTTCATTTGATGCAGGTAATGTATTTTACTGGCTCAAGAGGGGGATAACGTGAAGTTGGATGAAATCGCGCGTCTTGCAGGGGTCTCGCGGACGACGGCCAGTTATGTCATTAACGGTAAAGCCAAACAGTACCGTGTAAGTGATAAGACGGTTGAGAAAGTGATGGCTGTGGTTCGTGAGCATAACTATCATCCAAACGCCGTTGCCGCAGGATTGCGTGCTGGGCGCACCCGTTCAATTGGATTGGTTATACCTGATCTGGAAAATACCAGTTATACCCGTATTGCAAATTATCTGGAGCGCCAAGCGCGTCAACGTGGCTATCAGTTACTCATTGCTTGTTCAGAAGATCAACCTGACAATGAAATGCGTTGTATTGAACATCTGCTACAACGTCAGGTTGATGCGATCATCGTATCGACGGCGCTGCAGCCAGAACATCCGTTCTACCAGCGCTGGGCAAAGGATCCTTTGCCGATCATTGCGCTGGATCGCGCACTCGATCCTGAACACTTTATTAGCGTTGTCGGTGCCGATCGTGAAGATTCGGAGATGTTGGCGGAAGAGTTACGGAAATTCCCAGCGAAATCGGTGCTCTATCTTGGCGCACTTCCTGAGCTATCCGTGAGTTTCCTGCGCGAACAAGGTTTTCGTGATGCTTGGCGAGAAGATCCACGTGAAGTGCAATATCTTTACACCAACAGTTATGAACGTGACGCGGCAGGTGTCGCATTCTCTAACTGGTTAAAAAATAATGAAATGCCGCAGGCGTTGTTCACGACTTCCTTCCCGCTTTTGCAAGGGGTTTTGGATGTGACATTGAAACACCACGGGCATTTACCTACCGATTTGGCCATTGCGACTTTTGGTGATAATGAGCTCCTAGATTTTCTGGATTGCCCAGTACTGTCAGTCGGTCAGCGTCACCGTGATATTGCCGAACGTGTTCTGGAACTGGTACTCGCAAGTTTAGATGAACCGAAGAAACCGAAGGCGGGATTGAGCCGGATGCGTCGTGTTTTATTAAAGCGCGGACGACTAAACCGGATGTAAGCAGCAATAATAAAGTGTTATCTCATCAATGGGCGCCGGTTTTTACCGGCGCTTTTTTATGCCTGTGCTTTGATATAGCCCGAGACTTTGAAGAGTCTACGGCAGTAATCAAGGAAGTACCCATAGGCGACGCCCATAGCCATTGAAACCACCGCATTACTGGTGACCGCAGCCAGGATTTGCGCGCCATCAGCCCCGACATACCACAGAATAATGGCATAAACCGGTGACTGGAAAGAGACATAGGCAATCAGATCCGCCAAGATTTTTGCCATGCCTTTTGAACGACAGCGTTGTGACTGGCGAATGAACCAGTCGCGGTACACGCCATAGGGCCAAGCAATAAGAATATTGACGGGGATGGAAAGCAAGCGAGATGACAACGACTGATTAAAGCTCATGCCAGAAATAAAAACTTCAATCAGCATGCCGACGATAAAGGAATAAACTACCAGCGCAAAAATATCTGCGGCAGCGCTGCGGGCACGTGAAGCGGGTGAGAACATAACGGCTAACTCCATTTTGAAACTAGTCATTAATACTGTTTTGTTGCGCTTTTGTTGGTGTTATGAACTGCATTTTGGTTGCTTAAATAGCATACATGATTGCTGTTTGTTTTTTAACTAGCTATAAATTTTAATTTATAATGACTTTTGCTACAAAAAACTCTTAGAGTAGCGCGCCGAAGAGAATTTCATGATTTCTTACCGTGGCGTTAAAATTTTTGTTTTCTTTCAATTTGTTGTGTGAAAATCATACAAATAACGTTTGTCGATCACGAGTTCGCCGCCAAATCGGGAGGTTTGCAAAATAAAATTGATATTTGAGAACTATCTGAGGTGAACGTTATTCAGAGGTAAATTTATCTAAATTACGATTTAAAAAAAGCAGTTAGATATTTAGTGCCTAAAGCCATTATTATCTGACGATAAAGTAAGATAAAATGTCAGACAGAAAAAATTAAATGAAGGTTTTTTAATTAATTGATTGATGTTAAAAGGTATTTTTAATTTCTGGCATTGAATAACTTATGCTGAATTAGTCTTTGCTTTACCAATGTAAAGCGTATGTAAATTATCCAAGACATGTTCAAAATGAGAGCTATATTGCAAAGTCTGGTTAAATTTTAATTTTTGGTAAAATTTCTGTGTTTCGAGTCACTGACACTTCCCTCCAAGAATTTCCCTTAATTTATCATGATGTTAATTTTATTATTCCTCTTTAGGACTTTTCATAGTGGAAGGTTTTAAATTCACTTCAAGCAAAAATAATCCCAAACCGCATCCGCTCTGGCTTGACAAGGTTTTCCTACCCTCCGTAAACTTCCTTATGTGGGAATTTGTGGAGTAAAGTGGTGAGATGGGGCAACGAGGGGTAATTTAGGTATGTTTCGTGGCGCAACAACCATCAACCTTGACGGTAAAGGACGCTTAGCGGTTCCGATGCGCTATCGCGAATTACTGCTTGAGGAATCGCAAGGTCAAATGGTTTGCACCATCGATCTCCATCAACCATGCCTATTGCTTTATACCCTGCCTCAGTGGGAAGTGATTGAACAAAAGCTTTCGCGTTTATCGAGCATGAATCCTGTAGAGCGCCGCATTCAGCGTCTGCTGTTAGGTCATGCGAGTGAGTGTCAGATGGATAGCGCGGGTCGATTGCTGATAGCAAGTACGTTGCGTCAGCACGCAGGACTCACAAAACAAGTGATGCTAGTTGGGCAGTTCAATAAGTTTGAGCTGTGGGATGAAGAAAACTGGTATCAACAAGTCAAGGAAGATATTGACGCACAACAGACCGTTACGGAGCCTTTATCCGAACGGCTACAGGATTTGTCGTTATAGTCATGTCAGAAGAAAATTACCAACACAAGACCGTGTTGCTTGATGAGGCGGTAAACGGCCTTAATCTGCGCAGTAACGGCATTTATATTGATGGCACTTTTGGTCGCGGTGGTCATTCCCGTCTTATTTTGTCTCAGTTGGGACCGGAAGGACGCTTGCTGGCTATCGATCGTGACCCGCAGGCTATTGCCGCAGCAGCAGAAATCACCGACCCACGCTTTTCTATCATCCACGGCCCATTCTCCGATATGGCGACCTATGTACGCGAATTAGGTCTGGAAGGTCAAATCAACGGTGTTTTGCTTGATCTTGGAGTGTCTTCACCACAGCTTGACGATGCTGAGCGTGGTTTCTCCTTTATGCGTGACGGACCGCTTGATATGCGTATGGATCCAACCCGTGGCCTTTCTGCCGCAGAGTGGTTGATGAAAGCGGAAGAAGAAGATATTGCCTGGGTGCTGAAAACCTTCGGCGAAGAACGCTTTGCTAAGCGCATTGCTCGCGCCATCGTTGAGCGTAATCGTCTTGAGCCGATGACACGGACGCATGAATTGGCAACGCTGATTGCGAACGCAAGCCCATTCCGTGAAAAGCATAAGCATCCTGCCACGCGCAGCTTCCAAGCGATCCGTATCTATATCAATAGCGAACTGGAAGAGATTGAACGCGCACTGAACGGCGCGTTGGAAATTCTATCCCCAGAAGGACGTCTGTCGGTTATCAGCTTCCACTCGTTGGAAGATCGCATTGTTAAACAGTTTATTCGCCACCATAGCCGTGGTCCTCAGGTTCCAGCTGGTATCCCTTTAACCGAAGCTCAACTGCGCAGCCAAGGTGGTCGTAAGTTGAAAGCGCTCGGGAAAATGAAACCAAGCAGTGATGAAGTAAGCGCTAACCCACGAGCACGAAGTTCTGTCCTGCGTTTTGCGGAAAGGACGGTTGAATGATCGGTAACGAGCGCCACACGCTAGTTGCCGTTATTGGCGGAGATATTCTCCGCCACGGCAAGCTGCCTCTGATTCTGTTTATCGGTGTGCTGGTTTCGGCTGTGCTGGTGGTAACAACAACGCATAAAACACGCTTGTTGACCGCGCAGCGCGAGCAGTTAGTGCTTGAGCGTGACGCTCTAGATATCGAGTGGCGCAATTTGATTCTGGAAGAGAATGCGTTAGGCGATCACAGCCGCGTGGAACGAATTGCAACAGAGAAGCTGCAAATGCAGCACGTAGACCCATCTCAAGAGAATATCGTGGTTAAACAATAGCGTATTTAACCGGTTATATTTTCAATGAACCACCTTTGACGTAGGTAAATGTGTAATCAATGAAAGCAGTGCGACCCGGAAAGTTAAAGCGTCAGGAAGATCAGGCCAGCTTTGTCAGCTGGCGTTTTGCGTTGCTCTGCGGGTGCATATTTATTGCATTAATGGGTTTATTAGGACGAGTTGCCTATCTACAGGTGATTAACCCCGACCGTTTGGTGCGTGAAGGCGATGCGCGTTCACTAAGAACTCAGCCTATCCTCACTTCGCGTGGAATGATCAGCGACAGGGCTGGGCGACCGCTCGCGGTGAGTGTGCCGGTAAATGCGATTTGGGCTGATCCGAAAGAAGTGAACGAACACGGTGGTATCACCTTAGATACCCGTTGGAAAGCGTTGGCTGATGCATTAGAAATGCCGCTAGACAAAATGGCTGCGCGTATCAACGCCAACCCCAAAGGCCGTTTCGTTTATTTGGCGCGTCAGGTTAACCCGGCGATGGCTGATTACATTCACAAACTCAAACTTCCAGGCATTTTCCAAAAGCAAGAATCTCGCCGTTATTACCCTGCAGGGCAAGTGACTGCTCACATTATCGGGGTGACCAACATTGATGGTCAGGGAATTGAAGGCGTTGAAAAGAGCTTTGACCGTTGGTTAACTGGCCAGCCCGGCGAGCGTACCGTTCGCAAAGACCGCTTTGGTCGCGTTATTGAAGATATTTCGTCCGTTGACAGTCAGGCCGCTCATAATCTTGCCCTCAGTATTGATGAACGTTTACAAGCGCTGGTTTACCGTGAACTGAACAATGCCGTCGCATTTAACAAAGCCGAATCGGGCACTGCGGTGTTGGTTGATGTGAACACGGGTGAAGTATTGGCGATGGCTAAT
This sequence comes from Hafnia paralvei, assembly GCF_020150375.1. NCBI lineage: Bacteria > Pseudomonadati > Pseudomonadota > Gammaproteobacteria > Enterobacterales > Hafniaceae > Hafnia > Hafnia paralvei. The sequence goes on along the minus strand of NZ_CP083737.1, from coordinate 3,844,038 downwards.
AGCCCTTCATACAACCCGAACAATCTAGCAGATACGCCAAAAGAGGCCATGCGTAACCGCGCTATCACCGATATTTTCGAGCCAGGTTCTACGGTAAAACCGATGGTAGTCATGACCGCGTTGCAACACAACGTGGTGAAAGAGAACAGCGTACTGAATACGCTCCCCTATTTTGTTAACGGGCACCAGATTAAAGACGTTGCCCGCTATGCAGAACTCTCTATCACGGGGATTCTCCAGAAATCGAGTAACGTTGGTGTATCAAAGCTGGCGTTAGCGATGCCGTCCTCTGCGCTGGTAGAAACCTACTCGCACTTTGGATTGGGTAAGGCGACCAATTTGGGGCTGGTCGGAGAAAGCAGTGGCATGTACCCAAAAAAACAACGGTGGTCTGACATAGAGAGGGCCACCTTTTCTTTCGGATATGGGCTGATGGTAACGCCGTTACAGCTAGCACGTGTCTATGCAACGATTGGCAGCTTGGGTATCTATCGCCCGCTGTCGATAACAAAAGTCGATCCGCCGGTGCCAGGTGAGCGTGTGTTCCCTGAGCCAATTGTGCGTACGGTCGTACATATGATGGAAAGCGTAGCGTTGCCGGGTGGTGGTGGTACTAAAGCCGCCATTAAAGGCTACCGTATTGCGATTAAAACCGGTACGGCGAAGAAAGTAGGCCCTGATGGCCGTTATGTTGATAAGTACATTGCTTACACCGCAGGCGTAGCGCCAGCGAGTAATCCTCGATTTGCTCTGGTTGTGGTCATCAACGATCCGCAGGCAGGGAAGTATTACGGTGGTGCGGTATCCGCCCCGATCTTTGGCGCTATCATGGGTGGCGTACTGCGCACCATGAACGTTGAGCCGGACGCGTTGCCCACGGGTGATAAAAACGAATTAGCGAACAATAAAAAAGAGGGTTCAGGTGGCAGATCGTAATTTGCGCGCGCTTTTGGCTCCTTGGGTAGCAGATGCTCCGGAGCGCGTTTTGCGAGAAATGACATTAGACAGCCGCATTGCGGCTGCGGGCGATCTGTTTGTGGCGATTGTTGGCCACACCGCAGATGGTCGCCATTATATTCCGCAAGCGATAGCGCAAGGCGTTGCTGCAGTCATCGCAGAGGCAGATGGGGAAGCAGAAGATGGCACCATTCGTGAGAGCCATGGTGTTCCCGTCATTTACCTGAGTCAGTTAAATCAGCGTCTTTCGGCGCTGGCAGGCCGCTTTTACCATCAGCCAGGTGCTGATTTACGCTTAATCGGCGTGACGGGTACCAACGGTAAAACAACCATTACGCAACTACTGGCGCAGTGGGGGCAGTTGTTAGGTGAAACTAGCGCGGTGATGGGAACCGTAGGAAATGGTTTGTTAGGGCAGGTTCATCCAAGCGAGAACACCACCGGTTCAGCCGTTGATGTTCAACACCTGTTGCGTAGTCTGGTATCTCAAGGCGCTACGCTGGCAGCGATGGAAGTCTCCTCACATGGTCTGGTTCAGGATCGTGTCGCGGCGCTGCCGTTTGCAGCTTCTGCGTTCACAAATCTGAGCCGCGATCACCTTGATTATCATGGCGATATGGAGCACTACGAACAGGCTAAATGGCTGCTGTTCTCAACCCATCACAGCGGTGAAAAGATTATTAATGCCGATGATGAAGTCGGTCAGCGTTGGTTGGCTAAGTCACCGGATGCGGTAGCTGTCACCATGGAACAGCGTCTGCCGGAGAACTGGGCTGGACGCTGGGTTTCTGCAAGCCAAGTTGACTATCACGATAGCGGTGCAAGCATCAGTTTTGATTCGTCATGGGGTAAGGGTGTGCTGGAAAGCCGCCTGATGGGCGCATTTAACGTGAGCAACCTGCTGGTGGCCGCGGCAACGATGCTGGCGCTTGGTTATCCATTGGATGTGCTGTGCAAAACTTCATCCCAGCTGCAGCCAGTATGTGGTCGTATGGAAGTTTTCACTGCACCAGGAAAACCTACCGTCGTTGTCGATTACGCCCATACGCCGGATGCGCTGGAAAAAGCCCTCGAAGCTGCTCGTCTGCACTGTAAAGGGCAACTGTGGTGCGTCTTTGGCTGCGGTGGCGATCGTGATAAAGGTAAGCGCCCACTCATGGGGGGCATTGCCGAGCAATATGCGGATCGTGTTGTAGTGACTGACGATAATCCTCGTAGCGAAGAGCCTCGAGCCATTATGGCCGATATTCTCAACGGTATGCTCGATGCTGGGCATGCGCAGGCGATTTCTGGCCGCGCTGAAGCGGTGACCGGCGCGATCATGCAGGCGAAGCCTGATGATGTGATTCTGGTTGCTGGCAAAGGCCACGAAGATTACCAGTTAGTGGGTAACCGTCGCTTGGACTATTCCGATCGTGTGACCGTTGCGCGCCTGCTGGGGGTGATAGCATGATCCCCGTTTCCTTGCAGGCTGTTGCACTGGCTGTAAACGGCCAATTGATAGGCGCAGACACGCAGATTAGCGATGTTGTCACCGATACACGCAAGCTGACTGATGGCTGCCTGTTTATCGCGCTAAAAGGTGAAAAATTCGATGCCCATGACTTTGCTGCGGATGCCGTAGCAAAAGGCGCAGGGGCTTTGTTGGTAAGTAAGCGCTTACCCATTGATGCACCGCAGATTGTGGTAGCTGATACCCATATCGCGCTGGGCTTACTCGGTGCATGGATACGCCAGCAAATGCCGGCTCGTATTATTGCGTTGACGGGATCATCCGGTAAAACCTCAGTGAAAGAGATGAGCGCAGAAATTCTGCGCCAGTGCGGTAACGTGCTGTATACCGCGGGTAATTTTAATAACGACATCGGTGTGCCGCTGACGTTATTGCGCCTTGAACCAGAGCATGAGTTTGCTGTGGTCGAGCTGGGGGCTAATCACGTCGGTGAAATTGCCTATACGGTCAATCTGGTTAAGCCGGAAAGCGCGCTGGTCAATAATCTCGCCGCGGCTCATCTAGAAGGATTTGGTTCTTTGGCCGGAGTCGCGAAGGCTAAGGGCGAGATATTTGATGGTTTAACGTCAAATGGAACGGCCATCATCAACGCTGATAGCAATGATTGGCCGCACTGGCAAGAAAAGATCACTCACCAACGCGTATGGCGTTTCTCGCCGCAGGCAGCGGAGGCGGTAGATTTCTTTGCTAGCGGCGTGCGTATAACACATCAAGGTACCGAATTTGAGCTGCATACGCCGTTTGGTACTGTTCCAGTCATTCTACCGTTGCCAGGTCGCCATAATGTTGCGAATGCGTTGGCGGCGACCGCGCTGACGATGTCCGTGGGGGCAACGCTAGAGAACGTACGGCAGGGACTGAGTGAGTTAAAAGCGGTTCCGGGTCGACTGTTCCCGATTCGTTTAAATGCACAGCAGCTGATCCTTGATGATACCTACAACGCGAACGTAGGCTCAATGACCGCCGCAGCACAGGTGCTTGGTTCTATGCCCGGTTACCGAGTGATGGTGGTGGGCGATATGGGGGAGCTGGGCACGGAAGAAGAAGACTGTCACCGTCAGGTGGGCATTGCGGCCCGCGAAGCGGGGATTGATAAAGTGCTGAGCGTTGGCCGCTTGAGCCATCTCATCAGCGAGACCAGTGGTTGTGGTGAACATTTCACGGACAAAACGGCTCTGATTGAGCGCCTGAAAAACCTGTTATGCGAACATGCGGCGATCACCATTTTAGTTAAAGGTTCACGTAGTGCCGCTATGGAGCAGGTAGTACGAGGCTTATCTGTGCAGGAAATGCAGGAGAATCAATCATGTTAGTCTGGCTGGCCGAACACTTGGTCAAATACTATTCCGGTTTTAACGTCTTTTCCTATCTGACGTTTCGCGCCATCGTCAGCTTACTGACCGCGCTGTTCCTGTCCCTATGGATTGGGCCGCGAATGATTGCTCGTCTGCAAAAAATGTCTTTTGGTCAAGTTGTTCGTAACGACGGACCTGAGTCGCATTTCAGCAAACGTGGTACACCGACGATGGGGGGCCTGATGATCCTCACGTCTATCACTATTTCCGTGCTGATGTGGGCATATCCTTCCAATCCATATGTGTGGTGTGTGCTGTTCGTACTGCTTGGTTATGGTGTTGTTGGTTTTGTCGATGATTACCGCAAAGTGGTGCGCAAAAACACTAAGGGCTTGATTGCCCGCTGGAAATATTTCTGGCAGTCGGTGATTGCGTTGGTGGTGTCCTTTGCTATGTACTCCATCGGTAAAGGCACTCCAGCCACTGAGCTGGTGGTTCCTTTCTTCAAAGACGTTATGCCGCAGCTGGGCCTGCTCTACATCTTATTGAGCTACTTCGTCATCGTTGGCACCAGTAACGCGGTTAATTTGACCGATGGGTTAGATGGTTTGGCTATCATGCCTACGGTCTTTGTTGCCGCGGGGATGGGGCTGGTGGCGTGGGCAACCGGTAACATGAATTTTGCGGCGTACCTGCATATCCCTTACCTGCGCCATGCGGGGGAGTTAGTGATTGTATGTACCGCGATCGTGGGGGCTGGACTTGGATTCCTTTGGTTTAACACCTATCCGGCTCAGGTCTTCATGGGAGACGTCGGCTCTCTGGCCTTAGGTGGGGCACTGGGTACGATTGCTGTTCTGCTGCGTCAGGAGTTCCTGTTGGTGATTATGGGCGGTGTGTTCGTGATGGAAACACTGTCGGTTATTTTGCAGGTCGGCAGCTTCAAATTGCGCGGACAGCGTATTTTCCGAATGGCACCCATTCACCATCACTATGAGTTGAAAGGCTGGCCAGAACCTCGCGTTATCGTGCGTTTCTGGATTATCTCTCTGATGCTGGTGCTGATTGGCCTAGCAACCTTGAAGGTGCGTTAATATGGTGGACTATCAGGGTAAGAAAGTCGTCATTATCGGCCTAGGCCTTACTGGCCTGTCGTGTGTTGATTTCTTTATGGCGCGTGGCGTTACGCCGCGCGTTATTGATACCCGTTTGTCTCCGCCGGGGCTGGACAAGCTGCCGGAAAACGTCGAGCGCCATCTAGGAGATATGAACCTAGAGTGGTTACTGGACGCTGATCTCATCGTGGCTAGCCCAGGCATCGCTCTGGCATCCCCTGCGCTGAGCGTTGCCGCTGAGGCGGGCGTTGAAATCGTAGGGGATATCGAACTGTTTTGCCGTGAAGCTCAGGCGCCCATTGTTGCTATTACGGGGTCTAACGGAAAAAGTACCGTGACGACGCTGGTGGGGGAAATGGCGAAGTCTGCAGGCTGGAGCGTTGGCGTGGGTGGAAATATTGGTCTGCCGGCTCTGATGCTGCTTAAGCAAGAGTGCGACCTCTATGTGCTTGAACTTTCTAGTTTTCAACTTGAAACCACGACCAGCTTGCGCGCTGCTGCTGCGACGATCCTTAATGTTACCGAGGATCACATGGATCGCTATCCGCTGGGTTTGCAGCAGTATCGCGCCGCAAAGCTACGAGTCTATGAAAATGCGAAAGTGTGCGTTGTGAATTCTGACGATGCCTTGACGATGCCCATCCGCGGAGCTGACTCTCGCTGTGTCAGTTTTGGCGCTGATGTTGGTGATTATCATTTGAACCGTCAACAGGGTGAAATCTGGCTGCGTGTGCGTGGGGAAAAGATCCTGAACACACGTGAAATGAAAATCACCGGAAAGCATAACTTTACGAATGCGTTGGCCGCATTGGCGCTGGCTGATGCTGTGGGTATTCCGCGCGCCTCTAGCCTGAAAGCGCTAACTACATTCACTGGCTTGGCTCATCGTTTCCAGCTTTCACTGGATCATAACGGCGTACGTTGGATCAACGATTCGAAGGCAACCAATGTGGGTAGCACCGAGGCGGCGTTGAATGGCCTGCATGTCGATGGCACTTTGCATCTTCTGCTGGGTGGCGATGGTAAATCGGCAGATTTTAGCTCTTTAGCGCAATACCTACAGGGTGATAACGTCCGTTTGTACTGCTTTGGTCGCGATGGCGAACAGCTTGCCGCACTCCGTCCAGAGGTTGCCGAGCAGACTGAAACCATGGAACAGGCCATGCGTATTATTGCAACTAGAGTGAAGTCTGGCGATATGGTTCTGCTTTCTCCTGCCTGTGCCAGCCTCGACCAGTTTAAAAGCTTTGAACAACGCGGCGATGAGTTTAGCCGCTTAGCCAAGGAGCTTGGCTGATGCGCTTGAGACTCCCACGGTTACCTCGTCCAAGATTATCACTGCCGCATTTCGGCATTATCACCCGTTTTCGTGAATGGGTGATGGGCGCAGGTGAAAGCGATGCCGCGATGGTGGTGTTATATGACCGTACGTTGCTTTGGCTGACCTTTGGGTTGGCTGCCGTTGGTTTTATTATGGTGACGTCAGCCTCAATGCCGATTGGCCAGCGTTTGGCAGACGATCCATTCCTGTTCGCAAAACGTGATGCGCTTTATCTGGCTTTGGCGTTTGGTTTAGCCATGGTGACATTACGCGTGCCAATGGAAATTTGGCAGCGTTACAGTAACGCACTTTTGTTAGCGTCCGTTGCGATGCTGCTCATTGTTCTGGTGGTGGGAAGCTCGGTTAACGGTGCATCTCGCTGGATTGCTTTTGGCCCGCTGCGAATTCAGCCTGCTGAGATCTCCAAACTGGCGCTGTTTTGCTACCTATCGAGCTATCTGGTGCGCAAAGTAGAAGAGGTCCGTTCGAATTTTTGGGGTTTCTGTAAGCCGATGGGCGTGATGGTGGTATTAGCCGTGTTGCTGTTGGCCCAGCCCGATTTGGGGACGGTAGTTGTGCTGTTTGTGACTACGCTCGGTCTGTTGTTTTTGGCGGGTGCCAAAATGTGGCAGTTCTTGGCGATCATCGGATCCGGTATTTTTGCCGTAGTGCTACTGATTATTGCTGAACCTTACCGTATGCGACGTGTTACTTCGTTTTGGAATCCATGGGCCGATCCGTTCGGTAGCGGTTATCAGCTAACACAATCTTTGATGGCTTTTGGTCGCGGCGAATTTTGGGGACAAGGCTTAGGTAACTCAGTTCAGAAACTGGAGTATTTACCCGAGGCGCATACCGATTTTATTTTCTCTATTTTAGGCGAGGAACTTGGGTATTTCGGTGTGGTTCTCGCTTTGTTAATGGTATTCTTCGTGGCTTTTCGTGCGATGTCTATTGGACGACGTGCATTAGAGGCCGATCAGCGTTTTTCTGGTTTTTTAGCCTGCGCCATAGGTATTTGGTTTAGTTTTCAGGCACTGGTGAACGTTGGCGCCGCTGCGGGGATGTTGCCGACTAAAGGACTAACGCTGCCGCTGATTAGTTACGGTGGCTCCAGTTTGCTTATTATGTCGACCGCATTGGTATTGCTGTTACGCATAGATTATGAAACCCGTCTGGAGAAAGCGCAGGCGGTAGTAAGGAGTGCCCGATGAGTAGCAATACTGATCGTCAAAAGAATAAACGCCTGATGGTGATGGCTGGCGGCACTGGGGGACACGTTTTTCCTGGTTTGGCTGTCGCACATTATTTGCAGGCTCAAGGATGGCAGGTTCGCTGGTTAGGTACCGCCGATCGTATGGAGGCACAGTTGGTTCCACAGCATGGTATTGAAATTGATTTTATTCAGATTTCTGGCCTGCGTGGCAAAGGTTTAAAAGCTCAGTTGGGTGCTCCGGTGCGTATTTTCCGCGCGGTTCGTCAGGCTAAAGCGATTATGAAAGCGTATCAGCCCGATGCCGTGTTAGGGATGGGCGGGTATGTTTCCGGCCCCGGTGGTTTGGCTGCGTGGCTATGTGGAATTCCTGTTGTACTGCATGAGCAAAACGGGATTGCAGGTTTAACTAACCGCTGGCTGTCCAAGATTGCCAAACGTGTATTGCAGGCTTTCCCCGGCGCATTTCCTAACGCTCCGGTAGTGGGTAATCCGGTGCGTGAAGACGTCTTAGCACTACCAATACCTCAGCAACGTTTAGCCGGCCGAATGGGGCCGATTCGCGTTCTGGTGGTGGGTGGCAGCCAAGGTGCGCGGATCTTAAACCAGACGATGCCAAAAGTTGCGGAACAACTGGGTGATAGAATTACGTTGTGGCATCAGGTCGGTAAGGGCGCATTGCCGGCGGTATTGGCCGACTATGAGAAAGCTGGGCAGACGCAGCACAAGGTGACCGAGTTTATTGATGACATGGCTGCGGCCTATGACTGGGCGGACGTCGTGGTATGCCGCTCAGGAGCTCTAACCGTGAGTGAAATTGCTGCAGCGGGCCTTCCCGCGTTATTTGTGCCTTTTATGCACAAAGATCGCCAGCAATATTGGAACGCGTTGCCGTTGGAGCAAGCTGGTGCTGCAAAAATTATTGAACAGCCACAGCTTACCGTGGAGTCAGTCACAGCGACGTTGGCTGGATGGGATCGTCAGACCCTATTAGAAATGGCAGAGAAAGCTCGCGCTGCCGCAATTCCGGATGCGACTGAACGTGTTGCCGCCGTGATTTGTGAAGTTGCGAAATAATTTACCGCTGAGCGGGAGTTCGTTTGATAACAGTTTATTTGATAACCGTTTATTCAATAACTCCGGCCAAAATGACAGAACTGAGAAACAGTGAATAAGAACGTAAATACTCAACAGCTCGCGAAACTGCGTACCATGGTGCCTGAGATGCGTCGCGTCCGGCACATTCACTTTGTCGGCATCGGCGGTGCTGGCATGGGCGGTATTGCCGAAGTGTTGGCTAACGAAGGTTATCAAATTAGCGGTTCTGATTTAGCACCGAATCCCGTCACGCAGCAGCTCACTGAGCTGGGCGCGCAGATTTATTTCCACCATCGCCCTGAGAATGTCAAAGATGCGAGCGTTGTGGTGGTTTCAACGGCAATCTCTGCGGATAACCCAGAGATTGTTGCCGCACGTGAAGCGCGTATTCCTGTGATTCGCCGTGCGGAAATGCTCGCTGAGCTGATGCGTTTTCGCCATGGTATTGCGATTGCGGGTACTCACGGTAAAACGACCACCACGGCGATGGTTTCCAGTATTTATGCCGAGGCAGGTTTAGATCCGACGTTTGTGAACGGTGGATTAGTCAAAGCCGCTGGCACACACGCGCGTTTAGGTTCTAGTCGTTATCTGATTGCGGAAGCAGATGAAAGTGATGCATCGTTCCTGCACTTGCAGCCAATGGTGGCTGTGGTAACAAATATTGAAGCCGATCATATGGATACTTATCATGGCGACTTCGAAAATTTGAAGCAGACGTTTATCAACTTCCTGCACAATTTACCGTTTTATGGCCGTGCAGTGATGTGTATTGACGATCCTGTCGTGCGTGAGCTACTGCCGCGTGTTGGTCGTCATATTACGACCTATGGCTTCAGCGAAGATGCGGATGTACGTATTGAGTCGTACCAGCAGAATGGCGCTCAGGGAACGTTCTTTATCTGTCGTCAGGATAAGCCTCGTTTGGCGGTAACGCTAAATGCGCCAGGGCGCCATAACGCTTTGAATGCGGCAGCAGCCGTTTCTGTTGCGACAGAAGAAGGGATTGCGGATGAGGACATTCTACGTGCGTTAGAGGGCTTCCAGGGCACCGGGCGCCGCTTTGATTTCCTCGGCGAGTATGCGCTCGAGAATGTGAACGGCAAAGAAGGTAAAGCGATGCTGGTTGATGACTACGGACATCATCCTACCGAGGTGGATGCCACCATTAAAGCCGCTCGTGCGGGATGGCCTAATCGTCGTCTGGTGATGATTTTTCAGCCTCATCGTTTCACTCGTACTCGTGACCTGTATGACGATTTTGCAAATGTGTTGTCTCAAGTTGACGTATTGCTGATGTTGGATGTTTATTCCGCTGGCGAGACGCCTATTCCGGGAGCTGATAGCCGTTCATTGTGTCGCACCATTCGCGGCCGCGGCAAGTTGGATCCAGTTTTGGTTTCCGACGCTGCAACCTTGCCAGCAACGCTGGCACAGTTTTTACAAAATGACGACCTGATTTTGACTCAGGGCGCAGGAAATATCGGCAAAGTGGCGCGAACTTTGGCTGAGCAGAAACTGCAGCCGATTAACGTTGACAGAACAAGTACGGATGAAAAACATCATGGCTGAGAAAGTTGCTGTATTACTGGGTGGTACCTCCGCAGAGCGTGAAGTGTCTTTGCAGTCAGGCCAAGCGGTATTAAAGGGTCTGATAGAGGCCGGTATTGATGCGCATCCGGTTGATATTAAAGACTTCCCTGCGACGCAGTTGAAAGATGCAGGATATGACAAAGTCTTTATCGCCCTTCATGGCCGTGGTGGCGAAGACGGAACTCTGCAAGGCGTTTTGGAGTTTTTGCAACTGCCTTATACCGGTAGTGGTGTGATGGCCTCCGCCTTAACGATGGATAAGCTGCGTACCAAGCTGGTTTGGCAAGCATCAGGCCTGCCTGTTTCGCCTTTTGTTGCTATCAGTCGTGCACAGTTTGACGAAGGCTTAACGCAAGAGATGTTGGTTGCATTGAATGCGTTAGGTTTACCGCTGATTGTCAAGCCAAGCCGCGAAGGTTCTAGCGTTGGTATGAGCAAGGTGAGCGATGCCAGTGAGTTTGATGATGCCTTGGTAGAAGCCTTCCGTCATGATGATGATGTTCTGGTAGAGAAATGGCTGAGTGGTCCCGAATACACCGTCGCCTTCTTGGGTGAAGAGATTTTACCGTCGATTCGTATACAAGCGCCGGGAGTATTCTATGATTATGAGGCTAAGTATTTGTCTGATAAGACCGAATACTTCTGTCCAAGTGGTTTGAGCGAAGATCGCGAACGTGAACTAGCCGAGTTGGCACGTAAAGCTTATAAGTCGCTCGACTGCAGTGGCTGGGGACGCGTGGACGTCATGATGGATAGCGATGGCGAATTCTATCTGCTGGAAGTGAATACGGCTCCGGGTATGACCAGTCATAGCTTGGTTCCAATGGCGGCGCGTCAGTCTGGGCTGAGCTTCTCTCAGCTAGTTGCCCGCATCTTGGAGCTGGCTAACTGATATGTCGCAGGCAGCCCTGAACACTCGCGACCGCGAACCGGCAGGTTCAGGCCAACGCCGTAGTGGTGCAGGCCTGCGTCGCAGTAATGGTATTCGTTTGTTTGGTATGATTTTTTTATTAATCGTACTGGGTTCAATCGTGGTTAGTGGCTGGATGGTGGTGAGCTGGATGAAAGACGCCAGCCGTATGCCACTCTCCAAGCTAGTGGTGACTGGAGAGCGTCATTTCACTAAGAATGACGATATCCGACAGGCCATTTTGTCATTGGGTGCCCCTGGCACATTTATGACGCAGAACGTTGATGTGATCCAACAGCAGATAGAGCGTTTACCGTGGATTAAGCAGGCTAGCGTGCGTAAGCAGTGGCCTAACGAACTTAAAATTCATCTGGTTGAGTATGTTCCAGTTGCTCGTTGGAATGACTTACGGTTGGTTGATGCTGAAGGTAAGCCATTCAGTGTACCGGCAGAGCGCACGATACAGCAGAAAATGCCGCTGCTGTATGGTCCCGAAGGCAGTGAAAATGATGTGCTGGAAGGGTATCGCTCAATGAGTCAGGAACTGGCGAAAAATAACTTTAAGCTGAAAATGGTGTCAATGAGTGCGCGTCACTCATGGCAGTTAGGTCTAGAGGATGACATTCGTCTTGAGCTGGGACGTGATGATCCATCTGGGCGCTTAGCGCGGTTTGAGGAACTTTATCCCGCGCTACAGCAGCAGGCGCAGGCAACAAACCAACGTATTAGCTACGTTGATCTGCGCTATGACACCGGCGCAGCCGTGGGATGGGCTCCAGCGCCGATTGACACGCAGACACAGCAACACGCTAATCAGCAACAGAATCAGGCACAGGTTAAACAACAATGATCAAGTCGACGGACAGAAAACTGGTAGTTGGACTGGAGATCGGAACGGCAAAAGTAGCCGCTCTGGTAGGGGAAGTTCTGCCCGATGGCATGGTCAATATCATCGGTGTGGGGAGTTGCCCATCCCGTGGCATGGACAAAGGCGGCGTTAACGATCTGGAATCCGTCGTTAAGTGTGTCCAGCGTGCCATTGATCAAGCCGAATTGATGGCAGATTGCCAAATTTCTTCGGTCTATTTAGCGCTATCTGGCAAACATATCAGCTGCCAGAACGAAATAGGGATGGTTCCTATTTCCGAAGAAGAAGTGACGCTGGAAGATGTAGAAAACGTTGTCCACACTGCGAAGTCCGTTCGCGTACGTGATGAGCACCGTGTTCTGCACGTTATTCCGCAGGAATATGCGATTGACTACCAAGAAGGCATCAAGAATCCGGTTGGACTCTCGGGCGTGCGTATGCAGGCTAAAGTTCATCTGATTACCTGCCATAATGATATGGCTAAGAATATTGTCAAAGCCGTTGAGCGCTGTGGCCTCAAGGTTGATCAACTGATTTTTGCCGGACTTGCAGCGAGTTATGCTGTATTGACCGAAGATGAGCGCGAACTGGGCGTTTGTGTGGTAGATATCGGCGGTGGCACCATGGATATGGCAGTCTATACCGGTGGAGCCCTGCGTCATACCAAGGTTATTCCTTATGCGGGCAATGTGGTCACTAGTGATATTGCCTACGCATTCGGCACTCCGCCAACCGACGCAGAAGCTATCAAGGTTCGCTACGGTTGTGCAATGGGAACGTTGGTGAGCAAAGACGAGAGCGTTGAAGTGCCAAGCGTTGGTGGTCGTCCGCCACGTAGCCTGCAACGTCAGACCTTGGCTGAAGTTATTGAGCCTCGTTATACCGAATTGTTGAATCTGGTGAATGATGAAATTCTGCAGTTGCAGGAACAGCTTCGCCAGCAGGGTGTAAAACATCATCTGGCTGCAGGGATTGTTTTGACCGGTGGTGCCGCGCAGATCGACGGACTGGCAGCGTGTGCGCAACAGGTGTTCCATACGCAGGTGCGTATTGGACAGCCTCTGAATATCACCGGCCTGACAGATTATGCGCAGGAACCTTACTACTCAACGGCGGTTGGGTTACTGCATTACGGAAAAGAGTCGCACCTTAGCGGTGAGGCTGAAGTAGAAAAAAGAGCTTCAGTCGGCAATTGGTTCAAGAAAATCAATGGCTGGCTGAGAAAAGAGTTTTAATGTTTAAAAAAAGAGATCATCCTTACGCGTTAATGATCTCGAAGCGACAGGCACAAAACGGAGAGAAACTATGTTTGAACCAATGGAATTAACCAATGACGCGGTGATTAAAGTCATCGGCGTCGGCGGCGGCGGTGGCAACGCCGTAGAGCACATGGTGCGTGAGCGTATCGAAGGCGTTGAATTCTTCGCGGTTAACACCGATGCTCAAGCGTTGCGTAAAACGGCTGTTGGCCAAACCATTCAGATCGGTAGTGGAATCACTAAAGGTCTGGGGGCGGGTGCGAACCCAGAAGTGGGTCGTAACTCTGCAGAAGAAGACCGTGAAGGTCTGCGAGCTGCATTGGAAGGCGCTGACATGGTATTTATCGCAGCCGGCATGGGCGGCGGTACAGGGACCGGTGCTGCGCCAGTTGTGGCTGAAGTTGCTAAAGATTTAGGTATTCTGACTGTTGCTGTTGTGACTAAGCCTTTCAATTTTGAAGGCAAGAAGCGCATGGCGTTTGCAGAGCAGGGTATCGCTGAACTGTCCAAGCACGTGGATTCCCTGATCACTATCCCGAACGACAAATTGTTGAAAGTTCTGGGTCGTGGTATCTCCCTATTAGACGCATTCGGCGCCGCTAACGACGTACTGAAAGGTGCGGTACAGGGTATTGCGGAACTGATTACACGCCCAGGTCTGATGAACGTTGACTTTGCGGACGTGCGTACCGTGATGTCCGAAATGGGCTATGCCATGATGGGATCGGGTATTGCCTGTGGCGAGGACCGTGCAGAAGAAGCGGCTGAAATGGCTATCTCTTCTCCACTGTTAGAAGATATCGATCTGTCTGGCGCACGCGGTGTGCTGGTTAACATCACCGCGGGCTTCGACCTGCGTTTGGATGAGTTCGAAACCGTAGGTAACACCATTCGCGCATTTGCTTCTGATAATGCAACTGTCGTTATCGGTACTTCTCTGGATCCAGAGATGAACGATGAACTGCGTGTTACCGTCGTTGCAACCGGTATCGGCATGGATAAGCGTCCTGAGATCACTCTGGTTACCAGTAAACAGGCTCCACAGCCAGTTATTGACCAGCGTTATCAGCAGCATGGCTTGTCTCCGTTGCCACAAGAGAGTAAACCTGCAGCAGCGAAAGTCGTTAATGACCAAACTGCTCAGGGGAGTAATAAAGAACCTGACTATCTGGATATTCCGGCCTTCTTGCGTAAGCAAGCAGACTAATTTGCTCAGATATTTGGCATCTCCGCTCTTTGTGCTAAACTGTCCCGCCGCCCCTAGTATAAAATTACTTTGCTAGAGGTGGTTGGATGGATAAACACTGCGAGATAAAACGATGATCAAACAACGGACATTAAAACGTATTATTCAGGCGACTGGTGTCGGTCTTCATACCGGCAAAAAGGTCACACTGACTATGCGCCCAGCCGCGGCTAACACCGGGGTCATCTATCGTCGCACTGACTTGAATCCACCGGTTGATTTTCCGGCTGATGCAAAATCCGTGCGTGATACCATGCTCTGTACTTGCCTGGTTAATGAGCATGACGTACGTATTTCTACCGTAGAACATCTGAACGCCGCATTAGCGGGCTTGGGTATCGACAACTTAATTATTGAAGTTGACGCGGCAGAAATCCCTATCATGGATGGCAGCGCCAGTCCTTTCGTGTATTTGTTGTTAGAAGCAGGTATCGAAGAGCTGAACTGCGCGAAGAAATTCCTTCGCTTGAAGCAGGCTGTGCGTGTTGAAGATGGTGATAAATGGGCTGAACTGTCTCCGTATAACGGTTTCAGCTTAGACTTTACCATTGACTTCAATCATCCAGCGATTGATTCCAGCTCACAGCGTTATCGGATGGATTTTTCCGCCGAATCGTTTGTGCGCCAGATTAGCCGTGCGCGTACTTTTGGTTTTATGCGTGATATCGAATATTTACAGTCCCGTGGGTTGTGCCTGGGCGGTAGCTTCGATTGTGCCATCGTAGTGGACGATTATCGCGTCCTCAACGAAGATGGTCTGCGTTTTGAAGACGAATTTGTTCGTCACAAAATGCTGGATGCCATTGGTGACTTGTTCATGTGTGGACATAACATCATTGGTGCATTCACCGCATACAAATCAGGTCATGCATTGAACAACAAACTGTTACAAGCAGTATTAGCTAAGCAGGAAGCTTGGGAATACGTAACGTTTGAAGATGATGCCGAAATGCCAATCGCATTCCGTGCACCAACAACAGTTTTAGCTTAACGCTGACTGTTTCTGATCACGACTGGCGGAGTTAGTACTCTCTCCGGCTAATGAAGCCAGTCGTTCTAATTTTTATTCCTATTTTTTCTTTTTCTCCTGCTATCTTCATTTCTGTTTTTCATTTCTAAGCAAAATATACCGTCTTTATCGTATTAATATGGCTTCCCGCGTCTGTGATTGATTAATCCTGATGTCGATTGATGATAATAATGGTAAAATCTTCCGCCTATGTGTGGTGGAAACACGGAAATTTAATGTGATTGGTATTCTCAATCGTTGGCGACAATTTGGCAGACGCTATTTCTGGCCGCATCTCCTTTGGGGGATGGTCGCGGCTACGCTTGGCGTGCCTAATGCGTTAGCGAATACTGAGCAGACCAAGGTTGCCGATCCATCCACCAGCTTGCAGCGCCTAATCAACGCTCACAACACCAATGAGTTTTCTTGGTTGCAGGCTAGCAAACGTCGCGGTAGCTTCCAATCCATAGACTATTGGCATCAGCATGCACTGCGAACGGCTATTCGTCATTTAAGCTATCGAATGACACCGCAGGTTACTGCCGAACCAGCTAATGATATTCAGGTTGATGAGCTGCATGCTCAGCAACTGGTTTTACTCAGTTCTCTAAGCTCGTTGTTAACGTTACAGCCAGCGATCACGCCATCTACCCCCGTTCTACTGATGCCCATGTTGGATACTGCGCCGAATGCGCATGCTCCAGCACTTTGGGTCGCTCAGGTTCAAGGCATTCGTGCTGGACCGCAATTGCGCTATATCTAATCGCTTGTATTACCCTCTCATCATTATAAATTTGGGCGATCGTGAAGTATCGCTCGCTAAGAGATATTAGGACTTATGTTAATCAAATTATTGACCAAGGTTTTTGGTAGCCGTAACGATCGTACCTTGCGCCGTATGCGCAAAGCTGTAGCTCTGATTAATCAGATGGAACCGGAGATGGAAAAACTCTCCGACGACGAGCTGAAAGCAAAAACTAACGAATTCCGCGAGCGTTTGGCAAAAGGCGCAACGGTAGAAAGCCTGTTGCCAGAAGCCTTTGCGACCGTACGCGAGGCGAGTAAACGCGTATTTGGCATGCGTCACTTCGACGTGCAGTTGTTAGGCGGTATGGTTCTGAACGATCGTTGTATCGCGGAAATGCGTACCGGTGAAGGTAAAACGCTGACGGCAACCCTGCCAGCTTATCTGAATGCGTTAAGCGGCAAAGGCGTGCACGTGGTTACCGTGAACGACTACTTGGCACAGCGTGACGCCGAAAATAACCGTCCACTGTTCGAATTCCTCGGCCTTTCTGTTGGTATCAACTTGCCGGGTATGACCGCGCCAGCGAAACGCGCAGCCTACGCTGCGGATATCACCTATGGTACGAATAACGAATACGGTTTTGACTATCTGCGTGACAACATGGCGTTTAGCCCTGAAGAACGCGTTCAGCGCAAACTGCACTATGCGCTGGTGGATGAGGTTGACTCCATTCTCATCGACGAAGCGCGTACGCCGCTTATCATCTCTGGTCCGGCTGAAGATAGCTCTGAGATGTACATTCGCGTTAACAAGCTGATCCCTAAACTGATCCGTCAGGAAAAAGAAGACTCCGACACCTTCCAGGGTGAAGGCCACTTCTCCGTTGATGAAAAAAGTCGTCAGGTTAACCTGACCGAACGCGGTCTGATCTTGATTGAAGAAATGCTGGTTGAAGCCGGCATTATGGAAGAAGGGGAGTCACTGTACTCTCCGGCGAACATCATGCTGATGCATCATGTTACTGCGGCATTGCGTGCGCATGTGCTGTTTACCCGCGACGTTGACTACATTGTTAAAGATGGCGAAGTCATCATCGTCGATGAACATACTGGGCGTACCATGCAAGGCCGTCGCTGGTCTGATGGCCTGCATCAGGCTGTTGAAGCCAAAGAAGGCGTTGAAATTCAAAACGAAAACCAAACGTTGGCTTCAATTACCTTCCAGAACTACTTCCGTCTGTATGAAAAGCTGGCGGGTATGACCGGTACTGCAGATACCGAAGCGTTCGAATTTAGCTCCATTTACAAGTTGGATACCATCGTTGTCCCTACTAACCGCCCAATGATCCGTAAGGATATGCCTGATCTGGTCTATATGACGGAAATGGAAAAGATTGGAGCCATTATTGAAGACATCCGCGAATGCACCAAACGCGGACAACCTGTGCTGGTTGGTACTATTTCCATCGAAAAATCGGAAGTGGTTTCTCAGGAACTGACTAAAGCAGGCATCAAGCACAACGTTCTGAACGCTAAGTTCCATGCTAAAGAAGCGGATATTGTTGCCAACGCAGGTCTACCTAGTGCTGTGACCATTGCCACTAACATGGCCGGACGTGGTACCGATATCGTGTTAGGGGGTAGCTGGCAAACTGAGGTCGCCGAGCTGGTTGAGCCGACGGATGAGCAGATCGAAGAAATTAAAGCTGCGTGGAAAATTCGTCACGACGCGGTTCTTGCTGCAGGTGGTTTGCATATCATCGGTACTGAGCGTCATGAATCTCGTCGTATCGATAACCAGCTACGTGGCCGTGCGGGCCGTCAGGGTGACGCCGGTTCTTCTCGCTTCTACCTGTCTATGGAAGATGCCTTGATGCGTATCTTCGCGTCTGACCGTGTCACTGGCATGATGCGCAAACTGGGTATGAAACCGGGTGAAGCGATTGAGCATCCATGGGTAACTAAAGCGATTGCTAATGCGCAGCGTAAAGTGGAAAGCCGTAACTTCGATATTCGTAAGCAATTACTGGAATATGATGATGTGGCAAACGACCAACGTCGTGCCATTTACTCCCAGCGTAATGAACTGCTGGATGTGAGCGATGTGAGCGAAACCATCACCAGCATTCGTGAAGACGTATTTAAAACGGTTCTCGATACTTACATTCCACCGCAGTCGCTGGAAGAAATGTGGGATATCGATGGTCTGCAAGAGCGCCTGAAAAACGACTTTGATTTGGAAATGCCGATCAAAGAGTGGTTGGATAAAGAGCCAGAACTGCATGAGGAAACTCTGCGTGAGCGTATCTTCCAGCAGGCCGTTGAAGTGTATCAGCGCAAAGAAGAAGTTGTGGGCGTAGAAATGATGCGCAACTTCGAGAAAGGCGTGATGCTGCAAACGCTGGACTCCCTGTGGAAAGAGCATTTGGCCGCGATGGATTATCTGCGTCAGGGTATTCATCTGCGTGGTTATGCGCAGAAAGATCCTAAGCAGGAATACAAACGTGAATCCTTCGCGATGTTTGCTGCCATGCTTGAATCACTGAAATATGAAGTGATCAGCGTTCTGAGCAAGGTTCAAGTACGCATGCCAGAAGAGGTTGAAGCGATGGAGCAGCAGCGCCGTGAAGAGGCTGAACGTTTGGCTCGCCAGCAGCAACTGAGCCACGTTGACGATGAAACCGTAGCGGCACAGTCTCTGGCATCACAGACCGGTGAGCGCAAAGTGGGCCGTAACGATCCATGCCCATGTGGTTCTGGTAAAAAATACAAACAGTGCCATGGTCGTCTGCAAGGCTAATCGCGTAGCACATTGATCTGTTGGCTATAAGGGATACGCATTTGCGTGTCCCTTTTTCTTGTCAATAGCGACGAGAATTTGAATAAAAGGAATAAGCTATGAGCCTAAAGCATCTGCACATTGCGGTCGGTATTATCCGTAATGATGAGGGAGAGGTTTTTATTACTCGCCGCGGTGGTGACTCACATTTATCCGGTTTATGGGAGTTCCCAGGTGGAAAAATTGAAGCTAATGAGAGTCCCGTGCAGGGCTTGTATCGTGAGTTGCTGGAAGAGACAGGTATCGAAGTGCGAGATTGTGAATTACTCTGCCAGCTCGATCATCGGTTTAGCGATCGCATAGTGACCTTGTATTTCTATCTGGTGACGGATTGGGATAAAACGCCGTATGGGCGAGAAGGGCAGCCAATGCGCTGGGTGCATCAGCATCAGCTCAAGGCCGAAGAGTTTCCTGAGCCGAACAAACCGATCATTGAGCAGCTTAACCGCGCTTAAGAATGGTTAGCGCAGGCAACTGCTCTGCGCTATCTATAAGAAGAGCCAGCGATGCGCTTATTGCTGTTCTTCACTCCAATCATCGCTTTCTGAGAGATCAGGATTGCTCGGAATTCGTTTCTCTTCATCCGCCCATTCGCCTAAATCAATCAATTGGCAGCGTTTGCAGCAAAATGGTCGATAAGGACTTTGCTCGCCCCAGACTACGGATTTGCCACAGATCGGGCAGTTCACCGTCATAATTTCATCTGTCATTTCATTTTTCCTTTCTTGGTTCACGTGCACTGTTTCTGCCTTGCGAACCTTTGATGCATTTTTAGCAGCAGGCCAGATCAAACTTCAAACGCTCTGGAACAACGCCGTGTTCGCTATCAAGCGGTAAGAAGCGGATCGCAAACCGAGTTTTATGCCCAGACACTTGCGGATAAACCTGTAAATCTAGCGCGATGTTCATCCGTAGCAGGTCTGCATCTTCAGCATTGTCTTGATAAAAACCATTCAGGCTGATCATCGGTTTGAAAACGCCAGAATTACGGATCAGGCTTAGGATCAACGTCAAGGTTGCAGATAACGGCTCGAGGGATGTCAGCCAAGAATCCACCAACTCATCGCGAACGTCTTGCGGCTGATGAAGCCAAATGTGCAGTGTTGGCAGATCAAAACTACAGCAGCCGCCAGGGATCCCCAAGCGTTGACGAACCAAGGCGATTAGGCGATCCTCACGTAGTTGCTGGCCGATGCGCGGTGCCGCCATCAGGGTTGCGGCCTGATTCTTCAATTGACTGCGTAACTGGCGGATCATCTCCTGATCGACACCGGGAACCTCAGTCCATTGCAACAGTTTACGTTGCTGTCGTTCGAGTTCTTTTAGTAACTCGGTGCGAACTTCGCCACGCTCGAGAACATCGAGTAAATCAGAGGTGGTTCGAAAAAAAGCCAGTGCGCCAGTGATATCTTGAAGATGTCTATGTTGCTGTAATTGTTGAAGTAAAAAGTCAATCCGTAGCCAAGTACGCATTTTTTCATTTAGCGGATGTTCAAACAAAACAGTAGTAGATGTATCACTCATGGTGTGGATCCTGTTGGGTCGCTGCCGCCAAACTCAAATAATGACGATGCAGTGAGGCAACGCGCGGAGCGATGGTTTCAGGGCTGCCGCTGTTCTCAATAATATCATCAGCACAGGCCAAGCGTTGGGCGCGCGTTGCCTGTGCTGCCAAAATGTTCTCGGCCTGTTCGCGAGAAATGCCGTCGCGAGCCATAGTGCGTTGAAGCTGCACGTCTGGATCGACGTCAACGACCAATACGCGGTGTGCTCGTTTAGATAGCCCATTTTCAACCAGTAGCGGGACGACCCACAGGGCATAGGGGGCAACAATCGCAGCCAGCAGACGTTGAGTTTCTAGATGAATCAAAGGATGGAGTAGACCATCAAGCCACTGTTTTTCCTGTGGCTGATTAAAAATAACTTCTCGTAAAGCCGCTCGGTTGAGGGCACCATCATTTTGTAAAATCTCTGGGCCAAAGTGCTCAGCAATTTTTTGCAGCGCTGGAGCGCCGATAGCGACAACCTGTCTGGCAATGATGTCTGCATCAACCACAGGAACGCCCAATTGATTGAACGCCTCCGCAACAGTGCTTTTACCACTGCCGATCCCCCCAGTTAATGCCACGATGTAAGTCATCACGCCACCTTTACATAGCTGATTAGCCAAATAATGCCGGTTGGTTAACCTTTAAATTCACCCACAATGGATGAGAGAAATAAATGACATGCGAATCATAATGGTCTTAGCGCCAAGTGCAAGCAAGGATCTTATTGACTCTGTTTATTTTGAGACAAAAACAGGTGGAGGCAGAAAATTCCCGCTTGGCGGTGAAGAAATGTGATGCAGATGGGGTTGGCAGAATTGGATAAATTTGTAGGAGTGTAACCTAAATTTTGATGAAAAAGCAGTCTTGCCGATATGGAATTCTTGCGTATGATAACGTCACTGGAACTGGCGTCATGTAATAACCAAACGTTTGCATGATTGCATTCCCTGCGAATCGTCGCCGTTAACCAGGAAACCAAACACATGCGTATTGAAGAAGATCTGAAGTTAGGCTTTAAAGATGTCCTGATCCGCCCTAAGCGTTCAACGCTGAAGAGTCGCTCCGAAGTTGAGCTTGAGCGTGAGTACACCTTTAAGCATTCAGGATGGAAGTGGTCCGGCGTTCCGGTTATCGCAGCCAATATGGACACCGTAGGCACTTTCCGCATGGCTGAAGCACTCGCTTCTTTCGATGTTCTCACCGCAGTACACAAACACTATAGCGTAGAGCAGTGGCAGGCGTTCGTTCAGCGTTCTTCTGAAAGCGTTCTGCGTCATGTCATGGTTTCAACCGGAACCTCTGAAGCTGACTTCCAGAAAATGAAACAGATTCTGGCGCTATCCCCCTCTCTAAAATTTATCTGCATCGATGTCGCTAACGGCTATTCTGAGCATTTCGTTGCATTCCTACGTAAGGCGCGTGAAGCTTGCCCAGACAAAGTGATCTGTGCGGGGAACGTCGTGACTGGGGAAATGGTTGAAGAGTTGATCCTGTCTGGCGCAGATATTGTGAAAGTCGGTATCGGTCCAGGGTCTGTATGTACCACGCGTGTAAAAACCGGTGTGGGTTATCCTCAGCTGTCTGCCGTTATTGAATGTGCTGATGCTGCCCATGGTCTGGGCGGACAAATTGTTTCTGACGGCGGTTGTACCGTACCGGGTGATGTTGCTAAAGCGTTTGGCGGCGGCGCCGATTTTGTGATGTTGGGCGGGATGCTGGCAGGGCATGACGAGTGCGAAGGTCGTATCGTTGAAGATGAAAGCGGCGACAAATTCATGCTGTTCTATGGTATGAGCTCTGAATCTGCGATGAACCGCCATGTAGGCGGCGTTGCTGGCTACCGTGCAGCAGAAGGTAAAACGGTGCGTCTACCCTTGCGTGGCCCAGTCGATAACACTGTTCGTGATATTTTGGGCGGTCTGCGTTCAGCCTGTACCTATGTGGGCGCTGAGCGTCTGAAAGAGCTGACTAAACGTACGACGTTCATCCGCGTGGCTGAGCAGGAGAACCGCGTGTACGGCTCCAACTAAGTCTATCGTTTTATCTAGGCAGCCATTCGGTTTATTCAGGATGGCTGTTTTTATTTGGGCTACATGATTCCGCCTAACTGGAAAATAGGTAGATACATTGCCAAAACCAGTCCACCGACGATAACTCCCATCACCGTCATCATTATTGGTTCAATCATCTGCGATAGCGTATCGCTCAGGCTATTTGCTTGATATTGATAATGCTGTGCTAAACGCGACATCATTTGGTCGAGCCTACCTGACTCTTCACCGACTCGTATTAGCTGAAAACACAGCGATGGAAATACGCTCTGCTGCTTTATCGCTAAGCTAAGCGCCTCTCCCTGATGCAAATTTTCAATTACCGCTTCGACGGCCAACCTAAAGATAGGGTTCTGCTGCGCCTGCGCTGCATTCTCTAACCCTTTCAGCAAAGGCAATCCTGCTTGTTGGGTCATGGCAAGGCTATAAAACAGCTGGCTGAGATTAGCCATTGTGATCAGCCGGCCAATGATAGGTAAGTGCAGCAGGGCACGCTGGATCCGAATTCTTAGCTGAGCTGAACGCCGGTAGCGATATGTCGATATAAGAGCGATAGAGAGGAGAAGGCCAATAAACAGCGGTGCATGATGGATAAGAGCTTGGGAGCAGGTCATCAATAGACGGGTAAAATGAGGCAGTGGCGCATTAAAATTTTTATACAGTTCGGCAAACTGAGGGAGAACCCAAACTAGCATGATCGTAATAACGATTACCGTAACGCTTAACAATAATGCGGGATAGCGTAGCGCTTTGACAATTTTAGCTTTGAGCTCGACCTGGCGCTTTTGCTGTTCAGATAATGCCAAACAGCTTTCATCCAACCTTCCTGTGAGTTCTGCGGTCGCAATGGTCTTTCCATAGACGGGGGGAAAGATGCTGGAGTAGTCCATCATGGCTTCCGACAGAGGAATGCCGTTATTGATTTGGCTAGCTAAACGTTGCAACAAACATTGCCAATGGCGCAATGGATGGTCCTCTGCCAGTAACGTTAGACACTTTGCCAAAGGTAATCCGGCATGTAGCAGGGTCGCTAACTGTTCAATATAGCGAATACGATCGGTATTTTTCCACGTCAAAGAACGGAAATGATATTGCTGCTGCAATTTTAGCGGTGCTAATCCCTGTGCATGCAGTTGAGTAAGAGCCTGATCTTTGTGTTCTGCCAGAGAGAGACCTTTTTGTAATTGCTGTTGAGCATCTAATGCCAACCAAGCATAGAGAGTGTAATTCATCTATTTTTCACCAAAATGGCCGCCAAGGACTCGGATAATTTCAGAAAGCGTCGTTTCCCCTCGGTGGGCTAACTGGAGCCCAGAATCCCACAGTGAAATACTGCCCTGACGCTGTGCTAGCGTCTGTATTTGCATTGCGGATGCTTGAGCTAACACCGCTTGTTGAATTGTGCTGGATATCGGTAAAACTTCATACACCGCCCTACGGCCATAATAGCCGTTGAAACAATGTTCGCAGCCAACGGCGCGCCAATGGTGAAATTCATCCTGCGGCCATCCTTCCGGAATGAGTGTCTGCGGGGAGTGGTCTAATTGGCGACAGTGCAAGCACAGCTTGCGGACTAATCTCTGGGCAATCACCAGGCTAAGGCTGGCTGCGATAAGATAGGGTGCGACGCCGAGCTGTGATAGACGGACTAGCGTTTCGCAGGCTGAGTTAGTGTGCAGCGTAGATAACACCAGATGGCCCGTTTGTGCAGCATTCACCGCGATATTAGCGGTTTCGGCATCGCGGATTTCACCAATCATGATGATGTCTGGATCTTGGCGTAGAAGGGCGCGCAGAACCGCGGTGAAATCTAGCATCGCCTTGGTATTAATTGCGGTTTGGTTAACGCTCTCCAAGGGGGATTCTATCGGATCTTCAACGCTGCAAATATTGATCTCAGACGATCGTAGAGAGTTAAGGCTGCTATACAGCGTGGCCGTTTTACCACTGCCTGTTGGGCCTGTGACTAAAATAAGCCCCTGCGGTTTTTCTAAAGCCTGTTTAAAACTGCGTAGTGCATCGGGCTCGAAGCCTAAGCTATCCAGTTCAAAAGGCTGAGCGCCTTCCTGCACTTGCCGTAATACCACCTTTTCCCCGAGGCGGGTTGGCAGGGTTGAAATACGAAAGGTGACGTTCTGCGTATTTATCGTGGCTGATAACTGCCCATCCTGCGGCAGACGACGTTCCGCTATGTCCAGCTCAGCCATCACTTTTAGCCGAGGAATTATACGTAGCGTTTCGGCCCCGCTTGCGATGGGGAGCTCTTGCAAAACGCCGTCAATACGCAATCGAACGCTTAAGCCGCGGGCGTTTGGCTCTAAGTGGATATCAGAGGCTCTGCGCTTAACCGCCTGCGTTAGAATATGTTCGAGTCGTTGCATGACTCTGAAGTCATCTTCAGTAGGACCCGAGGGGGTCGTATGATTTTGAATGGCAGACTCTAACTGTGCAGGGCTCCAGTTGTGCCAAACGACAGATTTTCCCGTCGCAAACTTGATGGCATCTGTCAATTTGCTGGGGGCGTTGGTATCACGTCCAGCAATTTGAATCGTTTGCATATCTTCGCTAATCACCACACAACCAAACTGCTGGCATAGCTGTTCATGACGCGTGGGGGTCATTGGCTATCTCCCACCGACGGAAAGCGTAGGACCTGTTCGCAGGCGGTAGTCAACGACGCATTGCCGCCGGAAACCTGACAGTTTTTTTGCCAGTTAAGATCGCCCGTAGAGCTATCTAGCTGTGGTGTAAGTGTTGCGGTTAGTCCTTGTAGTGCCTGCAATCCGATTGCAGCAATCGTTCCTTGAGAAACATTAAGGCTGCTCACATAAGTGGTGCTTTTATTGGGTGGGATCCCGTTGGCACCAATATTACATTCAGTGAGACTCCCTTGTTCAAGCGCACATAATTCTACGGAGGTTTTATAGGGCATCATGGCTTGTAGCATGTCGGTCATCGCCGCTTTTTGGATGTAGCTTTGATAGGCCGGTATCCCGACTGCGCTGAGGATGGCAATAATGGCAATAACAACCATTAATTCGATTAGCGTAAATCCACTTTGTTGGTTGAAGTTGAGTATCGTTGTTGGGGCATTGTTCATGAGATATCTCCGCTGATGGATGCGGCGCAGCATGCAATGAGCGGATGCGGTTACCAAGCGGTGTATCGCAAGATTGGAAAGGAGGTTGATGAGGAATTAATGAATGTTGCAATGTTACCCGCCGTAGTGCGAAGCCTCTCGCAATATGGCGGGGTGAAAATGAAGCTACTGGAAGCGCATAGAAAGATCGAGTGCGCGAATATGTTTGGTTAACGCGCCGACGGAAATGAAATCGACGCCGGTTTCTGCAAACTCACGCAGGGTTTCATCGGTTACATTGCCCGAAACCTCCAGAAGTGCCCGTTCGCCGGTCAGCGCAACGCCTTCGCGCATCATGTCGGTGGTGAAATTATCCAACATGATGATGTCTGCGCCTGCGTCTAGCGCTTCTTTCAGTTCATCGATGGATTCAACTTCCACTTCGACCGGCACATCCGTATGCATCCAGAATGCCTGTTCGACCGCTTTTTTGATGGAGCCTGCCGCAATGATGTGGTTCTCTTTAATTAAGAATGCATCAGAAAGTCCTAAACGATGGTTGCTACCGCCGCCGCATAGCACCGCATATTTGAGTGCGGTACGCATGCCAGGAATGGTTTTTCTGGTATCCAACAAACGCGTTTTAGTCCCAGCCAGAATTTGCACGTAGTGATTTACCGTTGTAGATACGCCACTCAGCGTTTGTAAAAAGTTTAACGCGGTGCGTTCGCCTGTGAGCAAGATTCTTGCGGGCCCAGTGAGTTTACAAAGGCATTGATTTGGCACTAAAGCGTCACCATCTTTTACCTGCCATTCAACGGTGACTTTGTGCCCGAGCTGAAGAAAAACCTCTTCCAGCCAGCGCACGCCGCAAAAAATGCCGGCTTCACGCGTAATGATCGTTGCGGTGGCCTGTTTATCACTTGGCAGCAACTGAGCGGAGATATCACGATCAGCATCCACTTCGCCACCGAGATCTTCGCGTAAGGCGTTAGAGACAGAGTAAGGAATATCGTTTTCAATACGTTCTAACAACTCGGCTCGGCGCGCATCGGCACTGTAGCGACGTGTCGGCATAATAAAAACTCCGAAAGTAGCAGAAGATGGCCTAAGGCCCATAGGCTTAGACTGTTGATATAGGTCCAAGTATAAAGAATAATCATGCTACTCTGTTGCTGGTATCGATGTAAATCAACGCAGTCAGGAGTATCTGTAATAAATGCGATTAGAAGACGGCTGGATTGTAGGAGTCGAGCGCGTACCCTCTCCTCATTTTGATGACCGCCCAGATGGTGAAGAACCGTCACTGTTAGTGGTGCACAATATTAGCCTCCCGCCGGGAGAGTTTGGCGGCCCTTATATTAGCCAGCTATTTACGGGGACTTTGCGGGCGGAAGATCACTCTTTCTTTGCTGAAATTCAGCATTTACGAGTATCGGCTCATTGCCTGATTCGTCGTGATGGCCAAATTATTCAATATGTGCCGTTTAATCGCCGCGCGTGGCATGCTGGCGTCTCTCGTTTTGAAGGTCGTGAGCGTTGTAACGATTTTTCAATCGGTATTGAATTGGAAGGAACGGACACTCAGCCATTCGAACCTGAGCAATACCGTAAGTTGGCAGAAATTAGCGCATTACTGATGAAAGAATATCCGATAACGCCCCAGCGAGTGACAGGACATAGTGATATTGCTCCGGGAAGAAAAACCGATCCCGGCCCTATGTTTTTCTGGGATGATTATCGTGAGATGTTAAGTCATTACACTAAAAATAAATAAAAAATAGGGAGTTAAGATTCATGACTCTGTTTTCGCTGTTATTGGTTTTGGCGTGGGAGCGTTTGTTTAAGCTCGGTCATCATTGGCAAATAGATCATCGTTTTGAGCCTTTGTTCCGTTTAGGTTCTGGTGTGTCATTAGCTAAAACGCTGTTGATGACTATCATTTGGATGGCGGTGGTCTTCGTGGTTTTGTGGGCAGCTCACGGTATGTTCTTTGGCGTGTTGTCCTTAGTCCTATGGATTATTATTGCGTTGTTTTGTATTGGTGCTGGGGAGATCCGCAAGCATTACCGCGCGTACCTAGTGGCGGCTCGTAAAGGTGATGAGCACGCGACCGATCAAATGGCGACCGAATTAGCTTTAATTCACGGTCTGCCTACAGATTGCACTCCTGATGTGCGTTTGCGTGAGTTACAGAATGCGCTGGTTTGGATTAATTTTCGGTTCTATTTAGCGCCGTTGTTCTGGTTTGTGGTCGCGGGGCCTTATGGTCCTGTCGCTTTAGCGGGTTATGCAATGCTGCGTGCTTATCAAACTTGGTTAACTCGCCAGGAATCCCCTTTATTACGGGCGCAATCCGGTGTGGATTTAGTGCTCCATTGGTTGGACTGGATTCCTGTGCGTTTGGCCGGAGTAACCTATGCGCTGTTAGGGCATGGTGAGAGAGCACTACCTGCATGGTTGGCTTCACTGGGTGATGTTCACACCTCTCAATATCAAGTCTTGACTAATTTAGCTCAGTTCTCTTTGGCGCGAGAGCCGCATTTAGACCCGATTAAAACACCGCGAGCGGCGGTGACTTTAGCACGGAAAATCACGATGGTATTGCTGGTGGTTGTGGCATTACTGACGATTTATGGGGCGCTGATGTAGGTGGTGTCAGGTTTCGTCCGCCTACGCTACTCGTTACATGGAAACACTCATGCTAACTGGCGGACGAAACCTGTCGTAAATTCAGTATAGAGAAAGAACGAATGTGATTTTTACCTATTATCTGCTAGCGGCTCCCCAAACACCGGCATGCCTTTCTCATCCCAATGAAAAATTTTGATGCGAGTGTGGCGATTAGGATCATACAACGGATCGCCTTCGATCTCGGTGTAGTTGCGTGCGTGATAAACCAATACGTCTTGGCCCTCTTTAGTGCGCGTAAAACTATTATGCCCAGGGCCGAACTGACGATGGTGTCTGGCGGTGCTAAACACAGGTTTATCGACTTTATGCCATGCGCTAGCATCTAAAATATTGGCACCTTCTTTGGCCCATAATAGCCCCATACAGTAGTTTTCGTCGGTGGCGCTAGCGGAGTAGGTGACAAAGATCTTATCACCGTGACGAATGACCGCAGGGCCTTCATTGACCCAGAATCCTTGAATTTCCCAGTCAAACTCGGGCTTTGTTAACATGACCGGATGGCCTTTGATCGACCATGGCGTTTCGAGCTCTGCGAGATAAAGGTTGGAGTTACCCCTAATATCGGGATCTTTCTGTGCCCAGAGATAATAGTGTTTTCCTTGGTATTCAAAGCTGGTGGCATCTAACGAAAACGTATCCAGCGGCGTGACGACTCTGCCTCGCTCGATCCACTTTCCATTTAGCGGATTTGGTTCATCACATGTGAGTGCAAACATGCGGTGCTGGAATAAGCCATCTTTGATTTCAGGGGAATGGGCGGCAGCAAAATAGATAACCCATTGTCCGTTGATGAAATGCAGTTCTGGAGCCCAAATGAGATGGCTCATCGGACCGCTTTCTGGTTTGCGCCATATTGTGGTGGGTTCGGCTTCTGCTAATTGCTCTAAGGTTTGAGCACGGCGGAGTTCTAAGCGATTGTATTCCGGTACCGAGGCAATAAAGTAATACCAGCCATCCTGATGCAAATGGATATAGGGATCGGCTCGTTGCTCAATGAGTGGATTGGGAAAAGTCGTCATCTCTAGCTCCGTTATAGTTATTTCGCTATATCAATTGATATTTCAATGAATTAGATGGTGTTTGGTTTTGCCTGCTTGGCATCGATGAGTTCATTCAGCTCATGATAATTTTCACGACGCTTGGCCAAGTCGCTCTGGATTTTAATCATCATTGTGCGATCGACTTTCAGTAAGCGAACCACTCCGGCGGTAATCAAATAACCCACTCCGGGGATGACGGTAAACAGCAGGATAATCCCACCGATAGCGGTTTCACTCTGATGTGCTGCACCGGCGTCGTAACCGTATGCAGAAAGCAAGAACCCCACCATTGCGCCAGCGACAGCTAATCCGACTTTCAGGAAGAACAGATTACCGGAGAAACTAATACCGGTGCTGCGCTTACCCGTTTTCCATTCTCCGTAGTCATCGACGTCGGCCATCAGCGACCAATGTAGAGGCGAAGGTAATTGATGCAGAATATTGAGTAAGAAATAGAGTACCAAAACCAGCGTTGTGGCGTGTGGGTTTACCCAATAGAAGCTACAGGAGAAAATGGCTAGCACGATATTGGTCCAGAAGAAGACCTTGAGTTTACAGAAGCGGTCGGTTAGCGGTTTTGCTAGGGCGCTGCCGAACATCATGCCAATAACACCAAGGCTGATAAACATTGTGGCGAAGTGGGTGCTTTTTTCCATCACCCACACCACGTAATACATGGTTGCCGCCATACGAATAAAACCAGGGCAGACGTTGCAAAATGTGAGCAATAAAATACGTACCCACTGATCGTTTTTCCACACGTCACGCAAATCCTGTTTGAGTGCATCGTTGCTGGGAACCGCAGGTTTAATTCGTTCACGTACCGTGGCAAAGCAAAACAGGAACATACACAGGCCAATCAGCGCTAATACCCCCATCGCCATTTGATAGCCTTTGGCTTTGTCCTCACCACCAAACCAGTCAGCCATTGGCAATAGGGTTGAGGAGAGAATCAGCGTAGCGACGCCAACCATGATAAAGCGATAGGATTGACAGGAAACGCGCTCTTTAGGATCGGCGGTAATGACGCCGCCCAGCGAGCAATAGGGAATATTAATTGCGGTATAGGTGAGTGACATAAGAAAGTAAGTTGCAAAAGCGTAGATAACCTTGCTGTTGTATGTCCACTCTGGGGTGGTAAACATCAGTACGCTAAAAATGACGTAAGGGAATGATATCCACAGCAGGTAAGGACGAAAACGCCCCCATCGAGTTTGGGTTCGATCGGCTATCGCGCCCATAATCGGATCGGTTACCGCATCCAGTACGCGTACCGAAAGCAGTAGCACCCCCACTAATGCTGGAGTTAAGCCAAAGACGTCGGTATAGAAATAGCTCAGGAACATCATGATCGCGCCACCGATCATGTTGCAGCCAGCGTCTCCCATTCCGTACCCGATTTTTTCTGTTATCGAGAGTTTGTTTTCGTTCATGGCTAGCTTCCTCATATAGAAAATTTTTAGCTATCTTAATGAGGATTATGTGCTTACGAGGCTTGATTCTATGGGTAAAGGTTTAGCTGGCGAGATGGATTAATGTGCTACTGGATTGGAATTGTGAGCAGGGTAACAATTTGGCGATAGGGGGCGGAAACGTCTTACTGGAAAAACAAAGCCTCCGATTTGCGGAGGCTTTGTTTGATTCATTACTCAAGCTAAGAGTGACTGGATACGCTTTGAGCGTTGCGCTGGTTACGCTGTTTTATCGCATAACCAATACCCAGAATAATTAGCCAAACGGGAATTAACAGAACGGAAATCTGAATTCCTGGCGTGAAATACATGATAACGAGGATGGCGCAGAGGAACGCCAAGCATAGGTAGTTGCCAAATGGATACCAGAAGGCCTGGAACTTAGGTACTACGCCCTCACGATTTTTGGCCGCACGGAAACGAAGGTGCGCCAGACTGATCATCGCCCAGTTGATGACCAGAGCAGAAACCACCAGAGCCATGAGGAGTTCGAAGGCTTTCCCCGGCATCACGTAGTTGATCAGCACGCACAGTAACGTTGCCGCCGCAGACAACCCAATGGCAACCACGGGTACGCCGCGGGCATCCACTTTCAGCAGCGCTTTAGGGCCGTTGCCTTGCTTAGCCAGACCGAACAGCATACGGCTGTTGCAATAGACGCAACTGTTATAAACAGACAGTGCCGCGGTAAGAACAACAATGTTCAGGATGGTAGCAACCACGTTGCTGTCTAATTCGTGGAAAATCATTACAAATGGGCTTCCGCCTTCGACCACTTTGCCCCAAGGGTAGAGTGACAGCAGAATAGACAAGGAACCAATGTAGAAAATCAAGATACGATAGATAACCTGATTGGTCGCTTTTGGAATACTTTTCTCTGGATTATCAGCTTCAGCGGCGGTGATACCGACCAGCTCTAGACCACCAAAGGAGAACATGATCACAGCCATGGCCATGACGAGTCCCATGATACCGTTCGGGAAGAAGCCGCCTTGCTCCCACAGATTGGTCACAGTTGCTTCTGGCCCTGCATGGCCGCTGAGTAACAGCCATGCACCGAAGACGATCATGCCGATAATTGCCACGACTTTAATGATGGCGAACCAGAATTCCATTTCACCATATACTTTGACGTTGGCAAGGTTAATGGCATTAATGGCAAGGAAGAAGACCGCAGCGGAGACCCAGGTGGGAATATCAGGGAACCAGTATTGGACATAAATACCGACAGCAGTAAGCTCAGCCATCGCGACTAAAACGTAGAGCACCCAATAGTTCCAGCCGGAAGCAAACCCCGCGAAGTTACCCCAATATTTATAGGCAAAGTGGCTAAAAGAACCTGCTACTGGCTCTTCAACGACCATTTCACCTAATTGGCGCATGATTAAGAAGGCGATGAAGCCTCCAATTGCGTAACCCAGAATAACGGATGGGCCAGCCATTTTGATGGTTTGCGCGATACCTAAAAATAGCCCGGTGCCGATAGCACCACCCAGTGCAATGAGCTGAATATGGCGATTTTTCAATCCCCTTTTCAGTTGGTCACCCTGCGGCTGAGCGCGATGTTGCTGGTCACTCATGTCTCTTATCCTCTAAATACGCCAGCCGATATTCACTTCTGGCTCACCGTTGCTGTCATTTGTAATAATTAAAATACGAAGTGTGTAATTTGTTGTTTACAACAGGCATCCGATAGATTTGTCTCATCGGCTACCAATGGATGGAGAATAATGATAAGCGAAAGAAAATGCACCAAATTTATAATGCCAAACGCCGATACAGATCACATCAATGGTTCGATGCACTTTTGCATGAGCAGTAAGAAGAATTGAGCATTGTTTATAAAATAGACGCTTTAGAGGAAATTGGCGAAGTAACCGAAAAAAGACTTAAATTTTACAAAAAAAAGTGCCGACTCGAGGTATACCTTAAGCCAAGGAGGGGAGTTGCCAATTGATTGGATCTTATCCAATACCATTCGACGGTTTCTAAATAATGTTATCTCCCTCAGCCTTCTTTACTTAATTTTACCTATCGCTCGTAACATATTTATCTTCAAGGAATTAGCATCAATGATGCCAACCCAAACCAAATAAAAATGCATGATAATGAATTTATATGCAGTTTTCATGCAGCTTTAACGCTTCAGCTTGGGTGTGTTTAGGTTTCAATAAAGTTAAAATACCCTTAGGGCTAGTAAATGGTATTACCACGTTACAGTTATAGTATTGCTGTGTTGTTTGAGTGACTTTGTTAAAAAATGCTCGCTTTCATGATTTCAATCAAAGCCTGTATGGACAGCAGGTGAATACTTTGTTACTTTAGCGTCACGTTTTTGAAATTGGTATTACCAATTGACTTTGCGCCACTCGCAGAGATTTTAAGCGGCTTGCGAATACTCAAAACAAGAGAACGCCAATAAAGAAGAAGCACTCGCAGAGAAGATAAGAGCGACATGGCCTACAGCAAAATTCGTCAACCTAAATTATCAGATGTCATCGAACAGCAACTGGAATATCTGATTCTGGAAGGCACTCTGCGTCCCGGAGAGAAACTTCTTCCTGAGCGTGAGCTGGCGAAGCAGTTTGATGTGTCTCGACCTTCATTAAGAGAGGCGATACAGCGCCTAGAAGCAAAAGGATTGCTGTTGCGTCGTCAGGGAGGCGGTACCTTCGTTCAAACAAACCTCTGGCAGAGCTTCAGCGATCCGTTAGCTGAACTGCTGGCAGACCATCCAGAATCACAATTCGATTTACTTGAAACTCGTCATGCGCTGGAAGGTATTGCGGCTTATTACGCAGCACTGCGTGGCACAGACGAAGATTTCACCCGCATTCGCGCGTGCCATGTGGTTATCCAAGAGGCGCAGCAGAGCGGCGATTTAGACGCCGAAGCCGATGCGGTTATGCAGTATCAGGTCGCAGTGACCGAAGCTGCACACAACGTGGTTCTTTTGCATTTGCTGCGCTGCATGGCGCCCATGCTGGAACAAAACGTTAAACAGAACTTTGAGTTGCTTTACTCACGCCGTGAAATGTTGGCAAAGGTAAACGACCATCGTGCCAGCATTTTTGAGGCGATAGTGGCCCGTGAGCCAGAGAAAGCTCGCGAAGCATCACACCGCCATCTGGCATTTATTGAGGATATTTTGCTGGAGCTTAATCGAGAGCACAGCCGCCGTGAGCGGTCATTGCGTCGACTCCAGCAACGCAAGGATTAAAAACGGATTATGAGAGCTTAGCCCTCTGATAGTCCGTTTTATTGCAACACCACTAGGCAACTAAACCCTGATTGGGCCTGTCTTCGTGTTTTTTCCTACATGAAGAAAACACACGAAGACAGGCTCCTGACAAACCATTAGACAGATAAGGAATACCACCATGTCAGAACGTTTAAACAATGACGTGGACCCGATCGAAACCCGCGACTGGCTGCAGGCGATCGAATCGGTCATCCGTGAAGAAGGTGTAGAGCGCGCTCAGTACCTGATTGATCAAGTATTGGGTGAAGCCCGTAAAGGTGGAGTCAATCTGCCTACCGGAGCGACCAGCCGCAACTACGTCAATACCATCGCGGTAGAAGACGAACCTGCGTACCCAGGTAACCTGGAGCTGGAACGCCGCATCCGTTCAGCGATTCGTTGGAACGCGATCATGACCGTTCTGCGTGCATCGAAAAAGGATCTGGAGCTGGGTGGCCACATGGCTTCTTTCCAGTCTTCCGCAACGGTATACGAAGTCTGCTTTAACCACTTCTTCCGCGCGCGTAACCAAAAAGACGGCGGCGATTTGGTTTACTTCCAGGGCCACATTTCCCCGGGCGTTTATGCTCGTGCCTTCCTTGAAGGTCGCCTGACTGAAGAACAGATGAATAACTTCCGTCAGGAAGTTCACGGTAAAGGCCTGTCCTCTTACCCGCATCCTAAATTGATGCCTGAATTCTGGCAGTTCCCAACCGTATCAATGGGCTTGGGCCCAATCGGTGCAATCTATCAAGCTAAATTCCTGAAATATCTGGAACACCGTGGCCTGAAAGATACTTCTGAACAAACCGTTTACGCTTTCTTGGGCGACGGTGAGATGGATGAGCCAGAATCTAAAGGTGCGATCACTATCGCAACTCGTGAAAAACTGGACAACCTGTGCTTCATCATCAACTGTAACCTGCAGCGCTTGGATGGCCCAGTCACCGGTAACGGCAAAATCGTTAACGAACTGGAAGGCATCTTCGCAGGCGCTGGCTGGAACGTGATCAAGGTTATCTGGGGCGGTCGTTGGGATGAGCTGCTGCGTAAAGACACTAGCGGTAAACTGATCCAGCTGATGAACGAAACGCTGGACGGTGACTACCAGACCTTCAAATCCAAAGATGGCGCTTATGTTCGTGAGCACTTCTTCGGTCGTTACCCTGAAACCGCCGCTCTGGTTAAAGATATGAGCGATGACGAGATCTGGGCATTGAACCGTGGTGGTCACGATCCTAAGAAAGTCTACGCAGCACTGAAAAAAGCGAAAGAAACCAAAGGTCAAGCGACGGTTATTCTGGCTCACACCGTTAAAGGTTACGGCATGGGTGACACCGCTGAAGGTAAAAACATCGCTCACCAGGTTAAGAAAATGAACATGGACGGCGTGCGCCAGTTCCGTGATCGTTTCAACGTGCCAGTTGCTGATGCTGATATCGAAAAACTGCCATACGTTACCTTCGATAAAGACTCTGAAGAGTCCAAGTACCTGCACGAGCGTCGTCAGGCGCTGCAAGGTTACCTGCCAACGCGTCTGACTCACTTCACCGAGAAATTGGAAATGCCTGCTCTGTCAGACTTCGGTTCTCTGTTGGAAGAGCAGAACAAAGAAATTTCTACCACCATCGCTTTCGTTCGTGCCCTGAACGTGATGCTGAAGAACAAGTCGATCAAAGATCGTCTGGTTCCAATCATCGCCGATGAAGCGCGTACCTTTGGTATGGAAGGCCTGTTCCGTCAGATCGGTATCTACAGCCCGAACGGTCAGCAGTATACGCCTCAGGACCGTGAGCAGGTTGCTTACTATAAAGAAGACGAAAAAGGTCAGATCCTGCAGGAAGGTATCAACGAACTGGGTGCAGCATCATCTTGGCTGGCGGCGGCAACGTCTTACAGCACCAACGATCTGCCAATGATTCCGTTCTACATCTACTACTCCATGTTTGGTTTCCAGCGTATCGGCGACCTGTGCTGGGCAGCGGGTGACCAGCAGGCTCGTGGCTTCCTGATCGGCGGGACTTCAGGTCGTACAACCCTGAACGGCGAAGGTTTGCAGCATGAAGATGGCCATAGCCATATTCAGTCTCTGACTATCCCTAACTGTATTTCTTACGATCCAGCATACGCTTACGAAGTTGCAGTCATCATGCATGACGGCTTGGAGCGCATGTACGGTGAAGCGCAAGAAAACGTTTACTACTACATCACTACGCTGAACGAAAACTACCACATGCCGGCAATGCCGCAGGGTGCAGAAGAAGGTATCCGTAAAGGTATCTACAAACTGGAAACTCTGGAAGGTAGCAAAGGTAAGGTTCAGCTGCTGGGTTCAGGTTCTATCCTGCGTCACGTACGTGAAGCGGCTAAGATCTTGGCTGAAGAGTACGGCGTGGGTTCTGACACCTACAGCGTAACATCCTTCACCGAATTGGCTCGTGATGGTCAGGACTGTGAGCGTTGGAATATGCTGCACCCAACCGAAACTCCACGCGTACCGTACATCGCTCAAGTGATGAACGATGCTCCAGCGGTTGCGTCTACCGACTACATGAAGCTGTTCGCTGAACAGGTTCGTACTTACGTTCCAGCCAGCGATTATCGCGTACTGGGTACTGACGGCTTTGGTCGTTCAGACAGCCGCGAAAACCTGCGTCACCACTTTGAAGTTGATGCTTCTTACGTTGTGGTTGCTGCACTGGGTGAATTGGCTAAACGCGGTGAAATCGAAGCATCTGTTGTTGCTGATGCCATTAAGAAATTCGATATCAACCCAGAAAAAGTTAACCCGCGTCTGGCATAAGAGGTACAGAAGAATGTCTATCGAAATTAATGTACCGGACATCGGTGCTGATGAAGTTGAAGTCACCGAAGTGATGGTGAAAGTGGGCGATAAAGTGGAAGCAGAACAGTCTTTGATCACCGTTGAAGGTGACAAGGCTTCCATGGAAGTCCCATCGCCGCAGGCCGGAGTGGTTAAAGAAATCAAAGTTTCCGTGGGCGACAAAGTCGAAACCGGCAAACTGATCATGATCTTTGAAGCCGAGGGTGCAGCCGCTGCTGCACCTGCTAAAGCGGAAGAGAAATCAGCTGCACCAGCTCCGGCGGCCACCGCTGCGGCAAAAGATGTTGAAGTTCCAGATATCGGCGCTGACGAAGTTGAAGTCACCGAAGTGATGGTGAAAGTCGGTGATACCGTTGAAGCTGAACAGTCTCTAATCACCGTAGAAGGCGATAAAGCCTCTATGGAAGTGCCAGCTCCATTTGCGGGCGTGGTTAAAGAGATCAAGATTGCCACCGGCGATAAAGTGAAAACGGGTTCTCTGATTATGGTCTTTGAAGTGGCCGGCGCTGCGCCTGCGACTTCTGCCCCTGCTCAGGCTGCGGCACCTGCAGCCTCAGCTGGCGCATCAGCGGTTAAAGACGTTGAAGTTCCAGATATCGGCGGCGACGAAGTTGAAGTAACTGAAGTGATGGTGAAAGTCGGCGATAAAGTCGCCGCTGAGCAGTCACTGATCACCGTAGAAGGCGACAAAGCCTCTATGGAAGTCCCTGCTCCGTTTGCGGGCGTGGTCAAAGAGATCAAGATTGCGACCGGCGACAAAGTGAAAACCGGCTCGCTTATCATGACCTTTGAAGTGGAAGGCGCGGCACCCGCAGCCGCGACGTCTACCAACACCGCTGCGAAACAGGAATCTGCTCCAGCTAAACAGGAACAGAAAGCTGCGCCAGCTTTAGCCGCTAAAGCTGAATCTAAAGGCGAGTTTACTGAGAACGACGCTTATGTCCACGCAACGCCGGTTATCCGTCGTTTAGCGCGTGAATTTGGCGTGAATCTGGCGAAAGTTAAAGGTTCTGGCCGTAAAGGTCGTATCCTGCGCGAAGACGTTCAGGCGTACGTGAAAGACGCGGTTAAACGTGCTGAATCTGCACCTGCTGCTGTAACCGGCGGCGGTCTGCCGGGCATGCTGCCATGGCCGAAAGTGGACTTCAGCAAGTTTGGTGAAATCGAAGAAGTGGAAATGGGGCGTATCCAGAAAATTTCTGGTGCTAACCTGAGCCGTAACTGGGTCATGATCCCGCACGTTACGCACTTCGACAAAACTGATATCACCGATCTGGAAGCGTTCCGCAAGCAGCAGAACGAGGAAGCCGCTAAGCGTAAGCTGGACGTGAAATTCACCCCAGTTGTGTTCATCATGAAAGCCGTGGCGGCAGCGCTTGAGCAGATGCCACGTTTCAACAGCTCTCTGTCTGAAGATGGTCAGAAGCTGACGCTGAAAAAATACATCAACATCGGTGTTGCTGTTGATACGCCAAATGGTCTTGTTGTTCCAGTCTTCAAAGATGTGAACAAGAAGAGCATCACTGAACTGTCTCGCGAACTGATGGCCATTTCTAAGAAAGCGCGTGACGGTAAGCTGACCGCGGGCGAAATGCAGGGCGGCTGCTTCACCATCTCCAGCCTTGGTGGTATCGGGACGACTCACTTCGCGCCAATTGTTAACGCGCCTGAAGTGGCTATTCTGGGTGTATCCAAGTCTGCGATGGAACCGGTTTGGAATGGTAAAGAGTTCACTCCGCGTCTGATGATGCCAATGTCTCTTTCCTTCGACCACCGCGTGATTGACGGTGCTGATGGTGCTCGCTTTATCACCATCATCAATAACATGCTGTCAGACATTCGTCGCCTAGTGATGTAACCCCAAAAGCCGGCCAAACGGCCGGCTTTTTTCTTCAAGTGCGCCAATGCTGGTGCTAATACGGTTCAGCATTGGATAGTGAGACTTTCGTCACCCGATCAAAGCTTTACAGAATTGTTAACATTTTTGTAAACTATGGGCAGTACGAGCGTCCCGGTGGTCGATGGGCGTTATGAATGACTCTCCATATCCGTGGGTAATATTCCCGAGGATATACAGGTTGTGAGCCAAACAATGACGTTGGCAGTGATGTTATCAATATGGATGATGTCGCACCCGCCGGACAAACAATAAAGAGGTCATGATGAGTACTGAAATTAAAACTCAGGTCGTGGTACTTGGGGCGGGCCCAGCAGGTTACTCTGCGGCTTTCCGTTGCGCGGATTTAGGTTTAGAAACCATCATCGTTGAACGTTATTCCACCTTGGGTGGCGTATGTTTGAACGTCGGTTGTATCCCTTCTAAGGCTTTGCTGCACGTAGCGAAAGTGATTGAAGAAGCCAAAGCATTGGCTGAACACGGCATCGTTTTCGGTGAGCCGAAAACTGACATCGATAAAGTCCGTGTCTGGAAAGAAAAAGTCATTACTCAGCTGACCGGCGGTCTGGCTGGGATGGCTAAAGGTCGTAAAGTCAAAGTGGTTAACGGTCTGGGCAAATTTACCGGCGCTAACACTCTGGAAGTTGAAGGTGAGAACGGTAAAACCGTGATCAACTTTGATAACGCAATTATCGCTGCGGGCTCTCGTCCAATTCAACTGCCATTCATTCCACATGAAGACCCACGCGTTTGGGATTCAACGGATGCGCTGGCGCTGAAATCAGTCCCAGAGCGTCTACTGGTGATGGGCGGTGGTATCATCGGTCTGGAAATGGGGACCGTTTACCACGCGCTGGGTTCTCAGATTGATGTGGTTGAAATGTTTGATCAGGTCATTCCTGCTGCTGACAAAGACGTGGTGAAAGTGTTTACCAAGCGTATCAGCAAGCAATTTAACCTGATGCTGGAAACCAAAGTGACGGCGGTTGAAGCCAAAGAAGATGGCATCTACGTTACGATGGAAGGTAAGAAAGCGCCGGCTGAGCCACAGCGTTATGATGCCGTTCTGGTTGCTATCGGCCGTGTACCTAACGGTAAACAGCTGGATGCAGGTAAAGCAGGCGTTGAAGTTGACGAGCGTGGATTTATTCATGTCGACAAACAGCTGCGTACTAACGTGCCTCATATCTTTGCTATTGGTGACATCGTGGGTCAGCCAATGCTGGCGCACAAAGGTGTTCACGAAGGCCACGTTGCCGCTGAAGTTATCGCAGGTATGAAGCATTACTTCGATCCGAAGGTCATTCCTTCAATCGCTTACACCGAGCCAGAAGTTGCCTGGGTTGGTATGACCGAGAAAGAAGCGAAAGAAAAAGGCATCAGCTACGAAACCTCCACCTTCCCGTGGGCTGCTTCTGGCCGTGCTATCGCTTCCGATTGTGCTGACGGTATGACTAAGCTGATCTTTGAC
This sequence comes from Hafnia paralvei, assembly GCF_020150375.1. Classification (NCBI taxonomy): domain Bacteria; kingdom Pseudomonadati; phylum Pseudomonadota; class Gammaproteobacteria; order Enterobacterales; family Hafniaceae; genus Hafnia; species Hafnia paralvei. The sequence goes on along the minus strand of NZ_CP083737.1, from coordinate 3,803,715 downwards.
AAAGAATCTCACCGCATTATCGGTGGTGCGATTGTGGGTACTAACGGCGGCGAGCTGTTAGGTGAGATCGGTCTGGCAATCGAGATGGGCTGTGACGCTGAAGACATCGCGCTGACTATCCATGCTCACCCAACGCTGCATGAATCCGTTGGTTTAGCCGCAGAGATCTACGAAGGTAGCATCACTGACTTGCCTAACCCGAAAGCGAAAAAGAAATAAGTTTTTGCGTTTAATGCGCTGAAATTGCTAAACGGCTCCCTAATTTAGGGAGCCGTTTTTTTTACGATATATACAACCAGTAATGAAGCTGACTGGGGGGGATTTTTTCAGAACCGGTTTAAGTGCGCAGAGGTGGAACTGTTTTTTGGCGGGCTAATCGTCTTTGAATCCGATAAAAAAGGCTGCAGTGAACAGAAGCACGCCAACGATGAGTGCAAATAGGAAGAAGTTCATCCCCCAAACCATGGTGCCACTGTCTAAATCAGTGCGCGTTAAATGATCACCATTGAGCACTAAATATTGAGTCTGCGAGCTATCAATCAGATAAAACAGCGCCGCAATTGCCAGTAATACCGAGGCAATTTGTAGCACCGTAAGATAAAAAGTTTTTGATTTCCTTTTGAACTTCATTTCGCATCCTGCACCTGCTTACAACGATAGAGGATCATAGCGAAAAAATAGGCGACTAGATCCTAGAACAGATCAATATTTATCAGTTTTTGGAATTTAATACTGCCGTAGAAAGGTAAGAATTTGCTTCATGCTATATCTATGTTGCTTTTATGTGAACAGTTTAACAACCGCGTTAAATCCTGATATGCTGGACGGGCATAACCGGGTACTCTACCTATGAAGACCTTAACGAAAGAAAGGTCTTGTTCTTTCGGAGCGTAGGATAACGTTCCAAAGATATCTGACTTACCAGTGACCCGGTGGTGGGTGTGTTCCGTAGTGGGTTATCGCTCAGATGCCAACGTTGGAAACGCACTACGCAACACACCCTCTGCACACATAATGACTCCAACAATGAGAGCGAGGATAAAGTCGTGCTAAAAGAATATCGCGAGCACGTTGCTGAACGTGCGGCAGAAGGCGTGGTTCCTAAACCACTGGATGCGACGCAAATGGCTGGGTTGGTGGAATTACTGAAATCGCCACCGGCGGGTGAAGAGGAATTCCTGTTAGATCTTTTGATTAATCGTGTACCACCGGGCGTTGATGAAGCGGCCTATGTTAAAGCCGGTTTTCTTGCCGCCGTGGCGAAAGGCGAAACAACCTCTCCTCTGGTTTCTCCAGAAAAAGCCGTTGAGCTGCTTGGCACCATGCAGGGCGGTTATAATATCCATCCTCTGATTGACGCTCTCGATGATACTAAACTGGCTCCAATCGCCGCTAAAGCGTTGTCACACACTTTGCTGATGTTTGATAACTTCTACGATGTGGAAGAGAAAGCCAAAGCAGGGAATGAGTATGCTCAGCAGGTACTGAAATCTTGGGCAGACGCTGACTGGTATTTATCACGTCCTGAATTAGCCGAGAAAATCACCGTCACCGTATTTAAAGTGACCGGTGAAACTAACACCGATGACCTGTCTCCAGCTCCGGACGCTTGGTCACGTCCTGATATTCCTCTCCATGCCTTGGCAATGTTGAAAAACGAACGTGAAGGTATCGTTCCTGATCAGCCGGGTAGCGTTGGTCCAATTAAACAAATTGAGTTGCTGAACAAAAAAGGTTTCCCTTTAGCTTATGTGGGGGATGTCGTCGGAACCGGCTCTTCACGTAAATCAGCGACTAACTCCGTATTGTGGTTTATGGGGGATGATATTCCTCATGTGCCAAACAAACGCGCTGGCGGGGTCGTTCTTGGCGGTAAAATTGCACCGATTTTCTTCAATACCATGGAAGATGCGGGCGCACTGCCAATCGAAGTTGATGTGTCTAAGCTAAACATGGGCGATGTGATTGATATTTACCCTTATAAAGGTGAAGTCCGTCATCACGAAACCAATGAGCTGCTGGCCGAGTTTGAGCTGAAAACCGAAGTACTGCTGGATGAAGTTCGCGCCGGTGGGCGTATTCCGTTGATCATCGGCCGTGGTTTAACAACCAAAGCACGTGAGGCGCTAAACCTGCCACAGAGTGAAGTATTCCGTATTGCTAAACCGGTAGCAGATAGCGGTAAAGGTTTCTCATTAGCGCAGAAAATGGTGGGGCGTGCCTGTGGAACCAAAGGTATTCGTCCTGGACAGTACTGTGAGCCGAAGATGACCTCCGTAGGTTCTCAGGATACCACTGGCCCAATGACTCGTGATGAATTGAAAGACTTGGCCTGCTTGGGCTTCTCAGCCGATTTGGTCATGCAGTCATTTTGCCATACTGCGGCTTACCCTAAGCCGGTAGACGTCACGACGCACCATACGTTGCCCGATTTCATTATGAACCGTGGCGGTGTATCACTGCGTCCAGGTGACGGTATTATTCACTCATGGTTGAACCGTATGCTGCTGCCAGATACGGTGGGTACGGGCGGTGACTCCCATACTCGTTTCCCTATTGGGATCTCTTTCCCTGCAGGGTCTGGCTTAGTGGCGTTTGCTGCTGCGACGGGTGTGATGCCTCTGGACATGCCGGAGTCTGTACTGGTTCGATTTAAAGGCAAAATGCAGCCGGGAATTACCCTGCGCGATTTGGTTCATGCCATTCCTTACTATGCGATTCAGCAAGGCTTGCTGACCGTTGAGAAGAAAGGTAAGAAAAATATCTTCTCAGGACGCATTCTGGAAATTGAAGGCTTACCAGAACTGAAGGTTGAGCAGGCGTTTGAACTGGCGGATGCTTCTGCAGAGCGCTCTGCAGCGGGCTGTACCATCAAACTGGATAAGGCGCCGATTACTGAATATCTCAGTTCTAACATCGTGTTGCTGAAGTGGATGATTGCGGAAGGCTACGGCGATCGTCGCACTTTAGAGCGTCGTATTCAGGGAATGGAAAAATGGTTGGCCGATCCACAACTGTTGGAAGGCGATGCCGATGCAGAATATGCCGCAGTGATCGACATCGATCTTGCTGATATCAAACAACCAATTCTGTGTGCGCCAAACGATCCGGATGATGCGCGTCTGCTGTCTGACGTGGCTGGCGAGAAGATCGATGAAGTCTTCATCGGTTCTTGCATGACTAACATCGGCCATTTCCGTGCGGCGGGTAAACTATTGGATGGTCACAAGGGCCAACTGCCAACGCGTCTGTGGGTGGCTCCACCGACCAAGATGGATGCAGCACAGCTGACGGAAGAGGGCTACTACAGCATCTTCGGTAAGAGCGGGGCGCGTGTCGAAATTCCTGGGTGCTCGCTGTGTATGGGGAACCAAGCTCGCGTGGCAGATGGCGCAACCGTGGTTTCAACGTCTACGCGTAACTTCCCGAACCGTTTAGGGACGGGCGCGAATGTGTATCTGGCTTCGGCTGAACTGGCAGCGGTTGCTTCGCTGTTAGGGCGTTTACCGAACCCTGAAGAGTACCAGCAGTACATGGAGCAGGTAGATAAAACTGCGGTAGACACCTACCGTTACCTGAACTTTGACAAGCTGGACCAGTACACTGAAAAAGCAGATGGTGTGATTTTCCAGACTGCGGTCTGATTTGCATCAAATGAGATTAAAAGGGAGGCTTCGGCCTCCCTTTTTTGTCGGGGCTATTCGTTCAGATGAAAAGGCGATCTTATCTCTAGCCGATAATGATAGGGCTAGGCGTTCACCTAGCGTTGCAACTCATAATCTAGACGTAATAATAACGAGCAAATAGTTTACGGGTGACTGTTGTTATGATTGCCAAAATAGATTGTATATACAAGTATGCTTATGATTAGTATTAACGAGAATAATGATGAGGAAAATAAATTGCCCTATATATTGGCATTTCTCTATTGTTAATGACTTTTGGTATCTATCTGTATAAGCCTGATTCGCCCTTGCTCAATAGTAATGACTTCATGATCAATAACTTGCGGGCAGTGACGTTAGTAGCTAATCTGGTTTCCTGATCACTTGGAACATCTCACACACGGCTAGCCTCGAGTCTCATATGCCATCCGCAGGGCACTGTTTATCGGCGCTGTATAGGCATTTTCCGGCAGGCTCAAGCCAACCACTCTACGGGCAAAAAGATCCATGACGACCACCAGATAGCAGCAGCGATCTCCTGCCTAGATATACGTAACATACCCTGTCTGGCTCCGGTACGGCGAACTGATATTCGAGCAGATTCGGCAGGCATGTATGTTCTTGATGGGCATTTTCGTACTGATGTTTTCCGAGCTGGCAACCGTGTGGTTGTCACCAATCTGGCTGCTATCGTGAACCGTTCAGCGAGTCGGACATCAAGAGCGCGGTAGCTTTTTTAATATCGTATTCTGTTCCTCCAGATGGTGAACCTGCTTTTCTAGCTCGCGGATGCGCATCTGTTCTGGGGCGATGGGTGCTGCAGAGGGCATAATACCCTGATGCTCTTGCCGGAATTGGCGTACCTAACACTTAAGTGGGAGAACCGACGTTCATCGCTCGATATGAGTAACTACATGGCCCGCTAAGAAAGCGGGCCGCGCACCTTTAGTGCAACCTCTGTTGTTAATGCGACGTAGCCTTGTCGGGGAAGCATTTATCCATGGCAACAGGGATGCTTTTATAGGCGGGGATCCCAGATTGTATATCATAATTTCCTAATGCCAACATATGGCTGGCTTCAGGGAAATAAGTAACGAGCGAACGATCAGCCATATCGTATATCACTACAGTCAATCCCAACATTGAACGAGTACTGCGCTTTCCATCTGGTAATAACGCAACTAAATTGACTTTGTCACCCGCATTTACACCACATTGTCTTGCTTGTGTTGTGCTAATGAAAACAACATCACGCCGCCCAAAAACTCCGCGATATCGATCATTCATTCCATACAAGGTTGTATTATATTGATCATGACTACGAACGGTAGCTAATACTAACTCACTATTAAAAGCCGAACGAGGATCCTCTAGCAGTCCCTTTGTTGAAATGAAATTCGCTTTTTGGGATGCAGTCAACCAACATCGTGTCGCAGCGGCATTCGGTAGATAAAATCCCCCCGGTTGTTTAATTCGTTCATTGAATTTATAAAACTCAGGGATTACTGCTTCAATTGCATTACGAATATTATCATAATCAGCCACCATAGTACGCCATTTGACCACACTGTTCAGTAGTGTAGATTGAGCAATTCCCGCAATAATGGCACACTCAGACATCAGTGTGTTGCTAGCCGGTTTTAATAGTCCTCGAGACGCATGAACCATTGACATAGAGTCTTCGACAGTGATCGATTGAGCTCCGCTTTCCTGCATATCAATTTCTGTGCGTCCAAGAACAGGGAATAGGTAACTCTGCTTGGCAGTAAGTAAGTGTGAACGATTCAGTTTAGTTGCTAAATGAACTACTAAATCTAATTGCGTCATGCGTTCAAACGTAACTGTTCGGTCTGGCATCGCAACCGCAAAATTTCCTCCCATACAAACCAAAGCTCTAGCGCTTCCTTCACAGATAGCTTTCATGCTTTCAATTGCGGCATGACCAAATTTTTTAGGCGGCACAAAACCAAAATGCTTTTCTATATTGTTAAGCATTGACTCTGAAGGCTTCTCGGTGATACCGACAGTCCTATCGCCTTGTACATTAGAATGCCCTCTTAATGGGCAGATCCCCGCACCTGCTTTTCCTATATTACCTTTCAATAATAATAAGTTTATGAGTTGTTGTACGTTTTGCGTGCCATGTTGGTGTTGAGTTATTCCCATACCGTAGCAAATAATCGTTCGCTCTGATTGAGCATAAATGTCTGCTAGACTTTCAATTTGCTCATAAGTTAGGCCAGAGACTTGAGTGATATCATGCCAGTCAGTATTCAAAACATCGCTGCGTAAATCTTGAAATCCTTGGGTATGATCACTGATAAACGCTTCATCCAGAAACCCTATATTTCCCTCCGCTCTTTGTTCATCATGCTTTTCGATTAATCGTCGCATCATCCCTTTGAGCAAGGCGACATCGCCTCCAATTCGGACATGAAAATAAGCGTTAGCCAACTGTGTTTGAGTATTAGTTAACATTTCTATTGGATTTTGCGGTGCTGTAAAACGTTCTAATCCACGCTCTTGCATAGGGTTTATTGCAACAATTCGAGCACCACGCAATGCGATTTCACGTAAAGATGTCAACATACGGGGATGATTTGTCCCAGGATTATGCCCAATGCAAATAACTAAATCACAATGTTCAAAATCATCGAGCGATACAGTACCTTTCCCTACACCGATGCTAGCCGCAAGACCGACACTTGTCGGCTCATGACACATATTAGAACAGTCAGGAAAATTATTAGTACCATACTCTCTGGCAAACAACTGATATAGAAATGCTGCTTCATTAGAGGTTCGTCCTGATGTGTAAAACTCTACCACATCTGGGTCATTATATTGCCTTAGCTGCGTACCAATCTCATCAAATGCAACTTGCCACTCTATGCGTTCAAAGCAGTCTTTTGTTGGGTTATATTTTAATGGATGTGTCAGACGTCCACTATCTTCAAGTTCAAAATCACTCCATTCAAATAGCTCAGATACTGTATGATGCGCAAAGAATTCGGGGGTGGCTCGTTTAGAGGTTGCCTCCCAAGATACTGCCTTTGCTCCATTTTCACATATATCAAATGAAGCTGTATGATTGGGGTCTGGCCAAGCACATCCAGGGCAATCAAAACCTTCAGCTTTATTCATGTCAAATAGCGCAATAACATCATGCCGAATGTTCATTTGTTCGCGCAATGCTTTTGCAACGGCTTTTAAGGCTCCCCACCCACCTGCAGGGCCAGAGTAAACTTCAATTTTTTTATTCATTATCAATTTCCTGCAAAGTGCTGTGAAGTGAATATACCCATATACTTAGTATAGCTATACTGGATAGATTGCAACTCGTTACGGGATAGGACTTTTAATTGCCAACGATTTTAGTTTCGTTCTCCAAACAATGAGAAGAGACTCGGTTATCATTACGACACTCAATATAATTTCCTACCATGTTTCCTCTGCCGTAACTAAGAGGATATAAAAGCATAGGTTGTTAATTATTAGGATGGTTGTAAGTGGGGTTGTTTATGGCTAGGAAACTGAAAATATGTTTTAAAAATATCCTAACCATGAATTCTGATGTTGGGTGCCATGATAAACTCGCAGCAAAGATGATTTTTGTGATAAAAACACTATTTCCACTTAATTTTCATCCTAAAATTTGTTTTCAGATGAACTTATCTTACATAAATTAAGGTGGCTCGTTTTCGTTCACTGCTAGGCGGGAAAAATCAATAAATGAGCGGGCTATCTGAAATGAAAGCACTATATGATGAATGTCATTACTTCGCTATATGAAACTTGAGGCGACCATGAAACCACCCAGTGCGAAAAAAAATATTTTTTTATCGTTTTTTTTGGGACTTATACTGACATTTATCTTAAATGCAACCATGACGTGGTTCAGCCTTTTACATCAGGCAAAAAATGAATTGATGGCATTGTCACAAGAGACTATGTATACCATAGAAGGGTATCTATCCGAGGCGAAAGTACTTCTGGATAAAACAATCCAGCGCGCTCCACAGGATTGCTCATTAAAAAGCCGTGAAGTATTTATACCAGACCTCCTTAGTGCTGTGATTGTTACCGATATTCTCTATACACTCCCAGATAAAACGGTCTGTAGTTTGACATACGGGGATACCATACACACGGCATTACCTCAGCATCCCATCACAGAATGGAATGGGATGCAGATTTATCTCCTTGCAGAGAGTGAATTAGCTGCAGGTAGAGGCAATGTTTTAATTGGAGAAAATGGCGTATTTGCCTTGCTCCCATACCAACAGTTGACTCGGTTTTATTTTATCAATGGAGTACCGCAACCCCAACTGCGTATTATGGCAAATAATGAAGTGTTGGCATACACGGCTAATACTACTCTCCAAGATAACCTCTGGTTTGTCGTCGGCAAAAATGCAGTTGATGGGCTGCAGGTTGAATATACTATTCCTTATACGTTGCTCTATTCCTATTGGCTGAAAACGTTTTGGCCTACTCAGTGGGCTATTAACATATTATCATTCTTATTGTTTTGTCTGTTATTTAGTATTTATATTAAACATCAACTTGCTATGAAGACTGCTATTCAGCGGGCATTAAAAAAAGAAGGTTTTTGCCTTTACTATCAACCTATTGTTAATATTAATACGGGGAAAATACAGTCACTAGAAGCGTTGATACGGTGGCCGACCGCATCAGGAGGAACGATACCTGCTGATACATTCATCGCTATCGCCGAAGATACTGGGCTAATTTGCAAAATAACGAAGTATGTCTTACACCAGGCTATCATCGACCTGAGCAAGCTTCACCAAACTCACCCTGAACTCATCGTTGCCGTCAATATCTCTGCGGCTGACCTGTCATCCCCAAAATTTGTAACCCAGCTAAGAACACTGTGTGCCGATTATGCACTCTCACCTCATTATTTAAAGCTGGAAATTACCGAGCGTAATCTTGTGCGTGACGAGACAGCTAAGTACAACATGAAACGCCTAAATGAAGAAGGATTTGGACTCGTTCTGGACGACTTTGGTACGGGCTACTCCAGCCTTTCCTATCTCAATAAACTACCTGTACAGACATTGAAAATTGACCGTTCATTTATCATGGGGCTGGGGCTGAATATTGCGACAGAAAGTGTAGTGCCCCACATTGTCAGCATGGCTCAGCAGTTAAACATGACGATTATTGCTGAGGGGGTTGAAACCGAAGATCAAGTGAAAGCTCTCTTAAATTTACAGGTGCCATATGCACAAGGATGGTTCTATGACAAGGCGATGCCTCTGGTTGATATTCATAAGAAACTTCTTATTAATAACCACCATCCCTACCGTTGAGATAGCGTGAAAAGTAATATACGCTCATGAAATAATTATATAATAAAAAAGAAAATCATCATGCTAATACTGTGTGTATTCTTAGATATTCTCTATATTTAACCAAGGAAAGACATTGTTTTATTTTGACGCTTATTTTATCAGGAGTGGGTATGAGTGAATACAGAGGTGGTTTTTGTGTGGCCTTATGCGGAGATGAAGCGGCTATTCTTATCAATAACAGGTATAAAGTCTGTATCCATAGAAACCACCAAGCTTTCATCGATAGTAGAATGGAACCATTGGTATTCTTAACACCAAAGAACCATAGCGTGATAATGGTAAGCGAGGATGTTATTGGTGAGTTCATCTCATCAGCGAAGTTTTCTTTTGATAGTCTACAGTGTAACTTAAAAAGCAATGAAGACATCTTTCAGATTGAGTGCTACGCGCAAATATTTTTAATTTAGCCCTGATAAATGGTGAGCTTTCCAAGTCCAACAGAAGATGAGCGTTATTATTCGAGAGCGCTGATTTTTCTTATTCATAGTTAGGATGTTTAATCAGCCATTATTAACGCTATAAAGCCAATTATATGCCTGCGAAACAGAGTCTTCTTTCATAAGCAACGATAGCAATGTTCAATGGATGACGATTGGTTGGAAAATATTCACTTTTTGGTATAAATCCAAATTTACGGCAGATCCTCCCCACACCGCTAGTAACCATCGTTTTTCTCCTAGCAACTGACGGCTCGGGGCTATGCTGGAGAACTGACTTCTGCACTCGAAAATACTATCCGAGCGCACATGGTGCTCACAGATAGGGAGCTACATGGGTAAATTGTTTCATTAACGATGCATACTCAGGTTTGGCTCGTTTTGCCTTTACCTCCATCGCAAGACCTGCATAGACCCTAGACAGTAATTCACCTCGTCTGCAGTTGATGTTTTACCGAGCATGTTTAGTCTTTTTCGCAAAGTGGATTTTCCAGCGGGTGGAATTAGGTTCCAAGAAACTAATACCATTCTTTATAGACAAGAATATACACAGCCAGCAGTGGACAAGCCTAACTGATCGGCTGCGTTACTTTTGCTAATTTGCTTAAGCTCATGCAACAGAATCGATGACGTTGTTGATGTTAATTAATGTACGTATCTGTGAGATAATTTATTGGCATAGATTATATGAATGATATTTTTTGTAATAAAGGTGCTTTATAATTGAAAGGTGTTTAAGAATACATATGATATGAAATAAGCGGAATAGATTTTTCATGATCAATGCTGCTCACGTAATTATTACATAATAATATTATTCACCCATGTTTATTGTGTTAATATTTCTTTACGCTAGGTATGACAGACTTCTATATCCCTACTTTTTATCTGAGAGTTATTACTGCAAAATAATATGAGGGAACATCCCTGAATCATATTCACCTAACACTAATAAGGAGTTGTTGTTGCTTCAACGTAAATATTTCACCCCAGATGAAGTCAAACGTCTGCTTGATGCAGCCCATCAAAGTCAACATGCCGAACGTAACCGTTGCTTGATTGCAATGGGCTATCTGCATGGTTTTCGTATCAGTGAGCTATTACAGCTTCGTTTATCTGATATCGACCTACCTACTCGCACCCTCAATGTCCATCGACTCAAAAGTGGCTTTTCGACTATTCATCCTATATTAGCTTCTGAAGCTCGACTCATTCGTGCTTGGCTACGTGCCCGTCAGGTCTGGGCTGTGGGTGATAACGATGCACTATTTATTTCTCGCAGTGGTAATGTCATTTCACGTCAGCAGGGGTATAACATACTAAATAATCTGGGTAAAAAAGCTGGATTTTCGTTATGCGCACATCCGCACATGTTGCGCCATGCGTGCGGCTATGCTTTAGCTGATAATGGGGTTGATACTCGTCTAATACAAGACTATTTAGGTCATCGAAATATTCGTCATACCGTGCTCTACACCGCGAGTAATGCGGCTAGATTCGAAGGTGTATGGAGAGACAAAAGGAGAGGGAAAAGCAGACAATTAGTACCAAAATGTCATGTGCGTACAAATATTGTGCACATTCTTTCAGAAAATTCCTGTACTTGGCAAGCTTTTTTTTAACTCAATGTAATATATAGATTTATTTCATCACTCAAAGTTCATTCACATCACCTTTCCCCAGTACATAATTCCACTCAAAATTTAACCATTTATTTCTTATGGTTTTCTTTACGTCATGGAAAACAAACGAAAGAAATATATTTTAAAAATTATAGTTATGTTGGATGTTTCATCCATGAAATCATCAATTTTAAATATTTAATTCTTTTGTTGTCAGAATGGTACTAATTGTCAAGTTCGTGGTCATTTTTATGACTTCAACGAGTTGTCACATGGAGTTTTGTGCTTCAACCAATCCTGTGGCCCTCTCTTGAACAAAATAGATTAGCGGCATTAATTATTAATGCTTGCTTAGCGCTTACCCCCATTAAGCGGAGGGACGTCTATGACGCAATATAAAGATGGCGTACGACAAGAGAAATATAAATTAAATATTGTTTCAGACTGCCTTTATACCCGGCAGGCGTTATGCGAACTCTTGACCACATGGAGTCATTCTGCCTTTCCTCTCACGGAGGATTTTCTGCTCAGTGAGGGCCTGTTTCAGCGACCTTTAATTATTTCGCTCGACACCGTATTCAATAGCGCGCTGCTATTCAAGTTGTTGCACACGTTAGCACAGGTAGGCTCACCCAGAATACTGATGCTGAGTGCTTGCACCACCCCAGGTTTAGTCCGGTTAGCGTGCACACTCGGAGTTGAGCAGGTTATCTCTAAGCAAATGAGTTATTCACATCTCCAGGAAACCCTTCAATCCTGGATCATCAGTGAGCCACCAAGATTCACGCCAAGGGTGTCGTCGATGCTGACATTCCGTGAGCATCAGTGCTTAGTCAATTTTTTACAAGGTAAAAATGCTCATCAGCAAGCATGTCAGAGCGGCCTTGACCGTAAGACTATTTACAGTCACCGCAGTAATGCGTTGAAAAAATTGGGAGTTCGTAATTTTCAGGCGCTGATGGTGCAGTTGCCTTATCTCACTGATAAGCATCTCCGCCTAGCGTAGGCATCGTGCTTAATATTATTTCTTAGGGATCATATTCGATGTTGCTGCGATGTAGGTGCCGTTCTCGATTGAAATATGGGTGAGCCTGATTTAGCAAAATCCGATGAGTTGTATTTAATAATAGCGTGGAAAATATAATGAGAAAGTTATCCTTTTTCTGGTCGTTTTGTCTGTCCATTTATCAAACATGTAAAATGAAGTATTCCCTAATGGGCAAAAAGCCTCGCCGAGGGACTTTCTCATTAACGTTTCAACATTCAAACCTATATCGAATGGTTGCACTGGGGAATATCGTTCTGCAATTGTTGTTTCCGCTGATGATGGCGTTTACACCGACCATCGTTGCAGCCCGTCAATCCGTTTTGTCAGAGAACAAGGCTACCGCCCAAACGTCCTCACAAACGAATACCTTGCCTGATTTAGGTAGCAGCACTGGTGACATATCTAGAAAAGGGAGTGAAACCGATACGCTGAATCAACAACGAGAACAACAGCAAACACTTGACAAGAGTGCTGCTGCGGCTCAACGGTTGTGGGGGATACTTGGCGGACCATCTAAACGAGACCAAGGTTTAGATGTAGCTACGGGTATGGCCAGTGGCATGGCGAATCAAGCTGCACAAGAGTGGCTCAATCAGTTTGGTAATGCCAGCCTTTCCTTTTCAACTCAAGGAACAGGCAGTGCCGATATTCTCCTTCCTCTGCTTGATACCCCCAACACCCTGCTGTTTACTCAGCCGGGGCTTCGCCGTTCTGATGACCGCACCACCGGAAACATAGGGTTAGGTGCGCGAACCTTTACTCAGGACTGGATGTTCGGGGTGAACACTTTTTATGACAATGATTTCACCGGAGACAACCGTCGACTGGGGGTTGGTGTTGAAGCTTGGCGTGACTATCTGAAACTGTCCGCCAACAGCTATTTCAGGCTTTCAGACTGGCATCAATCGCCGTTGTCTTCGATGAAAGATTACGATGAACGTCCAGCCAATGGCTATGATGTCCGTGCTGAAGCTTATCTACCCGGCTACCCACAGTTGGGTGGTAAACTCATGTATGAGCACTATCAAGGTAAAAATGTGGCTCTGGATGGGGGAACCAGTGATTTACGGGACAACCCGTCAGCGGTGACTGTAGGGCTGAGTTACACGCCCGTTCCTCTGATTAAGCTCGGACTTGATCACACAGCGGGCTCTGGCATCAACAATACCAATGTCTCGTTGGGCTTCTCTTATCGCCTAGGAGTGCCATTTGCAAACCAATTAAGTCCAGAGTCGGTAGACTTTAGTCGTACCTTAGCGGGTAGCCGCTATGATTTAGTCGATCGTAACTACGATATTGTCCTTCAGTATCGCAAACAGGATTTAATCTCCTTGCTGCTATCAACATCAGATACCCCTTATTCTGGGGGAAGTGTGACTGTGACTGCTAATGTCACGACCAAGCATGGATTAGACCACATCGTTTGGGATGCGCCGAGTCTGATTGCAGCTGGAGGTACTCTGACCTCTCTGACTGACCGCTCCGCCAAGGTTAATCTCCCCATAGTATCTGCTATGGCTGCAAGGCAGGCCAGCCCGAGCTACGTGGTCGGCGCAGTGGCATATGATAAGAACGGTAACGCATCTAATCACGTTACTTTGACATTGACGCCAGCACGCGCACCACAGGATATTGGTAGTTTGGTGGTTACTCAGGATAAATCAGTTGCGAATGGTGTGGCGCAAAATACCCTCACGCTCACGACAATAGATACTAGTACCAGTCAGGCATTAGCCAACGCTGTGGTTGACCTAGCCTTTACTTACACGAGTGGTCCGAACGAAGGTCAGTCCTTACCCAACCAAGAAGTCACTACTGATAGTAGCGGAAAAGCAACAATTGGCGTTACCAGCATTCTTGTCGGCAGCGTGTTAGTGACGGCAACACTCAAGAGTAACGGCAACCATACCAGTGCGACGATGTCCTTTGTTGAGGACAATTCAACAGCCACATTGCTCGCCAGTAATGTGACGGTCAATGTAAATAATGCTGTTGCTAACGGTTTGGCCAAAAATAGTGTGAAAGTTGTAGTGACAGATAGCAGTGGTAGTCCAGTCCCCAATGCGGTGGTCAATTTTACCGCCGATAACGGTGCCACTATTATGGCGACCGGCACAACAGGTGCTGATGGTTCCCTTATTCAAACCTTAACTAGCTCTAAGGCTGGGAGCAGTTTGGTGACAGCAACCATCAATGGTACCACTCGCAGTGTGAGCGTGATGTTCATCGCTGATGATAGCAGCGCGGGGCTGGACGGCACCACTAACCCAGGCAGCAGCCTGACGGCAACCAGCGGAGCCATAGCGAACAATGTGGCGACCAACACCGTGACGGCCACGGTCACCGATCACAACGGCAACCCGGTCAGCGGGCTAACGGTGGACTTTAGCGTCGACAGCGGGGCAAGCGTGGTAACGGCGACGGGCACGACCAACGGCAGCGGCATAGCCACGACCACGGTGACGGCCTCGGTTGCGGGCACCCATACGGTGACGGCGACGGCGAACGGCAGCAGCGCCACGGTCAGCACCACGTTTGTTGCCGATAACAGCAGCGCGGGGCTGGACGGCACCACTAACCCAGGCAGCAGCCTGACGGCAACCAGCGGAGCCATTGCGAACAATGTGGCGACCAACACCGTGACGGCGACGGTCACCGATCACAACGGCAACCCGGTCAGCGGGCTAGCGGTGGACTTTAGCGTCGACAGCGGGGCGAGCGTGGTAACGGCGACGGGCACGACCAACGGCAGCGGCATAGCCACGACCACGGTGACGGCCTCGGTTGCGGGCGCCCATACGGTGACGGCGACGGCGAACGGCAGCAGCGCCACGGTCAGCACCACGTTTGTTGCTGATAACAGCAGCGCGGGGCTGGACGGCACCACTAACCCAGGCAGCAGCCTGACGGCAACCAGCGGAGCCATTGCGAACAATGTGGCGACCAACACCGTGACGGCGACGGTCACCGATCACAACGGCAACCCGGTCAGCGGGCTAGCGGTGGACTTTAGCGTCGACAGCGGGGCGAGCGTGGTAACGGCGACGGGCACGACCAACGGCAGCGGCATAGCCACGACCACGGTGACGGCCTCGGTTGCGGGCGCCCATACGGTGACGGCGACGGCGAACGGCAGCAGCGCCACGGTCAGCACCACGTTTGTTGCCGATAACAGCAGCGCGGGGCTGGACGGCACCACTAACCCAGGCAGCAGCCTGACGGCAACCAGCGGAGCCATTGCGAACAATGTGGCGACCAACACCGTGACGGCGACGGTCACCGATCACAACGGCAACCCGGTCAGCGGGCTAGCGGTGGACTTTAGCGTCGACAGCGGGGCGAGCGTGGTAACGGCGACGGGCACGACCAACGGCAGCGGCATAGCCACGACCACGGTGACGGCCTCGGTTGCGGGCGCCCATACGGTGACGGCGACGGCGAACGGCAGCAGCGCCACGGTCAGCACCACGTTTGTTGCCGATAACAGCAGCGCGGGGCTGGACGGCACCACTAACCCAGGCAGCAGCCTGACGGCAACCAGCGGAGCCATTGCGAACAATGTGGCGACCAACACCGTGACGGCGACGGTCACCGATCACAACGGCAACCCGGTCAGCGGGCTAGCGGTGGACTTTAGCGTCGACAGCGGGGCGAGCGTGGTAACGGCGACGGGCACGACCAACGGCAGCGGCATAGCCACGACCACGGTGACGGCCTCGGTTGCGGGCGCCCATACGGTGACGGCGACGGCGAACGGCAGCAGCGCCACGGTCAGCACCACGTTTGTTGCTGATAACAGCAGCGCGGGGCTGGACGGCACCACTAACCCAGGCAGCAGCCTGACGGCAACCAGCGGAGCCATTGCGAACAATGTGGCGACCAACACCGTGACGGCGACGGTCACCGATCACAACGGCAACCCGGTCAGCGGGCTAGCGGTGGACTTTAGCGTCGACAGCGGGGCGAGCGTGGTAACGGCGACGGGCACGACCAACGGCAGCGGCATAGCCACGACCACGGTGACGGCCTCGGTTGCGGGCGCCCATACGGTGACGGCGACGGCGAACGGCAGCAGCGCCACGGTCAGCACCACGTTTGTTGCTGATAACAGCAGCGCGGGGCTGGACGGCACCACTAACCCAGGCAGCAGCCTGACGGCAACCAGCGGAGCCATTGCGAACAATGTGGCGACCAACACCGTGACGGCGACGGTCACCGATCACAACGGCAACCCGGTCAGCGGGCTAGCGGTGGACTTTAGCGTCGACAGCGGGGCGAGCGTGGTAACGGCGACGGGCACGACCAACGGCAGCGGCATAGCCACGACCACGGTGACGGCCTCGGTTGCGGGCGCCCATACGGTGACGGCGACGGCGAACGGCAGCAGCGCCACGGTCAGCACCACGTTTGTTGCTGATAACAGCAGCGCGGGGCTGGACGGCACCACTAACCCAGGCAGCAGCCTGACGGCAACCAGCGGAGCCATTGCGAACAATGTGGCGACCAACACCGTGACGGCGACGGTCACCGATCACAACGGCAACCCGGTCAGCGGGCTAGCGGTGGACTTTAGCGTCGACAGCGGGGCGAGCGTGGTAACGGCGACGGGCACGACCAACGGCAGCGGCATAGCCACGACCACGGTGACGGCCTCGGTTGCGGGCGCCCATACGGTGACGGCGACGGCGAACGGCAGCAGCGCCACGGTCAGCACCACGTTTGTTGCCGATAACAGCAGCGCGGGGCTGGACGGCACCACTAACCCAGGCAGCAGCCTGACGGCAACCAGCGGAGCCATTGCGAACAATGTGGCGACCAACACCGTGACGGCGACGGTCACCGATCACAACGGCAACCCGGTCAGCGGGCTAGCGGTGGACTTTAGCGTCGACAGCGGGGCGAGCGTGGTAACGGCGACGGGCACGACCAACGGCAGCGGCATAGCCACGACCACGGTGACGGCCTCGGTTGCGGGCGCCCATACGGTGACGGCGACGGCGAACGGCAGCAGCGCCACGGTCAGCACCACGTTTGTTGCCGATAACAGCAGCGCGGGGCTGGACGGCACCACTAACCCAGGCAGCAGCCTGACGGCAACCAGCGGAGCCATTGCGAACAATGTGGCGACCAACACCGTGACGGCGACGGTCACCGATCACAACGGCAACCCGGTCAGCGGGCTAGCGGTGGACTTTAGCGTCGACAGCGGGGCGAGCGTGGTAACGGCGACGGGCACGACCAACGGCAGCGGCATAGCCACGACCACGGTGACGGCCTCGGTTGCGGGCGCCCATACGGTGACGGCGACGGCGAACGGCAGCAGCGCCACGGTCAGCACCACGTTTGTTGCCGATAACAGCAGCGCGGGGCTGGACGGCACCACTAACCCAGGCAGCAGCCTGACGGCAACCAGCGGAGCCATTGCGAACAATGTGGCGACCAACACCGTGACGGCGACGGTCACCGATCACAACGGCAACCCGGTCAGCGGGCTAGCGGTGGACTTTAGCGTCGACAGCGGGGCGAGCGTGGTAACGGCGACGGGCACGACCAACGGCAGCGGCATAGCCACGACCACGGTGACGGCCTCGGTTGCGGGCGCCCATACGGTGACGGCGACGGCGAACGGCAGCAGCGCCACGGTCAGCACCACGTTTGTTGCTGATGTGGGAAATGCTGACCAAGCGGCTTCCAGTATTATCGTTGATAAGGCTAACTACGCTGTTGGTAGTGATATGGTGGTTACGGTGATGCTGAAGGATGCATCAAACAATGTGGTTACCGGTGCATTATCTCAACTGACTGATACTAGTGTGACAGTAGCTAATGCTACGTTGAAATCAGCTTGGACGGATAACAACGATGGCACATACACCGCGACTTATAAGACGGTTACTGACGGACTGAATAATAAGGCGGGCCTGAAATTAAGCGGTTGGGGTAGTGCTGTTGAGTCAGCACCTTATGCGATCCGAACGCTCAAGGGAGTAACAGCTAACGCATATACTTTTAATATTAGTGATAATTTCCCAAAAACTGGCTTTGCCAATGCGGTATTTACAGTTAATGCCACAGGAAATGCAAGTGACTATACTTGGTCATCGAGTAATGATACAGCAGTCTCCGTCGATAGTACTGGTAAAGTTATGCTTAATAATGCCACATCAAGTCCAGTGACCATCACCGCTACTATGGAAGGAGGAGACGTATTGACCTATACCTTCACACTAACGACTTGGTATACTAATAATAAATTGCAAACACTCGACTTCTCCGCAGCGGACTTATATTGTAAAGCTTCGTCTGCTTCGTTGCCTACAAGATCGCAGCTAACGTCAGGAGTTGGAGTTCGTGGTGTCGGAACCTCACTAATTGGGGAATGGGGAAGAATCAGTAGCTATGCTAATGCATATTTCAACGGGGATAAGTATTGGACGTCAGATGCATATGGTACTTCAGGTGATGAATATTACTTAGTCGATGGATCAGGCAATACTAATTATTATAGTTTTGATACTGTCCAACACTATGTTGCATGTCGGAAGAGCCTTTAATTTTTAGTCTTGGTACTTTTTATTGATTTCTTCTAGCCCGTACTTTTGTGCGGGCTTTTATATTTAAGAAAAATTAACTGCTGTTAATTAAAGATAAGCAACTCATCTAGACCATCTGTTCGCAGCCTCTGGTTAGGGAAAATAGTGCCCATCATTATTTAATAGATTCTATCCAGTGAAACTCCGGACATGGCTAATTGACTTACTGTGATTACATTTTGATGAGTACCAATCCAGAATTGAAGTTGTCCGACGACTAGGGCTCCTCAAATATGGTCTGTGATCTTTTTTATTCGACTCAGAAATACGGTCTGACCCGGACGGCGCCAGACGGCGTGCCTGCCGGGAACTCAAGAAAATCTGTATCCACAGCGTTTATCTATCTCGCTACTAGTCTTGGAGATTGTTGCTTTTACTTCAGGAGAACTCTCCCAACTGGCAAACACCGGAGGCGGCCCAATTTCTCACGTGAATTAAAATTTTCCTTGGTTGAACGCTCCCTCAGGGTTGCGCATTTAGTGCCATGTCCACTATTACTAATAAGAACTCTGTATCTACATAGCCTACCTTCATCCTCACTTTCCTAACGGCACGTATTAAACATAATTTTTACATTACCTTTTATTTTATGTATGGGAGTTTAAGAGGTTATCTTATTGAACGTAGAAGGTACTTTAAAATATGATTAAACTTGGAAAGGTTTTTACGTACTTTTAAAAAGTAAAAAACAGAATTAATTTATAAAAAAATACGTTTATATGGTGTTATATTCTTTATTTGCGTGTTTTTGGGTTTTTTATACTTTTTGTATGCGATTTTGTCTAACATTGTGTCTGTCAGATAACTGCATTCACAACAGAGAACCTCCTAATGAAGAAACGGCGATACATCACTCAAAAAGAGTGGGATATATTGATTGAGTCTATACCTAAAAGCCAAGAGTATGCTCGTGATCGATGTATGTTAATAATGATGTATATACATGGATTGCGTGTTAGTGAATTAATAAATATGTCAATTTCAAGCATTGATCTAGACAGTAGTGAGATTTACATTAGGCGTTTGAAAAATGGGTTTTCAACAACTCACCCAATACAAAACGACGAAAAAAAATTGTTACAAATATGGTTAAAATCACGAAATAATCAGCTTGGAAATAAAAAATCCCCTTTGCTTTTTATCTCAAAAAGAAATGAAAAGATCTCCAGGCAATATATATATTCTCTAGTTAGAAAATATGGAGAGCGTGCTGGTTTACCTATTAGACTTCACCCTCATGTACTCAGACATGCTTGTGGTTATGCTTTAGCTAACCAAGGACTTGATACTCGTCTAATACAAGATTATTTAGGGCACAAGAATATAAGGCATACCGTTCATTATACTGCTAGTAATTGCCAGCGATTTTCACGTGTATGGATGTGATGAATAGAAAAGTGGTACGCATGTACCACTTAAGACATTTGTTGTATTACCTACCACCAATCTGCGACTTAATAATCTCTCTATCAGAAAGTTTAAAGGAAGTATGACAGTCATCGAATGGGTATTTTATTGAGGCAGAATATAATTAGCATCTTTTTATAATAATCAGCTATACTGGCCTGAAAATCAGAGCGATATGTACATCTACAACCGAATCAATCAAATGATGCCCCCAAACTACAGTGAGGCGGTATCAGCAGTCTTAGTAGAGTTAACGATTAACTAGACGAATGTTCAAAAGCCTTAGGGTGGTAATTGCAATGGCCGCATAACTTACAGTTATCTCACGATTTTCATACTCGATGATAAAATAGAATCATGCTGAAACACAAAGCAAAATGGGTGCCACTGGAGAACTTAGCATGTAGGTATTTTTATTTATCATTTTGATTATTAGATAATCACTCTTTTCAACAGAATTATCTAAGTTAAACTCGCTATCAAGATTTTTTGGTAAATTATCTTGAGGTAGTGTTTTTAAATAGCTATTTTTAACTTTGAACATTCCTTTGCTTATATCAATAATTTCATAATTAAAACCAATCTCTCTATTTATCGAATATACTTTTCCGCTATCTATAACCTTCCCTACGACATGACTAATACCGATGTTTTCTTTAAAGAAAATAATTGATATTACTCCATTGGCATATCTTTCTGGTGTTATCTTTTTTTCGTATGAGGCATTGCAATTCATGTCGAATTTAATATAATAAAAAATTATCCCTATAGCTGAAAGTAAAGAAATAAGGAACAGAAAAATAATAAATATGTTTTTTTTCAATTTAATCACCTAAGTTATTTACGCAATAGACGAATTTTTCACCTCTAGTTTTCTTACAGGTGGCAATCAGTCTACTCGATAGGCCATCTTTATCTAAAAAGGTAAAGTATTCAGTATTACTGTCACAATCACCAATATTAAGTAAATCGTAATGTTTTAATAAAGAGATGTCCGATATAGACTTAACAATACAATTTTTATTATACCCATTTATAGTTGTCGTTTTTATACTAGGGATGTGATAATTTTTAAAATAAATCAGAGTTGCAAAAAAACAAAGTAAAGAAAAAAACAAAGCCACAAAGAAATAAATAAAGTTATAATTTCTCTTGTTAGAGAGATTTTTCTTGTTATTTATAGATGCATTTTCAATTTTTTTTACCGATAGATTTCCATTCAACATAAAGCCAACTTTAGGTATGGTGATAATCGTATCCTCCGGTAGTCCAACCTGAACAAGTTGCTTTCTTAGCATGCTAATATATTGATTTAGATTGCTATTCGATGAACGGAGCCCATATTCATCCCAAACTGATTTTAAAATCTCATCTCTTTCAACAGGACTGCCATGATTTGATATCAGAATGAGAAACAGCCTGTTTGATGATGGAGCCATAGTGACTGACATGCCTAAATGATTGTTATCTAAACAACCATCATCCTCATTATACAAGACAGAGTCATTTATTATAAGCATAGTATTTATATGTTACCATTCCAATATTTAATAGCAATTTACGGATAGTGCTGCCGCATTCCGACGACCCTTAGGTGTATCTGACTCGCTGAGTTTTCTTGTTTTACCCCACTGATCGAGATTTTACAGTTATAAATTGACCTAAGGGCATAGAGCATAATTTATAGGGTGTTAGCCTCTATGTGGCGGAAAATCAAACCACTCACTAGAGATCATAGTATTAATAATATAGCTCAATATTTCTCATAAGACTTAAAATTTATGCTCTGTTACTTTTTCCAGATTCTGCACTAACAGGAAAAACTCTGTCGGTGGTCTGATGGTCAGGAGAGTGCAGGGAAAAGTACTCGGATAAAGACAGTCACTATACAAGCAGATGTTTTAGACAGTTGCTGTGGCGATACAAGATAAAGCAAAGTCTGAGGTACCGATAAAATGACTGGTGTAATAGCCTGATGAGGCGTTTTTAGAAGTTTGAAAACGGGGTCAATGGGGTTTAGGTAAAACTGTATAATGATAATTAATTGCAATTACAAGTGCAAACAATTGGACATTAGTCGTTCATTTGTCATGGGTTGGGACTGCATATTGCGACAGAAAGTGTAGTGCCCCATATCAATCAGCATGGCTGAGTAGTTAAACATGGCGATTATTGCAGAGGGGGAAACTGTAAGTGAAATCCACTTTCAATTTGCAGGTTCTATATGTACAAGGATAGTTCTATGATAAGGTGATGCCGGTGGTTGATATTCATCATAAACGTATTATCAATAACATCCATCCCTATAGTTGAGATAATGTGTCAAATAATATACGCTCACGAGCTAATCATATAGAAAAGCAAATCACCATACTAATGGTTTTAAATACGCTCTATCTTTAATCAAAGAAAACTATGACGTTATCTTGACACTTATTTATCAGGAGTTGGTTATGAGTGAATACAGAGGTAGTTTTTGTATAGCTTTGTGTAGGGATGAAACGGTTGTTCTTATCAATAACAGGTATAAAGTCTGTATCAATAGAAACCACCAAGCCTTCATCGATAGCAGAAAGGAACCATTGATATTCTTAACCCAAGAAAACCATAGCGTGATAATGGTAAGCGAGGATATTATTGCTGAGTTCATCTTATCAGTGAAGTTTTCTTCTGATAGTCTAGTGTGTAACTTAAAAAGCAATGAAGACATCTTTCAGATTGAGTGCCGTGATGTTAATATTTTTAATTTAGCCCTTAAATACGCGAACATTCCAAGTCCAACAGAAGAGGAGCGTTACTATTCGAGAACGTTGATCTTTCTCGTGCTGTCTTTTTTTACAAAAAATAAAGCTTTCCTCCCCCGATTAATCCATTCAATAAATAATCCGGTGACATATAAAGTGCAGGCGTTGATAGCTGGTGACGTTGGTCAAGACTGGTCGTTAGCGTCTGTCGCCCGTATTTTATATATGAGTCCAAGTTCACTTAAGAAGCATTTGAAGTTGGAGGGAACGAGCTATAATAAAATATTGGTTCAGTGCCGAATGCAACATGCCGCGAAAATATTAAACGTTAATCATGATATCGCGATTAACCAATTAGCGCCACAGTGCGGGTATAGTCATTTGTCTTACTTTATTTATGCATTTAGGAAGTACTACGGTTTAACACCGTGCCAGTTTGTTAGGCATAGTCTGCACATTGATAATGAAGCCGTCACATAATGCTTCTAGCTCAGGGAGGCGTTGTTCTGGATAACGTTCGCATAACTCCGAATTATGCTGCGCTAAGATTCTATTCGTCATCTTTTATCCATTTTTGGATCCCTACATCTCCCCAAAACCATCAGGGGTTAATTGTCCTGTGCCCTCTTGGGGAGGGGCCACTAGAATCCCCAAGGACTATTTATCCTCCTTTATTTTGACTACACTCTGTGGGGTTTCATACCTTGCAGTCAGCGGTGGTGCCGTTCCAGACGCGTGGTGGTTGTTACCGCGATTTTGTTTTTTACGCTGATTTTATTTTTTCTTCCAATGCCAGCATTGACCGATCACTGATTTATTCTTCTTCCCTGCTATCATCAAGCTCGGCAAAATAGTCACTAAGAAAACGTCTTTTATATTTTGGTCACTGGGCCAGCGAAACATCAAGGCTAGCATTGTGTGTTTTTTATACTAAAACATGTTGAATTGCAGAAATAAAATATCCCCCACAATTTAGAACAGAACTCACGTAGCGCGATCGGTTTGCCTGGCTGCTAGCACGTGCGGTTCGGCTGCGTGGAGTGGCTATCGCGGTCGACCTGGATGTGCCCCGCTATTTACTAGCGCCAGAGATTTCGGTGTTGCTGAGTTTCCTTCCCGATTTACGCCAACGCGTATTAATTGAAGCACTATGGAATATTGGCGCTGACGGCACCAAGCGACTTTTTCCCTTCATCAAACTGAGGACACTGAATGAAGCCGTACCCAGCTATATGATGGGTTTTCCGACTAATTATTTCTCAGTCGATGAAAGATTTTTCGCTAAAGTCGCAATCTGGATAAACTCGGCGCGCAGGCCTAATGAATCATCCCCCTTTGCATCACGAGCCAGATTTATGGTGTCATCGATACTAAACGCTCCCGTATAACGCCCGCTATTTTTTAGCTGCTGTGCCAATGCTGCAACGGCGCTAGCAAAGCGGAAGTCATCACTGGCTTGCGACAACGATGATTTTATCTGTGATTTTGTGAGCGGGATTTCAATCAATTTTGAATCATTTCTGATTTCTGATGATACGTCCGCGTCTTTGTTTTTTTGCAGCGTTGGCTCTTTATACCGAATGCGCAGCAGGGCGAGCTCGTTGTTCTTTATATCAGAGGATGGCGTATTATGCTGATAGCGAGACTTCTCTAGCCAGCCTTTTTCCCCTACTGGAATAATTTCATATAAGGCCGTGACCGTATGTCCTGCACCAATATCTCCGGCATCCACTTTATCATTGCTAAAGTCTTCTTGGTTGAGTAGGCGTTTTTCATACCCCAATAAACGGTATTCTTTGACCTGCTGCGGATTGAATTCAACTTGTAGTTTAAGATCATTAGCGACCACGCTCATGGTTGAACTCAGTTGCTCAACCAGTACTTTTTGCGCTTCTTGCATACTGTCTATATAGGCGTAATTACCATTGCCGACGTCTGCAATATGCATCATGAGCGAATCGTTATAATTTCCTTGACCAAATCCTAACGTGGTTAGGTTAATACCATTTTTAGACTTCTTCTTTATTTTCTCTTCCAACTGGTGAGTATCAGTGACACCAACGTTAAAGTCGCCGTCGGTGGCTAAGAAAATACGGTTGATCCCATTTTTAATGAATCCTTTTTCAGCCATTTGGTAGGCCAAGTCAATTCCAGAACCGCCCGCAGTACTGCCGCCAGCACTTAGCTGGTTGATAGCAGAGAGAATATCTGATTTATCTTTACCAGAGGTCGGTGGCAAAACTGTTTTTGTTTCGCCTGAATAAATGACGATAGATATTTTATCTTGATCGCGCATTTTATTAACCAATAATTTCAGCGAGTTTTTTACTAGCGGTAACTTATCTTCGTCACTCATAGAGCCGGATACATCTATTAAAAACACCAGATTGGCGGGTGGCAATGCCGTTGCGTTTATGTCGGTTGCCTTAATGGCAATACGTAACAGCTTCGAGTGCGCGTTCCAAGGGGTTGGCGCAATCTCGGTGGCGACGCTAAACGGCGAGTTATCGACCGGCTTAGGGTAATTATAATGGAAGTAATTAAGCCATTCTTCTAAACGTATAGAATCAGACGGCGGCAATGTTCCTCTATTCAATAAACTGCGCATCATGGTGTAACTGCCAGTATCAACATCGGCGCTAAACGTAGAGATGGGTTCTTGAGCGACAGATTTGACACTGTTTTCCGTATAGGTTGGATATTTATTATGGTCCACGGTCATCGGACTGGCCTGAGTATTCACTGCTAGCTGAGGCTGCATTGCGCCAATGATGTATTCGTTTCCCGTGTGTGCGTATGGATTTTTTTGTGAACAACCACTGGCTACTAAGCTGGATACACATAAAGTGCTTACAAGCAGTATTTTATGTATTGGTTTTTTTTTCATGCTAAACATTTCCTTATGCAGAACAGAATGGTTAATTAATTTAACGTTTTATAAACTTTTTACATCTAGATAATAGAATCTTATTGCCTTAGATTATCGGTGACAGAAAGTAGAGCTATCTGCTCGATTATTTACGCTAGTGTTTTTAATACCTCTAGTAGATATCTTAATGAAAAATATAACCAGCATTTTATTCATACGTTGGGCTGAAAGTGGTGGCATTAAGATTATTCCGTTTTTAATTTTCTGTTGTTATAAGCTGCAATTAATAAAATTATTAATTTCAATATAAGAAAGGAATAATATTCTGATTGTTATCTGTTTTTTTCTATAGATTTACTGCACATTATTAAGTTGAATGATATTGAGCGAAGTCTTAGTTCATCGCCCCTTGAAATATAGGCAAGTTTTCAATCCCCATACGTAAACTGACAGATAACCCCGTAATATAGATGTAATAATATCGATAAATTGTACCCATGGGGTGTGTGATGAAAAATAATTGGATGCAACAAATTCAATCTATGCTGGGTGATAAAACTAAATCACTTGGAGGTTCAGAGGGAGTGGGTAAGTTACTCGCACCTGCGGCATTAGGTGGTTTGGTTGGTGTTCTGCTAGGAAATAAATCATCCCGTAAACTGGTGGGAAAATTTGGCAAAAGCGCGTTGATTGTCGGCGGTTCTGCGGCGGTTGGCGCGGTGCTGTGGAATAAATATAAGCAGCGCGTCAAAGAAACTCATCAGGATGAGCCTCAGTTCGGCGCTCAGGTTTCACCATTAGATACGCGCACTAAGCGACTGATTCAGGCTATTGTGTTTGCGGCTAAAAGTGATGGGCACGTTGATGAGACTGAACGTCAGGCAATCGATAAGAGCTTGCATGAGTTGGGGCTAGGTGCGGAAGCTGAACACTGGGTGCAAGACGCTTTGGCGCAGCCGTTAAATCCAGATTTGCTTGGGAAAGATATCAAGAACGAGGATGAAGCGCTTGAGGTTTATTACCTCAGCTGTGTCGTGATCGATATCGATCACTTTATGGAGCGTAGCTATCTGGATGCTTTGGCTCAGTCGTTGAAGATCCCCGAGGATGTTAAGCAGGGCATTGAACATGATATCAGTGAGAAGAAGCGCGAGCTGGCTTGACCCTAGAGGTTATTTTTGCTGATATACCGCGCCGGTTTTCTAAGAAAACGGTGTTAATTCCATGACGGAGGCGATGGCCTCCGTTTTATTTTTCCAGTTTGCGAGCCTCGACAGTACAGCTACGCAACGGATGTTTACACTACACCTGTCATACTTCAAGCTGCATGTGCGTTGGCTGCGCTCACCTGCGTTACTCGGCAAAGCCTCGCCCTTAGGGGCCAGCGCTGTGCGCTGTTCAAAAAGGCTAACGCTTTTTTGTCCTGCAACTCGAATTATTTAGGGTATATAAATAATCCCCAGATGAAAGAGGGGACGTCGCGGAGGGCTGAACGATGGATTATGAATTTCGCCATGATGTAACTGGACAGGTCGTCGCCGTATTTTCGATGGGGCACGAGGTTGTTGGACATTGGCTTAACGAAGAGGTTAAAGGGAATCTGGAGTTACTGGCTCAGGTTGAACAGGCCGCGGCAGAGGTAAAAGGCAGTGAACGTCAATGGCAGCTTACCGGACATGAATATACGTTATGGTTAGACGGAGAAGAAGTCATGGTTCGGGCTAATCAACTGGCCGTTGAGGGCGATGAAATCGAAGAGGGGATGAGCTATTACGATGAAGAAAGTCTCTCTTTCTGTGGCTTGGAAGACTTTTTGCAGGCGCTGGATAAGTATCGGGCGTTTATCACATCAACACGCTAGCTAACCCTAACCCAATATGGATGCTAGACGTTTAAAAACTAAAAACGGCAGAGATTTTCTGCCGTTTTTTTTGCCAAGCATACGTTGTCGATCAGTTTGCGTAGGCTAAAAGGCTCAGAGAGTCTCGAGCCAGATACTTGCATTTGGTTGCCGTTGGCATCGCAATGCGGCTGAGATCGTGGTAGCTATCTTCACCTAACGCTTTCATTTTTTTAGTATTATAGTTAGATAAATCCCAGCCATTACGGTTGGCAAAAAACACGATAGCCTTCTTGATTTGAGCATTTGGCAAATCATTATAGCCACAGTCATTTTTCAGAAACACGAAGATAGCGGTGAGATCGGCTAAATCTTCGGATTGCATATCATCAATAGCCTGGCTGGCAGAGGTAAAACTCAGCAAACCTAAAAGCAAAAGCACCAGCGAGGTTTTTTTCATAAACAGATGCACATTATTTATTTGTACTTTGACGGTATCATATTTTAACCCTGTTTCTACAGTGTTTCTTACTCATTTTCTTAATCAATTTTGTTAATCTCACGTCATTTAATCAAGTCCCTGCTTGACTCTCCCCTTACTGGAAGGTCTACCCTGAATTCATCATGCGGGGTACAGAAAAACATTTGGCGACTATAGCCATATTGTTCGTTACTCCGATATTTAACTGAGTCTTTTCAACGACGCACAAGGGAATCTGACATGCTTCGCCGCGACTTTATCAAACTCACCGCTGTGCTGGGGGCATCGAGTGCTTTACCGCTCTGGAGCCATTCTGTTTTTGCTGCTAATCGACCCAATTTACCCATCCCCTCGCTGCTGATACCTGATGCTGCAGGTAAAATAGATCTGAAAGTTCAAACAGGTAGCATGAATTGGAAAGCGGGCGTGCAGACGCCAACGTGGGGAATTAACGGCCCACTGTTAGGCCCTGCGATGCGTTTAGAGCGTGGTAAAGATGTTGCCATCAATGTGACCAACGCTCTGCCGGAGGCCACAACAATGCACTGGCATGGGATGGAAATCCCCGGAACGTCTGACGGAGGCCCGCAGGCGGTCATTGAGGCTGGCAAAGTATGGACGGCTGCCTTTAAGGTCGATCAGCCAGCGACCACGGCATGGTTCCATCCGCATACTCATGGCCTTACAGGTCGTCAGGTGGCGATGGGGTTGGGGGGACTGATTATTATTGACGATGAAGAGAGCACCAAGCTTCCCTTGCCTAAGGAGTGGGGCGTCGATGATATCCCTGTGATCCTGCAAGATAAGCGACTCGATGCTAAAGGTCATATCGATTACCAACTGGATATCATGACTGCGGCAGTGGGTTGGTTTGGGGATATGATGCTGACGAATGGCACACTTTATCCGCAGCATCTTGCACCGCGCGGTTGGCTACGACTCCGTTTTCTCAACGGTTGTAACGCCCGTTCGCTCAATTTGGCGACCAGCGATGGTCGCCCAATGTACGTTGTTGCTAGCGATGGTGGCCTGCTGGCTGAGCCAGTGAAGCTGAGTGAATTACCCATTCTCATGGGGGAGCGCTTTGAAGTGCTGATCGATACCCGCGATGGTAAAGCGTTCGATATTGTGACACTGCCCGTTAAGCAAATGGGCATGACGTTAGCCCCGTTCGATCATGCATTACCGGTACTGCATATCCAGCCAACGCTCAAACAAAGCGAAGCAAAATTGCCTGATTCATTAGTCAATATGCCCGCGATCCCAGTGGTTGATAACGTTAAAACTCGTTGGTTACAGCTGATGATGGACCCACAGCTCGATATGATGGGGATGCAGATGATGATGCAGCGCTACGGTATGGAATCAATGGCGGGTATGAGTATGCAGGGCCATGGTGATATGTCGGGTATGGATCATAGTGGTATGCAGGGCATGAAAATGCAGGGGCATATGGGGCATGGCAAAATGAATCATGACGGCATGGGACATGGGCAGAAGACCGCTCAGGACTATGATTTCATGCATGGCAATAAAATCAACGGAATCGCGTTCGATATGGCGAAGCCGATGTTTGATGTCAAACGTGGTACCTACGAGAAATGGACGATTTCGGGGGAGGGCGACATGATGCTCCATCCGTTCCATATTCACGGTACTCAGTTCCGTATTCTTTCTGAAAACGGCAAACCACCGGCAGCCCACCGTAGTGGATGGAAAGACACCGTGCGTGTTGAAGGATGGCGTAGTGAGGTATTAGTGAAATTTAATCATGAAGCCCCTAAAGAACGCGCCTACATGGCACATTGTCATCTGCTAGAGCACGAAGATACAGGGATGATGATGTCGTTTACCGTTAGCTAATTTATCTGACCGCCTATGCCATTTAGTGATGAAACATAGGCTGAAATCGCGTCCATCAGCGAGCATTGATATTTTCATATAAATATTGATGTTGGCTGGTGGACGTCATCGACACCCTTTCAGTCTTACGAGTTCTTCAGTATATCCGTTTTTTGCGGATGATTTCCTGAATTCATAAGCGATACCTATATCACCGACAATCTTTTAACCATGTGCCTTCTTGCTCACCCATGCTATTCTGTTGTTCTTAAAATGATTTTTAGCCAAGTGACATCTGAATTCCCTAAATATAAAAATGAAGCTATTTCAAACAATAACAGCAGGACTGCTGTTTTCTCTGTGGGTTATTTGTACGCCGAATACGGCGATTGCCGACCTTTTGCCTGATAGTTGGCAGCAGTATCAATACATGGAAGCCGAGCGCGACAGCGAGATTTATTCGTTGGTGGGGGAACACGTTATTCCGGTTGGGCAAATTCAGCAGGGGCAGATACTCAACGTGTTTCAAGCAGATTCGGAATATTATGAGTTCCGCTTCGGCAACGGTACCGGCTTTATTGCGCGCGAAGATGTGAAAGAGCTAAAGAAGCGTGAGCCTCCGCGCGACAATCTGAACGACCTACGCAAAAAAAGTTTCCAAAATCTGGTGACAAGCCGTCCTGTGACGGTTTATAGCCAAGCAGACAATCAAAGCACGCCGGTGGCTATACTGGAAGAGAACCTACGCTATCCGGTCCTTGATAAGCAAAAAGATCGTCTCAACCAGACATGGTATGCCATTAATCTAGGCGATCGCTTTGGCTATGTCAGTGCCCTCGATGCCGATTTAGATAACGGTATTGCGGTGCTTACGTATCACCACATTCTGAAAAATGAAGAGAATAAGCGTTTCCGTCGGACATCAACGACCACATCGGATGTGGCTTTCAGTAACCAGATGGCCTATCTCAAGCAGGCTGGCTACAGTACGCTGTCGATGTATCAGTTGGAAGGCTATCTCACCGGAAGCATGAATCTACCGGCTAAAGCCGTGGTGCTTACTTTCGATGATGGTTTGAAATCGGTTTATCGCTATGCCTATCCGGTGCTTAAGCAAAATGGGCAAAGAGCCACTGCGTTCATTATCTCTTCGCGTATCAAGCGCCATCCACAAGCCTGGAATCCTAACGGACTCCAGTTTATGAGTATTTCCGAGCTGCGTGAAATCCAGGATGTATTTGATATCCAATCGCACACTCATTTCCTGCATCGGGTGAGTGCTAACAAGCAGCCTATTCTGTTCAGCCGGTCATATCACAATATTCTGTTCGATTTTCAGCGTTCACGGCGTGCTTTGTCCCAGTTCAATCCACACGTACAGTATTTGTCATACCCCTTTGGCGGCTACAATCAAAAGGCGATGGACGCCGCACGTGATGCGGGATTTCATTTAGCGGTAACGACGGTGCAGGGGAGAGTCAGAATGGGGGATAACCCGTTTGCACTGAAACGGTTATATGTCCTACGCACAGATTCGGTACAGAGCATGGCTGCGCTGATTGCGAATAACCCACAACCAGTGCCAGAAAAGCCGAATGCGGTGCCAGTGAAAGTGCCTGCGAAGGCGGTGACAGCACCGGTATTGTAAATCGTGAAGAGGCGCCAGCGTGCGCCTCTTCATCGTACTCGTGCGCTCCGAACGGCTTAAATCGGGATTATGCCACCTGCACCGGTACTGCTTTTGCCAAGCGCTTCATCACATTGTCACCTTCAAAATAGGCAACTTTAGGATTGTGTGAGCGCGCCTGTTCGTCAGACATTTGTACGTAGGAGCAGATAATCATGGTGTCGCCAACGCACGCGCAGCGAGCGGCAGCACCGTTAACGGAAATGATTTTTGAACCGCGTTCGGCGGCGATGGCGTAGGTTGAGAAGCGCTGACCGTTGTCTACGTTATAGATATCGATCGCTTCATATTGCAGGATTCCCGCTGCATCCAGAAAATCCTGATCGATGGCGCAAGAGCCTTCGTAATGCAAATCTGCCTGAGTCACTTTGACGCGGTGGAGTTTGCCTTGCAACATAGTGCGTACCATAACAATACCTTCATTAACATCTATTGATGGCAACCGTCGCGCTGAAAACCGCGACGGCAATTCTTCCTATTTTAATCGAGTGGTCGACTAAATTATCTAAAATAAGTTTACCACTGTATGTAAAATAATTAACTCTCGGCGTTAAAAGGCACGCGCATGTTATCGATAAGGCGAGCCTTACCTAACCATGCAGATACCAGAATCACCGCTGTTTTGGTATCGACGTTAACATCCAGTAGCGTGTCAGCATCACGGACAAACAGTTCATCTGGCTGCAAACCGGCTTCACGCAGGCGGCTAGTGGCTTGTTCTAGCAGCTCGTCGATATTACGCTCACCGTTCTCTAGCTGAGTGGCTAAATGGCTCATGATGTTATATAGGCGCGGCGCTAAGCGACGTTCATCTGCGGTGAGATAGCCATTACGCGAACTCAAGGCTAACCCATCTGGGCCGCGTACAATCGGCACACCGACGATATCAATATCGAAGTTCAGGTCAGATACCATCTTGCGGATCAGGGCCAACTGCTGGAAATCCTTTTCACCAAAGCAGGCAATATCTGGCTGGATCAGGTTGAATAGTTTGCTGACGATAGTTGAGACACCGCGGAAGTGCCCAGGACGGCTAGCGCCTTCTAGCATGGTTGAAAGCGAAGGCACATCGACGTAGGTCTGTTGTTCTAATCCTTTCGGATAGACTTCTTTTTCAGACGGAGCGAAGACCAAATCCACGCCTAGCCGAGTTAATTTCTCACAATCTTCCTGCAACGTACGAGGATAGCGCGCTAAATCGTCAGGGCGGTCAAACTGCATTGGGTTTACAAAAACGCTGACCACAACGACATCGGCTCGCGCTTTGGCTTCTTCGACTAGCGTAAGGTGACCTTGGTGTAGATTACCCATGGTGGGTACCAACGCAATGCGCTTGCCTTCTTGACGCCAGCGACGAATTTCACGACGTAACAGAGGGATTGTCTCAATGATTAACACAGTGGTTCTCCAAACTGATGATCTATCCCCCTCCCTGAAGAGGGAGCGATGGATGACGCTGACGAATTAGTTAAACGTATGCTCTGCAGCCGGATACAAGCCCTGCTCCACTTCTTCAATATACAGACGAATAGCTGAGCGAATGTCACTTTGTCCTGCAAGGAAGTTCTTCGCAAACTTAGGCGTGTGGCCGCCGGTAATGCCTAAAGCATCGTGCATGACAAGAATTTGGCCGTCGGTGTCTTTACCCGCGCCAATGCCAATAACGGGAATTTGTAGTGCGTCGGTAATGGTTTTTGCCAGCGCAGCAGGTACACACTCTAATACCAGCAACTGTGCACCCGCAGCTTCCAACGCTAGCGCATCTTCCAGCAGTTTATCCGCGCCGTCTTTATCACGCCCTTGAACTTTATAGCCACCGAAAATATTTACCGACTGTGGCGTTAAACCTAGATGAGCACAGACGGGTACGGCACGATCGGTAAGCATCTGCACGGTTTCAGTTAACCAACTCCCGCCTTCTAGCTTGACCATATTGGCTCCAGCGCGCATCAACGTCGCTGCGTTGGTGCAGGCCTGCTCAGGCGTGGCATAGGTCATGAACGGAAGATCGGAAAGTAACAGACAGTATGGTGCCCCACGCCGTACGGCACGCGTATGGTAAGCCACATCTTCGATCGTGACAGGCAGTGTTGAATCATGCCCCTGCAGTGTCATACCAAGAGAATCGCCAACTAACATCACGCGAATTCCCTGATCCTCAAACAACTTGGCAAAGCTGGCGTCATAAGCCGTGATGGTGGCAAATTTAGTTTTTTGTTGTTTTAACTGTAACAGATGGGTGATGCTGGTCGGTTTCATGAGATCCCCTGACGGCGTCATTCAGACTGAGACAAAAGCGCATTCTAAGAGATGTTATGCGGTAGGAACAGCGCTTTATCTGTCAGTCGCATCGGAAAGGTATTATCGCTGGATTAACACTAACTATCAGAAAACAAAGGGGAAAACGATAGTTGGTGCGGGGATGGATATATACAGGGAAATAATTATTTATAGTTATTTCATGGATATAACTATGAAATTACCAGCGATGGAGTGGCGCTGCGCCAAGTTTTTTGAGGGCGTGACTCAGACTTTCTCCGTCAGGAAAATGGACATCAGGCGCAATTTCAGCCAGAGGATAGAGCATAAATGAACGATTTTTCATGTCGTAATGCGGAACGGTCAATCGCTCGGTGTTAATGATGTCATTGCCAAAAAGCAAAATATCAAGATCCAGCGTCCGTGGCCCCCAACGCTCATCTTTGCGTACACGGCCGTGCTCTAGCTCGATTTTTTGCGTGTGATCTAACAGGCGTTCTGCGGGTAAATCTGTGTCTAGTGCCACCACCGCATTCAGGTAATCCGGTTGATCTTGAGGCCCAAGCGGCGGTGTACGATACAGCGATGAGGTTGTGATAAGCTGAGTCTGCGGCAGTTTAGCCAGCGCGTTGAGCGCTGACTGAACCTGATGCAAAGGATCGGCAAGATTGCTGCCTAAGGCAATATAGACGCGTGTCATTCGCCGTTGCCTTCACGGCGCGGTGCGCGGCGGCGAGGACGACGTGGGCGACGGCGAGCACCATCATCACCAAGTTCGTTGGCCATCGTTTTCTGACGCGTCAGCGGAGCTTTCTGGAATTCATCCCACCACTGAGTCAAACGCTGTAGCTCATTGCTGTTCTCAGCCTGAGCACGCAGCGCCAGCAGATCAAAAGCGGCACGGAACTTAGGTTGTTCCATCAGCTTATGCGCACGTTTTCCTTGGCGGCGAGACAGACGCAGTTGCAGGGACCAGATATCACGAACTAATGCGGTGATACGCTTTGGAATCGCGAGAGTGCGACATTGCTCGTCCAAAACATCATTCATCGCCAGAGCGAAAGCGTCGTAGTAGGTCAATCCACTTTCATCATTAATTTTTTGTGCCAGCTCAATCAGCGGATACCACAGCATAGCTGCGAACAGAAATGCAGGATTCACTCGCATGCTGTTTTGCAAACGATGATCGGTGTTTTTCAGCACCTGATTGATGATTCGTTCCAGCGGGCTATCGCCATTAGGTGTGAAGTGGCGAGAAATGACGGGGAACAACGGCTGGAATAGCTGGTATTCGCACAGCAACTTATAAGTGGCCAAACCATAGCCAGACTGTAGTAGTTTCAGCGACTCTTCAAACAGGCGAGCCGATGGGATCTCATGCAGCAGCGCCGCTAAACGTGGAATAGGCTCCGCCGTTTGCGGGCAGATAGTCATATCCAGCTTGGCCGCAAAGCGTACCGCACGCAGCATTCGTACCGGATCTTCACGGTAACGCGTTTCAGGATCGCCTATCAGGCGAATTCGACCTTCCTGCAAATCACGCAGGCCGCCGGTGTAATCACGAACCGTAAAATCTGAAATGCTGTAATACAGGCTATTGATGGTGAAATCGCGACGCTGGGCATCTTCTTCGATATTGCCGTAAACGTTGTCGCGTAACAGCATGCCGTTTTGCGCTTGCTGAGAGATATTTTTGCCATCACCAGCATGTTCATGGTGACCACGGAAAGTGGCAACTTCGATAATTTCTGGGCCAAACATCACGTGGGCCAAACGGAAACGGCGGCCAACTAAGCGACAGTTGCGGAACAATTTACGTACTTGCTCCGGCGTTGCGCTCGTGGTGATGTCAAAATCTTTAGGCTGTTTACCGAGCAGCAGATCGCGCACGCCACCACCAACCAGATACGCTTCGTATCCTGATTTGTTCAGGCGATAGAGAACCTTGAGGGCGTTCTCACTGATTTGTTGGCGCGAAATGTTATGTTGATCGCGCGGGATCACCGTCATTGAACGTGACTCCTCCGCTTGTGCGCTCTCCGCCTCTCGGCTTAAAACCTTACGGCAAAAGTTGGCGACTCGGGTAAAAATGGTGCACCTCGATAGTGTCTTGTTAGTCGTATGCTCTGAATCATTCAAGCTGCGTTTAGCGCCCGCAACGTGATACATGACGAGTATATGCAGAAAAAATAGCGGGTCATCATAGCGTAAGCGGGCCATTTTGAGAATGGCGCTGATAAATTCACGCCATTAATCGCGAGTTTTTTGGTATTTGCTGCATATCCCAATGGCTCACTGCATATTCTAGCAGCGCTTCGGTTGTTAAATCAGCCCATTCCTCCGGCACTGGCTGTCCCAAAAAACCAAGAGCCGCAGCCAGAACGGGGCGCGGATCGCTCATCGGAATGGGTTCAGCGTGATTTTGCTTAGATAGCTTGTTGCCGTCGTGATTTAACGCCAGTGGCAAATGCAGGTAGCGCGGCGTTTGCCAGTTAAACTGG
Source organism: Hafnia paralvei (assembly GCF_020150375.1). Lineage (NCBI taxonomy): Bacteria > Pseudomonadati > Pseudomonadota > Gammaproteobacteria > Enterobacterales > Hafniaceae > Hafnia > Hafnia paralvei. Next base: position 3,767,339 of record NZ_CP083737.1, on the reverse strand, counting down.
TGATACAGCGCCATCTGTCTGACGGTTGGCTCAATTAAATCAGCGCCGCGTACGATTTCAGTAATACCTTGAAAATGATCGTCAACCACCACCGCCAAATTATAGGCAAACAGTCCGTCACGGCGGTGAATAATAAAGTCTTCTTCAGCCATTGCACGATCGGCAGCCAGCCAACCGTGTAACTCATCTTCAAACCCATACACCGGATGCGTTTGTTCCAGACGTAGCGCCGCATGAGCAGAGCCAAGACCTAACGTTCGGCAATGACCGTCGTAAAATCCGCCTAACGAATGAATACGGCTGCGGGTACAGGTGCAAAAATAGGCTTTGTGTTCATGCCGCAAAAAATCCAGCGCGGCGCGATAGGCATCGTGGCGGTGTGATTGATACAGCACGCTGCCATCCCAATGAAGTTTATAGTGTTCGAGCGTACGCAGAATGCGATCGGCTGCACCGGGAACTTCACGTGGAGGATCAATATCTTCGATGCGAACTAGCCAACGACCCTGTTGCGATCGAGATTGCAAATAACTACCGAGGGCGGCAATGAGCGAACCAAAGTGCAAATCGCCAGATGGAGATGGGGCAAAGCGGCCAATATAGTGATGTGATGGCATTTGGTTTGTGGATTTCGTTACGTTGGCGTCATGCCTCTGTACGGGAAGAATTCACCACGGTGTTGGCTTCCTGCATTAACGCCGTGGTGAGGCTGGGCTGAAACTATCAACGCCCTGATGAGCGTTGAAGGTTCTTGGTATCCCAGATTAACCGGCCATCTGCTTTTCGCGGATTTCGGCCAGAGTTTTACAGTCGATACAAAGATCGGCTGTTGGGCGCGCTTCTAAGCGACGAATACCGATCTCAACACCGCAAGACTCACAGAAGCCGAAATCGTCGTCTTCGACTTTCTTCAGAGTTTTTTCGATCTTTTTGATCAGCTTGCGCTCACGATCGCGGTTGCGCAGTTCTAAGCTGAATTCTTCTTCCTGTGCCGCACGGTCAACCGGATCCGGGAAGTTTGACGCCTCGTCCTGCATATGGGACACAGTGCGGTCAACTTCGTCACGGAGCTGGTTACGCCACGCTTCAAGAATCAGTTTGAAATGAGCCAGCTGGGCTGCATTCATGTACTCTTCGCCTGGCTTCTCTTGGTACGGCTCCACCCCAGCGATGGCGAGAATGCTTAAGGACGACGGTTTACGGTTTTGCCCTTCTTGCATGTTGCTTCTCCTACATAACACGCATTAGCGATCCCCAAACGGGGGAAAAATCAGGCCGCTATAAATAGCAGATGCAGTTCAGGTTGGCAATTATTCCTGCATAATGCTTGACAATGGTGTGAAGGACGGCGTATTTGGCGAGCGGCTCTGCGTTTTTTGTTGTTTTTTTCAACAGAAGACGAAATAGCAGACTCAATACAACCCGAACGGTAGCGGGTTGTTTAGCTCAATTCCTTCCGCGTTTATCTGTGCTCCATAGCATATGACTTCTACGCCTAGCGCACAGGCTTGTGCCAGTAATTCCGCGTATTGCGGGTCAATATGTTGTGCTGGCGCAACTTTCTCAATACCGGTATGCAGCACGGCGAAAAACAGCACTGCGCGTTGTCCGTTTTGAACCTGTTGTGCAAGCTCCCTAAGGTGCTTTTGCCCGCGCAACGTTACCGCATCAGGGAAGTATCCACAGCCCTGTTGCAGTAGGGTGACAGACTTCACCTCAATATAGCAGTCAGGTCGATTTTCTGCCTGTAATAACAAGTCGATACGGCTATTTTCTTCACCGTAGCGCACCTCGGTACGCACTTTTGTGTAACCAGATAATTCTTTTATTCGTCCTGCGGCAATGGCTTCCTGCACTAACGTATTGGCTCGCATAGTATTTACGCAAATCCAATGCCCTTGCTGAGTTTGGGTTAGCTCCCAAGAATGAGCATACTTTCGTTTGAGATTATCCGAAGTGGAATACCACACGGTATCGCCGGGCGTTGCACATCCCGTCATGGCGCCGGTATTCGCACAGTGCATTGTCATTTCGCTACCGTCAGTCAGTTGAACGTCAGCGAGAAAACGTTTATAGCGTTGAATGAGGCGGCCTGATTGGAGTGGAGGAGCAAAAAGCATGGGTTTCCTCTGTTTCTTTCTATTATATAGATCAAGATTATTCTGAAAGTTCAGAACCGCGTTTTGTTTGCGTGATTAATGGCCAACATGCGATCTGATCATACCGAGTGCGTCCGCGCCGAAATTCAGAGGAGTAGAGCGCAAAGTGTTCAAATGCTACGGGCCAATGAAAACCTGATGGCGGTATTGCCACCGTTTTTGTCGCACCCCGTAACAGCGTAACATGAGGGTGAAAGGGGAAAGGACTTTGATAGCACCCACTACGAGCGGCCTGTGAGCGCAAAAGTTCAGCTAATTGCAGTAACCCACGTGGTGCTCGGCGTGAGCCAAGCCATACAACCCCAGCGCCGGGCCAGTGGCCCGCATCGTCCAAATCAAGACTAAACGCAGGCTGTTTGATGCGAGAAGCCATATTTTGTAATGCCAGCGATTTTTGTTCGCTCACCTCGCCGAGAAAAGCCAATGTGATATGCAGATTGGCCGCAGCAATCGGACGCCCAGCTTCCGGTGGAAACTGCTCTGCACGCCATTTCACCAGCGCTCGCTGGGTTTTTGGCGGTAATGGCAGGGCAAAAAATAGTCGGCGGGTATCAGACATGCGTTCTCATTTCTCTTAGTTTCACCGCTGAATGCTACAATGCAGCCCAGCTGATGTTAAAGCATTATACCTCTTATTTTGGAGTCTTCGTGTCCTTACTTCCCGTTGCCGCCGTGCTTGAGCCATTACTGGCCGCCTTACAATCATCTGCTCGGGTGTTACTCAATGCGCCAACAGGTGCGGGTAAATCTACGTGGTTGCCGCTGCAGTTACTGAAAGCCGACTGGCTGGATGGCAAGATTATTATGCTGGAGCCGCGTCGCTTGGCTGCGCGTAGTGTGGCGAATCGTCTTGCTCAGCAGTTAGGTGAAAACGTAGGGCAGACAGTGGGCTACCGTATGCGTGCCGACACAAAGGTGAGTACGCAAACGCGGCTGGAAGTGGTCACTGAAGGTATTTTGACCCGAATGTTACAGCAAGATCCGGAGCTGTCCGGCGTTTCTCTGGTGATTCTGGATGAGTTTCATGAACGTAGCCTACAGGCCGATTTAGCTCTGGCGTTGCTGCTGGATGTACAGCAAGGGCTACGTGATGATTTACGTTTGCTGATTATGTCGGCGACGCTGGACGACGTTCGCTTAACTAAATTGTTGCCGGATGCCCCCGTGATCCGTTCAGAAGGGCGAAGTTTCCCTGTGGTTCGCCGCTATACTCCCGTTTCTGCGCATGAAGGATTGGAGCAATCTGCCTGTAATGCGGTGCTGAATTTGTTACGACAGGAATCTGGCTCTTTATTGCTGTTTTTACCTGGGGTGGGGGAAATTCGACGCACCGCAGAATTGCTGCAGAGCTGTGTTGATGACGATACGGATCTTTGCCCGTTATACGGTGCTTTGCCTTTGTCTGAACAGCAGAAGGCTATCGATCCGTCACCGGCAGGTCGTCGAAAGGTGGTGCTGGCCACTAACATTGCGGAAACCAGTCTGACGATTGACGGTATTCGCTTGGTTATCGATAGCACATTGGAAAGAGCGAGCCTGTTTGATATCCGCAGTGGGCTGACTAAGCTTGTGACACAAAGAGCCAGCCAAGCCTCAATGACGCAGCGTGCGGGGCGCGCTGGGCGTCTCGAACCCGGTATTTGCTGGCATTTGATGGCTGCAGAGCAGGCGGAACGTACCGCTGAATACAGTGAGCCAGAGATCTTACATAGCGATCTGAGCAGCCTATGGCTGAATCTGTTGCAATGGGGATGTACCGACGTCGCTCAGCTTCAATGGCTGGATACTCCCCCGCAGGCCGCCATCTCGGTGGCACAGCGGCTGCTATTTCAATTGGGAGCCGTCAATGAACAGGGGGCTTTAACGGCGACAGGCCGTGTTATGAGCGATGCGGGCAGCGATCCGCGTTTAGCTGCCATGCTGTGTGCAGCGCAGCAGGCAGGAGAAAATGCACTGGCGACGGCGGCTTTGCTGGCCGCGATTATCGAAGAGCCTCCGCGTGGCGGTAACGTCGATCTGCGTAATGCGCTTTATCATCCGCAAAATCATTGGCAGCGGCGTGCGGATCAGCTTTGTCGGCGTTTAGGAAAAGGTCAGGGGACGGTTGAGCCTGAGGAGGCGGCATTTTGGCTTGCGCATGCATATCCCGATCGTATCGCCAATTTACGCGGACAAGATGGACGATATCTGCTGGCTAACGGGCTAGGGGCTGCGATGGAGCCGGACGATGCATTGGCGCGTACGCCGTGGATGATCGTGGCGAATCTATTGCAGGGTGTAAATAACAGTGAAGCGCGAATTTTGCTGGCCTTACCCTGTGATATTGAGCGTCTGGCGCCACGCTTGCCGCATCTCATCAGCGAGCAAACCAGTGTGGAGTGGGATGAATCCAAAGGCACTCTGCGGGCATGGAAACGCCAGCAGTTAGGGCGCTTGGTGCTGAAAGCTCAACCATTGGCAAAACCTTCCGCAGAGGAACTCTCTCAGGCGTTGCTCAATTGGGTTCGTCACCAAGGAATTAGCGCCTTAAATTGGAGCGATTCTGCGCAACAGCTGCGTTTACGGCTACAATGTGCAGCGCAGTGGTTGCCAGACGTTAACTGGCCAGCCGTTGATGATGATAGCCTGCTAGATTCGCTGGAAGATTGGTTGCTTCCGTCTTTGAATGGCGTGCGTGACTTGCGCGGTTTGCAGAATATTAATTTAACCGAGGCTCTGTTAAGTTTGATGGATTGGCCGACCCGCCAACGTCTAGATAGTGCCTTGCCGACGCATTACACTGTGCCGACGGGATCGCATTTGCCCATCCAGTATTTTAGCGATAAACCTCCCGTGTTAGCTGTGCGTTTACAGGAAGTGTTTGGCGAACAGCAAAGTCCTAAGATTGCCGAGGGGCGTGTGGCGCTGGTGTTAGAGCTATTATCTCCGGCTCGTAGACCTTTACAAATTACTCGCGATCTCGCTGCGTTTTGGCAAGGTTCGTATCGTGAAGTGCAAAAAGAGATGAAAGGGCGTTACCCAAAACACGCGTGGCCTGACGATCCGGGTAACGCGCTGCCAACGCGACGCACGAAGCGTTTTCAGTGAATGATTTCCCATACTCAGTGGTGATTCTGGGTGAATTTCAGAGGTTTCCTCTTCCCCCAGTGGACCGTGAGGAACAGATTAGGCGCCAATGCTGGAGAACTGAATAATGTCTAGGGATGATGATCGCGAGCCGATCGGACGTAAAAGTAAAAAGGGGGGGAACCCGCCTTCCCGTAGAACGGCTTCCAATCGCCGCCGCCGTTATGACGACGACGATGATGACTATCGCGATGATTTTCGTCGCAGCTCGGACTATCACGACGAAGACGAGTATGAAGAAGAAGATGATGATTATGAAGATGATGACAGAGAGGACGATGTGGCGCGTAAGAAGGTGAAAAAACCGCGTAAACGCAGACTGCTTGGATTACTGATCAAATTAGCGCTGATCGTCTTTGTACTATTGGCGATTTACGGATTTTATCTTGATCAGCAGATCCGCGCGCGCATCGACGGCAAAGTCTGGCAGTTGCCAGCCACCGTATATGGCCGCATGGTCGATCTAGAACCGGGTATGTCCTACAGCAAAAAAGAGATGGTGAATCTGCTGGAAGGAATGCAATACCGTCAGGTTAGCCGTATTACACGTCCGGGTGAGTTCTCGGTGAACGGCGATAATATTGATTTGCTGCGTCGACCGTTTGATTTTCCGGATGGAAAAGAAGGGCAGATCCACGCGCGTCTGGTGTTCAGCAACGATCGTTTGAGTCAGATCCAGAACATGGACAACCAGCGCCAGTTTGGTTTCTTCCGTTTGGATCCTCGTTTAATCACCATGCTGCAATCGCCGAACGGTGAGCAGCGTCTTTTTGTCCCGCGTAGCGGATTCCCAGACCTGCTGGTGGATACGCTGATCGCAACGGAAGACCGCCATTTCTATGAGCATGACGGGATTAGCTTCTACTCTATCGGTCGTGCCGTGGTTGCCAACCTGACTGCTGGTCGTGCGGTACAGGGTGGGAGTACGTTGACTCAGCAGTTGGTGAAGAACCTGTTCTTGAGTAACGAGCGTTCTCTGTGGCGTAAGATCAATGAAGCTTATATGGCGCTGATCGTCGATTATCGCTACAGCAAAGATCGGATCTTAGAGCTATATCTGAACGAGGTTTATCTTGGGCAAAGTGGGAGCGATCAGATCCGTGGTTTCCCGCTGGCTAGTTTGTATTACTTCGGACGTCCAGTTGATGAACTGAGTCTCGATCAGCAAGCGTTGCTGGTGGGGATGGTGAAAGGTGCTTCGCTGTATAATCCGTGGCGCAATCCTACATTAGCGCTGGAACGTCGTAACTTGGTACTAAAACTGCTCGAAAACCAGCAGGTTATTGACAAAGAACTTTATGACATGCTGAGCGCACGTCCTCTCGGTGTACAGCCTAAAGGTGGCGTGATTTCGCCACAGCCTGCATTTATGCAAATGGTTCGCCAAGAGTTACAGCAGAAACTGGGCAGCAAGATAAACGATCTGTCCGGTGTGAAAATCTTTACCACGCTAGACCCTGTGTCTCAGGATGCGGCAGAAAAAGCGGTAGAGGATGGTATTCCTGCCCTGAAAGCGGCACGTCATGTGAACGATCTTGAAGCCGCAATGGTAATTGTTGACCGCTTCAGCGGTGAAGTTCGTGCGATGGTGGGGGGCGCTCAGCCTCAGTTTGCTGGCTTTAACCGAGCGATGGACGCTCGTCGTTCGGTCGGCTCTCTGGCTAAGCCACCGACTTACCTGACGGCGTTGAGTGAGCCAGATAAATATCGTCTAAACACGTGGCTTGCGGATCAGCCCCTGTCATTGAAGCAACCTAATGGCAGCATATGGCAGCCGAAAAACTACGATCGTCAGTATCGTGGTCAGGTGATGCTGGTGGATGCGTTAGCAAACTCGCTTAACGTACCAACGGTAAACTTGGGCATGTCTGTGGGATTAGATCAAATCAGCGCAACTTTGCAGCGTTTGGGCATTCCTAAGGATGTGATTAATCCAGTTCCATCGATGTTACTGGGGGCTATTAGCCTTACACCAATGGAAGTGGCGCAGGAGTATCAAACGATTGCTGGCGGTGGTAATCGAGCACCGCTATCAGCCGTACGCTCGGTGATTGCAGAAGATGGCACCGTGCTGTATCAAAGCTTGCCACAGGCGCAAAGCGTAGTGCCTCCTCAGGCGGCTTATCTGACATTGTATGGCATGCAGCAGGTCGTGGCTCGTGGAACATCACGTTCTCTTACTGCGAAGTTTGGTAACTATCATTTAGCTGCGAAAACGGGGACTACGAACGATCTGCGCGACAGCTGGTTTGCCGGCGTAGATGGTAAGGAAGTCACTATTGCTTGGGTGGGGCGTGATAACAATGGTCCAGCTAAGCTAACTGGGGCGAACGGAGCTCTAACCTTATATCGCCGCTATCTAGAAAACCAAACTCCTCTGCCGTTGAATTTGGTACCGCCAGAGGGCATTACCACCATGAGTATTGATGGCTCAGGTAACTTTGTGTGTAATGGCGGTGGTTTGCGGACTCTTCCGGTTTGGACAGAGAACCCTGAGGGATTGTGTGCAGCGTCAGCGGCCCAGCAACCTGCCACTCAGTCACAGCAACCTCAGACTGAAGGGCAGCCATCTCAGCAGCCACAGGAACAAAAAGGTAGTGATGGTGTTGCGGGGTGGATAAAAGATATGTTTGGTAGCAACTAGCTACTGCTTGCCGAATAAAATAAAAGCCTCCATTCGTTGGAGGCTTTTTTATTAGTTAAGTCATGAATAATGAGCTTGGTATCAAATGAATTTCCAATGAAATTCCCTGATCGTTAAATAAGCAAAAAACGGGCAGCTTGCGCTACCCGTTGCATTCAATAAGATAAAAATCAGACTAGATTAGAACTGGTAAACTAAGCCAACACCAACAACGTCGTCTGTTGTAATACCCGCAGCACGAGTGAAGTCATTGTCGTTCATTAAGTTGATTTTATAATCAATATAAGTAGACATGTTTTTATTGAAGTAGTAGTAGGTACCGACTTCAATGTAATTTACTAAGGTTTTATTGTCATGGCGGCCATCGCCAGCGATGCTGCCGAGGTCTTTACCTTTGGAGTAAACATAACCTAAGGATGGACGCAGACCAAAGTCGAACTGGTACTGTGCGGTAAGTTCAACGTTTTGCGTTTTGTTGGCAATCTTGGCCTTGGTAAGCTCCCCGTCGTCACTACCGTATGCGGTCATGTTCTGAGTTTGAGCATACATTGCCGCTAAATAAACGTTGTTAGCATCATACTTGGCACCAATGGTCCAAACGTCAGCAGTGTGACCACCTGCAGTAGATTCGAACTCTTGAGCGTGGGTACGGTTTGACGTTGCGAAAGAGGCACCGAAGTTCAGGCCCATCCCGGTATCATAAGTGGTTGAAACACCAAAACCATCACCGTTTTGGGTTGAGGTTTTGCGATCACCATTATTCGTACCGTTGTTGCCTTCAGCGCCGCCATTGTCGTTTGCGCCTTGGTATTGCAGAGCAAAGTTCCAACCTTCAACCAAACCGAAGAAATCACTGTTGCGGTAGGTTGCCATGCCATTGCCACGGGTATTCATGAAGGTGTCGGTTTGCGTGTAGCTATCGCCACCGAATACAGGCAGCATATCGGTCCACGCTTCAACGTCGTACACGACGCCGTAGTTACGACCATAGTCAAATGAGCCGTAGTCACCAAACTTCAGACCAGCAAAACCTAAACGAGTGGCATTACCGCTGGTTCCACCAGTAGAACCGCCTTCGGTGTGGTTTGCTTGAACGTTATATTCCCACTGACCAAAGCCTGTGAGCTGATCGCTGATTTGAGTTTCGCCTCTGAAACCTACACGCAGGTAAGTTTCATCACCATCATCACCTTTGTTTTCAGAAAACTGATGACGGGCATCGACCTTAGCTTCCAAATCTAACTTATTGCCATCTTTATTATAAATTTCTGTAGCATTTGCCATACCTGCCAGTAATAAAGAAGGAATTACCACCGCTAGAATTTTACGCTTCATTATCATTTCCTTGAATTGACGCTTTTGTATTATTCTTATTCCTTATTATTTATAAGGATTCCTTTTAAGACATGAGCAGGATAAGTCGCTTGGTTATTAAATTACAATATGGTTCATAAAATAAATAATTAATTTTGTGACGGGGGCGGTAAATAGTATTGATATCAATATCATTTTGTAATGCTTTAATTTTAACAATGTTTTTATGTTATGGATTTTGTGTTTTCTTACTTAATTTCATTAGTGATTTCATTTATTTAATCTGTGCTTAAATTTAAATGTCATTTAATTTAATTGATATGGGTGATGGAAGAGAACGCGACACGACGAGGGCGAGTCACGCCATATGGATATAGGCAGTTGATGGTTTTCATACTACAAGAAAAAATAAGAAATATACTTTGTATTTTAATTTGTTATTTGTATGCGTTTAATTAAATTATTTTTGCAAACCAAATATAACATCCGCATAACGTTGAACGACATCCTTTTCATATTTTCCTATCCAATAAACCTCCACTTTTGGATAGTTCCTACCTATTGATTTATCCCATAATAAGTTAAAGGTTATTTTTTGTGCCCTTGATTCTTATAAGGACGAAATTTGCTTGAACTTTACATTTGGTTACGCATAAAATGCGATCTTTATAATAATCATTCTCGTTTACTTTATTATTTATCTTTCGCCAGAGAAACCAACATGACTTTACCATCGTTCAAATATTCCCGGACTAAGGTTGCAGTTTCTATTGCTGCTAGCCTAGGCATGTGGGCTACATTCGCCAATGCTGCTGATACAGCTGAAAAAAATCAGGCAGATGACACTATGGTTGTGACTGCCGGCGGCGGTGTTGAGCAGGAAAGCGCATGGGGTCCATCTCCGACAATCGCGGCTAAACGTAGTGCAACAGGGACGAAAACTGATACTGCTTTGGTTAAAACTCCTCAGTCAGTTTCCGTGGTGACTCGCGAGCAGCTTGATACACAGCAGCCAGCGTCAGTCAAAGAAGCATTGAGTTTCACTCCTGGCGTGATGGTAGGAAGCCGTGGTAGTTCCAATGTCTATGATGCTGTTTACATCCGCGGTTTTGGTTCTGTTAACCAAAACGAATATTTGGATGGTTTAAAGCTTCAGGGGGACTATTTTAATGAAGCCTCTATTGACCCATATTTCTTAGAACGCGTTGAAGTATTACGCGGTCCTTCTTCAGTCTTGTATGGTAAGAGCAGCCCAGGTGGGATCGTGTCTCTTGTCTCTAAGCGCCCGACAACAGAACCCCTCCGTGAAGTACAATTCAAGATGGGCAGCAATAGCTTATTTGAAACGGGCTTTGATTTCAGTGATGCGCTTGATGACAACGGTGAATATGCGTTCCGTTTGACGGGGTTAGCAAGTGATGCTAACGATCAGCAAGAAATGGCTAAGGTTAAACGCTATGCAATTGCGCCATCATTCAGTTGGCAACCGAATGAGCATACTAACCTGACGATAATGTCATACATCCAAAACGATCCAAATATGGGCTATTACGGTTGGCTGCCAAAAGAAGGAACCGTCCAGAAAGCGTCTTTTGGTCGTTTGTCTCCTGACTTTAACGAAGGTGAATCAAGCAATTTCTACTCCCGTCAAACTCGTATGGTCGGCTACAGCTTTACCCATGACTTTGATGATACGTGGACTGTGCGACAAAACCTGCGATACATGCAGTTGCATACCAACCAAAATAACGTTTATGGCGTTGGCGTGGATGCAACCAATGATACAGTTCTGAACCGAAACTACATTTTGTCCAATGAACGTTTGAATAACTTCACCGTAGATACTCAGGGACAGGCTAAATTCGGTACTGGCGATGTCGACCACACGCTTTTAATGGGCGTGGACTATATGAATATGCGTAACGATATTGTTGGTGGGTGGGGGACTACAACCCCACTAAACCTTGCTAACCCACAATATGGAAATGACAATCGTAGTCCGTTAAATCCAACAAGCAAAGTCGATGGTCAAGAACAGGTTGGTATTTATCTGCAAGAGCAAGCGGAATGGAATCAATGGATTCTAACTGCAGGTACGCGCTATGACTGGGCAAAGAGTACCGTTGAAGATCGTGTAGCGAATACTTATGGTAAGCAAAATGATCACCAATCTACTAGCAGAATTGGGCTGAACTACCTATTTAATAACGGTATTTCTCCTTATATCAGCTACGCGCAATCATTTGAGCCTAATATCGGTGCTGGCTACGACAAGAAAATGTTCTCTCCCTCTAAAGGGGAGCAGTATGAAGCAGGGGTGAAATACATTCCTGAAGACCGCCCAGTTTCAGCTACTTTGGCTTTGTATCAACTGACCAAGTCGAACAACTTGGTGACGGATACAGAGCATGCCGATAAAGGCTGGTATCAGCAGCAGACTGGCGAAATCCGCTCTCGTGGTGTCGAATTTGAAGGCAAGGCTGCGTTGACCACGAATATTAACCTGTTGGCGTCATATACCTATACGGATGCTGAATACACCAAAGATACGACTAATCAAGGAAATACACCGGCAATTATACCTAAGCACATGGCGTCTCTGTGGGGGGATTACACTTTCCACGAAACAGCGCTGAGTGGGCTATCGGCAGGTGCTGGTGTGCGTTATGTCGGCTCCACTTGGGGTGATGAAGCTAACACGTTCAAAGTCCCTGACTACACGATTTGGAATGCGATGATTAAATACGATCTGGCTCGTTTCAACCTACCTGGTTCATCGGTGGGTCTGAATGTGAACAATCTGTTTGATAAAGAATACGTTTCTAGCTGCTTCGCAACCAATGGCTGCTTCTGGGGCGCAGAGCGTCAGATTGTTGCTACAGCGACATTCCGTTTCTAAGATGTACTCTCAAGGGTGCGGGTCAACCGCACCCGTTCTTTTATACAAAGAACATAAGACTAAAGGTCATACCGCAATTGAGTAAAACGGCGATTTCCACCCCATCTACCTTCGCTTTGCAACAGGTTAGCTTTACTGTCCCAGGGCGCACATTGCTGCAAAATGTCTCTCTTACGTTCCCCCAAGGGCAGGTATGCGGCCTGATTGGTCATAATGGCTCGGGCAAATCTACGTTGTTAAAAATGCTTGGCCGTCACCAATCTCCTAGCGAGGGACAGATTCTGTTAGGCATTAAGCCGCTCGCTGATTGGGACAGCAAGGCGTTTGCGCGTGAGGTTGCTTACTTACCACAGCAACTTCCGGCCGCTGAAGGTATGACCGTGCGCGAATTAGTCGCTATCGGTCGTTATCCTTGGCACGGTGCTTTGGGGCGTTTTCGCAGTGAAGATCGTGAACGAGTGGAAGAGGCAATTGCGTTGGTCGATCTCAAACCTCTGGCTGGACGCTTGGTTGATAGCTTATCCGGTGGCGAACGACAGAGGGCTTGGTTGGCAATGACCGTAGCGCAAAATAGTCGCTGCTTATTGCTTGATGAACCCACTTCCGCACTGGATATTGCGCATCAGGTTGAAGTTCTGGCACTGATCCAACGTCTCAGCCGCGAACGCGGTTTAACCGTTATTGCGGTGTTACACGATATTAATATGGCTGCACGATACTGCGATTATCTCATGGCGCTGCGTTCCGGTGAGCTTATCGCTCAGGGTACACCGGACCAAATCATGCAAGGTGAGGTGTTAGAAAAAATCTACGGTATTCCGATGGGAACGCTGCCGCATCCAAGCGGTGGTGCTCCGGTGAGCTTTGTTTTTTGATGATCGTTTTCTGATGAGCATTACCCATGAGCCGTTTTAACTTTCCCGATTTAGGGCGTCGCCGTTTCGTGATGGCTCTGACTTTATCGCCGCTCTTGCTGCCTCTAGCCGCGCATGCATCGCTAAATTCTAAAACAGAATTTCCCGATCTGAACCGGATCGTGGCGCTCGAGTGGTTACCGATAGAGTTGCTGATGACGCTCGGCATAACACCTCTTGCCGTAGCGGAAATTGCCAATTATCGTTTGTGGGTACAAGAGCCTCAGTTAGCGCCTTCGGTACTCGATCTGGGGAATCGTACCGAACCCAATATGGAATTACTCCAGCAGATCGACCCCTCTCTGATTCTCTATTCTGAAGGCTTTGGTCCGTCGGTGCCAAAGATGCAAACTATCGCCCCGACGATGGGATTCTCCTTTAACGATGGTTCAGGCACACCGCTTAAGCTTGCTAAACAATCGTTGCAGAATCTAGCGGCAAGACTGGGCATTCCAGAACGTGCCACCGCGCATTTGGCGCAGTTTCAGCAACGTTTGGCGCAAAGTAGACAGCGTCTACGTCCTTGGGATAAAACCCCGCTGCTGCTGTTTACGTTGCTGGATGCCGACCATGCGTTAGTTTTTGGCAAAGGCAGTATGTTCCAAGAAGTGATGGATGAACTTGGTTTAAAAAATGCGTGGACGGGGGAAACTAACTTCTGGGGAAGCGCTATTGTCGGCATTGAACAGTTGGCGACGGTATCACCGCAGTCACAGGCTATTTTCTTCAGCCATGGTAATGACGCATTATTTGCTCAGGTACAGCAGACGCCTTTGTGGCAGGCGTTGCCATTTGTTCGTGCCAGAAAAGTGATTAGCCAACCGGGCGTTTGGTTCTACGGAGCGACGCTTTCAGCTATGCGTTTTTGTGATTTGCTTGAATCGGCGCTAGGAGCAAAATCATGAACGCCAGAGTTAATCATTCTCAACGTAAAAATGCCCAACATAGAATCTTGCTTTGGCTGATTCCGCTCTTACTCGCGCTGCCTGCGCTGGCCTTGACGCTGTTTAATTTCCATCACCAGCTACCGGTTAATCAATGGTGGCAGGCGATGACCACGCCCGATATTAATAATATCCAACAGGTTGTGATGCATTACAGCATTTTGCCGCGCGGTGTGGTGTCTCTGCTGGTTGGTGCAGGTCTTGGCCTAGCGGGGCTGCTGTTCCAACAGGTGCTGAAAAACCCACTGGCTGAACCCGCAACGCTGGGCGTTTCTGCTGGTGCGCAGTTTGGTGTGACGGCTGCGATACTGCTGGCTGTAGCCCCCGGAAGTTGGATGATGCAAGTTGCCGCGTTGCTCGGCGCGGTGTTAGTCGCGCTCATCGTGTTTGGATTATCGTGGGGCAAACGTATGTCTCCGGTAACGTTAATCCTTGCAGGCTTGGTCATGGGGCTATACTGCGGCGCACTTAATTCCCTGATGGCGCTGTTTAACTATGAATCGCTACAGGGCATGTTCGTGTGGGCGAGCGGGGCGTTAAACCAGCACGATTGGCATAATGTTACCGACCTTGCTCCGCGCTTGTTGGTCGCCTTCATTCTCTCTGCGCTGCTTATTCGCCCTTTAACGCTCCTTGGTTTAGACGACGGTGTTGCGAAAAATTTAGGTTTAGGTTTGAGCTCTGCGCGTCTCGCGACCTTGGCTTTGGCGGTTTTGATCAGTGCCCAAATGGTGAATGCCGTTGGGGTTATTGGTTTTATCGGTTTGTTCTCCCCACTGCTAGCACGTATCTGTGGCGCTCGCCGTTTGTCTCAACGCCTAGTGATGGCTCCACTGATCGGCGCTTTACTGCTCTGGTTAACCGATCAGGTTGTGCAATGGTTAGCAGTGGTTTGGCATGAAATTCCAACCGGCTCCGCGACCGCGTTGATTGGCGCGCCGGTATTGCTGTGGTTATTGCCTAAGCTGCGAACCCGCGGCAATGTGCCTGATATGAATCAGGGCGACCAAGTCGCGCCGGAGCGTCATCATCTTTGGCGCTGGATGATCGTAGGCATGGTCTTGCTTGCGCTTGCACTGCTCATCGCGCTGCTGTTTGGGCGTGGCAGCGAAGGTTGGTACTGGGCACAGGGCATACAGATTGAAGAGATGATGCCGTGGCGCTGGCCGCGTGTGATTGCCGCGTTAGCGGCAGGCATGATGCTGGCCGTTGCGGGAACCATGATCCAAAAACTCACGGGAAACCCGATGGCGAGCCCTGAGGTTTTAGGTATCACTTCTGGTGCGGCACTCGGCGTATTAGTACTGCTATTGTTGGTTCCGGGCAACGCGTTCGTTTGGCTACTCCCGGCTGGCAGTCTCGGTGCGGCGCTCACGCTACTGTTGGTGATGATTACGTCGAGTCGAAACGGTTTTTCTGCCCAGCGAATGCTGCTGGCGGGGATCGCCGTAAGCACGGTTTTCTCCACGCTCGTTGTCATGGTCTTGGCGAGCGGTGATCCGCGTACAGGGATGCTGCTGACGTGGCTGGCTGGTTCAACCTATGGCGTTGACGGCGCTCAGGCGTTGCGTACCGCTGGAGTGGCTGCGGTATTGATTGCCGTGACTCCGCTTTGCCGACGCTGGCTGATGCTGTTGCCGCTGGGATCTGTCACCGCGAAAGCCGTTGGCGTGGCGCTAATGCCTTCTCGGATAACGATTTTACTGATTGCCTCTGCGCTCACGGCGGCGGCAACGCTGATGACGGGCCCGTTAAGCTTCGTCGGGCTGATGGCCCCCCACATGGCACGTATGTTAGGTTTCAAACGCGCCATGCCACAACTGATGATCGCAGCGCTTATCGGCGGTTTCCTGATGATGTTTGCGGATTGGTGTGGACGAATGGTGATGTTCCCTTACCAAATTCCAGCCGGTTTACTTGCGACCTTCATTGGTGCGCCATACTTTATTTTCTTGCTACGCAAGCAGGCGAGATAGAACTCATTTCAAATAGATAAAAAACTAGCCGCATGGTGCGGCTAGTGTTGATGTTTAGCTGTGAGCGTTAGAAAAACGAATCATCGTCGTTGTTATTGTCGCTATCGTCGTCGCTACCAAAGCCTGAATCGAAGAACCCGCTGTCCTGTCCATTTTGATTAGACGTATCATCCTGCCAATCAGCATTCTGCAAGTCTGGCTGAGTGTTATCAGGTTGCGCATTATCCGCTTGAGTGAGATCGGGCTGGGCTGAATCGGGTTGAACCATGTTGTTGTCTTCAACCACGTTCACAATCTCTTCTGGCTGGCTGTTGCGGAACATACCTGTCAGCATATCGGCAATCACAACGCCCCCAGCGACACCCGCCGCAGTTTGTAACGCCCCGCTTAAGAAACCGCTGCGACGAGACGGTGCCGCAGCATAGCCATTATTGGCATAGCCGCTGTTAGCAGAATTGTTGTTAGCATAATTGTTGTTAGCATAATTGCTGTTAGCGTAGTTTGCCGCACCAGGAATGGGTTGGCTGCCGCTGTTTGGAGCCGATGTTGGTCGAGTCTCGCTGCCGCCGCCAAACAAACCTGCCAGAAAACCACCGCTGCTTTGACGCGGCTGACTTTGCAATTGAGTCACCTGCTGCTGTAGCGCATTCACTTGATCGTTCAGGCGCTTAATCGCCGCTTCTTGTACCAGCATTGCCTGAGCCATGTAATAGGGCGCCGCAGGCTGTTTAGCGATACATTCCTGAATCAAACGTTCTGCCTCGGCATCCCGAGGCCCACTGCCTGCTTCCGCCTGCTGGATTCGGGAGAAAAGATCGGAAATAACGCGTTGCTCTACGGATTGTTGCTCTGACATAGGAACCTCAACAAATACTTTTGCCAAAAATGGCGATAAAACCCAATCATCTTGAGATTAATGTAATGGCGATACATCAAAGATCAATATGAGTTAACGCTTTGTCACAAAGGCAGAGGTTTCTATACAGACAGCCCATAAAGGGATAATGCTGTTCACTTAAGAGATACAGGGGGGGTTACGGAACACATCCATGTGTTTCCCCCTAAAATCAGGCTCACGTGAATGGCATTACCATAAACGAGGGCTGCTGGTGGGGCGCATTACTTGGCGATTTCTTGCACCAGCGGCAGTAAAATTTTCACGCTGTCACGAGTGCGAGCTTTGATTCGTCCCGGCAAATTCTTGTCCAGATACTGAAGGTTGTCATACTGCGGCTGATGCCAACTGGTTCCTGCAGGGAATTGCGCTGTTTTATTCGTTTGTTGATAACCCTCTTTTTTGCTCAAAGATCCATTGCTGGCTTCAACGGTCAACACGGGAATTTTGGCTGCATCAAACGGCATTTGAGCAGAGCAACAGCCGTTACCCTGCGGATAATGCTCGCTATGACCATTATTGATCGCGGCGTGAATACCGAGGCGTTTTGCCAGCTTAAGCGCACGATCGCGGGTTTTTTCGGCCACGGCTTTCGGCGTGTTGACGCCGCTGTGGAAATAGAGCTTATCACCGGTAATTAACGAATCGAGGTTTATCACCAACAGGGTATTGGCTTTGTCGGTTTGGCTCATTCTGCTCAGATAATTTTCTGCCCCCTTGTTACCCAACTCCTCTGCGCTGAGTGCGAGAAAGCGGACGGTGGCCTTGGTTTTTACATTACGCAACCGCTCGGCAAGTTCCAGCATTACGCCAACGCCTGAGGCATTGTCATCCACGCCCTGTAGCGTTAAACCGCCCAGATTATGGTTCACATCGTCATCGCTCAGCGGCGTATAGGTATCCAAATGTGCGACGATTAAAACTTGTTTGTCTGTTGTCCCTGGTTTTACCGCAATGACGGAGGTGGCATTAACATTATGCCAATCTTTTTTGCCTTCGTTTGAGGTGTAAATGTATCGGGTTTTGAAATCTCTTAAATCACTTTGATAGCCCATCGTTTGGAAGCGTTGATTGACGTAATCGGCCATCATCAGCTCTGCTGGACTACCCGCCATACGGCCGGGGAAATAGGTGGCAATATGGCGTACTTCTTGTTCGGCAATTTTGCCAACGGGCTGATGAGTGACGCCTGCGGCTGAAACCGTAAAGCTACTGCTCAGGCATAAGGCGGCACACACCAGTTTAAGGGAACGGCAGGAAAACATGGGTAAAGCGTCCTTAGATCTGCTGAGAGCTTGAAAGGCGATCAACAGAGTAATAATCAGGGTGATAAATCAGTGTAGGTAGTATGAAGTCTCTACTGTTATTAAACAATTTCTAGCGTTCTTAAAATTTAAGGAAATGTTTTATTGTTTAATCTTGCGCTATCTAGCCTGCCTGCATATTTCTTTCGGTTATTTCAAATACCTTTTCGTCATTTCATTTGCGTTAAGCTGACGTCTTATAGTGCCTCTATTCTTCGCCCTTGACGTTACAGCTGCGTTCACCCACCGCAATGCCGGACAGAGTTTTACGGCCGCTTTCGACAGGCTGCTTTGCTGTAACATCAATGGCTTGGGAAAAGAGTCCGAGGCGCCAGCGTGGCCTTCGGGAGAATTTCTGGCTTAAGGATCGTCCATGGATAACCAACGACTGACTCACTTACGGCAACTCGAAGCGGAGAGTATTCATATTATTCGCGAAGTGGCTGCAGAGTTTTCCAACCCTGTCATGATGTACTCCATCGGCAAAGATTCTTCGGTGATGTTGCATTTGGCGCGTAAAGCATTTCATCCCGGCACGCTGCCGTTCCCTTTGTTGCATGTTGATACTGGCTGGAAATTCCGTGAAATGTACGAATTTCGTGACCGTACCGCAAAAGCCTATGGCTGCGAACTTCTGGTACACAAAAACCCCGAAGGGGTTGCCATGGGCATCAGCCCGTTCGTGCATGGCAGCGCCAAGCACACCGATATTATGAAAACCGAAGGGCTGAAACAGGCGCTAAATAAATATGGTTTTGATGCCGCCTTTGGCGGTGCCCGTCGTGATGAAGAAAAATCTCGCGCCAAAGAGCGGATCTACTCATTCCGCGATCGCTTTCATCGCTGGGACCCGAAAAATCAACGTCCTGAGCTATGGCATAACTACAACGGACAGGTAAATAAAGGGGAGAGCATCCGCGTATTCCCGCTTTCCAACTGGACCGAACTCGATATCTGGCAATACATCTATTTAGAGAATATCGATATTGTTCCGCTTTATTTGGCTAAGCCACGCCCCGTACTTGAGCGTGATGGCATGCTAATGATGGTGGATGACGATCGTATCGATCTGCAACCGGGTGAAGTGATTAAACAGAGAATGGTGCGATTCAGAACGCTAGGCTGCTGGCCACTCACCGGAGCGGTAGAGTCTCAGGCACAAACGCTACCGGAAATTATCGAAGAAATGCTGATCTCAACCACCAGCGAACGTCAGGGCAGGATGATCGACCGCGATCAGTCTGGGTCGATGGAGCTGAAAAAGCGCCAAGGTTATTTTTAAGGATTCGCTTGAAGAAATTAGCTGAGGAGCTAGCGTCATGAGCCAGATTATCAACCATTCGATTGCTGACCAAATCGCTGAGCAAGGCGGTGTGGAAGCCTATTTACAACTGCAACAAGATAAAAGCCTGCTGCGTTTTCTCACCTGCGGTAGCGTAGATGACGGAAAAAGTACGCTGATTGGCCGTTTGTTGCACGATACACGTCAAATTTACGAAGATCAGCTGACTACGCTACACAGTGATAGTAAACGTATCGGTACGCAGGGGGAAAAGCTCGATCTGGCTCTGCTGGTCGATGGTCTACAGGCTGAGCGCGAGCAGGGGATAACGATTGATGTTGCCTACCGCTATTTCTCAACCGAAAAACGCAAATTTATCATCGCCGATACCCCTGGGCATGAGCAATATACGCGTAATATGGCCACCGGCGCGTCTACCTGTGATTTGGCCATTTTGTTGATCGATGCACGTAAAGGTGTGTTGGATCAAACGCGTCGTCACAGCTTTATTGCCACGCTGCTCGGTATTCGCCATTTGGTCGTCGCCGTGAATAAAATGGATTTGCGCGATTATCAACAGGATGTCTTTGAGCAAATTAAACAGGATTACCTGAGTTTTGCAGAGCAACTACCCGCTGATTTAGAGATCAAGTTTGTTCCGCTATCGGCGCTTGATGGGGATAACGTGGCGTCGCAAAGCACGGCGATGGGCTGGTATCACGGACCCACACTGCTGGAGATCTTGGAGTCTGTAGACGTTGTGCATGATGCTGAAACGCAGCCGCTACGTTTTCCGGTGCAATATGTTAATCGACCGAATCTGGATTTCCGTGGCTACGCGGGTACGTTATCGGCCGGCGTTATCAGCGTCGGGCAGGCCGTCAAAGTGTTACCGTCTGGCGTATCTTCGCACGTTGCTCGCATTGTGACCTTTGATGGTGACTTGCAGAAAGCCGTTCCCGGTGAGGCTATCACTTTAGTTTTAGAAGACGAAATCGACATCAGCCGTGGCGATCTTATCGTCGCGGCGGAGGAGTCGATTCCTGCCGCACAGGGTGCCAGTGTGGACGTGGTGTGGATGTCTGAGCAACCATTGAGTCAAGGACAAAGCTTTGACATCAAGTTGGGCGGTAAGAAAACCCGAGCGCGTATCGAAAGAATTCACTATCAGGTTGAGATCAACACACTGACACAGCGAGCGGTTGAATCACTCCCGCTTAACGGCATTGGTTTGGTCGAGCTGACCTTTGATGAGCCTTTGGTGATTGACAGCTATGCACAAAATCATGACACCGGCAGCTTCATCTTTATCGACCGTCTAACTAACGTCACCGTTGGCGCAGGTCTTATCCGTGAAGCAATGACTCAACAACCGCTAGAAAGCGACGCTTACAGTGCGTTTGAACTTGAGCTCAATGCCTTGGTCCGGCGTCATTTTCCTCACTGGGGAGCACGTGATTTGCTGGGCGGTAAATAATGCGAAAGGATGTTTGAGTGACTGATATCAATTTATTACAACAGGCTACTGAAAGTAACGCTGCCAACCCTGATATCGTCTGGCATGAGCATGCAGTGAAGCGTGAAGATCGCGAAAAACTGCATGGTCATCAAGGGGCGGTTCTGTGGTTCACCGGACTCTCTGGTTCGGGCAAATCGTCGATTGCCGGTGCTTTGGAACAGGCTCTGCACCAGATAGGGGTAAGTACCTACTTATTAGACGGGGATAATGTGCGTCATGGTCTGTCGCGCGATCTGGGTTTTAGTGACGGCGACCGCGTTGAGAATATTCGTCGCGTCGGTGAGGTGGCTAAGCTAATGCAGGATGCGGGATTGATAGTGCTCTCCGCATTTATTTCCCCCCATCGCCATGAACGCCAATTAGTGCGTGAACTCTTGCCAGAGGGCCGCTTTATTGAGGTGTTTGTGGATACGCCGCTAGCGGTGTGTGAGCAACGCGATCCCAAGGGACTCTACAAAAAAGCGCGCGCCGGTGAGATTAAAAATTTCACTGGAATCAGCTCGGCTTATGAAGCACCCGAGCTGCCTGAGGTTCATTTAAATGGCGAACAATTAGTAACAAATTTGGTCGCACAAATGTTAGACGTTTTACGCCATAACGCTATTATCAAACCCTAGTTATTGTTGCTTGGAATTCATTCTTAGAGTGAATGCAACGATTTTTCAGGGTTGATATATGCTGATAAACGCCGCCAACATTCCCGCTGACAAGAAAACGTCATTGGATAAAGAAGAGCCTTCGTACGCCTTTGCTGGTGGTGTCTTGGGCTTTTCGTTCTATTGGTTAGCTTTTGTTCTGCCATTTATCGTCTACGGCATGAATACGCCTTTCTTCTTGCTCTATACTTGGCCGTTTTTTTTAGCGCTGATGCCGATTTCTGTGTTATTGGGCATTGGCATTAATAAGCTGGTTTCAGGTCGACTGCTTATCAGCGTGCCGCTGTGTGCCGTGCTCGTTGTGATGCTGTTTTGGCAAACCTTTTCTTTATTGACCGGTTGGTGATTTCGCCGTTTAGACTCTTTACACTTCAAATTGCCCGCGCGTTGACGATGATGTTGGTTCACCTAAACCTACAGGCACGCCTTGGGCGCTCACTTGCCGCATGACTTAGCGTTAAGAGTCAGCGCGGATCAAACTATTTTTATTCTATTGTTCAATCTTCCCGCGGCTCTGCCGATAACCCAGAGATATTATAAAAATATATCTTTGGGGAAAGATGTTATGGCAAATGTATCAATCACAATGGCCGTTCCTGCGGCGGGGAAATCACCGGCGCTCACTGGCAGTGGTGAAAGCGTTGGCAGCGGTAGCGGCAAAACCGTGGGCGCCAGCACTGCCGGCGGCGGTTCAGAACGTATTCAACAGCTCACCAAACAAATCCAAGAGCTACAGCAACAGCTGCGCGATTTAGCCAACTCAGGTGGGTCACCCGAGGAAATTAAAAAGCAGCAAGAGCTGATTCAGGCTCAAATTAAAGCGCTTCAGGCAGAGATTGCACGTATTCGTCAGCAAGAAATGGAGCAGACCCAGCAAAATCAATTAGATAAAGTAGGTAAAACCGGTGATGGGGTAAACCGTCCAACCGATGAAAACCAGATCGATGTCTATATTTAATGGACTGATTTGCTCGTTATTCTCTAATGGAATAGTGCCGTTCACTTAATCCTGATGTTGGGGGGAAGTACACCGATAGAGCCTCAGCGGTGTGCCAGCCCCCTGTTTCTCGCTTTCTGAAATGTGCACATTACTCTGAGGACGGTCGACTTCTTGAGCCGCTGGCTCAATGGTGATACTACGATTCACGGTTTTACATAACTTTTCCGCAACCTCTAGCCCGCTCGATTTCTTTCCTATGCTATTATGCGCAACTTGCCTTCCCGCTGATGCCCTGTATCTTGCAAATTGCAGGTGTGATGGGGAATAAATATTCGATATTGTCGTGGTGATAGATGACGAACTATCTGCATTTTCCTAGTTTTGACCCAGTGATTTTCTCCATCGGACCGGTCTCTTTACATTGGTATGGCCTGATGTATTTGGTGGGCTTTGTCTTTGCCATGTGGCTGGCAGTGCGCCGTGCTAACAAGCCGGGAAGCGGCTGGACCAAAGATGAAGTTGAAAATCTGCTGTATGTCGGTTTTTTGGGGGTCTTCCTCGGTGGCCGTATCGGCTATGTCCTGTTTTATAATTTCCCCCTATTTCTTGAAAATCCACTTTACCTATTCAAAGTCTGGGATGGCGGGATGTCATTCCATGGCGGCCTGATTGGGGTCATCGTGGTGATGTTAGTGTTTGCGTACCGCACCAAACGTAACTTCTTCCAAGTGTCTGATTTTATTGCTCCATTAATTCCTTTTGGTTTGGGGGCAGGTCGTTTAGGGAACTTTATCAACGGCGAACTGTGGGGACGAGTGACTACGGATACACCGTGGGCGATGTTATTCCCAAGCTCACGTAGCGAAGATATTCCTTTGGCGGCAAGTAATCCGCAGTGGCAAGAGATTTTAAACCAGTATGGTGTGCTGCCTCGGCACCCGTCCCAGCTGTATGAACTGCTGCTGGAAGGTGTGGTTCTGTTTATTATTTTGAACCTGTTTATTCGTAAACCGCGCCCAATGGGCAGCGTTTCTGGATTATTCCTGATTGGCTACGGTGCGTTTCGTATCATCGTGGAATTCTTCCGCCAGCCTGACGCTCAACTCGGACTGTTCGATGGCGTCATTAGTATGGGGCAGATCCTTTCCATCCCAATGATTATTGCGGGTGTGATCATGATGATTTGGGCCTATCGCCGCCAGCCGCAGCAAAAAACTCTTTAAGCAACGCCGAAAGCCTGTGGCAGAAAAACTGCTGCAGGAGTCAACAGTACAAACGTCGTGAGGTGACATGAAACAGTATCTGGATTTAATGAAAAAAGTGCTCGCAGAGGGAACACAAAAAGCCGACCGCACAGGAACCGGCACTGTGTCTATTTTTGGGCATCAGATGCGTTTCAACCTGCAAGAAGGCTTCCCGCTGGTCACCACTAAACGTTGTCATTTACGTTCCATCATTCATGAGTTGTTGTGGTTCCTGAATGGCGATACCAATACGGCCTATCTGCGTGAAAATAACGTCACCATTTGGGATGAATGGGCAGATGAAAACGGCGACCTTGGCCCTGTTTACGGCAAACAGTGGCGGGCTTGGGGCGCAGCCGATGGCCGCCAGATCGACCAAATCAGCAAGGTGATGGAACAGTTAAAACAGGATCCTGATTCACGCCGCATTATTGTTTCGGCGTGGAACGTGGGCGAGCTAGACCAAATGGCGTTGGCACCTTGCCATGCGTTCTTCCAGTTCTATGTTGCTGACGGCAAACTGTCCTGTCAGCTCTATCAGCGTTCCTGTGACGTATTCCTTGGCTTGCCGTTCAATATTGCTAGCTATGCGTTGTTAGTGCATATGATGGCACAGCAGTTGGATCTCGACGTGGGTGACTTTGTTTGGACTGGCGGTGATACCCACCTGTACAGCAATCATATGGAACAAACTCAGCTCCAGCTAAGCCGTGAGCCTCGAGCGTTGCCTAAGTTAGTGATTAAGCGCAAACCTGAATCCATCTTCGACTACCGTTTCGAAGATTTCGAGATTGAAGGTTACGATCCGCACCCCGGAATCAAAGCGCCGGTCGCGATATAATTTCATCTATCCGTTCAATAAAGCGCCAGCCACCGAGCTGGCGTTTTTTTACCTTCTTTATCTTCGCTTGTCCTCTCCTTTTTCATACTTCCAGACGACGTTGAGCGGTGTTTCGCAAATCTTCGTGCAAATTACATCTGTAGCTCAAATCGTCTGCGGCGGGTATTCCTGAAGTTGAGCGCTGTGCTTTTCTTTCTTATCTGGATCGTTAGGGTATGCCTATCGGTCAGTACAAAGGAAAAGACAATGGAATGGTCACGTATGAGCGGCTTTACTTTGCTGGAAATGATGGTGGTTATGTTGCTGGTATCCAGTATGGCGGCGTATGGCTTACATGGATTCAAACAACAACGGATGGCGTTACAGCTTGAACAGACTAGTCTGCAACTATTGGCATTTTTACAGCAGATTCAGCAACGCGCTTTTGCCGAAAACGGCACGGCTCAAATTGTGGTTGATGCTTCGCAACGAAGCGTGAGTGTTCAAAATACCGCACGGCGTTTTACCCCCTCCACGCCAGATATTGCTATCGCATCCCAAATGAGCAAAAGCGCAGGATTTTACGGCATACGAAATAATGCGATGGCTGGGCATATCGAATTGAGCAGTGAAGCGGGAACGGTAAGCGCCATTTGGTCGGCTCAAGGACGTCTACGTTTGTGTGCTCAACCTAAACGCCTGCTGGGGATCCCATCATGCAGCTAAACCCTCAGAAGGGTATGGCGCTTCCCGATGTGCTGGTGACTTTGTTGCTCTCAAGCATCGTGCTGCTATCAACCAGCCAAATATTGGTCATGCTACGCGCTGGCAATATTAAAGCTCAGCGTTGGCAGCAGATACAGGAATCCATCGCTCAGCTTTTAGATCGTATAGATAAAGACCTCACTCGATCAGGATTTTGCGCTCAAGGATGTTCAGTCCCTCAGCCAATGATTGCCAGCACTGGCGGGGAGTCCGCAAATTCGTGTTTGATCGTGTTCTACGATCTAGATACCAACGGAAGAATCGATCTCTCTTCTGCGGCTACTGCAGATTCATTCGGTTACCGCTTACGCAATGGCGCTTTGGAAACGGCAAGAGGCATCCAGCAATGTTCGGGAAATGGTTGGGACAAAATCACGGATGAAAAAGAGATTAAGGTTTCGCTTTTCAACGTGGCTCCGCTTTATCGTGGGTATGAGGTGCAGCTCGCGCTACAGCGGATAAAGCCGCCTTTTACTGCCGTACAGCAAACGCGATATATACTGCCAGAGAATGGGCGAATGGTTGAAAAATGAACTTATCTAGCAGCCATGAAAATAATCAGTCAGGCAGCATGCTACTACCCTCGGTGCTTATGATGTTGAGCTTGTCACTCTTGATCGTCAGTGCGCAGCAGGGGCGTATAGAGCATCAGGTACAAACTCTCGCCTACCAACGGCAGCTAATGACAGTACGTCAACAGGTTGAATCAACGCTAAGTCAGGTAATCGCGACCCATGAATGGCCCAAACCACGAGTGGATAGCTGCCAGCGTTTTTCATCCGTGACGGTATGTTTTAAATCCATCACCGCCGAGCTCGGCATTGTGTGTGCGGTCATACAGACAAAAACCTATGCGGCACAAATCAGGCGATTTAGCTATGTAAACTCGCGGGTGACGCCACAGGGCACGACGCGTTTGCTACGACTTTCTACCGGGTGGCTCGATTATTCTCCGCTAGGATTTGAAAGTCTATGTTAGCCACGACAGAGCAGAAGACTCATAGCCAGTCTGGTTTTGGGCTGATTGAAGTGATGGTGAGTATTCTATTAGTCTCGGTTGGGTTTCTGGGGTTACTCAACTATCAACAATGGATGGCGCGATCGCAAGTTAGGCTATGGCAGCAGCAACAGGCATGGCAAAGGAGTGAACAGGCGATAACGCTGTATCGGATGGGGGCATCCAATGCTGAAATACCCGCGCGGCTCGCTTTGCCCAATACGTGGTCGATAGTCGTCACGGCGCGGTCGCAGTTTGAATGCGAAACCATTTCAGCCAGCATTCGAGCACCGTTGAATATTCAGGCTCAGCTTGAAAGAACAATCTGCAGT
This sequence comes from Hafnia paralvei, assembly GCF_020150375.1. Lineage (NCBI taxonomy): Bacteria > Pseudomonadati > Pseudomonadota > Gammaproteobacteria > Enterobacterales > Hafniaceae > Hafnia > Hafnia paralvei. The sequence continues at coordinate 3,740,609 of NZ_CP083737.1, read as the reverse complement.
CAGTTGATGGAGTAAGTCGCGGTTGTTATTCCCTGAGCTGACGTGAAAGGCTAAAGTGTATACCCCGTCATACTTCAAGCTGTATGTGCATTGCCTGTATTGTTGGAGAACGCATGTTTACTGTTTATCACTCGAACCAATTGGATTTGCTCAAACAGCTGATCGCGGCGCTGATTGAAGGACAACCTTTGCAGAATCCTTTTGAGCAGGAAGTGATTTTGGTACAAAGTCCCGGTATGGCGCAGTGGCTCCAAATGGAGTTGGCGAAACAGTTTGGTATTGCTGCCAATATCGAATTCCCTCTGCCGGCGACATTCATCTGGAATTTGTTTACACAGGTCATGCCTGGCATTCCCAAAGAGAGTGCCTTCAGTAAAGACGCCATGACGTGGAAACTGATGTGGCTATTGCCGAAAATGCTGGAGCAAGAAGCGTTTTTGCCGCTGGCGCGTTATCTCTCTGACGATGAGGATCGCCGCAAACATTTCCAGCTTGCGGCGCGTGTCGCTGACCTTTACGACCAGTACTTAGTGTACCGTCCTGAGTGGCTACAGATTTGGGAGCGCGGTGAGTATGTCGACGGTCTGGATGAGTCGCAGCAATGGCAGGCTCCACTGTGGGTGGCGTTGAAAGAATATACCGCCGAGCTCAAACAGCCTGAATGGCACCGCGCTAATTTGTACGAAAAGTTTATACAAACCTTAGAGCAGGCAACAGCGTGTCCACAAGGGCTGCCTAAACGTGTTTTCATTTGTGGGATTGCCGCGCTTCCACCGATTTATCTAAATGCTTTAAAGGCATTAGGTAAGCATATTGATGTGCACCTGATGTTTACTAACCCATGTCGCTATTATTGGGGTGATATTCAAGACTATGCATTTCTTGCCAAGCTACAGAGCCGGAAACGTCGTCACCATATTCAACGTCAACAGGAAATTAGCCTCTTCCGCGATCCTCAGAGCGCGTCTGAACTATTTAAACCAGACGGTGAACAAGACCTCAGTAACCCACTGCTTGCGTCTTGGGGAAAGCTAGGGCGCGATCATATGTATCTGTTGGCGCAGCGCGAGCCGCAGGAAGTACATGCCTTTGTCGATTTAACGGAAGATACACTTCTGACGCGCATTCAACGCGATTTGCTTGAGCTGGAAGACCACAGCCAGATAGTCGACAGCCCAGAGCGCCTAAACAGCAGCAGTGGAAAACGGTTGTTAGAGCGGGGAGATCGCAGTATTAGCGTAAACCTTTGCCACAGCCCTCAGCGTGAAGTTGAAGTTTTACATGACAGACTGCTGGATTTATTTGCGGAAGATCCTTCTCTGACTCCGCGCGATGTCATTGTGATGGTTGCTGACATCGACAGCTATACGCCATTTATTCAGGCCGTGTTTGGTAATGCGCCGCGTGAGCGCTATCTGCCTTTTGCCATTTCTGACCGCAGTGCGCGTCAGGCACATCCAGTAATACAGGCTTTCTTGACGTTGCTTGAGCTACCTAACAGCCGCTTTACCTCTGAGCATGTTTTAACGTTGCTGGAAGTACCTGCTCTGGCCGCACATTTTGGCATTAGCGAAGAGGGATTGCGTCGTTTACGCCATTGGGTTGATGAGTCTGGGATCCGCTGGGGGCTAGACGATGACAATGTGCGTGCGCTGGATCTGCCCGCGACGGGGCAACATACGTGGCAGTTTGGCTTAACCCGCATGTTGCTCGGTTATGCAATGGATAGTCGCTGTGGCGATTGGAATGGGGTGCTACCTTATGATGAATCCAGCGGGCTTATTGCTGAGTTAGCTGGTCAACTGGCTGATTTATTGATGAGGCTCAGCGAGTGGCGGACGCGGCTTCGCGGTGAATATCGTGTTCAGGAGTGGCAGCCACTATGCCGTGAAATCCTTAACGAATTCTTTGAGCAAGATAGCGAAACCGAGGCGGTTCAAGCTCTCATTGAGCAGCAATGGTTAAAGGTGATTGGTTATGGCATTAGCGCGGAATATCCCCAGGCGATACCTATCTCAATTTTGCGCGATGAATTGACATCACGCTTAGACAATGAGCGAATTAGCCAACGTTTTTTGGCTGGGCCGATAAACTTCTGCACTCTTATGCCAATGCGCTCCATTCCCTTCAAAGTGGTGTGCCTGCTAGGCATGAATGATGGCATTTATCCGCGCACTATTGCGCCATTAGGTTTCGATCTGATGGCGAATAAAGTACAACGCGGCGATAGAAGCCGCCGAGACGACGACCGCTATCTGTTTCTTGAAGCGCTGCTGTCAGCACAAGAGCGTCTTTATATCAGCTACATAGGACGCTCTATACAGGATAATGCGCCGCGTTACCCGTCGGTATTGGTCAGTGAGCTGATGGAATATATTGCTCAAAGCCACCATTTACCGGGAGACGAGACGCTGGACGTCGATAGCAGCGCGAAGCGAGTAATGGAATATTTGCAAATTCAGCACCCGCGAGTGCCTTTTGCCTCGGAAAACTATGCCGTGGGAAGTGAAAGCCAAAGTTATGCGTCTGAGTGGTTGCCTGCCGCTCGGCGTAGCGGTGAGGCACATCAGGAGTTTGCTTTAGCGTTGCCGCTAGAAGAGTTTTCGACGATTACGCTAGATGAGCTGATTCGTTTTTACCGTCATCCGGTGCGCGCCTTTTTCCAGATGCGCCTTGGCGTCAACTTCGTTTTAGAAGAAACCGAGCTACCGGATGAAGAACCTTTCACGCTGGATAATCTCAGCCGCTATCAGCTCAATAGTCAGCTCTTGAATCAGTTGATTGATGGCGATGAGGCTGAGACGTTGTTCCGCCGTTTTCGCTCTGCGGGTGGCTTGCCGTACGGTGCCTTTGGTGAACTCTATTGGGAAAAACAGCAGGAAGAAATGTCGGAGGTTGCCGCAAAGGTAAGAGAGCATCGCCAAGCGGGGCACAGCATTGAGATTGATTATATGCTGGGGGGCGTTCGGTTAACCGGTTGGTTACAGCAGGTACAAGATAACGGCTTGGTACGTTGGCGGCCAGCAATCCTTGGGGCGGTAGATGGTATGGCTTTGTGGATTGAGCATTTGTTTTATTGCTTTAGCGGTGGTGAAGGTGAGAGTCGGTGTTTTGGTCGCCAAAACTCGGCGTGGCATTTTGCGCCTTTATCACCCAAAGACGCTGAAAAAGCGCTATTACCACTGATTGAAGGTTATCGCCAAGGTCGCAGTTGTCCTCTTTTACTGCTGCCTAAAACCGGTTGGGCGTGGCTGAGCGCCTGCTTTGATAAGGATTCCGGAATGGTCGATTGGGATGAGCAAACCCAATCGAAGGCACAAATGAAACTATTGTTGGCATGGCAGGGTGACCAGCGTGTTATAGGCGAGGGCTCTGATCCTTACATCCAGCGAGTAATGCGCACTATGGATGAGAAAAAAATGCGCGAGGTTCAGCAATGGGCGGAGCAGTATTATTTGCCGATCGCGCGGAATAATCTGGATTGATGGTGGTCAAACTCAGGTGTTTTTGTCAGACCGAATTTGCGTGAGCGCTTAGTCTGTCTTAACGTGATGTCTATTCGCTGCTGAGACGGTGTATCAATGGCATTATTTTTCGGCTTTTTGGGGTAAAAGATGGTTAGATTATTCATGCGCAGGCAGTTTTCATTCCTGACGGTAATGGTATTACTGTTGATAAGCACATCGCTTTTATGGTCAACGGCGAGCACGGCCAAGGCTGATCCTGCCGGATGGGAAGCATTGGCTGAGAAAATCGATAAGAGCGCCAGCGATCCGCGTTTATATGAGGCGATCAAGCTAGATAATGGAATGAAGGTGATTTTGGTATCAGATAAAGATGCACCTAAATCGCTTGCGGCATTAGCGCTGCCGGTAGGTTCACTGGAAGACCCTAACTCACAGCTCGGTTTGGCTCATTACCTCGAGCATATGGTGTTGATGGGCTCGAAACGCTACCCGCAGGCCGATAACCTTTCCGAATTCCTGAAAAAGCATGGCGGTAGCCATAATGCCAGTACGGCCTCCTATCGTACGGCGTTCTATCTTGAGGTCGAAAATGATGCGCTGTCGCCAGCCGTTGATCGACTTGCGGATGCCATTGCTGAACCCTTACTTGATCCAGTAAATGCCGATCGTGAGCGTAATGCCGTCAATGCCGAATTAACCATGGCGCGTTCACGCGACGGTATGCGTATGGCTCAGGTTTCAGCCGAAACGTTAAATCCGGCTCATCCGAGTGCGCGTTTTTCTGGTGGTAACTTAGAAACACTGAGCGATAAACCAAACAGCAAGCTACACCAAGAGTTACTGTCGTTTTATCATCGCTACTATTCCGCTAATTTGATGGTCGGCGTTATTTACAGTAACCAGCCACTCTCTAGTCTCGCCAAGCTCGCGGTCACTTCTTTTGGTCGTATACCTAATCGTGATGCAAGTGTGCCACCGATTACGGTGCCAGTGGTTACGCCGGAACAGCAAGGAATTATTATCCACTACGTACCGGCTCAGCCACGCAAGATGCTGAAAATTGAATATCGTATTGAAAACAATAGCGCTGCGTTTCGTAGTAAAACCGATACGTATATTGCTTACCTCATTGGTAATCGTAGCAAGAATACGTTGTCTGATTGGCTGCAAAAGCAGGGATTGGCAGAGTCTATTGGTGCAGGTGCCGATCCGATGGTCGATCGCAATGGTGGCGTTTTCTCTATTAGCGTTTCGCTCACCGACAAAGGTTCAGCTGAGCGTGACCGCGTTATTGCTGCTGTATATGACTATTTAAAACTGCTGCGTGAACAGGGTGTGAAGCAAAGCTACTTTGATGAAATTGCGCATGTACTCGATCTGGATTTCCGCTATCCGTCGATTACCCGTGACATGGATTACATCGAATGGTTGGTGGATAACATGCTGCGAGTGCCAGTGCAAAATGTGCTGGACTCGTCATATCTAGCGGATAAGTATGATCCGCAGGCGATCACTGCCCGTCTGAGTAGTATGACGCCAGAGAATGCTCGTATCTGGTTTATCAGTCCTGATGAGCCACATAACAAAACGGCTTATTTCGTTGATGCTCCGTATCAGGTCGATCGCATCACGGCGAAACAGTTTGCTGATTGGAATAATTTAGAGCAGCGTATTTCGCTGTCATTACCCGCGTTAAACCCTTACATTCCTGACGATTTTTCACTTATCAAACCGGTTTCTCCAACGCTGACAAAACCAGAGATCGTGCTCGATCAACCGGGATTGCGTGCTCTGTATATGCCGAGTCGTTATTTTGCCGATGAGCCAAAAGCGAATATTACACTTTCCCTGCGTAACAAAGTGGGGAGCGACGGCGCCAAAGAGCAGGTCATGTTTGCGCTGACGGATTATCTCGCCGGCATTGAGCTAGATCAGTTGGCCTATCAGGCCTCAATCGGTGGTATTGGTTTTTCGACGACCTATAACGATGGACTAACCATCAGCGCTAGCGGGTTTACGCAGCGTCTGCCACAGTTGCTGACCACCTTGGTTGAAGGCTATGCCAATTTTGATGCCACCGAGGAGCATCTGGAGCAGGCGAAGTCTTGGTATCGTGAACGGTTAGATTCTGCCGAAAAAGCCAAGGCGTTTGAGCAGGCGATGCAGCCGATTCAGGCATTATCTAACGTTCCTTACACCGAGCGCAGTGAGCGACGTGCACTGTTGGATAAAATTACACTTAGTGATATTAAAAACTACCGTAGCCAGCTCATTGAGGGTGCTACGCCGGAGCTGCTGGTGGTGGGCAATATGACCGCCATTCAGGTGAAAGCTTTGGCGCAAAATATTCGTACCCAGCTTAAATGCGGCGGAACACTCTGGTGGCACGGTCAGGATGTGGTTATTGAGCATAAACAGCTTGCCAACCTACAGCGGGCAGGGAGCAGTACCGATTCCGCGCTGGGGGCGGTTTATATTCCAACCGGTTACGATGAAGTGCAGGGAATGGCGCACAGCAATCTGTTGAGTCAGATCATTCAACCGTGGTTCTACGATCAGTTACGGACTAAAGAGCAGTTGGGGTATGCGGTGTTTGCCTTCCCATCCTCAATCGGTAATCAATGGGGGATCGGTTTCTTGCTACAAAGCAATAATCAGGCTCCAGCGTATCTGTATAACCGCTATCTCGATTTTTATGCTCAGGCAGATAAGCGCTTGAAATCGTTAAAAGAGGCGGACTTCAATCAGTACAAGCTCGCGCTAGTGAATCAGCTACGGCAGCGTCCGCAGACGTTGGATGAAGAGGCTGGACGCTTCACCAATGATTTTGATCGTGGCAACTTTGAGTTCAATACGCGCGAAAAGTTAATCAAACAAATTGACGTGCTTAACCGTGAGAACATCGTGACGTTCTATCGTCAGGCGGTGATTAAACCCCAGGGAATGGCGCTGCTATCACAGGTACTCGGCGGTCATGCGAAGGGGCACTATGCCGCACCAAAAGGTTGGAAGACCTATGCAGATGCCTCCACGCTGCAGCAAACTCTGCCTGTTAAGGTTGCGCCGTAATGACTCAAGCCCAAACGTTAGATGCTCTGGCGTTGCCGCTTATTGGGGAGCGTCTCATTGAGGCCTCAGCCGGTACTGGCAAAACGTTTACTATCGCTGCGCTGTATCTGCGTTTGCTGTTAGGACTTGGAGGCGAGAATGCTTTCCCTCGCCCCTTGTCTGTTGAAGAAATTCTGGTAGTAACTTTTACCGAAGCCGCTACTGAAGAGCTGCGTGGGCGTATTCGTAGCAATATTCACGAATTACGCTTGGCCTGTGTGCGTGGCAGTAGTACGAATCCCTTGTTGTCTGACTTACTCGATTTGATTGATGACAAGGAAGATGCTGTCAGCCAGTTATTGGCAGCCGAGCGTCAAATGGACGAAGCGGCGATTTATACCATCCACGGTTTTTGCCAGCGGATGCTCAGTAACAATGCGTTTGAATCAGGGATCTTGTTCCAGCAAACGCTAGTGCAAGATGAACTGCCGCTGCGTCGACAGGCATGTGCCGACTTCTGGCGTCGCCATTGTTACCCGCTGCCGCTGAGTATTGCTACAGCTATCAGCCAAGAGTGGAGCGGTCCTGAACAGCTATTGGCTGATTTGCAGCCTTACCTGCACGGTGAGTTACCCATGTTGCGGCAGGCTATCGCTGACGATGAAACGTTGACTCAGCGCCATCAGCAAATCATTGAACGCATTGATGCCGTAAAAGCACATTGGCGTGAGGTCGCAGGCGAGATCGAAAGCCTGATTGTGGATTCTGGCGTGGATAAGCGCAGCTATAGCAGTCGCTTTTTGCCCAAATGGCTAACCACCGTCGGCGATTGGGCTACATCGGAAACGCGGGACTATCAGCTTCCTGATGAACTCAAACGTTTTGGACAAAACCTCCTGTTGGAGAAAACCAAGAAAGGGACGCCTCCGCAGCATGCGTTATTTGTTGCGATTGACCAACTGCTTGCAGAGCCGCTATCGCTGCGCGATTTATTGTTGTCTCGAGCGTTAAGCGAAGTGCGTACTAGCGTCCAGCAAGAGAAACGCCAGCATGCACAGCTCGGCTTTGATGACCTTCTGAGTCGTCTTTCACAGGCGTTAAATCAGTCTGGTGGTGATGTGTTAGCTCAGGCGATTAGGCAGCGTTACCCCGTTGCCATGATTGATGAATTCCAAGATACCGATCCACAGCAATACGGCATTTTTCAGGCGATATATTTACAACCTCAGAGTGACAAACAATCGGACTCAGCCCTGTTGTTGATAGGCGATCCTAAACAGGCTATTTATGCTTTCCGTGGTGCCGATATCTTTACTTATATGTACGCGCGTAGCGAAGTGAAGCATCACTATACGTTAGGAACAAACTGGCGCTCATCACCTGGAATGGTGTCGGCGGTCAATCAGGTTTTCTCTGCGGTTGAATCACCTTTTCTTTTTGCCGATATTCCCTTTTTACCGGTGTCCGCAGCCAAGAAAAATCAGGCTTTGCGTTTTGAAATAGCCGGCGATATTCAAAAAGCGATGCATATATGGCTGCAACCGGGGGAAGGCTGCGGCACAGTGGAATACCAACAGTCTCTGGCGGCGCAGTGTGCGGCGCAAATTCGTGATTGGTTAACGGCAGGCCAGCAGGGAAAAGCGCTGCTTTACACTGACAAGAAGGATTCACTGGGGCGTGAAATAGCTAAGCCGGTTGAGGCATCAGATATCACGATTCTGGTGCGTAGCCGTGCAGAAGCCGCATTGGTTCGAGATGCGCTAAGCGCGCTGGCAATACCCTCTGTTTATCTCTCCAACCGAGACAACGTTTTTCAAACCCCAGAAGCTCGCGATCTGCTTTGGTTATTACAGGCGGTTCTGGCTCCAGAGCAAGAGCGTCTGTTACGCAGCGCTTTGGCGACCAGTCTGATGGGGCTGAATTCACAGCAGCTCAATGAGCTTAATCAGGATGAGCGTCTATGGGATGCGCTGGTGGATGAGTTTGACACTTACCGCCAACAGTGGCAAAAGCAGGGCGTATTGCCGATGCTACGTGAGATTATGGGGCGGAGGCATCTGGCTGAGAACCTTCTAGCGAGCGAGGGGGGAGAGCGTCGTTTAACCGATGTGCTGCATATTGGGGAACTGTTGCAGGAGGCGTCGCTGACTTTGGATAGCGAGCCAGCACTTCTGCGTTGGTTGGCTCAGCAAATCGATAGCCCTGAGGTTCAATCTGAAAACCAGCAACTACGTTTGGAAAGCGATCGCCATTTGGTTCAGGTGGTGACGATTCATAAGTCGAAAGGATTAGAATTTCCTATTGTTTGGCTGCCATTTATCGGCAGTTATCGGTTGCAAAAACAGCCGCTTTATCATGACCGAGACAGTTTCAATGCGGTTCTCGATCTCAACTATAGTGACGATGCGGTTAAGTTGGCAGAAGAGGAGCGCCTTGCAGAGGATCTCCGCTTGCTTTACGTTGCGCTTACGCGCTCGGTTTATCACTGTAGCCTCGGGCTTGCACCGCTGTTTTTAGGCGGGCGCAAGAAGCAAGGGGAAACCGATGTCCACAACAGCGCTATCGGACACTTGCTACAAAAAGGCGAGCCCGGCGACGCAGCAATGCTATTAGCATGTCTTGAGCGCTTACAGAACGACGATATTCTGGTCACCACGGTTGAGGCTCAAGATGGCTCTCCGTGGGTAGCGACGGCGCAAGAAGCACAAGAACTGCAGGCTAAACTTTTCACTCGCAAGATGCAGGATGATTGGCGAGTCACCAGCTATTCAGGCTTACAGCAGCACGGTAGTTCCCAATTTTTGGATTTGTTACCCAAACTCGATGTGGATGCGGTAGGGGAGTCAGAGGTAGAAAGTATACCTGCACTCACACCGCATACTTTCCCTAAAGGCGCCGCTCCAGGGACGTTTTTACATAGTCTATTAGAGCCGATGGATTTCACTCAGCCCCGTGATATCACAGGATTGACTGAGCAGGTGACGCAACAGGGGCTGAATACTGAGTGGGTTCCTGTGTTAGATAGCTGGCTGGACGCTATTCTTCGCGCCCCATTAGCAGAGAGTGGGCCGTGTTTAGCGCAGCTTGCGCCAAGCCAAGTGCAGGCCGAGCTACAATTTTATTTGCCGATTGAACAGTTGGTACGTAGCGCTGAACTAGACGCTTTAATTAAGCGTTACGATCCACTTTCGGCACAGTGTGCGCCACTAGATTTTCGACAGGTGCGCGGCATGTTGAAAGGCTTTATCGATTTGGTCTTCTTCTGGCAAGGGCGTTTCTACGTGCTGGATTATAAGTCCAATTGGTTAGGCGAGGATGCGAGTGCTTATACACAAGAGGCGATGGTCGCCGCTATGGCTGAGCATCGCTACGATTTCCAATATCAGCTCTATTCATTAGCATTGCACCGTTATCTGCGTCATCGTTTGCCAAACTACCAATATGAACAACATTTCGGCGGCGTTTTTTATTGCTTCCTACGTGGTATGACGCCAGCTCAACCTGGGCAAGGCATTTTCCATTGCCGTCCTGATGCGGCGCTGATAGAAGGCATGGACAGGCTGTTTGGCTATATTCCGGAGGGTGAAGCACAATGATTTTTGATCTTCTTCAGCGGATGGGAGAGCAAAACCAGCTTCGTTCTCTGGATGTTCAGTTTGCTCGCCTAATGGCTAGCCAAGGGCAGCCACATCTGGCTTTAGCCGCGGCATTGGTGAGTCAGGAAGTTGCTTCTGGACATGTTTGCTTGCCTTTGAACCAGCTTAGAATAGATGCGCTAGTGGCACAGTTCCCAGACTTTACCGATGATCTGAAAACGTTGTTTGGCGATATAGATGAGATGCACTGGCAGGCATTATTGCTGGCAGAACCAGAGGTCAGCGATGGAGGCTATGCGGCTCCGTTGATTTTGCAAAATCAACGTTTGTACCTACAGCGCTTGTGGCAGGATGAAGGCGTCGTGGCGCAGTTTTTTGCCGCTTCAGATTTGCCACCCGACGAGAGTGTATCAACGCTACCGCCGATTTTATCCCAGCTTTTTCCGTCGACAAATCCCGCCGATGAGATCAATTGGCAGCAGGTGGCCGCCGCCGTTGCGGCTACTCGTAGAGTGTCAGTTATTTCAGGGGGCCCAGGCACGGGGAAAACCACGACGGTGGCGAAGCTGCTTACCGCGCTGATCCGCTTGCATCCACGCCAGAAGCTACGTATTCAACTGGCTGCGCCGACGGGAAAGGCGGCTGCACGGTTAACCGAATCCTTAGGCGCGGCTATTGAAGCGCTGAACTTGACCCCGAACGAGCGTGAATCTATCCCACAAGAGGCTTATACGCTGCATCGCCTGCTGGGCGCTCAACCTAATAGCATTCGTCTGCGTTATCATCGTGATAATCCGCTGCATTTAGATGTGTTGGTGGTGGATGAGGCCTCCATGGTTGATTTGCCGATGATGTCGAAGCTTATCGCCGCGCTGCCATATGGCGCGCGCTTGATTTTATTAGGTGACCGCGATCAGTTGGCTTCAGTTGAAGCGGGGGCAGTATTAGGCGATTTGTGTCGTTTTGCCGAGTTTGGTTTTCGCCCTGCGCGTGCTCAAGAACTCTCTACGTTGTGCCAGAGCGTAATTCCTGAAGGCGCTGAGGCACCGGATATCGCCGTTCGTGACAGTATTTGCCTGTTGAGAAAGAGCTATCGTTTTGATGCCAATTCTGGCATTGGCCAGTTGGCGACGGCGGTGAATTTAGGTGATACCGCACGCGCGCGCCGTTGTTTTGATGGACAGTTTTCTGACATTGCGTGGATACCGATGACCAAGGATGAGGATTACTCTACGCTTATCCAAACCTGCGTTGACGGTTATCGCTCGACGCTGCAATTAGTCGCGAATATGGCCGATGCCGCTGACGTTCTCGCCAGTTTTTCGCGCTTCCGATTGCTGTGTGCGCTACGCGAAGGGCCTTTTGGTCAGACGGGACTCAATGAACGTATCGAGTTGGCGTTAGCTAAGGCCAAACTTATTCATAAGCCGACGCAGGCACACCAGCGTTGGTATAGCGGAAGACCCGTTATGGTCACGCGCAACGATAGTTCTCTTGGGTTGTTTAACGGCGATATTGGTATTGCGCTTGCCGATTCGGCGGGGAATATCCGCGTGTACTTCCAATTACCCGATGGTTCAATCAAATCCGTTCAGCCTAGCCGCTTGCCGCAAACGGAAACGGCCTATGCGATGACGGTGCATAAATCACAGGGCTCTGAATTCGAACACACGCTATTGGCGCTGCCCGCTGATTTTTCACCGATAGTCACCCGTGAGCTGCTCTATACCGCGATAACGCGTGCCAAGCAGCAACTGACGTTGTTCAGCAGGGATAAAATTTTGCTGACGGCGATCCGTACGCCGACGCTGCGTCGAAGCGGTTTAATGGAGCGAATGATGCAGCCCGCTTGATTAGCGGACCGCATGGAGTGTTTTAGGATAGATCGGCGAGCAAGATCTTAGAGCGGCGCTGGTAGTTGTAGAGTTCTTGCTTTTGTAGTGGCAAAACATCAACTTCGGCAGGCGTAAAGCCTCGTTCCTGAAACCAATGAATGCTGCGGGTGGTCAGCACAAAGAGTTTCTCCAGTCCCATCTGCCGTGCCTGCGCTGCGACGCGTTTAAGTAGCGCTTCGCCTCGCGATGAACTGCGATAGTCAGGATGAACGGCGACACATGCCATTTCACCAATACGTTCTTCTGGGAAGGGATAGAGTGCAGCGCAGGCAATGGTGAGATTGTCTCGTTCAATGATCGTGAACTGATCGATTTCACGCTCTAACTGCTCGCGCGAGCGGCGTACCAAAATGCCTTGCTGCTCAAGCGGGCGGATGAGTTCTAAAATGCCACCGATATCGTTGATATTAGCACGGCGAATTTGCTCTGCGCTTTCCATGACGATCTGTGTGCCGATGCCGTCACGCGAGAACAGCTCTTGCACTAAAGCGCCATCTTCCTGATAACTAATCAGATGACTGCGACCGACTCCGCTACGGCAGGCTTTAACCGCACCGCGCAGAAAACGGACGGTGCCGGAGTTATAATCGCCAGACGCTTCCAGTTTTTCGATGCGTGTTTGCGCTTCGTTAGGCAGCAATTCTGACATGATGCTGCCATCTTCGTCGATCACGCCCTGAGAAGAGCAAAAGCCAATGAGCTTTTCCGCTTTCAGCTTTATGGCGAGCTGAGTGGCGACCTCTTCTGAGGTCAGGTTGAAGCTTTCGCCGGTAACTGAAACGGCTACGGGCCCCATTAACACGATGGCACCGTTGTCGAGTTGACGATGGATAGCTTCTTCATCGATCCGGCGAATACGCCCGCTGTGGCAATAGTCTACGCCATCATCCACGCCAAGCGGCTGAGCAATAATGAAGTTTCCGCTGACCACATTGATATGGGCGCCTTGCAGTGGCGTGTTGTTGAGACTCATCGACAGACGCGCTGTAATATCCAGTTGCAACTGACCTGCTGCCTGTTTAACCAGTTCCAACGTTCGCGAATCTGTCACTCGAGTGTGTTTGTGATAAACAGGCTCATGATGGTGTTCATTCAGATTGCTATCGATCTGCGGGCGAGCGCCATACACAACCACGAGCCGGATACCCAAGCTGTGCAATAGCCCAATATCATTAACGATATTGGCAAAGTTTTCATGCTCAATCGCCTCTCCACCTAGCATGATGACGAATGTCTTGCCGCGATGAGTATTGATATAGGGTACTGAGTGACGAAAACCCTGAACCAGTTCGGTGCTGCGCTCCTTCATGAAACCCTCTGAATTTTTATTCGCTAAAACTGTATTTTTATTCTTTATTGCGAATAAAGGCAAGTGTGAATTTTATGTAAATTCAAGTGATGAACGAGATTACCGTCGTCATCTGTAAAACTCCGTTAAGCATTTTCTAATGACAGTTCCCCTCTGATTCGATAAAGTTTTGCCCTAAAATTTGTGCGGGAGCGTTCTACTCCGCTGTTTTTGGCTATTTTATTTGGGATTGCATGACAAACTCGAACCATAATCTGACTCGTCGTCGTTTGTTGCAGGGTGCTGCAGCTACCTGGTTTTTGAGCGTAAGCCGGGTAGGTTTTGCTGCGTCTGCACAGGTGATTGCTGTGAGGGTATGGCCATCGTCAACTTATACTCGAGTGACGTTGGAATCGAAAATTCCACTGAAATATAAACAGTTTGCATTAACTAACCCTAATCGCATCGTGGTGGATATCGAAGGTGTTCACCTTAATAGCGTATTGAAAGGGATTAGTCATCAGGTACAGTCGGGCGATCCCTATTTGAAAACGGCTCGCGTAGGGCAGTTTGACAAAAATACTGTGCGTCTGGTTTTAGAACTTAAGCAGGAAATCAGCCCTAAGCTGTTTACCCTTGCGCCTTTTGCTGAGTTTAACAATCGCTTAGTTGTTGATCTCTATCCAGCTAAAGGTTCTGCGGCAGAAGAATCAGATCCTTTGCTCGCATTGTTGGAAGATTATAACAAAGGTGATTTAGGCAAGAGCCTGCCGCCAGAGGGGCCACAGAAAGGGAAAGCAGGGCGCGATAGACCGATTGTTATCATGCTAGATCCTGGTCACGGTGGTGAGGATCCCGGTGCAATTGGTAAAAACAAAACTCGCGAAAAAGATATTGTGCTGAAAATTGCGCGCCGGTTGAGTGCGCTAATTAAGAAACAGCCGAATATGCGTGTCTATATGACGCGTAACGAAGATGTGTTTATCCCACTTAAAGTACGCGTGGCTAAAGCGCGTAAACAGCGCGCAGATTTGTTCATTTCGATTCATGCAGACGCTTTTACTAGCCGTTCGGTGCGTGGCTCGTCGGTGTTTGCACTTTCAACCAAAGGTGCGACCAGCGCAGCCGCTAAATTCTTGGCGCAGACGCAGAACGAATCAGATGAAATTGGTGGTGTAAGCCGCAGTGGCGATCAGTATCTTGACCATACTATTTTTGATTTGATGCAGACAGCCACGGTCAACGACAGTCTGAAGTTCGGCAAAGAAGTGCTCAAGAATATGGGACGAGTGAACAAACTGCATAAAAACAGCGTTGAACAGGCTGGATTTGCAGTGCTTAAGGCTCCGGATATCCCTTCTATCTTGGTAGAAACCGCATTTATCAGTAACGTTGAGGAGGAGCGGAAGCTACGTACTAGCGCGTTCCAACAACAGGTTGCAGAGTCTATTTTGGCAGGCATTAAAGCTTATTTTGCCAATGGTGGAGAGTTGGCGAGGAGATAGATGTTCGCTATTGGTAGGGGGGCGTTCGTCTGATATTACGGCGAAATGTACACGATGCTAGCGAGATTGGAGTGCTGACTACTCAAATTTTAGATATAAAAAAACACCCGTTAAGGTGTTGATTTACTTCAGTATGAAAATTGGTTGCGGGGGCCAGATTTGAACTGACGACCTTCGGGTTATGAGCCCGACGAGCTACCGGGCTGCTCCACCCCGCGTCCGATGAGGGCGAACTATACACTCGATAGAATTTGATGCAAGAATTTTTTGACAAACATCACTCATTTATCAATTTGATGCATGTTTTTTAATCATGCAGGGCTATTTTTAATCGATATTGCCGACTTCTCGTTTTTTTAGTGGGGAGAATTCCTTTCGTGCGGCGGGTTTGTTATCGTGCGGCGGTGGTTATTTGGTTTCTAGAGAGCGTGAGATGAAAGGTCGTTGGGGACAATATGTAGTTGGTGGACTGTTGGTTGCGTTGCTGGCGGGGTGTTCGTCCCGTCCAACGGATAAAGGCCAGCAATATAAGGATGGGAAGATTAACGATCCGTTGGAGCTCGTTAATAGGCCGAACGCAAAAGGAAAACCGGTTAACGGAAAGGATTTCTCCGATCAGCTCACCGCAATCCAGCGTGCTTCGCCTTCTCTCTATAATAGAAACAACGATACTTTCCAAGCGGTCACTAACTGGCTACGTGCGGGAGCCGATACACGTCAGCTTTCCCAGTTTGGGTTGAACGCCTACCAGATGGAAGGTATGGATAATTTTGGTAACGTGCAGTTCACGGGCTATTACACGCCGGTGATTGAAGCGCGCTACACGCGTCAGGGCGAGTTCCAGTATCCGCTCTATCGTATGCCGAGCAAAGGTAAGAACCGCCGTTTACCGGAGCGCTCTGCTATTTATTCCGGCGCATTAGATAACCGAAATCTTGAAATCGGTTATAGCAATTCGATTATGGATAATTTCATGATGGAAGTGCAGGGGAGCGGTTATGTGGATTACGGCGATGGCCGTCCGTTAACTTTCTTTGGTTATTCCGGCAAAAACGGCCATGCCTATCGCAGTATTGGGAAGGTGTTGATTGACCGTGGCGAAGTTGCACGCGAAGAGATGTCGATGCAGGCAATTCGTAAATGGGCTGATAATCATTCTGCGGCTGAGGTTCGTGAGCTGCTGGAACAGAATCCTTCTTTCGTGTTCTTTAAGCCAGAAATGTATGCGCCAGTGAAAGGGGCGAGCGGTGTGCCTTTAGTCGCTAAGGCCTCCGTGGCTTCCGATCGTTCGCTTATTCCGGCAGGGTCTACGTTGCTGGCAGAAGTGCCACTATTGGATAACCAAGGCAAATTTACCGGAAAGTATGAAATGCGTTTGATGGTGGCTCTGGACGTGGGCGGGGCGATCAAAGGACAACACTTCGATATCTATCAAGGTATTGGACCAGAAGCAGGCCATGCGGCTGGTTTCTATAATCACTATGGCCGTGTCTGGGTGCTGAAAACGCCACAAAGCGGTGGACCGCTGTTCAGCGCGTATAATCGGTAATAAAATCATCTATCGTAATGACCCCCCTCTTTCTCTGATAACGAGAAAGAGGGGGGATCAAGAATTTCTAAGGTAATAAATCCAATGACAGCATCTTTTTCCGACGCTTATCTGCAGCGCTTTAGCGGTATCGCTCGTCTATATGGCCAGCATGCGTTGGGGGTTTTCTCTCAGGCGCACGTATGCGTTATCGGTATTGGTGGCGTGGGATCGTGGGCGGCAGAGGCGTTAGCGCGCACAGGGATTGGTGCTATTACGTTGATCGATATGGACGATGTCTGCGTGACGAATACCAATCGGCAGATCCACGCTTTACGTAGCAATGTTGGGCAGGCGAAAACGGAAGTGGTGGCTGCGCGCATTCGAGAAATTAACCCAGAGTGCCAAGTGACCTGTATCGACGATTTCATTACACCAGATAATGTTGATCAACTGATTGATAGTCGTTTTAGCTATGTCATTGATGCTATTGATAGCGTACGTCCTAAAGCTGCTCTTTTGGCCTATTGCCGCCGATTTAAGATCCCGATAGTCACCACCGGCGGTGCAGGTGGACAGATTGATCCTACGCGGATTGAAGTTGCCGATCTTGCCAAAACGATTCAGGATCCTTTGGCAGCTAAACTGCGTGAACGCTTGAAGAATGATTTCAACGTGGTGAAAAACAGCAAAGGAAAGCTGGGAATTGACTGCGTATTTTCGACGGAACCGCTGGTATACCCACAGCCTGACGGAAGCGTATGTGCTTCGCGTAGCACGGCTGAAGGGCCAAAACGGATGGATTGTGCTTCAGGTTTTGGTTCGGTCACGATGGTGACGGCAACGTTTGGTTTTGTTGCCGTCGCGCATGCGATTAAGAAGATGTTAGCGAAAGCCGAGCGTGAGGCCGCGTTATAGATAGTTTTTCGCGATACTTTTGATACCCGCTGCCAGCGAATTTAAACCGCTGGCGCGTGATGAGCTCAGCTGTTCCAAAATATTAAGCTGTTGGAATAGCGTCAGCGGATCGTTGTCTATGATTTGCTGTGGCGTTTTGCCTTCAGCGCCGGTCAGTAAAATAGCCAACAGGCCTTTCACAATTCGGCCATCGCTATCGCCGTAGTAGTGCATCGTCCCATCCTCAAGCAACTCTCCGCCCAACCATACCTGATTTTCACAGCCGGCTAGTTCGGTCTTTTGTTGCTTCAACTCTGGCGGCAGTGGTGGTAATTCCCGTGCCAGCAGAATGATTTGGCGGTAGCGTTCTTCCCACAGCTTCAGCGCATCAAAACGTGCGATTAACATATCTGGGGTCAATATGCGGCCAAAAGAGTGTGGGGCGATCATGCGAGATCCTCGTCGTTCAAGATAGATAGTGCGTAGTTTACCGCTTTTACTAATGCAGTAACGTCTTCTGGCCGATTATAAGGCGCAAACGAGGCGCGCAGGGAACCCGTGATGCCTAATGCTTGAATCAATGGTTGAGCGCAGTGCTGGCCTGCACGAAGAGCGATACCTTGCTCTGCCACTAACGTGACCAAATCGCTGTGATGAACTCCCTCAATATTGAAAGCGAGCAGCGCAGAATTTGGGGCGCGGTAGCTGGTAAAACCGGTTATCTGCCTAAGCTGCCGTTCAGCGTCTTCTGCTAGCGCTACGCTGTAGGTTTCTGCGGCGTTTAAATCAAACTGCTGTAGCCACTCTAATACCGCTGAAAATCCGATAACTCCGGCGATATTTGGCGTTCCTGCTTCGAAACGGTGTGGAATTCTTTGCTCTGTAAAGCCCTCAAATCCGGCTTTAGTTAGCATTTTTCCGCCACCTTGCCATGCGTGCATCTGCTCGAGATATACCGTTTTTCCGTACAACACGCCGACGCCCGTCGGGCCATACATTTTATGAGCAGAAAAAGCATAGAAATCAACATCGAGTTCGCTGACGTTCAGTGGGTGATGAACCACCCCTTGAGCTCCATCGATCATCACCGGCGTACCATTCTGATGGGCGAGCTGTAACGCATAGGCAAGATCGGGGCAGCCGCCGGTAACGTTCGACATTTGCCCTAAGGCCATTAGCTTCGTGCGAGGTGAAAGCAGTGCGGGTAACAGGCTTAAGTCCGGCAAACCCTGCGCATTAACGGGAAGTTTGATGACGTTGGCATCGCACTGTTCAGCCACCATCAGCCAGGGGATCAGATTCGCGTGGTGCTCAGCTTCGCTCACCAAAATTTCGTCACCGGCGCGTAGAATTGGGCGTAGGTAACTCTGCGCCACCAAATTAATCGCCTCGGTGGTACCTTTGGTCCAGACGATGTCATTGGCACTTGGCGCATGTAGTAGTTCGGCAACGTACTGACGTGCTGACTCATAGCGCTGAGTCAGTCTGAGAGCCGCTTGATGCTGGCTGCGGTGAACGGTAGCGGCACTACCAGCGTAATAGTCCTGACTCGCGTTTATCAACGCCTGAGGCTTGAGAGCGGTGGCGGCGCTATCGAGATACACCGCGTGTTGCTGGCTATCGCTGGTGGCGAGAGCAGGAAAGTGGCCGCGAAAGGCTAAATAATCGAAGGATGTCATGCGGAATAATTCCTCGTTGCAGGCCGCTTTGTTATTGAGCCAGATGATGGTACAGCAAGATTAATCTGAATAATCCGACAGTTTTCTGGCAAAGCTGAAATAGCTTGTTATGCTTTTAACTACTGGCAAATGAATGTGCCGGAGATAAAAAGAGCGTTAGTAGCGCATTTTAAACTGCAAGGAGTAAATCATGAAGAAATTAGGTGCTGTTTTATCCGCCGTGATGTTTACCTTCGTACTGGCTGGGTGTTCAAGCAATTATGTCATGCACACCAACGATGGTCGCACCATTGTGAGCGATGGTAAACCTCAGGTGGATAACGAAACCGGAATGATTAGCTACAAAGATGCTAACGGCAATCAGCAGCAAATTAACCGTAACGACGTAAAAGAAATGACTGAGAGTAACTAATTAAATTTATCTAAATCAACGTCGTAGCACGAAAAAACGCTGGCCTTGGCTGGCGTTTTTGCTAAAAAAAAGCACCGCAATTTGCGGTGCTACTAATCACTATGGACAGACAGGGTAAATGTACAGGAAGTGAAAAAAAGAGTAGCAGAGCTACTATGTCTGAAATCGTCAGACAACTTGCAAACACAACATCACAACCACAAAGCCAAAAGCATTCAGGAACTCAATCCACAAACACTTTTTCGTTCCGGCTCGGGAAGTGGCGCCACTATAGGTATTTGCTGGCCTATCCTCAACGGACAATTTATAATGGCTCGGATAAAAAAAACTAATGGGTAAATAAACGGTTAATTATCTGCAACCGTTTGATAAAAAGTGGCCAGCCATGTCTAAACGATTACCACCACTAAACTCACTGCGCGTGTTTGATGCGGCAGCCCGACATCTCAGCTTTACCAAGGCTGCAGAGGAGCTGTTTGTTACTCAGGCGGCGGTCAGTCATCAGATAAAATCATTGGAAGATTTCCTTGGGCTGAAGCTATTTCGCCGGCGTAATCGTTCGTTACTGCTAACGGAAGAGGGCCAAAGTTATTACCTCGATATCAAAGAAATTTTCTCATCTCTTAACGAAGCCACGCGCAAACTACAGGCACGCAGTGCAAAAGGCGCATTGACAGTCAGCTTGCCGCCAAGCTTCGCTATTCAGTGGCTTGTGCCACGCCTTTCAGGTTTTAATACGGCGTATCCTGGTATCGACGTGCGTATTCAAGCTGTAGATCGTGAAGAAGGTAAATTGGCTGACGACGTCGATGTCGCGATTTTTTATGGCCGCGGGCATTGGCCAGGGCTGCGCGTAGAGCGTCTCTATGCTGAATATTTGCTCCCAGTTTGTTCACCACAGTTATTATTGAGCGAACATCCGCTAAAAGATCCGGCCGATATGGCTTATCATACACTTCTGCATGATACGTCACGTCGAGACTGGTTGGCTTACACCCGTCAATTAGGGCTACAGCATATTAATGTTCAGCAAGGCCCGATCTTTAGCCACAGTGCTATGGTCGTTCAGGCTGCGGTGCATGGCCAAGGTATTGCGTTGGTCAATAACGTGATGGCACAGACTGAAATTGAGGCAGGCCGGTTGGTTTGTCCATTTAACGATGTATTAATTAGCAAAAATTCGTTCTATTTGGTTTGTCAGGATAGTCAGGCGGAGCTCGGCAAAATTGCGGCCTTCCGTCAATGGATCCTTGCTCGTGCTGCCAGCGAGCAGGAAAAATTCCGTTTTCGTTATGAATCTTAGTTATTTTTTGCAGGCAGTTAAAAGCAGCGTACAGCGGCTTAATGTAAGGTAATCGGGATGAGTAGTCGTTCAATGATGATTTTTGCCGCGATTAGCGGTTTTGTTTTTGTCGCACTTGGGGCATTTGGCGCTCATGTATTGAGCCGCACCTTAGGCGTGGCAGAAATGGATTGGCTGCATACAGGATTGCAGTATCAGGGGATTCACACGTTGGCAATTCTTGGGTTGGCAGCCTTAATGCAGCGTCGTAAGAACCTATGGTTTTATTGGAGCAGCGCTTTATTAGCATTGGGCACTGTGTTGTTTTGTGGAAGTCTTTATTGTCTTGCGCTGTCGCATCTTAAATTGTGGGTGTATATCACGCCTATCGGCGGCGTTTGCTTTTTAGTCGGTTGGGCCTTGATGCTTGTTGGGGCTCTACGCATGAGGAAAAGGGCGGAACGCCATGAATAAATTAGCTTTATATTGCCGCCCAGGATTCGAAAAAGAATGTGCAGCAGAAATTACCGAGAAGGCTGCAGCTCTGGAAGTTTTTGGTTTTCCAAGAGTTAAAGAGAATAGTGGTTACGTAACTTTTGAATGCTATCAGCACGAAGATGCCGATAAGCTTGCTAAGAATCTGCCTTTTCGCGAGCTGATTTTTGCTCGCCAGATGATTGTCGTGGGCGAACTGCTGAAAGATCTGCCAACCGATGACCGCGTGTCGCCGATTGTTGGCATGCTGATGAATGTGGTTGAAGGTGCGGGCGAACTGCGCGTAGAAGTGCCTGATACCAACGAAAGTAAAGAGCTGATGAAGTTCTGCCGTAAGTTTACGGTTCCGCTGCGTGCTGCGCTGCGTGAGCAAAAGATCTTACTAAAGAATGAAAACGCGCATCGCCCTGTGGTACATGTGTTCTTTATTGCGCCAGGCTGTTGCTATGTGGGGTATTCCTACAGTAACAACAATTCGCCGTTCTATATGGGAATTCCTCGTTTGAAATTCCCTTCTGATGCGCCGAGCCGTTCTACGCTTAAGCTGGAAGAAGCGCTGCACGTATTTATTCCACACGATGAGTGGGATGAGCGGCTAGCTGGAGGCATGAAAGCCGTCGATTTGGGCGCCTGTCCAGGGGGCTGGACCTATCAGCTAGTGAAACGCAGCATGTGGGTGCATTCTGTGGATAACGGCCCAATGGCACCTAGCTTGATGGATACCGGTCAAGTGACACATCATAAAGCCGATGGTTTTAAATTCGAACCACCGCACACTAATGGCGTTGATTGGCTGGTCTGTGACATGGTTGAGAAACCCGCGAAGGTTTCTAACTTAATGGCGCACTGGCTGGTTAATGGTTGGTGCCGTGAGGCGATCTTCAATCTTAAATTGCCTATGAAGAAGCGTTATGAAGAAGTGAGCCAAAATCTGGCGATACTTGCGCAAACGCTAAAAGATAATGGCATTAATGCGCAAATTGCAGCGAAGCAGCTCTATCATGATCGCGAAGAAATTACGGTACACGTGCGCCGAATTTGGGGCGCCATTCCTGGTCGTCGGGATGAGCGTGAACTTAATCGTCGTATGCAGCTTAAGAATAGCCATAACGGTTAAGTGATATATCCAGCATTTCTTTGATACACGAAAGGAGCCGAAAGGCTCCTTTTTGCTCGGTGAGCTGAAAACTACTGCTTTATGTGCAGGTGATAACTTAAGGTAATCTCAGTTGCTGCAAATTGCCGCTGATGGTGAGGTTAGTTTGCAACGTGGCCACTTTCTTGCAAAGTTCGGCTTGTTCGCGATGTTCTTCCAGCTTTTTTCGCCATTTACTTGGCACGTTTTCAATCTGTTCAAAAATCGCAGAGAGTGAACCAAACTCATTAAGTAGCGTAGCCGCTGCTTTAGGGCCTATACCGGGTATTCCTGATATCTTGCTGCTGCCGATCCCTGCTAGCCCCCAATAGTCTGTAAGCTGCTCGGGTTCCACGCCAAACTCTTTTTTTACGAAAGGTAAATCGAGCCAGCGTTTTTGAAAATAGTCGCGGATTTGAATCGTAGGCGCTAACAATTGGCAATAACCTTTATCCGTCGAAACGATAGTGACCTGATGCCCTGTTAACGCGATTTTATGGGCCAAAGTCGCCGCGAGATCGTCAGCTTCGTTACCAGCCGAGTGCCAACTCTGCACGCCAAGTTTAGCGAAGGCCTCACGGATGGCTGGCATTTCCGTTGCGAGGTTTTCAGGCATAGCACTGCGGCCCGCTTTGTAATCGGGTAATGCCTGATGACGCCAACTGTTATCCCGATCGTCCTCATCGAAAACCGCTACGGCATGTGTTGGTTGGCTATGAGCCAATAGCTGCTGTAACGCGTGCTGGCAGGCAACAACGCAGGGGGAGCCTTGAACGGCATGAATGCGGCGAATGAGATTTAAGGCATCAACGATCAGAAGGTGTATTTGCATGGTAATTACTGATGAACAGAGAAAATGGGCGGCATTCCACCGCCCAGAGTGTTAATGATGATTATTTGATAATCTCATAACAAGATACATAGGCGGTTCCCGGCAGTTTCATACGATGCTGCGCGACAAAGCCTTGTAGCAGATGATCCATGTGCTGCATCATCTTAGCGTCACCGTGGATTTTAAACGGGCCATGTTTTTCAATTTCGGCGATGCCTATTTCTTTCACATTACCCGCCACAATCCCTGAGAATGCTCGACGTAACGATGCGGCTAGCTGCTCTGGAGGTTGATCTGGATACAGATTGAGATCGGCCATATTCGCGTGCGTTGGCTCAAACGGTAGCTGTAAGTCTGGAGCAATCTTTATCGACCAGTTGAAGCTGTAGAAGTCTCCGGTTTGACGACGATTCTCCTTCACCTTCGGCATCGCACGTTTCATCTGGCGGGCGACTTCAGCCGGATCGTCGATGATAATGGTGTAATGCTTACGCGCAGTTTCGCCTAGCGTGCTCATGATGAATTCATCCAGTACGCGGAAGTAATCTTCACTCTCTTTTGGGCCGGTCAGGATCAGCGGCAATACCTGATCTTTGTTCTCCGGATTCATCAAAATGCCGAGCAGATAGAGTAATTCTTCCGCAGTACCTACGCCGCCAGGGAAGATGATGATCCCATGACCAAAGCGAACAAAGGCTTCTAGACGTTTTTCGATATCTGGCATGATCACCAGTTCATTCACCAAAGGATTTGGTGGCTCAGCCGCGATGATGGATGGCTCTGTCATACCGATAAAGCGACTATCTCTGTAGCGTTGCTGCGCGTGACCCACGGCGGCGCCTTTCATTGGCGCTTCCATGGCGCCTGGCCCACAGCCTGTACAGATGTTTAATTCACGCAGTCCCAGTTGATTGCCGACTTTACGAGCATAGAGATACTCGATTTCGTTAATCGAGTGTCCGCCCCAGCACACAATCATATTGGGTTCTTCACCCACATGAAGCGCTCGGGCGTTGCGCAAGATAGAGAACACCATGTTCGTAATATGAACTGGATTTTTACTATCGAGATGTGGGTAGCGGCCATTACTGCTCATCTGTCCGTTAACGAACAAAATATCTCGCAGGACGGCAAACAGATTGGCCTGTAGAGAGCGGATGATTTGTCCATCAACAAAAGCATCTTCAGGTGGATTGACCAGCTCCAATTTTACGCCACGTTCGCGTTGTAATACGTTGATATCAAAACTTTCAAATCGCGATAGAAGCTCGGTGCTGTTATCGGTTTGTGCGCCAGAGTTAAGAACGGCGAGGGAGCAGTTGCGGAATAGACGGTATAAATCGCTGCTTGCTGTACGCTTTAGCATGTCAACTTCAAGCTGCGACAACAAATCCATAGACCCAAGTGGGCTGATATGTGTAATCAAAGTCACTCCTATACATCTACCGATGCGGTTACCGCGTTTGTATCAGGATTAGCATGCCTGTTCAGTGGCGAGGCCGTTGATTTCCGTTGTTCCTGACACGTTTTGCAATGGAATTAATGAGCTACTTTACCTTTTACATTATTCTTCAAAGCTGGCGTAAAACTAGCGTATCAACCAAGCAGGTATCTTGATTCATCAGTAGTTTATTGTGGTACAACGCGTTTTGCGCCCCTCAATCACCTTACCGTTGTCTTTTGGATTTTGCCAATACTCTTACGTAAGAGTCGGTAAGCTTCTGCGATTTTTGCGAAGCTTATTGGCGAACCAGTCGGCCTTTTGGTGCAACGAACGGAGTATTTGTGCGCCAAGGATTGATATCTAGGCCACCGCGACGGGTATAGCGGGCATATACGCTGAGCGTTTCTGGCTGACAGAAGCGCTGAATATCACAGAAAATGCGTTCAACACACTGTTCATGAAATTCGTTGTGATGACGAAATGACACCAAATAGCGTAGTAATGCTTCGCGATCGATTTTTGGACCACGATACTGAATCATCACGGAGCCCCAATCAGGCTGATGAGTAATAAGGCAGTTGGATTTTAACAGGTGGCTCACCAATGTTTCTTCAACGATAGCCTGCTTGTTGGCGGCGTTTTTAAGGAGTTCAGCGTTAAATTCGTAGTGGGTGATTTCAATATCTTGATGATCAATACATTCGCCGTCAAATGATGCGATGGCTTGGCCTTCAACGCTATCAAGCGACATTAACTGTACGCTAACGTTGCCCTGTGCACAGTGTGCCAGATCGCGCTGTAACGTGGTTTGTACTTCATTCCAGTCTGCAAAGCGCGTCTGGTTGAAGCTGTTGAGGTAAAGCTTAAAGCTTTTTGATTCAATCAGATTGTGGCTGAAGGCATCCAGTTCAACATCGGCAATGGCCACCTGAGGCAAGCCTTTGGCATTGAGCCATGACAGCTCATACAGCGTCCAAATATCGCCACCACGGAAAGGCAGAGTTTCTGGATAAAGTCCTAATGGCTCGCGGTTCATGCTGCGAGGAACCGGCTGGAGCAGGGTTGCGTCGTATTGATCGCGGTATTCGGTTGCTTTGCCAAGGGTTAAGCCGGAGAGCGCCTTGTGATCTTGGTATGACATTATGTGGCCTATGTTTGAATAAGAACGGTACAATCAGCAGATACTTTATAGTTTACCTTAGTGAGAGAAAACATGGTGCATGATGTTTCTGCCGCATTAGCGGAGTTTACCCACCGTTTTATCAATGTTTGGCAGAATGAAACCGGCGATTTTCCTTATAGTGAAGCGCTATACGGTGTCGCTTCGCCCTGCGTTGTACGCACCGAGAACGAGAAAGTCTATTGGAAAGCTCTGTTGGCGACAGCTCCCGACGGATTAAACGGTATTTCCCGTGCTTTAGATATTCAATTGCATAAAGATATTGTTCCCTTTTTTACCTCACAATACGCCGGTGATATGAGCGCCACGCTGGATGATCTGCATTTGGATTTAGTTCAGGTGTGGAGTGAAGATGATTTGCAGCGTTTGCAAGAGAATCAAATTGGACATCTTGTGACGCAACGCCGTTTGAAACTATCGCCTACGTTGTTTTTAGCGACTACAGATTCAGAGCTGCAGCTAGTTTCCCTCTGTAACCTCACGGGCAATGTTTTGCTGGAGCAGTTCGGTAGTAAACAGCGAGAAGTGCTGGCTGAATCATTGTCGGAGTTCCTTTCTCGTTTGCAGCCAGTCATCAAAAAGTAAGGTTGGCTTACACGGTTGCCCGTCGCCGTGTGAGAGATCTCTCACACGGCGTGTAGGATATATCGCTTATTTATGCAGAGTTTGCGTAAGTTGTATTTTACTTATTCTTATACATCAATGGATTACGTTTTTAATTTGATATTTTCCACCGTGTAAGCCATCTGTGAGCCTTAAAGCCTTATTGTTTTAAGGGAAAGAATCAGCGATATTAGTTTCACCGGAAGGGAAGACGGTTGGAGCAGGACACATCAGGATGATGTTGCTTCGGGAAGGAGCTAGGGACACACTCAGGAAGAGTGATAAAGGATGTGCCACAGGATGTTGGCCAAGGACACTTCAGGATTGAAGTAAAGGACACCTCCAGGACGGAGATTGAGAGCCGGTTAGGATAACAGGCGGGTCAGGAAGACTGAGGAACAGCATCTGGATGATGCAGGATGAAACGTCAGGACGAAAGTAGGACGAGTCGACGGATTGTTAGGAAATGGATAGCCATACGGAAAAGTTTTCATGGATGAGCAGGGAGCACAATGAGTAGCTGGATTGCTATAAAACGAACCGGGCGTACTGTGTAAACAGTACGCCCTTTTTCTTTGCCTATACAGAATTGTTATATCCCGCAGTACCCTATCAAGAGAGCCTATTGGGGGGAACTCCCTTCAATGCTATCCTTTGCCCCCATTTTGTATCCCGCCTGTAGAGATGAGTGAGAAAAGCATGAGCGAATACGCTAAAGTCAGACAACATTTGCTGCAAATAGAGCAACAGTTGGACAGTTTAAATCTGTCTCAGGAATGTGCGCCTGATGCTCAGGCATTTGAAAGCAAAGAACCTTTTTGTGTAGATACCATGGCGCCAGAACAATGGCTGCAGTGGATATTGCTACCACGCATGTTTGCTTTGCTCGATAGTCAATCGCCATTGCCACGTCGTTTTGCAATTGCCCCTTATTTTGAAGTTGCCTTTAAAGAGCGTCTGCAGGAGGTTCAGCCCTTAATCGTATTGCTTCAGCAGTTGGATGACATGCTGAATCAAGAAGATGCTAATTGATGCTTAATATTATTTATCAGGACGAGCATCTTGTTGCGGTCAATAAGCCTGCGGGCTGGTTAGTTCATCGCAGTTGGCTTGATCGCCATGAAACGGTATTTGTGATGCAAACGCTGCGTGATCAGATTGGTCAACATGTATTTCCCGTGCATCGTCTAGATCGGCCGACATCTGGCGTGTTGCTGATGGCGCTATCCAGCGAGGTGGCACGTATGCTGTCTGAGCAGTTTGAGCAGCGTGAAATGAATAAAACGTATCATGCGGTGGTGCGAGGCTATTTAGAAGGTGAGGCGGTTATTGATTATGCCCTGACACCTGAGCTGGACAAGATTGCAGATAAGTTCAGCTCTCCTGATAAAGCACCACAAACGGCTGTTACTCACTATCGTTCTTTGGCTACGGTGGAAATGCCGGTTGCGGTAGGTAAGTATCAAACCGCGCGTTACAGCTTGATTGAGCTAAAACCGGAGACAGGCCGTAAACATCAGCTACGTCGTCATATGGCACATCTACGCCACCCGATTATTGGCGATACCAAACATGGGGACCTACGCCAGAATCGCGCGATGTCTCAGCACTTTGCCTGTTCTGGTTTGATGTTGCACGCGAGTGAGCTGTGTTTAGAGCATCCGATTACCGGAGAGCCACTTTTCCTACAGGCTGGGCTTGACGATCGTTGGCAACGAATGATGGCGCATTTTGGTTGGGAAGAGTATCTCCCTGACCTTGAAAGGGTTGAGTTTCTCGTGAGTTACGGTCAGGATGAGTAAGACAACGTCAGCGTAAATTCTTACTAAAAGGGAAAGCATTATGGCGCAGGTTGGCATTTTTGTTGGAACGGTTTACGGCAACGCATTGATGGCTGCAGAGGACGCGGAGAATATCCTCAAGGCACAGGGCCACGATGTGAAATTGTTTGAGGAAGGAACGCTAGAAGAGTGGCAGTTCTACCGCAATCATTATGTATTGATCGTCACGTCAACAACGGGGCAAGGCGATTTACCTGATTCTATCGCACCGCTGTTTCATGCGGTGAGAGATAACGTTGGCTACCAACCAGAACTGCGCTACGGGTTGATCGCGCTAGGCGACAGTAGTTACACCCATTTCTGTGGTGCTGGCCACCAGTTTGATGAGTTGCTGCAAGAGCAAAAAGCGACGCGCATCGGCGAGCTTCTTGAAGTGGATGCACAGGTAGATGCAGAGCCCGAGGTCGTGACAGGGCCGTGGGTGGAGAAGTGGGGGTTGTTGGTTCAGTAGATTGTAGGTGGGGCTTGATTATGTTCCTACAGTGTAATATTTCGCCCGCCCGTCTATGCCGAGCTTCATTGATACACTGATGAAGGCGTACGTGCAGAGACCACCAGCGCGTGGTCTCTGCACTCGCGCGCTTTTATCCGAGATGCCATCTCCGCTCCGGTTTGGTATCGGCCATCCAAGCCGCCCCAAACTCCGCCGATACATCCCTGTATCGGCGGCTCTCCCTACCAAGACTTAAACAATTAAAAAGACACAAACAAAACAATATTGCTTTGTCTTTTTCGTGTTGAATGAAATGCATGATAGAACCGCCATCAGGAAGATGGCGGTAGGTCGAAGGCGCACAGGGATGTACGCTCTGAGACCGGTCGGCCAAACGACTCGGTAAAAAGTGCGAGAGTCGAGAGGTTGCACGCTGGCAACCTCTCGTCGGACGCCTACACTAGCGGGTTCATAGAAACACAAATGCTGATGGGCGGACGAAACCCTTCACTGCTCTAGTATAGAAGTGAGTATAGAAGTGTCGTCTTACTTGGATGCCTACTTCTGCGTCAACTTCTCCAGATCAGCCTCAATCTCGGCGATTTTATTCGCCACTACGCTTTCAAGATGACGTAGATCGTCCAAGATCTTATGTTTCAGATCGACTTCTACCTGATCGCGTTTGCAGATCTGATCGAGCTCATCAATCACATAGCGAAGGTTAGGATTAATTTCGTGGATCTCTTTGTAACCTTGCCCTGCATTATCGGCCACGATAGTTTTGCGTTGGCGTGGATATTTGAACTTCACGCTTTTGGCAAAAAACTCGCCTTTATCTTTACGGAAATAAATCTTCAGTATGTCGTTATTGGCCTCCTGACGAAGGCTGTAGCGGTCAATCTCTTCGGGTTGATTAATCCCCAAGCTTTTCAGGTTGTCATACATAGAGGCACCTTTGGTATCTTTCATGAGAAGATGAAATATAGACTAAATAACGGCATCCATTAAATCTGCGTGGCGTATCACTCTGTCAGTGCAAAGTGACAGATAAAAAAATAGCGGGCTGATGGCCCGCTATCAATGTTGTGTTAGTCGATACTGCGTAACAGCTCGTTAATACCGACTTTACCGCGAGTTTTCGCGTCTACTTTCTTCACGATAACTGCACAGTACAGGCTGTATTTGCCATCTTTAGACGGTAGGTTGCCAGAAACAACCACCGAGCCTGCCGGAACGCGCCCGTAATGAACTTCGCCAGTTTCACGGTCGTAGATCTTAGTGCTTTGGCCCAAGTAAACGCCCATGGAAATCACCGAGCCTTCTTCAACGATAACGCCTTCAACGACTTCGGAACGTGCGCCGATGAAGCAGTTATCTTCGATGATGGTAGGGTTAGCCTGTAAAGGCTCTAAAACGCCGCCAATACCTACGCCGCCAGACAGGTGAACATTCTTACCAATCTGCGCGCAAGAACCTACGGTTGCCCAAGTATCAACCATGGTGCCTTCGTCAACGTAAGCACCGATATTCACATAAGAAGGCATCAGCACGGTGTTGCGGGCGATAAATGCACCTTGGCGGACGCTTGCTGGTGGCACGACACGGAAGCCTTCGCGCTGGAAACGAGCTTCATCGTAGTCAGCAAACTTCATTGGAACTTTATCGTAAAAGCGAGTCTCAGCGCCTTCCATCAGCTTATTATCGTTAATGCGGAAAGAGAGCAGTACGGCTTTTTTCAGCCATTGATGAGTAACCCATTCACCGTTAATTTTCTCAGCGACGCGGAGTTCGCCAGAGTCTAATAGCGCAATAACCTGATTAACCGCTTCACGCGTGATGCTGTCTACGTTAGCCGGAGTGATATCCGCGCGGCGCTCGAAGGCGTTTTCAATAAGAGTTTGCAACTGCTGCATATTTGTTCTATTCCCGAAGATTAATTGACGTATACCCTTGATACTTCAAGTTGTCGATGCGTTGTTCCCCAGTGACATCGTTAGCGATGCTGCTGGGGACTCACAAATTTGCCGTATCACTTCAACTCGAATTATTTAGGCATATATCACAAAAAATACATCATCCTTTATCGGTTGGATCGAGGGCCTCTGTCAACCGCTGAGCCAATTCTGACTGCATTTTAATGCTTAATGCTTTACGTTCGCCGTCTGCCAGAATAAATAAATCCTCAACCCGCTCGCCGATGGTGGTAATTCGAGCACTGTGTAGCGACAACCCCATTTCGGCAAATACTTCTCCCACCTGCGCCAATAATCCAGGCTGATCCAAAGCGACCAGCTCCATATAACTACGGCGCTCGTTGTGCATCGGCAGGAAACTGACCTCAGTAGGCACTGTAAAGTGACGGAGTTTTGGCGATGGGCGGCGCGTGCGCGGGTGGCGGTAATGTTGTTGAGTTAACGCCTGCTCTAGCGAATGTTTGATGGTGGCGTGACGATCCTGTGCTAGAGGGCTACCGTCTGGCTCAAGCACGACGAAGGTGTCCATGGCAAAGTTATCGCGGTTAGTGAAGATCTGCGCGTCATGAACACTCAGGTTGCGGCGATCTAGCTCACCGGCAACGGCAGCAAACAGATAAGGGCGATCGGGGCTGTAGATAAAAATCTCGGTGCCGCCACGTGTGGCCAAATGGCTGACGAGGACCAGCGGCTTGCTAGCATCATGCTTGAGCAAATGACGAGCGTGCCACGCCAGTTGGTTGGGATTGTGGCGCAGGAAATAATCAGCGCGGCAGCGGCTCCAGATGTGGTGCAGTGCCTCCTCGTTAATATTGTCCATACGCAATAATGCCAGCGCCTGTAAGCGATGATGGCGAACCCGCTCACGCATATCTGGCGTATTTTGCATGCCGCGGCGTAGCTGTTTTTCGGTGGCGAAATAGAGCTCACGCAACAGGCTTTGTTTCCAGCTATTCCATAGCGTTTCGTTGGTGGCACAAATGTCGGCCACGGTGAGACTCACCAAATAGCGCAGCCGGGTTTCACTCTGTACTTCAGCGCTAAATTGCTGGATGACAGCAGGATCTTGAATATCGCGACGCTGAGCGGTGACCGACATGAGTAGGTGACAGCGTACCAGCCATGAAACCAACTGCGTTTCGCGAGAGTTTAGGCCGTGCAGTTGGGCAAATTCGAGCACGTCCTGTGCGCCGAGAATAGAGTGGTCGCCACCGCGTCCTTTGGCAATATCGTGGAAGAGCGCAGCGAGAAGTAACAATTCTGGCTGTGGTAAACGCGGATAAAGCTCTACGCACAGCGGATGGCGCTGGCGTGTATTTTCATCGGAGAAACTTTCTAGTTTGAGTAGCACGCGCATGGTGTGCTCGTCCACCGTATAGGCATGAAACAGATCGAACTGCATTTGACCGACGATTTTTCCCCACTGCGGCATATAAGCCCACAGTACGCTGTGGCGGTGCATTGGCAACAGAGCACGATTCACTGCCCCAGGATGACGCAGTATTGCCATAAACAGTTTGCGTGCCTCAGGTAAATCACACAGTGGCTGAGCAAGGTGACGACGGGCGTAACGCAGATGCCGCAGGGTTGTTGAATAAATCCCGGTTATCTCCTGATTTTTTGCCATCACGTAGAACATTTGCAAAATGGTGACAGGATTGCGCATGAAGGTTTCTGCATCGCGAAGATCGATAAGGTTGCCGCGTAGCTGGAAGTGATCATCGAGTGGGCGCGGTTTTTCATTGGTTTCCAGCGCGAGAATGGCTTCATCGAACAGCTGTAACAGCATTTGGTTGAGCTCGCCAACGCGACGCGTCATGCGATAAAAATCCTTCATCATGCGCTCAATGGGCGCATTACCTTCGCCTTCGTAGCCTAATAGCTGTGCGACGCTAAATTGGCGATCAAACAGCAGGCGGTTATCGTAGCGATTGAGAACCAAATGCAGGGCAAAACGGATGCGCCATAGAAAGCTTTGGCATTCGTTGAGCTCATCGCGCTCGGCTTCGGTGAGAAAACCGAAACCGACCATTTCATTCATGGAGGTCGCGCCGAAATGACGATGTGCAACCCACAGCAAAGTATGAATATCACGCAGCCCGCCGGGGCTGGTTTTGATATCCGGTTCAAGGTTATAGCTGGTGCCGTGGTAGCGCTGGTGGCGGTCTTTCTGCTCTTGAATTTTGGCATCAAAAAACTTAGGTGATGGCCAGAATTCGTCGCTGAAAATTTGTTTTTGCAATTGTAAGAATAACGCTACGTCGCCATAAACCAGCCGCGATTCAATCAGGTTGGTTGCCACCGTGAGGTCAGAAAGGCCTTCTTGCAGGCATTCATCTAGTGTACGTACGCTATGTCCGACCTCCAACTTGAGATCCCATAACAGCGTAATCAATTCGCTGATGCGCTGTGCGTCGGGGTCATCCAGTGAGGTTTGGCTCAGAATGAGAAGGTCAATATCAGAAAGTGGATGTAATTCGCCGCGGCCATAACCCCCAACCGCGATCAGCGCTATGCCTTGGCGTTCTTTAAAACCGAGATGGATCCACAAACGTGTCAGTAGACGATCGATATAGAGAGTACGAGCGGCAATCAATGATTCCGCAGACTCTCCAGCCTGAAATGCGGCAGACATCCACTGCTGAAAACGCTCAAGCGATTGTTTTAGTGGTGCACACTCAAGGTCGGACGCCGCGAAGTTGTCAGGGGAGGGGGGCTGAATCAGTGGTTCAATCATGGGATCCAATAACGTTGGATGTGGAATGGGCATCGCATCTCCCCTAGTCGTCTTATTCGGGCTATAGAGTATAATAAGACGTCACAAATTATCTGTGTAGTCTTTTAAAAACAGAAGGTTATTAGCCTCATATTCAATACGCTGCATTAAGCTGAATATAAAGCAAACTATAATATACTCGGTTTTAGCCCTCAGTGGACGCTGATTTAGTTCGCTACAAGACAAGATATAATGGTATCAATCTGAAGTCTGGTTTAGAGGATGATGCCAAAGCCGATGGGACTGTACGAGGGGCTCCAAATAGATGTGACACAATAAAAAACGCTCGAGGGCGATACGGAGCGTTTTAAGAGGTAAAAAGTTCAGCGCTAGCGGGATGTATTACATCACATGCTTGATGCCTTTTTTGCACAGTAATCCATTGACTGGGTAAGCGGTCATAAAGCCAAATATCATAGCAATCTGCATCATGAACCAATAAACGGCGCTGTCACGCGGCATCGTTGGTGTAAAAATACCGAACAGCACGATTGCCATCCAGATATACATCCCTATTTGCCAACTGATTAGTGACAAAATATCGGCCTGAATGGCTTTCTTCAACGCCGTTTTTGGCGCTAGCCCCATTTCCCTGCCTGGTAAATATTGAAAGAATATACCCAGTAGCAGCGCTAAAACGAAATCGAGCCCCCAGCTACCGAAAACGGCGCTGCCTGCCAGCGTCACGGGTATGAAGAATACGAGGACCTCACCGATAATATCGGCCAATGTACACCCCGCGCCGCAGTGAGTACTTACTGTGAATATGCCTTTCCAAGTAATAGGTTTGCTTGGCATATCCATATCCATCCCCTGCATATGATGTTCCATCATTGGCATCATATGAGGTTTAGCACGCCCAAACCAAAAGTAAGCAACCAAAGCAATAACGCTGAAATACAAAGCATTAATTGACCATGCAAGCACCATTATTTTCATGGGTTGCGGGCGATTAAACGTAATGTCCAAATAAATAATAACTGACGAAATTAATGCGCTGAATAACCAAAATAGAGCTAATGATTGTAGCCAGTCAGGAAACATAAGTTTGCCCCTCCTAAATAAACATACAATAAAAGTAATCGGTTTAAATCGGTAAATCCACTCGCGACTTAATTTAAAGAATGGAATTAATTCTTTACGTATCAGTGAATTATAAATATTGGGTCTAATAATGTCAGTTTAGTGTTTTTTTTATGGGGGGAGGTTTGGGATACAAAAAGATAAGCGTTTTTCTTTGGCTTTGATGGCGTATGGAATTATTTATCGATTTATTATAGACACAAAAAAAGCCGCTCTGAGGCTAACTCCGTTCAGTTGAGTGATCGAAATACACGGGGCTAGCACACCACGGGGCGGTTTACGCCGCTACGACCCCATCGGTGTGCTCCCCCTAAAATCGAGCTTAAGTGAACGGTGTTAGCTCTGTGACGGCAATTATTTGTCAGCGATTTTGTTTGAGCTGAATTTGACCCGTTGAGAGCTCGGCGAGTTATACGTTCTCGTGAACGATAACGCGTGGGAGGTCGGTTTCTTCCTCGCGTAGGGTCAAAATCTCACAGCCATTATCTGTCACCACAATAGTATGCTCGTACTGTGCCGACAGGCTGCGATCTTTGGTTTTCACCGTCCAGCCATCTTTCATGGTACGGATGCGGTAATCACCAGCGTTAACCATCGGCTCAATGGTAAAGGTCATGCCTTTCTGTAGCACTACGCCGCCATCATCAGCATTGTAATGTAGAACCTGAGGCTCTTCATGGAACACTTCGCCGATGCCGTGGCCGCAGTATTCACGTACGACGGAGAAACCATGAGATTCAACAAACTTCTGGATCTCGGCACCGATGGTGCGCAGGCGGATACCTGGTTTAACCATTTTCAGCGCTAAATAAAGGCTTTCCAGCGTGATACGGCATAAACGTTCACCAAGAATGGTTGGCTTGCCAACGATGAACATCTTGGAGGTATCACCATGCCAGCCGTCTTTAATAACGGTAACGTCGATGTTGACGATGTCACCGTCTTTCAAGATTTTTTCATCGCTAGGAATACCGTGGCAGACCACTTCGTTTACAGAGATACAAACGGATTTCGGATAGCCGTGATACCCCAAGCATGCAGAGATCGCTTGCTGTTTTTGGGTAATGTAATCATCACAGATACGATCGAGTTCACCGGTGCTAACACCGGGAACCACGTATGGCTCGATAATTTCTAGAATTTCCGCCGCCAGTCGCCCAGCAACGCGCATTTTTTCGATTTGTTCAGGTGTTTTTATTGAGATTGCCATGAAATATATGTCCGCAGGTGTCGTGAAATCGACAATGAGAATCAATTGCTGAACATGGTAACAGTCCTCGTAACCGCTGCCAAATCCTACGATAACCGTGGGCTCAAAATGCAACAAAAGGTGGAGTCTGTGGCTGGTTTATGGTATAAAGCGCGCCGCAGTTCTTATATCTGTTTTCATTAATGAGGCCGATAGGGAAGCTGTAAATCTCAATTGTGTTATTTGTATTCTTTGCAAAGAAACGACAACAACACACACATATCGGCACGTGCGCCGGGGTGCCTTGCAGGATGAGTCTTCGGACAAATGCCTTGCTGGGTCGGCTCATGGGATATGTGGAGGCTTAACCCCAAACTTTATATAGAGGTTTAATCATGGCAACTGTTTCCATGCGCGACATGCTCAAGGCTGGTGTACACTTTGGTCACCAGACCCGTTACTGGAACCCGAAAATGAAGCCTTTCATCTTCGGTGCACGTAACAAAGTTCACATCATCAACCTTGAAAAAACTGTTCCAATGTTCAACGAAGCTTTGGCTGAGTTGCAGAAGATTTCTGCTCGTAAAGGCAAAATCCTGTTCGTTGGTACTAAGCGCGCTGCAAGCGAAGCGGTAAAAGAAGCTGCTAACAGCTGCGACCAGTTCTTCGTGAACCATCGCTGGTTGGGCGGTATGCTGACTAACTGGAAAACCGTTCGTCAGAGCATCAAGCGTCTGAAAGATCTGGAAACCCAGTCTCAGGATGGCACCTTCGAAAAACTGACCAAAAAAGAAGCGCTGATGCGCGCTCGTGAACTGGCCAAGCTGGAAAACAGCCTGGGCGGTATCAAGGACATGGGTGGCTTGCCAGACGCTCTGTTCGTAGTTGATGCCGATCACGAACACATCGCGATTAAAGAAGCCAACAACCTGGGTATCCCGGTATTCTCTATCGTTGATACCAACTCCGATCCGGACGGCGTTGACTTCGTTATCCCTGGTAACGATGACGCAATCCGTGCAGTAAGCCTGTACCTGAACGCTGTAGCGGC
This sequence comes from Hafnia paralvei, assembly GCF_020150375.1. Lineage (NCBI taxonomy): Bacteria > Pseudomonadati > Pseudomonadota > Gammaproteobacteria > Enterobacterales > Hafniaceae > Hafnia > Hafnia paralvei. The sequence continues at coordinate 3,703,977 of NZ_CP083737.1, read as the reverse complement.
AACTGTTCGCGAAGGCCGTTCTCAGGATCTGGCTACCCAAGCGGAAGAAAGCTTCGTAGAAGCTGAATAATAAGGCAAGCGCAAGCTTATACCCAAGAGCTTTGGAGTTGCCGCCAACACAGCAGCAGCGCCAAATAAAAAGGTATAGCCCTTATTAACCAGGTATTGAAATATGTTGGTTAGGGGGCCTTTATGGCCCCCCCTTTCTTTGTAAAAATCGCCTTTTTATCACGGCGATATAAAGAACCAATCCCTAGATGAGAGAACCAGTCTCCGTGAGGTTCGCTCTTCACGACGAGACCACCGAGGAAAATACAATGGCTGAAATTACCGCCACCCTGGTAAAAGAACTGCGTGAACGTACTGGCGCAGGCATGATGGATTGTAAAAAAGCGCTGACCGAAGCCCAAGGCGACATCGAGCTGGCAATCGAGAATATGCGCAAATCTGGCGCAATCAAAGCTGCGAAAAAAGCAGGCAACGTCGCTGCTGACGGCGTGATCAAAACCAAGATCGTTGGCAACTACGGTGTGATTCTGGAAGTTAACTGCCAGACTGACTTCGTTGCTAAAGATGGTGGTTTCCAGGCATTCGCTGAGAAAGTGCTGGATGCTGCTGTTGCAGGCAAAATTACTGACGTTGAAGTTCTGAAAGCACAGTTCGAAGAAGAACGTGTAGCGCTGGTTGCGAAAATCGGTGAGAACATCAACATCCGTCGTGTTGCCTCTCTGGAAGGCGACGTACTGGCTAGCTACCTGCACGGTGCTCGCATCGGTGTTCTGGTTGCTGCTAAAGGCGCTGATGAAGAACTGGCTAAGCAACTGGCAATGCACGTTGCTGCAAGCAAGCCTGAATTCGTTAAGCCAGAAGACGTATCTGCTGAAGTGGTAGAAAAAGAGTACCAAGTTCAGTTAGACATCGCGATGCAGTCTGGTAAGCCGAAAGAAATCGCAGAGAAAATGGTTGAAGGCCGCATGAAGAAATTCACCGGTGAAGTTTCTCTGACGGGTCAAGCTTTCGTTATGGACCCAAGCAAAACTGTGGGCCAGTTGCTGAAAGAGCACAACGCTGACGTTACCAATTTCATCCGCTTCGAAGTGGGTGAAGGTATCGAAAAAGCGACCGTAGACTTTGCTGCAGAAGTTGCATCAATGACTAAAGGCGCTTAATCGCCTTCAAATGGAACCGCCGTGATGGTGGTTCCATTGTTTTATGTAACGTTGAATAAACCTGAAAACGTTCGACGAAGTTCAATGTAGAAAGGTTTACACTAGTAAGTATCCAGCCAGCATTAGAATGTATCCCAATGATCGGTTACGACCGTGCATTGAAATACCTCCGACAATTTATTGACTGCTTCTTAGGACAGAACACCATGGCAACCAACTCCAAACCCGTATATCAGCGTATCCTGCTCAAGCTTAGCGGTGAGGCCCTGCAAGGTGCAGAAGGTTTTGGCATCGATGCAAGCGTACTGGATCGTATGGCTCAGGAAGTGAAAGAGCTGGTCGAATTAGGAATTCAAGTCGGTGTTGTGATCGGCGGCGGTAATCTGTTCCGTGGTGCCGGTTTGGCTCAGGCGGGTATGAATCGCGTTGTTGGCGACCACATGGGGATGTTGGCAACGGTGATGAACGGTTTGGCAATGCGTGATGCGCTGCATCGTGCCTATGTTAACGCGCGTCTGATGTCTGCAATTCCGCTGAATGGCGTTTGTGACAACTACAGCTGGGCTGAAGCTATCAGTCTGTTGCGTAACAACCGCGTGGTCATATTCTCTGCCGGTACGGGAAATCCATTCTTTACAACTGACTCTGCTGCTTGCCTGCGTGGCATTGAAATTGAAGCTGACGTTGTACTGAAAGCGACAAAAGTTGATGGCGTATACTCAGCCGATCCGGTAACTAACCCAGACGCAACGCTGTTTGATCAGATGACCTATCAGGATGTCTTGGAAAAAGAACTGAAAGTCATGGATTTGGCAGCTTTCACTCTGGCTCGTGACCATAACCTGCCGATTCGTGTATTTAACATGAATAAGCCGGGAGCTTTGCGTCGCGTCGTCATGGGTGAGAAAGAAGGTACGCTGATTTCTAAATAATCGGTGTGACTTTTTAGCAGCATAACGGCGCTCTACGAACGAGGAAGGTTCGGTTTATAAGGCTCTCTGGCGGTTTTACTGTCGTGAGCATTGTGCAGGACTTTCTTGCCAGTTACGCTGGATTGAAAATATATCGACGTTTCTCACGATGAAGCGTCAGTTTAATTAACCGTTTTCAAGGGTTCGCAACGTGATTAACGAAATCAAAAAAGATGCTGAAACGCGCATGGATAAATGTGTTGAAGCATTTAAATCAAACATCAGTAAAATCCGCACCGGTCGTGCTCATCCGAACCTGCTGGATGGCATCTCTGTAGAATATTATGGTTCTGCGACACCTCTACGTCAGGTTGCTAACGTTGTCGCTGAAGACTCTCGCACATTGGCCATTACGGTGTTCGACCGTTCTCTGTCTGCTGCAGTAGAGAAAGCGATTATGGCATCTGATTTGGGCCTGAACCCAATGTCAGCGGGTGCAGTTATTCGTGTGCCATTGCCAGCACTGACTGAAGAGCGCCGTAAGGACCTGATTAAATTGGTTCGCGCTGAAGCAGAGCAGGGCCGCGTATCTGTACGTAACGTACGTCGTGACGCTAACGATAAAGTCAAAGTTCTGCTGAAAGATAAAGAAATCAGCGAAGACGAAGATCGCAAATCTCAGGACGAAGTGCAGAAAATGACTGACGTGATGATCAAAAAGATCGATTCCGCGTTAGCTGACAAAGAAAAAGAGTTGATGGAAGTTTAATTCTGCTCTGGCTTGAAAAAAGCGTCGCTCCGGCGGCGCTTTTGTTTTTTTGGCTACCCGGGAAATACCAGACTATTGCTGAAGACGGGCTAATTCTCATAGACAAGCCGCGACCTTCGTTTCAGACTGATGTATCTCCTGTTCTAAACAGTTATTCAGAAGACCCTCATGAAGCAACTGACTATTCTTGGTTCTACCGGTTCTATTGGCACTAGCACGTTGGCTGTAGTGCGAGCAAATCCCGATGATTTTAGCGTTACCGCGCTGGTAGCGGGTAAAAATGTTGATGTCATGTTCCAGCAGTGCGTCGAGTTTGCTCCGCGCTACGTATCGATGGCTGACGAAAATGCTGCTCAGGCTCTCCGTCTGCGTCTTATCGATGCAGGGTTAGGGGATATTGAGGTTAGCGCTGGCGAACAAGCTGCGTGCGATCTAGCCGCTCTGGATGATGTCGATCAGGTCATGGCTGCCATTGTGGGGGCTGCCGGTCTGATGCCGACGTTGGCTGCTATCAAAGCAAACAAGCAGGTTCTGCTTGCTAATAAAGAAGCCTTGGTAACCTGCGGTCGGTTGTTTATGGATGCGTTGAAGCAGAGTAAGGCTCAGCTTTTACCTATCGATAGCGAGCATAATGCTATTTTCCAAAGCCTGCCTGAAGGGGTACAGCACAATCTTGGCTTTGCTTCGTTAAGCGATCACGGTATTTCACGTATCGTTCTTACCGGATCTGGTGGCCCATTCCGTCAGTTACCGCTGAAGGACTTTGCAGCCGTTACTCCAGATCAAGCCTGCGCACACCCCAATTGGTCGATGGGACGAAAAATATCTGTCGATTCAGCAACCATGATGAATAAAGGCTTGGAATATATTGAGGCTCGTTGGTTGTTTAACGCCTCTGAATCAGAGATGGAAGTGATCATCCATCCCCAATCTGTAATTCATTCGATGGTTCGTTACCGCGATGGTAGCGTGATCGCGCAGTTAGGTTCTCCTGATATGCGCACTCCGATTGCCCATGCGATGGCTTACCCAAACCGTGTTGAAACGGGTGTTGAACCTCTCGATTTCTGTAAAATTGGTGCATTAACATTCGAGCAACCTGATAGGGTGCGCTATCCTTGTCTCCAACTAGCAATTGATGCGTCACGTGCAGGACAGGCGGCGACGACGGCGCTAAACGCTGCGAACGAAATCTCCGTTGACGCGTTTTTGCATGAAAAAATTCGCTTCACTGACATTGCGGCGCTGAACCAAGATGTATTGTCGACGTTATCTTGCCGTGAGCCACAAAGTGTGGCGGAGGTTTTGGATATTGATCGCCAAGCTCGAGAGGTTGCTGGCAGATTGTGTGCAAACTTTCGGATATAGATCAGCTATTCACTGTGTAGGTAGTTTGTGGCCTTTCGGGTGAAATGATATAGTTTGCGGCGACTTTCAGCGGGTCGAGATGTTTAGTCTGTTAAGTATTTTGATTTTGCTGCTGATTTATTGGTTAGCCGTGACTTGTACACGGCTTTTTTGCGCATGAAACACTTGGTTGTTTAATACTCGGTTCAGTTTGTGCAATTGATGTCGCGTGGGCTAGGTTGAGCTTGCAGATGAGCCTTACTTTAGCACCATGCTTTTGAGGAATTGATTACACGTATGTCTTCCACTCAATCACCAATGACTGACGGGATAGTCTGTGGTCCACAGCACGTCGCTATCATTATGGACGGCAATGGACGTTGGGCGAAGCGTCAGGGCAAAATGCGTGTATTTGGTCATAAAGCTGGGGTGAAATCGGTACGTCGTTCCGTACGTTTCGCCGTTAGCCATGGCATCAAGGCGTTAACGTTGTATGCGTTTAGCAGTGAAAACTGGAACCGCCCTGAGCATGAAGTGAGCGCTCTAATGGAGTTGTTCATTCGTGCATTAGACGGTGAAGTGAAAAGCTTGCATAAGCACAATGTGCGTCTGAAAATTATCGGTGATATTGGTCGCTTTAGCTCTCGCTTACAGGAACGCATTCGTCGTTCTGAGCAATTAACTGAAAATAATGATGGGCTAACGTTAAATATTGCCGCTAATTATGGTGGGCGATGGGATATCATGCAGGGCGTGAAAACGTTGGCTGCTCAAGTTAAGGCCGGAGTTCTTCAGCCTGACGATATCACTGAAGACTTGTTAAGCCAGCAAGTTTGCTTACACGATCTGGCTCCGGTTGACCTCGTCATTCGGACCGGTGGAGAGCATCGGGTCAGCAACTTTTTGCTGTGGCAAATTGCATATTCCGAGTTTTATTTTACGGACGTGCTGTGGCCTGATTTTGATGAACTTACCTTTGAAGGTGCACTTAATGCATTTGCACAACGCGAGCGCCGCTTCGGAGGAACTACACCTATCAACGCACCTGATGCGCCATAGGGGGATCTCTTGCTGAAGTCTCGCATTATAACCGCTTTAATTTTGGTGCCAATTGTCATTGCGGCGCTGTTTTTATTACCTCCCGTTGGTTTTGCGATAGTGACTTTAGTCATATGTATGCTGGCCGCTTGGGAGTGGGGACAACTTGCTGGGTTTACGACAAACTCGCAGCGTATCTGGGGGGCGGTGATCTGTGGCTTAGTACTGGCTGCAATGCTGCTTAGCCTGCCTGAATTCAACCGTAGCGTGCATCTTCCGCTCATAGCCGGTTCGCTATGGACAGCCGTTGTCTGGTGGATTGTTGCGCTGTTACTCGTGTTGTTCTATCCAAAATCTGCAGGCTGGTGGAAGCATTCACGCGTGCTGAAAATTATTTTTGGCGCTGCGACGATTATCCCGTTCTTTTGGGGAATGATTGCGCTACGCCAGCATGGTTATGAAACCGATCACTACCAAGGGGCATGGTGGTTGCTGTATGTCATGTTCCTTGTGTGGGGCGCAGACTCTGGTGCTTACATGTTCGGCAAGCTATTTGGCAAAAATAAGCTGGCACCAAAAGTTTCCCCAGGCAAAACATGGGAAGGTTTTATTGGTGGTTTGATCACCTCAGCGCTTATTTCCTGGGGATTTGGTTTGTATGCACCGCTCTCCATAAATCCCAAAACCCTACTGATTTGTTCAATTGTGGCCGCATTAGTGTCGGTGTTAGGCGATTTGACTGAAAGCATGTTCAAACGCGAGGCCGGTATTAAAGATAGTGGCCATCTGATCCCTGGACATGGCGGTGTTCTGGATCGTATTGATAGTTTGACTGCGGCAGTACCAGTGTTTGCATGTCTTATGCTGTTAGTGTTTTACTAGTCCGCTTGAGACAGGGAGCTTGCCAATGACCAATATACTCTGGAGCCTGATTGCGTTTTTAGTGGCGCTTGGGGTGTTGATCACGGTTCATGAATTCGGCCATTTCTGGGTCGCTCGTCGCTGTGGGGTGAAAGTAGAACGCTTTTCTATTGGCTTTGGTAAAGCTTTATGGCGACGCATTGACCGCAGTGGAACCGAGTACGTAGTTGCGCTGATCCCACTTGGTGGCTATGTCAAGATGCTCGATGAGCGGGTAGAGACTGTTGCCCCAGAGTATCGCCACCAAGCGTTTAATAATAAAACGGTTTGGCAGCGAGCAGCGATCGTGAGCGCAGGGCCTATTGCTAACTTCCTATTTGCCATCGTCGCTTACTGGTTAGTTTTTGTCATCGGAGTCCCTAGTGTTCGTCCGGTTATTGGTGAGATTGTTCCCCAATCTGTCGCTGCTCAGGCAGATATTTCACCAGGATTGGAACTAAAGTCCGTTGCAGGTATCGAAACGCCTGATTGGGATGCAGTTCGCTTGGCACTGGTGGGGAAAATCGGGTCTAAAGAGACGACGGTTGAAGTCGCTCCGTTTGGCAGCGAAAATACGACGCGGAAAACTCTGGATTTAACTCATTGGCAGTTTGAGCCAGATAAGCAAGATCCGGTTGTTGCGTTGGGTATCATGCCACGCGGGCCACAGATTGAGCCGGTTTTAGCTGAAGTTCAGAAGGACTCTGCTGCTCAGAAAGCGGGTTTGCAAGTCGGCGATAGGATCGTTAAAGTCGATGGTCAGCCATTAAAAAACTGGTTAACTTTCGTTAAGCTGGTTCGCGAAAGCCCTAACGAAAGCATTGCGGTGGAAATAGAGCGCAATGGAAATACCCAATCAGTGCATTTAACACCAGACAGTAAATCTGTTGGTGCAGGTAAAATCGAAGGCTTTGCTGGCGTTGCGCCAAAAGTGATTCCATTACCTGAAGAGTATAAAACGATTCGACAATATGGGCCGTTTATGGCGATTTATCAGGCCAGTGATAAAACTTGGCAGTTGATGAAGCTTACGGTCTCTATGATAGGCAAACTAATTACTGGTGATGTAAAGCTGAATAACCTGAGTGGGCCGATTTCGATCGCGCAGGGCGCAGGGATGTCAGCGGAGTATGGGTTAGTGTATTACCTAATGTTTTTGGCGTTAATCAGCGTCAATTTAGGAATTATTAACCTGTTCCCACTCCCAGTACTTGATGGTGGTCACTTGCTCTTCTTAGCGATTGAAAAGCTAAAAGGGGGGCCGGTTTCCGAGCGAGTTCAAGACTTCAGTTACCGCATCGGTTCTATTTTACTGGTGTTGTTGATGGGGCTTGCACTTTTCAATGATTTCTCGCGCCTTTAAGGGACGGGATTTAGGTTAGGAAGAACGCATAACAACGATGGCGATGAAAAAGTTGCTCATAGCGTCGCTGCTGTTTGGCAGCGCAACCGTATACGGTGCAGATGGATTCGTAGTGAAAAATATTCATTTCGAAGGCCTGCAGCGGGTCGCCGTCGGTGCGGCGTTACTTAACATGCCGGTTCGCGTTGGCGATACCGTCAGCGATGAAGATCTCAGTAACACTATTCGCGCATTATATGCGACCGGCAACTTCGAAGATGTTCGGGTGCTGCGTGATGGTGATAACTTGATCGTGCAGGTTAAGGAACGTCCTACGATCGCGAGTATTACCTTTTCGGGTAACAAGTCTGTAAAAGACGACATGCTGAAGCAGAACCTTGAGGCTTCTGGCGTGCGTGTAGGCGAAGCTCTGGACCGTACAATGCTTTCCAGCATTGAAAAAGGTTTGGAAGATTTCTACTACAGCGTCGGTAAATACAGTGCGTCGGTTAAAGCGGTGGTTACCCCTCTGCCACGTAACCGTGTTGACTTGAAACTGGTCTTTACCGAAGGTAAATCCGCTCAGATTCAGCAAATCAATATCGTGGGGAACCATGCGTTCACCTCTGAAGAATTGATTGCTCGTTTCCAACTGCGCGACGAAGTTCCTTGGTGGAACTTGGTTGGTGACCGTAAATATCAAAAACAAAAACTTTCGGGCGACCTCGAAACACTGAGAAGTTTCTATTTGGATCGTGGCTATGCTCGCTTCAATATTGATTCGACTCAGGTCAGCTTAACGCCAGATAAGAAAGGCATCTATATCACCATTAACATTACCGAAGGCGATCAGTACAAACTGACCGGCGTTGAAGTCAACGGTAATATGGCTGGATACAGTACTGATATCAATCGCTTGACTACAATTGAACCAGGCGAGCTGTATAACGGTGCGAAAGTGACCAAGATGGAGGATGACGTTAAGAAACTCCTCGGTCGTTATGGTTATGCTTATCCTAAAGTTCAGACTCAGCCTGAAATCAACGATGCGGATAAAACCGTTAAGTTGCATATGAACGTAGACGCGGGTAACCGTTACTACGTACGTAATATCAAGTTTGTCGGTAATGACACAAGCAAAGACTCTGTTTTGCGCCGTGAAATGCGTCAGATGGAAGGTGCGTGGCTGGGTAGCGACTTAGTTGATCAAGGCAAAGAACGTTTGAACCGTACCGGTTACTTTGAAACCGTTGATGTTGATACACAACGCGTTCCAGGTGCACCGGATCAGGTCGATGTGACTTACAAAGTGAAAGAACGTAATACCGGTACTTTCAACTTTGGTGTTGGTTTCGGTACTGAAAGTGGTGTCAGCTTCCAAGTCGGTGTTCAGCAGGAAAACTGGTTGGGTACAGGTAATACCGTTGGTATTAGTGGTACCAAGAACGATTACCAGACTTATGCTGAACTCTCGATGACCAACCCGTACTTCACGGTTGATGGTGTCAGCTTGGGCGGTCGTATTTTCTATAACGACTTTAAAGCTGATGATGCGGATCTGTCTGACTATACCAACAGCAGCTATGGCCTTGATGGTACCTTAGGGTTCCCAATCAACGAAAATAACTCGCTGCGTACTGGTTTAGGTTATGTCCATAACTCCCTGTCTGACATGCAGCCACAGGTTGCGATGTGGCGTTACTTGAAGTCTGTCGGCCAGAATCCTAATGATACGGATAAGGCTGACTACACGGCAGATGACTTCACATGGTCTCTGGGGTGGACGTACAACAACGTTGACCGCGGCTTCTTCCCAACTCAGGGTACGAAGGCTTCTCTAAACGGTAAGGTGACGATTCCAGGCTCCGATAACGAGTACTACAAACTCACCTTCGATAGCCAAAGCTATCTACCGCTGGATGATGATCGTTCTTGGGTCGTGATGGGACGTTCTCGCTTAGGTTACGGTGACGGGCTTGGCGGTAAAGAGATGCCATTCTATGAAAACTTCTATGCCGGTGGTTCTAGCTCGGTACGTGGTTTCCAATCGAATAACATCGGTCCTAAAGCCGTTTATCTGAATCCTAATGGTTCTGTTGATCAGAGCAAAACGAGTGATGATGATGCCGTGGGCGGTAACGCGATGGCTGTGGCCAGTGTTGAGCTGATCACTCCAACGCCGTTCGTTGGCGAGAAATATGCTAACTCTCTGCGTACTTCAATCTTTATGGATGCCGGTACCGTTTGGGATACTAATTGGGATAAGAGCGCTTATCCTAATCAGCCAGATTATAGCGATCCAAGCAATATTCGTGTTTCTGCTGGTCTGGCTCTGCAGTGGATGTCTCCACTGGGTCCATTGGTATTCTCGTACGCGCAACCAGTTAAGAAATACGACGGTGATAAAGCGGAACAGTTCCAGTTTAACATCGGTAAGACTTGGTAATAAGCTACTCTATAAAAGCTACTGTATAAGGTATGGGGATACGTCCTCATACCATAATGCATAAGTTCCACTCAGAGCGTTCTTTTATAATGGACGTTGTGAGAGACACTATGGGTCGGTGCCTATGCGGTATACGTGTCGTCGACACATATGGGTGATGGTAAGGAGTCTAAATTGAAAAAGTGGTTATATGCGGCAGGTCTGGGCATGGCATTAGCGGTTTCTGCTAACGTACAAGCTGCTGATAAGATTGCAATTGTTAACGTATCCAGCATCTTCCAGCAGTTGCCACAGCGTGCAACCGTTGCTAAGCAACTGGAGAATGAGTTCAAGAGCCGCGCAACTGAACTGCAGAGCCAAGAACGTGATCTGCAGTCTAAAATGCAAAAACTGCAACGTGACGGTTCTACAATGAAAGCCAGCGATCGTACCAAGATGGAAAAAGACATCATGGCACAACGTGATGCTTTCTCTCAGAAAGCACAGGCTTTTGAGCAGGATAATCGTCGCCGTCAGGCTGAAGAACGTAATAAGCTGTTGAGCCGCATTCAGGATGCTGTTCGTACCGTTGCTAAAGACAAAGGCTACGATCTGGTTATTGATGCAAATGCTGTCGCTTATGCTGATTCTTCCAATGACATCACTGCACAAGTGCTGAAACAGGTTAAATAAGGCATGGCTTCAATTCGACTTGCTGACCTTGCTCAGCAGTTGAATGCAGAGCTTCACGGTGATGGCGATATCGTCATCACCGGCGTTGCTTCTATGCATTCAGCAAAATCGCACCAAATCACTTTTTTATCTAACAGCCGCTACCGTGAACAATTAGCTGCTTGCAATGCAGGCGCTGTGGTGTTGACTGAAGCGGATCTGCCTTTCTGTACATCAGCAGCACTGGTGGTAAGAAATCCTTACCTGACCTATGCATTGATGGCACAGATTATGGATACAACCCCTGCTCCGGCAAAAGATATTGCGCCGAGTGCGGTGATCGATGTGACGGCTCAGCTAGGCAACAATGTTTCTGTTGGTGCCAATGCGGTGATTGAAGAAGGCGTTGTTTTAGGCGACAACGTTATCATCGGTGCAGGCTGTTTTGTTGGTAAATTTACCAAAATTGGTTCCGGCACGCGTTTATGGGCCAACGTTAGCGTTTATCATCAAATTGACATTGGTGAGAATTGTCTGATTCAGTCAGGAACAGTTATCGGCGCTGATGGTTTTGGTTATGCTAACGATCGCGGTAATTGGATTAAAATCCCTCAGCTTGGCACGGTGCGTATCGGCGATCGCGTTGAGATCGGTGCCTGTACCACGATAGACCGTGGAGCATTAGATGATACGATTATCGGTAACGGTGTAATTATCGACAATCAATGCCAGATTGCGCATAACGTTATGATTGGCGACAATACAGCGGTGGCTGGTGGTGTTATCATGGCCGGCAGTCTTAAGATTGGTCGCTATTGCCAAATTGGCGGTGCAAGTGTGATTAATGGTCACATGGAAATTTGCGACAAAGCTGTGGTAACTGGAATGGGTATGGTGATGCGTCCTATCACTGAACCTGGCATTTATTCCTCTGGTATTCCGCTGCAACCCAACAAGGCTTGGCGTAAAACGGCAGCTCTAGTGATGAATATTGATGAAATCAATAAGCGTCTGAAAGCCGTGGAAAAGAAAGTCAATAATGACTAACGACTAAAGCTATGCCTTTGTCAGTGAATACAAATTCCTGGCATTTATCCTGTTTTACTGGGTATATACCCAAATAATTCGAGTTGTATTGAAGGCGGCAAGTGAGTGAATCCCGATGAGCTTACCCGAGTAAGTGATTCGGATAAGTGAACGTAGCCAACAAAAATGCAGCTCGAAGTATGACGGGGATAAAACGATTTGCGGCCTGCATCATTGTCCTTTGCTGACGTGAGGCGGGCCGTGTTGTTGATGACAATTAGTTTTCCTACAGGAAGAGTATTTTGACTACTGACACTCATACTCTCAATATTTCCGAGATTTTAGAGTTACTGCCGCACCGTTTTCCGTTCCTCTTAGTGGATCGTGTTCTGGATTTCGAAGAAGGTAAATTCCTGCGCGCAGTGAAAAACGTGACTTTTAACGAGCCGTTCTTTCAGGGCCACTTCCCTGGTAAGCCTATTTTCCCTGGTGTTTTAATTCTGGAAGCGATGGCTCAGGCCACCGGTATTCTGGCATTCAAAAGCGTCGGTAAATTGGAACCAGGTGAGCTCTATTATTTTGCTGGTATTGATGATGCTCGCTTTAAACGCCCAGTTCAACCGGGTGACCAGATGATTCTGGAAGTTGAATTCCTCAAAGAGCGCCGCGGCGTAGCTCGCTTTAACGGTGTTGCCAAAGTTGATGGTAAGATTGTTTGCGAAGCTTCAATGATGTGTGCCCGTAGCCGGGAGGCCTAATACGTGATTGACCCAACCGCCTTTATCCATCCAAGTGCCATCGTTGAAGACGGCGCAGTCATTGGAGCCGGTGTTCATATTGGCCCGTTTTGCTATATCGGCTCCCAAGTGGAAATCGGCGAAGGTACCGTGCTGAAGTCCCACGTCGTCGTCAATGGCATAACTAAAATTGGCCGCGATAACGAGATCTATCAGTTTGCCTCTATTGGCGAAGTGAATCAGGATCTGAAATATGCTGGCGAACCAACCCGCGTAGAAATCGGCGATCGTAACCGTATTCGCGAGAGCGTCACTATTCATCGTGGTACTGCGCAGGGCGGTAACCTGACGAAAGTGGGTAGCGATAACTTGCTGATGATCAATGCGCACATTGCGCATGACTGTGTGATCGGCAATCGTTGTATCTTCGCTAACAACGCTACGTTAGGTGGTCATGTTACGGTTGACGATTTTGCCATCATCGGTGGAATGACGGCGGTTCACCAGTTCTGTGTTATTGGTGCTCATGTCATGGTGGGCGGCTGTTCTGGCGTTGCTCAAGATGTGCCTCCGTATGTTATCGCTCAAGGTAACCACGCTACACCGTTTGGCCTCAATATTGAGGGGCTGAAACGCCGTGGTTTCGATAAAGAGTCTCTACACGCGATCCGTAATGCGTACAAGATCCTTTATCGTAGTGGTAAGACACTGGAAGAGGCTAAGCCAGAAATTGCCGAGTTGGCTCAACAGCATGCCGCTGTGCAGCTGTTCGTTGATTTCTTTGAGCGTTCTACGCGCGGCATTATTCGCTAAGCTATGACGTTATCTCAGAACGCCTCTGACTCATTGCCAGCGGATCGCCACTCGCGGCCGCTGACAATCGGTTTGGTCGCCGGGGAAACCTCCGGCGATATTCTTGGCGCGGGGTTAATTCGTGCCTTGAAATCCCGCCATCCTAATGCTCGCTTTGTAGGCGTCGCAGGACCTTTAATGCAAGCCGAAGGCTGTGAAGCTTGGTTTGAAATGGAAGAGCTGGCGGTGATGGGGATTGTTGAAGTCCTCGAACGTCTGCCTCGCCTATTAAAAATCCGTCGTGAGCTAACACAGCGCTTTAGCGAACTAAAGCCCGATGTGTTCGTTGGTATTGATGCACCTGATTTCAATATCACGTTAGAAGGGCGTTTAAAGCAGCGCGGTATTAGAACGATTCATTATGTCAGCCCTTCTGTTTGGGCATGGCGCCAGAAGCGTGTTTTCAAAATTGGTAAAGCAACGGATTTAGTGCTGGCATTTTTACCTTTTGAAAAAGCGTTTTATGACAAATTCAATGTTCCTTGTCGCTTCATCGGTCATACCATGGCGGACGCCATGCCGCTTAACCCTGATAAGCAAGCCGCGCGTCAAGCATTGGGAATAGCCCCAGATGCCTTGTGCCTCGCGTTGTTACCGGGAAGTCGCAGTGCTGAAGTGGAAATGCTGAGCGCTGACTTCTTGAAAACAGCGATGATTTTGCGAGAGAAATATCCTGCGTTAGAGATCGTCGTGCCTTTGGTTAATGCGAAGCGCCGTGAGCAGTTTGAGCGCATTAAGGCTGAGGTAGCACCTGACTTAACTGCGCATCTGCTGGATGGTCAAGCCCGTAATGCGATGTACGCTAGCGATGCAGCTTTGCTGGCATCGGGTACCGCGGCGTTAGAGTGCATGCTAGCTAAATGTCCTATGGTGGTGGGTTATCGAATGAAGCCTTTCACCTTTTGGCTGGCTGAGCGCTTAGTGAAAACCGACTATGTTTCTCTGCCTAATCTGCTGGCACGCCGTGAACTGGTTCAAGAGTTGTTACAGCATGACTGCCAGCCAGATAAATTGGCTGCGGCATTACTGCCATTGCTTGAGGGTGGTGAATCCACCAAAGCTTTGCAGAAGACCTTCCTCGAATTGCATCAAAGTATCCGCTGTGGCGCTGATGAACAAGCTGCCGATGCGGTGCTGTCATTGGTCAATCAATAAGCTAGTCAATCAATGGGCCGTAATTCAATGAGTGCCAATTTAATTAATGACATTTTTGTCTATCCATCTGCACAGTTTATTGCTGGTGTTGATGAGGTCGGGCGTGGCCCTTTGGTTGGTGCGGTAGTCACCGCTGCGGTTATTCTCGATCCCGCTCGTCCGATTATTGGCTTGGCTGATTCGAAAAAGCTAAGTGAAAAGCGCCGGAATGCGCTGTATGAAGAAATTGTTGAGAAAGCCTTGAGCTGGAGCTTAGGCCGTGCGGAACCGCATGAGATAGATGAGTTAAATATTTTGCATGCGACCATGCTTGCCATGCAAAGAGCCGTCGCGGGGTTATCCGTTGAACCCGATTATGTACTGATCGATGGTAACCGATGCCCTAAACTGCCAATGGCCTCTCAAGCTGTCGTGAAAGGCGATAGTCGGGTCGCAGAGATTAGCGCGGCGTCCATTTTGGCTAAGGTCACACGCGATCGCGAAATGGAAGTTTTAGATGCGCAATTTCCTGAATATGGATTTGCCCAGCACAAAGGTTATCCAACCGCTTTTCATCTTGAGCGTTTGGCCCAGTTAGGCGCAACAGTGCATCATCGCCGTAGTTTTGGGCCGGTAAAACGTGTTCTTGGAATCTGATTGAAACCTCTATATCCGTCATACTTGAAGCCGCATGTGTGGTGACTAAAATTGTTCCTCCTCGTGACGGAATTATCTATTCTGCCAAGAGCTCATGAACTGGACGTCTTCATGCAACGCCAATGATTTAGGGTATAGTGTTCCACGATGAGTAACTGCTTTTTATACGAGTAATTGATTTATGGCTGAACCACGTTTCATACATCTGCGCGTACATAGTGACTATTCCATGATTGATGGGCTGGCGAAAGTCGGCCCATTGGTTAAGAAAGTTGCTGCGCTAGGTATGCCAGCCTTTGCGATTACTGACCACACTAACATGTGTGGGTTAGTCAAATTTTATGGTTCGGCGCACGGCGCGGGTATTAAACCGATCATCGGCGCAGATGTATTTGTCAAAAGCGAATTGTTAGGGGATGAGCTTTCTCATCTCACTATTCTGGCAGCCAACAATACCGGCTACCAAAATCTTACTCTATTGATTTCGCACGCCTATCAACGTGGGTACGGTGCTGATGGCCCAGTTATTGACCGTGACTGGCTGGTTGAATATCGCGAAGGGCTCATCTTGCTCTCCGGTGGTCGCCAAGGCGACGTCGGTAAAATGTTGCTGCGTGGTAATCAGCAACTGGCGCATGAGTGCGTCGATTTTTATCAGCAGTATTTTGCCGATAGTTATTATCTCGAACTGATCCGGACCGGCCGTCCTGATGAAGAGAGCTATCTCCATTTTGCTGTAGCACTGGCTGAGGAGAGAGAGCTGCCGGTAGTGGCAACTAACGACGTACGCTTCTTGGAGCCCGGTGATTTTGATGCACATGAAATTCGCGTGGCGATTCATGACGGTTTTACCTTGGACGATCCTAAACGGCCTAAAAACTACAGCGCTCAGCAATATATGCGCAGCGAAGAGGAAATGTGTGAGCTATTTGCTGACATTCCTGAAGCGCTGGAA
This sequence comes from Hafnia paralvei, assembly GCF_020150375.1. Taxonomy (NCBI): domain Bacteria; kingdom Pseudomonadati; phylum Pseudomonadota; class Gammaproteobacteria; order Enterobacterales; family Hafniaceae; genus Hafnia; species Hafnia paralvei. The sequence continues at coordinate 3,688,043 of NZ_CP083737.1, read as the reverse complement.
AATAGCGTAGAAATTGCCAAGCGCTGTAATGTCACGATCCGTTTAGGTGAGTATTTCCTACCGCAGTTCCCAACCGGTGAAATGTCGACGGAAGACTTCTTGGTTGCCAAATCCAAAGAAGGTTTGGAAGAGCGTCTGGAGTTCTTGTTCCCCGATCCGGAAGTACGCGCTAAGAGACGCCCTGAGTATGATGAACGTCTGGACGTTGAGCTAAAAGTTATCAACCAGATGGGATTCCCCGGCTACTTCCTGATCGTCATGGAGTTTATCCAGTGGTCGAAAGATAACGGTGTTCCGGTTGGGCCCGGTCGTGGTTCTGGTGCGGGTTCTTTGGTGGCCTATGCGCTGAAAATTACCGATTTGGATCCGCTGGAATTTGACCTGCTGTTCGAACGATTCCTGAACCCTGAACGTGTATCCATGCCCGACTTTGACGTCGACTTCTGCATGGAGAAACGAGATCGGGTTATCGATCACGTGGCGGAAATGTATGGCCGTGACGCGGTATCGCAGATTATTACCTTCGGAACCATGGCGGCGAAAGCGGTAATCCGCGACGTTGGTCGTGTGCTCGGGCATCCATACGGTTTTGTCGATCGTATATCGAAATTGGTGCCGCCAGAGCCGGGAATGACGTTGGCGAAGGCTTTTGAAGCCGAACCCCAGTTGCCTGAAATCTACGAGGCTGATGAAGAGGTTCGCGCGCTGATCGATATGGCGCGTAAGCTGGAAGGGGTAACACGTAACGCCGGTAAACATGCTGGTGGTGTGGTTATCTCGCCAACCAAAATCACCGATTTTGCGCCGTTATACTGTGACTCTGAAGGTAATCATCCGGTTACCCAGTTTGACAAGAGCGACGTAGAGTACGCTGGCCTAGTCAAGTTTGACTTCTTAGGACTGCGCACGCTGACGATTATCGACTGGGCGTTGGAGATGATTAACGCCCGTCGCGCTAAAGCGGGTGAAGATCCTATCGATATCGCGGCTATTCCGCTCGACGATAAAAAAAGTTTCGACATGCTGCAACGCTCGGAGACCACGGCGGTATTCCAGCTTGAATCGCGCGGCATGAAAGATTTGATTAAACGCCTGAAGCCTGACTGCTTCGAAGATATGATCGCATTGGTGGCGCTGTTCCGGCCAGGACCTTTACAGTCAGGGATGGTTGATAACTTTATTGACCGTAAGCACGGGCGCGAAGAGGTTTCTTATCCTGATGTTCAGTGGCAGCATGAGTCGCTGAAACCGGTACTGGAGCCGACCTACGGCATTATTCTGTACCAAGAACAGGTCATGCAGATCGCACAGGTGCTGTCTGGCTATACGCTGGGCGGAGCGGATATGCTGCGTCGTGCGATGGGTAAGAAAAAGCCGGAAGAGATGGCGAAGCAGCGCTCGGTGTTTAAAGAGGGCGCAGAGCGGATGGGGATCGACGGTGAGCTGTCGATGAAAATCTTTGACTTGGTAGAAAAATTCGCCGGTTATGGATTCAACAAATCTCACTCCGCAGCCTATGCCTTGGTTTCATACCAAACGTTATGGCTTAAAGCACATTATCCTGCTGAGTTTATGGCAGCGGTAATGACCGCCGATATGGATAACACGGAAAAAGTTGTTGGCTTGGTGGACGAATGCTGGCGAATGGGGTTGAAGGTGCTTCCGCCGGATATCAATAGTGGCCAGTATCACTTCCATGTGAACGATGATGGTGAGATTGTTTACGGTATCGGTGCAATTAAAGGCGTAGGTGAAGGGCCGATTGAGGCGATCATCGACGCACGTAACGAAGGCGGACATTTCAAAGAGTTATTTGATTTGTGTGCCAGAACAGACACCAAAAAGCTAAACCGGCGTATGCTGGAGAAGCTGATTATGTCTGGCGCATTTGATCGCTTGGGGCCGCATCGCGCGGCGCTGATGAACTCGCTTAATGACGCATTAAAAGCCGCTGACCAACACGCTAAAGCTGAGGCTATTGGTCAGGTGGATATGTTCGGTGTGCTGGCAGAGGCACCTGAACAGGTTGAGAAATCCTATAGCAGCGTCGCGCCGTGGCCTGCTCAGGTGGTATTGGATGGCGAGCGTGAAACGTTAGGTTTGTACCTAACCGGACACCCCATCACCCAATACCTTAAGGAGATAGAGCGCTACGCCGGTGGCATGCGCCTAAAAGATATGCATCCGACGGATCGGGGCAAAATGACCACTGCGGTTGGTCTCGTGGTAGCTGCACGAGTGATGACCACCAAGCGGGGTAATCGTATTGGCGTTTGCACACTGGATGACCGTTCCGGTCGTCTCGAAGTGATGCTATTTACCGATGCGTTAGATAAATACCAACATTTGCTGGAAAAAGACCGTATCCTGATTGCCAGCGGACAGGTCAGCTTTGATGACTTTAGCGGTGGGCTTAAAATGATCGCCCGCGAGCTAATGGACATCAGTGAAGCACGCGAAAAATATGCGCGTGGGCTTGCTATCTCGCTGACTGACAGGCAAATTGATGACCAGCTTTTAAACCGTCTCCGCGACTCGTTGGAACCACATCGGTCGGGGACGATTCCAGTGCATTTATACTATCAACGTGATAATGCACGCGCTAAGTTAAGATTTGGCGCGGCCTGGCGGGTAACGCCGACAGATCGCCTGCTAGTTGACCTGCGTACTCTGGTGGGTAACGAACAGGTCGAACTGGAATTTGACTAATATAGGAATACTATGAGTCTGAATTTTCTGGATTTTGAACAGCCGATTGCAGAACTTGAAGCGAAAATTGACTCGCTAACTTCAGTCAGCCGTCAAGACGAAAAATTAGATATTAATATCGACGAAGAAGTACAGCGCCTGCGTGACAAGAGCGTTGAGCTGACTCGTAAGATATTTTCTGATCTGGGGGCCTGGCAGGTTGCGCAATTAGCGCGCCATCCGCGTCGTCCGTACACGCTGGATTATATCGAGCATATTTTCACTGACTTCGATGAGTTGGCTGGCGACCGTGCCTACGCCGATGATAAGGCGATTGTTGGCGGTATGGCTCGTTTGAACGGTCGTGCGGTGATGATCATTGGTCATCAGAAAGGCCGTGAAACCAAAGAGAAAATCCGTCGTAACTTTGGTATGCCTGCGCCGGAAGGCTATCGTAAGGCTCTGCGCCTGATGGAAATGGCTGAACGCTTTAAGCTGCCAATTATCACTTTTATCGACACACCAGGCGCATACCCTGGCGTTGGCGCTGAAGAGCGTGGCCAGTCAGAAGCCATTGCACGTAACCTACGTGAAATGTCTGGTTTGACCGTTCCAGTTATCTGCACCGTCATCGGTGAAGGTGGTTCGGGCGGGGCGCTGGCAATTGGGGTGGGTGATAAAGTCAATATGCTGCAATACAGCACCTATTCCGTTATTTCTCCAGAAGGCTGTGCTTCGATTCTGTGGAAGAGCGCTGATAAAGCGCCACTGGCCGCAGATGCGATGGGCATTACCGCTCCTCGTCTAAAAGAGCTAAAGCTGATTGACTCTGTGATCCCTGAACCTTTGGGGGGCGCACATCGTGATGTTCCTGCGATGGCTGCATCACTGAAAGCTCAGTTGCTGGCTGATTTGAGCGATCTGGACGTGCTGGAAACTGAAGAGCTGTTGAATCGTCGCTATCAGCGTCTGATGAACTACGGCTACTGCTAATATCCGCCACACCTCATCTCTATTGTAAAGCCCGGTTATGCCGGGCTTTGTTGTTTTTATCAATCATTCAAATATTGCATTTTTCGAGTACCCTTTATAAGGGCACAATTATCACTGTAGAATTGCTTTCTGCTGAGTAAGGGGGTAATTTCCCTGAGAATCATTAGCATCTGGAGGATGTGTGAAACTCAATAAAGTCCACCATATCGCAATTATCGCGTCTGATTACCCACGCAGTAAGTCATTTTACTGCGATATTTTAGGCTTTACGTTATTGAGTGAGGTGTATCGTGCGGAGCGAGATTCCTGGAAAGGGGATTTGGCACTTAATGGTGATTACACGATTGAGCTGTTTTCGTTTCCACAACCTCCTGCGCGTGTTTCGCAGCCCGAAGCCTGTGGGTTGCGACATCTTGCGTTTAGCGTAGATGATATTGATAGCGCAGTAACCCATTTGGCGCAGCACCAGATTCGTTGCGAACCGATACGCATTGATCCATACACTGAACGACGATTCACGTTTTTCACTGACCCTGATGGCTTGCCGCTTGAGCTTTATCAGGCGACCAATAGGTTAAAAAATAGTACCAATTGTTGAAATTATAATACCAATAGGGCGTAGGGTGCTGCGGTTTACTGTGTAACATCTTCCGCTGTGCTACTATTGCGCGCTTCTTTCCATTTCCCTCTGAGCCTTAGCACACCATGCAAGAGCAAACTTTCCGCGTTGGCGAATGGTTGGTTTTAGCCGCTGATAATAAGATCACCCGTGATGGTCGGTTATTAGTGCTAGAGCCTCGCCTCATCGATATGTTGAGCTACTTTGCTCATCATCCCGATACGGTACTAAGCAGGGATGAACTAATTGATAACGTATGGAAACGTAATATTGTCACCAACCATGTGGTGACTCAGTGTATCTCCGAGCTGAGGAAATATCTCAAAGACGGTCGCCCTGATGCGCCGGAATATATCGTCACCGTGCCTAAGCGCGGCTACAAGCTGGTTGAGCCCGTTATCTGGTGCGAAGAGGGCGGTGCAGATTTTACTATGCCAGCTCATGCGCCTGTAAAAGTCGTTATCGATCATGAGCCAGAAGACGGCAGTGGTCAGCTTCCACTTAGCACGACTGTGGCTGAATCTCAGCGACAACAGGCTGATGCGCTGAATAGCCCAGCAACCGCAACCGTTACCAAGAGTAAGGGTGAAAAAAAACGGTTGTCTAAGCTATGGCATTCGCGTTTTTGGGTCTGGGTGGCATTTCTTTCTTCACTGTTGCTGTGTATTTCTTTGGTCGGCTTGGCGGTGTTTAACCAGCGAGTGCCTGTTGCACCGGCGCCAATGTTGCTAAACCCACGCGACATTGATATTCGTATTCAGGGGGGCAACAGCTGTACCAACTGGACAAATCAGCTTTCTTACGTTGTCGGCCTGAGCGAAATGCTGGCGCAGGGCTTGAATACACACTCAACGTTTTTGGTGCATGATCAGACGAACTATAACTATGGTGGACCGAGTAGCTCTGGTAAGTCCATGTATATTGAGTTTGTGAATCAGCGCCACTATCGCGCGCAGCAGTGTTTTCTGTCAGTCCGCTTGATCGATAACGCTGATAGCTCAGTCATGTTGGAAAAACGCTACTTTATTACTACGGATAATTTGCTGACGGTACAGAAGGATTTCATCGATAGCATGTTCCAAACGTTAAAAGTCGTTCAACCTTCGAGTATGGTGCAGAGAATAGAAACGCTAGTACCGCAACATAGTCAGGTGTTACAGCTTTACTATCAGGCGCACCAATTATTGATTCAGGGCGACAGTGACTCACTGAACCAAGCCAGTGTCCTGCTTGCTCAGATTACAAAACAGTCGCCAGAGTTTATCTACGCGCGTGCGGAAAAAGCATTGGTTGATATTTTGCTGAACTCATATCAACCGTTTAATGCATCAGACTTGGCGGATCTCCGTAAAGAGATTACGGACGTTGAGGCTATTCCGTTATTGCAGAATAGCGCAATTATCCAGCAGATATATACGGTTGATTATTTAAGTCAGGGCAAAGTTGATGAGGCCTTTAAGATGATAAATAAAGGTATCGATTTAGAAATGTCTTGGCTGAACTATGTATTGCTTGGAAAGGTGTACGAATTGAAAGGTCAGAATAACCTTGCCGCTGATGCTTATATTACGGCATTCAATTTGAGGCCTGGAAATAACACATTAGACTGGATAAAGAATGGGGTTTTCCAGACTAACGTTATCCGTGTAGCACCTTATCTTGCCAATTACGATTTCTCTAACAACAATTAATTTGTATGATATTTAATCTAGCCTGTCTTCTTATAAAGGACAGGCTTTTTTTTACCTCCAAAGAATTATAAACCTCCCCCCAAAATCCTGCTGACAATGAAAAATATATGCATTAAATGTGTTGTTTTTTTGTGTGTTTGCATGTGTTAATTTTGTTTCTTTATGTTGATTGTTTGCTTGAAATTATTCGGGTAAATTTTATATCAACACTCTGTTTTTATTGAATAAAATCTATGTTTCTTGATGTTTTTTTACTTGTTGGATAAAAATGTCAAGATGTCATTTATTGGGACACGCTGATAATTTAACTTTACCTTTAGGACTTTTATTTTGCCGGTCAGTACCATGCATCCCATCAAGTCGGTCACCTAACTGCGGTAATGAGTGAATGCGACTTTTCTGAAAATTAATCAGGAGCAACTGACCATGTCATCAAGCAAGAAAATCGGGCTAATTGCCTGCACCGGCGTAGTAGCTGGTAATATGATGGGGAGCGGTATTGCACTATTACCTGCGAACCTGGCGAGTCTCGGTTCCATCGCAATATTTGGTTGGATCATTTCTTTAATCGGTGCAATGTCACTAGCGTATGTATATGCACGTTTGGCTACTAAAAACCCTCAAGAAGGTGGCCCAATTGCTTATGCTGGTGAAATTGGTCCGGCATTTGGTTTCCAAACCGGTGTTCTTTATTACCATGCAAACTGGATTGGTAACTTAGCAATCGGTATTACCGCAGTTTCTTATCTTTCTACTTTCTTCCCAGTATTGAATAGCCCAATCGCAGCCGGTATAGCCTGTATCGCGATTGTGTGGATCTTCACCTTCGTTAACATGTTGGGTGGTACTTGGGTAAGTCGTTTAACCACTATCGGTCTGGTTCTGGTATTAATCCCAGTCATTGGTACTGCTATCGCTGGTTGGGCTTGGTTTGACCCTGCGACTTATCACGCTAACTGGAACACTTCTGGTGGTACTGATAGCCACGCAGTTATCAAAAGTATTCTGTTGTGCCTGTGGGCGTTCGTCGGTGTTGAATCCGCAGCAGTAAGTACTGGTATGGTGAAAAATCCATCTCGTACCGTTCCACTGGCTACCATGTTAGGTACTGGTCTGGCAGGTATCGTGTATATCGCGGCAACTCAGGTTATCGCCGGTATGTACCCAGCTCACGAAATGGCTGCTTCTGGTGCACCGTTCGCAATGAGTGCTTCAACAATGGTCGGTGGTTGGGCTGCTCCTGCAGTATCTGCTTTCACCGCATTCGCATGTTTAACCTCTTTAGGTTCTTGGATGATGCTGGTGGGTCAAGCCGGTGTTCGTGCTGCTAAAGACGGTAACTTCCCTAAAGTGTACGGCGAGCTGGACAAAAACGGCATTCCTAAGAAAGGCCTGTTGTTAGCCGCAGTGAAAATGACCGTACTGATGATTCTGATCACTGTAATGAGCGCCAGCGGCGGTAAAGCGTCTGACCTGTTCGGTGAACTGACTGGTATCGCGGTACTGCTGACTATGCTGCCTTACTTCTACTCTTGCGTTGACCTGATTCGTTTCGAAGGCGCCAACGTGAAAAACCTGTTGAGCTTGGTTGCATCGGTTCTGGGTTGTTGCTTCTGCTTCATCGCTCTGATGGGGGCGGGTTCATTCGAACTGTCCGGTACCTTCATCGTGAGCCTGGTTATCCTGATGTTCTATGCACGTAAAATGAACTCACGCAAACCACAAGCTAGCGCAGACAGCAACGCATAAGTGACTTGGCTAACGCCACGAACACAACGAATTGAGTAATCCTCGCGATTACACACAGCAAGACAAATTAATTTATCCAGCCTCTCTCTGTTTGAAGTACTTCTACTGAAAAGTAGGGAGGGGCCAGCTTTTTGCCTGGAGAATTAGAGTATGAATATTATTGCCATCTTGAATCACATGGGCGTCTACTTCAAAGAAGAGCCTATCCGTGAACTGCACAAGGCACTGGAAGCACTGGATTTTCAGATTGTTTATCCAAACGACCGTGAAGACCTGCTGAAACTCATCGACAACAATGCACGTCTGTGCGGTGTTATCTTCGACTGGGATACTTATAATCTCGACCTGTGCGAAGAAATCAGCGCGATGAACGAACATCTGCCGGTTTATGCTTTCGCCAACACCCACTCCACTCTGGATGTTAGCCTGAACGATCTGCGTTTGAACGTTGAGTTCTTTGAATACGCACTGGGCGCAGCTCAGGATATCGCGCAAAAAATCCGTCAGAGCACCGATGCATACATCGACGAAATCTTGCCACCGCTGACCAAAGCACTGTTCAACTACGTTAAAGAAGGCAAATACACCTTCTGTACTCCGGGTCACATGGGCGGTACTGCGTTCCAGAAATCCCCAGTGGGTAGCATCTTCTATGATTTCTTCGGCGCTAACGCGATGAAATCTGATATCTCCATCTCTGTGGGTGAACTGGGTTCTCTGCTTGATCACTCAGGTCCACACAAAGAAGCGGAAGAATACATTGCGCGTACTTTCAACGCAGAACGCAGCTACATGGTGACTAACGGTACTTCTACCGCGAACAAAATCGTTGGTATGTACTCTGCACCTGCTGGCAGCACCGTTCTGATTGACCGTAACTGCCATAAATCTCTGACTCATCTGATGATGATGAGCGACATCACTCCTATCTACTTCCGTCCAACCCGTAACGCTTACGGTATTTTGGGTGGTATTCCTAAGAGTGAATTCCAGCACGACACCATCGCTGAACGCGTTGCACAAACTCCAAATGCAACCTGGCCAGTTCACGCCGTAGTGACTAACTCCACTTACGACGGTCTGCTGTACAACACTGATTACATCAAAGAAGCGCTGGACGTTAAATCCATCCACTTTGACTCTGCATGGGTTCCTTACACCAACTTCAGCCCGATCTACAAAGGTCTGTGCGGTATGAGCGGTGGCCGTGTTGAAGGCAAAGTTATTTATGAAACTCAGTCTACTCATAAACTGCTGGCTGCATTCTCTCAGGCTTCAATGATTCACGTTAAAGGTGATATCAACGAAGAAACCTTCAACGAAGCCTACATGATGCACACCTCGACTTCTCCTCATTACGGCATCGTGGCTTCTACCGAAACCGCAGCAGCAATGATGAAAGGTAATGCAGGTAAACGTCTGATCAACGGTTCTATCGAACGTGCGATTCGTTTCCGTAAAGAAATCAAACGTCTGAACTCCGAGTCTGAAGGCTGGTTCTTCGACGTATGGCAGCCAGAAGGTATCGACGAAGCGAAATGCTGGCCTTTGGATTCCAAAGACAACTGGCATGGCTTCAAAGATATCGATAACGACCACATGTATCTGGACCCAATCAAAGTCACTCTGTTGACTCCAGGGATGCAGAAAGATGGTTCAATGGCTGATACCGGTATTCCAGCGTCTATCGTCTCTAAATACCTGGATGAGCACGGCATCATCGTTGAGAAAACCGGTCCATACAACATGCTGTTCCTGTTCAGCATCGGTATCGACAAAACTAAAGCGCTCAGCCTGCTGCGTGCACTGACCGACTTTAAACGTTCATACGATCTGAACCTGCGCGTTAAGAACATGCTGCCTTCACTGTATCGTGAAGATCCAGAGTTCTATGAAAACATGCGTATTCAAGAACTGGCACAGGGTATCCATGCGCTGATTCAGCACCACAACCTGCCGGACCTGATGTACCGTGCATTTGAAGTGCTGCCAACCATGGTGATGAACCCACACGCTGCGTTCCAGATGGAACTGCGTGGCCAGACCGAAGAAGTTTATCTGGAAGAGATGATCGGCAAAGTGAATGCCAACATGATCCTGCCATATCCTCCAGGAGTTCCTTTGGTCATGCCAGGTGAAATGCTGACCGAAGAAAGTCGCCCAGTTCTGGAATTCTTGCAGATGCTGTGCGAAATCGGTGCGCACTACCCAGGCTTCGAAACTGATATCCACGGTGCATATCGTCAGGCTGACGGTCGCTACACTGTTAAAGTTATCAAAGAACAGAAGTAATAGACTGACTGAGGGGGCGTCCTAATAAAGGGCGCCCCCTTTTATTATGCAACCCCCTTAAATGGGAGATGACATGAAAACACCCTCACAACCGCGCGCTATCTACTATGTCGTAGCATTGCAAATCTGGGAATATTTCAGCTTTTACGGCATGCGTGCGTTACTCATTCTTTATCTCACCCATCAGCTAGGGTACAACGATACCCACGCTTTCAGTCTTTATAGTGCTTACGCCTCACTCGTTTATGTCACGCCAATCATCGGCGGGATCCTTGCAGACAAATTGTTAGGTAACCGGATGGCTGTGATTGCAGGGGCGATCCTGATGACGCTGGGCCATGTGGTCTTGGGCGTTAGTGCGGTTTCACCGTCTTCTCTCTATTTAGCCTTAGCCATCATTGTGTGTGGTTACGGGCTGTTCAAATCCAATATCAGCTGCTTGCTGGGAGAACTTTACTCTCCCGAAGATCCACGCCGCGACGGTGGTTTTTCACTGCTCTATGCAGCTGGGAATATTGGTTCGATCGTAGCGCCAATTGCCTGCGGTCTGGCTGCCGAACAATACGGCTGGCACGTCGGCTTTGCGCTGGCGGGGATCGGTATGTTTGCCGGTTTGATTATCTTCTTATGTGGGCACAAACATTTCCGCCATACCATTGGTGTGAACCATCAGGGGATGAAAAATACAACGCTGCGCGTCCCAAACTGGGGTTGGTTGCTGGCGGCGGTGATTCTCTCTCCTCTGTTTGTTGCAGTGCTCTTCTGGCGCGACTGGTCGAGCTACGCTTTGGCTCTGGTGTGTGCTGGTGCCATTATTATTCTGGCCGGAATCTATCGTCGAGCAGAGCCTGAGCAGCGCAAAGGTCTGCTACAGATCGTGATCCTAATGTTGCTGGGAACGTTATTTTGGGCATTTGCTCAGCAGGGCGGAAGCTCGATAAGCCTATTTATCGATCGTTTTGTCAATCGCCAGTGGTTCTCTTTCACCATTCCGACGGCGGTATTCCAATCCGTGAATGGCTTTGCCGTGATGCTAAGCGGCGTGGCACTAGCTTGGCTGGTACGTGAAAATAGCAACGGCAATCGTATATTGCGCATCTGGGGTAAATTTGCATTAGGCCTTGCGCTGATCAGCGCAGGGTTTGGCATTCTTACTTTTAATGCTCGTTGGGCCGCGGTTCATGGGCAGGGTTCCATGGCGCTGACCGTATTGGGCTTAGCGGTTATGGGATGCGCAGAACTGTTTATCGATCCAGTTGCGATGGCACAGATCACACGTCTGAAAATACCGGGAGTGACGGGCGTCCTGACCGGTATTTATATGCTCGCGACTGGATCGATAGCTAATTATCTAGCAGGAATTATTGCCAACCAAACGGCAGAAGTTTCATTTGAACAGGGTGGAGAAGCAACGGCGCATTCCGTTATGGCTTATGTGAGCGTCTTTAGCGATATCGCCTGGGGCGCGCTCGGCTGTGTGGGATTAGTCGCGTTAATCTGGCTGTGCCATATGTTGATGGTACGCCGTAATGCAATTGCCGCCGAGTCGTGCGAATAAGGACTTGCTTCCAACAGAGCGGATGGTTAACGTTCTGATATTCAATCGTTCAGGGCGGTGACCGCGCCGTAAAGTTTCATGAATAGCTCAGAAATCCAGATGCGAATTGCCAGCAAGCTTCAGGGGCGTTCGCAACTGATGGTTGCTTTTAGCGGTGGACTTGATTCCACCGTACTTCTGCATGCGCTAGCACAACTGCGCATGCAGAATTTTCCTCATCTACAACTGCGTGCAGTCCATGTACATCATGGACTAAGCCGCTATGCCGATTTATGGGTCGATCATTGCGAGTCCGTTTGTCGCCAGTGGCAGGTTCCCTTGAAGGTGCTACGCGTCAAGGTTGATTCCCAACGCAGCGGAGTAGAGGCGGCAGCGCGCGACGCGCGATATCACGCCATTGCTGACGAAATAAGTCATCACGAAACGTTGCTCACGGCTCAGCATCTCGACGATCAGTGCGAAACGTTTTTGCTGGCGCTTAAGCGTGGCAGTGGTCCAACCGGACTCTCTGCGATGGCGAGCCATATGCCATTCTTCAGCACTGAACAGCTCCGTCCTCTGCTGGATATCAGCCGTGCTCAGCTTGAGGAGTATGCTGCTAACTACGATCTCAAATGGGTCGAAGACGACAGCAACCAAGACGATCGTTTCGATCGCAATTTCCTGCGCTTGCGCGTCATTCCGAATCTACGCGATCGCTGGCCGCATTTTCCCGAAGCGGTTGCTCGTAGCGCCAGCTTGTGTGCAGAGCAAGAACAACTGCTCGATGAGTTACTGCTAGAGTCGCTGCAATCGCTCATGAGTGAAGATGATTCGCTCAATATTGACGGCCTATTGCCTATGTCGGAGGCCAAACGTTATGCGCTATTACGGCGTTGGATCGCCTGCTTTGGCGTCATGATGCCGACCCGAGAGCAACTCCAATTGCTCTGGTCTGAAGTCGCCATGGCACGCGAAGATGCCGAGCCTCAGCTTCAGCTTGGCAAAAGCCAAATCCGCCGTTACCGCCAGCATCTTTATCTATTGCCGCCGCTGCGTTCTCTAAAAGATCAAGTGATAGCATGGGATCCGCGAGAGTCGTTGTCGCTGCCCGATGGGCTCGGTGAACTACAGCTCGGTAGCCGAGGAATATGTGTACGCGCCCCGAAATTCGATGAAGCTGTCTCAATTCGCTTCGCCGCCCATGGCACACTACGCATCGTTGGCCGCCGCCATTCGCGACCAATAAAAAAAATCTGGCAAGAACACAATATTCCACCATGGGAACGCGAGCGAACGCCTATGCTCTACTATGGTGAAACGCTCATCGCCGCTCTCGGTGTATTCATCACCCAGAATGGGCAGGCCGTGGCGGATGAGCCTGTATGGAATATTCACTGGACCAAAGACTGGATGTAAATCTCCGTCATAATTCAGGCCACAGATGCGTTGGCTGCACGTGTTCACCCTAGTCACTTACCAGTGTAAGCTCCTAGGGATTCACGTGTTTGCCGCCTTCCTGTGACCTGAATTATTTAGGAGATTTGGTGTTGTCATAATTGAAGCTGCCTCGGCGTTAGCTGTGCTTGCTTACCCGAATCACTTACTTATGTAAGCTCATCGGGATGCGCTCGCTTGCTGCCTTGATGCTGCTCCAATTACGTTGAGGATAATCTCCGTCATAATTCAGGCCACAGATGCGTTGGCTGCACGTGTTCACCCTAGTCACTTACCAGTGTAAGCTCCTAGGGATTCACGTGTTTGCCGCCTTCCTGTGACCTGAATTATTTAGGAGATTTGGTGTTGTCATAATTGAAGCTGCCTCGGCGTTAGCTGTGCTTGCTTACCCGAATCACTTACTTATGTAAGCTCATCGGGATGCGCTCGCTTGCTGCCTTGATGCTGCTCCAATTACGTTGAGGATAATCTCCGTCATAATTCAAGCCACAGACGCGTTGGCTGCACGCGTTCACCCTAGTCACTTACCAATGTAAGCTCCTAGGGATAGTTCGTTCATGAAAGAATAAATAGCGCGGGTTGACGTGATTGCAATGTCGAGGAACATAACAATGATGAAAAAATTAATGGCTGCGGTCGTGCTGACGGCGGTGGCTTCTTTGCCAGTGCTGGCGGCGGGTGATGCGGCAGCAGGTAAAAGCAAGGCGATGACCTGTGTCGCCTGTCACGGTATGGAAGGTAAAGTGACGGTGCCGATGTATCCGAATCTAGCAGGTCAGAATGCGATGTATCTTGAGCAGGCGCTGAAGGATTATAAAAGCGGGGGGCGTTCCGGTGGGCAGGCTGAGGTGATGAAGGCCTACGTTGGCAATCTTTCTGAGCAGGATATCAGCGATTTAGCCGCCTACTATGCAAGTCTTAAACCCTAGCCAGCCTTAAATCCAAACTTAAATCCAAAATAGAAAGGGCGATGATTTCATCGCCCTTCGTATATATGTGGCTGGAGATGTGTGCCGAAAGGGGCTAAGAAATGCTTACGTTGACGGTACCAATTTCTGGGTGACTGAAGCTGGCTATATGGTCTAAACGTAACTCCCGTGGCTCGCCGTCTTGCTCAATGATCAGATACTCTACGTGTTTACGCGAAATCAAATCATTGGCTTTAGCTTGCAACTTCTCTCCGTTGCGCAGTTCTAGCGCCAGTATCAGATGATGCTGGCAGGCGAGTTCCAAATTGTCGTAATCGTCACAGTTGATTGGCTGATACTCTTCAATTTTCGACATAATCACTCACCAATAAGTTAGCGGCGGCATAGGCCGCCTGTTCCCTAACGGCAGATGGCAGCGCTTCATTGGCTGCAACCTCATCCAGAGCTTTTAAAACACAACCTAACGCATCAGGTATATATCCCAAATCTCCACTGCCAATCTGGGCATACATACGGCGTACTAACTCAGAATATTGCTGCAAAGTTATCCTCCTATAAAGCTTATCCCAATGACGGGCAGTTGGTAAAAACCGGCATGAGGATAAGCTCTGCTTATCTCAACGACTATAGCACAGTCGCTCTCACTAGAAAGCAGCTAGAGCCGTTGCGCAACGCAATTAATTCGTTCTTTACACGTGACAATCCCCAGCCGACTAGTTGGCTGGAAGGGGATACGGTACACTGTAAATAATTATACGAGAGGATTTTATGGCATTAAAGGCAACGATTTACAAAGCTAACGTCAATATTGCAGATATGGATCGTCATTTTTATCACGATGCTTCTTTGACGCTGGCACAGCATCCCTCAGAAACCGAACAACGAATGATGCTGCGACTTTTGGCCTGGATTTGCCATGCGAACGAGCGTTTGACGTTCACTAAAGGTCTATGTGCCGACGATGAGCCAGAGTTATGGTTGCGCAACGATTACAACGGAATCGATTTGTGGATTGAACTCGGTTTACCCGATGAGAAACGTCTTAAAAAGGCCTGCTCGTTATCGCAGGAAGTGGTGCTCTACGCTTATAGTGAACGCGCGGGCAGAGTGTGGTGGCAGCAAAATCAGGCAAAACTGAGTGGTCTTAAGGCGCTTTCCATTCGTTTTGTCAGTGATGACATCATGGCTCAGTTGCCAAAATTTGCTAGTCGCACCATGGATCTACAGGCCACGATACAGGAAGGCGCCATTTGGCTGTCTGATGCGCAACAAAACGTAGAGATCCAGTTTGACCATTGGAAACCTGCGGGAGTTTAAGATGTTGCAGATAACCAATACCGTTTCTATTGCTGATGACGAAATTGAACTCACCGCGATCCGTGCGCAGGGTAACGGGGGTCAGAATGTGAATAAGTCATCCACGGCGATTCATCTACGTTTTGATATTCGTACCTCCAGTTTACCTCCGTTGTATCAGGAGCGTTTATTGGCGATGAGTCATCATCTGATTACTTCTGACGGCATCGTGGTGATTAAGGCGCAGGAGTATCGTAGTCAGGAGTTAAACCGAGAAGCGGCGCTAGCGAGATTAGCTGAATTGATTAAATCGGCGGGGGTGGTTGAGAAAGTTCGCCGTCCTACTAAGCCGAGCCGAAATGCAAAGCGTAAGCGGGTCGAAAGCAAAACCCGACGCGGGATGACCAAGTCTTTACGCGGTAAGATCAGTGCTGATTAATATTAGTACTTTACGTGCGGCTTAAGACAAACATGATAAAGATCCACAGTAGGAGAATAACTGTGAAAAAATTGGCTATTTCGCTGTTTCTGGCAGCGGGTGCGATGGCACTGTTCGGGTGTAATGCTCGTTCTCAATATGTAGAACAACCTCTCCAGCCGATGGCGCAAAGTTTTCAGGGCGTGTTGCCTTGTGCTGATTGTCAGGGTATGGATACGTCGCTGTTTTTGGAAAAAGATGGCACTTTTGTTCTAAAAGAAGTTTACCGTGGTACACGTGACGGCGATCAGGCCTTTGCGGAATACGGTAGCTGGCAGCGCACCGCCGATAAACTGGTGCTTACCGGTACAGACGGCAGCAAGCGTTATTTTCGTCCTAAAGGCAATGATTTAAACATGCTGGACGCCAGCGGCAACGATATCGACTCCGCGTTGAATTACACGCTGAAAGCGACAGATGCGCCGCTGCCAGTTACGCCGATGACGTTTAAAGGCATGTATGTTTACATGGCCGACGCGGCGACCTTCCATGATTGCGCTACAGGCAAAAATTTCCCGGTGAGCAATAACATTGCTCTGGAGCAGGGGTATAGCCGCGCTCAGGGCGAAGCCGGTCAGCCGGTATTTTTGGAAATTCAGGCGCACTTCGCCATAACGCCATCGATGGAAGATGGGATGGTTGAAAAAGCGATTGTCCCTGACGGTCAGCCTCGTTTTGATGCTAAAGGCGCTTGTGCTAACTGATATCGTTCAATAAGACCTCAGGGCGAGAGCCCTGCGGTCATTAAATTTTGTCTGAGTGATGCAGTACCACGAACTTATCCCACAGCTGTTCGTTGCTTTCTAAATGAGCCGGATCGCGAATAATTGTATTATCGATGGGGCAAACCTTCATGCAGGTTGGCTCATCGTAGTGACCCACGCACTCGGTGCAGCGTTCGGCATCAATCTCGTAAATATCCATTCCCATGGAAATCGCTTGGTTCGGGCACTCCGGCTCGCACATGTCACAGTTGATACATTTTTTTGTGATCAGTAGGGCCATAACTCTCTCATAACGTTGCTGGGTGGTCGCGAACCAAGTCGGCTAAACCACTCGTGTGGGGCGGATAAATACTCGCGGGGGCGCGATTATACCCCCTCCAGCGACAGACACCAATTTTTTACTCAGGTTATTCCTTTGCGGTGAGCTTTGGTTTAGCTCGGTGCAGTTTATGGGATGTCATAGTTGTATCTTGAAGAGATGCTGGTTACCGTTATGACAGGATTTTTGTCTAGAGGATGGGATTTCGCTTTCCCGAGGAGCCATTTTGACCGATAACCCGTCAGCGAAAAATACACACCGCGTGGTCTTTTTTGACCTTGATGGCACTCTGCATCAGCAAGATATGTTTGGGCGCTTTTTAAGATTTCTGATTTGGCATATGCCGCAAAATTTGCTGCTAGTGATCCCATTATTACCCGTGATTGCTTTTGGCTTGATCGTGCAGGGCAGAGCCACGCGTTGGCCGATAAGCCTGTTGCTTTGGGCGATCACTTTTGGTCATCGAGAATCGCGCCTGAATGCGCTAGAACGTCAGTTTGTTCAAGTCTTCAAGCGTGATGTCGTTCCTTTTCCCGTAGTTCTGGGGCGGCTGAAAGAGTATCTCGGCAGCCAAACCGCAGAGGTGTGGTTGATTACCGGATCGCCACAGCGTTTGGTTGAACAGGTTTATGCTGATGAACCTTTTATTCATCAGGTGAGGATGATCGGCAGTCGCATGGTGCGTAGAAACGGCGGCTGGGTGATGCCGCTGCGCTGTTTAGGGCAGGAAAAAGTGGTTCAGCTAGAAATGCAGTTGGGTAAACCTCTTAAGTTATTCAGTGGATACAGTGACAGCCAGCAGGATAATCCTCTACTGGCGTTTTGCGAGCACCGTTTCCGCGTGAGCCCAACGGGAGAACTCCAGCAACTGGAGTGAATGAGAAAGCCTCTACGGGGGCGTAGAGGCTAGGCTAAGTTAGCTACGTTGCGAGTCTAACACTTCGTTATCGCGCGCCGCCTGTTGTGCGCGTGTATGGCTTTCGATCAGCAACTGATAATGAGGCATTGCCTGCGCATACACTTCAGCCCACTGTTCCGCGTCTGGGCGATTCCAAGTACCTTGTAGCTCTGAAATAGTGCCCATGGTGTCGATAGGGACAACGCCTGCCTGCGTTAAGCGTGCAATCGTTAAATCGCTGGCCATTTGTGAAACGGTGCCTGAAGCATCAACAACGGCAAAGACTTTATATCCCTCATAGATAGCGCTGATGCACGGGAAGGCCAAGCAGACGCTGGTAATCGTGCCAGCGATAACCAAGGTTTTCTTGCCGGTTGCTTTCACTGCATCAACAAACTCCTGTGAATCCCACGCGTTAATTTGCCCTTTACGCGCCACGTAGGTAGCGTGCGGTGCGGCTGCGTGAATTTCTGGGATTAACGGGCCATTAGGTCCTTGCGGTACAGAGGCTGTGGTAATGACCGGAATTTGCAGTAAATTTGCCGCCTTTGCCAACGCGATGGCGTTGGCTCGCAGTTGGGGTAAATCGATATCTTTAACCACCTGAAACAGACCGCTTTGGTGGTCGATAAGTAAGAGCGCGGTATCGTTAGGATCGATAGTCGGCTTATCGCCGTTAAAGTTAGCAATATGGTTATTCATAGGATGACCTTTTAGTTTTATGGCAGGGGATCTATCTAATTAATTGAAAAGTAGGGACGTCCTTGTCCATGACGACTACTGGCTCGTCATTCGTCCAAAATGACCGGTTTGAAAATCACTCAATGCCTGAACAATTTGCTGTTGGCTGTTCATGACGAACGGGCCATAACCCACGATGGGCTCATCGAGTGGCGCGCCGCTAAGCAGTAATGCCACGGAGTCGCTGTGTGCGGTCAGGGTGACGCTCTCACCTTCAACGGAAAACAACGCCAGTTCCGCATCATGCAGGAGCTTTTGTCCATTCACTTCCACCGCACCTTTCAGTATCACCAGAATGGCATTGCGCCCAGCGGGTAGCGTGAAGTTCGTTGTCTTGCCGGCATTAAGCTTCATGTCCCACACATCGAGCGGTGAGAAGGTATGCGCTGGGCCTTGGTGCTCGCTGAACTCACCGGCGATAACGCGTAGCTGTCCTGCATTATTTTCAAGATCGAGCTGTGGGATCTGGGCTTTCAGCAGCGTTTGATAACCCGGTTCTGTCATCTTGTCTTTCGCGGGCAGATTGACCCACAGCTGTATCATCTCTAACGTGCCACCCGTGGCTGCAAATGACGGTGCATGAAACTCC
The DNA here is from genome assembly GCF_020150375.1 of Hafnia paralvei. Taxonomy (NCBI): domain Bacteria; kingdom Pseudomonadati; phylum Pseudomonadota; class Gammaproteobacteria; order Enterobacterales; family Hafniaceae; genus Hafnia; species Hafnia paralvei. The sequence goes on along the minus strand of NZ_CP083737.1, from coordinate 3,669,041 downwards.
TCGTGTAAAATCCCCGCGCCGGCGGTCATCCATTGCACGTCTCCTGCGCCAATAAAGCCGCCATTTCCGGTGGAGTCGCGATGTTCTAACTCCCCCTGATAAACAATGGTGACAGTCTCAAAGCCACGATGAGGGTGCTCACCCACGCCACGACGTTTATCCGTTGCTGAGAACTGTTGTGGACCGGCATAGTCCAGCAATAGAAACGGGCTGATGTATTCGCCTTGCTGGTTATAAGAAAACAGGCTGCGAACCGGAAAACCGTCGCCCACCCAATGTGAGCCTGGAGCGCTGTAAACGCCGATAATCTTTTTCATGATGTTGCTCCGCTTAGCCAAATTCGATGTAATAAGTCTAATTCAGAGCAAGTTGGTGCAGTAGTAGGCGTAAATGTGTTTCACTGTTCTAAATTTGGAACAATTGGAGTTGTACGATGTATGACTTAAATGAAATGTTTTTATTTGTTCATGTCGTCGAAAATCAGGGCTTTGCCGCTGCTGGACGTGCGCTAGGTATGCCGAAATCTAAAATCAGTCGCCGAATTGCCCAGTTGGAAGAGCGTTTAGGTATCCGGTTAATTAACCGCTCGACGCGCCGTTTTTCAGTAACGGATTTGGGCCAAGAGTATTACCACCACTGTCGTGCGATGGTGGTGGAAGCCGAGGCGGCAGAAGAGTTGGTTGCACGCCGCCACTCAGAGCCCTGTGGCACGATTAAGATAAGTTGCCCGACTTCACTGTTGGATTATTGGGTGGGGTCTATGCTGTCGCGTTTTATGCTGCGTTATCCACGCGTGAACTTGCAAATAGAGAGCACCAACCGAAAGGTTGATGTGATCCACGAAGGGATTGATATTGCCATTCGTGTGCGGATGTCTCCGCTGGAAGACAGCGAATTGGTGGTTAAACGACTGGGGAATAGCCGACAGATGCTGGTGGCAAGTCCGGCATTGATTGATGGGAGAAACATGACGCCTGCGGCGCTCAGTGAGCTTCCGGCATTACATTGGGGATGGGTACAAAGTGATTATAGCTGGCGACTTCAAGGGCCTAATAGCGCGACGGCACACATTAGCTTCCAGCCTCGGATAGTCACCGATAATCTAAGTTTGCTCTGTCAGGCCGCCGTTGCCGGGTTGGGTGTGGTTCATTTGCCGTATGTCGTTGCGCGTAGTGCGTTGGCAAGCGGTCAACTGGTCGACGTGCTGCCGCAGTGGCATCCATCGTCGGGGTTAATTCATGCCGCTTATCCTAGCCGTAGAGGACTCCTACCGGCGGTGAAAACGTTGCTCGATTTTCTGGGTGAAGAGTTTCAGCACAGTGATTTGATGTAGAGCTAACTCGGGGCATAAAAAAGGTAGGCACTATGCCTCAATGCTTGTCAGTTAAGCCTGATTTTAGGGGAAGTACACCGATGGGGTCGTAGCGGCGAAGCCGCCGGAGTGCCCCGCGGTGTGCTAGCCCCGTATATCTCGATCCCTTAAATGAACAGCATTAGGCACTATGCCTACCTTTGTCTTTTTAACTCAGAAGGTTATTACATTGCTGCCTTAAAGATAGCGACGATTTCTTCGTGAGTTGCTTGAATTGGGTTAGTGAATCCACAGGCATCTTTCAGCGCGTTAGTTGCTAACGTTGGCAGATCTTCGATTTTAACGTTCAACTCGGTTAAACCTGCAGGGATATTGACATCTTTGGCCAGTTTACGAATTTCAGCGATGCAGGCATCTGCGCCCTGTTGGTCATTCATGTTGCTGACGTCAACGCCCATTGCGGCTGCGATATCTTTTAGGCGAGAAGCACAAACTTTCGCATTAAAGATCTGTACGTGTGGCAGCAGAACCGCGTTGCACACACCGTGCGGCAGATCGTAGAAACCGCCAAGTTGGTGTGCCATGGCATGCACATAGCCCAGTGACGCGTTGTTAAATGCCATACCAGCCAAGAACTGGGCATAGGCCATGGTTTCACGTGCTTCCATGTTGCTGCCGTTTTCAACTGCGTGGCGCAGAGATTGGCTGATCATGGTCACCGCTTTCAGTGCACAGGCGTCGGTGATTGGGTTCGCCGCAGTAGAAACATAGGCTTCTACGGCGTGAGTCAGCGCGTCCATACCGGTTGCCGCTGTCAGGCCTTTTGGCATTCCCGCCATCAGCTCAGGATCGTTAACGGACAAAATTGGAGTGACGTGCTTATCAACGATCGCCATTTTGATGTGACGGTCGATATCGGTAATGATGCAGAAACGGGTCATTTCTGACGCGGTACCGGCAGTGGTATTGATAGAAATCAGTGGCAGCTGTGGCTTCGCTGATTTATCAACGCCTTCATAATCACGAATGTCACCTCCGTTGGCAGCGACCAGCGCAATACCTTTCGCGCAGTCGTGTGGAGAGCCACCGCCAAGGGAAATAACACAGTCGCTTTTATGCTGACGTAGAATTTCCAGACCTTCAGCTACGTTAGTGCTGGTTGGGTTTGGATGAGTGCCATCGTACACGGCGCTTTGGATACCAAGATCGGCAAGCAGAGATTGTACTTTAGCAACGACGCCGATTTTGTTCAGGACGGCATCGGTGACGATCAGCGCGTGTTTGTAGCCATAGCCTTTCATGGTGGTCGCAGCTTCTGCGAGGCAGCCAGCACCAATCATGTTCACAGATGGGATAAAGAAGGTAGAAGTTGTCATCGTGTCATTCCTTAATGTGAGAAAATTAACATCACGATACTACTCAAGAGGTAGAGTAAATCTGATCTTCCTCAAGATCTGGTAGGAATAAAATGATAGCAAAATTAATACATTGATTATTTATATATTCGTGTCTTGTGTGATGTTTGGCATGTATAAATATTCTGCTGTGGTTAAACGTGTTAGTCCTGCTAACCTATCTTTACGCGGGTGTAAAATTAGGGGGGATAAAGGAGAGGATGAGTCAGCCCCCCGAAGCCGATGGTTTTTGCATCGAGGGGAATAATCGTGTGATTATTTTATCATGGCCTGTGTTTTTTCAACGTCTTTGAGGCCGCCTTCATTAATAGCGTTTTTGTAACCCATATCTTGCAGCAGTTTTTCAGCTTTACCAGACTGGTTACCCGTATTGCAGTAAAGGTGCAGCGTATCGTTCTTGTCCTGTGTCACTTCGCTGATGCGTTGATCCAGTTGTTTTAACGGAATATTCACGGCACCTTTTACGTGAGTTTCCTGATACTGGTCTGGAGTGCGAACATCGATCCAATGTTCTGCAGCCCACAAAGAAGTGGAGGCCATAAGCATGACACCGGCGAGTAGCGCTTTTTTTACCATTCGAGTTTGACCAAACATCGTGATACATCTCCTTTTCAACGTTGAATAAAATAGACGGCTTAAGCCTTTTACATCGTACGTGATTCTTTGGCATAAAACTTTGCGCCCAGACCGCATAGTAAAAATAGTGCAGAGGTGTTGAACGATGATGATTAAGCCAAAGATGCAACTTCAAGCAAGAAAGGTATAATGCGCGCCCTGAATGAACGGAGGTGAGCACGTGAGCGAACTAAATGATGCTTACTGGATGAAGCAAGCGTTAGCACTAGCGCAAAAAGCATGGGAGCAGGGCGAAGTTCCCGTAGGGGCTATTTTGGTGCTGGATGATGAAGTCATAGGGCAGGGATGGAATCGCCCGATTACCCGCCACGATCCTACCGCACACGCTGAGATTATGGCGTTACAGCAAGGGGGGCAAATTGTGCAGAATTATCGACTGCTCAACGCGACTCTGTATGTGACATTAGAGCCCTGCGTGATGTGTGCTGGCGCAATGGTTCACAGCCGTATCAAGCGTTTGGTGTATGGTGCGAGTGATTTAAAAACTGGGGCGGCGGGATCTTTGCTAGATGTTTTACGTCATCCGGGGATGAACCATCAGATCGAGATTACCGCTGGCGTGATGGCGAATGAATGTTCAGAGATGCTAAGCCAGTTCTTTCAGCAGCGTCGCGAGCAGAAAAAAGCCGAGCGCGAGGCTCGGCGCCTAAACCAACCTGATCGAGCAGATTAAAACGGTAGCAGCCCGCGAGGGCTGCGCTTAGGCTTCCCTTCAAGTGCATCTTCCGGTGATACGGCAGGATAGCCTTTACCGAGAAGTGCCTGACGGGTTTGCTCGGCGGCGACTTGTTTCTCTTTTTCTAACAGATACCCTTCCAGACTAACCAGATAACGGCGAATGTTTTCGACATACTGATAGGCCTCATGCCCACGTGCGTAGCCGTAGGTGAGATTCTGGTTATACTTCTTCTGGCTTAACATCGGCAATCGCTGCTTCACATCAACCCAGCTATTAGGATTTCCGCCCTGTTTTTGTGTCAATTGACGCACGTCTAGCATATGACCATAGCCCATATTGTAGGCGGCCAGTGCAAACCAAATTTTCTCATCTTCAGGGATAGTGTCCGGCAGTTTATCCATCAAACGTTCAAGGTATAAAGCACCGCCCGCAATGCTTTGTTCGGGATCGAGACGATCTTTGACGCCAAGCCCATCAGCCGTAGCGCGAGTGAGCATCATCAACCCGCGAACGCCCGTGGGGGAGGTTGCTTGAGGATTCCAATGAGATTCTTGATAGGCAATTGCGGCTAACAGTTTCCAGTCAATTTTGTCTGCATATTTTTTAAAGATATCGCTCAAATCTGGCAGTACGTTATCAATTGCAGCTAAAAACGTTTTGATGTCGACGTAGTCAAAGCCGCCCACATGGCCTAAATACTTCTCTTCGAGCCTAGCAAGAGAGCCGTCGTCCACCATGTTGCTGAAAAAATCCAAAACGGCGGCATATAAGCTGTCGTCGTCAGTGCGGTTCAAATACCACATGACTGGCTCTTCATCGCTGATATCAAAAGCAACGGCGAGTTGAGGATGGATGCGTTGAAACAGTGCCACGCTGACAGAGTCCGCAATGGTGTAATCCAGTTTTCCTTGAACGACACGCTGCATAAGCTCGTTAGAAGAGAGATCGCTGGAAGATTCCCAAGTGAGATTAGGATATTTATTCTGCTTATATTGGCTCAGTGTGGTGACGTGGGCTGAGCCAGATTGCACTGCAAGCGTACCGCTTAAATCATTCAGCGATTTTGGGCGGGACTTACCTTGTCGATAAACCAACTGTTGTGATACCGAGTAATAAGCAGGGCCAGTGCGAAAACGGCTCAGGCGCTCGGTATTATAAAGCAAACCGGCTGCAACCAGATCGCTTTTACCACTATCCAAATCGTCAAATAATTCGGGCAATGTGCCACGCACACGAACTTTTAGCTTTACGCCAAGATAATCAGCAAAGCGTTTTGCCAGCTCATAGTCCAAGCCGCTCACGTTTTTCCCATCAGCCTGATAGGTTAAGGGAGAATTAATCGTGCTGACCCGCAGTTCCCCACGGTCAAGGATCTGTTGTAGCTGGCTCTCATTTCCGCTACGCCACGGAATGTTGGGCCATAGCGCAAGCGCCAGCAGGGCAGAAACGATACCAATAAGATAATAATTATATTTTATACGTTTCAAATAGTTATCTCATGAATGTGTATCGAGTTGTGAGGCTGTGTTTGCAGGATAGTATATGGCTAAATCAACAGGTAGGCGGCATTTTGCGCAACAAAGCGTCAGTGCGCAACTCAAAAAACACATAAATTTTATCTCACTATGAAACACCCTATGTGAAATAAAGGCTACGCAAACGGTTTCGTCTGGCGTGTAGATTCTCTATAATGTCTCCCGCTTTCCCCCTGTTTCGCCCACTGAGGCGGTTGTAGACAAGGCTATTTGACCTTTCACAGCCATCTCGAAGACGAGAGAACCTAGATGACGGACTTATTTCCAATGGAAATCATGCGTGGCTCACCCGCTTTGTCGGCTTTTCGTGTTACCCAACTGCTGTCTGCTTGTCAGGACGCTAATCTTCCAGTCAACGATATCTATGCTGAATATGTGCACTTTGCTGACGTCAGCGCGCCTCTCTCAGCAGAAGAAAAGGCGACACTCCAGCGTTTGTTAAAATACGGCCCTTCTTTGGCCGAGCACGAACCCAAAGGTCGTTTGCTGTTGGTGACACCACGCCCTGGAACCATTTCCCCGTGGTCATCTAAAGCAACTGACATTGCGCATAACTGTAATCTTCCACAGGTGATCCGTTTAGAACGTGGCGTTGCCTATTACGTGGATGCACCTGAACTTACCGATGCGCAGTGGCAAAAATTGCAGGGTCTGTTGCACGACCGCATGATGGAGCGTGTATTCCATGAATTGCAGGACGCTCAGAAACTCTTTAGCCACCAATCTCCCGCGCCAGTACAGAGCGTCGATATGTTGGGAAAAGGCCGTAGCGCACTGGTTGAAGCTAATACACGCCTAGGGCTGGCGCTGGCCGATGATGAAATCGATTACCTCTTGGAATCGTTCACTCGCTTGGGGCGTAATCCAAACGACATTGAGCTTTATATGTTTGCTCAGGCGAACTCTGAGCACTGCCGCCACAAGATTTTTAATGCCGATTGGATTATCGATGGGCTGGAGCAGCCAAAATCGCTGTTCAAAATGATTAAGAATACCTATGAGCAGACGCCAGATTACGTGCTGTCGGCTTATAAAGATAACGCCGCGGTGATGGAAGGTTCTTCGGTGGGGCGCTTCTTTGCCGATCCGGAATCAGGTGTGTATGACTACCATCAAGAAGACGCTCATATCCTGATGAAGGTGGAAACCCACAACCACCCAACGGCGATCTCTCCGTGGCCTGGTGCGGCAACCGGCTCTGGTGGCGAAATTCGTGATGAGGGCGCAACGGGCCGCGGTTCCAAGCCCAAAGCGGGTCTGGTCGGTTTCTCCGTTTCCAACCTACGCATTCCTGGCTTTGAACAGCCGTGGGAACAGGATTTTGGCAAACCAGAACGCATTGTAAATGCTTTAAGCATTATGACCGAAGGCCCATTAGGTGGGGCAGCGTTTAACAACGAATTTGGCCGTCCAGCGCTGCTGGGTTATTTCCGCACCTATGAAGAACAGGTGAAAAGTCATAACGGCGTTGAACTACGGGGTTACCACAAACCTATTATGTTGGCGGGCGGTATCGGAAATATTCGCGCGGAACACGTACAGAAAGGCGAGATCACCGTGGGTGCCAAGCTCATTGTGCTTGGCGGGCCTGCGATGAATATTGGTTTAGGTGGTGGTGCGGCCTCTTCAATGGCATCAGGCCAGTCTGACGCGGATCTGGATTTTGCATCGGTACAACGTGACAACCCAGAGATGGAACGCCGTTGTCAGGAAGTGATCGATAGTTGCTGGCAGTTGGGTGATGAAAACCCGATTCAGTTTATTCACGACGTTGGCGCCGGCGGGTTATCGAATGCGATGCCTGAGTTGGTGAGCGATGGGGGGCGTGGTGGGCGTTTTGAACTGCGCGATATTCTCAACGATGAGCCGGGAATGAGCCCGCTGGAGGTTTGGTGTAACGAATCACAGGAACGCTATGTGATGTCCGTTGCACCAGAGAAACTGGCTCAGTTTGATGCGATTTGCCGCCGCGAGCGTGCGCCTTATGCCGTTATCGGAGAGGCTACCGAAGAACTGCATTTAACGCTGAATGACCGCCATTTCGACAATCAACCTATCGATATGCCTTTGGACGTGTTGTTGGGTAAAACGCCGAAGATGACACGTGATGTCACTACGCTAAAAGCGCTGGGAGATTCGCTAAACCGTGGCAGCATCAGCATTGCTGATGCGGTGAAACGTGTGATGCATTTACCTGCCGTTGCGGAAAAAACGTTCCTGATTACCATCGGTGACCGTAGCGTAACGGGTATGGTTGCTCGCGATCAGATGGTCGGCCCGTGGCAGATCCCAGTAGCCGACTGTGCGGTAACGACCGCAAGCCTCGACAGCTACTATGGTGAGGCGATGTCTTTAGGGGAACGTGCTCCGGTTGCTTTGCTTGATTTCGCTGCCTCGGCACGTTTGGCCGTAGGCGAAGCGCTAACTAACCTTGCCTGTACTCAGATCGGTGAGCTTAAACGCGTTAAGCTTTCGGCTAACTGGATGTCTGCAGCCGGTCATCCAGGCGAGGATGCGGGTTTATATGAAGCAGTCAAAGCCGTGGGCGAAGAACTGTGCCCAGCGCTGGGGCTCACTATCCCCGTAGGCAAAGATTCCATGTCGATGAAAACGCGCTGGCAGGAAGGTAACCAACCACGCGAGATGACATCACCGTTGTCGCTGGTGATCACCGCGTTTGCCCGCGTCGAAGACGTGCGCCATACGGTGACACCACAGTTGCATGTTGATCAGGGCGAAAATACGCTGCTGCTCATCGACTTGGGCGAGGGGAATAATGCGTTAGGTGCGACGGCGCTAGCACAGGTCTATCGTCAGTTGGGAGATAAGCCCGCAGATGTGCGTAACACGCAGAAGCTGGCTGGTTTCTTCAATGCCATGCAGACGCTGGTGGCTGAAGGTAAACTTTTGGCTTATCACGACCGTTCTGACGGTGGTCTATTGGTCACGTTGGCGGAAATGGCGTTTGCTGGGCACTGTGCGCTGGATATTGATATCAGCAAGCTGGGGCAGGATCACCTTGCTGCGTTGTTCAACGAAGAGTTAGGCGCCGTTATTCAGGTTCGTAACACGGATCTCGCAGCAGTAAAAGCCGTTCTGACCGAGCAGGGAATTGCTGATATCGCGCATGAAATTGGTTATGCCTCAAGCGGCGATCGCTTTGCGATTCAGTCGCATGGCAAAGAGGTGTACCACGAGCAGCGTTCAACGCTGCGTCTGTGGTGGGCCGAGACGACGTGGCAGATGCAACGCCTGCGTGATAATCCGGAATGCGCCGATCAGGAACATCAGGCCAAACAGGTGGAATCCGATCCTGGCTTGAACGTCAAACTGACTTTCAATCCTCAGGAAGATATTGCCGCACCTTATATTGCAACAGGCAGCCGCCCGAAATTGGCGGTGTTACGCGAGCAGGGTGTGAACTCTCATGTGGAGATGGCAGCTGCTTTCCATCGTGCCGGTTTTGATGCCGTGGACGTACACATGAGCGATATTCTGGCAGGGCGTATCACGCTAGATGAATTCCATTCGCTAGTAGCTTGTGGCGGCTTCTCATACGGTGATGTTTTAGGTGCCGGTGAAGGTTGGGCGAAATCCATTCTGTTCAATGAACGTGCACGCGATCAGTTTGAATCGTTCTTCCATCGTCCACAAACCTTGGCTTTGGGCGTGTGTAACGGCTGTCAGATGATGTCCAATTTGCGTGAGTTGATTCCCGGTGCCGAACATTGGCCTCGTTTTGTACGCAATACGTCAGAACGTTTCGAAGCGCGTTTCAGCTTGGTGGAAGTCACTGCGAGTCCATCATTGTTGTTCCAAGGAATGGAAGGTTCTCGTATGCCGATTGCGGTTTCGCACGGTGAAGGCCATGTAGAAGTTCGCGATGATGCGCATCTGGCTGCGCTGGAGCATCATAATCTGGTAGCGCTACGCTTTGTTGATAACTTCGGTAAAGTCACCGAGTCTTATCCGGCGAACCCAAATGGCTCAGTGAACGGCATCACCGCTGTTACTAGCGCCAATGGTCGTGCGACTGTGATGATGCCACACCCAGAACGCGTGTTCCGCACGGTTAGCAACTCTTGGCACCCAGCCGAGTGGGGCGAAGATAGCCCGTGGATGCGTATGTTCCGTAATGCACGTAAGCAGTTGGGGTGATCATCTAGGGCATCTGAATTTATGCATCAACGGTGAAAGTTTTCGTCCGCCCGTCAGCATCTGTGTTTCCATGAAACTGCTGGCGTAGGTGTCCGACGAGCGGTTGCCAGCGCGCAACCTCTCGACTCTCGCGCTTTTTTACCGCGTCGTTTGGCCGACCGGTCTCAGAGCGCACATCCTGTACGCCCTCGACCTACCGCCATCTTCCCTGATGGCGGTTCTATCATGCATTTCATCTAACACGAAAAGACAAAACAATATTGGTTTGTTTTTTAAAAGCTTAAGTCTTGGTAGAGAGAGCCGCTGGTACAGGGATGTACCGGCGGAGTTTGGGGCGCCCTGGATGGGCGATACCAAACCGAAGCGGAGATGGCATCTCGGATAAAAGCGCGCGAGTTGAGAGCCCCCGCGCAATGGGGCTCTCATCGGTCGCCTTCACCTGTGGGCTCATGGAAACGCGTTTGCTGACAGGCGAACGAAACATTACACCACAATCCCATAGGATATTGACGTTCCAAACCGGAGCGGAGATGGCATCTCGGTCGCCTTCGCCAGTGGGCTCATGGAAATGCGTTTGCTGATCGGCGAACGAAAAATTTCACAGTAGTCCCATCAACGACAGTCAGCCAACCAAGCAATTCCCCTATGTCGCAAAACAACAACATCACCCCACTATGGGTGTCTCCAAAAGGAGACATTTAACCTATTGATTTTTAACGGCAGTGATAAGCGATACCCATAGTGTCTACTTTTAGCGACGGCTAGGTGAAAAAAAGAGCAAAATATATAGCTGAACCAAGGATAACGCCTATATTGATTGCCTATATAAATGTATTTTTATTTAAAAATACTTATATTTTATATTGTTAGAATGAGTCTTATGAAGTTGGCACGGTACGTGCATTGCATAACACAGTTGCTCATTCACTCTTTTATGTCAGCGACCGCAATAGCGAGTCAGGCTACATAAGCCATCGAATGACGCCAAAGTAAGGTGCCTACCGTCCAACTATCCGATAACAGTCGCTTACGCGCTTTATCAAACTCCGGACGACACGTTGAGTGAGGCGCCACCTATTCAATGTCCGACTGTGATGATTGGTTCATCAATTTGGGACATAAAATGAATGACATTCGTCTTATTTGCCGTTGTACGGCGCCGATGACGGTTTACCTCATCACACTGAAGACGAGAATTGCACTAGCGATATCATTCAGCCAACGGAACCCGAAGACAGTTATCTGCCTTCGGGTTTTTGTTTTATTCCCGTCAGTTATTACGCTGCATGTGCGTTGGCCGCGCTCGTTAATCCTAGTCACGCGATGTTTTGCTCGGCTACGTATCGCCCCGAATGCCGAGTATGCATTGAAGAATTGCTCCCCCTGCCTGACTCAGTTAGCATCTGGGTAAACCTTTAGGTAATGAGATGATTTCCTTGAAGAGATGGCGTTTATTTCCTCGTTCGCTACGTCAGCTAGTCTTGCTGGCATTTCTGCTGGTATTGCTGCCTTTATTGGTGCTGGCTTATCAAGCCTACCAAGGCCTTAATAATTTGAGCTCTCAGGCGGCCGATATCAACCGCACCACGCTTTCCGATGCGCGTCGCAGCGAAGCGATGGCGAGCCTTGCGGTGGAAATGGAACGTAGCTACCGGCAGTTCTGTGTGCTAGGCGATGAATCACTTTCTAAGCTGTATCAAAAACAGCGCGGGCAATACTCTCAAATGCTGGAGCGTCAGGCGTCTGTGTTGCCAGACCCACGTTATTACCAAAAGTTAAACGGTTTGATTGACCAACTGGCGACTTTTCAGTGTCAGAATAATGCGCCTGTGACTCAGGCATCGGCTTTATTGGCTGGTTTTTCAGTGGCAAATGGCCAAATGGTTCAGGCGACGCGAGACGTTATTTTCACGCGCGGACAACAGCTACAGCAGGCTATTGCCGAGCGTGGACAGTTCTTTGGTTGGCAGGCACTGGTGCTGTTTTTAGTGAGTGTGCTGTTGGTATTTCTGTTTACTCGCATGATTATCGGCCCTGTGAAGGGGGTCGAGCGCATGATTAATCGTCTAGGCGAGGGCAAAAACGTTGGCAATATGGTGGCGTTTCGTGGTCCGCGTGAAATCAGATCGTTGGCACAGCGCATTGTTTGGTTGAGTGAACGCCTTTCTTGGTTAGAGTCGCAGCGTCATGAGTTCTTACGTCACATCTCTCACGAATTGAAAACGCCGCTTGCCAGCATGCGAGAAGGAACGGAGCTTTTAGCCGATGAGGTCGCAGGCCCGCTCACGCAGGATCAAAAGGAAGTGGTCGGCATTTTGGACTCCAGCAGTCGTCATTTGCAGCAGCTCATCGAACAGCTATTGGATTACAACCGCAAGCTGGCAGATGCCCCGATGGAGAAAGAAAATGTTAATCTGGGCGAGATGGTCGGGCTGGTGGTGTCGGCCCACAGTTTGCCTGCACGAGCCAAATCTATCCGTACACTTACTGAGCTAAACGTTGACCTTTGCTGGGCAGAACCTACGCTATTAGAACGCGTTATTGATAATCTCTATTCCAATGCGGTGCACTATGGGGCGGAATCCGGTACCATCTGGATCCGCAGTCGTTTGGCTGGTGATAAAATACAGATAGATGTGGCTAACACCGGTGCTGGCATCCCGTCGGCTGAGCAGGCCATGATTTTTGAACCTTTTTATCAGGGAAGTCTTCAACGTAAAGGCGCTGTAAAAGGGAGCGGCTTGGGGCTAAGCATTGCCCGAGATTGTATCCGCCGAATGCAGGGTGATTTACATCTGGTGACCGTAGACGGCGCTGACGTCTGTTTTCGCATTGAATTACCATTAACCGCAGAGATCTCATAACTAATGAATAAGTGGTCTGTTCGCGCCCTATTCAACGAACATCTGATTGACGCTGACGGCCTTCGCCGTATGGCGTCTGTTTTGCGTCCATTTTCCGCATTGGGCGCTATGTTGTTGGTTCCATTTTTGCTAACAGGGTGCGCTAAAACGGGCACCGGTAACCCGGTTTCTCATGCTGTACAGGCGATTATTCCTGACAGTAAAGTGGTGGATTATCAAACGGCTTCTTGCGAGACCCTCTGGTTTAATGATGACAAAGAAGCCGTTGAGAATGGGCTTTATTGGCTGCGCGCGATGGACTGTGCCGATCGCCTGAGCGGGCAAGAGGCGCGGTTGCAGGCTCGCTCGTTGGGCAGTGAAAATTGGCAGCGTGTGTTTAAACAAAGCGTTCTGGTTGGCAGCGCAGAGCCAACAGCCGCCGAGCGTCGACAGATTATCGATCGCTTGAACGGTTATCGTTCCGAGTTCCCTGCTTCTGTGCGTCCGTTGATACAGCTGTGGCGCGAAAAACAGATGCTGATGATCAATATTCTCGATGAAAAAGCGCGTTATCAAAAGTTACAAGCCAGTACGGATTCGCAGCTAGATGCGCTACGAGAAACGCAGGGGCGATTGCAGTACCAACTTGATGACACCACTCGTAAGCTAGAAAACCTGACAGATATCGAACGTCAGCTCTCTTCACGCAAGCAGATGTCGGGAGAGATGTCCGATCCGTCGGTGAAAGAAGATAGCTCTGACGACACAGGGAAATCTGAGAGTAAAGCTCCGGCAGAGGCCAGTGGCAAGCCAGCTTCAGAACCTGCTAACACGGACGCCCACTAAGGAGCCACACTGAATGACACAACGTAAACCAGCTAATTTACTGTTAGTGGATGATGATCCCAGCTTGCTAAAGCTACTGGGGATGCGCCTGAGTAGTGAAGGATTCCGTGTTACTACGGCAGAAAGCGGGCATGACGCATTACGTGTGTTAGGGCGTGAACAGATTGATTTAGTCATCAGCGACCTGCGGATGGATGAAATGGATGGGATGGCGCTGTTTGCTGAAATCCAAAAGCGTCAGCCCGGTATGCCGGTGATTATTCTTACCGCTCATGGCTCGATTCCTGATGCGGTTGCGGCAACTCAACAAGGTGTATTTGGTTTCTTAACCAAGCCGGTTGATCGTGATGCCCTTTATAAAGCGATTGATGAGGCCTTAGCTCAGTCGATGCCCGCTGCGGGTGATGACACTTGGCGCGAAGGTATCGTCACGCGTAGCCCAACCATGTTGCGTCTGCTGGAACAGGCGAATATGGTGGCTCAATCAGATGTGAGCGTGCTGATTAACGGGCAAAGCGGTACGGGTAAAGAAGTGCTCGCGCAAGCGATTCATGCCGCTAGCCCACGGGCAGGAAAAGCGTTTATTGCAATCAACTGCGGCGCATTGCCAGAACAGTTACTGGAATCTGAGCTGTTTGGTCATGCTAAAGGCGCTTTTACCGGTGCCGTGAGTAGCCGAGAAGGGCTATTCCAAGCAGCAGAGGGTGGCACACTGTTTCTGGATGAAATCGGTGATATGCCGCTGGCGCTACAGGTAAAACTGTTGCGCGTGCTGCAAGAACGCAAGGTGCGCCCGTTAGGCAGCAACCGCGATATCGATATCAACGTGCGTATTATTTCCGCCACGCATCGCGATTTGCCAAAAGCGATGGCAAAAGGGGAGTTCCGCGAGGATCTGTTCTATCGCCTAAATGTGGTGAGTCTGAAGATTCCGGCGCTGAACGAGCGCGCTGAGGACATTCCTCTGCTCGCCAACCATCTGCTGCGCGAATCGGCTCAACGCCATAAACCTTTCGTACGTAGTTTTTCTACTGATGCCATGCGCCGCTTAATGGCCGCGAGCTGGCCGGGAAATGTGCGTCAATTAGTTAACGTTATCGAACAATGCGTTGCGTTAACCAGCGCTCCAGTGATCAGCGAAGCCTTAGTTGAGCAGGCGCTGGAAGGCGAAAATACGGTATTGCCAACGTTTGCTGAGGCGCGTAACCACTTTGAACTTAACTATTTGCGCAAACTCCTGCAAATAACGAAAGGCAACGTCACCAATGCCGCACGTTTGGCTGGTCGTAACCGTACCGAGTTTTATAAGCTGCTGGCGCGGCATGAGTTAGATGCGGCTGATTTCAAAGAATAGGGATCCCCTGCGTACTTGGTGCCGCTGGTCAAATTACGCTGGGGAATTCGAGTGCTTTTGGTCGTTTAGGGCGCTAAACAAAGTGATGAGAATGTTTTACACTTGGCGCATTAAACCAGCCTCTTTTTTATATCCAAAGTAGTTGGAGTGGCGACAAGGTCGCCGCTTCGAATACGAAGGAAGTGAGTAATTATGAGTCGATCTCTTTCTATTGCGTTAGCCCAGCTCAACTGGCTGGTGGGTGATATCGAAGGTAACACCGAACGTATGCTGAATACTTTGTGCGAGCAGCGCAAAGCGGGTGCCGATTTGGTGATGTTTTCTGAATTGGCGCTTTCGGGCTATCCACCTGAAGATTTGCTGTACCGTGATGATTTTTATCTGCGTTGTCAGGCGCAGTTGGATCGTTTGCAGCAGGCATCGACAGATATCGCGGTTTTAGTTGGTCATCCGTGGCGTGAAGGAGAGCATTTATATAATGCGCTATCTCTGTTCTCTGAGGGACAGTTGGTTGCGCGTTATTTCAAACAGCAACTGCCAAACTATGGCGTATTCGATGAGAAACGCTATTTCTCAGCGGGTCATGAGAGCTGTGTGGTTGAGCTCAAAGGCTATCGTTTAGGCCTGCTGATTTGTGAAGATCTGTGGTTCGATGGCCCCGTTGATGCGGTTGCGGCGGCGGGCGCTGAAGTGTTGTTGTCGATCAATGCCTCTCCGTACAACCGTGAAAAACCCTATATCCGCAAAACCTTGCTGACAAGCCACTGCCAACGCACTGGATTACCTCTGGTGTATCTGAATCAGGTAGGGGGGCAGGACGAACTCATTTTTGATGGTTGTTCTAAAGGCTTTGATGCGTCCGGTAATATGACGCACCGCTTAGCAGCCTTCGCTGAACAAACTGCCTTATTCAATTTGCATGATATGCAGGTGGAACCGATGGTTGCACCGGCCGCTAGCCTGCCCGAACTGGCACAGGTTTATGAAGCGTTGGTGCTAGCCGTGCGTGATTATGTCACGAAAAATGGCTTCCAAGGCGCGGTGCTCGGCCTATCTGGCGGTATCGATTCGGCGTTGACGCTGGCGATTGCAGTAGATGCGCTGGGTAAAGATAAAGTTCAAGCGATGATGATGCCATTCCGTTACACCGCGGATATCAGCATTGCTGATGCGAAAGAAGAAGCTGAAATTCTGGGTGTCGAGTTTGATATTGTCTCCATCGAACCGATGTTTGATGCCTTTATGGGCCAGCTTGCACCGATGTTCGCTGGAACTGAGCGCGATACCACCGAAGAGAATTTACAGGCGCGTTGCCGTGGCGTAGTGCTGATGGCACTGTCGAATAAACGCCGCCGTTTGGTTCTAACTACCGGTAATAAGAGTGAAATGGCCGTAGGCTACGCCACGCTTTACGGTGATATGGCCGGTGGTTTTGATGTGTTGAAAGACGTGCCAAAAACGCTAGTATTCAAGCTATCTGAATATCGTAATACGGTATCCTATGTGATCCCGCAGCGCGTTATTGATCGTCCACCATCAGCAGAACTGGCTCCCGATCAGCTCGATCAGGATAGCTTACCGCCGTATGACATTCTGGATGCAATTCTGGAAGGTTACGTTGAGCAAGACAAGTCGGTAGCTGATTTGGTTGCCGCAGGCTTTGACGAGGCGGTGGTGCGAAAGGTTATTCGTTTGGTTGATATTAATGAATATAAGCGCCGTCAGGCTGCAGTTGGGCCGCGAATTACCGCGCGCAACTTTGGCAAAGATCGTCGCTATCCGATTACATCTGGCTTTGGCCGCAAAAACTGGTAAAGGGATTAGCAATGAAGAAGATTGACGCAATTATTAAGCCATTCAAGCTGGATGATGTTCGCGAAGCGCTGGCTGAAGTGGGGATCACTGGCATGACCGTCACCGAAGTTAAAGGTTTTGGGCGCCAGAAAGGTCATACGGAACTGTATCGTGGCGCGGAATACATGGTCGATTTCCTGCCGAAGGTAAAAATTGAAATCGTCGTTGCCGATGACATCGTAGATACCTGCGTAGAAACCATCATGCAGACCGCTCAAACTGGCAAAATTGGCGATGGAAAAATCTTTGTCTTCGACGTTGCGCGCGTAGTGCGTATTCGTACCGGTGAGCAGGATGAGGAAGCGATCTAAATCGCGTCAGTACTGAACATCAAAAAGCCCAGATGAGAATCTGGGCTTTTTTTGTCTTAGTGACCTAAGGTGAATAATTGATATCCTATCCAACCAATGTAGCTAGCTACACTTAACACTAGCACTAACCCTAAACTTAGAATTAGTTTCTTGTCCGGCGTTGTGGCTTTGGATAGTTTTGCCATCAACACTGCAGCCAGTATCAAGAGGAAACAAAATAAAATAAAACCGGGGATGATTATCATGCCCATGACGTGCTTTCCTTGCGCGTGTATCTTCGCTTATAGCTATAATTTTTTGATAGTTAGCTAACTAAAGCTTAATAGCTCGCTATCTAGAAATTAATAGCGGGTTTTATGTGACTGATTGCCATACGACCCGCTATTTTCATGATAGTTCAGATTAAGCGGCCTCGTTTTTCCGTAGGCCATTCTGCTTTTCCGGCAGGTTTTTCTCCGTATGCGTGGCTTCTACCGGTTCTTTTTCTGGTACGACGGCTGCAGCTAGCGCTTCAGGCTCGAATTCATCGACGTTGATGGTACGCAGGCGGCTTTCCTCTGCTTTCACTAGGATTGCCTGCTCTTCAGCGTTGATCAGCCCTTTATCCAGCGCTGCCTTTGCCAACTGATCCAAGCGGGTGAACGGCAGGTTTTTACCCAGCGCTTTACAGATGCGCTGATGGATTGGGTCTGCGGCAATCACGTCTGCCAGCGCGGCTTCGATCAAACCATGTGGGTTGTATTCGCTTGGCGTGAGATACATTCCACGACCAATGCGGCTACGTGTGGCGGATGGAACCTGAAGGATTTTCGCCACTTTATGATCCAGATAATCAGATGGGGCGGTATGAGCGCGGCCGAGTGGGAAAATCACAGCGCGCATGACGCCAGCCACAAAGCCGTTCGGGAAGTTGCGCAGCAGGTCATCGATGGCCTGTTCAGCCTGATGCAACGCATCCTGAACACCCCAATGCACCAGCGGCAGGTCCGCTTCGTTGCGGCCTTCATCTTCGTAACGTTTCAGAACCGCAGTGGCTAAGAACAGCTGGCTGAGCAAATCCCCCAATCGTGCTGAGATACGTTCACGGCGTTTCAGTGCCCCCCCCAGTACGCCCATGGATACATCAGATAACAGCGCTAGGTTAGAGCTCATGCGGTTAATCTGTTGATAGTAGCGGCGTGTTGCATCTTTGGTTGGCGTGGCGCTGGTGCGGCCATCGGTCAGACCCAGCCAGAAGCTACGTACTTTATGGCTACCAACATGACCTAAGTGGCTAAACAGCAACTTATCAAAGCGCGGAACGCTGTTGTCCTGCGCGGCAGCCATTTCATCCAGTACATAAGGATGGCAACGGATTGCGCCCTGACCGAAGATCATCATGCTGCGCGTCAGAATATTGGCGCCTTCAACGGTGATGGCGATCGGAGCACCTTGGTAAGCACGTGCCACAAAGTTTGATTCACCGAGCATAATGCCTTTACCACCGGCGATATCCATTGCATCAATGATTGAACGCTGCCCCCTATGGGTACAGTGATATTTAATAATCGCTGACAGCACCGCAGGTTTCTCACCTTGCATGATGCCATAGGTCACTAAGGTTGCAGCGGCATCCATGACGTAAGCGTTACCCGCAATGCGCGCTAATGGTTCTTCAATCCCTTCCATTTTACCGATCGAGATTTTGAATTGGCGACGGATGTTGGCATATGCACCAATGGCCAGTGCGACGCTTTTCAGGCTGCCGGTCGCGTTAGACGGCAATGTGATACCTCGCCCAACCGACAAGCATTCGACCAGCATACGCCAGCCTTGGCCGGCCATGGTTTGTCCACCGATAATGAAATCGATAGGAACGAAAACATCTTGGCCACGCGTCGGGCCGTTTTGGAACGGTACGTTCAGAGGGAAGTGACGAGCACCAATTTCTACGCCATCGGTATCGGTTGGAATAAGCGCACAGGTAATACCTAAGTGTTCTTCACCACCGAGTAAACGCTCAGGGTCAGAAAGCTTGAAGGCTAAGCCAAGCACGGTCGCAATCGGAGCGAGAGTGATGTAACGCTTGTTCCATGTCAGGCGCATGCCCAGAGTTTGCTTGCCTTGCCATTCGCCCATGCACACGATCCCTACGTCGGGAATTGCGCCAGCGTCGGAACCCGCTTCAGGGCTGGTTAGCGCGAAACAAGGGATCTCTTCACCACGCGCTAAGCGCGGTAAATAGTGATCTTTTTGCGCTTCGGTACCGTAATGTTGCAACAGTTCGCCGGGGCCAAGGGAGTTAGGAACACCCACGGTGATAGCCAAAATACCTGATACACCAGACAGTTTTTGCAGTACACGCGACTGAGCGTAGGCAGAGAACTCCAGACCGCCATACTGTTTTTTGATAATCATGGCGAAGAAGCGATGTTCTTTTAGATAGGCCCACAGTTCAGGCGGCAAGTCAGCCAGTTCATGAGTGATCTGGAAATCATTTGCCATGCGGCAAGCTTCTTCCACTGGGCCATCCAGAAATGCTTGTTCTTCTTCCGTTAGCTTAGGCTGCGGATAATCATGCAGTTTTTTCCAGTCTGGCGTCCCACGGAAAATATCGCCTTCCCACCATGTCGTTCCTGCATCGATAGCTTCTCTCTCGGTGCGAGACATTGGCGGCATGACTTTTTGGAATGCTTTTAAGGCTGGTGTAGAGATCAGTGAACGTCGTACCGAAACCAGTACCAGTGGTAATAAGACCACGGCAACCGGAACCAGTGCCCAGAACGACCAGAGACCAATTGCAGCCATGGCTGCGGTGTATGCCAGCAAAATAGCGCTGCTTAGATAGAGATTAACTTGGTGATAGAACAGCACGCCAATCGCTATCAAAAAAACCACAAGACTAAGAACCATCATGTTAATGCTCCTGCGCGTTCAGAGGTCGAGTTAGGAGGACCAAGTAGTAGGAGGTCTGACCTGTTGTAGATAATATAGGTTGTAGTTGAGTTAATTTTATTTAGCAATGTGTTTACATATTAATTACAACGCAGCTCACAATTTCACCCTTAAACCGCATTTCAAGCTAAATAACGCCGCCTATGAGCGATGATGAGCGAAAAAGAAAGTCTAGGATCGGTGAAAACGCGCGTTGCGGTACTTCTCGGGGTGGGTGCTATCCGTTACACTTCTTACAATATGTCGAATGCCATTTTCTATGTAATAAAGAGGCTGCTATGTACCACGATCTCATTCGTAGTGAACTGAACGAAGCAGCGACAACGCTGCAAAATTTTATCGGCGATGACGCTAACATTGATGCTATTCAGCGCGCTGCGGTTCTGTTGGCTGATTCATTCAAAGCGGGTGGCAAAGTGCTGTCCTGCGGCAATGGGGGGTCACATTGCGATGCTATGCATTTTGCAGAAGAGTTGACTGGCCGTTACCGTGAGAATCGCCCTGGCTATGCGGCAATTGCGATTTCTGATCCAAGCCATTTGTCCTGCGTGAGCAATGACTTTGGTTATGAGTACGTATTCTCTCGCTACGTTGAAGCTGTTGGCCGTGAAGGCGATGTGCTGTTGGGCATTTCAACTTCAGGCAATTCTGGCAACATCATTAAGGCGATTGAAGCCGCGCGCGCTAAAGGCATGAAAGTGATTACCCTGACCGGTAAAGACGGCGGGAAAATGGCGGGTAGCGCCGATGTTGAAATCCGTGTACCGCACTTTGGCTATGCAGACCGCATTCAGGAAATTCACATTAAAGCGATACATATCCTGATCCAGTTGATTGAAAAAGAGATGGTGAAATAAGCTATTTTGCTTGCCTTTTGAGCGAGGCATAAATTAGCGTTTATGTCTTGATCGTATGGGCCAGCGCGACAGGACGCGCGCTGGCGTTGGGGCGTGCGCTCAATTCTTTCACTTACCGTAACTGGCGAGCGACGCCCTTTTCAGCGGCAACATAAAGAAGGCAGACGGTGCCCGATGTATAACCGTCGACGTTGGAACAGGAGGTAGCTATGTGTGAACTACTCGGTATGAGTGCCAATGTGCCGACGGACATCTGCTTCAGCTTTACCGGTTTGGTACAGCGTGGTGGGCGCACCGGGCCACATAAAGATGGATGGGGTATAACCTTTTATGAAGGTAACGGCTGCCGTACATTTAAAGATCCGCATCCTAGTTTCAATTCACCTATTGCCCGCTTGGTGCAAGAGTATCCAATAAAATCCTGCGCGGTGATTTCTCATATTCGGCAGGCTAATCGCGGTACCGTTGCACTCGAAAATACTCACCCCTTTACTCGTGAACTATGGGGGCGAAATTGGACGTTTGCACATAATGGCCAACTGACCGGATACAAAAATCTAGAAACGGGATATTTCCGCCCAGTTGGTCAAACCGATAGCGAATATGCATTTTGTTGGCTGCTGAATAAAATGGCGACCCGATATCCAAGAACGCCGGGTAACTGGCCTGCGGTATTCCGCTTTATTGCTCAATGCGCCGATGAATTACGCGCAAAAGGCGTGTTTAATATGCTGCTGTCTGATGGGCGTTTTGTGATGGCCTATTGCTCGACGAATTTATATTGGATAACGCGTCGGGCACCTTTCGGTAAGGCAACGCTATTAGATGAGGATGTGGAAATTGATTTCCAATCACAAACGACGCCGAATGACGTCGTTACCGTGATTGCTACTCAACCCCTAACCAGCAATGAAAACTGGAGCCGCATTGGGTCAGGGGAGTATGCCTTATTTTGTTTGGGTGAACGCCAGCTGTGACGGAGATTGCCCATCCAGCGCTGATGGGCGATTCACCACATACTGACCATTAACGACATTCACCATAGGGGGCTGGTGGTGCTCATTGAAATAAGCATAGCCAGGCTGCAGCTGTTTCCAGAACGGTAAATAATCAGAGTTGCGATGGCGCTGCATATTTTGCTCGGTCATACGGAACGGATAAATATTGATATTGACCAACGTTTGTCCATTACGAAATGCACTTTGCACATAGGTATAAATTTGCGAGATACCTTCGTTAGTCATCGCATAACAACCAATCGAAACGCAGTCACCGTGAATCATCAAATATTTGCCTGAATAACCGTGCGCCTGATCGTAGGCATTCGGATATCCAATATTAATGGCTTGGTAAAATTTACTGTTTGGTTTCAAATGACGCGCATCAACCTGATAGAAACCTTCAGGGCTTTTGAAATCCCCTTCGGTACGCTTCGGCCCTAAGCCACCTGAAAACTTACAGATATTGAAGCTTTGCACCAGTTGATATTTGTCTTGAACTTTGGCAAAAAGTTCGAGCTTTCTTTCTTCTTTGAATATCTGAATATAAACCGGAGAACCCAATAGCTGCTGTTTGACCAGTGGTGTATTTTGCGCCTGCTCACTGGCAGACGAACTACATGACGTCAGTGGCAGTACAAAAAATACGGCCAACAAGGCGATGATTTTGCCCATTTATAACCCTGCAAATAAACTATAGATAGAAGATCTTCAGATTAAGTCTGTTGACAGCTCCCAAAACAGCGCCAGTTTAATCCAGAGTGAGCAACGGGAGTGAGTGTTTTTTGAGTCGTTTCTGATGAAATCTTTGTGTAGTTAAAATTAAGCATCATAACCATTGCTTGATAGCCATATAAAAACCGAGGTGTTCATCTGATAAAAATGAATGGTTTCTCGCTATGTCTAATTTGCTTGATGCAGGTCACGGCAATGCTGCTGATGTTCGCGGTGTAAAATGGTAAAATCGCGCGGTTATCGGTAACATCGCTTTTAATCCCTGTAATACCTCGGGTTAATATTCGCCGATAGCGATGAGCAATCTCTTATCTGCATGCAACGATGTTCTTTTTTCTTAACGAAAATAGCGCATACAGGAACGCCTGCAGGGTTCACATCATTAATGTCATGACGATATATATAGTGCAACCAAATGATTAAAATTAAAAAAGGGCTTAATTTGCCTATCGAGGGTGCACCCGCCCCGGTCATTGAACAGGGCCCAGCCATCGGTCGCGTTGCCATTTTGGGTGGCGACTATGTTGGCATGCGACCTTCAATGGTCGTGCAAGAGGGTGATCAAGTTAAAAAAGGTCAGGTGCTTTTTGAAGATAAAAAGAATCCTGGCGTATTGTTTACTGCTCCAGCTGCAGGACAGGTCATCGCGATCAATCGCGGTGAAAAACGTGTTCTGGAGTCCGTCGTCATTGCCGTCGACGGTGATGAGCAGGTGACATTTCCCCACTATGATGCTGCCGAACTGGCGGATTTGACGCGAGCTCAGGTCGAAAGCAATCTTGTGGCATCGGGTCTATGGACCGCGCTGCGTACGCGTCCTTTTAGCCATGCCCCAAAGCTGGGTTCTGACACCGCCGCTATTTTCGTGAGCGTAATGGATACTCAGCCATTGGCTGCTGATCCTTTGCTGATCCTGCGTGAAAACATGGCTGACTTCGAGCATGGGCTGACCGTGCTAAGCCGTTTGACCGAAGGAAAGGTTTATGTATGCCAGCAGGCAGGCGCAGGGCTACAAAACAAAACGGCTCCGAATGTTACCTACAACGAATTTAGTGGCCCGCATCCGGCAGGGTTGGTAGGGACTCACATTCATTTCTTAGAGCCCGTTAGTCTGACGAAAACCGTCTGGCATATTGGCTATCAGGACGTTATTGCCGTCGGTAGGCTTTTCACCACCGGTGAATTGTATACCGACCGCGTTATCGCCTTGGGCGGCCCTCAGGTAGAAAAACCAGTGTTGCTGCGAACCCGATTAGGCGCGAGCACCGACGAAATGACGGTTGGGCGTCTAAAGCAGGGGGATAATCGCATTATCAGTGGCTCCGTATTGAGTGGGACGCAGGCGATTGGCACCAAAGCTTTCCTAGGCCGCTTCCATAATCAAATCTCCGTAGTGAAAGAAGGGCGTGAGAAAGAGCTACTAGGCTGGATGATGCCTGGCGCGAATAAATTCTCGATCACCCGCACCACGCTGGGGCATTTCTTCAAACGCAAACTGTTTGCTTTTTCCACCGATATGAACGGTGGTGAGCGTGCCATGGTGCCAATTGGCAACTATGAGCGCGTTATGCCGTTGGATATCTTACCCACCATGCTGCTGCGCGATCTGCTGTCTGGCGACTGTGAAAGTGCTCAAGCTCTAGGATGCTTAGAGCTGGATGAGGAAGATCTCGCGCTCTGTACTTTTGTGTGCCCGGGCAAATATGAATATGGCCCAGTGCTGCGCGACGTGCTGACGACCATTGAGCAGGAAGGATAATTCATGGGCCTGAAGAGTTTTATCGAGAACATGGAGCACCACTTCGAACCGGGTGGCAAGCTGCAAAAATACTATCCGCTCTATGAAGCGGCTGCCACGCTGATGTACACGCCGGGCAAAGTGACGCACGGTGCGTCGCACGTTCGTGATGCGATCGACTTAAAGCGCATGATGATTTTGGTTTGGCTGGCGGTATTCCCAACGATGTTTTGGGGAATGTACAACGTCGGTCACGAAACTATCGGCGCGTTGAACCATCTGTATCAGGGCGAAAAACTGGCTCAGGTGATTGCTTCAGATTGGCATTATTGGTTAGCTGAAATGTTGGGTGCCAGCCTACAGGCTAATGCTGGTTGGGCTAGCATGATGACGCTGGGTGCAGTCTATTTCCTGCCGATTTATGCCGTCGTGTTCTTAGTCGGCGGTTTCTGGGAAGTGCTGTTTTCCATCATCCGCAAACATGAAATCAACGAAGGTTTCTTCGTCACGTCGATTCTGTTTGCTTTGATTGTGCCGCCAACGTTACCACTGTGGCAGGCCGCGCTGGGTATTTCATTCGGCGTAGTGATTGCCAAAGAGATTTTCGGCGGTACGGGGCGTAACTTCTTGAACCCGGCATTGGCTGGCCGTGCGTTCCTGTTCTTTGCCTATCCGGCGCAGATCTCTGGCGATTTGGTATGGAACGCAGCCGATGGCTATTCGGGGGCAACGCCGTTATCTCAGTGGAGCGCGGGTGGTCAGAGCGGTTTACTGAACACGATTACCGGTCAGCATGTGACTTGGATGGATGCCTTCATTGGTAACATTCCAGGTTCTATTGGTGAAGTTTCCACGCTGATGATTCTGATCGGTGGCCTGATTATTATGTTTGGCCGCGTTGCGTCATGGCGCATTGTAGCGGGCGTCATGCTTGGCATGATAGCGATGTCTGCGCTGTTTAACTTTATCGGTTCTGATACTAACCCAATGTTTGCGATGCCGTGGTACTGGCATTTAGTCTTGGGTGGTTTCGCTTTCGGTATGATCTTTATGGCAACCGATCCGGTATCGGCTTCCTTTACCAATAAGGGTAAATGGTGGTACGGCGGGTTGATTGGTGTGATGTGCGTTCTGGTTCGCGTGGTTAACCCTGCTTACCCAGAAGGCATGATGTTGGCGATCCTGTTCGCAAACCTGTTTGCTCCATTGTTCGATTACATGGTGGTGCGCGCCAACATCAAAAGGAGAAAAGCACGTGGCTAAGGATTCTGTGAATAAAACGAGCGCGGGCAAAAACGATAGCATCGGCAGAACGCTGCTGGTGGTCGTGATTTTGTGTCTGGTGTGTTCAGTGATTGTTGCTGGCTCAGCGGTTGGCTTGAAGCCGATGCAGGAAGAGCAAAAGCAACTGGATAAACAACGCAACATTCTGGCGGTTGCTGGGTTGATGCATGGCGATAAGCTTGATGCCGAGCAGGTTAAAACGCTGTTTGGTGAGCGTATTGAGCCACGTTTGCTTGACCTGAAAAGCGGCGAGTTTACGGCAGGCGAGCCGAACTCGTTTGATATGAGCAAAGCGCTGAAAGATCCTAATGCGAGTACGGCATTGACGCCTGAACAGGATTTGGCGGGTATCAAACACCGTAGCAATATTGTCGAAGTGTATTTGGTAAAAGATGCACAGGGCAAAATTGGTCAGGTTGTGCTGCCGATATATGGAACTGGTCTGTGGTCGGTGATGTACGCCTTTGTGGCTATCGACACCGATGGCAATACGGTGAAAGGTTTGACCTTCTATGAGCACGGTGAAACTCCGGGGCTGGGGGGAGAAATCGAAAATCCGTCATGGCGTGAGAAATGGGTAGGTAAGCAACTGTTTGACGACGGGGGTAAACCGGCTATACGTATCGTGAAAGGTGGTGCAAATCCACTGGATCCACACGGCGTTGACGGGCTGTCGGGGGCGACGCTGACCGCGAACGGTGTACAGCATACCTTTGATTTCTGGATGGGTGACAATGGTTATGGGCCATTCCTGAAACGCGTTCGTGAAGGAGCATTGAATCATGGCTGATACTAAAGAGATTAAAAAAGTTTTGTTGGGGCCGTTGCTCGACAACAACCCGATTGCCTTGCAGATTCTGGGCGTGTGTTCCGCGTTGGCGGTGACGACCAAGCTTGAAACGGCATTCGTGATGACCATTGCCGTAACGCTGGTTACTGCGTTCTCCAACTTCTTTATTTCATTAATCCGTCATCAGATCCCGAACAGCGTGCGCATTATTGTGCAGATGGCGATTATTGCCTCGCTCGTTATTGTTGTTGACCAGATTTTGCGTGCTTATGCCTATGAAATCTCGAAGCAACTTTCGGTGTTTGTTGGTTTGATCATTACCAACTGTATCGTGATGGGGCGTGCTGAAGCTTATGCCATGAAGTCACCGCCGATTGAAAGTTTTATGGACGGTATCGGCAACGGTTTGGGCTATGGCGTCATTCTGATTCTGGTCGGTTTCCTGCGTGAACTGTTTGGTTCAGGCAAGCTGTTTGGTATCACCGTGCTGGAAAGCGTGCAAAACGGCGGTTGGTATCAACCGAACGGTCTGTTCCTGCTGGCACCGAGTGCGTTCTTTATTATCGGTATGCTGATTTGGGCTCTGCGTACGTTGAAGCCTGAACAGATTGAGAAGGAGTAAGGCAGATGGAACATTATATCAGCCTATTTGTTCGCTCGGTTTTCATTGAAAACATGGCATTAGCCTTCTTTTTGGGTATGTGTACATTTTTGGCCGTTTCCAAGAAAGTCACCACGGCTTTTGGTTTGGGCGTAGCTGTGACCGTTGTTTTGGGGATTTCTGTTCCTGCCAACAATCTGGTCTATAACTATGTGCTGCGCGATAGTGCGCTGGTTGAGGGCGTTGATTTAAGCTTCCTGAGTTTTATCACCTTCATTGGCGTCATTGCGGCCTTGGTGCAGATTCTGGAAATGATCCTCGATCGTTTCTTCCCATCTCTGTATAACGCGCTGGGCATTTTCCTGCCGTTAATTACCGTAAACTGCGCCATTTTTGGTGGGGTATCATTCATGGTTCAGCGTGATTACAACTTCGCTGAGTCCGTGGTATATGGTTTTGGTTCAGGGATCGGATGGCTGCTAGCCATTGTGGCTATGGCGGGTCTGCGCGAAAAAATGAAATATGCCAATGTGCCCGCAGGGCTACGTGGGCTAGGTATCACATTTGTGACCACCGGCCTGATGGCATTGGGCTTTATGTCCTTCTCCGGCGTACATCTCTGACAGGACAGGAAGGAACCTATGCAAGAAATTATTCTGGGTGTGGCGATGTTCACCCTGATCGTGGTGGCACTGACCGTCCTGATCTTGTTCGCCAAATCTAAGCTGGTGAATACCGGCGATATTCATGTCGAAGTGAACGACGATCCGGAAAAGAGCTTTGATGCTCCTGCCGGTGACAAATTGTTAAACATGCTGTCTAGTCAGGGGATTTTTGTTTCTTCTGCCTGTGGTGGCGGTGGTTCATGTGGCCAGTGCCGTGTACACGTTAAAGAAGGTGGCGGCGATATTCTTCCCACAGAGTTGGCGCATATTTCCAAGCGTGAGGCGAAAGAGGGCTGTCGTTTAGCCTGTCAGGTTAGCGTGAAGCAGGATCTGAAAATCGAATTGCCGGAAGAGATCTTTGGCGTGAAAAAGTGGGAGTGTGAAGTTATCTCCAACGATAACGTCGCAACTTTCATTAAAGAGCTAAAGTTACGTATCCCTGAGGGTGAAGCAGTGCCATTCCGTGCGGGTGGGTATATCCAAATCGAATGCGAACCGCACCACGTGCGCTACGCTGATTTTGATGTACCAGAGGAGTACCGAGGCGACTGGGACAAGTTCAATCTGTTCCGCTTTGAATCCAAGGTTACTGAGCCGACTATCCGAGCCTACTCTATGGCGAACTACCCAGATGAGAAAGGTCTGATCATGCTGAACGTGCGTATTGCTACGCCGCCTCCGGGCGTGCCTGATGCGCCTCCGGGGATCATGTCCTCCTATATCTGGTCGTTGAAGCCGGGTGATAAAGTAACGATTTCTGGGCCATTCGGTGAGTTCTTTGCGAAAGAAACCGATGCCGAGATGATCTTTATCGGCGGTGGTGCTGGTATGGCACCAATGCGTTCGCACATCTTCGATCAGCTCAAGCGTTTGCACACTAAGCGTAAGATGAGTTTCTGGTACGGTGCACGTTCAACGCGTGAAATGTTCTACGTCGAAGACTTCAATAAGCTTGCGGCAGAGAATCCAAACTTCACGTGGAATATCGCATTGTCCGATCCTCAGCCTGAAGATAACTGGACGGGTTACACTGGCTTTATTCATAATGTATTGCTTGAAAACTATCTGCGTGCTCACCCAGCACCAGAAGATTGTGAGTTCTACATGTGTGGACCACCGATGATGAATGCTGCTGTGATCAAGATGCTGAAAGATCTCGGGGTAGAAGACGAGAATATCATGCTTGATGACTTCGGCGGCTGATAGCCATCGTCCTTGAAGCAGTGGCGGTGTTGGCTGCGCGAGTTAACCCCAGTCACTTACTTTTGTAAGCGTCTGGGGATTCGTTCCGTTGCCGCCTTCCTGCATCTTGACATCCATTGGCTATCTATTTTTGATGAGCTTTTTGTGACATAGCCAAAAACTGGTTGAACATGATGATAAATAATACTGCGCGGGCGACCGCGTTTTTTATTAAGAAAACGCGGTGGATGGTTTTCTGCGGTTTGGCTTTTTTACTGACAGGATGTGGGCCGGAGCAGGTCAACATTGAAGGTAAAACGATGGGGACGTATTACTCCATCAAATATGTCAGTGAATCGGGAATGCCTGCACCTGAAGAGATTAAGGCTGAGCTAGATAAGCGTTTGGAATTGGTTAACGACCAGATGTCGACCTATCGTTCTAACTCGGAGCTAAGCCGTTTTAATCAAAGTACGGATGTGAATAAGCCATTCCCAGTTTCGGCGGCGACGGCGAAAGTGGTATCGGAAGCCATTCGTATCAATAAGATGACGGATGGTGCGTTAGATATCACGGTGGGGCCCTTGGTGAATCTGTGGGGATTCGGACCGGAAGGTCGTCCTGACCGCGTGCCGAGCGATGAGGAGATCAATCAACGCCGTAGCTGGATTGGTATCGAACACTTGGCTGTTCAAGGTGACGCTTTGGTGAAGGATATTCCACAGCTTTATCTGGATCTTTCGTCTATTGCCAAAGGTTATGGTGTTGACGTAGCCGCTGAGTATTTGGCCTCATTGCATATCACTAATTACATGGTTGATATCGGTGGTGAAGTACGTACCCGAGGCCTTAACGGAGATGGTGCTCCGTGGCGTATTGCTATTGAAAAGCCGCAGGCGGGTCTACAGCAAAGTGCGCAGGTGATCATTCAGCCGGGGGAGATGGCGATTGCGACTTCTGGAGATTATCGCAACTACTTTGAGAAGAACGGTCAGCGTTTTTCTCATGAAATTGACCCCAAAACAGGGCGTCCGGTAACGCATCATCTGGTGTCGATTACCGTACTGGCACCAAGCTGTATGGCCGCTGATGGTCTATCAACCGGATTGGATGTGATGGGACCCGAGCGCGGTATGGCGCTGGCAAACTTGCTGGGAATTCCGGTGTTTATGATTGTTAAGACTGAAAACGGTTTTGAAGATCGCTATTCAGAGGCCTTCAAACCTTATCTGGTGCAATCAACCAAAGGTAAATGATATGGCAACGGTATTTATCGCAACCTTTGTGATGTTTTTAGTGGTGATAGCCGCGATGTCCATCGGCTATATCATCAAACGCAAAAGTATCCACGGCAGCTGCGGTGGTATCGCTAGCCTTGGGCTTGAAAAAGTATGTGACTGCCCAGAACCTTGTGATGCACGCAAAAAACGGATGGCGCGTGAAGAAGCTCGGCGCGAGATGTTGGAGAAGCATAGGATTTTGTGATGGGGAACTATCATTTCGGTTTTAACGGAACGAATGAAAATAGGGCGGTGTAATTTTTCGTACGCCTAAAGCATCGAATATCACATTAGCCTTGTGCTGGCGTCCGAGCAAGGCGGCTCAATCGCCGCCGCCTTGCATCCGGGCTTGGCACCCCCTACCAGCCCGCTACGCGGGTGCCCTCGTTTTATCATTCCGGTCTTGACGGAACGAACGACAATCGCGAGTATTCGGCGCATCCATGCGCCTCACCCCTTCGGGGCCAACGCAAGCGTTGTTCAAATTTGCTCCAAGCAAATTTGTCCATGCCTCCGTCGTTCTTTCGCCGATATCAATCGGCGAATCCTAACCTTCATGATTCACTCGGCTGTCCGGTAATGTGCCGGAAAAGGTCAACGTCAAAACCAAAAGATAAAGTCAAAACCTTCTTTGGGTTTAGTTTAAGTCTTGGTAGATAGAGCCGGCACGACAGGGATGTCGTGACGGAGTTTGGGGCGCCCAGGATGGGCGATACCAAACCGGAGCGAAGATGGCATCTCGGATAAAAAGCGCGAGGTTTGAAGGGGCGCGCGCTGGCGCCCCTCATCGGTCGCCTTCGCCAGTGGGCTCATGGAAACGCATCTGCTGACCGGCGAACGAAATATTACACAGGTGTCTCATAAACGGCGGGCGAACGAAACATTACACCGGTGTTTCATAAACGACCGGCGAACGAAACAATTCCCCGCGACCACATCAACGATAGACGAACAAAATTCCCCCACTTCCCATTGCCCACAAATAACCTGTATACTTATACAGTCATCAACTCCAATATTCTTTTTATGCGCAAAATCATTCATGTCGATATGGACTGCTTTTATGCCGCAGTCGAAATGCGTGATTTCCCTGAATTACGCGATGTTCCGCTGGCGATCGGTGGTAGCCGCGATCGCCGTGGCGTTATTAGTACGGCGAACTATGCAGCGCGTAAATTCGGTGTGCGTAGTGCCATGCCAACAGGGCAGGCGCTGAAACTTTGTCCCCACCTCACGTTGCGGCCAGGACGCATGGATGTCTATAAAGATGTCTCCAATCATATCCGCAGTATTTTCCAGCGCTATACGTCTCTGATTGAGCCGCTATCGCTTGATGAAGCCTATCTTGATGTCACAGACTGTTCTTTATGTCATGGTTCAGCCACGCTGATTGCAGAGCAGATCCGTAAGGATATTGCAGCAGAGCTGGATCTCACTGCATCAGCCGGTATTGCCCCAATCAAATTCTTGGCAAAAATAGCCTCAGATTTAAATAAGCCAAATGGCCAATACGTGATCACGCCTGCTCAGGTTGATGAGTTTATTCTTCAACTACCGCTGAAAAAGATACCCGGCGTGGGCAAAGTGACCGCGGCTAAGCTGAGTGAGCTTGGGCTGAATACCTGCGCTGATGTTCGCCGTTATGATTTGGCGGAGTTATTGCGCCGTTTTGGTAAATTTGGCCGCGTCTTATGGGAGCGCTGCCATGGGCAAGACGAGCGCGAAGTGATGCCTGACCGTTTACGTAAGTCGGTTGGCGTAGAAAGAACGCTGTCGGAAGATATTCATCGCTGGGACGAATGCGAAGTGTTGTTGGAAAAGCTGTATGAGGAGTTGGAGCGTCGTTTGCGTAAAGTACAGCCTGACCTGCATATTGCTCGTCAGGGGGTGAAGCTCAAATTTCATGACTTCCAACAGACAACGCAGGAGCATGTATGGCCAGTGCTTGATAAACAAGATTTATTCAAAGTAGCTCAGCAGGCGTGGGATGAACGCCGCTCTGGGCGTGGAGTTCGTTTGGTGGGGTTGCACGTGACGTTGCTTGATCCACAGCTAGAAAAACAGCTTTCTCTGGATATTGATGGTTAGGGTTAACATACAAAAAAGCCAACCCTCGGGTTGGCTTTTTTTAGTAAGCAATCAGAGGGATTAGGCTTTCTCTGGAATCGCTTTTAACAGTGCGGTCAGCAGTTGCCAGTATTGGCCAACGCTGGCAATGTGAACCTGCTCATCAGGGGAATGTGGGCCGGTAATAGTTGGGCCGATAGAAACCATATCCATTTCTGGGTAAGGCTTTTTGAACAGACCACACTCTAGACCTGCGTGGATCACCATGATGTTCGGCGTAGTGTCGAACAGCTTTTGATAAGTTTCACGCACCAGATGCATCACTGGAGAGTTAGCATCTGGTTTCCAGCCAGGGTAGCTCCCTTTAGCTTCAACGTGTGCGCCAGCCAGTTCACCCAGCGAGGTCAATTGGCTCACCACTGAGTCTTTGCCGCTGTCGATTAGAGAACGGATTAGGCAGATAATCTGTGCTTCTTTGGCGTCTGTTGTCACCACGCCCACATTCAACGAGGTTTCCACCACGCCTTTCACTTCATCGCTCATGCGCACAACGCCGTTAGGCGTACCGTTCAATAGGGCGATGAAGCGCTGCTGGCTATCAGACGTCAGGGCTTGAGAATCGCTCTGTGCAGATTCAACCTGAATATTCAGATTTTTTTCTACCGCGGCGAGTTCGATTTTCAGTATGCTCAGGAAGGTTTCTGCGAGAGTTTTCAGTTTCGCCAGATTTGCCGAAGGAACGGCCAATACCGCTGTCGCTTCACGCGGAATTGCGTTACGCAGCGTACCGCCGTTTAGATCCAGCACACGCAGACCCAGTTCAGTTGCATGGCCAGCTAAAAAGCGCGCCATCAATTTGTTGGCATTGCCTAAACCCAGATGGATATCCCCCCCCGAGTGTCCG
This sequence comes from Hafnia paralvei, assembly GCF_020150375.1. Taxonomy (NCBI): domain Bacteria; kingdom Pseudomonadati; phylum Pseudomonadota; class Gammaproteobacteria; order Enterobacterales; family Hafniaceae; genus Hafnia; species Hafnia paralvei. The sequence continues at coordinate 3,636,063 of NZ_CP083737.1, read as the reverse complement.
CCTTTCAGACCTTTGATCGTCAGTTTAACGATGTCATGGCTTGCAGGAACGGCTTCGCGCTGCAGCGGCAGCGTGGTGATGAAGTCGATACCACCAGCACAGCCCATGTAGATCTCGCCTTCTTCTTCAGAGTCGGTATTGATCAGAATATCAGCCTGTAACCAGCCGGCTTTCAGGCCGAACGCACCTTCCATTCCGGCCTCTTCGGTCATGGTCAATAGCACTTCAATAGGGCCATGAGAAACGCTATCGTCAGCCAGAACGGCCAGCGCAGAGGCCATGCCAATACCGTTATCAGCGCCTAGCGTGGTGCCACGTGCTTTTACCCAATCACCGTCGATGTATGGCTGGATTGGGTCTTTAGTAAAATCGTGTACGGTATCGTTGTTTTTCTGTGGAACCATGTCCAGATGCGCTTGTAGCACAACGGGTTTACGGTTTTCCATTCCACGGGAAGCGGGTTTGCGCAGCAAGACGTTACCGACTTCATCACGTTCAACGTGGATACCTTTTTCTTTTGCCCATGCAACGATGTGCGCGGCCAAAGCTTCTTCATGATAAGAAGGGTGAGGAATAGAACAGATATCCGCAAAAATTTGCCATAGTGGCTGTGGAGATAGCTGAGACAGTTCAGACACGTTAAGTCTCCTGATGATCAGTTGTGCTGCTGACAAGAGCGACACAATAGGGGGTTAAGAGATATTCTCATTTTTTCAGAGAATACCACTATATTTACTTATGTGGACAGACTAAGGCACTAAATCCGTCATCAGCAGTGCGCCTTTGTGTGAAAGAGGCTGGTTTTTATTGCTCTGGCTCTCTATAATCTCGCGCAACCTTTTTTCCCCCCCGACCAATCTTTAAGCCATGAATATTATGGCTGGGACACTATTAATGAGCGAAAAATACGTTGTAACTTGGGATGTGCTGCAAATGCACGCACGTAAGCTGGCTGCACGCCTGATGCCTTCTGAACAGTGGACTGGAATTATTGCGGTAAGCCGTGGTGGTTTAGTTCCTGCCGCATTACTGGCGCGTGAACTGGGTATCCGTCATGTTGATACCGTTTGTATCTCCAGCTACGACCATGACAACCAGCGTGAGCTCAAAGTCGTTAAGCGTGCTGAAGGCGATGGCGAAGGTTTTATCGTTATCGACGATCTGGTTGATACCGGTGGTACAGCACAGGCGATTCGCGAAATGTATCCAAAAGCGCATTTCGTGACTATCTTCGCGAAACCAGCCGGTCGTCCACTGGTTGATGATTACGTCATCGATATCCCACAGAATACATGGATCGAACAGCCATGGGATATGGGCGTTTGCTTCGTTGAGCCAATCAGCGGCCGCTAATTAGCCTACGGCTATCAAATTTGATGTAAAGAAACGTCCGGCTTTGTCCGGACGTTTGTTTTTTAGCTCCCGAGTTCGTTACACTAGCTTTAGCGCTCGCTGTGCGAGATTTAGCTCCGTCGCTTCTTGTTTGCGGCGGTAAAGACAGTACTCGGAGGCTGCCGTCTATCATGTCCCAAGCAAACCTTTCTGAAACCTTATTCAAACCTCGATTTAAGCATCGTGAAACATCCACGCTGGTCAAACGGCATGGACATGTTCCACAGGCTTCGATTGCCTCTGCGCTGGAGGGAACCTCGCAGGCGAATTGGTATCGCACGATTAATCGCCTAATGTGGGTTTGGCGTGGCGTCTCACCTATTGAGATTGAGCATGTATTATCGCGTATTGCAGCCTCAACGGCAGAACGCAGCGACGAAAAGTTGCTCGACACCGTGGTGGGCTATCGCAGCGGTAACTGGATCTATGAATGGTCACATCAGGCCATGGGCTGGCAACAGCGCGCTCAGGAGGAAAAAGATCCGCAGGTAGCTGGAGATTATTGGCTTCAGGCCGCAAATCTCTACAGCATCGCGGCTTATCCGCATTTAAAGGGTGACGATTTGGCTGAGCAGGCCGAGGTTTTGGCTAATCGTGCCTATGAAGAATCGGCCAAACTGTTGCCTTATTCGCTTAAAGAAATTGAGTTTGCCATTGACGGCGGTCGTAAGATCACCGGTTTCCTGCATATGCCGGATAACAGCAACGGACCTTTCCCTACGGTGTTGATCTGTGGTGGCCTGGATATGATGCAGAGCGATAGCCATCGCCTGTTCCGCGATTATCTAGCGCCAGCAGGCATGGCGATGTTAACCATTGATATGCCTTCGGTAGGTATGTCGTCACATTACTGTTTGACTCAGGACTCCAGCCGCCTGCATCAGCAGGTCTTAAACGCATTGCCGAATGTGCCGTGGGTTGATCACACCCGTGTATCGTTATTTGGTTTTAGGTTTGGTGCGAACGTGGCGGTACGTTTAGCTTATCTGGAGCCACGCCGTTTACGCGCGGTCGCAACTTTGGGACCTGTGGTGCACAACTTACTCTGTGACCCGCGTATTCAGGAGCGGGTACCTGATATGTACATTGATGTGCTAGCCAGTCGGCTGGGAATGGAGAGCATTTCGGATGCCGCTTTGCGCACTGAGCTAAGCTGCTATTCATTGAAAACTCAGGGGTTGTTAGGACGCCGCTGTCAAACACCGATGCTGGCAGGATATTGGGATCGTGACCCATTCTGCCCGAAATCTGAGGCTAAGCTAATCGTGGATTCTTCATTGAATGGCAAATTGCTGATGGTGCCATCATCGCCACTTTATGAAGGTTTTCATAAAGCTTTACATCAAGTTTGTGATTGGATTAGCGAACAATCATATTAATTTGATTGCTAAAGTTTGTAAATTTGTTAAAAAAGAGTAACCACAACAGGAGGATGCTGTATGACATTACCAGGTGGTTACTCTAAAAGCCGCTTAATCAAAAAATTTACTGCGCTTGGCCCTTACATTCGTTCGGGGCAGTGTCAGGAAGACCATTTCTTTTTTGACTGTCTGGCTGTATGCGTCAACGTCAAACCGAATCCGGAAAAACGAGAATTTTGGGGATGGTGGCTCGACCTAGCCGCTGAGGAAACACATTTCACCTATCGCTATTCGTTTGGACTCTTCGATAAGCAAGGTGTTTGGCAAGAGCAAGCCATTAAAGATCCTGAAGTGACCGAGAAGTTGGAACAAACCTCGCTTAACTTCCATAACCGCCTACAAGAGCTTTTAACGACGCTCGAGATTAAAATTCAGCCAGCCGATGACTTTTCTGAAGAGTTAGTTCGCCTTAGAGCCTGATCCGGCGCAGTAATAAGTGTGCTTTTGCGTTATGCCTGTTGGCATAACGCGCCTCTCCTGATACTTTTTCTCTTTCCCCTAATTTCTCAAACACCAATAAACGGCAAAAAGATTATGAGTGGTAGCCAAACCCTAGTTGTAAAACTAGGTACCAGCGTACTGACCGGCGGTTCGCGCCGTCTAAACCGTGCCCATATCGTGGAACTCGTTCGCCAGTGTGCTCAACAGCATGCGGCGGGGCATCGTATTGTGATTGTAACCTCCGGTGCGATTGCCGCTGGACGTGAGCATTTGGGCTACCCCGAGCTCCCCGCAACGATTGCCTCAAAACAGTTGCTGGCTGCCGTAGGACAGAGCCGTTTGATTCAATTGTGGGAACAGCTCTTCTCCATTTACGGTATTCATATCGGGCAAATGTTGCTGACGCGCGCCGATTTGGAAGATCGTGAGCGTTTTCTGAATGCGCGTGACACTCTGCATGCCCTGATGGACAATCGAATCGTTCCTGTTATCAACGAAAATGATGCGGTCGCCACCGCGGAAATTAAAGTTGGTGATAACGACAACCTTTCCGCGCTTGCGGCAATTTTAGCGGGTGCAGACAAACTATTACTGTTAACCGATCAGGCTGGATTATTTACCGCCGATCCTCGCCATAACCCAACGGCTGAACTTATCCGTGAAGTCACTAGCATCGATGATGCACTGCGCGGTATTGCGGGTGATAGTGTATCGGGCCTCGGTACGGGCGGTATGACGACTAAATTGCAGGCTGCCGACGTGGCGTGTCGCGCCGGGATTGACGTGATTATTGCAGCGGGCAGCAAACCGGGCGTAGTCGGAGACGTCATTGAGGGTGTTTCCGTCGGGACTCGTTTCCATGCGTTGGAAACACCGTTGGAAAATCGTAAGCGCTGGATCTTTGGTGCGCCACCGGCGGGCGAGATCACCGTGGATGACGGTGCCGTTTCAGCTATTTTGGAGCGTGGAAGCTCACTGCTGCCAAAAGGGATCCGTGAAGTCAGCGGCGATTTTTCGCGTGGTGAAGTGATCCGTATCCGTAATTTAGAAGGGCGCGATCTTGCCCATGGTGTAAGCCGCTACAACAGCGATGCATTGCGCATGATTGCTGGTCATCATTCCCAACAGATTAGCGGCGTACTGGGCTATGAATATGGTCCAGTCGCGGTACATCGCGACGATATGATCGTGAGCATATGATCGTGAGTGAAGGAGCTACCATGTTAGAAGAAATGGGTAAGGCCGCTAAACGCGCATCCTACCACTTAGCCGTTCTTAGCTCGGCACAGAAAAATCAGGCGTTGGCGCTGATTGCTGATTACCTTGAACAAGATAGTGAATCTATTCTACAAGCCAATCAGATGGACGTTCAGCAGGCACGTGAAAATGGTCTGAGCGAGGCGATGTTAGACCGTCTACAACTGACTCAGAGTCGTTTGGAAGGCATTGCTAACGATGTGCGTCAGGTATGCAATCTGACCGATCCGGTTGGCAAAGTAATTGATGGCAGCGTGCTGGACAGTGGTTTGAATCTGGAACGTCGTCGTGTGCCGTTAGGTGTGGTTGGTGTGATTTATGAAGCTCGGCCTAACGTTACCGTGGATACCGCGGCACTGTGCCTGAAAACCGGTAATGCGGTGATCCTACGCGGCGGTAAAGAAACACATCGTACCAATCAGGCAACGGTAAAAGTGATCCAACGCGCACTGGAGAAAGCCGGTTTGCCGAGCGATGCCGTTCAAGCGATTGAAAGTCCCGACCGAGCGTTAGTTACAGAGTTGCTCAAGCTGGATCGTTACGTTGATATGCTGATCCCTCGCGGTGGAGCAGGGTTACATAAGCTGTGTCGCGAACAGTCGACAATCCCAGTGATTACCGGCGGTATTGGGGTATGCCATATCTATGTCGATCAGGGAATGGACGTTGAACAGGCATTGAAAATTATCGTGAATGCCAAAACCCAGCGCCCAAGCACCTGCAATACAGTCGAGACGTTACTGGTGAATCAGCATGATGCATCGCAGTTCCTGCCAGCGTTAAGCCAACGTATGCAGGACGTTGGTGTGTCACTGCACGCTTGCCCACGAGCATTACCGCTGTTGAGCCAAGGGCCAGCACCGGTTAAGCCAGTGCAAGAGATCGAGCTAAATGATGAATGGCTGTCGCTGGATTTGAATGTCGTCGTGGTTGAAGGATTAGACGGTGCCATTGAGCATATTCGCGAACATGGGACTCAGCATTCAGACGCTATCTTGACGCGTAATATGCACAGCGCCGATCGCTTCGTGCGTGAGGTCGATTCTTCTGCTGTATATGTCAATGCCAGCACCCGTTTCACCGATGGCGGCCAGTTTGGTCTTGGTGCTGAAGTGGCCGTGAGCACGCAGAAACTCCATGCCCGTGGCCCAATGGGGTTAGAAGCTTTAACCACCTATAAGTGGATTGGCTATGGTGATGATTTAGTGCGTAGCTAAATATTCAGCCAAAGTGAAAACGGCGCTTTGTGCGCCGTTTTTTTGATCTACTCAGCGACTTTAATAATCAACTTACCAAAGTTTTTCCCGCTCAATAATCCTTGGAATGCGGTGATGCTGTTCTCTAACCCGTCTACAATATCTTCTTTAAAAACAATTTTTCCCTGAGCCAACCATGTACTCATTTGGGCATAAAACTCAGGGTAACGATCGCCGTAATCCTGCGAAATAATAAAGCCTTCAACCCGCATACGTTTCTTTAGAATGGTCGACATGAATAACGGCAACCGATCTTGCTGGTGGTCGCTATGATGTCCGTTATATTGGCTGATCATGCCGCATACGGGAATGCGTGCTTTGGTATTTAGCAGCGGAAGAACGGCGTCAAACACGGCTCCGCCTACGTTTTCATAATACACATCGATGCCTTTGTCACAGGCTTGTTTAAGCTGATGGGCGAAATCAGCGGCTCGATGGTCTATACATGCGTCAAAGCCCAGTTTTTCAACGGCATAGCGACATTTCTCTACGCCGCCAGCAATGCCGACTGCACGGCATCCTCGCAGTTTCGCAACTTGACCGACGACAGAACCGACAGCGCCCGTTGCTGCGGCAACCACCACGGTTTCTCCCGCTTGCGGATTACCGATATCGGTTAATCCCATATAGCCCGTAAAACCGGGCATACCCAGCAAACCTAAAGCATAAGAGGGATGCGCCATATTCGCGTCTAGCTTTTGTAGGCCCTCACCATCAGAGAGCGCATAGTCTTGCCAGCCGGTATAGGCTAAAACTAGATCGCCTGCTTGATAATCTGGGTGCTGCGATTGCTCCACGCGACATACGGTACCGCCGCAGATAACATCACCAATCGCGAGTGGGGGAGAATAGGAGGGAACGTCATCTAAACGGCCACGGACATAGGGATCTAAAGAAAGATAGAGCGTACGCAGCAACACCTGACCTTGTTCCGGTTCTGGCTGGGCGACTTTCTCTAAGCGAAAATCCTGATCGCTGGGCATTCCCTGAGGGCGTTGCGCCAACACATAACGGCGATTAATGCGAGATGAGATAGACATAACAGGCTCCGTAACAAGTGAACGGTCATTCCATTATTTTGCATAATGGAAACTTCTTCCAGCCTAACGAAAAATCGCAGTATGTGATGTCGTTTGTGTGCGGCTTCATATGATTTTTGGATATAAACAATACCCTTAAGAACGAAATAGGTTGGAGTGTTGATTAAATCGTCATACGAAACCGGATGCCCTTGACGCTGCTAGATAATTTCACTATCGTAATTTCCGCACTTCGGGTTATACCCAGCAAAATTTCTCCCAGTGCCGATATAGCTCAGTTGGTAGAGCAGCGCATTCGTAATGCGAAGGTCGTAGGTTCGACTCCTATTATCGGCACCAATTAAATCAATCACTTATACGAAACTAATTGCTCTGAACTTTCTAAGTGGGACAGATTTGGGACAACATTGCCAAAAATGGTGTCTATTTGCTTAGCGTGTTCCGTTAGATGATTCGGTGCCAAGTGCGCATAACGCCGAACCATCTCGATAGATTCCCACCCTCCCATTTCCTGCAGAACCGAGATCGGCACTCCGACCTGAACTAACCAGCTCGTCCATGTATGTCGCAGATCGTGAAAGCGGAAATCTTCTATTCCGGCTCGCTTTAGTGCAGCTCTCCAAGCTGTGTTAGCGTCGTATCGCATCTTCCTCACTGCATCTGTCTTTGTTCCATCTGGCCGAGTACATTTCTCCTGATAAACAAAAACCCACTTGTGATGTTTGCCGATCTGGTTTATCAGAACCTGACATGCTGTATCATTGAGGGCTACGCCAATAGCTCTCCCTGATTTGCTTTCTTCAGGATTAATCCAAGCCACACGGCGTTGCATGTCAATCTGCTGCCATTCCAGATTAACGATGTTTGAGCGGCGTAGTCCGGTAGACAGCGCGAACTTAACTACCGACTTTAATGATATGTCTCATAAATCCTCCAAATTTAGGCAATAAAAAACCCCGCCGGAGCGAGGTTCATTTGGTTCGATGATGTAGGGCTATTTGCCTCAGTCGGCAGTGCGCCCGCGCCAACGTTTGTTAGAGTCTGATGTTTTATCAGTAGATACCGGATCAACTAAACCTTCATCAAAACGCAAAGCATTAGCTATTAATAATGCCTGTTCTGACTGTTTCGATAATGCTCGAAGTGATTTGCTATCCAGTGCGCCAGACCTAACCAATTTCAGCTTTAGTGCTAATTGCTTTTTGGCTTCAGTGCGATTTTTAGGTGGAGTTTTAAGCATCTCCAGTTCTGATTTTGCATCAGGCTTGTTAGCGATTGCCTTTGCTCTGGCAATCATACGGCCTATGCTGCGTTTTTTAGACATAAATCCCCCATCCTTGGATTATACATTCTACGCTGAGAGGGTGCTATTTCTGCTCCTGTGCTGGGGCTGCGGCAAGCATTGAGTCTTCAAAAGCCTTTACGCATATCTCAATACTCGGATGTTTAGAAACAACTGCGGCACCAATGGCATTAAAGAGGTGTTAATAGTCAAACTTGCCTTTAATTCAGCCGTTCTCGCTTACTAAACGCTCAGTTGTTAACTTAGTCATTGCTCTGCTCCTTGCTTCTACGTGCGCGTGGGCATTGGCCTATATAGAAATGATGATGAATGAACTCAGTAATAGGCTAAGGTTTTGTTTATTGGAATTACACTAGCGGCAGGTGGGGGCGCTAAGATCCCCCTATTATAATGTAAGAAAATATTGGCTCTCCTTGATGGATTCAGGGGAGGGGGAAGATAATCAGCTCAAATCACTCATCCGCTTTATGAGCCCAAGCGGGCATTGCCGTCAGATAACGTTTTGCCCGCTTTTTTGCTTCTTCCGGACCGACTTTTTGCCAAGAATCAAGGAAGCCGGCTAAGCCTGATACCGCTTCTTCCCAGGGTTTAAGATTGCCGTTGCTGTCGCTGCAGTACGCGCAATATGTATCACTGGTACTGTGTGCATCGGGGGCCGACATCGGCATTCCACAAGCCTGGCAGAACTGTTCATGTTGTGACATATGATGCTCCTGATAGTGATGTCCTGATTAATAAATATACTGAATACGTATTGTGTAGGTGATGCATCAGATCAAAGCAAAGGCGAAGCTCCCAGTATCTCCAGTCAGAAATACCGGGAGCCTATTGTTACTTGGCGATAAGCGCGAACACGCCCCAGCCAAAGTATTCTCTCGCATACGCAACGTGGCGTTTCGGTGAGATGTTTAGCTCGGCCCTGACTTCCGCTGCGAAGTCGTCGTCTGGATTAGCCTCCAGCCAGCGGCGCATGGTCAGCCATTTCGCGGCCTCATACCGATCCCAACCTTCCTGATCTGCTAGTACCATTTCCACCACGTCATAGCCGAGATCGTCGAACGCGCTGGCAAGCTCCGGCAGCGTCAGGAAATCAGCGATTGAGCTGACGCCACAGGCCTGGGCTATTTCTTCCGTCGCGGGTAGCTGACGCCAGTAAGGTTCACCGATAAGCATGATCCCGCCCGGTTTTAGGCTCTGCGCCAGCAGTTCGACCGTTCCAGCAAACCCACCAGCAATCCATGTCGCGCCGACACAGGCCGCGACGTCACATTTTTCATTGGCGACGTAACCGGCCGCATCGTTATGAATAAAATGCACTCGTTCGCTGACGCCGAGTTCTTCGGCGCGTCGTTTTGCCTGCGCGGTGAACAACTGGCTCATATCGATACCGACACCGGTAATGCCATGGTCCCGGGCCCAGGTACAGAGCATCTCGCCCGAGCCGCTACCGAGGTCAAGTATTTGGGTGTCCGGCTTCATGCGCAGCACGCGACCCAGCGTGGCGTACTTCTCTTCGGTGAACGGGTTATGGATGCGGTGTTCACTTTCGCTAATCGTAAAAATACGTGGGATATCCAATGTTGGCATTCCTTTCATTGAGTGAGTAGTAAGAGAATAAGGTTCGTTTTTTTCGGCCAGCAGATTGGCCTCTTTGTTGTAGCCGAAAGCGCGGGCTTCGACGTCGAGAATGTCATCGGTATCGCCTTCAGAGGCGACATGAAAAGTGAGGCTGGGGTTTGTCATCAGAGGCTCCTTAGCGATTGTCCAGTTGTGCGCGGACGTTGTTCAGCCCGGTGGTATTGATACGGTAGGGTTGCCCGTTGACGGACTTAATAAGCTTTTTGGTTTTGAGTTTTTTGAAAACGGCGAGCGTGCAGTCGCTGAGCAGGAGCCCTTCGCGGCTGTAGCATTCAACAGAGGTTACGCGGCCTGATGCATCGCGAATGTGCGCGATCCGGCCACCTTTAGCGAGAACGTGTAAGGTACGTTGTTCCTGACGGGATAAATTCATACTGAAGAACCTGTTTAATCATCATGTGCAAAACGTGCAAACACACAGCGGTGTCCGCATTCGATTTCGGCGCATTGATAATCAGTCCGGCCTGAAAAGGTCGGTAAGCTGATTATCGGATGATTACATTCTCCAGCATCAAAGCCTCGGGTAGAGTTGAAAGGTATTTACGCAGTGAATGATAACACGTAGTTTTAGGAGGGATATATTTCAGTAGAAAAAGTGTGATGTACTTTGGAAATCGAACGCCAGCCCACTTACTGAAAAAAGACATGCGCAGCGGTATCGATCAGGGGGTATCCCGTATCGATAGCATCAATAACGGCTCTTTCGCATTCAGCGTCATCAGACATCTGAAACACACCAAAGCCCAGCAGGGGCATTTCAACACCACAGTGCAGTTTTACAGTTTGCATGACGTTATCCTTCAGCTGTTGTGTAGGAAAAACATAACGCAAAGTGATTTATTCGATTAGATGGGGCAATTAGTTAGGGTTTATTAGTGGCGTTCATTAATCCTATTGAGGATTGATGGCGACTTTGTGACAGAAGCAGACGTTGAGTGCCTTTTAAACGTTGCTCGAAGCAAAACGTTGAGGTGAAAGAGAATAGGAAGGTGGCGTTAATTTAAATAATACTTACCGAGTTTGATTGTTCTGCCTGAAACGCCTGCAATGAGATATATCTATATTACACTGGAGAGTAATTATCCATTTGTGGGGCAATTAGGGATGGAGCAGCATTCGAACAATAAGCGCCGTACTTTCAATACTGCAAGAATGTGGCAGAACTATAGTGATATGGTCAGACAGGCGTTATCTGTGAGTATCCCGTGGTTCACATTTGTGAATGTTAGTTTTGCTCTGATCATTTTGTTCCGCAATTTTCTCATCAGTCACTTTGACCGCTCGATCGGCACACACACTGAAATATTGCCGTTTATAGACGAAATAACGGTCGGTATTATTGTTTTGTCGCTTATGTTGGTACTTTTCATCTATCGCCTCCCCGCTAGGTTTACACCCCTTTGTGTGGCGATGCTGATGACTATCAGTCTGATGTGGAGTTACTGCAGTTTCTACTTTATTGTCTGGTGGCAACTGCCTTTTGCTTGGCCTCTCAGCGTCATCCTTATGCTCACCGCGCTGGCAGCACTTTATTATCATCCACTGGCCTTGCTACTTTTCATCATCCCTTTATGGTTGACTACCCTGCTGGCCAGTGTGCAGCTTAATCAGGGGGTTAACATTCGGTTTTTATTGGTCTGGCTTCTTCTCACTGCCATTCTCATTTATGGCCGCGTTATCCTACAACGCTGGTTTGATGAAGCTTGGTTGCGTTATCAGGAGAACCGGATGCTTATCGCGCGGCTCGACGTTATGGCTCATCAGGATGCGCTGACGGGGACTGCTAATCGGCGGTCAATGGAAAACTTTCTTGATGATGCTCTTCTACAGGCTGAGCCGTTTGCGCTACTTATGCTCGATGTGGACTATTTCAAACGCTATAACGACCACTATGGTCATCAGGCTGGAGATGCATGCCTGATAAAAGTAGCCGACATAGTGAAGACGTCAATACGTACTCCGGCCGATTTGGTAGCGCGTTACGGTGGCGAAGAGTTTGTCATTGTGCTGCCCGCGTCCTCCTTGGATGACGCTGTGCGGGTTGCCGAACGTATTCAGACGAACCTGCGAGAAATCTCACTGCCGCATGCCGCTTCGGAGGTTAGCGAAATGGTCACAGTCAGTATGGGCATCACTCTTTCCAAGGACGGTGATAGTGCTTACGGAATTATTGCCAGAGCAGATGAAGCCCTTTATCGGGCAAAACAGCAGGGACGTAATCGTTGGGAAAAGTAAAACCAGTCGCCATTCCAAATCATCTACCATATAGGTTACTAGAACAATGAAGTTTCTAGATCCTTAAAAAATAGTCTACGGAACCCATCTTTATTATCCTACACATGACTATGCTGCTTAGCATAAGGCTCGCTCAACGCTGACAGTCATGTTCAACAGCTTTGCACCAACATTAGACCATTTATTATTATAAAGCAGATGATTGTATTGAGCCCTCAATAATGAAGGCTCATACATCCTCGGTTATGTTTGCCGTTCAATTATATCTGAGTTGTCAGCGTTAATTATTTAGCACTCCTGATTGCCCTTATTTGGTAGACGTCATGAATGTGGACGATTAGCTGCATATCTTTTCTAACCTGTTCAGTTTTACTATTTGCATGAGGCTATCCTTCAACTGTTCTATTGGAAACGCGTAACTCAAAGCGATTAATTCGATTGGGTGGGGGCATTCACGAGTGTTTATTAGTAGTGTCCATTAATTTGCAGATATTTGAACGATAGATTTTTGCCTGAAGTAGTTATTTATGAATAAGGCTCATAAGGCTATGTTCTTTGGCTGACTTAACCTGATCGTTTAGAGGCGCTATGCTGTATGAAAGCTCACCATGATAGGGTCAATACCTGAAATGACTTGCTATAAGCTGATGGCTATATCTGTAGAAGAGGGATACAAATGAAAGACGTTATTGTTGTTATCGGGAGTGGCTCGATTGCTCAGGCCATTGCGCGACGTGTCAGCGTTGGGAAACATATTCTTCTGGCTGATATCAAAATAGAGAATGCCCATCAGGCTGAAAACACGCTCTCTCGTGCGGGTTTTGAGGTAAGCACGACGACTGTCGACGTTAGTTCCCGCCAATCGGTTCAGGCGCTGGTGAATACAGCATCTGCGTTAGGTGACATTAAAGGCGTTATTCATACGGCAGGGCTTTCTCCCTCGCAGGCGAAAGCACAGGATCTCATCCGCGTTGATCTCTACGGCAGCGCCGTGCTGTTTGAGGAATTTGGTAAAGTTATTGCGGCAGGTGGGTCCTGCGTTGTGATTGGCTCACAGTCTAGCCATCGTTTAGACGTTGATGCTCTAACACAAGCTCAGGCGGATGCGCTTGCAACCCTACCGCCTGAAGACCTTCTCGAACTGCCTTTGGTGAAAGAAATTAAAGACAGCTTATATGCTTATCAGATATCCAAACGCTGCAACGCACTTCGCGTTATGTCAGAAGCGGTGAAATGGGGTAAGCGCGGTGCGCGAATTAATTGTATCAGCGCAGGTATCGTCTATACGCCTTTGGCCTATGACGAGCTTAACAGTGTTGAAAGGGGCGCATTCTATCGAAATATGTTGGATAAATCTCCGGCTGGACGGGGTGGTACGCCGGATGAAATCGGTGCGCTGGCGGAGTTTCTGTTTGGGCCTAATGGCACCTATGTGACGGGAAGCGACCTGCTGATTGATGGTGGCGCAACGGCCTCTTATAAATATGGTGAATTACGTCCGTAGTAATACGCCCTGATTTCCCCACAACGTGATGATAACCTTGTTAAATCATGACGTTCCATTTCCTGTTTGGAGATTCACCGATGACTTTAAATGTGAAAGGTTATGCCGCTTTCGGAGCGAAAGAAGATTTAGTACCACATAACTTTGTCCGTCGTGATCCTCGCGATAATGATGTAGTTATCGAGATTTTATACAGTGGCGTTTGCCACTCAGATATCCATAACGCTTTTAATGATTGGGGTGGTGCAAAATACCCGATGGTACCGGGGCATGAAATCATTGGCCGTGTCATTCAGGTCGGGAAGGCCGTCACCAAATTCCGCGTGGGCGACTATGCTGGTGTGGGCTGCATGGTGGATTCCTGTCAGCATTGTAAACCTTGTGAGCAGGGGCTGGAGCAGTACTGTGAAAAGGGGAATACATTAACCTATAACGATGTTGACAGACATGACCATATGCCAACCTATGGCGGTTATTCCGACAAGATTGTTGTCACCGAAAAATTTGTTATCAAAGTGCCTGATACTCTGGATTTAAAAGGGGCTGCACCGCTGCTATGTGCCGGTATCACAACATGGTCACCGCTGCGTCACTGGAATGTTGGCCCTGGCAGCAAAGTGGCTGTAGTTGGTTTAGGTGGTCTGGGACATATGGCGATTAAATTAGCGAAAGCTCTGGGCGCAGAAGTTACGTTATTCAGTCGTTCGCCGAATAAAGAAGCCGATGCTCGCCGCTTGGGGGCCTCGCATATTGTTATTTCAACCGATGAAAAGCAGATGCAGGGGGCGCATAACCAGTTTGATTTGATTATCGATACAGTACCTTATGTCCATGACCTGAATCCCTATATTCCCACGCTGGCGCTGAGTGGAACTCTGGTGCTTGTAGGATATCTGGGGGATTTGAACCCAATGCTAAATAGCGCACCGCTGATCTTAGGGCGAAAATCCGTGGCTGGGTCAGTCATCGGTGGGATTGCGGAGACGCAGGAAATGATTGATTTTTGCGCGGAACATCAGATCACATCAGATATTGAATTGATCAATATTCAGGATATTAATACGGCCTGGCAGCGAATGCTGAAAAGTGATGTTAAATACCGGTTCGTGATTGATGTTGCATCGCTCCAGTCGTGATGAAACAGGGGGATATTCTCCTGCGTATTTTCTGTCAATGCAGCATAGGCTATACCTGATGCGAACAGAGATAACCCCGTTCTCTTTAGTATTATTATCGGCTGGCTGATTTTCCTTTTATTCTTCATCATTTTCTCCAAAAAGTGCGATGAGCAGCTAGGATGGTTACCCCTGTAGCGCTTGTCGCTCAATCATTCCAGAGGGTAGGAAAAGGGGCGTTTTGATTCTTTTCTTACCCTTATTTTTTGTCAGCATCATAAATAAAAGATCGTAGTTGCGTATTGCTGCTAACCAACTGATGACCGTTTCACTGGTTCTCCGCTTCTGGTCGCATTCAATGACCAGCGGTTTTTCCCAGCAGGCTGAGAGCGTCACAGCAACATACCCAAACATCCTCTGAAACACACCAAAGCCCAGCAAACACCGTGGTTAAGTTTTACCGTTTGCATGACGTTATCCTTCAGCTGTTGTGTAGAAAAAGCATAACGCAGAGTGATTTATTCGATTAGATGGGGGAAGGGAACGAACTGGGGCTTATGAGATGGATTCATTAATTTTGTTATTATATGAATAAATGCAGAATGGCAGGCTTAGGCCTGCTTTGACACGAGGTCGGCCTAATTGAAATTTTATTTGAAAGGGGGTTATAAGCGAAGACTCACACTGAAATGAGAGAGCAAGCACGGTTTCATGTAACGCAACAACATGTGAACTGGCTTACATTTTTGACCTCTATCACACTTTATAGTGACACCACGGTTTAGAAGGCACATTTGATAATCATGGCTTCCATTAAAGATGTCGCAAAAAAAGCAGGAGTATCAACGGCTACCGTATCGCGGGTGTTAAATAATCATCCCAGCGTGGTGCCTGAAACGCGTCAGGCAGTACGTGATGCGATGGATTACCTGTGTTATGTGCCCAGTAAAAGTGCGTTTCAACTGAGCGGCAAACGCTCCGGCTTGGTCGCCGTCGTGCTGCCGAATCTGGTTAACCCACATTTTTGTGAACTGCTGGCTACCTTTGAGGAAGAAGCACGATACATTGGAAAGACAGTGATCGTTAAAACGCACCAGAACCAACCTCAACAGGATAAACAGATTATCCATACTTTAATTGGCATGGGAATTGATTGCTTACTATGGGTTCCAACGGAGGCGGAAGCTGAACTTGCAGAGTGGCTAACGGCCACTCGTATTCCAGTTGCGGTTGTGACACAGGTTTCCCGTTTTTTTAATTCGGTCTCCATTAACCAGAGCAAAGGTGCGGCAAGCATTGCTGAGCATTTTATACAAACAGGGCATACCTCATTTGGTTTTATTGCTCAGGAAAGTGTCGATACTAGAAAGGTATCTTCTTGGACTAAAAAAATAACGAGTCAGGGGTTTACCTTGGATAAAGAAAATCAATTCTGGATAGCGAAAGGTGAGGGCGAAAAAACATCAGGCCATATCAGTATCCTTGACGATATTATTGAAAAATTAGCCAGTCGGAGACAGAGATGCTCATGTCTTTGGGTTTATAACGATGTTGCTGCCAGCTATATTATTGATGGATTAAAAGAAAAAGGCGTTTCTGTACCTAAAGATATTGCTATCGCCAGTTTCGATAACACATTGCTTGCACAAACTAAAAGAATAACAAGCGTAGCACAACCTATACATGAAATAGCTCATCTGGCGTTTCAAATGGTTAAGAACGAAAATAATCGAGAAGGTATCGAAATGTATGAGATTACCTCCAGGCTAATAATTCGAGAGAGTAGCGTTAATATTAATGTAACCATTCTATAAAGTTGTATTTTTAAAAGTATTTTAAATATAAATAATAAACTATTTTATCACTATAGCATTGGTCGTAATAACTGGTGCTTTATATTTATGACAGCTCAATAATATTGAGGGGTATGTATGTCTGCTACATCCGCAGAAAAACACAGTGCTTATGAAAAATTGAGCCTGAAAGAAAAGATCGGCTACGGGATGGGGGATGCCGGTTCCTGTATGATCTGGAGCGTGCTAGCACTCTATCTGACATGGTTTTATACCGATGTTTATGGTCTTGACGCTGGGATTGTTGGCACACTTTTTCTCGTTATCCGTGTGTTTGACGCATTCAGTGATCCTATCATGGGCGCGATTTGCGACCGCACTAGAACTCGTTGGGGTAAGTTTCGGCCTTGGTTGCTGTGGATGGCTGTGCCGTTTGGGCTCGGCGCAGTGTTAATGTTCACCACACCTGACCTGAGCATGAATGGAAAAATTATCTATGCTTGGGTCACTTACTTAGTCATGTCACTGATTTATACCGCTATCAATATTCCTTATTGCTCGGTAGCTGGCGTCATTACTCTCAACCAGAAAGAACGCCTAGGGTGTCTGTCATGGCGCTTCTTCCTCAATGGTTTAGCCACACTTATCGTCTCTTCTTCTATTTTACCTTTAACCGACTGGCTGGGTAACGGCAACCGGGCATCCGGCTTTCAGTTGACAATGATGATGATGGGCGGAGCGGCGACCTTAATGTTCCTGTTCTGTTTCTCCAGTATTAAAGAGCGCGTCGTCTCGATTAAAACCAATGACAGCTTAAGGAAAGATCTCAAAGATATTATTAAAAATGACCAATGGTTGCTAATGATCTCGATTACTTTCCTGAACGTTTTCCCTGCATTCATTCGAGGAGCTGTGACCATATATTATGCCACCTATGTGATGAAAGCCTCCGTAGGATTTATTACCTTCTTTATGGCCCTCGGTGTGGCCTGTAATATGTTGGGCAGCGTCATTGCGAAACCGTTGACCGATCGCTTTGATAAAATAAAACTGTTCCGCATTATTAATATAATTCTCGGCATCCTTTCTTTCGCCCTGTGGTTTGTTGATCCACATTCACTGACGCCGCTGCTGGCTTTGTTTATTGTGATTAATATTTTGCACCTGATTCAGTCTGGCCCTATTTTGTGGGCAATGATGTCAGATGTTGATGATTACGGCGACTGGAAATTTGGCAAGCGTCTGACCGGTATTTCGTTTGCTGGCAATCTGTTTATGCTGAAAATGGGATTAGCCGTTGCTGGCGCTATTGTTGCCTGGATACTGTCTTACACTGGTTATATCGCGAATAAACCGCAGCAAAACGAACAGACCCTTCAAGGGATTATTATCATGTTCTCGTTATTACCCATGGTGAGCTACTTCATCAGCGCATATATAGTGCGTTATTTCAAACTGAACAACCTATTACTTGAAAAAATCAAAGTTGACCTCGCGAAGCGTGAACTGGAAAACGGCTCTGCCCAGACTCAGGAGTATAAAGATGTCCCTGTCGTTTAATATTAAGCAAGGCCAGCGGATTGATTTATGGCTGAGAGAAACAAAGCCAGCCAGCCACCCTCTATTCTCCATCCGTATGGAAAATGAGGTGGTATTTAAAGTCACCACGGCTCCTCGCTACTACCATTATTTTACCTGGACCGCATGGCAGGACGGGACTGTCTGTTTGGACTGGCTGCCAGAGAACAGCGAGATCTCACTGTGCTACAGCTGGCATCCGGATACCTTGCCCGAAAACGGAGTCAGTTTTATCGCCACTCAGGACAACGCGCTTTGTTTGTTGAGCGACCGCGACGTTGCCACTGCGTATTTGCAGGATCCGTTACGCCCAGCGCTGCATTTTTCTCCGCGCACTGGGTGGATGAATGATCCTAATGGTCTACATCGCAAAGGTGACGAGTGGCATCTGTTTTATCAGTATCACCCACACAGCACACAGTGGGGGCCGATGCACTGGAATCACGCGGTGAGCAAAGACCTTTACCACTGGCGACACTACCCAGTCTTTCTTCAGCCTGAGCAAAATCTGGCCGCTCTGGGAGCGACAGGCGGTGCTTTTTCCGGTAGCGCCTTTACTGATGCACAAGGCAAAACCCGCTTCTGGTATACCGAGCGGCTGCCGGCTTACGATTTGTATCGCGGCTATCGAGAAATTCAGAAAATGGTCGTGCCTCTACAGAGCTACGACAAACCCGCGTCGGTCACAACGGTATTAACGGAGCTGCCTCCCGGCGTTGACTGTGATTTCCGCGATCCGAAAGTCTGGTATGAGGAGGCAGATGCGACCTTCTATATGATCCTCGGTGCCGCTGTAAACGGCGACCCAGCGATGCTGCTGTTTCATTCCGCGGACAGTGAGAACTGGACGTTTCATCATGTACTGTACGTGGCCCCCGCTTACTTTCGTGAAAACGGCGGTCGTTGCGTAGAGTGCCCAGACTTTTTCTGTCTGGATGGCGTGTGGGTGTTAATTATTGGCGTTGTGGGTTATACCGAGCCCGTAACTGGTCGCCACAATCTGCTGTTCGCACAAACCGGTGATTTCCGCGACGGCTATTTCATTCCGTCGTCACATCCGCTGCAAATGCTGGATTTCGGCACTGATTTCTACGCCTTACAAACTTGGGGCGAGGAAGATGCGCGGACCGGTTTTGCCTGGCTGTATAACTGGGCCACGCAAAAAAACGTCGAGTCTAGCTATTGTGGCGAAATGTCCTTACCGCGTCGCTTTCATCTTAACGCGCAACAGCAGCTTTGCATGACCCCTGTTTTACCGCCAGAGTCCTTGGTTATCAATCAGACTAGGTTAGCTGATAACGAGCGTTGGTCGAGCACTGAGGTCAATAGAGTCTGCACGATCGCGTTTACCCCGACAGATGCTTTTTGTCTGACGCTGAGTGGGGACAACGGTCAGGAAATTGTACTGGAATTTGACGGCAAGGCGCTGACATTACGGGAAAAAGGTCAGGACGATGGTCGTTATCGTGCACCGCTGGCGAGCGTGGAGGATGTCATGGTGTGCTTTGATGCAGGGATCGTTGAAGTCTTCTCCAACGGGGGCAGTGTTTGCGGTACGCGACGCTACTATTCATGCAGTGCGCTGACACAAGTACACCTCTCAGGAGCTCCGGCAATACTCACCCAGTATCGTGCCACTTATGCTTATAAATAATATTCCCGCGCGATAAATCTGTTTATTCTTAATAGCACAGAAGGATTCAACATTATGTCGAGTAATAATTATTACGATGTCACGGAATGGAATATAGGTAATCCGTATAATGATATTGGTGAAGTGATTAATAGTATTATCGCCGATATTAAAAACAAACAAACCAATACTGATATTAATGAAGGTGGAAAACCCGGAGCGGTAATTTATATTCCGCCGGGTGATTACCATCTTCTCACTCAAATAGTGATAGACATTAGCTATCTGAAAATTATGGGCTCTGGACATGGCTTCACCTCTTCCAGCATTCGTTTTAATACTCCAGAGAGTGATTGGCCAAACTGGCACGAATTATGGCCGGGTGGCAGCCGTATTCTGGTCGATATGTCTCCGGCGGAAGGCGCAGCAGAATCAGCAGGGGCTGCATTCTATATTGCGCGCAGCGGAGATCCTCGGATAAGTTCGGTCGAGTTTGCTGACTTCTGTATTGATGGTTTGCATTTTGTCGACGATGGTTCTGGCAGCGATGACCCTGAGAACAGTTATCTCAACGGTAAGACGGGTATTTATATTGCCAGCGCGCAGGACTCCTTCCGCATCAGCGGTATGGGATTTGTCTACCTTGAGCACGGCGTGACAATTTATAATGCTGATGCTTTGGCTATTCATAACAACTTCATCGCTGAATGTGGGAACTGTATAGAGTTACGCGAGTCCGGTCAGGCGTCAAAAATAACCGATAATCTGATCGGTGCGGGCTACAGAGGCTATTCTATTTACGCTGAGAACTTTGGGGGGCTTTTAATTACTGCTAATAATATATTCCCTCGAGGAAAAAGCGTTGTTCATTTCTCGAATGTGGTTCGCTCCTCAATCAGCAGTAATCGATTCCATGCGTTTTACCCTGGCATGTTGATAATGGAGAACGGCAGCGCGGAGAATCTGGTGTCATCTAACCACTTTTTCCGCGAGCGTGAACCGTGGGCTCCGATGCAAGCCTACAATAACGGATTAGATGATTTATATGGCCTGCTGTATATTAGCGGTGATAATAACTCGATCATTGCCAATCATATTTCCGAGTCCATTGATACACAATATATTACGCCGACGGGTGCCACACCGGTTATTATTCGGGTGGTTTCTGGCAAAGGAAATACTATTTCTAATAATCATGTTGTCGCCACGACCGAAACCTCCGACGGACAGGCGGCGGCAGACGCCAGTGCGTGTTTCTCTACCCAAGTCAGCGCGTTACTGGCGACCGACGGCCTAGCTGCGTTGACGGTGATCGCCGTCCAGATAGAAGCAGCCTCGCAGCAAAATACCGTGCTGGATTCAGGTACTGACGGTCAGGTCGTGATGGATAAAACCGTAAATGCCTTCAGAGCAACGCCTACTCCCGGCGCGACAGTGGAGGGATATTGTTAATGCCTAACTATCACATTGCCTGTCTTGGCGAACTGTTGATTGATTTTGTTTGCACCGATATTGGATTGGGTCTGAAACAGGGGACCCAATTCCTCAAAAAAGCAGGAGGGGCTCCCGCTAATGTTGCCGCTGCTATCAACCGTAGCGGAGGTCACGCCAAGCTGGCCGCGAAAGTCGGTGACGATCCCTTTGGTGATTTTCTGCTTCATACGCTAGCGTCGGAAGGCATTGAGCTTTCTGGCGTCACGCGCAGCGCCACGCCCACAACGTTGGCCTTCGTCGGTTTGCAGGACGATGGTGAGCGAGATTTTAGCTTTTTCCGTGGCGCCGATGGCGAACTTGGCTGGCAAGATATTCCCTCTGACTTTCTCGACGATGTGAGTATCGTTCATTTTGGCGCCGCTGCGGGTCTGTTGGACGGGGAGCTATATGTGACCTACCGACGTCTCTTACGCGAAGCAAAACAACGCGGTTTGTTGATCTCATTTGATCCAAATTATCGTGAAGGTTTGTGGGGGAAGGAGCCGCAAGAATTTATCGCCCGCTGCAAGCCGTGGTTTCAGCATGCAGATATCGTTAAAGTCAGTGAAGAGGAGCTACACTTCATTACCGACGCGAAGACGATAACAGAAGGCTGCCGCGTGTTGCATGAGTTTGGCGTCAGCTATATCGCTGTCACTTGCGGCGATCGTGGAACATGGATAAGTCACAAATTAGGTATGCAACAACTCATCCCCTCTGTTCCCGTTAATGCGATTGACTCTACTGGTGCAGGTGATGCGTTTATTGGCGCATTGCTACAGCAGATTAACCAATCCGGTTGCAGGTTAGACGACCCGACACAATTCCTGCATGCCGTGCATTGGGCCAATATCTGTGGAGCATTGACTTGTACACAGTTTGGCGCAATTGATGCGATCCCTACTGCAGCGGAAGTCGATGCTATTTTTTTGAGTCGTGGCGCTTGAGAATCTACACTGGTGCGGAGTTTTATTTCCGCATCGTTCACTTTTATCAGTCCATCGATTTAGAATCCCACGAGATGTCGGCAGTCAATTGTCCTATTACCCCCGTTTTTTGTTCACAGGTCACTAGAATTATTGTTATTTCCGAACCGTGTCGCAAGTGACAATGTTCACTTGCCCACGGCTAAATCTCCACGGAATATTTCATCTATTGATATCCATTTTTAGTGTCTCAATGACTATCCTTAGCGCTGGTGACACGTTGCGATGTGGATAATAAAGAAATGAACCATCTAATCGTTGACTATAACGTTGTAATACCCTGATAAGACTACCTTGTACTAAATCATCAGCCACCAACTCCTCTGGAACATAAGCTAACCCTAGACCTAATCTAGCCGCCTTTGCTTCCATATAGCTGTCAGCAAAAGCCCATTGCCCCTGTGGGCGGTGAGTGATTTTTTTACCGTCGTCATTGAGCTCCCACGCATACAGGCTTCCGTCACCAAACTGGTAGGCTATGCAAGGGTGCACCACTAAATCGGCCGGAGTTTGTGGAAAGCCGTAGCGACGAAAATGCTCGGGTGTGCCCACCACGACCATCTCCATGTCGGGTGAAATACGCACGGCGACCATACCATGGCCAACATCGGATCCTAGGCGTACACCGGCATCGAATCGTTCCTCAATAATATCAACAAACCGACTTTCGCTAATGAGCTCAAGCCTGATATCAGGATACCGCTGTTTAAACATTGCGAGCTTCGGCAAAAGCACTTTATCAATGGCGTGTTGGCTAGCATTGATACGAACCGTGCCGGATGGGGTTTGTCGATAATGCGCCAGAGTGGCAAGCCCCATGTCTAAAGCATCAAAGCCGGATTCTACTGTCCGATAGAGTTGTTCACCTGCCTGTGTCACTGACAGCTTGCGTGTAGTTCGAACGAGAAGTTGTACACCTAGCCTTTCTTCTAGTTCGCGAATGGAACGGCTGATCCCTGATTGTGCAAGCCCAAGCCTTTGTGCCGCTGCGGTGAAACTGCCTTCTCGTACTACCTGCATAAACAGATAGAGTTCATTATAGTTTTCCCGTTTAGCCATTCGTTATCCTCGGCCACTGACTCAGCCCTACGCCTGTTACAGCACGTCTATTTATAACAATTTGATATTAATCCTAGCATTTTTCACCCACTAATCAGCACTATTTTAGCTAACTATAATGATCGCATTGAAACAAAGCTCGGCGGCGTTTTCTGTATGGAACCTGCGACCCTATCTTATTTTTAAGAAGGAACTTTACATGATTGCTTTCACCAAAAAATTGACAGCAGCAATACCCTCAATGCTGCTATTCGCATCATTAAGTGGAGTTACTACAATGAGTTATGCTGATGTAACTAATCCAAACGCACCTGTCTCGATGACAGAAAAGTGGGATAAAACCTTTGCAGAGAGTACGAAAGTTGCTCACCGAAAAGTGATTTTTCAGAACCGTTATGGGATCTCGTTAGTTGGAGACCTCTATATCCCCAAAAATCGTGCTGGACGCAAACTAGCGGCGATTGCCGTTAGCGGGCCTTTTGGCGCCGTAAAAGAGCAGTCAAGCGGGCTGTATGCACAAACGCTGGCAGAATTGGGATTTGTTACTCTGGCTTTTGATCCATCGTACACGGGGGAAAGCGGTGGTTATCCGCGTAACGTTGCTTCTCCGGATATTAATACTGAGGATTTCAGCGCAGCGGTGGATTTTCTCGGCTTACAAACAGAGGTAGATCGCAACCGTATTGGGCTACTTGGCATCTGTGGCTGGGGCGGTATGGCGTTAAATGACGCCGCGATGGATACGCGCGTTAAAGCCGTTGCTACCAGTGTCATGTACGACATGAGTCGTGCAATGGGTCATGGCGTTGGTGATGGCAAAGACCGCTACACGACCTCTGATCGTCGCGCCGTGTTGCAGTATCTGAATGCGCAGCGCTGGAAAGATGCGGAAAGGGGGACTTTTGCCACTGGTGGACATGACGTTTATGTCGATGAAAAAGGCAACGTAAGTGCAGCGGATCGTATTCTGCCGGAGGCTTTACCTACGGATCCACATCCCGTATTGAAAGAATTCTTTGATTATTATCGTATGCCACGTGGTTTCCATGCGCGTTCCGTAAATTCAACCGGTGCTTGGACTGCGACAATGCCACTGTCATTTATGAATATGCCGCTGCTGAGCTATGCAAATGAAATTACAATTCCTGTGCTAATTGTGACGGGGGAAAAAGCGCACTCACGCTATTTTGCTGAGGATGCCTTTAACGCTGTCGGTAGCAAAGAAAAAGAGTTGGTGGTGGTTCCGGAAGCGAACCATGTCGATTTATACGACAACGCTGCTGGTAAGATCCCGTTCGCCAAATTTGAACAGTTTTTCAAAACTAACTTAAGATAAGTTATTGAATAATATTTCTTAGTAAAGCCATCGGTCATTCGCAGATGGCTTTTATTCTGACCTTTTGTCGTATGTTGCGATGCAAATCCATCACATCCTAAGCCGTTATCAGCTTCGTTTTTGCTGTTATTCCATGAATATCGCCTGCCTCAGTTAAACAGAGGTTGTTGAGGGCAATATTCAGAGAAATTAATTATGTCTGCACCGAGTTTTAAAACATCGCACAATAAAATACACGCACACTGGAGCGGCGTTTTTGCCATGACGCTCTGCGTTTTTGTACTGATCGCGTCAGAGTTTATGCCGGTCAGCCTGTTGACGCCAATTGCCAGAGATTTACATGTCACAGAGGGACTCGCTGGTCAGGGGATTGCTATCTCTGGCGCACTCGCTGTGCTGACCAGTCTGATAATTTCTAACGTTGCAGGAAGCCTGAATCGTAAACATCTTCTGCTTGGATTGACGCTTCTGATGGCTGTTTCAGGAATGATTATTGCCTTGGCGTCCAACTATCAGGTCTACATGATAGGTCGAGCTTTGATTGGTATCGCCATTGGTGGATTTTGGTCAATGTCGGCAGCAACCGCTATCCGACTGGTTCCACAGCACCAGGTTCCCCGAACACTGGCTATATTTAACGGTGGGAACGCACTGGCAACCGTAGTGGCAGCCCCTCTGGGGAGCTATCTAGGGGCAACTGTTGGCTGGCGTGGGGCCTTTTTATGTCTCGTTCCTTTTGCAATAGCTGCGTTCATTTGGCAATACATCGGTTTGCCAGAGATGAAAAGCGATAAGGCAAATAAGCCGAGCCGGTCTGTGCTTCGTCTGCTCAGACTTACTACGGTATCAACTGGCCTTCTGGCATGCGGATTATTCTTTATGGGGCAGTTTGCATTATTTACCTATGTACGACCGTTTCTGGAAACGGTGACTAAAGTCAATGCTTCTATCCTCTCCTTAATATTGCTTGCTATGGGCGTTGCTGGTTTTGCTGGCACACTATTAATTACGTTATTTCTCAACACAAGATTTTATCTGACGCTAATGATAATCCCTCTGGTTATGGCCTCGATTGCCGGAACGTTACTTTTAGTCGGGCAGAATCTCTGGGGTGTTACCGTACTTTTAAGCCTATGGGGGATGATTGCAACGGCAGCTCCAACGGGGTGGTGGACATGGATCGCACGAACACTTCCTGAGGATGCTGAGGCTGGGGGAGGGCTCATGGTGGCGGTTATTCAACTCTCGATCGCGCTGGGTTCAACAGCAGGAGGGTTGGTCTTTGATAGTTTGGGATGGCGAAGTTCTTTTGGACTGAGTAGCCTATTACTTCTTGGTGCGGTAGGTATGACGTTTATCACTTCTCGTCAAAACAGATAGTCATATCTGCGACATTTTAGTTGTTAATTAGAGTGTTTTTGCCATGTCTCTTGGTAGAGAGCCCAATGTACATACCAATATCAGGGATTAATTATCTCTATGTTATATGCAGTGTAGACTCTGAATCTTGCGAACCTAGCTTATTTCTAATGACTGTAGGTTTTTTCGGGGTTAACCTAAGCTTAATGATGATATTTATCTAAAGGTTCCCTTCAGTCTGATTTGATTTACGCGAGATAACGCTATGGAATTAAAGGATTATTACGCCATTATGGGCGTGAAACCGACAGACGATCTCAAGACAATCAAGACCGCCTATCGCCGATTGGCCCGTAAGTACCATCCCGATGTCAGTAAAGAGCCTGATGCCGAAGCCCGATTTAAAGAAGTGGCGGAAGCGTGGGAGGTTCTGAGTGACGAGCAGCGTCGAGCCGAGTATGACCAGTTGTGGCAGCACCGCAACGATCCTCAGTTCCAACAATTCCAGCAACGAGAGGGCCAAAGCTACAGCCCTGAAGATTTTGACGATATCTTCTCGTCGATCTTTGGTCAACATGGCCGCCAATCGCGGCAGCGTCCTGCTGCTCGTGGTCATGATTTGGAGATTGAAGTTGCGGTATTCCTCGAAGAAACGCTAGAGGAACATAAACGCACTATCAGCTATAACCTACCTGTATACAATGCTTTTGGCATGGTTGAACGGGAAATCCCTAAAACGCTGAATGTTAAAATTCCTGCCGGCGTTGGCAATGGCCAGCGTATTCGCTTGAAAGGGCAGGGGACGCCGGGTGAGAACGGTGGGCCAAATGGCGATCTGTGGTTGGTGATCCGTATTGCTCCGCATCCATTGTTTGATATCGTCAATCAGGATTTGGAAATTGTGGTTCCTCTCGCCCCTTGGGAGGCTGCTCTGGGCGCTAAAGTGGCCGTACCTACGTTGAAAGATAGCATTCTGCTAACGATTCCTGCGGGGAGTCAGGCTGGACAGCGGTTGCGTATCAAGGGTAAAGGTTTGGTCAGTAAAAACCATACAGGCGATCTGTATGCCGTCATCAAAATTGTGATGCCGCCAAAACCAGACACCGCAAGTGCAGCTTTGTGGCAACAACTGGCGGACGCTCAGTCGTCCTTTGATCCACGCAAAGAGTGGGGGAAAGCATAATGGCTAATGTCACCGTCACTTTCACCATTACCGAGTTTTGCCTGCATACCGGAGTCTCGGAAGAAGAACTGAACGAGATTGTTGGACTAGGCGTAGTTGAACCGAGTGATTACGAATCAACAACATGGCTATTTGATGACCACGCCGTTACCGTTGTACAACGAGCTTTACGCCTGCGGCAAGAGCTGGCACTAGACTGGCCGGGTATCGCAGTTGCGCTAACGTTGTTGGAGGAGAATACCCAACTACGTCAGGAGAATCGACTGCTGCGGCAGAGACTGTCACGCTTCATTGCACATCCGTAGTAAAAGCATTGAAGATTAAGGGGGCGCATATTACCGCCCCTTAACGATTCTTGGCATTAAAACTTGCCAGTTTATAAAAGCATAAAAATATTCCCAATGGTTACTATAAATGAGCAAATGTGTAGCGGTGAAAGGATCAGTTCGTTAAACTTGCTTTCAAATACGGAATAAATGCTCAGGTAACATCCTTTGAATTGCTTTATAAAACTGATACGACCCGCACTGTTATTATCACCACTCTTAGCATCCGGTTGTTCATTATCACCCGTTATTCCCGTATTTGGTGCGGCGTTTCCTAGCTGGTTTTTTTGCTTATTGGTCGGTGCCTTTTTGCTGATCCCTTGCCATATATTCATTGTTCGTAAAGGCTGGCAGGCACGCTTCTCTCCTCTGGTATTCAGTTATCTGGCGCTATTATTCCTGTTTGCCGCAATCTTGTGGTTTCTATTCTTTGCTCACTAAATACCTATGACAAATTCCAGCTCAAGCTTATTACGGAAAAAATGGCCATTGTTGGCTCTTGTTCTCGCTGCTATTTTGGCGTTGATCGTGGTTATTTGGCAGTTACAAACATCGCCGGAAACCAATGATGCCTATGTGTATGCCGATACCATTGATGTCGTGCCGGAAGTGAGTGGGCGAATCGTGGAAATGCCGATTCGTGACAACCAGCGCGTGAAAAAAGGCGACTTGCTGTTTCGTATCGACCCGCGCCCTTATCAGGCCATGCTGGATGATGCTAAGGCTCGACTGACTACGCTAGACGCACAGATAGCACTGACTCAGCGAACCATCAAAGCGCAAGAATATAACGCGCAGTCGGTTACCGCCGCGGTAGAGCGTGCTAAAGCACTGGTGAAACAAACGACTTCGACGCGTGCCCGACTTGAACCGCTGGTGCCACAGGGTTTTGCTTCGCAAGAGGATCTCGATCAAGCGAGAACCGCAGAGAAAGCGGCGCGTGCTGAGCTGGAAGCGACGCTATTGCAGGCCAAACAGGCCTCCGCCGCAGTGACGGGCGTGGATGCGATGGTGGCACAGCGAGCGGGTATTTTGGCGCAGATCGCGCTGGCGGAACTGCATCTCGAATTTACTGAGGTTCGCGCACCTTTCAACGGGATCGTGGTGGCGCTGAAAACAACCATCGGCCAGTATGCGTCGGCGTTAAAACCGGTCTTTACGTTAATGGATGACGAGCACTGGTATGTGATCGCTAACTTCCGTGAAACTGACCTTAAAAATGTGCACTCTGGCGTTCCAGCCCGAGTGACTGTGATGACCAACCACGGTAAATCATTCAGCGGTGTTGTGGACTCTGTTGGCTCCGGCGTTTTGCCCGACGGCGGCAGCGTATTTGAAGGCCTTCCGGTGATTCAAAAAACGATTAACTGGGTTCATGTTTCACAACGCTTCCCTGTGAAAATCGCAGTGAAAGACCCCGATCCCAATGTGTTCCGCATGGGTGCCTCCGCCAGCGCCGTTTTGCAGCCGGAATAAGAGCTCGGTATGTGGAATTTCTGGCAGTTTCTTACGAGAGAACTTAGCGCAGCTCCGGGGCGGGGAAACTATACCCTGCGCCTGACGCTTAGTTGTGCCGTGCTGATCACGCTGTTTATGGCTCTGCAGATCCCATTTTTAGCGGTTGCGCTGATTGTGGTGTTTTATGTCAGTCAGCCTAACGTGTTGATGATCAAACTGGTTAGTGTGGTGTTTTTTATTACGGTCAGCGTTGCGCTTGGTGGGGTCATTCTTATCATCAAGTGGACCTATGATTATCCGTTGATCCGCCTAGTTGCCTCAGTTTTTCTATTTTTCTGCTCGATGTACCTGATGCGGATTCTGGGCAAACTCGGGATGGCTTTTTTTGTTATGGGGTTGGTGGTGATCTACGCTCAGACCTTCCCATCGATGACGAGTCAGAGTGAAGTGCTGGTTCGTTTGCTGCTTTGGCTGTGGGTGGCAATTAATACCGCTATTTTGGTGACGCTCTTGGTGAATGCGTGTTTTCTACAGGCGTTTCCAGGCTACCAGTTTAAAAGTCGGCTCGCGCTGATGTTCCGTGAAGCAGGGTCACTGCTAGTGGGGAACCATGCGGATACAAAGCGACCGACGCTAAAAGATATTGCCGATCAGTTTACCCAACTGCAATCACTGTATAAACAGGCAAACCGTTCTAGTTCTGACATTGCGGCAAGGCCGCAGGCATGGCAATCGATGATGGGGGCTGCGGTGCGCTGCTATCATCTTGCGGTTCTTCTTCAGCCTATGAATAGCGCTTCTGAGAACCACGCACACGCCCAGCAATTATCTGCAATGCTCGGGGAACTGGCTTTACATCTAGACGATGGCAAATTGCCTGATATTCAGCCTTTTCCACTCACTGACGATATGGCAAACGGCGCTATATTGCGGGAAATATCGACTATCGTTGGCAAACTGGCGCGCGGTGAAGAGGTTCCACTTCCCGCAGGAGAAGTTGAGAAAGAACCCTTATTGGCGCCAGATGCATGGAGTAATCCGACCTATTTACATTTTGCACTCAAGACGTTGCTAGCGACCCTCTTGTGCTATGTATTTTATACGGCGGCTGATTGGCAGGGGATTCATACCATCATGCTAAGCTGCGTTATCGTTGCTCAGCCGGGTCTAGGCGCAACGATGCAAAAAACGTGGCTACGTATCGGCGGTGCGTTAATTGCGACGCTGCTGGCGCTACTGTTACTCGTATTTATACAGCCCTATACGGATTCGATTATCGGTCTATTGGCGATGAGTCTGCCAGTGATGGCGCTTTCTGCTTGGATCGCCGCAGGTTCGGATCGTATCGCCTATGCAGGGATCCAAATCGGCTTTACCTTTTCACTGGCGTTCCTGAACTGGTTTGGCCCGCTGACTAATTTAACCGAACTACGCGATAGGGTGATTGGTATCCTGCTTGGTGTACTGGTCTCGTCAATTGTTCATCTTTATCTGTGGCCTGAGAGTGAAGCGCCGAAGCTCAAATCGAGTTTGGCTCGCCTCTATAATCAGGCTGCGAAGTATCTGGCGGCTAGGGGCGAGGAGGTCAAAATCCTTCCTCTATTTCATGCGTTGGCGACGACGGAGTCGCTTATCAATCGTGTTGCGGCCGAGCCCATAAATACCTATGCCTATCCGTATCCAGAAGTTAGACGGTGGCCGGTGAAGTCTTGTTTTAATCAGGTGCAAGAAGTGGTGCGTTTAAGTGAGGGCTACCGATTGTATGCTCCGCAGGGGGACGATTTCCTCCAGCGTTGTGCCGCTCGGTTGCAGGACTATGCCAACAGCATCGAGCAACCACAGGTAAAAATACCAAGCTCGTTTACGGCGACCGGAAGCGCAGGGAATCCGTTCGGCCCTCCATTGACGGCAGCGCTGGCGATGCTACCACATTGGCATTCTGCAACTTCCGACATTCAGCAACAGGCAAATCAGCAATGAGAAAAATGGAATCCGCGGCACGCTTTTGGCGTTATTCATCGATAGCTTTTGCACTGTTCCTGTTGTCTGGATGCGCTTTGATTCAGGACGATCCAGGTAAAGTGCCGATAGTAAACCCGCAACAGGCACAGCTTTCACAGGTTATTCATTTGGCAAATAGCGACTGGCCAGCGGCTCGATGGTGGGAAGGCTATCATGATGCCCAGCTCAATATGTTGGTGAACCGTGCGTTACAAAATTCACCGACGATGCAGGCGGCGCGACTGAGGATTTCTCAGTCGCAGTCCACCGTTGAATTAGCCCAGTCGGCGATGGGCATACAGGCCACGGCGGTTGCGGCTCAGAATCGGATGCGGGTGACGAATAAAGAGTTTACTTGGCCTTATTCATACTCTCTGCCAATTGATAAGAACGGCCCTTGGTATACGTTAAATACAGTTGGTGTGGGCGCGACGCTAAATATTGATCTATGGGGAGCTGACAGGGCAAGGGTGGCTGCGGCTATCGGTGAGAAAAATGCCCGTTTGGCAGAGACTGCGGGTATTGAACTGGATATTGCCAGCAGCGTGGCACAGCTCTACTTTGCTATGCAGAGTACTTACCAGCAAATTGCTTTGCTCAATCAGCTGCAAGACATTGCCAGTCTTTCGGTTCAAGCACACGAACAACGAACCCATCGCGGTTTGGAAGACAGCGTTGCTATTGCCAACGCTCGCTCGGAATTATTGGCTGCTCAGCAACAGGTTATTGCGGCCAACGGGACGCTGACTCAATATCGAGAAACGCTGCGGGCGCTGATGGGGGCCGATGCCCATAGTATGCCTGACATACATCCGGTAGAACTTCCAGCGGTGCAGCAAACGTTGCCAGACTCACTCTCCTTTGAATTACTGGCGCGTCGTCCAGATCTCCAAGCATTGAGCGGTTATGTGACTGCCTCTATGAGTCAGGTTGATGCCGCTAAAGCAGCGTTTTACCCACATTTTGATATTAAAGCATTCTGGGGGTATAACGCGCTTAACGTCGGCGATCTGTTCAAATCTTCATTCCAACAGATTAATTTGCTGCCCGGCTTGTATCTGCCGATCTTTGACGGCGGACGCTTAAATGCCAACTTAAAATCGGTACGTACCGCGAGCAACATTCTGATTAAACAGTACAACCAAGCGGTGCTGGATGCGGTGCGCGATGTGGCAATGAGTTCGAGCCAATTAAACGATCTCAACCAGCAGGTTGCGCTACAGAATCAAAAAGTTACGGAGGCAATGACCGTCACTCAAAGCGCCAGCGCCCATTATCAGCGTGGCCTACTCAGTCGTTATGCGGCGCAAGAAGCGCGTCGTAGCACCATTACTCAGCAACTGCTATTGCTTGATATGCGAGCACAGCAGCTCAGCACCGATATAACGTTGATTAAAGCTCTCGGTGGCGGATATCGTTAATTGAGCGGTGAGATGGAGAATCCATACCTAAGGTCGAGCTGATAATATGGATATGGCCTTATTTGTGAGTCCCCGCGTTTTTGCTTTTAGTTAAAGGGTTCTGCCATGCTGATTTTTAAAGCACTCATCTTATTTAGTCTTACTGCGCTTGCTGAGATCGTCGGGTGCTACCTGCCTTATTTAGTGATCAAACAGAGCAAACCGCTTTGGCTCCTTATTCCTGCGGCGTTCAGCCTCATTATTTTTGCTTGGCTGCTCACGTTACATCCCACGGCA
This sequence comes from Hafnia paralvei, assembly GCF_020150375.1. Classification (NCBI taxonomy): domain Bacteria; kingdom Pseudomonadati; phylum Pseudomonadota; class Gammaproteobacteria; order Enterobacterales; family Hafniaceae; genus Hafnia; species Hafnia paralvei. Next base: position 3,603,579 of record NZ_CP083737.1, on the reverse strand, counting down.
GCGGGGCGTACCTATGCGGCATACGGCGGCGTTTATATTGGCGTGGCATTAGTCTGGCTGCGATTTGTTGATGGTGTCGCACTGACGCGTTGGGATATTACTGGCGCCTGCGTGGCGTTAGTTGGGATGGCAATCATTGTTTTGCAGCCTTCTTAGCTGAATTTGCTTTTCGCCCATTGATAAAGGAACTCCGCCATGTCGAATCATCAACATGGCGGTGGGGTTTTTAGAAGCGAATCTCTCCACCAAAGATATAGGTTCTGCCGCGTGCGGTATTGGCCGCGGTGCTTTCATCACCTTGCATTGGCATCATATTGAGTTTATTTAACGCTTCGGAATAATTTTTGTTCATCAGGTTTTGTACGCTGAATTTAAGCATAAAATTACGATTAAACTCATAGGTGCTGTAGAGATCGATAATAGTTGGAATTTGCGGCATCTCTTCTTTCACAATAGCCCCCGTTTTCTCATCAAAATCGAAGTTGGGCGATAGACGACGCGTTTTCCCGGTGTATTTGATCACGCTGCCGACGGTTAAAGATTGGTCGAAGAAACGTAAACCGGTGTCTAGCGTCATATATTTTCGTGGCAACTCGGTAATATCCCCCGCACCAAAATAGGTACTGGCAATGGACGTTGGCTGGTCGGTGTGTTGCTGGCTGTATGCTAATCGAGCAAAAGCATATCCCGCATCGTAGTCCATCTCTAATTCAAAACCTTGGGCGCGAACCAGAGAGTCTGAGTTAACGTAAATGTACATGTTATCGCTATAGTCGCTAACGTCTTCCCAGTCGTTGGCGTTCACTTCCGTCATATTACATTTACGTCCATTCGTGCAGACTAAATAAGATTCGCTGAAAATGTAGTTCTTAATTTTACTGCGATATACCAATGCTTTTAGTCGTAGCGAATCTTCCTTCAGCAATAGGTCTTGGGTATTGATATTAAAACCGGCCTGATAGGTTTCTGCTCGCTCAGGTTTTAAGAAAGGGTTCATTGATGCGCCGCCGGAATTGGAGAAAAACATCTCCTGAATATTTGGGGCACGCATTGATTTGCTATAGCTAACGAACGGCTGTAGCCAAGGCGTGACCTGAGCTGAAAGCAGCACTGACGGGTTGAAGCCGCTCTCTTTTTCGTCGACGTTGTATTCCCCTTGAGGTACGCAGGTCACGCGTGGATCGCAGGCCGGTTTGAAACCGCTGATCTTATTCTGAGTGTAGTTAAGATTTAAATTAGCCTGATAGATACCGCGAGTGATCTCTAGTCCGGTATATAGCGCTGAAATATCTTGATTGCCGGAAGGGGCAAACGGATTGTTTTCTATGGATTCTTGTGACGACTGGGGATCGCCTGCGTTTGATTTAATCAACTTATCATAGCGGGTACGCATCAGTTTTCCGCCTAGGCTAAAGGCGAGATCGTTATTACCTAGCGTGAAACGGCTGGTGTTATTGATATCGAGTGCATTGGAGCGGTTACGAGCCGAGGTACTGTAAAACGTATAAAGCGAGCCATCTTGGTATTGCTGTTCGCTGCGGCTGGTACTGGCAGTAACATTTAAATCAATTAATTCAGAGAACGGTGAGTAGTGATATTTAATATAGTAATCATCGCTGGTGATATCACGACGTGAAAACTTATTCTGATAGGTACGAGCAGAAAGTTCGAAGCTTGTAAACTCGTTAGGCTTAATATCAACTTTATATAACTGGGATTTAGGGTTTTGCTTCATGAATTTGTCGTAGCCAAATTCTTCGCTATTAATTCCATCACCGTTATCAAAGTTGGAATAGACCGAGCTGCCGCTGATCGCTGCCATTGCACCAAAGCTTCCGGTATCGGTAAAGGCATTGGTTTTGCCTGCGGCGGCAATCATGCCACTGCGGCCAATGCCGTTACTGCCTACAGAGAATCGTGAGCGAACGCCAAAAGGATTACCGGTAAAGACGACATCATCGACGCCGATGGTACGCAGGTTTGCGCTTCCTGCTAACGCATTGACGCCAGAAGAACCACTGCTGTCTCCGCGTGTAACGTCAACACCCACCAAGAAGTTGGGATCAATGAGCACGCCAGCCATGCTGTTGGTTGAACCATGTATGGCAGTACCCGAGGTTGAAGTGCCGTAGAAGCTCTGTGTAATGCCATCGACCATGGTATTCACTCGGCCAAATCCGCTCATGCCGCGGATATTGACGCTTACCGAGCCCTGGCCCGGATCGATCTGGGTATAGGTGCCGGGCATACTGCGCAGCGTGGAGTCTAATGATTCCAGATTTTTGTCCGTGGCTCGTGAGCTGGTGGCTCCGGGTTTATCGAGTGCTTCTTGCTCACTGGTCATTTTCCCCGCGGAAACATTGAGTGGGGAAAATACCGCTGAGCCTTTTTTATCTCCGCTGGTTTCTTCGCTGGTTGATTGTGCGTATGCGCCCGCGCTGAGCAATACCATGCCCGAGCCGATCAAGCCGGCTATTTTATTAAGTTTCATAAACACCCTTAGAAGTATCACAATGTACAAATCAATTTATTGTTATTTTGTTGCAGCTACTGCTGCCGATCCGCGGCCAAAATAAAGCTGTATTCCAGCGCGGTATCTTCCAAACGTTTAAGCCGTCCTGATTTTCCTCCGTGGCCAGCTTGCATATCTGTTAACAGCAATATTTTTCCTGAACCCAATTGATTAGCGCGCAGCTTGGCGACCCATTTAGCGGGTTCCCAATATTGCACCTGTGAATCATGTAAACCGGTAGTTACTAACAGGTTTGGGTAATGCATAGGTTTAATGTTGTCGTAGGGGCTGTAGGATTTCATTCGCTGGTAGTCAGCCAGAAGGTGTGGGTTTCCCCACTCTTCATATTCACCTAGCGTCAGTGGCAATGAGTCATCCAGCATGGTAGTAACCACATCGACAAAAGGCACTTGGGCAACCACGGCGTTAAACAGCTCGGGGTGTTGATTCATCACCGCGCCAACGAGTAGCCCTCCCGCGCTGCCGCCCATGGCGTATAGACGGCCGGGCTGACCAAAACCGCGGGCAACCAAGCCTTGGGTCGCATCGATAAAGTCGTTGAAACTATTTGGCTTATTCGCCAGCTTTCCTTGTTGATACCACTGTTGTCCCAACTCCCCGCCACCGCGTACGTGAACCATGGCGAACACAAAACCGCGGTCTAACAGGCTGAGACGATGTGCGCTAAAAGCGGGATCCATGCTCATGCCATAGGCACCATAGCCATATACCAACAGTGGGCTTTGTTTTGCTTTAAACATTTTCTGGTTATAAACCAATGACACTGGCACTTTCACGCCGTCGCGTGCGGTGATCCAGAGGCGCTCGCTGTGATAATCCGCCGGATGGCTATTTTTAACTTCCTGACGCTTGAGTAGCGTCCGTTGCCCACTGTTCAAATCCCATGCATAGATGCTGGTTGGCGTGGTCATGGATGAGTAGCCGTAACGCAACTGATGGGTTTGCGAATCGGGGTTGTAGCCTAACCAGGCCATGTAACTGGCGTCGTCGAAATCCAGCGTTTGCTCGGCGTGGGTTTTCCAATTGATCTTACGAATCTGGCTCAACCCATCACGGCGTTCAGCAACCACCAGCCAGTTCTGAAACAGGGCAAAACCTTCGACCATGTTATCGTTCTGAGGCGCCACGAGTGGCTGCCACACATCGTGGTTGTTCTTGGCCTGATATAAACCAAAATTGGCATTTTCATGGTTGGATCGTAGATAAAACGTGGAGTTAAAGTGATCGAGGTAATACTCCACGCCTTGGCGACGGGCGGCAAACAGCACGGGCTGTGCGTCTGGATTATCGGCATCCAACAGATGTACTTCCGACGTTGTGTTTGAGCCGAGCGTTATTGCTAAATAGCGATCTGACGTTAGGCGCGACAGGGTGAGGTAAAACGCACCGTCATTTTCCTGATAGATCAAACGATCTTGCGCCAAAGGCGTTCCTATCCGATGTTGATACACCTGATAGGGCATTAGCGTTTGCGGATGATTGCGCACATAAAAAAGCGTGCTGCCGTCATTGGACCACAGCATATTACCGGACGTATTTTCAATGACATCAGTTAGCCACGCTCCGTTGTGCAGATTTCGCAGCGACAGGCGATATTGGCGTCGCCCCTGAAAATCCTCGGCGACGGCCATCATATGATTATCTTGGCTAATGGCTATGCCACCCAAACGGTAATAAGCATGCCCCGCGGCACGCTGATTACCATCGAGCAACGTTTGCCAAATTAGCTTGCCGCCTAGGGGTTGGCGTTGGGTAAGTGCAAAATCTTTTCCGGCCAGATAGACATCCTGATAGCGATAGCCATTGCGTTGATAGGGAACGGAGCTATCTTCAGGCTTCATGCGAGAAACCATTTCCTGATACAGCGTTTCTCGCAGCGCTTGATAAGGCCGTAGGACGGCATCGGCATACTGATTTTCAGCCTGTAAATAGCGCAGTACTTTTGGCTCGCTACGGCTGTCATCGCGCAACCAAAAGTAGTTGTCTATGCGTCGGTCATTGTGTTCGGTAAGCACCTTCGGCACGACAGCAGCCACAGGCGGTTGAGGTTCGGCGGCGGTCTGCCAAGACAATATCGTTGCTAGCAGGGCTAGCAAAGCGTGATGCCATGATCTGAACATGGTTGATCCTTTTGGTTCTACGGGCGAAAAGGTGCCCTGCCGGAGTATTTCCAGCATCGAAAATGGAATAGGTTTTTGGCCGTGTGAGCAGCGCTAACTCATGGTTGTCTGAGCTCGTTCAAGTCGAAATTGATGGGCATGGTTACGCTATATCGCCCATCGCTTAATATCTCAGCCGGAGGCTTAGGCAGCGGTTGAGCACGCTCCAATACGGCTAGTGCTTCGCGATCTAACGAAATCGTCCCCGATGATGTATGGAGCTGATTACCTTGCACTCGCCCTGAGGCATTGACGGTAAACGTCACTATGGCTTGCCCGGTTCTGGCACGACGGCGTGCATCCGTGGGATATTTTTTATAGCGATTCAGATGGCCTTTAACCAAGCTTTCCCATGTCACTTTTTCGCTGTTATGGCGGCTAGCATCGCTATTAAAGGGGGCTGCGATGCGTGACGATAGCGTGTTGGCCTGTGGCGCAGCATTGCTTGCCACCGCAGCCTGACTCGCGTCGCTGGTTTGGTCTTTTATCTTGCGCACCGGACGTGGTTTTTTCTTTTCACCCTCGGTCGATTTTTTCTGCTTAGCCACTTCGATTTTGGCATCTTTAGCCAGAACAAGCTTCGGCTGCTCCTTATCTTCTGCCTGCTGTTTCTCTTCGGCTGCCGCAGATTGCTGTTGCTGAGCGATACCGATAGGAAGCGGAAGTGGAGAGGCTGGCGCTTCAATGGCCTCTGACCACTGCAACATCACTGCTGGAGGTGGCTGGTAAGGCTGATAGGCATCGGCATTACGCCAGACTAGTGCCAGCAAAATCAGACCGTGTAGGGTCAGTGTAAAAACAAACCAGCGGCCCCATTTAGGTTGCGTACCGTAGAGAATATCCATCATAACCCCGCGAGTGAGTTAGCCTCTGGCAGTGGTACGTACCAAACGTAGTCGGCCTGGGCGAAGGTGATATTCATCCCCGTTTCTGCCAGCATCAAAACGACGGGGCGTGACGCAGGGGCTAAATCTTGCATGTGCAAAGGAACCCCCATCTGTTTTGCCGCATGATACCCACCGGCGATCAGCAGGGCAGGAGCCGGTGCCGCCAGTAACTGTTGTGCCATAAAACGGTCGCGCTGCTGCTGAATCGCTAACATGGCGTTGAGCTGTGTCTGATCGATTTTTCCATCATGCATGTTAGTGATGGTTTCTCGTATGGCGTTTTGGACGTCAGGTGCGGTCGAGATTTTTCCAACGGGAATACGTGGGTTTTTGTATAAATCCTGCACCCGATCACGGTTGATATTGGCGACCAAAAGCGGGTAGGGCGCGCGCAAGGCTTGCATTACAACACCGTGATACATCTCCCACGGCCAGCCTTGTTCCCAATTGAGTAAGTGTTGAATACGTCCTTCGCGTACCATGGGATCGTCTTTTAGCCATTGCTTTAGCTGATCCACACGTGGCTGTTGATTAGCCGTCAGCATTTCTAGGAGCACACTACCCTGTAGGCGCTGTTGGGGCAGGTTTTTAATCAGCCACATTTCAATCAGGTGGTGTTTCTCATTATCGTGTTTTTCACCCACGATGAGCCGTGGTGCGCTCGCTAACTGTGTGAGCAGTTGTTGGCTAGTTATGCTATCTCCACTGCGTAAATCGATGATTTTGCCCGTGGTTTCAATCTCTTTCAGCGCCGATGGGCGTGAGGGAAGTGTCAATGTTGGTTGGCTGCATGCACTGAGTGCTAATGTGGCTAATATAATCAAAGACTTAAGGCTAAATTTTGTGCTCATTGTTTTGCCTAATGCGGCGAGTCATCACCGCTATTCTTGATAATTAAACGAAAATTAGGATGTTGCAGATTCCAGACTGACCAACCCTACCTTGAGATAACCCGCGTTACGCAGCGCATCCATGACAGACATCAGAGTGGCGTAGTCCACGGCCTGATCGGCCTGTAGGAAGATCGTGGTGTCTTTATCCGCCTTTGTCTGCTCATCGAGCTGCACGCTGAGGTTATCGCTGGTGGTCAGCGTGTCACCAAGATAGAGCTGCTTATCCGCTTTAATCGTTAGGTATACCGGTTTATCTGGGCGTGGCTGCGGCTGAGCCGAAGAGGCCGGTAAATTAACGCGGATGTCCACGGTGGCCAGAGGTGCCGCCACCATAAAAATAATCAGTAGAACCAGCATCACATCGATGAAAGGTGTGACGTTGATATCGTGGAGTTCTGCGTTATCGTCAGCGCCGCCGTTGGCATAATCTTTGATTTGCAGTGCCATAGGTTTTTTACCCTTGATGCTGGTTGGCAGCGTTCAAATCCAGATCGCGGCTTAGCAGCAAGAGCACTTGCGCAGCGGCGTCTCCCACCTGTGCTCGGTGTTCGCCGATCAGACGGTTGAACAGGTTATAAATGACCACGGCAGGAATAGCGGCAATTAGACCCATTGCGGTGGCGAGCAATGCCTCGGCAATACCTGGGGCAACTACGGCTAGATTGGTTGTTTGTGAATGGGCAATACCGATAAAGCTATTCATAATGCCCCAAACAGTGCCAAAGAGACCGATAAACGGAGCAACGGCACCGATGGTGGCTAAATAGCCGTTGCCTTTCGCAAGTGAACGTCCATACGCCGCCACTCGGCGATCGAGGCGGAAATTAGCGCGGTCTTTAATTCCGTTGAGATCCAGCATCTGTGCAGAGAGCTGCTTTTCATCCTGTGCATCGTTCAGTAGAGCAGCACTGATGCTGTCTTTCTCGAAGGATTGAGATAACTCACAGGCGGTAGTTAATGAAAGTGAGGGAAATAACAGGCGATATTCTTGCTGTAATTTGCGTTTGGCGCGCAGTAAGGCGATGCCTTTGGCAAATAGGATCGTCCAAGTAATGACGGATATCACCAATAAGCCAATCATGACACTTTTCACCACAATGTCAGCCTGTTGATACATGCCGAAAATAGAAAGGTCCAGCGATGAAATTTCCCCTGTTGAAACGTTGGGCGGCATGTTTTCAGCTGTATTAATAAGTGTATCTGCATATGCAAATCCGGCCGTTCCCGCACTTAATAAAATAGTTCCGGCGATTTTTTGCATTGCGCTTAGTTTGCTGTAAAAAGGATGTACCTGTGCCATAAAGTTTTCCGCAAATGCTATGCGGAGCCTCCGTTTTATTTTTTTCATTGGATTGAACTGCATTTGTTGCGGATAGAATGCTAGCAAAGAATGATATCAAATGATACTCATTATCATTCTCATTTAATTAGTAAGGTAATGATTTTATAAGTTAGGAATTTATTTAGGTTAATTCATTCGCGTGGGTGTGCGGATGATAATGGGTGGCCATTTAAGTAAGGGATGAATAATAACCATAATAATGGTGTTGGATTTATGGATAAGAATGCGTGAGAATGGAGGATTGTTGTAGCGGGGTATTACGTATATAACTATTTCTTTATCAAGAAAAAATTGGCTATAAAGCAGAAGTTACTCTTTATTGAATACAGGGCGGAAAGCATGGACAGCACGAGAACCAAGGCAAATTTGTGTGGGATTTTGGCCATTTTGCTCTGGAGTACTATCGTCGGTTTGATCCGTAACGTTAGTGAAGGTGTGGGTGCCGTAGCGGGGGCTGCCCTGATTTATACCGCAGGCTCGGTGTTCCTTTTTCTTCTTCTGGGATCACCTAAACTACGAGCGTTCAAACCCGCCTATTTGTTTGCCGGTGGCGCCCTATTTGCCAGCTATGAAATATGTCTATCACTGGCTCTTGGCTATGCCACTACGCGTGCCCAATCTATTGAAGTTTCAGTTATTAACTATTTATGGCCGAGTTTTACCGTATTGCTTTCTTTCTTATGCAATGGGGGAAAGTTAAAACTTAGCCTACTGCTCGGGGTGCTACTTTCACTCTTAGGCGTGACGGTCGTGATCAACGGCGGTTCGCTCACTTCACTTTCCGGTATGGCTGACAATATTATTGCTCATCCCGTCAGCTATATATTGGCGTTTGTTGGCGCTATTCTTTGGGCGGTATATTGTGTCGTGACGAACAAATATGCCAATGGTCAGAACGGCGCGGCGTTATTTTTTGCCCTAACGGCACTATGTTTGTGGATCAAGTGGTTATTCGGTGGTGCGCAGAGCTTTACTATTTCTTTGCACAGCGCGTTTTATATCGCGATGGCTGGGGCTGCAATGGGGTTTGGTTATGCCGCATGGAATATCGGCATGATTAAAGGGGATATTAATCTATTAGCGACGCTGTCTTATTTCACACCTATTCTTTCTGCGTTATTCGCTTCGTTGATTTTATCCTCGTTGCTGCCTGCAACGTTTTGGCTTGGTGTATGTGCAGTAACGGCTGGGGCACTTATCTGTTGGTTATCTACCAAAAAAAGAAAAGCGCAGTAGCTTGCACTCTGCGCTTTTCTTATTGGCAATAATTTACACCGCGACCGCTTCTAGCATGACCGGATGAAAGTGGCGCTTAAAGTAAATAAGCCCGTGCCCGGCTTCGCTGAGGGTAATTTGTTTAATTTGTACCAGATAGACCAGATGAGTGCCGATGGTTTGCACTTGCTCGATTTCCCCTTCCAAGCTGGCTAGCGTGCCACGCAGCATCGGTTGACCCAGAACGCCTTTAGTCCATATGTCCCAGCTAAAACGCTCTTCCATACTGGTTCCCGTCATGCCGGCAAAATGGCGCGCCATCAGCTCCTGTTCATGGTTAAGGACGTTAACGCACAGCTTACCGTTTTCTTGAAATACAGGGTTCATCGCGCTGTTGCTATTGATACAAACCATCAGCGACGGTGGCGTATCGGTTACCGAGCAGACGGCGGTTGCGGTGATACCACAGCGGCCAGCAGGGCCATCGGTGGTAACGATATTGACGGCAGCCGACAGGCTGGACATCGCATCGCGAAAACGCAGACGGTGTTCATTTTCTAAAGACATACAGGCCTCCCGCTACTGAACTATTTCAGCAGCTTGTCTAACATATTAATGTCGTTATTGTTGTGCAGGTGTGGAACTGTCCAGCCGTGCTGGTCGTATTCAGACAGGCAGCGATCGACCATGGCCATCATGCGATCCATGTTGCCGGAGGATTGCGCCTGACGTAAACATTGCAGACGGATTTCGTCTTGACTGCCGGAGTAGTTGATTTCGTATAGCTCATGGCGGCCACCAAATTCACTGCCGATGGCATCCCACATCAGTTTTAAAATTTTGATGCGTTCGACGTGATCCATACCGTTTGAGCCGCGAACATAGCGAGCAAGGTATTTGTCAATTTCGGGATTATTCAAATCACGGGCGCTAGAGGGCAGATATATCAGGCCACTGGTGACGTTGCGCTCAATAATATTTTTGATCTTGGCATAAGCCATCGGTGCCATCACGCGGTAAGTTTGCAGAGCAGCGTGATCTGGCAGATAGGCTCCGTTAACCCATGGTGTTGCTTCGGAGCACATCGAGTCACTCAGAGCCCAGAACATATTACGCCATGCGACCACTTCACCCAGATCGGCCTGCACGCCACGGAATTCAGAGGTTCCGGTACATTCCAAGCTTTTCTTCAGCAATGCGGTAATGAAATCAAGTTTAACCGCTAAACGCACGCAGGCCTGTAACGGGTACATACGGGCGAATCCGCCTTCCATTGTCCAGCGTCGGCAACGGTCGAAATCACGATAAATCAGCACGTTTTCCCATGGGATCAGCACCTTGTCCATGACTAAAATCGCATCATTTTCATCAAAACGACTGGATAGCGGGTAGTCATACGGCGAGCCGGTGGCGCCTGCGACCATTTCATATGATGCACGAGAGATAAGTTTGACTCCGTCGGCGTCCATTGGGGCGACGAACATCAGCGCGAAGTCAGGATTTTCCCCCATCACCTGTGCCGAACCGAAACCAATCATGTTGTAGTGGGTCAGCGCTGAGTTGGTTGCAACCACTTTAGCACCGCTAACGATAATGCCTGCGTCGGTCTCTTTTTCCAGCTTGATATAAACATCTTTCACTTCATCAGCAGGCTTATGGCGATCAATCGGTGGATTAACGATGGCATGGTTGAAATAAAGACCGGTTTCTTGAATGCGCTTATACCAGTTGCGGGCGTTGTCCTCGAACTGACCATAAAACGCCGGGTTTGCACCTAGGGCGCTACCGAACGCGGCCTTGTAATCAGGCGTACGGCCCATCCAGCCATAGCTCAAACGCGACCATTCGGCGATGGCATCGCGCTGTTGACGTAAGTCATCGCTGCTTTTGGCGAAACGGAAGAACTTATGGGTATAACCGCCGCTGCCGGTATCAGTACCCCAGCAGAGTTTATCCTGCATCTCAGGCTTATGCAGCGCATCGTAAAGCTGACCTACTGAGGCGGCGGCGTTGCGGAAAGCTGGATGAGTGGTGACATCTTTTACACGCTCGCCGTAGATATAGATCTCGCGACCATCTTGCAGGCTTTTCAGGTACTCTTCACCGGTTAACGGGCGCTTGTTGTCGGCACGAAAATCTTCTGGTTTCATGTTTACCTCGGAGTAAGGGCAGAGAACGATGGCTGCTCTGTATTAGGCATTCTATCGTTGTTTGTTAATTTATTGTTTTGTTTTTGTTTCTTAATTGAAGCGTTTATATCAGCTTTCGGGAAGATACTTTTGAGGTAATTGCTGGTACTTTTCGGACGAGGAGCAGGGTTTGTCTGAGGAATGTGATCCAGCACAAATTTTGAGCTGGATCAGTGGGAGACGGCAATCTGCTCAGCGCGATAGGCACTCGGTGAACTACCGACTAACCGATTAAAAAATCGGGCAAAATAGGCCGGATCTTTAAATCCGAGCTGATAGGCAATTTCGCTGACCGCGTAGTCGCTGAACAACAGCAGGCGTTTGGCCTCGCGCAGTTGTCGATCGAAAATGAGGCGCTTGGGGGGACGATTGGCAAAACGTCGACACATATCAGTGAGTCGGGATTCGGTTACGCCGAGCTTGTTGGCATATTCTGGCACTGACCAGTGCAGTCTAAAGTTATCGTCAATGAGCTGATTAAAACGCTGAAACACGCGCATTTCTCCACGCATTCCGCATGATGCCTGTTCATCCAGAGGGACGTTCCTGAGCAAAAGGGTAAAAACGGCTTGGGCTAAAAGTACCAGCGTATGTTCACGCCCACCTAAATCGTTGACCGATTCACGCGCAATCAAGGTCCAGTAGTGTTCAAGTGCCGCCAGTTCCTGCGGTTTGTCAGACAGCGATAGGCAAATACCGGGCAGATCGAAAGCATCGCGCTTACCGGGATAGAGTACTTCCAGCAGCGGCCAGATTAACTCTTGGCGTACCGTGAGTACGTGACCATCGCTGTCAGGCTCAGTGAAGAACGCATGGGGCACCGAAGGTGGCGTGAGCACAAATAGCGGGGCCTGTACCGAATAGCGATGATCGTCTAGCTGTAGCTCGATTTGACCTGTATTCAGGAAGTGCATCTGAAAGAAGCTGTCGTGACGGTGTGGCTTCATATCACGACCAAAAAATGCCGCCATTCGGGCAAAAGACTGATAATGAACGTCGTCTGAGCCCTGTGTTTCGTCATAGTCTTTGCTGATATCGATATTAGTAATTTGGCTCATGGATTTCTCCTTTTACTCTTTGGCTTTTGCTCCCCCAATGCCTCGAACCTTGTCATTAGGGGAGCAACAGAAACCTACGGCGTCGCTCTTGGACGTGATCCTTTCATCGGGATCAGCCAGATAATAATGGCGCCGATCACGAGCAGCCCTGCGACAAAATAGAGTCCCGAATTAAAGTTTCCGGTTTGATCTTTCAGCCAACCAATCAGCAGCGGGCTTACTGCTGAGCCAACGTTGCCCGTGGCGTTAATCACGGCGATCCCCACGGCGCGGGCGCGGAAGCTGATCGATTGATCGGGCGTTGTCCAGAAGATCGCCATGGCGCTAAAAGAGCCGGTAGACGCCATTACGATCCCCAGTAGTTGGATCATGCTGTGATCGGTGGCAGACGCGAGCAGCCAGCCTACGGCTGCGAACAGGAACGGAAGCGCGGTATGGTGCTTGCGCTCCTGCATGCGGTCTGAGTGTTTGCTCCACCAAATCATTCCCGCGATGGTACAAAACTGTGGAATGGCTGCCAGCAGACCAATCGTGATATTGCTACTGGATTGGTTAAAGCTCTGCATGATCTGGGGTGTCCAAATGCTGATAGCGCTCAGCGTATTGGTGAGACAGAAATAAGCCAGCGTATACATCAGGACGATAGGGGTAAAAACTTCGCGCCACATGCTGGGCTGCTGCAAGGCGCTATGGCTACGGGCTCCTTCTGGCTGTACTAACTGAAGATTATCGCTGTCCATCATTTCTTGTAGGCAGTCTTTATCTTCTTTGCTTAGCCACTTCGCTTTAGACGGTTTGTCATCCAAATAGAACCAAACGACGATACCGAGCAAAACGGAGGGAAAACCTTCCAATAAGAATAGCCACTGCCAGCCTTTTAAGCTCATGATGCCGTCGAGCGATAAAATATAGCCGGAAACCAGTGAACCGAGCGCAGTGGTGACAGGCATAGCAATCATAAATAACGCGTTAGCGCGTGCGCGAAAATAGGCAGGAAACCAGTAGGTGAGATACACCAGCACGCCAGGTAAAAAGCCCGCTTCGGTGATCCCCACAATCATGCGCAGAACATACAAACTGTGAGGGCCAGTAGCAAACATGGTTGCGGTAGAGGCGATCCCCCATAGCACCATAATTGTGGCTATCCAGCGCCGTGCGCCGACGATGCCCAGCATGATATTGCTAGGAATACCGAAAATCACATAAGTGGCGTAAAACAGGGTGGTTGCCAGCCCGAACATGGTGGAACTCAGTCCGAGATCTTTCCCCATCGTCAAACCGGCGAAGCCGATATTGATGCGGTCAAGGAATGAAAATACAAACAACACGAATAAAAATACGATCAGGCGGCGAAACAGTTTGTTGATAACGCTTTGCTGCTGTGCGGTCAGGTTTTTATGCCGATGAGCTGGGTTGGCCTCATGGGTTACCGCTGATGATGAATCGCTCATTTGTCTTTCCTCTCAGAATGAACTCAGTACACGCTAGCGGGAGCCGGAGGCTCATTACCTTTACCTGCGCCAAACCGTGCCGCTAATGCTTCTGCGGCGCGAGCGAGTAAGGTGGTGTCTACCCCCACGGCGACGAATAGCGCGCCGAGTTTGAGGTAATGTTCGGCCACATCAGGTGCCGCCATCAGAATTCCCGGCGCTTTGTTTGCGGATTTAATCTGCAAAATGGCATGTTCGATGGCGCTTTTGACTTCGGGATGCTGAGGATTTCCGGCAAACCCCATATCCGCGCTGAGATCGGCAGGGCCGATAAATACGCCATCAACGCCTTCAACGTCCAAAATCTGCGGCAGGTTACGCAGGGCTTCACGGGTTTCGATTTGCACCAGAACGCACATTTGTTCGTTAGCCAACTGCAAATAATCGGGAACGCGATTCCAGCGTGAAGCTCTAGCTAGCGCGCTGCCTACGCCGCGAATTCCCTGTGGTGGATATCGTGTGGCGCGAACGGCGGCACGGGCTTCATCGGCATTTTGCACCATCGGCACCAACAGCGTTTGCGCACCGATATCAAGCAGTTGTTTGATCTGTACGGCATCATTCCAAGACGGACGCACTACCGGTTGGCTAGGGTAGGGCGCGATAGCTTGAAGTTGGGTCAACACGGTCTGTACGTTATTAGGGGCGTGCTCACCGTCAATTAATAGCCAGTCGAAACCGGCCCCTGCCAGTAATTCCGCGCTATAGCTGCTGCACAAACCAAGCCATAAACCAATCTGCGGGCGCCCTTCTTTAAGGGCTTGTTTAAAGCTGTTATGTAGGGAGGCTGAGGACATGACATTTTCCTTATACAAAGCGGCAGCTAATGCAGCCCATATTGCCGTAGTCAACGTGGAAGGTATCACCGCGACGCGCCGGAACAGGTCGAGTGAAGGAGCCCCCCAGAATGATTTGTCCTGCCTCAAGCTGAACATCGTGGGCGGCCAGTTTGTTTGCCAGCCAAGCCACGCCGTTGGCCGGATGATTAAGCACCGCAGCGGCGACGCCCGATTCTTCAATCACACCGTTGCGATACATCAGCGCGCTAATCCAACGGAGATCGAGTTCATCCGGCTTAATTGGGCGACCGCCAAGAATCACACCGGCGTTGGCGGCGTTATCTGAGATGGTGTCGAATACCTTGCGCGGACGCTGGGTTTCGGGGTCAATATTGTGGCAACGTGCGTCAATCAACTCCAGTGCAGGGATGACATAATCCGTTGCGTTGTAGACGTCAAACAGCGTGCAATTGGGGCCTCGAAGCGGTTTTGCTAAAACGAATGCCAGCTCGACCTCAATACGTGGCACGATGAAGTTGTCGATGGGAATATCGCTACCGTCTTGGAAGAACATGTCATCGAGCAGAGCGCCATAGTCGGGTTCGCTAATCTGTGAGCTAGCCTGCATCGCTTTGGATGTTAGGCCGATCTTGTGACCCTTGAGTACACGCCCTTGGTCGATTTTCAGATCAACCCACTGACGCTGGATCGCATAGGCATCTTCAATTGTGATCTGCGGGTGATCGAGTGAAATTTGGCGGATCTGCTCACGGCTTTGCTCAGCCCGATGTAGGCGATGCGCGATCTGGCTGATTGTTGCTTTATCTAACATTGCGTTTTTTGCCGACATAGGCACCTCAGTTGTTCTCAATTCCGCCAAAGCAGAGATATTTCACTTCCAGATAATCCTCAATGCCGTAGCGTGAACCTTCACGCCCAAGCCCGGATTGCTTGATACCGCCAAACGGGGCGACTTCGTTAGAAATCAGCCCTTCGTTGATGCCGACCATTCCGCTTTCCAGTGCTTCAGCGACGCGATAGATGCGTCCGATGTCGCGCGAATAGAAATAGGCGGCAAGACCGGATTCGGTTTGATTCGCTAACCGAATCGCGTCGGCTTCATCATGAAATTTGAAGAGTGGGGCTACGGGGCCGAAGGTTTCTTCGTGTGCCACTCGCATGGATTCATTAACGTCGCGGAGTACCGTGGGTAGGTAAAAGAGTCCGCCCAATGGATGCTTTTTGCCGCCGGTAAGGATGCGGGCACCGTGAGAAACCGCGTCAGTCACATGCGCCTGCACTTTGTCGATAGCCGCCTGATTAATCAGCGGTCCTTGCTGTGATGCGGGCTCACTGGCAGGGCCTACGCGAAGCTCATTTACCGCACGCGTCAGGCGCTGGGCGAATTCATCATAGATGCCGTCTTGCACCAGAATGCGATTGGCGCAAACGCAGGTTTGTCCACTATTACGAAATTTTGCCGCGAGAGCGCCTTGTACGGCGGCGTCGAGATCGGCATCGTCAAATACGATAAACGGCGCGTTGCCGCCGAGTTCCAATGACAGTTTTTTTACCGTCGCAGCGCTTTGTTCCATCAGTAACTTGCCAATACGGGTAGAACCGGTGAAGGACAATTTACGTACGATAGGGCTTTGGGTTAGCACGTTGCCAATGGCGGCGGCATCGGTGCCGGTGACGATATTAAACACGCCAGCAGGTAGGCCTGCTTCGTGTGCTAGCACCGCCAGCGCGAGTGCTGATAACGGCGTTTCCGGTGCTGGCTTCAATACAACGGTACAGCCTGCCGCCAGCGCTGGGGCGACTTTGCGGGTAATCATCGCGTTGGGGAAGTTCCATGGTGTAATGGCAGCCACCACACCCACTGGCTGTTTAATCGTGCTGATTCGTCGGCCGGGCAACGGTGACGGAATTGTTTCGCCGTAAGTTCGCTTTCCCTCTTCGGCAAACCATTCGATAAAACTGGCACCGTAGGCGATTTCCCCCATCGCCTCAGCCTGTGGTTTTCCTTGCTCTAAGCTTAATAGCTCCGCAAGTTCGGCCTGATTTTGCATAATCAATTGGAACCAGCGTTGCAAAATCTGGCTACGTTGCTTAGCGGTGTGTTTACGCCATG
Source organism: Hafnia paralvei (assembly GCF_020150375.1). Lineage (NCBI taxonomy): Bacteria > Pseudomonadati > Pseudomonadota > Gammaproteobacteria > Enterobacterales > Hafniaceae > Hafnia > Hafnia paralvei. The sequence goes on along the minus strand of NZ_CP083737.1, from coordinate 3,586,900 downwards.
CGGGCAGCGCTTCAGCCGCGGCCTGAATAGCCTGTTCGGTTTCAACGCCAGATAAATCGCTGACCTCGGCGATGGTGTCACCGTTGGCGGGATTGAGCACTGAAAAGGAGCGTCCATCGGCCGCGCTTTGCCAATGCCCGTTGATATAGGCCTGATGGCGCAATAATCCGCGCGATATGCCGGTGGTGAAAGGCGATGTCATGGTTGATCCTTTTTGTTTTTATCGTGCCTTCAAGCCCCGAACCTTCAGCCTATCAACGCAGTGGCAGAGTGGGGCGAGTGCTTTCAACTAAGACTTAAACAGCGCATGCACGTTGTTTTGTTTGTAATTTAGCTGTGGGTGCAGCTCTTCAATTTCGAACGACAGTGCTAGATAACGACTTTCCATCAGCGCGGCGAAGTGGGTTTTAATGAGCTCGAATAGCATTTCACCAACCTGCTGGCGGCTTTCCAGACTGCGTCCGCTGCCGATTTTTAGCGTCATATGCACAAAGGCGTAATCATGCTTCCCATCCGCCATTTGCCAAGTGTCTAACCAGATTGCGCGACTGCGGATCCCGCCGATGGGGAAAATACCGGTATCGGCCAGTGCGGCGTTCACCTTGGCAAATAACGCCGGAAGATCGGCCTGTTGGCGGATATTGTCGGTACATTCAGCGTAGAAATGTGGCATAGCAGCTCCTTATGCCTGTTCCGGCAGAGGGAAAACGGCGTTGACCTGCCCCGTGCCTGAGCTGGCAAATAGGTCAGTAATGAATTCGACTTTGCCGTCGTATTTGTCCCAGCCCAGCATGCCAAGCAGCATCACGGTGTCATGCATATTGCCCTCGCCGTAACAGTAATCGGCGTACTCCGGCAGCATTTCGCAGAACTCTTTGAATTGGCCTTCGCGCCAGAGTTTGACCACGCGTTCATCCATTTGATGGTCAAACTCGCGGGTATAGCTGTTCATGCCCTGTTCTGCGCGCTGATCGTCAATGAAACGGTGAGAGAGCGATCCGCTGGCGAAAACGGCCACGGTACCGTCGTATTGTTCAATGGCTTTGAGAATGGCTTGACCCAGTTTGCGGCTGTCTTCAAAGGCGTGAACGGTGCAAAACGCTGAGATAGAGATAACTTTGAAATGCTTATCGCTATTCATATAACGCATCGGTACCAGCGTGCCGTATTCAAGTTTCAGGCTTGGAATATTGTGAGCCTGAGCGCGAACGCCCATGGCACAGGCCTCTTTAGCGATCAGTTGCCCCAGTTCGGGGTTGCCGTCGTAGTCATAGGTCATGTCCCGAATAAAATGCGGCAATTCGTTGCTGGTATAGACGCCGCTGAAGTGATCCGCGCAGTTAATGTGGTAGGCGCTGTTGACCAACCAGTGGGTATCGAACACGATAATGGTATCTACGCCCATTTCGCGGCAGCGTTTGCCGATTTCTTTATGGCCATCGATGGCTCCCTGACGGCAACCATGGTTTTTACCCGGTAGCTCTGATAGATACATGGATGGAACGTGCGTGATCTTGGCTGCTAAGGCTAACTTTCCCATACATCCTCGCTTGAATAATTTTATATAAGCTGGGGATTTCCCTGCGGGTTAACGCAGGGAAACAGGTACTACACACCCCATTTAGGGATGGGGTGATCGCCCATCGAAATACAGACGTTTTTCATTTCAGCAAATACTTCAAAGCTGTATTCGCCGCCTTCACGCCCAGTACCCGATGCTTTTACACCGCCGAAGGGTTGACGCAGGTCACGAACGTTTTGGGTGTTCACAAACACCATGCCGGCTTCGATACTGCGTGCTAAACGTAGTACTTTGCTGACGTCCTGAGTCCAGATGTAGGACGCCAAACCATATTCCACGTCGTTTGCTAAGCGCAGGCCTTCGGCTTCATCTTTGAAAGGCATCAGGCAGGCTACAGGGCCAAATATTTCCTCCTGCGCCACCCGCATGCGGTTGTCTACGTCGGCCAGTACGGTTGGGCGAAGGAAATTACCGTTTTTCAAATGTGCAGGCAGATCGCTAGGTTTATCAGGGCCACCGGCCAGCAGCGTTGCGCCTTCTTCAATACCTAAGCGGATGTAGCCGGACACTTTCTCCCAGTGCTGGCGACTGATAAGCGCACCGACCTGAGTGTTAGGGTCTTGCGGATCGCCAACGCGCAGGCGGTTGGCGCGCTCGGCAAAACGTTTAACAAACTCGGGGTAGATGCTTTGTTGAATGAAGATACGTGAGCCGGCGGTGCAGCGTTCGCCGTTGATAGAGAAAATCGTGAAGAGCGCTGCGTCCAAAGCGCGTTCAATATCCGCATCTTCAAAAATCAGCACCGGAGATTTGCCGCCCAGCTCCATTGAATATTTTTTCAGCCCCGCGTTTTTCATGATGTTGCGGCCGGTTGCAGTGCCGCCGGTAAAGGAAACTGCGCGGACATCATGATGGCGAACCAGCGCGTCACCCGCTGTGGCGCCGTAGCCTTGTACTACGTTGAGCACGCCGGCAGGAATACCGGCTTCTAACGCGAGCTCCCCTAAACGATCGGCGGTGAGCGGCGAAAGCTCAGACATTTTCAGCACTGCGGTATTCCCGAGCGCTAAGCAAGGCGCAACTTTCCACGTTGCGGTCATGAAGGGCACGTTCCACGGTGAAACCAGCGCACACACACCGACGGGCTGTACCAACGTGTAGTTGAGCATTTTGTCGTCAACAGGATAGGTTTTGCCGTTCATCTGCTGACATACTTCGGAGAAGAACTCAAAGTTATGTGAAGCGCGTGGGATCAACACGTTTTTGGTCTGATGAATCGGCAAACCGGTGTCTGCGGTTTCCATAGCCGCAATGTCTGGCACGTTTTCATCAATTAAATCGCCCAAGCGACGCATCAGACGGGCGCGCTCTTTCATTGGGAGATTGGCCCATTTGGGAAAAGCTTCTTTGGCTGCAGCGACGGCCTGATAAATTTCGTCTTCTCCACCTGAGGCAACTTCGGCTAATACTTCACCGGTGGCTGGGTTGGTGGTTTCAAAATACTGCTTGCTGGTAACGTTTTTACCGTCGATCCAATGATTTACCTTTTTCATCTCAGGCTTTCCTCATAATCGGTTTGGCTGATAATGCGGTTGACCAGACGAGCTACGCCCTCAACCTCAACAATCACTTCGTCTCCCGGTACTACGTCTGACAGACCTTTGGGGGTTCCGGTGGCGATCATGTCGCCGGGTTGGAGTGTCATAAATTCGCTTAAATAGGCGATCAAAAACGGGATATCAAAAATCAGATCGGCAGTGGTACCCCGCTGGCGGAGCTCGCCGTTGACGTAGGTGCTTAGCGCTAAACGATGTGGATCGGGTATTTCTGATTTATCAATAATCCACGGGCCAATAGGCGTGAGGGTATCGCGGCTTTTTACCCGCAAATTGGGGCGATAGTAGTTCTCTAAATAGTCGCGAATGGCGTAGTCGTTGCAGACGGTATAACCCGCCACGTAGTCCATGGCTTCATCCGGCGTTACCTGATGCGCGGTTTTTCCGATAACCACCACCAGTTCGGATTCATAGTGCATGTATTCAACGTTATCTGGGCGTACCGAGATCTGCTGGTGGCCAGTTAATGAATTTGGCGCTTTGATGAAGATCAGCGGTTCTTCCGGTGCTTTAAACTCTAATTCAGCGGCGTGATCGGCATAGTTCAGGCCGAGCGCAAACAGGGTGCCTTCGGCAGGGGGGAGCCATTCCACTTGTTCGGCCGTGAGTGTGGTTCCGTCGGGTAAACAAACCCGCAGTTGTTCATCCACGGTGACATCAAATTTTTTCCCTTGATAGCGGATACGAGCGTGTTTCATGCTGTTTCTCCCGTCCTTTTGGGTTGTAAACGCACGCTGTTCTCCAGTGTAGGAAGACCGGCGGCTTTGATAATGATGTTATCGCTCGGTTTGATGCTGACGCGCTGCTGAGGTGTACCGAGTAGGATGACATCGCCAGGCTGTAGGGTGGCAAAATCGCTCAGGGCGCAGAGTAGCTCGGCGGCAGAACGATTCAGATCGGCGGTGCTCCAACGATTGGCTTCTTGACCGTTGATTTCAGTCACGATTTCAACGGAGTCTACGTTGGCAAGCGGCGCCAGCTCGCCTAACGGACAAAATCCATCACGGCATTTGGCTTTGATCGCGGGGCGATAGAATGAGGTTTCCGGCAGACTGACATCGTTCGCCAGAGCATATCCGGCGATGTAATTTGCTGCATTAGAAGCTGAGACTTTGCGCGCCGTTTTGCCAATCACCAAGGCAATGGTTGCGCCGCTACACACCTCTTCACCCTGAGGAAAAGGAATGGCATCACCGCTGCGGATCACGGTATTGCGCGGCTTGATAAACCAAACCGGCGTTTGAGGTGGTGTTTTATAGGGCGGTTGCAGAAATGCATCGTGCCAAGCTTCTGTCTGGCTACGGTGATTGAGCGCAACGGCAAAGACGGTGCCTTTCATAAGCGACTCCTTTGAAAACGGTCGAATTAGTGCGATAAATGGTTTTTATTAATATGTTAATGATCATGTTTTAATCCTTGTTTAACATTTAGGCAACCGAATCAACTTGAAGTGTGATCTTGGTAACAATGTTTTTACATATGAAGATGTTATTTGTCTATTAATCAGTTTGTTATGATTCTTTATAAGAAATTAATCATCTGTGGTGTAACCTTTCATAAACATATGATGTTCGCTAAATAAAATTATTTAGTTATTAATAAGATTCAATTTAAACTCATGGTAAGTACATGTAGAATGCCGAAATGTACCTATAATCAAATTTATGGTTGCCACCTGATGTTGGCTGATTTTGTGAAGAGTGCTCCGTTATGCATGAATCTTTAACTATTGCTTTGCTGCAGGCTCGGGAAACGGCGATGGGTTTTTTCCGTCCGATTTTGAAAAGTCACAATTTAACTGAGCAGCAGTGGCGTATAATTCGCGTTTTGGCCGATGGTCAGTCAATTGATTTTCATGAGCTTTCATGTAAAACCTGTATATCGCGCCCTAGCTTGACGGGGATCTTAACGCGTATGGAACGCGATAGACTGATTCTGCGACTAAAGCCGGTTAGCGATCAGCGTAAGCTGTATATTTCACTGACGCCTGATGGAAAGTTGTTATATGAAAAGGCGCGGTTGCAGGTCGAAGAGGGCTATCAAGCCATTGAACAGGCATTTTCGAGCGAGAAAATGACGCAGTTGACGCTGCTTTTAGATGAGCTGATTGCTTTGGGGGATTTGGCTTCAGTTTCAGAACATGATGAGTCACCGAGCAGAAGTCTTCAAATGGAAAAGTGATATATTGTTATACGAAATGTGCTTTATTTATTTCTGTGTATGAAAATAAGGCTATTTAATTTTAATTAGTTGTTTTTGGATGTTTTTATTTTTTACCAAATTGTGCGGTAGTTTATAATCATATATTATATATGACATGAGTTTAATGCTAAGCACAAATTGAAAAATATGATGATAGTATCGTTGTTAAATTAATAGGATCGCCATTTTAGATGTAGAAATCCTATGAAAATTAATAAAGCGCTTTCACCTGCGACAGCGATGCTAGCTATTATTGTTGCTACTTTTCCTTTGCTTGCTATCTTAAAATTACCTCTTGCTCATGGGGCTGTGGTTCAGGTCATTGAAGATGCACAGTCTGTCTGGCTGCTTTTTGGCGCGATTTTTACTTGGTGTTATATGAAGCCATTAACTCTTCCTTCGCGACAGAAGGTATTTTGGTGCTGGGCTACAGTATGGTGGATGGTTCTTTTGGGACGGGGTATTAGTTGGGGACGTGATTTTTTTCCAGAGGTAAATAAGATTTACTTTAGGACTATTTCAGTCGTTCTTATTGGTACGCTATTACTTATGCTTTTAATCCCTGCGTTACGTAAAGACATTGCCACAAGGTTTAAATACCAAAGTATTCCTCTATGGACAGTATTACTGATGGTCGTAAGCTTCCTTATTTCTGATACGATTGAACATCATCGTTTATTATCTCCGCTTTTTATTAGGGATCGACAGTATCAGGATTTGTTAGAAGAACTCTATGAGCTCCCGTTTATGCTGTGCTTATTTAGTGTTGCTTATGACATTATGCGGTCAGATAAAAAATTGCATCGCAAGGAACGTCTTGCGCTTATCGAGTCTTACCACTAAACGTTCTCGTATGAAGAAAGCCTTCAAAAAAGTAGAAGAGTAGGAAAAATGTGCGCCAAAGGTTTAGGCGCACTATGTTGATGAACTTTCATGTTGATGAACTTTCCTAAATTTTTCTGGCAATATAATTTCATAGAAAATTATTTTTTCTGATACGATATCCTTGCAATGCAAATGGTATTTTTTGCTTTGATTTTGTTACCTTTTTTTTATATATGGCAAATTATCATGATAGTGCTTGCGTAAAAGTACCAAACATGAGTTAATGCCTACGGTTTGTAATGCAGAACCAGTATGAAAGACATTTTAGTAAAGCAGTTCTTTGTTTAGCGATGTGTATCACTTCGCTCATGAATTTCCTTCTTTAGTGCTCCCGTACGTCCTCTGATAGAACAGACCTTTTTCGCCCGAGAGCGGCGACTCTACTTTAAATAAATTAGGAAATATCATGTCTGATAAAATGACTGGCTTAGTAAAATGGTTTGACGCTGGTAAAGGTTTCGGCTTCATCACTCCAGACAACGGCAGCAAAGACATTTTCGTTCACTTCTCTGCAATTCAGAGCACCGCATTCAAAACTCTGGACGAAGGCCAGCGTGTTGAGTTCACTGTTGAAAATGGCCAGAAAGGTCCTTCAGCAGCTAACGTTGTAGCTCTGTAATATTGCTAAGTGACCACCAGAGTTTGTGATTTTAGGAAATCCTAAATTGCTAAACCGGTAATCATTTAATTAGAACGGGTCCTGTATATTCAGGGCCCGTTTTATTTTGTCTGCTAATATCATTAAAAGTTATTATTTGTAAATTTAGTATCTTTCTGAAAAATAAGACAGATAAGATAAATCTGCTATGCGACACTGTCGCGATTTATTAAGTTTTAATTTCGCTGCAACTTAATCGAACACGGCGAGTCAAATACAATAATGTACCGCTATAGATAAATTTTTCTTTATGCGATACGCCATGGGTATGTGTAAAGAAAGAAGGTCTATCGTGAAACATTCTGCTTTTTCTAAAAGCTTGTTACATCCGCGTCATTGGTTTCTTTGGTTTGGATTAGGTATTTTATATTTATTGGTTCAATTGCCTTATCCGATCATTCGCCGTCTTGGCGGAGCTATGGGACGAATCTCTAAACGTTTTCTAAAACGCCGTGTCACCATTGCACGCCGTAATCTTGAATTGTGCTTTCCCGATCTCTCTCCAGAAGAATTAGACGCGCGTGTCACGGACAATTTTACCTCGCTAGGTATGGGATTGTTAGAAACGGGCATGGCGTGGTTCTGGTCTGATGAACGTATCAAAAAGTGGTTTGACGTCAGTGGTATTGAAAACCTGAACGCAGCTCTGGAAGAGAAGCGGGGCGTGATGGTAATTGGCGTACACTTTATGTCTCTTGAGCTTGGCGGGCGCGTGATGGGCTTGTGTCGACCAATGATGGCCATGTATCGCAAGCACAACAACAAAGTTATGGAATACGTGCAGACTCGCGGTCGTTCTCGTTCTAATAAAGCAATGATTGACCGTCGCAATCTGCGCGGTATGGTTCATGCTTTGAAGGCTGGTGAAGCCGTTTGGTTTGCACCAGACCAAGACTTTGGGCCAAAAGGAAGTTCGTTCGCGCCGTTCTTCGCAGTAAAAAAAGCGGCGACGACCAACGGGACCTTTACTATTGCTAAATTAGCCAAGCCCGTTTTGCTGACTACCGTTCTGATCCGTAAACCAGACGGCAGTGGTTATCATTTGATTATTCAGCCTGGTCTAAAAGACTATCCTTACGATAATGAACAAGCGGCTGCGGAATTTATTAACGCGGTAATAGAAAAAGAAATTTTGCGGGCGCCAGAACAGTATCTTTGGTTACATCGTCGATTTAAAACGCGACCTATTGGGGATATTTCTCTCTACGCATAGTTTTCTTTTGCAACGCTAATAATAATTAAATCTTAAGCCCCGAATATTTTGTTAAGAAAATGTTCGGGGTTTACGCTATTCTAAGCGGCAGATTTTAATGTAAGACGAACTATTTGAACGTTTGGATAGGCTTTAAAGAGTGAAATGACGAGAGAGGCGAGCGTAATGAAATACAGTTGGGTTCTTTTTGATGCGGATGAGACATTGTTCCGGTTTGATGCTTTTGAAGGCTTAAAGCTGATGTTCTCTCGTTTTAACGTTGATTTTACCGATAGTGATTATGCTGAATATCAGTCAGTGAATCAGCCTCTATGGGTTGATTACCAGGACGGGCGCATCAACGCAGAGCAGTTACAGACAACTCGTTTCGAGCTGTGGTCTCAGCGTCTGGGCGTGACAGCCAATCACATCAATGAAGCGTTCCTACAAGCGATGGCTGATATTTGTGATGTGTTGCCTGGGGCAAGGGAGCTGATTAACGCGTTAAGCGGTAAGGCGAACTTAGGTATCATCACGAATGGTTTTACCCAATTGCAGACAATCCGCTTAGAGCGCACAGGAATGAAGGATGCCTTTTCGACGTTGGTGATTTCTGAGCAGGTAGGTATTGCAAAACCAGATGTTGGTATTTTTGAATATGCTTTCTCACTGATGAATAATCCGCCTAAAGAACGTATTTTGATGGTCGGGGACAATCCGCATTCTGATATTTTAGGTGGAATTAATGCAGGCATTGATACCTGCTGGGTGAACTCAGCGGGAAGTGATTTACCCGAAGGAATTTCACCAAGTTATCAAGTAAGCTCACTGAGTGAACTGCAAAAAATTTTGTTGGCTTAATTATATAATGTAAACAAAAACATCTCCTCAATTGGAGATGTTTTTGTTTGAAAAAAGTAAGAAAGAAATAGGAATTTATTTACCAATACATTTTGGTGAGTAGGATACAGGCGACAATACCTAATGCAGCGACACCCCAACAAAAGCGAAGCACTAGAGTATCGATAGTGGATTTGTTGTCTGAAATATAACTTTTAACTGTGGTTGTCATTATTATCGCCTTGAAATATCAATGTGGATAAATCCTTTTTATACTTCAAAACGGCGTTTCATTGTGATCGTTGTCACACTATCTAGAATAGGTCATACAAATGCTGTATTGACGCACAGAATTCAAAAGTTTTCGCACGTATGGCTAATTCTGAAAGGGGAAGTGTTCCCCTTTCTTAGACTAAAAATGAATATTGAGAAAATAAAACCAAAATCCAGCCAAATCTACCACGCCGCTCCTGCATCACTTCTCAGGCTGGTGCTTCTCTCTAAATGGTGATTAGAACGGAGGCAAAGTGAAAGTCAGCAGAACTGCTGAGCTGTACAGGTCCATGCGCTTGGGTGTTTATCAAATCCGATACGTGGGTAATATTCTTGAGCCAGTGGTGCTGCGAGGAGAATAATTTTGCAGTCAGGCTTTAGCTGACGACAAGTCATTTTTATTAATTCCTGACCAACTCCCCCTTTTTGTACAGACTCTGATACCGCGAGATCGGACAGATAGCAGCAATAGTGAAAATCAGTTACCGATCGAGCCACACCGATAAGGCGCTCTCCTGCCCAAGCGGTTACGAGAATATCGGCATGTTCTAGCATCCCAGCCAAGCACTCATGATTATTCAATGGACGACGAGGGCCAAGCGTCGTTTCAGACAATAACTGTACAAATTGCTCAACGGTGATTGGTTTATTCACGTGGTAGCTTATTTTTTCAGGCATTGGCGACATCGCTTATTTTCCTATCGTCTCAAAGATAATGAAATTAATGAATTAGATATGGCCTACATCATTACATTATCTCTGAGATATTAGAATTATAAATAATGACTTATTCATCACATATTAGCGTTGGCGCTGTGATTTAGCCCATTGTGCTTTCTGCCAATCTTCGCAGCAGTCTTTATCGCAGAAATTACCACTTTCGATTTTTTCGTGGCAGTTATAGCACATACCGGTAAACGGCATTTGCGTCTTTTGGCGATTAGCCAAGGCTAAATCACGCTCTAACTCTTCCAGTGCACTGGCATTATCAAATTCATCAGCCATTTTTATTCCTCTAATAAATAGTTGTTACAGAACTTTATAGTTACAGAACATGGTAGTTACAGAATCGCTATTCTGCGCTGCTCTTGAATCAAGCCGGCGATTATACTCGGTTGTGAGATGTTCGTCATAGCCCAGAATCGTTTCAGATTAAATATCGGACTACTCCTTGGCATACCTCGCGTAGGGTATACCTTTTGTTGATAAAATCGTTATATAATAATTTATATAACTAGCGCTATTTGCTCAAGTATAGCGGGTTATCGAGGTTATCTCACAGGGTTGGGGGATCGTGGAGGATGATGTGAAAAACCATTTTGGTGAAGGCGTGATGGATGGTGTTCGGGCATACGAGCCGAAAACGGCTTCAGAGATGAATCAGCGCTGTTTTGACTATCGCCGCGGATTTGTGTGTGGTTTTGCGCATAGTTTCGGCAAAAGAGTTGATAATCGGTATATGGCCGCTTGCCGAGCTGGTGAACTGGCTCGTGATTATGGGCTTGAGCGAGACGCAATCGCCGATTTTTTCCATGGTAGCGAAGAGCGAGGGCTTCAGGATTATTACTATTCTGGGTATGAGCGTTCACGGCGAGCTGATGAGGTATCGATTGACGCATAGACTATAGGGGTCACAGTCGCTGTGGATGCCCCTGCTGTTATGATAGGCATCTGTTACTATCGGAAATGGTTTCTACACGTCTAATTCTCAAGGAGAGTCGAATGTCTGTTTCTGCACGTAATCAACTAAGTGGTGTTATCTCAGCGGTAGCGGATGGGGCGGTGAACGATGAGGTGGAATTAACTCTCAACGGTGGTGCTAAAATTGTTGCTGTCGTGACTCATACCAGCAAACAAGCGATGGGATTGGCAAAAGGCAAAGAGGCCGTGGCTTTAATTAAAGCGCCGTGGGTGATCCTCGCTTCGGCTGACTGTGGTTTAGTATTCTCTGCCCGTAACCAGTTTGCTGGGGAAGTCAGCGCATTGCTTAAAGGTGCGGTGAATTCGACGGTGCACATCAAAACCGATCAAGGCATTACGCTGACGTCTGTGATTACCAATGAAAGCGCAGAAGAGATGGCGTTGAGCAACGGAAGTCGTGTGATCGCGTTGATCAAAGCTTCAAGCGTCATGCTGGCAACTAAAGCTTAATGCTATGCGTCAAATTCGATTTCGACCTTTTGTCGAGGCGGATATTTTACCGCTACGGCACGTTTATGAATCCGCGGTTTCTGAGCTTACCGCCCGAGAATATACCCAAGAGCAGCGTACCGCGTGGATTCAGGCTAGTCAGGCGCCAGAGTGTTGGCGAGCAACGCTGGAGCGTATTCAGCCTACTGTGGTCATTATCGATGACGTGGTTAGTGCTTACTTCGATCTACAGCCAGACGGTTTAATCGATCAGTTTTATGTTGCGGCACCGTTTGCCCATCAGGGCATTGCGCGTCTGATGATGGCGAAGATCCTGCATCGCGCTCGGCAGCAACATTTGCCAGAAGTTTATGCTTATGTCAGCCTCACGGCCCAGCCGTTTTTTGTTCGCAACGGTTTTGAGGTCGTTTTTACCCAAAAAGTTGAGCTAGGCGGACAGGTTCTTGAGAATGCGCGGATGCGTAAAGTTTTGCTGCCTGAGTAAGTACTAACCTTCCGATGAAAAAAAAGCCCGCATTGCGGGCTTTTTCAGTTAATCAGGTAGAGTTTTTACTGAGCGATTTCTGCATCGTACTGTGGAGGCGGCTGACGGAAACGGCGGGTCAGGAAGGTCAAGTAGCCCAGACCAATAGCGCCCCAAATCAGGCCTAACGTCATGGAGCTTTCTTCCAAGTTCACCCACAGAACGCCTACGGTCGCAGCACCCAGAACCGGCAGGATCAGGTAGTTAATGGTGTCTTTCAGCGTACGATTACGTTTTTCACGAATGTAGAACTGAGAGATCACTGACAGGTTCACGAAAGTGAACGCGACCAGTGCACCAAAGTTAATCAGCGCCGTTGCAGTGACTAAGTCAAAGGAAACAGCAGACAGTGCAATTGCACCAACCAGCAGTACGTTGAACGCCGGAGTACGCCATTTAGGATGGATATACCCGAACAGGCGCTCAGGGAATACGCCATCACGACCCATAACATACATCAGACGAGAAACGCCAGCATGTGCTGCCATGCCTGAAGCCAGTACGGTCACACAGGAGAACACCAGAATAATAGACTGGAAGAACTTACCTGCAACGAACAGCATGATTTCTGGCTGTGATGCATCTGGGTTGGTGAAGCGTGAAATATCAGGGAAGTACAACTGTAAGAAGTACGACACCACGATAAAGATCACACCGCCAATCAGCGCAGTCAGGAAAATCGCTTTAGGGATAACGCGGCCTGCATCTGGCGTTTCTTCGGACAATGAGCTGATGCCGTCAAAGCCCAAGAACGAGAAGCAGAGTATCGTTGCCCCGGTTATCATTGGTATCACATGCGCATTTTCAGAGATGAATGGACGGCTGCTGATCAGCGTACCGGCACCTTCACCACCGTAAATACCGTGGATGACCAGACCCAAGAAAATAACCATGATAGAAACCTGAATCACCACAATGATGGAGTTCAAGTTTGCAACGAGGTTAATGCCTCGTAGGTTAAACAGCGTCATCAGCGTCACTAAACCACCAACGAAGATCCAAGACGGCACGCCTGGGAAAATCGCTTCTAGGTAAATTTTAGCCAGCAAAATGTTGATCATCGGCATAAACAGATAATCAAGCAGAGAAGACCAACCCACCATAAAACCAACGTGCGGGCTAATCGCCTTCTGCGCGTAGGTATAAGCTGAGCCAGCTGACGGGAAGCGTTTAACCAGCTTTCCGTAACTAACTGCAGTGAAAAGCACTGCAATCAGAGCAATAGCATAAGACGTTGCAACGTGGCCATCTGTCAGACCGCTGACGATACCAAAGGTATCAAAAATGGTCATCGGTTGCAGATACGCTAACCCCATCATGACGACTTGGACAAGCGTCAATGTTTTACGGAGTTCTACACGTTTTTGAGGTGCGGTATTAATCGCCATGACGCAGTCCTCCCATGCTCTCGACTTTTTGGTTCGATGTTGCGCAAAGCGGAGAGATCACAGGAAAACTTCGTGTGAAGATACTACTAATAATTGAATAATATTCGGACAGGGAAGGTGTAAAAGAGGTGCGAGCGGAGAAAGAAGCTCCTGCCCCATAGTCGCTGCTGCTGCAGCGCATGCCAGTGAATCCCGGCGCGAAAGCGAATGATTGCCCCATCTAAGTTTCCTCAGTAGTAGCGCGGCTAAATGTGCCGCTAAATAGCGATTATCATGTCCGGTTTATAAGCCGGCCTCAGTTATAAAACTCATTACCTGATGCAAAAAAATAACCGATGTCATTTTAAACATCGGCCATTTGCAGGGCGCGTATTTTGCCCCAAGGGGGGCAATCTGACAAGATGTGTAAGCCTACTTGAGGCCTTTCTTTTTTGCTTTTCGTGCTATTTTTTCATTTTATTTATCTGTGGCAAAAAACATGCCTAAAAAGCTAACAAATTTACAACTTATTTAGGCCTCAAACATTCACGTAACTGCTAAAAAATAACCTTATTTCGTGACCTGAATCATGTATCGCAAATGAGAATAAATGCTTGGGTTATCCTTTGTTTGGCAAAATTTATATGGAATCGCGTTTGACGAATTCGGGCGCTATTGCCAAAGTGTGAGTATCTTGACATTGGTTTGCTCTATTCGTGATGGCTACCAGTGCCTGCAACAGAGAAACGCCATGAACATTAACGACAACTCCTTACTACAAAAGCTACGTGAATCCCGCCGGTTACGCCGAGAAAGATTTCTTAATCAGAAGAAAGCCGCTAGCGCGGCATCTCCGACAGCCCCTACGTTAACCTTTGGCCAACGTATGGCAGACGGCGTCACCAGCACCATTGGCTCGTGGCGTTTTATCATTATCCAAAGTGTTCTGCTGGCTTGCTGGATGGCCGGTAATGCGTGGTTTGGTCATAACGCATGGGATCCGTATCCGTTTATTTTGTTGAACTTATTACTCTCGTTTCAGGCCGCTTATACGGCTCCGGCCATTATGATGAGCCAAACGCGTCAGAGTGATATGGATCGGAAAAGAGCTGAGAATGATTTTGAAATTAACGTCAAAGCTGAACTGGAAATTGAGTTGTTGCACGAAAAAATAGATTTGTTGAAAGAGAAGGAGATTCAGGCGCTCACCGAAGCGATTCGTACGCTGACTGCACGTCTGGATGCTGCGGCTGCACAGTCAAATAGCACGCCACCTGCGGATAAAACTTGATCCTATCATCACACGCTAACGCGTTGGCTGAGCGGCGTAGCGATATTTTACCGTTACGCCGTGCAGATTAAGTGCTTACTAACCGGCTAACGATACACGCGCTGAGCCCAACGCGCTAAGCCTGCCGTTACAGAACCAAAATCGTTACCGCCGACGATTGGGATGCCTGGTAACTGGCGTGCCAGTGCGTCTCGGATAATCGGTGAGCGAGCACTTCCTCCGGTCAGATAAATGACTTCAGGAGTGATATTGCTAACCGTTAATGCACTGTTGACCTGTTCTTGGATACGCTCCAGCGGTTGAATAATCGCCTCTGCCAATTCGTGCGCATTCAGATGCTGTACCAAACCTTTCGCAATGAAGTCTAAAGTTGTGCTGATGCTGTCTTGTTGGGAAAGCGCAATTTTGCTCTCTTCAGCAGCACGCACTAAACGATAGCTCAAACGTTGCTGATAAACTTTCAGTAGCAGTTCAACCTTATTGGGCTCAGCCGCATCGCGGATTAAATCACGCAGCATACGGCCGTTAGCAGTGCTGTAGAAATCGCTTTGCGCAGGCACATCATTCGTGGCGACGGCGTTCCAATAAGGCAGTGCCGGCAGCGCTGTACCTTTCTCTGTGACTCCCCCAGCACCCAGCAATGGCATCATCTGTTTGAAGGCCAGCATGATATCCAGATCGTTTCCGCCTACGCGGCACCCGCTGTGGCCTAACAGGCTGTCGTGGCGGTCGCTAAGTTCCCGCCATTGTGGCCCCATTAACAGCACCGAGCAGTCGGTTGTCCCACCACCGATATCGACCACGAGCACTTTTTTCTCTTCATTGAGTGTGGCTTCAAAATCTAAGCCCGCGGCCACGGGTTCAAACTGGAATGTAACGTCTTGGAAACCTGCGCGATGTGCGGCACGGTCGAGAATACCCTGTGCCTGTGCGTTTGCCTCTTCGCCCCCAGTGCCTTGAAAATTGATTGGCCGTCCGATAACGGCCTGAGTAATAGGATGATTAAGCGAACTTTCTGCCTGACGTTTGATGTGGTACATCATGGCGCACACCAGATCTTCAAACATGGCGATCTGCTGGGGCTTAAGACCATTTGCGCCCAAAAATGATTTAGGTGATTTTACGAAGTAGACCTCTTCAGGATCTTCCACGTAAATTCCAAGAGCCTTTAAACCAAATTGGATGCTATCGCTGTTTACAGGAATATCTTCTTCGCGGTTAAAGTTTATTGCTCGGCGCAATAGCTGTTGGTTTTCATCACTGCCGGTTGGCACTTGCCAATGACGATGTAAGCATTCGCTCACTGCTTCACGAGTGGGCGCGCATAACATTGAGGGCAGATACGGAGAATCCTGCTCAAGAGGTAATAACTCAGGTTGGTCACCTCGCATCACTGCCACAGAGCAGTTTGCGGTACCATAATCGAATCCAATAAACATATGTTCTCCAACGTTCCCCATGCCATGAAGGGCGGCGACTTTACTCTATTGCGCCGTTTTCATCAAATAACTCTCCTCTCATCGCGATTTTACCTTACGGATGTAGCCGAACCGA
Source organism: Hafnia paralvei (assembly GCF_020150375.1). NCBI lineage: Bacteria > Pseudomonadati > Pseudomonadota > Gammaproteobacteria > Enterobacterales > Hafniaceae > Hafnia > Hafnia paralvei. The sequence continues at coordinate 3,570,826 of NZ_CP083737.1, read as the reverse complement.
TGGTGATATCAATGTCCGATTTCCGCGAGTCAGAACCGTCAATAAAGGATAAGCTGTAGACAGAAACGGCAGGAGGAAGTATGAACGGCAATCATGAAATCTGGTATGCGGCATTGAAAGCGCGTGATCCTAAGTTTGATGGGCGCATTTTTGTTGGCGTGTCATCAACCAAAATATATTGCCGTACGGTTTGCGGGGCTCGTACGCCAAAAGCGGAGAACTGCCACTTCTATCCCAGTGCCGCCGCAGCGGAGCGTGATGGATACCGCCCCTGTCTTAAATGCCGCCCAGAGCTGGCTCCAGGATTGTCGATAGTCGATCTTTCCAGCCGCTACATGCAGCTTGCGGTTCAACTGATTGAACAGGGTTTTTTAACCCAGCATAGTTGTGAAGAGTTAGCGACACGATTAGGGATTTCCGATCGCCAACTGCGCCGTGTATTTGCCGATCGTTTTGGCGCCTCGCCCATTGAGTACGCGCAGTCCTACCGTTTGTTGCAGGCTAAGCGGTTGTTAATGGACAGCCATTTGCCGCTGGCAGACGTTGCGCTCAGCGCGGGATTTGGCAGCCTACGCCGTTTTAACGAATTGTTTAGTGCGAGATATCGAATGACGCCAAGTTCTCTACGGGCAAATAACAAAGGGCAGGAAGACGGGTTAACGCTGTCGCTGAGCTATCGTCCTCCCTATGATTGGGAGTGGATGCTGGGTTTTCTCGCTGCGCGTAGCGTTTCAGGTGTAGATAGCATTACTGCGAACGGTGACTATCAGCGCACTTTACGGATTGGCGATGCGGCCGGTTGGATAGTTTTGCATCCAGAGGCGTCGCGCTGCCGTGTAAAGGTACTGATTTCTGATTCTTTGGCACCACATGCGCCAGAGGTTCTGCGGCGGGTGCGTCAACTTTTGGATCTGGACGCCGACCCAGTGGCAATTTCTGCCGGACTAGGCAGTCTTGCCCAAAATACCGGATTACGGCTACCTGGCTGTGTAAATGCGTTCGAGCAGTCAGTTAGGGCGATTTTAGGGCAGGTGGTTAGCGTGAAAATGGCGGCAAAGTTTGCTTCTGCCGTCGCAGAACGTTGGGGGGAGGCTGTAGATACCCCGTGGGATGAATTGAAGGTCATATTCCCAGATGCACATCAACTCGCTCGGGTAACCCCCGAGGCGTTGAAAACGATCGGAATTCCTCTTAAACGTGCGGCGAGCATTGTTCATTTAGCAAAAGAAGTGAGTGAAGGTCGTTTATCGCTAGAGGATGTGCTGGATATTGAAGGAGGCATTGCGGCGATTACGGCAATTCCGGGCATTGGGAGTTGGACGGCAACTTATATCGCGATGCGCGCATGGAGCTGGCCAGATGCTTTTTTACAAGGGGATTATCTGATAAAGCAGCGCTTTCCCCAGATGACGCCGAGCAAAATCGTGCACTACGCCGAACGTTGGCGGCCGTGGCGAGCCTATGCCACTTTACATTTATGGCATAACGATAGTTGGACAACGGAGACAATCTAATGAACTACGGTCATTTTGCAACGCCCCAAGGGGAGATGTTTGTGCTGTTCGACGAAGAGAGTGTGCACGGTATCTACTTTGACGGACAAAAGTATCTTCCTGATTTTAGTCTGCATCAGGCGCTAAATAATCATCCTTTGCTGGATGCTGTTAAGCCTCAGCTACTCGCCTATTTTTCTGGCCAGAGCGATTGTTTCGATTTTCCACTAGCAGTGAGAGGAACGCCATTTCAGCAGGCTGTTTGGCAGGCACTCCGTGAAATTCCTTGCGGTGAAACCTGTAGCTATATGGATGTTGCTATCAAAGTGGGGAATCCGAGAGGTGTACGCGCGGTGGCTCAGGCCATCGGGCATAACCCTTGGTCAGTCGTCATTCCGTGCCATCGCGTGATTGGTACATCGGGTAAATTAACCGGCTACGCCGGCGGAATAAATCGCAAAGCATGGCTGCTGGAACGCGAAGGTGTAAACATTCCGGCTTAGGCGACTGAGGCTAATTCATGCCGAAATAGCCATCCTCAAGGACTGCCGTAAGCGGTTTTACCTCTTGAATCATGTTACCAAACGCAAGATCGATTTTTATGCTGTCCAGTGTCAGCAACGTAGCCTGTATATCGGCGGGCCCTGCAATGGTTTGAGCTCCATGCCGCCACGCGTTGCCGTGAATGATAGATACCAAAACTTCATCCATTTGATTGCAATGTACGTTGGTAATTAGCGTGGGGGTAATCATTACGTATTCAATATTGACCGACTCTAGCCGCTCTATGGCGCTGAGGTTACGTCCAAAATCCTCGACAATAAGTCGACAACCAAGCTCAGACAGCGCCTTTAGCGCGGGCAGTGATTGCGCATAGTCTTCATTTACTGCGCTTTCAGGTACACGGATGAGCAATCGAGAAGTAGGGAGAGCCGACTGTTGCAGCATTTCAATTAACTGTGCGGTAAATTGAGCGTTACAGAGACTGCTGCTTGCCAGAGGCAACGCGACACTGACGCCTTTATATTTCAGCACTTGAGAGGTGTGGTTTAACACTTTATGTAGTAGCCAACGATCGACATGTTCTCGTCGGTGGCTCTGGAAGCATGATTCCAGAAAAAGCTCGGGTAAAATATTGACGCCATTATTCTGATAAGGCATGAGCTCTAAATTATAAAAGGCAATAGCACGAGGTGTTTTAGGGGGCGCTATTCCCTGTGCCAAAATGTGTATTCGATCCTCAGCCAAGATGGCATCGATATCCTCACCGCTGAGTAGTCCTTTCTCATAGTTAATATGCAGCTTGTGTTTTGGCTCGTAGCACATGAGTTTGCCGCGACCGCTGTGTTTTGCTGTGTAGCAGGCAATATCGGCCTGATTCATCAAATCGGCAGCGATTGCGTTACCGGAATTAATCACCGTCATTCCAGCACTGGCACCCACGCGATGTAGCTTGCCTTCCCATTCGAAGAGATAGTCATTTATTTCATTGATAATGCGCGTGATGTGTTCTTTGGCTTTATGGATTTCACAATCAAGCAGGATAAAAGCAAACTCATCTCCGCCGAGGCGGGCGAGCATATCTGGTGGGCGGGTATGGGATAACATTGATTGGCTAATTTTTTGCAGCAGTGCGTCGCCGGCCGCATGACCCGCGCTATCGTTAACCGCTTTGAATCGATCCAGATCGAGAAACACCAGTGCGTGAGTGCGTTTTTCTTCAACGGCCTGACGTAGGGCTCGTTTTAGTGCCTGCTCGAAGCTTACGCGGTTAGGTAATCCGGTTAGTGGGTCATGCAGGGCACTGTAAGAGAGTTTACGCAGTAGCTCACGGGATTCGCTCACATCTTGGAAGACCAAAACGTAACCCATGAGGTTACGATGGATATCGGTGAGCTCTGAGACGCGACTCTGCACGTCAAAGTGAGCTCCTTGCCGATTTTTTAGAATCAATCGGTCTTCTGTGCGTTTTGCATGACTGACTTCATCAATACGTAGCGGATGAACGGTATCACCATCAACACCATCGTAGAGATGTACGATGTTATTAATGGGAAGCCCCAGTGCTTCCAGTTGTGTCCATCCCGTCATTTTCTCCGCTACGGGGTTCATGAAGGTGACGTGTTTATAGCTATCGGTGCTGATGACAGCATCGCCGATAGAGGTCAGCGTAATGTGCAGGCGCTCTTTCTCTTCATAAAGCTTATCGAGCAGTTGTTGTTTATATCTTTCGTTATTTTTTATCTCACTGATATCTTTTATCTGCGATACAAAATACAGCGGCTTTCCCTGAGGATCGCGGATCAACGAAACACTCAGCAGTGTCCAGATGCTCTCACCTGAACTGCGTAGATAGCGTTTTTCCATGCTGTAGCTATTGATCTCACCGTCAACTAACGCATTAAGTTGGCGCAAATCTGTCTCTAGGTCATCGCGATGAGTGATATCCTGAAACGTCATGTCGGTAAGCACATCAGCCGGATACCCCAGCATTTGGCAAAGCGCTGGGTTAACTTGTATCCAACGGCCATCGAGCCCGACTAAGGCGGTACCAATGGCAGAGAACTCAATGACGTTACGAAAACGAGTTTCGCTTTCCTCAATGTGATCGCGTTCTGAACGAAATGCATGCATCAATACTGCTACTGAGTTGACCGGTAGTAATACCAATAAGAGCGGGGTATACAGGAGAACATCGTTCACTGAGGGGTATGCAGCACGAATATCGACGATGTGGTAAGCAATCATGATTGCCAATAAGATAATCACGCATAAGAAACTGGTGAAAGCCTGTAGCAGCGGCAGACGGATAGCGGCCCAGAGCATTGGAATGACGGCAAAAGTAAAGGGAAAAGGGAGATATTGCATGGCGTAAAAACATGAAATAAGCGCAATAGTAATAATCGTAATACATTCCACCATGGTCTGTTCGCGGAGGCTTTTTTGTAAGAAACCGTAGTAATACAACAGGCCTACCGGTGTTAGCGCCATCACGCTGATTGACTCGGACATAAACCAGACACCGAATACCTGATTAAAAGTGGCAAGCCCATGTAACGAGACAACAATCGCCGCTAAAGTTGCGCTGAGCAGCGGTGAGACAATGACACTGCAGATCACAAACTTGAACCAAGTATGTAGACCGTCGATCGGCGATTTATGATTGAGGAATTTACTTAAAAGCAGTGTGCATACCACAGCCTGAATTTGGTTGATTAGTGCTAATTGAACCGAGAATAAACTGATAGGGAAGAAGGTCCAATTCGCTGCCATAGTGGCTAGCTGTGCTGTAATCAGGAAAAGAGGCCATAGCCGTTTTTTATGATGAAACAAAAAGGCAATGGTGGCCGCAGTTGGAAACCATAGCGAAGCTAAATTGGTATCATGCTGAGTGAGAGTAATGCAAAAGCAGGCCAGAGAATAAATCAAGCCAGCAAAAACCGCGAGTGTGACAACGATATGGGGCTTTTTTTCAACTCTCACATCTAGACTAACATCCATACCCTAACCTTAGCGATGAGCGAGTAATACATTAATATTTTAATGTTTTTTACGCTGGCATTTGCACGAATGTTAGTCTAAATGCCACTATGTGCAACATTAATAGCCATAACAAATAGTTTATAGACTTACATTTGATGGGTGATTTGGTTATAACCCCAAAAAACACCGTATTTTATGGGGCTAATGATAAATTAGGGCGGTTCTTAGCTAATTAAAGCAGGAATAAAGTGGCTAATCCAAGAAAGATAAAGAACCCACCGGTATCCGTTATTGCAGTGATAAGCACGCTGGAGCCCACGGCAGGATCGCGACCGAAACGGGTCATTGTCATTGGGATAACCACCCCCATCAGCGCCGCCATCAGGAGGTTTAGTATCATTGCTAGCGTCATAACGCCGCCCATCGCCGCATTATGATAGAGCAGATAGGTGACAAGCCCCATGAGCCCTCCCCAGACAATTCCGTTAATCAAGGCCACGCCGAGTTCGCGCAGTAATAAAAACGAGATATTGCCTGCTTGAATATGTTGTAACGCTAAGGCTCGAACAATCATGGTGATGGTTTGATTACCGGTATTACCACCAATTCCAGCCACGATCGGCATCAGCGCAGCCAGTGCGACGAGCTGAGAAATGGTGTGTTCAAATAACCCAATGACGCGTGATGCGATAAAGGCAGTACAAAGATTAAGCGCCAGCCATGCCCAACGTGTTTTTACCGCTTTAGTGACTGGGGCGAAGACATCTTCTTCGGCACTCAAGCCCCCCATACGACGTAAATCGGTATCGCTTTCCTCATAAACCACGTCAACGATATCTTCAATGGTGAGGCGTCCCATCAGCTTACCTTTGGCATCAACCACTGGGGCGCTGAGTAAGTCATCACGTTCGAAGGTTCGCGCTGCTTCTTCATCATTATCTTCCGGATCGAATGTTGCGGGATTTTTATCCATGACCTCACTGACGCGTTTTTCTGGCTTGTTCAGCAGCACGGTCGTTAAACAAAGTTCACCCAGTAGACGATTGGTTCTATCGGTGACAAAGAGCTTGTCTGTGTTAAGGGGAATAGCCCCGCGCATGCGTAAAAAACGTTGTACGGTAGCGAGTGAAACATCAGGACGTACGGTGATAATTTCGAAGTCCATAATAGCGCCAACGGTATGTTTACCGTAGCGAATGACTTCGCGAACCTGCGCACGTTGTTCCGGCTCCATCGATGTCAGTAGACGTCCCATCAGATTACGTGGGAGGTACTGTCCGAGATAAACCTGCTCATCGATATCAAGTGACCGTAATGCGGTTAGCAGTTCTTTGTCACTCATTTCATCGATAAGGCTGTCCCAAACGCTTTCAGAGGCTTCGACGAGCGTTTTGCCACGCTTCTCTTTACCCACTAAACGCCAAAGCGCATGACGCTCATCCGCGGGGAGCGCTTCCAGTGTATCAGCCAGATCCGGCGCGGGCAGTTTATTAACGAGTGATTTTATTTCAGCGGTTTGGTCGAGGAGTTCTGGGTTGTGCAGTTGTTCTGGATCCTCAAGTTTGCCGAGGATACCTTCAGATAGCGATTTATTATTAAGCAGTAATTGCAGGATACGGAAACGGTCTTCTGCGCGTTGTTTAACATGATTTTTTGCAATGACGGGCATCAGAAAAGTAATTCCTTTTTCTTATTCATTATGAGGTTGTAGGCGTAAATTTGCCTGCTTAAAGCTTAGTCTTTAAGCGGTGTCTGCGCGTCTTTTTTCTGCGCAGGTTTTGCAGATTCAGTATCGAGTTGAAGTGGCTGAGATTTCTCAGTTGGTGCGATTTGCTGATTTTCCTTTTTATCCTGATGATGGGAAATCGCGCCAAAGGAAGCGTAGAGTAACCGACCAATCAAAATGATAAAGCTGATCAGCAGTACAATTTTGGTCATTTGGACGTTAGTACGTCGTTTTAGTTTATGAATATTCATCGTCGTCTAATCATCTCGTTTTAGAGATATCAGCCTCTGATTTAGGCATAGTCAGGCTGAGGCGTCAATCATAGATGTACTAAAGACAAAATCTTTCGAGCTATGAATGAGTTATCAATCTTTGGTGATTAATGATGGAAAGGGTAAGTTTCACCATCGTTAGCGTCTAGCATTTTATTAGCTTTTTAAATTTTGGTTTAACATTGGTTCAATATTTAATCTATTTAGTTAATAGAGAAAGAAAGATGCTTACAGGATAAATCTGGATTAAGCGCAAATTATAATTGAATTCAGTGTTTTTTGATCATCATCAAAAGGTAGAATACCACGTTACATAATATCTCAGGCCATTCTCAAAGCACCTTCATATGATGGGCTTGGATTGACGTCTGAACTCCTAGTAGGAGTTCAAAAGAGTGATTAGGATGCCACTTTTTATTAGCACTGTTTTTGCAACGAGCATTGTTGTTATTCATTCACTCAATGACCGTGTTAGAACATGTAGCAAGGAGTGACCTCGGAACCCATAAAAGTCTAGTCCATGAGCCAATTACAAAATCAAATACATCGCTTAAGTTATTGGTGGGGGCTCCCCCTACTTTTTGCAGCTATTTTATTACCTTTTAGTCTGATGGCATCCCCTTATCTTCTCGTTGGTGAGGGCGAGGTGTTTCTCCTATTCCTGCCGTTAGCGATTTCTGTCTCTTTATTAATGATTTTTAGCTGGCGCGTATTCCCCTCCCTTGCCATAGTTTCTTTCGTTCTCTATATCTACAAATTAGGACTCCTCCCCGGAGCATGGGTCGCGTTAGCGTTTACGCTTTCGCTGGGGATATGCTGGTATAGTTTTTTAAAGCATGTTGGAAATCGATGGTCATGTGGGTTCGGCCGCATGCAAACGATGCTGCCACGACTTTTTTGGATTGTCGTTGTTTTACCATTGGTTTTTCTTTTGTTGATACAGATTGCTGTTGCTCTGGGGGTGTTCATTCCTGTAGAGAGAATGGCTGCCTCTGCTCCCTTCTCAATAAGGACACTCATTAGTTACCAAGCATTAATATTGGCCTGCTTATCTGGTGTGCCAATGTGCTACTACCTGCTCCGTGTTGCCATCAAACCGCGCTTTATTCGCGTTATTGTCAGTCGTTGTCGTAAAGAGCTAGCCCAAGGCGTTAGCGCTTGGGAAATTCAGCTTTGGCTGGTTTTGTTGGTCATTATGCTGGTCATGTTATGTATCCCTGCTAACGATAGTTGAATCGCCACGGGTTTAACAGACACCTCAGAGTCATTTAAGATGACTTAAAGAGAGGTGCCCATGAGCGGTAAACGTTATCCCGAAGAGTTTAAAATTGAAGCAGTCAAACAGGTTATTGATCGCGGTCATTCTGTTTCCAGCGTTGCAACACGTCTCGATATCACCACCCACAGCCTTTACGCCTGGATAAAGAAGTACGGTCCGGACTCATCCACTAACAAAGAACAGTCAGATGCTCAGGCCGAGATCCGCCGACTCCAGAAGGAGCTGAAGCGGGTTACTGACGAACGGGACATATTAAAAAAAGCCGCGGCGTACTTCGCAAAGCTGTCCGACTGAGGTACGCCTTTATTCGTGACAACTCCCTTTGCTGGCCTGTTCGTCTGCTCTGCAGGGTGCTGGATGTTCATCCCAGTGGCTTTTACGCCTGGTTTAAGCAACCGTATTCTCAGCGCCACCAGGTAGATCTGAGACTGACGGGACAGATCAAACAGTTCTGGCTGGAGTCCGGTTGCGTTTATGGTTATCGCAAGATCCATCTGGACTTGCGGGATAGCGGGCAACAGTGCGGAGTGAACAGAGTCTGGCGACTGATGAATCGTGCCGGGATAAAGGCTCAGGTCGGGTACCGGAGCCCGCGGGCACACAAAGGCGAGGTCAGTATCGTATCGCCCAACAGGCTCCAGCGACAGTTCAATCCGGATGCTCCGGATGAGCGTTGGGTAACGGACATAACTTACATCAGGACCCACGAAGGCTGGCTGTATCTTGCCGTGGTTGTTGATCTGTTCTCACGCAAAATTATCGGCTGGTCAATGCAATCCCGGATGACAAAGGACATTGTCCTGAATGCGCTTCTGATGGCCATATGGCGACGTAATCCTCTAAAACAGGTGATGGTTCATTCAGATCAGGGCAGTCAGTACACAAGCCATGAGTGGCAGTCATTCCTGAAATCACACGGCCTGGAGGGCAGCATGAGCCGTCGCGGTAACTGTCACGATAATGCGGTTGCAGAAAGCTTTTTCCAGTTGCTGAAACGCGAACGGATAAAGAAAAAGATCTACGGAACACGGGAAGAAGCCCGCAGCGATATTTTCGATTACATTGAAATGTTTTATAACAGTAAGCGTCGGCATGGTTCGAGCAATCAGATGTCACCGACAGAATATGAAAACCAGTATTATCAACGGCTCAGAAGTGTCTAGATTATCCGTGGCGATTCAAGTTCCAACATTTTTTTCACTGATTATACGGTGACGTTACTTTTGCCTTTGATGTTATTTGGGGCTATGCGCTATGGGTATCAATTAACTAGCCTTGTATGGTCAGCTTCGGTGATTACGCTACTGATTAATTATGATGGCTTTGTGCAGTGGGATAACTTAGCGCATAGCCTAGCGCTAATTATGTCGATGATGGTGATGTTTACACTTACCATTATTCTGATGGCCGCAGTAAATACACGCCAACGCAGGCTCTATATCAAAACGCAGCGTGCATCGATGATTGATCCTGTTATTCAACTGCCCAATTTGAGATGTTTGCATCATGACTTAAAACAGCATGAGCGCTCGGTGGTCTGTTTTTTACGCATCGCGAATCTGGATACGCTTTGCCGTACTTACGGGATGCAGTTACGGCTTGAGTATAAACAGCGTCTGGCCAGCATGATGAAAAAGGTGATGGCTAATAATGAAGGGGTATACCAGCTTCCGAGCTATGACCTCGTACTACGGCTAAATAATAAAAGTGCGGCTGAAACACTGAAGCGGCTTAACGATGCAATGAAAGCATTTCGTCTACTGTGGAATGGTCTGCCTTTGCGTTTACATTATGGCATTGGTTATTGCACCGTTCGTCAGCCACTAGAGCACATTTACACCATTATTGGCGAACTCAGTTCGATGGCGGAGCGTTCTCTTATCACTGGGAACGCAGAATCAACCCACCTTAATGCTCAGACATTGCAAGAGGGTATTCATAGTAAAGTCGCGATGCTTCACCACATCCAGAATGGCCTTGATAAAGATCGTTTTATGCTGATGGCTCAGCCTATTGAGGGATTTCGTGGCGATCGCTATTACGAAGTTTTGCTCAGGTTGCAGGACGAACACGGCAATATCATCATGCCAAACGACTTCTTCCCAGTGGTACAAGAGTTTGGACTTAACTATGACGTTGATTTATGGGTACTTAATAATACGCTGGCTTTTATCAATGAAAATCGTGAACGTCTGCCAGCGGTGTGTTTTGCGATCAATCTGACCCCATCAACGTTAGCTAGGCCGACTCTGGTGCAAGATATTGCTCGTATTCTGGCACAGTATCAGGTTGAGCCTTATCAAATAATCCTGGAAATCACCGAGAGTAATATTACACAGACCAAAGAACTGACTTCAAAAACGCTATCTCAATTACGCCAGATGGGATGTCGTATTGCCATTGATGATTTTGGTACTGGTTTTGCGAGCTACGATCGACTTAAACACATTGAAGCGGATATTTTGAAAATAGACGGAAGCTTTGTTCGTCAATTAATGGATAGTCCTATCGATCAGCAAATTGTATCGGCAATGTGTCAGATAGCACGCCTCAAAAAGCTTTTGGTTGTGGCTGAATATGTTGAAGATGAAGCACAAAAGTTTCAGTTGAAAGCACTGGGTGTTGATTATATTCAGGGTTATCTACTAGGAAAGCCACAACCTCTCTCTTCTCTCTGACTTTCTGCATATGACGACTAAATCTGCTTTTTATCACTGCCGGGCTTGTCCCGCAGTGAATAGGCGGGGTTAAGTAGTTAACTTATTGATTAAATTATTTTTTTATTATTTGTTTTTGCTGTTTTTATATCAATAAACGTGAGTTTTATGCTCAAGGTCTCAGTAGTGTAAAATTCTTATGTATGTGTGTTTTTTAATCAATCATCCGCAGAGAACACCACATTATGGGGCAATTTATGTATGGTGATACTCTTAAAATACCAAATCATTAACTAGCTCACCAACTTTCTCTGGATGATGATTCCGCAAGTCAATTTAGCTCTTGTCTTTTACCTGCTAGAACGTGTTTACTTATCCGCGTAGTCGCCATATCTCGTCAGCTAATAACTTATACAGTAACTTTCTGTCCGGTGATGTAACCCAATCAAATGGCTTTGCACAGGGAAAGTCAGGGGGATTCAAACTCAGGCAGAGCGGCGTTTTATGTGTAGATGTGAATGATGTTGTTGGAAGGAAAGCCGACTACGAACTCGGTTGTCTTTTCTTCATTACCCCTACTTTCATCTGCAAGGCGATTTTTCCGCGGCTCACGATTCGTTTGAAACTCTTAAACTGTTATAAGGCAACACGACATCTCATTATGACTCATCGTTTAACGTCCAAAGATATCCTGGCATTAGGATTCATGACTTTCGCGCTGTTCGTTGGTGCAGGTAATATTATTTTTCCTCCGATGGTTGGGTTGCAGTCTGGCGAGCACGTCTGGATTGCGGCTATCGGTTTTCTTATCACCGCGGTAGGTTTACCGGTGATGACGGTAGTGGCCTTGGCAAAAGTCGGCGGCGGTATTGATGCGCTGAGTACGCCAATTGGTCGTAAGGCTGGGTTACTGCTGGCGACGGTCTGCTATCTGGCAGTAGGGCCGTTGTTCGCCACGCCGCGTACAGCAACCGTTTCATTCGAGCTTGGTATCGCCCCTTTAACGGGCGATGGCGCTGCTCCGTTGCTGATTTATAGCGTGGTCTATTTCGCGCTGGTCATTGCCATATCGTTGTACCCAGGCAAACTGCTGGATACTGTCGGGCACATTCTGGCTCCGCTGAAAATCGTTGCGTTAGCTATTCTCGGGATTGCGGCGGTTTTATGGCCTGCGGGCGTACATGTGCCAGCCATTGAAATCTATCAGCAGGTTCCGTTCTCAAGTGGATTTGTTAACGGCTATCTGACCATGGACACGTTAGGTGCCATGGTGTTTGGTATTGTTATCGTTAATGCTGCGCGTTCCCGTGGTGTAAACGATAGCCGGTTGTTGACTCGCTATACGGTTTGGGCTGGTTTGATTGCGGGTATCGGTTTGACTTTGGTATATCTGAGCCTGTTTAAGCTCGGGTCAAGCAGCGGTGAATTGGTACCTGATGCACAGAATGGTGCGGTGATCCTGCATGCTTACGTTCAACATACCTTCGGTGGTATCGGAAGCTTGTTCTTAGCGGCTCTGATTTTCATTGCTTGTATGGTAACGGCCGTTGGCCTGACCTGTGCCTGCGCGGAGTTTTTTGCTCAGTACCTACCGTTTAGCTACCGCACGCTGGTCTTTATTTTGGGCCTATTCTCGATGGTTGTGTCGAATTTGGGTTTGAGTCATCTGATCCAGATTTCTATTCCGGTACTGACGGCGATCTATCCGCCATGTATTGTGCTGGTGGTCTTAAGCTTCACCGTACGCTGGTGGAATTCTGCTCCGCGTGTATTTTCACCGGTTATGATTGTGAGCTTAGTATTTGGCATATTAGATGCGTTGAAGGGCTCTGCATTGGCTAGCCATTTACCTGTTTGGACTGAACATTTGCCATTGGCAGGTCAAGGTTTGGCATGGTTGCCACCGTCACTGTTGGTATGCGTGGTTATGGCAATTATTGACCGCACGATGGGGCCGCGAAATGTCACGGTGCATAACTAAAATGATTTTTGATGGATCTGATTACATTTTTAGATAGTGTCTTCAGTGGTCTATGCATTTATAATCACAAATTATGAGTTTATTTGCAGCACGGGCGTATAGCGCCCGTGTTTTTTTTGACAGGTCTCCACGGGTAAATTTTGTATGCAACAACAACCCAACCAATTAAAGCGCGGACTGAATACGCGCCACATTCGTTTTATGGCGCTCGGTTCAGCTATCGGTACGGGGCTGTTTTATGGCTCCGCTGATGCGATTAAGATGGCTGGCCCAAGCGTGCTGCTGGCTTATCTCATTGGTGGTGTCGTCGCCTTTATCATCATGCGTGCGTTGGGCGAAATGTCGGTTAATAACCCGCAAGCCAGCTCGTTTTCTCGCTATGCGCAGGATTATCTCGGGCCAATGGCTGGTTATATAACTGGCTGGACATACTGCTTTGAAATCCTGATCGTCGCCATTGCCGATGTGACTGCATTCGGTATCTATATGAGCGTCTGGTTCCCTGCGGTACCGCATTGGATCTGGGTGCTCAGCGTGGTGCTGATCATCGGTGCGGTAAATCTGATGAGTGTGAAGGTCTTTGGAGAGCTTGAGTTTTGGTTCTCGTTCTTTAAGGTCGCCACGATTATCATTATGATTGTAGCGGGTATTGGCATTATCTTCTGGGGAATAGGTAACGGCGGCCAACCTACCGGCATTCATAATTTATGGACCAATGGTGGCTTCTTTAGTAACGGCTTTATCGGGATGATTTTCTCGCTCCAGCTGGTGATGTTCGCTTATGGTGGGATTGAGATTATCGGTATCACTGCTGGTGAAGCAGAAAATCCAAAAGTGTCGATCCCAAAAGCCATCAACTCAGTTCCGCTGCGTATCCTTGTGTTCTATGTCGGAACGCTGTTTGTCATTATGTCGATCTACCCATGGAATCAGGTCGGGACACAAGGTAGCCCGTTTGTACTGACGTTCCAGCATATGGGGATCACGGTAGCTGCAGGTATTCTGAACTTCGTGGTGATCACCGCGTCCTTATCGGCTATTAACAGTGACGTGTTTGGTGTGGGGCGTATGCTGCACGGCATGGCACAGCAGGGACATGCGCCGAAAATCTTTTCGAAGGTTTCACGTCGTGGCATTCCGTGGGTCACTGTTCTGGTGATGGTTCTTGCACTGTTGATTGCAGTTTATCTGAACTACATCATGCCGGAAAATGTGTTCTTGGTTATTGCCTCATTGGCTACGTTCGCCACGGTGTGGGTATGGATTATGATCCTGTTCTCTCAGATTGCATTCCGACGCAGCCTGAGCCCAGAGCAGGTGCAGGCGCTAGAGTTTCCGCTACGTGGTGGGATCTTGACCTCAGCGATTGGCATTATTTTCTTGGTATTTATCATCGGTCTGATCGGCTATTTCCCTGATACCCGAGTTTCACTGTATGCAGGCATTGTATGGGTGATTGTTCTGTTGCTAGGGTACGGCTTTGTTAAGAAGTCGGCTAAAGTAGGCCATCAGGATAAGCAAAAACATATTGCTCGCTGATAGATGCTTGCATAAGCGAATCAAAAACGGAGCGTTTAGGCTCCGTTTTTGTTGGTGTTGAATTAAATCAAACGACTGATGTCTTCAGCTTCACTATGTTCCGCCGGTGCAATTATTTCGTGGCGATCTTCATCTCTCTCTTCTCGACGCGACTCGCGAACGCTGAGTATCAGCGCTTCACGAACATCGTGTAAATCACTAGTCAGTTGAGAATAGTTTTGTGCATTTTGGCTGGCGATTTTGCTGATATCGACATCCGCAGAGTGCAGGCTGGTAATCAGGATCAGCGCAGACAAAAATGGCATCAGGTGTGCTCGTAATTTGCCAAAGCAGAGTTTACTGAACAAATTCCCCTCCGTTGATACTAATAAATGGAGTGTCATAAATATCAGATTTCTATTGAAAGGAAAGTGTGAGGAAATCATTCGCCATGCTTGTCATGGTTCCCTTACCTTCAGACACATTTATGTGGGGAAATGTCAGTTGAAGGTAAGGGTAAAACAGTCTTAGTCAGCCTGTGTATGGCCGATAGCACGCATATCATTGCCCGTAGGAGTCTGGTGCACACGTAAACCAAATTCAGACACGATGGCAAACGTATGATCGAAGATATCGGCCTGAATGCTTTCGTACTGTGCCCAGACCGTGGTATTGGTGAAGGCATAGATTTCAAGCGGCAGGCCATCTGCCGTTGGCGCGAGCTGGCGCACCATTAGGGTCATATCTTTGCGGATTTGTGGATGCGCATTCAGATAGGCGACTAAATAGGCGCGAAAAGTGCCAAGGTTTGTCATGCGTCGTCCGTTTAGTGGAGAACTCAGGTCAGCTTGCAGCTCGCTGTTGTAGGTTTTTAGCTCCTGCGTTTTTGCATCGATATAAGGCGCGAGTAGCGCGCTTTTCATTAAGCGTTGGTGTTCTTCTTCTGACATGAAATGTACGCTGGTGGTATCAATATTCAGGCTGCGCTTGATACGGCGGCCACCAGACTCAGACATACCGCGCCAGTTGATAAAGGAATCAGAAACTAGCGCGTAGGTCGGGATCATGGTGATGGTGTTGTCAAAGTTACGCACTTTGACCGTGGTCAGCCCCACGTCCACGACGGTGCCGTTAGCGCCATATTTAGCCATCTCAAGCCAGTCGCCCAGCTTGAGCATGTTGTTGGCTGAAAGCTGAATTCCTGCCACTAGCCCTAAAATGGGATCTTTAAACACCAACATCAAAACCGCTGCCATGGCGCCCAAGCCGCTTATCAGCAGCAGCGGAGATTGCCCTATCAGCAGTGAAATCATCAAAATACCGATGATGATGGCGGCAACGAGTTTGATGCTTTGGAAAATCCCTCGTAGCGGTAGCTGATCGGCAACCGACATATTGCTCGCCAGATCCAGTAAGGTATCAAGCAGAGAAAACAGTGCGAGTAGGGCATACAACATAACCCACATCTGGGCACAGATGATGAGTGCATCACCGGCATCGGTGCCAGGATGAAGCCAGAATACGGCCTGAATATTGACGATAACACCTTGTAAGGTAAAGGCTAATCGGTGGAAGAGCTTATGTTGGGTAATCACTTTCAGCCAGAGTATTTTGCTATGCTGACCGCGTTTTTCTAAGCGTGAAAGAAGTACCCGATGCAAAAGTAGATGGATGATGACCGCGGTCACCATGATGAGGCCGATAACAATAATCAGCGAAGTCACATGAGTGAATTCGATACCATACTGTTCTAGCCATCGTCTCAGTGTGTTATGCATTGAGATTACCTTTTCTTTCAAATATTTTGATGCAATATGCCGACATAGGCTAACCGTTCAGGGTTTACAGTCAACCCAAAAGCAAAGTTAATCACGTATCAACTCGCCATAGGTCAAGTGACATGCGTGTTGGCTGCGTTTGTTCGCTCTAGTCACAGAGTGATGCTTTTAGGGAATCACTCACTTGCCGCGTAACTCGACAATGCCTCGCTCCTTAGGAGCCCGCGTTGTGCGCTGTTAAAAAAGCGAAAGCCTTATTGCCCTGCAGCTCGAATTATTTACAGTAAGATAATAGGGGCTATCCTCCCCCGAACTCATCCCTACAAAAAGTGTTTACAGATGAGTGCAGCAAAACTTCAGCATGGCATGCTCCATTCCAATGATTATTGGGGGACTATTTTATGTTATTTGCTTGGCACTTACCCGTACCACCCTACGTACATCATCATGACGATCGTCTTGAGATCGGTTTATGGTTACAAGGCGATGATCTGCCGCATCAGGTCATGCTGCGGTGTGAGCCTGATAACGAAGAATGGCTGCTGGTGATGCAGACACAAAAGCAGGGGGATTATACCCGCTATCAGGCAGACCTTACGCTGTTGGCCGGTGAGTCAGTACGTCGGTACTGTTTTAAACTGTTGTGGGAAAATCGTCAGCAATGGTTTGGCCCTCAGGGGTTTAGCATTATTCCGCCAGCCCAGATGGCTCAGTTTGCATTAGAGAGCCCAACGCTGTCACCGGCGTGGGTGGCCGATCAGGTTTTTTATCAAATATTTCCCGATAGATTTTCCTCTAGCGGGCTTGAGCATACGGTAAAAGATGGCAGCTATTTTCATCATGCGGTGCAACGTGATGTGATCCGTAAAGCGTGGGATGAACCTTTAACCGATGAAAATGCGTCTTCTACGTTCTATGGTGGTGATTTAGACGGTATCGTCGAGCGCTTGCCTTACCTAAAGGCGCTAGGCATTACCGCGTTGTATCTGAACCCTATTTTTACCGCGCCGAGCAACCATAAGTACGACACCGAAGACTACTATCAGGTTGATCCTTATCTAGGCGGAAATGCGGCGCTGATCAGATTGCGGGAGAAAACCCATGAGTTAGGTATACGCTTGATCCTTGATGGGGTATTTAATCATACCGGTGATACTCATCCGTGGTTTGATCGCTACCAGCAACAAACCGAAGGTGCTTATTACGATCCTGCATCGCCTCACCGCACTCGATTCACTTTTACTGCTGATGGGCGGGTGCTTGATTGGAAAGGAAACACCACGTTACCTAAACTGGATTTCTCTAGCCAGTCGGTGGTCGATAGCGTATATCAGGCCGATGACAGCGTGCTACGCCATTGGCTGCGTGAGCCTTATCATATTGATGGCTGGCGTCTGGACGTGGTGCACATGTTGGGTGAAGGCGGCTCGGCACGAGGGAATTTGCACCATCTCGAAGGCATGTATCGTGCAGTAAAGAGTGAAAATCCGCAGGCATACGTGTTTGGAGAACACTTTGGTGATGCACGCCGCTGGCTACAAGCCGGAGTAGAAGATGCCGCAATGAATTACATGGGCTTTGCTCTGCCAGTGCGAGCGTTTTTGACCGATGTTGATGTGGCGTATCAGCCTATCCAGCTTAGCGCTACACAGTGTGCCGAATGGATGGATAGCTACCGTGCGGGATTATCACATACCCAACAGCTCGCCATGTTTAATCAGCTTGATAGCCATGACACAGCGCGTTTTATCACTCTATTGGCAGATAATCCACAACGTATGCCAATGGCCTTGGTATGGCTTTTTACTTGGATTGGTGTGCCTTGTTTGTATTATGGCGACGAGATTGGGCTAGATGGCGAAAATGACCCGTTTTGCCGCAAAACATTTCCGTGGGATGAGAGTCGATGGAATAGCGATTTATTGGCGTTAACTCAACGGATGGCAACGTTAAGACATCGATCTACGGCATTACGTCGTGGAGGGTGCCATATTGTACATGCTCGCGATGATATGCTGGTCTTTATCCGCCAATATGAGAACGAAACGGTACTGATTGCTCTGCAACGCAACGGTCGCGGACGTTGTATTTTGCCCAATTCACCGTTTATTCCAGCAGGACGTTGGCGTTGTATTGAGGGATACGGGAAACTAGTGCGTGAGAACGGCTATATCGAGCTGATGATGTCGGCAGAGAGTGCAGGAGTGTGGCGTTGGTTTAGAGAATAACCATTTTGACAACGCGGGTTTGATGTACAGCCAATAAAAAAGCGGCCATTTGGCCGCTTTTATCATGTGACAAACTGAATTACAGTTTAGCCGCGTTTTCAGACAGGTATTTAGCAACGCCGTCTGGAGATGCGCCCATACCTTCTTGGCCTTTTTCCCACTGAGCTGGGCAAACATCACCATGCTCTTCGTGGAACTGCAGCGCGTCAACCATACGCAGCATTTCGTCGATGTTACGGCCCAGTGGCAGGTCGTTAACGACCTGATGGCGGACAACACCTTCTTTGTCGATCAGGAAAGAACCACGCAGAGCAACGCCAGCTTCTGGGTGTTCAATGCCGTATGCCTGCATGATTTCGTGTTTGATGTCAGCAACCAGTGGGTACTGAACTTCACCGATGCCGCCATTGTCGACAGGGGTTTTACGCCATGCGTTATGAACGAATTCAGAGTCCATAGAAACGCCAACAACTTCAACGCCACGGGATTTGAACTCTTTGTAACGGTGATCGAACGCGATCAGTTCAGAAGGACATACGAAAGTAAAGTCCATTGGCCAGAAGAACACGACTGCTGGCTTACCTTTAGTAAATTCTTTGAAGTTGAAGTTTTCAACGATTTCACCGTTGCCCAGAACGGCAGCGGCGGTAAAGTCTGGGGCTTGACGAGTAACCAGGACCATATTAACTCCTGTTAATTGTATGTTGGATGGATGATTAAATTCTTAGGTCGGGAGTCACTATACGTATTAAACGTTGGTGAATAAAGCGTAAAGCGCCGATTGATAAGATAGCTTTTACCTATCAATAATGCAAAAGGGTAAAAGTAAAGATTGGTATATAACATAGCGCTTTTGTAAAAAAGGGCAATAGCTAAACGTGGTAAGTGTTAACAATGTCAGTGTTTATAGGGTCTTTGCTTTGGCTTGAGCGATCATTTGCGGATAAAACTGCCAGAATGTTTGTTCAAGTTGCAGGTAATTATCTTCAATATCGACAAAAGATCCGGCCAGAGCGCCGAGTTTTGGCCGTCGATTAGCCATACCTTGTAACACTTTGGCAATAAACGGGAGCTCAGCATAGCGTTCTAGCCAGCGCTCTTGCCACATAAAAGCATTAAGATTTTGAAAGCGCTCGGGAGACTGCGGCAACATGGGGGCGATTTCGGATCGAGCGTGGTTTACGAAAGCGTTTAGAGATATTTCCGGCTCTAACTCTTGCCAATGTAGTGCCAGGAAATGATCCCAAACCACATCGAGCGTAATAGGCGCGACGCGACGAAACTCTTGGCGAAAACAGCGTTTGGCTTCTAAGACCTGAGGGAGTCTATCGGTCATAACATCGACTCTACGATGCATAAAAATGCCATCAATGATGGGGGCAGAGTAGATGCCCTGTGGATTACCACGGACAAAGTCGGCTAAAAGATTGCCATACAGTGAGCTATGGGCCAATGAGGCAAGGTGAAGGTGTGCTAGAAAGTTCATGGGATGAGTATAGATGAGAATAACGCAGTTTAATCCATTCAATAACTAAGGTTATTTAATCTTATTTATTCTGGCTTATATCATACTGAACCGCTTAACAGTTGCAGCAGAGCGTTTGCAGCTCTAGACTAAGCGGCCTGTTTTTTGCGTGCTCCCTGCGTCCGCTATATATAGAGTGAATAATAACCATGCGTGTTTCTGATTTTTCGTTCGAACTCCCCGATAACCTTATTGCCCGCTATCCACAAGCGGAGCGCAGCGCTTGCCGTTTGTTATCGCTGGATGGGCCAACGGGAAAATTAGAGCATGGCGTGTTTACCGACGTTTTGAACAAAATAGACGCGGGAGATCTGCTGATCTTCAATAATACTCGAGTTATCCCGGCGCGTTTATTCGGTCGCAAAGCCAGTGGCGGAAAACTGGAAGTGTTGGTGGAACGTCTTTTAGATGATACTCGCGTATTAGCGCACGTTCGTGCATCCAAGTCCCCTAAGCCGGGCGCAGAGCTGCTGCTTGGCGATAATGAGGATATTCGTGTCACGATGGTTGCACGCCATGACACGCTATTTGAGCTGCGTTTTGAAGATGGCCGCGATGTACTGACTATTTTGAATGCTGCAGGGCATATGCCTTTGCCGCCTTATATTGATCGTCCAGATGAAGACGCAGACCGCGAGCTTTATCAAACCGTATATAGTTCACGTCCTGGCGCAGTTGCGGCGCCGACGGCTGGGCTACATTTTGATGAGCCTCTATTGGAAAAACTGCGCGCTAAAGGCGTGGAGATGGCATTTGTAACTCTGCATGTTGGCGCTGGAACATTCCAGCCGGTACGAGTGGACACCATAGAAAATCACACCATGCACTCTGAGTATGCAGAGGTTCCGCAAGATGTGGTTGATGCCGTATTGGCCTGTAAAGCGCGTGGCAACCGTGTTATCGCCGTTGGAACCACGTCGGTTCGGTCGATTGAGAGTGCAGCCGCTGCGGCAAAAGACCAGCTTATTGCGCCATTTTTTGACGATACGCAAATCTTTATCTATCCGGGCTACCACTATCAGGTGATTGATGCTCTGATAACCAACTTCCATTTGCCTGAATCCACGCTGATTATGTTGGTATCTGCATTTGCGGGTTATAAAAATACCATGCATGCATATCACGAAGCGGTGGCAAAGGAATACCGCTTCTTTAGCTATGGGGATGCGATGTTTATCACCCACAGCGAATTAGCGGAGCAAGAGAAAGTGTCAGCCGAATAATTTCGTGGCCCGTACTGTTGCGCTGAAATGCGACGTACGGGCCAATTTTTGCCCACTTAGACTTTGGCTTCCCGTTCTAACGGGTATGTCGAATAGGGCGTCTTTCCATTAGGAATACAACATCAGACTGTTTTTCTGATGCTGGAGGTTTTGAGTGAAGTATGAATTAGATACAACCGACGGCCGCGCTCGTCGTGGCCGCCTGATTTTTGATCGCGGCGTGGTGGAAACCCCTGCGTTTATGCCTGTCGGTACTTACGGTACCGTCAAAGGGATGACGCCTGAAGAAGTGAAAGAAACGGGCGCACAAATTCTGCTGGGCAACACTTTCCATCTATGGCTGCGTCCTGGGCAGGAAATCATGAAGTTGCATGGCGACCTGCATGATTTTATGCAGTGGAAGGGGCCTATCCTAACGGATTCCGGCGGCTTTCAGGTATTTAGCTTGGGCAAAATGCGCAAGATTAAAGAAGAGGGTGTGCATTTTCGTCATCCGATCAACGGTTCTCCGATTTTCCTAAGTCCTGAAAAATCAATGGAAATTCAGTACGATCTGGGTTCTGATATTGTGATGATTTTCGACGAGTGTACGCCGTACCCTGCAGATTGGGATTATGCCAAGAGCTCGATGGAGATGTCTCTGCGCTGGGCGAAGCGTAGCCGCCAACGCTTTGATGAATTGGGTAATAAAAACGCCTTGTTCGGTATTATCCAAGGCGGCGTTTACGAAGATTTACGAGATGTCTCGTTAAAAGGGCTGGTAGAGATCGGCTTTGATGGTTACGCTGTGGGCGGCTTGGCCGTCGGCGAACCAAAGGAAGACATGCACCGTATTCTTGAGCATGTATGTCCACAGATTCCGGAAGATAAACCGCGTTACCTAATGGGTGTCGGTAAACCGGAGGATTTAGTGGAAGGTGTTCGTCGTGGTATCGACATGTTCGACTGCGTGATGCCGACCCGAAATGCGCGTAACGGTCATTTGTTTGTGACCAACGGTATTGTAAAAATCCGTAACGCTCAATATAAAGATGATACGACGACGTTGGATGCTGAGTGTGATTGCTACACTTGCCGTAATTATAGCCGTGCGTATCTACATCATCTTGATCGTTGTAACGAAATTCTTGGTGCGCGCTTAAACACTATCCATAACCTGCGCTATTATCAGCGTTTGATGGCTGGTTTACGCCAAGCTATTGAAGACGGTAAGTTGGAAGAGTTCGTCGCTGATTTCTATGGCCGTCAGGGTAAACCTGTACCGCCCGTCGGCGCCAAATAGAATTTGGCCGGTTAGGAGTCATCTTTAACCGGCTTACTCTTTGTCGTCCAAGTTGTTGATAGCAAACCAGCGCTTCTACAACTAGACATCTTTAGAGTATAGAATGGCTTGTTTCTGGCTGTTTGTTGTTGCTTTCAATCTGTAGTTAATAATGAGGGATATTTAGATGAGTTTATTCATTTCCGACGCTGTGGCATCTGCTGGAGCACCGGCTCAGGGCAGCCCGTACTCTTTAGTGATCATGCTGGTAGTATTCGGCCTGATTTTCTATTTCATGATCCTGCGTCCACAGCAGAAACGCGCTAAGGAACATAAAAAACTGATGGATGCCATCAGCAAGGGTGATGAAGTTCTGACTAACGGTGGATTGATCGGTCGCGTAACGAAAGTTGCAGAGACGGGTTATATTGCCATCGCTCTGAACGATACCACTGAAGTTATCATCAAACGTGATTTCGTGACCGCTGTTCTGCCGAAAGGTACGATGAAGGCGCTGTAATTTTTGATTTTCCCTAAGGGAACTGCCGTGTTAAACCGTTATCCTTTGTGGAAGTACATCATGCTGATCTTGGTGATTGCCATTGGTCTGCTTTACGCACTTCCTAACCTTTATGGCGAGGATCCGGCTGTTCAGATCACTGGCGCGCGCGGTGTCGCCGCCAGTGAAACAACACTGGTCCAAGTCCGTGATGAGCTTGAAAAACAGCACATCGCCAGCAAATCTATTGCGCTGGAAAATGGTGCCATCTTGGCACGCTTCAAAGATACTGACGTTCAGCTCCGTGCACGTGAAGTGCTGATGGATATGCTGGGCGACAAATACGTTATCGCGTTGAACCTTGCACCTGCTACGCCAAGATGGTTAGAAGCCATTGGTGCAGAACCGATGAAGTTAGGTCTGGATCTGCGCGGTGGTGTGCACTTCCTGATGCAGGTTGATATGGAGACTGCTCTGAGCAAATTGCAAGAGCAGAGTATGGATATGCTGCGCAGCGATTTGCGTGAAAAGGGCATTCCTTATTCAACGATCCGTAAAACTGACGGTTCTACCAACGGCGTTATCATTACATTCCGTGATGCTGAGACTCGTGATAAAGCGAGCAGCTATCTGTCGCCTCGTTACCTTAATAATCTAGTATTTAGCAAGGTTGGTGATAATGGTCTGAAAGCGGTGATGACCGATCAGCGTCTGCAAGAAGCCCGTGAATATGCTGTTCAGCAGAACATTAATATCCTGCGTAACCGTGTAAACCAGTTGGGCGTTGCCGAGCCGCTCGTTCAGCGTCAAGGTGCAGACCGAATTGTGGTTGAGCTGCCGGGTATTCAAGATACGGCACGAGCGAAAGAGATTCTGGGGGCTACCGCAACCTTGGAATTCCGTTTGGTGAACTCGAATGCTGACAGCACCGCTGCTGCCAATGGGCGAGTACCGGGCGATTCTGAAGTGAAATACACACGTGATGGACGTCCTATCGTGATGTATAAGCGCGTTATCCTGACCGGCGATCACATTACCGACTCTACCTCGAGCCAAGACGAATTTAACCGCCCTCAGGTTAATATCTCGCTTGATGGCGCTGGCGGCAGCGCGATGTCTAACTTCACGAAGGATAACATCGGCAAGCCGATGGCGACCCTGTTCGTTGAATACAAAGACAGTGGTAAGAAAGACGCGAGCGGTAAATCAATTCTAGCTAAGCAAGAAGAAGTGATTAACGTGGCGACTATCCAGTCTCGTTTGGGTAATAGCTTCCGTATTACCGGTATCGACAACCCGAATGAAGCTCGCCAACTCTCTCTGCTGTTGCGTGCTGGCGCGTTGATTGCACCAATTCAGATTGTTGAAGAGCGCACTATTGGACCGACGCTGGGTGCTCAGAATATTACTCAGGGTCTGGAAGCATGCTTGGCGGGTTTGATTATCTCAATCCTGTTCATGGTGTTCTTCTATAAGAAGTTTGGTCTGATAGCGACCTCTGCGTTGCTGGCTAACCTCGTGCTCATCGTTGGGATTATGTCCCTGCTGCCGGGAGCGACTCTCACCATGCCTGGTATTGCGGGGATTGTGTTAACCCTTGCAGTAGCAGTGGATGCCAACGTACTGATAAACGAACGTATTAAGGAAGAGCTTAGTAACGGACGTTCAGTACAACAGGCTATCAATGAAGGTTATCAAGGCGCATTCAGCTCCATTTTTGATGCTAACGTTACGACGCTTATCAAGGTCATCATCCTGTATGCCGTTGGCACCGGGGCAATTAAAGGCTTTGCGATCACGACCGGTATTGGTGTGGCGACGTCAATGTTTACCGCAATTATCGGTACTCGTGCCATCGTAAACCTGTTGTACGGCGGCAAGCGCATCAACAAGCTGTCTATCTGAGGAGTGCGTTGTGGCACAGGAATATAGTGTTGAACAATTAAATTACGGCCGTAGAGTCTATGACTTTATGCGCTGGGACTACTGGGCTTTCGGTATTTCTGGTTTTCTGTTGCTCCTTTCTATCATCATTATTGGTGTGAATAAGTTCAACTTAGGGCTGGATTTTACTGGTGGTACCGTCATTGAAGTTTCGCTGGAAAAACCAGCTGATATGGACATGATGCGTGATGCACTGAAGAAAGCAGGTTTTGTTGATCCTCTGTTGCAGAATTTTGGTAGCAGTCGTGACATTGTTGTACGTATGCCTCCAGCGACAAGTGAAGCTAGTGGGGAAGCGTTAGGTAGCAAAGTCATTAGCGTGATTAACGAGGCGACCAGTCAGAATGCAACGGTAAAGCGTATTGAGTTTGTAGGCCCGAGCGTTGGCGAAGATCTGGCACAACATGGCGCTATGGCGCTGTTGGTCGCGCTAATTGCTATTTTAATTTACGTTGGCGTTCGCTTCGAATGGCGTTTGGCTGCTGGTGTGGTCATTTCATTATTGCATGATGTGATCATCACCTTGGGCGTATTGTCGCTATTTCATATTGAGATCGATTTAACTATCGTCGCGTCGCTGATGTCGGTTATCGGTTACTCACTTAACGACAGTATTGTGGTATCTGACCGTATCCGTGAGAATTTCCGTAAGATCCGTCGTGGAACACCTTACGAAATCTTCAACGTGTCGTTGACACAAACATTGCATCGAACACTGATCACTTCCGGCACCACGTTGATGGTGATCCTGATGCTGTATTTGTTTGGTGGACCGATGCTGAAAGGCTTCTCGTTGACCATGCTGATCGGTGTTTCTATCGGTACAATTTCGTCTATCTATGTTGCATCTGCGCTGGCTCTGAAACTGGGCATGAAGCGTGAACATATGCTACAGCAGAAGGTCGAGAAAGAAGGGGCGGATCAGCCGTCAATTCTGCCGTAATCTGATGTTGTGTGATCGTCGGCTATAATGCAAAAACCCCGCTGCGGCGGGGTTTTTTTATGGCATAAGCACTAAACGAAAATCTATTGGCGCTCAATACCACTTAAGCGAATGAAGCCCAGATTTTCTGGCGCGATATCGCTTAAGCGAACTTCCATGCTGGTAACGTTAGTCGGTGTTGCAGGGCTTTTAAAGCTGATACTTTGTGACAGCGTACTGCTTTGGTCCGGCTCTAACGTAGCTTGATTCAGTGAGCCCCACTCTAAAGAACCAGTGAAACTTGGCAGAATTGAGCCGTTGGCGGTTTTTATTTGCAACACGGCTTTGCTGCCATCGGCTTCGGGTTCCAGATGGCTTATCAACAAGCGCAGTTGGCCGATGCTGGTGACTCCTACGGCGTCGCTGTTGGCGGCTGGGATCAGGTAAATGCTCTGCTCGTTATTTTCATTCATGGTTTTCTGACGCTCCAGATACTCGGCTTCAGTGCTAAGTTTCTGAACTTTTTGTGTCAGCTCCTGAACTTCCGACTGAAGAGCCTCAGTTTTTGGATCAGAAGCGCATGCCGTTAGCATCAATGCCAAAGGGGCAAGCACGAATAAAGGGCGGTATATAGACATAGATCGCTCGATTTATTATGGACATAGATAAAAGATTAATCGCCTTTGACCTGAATGTCACATGCTAATTGCTACTAGATCGATATGACTAAGTATAGTGTGATGGCGGCGATGTGCGGGGAAGTTTATCTGCATGCCATTTCATCCCGCGAAATTAGGATGGGAGCCGCGAGCAAATTATCTTCAGATTTTGCATAAATGCCCTGTTTTCGCGAAGAATGAGGCTGAGAGCGCATTATTGCCAAACTGACATCCCTTTGTTGTTATGCCACTTCGGGGTACACTAACGTTATCTCAGGCCTTTCAGGAAGAGCTATGCATTGCCCATTTTGTTCCGCCGTTGATACCAAAGTCATTGATTCCCGTTTGGTCGGGGATGGTACGCAAGTGCGTCGTCGTCGCCAATGTCTGGTTTGTAATGAACGATTCACCACTTTTGAGGTTGCCGAACTCGTTATGCCCCGCGTTATCAAAAGTAACGATGTTCGCGAGCCATTCAATGAAGATAAGTTACGCAGTGGTATCCTAAAAGCATTAGAAAAACGCCCTGTAAACTCAGACGATGTTGAAATGGCCATTAGCCATATCAAATCTCAGCTTCGCGCAACCGGTGAACGAGAAGTTCCTACCAAGATGGTGGGAAATCTGGTGATGGATGCGTTGAAAAAGCTCGATAAAGTGGCGTATATCCGCTTTGCCTCCGTCTATCGTAGTTTTGAAGATATTCGCGAGTTTGGCGAAGAAATTGCCAAATTGCAGGACTAAGCACTGGCTTAGATTAGTAAGTTAATCTCCGGACGAAACCTATGCATAACCAGCCGCGTGGCGATGAGTTTTACATGGCGCGAGCCTTTGAGTTAGCACGCCGCGGGCGTTTTACCACAACGCCTAATCCAAATGTTGGCTGCGTTATTGTTCTTAACGATGAAATTGTCGGTGAGGGTTATCATCTACGCGCGGGTGAGCCCCACGCTGAGGTTCATGCATTGCGCATGGCTGGTGATAAGGCCCGTGGTGCGACTGCCTATGTCACGCTTGAGCCGTGCAGCCACCATGGTCGCACCCCGCCTTGTGCCGATGCGTTAGTCGCAGCCGGTGTTAGCCGTGTTGTTGCAGCTATGCAGGATCCCAATCCGAACGTGGCGGGGCGTGGGCTGTTTAAGCTCCAGCAAGCGGGGATTGATGTCAGCCATGGCCTGATGATGAATGAGGCCGAAGCCGTCAATCGTGGTTTCCTCAAGCGCATGCGTACAGGATTCCCCTTTGTGCAGCTCAAAATGGCGGCATCTCTGGATGGCAGAACGGCGATGGCATCGGGCGAGAGTCAGTGGATCACTTCTGCCGCAGCGCGTCAGGATGTGCAGCGCTACCGAGCTCAAAGCTCAGCCATATTAAGCTCTAGTGCTACCGTATTAGCCGATGACCCTTCATTGACGGTGCGTTGGGATGAATTAGACGTGACCACCCAACAGGCTTATCCGCGTGAAAATCTTCGCCAGCCACTGCGCGTTATCATTGATAGCCAAAATCGTATAACGACTGAGCACAAACTTATCTCTCAGGCAGGTGAAACCCTGCTAGCTCGTATTCATCCCGATGATCTGCATTGGCCTGAAAACGTTAAACAGTTGGCGATCCCGCAGTATGGGCAAGGGATAGATCTGGTTGTTTTGATGATGCAACTAGGCAAACTGCAGATCAATTCGGTGTGGGTGGAAGCGGGGGCGTCTCTTGCTGGCGCGCTTTTGCAGGCTGGTTTAGTCGACGAGTTGATTATCTACCTTGCCCCTAAGCTTTTAGGGGATACTGCGCGCGGTCTGTGTGTTTTGCCGGGGCTGGAACAGCTAGCTGACGCTCCCCAGTTTGTTTTTAGCGAAGTCATGCCCGTAGGGCCGGATTTACGTATTGTGCTGCGTAATGCGTATTAACCTGCTCTTCGGGTATTGTTTTTACTGATTTATTTTTGTTTCAGTTCGTCTCTAGCTCAAGTAAGCAAAATGCACCTGAGCAGGTGACGAAAGAATGTGATAGAATCCGCCCCCCTATTAGCTCTTCTAGAAGGGATAGGGGTATTGAACATCAAGATTTTAAGGAAACTGCATGAAAACGATTGAAGGCGTTGTCGCTGCTCCGCAAGCTCGTATTGCTATCGCTATTGCGCGTTTTAACAATTTCATTAACGACAGCTTGCTGGAGGGTGCCATTGACGCCCTGAAGCGTATTGGCCAGGTTTCTGATGACAATATCACTGTAGTCTGGGTTCCGGGTGCTTATGAACTGCCATTAGCCGTTCGTGCACTGACCGACACCAATCGCTATGATGCGGTTGTCGCTTTGGGAACCGTTATCCGTGGTGGCACTGCCCACTTTGAATTTGTTGCGGGTGAATGCAGCTCCGGTCTAGCAAGCGTTGCGATGAACAGCGTTGTGCCGGTCGCATTTGGCGTACTGACTACCGAAAGTATCGAACAAGCCATTGAACGTGCAGGGACTAAAGCGGGTAACAAAGGTGCAGAAGCTGCCCTGACCGCTCTCGAAATGATCAATGTTCTTAAAGCAATTAAAGCCTGATTTTTAGTAAGGGGAATTCCGTGAAACCTGCTGCTCGCCGCCGCGCCCGTGAATGTGCTGTTCAGGCACTTTATTCTTGGCAGATATCCAAAAACGACATTGCTGATGTTGAATATCAGTTCTTGTCAGAGCAGGACGTCAAAGATGTCGATATTAGCTACTTCCGTGAGCTGTTGTCTGGCGTCGCCACTAACGCAGAGTATCTGGATGGCCTGATGGCTCCAGTATTGTCGCGTCAGTTGGAAGAATTGGGTCAGGTTGAGAGAGCGGTTCTGCGTATTTCTCTGTTTGAACTGAGCAAGCGCGAAGACGTCCCTTACAAAGTGGCAATCAACGAAGGTATTGAGCTGGCAAAAACTTTTGGTGCAGAAGATAGCCATAAGTTCGTCAACGGTGTGCTGGACAAAGTTGCCCCGACTATTCGTAAATCTAAAAGATAAAATTGCTGTTCAGGTTCACCTGACGGAAGCCCTCGGGCCATCTCGTTTATTCAAAAGGCCGGTTTTCCGGCCTTTTTGTTGGGTAAAATCAGGTGAATAGATAATGGCGATAATTTAAACCAATCAGGAAATGCGTTATGGCATGCGGCGAATTCGATGTTATTGCCCGCTACTTTAACCGTCATCGGACGGCTCGGCGAGATGTGCAGCAGGGCATTGGTGATGATTGTGCTTTGCTCTCGATCTCTGAGAAACAGCTGATTGCAATCAGTACAGATACTTTAGTCTCTGGTATTCACTTTTTGCCAGATATCGATCCAGCCGATTTAGGCTACAAATCTCTGGCGGTGAACCTCAGCGATTTAGCAGCAATGGGCGCGGATCCTGCTTGGGTTTCGCTGGCGCTGACGCTGCCTGAAATCAACGAGCCTTGGCTTGAGCGTTTTAGCGATAGCCTGTTTGAGCAGCTCGATTACTACGGCATGCAGTTGATTGGCGGTGATACTACACGCGGGCCGTTGAGCATTACGTTCACCATTAATGGTTTGGTGCCTGCGGGCCGTGCTTTGCTGCGTAGCGGTGCGCGTATTGGCGACTGGATCTACGTTACAGGTACGCTGGGAGATAGCGCTGCAGGGTTAGCGATTTTGCAAAATCGTCTAACGGTGGCTGATGAAGATGAACGTAACATGTTGATTCAGCGTCATCTTCGTCCACATCCTCGCGTGTTGCAAGGTCAAGCACTGCGTGATTTAGCGAGCTCGGCGATTGATATTTCTGATGGTGTGATTTCAGACCTAGGTCATATTCTCAAAGCGAGCGACTGTGGTGCTAATCTCTATTTAGACGACCTGCCACTGTCAGCGTGTTTGACCAATAATACGACGCCAGATCAGGCGTTGCAGTGGGCGCTTTCCGGTGGTGAAGATTATGAGCTCTGTTTTACTGTTCCAGAGATGCATCGCGGAGCATTAGACGTCGCACTGGGCTTACTGGGGGCTGACTTCACCTGCATTGGACAAATTGCACCGGCCGCTGACGGCATACGCTTCTGGCGCGGAAACGATCAGGTTGAGTTGGACTTTCAGGGGTTTGATCATTTTGGCAAAGATTAGCAAATACGATAGCAAGGCGGCAAAAGCACGCCTGCGCATGAGCAATCCTTGGCATCTTTTAGCAACGGGATTTGGCAGTGGGCTAAGCCCGATCATTCCAGGCACAATGGGATCTCTCGCGTCGATCCCATTCTGGTTGCTGCTGATCCAGCTACCGTGGCAGCTTTATTCGCTGATAGTGATGTTTAGCATCTGCATTGGGGTTTATATCTGCCATCGTACGGCCAAGGATATGAAAACTCACGACCATGGCAGTATCGTGTGGGATGAGTTTGTTGGCATGTGGATTACGTTGATGGCTTTGCCAGTGAATAGTTGGCAGTGGGTATTGGGTGGTTTTCTGGTTTTCCGCGTGCTAGATATGTGGAAACCATGGCCAATCCGTTGGTTTGATCGCAATGTTCACGGCGGTATGGGCATCATGGTGGATGATATCGTGGCGGGCGTTCTCTCTGCGTTGATTATCTATGTGATTGGCCATCACTGGCCAATAGCGCTATTTGGTTGAAAATATTGAAGAGGTTATCGTGAGTGAGTTAGATGCTTTTCGCGATAACCCTGTTCGGCACTTTCTAGAACCGTTGAGTCATTAGTATGCGTTATTCAAATCCGGTTTGTTCATGAGGCTGGTAAGCCATTTCTAACTCTGCAATCTCTTCGGATTTGAGCTCAATATCCAATGCAGCAATCGCATCTTCCAACTGAGAAGCGCGCGATGCACCAATAATCGGCGCGGTGACGACCGGCTTACTCAGCAGCCATGCGAGTGCAATCTGCGCCATTGATACGCCATGGTCGGCGGCAATGGCGCTAACTCTTTCAGCAATTTGACTATCGGCTTCATCAGTTGCATCGTAGAGCTTTTTACCAACCTCATCTGAAACCAAGCGTGCAGTGGTTTCTCCCCAAGGTCTGGCAAGACGCCCCCGAGCCAGCGGGCTCCACGGGATAACGGCAATATTTTCCTTCTCGCATAACGGATGCATTTCTCTTTCTTCTTCACGCTGAATTAAATTGTACTGATCCTGCATTGAGACAAATCGTGCCCAACCGTTTTGCTCTGATACCGCTAACGCTTTGGCAAACTGATGTGCATGCATCGATGACGCGCCGATATAGCTGACTTTTCCAGCTTCAACCACGTCATTTAAGGCTTCCAGCGTCTGCTCAATAGGCGTGTCGTAATCCCACCGATGGATTTGCAGCAGATCGATATAGTCTAAATTTAGGCGCTGTAGGCTGTCATCGACAGATTTCAGGATAGATTGACGTGATAACCCACCTTCTAGGTTGCTCAGAGGGAAATAGACTTTGGTTGCCACCACAATTTTGTCGCGCGACATAAATTTCTTGATTGCTTTGCCAAGAATTTCTTCACTGCTGCCGTCCGAGTAGCTATTTGCTGTGTCAAAAAAATTGATGCCAGCCTCATAGGCCTGTTGCAGCATAGGCAGACTGCTCTCTTCTGGTAAGGTCCACGCATGATTGCCGCGGCTGGGTTCTCCATAGGTCATACAGCCTAAACATAAGCGAGATACGTAGAGTTCAGTGCTGCCAAACTGGATATATTTCAAAATACCTCCTATGAAGCCATTGTTGATGAATCTTTATTTTCTTTCTAATAAAATTTCCAATGCCTTATGTAATGATTATGGAATATTTCTAAAAAATATCAAATATCGAAAGTTATTGAGATTATTGATGCTCAAAAGTTTAGAGTGAACTCATTCATGAAAACGATATTGAGAGTGATGGTTTGGTGTTCTTGTATATTAAATATATATTTATTCAGTACGATTTAATTGTTTTGAATAAATTATTAAATTATACGAAATTATCATGAGCATTTAAAAATGATATAACACTGAGTCTGTAGATGGTTAATGTATCTGCGGTAGGGATTTTTCTTAAGATTCATAATGGACTAAGTGGAACGCTATATGAACAAAAAATCAGAAGGGAGCGTAGCCCCGAAGGAAAGAATCAATATAAAGTATGTTCCTTCAACGGGGGAGCAGCATGATGAGGTTGAATTACCATTAAATCTACTCGTTATTGGGGATTTGAAGGGAACCACTGAAGAGCTTTCCATCGAGGAACGCCCCGCTGTATCTATTGATAAATACAATTTCTCTTCAGTGATGAGAGAGGCTGGGTTGAAGCTAGATATGGATGTTCCAAACAGATTAGACGAAAACTCTAAAGAAAATATGCGTGTACGATTAGAGTTTGAATCGATGGTGGATTTCACTCCCGATCAAGTTGCTCATCACGTGCCTGAATTAAATAAGCTATTAGAATTAAGAGAAGCATTGGTCGCCTTAAAAGGGCCATTAGGAAATATACCAGCATTCCGCTCACGCCTACAGTCATTGCTCTCTGATGAGTCAATTCGTGAACAGTTACTAAGTGAGCTGAATATGACCCTTCCATCTGGGGCGGATAAATAATTAATTTCGGTTATTTATCAACATAATCTTTTGAGTATAAAACAGGAATTAACTCAATGTCCTTAGAAACAGAAATCGAAACATCCGGTACGGAAGAGCGTGCGTTTGCACCTTCTTTACTGAATGAGATAATGGCACAAACAAGGTTGGCTCCAGGTGATGATGCCTACGACATTGCTAAGCAGGGCGTATCGGCATTTATCAGCAATATTCTAGAAAATGGAACTAATAACGAGCCGATTAATAAGTTATTAGTCGACAGAATGATTGCGGAGCTTGATAAAAAACTCAGTTCACAGATGGATGAAATTCTTCATGATTCTCGATTTAAGGATTTAGAGTCTTCATGGCGTTCATTAAAACTTCTCGTTGATCGTACTGATTTTAAAGAAAACATTAAAATTCATATTCTCCATGCGACTAAAAGTGAGCTATTGGACGATTTTGAATACTCACCTGAGATTTCTCAGTCTGGATTCTACAAACATGTATATGCCAGTGGCTATGGGCAGTTCGGTGGTGAGCCAATAGCGGCTGTGGTTGGAAGCTATGCCTTTAACCAGAGCTCAGCAGATATGAAATTGCTGCAATATGTCAGCTCTGTGGGGGCGATGGCACATGCTCCTTTCCTCTCTTCCGTAGCGCCATCATTCTTTGGCTTGAATAGTTTTACTGAGCTATCGGCAATCAAAGAACTCAAGGCTGTTTTTGAAGGCCCTGCATATGTGAAATGGCGGGCTCTGAGAGAGACTGAAGACTCTCGTTATATTGGACTAACGGCTCCTCGCTTCTTGCTGCGTTTACCGTATGATCGTAACGATAATCCTGTAAAAACCTTCAATTATGAAGAGGATGTGAACGCCGATCATGAGCATTACCTATGGGGAAATACGGCTTATTTATTGGCTACTAATTTAACCGACAGTTTTGCTAAATATCGCTGGTGTCCAAATATCATAGGCCCTCAGAGCGGCGGTGGTGTTAGCGATCTCCCTGTTCATGTCTATGATTCTATGGGGCAGCTCCAGTCAAAAATCCCTACAGAAGTTTTAATTACCGATCGTCGAGAGTATGAACTCGCCGAGGAAGGCTTTATTACTTTAACGATGCGTAAAGGGAGTGATAACGCGGCATTTTTCTCTGCAAACTCGGTGCAAAAATGCAAAGTATTCCCGCCCACTCGCGAAGGGAAAACGGCAGAAACTAATTATAAATTAGGAACTCAGCTCCCTTATATGTTCATTGTGAACCGACTGGCTCATTACATTAAGGTATTGCAGCGTGAACAGTTAGGGGCATGGAAAGAGCGTCAGGATTTACAGCGCGAGTTAAACCAATGGATACGTCAGTTTGTTGCCGATCAAGAGAATCCTCCTTCCGAGGTGCGTAGCCGTCGTCCTTTGCGTGGCGCTACGATTGAGGTCTCTGATGTTGACGGCGATCCTGGATGGTATCAGGTGTCTATGTCTGTTCGTCCGCACTTTAAATATATGGGCGCGAGTTTTGAACTATCACTTGTTGGTCGTTTAGATAAGGACTAGTGCATGTCAGCCCTCACGCCGTGGCGAAGGACTCGGGCGTGCAGTTTATTTGGGCGTATTGATGAGGAGGTATCAGCAAAGCCATTCGATAAAACGAGTGATTTGCTGGTATCTCTAAAGCAAAACCTAAATGCTGTGCTGAATTCACGCCCTGGATGTTGCCAAAGTAGCCCTACACTAGGGGTTATAGATTTTAATGATGCAACGGGAACCTCTGTTGATATATCAGCGTCGGTTTGTTTGGCGATTCAACAATGTATTGAAAATTTTGACCCTAGGATAAAGTCCGTTGATGTGGCGACATTTAACAATGAAAACGATCCGTTAACGCTTTTTTTTCAGGTCAAAGCACATATACATTTCGAGGATATCGACAGCGTTGTTAATTTTAATATTCAGCTTGATGATAACTCACGCTATCAACTTCGTTAAATTAATTTAAATATGAAATTAGAAGATTATTTTAGAGATGAGTTGTCATATTTACGTCAGCAAGGTGAAGTGTTTTCTCAAGCTTGGCCCCAACTGACTCGCTTTCTTTCTGAGCAGAGTACCGATCCAGACGTAGAACGGTTACTGGAGGGGTTTGCTTTTCTATCTGGTAGCTTGCGTGCAAAAATTGAAGATGAATTTCCCGAGCTGACCCATGGATTGCTCAATATGCTATGGCCTAATTATTTGCGCTCAGTGCCTAGCATGACTATTGTGCAATATACCCCTAAGCTACAGGCAATCAGTGAAGCTGCATATATTCCTGAAAACGTTCTATTGGGTTCTAAATCTGTAGACAATATTTCTTGTCAGTTTTCAACCTGTCGTGGCGCATGGATTTTGCCACTAGAGCTGCATGAAATATTTTCTAATAATAGCAATGAAAATGGCACACTGACTCTAGCGCTCAAAACGTTTGGAGCTTTGCCGCTACGTCAAGTTCAGCTTGATAAGCTGAGAATCTATCTTGGTAATAACCACCATAGCGCCACTCAACTATACCTGTGGTTACAACAGCATCTTCATCATACTTCTGTACATCTAGATGGTGTGGAGTTTGATATTCCACATTTAGATGTTTTGCCAATAGGATTTGAAAATACGGATGCATTGCTGCCGTATCCGAAGAATATCTATCCAGGATATCGGATATTGCAAGAGTATTTTTGTTTTCCTGAAGGATTATTCTTTCTTGATTTTAGCGGCTTTGATTCTTTACCTCAAAACACGCCTATCGAAAAAATTGATATTTCGTTCCACTTTGATAAGCCACTGCCTTTAGACATCAAAATTCACTCTGATAGCATAAAGCTACACTGTGTTCCTGCGGTCAACCTTTTCCCATATCACAGTGAACCATTACAACTGGATGGGCGCAGTGTTAGTTATCCACTTAGAGTGAGCCATTCATCACCTGAGCTTTACGAGATTTTTTCGGTTCAAAAAGTTGAAGGCTGGTTGACTAAACATGGGCATGAACAACGAGATAAAACTCGCCCAGCAAGAATATACCATCCGTTTGAGAGCTTCCGTCATCAAATCGAATATGAGCAGGATCGTTCCGCTCGTTATTACCATCTCAGTGTGCGTAATGCATTAAAAATGGATGGTTTCGAACATGACATAACATTTGTTCGTGGCGATGAATCTCTGGTAACAGATAATGAAGAGACAATCTCCACGAGGCTGCTCTGCACTAACCGACTCATTCCAACTAAGTTGGATATTGGTGACGTTAATGTGGGGTATAGCGACACGCCACCTTTTGTGACGTTCCAAAATATCACTCATCCAACAATGCCTTTAAGGCCAATTATGGATGGAAGTTTACAGTGGACGCTCGTTTCAAATTTATCTCTCAACTACTTGTCACTACTCGATAAAGACGCGTTATTACAAATTATCAGAAACTATGATTTCCCTGCGATGAATGATCAGCAGGCCTCTAGGGTTTCGCAGAAACGATTTGCAGGTATTGAACGTTTAGAAACATCTCCGGTAGATCGCTTGATAAAAGGGAGGCCGGTTAGAGGTATTCAATCCACTCTCTATATGCGTCAGTCTGCATTTTCCTGTGAAGGTGATATGTATTTATTTGGCAGCGTTTTGGCACGCTTTTTTGCATTATTTGCCAGTGTTAACGCCTTCCATGAACTGACCGTAGTCAATACGGATACACAGGCCAACTACCGTTGGCCACTTCAACTCGGCTGTCGGCCATTGATATGACTGAATTAACAAATATTCGAGATTATGATTTTTATCAGCTCGTCGAGTTGCTTTATCAAATTGAGGGGCAACATGTTGAGATGCGGCCTGCCCGTGCCCCTAAAGATGAATTTATTCGTTTCTCGTCTAATGCTTCCTTGGGGTTTCCCTCAAGCGATGTGGTTTCTCTTGAGAAAATAGAAAGTACGTATGCGTTAGAAGTGGCTTTTCTAGGGTTGCATGGCAGCCAATCGCCAATGCCCGGATATTATTTGGAACGCCTTGCTTGGGAATATGCTCAGAAAGATGGAAATCTTTACCATTTTCTGGACTTCTTTAATCATCGTTTTTTGATGTTGTTGCATCTTGCATGGCGAAAATATCGATACCACGTTCGTTATCGAGCCGATGGTCAAGATGGGTTCTCGCAAATGATGTTCTCTTTGGTTGGGTTGGGTAGCTCTGCACTTAGGGACGTTATCCCCGTTAACCACAGCAAAATGCTTGCCTATGCCGGGCTACTTGCTGCTCCTGGTCGTTCCCCTGCGGTGGTGGCAGGTCTGATCTCCCATTGCTTTGATCTTGCAACTGTTGATGTAACAAGCTGGGAATATCGTCGAGTCGCAATCGCTCCCCATCAACAAAACAGGCTTGGTGGAGTCAATTCCGATTTACGTGGAAATTTCGTTATTGGTGATTATGCACCCGATGTATGCGGAAAATTTACTTTATGTATTAATGAGCTATCTCATGATCATTTTCTGAGATTTTTACCTAATGGGGATCTCTATCAGCCATTAGTTACGTTTGTAGCCTTCATTCTTCGCGATCAATTTGCTTGGGATTTACAGCTTGGCTTGGCCGATAAGCAATTTGAGCCCACTTGCTTAGGCAATGATAAAGGCTGTTTGTTGGGGTGGACAACCTTTCTTGGCCAACCTCCCGAAGTCCCTCTCGTAACCATCGGTGTTCAGGAATAACAATATGGACAGGAGCCATGATATGGATACATTTTCGCCTTCTTCCGCAAAACTGACGCTTTATATTAAAGACGTAAAAACATTACGCGCAAGCGTTGAGCGAATGCATAGTTTTACGACTGACGGCGGCAGCTTTGGCTCAGAACCAAGTGGCATTGGCAATCACTGGCAATTACAAGATTCAGCAATGAAAGTGAGGGCGCTGAATGCCTATATAGTGTGGAACGACGGGCAGTTTTGTCTACAAGACCTTATTGGTAACTGCTTAATCAATAATTCAGTTCACGGTTGCCCACCCGAAAAGTTAATTGCGCTCGCTCAGGGAGACACAATTACTATCGGTGATTTAATTCTTACTGCGCATTTGCAACTGACTGCACATTCTCAATCTGCTCCTGATTATTTGCAATTACAAAATATCCTCAGCACCGAGGCAACAAACAATGTGAATCGAGTCATTGATGAACCTACATCAGTGAGCGCATCTCAACATCATTCTTATCTCCCATCACAAGAATCTGCCATGCATCCTTATGAACCAAGCACATTAGGTCTGAGCCGAAATTCGGTTGCAGACAATTCGGCAACGAGCTTGCTAGACAATCCTTTTCCTCATCGTGTGGAGCCGCCACTGACTTCGCAAGAAGAGCACATGATGGATGACGAATATCTTGATGTCCCAGCGCCATATGCGCCCTCCGCATCTGCGCTCGACAGCAATGCTGATATTTTCGAAAACGTGGCATTAACTCCCGTACTGCGTGGTCTTGGCGAGTTTCTTCCTTTTCGAAATAGCCAAGTTGCCAACGAATTTCTGGAAGAGGCGGGGAGGACTTTGCAGGCCGTGGTTAAAGGGCTACTCGCGCTAAACCAAACTCAACAAGTTGCCAATAAACAGCTGCAACCTATTGAAGATAATCCTCTACGACTGGGGTTGAGTTTTCAAGAGACGGTAGCGGTTCTTTATGGTGAACAGAAGAGTCAGGTTCATTTAACGCCTTCATCTGCGGTTACAGAAAGTTTGACTCATATGAGATTGCATTATCAGGCGTCATCTCAGGCAACAGATGCGGCACTTTCAGCTGTCATACAGAGCTTTTCTCCAGACGTATTGATCACTCGTTTTCAGCGTTATCGCCGCGATCATATGGTTAATCCGAGCGACCCAAATTGGATTTGGAATATGTATCAACACTATTTCAACGAGCTGCTTTCTGGGCGGCAGATCGGCGTTGAGAAACTGTTTCATGAAGTTTATGAGCAAGTGTATGACAAAACCCTCCGCCAACTTCAGGAGGAGGAAGCTAGATGAGTGCATGGCGTAAATATCTCATTGTAAGCATTACCGTAATTCTACTCGGAGGATGTAGCAAAGGCCCTTGGTTCGGAAAAGAGGTGCCTGATGCAACCAAGCTTCCCTCTACGCTGGGATTAACTTTATTGGCTGATAAGGACATTAATCCCAATGGTGAAAACGTGGCATCACCGCTGGCTTTTCAGGTGATCCTTATGTCTGAAGACTCAAAGCTGTTGGCCGCGGATTATGACCAATTAACGGCGAAAGAAATGAAAGATGTTTTGGGGAAAAATTACATCGACCATCAGGATTTTACTCTATTGCCAGGGCAGTACAAATATATCCAACCAACAGAATTAGACAGCAAAGTACGCTATGTCGGTATTGCTGCATATTACAGTCAGCCGAATGGCGCGCAATGGAAAAAGGTGCTCAAGCTGGCGCCTATAGGCCACAACTATCAAGTATTGGTGCACCTGCATAAAGCTGATGTGGATATGCGCAAGGAGAGCGAGGATTAATTATGTTGACGCGAAATAGAATTGTTTGGAGTGAAGGCTTATTTATTAAACCACAACATTTTCAGCAGCAGCAGCGCCATATCGACTACTTATTACAGAGTCGTTTCGCTGCTTTAGGGGAGCATTTTTTTGGTGTTACCGAGCTGAAGATTAATGATGATCACCTGAGTTTTGGTCGAATCACATTAAGTGGTGCTTCCGGCATTATGCCTGATGGCAGCGTTTTCAGCCTGCCTTATGAAGATGTTATGCCTCAGCCGTTAGAAATTAGCGATGCTAGTTTTGTTGGCCAAAAGGTGTATCTCGCTCAGGCGCTGGCAAATGATCACGTGACTGAAATTAATTTCCACGATCAATCCGGACCAAATCGCTCTCGTTTTCAATCATATAAGGAAGATGTTCGCGATCTTTACTCCACTAGCGCAGACATTACAGAGTTGCCGTTGGCAAAAGTGAATCTACGTCTGATGTTGGAACATGAAGACCGCAGTACCTATGCGGCATTGCCGATTGCGCGAATTGCTGATAAGCGCCCCGATGGCAGTATTCTGCTGGATCATGAGTTTATTCCAAGCTGTCTGTCTATTAGCTCAACGCCGCGGCTGAAAAGTTTTCTATCTGAAATTAGTGGCTTAGTGAATGAACGAGCTAAAAATTTGGCAGAAAGAATTGGTTCACCCAATCAGCAAGGTGTGGCGGACGTCGCTGAGTTTATGCTGCTGCAAATGCTTAACCGAGTTCAACCACAGCTTCAGCATTTAACCCATCGGGCGACCTTGCATCCTGAGGCGTTGTTTCATGAATTAATTGGCCTGTGCGGCGAAATTATGACATTTACCGATGCCTCTCGTTTGCCGATTGATACTCCAGTTTATCGGCATGATGACTTACAGCACAGCTTTGCGCCGCTGATGTTAGCTCTACGCCAAGCTTTGAGCACGGTGCTTTCTCCTCGAGCTGTGTCGTTGCAGTTACGAGAACAACGCTTTGGGGTTTTTGTGGCAGTCGTTGGGCAAGTCGAATTACTTCAAGAGGCCGAGTTTGTGTTGGCTATTCGCGCCAATATGCCATTGGAGGTGCTCAGCAAGCAGTTCATCCAGCAGAGCAAAGTAGCGACGCCGGAAAAAATCATGCAGCTGGTGGGATCACATACTCAAGGTATTCCTCTGCGTTTGCTGACATCAACGCCAAGGCAGTTGCCTTATCACAGTGGTTACCTTTATTTCTCTCTCGATCGTCAAAGCCCGCATTGGCCTGAGTTGGCTAAAAACAGCGGCTTTGCATTCCACATCGGCGGCAAGTTCCCGAATCTTGACATGCAATTCTGGGCGATCAGGAGATAACACAAATGGATGCAATAGAAGATACAGCGGAACGCGCTACCGAAACTAAAGGTGGTATTGATTTCAAAAGTGGGTTGGGCGGGGCAGGTGAGGTGATGCATGCCGTGAGCGATGATGCGCTGTCCTGCATGATGCATAAAAACCCTTTAATTGAAGCATCGTCACCGCTGTTAGGGTTTATCAATCGCATCAAGTCGTTGAATGAGCCACCAGTAATAGAACCACTGATTGCTCAGATCGAACAGGAAATAAAAGGCATTTTACAACGGCTTGAAATTGAAAATTACGAGCCAGGTATTTTGCTGTCTTGGAGTTATTTCTTCTGCACCTTTATCGATGAAATGGTGATGGCCAGACCGTGGGGGGTTGAGGGGTGGGCTCAGCATACGTTGTTGGTGAGATTCCATAGCGAAACTTGGGGGGGAGAGAAATGTTTTCAACTGATCGACCGCCTGCTGCTTGAACCGGCCCGTTATCGCGATTTGCTGGCGTTTATACATTTATGTCTGTGTTTAGGTTTTCAAGGCCGCTATCGGATGACGATGCAATATCAAGAAGATCGCGAAAAAATCTTGAGGAACATACATCAGAAATTACAGGCCTTAAACAAGGTTGATTCGACAAAACGCCAAGAAATGCTTAATGCGACGGTGATGCACTATGGCAAAGCGAACAATGAGTCTCGTTATCGTTTAAATCGGTATTTGTCTGGTAAGAAAGTGTTATGGGGCATTGCGCTTGCTGTTTTGCTGGGGTACGGGATGTTTGATTGGAGCCTGCATAGTCAGACACAAAATATCATCACTCAGCTCAATGCTCTGTTGCCATAAATAAAAAGTCACCAAGGATGCGGCGAAGGGAAAGTAGCCCCCATTTTCGCTGAGTCTAGGACAAGGAGAAACCCTATGATTCGAATCGATCTTCCCGCTTTAGTAGAGCGTTTACATCCTGTTGCCCGCAACGCGTTGGAAAATGCTGCGGCTTGGAGTTTAGGCCAGCAGGCGACAGAAATCACCGTTGGGCATTTCTTGAATCACTTGCTCGAAACGCCGCTATGTGATGTAAGGATGATTTTTAGTCAGCTAGATGTGGATATAGATTCGCTGAAGCAGACTCTGTTAAACCAACCATTAGATCGTTCAGCTTATCCGCAAAGTTATCCTAGCTTTTCTCCTCTATTGGTGGAGTGGTTGCAAGACAGTTGGCTACTCGCATCCGTTGAGTTACAGCATGAAAATCTACGCAGCGGTGTTCTCTTACTGGGCTTACTACATCATCGCCATAGATATTTATCTGCGGAGGTTTGCTATCGATTAGAGGGATTAAACCGAGAGCAATTAACGAAAGACTTTGCCCAACTAACTCAGGACTCGGCGGAAACGCCCGTGGTCAAAGAGTCAAATTCTCAGAATACATCTCATCAACAAGCAGGGGGCGCTGAAGGTTCTCTTCTGTCTCGCTTTACGCAGAATATCACTGAGCAAGCGCGTGTTGGAAAACTGGATCCCGTTTTGTGCCGCGACGATGAAATTGATTTGATGATCGATATCTTGTGCCGGCGTAGAAAGAATAATCCAATCGTCGTCGGAGAGGCCGGAGTTGGTAAAAGCGCACTGATAGAAGGTCTTGCGCTGCGTATGATTGCTGGATTAGTGCCTGAAAAAATTCGCGGTAGCGAACTTCTTAGCCTTGACTTGGGGGCTATGCAAGCAGGAGCTTCAGTAAAAGGTGAGTTTGAAAAACGCTTTAAAGGACTAATGCAGGAAGTTCTCGAGGCAGAATATTCAATTATTTTGTTTATCGATGAAGCACATACATTGATCGGTGCAGGTAATCAGCAAGGCGGCCTAGATGTTTCCAACTTATTAAAGCCCGCGTTAGCACGCGGTGAGTTGAAAACTATTGCGGCGACAACATGGCATGAATATAAAAAATATATAGAAAAGGATGCCGCACTATCGCGTCGTTTTCAGGTTGTTCAGGTAAAAGAGCCGTCAATAGAACAGGCAACGATTATTTTACGTGGCTTACAGTCTCGCTATGAGCAGGCACACAATGTTCTTATAAATGAAGATGCAATTCAGGCTGCCGCTCAGCTGAGCGCGCGCTATCTTTCAGACCGCCAATTACCGGATAAAGCGATAGATGTGCTTGATACGGCCTGTGCTCGCTGTGCCATTAACCTGACAACGCCACCTCGTGCGATTAGCTCATTACACACTCGTTTAAGCGAATACCAGCTTGAAATTACGCAGATAGAGCGTGAGCAACGGATTGGCTTAAATGATCATGCCAGCCGTTTAAGCGATCTTTATCAGCTACAGCAAACATCTAAAAATGAGCTCGATGAACAACATCAGGTTTGGCAACAACAGCAAAAACACGTCGTTGAAATTATCAGCTTGCGCCAACGCATTCTGGCCGAGGGAAGCACTCCTGAGATAGCTGAA
This sequence comes from Hafnia paralvei, assembly GCF_020150375.1. Classification (NCBI taxonomy): domain Bacteria; kingdom Pseudomonadati; phylum Pseudomonadota; class Gammaproteobacteria; order Enterobacterales; family Hafniaceae; genus Hafnia; species Hafnia paralvei. The sequence goes on along the minus strand of NZ_CP083737.1, from coordinate 3,527,492 downwards.
AATCTGGTTCAACTTGAAAATGAACTTTCCGAACTACAGAAGCAAGGAGTTATCGTTACTCCTCATGTCGACCGTTTGCTCGTTGCTTCTGTTATTGCTGAGTGGACAGGAGTGCCCCTCAGTCAAATTTCTCGTAGCGAATTGAAAGTGATTACGGAACTGCCGGAATATTTGCGCGGTGATATCAAAGGGCAAAATCTTGCGCTTAGCCATCTACATCGTCATCTGCTTACGGCTCGCGCGGATTTACGTAAAACTGGACGTCCTCTGGGAGCCTTTCTATTAGTTGGGCCTAGCGGTGTGGGTAAAACAGAAACCGTATTACGCATCGCCGATCTGTTATTCGGGGGGCGAGCTTGGCTTACTAGTATCAATATGTCTGAGTTTCAAGAGAAACATACCGTATCTCGCCTGATTGGTTCCCCTCCTGGCTACGTTGGCTATGGAGAAGGCGGAATACTGACCGAAGCTATTCGTCAAAAGCCTTATTCAGTTGTGTTGCTTGATGAAGTTGAAAAAGCGCATCCTGATGTACTAAATCTGTTCTATCAAGCCTTTGATAAAGGTGAATTAGCCGATGGTGAAGGGCGGATTATTGATTGCAAAAATGTCGTTTTTTTCCTGACGTCAAACTTGGGATACCAAACTATTGTTGATCATAGCGATCGCCCTGAGGAAATTCAGGATGCACTCTATCCTGAGTTGGCTGCGTTCTTTAAACCCGCATTATTAGCGCGTATGGAAGTCATTCCTTATTTGCCGCTATCACCAGACGTTTTACGTGAAATTGTTGCAGGCAAATTAGCCCATCTTGATAAGACATTATCTGAGCGGTTCAATGCGCAGATTGTTATTGATGATGAGGTGCATGAAGAGATTATGCGTCGCGCTCACCGTAAAGAAAATGGGGCGCGTATGTTGGAGTCGGTTATCGATGGTGTGTTGTTGCCGCCAGTTTCTCTTATCTTGTTACAGCGAATGGCGGCAGGAGAATCAATCACCAAGATCCATTTTAGCGCTGAGGATGGAGAGTTTGGCGTTGAGGTAGATAGCTGATGATCAATCCAGCACAACAGGCCACGTTGGCGTTGTTGTCATGTGAAACGCTGGAAACTCTGGGGCAAGCTTTTTGCGAATGCATTCAGCAATGGGCCCCGGAGGCTTATCTTCTGAATGGCGTCATTCCCGTCAGTGGACAGGAATTAACATGCTATATAAATGGCAGGGATTCGGCTGCGCTGAAGTTGAGGTTTGATGATTTCAGCCATCCGTTTTCTCAGGTAATGCGCACAGGAAAAGCGAGTATTTGGTCAACGCTCAATTATGGTGTGCGCATTGAGCATCAGGCGTTTCGGCAGCTCGTCCAGAGTATGGGCAAAGAGTGTGGCCTGTTCGTGCAACCTTTATTTGATGCCGAGCAACACCTCTATGGCCTATTTGCCATTTTTGATAGCACCGCGATGCTCAATGCTTTGCAACAAACTGAACATCCGTTTATTTATTTGCTGCAAGTGTATCAAGCACAGATTAAGCATTTGAAAAAAGAAGCCGACATAATGGCTAAAAATCATGTGCGAAATAGAGATAACGATGTTTTAGCTCTGTCGAGGAATGATGCTACTGCTGTATTGCCGCGTGTCCTTGTGGGTAATAGTTCTTATATTTGCCAATTGCGAAAAAAAATTCAGGTTGCTATTACACACGATATCCCAGTTGCGATTGAAGGGGAAAGTGGGAGTGGTAAAAGCGAGATAGCGCAATTAATACATACCTATTCACAGCCGCCAGGCTCTTTGGTTACTGTGGATTGCAATAGTCTAGATTTACAGCAGCAAGGGGAGCACTTGTTTGGTCACACTAATGTGGCTGAAAGCGCGTTGATGCAGGCGAATAAGGGAACACTGCTGCTTGAGAATATCGATAAGCTTGCCTCTTGCTGGTATGGAAAATTACAGCATGCGTTAGATTGCGGTGAAATAATGCCATGCCAGAACTTGGAGCAGGGTTCCAGTCGTTTTAGACTCTTAGTCACTAGCTGTCAGCCGTTGTCTACAATAGCTTCATCTATACCTACTTTTCTCCCTGTATATCAACGTATTAATCATTATCCGCTCAAATTACAACCCCTGCGTTATTGGCGGGAGGATTTGGTTGTGCTTAGTCAGCACCTTCTTCGCAAACTGTGCCTGCAACATCAAAAACCATCATTCGTTATTTCTGATGAGCTACAGCTTCAACTCCACTCTTATCATTTTCCCGGCAATGTTTCAGAGCTGAAAAGGCTTCTGGAACTCTTGTTGTTGGAATCGTCTAGAGCGGGAAATTCGGAAGGTCATGTAGAAAATAATGCAGCACTCATGGAGCTGTTGGCGCTCAATTTTAGTATTGGCTCTGTCACTGAACCTGATTACACCCAATCGGGCAGCTTGAAAGAGGTGGTTTCTGTTTTCGAAAAAGCGGTGATAAATCATCGTCTGCTTAGGCAGTGTTTTAATAAAGAGAGGGTCGCTATGAGTTTGGCAATCTCCCGCCGTTCATTGGATATGAAATGTAAGAAATTAGGGTTAGCCCGATGAAAAACAAACTAAGCATAGGCGTAGTGGCGATTTCATTGATCTCTATGGGGAGTTGGGCTGCAGGAAAACCGCAGAAACCCGAGATCAGTATGGCTTTATCGCCCGATATACAACTGGCACTAAGTGCATGTCGCGATCAGCCATCTCCTTTACCTCGATTGCAGTGTTATGACCAAGCGTGGCACCCAGAAATTAGGGCCATGAGTAAAGATAAAGCCGATGAAACATGGCGACAGATTATGGCTCAGGAGCAACAAAGAACGTCAGATGATCCACCGTTGATGCTGCGCGAACTTAAAAATACGAGCGGACAGCCAGTATTAATGATAACGACTCCGAGCTTAGAACATAGCTTTACGCGCGCAATTTTAGCCGTGAGCTGCGTAGAGAATATTACTCGTATGCAAATTGTGTTTTATCAGCCACAGGGGAGCGGGGAAAGCGCTTTGACACTACGAACCGATCGCAATGACATCAACTCGCGTTGGTTTTGGCGCTCAAGTGGCTACCGCCTTGAATCTAGTCGCGGGCTAAGTGGTATAGCAGAAATTCAGCAATTGATAGGCGGAACGACACTCACCATTTTAACGGGAAAGGAAACGCTTAATGGCTTGAGTTTTCGACTCAATAATCTTCAGACAACGTTACAGCCATTACGCAAAGCGTGTCACTGGTGATAACAAAACACTGGCGGGATAAGTCGGTAGATACAGGGATATGTAATTAATATGAGTACATTAGAAAATGTTGTTTTGATGGATCATCCTTGGCGTCAGCGAATTTTGACCTCATTGCCTGCGGTAAATATGGCGGCTCGGGTGTCTGATGATTTGCCATTATGGGAAGCTATCGATAGTGAAATTGCCAAATTAGGCTCGCTGTCTCATGAGCAGGTAGATATTCCCAATCTCCAGAAAGGCTGTCTCAGCCTGCTAGAAACTGAATGCAAAGATATGCGTATTGTTGTGCACTTATTACGCACTTTGCAGCATGGTGCACAGCCGTCAAATATCGCTCTTGCGTGTACGCTGATCGTGGATTTCGTCAGCCATTATTGGTCTGTGGCATGGCCTCAGGATGCGAAGTTACGCCAGCGTCTGTTGCTACAAGTGATCAAGCGATTCGGTAGTAGTACCAGCTATTTTTGCCAACAGGCTGATGAGAATTCACGTGAGTTGGTGCGTAGCGGTTTATTACAGTTGCAGGCGTTCTTGAGCCCCCTTGATTCGCTCTTAGCGAATGAAGTTTCTGTACTCATACCTCAGTTTGAGCGAGAGAGAGAGGCAACGTCTCTAGCCCCTTCTTCAACGCCTGTTACAACCAAAACAGTGGTATCACAGGACAACGCGGATATTCCCACAGTTATGCCTAAAGTGGAGGTCCAACATGAGTCGGACCGAGTTTGGCGCCAAACACTGCTTAAAGTCGCTGAGTTGTTATGTGAGAGCCATCCTGATGATCCGATAGGCTATAGCCTGAGACGACATGCCATCTGGTACACATTGCAGACAGCTCCTTTAAGTAAAGATGGGCGACTGACACAGTTGGCTGCTGTATCTCGTGAACGCGTCGCAGACTATCGTTCGGCACTACAGAGCGCGGCTCTCCCTTTATGGCAACAAATTGAAACCAGTATCACCTTAGCGCCTTATTGGTTTGACGGGCATTTTCTTTCGGCACAAATTGCGCGTCACCTCGGTTTTAACAATGTAGCCGATGCCATCCGTGAGGCTGTGCTGCGTCTACTAGATAAAATTCCTGCGTTGCGACAAATGACATTCAGTGACGGCTCTCCGTTTGTTAGCGATGACACACAACAGTGGTTAGCTGAGCGTCAACAAAGTAGCCGCTTTTCTAGCGGCTCTTATGAGCTGGTATGGGACAAATATAGAGAGCAAGGGCTTAATGCTGCGCTGCAACAGTTAGAACAACAACAGATGGATGTACAGGAACCTCGAGAACAGTTTTATAACCAATTAACAATAGCTCAGTTGCTGATGCAAGCAGGTTTAACAACGCTGGCGAATCAGCATTTTGATAACTTGTGGCGTAATAGTCAGGGGGTGACTCTCGCGGATTGGGAGCCTTCTTTGCTTACTATACTGGCTCAAAATTCTCTATCGGCGGGGATATCGGCTGAACGTCCTGTTCCTGTATTAGCGGGTGAGGAGTAAGCCATCATGACTATTCTGTCTCTTATATCTACTGTCGTTTCTAATGTGTTAACCCCTATTCGCTACATTCGTAATTTAACGCGTTTTAGGCTGCCATTCTCCCTACCTCGTTTATCTTTCTCACTCGCCGTGCTGTGGATCTTATGGATCATCGGTTTATTTAGCATCTGGTGGTGGGGACCTCTTTGGCATATTGGTGATTTAGCCCCCCTGAGTACGCCAAGCCGACGGGTTGTTGCCACATTGCTTATGCTGCTCTTAGCTTTGAGCGTGGTGAGTATCTATCTGTATACACAGGTGGCTAAAAGCGTTGTCGGCGCGGTTCAAGATAAAAATGAGCCGTACAAAAATAGTCTTGAGCAGCAAAAAGAGTATTTAAATGGCTGGTTAGCCCATTATCAGCAAAGAAGCCATCGGCGTAATGCTATGTATGAGCGGCCTTGGTACATCGTGCTGGGACAAAGTTTAAGTGGTAAAACCAGCTTAATCCAAAAATCCAATCAGATCATTCCCATTGGCATTGCAGATAAACAATATGTAGCAAATAAAGATCGCTCTGCATTCAAAATGCTCCAGCTCTGGTTGACTCAGCAGGCTGTCATCATCGATCCGCCGGGAGAGTTTTTCAGCCCTACTGATGAGGAAACAGAAAAAGATGAGAGCGAGGCTGACATCTCTCGTGGCCGTGCTTTACATCTTCATTTACAAGATTGGCTGATGGAGGTTCGTCAGCGCCAACCGCTAAACGGCGTCATTTTGACCGTTAATATTCAGGAAATCATGGAAATGACATCTGAAGGGCGACGCGAGTGGTCGCAGAGATGGCAAACCTATATTTTAGAAATGAGCGATCGATTTGCTTGTCGAATTCCTGTTTATTTAGTGTTCACTAAATTAGATGTTTTAACCGGGTTTGAGACGATTTATCCCTTATTAGAGCGTTCTTTACTTGATGAGACTCTGGGGATCACATTTGCGGCAAATACTGAGTCTGACGAAGAATGGCGGGGCGAACTTTCTAAGTTTTGGAGTGAATGGCAGGAGAACTTTAATGAGTTGATGCCTGAGCACATGGTGCATCGTACGTCGCTCGATCTCCGTTCTGCATTGTTCAATTTTGTTGGACAAATTGCGGGATTACGCTCAGTCGTAGAGGAGGTAATTAGTGGTTTAAAACGCCACTATAATCGCGATCCAGGGCGCCAAATGCTCATTCGCGGCTGTTATTTCACTTCAAGTCTGCAACAAAATCGGCGCAGTGATTTCTTCAGCGATACGATTTGCCGCCATTACAAACTGTATGTCAGTAATAAAAATGTGTGGGCGAATAATGATAATCAGCGCGGTTATTTTATCCAGAAACTATTTAATCAGGTTCTCTTTTCGGAGCCAAATCTTGCCGGTGAAAACTACGAGCACGTCAGAGTACGGCGTCACAATCTGACATTGATTGCCGTGATTTCTGGCGGCTTCGCGGTGCTCCTGCTCAGTGGTTGGTATTACTACTATTTGCAAAATTATCACGCTGGCGAAATGGCGCTGCGTAAGGTCAGCGAGTTCCAGAGACTGGGCGAACCAGCCCACAATCAGCCGTTAGGGGCTGACTGGCTGCCGCATATGAATATCATTCGCGATGCAACCATGTCTTACGGTGATTACCGTGAGAAAAACCAATTTTTGTCTGATATGGGGCTGTATCAGGGGGCAAAAATAGGTCAACTGGTTGAGAAGACATATTTGCGCTTGCTGGAATCTCGCTTCTTACCTGTGCTTATGAAGGATTTGCAGCAGCATTTGGACGGTGCACCGGCAAACAGTGAAGAGAAGCTCGCCATACTCCGCATCATGCGCATGATTGATGACAAAAGCGGACGTAACATCTCGCTGGTTGAAGAGTATATGCGTGCGCGCTGGCAAACGGCATTTACTGGACAGCGCGACGTTCAAGAACGTCTGATGATGCACCTTGATTACGCTTTGCAGCATACAGACTGGGCGTTGGATCGCAGTCGTTCAGATGCTGAAGCTATCAAATCCTATGAACCGTTCTCCGCTTCAATTCGTGCTGCGCAAATTGAGCTAAGTAAGCTGCCGCTATATCAGCGTGTATATCAAAACTTAGTGATTAAAGCGAAAGAACAGCTTCCACAGGATATGGATTTGCGTACTGAAATTGGTGCCCAGTTTGATTCAGTCTTTGTGTTTGATAATGAAGCTCTGCTCAAAGTACCTCAATTCTGGACTCGCTATGGGTTAAGCCATTTCTTTGTTAAGCAAACCGACAAGCTCGTCTCGATCACTGCGCTCGACGCATGGGTATTGGGGTTAACCGACAATGTAGATTATAGCGATGCGGATAAAGCTGAAATTGAACGCCAAATTACGGATCGCTACGTTGGGGATTACACCAGCACTTGGCGTAATGCGGTTAACAACCTGAGCATCAAGCCATTTGATGATGTTGAACAAGCTTCAACAGCTTTGGACGCGGTGCTCAATAATGGCCAGCCATTGTGGAGAACGTTGGTTTTACTGGGTGACAACACGCAACCTCATTTAGTGACCGCGCTATCTAGCGACGTGAAAACGCCGGTTGTTGTGGCGGCTAAACAAGGGAAAAACCAGAAAACAGTCGCAGACAAGGTGCTTAACTCGGCACAAAAAGAGTCGCTTGAACAACTGGCAGAACAACCTGAATACGTGCTGCTCAGTCGTATAGGTCGTCCGTTCTCAGAACAAAATGCATTAGTTGAGAGTGGTGATGATCAGAATGGTCAGGTTCAACAGGCTTATAAAGCGTTGAATGATATGAGCAATGAACTGCACCGGATCAGCAATGCGCCTGAGCCGGGCAAAGCAGCGCTCCTGCTGGTGCAGATGAGATTGCAGCAAAATAATGCCGATGCATTCTTTACGGCCCAACAGCTGTCTAAAAACTTGTCGGATCCGCTAGGGCGCTGGGTTGAACAACTGGCTGATAATAGCTGGAAGGCCGTGACTGCTTTGGCATTGCAATCACTGGAAGCTGAATGGTCGAAAACGGTAGTGACGCCGTTTATGAACCAAATGGCCGATCGTTATCCATTTAATCCGGAGGCAAGCAAAGAAGTTGCGCTTAGCGATATGGAGCGGTTCTTTGGACCAAATGGAACGTTGGACAGTTTCTACAAAAACAACCTGAAAGTGTTTATTGACGGTAATGGTTCTTTGGATAGCGAAGGCAATAGCCTGATCCGTCCTGAAATACTAACGGCGTTGGAACAGGCAGCGAAAATCCGCTCAACATTTTTTACCGCGCAAAATGGATTTGGTATCCAGTTTGCAATTTCTCCGGTGGATCTCAGCGCCAACAAGCGTCGGGCTGTCCTCAATCTAGATGGGCAACTGGTGGATTACACGCAAGGTAATAGCCATACGGCACATTTGGTATGGCCAAACACTATGCGTGCGGGTAATGAAAGTAAATTGACCTTAGTGCCTGATGTTAGCGGCGGCTCCCCACGCAGTGTGGGTTATGTGGGGCCTTGGGCGATGTTCCGGCTTTGGGATAAAGGTGAGCTCACCAACGTACAAGACAATAGCTTTGATATGCGTTTTGCCGTTGATAACGGAACAATGATCTACCGCGTATATGTGGATGAATCAAATAATCCGTTTGCGGGTGGCTTATTCAGTCAGTTTACGCTGACCGACCAACTTTACTGATCAGGAGAGCATCAGTGCTGCTGGTCATGAAGCAGCACTGATTTGAAACGTATGGCTAATTTAGATTATCAGCAAGTTGCCACCGGCAAAGATCCTCGAGATTTTGACGAGTTCGAGCGTATCCGGGGCGAGATTAATAAGATGACCCACCCCTTGCATCCTCCGGTTGATTGGCCGCTGGTGCAGCAACTGGGCGTTGCGTTGTTTACTAAAAATGGCGTCGACTTACAAAGCGTAGTTTATTACTCAATGGCACGTACCCGTTTGAATGGATGGAATGGGTTTGCTGAAGGCTGCGAGCTGATGGCTGTTTTGATTGTGGCTCAGTGGGATATGTTTTGGCCAATGCCAACGGCAGCTCGAGCACGCAATGAAATGCTGGATTGGTTCGCTGCAAGGGTTGGCGCTTTGGTACGACAGCTAACACGCTCGCCGGAAACCATGAGAGATGTTTTCCGTGCGGAATATGCGCTTAAACGCGTGAGTGACAAGCTGCAGTTGCATAAAGAAATCAATCCCATGCTGATCAACAGCCTGCTTTATTTCTTACAAGAGTGTGTAAAAGAGAGCAAAGCTGCGGCAACGTCAATGCAAGCAGGGGAACCCCCGGTGGTTCTTCCTCTGGTGTATCTACCGCAGCAAGGTGATACTGCAAATGCGCCATTTTCATCCCCTTCGGCAATGCAAAAAACCTCAGATACCCAGCAGGTTTTTACATCCATTCAGTCAATCAATACACAGAAGAAACGTTTTCCCTGGCTGCCCGTATTATCCGGCGCGGTTACCGGCTGTCTATTGACGCTCGCAGCCGTCTTTGGTTATCACGCTTGGCAGCCAGAAAACCCAGTTGCTCAGTTTTTATTAGCCGCTCAATCCTCGCCTGCGCTGATGTCTCTTAATCAGGCGCTGGTGCATGACGCTGATCTACAGCAGCAAGAACAGAAGGTTCTTAGGCTCTATCAAGAAAAACTTACGTCGATTGTAAACGCATCTCCGATTGAACCATTGCAAAGAGGGCAGTCAATCAGCCAGTTGCTGCAAAGGGTTTATCCACAAAATAGCGTATCGACGCAATGGCAACAGCAATTGGAAAGCCTATCGGCGGCGGGGAAAGGTTCTGATTACGTGAAAACTCAGCAGGCGGTGCAGTCTCTGCTCGATGAATTACTTGAATCAGAGAAATTGCATCGCGGCTACATGACGATATCTAGCCTGAAAACGGGTCTGTACAACATTCAAAGCCAATTAAATGCGGCGCCGCCTGTGACGCATTTACTTACGCAATTAGAGCAGCAGAAACAACAAGGGATTAAGCCTTCTCCTGCTTTATTACACCAAATTGACGATCAGCTACGCGGCTTACAGGCGCGCTATCTGTTATTGCAAGCCGAAAAAGGAGATGGAACGCCAAACTAAACGTTACACAGAGCATGAGTACTTATATCTAGTGATAAAGACGAGGATGGGTCAATGAACAAGATAAAAGTGATAACACTGAGTTTGTTATTAGTATCGCTGGTGGGGGGATGTCAGGCAAAAAGTAGCGCCATACCTTCAGTTCAAGAGCAGATGAACGGTCTAGCCGATCTCATTGGTAGCGCCGCATTTTTACGCGATCGCTGCGGAGTGAGCGATATTCCAGCCAACAAGTCACTGAGCATGATTGCGGTGATGACGGGAATGGAAATGGGGTGGGATACGCGGGAATACTACCCTGATGGTAAATCCGACGACATGTATAACGCCACATTGGACCAAATGGGGCAAAAAGTTGAGCAAAGTTTGATGGCTGATAATCCAGATGTTGCTGGTACATGCCAATCGTTGGCTGGAAATCAGCATATTGCTGGGTTCGTAGCTCAAGCTAAAGCTCGAGGATAAGGAGGTCCATTATGGCCGACAACACGGGATTGCAGTTCACCTTTACGACGCAATCGCTGCCAGAAAAAACCTTTAGCGTAGTGAGCTTTGCGCTTAACGAGGGACTGTCTCAGATTTACTCTCTGGATGTTGAGCTGGCGAGCATAACCGCTGAGATTGCATTTAGCCGCGTGCTGGATGAATCTGGTGAATTGCAAATCTGGTACAACGGTGAGATAAAGCGACGGGTTAATGGGATTATTACTCGTTTCTCACATAGCGACACCGGTAACGAGCGTACTCGCTACAGCGTGACGTTACGGCCCCAGATGTGGCTACTTTCGCTTGACCAATCTTCACGTATTTTTCAGCAGCAGACGCCCCAGCAAATCATCACTACGCTGCTGCAAAAAGCCAATATCATCTCTTTCAACTTCCAATTGCGCTACGAACATCCGACGCGTGAGTATTGCGTGCAGTACCGTGAGTCTACGCTGGCCTTTATCGAGCGGTTGGCTGCGGAAGAAGGGATCTCGTGGTATTTCCATTTCGATAATGACAAGCAAGAAATCGTCTTTGTAGATGATTGTACCTTCTTGCCGATGGGAGAAACGCTGCCCTATAACCCGCATCAGCGGGGGCTGAGCGAAGGGGCTAGTATTCAACGATTTAGCTACGAAGAAAATGTGCGTCCTGCGCAGGTGCTGTTGAAAGATCACACCTTCAAAAATCCCGCTTGGGAAATGCTCTATCAGCAACATAGCAAATCTGACCATCAACGTAGCGAGATTCAGCACTACGACTATCCTGGCCGCTACAAAACGGATTTCAACGGGCAGGCCTATAGTGGCTATCGGCTTGATGCGCTGCGTCAGGATGCCATGCAGGCGCATGGACGTTCAGATAGCCCTTCGTTGATGGGGGGGCAGTGCATCATCATGCAACAGCACCCGAACGAAGCGTTTAACCAACGTTGGCAGATTGTGTCGTTGCTGTGTGAGGGGCAACAGCCTGAATCGCAGAAGGAAGAAGCTGGTGTCAGTGGCACCTATCTGGAAAGTCAGATCGTCGTTATTCCCGATCGGCAAACTTGGCGCCCCATGCCAAATCCTCGTCCACGCGTTGATGGACCGCAAATTGCGGTCGTTGTTGGGCCTGAAAACGAGGAGATTTATTGCGACGAGGTGGGGCGAGTTAAAGTGCAGTTCCCGTGGGATCTGGAAGGGAAAGGCAACGAAACCAGCTCTTGCTGGATCCGCGTAGCGCAAAGTTGGGCAGGCAGTCGCTACGGAGCGATGTCGGTGCCACGCATTGGTCATGAGGTCATTGTCGATTTTCTTGAGGGGGATCCTGACCAACCGATTATTACCGGTCGTACCTACCACGTTGTCAACGTGCCGCCTCATGCACTACCGGTGCACAAAACACGCACCGTATTACGTACAGATACCCATAAAGGTGCGGGTTACAACGAGCTGTCGTTTGAGGATGAGCAAGATAAACAGCTGATCTACCTACATGCGCAAAAAGATCTGCAAACCGAAGTCAAAAACAACCAATACATCATGGTTGAACAAGACTGCTCGAAAATCATTAAACACGATCAGACCGAAGAGATCGGCAACGATAAAACCAGCGATGTCACTCATGATCACATTGAGCGTATTCATCACGATCAGATGATCAACGTGATGCATAACCAGCAGATCCAAGTTGATAACCAATATCTGTTCCACGTGTTAAATCAGCGCAAGGACCAAATGGGTGCGGATTTTACCGAGGATATCGCGGGTGATCATCATCACACGGTAGCGGGTACCTACGAACTGCTAGCGAACAAGAAAGTGCTGATCAACACCAACGACTTGGTGTTGCAAGGTGCTCAAAGCGTGGTGTTGCAGGGGCCAGGAGGAAAAATTGTGATCGACAGCAGCGGCATCACACTGTCGTCGCCAATAGTCAATATCAAGGCGCTTACGCGGATTACCAGCGGTGGGGGGAATTCAATGTCGGCGCTGAGTGCAACGGCGATGAACGGCGATCCGCTATCAGAAATTTGTCCAATTTGCCTACAGTCACTGGAATAAGGAGAAGGATATGGGAGTACCTGTTGCATTAAAAGGGCACCAGCATGTTTGCCCATTACCTAAACATGTGGGGGGGCCCATCAAAGAAGGTCATCCAGGGCTAACGGTGAATGGCATTCCGGTGGCGTTGGTTGGGCATAAATGTGAATGCAAAACCGGCGGGCCGGACATTATCGCCGTGGGCAACCCATTGTTAACGGTCAATGGCATCCCTGTGGCGGTTATGGGATCACAGACCGTACACGGGGGCGTTGTAATTCAGGGCGATCCGGGGCTTATCATCGGCTAAGGACAGCATGGTGGAAAAGAAATATTGGTACTTAAACGAGCAGGATCATCAGGTTCTGCAAGCAGGGCGCGAGCAAACGCTTATCTGGAATGCGTTGCGTTCAGTGATGGCGATTAAAGATATGCCTCCGATCCCGCTTGGCGCGACTGGGGAAGCATGGCTAACCCAAACGGTTGAGCAGGCTCGTCGTTATGACGTGATGAACTCTTACCATTTGCCGCTATGGCTAGAGATAGCGCATCGCGGTGGGGAAAACTTCTGGCAGCTTGAGGATGTGCAGGCCGTCTTGAACGCTGGTGAAATCAACGATGTGCGGATTAATACGTTGCTGCAAATGGCCGATTTAGAACAACGGCCAGTGGTAGAGACGCCCGTGCAACCGGTAGATTTCACGCAGCATGCTGTTTATCGCTGGTGTGAGGCAGGTTTACCGCTGTGGGCTCTTGTGGACGGTGCGTTTGATGCCGCGCCTCAGGGCTTTGCCTGCGGGCTGGACGTAGCACACTACTCGCTGTTCAACTCCGCCGATAGAGCACTGGAAAGCCATGGGCCGTGGCTGATTGCGGCGTGGATGAAACCACGCATGGTGCAATATCTGTTGTCGCGTCCGGCGTATGCCATCAACACGCTGTGGCTGGTGGCCGACGGCGAAGTTGAGGATATCGTAACCCACTTGCAAGGGTTGCTGTATGTCCGTCAGGGGGAAGGAGAAGGCGGTAGCCGCTTTCGTTTTCACGATCCGAGAGTATTTGCGACGTGGATTAATTCGTTAGCCCCCGAGCGGCTAGATGATTTCTTCGGTCCGGTACAGCGCTGGTTCAGCCCTGACCCCAATCCGCTGTGGTCTGCACAGCAGCTCCATGGCTACAGCCAAATGGACAACCAATTGGAACGTCGGATTATTGCGACGTATCTACCCCGCACAGGAGGTGATGCATGAGCGATCATGAATGTCGTGGTGATTGCCAGTGTAAAAAGGTGGTGATCCCGGTGATTTTTGTACCGGATATCATGGGCACGCGTCTGTTTAACCTATCGGAAGGTGACGTGGTATGGGATCCGATGGCGGGGATGGGCAGCTACCATACGCCGTTGGGCACCGCCGCCACCGATCTCAGTGGCATGATGAGCGATCCGTCAGGCAAGGTGACGTCGTCGCCGATGGTGCAAAAACTATTGGATTTGCAAAAAAAACTCACCGCGCTGCATGGTGGGCTGATGGCATTGTATAAAACCAGTCAAAAAATCATGAAAGCACTGGGGATGGACAGCCTAGCGAAACGTTTGGAGCGTAATGCTACCGATGCAACCAGCAAGCTTAAAGAACAGCTGGCAGATGTGAACACCAAAATTGCCCACATCGAAAAAGAGATTAATAACGTTTTTGATGTCATGGGTAAAGCGGAAGATATTCTGCGTATCGGGCGTAATGTTTGGGGAGCGATCTCAGTATTAGAGTGGATGTTTTGCAATGCGTCTAAGCGCCGTGAACTGCTGGTAGGTCAACAAATTGGTCGTGATGATACGCTGTTGAAGATCGATCAAGATGCAACGAAAGGCAGTGCTGACACCGCGTACTTTAGCACCATGACATCGGTGCGGGTGCAGGACATCAATATGCGGTTTAAGCAGGGCTGGGGCGAGGTGTGCTGGAGCCAATACGGTGAGTTTTTGATGACGTTGCAACGCCATTTGGATGCACGATTCAACATTAAAGACGTGAGTGCTGCGGGGCAGCCCGGCAATATTCCCAAACCCACGCTGCCGACCGGTAAGGCGCTGAAGGATTTATTGGCAGCAATAGAGTCGTTATTGGATTTTGGCAGTAAACCCGCCACGCCAGCGGCAGCGAGCCCTGCAGCGTCAACGGCAGCGGCGAGTCCGGCTGCGCCCGCAGCTACAGATGGAGACAAAAGCAAGGACCAAAGCAAAGAAAAAGACACGTCGCTTCCGTGGGGAGCTGATGCCAATTTTGCCAAGGTGATGGGGGGGTATGCATTTCCATTGCACGTAGTGGGGTATAACTGGATGCAAGGCTGTGCTGATGCGGCTCAACGCCTGACCACGCGTATCACTCAGATTATGGGTGAATATCAAACCGCAGGAACAAATGACACTGATGGCACATGGCTGACCAAAAAACCGGTGGATCAAGTGATACTGATTTCGCACGGTGCGGGTGGATTTGTGGTACGGGCAATGTTGGCGGGGATGTCACCAGAGACGATGGGGGGCTCTGGTTCATCGAGCGGTGGCGGTGAAAAAAATAGCCAAGATGATGATTATATGAGTGGAGTTGATCCGAAAACTAAGGCCCCTGCTGCTAGCGGTAGTAAAGATGGTAACAGTTTTGCTGGCATCCAGAAGACCACTCCTCTTGATAAATCACTGCTGCTTAAAGCGGTGCATGTTGGGCTACCGACCAACGGCATGCCGGATATTTATTGCTGGTTCCGCGCAGGTATGCAAACGCCTGTTTCGGTGGACTGGAGCAAACCCGACGAAGCAATGAAAAACAAAACGTTAGCCTATATCAGCAATCAGGTGCTGGGCGCTGATGCAGCCGAAATCACTATGGTGCTGAGCTATAGCCAAAGTACGCTGGAGTGCTTACCTAATAACAGCTATGCCAAAGGATGGCTGTGTTACCAACCGTCATCCTTTTCTTTAGTGGAAGGAGAAAAAGCGCCGGCTCCGGTGGCAATGGCTGTTGAAGGGGATATTTATGCGGAGTATCAGAGTGAGAAACACTGGTATAAAACAATTAATGGCAATTTGTTATGCAGTGATCCTGAACAAATAAATGATAATTACCAGAGTGTGTCTGGATATTTAAAGCAAGCGTCAACTTTTCATGCCTCCCTTGGCTCCTCTGGTCTAGATAATACCCAGCAATTCAGTGGTAAAACCAGTAAACTAACGACGCGGGATAAAGCGATTTGGCAGGCGCAGGGCATTACTCCGCTTCCACCGGCTGAGGGATGGGTTAAGTACGGCGATTCAATTACCAACTCAAACAAGTTGCTGGCAGGCATCGATTCTTTGCTAGGAACACATATATTCAGTTCATTGGCAGACGAAGGGAAGGGAACGCTGTATCTCTCGCCGCCAACGGCAGGATTAACCGTGTTACCGACTGAGTTTGTATTACAACCGGGCAGCGGTGAGGGGGATGGTAAACTGCCTATTTCATCAGCCACTGGTGCGACTCCGGTTGAAA
The DNA here is from genome assembly GCF_020150375.1 of Hafnia paralvei. NCBI lineage: Bacteria > Pseudomonadati > Pseudomonadota > Gammaproteobacteria > Enterobacterales > Hafniaceae > Hafnia > Hafnia paralvei. The sequence continues at coordinate 3,511,581 of NZ_CP083737.1, read as the reverse complement.
AATGCAGTGAATATCACGACAGCCTGTATCAAGACGAAAAAATCCGTGCAGCGTTGTATAAAACGCTGCAAACCGCCGCGTGGGAATACAATGCTAAACCTCCTAAAAAATAATTAAAGGGACTTACTATGCGCCGTTTATCGTGGTTATTACTTGGCACTTTGGTGCTGTCTACTACTGGCTGTGGGCCACACTCACTTCATAAGGATTTTGACATGAGTACCCAATTCCCCACTCAAAAACACTGTTTTGGCCGCTATGAAATTGAATTGCCAAATTTTATGTATATGAAAAGCGGGAACTATTCATTTGATAACTTTGGTGTAGAGATTGTTACGGCATTAAAAGCTGAACGCCCAACGATAGAAAAGGATTGGGTGAACTATATCAATGGTAAGGTTGCGAAGGATATTGCAATGTCTCCTGGGAGCAAAATCATTCATCAAGATATGAAAAGTAACCCACGCATGATGTTGGAATATATAGAGACATCAAAAGAAATAAATGAGAGATTGAATTCTATTTATATGTTACATCCATATTATTTGAGATCTTTCTCTGAACGTAAAGAATGGATGTTGGTTACGGGTAAAACCATGAGTATTCCACGGCCCCAACCATCGCATAAGCTTGATGCCGAAATACTGAGGCAGGTCAATGCTCAAATGCGTGATATAGCAAAAATAGCCTATCACAAATACCCTCACTATGAACAAGGCTACTGCTTGGATGACGAATATCAATATTATTCAGGAAGATTGGAAAAAAGAGACAGATATACAATCATTTGGCGTGGCACCACGGGAAGTGCTGATACACATAGCCGCATTACGCTTAATTTAGAAAGCTTGAATAAGGATGAGCAGTCAGTCTTGGATAGCCGTATTTCTAAGGGAAAATTGCTAAGAACGTTCTTCTCTAGCACCACGGTTGTGGTGGGTGGCATTAAGGGTGAATTGTATATCAGTCACGCTAAGCTTAACCCAACGGCGCGTGAGTTCCAGTGGTTACCCAGTGGTACGGAGTTAGGCAACCGTTTAAAACCACTGATTATGATCGATGGCCGAATCGATACCCACGATTTCCCTGCCGAATATCGCGATAAAATCAGCGGTGAAGAGATGATCCTGTGGATATTGGAAAGCATAAAAATGCGTACCGGTGGTGACGAAGATATTTTGTCTCATCGATAATTGATATCTTTAATATTAACGCCATACGTATAAACGTGTGGCGTTATGTCATATGATCATTTTCCAATCGTTTATATTCTTTCAATCAAATAAAAAGTTAGTCTTTATTACCTCATTCACTAATGAGTTTGTTGCTGAGTCAGGATAGAATTATGTTTAGTGGGGGAATATATAGAGAAATACGGCTCAGTGATATGTCAATGAATATTAGTTAAGTGATATACATGGTATTGCCGGAGTGAATAAATATTTCAATCTAATGACTCTCGCTGAAGTCGTTGGTTGGCACAGAACGCAACGCCGGTTAAAGAATGCAGTGAATATCACGACAGCCTGTATCAAGACGAAAAAATCCGTGCTGCGTTGTATAAAGAACTGCAAACAGCTGCCTGGAGTTACAATGCTAACCCTCCTACTCCTAAAAAATAATTAAAGGGATTTACTATGCGCCGTTTATCGTGGTTATTACTTGGCACTTTGGTGCTGTCGGCTACTGGCTGTGGGCCACGCTCACTTCATAAGGATGTTTCCATGAGTACCCAATTCCCCACTCAAAAACACTGTTTTGGCCGCTATGAAATTGAATTGCCAACATTTATGTATATGAAAAGTGGTAACTATTCATTTGAGAACTTTAATGTTGAAATTATAAAGGCTGTTCGTACGGACTATCCAACGATAGAAAAAGATTGGGTGAGCTATATTAATGAAAAAATAGCCATGGATGGTAAGTATAATGTTGGTAGCCGAGTTGTACACAAAAATATGGAGTCTAATCCCAGAGTGATATTAGAATATTCTAGTACAGAAAAAAATCCTGATATTGGAATGAGTTCCTTGTACCTATTTCACCCATATTATTTGAGTTTTTTTCCTGGACGTAAAGAGTGGATTCTGGTCACAGGGAAGACAATAGAAATTTCTCGTCCGCAACCTTCGGATAAGCTTGACAGCGAATTGCAAAAACGGGTAAGTGCCCAATCTCGTGACATTGCAAAAATTGCCTATCATAAGTATCCTCACTATGAACAAGGTTACTGCTTGGATGACGAATATCAATATTATCCAGGAAGATTGGAGAAAAGAGACAGATATACCGTCATCTGGCGTGGCACCACGGGAAGTGCCGATACGCATAGCCGCATTACGCTTAATTTAGAAAGCTTGAATAAAGATGAGCAGTCGGTCTTGGATAGCCGTATTTCTAAGGGCAAATTATTGAGAACGTTCTTCTCTAGCACCACGGTTGTGGTGGGTGGTATTAAGGGTGAATTGTATATCAGTCACGCTAAGCTTAACCCAACGGCACGTGAGTTTCAGTGGTTACCCAGTGGTACGGAGTTAGGCAACCGTTTAAAACCACTGATTATGATCGATGGCCGAATCGATACCCACGATTTCCCTGCCGAATATCGCGATAAAATCAGCGGTGAAGAGATGATCCTGTGGATATTGGAAAGCATAAAAATGCGTACCGGTGGTGATGAAGATATTTTGTCCCATCGATAATTGATATCTTGAATATTAACGCCATACGTATAAACGTGTGGCGTTATGTCATATGATCATTTTCCAATCGTTTATATTGTTTCAATCAAATAAAAAGTTAGTCTTTATTACCTCATTCACTAATGAGTTTGTTGCTGAGTCAGGATAGAATTATGTTTAGTGGGGGAATATATAGAGAAATACGGCTCAGTGATATGTCAATGAATATTAGTTAAGTGATATACATGGTATTGCCGGAGTGAATAAATATTTCAATCTAATGACTCTCGCTGAAGTCGTTGATTGGCACAGAACGCAACGCTGGTTGAAAAATGCAGTGAATATCACGATAGCCTGTATCAAGACGAAAAAATCAGGGCGGCTTTGTATAAAACGCTGCAAACCACCGCGTGGGAATACAATGCTAAACTTTCTAAAAAATAATTAAAGGGATTTACTATGAGCCGTTTATCGTGGCTATTACTTGGTTCTTTGGTGCTGTCTTCTACTGGCTGCGGGCCACACTCACTTCATAAGGATGTTGCCATGAGTACTCAACTCCCCACCCAAAAGCATTGTTTTGGTCGTTATGAGATCGAGCTACCTAATTTTATTTATATGAAAAGCGGGGCTTATTCATTTGAAAATTTTGATATTGAAATTACAAAGGCGGTTCGTAGCGACTATCCCTCGATAGAAAAAGATTGGGTGAACTATATCAATGGTAAGGTTGCGAAGGATATTGCAATGTCTCCGGGCAGTAAAATCATTCATCAGAATATGGAAAACAACCCAAGAATGATGTTGGAGTATATAGAGACATCAAAGGAAATAAATGAGAGGTTGAATTCTATTTATATGCTCCAATCTTATTTCCTAAAATCCTTTCCTGAAAGAAAGGAGTGGATTCTAGCAACCGGAAGTTCTATTGAAATTCCTCGTCCACAACCATCGGGTAAGCTTGATGCCGAAATACTGAGGCAGGTTAATGCCCAATCTCGTGATATAGCAAAAATAGCCTACCATAAGTACCCTCACTATGAGCAAGGTTACTGCCTAAATGACGAATATCAATATTATCCTGGACGGTTGGAAAAGCGCGATAATTATAGTATTGAACTTGCCGGAATTATTAATGATAAATACACATCTAGTTATATTACGATTGACGTTAAAAGTCTAAATAAAGATGAGCAGTCCGTTTTGGATAGCCGCACTTCGAAAGGTAAGCTATTGAGAACCTTTTTCCCAAGCACCACCGTTGTGGTGGGAGGGATTAAGGGGGAGCTCTATGTCAGCCATGATAAACTCAACCCGACTGGGCGAGAGTTCCAGTGGTTACCCAGTGGTACTGAGTTAGGTAATCGTCTAAAACCGTTGATTATGATTGATGGCGAAATCGATACGCGAGATTTCCCTGCCGAATATCGCGATAAAATCAGCGGTGAAGAGATGATCCTGTGGATATTGGAAAGCATAAAAATGCGTACCGGTGGTGACGAAGATATTTTGTCTCATCGATAATTGATATCTTGAATATTAACGCCATACGTATAAACGTGTGGCGATACTTAATTAAATATATCTTATCGTATTTGTATTTTTAATGTTTTAAGTAAGCTTGTTGTGTTATAGGTTGCGAATCATTTTGCCTAAAAATAATTATATTAGAACTATATCGCTATAGCGAAATTGATAGCTATTGAATTTTACGATGTTACTAAATGCCACACATTTAATCGTGTGGCATTTTTTTTGCATAAACAATCGAATTCATGAAACCAACATGTTTGTAGTACGGATAGACATCTTAGCTGTCGGTAATGAAGTGTCGCACGTGCCTGTCTCGTGGTTCACTAAACCCTAACTTTATAAGGCGAGTACTGTTATGAGTGGTTATAACGAGGTTTTATCAAGAAATACGGAAAATGCACCGAAAAATACCGGGATATATTCACAAACTGTCGCTTTTTCTCATTATAATAATTTCTCGGCCCAGCTGCCTATCGATCCAAAATCGGGGAAAATGGTTTTTGGTGGTGCAAAAGAACAGGCTGAACAATGCTTTAAAAATATCAAGGCAGTTGCCGAAAGCATCAATCATGTTATGAGTGATGTTGTTAGGATTACTATTTTTGTCAGAAATATTAAAGATGTGGATGCTGTAAGCCTAGTTTATAAATCATTTTTCCCAACCTATGTCCCTGCTCTGACGGTTGTTGCGGTCAATGCTTTGCCTATGGATGCTTTAGTGCAGGTTGAGGCTCTGCTTTCAAACGGTGAAGGTACAATTCCCAATGCACCGCAGTCGGGTGACCTAATTAAACTTACCCATAACACGATAAATGCACCAATAAGCCCCTTATCTAACCAAACGGTCTCCTTTTCTCATTATAATAATCTCTCAGCGCAATTACCTATCAATCCGATAACGGGTAGAGTGGTTGAGGGAGGAATAAAGGAGCAGACTAAACAATGTCTAAAGAATATTAAGGCCATCATAGAAAGTATTGACGTTCCATTTGACGATATCGTGAAGGTTAATATTTTCCTAAAAAATCTCTCAGACATTGATGCCGTGAATGATGTCTATACCACATTTTTCCCAGATTCCGCCATCGCTAGAACCATAGCTTATGTTCCTGCACGTACGGTAATTGTTGCATCAGCGTTGCCTATGGACGCGTTGATTCAGATTGAAGCCGTGGTGTCACATGGCGATGGAACCCCGCCTCAGGCTGTTGAAGACAGACATGGGCTTATCATTGAACCGCATAATACGGTGAATGCGCCTAAATGTGCTCTATCTACACAGACCGTCGCTTTTTCTCACTACAATCATCTCTCGGCTCAATTACCGATAGATCCAAAATCCAATAAATTGGTTGCGGGTGGTATAAAAGAGCAGACAGTACAGTGCCTTAAAAATATTAAGGCAATCATAGAAAGCGTTGAGCATGTCATGGGAGATGTCGTTAAGGTAAATATCTTCCTCAAAAATATTGCAGATATAGATGCCGTAGATGAAGTTTGCGCAACATTCTTTCCCGGCGGTATTCCTGCTCGACGGATCGTAGGGGTTTCCGCGCTGCCTAAGGATGCATTGATCCAAATCGATGTCGTAGCAGCCAATGCTGAAGGGACGCCGCCACAAGCATAGTGTTTTCTACCGCTGATTCTTATTGATGGCGAAATCGTCGCGAATAAAATCAGCGGTGAAAGAAACATAGAGTTTGTGTTCTGCAGTTAATTATTCTAACTATCTTTTGTTTTAAGTGATGAATGACTGAGATAGAAAATTTTTTCTAAGTTGTGTTTGCGCTATTTATATTTCCTTACATTTACCAAGGTAATTGGCAGCTATTTTCTAAACTGGGCTGATAGCATCAAAAACAGAAAAAAGGGAGCGCCTCTCTTTGTTCTATCAAGGATTATTCATCCCAATAGTTAGTTAGATTTTATAAGGATATTGCAATGCCAACTCCATGTTATATTGCCATTCAAGGTAAAACTCAGGGCAACATTACTTCTGGTGCGTTCACCTCTGATTCTGTAGGTAACATCTACGTGCAGGGTCATGAAGATCAGATGCTAGTGCAGGAATTTGAACACATTGTGACAGTGCCTACCGATCCACAGTCTGGTCAGCCTTCAGGTCAGCGTGTTCATAAGCCATTTCGTTTCACCGTTGCATTAAACAAAGCCGTACCATTGCTGTACAACGCATTGGCATCCGGTGAAATGTTGCCGAAAGTTGAGCTAAAGTGGTACCGCACCTCGATCGAAGGTAAACAGGAACACTTCTTCTCAACTATTTTGGATGATGCGACTATCGTTGATATCGATTGTCACATGCCGCATTGCCAAGATGCTGTGAAAGCAGAATTTACCCAGTTAGTTAAAGTATCTTTGGCTTACCGTAAAATTACTTGGGAACACACTGTTTCAGGGACTTCAGGTGCTGATGACTGGCGTGTGCCAAGCGAGTCTTAATTTCGATTCGCGAAAGCTCATTTTGTGCGATGAGATAAAAAGAACAAAGCTACCGAAAGGTAGCTTTGTTTATTGGATAACGCGGTTAGTTTTGCAGCCAGTTCTGGATTTGATCAACGATGCCTTGGGCATCAAGCTGAATTTCGTGCAATGCTTCTTCCTGCGTCCCCTGAGGGATAAAACGATCTGGCAACCCCAGATTGAGGACTGGCACCATTTTGCGTTTGGACATCAGGAGTTCGTTAACGCCGCTGCCTGCGCCACCGATAATTGCATTTTCTTCCAGAGTCACTAGCGCATCGTGAGTGGCGACAAGTTCTAAGATCAAGGCTTCGTCCAGCGGTTTCACAAAGCGCATATCGGCTACGGTAGCATTTAATTGCTCCGCGGCCGTTAAGGCATCTGGCATCAGCGTCCCAAAGTTTAGAATCGCAATTTTCTCGCCGTTACGGCGTACGACGCCTTTACCGATCGGTAAGCTGGCGAGAGGCTCTAACGTCGCGCCGGTGCCTGAACCACGAGGATAACGCACCGCCGTTGGTCCGGCCTGATACTGATGACCGGTATGCAGCATTTGGCGGCATTCGTTTTCATCGCTTGGTGTCATGATGACTAAGTTAGGAATGCATCGCAGGAACGAAATATCAAAAGCGCCCTGATGCGTTTGTCCATCTGCACCAACAATGCCCGCCCGATCTATTGCAAACATGACCGGCAGTTTTTGCATGGCTACGTCGTGAATGACCTGATCGTAAGCACGCTGTAAGAAGGTTGAGTAAATCGCCACCACCGGCTTATAGCCGCCAATGGCTAATCCGGCGGCAAATGTCACCGCATGTTGTTCTGCAATTGCGACATCAAAATATTGCTGCGGATATTCTTTGGAGAAACGCACCATGCCAGAGCCTTCACGCATGGCTGGCGTAACGGCCATCAGTTTGTTGTCATCAAGCGCGGTTTCACACAACCAGTCACCAAAAATTTTGGAGTACGTTGGTAATCCACCGGAGCTTTTCGGCAAAGTGCCGCTGGCAGGATCAAATTTAGGGACCGCATGCCAACTGATCGGATCTTTTTCGGCTGGCGCATAGCCTTTGCCTTTTTTCGTCATAATGTGCAGTAACTGAGGGCCTTTCAGGTCGCGCATATTTTTTAGCGTCGCGGCTAGGGCCTGCACATCATGTCCATCAACGGGGCCAATATAGTTAAAGCCCAGCTCTTCAAATAAGGTCCCTGGAACGACCATCCCTTTCAGATGCTCTTCGGTGCGTTTGACCAACTCTTTAATCGGCGGCAGGCCAGACAGAACCTTTTTTCCACCTTCACGCAGGCTGGAATAAAGTTTGCCGGAAAGCAACTGCGCTAAGTGATTATTTAACGCGCCCACATTTTCAGAGATCGACATTTCATTGTCATTTAAGACAACAAGCATGTCGGCTTTGATATCACCCGCATGGTTCATGGCTTCAAACGCCATACCTGCCGTGATAGCTCCGTCGCCAATAACACATACGGTACGGCGATTTTTCCCTTCTCGTTCAGCAGCCACGGCCATACCCAAGCCAGCACTGATGGAAGTGGAAGAGTGACCTACGCTCAGCACATCGTATTCGCTTTCATCGCGCCACGGGAACGGATGCAAACCGCCTTTTTGGCGGATAGTTGCAATACGGTCACGGCGCCCCGTCAGAATTTTGTGTGGGTATGCTTGATGGCCGACATCCCAAATCAACGAGTCAAACGGGGTGTTATAAACATAGTGCAGCGCAACGGTTAGTTCGACGGTTCCAAGACCGGAAGCAAAGTGTCCGCTGGAGCGGCTAACGCTATTGAGCAGATACTGACGAAGTTCGTCACACAGCTTTGGCAGGCTTTCTTTCGGTAGCAGGCGTAGATCGTTAGGATCGTCAACCAGCGCGAGTGTCGGGTATTTGGCTATATCAAAACTCATTAGCGGCTCATGTCTGAAATTCGTTCTGCGATATATGCCCAGCATACTTGAAGCTACATCGGTGTTAGCAACACATTTACCCGATATTCTGACCTAAGTCAGTTCAAAGGGGGTTACTTGTTTGCTGCTTTGACGCAACTCCAACTATTTTGGGCATAGAATGAATGCGTGGTTTTTTATTTGTCTTAATTATCGCGCTCAATGATAAAACTGGCTAAGGATTTTAACGCCAGAGTGTCAATGCTGTGGTGTTGCTCAAGCTCTTCAAGTACCTGTATTGCATCTTGATACAGATCTAGAGCTTTATTTTGGGCTTGTTTTAGACCGAGCAGAGCAGGGTAGGTGCTCTTTTCTAGCTCTTGATCTGAACCTTGTGGTTTGCCCGTTTTTTCACTGTCGCCGATAACGTCTAGGATATCGTCTTGAACTTGAAATGCGAGACCAATCGCCGCTGCGTAGCGGTCTAACAGAGGTAGCGCAGCGCGGCCAGTATCACCCGCAGCCAGAGCGCCCATACGGATCGCGCAGCGGATCAGTGCGCCGGTTTTATGGTTGTGAATTCGCTCAAGCGACTGTAAGTCTACGTGTTTGCCTTCGGCTTCCAAATCTAGCGCTTGGCCGCCGCACATTCCCGCAACGCCACTGGCTTGCGCTAATTCACTCAGCATTGCTAGTCGATCGCTGACCGCGACGTCGGGCATTGGGCTGTCGGCTAGAATGGAAAAGGCGAGCGTTTGTAATGCGTCACCGGCTAAAATAGCATGTGCCTCGCCAAATTTGATGTGGCTAGTGGGCTGACCCCGACGCAGATTGTCATCGTCCATGGCGGGCAAATCGTCGTGCATCAGGGAATAAGCATGAATACATTCAACGGCGGCCGCAGGTGCATCCAGATTATCTAATGATAGACCAAACATCTCTCCGGTGGCATACACCAGATAAGGACGTAGGCGTTTGCCACCGAGCAAAGCACCGTAGCGCATGGCGGCAACGAGTTGTCCATCAGCAAAGGGCAGAGGCTCTATATACTGAATAAGCGCTGCATCGGCGCGCTGATGATAGGTTTTGAGTAACTGTTCAAAAACAACCATGTTTAACTTTTATCCACACTGACGTGATCCGTGTTAAAAGGGGATAAAGGGGCATCCTTATCGTCATTAAGTAGGATCTGCACGCGTTGTTCTGCTTGTTGCAACGTTTGCTGACCAAGGCGAGCTAGCTGTACGCCACGCTCGAATTCATTCAGCGCGTCTTCTAATGGCAGCTCGCCAGATTCTAAATGAGTAACAATCTGTTCCAGTTCGCTCAGTGCCTGCTCAAAGCTGGGCGCCGCGGGTGCTTTTTTTGCCATAGTATTCTTTTCTTTTATATGTTCTGTAATCAACAGTGATTCAGCGATGGAGTTCCAGAATTTTTCGCCACGTTACCGGACTCTGCAGGACTTGGCAAATTACGGATTTTCAACTCATGAGATGAGGTTCAGTGCGCCAGATTACAACTTAGTGCTATACTGCGCGCCTTGTACATTACGTCCTCAATTTAGGGTACGTAGTGTAAGCCCTTTTAACGTAAATCACGACGAAATAGCCACGGCCGCCATGAAGTTTATCATTAAATTATTCCCAGAAATCACCATCAAAAGCCAATCAGTACGTTTGCGCTTTATCAAGATCCTAACAGGGAACATTCGCAACGTTCTGAAAAAGCAGATTGATGAAGTGGCTATCGTACGCCATTGGGATCATATCGAAGTTCGTGCTAAAGATGAAAGCCGTACCGAGCAGGTACGTGATGCTTTAACGCGAATCCCGGGGATCCATCACATTTTAGAAGTTGATGATTGCCCATACACCGATATGCACAACATCTTCGAGCAAACGCTCGAAATGTACCGTGACAAGCTGGAGGGGAAAACCTTCTGCGTCCGAGTTAAGCGTCGTGGTAAGCATGAATTTACCTCTATCGAAGTCGAGCGTTATGTCGGTGGCGGGTTAAATCAGCATATTGAAAGCGCCAAAGTTAAGTTATCTCATCCGCAAGTTACCGTACATTTGGAGATCGAAGACGATCGCTTGCTGTTGATTAAAGGGCGCTATGAAGGCTTGGGCGGTTATCCTATCGGCACGCAGGAAGATGTCCTGTCGCTCATTTCCGGTGGTTTTGACTCGGGTGTTTCTAGCTATATGCTGATGCGCCGTGGGTGCCGTGTGCATTACTGCTTCTTTAATTTGGGCGGTTCCGCTCATGAAATCGGTGTGAAACAGGTTGCTCATTATTTGTGGAATCGCTTTGGTAGCTCTCACCGCGTGCGTTTTGTCGCTATTGATTTCGCTCCCGTTGTTGGTGAGATTCTTGAGAAAGTGGATGATGGCCAAATGGGTGTTATCCTCAAGCGAATGATGATGCGAGCAGCGTCCAAAGTGGCTGAGCGCTATGGTGTTCAGGCACTGGTTACCGGTGAAGCACTGGGACAAGTCTCTAGCCAGACACTGACTAACCTGCGTCTGATTGACGGCGTTACTGACACACTGATTCTGCGTCCGCTGATTTCTCATGATAAAGAACATATCATTGATATGGCTAGGGAAATTGGTACTGAAGACTTTGCGAAAACCATGCCTGAGTTCTGCGGTGTGATTTCGAAAAGCCCAACCGTAAAAGCAGTGAAGTCTAAGATTGAAGCCGAAGAGGAAAACTTTGATTTTGACATCCTCGAACGCGTGGTCGCTGAAGCGCAAAACATGGATATCCGTGAAATTGCTGAGCAGACTAGCGAACAGGTAATTGAAGTTGAAACCGTTGAGGCTTTAACCGGTGATGAAGTGGTGTTGGATATCCGTTCGAATGACGAACAGGAAGATAAACCGCTGAAAATTGAAGGGTTAGAAGTCAAAAGCTTACCATTCTACAAACTCGCTACCCAATTTGGCGATCTCGATCAGAGCCGAAGCTATGTGTTGTACTGCGACAGAGGTGTGATGAGCCGCTTGCAGGCGCTGTATCTTAAAGAGCAGGGCTATAACAATGTGAAGGTGTATCGACCATAGGAACCATATGGAAATGAGGTCTGAGCCTAAAAGGATTACGGGCAAAAGTATTATCAGTCTGGCTATTGTGTTGTGCTTGTTGCTGCTCTTCATGCAGCCGCGAGCAAGCCTAGCATGGCAACCGCAGCCCGGTGATATTATATTCCAAACGTCGCCATCGTCGCAGAGTTTGGCGATTCATAAGGCCACACATTCCATATGGAGTCATGTTGGAATTGTCTTATTGAAGAATAATCAGCCCATGGTTTTTGAAGCGTCGGGCGACGTGAGATACACGCCTTTGCAGAAATGGATCGATCACGGGGTGGGAAAATCTTATGTGGCTAAACGCTTAAAACAGCCCCTGGCGACTGCGCAGGTGCAGGCGCTAAATCAGCAGGCAGGTTATTTTATCGGTAAGCCATACGACATCTTGTTTGGCTGGTCAGACACAGATATTTATTGTTCTGAGCTGGTTTGGAAGATGTATTTCCGCGCGGCTGGATTGAAAATTGGAACCGTGCAGAGGATAGAGGATTTTGATCTCTCTTCCCCTGCAGTGAAGAAAATTATCAAGGCTCGCTACGGTGATAAATTACCGCTCAATGAGCAGGTTATTTCTCCGGTGGCGATGTTTGATTCACCGTTACTGGAAACCGTGGCGTCGGTAGGATACTGAGCCTATTCGTTGTATGCCCAAATCCCCGATGCAGGAATTAACTGAGCTGCCACTTCGGCAGCTTTTTCTTTGCCTAGCAGCACATCAATAATTTTTAACGCAAAATCGATACTAGTACCGGGGCCTTGGCTGGTGAGTAAATTGACGCGCTCATCGTAATAGGCGCGTTTATCGATCCATTGATTCTCTGGGATTTTATCTTTCAGAGTCGGAAAACAGGTCATATTGCCGACGCTGAACAGTTTATGGTGCGCTAGTACCAGTGCCGGAGCGGCACAGATGGCGGCAACTAATTTGCCTTCCAAATGCATTTGGCGCACTTTTTCCACCACCAGTTCACTGTCTCGGAAACACTCCGCGCCTTTAATCCCGCCCGGTAAAACAATAACGTCATAAGACTCATCGGCGACCTGTACTAACGGTTTATCTGCGAGCAGTTTGACTCCGCGCGAACAGGTTATCATCAGATCGCCATTTCCCGCGGCGCTTGCCGTGGTAACTTTAATGCCGGCACGAACCAGCAGATCGATAGTGGTCACTGCTTCGGTTTCTTCGCTACCAGGAGCCAGACACACCAGAGCCGATGCGCTCATAGGTTTGTTCCTTTCGTTTAATAGTTTCAAATACATGGCTATTTTCGGTGAGACTAATACCATGCTTACGCGCCATTTTCAGCAAATAGCCCGTAATATAATCAATTTCGGTATGACGCTGTGCCAGAACATCTTGGTACATTGATGAATAATTATCGGCGGTCATACATATGACATTGGTGACGTAGTGCAGCAAGCTGTCTGACGAGGTACTGTATCCTTCGGCTTCCATCACGTAGGCGATCTCTTTGACGAGGGCTACGACATGCGGCATATATTTTTGCAGGTCACCGTTACGGCAGTTGTAGATCACTGTCAGCGGATTGATTACACAGTTGACGGCTAACTTTTTCCAGATGGCGGGCATAATGTTGTCGTGCCACGCCACATCGGGAAGTGCATGATGCAGAACCTCTGCAATATTGCTTTGACCAATGGCCGCAGAGTTAGTTGGGCCAATATGTGTGGCGCCTGCTGCGACATGGATAATGGTATTACCATCATGTCTCGCTGCGTGAGTGGTTACTCCTTGGAAAAGGGGCTGCTCAACATAGGGGAGTTCGTCTTGGCTTCCCATCCCGTTATGTAGCAAGATGATGCGACAGTATGGTGAAATTTTAGGCAAAAGGGGCGCTAGAGCATTGTATACCTGCCACGCTTTGAGCGTGACCAGCAGAATTTGACTCTCTGCCAAATGCATGGGGTCGTTAGCCGCAAGATTTTTATTATATGACTTTCCATCCAGCTGGATAATGTTCACAGGGCAATAGGGCTGCGGTACGCGTAGCCAACCCTGAACATCATGCCCATCCTGTTCCAATGCTGATAGCCATAGCTGCCCTAGCGCTCCGCAACCAAGAACTGTTATTTTCATTTGGCCTCCTTCCCGATACATCGGGCAATTTGCGCGCAAAGCAGAAATATTCAATCTTATCAGTATAAACTTTTATGACGCAGATCGCAGTGGGAAGCATCTGTTATGGTGTAAGGACTGCGGCTAGAGTTGCATCGACGTAGGAAGCCGCTATTATGCTCGGCATTCAACCGAGAGGAGATTTAGCATGCCTTCATTCGATATCGTTTCAGAAATTGATATTCAAGAAGTCCGTAACGCCGTAGAGAACGCTTCACGTGAGCTGGGAACCCGTTGGGATTTTCGCAACGTCGAAGCCAGCTTTGAGCTGATTGAAAAAAACGAAAGCATTAAGATTTCCAGTGTTTCAGATTTTCAGGTGAACCAGCTGGTCGATATTATGCGTGAAAAACTGGCGAAGCGTGGCATCGACGGTGCAGCGCTGGAAGTTCCAGAGCAAATCGAACACAGCGGGAAAACTTACAGTATCGAAGCCAAGCTGAAAAAAGGTATTGATACTACGATGGCGAAGAAAGTTATCAAGCTTATCAAAGACAGCAAGCTGAAAGTGCAAACCCAGATTCAGGGCGAGCAGGTGCGAGTTACAGGTAAATCACGTGATGACCTACAAGGTGTAATGGCATTAATCCGTGGCGCCGCTCTGGGACAACCATTCCAGTTTAATAATTTCAGAGATTAATACGGTTTTCACGGGAGAGGGGGCTGCACGCGCCCCCTTCAAACCTCGCGCTTATTATCCGAGACGCCATCTCCGCTCCGGTTTGGGAACTCCACTCTGCAAGCATTGTGTAATATTCCGCCCGCCTGTCGATACCGAGCTTCATTGATACACCGGTGAAGGCGTACGGGCAGAGACCACCAGCGCGTGGTCTCTGCACTCGCGCGCTTTTATCCGAGACGCCATTCCCGCTCCGGTTTGGTATCGCCCATCCAGGGCGCCCCAAACTCCGCCGATACATCCCTGTATCGGCGGCTCTCCCTACCAAGACTTAAACAATTAAAAAGACACAAAAAAAACAATATTGCTGTGTTTTTTTCGTGTTGAATGAAATGCGTGATAGAACCGCCATCAGGGAAGATGGCGGTAGGTTGAGGGCGTACAGGATGTGCGCTCCGAGACCGGTCGGCCAAACGACGCGGTAAAAAGTGCGAGAGTCGAGAGGTTGCGCGCAGGCAACCTTTCGTCGGACGCCTACGCCAGTGGCATCATGGAGAAACTAATGCTAACGGGCGGACGAAAACCTTCACCGTTCTAGTATAGAAATAATCTGGTTGGAAGGCGGCGATTGAGCCGCCTTGCTCGGACGCCTGCACCCTGTACATTCTGGTTTCGGTGTATTAGGCGCACGAAATTACCCATAAAAAATTATAAACACCTAATGCTGCCCCGCCACAAACAACTCTATCTCTCCACGGCTTGTGATCTTAGAGTCAATTTTCACATACGCTGTTTGTTCTTCAGGGATCAGCACCACGTCAGCTACGCCGTGATGTTGCTTAATCGCCTGTTCTAGCTGTGGCGTAGCCGGAATTCCTGCTGGAATAACAATGCGAAGGCTGCTGACATAAGGCGGTTCTTGCATCGTGAGGCTAACGGCAAGCCAAATAACCGCAAGTACTGCGCAGCCGGTAAAAACGGTAGCGGCACCGTCGTGCGCATACAAGAAACCGCCGAGGCTTCCGCCGATAGCTACACCAATGAATTGGCTGGTGGAATAGATCCCCATCGCGGTACCTTTGTAGCCAACGGGTGATTCTTTGCTGATAAGCGAAGGCAGAAGCGCTTCCATTACGTTGAAAGCAATAAAAAAGACCTGTACACCGAAAATAATGCCCCATAGGTGCAAACCGGCGTACCAGAGAATGACTTCAGCTGCGAGCATTAAAATAACGCATCCCTGAAACACCTGTTTCATACGACGCTGTTTTTCTGCGTAAATAATGAAGGGAACGACGCAGGCGAATGCGATCAGCATGGTCACCAAATAGACTTTCCATTGGTTGTCACGCGCCAGCCCTGCCTGCTCCATCAGCGGAGGAAGAGCAACAAAGCTGGACATCAACAAGATATGCACACACATAATGCCGAAGTTGAGTTTGAGCAAACGACTGTTAGCCAATACTTTGCTAAAACTGCCTTTCACCATGCTGGATTCGCGATTCAGTACGTGATGATGAGGAGTCGGAATAAAGAGTAGTGTAATAACCACGCCGCCGAGCGCCAGCAAGGCAATCATCCAGAATAGGCCGGAGAGACCAATGGCGTGGGTAATAATTGGGCCAGCAACCATGGCGATTGCAAACGTAATGCCGAAGCTCACGCCAATAAAAGCCATCGCTTTGGTTCGGTTTTGTTCACGAGTCAGGTCTGATAACAGCGCCATAACGGCGGCGGCGATGGCACCAGAACCTTGCAGCGCTCGGCCAAGTATCACGCCCCAAATGGAGTCTGTCATGGCAGCGATGGCACTGCCCAAAGCAAAGATCAGTAGACCGCCAACGATTAAGGGTTTACGCCCAATGCGATCTGAAAACAGGCCAAAAGGGATTTGGAAAACGGCTTGAGTCAGTCCATAAATACCGATTGCGATTCCAATTAACGTTTCTGACGCGCCAGCCAGTGACATGCCATAGGTCGTCAGCACCGGCAAAACCATAAACATACCAAGCATGCGCAGTGAGAATACCGTTCCTAGACCCCAGGTGGCTTTCCGTTCCTCTGGTGTCATCTGAAAATCATTCATTACAACCTCAGTTTCTTTTTATGCGACAACAATTCAGCATTTGTGCTGTGTTGAAATAATTATTGGCTATTCGTGGCTTTCTGATGTGCTCTGCTCTAGAGGCAGTTGATGGAAAGCCTTCCCGAGGCATAAACCTTTCCTGCATATTTGAAGCAGATTCTGTGACCCTATAAAATGTATGGAGAGCGGCTTCAGTTATTTAGGACATACGTATTTGTAGCCGAGCTAGATTACTTGACCTTGTCCATTTTGAACAGACTAGGAGGCGGATAGGGGAGAGGGAAAAATAAAGCCGGATATAAAATCCGGCTTTTCAACGCTTTTGCACAATGCTTTTGCACAATGCTTTTGCACAATCTGAGTGCTGAGTGATTGATGCAGCGATATTAGCGCAGCATTGTTAGCAGGCTCTCTGTTGCGGGTGACTGGAAGTCAACCGACATCATCACGCTTAGGCAGGTGATGGTAACGATAGAGAACACAAACAGTTTGCGTGCCCATACGCGATCGTCCACCGCTTTTTTGTAGCCAGAGAGTGCCATGCCTAACCACCACACGCTCACCGCCGCAGCAACCACCAGATATTTATAACCAGCATAGCCACCCAATGACAGCATCAGAGTGGCAACCATAAACGCAACGATATAGAGCGTTATATGGTTTTTAGCGACTGAGATGCCTTTTACCACGGGTAGCACTGGAATATTGGCGGCCTGATAATCCTTGAAGCGGAAGATGGCAATCGCGTAGGAGTGCGGCATCTGCCAAAGGCTGAAGATGGCCAACAGGATTAGCGCGCCAGCATCGAACTCATTGCTGACAGCACAATAGCCGATAACCGGAGGTGCCGCGCCAGACAGACTACCAATCAGCGTGCCATAAACGGAATGGCGCTTCATATACAGGCTGTAAACGCCAACGTAGACGATGAAGCCAATCACTGCTAACAGAGCGGCTAACGGATTAGCCGCGACATATAACAGTGCAACACCGGCAAGGCCCAACAGCGTAGCGTAGGTCAATGTCACTTTAGGCGCGATTAATCCCTTCACCAAAACACGGTTTTTGGTTCGCTCCATGACTTTATCAATGTCTCGGTCAATGTAGTTGTTGAATACACATCCCGAGGCGACAACCAGCGACACGCCTACCATGGTCGCGATAAATAGAGGAACATCTAAGCTCCCCTTCGAGGCCAGGAGAAATCCACCGATAACCGAAATCAGGTTACCGAAGATAATGCCCGGTTTTGTTACTTGCAGGTATTGCTTCATCATCACAGGCAGCTCTTTAGTGGACCATCATATTGATGTTGAGGTTGTACATAATCCAAAGTGAGCCAACGACAACAATCGCGATAATCAAGGCAGTAAATGCCAGGGCTATCAGGTTCCAGCGTTCTTCAGATGACGTGTTCATGTGCAGGAAATACACCAGATGAACAAAAATCTGAATCACGGCCATCGCAACCACAGTAATCAAAATCGTTTGGTGCGAAGCGGTACCTTCCATCACCATCCAGAACGGAATGACCGTTAGGATGACTGATAGAATAAAGCCAATCATGTAAGACTTTGCGCTGCCGTGGCTAGCACCGTTGTTGTCTGTTGAATGGTGACCCGTTGTAGGTGAGTGACTCATTACATTGCCCCCATCAGATAAACTACGGTGAATACGCAGATCCACACCACGTCTAAGAAGTGCCAGAACAGGCTCAGACACATCAGGCGAGTGCGGTTACGCGCGGTCAGACCTTTTTTGCCGACTTGAATCATCATCACAATAATCCAGATCAGGCCGCTAGTGACGTGAATACCGTGCGTGCCAACCAAGGTAAAGAAGGCAGACAGGAATGCACTTTTATCAGGGCCAAAACCTTCGGCAATCAGGTGATGGAATTCGTAGATTTCCATCGCGATAAAGCCTGCGCCGAACAGGAAGGTCAGACCTAGCCAAGTGTTTACGCTAGCAACTTTACCTTTGTTCATCGCCAGCATGGCGAAACCGTAAGTGATGCTGCTGAACAACAGCAGGAAGGTTTCAACCAGTACAAACGGCAGTTCGAAGATATCTTTGCCGGATGGACCGTCAGCGGTACCGTTTACCAAGACTGCATAGGTTGCGAACAAGCTCGCAAACAAAATACAGTCGCTCATCAGGTAGACCCAGAAACCGAAGACCTTAGTGTCGCCGGCGTCGTGGTGCCCATGCTCCGCATGGGCCTCCTGACCGTGAGTATGATGTAAAGTATCAGTTGTCATATTTCACGCCTGCTTTGCTAATTTGTTCAAAGTGTTGATTTTCAATACGTTCAATTTCAGGAACTTGAACGTAGTAATCAACATCATCGTTGAAGCTGTGCACGATCCAAGTTGCAATCATGCCCAGGAAGCAGACGATCGCCAGCCACCAGATGTCCCAAATCATGGCGAAACCAAATACCAAGCTGAAGCCTGCAATGATGACGCCCGCGCCAGTGTTACGTGGCATATGAATCGGTGCATATTTCTCTGGTTTCTTGTAAGCGATACCTTCTTCTTTCAGCTCCCAGAATGCATCACGCGAGTGAACCTGCGGTTCGATAGCGAAGTTGTAGAACGGTGGTGGAGAAGAAGTTGACCACTCCAGCGTACGGCCGCCCCATGGATCGCCAGTCAGGTCGCGGTTCTGATCGCGGTCGCGAATCGACACGAAGATCTGAATCAGCTGGCACGCGATACCACATGCAATCAGCGCAGCGCCGCCCGCAGCAACCATCAGCAGTGGATGGAAGGCTGGGTCAATTTGCTGGCTCAGACGACGGGTCATCCCCATGAAGCCCAAACCGTACAGCGGCATAAAGGCTACGAAGAAACCGATGATCCAGAACCAGAATGCGCGTTTACCCCAAGTTTCGTTCAGCGTGAAACCAAATGCTTTCGGGAACCAATAGGTCATACCCGCGAAGCAACCGAATACCACACCACCGATGATGACGTTATGGAAGTGTGCAATCAGGAACAGGCTGTTATGCAGTACGAAGTTAGCACCTGGAACTGCTAGCAGAA
Organism: Hafnia paralvei; assembly: GCF_020150375.1. Taxonomy (NCBI): domain Bacteria; kingdom Pseudomonadati; phylum Pseudomonadota; class Gammaproteobacteria; order Enterobacterales; family Hafniaceae; genus Hafnia; species Hafnia paralvei. Next base: position 3,491,993 of record NZ_CP083737.1, on the reverse strand, counting down.
CGCCCGTCATACCACCTACGGTGAAGGTGATGATGAAGCCGATAGTCCACAGCATCGCAGAGTTAAATACGATACGGCCTTGGTACATGGTGAACAGCCAGTTGAAGATTTTTACCCCAGTAGGAATCGAGATAATCATCGTGGCTATACCGAAGAACGCATTCACGTTTGCGCCGCTGCCCATGGTGAAGAAGTGGTGCAGCCAAACGATGAACGACAGAATGGTAATACACACGGTCGCCCATACAAGCGAAGTGTAACCAAACAGCCGCTTCTTACAGAAGGTAGCCACGACCTCGGAGAATACCCCGAAGACAGGCAGAACCAAGATGTACACTTCCGGATGGCCCCAGGCCCAAATCAGGTTGATGTACATCATCATGTTGCCGCCCATATCGTTGGTAAAGAAATGGGTGCCGAGATAACGGTCTGCCGTCAGCAACGCGACGGTAACGGTTAAAATCGGGAAGGCAGCAATAATCAGAACGTTGGTACACAGAGCGGTCCAAGTGAAGACCGGCATCTTCATCAATGACATGCCAGGAGCACGCATTTTGATGATGGTGGCGAAGAAGTTAACCCCCGTCAGCAAGGTACCCAAACCGGATATCTGTAGACTCCATATCCAGTAATCTACCCCCACGCCGGGACTGTACTCCTTGCCCGACAGCGGTGGATATGCCAACCAACCGGTCTGAGCAAACTCACCGACCCCAAGAGACAGGTTGATCAGTACCACACCGACAACGGTGAACCAGAAGCTCAGGTTGTTCAGGAATGGGAAGGCAACGTCGCGAGCACCGATTTGTAGCGGTACCACTACGTTCATCAAACCAACGACAAACGGCATCGCGACGAAGAAGATCATGATGACGCCGTGGGCGGTAAAGATCTGGTCGTAGTGGTGCGGTGGTAGGAATCCGGCTTCTCCCGCTGAGGCGAGCGCCTGCTGGCTACGCATCATGATTGCATCGGCAAAGCCGCGCAGCAACATGACGAAAGCCACGATGATGTACATGATACCTAGACGTTTATGGTCAACCGAGGTCAGCCATTCCGTCCATAAATACTTCCATTTTCCAAAATAGGTAATCAGGGCGAGAAGCGCCAGACCACCTAAGATAATGCCGGCAACCGTAACCATAACAATGGGTTCATGGTACGGGACGGCGTCGAGTGTTAATTTTCCAAACATCTGTTATTCCTCGGCTCCTGCGTGAGCGTGCTCACCCATGTCCATATCCATATGCTCGTCTTTCTTCATGTCCATCTTCTTGCTGCCCATGAATTTGTTGATCACATCGACAAACAATTCAGGATTAGCGCTAGAGAAGTATTCAACCGGATGGTATTCGCTTGGCTTCGCTAATGCTTCGAACTCAGCCATCGTGGTCAGTTGGTTTGGCGCTTTTTTAACGTCAGCAACCCACTGATCAAAGGTGGCGTTATCCGGCGTCGCAATGGCGGTGAACTTCATACCAGAGAAACCTGGGCCGCTGTAACTGCTGGAGATCCCGTTGTATTTACCCGGCTCGTTGGCAATCAGATGCAGTTGGGTCTGCATGCCTGCCATCGCGTAAATCTGTCCGCCTAAACGAGGAATGAAGAAGGAATTCATTACCGAGTTTGAGGTGATACGGAAATTAACCGGAGTATTCGCTGGGAAAGCCAGTTCGTTAACGGTCGCGATACCCAGATCCGGATAAACGAACAACCATTTCCAGTCGAGGGAAATAACATCGACACGGATAGGTTTGACGTCTGAAACCAGTGGTTTATACGGGTCTAGTTCGTGAGTCGTTTTCCACGTTAGCGTTGCGAGGATAGCGATAATGATAATTGGCACTGTCCAAACGACAGCTTCAATTTTATTAGAGTGAGACCAGTTGGGAGTGTATTTGGCATCCGTATTCGACGCGCGGAATTTACGCGTAAATACAATTGTCATTACGATTACTGGAATCACCACGATTAACATCAGCCCAAGGGCAGTCAGTATCAGGGATCTCTGCTCTAGACCTATTTGTCCTTTAGGATCCAGAAGCGCCATATCACAACCGCTCAGCAAGGCTGAGGCTGCGATTAAAGATAATATCCCAAAGCTTTTATTTAATTTACTGAGTCTCATCTAACGACCTCAATCGAAGGCTCTCTGTCGTCCCAAATGTAGGGGCATTTTACGGTAAGGTTGCAGATCTGTAAACATTCTTAAGGGACTGTCATCCTATTGTTTAAAAAGTCCAGATTATTTGTTTTAAATGTCGCATTTCATGGTGCATTTTAAGGTGAATGTAGCTATTAAATCAGTAGGTTATTTTCACTTTGTTGTAACAAAGTAAATGTAACAAAAAATGATTTCACATCCTTGAAAATCACTTTTTGTCACTTTTAGCGTAGTCCTTAATGGGGCGTTAGCTCATGAATTGCCAGCTTAAAATAGGAAAATGTGACACAGATCGTAGGGATATGTAACGCGTTACATTTGGAGTGATAGAAAGCGATATAAAGCACAAAACGTGAAAGAATTTCCGTATTGTTAAAAATATGTTTTTATTTTTTCGCTGCAAAAAAATAAATTTGAACGAGAGTTGAGCGGTTATTTTTGAAGGGAAGATGAAAAAAACAGCAATAAAAAACTATTCAAATTGTTATTAAAATGGCAATGACGCGAAATAAAAAAAGCATCGACTAAAAAACAGCCGATGCTTTCTTAATTATTTCTCAATAAATTTTGCGCATAAATTAATTTAACGGCGCAATCAAATAATCTGTTGATGATGACGTTGGCTTCTATAATCCAACGTTGCACCCAGTAAAATGCCAAACAGGCTGAGCAGTAAACCGATATCCAATAACCACAGCATCACTGACCCCGCATCTAGGCTTAGTACGCTTTCTACTAATAGTCCGATTAGCCATAGCGCGATCAGCACACAGCCAATCAGCAGCGACTGAGATGCGACTTTATAGGCACGTGCAAACCGAGTTCGTCGGGAGAATTCACCGGTAGTTTGCGTGTATTCCAACGTTTTTCGGCAGGCTGCGAGCAATAAAAGCCCCGGAACAGCAGCAATGATGGAGAATAGATAGAACAACGGCCAGCCATGCAGTTCAACAAACCAGCCCGCAACAGGTCCTACATAGACACGACCGACGGCGGATAGGGCTGAAAGCAACGCAAATTGAGTGGCTGAGAAGGATTTATTACACAGCGTCATTAACAGTGCGACAAACGCCGCGGTTCCCATCCCCCCACAGAGGTTCTCGAGGAAAATGGCGCTTCCCATGGTGAGCAGATTTTTATCGGTCACGGCGAGCAGCCAGTAACCGAAGTTGGATACGCCCTGCAAAATACCAAACAGCATCAATGCGCGAAACAATGATAAACGCTGCATCAGCACGCCACCAAACAATGCGCCAACGATGGTGGCAAATAGGCCAAGCGTTTTATTGACGAGACCAACTTCACCCGGATCAAAACCGACGCCACGGATCAGGAAGGTGGTGCTTAGGCTGCCTGCAAAGGCATCACCCATTTTATACATCACGATAAGCAGCAGGATCAGCCAGGCATTATTGCGGCCAAAGAAATCTTTGAGCGGTTCAATGACCGCCTGCTCAAGCGTGCGTGGTGCAGGGGCAGAAACCTGTGGCTCGGGAGCGCATAGGGTGGCGACGATCCCGATCAGCATCAAACCCGCCATCAGCCAATAGGTGCCTTGCCAGCCTAAATAGCGATCGGCCAGCCAGAGTGCGAGTCCACCAGAAACCAGCATCGCAAGGCGATAGCCTAGAACAGAAACGGCGGCGCCGGTTCCGCGCTCTTCAGCGCTGAGCAGATCGGTTTTATAGGCATCAAAGACAATATCTTGCGAGGCTGAGCAAAACGCGACAATAACGGCTAATCCGGCCAGCCACCATAGATGCTGGATTGGGTTGAGTAGCCCCATGGCAAAAATAGTGATGAGTAAACATACTTGGGTGACCAACAGCCAGCCGCGGCGGCGGCCGAGAAACGATGGCGTATAACGATCCATCATAGGTGACCAAAGGAACTTAAAGACGTATGCCTGACCTACCAAAGAGAAGAACCCGATAGTTTTAAGATCGACGTTGGCAACGGTCATCCAAGCCTGAAGCGTACCTGAGGTAAGAGCTAAAGGAAGGCCAGAGGCAAAACCCAGTAAAAGTAATATGACGGTATTGCGATGAGCAAAAATAGCTAAATTTGAATTAGGCATTCAATTGATTCCCATGCTCTGCCCAGAAGGGCAGAGCGGGGTGAAAACGATGGGGGTAATTAACGGGCGTTCGCTTTAATGAAGTCGCTGATGCTGGTGTCTTGAGCCATGTTTGCCACAATATCCGTCATCGCGTTGTTAACCGCATTGGTGATTTTACTGTTAGATGCAGTAAATGCACCCTGTTCGTTGTAAACGGAGCGGTAGTTCTTCACCTGCTTATTGCCGTTTTTCGCTTGAGCGATAATAGAGATATCGGCATTCGTAGTGATGTTGTAACGCAGATTGCCTTCTTTAACGTCTGCATACAGCTGGTTTACAACAATCTGTAAATCAACAGCGCCGCTTGGCCCAACCATATAACCACGTTTAGTCATCTGGTTTTCCAACACTTCTTGTAACAGGAATCGTAGGTCGCGGGACGGGGTCAGCGTAACTAACTCACCGTCGCGATTGACTTTCGCCAGTGCTTTGTCCTGACGAACATCGGCGCCGTTAATGCTGATGGTAATACCTTGCAGGGTTGGGTCCTGCTGCGGCAGTGCCATCTTCGGATTAACGTCTAGTGTATTGGTGCTGGTTGCGCATCCGGCCAAGGCGAAAACGGCAAGGAGCGGGAAAAACAGTTTTGTGATCATTTTCATCGAGTTAATAACCATTTTTTCGTGAGAAGACGCCGTGTTCGACTTTGGTACTGGCGAAGCTACGGACTTGATGGACAAAATTTTCACCATCATAACATTGGCGTTGAGATGTTGAAGCCCTGAAAAACGATTTTATTGCATACAGGAAAGCTCACAATCTCCGAAGCAAGGAGGATGTCAGAATCCTCGTTCATTCATTTAAGCGTCATTGGAGGATGGCTGATAAAGATCTTTGCGTTTCCAATTCACATCAGCAACGGAGTTTCCGATGTAAAACTGGCTTTGCAACAGTAGGTTAAATGCAGTCCGAACAGGGCGAGTTAGCCGACTTTGCAAAACATACACAGACTCTCGACCCAATTCTCTACAGGGTAAATAAACGGAAGTAATATCGAGAGAGTTAGTTTTTTTTATTCCAATATTAAAATCTAGACTCATGACCGATACGTCATCTGGGACCTGAATACCGTGCTGTTCGAAAACATCAATCACAGCCTGAGCAATGGTGTTGCTTCCACACAGGATGGCAGAGGGTAACGCCTCGCGAGCGCGATTTTGCAGGTATTTTTCAAACGAGAGTTTAGCTTCTTCAGCCTCGTACCCCTTATTCACCAGCAGATGCTCTGACTCTTCAAAAAACACATGATGATCTAAACAGGCTCTTTTAAAGCCGTCGAGGCGTAGCAGCATGGTATCGCGGCGTAGGTCTGTAAACAGTAAAACTGGACGATGGCCTTTTTGAAATAAATAAGTCGCAGCGCTGTAACTTGAAGAATAGTGGTCTGGCGAAATACTGTCTAAACGCATTTCTTTATCTTTAGCATTTATCGTAATAGCCAGTTTATTGGATTCCGAGGCGAGCTTGTATAACATTGCGTCATCAATTCCAATTATTATTATTGCATCAATATCATCATTGTTGATTAGTTTTATAAATGATGAAATATCAGCTCCATTGACCTCCAAGCTGCATTTACTGAGTCGTATGTCGTAATGTTCGATTTCAGAGAGGATGCTTTGAATGATCTCATAATAATAACGATCGCCATGAGGCGTGAATGCTTTGGCTGGGGCACACACTAATATGGAATTCATTAATAACCGTCCAGCGGGTATGTTGTGCAAAATACCCAGTAATTTCGCGTGAGTAAATACCTTCTCTTTTGCCTGAGGACTGACGTTTGATTTACCCGATAATACGCGAGAAACAGTGCTGGTCGACAGTTGGGTAAGCTCTGCTAACTGCTTGATTTTTAATTTGCCAGTCATTTTTGTGATCGACTCCATGTATGAGTGATGAGATTATTTGCGTGGCTAGCCAATTGTATATTTTGAAGTTTTATTTCTGTCGTGCTGACTAAATCTACATGCTGCAATTTGTCCCATAAATAACAGTTGTGTGAAAAAGAAGCCATTACTATTCTCTCAAAAATAAAATTCAAATGAAGAAGTTGATAACAAGACACAATTATTTTTTCCCGACTCCGTTATTCAGAGATAGCTAAGCGTTACGGTGTCAACTCTGACTTAATAATGGGGAATGTTTATGAGAAACACATTAATTGTATGAATGGAACGGAGTTTGTTCTATCAATGATAACGAGGTAATAGAATGCAGAAAATCGCGATTATTGGTACCGGCGGTATTTCTCGTGCTCATATACAAGGGTACTTAAATTTTTCTGACCGTTGCCAAATTGTAGCGCTGGTTGACATTTACCCTGAAAAGGCAGAAGAGAAAAAACGCCAATATAGGCTGAACGACGCTAAAGTTTACAGCAGCCATAGCGATATTCTAAGCGATAAGAATATTGATGTTTTTGATATCTGTACGCCGCCATATGTCCATGCAGAGATTGCTATTGATGCTCTTAATGCAGGTAAACATGTGCTTTGTGAAAAACCGATGGCCGCTTCATTACAAGAGTGCGATGCCGTTATTGCTGCCGCCAAGTCCAGTGGTAAGACGCTTTCTATTATTGCGCAAAATCGCTTTACCGATGCTTTCTGGCGCTTAAAAGCGGTCATTGATTCAGGTGTGGCAGGAAAGATCTGTCATGCGCAGGTGGATTCATTTTGGTGGCGTGGGCGCTCTTATTATGATCTATGGTGGCGTGGAACCTGGGAAAAAGAGGCCGGCGGGTGCACCCTTAATCATGCCGTGCACCACGTTGATGCCATTCAGTGGATGCTAGGGTATCCCTCTGAGGTGGTATCGATGATCACCAATGCGGCGCATGAGAACGCTGAAGTTGAAGATCTTTCCGCCGCAATTTTTAGATATGACTCTGGCGCATTAACCCAGCTTACCGCATCGGTTGTCCATCATGGTGAAGATCAGAAAATAGTCATTCAAGGTGAGAAGGCTAGAATTTCAGCTCCGTGGGATAAGTACGCCAGTATTTCTGGCTCGAATGGGTTTCCAATTGAAGAACGCGATACGGAGTGTGAAAAGCAGTTGGATGAGCTTTATCGTTCCGTGCCAAAGCTGGCCCACACCTTACATGCTGGTCAGATAGATAATTTCCTGCATGCTCTAGAAACCGGCACGACTCCGTTAGTGGATGGTGTGCAGGGCAAACGCGCGTTGGAACTTATCACTGCTATCTATAAGTCTGCTATCACGCGTGCCTATGTCAGCCTACCTATTGATGCCGATGATCCATATTACCAAACCGGTGGTTTGATATCTCTCGCGCCTCATTTTCATGAAAAATCTGCTTCGGTAGAAAACTTTAGTGATGAGGGGGAGATCCCTCTGGGCAAAGATATGGACAAAGACATGAGCAGCGAGGTTTCGGCATGAAAAACAAAGATGGTATGAACTATGCCCCGGTTGGAAAGCCTCAGCCGGTCGTACAACCGAGTGAGTTTGTTTTCGCCGCTGCGGCGCTCGATCACGGGCATATCTATGGCATGTGTAATGGCCTGATTGAAGCTGGAGCGACCTTGAAATGGGTTTACGATCCCGATCCTGAAAAGGTTAAAAAGTTTGTTAGCCAATATCCACAGGCTCAAGTCGCTGATTCCCTTGCAAGTTTATTGGCCGACGAACAGGTTAAACTGGTTGCGGGGGCAGGGATTCCAGCCGAACGCTGTGCGCTTGGCTTGCAGGTTATGGATGCTGGGAAAGACTATTTTACTGACAAAGCGCCATTGATTAGCCTTGAGCAGCTGGCTGCGGCTCAACAGAAGGTAGAGCAAACTGGGCGTAAATATGCCGTGTATTACAGCGAGCGTTTGCACGTTGAAAGCGCTGTCTTTGCTGGACAGTTAGTGCAACAAGGCGCAATTGGTCGCGTAGTACAAACGCTAGGGATGGGGCCACATCGTGAAGGTGAAGGGCGACCCGATTGGTTCTATGACAGAAAGCAGTTTGGCGGAATATTATGTGATATTGGCAGCCACCAAATAGAACAGTTTCTATTTTATACCGCTAACGACAATGCCCGAGTTATCGCCGCTCAGGCAAAAAACTTCAACCACCCACAACATCCACATTTTGAGGATTTTGGCGACGCCATGCTAGTGGGCAGCAATGGTGCAACGGGCTATTTCCGCTGTGATTGGTTTACGCCAGAGGGACTCTCCACTTGGGGGGATGGTCGCCTAACGTTGCTAGGAACGGAGGGCTACATTGAGATCCGCAAATACGTCGACATCACTCATCAGGAGCAGGATGTGGTGTATCTGGTCAATAACGCGGGAGAGTTCCGTTATCCCGTCGCCGGTCAAGTCGGTTTCCCATATTTTGGCCAATTAATCCTTGATTGCCTCAACCGTACTGAAAACGCCATGACTCAGGCTCATGCGTTTAAAGCGGCTGAGGTATGCGTACGGGCGCAAATGTGGGCAAATCAGAATCAATTGACCTAAGTTGGAGGCGGTATGCAAAGGATCAACGCGGCTATTGTAGGGTGTGGCTCTATTCATGCACGTCATGTAGAGGGGATAAAACATCACCCTGAGGGAAATTTACACACCATCGTTGAGCTCGACCAAGCTAAAGGCGAAGAGCTGGCATCTCGCTATGGCTGTCTCTATGCACGTCATTATCATGACATGTTGTGTGATAAGGAGATTGACGTGGTGCATATTTGCACGCCACATCATTCGCATCGAGAAATTATTATTGCGGCCTTAGCCGCTGGCAAACATGTATTCACAGAAAAACCGTTAGCGCTAAACGTGAGTGAAATCCAACAAATCAAACAGGCTGCCTTAGCATCCAAGGTTTTGCTGGGCATCTGCTACCAGAATAGGCTGAATCCGACGAGTCAGAAGATCAAATCCATGCTTGAACAGCAGACGCTTGGCAAAATGATAGGTATGCGAGCAATGCTTACGTGGGCGCGATCTGAGGAGTATTACTCACAAAGTGAATGGCGTGGGCGATTTGCTCGCGAAGGAGGAAGCCTGCTAATTAATCAGGCCATTCATACGCTGGATCTGATGCAGTGGTTCGGTGGCGGTGTTCAGGCGATTAAGGGCGTCGTCGATAGCACTTTTCTCGCACAGGCAACGGAAGCTGAAGATACCGCAACCGCGAATATGATGTTAGGTAATGGTGCCCGAGGACTATTTTATGCCACTAATTGTTACAGCACGGATTCACCGCTACTTTTGGAAATTCACTGTGAAAAGGGAATATTACAACTGCACCAAAATAGTCTGTGGCTAATAGTTGAAGGAAGGAGTACTCAGCTCGTTAGTGATGAGATAACTATCGGGATGGAAAAAAGTTATTGGGGCAGCAGCCACAACAAAGCAATTTCATCTTTTTACCGTGCAATAAGTGAAAATATCCACTCTGGTTACGTTGATATTAATCAGGCCGAAATATCATTACGGATGGTTGATGCTATATACCAGTCGTCGTTGTTACGCCGTTGGATAACAGTAGCTGAATAAAATAGCTAAATTTTAAAAATTATTAACCTTTGAAATAATTGCGTGGGGATTACTCCGTGCAGAGCCGCTATTTTTTATACCACAACATGCAGGGTCTATATAATGAAACCAACGGAACGTCGAGTCGGTTATGGTACTGCAATAGGATATGGTGTCACGGATTTATTCGGTGGTGGTGCATTTGCCGTTATAGGGACATGGCTACTATTCTTTTATACAACTTACTGCGGACTGACAGTATTAGACGCTGGGTCAATCTTTGCTATAGCACGAGTCATTGATGCACTATTAAGCCCAATAATGGGATATGTTACCGATAATTTTGGTAATACATGGTTAGGTAAACGATTTGGTCGCCGACGTTTTTTCTTATTAATTAGTTCACCTCTGATGTTTTTGTATGCTCTAATTTGGATATCAGATATGAATTATTGGTACTACCTTGGTACTTATTTGTCGATTGAACTGCTTTCGGCAATGGTTCTGGTCCCATGGGAAACCCTCTCTTCAGAAATGACCAATCGTTTCAGCGAGCGGACTCGTTTGTCTGGTGTGCGTATGATGTGTTCACAGTTAGGAGGGCTGCTAGCTGTTTCTGTACCGGGTGTCATTATGCACTTTACCGGTAAAGATAATCCGATGACGTATACTTATACGGGGATGTTTTTCGCTGTCGTATTTTGCGTGGCTGTTTTTATTACTTGGATGTGTACATGGGAAGCTAAAGATGTATGCGATAGTGATGAGCCTGAATACGAATCGGCACATGGTCCGGGAAACCTTTGGCATCATATGAAAGGTTTAGTCTTGGATCTCCTCTCTTCTTTCAAAATTCGTATTTTCCGCCAGCATATTGCTATTTATATCTCCTCATTTACAGCGTTAGATGTCTTCGGTGCGGTGTTTACCTATTATGTGGTTTATAGCTTAAAACAGGATGTTTCAGTTGTTTCTGGATTTTTAACCGTAGCCGCCTTTGTTTCTGTTCCTGGAACTTTTGGCTTTATGATGTTGCTCGAAAAATTTAATATGACTCCGAGTGGCGCTTTACGTTTATCCTATGTCTGTATTTTTGGTGTTCTGTGTTTTCTTTTTTATATTTATATGACTGAAACACAGGTCTCGGTGTGGCTGTTCTCGGGTGTGTTTATTATTTTTGGCGTGGCTCGTGCAGGGTTGTATTATATTCCTTGGAATATTTATAGTTTTATTCCTGATGTCGACGAAATTATCACTAAAAAACGTCGTGAAGGTATTTTTGCGGGTGTGATGGTCTTAACCCGAAAAAGTACTGTCGCACTTGCCATTATGTTGATTGGTATTGTGTTGCAGGAAAGTGGATTTGTAAAAGGTAGCGGTGTGCAGCCGATTAGCGCAGTTCATGCCATTGTCGGTTTAATGATTTTTGGTACCGGAGCACTGCTGGCCATTAGTTTTTATATCACATACCGATTTAAGCTCACCCGTGATACTCACAAGATACTGATTAAAGAAGTCGCCCGTCTCAAGTTGGGCGGACGTTTGGACGATTGCGATCCCCGTTCGCGTCAAGTGATTAAAGATCTCACAGGCTATGAGTATGACAAAGTGTGGGGTGGGATGGATAAGGTGTGCGATAAAGATCCCCTATCATCCGTTTCGTACCGCAACGATCCCTCTTAAGCGTGTAAGTCATGAAATGTCCAGATTAGGTTAACTATTGACATATTGCAGAGAGGGTAAGTGCATGAGAGCACAGTGGAGTAAAGAAGAAGCCAACGCTTGGTATCAACGGCAAGGATGTCTATGTGGATTCAATTATCTCCCACGCACGGCGGTTAATTGGAACGAGTTATGGCAGGCTGAAACTTTTGATATAGCGACAATCGATGAGGAATTGGGCTGGGCCGAAAATGTTGGCTACAACACGCTGCGTGTGAATTTGCCTTTTATTGTTTGGTTGCACGATAGAGAAGGGCTCTTCGCTCGTATTGATGCTTTCCTCTCAGTGGCGCGAAAACATGGTATGTCGGTGATGCTCACATTAATGGATGACTGTGGGTTTTCAGGCAATGAACCCCATCTCGGTTTACAAGAAGCGCCCATTCCTGGCGTGCATAACAGCCGCGCAGTGGCGAGCCCCGGACGCGATACCGTGTGCAACCTGTCCGCGAGGAACAGCATTGAGCGTTATATTCACGACGTCATCACGACGTTTCGTGCAGATGGACGCATTCTGCTCTGGGATCTTTATAACGAACCGGGTAATCGAGGAATATTTATCAGTGGAGCCGATGAGGCTTTGTATGCTGAAAAATTGGAGGTTTTCGCGCTGGATTTGCTGCGGCAAGCTTTTCAATGGGCGCGAGACGTGAACCCGATTCAGCCATTGACCGTGGGGGCATGGCATATTCCCGATCCTATTTCTCACCCCGCGAATACCTACCAACATCCGATAGATCAGGAGGCATTAGCACAGTCTGACGTGATCAGTTTCCATGCCTATGTCGCAACGCCTGATATGGTTGGTCTAATAAATCAACTTAACCAATTTGGCAGACCTCTGTTTTGCACCGAATGGCTGGCACGACACGTGGGTAGCACTTTCGAAGAGCAGCTTCCTTTAATGAGGACGCATAATATTGCGTGTTATCACTGGGGATTGGTGGCTGGGAAAACGCAGACCACGCTGCCTTGGCCCAGTATCGTTAAACGCCGTAAAGACTATGCTCATCTTTGGTTCCATGATGTATTTGATGTTCATGGCATACCGTTTCGACAGTCTGAAATGGCGCTGGTTTCACGCTTCATGCATAGCGACGAGATGAGAGCATTAGAAACCGATATGAGAAAAAATGACTAGAAAGGATGCATTACGCCCGTTTGCGTAAAATCCCCTGTTTCAGAAAAGATAAATATGTAACTTATCGTCGTTGGTTGCTAGGAAAAAGCTACAATTAACATTAAGGTATGTTTCTCATTGGTGCGTCATAGCTCATCTTTTGAGAATATAGCCTGTTAAGCGCCAGGTTTTTTCTGCCGACGTAGGCTGATGCAGTATGAGGGGATTTCTTATGATGAGAGAACAGATAGAAGCAAAGTTACGCGCCGCGTTTGAACCTTTCTATCTTGAGGTGGTTGATGAAAGTTATCGTCATAACGTACCGGCAGGTTCTGAAAGTCATTTTAAAGTGGTGTTAGTCAGCGATCGTTTCCAAGGTGAGCGATTTCTGACTCGCCATCGTTCAATCTATGGCGTGCTCTCAGAGGAACTGGCCGATGGTGTTCATGCGCTGGCCCTGCATACCTATACGCACAAAGAGTGGGAAGCGTTACAAGATACGGTTCCTGCATCCCCCCCTTGTCGTGGGGCTGGCACCTTAGCCTAAGCTAACTTGCTTAAATAGGCGGCGAAAAGGCAAGTAAATTACCACGAAGGTGGAACTCTTGACCGTTTTTGCTGTATTAATAGCGTGTTCGATGAGAAACGGCCCTTGAGGCCGTTTCTTTTTGCGTAGCGAGTTTTATGATTAGATGCGCAGTCGATTGCATGGCATATCGTCTTTGTTATGGGGCTAAAGCGGTGTGAGCTATAGCCGAAATGGCAAAGGTATCGCTCGAAACTGTGAATCACGCCGCGGACACTTGGTGTGCGGTTCTCGACTCATTGCTCATGCATCGCTATAATGTCGCGTCTATTTTTTCCTGAATGTATTCGGGACGCTTCTATGCCCAAACGACTTGAAGTTGCAGGCAATACAGCAGCGGCTTCAGGTAAGAAGGGATAAACAGGGAACACGGTTCTGGTGAAAGCGGCCGTCCCGGTTCTGTGAAGTCAGGTTTTCTTCGTTGAAAATGGCTTCTGGAGTTGACCGAGCACTGTGATTTTTTGAGGTATAAGATGCAAGTTTCTGTTGAAACCACCGAAGGCCTTGGCCGCCGCGTAAACATTACTGTTGCAGCCGACAGCATTGAAAAAGCAGTAAACAGTGAGCTGGTCAACGTGGCTAAAAAAGCACGTATCGACGGCTTCCGTAAAGGTAAAGTGCCAATGCACATTATCTCTCAGCGTTATGGCGCATCTGTTCGTCAGGACGTTCTGGGTGATCTGATGCAGCGCAACTTCGTTGACGCGATCATCAAAGAAAAACTGAATCCAGCGGGCGCGCCTAAATATGTACCGGGCGAGTACAAACTGGGCGAAGATTTCTCTTTCGCTGTTGAATTCGAAGTTTACCCAGAAATCGAACTGAAAGATCTGGAAAGCATCGAAGTTGAAAAACCAGTTGTTGAAGTTACCGACGCTGACGTTGATGCAATGCTGGATACTCTGCGTAAGCAGCAGGCAACTTGGGCTGCTACCGAACGTGCAGTAGAAGCTGAAGACCGCGTAACCGTAGACTTCACCGGTTCTATCGACGGCGAAGTTTTCGAAGGCGGCAAAGCTTCTGATTTCGTTCTGGCAATGGGCCAGGGCCGTATGATCCCAGGCTTCGAAGAAGGCATCTTGGGTCATAAAGCCGGCGAAGAGTTCGTTATCGACGTTACCTTCCCAGAAGACTACCACGCTGAAAACCTGAAAGGGAAAGCAGCGAAGTTCGATATCGTTCTGAAGAAAGTTGAAGAGCGTGAACTGCCAGAATTCACCGAAGAATTCATTAAACGTTTCGGCGTTGCTGATGGCTCTCTGGACGGTCTGAAAGCTGAAGTGCGTAAAAACATGGAACGCGAACTGAAAGGCGCGGTACGTAACCGTATCAAGTCTCAGGTTATCGACGGCCTGGTTAAAGCTAACGACATCGACGTTCCAGCTGCACTGATTGACGGTGAAGTTGACGTTCTGCGTCGTCAGGCTGCACAGCGTTTCGGTGGCAACGAGAAACAAGCTCTGGAACTGCCACGTGAACTGTTCGAAGAGCAGGCTAAGCGTCGTGTTGTTGTTGGTCTGCTGCTGGGCGAAGTTATCGCTAAGAAAGAGCTGAAGGCTGACGAAGATCGCGTTAAAGCGCTGATCGAAGAGATGGCTTCTGCATACGAAGATCCAAAAGAAGTGATCGAGTTCTACAGCAAAAACAAAGAGCTGATGAACAACATGCGTAATGTTGCTCTGGAAGAACAAGCTGTTGAAGCACTGCTGGCTAGCGCTAAAGTGTCTGAAAAAGCGACCAACTTCAGCGATCTGATGAACCAAACTCAGGCAGCGTAATGTTGCTTTGAATGGTTAATCCGTTCTGAAGTTATAAAAACCTTCGCTCTAGAGCGAAGGTTTTTTTATGGGAAAAGGTTTATTTCTTTGTGTGCCGCCCCCAAATATTGGGCAAGTGTCTAACCTATAACAGCAGACACAGGCAGTTGAGCATGGTCAACATAGTTTATCTACAGTAGAATCAAAGCAAATAATGCCAAAGTGATTTCTATAGGAGACGGTTAATGTCATACAGTGGCGAGCGTGATTTAGCACCGCACATGGCTTTAGTGCCAATGGTTGTTGAACAGACTTCGCGTGGCGAACGTTCATACGATATTTTTTCCCGTCTGTTGAAAGAGCGAATCATCTTCCTGACTGGTCAGGTTGAAGATCACATGGCAAATCTGATCGTGGCTCAGATGCTGTTCCTTGAAGCGGAAAACCCAGAGAAAGATATTCATCTATATATCAACTCACCGGGCGGCGTCATCACTGCGGGAATGTCTATTTATGACACCATGCAGTTTATCAAACCTGACGTAAGCACCATCTGCATGGGGCAAGCCTGTTCCATGGGCGCGTTCCTGCTGACCGCAGGAGCCAAGGGCAAACGCTTCTGTCTGCCAAATTCGCGCGTGATGATTCACCAACCGCTGGGTGGTTTCCAGGGGCAGGCGACGGATATTGAAATCCACGCTAAAGAAATCCTGAAAGTTAAAGCTCGTATGAATGAGCTGATGGCTAAACATTCAGGTAAACCGCTCGAAGAAATTGAGCGTGATACCGAACGTGACCGCTTCTTGTCAGCAGACGAAGCTGTAGAATACGGTTTGGTCGATTCGGTAATGACTCACCGCGGCTGATTGTGTCAGACTACGGCCTTGAATGGTGTAGCCTATCCAACCCTCGGTTCACATAGCAATAACTCGGTTTGCCACTGATGGATAGCGCAACTATCCACATCGGGTCGGTTGCCGATATACTATAGTGAATATAAAGCGTCGGGTGATGCTTTGCATCGTACCAATGGGTTGTATGGCCTATGCTGAAAGGCTGTTTTGCGCAGATTGGTCGCACTGCCGTTGATAGGGTAAGCCATTGGCGACCGATTCGACGGGACAGATACTTAATGAAAGAGGTTTACTGATGACAGATAAGCGCAAAGACGGTTCAGGCAAGCTGCTGTACTGTTCTTTTTGCGGCAAAAGCCAGCATGAAGTTCGTAAGCTGATCGCCGGGCCGTCAGTGTATATCTGCGACGAGTGTGTCGATCTGTGTAATGACATCATTCGCGAAGAGATTAAAGAAGTCGCTCCACATCGTGAGCGTAATGCTTTGCCTACCCCGCACGAAATTCGTAACCATCTAGATGACTACGTTATTGGGCAGGAACAGGCGAAAAAAGTGTTGGCGGTAGCGGTATATAACCACTACAAACGTTTGCGCAATGGCGATACCAGCAACGGTGTTGAACTAGGTAAAAGTAATATTTTGCTGATCGGTCCAACCGGTAGCGGTAAAACGCTGTTGGCTGAAACGCTGGCTCGTTTCTTGGATGTGCCATTTACGATGGCCGATGCTACCACGTTGACCGAAGCGGGTTATGTGGGTGAAGACGTTGAAAATATCATCCAGAAACTGCTGCAGAAATGTGATTACGACGTACAGAAAGCTCAGCGAGGCATCGTTTACATCGACGAAATCGATAAGATTTCTCGTAAGTCGGATAATCCATCGATTACCCGTGACGTATCCGGCGAAGGCGTACAGCAGGCTTTGCTGAAGCTGATTGAAGGTACTATCGCTGCGGTTCCACCACAGGGCGGTCGTAAGCACCCACAGCAGGAGTTCTTGCAGGTTGATACCTCCAAGATTCTGTTTATCTGCGGTGGTGCTTTCGCAGGCTTAGATAAAGTGATTGGCCAGCGCGTAAATACCGGTACTGGTATCGGCTTTGGTGCAACGGTCAAGGCTTTGTCTGAGAAAGCCACCGAAGGTGAGCTGTTGGCTCAAGCTGAACCTGAAGATCTGATCAAATTTGGTCTGATCCCTGAGTTCATCGGTCGTCTACCTGTTGTTGCTACGCTGCGTGAGCTGAGCGAAGACGCACTGATTCAGATCCTGAAAGAGCCAAAAAATGCCCTGACTAAGCAGTATCAGGCATTGTTTAATCTGGAAGGTGTGGATCTGGAATTCCGTGACGAAGCCCTGACGGCGATTGCTAAGAAAGCAATGGCACGTAAAACAGGTGCGCGTGGTTTGCGTTCCATCGTTGAAGCCGCTCTGCTGGAAACGATGTACGACTTACCCTCAATGGAAAACGTCGAAAAAGTCGTCGTTGACGAAAATGTCATCGAGGGTCAGGCGGAGCCAATGCTGATTTATGGCAAACCGGAAGCACAAGCTTCTGGCGAATAATTAGCCAGTAAACTGATGGGTTATCAATAAAATGGGGGATTTTATCTCCCATTTTTTTTTCTGTTGTTGTTTGCGTTGAATCCCTGGTAAACATCCCCATATACTCAGATACAAACTGGGTGAAGCAACAACGTAAAACGGGTTGTAAGATTCCCATAACCTGGCGGAAGCTAAACTAAGAGAGAGCTCTATGAATCCTGAGCGTTCCGAACGCATAGAAATCCCCGTATTGCCTCTGCGCGATGTGGTGGTTTATCCGCACATGGTGATTCCATTGTTCGTGGGCCGAGAAAAGTCTATCCGGTGCCTAGAAGCCGCAATGGATCACGACAAGAAGATCCTGCTGGTCGCACAGAAGGAAGCGTCGACGGATGAACCTGGAGTAAATGACCTTTTCTCTGTAGGTACCGTTGCCTCTATTTTACAGATGCTGAAATTGCCTGACGGCACCGTAAAGGTTCTGGTCGAAGGTCTTCAGCGCGCGCGAATCACCACGTTATCAGACAGTGGTGAACATTTTGCTGCACAGGCCGAATATTTAGAAATTCCAGAAATGGATGAACGCGAGCAGGAAGTTCTGGTTCGCACAGCCATTAATCAGTTTGAAGGCTATATCAAACTGAATAAAAAGATCCCACCAGAAGTGCTGACATCGCTCAACAGTATTGACGATGCGGCTAAGCTGGCAGATACCATTGCTGCTCACATGCCGTTGAAGTTAAACGATAAGCAGGCTGTTTTGGAAATGTCAGATGTGACTGAACGTCTGGAATATCTGATGGCGATGATGGAGTCTGAAATCGATCTGCTGCAGGTTGAAAAACGCATTCGTAACCGCGTTAAAAAGCAGATGGAAAAGAGCCAGCGTGAGTACTATCTGAATGAGCAAATGAAAGCTATTCAGAAAGAGCTGGGCGAAATGGATGATACTCCAGACGAATTCGAAGCGCTGAAGCGCAAAATCGAAGCGGCGAAAATGCCGAAAGATGCGCGCGAAAAAACCGAAGCGGAACTGCAAAAGCTGAAGATGATGTCGCCGATGTCTGCTGAAGCAACGGTGGTTCGTGGCTATATCGACTGGATGATTCAGGTTCCTTGGAATGCGCGCAGTAAGGTCAAAAAAGACCTCAACAAAGCGCAGGAGATTCTGGACACCGACCATTATGGCTTGGAGCGTGTTAAAGACCGTATTCTGGAATATTTAGCAGTCCAGAGCCGCGTAAGCAAAATTAAAGGGCCGATCTTGTGTCTGGTTGGGCCTCCAGGGGTAGGTAAAACCTCTCTGGGTCAGTCAATCGCTCGTGCCACAGGTCGTCAATACGTCCGTATGGCGCTGGGCGGTGTGCGTGATGAAGCGGAGATCCGTGGACATCGCCGCACATATATCGGTTCTATGCCGGGTAAACTGATCCAGAAGATGGCAAAAGTGGGGGTGAAAAACCCGCTGTTCCTGCTTGATGAGATCGACAAGATGTCGTCTGACATGCGTGGCGATCCGGCTTCAGCGCTGCTGGAGGTGCTGGATCCTGAGCAGAATATCGCGTTCAACGACCACTATCTGGAAGTGGACTACGATCTGTCCGACGTTATGTTTGTGGCGACCTCAAACTCCATGAACATTCCGGCGCCGTTGCTGGATCGTATGGAAGTGATTCGTCTGTCGGGTTACACCGAAGATGAAAAACTCAACATTGCCAAGCAGCATTTGTTGCCAAAACAGTTAGAGCGCAACGCGCTGAAGAAAGGTGAGTTGACAGTTGATGACAGCGCAATTAGCGGCATTATTCGCTATTACACCCGTGAAGCGGGCGTGCGTAGTCTGGAACGTGAAATCTCGAAACTGTGCCGTAAAGCAGTGAAAAATCTGCTGATGGATAAATCCGTCAAGCACATTGAGATCAACGGCGACAACCTGAAAGATTTCCTTGGCGTACAGCGTTACGACTATGGCCGTGCGGATAGTGAAAACCGCGTTGGTCAGGTAACCGGCTTGGCGTGGACTGAAGTGGGTGGTGATCTGCTGACCATTGAAACGGCCTGTGTGCCGGGCAAAGGTAAGCTGACTTACACCGGTTCTTTAGGTGAGGTTATGCAGGAGTCTATTCAGGCTGCGCTGACCGTAGTGCGTGCTCGCGCGGAGAAATTAGGCATTAACCCTGATTTCTATGAAAAACGCGATATTCACGTTCACGTACCTGAAGGTGCTACGCCGAAGGACGGTCCAAGTGCCGGTATTGCCATGTGCACCGCGCTGGTTTCATGCCTGACAGGTAATCCAGTTCGCGCTGATGTTGCCATGACGGGGGAAATTACGCTGCGTGGTTTAGTGCTCCCTATCGGTGGATTGAAAGAAAAACTGCTGGCTGCGCACCGTGGTGGAATTAAAACGGTACTGATCCCAGATGAGAACAAACGTGATTTGGAAGAGATTCCAGACAACGTCTTGGCCGATCTGGATATCCATCCGGTAAAACGAATTGATGAAGTTTTAGCCTTGGCGCTGCAAAATTCACCGTTTGGAATGGAAGTGGTCACCGCGAAATAGTGATATATCGCAAAAACCTCTGATAAAACCTATGCTGGCAGCCCATTTCGGACTTGCCAGCATTTTTTTGTGCAGCTAACTTAGAACCCTGTCAAATTAGGAAAAGCCGCATTTGATGTGTCTTGCCATGAACTGACAGGATTGATATAACTGCTGCGCAGCCGTACCCAAAGGACAATATTCCAGTACGGCATAAGATTTCTAAAGGGGATGAAAGAGTGAATAAGTCACAACTGGTCGATAAGATTGCCGAAGGTGCAGATATTTCTAAAGCGGCTGCTGGCCGCGCATTAGATGCGATTATTGCGTCTGTTACTGAGTCTTTGCAGAGCGGTGATTCTGTTGCTCTGGTCGGTTTTGGTACTTTTGACGTGCGTGAACGTTCTGCACGTACTGGTCGTAACCCTCAGACCGGTAAAGAAATCAGCATTCCTGCTGCAAAAGTTCCTGGTTTCCGTGCTGGCAAGGCGCTGAAAGACGCAGTTAATTAATTGTGCGTCAGGTTCAACCATCTGAATTTGTTTGTATGTTATGACTCCGTGTGAGTGCAAACAGTGAAACATTAGACTGACGTGGTTGAGCTGCTAGGGTAAAATACAAGGCGCATCATAAACGATGCGCTTTTTTTATGGCTAAAGTTTCATGGAAACAGAGTCTCTCCCAGTAAGCCGATTCGCTTAACAGGAGTGGTTTTTGATTTAATAGCCAATTTAGTCGTATTACGTGTGCAGTGTTGGCTACGAATCAGATAGACTGAGCCGACAAAAATTACTGTATTACCCACAATCACAGCGGAGTGTTGCCACACTATGATGGACAATTTACGCGCGGCCGCTAATCACGTCGTGCTCAAAATCATCCTGGGCCTAATCATCGTGTCATTTGTTTTGACCGGGGTAGGGGGTTATTTGACCGGCGGTTCCGGTGACTATGCGGCTAAGGTCGATGGTCAGGAAATTAGCCGTGGTCAGCTTGAGCAAGCGGTTCAAAGCGAACGCAGTCGTTTACAGCAGCAATTGGGCGACCAGTTTTCAGTGTTGGCAGGGAACGAAGGTTACATGAAGGAGCTGCGTAAGCAGGCTCTTAACCGCCTGATTGACGATATGCTGCTTGACCAGTATGCCAAGAAATTGGGACTGGGGATTAGCGATGAACAAGTGAAAGAAGCCATCTGGGCGATGCCTTATTTCCAGACGAATAATCAGTTTGATAATGCCAAGTATCTGAGCATCATTGCCAACATGGGGCTGACGCCAGATAACTATGCACAGCTAGTTCGTCAGCAATTAACCAGCCAACAGCTGATTCAGGCCTATACGGCGACAGGCTTCACTCTGCCAGTCGAAGTTGAAGCTATGGCTGCGCTCACCATGCAACAGCGTGATGTGCGTCTGGCGACGATTGATATCAAGGCGCTAGAAAAAGATCAGAAAGTTACTGATGAAGAGCTGAAAGCTTATTATGAGCAGAATAAGAATAGCTTCATCGCACCTGAAGAAGTGAAGGTCAGCTACATCGAAATGGATGCCGCGGCGATTCAGGATAAAGTCACCGTTTCTGATGATGAGATTGCAGCCTATTACGATCAGCACAAATCCAGCTATACCCAGCCAGAGCGTAAAGACTACAGCGTTATTCAGGTAAAAACTGAAGCTGATGCTAAAGCGGTACTGGATGAGCTAAACAGCGGCGCAGATTTTGCCAAAGTGGCAGCGGAGAAATCTACTGACATCATTTCGCGCAAAAAAGGCGGTGAGCTGGGCTGGTTAGAACCAGGTACAACACCCGATGAAATTCTGGGCGCGAAGTTAACCACCAAAGGCCAGCTTTCTGGCGCGGTGAAGTCGAGCGTTGGCTATCTGGTTGTTCGTTTGAATGACATCAAGCCAGAGCAGGTTAAGCCATTGGCTGAAGTTCGTGCGGACATTGAGGCTCAGGTTAAACAGCAAAAAGCGCTGGATGCCTTCTTTGCCTTGCAGCAAAAGGTCAGCGATTCAGCTACCAGTGATAATGAGTCTTTAGCCGGTGCGGAAGAGGCTGCTGGTGTGAAAGCGACCGAAACGGGTTGGTTTACACGGGATAACGTTCCTGCGGCTATCAACTTCAAACCCGTTACTCAGGCTATCTTTGAGGGTTCTCTGTTTGGTGAAAATGGTGCGCCGGGCAGTAACTCTGATGTGATTAGCGTTGAAGGCGACCGTGCTTTTGTTATCCGTATTTCTGCTCATAAACCAGAAGCGGTGAAGCCAATGGATCAGGTGAAAGAGCAAATCACCGAGATGGTGAAACGCCAGAAAGCTATCCAGCAGGCGCGTACTGAAGGCGATAAACTGCTGACTGCGCTGCAGGCAGGTAAAGGTGAGGAAGCACTGAAAGCCGCAGGTATTAGCTTTGGTGCAGAACAAACATTGACTCGTGCTTCTGAAGATCGTCAGTTAGCTGATACCGTGTTTGCGTTAGCTCAGCCAAAAGACAACAAGCCTGTTTATGGTTTGGCTCAGGATCGTCAGGATAACATTGTGCTGATTCAGCTTGATGCGGTGAAGTCTGGTCATTTGAGCAACGAGGAGCTTAAAGCCTTCTCTTCTCAGATGTTAACAGGCTCAACGGGTATTACTTTTGACTCTCTGATGGATAATTTGCGCGCTAATGCCAAAATTAAATTAGGCAGCGCAGCGAGCGAAATGCAGTAAGCATCGCAATAAATTTGCACTTTGGTGCAATAACAAAAGGCCGCTTATGCGGCCTTTTCCATATCTGCATAATGCTATTTGTGATGTTTTTTGCCCTGTTGCACCCTGTGCTCGCTGACACATAACAGGAGAATTTCAGCATGAAAAAACAAAGTATGATGGTGTCTTTATTCAGTGTGTGGATGTTGCTGACAGGGGCTTTACTGCTGCCGTCACAAGCTCAGTCTGCAACCACAAACAGGCCGGTTTCCCCAAGCGTAGAGCAAGCGCCAAAGGCGGCCGATCCACAGCCAGCGACTAAAGAGAGTTCGTCAGGTATAACGGGAACCAGCGTCAATATTAACACTGCTAGCGCAGAGCAAATGGCGACGGTGCTGAATGGCGTCGGGCTCAAAAAGGCACAGGCTATCGTTGAGTATCGTGAGAAAAATGGTGCTTTCACTCAGATCGAGCAGTTAGAGGAAGTTAAAGGCATTGGCGCTTCTCTCATTGAACGTAACCGTGATCGTTTAAAATTGTGATCGAGCACAAAAATCAGTGGTCTAACCAGTTTGGTTTTTTAACACTCTGCTACTTTCAATAGTGCGCTAAGCGTTAAGCCTCGCTGGGGAGGTGGCCGTGATTTATCACGGTTGCCTCAGATGAAATAGAGATTATTTTGAAAGGCCATTCGAACGATGAGCAATGCAACCATCATTAAGGTTAGGGGATACCATTTAGATGTCTATCAGCATGTTAATAATGCTCGCTATCTAGAATTCCTTGAGGAAGCGCGTTGGCAATGGCTTGAAGACCATGGTGCTTTTGAGTGGATGATGAAAGAAGCCATTGCTTTTATGGTAGTGAACCTAAATATTAACTATCGTCGCGGTGCAGTGTTGAATGATGAGTTAATTGTTGAGAGCAAACTTCATCAGCTCAATGGTCGAAGCGGTGTTTTAAATCAAACGATTTCCCGCACATCCGATAATGAAATCATTATTGATGCGGCATTAACGTTTGTGTGCACCGATCTGAAAACGCAAAAAGCGTTGCCCCTAGAGGGCGCCTTACGCGATCGCTTGCTGGAATTGAGCGGAAATAAGTGAAGGGACATTGGCTGAGCCGCCAGTGTAAAAAACATAGCGGCTTCGTAAATGTTATAAACCGGTTTTTTCTTTCAGGCTGGCGGAGACGACTGCTTGGTTTGCCAAATACTCATTTAACCCGTGAGAACGCAAATGGCAGGCTGCGCATTCGCCACAACCGTCGCCCTGAATACCGTTATAGCAGGTCAACGTTTCTCGGCGTACCAGATCCAGTTTTTGGTAATGATCGGCCAAGGCCCAAGTTTCGGCTTTGTTCAGCCACATTAGCGGAGTTTCAAAGCGAACGTCGCGTGCCATACCGAGCGTAATCGCTTTGTTGAGAGCCTTAACGAACTCATCACGGCAGTCTGGGTAGCCAGAAAAATCGGTTTCACATACGCCAGTAATCACTGCTTCTGCCTGAACTTGATAGGCGTAGATTGCGGCTAACGTGAGAAACAGAATATTTCGACCTGGTACGAACGTGTTTGGGATACCGTCTTCGCTTTCGGTGGGAACGGGGATGTTGTCACGAGTCAGGCTGCTGATAGCCAGTTCATTGAGTAAACCCACATCCAAGACTTTATGTGCCGAAGCACCCAGTTTAATAGCGAGATCGCGCGCCACGTCGATTTCGGCACGATGGCGTTGGCCATAATCAAATGTGATGCAATGCACTTCATCATATTGATCTAATGCCTGAATCAGACAAGTTGTGGAATCTTGACCGCCACTGAATACTACCACCGCGCGTTTCATCGCCTTACCTCTATAGTTCAAAAAAACAGAGGCAGACAAAAAATTGCCTGCCATTGCGCTATCTATAATTTAAATCGGTTCAGTATATGGTAACGGCTGCGTGAAGGGATGAACAGCCTGACCTTTAATCTGTTGGTGCTGGCACCCACGCTTGGCTGAAATCAAACCATCCGTAAGCGGTGAGGATCACGCCTTCAACTCTTGGGGGCGCGCTGATCTGATACTGATAGTTAAACAGCGGCATGATAATGCCCTGCTGCATCAGATGGGCATAGTAATCGCGAAGAGCATAGTGTCGCAGGGTTTCATCGCTGATGAGTTGCACGTCATCAAGCACCGCACGACATTGTAACTGCTCGGTGTGACTCAAAATGGCTTGCCAGAGAATATCGACTCTCAGCCAGTTTTCCAGTGCCATCTCCGGTGACTCTCCGATGAGTCGATCGCCTAAAACAATGTCAACATCTTCAAACTGTTCGCGTGATTCCCAGCGTTTGCCATCATGGAAGCGAACTTCCAGTTCACATCCCGCTTGAGCAAGGCGCTCCTGTAAGCGTTCAGAGAGCGCGGTGAGCTCAGCGGGAGGGTGATAGAGCAATGTGAGTTTTGGCGGCAAACTGATGGGCTCAGTGGTTGGTTCAGGTAATGGCCAACCAGACAACATTTCACTGCTACGTGCGATCAAACCATTCTCAATCGGCAATTGGTTCAGCGTATTCTCTTCGCGGATGAGCGTCGTTAAATAGCGTCTTTGTATCTCGGTGAGTTTTCCTCGTTTTTGATTGATAGCGATATAACAAAAGCCCACGCTGGTACTCCGTTGTACCGGACGTACGCTGTCTAACTCCTCGTATTGTCCAATGGTGATTTTTACTGGGTGTTGGCAACTGGGGGCAACGGACAATTGATCGGGGCTTGATGTGATCCAATATTCGATGGCATGTAGATAAGGGCGGTGCAGATGATAGCTACTGTGCTGCTCAAGCCGAATTAGCATATCTGACGAGCTGATTTGGCGGAAAGGTCCTGCCCCGATCTCAGCAAAATCAGGATGAGGGAGCAGGCACAGCATATCGGCTAAACGATGGGCTAGCCAATAGTCCGGACGCTTTAATGTAAAACGGAGACAGAGTGCATGGGGCAATGAGATCTGCTCAATGCTATCGAGGAAACTGCCGCAGCGTGGATGCGAACGCAGATGCTCTAAAGTTTGTACTAGCTGTTCTGCGGATATCGGTTGCCCGTTATGCCAACGTAGATCGCTGCGTAGCAAAAACTGCCAACGTAGACCGTCGCTACTGGTTTGCCAGTGGTGGGCCAAATCCGGCTGAGGAATAGGATTACCGGTCACAAAACGGGTGAGTCCTGCATGAATAGTATGTGCAAGATGCTGCTCTGCTCGCCCAGTGAGCGTCAAAGGGACGATGGGTTCTAACGTACGGTAGTAGGGGATACGTAGCGTGGGCAGATCGGAATCCCACTGGCCGCCCAGATGAGGCATCAGCAGTTCATTCAAATGGCTAGGATCGCGCTCGGCCAGTTTCAATGCATTTTGGTGATCGCCAATTTTCAGCAATTGCTGCATGAGAGTCGCGCGCAGTTGCTGTTCTGGAATTAAGCAGTGGAGGCGGGCTCGTTTGCCACGGCCTGCCGTTGCATGCCATTCCAGCCATTTTAATGCTTGTAGCTGGGTAAGCAGGGTACGGACATGTCGTTCGCTACAACAAAAGACACTCGCCAGTTCAGCCACGGTGGTGGAAATGGGCTCATCACCGGCGAACTGATTTAAACGTTGATATTGACTGAGCCTTTGTAACAGTCGCATCGCTAAATCCTGAACAATTTTCTTTAATTGTTCACTATTAGTTCCGTAAATGCCACGCCATACTGAGTCACTCAATATCTCGGTCACAAAAAGAGGTTTCGGTATGGTTCGTTTAGCTGCCTTTGATATGGATGGCACTCTATTAATGCCCGATCATCAGGTTGGCGCTGAAACCTTAGATGCGCTGCATCGCTTGCTTGAACAAAACGTTGCATTGACTTTTGCGACCGGTCGCCATTTCCTTGAAGTTCGAACCATTGCGCGCCGTTTAGGACTGCATGGTTACATGATCACCGGCAATGGAACCCGGGTTCACGACTGCGAGGGGAATAATCTCTTTGCTCAGGATCTTTCGCCAGAAATTGCGCAAGAAGTGTTGCATTCGCATTGGGGCACTGACGCCTCGATGCATGTATTTAGGGATGATGGCTGGCTTACTACGAATGAACTTCCTGAATTGTTAACGCCCCACGCGGAAAATGGATTTGGTTATAAAATTATGCCGCTGCGTTCATTGCCCGCCTTTGGCATCAGTAAAATCTGCTTCTGTGGCGATCATGACGCTCTAATACAATTGCAGGCTCGCCTACTGCAGCATTTTGGCAACGCTGTCGATTTTTGTTTTTCTGCCTACGATTGCTTAGAGGTTCTGCCAAAAGGGACAAATAAAGGCTCGGCGCTAAGTCACTTGTGCAACCATTTAGATATCGATCTTGCTGACTGTATGGCATTTGGTGATGCAATGAACGACCGAGAAATGCTTGGCATGGTGGGAAAAGGCTACATCATGGGTAACGCATTGCCGCAGCTTAAGGCAAGTCTGCCGCATTTAGAGATTATCGGCCACTGCCAGCATCAGGCGGTGGCTAAACAGTTGAATACTTGGCTGAGTTCACCTAAAAAACCTCACCATTCCCCCGAATAACGAGGATTCTTTTTCAGCCACCGGACAGCCGCATATTGCATGCAGCTGTCCGGTTTTTTTGCGTATAAAAGCTGACATTACAGCGACTCTAGCTGCTGACTATATTGGCTCAAGTCGCCGATGTTGGCGTTCACCCATCCCGCATCGTAATAAGTCTCTAAATAGCGTTCTCCGCTGTCGCACAGCAGGGTGACGATTGAGCCTTTTTCACCACGCTCTCGCATCTGACGTGCTAAATCGAGCGCGCCCCACATATTGGTGCCCGTTGAGGCGCCGACTTTACGACCGAGTACTTTTTGCAACCAGTGAATTGTTGCAATGCTGGCAGCATCGGGAACGCGCATCATGCTGTCGATAGCTTCTGGTATAAATGATGGCTCGGCGCGTGGGCGGCCGATGCCTTCAATTTTGCTGCCGCAGGTGCCGGTAATCGTACGGTCTTTTTGCAAATAACTATCCATAAACACGGAGTTTTCCGGATCGACAACCATCAGATGGGTTGGATGCCCTTGGTAGCGGATATAGCGGCCCAAGGTTGCTGATGTGCCACCTGTGCCTGCACTCATCACAATATAGGTGGGAACAGGGTAAGGTTCGCGCTCCATCTGGCGGAAAATACTATCGGCAATATTATTATTACCCCGCCAGTCCGTTGCTCGTTCGGCATTGGTGAACTGATCCATGTAATGTCCGTTGAGCTCTTTGGCCAACTGTTCTGAAACGGCATAGATCTGGCTGGCGTGATCGACAAAATGACAGCGTCCACCGTAAAACTCGATCTGTTCGACTTTCTTACGTGCAGTGCACGAGGGCATAACGGCGATGAAAGGCAGATTCAACAGACGAGCAAAATAGGCTTCTGAGACCGCCGTACTGCCTGAGGACGCTTCGATGACCGTCGTGCCTTCTTTGATCCAGCCATTGCACAAGCCATATAAAAATAATGAACGAGCCAGACGATGTTTCAAGCTGCCGGTTGGATGAGTACTTTCGTCTTTGAGATACAGATAGATGCCTGGAAATGTCGGCAGATTCAAACGAATAAGATGTGTATCCGCGGAACGCTGGAAATCAGCTTCTATCTCGCTAATAGCGTGCTTTACCCAAGAGTTGTTCATGATATTGGCCTGTGTGAGTCAGTCAGAACTTATGCGTTAAGACTATCTGCTTTTGCAGAAAAATAAGTTGCTATATAGACTTCATATTGGCCTAATAAGAGAAAATATTTCTCCAGAAGCGATATATGTTAGATAAAACAGATCGAAAACTACTGGCGTTACTGCAACGCGATTGTACCCAGTCGTTGCAGGTACTGGCTGATGCGGTCAACCTCACTTCGACACCTTGCTGGAAGCGCCTCAAACGCTTAGAAGACGATGGTTACATCGTCGGGCGAGTCGCGTTGCTGGATAAAGATAAGCTTGGCTTGGGATTAACCGCCTTTGTGATGATTAAAACTCAGCATCATAGCAGCGAGTGGTATCACCATTTTGTGCAGCAGGTTGAGCACATGCCTGAAATTCTGGCCTTTTATCGTATGGCGGGTGAATACGATTACCTGATGCAGGTGCAAGTCGCTGATATGAAAAGCTATGATGCGTTTTATAAGCGATTAGTTAATGCGGTGAAAGGCTTGAGTGACGTGACCTCTAGCTTTGCGATGGAACAGATCAAAAGCACCACGATTTTGCCTGTCGGCGAATAAAAACGGACAAATTGCCCATCAGGCGGTTACCTACGTTTCCTATCGGTGTTATCCTAGTGCTGTTTAAATATACAGCATGTATGCCCTAAATAATTTGAGTTGCAGGAAGGCGGCAAGTTGTTGAGTCCCTAGCGGCATAGATAGTTCATCGATAGTTCTATGACTAGGGTGAACAAACGCAGCCAACGCACATGCAACTTGGAGTGTTACGGGGATAAATCAGAGCCCGCAGCGGGTTATGGAATAAAACTACGTGAGATTATTTGCCCAATTAGGCTGGTATTTTCGCCGTGAATGGCGGCGATATCTGGGAGCCGTACTTTTATTAGTCGTGATTGCTATTCTCCAACTGGCGCCGCCGCGCATCGTGGGGATTGTGATTGACGGCGTATCGAAACAGCATATGTCTGGAACCACCATTATGTTCTGGATCGCTATCTTATTGGCGATTGCGGTGGTGGTGTATTTATTGCGCTACGTTTGGCGCGTGCTTTTATTCGGTGCTTCTTATCTGCTCGCCGTTGAGCTGCGTGAAAAATACTATCGTCAGTTGAGCAATCAGGCGCCGTCATTTTATCAGCGCCATCGTACCGGTGATTTGATTGCTCGAGCGACTAATGACGTTGACCGTGTCGTCTTTGCAGCTGGGGAAGGGGTATTGACGCTGGTGGACTCTCTGGTGATGGGGTTGGCGGTATTATTCGTCATGAGCACTCAGATTAGCTGGGAACTCACTCTCTTATCGCTTATTCCGATGCCAATCATGGCCATTGTGATTAAACATCAGGGCGAGCAGCTTCACTCACGTTTTAAGTCTGCTCAGGCCGCTTTCTCGATGCTGAACGATCAGGCGCAGGAAAGTTTAACCAGTATTCGCATGATCAAATCTTTCGGGCTTGAAAACCACCAATCTAAGCGCTTTGCCAAGGTTGCTGCGGAAGCGGGATCGCGCAATATGCATGTGGCGAAAGTCGATGCGCGCTTTAACCCGATTATCTTCATCGCGATTGGCTGCGCTAACCTGTTGGCCATTGGCGGCGGCGGAGTGATGGTCATACATGGGCATCTAACCTTAGGCCAATTGACCAGCTTTGTGATGTATCTCGGGCTGATGATTTGGCCAATGTTGGCGCTAGCTTGGATGTTTAACATCGTTGAGCGTGGAAGCGCTGCCTACAGCCGTATTCGCAGCATGCTATCGGAGCAGTCAACCGTGACTGATGGTGACAAAACGCTGCCAGAAGGCCGAGGTGAGCTGATCGTTAACGTTGAAAGCTTTGCTTACAGCGAAGACGCTCATCCCGTGCTGCATAACGTGAACTTTAATCTCGCGCCTGGGCAGATGTTAGGCCTATGCGGGCCAACGGGCTCGGGGAAAAGTGCGCTGCTCTCGCTGATCCAGCGCCAGTTCGACCCCGATCGGGGAGAAATCAGTTTCCATGGGATTTCTTTACGTGAACTGCGTCTGGATGAATGGCGTACCCGATTGGCGGTCGTCAGCCAGACGCCATTCCTGTTCTCTGATTCTGTGGCGATGAATATCGCTTTGGGTAAGCCGGATGCCACGCAGGAAGACATTGAGCGCGTCGCTAAGCTGGCTAGCGTGCATGAGGACATTCTGCGTTTACCAGAAGGATACCAAACCGAAGTCGGGGAGCGCGGGGTGATGCTCTCTGGGGGACAAAAACAGCGCATCTCTATTGCGCGTGCTCTGTTGCTTAATGCCGAGATCTTGATTCTGGATGATGCACTTTCAGCGGTTGATGGTCGGACGGAATATCAGATCCTACATAATTTGCGCGAGTGGGGGCAGAACCGAACCGTCATTATTAGCGCTCACCGCCTATCTGCACTCACTGAAGCGAGTGAAATTCTGGTCTTACAGCAAGGCGTGGTTGCTCAACGTGGTCAGCATACTGAACTCAGTCAGCAAAGCGGTTGGTATCGCGATATGCATCGCTTCCAACAAATAGAAGCTCAGCTTGATGAGCCAGACACTCAGACTCAGGAGCCAGATAATGCGTAATATCAAACAGCTCTGGCCGACGCTGAAACGTCTACTGGCTTACGGTGGTCCCTACAAAAAACCGTTGGCAATAGCCGTGGTCATGCTTTGGGTTGCGGCAGCGGCAGAGGTCTGTGGGCCAATCATTATCAGTTATTTCATCGATAATGTGGTGGCCAAAGGCGATCTCAGACTGGGTTTAGTCGTTGGATTAGCGGTGTTATACCTGCTGCTTGAATTTACTGCAGCCGGTTTACAGTATGCGCAGGCATTGTTGTTCAATCGTGCCGCGGTGGGTGTAGTACAGCAACTGCGAACCGATGTGATGGATGCCGCATTGCGTCAGCCTCTTTCTGCGTTTGACAACCAGCCAGTTGGTCAGCTTATCTCCCGAGTAACCAATGACACCGAGGTTATCAAAGATCTCTATGTCACCGTAGTCGCGACCGTGTTAAAAAGCGCTGCGCTGATTGGCGCCATGCTGGTGGCAATGTTTACGCTAGATTGGCGAATGGCGCTGATCTCTATCTGCATCTTCCCAGCGGTATTTGTGGTGATGGCGGTGTATCAGCATTACAGCACGCCGGTCGTGCGTCGTGTGCGTAGCTATCTTGCGGATATCAATGACGGCTTCAACGAAGTCATTAACGGCATGGGCGTGATCCAGCAATTTCGTCAGCAGGCTCGATTTGGTGAAAAAATGGGGGCGGTTAGCCGTTCTCACTATCAAGCGCGTATGCAAACGCTTCGTTTGGAAGGCTTTTTACTGCGTCCATTGCTCAGCCTGTTTTCGGCCATGATCCTCTGTGGGCTGCTGATGATGTTTGGTTTTAGTGCTGAAGGTTCGATTGGCGTTGGGGTTCTTTACGCTTTTATCAATTATCTAAGCCGCCTGAATGAGCCTCTTATTGAGCTCACGAGCCAGCAATCTATGATGCAGCAGGCCGTTGTGGCGGGTGAGCGTATTTTTGAACTGATGGACGATGCACAGCAGAATTATGGTGGTGATATTCAGCCGCTGCAAAGCGGGCGTGTGGATATTAATAACGTAACATTTGCCTATCGCGAAGGCCGTCCTGTACTGCAAG
The DNA here is from genome assembly GCF_020150375.1 of Hafnia paralvei. Classification (NCBI taxonomy): domain Bacteria; kingdom Pseudomonadati; phylum Pseudomonadota; class Gammaproteobacteria; order Enterobacterales; family Hafniaceae; genus Hafnia; species Hafnia paralvei. The sequence goes on along the minus strand of NZ_CP083737.1, from coordinate 3,460,000 downwards.
ATATCAATTTGCATATTGCTTCCCGCGGGTTCGTTGCGTTGGTAGGGCATACAGGCAGTGGTAAATCGACGCTCGCGAATTTGCTGATGGGATACTATCCGGTTAGTGGCGGAGAGATCTGTATCGACGGACGCCCAATCCCAACGCTGAGCCATCAGGTGTTACGCGAAGGCGTGGCTATGGTGCAGCAGGATCCGGTTGTTATGGCTGAATCGGTGATGAACAACGTGACTCTAGGACGAGATATCAGCGAAGCTCAGGTTTGGAAAGCGCTTGAGGATGTTCAGCTAGCACCTCTGGTCAGGACTTGGCCGAACGGTATCCAAACTCAGCTCGGTGAGCAAGGGAATAACCTATCGGTAGGGCAAAAGCAGCTGTTGGCGATGGCGCGGGTGCTGGTGCAAGCGCCGCAGATTTTGATTTTGGATGAAGCTACGGCCAACATTGATTCCGGCACTGAACAGGCAATTCAGAAGGCGTTGAATGTTATTCGCCAGCAAACAACGCTGATTGTGATTGCTCACCGGCTTTCTACCATTGTTGATGCAGATTCTATTTTGGTATTGCATCGTGGCTATGCCGTGGAACAAGGCTCGCATCATGAACTGTTAGCAAAGCAGGGGCGTTATTATCAGATGCATCAGTTGCAGTTGGTGGGCGAAGCTTTAGCCGCGGGGCTGAGTCAGGAACCACCGACCATCTAATCCCTCTTTTTGAAATGCAGCATAGAGCCGATGATTATTCATAACATCGGCTTTTCTTTTTGATTCCCCTGATTATTACAATCTATCTCTGGGTCTTTGTGGTGCAGATAGTCACCGCGTGATGTAAAAATAGTTTGTGTAAAAAAAACGCACCGTCATTTTCCTAACTGCACACTATTGGTGCAGTTTTGCGAAACTCCTCACGTTTTATCTGCTGCCTGCTCTCTTTCTTTGCACCAAAACTAGTGTTTTCTCCCGCAAAACTGATTTCTATAAAGTTGGCATAGGCTTTGCTCATATTAATTCGCTAACGAAATTATTCAGGATCATTTGAGGAGAGGCTGTATGAAGCTGGTAACTGTGGTGATAAAGCCGTTCAAACTGGAAGACGTACGCGAAGCACTTTCCTCTGTCGGGATCCAAGGGCTGACGGTTACCGAAGTTAAGGGATTCGGGCGCCAGAAGGGGCATGCCGAGCTATACCGTGGGGCAGAGTACAACGTGAACTTTCTACCCAAGGTCAAAATTGATGTAGCGATTGCTGACGATCAACTTGATGAAGTTATCGATGTGATCAGCAAATCTGCCTATACCGGAAAAATTGGCGACGGAAAAATTTTTGTTGCTGAACTACAGCGCGTCATTCGTATTCGTACCGGCGAAACTGATGAAGCGGCACTGTAATTAATAACTCACACAGATAGGGATGGATTAATAATGAAAATACGCTTATCCACTTTGGGTCTGGGGAGTGCCTCATTACTACCCGGTGTCGCAATGGCTGCGGCTCCAGCCGTGGCAGATAAGGCCGATAACGCCTTTATGATGATTTGTACCGCATTGGTACTGTTTATGACCATCCCCGGCATTGGCCTGTTTTATGGCGGGCTACTGCGTTCTAAAAACGTGTTGTCGCTGATGACGCAGGTCATGGTCACTTTCGCCGCAATTTGCGTACTGTGGGTTGTTTATGGTTATTCATTGGCATTTGGTTCTGGTAACGCCATTTTTGGCAACTTTGATGAAGTGATGCTGAAAGGCATTGGCCTAACGGATTTAACCGGCTCGTTTTACAAGATGATCCACGTTGCGTTCCAAGGCTCTTTTGCGTGTATTACCGTGGGTTTGATCGTGGGCTCCTTTGCGGAACGTATTCGTTTCTCTGCGGTGCTGATCTTTGCCGTGTTGTGGTTCACCTTCTCCTACATTCCGATGGCGCATATGGTTTGGGGCGGCGGCTATCTGGCAACTGATGGCGCGCTGGACTTCGCAGGCGGCACCGTAGTGCACATTAACGCGGCAATTGCAGGGCTGGTTGGCGCTTATCTTCTGGGTAAACGCGCCGGATTTGGTAAAGAAGCTTTTAAACCACATAACCTGCCGATGGTCTTCATGGGCACCGCGGTGCTGTACATTGGCTGGTTTGGGTTCAACGCAGGCTCAGCAAGCGCTGCCAATGAAATTGCTGCTCTGGCTTTCGTGAATACGGTTGTGGCCACTGCCGGAGCAATTTTGTCTTGGGTTTTGGTCGAATGGATGACGCGTGGTAAGCCTTCTCTGTTAGGCGCGTGTTCTGGCTGTATCGCTGGGCTGGTGGCAGTAACGCCTGCGGCAGGTACAGTCGGTGTGGGGGGCGCGTTATTACTGGGGCTGATTGCTGGTGTCGCTGGTTTGTGGGGCGTAGTCATGCTGAAACGCTGGTTGAAGGTCGATGATACCTGCGACGTGTTTGGCGTGCATGGGGTATGCGGTATCGTCGGATGCTTAGCCACGGGGATTCTGACAGCAACCTCGCTCGGTGGAACGGGCTACGCGGAGGGCGTGACGATGGGGCACCAGTTCGGAGTACAGGCGCTGAGCGTGGCAATTTGTATCGTCTGGTCCGGTGCGGCGGCGCTGATTGCTTTCAAGATTGCAGATGTTTGCGTTGGGCTACGTGTGCCAGAAGATCAAGAGCGTGAAGGTTTGGATGTAAATAGCCACGGTGAGAATGCTTACAACCAATAATACGTTTGTTTTATTGGAAGAAGGGCGCAGAAAATGAACTGCGCCCTTTTACGTTCTTACTTATTATGAACGCTGACGAATAACCCCTTCCTGCACTGTAGACGCAATCAACTCACCGGCACGGTTATAGAATTGCCCACGGACAAAGCCACGAGCTCCGGATGCTGAAGTACTTTCAACGGCGTACAACAACCAGTCATCTAGACGGAATGGACGATGGAACCACATTGAGTGGTCAATCGTGGCAACCTGCATACCGGGTTCTAAAAAACCTTTACCGTGCGGTTGTAACGCTGTGGGCAAGAAATTGAAATCAGATGCGTACCCAAGCAAATACTGATGAATACGAGGATCGTCCGGCATTTCCCCATTAGCCTTGAACCAGACGTTGCGGATAGGTTCTTCAACCGTACCCATTAAGGGATTATGGAAAGTGACAGGGCGCATCTCCAGCGGCTTTTCGCAGGTGAATTTTTCGCGTACGGATTCGGGAATTAAATGCGCCATGCTGTTGGCTATTTCTGATTCGGATTTTAACGACTCAGGAGCTGGAACCTCTGGCATCACGTTCTGATGCTCAAAGCCTTCTTCGGCGGTTTGGAAAGAGGCTGTCATATAGAAAATAGGTTTGCCGTGTTGTACGGCTTTGACGCGGCGGGCGCTGAAGCTATTGCCGTCGCGAAGGTTTTCTACATCGTAAATAATGGGTTGGCTACTATCACCAGGACGTAGGAAATAGCTGTGGAAAGAGTGAATATTTCGTTCCAAAGGTACGGTTTGCTTTGCAGCATATAATGCTTGTCCGACGACCTGACCACCAAAAACCTGACGTAAGCCAAGATCTTCACTCTGCCCGCGATAGATCCCTTCTTCTATTTTTTCCAGATCTAACAGATCGAGTAAATTTTTTAATGCCTGACTCATGAATGAGATCCTAATTAATCCGTGTTGAAAACAGAGTGCGTAAGCAATGTGGGAGGGTAGCGCACATCGCTTGCGTAATTATGGCAGAAATTACCACAAAACCGTTTAACGTTTTCAGTCTTGTTTAGAGGGTTCAATTATCTGAAATTGTTAATGTAAAGTAGATAAAACTGGAAAAGTCAGCCGTTTATGCCATGCTTATAAAGTATCGTAGCGTAACAAACTACTTTAGGTGACCTATGTCGGCTGTGGTGAATCGCATTTTTATATTCCACATCCGGCAACAAAAATAAAAGGAAGGAGACCGAACTGATGAAACTCTGGAAAATTGTAGGTGGTGTTTTGATGACGGCAACAGTAGCGGGTTGTTCTTCGAATGCTGCTGACGTACCGACACCTGCTCCGGGTAATCAAATCACTGCAGATGCATCGCAGATTAGCGGTCCAGCAGTACGTGGTAGCGTTAATCTTCGTCAACGTATCGCACTGCCGCCAAATGCTGAAGTGACTGTCACCTTAGCAGACGTTTCTTTGGCCGATGCGCCAGCGCGCGTTCTGTCACAGAAAGTATTCCGCACCGATGGCAAACAGCCTCCATACAACTTTGTGCTGCCGTATAACCCACAGGATATCCAGCCAAATCAGCGTATCAATCTGAGTGCGGCAATTAAAATTGATGGCCGCTTGGTGTTTATCACCGATACTTTGAATGAAGTCGTGAACAATAATGCGGGTACTCAGAAAGATCTGGTGCTGGTTCCTATTTCTGCTGATGGTGCAGCAACGGTTCTGAGTGAAAAACCTAAGTCTGTAGGCGCATCACCTCTTTAATACTGATTTATTTGGCTTTGGCTGACGTTAAAAACCTGCCCAGTGAGGCAGGTTTTTTTATGGCTGGGAGGGATCCCAGCCATAAAGAGCTAAATCGATAACTCCATTGGCATTAAAAGTAACCCCCTCATCCTGCAAGGCGGTGCGCTGGCGGATGTAGTCAGGTCCGACAAGTGAGATATTTCCTGTGCGGTTGACAACGCGGTACCACGGGAGTGTGGAGCCTTTAGGGAGTTTCCGCAGAATACCGCCAACCTGCCGTGCGGCGCGTGATGACCCCGCAAGGCGGGCAATTTGCCCATAGGTGGCCACTTTTCCATAAGGAACGGCGTGGATAGTCATCAACACACGTTGGCGAAAATTATCTTCAGGGGGAGTATCGTTTGGCATAGGGGATAGATTTTTGATTCAGTCATCCATTATCTAAGGTCAGTTTGCCATAAGGAATGGGGGGATAAAACGGTTGTTTAATAAAACGACGTTCGGTCGCCAGAGCCTTGCTTTTCGCGCGGTCATCACTGATAATGCCCCCGCACTGAAGTTGTTTGGTTTTAACTCAGGTGCTCATCAATGGAGGCTCTGTTGGTTCTCCCGCAACGCTAACTTGTGAACTCGGTCAGATCCGGAAGGAAGCAGCCGCAGCAGGCGACGTGTGTGCCGGGATGTAGCTGGCAGGGCCTCCACCCATTTAGGGCGACCTAAAAGCCAATCAATACTCCAGTTTGTTTCTCTAAGCTTCTACATCGGTAGTATTTGCGTCCCGAAATCTCCACTCCAGATATCTCAAACTAGATAGTCTAGCTTTCCTGCGTGCCCATGCAGTGGTGACATTATTGTCTTACAGAAATCGCTAATGCTGTAACGAGCCTAGGTGACACCGTTGATAACGTATCAGATCAATATTAAATGAAAGTATTATCACACTCAGAAATTGAGATAGTTCAGAGGGTGGGGGCTCTCTTACTGAGATAGGGTTAAGTATAAGGGCGGCTGTTTTAGTGGTAAGTGCATCCTATCACCAAAAGCAAAAAACGACATGAGGCAGGTAGCCGCTGAAACCAAGCTTAATGATATTAAGGATAAAGCAGTCGATCTCGACAGGCTACGCCGAAGTACAAGCCGAAGTACAAATTTATCAGGTGAATAGTAATAAATAGCAAAGAGGCCAGTGTATATAAATGATATTGGCCTTTTTCTACGTTCATTTGTTGTGCCAGAAACAATAGCACTTATTCTTAGATACACATGTACAAATGGAGAATCATCGATGGATAATCCAATTGATGACAATAATGACTAAATAATAAATAAGGATAATTTCTTAAATGATGACTCTTTCGTCTTAATTATCGTACATACTTCCACACTTCCGCTGGGATCTTGTCATATAGCTTGTTCATCGTTAGCTCTGCCAGACGGTGATCTGCCGCAGAGTAGAAGGTCTCTAGCTCATCGTCGGAAAGTTCATACTTATTTTTTTCAATCACGCGCTCGAGAGTGTCTAAGGTAGTGCACTTGCGCAAACGCATCAGGTAATCAATTTTAGTCATAAGGAGTCCTCGTCTAAAGGTTAAAATTTAATGCAGATGTGGTTTTTTCACCTGCTAAATAACGCAAAATACGGCCTTTTGCTTTAAGCCATTTTTTAAGTTCTGGTTCGTTGATGCTGTAATTACTAAACAGACTGTATGTTTCGTCAAGATACTCATCTAATATTTCAGTTAATTCTGAAGCATTTGGATACTTAATCTTGAATGTTAAACCAAAATTTGCAATATGTTCGTTTAATTCATTTAGTTGTAGATTGTCCACTGCTGTTGGGTCGTTGACCCAGCCATGATGGCTATCGCTCAGAACATCCATTCCTTGATTGTACAACATATTACATAGATATTTCAGCTCCGTAATATCGTGCTGATAAGACGTATATTCATCCATATCATGCCCCCATCACGCTTAACGTGGTCTCAACGAATTAGTCGATGCTGCTAGATAATACAACAATAAATCTGATAAGCAGTTTACAACCATAGAGCAATACTGAAGGCCGCAGTATCATAGCAAAAGCACATCGGGGTTGGCGATATTTTGTGTTAAGAAGTATTTAATTAATACGTTTTGAGCGTTTTTTAAACACATCAACAAAGACACTAAACTTAATTATCGTCATGGAACCGAATAAGTGAATCAATAAGAAACAGAACTGTGATTAGATTAATCACATTAGCGATCTCTTATGATTATTGCACAAATAATTGTCTATCCAAGAAGATTTTACCTTTTATTACGATATCCGTTTGTGTCGTGACGTGCTAAGTCAGTCACTATCAATATAGTTTCGTGGTTTCAACGAGTTATTGATGCTATCACCCGTTGGTTGTGGCAAGGCTTTGGGAGGATTCTGAGTTCGTCAGCCCCATGATCGGGGCTGAGATAAGGCGATGTGCGTCGGCGTTAGCGTTTTTTCTTCCCTCCTTGTACTGCTTTGAAGCGTGGGTTTGATTTGCAAATAACAAATATGCGACCGTGACGCTTAACTATTTTGCAATCAGGGTGCCGTTGTTTGGCCGAACGTAATGAACTCAGAACTTGCATTAGTTTTCCTCTGCTGATTTTTTCTTCGTCATGAAATGACCAAAGCGTTGCTGGAATTTTGCGGCGCTCCCTTCTTTTGAGAACTCTTTCTGCTTGCCGGTGTAATAGGCGTGTGACGCAGAGGAGACATCGAGCGTGACGTAGGGATACTTCACTCCATCCATTTCAATTTCTCGCTCGGAGTGAATGGTTGAGCCAATCTTGTAGTAAGCATCAGCCGTCGTGTCATGAAAGACTACGGTGCGATAGTGCGGATGAATGTTGGGTTTCATTATTCAAGCCTTAATTGATGTTATAACATAACAATAATTATGCGGCAGATATTTTATTGATGCAAGCGGATTGTTGCTCTATGGATGAGTTCGCGGTTAGTCGGGGAGTGATAGAGGCGTAAAAAAGGCCGCATTTGCGGCCTTTTAGAGAGGAGAAAGATTATTTCACCTGATGGTCAACGGCATGGCTGTGTTCGATATCTTCACCACTTCGATTAAAGCGGCGACGAACCACAACGAAGAACATCGGTACGAAGAAGATGGCCAAGATGGTTGCAGAAATCATCCCGCCCATAACACCAGTACCTACTGCGTTCTGCGCGCCAGAACCCGCGCCAGAGCTGATAACCAATGGGAGAACCCCGAGCATAAATGCTAGAGATGTCATCAGGATCGGACGTAAACGCATACGAACGGATTCTAACGTCGCCTCGATCAGCCCTTTGCCTTCCTTATCCATCAAGTCTTTGGCGAACTCGACGATAAGTATGGCGTTCTTCGCTGATAGACCAATGGTGGTTAACAGACCCACCTGGAAGTAAACGTCGTTATTCATACCGCGCATGGTTGCCGCCAATAATGCCCCAATAACGCCCAGTGGAACCACCAGCATAACGGAGAATGGAATTGACCAGCTCTCATACAGTGCCGCCAGACACAGGAACACGACAATCAACGAGATGGCATACAGTGACGGAGCCTGGTTTCCAGACAAACGTTCCTGATAAGACATCCCCGTCCAGTCATAACCGATACCGGTAGGCAGCTTAGTCACCAACTCTTCCATAAGGTTCATTGCTTCACCGGTACTCTTACCCGGTGCAGCTTCCCCTAAGATTTCCATGGATGGCAGGCCGTTGTAACGTTCCAAACGAGGCGAACCATATTCCCATTTTGAGGATGAGAAGGCTGAGAACGGTACCATCTGTCCTGCATCACCACGGACATAGTAGTTGTTGATATCGTTCGGCAACATACGGTATGGCGCATCAGCCTGTACGTAAACCTTCTTCACACGACCGCGGTCGATGAAGTCGTTCACATAAGTGCCCCCTAACGCAGTAGACAGCGTTTGGTTGATGTCTGAAATAGCGACACCTAAGGCCTGTGCTTTTTCCTGGTCGACGATAATTTTAAACTGCGGCGTATCTTCCAAACCGTTAGGACGTACACGAACCACGGTATCTGGATGCTCTGCTGCCATTCCTAACAGCTGATTACGCGCTTCGGTCAGTTTTTCATGGCCTAGGCCAGCCTGATCGATAAGTTCAAAGTCAAAGCCCGTTGCCGTACCCAGTTCGATAATTGCTGGTAGGTTGAATGGGAACACCAGACCATCTTTAATCTTACTGAATGCGCCAGTTGCGCGGGCGATAATCGCTGGAACCTTGTTGTCGGCACCAGAACGCTCATCCCACGGTTTCAAGCTCACGAACGCCAAGCCGTTGTTCTGACCCTGACCGCTGAAGCCGAAGCCGCTAACGGTAAACACGGACTGAACGTTAGCTTTCTCTTTGTCTAAGAAGTAGTCGGTGACTTCAGCAAGTACTTTGTTGGTACGTTCCTGCGTGGCACCGGCTGGCAACTGAACCATGGTCAGGGCAATACCCTGATCTTCATCTGGTAAGAAGGAGGTTGGCATACGAACAAACAGTAAGCCCATACCTACCACGATAACCAGATAGATCAGCAGATAGCGACCTGTACCACGCAGAATACCGGCAACGGAATTCGTGTAGTGCTCAGTGCTCTTTTCAAACATGTTGTTAAACCAACCGAAGAAGCCGGTGGTTTTACCATGTCCGCCTTTTTCAACGGGCTTAAGCATAGTGGCACACAGTGCCGGAGTCAGGATCATCGCGACCAGTACTGACAACACCATTGCGGAAACAATCGTGATAGAGAACTGACGATAGATTGCACCTGTTGAGCCACCAAAGAACGCCATCGGGATAAATACTGCCGACAGTACCATCGCGATACCCACCAGCGCGCCCTGGATCTGTTCCATCGACTTACGGGTAGCTTCTTTTGGTGGTAGGCCCTCTTCGGCCATCACACGCTCAACGTTTTCCACCACAACGATGGCGTCATCCACCAATAGCCCTATCGCAAGCACCATACCGAACATCGTCAGGGTGTTTATCGAGTAACCAAAGGCTGACAGAATCGCAAAGGTACCCAACAGAACCACAGGTACTGCAATCGTTGGAATCAAGGTTGCGCGAATGTTCTGCAAGAACAAATACATAACCAAGAATACCAATACGATCGCTTCTAACAGCGTTTTTACCACTTCGTTAATAGAAATTTTAACGAATGGCGTTGTGTCGTATGGATACACCACTTTCAGACTGGCAGGGAAGAACGGTTCCAGCTTCGCCAGTTCTTTCTTAACCCCTTCGGCCGCATCCAGCGCGTTTGCACCGGTTGCCAGTTTAATCCCCAGACCGGCAGCGGGTTTGCCGTTAAAGCGAGCGATAACGTTATAGTTCTCGCCGCCTAGTTCAATCTTCGCGACGTCACGCAACAGGACACGAGAGCCATCAGGTTGAACCTTCATCAGGATCTTGCCGAATTCTTCCGGAGTCTGTAAGCGAGTTTGTGCAATGATTGATGCGTTCAACTGCTGACCAGGAACCGGAGGAGCGCCACCCAATTGGCCAGCCGCAATCTGGTTGTTCTGGATTTTTATCTGGTTGATCACGTCCAGAGGAGTCATCTGATAGTTGTTCAGCTTGTTTGGATCTAACCAGATACGCATAGCGTACTGGGCACCAAACAGGGTGACATCACCAATGCCTTCGGAGCGGCTGATCGGATCCTTAATGTTGGAAGCCACGTAGTCGGCGATATCGTCCTGAGACATACTACCGTCTTCAGAAATAAAGCCTGCAACCATCAGGAAGCTACTACTGGATTTCTCAACGCTGATCCCTTGTTGCTGAACTTCCTGCGGCAGCAACGGCGTTGCTAGCTGCAATTTGTTCTGCACCTGAACCTGTGCGATATCCGGGTCAGTACCAGACTGGAACGTCAGCGTGATCGACACGCTACCAGATGAGTCACTGGTAGAGGACATGTACATCAGATTATCGATACCGTTCATGTTCTGTTCGATAATCTGGGTAACCGTATCCTGTACCGTCTGCGCATCAGCACCAGGGTAGACTGCGGAGATCGACACCGCCGGCGGGGCAATCGTTGGATACTGCGCCACCGGTAGTTTCATAATCGCTAGCGCACCGGCCAGCATGATAATGATGGCGATAACCCAGGCGAATATAGGTCGATCTATAAAAAACTTAGCCATGAATTACTGGCTCCTTTTTATCAATGTATCAGCAACGAGCATCACTTAAGACTTCTTAGGTTCGCTGGCTGCCGCATCTTTTGTTGAAGCGTTCCCTGCAGAGGCTTCTTCTACTTTCACTTGCACACCTGGACGGATTTTCTGCAAGCCGGTCACAATGACTTTGTCACCCGATTTCAAGCCTGCGGTTACCAGCCACTTATCGCCGATAGCTTGAGCTGCAGTCACGGTACGGTTTTCAACTTTGTTGTCCGCGCCGACGACCATGACGGTCGCTTCACCACGAGGGTTACGCGTAACCCCTTGCTGAGGAACTAACAGCGCGTTGTTCTTGATCCCTTCATCCAGACGAGCGCGCACAAACATGCCAGGCAACAAATCGCCTTTAGGGTTAGGGAATACGGCACGAATAGTGATTGAGCCAGTGCTTTCATCGACGGTGACGTCTGAGAATTCCAGAGCGCCAACCTGTGGGTACTTCTGGCCGTTCTCCAGAATCAACTCAACCTTCGCTTTCCCACCTTCTTGTTCCAAAGTGCCGTTAGCCAGCTCTTCTTTCAAACGCAGGAAATCGTTACTTGACTGAGTGACGTCAACGTAAATGGGGTCCAACTGCTGCACAGTTGCCAGAGCATTGGCCTGATTAGATGTGACTAATGCCCCTTCGGTAACGCTGGATTTCCCAATACGTCCGTTGATAGGCGAAGTGACTTTGGTATAAGCCAGATTAATACGAGCCGTTTCCACGGCCGCTTTTGCCGCGGTTACAGCGGCATCTGCCTGACGCGCATCGGCAACGGCAGTATCGTATTCTTGTTGACTGATGTACTTAGTACCCACCAACGTTTTATAGCGATTTACCGTTAGGCGAGCGATGTTTGCAGCTGCTTCGGCTTTAGCCAAATCGCCACGCGCACTGTCATAAGCAGCCTGATAGGTCGCTGGATCAATTTGATACAGGGAAGAACCGGCCTGAATGTCACTGCCTTCAACGAAGTTACGCTTAAGGATGATACCGCCAACTTGTGGACGAACTTCTGCGATGCGATATGCAGACGTACGGCCAGGAAGTTCAGTGGTGATGTTCAACGGCTCAGCTTTCAGCGTGACAACACCCACCTCAGGTGCGCTTTGCTGACCTTTTTGCTCGTTCCCGTCGTTACATCCTGTAAGAAGTAAACTACCAGAAAGCATTAGCACGGCCGCCAGAGGCGTTAACCCTCTGTTTTTATTCATATTTAACCTCAAGAGTCCGATTATTAAATGGGTATTGGATCATTTGTGAAAACCCATTGCTGCGCTAATTAAAACTGCATGTTATGGTACATACATTCATGAATGTATGTAAATCAAAGCACATTAAAAAAATAACGCCATGGCACGAAAAACCAAAGAGCAAGCTCAAGAAACCCGGCTGCAAATACTTGAAGCCGCTGTAGTTGAGTTTTCCGCACGCGGGGTTTCAGCAACCTCGCTTACGGATATTGCCAACGCGGCAGGTGTGACACGTGGCGCAATCTATTGGCACTTTAAAAACAAAGTAGACCTTTTTAATGAGGTCTGGGATCTGACCGAATCAAAAGTCAGTGACTTAGAGATAGAGTATCAAACAAAGTACCCAGATAATCCACTTAGGATTTTGCGCGAAATCCTAATTTATATCTTGGTCGCAACCGTTGACGATCCACGGCGTAAGGCGTTGATGGAAATTATATTTCATAAATGCGAATTTGTCGGCGAGATGCGTTCTTTACGCGATATTCGCAGGATACTGTACCTCGAAAACTTTGAGCGTATAGAAAATGTGCTACGTAACTGTATCGAGTGTCAACAGTTGCCTGCTGAACTGAATACCCGACGTACGGCGATAATGATGCGCTCCTATATAACGGGTATAATGGAAAGCTGGCTTTTTATGCCTGAAAGCTTTGATCTTAAAGCAGAAGCGTCTCTAATGGTCGACAGCTTTATCGACATGATCAAGTACAGCGAATATTTGTTAAAGGGCGCTGTTAGCATGCCGTTTGAAGCGCCGGCATGTGCGGTGGCAATGACGCCGCTGAATAAAAGGAAAACATGATGCAAAAAATTGTTTTGATCGCCAACGGGGCTGGATATGGCCAAGAGTCTTTGTTTAATGCGCTGCGTTTAGCTATCGCGATGAAAGAGCAGCAGGGCGATATCGAACTGAAAGTATTTTTAATGTCTGATGCGGTAACATCTGGCTTGGCAGGCCAAAAACCTCACGAAGGGTATAACCTTCAGCAGATGATTGAGATTCTAACGGCCCAGCAAGTGCCATTTAAACTCTGTAAAACTTGCGCCGATGGGCGTGGTATTAGCGCTTTGCCACTGATTGACGGGGTAGAAATTGGTACTTTGGTTGAATTGGCACAGTGGACTCTGGCTGCCGATAAGGTGCTCACTTTCTGATCTTAATTTTTGCTGACGTACTGGACGATATGCGTTTTATTTCCACAGAGATATCGTCCTTAATTTTCGGCTTACTAAGCACCACAAAAATAGATTTTGTTTTCTCCTTTTCCCTATTCATTGTCTGAATATCTTCGTGCTACGCTAATCACTCCTCTTGTTAGATGATTTATTCCCATGATGGCTGGCCGTATCAAATTTCGTCCTGCTCAGTTTGCTTGGCGTCCTCAGTTCTATCTGGTTGCGTTGCTCTTCAGCATACTGGCACTTTTAACCCCTAGTTATGCCTTGGCGCTCAACGGCGATATATTGACGCGCGCTGAAGTTCAGAGCCAGCTCGATGCGCTGAACAAACAAAAAACACTTTCCCCGGGAGAGAAACTTGCGCAGCAGGATTTGAACCGTACGCTCGAATTTCTTGACGGCATAGATCGTCTCAAACAGGAAAACCAACAGCTAAAACAGCAGGTTCAGCAGGCACCGGTTAAATTAAATCAGGCTCTCAATGGTCTAGACTCCATCCGGCAGGCTGATAGCGAAGCGATCACGCGCACCTCACTTTCTACTCTGACGCTACGCCAGTTAGAAAACAAAATGGGGAGCACTCTGGATGCATTGCAGAGCGCACAGGAAGATTTAGCCAACTTTAACAGCCAGCTTATTTCTCTGCAGACTCAGCCAGAACGTGCGCAAAGCAGCATGATGGAGACGTCGCAGCAGATCCAGCAGATCCGTAATGCGCTCTCTGATCCGAGTAATATGCGCACTACGCAACAAAACATGCTGAATACGCAGATGACAATGCTGAACATGTCGCTTGATTACCAGCGTCAGAGCCTCTCGGCGAATACCGCATTACAAGATTCTCTACAGAAGCAACGTGACTATGCCAATGCGCGCATTAACCAACTAGAGCGTATGGTTCAGTTGGTGCGCGAAGTGGAAAACGGTAAGCGTCTAACCCTGTCGGAGAAAACGGCGCAAGAAGCGCAAAATCCTGACGATGCCACTCAGGACATCCAGCACGATCCCATTATTGGTCAAGAACTCGATATCAACCGTCAACTGAGTAAACGGCTGATTGAGGCGACCGAAGGCGTGAACGCGTTGGTGCAGGAAAATATTCGTATTAAGAATTGGCTCGATCGTTCTCTACAGGCCGAACGCAATCTGAAAGAGCAGATTACGGTGTTAAAAGGCAGTTTATTGTTGTCCCGCATTTTGTATCAGCAGCAGCAAAATCTGCCTACGGAAAAACTGACCAATAACGTTGCCGAGCAGATTGCCGATCTACGTTTAGAACAGTTCGATATTAATGAAAAGCGTGATGCGCTTTATCAGGGCAATGATTACGTTACACAGCTGATCAGCCAAAGCAAAGAAAAGCCTTCTGATGACGTTGTCAGTGCGCTTGAAGATATTGTTGATGCACGCCGTGAGCTACTGGATCAACTGAATAAACAGTTGGGCAGCCAGCTCACCTTGGCAATAAGTTTGCAAATCAACCAGCAGCAATTGCTGAGTGTGAATGAGTATCTTCAGCATACGCTGACTCAGCAAATTTTTTGGGTAAGCAGTAATAAGCCAATGAATCTCAACTGGTTCATTGACTTACCCAGTGCTCTGAAGGGGCAATCTCATTCGCTGCATTTTGATCTCAAGCCAGGGGCTTTAGCTGAAGGCGCACTTAATTCGATGTTTGTGCTCGTTCCTCTGCTCGTGCTTTTTGGTCTTTTCCGCTGGCGTTATCACAAAATAGATGAACTGCTGGAGAAATTGGGCAACGAAGTCGGGCAGCTTAAACGCGATACGCAATTACATACGCCCAAAGCGATTGGTCTCACCATGCTTAAGGGCTTACCGGGAACGTTATTAATTCTAGCATTCGGCTTTTGGTGCTATCGCTCAGATATCAGTATTAATAACTTTTTATGGTCGCTGTCGCTGCAGTTTGCGATGTTTTGGATGTTTATCACAACAACCTATCGCCTGCTTGAACCGGGAGGCGTATCGGAAAAACACTTTAATCTTTCTCCGTTGTTGTGTGCCCACTATCGCCGCGTGACTCGGCGGGTCGGTGTAGTTCTGATCCCACTCATTTTCTGGTGTGTACTGGGAGAAAAAGCCCCTCTGCGCTTGAGCGAAGATGTTATTGGTCAGGTGGTAGTACTGATCACATTAGGGCTAATCTCAGCTTTTGTGTTTCCTATCTGCCGTGATGCATGGCGAGAGAAGAATTCTCACACCGTGCGTTTAATCATGGTGACACTGCTCGCATTAACGCCGTTAGTGCTGATGGTTCTAACTGCTTTCGGTTATCTGTATACGGCGCTCAGTTTAGGGATCCGCTGGCTGGATAGCCTGTATCTGATGATTTTCTGGACCGTCATCTATTCTTCCGCGATCCGAGGTTTGAGCGTGGCGGCGCGACGCTTAGCCTATCGACGCGCTCTGGCTCGTCGTCAGCAAAACGTGGCGAGAGAAGGGGCTGAAGGCCTTGAACCTGTCGAAGAGCCACCGCTGGCTATCGACCAAATCAACAGTCAGTCTCTGCGTTTGACTACCATGGTTCTGTTCCTGATTTTCGGTACCGTACTGTATTGGATTTGGTCAGATTTGGTGACGGTTATCTCTTATCTCGATAGCATCACTTTATGGCATTACAGCAGTGGTTCTGGGGCGAGCCAGTCATTACAGGCGGTCACGTTGGGCAGCGTATTGTTCGCGCTGCTATCGGTGGTTATTGCCTATGTACTGACGCGTAACTTGCCAGGCTTGTTAGAGGTGCTAGTGCTTTCTCGCCTCCAGATGCGACAGGGCTCCTCTTACGCAATTACCACGGTACTGACCTATCTCATCATCGTGATAGGAACGCTTATTTTCTTTAGCTCGCTTGGCGTATCGTGGGACAAACTGCAATTTCTCGCCGCTGGCCTATCCGTCGGGCTAGGCTTCGGTCTACAGGAGATTTTCGGTAACTTTATTTCGGGCCTGATTATTTTATTTGAACGTCCGATCCGTATCGGAGACACCATAACTATTGGGACATTTTCGGGCACGGTAAGCCGAATTCGAATTCGTGCTACGACGATCACCGACTTTGATCGCAAAGAGGTCATCATCCCCAACAAAGCCTTTGTTACCGAGAGGCTGATTAACTGGTCACTGTCCGATACCACCACGCGAGTGCTGATAAAAGTGGGGGTTGCCTATGGATCTGATCTGGACAAAGTGAAAAAGGTACTATTACAAGCGGCCAAGGAAAATCCACGCGTCATGACCGACCCTGAGCCGCAGGTATTTTTTTTGGCGTTTGGTGCCAGCACGTTAGATCATGAGTTGCGCTTGTATGTGCGCGAGCTGCGTGACCGTAGTTATACCGTCGACGAACTTAACCGCCGTATTGATCAGCTATGCCGTGAGAATGATATCAATATTGCTTTCAATCAGTTGGAAGTGTATTTGCATAATCAGGAAGGTAAAGAGGTGCAGGTGGTCAAAAAAGACTTGGACGGTAGCGCTGGTGGTGAATCACTGGCGTAAGTCGTTGCGAATATAATAGGGAGCTAGCCACTCCCTATTAATAAGGCTCAAGACATTACGAGTTGCTGAGTGGAAAAACGGCCTGACTATGTTTTAACGCTAACTTTGATTCATAGTCGCTTTTCACTATTTCCAAGGCCGCTAAGACCACTTCGGGGTCGAGGTCGTTACTTTCCAGCAGATAGATTAAATCTACAGCGAGCTGTACTTCAGCGGCGGCGTTCTCGAGCGACATTTCGATTCCTTAGTTTTTCAGCTTGCGATAGATGAACAGCAGCAGCATAGCACCTAAAATTGAAATGATCAGGCTACCTATGTTAAAGCCGGTGACTGTACCCAAGCCGAAGAACGCGCTGATGTAGCCACCGACTAACGCACCGGCAATCCCCAGAATTACCGTCATAAAGAAACCGCCACCGTCTTTACCCGGCATGAACCATTTGGCGAGAATACCCACGATGAGACCCAGAATAATCCAAGAAATGATGCCCATTTTTCTTCTCCCTTAAACGAATATTGCGTGCTGGCTCATTCTATTGGTTTATAAGATGAAGAGAATTATTTTCTATCTATATATAATATTTTCAGAATTTTAGGAAAACCCGAGCTCCAGTTGCTCTATTTGGTGTTCAATTTTTTTCAACGCCTGACGACAGCGGCTAAGACGAGCCTCCAGGGCAACCAGCTCTTGCTGGATCCCTTGTTGCTGCACTAGCGTTTGGCATTGACCTAACTGACTTTCACGCTCATATAGCATATCGTTTAGACGCTGCTCGTACCCGCGTGTTTCTACCAATTGTTGCTGTAGAATCGATAGGGGAGAGCGCCGTTTTTTTCTGTCCTGACGGCGTAATTGCTGCGTTGCGAGCTCGCGCTGGAGGGCTCCAATCTGTACCACCACTCGCTCAGCCAAGAAGCTGACCTGCTGCGGATGATTGCGTGCTACTTCATCAGAGAGCCGAGAGAAATTGCGCTGCAGTTCCTGCAAATAGTCTTTTAGTCCTGTTTCTGTACAGGCAAACAGCGCGCGATCAAAACGTGGCTGGTAGGTGGGCATATAGCTGCTGTTTTTCAGCGCCAGTTCCAGTTGAGTTATTCGTTGATCTAGAATTTGCAGAAGCTGCTGGCTTGACATCAGTGAGCCTTAACGGTGATTGCTTTGGTTGAGTTAATTGCTGGGGCGGGTATCGCCAATGACTTTAAGTACGCAGCTCGTGTAACATCGAATGGTACTGGAGCCGCAGGGGATAGGGCAAGATACACCATGCAACGTTTATTACTCATTATTTTAGGATGGACAGCTTTTGCTCTCGCCTGTTTAGGGGCTGTGCTGCCCTTGCTACCGACAACGCCGTTTTTGTTGGTTGCGGCTTGGTGTTTTTCCCGCTCATCACCACGCTTTCACCGTTGGCTGCTGTATAACTCTTGGTTTGGCGGCTATTTGCGTCACTGGCAAGAGCATCGAGGTTTGCCATCAGGAGCTAAGCCAAAGGCGATTGTTTTCATTATTCTGACGTTCGCGCTTTCATTGTGGTTGGTGAATCTGTGGTGGGTGCGTATTTTGTTGCTGGTTATTTTAACTGGCCTGCTATTCTTTATGTGGCGTCTGCCGGTTATTGATGCAGAGCAACAAAAAACGCCGTGAACTAAACTCTTCAGTTGCATTTTTTCGCCAGTTTCAATAGATTTGAGCGTTTTCGTGCGCGGGTTACCTCCCTGTCCCTTGTTTCTATATCCGAATTTCGTTGACCTGAAAAGACAGGTTACGCATCGGGGGAAGTTCAGGTGGCTTGCGTTAGCCCGGACCCGCTGTTTTATCAGGCAACAATTTTATGACCGCTACAGCACAACAAATCGAATTCCTTAGAGAAAGCATTAAAACCATCCCGGACTACCCAAAACCAGGGATTTTGTTCCGTGATGTCACTAGCATGCTGGAAGACCCAAAGGCTTATGCGCTGAGCATCGAGCTTCTGGTTGAACGCTACCGCCATGCGGGTGTCACTAAAGTCGTGGGTACTGAAGCTCGTGGTTTCCTGTTTGGTGCGCCTGTTGCACTGGCGCTTGGCGTAGGTTTTGTTCCTGTGCGTAAGCCGGGCAAACTCCCGCGTGCGACCCTGAGTGAAAGCTACGAATTGGAATACGGCACCGACACGCTGGAAATCCATCAGGATGCCATTCAGCCGGGCGATAACGTTCTGGTTGTTGACGATCTGCTGGCTACCGGCGGCACCATCGAAGCCACGGTCAAACTGATCCGTCGTTTAGGTGGCGTGGTTACTGATGCCGCATTTATTATTGATTTACCTGACTTGGGTGGCGAAGCGCGCCTGACGGCTCAAGGGATCAACTGTTATAGTCTGGTAGACTTCTCCGGCCATTAATTTCTGCGGATAAGCCCCCGACTAAGAACAGATACCAAGCCTCGCGAATGCGGGGCTTTTGCATTTTATCATCTTGGCGACGGAGGCTTTTTCTCTTCGCTGGCGCCGCGACTTCGCGCTTGTTTGTCTGAAAGTAATTAGGAATCAGCATAAAGCTACTGTTACAATAACCGAATATGTCGCCCTCAAATGCGGCTAAGCTAATCAATAGTTGAGATTGTTCTGTTTGCCTCCACATATGATTCAACTATATGTCTCTGTCTAGAAATCAGAGCGTAGGTAAACGGAGTGAACCCCGGTCGGTATATGATAACCCCGATCAGCATCGCGGTTTTTGCAGTCATACTGAAATTACCCCTTACAAATCAATGATGAGTATCAATGAGCTATCAGGTACTTGCCCGTAAGTGGCGTCCACAAACGTTTTCTGACGTCGTGGGTCAGGAACATGTTCTGACCGCGCTAGCCAACGGCCTTTCCTTAGGGCGTATTCACCACGCCTATCTGTTTTCCGGTACTCGCGGCGTGGGTAAAACCAGCATTGCACGCCTGTTGGCGAAAGGACTGAACTGCGAGACGGGCATCACTTCTACGCCGTGTGGCGTATGCGATAACTGCCGTGAAATCGAGCAAGGACGTTTTGTCGACCTGCTAGAAATTGATGCGGCGTCGCGTACTAAAGTTGAAGATACGCGTGACCTGCTGGACAACGTACAGTACGCACCGGCGCGTGGTCGCTTCAAGGTCTATCTGATTGACGAAGTGCACATGCTCTCCCGTCACAGTTTCAATGCGCTGTTGAAAACGTTGGAAGAGCCACCTCCGCACGTCAAATTCCTGCTGGCTACCACCGATCCGCAAAAGCTGCCGGTGACAATTTTATCTCGATGCTTACAGTTCCATCTTAAAGCATTAGACGTTGAGCAAATTCGCACCCAGTTGGAAAAGATCTCTACGGCGGAAGGATTCACCGCCGAGCCACGCGCTCTGCAACTGTTAGCGCGTGCTGCCGAAGGCAGTATGCGTGATGCGCTTAGCCTGACCGATCAGGCGATCGCGATGGGATTAGGCCAAATCACTGCTGAAACCGTAGGGCAGATGCTTGGCACACTGGATGATGAGCAGCCTCTGGCGATCATTGAAGCGCTGGTGGATGCCGATGGCGAAAAGGTGATGGCACTGGTTGAGCAAGCGGCTTCGCGCGGCGTGGATTGGGAAAATCTACTGATTGAAACCCTGACGTTGCTGCACCGTATTGCGATGTTACAACTGCTGCCAAATGCGTTGGATAGCCATTATATTTCCGTTGAGCAGCGTTTACGCGAGCTCGCACGTACGCTGCCACCTTCAGATCTGCAGTTGTTCTATCAGGTGTTGCTGACCGGTCGCAAAGAATTGACCTATGCGCCAGACCGACGCATGGGGGTGGAAATGACGTTGCTGCGCGCGTTGGCTTTTCACCCAAAAGAGGTGATTGCTGAGCCAGTGGCGGCACCTCAGACCGCACTGCCAAGTATGCCTGTGCACAGTACCGCATCGGCGGCGCCATCTAGCTATATGCCGACACAGCATTCGGCACCCGATATGCAAGGCATGCCGCCTGCGGGGCAATTCCAGCCTCAAGAAGCAGCACCGGTGCGTTCAACGGCAAAACCTACTGGTTTATCTGACGCAACGGCTCAGCTGTTACAGGCTAGAAGTCAGCTACGTCAAAAAACGGGTGGGGGTACTGACCCAAAAAAGAATGAGCCGGCAGCGCCAGTCACCGCGCGGCCGGCAAGCTCAGCACTGGAGCGTTTGGCATCAGTGACGGAGCGTAGCCAGCAGCGTCAGGCTGCGGCAGCAGAAACCAAACCGCTAAAAAAAGAGGCCTATCGCTGGAAAGCACAGACGAAAGCGGTAGAGGCCAAGCGCGAGGAGATCGCCACGCCGAAAGCGTTGCGGACCGCGCTGGAATATGAAAAAACGCCTGAGCTGGCGGCAAAGCTGGCCGAGGAGTCGTTGACTCGTGATGAATGGGCGGCGGAGTTGAATCAGCTGCGTTTACCTAAGCTGGTTCAACAGTTGGCGTTGAATGCGTTTCGTGAGCCAGCAGAAGAGGGCAAGGTGCTTCTGCATTTACGTTCTTCGCAACGTCATTTAAACTCCGCTTCTGCGCAACAGACTTTGTCTCAGGCGCTGAGTGAACATTATGGTCGTCCGGTTGAGCTGACGATTATCGAAGACGATAACCCAGAGCGACTGACGCCGCTGGAATGGCGGCAGACGATTTACGAAGAAAAACTGGCGCAGGCTCGCCAGTCGATTGCTGCGGATAGCAACATCCAGACTTTGCGACGTTTCTTTGACGCCGAACTGGATGAAGAGAGCATCCGCCCTGTTTAACTGCTGTGTCAGCATGATGCCGACGCAGCCCCACGCAAAGAGAGAACACTATGTTTGGTAAAGGCGGATTGGGCAACCTGATGAAGCAAGCCCAGCAAATGCAAGACAAAATGGCGAAAGTGCAGGAAGAAATCGCTCAACTGGAAGTTACCGGTGAATCTGGCGCGGGTTTGGTAAAAGTGACCATTAACGGTGCACATAACTGCCGTCGTATCGAAATCGATCCAAGCCTGATGGAAGACGACAAAGAGATGCTGGAAGACCTGATCGCAGCGGCTTTCAACGACGCGGCTCGCCGTATTGAAGAAACCCAGAAAGAGAAAATGGCTTCAGTTTCCAGCGGTATGCAGTTGCCGCCGGGCTTTAAGATGCCATTCTGATGCAAACCAGCCCGCTTCTTGAATCATTAATGGAAGCGCTGCGCTGCCTGCCGGGCGTTGGCCCGAAATCGGCGCAGCGCATGGCATTCCACATGCTGCAGCGCGATCGCAGCGGTGGGATGCGTTTGGCGCAGGCGTTGACTAGAGCAATGTCTGAAATTGGTCATTGTGAAGACTGTCGTACTTTCACTGAGCAGGATATCTGTACGATTTGTTCTAATTCTCGTCGCAAAGAGAACGGACAAATCTGTGTGGTGGAGAGTCCAGCGGATATTCATGCAATAGAGCAAACGGGTCAATTCTCCGGCCGCTATTTTGTTTTGATGGGGCATCTGTCTCCGTTAGACGGAATTGGCCCGCAGGATATCGGTCTGGATCGCTTGGAAGAACGTTTGGGGCAGGAGCCGCTCACCGAGGTGATTTTGGCGACTAACCCAACGGTTGAAGGCGAAGCAACGGCCAACTATATTGCAGAGATGTGTAGCGCACACGGTGTGCTAGCGACACGTATTGCTCATGGTGTACCGGTTGGCGGCGAGCTGGAGATGGTTGACGGCACCACGTTGTCACACTCTCTGGCTGGACGTAATCCGGTGAGGTTCTAACCGGCTGCGCAAAATCGGCGTGTGATCCATCACGGATTAAAGTGATCTGGATTACACGCCGCACTTCTTTTCTTCTCCATTTATTTTTTACCCTTGAATTTCAACATCCCATCCCCATTTTTTACCTGTTAACATTTTTTGTCTGAGTGCAATCAACTGAGGTAAAAGCAAAACTATGAAAGGCCAAGAAACCCGTGGCTTCCAGTCAGAAGTCAAACAGCTTCTGCATTTGATGATCCACTCACTCTATTCAAACAAAGAAATCTTTTTGCGTGAGCTGATTTCCAACGCCTCTGACGCCGCGGATAAGCTGCGTTTCCGTGCGCTTTCTAACCCAGATTTGTATGAGGGTGACGGCAATCTGCACGTACGTATTTCTGCGGATAAAGAAAACCGCACTTTGACCCTGAGCGATAATGGCATCGGTATGACCCGTGATGAAGTTATCGACAATTTGGGGACTATCGCTAAATCAGGAACCAAAGCGTTTCTGGAATCAATGGGTTCCGATCAGGCTAAAGATAGCCAACTGATTGGACAGTTTGGCGTCGGCTTCTATTCTGCGTTCATCGTGGCAGATAAAGTGACCGTTCGTACCCGTTCAGCCGGTGTCAACGCAGATCAGGCTGTTTTCTGGGAGTCCGAAGGGGAAGGTGATTACACCATTGCCGATATCGAGAAGGTCGAGCGCGGTACTGAAATCACCCTGCATCTGCGCGAAGGCGAAGATGAGTTCCTTGATGATTGGCGCTTGCGTAATATCATTAGCAAATACTCTGACCACATTGCCTTGCCAGTAGAGATTCTGACCACCGAAGGTGAAGACGGCGAGCAGAAGTGGGAGAAAATCAACAAAGCACAGGCTCTGTGGACGCGTACCAAGTCTGAAGTTACAGACGAAGAGTACAAAGAGTTCTATAAGCACATTGCGCATGATTTTACCGATCCTGTGACCTGGAGCCACAATCGCGTTGAAGGTAAGCAGGAATACACCAGCCTGCTATACATTCCTGCACAGGCTCCTTGGGATTTGTTCAACCGCGATCACAAGCATGGTCTGAAGCTGTATGTCCAGCGCGTATTCATTATGGATGACGCTGAACAGTTCATGCCAAATTACCTGCGTTTTGTACGGGGTCTGATAGATTCCAACGATCTGCCGCTGAACGTTTCGCGTGAGATTTTGCAAGATAGCCGCGTTACTCAAAGTCTGCGCGCCGCGCTGACCAAGCGTGTATTGCAAATGCTGGATAAACTGGCCAAAGACGATGCTGAGAAGTATCAGAAATTCTGGCAGCAATTTGGCTTAGTGCTGAAAGAAGGCCCAGCAGAAGATGGCGGCAACGCTGAGGCGATAGCCAAACTGCTACGCTTTGCTTCAACGCATAACGACAGCGCGATCCAGAATGTTTCTCTGACTGACTACATCAGTCGTATGGTGGAAGGCCAAGAGAAGATTTATTACATCACTGCTGACAGCTATGCCGCTGCGAAGAGCAGTCCACATCTAGAATTGCTGCGCAAGAAAGGCATTGAAGTTCTGCTGCTTTCCGATCGTATCGATGAGTGGATGATGAGCTATCTGACCGAGTTTGATGGTAAACCATTCCAGTCGGTGAGCAAAAAAGATGAATCTTTGGATAGGCTTGCCGATGAAGAAACCAGCGAGCAGAAAGAGGCTGAAAAGGCGCTAGAACCGTTCGTCGACCGCGTGAAAAAACTGCTGGGCGACCGCGTGAAGGATGTTCGTCTGACACATCGTTTGACTGAAACGCCGGCCGTCGTGACGACTGACGCTGATGAAATGACGACGCAGATGGCAAAACTGTTTGCTGCTGCGGGTCAGGCTGCGCCAGAAATCAAATACATCTTTGAGCTAAATCCCGATCACGCATTGGTGAAACGAGCCGCGGATGAGCAGGACGAAGCGCGCTTTGGCGAGTGGATTGAGCTATTGCTGGATCAGTCTCTCTTGGCTGAGCGGGGTAGTTTAGAAGATCCAAACTTGTTTATTAAACGAGTGAATGATCTGCTGATGGCGTGATGTGTGAGTTGTTAGATATCAGTATCTAAATGAAAGCGGCCGATTGGCTAATACTGGTCACTTAAGCGCGATTTTAGGGGAAGTACACCGATGGGGTCGTAGCCGCTTTAGCTGCCGACAACTTTGCCGGGAGCAAAGTTGAACAACGCTTTAGCGTTGCCCCCTAGGGTGGAACACATAGATGTGTTCCATAACCGCCCCGCGGTGTACTAGCCCCGTGTATCTCGATCTCTTAAACGATCAGCATTAGGCCGATTGGTCGCTTTTTAGGTAGTTATCTCAATGATGTTTAAACGCTCGGTTTTACCCCTCGAGCTCCAGATCTACGCTACGTTTAAGCACCACGCGCAGCACTAAATAATACACAATGCCGATAACCAGCCAGCTTAGACCGAGCACTTTTGCTTCAATGTCCATTTCATAAATCACGAAGCCAATAATCAGTAAACCCACCACGGGAAGCAGCAGATGCCGCACCCATTGGGTTGATTTCTGGCGGATGATGTAGTGGTTTATTACCGATAAATGAAGAATGAAGAACCCGACCAGCGCACCGAAATTCACCAGACGGCTAAGGTTGTCGATGCTGCCGTTGAAGTATAAACCAGATATTAGTGAAATCACGGCGACCAGCAGCGTACTCACGTAGGGCGTTTTGAAGCGTGGATGCACTTTCGCCAATATTCTAGGCAGTTTGCGGTCGCGCGCCATGGCAAACAAAATACGAGAAATTGCCGCCTGTGCCACCAGCGCATTGGCGATCCCCCACGATAGTGCCGTTGCCCAAATTGTGGCCTGCTTGAGCCATGTGCCACCCGCCAGATTTGCCGTGTCGTAGAAGGCAGTATCTAAACTGTTAAACGTGCTGCCCGAGGCCAAATCAGCGGCAATCCAGGTTTGCAGAATAAACAGCCCACCAACCAGCAGCAGTGCGCCAAGTGAAGCCATGCCGACCGCATCGGCTCCCCCTTTGCTCTCATCCGAAAGGGTGGAGATCCCATCGAAGCCAAGAAACGACAGCACGGCGATGGATACCGCGCCCATCACGAGCGGTAGGCTGAATTTATCAGCGTTGTACAAAGGCGATAGCGTTAGACGACCGGCTCCTTCTCCGCCGTACAGTGCTACCAGTCCCACTACAATAAAAATAGCGAGAATAATGATTTCTGCGATCAGGATATAGCGGTTAGCTTTGGCGGTGAATTGAATGCCGACCAGATTAATCATGCTATTAATGACAATAAAGGCGACGATCCAGACCCACGCAGGGATCCCCGGCAAAATCGGGCCGAGCGCAGCGGCGCTAACGATGTAGAGCAGCGATGGCACCAAAATGTAATCTAGCAGAATAAGCCAACCGGCAAAGAACCCGACGGTTTCATGGATACCTCGTTGCGCATACGCATATACAGAACCCGACACGGGAAAGGCTTTTGACATTGACCAGTAGCTCATGGCGGTGAAGAACATCGCTAACATGCCAATCAAATAGGCCAGTGCTACCATCCCCTGCGACCCTTCCCACACGTAGCCAAAAACGCCAAAAGGTGCGATAGGAACCATGAAAATCATGCCGTAAATAATCAGATCTTTCAGCGTCAGCGTTCGGTGAAGTTCTTGTTTATAGCCAAATTGTTCTACAGACATGGTTCCCCCTATTCCAGCGTCAGCTTCAGTTGGTTGGCAACTGCGCGGGGCAGGGCGAAACGACAGGTTTTTAATGGATCAACCACCTGACAGATCTGGAGATCGCCGGTAATGCTTAGCAGGTTAATTGCGTCGGCCAGCGAGATGGGGGTATGTTCAGCGACAAAGTGTGCCATATTGCGGGTGGCAATCTGTGCCGCTTCATCTAACGTTGCGGCGGAGGCCAGCGTGTATAGGGTATCAGCGGTGCTCATCATTGGTGTAGGCAACGGATGACCTTTAATCACGCTCAGATTGACCACCACTTCGCCAGGCACTTCTAACCCACAGACCGAGACTTCGCCATCGCCCATGGCGGCATGTAAATCACCGAGGGCGAATAATGCCCCTTCTACGTTCACCGGCAGCCACAGCGTGCAGCCTTCGGTGATGATTTTACAGTCCATATTGCCACCGTGTGCATCGGGCGTGCCGCACGATATTTCATCTCCAGAGGGAGCCACGCCAATCACCCCAATCATCGGTTTTAACGGCCAGCGAACGCCTCCGGGTAGGTGCGCATAACCGTCCTCAATGGGTACGGTACGGATCTGTGGCTGTACCAGTTCATCGCCGATAACGCCAAGCCCCGGTGCTGTGACCATCACGGCCTGTTGGCTGTGCAGGATGATGCTTTTTATCTCTACGCGCAGCACATCGCCGGGCTGGGCGTTTTCCACGAAGATTGGACCCGTTGCAGGGTTAATATGTTTCCAATCCAGTTCATTAAATACGGCTTGTTCAGAGGCTATCTGGTCGCTGAAACAGTCGCAGGTTTCAAAACAAACGTCGCTGCCGCTTGGTACGTGAGCGACTGGTAGGTTATGACGCGACATAGCGTAAATAACCTGTGTCCGAAGTATTTTTTCCATGATGATTCCCTGTTGTGATTGCATGATTTTTTATTATTAGTGGCGGTGAGTAACGCCTCGGAGTGGTGCTAATAAGGTGCTACATAATTCAATTAATCATACCTACCTCAGCACGAGCAAGCGCTAACAAGCGGCCCTTTCTGGGCGTCAAAATATCCCTAATTAGAATGTGCTTTTGTTGCGTCAATTGATGGCGGTTTTCTTTGGCGTTGGCGTGTAAAGAGCGAATAAGCATGATGTAAATCACAAAAAATCAGGACGAAATGAAATTCGTTATTTTTAGTTTTTTCTTAATGAATCGCCTAATACATGGGTGTTTTGCAAAGGTGATTCCATTTTTAAACATGGGATTTGATAAAAACAAAACATCGTTTTATAAAAATGGAGAGATTGATCGGTAGCGTCTTTATATTTTTGCCATTGACGGTCCATCGGTGGCAAACGTTCAAAGGTTTTCAATCGGTCATAAATCTACTTTAGACCCATAGGGAGGGTTTTCTGAGCCTGATGTTTTTCGTTTTAGAGAAATGTTTCTCGGATCGCCCATAAAAGAAACTACGGGGAATGAGAGTAATGACGATGCCATTGCAAAACAGACGCAAAATTGGGCTAATGAATTATTTAGCCTACGGTTCTGGGGACTTTCTCGGAGCAGGTACCACGGCTTTGACAGCAGCGTGGTTACTCTATTTCTACACCACGTTTTGTGGACTTAGCCCAATCGAAGCAACATTTATTTTTGCGATGGCGCGTGTTTTAGACGCTGTCGTCAGTCCTTTGATGGGATTTTTAACCGATAATTTCGGCTCTACGCGTTTAGGCCGGCGTTTCGGGCGGCGTAAATTTTTTATTCTGCTCGGTATCCCTCTGGTGTTCAGTTACAGCCTGATGTGGATTGGCGAGATGCATTATTGGTATTACCTGCTGACCTACCTGTTCTTTGATGTTGTTTATTCAATGATTTTGGTGCCGTATGAAACATTAGTGCCTGAAATGACGGATGATTTTAAACAGAAAACCAAATTTTCTGGCGCACGTATTTCAATGGCTCAGCTCTCTGCTATTTTGGCGGCATTTTTACCCGGTTTTCTATTGAAATATTTGGGAAAAGACAACGCTATCTCCTTTTTCTATGCAAGCTTGGTGTTTTCGATCATCTGCGCAGTGGTTTTAACGCTAGTGTATTTTTTCACGTGGGAACGGCCAAGGGAAGATATGTCGGAGGCCCAGCTAAAAGCCGAGCGGGAGAAGCAGCAACTCACTTTGCTACAAAGCCTGAAGCGCTTGAATGTTGAATTAACTTCAACATTGAGAATTCGTATTTTCCGTCAGCATCTGGGGATGTATCTCGGGGGGTATATTGCTCAGGACGTCTTTAATGCGGTGTTTACCTATTATGTGGTCTTTGTGTTGATGCAAAGTGCGACAGTGGCCTCGAGTCTCATGGGAACAATGGCGATTATGCAATTTATTGCTGTGATTGGCATGATTCCGTTGTGTATCAAGTTTGGGCCTGCACCTTCTTATCGTTTAGTCGTAGTGTTGTTTGGACTCAGTGCGTTGTCTTATGGCGTTTTGTATTACGCAGGAATGAATGATGCCATGTCTCTATTGCTACTGATCTCTGCAGTTGCAGGGCTGGGACGTGGTGGCATTAACTACGTCCCTTGGAATACTTATACCTATATTGCCGATGTGGATGAGGTGATCACGGGTCAACGCCGCGAAGGTATTTTTGCGGGGATTATGACACTAACACGCAAAGCCTCTCAGGCTTGTGCTGTGATGTTGGTCGGGATTGTGATGGAGTTTTCCGGTTTTGTCTCCGGCCAAAGTGTTCAGGCTCCGGCGGTAAGCCATACCATTTTGATGATTTTGAGTGTGGGCACCGTTTGCGTACTGTGCATCGGTTTTTATATCTCCCTGCGCTTCAAACTCAACTTGCATACGCACAGCATTCTGCGTGAGGAAACCGTCAAGATGCGCGATGCAGGCCATATTGTTCCTGAACAAATCACGCCTGAGGCAAAAGCGACCGTCGAAATGCTGGCAGGAATGCCTTACGAGTCTCTATGGGGGAATAACAACATTGGTTATCTCAATCGAGATAAATCGGCCCCTAAGCCTCTGCATATTTTAAAGAATGCATGAGTGATGTACCACTCTGTCCTGAATGCGAAACATTTTTGAATTAATGAATGAAGGGAGTTTTCATGCTCGTATATCCGGTAAAACATAGCCCGCTTTTACGTCAGCCAGAACGCTTTATAGCGCGTAGTGAGCTTAAAAACTTGATCTGCAAAATGACCGATAATCTGATTAATATCAGCGATGAAACCGGAGAGTTTTTACTGCGACTAGATGATGGCCGTGTTATCGATACTAAGGGTTGGGCTGGCTGGGAATGGACTCACGGCATCGGTTTGTATGGTATTTATCAATATTATCAGCAGACGGGCGACCAACAGATGCGAGCTATCATTGATGATTGGTTTAGCGCGCGCTTTGCCGAGGGTACACCAACCAAAAATGTGAATACGGTCTGTCCTTTCCTCACGCTGGCGTATCGCTATGAAGAAACGCGTGATCCGCGTTGGCTGCCTTATCTAGAACGTTGGGCCGAGTGGGTGATGTATGAAATGCCGCGTACCGAGCGTGGGGGAATGCAGCACGTTACGTTGGCAGAAGAAAATCACCAACAGCTCTGGGACGATACGCTAATGATGAGCGTGTTACCGCTAGCGAAGATCGGGAAATTGCTGAATAAACCCGAATATATTGAAGAGGCGAAATATCAGTTTTTAGTGCATACCCAGCATCTGATGGAGCGTGAGACAGGTTTGTGGTTTCATGGCTGGACGTTCGAAGGTCATCATAACTTTGCTAAAGCACGTTGGGCTCGCGGCAATAGCTGGTTGACGATGGTCATTCCTGAGTTTATCGACTTGCTCGATTTGCCTGAATATGATGCCACCCGACGTTTCTTGATTCAGGTACTAGAAAGCCAAGTGGTCGCGTTAGCGAAATGCCAAGATCAAAGTGGCTTGTGGCACACGTTACTCGATGATCCAAACTCGTACGTTGAGTCATCCGCCACCGCAGGTTTTGCATACGGCATTCTTAAAGCGGTACGGAAGCGCTACATCGGTGCTGAATATGCGGCAGTGGCTGAGAAAGCGGTTAAAGGCGTGATAAAAAATATTAACGCAGAGGGAGAGCTGACCAATGTTTCGTTCGGTACGGCGATGGGGCGTGATTATGACTATTATCGCCAAATTCCGCTGACCTCGATGCCATACGGTCAGGCGATGGCTATCTTGTGTCTGTCCGAGTACATGCGGGTTTATTTATAAAGTGACAGCTTGCGACGTATTGGCACGATACCTCGCCAATTTATTTAAGGCATAAGGCTAAAAACGGGCGAAGGTGAGATAAAAATCACCGTCGCCCGTTTTATTATGCGAGTTTCACGTTTCAGCAGTACCCCGATTCCTTGAGGTAGCGGTCACAAAAATGGTAAGGTTTAGCGTTTTTGAATTTTATAAAAAATAATTTAAGAGGATTTACGCGATGCGTATCATTCTGCTTGGCGCTCCTGGCGCGGGTAAAGGCACTCAGGCACAGTTCATCATGGAGAAATACGGCATTCCGCAAATCTCTACGGGTGACATGCTACGTGCAGCAGTGAAAGCCGGTACCGAATTAGGCAAAAAAGCAAAAGAAATCATGGACGCTGGCATGCTGGTGACCGATGAGCTGGTTATTGCTCTGGTTAAAGAGCGCATCACTCAAGAAGATTGCCGCAACGGTTTCCTGCTGGATGGTTTCCCACGTACGATCCCTCAAGCTGACGCAATGAAAGAAGCCGGTATCAGCGTAGATTTCGTATTGGAATTCGATGTTCCTGACGAACTGATCGTTGAGCGTATCATCGGTCGCCGCGTGCATCAGGGCTCTGGCCGTGTTTATCACATCAAATTCAACCCACCTAAGGTTGAAGGTAAAGACGACGTGACTGGCGAAGAGCTGGTAACCCGTAAAGACGACCAAGAAGAAACCGTGCGTAAACGTCTGGTTGAATATCATCAGCAGACCGCACCACTGATTGGTTACTACAGCGCCGAAGCGGCGAAAGGTAACACCAAGTACGTCAAATTAGACGGTACTCAGTCTGTTGCCGCTGTGCGTGCAGAACTGGAAACGATTCTGGGTTAATTTAGCCTCGAATAACACAGGCGGCTGATGGCCGCCTTTTTTATATCTATAATTTATCAGTCTGTTACCGATGAGAGTAATAGATTGGGTTATGCGTTAACTTGGTTACAATAATCTATCTCCATTGAACTGAGGCCTGCAATGAAGCAAGAAAAATTCGGCGTACTATTAGTTAACTTGGGCACGCCAGAGGCCCCAACGTCATCTGCGGTAAAGCGTTATTTGGCTGAGTTTCTTAGCGATAAGCGCGTCGTGGATGTTTCCCGCCTGATTTGGTGGCCGATTTTGAACGGCGTTATTCTGCCGATCCGCTCCCCACGCGTGGCTAAACTCTATCAATCTGTATGGATGGAAGAGGGCTCTCCGCTGATGGTCTATAGCCGCCGCCAGCAGGCCGCATTACAGGCTCGTTTGCCGAATATTCCTGTAGAACTGGGGATGAGCTATGGTCAGCCCGCATTAAAAAGTGCGATTGATAAACTTCATGATGCAGGCGTCGATCGTATTATCCTGCTGCCGTTGTACCCGCAGTATTCGTGTTCGACCAACGCCGCGGTATTTGATGGCGTAGCCCGACACTTTGCAAGTATGCGTCGCATACCGTCGCTGAATTTTATTCGCGACTATGCTGAACATCCCGCTTACATCGCCGCACTGTGTAGCAGCATTCGTGCTAGTTTTGCTCAGCACGGTCAACCTGATATGTTGCTGTTTTCCTTCCATGGCATTCCGCAACGTTATGCCGATCAGGGCGATGACTATCCACAGCGCTGCCGAGCGACTACGCAAGCGGTGGCTCATACGCTAGGACTAGACGCTGAGCGTTACATGATGACGTATCAGTCGCGTTTCGGTCGTGAGCCGTGGCTAACGCCGTTTACGGATAAAACGATTGAGCAGTTGCCGGCAAAAGGGATAAAGCATATTCAGGTGATTTGCCCTGGTTTTTCTGCTGATTGTCTGGAAACGCTGGAAGAGATTAAGGTACAAAATAAAGAATTCTTCATTGAAGCGGGAGGAGAGACGTTTGAATACATTCCTGCGCTAAATGACGATGCTTTGCATATTGAACTGTTTTATCAGTTAGTCATGGAACAAATAGGGCGTTCAGCCTGATATTCTGCGATGAAATTTTGCGTCAGAGCTTCTGGCTCTGACGATTAAGCAAGTGATGTGTTAGAATTCTCGGCTTCCTTTTCACAACCACTGACGACACTGATGAAATTCCCTGGCCAACGCAAATCTAAACACTATTTCCCCGTAAATGCGCGCGATCCGTTACTACATGCAACGCAGAAAAGCGAAATTGATACCTCCTATGTGGTCGGTATCGACCAAACGCTGGTGGATATTGAAGCGAAAGTCAGCGACGAATTTATTACTCGTTACCGCCTAAGTCAGGGGCATTCCTTGGTGATCGAAGACGATGTTGCCGAAGCCCTGTATCAAGAGCTAACCGATAACAAGCTCATTACTCACGAGTTTGCTGGCGGCACGATTGGCAACACGATGCACAATTACTCTGTGCTAGCCGATGACCGTTCGATTTTGCTTGGCGTAATGTGTAGTAACGTGAAAATTGGCAGCTATGCCTATCGTTATCTGTGTAATACCTCAAGTCGTACCGATCTTAACTACCTGCAAGGGGTTGATGGTGCGATTGGTCGTTGCTTCACGCTCATCAGCGAAAATGGCGAACGTACGTTTGCCATCAGCCCTGGGATGATGAATCAACTGCGGCCTGAAAGCATTCCTGAGGATGTTATCGCAGGCGCATCAGCGCTGGTGCTTACCGCCTATTTGGTGCGCTGCAAACCGGGGGAGCCGATGCGTGAAGCCACCATGAAAGCCATTGAATATGCTAAAAAGCACAATGTGCCGGTGGTTCTGACATTAGGCACCAAGTTTGTGATCGCCGACGATCCACAGTGGTGGCGCGATTTCTTGCGCGATAACGTGACGATCGTTGCCATGAATGAAGAAGAGGCCGAAGCTTTAACCGGACTCAACGACCCACTGGCGGCGTCTGATAAAGCGCTTGAGTGGGTCGATTTAGTATTATGCACCGCTGGGCCGGTCGGTTTATATATGGCAGGTTATACCGAAGAAGATGGGAAACGCAAAACCCAGCATCCGCTGCTGCCAGGGGTTATTCCTGAATTCAACCTGTACGAATTCAGCCGCCCAATGCGTAAAGTATCCTGTGAAGTTCCGTTTAAAATCTACTCTCATATTGCGCCTTATATGGGGGGGCCAGAGAAGATTATGAACACCAACGGTGCAGGCGACGGCGCATTGGCTGCGCTGTTGCACGATATTGCGGCTAACGGTTTCCACCGCACCAATGTGCCGAACTCCAGCAAACACCAGCGTACTTATCTCACTTATTCTTCATTGGCTCAGGTGTGTAAATATGCCAACCGGGTCAGCTATCAAGTGCTAAACCAGCATTCTCCACGCCTAACGCGTGGCCTGCCAGAAAGAGAAGATAGTTTAGAAGAGTCGTATTGGGAGAGATAAGAGATGGGGGCGGATAACCTAGCTATGTAGGATTCGCCTTTGTGGGAGCAGTGACAGATTTCGCCCGCCCGTTAGCATCAATTTTTCCATGACGCAGTTGGCGTAGGCGTCCGACGAGAGGTTGCCAGCGCGCAACCTCTCGACTCTCGCGCTTTTTATCCGAGACGCCATCTCCGCTCCGGTTTGGTATCGCCCATCCCGGGCGCCCCAAACTCCGCCGGTACATCCCTGTACCGGCGGCTCTCCCTACCAAGACTTAAACTAAAACCCAAAGAAGGTTTTGATTTTATCTTTTGGTTTTGACGTTGACCTTCTCCGGCACGTTGTTCTTCAGCCGAATAGAGGAATGTAGGCTAGGATTCGCCGACAGGGATGTCGGCGAAAGAACGGAGGAGCCAGGATGGCGATTGCCGTTCGTTCCGTAAAGGCCGGAATGACGAGATTCGGGCACCTGCGAAGCAGGCTGAAGGACGGTGCCAAGCCCGGATGCAAGGCGGCGGCGATTGAGCCGCCTTGCTCGGACGCCTGCACGGAGTGCATGTCGGTTTCGGTGCCTTAGGCGTACGAAATCTACATCGTAAACTTATGTGTACAAACCTACACCATTCAACATGGATAATCTGAAAGCGGCAGCCGTAATATTATATTGCACACCCCTGCATCTTATCCTGATCCGTCATCTTATCGACCTGCAGCAATTCCAACATACTGTTGGCGATCTCACGTTCACCCATCACCACCTGATTCGCACCGCGGTCTGAAATATAGGCGACTTCATCGTCGTAGTGCGCTCGGGCGATAATATCCAGAGAGTCTCGCTTGGTGCGGGCAAAGGCGACAATCTCACCGGCTTCATAGCCGTTTGGAATGGTGAGTAGCAGCCAGCGTGCACAATCAATTCTCGCTAGCTCCAACATTTCGGGATTCGCTGCATTACCCAGTACCGCATGAATACCTTGCTCACGAAGCGCCTCAACGCGTGGGCGGGAGTTCTCAATAACCACCAGTGGAACGCCTGCGTCATGCAGTTTAGCGCCGATAAGGCTGCCTACACGCCCGTAGCCAACCAGAAGTACATGGTTACAGAGGTCAACTGGGATCTGTTTCTCTTCTTCCTCAGTGACTTCTTGCAGGCTCTGGTCTTCGATAGTTTCCGTTTTGGCCAGATAACGCTCTAGTAGAGTAAATAGGAGCGGGTTAATCATGATGGACAGGATAGCCCCTGCGAGCACTAGATTACGACCTTCCGGTGATAGCATATTCAGGGAAATCCCCAAACCAGCCAAAATAAAGGCGAACTCACCAATCTGAGCCAGACTGACGGAAACCGTTAGCGCAGTACGTTTAGAGTGACCAAACATCTTCACTAGCAGGAATGCCGCAACGGACTTACCAAATACAATGATTGCTAAGCAGCCCAGTACAGCGAGGGGTTGTTCGACCAAAATCATTGGGTCAAATAACATCCCTACTGAAACAAAGAACAGCACTGCAAATGCATCTCGCAGTGGCAATGTATCGTGAGCAGCTCGGTGGCTAAGCTCTGATTCGTTAAGTACCATGCCGGCAAAGAAGGCGCCAAGTGCGAAAGAGACGTCAAAGATTGCGACGGCACCGTAGGCGACGCCCATGGCTAATGCGAGAACGGAAAGGGTAAACAACTCGCGTGAGCCTGTACTGGCAGTTTTGGCTAAAATCCAAGGTACCAAACGGCGTCCCACCACGATCATGATGGTGATAAAGGCGATGACTTTACCCAGCGTGATGCCAAGCTCAATCAGTAGGTCTTTTAACTGCATATTTTGCCCTTCGCCCATAATTCCGGCGAAAGCAGGTAAAAGAACCAGTGTTAGCACCATTGCCAGATCTTCTACGATCAGCCAGCCAATGGCGATTTGACCACGTTGGCTATCAATTAGCTGCCGCTCTTCCAAAGCGCGCAGCAATACCACGGTACTCGCGGTGGATAAACACAGGCCAAAAACTAAGCCAGTGACTAAATCCCAACCTAATAACGACGAAAGTCCCATACCCAGCAATGTCGCCACAGCGATTTGTGCAATAGCGCCGGGTATCGCGATGTTTTTAACCGCCATTAAATCTTTTAGAGAGAAGTGCAGACCAACACCGAACATCAGCAAGATAACGCCAATTTCGGCCAGCTCTGGGGCGAGTGAGGTATCAGCCACGAAGCCGGGTGTAAACGGGCCAGCAAGTACGCCTGCGACCAAATAGCCCACTAATGGAGATATTCGCAGACGATTTGCCAGCATACCTAAAAGAAAGGCGAGAACTAAGCCTCCAACGATTGTCGTAATAAGCGGGGTTGAGTGATGCATCTAGACTCCTTCTAGCACTGCACGAACAGCTAAATAATAAAAATACCTTTTTTAACTTGAAGCCGTTTCATGGCTACAGTTTCAATTAATGTGTGTATACCCGTCATACTTGAAGCAGCATCTGTGTTAGCAGTGCTCGTTCCTTACGAAACTAAGCTGGCGTACGGCAAGGCTTCGTCCAGTCGGCAACGATACAAAAACGGCTCATAAGACTCAGGTTTTTGCGACGCAACTCTAATTATTGGGGTACTAAAACCGCAATTTCTCACGCAGCAGTACCTTTAGTGGTGCTTTTGCTTCGTGAAATCAATAGGTATCTCTAATAAGTTTATTGTATTTATCGATATTCTGCTGAGTTAATTTTGGGAAATCAGTCAGAAATTAGAAAAAAAACGTGCGAATGGCAGTAAATGAAGGTTTTGTCAGGCAAGTTCATGTGGTACGCGGCTTTGGGAAGAGTATAACCCGACCAATCCTACAGAATAAGTCGGGTTATTAAGGCTAGTTAGCGTCTTTATGCTCTATATTCGGCAGTAAAGCAGTCAAGATGCCGAGTAATGGCAGGAATGCACAAATCTGATAAACCAAATCGATGCTGGTGAGATCGGCGACATAGCCAAGGACAGCGGCTCCCAAGCCTCCCATACCAAAGGCAAAACCAAAGAATAGGCCAGAAACCATGCCGACTTTGCCTGGGATGAGCTCTTGTGCGTAAACCAAGATGGCGGAAAATGCCGAAGCCAATATAACGCCGATAATGACGGTTAAAATGCCCGTCCAGTACAGAGAAGCGTAGGGTAAAGCGAGCGTAAACGGTGCGACACCCAGAATTGAGCCCCAAATAACATATTTACGTCCTATCTTATCGCCTAAAGGCCCGCCAATAATGGTTCCGGCGGCGACAGCAAACAGGAATGCAAACAAATGAATCTGTGCACTTTGTACTGAAACACCAAACTTATGAATAAGATAAAAGGTGTAATAGCTGCTAATGCTGGTGAGATAGAAGTATTTTGAAAAAATGAGCACGAGCAGTATCGATAGAGAGATAACCACGGTACGGCGTGGCAGCACTTTTACCGCCCCTTGGCCTTTAGGCTTACCTTTGCTTTGACGCGTTTGATGCTGATACCACTTGCTCACCTGCAGTAGTACAACGATAGCGAGCAGTGCTGCCAGAGAAAACCAGGCGATATTTCCCTGACCGTAAGGCGCAATAACCGCCGCCGCCAGCAAAGGCCCCAACGAGCTACCAAAGTTGCCACCAACTTGAAATACCGATTGTGCCAGACCATGACGACCACCGGAGGCCATACGTGCAACGCGTGAAGATTCGGGATGGAAGATTGACGAGCCCGTCCCCACCAGCGCAGCGGCAATAAGCACCACGCTAAAGCTAGGTGCAACCGATAACAGTAAAAGCCCAGCCAACGTGAATCCCATGCCTATCGGTAAAGAATAGGGTTTAGGGTGTTTATCGGTATACATACCGATGAGCGGTTGCAGCAATGAGGCCGTGAGCTGATAGGTCAGGGTGATGAGGCCTATCTGCGCAAAACTAAGTGAAAACTCCCCGCGTAAAATGGGGTAGATCGCTAAAATTAGCGATTGGATCATATCGTTCAGCAGGTGTGACACGCTGATAGCACCCAGAATGGAGAACGAGGTGCGATTGACGGGCTTTTGTGTCACGGAATCGGACACCGGATCGATGCGGTCAGTCATAGTGTATTTTTGTTATGTTGTTGGTTAAGGAGCTATTTATGTACAGGTTATGTGCAGGCTGATAAATAGAGATAGTCATCACGCTAACAATGACAAAGTTTATCATTCTTGGTCAACCGTTGTTTTTATCTTCTCGTCGGTTATTTGTTCACCATTGCTGGCAAATGTGGGCTGTAATTTGAAAGCGCTCGCAAAAAAATGAAATGATCCGACAAATTAGCCGTTAGAATTTTAGACTGATCATTCAACGCGGTGATTTAAATCGAATAAGCATAATAATTAGAACGGTAATGGGATGATGAATATGACGACACGGAGAACCCGTATGAAATTTGCTCTGAAAGGAACAGCGTGCGCTTTAGCGGTAGCGCTCGCACTGGTGCCGACGTGGGCTGCCGCATGGGAAAAAGACAAAACCTATAACATCACAATTCTGCATACCAACGATCACCATGGTCACTTTTGGCAAAATGCTAACGGAGAATATGGGTTAGCTGCGCAGAAAACGCTGGTGGATCAGATACGCCAAGAGGTTGCGGCGCAAGGCGGTAGCGTATTGTTGCTCTCCGGTGGGGATATCAATACTGGCGTTCCCGAATCAGATTTACAGGATGCAGAGCCTGATTTCCGTGGCATGAATCTAGTTGGCTATGATGCGATGGCGATTGGTAACCATGAGTTTGACAACCCGTTATCTGTTTTACGTCAGCAGGAAAAGTGGGCGACCTTTCCTTTGCTTTCAGCCAATATTTACCAGCAAGGCACTGAAAAACGGTTATTTAAGCCTTACGAAGTTTTCGATAAGCAAGATATTAAAATTGCAGTGATTGGTTTAACCACCGATGACACCGCGAAGATCGGCAACCCTGAATTATTAAAAGGGATCGAATTCCGTGATCCGGCAGTGGAAGCTAAGACGCTGATCCAGCAGATCAAACAAAACGAAAAGCCGGATGTGA
Organism: Hafnia paralvei; assembly: GCF_020150375.1. NCBI lineage: Bacteria > Pseudomonadati > Pseudomonadota > Gammaproteobacteria > Enterobacterales > Hafniaceae > Hafnia > Hafnia paralvei. The sequence continues at coordinate 3,421,264 of NZ_CP083737.1, read as the reverse complement.
TCATCGCGGCCACCCATATGGGACACTATGATAACGGCGAGCATGGTTCCAATGCACCCGGCGACGTTGAAATGGCGCGCAAGCTCCCCGCGGGATATCTGGACATGATTGTCGGCGGCCACTCACAAGATCCGGTGTGCATGGCGTCAGAGAATAAAAAGCAGGTTGATTATGTGCCAGGGACACCATGTGCCCCCGATCGCCAGAATGGTACTTGGATCGTGCAGGCGCATGAATGGGGCAAATATGTTGGTCGCGCTGATTTTACCTTCCGAAACGGCGCGCTGACGCTGCAACACTACCAGCTTATTCCCGTGAACCTCAGCAAAAAAGTGACCAAAGATGATGGTACCGTTGAGCGTGCATATTACACCCATAAAATCGAGCAAAACCCACAAATGCTTAAGCTGTTGACGCCGTTTGAAGAGAAGGGCAAAGCACAGTTGGAAGTTAAAGTCGGTAGCGTGGATGGAAAATTAGAGGGCGATCGTAGCAAAGTTCGCTTTGAACAAACCAATATGGCGCGCTTGCTGCTAGCGGCGCAGATGGAGCGCACTCAGGCCGATCTGGGAGTTATGAGCGGCGGTGGCGTGCGAGACTCTATCGAACCGGGAGATATCAGCTACAAAGATGTGTTGAAAGTGCAGCCGTTTGGCAACACCGTGGCGTATGTGGAGATGAAAGGTAGCGATCTCGAAAAATATCTCGCCGTGGTTGCCAATAAAAAAGTGGATTCTGGCGCTTATGCTCAATTCTCAAACGTGAGCTTAATCGCGGATGGAAAAGGCGTTAGCGATGTGAAAATTAAAGGAGAGCCATTACAGGCTGACAAAGTCTACCGTTTGGCGCTGCTCAATTTTAACGCCACGGGTGGCGATGATTATCCGATCGTCAGTGAGCTGCCAAGCTATGTGAATACAGGGTTTGTGGACGCAGAGGTGTTAAAGCAGTACATCGAAAAGCACTCTCCGCTCAAAGTGTCAGACTATGAGCCGAAAGGCGAGATTGTTTATCAGTAAAGTCGTGTATGACGGAGGGTAGGTTTTGCTCTCCGTCAACGCTAAATATGGCCCACCTAAACTTCCACCAGTCTAGCCGTCTAGATGAGAGAAATTATTATTTGAAAATAATTCTTGATAACTTAGGTCAGGTATGAGTAAATAGCGTCATCGGTTTGAAACACAGACCTTATGAACGCAGTTTTAGTAAAGCAGTCCTCAGTTCAAGCGCTATCCGCATAGATACCTCTTCTTCTTGTGAGTCTTCTCCTAAGTGCCAAATAAGAACTTTTCAATAAGTAACTCTCTGAAGACGACCACATTCGCCAAGTGATTTTTAAAATCGCTGATGGCTCAAAAAATAATTAAAGGAAGTATCTATGTCTAATAAAATGACTGGTTTAGTAAAATGGTTTGACGCTGGTAAAGGTTTCGGTTTCATCTCTCCTGAAGATGGCAGCAAAGATGTATTCGTACATTTCTCTGCAATCCAGAGCAATGATTTCAAAACTCTTGATGAAGGCCAAAAAGTTGAGTTCTCTATCGAGAACGGCGCTAAAGGTCCATCAGCAGTAAACGTTGTTGCGCTGTAATAGCCAATAACGCATGCAGAAACGCTAAGTGACTGCATATCAAGAACCCGCCTAGTGCGGGTTTTTGCATTTTTATCCGCGGTGTTTTTCAACGTTGCGCCGTTTTTATTTTAATTATCAAATAACTATTAGCATTCATTAGGCAAATGTTATCCCTGTCACGGTTGGCAACGATCAGAGCATTTAAGATGCCAGATAGGAGGAAACACACCGATGAAGAAAATAGTTTTAGCAACGTTAGTTGGTTTATTAGTCTCTGGTTATGGCATGGCTGCCGACGATCATTATCTTAAATATGAACAAGCACCCGACAGCTTAAAGCTGCTGCCTCCACCACCCGCTTACACCAGCATCGATTTCCTGAGTGACAAAGCTCACTATGATGAAGGGAAGGCACAGCGCAGCACAGAGCGTGGAAAGCAGGCGTATGATGACGCCGATGTTTCTAAAGATAGCTTGGCGCGAAATTTCTCCACGGCCTTTGGTTTCCCAATTTCGAAAGAAAAAACCCCTGAAACCTTCACTCTGATTACGACGATGAAAGAGGATGCGGGCGAGTATGCGACGCGTTCAGCCAAGCAACATTATAACCGCGTACGTCCCTTTGCTTTCTATAAAGAAGCAACCTGTCGCCCAGAAGATGAGAAAGAGCTGTCAACCAACGGTTCATACCCTTCGGGTCATACCACTATTGGCTGGTCAGTGGCGCTGGTGCTGGCTGAAGTGAATCCTGCTCGACAGAATGAAATCCTCAAACGAGGTTATGATCTTGGGCAGAGCCGCGTTATCTGTGGCTATCATTGGCAAAGTGACGTAGACGCTGCCCGTGTCGTCGGCAGCGCCGTGGTTGCATCCTTACACAATAACCCCGCCTTTGAAGCGCAGTTAGCGAAGGCTAAAGCTGAAGTGCAGAAGTTAAACCAAGCTCATTGAGTGAAAACTCAATGTTGACGGGTTCTGATAAACAGAACTCGTCAATCTCGTTTCGCAATTTCGGCAAAGCTGGCGTTAGTCATACGGCTAAGGTCTTGCGCTGAGAGTTCAATATCAAGCCCCCGTTTTCCGCCGGATACATAAATCGAATCAAATTGCTGCGCACCGCTGTCGATAACGGTGGGTAGGCGTTTCTTTTGCCCTAGTGGACTAATACCTCCCACCAGATAACCGGTAACGCGCTGTGCCAACTGTGGATCGGCCATATCCGCTTTTTTGGCGGCGAATGCTTTGGCCACTTTTTTTAAATCAAGCATTGAAGCCACAGGGGTTACCGCAACGGCCAAATTTTTAGCGTCTCCGTTAAGGGAAACCAGCAGGGTTTTATAAACCTGCTCGGCGTTTAAACCTAGCTTACGAACGACTTCATCGCCGAAATTGGTTTCGTCGCTGTCGTGATGGTATTGGTGGAGGGTAAAAGGCACTTTATTTTTTTCAAGCAGAAGAACAGCGGGAGTCATTATTTAAACCTCTAAATCCATCATACTTTAAGCTGCATCTTTGTGGGGTTAGCGAACCTATGCAAACTCGAACTCTGTGTATGCAACATGACAATGAGCACAATGATAACGCTGTTATTCATCAACGTCAGGTTCGGTTGCTTATTTATTCGTGCGCTAAATGTTTGTTGGCTACAGCATCCACAGAATAACTATTGCCAGAATCACAGCGGCATTGCTACCCTATGCTGGCAACTACGAGGGTAAACAGAACGTCTATCTTTGTAGCATAACGATAATAATGAAATTCCTCTTTGACTGGCCAATAGAAATATTGGCCATTTTTTTCGCCTAATGTGCGGTATAGGGCGCGAGGAGTTCTGGCAGGTTGCCTTCGCTGTAGAGATGTAAAGCGCCAACGGCGACCACATAGTTTCCTGCAGGGAGTGCCAGCAGCATTTTTTGCCATTTTTGATTGCGATCGCCCATTAATACTTGATAAAGCTCATCGCTGAAAGTGGAGGGTAGATCGGTGGTTGAGATCGACTCCGTCGGCGATATCCATCCGCTAATCAGCGTTTGCAGCAAGCGTGCGTTGGTATGCCAATGTGTCAGGGTGTCTTGCAGTAGCACGATCCCATTATTGGGTAATGCGTGCAGTAACGCCATTTGCGTATCAGCTCCCTCAAGTTCGATGACGTGGAGTGAACGTTGCTGTGCAAAACGCAGCATCTGATAGTCGATGCCATATTCAGAGCGTAGACCTAACTGATGAGCCTGCTGTGCCTGTAAGGTCAACGCGGTGCGCCAGGCGGGAAAATACTGAACGGCGCTCACCGGAATTCCCGTTTCTTGACAGCGCTGTTGCACCTGTAACCATTGTTCGTGAGAGAGGTGAAACTCCAACGGAGTTTCTGTCTCAGGAGTTTCAAAAGAGGGGGAGGAGCGGGTGATATCGGCTTCAACGATTAACGCATCCGCCTGTTTTAGCCGTTGAATTAGCGTATCGGGAAGAGGGGACATGTTTTCGGTACCCATATGGATGCTTCCCACCAGATGCAGGTTTACGCCGCCTTGCAAGTGGATATCCAGCGCAGGATAGGCATAGGTCGTCGTGGGGACAATTCCCAACCAGAGAGCAAGTTTACGCAGCCAGTGTTTCATTGATCACCTTTCCTTTTTTTCTATGCTACGTGCAGTGTGCAGGCAAAGGCAAAAAAAAAGCACCGAAATCTCGATGCTTTTTGTCGCGTTTGGTGTCGATTTAGCCTTTATTTAGATTTGGGCTTAAAGCGCAATAAACGGTTGGCGTTGCTGACTACGGTAATGGATGACAGCGCCATTGCTGCACCAGCGACCACTGGACTAAGCAGTGTTCCGGTGAGCGGGTAGAGCACACCTGCAGCAATCGGGATCCCCAGTGAGTTATACACAAAGGCACCGAGCAGGTTTTGTTTCATATTGCGCAGTGTCGCGCAGGAGATTTCAATCGCGTCAGCCACACCGGTCAGACTGTGACGCATCAGAGTAATAGCAGCCGTTTCAATGGCGATATCGCTACCTCCTCCCATGGCTATACCCACATCCGCCTGTGCCAGAGCAGGGGCGTCGTTGATACCGTCGCCAACCATCGCAACTTTATGTCCTTTGGACTGCAAGGCTTTAATTGCATCCGCTTTGCCTTCTGGCATCACACCTGCGATGACTCGGTCAATGCCAGCCTCTTTGGCAATGGCGTTGGCGGTTAGCGGGTTATCGCCGGTCAACATGACCAACTGATAGCCCAGCCCGTGTAAACGCTGTAGTGCTTCGACACTGTCGCCTCTCAGGGGATCTCGAATGGAAAGCAGCGCCGCGGGCTTACCGTTTGCTGATAATAATACGGGCGTAATTCCACGCTCGGCCTGCTGTTTCAGTAGCGCCTTCACGTCGCTGATATCCACTTTCTGTTGTTCCATCAGCGAATCATTCCCCAGCAGAAGCGTATAGCCCTCGACGTCTCCGCTTACGCCTAAACCGCGCAAGGTGCGGAACTGCGTCACATCTGGAATGACCAAACGTTCTGCTCGTTCTGTGATGGCACGTGCCAAAGGATGGTTTGAGCCCGCTTCTAACGCAGCAGCCCATTGCAATGCCTGAGCTTCGCTGACATCGTTGAACGTATGAATTTCAACGACTTTTGGTTGTCCTTCGGTCAACGTACCGGTTTTGTCGAATACCAAGGTATCGAGCTCGCTGGCGCGCTGCAACGCATCTGCATCACGCACCAATACGCCAAACTCTGCTGCGCGTCCTACGCCGGCAATAATCGACATAGGTGTCGCCAAACCTAGTGCGCAAGGGCAGGCAATGATCAGCACCGTCGTTGCAACTACTAAGGTGTACACAATCTGTGGTTGTGGACCAAAGAAGTACCAGATCAGACCGCTGAAGATTGCAATCCCGACGACGGTAGGAACAAACACAGCTGAAATACGGTCAGCCAACTGGCCAATCTCAGGCTTGCTGCTTTGCGCCTGACGAACCAGTTTGATGATGCGCGCCAGCGTGGTTTGGCTGCCGATGGCACCTGCGCGAAACAGCACGCTACCATCTTGTACCACGGTACCCGCATGAACCTGATCGCCGGTGGATTTCTGCTGTGGGATGGGTTCTCCGGTAAGCATGGCTTCATCCATCCACACTTCTCCGGAGATGATCTCACCATCAACTGGCACACGATCGCCGGTGGTTAGGCGAAGTGTCATTCCTAGCTTAACATCCGCCAGCGGGAGGGTTTTCTCTCCCTCTTCGGTGACGACGCGAGCGGTTGGCGGAGTTAAATCCAGCAAACGTTCAAGCGCTTTGCTCGAACGTTGGCGAGCACGGGCCTCCATGGCATGACCAAGGTTAATCAAACCGATGATCATCGCACTGGCTTCATAATAGAGATGACGTGCTTCCATCGGAAACACCTGTGGCCACAGGGTTACGGTGATGGAATACAGCCAAGCGGCGCCGGTACCCAATGCCACTAAGGTATCCATTGTCGCACTGCCGTTCATTAGGCTACGCCATGCGTTACGGTAGAAATGCCCCCCAGCAAATACCATGACGCCAAGCGTAATCAGGCCAACGATCAACCAATTATTTTGGTTGGTCGCCGTCAGTTCCATTGAACCACCGAATAAACCCCACGCCATCAGCGGAACACCAAGGCCTAAACCTAACGCCGCCTGCCAACGGAATTTCTTCACCGATTTCTCAGCGGACTCTTGCTGGCGTGCGCGGCGCTTTTCTTCATCTTGAATGATTTCGGCGCCGTAACCCGCTTTTTCAACTGCCTGAATCAGCGCCTGCGGATCGCTATGTCCTGTGACTAATGCACTGCGTTCGGCAAGGTTAACTCGCGCTTGCTCTACGCCGGGAACCCCTTGTAAAGCATTCTGTACTTTCAGAACACAGCTGGCACAGCTCATGCCATCGAGCAGCAATTGGACGTTGTCATCGGTGTCTGCGAGGGTATCCGCAGTGCTAGGGATGGCCGGAGATGATGTTTCAGCCGCTGCCAGAGTTTCCGGCGCTTGTGTTGCTGTCGTGCTGTTAGATGCAGACTGTGTCAGCGGCTCAGTTTTTGGGTGGCTTTCACCTTGGGCTAGAGCGGCTTCATAGCCAGCCGCTTTGACTGCTTCGATCAGCACAGTGGCGTCGGCAGAGCCATAGATCTTAGCTTCAGCCAGAGACACATCGGCAGCATCAACGCCTGCGACGGCTTCCAACGCTTTGGTTACGCTGGCGGTGCAATGCCCACAGCTCAGACCGCTTAACGCTAGCGTAACGTCTGGTGTACCCGCCAGCGTGGCATGATAACCCGCCTGTTCAACGGTTGAGACGATGGTCTGGGCATCGGCGTCGCCGGTGACTTTAGCGTAACGCGGATTATTCAACAGAGCGACTTCAACATCAGGGCGCGCCTCTAGCGCAGTTTTTACTTTTTTCGCACAGTTCATGCAGGACAAGCCTTGCAGTGCGAACAGCTGTGTTTGTGACATAATGAATTCCTCTTGAGTATTACCGTTCAATCCAAGGATGTTGGCCGACCGGTGAATGACATGCTATTTTTCACTTGGACTAAGCTTAAACCTTCCAGCAAGGGTAAGGTCAAGCGGGAGGAAAAATGAATATTAGTGAAGTTGCCAAGAAAACGGGACTCACCAGTAAAACTATCCGGTTTTATGAGGAGAAGGGGCTGGTGACTGCGCCAAATAGGGCGGATAACGGCTACCGTTTTTACGCCGAAAAGCATATTGAAGAGCTCACTTTGTTGCGTCAGGCTCGTCAAGTGGGGTTTACGCTAGAAGAATGTCGCGATTTGGTCGATCTCTTTCGAGATAAAAGCCGTCATAGTGCCGATGTTAAAAGCCGTACGTTAGAAAAAGTGGCTGAAATAGAGCATCAGATTGAAGAGTTACAGGCAATGCGGTTACGTTTAATGTCGCTGGCCGATGAGTGCCCCGGCGATGATAGCGCCGATTGTCCGATTATTAATAATCTGGCGGGATGCTGCCATCGCGGTAAGTAAATAGTATGGTGGTATCTCTGTGCTATAGCTGGTTTTATCGAGGGCCTGCCAGATAAATTGGCCGTGCTAAGGCTTGGCGATATTCCTCATGATTATAGAAAGGCCATACGGATTTATCGCCACCAGATGCTTTTATGAGCGCATCCTGTTCACGCTTCTTTCTTTTATTTCTTAAATGATGAGTCCATAGGCAGGCCAGAATCACCGTGCCTAAAGTCGCCTGCCAGAGCCTTTGTGTGCAGTACTGGGCTAGGATGATGGTGAGAAGAAAGCATGAAGCCCCCGTGATATAGGACCACGATAGTGCGGTGATTTCGGGTTCAGGCCAGCGATATTCTAAATTTGAACGTAAAAATAAAATAATGCGGGCGTTTTCTTCTCTTTCCTGAGCGGTGAGCAACTGTTCGTCTTTCAGGCTGAATTCATCGTCATCAGTGATCCACTCAGCGTCGGACATGAAACGCTTAACGATGGCATCTTCAGTTGAAATACAAGTGCTGACCCGCTGTTCATATTGATAGTTAGAAATGCGGCCGATAGAAAATTGGCGAATTGCCTGCGCGATTTGTTTTCTTGAAAACGCATCAATCATAATGATCTCCATATCGAGAACGTCATCTTGAGTATGTTCTTCCCTATCGCTGTAATTACGTCTTTGCTAACGGTGTCACTCAGATTATTGGCGGAAATATCAAATCGCCGCCAAAATTAGCATGTTATGACCTAATGGCTTTGACTTTCAGGGTAATCCCTTCAACATCCGCGACTTCAACGACGGTGCCTGTCGGCAAATCCTGATAACAGGTCACTCGCCAACTGCTGTCGCCAATCCGAATACGTCCATTGCCATTGACAATAGGCGCTTCTAACGTTGCACGGGCGCCAATGAGCTGTCGGCTACGCTGATTGAGCAAGTCGTCGTTGTTTTTCGATTCTGGTTGGCTACGCTTGAGCCAGCGCCACCAAAGAAAAGCGGTTGCGACGGTGAGAATAGCGAACAGCGTTGCCTGCCACTCCCAACCGAAGGGAAAAATCCATGTCAACAAACCGACTATCAGGGCAGAGATCCCGCTCCACAGCAGGTATCCGCCCGCCCCAAGTAATTCGGCTGCTAACAGCACACCACCCAGCGACAGCCAGAAGCCATGCGGATTTTGGGCAATGTATTCGACCATTATGATTTGCCTTTAACCGGACCAGTTTCTTTAAGCAGTTCAGCAATACCGCCGATTGAGCCCATCAGATTGCTGGCCTCCAATGGCATCATGATGACTTTGCTGTTGGTGGCAGATCCAATTTTTTGTAGCGCATCGGTGTATTTCTGTGCCACGAAATAGTTAATCGCCTGAATGTTACCGGCGGCAATTGCCTCAGAAACCATTTTCGTCGCCTGAGCTTCCGCTTCTGCGGCACGCTCACGTGCTTCTGCCTGTAGGAATGCAGACTGGCGTTCACCTTCCGCTTTCAGAATTTGAGATTGCTTTTCACCTTCGGCGCGTAAAATGGCTGCCTGACGTACCCCTTCGGCCTCCAGAATATCGGCACGTTTAGTACGTTCTGCCTTCATCTGGGCATTCATGGACGCAACCAGTTCAACCGGTGGGCGTACGTCGCGGATCTCGATACGGGTAACTTTAACGCCCCAAGGATTAGTCGCTTCATCCACAATATGCAGCAAACGGCCATTGATGTGATCGCGCTGAGACAGCATTTCGTCCAGTTCCATTGACCCCAAGACTGTTCGGAAATTTGTCATGGTCAAATTGACGATGGCGCGCTCTAGATTGCTGACTTCATAGGCGGCACGCGCTGGATCGATAACCTGAATAAAACAGACGGCGTCAATAGTGACGTTGGCGTTATCTTTCGAAATGATCTCTTGGGCAGGAATATCCAGAACCTGTTCCATCATGTTGATCTTGCGACCAACGCGATCCATAAAGGGGACGATGAGATTCAGGCCTGGCATTAATGTTTTGGTATAGCGGCCAAAGCGTTCAACGGTCCATTGGAAGCCTTGCGGCACGATCTTAATCCCTGACCAAACGATGACCAACGCAACAACCACTAAGACGGGAATAACGGTAAACATCGATAACCTCCTGTTAATGAGCAGCTACATACCACTCGATTAGTTATAGTTTAACCAATCGTGCGGCAGACTGACATGTTTAACAGGCGGAAAGAATAAATAAGAGATGCTTAAGCGCATTCTCAGCATCGTTTGTTTTATTGATCGAACCCTGTCAGTTCAAACACACCGAGATGCCCATGGCCGTCGAGTTCAACGGTATGGGTTTGCGGTCTTGGCGTGACGAGCACCGCGCTGTCGTATTTATTAAGAGTAATAGATTTGCCGCCCCCTACAGGGGTAAGAGAAATTTCGCCGTCGTGACAAAATAAAATAATGGTGCTCGCGTGGCAGCGTAGGGGAGGCATGTTGGGGCTGGTCGTCACCCACTGTAGTCGAGCACCGTAATAGCGTGGGTCATAAATCAAGTTAAGATCGCGCACTTTCCCATTCAGTAGCGTGCTGCTGACGCGACTATCGCCGGAAAAACGCTGAATTCCGCAGATCAACAATGGAGGTTCGATGCGGCCATCTATTTTGAGTTGCAAACCTTCACCTTCCAAAATGGAAAGGATGCGTTGATAGCCGGTATAACGAGAAAAATCACCATCGGTGGTGACTTCTGCCATGGAAAGACGCCAGCGAAAGTCCCGCCCGTTGGGCGAATCCACGCGCATGATTTCCTGTGTAACGCCTTGTCCATTTTTCCAGGGCATCGAATGATAATCAGCCCATCGTAGGATCTGCCATTGATTCATGAGGTGAAATGTCCTTTTAAGCGATGCCTAGTTCCGGGAAACAGCAATTTTGCATAGGTAACATTATGATGTTTAGACCAAGTTCGGCGTTCGATCAATAGGCAAGGCTCGCTGGCATGGATATGTAGCCACTGGCTTTCTTCGGCGGAGGGCAATACCGCTTCAACGATATGTTCGCCTTCCGTGAGTGGCGCAACGCGAGATAAGTAGTCATGCGGCGTAATCTTTTGAAAATCTTGTTGAAGATAATCCGGTGCAACGACAGGATTCACGTAGCGGTTTTCAATTTGCACCGGTGTATCGTTTTCGTAATGCACAATGATTGAGTGAAAGAGCTTGGAGCCCACGCCAAGGTTGAGCGCAGCGGCCTGTTCGCTGTTGGCCTGTGCTTCGGCCAGCAAGATAATTTTGCAGTGATGACGGTGATTACGTGCCAGAATTTCGTCGCGGATGCTGTGTACTTCGAACAGTGCAGATTGCCCTTTGGGTTCAGCTACAAAAGTACCGACGCCCTGCATACGGATCAGCAATCCTTGATGAGTCAGTTCACGCAGTGCGCGGTTGATGGTCATTCGGCTGAACCCCAGATGAGCAACCAGCTCGGCCTCTGAAGGAATACGATGGTTTGGCGGCCAAGTTCCATTACTGATGTTATCGGTGATCATTTTTTTGACCTGCTCATACAAAGGCGCAGGCGTGGATAAAGTTGATAAATCAGCGGAAAGTGTCATGGATAATATTCCTTATGGGCGCTCGCCTATGTTCCATTGATGTAGGATTTGCCACGCGATTCGCGCCGCCGTCCGCGCACCCGACTGTAGTGGATCCAATGACGGATTGTATTCCACCAGATCAGCTCCCCACAATGAGGGACTTTCACATATTGCACCAATCAGCGGCAACAGGCGCTCAATGGGTAAACCTACCGCTGCTGGGGCTGAAACCCCAGGCATTTGCCATGCGGGTAATACATCGAGATCGACGGTGAGATAAACGATCTCACATATTCCCATAAACGTGCGGATCTGATCGCAGAGATCGTCAAGCGTTCGGGTTAGCGCATCCGTATCCCAAACGATCTCAACCTTTAACCGATGAGCCTCATTGACCAGCGCTTGCGTATTGGCGGCTAAGCTGGCTCCCACGCATAAATAGTGGAATGGTTTCTGGTGCTGTTCACAGTGCTGTGCCAACTGGCGGAACGGGGTACCGGACGTGGCGACGTCATTGCGGCGCAAATCCAGATGGGCGTCGAAATTAATAATGCCTACGGTTTTGTTGGGATGAGCACGATAGATCCCTAAACCGTGAGCGAAGGCGGTTTCATGTCCTCCGCCGAAGACTAATGTGCGCACTCCGCGTTGTTGGTAGGCTGTTACGCCTTGGCTGAATGTTTCCTGCGCTTCTTCCAGCGGTGTTTCTCCCACCATCAGCGTGCCGCCGTCGGTTAAACGATGGTGTCCAGCGTGAGCCGCGAGGTTCGCCAGCATTTTACGCAGTGCATCGGGAGCGGCGGCGGCACCAATACGGCCGTGGTTTCGTTTTACCCCTTCATCGCAGGCGAAGCCCAGCAAAACGACTGGCCTTGGCTTATCTTGTTGCCCAACCACCTGAAATAAACGCAGTGCTTCAGGAGACTCCGCCAAATCGTTACGACCTTGCCACACGTCAGTGGCCGTGGGTTGCCAATGGCTCATTGTGCGTCCTCGTTAGGTTTTTTTGCAGTTGGGTGACCTTGATAAACTCGCTGATACAGAGGGTTTCTCCCCAGCTCGTAAATAATTTCCACTGGCTTTTCTGCATCCCACACGGCGAAATTAGCCTGAAAACCGGCAGCAAGTTGCCCGTGACTGTGTTGGCGGTTCAGCGCCTGAGCGGCGTGACGGGTTACGCCGAGCCAAGCTTCTTCTGGCGTGAGTCCAAACTGTACGCAGGCCATATTCATGGCGAGACGCAGAGACGCAAAAGGGCTGGTTCCGGGGTTGAAATCACTGGCGACCGCCATAGGAACATGATATTGGCGTAGCATTTCAACCGGTGGACGCTGGGTTTCTCGCAGGAAATAGAATGCGCCGGGCAGCAGCACGGCGACGGTTTGACTGTGTGCCAGAGCCTGAATTCCCGTTTCATCAAGGTGTTCAATATGGTCGGTTGAAAGCCCACGATAGCTAGCGACCAGTTGACTGCCGCCAAGATTGGAGAGTTGTTCCATATGACCGCGAACGGGAATGCCCAAACGATGGGCGGCGGCAAACAGTTTTTCACTTTGTGCCAGTGAGAAACCTACGCTTTCACAGAACACATCAACCGACTCAAAGAGCTTTTTATCCCATAGCTGAGGCAGAATCTCTTCGCAGATGAGATCAATATAGGCGTCGGCGCGTCCGCGGTATTCCGGTGGTGTCGTATGAGCAGAAAGCAGCGTAGGACTGATATCTACGGCATTTTGCCGCGCTAACTGCTGCGCTACGCGTAGCTGTTTTTCTTCGTTAATTAAATCCAGCCCGTAACCCGATTTGATTTCTACCGTTGTTACCCCTTCATCCATCAATGCATGCAGGCGTTGCTGGCTGAGGGTGAGTAGCGTGTCCGGTGAAGCTTCGCGGGTGGCTCGAACGGTAGCATTGATCCCGCCGCCGTTTTGGCTGATTTCCGTATAGGAAACCCCATTCAGACGTTGTTCCCATTCATAGGCACGATCGCCACCGAAAACAAGGTGTGTATGGCAGTCGATAAGTCCGGGGGTCACTAGCCGATGTTGTAAATCCACCTGAAGCGGATGCTTTGCTGGAATCTGATCTTCAGGGATCACGGCTATAATATGTTTATCGCGCACGATCAGCGCATGACGCTCGATAATCCCATAGGGCGCTTTTTGTTGTGTGCTCATGGTTGCTAAGCGCCCGTTGCGCCAAATAACGTCCGAAGCCAATAAATTCATTACGTCCCCAAAGTGGTATAGAGTTGTATATACATTTATTTTCGAAAGCGCGAAGGGTGTCAAACGTTTTTGATTGAAATGTTATCTAATTGTGACTTGTATACGCAGAGTTGACGGCGTGCGGTGTGGTTTGGCTAAGCAGAGACAAATCTGCGACAATATGGGCAGCTTTTTTGTTATCTCCCATACTTGAAGCTGCTTCTGCGTTAGCTGCAGCGCCAACTGTTTGGGGTATAGGGTGAGAAGATTTTGTTAATAATGAGAGTGTCATGTCGTATCCGATAAATGAATTGTTCCAGACCCTGCAAGGGGAAGGTTTTTACACCGGTGTTCCGGCTATTTTTATTCGCCTGCAAGGCTGTCCAGTCGGGTGTAGCTGGTGTGATACCAAGCATACGTGGGAACAGTTGCCTGAGCGCGAAATCGGCATGAATGAGATTCTGATCAAGACCGCAGAGAGCGATGCATGGGGGAGTGCCACACCTGACCAACTTTTGGCGATCCTGCACGAACGTGGTTATACCGCGCGCCATGTAGTGATTACCGGCGGTGAGCCGTGCATTCATGATTTACGCCCGTTAACGGAATTACTGAACCAGCACGGCTTCTCGTGCCAGATAGAAACCAGTGGTACGCATGAAATTCGTTGTTCAGACGCCACTTGGGTCACTGTGTCGCCAAAGGTGAATATGAAGGGCGGCATGAAGGTGTTGGAATCTGCTTTGATACGTGCCGATGAGGTGAAACACCCCGTGGCTCGCGAGCGAGATATTGAAGATTTAGATACTCTACTGGCGGTGTTGCACGATGATAAGCAACGTATTATTGCGCTTCAACCGATTAGCCAAAAAGAGAGTGCTACCAAGCTGTGCATTGAAACCTGCATTGCGCGTAACTGGCGTTTATCGATGCAAACCCATAAGTATTTGAATATCGCCTAGTATGCTGATGTTTAGAGGTGCGACGCTAAATGTGTATCGAACGATTTTTAGTATCGCACCACTCATATTGGTGTTTTTGCTCAGCGGCTGCGCCAAGTCCGATGCCTTATGGGGCGTAGTTGATAAAGTATGTCGGGTGAATTATCAGCAAAAACACGATCCCGCGCCTTGCACTCAGATCTACACTCCAACTCAAGATCTACAGCACGGTTTTACCGTGATTCAAAATCCCCGTTTTCATTACCATTTTATTTTAGTGCCTAATACCCGAATGAGCGGAATTGAAAGCTCCGCGCTGTTGGAGAAGGATACGCCCGACTATTTTGGTCTTGCGTGGACGATGCGCCACCGTTTAGCCTACGAATATGGCAAGCCGATACCGGACGATGTGTTGGGGCTGGCGCTAAATTCAGCCTATGGGCGCAGTCAGAATCAGCTTCATATTCATCTCACCTGTCTGCGCGAAGATGTGCGTCGCCAGCTCAAAGCGGAAAGACCCTTTATTCGCGAACAGTGGACTTTATTACCGGATACGTTGCTGCGTCATGCATTTTACGCCAAACGCGTCGTTCAGCCGACGTTGATGGGGGTATATCCGATTCGTTCATTGGCCGAGCCGTTTAACCTTACGCCAGAACAATTGGCTTATTACGGTGTTGCTATCGTACCCACAACCTTTGATACGCAGCCCGGATTTATTTTGCTGGCAACGCGGGTAGGGATGGGGGAGCGCAATCGGGCTTCAGTAGAGTCGTTATTGGATAAACGCTGTGAGCTGCTGCAGGCAATCCCGGCTCAGTGAACCGGGGAAAGATTTGCGTGATTCAAGCCGTGGCTTCAAGAGTTTCTTCGGATTCTTTTTCCGAATAGGTGGCTAAAACATCGTGCGAAATTTGCAGTTTTAAGTCAAATTCCATCATGGAAAGTTCCTGATTGATTTCAGCCTTGAGTGCATCAATATTTTCTAACGAAGTGGAATGGGTCACTCGTCATCGTCCTAGTCAAAGTACGGGGGTGCCTATGTTAGCTAGCCTTGGCGTAGATGGAATCAATCAAATCCTAATTTTAGATCCGCATCTCACAAAAGATTAAACGGTTTCAGCGTCGTATATCGTTTGCAATCAAATAGTAAGCCAATCCACAGATGGAAATTAAAAATCTTCAGAATATTTTGAATACGACCCGTCGGCATCAGTGGGGATATGGGTTTTCTAATTGATTTTCCGACGATATTGATTGCCAGCATAGAAGGCCTCTGTCAAAGTAACGCGTTTAAAATTAAGGAGGAAAAATGTTGCCGTCTGCGGGTTGGTTAGGACTGAGTTATTTCACCTATTTTTTCTCTTTTGGCATATTTTTGCCGTTCTGGAGCCTGTGGTTACAAGGCGAGGGAATTTCACCAGAGTCGATTGGCATATTGCTAGGCGCTGGGATGATAGCCCGTTTTCTCGGTAGTTTGTTTATTGCTCCCTCAGTTAAAAAAACCTCTCAACTTATTACTGCACTTCGTCTAATTGCTCTCCTTGCCTTAATTTGCTCTATCGCCTTCTCATTTGGGACCGCTTGGGCTTGGCTGCTGGTCGTGATGGCCGGATTTAGTCTTTTCTATGGCCCGCTGATCCCTTTAACCGATGCCTTAGCCGCCACATGGCAGCGTCAGGTTGGTTTGGATTATGGAAAAGTCCGGTTATGGGGCTCGATGGCTTTTGTGATTGGCTCTGCGGTAACCGGCGAAGTGGTGAATGCGTTTGGCCATAAAGCGATTATGTATTGCCTGTGGGCGGGGCTGGTCGCCATGCTGCTTGGAATGCTGCTACGTCCGCGCCATATGCCGCAAGACGCGCCGAAAGCGAGTGCAGTGCAAGATACCACTCCGTGGAAGATTTTATTAACAGAAGCGCCGGTATGGCGTTTTTTGTTGTGCGCGGCTTTATTGCAGGGCGCTCATGCGGGCTACTATGGATTTAGCACTATCTATTGGCAGGAAGCTGGCTATTCAGCATCGGTAGTGGGCTATCTCTGGTCGCTCGGCGTCGTGGCTGAAGTGATCATTTTTGCTCTGAGTAAACGATTATTTCGTCGTATGTCAGTTTCTCAGTTGCTGCTGTTATCGTGCATTTGCGCGGTGATTCGCTGGAGCTTGATGGGGTCAACCACCGCCTTACCCTGGCTGATTTTGATTCAGATTTTGCATGCCGGATCTTTCACTGTTTGCCATCTTGCGGCGATGCGTTTTATTTCAGCGCGGCAGGGCGGCGATGTTATTCGTCTACAGGCGGTTTATTCGGCGCTGGGAATGGGAGGAAGCGTGGCGATAATGACGATGCTATCAGGTTTCCTATTTGAGCATTATCAGGGCGGAATGTTCTACGCGATGGCGCTGGTGGTATTGCCAGTGATTTTCTTTAGGCCGAAGGTACAGTGAAAGCCATTTGTGTGGGGGTAAGATTTTGTACGGCTAAGGTACTGAAATCTAAACGAGAACTGTGTAAGGTTTCGTACGCCTAAAGCATCGAATATCACATAAGACTTGTGCAGGCGTCCGAGTCGGGGGGCCAATCGCTGCCCCCCGACACCCCAGCTTGGCACCCCCTTCCAGCCCGCTACGCGGGTCCCCTCGTTTCATCATTCCGGTCTTGACGGAACGAACGACAATCGCGAGTATTCGGCGCATCCCTGCGCCTCACCCCTTCGGGGCCAACGCAAGCGTTGTTCAAATTTGCTCCAGGCAAATTTGTCCATGCCTCCGTCGTTCTTTCGCCGACGTCCTGTCGGCGAATCCTAGCCTTCATTCCTCTCTTCGGCTGAAGAACAACGTGCCGGAAAAGGTCAACGTCAAAACCAAAAGATAAAATCAAAACCTTCTTTTGGTTTTAGTTTAAGTCTTGGTAGGGAGAGCCGCCGGTACAGGGATGTACCGGCGGAGTTTGGGGCGCCCTGGATGGGCGATACCAAACCGGAGCGGAGATGGCGTCTCGGATAAAAGCGCGCGAGTTGAGAGCCCCCGCGCAACGGGGCTCTCATCGGTCGCCTTCGCCAGAGGTGTCATGGAAACGCATTTGCTGACCGGCGAACGAAATATTTCACTGCAATCCCATAGTCACAGTAATCCCAAAGGCTATTGACGTTCCAAACCTTAACTTTTCCCCGCTATCACTCCATCCTTCCTAAACATCCCTTTAATCCCGCGTACCGCCTGACGAATGCGATCCTGATTCTCGATCAGGGCGAAGCGAACGTGGGTGTCGCCGTAGTCGCCAAAACCAATACCGGGTGAAACTGACACTTTGGCATCGGCCAACAGTTTTTTGGCAAATTCGAGTGAGCCTAGATGTGCGTACGCATCAGGGATTTTAGCCCACACATACATTGAGGCTTTTGGGTTTTCAACCATCCAGCCCGCCTCGTGTAAACCTTTTACTAATACGTTGCGGCGCTGACGGTATTGTTCGGCAATATCTCTGACGCATTGTTGGTCCCCTTCGAGCGCGGCGATAGCCGCAACCTGCAAGGGGGTAAAGGTGCCGTAATCGTGATAGCTTTTGATACGCGCCAAGGCACTCACCAGTTCTGGATTACCCACCATAAAACCGATACGCCAGCCTGCCATGTTGTAGCTTTTTGACAGCGTAAAGAACTCTACCGCCACGTCTTTTGCACCAGGAATTTGCATGATAGACGGTGCTTTCCATCCGTCATACACGATGTCGGCATAGGCCAAGTCGTGTACCACTAAAATATCGTGCTCTTTTGCCAGCTTAATAACGCGCTCGAAGAAATCTAATTCAACGCATTGTGCGGTAGGGTTGGAAGGAAAACCTAAGATCATCATCTTCGGTTTAGGAATACTTTCGCGAATGGCACGCTCCAGCTCGTTGAAAAAATCGATACCGGATACCAGAGGCACAGAGCGCACCTGAGCGCCTGCGATAACTGCGCCATAGATATGAATAGGATAACTTGGGTTAGGAACCAGAACCGTATCGCCATGATCTAGCGTTGCTAGCATTAAATGCGCCAGCCCTTCTTTGGAGCCAATAGTGACAATGGCTTCGCTGTCAGGATCGATGTCTACCTGATAGCGATCCTGATACCAATGGGAGATCGCACGACGCAAGCGTGGTATACCGCGCGAGGTCGAGTAGCCGTGGGTATCTTCACGCTGCGCCACGGTACACATTTTTTCGACAATATGTGGCGGCGTAGGGCCGTCTGGATTCCCCATGCTCAGGTCGATAATGTCTTCGCCGCGCCGACGCGCAGCCATTTTCAACTCAGCGGTGATGTTAAATACATAAGGGGGAAGACGATCAATACGGGTAAAGCGACGCGGAGTGCGTGAATCTGTCATAGATACCTCAGAGATTACGTTAGCGCCCGGACCGTCCGAGCGACGCTGCCTGTTTAAGCTTGGAGCATTGCAAACCGGCTATTAACGAAAATAAGCGAAGCTGAGGGAACTGTCGAGAGGATTTTTTAACCGATGATTATTCGCGTTTGACGGCGTTTCCAGAACAGTCCGAGTCTTAATTGCCGAGTTTCTCTTTTTTTTCAACTATGCTTATTAGCTAACGTTAAATCTGCTCACCGTTTTTTTCGGCAGGCATGTGACCATGATTTTGATACTGCAAAGAGGGAGCACTATGTTTAGAAAAACCGACCGAGTTGAACGCACAATCGAAGAAGAAGTGTCATTGTTAGCAGATGCCTTGGAAGGCGTATTGCAAGAAGGCGCAGATAAAACTGAGGATGAAATCGCATCGCTACGTCGAAGTGCGCAAGATACGCTGCGTGAAGTAAAGGCAAGAATTAGCGGCGAAACACCGTGTCCAATGACCGAACGAGTGAAAAGTGCCTGTTGTGAGGTGGACGGTTATGTGCGTAATAAACCATGGCACAGCGTAGGAATTGGAGCTACGGCGGGGCTGATTCTTGGGTTGCTGCTTTCTAAACGCTGATAAAAATGTCAGGTCGTTAACTCAATGAATGTGACCGGTGTAATACCGGTCACGCATTCACGTCATTAGCCGCGGTAGGTACAGCCAGCAGTACAGGTTTCTTTCACCAATACCGCGCTCAGCAGAGGGAGTTCAGGCTTGAGCTGTTGCCAGATCCACTGTGCCAAGACTTCGCTCGTGGGATTTTCCAGACCAGGAATATCGTTTAGATAATAATGGTCGAGGCGATCCAGAATCGGTTTGAACGCCGCTTTCAGCTCGGCAAAATCCATCACCCAGCCGGTATAGGCATCAACTTCGCCGGTAATTTCAATGCGAACTAAAAACGAATGACCGTGCAGGCGTCCACATTTATGTCCTTCTGGAACATGGGGTAGATGGTGCGCAGCTTCGAACTGGAAATCTTTAAACAGGGTGGTTGTCATGATGACGCCTCGTAACCTAAAAAACCTGCGCATACTACCGGAAAGCGCCCGTTGGCGGTAGTTTTACCGCATCTATGGTTTAATCCTATTGCTTTAAAGAGTGGAAAAAGCGAGCAGGGAAAGCGACCATTCAACCAGTATAGGCGATTGGCAGTGTGTTTATCTCAGGGTCGTTTACCTTCATTTTCTTCTCTCTCATCCTTCCTATCAACGTCAGCCCAGCGCTAAGTCAATTTTTTATTTAAATTGCTAAGACTTTGGGATGTGCAGAATATATAAATGAATCTATTCATAATGCGTCTATTTATTCATTAAAAATATGTTTATAACTGATTTTAATGATTTTTATTGAAAACACTTCCACCTCTATCACTAATCAGAATTAGTGTTTAGTTCAAATCGTTATTTGTTATTTCCATCACTTATTTAATTGTTATTATCCAGCTAGGTAACCTTACAAAAAACGCTACATCATTCGTCACACCCATGGTTCTAAAAGCTCAGTCTGAGGCTGCTTGAAGTGCCACAGGGATCACTGTGCAAGGAAAACTTAGCAATGACGACTCAGGCTCCTCCTACTTCTATGCTGCCACTAACGCCCGAGCAGTTGGCAAAGCTCCAGTCGGCGATTGGTGAGTTTTCACCAAACCAGCTGGCTTGGCTATCCGGTTATTTCTGGGGAATGGTCAATCAACAACCAGGTGCTGTGGCTGTGGCTCCAACACCAGCCGTCGCGGCTTCAATCACCGTGATCTCTGCTTCGCAAACGGGCAATGCTCGGCGCGTGTCAGAACAGCTACGCGATGATCTCACCGCTGCTGGTCTGAGCGTTACGTTGGTTAATGCCGGTGATTATAAATTCAAGCAGATTGCACAGGAAAAACTGCTGCTGGTCGTTGCTTCTACGCAAGGGGAAGGTGAACCGCCAGAGGAAGCCGTAGCGCTGCATAAATATTTGTTCTCGAAAAAAGCCCCACAGCTGACAGGGACTGCGTTTGCGGTGTTTGGCTTGGGTGATACATCCTATGAAAATTTCTGTCAGACCGGAAAAGACTTTGATACACGTTTAGGTGAACTTGGCGCTGAGCGTTTATTAGATCGCGCAGATGCGGACGTCGATTTCAAGGCTGCCGCTGAAGCATGGCGTAATCAGGTTGTTGAGGTGCTTAAACAGCGCGTACCACAAGCTACGCCCGCACAGGCTCAGGCCAGCGTTGCCGGAAGTGTGGCGCAGGTACTCAGCAGCCCTTATAGCAAAGAATCGCCGTTGACTGCGACGCTCGCGGTAAATCAAAAAATCACGGGGCGTAACTCTGATAAAGACGTTCGTCATCTCGAAATTGATCTGGGCGACTCGGGCTTAAGTTATCAGCCGGGTGATGCGTTGGGCGTGTGGTATCACAACGATCCTGATTTAGTTGAAGAGATTATCGGACTGGTGTGGCGCACGGGCGATGAAAAAATCACGCTTAATGGGCAAACGCTGACGCTGCGCGAAGCGCTGACTGACCATTTGGAGCTTACGCAAAATACCACCGTGATCGTAGAGAAATATGCCTCTCTGTCACGTGATGAACGGTTGATTGAGCTGCTGGCGGATAAGCACCAGCTGCAACAATATGCTCAGACAACCCCGCTGCCGGATATGATCCGTCAAGCTCCGGCCGATCTGGACGCTGAGCAACTGGTTGCACTGCTGCGCCCACTGACGCCACGTCTCTATTCCATCGCCTCTGCGCAAGAAGAAGTGGGTAATGAAGTTCATATCACCGTTGGTGTGGTGCGCTATGACGTTGAAGGCCGCGCTCGCACCGGTGGCGCCTCGGGTTATCTGGCCGATCGTCTAGAGGAAGAGGGCGAATTACGCGTATTTATTGAACATAACGATAATTTCCGACTGCCAGCAAACCCGCAAACGCCGGTGATTATGATTGGCCCAGGCACCGGTATTGCACCGTTTCGAGCCTTCATTCAACAACGTGCGGCTGAGGGCGCTGAAGGGCTCAATTGGCTATTCTTTGGCAACCCACATTTTACCGAAGATTTTCTCTATCAGGTGGAGTGGCAGCGCTATGTCAAAGAGGGGGTTCTATCCCGTATCGATCTGGCGTGGTCACGCGATCAAAATCACAAAGTCTATGTTCAAGACAAACTGCGTGAACAAGGTGCAGAAGTGTGGCGCTGGATTGAAAAGGGCGCACATATTTACGTCTGCGGAGACGCCAACCGCATGGCGAAAGACGTTGAACAGGCGTTACTGGAGCTATTGGCTGAACACGGTGGTATGGACGCCGAACAAGCCGATGAATTTTTAAGTGAGCTGCGCGTTGAGCGCCGCTATCAGCGGGACGTTTATTAATGAGCAACTATACCTTTAGCAGCAAACATCCAGGGCCGCTGGTGGTAGATGCGCCATTGGCCGACGCTGAGCGCCTGAAGCGCGAAAGCAACTTCCTGCGTGGTACTATCGCCGAAGACTTAAATGACGGGCTAACAGGCGGATTCAACGGCGATAATTTCTTGCTGATCCGTTTTCACGGCATGTACCAACAGGATGATCGCGATATCCGAGCTGAACGCGCCGAGCAAAAGCTGGAGCCTCGTCATGCCATGATGTTGCGCTGCCGTTTACCGGGCGGGGTGATGACGCCGCAGCAGTGGTTAGGTATTGATAAGTTTGCTGACGAAAGCACTCTTTATGGCAGCATTCGTATTACGAACCGCCAGACTTTCCAGTTCCACGGTATTCTCAAACAGAATGTGAAACCGGTGCATCAGTTGCTTAATCGTCTAGGGCTGGATGCGTTAGCAACGGCTAACGACGTTAACCGTAACGTGCTCTGTACTTCAAATCCAGTGGAGTCCGAGCTCCATCAAGAAGCCTATGAGTGGGCGAAAAAACTCTCTGAGCATCTTTTGCCACGTACTCGTGCCTATGCGGAAGTCTGGCTGGATCAGGAGAAAGTAGAGACTACCGACGAAGAGCCGATTTTAGGCGCGACCTATCTGCCGCGTAAGTTTAAAACTACGGTAGTCATCCCTCCGCAGAATGATGTCGATTTGCACGCTAACGATCTTAACTTTGTGGCGATTGCTGAAAACGGCAAGCTGGTTGGCTTCAACGTATTGGTCGGCGGCGGGCTCTCTATTGCACATGGCGATAAGGCAACCTATGCCCGTACTGCCAGCGAGTTAGGTTTTATCCCGGTTGAGCATACGCTGGCTGTGGCCGAAGGCGTAGTGACTACCCAGCGCGATTGGGGAAACCGTACCAATCGTAAAAATGCCAAAACCAAATACACATTGGAACGCGTGGGAGTCGAAAACTTCAAAGCTGAAGTGGAAAAGCGCGCGGGTGTCATCTTTGAACCGGTACGCGCCTATGAATTTACTGGCCGTGGCGATCGTATTGGTTGGGTAAAAGGCATCGACAAAAAATGGCATCTCACGCTGTTTATCGAAAATGGACGCATTTTGGATTATCCAAATCGTCCTCTTAAAACGGGCATGGCTGAAATAGCCAAAATCCATACCGGTGATTTCCGCTTAACCGCTAACCAGAATCTGATTGTGGCGGGCGTGGCTGAAGAAGACAAAGCCCGCATTGAGCGAATTGCACGTGAGCATGGGTTGATGGATGACAGCGTCAGCGAGCAACGTAAAAACTCGATGGCCTGTGTTTCGTATCCCACGTGCCCGCTGGCAATGGCGGAAGCCGAGCGCTTTTTACCTCAGTTTGTTACGCAGGTTGAGGAAATTATGCAAAGCCACGGCGTGGGCGATGAACATATTGTACTACGCGTTACCGGATGTCCAAATGGCTGTGGTCGTGCACTGCTGGCGGAAATTGGTTTGGTGGGTAAAGCAATTGGCCGCTATAACCTCCATCTCGGTGGCAACCGCGCTGGAACCCGTATCCCGCGTATGTACCGAGAGAACATTAGTGACGCAGAAATTCTTGCTGTGATTGACGAACTGGTTGGCCGCTGGGCAAAAGAGCGCCATACAGATGAAGGTTTTGGCGATTTTACTATTCGAGCAGGAATTGTGCGGCCAGTACTCGATCCGGCAAGAGACTTCTATGACTAAGTTGCTTGTTAGGGCGCATTGATGTGGAGGACTTTGATTATGTCCCAATTAGATCTGAACGAATTAAAAGCGCTCCCAAAAGTTGAGCAGGTGATGGCTTTAGCTGAAATCAATACTCAGTTGGAGAAGCTCAGTGCGCAGCAGAGAGTGCAGTGGGCGTTGGAGCATTTGCCTGCCGAGTTTGCGTTGTCTTCCAGTTTTGGGATTCAGGCTGCGGTGTCGTTGCATTTAGTCACGCGTGAACTGCCCACGATTCCCGTGATTCTGACGGATACGGGTTATCTCTTTCCTGAAACGTATCAATTTATTGATTCGCTTACCGAAAAGCTGAATTTGAATCTTAAAGTTTACCGCGCAGTACAGTCACCGGCATGGCAGGAAGCGCGCTATGGCAAACTTTGGGAACAGGGCGTTGAAGGCATAGAACGCTATAACGATATGAATAAAGTCGAGCCGATGAACCGTGCGCTGCAAGAGCTCGGAGCGCAAACGTGGTTTGCAGGCCTACGCCGTGAGCAGTCAGGTAGTCGAGCACATTTACCTGTGTTAGCTATTCAACGTGGCGTATTTAAAATTCTGCCGATCATCGACTGGGATAATCAGCAAATTTATCAATATTTACAGCAAAATGGTCTGAGCTATCATCCGTTGTGGGAACAGGGATATCTCTCCGTTGGCGATACGCATACCACGCGCAAATGGGAACCGGGGATGGCGGAGGAAGAAACGCGATTCTTTGGCCTAAAACGCGAATGCGGGCTGCATGAGTAGCCGTGTTTTGTACTTCAAAAGCCTGACCTTTGTGTCGGGCTTTTTTTGGCGTGTGGGGAAATTATTTCTTTAACTAATTAGTATAATTTTTTTCACATTCGTTCAAAAAGCGGTATTCTCGAAAGGATTCATCATACTAATAAAAGGACGATGGCTATGCAGGTACAACCTCACGCTGGAAATCAGTTATCTGACTCACGTGCGCTCATTCATCAACTCACAGAGATCGTGGGAAAATCCCATATTCTTACCGATGCTCGCAAGACCGAGCGTTATCGCAAGGGATTTCGGTCAGGGCAGGGTGATGCGCTTGCGGTCGTTTTTCCGAGCAGTTTGCTGGAGCAGTGGAAGGTGTTCAAAGCCTGCGTAGAGGCCGATAAAATTGTATTGATGCAAGCAGCCAATACCGGGCTCACGGAAGGATCTACCCCGAGTGGTAACGATTATGACCGAGAGATCGTCATTATCAGCACCCAACGTTTGGATAAAATTCAGGTGCTAGATGAAGGTAAACAGGTGGTTGCTTTGCCTGGCAGCACGCTGTGGCATCTGGAACGCGTGCTAAAACCGCTTGGGCGCGAACCGCATTCGGTCATTGGTTCTTCGTGTATCGGCGCATCGGTAGTGGGAGGGATCTGCAATAACTCGGGTGGCTCCTTGGTTCACCGTGGCCCTGCCTATACCGAAATGGCGCTTTATGGCCGGGTAAATGAACTGGGACAGGTTGAGCTCATCAACCACTTGGGCATTGAGTTAGGCAGTACGCCGGAAGAGATCCTGACACGTTTGGAGGCACAACAGTACACTCCACAAGACGTCGAGCATGACGAGCGTCAGGCTTCAGACCATGATTACGCTGAGCGTATTCGTGATGTTGATGCTGACACGCCTTCGCGTTTTAACGCAGACGAGCGCCGTTTGTTTGAAGCTTCTGGTTGCGCAGGCAAGTTGGCGGTATTTGCGGTTCGTTTAGATACTTTTCCGGCACAAAAATCTTCGCAGGTGTTTTATATCGGTACTAACCAGCCGCAGGTGCTGACGGAATTGCGCCGTCATATGCTGGCCAACTTTAAAAATTTGCCGGTCGCGGGTGAATACATGCACCGCGATATATTTGATATCGCTGAAGTCTATGGGAAAGACACCTTTGTGATGATCGACAAGTTAGGCACCGACAAAATGCCGACTTTCTTCACGCTCAAAGGCCGTATGGATGCCTTATTTGGCAAAGTGCCTTTCTTACCCTCACATCTGGTCGATCGTACGATGCAAACCTTGAGTCATTTGCTGCCATCGCATTTGCCTAAACGATTGAAAGAGTATCGTGACCGTTTTGAACATCACCTGATGCTAAAAATGTCAGGCGAAGGTATTGAAGAAGCCCGCACATGGTTGGAATCTTACTTTGCTCAGGCCGAAGGTGAATTCTTTGTCTGCACACCGGAAGAAGGGGCGAAGGCATTCTTACACCGTTTTGCCGCGGCAGGCGCCGCAATACGCTATAACGCGGTGCACAGCAAAGAGGTTGAGGATATTTTGGCGCTGGATATCGCACTGCGTCGTAACGATCATGATTGGTTTGAACGCTTGCCGCCGGAGTTTGATGATGCGCTGGTACATCGCCTCTATTACGGGCATTTCATGTGCTACGTTTTCCATCAGGATTACATCGTCAAAAAAGGCGTCGATGTGCATGCGCTGAAAGATAAAATGCTGGCGCTGCTGGATCAGCGTGGCGCGGAATATCCTGCGGAGCATAACGTGGGCCACTTATATCAGGCCAAACCGCAGTTAAAAGCGTTCTATCAGCAAAACGATCCTACCAATACATTGAATCCTGGTATTGGTAAAACACCTAAATTGAAAAACTGGGGATGTGGCTGTGAGCATCACCAGAAGTAAATATTAGGATGAGATGAACAAACAGAGCCCGATAAAATCGGGCTCTGCTGTATCCGGCGAACTAAAATCAGAGTCCGGTTGGATTCACCGGCGGCGTCGGTGATTTGTATTTCGCCAAATAGTCAGGTTGGAAAATACACATGCGGATCGCATTGCGATATTCACCGTTGATAAAGAATTCGTGGATCAGTTCGCCTTCAATTTCAAAACCAAGCTTGCTGTAGATATGGATCGCCTTTTGGTTTTCTTTGTCGACGATTAAATACAGCTTGTAGAGATTGAGCACGGAAAATCCGTGATCCATTGCCAGCTTGGCAGCTTTGCTGGCATAGCCGTGGCCTTGATGGGCTGGATCAATAATGATCTGGAATTCTGCTCGGCGGTGGATGTGGTCAATTTCTACCAACTCTACCAGACCGATTTTTACCCCGTCATGCTCAACGACGAAGCGACGTTCGCTCTGATCGTGGATATGTTTGTCATACAGCTCAGAGAGTTCTACAAAGGCAATATAGGGTTCTTCAAACCAGTAACGCATAATGCTGGCGTTATTATCGAGTTGATGAACGAACGTCAAATCTTCCCGTTCCAGGGGACGTAATCTGACGTTGTTGTCGCTGGACATGTTGATTCCTCTCACTGTCATAATTTTCAGCTGAATAGCCGATGTAGTGAATACTACGAGTTTTATTATAGCGTTAGTTAATGTCAGAAAAAGCCACGGAAGCGTAAATACAAAAATCCCCAGCTAAAACCGGGGATTTAAAGGAATATTCGTGATTGTAACGATACTAGTCCGGCGCATATCCCTGCGGTGGCAAACGAACGCCGTCTAGCCAAGCCGCATCGTCTTTAGTCGTTAAACGGCCTTCGACAAACCAGCTGACAACCAGCGGATAGATGGCGTGTTCTTGTACCTGAACGCGCTCGATAATCTCGTCTTCGCTATCTTGCTCAAAGATCGGCACCTTGGCTTGCAATACGACTGGGCCACCGTCGAGCTCATCGGTGACGAAGTGCACTGAGGTGCCATGCTCTTCATCGCCGTTGTTTAACGCTTGTTGGTGCGTATGCAGACCCGGATATTTTGGTAACAGCGACGGATGGATGTTGAGCATCCGACCATTATAGTGCTGAACAAAACGCGGCGACAGAATACGCATATACCCAGCGAGAACGACCAGGTCGGGATGGTAATTGTCGATCTCATGCATCAAGGCAAGATCGAAAGCATCGCGGTCGGCAAAGGCTTTCGGATCTAAATAATGAGCAGGAATATTGTCATGTGCCGCGCGTTCAAGCCCATAGGCATCGGCCTTGTTGCTAAATACGGCACTGATACGAGCACGGATCCGACCCTCATGACAGGCGTCGATTAACGCCTGTAAATTGCTGCCGTTGCCGGAAATTAAAACCACGATGTTTTTCATAACATGAACCGCTTATGCGTTAATCACCACACGCTCTTCGCTGGTGGAAGCGGCAATTGTACCGATTTTCCACGCCTTTTCACCGTTGGCATTCATGAGTGCGATAGCGGCATCGGCTTCTACGGCTGGCAGAGCGATAATCATACCTACGCCACAGTTAAAGGTACGATACATTTCATGACGGCTGACGTTACCGTTCTGCTGGAGCCAGTTAAAGACTGCAGGCCACTGCCAACTGGATTCATCAATGACGGCCTGAGTACCCTCCGGCAGAACGCGTGGGATATTCTCCCAGAATCCGCCACCGGTCAGGTGGGCAATGGCATGAATGTCATGTTCTTCAATCAGTTTCAGAACTGATTTTACGTAGATTTTAGTGGGAGCCAATAAATGATCGGCGAGTGGTTTGCCTTCTAGCTCTATGGTGAGTGGGTCGGCATGGCTGACTTCAAGAATTTTGCGAACCAGAGAGTAACCGTTCGAATGAGGGCCGCTTGCGCCGAGTGCGATTAATACGTCACCCGCTTCAACTTTGCTGCCGTCGATGATTTCTGATTTTTCGACCACGCCGACACAGAAGCCGGCGACGTCGTAATCTTCGCCGTGGTACATACCGGGCATTTCAGCGGTTTCGCCACCGACCAATGCGCAACCGGACTGTTTACAGCCTTCAGCGATACCGGTGATAACGCTAGCCGCGGTATCTACGTCCAGTTTACCCGTAGCGTAATAATCGAGGAAGAACAGCGGCTCGGCGCCCTGTACGACTAAGTCATTGACGCACATTGCGACTAAATCAATGCCGATAGTATCGTGACGTTTCAAGTCCATCGCCAGACGTAGCTTGGTGCCGACGCCGTCGGTGCCAGAAACCAAAATTGGTTCGCGATATTTTTGTGGTAGGGCGCAGAGCGCACCGAATCCACCCAGCCCCCCCATGACCTCTGGGCGACGAGTTTCTTTTACCACACCTTTAATGCGATCAACTAAGGCATTGCCAGCATCAATGTCTACACCTGCGTCTTTGTAACTGAGAGCGGTTTTGTCGGTCACTGCGAAAATCCCCATGGCGGTTAGGATGAGTTCTGGTATCTGTGATAAAGCGAGTGGTCGCGTGGCCTAAGCTCACATCAGATAACAGAAACCACCCTGAAATATTCAAGAGCGCGGCAATTCTAACAGTCTAGGCAAACGTTTGCGAGCGGCTTGTGAAGGGGATCTGGTTTTTTCCTGTAATCCGTGTAGATCTCATCTAAGCTGATCTGGATCATGATTTTAACGGTGGCGCAGAAATTAAAAGGCGGTATAATCTCGCGATTTTTTTTTGCGCTGACCGCTACCTGGGAGATGAAATGATGAAGATCGTCGAAGTAAAACACCCGCTCGTAAGACACAAACTGGGCTTGATGCGCGAGAACGATATTAGCACCAAACGTTTTCGCGAACTGGCATCAGAGGTCGGGAGTTTACTGACCTATGAAGCGACCGCAGACCTAGAAACAGAAAAAGTCACTATTGATGGTTGGTGCGGTCCGGTCGAAGTAGATCAGATCAAAGGCAAAAAAATCACCGTGGTTCCAATCCTGCGCGCAGGTCTGGGCATGATGGAAGGCGTCTTGGAGCATGTACCAAGCGCGCGTATCAGCGTCGTTGGCGTTTACCGTGACGAAGAAACTCTGGAACCTGTACCTTATTTCCAGAAACTGGTTTCTAACATCGATGAGCGTATGGCTCTGGTGGTTGACCCAATGTTGGCAACCGGCGGTTCTATGATTGCCACCATCGACCTGCTGAAGAAAGCGGGCTGCCATAGCATTAAAGTGCTGGTATTGGTTGCTGCGCCTGAAGGTATTGCCGCACTGGAAAAAGCACATCCAGACGTTGAGCTGTATACCGCATCTATCGATCAGGGCTTGAATGAGAAGGGGTACATCATTCCTGGCTTGGGCGATGCGGGCGATAAGATATTTGGTACTAAATAAAAGATGAGCCGGCTTTGAGAGTCGGCTTTTTTTTGGCCTGTATCCTTCATATATGAAGCGGCATTTGTGCTGGCGAGGTTCACTGATGAGACCAAGTGATTTGGGAGTGAACCTAGGCGGTTAGATGCAACTCCCAATATTTAGGGTGAGGCCAAGTTCAAAACACAACACCTGATAATTCAATAAAATCACTTAGAGGATGTAACCATGACTCGTCGCGTCATCGGAGTAAGCGAACGCCCACCGCTTTTGCAAACGATTCCGTTGAGCTTTCAGCACCTGTTTGCCATGTTTGGGGCAACGGTGCTCGTGCCTATTTTATTTAAGATTAACCCTGCGACGGTTTTGCTGTTTAACGGTATTGGTACGCTGCTGTATTTATTCATCTGTAAGGGCAAAATCCCCGCTTATCTGGGCTCTAGCTTTGCCTTTATTTCCCCTGTGATGCTGCTTTTACCGTTGGGTTATGAACTTGCATTAGGGGGGTTTATCGTCTGCGGCGCACTGTTTTGTTTGGTCGCGCTAATTGTGAAAAAAGCGGGAACCGGCTGGCTGGATGTGATGTTTCCACCCGCAGCGATGGGCGCGATTGTGGCCGTAATTGGTTTGGAGTTGGCTGGGGTCGCGGCCAACATGGCTGGATTGCTGCCTGCCAACGGGGCTTCCGTAGACAGCACGACGATTACGATCTCTATGGTCACTCTTGGTGTGACCGTGCTGGGCTCGGTACTGTTCCGTGGTTTCTTGGCAATTATTCCTATTCTTATTGGTGTGCTGGCGGGTTATGCCCTGTCGTTTGCGATGGGCGTTGTCGATTTAACGCCGATCCGTGAAGCACACTGGTTTGCGTTGCCGACGTTCTATACGCCGAAATTTGAGTGGTTTGCGATTCTGACGATTCTACCCGCCGCGCTGGTGGTTATTGCAGAGCACGTTGGTCATTTAGTTGTTACGGCGAATATTGTGAAGAAAGATTTGCTACGCGATCCGGGGCTGCATCGTTCGATGTTTGCTAACGGTCTGTCTACGATGTTCTCCGGTTTCTTTGGCTCAACACCCAATACCACTTACGGTGAAAACATCGGCGTTATGGCGATCACTAAGGTATACAGCACATGGGTTATCGGCGGTGCAGCGGTGTTGGCGATTCTATTATCCTGCATCGGCAAACTGGCTGCGGCGATCCAGATGGTACCCGTACCGGTGATGGGCGGGGTGTCCCTACTGCTGTACGGGGTAATCGGTGCTTCTGGTATCCGCGTACTGATTGAGTCTAAAGTGGACTACAACAAAGCGCAGAACCTGATCCTGACCTCGATTATTTTGATCATCGGCGTGAGCGGCGCGACGATCCATATTGGTGCGGCTGAGCTGAAAGGCATGGCTTTGGCAACGATCGTGGGTATCGCGATGAGCTTGTTATTCAAAGTGATCAGTATGGTGCGTGGTGAAGAAGTGATCATCGACGAACAGGAAGAAGAGCAAACGCCTGCTCGTTAATTCGATCCTTCAGATCCTAACTCAACAGCCGCTGGTTTATGTGTTAAACTGGCGGCGTTTTTTTGCCTGTTTTGGTTTGAGGTGCTTCTGAATACGCCGGCACAGCTTTCACTGCCACTTTATTTACCTGATGACGAGACTTTCGCAAGTTTCTATTCGGGAGAGAATTCTTCTCTGTTAGCTGCATTGCAGGGCGCTTTGCAGCAGGAGCATGGTACCTATATCTATTTTTGGTCGCGTGAGGGTGGGGGACGAAGTCACCTGCTGCATGCGGCCTGCGCAGAACTTTCCCAACGCGGAGAAGCCGTGGGCTATGTGCCTTTGGATAAACGCGCCTACTTTGTGCCAGAGGTTCTTGATGGCATGGAGCAACTCTCTCTGGTGTGTATCGATAATATCGAATGTATCGCGGGAGAAGAGGAGTGGGAGATGGCAATTTTCAATCTCTATAACCGCATCCTTGAAACCGGCCGCACACGCCTATTGATCACCGGCGATCGCCCTCCGCGCCAACTGAATCTGCGTTTACCCGATTTGGCCTCGCGTCTGGACTGGGGACAAATCTATAAACTCCAGCCACTCGGCGACGAAGACAAACTTTTAGCACTACAGCTACGCTCTAAATTGCGCGGTTTTGAATTGCCAGAGGATGTCGGACGTTTCCTACTAAAGCGTCTGGATCGTGAAATGCGTACGCTGTTTATGACGTTGGATCAGTTGGATAGGGCGTCGATCACCGCACAGCGCAAGCTGACGATCCCGTTTGTGAAAGAGATATTGTCGCTTTAAGATTTTGTTTTTTGTCTGGCATCTATGTTGTGCCAGAGTTTAATACCATAGGCTGTTTACCTGATTGTTATCAGCCTTGTCCGTTCTAATTTGAACGGAACATCGTCGTAATAGTGTGTTTTAAATGACTCGGGGTGCCCTTCTTTGTGAAGGCTGAGAAATACCCGTATTACCTGATCTGGATAATGCCAGCGTAGGGAAGTCAGATGCTTTAAGGCATCGTCTTCTTGACCGCCGGTTGGGAGGAATATGTCTATCACGTCCAATACATGCCCCACCGACTTACTCATCGATTTCCCCACAGACCGTGCCGCAGCCGTTTTTACTCAGTTTCGCTGTTGTGCCCCGTTGGTACACTGTCTCACTAACGAAGTCGTACAGACGTTCACCGCCAATGTCCTACTGGCTTTGGGTGCATCACCCGCAATGGTGGTCGAGCCTGCAGAGGCTGCTCAGTTTTCTTCCATAGCTGACGCTTTGTTGATTAATATCGGGACACTGCATGCGCAACGAGCGCAATCGATGCTGGCAGCCATTGCCTCGGCCAAGCAAAACCAAAAACCTTGGATTTTAGACCCCGTAGCCGTTGGGGGGCTGACCTATCGTACCGAATTCGCTAATCATCTTTTATCTCTTCAACCTGCGGTTATTCGCGGGAATGCCTCTGAAATCCTCGCATTAAGCGGAACAGCTCCCGGTGGGCGCGGTGTTGATAGTGTTGATGGTTCTTTGGATGCCTTGCCTGCAGCGCAAGCTTTAGCGCAGCAAACGGGCGCTATCGTTGCTGTCACCGGCGTGACTGACTACGTGACTGACGGAGATAAAACCTACGCGGTTAACGGTGGTGATGCATTGATGACACGCGTTGTCGGCACTGGTTGCGCACTCTCCGCCGTGGTGGCGGCGTTTAGCGTTCAACAGCCTGATAGGTTGTTGGCAGTAGCGACAGCGTGCCGAGTGATGTCGCTGGCCGGTGAACGAGCTGTGCGTCATTCATCCGGTCCTGGCAGTTTCATTCCCGCTTTCCTCGACTCTCTGTACCAACTTTCCCCGCAGGATTTTTTACGTTCAGGAGATATTCAATGAAGCGAATTAATGCACTGACTATTGCAGGAACGGATCCGAGCGGTGGCGCGGGTATTCAGGCAGATTTAAAAACTTTTTCAGCGCTGGGAGCTTATGGCACCAGCGTGATCACCGCACTAGTGGCGCAAAATACCTGTGGAGTACAGTCGGTTTATCAGATTGACCCCTTGTTTGTTGGGGCACAGCTGGATTCAGTATTAACCGATGTTCGTATCGATAGTGCGAAAATCGGCATGTTGGCGAATGCAGAAATTGTTGCGCAGGTTGCTCAGGCGTTAAAGCGCTACACGATCCCCTTTGTGGTGTTAGATACCGTTATGGTGGCAAAAAGCGGCGATCCGCTACTCGCACCTGAAGCTGTGCAAGCCGTCCGTGAACTGCTACTGCCCAACGTGGCGTTGATTACTCCCAATTTGCCGGAGGCCGCGGCCTTGTTAGCCTGTCCCATGGCGACAAATGAAGATGAAATGCGCCGCCAAGGGTACGCGTTGCTTGAGATGGGATGTCAAGCAGTGTTGATGAAAGGTGGACACCTAAGCAATAACGAAAGTCCTGATTGGCTATTTAGCGCCGACGGTGAGCAGCGCTTTACGGCTCCCAGAGTTCACACCCGTCATACTCATGGCACCGGATGTACGTTATCTGCGGCGCTAGCTGCACTGCGTCCTCGACATCATAGTTGGAGTGAAACGTTATTCATGGCGAAAAATTATCTGCAAAATGCGCTGGAAGCCGCGGATTCATTAGAGGTCGGGCAAGGGATTGGACCCGTGCATCATTTTCATCAGTGGTGGTAAAAGCCTGAGACGCCAAATGAAGAGAGGATTTTGTGTAACTCGCTGATTTATATTATGTAAGTTGAATCACACTTGCATGGAAACTGTGATGTAACACGAGGTTTAGATATTTAGTCATCCGAGTTAAGTGTGACCTTTCTTCATTTTGATACCAAACAGTTTTTGCTTGGAAATCGTGATTATCATGTACTGGCAAATAAATTAACCAGGTGACATTAATGAAAAAAATAATTCTAGGCCTTATTCCATTTGTTGTTTTTGCAGCCCACGCCGATACAAAGGTTCTGACTCCTGAAAAAAATGGTACGCCAAATAAAATCTATAGCGAATCTCAAGCGCCTCAGCTGACTATTGCTAATTACAATATGGCTGCGGCAAGGGTATCCGATCTCAGCACGCTTGCTAAAGCGATTAAGGCGATGAATGCCGATATTATTTCGTTGAATGAGGTCGATAAAAATACGCAGCGCAGCGGAAAGGTTGATCAAGTTGCCGAGCTTGCTAAGTTAACGGGTATGCACGCTGCATTTGGTAAAGCGATTGATTTCGAAGGTGGTGAGTACGGCGTTGCGCTGCTTTCCAAATATCCAATCGATAAGCAACAGGTGTTTCCTCTGCCATCAGGAGATGGGGAGCAGCGAGTTTTACTCGTGACTCAAATTCAGGTGCCACATTTTGATTCCCCTATCATCATGATGAGTACGCATCTTGATTGGCAAGAAGATCCTACGATCCGTTTGCAGCAAATTCGTGAGATAGAAAACGTGACGATCGGGAATACCGACTCGTCGTTCAATAATATCGCTTCATCGATTAAACTTTTGGCTGGTGACTTCAACGATACCTACAATGGACCTGCAATTAGAGAGCTTGAACGCTATTGGAATCCGTTGGTTGTTGAAGGGGCTGATATGAGAACGTGGCCTGCAGCGAACCCTGCTCTCGACTTAGATCACCTTTTTGCTTTCCGTGGACAGCAGTGGAAAATTGAAGAGCTTACGGTTCCGAATAAGAAAGCAGAATGGAAGGCGGTGAATTGGCCGGTTGCCAGCGATCATATTCCAGTGATTGTTAAGATGAAGCTGCTAGAGCAATAAGATGACGTGATTGTCTGAGGATCTCTCTCTTCATCGAGAATTTCCTCAGACATATTCATGCCCAGCCTTTATTCACGGTGGGTCACCAAACTAAATAGCGCTTTGGCTCTTTGTATGTGTTCTGCATCAAAACGATTGAGCGTGAAAAATTGCTCGTTTTTTCCGGGGCGAATCGCCAAGGCTAACTGCTTCTTCCCCTGTTCATCCTGTAGCCAGCCATAAAGGTAGCTGCCAATTCCGTCGCCGTCATGCCAGCTAATCATTACCGATGTACATGGCGAGGTTTCTCCAGCAGGTCGAGTTGCAATAAAGAGTTCACCCTGCCATAGGCCGCTAAATTCATCGTCTTTTTGCAGTTTTTTCCCATTACTGGCCAACGTATTCGCTAGAGCATCGGCTTTATCTTCGGTAACTTCATTTTCAAGCGTTTGCCAAAGTGGGTAATCGTTTTCAACCTGATAACAGGCGGCACCAAGATAGTCGTTAATATCTCGCCACTGTTGGTTCACGGTTTCTTTCATCTCGGCATCAAGAATATTGCGATACTGAATCAGTCCGCCACCGTTTTCACCTAGTTGCTGGTAGGCAATTAATGCCATGGTGCGAGGCTTACGTCGAAATGTTGCCCACAGTAGAAATTTGGGAATACGGAAGGTGATGGCTTGCACGCTAAAGCGAAAATGCCCCGGTCGAGTGAGCATGAAACCGTTTGAGGTGCCGCGTTTATCTTGGTAATTGCGGATCATCACCAACGGACAGAGCCCCATCCAACCCGTTAGATAATGTTCTTTCATTGAGCCGTTCAAATCCAGATCGGCCACCATTTGCGAGATCTTATCTTCCTCGAGCTTATTCAGTGGGTGCGCAAGCTCGGCGCTGTGAAGGCTTTTATCAAGTGGTGGCAACGATGGGAGCGTGAACATATTCCTGTTTCTCAAGTCGATTCTGTTGGTTGATAGCTTACCCTAAGTTGTCATACCAACGTGAGTTTCCCGCTTTTTTGTCCTAACTTTCGTGGTATGGATCAACTTTTGGCTTGTCGCGTGGTCATATAGAATATTCGTATGTTTTTAATTGTTAGATTTGCATTAGATATTAGAGCCGCAAAGGATGTTGACTATGATTGATAAAAAAATGCTTAGAATCGCGTTGTTTGGTGTCGTACTGGGGATCAGTTCGACCAGTTTTGCTGTAAATATCCCTATTTCAACGTCGGAGCTGGTACAGCAATCAGGCTATCAACAAACGTGGCAAAAGATGGTGAAGGGGCAGAAAAATTTGCCTGTTTGGGCCCGCAAAGGTACTGGCACCTCAACCCCTCCTGAATGGGTAACTTGGCAAGGCAAAAAATATCAGATAGGGAATATTTGCAAACCCCACGACTGCGCCAATAACTTCATGTATGTGGCATTTAGTAGCGATAAGAAGCAGGCATGGGGCGTTCGTGTGGAAATCACGGATACTCCAGATGCACTTGAACACCCAAGCAAGTATGCAAAATATCAGTGGCTGGGTAAGCCGAACGAGCAGATGAAGGCGATGCTCACTAACCAAATTGAAAGCAAGCCAGACTGGAAATAATCTGTCATAACGTACTTTTGTTATATATTTCCCGAGCATTAAGAGTGCTCGGGAAATAAAAATTTTAATTTTTGACTCTTTTTATGGTTATTTCTATCGAAATTATCAGCGAGCAATTAATACTCAAGTTTGTATTTCTGTGTAATTAACCGTAAATAGGGCGTGGTTTTTTGCGTGTTGATGCTAACATTTTTGCCGATGTTTC
Source organism: Hafnia paralvei (assembly GCF_020150375.1). Lineage (NCBI taxonomy): Bacteria > Pseudomonadati > Pseudomonadota > Gammaproteobacteria > Enterobacterales > Hafniaceae > Hafnia > Hafnia paralvei. The sequence goes on along the minus strand of NZ_CP083737.1, from coordinate 3,384,356 downwards.
ACTCTCTAATAACGGTAATGCTCAAACATATGAAAAAGTATCTTTTGCTGGCGTTGTTCAGCGCATTCTCATTATTCGCTTTTGCGTCGCATGCGGCGGATTATCAAGAAGGCAAACAGTACATAAAACTGCAGAATAAAGTACCGAATGCCCCCGCGGTTGTTGAGTTTTTCTCCTTTTATTGCCCACCGTGCAACCAATTTGCCAACGTTTACAAAGTAGGACAAGCGGTGAATGAGCGCTTACCTCAGGGCGAAAAGGTGGTGAAGTATCACGCTAGCTTCTTGGGCGCAATGGGAGAAGAGCTTACCGAGGCATGGTCTATCGCGATTGCTTTAGGGGTTGAAGACAAAGTTGAACAGCCTCTTTTTGACGCCGTGCAGAAAAACAAATCAATTAATAGCAAAGAAGATATCCGTCAGGTATTTATTAACGCGGGTATCCCTGCCGAAGAATATGATGGGGCAGCGCATAGCTTTATGGTGAAATCGATTACCGCTAAGCAAAAAAATGCACTTGAAGCCTTCGGCGTGCGCGGCACTCCATCATTCTACGTAGATGGACAATATCAGATTAAAAATGATGGTATGCAGTCGAAGACGGTAGAAGGTTACCGCACCGAGTATGCCGATGTAGTGAAATTCCTAATCGATCACAATAAATAAAACTCTCTTTTAATAAAAAAGCCCGTTAGGTCATCTAGCGGGCTTTTTGGTTATTTAAATCTCAGACTAAAACACTTTTTCTTGTAACACCCAAACGGCAGCTTCCACCCGTGATTTTAACTTCATCTTTTTCAGTAAGTGTTTGACGTGAACTTTTACCGTACTTTCGGTAATCATGAGTTTACGAGCGATCATTTTGTTAGGTAGCCCTTGGGCAATCAGCTTCAAAATGTCACATTCGCGCGGTGTTAACTGTTGGACGTCACGTTCAGAGGAAGGCCGACTTTCACGCAGGCTAGCGGCTAAAACGGGGGTGAGTGCCTCGCTGAGCACCACCTGTCCAGCGGCGGCTTGATGTAGAGATCGCAGCAGATCTTCTGGCTCCATATCTTTCAGCAGATAGCCATCGGCACCGCGCTTTAGCGCGCTGATCACATCGTCTTCATGGTTGGAAACGCTAAATACCACCACACGGCCAGAAAGCGTCCGGGTGCGCAGTTGATCCAGCGTTTCTAGCCCATTCATACCAGGCATATTGAGGTCGAGCAAAATTAAATCAGGATCGAGTTTTTCAGCTAATTCGATACCTTGTTGACCACTGCTGGCCTCACCAATCACCTTGAGCTGTGGTTCTAAGCTAATGAGTTGTTTTACGCCGCTACGCAGCATCGGATGATCGTCAATCAATATAATAGTGTATTGATCTTCTGGGGCTAATTCGGAATTCATCACTCTCTCCTCTAAACCAGATGCCGCGGAATTAACGTGATTCCTGTGGGAAGACAACGCGCACTTCCGTGCCGCCGTTCTCTCGGCGTGAAATGGCACACTCTCCGTTTAGGCTATTGGCGCGATCGCTCATAATCACTAACCCATAGTGGTTGTGTCGCTCAGGTGTATCGCTTATGCCAAGGCCGTTATCTCGAACGCACATAACAATGTCGTCGTTTTGCATCGCAACGCTGATGTCTACCTGCGTTGCCTGCGCATGCTTAAGAATGTTGCTTAGTGCCTCGCGGGCGATTTGTACTAGATGAATTGCCTGATGCGGTGGTACTGACTTGGCGGGAAGCTGATAATCCAGCTGAATATCGAAGCCAAAGCGCTGATTAAATTCGGCTACGGTAACCTGTAACGCGGCCAGCAGCCCAGGTTCGCTGAGCTTAAGTCGGAAAGTGGTTAGCAGTTCGCGTAGCTGACGGTAAGCTGCATTTAGCTCCTCACGCATTTCTTGAAGCTGCTCCCGAATATTATCGGGCAGCGCAGTAGATTGCATCTGCAAGTAACTGATTTTCATCTTGAGGCAGGATAAAGACTGTGCAATGGAATCATGCAGTTCGCGCGCGATGGCGGAGCGTTCTTCCATCACCGCAAGCTGCTGTTGTTGGTCAGCCTGTTGTTCTAACGCTAATGTGCTGGTGATCTGTTCGGCCAGCGTCATCATCAGCTGCTGTTGCTCCGGCTGAAGGCTAAATCCGTCAGGCAACTGCGCAAGAATCAGACCATACTTACCGGCCTGATCGTTGAGGCGCCAGCTTACGGTATGACTAGGTGCAGTATGCAGGTGCTCAGGCTGATTTAAGCACTGTACACAGTGGCTATCGGGGCAGCGCAATGGGCGCTCTGTCTCAACACAGTTCAGTTCGTCAAACTGCTCATCGCTGTTATTTTCATAAAGGCGAATTTGTAAGGAGTGCAGCGGGGTGAGTTCCTGTAACTCGGTCAGAACAGGTAGCAAACGGGAACACAGTGGCGCCCGCGAATGTAACTGGCGGCTGGCTCGGTAAAGATAAGAAAGCACCTGATTTTTCTTTTGCAGGTCATTGGTTTTTTGTTCGACGAGCTGTTCAAGCTTGCCATACATCAGCGACAGTTCTGATGACATGGCATTCAGCGTTGAACCAAGGATGGCCATCTCATCCTGATGCGTGGTTTGCTGAAAGCGTTGGCTGAAATTTCCTTGTCCAATAGTTTGCGACATGCTTACCAGTTGGCGCCAAGGGTGTAGTAAACGGCGGCGTAAATAGAAAACGGTTCCGGCCAGAAGTAGCAACGTCAGCAGGATAAAAATTTTCTGTACCACGCCGACCATGGTTAAACGTTGTTCGGTCTGATGATCGATAGAGGAAACCAACTCATCGAGATGCCCGACAAATCTCACCACATTTTCTCTGGCGTCAGCGGGGTGCTTAGATGCAATCAACGCAGGACGCAACTGTTCTTGCCAGTAGCGCTGTAGCGCGGTGAACTGACCGTTGAGATGTTCTTCTTTGACCGCAGAGAGCAAGACTGGGCTATTTAAAGATTTTTCCAGCTCATCGAGATAGCGTTGATTGCTGCTATTTAACGGTACCATCGATAACAGGCGATAACTCTGCATACGCAGAGATCCAGACGTATTTATCGCATGGGCATTGCCCTGAATACTTTGTGCCATCCAACCTGAAACGCTCATGCCTGCAATGCCAATGATACCCAGCAACAGCATTAAAGCTGCCACCTGACTGACAATTGAAAAACGGGCACAGAAATGTTTCATAGCGATTTACCGGCGGTCGAAATGAGTCAGCAAAGGGAAAGATGCCCTTAAAAGGCCTTTTTAAATCATCCTAGTGAATAACCCCATACCCATAAGGAAGTAACCCTTAATATTTGCCTATGCTACTCACGCAGTGAATGCCATTTTCACCCGCTTTTAACCAGATGATTCTTCAGAAATATTTATCATAAAGCCGACTACTCATTAAGGGAGTTATGGCTAATTACGGTAAATTGCTACCTTACAGCGGCTTGATTTGTATCAAGTTTGCTCAGGTGCGTGATGCGTACAACTCCGCTACTTAACCGGATAAAAGCAGAGGTTTATATGACACAAGCATCCGCTCCAGACTTAAAGCAAAAAGGGGGCGTGATTCAGGACTGGCGCCCTGAAGAGCCAGAGTTTTGGCAGAAAATAGGCCAGAAAACGGCTCAGCGTAATCTATGGATTTCAATTCCTTGTTTATTACTCGCTTTTTGCGTCTGGATGTTATTCAGCGCGGTGGCGGTAAATCTTAACAAAGTTGGTTTTAACTTCACGACCGACCAACTGTTTATGTTAACTGCGCTACCGTCTGTTTCTGGCGCTATTTTGCGGGTGCCATACTCCTTTGTGATCCCTATGTTTGGCGGGCGTCGCTGGACGGCAATTAGCACCATCTTCTTAGTGATCCCATGTGTATGGCTGGGTTTTGCCGTGCAGGATCCCTCGACGTCGTTTAGCGTGTTTGTGACGATTTCCCTGCTGTGCGGTTTTGCCGGGGCAAACTTTGCTTCCAGCATGGCTAACATTAGTTTCTTCTTCCCGAAAAACAAACAGGGCGGCGCACTGGGGCTAAACGGTGGTTTGGGGAATTTGGGCGTAAGCGTGATGCAGTTGATTGCGCCTATCGCTATTTCAATCAGCATTTTCGGTATTTTTGGTGGTACGGGTCATACTCAGCCCGACGGCAGCAGTTTGTGGCTGGAGAATGCGGCTTGGATCTGGGTTCCTTTCCTGATCATCGCTACGCTGTTTGCCTGGTTCGGAATGAACGATCTGGCGGCGTCTAAAGCGTCTTTGAGCCAGCAGTTACCGGTATTAAAACGTGCACATCTATGGATATTGAGCGTGCTCTACCTCTCGACCTTTGGCTCATTCATCGGTTTTTCTGCTGGTTTTGCCATGCTGTCGAAAACACAGTTCCCAGATGTGGTGATTTTGCATTATGCGTTCTTTGGGCCTTTCTTAGGGGCGTTAGCTCGTCCAGTGGGGGGCGCGTTATCCGATCGCTTTGGGGGGATTCGCGTCACCCTGATTAACTTCGTATTGATGGCAATTTTTGCCGCGCTGCTGTTCTTGACCTTACCAACGCACGGTATCGGTGGCTCATTTATCGCGTTCTACAGCGTCTTTATGTTGTTGTTCTTAACTGCGGGGTTGGGGAGTGGTTCTACTTTCCAGATGATCGCTGTGGTATTTCGTAAAATCACGATAGATAGCGTCAAGGCTCATGGGGGGAGCGATGAGCAGGCTCAACGCGAAGCGGTCACTGACACAGCGGCAGCATTGGGCTTTATCTCTGCGATTGGGGCAGCGGGTGGGTTCTTCATTCCTAAAGCGTTTGGTACTTCTCTGGCGCTGACGGGCTCTCCGGCTGGCGCAATGAAGGTTTTCGTGGTGTTTTATGTGGTCTGTATTCTGATTACCTGGTTTGTTTACGGGCGAAATTTGAAAACGTTAGCGACCAAAAAATCACGCTAATTTTTTCATCAATATATAAAAAACCCCCGGCTAAAATTGCTTAATGCTGTTCATTTAAGAGAGCGAGATACACGGGGCTAGCACACCGCGGGGCACTCCGGCGGCTTCGCCGCTACGACCCCATCGGTGTACTTTCCCTAAAATCAGGCTTAACTGACAAGCATTAGGCTAAAATGGCTGGGGATTTTTTATGTCTCGCGTTATTTATCTGGCGTTCGTTTATCAAGCATCGCGCCTGTTTATTCGCCATAGACCGCGTTTAAGTTTTCGTTGGTGCTGCGTGAATTTGTCTCAGGCGCGCTTAAAGCGCCACAGCGATAGTTGTGTCCACCGAGAGAAAGCAAATAATTACCGGCTTTGTCCGCGCCCCAAAATATAGGGGCGCTTGAAGCCGCCGTTTGTTTAACCAGCTCATATTTATTCGCTTTAGTGTCATACCAAACGGGCACATATTGAGAATACTTACGATAGTTAATAAAACCATGCTGTGAATAGAAATAATCCCAGGATTTAGTTTTATGATTAATCAACCCAATCACGGCATGACCACTATCGACGTCTCGCACCGTCAGGCTGATATTCTTGCCACATTTCTGGCGTTCAATGGGCGTACTCGTATCGGATTCGCTAGCGCTGGCGAACAGCGGAAGCCCAACTAAAAGGGACAGCAGCACGGGTTTTATCGTGATCATCAGGATCAACCTCAAGGATGAAAACAGCTTCTGGAAGAGATATTTTGTCCAGAAACGGATATTTTGCCGCGAGATGCTGATATGTCTGGCGAAAAAACACAATACGTTATTTTCATACTGTTACTATTATTACTAATACTATCTGAGTTTGCTTTAATTCATCCCCCCATTTTTTATTTTCAGCGTTAAAAACGGCTACCTACCCCTAAATAGTCTTCCACCTCAAATTTTACTCAACAAAATCTCAATGTTTTAAATTAATCTTTATTTTTCATATAAATAAATGATTTTTGCGTTGTTATCCTTTGGTGGTATTTCACCCAGCCTGACGTTATGACCTCCCATTCTGCCTTGATCGCAATCAAGTTCCGCGCGCGTAACGGTCGGTAGGCTGAGCCCAATCTGAGCAATGCATCATGCATATTTCACAATAATGACAGGGGCTTTAATCCCCGTACCAGGAGAACTCCGGATGAGCAAATTTCTTGACCGGTTCCGTTATTTCAAACAGAAAGGTGAAACGTTCGCTGACGGCCACGGCCAAGAATGGAACGTAAACCGTGACTGGGAAGACGGATACCGTAGCCGCTGGCAGCATGACAAAATCGTTCGTTCTACCCATGGGGTAAACTGCACAGGTTCATGCAGCTGGAAGATTTACGTCAAGAATGGCCTAGTCACTTGGGAAACCCAGCAGACGGACTATCCTCGTACACGCCCTGATTTGCCAAACCATGAACCTCGTGGATGCCCACGCGGTGCAAGCTACTCTTGGTATCTGTATAGCGCTAACCGCGTGAAATACCCCATGATGCGTAAGCGCCTGATGAAGCTTTGGCGTGAAGCAAAAGCACAGCATAGCGATCCGGTAGATGCATGGGCTTCTATCGTCAGCGACAGCGAAAAGGCGAAAGAATATAAGCAGGCGCGAGGCCGCGGTGGTTTCGTGCGTTCTAGCTGGAAAGAGGTCAACGAGCTGATTGCGGCGTCTAACGTTTACACCGCCAAACAGTATGGTCCAGACCGTATTATCGGCTTCTCACCGATTCCGGCGATGTCGATGGTTTCCTATGCCGCTGGTGCTCGCTATCTGTCGCTGATCGGCGGCGTATGTTTGAGCTTCTATGACTGGTACTGTGATTTGCCACCGGCATCACCGATGACTTGGGGCGAGCAGACCGACGTTCCTGAATCTGCTGATTGGTATAACTCTTCTTATATCATCGCATGGGGCTCGAATGTTCCACAGACGCGTACTCCTGATGCGCACTTTTTTACCGAAGTTCGTTACAAGGGAACCAAAACCGTAGCGGTGACACCAGACTACGCAGAAATTGCCAAACTTTGCGATCAGTGGCTTAACCCTAAACAGGGCACCGACAGTGCGATGGCGCTGGCGATGGGGCACGTGATCTTGAAAGAGTTCCACGTACAACGTCAGACAGAATACTTTGCCGACTATGTGCGTACATACACCGATATGCCAATGCTGGTGCTGTTGGAACCGCGCGAGGGTGGATATTATGCGGCTGGCCGTATGCTGCGTGCCTCAGATTTGGTTGATGGTCTAGGCCAGGAAAATAACCCTGAATGGAAAACTGTGGCAATTAACCAAAATGGCGAACTGACCGCTCCACAGGGTTCTATCGGTTATCGCTGGGGCGAAAAAGGCAAATGGAACTTAGAACAACGTGATGGCACCAGCGGTGAAGAGATTAAGCTACAGCTCAGTCTGCTGGATAATTATGACGAGCTTGCTGAAGTGGGCTTCCCTTACTTTGGTGGTATCAAAACCGGTGAGAGCGATCCGTTTAACAGCGTTGAACTGCAGGACATTCTGCTGCATAAACTGCCGGTAAAACGCCTTCAGTTAGCCGATGGTTCAAGTGCCTTAGTGACTAGCGTATATGATCTAACGTTAGCCAACTATGGCATTGAGCGCGGCTTAAACGATGACAACTGCGCGCAGAGCTATGACGATGTGAAAGCCTATTCTCCTGCGTGGGCTGAATTGGTCACCGGCGTAAGCAAAGAAAACATCGTACGTATTGCGCGTGAGTTTGCACAAAACGCAGAAAAAACGCGCGGACGCTCGATGATTATCGTGGGTGCCGGTGTCAACCACTGGTACCACATGGATATGACCTATCGCGGTCTTATCAATATGCTGATTTTCTGTGGTTGCGTAGGCCAGAGCGGCGGCGGTTGGGCTCACTATGTTGGACAAGAAAAACTGCGTCCGCAAACTGGCTGGACCCCACTGGCGTTTGGCCTAGATTGGCAGCGTCCACCGCGCCACATGAATAGCACCTCATTCTTCTATAACCATTCAAGCCAATGGCGTTATGAAACGGTGGGTACCGAAGAGCTGTTATCGCCCATGGCGGATAAAACCCGATTCAGCGCCAGCCTGATTGATCTGAACGTGCGCGCCGAACGTATGGGCTGGTTGCCATCAGCACCACAGTTGGGAACTAACCCGCTGCACATTGCCGAGCAGGCACGCGCGGCAGGGATGTCTCCGGTTGATTACACGGTAAAAAGCCTGAAAGACGGTTCAATTCGATTTGCTGCTGAGCAGCCTGACGATGAGAAAAACTTCCCACGTAATCTGTTTGTATGGCGTTCCAATCTGTTGGGGTCTTCCGGTAAAGGGCATGAGTATATGCTCAAATATTTGCTGGGTACTGAACATGGAATTCAGGGGCAGGATTTGGGGCAGCCGGGTGGCGTCAAGCCTGAAGACGTCGAGTGGAAAGACAACGGCGCTGAAGGCAAGTTGGATCTGGTGGTGACGCTGGATTTCCGCATGTCGAGCACCTGTTTATACTCGGATATCGTGCTGCCAACGGCAACATAGTATGAAAAAGACGACATGAATACGTCGGATATGCATCCGTTTATTCATCCATTGTCTGCCGCCGTCGATCCTGCTTGGGAATCTAAAAGCGACTGGGAAATCTATAAAGGTATCGCCGACGCGTTTTCGCGCCTGTGTGAAGGGCATCTGGGTAAAGAAACCGATATTGTCACCTTACCTATTCAGCACGATTCTGCCGCAGAGTTGGCTCAGCCGTTTGGCGTGAAGGATTGGAAAAAAGGCGAATGCGACCTAATTCCAGGGCAAACCGCGCCGCACATTATCGCAGTGGAGCGTGATTACCCAAATACCTATGCACGCTTCACGTCTCTCGGCCCATTGATGGATACGCTAGGCAACGGCGGTAAAGGCATCAGTTGGAACACACAGACTGAGGTCGATTTCCTCAAACAGCTGAACTACACCCAGCCAGACGGCGCAGCAGCCGGTCGCCCTAAAATTGAAACGGCCATTGATGCTGCGGAAGTCATTCTGTCGTTAGCTCCTGAAACTAACGGTCAAGTTGCGGTGAAAGCATGGCAGGCCTTAAGCAATATTACGGGTCGTGACCATACACATCTGGCGTTAAACAAGGAAGACGAGAAAATTCGCTTCCGCGATATTCAGGCGCAACCACGCAAAATTATCTCTAGCCCAACATGGTCTGGCTTAGAAGACGAACATGTATCTTACAACGCCTGCTACACCAACGTTCACGAGCTCATTCCTTGGCGTACGCTGAGTGGCCGCCAGCAGCTGTATCAGGATCATGAGTGGATGCGTGCCTTTGGTGAAAGCCTACTGGTATATCGTCCGCCTATCGATACTCGCGCCGCGGCGCCGGTCATGGGGAAAACGCCGAATGGTAATAAAGAAAAAGCGTTGAACTTCCTGACGCCACACCAGAAGTGGGGGATCCACTCTACTTACAGCGACAACCTGTTGATGCTGACCTTAGGCCGCGGTGGCCCAATTGTTTGGCTGAGTGAAGATGATGCCAAAGAATTAGGTATCGAGGATAACGATTGGATTGAAGCCTTTAACGCCAACGGCGCGCTGACTGCGCGTGCGGTGGTCAGCCAGCGTGTTCCTGCGGGTATGACCATGATGTACCACGCGCAAGAACGTATCGTGAATATTCCGGGCTCGGAAATCACTAGCCAGCGAGGGGGAATTCATAACTCCGTGACACGTATTTCACCGAAGCCGACACACATGATTGGCGGCTACGCTCAACTGGCCTACGGCTTTAACTACTATGGCACCGTGGGCTCTAACCGCGATGAGTTTGTCGTGGTACGTAAGATGAATCGTATCGACTGGTTAGACGATGAAGGTAACGATTACACGCAAGATCAAAAGGATAGCCAGCAGGAGAAGGCCAAATGAAAATCCGTTCTCAAGTCGGTATGGTGCTAAATCTCGATAAATGTATTGGCTGCCATACGTGTTCTGTGACCTGTAAAAATGTTTGGACTAGCCGTGAGGGCACCGAATATGCCTGGTTCAACAATGTTGAAAGCAAACCGGGCGTTGGCTATCCCCACAACTGGGAAGATCAGGAAAAGTGGAAGGGCGGCTGGATCCGTAAGATCAACGGTAAACTCGAACCACGCATGGGGAACCGCGTTGGTTTACTGTCTAAAATCTTCGCCAACCCTGATGTTCCGGGTTTAGACGATTATTACGAACCGTTTGACTACGATTATCATCATCTGCAAAACGCGCCAGAAAGCAAACATCAGCCCATTGCGCGTCCGCGTTCACTGATCACCGGTCAGCGCATGAAGAAAATCGAAAATGGTCCGAACTGGGACGATATTCTGGGCGGTGAGTTTGAAAAACGCGCTAAAGACCAGAATTTCGCCAACATGCAAAAAGAGATGTATGGTCAGTTCGAAAACACTTTCATGATGTATTTGCCGCGCCTATGTGAACACTGCCTGAATCCGGCTTGTGTTGCGACCTGCCAGAGTGGTGCGATTTACAAGCGTTCAGAAGACGGCATTGTATTGATTGATCAAGATAAATGCCGCGGTTGGCGCATGTGTTTGACCGGTTGTCCATACAAGAAAATCTACTTTAACTGGAAGAGTGGCAAATCGGAGAAGTGCATCTTCTGTTATCCACGTATTGAATCCGGACAGCCAACGATCTGCTCTGAAACCTGCGTGGGGCGTATTCGTTACTTGGGCGTATTGCTATATGACGCAGATAAGATTGCCGATGCCGCTTCAGCAGAGAATGAGCAGGATTTGTATCAGCGTCAGTTGGATATTTTCCTCGACCCTAACGATCCCGCAGTAATCGAACAGGCGCTGAAAGATGGCGTGCCGCAGGGCGTGATTGAATCAGCCCAGAAATCGCCGGTGTACAAAATGGCGATGGATTGGAAACTCGCTCTGCCATTGCATCCTGAATATCGTACGCTGCCGATGGTCTGGTATGTGCCGCCGTTGTCGCCCATTCAGTCGGCGGCGGATGCTGGAGCGTTGCCACATTCTGGCGTGCTGCCTGATGTCGAAAGTCTGCGCATTCCCGTCCAGTATCTTGCCAACTTATTGACCGCAGGTGATACCGCGCCGGTGTTGCTGGCGTTAAAACGCATGTTGGCAATGCGTCATTTCAAACGGGCTGAAACCGTGGACGGCGTCACCGACACCAGCGCGTTGGAGCAGGTGGGGTTAACTGAGGCTCAGGCACAAGAGATGTATCGCTATTTGGCAATCGCCAACTATGAAGATCGCTTTGTGATCCCATCAAGTCATCGTGAACAGGCTCGCGAGGCCTTCCCTGAAAGTAAGGGCTGTGGTTTCAGCTTTGGTGATGGCTGTCATGGTAGTGATACCACGTTTAATTTGTTTAATAGCCGCCGTATTGATGCCATCGACGTGACGCAGAAAACGCCGCGTGATGCGGATATTCATGGGGAGAAACGCTCATGATAACGCTACGCATTGTGGCTCGTCTGCTGGATTATCCCGATGAAGCCCTATGGGAAAACCAGCAGGAGCTGATCGCCGCGCTGGATGATGCGAATGAGTTAACGCTGGCGCAATCTGCTCAGTTGATGGCTTACATCCGTGACTTCACAAGCCATGATCTGATGGATGTACAGGCGCAGTACTGTGAGCTCTTCGATCGCGGGCGTGCCACCTCATTACTGTTGTTTGAGCATGTGCACGGTGAGTCTCGAGATCGCGGTCAGGCGATGGTTGATTTGATGGCGCAATATAGCGCGGCAGGTTTAGAGATCGATAGCCGCGAGTTGCCGGACTTTCTGCCAATGTATCTCGAGTTCCTCGCGAGTCGCGATCGTGAAACGGCGCGCCAAGGTTTACTGGATATTGTGCCAATTCTTGCCTTGCTGGGCGCGCGTTTGAAAGATCGCCAAAGCCACTACGCGACGCTATTTGATCTGTTGCTAGCGGTTTCAGGCACTCATGTTGAAAGTGAACAGCTTAGCGACAAAGTGGCTCAGGAGGCACGGGACGATACTCCAGCTGCATTGGATGCCGTGTGGGAAGAGGAACAAGTGAAGTTTCTTGGTGAGGAAGGCTGCGCTTCGGCACAGCAAAATGCACATCAACGTCGCTTTGCCGGAGGCGTAGCGCCGCAGTACCTCAGTTTGGACGCCACGCCGGTGGCAGGAGAACGTCAATGAATTATCTCAACCAGTTCTTTTTTGATATTTATCCCTACATGGCAGGCGCCATTTTTATTATTGGCAGTTGGATACGTTATGACTATGGTCAATATAGCTGGCGTGCGGGCTCTAGCCAAATGTTGGATAAAAAGGGAATGCGTCTGGCTTCTAACCTATTCCATATTGGGATTTTAGGTATCTTCGCTGGGCATTTTCTTGGCATGCTGACGCCGCATTGGATGTATGAGTCGTTTCTCCCTGTGCCGGTTAAGCAGAAAATGGCGATGTTTGCAGGTGGTGCATGTAGTGTGATGATGTTGATTGGCGGCGTAATGCTATTGAAGCGTCGTTTAACTAACCCACGCGTACGTGCGACCTCAAGCGTTGGCGATATTCTTATTTTGACGCTGTTGGTGGTGCAAGTATGCTTGGGACTGCTGACGATTCCGTTCTCTGCTCAACATATGGACGGCAGCGAAATGATGAAGCTGGTGGCATGGGCACAGTCAATTGTGACCTTCCACGCAGGGGCGGCTGAGCACTTAGAGGGCGTAGCACTCATTTTCAAGCTGCATATCGTATTAGGGCTTACGCTATTTGTGCTATTTCCATTCTGCCGTTTAGTGCACATCTGGAGTGTTCCCGTGGAGTATTTAACGCGTCGGTACCAAATCGTTCGTCATCGTCATTGATATTTTGAGTTTTAACAAGCCTCGTATCTCATTAAGAACACGAGGCTTTTTTTTATCTCTTATAAAACTTCGTGACTTTCGCTCATTGCTCTTGCTATGTAGCCTCATTTAGTTGTTTATAATAACTTAACAAGGCATGTAGCGCTGGTTAATGGATTTAATTTAATTATCAATTAGGATGAAAACAATCAAATTAATGATCATTTAAATAAGAGCATATTCTTTATGGCTGAGCGCAACGAACGTAATTCACTTAGTAAAATTAAGGTTTTTGACCTTAACCTATTAACCATTTTCGAAATGGTCTTTATCCATTCCAGTGTCAGTAATGCAGCCGCCTCTTTAGGAATGACGCCTTCTGCAGTGAGCCAGTCGCTACAAAAATTGCGTAATCACTTCTCTGATCCTTTGTTTATTCGAGAAGGCAAAGGGATTTCACCAACCACCGTAGCGGCGAATTTACATGAGCAACTGGCTCAGAGTATGGGGCAGTTAAATAAGGCAATTAACCCAACGCCTGATATGGCTCTTAAAACTAAATTTGTGGTTTACGCACCGCCTTTTATGAGTATGGCGTTGTTACCTACCGTGGTACGTAGTTTACAAAATGACGGAATGGATTATGAAATTGTGCATTACAGCTCTTACACCCAGCGTAGTAGTACAGAAGAGCTACTCAATTTTCGCAAAGCCGATATTATTTTTAGTCCAAGCCCTTATGTGAGCTTCTCGACGGTCTGTACGCCATGTTCTGTAGAACCGATGGCTGTTATTTGCCGCAATGATCATCCACGTGTTGGCGATACGCTAACTAAACTTGATGTTGCCAATGAGCGTTTTACCTCGATGAATTTGGATGATGCTGAAGTGTTAACCCATAAGGTGATGTTGAACGAAGTTTTAGGTGAACGTCATTTTCTATTTTCGAGTAACTCTATGCTGGGGATTATTAGCGTGGTTGAAAATACCGATGCTATCGGCGTTGTTCCACAAAGTTTATTAGATCGTTTTGGCTCATCATTCAAAGTTCGCTCGCTAAAAACCGAGTTTGAGATGTTAAAAACCACGATTTATATGATTTATAATAAAAGCTCTCTGCAAAATCGCGCCTTTACGCATATGTTGGATCGTTTAAAGAGAGAGATCCCTACAGCGTTGTTAAATAGGCCAGAAGATAACTAAGTCTGCGACTAAGGCGTTATATTCCTAACGGTTATTCTATAAATTTTCTTGTGCGAACCAATCCTGATTCTGCTGTTCGATTGGTGTGATGGTGTGGATCATTTCTTGAAGATGCACTAACACAGCCTTTTCAGCGGACTCTGGATTGTGATCGGCAATTGCCTGATAGATTTTTTCATGCTGGGTAATCAGACTTTCAGGAGGGGATACCTTACTGAGAGTGAGAAAACGAACCCGATCCATCGTCGCTTTGATATTTTCAATGGTTTCCCATGCTAGCGGGCAATCGGCTATTTCCGTTAATAGCTGGTGAAATTGGTCATCAAGCGCGAGAAACTCGCTGGTTTGATTGTGCTGAGCGGCCAACTTTTGTCGACTGATATTGTGTTCCAGCATCAGCAACTGTTCTGCTGTAGCTAACTCAGCGGCTCGCCGAGCAATACTGCACTCAATGGCACTGCGGATAAAACGTCCGTCAGCAACGCGTTTCACGGAGATCTTCTGCACGAAAGTGCCACGCTGAGGCAAGATTTGTACTAAGCCATTTTCAGCTAATTTGATAAATGCTTCTCGTACCGGCTGGCGTGACACATTGAAACGGGTCGATATTTCCTTTTCTGACAGCAAGGTACCCGGCGGGATCGTGCATTCAACGATGTCTTTACGCAGGTAGCGATAGATTTGCTGATTGACTGGCAAGTTGCCATTTAGGTCATAATTTTGCTGCGGAGTATGCATTGACATGCGTATGGCGTCATTTTGTATTTAAGGGGGAAGTCGCATCAGTCTAGCATAAGTTTGCTAAAGATTTGCCGTTGCTGATACAGGGATTTAGCGAGAATGAATCGCTTGGATCATGGCTCCTCACTGGCGTATGAGGAGCCGGAATGTGTGTGCTTTTATCGCGCGTTTGTCGCAGCGAGTTTGAGAACGTCATCCCAAACGCCGTCGTCAACTGGAATGCCCTCGGCGAGATTTTCTCGGCGGGTTTTGACTTCGAGTTCACCTGGGTAATAAACGGCAGCTTGTCCCTCGGCGGGCTCCGAGCTTTTCACATAGGCGGCCACGCTGTCGGCCATTTTGTTGGTAAAGTCATGCCCCCCCAGTTGGGTTGGATCAAAAACCATAAATATTTGGCTAGCGCCGGTACAGCTCCCTTTTTGAATCTTATCTATCCCGTTGGTGGGTTCACCGGCAGACAGCAGCGCCGCCATCGCATCCAGCAGTATTGCCATACTTGAGCCTTTCCAATAGCCCGTCGGCAAGATACGCATGGATTGCTCAATCGGGCCCGGTTCATCGGTTAAGTTGCCGTCTTTGTCGTAGCCGCCGGGGTAGGGAAGTTTTTCACCTTTTAAGCGTGTGACCTGTAGTTTACCATAGGCATATTGTGACATTGCCATGTCGAGCACCAAAGGACCGCTTTCTCGCGGTACTGCCATCACAAACGGATTATTGCCAAGGCGAGTATTTTTCGCGCCCCAAGCAGGCATACAGGATTCGGTGTTGGTCCAGCAAATTGCCGCCAGCCCTTTTTCTGCGGCTTTCCAACCATAGGTTCCACCGCGCATCCAGTGAGTGGTGTTGCGCAGTGCGACAATACCAATACCGTTCTCTTTCGCTATTTTACTGGCTTGTTCTGTGGCAAACAGGGCATTTGTGATACCAATCCCACGTTGACCGTCATAAATTTCGATAGCCCCAAGCGATTTAACCAAGGTGGGGGCGGCATCAATAGCAATCCAGCCTTGCTTCACGTAATCCACGAAACGTGCGACACGGTTTAATCCGTGAGAATAAATGCCGTCGCAGCTAGACTCAGTATGGATCTGAGCACAGATATCGGCCCGTGCTGCGTTTAATCCCGCATTAATGAAGGCTTGTTTGACTGTGTTTTTCATGACATCGAAGGTAATTCTTTGCATGTTGTACACCTTATTTTTTGAGCTGAACCAGATAGTGTGCGACGGTGGCTTTTGCCCCCTTTTCTAACAGGGCGCGATAGGCCGCGTGAACGGCTTGAGTGAATCGAGGCTGTTTGGCGAGGTCGTGGCCAAAAATAGTAGTTAGCGACAGCAAGGCATCCACGCGCTTTTCCCCCTGCGAAGAGCCTGTGACGACGGTTTGGATCTCAGCCAGCAGCGGATCGCTGATCTCAATGTGATCACCTCGTTCGTCGATACCGCCTACGTAGCGCATCCAACTGGCCACGCCCAGCGCCAACAGCTCAAAGCTAGAACCATGACTGAGGTGCCAACGTACAGAGTCCAGCATGCGCTGTGGCAGTTTTTGGCTACCGTCCATGGCGATTTGCCAGGTGCGATGTTTCAGCGCTGGATTCGCGTAGCGAGCGATTAGTGAATCCGCGTAGGCGGCAAGATCGATGTCTGGCACGCTGAGAGTGGGCGCCTGTTCATCCAGCATCAGAGTGCGAGCGGCAAGGCGATAGTTTTCGTCCTGCATGCAGTCGTTAATGTGTTGATAACCCGCCAGATAGCCGAGATAGGCTAAAAATGAGTGGCTACCGTTCAGCATTCGCAGCTTCATTTCTTCATAAGGTAATACGTTGCTTACCAGTTCCGCCCCCACTTTTTCCCATGCGGGGCGGCCTGCGACGAAATTGTCTTCGATGACCCATTGGCGAAATGGCTCACAGGCTACGCCAACGGGATCGGCCATGCCAAGCTGCTGTTCTATTTGCGCTAATGTTGCGGTGGTAACTGCCGGAACGATGCGATCGACCATGGTTGACGGGAACGTCACATTTTTCTCGATCCATTCAGCCAAATCTGGCGACTGGGCCGCGGCCAGCCCACAAATGACATTGTGGGTGACATGACCATTTTCCGGCATGTTGTCACATGACATCACGGTAAATGCGGGCAAATGAGTGGCGCGGCGTTTAGCCAACGCGGCGACGATAACGCCTGCGGCTGAGTGCGGATGCCGTGGGTGCGCAATATCATGAATGATTAATGGATGTTCAAGGTTAAGTACGCCGCTGGCGGGATAGTGACAGTAACCTTTTTCCGTGATTGTCAGAGAGACAATGGCAATTTCTGGCTGGCAGAGGGCGTCAAGAACGGCATCAATACCGTCAATTTGCGCATGCAATGCTTGGCGAACCACGCCCACCACCCGACATTGCCAGCCTTGCTCTGACATTTCTGCCACGCTGAATACGTTATCCTGTTGGTGCAAGTCTTGGATCTGTTGCTCGCCGCCAATCAGGTTGATCTCACAGTATCCCCAGTCGCTGCCGTGTTCGGCAGCTAACCGATCGGCGTATACCGCTTGATGTGCACGATGAAAGGCGCCAAAGCCAATATGTGCAATGCGTGGAATCAGTCGTTCGCGAGAGTAGGTGGGAACGACGGCGTTAGCCTGCAATAAGGTCTGTTTCATAGTGATATCCATTATTCTTGGCGAAGTGGTGCTGGTTTTATTAACTCAGGAACCGCGACATCTTGAGTGGCGTTATTGGACTCTTCGCACCACAGCGTGTCGTAGCGATAGCCGGTGAGATCTTCTATAACGCCTCTGGTTTTTGCCTCCACCCTGAGTTTTGATCCACTGGCTTTTAGGCGATCGATTTCATCCACGAGAATTTTGTGGGTGGTCTTATTCAGCCGGAACGAAAGTGCCTGAATGAGCGCTCCGACCAACAGCAACGTGGTGCCGATAAATAACACCAGGGCGATGGTGTGAGTTGCCTCAGGGGGCTGTACCAAGCTGCCTTTTACAAAACCGCCGGTTTGCAGCAGGATGCCAACGATAAAAGTGGCGATAGCGACGGTGGTTTTGCGTGAGAAGGTCATTACCGCGGCAAATAATCCTTCTCGACGCTGGCGTGTAATCATTTCGTCCACATCAGGAATGAACGGGAAAACGTTCCACGGGGTGAATTCTAATATGCAGCGGCCAACCTGATAGAACGCCGCCAGTGCAATAAGAACCATGGCCTGATTTGATACTGGGAACAGATAGACGCAGAGCAATCCACCGAGGCAGAGAAGCATGATTGAATAGGCGAAAACATACAGCTTAGCGGGTCCATATTTAATCATGGCAACCCCAGCGAGCAGGGTGACAGGTAATCCCACAATGCTCAGCGAAAGCAAACTTGCGGCAAATGACGAGGAAATACTTAAGCAATAGACACAGAAGAATACGAAAACGGTGTTATAGACATCTTTGGCGGTGAATGAGAGTAGATAAATGGATAGGTGTTTTCTGAAGGCTCTCACTTTTAAGGTTGAAATATAGTCTTTAAATAGATTTCCTACTGCTTTTACTTTCTCCCTGGCCGATCTTTTTATTTGAGATTTTTCCAGCTCTGCATACATTTCGGGGGTTAGTTCACGCTCCCATGTGACCTTCCAAGAAATAAATACGCATACCATAAAGACAATTGAAAAGGCGATTCCGTTGAATAGGTAAGCATTGGCATTTCCTTCACCAAAATGTTTAATCAGCAAACCAGGAATAAAAGTCGCTAGAAAAGTACCTAACGCTGAAATAAACATCCGGCAGGTGGAGAGTTTAGTTCTGGCGTTAAAATCTTTAGTCATCTCAGAGGGTAATGTTTCCCAAGGGATCAATACGATAGCGGCGATAATTTCAAACGCGAGATAGATTGTGAGATAGAACCAGTAGTTCATTCCCGTTATCCATAGCAACGAGTACACCAGCATCAGCGGAGCACCAATTAACAGGAAAAAACGGCGGCGACCAAATTTTTTACCTAAATAGGTTTTATAGAAGTGATCGGTAAAACTCCCCATAAATAAACTGACTATGGCATCGACAATGCGTGCAATCGCTACAATTGAGGCGGCTTCAATGGGGGTTAACCCAACGAAAGTGGTATAGAAGAACAACAGCCATGCACCAATGATAGTGAAAGCGCCACCGCCCATAATATCGGTAAGTCCATAACCAATACTGACGGGAATGGTTATTTTTCGAGTGATACGCGACATATAAAATCCTTTGCTGGTTAATGTCGATATGAATTCGATTCTGTGTATACCCGTCATACTTCAAGCTGCATTTTTGTTGGTTACGTTCGCTTACCCGAATCACTGGCTAGAGTTAGCTCATCGGTGCTCGCTTATTTACCGTCTCAATGCAACTCGAATTATTTAGGGTATAGATAAACGCGGATGTTTATCTACACAGGGTGTTAAGTTTGGCTGTTAAATATGAGGGGCTAATTCCGGTTCAGAACGTGAAGGCCGGATAACAAACAGCACCAAAATTGCGCCGAGCGCGGCGACACCGCCCGCCAGAATAAATGCGCTATCGAATTTTCCTGTATTTTGCACGATAAACCCGGTCACGATTGGCCCCACAATGCCGGATATGCTGCCGATAAGATGAATAAAGCCGCTGGCACCACCGATACGTGATTTATGCACCACGTCTTGAATAATCGCCCAGTAAATCGAACCGGTGACGTATAGGAAGAAAATGGAAACCGACATCAGTATCACGGCCGGTATAACCTGAGTGACGGTTCCAGCCAGCGCGACACAGATAGCGGATGCGAGCAAACACACGACCAGCACGATTTTGCGTGAAAGCAGCAGCTTGCCCGTTATACGGTAAATTTTGTCAGAAATGATACCGCCCAACGCTAATCCAATGAAGCCGACGATCCACGGAATAACGGTGGTAATGCTCATTTCTTTGATGTTCAGACCATGTGCCTGTACCAGATATGAGGGAAACCAGCTTAGGAAAAAGAACAAGATATAGTTGTAGCAAAAGAAAGCAAAAGCGGTGACCAGAATAATTGGCTGCTTCATATAGAACATGAGCGAATGGCCAGGCTGCTGGTTGGTGTCCGTTGTGGCTTCTTCGTGTTTCTGCTGTGCAATTAACGCGCGTTCAGCTTGGCTGACGTGACGGCTTTTCTCTGGAGAATCGGATACCACGAAGAACCAGATTAGCATCCAGACAATGCCGATAGCACAGATGATCATAAATGCAGGACGCCAGCCGAAGGCCAGTGCCAGATAGCCGACAATCGGGCCTGCGACTGCGCCGCCCAAGGGGGAACCGGCACTGAGTAATCCCATTGCGGTTGCAGCCTGTTTGCGAGGGAACCAGCCATTGATCATTTTGTTGGCTGATGAACAAATCGGGCCTTCAGCCATGCCAAAAAGTACACGAAGGATCAGCATGGAGTAGAAACCCGAGGCGAGGGCAGTGAAGCCGCAGAATATTGACCACAATCCAACCGCGACGCCGAGCACCAGCATAGGCCCGAAATTGTCTACTGCAAGGCCACCGATAAAATTGAATACGGCGTACCCAAAGAAGAAACTGCCAAAAATAATCCCGAACTGTTCAGCGTTGAGCGAGAGATCTTGTTCGATCATCGGCAACGTAATGGAAAGTGCGACACGATCTAAGTAATTGATCATGTAAACTAAAAATAATAAAAAAACGATTGTCCAACGCAAGTTCTTAAACATAAGTACTCCACGCAGTTATTATTATGTTGTAGGGTGCGTGCCGCCTAAGAGGCACGCATTTAGCGGGTTCGCATTTAACGGATTAGTCGCTCTGACTTACTGATGAAAACTTAAAAGTACTTTGCAGCAGGTTTTCTGATCTTGTTCAAACAGCACTAATGCATCTCTAACCTGTTCAAGCGGGAAGCTATGGGTAATCAGCTTTTCGGGATGAATTTTTTTCTCCGTCATCCACTCAATAACCTGCGGAAAACGTGCGCTATTTAGGCGTGAGCTGAAGATCGCGATTTCCTTACTGGTGATACTTTGCTGATTGAGTACGCACGGTTCGGATGAGAATCCCATGATGCCGATACGTGCGGCGGGTGAGGCCAACGCAATAGCCTGAGGCAAAATCGACGGATGACATGCGGCGTCAATAATTAATGTTGGGCGGATATTTTCCTGTGCTAATACGTCAGCGACATCGACATTGGTGTTGTTTATTAGGCGATCGGCTCCGTTGTCTTGAGCCATTTGCAGACGCTCTGAAATACGATCGGCTACGATAATTTTTGCTACGCCATAAACGCCGCGCAGGGCTTGTATGACGGTCAGCCCCATTGGTCCTGCACCGTAAACCAGTGCAATATCATTAGGTTGTGGTTTAACCTGCGCACATATGTTTGCTGCAATAGAGAACGGTTCAATCATCGTGGCTTCCGCATCGGGAATGCGGGTAGGCACTAAATACGCATTGCGGGCGGGGACACAGGCATATTCGCTAAAGCCACCGTCGCGGTGGACGCCGATCACCTGCAACTCGGTACAGACGTTCGGCCGCCCAATAGAGCAGGGATAACAATGACCACAGTTAACTACCGGATCGGCAACCACTCGTTCACCGATGCGTGCGTTTTCTACACCGTCGCCAACGGCATCAATGATGCCAAAAAATTCATGACCGATAACGCGAGGATATTTGGCGAACGGATTATGCCCACGAAAAATATGTACGTCTGAGCCGCAGATCCCCGCGCTACAAACGCGGATACGTACTTCCCCTGCCTGTGGCTGGGGGATAGGACGCTCTTCGATCGCTAATTGTTCTGGTTGCTGTATTACAACGCTTTTCATCAATAAATCCTCTTATTTACCAGTTCCATAGAGTGCCGTCTTCTAGGCGAGCGACCGGTAAATATGCCGGTTCGTACGGATACTTGGCGGCCAATTTCTCGTCAAACTCGATGCCTAAACCGGGTTTCTCTCCTGGATGCATATAACCGTTGTCGAATGTCCAGCTATGTGGGAAGACTTCCAGCATTTGCTCGGAATATCCCATGTATTCCTGAACACCGAAGTTAGGTACCCAGAGATCAAAGTGCAGTGCCGCAGCCATACAGATTGGCGACAAATCAGAAGGGCCGTGTGAGCCGGTACGAACTTGGTACAGTGAGGCGAAATCTGCGATACGGCGCATACCGGTAATGCCACCGGCGTGGGTGATCGTGGTACGGATATAATCGATTAGCTGCTCTTCGATCAGCTGTTTGCAGTCCCAAATGCTGTTGAAGACCTCACCAACGGCAATCGGGGTTACGGTATGCTGACGAATGAGACGGAAGCTCTCTTGGTTTTCTGCGGGGGTAGGATCCTCCATCCAGAATAGGCGGTAATCCTCGATGCTTTTACCAAAGCGTGCCGCTTCAATAGGCGTTAAACGATGGTGCATGTCGTGCAGCAGATGCTCATCAAAGCCAAATCGAGAGCGCACGGCTTCAAATAGTTTCGGTGTGAAATCGAGATATTTTTCAGTTGACCATAGTTGCTCTTCCGGCCAGTTTCCTTTGGTTGCCGGTTCGTAGGCTAACCCTTTTCCTTTTGACATGCCGTAGGTGGTTTTCATTCCTGGAACGCCACACTGAACGCGGATAGCCTTAAATCCCATCTCTTTGTGCTTGGCATAATCTTCAAGCACGTCATCAATCGAGTGGCCGGTCGTGTGGCAGTAAACCATGACGCCTTCGCGAGATGCCCCGCCAAGTAACTGATACAACGGCATATTGGCGGCTTTGGCTTTGATATCCCACAGCGCCATATCGACGGCAGAAATCGCGGACATCGTAACTGGTCCACGGCGCCAGTACGCACCTTTGTAGAAAAACTGCCAGATATCTTCGATCCGGTGAGCATCACGGCCGATCAACTGCGGGCAAACATGATCTTGCAAATAAGAAGCCACTGGCAATTCGCGGCCGTTGAGCGTTGCATCGCCGATGCCTGTGAGTCCCTGATCGGTAGTGATTTTTACCGTGACAAAATTACGTCCTGGACAAGTTACGAATACTTCGGCCTTAACGATCTTCATTTGAACTCCCTCACCACTGTTTTCTGGACTTGCTTTGCGAGCGTTTCGATGTCGGAAACATAGATCTGATATAACTACCATACAAGTATTTAGTTCAAAAAGTGCGCGCGTAGATCACGTTTTTTGATGAGAAAGGAGGCTTGCGGAGGGACAGCAGTAATGCAAAGAGAACGCTCTCCCCTAGAAGGGGAGAGCGGTGGAGTCAATAAATCGTATTAACTTATCCGATTAACGGGCAGTTTGGAGGAAGACGAAGGTTTATCGCATCAGGTTCAATTTCGATGCGGAACTGTTTGGCGCTTAGGGGTTCGCCGTCTAGATTGAGTGTCATGTCGTGAGGTGCGCTAATCTCCAGCCAAGGCAGTGAGGCTTCGATGACATTTTTATTGCTTTCGCCCTTGAGTAAGCTTTCAAGAAGTGCTGGTAACAACTCGTCAGAAGTGAGAACGCGTAGCTCGAGTTTCCCATCGTTGATGCGTGCTTCTGGACACAGCGGCTGTCCACCTCCGGCCTGACGACCATTGCCGATGGCGACAATCAGTGCTTTTCCTTCCCAATTGAAGTTAGGGCCGGATATCTGGCAGAAATCCGCTTTTAGCGTATCCATGCGTAAGATGCCGTGTAGGAAGTAGGAGGCTCCACCGAGCACTGATTTCAATTTTTCAGGGGTTTCAGTCGTGATTTTAGTGCCAAATCCCCCCGTCGCCATATTGATGAAGACGCGCTTTCCATTGACGCGGGCGAAGTCGATGGGGACGGCTCGTCCCTGTAAAGCAAGCTGAAGTGCAGACTGCGGATTTTCTGGAATTAAGCAGGCAGTCGCAAAATCATTGGCGGTACCGAGTGGCAATACGGCTAATACAGGACGCGATGATTCACTATGCTGACTTAGTGCGTCCGAGACCTCGTTAATGGTGCCATCTCCACCGCCTGCGACAACGGTTTCAACGCCAAGCTCAACGGCTTCAGCCACATAGCGCTTCGCATCACCGTGCTCCCAAGTGACGCGAACATGTAGCGTATGACCTGCAGTACGCAGCCCATCAATTGCTTCGCGTACTTCCTCATTTCCAGCACCTTTACCATTCAAGATGATGAGCGCAGAGTGTTGTTGATGCATGAGTGATCTCCTGAAACGGGTAAAAACGTTAGTGCTTACATTGTTATAACATAGATGGTTCTTATGGTTTACCGATAAAATTATTCATATTAATAAATAATAATGAAACCGCTCTCATTGGAAAATATAAGGGATTTACTTAAGCTGAAAGGTTTCAGTTTGTAGGAATAAACGAATTGGCTAAATAGATTATGAGTGCTTTTAATTAATTAATCGGAGGGGTAATCATCTGGGAAATTATGAGTCATCATGTTGGTGATATATATTCCTATTAAGCTGTTTTTTTCTTATGGTTAATCATAATAATAAATCACTTAACGAAATTAACTAAAAATGAAATGAATTTATTCTCTTTTGTTATTGATTTTTAATGATTTTCTTGGATTTATTAAGTTGATGAGTACGGTTTTTATAAAGGGAAGTTTAGGGATGTGAGTATTTGTATAAAAAAAGAAAACCAGCCCAAGGGAGATTGGGCTGGCAAGGAGGTGGTTCCTAGTATTGCTTTTTCGTTATATCTTTTTGCCACTCAATAATATCGATATGAGATAAGATTAAGTGTGATCTTAATCTTATATTCGAAATATTAATGACAAAAAATAGATAAAGAAGCGCAGCTTTTTAAGAATCAGCTACGCCTAGATAGATATTAAGAAGCAGAATGCGGATTACGAGTGTCCGTTCCTTGCAAATTACGCATGAGCAGCGCGAACTCCAAATCTAAATCCTCAGGTACAGGGATGTAAACGATATGCCCATTTCCTGGTGCTACATCGGTCGGCTCGCCTTTTTTGTTTTGCATGGCTTCCAATGTGAAGTGAATATTGCCTTTTGGCGTCATCATTTCAACACTGTCTCCGAGTGAGAACTTATTCTTCACCACGACTTCTGCATAACCATCACGGCGGACGCCGGTAAGCTCACCAACAAACTGCTGGCTATCAGAGACGGAGTAACCGTAGTCATAGTTTTGCTGATCTTCATGTACATGACGACGTAAGAAGCCTTCGGTATAGCCACGATGTGCCAGTGCTTCTAGCGTAGTCAGCAACGTTGGATCGAAAGGTTTGCCCGCAACAGCATCATCAATTGCACGGCGATAGACCTGAGCGGTACGTGCAACGTAATAGAAAGATTTAGTGCGGCCTTCGATTTTCAGCGAATGAACACCCATCTTAGTCAAGCGATCAACGTGTTGGATAGCGCGCAGATCTTTGGAGTTCATGATGTAAGTGCCGTGTTCGTCCTCAAACGCACTCATGTATTCGCCTGGGCGCATTGCTTCTTCCAGCATGAACACTTTGTCCGTTGGTGCACCGATACCCAGAGTGGGTTCAACTGCCGGTACTTCGGTCACTGGGATAGGTTCGTGGATGTGTACGATATTGCCAACGGCGTCTTCTTTGCCTTCCTGTACTTTGTATTCCCAGCGACAGGCGTTAGTACAGGTTCCCTGATTGGGATCGCGCTTATTGATATAGCCAGACAGCAGGCAGCGGCCAGAGTAGGCCATGCACAATGCGCCGTGCACGAAGATTTCCAGTTCCATATCAGGAACCTGCTGGCGGATCTCTTCAATTTCTTCCAGAGAAAGTTCGCGCGACAAGATCACGCGGGTTAGTCCCATTTGTTTCCAGAATTTCACCGTCGCCCAGTTAACCGCGTTGGCCTGTACGGAAAGGTGAATCGCCATCTCGGGGAAAGCTTCGCGCACCATCGAAATCAAGCCAGGATCTGACATAATCAGCGCGTCAGGCCCCATCTCAATGACGGGCTTCAGGTCACGTAGGAAGGTTTTCAATTTGGCATTGTGCGGTGCAATATTCACCACCACATAGAATTTTTTCCCCAGAGCGTGAGCTTCATTGATGCCCTGAGCCAGATTCTCATGGTTGAATTCGTTGTTACGGACACGCAGGCTGTAACGAGGCTGACCGGCATAAACTGCATCTGCGCCATAGGCGAACGCATAACGCATGTTTTTCAGCGTACCGGCCGGAGAGAGTAATTCCGGAGTAAACATAGGTTTGTATTTCTCTTTAAAGGTCTGATCACAAGTCAGTCTGTACCCGCAGGTACAGTGAAGGCGGGCATTATAGAGGGTTCAGCGGTTCCGCACAAATGCTGTGGGTAATCGAAGGCCAATGCGCTTTAGAAGACGGTGGCATGTGGAGACTTCTGCGCACATATATTGGTTTATTATTCCGGTATTGGCGGAACGAACAGCAATCGCGCATATTCGGCGCGTCCCTGCGCCCACCCCTGATCTGAGTGCGCTCACTTATGCCAGAAGGAACCGGTAGTGATAAGCGTGCAGAAACTTTATACAGATGACAAAAGATTAATTCGCGTTAGCCGCCATGCTTCACCCGTGCGTCAAATCCCTAATATCTGTTGTCGCACCGTTTTTTACCACCGACTGAATCCCTTTCTTGGCGGCGCTCTCAGAGCTATACATTTCACTGGTGCCAATCACCTGATGGTTTTTCGCTTTGAGAACAAAATAGGGTTGATCGCTGCTGCTATTTTTTATCTCAAACTGTGCTTCGTCGGGTGAATTAGCCTGCACTGAGGCGATGCCATTATCGGCGGATGCTTTACTGGCATACATCTCGCTAGAGAGAATAATCTCGCCGTTGCTTGCTTTCAGATTAAAGTGGAACTGCCCGTTCTTCGCTTTTTTAATTTCATAATAGCCGATTGCCATGGGTATCTCCTTAAATCTATATCGCCGTATTCAATTAACTGCGCTAATGAGGATGGATACTTTTCATGCTAAATAAATCAAGGTAAGTATAGACAATGGCTGAATATTTGCAGGAGAGGACGAGGGAGATAAACGTCGTGCTCCCGCGATGACGCGGGAGCCAGAGTTAACGTTTACAGCACTTTACACGCAGTGCCTTCCCAACGATAACCGATGCCATAAACCGAACGAATAAACGGCTCGCCGTTTTCAAGCTGTTCGAGTTTGCGGCGCAGATTTTTTATATGACTGTCTACGGTGCGATCGGTCACCACCCGATAGTCGTCATACAGGTGGTTTAGCAACTGTTCACGAGAGAGTACCGTACCAGGTTGAGTTGCCAGCGTTTTTAATAGCCTGAATTCGGCGGGCGTTAAGTCTAGGAGTTGATCTTGGAAGCTGGCCTGATAGCGATTTTCATCGATGATTAACATCGGTTCTGCATTGGCTTCGGTTCTGCGTACACAGCGCCGCAAAATAGTTTTCACGCGAGCGACGACTTCTCTCGGGCTATATGGCTTACAGATGTAATCATCTGCGCCAATCTCTAATCCCAATAGGCGGTCTATTTCTTCTATTTTTGCGGTTACCATGACGATAGGGACGTCGGAGAAACGGCGGATTTCACGGCATAATGTGAGCCCATCGGTACCCGGCAGCATCAAATCAAGCAGAATCAAATCCGGCGGTGTTTGATGCACATACGGCAGCACCGCGTTGCCATCAGCCAAGAGATGAGGCTGGTAGCCGCCAGCGGTGAGATAATCGATGAGGAGCTGACCTAGCTTGGGTTCGTCTTCGACGATCAATACATGTTGCCCTGATGGGTCGATGGCCATACTTCCAGTGATACTGTTCATATCCATTACCTTTTATAGTTTTCCGTATCAAGCGGCAATTGCAGGCTGATGGTTAAGCCTCCCAGTGGAGAATGCTCTGCGACCATTACGCCGCTATGTGCTTCAACAATATTTTGGCAAATTGATAAGCCGAGGCCAGAGCCGCCGCTGGCGCGGTTGCGTGAGCCTTCCGCGCGGTAAAAACGTTCGAATATCTTTTCAAGTTGCTCGTCGGTCACACCGGGGGCGCTATCTTGCCAGTAGAGCTGAAGGGCGGTGTCGCTGATTTGTCCTTTAACTTGCAATTGTCCGTTACCGTCAGTGTAACGCAGGCTATTTTCGAAGAGATTATTGAAGAGTTGCAATAAACGGTCGGGATCACCAAATACGCAGGCTTTCTCCGGTAAATCGAGCGAGAGCGTGATATTTTTTAAGCTAAAACGATCGTGAAATGCACTGGCAGCCAACTGAACCAGATGAATCACATCAATGTGCTGTTTGCGATAGGCCAGGGCACCGGCGTCGGACATAGAGAGCTGGTGCAGATCATTGACCAATTTAGTTAACGTTTCTACTTCGGCTTGCAACGACGCGAGCGAATCCTGCGTCATCTGGCGCACACCATCCTGCATCGCTTCCAATTCTCCACGCAGCACCGCCAGCGGTGTGCGCAGTTCGTGTGAAACATCCGCCATTAATGCTCGGCGCATATGCTCGTTTTTTTCAAGTGTAATCGCGAGCTGGTTAAAATCCTGTGCCAGTTTGCCTAATTCGTCGCGTGACTCCACCTCAACGCGCGTCGAGAAATTTCCTGCTGCCAATTTATGCATGGCGTTGACCAACCGTTTTACCGGTGCCAGCATGCTGCGGGACAGCGCCCATGTCACCGCTGCGGCTAGCAATGTCGCTAGCGCCACAATGATCCAACTGGTACGTCTTTGCTGAAGGTCAAAATTAATATCGGTATTACGCGTTAAACGTTCGGGTGGCGTAGTGACGACCCAACCCACGGTCTGGCCCTGATACATCACGGGTTGGCGTGTGCCTTCACTCGGAATGTCGCCTGGCGGTCCCACCATTTTACGGTTGCGGCTATCAATTACCCAAAACGGTGTGCGCCAGCCGTGTGGGGGGAGCGTATCGTTACCTTCGTTACTTTGTTCGATGTTATGCATAATCTGGAAAATCACGCGGTCATTATGACGCAGAAAACGCCAGTTTCCGGCCTGCGCGTAGCGTTCTTCCAGTTCGGCGGCGAGCAGGCGAACACGTTGTTCATTGCCGTGTTTAATGTAGTCAATAAAGCCGCGCTCGAAACTGACCCGAACGCCCCAGTGCATGGTGATCAGCACCAGAATGCAGGTGGAGAAGATGGCAAGAAACAGTTTGCCGGTAATGCCAAGCTTCATGAGTTCTCCTTGCGGCGACGCGCGGTACGTTCAAGGGTGTTGTTTTCTAAGGTATCGTCCGGTACACGTAAAAACACCAGCGCGGGAAGGGCGATAATCAGTGCGATACAGCCATAAGTGAGCAAAAATGCCTGATGGATCGCCGCGCTGTCAGCGGTGATTTGATGATGAGAGAACAAGCCCAACAGCAGACCGGCAATGCTTACCCCAAGGCTCATTGAGAGTTGCATGATCATCGATAACAGACTGTTGCCGCTGCTGGCGAGTTCATCAGGTAAATCTTTGAGGGTCAGCGTATTCATGGATGAAAAGCGCATGGCATTGATCATGCCTTGGAAAAATAACACCACGGGAATTATCCATAGGCTGATATACATCGCGCTCAACGGCAGAGCTAGACTGACCGCCGCTAACGCCAGCGTGGCGCAGACCAATACGCGCCGATAACCAAACTGATTCACTACTCTCACCACGATACGCTTCATGCCCATACTGCCGATAATCATTGGGATCATCATTAGCCCGGCGTGGAACGGCGAGAACCCCATGCCGATTTGCAGAAATATCGGGGTCATGAAGGGCAACATTCCGCTGCCGATACGCCCTAGAAAACTGCCGCTGAGCCCAAGTGAAAAGGTCGGTGTTTTCATCAGATCTAGGCTAAACAGCGGGGCGTCGCTGCGTTTGGCATGCCAATAATAACTGGCTAATGCGATTCCGCCAGAAAGTACCAAGCCATAAATCATGCTGGTATCTAGTCCGAGCCCTTTGTGGCCGTCGAGTGCCAACGTGAGCGTCGC
Organism: Hafnia paralvei; assembly: GCF_020150375.1. Lineage (NCBI taxonomy): Bacteria > Pseudomonadati > Pseudomonadota > Gammaproteobacteria > Enterobacterales > Hafniaceae > Hafnia > Hafnia paralvei. The sequence continues at coordinate 3,354,594 of NZ_CP083737.1, read as the reverse complement.
CATACCAATCGCCAGCATGACAAAACCTCGAATGTCAAAGCGACGAGTTTGCATGCTGTAGTTAGGCATTAGCCATAGGGTGGCGATCGCACCCACAATTCCTACCGGTAAGTTAATCAGAAAGATCCAGTGCCAACTGGCGTATTGCACCAGAAAACCACCTAATGCCGGGCCGACCAGTGGACCGATTTGGCCGGGGAGGGTGACAAAGGTCATCGCTGCCATATATTGACTGCGCGGCACAATTTTCATGACGGTCAGACGCCCCACTGGAACCATCATGGCTCCGCCGACGCCTTGTAATACGCGGGCCATCAGCAATTGGTTGAGGGTTTCGGCCTGCGCACAAAACAGCGATCCGAGCGTAAACAGGACTATGGCGCTGAAAAAAACGCGTTTTACTCCCACCCGATCGGCAAGCCAGCCGCTAGCCGGTAGCATTACCGCCACGGTCAACACATAGGCGACCACCACCGACTGCATGCGCAGCGGACTTTCACCGAGGCTGGCTGCCATTGCGGGCAGCGCGGTGTTAACGATGGTGGTATCCAACGTTTGCATGAAGAAGCCAAAGGCGACAATCCATAGCTGCCAGCGAACTGAAGCGGATTGTTCAGGCATGGATAAAACTCCGATTGTTTAAACAATAATTTAGGCAAGAGGCATGCCTCCTGCCGTTTTCCGCTCAATTGTCCGGTAATGTGCCGTTGTATGAGGCCTATCTCGGCAGCGGTTTCAGCGTTTTTACTTTGCTAAAACGACTGCGGAGTCGGTCAAAATAGAGATAGACCACCGGCGTCGTGTAGAGCGTTAATAGCTGGCTCATGATCAGACCACCCGCAATGGTTATCCCCAGCGGCTGACGCAGTTCTGCGCCATCGCCGCTGCTAAATGCTAACGGCAGAGCGCCAAACAGCGCCGCCAATGTGGTCATCATTATTGGTCGGAAGCGCAATAAGCTGGCTTGAAATATCGCGTCACGTGCGCTCATACCGCCGTTGCGTTCGGCATCAAGGGCAAAATCGACCATCATGATAGCGTTCTTTTTCACTATGCCTATCAATAACATAATGCCAATCAGGGCAATTAAGCTAAAGGGCGCGCCAAACATTTCCAATGCTAATAGTGCCCCGACGCCCGCTGAAGGCAGCGTCGACAGAATGGTCAGCGGGTGCACATAGCTTTCATACAATACGCCGAGCACGATATACACCGTTGCGATAGCGGCCAGAATCAAAACGATCTGCGAATTTTGCGTATCCTGAAAGACCTGAGCAGTACCGGCGAAAGTGCCGCGTACCGTATTCGGCACTCCTAATGCCGTCATGGTGCGTTCGATGGCGGCTGAGGCATCTGACAGCGCCTTGCCTTCTGGCAGGTTGAAGGAGATGGTTGAGGCCGCGGTTAAGCCTTGATGGTTAACCGACAGTGGGGCATTAGCCGGTTGCCACTTAGCAAAATAGGATAGTGGAATAGCCTTGCCATCGCTGTTGATCACAAACATTTTGTCTAGCGAACTTTCATCCTGCGTATACTCCGGCGCGACCTCCATCACCACGTGATATTGATTGAGTGGTTGATAAACAGTCGAAATCTGCCGTTGGCCGAAGGCGTTATTCAGCAAGCTGTTAGCGTCGGCAACGTTGATACCCAGCCGCGCCATGCTCTCACGATCGTAGGTCAACGCCAGTTCTGAGCCTTTGTCCTGCTGGTCAGAGCTGACATCGGCGAGTTCGGGCAGCTTGGCGAATGCGGCTCGGATCTTAGGTTCCCACTTGCGCAGTTCGCTGAGATCGTCGGAGAGCAGTGTGTATTGATAGCTCGCATTTCCCTGACGGCCACCAACGCGAATATCTTGCTCCGCCATTAAAAACAGATTGGCGCCGGGTTCTTTGGCCAGTTTTCCACGTAGGCGAGCGATAACCTGTTGGGCGCTATCTTTACGTTCGCTCAATGGTTTCAATGAGATAAACATCATGCCGCTGTTAGTACTAGAACCACCGGTAAAGCCGGTCACGTTATCCACGTCTGGATCGTTACGCACGATTTTCATGAAGTCTTGCAGCTTACCGCGCATTGCCTGAAATGAAATGCTTTGGTCTGCTTGAATAAAGCCCATCAAACGACCAACGTCCTGTTCGGGGAAGAACGTTTTGGGGATGGAAATATACAGCCAGACGTTTAACCCAATCGTCGCTATCAGGATCAGTAGCACCCAGCGTGCGTGATCCAGCACCCAGCGTAAACTTTTGCCATAGCCTTGTTGGAGTTTCAGCAGCAGCTTGCCGAAGCCACGAATACGTTCCTGATGGCGTGAAGGGCGCTGCTTAAGCAGATAGGCACACATCATGGGGGTTAATGTCAGGGATACCACCAGTGAAATGCCGATCGCCACGGAGAGCGTAACCGAAAACTCACGGAATAGACGTCCCGGCAACCCGCTCATCAATAGTAATGGGATGAAGACAGCGATCAACGACAGACTCATCGATAGCACAGTGAAGCCCACTTCTCGTGCGCCGATGAGCGCAGCTTTTTTCGGTTTCATTCCTGCCTCAACGTGGCGAGAAATGTTTTCCAGCACGACGATGGCATCATCCACGACAAAACCGGTCGCAATGGTGAGCGCCATTAGCGACAGATTATTCAGGCTAAAATCGCACAGATACATAGCGGCAAAGGTGCCGATCAATGAAACCGGTACAGCAACGGCAGGGATCAGCGTGGCGCGGCCCGAACGCAGGAACAAGAACACCACCATGATTACCAATCCCACGGCGATCGCCAGCGAACTTTCCACTTCGTCAAGCGAGGCGCGGATCGTAGGCGAACGATCTTGTGCCACCTGCAGATCAATTGACGCCGGGATCAGTGCACGAAACTCGGGGATCTGTGCGCGTATGCGATCGACGGTTTCAATAATGTTGGCATCAGCGCTACGGCGGATCATGATCAGAATGGCGGGTTTGGCGTTGGTCATGCCGGCATTACGCACGTTTTCGACCGAATCCTTCACGTTCGCCACGTCGCTTAAACGTACCGCCGAGCCGTTGTTGTAATGAATAATTAACGGCTGGTAATCCTGCGCAGTTTTAATTTCATCGTTAGCTTGCACCTGCCAACGTTTATCGTTCGCTTCAATCGATCCCTGTGGACGACGAACGTTGGCGTTGGCAATCGACGTTCGTACGTTATCGAGCGAAACACCCTGATTAAATAGGGCTTCAGGATTGAGCTCGATGCGTACGGCAGGCAGTGAACTCCCCCCAACGGAAACGTCGCCTACGCCGTCAACCTGCGCGATTTTTTGCGCCAGCTGAGTCGAGGCAATGTCGTAAAGCTTTGCCTGATCGTAGGTGTCTGACGTGAGCGTCATGATCATAATCGGCGCGTCAGACGGATTCGCCTTACGATAGCTAGGGCGGCTTGGCATTCCCGATGGCAGTAAGCTTTGCGCCGCGTTAATGGCGGCCTGTACATCGCGTGCGGCACCGTTGATATCGCGATTAAAATCAAACTGGATAATGATGCGGGTGCTCCCCAGCGAACTGGAGGACGTCATCTCGCTGATACCCGCAATACGACCAAGGGCGCGTTCCAACGGCGTGGCCACCGACGACGCCATGGTTTCTGGCGATGCACCCGGCAAAGAGGCGCTCACCATGATGACCGGATAATCTACCTGCGGTAGCGGAGCAATAGGTAATAGCTTGAAACCTAAAATCCCGCACAGGGTGATCGCCAGCGTCAGCAGCGTGGTGGCGACCGGCCGATTGATAAATAAAGCGAAGAAACCTTTAGACGGCGAGAATCTCACTGGGTGCTCTCCTGTGGATCTTTCGCTGGATGCGTGTTTCTTGAAACCTTATCAAAGAGCAGGTAAATCACTGGCGTGGTAAACAGTGTTAGAACCTGACTCATCACTAGGCCGCCGACCATACAAATCCCCAGCGGTTGGCGCAGTTCAGCCCCCACGCCGGTGCTTAGCATCAGCGGTAATGCGCCGAGCAAGGCCGCGAGCGTCGTCATCAGAATAGGGCGGAAGCGCAGTAGGCAGGCTTGATAAATTGCATCGTAAGGTGCCATTCCCTGTTCACGCTCGGCGGCAAGCGCGAAGTCGATCATCATGATGGCATTTTTCTTCACGATACCAATCAGCAAAATGATGCCGATAATGGCAATCACATCCAGCTCACTGCCGGCCATAATCAGCGCCAGCAACGCCCCCACACCGGCGGTAGGCAGCGTCGAGAGAATGGTGACAGGATGGATAAAGCTTTCATACAGCACACCCAGAACGATGTACATCGCCACAATTGCCGCCACAATCAGCCATAACGTGTTACCCAAGGCAGATTCAAACGCCAGCGTGGCACCTTGGAAATGGGTGGTGATATCTACCGGCATATTAAGCTGTTGCTCAGTGCTGGTGATGGTTTTCATCGCTTGCTCTAGCGAGTAACCATCGGCAACGTTAAATGACACCGTCGTTGATGGGAACTGATCGACATGGTTAATCGACAGCGGCCCGAAGCGCTCTTCAATGGTCGCGATGGTGTTCAGCGGCACGTTTTTACCGTCTGAACTGGTCAAGTACAAATCGTTGAAGGCGGTTAAGCCGTCGGTATGATCCTGATTATGTTCTAGAACCACGCGATATTGGTTAGCCTGAGTATAAATAGTTGAAATCAGGCGTTGACCGAAAGCGTTGTACAGCGCGTTGTCAACGTCAGCCATGGTAACGCCTAAGCGGCTTGCCGTATCGCGATTGACGTTGACAAAAGCGACCAGACCTTGATCTTGCCAGTCACTGCTTACGTCTTTGAGCATGGGGGATTCTTGCAGTGCACCGATCAGCTTTGGCACCCATGTACTGAGCTGATCCAACGACATGGCCTGCAGCGTGAATTGATATTGGGTACGGCTCACCTGTGTATCGATAGTGAGATCTTGCACCGGTTGGAGGTACAGCTTAATACCGGGAATTTTGTCGGCCAGAGTTTGTAGGCGCGGGATGATCTGCTGTACCCGATCTTTGCGTTCATCTAACGGCTTGAGATTGATTTGCAAACGTCCGCTGTTTAGCGTTGCGTTGGTGCCATCCACGCCGATAAAAGAGCTTAGGCTCGCAACGTCAGGATCTTTCAAAATCTCAGCCGCCAGTTTTTGCTGGCGCTGTGCCATTTCGCTAAAGGAAACGGACTGTGGAGCCTGCACAGTCCCTTGAATCAGGCCGTTATCCTGAATCGGGAAAAATCCTTTAGGGATAAAAATATACAGTAAAACGGTCAACACCAGCGTGCTGAGCGCAACGCCTAGCGTCAGCATAGGATGATTCAAGACGACTTTTAGCCATTCGCCATATTTAGCAATCACGCGCTCAAAGAAACGTTCGCTGGCGCGGGAGAAACGGTTCTGCTTACGCAGCGATTCGTGGCTGAGCATGCGGGCACACATCATTGGCGTTAGCGTCAGAGAAACCACCGCTGAAATGAGGATTGCCACCGCTAGCGTGACCGCAAACTCACGGAATAGACGGCCAATAATATCGCCCATAAACAGCAGCGGGATGAGTACGGCGATCAGTGAGAAGGTTAACGAGATGATGGTAAAACCGATTTCCCCTGCGCCTTTCAATGCGGCATCGAGCGGTTTTTCCCCTTTTTCGATATAGCGGGAGATGTTTTCAATCACCACAATCGCATCATCCACCACGAATCCGGTGGCAATGGTCAGCGCCATCAGCGTGAGGTTGTTGATCGAAAAATTAAGAAAGTACATGACAGCGAATGTGCCCACCAACGATAGCGGCACGGCGACGCTGGGGATAATCGTGGCCGGAACGTTGCGTAGGAACAGGTAAATCACCATAACCACCAGTGCGATGGCGAGCAGTAACTCAGTTTGCACATCGCTAACGGAGGCACGAATGGTTTCGGTACGATCGGTTAACACCGTGAGTTTAACTGATTTCGGTAAACTTTCCGTCAGCTGTGGCAGTAACGCCTGAATGCTGTCAGCGGTGGTGATGACGTTAGCGCCTGGCTGGCGTTGAACGTTCAAAATAATGGCGGGTTTTTTGTCTGCCCACGCTGCCAGTTTGGTATTTTCTGCCGCTTGCTCAATGGTTGCCACGTCGCTTAAACGCACCGGCGCACCGTTGGAGTAAGCCACTATCAGATCGCGGTAGTCTTCCGCCGATTTCATTTGGTCGTTGGCGGATAGCGTAACCGAGCGCGTCGGGCCGTCGAAACTCCCTTTGGCGGAGTTAACGTTGGCGTTAGCAATGGCAGTACGAATGGTTTCACTGTCTAAACCATAAGCCGCAACCGCCGGTGCATTTAAACGTACTCGAACGGCAGGGCGCTGCCCGCCGGAAAGGGTGACGAGGCCAACGCCGCTGACCTGCGAAATTTTCTGCGAAATGCGCGTTTCCACCATGTCTTCCACCTGCGCCATGGCGACGGCGTCGGAGGTGACGGCGATAGTCATGATCGGTGGATCGGCAGGGTTAACCTTACTGTAAATCGGCGGATAGGGCAGATCGTTAGGAAGAAGATTGGTCGCCGCGTTAATAGCAGCCTGAACTTCCTGCTCAGCGACATCAAGTGACAGGCTGAGTTGGAACTGTAAGGTGATAACCGATGCGCCGCCTGAGCTTTGCGAGGCCATCTGTTTCAGCCCCGACATCTGCCCAAACTGACGCTCTAAGGGGGCGGTAATGGCCGACGTGGTCACGTCAGGGCTGGCACCCGGATAGAGCGTTACAACTTGAATGGTCGGATAGTCTACTTCTGGCAAGGCAGAAACCGAAAGTGAGCGGTAACCCACAATACCGGCAAGCAGGATGGCCACCATTAGCAGCGTGGTAGCAACTGGGCGGAGTATAAACAGGCGAGAAGGCCCGCCGGTGGCGGGGATCTCGTTTTTAGGCTCTTCAGAACCGACAGGCATATGTTGCATTATGACTTGTCCTGTTTACCAGTGGTCTGCTTAGCTGAAACATCTTTATCTTTACCGGAAGTGGCCTGAGTCTGAGCCGCATTTTCTGTGTGCGGAGCAATGACCTCAACGGTTGCACCTTCCGTAAGCTGATCGATACCGTCAGTAACCACTCGCTCACCGGCAGAAAGTCCACCGGTAATCACCACTTCTGATGCGTCACGGGTGCCTACGGACACGGCGTGTTTGCTGACCTGATTTTTATCGTTTAGCACCCACACAAAGCTGCCTTCATTTCCCATCTGTACCGCAGCGGCAGGAGCCACTACAGCGTCGCTTTGAGTCGATACTTTCAAACGAACGTTAACAAACTGATTAGGGAATAACGTGTCGTCTTGGTTATCAAAACGGGCTTTAATTTTGATGGTGCCGGTGCTGGTGTCGATCTGGTTATCCATACTCAGCAAGGTTCCGGTAGTGAGTAAGTGCTGATTAGTGCGGTCCCATGCTTCTACTTCTAACTTACCGTTTTCTTTTTGTGCCTGCTGAATGCTGGCGATATTGTTTTCAGGCAGAGTGAAAACCACATCAATAGGATGTGTCTGGGTAAGCACCACTAAGCCGGTGGTATCACCGCTGGTGATATAGTTACCTTCATCGACCAGCTTCAAGCCGACACGTCCATCAATCGGTGCGGTGATGCGGCTGTAGGTCAGCTGTAGTTTGGCGCTGTCAACGGCGCCCTGATCGGCCACAATGCTGCCCTGAGTCTGAGTCACTAACGATGCCTGAGTATCCAACTCTTGCTGAGAAACCATATTGGTCTTGCTCAGCTTTTGATAACGCGCTAGATCGCGTCGAGCATTAGCTAAAATGGCTTGGTCTTTGGCAAGCTGACCCTGAGCTTGAGCTAACTGCACCTGAAACGGGCGCGGATCGATTTCTGCCAATAAATCTCCCGCTTTCACCTGCTGGCCTTCGGTGAAGTGGATTTTCATCAGTTGCCCATCAACGCGACTACGGACGGTGACGGTATTTGCAGCGGTTACCGTACCTAAACCTGTTAAGTAGTTAGGCACATTGGACGTGCGCGTTTCCGAGGCTTGCACCGGTGCGAGCATTCCACTGCCGCCACGGCGTCCACCGGCTTTCCCCCCCGTTTTGCCTTTCTGTGCCTGTTCTGCGCCCGCGACAGGTTTGTCAGCGTTGCCGCTGCTGGTGTAACGCCAAACAATCACACCAGCCACAACGATAATGGCTATCGCCCACCAAAGGCGTTTACGGGAGGTCGGTTTATTGAAAGCACTCATTGCAGACAGAATTCTCCAGAGAAATATCCGCGCTTATGCGCAAATATAAATATTGGGCGTAGTGGCCCAATCACCCACAAAAATTAGTTACTCATCACAGTTTACTATTCTAGGCCTTAGGCTCGATCTAAAAATGAAGGAAATGTGGAAGATAGGTCAGCGAGCGTAAGACCTTTCTGTATTTAGCCTGATTTGTCTATACCCTGTCATACTTCAAGTTGTCTTTTTGTTGGCCACGTTTACTTACTCGAATCACTGACGAGAGTAAGCTCATCGAGAGGAGCTCACTTGCCGCCCATACCATTCGAATTATTTAGGGTATTTCGTCACAGTGAATAATTAGTGTTATTAGTATTCGTTATCAACGTCGTTTTCACAAACCTTAAGACAGGAGACTGCAATGAAACTACGCGAACTGGGCCGCTCTGGCATTCGAGTACCTACCCTGACATTTGGTGGCAACGTGTTTGGTTGGACGGTCGATCAGGCAACGTCCTTTAGCCTGCTCGATGCTTTGTTGGAGCATCAGTTGAACTTCATTGATACCGCTGATGTTTACTCATCCTGGGTGCCGGGAAATAGGGGCGGCGAATCTGAAACGATTATTGGCAACTGGCTACAAAAAAGTGGCAAACGCGATCACATTATTCTTGCTACGAAAGTAGGCAAACCGATGGGGGAACATCGCAAAGGGCTATCGGCGCGTTATATTCGCGAAGCCGTAGAAGCCTCTTTACGCCGTCTGAAAACGGATTATATCGACCTCTATCAGTCTCATGATGACGATCGCGATACGCCGTTGGCGGAAACCATGAATGCTTTCGATGCGTTAATCAAAGAGGGTAAGGTACGCGCCATTGGTGCCTCCAACTACAGTGCTGAGCGCTTGGCGAAAGCGTTGGAGGTGAGCGCTGAGCTGGGATTAGCCCGCTATGAGACAATTCAGCCGGAATATAATCTGTATGACCGCCAGAACTTTGAGCTCGAACTGGCTCCTCTCGTGCAAAAAGAGCATTTGGGCGTCATTAACTATTATGCACTGGCGAGCGGCTTCCTATCGGGGAAATACCGCAGCGCCGAGGATGCGCATAAGAGTGCACGTGGCGATGGCATTGTGGCGAAATATCTCAATCATCGGGGATTAGGTATTCTCGATGCCTTAGAGCAGGTGGCTCATGAGGTTGATGCTTCACCGGTGGCTGTGGCGCTGGCATGGCAGATTGCTCAGCCGGGGATCACGGCGCCGATTGCAAGCGCGACGTCATTACAGCAGCTAGAGGAATTAGCGTTGGCGGCGCGTTTAACGCTGAGCCAGTCGCAAATTGCACTAATTACCGACGCTAGCGCCTACTAAACGTTCAGTAAGTGAACGCTTGAGGCGATAACTTTCGCTGGCCTCTCACAGTGTGAACTAAGTCAGTGACAGCACCGGTTTTTTCATCCAATATGCAGTAACCCCTTCTCAATACAGGTGCCATAGTATGTTGAATGTAAATGAGTATTTTGCTGGTAAAGTAAAGTCGATTGGTTTTGACAGTGGCAGCATTGGGCGTCAAAGCATTGGCGTAATGGACGCAGGGGAATACACCTTCTCAACCGATAAACCGGAAGAGATGACGGTCATTACAGGTGCTCTGCGTGTGTTGATTCCGGGTGCGCCTGATTGGCAGGTGTTCTCATCAGGAGAAACCTTCTTTGTGCCGGGTCATAGTGAGTTTAACTTGCAGGTGGCAGAGCCAACGTCGTATCTGTGTAAGTATTTGAGCTAATATCGCGAACGATCGTTATTAGGGCTAGGTGTTTAACCTAGCCCTTTCTTTTTTCTTCTTTTGCTGTTCATTCTTCTTAATTTCTCAATATTTTCCGCGAGTTATCTAATTTTCTGACGAATTCCCAAGATTAAAATTTGTGACTGCTTAGGCATTATTGCACTTAGCGGGTTGTACTTTAATCAGTTAAGATTATTGTATTCACATTGTATACAATATGAATACAAGGAAAATAGAATGAAAATTATTGATACTCATAACCATCTTTGGGTGTGCGAAGGCGAGCACTTTGAATGGATTACTGCCGATCTGGAGGCTATTCGCCGAGATTTCACCATCGAAGATCTTCTCGACGTCTTAGAGGGTCACCAAGTTGAAGGTGCGATCCTTGTACAGGCCGTCCCACAGTTAGAAGAAAGCGAATGGCTTTTGAGGATTGCTGCCGATACGCCACAAATTAAAGGCGTGGTTGGCTGGGCAGATATGACCAAAGGACAACGCGTGGGCAGCGATCTCGACAGGTTAATCAGCCGGTCGAACAAGCTGAAAGGCATTCGCTATATGTCGCAAGGATTACCTGCTGAACATTTGATTGATCCTGATTTTATCGATGGTGTGCGGTGCGTGGGAGAAAGGGGGTTGGTTTATGAACTTCTGATTACGCCATCGCAGTTGGCATGCGTCGCTCAGCTAATATCACAGTGCCCAGATACAACGTTTGTCATTGAACATTGCGCCAAACCTATTATTCGCGAGTGCCTGATTGAAGAATGGCAAGAAGGAATACGTTTTATTGGACAACGTTATTCAAACGTTTATTGCAAATTATCTGGGATCGCGACTGAAGCAAATTACGGGTGTTGGAAAGATCAAGACCAAGCTTATAAAGACTTAGAACCTTATATCGATGCCGTATTTAACGCATTTGGCGATCGGCGCGTGATGTTTGGCTCTGATTGGCCGGTTTCATTATTGGCGCTTCATTACGCTGACATCGTTTCGCTGTGTCAACGCTATCTTAAATCACATCCTCATTACTCTATGGAGCAGTTCTATCACGCAGTTGCCGAACACGTTTATTCACTGAAATAACAGGAGACATCATGGAAGTCGTTCAATATATATTGGGCTTTGGCCCCGCTGTGGTTATTCCCATCATTATGTTTATTTTCGCCCTGATCTTCGGCGCTAAGCTAGGTATTGCGGCAAAAAATGCGATGACGGTGGGTATTGGTTTTCTAGGTTTATCATTGCTTATTAGTTTTATGGTGAGTTCTTTAAGCGGTTCAACGGAAGCCATGGTCAAAAACCTCAATCTGCATTATGAGGTATTAGATTTAGGCTGGCCGCTCATTAGCGCATTTAGTCTAGCTGCGCTGTCTCTGCCTGTCGTCTACGCGCTGTGCTTTATCACTAACTTAATAATGATCTCTACCAATACGACCAAAACGCTGAATGTGGATTTCTGGAACTATTGGCACTTTGTATTTGCAGGCGTCATTGTTGAACAGGTTACGGGCTCTTTCTGGATTGGGGTTTTTGCAAGTCTGCTAACATTTATTGTCACGCTCAAGATCGCCGACTACATTGCACCGCATATTCAGACGTTCTGCGATACGCCTAATGTCACGATAACGCAGGCGGAAATCGTGGCGTGGGCACCGCTGGCGTTCTTGATGGATCGCATTATTGACCGTATCCCCGTGATTAATAAAATCGATCTTAATCTTAATAAAATTGAAGCTAAGCTCGGGTTTTTTGGTAGTCCCTTAGCCATGGGGGCAATTCTTGGCGTTATCATCGGGGGTTTAGGTGCATTACCTTTTAGTGAGATTGTTAAAAGCGGAATGAACTTTGCCGCCGTGATGGTCTTGTTACCTACGATGGCGGGTGTATTGGTGAGTGGTTTAGTCCCTATTACTGAAATTGCTTCAGAATGGGTAAAAAAACGCTTCCCGACTAAAGCACTTTATTTTGGTATTAGCGGTGAAATCACCTTTAAAAATCCCGCAGTATTATCCGTTGGTATATTGATGGTGCCGATAACAATACTGATTAGCACTGTTTTACCCTTTAATACTATGATGCCTTTTGCTGATATTCCCTATCTACCCATGTTTGTGGTATTTGGCACCGTGGCATGTAATGGGAATATGTTCCGTGGCTTAATCAATGGAATTGTGATTGTGTGTGGTATTTTATGGTTTGGTTCTGACCTTGCCGTTGTGTCTCAGGCATTGGCAGAGAAAGCCCATTTAAACGTGCCGAAAGAAATGCTTTCTTCATCGATTGACGGTGGTTCGCATGCATTCTCATATCTGTTTTATAAAATGTTCGAACTGTTAAAAGATATGAATCCTATTTTCTCTGGTGTTCTAACGCTGGCTGCTACAGCGGTGATTATCATTATTTTAAAATTGATTTTTAATATTAAAGAAAAAACCATTAAAACAGTCTAGAACGTAGTTATTTAAAAAATATCACTTATTAATTTATTAAACAAGATTGCTAAAGTATAGCTAATAACATAACGACTAAAAAATCAGTCAGTAAATTCCGTTCCTCATTGAATTGTGGAGATTATCATGATTACCATGAATGAAATTAAGAGTGTCGGCTTATCTGTGCCAAGCCTAACATTTGGTGCAGCAAGCCTAGCTAATCTGTTTAAAGAGCTAACCAATGCTGAAGCGATTGCTATTGTAGATAAAGCTATTCAGGTGGGATGGCGTTATTTTGATTGCGCACCACATTATGGCAGTGGGCTATCTGAACTGCGTTTGGGATTAGGGTTGAGGGGAATTGAACGGAACGACTATATATTGTCTACAAAAGTAGGGCGCCTGTTGCAATCGAGAAAGCATCAAAGCGGTCTCGAAGCAGGCGATTTCTTCTTTAATGAAAACCCGTTTGATCGTGTCGCTGATTATTCTTATCAGGGCATTATGCGTTCTTATGAGGATTCAATACAGCGCTTAGGGGTGCGGTATATCGATATTCTCTATGTTCATGATCTGGGGACTTATACCTACGGAAAAACGGAACAAGAGCGTTATCATTTCAAAAACTTTTGCGAATCGGGTCAAAAGGCGCTGGATGAACTTAAACGTAATGGCGATATAAAAGCTTGGGGTGTAGGAGCCAACGAAGAGGATATTTTAATGGAGGTGATGGATTATGCCTCACCAGACATCTTTATGCTGGCTAATCGTTATAATTTACTAGAAACCGATCATCAGAGTTTTTTTGCAAAGTGTGAGAAAAATGGTGTATCGGTCGCTGTTGCTGCACCATTTGCGACCGGTGTGTTGGTGGCTAAGGATAAAAAATTATCCATATATGAATATGGCAAGGTTCCTGACGCTACGCTATTACGAGTTAATGAAATTGAAACTATTTGTCAGCAACATGATGTTCCTATTGGTGCTGCGGCTTTGCAGTTTCCGCTTAGAAATAAAAATGTGGTGACGGTGACCTGTGGCGTACAGTCGATAGAACAGGCCGAAAAAAATTATCAGTGGGCCAATATGAATATTCCTCAATCATTGTGGGATGCACTCGCCAATATTGGTATTCAATAACGTTAAACTGTTTAGAAAATAAAAAATCTATACCCAAAATAATTGAAGTCGCATCACAAAAGGCTGGCACTTTCAGGGGATGCTTGGCTGAATCACGTGGCAAGTAAGTAAATTCTGATGAGCTTACGAAGGTGAAGTGATTTGGACGAGCGAACATAGCCAACGTAGAAGCAACTTCAAGCATGGAGGGTATTGGTTAATGACATCAAGCAAGGAAGTAAGGGAAATAGCAATGAAAATTATCAAAGCCGAAATATTTATGGTGAATTTAGAACCGAAAGTTAAACGTGTCGATGCGATACAGTCTTTTATTTCGCAGGAAACACCGATTGTTCGACTGACCACTCAAAGTGGTCTGGTTGGGGAGGGATATACCTACACCATCGGCACGGGCGGCTCTTCCGTTATTGCCTTGCTTAAAGATCATCTCTTACCCAGGTTGATTGGGTGCGATGCTTCCATGATTGAGGAAATATGGGAGTCATTGTTGTTTTCTACCCATTCGACGTCGGTAGGAGCTATTACGTCACTGTCTCTTGCCGCCATCGACACGGCGCTATGGGATCTAAAATGCAAGCGAATGCAACTCCCGTTGTATAAAGTCGCCGGAGGGGCAAAATCAAAAATGCGGCTATATACCACCGAGGGCGGTTGGTTACATTTAAGTACGCAAGAATTAGTGGATGATGCTTTAGCCGTTAAAGCAAAAGGGTTTTGTGGTTCGAAGATTAAAATTGGCTCGGAGAACCCAGTTCGCGATATTGCACGCTTAGACGCTGTGCGCAAAGCGGTAGGGGATGATTATGTGATTATGACCGACTGCAATCAGGCATTTAAATATTCAGAGGGTAAACAGCGCGCGGCCTTACTTGAATACATCAACTTGTCATGGATTGAAGAACCCTTTTTAGCACATGATGTGGACTCACATAAAAAACTGTGCGAATCCACGGTTATTCCTGTGGCAGTAGGGGAATCAATTTATTCAATTCAGCATTTTAAAGAATATTTGCAAAATAATGCGGCCGATATTATTCAGGTCGATGTGGCGCGTATCGGTGGTATTACCCCGTGGTTGAAAGTCGCTCATATGGCTGAATGTTTTAATAAAATCGTTTGCCCTCACTTCTTAATGGAGCTTCATGTCTCCCTATGCTGTGCGATTACCAACAGTCGCTGGTTGGAATATATTCCTCAGCTTGACAGTGTGACTCTTGCGCCTGTGACCATCGAAAACGGTTTTGCTTTTCCACCCGAAGAGGCTGGCTTAGGTATTCGTTGGGATTGGGAAAAAATTCAGAATGAGACATTGGTGCATATTGTTATCGAATGACCTTGTTATGAAAAACCTTGTTATGAAAAACAGACTCTATTTTAGATAAAGCAGTCTTTCATTTTTATGATTTGCAAAAAGGACAGTACCATGGTTAAAACAGTCAATTTTTCAGGCGTTTGGTGTCCTTCAATAACCCCGTTTAGCCCACAAGGTGAGATTGATCTATCGGGACTTGCTGAGCATATGCAGCGTCTGACGACGGCAGAAATCAACGTTATTCTGCTGATGGGAAGCATTGGTGAATTTACGTCATTAAGTCAGGAAGAGCGCTTAATGTTGCTGCGTGAAGCACGCGGTATGTCGCCTCTGCCGATGGTCGCGAATATTTCATCAACCTGTGTTTCCGATATGCTTGCGTTAGCCGAAGAAGCTTATGCCTGCGGCTATGATGCGGTCATGGTGCTGCCGCATTACTATTTTTATCAAACGTCGCACCAGCTGCTGTGCTATTACCGTGAATTAGGAAAACGGCTGAGGGGTAAATGGTTTGCTTATAATTTCCCTGCGCGTACCGGGTGCGATTTAGATGCTGGCTTAGTTGCTCAACTGGCGACTGAATTTCCAAACTTTGTGGGCATTAAAGATACCGTTGATTGCCTATCGCACAACCGTTTGATGATTCAGACGATGGTCGATGTCCGTACTGATTTCGTCGTGCTCTCGGGTTATGACGAATATTTTGTTCCAAATTTATTGGCGGGTGGCTCCGGTGTTATTTCAGGGCTGAATAACATTGTCCCAGAGCTTTTTGTACAGGCGTGGGGAGCATGGGAAAAGGGCGATCTTCATCAGCTTAGCTCTATTCAGCGTGAAATCAGCAAGCTTTCTTCGATATATACCATCGGCAATGATTTTGTCACGACGATAAAAACGGTCTTATCACGTAAGTTTCATTCTACGCGTCCGTTATCACGTAATTTCGGTGGGGAGCTTACGGCGGAAGAATGTCAGGCTATCGATATTATTTTTGATATTAACCCTTCATAAAAAAGTAAAGGATAAACGATGACTTATAGAATGATTTTAAATGAGACCTCTTATTTTGGTACGGGGTCAATTAATTCGTTGGTAGATGAGATAAAGAAACGCGGATTTCGCAAGGCGCTCATTGTCACCGATGCTGATCTCATTAAATATAATGTGGTTGCGAAGATAACTGATATTTTGCAGCAGGCAGCTTTGGCCTATAGCATATACGATAAAGTGATTCCTAACCCTACCATTGAAGTGATACAGCAGGGTGTTGCCGCTTTCAAACAGGCCGATGCCGATTATCTGATCGCGGTAGGCGGCGGATCGCCGCAGGATACGAGTAAAGCGATCGGTATTATTATTAATAACCCTGAGTTTGCCGATGTGCGTAGTTTAGAAGGGGGTGCAGAAACGAAAAATAAATCTGTACCGATGATCGCTATTCCTACCACAGCAGGCACGGCTGCTGAAGTGACGATAAATTACGTCATCACTGACATCGAGAAAAAGCGTAAATTTGTTTGCTACGATCCGCATGATATACCTATCGTCGCGATTATTGAC
Source organism: Hafnia paralvei (assembly GCF_020150375.1). Classification (NCBI taxonomy): domain Bacteria; kingdom Pseudomonadati; phylum Pseudomonadota; class Gammaproteobacteria; order Enterobacterales; family Hafniaceae; genus Hafnia; species Hafnia paralvei. Next base: position 3,338,120 of record NZ_CP083737.1, on the reverse strand, counting down.
TCAGACATGATGTCCAGCATGCCTGCTAGCCTGAAGGCCGCTACGGGCGTTGATGCACTGACTCATGCGATAGAAGGTTACATCACTAAAGGTGCGTGGGAGCTATCCGATATGCTGCATCTCAAGGCCATTGAAATTATTGGTCGTGCGTTACGTCTGTCAGTTAAAGGTGTACAGGCGGGGATGGATGACATGGCATTGGGACAATATATTGCAGGTATGGGGTTTTCTAATGTTGGATTAGGCTTGGTGCACGGAATGGCTCATCCGCTCGGTGCGTTTTATGGCACTGCGCACGGTGTCGCGAATGCGGTTTTGTTACCTCATATCATGGCTTACAACGCAGAATATACGGGTGAAAAGTATCGCCATATTGCGGCGGCGTTAGGCGTGAGTAATATGAACGATGTACCGATTTCTATGGCGCGCAAAGCAGCCATTGATGCGGTTTTCCAGCTCAATAGCGATGTAGGCATCCCTGCATCTCTGCGTGAAGTGGGAATGTTAGAGGCCGATATTGACGCATTGGCAGAGGCAGCATTAGCTGATATTTGCACCGGTGGGAATCCACGCGAAGCACATTTAGATGACATTAAGCAGCTGTATCGCAGTATCTACTGATAGCACTGACAGGGCATAAGCATAGTCATCGTATATCCATGGCATGGTCAGACCTTCTGGCTATGTCATATTCCAGATAAAATCTTATTTAAAACTAGAAAATAATCGGGCATAGGAATGACTTACATGCTGTTCGATAGCTTGGCGTGTTTGCTCAATGTCTCGACTGATGATGCCATCACAGATTTTCAAATGCTCTGCCGATGATTCTAATATTGAGTCATTTTTCATTTTTTGCGAACGCAGCATCCGTAAGCGGTCGTAGATAAATGACAGCATTTTAGTGACAATTTCATTATGACAATCAGTGAGCATTTGCTCATGTAGTTCGTTATCTGCCTCAAGAAGTAAATCCTGATTCTCAGCTTTAAAGCCAAGCTGGATTTTGTCTCTGATGGCGGTGTACAGCGCTACATTCTGGTTATCCCAAGATAAATTGAGCACCATGATTTCGATATCCTTTCTTATTTGGAAGATATCTTTTATTTCACTGAATGTGATTGGCTTGATGGTTTTAGTTTTATTTTTTGATGGCTCAATCCACCCCTCGGTCATCAAACGAAATATGGCCTCTCGTAGGGGGGTGCGGCTAACATTCAGTTCCTGGCAAAGTTCATTTTCAGATACAGCCCCAACCAACTCATTGGCAATAATTTTAGTTTTGAGTTGATGATAGGTTTTTTCACTGATGTTCATAGATTCGTTGAGTTATCGCAAAAATCGTGGATAAAGCCAAGCGGACTATCCGTTCAGCGTGGTGACATCAATATAGACGGCAGATTACCTGAAAATGTCCGTGTTGGCGCAATTTTATATATCCGTCATCATGCAAGTTGCAGGTTTACTGACACTTCCTGCAACTCGAATGATGTTAGGTACCGTCTTTACTTCTCTGACTCACCGCCTAGCGCTTCGACCAAGTTTTTGATCAATGCAGCCAGTTCGCTGGTCATCAGAATAAAGTCGGCATCAAAACGCTGAGCATAATCATCGCGATCGATATCTTCGTTTTGGTCGCGAATTGTCTCAGAGAATTTCAAACGCTTCAGCGAGCCGTCATCCGACAGCACCAGTTGAATACGCTCCTGCCAGTCTAACGCCAGCTTGGTGACGAGTTTGCCAGCCTCAATGTGTACCGCAATTTCGTCGGATACCAGATCCTGTTTTTTACAGCGGATGACGCCGCCTTCTTCCAGAATGGCTTTCAACTCGGCTTCGTCTTGCAGCGTAAAGCCTGCGGGAACTTCGCCTGAGCGTACCCATTCGGTCATGGTGAGCTCAATTGGGCTTTCCATGGTTAATGGCACCACGGGCAATGAACCCAAGCTTTTACGTAGCAGCGCCAGCGTATCTTCCGCTTTCTTTGGACTCGCGGCGTCAACCATAATCAGGCCGTTAGCCATATCGATCCACAGCCACGTTTGGCTGAAACGGCTAAACGCACGCGGCAGTAAGGTATGCAGCACTTCGTCTTTCAGCGAGTCTTTTTCCGTTTTCTTTAGCTTACGGCCCTGTTCGCCTTCCAACTTCTCAATTTTGGCTTGAAGCGCCTGTTTTAATACCGGCGACGGCAGGATTTTTTCTTCTTTGCGGGCGCATAGCAGGATTTGATCGTTGACGTAATGAGTCAGAGCATCGCTGTGAGAACCCATCGGTGAAACCCAGCCCGTTTTTGCCATATCTTGGCTACCGCAGGGCGTGAAAGCCATAGAGCCCAGCTGTTTTTCCACTTCATCTGGAACCAGATGAACGTCGCGGCTCAGACGGTAAACCAATAAATTCTTAAACCATAGCATTAGCGTTGTCCCTGATCGTGACGCATCGCGCGCCATGTTTTAGCAATGTGAGCTTATGCCCGTCATATTTCACGTTGCGGGGCGGGGAGCTGTACTCACTCATCCCAGCCACTGACTTTAGTCTGCGCTAGGGGATTTATAAGTTTGTCGCCGACCCACAATTCGAATTATTTGGGGTATACAAAAATAAGCATTAAACAGGGCGCATGATAACGAATAAAGAGGGGCGGCTGTAGTATTAATTATCTGAGAAATTCTGCACACTAGCCCTGATCAACTATCCGTTTTGCGAGGGGGCAATGTGCGTATTGGTATAGATTTAGGCGGCACTAAAATTGAAGTTATCGCGCTGGAAAACGATGGGCGAGAGCTGTTTCGTCATCGCATTGCCACGCCACGGGATGACTATGCGCAAACCGTTGAAGCTATTGCTGGGCTGGTGGAGTTAGCCGAAGAAAAAACCGGTCAGCGAGGCAGCGTTGGTGTGGGAATTCCAGGGACGTTATCGCCGTTTACTGGGCTGGTTAAAAATGCAAACTCCACATGGCTGAATGGCAAGCCGCTCGACAAAGATCTCTGCGCTCGTCTATCGCGAGAGGTTCGCCTTGCCAATGATGCTAACTGCCTTGCTGTATCGGAAGCCACGGACGGTGCTGCCGCCGGTGCCCATCTGGTGTTTGCGGTGATTATCGGCACGGGCTGTGGATCGGGTATTGCTATTGATGGTCGGGTTCACGCAGGTGGCAACGGTATTGCAGGAGAGTGGGGACATAATCCGTTACCGTGGCTCAATGAAGACGAGTGGCAGTACCAGAAAGAGGTTGCATGCTATTGCGGAAAATCCGGTTGCATTGAGACGTTTATCTCCGGCACTGGCTTTGAGACTGACTATCAGCGCTTAGGCGGGGAAAAACGCATTGGCGCAGAGATTATGTCGCTCTCGCGTCAAGGCGATCCTCGTGCGGAAAAGGCGATAGCGCACTATGAGCAGCGGTTGGCTAAGTCTTTAGCTCATGTGATTAATATTATCGATCCTGACGTTGTGGTATTGGGTGGAGGAATGAGCAATGTTGACCGCTTATATACCACGGTTCCACCGCTGATTTCTTCGTGGGTATTTGGACGTGAGTGTCAAACGCCGGTAAGAAAGGCTAAACACGGCGATTCGAGCGGCGTGCGCGGCGCGGCATGGCTCTGGCCGCTATGAGACAAAATCCCGACTTTCCGCTAAGAACGTCGGGACAAGGTATTATTCCGTCATTTTAAGTCGTGCAATTACTTTGGCGTCGCGACACCGTGGTTAGGCGCTGTCTCCGTGCGTTGGTGATTCAATTTTTGAATCGCTGGCAGAGCAATCGCGGCCACCAGCCCGCAGGCTGCTGCGGCAGAAAGCCATAATCCTGGCATGGCTTTATCACCGGTAGCGTGGATCAGATAGCTGGAAATTGCTGGAGTGAAACCGCCAAAAATGGCAGTGGCTAAGCTATAGGCCATGGAGAAACCAGATGCTCGTACTTCGGCCGGCATAATTTCGGTTAAACACACCACCATTGCGCCGTTATAGCTGGCGTACATAAATGACAGCCACAGTTCCACTTCCACCAAGTGGGCAAAACTAGGATGAGCAACTAACCAACTCAGAGAAGGGTAGGACGTCAGCAGCATCAACGCGCTAAACAGCAAAAGCAGTGGACGACGCCCAACTTTATCTGACAACGCTCCCATTACCGGCAGCCAGAACAGGTTGGACAGGCCGACCAACAGCGTCACCAAGAAACTTTGCTGTGCGGTGAACTGCAGCACAGTTTTCCCGTAGGTTGGGGTGAATGCGGTGATCAGATAGAACGATACCGTGGTTGTTACCACCATAAACATGCCAACCAATACCAACTGCCAGTTACTGGCGACTGAGCGGGTGATCTCACCCATGCTAGGCCGATGTTTGCGTTGGTTAAAGGCTTCTGTTTCTTCAAGCATACGGCGGATATAAAACAGGAAAGGCACGATCAAGCAGCCGACGATAAATGGAATACGCCATCCCCACTCAGTCATCACGCTTTTGCCTAAATACTGATTCAGCGTCACTCCGAGCAATGCGGCAAAAATCACGGCAATCTGTTGGCTGCCTGATTGCCAACTGACGTAAAAGCCTTTACGGTTTTTCGGCGCGATTTCAGACAGATAAACGGACACACCTCCCAGTTCCACACCCGCAGAAAACCCCTGAAGTAAACGTCCAGCCAGAATGAGAAGCGGTGCGGCCATACCAATGCTGTGATAGGACGGCGTACAGGCGATGGTCAGCGTGCCGAGTGCCATTAATCCTAAAGTAATTAGCAGACCACGGCGGCGTCCATGATGATCAATGTAAGCGCCTAACACGATGGCTCCCAGTGGTCGCATCAAGAAGCCAGCGCCGAAGGTCATCAGCGTTAACATCAGCGAGGCGAAGGGGCTTTGGGTGGGAAAAAAAGTGTCGGCAATGGCGCTGGCATAGTAGCCAAATACCATAAAGTCGTACATCTCTAGAAAATTACCGCTGGTTACGCGGAATACGGTTCGGGCGTTGGCCTGTGTAGGCGCTGAGGCAGATGATGTCATGTGCTACTTCCTGTGTTTTTGTTTTCATTTTTTTTACAAGTTATTAGCAATGAAAAGTGTGATGTTGGTAGGTGTTTCTTTTTTGTGCATAAAAACCAATGTAACTATTTGTAAGCTTATTAGTTCTTTATAAATAAGCGCGGCAGTGGCCTGTAGTCGCTATGAATAAATGACGATAAACACTTGGGGTAAATGAATAAAATCTTTCTGCATAGCGCAGCGCTATAATTTCTCAACGTAGGGAACACTTGGCTGACGGTGGCCAAATTAACAAGGAGATTGATTGATGAAATTACGTATGGCGTTTCTGGTGACCACGCTTTTTCTTGGCCTTTCATCGGCGTCTTTTAGCCAATCATACGGTTGGAAGGATAAGAATAACTGCCCCGCAGCGGATACGGCATCAAGGCGTTCAGTGGACGGTTTTGGCGGAATGATGATCATCACCCCAGACGCCGACTGGGAGGAAAAATGGAATACGCCTTCAGGCACGTCCCCTTTTTATAAAAAGGTTAATGAAGCAAAAGTGGGTGAGACCATCTATATTCTCAGCTTCTTTTCTAATCCGAAAAGTAATCCACTACATGTTGTTAATATCAGTTGCGATATCCAGATAATTCAGCCAGATGGCACCGTGGCGATGACTGAAAAGAATCGTCTTTGCTTCCATGGTGTTTTAGGGGGCGCTCCAGAGATGATTTACATGACCAATGCTGCCGTTGGTTTTATGGGAGAAGAGAAGGATCCTAAAGGCGTTTGGACGGTGAAGCTCGCGATGAAAGATCAGCTCAGAACTGAACCTGTGATGTTGACGCAAAGCTTCACGCTGAAGTAGTGACGCTGTTTGCTCATGATGTGCTGGGCGTCGATTATTCAAATAAGCGCAGTCAATCACAGAAGCGAACATATGAAGTTGGCTTTTTTGACATCATTGGTAATACTGTTTATGGATACAGTTGTTTCTTGTTCACTCTTTATTGTTAAACAGAGGGCGTTACGATGGAGATGATAGTAGAGCAGCGCGCTGAGCGTGTTTTTGCTGGCATTCGAATGGTTGGTCCGCTTGACCAAAATGTTGGCAAGGGATTCCAAAAGCTATATCAGTGGATCGAAAATAACAATGTTCCAGAGAGTGGCGACTGGATGGCTATTTATTATGACAATCCTGAAGAAGTGCCACCGGAAGAGATGTGCGTTGATACCGTGATCTCCGTTGAACCTGATTTCGTTTTACCGGCGAACAGCGAAGGCGTGCGAATCGATACCTTAAAAGGTGGGCTTTACGCCGTAGCGCAGGCTCACGTTGAGGACGGGGATTTTGGTCGGCCGTGGATGGAGTTTTTCAACGACGTGTTGCCTCGTAGTGGCTACGTGCCGATTAATGCGCCCTGTTTTGAAAAATACCACAATGATGGCACTGAAAGTGGCATCTGGGATTTTGAAATGTGCGTGCCGGTGAAGAAGGCCGAAGAGAGTGCTTGATTAGCGGTGAGCACGGTAGGGGCTCCTGACGATACCGCAACTGATAACGAGGGAATATGTCTCTGACGGAACAGGCTTTTTTTAGCGAGCTTTTGAGCGGGCTGGTGCTGAATCCACAGCAGCTTAAGCACACGTTTTTTGCTCAACGTTATCAGGATAGCCAAGGCCATCTACAGGGGATGGGTGGCCTTACGGTAAAATTTCCGCGTCTCGACATTGTTCTGCGCGGAACTTATACCACCAGTGCGCGGTTGAATGACGATGATCTGAGACATGGAACGTTAACGCATGGCGATCTTCTTTTCATCCCTGCATATAGCAACAGCCAGCCAACATGGGAGAAAGACGTTTTATTATTGAGCCTGCTTTTTACTCCGTCATACATTGGCTTTAGCTTCTTTGATAAACGCGCTGCGTCTGCGGGATTTCATCGGCTGCGTAAATTGGAGGTTCCTCAGCAAAATGCCGGTGAACTGGAGCATATTTTACAAGCATTAAGCTATTTAGGGGCGAGAGTCACAGATCTTAATGTGAGTCGATATCTGGTGTTAAGCCTGCTGCATGTGTGTCATAGCCAACTCTGTTTGCCCCCTGTCAATAAGATACAGCGTGGGGCTTTTCTTTATAAAAGCATCTGTACGTATATTCAGGATAATTATGCTGGCGCATTAAGCCGTGAGAGTACGGCCGCTATTTTCAATATAACGGCAAATCATTTGTCTCGTATTTTTCAATTGGAAGGAAATATGAGTTTTATTGATTATTTGCACTGGGTGCGGTTAGGGAAAGCCAAGATGATTTTGCAGAAGTATCACTTGAATGTAAATGAGGTTGCTCGCCGCTGTGGTTACAGCGACGGCAACTATTTTTGTCGTTTGTTTAAACGGCAGTTTGGTTTAACGCCTTCAGAATACAGAAAGCAGTTTCTATCCGTTTAAAACGTTAGCTCTGCCTGTAGTAACGCCAAAATCGCGCTGGCATCTGTTGCTGAACGCATTGCCTCGCGAAATTCTTTTTTCACTAATTTGCGAGCGAGCTGAGAAAACACTTTTACATGGCTGACGCTATCTTGAGCGCCTAGCGTGAGCATAATAACGAAATCGACGTTGCCCATTTCCGATTGCCAGTCAATTTCTTGCTCCAGCCGAGCAATACTGATGCTGGAGTGCTTAATGTGAGGCGATTTAGTATGCGGAATGGCAAAACCAAAACCGACTCCGGTGGTGACAATATCTTCGCGCTGCCAAATATCCTCCTCGAGTTCTATCGGATTATCAGTACGATCTTGCATGGCTAGATTGCCGCACAGGTACTGGATAACTTGCTCTTTGCGCGTCATGTGGGCAGGAACGATGATGTTTTCAAGAGCGAGCAACGGTTTCTGATCTGCTGGGATCGCCAATGAATCGAGCAAGATCTCTATCTCTTCCGCTGATTTGCACTCACAAGCATGATTGGCCAAGGTAATGCATTCTTGAGCATTAAGTTTTCGAGCGAGCTCTTTGACCACCGGAATGCGCGCACTGCTCATGCTCAGTTCATCGAGGCCAAGACCAATGAGCAACGGCAGATAGCGAGTTTCGCCACCGAGTTCCCCACATAGACCGACCCAACGTTCGCGCCGGTGAGCAACATCAATAATCTGGCGCAGCATGCGTAAGAATGACGGAGTGATAGGGTTATACAGGTGGGCAACGCGCTGATTATTGCGATCCACGGCATAGAGGTACTGTGTCATGTCATTGGAGCCTACGCTGAAGAAATCAACTTCATCGCAGAAATGATCGATGATAAAGCACACTGAAGGCACTTCGACCATAATACCGAGCTCAATGGTTTCTGCATAACGTAACCCTTCATTTTTCAGCGATTGCTGGGCTGCATTGATTTGCTGTTTGACCCATAAAATCTCATCCAGCGTGTGCACCATAGGGATCATTAAACGGGCATAGCCCACGGTGGCAGCACGCAAAATAGCGCGTAGTTGAATAGTGAATAGCTCGGTGAACTCTGGATAAATGCGCACGGCGCGATAGCCAAGGAATGGGTTTTCTTCCTGTGGGATATTGAGATAGCTGATTTTTTTATCACCACCGATGTCCATGGTTCGGAAAATAACTGGGTGGTTGTCCGCATTCATTAACACTTGCTGATAGGCTTCGAACTGCTCTTGTTCATCAGGCGCTTTGTCACGATCCATAAATAGCATTTCGGTGCGGAATAAGCCGACGCCCTCTGCGCCGTGGGTAAATGCCGCAGGCGCTTCTTGAGCGGTGCCAATATTTGCGCCTATCTCTAAACAGCGACCATCGCGTGTCACTGCAGGTAAGTCAGCCATTTTAAGCTGTCGAATTCGATTTTTTTCTTCGAGCTGCATGGCAACGGCAAAGTAATGGCGCACGTCGTCGCTAGGCTCAGTAACCAAAACGCCAAATTGAGCATCAATAAATACGTCTTTGTCATCTAGCTGTTGTAAGGCTTCCAGTTCTATGCCGGATAATACCGGGATGCCAAATGAGCGGGCGAGGATCAGCGTATGCGATGTGCGGCCCGTTTGGGCTAAAACCATGCCCTGTAGATATTGCCGATCCAAGCTTAAAAATTGGCTGGGTGTAATATCATCGGCGGCAATAATCGTTGGCTTATATAGTGTTAATGGCGTACCCAAGTTAATGGTTGGGTACGCGACCTGCAGCAACTGTGCTGTGATATCACGAATATCCTGTACGCGCTCCCGTAGATATTCGCTGGCTGAATTGGCTAATTTTCCGCATACCTCTTCCATATTTTCAATGGCGGCAATGGCTAAACTGCATTTACGTTGCTTCAGATGGCGCACAATATTTTGGCTAAACTCTTTGTCCTGAATTAACGAGAGATGCGCATTGATAATGGTTTTACTTTGCCCCTTCAGGTTCGCCAACTGTTGGTTTAGCCGTTCGGCTAAGGTGATGATGCTGTGTTCAAGTAAGAGTAAATCTTGCACGGTGGCAGGTTGTGACTTGTACACATCAAGGCTAGTGTGACGATAGATAAAAAGTGCACCATGCCCAAGGCCGTCTGATAAGCCATAGCCTTGAATCAGCGAGGGCTGAAAGCGAGAAAGAGAGCGTGGCAGCGCGCGCGAGGTGGCGACGGCGGCGGGTTCGGGTTCGCTATCACTATCGGCAAAACGTTGTTCAATATAAAGGCCGAGTGCGCGATAAGCTTTTTCTTCATCATGACCATGAATTTCAAGCTGACAGGCGTCGTTGAATAATGTCCCCGTGCCGATGAGTGCCAATGAGCTTTTAGCATCGGCACGGTGCGCTAACCGTTGGTTAATAAAGATAATCTCACTATCAAACTGACTGCACTGTTCTTTAAGTTCATAGGCAGGGCGGGCGTGCAGACCGTTAGGCAGAGGACAGAGAAACGCTATCTTTAACATGATGGTAAATCCTTTTCTGAAGCCGAGTTAATGCGAAAAATCCGTCAGGTGCTGCACTGAATCTGAATTTAGCTGCTTTATCAAAGCGATTAACAGTTGTTGGGTTTGCTTAAGATCGCGCAAATCAGCGATAGAAGCTGCGCAGTGTCCATGACGCGTAGGCGCGCCTAAAACCGCCGTTGGGATACCACGACCACACAGATGGACATTGCCTCCGTCGGTGCCACCGTTGCTGAACATATCGGTTTGTAGTGGGATATGATGTTGCAACGCGATATCTTGGATAAAACCCAGAAGGCGAGGGGAGGGAATCATCGTTTTATCGTACATCACCAACATTGGCCCTTGACCAATCTGGCGATGGTTGGCAGCGCCATAATCAAAGTTTTTCGCCCAGCAGGCGGTATCGAGAATCAACGCTAAATCGGGTTTGATGATATTGGCCGCTGTTTTCCCGCCACGCATTCCAACCTCTTCGCTTGACGAAGCCACGAGCCAGATTTCTGCGTTTAACGCTACGTCGCACAATGCGTGCAACAATTCGATCAGCAGGTAGCACCCAAGCCGGTCATCGAAAGCTTTCCCCATGATTCTGGAATTTGGCGTCAATATTTTGAAATCACTATCATAGGTAACACGGTCGCCGATTCTTACACCGCTGTTGTTCACTTCCTCGGCGGATGTTGCACCAATATCAACGCATAGGTTTCGTGATTCACCGCCATGGAGTTCCGCATCCAATAGGCCATGAACTTTATTGCCCTGTTGGGTGGTGATTCGTACTGGCTGCATAAAACGTGCGAGTTGACGGACGTTGCCGATCGGGATGACTTCAATTGCGCCTTCGCGCGTGATGTTGCGCACCATAAAACCGACTTCATCCATATGAGCACATATCATGATCTTTGGCCCAGTGGATTGGTTTAGCCTAATCAACGTGGAACCCAGCCCATCAAAAGAAATCGGTTTATTGCACTGTTTGGCATGTGTAATCAGGATGTCTCGCACTTCCTGCTCGGACGATGCGATCGCATCGGCGTTAGATAATGCCTGTAGTAAATCAATATTCATTGGGCTTCTCCCCCAGTAAGCAGCAACTGCTTGGGCATCTGATATAAAACCTCACAGCCGTTTTCAGTGACTAGCACGACATCTTCGATACGAACACCACCACGCTCGGGTAGATAAATGCCTGGCTCAACGGTGAGTAGCATTCCGGGCTGTAATTGAGTGGTATCGCTCGGGGAAAATCGCGGGTTTTCATGGACATCAATGCCAATCGCATGACCTGTGTTATGAGAGAAACGGTCACCATACCCCGCAGAGCTAATGACATCGCGGGCGGCCCTATCGACGTCACAGCAACGCACCCCTGGACTAATGGCGGCAATAGCGGCGAGTTGGGCTTGCAGAACGATTTGGTAGATTCCATACAGAGGATGCTCTTCAATGGCCTGTGGTTGAGAACCGCTGACGAGAAACGTTCGAGTCATATCGGAACAGTAGCCTTGGTGTTGGGCACCAAAATCAAGAGTGATAAATTCGCCGGCTTGGACTCTTTTTGTTGATGCCTTCGCATGTGGCATCGCACCGCGAATACCGCTCGCGACGATAGTGTCGAAGGCGGTTTTTTCAGCGCCCTCATTCTTCATAAACCACTCGAGCTCTGTTGCGATCTGATGTTCTGTCATGCCCGGCTGAATGTAGTGACGGATATAAGCACAGGCTCGGTCTGCCATCAGACAGGCTGATTTTAACGTGCTAATTTCCGACGCGTGTTTGATTTGGCGTAGGACATCCAAATCGACGGGTTTCAGAACGGCATTCATGCTGTCCATCAGTTTTATGCTGTCGCTGTAGCTTAAATGTTGGCCTTCAAAGCCGACTTGCTCGAGGTTTTCAGATGCAATAATTTGGTTGATGTGGTCTGCGGCGCTGTTTTGGCCATCAATTAAATGGAGCTGATAATCGTCTGATTTAGCCGATAACTCCTGTATATAGCGAGAATCAACCAGAATGTGCTGACTGGTGCGAGTGATAAAGACATAACCAGATGCACTAAGTAATCCCGTATGAGCAAACTTATTCTGTTTTGAATTAACGATCACCGCATCCAAATTTTGCTGTTTCAACCATGAATGATAGCGTGAGATAGCGGTGAGAGAAGGTTGGTGCATGACATGCTCGCTTAGCTCGGAAGGATAAATTTGGAGTGTCATCCGCTACCGTTCGTCAGGGTACGCGAGTAGTAGCGGTGACGCGCTGAGTTCTGAATCAGGACATAGCCTCGATATGCAACTTGCCTTTTTTATACAGAATATTGCGGATGAAGATGGTAATCAGCGCGGTCAATACTGCACCTAAGGCAATGCCGAATATATAAGCGCCTAAATTACTGACTAAAGGCCATGCCCAAATGGCTGACTCAGGGAACCACTGCACTGCACCTAACGCTACGGCGGCAGTAGAACCAACGATTGCACCTGTCATGTATGCCGGAATTGAGGCTAATGGACTTTCGAGCAAGAAGGGAATTGCCCCTTCGCTGATCCCCATGAATGCGAGAAATATGGCGGTTTTTCCCTGTGGATAGAGCTGGCTGCTAAATAAACGACGGCCCGTTAAACGGCGGTCAATTAATGTTGCCAGCCCTAAGCCAATCGGTGGGATGACGATAGCGATAGCGCGTGCGGTAACCGGCAGCACGTGATCTGTCGTGAAACTAAAGGCGATAAACCCCGCGGCTTTATTAATTGGGCCACCGAGGTCGATTGCGGTCGTTGCTGAAATCCCCGCCGCATACATCAGAACGCCTTTATCACCAGCGGCTTGTAACAACACGCGAATGCATGCGTTTACCCAGCCGCCAAACGGCGTAATGATGTAATACATTGTCAGCATGACAAAAATGGCAGAGAGAATAGGCAGTAAAAATGTGGTTTTAAATGCCAGCAGATATTGTGGCAATTGGATTTTTGCATTCATCCATTTCACTAAGTACCCTGCGGCGATAGCAATAATCAGCGCACCGATAAAGGTGGAAGGAACCGGTGAATGGGTAACCCATTGCAGTTTGCTGAGATCCCAGGTGAGTTCCGGCGTTGGCTGAGTTGCGATTAGCCCACCGATGAAGCCCGCGGGAAAGGCTAGCTTTCCGCCGATAGAATTGGCGACAAACGCCGAAAACATCGGGATAGCAAAACTAAATAGAATGCCGCCAAAGGACTGCGACAGATAAGCGAACTTCATCAAGGATAAATTAAATCCAACATACTTGCCGGTATTGATGGCGTCCAGAATCCCCATATCAGGGGGGACATCGAGCCACGCGTAGGCAATGAGCTGGGAGAAGGCTAGGATGACGCCCCCCATAATTAGCGTTGGTACCATACGTGAAATACCAGACATCACGTGCTGAGGTAAATCGCCCCAGATACTTGGTTTTGCCAGTGGAGTTGATGCCGGATTCGCTGTCAGTGAAGCACCGCCATTTGCTGAGGGATTCACTGCACTCCTTTTTTTAATCGCCATTGATAGTTATCCCTAATGATGTGATTGAAAGTCAGAAGCGAATATTGATTAGCCAGCCTGAATCATTTCTTCGATTTCTTTGATAATTCCGTCTGCGTTTTTAATCGCATCTTGTAGCGTGATTTCATACACATCACGGTTTTCAAAGCGTTCATTATCTTCTGGAGTGATGGCGACCGAATGAATGATGATGTCTGCTTCTGCGATATCTTGTGCGGTTAAACGGTTCTCGATGCCATCAGCACCCTGAGTCTCGATTTTTATCTGGTCATAGCCTGCGGCTTTGGCGGCATCTTCCAGCGCTTGCGCCGCCATGAAGGTATGAGCTAATCCCATTGGACATGCACACAATGCGATAAATTTTTTTGACATAAACACCTCTGCGTTAGGTATTGGGGAGGATCGCTCTCGTTTCGGGAGAGCTAAGCGATGAAAGGAGTATGGCGGCTAAGAAAGGGCATAGGTTATTGGACAAAACCTGCATTTACTGGACATTTGCACCACTAATATTGAAGTGTGAGCTGACTCGCATTGCAAGGATGAGCGTGTGACAGAAGGACTAGAGTTGCATGATGGGATGAGGTAGCTCACTATACGCAGGCTTTTTTTATTTCATTCCAATCGGCTTATCGCATGAATATCAATCGTTTTTGTTACCTTCTTCTTGTTTTGGCTGCGGTTGGCAGTCTGTTCTCAATGCATCCGTTGGTGATGTGGTGCTTGTTGCTCAATGCGTTAACGCTGATTATTTATGGCATAGATAAACTAGCCGCCGTGAAGTCATGGCAACGTGTTCCAGAAATGACGCTACTCTTTTTCGGACTGATTGGCGGTTGGGTAGGTGCGATTCTCGGCCAGCAGATTTTTCGCCATAAGACACAGAAACAACCGTATAAAACTTACTTCATCATTACGGTGATTTTGAATTTGGCGGTAACGCTTGGCGCGATGTATTGGGTTTATCAGTATGGGATTGGCGTGCAGTGGTAGGGGGAGAATTTCGTGCGCCTAATGCACTGAAATCTGATGAACAGTGCGCTGGCGCCCCTCATCGTTCGCCCATGTCAGCAATCTCATGAAAGCGCAGTTGCTGACTGGCGAACGAAACATTACACGGCCTTTCCATAAACGACAGGCGGTCGAAACTTACTCCATCCACTCATAGACTCTCTTCAGCCGTCGGTGAAACCTTTACTCTCCCACGGCATACTGCGCTTCTAACCGGCTTATCCCCAATCCATTCACCTTTTTCACTTTTATCTGCACCGGTATTCGTTCTTTCATGGCTTCGACATGGCTAATAACGCCGATCATTTTGCCGGAGGCATTGAGCGTGTCGAGTGCGTCGAGCGCGGTGTCGAGGGTTTCTGCATCCAATGTACCAAAGCCTTCATCGAGGAATAGAGAATCGATGCTGGTTTTATGGCTAACCAGATCTGACAGCGCCAGCGCCAGCGCTAAGCTCACCAAGAAGCTTTCACCGCCGGAAAGGGTTCGGGTATCGCGTACCGCATCAGCTTGCCAAGTATCAACCACTTCCAGTTCTAATGCGTCGCTGGTTTTACGCTGCAGCAAATAGCGTCCATGTAAACGAGACAGTTGTTGATTGGCTAAATAGACTAAGTGATCTAGCGTCAGCCCCTGTGCGAATTTGCGGAATTTATCTCCACTGCTAGAACCAATGAGCTGGTTGAGATAGCTCCAGTCTTCGTATTCCTGACGGCTTTGCTCAATACGAGCAAACAGGCTTTGCTGCCCTTGTTTTCGTTCGGCGTCACTGCGAATTTGCTGCTGAATTTGTCCTTGTTGAACGCTATTTTCACGCAGTTGCTCAGCAAGCGCCGTTAACTGCTGGTTTAGATGCTCTAGCGTGCTGTCATCCGCTAACGTCGCAGGGCGCTGAGTGACCCAGTCAGCTAGCGCGGCATCAGCCTGTTGTAAGAACGCCTGCGCCTGTGAAAGCTGATTTTTGCTGTGTTCGCGTAGCGTCGTTAGGCGTTGGTGTTCATTCTCATCTAACAGCGCAGCGAGCAGATTCTCTTCATCGCGGAATTGGCTGGCAGCGAGAGCCTGTTCGAAATCAGTTTGCTGTTGGCTTAACCGTTGTTCCAACTGTGATAGCTGTTGCTGGGCGCTGCTTAGCTCGCCGCTCAGTTTATCTAGCTGCTGGCGAACCGTGCTCTCGGCGTTCTGCGCCTGTTGTAATTGATGTTCGGCTAACTGTTCGGCCTGAACCAATGAGCGGCGTACGTCATCTACGCTGCGACCATCAAGCAACGTTTGGCGCTCTGCCTGCATCTGGGCGAGCAGCTTTTCCTGTTCCGCACAAAGCTGTTGCTGGGTTAGCCACTGTTTTTCCAGCGTTGCTAATGTTTGGCTCAGGTTTTGTTCATCTGCGCTGAGACGTGTGTTTTCTAACGTCAGCTTTTGGCTGTGAAGCTGACGCTGTTGCCAGAGGGAGAACTCTTGTTCACGGGCAGCCAGCCATTCGTTTTCCTCACCCGCGAGTGGCGCAACTAAATGCAGCTCCAGCAACTCTGTCGCTAAACGCTCTTGGCGCTGTTGCTGGTGTGAGGTTTGTTTGTGGTATTCCTCGCGCCACTCTGCCAACTGCCGACGTTGGGTTTGAATGCTTTGTTCCAGTAAGGTGATTTGCTGGATAGTGTGGCTCGTCTCTTGCTGAATTTTATTCAGCTCATCTTTAGCCTGCTGCCACGTTTTATTCAGCGTTTCTTGTTGGCGAATGCTTTTCTGAATGCTGTCTTCTTGTTGAACGATATCCGCCAGATAGTTTTCTAACGCGGAGCGATCTTCAATCGCTATTTTGAGCTCAAGCGAAGCGGTGGCCTGTTCCCAGCGGTGTTGGTACTGGGTAATTTCTTGGTCGACGGTTTGAGTTTCTTGCTGTTGCTGACTTTGAGTTTGAAGCAACAGTTTTTGTCGTTCTCCAAGTTCACTCCCCTCGCGGCTAAGGGTTTCTACCTCTAGGCGTAGGGCATCGCGTCGTTGCTCGCTGTCAGAAAGAATCGGTGCTTGATAGTTTTCAACTGCCGGATGCTCCAACGATCCGCAGAGGGGGCAGGGATCGCCAGCTACCAGGCGTGCTCGCTCTTGCTCAAGGCCGATCACGCGTCGCTGTAGATCGATCTGTTTTTCCAAGTCGATGAGATGCTGACGTTTTTCCTTATAAGCTAATCGCTTGGCCGCTAACTGCTGTTCGAGCGTTTGCAGCTCTTGGCTTCGCTGAGCGGTTTGCTGTTGGAGCTGTTGCTGCCGCTGAGCCGCTTTTTCAAACAGCGGGCTGGTTTGCAGGAGTATCTGGCGTGAGGGTTGTCCACTATGCAGTTTTTCACGCATCGCCTCTAACTGCTGTAGGTTGTGGTTCTGCTGGGCTTGTTGATAGTGTTCTTCGGCTTCGGCGCAACGTTTTTGCTGCTCAATTAAACGTTGGTTGAGCGATGCTCCGGCCTGTTGCTGAAGCGTGAGCTTTTCAGCGTCAGCGGTAATCACTTTTTCGGCGTTGGCGATACGTTTTTGCAGATCGCTCAGCGTCTGCTGTAATTCGGCAGATTGCTCGAACTGGCTTTTCCAACGGCCAAGATGGTTATTCCATTCTGCATGCGGAGCGGTTTGCGTCAGAATGTGTTGTAGCTGACTGAGCTCTCGTTGCTGTTTTTGCAGTTGCTCACGCAACTTAACGAGCGCGGTATTATGCTGCTGTTTTTCTGCGTCGATTTGCGTCAGCTTTTGCCGCTGTTGTGTGAGTGCGTCGCGGGTTTGTGCCAAACGAGCATCAAGCGGGACAACGTGCTGGTTAATCAGCGTTTCCGTTGTTGTACGGATCTGCTGCTGTTGCTGCTTCGTTGTTAACGCATGGGCCGAGGCGGTTTGGAGCGGTTCCAACTGCGAGGCTAGTCGCTGTTGCTGTTCTTGGCGCTGTTGCTGGCTTTTGAGCAGAAGTGATAAGTCGCTGCGGGTTTGTCGTAGGCTTTGTAACAGCGGACGCAGCTTCTCTGCGGGTTCGCTGCGCTCTAAGCGCAAAATCTCAGGCTGTGCATCCAACCATTGCTGCTGCGCCTGCGTCGTACGTTGATTGCATAGCTCGCGGTTTTGCGTCAGCTCTTGGTGTTTTTGCAACCATTGAAGTTCAGACGTCAGCGTTTTACGTGCCGTCTCTTGGTGTTGCTCTTCGTTTTGTAGCAGTGCCAAGCGTTCGGCGAGCTGGGCAAGCGCCTCTTCGCTCAGCAGTTCTACACCCGCAGCACGTTCGTGTAGCGCATCGAGATCGATTTTGGCCTGTTTGAAACGCTGGAAAATTTGTTCGGAAAGCTGGCCATAAATTTCGGTTCCGGTCAGCTCTTCCAGTAGCTCTGCGCGCTCGGCGGGATCGGCATTGAGGAACGCGGCAAACTGCCCCTGCGACAGCATCATCGATTTGGTAAAACGGCCAAAATCCAAGCCGGTGATTTCGGCAATCTTGTGCAGCTTGGTTTGAATTTTATCGGTGATAATTTCGCCGTCGGCGATGTATGCCAGCTCTACCTTCGGCGCTTGTAGATTGCCTTCTGGTTTGTTGTTGGCGCGGCGCTGGCTCCAGAATGCACGGTATCCGGTGCCTTTGACTTCGAATTCAACCTCGGCCAAGGACTCTGCGGTACCCCGGGTCATAAGCTCATTTTGCGTAGGCGAAACTTTCAAACGCGGCGTTTGGTGATAAAGCGCTAAACATAGCGCATCAAGCAGCGTGGTTTTCCCCGCCCCCGTTGGGCCGGTAATGGCAAAAAGACCATTGTTGGCAAAATCCTCGCGCGTGAAGTCGATCTTCCACTCACCTTTGAGCGAGTTGATATTTTTTAGGCGTAGGCTGAGGATTTTCATGCGTTATGCCCCTCTGCGGTATCGTCTTGATTTTGCTCTAGTACCAGAGCATCCAGCACTCGATGGAAATGGGTTCGAATTCGCGCCTGCTGGGCGAGCACGTTTTCATCCTCGGTTTCTTCTTGCGCCAAGCGGCGCTCAAACACATCGCTGACGCTCAGTTCGCTGAGCGTTTCTTTATCTTGGCGGGTGAGAGCGCTGAGGCGTTGCTCTTTACTGCGGCGTAGCAAAATAACCTCAACTGGCAGAGATTCTGTCTGTTGTTGGATGCGGCGTTGTAGATCGTTTAAATAGGCGCTGCTGCTGATTTCGATATCCAGCCAGATAGGTTTTTCGTTATCGCAATCTTTAAACGCGGCGAGTTGATGTTCGATTTGCTCAATACTGCCTTTGATAAGCTGCATGGGTTGAAACTGCGGCACCGGCAGTAGCGTGACTTTTTCTAACGTCGAACCGGTGAAATCGACCAGACAGATGCTTTTTTCGCTGCCCAGTTCGTCAAAGCTCAGTGGAATCGGAGAGCCGCTGTAGCGAATGTGTTCGCTGCTGGTCACACGCTGTGGCCGGTGTATGTGCCCAAGCGCGATATAGTCTGCGGGCGGAAATGCCGAAGCTGGAAACGCATCCAGCGAGCCAATGTAAATATCACGCACGGAGTCAGAGGTGCTTGCGCCGATCGTTGTGAGATGTCCGGTGGCGACGATCGGGAGGTTTCCGCCTAATGCATCACGTTGAGCGGCTGCGAGATCGTATAGCGACTGGTAATGTTCGGCGATGGCTTGCTGTAGCACATTCTGTTTTTCAGCCGACGATTGACCCGCCATACTGGTTTGAATGTCTCGTGGACGTAGATAGGGCACGGCGCACAGGATGGCGCCGACAGAACCGTCACGTTGCTTTAAGGGCAGAACCTGATGCTGTAAATCCCCCGCGCTGCTGGCGATAACCTGCGTATTTAGGCAAGCCAGTAAATCCCGCGATTCGTTCAGCGTGGCTACCGAGTCATGATTTCCACCTAATACTACTAACTGACAGCCGGTTGTCTGTAGCTCTACCACAAAGCGGTTGTACAGCTCGCGCGCATAGCTGGGCGGCGATCCGGTATCAAACACATCACCTGCCACAATAATGGCATCAACCTGATGCTCGCTAGCCTGTTTAATCAACCAGCTTAAGAAAGCTTGATGTTCTGCGCTGCGGCTTTTGGTATAGAAATGCTGACCGAGGTGCCAGTCTGAAGTATGAATAAGACGCATGGTACTCCTGCCGTCCTTGCTGAACGTAGCCTAGGGGCTACGGAGAATAGAGGGATTATACGCAAACTCGGGAGGACGTGAAGCCGTCGGCATAAGTTCGGTTTACTGTTTACAAAAACATTTATGACAGTGATATTGGGTATACTGTTATTTTTCATAAATCTGTCATAAATCTGACGCATAATGGCGCCCGCAACCAAACTTAAGCAGGATTAACAATGGCCAGACGCATATTGGTAGTAGAAGATGAAGCGCCAATTCGTGAAATGGTGTGTTTTGTTCTTGAGCAAAACGGCTACCAACCGGTAGAAGCAGAGGATTATGACAGCGCGGTGAACTCTTTGTCTGAGCCTTATCCTGATTTAGTCTTATTGGATTGGATGTTACCCGGCGGTTCAGGGATCCAGTTCATCAAGCATATTAAGCGCGAGGCGCTAACGCGTGAAATCCCTGTGATGATGCTAACTGCACGCGGAGAGGAAGAGGATCGGGTGCGTGGTTTAGAAGTGGGGGCGGATGACTACATTACCAAACCTTTTTCTCCGAAAGAGCTGGTGGCAAGAATTAAGGCCGTAATGCGGCGAATTTCCCCGATGGCGGTGGAAGAGGTCATTGAAGTGCAGGGGTTGAGTCTTGATCCGACCTCGCACCGCGTTATGGCTAACGAAGCCCCGCTGGATATGGGACCTACCGAATTTAAGCTTCTGCATTTTTTCATGACGCATCCAGAGCGTGTCTATAGCCGTGAGCAGTTGCTAAATCATGTGTGGGGCACTAACGTTTATGTAGAAGATCGCACCGTTGATGTACATATTCGCCGCTTGCGCAAAGCGCTTGAGCTGAGCGGGCATGATAAAATGGTGCAGACCGTACGCGGTACGGGTTATCGTTTCTCGGCACGTTTTTGAATCCTATGCTCGCGATGTGCACGTTTAAGAATAAGGCCGCATGAGTGCGGCTTTGACGATTCTGGGGAAGCCCTTATGTCTATTCCGTTAAGAATAAAGAGCCAACACCGTGCTTGAACGCCTATCCTGGAAAAGATTGCTGCTGGAGCTGGTGTTTTGCTGTATTCCAGCATTGATCCTCGGGCTACTGATCGGCTATTTGCCGTGGTTTCTATTGACTGCTGTTTTAGCGCTCTTGGGATGGCATTGCTATAACCAACTGCGTCTTTCCCATTGGCTATGGGTTGACCGTAGCATGACCCCCCCCGCAGGGCGAGGCAGTTGGGAACCCTTGTTCTACGGCCTCTACCAGATGCAGCAACGTAACCGTCGCAGACGGCGTGAACTAGCATTACTGATTAAACGTTTTCGTAGCGGGGCAGAATCTCTCCCCGATGCGATCATCATGACAACCGAAGAAGGGAATATTTTTTGGTGTAATGGACTGGCCCAACATTTGTTGGGCTTCCGTTGGCCGGAAGACAATGGTCAGCATATTCTCAACCTTCTGCGTTACCCCGAATTTACTCAGTATCTGCAATCCCAAGATTTTACTCGTCCGCTTACTCTGCATCTGAATAATGGCCGTTTTGTTGAATTTCGTGTGATGCCTTATGCCGAAGGCCAGCTTCTGATGGTGGCGCGTGATGTCACGCAAACACGACAATTAGAAGGCACTCGCCGTAACTTCTTTGCCAACGTTAGCCACGAACTACGTACCCCGCTAACGGTGTTGCAGGGCTATCTGGAAATGATGAACGATGAAGATATGGCGGCGCCGGTGCGACAAAAAGCGCTGGTTACCATGCAGGAACAAACCAGACGCATGGATAGTCTCGTAAAACAGCTGCTGACGTTGTCAAAAATAGAAGCCGCACCGCCGATTGCACTCAATGAAATTGTCGATATACCGGTAATGCTCCATATGTTGGAGCGAGAAGCTCTCTCATTGAGCAATGGTCGCCATGAAATCACTTTCCGCATTAATGACAAACTGAAGGTGTTTGGCAATGACGATCAGTTGCGTAGTGCGGTATCGAATCTGGTGTATAACGCAGTGAACCATACGCCTGACGGCACGAAAATCGAGGTTTGCTGGCAGCAAACAGCGCAGGGCGCACAGTTTGAGGTGAGCGATAACGGACCGGGCATTGCGCCAGAGCATTTAGGGCATTTAACCGAGCGTTTCTACCGAGTAGATAAAGCGCGTTCGCGGCAAACCGGCGGCAGCGGCCTTGGTTTGGCCATTGTGAAGCATGCGTTGAATCATCACGAAGCCACGTTGAATATCATGAGTGAAATTGGCTTGGGAACGCGTTTCGTCTTTACTCTTCCACCCCATTTAATTGTACCGTTGGACAGTGAAAAACCAACGGCAAAAAACAAGGGCCAGAAAGGGCTTCCGAGTAAGGAAATTTGATGCAGGGACGTCAATTAAAGTATTGGAGAGCGGCGCTTGTTGGTGTCGTTTGTAGCGTTATTATTTACCCGTCGCTGGCTACTGCAAACCAATCCATGCTGTCAGGTAATCTTTCTAGCGCGGGTTCCGATACCATGGTGAACCTGATGTCGCTGTGGTCGGCGAATTTTTCGCAAGATAATCCCAACGTGAACGTTCAGCTACAGGCGGCGGGGTCTTCCAGTGCGCCAACGGCGTTAGCTGCGGGGGCAGCACAGTTAGGTCCGATGAGCCGGCCAATGAAGGCGGCAGAAGTTTCAGCCTTCGAACAACGCTATGGTTATCCACCGCTGGCGGTGCCGGTGGCGTTGGATGCGCTGGTTGTGTTAGTGCATCAGGATAATCCGCTGCGTGAAATTAGTTTTAATCAGCTCGATAGTCTCTACTCCACCACGTTGCGCTGTGGTGAAGCTTCCCCAATCACCCACTGGAAAAAGTTGGGATTGGGAGGGGAGTGGAAATCGCGTGCCATTTCGCTCTATGGCCGTAATTCTGCATCTGGCACCTATGGCTATTTCAAACAGCAGGTGCTGTGCGACGGTGATTTCAGCCCAAGGGTGAACGAACTGCCGGGCTCTGCGTCAGTGGTGCAGGCCGTTGCGGGCTCACTCAACAGCATTGGCTATGCCAGTATCGGTTTTCGCGCCAGCGGTGTGCGAACGCTAGCGGTAAGCAAATTTGGCAGCCCTGCGGTAGAACCGACGGCTGAAAATATTGTGCAAGGTCGTTACCCGCTGGTGCGCCATCTCTACATTTATGTGAATAAAGCACCGGGGCGGCCTCTGTCGCCATTAACTGCGGCGTTTATGGATAGTGTGCTTTCAGAGCAAGGGCAAAAGCTGGTGTTACAGGATGGCTATATGCCGCTGTCGGCGGCTGATATCGCACGAGTGAGAGCGGAGTTGGGGTTGAAGTAAAGACACCTAATTAAATTGTCCATAATCTGAAATAAAGCTGGTGGTATTATCCACCAGCTAAATAAGTACGACTAGGTTTCATATTTCCCTGATTTATCATCGGGGATGGCTCATATAATATTTTTACTTCACAGTTGCTCTTCTACCAATAGATGCCAGCCTTCAACATCTTTCCAGTATGACTGCTCTTTTTCCACGTCCAGCTGTACAAGGTTATTTTGTTGCAAATAACCTTTAGGGAAACGCAGGATCCAGTGGAAACCATCCGTTTCTAGCTCTAGTGATTCCGGCGTGGTGGTGGACTGGCGCTGGTTGTTTAGCAGCGTCGCTAGTCGCAAAATTTGAATCAGCGGAATGTACTGTTTCTTTTTAAACAGCGTTAAACGTGGCAGTTCATCGAGCTTCACGCCTTTGCGGTGGAAACGTACTAACGTTGCTAGAAGTAACTGCTGTTCCTGATTAAACCCCGGTAGGTTGGTGTTTTGCAGGATATAGGCCGAATGGCGATGCATGCCGCTGTGGTTAATGCTTAAGCCAACTTCATGCAGCATCGCCGCCCAGTTAAGCAGTGCTTCCAACTGTGGATGCACCAGTTTGCTGTTCTGCGCCATCCATTGCGCATAAAGTTGTTGTACCGTACTGAGCACACGTTGAGCCTGCTCGCGGTCTATATTGTAATGTTCCGCCAAACTGCGTGCGGTGCGGCTGCGGATGTCCTGATGGCGGAAACGGCCTTCCATCTCATACAGAACCCCTTCGCGCAATGCGCCGTCCGAAAGACGTAGCTGCTTAATCGCCAGCGCATCAAACACACCGCAGAGAATGGAGAGCCCCGGTACAAAGACGGCTTGGCGATCTTCTGATAGCCCCGGTAGTGTCAGCTCACTAAAACGTTTGTACTTGAGGACTTCACTGCGCAGCAATTCCAGACGTTCTGGCGTGATCAGCCCATCTTTTTCGCCCAAAGCAATCAGCACTTCATGGGCCGCCTTGATCGAACCCGACGCGCCGAGAGCAGCTTGCCAGCCTTGAATGCGATACTGCCATGCCATATTTTCCAGCTTTTGCGCCGCAGCTAGGCGCGCACGCTGGAAGTTATCTTTGCTAATAGTGCCGTTCGGGAAGAACTGTCGAGCGAAGCTGACGCAGCCCATCCGGCGGCTTTCGACCAGCAGCGGATCGAAATCTTCGCCGATCACCATTTCCGTGGAGCCGCCGCCGATATCAATCACCAGCTTGCGCCCTTTTTCTGGCTGGGTGTGCGCTACGCCCATGAAAATCAGGCGAGCTTCTTCGTGACCGGAAATAATCTCAATCGGGTAGGGAATCACTTTTGCTGCCCGTTTGAGAAACTCTTCCGCATTGGCGGCTTGACGCAACGAATGGGTGCCAACGATACAGACGTTTTCTGCAGGAAACCCTTGTAAACGCTCAGCAAACAATGCCAAACAAGCGATGCCGCGTTCCATGGCTTCTTCACTCAGCATGTTGTTGCTGTCTAGGCCATCGGCGAGATGTACCCGTTGCTTCAGGCGTCCCAGAACCTGAAGCGCGCCGTTAACGATACGGGCAATAACCATATGGAAACTGTTAGAGCCTAAATCGATAGCAGCAATTTCCTGCGGTTTATTATTAGAATGAGTTAGCGGCATAAGCGGCCTATAAGTCTGTAATTGTTATTGGTTATCGGGTTGTTCAAGAGCTTTGAGGTAATCATAAATAGCCAACTGAGAGCGTACCTTGCGGCGATTTCCGCGCGGAACATAGCGGTTACTGAGATCTTTATCAAGAAAACGTGCTTTGACGGTATCGCTGAACTGCAGTTCCAACAGATCCAATACGCGCTGGCGCAGCGTTGGATCGAGCAGAGATACGGCAACTTCAATACGATAGTCGATATTGCGCGTCATCCAGTCGGCAGATGAGAGATATACCAGCGGATCGCCATGATTTTCAAACACGTAGACGCGCGCGTGTTCCAAGAATCGATCGACGATGCTGATAACCTGAATGTTTTCGCTAACGCCCGGAATATTTGGCACCAGCGAGCACATGCCACGTACCAAAAGGCGAATTTTTACCCCAGCCGAAGAGGCGGTATATAAGCGATCGACCAAGCCTCTATCAACTAGATTGTTGATTTTCAGCGTGATCCCAGCGCTGAGCCCTGCCTGTGCACTAGTAATTTCCTGATCGATAAGCTGGTAAAGCATACGACGCGAGTTTTGTGGCGATACCATCAAATGCTCGAAACTGACCGGACGATACGGATTTTCAATAAAATTGAACACCCGACGCACTTCGTTGGTAATACGCGCATCGGCGGTGAGTAGGGAATAGTCGGTGTACAGACGCGCGGTTTTTTCGTTGAAGTTACCGGTACCGATATGAGCGTAACGAACGATGTGATCGCCTTCTTTACGAGAGATCAGGAACAGCTTGGCGTGGATTTTCAACCCTGGCGCGGAGAAAATGACATGCACGCCGGCTTCGGTTAAACGCTTCGCCCAGTGGATGTTGGCTTCTTCATCGAAGCGTGCCTGCAGCTCCACCACGACGGTCACTTTTTTCCCGTTGTGTGCTGCATGGATCATCGATTCGATAATGCGGGAATCTTTGGCGACGCGATAGATATTGATTTTTATGGCTAGCACGCTGGGGTCAAACGAGGCCTGACGTAGCAGTTCAAGTACGTGCTCGAAGGTGTGATACGGATAGTAAAGCAGCACATCGTGATCGCGGATGGCGTCGAATCCGTTGCGGAATTTATCGAACCAGATATGGCGCAAACGTGGCAACGGCTTATTCACCAAATGGGCGTTGCCGACATTCGGAAATTTAATAAAGTCTTTGAAATTGTGGTATCGACCACCGGCGATCACCGAGTCGTAGGAGGATATCCCTAATTTCTGACGCAGCAGTTCAACCAGTTCATCCGGCATATCCCGTTGATAAACAAAGCGTACTGGCTCTGCGGTGAGACGTTGCTTTAGGCTTGACGACATTAACTCCATCAAGCTGGACTCCATTTCCGTCACCAAGTCATATTCCGCGTCACGAGTCATTTTCATGGAATAGGCATTCAGCGCGTCATAATCGAAGAAGCCTTTGAAAATATCATCTAGGCAGTAGCGCAGGATATTATCGACAAGAATCATAGGTTTTCGGCGACGCGGGGTTTCCGGCGGCAGTATAATGAAGCGCTCAACCTTGTCGGAAGGGATCTCCAGCAGCGCATAGCTGGTGTGATGACCACGAATAATTTCGACGGCTAGATAGGTGTAGTCATCTTTGAGGAACGAGACCAAATCGGTTTCATTGTTTATCAGAATCGGAGTGATGTGCTGGCGTAGGTGATTCTTGAAATATTGGCGCAGCCATACCTGCTGGTTCTCTGAGAGTTGGCGCTCGTTAATCAAGAAAATCTGATTACGCGCCATTTCTAGCAGCAGTTCGTTGTATAACGAATCGAACTCCTGATCGGTTTTGAGCACTTTGGCCTGAATTTTTTTGAGTAAGTGGCGTGAGGCGCCGGTCGAACCTTGCTCTTCGCTGATAAGAATACGGCGCTTCAGATCGGCAAACCGAACCTTGTAGAATTCATCCAGATTGCTGGAGTAAATTCCCAGAAAACGCATGCGCTCAATGAGCGGATTGCTCTTGTCTGCGGCTTCCTGTAGAACGCGTTCGTTAAATGACAACCAACTTAGTTCTTTATCGATATAGAGCTTTTCCTGACCCATTGCGACTCCAATACTAGACAGCGACGATAAAAGTGGGAGTACCCAGTGTCTGCCTTTATTATGGCGAGAAGTTGACGCTAAAGTCCAATGACCAAACAGTAATGTAGCGTTAACAATGATGCCATATTATGCTGTGTCGCTTTTATTCGCCCTGTTAATGGAATTTGCATGGATC
Organism: Hafnia paralvei; assembly: GCF_020150375.1. Lineage (NCBI taxonomy): Bacteria > Pseudomonadati > Pseudomonadota > Gammaproteobacteria > Enterobacterales > Hafniaceae > Hafnia > Hafnia paralvei. The sequence continues at coordinate 3,311,284 of NZ_CP083737.1, read as the reverse complement.
ACACTACACCTGCGTTATTAATACGTGATAAGCGTCGAGCTTGGCGAGATCGCCTGACTCGCTACGTCGTTAGCGCGGGCGGGATGGTGGTGCTAGCTATGCTGATGTTAATTTTTGTCTATTTGCTGGTTGCTGTCTGGCCGTTGTTTAAACCCGCCAGTATTGGTCAACCTCAAGCGCTGGCTTGGCCGCAAAATGGCAACGCGCTAGCCGTCGGCGTTGATGCGACTCATCAAATGGTATGGCGCATTGATGAGAATGGAAAAGGGATGTTTCTTGCGCTTCAATCAGCCGATAAGCCGTTGCAATCGTTGCAGGAACAGCAGCTTACAACGTCTGCCCCCAGTGCTGTCGCCAGTATGAACGGCGATACTTACACTATTGTATTAGCCACCGTGGATGGCAAGGTGCTCTTAGTGAGCCCGCAGTTCCACCCAGTGGGTAAAACCGGAGATACCGGCCACTTCGCCCCAGACTGGGTCTATCTTCGTGGTTCAGCACCGGAACCGTTTGATAATAAGCATCAGCCACTGCGTCAGGTTAGCCTAGGGACACAACAAAATCAGCCAATGGTAGCGGCGTTGACGCAAGATGGCCGAGTATTGTTAGGTCAGCTAGCCCAGACGGGATGGCAGGTGCGTCAGATTGAAGTGAATGCCCCCGTGAGTCAGGTGTTACTGTCTCCAGAGGGGAGTCGCCTGTTTGTGCTCAGTCCGAATCAACTTACCGTTTTCCCGCTAAGCCAGGCGGCGGTAGGCAAAGGCCAGAATATTATTTTCGATCCACAAAAAACTGCACAGAAAAATATCGTCCGCATGGCATTGCTGCCGGGAGCCAGCTCCCTGTTGCTACAAAATGCTGAAGGCCAAATTAGCCAATGGTTTGATGTTCAGCGTAACGGCCAACGCGAACTGACTGAAATTAGACATTATCAACCAGCCTTGGCCGATAGCATGTTGATTAATGAACCGTACCGGCGAGTATTTGCGGCGTTGGCACCGAGTGGAAAACTGGATCTCTATTCTTCTCTACGCGAAAACGCGGTATTGCAGACGTCGATCGAATCAGGAGTCAAAACCGCATGGTTCGATCCGCAGGGAAAAGGGCTGCTGGTAGAGACGATGAAGGGCGCGTTTTGGTATCCACTGAGTAACGATTATCCTGAAATCAGTTGGCGAACGCTGCTTAAACCGACTTGGTTTGAGAACTATCCACAGCCGGACTCTGTGTGGCAAACCACGTCAGGTAGCGATAATTATCAGGCCAAGTACAGCCTATGGCCTGTCGTCTTTGGCACACTGAAGGCCGCTTTTTATGCGCTTTTATTTGCAACGCCGTTGGCGGTAGCTGGAGCGATTTATACCGCCTGTTTTATGTCTGCGCGTCAGAGAAGCATAGTAAAACCAGCGATAGAGATGATAGGTGCGTTTCCTACGGTGGTGATTGGTTTAGTCGCCGCGATTTGGCTGGCTCCCATCATTGAGAACCATCTTTTAGCTTTGTTGGCGCTTCCGGTGCTAATCCCTTTGGTGATTGTTGGTGGAGCCGCGCTCTGGACGCGCCTTTTCCCTGCGCTGGCTCAGCGGGCAGGTTATCGGTTTGACGTCTGCGTGTTGTTACCGTTGCTGACGGTACTGCTGGTGCTATGGTTCATGTTGGCACCTCATGTAGAGATTTTATTATGGGGTATGCCGCTGCATGAACGTTTGGGCGACGGTTACGATCAGCGTAATACGTTGGTAGTCGCGATTGCACTTGGATTTGCATTAGTGCCGGTTATTTTCTCTCTGGCAGAAGACGCGCTGTTTAGCGTGCCATCCAGCTTGGCTCAGGGCTCTTTGGCGTTGGGTGCGACCCAGTGGCAAACCTTGATGAGAGTGTTGTTACCTAGCGCCAGTGCTGGGATATTTTCCGCTTTGATGATTGGTCTGGGGCGGGCAGTAGGGGAAACCATGATTGTGCTGATGGCGACGGGTAACACACCGCTATTGGATAATACGCCGTTCCAAGGTCTGCGAGCATTGGCGGCAAATATTGCGATTGAAATGCCAGAGGCCGTAGTGGGAAGCGCGCATTACCGCGTGCTGTTCCTAACGGCGCTGGTCTTGTTCCTGTTTACCTTTGTTGTTAACACGTTGGCAGAGGCCGTGCGTTTGAAACTACGTTTGCGCTACAGCGCTGATCGGGAAGGACTATGAGTACTCAGAGTCCAGTTCAAAACGTGGCAAAAACGCCTTGGATACGCAGTGGACGCCCGTGGATTTGGCTCAGCGCTGGCGCCGTGACTATCAGCCTCTTAGCGCTGATTGGGTTGATCGCTTTGCTAGCGGGGCAGGGAATGCGTTATTTCTGGCCGCATTCCGTCTATGAGTTTGAGCTGAAAAGCGGGCAGCATATTATCGGGGAGCGCTACGGCATCACTCAGGTTCCGCGTCAGCAGCTGTTGGATGCCGGCGTGAAATTAGCGCCGAACGCCCCCGCCCAGCTTTCACGCTTTCTCATTAAAACCGGCAACCGTGAGTGGGAAAATCAGGATTTTTTAGTGGTGATGGCTGCGGATATCAGTCATACACGTAAGCCTAAAGATCTACTGGTTCTGGAGCGCGAGCATAACGGCAATGCTTATGGTTATTTGGTTGGGCTACTGGAGAATGGTCAACCTTTGGTCGGCCGCGAAATAGTACGCGATCTTGAGAGGCGAATTGCCAGAACTAAAGAGCTCAGCCAGAAAATAACTCATTTGCGCCAACATCAGCTTTCTGCCATCAGCGCCCAGTTTGAGAGCCTGCGTTTGACACAGCGACAGGCCGAAATGAAGGGGAAATGGGATGCGCGTTTACAAGCACAGGTAAAAGCCGAGCGTCAGGAGTTGGAGCGTAAACACCAACAGCTGATTGCTCGTATAGATGCGCTGGGTAGAGAGCAAAAAAGCGATAGCGTTCTATTACGTGATATGAACGGCGTGCAGAGAGAAATTCCGATTTATGAAATTCACGATGCTTGGCAGCCGAATGCGATGAGTACGGGCGACAAAGCTCGCCACTGGGTGAAGCAGGTTAAAAAATTTCTGGTGGATAGTCCGCGAGAATCCAACACCGAAGGCGGCGTTTTCCCTGCAATTTTCGGCACTATGCTGATGGTGATACTCATGTCCGTGATTGTGATGCCTTTGGGCGTGATTGCCGCCGTTTATCTGCATGAATATGCGCGTAAGAATTGGTTTACTCGCTTGATTCGTATCGCGGTCGTGAATTTGGCGGGGGTGCCCTCCATTGTGTACGGTATTTTTGGCTTGGGTTTCTTTGTATATGTACTGGGTGGCTCGATAGATCAGCTGCTCTTTAGTGAATCGCTGCCGAATCCAACGTTTGGCACGCCGGGGCTGCTGTGGGCGTCACTCACGCTGGCACTGTTAACGCTGCCGGTGGTGATAGTTTCTACTGAAGAAGGGTTGGCGCGAATTCCCGCCTCGTTACGACAAGGATCTTTGGCATTGGGGGCCACGAAAGCAGAAACGCTGCGCCGTGTTGTTTTACCTTTGGCTGTGCCTGCGATGCTAACAGGGCTGATCCTCGCCATTGCGCGAGCTGCCGGTGAAACCGCCCCGCTGATGCTGGTTGGGGTGGTGAAGTCAGCGCCTGAATTGCCAATTGATAGCGTATTCCCTTATTTGCACCTGGATCGGAAATTTATGCATCTAGGATTCCAAGTTTATGACGGCGCACTGCAAAGTCCGAATGTTGAGGCTGCTCGTCCGCTGGTGTTTGCTACTGCATTTTTGTTAGTGACACTGGTGGTCGGGTTGAATTTAGCCGCGATGTCGATTCGTCATTATTTACGTGAGAAGTATCGTGCGTTGTCGCTTTAACGGTTTGTTGTCTATCTATTCTTCGAATTCCGCAGGGATAGGTATTTATTGTGAGGAGTCAATCCCGTGGGTTTAACCGCACCGGAAACATTGCCCCTATTGGATGTCCAAGCATTGCCAGCAGAGCAAACGGCGTTGGCCGCTCAAGACCTGAATCTGTTTTATGGTGCCAAACAGGTGCTGTTTGACGTGAATTTACGCGTCCCTAAGAATAGGGTAACCGCATTGATTGGGCCTTCTGGCTGCGGAAAATCAACGTTGCTGCGCTGCTTTAATCGTATGAACGATTTAGTGGAACAGTGTCGCGTGGAAGGTGAGGTAAGCGTCAACGGTAGCCGCGTGAGCGGCAATGATGTTGATGTGGCTGCGCTGCGTCGTCGTGTAGGCATGGTGTTTCAGCGGCCAAATCCGTTTCCGAAATCCATCTATGAAAACGTAGTTTATGGCCTACGGCTAAACGGTGTGCGCGATCGCCGCGTCTTAGATGAGACCGTTGAACGAGCGCTGCGACAGGCCGCATTATGGCATGAGGTGAAAGGTCGTTTGAGAGAAAACGCTTTTAAGCTTTCCAGCGGTCAGCAGCAACGACTGGTTATTGCCCGCGCTATCGCCATTGAACCGGAAGTATTGCTCTTGGATGAGCCAACGTCGGCGCTAGATCCCATCTCAACCCTAACGATTGAAGAACTGATTGTTGGGTTAAAACAAAATTACAGCGTGGTACTGGTGACGCACAACATGCAGCAGGCCGCACGAGTATCCGATTACACCGCATTTATCCATCAGGGAGAAGTGGTGGAATATGCAGATACCGACACCTTATTTACCTCGCCAAGGCAGAAAAGAACTGAGGATTATATTACGGGTCGGTATGGGTGATTTATTTATGCTGATCGTGCTATAGATCTCACTTTATCGAATTGATTAATAACTCCATTAATAGTGGAGTTATTCTCTTTTATATATAGTAGCGCGTTTTTACATCAGTTGTTAAAGAAAACATCCGATAAAAACTGTATGGTGTTTTTATCTTTTATGCCGCACATCAACACAATATCTTTTATTTTATGCTTTCCTCCTCTTATTAATCTGATCGCCATATTGAATCTAGCCTCATTGACAATTTTTTTTGTAGACGTCCCTTCAATAACAAGCTGTCTTTTTAGTGAGGACTCGTTTATTTCTAGAGCTGAAGTTATTTTTTTTATAGTCCATTTTTTATTTAACTCCCGTGTCACTAGATCATATACTCTTTCATGTAATGTGGGTTTTATACATTTTGCTAACAGATCTATAAACCCTGACATGTTAACGAGATTATTGAGCAGTATGAAGATCATCGTTTTTTTCATTTGATGATCATTATGCACGGGTGATTTGCTTTCATTAAACTCACTAAATATTTTTTTTATTAGTTCGTTGCATGGCGAACGATAAATAATTCTATGTTCTATGCTATTGCTTAGTTTGTATATATTACCTCCTTTTTTTATTGGTTTTGTTTTATTTAGCGTTGGATATAATTCTGACATTATAGCAATAGGAATATCAATAACTCTAACATTTTGATATTGAGATGTTGAGACAATATTAATCCTTGTGTTCTTAGGTATGAATAAATATTCGCTTTGATTAATTGAGTAAATATTCGCGTCGTCTAAATATAAAGATAAAATTCCATGTTCTATAGTGACAAAGACACTGTTAACGACATGTATATTTATTAAAAAGTGATTTCATTCGTTGCTCAGGTTGTGATTTTTAATACATTATAGGTAATAGTGATGGTAGTATTCTGTATAAATATTGCACTCATATAATAATTGTTCATTAGCACCATAGTTATTATCGTAGACAAATATTTCTTGTCCATTTTTTGGACCAATTAACATTCTTGAGGTGAGTATAGATGTTGATGTGATGTCAGATTGTTTACCGTCAACTGTTTTATGCCAAGATTTAATGTCTATTACAGAGCGATGACCTACACTATATAACTCTGTAGTGGCCTCAACTCTGCTTGATGTTTTTATTTTCGTGGTGAGCGGTGTTCCATCAATATCTGCATTTGCCATTGTTGGTAATAACGATGCCCCAATGATTATTGTCAGTAATTTTTTATTCATCATTTTCATTGCATGTAACTCCCACCGGCTTCAGCGGTAACTTTTACTCTAACTTTTTTATTTTGTAGTGACTGAACTGCCCCGATTTTTTGGAGAGTTTTTAGTCCGGAAGCTCAGGCTGCCAGATCCTTATTCCTGATAGAAGCATAATACGCTTTTTCGGCTTCTGCCGGCGGTATGTGTCCTAGCCGTTCAAGTAACCGTCGATTGTTGAACCAGTCCACCCATGCCAGTGTCGCAAGCTCCACTTCTGCGTGGTTTTTCCAGCTCTTACGGTGTATAACCTCCGCTTTGTAAAGACCATTGTGACTCTCGGCCAGGGCATTATCGTAAGAGTCGCCTGTGCTGCCTGTCGACGCTAGCACCTCCGCGTCCATTGGTGCTCAGTCCGCCATCATCAGTGCTGACGGGGTTAACACCATCACGAACATCATTTTTATACTGACGTAACCAGGCTCGTAGAGTGTCGTAATGGCATCCGATTTTTGACGAGATAGCACGAATGGCACCCAGTTCAGAGCCATACTCATTACGGTGTTCCAACAACATTCTGACAGCGCGCTCGCGCAGTTCAGGGGGATAACGTTTGGCGGATTGTGATTTCATTTTGGGTCTCCTTTCAGTGAGAGTTTAGTCTCCAAGAAACTCGGTGCGGTTCAATGTCTACTGTTTTCACTGCCATAGCCTGATGCGATACATCATGGTCAGCGGATTGCATAAGCTCGGTGTTCCAGTCATTTTCTGCCAGACGCATGTCGATGTAATTCATAAAAGGTTTCAGCTTAACCATTTTATGGCGGGTCTTTCTGGCTGGCGGTTCAGGGTATTTGATGTAGCGTCTGACAGTCCGTTCGGAGCAACTAATCTGGGCCGCAATATCGACAATGTACGCACCCTGCTGGCGCATTTGCTTTATCATGTAAAAGTCCTCTCTGCTCAGCACGTTGATGTCCTTTCCGGTATGAGAACCTCAAGGAAACAACGTGTTGGGTGGAGCGGACGATCAAAACGGTGAATTACCGTCTTATATCACTGGCGCTAACAAAAGAACGAGACATGTTCAGGTGGCAGCAATCGGATACTGAGCTGAATAACTGCGGGTTGAAAGGAACAGGCTTGACAGGTTGCAGGCACGACATTGCCACAGATCCGCTAATTCGCATATACCTTCCACGTTTTTCCACTCATGTCTATCGCCAGAACTTTCACCCCAGAGGCATCTCTTTATCATGCATGACTGCAGCAAGCAGATTTTTGAGGTGGGCGTTCTCCTCTTAAGCGGGCTTGAGTGGTTGTACCTCAGGAACTTCCACGTCGCCAAATGTCTTGCACCATGTGTAAATAGTGAAGGATTGGCAGTATTCTCGACTTCGGCCTTAAAAGGCTACTGAAGCTCTGAAGCTCTGAAGCTCTGAAGTCGGAAAAGCTTTTTGATAGTGATGTTCTCACGATGTTGAAGGACTATGACTGCCATAAGGGGACTCATCAGCATAAAGTTGGTTGGGTATGAAAGTCTCTTAAATCAAATTAAAGAGTGAAGATTCCCCGTCGGTTTTGCGTAAACCAACTATCGTAATGCGATAATAAGATTGGGTTTTTTATATAGAAAACTGTTTGGTCAATGCTCCAAACTACATTCCAAGTGTGGAAAAGCAGGAATAACAAAAAAAGTAGTAATTTTTATAATTTACATAAAATTGCAGAAGAATTGCGGAAAATGAAACGCAGGGTGTTGCTGTTACCGGTATCTTAATTACAGGACGAGATGAGATGAAAAACACGATAAGTCGGCACATATTATTCTGGATAGAAAATCAGCTTTACAATAAAGTTGGGGTAGAAGAGTTAGTAGAATCAACTGGTTACAGTAGGAGGACCATCGAGAATATATTTTTTGAAAAATATAAAGTGAGTTTAGGCGCCTATATTCACAAGCGCAGAATGACAAGGTGTGCAGTGTTGTTGCGACTAACAAATTTATCGATCACTGAAATTGCTACTCAATTTCACTACTTTAGTGCTCAGAATTTTTCAAGGGCATTTCGGCGTTTTTTCTTTCAAACGCCTAGTGAGTACAGGGAGGCATCAAATTGGGATTTTAGCTTATTACAACCACCTTTACTGTTTGATTTGAGTGAGCATCAGTTTGATATGATTGATGTAACGCAGGAGGTGGTTATAAAAGGAACTGCTTCATTTATTGAGGATTATATCAACTATGATGAAAGTGATTTTATCAGATTGATAAAAAGGCAATTTCAAAGTGCTCAGTCAATGCAGGATTTATGGGTTTCGATAAGTATTTCGGATAGTTTATCTGTAATGTCTGGTCGTCTGGGAAGAGTAGGAGTCGAAGTCATCCTTAATGACCCGGAAGCAAGCTCCAATGAAAGAATAGAAGTAATGCTACCAGGCAAATATGCAAAAATTACCTATTCAGGATCCTGGTATGATTATTCTGTTTTTTCACGATTGACTCATATTAAAACTTTGACAGACAATAAGCTCCAATGGTTTGGAGGAAAAACATTTATTCGTTATAAATCAGATCTGTTTTCTGAAGAGAATGTGAATTGCGAACTCTATATCCCGGTAACTTCAGAATGTAACAGGTGATTTTTTGCTGCATACAGAAAATTAACATACATGGGCGAATTGAAAGGATTAGTGTTTGATTCAAATTAGTTAAAACATAAGTGGTTCGCTCTCATCTTAACATTAGCATTCACAAATATAGATATTCATTAATACAGGTATGTAATGAAAGAGTGCTTTTTGTATGATAAATATCACTTGTATTCTGGAAAGGTTTCTGAACAGCATTTTATGTCGCTTATTGAAGTTTCTGGCATTAGAAGTGATAAAGTAATAAAAGCGTTAAGTGAATACTTTGTTGGAGGGCTCTCGCGTACGGTTGTTTGCGATAAACATAGCGTCTCTCAATGTTATCTCTCCGTAAAAATAAAACATATGCAGCATGTGAGTAAAATGGTTTACGATTTGCAGCCTTATTACAGCAGGGCTTCATAGGAACAGAGTAATCATCCATTTTCTGGAAAGGGAGAAAGTGAACGGCGTCATCCCTGCTGAATGATTTTTAATATTTGAGTATGTTGGATTTGATATCTTGATAAGATTTATAAGCAACTATTTCTGGGATAGATGAATGGTCGTATGAAAGTATGGTTTATTTTTCTATATATTAAAATCTGGTTTTTATATTGTAATTAAAAATGGAGTGAGCGTGTCAAAAAAAATTAATACACTGCTATCCTTAGCAGTATGCATTGGTGTATTTTCTACTGCATCACAAGCGATAACCACTACTAATAATATGACCTTGCAATGGCAGGGTACGGTTCCGACGAAACCTACGGCCAGTGGTGGTCTGTCATTTGTAAGTCCGCTTGATCCTTCACAGCCTTTTGTGCCTACTATCGGTACAGTCTCCATTAGTGATAATGGAACTGACGATGGAAAAGTATTTACATTAGCGCCTGTCAGTTTTGGTATAAAGACCAGTTCAAAACTAACCGCAGGATCAAAAATCAAGGCCTATCTGGCGTCTTCTGAAAGATTTACGGGCTTAAATGCTGTTGCAGGTTCCTCAGCGACGCCAAAATTAAAATTGTCTATAGGTAGCGAAGTTTTGAAAGTGGGTTCCAGTGCTGCTATTGATGCAGTTGATGTTATAGGTACCACTACTGACTATGCTGATATTAGTATTTCAGGCACGGGTGAACTACCTGACGGAACATTTACTGAAGGTGATAATTTTATGGTCACATCTACCGTTGTATTTACAGCTGATGTGACTTAATTATTCATATGCTCTCACAATAACGATGTCATTTATTTAGTGGGAGCATATCTTAACGTGTGAGACCGAGTTTAATGAGGCATCAATGAAAAAAGCTGACAAGAAAAAAAGGCTTGGAATCATTTTTTTATTGATGTGCCTTTCCCTAGATGCTAAAGCACAGGGTAACAGTTCTTCACGCGTACTGGCATTACATAATTCTGCACCTGAAGAGTTTCGCCAGCTCTTTATATCAAAAGAAAAGAACGTCAGCATTGTTCTGATCAATGGTGAATCTTTACCTGTCAATGCTATGATGAGTGACTATCAAGTTAGCATTGTATCTGAAACCAGTCAGCAAGAAATTTATGATTTTCTTGTCAATAATAACATCAGTAAAAAAATTGCTGATGACGTTAATGATTCTTTTGTAAGAGGTATGGATAGCTATTCGTGCAATGGTAGCAAAGAAACCTGTCAGGTGACTTTACCCGAAGGAGAAATGTTTGCCGTGGTTATCGATAACAACGCAGACAAAGTGCGGCTGATACTTTCTGAACAAGCTTATGTACAGGAAACGGGGGAAGTTGAATATGTCAGTAACTACAATGACCGTTTGTCACTGATAAATTCTCCCTCACTGTACAGTAGCTATTTTGGTGAGCAATGGAATTATAATCTTAATAATCGTACAATTTTAGGATTGCCTTTCGGTCATATCCGTAATGAGTTATACGTTACATCAAACAGTGGTAAGCAGGATGTTTCTGTACCAGAATTTTTGTATGACTTAGAGTCTGGCCCTTTACGTTTACTGGCGGGGCGTAGTCAAAATTTTAATACGTTAAACAGTACAAGTTTATTGTCTATCGCTTCGTTACATAAAGAAGGTGTGTATCTTTCGTCCTCACGCAATCTGGCTCGCCGCGGAAGAGAAAGCTACCAGCGTTTATACTTTTATGTGCCGCAGGCTGGAGCAGTCGAGATATGGCGGGAAAATACGCTTATTTATAGCGAACCAATGGAGGCTGGGCAGCAATTTATTAATTATGAAAAATTGCCTGTCGGGAATTACAGCGTAACTGTAAAAGTTAAATCTGGTGATAACGTTTTGAGTGAGCAATTTGAACGTATCATCAATACGCCAGATTTTCAGCTCAACACCGGAAGTACTGATTTTAGTCTGGGGGTGGCTCGCACAAGCTCTGATAATGCAAATGGGCCAGAAATGGAAATGGCTGAAGGGGATGTTGTCTGGCGCCTCTGGAATCCACTACAAATTGGCATGGGTATTACCTACGCCGCTGGTCAGCAGCTTTTAAAAGTAGGTGGAAAGTGGTTAGTGACGCCATCACTGACTGTCAGCGGGGTTTCATCCGTATTTAGCGATGGGCGTTACTACAATACAGCATCAGTAAATTGGAAAAATTTTAATCTGAACTGGAGTCGTTATGAAGCCGGACAACATGTTGACAACAAAGGATCACGGTTGTCTGCTGATACACAGAAAGCCAATACACCCCGAGTGCTTTCTGAAACACTGCTGGGAAATAGTAGCTATGAACAGATCATGATATCAAGCCATGCAGGATTTGGACCGGGTAATAGCCATCTGAGTCTGTTCTATCAGCGTAATAATAGTGAATCAGGAAGTTACAGTAACAGCATTGGGTATAATGCGGGTTATAATATGCCATTCGTATATAACTCTAATCTGGGTGTGAATATTTCATCTAATATTTATAAAAACACCACGCCAGACGGTCGTGGAAGTAAAACAGATAATATTCATATTGGTATTAATTTTTCTATGCCCTTAGGTCGAGATACCAGTGTTCAAATTTCTCCACGCTGGAATAAAGGAAGTCAGTCAGTGACTGATGCCACTTTGCAATACAATTTTCTTAATGGTGAGCGTAGCAACGGTTCTCTGTCAGTGGGTGAGAGTTTTGGTGGAAAAAATCAACAACGAAAAGTAGGTACGTCATTAAGTACGCGTCAAAAATCATTTAATTTCAATGGAAATGCCACGATGCAACCTCAGAGTGGAGGCCAGAACTCCATGTTTGCCACTTTATCCGGCAGCCAGATTCTTAATCGCCATGGTTTTTGGTTGAGCAACAGTGCGGCAGAAAGTTATTTGATCGTCAATGACAGTACGCCAGAAGAGGTAAGGGAGAGATTAATTATGAAAGAGCAAGGGAGCAAATCAAACGTTCGGCCTCATGCACAACTTACCTTAAAAAAAGATGATAAAATTTTAAGTAATCAGGATTATTTTGCTCAGGGTGGCGATAAAGTCATTCCACTGGAAAAGTATAAGCAATGGAATGCCAGGCTTCAGTCTTCAGCATTCGGTGTACACAACACAGAAAGTGACCAGGCTCAGGGGTTTAGCCTTCCGGGTAGCACGTTATATATCAAGACAGATTATCAGCCTGAGTATCAAATTATTGCAGAAATATATGATAATCGCGGCTTTCCTGCTGACAAAATCGAATGTCAGGGAGGCTCCTGTCTAAAAGTTGATAAGCTGGAAGATGGGTTGTTTAAAGTTTTTCTCAAGGGGAAAGATTTTTTCCGTCTTGTCTCTTCAGACATGCTTTGTTTGCAGGAAAGTAATGTTAATCTGACTCAGCCTTTAACACGTCTTTATGGCGTGAAATGTGAAACACTGCATTCAGGTAGTGGCCAACGGCTGCTGGCAAAAGATTCTCCTAGTCTGAAGAGACCGGCAGTTGCTCACTTATCCAACAGCAGATCCAAGGATAAGAACATACCAGATGAAGTGTCTTCGTCTTTTGGCGTTTTATCCAGTTTGCTAAAAGACAAAAGAAAACAGCCAAACTATTCTGCTGTAAAGCTCATGGAATCATGGAGATTTGGCGTATTCCGTAGTTATGAAAATGCATTACGGTTGAGTGACCAGCTTGAGAAGGCAGGCATGTCCGTCAGAATTACACAGATGCAATCCGAGGCATATGCAGTATATGGAACGCTTAATGAAAAATTGACGCCACAGCAAAGACAATTAATTAACAAATACGGTGCAATGAAACAACCTGTCGCTACTGGGAATTCTATAACTAATGTTGCCATGAATTAAATATCGGCAGCTTAATGTTTTAAAAAGAAGGTATAATGAAAAAGCATATTTTTGCAGTACTGTTAACTTCATTTTTCAGCCATCAGACTATTGCCCTTGGTATCGATAACATGATCCTGATTAGTGGTCAGGATAAACAAGGTGATTTTTATAATATTGTGAATGACACAGAGATACCTGTATACGTCAAAACTGAAATATCTCAAGTCAACTATGTTAACGATAAGCCTGTTGAAAATATCTATTCTCGAGACAACCTGAAATCATGGCAGATTACTGTCAATCCTGACTTGTTTATTCTTGACAGCAAAGAGAGCAAAAAGGTAGCAGTCAATATGATTGATGAGAACCGGAAACGTGAACGTGATGAGATTTATACAGTGTCTTTTTTACCTCAACCACACATAACCGATTCAAAAAAAGTGAATCAGATGTCAATGCAAATAGGTTTCAAGGCATACTATATCTTGCCCGCTCAGATATCTGATGTTAAGTACAATCTTGACTACAATAAAAAAACAGGCGTTTTGACAGTTAAGAACTCAGGAAATACGTTAGTTATCGTAGAGCTAAACGCATGCAAAGGAGCAGAGGCTAAAAAGTCAAAGCAGCAACTGTGTGAAGCATCCTTTTTGGCACCTGCAGGTCGTCAAAAACAATTTGTAGTTCCAGCGGAATTACGCCAGAAAACGATGAGTTTTGACATTACTAATCATAACCGTAGTTACCGTAACAACCAGGTGTTTTAATTTGAAAATGTAATTTTATGAAAAACTTAAAAAATTTATTTTTCCTGTTTTTTTTTGCTTTTGCAGGAGGGGCACAGGCTAAAAATATATCCTTGCAGCTGAACCTGACAACAACAACTGACAGATTACTTTCTGGTTCTTTTACTTCGGCCAATGCAAATCTGGATCCGGATATGAAAGGCTTCCAGCTAAGTAATCCTGATAACATTGTTAATTCATTCTCCGGGGATTCAGAAGGCTCACAGAGGTATGCAGGGTTTAGTCTGTCTGGCAACACATCCATCATTAAACTGGTTGGACAAAAATATGGTGCAGCAATAGAAATACCTCTTGAACTGGTTGCATTCGATGCGTCAAGTTCCGCTAATGGTAATGATGGAACTGCTGTAATAGAAGGGACCTGTAAGGGAAGTGATTTATCGCATCTGGTTTCTCCGGGAGTCTTCAAATCTGTTGCGAAGCCCAAGGGACAAAATTTCTGCACAACCAGCAGTCATGCTTTCTCATTTCAGGACTCGGTGACTCCTTTCCTGGTGAATAGTGCGAACTATCAATGGAAGATTAAAGATGGAAAAAACTTTAGTAATATTTTTAATGAAAAATACTATCCGGCAGATATTTACAAAGGCAGTGCGCATATTCAGTCTACTGAGGTGAACATAACTAATCCTTCAACAGGCAGCAAGGATTTGTTCACTGGTGGCTTTATTCTGGATATTGTATGGGATAATAAGCCATATATTAATTCAGTAACTACGGCTTCGCCATACTTACAAATTTTTGTAAGTGAGGTTGGTGGAAATGACTATGTCGGTAATGGTTCTACTTTCATTTCCGTTAGTGGGGCATTAGGAAAGTCATTAAAAGTGACTCCTCGTTCAAAAAATAGTGAAATAGGAAAGATGTATGCCGATGTTCCCGGCCATTCGCCAATCCCATATGAAATGGAGATAACATCTCTTAATAGTGGTGAAAGATTTAAGTTAATCGATGGAAAAGTTGGGAAAGGTTCTGTGGCTGAATTCAAAACATACTCGATAGATGATAGTTTAAACATGAGTTTTCGTCTCGATGCCAAAGCCAGTGCCACAATCATAACGTCAAACAGGGTTATCTTTACTGAAGATATTACGTTGGTCTTTGAGACCAATGAATTGTTTTAATCATTTATGAATGGTATGTGACGTGAATCTTTTTTTGATTTTTTTTGCTGTTTTTTTTAGTTCCAGTGTTGCAGTTGCGACAATGACTAAGGAATTAAATTTAACGGTGCGTATGCTAGTTGATCCTCCTAGGCATCAGGGCATTGGTTTTCAGGTTGATATGATTGGTCGAGATAACGTTAATCTTCAGTGGGATGACTCATTAAAAACATTTAACCCTATACAACTAAAATACAGGGCTATATCAAATGGTCGTCTGGAAATGCAATACAGAATTATCATTAATGCTCTTTATTTGTCATGTTCTACGGAGAGCGGCCCTGTAGTGTTTGATGACTTTTCTGTATCGGAGTTTCCTCCTTTTCTTTGGGGGACTGAAAGAACTGGTTACTCTGAAATAAAAAATATAGGACGCAGTTGGGTTGGTTTAATGGATTACACGTCCTGGACGCCAACATTTGGCGATAATTCAGCAATTGGTGAGGGTGTTTTTGATATAAAATTCCCTGATCTAAGTACGGTTTATAAAGCTGGAGGCGGAAAGTGTGTTGGAGGTATTACTATTGGCATTACCATACGTGATTTGTAAGCTTATACAAGGTAGATATATCAGGTTATTAATAGGGTGTGGCATTGCGATGGCTCTCGGTAGTTATTGTGTTCGAATTATGGTAATTGATTGCAAGCTTTATTAGCAGTCTGCAGCGTTACTATCGGGTTGCCATACAGAGATTAGTTAAATTCATGGTGTCAAGTCTGGTCGGCCTTATGACGTACTTTGTTGATAATAGTTCGTGGTTCATCACAGAGGGCAGGTCGCCGCATTCGTCTTGGTATAGTCAGCAGCTATTTTCCCCATTTTTACATTAATCCTAATTACGGATTGCTGGTATGGCCATGCAGTCTTCGGCTATCTCTAAGATGATTATCCACTGGGGATGGGGCGGTCTCTTACCGGGGGGGCGCTGTGGGGGGGGACCTATCCGATGCGTGGTCGCTGGGTAGGGGGCGCGGTGGGTATTTTTTATTGCTGCTTGGCACGTTCATCATGATGGGCAATGACGGCATTAAGTGCTGGCTTGTGTACAAAAGTGGCGATATGCAGGTGTGGCTATGGGACAGTCGGGGGTGTTTTAGCCTAGCGTGCTTGCTGAGCGTGGTGGGCAGCCGTCGATTACGCCATGTGTATGGGATTAGCCGTGAATACGCGGCCAGCCATACATGCCACAACCACTGATGAGGTGTTGATGACAACGGAGCGTGGTAGAGGGGATTGGCCACCTCCGTTTTTATCTTGGCAGTAAAGCGTTTTTATTCAAGCTCGGTGCGGTGAGCTTTAGAAGGGGAGACCGCCGACGCATGGTTTTTTTATGTTTAAGAGAGATGGCATGACGCTATTGACATGTTCGCTGTGGACATTCCTGTTATTGATGATGCCATGCTGCTGTGACAGAAGTGCGTGCTGAGGGCATGCGTAATGAAGCGGTGAAACAAATAAAAGTCACCTATAGCGGCGCCATTACACCAGAGCAAATCATGGATTTGATGGAGACGCTGGATAAAGTGAATGTCAGCTATCCCTAAATGAGAAAATACGCAGGCAGTTACTGTCAATAATTGGGCGTATCGTTTCTTAAGTGACGTACTCAAAATGGGCGTATTTATTTTCAACAATAAAATTGTGCATGATTTTATAAGGTTTATTTGGTTGTGAAACATAAAAGAAAATTGCAATACCTTCTGGTGATATCCATTGCCACACTGGGCTATTTGTTCTTCATCACCGGAGCTCGTTCCCCGCCCCTGATTGACGGTGTTCTTTATGAGGGGGCTATTATGGAGGTTTCTGACAACCTTTCAGGGCTCACTTGGGATGATGCAACCCAAACATTGATAGCCGTCACGAACAGACCTTCCCAAGTCATGCAGCTGGATGAGGAAGGTAATGTGTTGCAACAGATACCCCTGACGAATATGGAGGATACCGAGTCCATCACTTTTATTGAGGATAACCTGTTTTTTATTGCTGAGGAGAGAACGCGGTCTATCACCCTCATTGCGCTAGACCTTTCGGATATGCATTATACGCGGCTTGCGCCTCACTTCGTGTTTGATCTGGGTGGAAAGCGTAACTACGGTATTGAAGGTATAGAGTACTCAAAACAACACGATACCCTTTTTATTGCGAACGAGAAATTCCCCGCGGCGGTGTATAAAATAGATGGCTTTTTGCGAGGGCATCTTCGTGGTTTTAAAATTCAAAAACTATTCTCCTCAACAAAAGATATCTCAGGGTTAGCTTGGAACGAGGTTCGCCAACGTCTCTATGTGTTGTCTGATGAGAGTAAAATGGTTAGAGAGATGGATATCAATGGCGTCATATACCGAGAGTCTGACTTAGGGGATATTATCCAACACATTCCTCAACCGGAAGGAATAGCGGTTCATCAGGATAGACTTTATATCGTCAGTGAACCCAATTTGTTTTATGTCTTAAAAATGTTACCAGCCCCCCTATAAGTACTTAGGAGGTAACCATCTGTATTTGCAGCAGTTCTGGTTACATTCCCATGTTTTCAGTGCTCTTGTGCGTATTATCATTATGAAGTACACCCTTTAGCATTGATGAGGCGCAATTTTACTGGGGGTCTGGTGCTTCAGGGTTTACACCAGATGGTTATATTCTGAATGTTGCGTTACTACGCGATGAATGAAAATACACAATAATTGAATTTGATAACAAAAAAATAAATCATCCCTTCCCCCCACTGCCTATTATATACGGGCTACGGGGGCATGAGTGAGTTGGGTTAGGTTATTGGCTGGCGGGCGGAACCTTATACAGTAACTGCAGAAACGATCGGTGAGAACCCACCCACTAACTCACACCAAGCTTCCCAGCCATTTTCCCCTCAAGCCCCGCCTTAATCACTTTCCACTCATCGTCAATAATACTGAATCGCACAGAATTGCGTTTTCGGCCATCGGGCATGATTCGTTCATGGCGAATGATGCCTTCTTGTTGGGCGCCGATGCGCAAGATCGCGGCGCGTGAGCGGGTGTTATTTTCATCGGTGGTGAACTGTACACGTACGCATTCCATCACTTCAAAGGCGTAGGTTAGAAGGAGGTATTTAGCTTCAGTGTTGATGCCTGAACGTTGAAAAGATTGGCTCAGCCACGTATGGCCAATTTCCAGTTTTCGGTTGGCGCGGTCAATTTTCCAAAAACGGGTGCACCCCACGACTTTGCGGCTTGCCGCATCGATAATCACAAAGGGGATATGGCTGCCGTTGTCGCG
Source organism: Hafnia paralvei (assembly GCF_020150375.1). Taxonomy (NCBI): domain Bacteria; kingdom Pseudomonadati; phylum Pseudomonadota; class Gammaproteobacteria; order Enterobacterales; family Hafniaceae; genus Hafnia; species Hafnia paralvei. Next base: position 3,293,172 of record NZ_CP083737.1, on the reverse strand, counting down.
GTTTTCGAAAGCGTGATTGAGATATTGATCTATGGTTTGCGGGCTTGGGATCACGGTTAATGTCATCTCCCAAAGTTGCCCGTCTGATGCAGCATCAATGATTGGCTGGCGGTGCTCCACCTGTATTGGGTGCAGCTCAACAAGTTTGCCTTTTAAGACGGGCTGTTCCATATCAAACCTCGAATTACAGGATCTCTAATATCTGCTCAGGAGGACGGCCGATGCGCGCTTTTTTTCCCTTAACGACGATGGGACGTTCGATCAATTTAGGATGATTGACCATGGCATCGATCAATTGATCTTCCGTTAGGGATTCATCCGCCAGATTGAGTTCTTTATAGATATCTTCTTTATGGCGCATGAGCTGACGGGCGGAACTGAAACCGAGATCTTTCAACAGTGTTTTCAGCGTGGCCGCGTCTGGCGGAGTATCAAGATATTGAATAATCTGGGGTTCGATGCCTTGTTCTTGCAGCAGCGTGAGGGTTTCGCGGCTTTTGGAGCAGCGTGGGTTGTGATAAATCGTTACTCGTTGCGTCATGGATTTTCCTTAACGGCCTCCGCGTTGGTATTGCTTGAAGCGTTGTTGTAGTTGTCTAAGCTGATCGATACGCGCGTCGTAGCGAGCCTGTTTTAGGCTGCCAACGGGCATCAGTGCGCTGGCATTGCTGAGTAAGCCAATCGCCTGATCTAACTGACCTAACAGTGCCAAACTTTCAGCGCGAGCAGAAAGCTCTTCATCACGAAGGCCTTGTGCTGTGCTAGCTTGAGCGAGTAGATCCCAACCATTAGGATCATTAGGGTGCTCAAAGGTATAACGATAGAGTATCCGCGATGCTTTAGCGGCTTGGTTTCCTTCGACATAAGCGTTTGCCAGATTGATTTGCAAGACGGGCTCAGTGCGGTTTTTGGCTAACGCTTTCTCTAAACGGGCAATCGCAGTTGGTGCTTTTTTCTGCTCCAGATCGATATCTGTCATCAAGTCGATAAACCAGATGTTATCGGGCTGACTGTCAAGCAGAGGTTGTAGCATTTTTCGGGCATCATCATATTTGTTTGTTTGGCTAAATAAAATGGCACGACCATAGCGAGCGGCGGTTTGTTCGCGCACGTTGCCATTTTCCATCGCCTTGAGCACATCTTCCGTCAGGAACGTATTGCCATCTTGTCCACCGCTGTACATGCCAAGAGCGCGTACCTTCGCTAATAAATAATCTTGTGAGGACTGAACTGGGTGCGGAGGCATTTGATTAGCGCGGTTGCGCGTATCAGATAAACGACTATCGGGTAGGGGGTGAGTCAGCAAAATTTCTGGGGGCTTGGATGAATAGCGTAGCTGATCGGATAGCTTTTGCAGAAAATTTGGCATCGCTTGCGGATCAAAACCGGATCGTTGTAGCACTTGAATGCCGATACGGTCTGCTTCTTGCTCATTTTGCTGCGTAAAGCTGATCATATTTTGCTGGCTACCTGCCAATGTACCGCTAAGCGCAGCCATACCAGCCTGTGGGCTTGCCATTGCCAGCAAGATTGAACCGAGTGCACCGACCCATGTCAGCGGCGCAGTACGCTGCTGCTCTTCCATCGCACGTGCTAAATGGCGCTGGGTGACGTGAGAAATTTCATGCGCCATAACCGAGGCCAGTTGGCTTTCATTATCGGTATATCGGAAGAGTGCGGAGTGTAAAACAACGTTGCCTCCGAAGAAGGCGAAGGCGTTGATTTCGTCGTTACGAACCAAATAGAAGTGAAACGGTGTGCGTACCGAGTTAGCATGAGCGACCAGCCTTGCGCCGAGCCCATTGATATACTCCATCAAAAGTGGATCGTTGATCAGCGGTGTACTAGCGCGCAACTGACGCACATAAAAATCACCCATCGCCAGCTCTTGGTTAATACTCAGCGTGTTTCCCGCAGTTGTACCAATGTCAGGCAGTTGGTCATCGCTAGGATCTGCTTTGCTTGGCATTGAGCCAGTGAGCAATAGCCCAGCAACTATCGTTGCGATAACCGATGTTTTAAACCGAGAAGTCATACGTGACAGTTCCATTCAGTTTCATCTGGTGAAAGCGTTAATCAATGGGATACAACGCATTTGTAAGAGTCAGTCATGGCATTTTTGACACTAAACCCCGATAAGAGTTCTTCTTAACTTTGTCACACTCAATTACACTCATTCCACAAATGAATATACCCGCTAACATGAAATTTTTGGGTATGCGCCCATTTTCAAGCGTGATCCTGTGTTGAGAATGGCGAAGTTTCTTGCTTGTTGGCTTATTCTGCCACCATAGCCTGATGGACTCCATGTCCTCATGACAGCAAAAATTATCATTTTACGTTATTGGCGATTTTTGCCAGCTCTTTTCAAGGATAAGAACCACACGTTTGTGCAGCTTAAGGAGTGACCCGCATGCTTGATATGTTAATGCAGTGGTATCGGAGACGTTTTACCGATCCGCAGGCAGTAGCATTGCTGACGATCCTGCTAGTCGGTTTTTGTATTATCTATTTTTTCAACGGAATACTTGCCCCGTTGCTGGTGGCGATTGTTTTAGCCTATCTGCTCGAGTGGCCAACGCATAAACTGCAATTAATCGGCTTCTCTCGAGTATGGGCAGTGATTGCTGTACTCATTGTGTTTGGCGGAATTACCTTGCTGTCGGTGTTTGTCATTGCTCCTGCGGTATGGCAGCAGGGATTTAATTTGATGGCTGACATGCCCAAAATGGTCACTCGCTTCTATGAGTTTGCCGCCACACTGCCTAGTCGCTATCCGGCGCTGGTGGATGCGGGGATTATCGATATGGTCGTCGAAAATATTCGCGCCAAAATGGCGGTGATGGGGGAGTCGGTGGTGAAATTATCGCTGGCGTCGCTAGTAGGACTTCTTACATTAGCGATCTATCTGATTCTCGTGCCTTTGATGGTGTTTTTCCTGTTAAAGGATAAAGAGCAGATGCTGAATGCTGTACGTCGAGTATTGCCTCGCGACCGTGGTTTAGCAGGGCAGGTATGGATTGAGATGAACCAGCAAATCACCAACTATATTCGAGGCAAAGTGCTCGAAATGGTGGTGGTCGGTATTGCGACCTATCTGGTGTTTCTGGTTGTTGATTTGCATTATGCATTGTTGCTGGCGGTATTGGTTGGATTTTCAGTTTTAATCCCCTATATCGGTGCAGTGCTGGTGACCATTCCGGTGGTTATTGTGGCGCTGTTCCAGTGGGGGCTGGGTGCGGATTTCTGGACGCTGTTTATTGCCTATCTGGTGGTGCAGGGGCTAGACGGGAATTTATTGGTGCCTCTGCTGTTCTCCGAAGCAGTCAACTTGCATCCGCTAGTGATCATTCTTTCGGTGATTATCTTTGGCGGGCTGTGGGGCTTCTGGGGCGTATTTTTTGCTATCCCGCTGGCGACCCTAGTGAAAGCCGTCATTCATGCGTGGCCAGATGAGTTTATCTCGGAAGCGGATTAATCATTGAGCTAAGAAAAAACAACGCCCTGCATGTGCAGGGCGTTGACGTTTTATGACGGCGGATGAGTTAGCCGTTATTTTTTACATAGTCCAGTACGATGTCGTGGTGGTTACTGGTTTTGAAATCGTCAAATACGTGCTGAACTTTGCCTTCTTCATCAATCAGGAAGCTGATGCGATGAATGCCGTCATAGGTTTTACCCATAAAGGTTTTTTCGCCCCAGACACCAAACTCTTCAGCGACTTTGTGATCTTCATCAGACAGCAATGTGAAGTTAAGAACTTCTTTTTCTACAAAGCGGGAAAGTTTTTCAGGTTTATCAGTGCTAATACCTAACACTTCTACACCCATTTTTTTCAATTCATCCATATTGTCGCGCAGGCCACAGGCTTGAACTGTACAACCTGGAGTCATGGCTTTTGGATAAAAATAGACTAAAACTTTCTGACCTTGGAAGTCGGCCAAGCTGATTTGCTCACCATCTTGATCTAACAGGGTAAATTTAGGAGCGATGCTACCGGCTTTCAATGGGCTCATTACTGCTCTCCGTCTTTATCTTCATGCAGGGAATAGTTCACGACGTTAATACTGCCCTGTGCGCTGAGTTCTGTACAGAGCTTCTCGAAAGCTTGTTCAATACTTTCTGCATCTTGGCTTGCAGGGCTATGTGCTGTGATTTGAATATACAGCTTTGGTGCTGTTGAATCTTGGCTTAATTGTGTCTTGGACACCAGCTCGGCGATGTTCATATGGTGCGAATCAAATAAGTCGGTGAAGCGCTCAATGATGTGCGGAGAATCTTTTACCTCAACCTGTACCCAAACGGTGGCTGGCATGGTTGGACGTTCATGCCATGTTGTACGCTTCATTACGATCAGCAAATCCATTTCGACACCTTTTAGCGGCAGAGTGGATTCAATCAGCGTGATAGCGTTCCAGCTACCCGAGAGCAGCATAATAAAAGTGAACTCTTCGCCCAACATTGCCAAACGGCTATCTTCAATATTACACCCGCAGCTACTGACATGGCGGGTGATGTTATTGACGATACCGGGGCGATCTGCACCTAAGGCGGTGATGACTAAATAGTGTTGATTGGGCTGTGGCAAGAGCATTCTTCCTGACTTTGTGATGGTATCCCAAGGTAAACATAAAAAAAACGGCTCGACAAGCAGTTAGCACATAGATGTTTACTTGCTTTGCGATCGCTTTCAAAAGTACCATGAGGAACCTGTTTGTGGAGGGACTGTCAATGTTCACGGGAAGTATTGTTGCGCTGGTTACGCCGATGGATGACAAAGGTCAGGTCGATCGCGCTAGCTTGAAGAAATTGATTGATTATCATGTGGCCAGCGGGACATCTGCGATAGTGTCCGTGGGAACCACCGGCGAATCTGCCACCTTAAACCACGACGAACATGTCGATGTGGTGTTACAGACGCTGGATCTTGCTGATGGCAGAATCCCTGTAATCGCAGGCGCTGGAGCAAATGCGACCGCGGAAGCGATTGCGTTGACTGAGCGTTTTAATAATACGGGCGTAGTGGGTTGCCTGACGGTAACACCGTATTACAATAAGCCAATGCAGGAAGGTCTGTTCCAGCATTTTAAAGCAATTGCGGAACATACTGATTTACCACAAATTTTGTATAACGTACCTTCGCGTACGGGATGCGATATGTTGCCAGAAACCATTGCGCGTCTGGCAGAAATCAAAAATATTATTGCTGTAAAAGAAGCGACCGGGAACTTAAGTCGTGTTAGTCAGATCCAAGAACTGGTCAACGACGATAGCTTTATTTTGCTAAGCGGCGATGACGCAACGGCTCTGGACTTTATGCAACTGGGTGGTCAGGGCGTTATTTCTGTCACAGCAAACGTTGCTGCGCGTGAAATGGCTGAACTCTGTAAGCTGGCAGCCGATGGCGATTTTGCTAAGGCTCGTAAGCTGAACCAGCGTTTAATGGCGCTGCATCAACAGTTATTTGTAGAAGCAAATCCGATACCGGTGAAATGGGCCTGTAAGGTATTGGGATTGATAGCAACCGACACGATGCGTTTACCAATGACGCCAATTAGCGATAAGGCTCGCCCTGTCGTAGAACAAGCGCTAAAACACGTCGGCTTGCTGTAACTCTTAGGGAGATTGAATGGCTTACTCAGTACAAAAGTCGGCGGTAGCGACTGTCGTCGGCATTTCTTTGGTCATGATGCTGTCTGCATGCTCGACCGATCAGCGCTATAAGCGTCAGGTGAGCGGCGATGAGGCCTATCTTGATGCGACGACGTTGTCCGAATTGAAAACACCTGCGGGTATGATTTTGCCGGTGCAAAATGGAACCTACGATGTTCGCTTGGCCACGGCTAAAGGTGAAGTGGGTAAAGCGTTGGATATTCGACCACCAGCACAGCCTTTGGCTTTGTTGAACGGCTCTCGCGGTCAGTTTGTTAACGGCGCTGCCATTGTGTTGGTTGAGAGTACTCCAGGGGCGAGTAGCCTTTGGACTCAGGTGACACAAGCGGTTCAAGGACTGAACTACCCGATTGCTAGCCGCAATGATGCAGGTCAGACGTTGACGACAGACTGGATTAGTTTCCAGCGTGGTGATGAAGACGTCCAGTATGAAGGCCGTTATCAGATCTCTGTGCAACCACAAGGCTATCAGACTGCGGTTGTCGTGAAATCTTTGGGTTTGAAGCAGGGTGAAACTGCGATCAGTGAGGATTCTCAAACACAGCGTTATGCGGTTTCTGTACTGAATAACGTCGTCAGCGGCTTGGATAAATATCAGACCGATCAGGCTAATGCGCGTGCCAACCGTCAGGTAGGGGATATTGACGTGCAGAGCGGTGCGGATGATACGGGCTTGCCTGTTTTGATTGCACGTGCGCCTTATACTGCCGTCTGGGATCGCTTACCATCCACGCTTGAGCTGATTGGCATGAAAGTGACCGATCGTAGCCGTCCACAGGGGACTATTTCTGTCACGTACAAATCTATTAGCAGCAGTAGCTGGGATGATTTGGGCGCGAAAGATCCAGAACTCAAAGAAGGCGATTACAAGATTCAGGTGGGTGACTTAGATAACCGTACCAGCTTACAATTCTTAGACAGCAAAGGCGCTCCATTGACTCAGTCGCAGAATGATGCGCTGGTCAGTGTGTTCCAAGCCGCTTTTTCTAAGTCAAATGTAAGTAAGTAGCTAACAATCGTTAGTAAAGACAAAAAGGGGCTTCGGCCTCTTTTTTATTTCATTTTTTTAATGCGCAATCGTTTGGCTGGCGTATAATGCCCCTAAATTGATGCGCTTTAACCTAAAGCTGCGGATTTCAGTTCTCGTGTTCCTAAACCTATGGAGTAAGCAAAATGCAAAAGCTCGCTGAGTTGTATCGCGGCAAGGCAAAAACCGTGTATACCACTGAAAACCCGGATTTGCTGATTCTTGAGTTCCGAAATGATACATCAGCACTGGACGGCCAGCGCATTGAGCAGTTTGATCGTAAGGGTATGGTGAATAACAAATTTAACCATTTCATCATGAGCAAGTTGGAAGAGGCGGGGATCCCAACCCAGATGGAACGCTTACTTTCTGACACTGAGGTTTTGGTTAAAAAACTGGATATGGTTCCGGTTGAATGTGTGATCCGCAACCGCGCAGCGGGCTCTCTGGTTAAGCGCTTAGGCATCGAAGAAGGGACGCCACTGAATCCACCACTTTTCGATTTATTCCTGAAAAATGATGCGATGCATGACCCGATGGTGAATGAATCATACTGCCGTACCTTTGGTTGGGTGAGCGACGAAAATCTGGCCACGATGAAAGCGCTGAGCTACAAAGTTAACGATGTGCTGAGCAAAATTTTTGGTGATGCGGGCTTAATCCTCGTCGATTTTAAACTTGAATTCGGTTTGTTTAAAGGTCAGGTCGTGCTTGGTGATGAGTTCTCTCCAGACGGCAGCCGTTTGTGGGATAAAGAAACTCTGAACAAGATGGATAAAGATCGCTATCGCCAGAGCTTAGGTGGTTTGATCGAGGCTTACGAAGAAGTTGCGCATCGTATTGGTGTAAAATTAGACTAATCTTCAAAGCTACTATTTGAATAAACAGCAGAGGCCTTGGCCTAATGCTGATCGTTTAAGAGCTCGAGATACACGGGGCTAGCACACCGCGGGGCGCTCCGGCAGCTAAAGCTGCTACGACCCCATCGGTGTACTTCCCCTAAAATCACGCTTAAGTGACCAGCAGAGGCCTTGGCCTCTGTTGTTGTTTTTATACTTCACTGATGCGCTGAAGCATCGGATGTTTTCCTCTCATGAAGTATTTCATTATCTGATTTCTCCTTTTTATGGTATTCACGCCAGCAATTTCCTACCATTAACCCATCATGTCATTTTTGAGGTTTAACTATGCGCTGGCAAGGGCGTCGCGAAAGCGACAACGTTGAAGATCGACGTGGCGATTCCACGGGTTCATCCGGTGGTTTCGGTGGCGGTGGTTTCCGTGTACCGCGTGGCAAAGGCGGCCTAATTCTGCTGGTGGTGGTATTGGTGGCGGGATATTACGGCGTGGATCTAACACCGCTGCTTAATGGCGAAGCCCCAATGGGACAAACTCAGCAACACAGCCAGCCAGCCAACTCAGCTCAGGATAACCAGATGGCGAAATTTACTTCGGTTATTTTGGCTTCCACCGAAGATACCTGGAGTCAGTTATTCCAGAAAATGGGTAAACAGTATCAGGATCCTAAGCTGGTATTGTATCGAGGCGCGACGCGTACCGGATGTGGAACGGGTCAGTCCGTTATGGGGCCTTTCTACTGCCCAGCAGACAAAACCGTCTATATTGATCTTTCTTTCTATCAAGAGATGAAGAATAAATTAGGTGCAGACGGTGATTTTGCTCAAGGCTACGTGGTGGCACATGAAGTTGGGCACCACGTACAGAACCTGCTGGGTATTGAGCAGAAGGTACGCCAAATGCAGCAAGGGGCAAGCAAAGCTGAGCAGAATCGACTCTCCGTGAAGATGGAGCTTCAGGCCGATTGCTTCGCTGGCGTTTGGGGCCATAACATGCAAAATCAGCAAGTGTTGGAGGCGGGGGATTTAGAAGAAGCGTTGAATGCCGCGCAAGCTATTGGTGATGACCGTTTGCAACAACAAAGCCAAGGACGTGTCATCCCAGATAGCTTCACTCATGGAACTTCAGAACAGCGTTATACATGGTTTAAACGCGGTTTTGATAGTGGAAATCCAAGTAGCTGTAACACATTTGCATCTGCTAATTAAATACTCTATCTGTGCCTCGCATTGGATGTTGCGGGGCGCAAAGCCCTAATACTTCTTATTTCGAGTATAATATCCTCTTCTTTTGACTCTCTAAACGGATCCGTATGCCACTTTCTTCTTCTATCACCTCTATGCAGCGGATGGGGATTCGCCGTGTGCTAATCGTGAGCGGTGATACAACGTGGCATCGCCAAGTTATAGAAGAGAACCTGTCTTCGCTTCAGCCTAATGTTTTGTGGGTTGGAGAAAATGCGCCGGAGGGCACAGCCTCTATCGCGACTCGTGCAGCGAGAGGTCTGTTGGGACAAGAGCTTGCCCATGTTGTGTTCAATGCCGCCGAGGGTGTTAATGCGGAAGCTCTGGCCGCTGTTTCAGGGGCGATGAGTGCGGGGCATTGGTTGATTTTGCTGGTTCCAGACTGGGAACAGTGGCCGTGCTTACCGGATATGGATAGCTTACGTTGGAGTGAACAGGGCGAGCCCATCGCCACACCTTATTTTGTTCGGCATTTCCAGCGTGTAACTTCACAGCACCCTGACATTATTGTGTGGAAGCAAGGGGAGCCGAAAAAAATTACTGAGCTTCAAATAGCGCGCCCCGAGTGGCAGCGTCCTGACGGATCGCCAACGCGGGAACAAGAAGCGATATTACGGGCTTTATTGACGAATAACGATCCCGTGAGCGTCGTGATTGGTGAGCGCGGGCGCGGCAAGTCAACGCTGGCTGGCATGTTTGCTGCACGGACGGCGGGAGTATGTTGGGTTACCGGTCCAAATAGAGTATCGACTCAGGTTTTATCTCAGTGTGGCACAAAGGGGGAGTTTCATGCCCCCGATATGTTATTGGAGCAATGTCGGCAAAAAGTTCCTGAGAATGTTGATTGGTTACTGATTGATGAAGCCGCAGCAATTCCAGCACCGATGCTAAGTGAACTGATCTCATTTTTCCCCCATGTCCTTTTAACCACGACGGTTCAAGGGTACGAAGGTACCGGACGGGGTTTTTTGCTTAAATTTTGTTCTTCTCTTCCATCGTGTCAAATTTATTCCTTAGAACAACCCATGCGTTGGGCGCTGCATGATCCTCTTGAAGCGTGGGTGGGTTCGCTTTTGCTATTTGCGGAACCACAAGAACCCTTCGAGCACGGCCAGAAGCTTAAACAAAAAAAATTAAGCCAAAATGAATGGCACTCTTCGCCACAAGTGATGTCTGATTTCTACGCTCTTTTAACCAGCGCCCACTATAAGACTACGCCACTGGATCTGCGCCGATTAATGGACGGCGTGGGAAATCATCTGCATGCAAGCTTTGTTGATAGCAATATTGTTGCCGCATTATGGGCCGTCGATGAGGGGGGATTAGATGAGTCGCTAGCTAAAGCCGTATGGGCAGGGGAACGCCGCCCCAAAGGCAACTTAGTTGCGCAGTCATTAGCAGCCCATGGTGGACAATGGGTAGCCGCAGTTTTACGTTCTCGTAGAATCAGCCGAATTGCCGTATTTCCCGAATGGCGACGTCAAGGCGTGGCTAAATCATTAGTGGCTGCGGTTGTTCATCAAGCGCGGCAAGAACAGTTAGACTTTGTTTCTGTTAGTTTTGGCTATACGCCCGAACTGCATCAGTTTTGGCAACGGTGTGGTTTTCAACTTGTCAGGTTTGGAACGCATTTAGAAGCGAGCAGTGGCTGCTATACAGCGATGGCGATATTACCTCTAAGTGAAAAATCACAGCCACTTTTACGCCGATTGCAGCTACGTTTGCAGCGTGATGGCTACTTTATCGAAAAAAAACTCAATATAAGACTGCCCATTAACGTGAAAAAAGACCTCTCGCTGAATCAGGATGATTGCGATGAACTTCACGGTTTCGCTCATTGTTATCGCCCGTTTGACGTTTCTGTTTATGCACTAAGTAGATACGCAAATCATCTTTCTGATGACGAGTTAAGTTGCTTTCTAAAAAACTGTATAAATGAGAGTGGTGATGTGAGGGGATTATGTGATAAATATAAAATATCCGGTAAAAAAGAGCTGATTACTAGATTGCGGACCGTATTGGCTAGCATTCTTAATAACTAATTAAAACCATTCTTAATATTAAGCTTCAGGGTGTTTTTTATTTTTACTTTTATTTTCTTATTCTCTGTATGTTCTTTTTTATTTAATTAAGAATTAAATTTATTTATTTAACAAGTCGTTTATCGTGAGGGCTTTTTATATTTTCGAGATGACGGTTGTTACCATATTTAAAAGTTTTTTTTAGTTGAATTAAATCTACCTCTTAATTATTATTTAATTCCGCTGAACTTTGGCGAAAGCACTTTCAGATAGTTTCATATATTTTAAAAGTATCAACAATTCATAACTATATTCATCTCTGATGGGTTATGGATTAACGTTGCCTATATTGAGGGAATAACAGATGTCTTCTTGGAAGAATAAGACTGCTTTAACGCGTCTGGCATTGGCTTGCTCTATGGCTATCGCAGCTCAAGCTGCTGTAGCTGCTACAAATGATATTTCAGGTACTACCTACGATACCTACGGCCACGATCTTGGCTACGGTAATCATGTTTATGTCAACGATACTTTCAATGCTGGTAGTTATGTTGATGGATATGTAGATTATGATGGGTATGTTGGCTGGAATAATTCAACTGACGGATATTATGATGGTGATATCTATCCAGTAATTAATAAATCTGTCGTTAATGGTGTTATTTCAACCTATTACCTTGGCTATGATTCATCAAATACTGCTGATACATTAAATATCTCTAACAGTACAATTCACGGTATGGTTACATCATCCTGCGTAACCGATGAGTGTGCTAATGATACTGACCATCAGTTAGGTACACTGCAACTGACCGTTGATAACTCTACGATCGATGATACCTACGAACATTATGATTATGACGTGACGACAAATGATGTTCGTGATCATGATCTTTATAATACCTACGCAATGGGTAATGCAATTACTCTGGATCAGGAAGCAAATGTAGTTATCCAGAACAATTCCCACGTTGCAGGTATCACCTTAGTTCAAGGTTACTATTGGCCTGATAGTGCAACCAATAGCCCAGAAATTTTTACTGATACCGTAACTGTTAAAGATTCTGTGGTCACTTCAGGTGCTTACTCAGAATTGGATAATACAGGTTTCTATGGCCAATCAGGCAAACCAAGTGACTACGCAGGAACGAGTACTGCAGGCCTTGATGATGCGGCACTGATTGTTATGGCAAGTCGTACTGATAACGCTATGCAAACCACGGCGACGTTTGATCATTCAACGTTGACTGGCGATGTTCTGTTCTCCAGCGTATTCGATAATAACTTTGATCCAACTGGCCATGATTCTAACGGTGATAATGTTAAAGACACCAATGGTTGGGATGATCAAGATTCTTTAAATCTGACATTAACCAACGGCAGTAAGTGGGTTGGTGCTGCGGTGTCTTCTGTTGAACATACGAATACTCTGTATGATTACAGCCCTAATAGCCTGTGGCCAACAGATGAGTTCGATGTAAATGGCGATTTCACCTCAGCTTCTGTTTATCAGAGCGGTTTGTTCAACGTTACTCTGGATAATAACTCTGAGTGGGACACCCGCAAAACATCTAACATTGACACTTTGACCATTAACAACGGTTCTCAGGTTAATGTTGTGAATTCAAGCTTGCTGGCTGATAGCATTACCTTGAATAACGGTTCTTCGATGCAAATCGGCGATAGCAACAGTGCCGGTACGACGATTCCTAATTCGTATGGCTATAACAACGGCGTTGCTACTGATTCACTGAACATCAATAGCGGCAGTCAGGTTATCCTGACTGAGGAAACTGCAGCACTGTATGCCAACACAATCACTGTGACCAACGGCGGTGAACTGAACTTAGGTTTGGGTCAGACCGATACTCACAGCTTGGTATTAAGTGATGCAGGTACTCTGAATGTTGGCAGCCGTGAGTACGTGCTCAATTCAGATATGAGCAATGCGCGTTATGTGACCAATGATGTTAATGCTGCTGGTTACGACCACGGTGTTATTGCTATCAACTCTGACGGCCACTTGGCAGTTAACGGCGATGTGAGCGGTAACTACTCTGTTCGCGTAGATAACGCGACTGGGCAGGGTTCTATCGCTGATTATCAAGACAAAGAAATTGTTCGTGTGTACGACAATAATGCAGATACTAGCGCATCGTTCACCGCGGCTAACCGTGCTGACCTAGGTGCTTATACCTATGAAGCAGAGCAGCGCGGCGATACTGTCGTTCTGGACCAGCGTAATCTGACCGATGCTGCCAATATGGCGCTGAGCATTCCTTCTGCAAACGCCAACATCTGGCACATGGAGCAGGACACTTTGGAACGTCGCCAGACTCAAACTCGTGATAACGCGGGTGACACTGGTGGTGCATGGGTGAGCTACTTCGGCGGTCATGTTAACGGCGACGGCGGTGAGATCAATTACGATCAAGATATCAACGGTATCATGGTTGGTGTGGATAAGGTTATCGACGGCAACTATGCAAACTGGTTGGTCGGTATGTCCGCAGGCTTCGCTAAAGGCGACGTTAGCGACCACAGCGGAAGCGTAGATCAGGACAGCCAGTCTGCTCGTGTCTACTCTTCTGCTAAGTTCGACAACAACGTCTTCTTGGATACCTCTTTAAGCTACTCTCATTACAGCAACGATCTGGATGCTGATATGAGCAACGGCGACCACACATCGGGCTCTACCAGCTCTGATGCATGGGGCTTCGGCTTGAAAGTCGGCTACGACATCGCTCTTGATACTCAGGGTAAATTGAGCCCATATGCTAGCGTTTCTGGTCTGTTCATGAACAGCGATGACTACCGTACCAGCAATGGCATGGATGTGTCTGACCAAGGTTATAACAGCTTGCGTTACGAAGCAGGTATCAATGCTAACTATCGCTTCGACTATGCAAACGACCAGTCTCTGACTCCATATGCGACTTTGGCATACGTTTATGATGATGCGGGCAGCAACGATGCAGACATCAACGGCGACAACATTGACAACGGTGTTGGTGGTTCAGCAGTTCGCGTTGGTTTAGGCGGTCAGTTTAACTTCACTAAGAACTTCAGCACCTACGCAGGCGCAAGCTATATGGGTGGTAGTGATATCGACCAACCATGGGCTGTTAACGCTGGCGTGAAATACAGCTGGTAATAGATTCATACGCCCTGGCGACAGTATGCAATCTCTTTTGCTAGCGTCCAAGTAACAGAGTTTGTGCCGAAAGGATTTTGGGCTGTTGCCTAGTATGAATTCTCCGCGCAGTTTAGGCTGAGCGGAGAGTCCCTTAAGTTGAATGGCCCTTCGGGGCCATTTTTTTTATCTCGTTTTTGATTAGCGTTCAGCAAAAAAATAGAACAACCTCATCAAGGAAATACGATTTTCATCAAAACTCTTCGGCGTATAGTGGTGGTTAACAAATGATGCCAATAAGTGGCATGTTTTAATTAACCGAGGAGTGACCTAATGAAGCACGAACATCATGTTGTCCAAAGCCCTGCAACACCGGCAGAACAGCTGATTTTGCTGTTTCACGGGGTTGGCGATAATCCGGTGTCTATGGGAACGATTGGTGAGTATTTTGCTCAAGCTTTTCCAAAAGCACTGGTGATTAGCATTGGATCACCCTATCAGATCCCGAGCGGCCAAGGTTTGCAGTGGTTTTCGGTGGATGGGGTAACAGAAGAGAACCGCATCGAGCGTATTAATGAGGTTATGCCTCAGTTTATTGAAATTGTGCGATATTGGCAGCGTGTTGCTGATGTTAATCCTGAGGCCACCGCACTAGTCGGATTTTCTCAGGGAGCGATTATGGCGCTTGAAGCCGTGAAAGTGACGCCAAATTTGGCCGGAAGGGTGGTATCTTTCAGTGGTCGTTTTGCCGCATTACCTGAAAAAAGTTTAGGAAATACGGTCGTTCACCTGATTCATGGTAATGAGGATACGATTATTGCTATCGATAACGCACATCAGGCTGCAGAGAGTATGCAAACATACGGATCTGACTTTACTTTAGATATCGAGCCGATTGGGCATGCCATCGATCAGAATATGATGGATTTAGCGCTAGAGCGTTTACGTGCTTACATTCCTCAACGCTATTGGGATGAAGCTCTGAGTGGTAAACGTGGCGATTTGATCGCTTTTAAATAATAGTGATGTGCTAACTAAGGGCAATAAAAATTGCCCTTTTACTTCTGATGAGAACTAACTTAGTGTTACTTCTTTTTAGGCCAGTCATCATCATTGTCCCATTGCGCATTGTTATCGCGATGTGGAGGCAATTCAGGCTTATTGCTCAGAAAACTTTTGTGGTCTACTTTGAGCAAGGCTTTCATCCCATTCCATACCATCCCGATCAGAACTAACAGAATAATCCACCAGTAATCGGCTAACCATTGCATAGTTATCACCTTTTAAAATCATTATTAATCAATTGGTTAAAATGCAAAGGTCATTATTAGTCAAAATTAAATCATAATCAGGTGGCGACTTTAACCCATTCACTACCGCGATTATCTTGATATTTTGCTGTCATCACTGCTGACTTATGGCCTAGCAACCTTTGGGCAAACTCAGTCCCTTTCTCTTCAGTATACAGCCTTGCGGACAGACTTCGTAATTCATGAAAACTAGGCGGTTCTTTTCCCCACGTGATACCCGATAGCTCTCTCGCTTTTGCGAATCCTCTCGCCATCGTTGTCGTGGTCAATTGAGTCCCAGTTTGAGAACATATGATGTTATCGAATCTGCCAAACAGCGCCCTACAACGCTCAACCGCATCCTTTAGACTGACTCCAATTGCATCAAGAGTTAGATCCAAGTCAATAACAAGTTTGTTCCCCGTCTTTTTCTGCTCAATCCACAGCATCCCATCGCGAATATCTTTCCATTTTATCTTACTGATATCACTCACTCGTTGCCCTGTCATTAGCGCTAATTCTATGCTCAGCGGGATCCAAGGTTGAAGGCCAAGAGAGCATAGGTAGATTTCTTTGTACTCGGAAAGAGATAAGCGCGACCTCTTAATCTCTGATCGGGGATTCCTCGTCGCCTCTACAGGGTTGTTGGTAATGTGACCATCAGCAATTGCCTCTCTAAAAATGTCCAGCAACGCAATTCGCATTAACTTAGCCGTCGTTGTTTTCCCGTCTGCTGAGTACGAAGCCAGTATGGAAGCAATGTCCTTTGTTGTAATGCTCTCAATTGGAACGTTGTCGATGATAGTTCGTAAGGTGCGTATCTTGCCGTTGTACTCTTTCAATGTTTTGGGTTTTAGCCCTCTACTATCTATAACTTTAGAATAATGGTCTAGCCAGTCATGAAAGAGCATTGAAGCTTCAGTTGACAACCTATCGACAAGCCTAGTGGATGCACTATCCATTAGCTGAAGATTGGCCTCGATGGCCTGATTTACTGCATCACGCTTTATCTTGCCAAGTCCGTATTCCTTACCCGTCCGTGGGTCTCTGTAGCAGTAATATCCGTTATTTCTGACGTACAGATTTGGAGGCAGATCGCGGCGAGTGTGACTTCTGTTCCGTGCCATTTTTAATTCTCATCAGAAGAGTGCCGGGTGATTTTGTTGGCTGAGTATTAACGCGTTTTTCTGCATCCTCGCGAACAAAGTATTGGTGTCCATCAAATATTGGCGGCGGACATATCTGACCATTCCGAGCCCAGCGGCGTATTGTTTCCATATTCTTTGGCTTGGGAAGCGTTTTGTTCCATTGCTCAAGTGTTAGCATCATTTATCCTCAAACTGCCCATTCAAAACGCCAATAACCCAAAGGAACCTAAGGAATGAAATTCCCATAGGTTCAATTGTTTCGTAGTAGCTGAGAAGAATGGGGCGGGTGATTGTGTCGATGTTGGTTTTTTTTGGCGCGGACTTTATTGCAGATTTCATTGCTTCGTTGCATCGCCGCGCAACATTGCGTATCGCGTTGTCTTGTTCTGCTGTCATGTCATGCCGCTTTCACTCCTTGCTGGAACTCGATGTTGCAACCGACCTCATTACCCCACGAATGCCAACCATCAGCTTGTTGCCGCGCAAATAGCTCAATGCGAGGAACGTCGCCTAGTAAGCTGACAAGCAGATCGCGAAACTCTGGGGGCTTGGCGCTATGTTCAGCGCGGTGGAAAGTTTGATGCTGGCAGATCGCTGCGTTAAATCGCTCTGGCAGCCTGCCACGAACCGCAAACAAACAATCTTCGCTATTAGCTCTTGTCATGTGACCCATGCCGATCGCACTGTTTCCTTTGCGACGATTTGTTTTGTGCCAGGTGAATCCCTTCATAGTCATCAATCTAAATCCCCAAGCATCGACAACCTTCAACGCTTCGGCTGGCATCGTTGGCACCCACCACATCGCTAGCAGACAAGACTCATCAGCCAAATCCCATACAGGTAAGCGGCATATATCCAATATGCTCATTGTGGGATATTTGAATGATGCCCCGCGCTCGCCATCGGCCGCCTTATCTCGGTATGTCCATGGCGGGTCTGCATAAATCAGTTTGTATTTATTCACGCTGCATTCCCCCACACTTTGGATAAATCCCTAGGCCGCATCATCGATGTAGCCACATATGATTTTTTACGGTTCATGATTTCAACGACGATTTTCATTCCATCAACTAAAACGGTGTAGTTTTTTGACTCTTTAGATGGGGCGTAATCACCGTACTTGGCTTGATGCTGATTGAGCGCAGCTTCCATTGCTTAGCGTTCTATCTGTGTTGGATTACCCTTGATGATGTGTCGCATTGTTAAAGTCCTTGAAAGCCTTTTCACACTGCAATGAAACTCGCTCTATTAATTGCTGCATTGCCTGCAATGACTGGACGTCAGAGAGCAGAACCTCGCGCTGAATTAATGCAGAGATAAGCGTGGAGATTTTTGAGTAGAACCCGATGGACTGAAGCCTCTCTTCACCTGCAGATTTACCTTCCTTTGCTACCTTTTTCTCGTTGAGAATCAGGTTGTATGTGTCACTCGTAATGACGTATTCGCCGATTTCGATTTGCATGTTTTCTCCAAACTCAGGCAATAAAAAAGCCGCTGGTTAGCGGCTATTAATCTGGTGTAATTTCACCAAATTAGAACGTGGTTAGGCCGCTTCTCGTGAATCAGCTTTATCCATTGTTCACATGTTTCTTTTGGCATAACTTCAGGTGTAACGGGGAGGGCGTCGCAAGCATCTAATCCGCGGGCGCTGACTAGAAGGATATAACCGGCTATCAGCATGGATTATCAACCTTACGCCAGCCAGCATCATAGAGAGCTGCCGCCGCTTCAGAACCTTGCCATGATTCACTCAATAGCAGTCGAGTAATCTCTGTAATGGCTTCTTTGCGCTCAGTGGCCTTACGTTCATGAGCAATTTCATTACAAAGCTCAATGCATGGTAAGCATATTGATAAGCTATCTGGCCCACCGACCATTTTTTCTTTGCCACAAATTCCTTTACAGAAATTGCATACATCTTCTGGCTTCGGCTCATACTTTTCGAATGCCAAAAATCCGTTATATGTGACGGTCATCTATTTCTGCTCCTGTGCTGTGGTCTCTGAAAATGCAGCGCGAGAGGGCGACCAATCGCAATAAGTATCAGCTTCAGTGTGTCCGAAAATAGCCTTACAACGCCGAATATGTACGCAATCACCGCACGTTTTTCCGACTGGAAGTTTCATTTTGTCCGGATCTGCTGGGTCATAATTAAGAGTTGGCATTATTCGCTCTCCTGCTTTGGCAGACCTTCGTAAATTTCTTTGAAATGACCACGAACAACCATCCGGCGTAATGCGCTGTACATGTAATCGCATTCGGCTTGCTTGTTGGCCTTAAATGGCTTTTTGTAATACCACGCAGTGTTAGACGGGAAGCCGTGAACCTTTTTCACTCTGGTGCCGGTTACGTAGAGCAATCCCCATCCATCTGGCAGATCCTCCACTTTGATAACGTCAGGCTCACACATAAAGAAACGCCAATCACCTAGACCTGTTTCGGGATTTATACGAAAGTGCTTTTTCTTATCTGCGTGAAAGTCAGCGCGGGAGCATTTCACCTCGATCAAACATGAGACACCATTTCGAAATCCAATCGCATCTGGTTGCTCTCCGGTGCCGGTATAGGCTTTGAATTTATCGTGGAATACCACGCCAAAACCGTTAGAGCGTAAATAGCGCTCAGCGCGTAGGCATAACTCGTCATGAGTCATTATTCGCTCTCCTGCGCTGGCGCTGCTTCAATCATCTGTATATAGCGTTCACGCATAGACTTTCTGCCATAGTCATCATCATTAAATGCATGGAACATTGCAGCGGTTGGCTCAATAGGAACCAGCTTCCAACCATCCGGAATTACCGGAGAGTCGGTTGACAATTCGGAGTGATTTGGTAATTCAGTTGACGCGGATTTGCCATTCTTAAGCATCTCGGCGCGGCAGGCGTCATTAGCTCGCGTAATCCTATCTACATACGCTGGAAGAAGCGTCTCGGGGAATGTATCCTCCCAAGGTTTAACATTACGTTTTGCGGACTCCTGTAACTGCTCGACGTGTTTAACCAACTCCCTTACTAAATCAGGCCAGTTACTGACCTCGTAAAAATCACAAAGCATTTCATCAGGAGTCATCTGACAATGTTCTGGTATTACAGGTTGTGCGGGCGCTGCTTGATACATTTTCCACAGCGCAGCGGTTACTCGGTTGGTGTAGTTAGAACCATTCCATTCAAGCAGCGGTTCTTCATCTTGATCGATTTCGTCTAACTCAGCCCAATTCCAAAACTGATTGCATAGGCTTTCAAAGTGCTGGCGTGAGTGTTCAGGCTGTTTAGGTAATACCGGTGCTGCATAGATCGGCATAACCGCATATCTATCTTTCTCTGGGTAAAGCGTTGCTGTAGTGCGCGGGAAATCATAAGGCTCAAGATATCCATACGGTTTTTCTGCTGCTTGCTCGTATGCCAGAAGTTGTCGAGCCATGACACACTCTATTTCATCCGAGTCTTCTGGATATGAACCGATAATTTCTTTTAGCACTTCAGTTGTTAACTTAGTCATTGCTATGCTCCTGCACACGCTTAAATTCGATTACCCAAACCCATGGATTGGCCTTCCAGCTTTCCTCTCCGTAGATTGATTTCCACAGACTGCGGAAACCGAGAAAGTGCTTACCCCCAATGACGCAGCATTCAGTCGGTGCGCCTTCGGCCTTCGCATCCTCTTCACTGATATCGTTTAATCGCTCTACGCGTACATTTACGTAAATTCCGCAAATTGGCTCACCGTCTTTATTGCAGGCATTAATAAAATGGCCGCCTAGCGTGTAAGGGCAGTAGTAATCAATAAACTTTGGACGTACTAACGATTTTTCATACGTGCCAGCTGGCGTTGTTCCGATTACTTCGTCGCTTTCATTAAGCTCGTTCACATCTTGCAAACTTGGCCCATGTACGCGCCACATTCCCGCACCAGCGCCATCATTAACTAATTCGAAAACATCGAACCCATCGATTGGACGGCGGGTTTGTGTCTTTTTTCCTGCTAATAACGCTGCAAGCATTTCATCGTTGAATTTGAGGACGCGCTCTTTGCTGTTACTGTGCATCATTAATCCCCTTGCGAAGCGCCTGAGCCAACCACACCAGAGATCTCAACGGCTCGCAAATATAGTCCGTTCCGTCGAATATCTTATGCAGATGCTTGATTGCAGCATCCACTCCCTGAGCCCGTACATCAGCAAGGAAAGCGTCAGTTTCTGTGGTTTCTGCCTCATTCATCAGTTCTATGGCAAGCTGATAGAACTCGTCTTTAGTCCCTGCTGAGTACGCAATGCCATCGACTGTATTAAGGTGCCCATGGTTATATCCCGCCGCGTATACCTCTTCAGCTTGCTCTATCAAAGCCTTATTCTCAGCGGCTAGAGCGTCACGCTGCTGAACTACTGATTCGTAGGTTTGTATTGGTAGGTTGTTCATCACAGATACCTCACATGATTCATCCAGCGGTTCTGCGCCGCGCTATTTTTGAATTGATGGCCTTCCTTAGTTACTCCGCCACGCGAAAAGAGAACCATCCGGCGATTGCTAATGTTCAACCATTGACTCGGGTAGCAATTTTTATGGGCGTGGAGTAGAAGCATTTTTGCTTTGCGATTTTTCAAGAGTATCTCCTATGCGGCATCGGATATCAGCTCCATGCCGTACATGAATTTGGTAGGTTCGAGTGACTGATGAGTTTTGCCGTTGAAGCTATAAACGATGCTGCGGTCTGAGGCTGAAATGATGGTGTACTCAATGCCGCGCTTGCCGATATAGCGCTGTCCAGCTTTTGGCATGTGAATAACGATGGGCTTAGGTGGTGGTCGCTTTGGTGTGATTTTCTCGATAACAGCATCTACATCGATATCATCTCTTAGCCGGTAAACCGTACCGCCTATCTTCATATCTCCCCACGGTTCCGCTGTTAGATATTCTCTGATTGCGAGGAGGTTGTTGAAACTTATGTACTCGTTCTTTTCAGGATTGCGCCATTTGTAATATGGCTCTTTAGAGTTCAGCGTCACCCCGCCAGTGGCACCGCCGCCAGTAAAAACGCCGCCCACTGAGTTAAGTGCTCTGTGGAATTCGGTGATGTTATTGTCGGGGTGCTGGCTGAGGACGCGCAGTATGCTCTGCGGCGTCATGGTGGTTACCTGTTAGAAGGGAATGTCGGAGTCAAAGTCCATTGGAGGTTCTTCGTTGCTCTGCGGTGCTTGCTGCCCGCTTTGCTGCGGGACTCTGTTTTGCGCTGGCTTAGACGATGAATCCTGCTTACCGCCGAGCATTTGCATGGTGCCACCAACGTTTACTACGATTTCAGTGGTGTATTTTTCAACGCCAGCCTGATCGGTCCACTTACGAGTCTGCAAAGCACCTTCGATATAGACCTGAGAGCCTTTACGCAGATATTCACCCGCAACCTCAGCTAGCTTTCCGAATAGTACTACGCGATGCCACTCAGTTTTTTCCTTCTGCTCACCAGTCTGCTTGTCTCGCCAGCTTTCGGATGTGGCCAGCGTGATATTTGCCACTGCGCCTCCATTCGGTAAATAACGGACTTCTGGATCATTCCCCAAATTCCCGACAAGGATTACTTTATTTACGCCTCTGCTCGCCATTACGCTGCCTCCAATTCTTCTTTTCTGATGGTAAATACGTCAGTCAATTTAGACTGGTGATCGGGACTGCTAACCAATGCCTTGAATGACCAGTTATATGCTGTTGTTAGCTCAGGTAATGCCATGCTGCGAGCGGCCTCAGTGAAGCGCGACAAAATATCGTCAGGGGAGGGCTCTTTCTTTTTCTCGGCAACTGATTTCTGCGCTGGAAGAGCCCATGATGGTAATGCTGGCGGTGACCAATAGAACTGTGTTCCATCCTTCAGTTTTGCTCTGTTCCATCCTTGAATCTTTTCTGCTGATGCCTGAGCAAATCCTTCTTCTAAATTGTATAGGTATCGACCGATACCCCATTGCACAGCCGCTCGCTTCATGGCTCCTGATCGGCCACCCTTGACTGACTCGACTTGAGTGTTCTCGGCTGCGTCCCACTTGGTGATCCACTCACCATCAATCTTGATTGAGATGCCACACTCAACGCCGCCGTTATTCGGAATATCACGATATTCATTTCTCCATGCTGCCTTACCGCACACATCATCAAGTCGCTTCATGATGGCTCGGTTCGTTACGTAGCAGAGAACCATCGCCCATACTTTCCCTGCGTTAGTCTTACCGCTTTGTTGAATTCGCCATTCGATATCCTCTGGTGCAAAAGGGTGATCAAGCTCTTCCAGATTCATGGCATGCTCCTACTGCTGAATTAATGGTTCCCATCATTTCGGCTAAGAATTTATCTCGCTGAATTTTGGCTCTACTGCGAACCTGCTCGACTAGTTCACCTTTAACTCCCATATGGTCAAGAGCCATGATGGCTAGCTCTTCTGAGCTAATCGTTCCGTTTTTCAGCATGAAACGAACTTGATTTAATGATTCGAGGTGCGCCTGAGATTGGCGATAGTTCTTTAAGATTTCGTCTATCATGCTGCCGCCTGTTTATTGGTTACCGTGAATCCCATGTCATTCAGGTATTCACAAATAGTTTGAATATCCATACCTGCCAGAAGCTCTCTAAGCTCTTTCTCGCTGTTTGGTTGCTCAGCTATGGAAACGCCTTGCAACTCCATAACGAACTCGCCTTGACGCACTCCATGCTTACTAGCGAACGATGTGCATGTGATGTTCATAGCGGATCACCTTTGATAAATAAGTGCTTAACTACGGGAAGTCGTTTAACCCAGCGCAGAAATCGACAAGCTCTCACCGCTTGGATTCGGCGTGGTTCTCTCATGAAATCAGTCATAGTTATTTGCTCCAGAGTGGTGAGAAGAATTGCGTGACGATACGAACGATGCGGTCTAGTTGTGATTCGGTAATCTGAGAAGCGCCCATGAGAGCGCCGCCCGCGATGGCATAATTCATCATGGGTAGCTCCTGTAATTGCTTTGAATTTGATTAGTAGTTGATGCTGATTGCGGTGATGTTGCCTTTAGCTATTTCCGTGATGCACAGCTTGGCGCATTCTTCCGGCACACCTGCGGCGATAAGGTCTTGTAGTGCTTTGTTGTTTATTGTTTTGCGGTGTTCTTTATCTGCTGCGCGGCGAGCTCCTTCATCCTCGATGCGCTTTTCTTCGGCTAATCGAGCCTGTTCTCTGGCCTCTGCCGCTGCACGTTCACGCTGAATGGCTTCTTCTTTTTCACGCTTAGCTTTTTCCTCGGCGGCGATGCGTTCACGTTCTGCTTTCGCTAAGGCTTCCTGCTTCTCGCGTTCGGCTCGCTGCTCAGATTCGATGCGCTCACGTTCCGCAAGTTCTTTTGCTAAAAGAGCCTCACGCTCTCTGGCCGCCGCCGCTTCGATTTCACGCTTTGCCGCTTCGTCTGCTTCGCGCCGCGCTTTCTCTTCGGCCTCACGCTTAATACGTTCTTCATGCTCGCGTTTGGCTTGCTCTGCTTTTTGTCGTGCTTCTTCGCGTTCGCGGTCAATCTTCTCGTTCATGAGTAAAGCCATTTCATGATCAGCTTCAATCTCCGCTGCGCGCTGAAGGTCGAACTCTGCATTCATTGCCAGAGCTTCTTCATGCTTAGCGTTCATGGCTTCCTCGGCCTTGATACGCTCCTGCTCAGCTTCCCACTCAGTAAGTGGTCGTCGAACCTCATCCTTCAGCGCATCCAGCCGCTCACGCACTAATCGGCGGCTTTCATCAATCTGCTTTGGCAGCGCCTTTAGCTCGGCAACAAGGTCTTTGCCAGCGTTGTCGATATAGGTTTTTGAACGGGCAACTTTATGCGCCAGAGATGCGATAGCGTCTCGGCCTTTCTTTGTCGATAAGTCCGGCACCAGACTGCGAGCCTCTTTCTCGATAGCCTCAATAAGTGGGTCTAGCTGCTCTTGGCTGGTGAAGACCGCTAAAGCATTGGTCTTCTCAATGACGACTAAATCTGTAATCTCGCTCACTGGCGATCTCCTTTGTTGGTTTCATTGCAAAATGCCTACGCTTTGCGATGAATTTCGGGTATAAAAAAGCCCCTAACGAGAGGGGCAAAATCAAAACTCCGTGTGGATACGTATTCGCTCGCCAGCGTTACAGGCTACATAGCTCACCCCGTTATCTATCTGCCTATCATCGTATTGAGCGGGCAGGTGACGCTCAGAGAATTGCTCACAGCAGATACTCAGTGAATACCTGCGATGTGCATTACTCGCCACGGGCTTTTAACATTGCGTCGGCCATTTTGTAGGATACTGTTGCTATCTCATCATGCTGGTCATCGTGATATGTGACACCTATTGCGAGCATCGCTTTAGCTGCGAAGTAGTCGCGCATAGACATTCCCTTATCCCAATCATTCCACTTATCACCAGCTCCATCTGGAACATTTGGAAATGCAGGCCCGCCGTTATCACCTTTCATATCTATCTCCATTCTGGGTATAAAAAAGACCGCTAGGCGGCCTCAGTTTCTTCACTTGGCTCTTTAAGCCAATTTGGACGCTCACCCTTACCAAGATAAAAATCTATGATATCTAGCAGCTCAGGGTAGAAGCGCAGTGCTGAACGTCCATCCATATCAGCAATTTCCTGTTTGCTGTACTTGCGCCACTCTGCAACTGTATGGTTCTGGCATCCTGCTCGAACATATTCACCATTGGTGATGGTGATTGGATATTTATGCCCCATGATTACGAACGTGTGATCTGGCAGGTCGGCACCGCGCAGGTCGGCACCGCTCAGGTCGGCACCGCTCAGGTAGGCACCGCTCAGGTCGGCATCGCGCAGGTCGGCACCGCGCAGGTCGGCACCGCTCAGGTCGGCACCGCGCAGGTAGGCACCGCGCAGGTAGGCATCGCGCAGGTCGGCATCGCGCAGGTAGGCACCGCTCAGGTCGGCACCGCGCAGGTAGGCACCGCTCAGGTAGGCACGTGATCCGTTTTCTCTAAATGACTCAATCCAAATTTTGTGTTCATCAAGAATCTTGCGTAAATCTGCGGTATTCATCTCACACCCTTGTTCACCCAATAAAAAAAGGCCGCCTAAGCGACCTGTATCATTTTGATTTTGCACTCACACTGACTAGCTCTATTTTTCCAAGCCAACTCGACGTAGCATCGACGCATGGTGTCGCATTCTCTGAAGCGAATTGCCTTCTCGCGATATTCGTTTTTAGCCTCGCGAAAGATCCCCATCCAGCGCTTTTCAAATTCCATACCTACCTCTCTAAATTAAGGGAATGCTCTTCCCGCGTGATTTCTGCACCGCATGAATCTTGCTTCCAAGCGGGTTCGTGTCTTTGTACCAAATACGGTGGTTACTTCGTTTCACCTCAACCTCAAGCTCTTTAGCTGCTCTTGGTGTCGGTAGGGATAGTGCTTTTACTGTTCTCTCTGAGCATCCAGAGAGCGTGGTAGCGATTTTTCGTGCCAACCGTCGCTCTGCATTGGCTGAGTTTCTTTCTTCACTACGGCGCTCTAAACGGCGTAATTTGCAGCGTTGTTTTGCGTTCATGGATTTCTCCGAATTCTTTAGAGAGAATTAAAATATTGTGCTGAACTTTCCTCATGGCAAACTCACCATGAATCTCCATGGCCTTTCTGTTATATGTCTCTACGGCGGTACGCTTATCAACAAACATACCTAGAGATATTTTTTTCTTATTTACCGATATTGAAGCCATCCAGCGGTTATACCTTTTCGAGTAAAAAACACCGATATAACCCGTACGATTAGCTCTCGTTAAACCAATGCTTCGGTTATTCTGGTTTCTTGTAACCTCTCTTAGGTTTTTGATTCTATTGTCAATCCTACATCCGTTGATGTGGTCAATATGATCAGGTTCTCTCCCTGTCAGCATCTTCCAAATCAAACGATGTAATGTATAGAGCCTGCTATTAAACCTCACATACATGTATCCATTTTTATTTAAAGTCCCACAGCTGTTACTTAACACCCGACCGGGTTTACGGTTTGCCCACCAGAGAAGGCCGCTATCTGCGTCATATCTGAATTCGCTCAATAACTCTTCTTGGCTAGGCAAGGGGATTCTTTTGATATTCTCGGCCATGTGCTTTTCTCCAAGTTACTCAGCTATACGCGCTATGACTCGTATAAATAAGTTTCTTTGACTCACACTCTCGCAGTGAGCGCGCTCATGCCCTTGAGTATCTGTCGCGTTATCGCCGCTAATAACCGGTGCGCGTCTGGCCTTCGCGCTGCTTTACCGAAGCTACTTTTAATTAGAAACCTTAACCCGATGCTAAGCAGGCTCGCTCAATGGCGACTCAGGGCAGCATCATTACTGCTGCATTGCCTTTCGGCTGCGGTCTAACCGCTTTAGTGCACCATTTGGCACCTCCTGTTATTGGTTAGATATTTCGTACACCTCTCGGCATACCTTCTGATTGTTAAAGAGCATCCAACTTCCTGTTGGTTAGTGCGTCCTGCCGTGTTGATGAATGAAGTATACGTATCGTATTCATATGATGCAATACGTTATGTATACAAAACTTGCATTGTATACATATTGTTATGATTTATATGCGTATTTATTTTTAATGTGAGTGCCGTAGATATTTTTTGGTGATAAAGTGAGCCAAAAAATGGAGGGGGTATGGATACAAAAGAGTGGGTGGATAAGCTGAGATGGTTGAGTGCAGAGCAGATCGTGGATATTCACTTCAAACTTCAGGAGCAGATTAAGAAGCATTACAGGCTACGAGAAGAAGGAGATAATCTTGAAAGAGCGGTACAACTATGCGAACAGCATGTTGCGCTTGCAGAGCTTGCTTTACCCGCGTTAAAAGAAAAACATGATTCTCAGGCTAAGGAATATGAGGAGGTGTTAGGTAAGAAAAGCCCTTTGGAATTTTATACACCTTCCCATTATGGTTATTATCAGCTGATCATAATCATGAAAAAGAGAAAGGATTTCGAGAGGGTTCAGCAACTTGAGAAAAAGAGGGATGCGGAAGGATGGCGTTCGTAGAGCAATAAAAACCCCGCTCGGCGGCGGGGTGGGGGTAAGATTATTTATCTGAATCATCCAACTCTTGGGGGATAATGTCATCAAATCTCGGGTGAATCCTATTCATTTTGGAAATGAAATCAGTGTAATCGCTCGAAAGCTTCATCACTGTTACCGCAGATGAGAGGTGCTCTCTTAGCTTTTGTTGACCAATGTTAGGCGTTAATGATTGGAATAATTTTGTTCTTTTTGAGGCGGTTTTTGTTTTATTTTTCAGTTCTTCTAATATGTTTGGAGCTAATCGCTTATAAACAATGTCATTTGTTAATAAGCCAAAGTATTGTGGCCTAAACTTAGGATTAGAAGGCGGATATTCCAGCCCCCTTAATCTGAAAAGCTCTTCATAATATTCTGGTGGGAATGTGGTGATGTATGGCTGTATTTCTTTGGCTACGAACGCCTCCAGAATTTTTGCCAAAGAATCTCGTTCCCTATCTCGTTGGTAACCAGTGGCTTCATCAACAAGAGCGATGACACCAACCTTCGCTAAGGAACGAACAAGCACCTCTGCTTTCTGAGCGACAGCGCTTTGTTCTTTTGTTTTTATTGCATTATCTTCACGGGCACGAAGATAAAGATCGCCGACTAACGGCAAAATCAGTACGTTATGGCCTTCCTTAATGAAGCCTGACTCAGTTTTATATTTTATTCTGGGGATCTGATCCTTAAGGTCTTGACTTACATATGGAATTAGGTTCATTGCATCCATAAAAGGAGGCATTTGGATCTCACCAATAAATCTTTGATTTTCTGATGATTTCTTGTATCCACGCTGAGTCCTTCCAAGCGCCTCAAACACTGAAGTTACTGTGACTACTCTAGTTCCGTTATCTAATACCGCAACCTCCAAATCGGTATCGCCAATGCGTAGCCTACCTTCGTTGATAACGGTAGGCAGAGCTGCTTTCTCTTTTTTAGCCTGAGCAGCTTTGAGTGCTGATTCTTTACGTTCCTCAGGGGTCATTTTTGCGGCCCTTGCTTTGCCACCCTTCGCTCTGCCCTTTGGTGCTTCGCCTTCTGCTTGCTCAGTAATGTCTGTCATCTTAATTTCTCGTGTTGTGAAAGTACGAACATTATAAGCATATGTTCGTTGTTACGTGCAACACTTATTTTTGAACGTAAAAAAGGCCGCATCTCTGCGACCTCTCTCTTATCATACCTATCACCCAAACGTATCCTCAGGCCACTGGGCTTTGATCACCTTTCCGATAATGCGGCAATTAGTACCGCACTCTAGACTTTGATAACGTGGGTTAGGGTTGAGCGGCTCAAGCCAAGGCTTACCATCTTCAATGACAAACCGCTTGAATGTCACAGCCGCATCGTTATCAATCCCAGCAACACAATAATCGCCAGAAGCAACGTCCTCAGCAGGATCTACAAGGATTAGCATCCCCTCGGGGAAGCTGGGGCGACTGCCAGTTGGAGCTGTCATCGAGTGACCCTCAACAACAAGCCAGAAAGCCATATCGCTAGCCTTTTTGGTTGTGCCAATCCAGTCCTTAGCATCTTGCTCAGTGTAAGAACCAACTGCGCCGAATGACCCAGCCTGAACACTGGTGAATAGAGGGTATGAATACTGAGGTTCAGGAGGCAAGGTATCTGGGTTTTCACCATGCTGTAAGCTGAATGTTCCATCAGTATTGAATACAGGATCTTTAATACCTAAACGATTAAAAATTGCCGAGATTTCTTGGAGCGTCGGCTGCCTTCTTCCGTTGAGCCAATGGCTAACCGCTCCCTTAGTAATTCCTAAGTGAACAGCGATATCTTCCTGTGTAACGCCTAGAGCCTTCATGCGCTCTTTAGCTAAGTCATACCATGTCATTTTCATAGCCTAATTATACATTCTGTATAGATTACTCTAAAGTCACAAACCGTATATATTCGTTTGCTGTTTTTGAATACGATATGTATACTTTGCATTAAATAAGGAGGAGTACATGAATAAATTGCGAGATATTCGCGAAGCCCTTGGGCTAACACAGTCAGAACTTGCTCAGTTGGCTGGCTGCACTCCAGGGACTATCAGTCACTATGAGACTGGGCGCCGCGGCATGGACATCAATCAATGTCGTCAGTTTGTCGGAATTTTTAACCGTTTAGGGGCAAGCGTCGGATTGGATGACGTTTTCCCACCCAAAGCCGCTTAAGCAACACCGTTCTTTAACAGTCCTAGCCTCCCTGCCGCAATGTGGGGAAACCCCAACCACCTAAACGGTGGTGTAACTATTTATTCAACAAAGGAAGTATCACAAATGGAACATGCAAAAACACGCAACAACTCACAAGAGATTGAAGTTCGTATCAGGGGGCTAATAAGCCGATTAGGTTTAGCTACCGTCGCTAAGGGTATGGGGCTGGATAAGTCTCAAATCAGCAGGATGCAGACAGGGAAGCAATGCTTTGTGGAGAGGGTGGCTAAGTTCTTGGAGGTCATCGGGTTCTGCAAAGAAGACTCGATCTTATCAATTGCAGGTGATGAAGCCGCTGAGATAGCGAAGTCACTACGAATGCTGAGCATGATTATCAACTCAGAAAAGAAAAAGTCGCCAACTGCGGTAACAGCTGACGACTCTCAGATCACTATGACTTTCTAGTACTGGATCAATTCACAGGAGTAATTATGGCACCACATTCTAAATGTGTAAACAGCAAAGGGGGAGGCAATGTCTACAGCTGAGCTCTTTGACTTTAATGCTGAACGTAAGCGCAGGAGCAACCGGATGGAAAACCAGAAGCTTGGTTATGTCCCGTTGTACCGAAGCGTTAAGAAGACATCATGGTCAAAGGATGTATTCCTTCGCACTCTCTGGGAAGACCTGTTATTAGGGGCTCAGCGAAAGCCCCGTACAGTTAATTTCAAAGGTAACCTATGGGATCTTCAAGTCGGTCAACTGGTCGTGACACCGGCTGAATTAGGGCTTTCCCTTTGTGATAGAAATGGGAAGCCAACCAGTCGTGATGCAGTGGTTAGGATGCTGAACTTTTTCGTCAAGGAAGGGATGATTTCTGTGGACGGAGAGAAGCGAAAAGGGACGGTGATAACCATCTTAAATTACGCTGAATATGCCGAAAAAACAGACAATTTACCCGCACATAAAGCCGCACACTACCACGCACATAACAAACCCAGCGATGGCGCGGCTTCCGGCGGTGGTGCCGCACATAAAGGCGCACATAAACCCGCACATCATGAACAAGAAGGTAATAACAATAATATTAAAAGACTATCGTCTGAGAATTCTCACGAATCCTCAAACGCCGCGTTGGAAAAGTTTCTCTCAGCTCATCCAGATGCGTTTGTTTACTCAGCCACTGGATCAAAGTGGGGGACTCAGGAGGACGACAGGGCTAGTCGCTGGATTTACGAGAAGGTCTGCGTTGTTGATGCCTCAGCCAAAGAGCCTAACTGGGCGGACTGGGCAAACGTAGTTCGACTGATGAGACAGCAAGACAACCGAACGCACAAAGAGATTTGTGAGTTATTCCTCTGGGCAAACCGAGATTCGTTCTGGTGCTCAAATATCCTATCCCCAGCAGCTCTGCGGAAAAAATGGGGAACCCTATCAGCCCAGATGGGAAAACCAAACCGAAGCCAACGACTAAACACTGATCCGGTACCGCACTGGAACAGCAGAGAGTCATGGGAGGATTTCATATGACACATCGACTGATGAGCGCTATCGCAAACCGAGATGGTTCGGCGCTGGCCAGAATGTCCAACCCAGCTACACAGGCAATGCAGGGGGTAGTTAATCCTGATGCTGAAAACTTGGTTGATGCTCTGTTTCGCCAGCTAAAGCAGGTGTTCCCAGCAGCAAGCCAAACCAACCTGCGTAGACCTGAAGACGAGAACGCAGCAAAAAAACAGTGGATTGCTGCATTCGCTGAGAATGGAATCCGAACCAGAGAGCAGCTATCGGCAGGGATGCAACACGCCAGATCCAGTGAGTCTCCGTTCTGGCCTTCACCCGGTCAATTTATCGCATGGTGCAAACAAGGTGTTCTGAAAGCTAACGGCTTGCCAAGTAGCGAGGAGCTGTATGGCCTAGTGATGGAATACTGCGCTAACCGTGGATTGTATTCGTCACCAGAGTCCTATCCGTGGCCTAGCAACGCGGCGTACTGGATGGTGACAAAGTTATATTCGCAGATGCGCGGCAAGAACCAGTCTGAATCAGAACTCCGCAAGAGTTGCACTGAAGAGTTAGTGATCATGGGGCGGCGCATTGAGTCTGGTGAAGAAATACCAAAGCCAGTTGTTCAGTTGGAAAAGCTACACATTCCGATCAGCAATGAAGCTGGGCTACAGAAAATTGCAGATATTCGCAAAAAGCTAAACCTACCGCGCAGAGGTTAGAAATGAGCAAGTGTTGCATGTGTCACCAGCATCTCGAATACGGCTATGGCCTCACGTATCACGGATTCACATCATGTGAGACACATTACGATGGGATGGTTGATCGCGTTGATTCTTGGCGAGCAGATGCCTTTGAAACTGACACGCAAGAGCTGCATGGAGTTGATGAGCCAGCACCAACAATAGGGTGGAGATAGTCATGACAAGTCGTGAAGAAATAGTTTTAGCGCTTAAGTACTTTTTCGATGTGGAAACAGAGGCCAGTGTCCATGAAATTATTGGACAAGAGAGCGATCCGGTAGACACCATCGCCACTGCACTGGACGAGTATAGAAAAGTCGATAAGTGTGAAGGCTGGATCAAGTGCTCAGACGAATATCCAGATCAAAGCGTTGATGTTCAGATTTATTGCTCAGATACCAAGGAGCAGTTTGTCGGCTTTCATCTTGGAAATGGCGAGTTCCAATATGGGCTATGTGAGGCTGGCGCATTGGTATGCAGTCCAACCCACTGGCAGCCACTACCAGAGCCACCACAGGAGAGCAAATGACAAGTCGTGAACAGTTTGAAACGGCATGGCAAAAAAATAACGAATGCGAGCCTATGGATGGCTGGGAAAGTCTGCGTTGTGATGATGGTTACACGGACGAGATAATTGATGGTCAGTGGTGGGCATGGCAAGCAAGCCGCGAGGCGGTGGAGTTAGATATTGACTGGCCTGAAGCCAACGATGATACATGGAAAGATGGTGAAGAAGGTGCTTATGCCATGGGGCATGAGGACGGGAAGGATAAGGTTGTCATCGCCGTACGCAAGGCAATCCGCACCGCTGGCATCAAGGTTAAGGGGGAGTGATGGCCATGAAGAAATACAGGCGTAACAGGCTAAAGGATGCAGTGATTGTCACTACCTGGCTTATCGCTGTGCTGCCAATCTTCCCAGTAGCACTAATCATCGCTCTGCATGACCACGTAGAGAAGTTTGCAGACTGGTATGACGATTTAGCCCTTCAGCCAATCCGCAAATGGCGCAACAAATGGAATCCAATCAAAGAGGACTAACGCTTGCAAATCGACATGGTTAAAAATGCCGGTGGCGTTTTTGTACCAATGTTCGAACACGATTTACCCCGCCTAACCAAGTTCAAAAACGGTGAAGTCTATACCGCTGATTTCAAGCTAACCCGCAATCCGATATTTCACAAAAAGATGTTCGTCTTCTTCAAATTCTGCTTTCAGTACTGGTGTGCAAACAAGGCAGGGCTTGAGCATATGGATGAGCACAGCCAGTTTGACCGTTTCCGCAAAGACCTAACGATACTCGCAGGTTTTTACGAGCAGACGGTGCGACTAAACGGTGAGATACGAACTGAAGCCAAGAGCTTGGCATACGCGAACATGGAAGCGGACGAGTTCGAAAGTTGCTACAAAGCGATGATTAACGCAGCCATCAAACATATTTTCGCCGGAACGAGAGACGAAAATATCCTCAATCAGCTACAGAGCTTTTTTTAGCGGAGGTACAGATGAAGCGAACGTGGTTCACACACGAACCCATGACCACAGAAGAAGCTAATCAACTACTCGATAGATACAAAAACAACGGAGTGCAGGCCACTAAATCACTATCAGCAGACAATCGTCACTGGTTCGTTCAAGCATTTCTCCCTGAATCAAATTACCTACCTAATTCAAAAATACAGACATCCAAAATCTGGAGATAGACATGACTGATTACAGCAAGATGGGCGACTTTGAGATTAACAAAGCGGTAGCAATCTCACGCCATCCTGAACTTAAAGATTGGATTTGTTTCGATATCTCTGGTCGTGCCGTCTTTGTGATTAACGACGGTAAGTTGAGCAGGGCGCAGCATGGTTTCAGTTTTACTAGCTGCCCATCCGACGCATGGCCGATTTTGAAAGAATACTGCATCGACATCAATTGGGATGGTGACAGTGATAGCGAGCCTCTCCGAGACGCCATGATCGTCTACCTGATGATGAAGGAGAGTGAGAATGGCTAGGGGTAGAAGCAAGTATAAACACAAGCATAAGTATCCCAAGAAAGAGCAGGTAGCATACGTATCAACACCGATGATTAACCCAGCAACAGTAAAGACCATTATTTTCGCCATCGTGCTTTTCATCTGCTTTATCGCAGCGGTAACGCCGGAGGTGCCAATTGCTCAAGGCTAATGCATTCCGCAGCCGAAAATGGCTATCTGCCGTTGGCGAACTAGGGGATTGTGTACTGTGCGGAACGTATGGCGTGCAGGTAGCTCATCGAAACGAGGGAAAAGGCATGGGATTAAAATGCGATGACAGCCTCACAGCGGCTATTTGTCCTGAATGCCACAACTCTATAGACAACGGCAAGGAACTAAGCAGGGATGAGCGCAGAGCGCTAATGGATAAGGCCATTGTCCTAACTATCCAACGCCTCGCAAGAGAGGGGAGGATAACAGTGAAATGAGAACATACCGGCTAACGCTGCCGTACCCGCCGAGCCTGAATACCTACTGGCGACACGCAAGGCAACGGCACTACATCAGCGAGAAAGGCACAAAATACCGACAAGACATTATCACCATCATCCACCAGCAAAACCTCGATATTCACACTACTTCCAGACTCAAATTCTCAATCACTGCCCACGTACCAGACAAACGCCGTCGCGACTTAGACAACCTGCAAAAGGCCGTCTTTGATTCGCTTGTGCATGCTGGATTCATGGAAGACGACGAGCAGATTGATGACTTCAGAGTACGGCGCGGTGAGATGGTGAAGGGCGGAAAGCTGGAAGTGGTCATCACCGAACTGGAGGGGATATGAATGCCGAAATCCGAACCATACCCGACATGCTAGTCGATACATACGGCAATCAGAGTGAGCTAGCACGACGCTTACACATCAATAGAGAAACCATATCAAAATACCTCAACGACAAAGAGGCTAAGCACCACGCAATAGTGAATGGCGTATTCATGACATCACGCGGTGATAGTGGGAAAAATAGGTGGGGTAAGCGATGAGACAAGATAGATATGACATTGAGCAGCTATCTAAGTTGGCATTCATACGTCGTGAAACGGATATGCGGCGCTTGTTTGGCAATGGATGGAAAACTATCAACGACTCCCAGCGGAAGTGGATACGCTACATGCTAAGAGTTTGGGGTGATCATATGCGAGGCGATGAGTCTCCACGCGGAGAGGTCAATGTAATAGGTCGCTTAATGATGCGATGCGAATGGAGTGAACAGAAAAGCAAGCAGATAGAAAGCACTGTCACGGAGCTTTTTGCCCAAGGATATCGAGATGAAGAACTACACCGCAGAGCCAGAGATATCATCATTCCAAAATCAGCAGCAGGCAACATCATCGCTCTCGCCAAAGAATCAGATGATGCCGCCTTTATGGAGCGACTGATAACGAAGGTGTTAGGAAGAGATAACCCGATTCGTTCTATGGCTAGATTAAAATACTGTAGGCGCAAAAGCTCGCAAGACCTGATTCGATCGCTTTCTGCATTGAAAGGGATATCAGCAAAAGAGTCTCGCAATAGAATAGAATGGGCTGAAAATATTCTTGATGGGGAACTCTATTACTCATCTAAAAGAGAAATGGAGAAAGAAATTCTACATCAAGCAGCTTAATAGCACGAATAGCTAAAGCAAAAGGGCAAGCATTAGTATAAATTTGATGCATGCTCGGGAGCAAAAGCGAAAGAGCGCAGTAACAAAGAAAAGGCTGGCTTAATCGCTGGCCTTTTTAGTTTTCAGCACATCACTCAGCGAAGAAGGGTAAACCGGAGCGGTTGGTGTGCTGCACAACTGCATGAGTATTAGTCGGAACGGCAATCAGTCGCCATGAGTATGCTAGAAGCTGAAAACTCGCGGCTGATTGTGACAACGCCTGTCAGTGCTCATGACAGTTGTGGTAGATGGTTAAAATCCATCCGGGCTTTCACCCCGTTGTCATATTGGTCAGATGCAGGTTCAATTCCAGCCCACAACTTTAATTTCAAGCCTCGCCATCGTGCGGGGCTTTTTGCATTTAGCGTCATCCAAAACCAACCAACCGCACTCACACATTCCTTGTCTGGCATGGATACGGGTGACGCTATTCCCTACACACAATAAAGCGCCGTTCCCTATCGGGGAGGTGGATATGCGTATGCCAAACAAAGACCCGAGCTCATACGGTTTAGTCGTATGGGTTCTTATTGCCGCTATGTCCATTTACGGCGGCTTCGTTAAATACATCATCGATACAAAAACAAATAAAACGGCGTGGAGTTGGGTAGCTGCTTTCGCTCAAGTTGCTGTATCTGGCTTTGCCGGATTGATTGGTGGCCTGATCAGTATTGAATCCGGCCTGAGTATTTATTACGTGCTTGTCGTATCAGGCATGAGCGGGACGATGGGTAGCGTAGCGCTCAGCTTCTTCTGGGAGCGCATTACGGGGATGAAAAATGCAAATTAGTGATTTTCAGCAGGCAGCTGACATCAGTGCTGATTTAGCGTCTCGATGGTTTCCGCACATTGACGCGGCAATGAAAGAATTTGGCATTACCGCGGCAGCCGATCAGGCGATGTTTATTGCTCAGGTGGGTCATGAGTCTGGTGGGTTTCGGCAGGTTGTTGAATCACTGAATTACACACCGGGTGCTTTGGTTACTGTATTTGGTAAGCGTATTACTCAGCAGCAGGCCAATGCCCTTGGCAGAACGACGCAGCAACCAGCGCGACAAGATGCCATCGCTAATCTGGTTTATGCCAACCGCTTAGGTAATAAAGCCTCCGGCGATGGTTGGAAGTATCGAGGCCGCGGCCTTATCCAGATTACCGGACTTGATAACTATCGCGCATGTGGCGCAGCGCTAAAGCTTGATCTGGTGACTAAGCCAGAACTGCTCGAGCTAGAGCTACAAGCTGCGCGTTCGGCTGCATGGTTCTACACATCAAAAGGCTGTATGGCCTACGGTGCTGACGTCTACCGAGTGACGCAGATTATCAACGGCGGCTTGAACGGTATCGATGATCGCAAGGTACGCTACAACAAAGCGCGGGCGGCGTTGATGGTATGAGAGAGTTTGCTGGTTTACTCAAGATTTACTGGAAGCCACTAACGTTAATAGCGCTGGTGGCTTTGTCGTTATTAGGGGCTTACTCCGTCGGCTATGACAGCGCTGATAAATCTTGGCAATTGAAATGGGCGAAGCGTGATAAAGATGATTCTGATGCTCTAGCCAAGCGACATACAGAAGCTAGAATAGAAGAACAGCGCCGACAGCAGGCTATCAACAAGGTGATACAGAATGCCAGCCAACAAATATATGCCGCTCATAATGATGCTGTTTCTGCCAATGCTGTCGCTAGTAGGTTGCACGAACAGGCCGACAAACTCGCCCATCGACTGGCAGACCGTGAAAGAGCCTGCGGTTCCCCAACTACCCGCGGAGGCCAGACAGCAAGCGGAGCCCAATTGCTTGCCGACCTGTTCAAGCGTGCTGATGAAGAGGCGGGAAGAATGGCAGCAATTGCTGATGAGGCAAGAGTCAGAGGACTAGCCTGTGAACAAGCTTATAGTGGGCTAGTGCCTGATAGATAGGAAACCCCCGCCGAAGCAGGGGCCACTCTGGGTGAGTTATCCAATAAATGAATAGCCAACAGTTGATTGGCTTAATGAATATACACAATAATTTTTATTGTTATGTATGAGCTTGGTAACGATTTGGATTTTTGATAAAAAAACGCCGCACTAAAAGACTGTGGTGAGTTTAGTGCGGCGGAGCAAAGAGCATCGATATGTGACGTCAGGTGACTATCACATAACAAGCATAGTAACGATAGGCGATTTATCAAGTTTGGTTCGATGTGGCCGGTATGGTTTTGAGCAAAAAAAACCGCATCTAACAGTAATGGGGGAGAAGGATGTTAGATGCGGCGAAGCTACGAGCTATCAGCTATGTGATAGAAAGCGCTCCTGCTTTCTGACCTAAACGTAGCATTTGAGGTGTATTTATCCATCATGCAAGCGCTAGCGGGTGCTACATATTACTTAATCGTGTCTGATATTGATGATTGTTGTATTACAGCAGGCATTCTATGAGTACCTACGATAATGCAAAAAATAGGTAATTATTACTAATCAAGCCGCTCCCGAGCGGTTTTTTTCGTTGCTGGAGAAAGAGTATGAGAAAATTAACGGTCACTATTAAAGGCCTTGAGCAACACATTGATGGTGTCGTATGTGGAACATCTGTAGATATCAAGGTATATCAGGGAAGCACTCTTCTTGTATCTGATACATTTACTGGAAAACTATCTTCACCATACTCACGAAATTATGATGTTGTTGAGGCGGATGGTGATATTCAAGTGCTGCATAATCGCGCTGACCTATGTTCTCTAGAAGCAGAGGCTTGTTTGTCATAAGATTATCTCCGGGTACCCAAAGGAGATAATTATGTTTGTTGAAAATGGTCTGAAGAAAGATCCTGATAATTCAGGATGGGTTTTAGGTTGGGGTGTAGTTCGTTCTGCACCGTGGCATCTTGCTGGTGTTTATGGCTCTAAAGATGCTGCAGAAATGAAAGCAGCGGAATTAGGTGATGGTCATGAAGCTAAGTATGGTTCCCATCATCTCGGAAGTGATGATTTTGTTTCTGGTATTACATCTGAGTAACTTAATGACCTAGCTATAAAGGCTGCCTTCTGGCGGCCTTTTTTATTACCTATTGCGTAGGGTTGTCGCAGCATCTCTGTATTAGCCATAACCGGTGCCTCTCCTAGCCGTGAGCGTACAGAGACATCAATAACGACCAATGCCGAGCGATTACCACTCGCTCTCATGGCGGTAACATGAACCGTGGCAGAAGAATCATGGAGCAATACAGTGTGTTTTCACTGAGAGCACACGATATTGCAGCATAAGTTCACATAGCGCCCGAGGGCGGATACTCACAAATCAGAGGAATGTTCGCTTATGGCTGATAAGTACAACGTCAAAGCAACAAAGAAAGACGGAACCACATACGAGGGCGTCATGACAACAAAAGAGCCAAGACTGGTTAACGGTCTGTTTGCTATTGCAGAACATGACGGTTCATGGACATACATTCAGCCGGATGAGTTGAGTGAAATCACATTCAAGCCGGTAGCGGAAGAAACTCAGGAGTAAACATGGCCCTCACCAAAGAAGAAAAGATGCAGCGCCTTGCGATACTAGGGATGATTTCTGAGCTTGAAGAGAAAGAGCGCGAAGAGATTTTAGGGCTGAGAGATAAACTATCCAGCCTGCTCAAAGAGGCCAGCAAAAAAGAATTTTCCGTTGCAGCTTTAGCATTAATGGTCTGCGACATTCAGGAAGAAGAATAAGAGAAAGCAGATGGCTGACTTTCTCTTACTGTGGTTAATTTGACTAAATCATAGAGCCATCGACTTTAACATAAGCATTAGCTGAGCTATTTGGGATAACAACCTCAACTTGTTTGCCTGAGTCAGTCTTAATCTTAATAGTTACAGAGCTTGGCGGTGCTCCAGTATCATCACCAGTAAAGCCAGTAACTATCTCCTCTGAGCTCAAGTTTTCATTAACTATCGGCATAAGATCGCCGTTAACCAAACCAGCATGAATCGAGAAGTTGCCCATTCGTGCTTACCTCATATAGAGAAATATAATGGCACTCACTGACAAACAAGAAATGTTCTGTCGCGAGTACCTCATCGATTTAAATGCCACACAAGCGGCTATTCGGGCGGGGTACAGCGAAAAGACTGCAAACCGCATCGCCGCCCAACTGTTGTCAAAACTTGACATCCAGAACAGCATCGCGCAACTGAAAGCTCAACGCAATGAGCAGGTTAACATCGACGCGGCTTATGTTTTGAGACGTTTGGTAGAAATTGACCAAATGGATGTTCTCGATATTGTTCGAGATGATTTATCGCTTAAGCCTGTTAGCGAATGGCCTTCATCGTGGCGTCGATATATCTCAGGGTTCGACTTAGCCGAGATGTTTGAGAACACTGGCGAGGACGGCGGCAGAGAATTAGCTGGGATCATGAAGAAGATTAAGTGGCCAGATAAGGTTAAGAATCTGGAGCTACTTGGTAAGCATGTTTCCGTGATGGCTTTCAAAGAGCAGATTGATCAGAAGGTCACTGCTACTCATAACATCATGCCAGTCCCAACCTGCGACAGTGCTGAATCATGGGAGGCAATCGCACAGAAACAGCAAGGCGAGGTACTGGGCAAATGAACTACAACGTAGTTTGGAAGCCGTTACCCGGATCGCAGTCACTGTCTCTGAGTTGCCCATGTGATGAGATTCTTTTCGAGGGTACTCGCGGCCCCGGAAAAACAGCGGCGCAGTTGGCTAGATTTCGTCGTTTGGTTGGCACTGGCTACGGCACGTTCTGGCGAGGTGTGATATTCGATACCGAGTATAAAAACCTTGCAGACATCATCACGC
The DNA here is from genome assembly GCF_020150375.1 of Hafnia paralvei. Lineage (NCBI taxonomy): Bacteria > Pseudomonadati > Pseudomonadota > Gammaproteobacteria > Enterobacterales > Hafniaceae > Hafnia > Hafnia paralvei. The sequence goes on along the minus strand of NZ_CP083737.1, from coordinate 3,252,880 downwards.
AGTCTAAACGTATGTATCGGTTGTTTGGTGATGGAGCGAGATTCTTAAACTCTGCCTCAGAACTGAGATGGGTGTGGCCAACAGGTGAAGAGTTGCTTTTTAGGTTCGGCAAAGAAGAAAAAGATTACTGGGATTACCATGGGCAAGAATTCCCGTTTATCGGATTTAACGAGCTAACAAAGCAGCCAAATCCTGATTTCTACGAATCTATGTTCTCCTGTCGGCGATCGTCATTTAGGCCTCAGGACTATCCACTGCCAGATGGCAGCTTGTTGTCAAATATCCCGCTAGAGACTTTCAACACCACAAACCCATTCGGCATAGGCCATACATGGGTTAAAAAGCGATTCATTGACCCAGCGCCGCGTGGAACCATCATCCGCGATAAGCAGATGGTGCCTAACCCACAAACGCAGCAGGATGAAGAGATTACGCTTACTCGCGTAGCAATTCATGGCTCATTCAAAGAGAACCCATATCTCGATCCTGTATACATCGCCACGCTGATGAACATCAAAGACCCTAACAAGCGCAAAGCGTGGGTAGAGGGTTCATGGGACGTAACCAGCGGCGGGCGATTTGACCATCTGTGGAATGAATCGCTGCACGTCATCAAACCATTCAAGATACCGGATAGTTGGACTGTTGACCGATCACATGACTGGGGCGAATCCAAACCATTTTCCAATCTGTGGTGGGCTCAGTCTGATGGCACCGAAGCAACGCTTCCAAATGGCCGTAAGTTCTGCCCTCCATCTGGTTCATTGATACTGATAGGAGAATGGTATGGCTGCCCTCCTGATGAGCTCAATAAAGGGTTGAATATGTCTTCAACCAACGTTGCCAAGGGCATTGCTTGGATTGATAAGCGCCTGACTGGTGATGAGGTCGAAGAGCCGATAGAGACTAAAGGACAAGGCCAGATGCACATCATTCCGGGAATTTGTAAATCAGTTAAGGCTGGCCCCGCAGATGGTGCAATTTTCAATACTGGTGACAACGAATTATCGATAGCGCAGAAGATGGAAAATCAGGGGGTGAAGTGGATTGCCGCAGACAAAAAGCCCGGCTCACGAATCAATGGCGCATCCATATTCGCTGACATGCTTGAATCTGTCATCGAGGCCAAAAAGTCAGAGTCAGGCATCCCCGAGAAACCAGCATTCTATGTATTCGACTGCTGCCGCGGCTGGATAAGCCGAGTACCAGTTCTTGTTCGTGATGGTAAGAATCCTGATGACGTAGATACGACTCAGGAAGACCATGACTGGGATGCTACACGTTACCGCGCATTACACATTCATTACAAACCAACTGGTAAAGTCACCAAACTACGGATGTAAATCATGCCTGATATCTCAACACCCAACCTAGATTACAACAACATGATCGAGGCGTGGGATATTAATGACGCCCTGATGGGTGGAACGTTATACATGCGTCAGTTAGGTGAGCAATACATGCCGCGCTGGCCAAACGAAGATGATGAGTCTTATAAAACGCGCCTATCTCAAGCAACACTTCTCCCTGTGTACGAAGAAACCATAAAGCAAAATGTGGGACGCGTATTTTCAGAGCCAACTAAGTTAAGCGAAACCACGCCAAGTGAAATCGTTAATCTCTGCAAAAATATTGATCTCGAAGGGAATCGATTGGATGTATGGGCTCAGGAGTGGTTTAGCCTTGCCCAACAATACGGCGTAGCCTATGCGCTGGTGGAATACCCAAGAGTGGATAACGAATCAGTAAAGACAGTAGCTGACGAAAAAGCACTTGGTGTTCGCCCTTACGTTGTCATGCTTAACCCTAGGCAGGTAATTGGTTGGAAATCAAAGACCGAGGGTGGCAAGGTTATCGTTACTGAATTAAGAATAAAAGAAACCGTAACGGAAGACGGTGACGACTTCGGGCAAAAAAAGATAGAGCAAATTCGCCACATATCAGAGGGACATGTTGCCATCTGGCGCAAATCAAAAGGCGAAGACGGTTCTGTTGCATGGGCGATACATGAAGAATGGGAAGTATCCCGCAAAGGGATTGCATTTATCCAGCTCTACACAAAACGCATTGGATTTATGCGTGGAGTACCACCTCTATTAAATTTGGCATTACTAAACATCAAACACTGGCAAAGCCAGAGTGAGCAAGACAACATCTTGCACGTAGCAAGAGTTCCAATCCTAATGGTATTTGGTCTTGGAGAGAATCAAGAGCTAACCATTGGGTCATCCTGTGCTACTGAGTTTACCGATCGCTCTAAGCAGGGTATTGAGTACGCCGAGCATTCAGGAGCGGCTATCGGATCTGGAAAGGAATCATTAGCTACCTTGGAAATGCAAATGCGCATGGCCGGTGCAAAGATGTTAAGAACGGAAAACACATCAACCAAGGCGTTAGATCAGGTCAACGAAGAAAAAATGCAGGAGCAGTCTCCGCTATATACCATGGCAAACAGTCTAGAAGATGCTTTAGATAATATTCTTCAGATTATGGCTGAATACCTTGGTCTGTCGGAGGGTGGAAGCGTTGACGTTCGGACAGAGATCGAGACTGCTGAGCAGGGTTTAAATTCTCAAGCTGCTATAGCAATCCAATCTCTGAGGCAGGGTGGAGATATTAGACCTATCGATGCCGTTCGCGCATTGCAGTCGCTAAAAATTATCGATCCAGACGCCAAGCCGGAGTTAATTTTAGATGAACTAAACAACCCGGCACCAAACTTTGTGGGTGGTAATAACAATGGCAACGCTGAATGACAAATTAGGCGATGAAGTCATAGCGCACATGCTGTTTGTTAATCGCTATTCTGCTGGCGTTGCTAATAGAATGATTAAGCTCCTAAACCAAGGCGATGCTGAGCTTTCAGCCAAGCTTATGGTTGCCTTGGATGAGCTAGATCCCAATAGCTTCACGGTAAAGCGACTAGAAAGCATGCTGGTGGATGTGCGAGAAGTTAATCGGATAGCAACGCAGCGTATGTTTGATGGTCTGCAGGTGGATTTGAGGGATTTCTCACAGCATGAAGCCGGCTATCAGTTGGATTTATTCAATGCCGTACTGCCAGTTGAGGTATTAGAGAGATTCCCATTGGCGGGTATTTCTTTTGAACAGGTTTACGCCGCTGCAATGGCTAGACCTTTTCAGGGTAGGCTATTAAAGGATTGGGCTAAAAACCTTGAAGATGATCGTCTTAAACGAATTACTAATGCTGTGAGTCAAGGGTATCTTCAAGGCGAGACGGTGCAGGAAATCGCCAAAAGGGTAAGGGGGGCGAGAGCTAATAATTTTCTGGATAGCGCACTCAATGTTAGCAGGGCAAATGCCGCTAGCATTGTCAAAACAGCCATAAATCACACTGCATCAGTAGCAAGAAACAAATTCGCCGAGAAAAATAGCGACATTATCAAAGCTAAGCAGTGGAGCAGTACGCTCGACACCAAGACCTCTGCGCAATGCCGAATTCGCGATCGCTTGATGTATTCTCTCGAAAATAAGCCGCTAGGCCATAAAATCCCATATCTACAAGGACCTGGGCGCATTCACTGGAATTGCCGAAGTGGTGAGATATTTATTACCAAGTCATGGAAGGAGCTTGGGTTTAAGAAGGGCGAACTAAGCGGAGCTACTCGAGCCAGTATGGATGGGCAACTACCAGCGGAAACGTCTTATGGGGAATGGCTGCAGCGCCAGAGTGCGTACAGACAAACTCAGGTTCTTGGCCCCGTACGCTACCAGCTAATTAAGGATGGTGGTATGAGCTACGACTCTTTCTATTCTGATAAGGGTGAATGGCTCACGCTAGAACAGTTGCGAGAGTTAGATGCTAGGGCATTTGAAGAAGCTGGGTTGTGAAAACTAATGCATTATTAATATGAAATTTATCTGGAGATATCCATGGCAACGGCAGCAGAAATTAAATCACGTATTGAAGGCGAGATTTCAGAGCTTATCGGAAAAAAAATCATAGAGTTGAAGGAAAAAACTGGACTAAGTGTTGTGGAAGTGGAGATTCACCAAGCCCAAGCTTTAGGGGGCCAGATAGAACCAGTAGTACGCATGACGCTGATTTAATTGGATGATAACGCTCAAATAAGCTAGATAGTAAACTATATCAAGGTGATTAAATGAATAAACATATTGGCACAAAATTAATTAATGCAGTTCCCATGACTCGTCAGGCGTATAACGATTTTCGAGGCTGGAAACTCCCTGATGATGAGAATGGCGCAGATGAAGGTTACTTGGTTGAGTATTTGGATGGTGGAAAGCCTAATACCGAGCGCTTTGATGGCTATGTAAGCTGGAGCCCAAAAGAGATATTCAATAAAGCATACCGCCCGGTCTCAGGGGTAAGCTTTGGCCTGGCTATTGAAGCTCTAAAGGCTGGAATGTTAGTTTCTCGTACTGGATGGAATGGGAAAGATATGTGGCTAGGATTGGTCTCCCCTGAGGATTATGACGTTGACAACCTCCCGCTTAGTGATGCCACTAAACTTCCATGGATTGGCATGAAAACCGCTGATGAGAAGATTGTTCCGTGGTTGGCTAGTCAGACTGATGTGTTAGCTGATGACTGGCAAATTATTTAATAGCGACACTTTAGTTAATTATGACTAGCTGCCCGCGGGTGGCTTTTTTATTGCCTGTCGATAGCGGATGCGAAGCGACGAACGGGTCGGATGACCTTCTATAGCGGCTGGAAAGCCAGAGGAAAAATCATGAAGTTAAAGTTAGACGATAAAGGAAATGTAGTTGTTGAAAATGGCATGCCTGTTTATACCCATGACGACGGAAAAGAAATTCCATTCGACGCTACAGCCGCATTAAGCAAAATCTCTGCGCTGAACGGTGAAGCCAAAACACACCGAGAGGCAAAGGAGCTGGCTGAATCTCAACTTGCAAAATTTGCGGGTATCTCAGATCCAGCCAAAGCGCTGGAGGCAATCGAGACACTAACAAAAATTGACCAGAAAAAGTTGATTGATGCTGGTGCGGTAGATCAGGTTAAGGCCGAGATCACCAAAGCATTTCAAACGCAATTGGATGAGGCTGGCAATAAAGCCAAAACACTGGAGGAGCAGCTTTATAAAGAAATGATTGGCGGTCGCTTCGGTAGCTCGTCTTTCATTAAAGATAAGGTAGCCATTCCTGCTGATTTTGTTCAGGCCAGATTTGGTCAGTCATTCAAAATCGAAGATGGAAAGGTTGTGGCGTATGACCCATCAGGAAACAAAGTTTTTTCTCGCACCAAACCTGGTGAATTAGCTGACTTTGATGAGGCGCTAGAGTTTTTAGTGGAGCAGTACCCACAGAAAGACCACATCTTAAAGGCAACCGGTAATAGCGGTGGTGGGGCATTACAAACTCAACACCAGCAAGGACAAAAAACCCTTAAACGTTCCGCGTTTGATGCGCTAGATATGGCGGGCAAAAACGCAGCGCTCAAAGACGGAACGACAATCGTAGATTAATTGGAGTAATAAAATGGCAGCAAACAACACACTAACTGGATTAATCCCCACCATCTATACCGCTCTTGATGTCGTTTCACGTGAGCAGACTGGCTTTATTCCAGCCGTTGCCCGTAACACTAAAGCGGATGCCGCAGCTAAAGATCAGGACGTCACTGCTCCAGTCGCACCCGTAGCGAAAACTGTTGATATCGTACCGGGTCCAACTGCTGCCGGCGATGCTGGTCAGGTAATTAGTAATGTACAGGTGAAAATCACCAAATCAAAAATGGCTCCCGTTCAATGGAATGGCGAAGAGCAATTGGCAATTGGACCATCAGGAACCTACAACACAATCCTTGCTGATCAGTTCAAGCAGGCTTTCCGTGCGCTTGCCAATGAGGTTGATAGCGATATTGGTGCGCTATATTACGGCTCATCCCGCGCTGTAGGTACCGCTGGTACCACGCCATTTGGCATTAAGGAGGACTTATCCGACTTTGCTGATGCTCGTCGTGTGCTCGAGGATAACGGTGCGCCAACTACCGATCTGCAGATGGTGCTAGGCTCCGCTGCCATCTCTAATATCCGTGGTAAGCAGTCAGTTCTATTTAAGGCTAACGAAGCAGGTACGGAAGAGTTGCTGCGTGAGGGTATTATTGGGCGCATTGAAGGCTTTAATCTTCATAACTCCGCTGGTGTTAAACGTGTCGCTGGTGGTTCTGCAACTGGCTACTTGGTTAACAAGGCTGGCGGGCACAAAGAAGGTGATCGTCTGATTTCCGTGGATACTGGAACAGGTACCGTGAAGATTGGTGAGATTGTTACCTTTGCCGGTGATGATCATAAATATGTTGTGGCCGCTGCAACATCATCAGTAATCACATTGTCAGCGCCTGGCTTAAAGCAAGATACTGCTGATAATGCGGAAATTACCGTGGGTGGTGCCTATACAGCAAATATGGCATTTGATCGCAATGCCTTCATTCTGGCATCGAGAACCCCAGCAATGCCAGAGGGTGGAGATACTGCCGATGACGTTATGAATGTTACGGATCCGGTTTCCGGTATCACCTTCCAAATCGCTCTGTACCGTCAATACCGTCAGGTTCGCTACGAAGTTGGCTTAGCTTGGGGTGTGGCATCGGTTAAGGCTGAGCACAGCACGCTAATCCTTGGATAATATAAAAAAGGGCTTCGGCCCTTTCAATCGAGGTGTTAAATGGCTAGCGAAAATACTGAATTGGGCAATGAAGATACTGGTGATATGGAAAAACCAAACGTAGAAGAACCAGTCCCACCTAAGAAAACCAAAGTTAAATTTATCAAAATGCATCGCGATCCAGATGGCGTTCATTCGCATGAAGCCGATGTTCATCCTGATAGTGTTGAACAGTGGAAATCTGAAGGCTGGATGATTAGGGAGTAAATACCATGCTAGTGACTGATTTAAACTCGCCATTATTTGATAGTTACGCCAGCTTAGAAGACCTGAGGGGATATGCCAAAACACGTGGCTATGAAATCCCTGATAGCGATGATGATTGCGAACAACTACTGATGCAAGCAATGGACTATCTGGCAGGTCTTTCATGGAAGGGAAACCGTAAGTCTGGTGATCAGCCGCTAGCATGGCCACGGACGGGTATTATGTTTGATGGTTATCCGATTATTGATAATGCGATACCGAAACAGATAGTGCAGTCTCAATGCAGATTAGCTATTGATGCACAAAATATCGATTTAGCTCCTGTGATTGACGGCGGTGGTGATGTTATTCAGGAGTCAATATCCGGCGCTATCAGCGTTACTTACGCAGAAGGAACAACATCCTCGGCACCAAAAATAACATGGCTAAATGGGGCATTAAAGGGATTCATTACCGGCGCAGGGCAGATTCGTGTAGTCAGGGGGTAGCATGGCAATTAATTACCAAAAATCTCAGAAGAGAGCCGTTAAATTGATTGCTAAGAATGGTAAAAAATTCTCACTTTTGCGCGGCGGCGGGGCCGAAAGTGTGGGTGGTATCGAGATTGAAACTCCCGAACTAACCTTATCGATCACTGGGGTTGTAGTGCAATACAAGCTAAGTGAAATCGATGGAACACTGATTGAATCAGGGGATTTTCAAATCGCAGCCACTGCTGAAACTGAAATAAAGATAGGTGATTGGATTGATGTAGATGGTAGACGATATCGAGTTATACAGCCAAATCCTATCAAACCGGCTGGCGTTGTCATTTTATATAAACCCCAACTAAGGGCGTAACTATGGCAAATAGCGATCAGTTCATGTCATCAATCAATCTCTTCGTTGAGGGATCCAAGGTAAAGATGGAAGAGGTTGTAAGACGAACGGGGATTAAAATTCTCGGGCGTCTTGTCGATATGTCTCCCGTTGGTAATCCTGAGTTATGGGCCATTAACCAGACTGCTATGCAATATAACGTCGCGGTATTCGAGGCCAATGAAGCCGCCAAGCTTGATCCGGCCAATCTAACCAAAACGGGAAGGCTTAAAAAGAAATCCCGTATCTCTGACAGCATGGATATTAAGGCTCCGCCAGAATATAGAGCTGGGCGCTTTAAAGGTAACTGGCAGATTGGTATAGGTAATGAGCCTAGTGGAGAGACAGGGCGCATTGATCCAAGTGGAAAAATGACCATGGCCGTTGGCAATATGGTGTTAGAGCAGTTTAAGGTCGGCGCTAAGGCTATCTACTTTGTGAATAACGTGCCGTATGCATACCGGTTGGAGGTAGAAGGTCATTCCCAGCAGGCCCCCAATGGCATGATCCGTATTGTTGCAAAAGATGCCCCAGCAATTCTAAAAGAGGCTATTCAGGAGGTTAAGGGCTAAATGTCAACGACACTCATAACGCAGCTTTTAGAAACAAAACTGGCTGCTATTGCCTCCTCGCTAGGATTGGAAATTGCGATGGAGAACATACCATTCAAGCCAAAAGATAGTAGGGCGGTTTATCTGCGCTCGCATATCTTGCCTGCTAAAACGCTTGGCATTGATATTGCCGGCGCGCTGCAAGTCTTCCGCGGCGTGTTTCAAGTGGACGTGGTAGCGCCTGCAGGCTCAGGAAAGACGAAAGCGGGAGAGGTGGCAGATAGTATCCTGAAAGCCTTTCCGGCCGGCTTGGAGCTAACCAGCGGCGAATTTACCGCATACATTGAATCGGTACCGTATCGAATGCGGCCGCTTCCTAGTGATACCCGTTATTTAATCCCCGTTAATATCGATTATCGGGCCGACACCGTTACAGGATGAAATAATCATGGCAGAAATTAAAATCAAAATTGATAGCAGCGATATTGACGCGGCGATCGCTAAGGTTTCGCATCTTCTCGAACTGGTTGAACGCCTGCCAGCTGGCTTGCTGGGTACTGGTACCGAATCGAAAGAGGTGCAATCCGAATCAGTGAAGGTTTTCATTAATGAAGCGTTTATCAATAAGAAGGCTGTTACAGCTGCCAACGTTAGCGAAGTTATCGAAAGCGCGATCGCCAATAGTAAGGAATTTGAAAAGCCGAAAAATGGCGAGCCCGTCTACTATGCCCCCGCTTTCACTATTGAACAGGCGCCTTATGCTGAGGACTTGCCATTAGGGCAAAAGCAATTATCCAACGGAGATATCAATGCATTAATTCGCACTGGTATTTCAACGGCCTTACGCCCCGGCGGTTCTATCTGGCAAGCATTAAACGGTAGATAACATTCCGCACCAAGCAAAACCAAACACACCGCCATTAGGGCGGTTTTTTTATACCTAAAATTGGAGTATTCCCTATGGGATTTGCATTGCCTAATGGCTCGCATGTTTATCTGGCTAAAACTTATGCGGAAGCCGAAACCGTCACCGCGGCAACCAACGCGGCCGAAACTGTTTTCACTACTGCCGAAGCAACCAAGGCAAAAGCCGGCGATATTATTCACATCCGCTCGGCGTGGCCTGGTCTTGATGAGGTTATCGCGCGAGTTAAAGAAGCCTCTGAATCCTCTGTAACGCTCGAAGACATTAATACGTTGAACACCGGCGATTTTGCCGCTGGTGGCGGCGCAGGTAGCTTCCGAGTCATTAAGTCATGGGAGGAAATGTCTCAAATTACTGAAGTGGCTAGCTCAGGTGGTGAACAGCAGAGCATACAGCTTCAGTTCTTATCCGATACAACGCAGCGCAACGTAAACACGTTCAAAACTGCCCGCGTCCAAACATACACAATTGCCCATGATTCAAGCCTTCCGTTTTATGACCTATTGCGACAAGCGGATAGCTCGCAAGACACCTTAGCCGCTTACATGTTTGTGCCGAAGGCAAAAGAGAATCGCTACTGGTCTGCTAAGGCATCCTTTAACGATATTCCTAACACTGCGGTGAACACGGTTGAAACGGTCACGGCAACGCTAAACCTTCAATCTGGTTTGACTGCCTATAAATAGGCTAGCGCTACTGCGCCAGCGAGCGCCGCCGCACCAAAAAAATAACAATGTTTATTTAATGCCAATAGCCCGCACTGACGGGCTATTCCTTCCGATATCCGAAATAATTTAATTCAATAGGAAACAATTTTCATGGCTAAAAAAGTCTGCTTCAACCCTAACCCTACCTTCTCCATTCCAGTGATGATTCCCCGTGCTGGAGATGATGATGGCGAACTGATCATTACATTCAAGAATAAACAACGCGCAGAGCTTGAATCCTTAGAAAAAGCGCTAAGCGAAAAGCTCGCCGCGCAACGTGAAGAGAATAAATTTACCAATGAGCCCACCGCGGATTATTTGATGGAAATTTGCCAAGGCTGGGAACTGCCGGAAGAGTTCAATCGCGATAATGTGATCACCCTTTTGGAAAACTACGCGCGCGCGTTTGATTCTATTTCCAGTGCCTACACCCGCGAAATGATGGCGATCCGCGAAAAAAACTAATAGCGCTTGCCGAGGCATTCTATACGCCTGAAATCCCCATAAATAACGCCTTTGGCTTTAGCCCCGATGATTACGATGATGAAATCGTGGAAATCTGGCCGGATATTGCACCCGCCTTTAACGTGTTCATATGCATGGCTACGCAATGGCGAACCGGCATGAATGGCGTTAGCGGCTTGGATTATAACTGCCTGCCGTGGCTTATGAAGGTGAAAGGAGTAGAGGACGAGGCAAGCGCGTTGAGTGATCTTAGAGTTATGGAAGCCGCCGCACTTAGGCTACTTCATAAAAATACATGATTTAATACCCTAAAAATCCTTATCCAACCCTAACAGAGCCTCACTTCGGTGAGGTTTTTTTATATGCATTTCACCGCGCACCGCAGCGCAAATAACCACATCGAACCCTACCCTTTGAAATGAGCCTTTGAGGAAGTCAGTTAGTGCTGGCGAGCCTCGATGGACTGATTTCCTATGCGGCAAAGGTTCATCTCAAAGTAAGGCAAACGCTATGAACAATTTACAGGCCATCCCTGATTTTGATTTTCGTCAGCTAGTGTCGGCGGCAGAAGGTGAGCCGGTTACCGACACATTCCAGATCGCCAAGGCATTTGGCAAAAGACATCAACATGTTATTCGCGCACTGGAAAACCTTCACTGCTCGGCTGATTTCACGAAGGCCCACTTTTGGGTTGTCGAGAAAATCAATGAGTTAGGGATATTTGATAAGAAGCAAAAGTATTACCGCATGGACTTCAGCGGCTTTGTCATGCTGGTCATGGGCTTCAATGGGGCAAAGGCTGATGCAGTTAAAGAGGCCTACATTAACGCCTTCAACTGGATGACCAGCGAGCTAAGAAAATACAGCGAAAGCTATGAAGCAGAACGTAACGCCGTCATGCTCGAATACATGAAAGAGAAAGATGTTGCCAGCATGTCAGGGCGATTACTGAACCGCTGGGGACGAGTAAAGAAACCAGCTCTATTAGCCAAGATTGAACGAATCGAGCAGAAGAGCCAAATCACCATACCCGGATTACCGGATAAAGCAGCCTGATAGGGAATAGCCACTACACTTGAAGAGTTTGGGATAGTCGGATTTGAAATCCGCATGGCTTAGGCAGATTGACGTGCTTGAATACATGTCTGCATTGAGTAAGAAGTTATTTGGTAAATCTGGCTTTCTGACAGAAATTAATGAAATCAGAGGGTTAGATACGTCTTCATCTGCTGCTTAAGCAAGGTGCTAAATAGCGCCTTGGAATAAAAATCAATAAGTTGAGAGTCATTTTCACAACGGCTCTTTAGCTGCCTCCAAAATTAACAAGGCCTCACCTAAGTGAGGTCTTTTTTATAGGATAAATAAATTGTGAGGGCTATATGGCCGATGAAATTGGCAGGATTTCGCTTGTAGCGGATACCAGCAGCATAGAACGCGCTGCAAATGAGTTAGATAAATTCTCTGCTTCCAGTAATAAAGCGGCAACGGCGGCAGATAGCCTGAATGATTCAAACACGAAAACAGCGGCAAAAGTTAAGGATGTTAACGCATCCTTTGCCGCTGGATCTGCTATCCGTGAACAGGTTCGTCGTTCCTATGAAGGGACAACAAAAGAACTCCAAGGGTTACAGCGCGAGCTGGTGGCCATACGTGGTCGAGTGGATCCGGTTGGCGTGGCATTCGACAACTTGGCGGCAATGTCAGACAAACTACGCGAAGGCCTCCGCCAAGGGCTTATCGATCCTGCTGATTATGCGGCCAGTGTGAAGGGGATCGATAACCTTACGAATTCTTTAGAGCGGTCAGTTTATGAGAATAGCGCCGCAGGTAAGGCCGCTAAAGAAGCGGCGCAGGCTGATAAGCTAGCTACCGTAGCCAAAGAGTCGTTTATTAGCCGGTTGCGGGAGCAGGCAGAAACTCAGGGTAAAACTAACTCAGAGATTTTAGCCTATAAAGCCGCTCAATTAGGTGCCACCCAAGAAGCCGCACCATTCATTGCAAGCCTTAAGCAGCAAGAAAACGCTTGGAAGAGCAGCACCATCTCGGCAGGCCAATACCGCCAAGCAATGCGCCAACTCCCTATGCAGATAACCGACGTTGTAACGTCTCTCGCATCTGGTATGCCTATCTATATGATAGCTATACAGCAGGGGGGGCAGATTAAAGACTCTTTCGGAGGGATCGGTAACGCAGCAAAGGCTTTAGCTTCTCAACTAACCCCAATGCGGTTATTAGTCGGAGGGATCACTACAGCAGCCATAGCGCTTAGTGTTGCTTACTATCAAGGAGCCCAAGAAAGCACAGAGTTTAACAAACAGCTGATCCTAACTGGCAATTACGCAGGTGTGACGACTGATCGCCTTAATGAAATGGCTAAAACCATAGCTAAATCCGGCGGAATGCAGGGCGCGGCGGCCGCGGCGCTGGCTAAGGTTGTTGGCACTGGCGCTTTTGGCGCTAACCAGCTGGAAAGCGTTACACGCTCGGCGCTGGCTATGGAGAAGGCCACCGGCCAATCAGTAGGCGCCACGATCGAGAACTTCAAGCGGTTGAAGGAAGATCCATTGCGCGCGGCGCAGGATTTAGACAAGCAATTGCACTTCCTGACCGCTACGCAGTTGGAAAGCATCACCAAGCTATCGGAAACGGGGAATGTAACGGCAGCTGCCCGCGTGGCTATGGATGCTTACGCAGACACAATGCAGCAGCGCGCGGCAGATGTTACCGATAGTCTCGGATATTTAGAAACTGGCTGGAATAGCATCAAAAGCATTGCTTCAAGCGCTTGGGATGCGATGCTGGGCGTAGGCCGTGAAGATACTATCGAAGACAAGATCGAACGCTTACAGAAAGCATCCAAGGCGCGCGCGCTAGGTATGGCTGATGTAAATGTGGGCGTAGATACTAGCGCCGAGATTGCTACACTTCAGGAGGAAAAATTTCAACGCGATATAAAAGTCGCCAAGGATAAAGCAGAACAAAACGAACAGGATCGCCAAAAGCGTGAATATAATGCTACCCAAGCATTGAATAAGAAATATGAAACGGCCGAGGAAAAGCACCAGCGCACACTATTGGAGATCCGCAGCGGTTATGCGTCTAAGGAAGCCAAAGACGCAGCAATAAAGCGCGAAAATATAGAATTTGCCGAAGCCCAAGCCCGTAAGACTAAAAAGCCAAAAGCCGCCAAGGCGATCACAGATGATGCCGCTACAAAGGAATTAGCAGCTAGCCAACAGCGTCTAGCGGTTTTACGTGGGCAATCTTCAATCACTGACAAAATGACGCAGCAAGAAAGCCGCTTGCTTGAATTTAATCAGCAGATTGCAGACCTGAAAAACAAATCCATTCTAACCGCCGATCAAAAGTCTTTGCTTTCGCGTGAAAGCGAAATCCGCGCAAGCCTTCAGCTTGAAGCAAATATCGCCAAGGAGAACGCGCAGCGCGATAAAGCCGTAAAGGCTATGAAGACGATGAGCGATTACGCTAAAGAGATTGAAGAGCGTAATAAGCAAGCGGAGAAGAGTTTCGGGAAAACCACGAAGGGAACGCAGCGTGAAGCGCAAGAATCGCAGCTAAATAAGACCTACAACAAATCACTAGAGGGTATTACCGATGCGGCTCAGTTAGCAAAAATCACAGCCGAATATAACAAAGCCAAAGAGGAACTATATAAGGGATTTAGCGAAGCCGATGCTCGCGATCTGGACTTTGTTGGCGGGTTAAATCTCGGTATCGCCCAGTTTGCCGAAAATGCTCTTAATGTATTTCAGTCAACTGCACAGATAGGCCAAACCACAATGCAGGGCCTTTCAGATATGGCGACTGAAATGGCAACGACCGGCAGGGCAAATATTAAGGAGTTTGGAACATCAATCCTTAAGATGATTTTGCAGGTTATAAACCAGATGCTGGTGGCTTACGCGGTTCAGGCGGCGCTTGGATGGGCTGGCATGGGCTCTGGTGGTTCTTCAGGTTCAGTTGGCGGCATTGGTGCAATGGGATTGCCTACTGGATTTGGTGGTTTTGATAAAGGTGGATATACAGGCGATGGTGGAAAGCATGAGCCTAAAGGCATTGTCCATGGTGGTGAATTTGTTTTCACCAAGGAATCAACGAGCCGGATCGGTACGGATAATCTTTACGCGCTGATGCGCGGCTATGCAAATGGTGGGTTAGTTGGCTCTCAGTCAATGAGTCGAGCCCCAATGTTTGGCTTAACTGGCGGCTCTGGTGCTGGTGGCGTTGCCGTTGATTTAAGTGGTATGAATATTGTCGTTCAAGGTCAGCAACAGCAACAGAATGGTAGCCCGCAGCAAAATCAGGCTATTAGCCAAGCAGCAAAAAATGAAGTGATAGCGATAGTCTCTCAGCAACTAGATAGGGCTTTGGGTCAGTCTGGGCGCATAACAACTGCAATTCAAAACAAGGTAGGGCGATAAACATTTTCTTCTACCTTAAGCCCCTCTGTTATGATGTGACAAATCATTACAGAGGGTAAGTGTGTGGAGTTATTCATTAGTTTCGTACTCATAGGTCTTATTCCTGCATTCATTGCGCAAAGAAAAGGGCGTTCATTTATCATATGGTGGATTTATGGAACTCTGTTGTTCATTGTTGCCTTAATTCACTCCATGCTTATGAAGCCTGATGTTAAAAAAATTGAAACCGATAGCATCAATAATGGAATGAAAAAGTGTCCATTTTGTGCAGAATTAATTAAGGGTGAGGCTGTTAAATGCAAACATTGCGGCAGTGATGTTCCATTGGTTGTTGAGCATGGGGTTCTTGAAAAAAACGATGTCAGCATTTTGGAACGAGAATTTTCGGCAGAAGATGTATGGGCAGGAAAGGATTTCAATAAAAACACAATTTCTGAAATAGCTGCATTGGCTATGAGTGGTTCAGGGATGGAAGATCCATTAGTGATTTCAAAACTAGAGCAAGTGAAAAATTTCACTAATAAGAAACAATATGCATTATTTATTGACTTTATCAATAAGGATATGAATGTTTAAATATAGAAAAATAAAACATTAATAAATAATTAATTTGCTATCTAAATATTGGTATTGGGTTAGGCAATACCAATATATTACCTTTGGTTATTATTTATATTTTTATTTATCATCGCGATATCACCTGATAATATAAATTGATTTTTTACATTTCAGGATGAAAACATGAAGAGAATATTATTAGCGTCATTACTTTTACCTTTATTGCCAATTAGCGCCCAAGCTGCTGGTGAAAGCACTATTTCTGCTGGATATGCACAAAGCAATGCGAAGCAGGACGATATTGGGTTAGATGAGAATCCAAAAGGTTTTAACTTAAAATATCGGTATGAGATGAATGACAAGATTGGCTTTATTGGCTCATTCACTTACACCACTCAGGATTACGACTTCTATTATGGAAGTCGTAAAGTTGGCTCGGGGACGCTTGACTATTACTCACTTGCTGGTGGCCCTTCATTTCGCTTTAATGAATACATCAGTGCTTATGGATTAATCGGTGCGGCAAAGGGGAAAATTGAAGCATCCGCTTTCGGTCAGTCTGAAAGCCAAAGCAAAACCTCAATGATGTATGGGCTTGGCTTGCAGTTTAATCCAATCCCTAATGTAGCTATCGATGCATCATATGAATACAGCAAGCTTGATGAGGTGAAGGTTAATACCTTCGTTATCGGCGTTGGCTATCGATTCTAATCCATCATAATGACAAAGCCCACATACGTGGGCTTTTATTTACACCACTCCCAACCTTACCTCTGCTACCATATTGTTATATGCACTTTACGAGGATGGGTTATGAGGGTTTTTGGCTTTGTTGTCATGGGTATTGGATTGGCGTGGTTGATTTCCGCGCTATTCATGGATGCTAGCGTAGTGATTGATGGTGGTTATAGGGTTAATAACATAGGGCTATTGGCGGCTAAGCAAAATAATATCATTGTTGGTGGCTTGATAGTCCTTTGTGGACTGTTGCTTGCTATGTTTGGTGAGAGGTTAAAGGCAACTCTAAGCCATGTAAAATGCCCATACTGTTCCGAGCTTGTAAGTACAGAGGCTATCAAATGCAAACACTGTGGTAGCAGCCTTACATCTGTGAAATCTAGTGAGCGCAATGAACAGAGCGAAGTCAAAAGTAGTCGACTTGATGGCGTAAACATGAAGTATCCAATTATCCTAGTATTGGTAGTGTTCTCAGCCATAATTGCATCAATAGCTCTGTACCGAAACTAATAACGGAAAGAACAAAGCCCACTAGGTGGGCTTTTTGTTTTTGAATACATCTACCATAGAGGTGTTATGAAGACTTTTTAGAGCCTGATACATCTGGGTATAAGAAGTTATCTGCTCCATGAGGAAGAATGTAACGTCAGTCATTTCCCTTTCCCATTTCTCAAACTCTTCTGGATTTGATGGTTTTCTTTCTGCTAGGTCTTTGTAGGTTTTCATGAACCTAGAATTATCAACTTGTGATGGTATAGGTGATTTCAAAGCTTCATCAATGATGAATATTAACTCTGTATTCATTGACCTACCATTCTCTTTAGCCCTTTCGGCTATAGCTTCTCTCATTCCTGATGGCAGGCGAATATTGAATCTATCCATCTCTTGGCTTGGAAACTTACTCATTGATACAGACCCTGTGATGCAAATTTTTATCATAGTAGCACCTACTTGACATCATCATAAATAGTGCTAAATTGGTTCTAGCACCAACTTGACACCACTCGATGAGAGGTAATAAATGAGCGACGTAATGTATACAGGGCGTAAAAGCCAAAGTTTTCAACTGCGCTTACCTGAGCGCATGAAAGAAGAAATCCGTCGTATGGCAGAGATGGATGGTATTTCAATTAACTCTGCGATTGTGCAGCGCTTGGCTCGTTGCTTGAGAGAGGAAAGGGCGAATGGTCAGTAAAAATAGCGAAACCCCGCAGTGCGCGAACACGAACGGGGTTTCTAACGTCAGTAATCATTGCGAGAAAACCGACATGAACAGTATACAGAACAAAGAATTAACTTTCCACAATACCAACTTCTCCTACATGGAGATGGCAGGGCAAATCTGGCTGACAGCCGCAGAAGTTGGTGAAGCGCTTGGGTACTCTGATGATAAAGCAATCCACCGTCTTTATCGCAAACATGCAGATGAATTTACAGTGAATATGACAGGGGTGGTTAAAGTGACCACCCCCGGTGGAGTACAGGATTCTCGGGTTTTCTCACTTCGCAGCGCACATCTAATGGGGATGTTTTCACGCACCACTGTTGCCAAAGAGTTCCGCCGCTGGGTGCTGGATATTCTGGATCGCGAAGTGGCGCAGGGGAACGTTAATCCAGCTTTCGATTTTGAGATGCACGCAAGGAATATGACAGTTGCTCGCAAGCATTTTAAGTTTATCTACGAAACATGGTGTCATCGGCTAGACCCAGCACTGAGGGCTATAAACTCGCCTGTAGCGGCTGAGTTGGTTGATCACCTCAAATCTCTGGGTTCATTAACTTACGGAATACACCTTGGACTTGATAGAGCGGAGAAAAGCAAGCTAACTCACTGATTTATGCGGTGACGCATAAAGAAAAACCGCCAGTGTGGAGCTGGCGGCTTACATCAACTAATGATTGGAGTCTTATATGCAACAATCAACATCAACTGCTGTAAATGTAGCAAACTATTTACCTACTGTCGATCCTGATACTTTTCCAGTAATTGAATGGAAGGGAGTTCGGGTGGTCACTACTGAGACACTGGCTGCTGGCTACGGTACAGATGAAGTAAATATCCGTAATAACCTATCTAGAAACCTCGATCACTTCGAAGATGGTAAACATTATTTCCTTTTGACTGGCTCAGAGTTGAAGGAATTCAAGAACAGAGTAACTGATGGTTACTCTGTTGGTAAGCGAGCTAGGTCAATCACGCTATGGACAGAAAAGGGCGCAGCTCGCATGTCCAAGATCATTGATACCGATGAGGCTTGGGATTTTTTTGAGCAGATGGAGACGGCATATTTTCATCCTGTGCAGCATATGCTTAGTCATGGTGATGCTTCGGCAAAAGTTCAAATGCACATGATGCTTAACGAGTCTGCTGCTCGAATGCTAAATTTGCCGCAGACTGGCAAGTTACAAATGCTACGTAAGACTTTTGAACACTATGGAGTTCCAGATACTCTACCTAGCTATGGGATTGATGCACCTAATGAAGGAGGCTCTAGTGAGGTAACCTTCTCTTTAACGCATTTGCTTAAGGCATCAGGCGTTAGCTTATCTGCCGCATCAGTTAATAAGTTACTTCAGAAAAATGGAATTATTCAGAAGATGAAGCGTGCTAGTAGCAAAGGTGGGGAAAAGGAATTCTGGAATATTACTGAATCCGGATTGCGGTTTGGAAAGAATGTAACGAGCGATCGCAACCCTCGCGAAACTCAGCCGCATTTTTATAATTCACAATTTGGTAAATTGCTGGCTACGATCGGAATCTGACCTACAAAAAAAGTGTAGGCTCCTACCCTAACCCGCTAAGTGCGGGTTTTTCTTAAATCCCACAGCGAATACCGCGTCAAATACAGTAATACTTGTAGTAATGGTATAGCCTTGGTTATACTCTTTACGTAAACCAAAGGTTAATTATGGAGATTGTATGAAGTACTTACGTTGCATGGCGTACCGTCAGGATGGCGTCTATGTTGCCGTTTGCTTAGATCTCTCCCTTGCCGCTCAAGCGGATACAATTCAAGAGGCGATGAGCAAGCTCGAGTCGCAAATCACTGACTTTGTAGAAGAGGCTATTTCAGAGCCCGAATTCACTATCGACCTACTGAACAAGAGAAAAGCACCAGTTTCACTATGGGTGAAATACTTTTCTGTATGGTTCCGAATGTTCTTTTCTCAAAAGAATGGGAAATTGTTCAATGAACCATGCAACATTCCATCTTAGTGGCTCACTACTATGTTTTTTGTAAAGAAACTCACGCCACTAAAATATGATGAAGTAATTTATGGATTAAGGTTGCTTGGCTTTGAGATGAAACCCAAAAAGGGAACATCTCATGAGCAATGGGTTGCGGTAAAAGAAAGAAAAAAATATGTAGTCACAGTCGACAAGCACCACTCACCCTTCTCAAGGGATCTGATAAAGTCGATGGCAAATCAATCTGGTGTTAACGCTAGAAAATTCCACGCCCTATGCCGAGGTGATGCAACACTTAGCGAGCTAGGCTTAGAAGCAAGCGAATAGATTTAAATGCTAATTCCCATAAACCTGCCTCGTGCGGGTTTTTTTACGACTGGAGAACGTCAAATGGCCTTAGAAACATTCACATGGCGAACGCAGGGACAGCCGGAAGGCTCTTTTAGTCAGCGCGTTAGAACGGTCAAGTTTGGCGATGGTTACGAGCAAGTAGCCGCCGATGGTATTAACCCAGAGCAACAAAGCTGGCCTTTAAGCTTCAGTGGCTTAGAAAGTGAAATGCTCCCGATCCTTTCCTTCGTTCGGCGCCATGTGATTAAGTCCTTTATCTGGACGCCGCCATATGGCAAACAGGGGTTATATCGCATTGCTAGTGACTCTATCAGGGCAACGCCAGTGGGCGGCAAAACAATGACGGTATCGGCTACATTCGAACAATCATACGCGCCGTAAAGCGCATCAATCGATCACAAAACAAAGGGCTATCTTCGGATAGCCTTTTTTTATGGGGTAATCATGGAAATTACTAGCGACGTTCAAAAGCTTGAACCAGGTAACCGCATTCGACTTATTGAAGTTGATGGCGAAGCATTCAACGCAGGGATCCTGCGCTTTCATAATGACACTATTCCCCATACACCGGAGGAAATCGCGGCAGCCGGCGGGGACGAGTCGAAATTAAAAGCGAAGTCGATATGGTGGCAAGGTAAAGAATATGGCGCGTGGCCGTGTGAGCTTTCCGGCCTTTCATATTCAACAGATGGAACAGCGGCAGAGCCTAAATTAACAGTAGCAAACTTAGACGGCACGATCGGCGCTATGTGCATTGCTTATCAAGATATGGTTCAAGCGAAAGTGACCGTTCACGAAACATTCAAACATTATTTAGATGCGCGCAATTTTCCAGAAGGTAATCCCGAAGCCGATCCAGAACAAGAATTTACGCAGGTTTTCTTCATCGATAGCCGAAGCGGTGAAAACGACGAACAAGTCGAATTTACGTTAAGTAGCCCGATCGACTTACAAGGCCTGCGCATTCCTACCCGACAAATTCACTCGCTTTGCCAATGGGCCATGAATAACGAATACCGCACCGGTATTGGCTGCTCATATGCGGGACAAAACGGCATGTTTACCATGGACGATAAACCAACGGACGATCCCAGCCAAGATGCATGCTCAGGTTGTTTATCATCTTGTAAATTACGTTTTGGAGAAATGGCCGAATTAGATTTCGGTGGTTTTCCTGGTAGCTCTTTGATTCGGAGATAGACCAATGCAAGATAAAACGTTAGCGGCCATCATGGCCCACGCCAAACAGGCTTACCCGCTGGAGTGCTGCGGCGTAGTTGCCCAAAAATCCCGCGTAGAACGTTATTTCCCTTGCCGTAATATCCTCCTGCCGAATGAGAACAAAAAAGAAGGGCCAGAATACGGTTTTATTCTGTCGCCGGAGGACTACGCAACGGCGGAAGACTGGGGAACGGTCACTGCTATTGTGCATAGCCACCCTGATGCCACTACTCAGCCCTCTGAGCGCGATAAAAACCTGTGCGATGAAACCAACCTACCTTGGGTTATCGCATCATGGCCGGAAGGGGACGTAAGAACAATTTACCCGCGCGGCGACAGGCCATTAATTGGACGTCAATTTGACCTTGGTCACGCTGATTGCTGGTCACTGATTCGCGACTATTTCCGCATGAATCATGGGATTGAACTGCCCAATTACAGTGTTGAATATCCATGGTGGGAAGACGGGTACGAAGAAAACTTTTATCAAGATTGCTGGTATGAATGCGGCTTTCGTGAGTTTGAAGGCCCTGCGCGCGAAGGCGATATGATCATGATGCAAGTGCAATCCAATAAATGGAGCCACGCTGGGATACTGGTTGAGGATGGAATGTTATTACACCATATGTATGGGCAGCTTAGCCAAAGAGTTCCGTACGGTGGCTATTGGGTCGAACGCACGATGAAAATCGTTAGATATAAGGATTTGATGTGATGAGCGAATTAGATGAAGAATTAAAAACCATTCGGCTCTACGGTGTTTTGGGTAGCACGTTTGGTCGAGTGCATCGGCTTGCGGTCAAAACACCGAAAGAAGCGGTAAAAGCGCTATCAGTCATTATCCCAGGCTTTGAGTCCTTCATGAATTCCTCCGCCCAACGTGGCTTGGAATACGCCATCTTTAAAGGAAAGAAGAATATAGGTGAAGGTGAGCTGTCCGATAATTCAGGAAGCCTAGAAATACGCATAGCTCCAATAATCACAGGGAGTAAGCGCGGAGGTGTATTTCAGACTATTCTTGGTGTGGCTTTAATTGCTGGTGCTATTGCATTAGGGCCCGTGGGCTTTGGTGTGATAGGTGCCACTGCGGCATGGAATACGGCACTAATTGGTGCGTCTATGGCTATCGGTGGTGTCATGCAGATGATAGCACCACAACCAACGGGCCTTTCAATGCGTGAGGGTCCAGATAATAAACCGTCTTACGCCTTCGGCGGGCCAGTGAATACCACGACGCAAGGCAATCCCGTTGGCGTCCTTTATACGCAAGACAATAACCGCGAAATAGGCGGTGCCATCGCTTCGGCAGGCATTTACGCTGAAGATCAGCAATAGCGTTAAAAGAATCAAATAGGCTGCCTACGGGCGGCCTTTTTTTATGCGAGGAATTATGCAATTAATCCAAGGTAACAAAGGCGGAGGCGGTAGTGGTCGCCAGCCTTCAGAATCACCAGATAGCCTACAGTCAGTTGCCCGCGCAAAGATTCTTTTAGCGCTTGCGGAAGGCGAACTGGGCGGTACGTTGGATGGTAAGCATATCTATCTGGATGGAACGCCAATTATAAACGCTGACGGAAGCAATAATTTTCCGGGCGTTACATGGGAATATCGGCCAGGTACGCAGGCGCAGACGTATATCAAAGGGATCCCAAGCGTAGAAAATGAAATCACGGTTAACACCGAATTAAAAAAATCACAGCCGTGGATCCGCGCCATTAACAACACGCAGTTATCTGCTGTTCGTATTCGCCTTGGGTTTCCCGCACTCCAAGAGCAAAAAGATAACGGTGACTTGGTAGGTTATAAAGTTCAATACGAAATCGATTTATCCGTAGATGGCGGGCCCTATGAGACGGTATTAAAAACGGCGGTAGATGGCAAAACTACAACGCTTTACGAGCGTAGTCATCGCATTAACCTACCTAGGGCTAATACCGGATGGCAAGTGCGCATTCGACGCATCACCGCCGACTCTACGAGTGCAAAAATAGCCAGTAAGTCAATGATTGAAGCTATCGCGGAGGTTATTGACGCCAAATTACGCTATCCGAATACAGCATTATTATTTGTTGAATTTGATTCTAGGCTTTTCTCGAACATCCCTAAAATCAGTTGCCGACCAGAAGGAAGGTTAATCCGCGTTCCAACCAGTTATGATCCAAGAACAAGAACCTATGCTGCGAGCTGGGATGGAACTTTTAAATTTGCCGTTAGCAACAATCCTGCGTGGGTTCTTTTTGATTTAATTATTGAAAAGCGATTTGGGCTCGGTCGCCGGCTGGGTATTGCGCAGGTTGATAAATGGGAGCTTTATCGTATCGCTCAATATTGCGATCAGTTGGTACCGGATGGTCGTGGTGGTGATGGAATGGAACCGCGCTATATGTGCGACGTATACATTCAGTCGCAAGCGGATGCCTTTACAGTGCTGCGCGATATAGCTGGGATCTTCCGAGGTATGACTTCATGGATGAACAACCAACTTTCAGTTATTGCGGACATGCCAAGGGATGTGTTCCGCAACTTCACCCACGCCAATATCATTGGAAAGATTAACTACACAGGCGGCAGCCAGCGCAATCGCGTTACCCAGGCATTAATCAGTTGGTCAAACCCTACAACCAACTATCAGGACGAAATTGAGGCTGTTTCTGATATTGAACTAATGCGTCGGTATAGTGTGAATCAAATTGAATTATCAGCGATTGGCTGCACTCGCCAAACCGAAGCTAGGCGTAGGGGGTTATGGGCCATACTAACCAACAGCAAGGATGGTGCCGCTAGCTTCACTACTGGGCTAGAGGGACAGTTACCCATGCCCGGTTATATTATTGGCCTTCCTGACCAGCGTAGAGCAGGGCGTGTCTACAGTGGGAGAATTTCTGCTGTAAATGGCAGAAACATTAAATTAGACCGCAAGCCAGATACCAAGGAAGGGGAACGCCTGCAGGTCAATTTGCCATCTGGATCATTGCAATCTCGCACAATAACTGCCGTAAATGGTGACATTGTCACTGTTTCAACCGCCTATAGTGAAACGCCAGAACCAGAGGCAATTTGGGGTATTGAGGCTGACGACCTAGCTATTCAGTTATATCGAGTTATCAGCATTGAGGATAACAACGATAACACTTTCAATATTTCCTGTGTTGAGCATGACCCTGACAAATACGCCCGCATTGATACTGGTGCGAAAATTGATGATCGCCCGATAACGGTAATTCCACCAGGTGTGCAGGCTCCGCCAGCTAATATTCAAATCACTAGCAATTCAATCGTTAGTCAGGGTATAGCGGTAACTACAATGCATGCAGGGTGGGATGCCGCACCCAATGCGATTGCTTATGTGGCTGAGTGGTGCAAGGACAATGGCAACTGGATAAGCATGCCACGCTCCTCCGTTACTGGCTTTGATGTTACAGGGATTTACGCGGGGCGTTATCGTGTTCGCGTACGGGCTATAAACGCTAGCGAAATATCATCGCCATGGAATACATCACTAGAGATAACTCTAAATGGGAAAGAAGGGAAGCCGCCGTTGCCTGTAGGTTTCAAGGCTGATCCACTATTGTGGGGGATTTTGCTTTCTTGGGGATTTCCAGATGGTGCTGAAGATACGCTAAAAACTGAAATTCAATACTCCACAACCGCTGGCGGCGGTGATGCCATGTTGCTTTCTGATATTCCTTATCCACAGCGAAGCTATACGCAAACTGGATTAAAGGCTGGGCAGGAGTTTTGGTATAGCGCGCGCCTTGTTGATCGTACTGGTAATCAAGGGGATTGGACGGGGTGGATCCGTGGTGCGTCAAACGGTAACGCGGGGGATTATCTGGAGGGCATTGGGGATGAATTTTTAACCTCTGAAGATGGTGAGAAGCTAACCAGTGATATTGATACGAATATTGAAGGGATCATACAAAATGCGCTGGCCAATAACGCCACTGTAGAGCATCAGTGGGCACAATACGGGGAGGTTCGCGCGGATATTCTGGTAGTAAAGACAACGATTGCCGAAGTTGATAGGGCTATGGCCGAGATGAAAACTCAGGTTCAGGCGCAGTTTGAGGATGTGACCTCTGTCCTTGAAGACAAGCTAACGGCAACTGTAGATGCTGATGGTGCAACGGCAATTCATGCTCTTAAAGCTGGCGTTCGCATAAATGGTGTTTTTTATAATGCAGGCATGTCGATAGCCGTGTTGGCACCTACAGGGAAACCAGTTGTTACTCGCATAGGGTTCAATGCCGATCAGTTTGTTTTAATGAGCGGAAGCGGTAATACCCAGTACTCACCGTTTGCAGTTGTTAATGGGCAGGTGTTCATCGATGACGCATTTATTCAAAAGGCTTCTATAGGATCGGCAAAAATTGCTGACTATCTACAATCAGATAACTTTGTTGAGAATAGCGTTGGGTTAAGAATTGGTTTTAGAAATGGTACCTTTGAGAACTACGGTAGTACACCGGGTCAGGGGGCAATGAAACAGACCAACCAAACAATCACATCTAGGGATGAAAATGGTGTGGTTTTGGCGCAATTTGGAAGATTAACGGGCGTTTGGTAATTCCCTGGGTGGCTTAGGCCACCTTTTGTTTTTAAGGTGGAGATATGGCTTACGGTCTAGCGGTGAGAAACCCAAATACGGGGAGGATGTTTAACCTTGCCGACGTTGCAAGCGGCATGTTGACGTTTGTTACAAAGCTTGAATTTAATCTTGCTTATACAACTGCGACCTCTATGACCTTCAATGTGTTGGGGGGCGTGCCAGAATCGGCGCAAATCGTGCTGATATACAACGTATCAACCGCGGCAATCATTGCGCCATCGCCCTATGTCGGCGTGGATTTTGTTAGCGTTACCGGATTTACTCGTAGTGGTAGTAATTTGATTATAAATTTCAATACTAAACTCGATGCTCCTGGTGCGCAGCAGGCACCGCTATCAATTAGCGTATACCAAACAACAACCTTCCCGAAAATAAGTAGTAATTCATATGGGGTAGCATTCTTTGGTGGCACATCACCACAGGCTATCACAGACACAATTAAAATCGGCTATGTTCGTGCCAACGCCGTGCGCTCTATTGCAGCTAATGCGACGATTAACGTATCAGATATAGCCGGATCCGGAGATGCAGTATTTGGCTGGTGGAGTAACCCATCTGCAGTGGTTGAAATGAACCATGCAGATAAAACTATTTCATCAACGGCCGCAACGACTCTTTACCTCACGGCGTTCGGAGAAGTTCCCAATCTAACATTGCCGAAGTATGGACTAGCAATCTGGAATAAGTCGGGGAGATTGGTATATAGCAGTGCACATATTCCATTCTCAAAAGTAACAACGAAAAACATTGGAACGGGTACCGTCGATACTGGCGTAGATAAGCCAATGATACCGCTGGGACGTTGCGGCTATGACGCCATCAATAATGGCCTATGGACTATACCCATTCGAGGTTTCACGATAAATGGTAGGAATGTGGGATCTGGCCGGTCAGCGCGAAATCAATACACCAGTCTGAATACGGGGGGCGCCACGCCAAATATTGCCAATTATCCACTTCCATGCCCAATACTTGACGCCACTCTATACCACAACGTCTAGATCCTAAAAATCCATAAGCCCGCCGAGCGCGGGTTTTTTATTTCATACATTTAGAGGCCATTATGTCAGCCGGAACAATAACATTAACAAATAACTCTGCAGCGGTATTGGGTGCAGGAACGGCGTTTACCACAGATTTAAAGGCAGGGGACTTTATCGTCTCTGTCGTGGGTGGAGTGACCTATACGCTGCCAGTTAAAACCGTAAATAGTGCCACCGGCGTTACGCTGCTCAAAAATTATGACGGGCCAACTCAAGCGGGTGCAGCATGGTCAGCAGTACCGCGCGATACAATGAACGCTATTACTGCGCAACTTGCAGCAGAAACAGCGCAGGCTCTGCGTGGACTGAATTACGATAAACAGAATTGGCAGCAGGTATTTAGTGCGACAGGGAATGTCACCGTAAAACTTCCAGATGGCAGCAGTTTTACTGGCCCCGCATGGGGTGGAATAGTCACACAAATAAACGATATTAAAACCGACCCAAGATGGGATACGGTGAATAATAAAGGAGGCGGGAGAGTTACTACCCCAATAGACGTTGGTGGCTCAGTGCACGTAATTACTAGCTCTAGCAGCTGGGGTGTATATGGGTTTAAGTATCCATCCACACTATTGCAAATGGCCTATTGGTTTTGTGAGAATTTTGGCGATTTGGTCTTTGTAACAACTAATGCAACCAAGCCGGGAACCGAAAAATATTTTTCTATGCGTCAAAACGGGGATTTTAATACGCAAGGAAACATATCATGCGTTTCACTTATTCAGACGTGTGATCGAGATGCAAAAGATAACATTGAACCGATTGAAAACCCGCTTGAAAAATTGGACAAAGTTAACGGTTATACTTACCTATTCAAAGATAGCGGGCTTCCATCTGCTGGGATCATTGCTCAGGAATTTAAAGAAATCCTCCCTGATATCATCAGCACAAAATCGCCTTTAGTCCCCAAATATAACGACGAAGGGGAGGTGGAAGGTGTTGAACCTGATAGTGATTTAAATAACTTAACCTATGGTGTTGAGCCTATGGGGGTGATTGGTTTTCTGGTTGCAGCCTTAAAGGCTGAGAAGTCGGAGAGGGAAAAGCTGGGTATGGCGTTAGCAGATTTGAAGAAAAAGGTAGATCTGCTTTTGCGTAATGAATGAGCCTGCTAGTACTTCATAAGTTTGCGCCGGAGCGTATGCAAGACTCCGGCGCAGAGACAATACCAGTGGATCGCTAATGCGTTTAAGTGATTCAAATGGATATTGTCAGGCGCGGATAATACAGAGATAAAGCAGAGTAACAATAAGGTTTAGTCTTACAAAATATTTAATTCCTACCTAATCAGAATCTTCCCTCTTTCTCCTCCTAAGCCTCTTCACAGCGACCTATACAGTAAATATACTGTATAAAAAAACAGTATATTGTGAGGTGATATATGGGCTTCCCATCTCCGGCAGCGGACTACACAGACAAGCCAATCAGTCTGGACGAGCTATACATTAAAACACCGCATGCAACATACTTTATGAAGTGTCCAGACTATTGTCCTAGCGCTGGTGTGCTGAAAGATGCGCTACTAGTGATCGATAGCTCAAAAAGGGCCGTACACGGAAGCGTTGTTGTTGCTGCGCTATGTGGTGAATTTGTATTGCGTAGATTGTTAACGATGCCGGTGCCTTGTTTGGCGAAACTGGAAAATTATGATGATGTGACGTTCGCAGATGAAGAAACAGGATTTGAAATATTCGGGGTGGTGACGCATGTCGTCAATGACATGTCGATGAGCGAGTTCGATGAGAATCCGTGTATGTGATGAGGGGAGAATTTCAGGTCAAAATGAGCATCTAAGTTATTGATGTATATTGACCTGAAATGTAGTGTTTTGTAGTAAATTGTCGTATATTTTTCAAGCTAAATTGATTTCATGTTATTGATAAATATAGTTATTATTTGTTTTGTGGCGGCTAACCATTGCATAGCTACCACCTTAAATTTTGGACTAATTAAATGGCTGAACTGCAACGTTGCTGCCATTCTAGCCATGCATCATTGATTCGAACCACCTAACATCGGTGAAACGGATTTTAATAACCGTTTTTCTGCATGACACCATTCACTCTGCGTTAAGTATACAACCTCAGAGGTAAAGTTATGCGGGGTTTCCGCAATAAAAATAGTACGGGGTAACACTCAATTATGTATAAATTTCTTGAGCTTAAGACAAAAAACCGCCCATTCAGGCGGTTTAAAACATATAAGTAAGGCTTATTTTATGGCAATAAAGCGGGAAAAAATCTCTGACAGGTGTGGAATAAGCCATTCTGAACCCGCAATGTGTTTATCTTGCCATGCTTTTTTGAGCACCTCTTTCGTTAGCTGATGCTCAGCCAAGGAGGAGAGGGGGCGATAGCTGAGATGCCAAGGCTCTACCGCAACACCTTGCTGCTTATCACCGAATGGGCGGTAAAATCCAAAACGATCCATATTATCTGAAAGCCATTGATTTAATGGATAGAAATATCCCCCTTCCAGATATTCCCATGGCTCAAGCTGAAGTTTTTTCCCATCGGGTAAAAGATCTGGATCATAGATATCGAGATCGGTTCCCCAATGATGGCGACTAGCGCCAGGAAGTGCAGACCAACGTAAAATTGCACAGCATAACTCACCATCCGTCAGCGTTGTGATATCCAGTGGCTGGCTATTTTCATCGAGAACAGCGCGTTCACCATTGAATTTCGCATTCCAAATAGTTTGCTGTCGAGCAAAGTCTCTAAATGTGCTGGCGGGTTGTAAATTAAATCCCGCTTCTTTGGCTGCGCATTGCAATGCCTGAAAAGCCTTAACGGCCTCAGGTTGTAAACGATGGTTCCCACAAAGTACGGCAAGATGCTCGGTGCTTTGTCCGGTCAGCATTTCCGGCGTGATCATGCGACGAGTTGCTCCATTATTCTTTGGTACATACGGCTCAGCATTTGCAGGTCTGCGGCATGAACGCACTCATCCACTTTATGAATCGTGGCATTGACCGGCCCCAGTTCAACGACCTGAGTACCCATCTGTGCGATAAAGCGTCCATCAGAGGTTCCACCGGTGGTCAGTAACTGCGGCGTAATTTCGCCATAATGCTGAATGGCATTGACGACAGCATCGACCAAATGACCGCGTGCGGTTAGGAAAGGCAAGCCTGAGACGTTCCACTCTAAACTATAGGTGAGTTGGTAGCGATCGAGCAGCGCTTTGACCCGCGTCTTAATCGAATCGACGGTCGACTCCGTGCTGAAGCGGAAATTAAACTGTATATATAACTCGCCAGGGATCACGTTATTGCTACCCGTACCCGCGGCAATATTCGCGATCTGCATACTGGTAGGGGGAAAGAATTCATTCCCCTCATCCCAAACTTCATTGACCAACTCATTTATCATAGGAGCGGCTTTATGAATGGGATTATCGGCCAAATGCGGGTAGGCAACATGGCCCTGTACGCCCTGAATATAAAGGTTGGCCGTCATTGAGCCACGGCGGCCATTTTTGACCACATCACCGACTTTCTCGGTGCTAGACGGTTCTCCAACCAAGCAATATTCGACCTTCTCCTGACGCGCAATCAGCTTTTCCACCACTTTTACGGTGCCGTTTACCGCGCTAGCTTCTTCATCTGACGTGATTAAGAAAGCCAGACGCCCCTGATGGTGAGGATTGGCTTCGATGAAGCGTTCAGCCGCAACGACCATGGCTGCTAACGAACCTTTCATATCCGCTGCGCCTCTGCCGTATATCATACCGTCGCGCAGGGTTGGTTCATAAGGTGGATTGGTCCATTTGGATTCATCCCCGCTTGGTACCACGTCGGTATGGCCGGCGAATGCAAGCGTTGGGCCATTACCCCCGCGATAAGCCCAAAAGTTACGGGTGTCACCAAATGTCATATCTTCGATGGTAAAACCAATTGCTTGCAGACGTTCAATCAATAGTTCTTGGCAGCCTGCATCTTCAGGGCTAACAGAACGGCATTTGATTAACTGCTGAGTGAGCTCAAGTACTGGGCAGGTCATCGTATTTTCTCCTCAGCTAAAAAATGTGCATATTGCTCCGGTTTAAATCCCAACAACATGTGGTCATTATGTGCCAATAGTGGGCGTTTGATTATTGCGGGATGTTCCAGCATTAATGCTGCTGCGCTATCGGCATCGGTGATGCTGTTGCGTAAGGATTCATCCAGCTTGCGCCATGTCGTTCCGCGCGTGTTCAGTAACGCTTCCCACCCTAATTGGGCGATAAAAGTGTTTAGCAGAGCCGGCTCTAAACCATCGGCACGATAATCATGAAACTGATAGACCACCTGTTGCTCTTCAAGCCATTTTCGGGCTTTTTTGATGGTGTCGCAGTTCTTGATGCCATAAAGATAAAGAGGTGCTTTTTCTAAATTTGCTGTCATGCGGCAAGAGTACCTGTGTCTAAGCTCACGATCTGGCGAATTCATGGTGCGTAGCGCAGACCCTGACTTGTTGATGTTGTTAAATTATTTAACACATAATGCGGGAAAAAGAGCTCATGATCCAGAGTGTTAGCGCTAAGAGTGTTCCGACTGTGTAAATTGAGGCTGCGCTTTATCTAAATAGTGCTTCCTAATGGTCGTTCTTATAGAAATATCGACTAGGTCAAATATTCACCATTGGTCTGTAAAAGGTTATCATGATCGGGTACTAAATTTTGTAAGCCACCAAAGACGTAAATATGATTGATACAGAACTAAGCAACTGGAAAGCGTTTATTGACGCCATGTTGTCAAACAAGCACCAGTAATCACAAACTGGTCAGAAAGTCCCTCGAGGTAGAGGCTATAAGTTTAAAACCGTTGGTAATTTGTGGATCGTTTTAAACGAATATTCTTGATAATTTGTGACAAGCCAAACACCATGGTTTCACCCAAATAAAAGGCAGCCCGCGGGCTGCCTTTTATTTGTCAGCGTTAAACCACCGCCATCGGGAGAGGGTGATGGTTTAGTGATTATTCTTTGGGCGGGATGATTTCATCTGGTTCTATAGCGGACGCCGTTTTTCCGGGAAAGCGGCGGCGAACCAAAATAAAGAATACTGGCACAAAGAAGATGGCAAGGATGGTCGCGGTAAACATTCCACCTAATACGCCAGTCCCGACCGCATGTTGGCTGCCTGAGCCAGCGCCATGACTTATCGCCATTGGCAATACACCAAAGATGAATGCTAACGACGTCATCAATATAGGGCGTAGACGTAGACGACACGCCTCCAGCGTTGCCTCCAGTAAGTCTTTCCCTGAACGATGTAGTTCATTGGCGAATTCCACAATCAATATGGCATTTTTAGCGGAAAGACCAATGATCGTTAGCAGACCAACTTGGAAATAAACATCGTTTTCCAACCCACGCACCCACGTTGCGCATACGGCACCCAGCACCCCTAATGGTACGACCAACATGACCGAGAATGGAATGGACCAGCTTTCATATAACGCCGCTAAGCACAGGAACACCACAAGTAGCGAAATTGCATAAAGCGCCGGAGCCTGTGCACCAGATAGTCGTTCCTGATAGGACATGCCTGTCCATTCTAAACCGATACCGTTAGGTAGGTGACTGACAAGGCGCTCCATAATATCCATCGCTGTACCGGTACTAATCCCCGTAGCGGCTTCGCCGACGATTTCTAGCGCTGCATTACCGTTGTATCGTTCCAGTCGTGGTGAGCCATAGGTCCACTGGCTGTTGGCGAAAGCAGAGAATGGAACCATCTCGCCATTATTGTTGTTGACGTACCAGCTATAGATATCACTTGGCAGCATGCGGTAAGGGGCCGCGCTTTGAACATAGACCTTTTTGACACGGCCACGATCTAGGAAGTCATTAACGTAAGTTGATCCCCAAGCCGTTTTTAACGTGTTGTTGATGTCATCAATATTAACGCCTAGCGCTTGCGCCTTGCGTTGATCAATGTTGACCTGCAACTGTGGGCTATCGTCTAAACCGTTGTGGCGAACACGGGTGAGCTGAGGTTCTTTTGCCGCCGCGGCCAACAAGGTGTCACGCGCCTTCATGAGTTCAGCATGCCCAAGACCCGCATGATCTTCGAGCTCCATATCAAAACCTGCCGAGTTACCCAATCCTGAGATCGCTGGTGGGCTGCTCGCAAAAACTCTAGCTTCCTTAATTTTATTAAATTCAGCGGTTGCGCGATCGATAATGGCAAATGAAGAGTCATCGGGATTGGAGCGTTCATCCCAATGCTTCAAACGTACGAACATACGTGCAACGTTTTGACCGTTACCGCCCGGGCCAGAGCCAATAATAGAGAATACGGAAACGACGTTTTTTTTCTCACTTTGCAGCAGATAATTTTCGACTTTCTCCACGACTTTCAGTGTTTGCTGTTGCGTTGATCCAACGGGTAACTGGATCTGGGTCATGAAGACGCCACGGTCTTCCAAGGGTAAGAAAGAGGTTGGTAAACGAGTGAACGCGAATGCTAAGCCAACGATAATCAACAGGTATAACAGCATGGTACGTCCGCTGTTGCGTACAATGCGGGCGACCCCGTTTTCATACTGATGAGTACTACGCTCAAACACGCGGTTAAACCAGCCGAAAAAGCCTTTGTGGCCGTGAACCTCACCCTTTTTAATTGGCTTAAGCAAAGTAGCGCAGAGTGCCGGCGTCAAAATTAAGGCGACTAAAACAGAAAAAACCATCGCCGAAACGATAGTCACGGAGAATTGGCGATAAATAGCACCGGTTGTGCCACCAAAGAAAGCCATTGGCACAAATACAGCGGAAAGCACTAAGGCAATCCCGACCAAAGCGCTTTGGATTTGTGCCATCGATTTACGCGTAGCTTCTCGGGGGGATAACCCTTCCTCGGTCATCACGCGTTCGACGTTTTCCACCACCACGATGGCGTCATCCACCAGAAGCCCAATGGCAAGCACCATCGCAAACATCGTTAGGGTATTGATACTGAAGCCAAAGGCATACAGCACTGCATAGGTGCCAAGTAATACGACCGGTACCGCAATCGTGGGGATTAAGGTTGCTCGGAAGTTTTGTAGGAATAAATACATCACCAGGAACACGAGGAAAATGGCTTCGAACAGCGTTTTCACAACATCCTTGATGGATTCCTGTACAAATGGCGTTGTTTCATAGGCATATTCGACTTTTAAGCCGTGTGGAAAATATTGCTCTAGCTCAGTGAGCTTGGCTTTAACCAGTTTATCGGTAGCGAGTTCATTGGCACCAGAAGCCAGTTTGATACTCATACCCGACGCTGGCATTCCGTTGTATCGACTCAGATAATCGTAATTTTCTGCCCCTAGTTCAACAGTAGCAACATCCCCTAGGGTGACATAAGAACCATCGGTATTGACTCTGAGGGTGATATCTCGAAATTGTTCTGGTGTTTGCAGTTGTGATTGGGCATTCATGGTGGCATTCAATGCCTGACCATTGACGGATGGTGTTCCACCGACTTGCCCAACGGCAATCTGATTGTTTTGGGTTTTAATCGCAGTAACAACGTCTTGGGTTGTCAGTTTATAGTTATTAAGCTTGTTGGGGTCGAGCCAGATACGCATGGCATACTGGGAACCAAAGGCGTCCACGCTACCCACGCCGTCGATACGGCTGATAGGATCTTGTAAATTACTGGCGACATAGTCAGCAATATCTTGCCGAGTCATACTGTGATCGGTTGAGACAAAGGCAACGGTCATTAGGCTGCTATCGCCAGACTTTGAAACCGTCACACCTTGTTGCTGCACATCTTGTGGCAGCTTACGCGTCGCGCCTTGCAACTGGTTTTGCACCTGCTGCATCGCTTCATTAGGATTTATTCCAGCCTGAAAGGTCAGGGTGATTGAGGCGCTGCCGGTGCTGCTACTCTGAGATGACATATATAACAAGCCATCTAGGCCGGTCATATTTTGTTCGATAATCTGTGTTACCGTATTTTCCAGTGTTTGAGCAGAAGCCCCCGGATAGGATGCACTGATGCGTACCGTTGGAGGGGCGAGGTTTGGATACTGCTCAACAGGCAGAGTGTTTATCGCTAACAGACCAGTGAGGCTGATAATAATGGCAATAACCCAAGCAAAAATGGGGCGATCAATAAAAAAATTAGCCACGGGTAAATACCCTCATAACGCTTACTCTTATGCTTGAAAGTGGAGTTCTAGACGTAAATCGATCCATGCTAACGCACTTTATCCTGTCAGTGAGTTCAAAACGTGGAGAAAAAAAGGAGAAAGAGTAAATATTCTTTCAGACGGTATGTATTTGCTAGGATTATTCAGTCTAAGAGGGCAGTAAAGCTGTATTTTGATATTCATCATAATACAGCTCTATGAATATGGGGTTACTTTAGCGAAGTTCCATTTTTACCGTGACATTACCTTCAAATTTACCCGGTTGGGGCCTACTTGATGTCGTGCTCACCGGCGCCGCTGTCATGCTTATCTTACCATTTCCCTGCGAATCCAGAGTGATGGGTAAATCGAGCGAACCGTCTAGCACAATATCATTATTATTTTGATCAAACATACGTACGCCGATGTCATCACGGTCGAGCATTTTTGCAATGAGATTGTTGCTGCCTGCGGCAACCCCTTGGTCTGCCGTAAGGCTAAATTTGATTTTCCCTGCGTTGGCGGCGGCGGGATCGTCGCAGTGATACGTGATATCAACGTCTTTTAAGGTGTAGTTGGTTGGAGGCTCGCCTTGGGAGACAAACTGCGATGTAACGATATTACCTAATTCGACCTCTATGGTGCTGCCTGCATTAATCGTGCAACTCAACGGCGCGGTGAGTTTTCCGGTTACTTGAATACTGGAGACCCATTGTGTGTCAGTGACGCTGCAATAGTTACCGAAAGAGAGACAGGCATAATTTTGTACGATAACCGTTGATGGAATGATCTCTTCGCCAAGAATCGCTTTTTTAATATAAAATTTGAAAGCCAAAATATTCCATTTGAAGCTACGTTTCGTAGTGCTTGCGTCGGCAGGTCTTGTAGCATCACTGCACACATCACTTGTTCCTTCAGTGTGTCTTAGCTGTACTTCATTAGTGCTATACATGCCTGCAATAGGTGTTGGATAGGTATCAACATTAATAGGGGGCAGACCATGGCCATCGGGTGAATCTATCGCATCGCCATAGGCTGTGACGTCGATATCCAGATGTTCAGTCAAATAACCATATCCGTTGGTTCCTGGAGGTAGCGGGCTGCCTCCCGCGGTAGTTTCATAGATGGCTGTGGATGCATAAAGATTGTACGGGCAGGTACAGTTCGCAACGATGGCTGGACCATTGCCTGCAATGTGATCATTCACATTGGCAGAATACCCATCGTGATTTTCTTCGGAAGGGAGTTCTGTGTCAGTATGAATCGTGTAGGTTACTGGCGCTGGAAAACAGTTCTGCAATACCGTCGTTGCCGCTTGAGAGAAAAGAGGGAAGATAGAAAATATCAACACTAGGCAAAGTTTGCATCGCTGAAAGAATGCAGCATGTGCGGTGGTTTTTTTATTTTGCATGATTTACATCCGGCTTGCAGAGTACGCTGGCTTGGTGAATGCCACCCACAGTTGCTTCAGAAGAAGAGGGGAACACGACATAAGCGTGGCAACGTTGTTCAGGTGAGGAGCCCCATTGCACCGTCAATGCAATGTTTTCACCCACGCCCGAGAGATAAAGTTCACCATGGTCATCCACGATTCCGCTTAGGGATAGTCCATCCACGCTGGCTACAGCCCCAAATGGGATGATGCGGCCGTCCGGGCGGGTGAGAGTGATTAGCGCTCGATAGCCAATATGCGCCGTAAATTGTGTGCTGACAGCGGCGTTCCTACTTGGAACCACGGTCATCGTCGTTGCATCGGTGTCTATATCATCGGGCAAACTGGTGGTATCGATGCGAATAACGTTTTCCTGATAGGGCGTAAGGGAAGGAATAATGGCGTTGCCAAAGAAATCTGTCCGAACGCCACGCTGATTCGTAAAGCGCACACCGGATGCGCCTTTTGCGCTGACAATAGCAAATTGTTCACCCAGAGGCTGTGACAGGGTTACACCTAACGGATGAGCAACAACCGCTCCGCTTACACCATAGGTCAATTGCCGAGAATTATCAGAGGCGTAGTAATAGCCTGCATTAACGTTGGCGTATTGCGAACGATAGCCGCCATAAACGCTACTGTTATCCCCACCGCCATGATTGGTATGGCTTTGCTGAAGTGAATAACTCAGCCTATCGTCATCCAACACCGTGCCATTCAGCCCAACGTTATGGCTAGTGTCGCCCCGTTTACTGGCGTTGATATTGTAGCTGACCCAGCTTTTTGGTAGCCACTTAGCGAGCGGCACACTAAAACCTAGCGACATCATTTGATCGCTCTTCTCATCACTGGTTTTGCTATAGGTATAGGCAATATTGACGCTAATATCCCCAATAACTCGGCTGAGTCCTGATGTCACACTTCTTTCTTTGCGGCTGGTCTGCCAGTAGTCCTGCTGATAGCCAGAGACGTATAAACTGCTATTCAGAATGGTCTGATTGAGGTTTAACTGAAGTCTGCTGCGCTTATTATAGCGAAACGACCAGTCTGTATCGCTATCATCATATTTTTCATTCGCATCGGCAAAACTGTAGTAGCCACTCGTTGAATATCGATAGCTTGCGAGTGTGAGGTTAGTATCTGTGGTTTCTATCTTCTTGGTATACATGAGGCGCCAAGACTGACCGTTTTGCTGCTCATCATTATCTAGACGCGCTTGCGCCCAAGTGACATCTGTCGATATCGCACCTAAATCACCCAGCAAAACGCCGGTGCCACCGTTGAATGCTTGATAGTCAGGTGAAAATGTTACACCGCCAAAAAAAGTCAGATAGTTGTTAAGCCCGTAAATGGCGCTGCCTTGTGCGAAAAGCGGCTCATTTGCTGTGAGATTATCGTCAGCTTGATAGCGTGCAAGAGTGACTTCATAGCGGATATTGCCCGGCCGTTGCATTACCGCAACACTTGAATAAGGTTGGATGAAACGATGTTCGGTGCCGTCAGCTTCCTTAACCGTTACCTCAAGGTCTGCACTGTTGGTCGTAGAATACAGATCGGTAATTTCAAACGCACCCGGAGCCACGTTAGCTTGATAAATGACATAACCATTTTGACGCACGGAGATTTCCGCGTTAGAGCTGGCGATACCTCGGATTATTGGTGCAAAACCACGCTGATTGTAGGGCAGCATTTCATCGTCAGATGCGATATTAATACCGCGATATTGCAGGCTATCAAAAACCTCGCCACGAGTGCTGTTTTCGCCTGCAATAAACTGGGCTTTCAATAGGTGAATATCATGTTGGATCCACGTATTAATAGCTTGCCAAGACTGCGTATTATCTGATTGGCTCCAGGTTGAATAGTTACGAAGTCGCCATCCGCCAAAATTAGCACCGCTGCGCAGATTGAGATACTGCGTGTCGTTACTCGTATGGTCGCTATTCTCACGTCGTGAACCAGAGAATGCATAATCAGCAAAAAGCACAGGAGCTCCGTCATTCCAGCGCGAAGGATCAACGTCGGTGGAATGGTGCGTATCGATTGCTGCCTGTGGCATGCTAATACGCAACGTCATGGCATTAAAATCGAATGTTGCTGATGCAAAAGGAATATATTTATCAATGGTGTCGATCAATGGCTCACTGCTAGGCAGCTTTGCTAAGCTGGGATAAGCATCGACACGAACTCCCCACTGGCGCAATTGTTGGGGGCTCAGTTGTGGTAGCAGAGCACCGTTCTTATTGTTGATATAATTAATCGTTTTGTCGTCTATCAACTTCTTATTAATCATTATTTTGGTTTGATAGGCACCGGGTAGTTGACCGTTTTCTTTCGAAAACAAAGACAGGTCAATATCCTGCTGTGACAATTCATCCCCCTCAAGAGAGGAAGGGGAAAAATAAAATTCTCTGGCGCTTACGTTGCTGATAGCAACGAGCAGCAAACCACTCAAGCCTCTCAATAATCGATGGGATTGCAAGTTGGGACGAGAGAAGCGTTGGCGCAATCCTTTAGCTGCCATGAGACTCATTATCCCTGGGTTAAATTCGTTGTAAATTCATTGGTTGCGTTGCCATAATCACTAATGCAACGCCAGATCACGTTTGAACCTTTGGCTGTATCGGATAGTTGAGATTGTGTGGTTGATTTTGGGGCAACCATTTCAATATTTTCCATCAATTTCCCGCCTACTTTTAAGCTATCAAAAACGCTGTAATAGTCGCCATCATTCGTAATCAGCAACTGATTATCGCGTCGGATAAACCGCAGGTTTTTGCAGGTGTCAATGGGCGTATCATGCAATCCTTTTGGGCGCCAAAATAATTTCAATCGAGTTTTATAGATGAGGCGTAAAACGTTTTTATCATCATCTTTTGCCATTGCAGGGATCGTACGTATATTCATATAAAATAAAGACTCACGATCGGTAGGTAGCGTCTTGCCTGACCATGTAATACGCAGATTTTGTTCTTTTTGTGGATCAAGCCGGAAAAGTGGCGGGGTAATGATGAATGGCCCGCGAGTTTTTCCGTCGCCAGTATCAATCCAAGATTGAATGAGCCAAGGAAGATCCTTTTCTTTATTTATCAGTGGTAGCGCTACCTCCTTCTTACTGGCGTCATAAATAATACGTGTTCGCCCTATCTGAACACCAGCCGCATGACTGAAACCAGATAGAATGCATAATATAGAAAAAACGGTCGGTATAAGAATTCGCATATTAGTGATCTTTAATAAATACATATCAATTTTTTATATCACAGCAAGCCTAGTGTTATATCTAAGCTGTAGGGCGAAATCATGCTGAACGTGTTATTAGATGAATCACTAATAACACGTTCAGCGAATAGCTAAGAATTTAATGATAAACAATGTTAATGGTTAAATCTGCATCAGCGGGGCCTGCGGTTACGGTTGATGCAAATGATTTATAACGAGCGTTAAAGGTTGCATTAACTCTATCTGTAGGCATTGCTGGTAGACCAAGAACAAGCTGTCCTTCTGACCCATCGACTTTGATAAACGTTGTATCTAAGCTACTTGGACTTAGGGCAATACCCACTCCCGTCGCTGCTGTTGCACCACTGGTTGTGATCTTGCTGACGTCGAGTAAGGTATTCGAGTTGGTGAGTGCAAAGGGGCCTGTGAAGGTTAATTGAATGTTAGGTAGCCCATCGCTTCTTAATGGGCAATCTTCTAGGATAATGCCTACAGGGACGAGATCTGACTCTGTCCCGATTGAACTAAAAAATGATGTGGGATAAGTACCTAGAGGAATTTTATATTCGTTTGTTCCGCCGTCACCAATAATGACACAGCTAGGTTCAATAATTTCTCCTGTGAAATGAATCTTACCTGCATTGTCTTCTGCAGCAAATACCGTTGCAGAAGAGAGTATGGTCATGGCAATAAACACGTTCCTTTTCACTATATTATTCTCCGTAATAATTTTATTTGGCGAAATTAATAAGTATGACTTATGTTTCTTGAAAACTCATTCTTTCATATATTTCGCAGAGTATATACATTTATTTCTTTACTCTGAAGTGTATTTTGATGTTTTCATGGTGAAACTTATTGCAAATTAATATGTTTAAATGACTTTCATTCCATTACTGTTAGTGTTTGTTGTAGTGTGAATATATTGAGTTGATTTATTTTCCAATCAGGAGGGGAGTTACGCTGTTTAACGATCAAATTAAATAATGCATTTACGGTATACATTAATTCAATGGATCTTTTTTGTTTTTCTTATTTTTAATTTTAAGTTTTAATAAATAAAAATGTAAATAAAATAGAAGTGTTAGTCTTAGTCAAGATTGAATTCAGCGTTATGCCCTCATTCATAATGCGTTCTCCAAGCTTTCTGTTCATGCCCTCTACGCCTTCCCTTTCTGACTAAACTATCTACAATACGAGAGTCATAAGTTATTTTTGAGTCACAGCGCGATTGCTACGTGATGAGTAGGAGAATAAATGGATTTCAACCCCGTATTTGCACGACGACTGTATCTGTGCTGGCTATTGAGCCACATAGAAAAGCCTAATGTACCTCATCTAATGCAGGTCACCGGTTGGCCACGCAGAACCTTACAGGATGTGCTTAAAGCATTACCTGGGATGGGGATAGAATTGGACTTTGTTCAAGAAGGTGTGCGTAACAACGATGGTTACTACCGTTTGAAAAGTTGGGGGCCGCTCAATGACAAATGGATTTCCGATCATGCTCAGCAATTGTTAGCGGCAATCTAGACCGTTAATCCATCGATGGACGATGGGAGAGCGACGGCCTATCGCCATCGCTTATCGAGTGTGTTACTGGTTTTTATTCTCCAGATAGAGCACCGTTGCGGCAACGCGTGATCGGACGTCCAATTTACGCAGTAGATTACGGATATGAACTTTCACGGTTTCTTCGGAGATGTGGAGCTGTGAAGCGATCTGTTTATTCGAAAGCCCGCGGGCGACTTCCTGCAATACGTCTAATTCACGTTCCGTCAGATCGGCAAAAGGATCGGTGAGTTCAGTGCGTGAAGACAGGTATTCGCTGATGGTATCACTAAAGACATTTTTGCCGCTTGCCGCTTGATGGATCTGAGAAAGCAGAATTTCTGGTTCACTATCTTTTAATAAATAGCCGTCGGCACCTGCATCAACCAAAGCATAGACATCGCTGCGTGAGTCCGAAACAGTCAGAATAATGATGCGGGCATCCACACCTTCATTACGCAGTGCTTTCAGCGTGTCCAGACCAGAGAGTCCCTTCATGTTTAAATCTAATAGGATCAAATCGGGTTGCGCGCGGCTAGCAAGTGCGATGGCTTCACTTCCGCTGCTAGCTTCTGCGACGACGTCAAAAGTAGGATCTAGTTCGAGCAATTGACGAATGCCGCGGCGCATCAAAGGGTGATCGTCCACGATCATCACTGCGTAATTTTCTGTTTCCATAGAAGGCTCCAAAACAATAGGGGACGATCTCTTCGTAGCCTATTATCGTTGTATTTTAATTGAACAATAGTTAATGCAGGTAATCAATGCTGAAAAACTAATGAGACTTCAGTTCCTGCAGGTTCCCGAGCGCGAATCATCAATTCGCCGCCCAGTCGTGTCGCTCGCTCTGCCATAATCGTCAGACCATAATGTCCATCAGGTTCTTCGAGGCTTGCGATGCCAACTCCATCATCTTGAATGCTAATCACACTTTCGCCCTTAGGGCCGTAATGGCAGCGTATTTCGATATGCTTTGCCTGAGCGTGTTTGATAGCGTTAAGCACGGCCTCACGTACAATTTGCAAGACGTGAACCTGCTGCTGTGCGTTGAGCGACTGCGAGGAAAGGGCACAGTTTAACGTAATAATGGACTCAGTTTGCAATTTTAATGGT
Source organism: Hafnia paralvei (assembly GCF_020150375.1). Classification (NCBI taxonomy): domain Bacteria; kingdom Pseudomonadati; phylum Pseudomonadota; class Gammaproteobacteria; order Enterobacterales; family Hafniaceae; genus Hafnia; species Hafnia paralvei. The sequence goes on along the minus strand of NZ_CP083737.1, from coordinate 3,210,915 downwards.
GCCAGTAGCTGATGTAAGGCTTCTCGTAAATCAGCTTCTTGGATAGTTAAGCGAAAAGTGGCCAGCAATTCACGCAGTTGGCGGTATGCGTCAGATAGCGCCTGATCGAAATCTCGAATAATTCCCTGAGCCTGCGTATTTTCAGTAGGAATGGAGCGTTTAAGTAGGGTTATCTGTATGCGTAGGAAAGAAAGCGCCTGTGCCAGAGAGTCGTGCAGTTCGCGGGCAATAGTCGCGCGCTCTTCCATCAATAACAGCTGCACCTGCTGCTTTTGAGCGCGATTAAAATAGATCCCGCGGCTCAGCATGTTAGCAACGTTTTGCATTAGCTGCTGTTGTGCATGCTGCCCTTTTGGCCACCGCAGTTCACCGAGTCTATGTCCGTCTAACATCAATGCTATGGACGAGGTTGGCTTAGAATCCTCCAACTGGCCGCTGTGTAGCAACCAACGCCCGTTGCCGCTGTCGTGAACTTCTAGCTCTAGATAACTTAGTGCTTCGCTGGTGCGAACAATGTTTAGCACCTTTTCAAAACTTGGCTGGGTAATTTCACTGACGGTTAGCGCCTGAGAGCAATCAAACAGGACGCCGAGAGACTTATTGGCTTGCATAAGACTTTCGGTCTTCTCTTGCACCTTATCTTCTAGCGAGCGATACAGCTTTTCGAGCTCGCTCGACATCCGAATGAACGTTTTTGATAACACACCGATTTCATTCGGGAGATTGACATCTAACTGCATCGGTGAAAAATACCCGCTTTGCATCCGTTGACTGGCATTCACCAATTTATTGAGCGGGGCGACAACTTCGCGGCGGGTGGTATGGATTGCAAACCAAACCAGCCCAATGATGGCGAAAACACCTAACAGACTGATAGCGACAACCTGCTGCATTTTCTGCTCAGAATAGTGCTGTAGCACCAATACGAAGTGATCGATTTGGCTAACGTAACGCGCGACATCGGAAAGATATTTGGTGGTATCTCCGGCTTTAAGTTGCTGATCTAACACATGCCAGGTGGAGAGCAAATGGTGGTATTCACTGCGCACAGAAGCGGGAACATAAAATCGATCAAGCTTTTTGAGCGCCGGTGCCTGCATTGATTGCTCATATTCTTTGAGATGCAAATCAACATCCTGCGGTTGATTTGTCAAATCATAGGCAAGCCGATAACTTTGCATACGCAGCGAACCCGCAATATTCACGGCTTCAGCGTCGCTCAGGCTGCTGGCTACAGTGACGAGAGCAATGCCCGTCGACAGCACCGAAAGAATAACAATAGCCGCTAATGTTTTCGCTATTGTGCTAGTCACTGAACGTTTTACGAGCAAGTCAATTTACCTATTTTGTATGACCACGAGACAAGAGGATGAGCTGAGCATATTGGGCGGCAAAGGGGCTTCATAATGTCGCTATTTGTACCGCGATACTCAGGCATAAAAATGAATTCAAATAATCGTTATATAAAACAATTAATAACGAAATGAACGAATAACCTCTATACAGTGCGTGAAAACCCAACAAAAGGTTTGATCTCGCGCAATCCCTACCCACAATTACCTATAAAGGGGGATTATAACTCATCCTCTAATCCGCATACTTTATGCTTAGAAAAAACCTATACTTCTGGTTATTAAGTAAATAAGAACTATTACTAACAACAAGTTAAAACCAAAATAAATTGACTGGACGTATTTTTCATTTTTATTAGCCACTGTGCTTTTCATCAGGACAGATGAGCAATGTCACTGGAGTATTAAATGACTACGCTTTCTCGGCGCAATCTACTCAGTGCTCGTTGGCGTAAACCCGCTAGCGCACAGCGTCCACCTTGGACGATTGCTGAGCCTGCTTTTATTGCGGGCTGCACTCGTTGCCACTCCTGTATTGAACAGTGTGAAACTGGCGTATTAATCGCCGGTGACGGTGGTTTTCCCGCCATCGATTTCCATCGCGCAGAGTGTACCTTCTGCCGTCGCTGCGCCGAGGCCTGCGAGCTGCCGCTGTTTGAATTACATCGTGAACAGCCTTGGACGATCCGAGCCGAAATTCAGGGGAACTGTCTCACGCAAAAAGGGATTGAATGCCGCAGTTGTCAGGATGCCTGTGAGCCTTATGCCATCCGATTTGCTCCACATTTAAGTGGAATTGCGAAACCGATTATTGATTTAGATACATGTACCGGCTGTGGCGAATGTGTTCGTGGCTGTCCGGTGGATGCCATTCGAGTTATGCCAGCGGCGTCTTCTGTGCAAGATGATACTGCTGAAAGGAATGAAGTATGAGCAATGAGATGTGGCACGTATGTGGATTAGTCGTTCAGGCTAAGCCGGAAGCCGTACCCGCCGTCGCAGACGCTCTGGCCGCCATGCCGGAAACTGAAGTGGCAGCGATAGAACAAGAAAAAGGCAAGTTAGTGGTTGTCATGCAAAGCGAAGATTCAAACGCATTGCTAGACAGAATTGAGTCAGCGCGCAATGTGGCAGGTGTGCTGGCGGTGTCGCTGGTTTATCACCAGCAGGATGAGCAAGGTGAGGATACGCCATGAAACTCAGTCGTCGAGACTTCATGAAAGCCAACGCCGTCGCCGCTGCAGCAGCGGCTGCGGGGCTGACCATTCCGACCGTCGCGAAAGCGGTCGTCGGTGGGGCTGATGAAATTAAGTGGGATAAAGCACCGTGCCGCTTTTGCGGTACCGGTTGTGGGGTGTTGGTAGGTACGCAGAATGGTCGTATCGTGGCTTCTCAGGGCGATCCTGATGCGCCAGTTAACCGTGGCCTAAACTGTATTAAAGGTTATTTCCTGCCAAAAATCATGTACGGAAAAGACCGTCTGACTCAGCCGCTGCTGCGTATGAAGAATGGTCAGTACAATAAAGAAGGCGAATTCACGCCGGTGACCTGGGATCAGGCATTCGATGTGATGGAAGAGAAATTCAAAACCTCTCTGAAAGAAAAAGGCCCAACGTCAGTGGGGATGTTTGGCTCAGGCCAGTGGACGGTTTGGGAAGGCTACGCGGCGTCTAAATTGTTCAAGGCTGGTTTCCGCTCTAACAATATCGATCCTAACGCGCGCCATTGTATGGCGTCCGCGGTGGTGGGCTTCATGCGTACTTTTGGCATGGATGAGCCAATGGGTTGCTATGACGACATCGAACAGGCTGATGCTTTCGTGTTGTGGGGCTCCAACATGGCGGAAATGCATCCCATCCTATGGTCGCGTATTACTAACCGCCGTTTGACTGATCAGAACGTGAAAGTGGCCGTGCTATCCACCTTTGAGCACCGTAGCTTTGAGCTGGCCGACAACCCGATAATTTTCACGCCTCAATCCGATCTCGTGATCCTGAACTACATTGCGAACTACATTATTCAAAATAATGCTGTCGATCAGGAGTTCATGAAGCAGCACGTTAATATTCGCAAAGGGGCAACGGATATCGGTTACGGTTTACGTCCAACCGATCCATTGGAAAAAGCCGCTAAGAACCCTGGCAGCGATGCATCAGAGCCAATGAGCTTTGAAGATTACAAAGCGTTTGTATCCGAATACACGCTGGAAAAAACCGCAGAAATGACCGGCGTGCCAAAAGATTCGTTGGAATCACTGGCGAAGCTGTATGCCGATCCAAATATCAAAGTGGTTTCTTACTGGACGATGGGATTCAACCAACATACGCGTGGCGTATGGGCGAACAACCTTTGCTACAACATTCACCTGCTGACGGGCAAAATTTCTAAGCCGGGGTGTGGTCCGTTCTCATTGACCGGCCAACCTTCAGCCTGTGGTACAGCACGCGAAGTGGGGACGTTCTCTCATCGTTTACCTGCCGACATGGTGGTTACCAACGAAAAACACCGCCAGATCGCTGAAAACACATGGAAACTGCCTGCGGGTACCATCCCTGAGAAAGTGGGGCTGCATGCCGTCGCACAGGATCGCGCGCTAAAAGATGGCACGTTGAATGCCTACTGGGTGATGTGTAACAACAACATGCAGGCTGGGCCGAATATCAACGCTGACCGTATGCCAGGCTGGCGCGATCCACGTAACTTCATCGTGGTCTCCGACCCTTATCCAACCGTGAGCGCCTTGGCCGCTGACCTGATTTTGCCAACCGCGATGTGGGTGGAAAAAGAGGGAGCCTACGGCAATGCTGAGCGTCGTACCCAGTTCTGGCATCAGCAGGTAAAAGCGCCGGGCGAGGCGAAATCCGATCTGTGGCAGCTGATGGAATTCTCCAAGCGCTTCACCGTAGAAGACGTGTGGCCTGCTGAGCTGATCAATAGCAAACCTGAATTAAAAGGTAAAACGCTATTCGACGTGCTGTATGCCAACGGCAACGTGAATAAATTCAAGCTTGAAGAGATCCCTGCCGATCAACTGAACGATGAATCCCGCGATTTTGGTTTCTATGTGCAGAAAGGTCTGTTTGAAGAATACGCCTCGTTTGGTCGTGGTCACGGTCACGATCTGGCTCCGTTCGATGAATATCATAAGGCGCGAGGTATCCGCTGGCCGGTGGTTAATGGCAAAGAAACGCTGTGGCGCTACCGTGAAGGCTTTGACCCGTTCGTAAAAGTGGGTGAAAGCGTGCGTTTCTACGGTAAGCCAGACGGTAAAGCGGTGATTTTTGCTTTGCCATTTGAGCCTGCGGCGGAAGTACCGGATAAAGAATTTGACCTATGGCTGTCGACCGGTCGTGTGTTGGAACACTGGCACACGGGTTCTATGACGCGTCGAGTTCCCGAACTGCACCGCGCATTCCCTGAGGCCGTGTTGTTTATCCATCCGCTGGATGCCAAGCAGCGTGGTTTACGCCGTGGCGATAAAGTGAAAGTCAGTTCACGCCGTGGTGAGCTGGTTTCTATCGTTGAAACCCGTGGGCGTAACCGCGTGCCGCAAGGATTGGTTTACATGCCGTTCTTTGACGCCGCGCAGTTGGTGAATAACCTGACGCTGGATGCGACCGATCCGCTGTCGAAGGAAACCGACTTCAAAAAATGTGCGGTAAAAGTTGAAAAGGTGACTGCCTAAATAGGCAAGGAGCGTTACCTGATGACTCAACAACGAGATAAAAGGCCTGCACGCCGTCGTTTCTTACGCGACGCGGTGCGCAGTGCCGGAGGGCTGGCTGGACTAGCGCTGGTATTGGGATTGCAACAAAAGCAATCACAGGCTCGCGATGGTTTGGCTTTACGCCCGCCGGGCGCTTTGCCGGACGGTGAGTTTGAGCGCGCCTGCATTCGCTGCGGGCAGTGCGTTCAGGCTTGTCCTTACGACACGTTGAAGCTGGCGACGCTGCTGTCGCCCTCTTCAGCGGGAACGCCTTATTTCGTTGCCAGACAAACCCCCTGTGAGATGTGCGAAGACATCCCTTGTGTGGTGGCCTGTCCGAGTGGTGCTCTTGACCCTCATCTGACCGATATCGATGATGCGCGGATGGGGCTTGCGGTACTACTGGATCATGAGAATTGCCTAAATTGGCAGGGATTACGCTGTGATGTGTGTTACCGCGTTTGTCCCTCCATTGATAAGGCTATCACGCTAGAACTGCATCGAAACGAAAGAACCGGCGTGCATGCGAAGTTCTTGCCGACGGTTCACAGCGATGCCTGCACCGGCTGTGGGAAATGCGAACAGGCCTGCGTGTTAGACGAAGCGGCAATTAAAGTGCTGCCGCTCTCTATCGCACGCGGAGAGCTAGGACGTCATTACCGCTTGGGATGGGAAGAGAAGGAGAAGGCCGGACACTCATTAGTTCCGTCCGGCACTCAGCTACCTTCGCGTATGCCGCAGGGAGGTGAATAATGGCTAACAGCGCCAGTCAGGCTGGACGTGACGCTCGTCAGCGTCACGGATTCATCCGAAGTCACCGTTGGTTGCTTCTGCGTCGTTTAAGCCAATTGGCGATTCTGATGATGTTTTTATCAGGGCCGTGGTTTGGTGTCTGGATTTTAAAAGGAAACTACAGCGGCAGTTTGCTGCTGGATACCGTTCCTTTAACGGATCCATTGATGATGCTGGAAAGCTTGTTTGCTGGTCATTGGCCTGCACTCACTGCTTTAGCGGGAGCACTGGTTATCGTGGCTATTTATGCTTTGATTGCCAGCCGGGCGTTCTGCGCATGGGTTTGTCCGCTGAATCCGGTGACCGATTTAGCCGCGTGGATGCGGCGCAAGCTAAACATCCGCCAATCGGCATCGCTGCCGCGCGGTCTGCGTTATGGCATTTTGCTGGCGGTATTGGCGGGTAGCGCCGTAAGCGGAACTTTGCTGTGGGAATGGTTGAATCCTGTGGCATTGCTGGGGCGCAGCCTGATTTTTGGTGCCGTGGGTGGTCTATGGCTAATCTTGGCTGTTTTCCTGTTTGACCTGCTGGTGACAGAGCATGGATGGTGTGGGCATATTTGCCCGATGGGCGCTCTGTATGGCGTTATCGGCGCGAAAGCGATGGTGCGCGTGAGCGCAGAACATCGAGAAAAATGCACCCGCTGCATGGACTGTTTTCACGTTTGTCCGGAGTCTCAGGTTCTGCGAGAACCTGTATTAAATAACGATCATAGCCCGCTGGTACTGAGCAAAGATTGCATCAGCTGCGGGCGTTGCATGGATGTGTGTGCAGAGCACGTATTCGAATTTAAGAACCGATTTCATCGTTCGGGAGCTAAAGAATGAAAAGCAATGTCCTGAAAAAGCACGCTTCGCTTTGGGCAATGTTACAGGCAGTAGTGCTGTCACTGTCTGTAGCGGGCGCAGTATACGCGGCTAGCGACGTCGATTTGAGCCAGTCACCGGAAGTCTCTGGCACTGCAGAAGGGCAGATTAAAATGCCTAAGCAGCAAGAGCGTATGGCGCTGAACTATGTTAATCAGCCACCCATGATCCCGCACAGCGTTGATGGCTATCAGATCAGTAAAAACACCAATCGCTGCCTGCAATGTCACGGCGTTGAGCATTACCGAACTACGGGGGCACCGAGAATTAGCCCAACTCACTTTATGGATGCTAATGGAAAAGTGTTGGGTGAGGTGGCCCCACGTCGCTATTTCTGCCTGCAATGCCACGTACCACAAAGTGATGCACCACCTATCGTGGGGAATAGCTTCCAGGCCGCACCGGGCTTTGGGCAGTAACAGGAGCCGCTATGCTGGATAATAAAGAAGTAGACAACAAGCCAACCGAACAGAAAAAACCAGGCATTATTCGCCGAGTATGGCAGTGGTGGCGTCGTCCAAGCCGTTTGGCTCTGGGAACGCTACTGTTGTTGGGATTTGTGGCGGGGATTATTTTCTGGGGTGGCTTCAATACTGGGATGGAAATGGCCAACACAGAGAAATTCTGTATTAGCTGCCATGAAATGCGCGACAACGTGTATCAGGAGTATATGGATACCGTTCACTACACTAACCGCAGTGGTGTGCGTGCAACTTGTCCGGATTGCCATGTTCCCCATGAGTGGGTGCCGAAGATAGTGCGTAAAATCAAGGCGAGTAAAGAGCTGTATGCTAAGGCTTTTGGCCTGATTGATACGCCACAGAAATTTGAAGCACACCGTCTGGTGATGGCTGAAAACGAATGGGCGCGTATGAAAGCCAATGACTCGCAGGAGTGTCGTAACTGTCATAACTTCGAATACATGGACTTTACTGCACAGAAAACCGTCGCAGGGAAAATGCACGATCAAGCCATTCAGGACGGTAAAACCTGTATCGACTGTCATAAAGGGATAGCGCATAAGCTGCCTGATATGAAAGGGATTAAGAATGGGTTTTAGGGGGCTTAGGGCTGATGTTGTTGCTGTGTAAGGTTTCGTACGTCTTAAGCTCAGAAATCTACATGAGAACAGTTACAGTTAAAGTTTCGTACGCCTAGTATTCCGAAATCGACATGCACTCCGTGCAGGCGTCCGAGTCGGGGGGCTAATCGCTGCCTCCCGACACCCCAGCTTGGCACCGTCCTTCAGCCTGCTTCGCAGGTACCCGAATGTCGTCATTCCGGCTTTAACGGAACGAACGGCAATCGCGAGTATTCGGCGCATCCCTGCGCCTCACCCCTTCGGGGCCAACGCAAGCGTTGTTCAAATTTGCTCCAGGCAAATTTGTCCATGCCTCCTTCGTTCTTTCGCCGACGTCCTGTCGGCGAATCCTAGCCTATATTCCTCTATTCGGCTGAAGAACAACGTGCCGGAAAAGGTCAAAATCAAAAGATAAACCCAAAGCTTGCAGGTTTTTAGTTTAAGTCTTGGTAGATAGAGCCGCCGGTACAGGGATGTACCGGCGGAGTTTGGGGCGCCCTGGATGGACGATACCAAACCGGAGCGGAAATGGCGTCTCGGACAAAAGCGCGCGAGTTGAGAGCCCCCGCGCAACGGGGCTCTCATCGGTCGCCTTCGGCAGCGGTGTCATGGAAACACATGTGCTGACCGGCGAACGAAACCTTTCACTGCAATCCCATAGAGGATTAGCCCTCCAAACCGTAGCGGAAATCCATCCCACATAGCCCCCCCAACTTAAATCTCATTTAGCACGCGCAATCATTCCCAATTATCTGTTCTCGTCTTATATTGCTTCTTCCGCTCGAATCTATTGGGCCCCGCATTTGTAAGGGAGTTGTACTGCGTGAAAATTGAAATGATCAGCAATCGAGTTTTATCCGATCATTGGGCAGTTCTGCGTCAATACACCTATGATTTAACTCGACATAATGGCGGTACTATCCGCCAGATGCGCGAGGTTTATGACCGTGGAAATGGTGCTACGCTGTTGTTATACAACATGGAACAAAAGAGCGTAGTGCTTATTCGTCAGTTTCGTATTCCGACCTATCTCAATGGCAACAGCGATGGCCTGTTGATCGAAACCATTGCCGGTCTATTGGATAACGATGCACCAGAGGATTGTGTGCGTCGTGAGGCGATGGAAGAAACCGGCTTTGAAGTCGGCGAAGTAACTAAGGTATTTGAAGCCTACATGTCTCCCGGCGGTGTGACCGAAATTATTCACTTCTTTGTGGCTCCCTATACCAATAGCCAGAAAAAATCAGATGGCGGCGGTATTGAGGATGAAGATATCGAAGTGCTAGAACTGCCTTTCCAGCAGGCGCTTGACATGATTAGGGATGGTCAAATCAAGGATGGGAAAACCATTATGCTATTGCAGTACGCCCAAATTCAGGGCTGGATGAGTTAACCTGCTTTTGGCTCGGCGTAAACGCGCTGAGCCACTCTTCTAATGCCCTCCACAATATGTCCTGTTCGTTTCCTATCCATGAGTAAATTGTTGCAATAAATAAAACTTTTTGTTTTCTGCTTTATGGCACGCTTCATAGATTAAGTTGTTTTGCCCACTATACTGGTCTAGCGAAACCTAGCTCTTATAAAGCAAAAAGGACCCTACGATGGACGAACAATTAAAACAAAGTGCGCTTGATTTTCATGAGTTTCCAATTCCAGGCAAAATCCAAGTTGTGCCGACCAAGCCCCTCGCTACTCAGCGTGATCTAGCGCTCGCGTATTCACCGGGCGTGGCGGCTCCCTGTTTGGAGATCGCCGCCGATCCGCTTGCCGCTTATAAATACACCGCACGTGGAAATCTAGTGGCCGTTATCTCTAACGGTACCGCGGTGCTTGGCTTGGGGAATATTGGTGCACTCGCGGGTAAGCCTGTCATGGAGGGCAAGGGCGTCCTGTTTAAGAAATTCGCCGGAATCGATGTGTTCGATATCGAGGTTGATGAGCTTGACCCAGATAAACTGATCGACGTCGTGGCGGCATTAGAACCAACGTTTGGCGGCATTAACCTCGAGGATATCAAAGCACCTGAGTGTTTCTATATCGAGAAAAAACTGCGCGAGCGGATGAAGATCCCCGTTTTCCATGACGATCAGCACGGCACAGCCATCATCTGTACCGCCGCCGTACTCAACGGTTTGCGCGTAGTGAAAAAACAGATTAGCGATGTGCGTCTTGTGGTTTCAGGCGCAGGCGCTTCAGCGATTGCCTGCTTAAACCTGCTGGTGGCGCTGGGGTTGAAGCGTGAAAATATTACCGCCTGTGATTCCAAAGGGGTTATCTATCAGGGGCGTGAAGAGAACATGGCTGAAAGCAAGCGAGCCTACGCCATTAAAGATAATGGCTGGCGTACGCTGTCGGACGCGATCCCGAATGCGGATATTTTCCTTGGCTGTTCTGGTCCAGGCGTAATGACACAAGATATGGTGAAAACCATGGCGCGCGATCCGCTGATCCTTGCGCTGGCAAACCCTGAACCTGAAATTCTGCCACCGTTGGCCAAAGCGGTACGCCCAGACGCAATTATCTGTACGGGGCGCTCAGATTTCCCAAATCAGGTGAATAACGTACTGTGTTTCCCATTCATCTTCCGTGGTGCGCTTGATGTGGGAGCAACCACCATTAACGAAGAGATGAAATTAGCCTGTGTACATGCTATCGCCGATTTGGCGCTGGCTGAGCAAAGTGATGTTGTGGCTTCTGCTTATGGCGATCAGGATCTCTCGTTTGGCCCTGAATACATCATTCCAAAACCGTTCGACCCTCGCCTCATTGTAAAAATCGCGCCTGCGGTGGCAAAAGCCGCAATGGATTCTGGCGTAGCAACGCGACCCATCGAGGATTTTGATGCTTACATTGAGCATCTGACCGAGTTTGTTTACAAAACCAATCTGTTCATGAAACCGATTTTCTCACAGGCGAAAAAAGAGAAAAAACGTGTCGTGCTGGCGGAGGGGGAAGAGGAGCGAGTACTGCATGCGACGCAAGAGTTGGTTACGTTAGGTATCGCATCGCCGATTCTGGTTGGACGGCCTGATGTTATTGAAATGCGCCTGAAAAAACTGGGGCTGCAAATTGAAGCCGGAAAAGATTTTGAGATCGTGAACAATGAATCCGATCCGCGCTTCAACGAATACTGGCGTGAATACTACGACATCATGAAACGTCGTGGCGTATCGCAGGAGCAGGCACGCCGTGCGGTCATTGGCAATCCAACCTTGATCGCCGCCATTATGCTGCAACGGGGTGAAGCTGATGCCATGATTTGCGGTACGATTGGTAATTACCACGAACATTACGAAGTGGTACACAACGTGTTCGGTTTCCGTGAAGGGGCACATGTTGCGGGGGCGATGAATGCGCTACTGCTGCCAAGTGGCAACACCTTTATCGCCGATACCTATGTGAACGACGACCCAACCGCCGAGCAGTTGGCTGAGATCACCTTGATGGCGGCTGAAACCGTACGCCGATTCGGGATTGAGCCTAAAGTGGCTCTGCTGTCTCATTCCAGCTTTGGGGCTTCAGATTGTCCCGCCGCGCGCAAAATGCGTCGTACATTGGAATTGGTCAACGAGGCTGCGCCAGAGCTTGAGATTGACGGTGAAATGCATGGTGATGCCGCATTGGTGGAAAGCATCCGCAATGATGTGATGCCAGACAGTCCTTTGAAAGGCGCCGCTAACATTTTGATCATGCCAAATATGGAGGCTGCACGTATTAGCTATAACTTGTTGCGCGTCTCCTCTTCGGAAGGTGTGACCGTCGGGCCAGTGTTAATGGGGGTCAGTAAGCCGGTGCATATTCTGACGTCTATTGCTTCGGTTCGCCGTATCGTCAATATGGTAGCGCTGTCCGTGGTTGAGGCACAGACGAAGCCGCTATAAAGCTGTTATTGTTGGGTTTTCTAATGCCGCCAACGGTCAGTTGACGGCATTTCAATTGCTGAGGGAATTGCTATGTTGATTGAAAAAATTGACGATAACTCACCCTATATCCCACAAATAGCCGCATTGCTGCATTGGGAATGGTCAAGCTTGCCACGCTGGAGCACGCAGGAGGGAATTCAGCAGCGCTTTATCAAACGTAATCATGTCGATAGCGAGGAGTTCACGTTGGTTGCCTACGTTGAAGATGGGCAATTGCTAGGCACTGCCAGCGTTATTGTGCATGAATTGGATGACCGTCCCGAACGCCGATTTTGGCTTGGTGAAGTTTTTACGCCCCCAGAACATCGCGGTAAAGGCGTTGGTTCGGCGCTCACCAAAGCCTGTGTGGCACAGGCGCAGCAGAAAGGTATTAAACAGCTTTACCTTTATACGCCCGATCAGCAGAAGCTCTATCAACGATTAGGCTGGAAGGAAATCGAAAAACGCGAAGTTTCTGGTGAATGGGTTTCAGTGATGAGTTTAGATCTCGGTTAGCGAGCCTGATCCGCTGCCGGTAAATGCCATATGACAATGATTATCATTAAGTTTAAACTACAGGAAACTTAATGACTCAAAGGTTATGGCATGAAAAAGATTGGACTACTGGCGGCGGCTTTTTTATTAAGCGCCTGTGGCATTGGCCAGCACACCCAGACTATCCATGCAGTGCCGCAGGATAATATTGTTGATCTCCATAGCGGACAGAAACTCACGCCGCAGCAGCTGCTAGCCAAACTCGGCGATCGCCCGCGCGTTATTGTGGGGGAAAAACACGACAATCTCCAACATCATCAAATCGAACAATGGCTGGTTGAGTCTTTACCACGCCAGCGAACGCAGGGCAGTGTTTTGATGGAGATGATTACGCCGAGCCAGCAAGACAAGGTCAATGCGGTAAAAGACCAGTTAAAGCAGGGGAAAACGTTGACCGGTCAGCAGATTACAGAACAAACAGCATGGCAGAAAGGTTGGACGTGGGAGCTGTATTCCGGCGTAACAACCGCGGCGTTAGCGGGGTCATATCCACTGCTGTCAGCGAATCTCGATCGCAGCGAAATTAAAAAATTCTATGAGCACCCACTTGCGGTGACCGGTGCGCTGAGTACCCAGCCTTCGGTACGTGAAGCGATAGCTAAAACGATTGAAGAATCCCATGGCGGTAAGTTAGAACCTAAACAGGCGAAGGCTATGCTCGCTATTCAACAACAGCGCGATCGCCGCATGGCTGAAAGCTTGCTTGCTGCACCGACGCCCGCGTTGCTTATCGTTGGCGGATATCATGCTAACCGAGCGTTAGGCGTACCGCTTCATGTCGAAGATATTGCGCCTATGACTGAACTCACGGTGGTGATGCTAGCGGAGGAGGGCGTAAAGGTTGATAAAAGTAACGCGGATTTTGTGTGGTACACAAGGAAAGCTAAGCCTTAAATAGATATAACGATGCAGCGTTGTGGTGTATTAGCGTGATATTTCATCCTCCACGCTTTTATCCGAAACGGTAGCTAAGCGTCGCGGCAGGCCACATCCCTGTGGCCTTTTTACCTAACACGAGCGTCTGCACCATGGTAGGCGTATGGAATATGACACTGAACGTCATTTAGCCTTAGATTCAATGTATTCCACTACCTCAAAAGCGATCACCTCAAAAGCTATCCCAATTCTCTCCGTTATCTTCAACGACCGCTTTCAGTTTCGGCGCAGGCGTAGCCTGTGGCTGAACGCGCACGACCGCAGGCGCTGACGAGGAGAGTTTAAAAAGGGAAACGGTTTGATTCAGGCGATCGGCCTGATCTTCCAATGCGCTTGCTGCGGAGGCTGATTGTTCAACGAGAGCGGCGTTTTGCTGGGTCACTTTATCCATTTCGTTAACCGCCTGCGCAATTTGCGCAATTCCACGACTCTGCTCTTCGGAAGCGCTTGAGATTTCCTGCATAGTTTCGGTGACTTGGCCAATGGAGGTCACAATTTCTGTCATGGCTACGCTGACATTTTCCACTAGATCGTTGCCCTGACCGACGCGCAACACAGATGCATCAATCAGCGTTTTGATCTCTTTAGCCGCTTGGGCGCTGCGCTGTGCCAAGCTACGAACTTCACCTGCCACAACGGCGAAGCCACGGCCTTGCTCACCGGCGCGAGCCGCTTCAACTGCCGCATTCAGTGCCAATATATTGGTTTGGAAGGCGATGCCGTCGATGACGCTGGTGATATCACCGATTTTGCGTGAGCTATCAGCAATATCGCTCATGGTGACGACCATTTTGCGGGTAATTTCACCGCCGTTGACCGCGCTTTGTGACGCTCGCTTCACCAGTGAAGTCGCTGCACTTGCGCTTTCAGCATTGTTTTTCACCGTTGCAGAGAGTTGCTCCATGCTAGCGGCCGTCTCTTCCAGCGAACTGGCTTGTTCTTCAGTGCGGCTTGACAGATCGCTATTACCTGCGGCAATTTCTTGTACGCCGGTATAAATATTCTGAGTACCGGCACGAACAGCGCTAACGGTATTTGCCAGCTCATTGCGCATATGGCTGAGCCCCTGCATCAGTTTCCCAATTTCGTTATTTCCGCTGGCGTTAATTTCAATGGCTAAATTTCCGTGTGCAATCTCAGCCTGATAGTCAATGACCTGATTAATTTTGTTGAGTACATATTTTCTGATCCAAACCAGAACCGCGCCGGTTAGTAGAACAAAGACGAAAATAAATGTCAGAGATAACGGCACCATCTGGCGATAACTGGCCTGTGCCGCGTCCGCGGCAGGTGTAATAATATCGTTAGCAACGTAGGCGGAAGTATCATCAAGTGCAGACATAAAATGCATGGCAGAACTATTATGCATAATTGATTGGAAACGTGCGATATCGCTATTTTCTAAGCTAATAATTAATTGCAACAGATCGCCACGTGCTTTTTCATACAAATTTTTGACATTCTTGGTACGCTCGTTTTCGCTCTGGTTTGAGTGTGATAGTTGATAGAATTTCTCCATCATTTGATCGACTTCGGTGAGGCGCTGGCGTAATTCACCAAGGGACTTTTTGGCGTCATTGCTTTGTGGCTGGGTGGCTAGTATTAGCGCATCTTTAAGAACTTCTTCACGAATCTCGGTCACCGAAGCGTAAGCATTATCCATCGCCATGATTTGATTAAAGCCGGAAGAGATTTGTGTGAGGCGATTATTGGTTCCGGAGGCGTCTAGAATGCTCCATACACCGGAGAATATCTGAATAATGCAGAATAGGGCTAAAACCCCCATTAAGCCTTGGGATATTTTTAATCGTTCGAACATAGCACAACCTGAAATTTTAATGAGATGCCAATACGGCAAATAGCACTCGCTTTGCCGCGGGAAGTGCTCTTTGTTTTCGGCAGGTTGAGGTAAAACTTTAGTGATTAAAGAAAATCTGATTATAACGTTGGTATTTATCTATAGATTTTAACTTCCATATTTTTATTTGAAACATAAATATAACATTGAGTCGTTTTTTATTCAGTGAAAAACTCAGGGATATTTATTTGGATTGAACTAAAAGCAGGCTTATCTTTTCATTTAAACTCAATAAGCATGTATTTATATGAAGAACCTTCCCACTACGAGTGGGAAGGGGAGTAAGGTGAAAAGCACAACGCCGTTGAAATTATAGGAACATACCGCCTGATGCCTCAATACGTTGTCCATTCACCCAGTGAGCATTATCAGAAAGCAGCATGCTAACGGCTTTACCAATATCTTCAGGTAGCCCTACACGCCCCAGCGCCGTTTGTGATGCAATGAAGGCGTTAACATCTTTATTATCGCGTACCACTCCGCCGCCAAAATCGGTTTCAATCGCGCCTGGTGCCAAGATATTCACGCTAATCCCGCGAGCGCCAAGCTCTTTAGCCTGATAGCGGGTAAGCACCTCCATTGCGCCTTTCATAGCAGCATAGGCGGCAAAACCAGGCAGAACAAAACGGCTGAGACCGGTAGAAATGTTCAGAATACGCCCACCGTCGATCATGACTGGCAGCAGAGTTTGGGTGAGAAAGAACGGCCCTTTAAGCTGGATGTTCATCAACTGATCGAATTGCTGTTCACTGGTTTCAGCAAAAGGAGCATTGATGCCAATACCGGCATTGTTAACCAAAAAATCGATAGTATGACGTCCCCACTGTTGCTTGAGCGTTTGCTCTAAACGCTGACGAAAATCGGCAAATGTGGATATTTGGCTGACGTCTAACGGTAAAGCCGCGCTTTTAGCTCCGGCTTGCTGGATTTGCTGTGCCACATTTTCAGCTTCCTGTTGCTGAGTACGGTAGGTGAAAATGACATCAATTCCCTGAGCTGCTAGATGCAACGCCATGCTTTTACCTAAGCCACGGCTCGCGCCGGTGATCAATGCAATTTTATTGCTCATATCTAAAACCCTCGTGTTAGGCGTCGCCTGAGTTAGCGATGTCGATAAGCATATTGTTTGTTTTAAGCGAGATAAACATGCTAAAAATGACCACACTGTTCATTTAAATAGAATAATTGATGATGGATAAAATCAGCGCCATGCAGGTATTTGTTAGCGTAGCTGAGTTGTCCAGCTTTAGCCGTACGGCTGAGCGATTAGGACTGCCTAAGGGCTCGGTGTCGGGGGCTATTCAGCAATTGGAAAACCAGTTTGGTACCCAGCTTCTGCACCGCACGACGCGCAAAGTCACGCTTACGCAAGATGGACATCGTTGTTATGAGCGCTGTAAAGGTTTGTTAGCCGATATTGATGAACTGGAGAGCCTGTTCCGAACATCTAGCGCGCCTCTCTCTGGCCGCCTACGCGTTGATATGCCAAGTGGGTTAGCCAAAATTGTCATCCAGCAGTCTTTGGCTGAGTTCTTGATGGCCCACCCCGAGCTGGAATTAGAGCTCAGCAGCAGCGATCGGCGAGTGGATCTCATACAAGAAGGTTTTGACTGTGTGGTTAGAGTGGGGGCGCTGCAGGATTCCGCGTTGATCGCTCGTCCATTGGGTCAATTGCAAATGGTGAACTGCGCGAGCCCCGCTTATTTGCAAAAGTATGGCTGCCCGCAAAACGCCACCGATCTCCAGTCTCATCAGATGGTTCACTACCAAAACGCTCAAGTTGGGCACAGCGATAGGTTTGAGTACGTTACTGCGCAGGGGGATGTGCAGCAAGTGGAGATGCAAGGGGCGTTAACGGTTAACAGCACTGAATCCTATTCTGCAGCCTGCATCGCGGGGCTGGGTATCATTCAGGTACCCATTATTGGTGTGCGGCATGCGTTGGATACCGGTACATTAGTGGCGATTCTTCCTCAGTTATCACCGCCGGCGATGCCCGTATCGCTGTTGTATCCGCATCGCAGAAATTTGGCTAGGCGGGTACAAGTTTTTATGGACTGGATGTCAGACATTATTCGCCAGCAATATGTGCAATAAAGGTGCTGTGACTTGAGATTTAGTCGTAGCTGTACATATGCTGGATGAGTTCGCTGTTTAGAATTTTTTCACGCCACCAGCGAGAGGCGATCCCTTCTGAGGTATTACACCATCCTAAATACGCGAGATCTTTTTGGCGACTAGATGTCGTTTGCTTGGCTATTAGCACTCCGCTTTTTAAATAAGGTTCAACGATATGGCGTGGCATAAAACCGCAGCCTAAACCTGAAATCAGCGCCAGCAATTTATGATTGAAATCATAAACCACCATTCGTTCTTGCTCTTGCAAATAATTTGTCGTTTGACCGGTACTGAATTTTGCTGTGTCGCCGATAACAATAGCGCGATGTGTGCCAATCATCGTCGGATCAAGTGATTCATCAATTTTAGCTAGCGGATGTGCGGGGGATACGACAAACACATTTTCAAGCATGCCTAGCATACGATAAGAGAACTCTGTCGATGTGGGAGGTTCATTGATGGCGCCGAGAATAATATCTGCGTCGTTTTGCGTTAACTGTTCCCATGAGCCTGAAAGAGTATGATGAGTGAATCTGAGCTGGGTTAGACACCCAAGCTGATAAAACTCTTCAATCATTGGCAGCAGCAAATGAAATGGGAAAGACCCATCGATAGCGATAGTGAGCTCTTTTTCCCATCCGGATTCAATTTGGATTGCTTGTTTTTCTAGATCGCGTGCGGCACTAAGAAGTACCCTACCTTTCTCTAGAACGACTTTACCTGTATCGGTAAATTTGGCTCTATGCCCAGAACGATCCAGTAGTTTGATGCTGAGATCACTTTCTAGCTTTTGCACCATATAGCTGAGTGCTGCGGGGGTTTTGAAGAGGGATTCTGCAGCTGCTGCAAAACTGCCGTGCTTTTCCAGCGCATCCAGAATCAGCAGAACATCTAAATTTACTCGCATCGTGACCTTCTACTATTACTAAAAATAATCCTAGCATACGTAAATATTAAGTTTTGCATTACTGGGAGTAAATCTAGGAAATTTCTTTTTGGGGTGGAATGCTTAATTAACGTTAACTCTACCAATGGGTTACTGCCATGTATAGCGCTATGTTCTCTTTATAAAGAGATTTTAGGGAAATTAAAATAGGTAAAGTGAAAAATATCAACAATACTATTAGTTCGATAATGATAAATAAGATTTTACTCAACATAAAATAACTTAATGAGTTGTTAGAAAATTCTAGCTATCAACCATTCTTATGAAACGTTTAGGATGAACCCTGTTCACAGAGAGTACGCGTGTACACTCTAACCTAATGATAATTAAGGATGCCTTATGTCAATTCGTGAATTAATCGATCCTCAAAACTCCACTTTGATATTTATAGACCACCAGCCGCAAATGGCATTTGGTGTGGCTAATATTGACCGTCAAACCTTGAAAAATAATACAGTTGCATTGGCTAAAGCGGGTAAGATCTTCAATGTTCCAACGATTTATACCTCGGTCGAAACCAAAAGCTTCAGTGGCTATATTTGGCCAGAATTGCTAGCTGTTCACCCTGACATTAAGCCTATTGAACGTACCTCCATGAATTCATGGGAAGATAAGGCTTTTGTTGAAGCTGTGAAAGCTACGGGGCGCAAAAAATTAATTATTTCAGCGTTGTGGACTGAGGTATGCCTAACGTTTCCAGCACTGATGGCTTTAGAGGAAGGTTTTGAAGTTTATGTTGTAACAGATACTTCAGGGGGAACATCTGTTGATGCCCATGAGCGTGCCGTTGAACGTATGGTACAAGCAGGTGCAGTCCCCGTAACTTGGCAACAGGTTATGCTGGAATACCAACGTGATTGGTCGCGCAAAGAAACCTACGATGCCGTAATGGACTTAGTGCGTGAGCACAGCGGTGCCTATGGCATGGGCGTGGATTATGCTTACACTTTGGTGCATGGGGCTCCAGAACGTAAAGCGTAAACTCACTGCAACCTGCGGCGGGCGATGTTCCCGCCGAGATCCCACTTTTTCCCTCAGGATGCCCCGAAATGTCAGCAACCAATACCGTTACCTTGGCTATTACGCATAACCTGCAACCTAATCAAGCAAAAAGCTACGAGGAGTGGCTCGCACGCATTATGCCTGCCGCTCAGCAGTTTCAGGGGCATTTGGGAGTGCATGTTATTAGGCCCTCTGCGGGCAGCGATGCTTATAACATTGTGATTCGTTTTGACACCTTGGATAACCTTTATGCATGGATAAACTCGGAGCAGCGTAAAACGCTGGTGGCCGAAATCGCCCCGATTTTGGCACAGGCTGAGCATTATGAGGTGCGCACTGAGCCTGAATTTTGGTTTACGCCAAGCAGTCCAACGGTAAAGAAACCGAAGAAGTGGAAGCAGTTCCTAATAACGCTGCTTGTCATTTTTCCCAGCACAAATCTGGTGCCGAGGGTGACAGGAACTCTATTTCCCACGTTGAAAGGCTCCTTAGCATTGCACCTGATCAATGATGCCTGCGTCGTAGGACTGGTGGTGTTTATGTGGATGCCGCTGGTTACCCGAATATTTGCTGGTTGGCTGAAGAAATAGCCGATCTTCGCGATAGGAGTAGGACTTATGTCTCAAAACGCTTCACTGATACTCACTAATGGTCAGTTTCATACGCTTGACCGTGAAAATCCGCTGGTGGATGCCGTAGCCATTAAGGACGGAAAAATTCTGGCCGCCAGCAGCACAGCCAAAGTGATGAGCTTTGCTGGTGATGACACTCAGATTGTTGATTTAAAAGGTCATACCGTTATCCCTGGTTTAAATGACTCCCACTTACATCTGATTCGTGGTGGTTTAAACTATAACCTCGAACTGCGTTGGGAAGGGGTGCCTTCCCTTGCTGATGCGCTACGTATGCTGAAAGAGCAGGCCGATCGCACGCCGTCACCACAGTGGGTGCGGGTTGTGGGAGGATGGACAGAGTTTCAGTTTGCTGAATGCCGCATGCCAACGATCGAAGAACTCAATGAAGCCGCGCCAGATACTCCCGTCTTTGTGTTACATCTTTACGATCGCGCATTGCTAAATCGCGCTGCGTTAAAAGCCGTGGGATACACTAAGGACACGCCGAATCCAGCGGGAGGGGAAATCGTACGTGATGCAAAAGGCAACCCAACTGGGATGTTAATTGCAAAGCCCAATGCGATGATCCTGTATGCCACTTTAGCGAAAGGCCCGAAACTCCCGTTGGAGATGCAGGTCAACTCCACTCGTCAGTTTATGCGTGAGTTAAACCGTTTGGGGGTGACGAGTGCGATTGACGCTGGGGGAGGATTTCAAAACTACCCAGAAGATTACGAAATCATTCAGCAGTTACATGACGAAAAACAGATGACCGTACGCATTGCTTATAACCTGTTCACGCAGCGTCCTAAGCAAGAATTGGATGATTTCCAGAAATGGACGGATATGCTGACGCCGGGGCAAGGTAGTGATTTTTATCGTGCTAATGGCGCAGGTGAAATGTTGGTATTCTCAGCGGCAGATTTCGAAGATTTCCTACAGCCGCGCCCTGATTTACCGGAAGACATGGAAGATGAATTGGAGCGTGTAGTTCGCCATTTGGTTGAGAATCGCTGGCCGTTCCGGATACACGCGACTTACAACGAATCTATCTCGCGTATGCTGAATGTGTTTGAGAAAGTGAATCGTGAAATCCCGTTCAGCGATCTGCACTGGATTTTTGATCACGCAGAGACCATCACAGAACAAAATATTGAACGTGTCAAAGCATTGGGGGGCGGCATTGCAGTACAGCATCGTATGGCGTTTCAGGGCGAGTACTTTGCTGAGCGCTATGGCATGGATGCAGTGAAACAAACTCCGCCAATTAGCAAAATGTTGGAGATGGGGGTTCCTGTGGGGATGGGAACCGACGCAACGCGAGTAGCCAGTTATAATCCATGGACTGCGTTGTACTGGTTGGTCTCTGGTCGCACCGTGGGGGGGATGGCGATGTACGATGATAACAATCGCTTATCGCGTGACGTTGCGTTAGAGCTATGGACTGCCGGTAGCGCTTGGTTTTCCAATGAACAAGGCAAAAAAGGTCGGATTCAGGCTGGGCAGTTAGCGGATATGGTCGTGCTATCTCAGGATTTCTTTAGTGTTCCAGAAGAAGCCATTAAGGGCATTGAATCCGTGATGACCATCGTGGATGGTAAAGTGGTATACGCCGCAGGCGCCTTTACTCCGCTAGCCCCGCCGCCGATTCCGGTTGTGCCAGAATGGTCGCCGGTTGTGAGCGTGCCTGGACATTACCGCTCGGCTCCTCCGGTTGCTAATAAAACGGGCGTGATGGCGCAAACCCATCAATGTTGCGGTTCATGTGGTGTACACGGTCACTCACATGATAAAGCGCGTAAATCAGCGATCCCAGTGTCAGACGAGCAGGCATTCTGGGGCGCTTTAGGCTGCTCCTGCTTCTCATTCTGACTTGAAGTGCTTGTAACTCAAGATGTTGCTGAAGGTGGCGGTATTCATTGCTAGATGCCGCTACCTTGCCTTCCTACACGACATACCCCTATTTTCATTATCTCCTTTTCCATCTTGCTCTCAAGGGCGATAAAAGCGCCAACTTATGGCATAATGTGCCCAAAATCACATTTGTTAAGAGTACTAGTCTTGTTAATCAGCAATAACATCACGATGCAGTTCGGCAGTAAGCCGTTGTTTGAAAACATTTCCGTCAAATTTGGCGGAGGTAATCGCTATGGTCTTATCGGAGCAAACGGCTGCGGTAAATCCACGCTGATGAAAATTCTCGGCGGTGATCTGGTACCAAGCGGCGGTAATGTCTTCCTAGATCCGAACGAGCGTCTGGGTAAACTGCGTCAGGACCAGTTCGCATTCGAAAATTATACCGTTATTGATACCGTTATCATGGGCCACACTGAATTGTGGGACGTGAAATCAGAGCGCGATCGCATCTATGCACTGCCAGAAATGACTGAAGAAGAAGGCTATAAAGTCGCCGATCTAGAAGTTGTTTATGGTGAAATGGATGGGTATAGCGCAGAGTCTCGCGCCGGTGAACTTCTGCTGGGCGTGGGTATTCCTGTTGAACAGCATTATGGTTTGATGAGCGAAATCGCTCCGGGTTGGAAACTCCGTGTGCTATTGGCTCAGGCGCTGTTTTCTAACCCAGATATTCTGTTGCTCGACGAACCGACCAACAACTTGGATATCGATACCATCCGTTGGCTGGAAACCGTGCTGAACGAACGTAACAGCACCATGATTATCATTTCCCATGACCGTCACTTCCTGAATATGGTGTGTACGCACATGGCCGACTTGGATTACGGCGAACTGCGCGTATATCCAGGTAACTACGATGAATATATGACGGCGGCAACACAGGCGCGTGAGCGTTTGATGTCTGATAACGCCAAGAAAAAAGCACAAATTTCCGAGCTGCAATCATTTGTTAGTCGCTTTAGCGCCAACGCATCTAAGTCTAAGCAGGCAACTTCTCGTGCGCGCCAAATTGATAAGATTAAGCTGGATGAAATTAAAGCGTCTAGCCGTCAGAACCCTTTCATTCGCTTCGAGCAAGACAAAAAGCTGTTCCGTAATGCGTTGGAAATTGATGGCTTGAGCAAAGGTTTTGACAATGGTCCGCTGTTTAAAAACCTAAGAATGCTGCTGGAAGTGGGTGACAAGCTGGCCGTTTTAGGTACTAACGGCGTGGGTAAATCAACCTTGCTGAAAACGCTGGTGGGCGAACTGCAGCCAGACACGGGTTTTGCTAAGTGGTCTGAAAACGCCAATATCGGTTACTACGCACAGGATCATGAAAGTGAATTTGCTGAAGATCTGACGCTGTTTGATTGGATGAGCCAGTGGAAACAGCCGAATGATGACGAGCAGGTGGTGCGCGGCTACTTAGGGCGTCTGCTGTTTAGCCAAGACGACATCAAGAAATCAGTGAAAGTGCTGTCCGGTGGTGAAAAGGGCCGTATGCTGTTTGGCAAGTTGATGATGCAGCGTCCCAATATTCTGGTGATGGACGAACCTACTAACCACATGGATATGGAATCCATCGAAGCGCTGAACATGGCGCTGGAGATGTACGAAGGTACCCTGATCTTCGTTTCACACGACCGTGAATTTGTCAGCTCTTTGGCAACGCGTATTCTTGAAATTACGCCAACCAAGACCATTGATTTCTCCGGTAACTATGAGGATTATTTGCGCAGCCAAGGCGCAGAATAATTCAGTATAAATAGATAAATATCGGCTAAATAAAGCTGTACCGTTTTACGGTATGGCTTTTTTTCTAACATTTTGTAGTGCGACTGTTGTTATTTATGACTCCGTGTTTTCCTCACCCTCTTTATTGTATATCTTTAGTTGGGATTAATAGGAATTAACCTATGATATATTTGTCCGGACTATGATAATTTAGTTTGGTTAATATCATTATCAGAATAGTAGGGATATATAATGAACAAGATTTCAGCCGTATTAGCCAGCCTGTTGTTGGCATCTTCTGCCGGTGCAATTGCAGCCACCGCAGAGTCTCATGAAGATATCAGCAAACAACCTTTGGAAAAGGTTGCGCCATATCCGCAGGCGGAGAAAGGCATGAGCCGTCAGGTTATTTACTTACCAAAGCAGGAAAATGAAAACAACTTTAAAGTTGAACTGATGATTGGTAAAACGATGGAAGTTGACTGCAACCACCATATGATGGGCGGAAAACTGGAAAGTAAAACGTTATCCGGCTGGGGCTATGATTATCTGGTAATGGATAAAATTTCCGAACCAGCATCAACCATGATGGCTTGCCCAGACAACACCAAACGCAGCGAATTTGTTATCGCTAATTTGGGCGATGCCGCAATGCAGCGTTATAACAGCCGACTGCCTATTGTGGTTTACGTGCCGCAGGGTGTCGATGTTAAATATCGTGTATGGCAGGCTGATGCGAAACTGCAGGATTCAGTGAAAAAATAATGTCATTCCCCTCCTGACCATCCTTAGTAAGGACGGTTGGGAGGGGATAGAACGGTCTAGCTGTCGGTCGATGGCGATGGGGTTTGTCTGAATATGCCTGGAGAAGTACCGAAGCGCCTTTTGAATGCGCGGGTGAAAGTTTGCTGACTGTCAAAACCATACTGTAGCGTGATATCCATAATTTTTTTGTCTGTGCGTTTTAGTTCCGCTGCCGCTCGCATTAAACGACGGTGACGCACATAGGATGCCAGATTATCCCCAGTGACCTCTTTAAATAATCTTTGCAGATACCATTTAGAATATCCTGCTCGCTCGGCGATATCATCAATCACGATTCGCTTATCTAGATTTTGTTCTATCCATTCAGACAGTGACTCTACCAGCAGCTGATGTTGTCCTTTAGTGCTCAATTTAATCACCTTAGTCTGTGGTCTTGCACAAACAAAAAGATAAATTCCTGACCAGAGATACTACTGGACATGAAAATAAAATGAACAACAATTCAATAAGGATAAATATATTTTTGTAAAGTTATCTCAATAAAAATTCCAGAATAAATTCTGAGTAAAAGAGTGTTTGGATAATAAACAAATAAGGACGAAATATGAATTCCGTCTTATTAGGAAACAGAATGCTTGATTTTTATGAGAAGGATTGATTATTTCTGGTAACTCGCCTAACCACCTCACTTCTTTTCTTACAGCCGCAGCCTGCCGTGGGTATTATTCAATAATGCGTGTTCAGCTACGGATATCGTAAAAAGGCGACGAATCTGTTGGCGCTGTTGAGTGACGTAATAGACTGAGCGTTGTGCATAAAAAGCGCCATCACAGGTAACGACATTCGTTTAGGAGAGTGGGTTTACCCCACCGTAGTGTGCTCCCCTAAAATCAAGCTTAAGTGAACGATGTTACCATTTTCAGGCGCTTTTCCTCATTTTCAGCTTGCTAGGCGGATGTGGCGAGCTTAGTCGCGAATCCTAAGAACAGCAGACCAACCATTGAGTTTCCCAGTTTTGCTAGGCGTTTCTTTTCGCTGAGGAAATGCGCCAGCGCGGCACCAGAGAAGATCAGCAGCGTCATATAGCAGAAGCTAATCATTTCTAAGATAACCGCCAGAATCGCAAAAGAGACGCCGGTATGCGCATAATCCATATCAATAAATTGCACAAAGAAGGAAACGTAAAACAGAATCGCTTTGGGATTCGTTAAACTTAGGGTGAGAGCTTTACGGAATGTGTGCTCAGGCTCTTCTTTAGCGGCACTTTGCTCTTGGCCTTTTTTCGCCAACGTGCTGTAAAGGATTTTCAGCCCAAGATAGAGCAGATAAAGCGCGCCTAACATTTTTACCAGAGAAAATAAAAACGGCGAAGAGCGGATGAGCGATGCAATGCCGATGTAGGCGCAAAAGATGAGCACGGCGTCACCGATAAAAACGGCGAGAGCGGCCTTATAACCCTCTCTGACTCCCCGTGTAATACCGGTCTTGAGGACAAACAGCGTATTCGGCCCCGGTACCATAATGATGAAAATCGCACCTAGTACATATGTCCAGATATTGAGTACACCATAGCTCTCAAACACAACAACCTCACCCTTTGTTCACGCGATTAATACGTTGTACATGCAGGGACAAATCGCCCTTAAAATCGAAGGCGTATTGTACTCTTTTAAAAGGGTTTTGGCAGCAGAGTGTGATCTGTATAACATTTAGACACTGGAACATTTAATGTGCAGCTTACGCGCGGTGTTTACGCTCCTCTTTTTAAGCAATAAATGCGTTATTGGTGGCAATTTATCGGCGAGCACTCTTTTGAGAAAAACCCTCTGCATGCGGTTTTCCTGCCATGCTATATTTTTAGCCTATGATGTATGCACACGGTTTGGCTTCGTTTTTATTCGATAGCCTCTTTTATAAGGGTGATTCTGTGAGTTATTTTTGCTATGAGCAATAAACCTGCTATCGAGACTCGCCTAGCCCGATTGATTCAGCCTTTATGTCAGCTTCATCCTGAACTCAGCGGCGTATACCCGCTAGAAAAAGGCAATGACGCTTTTGCTGCTCGCTATTTACTGGCCAACATGGCTGAAAAAACGCTGGATGTTCAGTATTACATTTGGCACAATGATATTTCCGGACGCTTGCTGTTTAACGCCTTATTTCGTGCCGCTGAGCGTGGCGTAAAAGTACGGTTGCTGCTGGATGACAATAACACTGGCGGGCTTGATGAGTCTTTGCGTCGCCTGAATGCCCATCCCAACATTAGCGTTAAATTATTCAATCCTTTCAAGCTGAGAAGGATGCGCTGCTTATGTTATTTGACTGACTTTAAACGGCTCAACCGTCGCATGCACAACAAAAGCATGACGTTTGATGGTCAGGCAACCATCGTTGGCGGGCGCAACGTGGGTGACGAATATTTTGGTATTGGCGATCAGGCGCTATTTTCAGACTTAGATGTGCTGGCCGTGGGGAAGGTGGTTGAGGACGTATGCCAAGATTTCGAGCGATATTGGCACTCAGCCTGTGTATCTCCCGCCGAAGATGTGCTGGGTAAGGCTTCGGATTATCGCTATTTACACGGGTTAACGATTGCTGAAGTCGGGGGGCGGGCGAGAGCTAAAGAGTATTTAAAGCGTCTACGCGACAAATTGTTAGCGCGCCAAATGGAAAATAATCAGCTTTCGTTAACCTGGGCAAAAGTACAGTTATTTAGTGACGACCCGCGAAAAGGGTTAGGGGAACTTGCTACCAAGGCGCTAATGGCTTCACGCCTGTTCGAGATGATTGGCGTGCCAAAAATGAGCATGGATATTATCTCTGCCTATTTTGTTCCCACGCGAACCGGTGTTTCACAGTTGGTTCATTTGTCGAAGCAAGGTGTGAAGATCACCGTTCTGACTAATTCACTGGCGGCAAATGATGTGGCTATCGTCCATGCAGGATATGCCAAATGGCGGAAAATGCTGCTGCGCTGTGGAATCGAACTCTTCGAAATGAAAGCGAACGAAACCGAAGATGTTACGCGTAATGACCGCCTACGTGACCGCGGTTTAACGGGGCATTCTGGTTCGAGTTTGCATGCGAAAACTTTTGCCGTTGATGGCAAGCTCGTATTTGTTGGATCTTTTAATTTTGACCCGCGTTCTGCACGGTTAAATACCGAGATGGGATTTGTGATTCAGAGCGAATCGTTAACGACGTTAACCCATCAACGCTTTATTGCCAGTTTGCACGACAAAGCCTTTCAGCTAATTCTCACTCGGCGAAGGAAGATTCACTGGATAGAATATGAAAACGGCAAGGAATACATTCACCGTAAAGAACCAGATAGTCCGTTATACAAACGTATTTTGGCGCGTATTGCCTATTATTTGCCGATAGAGTGGATGTTGTAACTCATGTTAAACCTGCGCTCCTTTGAGCAAGGCGCGCAGGTTTAAAAACCAAGTCATCTGTTAAACGTATTCTTGTTTAAGTCAAATCGACATTTTTGCAGCCGAAAAGTAGGGTGAAAATAAATCCAGCGGCATACGAGATAAATACTCCGGCAATATAAACCATGATGCCCGCGTAGATCCCCTGTGAGGACGTCATCAACGGTATTGAAACCAACCCCGATGGCCCAAATACGGTATTTAAGCCGATGGGTAATCCCATATAAGCCACTAGACCGATAAAGAATCCCCCTACGGCACCGCCGAAGCAGGCGGTAATAAAAGGCTTCAAGCGTGGTAGCGTTACGCCATAAATTAACGGTTCGCCAATACCGAGCAGGCCGGGGAATATCGCGCCTTTAATTTGCAGGCGTAATGTAGAAGCTGGTTTGGCTTTGAGATAAAGCGCCAATGCAGCGCCAACTTGTCCCGCACCGGCCATGGCAAGAATAGGGAACAGGGAGTTAAAACCCTGCGCATCCATCAGTGCAAAATACACCGGTACAAACCCTTGATGAATGCCGAAGACTACCGCGATTAAAAAGAGTCCTGCCAATAGCGCCGTGCCGAAAGGATTGCCATTTAAATGCAGGAATAGCCATGACATGCCTTTAAATAGTTCAACACCAATCGGCATGATCACGACATAGGTTACCGCGCCAGTAATAAGCAAAGTGATGGACGAAGTGAGGATCATATCGAGATTATCGGGAATGATTTTACGCACTTTGCGTTCAATCCACGCACCGAACATACAAGCGAGAAGTACGCCAATAATATTCCCCCTTGGGTCAATGACCAGCCCAAAGAAATTATCGATACCCGCGTAATAGCCGACGGTGCCTTCTGTGCTGTAGCGCAAGATAAATAGAGAGGCAATAATAGCGCCGTTAACGCCAGTGCCGCCAAAGGCTTTTTGGGTATTAAAGCCGATTAGAATACTCAGGAAAGTAAATAAACCGACGCTGAATATTTTCATATAGCCAATCAGGCTCGTCAGCCACAGAGGTGCGGTGCTCCCCTCAAGTACGAGTGTCTGCTGTAATAGAGTGGCAATTCCGAGTAGCAAGCCTGCCGCGATAAAACCGGGGATCAACGGAGTAAAGATGGTGGCAAATTGGGTTAAGAAACTGTGGAACCCGCTCCTTTGTTTACTTTTGAGTTGCTGTTTATTTGCGGCGGCGAGTGTATGCAAATCAGCTGGCTTGGCCTCTATCTCTTGGCTGGCGTGATTTTGAGCAAGCAATATGTTCATCATTTCACTGGCCGTTTGCGCTTTTCCTGGGCCAAGAACAATTTGCAGTTGATCATTACCTTCGATAACGCCCATCACGCTAGGGATTTTTTTTAATTTAGCGTGATCGACAAGGCTGCGCTCACGCAGGGTGAGACGCAGTCGTGTCATGCAGTTTCCACACAGGGCAATATTTTGGCTGCCACCGATACATGCCAGAATTTGCGCGATCGTGGCATCCGTTATTTTTGCCATAGCTAAACTCCTTTAGCGCCTAATGCCTGGCGAATAAATCCGTTATTTTGTGTCAAAACCGCGCTGGCCTCAGCGGCTGATAGTTGACCGAGGATCATGAGAATGGCTGTTTTGCAGTGTCTTTCACATTCGCTAAGCGCTTTGATGGCTGTGCTGCGATCGCAATCCGTGGCCTGCATCACGATATCAACCTGACGCTGCACCAGCTTGGCGTTGGTCGCTTCAACATCCACCATCAAATTGCCATAGACTTTTCCGCTACGGATCATGGATCCTGTAGTGAGCATGTTGAGAACCATTTTTTGTGCAGTACCGGCTTTCATTCTTGAGGAACCGGTAACGACTTCCGGACCCACTACGGCTTCTAGAGCAATATCGGCTAATTGACTCATGGCGCTATTTGCATTGCATGTCAGTGAAACGACGGTTGCTCCTTGAGTTCGCGCATATTTCATTGCACCAATGACGTACGGAGTGCGTCCACTGGCGGCAATCCCCACGACAACATCACGTTCACCGACCTGATTCTCTATCATGTCCTGTTCGCCGAGAGCGACGTTATCCTCGGCATTTTCAACGGCGCGTAGAATCGCGGTTTGTCCACCGGCAATAAGACCTATCACTTGTTCTCGCGGAGTTCCGTAGGTAGGGGGGCATTCACTGGCATCCAGAATACCGAGGCGACCCGAAGTTCCTGCGCCACAATAAATCAGGCGCCCACCTTGAGCGAACGCGTGAGTGATGGCGTCTACGGCTTGGGCAATTTGCGGCAGGATGCGCTCTACGGCTAACGCGACCTTCTGATCTTCCTGATTGATGATGGTCAGCAAGTCTAGCGTTGATAGGGTATCAATGTTTTCACTGGCGGTATTACGGCCTTCGGTTTGAAGGCGAGATAAATCAATGTTCATGTCTGTATTCTCTGTGGTGCGACGTTAAGGAATAAATTATTCCTATAATTGAAAGATATAAAGAATTAATCATCTCGAGCGGTTCATTTTGGTCCGTTTAAAACGATCATTTTTGCGGCATCGGTGGCATAACGTAGTGGCGGAAAAATCATCGCAGTAACTTCACTACCCGCGAATACGGCATAAAATACGATCACGGATTTACTTTTTATGCGCCAGCGCGATAAGCATCGTGGCTTTATCTGCTGTCTCCAAGGATAGCGTAGAACGGTTGAGATAGGGCAACAACATCCCACGTTGCTTTTATGTTATGAATATTTTAAGTTAAATGATAACTGAAACGAATTGAAGGACGTTGACAACGTTAATATGACTATAGGTTGATATTTTTTCACCTTTATCTTGATCGATTAAGAATAATTGTGCCATCGCAATCCTGTTAACCAAGATTTAAATCTATGTAGAAGACTGAAACGGAAGAAAAAGGTCGTGAGACTACGGATGATACAGGTTTATATTTTAATGACCCCCGCTGAAATAATAATAATCTTGTGAAAAAAAAGGGATGAAAGTTGATTTTTACTGGCAATTAATGCGGTAATTTTCCTAAAAACCATCACTTTTTCTCAAAGTTACGCCTCTATCAAATTGTGGCTAATATTCTGTTTGAAACGCATACTGTAGACTATTTATCCGCATCTCTATTATAATTTATTTATAATTGGATTTTTTATCTATCTCGCGCCCTGAGATTCTTAAATAAAATTTTTATAAAAAGTATAAATCACACACATCACATGTTTTACCCCTTCGTTTTAATTTGAGATGATTCTTATGATGTCGCGTTGTTCAGGTAAAACTAGAGCAATATATGGATAAATCTGTGGGGATGAATATGTGAAAGATTCTCATCTATAAGATTATAACGAAACTATTTCTCATCACTATAAAGCAGAAAAACGATCTGTTGTTATAGCTAATTTTCTCTGATACGAGAGTCGTAAATTGAATCATTATAGTGTGAAAATTATGATTTATAAGATTAGTGATACGGTGAGATTTAAACCCGCTGACGGAGCTATCTGGAGTATTGATAGTCCTGAGCAGGTGATAAATCTTACGATTACCAACTGCAACCTGTTATGCATGCTGCTCAACAATAAAGGTGCAATTCTTTCTAGAGAGAACATTTTAGAAGATATATGGGATAAGCAAGGATTACGATCGTCAAATAACACACTAAATCAATACATTTCTATTCTCAGAAGAACGTTTTCTCTTTTAGGCATAGATGAGGAAGTCATTAAAACCATTCCTAAGGTCGGTTTTTGTTTTAATGAAGCGATAAGCGTAGAGAAAGAGTATAGCCCTGTATCTTCAGAGATTGCCACTAGGGAGAGTGCACCTAAAGAGAGAACACAATATTATTTTTATGGGGTAATGATGTCTATTTTAACTTTATGCATTCTGGCGCTTGTCGCCTATGTTTTATCTCAAAACAAAAAGTTTAGCTTAGAGACATCAACCACGGGAGTTGGACAGTATGATGCTTGCGAGATCAAAGTGTTACCTCAGTATACGCGCGGCCAATCCCGCTATCTCCTCGAGGCTTCTACCGACCTGATAAAACGGAACAATATAAAATGCTTACCGGGAAAGGAATTTATTTCTAAGCCAGAAAGTCGCGGCAGTGGTAGGGCATTTCTCGCCGAGTGTGTTGTTGATAAAAAGGGAAATGAATACTTTTTTTGTAAAGGATACTATACAAAATGAATAATAAAATTATTGTGTTAGCTATTTTGTCTTTTACGCTTATTTTTGAAATTGTTTATGTTTCTGTCATCTACGAGCCATCATACAATTTTTCATGTAATAACGAGTTCTCTTATAGAGATGATGAGAGTCACGATATACTTGACGGAAATATTTTTCTGAGCTTAAACAATAAAATGCAGGGGCATGCTGAGATCATTGGGTATCTGGCTAGGAATGGAACTTCGCAAGATATCATTAGAAGTGTTGATTTCAAGTATCGTGTCATATCGCCCAAAAAACTCGTTATTTATGATGCAAGACTGGTGACCTATTCGCATGATTCTGTTGACGAGTCTTTTGCGCCAGAGCCTATACTCGATTTTCTTTTTTTTAGATATAAAGATCTAAAAGAAATTAATATCAATGTTAACGAAGTTAAAAACACCTATTTATTTGGTCATGCAAATAACTTTGTGTTTGCCTGCACATCATAGGTTTTGCAGGTTTCTTGATTCTTTCTTTATGGTTTAAGTCAACATACCTACATTTTTATAAAAGGATGCTATATGAATAAAAGGCAGGTCAGTATATTGATAACCGGAGCCGCTTTTTTGTTAGCGGGTTGCTCGTCATCAAATAAAACAAACCAAAACTACCAAGGGAACGATCTTGAATATGACTATTTTTATGCTAACAGTCAGCTAAGCCCTACGGAGGAGAATACGCCCCCGAAGGGGGGCGTAGTCGGAGGGAATTCATATTCGTCAACGAACAATAAATGCATGGATAACTATAATTTTCTTCGCGAAGAAAATGCGCCTCAGTATCCAAGATATGCTGAGGACTACAATAAGATTACCGAAGGGTTTAAGTTTTTAAACTCCAACAAAAATATTATGGATAAAGATGCCAAGAAAATTTATACCATGCAACTCAAGATGAAATTGGAAACTTTGTGCTCGAAAATTCAGTATTCTAGTTTCATTCTGGTGAATGAAAAGCGCCACAACCTCTCTGATATTTAATGTAATGCCAAGCACTTTTCTGAATGATGAGTGCTTGTTTTATTAACATTATTTTTTACTACCATAAAAAATGGCGCTAAATATTCTTAGCGCCATTCGTCGTTAGATGAATCGGTTAATGATAGACGTTAACTACATTCACCCCTGTTGCTAGAACTATTGATTGAATTGATAACGCTAACATCGGTCTGGCCTGAGGTGGTATCAATCTTGAATACCGTCCAGTTAGCCATGTCACCTGTACTTCCTGCATCCTCAATCTTAAAGTCCTGAGTGGTACCGTCAGATAAATAGAGCTTCACCTTGGCATCGCCATAGGCTTGAGGGGTTGCCGAAAATCTATTGACCACGTAACAATAGACACCAGGATGTAGGCTGTTCACGGTGATTGTCTCTGGTCCGTAGCCATTTCTTGCGTCAACATCAAGAACTGCATCGGCCCCCGCGGGTGCTTTAGAACCGTAATTCACCTTGATCATCGTGTTTGGCGCTCCTACCGTTGGCACCCACAGATAGGAGTCTAAATCGGCTGGTGTACTTCCCCAAGTTAGGACGATACGCGCAGCTTTGCCATCGAGATTTGGCGACAGAACGAAGTTCTGCTCAAGATCGGTAACGTCCTGTATATCTACCGTTGCATCCTGCGTAATAAACCCAGTCGCGCTCGCTTTCGCATAATAGACGCCCTGTGGAATATTGCTAATGGCGTATTTACCATCGGATCCGCTGGTGGCCGAATAGGCTGGAGTGGTATCGCTCTGAGACAAGAAGAGTTCAATTTTGGTATTAGGCACTACAGCATTGTTGACTGCGTTGGTTGTCGCACCATGCAGCGTGACGAGCTGAGCCTTAAAGTTGACTTTCTTATCTGCATTAACTGCCGCACCGCTACCAATGGCGGCAGATACCTGAATCAGCAGCGCCTCGGTTTTGGTACTTTTCAGGGCGATAGTCGCTTTACCGTTGACGTCAGTCTCACTGCTTGAAGGCAGTACGACCGAGTTACCTTTGTCTTGGGACCAAGTGACTGTGGCATTAGGAACCAGATTTCCATGCGCATCTTTTACCAGTGCATCAAAGGTAAAGAAGTCGGTTCCATTGGCAATTTTGTCAGTTACCGTATCAACCAGTGTCACTTCTGTCACGATAGCCGTCGTGATATCAGCCACGAAGGTTGTGTTTACCGTTTGACTATGGCCGTTGATCGCCGCAGTAACCTTCGATACTCCTGCAGTGACGTTAGTCAGCGTTGTCGCCGCTAAACCATTTTCATCGGTGTTAGCCGACGTGGTGGTGACCGTCGCACCGTTATCCGCAGTGAAGGTCACTGCCACATTAGGCACCACGTTGCCGTTAGCATCGGTCACCTTAGCCTGAACGGCGTTGGTTGCGGTGCCGTTGGCTTTGGCGTTGTCAGCCGTGACCGTCAGGGCGCCAGCGATAATGGTCGCCGTGCCGTCATCAGCCACAAAGGTGGTGTCGACGGTTTGGCTGTTACCATTAATGGTGGCGGTGACCTTACTGATACCGGCGGTGATGTTGGTCAGCGTTGTCGCGGCTAAGCCATTTTCATCGGTGTTGGCCGACGCGGTGGTGACTGTCGCGCCGTTATTGGCGGCGAAGGTGACTGCCACATTAGGCACCACGTTGCCGTTAGCATCGGTCACCTTAGCCTGAACGGCGTTGGTTGCGGTGCCGTTGGCTTTGGCGTTGTCAGCCGTGACCGTCAGGGCGCCAGCGATAATGGTCGCCGTGCCGTCATCAGCCACAAAGGTGGTGTCGACGGTTTGGCTATTACCGTTAATGGTGGCGGTGACCTTACTGATACCGGCAGTGATGTTGGTTAGCGTGGTGGTGGCTAAGCCATTTTCATCGGTGTTGGCTGACGCGGTGGTGACTGTCGCGCCGTTGTTTGCGGCGAAGGTGACTGCCACATTAGGCACCACGTTGCCGTTAGCATCGGTCACCTTGGCCTGAACGGCGTTGGTTGCGGTGCCGTTGGCTTTAGCGTTGTCAGTCGTGACCGTCAAATTGCCATCAATAATGGTCGCCGTGCCGCCATCAGCCACAAAGGTGGTGTCGACGGTTTGGCTATTACCGTTAATGGTGGCGGTGACCTTACTGATACCCGCGGTGATGTTGGTCAGCGTGGTAGTGGCTACGCCATTTTCATTGGTGTTGGCCGACGCGGTGGTGATCGTCGCGCCGTTATTGGCGGCGAAGGTGACTGCCATATTAGGCACCACGTTGCCATTAGCATCGGTCACCTTGGCTTGAACGGCGTTGGTGTCCGTGCCGTTAGCAACCGCGTTATCAATGGTGATCGTCAAATCGCCATTAACAATGGTTGCCGTGCCGCCGTCAGCCACAAAGGTAGTGTCGACGGTTTGGCTGTTACCGTTAATGGTGGCGGTGACCTTACTGATACCTGCGGTGATGTTGGTCAGCGTTGTCGCCGCTAAACCATTTTCATCGGTGTTGGCCGACGCGGTGGTGATCGTCGCGCCGTTATTGGCGGCGAAGGCGACTGTCACATTAGGCACCACGTTGCCGTTAGCATCGGTCACCTTGGCCTGAACGGCGTTGGTGTCCGCACCGTTGGCTTTGGCGTTGTCAGTCGTGACCGTCAGGGCGCCAGCGATAATGGTCGCCGTGCCGTCATCGGCCACAAAGGTGGTGTCGACGGTTTGGCTGTTACCGTTAATGGTGGCGGTGACCTTACTGATACCGGCGGTGATGTTGGTTAGCGTGGTCGCCGCTAAACCATTTTCATCGGTGTTGGCCGACGCGGTGGTGATCGTCGCGCCGTTATTGGCGGCGAAGGCGACTGTCACATTAGGCACCACGTTGCCGTTAGCATCGGTCACCTTGGCCTGAACGGCGTTGGTTGCGGTGCCATTGGCTTTGGCGTTGTCAGCCGTGACCGTCAGGGCGCCAGCGATAATGGTCGCGGTGCCGTCGTCTGCCACAAAGGTGGTGTCGACGGTTTGGCTGTTACCGTTAATGGTGGCGGTGACCTTACTGATACCGGCGGTGATGTTGGTTAGCGTGGTGGTGGCTACGCCATTTTCATCGGTGTTGGCCGACGCGGTGGTGATCGTCGCGCCGTTGTTTGCGGCGAAGGTGACAGCCACATTAGGCACCACGTTGCCGTTAGCATCGGTCACCTTAGCCTGTACGGCGTTGGTTGCGGTGCCGTTGGCTTTGGCGTTGTCAGCCGTGACCGTCAGGGCGCCAGCGATAATGGTCGCCGTGCCGTCATCAGGCACAAAGGTGGTGTCGACGGTTTGGCTGCTACCGTTAATCGTGGCGGTGACCTTGCTGATACCGGCGGTGATGTTGGTCAGCGTTGTCGCCGCTAAGCCATTTTCATCGGTGTTGGCCGACGCGGTGGTGATCGTCGCACCGTTACTGGCGGCGAAGGTGACTGCCACATTAGGCACCACGTTGCCGTTAGCATCGGTCACCTTGGCCTGTACGGCGTTGGTGTCCGCACCGTTGGCTTTGGCACCATCGATGGTGATCGTCAGAGCGCCAGCGATAATGGTCGCGGTGCCGTCGTCTGCCACAAAGGTAGTGTCGACGGTTTGGCTATTACCGTTAACGGTGGCGGTGACTTTACTGATACCGGCCGTGATGTTGGTCAGCGTTGTCGCCGCTAAACCATTTTCATCGGTGTTAGCCGACGCGGTGGTGACTGTCGCGCCGTTATTGGCGGCGAAGGTGACTGCCACATTAGGCACCACGTTGCCATTAGCATCGGTCACCTTGGCTTGAACGGCGTTGGTGTCCGTGCCGTTAGCAACCGCGTTATCAATGGTGATCGTCAAATCGCCATTAACAATGGTTGCCGTGCCGCCGTCAGCCACAAAGGTGGTGTCGACGGTTTGGCTATGGCCATTAATTTTGGCTGTGACCTTCGACACTCCTGACGTGGTATTGGTTAACGTAGTGGTTGCCAACCCTTGCTGATTGGTGGTGGCAGATGTTGAGGTTACCGTTGCGCCGTTATCCGCGATAAAGCTTACTGCGACATTGGGTACCACGTTGCCATTGGCATCGGTCACCTTGGCCTGAACGGCATTGGTATCCGCGCCGTCGGCTTTGGCGTTATTAGTGGTGACGGTTAAATTGCCATCAATAATGGTGGACGTCCCGCCGTCGGCGATAAAGGTGGTGTCCACGGATTGGCTAGTGCTGTTAATAGCCGCGCTGACTCGACTAATCCCCGTTTTAGTATTGGTTAACGTTGTGCTGGCTAAACCATTCGAACCGGTCATCGCTGATGCCGTTGTGACTGTGGCACCGTTATTCGCGGTGAAGGTAACCGCCACGTTAGGCACTACGTTGCCGTTAGCGTCGGTCACCTTGGCTTGAACGGCGTTGGTGTCCGTACCGTCAGCAACCGCGTTATCAGTGGTGATCGTCAAATCACCATTAACAATCGTTGCCGTGCCGCCGTCAGCCACAAAGGTGGTGTCGACGGTTTGGCTGTTACCATTAACGGTGGCAGTGACCTTACTGATACCGGCGGTGATGTTGGTCAGCGTTGTTGCCGCTAAACCATTTTCATCGGTGTTGGCCGACGCGGTGGTGATCGTCGCACCGTTATTGGCGGAGAAGGTGACTGCCACAT
This sequence comes from Hafnia paralvei, assembly GCF_020150375.1. Classification (NCBI taxonomy): domain Bacteria; kingdom Pseudomonadati; phylum Pseudomonadota; class Gammaproteobacteria; order Enterobacterales; family Hafniaceae; genus Hafnia; species Hafnia paralvei. The sequence continues at coordinate 3,173,536 of NZ_CP083737.1, read as the reverse complement.
TAGGCACCACGTTGCCGTTAGCATCGGTCACCTTGGCCTGAACGGCGTTGGTTGCGGTACCGTTAGCTTTGGCGTTGTCAGCCGTGACCGTCAAATTGCCACTGATAATGGTTGCTGTCCCGTCATCTGCCACAAAGGTGGTGTCGACGGTTTGGCTATTACCGTTAATGGTGGCGGTGACCTTACTGATACCCGCGGTGATGTTGGTCAGCGTGGTAGTGGCTACGCCATTTTCATCGGTGTTAGCCGACGCGGTGGTGATCGTCGCGCCGTTATTGGCGGCGAAGGTGACAGCCACATTAGGCACCACGTTGCCGTTAGCATCGGTCACCTTGGCCTGAACGGCGTTGGTTGCGGTACCGTTAGCTTTGGCGTTGTCAGCCGTGACCGTCAGGGCGCCAGCGATAATGGTCGCCGTGCCGTCGTCGGCCACAAAGGTGGTGTCGACGGTTTGGCTATTACCGTTAATGGTGGCGGTGACCTTACTGATACCGGCGGTGATGTTGGTCAGCGTTGTCGCGGCTAAGCCATTTTCATCGGTGTTGGCTGACGCGGTGGTGATCGTCGCGCCGTTATTGGCGGCGAAGGCGATTGTCACATTAGGCACCACGTTGCCGTTAGCATCGGTCACCCTGGCCTGAACGGCGTTGGTTGCGGTGCCGTTGGCTTTGGCGTTGTCAGTCGTGACCGTCAAATTGCCACTGATAATGGTTGCTGTCCCGTCATCAGCCTTAAAGGTGGTGTCGACGGTTTGGCTATGGCTATTAATGGTGGCGGTGACCTTGGCTATCCCTGTTTGGATATTGGTCAACGTGGTGCTCGCTAAGCCATCAGAACCCGTTGTCACTGACGCGTTGACGATCGTTGCACCATTATCTGCGGTGAAACTGACGACTGCATTAGGGACTAAGTTGCCGTTGGCATCGGTGACTTTAGCTTGAACCGCGTTGGTTGCATGGCCATCTGCCTTAGCGTTATCAGAAGTCACAACGAGGTTAGCTTTGGTGATGGTTGCCGTTGAGCCATCTGCTACAAAGTTAGTGTCTACTTGCTGACTATGACTGTTAACGGTTGCCGTAACCTGAGTCGTACCGGATTGCGTGTTGGTTAATGTGGTGCTGGCAAGTCCTTGTGGGTTGGTTGTGACAGACTCAGTGGTCACTGTCGCGCCGTGGTTAGCGCTGAAGGTGACGGTAGCATTCGGTACTACGTTGCCATTGGCATCGGTAACCTTGGCTTGAACTGCGTTAGTATCGCTCCCATTGGCTGTGGCATCGTTTTGTGTGACCTGTAAATCACCTTTGACGATCGTTGCCGTTGAGCCATCAGGTGTGAAGTTAGTATTCACATTCTGGCTCGTGCCGTTAATAGCCGCAACGACGTTGGTGACCCCTGATGTGGTATTACTCAGCGTTGTCGTAGCAAGGCCACTTTCGTTAGTGATCGCTGACGCTGTAGTGACGGTTGCACCATTATTGGCGCTAAAGCTTACAGCCACATTCGGCACTACGTTACCGTTCGCATCCGTGACTTTAGCTTGGACAGCATTGGTTGCAGTGCCGTTGGCTAATGCGTTATCAGCAGTAACCTTCAGATTTCCTGCAACGATGGCCGCGGTTCCATTATCAGCAACAAATATTGCGTCTTTGCTGGCTGAACGGCCGCTGACGGTGGCGGTGACCTTATATTTGCCTGCAGTGGTACTCGTCACCGTTGCTGTTGCTTTGCCATCTGTACCCGTGGTGCCGATAACGGTGGTAATTGTGGCACCTGTTGCAACAACAAAGTTAACGCTGGCGTTGGGGACGAGGTTGCCGTTGGCATCGGTTACAATAGCTTCAACTGCATCGGTATCAACACCGTCAGCTAGAGCGCCATTGGGGTTGATATTCAGATTGCTATCAATGATGGTGGCTGTTGAACTATCGGGAATGAAGCGCGTGTTGGTCTGAGCGCTGTTTCCTGATTCCTGAATTCGAGCGGTAACGGTGTAGGTATCCGCCTTGAGGCTTGTCACTTTGGCGGTTGCAAGGCCGTCATCGCCGGTCACACCTTTGACGGTGATAATTTTGGCACCGTTGCTGACGGTAAAATGAACCGTGACATCGGAGACCGTGTTCGCGTTGGCGTCGGTAACTTTTGCTGTGACTAGGTTAGTATCCGTTCCGTTTGCGACGGCATCCTGCGTTGCGGTGAGATCGCTCTGGGTAATGGTAGATGTCGATTTATCTGCAACGAAGGTAACAACCTGAGTTTTAGAACTCCCGTTGATGCGTGCCGTGATTGTGCTATCACCAATCGTTGTATTGGTCACTAACAGAATGGCCTGACCTTCGGCATCAGTCATCACCGTTGAACCATTGACGATAGTTGCACCGTTTGTGGCGCTTAAATCAACCTGTGAATTGGCGAGTGGGTTGCCATTGATATCTTTTACGGTCACTTGCAGTTTGTTTGAGCTTTGCCCATCGGCGAGTGCCTTGTTTTTGATGATATCCAGCGCGCTGATTTGTGCTGTAGCGGCATCAGCAATAAAGTCAACCTGACCTGATTTATAGTTACCGTTGTTCATTGTGGCAGTAACCACACCTTGCTTAGCCAGTTTACTACGAACGTAAACCGTGGCTTTACCCCGGCTATCGGTGTTAACCGTCAGCGTCTGGCTGTTGGTGTCGCCATCTTTAAATAACGTTGCTGCTGAACGACCATCTGCGCCTTTCATGTTATCAATATCAAACTTGATAGGCTGTGCCGTCATCGGCTGGCTATGTTCATCAAGCACCGAGGCTGTCACGGTGAAATAGTCAGCGTCGTTAGCCGGTACTGAGCCTGATGGCGTGATCGTTAAATCGCTGATGATATTTTTAGAAGGTTCAACTTTAATTGTCGTCGCTGCGGTATTGGAGTTATTACCGTTGTTGTCGACGCCAACCGCTTTAATGACGTATTCCTGCGCGGCGTTAGCGCGTTTGGTGTACACGTATGGCGGCAAAGTGACCTCTAACTGGGTGAGCGACAGCTCGCGGAATGTACCACCGTTAGCGAGAAATTCCGCAGAAGCCGTCCACTCGACGTCCTTCAGACCATACTTGGCTTTAGATACGGTGAGCGGTAGCGTTATGGTTTCTGCGGCTTTGGCAGTGACCGTATTTGGCAATGAGATTCGCAGCAGATCCTGCTTACGGTATTGCATCACGATTTCATAGTTACGATCGACAAATTCGTACATGCTGCCCATTAGGCTACGCAATGCATCAACCGAGTCGGCGCTGATCTGTCGAGCCCATGGCACACCAAACCGATAATTAACGTCGATCCCAATGCGACTGTCATCTTTATCACCCACGGAGTGCTCACCTTTCAGGGTAACCAGTGGGATTGGCGTATAGTTTAAGCCGAAGGTCAGTGCTTTTGGATTATCCTTTAAGTCGTCAGGATGTGTGCCGGTGCCCAGATCGATACCTTTACCAAAATACTGTTCATATTTAAGGTTGGCGCCTAATTGAGGATATGACGGTAAATAAGCCTCAGCACGCAGGTCAAACCCATTGGCAGGGCGTTCATCATAGTCTTTCATTGCAGACAGGCGGGACTGATGCCAGTCGGTTAGGCCGTAGTAGCCATTCACCGCCAGTTTTAGATAATCCGTCCAAGCTTCACCTCCGACGCCTAAACGCGCATTTTTGCCCGTATAGTCATAATCGTAAAAGGTGTTGATTCCATACATCCAGTCGCCAATATATTGGCGATAGCCCATACCAACGTTGGCCGTATTTCTATCTTCATTACTATGCAAGCCGAGCTGCGTGAAGAGTAAACTATCTGTGTTCCCAATAATGGGGAGTAACAAGTCCCCTGAAATTTTTTGATCAGAGCCCGCGCTGAAACGTGCAGTACCTTTCTGATTCAACCAGTCATTAATCTGTTGGTTAATTAATCCTTCGCCAATGCTTTTTGCATAATTAATAGATGCATTGGTGACATTATCACTCGATAAAATTTGTCCTGCCTGCATCGCGTTACCAGTGAGATCTGGCGCTGGTTCGTTTGCTGACGAAGATGAAATAGACTCGCTACCAAGGGAAGGCAAATTAGGCGTTGAAGTCTCGGGAGATGGCGTAGGGAGAGCCATCTCTGGGTTAAGATAAGATTGGAACTCAGGCGTTGAGATTAATGTGGGGGCCTGCTGCTTTTTTGGGGGCAATAAAGGTGAAGATGGCTGGCTCGCTGTAGGAGCACTCCCGTCCACTACCGATTGCATCCCCAAAATAGTCTCTTCCATATTGCGATATTCATTAGCTCTGGCGACAGAACTGGCTGAAATTAACAATGGTGTAAGAGCTTGAATAATGATTATCCCCCACGAGGTAATTTTCATACCTCTTGGTGAAATTATTTTTCTCATAACGAATACCAATGTAAAATATTATGAAGCACACAAAGAGCCCATCTTCATAAAAGAAGGGGCTCTGGCTTGAAATAGCTTAAATGTGTAATTAAATGCTAGAGAGCTCTTTTATTTTATCTTTAACTACTGAATATCCGGTGTATTGGACTTTTGAACACAATGTGTCTAATTTCATTTCAAGCATCATGGTGTAAACTTGTTTTGCATCGTTATCCATAATGTTTTTGTTTACATTCAAAAAACGGTATCCCTTGCCAATATCGCCATAATCTTTAGTGTATTTCTGATATTGATTAGACTGTACTTCTCTTAAGAAATTAAAGTGGTCAACACAGATGTTGTTTGTTGAAGCCAGCGTTATACCTGTCAGTGTTGCAGTTCGTTTTGCAATATAGTTATCTGCAGGGGTACTAGTATTTTTATATCCAGTAGTTGCTGCAGCCGTTGTATGGTTGTTGCCCTGAGGCTTCTTTGCTGGCTGGGATGAGCATGCCGCCAGCAGACAGATTGATCCCAAGATCAAAAACTTTGATGAACCCATGTTCATATAAACTAGCTCCTTAATTACATCATGAAAAAATCATTATTAAATGTGCCTGTATGGGCTACGGCTGAGTTAACTGCGTTGTTATTCTTGTTTGACCTTTAGCCAAAACCTTTCCGGCTACAAAAGACAGTAGCGGTGCTCTTGGCGAATAGTCAGTTAAACGGGAGTCAAAATAGGACGGTGGAAAACGTGACCTAAGAAAATAAAATAAAAAATTAATATTTTTAACATTAAAATAAGAAACCAATCCCCCGGTGTAGCGATAAAGCGTTTTATGTGAGATCTTCAATGTTCTGGCGATAAGGCTAAATGTCCACCCTTTATTGACCATAAGAATGATGGCCATTTTCATTGCCCCGAGTTTTTTGACACAAATCAGATCATTAAATTCCTTAATGAAATAATAGGTCAGGTTTGATCTAAGCAACGTCGTGATATCTCGAGGCCATAGAGAGAGTTTTTCGTTAATATCGATGTGAGGAAGTCGTTCCAATACCATAGACATATCTCCCCCTGCACAGATAAGAATCACGGAAGCGCGATTGGCATAGGCATTTTTTAACAAAGTGCCAAAGTCTGACATCAGCTTCAAACTATCAACGTCAATAAAAATAGCATTTCCTACAAAGCTTTTGGGATCTAGCTCACTAAGTATAGAAAGCAAGCCTAATTTCAGGTATTCATTATCTGTGATGATTGAAACTTTTCTGTTTCGTTTTTCATTATTGATGAGCATTTTATATTCTTATCCAAAATCAAACGTTGAACCTATATAGGTTGGCGATAGAAATAACCTTGTATCAGCTCTATATCTACGGGCCTGAATCTGATTTTTACTCATGGCTGCATCCGCTATAGATGAAATTTCAACCCAAATAGAGTCATGCTGACATTTCTCTTTAACGCACTAGACATCAAAATCATTATTAGCTTGCTATCTTTCTCGGCGCTGTAAATATGGCTTAGCCTGATGCCTTAATACTGAAAGACAGCATTAACTTGCCGTTGCTTGACTGCTTTTTTTAGTTCTCGGAATAAATAATCAACGTTGCCATGCCTTCTCATTTCCGTGTTCGCCTGTACTGCTTTTTTATTAGGAAGTCAGAAACGACACCGTTACTGTTGTCTGTCATGGGCGGCGATTTTCTTGAATAAAGTATACTGGCGACATAGATATGATTGATATTTATAACTGTAAACTTTAAATTTATAGTTTAATGAACTGACAATATTTTATTTTTTGGCGTTATATTTCATTATTATAAGTGGGGGATTGGTGATTTCTATTTGTGGAAGTCATGTTTTGTCAGTCATGGAGACCGTTATAAAGGAGGGAATGGTGATAAAAATAGCGCTGATTGGTGTTCAAACATGGAGACGGTGGATGTGTTACCTGCATTGCTTTGGGGATAGGGGAGAGATTGGGCGAAGTTGATAAGAACAATGCAATGGGTCGTTGTTAATAAAGTGTTGCTGTTGGAAGAATGATTGTACATGAGGGAGGGAGTTACGGTCTAAACGTGAGGGCGGGGCTAAAGATGAATACCTAGCTTTATATCTTTATTTGCGCGTGATTCTTTGAGGACTTTCTAACGAAAGTACACGCATTTGTCATGAATCAACGTAGGTTACGCGGTGGGGGTTTGGCGCTGACGAGATGATGGGTGATTCAAAGGGGGATAAAACTCAGAATGGTGTCCCCTGCAGGAATCGAACCTGCAACTAGCCCTTAGGAGGGGCTCGTTATATCCATTTAACTAAGAGGACAACGGCGGCTATTATACGCATTTTTATCAATAGGATAAGAACTAATCTTGCTGATTGCTCGTTTTATCGGCGTTAACGTTTATTTGCTGGGAAAACATACCGATTTTGCGGGGGGCAGACCAGAGTATCTACCGACACGTCGTGTCTGTCGTGATTACGTCGTCTTAAGAAGATGTGCGTAACTTTTGACCTAGGGTAAAGAAAAGTGAGCCATTATTATTCATAATGCCCTGTTAAATAACAAAAAAATCATTAGATTAATTTATAGAACGTTGACGTGAGTTAGGTGGCCTATGGATAGCGCTATATCATTCTTACATACCGCTTTGTGTAGCAGTGCCCAAATTGAGAAGTCAATGCAGGCGTGTATTCATGCCATTCCGGAGGATTTTAGCTGTGATGGTATTTTTCTGAATTATTACCGACACGATATTCGTAGTATACAGTTTATTGCATTGTCTTCTCATAAAGCGGCGCGGCTTAAGCGTGATTTGATTCCAATACCCGAGTATATTGCCGAGCAGTTTGAGAAAAATCAGAATATTGAAATCCAACTCATTAATGATCTAAAACAGGATTTATTAACTGAATATGTCGTAGGAAGGGGATTTAGAAATATTAAGTCAATCATTCTTATGAGGATGTCGTTAGATGGTATTCGTTTAGGGGCCGTTGGTTTTTTTAGTTATCAGCCTCAAGCTTATGCTACTGAGCATGTGGCCTTGATTGAGGCTGTTCGTGGTGAGTTTTCGCTACTTTCATTTATTACTCTTTTGCAGCATAACCTTTTAGAGCCACGAGCTAAATATTCAGTTGTTCCCACTTGCATGCCTTCAACGTTTTCACATAGCGATGAGCGGTTCATTGTTAGTCCAAATAATGTCGAATTATCGAAGTTTTATTCATCATTGAAAATACTGGCATGTAGTCAATCACCCATTTTGATTTTTGGAGAACATGGCGTAGGGAAAAAAAGTATTGCTTCATACATACGTGAAGTCGCCGATGAAAAAGGGGGCTATGGTATTCTAGATGTGAGAAATCATCAGTTAATCTATATATCATCAACCGATAAGACAAAAGAATGCATCGATATTGATTGGGAAGATATGCCAGATATTAAGTATTTTTTGCCATTGCATGGTGGAACCCTACTGGTCTATGAATTATTTTCTCTGCCGAAGCGTTGGCAAATGATGGTGTTGGAGTTGATGAGTCGTTATCCCGGGGTTTGTCATGTTAAGACCATCTCTATTCAAACTGAGCGATACAGCGAAGCATTACATCATAATTATTTGTCCAGCCAGTATCATCACCATATTCTCTGCTTAGAAATCACGCTTCCTCCTTTACGATATCGACATCAAGACATCCCGTTATTGCTAACGCACTATCTGTCATTGAAGCTAACTCACCACGGTGCAAATAAAATTCCGATATTTAGTCCAGAAACGAAAAAAATGCTATGGGACTATCAATGGCCTGGAAATATTAGCGAGCTAATTCATGTGATTGAGAATTCAAGCATCTCATTTCCCGGTGGGGAGTTGATATGCGATTTACCTAAAATAAAAGCGCAGGGGGGGCTTTTACCTCTAGAGGATGCGATGCGTGAGCATATTATAAAGGCGCTACGCCAAGCCAATGGGAAAATATCAGGTAAAAATGGCGCGGCGCAGATCCTAGGGATTAATAGTAATACGCTGTATAGCAAGATAAAAAAGCTAAGGATCTCAGCTCGATAAAACTAATTTGAGGGAAATAAAAAGTCAAAGAGCGAACTCTTTGACTTTTTTAATGCTTAAAATCAGCACTGCTGTTTGGGTTATTTCATCTTTTTACTACGATGAAAACCATCAATCATTCCTTTAATCAATGCACCTAATGAATCGCCAGTGGTACAAAGGTAAAGGTGAACTATCACAAACATCAGCATGATTAATGCAAGTGCATAATGCAGGTAGGCAATAATCTGTTTTCCTGGCCAACCGAATATCTTAGTCGGTGAGTACTCAGGGAAAAGCATCAACAGGCCGCTGACAATGAGCAACGGTACCAGCGCAAACATAATGCCTATGTAGCCAAGCTGCTGCAGGATATTAAATTTGCTCTGCTGACTTGGATGCTCAGGATGTGGTTCTCCTCGGAAAATACCGATGAGGTAATAGCGAGTTTGTCGGTAAAGCCTAGCTGAAATTCCCCGCCAACGAACGAGATAATGGTGACCGTTACCTGAAAGAGCCGCAATGATGAATAAGACCCAAATAGCACAGAGTGTGAGCCCTGCAATATTGTGAATATTTACCCATGTGGCGAATCGTTGAGTCACAAAATGCAAGGCGATACCGCTGACGAGCAGCGTGATACAGCACAGTGCATTAAGCCAATGCCAACATCTGACTAATAAAGTATAAAGATATATTTTATCTTCACTGGCATTTTCATGTGAGCGCTTCAACAGTTTCCTGCCGATAACTCGACCAAGGCCATGGCAGATCAATAAACCAATGAATGTCACCAGTGCATAAAGGTAAAGTTTATCCCAATGATTGCTGCCATTACTGCCGATCATATAAGTATTACTAAAGAGTGTACCTTTAACCGTTTGTACCTGTTCCGTTTTTTCACCCGTTACAGGTAGGTTTGCCAGTTTCTTCTGTAATTGGCTGTCATCAAATAATCCTTTCCCTAATAAGCTCCCAGGCGTTGAGGGAAACAGCGCGATATCTGTTTTTTGCCTTTGGATGAGTAGGGCAGAATTGCTGTGACATTGTTCGCAGGTGACGGCTTGAGAGGCCGGTAAGATTTTGTGCAAGGTTTCATCATTCGCCGCAACGTGGCAATCGATGCAGCGTAAGCTAGCCAAATGCTGTTCTGAGTAGGGCAGCATTTTATGCGCCAAATCCTGTTTTGTTGCAGATTTGCCTTTGGCGAGCTGTGAATAAACGCCGGCTCTTGAGTGACAGTTTATGCACGTCTGATTGCTTTTGGCTATTTGCGTTTTACTCGGATGAGAGATAACTCCGCTGCTCATGGTATGTGCATCATGGCATGCCGTGCAGGTGAATTGTCCTTGCTCTATTTTCTGTTGATGCACGCTCGCATTTTCGGCGGTGATGGTGTTGTGCAGCATTACCGCATGGCAGCCCTCACAGCGTGTATTTTGCTGCGGCGCCAATTGGTGTGGCGTAGCATCAAAACCTTGGCTGTTTGGTGCGCTTTGATGGCAGGCAATACAGGGTAATCCACCATGAACACTTTCTTGATAATCCTCGGCAGAGAGCTGTAACTTATCGTGTGCTTTAGATGTCACGATGCTGTGAATATCAGTATCGGAATGGCAGCTTAAGCATGACTGATTCTGCTGGCTGGCGGTGACGGAAAGCGCGGGTGGGGCGGCCCAAGCATATACTTGTGAAAGTAAGAGTATCGCAAAAAGCAGACCGCGCTTTATCTGGTGTTTCATAGATAAATTAGTCATAGCGATCCCTTAAGGTTTCATGTTGGGATATTTAAAGAGATGGCAGTTATTACAATAGATCTCTGAAGGTTTGTGCTCGTTATGGCACATGGTGCAAGAAGCATCTTTGCCATAGTGAATTGAGTTGTGCGGATTGGGCTCCGCATTTTTGTCTTTTGGATCCGGTAGCGTTAGTGCCGCCACCTGATCGCGTGAACCATGACAATTCAGACAATTGCTGTCATTCGGCGAAGATACCGGCGTTTTAGTGCCGTGACATAGCTGACATGAATTATCTTTTCCCATGGCCTCTAGCGTTTGGTGATAGGGCTTGGCGTGCATGCTATTTAGCTTGTCATGGTATAGGGCTTCATTGTTGGCAGTGTTGTCGGCAGCGGCACAGTTCAGACTCAAGCAACTGATAACCATCACTAAAAAAAATAAAAGTTGTTTTGTCATCTCAGGCATCCTTGTCTGTGGCGGGGAAATCATCGCAGGGTTCTGCGGCACCTACGCTGGCGCCGGCAATGCGGCCATAAACCAAACAGTCGGCGACGGCACAACTTCCTAATCGACTTCCTCCGTGGGAGCCAGCAGTCGCTTCGCCTGCTGCATACAGCCCAGGAATCGGGGTACTATCAGCAGCGTTTAAAACCTCTGCTTTGACGTTAATTTTTACGCCTCCCATCACATAATGGACTTTCGGCCAAACTCGAACAGCAACAAATGGGCCCTTATCTAGCGGAACGGCACGGCTGACATCTTTATGCATGCGGTCACCTCCTTTACGGGCAACAGCCGCGTTGTATTCATCCACTTCTGACTTTAACGTGGCGTAGGGCATGCCAAAGTGATCGGCTAATTGCTGTAGGGTATCGAATTGCCAAGCCACCTTATAATGCAGTGCATGGGTTAAACTTTGAGCCTGTTTCGCGCCATCGAGCGTGGTAAAGCAGATGGGGTAAAGAGGATTACCGTCCTGATCAACCTGTGCCAGAATGCCGTCTTCGCGCTCTTTACGGTCGGCCAATTCATTGGTAAAGCGCTTTGCTGTACGTGGGTTGACCATAATGCCGTTAGGAAAGCCGGAGATGGTGTTGAACTGAGAAACATAGCCGAAGCCTTTTTCATCGGGAGATGACCAAGGGCCAAGCTGGATCAGATCAAGTTGCACGGGAATAGCGCCGATACGTAACATTTGTACTAGGCACTCTGAGGTGGCTCCTGGATGATTGGTTGAGTCAACTTTTTCATCTAGCCGAGGGTTTTGCATTTTTCTGAAGCGGAGATCGTTGGAGAATCCCCCAGAACACATTACGACGCCGTAGCGAGCGCCGTAATGGCGAATTTCACCGCTGGTTTCGTCAGGAAAGCGGTAGCCATCACGAACCGAAATACCGATCACGCGGCCTTGTGCATTTTGGTCAAAACCTAGCAGTTTGCAGCGAGTACGGAACATGACTCCCAGTCTCATCGCTGAATTTTTCAATGGCATGACAATTCCGGCGCCAGAACTTTCGACCGTTTGTAGTGTGCGGGGTACGGAGTGCCCGCCAAAATGTTGCACAAACGGTTTATAGACCACCCCATGTTTCAATGTAAATTCATAGGCGGCAGTTGTGTTATTGACCAGAATAGTTAACTGCTCTTTGTCGTTGAGACCTCGACCTGCTTTTAACATGTCTTTGTACATGAGTTCAGGCGAGTCAACGATGCCCTCTTTTTGCTGCAGAGGCGAGTTTGCTACCGCGACAGCTCCACCGTTAATCGTTGAGTTTCCACCACAAACGGGCATTTTATCGATGACTAATACGCTGCGGCCGAGATTGACAGCCTCAAGCGCGGCGGCTAATCCGGCAAAACCGCTTCCGACTACAATGACGTCATAAACACGGTGATAGCGAATAGCGTTGTCGTTGCTACATGATGCGGCGCTGACCGAACCGGAAAAGGCCGCAAACGCGGCCCCAGTCGTCAACAACGTCCCTTTGGTAATAAAATTACGACGAGAGTTATTGATTTTGTTATTCATTGTGCCCCTCACGAATCAACGGTAGTGCAGGGTACTGTTGCAGGAGTTTGGCTGAATTCTCGATGTCATCGCTGAAGATGCGATCTTTATCGACGAATTTCACTTTTTCACGATAGCTGCTGTAGAGCTTACCTGTCTGCTCGCCCAGCGTGATGTCAGGATTTTTATGTTTACGCAGGTCGATTGCTTGACTCGCATGTAACAGCTCAAGGCCATAGATGTAGCGCATGTCATCGGCAATTTTGGTCAGTCGAGTGGAGGCCTGTAAATTATTGGTGTAGGTATCTTCAATACTGCCAGCCATAGGTTGGCCATCGAGCGATACTGGATTCACCAGCGAACGGATATCCGCGAGCATAGCAACCTGCGGCTTTTGAATTGCACCGAAAGCGTGTCCATTATTTTCCTCACCCGCGAGGAATCGGCTTAGACCGGTGAAGTGATCGTCGGAAAGATGTAGGGTTCTTTGTACGCTGTTATGTGCCAAGTGACCCATGGCGACGGATAGGTTTTGAATGGCCAGCGTCAGCGGGAGTGGTTCGAAATTCGACGTTGGGAAGATCGCACCATTTACTTTGCCATCGTGGACGTAGTACTGCGCAACCTGGCTATTCTCTATTAACGATTTATCGGCGTTGACGATCACCGCAGGGTTATCGTCTGAGCTGTTCATCTGAATCGACAGCATTTGATAAGCTTCAGCCCACTCTTTATGTGCCTCATTGAGAACAAACACCGTGGTTCGGTAGGAGAGTGGATCTTGTAATGCTCGCCCATCCTGATGTTGCCAGAGATAAGAACCTTTAAGCACCTCACGCATCACTTTGGCTGTATCCTGGACGCCAGGGAATGGACGAACGCTAAGGCTTTGTGGCAGAAATGGCGCAACGTTGCCATTCAGACCTTCGAGTGATAATCCAAATACCTCAGGAGTGACATTAATTATTTGTTTAGCGGCGAGCAGCGCTTGTGCTGAGTATGCAGCGGAGATCGCGTTGGTCGATAAAATAGAGAGGGCATCTTTACCGATAGGATCGAGTTTTGTGATCCCTGCTGCCTGTAATGCGCTGGCTGCATCCTGTTCATGACCATTTACGTGAACTTTCCACTCTCCCATCATGACATCGCCGATATGGGAGGCCAGAGTGATATCGGCTTCCCCAACGGAGCCTTGTGAAGGCACGACGGGCGTAATATGGTTATTGAGCAGTTGTTGGTATAGGGTCGCTACCTGTGGCTGAGCACCGGTTCTGCCTACGAGTAACGTATTGAGTCGGATAACCATCGCCATGCGCACAAGTTCATCGGGCATCGCTGGGCCAATACCCGCGCCATGAGCTCGAAGCGCGTTAACGTTGAAGGCTTTTGATGCGGCAATGGCTTCTGGTGTGAGTTTTCCGTGGGCATCAAACAGGGATTTATCCTTATTCAACCCCACGCCGACGGTTAAACCATAGACGGGGATCCCTTTGCTGGCTGCCGTCATTAAGAGCTGATTGGCTTCTTCAACCTTTTTCATTGCCGCGGGGGCGATGTGAACCTCTTTGTTTGAATAAGCAATTTCCCATGCATCTTCCAGCGTGAGTGAATGCCCATCCAACGTTATCCCTGATGTGGCCGACCAAACGGTCGGTGAAAGAAACAAACCTGCCAACGTAAGTGCTAATACCGTTTTTTTCATCATAATTCTCCTGTTTGAATAGCAAAATCATAAGGGGCAACCACAGGAGAAAAGTTTGAATTGTGCTCAGCATTTTTTGTGCCGATTTTTGAAATATCAAGAATCGATATAAAAATTGACGTATGCCAGATTTAATCTTCGCTGGGATGATAGATGTATATCCCCGTCATACTTCAAGTTGCATGTGCGTGGTTCACCCGAGTAATCACTCACTTGTCGCCCTTCTGCAACTTGAATTATTGGAGGGATAGACGCGACTCATAGGCGATGGGTCAGTTATTGATTTGAACCACAATTTTACCTCCATGTAGGTAGGCATCACTCGTGTTACGGGGTACGAGCAGCTATAGGCTTATGATATGATGCGTTACCCCGATGATAGGAATGGTTTCTTCGATGTTGAATATCTCCCTTTTAGCCTGTAGCCGTGACGAGCGTGTGCTGTTTAGCCAGCTCAGTTTTCAGGTGGAAGCGGGCGAAATGGTACAAATAGAAGGCCCTAACGGAGCTGGCAAAACGACCCTGCTTCGGATGATTGCCGGTTTGTCCCAGCCTGACCGCGGTGATATTCAGTGGCAGCAAAAATCTATTCGTAAACAGCGTGAAGAGTACCAACAGCAGATGATTTACCTTGGCCATCAGGCCGGTGTGAAATCGGTGCTGACGCCTTTTGAAAACCTCGCGTTTTATCAAGCGGTACAGGGTGAACATAACCAAGATGCCATTTGGGATGCTTTGGCTCAGGTTGATTTAATTGGCTATGAAGATGTGCCAGTCGCTCAGCTCTCTGCGGGACAGCAACGGCGAGTGGCATTAGCGCGACTGTGGTTGAGTAAGGCAACACTATGGATCTTGGATGAGCCGCTAACCGCGATTGATAAGTCTGGGGTAGCGAAGCTGATCGCATTATTCGAGAAACATACGCAGGCGGGAGGCATTATTTTGCTGACGACCCATCAGGATCTGGATTATCGCATGCGTAAGCTGCGTTTGAGCGGCGAGGAAGTTTCGCGATGATCGGAACCATACTGCGACGTGAGTTAAAAATTGCCTTTCGCAACGGCGCTGAAATTATTAATCCGCTGTGGTTCTTTTTAATCGTGATCACGCTGTTCCCTCTCAGCATCGGCCCCGAGCCGCAGTTGCTTGCGCGCATTGCGCCTGGTGTTGTGTGGGTGGCTGCATTGTTAGCTGCGCTTTTGTCTTTGGAGCGTCTGTTTAAAGATGATTATCTGGACGGCACGCTAGAACAACTCATGTTAACGCCGTCGCCGTTAGCATTAACGGTGTTAGCGAAGGTATTTGCTCATTGGTTAGTGACCGGCCTGCCACTGCTGATCTTGTCTCCGTTGGTCGCGCTTTTGCTTTCTTTCGATTTTGCGACGTGGTGGGCAGTGGCTTTAACCCTTCTGTTGGGAACGCCAACGCTCAGTTTTATTGGTTCGATAGGTGTCGCACTCACGGTGGGGTTACGCAAGGGTGGAGTATTACTCAGTCTGCTGGTGCTTCCTCTCTATATTCCTATTTTAATTTTTGCGACCTCTGCGATTGATGCGGCCTCGATGGGTATGCCTATTGGTGGATATCTCGCTATCTTAGGCGCGATGCTAGCGGGAAGCGTTACACTTTCACCGTTTGCAGCAGCGGCAGCGCTCCGTGTCAGCGTGCAGTAACTTGTTCGATGAAACCGAATTCAACGATTTGAAAAACCGTTTTGTTTGTCAGCGATAATATCGCTCAGACTAATAGGTCAATAATAAGTAACACCGTATAAGATAGATTGTCTGAAAAGAGCCTGCAGGTAGTACAAGACAGCGCCTTTTTATGGGGTTTCGACATCAAAGTCGAAACAGTGACTTTTCGTTTTGTGAGCATAAATCTCAATGTGGAAATGGCTTCATCAGCTTGCTAAGCCTGAACGGCTTTATCATCTGTGCGGTAAGTTTGTGCCATGGCTAGGATTAGCTGGGGCGGCGTGTCTATTGATTGGCTGGATCTGGGGCTTTGGGTTCGCACCGTCCGACTATCAACAGGGCAATAGCTATCGCATTATGTACATCCATGTTCCAGCGGCTATTTGGTCGATGGGGATTTATGCTTCCATGGCAATTGCGGCGTTTATCGGCTTAGTTTGGCAGATGAAAATGTCCGATCTTGTGAGTGCTGCAATGGCACCTGTAGGCGCGGTTTTCACCTTTATTGCGCTCGCAACGGGCTCTGCTTGGGGCAAGCCAATGTGGGGAACGTGGTGGGTTTGGGATGCGCGATTAACTTCTGAGCTCGTGTTGCTGTTCCTGTATCTGGGCGCTATCGCATTGTACAACGCGTTTGAGGATCGCCGCACCGCAGGTCGTGCAGCAGGCATTTTGGTGCTGGTTGGCGTGGTAAATCTGCCGATTATTCATTTCTCCGTTGAGTGGTGGAATACCCTTCATCAAGGGTCTACCAACATGCAAAACACCATTGACCCAAGCATGCGCTATCCGTTGCGTTGGGCTATCTTCGGTTATCTTTTCTTCTTTATAACCCTGACGTTAATGCGTTTGCGTAATCTGATCTTAATGCAGGAGCGCCGCCGTCCGTGGG
Organism: Hafnia paralvei; assembly: GCF_020150375.1. Classification (NCBI taxonomy): domain Bacteria; kingdom Pseudomonadati; phylum Pseudomonadota; class Gammaproteobacteria; order Enterobacterales; family Hafniaceae; genus Hafnia; species Hafnia paralvei. The sequence goes on along the minus strand of NZ_CP083737.1, from coordinate 3,157,055 downwards.
TGAATGCGTTAGTGAATACTCGCCAGAATAATCAGCACAAGGAGCGTTCCTGATGACCCCCGCATTTTCATCGTGGCAGGACTTCTTTGCCATGGGCGGTTATGCGTTTTACGTATGGCTGTCCGTTGCCGCAACCCTCATTCCTTTACTGTTGCTGGTATGCCATACCCGCTGGCAACGTCGACAAATTTTGACGGAGATTCGTCGTCATCAGGCGCGCGAGCAACGTATTAAACAAGCGCAAGGTCAACAACGCGCTTCGTCAGTTTCACAAGGAGAGCAGTCTTTATGAATCCACGTCGCAAGAGCCGCTTGTATCTGGCCATTGTTGTCTTACTTGGCCTCGGTGTGACAATAACTCTGGTTCTTTACGCATTGCGCTCCAACATTGACCTATTTTATACCCCAACAGAAATTTTGCAGGGTAAAGGCGAAAATCATGAAAAACCTGAAGTGGGTCAGCGCTTACGTATTGGCGGCATGGTAATGCCGGGTTCGGTGAAACGCGATCAGCAAAGCCTGAAGGTGTCATTCAAAATCTACGATGCTCACGGCGCTATCGGTGTGACCTACGAAGGCATTCTGCCGGATCTGTTCCGTGAAGGGCAGGGCGTAGTGGCACAAGGCGTCATGGGCGAAAATAACGTGGTGCACGCCAAAGAAGTTCTGGCAAAACATGATGAAAAATATACGCCCCCAGAGGTAAAAGAAGCGATGGAGCAAAACCATAATCGCCCAGCAGACGCCTACCAACAAAACGGCGGTAGTTCTGATGCGGGGAGCCCGCAGCCATGATCCCTGAAATTGGTAACTTCCTACTGGCGCTTTCTCTCGCGCTGTCCGTGTTGCTGAGCATTTATCCGCTTTGGGGCGCAGCTAGACAAGATGTGCGCATGATGTCGTCGGCACGACCGTTGACCTACGGACTGTTCTTCAGCATTGCAGTTTCTTTTGGCTGTTTGGTGTATGCCTTTATCACTAACGATTTTACTGTTTCTTATGTAGCAGCGAACTCCAATACGCAACTACCGGTTTATTTCCGTATTGCGGCCACGTGGGGCGCGCATGAAGGATCGCTGCTGCTTTGGGTTCTGCTACTCAGTTGTTGGACCCTTGCCGTTGCGCTGTTTAGCCGTAGCATGCCACAAGATTCCGTGGCGCGAGTGTTGTCGGTGATGGGGATGATTAACGTAGGCTTCCTGCTATTCATCATTCTTACTTCGAATCCGTTTACTCGCACCCTACCGAATTTCCCGATTGACGGCAGCGATTTGAATCCGCTGTTGCAGGATATCGGTTTGATTTTCCATCCACCGTTGCTGTATATGGGTTACGTTGGATTCTCGGTCGCTTTTGCCTTCTCGATTGCCTCGCTGATGGCGGGGCGCTTAGATACCGCATGGGCACGCTGGTCACGTCCTTGGACAACGGCAGCATGGGTATTCCTTACCATGGGGATCGTTTTAGGTTCTGCTTGGGCCTATTACGAACTCGGGTGGGGCGGCTGGTGGTTCTGGGACCCGGTAGAAAATGCCTCCTTTATGCCTTGGCTGGCGGGTACGGCGTTGCTGCATTCACTGGCGGTTACTGAAAAGCGTGGCACTTTCAAAGCGTGGACAGTTCTCCTCGCCATTACTGCATTCTCTCTGTGTTTGCTAGGAACGTTTTTGGTGCGCTCGGGGGTCTTGGTATCCGTGCACTCGTTTGCCTCCGATCCGGCGCGTGGAATGTTCATTTTGGCGTATTTGGTGATCGTGATCGGTGGCTCTTTACTGTTGTATGCCGTGAAGGGTGCACAGGTACGTAGTCGCACTCAACATGAAGTGTTTTCACGTGAAACCTTCTTGCTGGGTAATAACGTGTTGCTGGTTGCCGCAATGTTAGTGGTGTTGTTGGGCACGTTATTGCCGTTGGTACATAAGCAGCTTGGCTTGGGCAGTATTTCGATTGGTGAACCTTTCTTCAATTCAATGTTCACTTGGCTGATGGCGCCGTTTGCATTACTGCTCGGGGTTGGTCCTCTGGTGCGCTGGCGTCGTGATGAGCCGGCAAAATTCTGGAAGCGCCTGCTGATGGCAATGATTGTCACCGTGATCCTTTCCGTCGTATTGCCGTGGTTGATGCAGGATCGCGTTGAAGGCATGACGGTTGTGGGTCTGTTGATGGCGTTCTGGGTCGTTATCCTGACGTTGATGGAACTGCACGAGCGTGCGACACATCGTTATGGCTTCTGGAAAGGTCTTACCAAACTGCCACGTAGTCATTGGGGTATGGTGTTAGGCCATCTTGGTGTCGCGGTGACGGTGATTGGTATCGCGTTTAGCCAAAGCTATAGCATCGAACGCGATGTTCGAATGAAGTCGGGAGATAGCGTCGATATTCACAATTATCACTTTGTATTCCGCGACGTTCACGATATTAAAGGCCCTAACTATACTGGCGGCGTAGGTATTATTGACGTTACTCGCGATGGAAAACCAGAAGCGACGCTACGGGCTGAAAAACGCTATTACGCTACTGCGCGTAGCATGATGACTGAGGCTGCCATTGACGGCGGTTTAACACGCGATTTATATGCGGCGCTGGGTGAAGAACTGGATGACGGCGCATGGGCGGTTCGCCTGTACTACAAACCTTTTGTACGTTGGATTTGGTACGGCGGTGTGTTAATGGCGATTGGCGGTGTGCTTTGCATTCTCGACCCACGCTATCGTTCACGTCGTAAGGAAGAGCGCGAACAAGAAAAACTGGAGAAAACAGCATGAATCGTAAGCTGCTCTTTATCCCGTTAGTTTTATTTATGTTGCTGGTGCTGGCGTTTGTGATCCAGCTTCAGCGTAATGCCGGCGGTGAAGATCCCACCATGTTGGAGTCGGCGCTGATTGGTAAACCGGTTCCCGAGTTTAAGCTGGAGTCTCTGGATAAGCCGGGTAAAACCTTCGATCAGAGTGTATTGCACGATGGCAAACCGATGTTGCTCAACGTGTGGGCGACCTGGTGTCCGACCTGCTACGCCGAACATCAGTATCTCAATAAGCTGGCGGCGAAAGGGATACGCGTGGTGGGGTTAAACTATAAGGATGACCGTCAAAAAGCCGTGAAATGGCTCAATGATTTGGGCAATCCCTATGCGCTGAGTCTTTACGACGGCGACGGCATGCTGGGACTTGATCTTGGTGTATATGGCGCTCCTGAGACTTTCCTGATCGATGGCAATGGGATCATCCGTTATCGTCATGCGGGAGATCTTAACGATCGCGTTTGGCAACAGGAAATCGAACCTTTATACCGCCAATATGAAGGAGCTAAATAATGCGAGCAATAAGATTAGCCAGCATGTTGATCGGCGTTATGCTCTCCGTTAGCGCTTGGGCGGCGATTGATACTTATAGTTTTAAAAGCGTGGAGCAAGAACAGCAATACCGCGAATTAACTGAGCAGTTGCGCTGCCCGAAATGTCAGAACAACAGCATTGCGGATTCCAATGCAATCATTGCTGCAGACATGCGCCAGAAAGTGTATGAGCTGATGGAAAAAGGCTACACCAACAAGCAGATTACTGAATATATGGTGGCCCGCTACGGTAATTTTGTGACCTATGAGCCACCGTTAACTGCCGCGACCGTGATTCTTTGGGCTGGCCCTGCATTGTTTGTCCTGCTGGGGGCCATCGTAGTGATTACACGCGCTCGTCGCCGTCGCCCAGAGGAACCGGAGGTTTTAGGTGATACGCTAAGCGATGCTGAGAAACAACGATTAAAGCAGCTTCTTAACGACAGCGACAGGGAACATTGATAATGGCATTTTGGTTAATAGTTTTAGTGCTGCTGATCGCCGCCGCTGCGTTGCTGCTGGTTCCGGTGTTACGTCAGCCTCAGCGTGATTTACCAGAAGATCGCGATCGTTTAAACACACGTTTTTACCATCAGCGATTAAAAGAGTTGGAGCAAGACGAAGAGCAGGGTGTGGTTGCTGAGCGTCAGGCGATGATCGAAGAGCTTCAACAAAACCTGCTGTCTGATGTACCTCATGCGGAAAAGGCCAAACCTGAGCCACTCAACCGCTGGGTGCTGCTGCCTGGCGTCGTCGTCCTTGTACTGATTTCAGTCGGTTTTTATTTGAAAACCGGCGGATTAGCTCAGGTTCAAGGCTGGAATTTAGTGATGAGTGAAATGCCTTCGCTGCGCGAGCGGGTCATGAATGAAGACAAGCAGCCGCTGACGATGGAAGAAATTGCTCGTTTAGGCTTAGGGTTGCGTACTGAGCTGCAGACCGATCCGCGTAATGTGGCCGATTGGGTTATGTTAGGCCGAATCGGTATGGCATTAAATAACGCGACGACCGCGACTCAGGCCTTCTCTCACGCCTACCAGTTGGCGCCGAATGAGCCTGAGGTTGCGCTGGGGTACGCGGAAGTGCTCACCCGTTCTAGCGATCCAGAAGATAATAAACAGGCAGCCGACATGCTGCGCGATATGATGGCGCGTAATCATGAAGACGTGCGGGTGCTAAGCCTGCTGGCATTTAATGCTTTCGAACAGGGCGATTATAAGAAGGCGATTGGTGCGTGGGAGATGATGTTGAAAACATTACCTGCCAACGATAGTCGTCGTGAAGTGCTAAAGCGCAGCATTGAACAAGCCAAAGTGCAGTCTGGTGAGGATAATAGCCTACTGAACGTCACCATTAATCTGTCGCCTGACGTTGAGCGCCAGCTACCGCCAACGGCGGTCTTGGTGGTTTCAGTTACTGATGGTGCAACACCAATACCTGTTGCGGTGAAGCAGTTGCCACTGGGTCATTTCCCTGTGACAGTTTCATTATCTGATGCCAATGCCATGATGCCAGAACGTTTACTGTCGGCGCAAAAACAGGTGAAAGTTCGTGCACGCATCTCTCGAGATGGTTTAGCCAATCCACAATCAGGTGACTGGTTCGGTGAAAGTGCGGTTATGCCCTATAATAAAGAGAGTCAGATTAGCGTACAGATTGAACATCAAGTACCATAAATCGCCCATTGCAAAAACAGTCTTTGGGCATGAATAAGATCAGAATAAAAATATGTGGATCGTTGACGGCGGGATAAGATTGACAGCCTGTCATCAGCGATCCCTTTTCATGGAGAAGGATATGAAACTTCGGCTGACAGGAGTGGCTCTGGCAAGCGTATTGCTGGTTGGGTGTGCTACAAATGCATCGGATTCAGTTCAAGGGCGTTCGGACCCGCTGGAAGGTTTTAACCGTGCGATGTTTAGCGTGAACTACAATTATCTGGATCCGTATTTGTTACGGCCTGTAGCCGTAGCTTGGCGTGACTATGTGCCTGTTCCTGCTCGCTCGGGGATTGCGAACTTCACGAGCAACCTTGAAGAACCTGCTAGCATGGTGAACAGTTTCCTTGAAGGTAATGTTTACGATGGATTTGTACACTTTAACCGCTTCTTCCTGAATACCATTCTCGGCATGGGGGGGTTCATGGACGTCGCATCAATGGCAAACCCTAAACTGGCGAAGCAGGAACCCCATCGTTTCGGTAGCACATTAGGTTACTATGATGTGCCATATGGCCCATACGTGGTGCTTCCGGGCTACGGCAGCGCGACCCCACGTCAGGACGGTGGTAATTATGTCGACTATGTCTATCCAGCGTTAAGCTGGCTGACCTTCTGGATGTCAGCAGGTAAATGGGCCATCGAAGGTATAGAGACTCGAGCACAGCTATTGGATTCCGATGGCTTGCTGAAGAATTCTTCAGATCCGTATCTCTTTATGCGCGAAGCGTATTTCCAGCGTAATGATTTCTTGGCAACCGGTGGTGAATTGGTTGCGCCAACCAATCCAAATGCCTCAGCGATTCAGGATGATTTGAAAGACATTGATTCAAACTGATGGATAGATCGTAAAGAAGCGCCTTAGGGCGCTTTTTTTACGTCTGAATAGATTGCCGCTGTTCTTAATGAAAAAGCGCCCTAAAAGGGTAATGCTGATCGTTTAAGAGATCGAGATACACGGGGCTAGCACACCGCGGGGCGCTCCGGCAGCTAAAGCTGCTACGACCCCATCGGTGTACTTCCCCTAAAATCTCGCTTAAGTGACCAGCATTACCCTAAAAGGGCGCTTTTAATGTCTACTCGTTTTAAAAATTAGAACGCGTAGTTGAAGTTAGCACCGTACAACCATGCCTTACCTACAGATTTGAACTCATACGGCCCTTCATTGATGGTAACTTTTGAACCATGCATGTAGGAAACACCGACGTCAACAGATGCATCTTTGTTGAATGCGTAACTGGTACCCGCACTGATCCAAGCACGATCCTGATCTGGGATAGAGATAGAGCGTGTGCCGGCAGGTACTGGGCTATCGTCAAAGGCAATACCGGTACGGAACGTCCAGTTGTCATCGTAGAAGTAGGTAGTACCAATCGCGATGCGGTAGGCATCTTTGAAGCCTTCATCTTTATAGAACAAGGTCTGACCGTTTGATCCCTTGGCTTTCAGCTCTTGGAACTGACTCCAACTGGTGTAGGCCATGCTGTAGTGGACAGCCCACTGTGGTGCCACTTTGTGGTAGCCAGAGATTTCCCACATTTCAGGCAGATTCAGCGTTAAAGAACCTGGTACGGTGGCTCCGCCGGTGCCCATTGGTAAACCTTGGATACCGAACTGATTTGCTAATGCGTTCACGCTGGTTGGCAGGTCGCTACGATAGTCGCCGTCGAAATCGATTTTAACTTCAGAGCGATAGGTCAGGCCAAAGCGGTTATTTTCATCCACTTCATACAGAATACCCGCGTTCCAGCCAAAGCCCCATTCGTCGCCTTTCAGATGTGAGATCTGTGTGTTGGCTGGGATCTGACCGACCATGCTGTTGTACGGAGGGGGAAGTTTGCTGCCAATAAGCAGTGGCAGGTCACCTGCATAGCGGTCAATCTTAGCTTTCGCATATACGGCATCAAAGCCTAAACCGAAGCTGAAGTGTTCATTCGCACGATAAGCTGCGCTGAGGTTTAAGTTCGCTGTGGTTAGGTCGGTAGTACCGCCCATAGAGCCAGCGGCGTAGTTATCGTTGAATTCAGTTGCCAAACCGTAGTTTGACGTTACAGATGCACCCACGGCCCACTGATCGTTGATGGGCTGCACGTAGTGGAAGTTAGGCACCCACGCCGTTGGAGCAATATTTTTAGCATTCAGGCTCTGACCGCTTGGAGAGCGTCCTGAGATGTCTACGTCTGGGTCGATAAATACGCCGCCGATGGAAATCGCTGGGCGATCGTACATGCTCAACAGCGCCGGGTTACGGCTCGCAGATGCCGGGGTATCAGCCATGGCACCTTCACCTGAATAGGCTCGGCCTAAGCCAGCGGCTGAGAACTCATTCAGCTGGAAACCAGCGGCATTGACGTTAGATGAAAGCAGTGCCACTGCTGCAGCTAATGCTGACTTAGTAAACAGGTTTTTCTGGCGCATGACCGAAACCTCATTATTGTGTGTTTTATTTAAACTATGTTACGTACTGTAACAATGAGCGCGGATTGTAGGGTCCGAGTTCGATCTGACAAATCAGACCAGTGAGCAGAGTATAGGTCTGACCTCTTGGTGTGTTGCAAGAATGTTTATTAAATATTTCCAAAATGATTCAAAAAAAGAGATCCGTGTGACAAAAAACAACGGAACTAATAAAGAGCTGGTTACAAGTGCGGGGAAATAAACAGCAAATAATGTGATTTTGCTCACTAAGTGTCATTCCTATGGCATATCGCTAGTCTCTGTAGTGGGAGAGGAGTAAAATACCCACAGTTTTTATATTTTTTGAGCCAGATCATAATTGGCGATATAAAGTGGGGGTTATTCCCCGTCGAGGAGATGATTGAAATGACTGATGCTATTAAAAAGTGCAGTGCACAAGAAACGGCAGCTTGCTGCTGCGTTGATGTCGGCACCATCATGGATAACACCGACTGCACCGCATCCTATTGCAATGTTTTTGCTCAGGAAGCTGATGCGAAAGCTATGCTGGAACAACTGACACAAAAAGCGCGCGGCATCGAATCCGATCCTTGTGTTATCAAAAGCAATATCGTAAAAAAAGCGGAAGGCTATGAGTTGACCGTTGATTTCACTTTTGCTTGTGAAGCGGAAACCCTGATTTTTCAACTCGGCCTGCGTTAATCGCGGGTTAATCGAAAGTAATATTCTAAGCACGACTTCGGTCGTGCTTTTTTTATATTTTGCCAGCGCCCCTTCTTCATCACATAAATTCGATTTTATTGATTAATACATTCATTAAATATATCGATTCCGACATACCTTTTTCACTGACCCCTCTTTCTCCCGCAAAGAAACCTGTTCCTGCTCTCAGTTTTTGCCTTTTCTTGTTTGCGAAATGTAAAAATTGGGTTAAGAATTTACGTCATCAGGTCAGACCTGTTTACTAAATGCCACGCAGGTATCGCGCTCCGTGGTCTTTACAATTCAGGGAATGGTTACATTTTTAATATTTTTATCGTATTGCGCAGGAGCTCAAAATGAGTCAGGCACTTCCTTTATCATCCCCGTTGGCTTTGACAACCCGTTCGGGTGATCGTATTGCCATTGTGCAGGGGCTGAGAACGCCGTTTGCCCGCCAAGCCACCGCATTTCATGGAATTCCGGCCGTAGAGTTAGGCAATATGGTGGTGAGTGAGCTGTTGGCTCGCAGTAATATTTCTCCTGACGTTATCGATCAGTTGGTTTTTGGTCAGGTTGTGCAGATGCCCGAAGCGCCGAATATTGCACGTGAAATCGTGTTAGGCACCGGAATGAGTATTCACACCGATGCCTACAGCGTATCGCGTGCCTGCGCTACCAGCTTTCAAGCGATCGCCAATGTGGCAGAGAGCATTATGGCTGGCTCAATTTCTGTCGGTATTGCCGGTGGTGCGGATTCTTCCTCAGTGCTGCCCATCGGCGTGAGCAAGGCTTTAGCGCGCACGCTGGTCGATGCCAATAAAGCCCGAACGTTGTCTCAGCGGCTCAAGTTGTTCAGTAAGCTGAAACTGCGTGATTTACTTCCTGTTCCTCCCGCGGTCGCTGAGTATTCAACCGGTTTGCGCATGGGGGATACTGCAGAGCAAATGGCGAAAAGCCACCATATTAGCCGAGAGGAACAAGATGCCTTGGCGCACCGTTCTCATACTTTGGCGGCCAAAGCATGGGAATCCGGCGTGCTGCGCGATGAAGTGATCACCGCCTATATTCCTCCGTACCAGCAGTCGCTGGATAAAGACAACAACGTGCGTGGCGATTCCACTTTAGCTTCCTATAGCAAGCTGAAACCTGCGTTTGATCGCCGCCACGGTAGCGTTACGGCGGCCAACAGTACTCCTTTAACCGACGGTGCCGCCGCAGTGCTGATGATGAGTGAGTCCCGCGCCCGTGAACTTGGGCTGACACCGCTAGGCTACCTGCGCAGTTTTGCTTTTTCTGCCATCGATGTTTGGGAGGACATGCTGCTCGGGCCATCATATGCAACGCCGCTGGCACTAGACCGCGCGGGGATCACGCTGCAGGATTTAACCTTAATCGATATGCATGAAGCTTTTGCATCGCAAACGCTGGCGAACCTGAAAATGTTTGCCAGCGATGAATTTGCGCGTGAAAAACTTGGGCGTGATCGCGCGATTGGTGAAGTCGACATGGATAAATTCAACGTTCTAGGCGGCTCAATTGCCTATGGGCACCCATTTGCTGCCACTGGCGCTCGTATGATTACCCAAACGTTGAATGAACTGCGTCGTCGCGGCGGTGGTCTTGGCCTAACCACGGCCTGCGCCGCGGGTGGCCTCGGCGCTGCCATGATCGTGGAGGTGGAGTAATGTCTGCACAAGAATACCCTCTCATGCAGGACGCTAAGCCAAGCGCCTTCCGCTTTAGCGTAGTGGATAACGACATTGGTCTTATCACCATCGATGTGCCGGATGAGCGCGTGAATACGTTGAAAGCCGAATTTGTTCAGCAGGTGGATGACGTTTTACAACAGGCGCAAAAACATAAGCTTCAGGGCTTGGTGATTATCTCGGGCAAACCTGATTCGTTTATTGCCGGTGCCGATATCACCATGCTTGATGCGTGCCAAAGCGAGCAGCAGGCACGCATGCTGGCACAGAAAGGGCAGGTTACGCTGGCGAAGATCGCCGCGCTGTCTATTCCCGTGGTTGCCGCCATTCATGGTGCCTGCCTAGGGGGCGGTTTAGAGCTCGCGTTAGCTTGCCACCGCAGAATCTGTTCTTTAGATGACAAAACTGCGCTGGGACTACCCGAAGTACAGCTCGGTTTATTGCCAGGATCGGGTGGCACTCAGCGGTTGCCACGTTTGATTGGTGCTTCACAGGCATTGGACTTGATGCTGACGGGGCGACATGTTCGCGCTAAACAGGCGCTGAAGATGGGGTTGGTAGATGATGCCGTTCCCGCCTCGATCCTGTTGGAAAGCGCGATTCAACTGGCGCGACAGGGCTGGCGCACGCGCCCTGAACTGCCAGTGATGGAGCGCTTGCTGAATGGCCCTCTGGGGCGTTCTCTGCTGTTTAACATCGTGCGTAAGAAAACCTTAGCGAAAACACAGGGCAACTATCCCGCGGCGGAAAAAATCATTCAGGTCGTACGTCAAGGCTTGGAGCACGGCAGCACCAGCGGCTACGAGGCAGAGGCTAAGGCCTTTGGTGAATTAGTGATGACGCCTGAGTCCGCCGCGCTGCGAAGTTTATTCTTTGCTTCTACTTCGCTGAAGAAAGAGGCTGGAGGCACTGCTAAGCCACAGGCTATACGCCACGTAGGTGTCTTGGGCGGCGGGCTGATGGGCGGAGGGATTGCCTGTGTGACAGCAATACGAGGCGGTTTACCTGTGCGCATCAAAGATATTAGCGAGAAGGGGATTAGCCACGCGTTAAGCTACAGCTGGGATGCGTTGACCAAGCGGGTTCGCGCTCGTCGTATGCGCCCATCTGAGCGACAAAAACAGATGCAACTGTTATCAGGTTGCACAGACTATAGCGGTTTTCATCAGATGGATGTGGTGATTGAGGCGGTGTTTGAGGATCTTAAGCTCAAGCAGCAAATGGTGGCGGACGTTGAGCGCTATTGTGCGCCGCATACGGTTTTCGCATCGAATACCTCTTCTTTACCTATTGCTCAAATCGCGGCGTTATCACAAAGACCAGAGCAGGTGATTGGTCTGCACTATTTTAGTCCAGTCGATAAAATGCCGTTGGTAGAAGTCATTCCGCATGCGGGAACTAGCGAAGTCACTATTGCTACCACGGTTGCTCTAGCACAAAAGCAGGGGAAAACGGCGATCGTCGTTGGCGATCGCGCCGGTTTCTATGTAAACCGTATTTTGGCCCCGTATATCAGTGAGGCGGCACGCTGTCTGTTAGAGGGCGAATCGATCAACGGCATCGATCAAGCGATGGTGAAAGGGGGATTCCCTATTGGACCATTTGCTCTGCTAGATGAAGTTGGGATCGACGTTGGTACGAAAATTATCCCTATTTTGGTGGCTGAATTAGGCGATCGATTTGCTGCTCCGCCGGCATTTGATGCGTTGATTCAGGATGACCGCAAAGGACGCAAGAATGGTCGAGGGTTCTATCTCTACAAGAACAAGGGCAAAAAAGGGAAAAAAGAGGTGGATGTATCGGTTTACCCATTGTTGCGAGTGACGCCAAAACCGCAAATGAATGAAAAAGAAATTTTCCAGCGCTGCGTCATGCTGATGCTCAACGAAGCGGCACGCTGCTTGGATGAAAATATTATCCGCAGTGCGCGCGATGGTGATATTGGCGCAGTATTTGGTATAGGTTTCCCGCCATTCCTCGGTGGTCCATTCCGCTATATGGATCGCTTAGGTATTGATAACGTTGTCAATACGCTGCAAACATTAGCTCAACGCTATGGTTCGCATTTCGCTCCATGTGACAAGTTATTGGCAATGCAAGAGCAAAATCAGCGCTTTTATTTGTAACCATCAGAGTTGCATAGAGAAATGAAGATCGTTTGGCTGTGAGTCTTTATTTGGGAATGAGAGGCCGATCACTGCTTGCAACTCTTTCACGGTCAGACTCTGTACAGATAATTCTGCTCAGGGTAGTTTACGGCGTTGGGCTAACGGAGTGGGGCAGGTGCGCCACGCTCCGTTTAGTAGTATATTTAGATATTGGATAAAAGATAAACAGCTGTTATGTGTGCTGTTATCTCTACCCCACGCGGAAGCGATCCAGTCCGCGTGATTAATGCGCATCACTTTTGCGTGTTAATTCTGTGTCGAATCAGGCAGAATGCCCGACCGTTTACACGCCAATCGGCGAAACGGTGTAGGATTCAGCCAACAATAGCGGTGCAATATGCAAGTTTTTATTATGCGTCATGGTGAGGCCGCTCTCGAAGCAGCTAGCGATTCAATCAGGCCTCTGACGACCCGTGGTCACGATGAATCAGTCTGTATGGCCTCTTGGCTACAAACGCAATCATGTGAGATTGAAAAGGTTTTGGTGAGCCCTTATCTGCGCGCCCAGCAAACGCTAGCGGCAGTACGCGAAGGACTGGCATTACCGGACGATGTTGAAGTGATGCCGGAGCTCACGCCGGGCGGCGATGCTGCTATGGTGGGTTGCTATCTCGAGGCACTGGCCAAAACGGGTATCGGTAGCGTACTGGTTATCTCTCATCTGCCGTTGGTGGGTTATCTGGTTTCAGAACTGTGCCCTGAAGAAGCCCCTCCCATGTTTGCCACTTCGGCTATTGCCGGCGTTTCTTTTGACGTAACCACAGAGCGTGGCGTGTTTGACTGGCAGGTTGGACCCGCGCAGGTGATGGCTAAGGCTTAATATCCACTTCATCTTTCAAGCTGCAGATGCGTGGATGCGCCCTAACCACTTACCAATGTAAGTTTTAGGGGCTGACTCTATTACCGCCTCTCTGCAACTTGAAACCGCCTAACCCTGTAATATTCATCATTTTTGCTGCATCAGCGGCGCTCTTCACGCTCGTCGATTTCTATCAGCACTAATAAGGCGGCATCTCCTCCCCATTCACGTGACGCCTGATGAAATGCAACAACGTCTGGGTGCTGAGCTAGCCAGAGCGGCGTTTGCTGTTTGAGGACGTGTTTACCGTGTCCGTGCATGACGCAGGCACAGTGGACGTGTTCACGGCGGCAGGCGGCGATCAGCGCACCTAATTCTTGCTTAGCCTGCATTTGGGTGAGCCCATGCAGATCTAAAAATAATTCGGGTGAATAATCGCCGCGGCGCAGTTTCTTTAGCTCAAAATGATTGGCGTCAGGCCGGATATAACGCGTTGGCCCATCACTGTCGAGCTGCGGTTGAAATTCATCGGAAAAATAGAAGCTAGCGTCAATTTGTTCTTGCAGCATTTTTTCAGGCGCAATTTTTCGGGTACTGCGCTTAGGGCGATGTACCACGGTGTCTTGCGCGATCTTACGTGCGCCGCTGATGGACTCACGAAACAGTGCGGCATCCTCACCGCTGATCGTTTTATTTTTCTTCATTATCAATCTGCCTTAGTCACTCTTAGGGATAGTGTAACTAAAGTTCTCGCGGCATCTAAATAAAACTCGCCATCAATCTTATCTTCTAGCGCCACAGAGGCATCTCTCAGACTATATTCCTGCTGATTTGTGGGGCTCTTCATGGCAAACTACGGGATTGCTTACTTTTCTCATTATTTAGACTTAATGGCGCCTTTTTAGGCGGTATTCAGTCATAGACAGGTCTGTTGGAGGCTAATTTGGACAAGATTTTCGTCGATGAAGCGGTGAATGAGCTGCATACCATCCAAGATATGCTGCGCTGGACCGTCAGCCGTTTTAATGCAGCGAATATCTATTATGGCCACGGCACAGATAATCCGTGGGACGAAGCGGTGCAACTGGTGTTGCCAACCTTGTACCTGCCAATGGATATTCCAGAAGATATGCGCACCGCGCGTTTGACGCTAAGTGAGCGTCATCGCATTGTTGAGCGTGTGATCCGCCGCGTGAACGATCGTATTCCGGTCGCTTATCTGACCAATAAAGCATGGTTCTGTGGCCATGAGTTCTATGTTGACGAGCGCGTTCTGGTGCCTCGCTCACCGATTGGCGAGCTGATCGATAACCGCTTTAGCGGCATTATTAACCACAACCCAAGCCATATTCTGGACATGTGCACCGGCAGCGGTTGTATCGCTATCGCCTGTGCTTATGCATTCCCAGACGCCGAAGTCGATGCGGTAGATATTTCAACCGACGTACTGTCTGTGACCGAGCAAAATATTCAGGAACATGGTTTGGATCAGAGCGTTACCCCGATCCGCTCCGATCTGTTCCGCGAGCTGCCACCGCTTCAGTACGATCTGATCGTGACTAATCCACCGTATGTGGATGAAGAAGATATGTCCGATCTGCCGGAAGAGTTCCGCTTCGAGCCTGAGCTGGGGCTGGCCGCAGGCAGTGATGGTCTGAAGTTGACTCGACGCATTTTAGCGTGCGCTCCAGATTATTTGACCGATGACGGTGTGCTGATTTGCGAAGTGGGTAACAGTATGGTGCACCTGATGGAACAGTATCCTGATATTCCGTTCGTTTGGTTAGAATTCGAAAACGGCGGTGACGGCGTATTTATGCTGACCAAACAACAGCTGATTGACTGTGCACCACACTTTGCACTCTATCGGTCGTAGCAGCAGACGCTCCGCAAATTTCGATTTGCGCCTCCCCTTGCGAACCGGGGGAGGATGAATGGGCTTAATGTCTCATTCACCCCACAAAAAAACACAACATTCATCTGCAAAGTCAGAAAACAACGCTAAGGAGCCGCGCATGGCAGGCAATAGCATTGGGCAATTTTTCCGTGTCACTACGTTCGGTGAATCACACGGTATCGCATTAGGCTGCATCGTTGACGGAGTGCCGCCAGGTATTCCTCTGACAGAGGCCGATCTGCAACACGATCTGGATCGCCGCCGTCCGGGGACCTCGCGCTACACTACGCAGCGACGTGAGCCGGATCAGGTGCGTATCCTTTCAGGTGTATTTGAAGGGGTCACCACCGGCACTAGCATTGGTTTAATCATTGAAAATACTGACCAGCGTTCTCAGGACTACGGTGCGATCAAAGATTTATTCCGTCCGGGTCATGCAGATTATACCTATGAACAAAAGTACGGCACTCGTGACTATCGTGGCGGCGGTCGTTCCTCTGCACGTGAGACTGCTATGCGTGTGGCCGCAGGTGCCATCGCGAAAAAATACCTGAAAGAAAAATATGGTGTGCAAATCCGTGGCTGTTTAGCGCAGATCGGTGATATTTCCTGTGAGATTAAAGATTGGGAGCAGGTTGAGCAAAACCCTTTCTTCTGCCCTGATCCTTCGAAACTGGAGGCGCTGGATGAGCTGATGCGCGCGCTGAAAAAAGAGGGCGACTCCATTGGTGCCAAAGTCACCGTGGTGGCTGAAAAAGTTCCAGTAGGTTTAGGTGAGCCGGTATTCGATCGTTTGGATGCGGATTTGGCTCATGCGCTGATGAGCATTAACGCTGTGAAAGGCGTGGAAATCGGTGATGGTTTTGCGGTGGTAAACAAGCGCGGCAGTGAGAACCGTGATGAGATCACGCCAGAAGGCTTCCAAAGCAACCATGCAGGCGGCATTTTGGGGGGGATCAGCAGCGGTCAGGATATTATCGCGCATCTCGCATTGAAGCCCACGTCCAGCATTATGGTGCCGGGGAAAACGATCAATCGCCAAGGTGAAGCGGTTGAAATGGTTACGCGTGGTCGTCACGATCCCTGCGTTGGGATCCGTGCGGTGCCAATTGCCGAAGCGATGATGGCGATTGTGCTGATGGATCATTTGTTGCGTCAAAGAGCACAGTGCGGAGATGTGGTTTCAGACGTTCCACGCTGGTAAAAAATATGCGTCATCTTAAGCGCTTCAAGACATTGCTTTGCGCAGGGTAAGGGCTGTATTTGTATGCAGATGGAAAGAATGGATACGAATAATCATGGCAGGCTCATTGATATGAAGAAAATGAAATTCTGGCTACTGGGTGCCTGCGCGCTGGCGATGAGTGCTCAGGCGATGGCGCTGACACCGTGGCAACAGATCACAAAACCGGTCCCGGGAGCGGCGCAGGCCATAGGCGGCTTTGCCAATGGCTGTATTGTGGGGGCTAATCCATTACCGTTGCAAGCTGATGATTATCAGGTGATGCGGCCCGATCAGCATCGCTATTACGGTCATCCTGATTTACTGGCTTTTATTAATCGTCTCAGTAGTGAAGTGAGTCAGCGCCAAATGGGGACTTTGTTGATTGGTGATATGGCAATGCCCGCTGGTGGGCGTTTCAGCAGCGGTCATGCGAGTCATCAGTCAGGGTTGGATGTCGATATTTGGTTACAGCTGCCAAAGCAGCGCTGGAGTCAGCAGCAGTTGCTGAAGCCGAAGCCGATTGATTTAGTTGCCGTCAATGGACGAAACGTTATTCCTGCGCTGTGGAGCGATGATACGGGCGAATTAATTAAGCTCGCGGCAAAAGATGACGAAGTGACGCGCATTTTCGTCAATCCGGCTATTAAGCAAAAACTGTGTGACACCGCCGGTGCCGATCGTGACTGGCTGCGTAAGGTTCGTCCTTGGTTTGCTCATCGGGCTCATATGCACGTGCGTTTGCGCTGTCCGGCAAGCAGCCTTGAGTGTCAGGATCAGACGCCACCTCCGGCTGGCGATGGCTGTGGTGCTGAACTGGCAAGCTGGTTCCAGCCGCCACCTCCGGGCAGCAAACCGTCAAAACCTTCTGCTCCGCCGCCGCTGTATCCGTCATGTCAGGCCTTGTTGGACAGGCACTTCGCAGGTTAATCCTTGCCATAAACGCCCCGTTGAGGGGCGTTTTTTATATCCCACTTTCTTGCCGCTATGCGTTTTTTGCATAGCAAAATACATTCTTGCATTTTCCTGAGTTATTAATCGCATGGTATGTTCGAAACTAGCCTTATGGCTGGGTTATTTTTGTAATAAGTGCTCATAGAAGCACGAAATATATTTACATCAATAATGAATTTTATCGGAAATATAGTATTTAACACAGGACAGGGTAATTATGAAACATCAGGAAGCGGAGCTGGCTGCACCCAGCCAGAAATTAAAAGTGACATGGGTGGGTTATTTTTCTTTTTTTCTCACCATTATATTTTTCTCAGGTATGTTTTCTGGCAGTGATGGCTGGTGGCGTGTATTTGACTTCACTGTTTTGAATGGGTCGTTCGGACATGTTAATGGCGATAGCGCGACTACAGCGGTTACGTTCAGAGGCGTGAATGGGACCGGCGCAAAAGATGGGTTTCTTTTTGCCTTAGAACTCGCTCCATCGGTTATTTTGTCTCTAGGGATTATTTCTGTCACCGATGGTTTGGGGGGGCTGCGGGCTGCGCAGCAACTCATGACGCCGATTTTACGTCCGATTCTGGGCATTCCCGGTATTTGCTCTCTTGCACTGATCGCCAACCTGCAAAACACCGATGCAGCTGCGGGGATGACTAAAGAGTTAGCTGAAGAAGGAGAAATCACCGAACAAGAGAAAGTTATTTTTGCTGCTTATCAAACTAGCGGTAGTGCAATCATTACTAATTACTTCTCTTCGGGCGTAGCCGTATTTGCTTTTTTAGGTACCTCGGTCATTGTTCCCCTAGGTGTTATTTTATTGTTTAAATTCGTTGGCGCGAACATTCTTCGTGTTTATATTAATTTCGCAGAACACCGCACTGTGAATAATAAGGAATAATAAAATGACGACACAAGTGCGTAAAAACGTAATGGATCTCTTTATTGACGGTGCACGCCGCGGATTCACCATTGCGACAACCAACCTTTTGCCAAATGTCGTGATGGCGTTTGTGATTATTCAAGCGCTGAAAATTACCGGATTACTCGATTTGGTCGGCCAAGTTTGTCAGCCAGTGATGGCGTTCTGGGGATTACCGGGCGAAGCCGCTACTGTGTTGCTGGCATCACTGCTCAGTATGGGCGGAGCGGTAGGTGTTGCTGCCAGCTTAGTCACCGCCGGAACGTTAAGTGGTCATGACGTTACCGTATTGCTGCCCGCGATTTATTTGATGGGAAATCCGGTGCAAAACGTGGGGCGCTGCTTGGGTACGGCTGAGGTTAACGCGAAATATTACCCCCATATTATTGGCGTTTGCGTGATTAACTCGCTGCTGTCTATCTGGGTCATGCAGTTGATTGTGAGATAACGAGGAACAGGTGATGGACTTAACTTCCGCAGGATTTATGCTGCTGCGCGGTGCACAGGTATATGCACCTCAGGCGCTTGGCATTCAGGATGTATTGCTGGTTGCCGGAAAAGTGGTGGCCATTGAGCCACAAATTTCCGCCGATGTTTTACCCGACTGTCAGATTATCGATCTGCATGGTTTAACGCTATGCCCGGGATTTATCGATCAGCATATTCATTTAATTGGTGGCGGTGGTGAGGCGGGGCCTGCAACACGTACGCCAGAAGTGGGCTTATCCAAGCTGGTTGAGGCGGGGATTACCACGGCAATTGGTTTGTTAGGCACGGACTCTGTGACTAGACATCCTGAAGCGCTACTGGCAAAAACACGCGCGCTTAACGACGAAGGTATTACGGCTTATATGCTTACGGGCGCTTATAGCATTCCTTCTCCCACCATTACTGGCAGCATTGAACGTGATGTCGCACTGATCGACAGAATCATCGGCGTGAAGTGTGCTGTGTCCGATCACCGCTCTTCGGCACCTAATGATTCTTCATTAGCCAATATGGCCGCTCAGGCGAGAGTGGGGGGGCTATTGGGGAATAAGGCGGGTATCAGCGTGTTCCACATGGGCAGCAGTAAGAAAGGCTTAGCACCGCTGTATGCCATTCTTGAAAACAGCGATGTTCCAATGAATAAGCTGTTACCCACTCATGTTAACCGTAGCGAAACTTTGTTTGATGCGGCTATCGAATTTGCGCTCAAAGGTGGCCATATCGATATTACCAGCGGGATCCCTGGGCCGGTTACCCCTTCTCAGGCGGTTAAGCGCGCCGTGGAGCGCGGTGTTGCGCTTGATTTGCTTTCCGTGAGTTCGGACGGTAATGGTAGCCAGCCTGTTTTTGATGCGCAGGGGAACCTCACTGGCATTGGTGTCGCAGGTTTCAGCAGCTTGTTAGAGACGCTGGTTGCCTTGGTGAAAGAGCAGGATATGACCTTAGCAGATGCGTTGGTACCGTTTACCCGTAGTGTCGCTAAGTTCCTTGGTCTGGAAACCAAGGGAGAGATTGCCGTGGGTAAAGACGCCGATTTTGTGGTGTTAACTCCCGATTTGGCAATCCATCAGGTCTATGCCCGTGGGCGTCTGATGGTACAAGAGGGGAACGCCTGCGTGAAAGGGACCTTCGAATAACTCACTGTTTGTCTGTTGTCGCGTTGCGTCTCATGATAATGGTATGTTTATGAGAGGAGACTCGGTGCGACAACAGGAATTGAGATGAGCATAGTGCACAATATAGAAACGAAATGGTTGTATGACTTTCTCACGTTGGAGGAGTGCCGTAACTTCTCTCAGTCGGCAATCAAACGCAACGTGTCACAGCCCGCATTCAGTCGGCGCATCCGCTCTTTAGAGCAGGCGGCAGGTGTTTCCCTGTTTAACCGAGATGTCTCACCACTTCAGTTGACCGAGCCGGGGAAGGTGTTCCACTCTCAGGTAAGAAATCTTCTGCAACAGTTGGAAAGTAATCTCACTGAGCTACGCGGCGGAAGTGACTTCATCGAGCATAAAATAAAGATTGCGGCGGCTCATTCGCTTTCTTTGGGATTATTGCCTTCGATTGTTAAAGAGATGCCCAACCATTTTGCTTACTCAGTGGAGGCTATTGACGTCGACAGCGCGGTAAATACGCTGCGAGAAGGGAAAAGCGATTTTATTCTCTCTTATCATGACGAATATTTACTACAGGCGCCTTTCGCTCATATTCACCTGTTTGAAGCTCAGCTTTTCCCCGTTTGCGCGAGTGACTTACAAGGAAAACCGCTGTACACCTTGGACCAACAGGATTTTCCATTACTGAATTATAGCCAATCTTCTTACATGGGAAGGTTGGTGAACCGTATGCTAGCCAAGAATACTCATCTCAGCTTCCGGACCGTTTTTGTTTCATCGATGAGTGAATTGCTAAAACAGCTGGCGTTAGATGGCTCGGGCGTTGCTTGGCTACCAGACTGCTCTGTGGTGCAAGAGTTAGAGCAGGGTAAGCTGGTTCGTTTGGATAATGAAGCGCTGACTATCCCCATTTATGCCTATGCGTATCGGATGGACACGCGTATGAGTATCACCGCCGAAAATTTTTGGCGGGATCTGAAAAATCTATTCCATGCTCGCTAGCTCTGGCTGAGCGTTCAACACCGTTTCGCCATTTTTTGCTTCGTACCAGCGAATCGCGGCACGCACCAACGCGGCCGTGGAATCAATAAATCCACAGTTAAAGCGGTCTTCTTCGGCACCGATAATCAAGGGGATTTCGGTGCAGCCCATAATGATAATATCCGCCCCACGTGTCATTAAGGCCTCTACCTGTGGAAACAGTAGCGCCTGTGATAACGCGATATCGCCAGCTTTATAGGCATAAATAGCCTGCATCACCGCGCTCTGCCCATCGCCTTCGGGAACACATAGCGTTCGCCCCTGTTGATCCAACTTATGTTGATAAAGTCCGGTTGCCAACGTAGCGTCCGTCGCGAGTAGACCAACGGTTTGGCTAGCGTGGGGAAGTTCTGCCAGTGTGGCATCTAAGATATTGATCATTTCTGCATGCGCGCTGTGTTGCAAACGATCAAACCAGTAATGCGCGGTGTTGCAGGGGATCACGATGCATTCAGCACCGGCGGTTTCCAGCATGTGCAGATAACGCTCTAGGTA
The DNA here is from genome assembly GCF_020150375.1 of Hafnia paralvei. Classification (NCBI taxonomy): domain Bacteria; kingdom Pseudomonadati; phylum Pseudomonadota; class Gammaproteobacteria; order Enterobacterales; family Hafniaceae; genus Hafnia; species Hafnia paralvei. The sequence goes on along the minus strand of NZ_CP083737.1, from coordinate 3,136,079 downwards.
GTCGTAAGGAGAAGGGCCTCCGGAGAGCAAACATGCGCTGCGATCGGGAATATCCGGTATTGAGCAGGCAATAATAGGAATGTGTTGTTGGTCTTGCCCCGCATGTCTGAAGCGTACAAATTTATTCAACATATCCGCCGTGGCTGCTGGCCCCATTCCGCCCAGGATACCAATAGTGTGTTGCATTTCGCTTATCCTTTTCTGATAAACCAGAGTCTGGAATAAACACTATCAGTCTGAAGTTAAAAGAATAAATGCTGTTTATTTAGTAGCAATGCGTAAAATGCATAGCATGATATACGTATACATGAATATTTCTTTTTGATGACACAAAGCGTAGTGTGTACAGCCAATTAAAATAAGATTCTGGCCGTTAATTAAATATATTTAGGCGGAAGGTAGACGAAATGATGGACTTTATTAATGGGCTGCCAGTAAGTCCTGAAATGTTAGGGATACTTTTTTTTGTCGCCATGCTGGCTGGTTTTATTGATTCCATTGCGGGCGGTGGCGGATTGTTAACTGTACCTGCTCTGTTGGCTGTTGGTGTTCCTCCCGCACAGGCACTCGCCACCAATAAACTGCAGTCGGTCGGGGGCTCTTTCTCCGCGAGTCTCTATTTTATTCGACGTAAAGCCGTCGACCTTAACGATCAGAAATTGGTTATTGCGCTGACATTTATTGGTTCAATGATTGGCTCAATTTTAGTGCAGAACATGCGCGCTGATATTTTGCGCCAGTTGCTGCCGATACTGGTTGCAGGGATCGGCATCTACTTTCTACTGACGCCGCGTCTTGGCGAATCGGATCGACAGCGTCGTCTATCCTATATTCCCTTTGCCATTGTGGCAGGCTGCTGTGTTGGATTTTATGATGGTTTCTTCGGCCCCGGAGCAGGGTCATTTTATGCCCTCGCTTATGTCACGCTGTGTGGATTTAATCTGGCGAAATCCACCGCCCACGCGAAGGTATTAAATTTTACCTCTAATCTTGCCGCGCTGTTGTTCTTCATGCTTGGCGGTAAAGTGATTTGGTCGATTGGCCTTGTTATGCTGGTGGGGCAAGTTATTGGAGCCAGAACCGGAGCCAAAATGGTGTTAAGCAAAGGACAAAAGCTGATCCGCCCGATGATTGTACTGGTCTCACTCGCCATGACCTGTAAGCTAATGTATGACAACCATGGTACAGAAATTACTCAATGGTTAAGCCACTGGCTTTAATTATCCATACAATAATTGTGTATTAACGTTATTGGTGGTGCAAGGCGCCTTGGAGCGTGAGATAATTTTGTCAGGTTAACGGCATCGTTTAAGCGGTGCCGTTTTTTAATAATTTTTTTATCGACGGCCATCATGTCTCAAACCCAAATAGAACATCATTTTCAGCAGCTAATCGACCTGTTTAACCAGACATTCAGCGACGACTATCAAACTCAACTCGTAGCCGGTGATGACGAGCCGATTTATCTGCCCGCAGACGAAACGTCACCTTTCCATCGTATCGTGTTTGCTCATGGCTTTTACGCCAGTGCGCTACATGAAATTTCTCATTGGTGTATTGCGGGAGCCGCGCGGCGTCAGCAGGTTGATTATGGCTATTGGTATTGTCCAGACGGGCGCGATGCGAAAACCCAGTGTGAATTTGAAGTTGTAGAGATTAAGCCTCAGGCGTTTGACTGGTTATTTTGTGAAGCGGCGGGCTATCCATTTAACGTCAGTTGCGACAACCTTGAAGGGGATTTCGACCCCGATCGCATCGCGTTTCAGAGAAAAGTGCGTGAGCAGGTATTGTGGTATTTAGAAAACGGTATCCCTGAGCGTCCAGCGCGCTTTATTCAGGCGTTACAATCGTTTTACAATACGCCAACGCTAACCGCTGATAGGTTTCCCTATCCGGAAGATTTGTAATAAATAATCCAGAGGACCCCCGATGATCGCAGATTTTGAAACCCGCATTCTGGCGCTGATTGATGACATGGTTGAGCACGCCAGCGATGACGAACTATTTGCCGGAGGCTATCTGCGTGGGCATTTAACGCTGGCGGTCGCTGAATTGGAAGCCGATGGCGAGCATACGCCAGCGGCGTTGAAAGACGCTGTCCAACATAGTCTAGATAAGGCTATCAAAGCCGGTGAGCTTTCGCCTCCGGATCAGATTTTGGTTAATAACATGTGGGAATCGCTGTTTGCTAAGGTTTTAGCGAGTTAGGCGATGAAATACGATGGCGCGACGCGTTTGCGCCATCGTATTTAAGTATACCGTACTATCATGGAGTGATTATGTATGGATCAGGATGACGTAAAAGCTAAAGCGCTTTCTAAAACAACGATCATGAAAAATGATCTGTTCATTCGAGATAAACTGAAGAAAATAGATAATATTGGCGTCGCTATTTTCTTTGCTATTCCGCTTATTTTGTTTCTATTGGGTGGGGCTTCACTCGCTCACTGGGTTGCTTTGCTATGGCCTCTCTATTCGTTGGGATTCGTTATCTATTTTCGTAAAATTTTGAAAACCATTTCTAATAAATCACTGCAGGTGACCCGCATGTATTCTTTTTATGCATTGGCGAGATTTATATTAATTGGCTTTCCATTAGTAGGGCTTTACATCCTTTGTCAGGTCGCGAGATAGCAACGTGAGGTTAAACGCCGTTTTATTAACGAGTTTATAAAACGGCGCTTCGTGTTATTTAGGCGACTACACCGCTTTTCCCTTCAGTAATTTCCTCACCCACATCCGATTCGGATTTAACGCGTCTAATACATCTTGTTCGACCGGTAGTGCTTCGCCATAAATTTGTCCAGCCAGGATTTCTGCACATAGCGGAGCGCTGCATAAACCGCGAGAACCTAGGCCACCAATCATAAACAGGTCGGGATAAATAGGTGCTGAAACTACGGATTCTGGGACAGTTTTTTGTGTCATTAAATCCTGATACTGTTCAAGCGTAGCCGCATAATGGGGTACAGCGCCCACCATTGGCATATGATCGCGAATAGCGCATCGCACGCCGACGCGGGCTTCATTATCTGAAATATCGACTTCATGTGGCCATTCCACTTGTGGCAGGCATTTCAGCAGACGATCACGGTTTTCTTGCTGATCGGCGTTGGAGAAACACAGATCGGTATTGTTACGCTGATAGCTGGCACCGATACAGTGGTGAGCATTAGCCGGATTGGCTGGGGTTAGATAACCGTCGTAGCACAGTACCTGCTTGAGCTGCCTTAATGTCTCAGTGGTTGGAATATGACTGACTTGACCACGCACCGCTGAAAGCGGTAGCGCTTCGGTTTGAGTGAAATGATTCAACCGATGTCCATTGGCCAGCACCACACAGCTATGCTGCTGAATGTCGCCATGATGGAATGTGAGTTGCCAACCATCGCTGTTTTGGGTCAGTTGCGTAAGCTCAGTGTCAAAATGTACTACTAGACCTTGTTGTCGAGCTAAGTCGATAGCGACCTGAGTCAGCTGAGAAGGGCAGAGCCAGCCGCCAGCGCTATAGGTGAGCCCATCATGAGGAATATCTACGCCGGTTAGCTCTGTGAGCGCAGCCGCATCGCCTTTTTCAGCAAGCCAATTCGGCCAATCTGTAGCGAGGATTTGTGCAATTTTATGACTACTTTTCTCATCCCAGCCTAGCTGAGTGACGCCGCACCACTGGTGATCAAAAGCCAACCCGAGATTCGCTAAATCATCATATTGCCGACGAGCGAAGGCAAAAGCAGAGATGAAAAAACGCTCAAGGGGGGTGTTGCGCCCGTTGAGCAGCGGATAGAGTGCTCCTTGACGATTACCGGATGCCCCCAGCGCGGGTTTAGCATCAGCACAATACAGGGTGACTTTACTGCCGCGTTTGAGCAGGGCCAGCGCCGTAAGTGCAGAGGCAATACCGCCGCCAATCAACGCAATATCTTGCGGGTTGCTGGCTTGAGGGCGAGCGAACCACGGGGCTAATGATGATGCTGTCAGCGGTTCAGCACGCGTGCCTGTCAACATTTCCCGTTTTTGCCCGAAACCTTTGACGCGCTGTACTTCAAAACCCGCTTCTTGCAAACCACGACGAACAAAACCTGCGGCGGTGAAAGTGGCAAAGGTGCCGTCTTTTTTGGCCAGCTTAACCATGGTGTTAAAAAGTGCCGGTGTCCACATATCTGGATTTTTCGATGGAGCAAAGCCATCTAAAAACCAGGCATCGATCTGACCATAGAGACTGTATGGCAGGGCAGGAATGAGTTCATTAACATCGCCAAACCATAGATCGAGCGTAATGTGTCCATCGGCTAAAAATAGGCGGTGGCATCCTGGTAAAGCCGCCGGCCAAATAGCGCACAGCTGTTCACTGAAATCCTTTAACTCAGGCCAACGGGCGTGTGCGGCGGCCAGATCGTCAGACAGTAAAGGATATTTTTCGAAGCTAACATAATGTAGATGATTGAATGGGCTCTCAGGATGCTGTTTTCTAAATGCATCAAAGGCTTGCCATAGTGTTAAAAAATTAAGACCGGTACCAAACCCCGTTTCGGCCACGGCGAAAGTACGCTGTTGTGCTTGCTGCCAGCGTTCTGCTAGATGATTACCCTGCAAAAATACGTAACGGGTTTCGGAGAGCCCGTCCTGATTGGAAAAATAGACGTCATCAAACTGTTGCGAAACAGGTGTACCTTGTTCATTCCAACTTAATTTTGCGCTTTGGATCGGGGAGTGGCTCACGATTTTTTACTCTAAATACAGATATAAAGGGATTTTAACGGGCTCTGACAGGGACAGCAAATATGCGTCCATCTGGTTCAACCACATCTGATCGGACTTGCTCGGCGTACAAGTGTACGCTAAAGTGCGTCTCAAAATCCCGAATGAACAATATCTGTGTAAGAGGTTAAGACATGAAACGTGCAGTAATTACTGGCTTGGGCGTTGTTTCCAGCATCGGTAACAACCAGCAGGAGGTTCTGGCGTCTCTGAAAGAAGGGCGTTCGGGTATCACCTTCGCGCCTGAACTTAAAGAGGCCGGTATGCGTAGCCACGTATGGGGCAACATCAAGCTGGATACCACCGGCATGATTGACCGTAAAGTGATGCGCTTCATGAGTGATGCATCAATTTACGCTTACCTCTCCATGCAGGAAGCGATTAAAGATTCTGGTCTGGCTGATGATATGGTCTCTAACGACCGTACTGGCCTGATCGTTGGCTCCGGCGGTGGTTCTCCACGCAACCAAGTCGCGGGCGCAGACGGTATGCGTTCACGCGGTCTGCGTGGCGTTGGTCCATACATGGTCACTAAAGCAATGGGTTCTGGCGTGTCAGCGTGTTTGGCGACACCGTTCAAAATCCGTGGCGTAAACTATTCCATCAGCTCTGCGTGTGCGACTTCTGCTCACTGTATCGGTAACGCAGTAGAGATGATTCAGTTAGGCAAGCAGGACGTTGTTTTTGCTGGCGGCGGTGAAGAGCTGTGCTGGGAACTGGCGTGTGAATTTGACGCTATGGGCGCGCTTTCTACTCAGTACAATGAAACTCCAGACAAAGCTTCACGTACTTATGACACCAAGCGCGACGGTTTCGTTATCTCCGGCGGCGGCGGTATCGTTGTTGTTGAAGAACTGGAGCACGCTCTGGCTCGTGGCGCACACATCTACGCTGAAATCGTTGGCTATGGCGCAACGTCTGACGGCTACGACATGGTTGCTCCTTCAGGCGAAGGTGCTGCGCGTTGCATGCGTATGGCAATGAAAGATCTGGATGCTCCTGTTGATTACCTGAACGTTCACGGCACTTCTACACCGGTAGGCGACGTGAAAGAACTGGGTGCAATTCGTGAAGTTTTCGGTGATAACACGCCAGCAATTTCGTCTACTAAAGCGATGACTGGCCATGCGCTGGGCGCTGCTGGTGTTCACGAGGCTATCTATACCTTACTGATGCTGGAACACGGCTTCGTAGCGCCAAGCATTAACATCGAAGAATTGGATGAACAGGCTCAGGGTATGAACATCGTTACTGAGCCAACTCAGCGCGATCTGACCACCGTGATGTCTAACAGCTTTGGCTTCGGTGGTACTAACGCCACTCTGGTAATGAAAAAATTCCAGAAATAATCAGTTTACTGATGGTATAAAAAAACCCGCGTAAGCGGGTTTTTTGCTTTTTATCAGCTTAACTTATTCTTTTTCAATCATTTGTGCCACGTCATTGGTGTTGATCTGGCGATTGACGCCATCCTGATCGACGTAGCTAGTCATGCCGGTATCTTTATCAATTTTGGGTTTACCCTGCGTGACAATCATCTCTCCCGATTTAGTCGACATCACATAGTCGCTTGAGCAGCCGGCAACCATCAATACCGCTGCACCAATACACAGCATAGAAATCATTTTTTTCATTTTATAGCGTCCTTTGAGTGGGTCTGTTACAAGCATAGATCATAACAAGCCGTAGCAATACGCTTCGCCTGCTAAAATGAAAAAATCCTTACAAATCATGTCAAATGTATCGCTAAAAGGGATGCTAGCAGTGGGTTTTCCATTGAGATATCCACCTGGGGCGGTGAAGTAGAGGATTATCGTCTACGATTAAGAGCTAAAACATGGAGAGTAAAATGCTAAATAAAAATAGTCGATTACGTATTGCTCGCCCAACAAACCGTCTTAGCCAGATTGCTCAGATGTACCAAGACGGGCTGGGCTTTGAGATTCTGGGAAGTTTTGACGATCATCAAGGGTTTGATGGGGTGATTTTAGGCCACCAAAACCATGCATATCATCTTGAATTTACTCATCATCGTGGAACTTCTGTGCCAGATGCCCCATCGCAGGATAATTTACTGGTGTTTTACATCCCCGATGAGCGGGAATGGCGTACGGCATGTGCACAAATGGAACGTGCGGGTTTTATTGCCGAAGACTCGTATAATCCTTATTGGGATCTGAATGGTAAAACTTTCGCCGATCCGGATGGTTACCGTGTTGTGCTACAGAATTCGGGTTGGGATCGTTAGGTGCAGTAGAATGAAATAATGTGACAGTTTTGCCTGAGCCAAGGTGCATATGTGCTTAAATGTACTTCTCATGAGGTGCATTATTGGCATTGCAAAATAACCATACGATATGATTTACCCGTTATATTGACGAATTATCATGCACTGATGAAATAAGATCTAAACTTGACGTGAGTCCATTTGGACTTAGGTGTTGCATTTTAATTAATTTTTAATATGCTTTTGTTTTTTTAATTTGTATTTTATATATCAATGGCGATGAGTTGTTCAAAAATAAAAACAATAACCACAAGATGAGCGGCTATAGCCGCGGCATCGCGTAGCGTCAGTTGCTTAAAAAATATTTTTAATAGAATGCTGGTTAAAATGACCATATCAATTTCCCTGTGAATAAAACGAAATACATCAATGTAAAATATGGTTTATTCTTATGTTTCCCTTATCAGAATAATAAATGGTGCTTTATTTTTCGTATTTTAAACAGGAAGTATAGCCTTATACAATAAGGGGGCCGTTCTTGTTTTTATGCTTGTGTCATAGGGCATTTATATTACACTATGATTGATATGCTTTTTATTAAAAGAATAGTTTTTAATTTAGAGAAATAGGCGTCGCAGTTTCGAGTGAATTGAATAGTAGAGTTAGGCGTTGTGATGGGGTAATGGTATATTCCTAGCGAAATTCGCTAGCTGTAAAAGTTAAGGCCACAGATTATTCCGTGGCCTTAATGCTGTCTAAACTTTTACTTATGCTTTTGGTGCTGCAGCGGTTGCTGGTGCTGCTTTTTTGTGGTGCTGAGTTTTTTTAGCCGCTTGAGCTTTCTGAGCTACTGGCGCCGCTTTTTTGTGGTGCTGAGTTTTTTTAGCCGCCTGAGCTTTCTGAGCTACTGGCGCTGCTTTTTTGTGGTGTTGAGCTTTTTTAGCCGCCTGGGCTTTCTGAGATACTGGCGCTTTTTTAGCGTGTTTTTTGGCAGCCTGAGCTTTTTGCTCGGTGGTAGCTGCTTTCTTGTGGTGCTTAGCTTTTTTGTGATGCGTTGTGCTGGTTGCTTTGGCAGCAGGTGCGGCAGCGGTCGTTGAAGATGCAGCCGGAGCAGCAGGTGCGGCGGTTGTTTCAGCAGCGAAAGCAACAGAAGACAGACCCATAGTAGCAGCAACAACCAGAGCTAAAACTTTTTTCATTTTCCATTCCTCAAGAATTTGTTTTTCATAAGCCCCTTGGTGGAGCCGGTGAATGAATAATAGGAGGATGGATGTTAACTTTCCGTAAGTGTTTGGTGTCGGTACGTAACGGCATGTACAAAGCGTATAAAGTTGGGTAAATCTTTAGGGGTGACCGCTAGTTTCGTGTTCAATCCAGTGGGCAATGAAGCTCACAACATACTGTTTTTCCTCTTCGTTTAATGTTTTTCCTTGTGGAATCTTATGCCATTTCTCTAAGCATCCGCGGCAGCAGGTTGCCGTCGCATGCTGAGCAACAAACACGGGATGCCCACGCATTGGCGTTTGTTTGCCGTCATTGTCTGGAAATGCAGGCGCTAGACGCGCGTCTATAAAGTCATAAGCATGAGACAAAATAACCGCAGTTCCTTTTTGCTGCAGATAAGCGTTGTCTTTAGCATTGAGATGAAACTTCATGCGGAATGGAGAGCGTTGTAGGCGAGTCCAGATATTTTCAGCAGATTGATACACAACAAAATCCTACATATTGCGGGGGAACGAACAGAAATACGATCCTCTTGCCCAGCAAAAAAAGCAACCCTAGGGGCTAATGTTGGCCCCGTGTATCTCGCTCTCTCAAACGATCAGCATTAACCCTAGGGGAACCAGCGGAACAAGTGTCTATCGACGTCATAAACGTAAAGTTATTGCTAATGGCTTGTTTATCCTTACTTGCAAGGTAAGATAAGCCAATCTAATGTTTTCGGTTTTTTTAATTTTAGGGGTGTATGGTTCAGCGGCAGCGTGTGGCCAAGTGGTTTTTAATTCTAGCTTGTCTGGTTGTACTCACGTGTACAACGCAGCGCATGGCTGGCATGCACATGCTTAGCAAATACCTCCCGACCGATGATATTACTGCGACTCAAACTGCCGTAGCGCCTCTGGGCGTTGGCAACCAAGAACTCCCCATTTCCCCCTGCGAATTAAGTGCTAAATCATTGCTGGCGGCGAATAGCATGGCGGTTGAACATTTGTTTTTCGCTCTGCTGCTGTTTGTGGCCTTGCTGCTTGAGCCTACACGGCGTTTATACTCCCTTATTCCCCCGCCGCGTGCGGTTTCTTTACCCCGATTACGGGTGCATCTCCGGCTTTGCGTCTTCCGAGAATAAATTACTGCGTTATTGATTGTTAACGTAGCAACATTATTTTTGGAGAAAATCTATGTACCTATTTTTGAGGGCGCTGGCGTTTAGCCTGTGCCTGTGGCTACCCGCATCTTGGGCGGCTGATAGCGGTTGGCTGCAAGACCCAAACAATAGCCATGCCCGCGTGCAAATAAGCACGAGTCAACCCGAGGAGGGTACCGTTCGTTTGCTGCTCGACGTGCGGTTAAGTGACGGCTGGAAAACCTACTGGCGTTCGCCGGGGGAGGGAGGCATTGCCCCTGAAATCAAATGGCAAACCCCTGTTGAACACGTGAATTGGCGCTGGCCAACCCCGCAACGTTTTGACGTTTCTGGTATCTCGACTCAGGGATATCATGGAGATACCGTCTTTCCGATCACGTTAAACGTGCCGAAAACGGCCACGAGATTACAGGGCGTACTTACCCTTTCAACCTGTAGCAACGTTTGTGTGCTCACCGATTTTCCCTTCGATTTAGATCTCACCCAGCCTGCACCGCAGGGATTTGAGCATGCTTTTACTCGAGCAGAAGGAACCCTGCCGCTAACTTCTGGCATGGTACATCAGGCTCAGGCTGGATATATCAAGGGTGAACTGCGTGTGAGTGCCGAACGTGAAGAGGGCTGGCAAAAGCCCGATGTCTTCTTTGATGTGCCAGAGGGCGCGGATTTTGCAAAACCCAGTATCAAGATAGAAGGAAAACGGCTCTTAGCGACGGTGCATGTGACCGATGGTTGGGAAGGCAGTGCGCCTGATCTAGATGGTAAACCGCTCAGCATGGTATTTAGCGATTCAGGTATTGCTCAGCAGATGACGATAGCTGTGAGTAACGTATTGCCAGCGTCGGGCTCTTCACCGCTAGGACTATCAACGGCTATCTTGCTTGCCCTATTAGGCGGCTTAATCCTTAACCTGATGCCCTGCGTGCTCCCTGTTTTAGCTATGAAACTCGGGTCAGTGCTTCAGTTAGAGAACCGCGAACGCAGCGTTGTTCGCCGCCAATTTTTGGCTTCGGCCAGCGGCATTCTGGTGTCGTTCTGGGCGTTAGCTGGATTAATGACAGGGCTAAGGCTGAGCCAGCAAGCGGTTGGTTGGGGAATTCAGTTTCAAAGCCCGTGGTTTATCGGCCTAATGGTTGTGGTCACCGCTCTCTTTAGTGCAAACCTATTTGGCTTTTTCTCGATTCGGTTAGGAAGTAATACCACCACTCGATTGGCCACTGCGGGAGGTCATGGCAGCGGTGGTCATTTCTGGCAAGGCGTTTTTGCTACATTGTTGGCAACGCCGTGCTCTGCACCGTTTTTAGGAACCGCACTGGCATTCGCACTAGCAGCACCGCTCGCCGATCTCTGGGTGGTGTTTACGGCGTTGGGCATTGGTATGAGCCTGCCATGGTTGCTGATAGCCGCTTTCCCGTTTGTTGCCAAAGCACTGCCTAAGCCGGGACAGTGGATGAATCGGCTGCGAATTGTGCTAGGGCTGATGATGCTGGCGTCTAGCCTATGGCTAATTAGCTTACTTGCTGCACATACCGGTGTGGTGGTGGTGCTGATAATCAGCGGGTTGCTGCTGTTGGCTTTGCTGATCCTGACGGGGATCCAGTATGGCCGTCGTCTATTGTTAATTTGGGGCGCTGTTTTGCTACTACTGGCTGGCGTCGTGTTGGCAACGGGCGCGTTAACCGCAGAGCGTTGGCGCACACCTATGACCGATAGCGTGCAATGGCGGCCATTGAGCGAACAAGCGATTACTCAGGCGCTACGTGAGAATAAACGGGTGTTTGTGGATGTCACGGCTGACTGGTGTGTGACCTGCAAAGCGAACAAATACAACGTATTACTACGTGATGATGTACAACAGGCCTTAAAAGAACCCGATGTTGTCGCCCTGCGCGGTGACTGGACCACACCATCTCCCGCCATGACTCAATTTTTGCAACAGCGCGGCGCTGTCGCCGTACCGTTTAACCAAATTTATGGCCCCGGTCTGCCGAACGGCGAGGTGCTATCCCCGCTGCTAGACCGTCAAACCCTACTCAACACGCTCAATAATGCTAAGGAATAACGCCATGAAAAAGACGATGACAATGCTGATGAATACCGCCTTACTGGCAATGACCATGCTTAGCTTCAGCGGTACAGCGGCACCTTTAACCACCGAGCAACAAAATCAGGTACGTGAATTAATTCGCGACACGTTGGTAAACAATCCACAAATTCTAGAAGAGGCGGTAGCGGCATGGCAGCAACAAAGCGCTGAACAGGCTGGCGCACAGTTGGGGAAGGTGATTGAGCAAAATAAAGATGCGTTATTTAATGATGCAGCGAGTCCGCGTATCGGCGCTAAGAATGCCAAGCTAACGCTGGTTTCGTTCACTGACTATAACTGTCCATACTGCAAACAATTTGATCCTCAGCTTGAGAAGATAGTTAAAAAATATCCGGATGTTGCCGTGGTGATTAAGCTGCTGCCATTTAAGGGGGAAACCTCGCAAAGCTCTGCTCAGTATGCGTTAACGCTGTGGCAGCAAAATCCTGCTCGATTTGAAGCGTTGCATCAACGGTTGATGTCGAAAAAGGGCTATCACACCGAAGACAGTATTGCTAGCGCACTCAAGTCCACGGGCAATGCCACGCTTAAAGTGGATGATAAAACCTTGGATGAAGTGCGTAGTAGCCTGCGTTTAGCTGACATCTTGGGCGTTCAGGGGACGCCTGCCACGCTGGTGGGAAATCAAATGATTCCAGGGGCAATTAGCTATGAGGATCTTGAGCAATTGATTAAGGCTGAGTTAGCACGGAAATCATCATGATCAAATGGAGAAAATGGGCCAGAGAGCTGGCCATTTTTGTCGTTGTTCTCGCCGCATTTTCTTGGGGTATGGATCAGTGGCGAAAGCCAACGCCTCCGGAAATTATGCATTTACCCGATGTCACTCTCATCAGTGGTCAAACGGTATCTTTGGCTGAGCTGAGCGCTGATAAACCGTTGCTGATTTACTTTTGGGCCACATGGTGCGGTGTCTGCAAACTCACTTCACCTATGGTCGAAGGGCTACACTCAGACGGTATGAATGTGTTAAGCGTAGCTATTCGCTCAGGAGATAACGAACGACTGATGCGAGGGATGACCGCCAAAGGCATAACCTTCCCCGTGGTCAATGATGAACTGGGGCGCTTAAGTGCTGAATGGAACATTAGCGCGACGCCAACGTTCGTTATTCTCGAACAAGGGAAAATGGTGAGCAGTACCAGCGGATGGAGCAGCGCATGGGGAGTTAAGTTTAGAATGTGGTGGGCAGAATAATGAAATATATATACAAGCATTATTTTATATTAGAGAAATACATATAATTTAATTTAAGTGTTAATTGTATTTATTTTCTCTTTGAATAAATCAAATCGTTTATAGAAAGCCATCGCAAGATGGCTTTGTTTATTTTTGTATCGATTGTGATGTTAGTCACGGAGGGTTAAACGTTTAATCATTTATCATGATCCCATGTAATTATTTTGCTGTTAATTACTATCCATCCTTAATGGATCTAAATGGATTAAAAACGCGAGTAATATATGAAAAAAGAAACACTCGATTTCTTTCAGAAGTTGTCTAGGGCATTTATTATGCCGATAGCGTTGCTATCGTTTGCATCCTTGCTGCTAGGTGTCGCTTCATTATTTCTATGGCATCAAGCTTTGCTTGATATGTTTCCAATTCTAAAAACACCAGCAATTCAATACTGTGCGAATTTAATGAATACGGTCGCATCAGTAATAATGGACAATTTACCTTTACTATTCGCTATATCACTGAGTTTTACCTTAGCGAAGGAAGATAAAGAATATGCCGCGTTAGGTGCTCTCGTCGGGTATTTAGCATTGATAATGGGTATGCATGCATTGATTACATTCATTCCCAGCGTGCAACATATGTTCCCAGAGAAAGCATTGACCGAAACACTAGGGATTAAAACCGTCAATACTGGCGTCGTCGGCGGTATTATTACAGGGATAATGTCTAGTTTTATTCATAACCATACACATAAAACAAAATTGCCAATGGCGCTGGCCTTTTTCGGCGGCGTTCGTTTTGTCCCTATAGCAAACACAATATTCTTTGTTATATTCGGCCAGCTTTTCCCTTTTATATGGGTATTTGTTTCCAATATAATTAACAGTGCCGCTATTGGTGTATCTCATGCTGGTGTATTGGCGCCATTTATTTATGGTATGGGAGAGCGTTTGCTTATCCCAACAGGCTTACACCAAATCTGGAATACGGTGATTCGAGATACCATGGTATCTGGTATAGCAACATTCCCTGATGGTCACACTATCGAGGGTGCAAGGGCGATTTTTGCCGACTATATGAGAACCAATATTCTCCCCACCAATATGACATTGCCTGACATTGTGAAGTTCTTACGTGGTGGACAGATCCCTATCACGATGTTTACTTTACCAATGATGGCGTTGGCGATGTACCATACCGCTAAGCCTGAGCAAAAGGCAAAGATAAAGCCTTTGCTGATTACGGGGGTATTTACCTCAATTATCGCGGGGGTGACTGAGCCACTTGAGTTTACGTTCCTATTTATCTCCCCTTTGTGGTACTTCGTTTATTGTATAATCAACGGCCTGAGCTTTATGCTGTGCTATATGTTCCAGAGTCAGGTTGGTGGAACGGAAGCAAATATTATCGGCCTTGTTCTGTATGGTTTTTTACGGCCGGAGTCAAAATTCTGGATCAATATTCTGATAGGCGTCGTGATGTCTGGCGTAGGTTACCTGCTGTTCCGCTGGTGGATCGTCCGTTTTGATTTGAAAACACCGGGCAGGGGGAGTGATTATGAGCAGACGATAGATATCCTTGGACTGGGTGAGACCTATTCAGATAAAGATCCACTTCAATTGAAAGCCATGACCATTATTAAAGGGTTGGGCGGCAGTGAGAATATCACCGACGTTGAGTCCTGTATGTCTCGATTAAGGGTGAGCGTTATTAATATGGATAACGTTGATGACAAAATATTAAATGCAACAGGGCCGCTGGGCATTGTCAAAGTTGATAGCGAAAATATCCAAATTATATATGGCACTACGGCAGGAACTATTCGTGGTGCAGTGAAAAAACAACTTAGTGCAAAATAAGGATTTTATAATGAAATTATTTATCGTTCAGAATTATAAAGAAATGTCAGCGGTTTCATCTAAGTTTATTCTTTCACCGCTGCTTGAGAATAAAAAACCTGTTATATCATTAACAACGGGAGCCTCTCCTGCTGGGCTGTTTGATATACTCGTTGAGGCTATCAATTCAACACATGATGTCTCTAATGCCGTATTTCTAAACGTTGATGAATATGTTGGTCCTCGAAATGCCGTTTATACGGTGAATACCTTTATGCAAAAACGGTTGTATAGCCGACTCAATAAATTGCCAAAATATATGGATATGTTTTGTGCAGATGCTGAGGATAAAGAGGCCGAAATAAAGCGCTACACTCAGGTTTTAGACACCTATCCAAGAGATGTTCAGCTGCTAGGTCTGGGGACGAACGGTCACATCGGCGCATGTGAGCCTGGAACGCCGTTTGATCAAACGGCTTTCTGTGCTAAGCACAAAGAATCTACCATTCAAAGTACTATCAATTTGTATGGAATTACGCGAGACGAAGCGCCGACCGAAATGTATACCATGGGCTTCAAAGAAATTATGTCTGCTAAGACGGTGTTATTGATTGCATCTGGCTCCAGCAAGGCTGAAGCGGTGAGACGTATGCTAGAAGAGCCAACCAGTATCGACTGCCCGGCTTCTTATCTACTCAATCATGAGAATTTTGTTTTTGTCATTGACGCCGACGCCGCCGCGTTACTTTCACCGGAGACAAAACTATGTGCGCAGCCATTATAGCCACATGGCGTATGGCTTTAGATGGGGTGGAGAATGCAATGTCTCAACTTCATGAGGGAGCATCCATTAGCGATGCAGTGCAGTTAGCCGTCATGAATGTTGAGGATAATCCGCTCTTTCATTCCGTGGGGAATGGTGGCCTGCCGAACGAAAACGGTAAGGTAGAACTTGATGCCGCATGGATGGATGGCAATACGCTGAACTATGGCGCAGTTATGGCCGTTGAAGGGTTGAAAAACCCTATTGCGGTAGCAAGAAAACTGAGTGGAAAACAGCGCAATAATGTTTTGGCCGGAGAGGGGGCCTTACAATATGCGATCAACAATCAGTTTGCGATGCGGAATAATTTAAGTTCACTTTCCCTAAAAAAATGGAAGGAGCAACTTGTTGTAGAGACAAATCATGAAACTCAGGAAGCTTATGATGGTCATGATACGGTCTGTATATTAGGGGCTAAAAATGGCGAAGTGATTGCTGGTTTATCGACGTCGGGTCTATTCATGAAACATGCGGGTAGAGTGGGCGATACACCGATCATTGGGTCAGGATGCTATGCGGATAGTGATATCGGCTCGGCTGCGGCGACCGGTGTGGGTGAAGATATCATGAAAGGGTGCTTATCTTACGAAATCGTTCGTTTAATGGAGCATATGTCACCTCAGCAAGCATGTACCGCAGCATTAGCCCAACATCAAAAACGTTTGCAAAGAAGTAAAAATATTATCGGCAGTATGTCGGTTATTGCCCTCAATAAAGAAGGTGAGTGGGGGGCTGCGACAACCAAAAATGAGTTTTCTTTCGTTGTTGGGCAAGATGAGGGGTCTACCGAGGTGTGGATTTCATCCTGCGTAGAAGGAAAAGTCAGTAATACGCGTGCGAGTGATGAGTGGCTTAAAAACTATGCTGATGCACTTAAACATGGTTCTGGCAACTAGGCCGAATCACGAAGTATTAATTTAGGAACGGTATTATTCGGCTGCCCAGGATGTGATTCAAGTTGTTGTATCAAGTCCTGTGCAGCCCTCATGCCAATCTCCTTGAGCGAGAAATCAATGCACGTCAGATTGGTTATGGCTGTATCAGGGATATTTTCTAAACATAGAAGCGCGATTTGCCGAGCAATATAGTTGTCTTTCCCCACGCTTTTCCCAGCCTGCTGTATCCCGTGGATAGCTCCGTTTGCCGTCATTTCGTCATAGGCGAGAATTGCGGTTATTTGAGGATTATGCGTCAGGAGATTGCTGGTTTTTTCTGCCGCAATACGCTGATTGTTTGGGCAGTCGATTATCCATTCATTATGGGGAATCACGTCGTAGCTGATGAGCGCTGAAAAGAAACCACCAATACGCTCGGCGCGGCTATAAGAATCTTTCTCGCCGCCAATAAACGCGATATTTCTGTGTCCATGCTTAATCAGATGTTCAGTCGCGGTTTCTACCGCATTGAAATAATTTGGTCCGATATGGTGTTTTTTATTGTAATGACAATTTCTGGATATATATGTCGTTGGGGTATTCGATAGGCGAATATATAAATCGTCAGAAACATCATAGGGTGTAATAAGAATAATACCGTCTACATTCAGATGCAGAAAAAGATCAATGCGATTTTCTAGACTAGCGCCATCTTTACCATATTGAATAAATAGAGGGATTTTGCCGTTAGCTTCTAGTTCACCACTCACACCGTCTAATAACTCTGCGCAAAAATTATCGCTGATATTATGTAACACAATACCAATGAGATTTGTTTTACCACTACGTAACGTTGAAGCATTGTGATTACGCACATAGCCAAGTTCGTTGATCGCATCTTTCACAATTTGCGCGGTCCAAGAAGATATTCTTCCTTTACCTGATATAACCTGTGATACCGCGGCAACAGAAACGCCTGCCAGAGCGGCAACGTCGGCAATAGTGGGCTTCTTTGCTGAATGTTTACTGTCCATTTGTAACACCATTCCAAACAAACCGGCATTTTAGCATGAGGCAGCGAGTTAGTGTATTGACTCATCTCGTCTTGTTAATCACGACGGCTATATTGGCAAGCGACGAACGGATTATTACGTAGTGTCTTTATAAATCACTGTCTTTATGTATCAATGATGTTAAATCAAATGAATAAATGGTGAGTTTAACCCGTCGATGGATTTAGCAAATCGACGGGTTAAAGGGAAATCAACAAACTCTCCTTGCGGCTTTCACCATGGCATTTTCGGGTTCTTTAAACATTTCTTCATGATTGCTTGGAATGGCGGCATCAGCTTGATGACGTAATAGCATAAATAACATACGGCAGTTAGCGATGATGTCTTTTGCGTTGGATTTGATACTGACAAGCGTGATTTTCATTTTTCGTTCCTCTATAGATTCCAATAAGTTGGGCAATGAGGAAAGCATACGCCATGAAAATTAGGGAAAGCTTAGGCTGTGTGAAAATTTGGCTCTATTTTAGTAAAGATATGCTCGCCCTCCAAGAGAGGAGGACGAGCAAATACCGTGCTTACTCCGAGGTTGGACAGGCCTTTTTCTCAGTACTTTCCACGCTTTCAGGCTTTTTTTTACGAGCCAGCGGCGTCCGCAGACGCTGTGCAATCACAACCCCTAGTAGAGCAATACCACCGCCGATGATGTGATAGCTATGCAGTTGCTCGTGTAGGAATGAAACGGCAATGATCGCGGTGAACACCGGCGTTAGGTTCATAAATATTGAAGCTTTATTGGCCCCTAGACGAACCACACCTTGTATCCAAAGGAACGGTGCAATAATAGACGCGGGGATCCCCGCAAATAATACCAGCGGAATATTTTGTGCATTCAAACTAACGTTATCGGTTAGCAGGAAATTCGGCAGGAGTAACAATACGCCAAATACAATTTGAATATAGAGCGACTGCCAATTCGGTAAATTGATATTCCAGCGTTTAGTGAGCACACCGTATAGCGCGTAGGATGCTGAGGCGGCAAACATCATCAATTCACCCGAACCAATGCCGTGTGTCAATAGCTCTTGTGGGTTGCCACCGCTGACTAACCAGACTAATCCGAAGAAGGACATTACGCTGCCCAACGCGATACCGACCGTGGGTACAATACGCAATAGCCAGATGCTGATAAGCACCGTTAGCAGTGGGATAAGCGAGCTTAAAATCCCCATAAATAATGCGCTGACACTGTGTGCGGCATAATAGGCCAGACTTTGGTATAGCACCATGCCCAGCAAACCCAAAATCAGCAGCTTACCGAGATGCGGCCGAATTGCTTTCCGGTTACGGACAACGCCAGGCAATACAAAGGGAGTTAACACCAGTAATGCTAATACCCAACGATAAAATGAGATGGCTGCGGGGTCGATAGCGCCGGCAGAAACCTTACTGACAATGGCATTCATTGACCAAATCAGCACGGCAAAAAGTGGAAATAGTGCATTCATGATATTTCTTCTCAAAACATTATTGTCGACAACAGTGGCGACGAGCGTTAGTTTACGCGTGTCTGGTTTATTAGATATAGTGAAAAGCAGACAATGTTTAATGAAATCCAGACAAACTGAATTATCACTTAATGTTATTGAGGTGAAGAACTATGGCTGAACAGCGGATTTTTCCTTCTGATGAGGTGAGTTCAGTTCGTAATCTGTTTTTTCGCTGTGAAGAAGTGAATGCGGATACAGAGTATTTGCCGCACCACCATCCGTGGGGGCAACTCATTTATATCCGAACGGGAGTTTTGGCCCTTAACGTCGGCGATCAACGTTTTCTCGCTCCGTCGAAATTTGCTGTATGGCTTCCCGCAGGCGTTGAACACTCGAGCTACAACCGGAAACTCTCCCAGTTTCGAACCATTAACATTAGCGCTCGCTTATGCGCAGACCTTCCGGCGGAGGCCTGTTTGCTCAATGTTAGTCCTTTGTTTAACGCCATTGTGGATAATTGCTTTGAGCGTGATTTGATATTTCCAGAAACGCGGGAAGATTTGAGATTATGCCGAGTTTTAGTCGATCAGCTTAAACAAGCCCCCGTGCATCAGACTTACTTACCTTCCTCGCAGGATAAATTCTTAGCTCCAGTGCTGCGGATGCTCGAATGCTGTCCTTCCGATAATACGCCGCTCAGCGTATGGGCTCAGCGCGTATATACCACGGAGCGGACTTTATCACGCCGTTGCCAGATTGAGCTGGGTATGTCATTTAGTGAATGGCGTCAGCGGTTACGTTTTTTACACTCGTTGCCTTTGTTAGAGCAGGGGAAAACGGTGCAGGAAGTTGCACTTGAAGTGGGATACAGTTCTTCCTCTGCGTTTATCGTCATGTTCCAGCAGATCTCCGGTACCACGCCTGAGCGTTACCGAAAAGTGAGTTGATCAGCCAATGCGTGCTGACTTATTTGGGCTCGCTTCGCTTTTGGTGGCAAAATAGTAGTTCAATCATTTTCTTATTTACGCAGTGCTGAGCACCGGCGGGAGAAACACGTGAAAATTCTGGTCGATGAAAACATGCCTTATGCGGGCGAACTGTTTAGCCGTTTAGGGGCCGTACAAGCGGTGCGTGGGCGTCCGTTGCCTGCAGAAGCACTAGTGGGTGCGGATGCGCTGATGGTGCGTTCGGTGACTAAAGTGAACGCAGACTTACTGAGTGGCACGAGTGTGCGTTTTGTTGGCACCGCCACGGCTGGCACCGATCACGTTGATGACCGCTGGTTAAGCGAGCAGGGTATTGGTTTTTCGGCGGCTCCCGGCTGTAATGCGATAGCGGTAGTGGAGTACGTGTTTTCGTCTTTAATGATGCTGGCCGAACGCGATGGTTTTGACCTGCGAGAGAAAACCGTTGGTATCGTCGGCGTAGGTAACGTCGGGTCTCGTTTGAATAACCGACTGAAGGCTTTAGGTGTGCAAACGCTGTTGTGCGATCCTCCTCGTGCGGCTAGAGGCGATGTTGAAACCTTTTATCCCTTAGATAAGTTGGTGCAGGACGCCGATATCCTGACTTTCCACACGCCGCTGAATAAAACCGGTAGTGATAAAACGTTGCATCTCGTTGATGCCGACTTGCTCGCTGTATTACCTGACAATCGTATTTTGATTAACGCGGCGCGTGGCCCTATTGTCGATAACTCGGCTTTGCTAGCGGCGCTGAAAAACGGTAAAAAGCTGAGTGTAATTTTGGACGTGTGGGAACCCGAGCCTGAGTTGTCATTAGAGCTGTTGGATCTGGTTGATATCGGTACGCCGCATATCGCAGGCTACAGCTTAGAAGGTAAAGCCCGCGGCACGACTCAGGTGTTTGAAGCCTACAGCAAATTTTTAGGACAGCCACAACACGTTGCTTTAAGCGAGCTCCTACCTGTGCCGGAAATTGCTAGCGTACGCGTTCATGGCGCATTGGATCAGGCAAAACTCAAACGTCTGATGCATCTGGTGTATGATGTGCGCCGCGATGATGCGCCGCTGCGTCGTGTGGCGGGGCAGGCTGGCGAATTTGATCGCTTGCGTAAACATTATCAAGAACGCCGCGAGTGGTCTTCACTGTGCGTCCTATGTGACGACAGCGCGAGCGTTGAGCTACTGAGAGCGCTAGGATTTAGCGCTGAACTGGCCTAGCCGACGGCCTCATCCCTTTATTGGGGATAAAAAAACCGGTACTGAAACGTTATCTAAGGTTTGGCTAAGCTTCATCGACTAATTTTGAACTAAGGTTTTTTCCAGCGCCCGTTTTGCTTACTTAAGTGATGTCGGGCGCTCTGTATTTTTGCTTTGGGAGAAGAACATGACTGACGGCTGGAATATCGCCTTATTAGGAGCAACCGGTGCTGTAGGCAGCGCACTGTTGGAACAGTTGGCGGAACGAGAATTCCCTGTGGGTGAACTATTCCCATTGGCTAGCGAACGTAGCGCGGGTGAATCCATTCGCTTTAACGGTAAACAAATTCTGGTAGAAAACGCCGCTGAGTTTGACTGGTCACAAGTGCAACTTGCGTTCTTCGTCGCGGGGACGGAGGCGTCTCTGCGCTATGCCGAAGAGGCGGGTAATGCAGGCTGTCTGGTCATTGATAGTAGCGATGCCTTTGCTATGGAGCACGATGTTCCTTTGGTTGTGCCAAGCGTTAATCCACAGGCGCTGTCAGAGTATCGCAACCGCAATCTGGTCGTAGTGGCCGATAGCCTCGTTAGCCAATTGTTATCCGCAATTCGCCCGTTGACCGATGAGGCCGGCTTGGCACGCATTCATGTCACGAGCCTGCTATCGGCTTCCGCCCACGGTAAAGCTGCGGTAGACGAGTTAGCCGGACAGAGCGCGCGTTTGCTGAATGGTATTCCATTCGAACCTGGTTTATTCCAGAAACAACTGGCATTTAACCTGCTCCCTCTGGTATCTGATGCTCAGGGTAGCGTGCGTGAAGAGCGCCGTGTGGTTGATCAGGTTCGTAAAGTTCTGCAGGATGAAAGCCTACCGATGTCGGTGAGCGTCATTCAGTCTCCGGTATTCTATGGTCATGCTCAGACCGTACATATTGAGACTCAACGCCCGATATCTGCTGAAGAAGCACGCGATGTTTTCGGTCGTTTAGAGAGTATCGAACTCAGCGAAGAGAATGATTATCCAACGCAGGTGGGGGATGCTTCTGGCAACCCACTGTTGAGCATCGGCTGTGTGCGTAATGACTATGGTTCCCCTGATGTCGTGCAGTTCTGGTCAGTCGCGGATAACGTGCGTTTTGGTGGTGCTTTGATGGCTATCGAGACTGCGGAGCGCCTGATTCAGGAGTACATGTACTAATGTCTGAAGCGTCAATCTCCGGCGAGTTGATACCCATGACAGAATCTGAGGTTCTGTCTGCGAAGCCCGTGTACAAGATAGCCCTCGGCATTGAATATGACGGCAGTCAGTATGCTGGATGGCAGCGTCAGTCGGACGCCCCGAGCGTGCAAGAGTGCTTAGAGAAGGCGTTGAGCAAAGTTGCCAGTGAGCCCATTACGGTATCCTGCGCCGGTCGAACCGACGCCGGTGTGCATGCGACAGGGCAAGTGGTGCATTTCGAAACACATGTGGCGCGGAAAGACGCGGCATGGACAATGGGCGTGAATACGCACATGCCGAAAGATATCGCTGTACGTTGGGTAAAAAGCGTCAGTGAGGATTTTCATGCGCGATTTAGCGCTACGGCTCGCCGTTATCGTTATGTCATCTACAATCATCGCTATCGTCAGGCGGTTTTGCAAAATGGGCTGACTCATTTTTATCATCATTTGGACGCTGAACGCATGGAGCGGGCAGGGCAGGCGTTGCTGGGAGAGAATGATTTTACCTCTTTCCGCGCGTCACAATGCCAGTCGCGCACGCCGTGGCGAAATGTGTCACATCTGAAGGTCACCCGTTTGGGCGATTACGTGATCGTAGACATCAAAGCCAACGCTTTTGTGCACCACATGGTGCGTAATATCGTGGGGAGCTTGATGGAGATTGGCTGTGGTAATCAGCCTGAAAGCTGGATGGCCGAGCTGCTGGCGGCGAAAGATCGTAAGCTGGCGGCGGCGACGGCCAAAGCGGCAGGTCTTTATCTGGTTTCAGTTGATTACCCTGAGCACTTTGATTTGCCAAAGGTTTCGATGGGGCCGCTGTTTCTCGCTGACTAAATGTGGTGGCTTAGATTTTTAGCTGGTGGAATTGACCAGCACTGTTTATGGAGAGTGAAGTGCCATGGAATATATTCAATGGATAATCGACTTTATCCTGCACATTGATGTGCATTTAGCGGAACTCGTTGCGCAGTATGGCGTTTGGGTTTATGCCATTCTGTTCCTGATCCTGTTCTGCGAAACCGGCTTGGTC
The DNA here is from genome assembly GCF_020150375.1 of Hafnia paralvei. Taxonomy (NCBI): domain Bacteria; kingdom Pseudomonadati; phylum Pseudomonadota; class Gammaproteobacteria; order Enterobacterales; family Hafniaceae; genus Hafnia; species Hafnia paralvei. Next base: position 3,112,991 of record NZ_CP083737.1, on the reverse strand, counting down.
GTGACGCCATTCCTGCCGGGTGACTCTTTGCTTTTTGTTGCCGGTGCTCTCGCGGCGTTGCCCACTAACGATCTCAATGTGCATACCATGGTCGCTTTAATGATCGCGGCGGCAATTATTGGCGATGCGGTTAACTATACGATTGGTCGCCTGTTTGGTGCGAAGCTGTTTAGCAATCCCAACTCTAAAATTTTTCGCCGCAGCTATCTGGATAAAACCCATGCGTTTTATGACAAACACGGCGGAAAAACCATTATTTTGGCGCGATTTGTTCCAATAGTGCGTACTTTTGCACCGTTTGTGGCGGGGATGGGGCATATGTCATATCGCCATTTCGCCATGTATAACGTGATTGGTGCGTTGCTGTGGGTGCTCTTGTTCACCTATGCCGGTTATCTGTTCGGTAACGTACCGGTCGTACAGGAAAACTTGAAACTGCTGATCGTCGCGATTATTGTGCTTTCTATTCTGCCGGGAGTGATTGAGGTTTGGCGTCATAAACGTGCAGCGAAAAAGTCAGCATCTTCTGACAGTCATCTATAGGGGGCTGTCACAGTTGGAAAATAAAATGCGTTTATTGTTCACCCGGAGTGTTCAATAAATGTAAACTCCACGCGGTTCGACCAGTTTTTTATCCACAGAGTCGAACCGTTGTGGTTTAATGAACGGCATTTATGGTCTGTTCCTGCTGGTTATCTTGAACCTTTTAGCGCGGTAAGCCTTTTGGCTAGTGGCCTAATTTGTGATTCAAGAAGGGAAGGTTCTTCGCCGCGAGGAAAGGGCTTTGACCGAATTTTTATGGCATGAACAGAGGACTGGCATTTCGCCAGGTTCAAACAGAAAGGTCATCGATGAGCTGGATTGAACGAATTCTTAACAAAAGTAATATCACGCAAACCCGTAAGGCGAGCATTCCTGAAGGTGTCTGGACTAAATGCGATAGCTGCGGTCAGGTACTTTATCGCGCCGAGCTGGAGCGTAATCTAGACGTTTGCCCTAAGTGTGATCACCACATGCGCATGTCTGCACGTATGCGTTTGCATACTTTGCTGGACGAAGGCAGTGAGGTTGAATTAGGCAGCGAGCTGGAGCCTAAGGATATTCTTAAGTTTAAGGACTCCAAAAAATATAAAGATCGCATCTCTGCGGCGCAAAAAGAAACCGGTGAAAAAGACGCATTAATTGTGATGAAAGGTACACTGAAAGGTATGCCTGTGGTTGCTGCGTCTTTTGAATTCTCCTTTATGGGCGGTTCAATGGCTTCTGTGGTGGGTGCGCGCTTTGTGCGTGCGGTTGAGCAGGCATTGGAAGATAACTGTGCGCTGATTTGTTTCTCTGCCAGCGGCGGTGCCCGTATGCAGGAAGCACTGATGTCTCTGATGCAGATGGCAAAAACCAGTGCTGCATTAGCTAAGCTGCAAGAACGCGGTCTGCCCTATATCTCCGTGCTGACCGATCCGACAATGGGTGGGGTTTCAGCCAGTCTGGCCATGCTGGGCGACATTAATGTGGCTGAGCCTAAAGCGCTAATCGGCTTTGCGGGACCGCGTGTTATTGAGCAAACCGTACGTGAAAAGTTGCCACCAGGCTTCCAGCGCAGCGAGTTCCTGATCGAAAAAGGTGCGATCGATATGATTGTGCGTCGTCCGGAAATGCGCGATAAACTGGCCAGTCTTGTGGCTAAAATGACGGGGCAGCCAGAACCTGTCAGCAACGAAATCGTTCGTGAAGTTCCTGTTGACGGCGAGACTCAAGAATAGGTTTGCCCTGCAGTTCCTTTATCTGAAACGTTTGGCGTGGCATCAGGGCTTTGCCCCATTTCGATGCCGCTTCAATGATGCAGGATAAAGCCATAGCCCCCGTCCTGGGGGCTATGTTGACTTCTTGAACCGGTATGAACGGGACTCATGAACGATCAATGACTATGAATAATCTCCCAATTCCCCAAGCCACATCGCCATTAGCTGATTGGCTGCACTATCTCGAACACCTGCATACTAAAGCGATTGAGCTAGGGCTTGACCGAGTTAAACGCGTTGCTGAAAACCTTGATCTCCTTAAACCCGCACCAACGGTATTTACCGTCGCTGGCACCAATGGCAAAGGCACAACTTGTCGCACGCTAGAGGCCATTTTAATGGCTGCCGGCTACCGAGTGGGTGTTTATAGTTCGCCGCATCTGTTGCGTTACACCGAACGTGTGCGTATTCAAGGCGAAGAGCTCAGCGAAGCCGAACATTGCCGCTCATTTGCCGCGTTAGAAGCAGGACGTGGCGATATTTCTCTGACCTATTTTGAATATGGCACCTTGTCAGCGTTGCAGCTGTTTAAACAGTCTGCTCTGGACGTGGTTATCCTCGAAGTCGGGTTAGGGGGGCGTTTAGATGCGACCAATATTGTTGATCCCAGCGTTGCGGTGGTCACCAGCATTGCTCTGGATCATACCGACTGGTTAGGGCCTGATAGAGAAAGTATTGGTCGTGAAAAAGCGGGTATCTTCCGTGCGGGTATTCCGGCGATTGTGGGTGAGCCTGATATGCCGCTGACTATCGCAGAGGTCGCCGCTGAAAAGGGCGCGAAGCTTTATCGTCGCGGAGCAGACTGGAACTTCAGCGTAACCGATCGCGATTGGCAATGGCATGATGCAGATAAAACGTGGTCGCATTTACCTTTACCGAAGGTGCCGTTGCCGAATGCCGCTACCGCGTTAGCGGCGCTGCGCCATTGTTCGCTGAGCATCGATGACGCCGCTATCCGTCAGGGATTAGATTCGGCATTATTACCGGGACGCTTCCAAATCGTCCGCGAGCAGCCTTTGTTAATTCTGGATGTGGCGCATAATCCTCATGCGGCAGGATATTTGGCGGGACGCTTACAGCAGTTGCTCGAGCAGCGTCCATCGACGCAACCCCGTCATCTGCGCGCGGTGGTTGGCATGTTAGAAGATAAAGACATTGCGGGAACGCTAGAGTGTCTGAAACCTTTAATCCATGATTGGTACTGTGCTCCGCTAGAGGGGCCACGTGGCGCTCCTGTTGAACGCTTGGCTGAGCATTTAGATGAACCTAATGTGTTTGCCGACGTCGAAAGGGCATGGAGAAAAGCAATGCAGGATGCTGCTCCACAGGATATCGTGATTGTTTGTGGTTCGTTCCATACTGTCGCGCATGTTATGGCGGCATTAGAAACGGAGAACGCGAGTGGCGAGTAAGTTTCAAAACCGACTTGTTGGCACGATCATTATCGTTGCGCTGGGTGTGATTGTGTTGCCTGGCTTGTTAGATGGCCAGAAAAAGCATTATCAGGATGAGTTTGGGGCGATCCCCTTAGTGCCTAAACCGGGCGAGGACGATCCCACTGATGTTATCCCTCCGGTCACACAACCTCTGAGCGAAACACCTCTGCTACCGCAGGAAGGTGCGAATGCGCAGATACCTCAAGAGAGTGGCAATGTTCCGAATCAGGATCGCGATAGTGTCAATATGACATCGCCTTCTAATGTCCAGCAAGGGCGCGGTGAGGTCGTTGATCTCAAGCCAGTGGAAAGCAAGCCTGTAGAGCAACCTAAACCGGTGAAAAAACCGGTGGAGAAGCCAAAGCCGGTCGAACCTCCTAAGATGGTTGAGGCTAAGCCCAAGCCGGTTGAAAAAACCGTGGAGCAGCCAAAAACTGTCGAGCAGTCTAAACCCGTAGAACAACCGAAGCCCGCTGAGCAACCTAAAGCCGCCGCTGTACCAGAAGAAAAAGCGCCTGCAGGGCAAGCATATGTGGTGCAGCTTGGCGCATTACGTAATGCGTCTAAGGCGAGCGAAATCGTGGCGAAGCTGCGTTTGTCTGGCTATCGTGCCTATACGGTTCCTGCAACGCCGGTTCAAGGGGAAATTACTCGCTTGTTTGTGGGACCAGATGCCTCAAAACAAAAACTGGAATCTGCTTTGCCTGAGCTCAACAGCATCAGTGGGTTGAATGGTCAGGTGCGCAGCTATAGTGGTAAGTAGTCATTATGTAGACGCGGATTTACCGTGAAATGAACGGCGTTTGTTTTTCCAACAGCTTTGTCCTCAGTTATGGGGGCAGGGCTGTTGTTACATCTGGGAGTTGGTCTGACCGGAAGCATTGGCCGGATCTATGCCAAATTTTTATGAGAATAAAATTTGCGAACAGGAAGGGAAATCCTCTACGCAAACGTTTTCTTTTTCTGTTAGAATTCGCCGCGAACTGGATGCCGAGGCAATTCTTGGATTGGAATGGTCATGGTTTGGATTGATTGGGTCATTATTGGCATCATCGGATTTTCGGCGTTAGTTAGCCTGATTCGAGGATTTGTGCGAGAAGCGTTGTCACTGGTTACATGGGGGGCCGCGTTCTTTGTCGCCAGCCATTTCTATACCTATCTCGCCGTCTACTTCACCCGTTTTGAAGATGCGCTGGTGCGCAACGGCATTGCGATTGCCATTTTGTTTGTTGCAACGCTGATTGTCGGAGCCATTGTTAACTATGTGATTGGTTCGTTGGTGGAGCGAACCGGACTGAGCGGAACCGACCGTGTACTAGGGATTTGCTTTGGTGCGCTACGTGGAGTGCTGATTGTGTCAGCGCTACTGTTCTTTCTGGATACCTTTACCTCGATGGCACAAAGTGCGGACTGGAAACAGTCGCAGCTCATCCCGCAGTTCAGTTACATTATCAGGTGGTTCTTTGACTACCTGCAGAGCACGTCGAGTTTCATACCGGAGCATTTGCCTTCTATTCCGCTCCCGCTCCGGTAACGCTGATGAGGAAATGACAACATGTGCGGTATTGTCGGTATCGCCGGTTTTACACCGGTAAACCAGTCGATTTATGATGCGTTAACGGTGCTTCAACACCGTGGGCAAGATGCCGCAGGCATCGTCACTATTGATGCCAATAATGGCTTCCGTTTGCGTAAAGCGAACGGGTTGGTGAAAGATGTGTTTGAAGCACGGCATATGCTCCGCCTGCAAGGCAATATGGGTATCGGCCACGTTCGTTACCCAACGGCAGGCAGCTCTAGCGCATCTGAGGCGCAGCCGTTTTATGTTAACTCCCCGTTTGGTATTACCTTGGCTCACAACGGTAATCTGACGAATGCGCACGAACTTAAGCAGAAATTGTTTGAGCGTGCGCGTCGCCACGTCAATACCACTTCTGACTCTGAAATCTTGCTCAATATCTTTGCTCATGAGCTGGATCGTTTTGATCATTATCCGCTGGAAGTTGATAACGTATTTGCAGCGGTTGCGGCGACGCATCAGCAAATTCGTGGCGCTTATGCCTGCGTACTGATGATCATCGGCCACGGCATGGTGGCGTTTCGCGATCCAAACGGCATTCGTCCGTTGGTGATCGGTAAACGCGATCTGGAAGATGGCCGAGTAGAATATATGGTCGCTTCCGAAAGCGTGGCTCTGGATACGCTGGGCTTCGAATTCATCCGTGATGTTGCACCGGGTGAAGCGATTTATGTTACTGAGAAAGGGCAGTTATTTACCCGCCAGTGTGCCGATAATCCGAAGAGCAATCCTTGTCTGTTTGAGTATGTCTACTTTGCTCGTCCAGATTCCTTTATCGATAAGATTTCTGTCTACAGTGCACGTGTGCGAATGGGGCAGAAGCTGGGGGCAAAAATTGCCCGTGAGTGGGAGGATTTGGATATTGATGTGGTTATCCCGATCCCTGAAACCTCATGTGATATCGCGCTAGAAATCGCTCGTATTCTGGATAAGCCTTATCGTCAGGGATTTGTTAAAAATCGCTACGTAGGCCGCACCTTTATCATGCCAGGCCAGCAGGAACGCCGAAAATCAGTGCGTCGCAAGCTTAACGCCAATCGTGCTGAATTCCGTGACAAAAATGTGCTGCTGGTTGATGACTCTATCGTACGTGGTACGACTTCCCAACAGATTATGGAAATGGCTCGGGAGGCGGGTGCGAAGAAGGTTTATCTAGCATCGGCTGCGCCGGAAATCCGTTTCCCTAACGTGTATGGCATCGATATGCCAAACGCTAATGAGCTGATTGCACACGGGCGTGAAGTGAACGAAATTGCGAAAATCATTGGCGCTGATGGCCTGATTTTCCAAGATCTGAACGATCTCATCGAAGCCGTGCGTGAAGAGAATCCCGATATTGAGCAGTTTGAGTGCTCAGTATTTAACGGGATTTATGTCACCAAGGATGTGGATCAAGGCTACCTCGATTATCTGCAGTCGCTGCGCAGTGATGATGCAAAAGCGATACGCGGTCAGGAAGAAGCTGAAAATCTTGAGATGCATAATGAGGGGTAATTGCCTCTGCAAGCCATGTTAGATTGGCATTCTATTTTTAGCATCTGCTCGCATTTGGCCGCATTGACTATGTAGTTAATGAGTCATAAATTATTTATGTCCTATCTGCCCTGCATGGTGAAATTTACGTTGAAGTAGATTTTCACCATGCAGGTTTTTTTGCCTTGCGATAGTCCCAAAATGGGATAAGATTCACTTGTCCCAGAATGGGACTCATGGATGTTATGATGCCCATACCATAGAAATGGAGTGGTAGATGAATATTCGCCCAATCCGTAATGAGCAAGATTACAAAGCCGCTTTGAAAGAGGCCGCACGACTCTTTGAAAATCCCCCTGAGCCAAATACGCCGGAAGGGGATCAATTCGAAGTTATGCTTACGCTTATAGAGTCATACGAATCTAAGCACTTTCCCGTGGAGCTTCCCGACCCGGTTGAAGCTATTAAGTTTCGCATGGAGCAGTCAGGCTTGACGGTTCGTGATCTGACTGCGGCCATTGGGCATCCTAACCGTGTCTATGAAGTGTTGAATCGTAAACGTAATTTAACGTTACCGATGATTCGCCGTTTGCACTCCTTGTTTGGTATTCCAGCTGAGTGTCTGATTAAATCCACCAAAGTAGGCCAACACTCATGAAACGTTTAATCATCGGTATTTCTGGCGCCAGCGGCGTGATTTATGGCGTGCGTATGCTGGAAGTATTGCGCGGCGTGCCTGATATCGAAACTCATCTGATCATGAGCAATGCCGCACGGCAGACTCTGGCACTAGAAACCGATCTCCAACTGCGCGATGTACAGAGCCTTGCTGACGTGGTGCATGATGCGCGTGATATTGCCGCCAGTATCTCTTCGGGTTCGTTTAAAACCGCAGGTATGGTCATCTTACCGTGCTCGATGAAAACGCTGTCTGGTATTGTTCATAGCTATACCGATAACTTATTGACGCGAGCTGCAGACGTGGTGCTTAAGGAGCGCCGCCGTTTAGTGCTTTGTGTGCGTGAAACTCCGCTACATTTAGGCCATCTGCGCATGATGACCACGGCAGCAGAACTCGGCGCGATCGTGATGCCGCCGGTTCCTGCGTTTTATCATCGCCCACAGACGTTGCAAGATATCGTCGATCAAACGGTTAACCGCGTGATCGATCAGTTTGATATCGAGATTTCACAAGATCTCTTCACCCGCTGGGACGGCGGACATAAATCGCAGTAACACTTGTGCAACATTAGTGCGTTTTTGCAACATCGATCACTTTTGGTGCATAAAGTCTAATTTTCCCTCCTCAGGACCTGTCGTTTTGTCATTGCTGCTCTATCTTTGCTAAAGCAAAGCTGAGTGGCTCACTTCACTGATATCAGCGGTGTTCCGCATCCTTAGAATCGTTCCTTTGAGGATGCTGGCTCACCGCCAGCGTGTATCACGTGGTGAGTCAATGGGTATGGCATGAAATCTGCTACAGCTTTCAATGCGAGCCGAGCTTTCGCATAAATAACAATTTTAAGTCGATACATTGAGTTCGACAGACTGCAAACAACACAACGACATCACAACCATAAAACGTTTCCTTGAGGGTAAAGTATGAAGAAGCAGGTATTAGCAGTATCTCTAGTTTTAGCGATGGTTGGCTCTTCAAGCGTTTTTGCGGCGGTTCCGGATCATCTCAGAGTGGGCACCGATCCGACCTATGCACCGTTTTCTTCCAAAAATCCTCAAGGACAACTGGTGGGATTTGATATCGACTTAGCCAAAGAGTTGTGTAAACGCATCAATACTCAATGTACGTTTGTAGAGAGTGATTTCGATGCCCTGATCCCATCTCTGAAAGCCAAGAAGATCGACACCATCATTTCTTCCCTATCGATTACCGAAAAGCGCCAAAAGGAAATTGCTTTTACCGAGAAGCTCTACGCAGCAGATTCTCGCTTAGTAGCGGCTAAAGGTTCTCCTATTCAGCCAACGTTGGAGTCATTGAAAGGTAAACACGTCGGGGTACTGCAAGGTTCTACGCAGGAAACTTATGCGAATCAGCACTGGCGTCCGCAGGGTGTGGACGTGGTGCCGTATCAGAATCAGGATTTAATCTACGCTGATTTAGCGGCGGGCCGAATCGATGCGGCTTTCCAAGATGAAGTTGCCGCTAGCGAAGGCTTCTTGAAACAGCCTGTGGGCAAAGACTATGCCTTTGCAGGCCCATCGGTGAAAGACAACGCAATTTTTGGCGTAGGTACAGGCATGGGGTTGCGTAAGGATGATGCCGATTTGAAGGTTGCCTTGGATAAAGCCTTCGATTCGATGCGTAAAGATGGCACCTATGACAAGTTTGCTAAGAAGTATTTCGACTTTAACGTCTACGGCGGTTAATCCGAGGTGAGACATCCACCGTATTTTGTGCGGTGGGTGTCTGTGGGTTAAGTTTTTTCGCTATGAAATGGCAGGCTGAAGATGCTACAAGGCTACTCTCAACTCATTTTAAATGGTGCACTAGTGACGCTTGAGCTTGCGGTAAGCTCGGTGCTGCTTGCGGTGGCCATAGGCTTGCTCGGTGCGGCGGCAAAGCTCTCTCGTTCGTCTGTTCTGACGACGATTTTTGAAGGTTACACCACGCTTATTCGAGGCGTACCGGATCTTGTCCTGATGCTGCTGATCTTTTATGGCTTGCAGATGGTTTTAAACCAAATAACGGATTTACTCGGCTGGTCGCAGTTTAATATCGATCCGCTGGTTGCCGGCGTGATCACGCTGGGCTTTATCTATGGCGCTTATTTTACGGAAACGTTTCGCGGTGCCTTTATGGCTGTACCAAAAGGTCAGATCGAAGCGGCAACGTCGCTGGGATTTTCCGCCAGCAAAATTTTCCGCCGTATTTTGTTCCCAGCCATGATGCGCTATGCGTTACCGGGCATCGGTAATAACTGGCAGGTGATTTTAAAAGCCACAGCGCTAGTTTCTTTGTTAGGTTTGGACGATTTAGTCAAAGCCACTCAGATTGCTGGCAAAGGTACTTGGCAGCCATTCTATTTTGCCATCGTGGCGGGTGCGATCTATTTGCTCTTTACCACGGTGTCGAATGGTGTGCTGCTGATGCTCGAGAAACGCTACTCTGCGGGTGTGAGAAGGGCAGAACTATGAATGAAATTATTCATGAGTATTGGAAATCGCTGATTTGGACGGATGGCTTTCGCTTCACCGGAATCGCGATTACGCTGTGGTTGTTGATTGCTTCGGTGGTGATGGGCGGAATACTGGCCGTTTTTCTCTCCGTGGCTAGGGTTTCCCCAAAACGTTGGATTTCGATGCCGGTATGGTTGTTTACCTGGGTCTTTCGTGGCACTCCGCTGTATGTGCAACTGCTGGTGTTTTACTCTGGGATGTACACGCTGGAAATAGTCAAAGGTACCGAGATGCTCAATGCATTTTTCCGCAGCGGGCTGAACTGTACTTTACTGGCGTTAACGCTGAATACCTGCGCCTATACCACCGAAATCTTCGCTGGAGCGATCCGTGCGGTGCCCCATGGTGAAATCGAAGCCGCGAATGCTTATGGGTTTTCACGTTTTAAGCTTTACCGATGCATTATTTTACCTTCTGCGTTACGTACGGCATTACCTGCATACAGTAATGAAGTGATTCTGATGCTGCACTCGACCGCGCTGGCGTTTACCGCGACGGTACCGGATTTGCTGAAAGTGGCTCGTGATATCAATTCCGCAACCTATCAGCCTTTCACCGCGTTTGGCATTGCGGCCGTGCTATATCTGATTATCTCTTACGTGCTCATCAGGCTGTTCCGCAAAGCGGAAAAACGCTGGATGGCCCATGTTAATCCCTCACTTTCTCACTGAGCTGCCGTTGATGAATCCAACCAAACTTAACGTAATAGAGCTGCATAAACGCTACGGTGACCACGAAGTGTTGAAAGGTGTGTCACTGACGGCAAAAGCGGGTGATGTGATCAGTATTATTGGCTCATCGGGATCGGGAAAGAGTACGTTTTTACGCTGCATTAATTTTTTGGAGAAACCGAGCGAGGGCACGATTGCTATTAACGGCACCGATATCGGTTTGGTACGTGATACTGACGGCCAGTTAAAAGTGGGTGATAAAAAGCAGCTTCGATTGTTGCGTACGCGCCTGACGATGGTGTTCCAGCATTTCAATTTATGGAGCCACATGACCGTGCTGGAAAACGTGATGGAGGCACCGATTCAGGTTCTTGGTCTGAGTAAAGCGGAGGCGCATGAGAGAGCGATTCGCTACCTAGACAAAGTGGGTATTGATGAAAGAGCGCGAGGGAAATACCCGATCAATTTGTCTGGCGGTCAGCAACAACGTGTGTCTATCGCTCGTGCTTTAGCGATGGAGCCTGAAGTATTGCTATTTGATGAACCAACGTCGGCGCTCGATCCTGAATTGGTTGGTGAAGTATTACGCATTATGCAAAAGCTGGCCGAAGAGGGGAAAACGATGGTTGTGGTGACTCACGAGATGGGATTTGCTCGTCACGTGTCTAATCACGTCATTTTTTTGCATCAAGGGATAATCGAAGAACAAGGGCCGCCAGAGTTGGTGTTTGGTTACCCCAAAAGTGTGCGGCTACAGCAGTTTTTGTCGGGGGCATTGAAGTAGGGGGATTGCTGGGAGAGCATAATAGCCGCAGTACTTTTATACTAGAGTGGTGTGATTTTTCGTACTGCAGACATCACTGGCGTAGGCGTGAGAGCTGTGTAAGGTTTCGTACGCCTAAAGCACCTAAATCTGCATATACACTGTGCAGGCGTCCGAGTCGGGGGGCCAAGCGCTGCCCCCCGACACCCCAGCTAGGCACCGTTCTTCAGCCTGCTTCGCAGGTACCCGAATCTCGTCATTCCGGCTTTAACGGAACGAACGGCAATCGCGAGTATTCGGCGCATCCCTGCGCCTCACCCCTTCGGGGCCAACGCAAGCGTTGTTCAAATTTGCTCCAGGCAAATTTGTCCTGGCTCCTCCGTTCTTTCGCCGACATCCCTCCCTTCGGCTGAAGAACAACGTGCCGGAAAAGGTCAAAGGCAAAAGATAAAGACCACACCCTGTTTTTGTATTTTTAATTGTTTAAGTCTTGGTAGGTAGAGCCGGCACGACAGGGATGTCGTGACGGAGTTTGGGGCGCCCTGGATGGGCGATACCAAACCGTAGCGGAGATGGCGTCTCGGATAAAAGCGCGCGAGTTGAGAGCCCCCGCGCAACGGGGCTCTCATCGGTCGCCTTCGCCAGCGGTGGCATGGAAACGCATTTGCTGACAGGCGAACGAAACATTTCACTGCAATCCCATAAACGATCGGTGAACTAAACCTCTGCCTACTTAAAATTCCTTCCCCAATACATTCCTCAATGCATCTTCCAACTCAAAATACCTAAACCCAAACCCCGCTTCTTCTAAGCGTTTTGGCACGGCGCGCTGTCCTGTAAGTACCAGTACGCTGGCTTCGCCCATCAGGGTTTTGATTGCAAATGCTGGAGTACGTACTACCGTTGGGCGTCCTAAAATTTCACCTAACGTTGCGATAAACTGTTCGTTATGAACCGGATAGGGCGCGGTCATGTTGAACGGGCCATTTAATGTTGGGCATTCCAGCAGATAGAGAATGGCGTTGACCATATCATCGATATGGATCCACGGCATGTACTGCCTGCCGCTACCCATTTCGCCTCCTAAGCCTAAACGGAACAGTGGCAGCATTTTGCTTAATGCGCCGCCGTTGGGTGAAAGTACGATCCCTGTTCGCATTAAACAAACACGCGTTTTATCACTGGCAGCTTGCAGAGCAAGCCCTTCCCAGCGAGCGCAAAGATCGTGGGTAAACTCGTGATGCGGCGGATCTTCTTCTGTGACGAGCGCTTCATCCTGATCGCCGTAATAACCGACCGCAGAACCCGAAAGTAGCACAGAGGGCGGTTTGGCACTGTTGTGGATCAGTTCGACGATGCGCTGGGTAATATCCCAGCGGCTGTGACACAAGCGCTGCTTTTGCTCTTCGCTCCAGCGCTTATCGGCAATAGGCTCGCCCGCTAAATTGATAACGGCATCATAGCCATCAAGGTTTGACAGCGCATCTAACGAGGTGACGTAGCTAACGTTATCCCCTAGTCTTTCTCGTCCTTTTTGCGGATCTCGGGTTAAAACCGTTAGCTCGTGGTGTAGCGTCTGAAGACGTTGGCAAAGAGGTTTGCCGATAAGCCCCGTTCCGCCGGTAATAAAAATACGCATAAGCCTTCTCCAAGATCAGGGATATGTATACCCGATATACCTTAGGCTGCATTAGCCATTGTTGCTGGCCGCATCTCCAGTTGTTCGGGTATATGTCGTTATTTATCAGCCTTACGGTAGCGCATAGTCATCGAGACGGAATCCGCGTAGCGTAGCGCGTAAAGCTTATCGACCTCTACTTCAGCATAGGTGACCCAGTGGTGTTCACAAGCGATGTCGAGAACATCTTGGGTTAATTTTTCCAGCAGCGCGAAACGATGTTCCTCTACGTGAGCAATGATGCGTTTCGTGATGGTACGGTAGTTAAGCGCATCGGCGATATTTTCGCTTCTCCGTGCTTGTTCTGCTGGGTAGTGGATCACAACGTTGATAACAACGTCTTGTTTATTATTGATTTCTTCTTCTTTTATCCCGATGAAAGTACGCAGCCGCAGGTTTTTAATCCGAATGATGGCATCAGGCTGTAAAAAGCTCATAGGGTATCCTTATCAAATGCGATGTCGCATTCAGCATACAGGGAAAATTGGCGATTGATAATAGAAGAGGGATTGCGACCAGCACCGTGAGTGCTGGCCTGAAACCATTATTCTTGTGGCAGGTTGTACGCTTTTTTAGTGGCGGGGCGCGCAGAGATACGTTCAAACCAGTTACGTACCGCAGGGAAGTCTTCTAAATCGATGCGCTGGCGCGCATGCGGCACCACCCAAGGATAAATCGCCATATCGGCAATGCTGTATTCATCGCCAGAAACATAGGCATGTTTCTGGAGCTGTTTGTCTAAAACGGTATACAGGCGTTTGGTTTCAACCTGATAGCGTTCGATAGCATAGGGAACAGGCTGGGGAGCATAGTGATTGAAGTGGTGGTTTTGTCCCAACATTGGACCAAAGCCGCCTACCTGCCAAAAGAGCCACTGGAGGGTGGAAGCGCGTGAACGCAGCTCCTGACTGATGAAACGTCCGGTTTTTTCTGCCAGATATAGCAGTATTTCGCCTGACTCGAACAGGCTTAATGGTGCGCCGCCGTCAACAGGCTGACGATCGACGATGGCTGGAATTTTGTTATTCGGCGAGATGGCTAAAAATTCGGGTTTGAACTGTTCACCAGCGCCGATATCGACGTGATGGATGCGGTATGACAGGCCAGATTCTTCGAGAAAAAGCGTTATTTTATGGCCGTTTGGCGTCGGGGCGTAATACAGGTCGATCATGATGTCTCCCAGAAAAATCAAGCGGTAAGAGGAAGCGTATCCTTCTGACTATAGTCCAAAAGCCACAGCGGTGAAAGCGATGGTGTTGCAAAAATGTATAATTAAGATTGAATGAAATATCTACTCTGTTACATGATTTCATCGCTGCAAAAGTACGTAGGCATGTAATACTGACACTCCTAATGTTTTGTCCTATTCCTCAGGAGGCAACATGAGTCATCCGGATATTACGCTGTATTCTGACAGTCATTTTTTTAGTCCTTATGTGATGTCGGTCTACGTGGCTCTGAAAGAAAAAGGGCTGAGATTCGAACTGGAACCCGTTGACTTGGCAGAGCATGAAAATCAGCAGGAGGCGTACGCCGAGCTATCCCTGACGCGTAGGGTGCCAACGTTGTTGCATGAAAACTTTTCTCTCTCTGAATCTTCGGCGATTACGGAATATCTGGATGAGGTGTTTACCGCACCGGATTTTGCGTCGCTCTACCCACATGACAAACAAAAGAGAGCCAAGGCTCGCGAGATTCAGGCATGGTTGCGCAGCGATCTCATGCCGATTCGCCAAGAGCGCTCTACGGAGGTTGTCTTTGCTGGACTAAAGCCACCTGCGCTAAGTGAAGAGGGGGTGTATGCCGCGGCTAAGCTTATCGCCGGAGTTGAACGTCTGTTGTTGGAAGGACACCAAAACTTATTTGGCGAATGGTGTATCGCAGATACTGATTTAGCGCTCATGCTCAATCGATTGATTATGGCGGGAGATGCCGTGCCTGAACGGTTGGTCGAGTATGCACATTTCCAGTGGCAACGCGCGTCCGTGTGCCAGTGGCTGGCTTTATCGGCCGCTAAACGACGCTAAAGCGATTAAGTGTTGTTAAAACAAGCAACTGATGAATCAATCTGGTTAAAAGTGGGCAAACAAGGCTTTGTAGGCTGGCGGGCAATGATAGCCATCGTTACACTATGGGCATTACTCCTATTCAACGAGAACCGCATATGAAGCTGATGTTTGCCTCGGATATTCATGGCTCTCTCAGCGCGACGCAGCGCGTGCTTGAGTTGTTTGAACAAAATGAAAGCCAATGGCTGATTATTCTGGGAGATGTGCTCAATCACGGGCCGCGCAATCCACTGCCCGAAGGCTATAATCCGCCTCAGGTCGCAGAGCTATTAAATAAGTTTGCTGACAAGATCATCGCTGTTCGTGGCAATTGCGATAGTGAAGTCGATCAGATGCTGTTGAAATTCCCGATGATGGCGCCTTGGCAACAAATCTTGCTCAACAATCAAAGATTGTTTTTAACCCACGGTCACCTTTATCATCCCGCTGAGCTACCGCCATTGAGCCAAAAAGATGTGCTGGTCTACGGACACACACACTTGCCGGTAGCAGAGCAACGTGGTGATATTTATTGTTTCAATCCTGGCTCGGTTAGCTTACCTAAAGGTGGAAATGTCCCTAGCTTTGGGATGCTTGAACACGGAGTCTTAAAAGTCTGCGCCCTGAACGGTACAGAGATACTGGCAGAAGTCGCAATCGACTGATTTTTTATTTTATGGCATTTTCGGTAGGATCTGCGTGCGCTGATGTTGCACATAAAGCAGATGCGATGAACAAACTGCGTGCGTCAGTACGCTAAGAAAAAGGTTTCAGAGGATGGTGGAACAAACGCTCAACACCGGGTTGGAGTGGGTCGATATCGTTGACGAAAACAATGATGTCATTGCTCAATCGACTCGTGCGCAAATGCGCGCTCAATGTCTGCGTCACCGTGCAACCTATATCGTGGTTCACAATGGAATGGGGCAGATCCTGGTTCAAAAACGTACCGATAACAAAGATTTTTACCCCGGTTGGCTAGATGCAACCGCAGGGGGCGTTGTTCAAAGCGGTGAGAACATGTTGGATTCAGCACGCCGTGAAGCGGAAGAGGAACTGGGTATTGCCGGTGTTCCCTTTGCCGATCACGGTATGTTCTATTTTGAACAAGACAATTGCCGTGTTTGGGGCGCTCTTTTCAGCTGTGTGTCTCACGGGCCTTTCGCTTTGCAGGAGGAAGAGGTTGAATCTGTTCGCTGGATGACCCCAGAAGAGATTACGGCTGAATGCGACAGCTTTACGCCGGATTCTCTCAAAGCCCTCTCGTTGTGGATGACGCGCAATAGCGACAAGCACTATCAGCCGATGTGTATTCAAAAAAGTACGCCATCGGCAAAAGTCTCTAGCGAAACCGAAGCGGAAGACGTACCGCAGAACGAAAGCGAAGAGTAGCGATTCCACTTTTTGTCGGCTTAGCAACTGCTCCGTTTGCATAATACTGAGCTGACAGGAATAGTGGCTTGGGTTGCTTGCTGATTCAGGCGCGCCAGCAGTGCGTTGGCAGCCTGAATTCCTATCTCTTTAAACGGTACCGCGGTGGTTGTTAGCGGTGGCTGACATACCTGACTGACATCACGATTGCCGAATCCCGCCACCGCCAACTGGCTTGGTACGCGAATATGCCGTCGTTGACACTCATATAAGACGCCGCAGGCAAGTTCGTCAGAGGCACAAATCAACGCATCTATTTCAGGCCAAGCCAGAATAAACTCCGGTAGTAGATTCGCACCGGTAGAAAAATTAGCCGGCTCGGCGGCGTTAATTACACGGTGTGGCGAGAAATGGCTGCGCAACAACGCTTGATGCCAACCGTGCAGATGCTGTTGAAATACCCACGGCTCTTGGTTAGCGCACAGCAAACCAATGTTTTCATACCCGCGCTCGATAACGTGACGGGTGAGATTGAACATGGCATCGGCATAATCTATCCCGATGTTGATATCGATAGGATCCTCACGGATTGCACCAATTTCAACCACGGGGATCTCTGCATTCTTCAGCCACTGCCGCGTATTATCGCTTTGTTCAGTACTCAACAAAACAACCGCGGCCAGACTGGCCGACAGAAGATTTTCCAACATGTTTGTTTCACGTTCTTCATCACGTTGAGACTCAGAGAGCGTGAGTTGAAACCCTGCCGGTTGCAGCACGCTTTGTAGGCCGGCAAGCATCTGGGCACAGCCAGCCTCAGTAAATGAGGGAACGACCACAGAAATGGTGCGACCGGCTCCTGACGCCAACGCGCTTGCGGCAAGGTTTGGCACATAGCCCAGTTCGCTAACGGCAGACTCGATTTTTTCTCTTAGCTTATCCGAAACCTGATCGGGCGTGCGAAGCGCGCGTGACACGGTCATAGAACCCACACCGGCGAGTCTGGCTACATCGGCCAATGTCACTCTGCCGGTACTACGTCGTTTTTTAATGATAGGCATGCTTGTTCCTAACGGAGCCTAGGCTGCAGTGACACTATTTTAGCTAAAAAAATAGATTAATCATCAAACTACTTACTGACCTAGCGTGAGATATTGTCATATCGGCTGCTTTAAAGTTATGCATCCTCGTTGTTCATA
The DNA here is from genome assembly GCF_020150375.1 of Hafnia paralvei. Lineage (NCBI taxonomy): Bacteria > Pseudomonadati > Pseudomonadota > Gammaproteobacteria > Enterobacterales > Hafniaceae > Hafnia > Hafnia paralvei. Next base: position 3,095,779 of record NZ_CP083737.1, on the reverse strand, counting down.
GAATAAACATCTATTTTTGATAGCGCTATCACAAATCCAATAGATAGCGTTTTTGGTAGCGCTATCTTTAAAGGTATCGTCTCCTTACACCACTCAATCATGTGATGACCGCGGGTTTAAATGACCCACAGTTAAAGGTTATCGACTGAGGTCATCCGCTTAGGAGAGACAATGCTAAACACTTGGTTAACTGATGACACGATACAAATTCGTGAGCGTGTGGATTCTTGGCAGGAGGCGGTAAAACTCAGCGCTCAGCCGTTGTTGCAAAAAGGCATTATTACTCCTGACTATCTTGCTGCGATTTATCAGCAACATGAAAAACTGGGTCCCTACTATGTTTTGGCTCCGGGAATAGCGATGCCACACGCTAGACCAGAAGAGGGGGCTAAATCTCTCGGGCTTTCACTGCTAAGCGTCAAGCAAGACGTTTTGTTTTATTCTGCCGACAACGATCCTGTTAATTTAATCGTTATGCTCTCGGCACCGGATAGTCACAGCCACATTGAATTAATCTCTCATCTGGCTGAATTTTTCTCAGATGATGATGCGGTAAAAAAAATTCATCAGGCTACTACCATAGAGGAAATTAAAACCATCATCGAAAAATATTAATTTCTACTTAATTTAATAACCCAATGATCAAAACATCAGGATTACCTGCGGGACTCCTGCATTCAAAATAAATCACCGAGGAACAAATAATGAAAATTATGGCGATATGTGGTTCAGGGTTAGGCAGTAGCTTTATGGTTGAAATGAATATCAAGAAAGTACTCAAAAAAATGGGCGTTGACGCCGAGGTAGAGCATTCCGATCTCTCCTCGGCTATTCCCGGTGAAGCAGACCTGTTTGTTATGGCAAAGGATATTGCTGCGAGTGCTAGTATTCCTGATAACCAATTGATTGTGATTACTAATATTATCGATATAAATGAGTTAGAAACTAAACTACGCGCTTATTTCAATAAATAAAATAATCGACAGACTCCCAGATAATTAGCGAGGTGGATATGTTTATCCAAGAAACGCTTAAGTTCATCGTTGATATATTAAAGGTTCCCGCCGTATTGGTCGGTTTAATTGCGTTGATTGGTTTGCTCGCGCAAAAAAAATCGTTCAGTGATGTGGTAAAAGGTACGGTAAAAACTATTTTAGGTTTTATCGTATTAGGCGGCGGTGCGGGTGTATTAGTGGGTTCTCTGAATCCATTAGGTGGCATGTTTGAACATGCATTCAATATTCAAGGCATTATCCCTAACAACGAGGCCATTGTATCTATAGCACTCGAAAAATACGGTGCAGCAACTGCGCTAATCATGGCATTCGGCATGGTGGCTAATATCGTCGTTGCTCGTTTTACCAAGTTGAAATACATCTTCCTGACGGGTCATCATACGTTTTATATGGCGTGTATGATCGGGATTATTTTAACCGTAGCGGGTTTTGAGGGCGTGCAATTAGTCTTTACGGGAGCGTTGACGTTGGGCTTAGTCATGGCTTTTTTCCCTGCACTGGCGCAACGCTATATGCGGAAAATTACCGGCAATGACGATATTGCTTTCGGTCACTTTGGTACGCTTGGCTACATTCTTTCTGGCTGGATTGGCGGACGCGTAGGTAAAGGCTCTCGTTCGACCGAAGAGATGAATCTGCCTAAAAACCTGAGTTTCTTGCGCGATAGTTCAATTTCAATCTCTCTGACCATGATGGTGATTTACCTGATTATGGCGGTGAGTGCGGGTTCCACCTTCGTTGAGGCAACCTATAGCGCCGGTCAAAACTATCTGGTTTACGCCATTATTATGGCGATCACTTTTGCCGCCGGTGTATTCATCATCTTGCAGGGAGTGCGCCTGATTCTGGCAGAAATTGTGCCTGCATTTACCGGTTTCTCAGAGCGCTTAGTGCCGAATGCACGTCCGGCACTCGACTGCCCAGTGGTTTATCCCTATGCACCAAACGCGGTGTTGGTCGGTTTTCTGTTTAGTTTTCTCGGCGGACTGGTGGGATTATTCTTACTGGGCCAATTCAATCTGGTGCTGATTTTGCCAGGTGTTGTGCCGCACTTCTTTACTGGTGCTACCGCAGGCGTGTTTGGTAATGCAACCGGCGGGCGTCGTGGTGCGATGCTTGGAGCTTTTGCCAACGGTTTGTTGATTACGTTCTTACCCGTTCTATTACTCCCTGTTCTTGGCGCTTTGGGTTTTGCTAACACGACCTTCTCGGACGCTGATTTTGGCGCCATCGGTATTGTGTTGGGCAACATGGCGCGCTTCATGAACAAGGACATGATTATGGTAGTTATTATTGCGATCTTTGCGGCACTTGTGGCGCATAACTACTTCTTCTCTCGTAAGAGCTCACCCTCCACGTCCTCCGACGGTGTGAATAAATAAGGGGTCATTATGCTTAACCTAAATGAGGTTCAACGCTACGCGACAGAAATTCGCGTGGAAACGTTGAAAGCGCTAACCAACCTAGGATTTGGCCATTATGGCGGTTCGATGTCGGTAGTCGAAACGCTGGCCGTGCTGTATGGCGCGGTGATGAATATTGACCCATCGGATCCTGAGTGGGAGGCGCGCGACAATTTCGTCTTATCCAAAGGCCATGCGGGACCAGCGCTCTACAGTGCGTTAGCACTCAAAGGCTATTTTCCGCGTGAGGACCTAGCGACGCTAAACCAAAATGGCACCCATTTTCCGAGTCATCCCGATCGCTTACTAACCCGTGGCGTGGATGCCACAACGGGGTCGTTAGGGCAAGGGGTATCCATAGCGACAGGAATGGCATTGGCACATCGCTTGGCCGGGCGTAAAAACCGTGTGTTCTGCATTTTGGGGGATGGTGAGCTCAACGAAGGGCAGTGTTGGGAGGCATTCCAATTTATTGCCCATCATAATCTGAATAACTTGACGTTGTTTATTGATTATAACAAGCAGCAGTTGGATGGAACCTTGGATGAAGTGATTAAACCGTTTGATCTTAAGGCGAAATTCAGTGCATTTGGTTTCGATGTTGTCAGCGTGAAAGGTGACGATATTGCTGCAATCTATGATGTTGTTGCCCCAGTTCGCACCAGTGAGCAGCGGCCTCGCGTCGTGATACTCGACAGCATAAAAGGCCAAGGGGTTCCTTACATCGAGCAGCTGTCTAATTCGCATCATCTGCGTTTAACTGCCGAAATAAAAGCTGAAATGCTGAAGTCAATTGAGACACTGGAGGCTTCGCTATGAGCCATGAATTCTTGCCGTTACAGAAAGATAAAATTGAAATGCGTAAGGTCTATGCTCAGGCGATGCGCGAGCAGTTCATGGAAAATACGCCGGTTATTGCCTTAGAAGCTGATTTGATGAGTTCAATGGCGATGGATGCCGTTCATCGCGATTTTCCACAGCAGGTGATTAACTGCGGAATTATGGAAGCAAACGTGATTGGTACTGCCGCGGGGCTTTCATTGGCTGGCCGAATTCCTTTTGTGCATACCTTTACTGCTTTTGCTAGTCGCCGTTGTTTTGATCAGCTTTTCATGTCTGTTGATTATCAGAAAAACAACGTCAAGGTGATTGCGTCAGACGCGGGCGTGAGTGCCTGTCACAATGGCGGAACCCATATGTCATTTGAAGATATGGGGATCGTGCGTGGTTTGGCGCATTCGGTGGTCATGGAAATGACGGATGCCGCGATGTTCCGTGACATTCTGCGACAACTCGTCGATTTGAAAGGCTTCCATTGGGTAAGGACTATCCGCAAGCAGGCCTATACTATTTATCCTGAAGGCACTGAATTTACCATCGGTAAGGGAAAGGTTTTACAGGATGGTAAAGATATCACGCTGATCGCCAATGGCATCATGGTGGCAGAGGCTTTACAAGCCGCAGAGATACTGAAACAGCAGGGATACAGCGTGGCGGTTATTGATATGTTCACTTTGAAGCCTATCGATAAAGACCTGATTATTGAATACGCAACAAAAACAGGGCGAATCGTCACCTGTGAAAACCATAGTATCCATAATGGGCTGGGTTCAGCAGTGGCAGAAGTGCTGGTTGAAAATTATCCGATACCAATGCGACGCGTTGGAATTAAAGAGCGCTACGGTCAGGTGGGAACGCAGGATTTCTTGATGAAGGAGTATGAACTGACGGCGGAAGATATTGTGAAACAGGCGGAAACGTTGTTAAACGATAACATGTAATCCCCATGAGCGCTGTAGTCTATTGATACCTATGAAAAAGGCTCCCATTGGGAGCCTTTAAAGCACATAGGTAATCAGAGATTACTTAGCAGCTGCCGCCGCAGCCTGTGCAGCCTGAATCGCAGTCAGAGCAACGGTGTAGACGATATCGTCAACCAGTGCGCCACGAGACAAGTCATTTACCGGCTTACGCATGCCTTGCAGCATTGGCCCGATAGAAACCAGGTCAGCAGAACGCTGTACCGCTTTGTAAGTGGTGTTACCGGTGTTCAGGTCTGGGAAGATGAACACGGTTGCTTTACCCGCCACTGGAGAGTTAGGCGCTTTAGACTTCGCAACGTCAGCCATGATTGCCGCATCATATTGCAGAGGGCCATCGATGATCAGATCAGGACGTTTTTCCTGAGCCAGACGAGTTGCTTCGCGTACTTTCTCAACGTCGCTGCCTGCACCAGAGTTGCCGGTAGAGTAGGAGATCATGGCAACGCGTGGTTCGATACCGAATGCAGCCGCAGAATCAGCAGACTGAATCGCGATTTCAGACAGCTGTTCAGCCGTTGGATCTGGGTTGATCGCGCAGTCACCATAAACCAGAACCTGATCAGGCAGCAGCATGAAGAACACAGAAGAAACCAAAGAGCTGCCTGGCGCTGTTTTAATCAACTGCAACGGTGGGCGAATAGTGTTTGCTGTGGTGTGGACTGCGCCAGATACCAAACCGTCGACTTGGTTTTGTTCCAACATCAGCGTACCCAGAACCACGTTGTCTTCCAGTTGTTCGCGAGCAACAACTTCGGTCATGCCTTTGTTCTTACGCAGCTCAACCAGACGTGGAACGTACTGTTCACGAACGACATTTGGATCGACGATTTCGATGCCTTTACCCAGAACAACGCCCTGAGCCGCTGCTACGCGCTGGATTTCTTCTGGGTTACCCAGAAGAACACATTCAGCGATACCGCGTTCAGCACAGATAGCGGCTGCTTTAACGGTACGTGGTTCGTCGCCTTCTGGCAGAACAACGCGTTTGCAAGCTTTACGCGCCAGTTCGGTCAGTTCATAACGGAATGCCGGAGGAGACAGACGACGTGAACGCTCAGAGGCGGCAGTCAGAGAGTCGATCCACTTGCTATCGATATGGCTAGCGACGTAGTTTTGCAGTTTCTCTACGCGCTGATGGTCGTCAGCAGGAACTTCGAGGTTGAAGCTCTGCAGGCTCAGAGATGTCTGCCAAGTGTTAGTGTCCACCATGAATACTGGCAGACCCGTCTGGAATGCACGTTCGCACAGCTTAGCAATGCGCTCGTCCATATCGTAACCACCGGTCAGCAGGATCGCACCGATTTCCACGCCGTTCATCGCAGCCAGACATGCGGCAACCAGTACGTCTGGACGGTCGGCAGAAGTGACCAGCAGAGAGCCTGGACGGAAGTGCTCCAGCATGTGAGGAATGCTGCGAGCACAGAAAGTCACAGACTTGATACGACGAGTTTTGATGTCGCCTTCGTTCACGATGCGTGCTTTCAGGTGATTCGCCATGTCGATTGCGCGAGTCGCGATCAGCTCAAAGCTCCAAGGCACACAGCCCAGAACTGGCAGCGGGCTATTTGCCACGAGCTGTGCAGTGTCTAGGTTTGCAACGCTGGCTTTGTTAGAGTCATCAAAGATTTCAGACAGATCTGGGCGAGTACGACCCTGATCGTCAACCGGTGCATTCAGCTTGTTGATGATCACGCCGGTGATGTTTTTGTTTTTGCTGCCGCCGAAGCTAGAACGAGCCAGTTCGATACGCTCTTTAACCTGAGACGCAGTGTCATTACCCAGCGCCATAACGAAGACGATTTCAGCATTCAGGGTTTTGGCGATTTCATAGTTCAGCGCGTTAGCAAACTGGTGCTTACGTGTTGGAACCAAGCCTTCAACCAGAACAACTTCTGCGTCTTTGGTATTTTCGTGGTAACGAGCAACGATTTCTTCCATCAACACGTCCTGCTGGTTAGAGCTCAGCAGCGTTTCAACGTGAGACATGCGCAGTGGTTCTGCAGCAGGGATTGAAGAGTTAGCGCGGATGATAGTGGTAGTTTGATCAAGAGAATCGCCGCCGGTGCGTGGCTGGGCGATGGGCTTGAACACGCTAAGGCGAACACCTTTTTGCTCCATGGAGCGGATGACACCCAAGCTAACGCTGGTCAGGCCAACGCTGGTGCTGGTGGGGATCAGCATAATTGTACGTGACACGATAAAACCTCTTTACGGTTGTTCAACTGGCTGAACGGATGTTGGTGTGCTCAGTGCGTTGAACTTGGTCGGATAGGTTAGAATTTCTACGCTTGATTTAAACTTTGGAGCTTAAATACCCCGCAGGCCTTGGCTTGCGGGGTTGAGATGCGTCTTATGCAGTCAGACGAGAGGCGTCTTGTGCAATCACCAACTCTTCGTTGGTTGGGATAACGACGGCCAGACGGCTGCCATCTTTAGTGATGGTGCCTGATTTGCCGAAGCGTGCAGCCAGGTTGCGTTCGTGATCGATTTCGAAGCCCAGCAGACCCAGTTTGTCCAGAGTCAGTTCACGTACCATTGCTGCGTTTTCGCCGATACCGCCGGTGAATACAACGGCGTCTAGACGACCATCCATCAGCGCAGTGTAAGCGCCGATGTATTTAGCCAGACGGTGGCAGAATACGTCCATAGCGCGCTTAGCGTCAGCTTTGGTTTCGTAGTTGTCTTCAACATAACGGCAGTCGCTGGTGACTTCGGTCAGACCCAGCAGACCAGATTCTTTGGTCAGCAGTTTGTTGATCTGCTCAACGCTCATGCCCAGTGAATCATGCAGGTGGAAGATGATAGCAGGGTCGATGTCGCCAGAGCGAGTCCCCATAACCAGACCTTCCAGCGGGGTCAGCCCCATAGAGGTATCAACACATTTACCGTTGCGAACTGCGGTTACAGAACCACCATTGCCCAGATGGCAAGTGATTACGTTCAGCTCGTCAATCGGCTTGTTCAGCATTTTTGCAGCTTCTTGGCTTACGAAGAAGTGGCTGGTGCCGTGTGCGCCGTAACGACGAACGCCGTGGTCTTTGTACAGGCTGTATGGCAGGGCATACAGATAAGACTCTTCTGGCATGGTGGTGTGGAACGCGGTGTCAAATACGGCAACGTTTTTATCTTTCAGGCTAGGGAAAGATTTGAACGCTTCAGCGATACCGATCAGGTGCGCAGGGTTGTGCAGAGGCGCAAACGGGATCGCATCTTTAATACCTTGCAGAACATCATCAGTGATCAACGCTGATTCAGTGAACTTCTCGCCGCCGTGAACGATACGGTGACCGATAGCGGTCAGTGATGCGGAGAGTTCAGGCTTCTGAGCCAGGATAGTATTAACGATGAAGTTCAGCGCTTCGCTATGAGCCGCGCCAGCACCTAACGCTTCTTCGTGTTTAGCGCCGTCCATTTTCCATTTAATACGGGCTTCAGGCAGGCTGAAACATTCAGCTAAACCAGACAGGTGTTCTTCACCGTTGGCTGCGTTGATGATAGCGAATTTCAGTGATGAACTGCCGCAGTTAAGAACCAGTACCAGCTTCGACATGGAAGTACCTACTTGTTATGCGTGGTTAGAAATTGAGTCAATCAGACATTAAGCGTAGCGTAATATGTCGTCGACATTTATGATTAACATCATGCGTAATGTGATTTCGTCATGATGAAGAACATCGCATTGAAAAACTGCGGTGCCCAAAAATGCATTGCTTTGCCGGCAAGGATTCAGCCGAACACTGACAGAGTGTACAGAGCTCAATCGTTGAAAACTTAGCTTTAAGAAGCAGTCGTTAATGAAACACTTTATTAACGCTGTTTTTTGCTTCTACCGGCCCCAAGGCCGCGCTAGGATACCGATTGCGGATGCCAAAAACAAAATAAATTTAAGGCCGCTAAGTATCCGTTGTGATTTTACACTATTTTTTGAATTTTTATAAATGAAGTTGAGGTTCCTATGACATCTAAGCCAACTGGCCACGTAGGGTGGTTTCAGATTTTTCAGCGCGGACAGACATATATGAAGACCTGGCCGAGTGATAAACGCTTGGCCCCGGTGTTTCCAGAAAATCGTATTGCTAAAGTGACGCGCTTTGCCGTGCGCTTTATGCCACCAATCGCTATTTTTACATTGACGTGGCAGATTGCACTGGGAGGCCAGTTAGGGCCTGCGATTGCCACGGCGTTGTTTGCCTGTAGTTTGCCAATGCAAGGGCTATGGTGGTTAGGTAAACGCTCAGTCACCCCGTTGCCGCCAACATTATTGCAGTGGTTTCACGAGCTCCGCGCGAAGTTAGTCGAGGCCGGTAAAGCACAGGCGCCTGTTGAGGGGACACCAACCTATCAAGCCTTAGCAGATGTTTTGCAGCGCGCATTTAAGCAGTTGGATAAGACCTTTCTGGATGATATTTAATCGATTTGGCGTGTGTTTTTTGTCCGTCAATGTTGCGGGTTTGTTGTGTAAATACACGCCTATTGATAAAAAAATGCTCAGAGTGGAATTTAACGCAGTTTCTCTTTCTCGAAACCCCGTTCCAAATCAAAAAAGTGATGTTAAGCACTATTTAGAATGACAGGCTTATGCCATGCTCCGGACATAGAGTTCACATTTTTACATGACTTGACCCCGGCCTAGCATCGACTTTGGCCGCTCGATGAGGAAATCAAAGATGGAAATGACCAACGCACAACGCCTGATTCTTTCTAACCAATACAAGATGATGACCATGATGGATCCGGATAACGCCGAGCGTTACCGTCGTTTGCAAACCATCATTGAGCGTGGCTTTGGCCTGCAAATGCGCGAGCTCGATCGCGACTTTGGCGAGCTGAGCGAAGATACCTGTCGCACTATTATCAATATTATGGAAATGCACCATGCGTTGCAGGTGTCTTACAATAATCTCAAAGAAAAACAAGATATTGATCCTCGCCGATTAGAGTTTTTAGGCTTTGATGCGGCAACAGAAGCTCGCTATTTAAGTTATGTGCGCTTTATGGTTGGTACTGAAGGGCGTTACACTCACTTCGATTCAGGTACGCATGGTTTCAATGCCCAGACTAAAATGTGGGAAAAATACCAGCGTATGCTGTCAATCTGGCAGTCATGCCCGCGTCAGTATCATTTGAGCGCGGTGGAGATTGCACAAATTATTAACGCGTAAAACAGAGGAATGCCTGTGAAGTGCAAAGGTTTTTTGTTTGATCTGGATGGAACATTGGTAGATTCACTGCCGGTAGTAGAACGCTCATGGATCAACTGGGCGAAACGTCAGGGAGTGAATCCACAGGAGGTTCTGGATTTTATCCACGGCAAACAGGCCATCACCTCGCTGCGGCATTTTATGTCTGGTGAGAGCGAAGAGCGTATTCAACAAGAATATGACTGGTTGGAAGAGATTGAATCAAGAGATACCGAGGGTGTAACGGCGTTACCAGGGGCGGTTGCTCTGCTGGAGCGTCTGAATGAGTTAGACATTCCATGGGCGATTGTCACTTCAGGTTCTATTCCGGTGGCTTACGCGCGTCGAGCGGCGGGGCAATTACCAAAGCCTGATGTATTCATCACCGCGGAACAGGTGTCTCGCGGCAAGCCAGAGCCTGACGCTTACCTGTTGGGTGCGCAGAAGCTGGGGCTGGCCGTCAGTGACTGTGTGGTGGTGGAGGACGCCGCGGCGGGTATTCTTTCTGGATTGTCGGCAGGCTGTCAGGTGATCGCAGTGAATGCTCCTCAAGATGCGCCAAAGCTGGAGTTGGTCGATCTCAACTTGACTTCGCTAGTGCAGATGCGCGTAGATAAAGAAGGCGAGTACGCTGTTATTCATGCCCTGTAAGTAGTAATTGAGTGAAATATGATTAAGCCCCGTCATCACGGGGCTTTTTTTATGGCATGCTTATAACGATTTTTTGGAATAGTCACGATGCTGGCTGAAAATCCAGCTAATTTAGATATAGGTTTCTATCGGAGTAAATTCACAAAGGGAGATGTCGTGAACGGCGAATTATTGTGGGTTTTAACGTTATTACTGATTGCTATTGTCCTTTTTGCTACCAACAAGCTACGCATGGATGTCGTAGCGCTGCTTATCATCATTGCATTTGTTCTGAGTGGCACGCTTTCACTCAGCGAAGCAACCGCGGGGTTTAGTGACCCTAACGTTATTTTAATTGCGGCTTTGTTTGTTATCGGTGACGGATTGGTACGCACTGGTGTTGCTTATCAGGTTGGCGATTGGTTAGTCAAAGTGGCCGGGGATAGCGAGGCCAAAATGTTGGTTTTGCTCATGATTACGGTTGCTTCACTGGGCGCCGTCATGAGTTCAACGGGCGTAGTAGCGATTTTTATCCCCGTCGTACTCAGCGTTGCTGCGCGGATGAAAATATCACCAGCACGTCTGTTGATGCCGCTGAGTTTTGCTGGGCTGATAAGCGGTATGATGACGTTGGTTGCAACTCCGCCCAATATGATTGTGAGCAGTGAGTTAGTGCGTGAGGGATTTCGCGGCCTCAGCTTTTTCAGCGTGACACCAGTCGGTATCATCGTATTGCTGATGGGGGTCGGCTATATGCTGGTGGCGCGTAACTGGCTCGCAAGCAGTAAAGAAGATAGCAACAAGGACGGCTGGACACGCCGGACTTTCCGCGATTTGATCCGCGATTACAAGTTGACCGGAAGAGCGCGTCGATTGGCACTTCGCTCCGGTTCTCCCTTGATCGGCCATACCTTGGATGAACTTCATCTCCGTGCTCGTTATGGCGCTAACGTGGTGGGAATTGAACGCTGGCGCAAGTTTCGCCGAGTCATGGTTAACGCTGTCGGAAACACTGAACTTAAAGAGCGCGATGTATTGTTGATCGACATGTCGGATTCTGAGGTCGATCTGCGTGAGTTTTGTGCCGAACAGATGCTTGAGCCGATGGTACTGCGTGGTGAGTATTTTTCTGAACAGGCTCGCGATGTGGGGATGGCTGAGGTCACTATCGTTCCTGATTCCGACCTGATTGGCAAAACTCTGCGTGAAATGACTTTCCGTACTCGCTATGGGCTAAACGTTGTAGGTATTCGCCGTGATGGTGCGCCGATAGAAGGCAAGCTGGTGAATGAGCCGCTTCATCTAGGTGACATTCTGTTGGTCATCGGCAACTGGAAGCAGATCCGCCAGCTTCAGTTACAACCACGTGATTTTATTGTGTTGCACCTTCCCTCTGAAGTGGACGATGTCGCTCCGGCTATCAGCCAAGCACCACACGCGCTGTTCTGTTTGGCATTGATGATTGCCATGATGCTGACAGATGAAGTCCCCAACGCCATTGCGGCGCTGATCGCCTGTATGCTGATGGGGAAATTCCGTTGTATTGATATGGAGAGTGCCTATAAATCGATTCACTGGCCGAGCCTAATTTTAATCGTGGGAATGCTACCGTTTGCCCTCGCGTTGCAAAAGAGTGGCGGTATTACGCTGGCGGTGGATGTGCTGATGAATTTGGTGGGTGGCATGGGGCCAAGAGTTGTCTTGCTCAGCTTATTTGTATTCTGCGCAGTAACGGGGCTCTTTATTTCTAATACGGCTACGGCGGTTCTGATGGCACCAATTGCGATTGCGACGGCTCACGCGATGCAGCTTTCACCGTATCCGTTCGCGATGATTATTGCGATCTCGGCGTCAGCGGCGTTTATGACGCCGGTATCGTCACCGGTCAATACGCTGGTGATGGGGCCGGGCAACTACAGTTTTGGCGATTTCGTTAAGATCGGCGTGCCGTTTACTCTCTTGGTGATGATTGCCAGCGTGATTGTGGTGCCGTGGTTGTTTCCATTTTGATGGGGATGATTTTATCTAAGCTTTGTATGCTTAAGGGCTTGAACAAGGCAACTCAAGCGCTCATACATGCGCTTATAGATACGGCCCAATTACGTATGCCTGCCTGACATATCTACCGTGCAGGCGGCCGACTCAACTCGGACGCCTGTATGTGAATACCACGAGGAGAGGCGATCAAAACCTTACACGAGTGCGGTATAACGAGAATTAAAATGCCCAAAACCTACATCACTTCATCCTGACTGATCTCATCTAGTGACAGGCTAAAACTTGGAATAAAGACTTTCATGAAGTATTCCATCTCAGGGCTTGAACGCATATCTAATGTTTTTTCTAAACGCGCTTTGGCTAGCTTAAATTCGTTGTTACCGGCCGAAAGTTCTTCCAGACACTTCAGATAGGCACACAGTGCGTCAGCTTGCTTAACAACCAATTTCTCATCTTCAGTGTAATAGTGTTCATCCAGCAGTGGACGGAAGTCGTTTTGCAACTCTGGGGGCAGCATTTCAATCAGCTTTTGCTGCGCGACTTTTTCAATCTTCTTATACTCATGCGCAATTTGCGGATTGTAATACTTGATCGGCGTAGGCATATCGCCGGTTAATACCTCACTAGCGTCATGATACATCGCCAGTAATGCCACGCGTTCGGGGTTCACATTACCGTTGAATTTACGATTTTTAATGATGGCTAATGCATGAGCGACAAATGCGACCTGAAGGCTATGTTCGGAGACGTTCTCGGTGCGCACGTTGCGCATCAGTGGCCAGCGGTTAATCAGTTTTAAACGGGATAGATGGGCGAAAAAGTGACTTTGGTTCTGGCTCATAACGCTCTCTCAATAATACAGGTAGTGGAAAGACATGTTCTATTGTGGGCGGAGGAAAGTGAGGATGCAAATAAGAAACGGCACCAAGGAGGTGCCGTTGTCATCAGAAGCGAAAATTAATATTTCTGGTGATAGCCAGAGAAGAAACGACCAAGTTTATGAATGGCCATATCGAGATCATCTACGCGCGGCAGCGTAACGATTCGGAAGTGATCGGGTTCTGGCCAGTTAAACGCGGTGCCTTGAACAAGCAGCACTTTTTCTTGTAGCAAGAGATCCAGAACCATTTTCTGATCGTCATGAACGTTGAAGCGTTTGGCATCAATTTTCGGGAACATATAAAGCGCGCCGCGCGGTTTGACGCAGGATACACCAGGGATCTCATTGATCAGTTCCCAAGCACGGTTGCGTTGTTCATACAGGCGGCCACCGGGTTGGATAAATTCGTTAATACTCTGGTAACCACCGATGGCGGTTTGAATAGCGTGTTGCATCGGTACGTTGGCGCACAGACGCATAGATGCCAACATCTCCAATCCTTCAATATAGCCTTTAGCGTGTTTTTTGGGGCCGCTAAGCACCATCCACCCTTGGCGGAAACCGGCGACGCGATAGGTTTTAGATAAACCGTTAAAGGTGACAACGAGCAAATCCGGTGCGAGAGAGGCGATCGAAATATGTTCAGCATCGTCATACAGGATCTTGTCGTAAATCTCATCAGCGAAGATGATCAGATTATTTTCCCGCGCAATGGTGACGATCTCTTCCAACAGTTCTTTGCTGTAGACTGCGCCAGTTGGATTATTCGGGTTAATGATCACGATACCACGGGTGCGTGGAGTGATTTTGCTACGAATATCATTCAAGTCTGGGAACCAATCGGCTTCTTCATCGCAGCGGTAGTGAACGGCGTTACCGCCTGATAATGCGACCGCTGCAGTCCATAGCGGATAATCTGGCGCAGGCACCAACATCTCATCATCCGTGTTCAGCAGTGCTTGCATAGACTGCACAATTAGCTCAGATACACCGTTACCAATATAGATGTCTTCTACGGTAACATCATGGATATCACGTGCTTGATAGTGCTGCATGATGGCTTTGCGCGCAGAATATAGCCCCTTGGAGTCACAGTAGCCCTGAGCCGTTGGCAGATTGCGAATGACGTCCACTAGAATTTCATCGGGTGCTTCAAAGCCGAACGGTGCCGGATTGCCGATGTTTAACTTCAGGACCTTATTGCCTTCTTCTTCGAGTCGTTTTGCTTCTTTCAGAACCGGACCACGGATGTCATAGCACACGTGATCCAGCTTGCGGGATTTTTCTATAGGGGACATATAACAGCAGCCTTTATAATACGTAGCCAGAATAAAATTCGGCGTTGCGCGTGAAAATGCGTGTCCATACGAACAGAACACTGCGACGTAAAATAATGTACTCCCCAGAGCAGGGGTTTTGAAGGGCACAGATAGTTTTTGGTGAAAAACGTTAGCTTATTCGCCGCCGATAACCGATCGCGCGTAATACTTAGTCATTTATTAGTGTATAAATCTTTGGTTTGTTTTTTATGAAGTTAAAAACTCCAAATAAAATCACTGGCGTCGTCAATTTAACGTCACAAAATAGGAGATGATGGGTGAAAAATAGTGGGCAACAGCCTTGGGTCTCACCGCTGAAGAAAATTCCGTCAGTGTTGGTTCCGATCGTGAGAGCACAAGAGAAACATTACGGGCAGATTCTTAATCCTACGCGTTGGTGGGGGCGCCTCCCTTTTTTATTTTGGCTAATCGCTTTTTTTGTTGGTTTTCTGGAGAGAAAAAAATCGGCAATTTCACCCACGCTGCGTGCGTTGGTGATGACCCGAGTGTCCCAGCAATGCGAATGTGATTTTTGTATCGATGCAAATAGTCTACGTCTTGCTCAGCGTAGTGGTTCGTTGGATAAAGTGATGTCAGTTTATCATTGGCATGAGGCAGATTGCTTTGATGATCAGGAGCGAGCTGCGCTGGCTTATGCCGACGGGATGACTGCGACGCCACCGAGCATTGACGAGGCATTAAAATCTGAGCTTAAGCGCTATTTTAGCGAAAAGGCCATTACAGAACTTACCGCGCTGGTGGCATTTCAAAATTTGTCTGCGAGATTTAATTCTGCTTTAGATATCCCATCACAGGGTCTCTGTGTACCGGAACGTGATGTGCAGAGTCGAGGTAAACCGCGTGTTTGATCGCTATTTACATCCCAGAGTAAAACCACTGTTAAACCGAATAGCGGCTACGATTGATCGTCCAGAAGTCACTCCTGACCGTATTAGTCTTGTGGGGTTTCTTATCGGTGCATTGGCTTTGCCGTTTCTTGCCATGCAGTGGTACTTCGCAGCCTTGCTGATGATTGTTATCAACCGATTGTTTGACGGACTCGATGGTGCGTTAGCACGCAGGCGCGATCTTTCGGATGCGGGCGGATTTTTAGATATTGCTTTGGACTTCTTATTTTATGCGCTGGTGCCATTTGGTTTTGTCTTAGCCTCTCCTACATTGAATGCGGTGGCTGGAGCATGGTTGCTGTTTGCTTTTATCGGCACAGGGAGCAGTTTCTTAGCCTTTGCTGCGGTAGCTGATAAATACAAATTAGAGAATTTAGACTACCCACATAAGTCATTTTATTACCTGGGAGGATTAACCGAGGGGGCAGAAACGATATTGGTGTTCGTGCTCTTCTGCTTATTCCCCGCCTATTTCCCTCTACTTGCGTGGCTTTTTGGTGCTCTATGCTGGTTTACCACGCTGACGCGCGTCTGGGGGGGATATCACACGTTGAGAAGGGTGGCGCAGGATCGCGGGGAGTAAGGGGACTCCATTGTGTTGAAGGTTTTCGTCCGACAGGGATGTCATGCTGGCGTTTGGGGCGCCCTGGATGGGCGATACCAAACCGCAGCGAAGATGGCATCTCGGATAAAAGCGCGCGAGTGCAGAGACCACGCGCTGGTGGTCTCTGCACGTACGCCTTCATCAGTGTATCAATGAAGCTCGGTATGAACAGGCGGGCGGAATATTACACTGAACTTGCATCGCCAATATCAAACTGCAGCAGAAATGACATCCCAGATAACCGCTCTTGAGTGCAGAATCTGCCCGATGACTTTATCATCCCAACATCACGTGCTCAGAAAATAAGCGTGAGCATCACTCCCAGCTACTCTCCGGCCCGCGTTCTCCTGCAACAACTGGGTTCTTTGGATTAGCGCTCCATTCATACCAGCCACCATCGTATACGCTGACAGATGGCCAACCCATAGCGCGGGCATACATGAAGGTCTCAGAGGCTCGCCAACCAGTACCACAATAGAAGGAAACCTGTTGATCAGGGGTGATATGCCACTCTTTCCACATGGCCGCGATATCATCCGCTGAGCGCATGGTTCCGTCTGGATTATGGAAATCTTCCATATGCGTGGAGTCACTGCCTGCATGGCCCCAGCGAGCACCCGCGATCTCACCTTTTGGTTTTATATAGCTGTAACCGCTGGTTTCACCGATAAACTCTGGCCATGAACGGATACTTACCAGCGAGGCATCTTTACGATGTAATAACCCACGAGCCTGTTCTTCATTGAGCATCAGCTGCGGCTGTCCCGGAATTTCTGCTCCGAAATCAGGCGCGGGTTTCACATTTGACGGGAGTCCGCGCTCAACGGGGAGTCCCGCATCAGACCAAGTTTGCCAGCCCCCATCTAGCAGTCGAACATCTTTAACACCTGCGTATAACATGATCTGAGCAACGCGAGCGGCTGCATACACGTCGCGACCGTAGAGGATGACGGTGGTATCGTGTTTAATGCCTTGCTTAGCCAACAATGCTTTCAGCTTGTCGTCGGAAACCTTGTTCCAAAGCGGCTCGCTTTCTATGTCATTAGTATCGATATAGCCTGCACCGGGAATATGGCTGAGCAAATATTTCTTAGGTGCTCCCCAAGCGGCTTCAATGACTTTCCATTCACCCGCGGGCTTCGCTACGACATTTTTTCCTTGCTGTAAATCGTGGATCCACTGTGGGTAAACGAGTTGCTCATAGTGAGCCATACGTTGTAAACGGTCGGGTTGGGACAACGCGTCACTGAGCGTGGCAATATTGATGTAGCCCAGCTTCATTAATCGTTTACTAACCTCTGAGGTCTGTTCAGTCGTACCATAAAGTGCAATTTTACGGTCTGGCGTGATCTGATGCTGGCTAGCCCACTGTTGTAGCTGCTCATCGCTCATGAGGCTTAACCAGTTTACAGAAAGATTGAACGCTCGAGGTTCATGACCTGATGGGCCGTTAAGCCCCTGGGGCCATCCGTTGTAAAATGCACTAGGGCGGGTATCGACAATTGCACCATTGCCAGACTGAAGATCATCAAGCTTAATGTGTTTTAGAGGCGTGGCGTCAGCGGCATGAGCCATTTGTAACCACCCAAGTAATAGCGCTGAGGTGACTAGCTGAGAAGTGACTTTCATCAGGGATCCTAACAAGGAAAAACAGAAAGGGATGTATTTTGTCGCAACATTTTTCAGTGTTCTTTGTGCAAGCGCACAATGTTTTAAGTTAGCGCACACAAGTTGGTGATAAATCGTTATCCTATGTTAGGTAGTAATTACTGAGGAAACCAACGAGTTATGTTTAAGCATCGTCAGGCTTGTATTTTATTTCTTCTGTGCCTGATGGTCGCTGGCATGCTGTGGTTCGATTCCCCCCGTCAGCTGTTATGGCATTGGTGGGCGCTGTTCTCCTCGTTGGATGTTAGTGCGATGATGGAGTATTTACGCAGTTTTGGGCCTTGGGCAATGGTTGTCTCATTTTTGCTCATGATCTTTCAGGCTCTTGCTGCTCCCTTGCCCGCGTTTTTAATTACATTCGCCAACGCGGCGCTATTTGGCTGGTGGCAAGGGGCTCTCTTATCCTGGTTCAGTGCTATGGTAGCAGCTTGGATATGTTTCATTTTGGCTCGTTGGGTAGGTAGAGAAACGCTTGAAAAGTTTGTTTCCTCCGAAGCCTTAACGCGTAGCGATCTTTTTTTTGCTCGCTACGGAAAACATACCATCCTGATTTGCCGGCTATTACCCTTTGTATCATTTGACATTATTAGCTATGCAGCAGGATTAACCTCTATTAAAGTAAGGGGATTCCTAATTGCGACAGGAATAGGGCAACTGCCCGCAACGCTTGTTTACTCGTATGTGGGGGGAATGCTTACGGGGGGAGCGCAGTTGTTAGTAACAGGTTTATTAATTACGTTTTCAATAAGCGTGGTTTTTTTTGCGCTAAAAAAGAAAAAACTTTTCCAAGGAAACAACAGCTAAGCTTAATGAAACCGGTCTCGGTTATTAAGCTAACATAAGAATTATTAATTTATTTATTGTGTTGCTGCTATAAAAGTACGTATAAAAAGATAGAATTATTTAAAAAGTTATTATATTACAGTTAATTATAAGCGATGTGGTTAATTGCATATCTTAACTAATAAGCAGGATTCAATAGTGTAAATATTTTTGCGTGTTTTATGCTTAAAATTTGTTTTTAAGCCATAATTAAACATGTATATCAAATGGATTAAGTATTAAGTAGTGGATGTATCAGTGATAGGAGGAGTCTGATTATCTAAGTATCACAAGTCTTAAATACCAGGGTTTTATAATCGCAGTCTTATAATGAGAAATAGATATGATAAATACACATCGTCCTACCATTAACCTTGATTTAGATTTGCTACGAACGTTCGTAGCTGTCGCCGATGTGAAAACTTTTGCGGCAGCGGCTATTGTGGTGCAGAGAACACAATCGGCCGTCAGCCAGCAGATGCAACGTTTGGAACAGTTGGTTGGCAAGGAGTTATTTGCTCGCCATGGACGTAACAAACAACTCACGGAGCACGGCGTGCAGTTGTTGGGGTATGCACGTAAAATCTTGCGCTTTAACGATGAAGCCTGTAGTTCACTGATCTACAATCATCTTCATGGCTCACTCATTATTGGCGCTACTGACGATACCGCGGATACTATTTTGCCTTTTCTGCTGAGCCGATTTACCAGCCTTTATCCGAAGCTGGAAATCGATGTCAGAGTAAAGCGCAGTCCTGACATGAGACAGTTGCTGAAAGATCGAGAAATTGATCTCGCCATTACTACTATGGGCTTTGATGAGTTCTCTTATGAAACGCTAAGACGTTCTCCAACTGTGTGGTTTTGCGCAACCGATTACGATTACCAAGCCGGTGAGCCTGTGCCATTAGTGGTACTGGATGAGCCGAGTCCATTCCGCGCACTGGCGATCAAGCATCTGAATGAAGCCGGAATTCCATGGCGTATTGCGTATGTAGCATCTACGCTGTCAGCAGTACGAGCCGCGGTGAAAGCGGGGTTGGGGGTTACAGCTCGGCCAATTGAAATGATGAGCCCAGAGCTGCGCGTTCTTGGTGTTTCTGAGCGTCTACCTAAGCTACCTGAAACTGAATATTCTCTTTGTTTAGCCCCAAACTGCACTAATGAATTAGCGACGATATTGTTTAGTTCATTAAAAGCAGGTTCTGAACCTTATATTGAAAATGCTCCAAATATCGATCTGGCTGTTGAGCAGGGGAGTGCTTATTCTACTGGCCCAACCGATCCTGCTGACGTGGCTTGAGATCGTTCATTAATGCACATTTTCAACAGGAAAAATTGATTCCACATACCGGCATTGAGTGCATAAACATGCCGGTATGTGATTATTTTATAGTATGAAATAAATTTTTAACATTTCGTTGTTTGACTACCGTAAGCTTCCCACCTGAACCGATTCCGCTTTACCATCAAAAACTTAAATGAAAATCATTCTCATAAATAATGTGGCTGTATGAAATACATACAGCAAATGTTAAACAATCTCAAGATTCTGCTGTCCTGAATGAATATTCATTTGCGTGCTTATCATTGTAAGTGTGATCTCCATCATAAAAACACCCGAGATACCCACGATGGTGAACGGGTAATTCTTTAGAAAATGGTATAGTGCTTACCAAACATTCACTTTCGTTTACATAATCGACACGTTACTGATGCAACTCTAAAACGTCATTAAGGATGCTAATACGTCGTGCAGACGCATCAAATGTTAAGTAAAATGTAGTGTTGTAAATTAATGTGTTGTTACTTTTGTCAAAGTTGACAAAAGGTTATAGAAAGGAGTAAAAAGCCCACAGTAAAACTCTGTTTAATCATAGGAAACAGCAGTTTTCTTGTGGTCATTTTCCTTCCCTTAGTCGTTGTGGTGCTCCTGCATTTTTTACGCAGTGAACCGCATCACGTTTGATGAGTAAGCATAAGAGTATGTCAACAACCACTGAAGTAATCGCTCATCACTGGGCATTCGCCGTATTTATCATCGTCGCACTCGGGCTATGTGGGGTTATGCTTCTTGGAGCATATGCACTCGGTGGGAGAGCACGCGCGCGCGCGAAAAATACGCCTTATGAATCCGGTATCGACTCAGTAGGCTCAGCGCGTCTGCGTCTGTCTGCTAAGTTTTATCTGGTCGCCATGTTCTTCGTCATCTTCGATGTGGAAGCCTTGTATCTATATGCTTGGTCTGTCTCCATCCGGGAGAGTGGATGGGTTGGCTTTATCGAAGCGGCAATTTTCATTTTGGTGCTGTTAGCAGGCTTGTTCTATCTCGTGCGTATCGGCGCGCTTGATTGGACTCCCGCACGTTCCAAGCGCCGTGTAGAGCACGAAAGTACCGTCACGAATACAGATAGCCGCCCGCAGTAAGTCTGGCCTATTAGTCACCATTTATAGAGAAAGAATTGAGGCATAAAGATGGATTATACGCTCACCCGCATCGATCCGGACGGTGAGAACGACCGTTACCCCCTTCAAAAACAGGAGATCGTGACCGATCCTCTGGAACAGCATGTTCACCGCAGTGTGTATATGGGCAAACTCGAAAACGCTCTGCACGATATGGTGAACTGGGGGCGTAAAAACTCTCTTTGGCCGTATAACTTCGGCCTTTCTTGTTGTTATGTGGAGATGGTGACGTCATTCACTGCGGTGCATGACGTTGCGCGTTTTGGGGCGGAAGTGCTTCGTGCCTCTCCACGTCAGGCTGACTTTATGGTGGTTGCGGGAACCTGTTTCACCAAAATGGCTCCGGTTATTCAGCGTCTATATGACCAGATGCTGGAACCCAAATGGGTGATTTCTATGGGGTCTTGTGCCAACTCTGGCGGCATGTATGACATTTATTCTGTCGTGCAAGGCGTAGACAAGTTTATTCCGGTTGATGTGTATATCCCGGGCTGTCCGCCGCGTCCAGAAGCCTATATGCAGGCGCTGATGCTGTTGCAGGAATCGATTGGTAAAGAACGCCGCCCATTATCTTGGGTTGTGGGCGATCAAGGTGTTTATAGAGCCAACATGCCATCAGAAAAAGAGCGCAAGCGAGCTGAGCGTATTGCAGTGACTAATCTGCGCTCACCAGACGAAATTTAACGCACGCATGATGCAGCCCATTAAGGGTTAGCATTGTCAGCGGCGAATGATTTAGCCCGTTAGTTTGCTGGTTTCCGGCAAGTAAAGTAAAAGCGTGGTGATAAAAATTATGACAGATTCGACGACGCAAGATCTGAATTTGCCTCTTTCTGAAGGTAAAGAGTGGCAAACCCGCGATCATCTTGATGATCCGGTTATCGGTGAATTGCGCAACCGTTTTGGGCCCGATGCCTTTACCGTTCAGCCCACACGCACTGGAATGCCTGTTGTTTGGGTGAAGCGTGAGCAATTACTGGAAGTGATGTCCTTCCTGAAAAAACTGCCAAAACCATACGTTATGCTGTTTGACCTGCATGGTATGGATGAGCGTCTGCGTACCCATCGTCAAGGGTTGCCGGAAGCCGATTTTTCAGTCTTCTATCACATCATCTCTATTGAACGAAATCGCGACATCATGCTCAAGGTTGCATTGTCTGAAAAAGACATGCATCTGCCGACCGTGACCAAGATTTTCCCTAACGCTAACTGGTATGAGCGTGAAACGTGGGAAATGTTCGGTATGACCTTCGATGGCCACCCACATCTGACGCGCATTATGATGCCTCAGTCATGGGAAGGGCACCCGCTGCGTAAAGATTATCCGGCGCGTGCGACTGAGTTCGATCCGTTTGAGCTGACCAAGCAAAAACAAGATCTGGAAATGGAATCACTGACCTTCAAACCTGAAGACTGGGGAATGAAGCGCAGTACTGAAAATGAAGATTTCATGTTCCTCAACCTCGGCCCTAACCACCCCTCTTCCCATGGTGCATTCCGCATCGTGTTGCAGTTGGACGGTGAAGAGATCGTCGACTGTGTGCCAGACGTGGGTTATCACCACCGTGGTGCAGAGAAGATGGGTGAGCGCCAATCATGGCACAGCTATATTCCGTATACCGACCGCATCGAATACCTCGGCGGCTGCGTGAATGAAATGCCTTACGTACTGGCCGTTGAAAAACTGGCAGGTATTGAAGTGCCAGAGCGTGTGAAGGTTATTCGCGTCATGCTTTCTGAGCTGTTCCGCATTAATAGCCATCTGCTGTATATCTCTACGTTTATTCAGGACGTAGGTGCGATGACCCCCGTATTCTTCGCCTTTACCGATCGCCAGAAAGTTTATGACGTGGTTGAAGCGATTACCGGTTTCCGTATGCATCCAGCCTGGTTCCGTATCGGCGGCGTGGCACACGATTTGCCTCGCGGTTGGGAACGTTTGCTACGTGACTTCCTTGACTGGATGCCAAAGCGTTTGGACTCCTATGTTAAAGCCGCGCTGAAAAACACTATTCTGAAAGGCCGTTCGGTTGGCGTTGCTGCCTACAATGCAAAAGAAGCCTTGGACTGGGGCGTAACGGGGGCGGGTCTGCGTGCCACGGGTATCGAGTTTGACGTGCGTAAATGGCGTCCCTACTCCGGTTACGAAAACTTTGATTTCGAAGTTCCGGTGGGTCACAACGGTGACTGCTACGACCGTGTAATGCTGAAAGTCGAAGAGCTTCGTCAAAGCCTAAGAATTCTGGAGCAATGTTACAAAAATATGCCGGAAGGTCCGTTTAAAGCTGACCATCCACTGACCACGCCGCCGCCTAAAGAGCGCACGTTGCAGCACATCGAAACCCTAATCACGCACTTCCTGCAAGTGTCGTGGGGGCCGGTCATGCCTGCCAACGAATCGTTCCAAATGGTTGAAGCGACTAAAGGGATCAACAGTTATTACCTGACCAGTGACGGCAGCACGATGAGCTACCGTACACGCATTCGCACGCCAAGCTATGCGCACCTGCAACAGATCCCAGCGGTAATTCGTGGCAGCCTGGTATCCGACCTGATCGTATACCTCGGCAGTATTGATTTTGTTATGTCAGATGTGGACCGCTAATCATGTCAGATCAATCTTTAGCTAAAGAAGAGGTTTTCGTGCTCAGCGATAGCGCCCGTGAGGCCATCGAGCATGAAAAACATCACTATGAAGATCCGCGCGCCGCGTCGATTGAAGCACTGAAAATTGTGCAAAAAGAGCACGGCTGGGTCCCTGATGGTGCCATTTATGCCATTGCCGAGGTGTTGGATATTCCTGCCGCAGACGTCGAAGGGGTGGCCACGTTTTATAGCCAGATCTTCCGTCAGCCGGTTGGCCGCCACATTATTCGCTATTGCGACAGTGTGGTTTGCCATATCAACGGCTACCAAGGCATTCAGGCTGCGCTGGAACGTAAACTGAATATCAAGCCGGGTCAAACCACGTTTGATGGTCGCTTTACGCTGCTGCCAACGTGCTGTCTGGGTAACTGCGACAAGGGGCCGAATATGATGATCGATGAAGATACTCATGCTCACCTGACGCCGGAAAACGTCGTCGAATTGTTGGAGCAGTATAAATGACGATTCCTTCAGCTTTATTCCCAACCCGTTCAGCGGAAAGCCATCCGCTAACGTGGCGTTTACGCGATGACAAACAGCCGGTTTGGCTGGATGAGTATCGCAGTAAAAGTGGCTATCAGGGCGCTGAAAAAGCGCTCAAAGGCATGGCTCAGGATGAAGTCGTCAATCTGGTTAAAGACGCTGGCCTGAAAGGGCGCGGTGGTGCAGGCTTCTCAACAGGCTTGAAGTGGAGTCTGATGCCGAAAGACGAATCCATGAACATTCGTTACCTGCTGTGTAACGCCGATGAAATGGAGCCGGGCACCTACAAAGACCGTTTGCTGATGGAGCAGATGCCACACCTATTGGTGGAAGGTATGCTGATTGCGGCGTTCGCGTTGAAATCCTACCGTGGCTATATTTTCCTGCGTGGCGAATACGTAGAAGCTGCGGTTAACCTGCGTAAAGCGATCGAAGAAGCTAAAGCGGCAGGCCTGCTGGGTAAAAACATTTTAGGCTCGGGCTTTGATTTTGAGCTGTTTGTGCATACCGGCGCAGGGCGCTATATCTGCGGTGAAGAAACTGCGCTGATTAACTCACTGGAAGGGCGTCGTGCCAATCCTCGCTCCAAGCCACCATTCCCAGCCAGTTCTGGCGTAT
The DNA here is from genome assembly GCF_020150375.1 of Hafnia paralvei. Lineage (NCBI taxonomy): Bacteria > Pseudomonadati > Pseudomonadota > Gammaproteobacteria > Enterobacterales > Hafniaceae > Hafnia > Hafnia paralvei. The sequence continues at coordinate 3,071,315 of NZ_CP083737.1, read as the reverse complement.
GGGGCAAGCCTACCTGTGTTAACAACGTTGAAACTTTGTGCAACGTACCCGCGATTATTGAGCACGGCGTCGACTGGTATAAAGGTCTCTCTGCCGGTAAGAGTGAAGATGCGGGCACCAAGCTGATGGGCTTCTCGGGGCGGGTGAAAAATCCAGGTCTATGGGAACTGCCATTCGGCACCACGGCGCGTGAAATTCTTGAGGATTACGCCGGTGGTATGCGCGATGGTTTAACGCTCAAAGCGTGGCAGCCAGGTGGGGCAGGAACTGACTTCCTGACCGGCGATCATCTCGATCTGCCGATGGACTTCGCCAGCATCGGCAAAGCAGGTAGCCGTTTGGGTACCGCGCTGGCAATGGCCGTTGATAATGAGATCGGCATGGTGCCGCTTGTGCGCAACTTAGAAGAATTCTTCGCTCGCGAGTCCTGTGGCTGGTGTACACCATGCCGTGATGGTTTGCCGTGGAGTGTAAAAATCCTGCGTGCACTTGAGCGTGGCGAAGGCCAGCCGGGAGATATCGAAACGTTAGAACAGCTGTGCCGCCATTTAGGCCCAGGCAAAACGTTCTGCGCACATGCGCCGGGGGCTGTTGAACCATTACAGAGCGCGATTAAATATTTCCGTGAAGAGTTCGAAGCAGGCATTGCCGCCAAAGACTACGGCAACTTGAATGCCATTAAGGGTATTCAGCCGAACTTGCTGAAATCGCGCTGGTAATTTAAAGGTTTTTCTTATTTTGGAAGCATGCTAATGGCTACAATTCATGTAGACGGCAAAGAGTATGAAGTTAACGGAGCGGATAACCTGTTACAGGCATGTCTTTCTCTGGGACTTGATATTCCTTACTTTTGCTGGCACCCGGCGCTGGGAAGCGTCGGTGCTTGCCGCCAGTGCGCGGTTAAGCAATACCAGAACGCGGAAGACACTCGCGGTCGTCTGGTAATGTCATGTATGACACCAGCGCAGGATGGAACTTTTATTTCTATCGATGATGCTGAAGCAAAAACGTTCCGTGAGAGCGTCGTTGAGTGGTTGATGACCAATCATCCACACGATTGCCCGGTATGTGAAGAAGGCGGCAACTGCCACCTGCAAGATATGACGGTAATGACGGGCCACAGTTTCCGCCGTTACCGCTTCACGAAGCGTACCCACAATAATCAGGAGTTAGGGCCGTTTATTTCTCACGAAATGAACCGCTGTATCGCCTGTTACCGCTGCGTGCGTTACTACAAAGATTACGCTGACGGCACCGATTTTGGCGTTTATGGTGCGCACGACAACGTCTACTTTGGCCGCCCAGAAAGCGGAACGCTGGAAAGTGAGTTTTCCGGTAACTTGGTAGAAGTGTGTCCAACGGGCGTATTTACTGACAAAACACACTCTGAGCGTTACAACCGTAAATGGGACATGCAGTTTGCTCCTAGCGTCTGCCAGCAGTGCAGCGTGGGATGTAACACCAGCCCAGGTGAACGCTACGGTGAAATTCGCCGTATTGAAAACCGCTATAACGGTACCGTAAACCATTATTTCCTCTGCGACCGTGGGCGTTTCGGCTATGGCTACGTCAACCTGAAAGATCGTCCTCGCCAGCCGCAACAGCGCCGTGGCAATGACTGGATCCACCTGAATGCCGAACAGGCGATGCAGGGGGCTGCAGATTTGCTGCGCCAGGCGAAGAAAACCATCGGTATCGGCTCTCCACGCGCAAGTCTCGAAAGCAACTATGCGCTGCGCGAACTCGTTGGTGCGGAAAACTTCTACAGCGGTATTGAGGCGGGTGAATTAAGCCGTTTGAATCTGATGCAGAAAATTCTGCGCGAAGGCGGCGTTTACACGCCAGCTCTGCGTGAAATGGAAAGCTATGATGCGGTGCTGATTCTGGGGGAAGACGTAACCCAGACAGCGGCACGTATCGCGCTGGCACTACGTCAGGCGGTGAAAGGCAAAGCGCGCGCGATGGCTGCGGCCCAGCGCGTAGCAGATTGGCAGATTGCTGCGATTCAAAACATTGGTCAGCGCGCGAAGTATCCACTGTTCATGACCAGCATTGATGACACTCGGTTGGATGACGTTGCTGCTCTGAACTATCGCGCACCGGTTGCCGATCAGGCTCGTCTAGGATTTGCGGTTGCACATGCGCTGGATAACTCGGCTCCTGCGGTTGATGGACTATCGGACGACGTGCGCAAGCAGGTTGACGTGATTGTTCAGGCTCTGGCCGGAGCGAAGAAGCCACTGATCGTAACAGGCAGCAACGCCGGTTATACTCCGTTGATTGAAGCCGCTGCGAACATTGCCAAGGCATTGAAAACACGCGATCTGGACGTTGGTATTACCTTTATTGCCTCCGAAGCGAACAGCATGGGCTTGGCGATGATGAATGCACCATCTATCGATGATGCATTGGCTGAGCTGGAGCAGGGGAGTGCGGATGCCGTCGTGGTATTGGAGAACGATCTCTACCGCCATGCGCCAGCTGCACGTGTCGATGCTGCGTTGGCCAAAGCACAAAGCGTGATCGTCGTCGATCATCAGCGCACTGCCATTATGGACAAAGCCGATCTGGTGTTGTCTGCAGCAAGTTTTGCTGAGAGCGACGGTACGCTGGTCAATCAGGAAGGCCGCGCTCAGCGCTTCTTCCAAGTTTATGATCCTGCCTACTACGACGATCCGAAGAAAAACACGCCGTCCATTATGCTGGAAAGCTGGCGCTGGTTGCATTCGCTGCATACCACCGTTGAAAGCCGTCAGATCGACTGGACGTTGCTGGATCATGTGATCGCGTCGTGTGTGAAAGCTTACCCACAGCTGCAAGGTATTGTGGATGCGGCACCGGATGCAACATTCCGAATTAAAGGTCAGAAACTGGCGCGTGAACCGCATCGCTACAGCGGTCGTACCGCTATGCGTGCCAACATCAGCGTGCATGAACCTCGCCAGCCACAGGACAAAGACACCGCGTTTGCGTTCTCGATGGAAGGCTACAGTGGTCCGTTAGAAGATCGCCAGCAGATCCCATTCGCATGGGCTCCAGGCTGGAACTCCCCTCAGGCATGGAACAAATTCCAAGCCGAAGTGGGTGGTCATTTGCGCCACGGCGATCCGGGTGTGCGTCTGATTGCTGCTGGTGAGGGTTCACTGGCGTACTTCGACGCGGTACCTGCCGCCTATCACAATGCGGGTTGGGTTGTTGCGCCTTATTATCATCTGTTTGGTAGTGACGAAATGACTCAGCGTTCTCCGGTCATTCAGACTCGTATGCCAGAGGCTTACGTGATGGTGAATCCAGCGGATGCCGCGCAGCTGGGCGTTAACAACGGTACGCTTCTGGAACTGACTTTTGCAGACCAGAAACTGACGTTACCAGCACGCTTAAGCGAAAACCTACAATCGGGTCAAATCGGTCTGCCTCTTGGTTTACCAGGGATCTCTCCGGTACTGAACGGAACCAAAGTTGACGCTATTCAGGAAACGAAAGTGCGGGAGGCAGCATTATGAGTTGGCTAACGCCAGAGGTGATCGACATCCTTCTCACAGTGTTAAAAGCCATTGTGATTTTGCTGGTGGTGGTTACCTGCGGGGCATTCATGAGCTTCGGCGAACGTCGTCTGCTCGGCCTGTTCCAGAATCGTTATGGACCAAACCGTGTTGGCTGGGGCGGTTCGCTCCAACTGGTTGCGGATATGGTCAAAATGTTCTTCAAAGAAGACTGGGTTCCGCGCTTCTCTGACCGTTTAATCTTTACCTTGGCACCGATGATTGCGTTTTCATCTCTGTTGCTGGCATTTGCGATTGTGCCTGTCAGCCCAACGTGGATGGGAGCGGATCTGAATATCGGTATCCTGTTCTTCCTGATGATGGCGGGTCTTGCGGTTTATGCCGTGCTGTTCGCCGGTTGGTCAAGTAACAACAAATACTCTTTGCTTGGGGCGATGCGTGCATCGGCACAAACCCTGAGCTACGAAGTGTTCCTTGGTCTTTCGGTGATGGGCGTTGTTGCACAGGCTGACTCCTTCAACATGCAGACGATTGTTGAATCACAGTCTCATTTGTGGAATGTCATCCCGCAGTTCTTTGGGTTCCTGACCTTCATCATCGCGGGTGTTGCGGTGTGTCACCGTCATCCTTTTGACCAACCAGAAGCCGAGCAGGAACTGGCTGATGGTTACCACATTGAATACTCCGGTATGAAATTCGGTCTGTTCTTTGTGGGGGAATATATCGGGATCGTCACCGTGTCAGCGCTGATTGTTACGCTGTTCTTCGGTGGTTGGCAGGGGCCATTCCTGCCGCCGGTTATCTGGTTTGCTATCAAGACGGCCTTCTTCATGGTGATGTTTATTCTGGTGCGTGCGTCATTGCCGCGTCCTCGCTATGACCAGGTGATGTCATTTGGCTGGAAAATTTGCCTGCCGCTGACGTTGTTGAACCTGTTGGCGACCGCCGCCGTGATTTTGTATAACGCTCAATAAGGGGTGAATGAACCATGACATTGAAAGAGTTAGTGGTTGGTTTCGGCACCCAAGTGCGCAGCCTGTGGATGATTGGCTTGCATGCGTTTGCTAAGCGCGAAACCCAAATGTATCCGGAAGAACCGGTTTATCTGCCACCTCGTTACCGTGGTCGTATCGTGTTAACGCGCGATCCAGACGGTGAAGAGCGTTGCGTTGCCTGTAACCTGTGTGCGGTAGCCTGTCCGGTTGGCTGTATTTCTTTGCAGAAAGCAGAAACTAAAGACGGTCGCTGGTATCCAGAGTTCTTCCGCATCAACTTCTCTCGTTGCATCTTCTGCGGTTTATGTGAAGAGGCTTGCCCAACGACGGCGATTCAGCTAACGCCGGATTTCGAACTGGGTGAGTTTAAGCGTCAGGATTTGGTGTATGAAAAAGAAGATCTGTTGATCTCGGGGCCGGGCAAATACCCAGAATATAACTTCTATCGTATGGCCGGTATGGCTATCGACGGCAAAGCCAAAGGCGAAGCCGAAAACGAAGCGAAGCCGATCGACGTCAAAGGTCTGCTACCTTAAGGAGCCAAGCATGGAATTTGCATTCTACATTGCAGCGCTGGTGGCCGTGGTGGCAACGATCCGAGTGATCTCGCACACCAATCCGGTTCACGCCTTGCTGTATCTCATCGTATCGCTGCTGGCTGTCGCTGCGGTGTTCTTCTCGCTGGGCGCTTATTTCGCCGGGGCGTTGGAGATCATCGTTTACGCCGGTGCGATTATGGTTCTGTTCGTGTTCGTTGTGATGATGCTCAACCTGGGAAATTCTGTGGTTGAGCAAGAGCGCGCATGGCTGAAACCTTCGCTGTGGATTGGGCCAAGCTTGCTGTCTCTCATCCTGCTAGCGGTGCTGGTCTACGCCATTATGAGCGTGAACGATCAGGGTATCAGCGGCGACATGATTGACGCGAAAGCGGTCGGTATCGCGCTGTTTGGTCCTTATGTTCTGGCTGTTGAACTGGTGTCTATGCTGCTGCTAGCCGGTCTGGTGGTGGCGTTCCACATCGGGCGTGAGCATAAGCAGGGCGAAGTCTTTAGCAAAACACCAGAGACAGAAGCCAATAAAGCCAAGGCAATGGCGGTTAAAAACAAGGCGGAGGAGCGAGCATGATCCCGTTACAACACGGTTTAATTCTGGCGGCCATCCTGTTTGTTCTCGGGCTGACCGGCCTATTAATCCGACGCAATTTGCTGTTTATGCTGATTAGCTTGGAAATCATGATCAACGCGGCTGCTTTGGCATTCGTGGTGGCGGGGAGCTATTGGGGACAGGCAGACGGTCAGGTGATGTATATTCTGGCTATCAGCTTAGCGGCTGCGGAAGCGAGCATCGGCTTGGCGCTGTTGCTGCAATTGCATCGCCGTCGCAACACCCTGAATATCGATACTGTCAGTGAGATGCGCGGATGAACCTACTCTACTTAACAATATTGCTGCCGTTAATCGGGTTCTTGCTGCTGGCATTTTCCCGTGGTCGCTGGTCAGAAAGTACGTCGGCTATCATCGGCGTTGGCTCTATCGGTCTGGCTGCTCTAGTAACGGCTTATGTTGGCTTTGATTTCTTAAGCCAAAGAGCGGATGGCGTGCAGGTGTTTAACCAGCACCTGTGGAACTGGATGGCCGTGGGTGATTTTGGTATTCCAATCACTCTTACGCTTGATGGCCTGTCGTTAACCATGCTCTCCGTGGTCACCGGCGTGGGCTTCTTCATTCATATGTTTGCCTCTTGGTATATGCGTGGTGAAGAGGGGTATTCCCGCTTCTTCGCGTACACCAACCTGTTTATCGCTAGCATGGTAGTTCTGGTACTGGCGGATAACCTGCTGCTGATGTATCTCGGCTGGGAAGGGGTAGGGCTGTGCAGTTATCTGTTGATCGGTTTCTACTACACCAATCCAGCTAACGGCGCTGCGGCGATGAAGGCGTTCATTGTGACTCGTGTGGGTGACGTGTTCTTAGCCATTGGCCTGTTCATTCTTTATAACGAACTGGGCACCCTGAACATCCGTGAACTGATGATTCTGGCACCGCAGAAATTGGAAGTCGGCTCCGCCGCCATTACTTGGGCAACGCTGATGCTGCTGGGTGGTGCTGTGGGTAAATCTGCACAGCTGCCGCTGCAAACGTGGTTGGCAGATGCGATGGCGGGTCCAACTCCGGTATCTGCACTGATCCACGCCGCGACCATGGTTACCGCGGGTGTTTACCTGATTGCACGTACTCATGGCTTGTTCCTGATGGCGCCAGAAATACTGCATCTGGTGGGCATTGTTGGTGCTGTTACGCTGGTGCTGGCTGGCTTTGCTGCGCTGGTGCAAACCGACATCAAACGTGTGCTGGCTTATTCAACGATGAGTCAGATTGGCTACATGTTCTTGGCGCTTGGCGTTCAGGCATGGGACGCGGCAATTTTCCATTTGATGACGCATGCGTTCTTCAAAGCGCTGCTGTTCCTCTCTTCTGGCTCGGTCATTTTGGCCTGCCATCACGAGCAGAACATCTTCAAAATGGGTGGGTTGCGTAAATCGCTGCCGCTGGTTTACATCTGCTTCTTGGTGGGTGGCGCTGCGCTGTCAGCGTTGCCAATCGTCACCGCAGGTTTCTACAGTAAAGATGAGATCCTGTGGGGCGCATTGGCTTCTGGTCACATCAACCTGATGACTGCGGGTCTGGTTGGGGCGTTCCTGACGTCGCTGTATACCTTCCGTATGATTTTCATTGTGTTCCATGGCGAAGCACACACCAAAGCCCATGCCGGTAAAGGCATTGCGCACAGCCTACCGCTGATCGTGCTGCTGGTTCTGTCTACGTTCATCGGTGCGTTGATTACACCACCGTTGGCGGGCGTGCTGCCAGAAAGCCATAGCGGTGAAGCAGGTAAGATGACCTTAGAAATTATCTCCGGCGTTGTCGCGATCGTTGGCATCTTGTTGGCTGCTGTCTTGTACCTGGGTAAACGCCAGTTTGTGAACAGCGTGGCGCAAAGTGCGCCAGGTCGCTTCTTCTCAACGTGGTGGTTCCATGCGTGGGGCTTCGATTGGCTATACAACATGATCTTTGTTAAGCCGTTTAAAGCCGTTGCTTACCTGTTACAGCGTGATCCGCTAAACAGCCTGATGAACCTGTTCGCTGTCTTTGCGCGTTGGGGGAATCGTGGTCTGGCGGTGAGCGAGAACGGTCAGTTGCGCTGGTATATGGCATCTATGGGTGTGGGCGCAGTGGTCGTATTGGCTCTGTTGTTATTGGTCAAATGAATAGAGTTTAAAACCTGAAGAGTAGGGGCAGTTGGCCCCTACTAATAACAAGTTTTACATTATTCAATTTTAAGGGACACAAAGCGCCATGTTATTACCTTGGCTAATTCTTATCCCGTTTATCGGTGGCTTCTTAAGCTGGCAGAGCGAGCGCTTCGGCACCAAAGCTCCACGCTGGATTGCACTGATAGCAATGGGTCTGACGTTAGTGTTGTCTCTGCAACTCTGGTTGCAGGGCGGCTATTCTCTGACTCAGGCAGCGGGTATTCCGCAGTGGCAGTCGGAGTTCTCCATACCGTGGATCCCTCGTTTCGGTATTGAATTCCATCTTGCATTAGACGGCTTATCACTGCTGATGGTCGTGTTGACCGGCTTGCTGGGTGTGCTAGCGATTCTCTGTTCTTGGAACGAGATCCAGAAGTATCAGGGCTTTTTCCACCTGAATCTGTTGTGGATTCTGGGCGGCGTTATCGGTGTGTTCTTGGCCATCGACCTGTTCCTGTTCTTCTTCTTCTGGGAAATGATGCTGGTGCCGATGTACTTCTTGATCGCTCTTTGGGGTCATAAAGCATCAGACGGCAAAACTCGTATCAGTGCGGCAACCAAGTTCTTCATCTATACCCAGTCCAGCGGTCTGATCATGCTAATCGCGATTTTGGGTCTGGTGTTCGTTCACTACAACGCAACCGGCGTGTGGACATTCAACTATGAAGAACTGCTGAATACGCCGATGAGCCATAACGTTCAGTATCTGCTGATGTTGGGCTTCTTCATTGCTTTTGCAGTGAAAATGCCGGTAGTTCCATTACACGGCTGGTTACCCGATGCACATAGTCAGGCACCAACCGCAGGTTCTGTTGACCTAGCGGGTATCTTGCTGAAAACCGCAGCCTATGGTCTGCTACGTTTCAGTTTGCCTCTGTTCCCTGAAGCTTCTCATGAGTTTGCACCGATCGCCATGTGGCTGGGTGTGATTGGTATCTTCTACGGCGCATGGATGGCATTTGCGCAGACCGATATTAAGCGTCTGATCGCATATACCTCTGTTTCTCATATGGGCTTTGTGCTGATCGCGATTTATTCTGGTAACCAACTGGCTTATCAGGGGGCAGTGATTCAGATGATTGCACACGGCTTGTCCGCTGCCGGTATGTTCATCATCTGTGGTCAGCTGTATGAACGTCTGCACACGCGTGATATGCGTCTGATGGGCGGCCTGTGGGGGCGGATTAAATATCTGCCAGCGCTGTCGTTGTTCTTCGCCGTAGCGACGTTGGGTATGCCAGGTACTGGTAACTTTGTCGGTGAGTTCATGATCTTGTTCGGCAGCTTCCAAGTGGTGCCGGTTATCACGATTATCTCAACCTTCGGTCTGGTGTTTGCCTCTGTTTATTCGTTAATCATGATGCAGCGCGCCTACTACGGAGCTCCAAAATCTGACAAACCATTGCCGGGCATGAGTGCGCGTGAGCTGTCAATTATTCTGCTGCTGGTGGTTCTGCTGGTTGCGCTGGGTCTTTATCCTCAGCCTATTCTGGATACGTCCAGCGCAGCAATGACGAACGTGCAGCACTGGTTTAGCTCTGCTTCAACTTTGCAGTCATTATCTACAACAACAAGGCCGTAATTCGCCATGACAATAACTCCTCAACATCTGATCGCACTGTTACCGCTGTTGATCGTCGGATTGACGGTGGTGGTTGTGATGCTGTGCATTGCGTGGCGACGCAACCACTTCGTCAACGCAACGGTGACAGTGATCGGTTTGAACCTAGCGCTGCTTTCGCTCTATTTTGTGGGGCAGCTTCTTTCTGCAACGGACGGCTCGTTAAGCGTAACTCCGCTATTCCGCATTGATAGCTTCTCCATGCTTTATATTGGGCTGGTGTTGCTGTCGAGCCTTGCGACTAGCACTTTTGCTTATCCGTGGCTGCAAGGCTATCCCGATAACCGCGATGAGTTCTACCTGCTGGTTCTGATCGCGACGCTGGGTGGCATTGTGCTGGCCTGTGCAAACCATTTGGCTGCGCTTTTCATTGGTATTGAGCTTATCTCTCTGCCACTGTTTGGCCTGATCGGTTATGCCTACCGCCAGAAACGCTCGCTGGAAGCAGCTATCAAGTACACCATTCTGTCAGCAGCGGCTTCGTCCTTCCTGCTGTTTGGTATGGCGCTGCTCTACGCTGAGTCTGGTGACCTGTCGTTTGTTGGTTTAGGTAAGAGCATGAGCGATAGCATGCTACATGAGCCGCTACTGCTGGCGGGCTTGGGCTTAATGCTGGTTGGCTTCGGTTTCAAACTGTCTCTGGTTCCGTTCCAGTTGTGGACGCCTGACGTCTATCAGGGGGCGCCTGCGCCGGTTTCAACCTTCCTCGCTACGGCCAGCAAGATTGCGATCTTTGCGGTTCTGATGCGTCTGTTTATGTATGCTCCTGTCACCAACAGCGAAACCGTTCGTTTGGTTCTGGGTATTATTGCGTTCTGCTCAATCCTGTTTGGTAACCTGATGGCGATCACTCAGAGCAACATCAAGCGTCTGCTGGGTTACTCTTCGGTGTCACATTTGGGTTATCTGCTGGTCGCGCTGATAGCGGTGCAAAGCCAACAGATCTCCGCGGAAGCGGTAGGTGTTTATCTGGCAGGTTATCTGTTCGCCAGTTTGGCCTCCTTCGGCGTAGTGAGCCTGATGTCTAGCCCTTACAGCGGCCCTGATGCAGAGTCACTGTTCTCATACCGTGGTCTGTTCTGGCACAAGCCGATTCTTTCTGCCGTCATGACGGTTTCTATGTTGTCATTGGCAGGCATTCCAATGACGCTGGGCTTTATCGGTAAGTTCTACATCATCTCCGTGGGTGTGAGTGCGCACCTGTGGTGGTTGACCGGTGCCGTTGTCGTGGGGAGTGCGATTGGTTTGTACTACTACCTGCGCGTGGCTGTCAGTATGTATCTGCATGCACCTGAGACATTGGTACGTGATACGCCAAATAACTGGGCACTGACTGCCGGTGGCGTTGTCGTTCTGATTTCTGGGATCTTAGTGGTTCTGCTGGGTATCTTCCCGCAGCCGTTGATTTCTCTGGTGCAGATGGCACAGCCGATTTTGTAATAGTCTTTCCTGAGCGTTAATCTCAGGTAAATGAAGCCCCTGTTCGCGCAAGCAGCAGGGGCTTTTTGTCTTTTTGATATCCATCATCTAACCGTATCTGTTAGCTAAATAGTGCATATTTGCGTCAGATGCGTCCCTGTTATAAACCCTGCGGCATGCTAGTTTGACGTTTTCTACAGAGAGACTGATATGCGCGCGTTTGAACTAATGACTTCGGGGAAAGAGTATTTTATTAACGATGATGAACTGCGTGAAATTCGCTACGTGACGCGTGACCGCGTGGACGCTTTCAATGCACTAAGTGCCCGTAACGTTATGGAGAAAAATCGTCTCATTACTGACATTTTTGCTCAGGTGGGAGAGAACGTTCACATCGAAAAGGGGCTGCGGGTTGATTACGGTTGTAACACTTATTTTGGCTCCAATGTCTTTATCAACTTCAACTTTGTCATCCTTGATTGTGCGAGGGTGACTATTGGCGACAATGTTTTTATTGGTCCTGATGTTCAACTTTATACCGCTCAACATCCGCTGGCGATAGACTCGCGTAATGCGCATATCGGCAGTGCACAGCCGGTGACTATTGGCAGTAATGTGTGGATTGGCGGCGGTTGTATTATTTTGCCAGGAGTGACTATTGGTGACGGCGTTACCGTGGGGGCAGGGAGCGTGATAACGCGTTCGATTGAGGATAATGTGGTGGCGTGCGGTAACCCTTGTCGTGTACATAAAGTACTGAGCTAACGCTTTGTGCTTAAAGAGATATTGACACAAAAAAGCCCCGCAGTGCGAGGCTTGATAAGATTATGGTGTAGAAACGTTACTGTGCGTCTTTGCCATATTGAGGCGAACGTGGCCCATAGAGAATGCCATTAGGCGCTCCCGCAGATAGCAAACGGACGCTGGTGATACCGGCAATATCGTGGCTCTTATCGTTCAGCGTATTGCTAACCTGATTGATCATGGCTGTGACAACCATGCCGAGAAGTCCGCCGGAGTTATCGTCATTCTCGGTGCTAGATGCCGTAGCAGAGCCGCTCCACAGTGTTTTCCCATCGCGTAGATCCACCAGTTTCGCCGTGGCTGAGACGCGGGTATCACTGGAAATCACTTGGTAAGACGTGCCATATTGAGTCACCGTCAGATACAAAACAGCATCCGCACCAAAGATTTGGCGCAGCTTGGCAGGACTTGCCGCGTTGATATCTCCAGCATTGGTCATGCCATTTTGCTTGAAGGTTTCCTCCACCACGGCAACAGGGAAGACGTAGTATCCAGCCTCAGCCAAAGGGAAAGTGACCTGAGACAGAAGACCGTGGCTAGCCGTTATATCAGGAGACTGATTTTGTGGCAGCAACACCAAAATGCTTTTCGGTTTGCTTTGCTTAAATGCCGAATAGTCATGTTTAACAGGGGACACACAGCCGGTCAGGAGCAACGCGCTAATCAAACCGCATAGAGCGAGAAGATATTTCATTTCATCGCTCCTTTATTCTTGCGGGTCAGAAAGTCCATAAACGTTGCTGATTCTGGATACTGCGCTTTCTCTGCTTCAAACTCCGCCATCGCCAAATCCATCTGTCCGGTATTGCTATAAAGCATGCCTAAGTGAGCATGTAATCCGGGAGGAACCGGCAAACCTTTCGAGCGAGATTTTTCGATGCTCGCCTTTAGCGTCGCAATCTGTTGTTCAGGGCCGGTTTCTCCTAACTGGTAATATTGATAAATCGTGGACTGATAATTATCCCAGTTATAGAGTGGCTTTGGTGCCGTGGCACAGCCTGCCAAAAGGGCTACGGCTAGCAGTAACCCCGAATGTCTAACAAACTTCATAAAATAGTTATCCGTATATTTTATAATTATTGAGCTGGCTGCCATGCCCCGTTTTGGATACCTGTGACCAGATTGTTGACGGCTTCACGGATAGCCAGATCCAATACTTTACCATTCAGCGTTGAGTCGTAACTTGCGGTGCCGCCAAAGCCAATAATTTCACGATTAGATAACTCATATTCACCAGCACCTTGAGATGAGAAGACCACTTCAGAGGTTTGAACATTGACCACGTTCAAGTTAACTTTTGCATAAGCTACCTGAGATTTTCCGCGACCCAGAATACCGAAAAGCTGGTGGTCACCTGTCTCTTTACGGCCAAATTCGGTAACGTCACCGGTAATGACGTAGGTCGCACCTTTTAACGTTTGGGTTTGGCCTTTAATACCGGCTTCTTCTTTCAGTTCAGCCATATTGGTGCGGTCTAAAACGTTAAAACGACCTGTTTGCTGCAGATGAGTGACAAGAATAGTTTTAGACTGGTTACCTAGGCGATCAACGCCATCCGAGAAAATCCCGTTCATATAGCTAGAACGGTTATCAAATTTTCCGACAGAAATAGGGCTGCGAGGACCGTTATATTGGGTTCCATAAGAAGCTACTTTGGCCACTTCTAAAGAACGAGAAGACTCTGAAGCACAGCCACTAAGAAAAGTTGCCAGAGACAGCGTTGTTGCAATAAGAATTTTCTTCATCATAAGTCTATTTTTCACCAGAGTTGAGTTTTGTGTCATGTAATAACGGCAAAGAAAGAAATATTTGCTTGCAAGCGCAAACTGATAAGCCTGCAAATGATATTTTTATATTTAATTCTTTAAAAATTAGCCGCTAAAGATAACAGCTTTTATTTATGATTAAAAATTAGGATGGGTAACTATTAGTCACTTGAAGGAAAATAAAACGTTTATTTTAAATATTCCGATATGTTATCTGAATTACAGAATATGTGATTGTTATAAAGAAAATCTCAGAACATTAATGGGAGTAGTTCTCAACAACTGGACGGTAAGGTTGACTCTGATTGTCGATTTGCATTTAGTATGTTAGCCTAACTAAATAGAAACTAGTGTGGCAACCCTCTCTGCGGATTCCCCAAATGATTAACGATCTAAAGAAACTTCAGTGGCACCTCTGGTTTTGTTGGCGTGAGGTTTCACGTCAAAGCGGCAGTATGGAGCTCACCAACAGTGAGTTTGATTATCTTTATGCTTTGTTGGAGCACCCGCAGGGTGTGCGGCTAACCGAGCTAGCTGAGTGCATGAAAGTGAGTAAGGCATCAGCTAGCGCAATGGTGAGTAAGCTAGAAAGCCGAGGATATATCCAACGCGTGCCTTGCTCAGACGACGGAAGAGCGACGTTATTGCAGGTGACGAAGAAAGGGACTGCGTTAGAAAAAGAAGAGATGGATATCTATGCAGAAACAGCTCAGAAAATGGCGAGCGCACTGACGCCTGAAGAGCGGCAACAATTTGAGTTATTACTGCATAAAGCCTGTCACGGCTTGAATACCGATTAAGTTTTCATTGAACAGTGTAAAAAGAGCTATTTAGGACGCGTTATGTTGCACCAAAGTATTACCCGAACATTCTGGCATTATAGTATTCCGGCCATTGCTGCACTGTTAATCAGTGGGCTGTACCAGATTGTGGATGGTGCATTTATCGGTCACGCGATGGGGGCCGAAGGTTTATCGGCGATCAATATGGCATGGCCGCTGTCTGGTGTATTACTTGCGGTTGGGATGATGATCGGAATGGGCAGCGGCGCACGCTGTTCGCTCGCGCAGGGTGAAGAGAAAATAGATAAAGCTCGCCGCATCTTAATGCAGGTTTTTTGGTTGCTCATTGCTCTCGGTATTGGCGTGGGGAGCTGTGTTGCTTATATGGCTCCGCTCTTTATGCGGATGCAGGATGCCTCGGGTATTATTGAAAATTACGGTATCGATTATCTCACGATTGTCGGAATATCGGGACCGATAGTGCTCGGCAGTATTGCGATGCCGCTGCTAGTGCGTAATTTAGGCGCACCTCGCTTGGCAACTTTTGCCATGCTAGTTGGGGCGTTAATGAATGTCTTGTTGGACTATATTTTCATTATTCGCCTCGGGTGGGGATTAAAAGGCGCAGCAGTGGCGACGATCACCAGCGAAAGTTTGGCTGTACTGATCTGTATTGGTTTTATCTTCAGTCGATATAATAAATTGCGGCCTCAACGCTCGCATATTGCTTTTAATTTACGCCTAAGCTTAGCGTCTTTGACCACCGGTTTTTCCAGCATGCTGATGTATCTCTACCTCAGCGTCGTTGTGATGTTACACAATCTGCTCTTCATGAAATATGGCGGGCCGGTTGAAGTGGCAGCTTATGGTATTGCCAGTTATTTGATTGGTTTCTATTATCTCTTGGCTGAAGGCGTATGTGGTGGAATGCAACCACTCGTCAGCTATTATCATGGCGCGAGACAGCCAGAAAAAGTACGTAAAGTGCTCAGTTTAGGGCTAATGACCGCGGTAGGTGGGGGGATCATACTCGCACTGGCCATTTTTATTCTGCCATCGTTATTTGCCAGCATATTTATTTCTGGCGACAACGTATTACGGTCGGCGACGATTCATGGTCTGCGTCTTCACCTATTTGTGATGTTTCTTGATGGCTTTATTGTGCTGGCGGCGACATTCTTTCAGGCATTGGGACACGCTCGTTACGCTACCTTTATTACGCTCAGCAATATGCTGATCTTATTTCCGTTCTTGGCTTTATTTCCGTGGATATTCGGCCTTAACGGTGTGTGGTTGGCCATGCCGTTGTCAAATATTTGCTTATCGGTTGTGGTGATTTTAATGCTTAAGCGTCAGCTACGCCGTTTAGGTATTAACCTTTCCGCGAAACAGAAACCTTTAGCCAGCTAAATGAATGAGATATTGAAATCCAGCCTAATGATATGGCTGGATTTTTTTTAATCATATCGTTAAGCACAACACCGTAAAAAGATAATTCGCGAGATCCAACACAACAATCTCATGGTCTGAAGCGTAACGTATCCGCACTGACGACTGATAAGGGTATACCATGAAAATATTAACGCCATTGTGGCTGGTCAGCCTGATAAGCGTGGCACCATTATATGCAGCACAAATTCCAGCAGGTACAACGCTCGCTCCTCAGCAGGTTTTCCGTTACAACAACCACAGCGAACCCAGCACGCTCGATCCGCAGAAAATCGAAGAGAACACCGCAGCACAGGTTGCGTTCGATCTGTTCGAAGGATTGGTATGGCTGGATGGCAATGGAAACGTTCAACCGGCTCAGGCTAAAAGCTGGAAAATAAGCGACGATGGTAAACAGATTGTCTTCACCTTACGCGAAAATTTGCGTTGGTCAGATGGCTCGCCGCTCACCGCAGAGGATTTTGTGTTTGCTTGGCAACGTGCGGTTGACCCAGCAACAGGGAGTCCTTTCGCCGACTATCTGGCTGCAGGGCACGTTGTGAATGCTGCACACATTGTCAGCGGTAAAATATCGCCACAGCAATTAGGCATCAAAGCGGTTGATGCGCGTACTTTACAGGTTGATTTAGAGCAGCCAACGCCTTGGTTTATTTCAATGCTGGCATGGCCTACCACTTTCCCTGTTCCACACACCGTAGTGCAGAAATATGGCGAAGACTGGACTCGACCAGAACACCTCATTTCTAACGGGGCGTTTGTGCTGGCAAACCGGGTCGTGAATGAAAAGATTGTCGCGAAACCTAATCCGCAATATTGGAATCGCGCAGAAACTGTTCTTACACAGGTTGAGTATTTAGTGGTTGATAACGCGGTTTCTGGCTACAACCGCTATCGTGCAGGTGATTTAGATTTAACGTGGGTGCCAGCCGATCAAGTTAAAGATATTCAGCAGAAAATGCCTGATGAATTACACATTATTCCGCGTTTAAATACCGAATATTATAATTTTAACACCTCGATGCCGCCGTTTAATGATGTGCGGGTGCGTCGTGCGCTTTATTTGACGGTTGACCGCGATCTTATCGCCCATAAAGTGCTTGGCTTACGTGAACCCGCAACCACGCTGACTCCGCCTCAGGTTACCGGCTTTAAGCCTCCTGTACTGGATGAATTAAATGAGCCGCTAGCACAGCGAGTGATTCTAGCCAAAGGGCTACTGCATCAAGCGGGCTATGATGAGCAACACCCACTGAAATTCGAGCTGTTTTACAATAAATATGATCTGCATGAGAAAACGGCTATTGCGCTTTCGTCTGAGTGGAAGAAGTTGCTGGGCGTTCAGGTCACGCTGCGTAATATGGAGTGGAAAACATACTTGGATGCACGTCGGGCCGGAGATTTTATGTTGTCGCGCCAGTCTTGGGATGCCACCTATGATGAGCCATCGACGTTTTTAAACACGCTGCAATCAACCAGTGTCGAAAATGTGGGACACTGGTCAGATGCTGAATATGATAGGTTATTAAAGCAGGCCGAGAGCGTTGCCGACCCTGTGACTCGTAATGTTTTATACTCGCAGGCAGAGCTACGAATTAATCAGCAGGCACCGATTATCCCTATCTATTATCAACCGTTAATCAAATTGTTAAAGCCTTATGTGGATGGTTTTCCGGTCCATAACCCGCAGGATTATATCTATAGCAAAGAGTTGTATATTGTTGCACATTAGGTTTAGTTTGGCTTAATTCAATATATCACCATGGGGGGGAGTCAGTTGCCCGGTGGTGATATATTATGAAGTTATGGTTTTTATCAATGGAATTGATTATATATGAATAGTGAAAACACGGATGTGATTGATGATGTAAATGATTCTTCTAAAGGAGTATCTGGCGCAGAAACTAACATCATACCGAAGAAAATTAATCGCGCGATAAAAAATGGCTGGCAAGCGGGAATTGTTTTGTTTGTGTTGACACTGTGTCTTTTTGTTTATCAATGGATAGTATTTAAAACGCCATTGTGGGATTTAATTGATGTGGTGATTTATTTACTGTTGTCTTATGGGGTTTATCGACGCAGCCGCACATGCGCTATATTGATGTTGTTGTTATATATTCTTTCTCAGGCGATAGCACCAAAATTATATTATATTGGCAATGTGAAAACGGAGTATCATTTTAATATATTGTTGATTGTTTTAATCGTGTGTTTCTCATATGGTGTCGTAGGAACGATAGAGTTTCATCGTTGGCGTAAAGGGAAAAAATTCAACGATAAAAAAATAACTAAATATATGTTTGCTTGCGCAGTTGCCTCATTTCTTCTTTTGTTGGGGATAATGAAAGGCACTGAGTGGATAATGCAAAGAATTACACCGGCTCAGTGGGCCGCGGTTGACGAAGATATTTCGAAGACCAAAAGTTCGTATCCATTAAAGCTAAATAATGAAATAACAATAAAAGACGTTTATCGTAATAATAATGTATTAACCTATGAATATACATTAACGGATGTGAAAAAAGAAGATTTCACTAGGTTGAATATATATCGACTTAGTTTGCCAGCATTTAAAAATATGTGTAATCAGCCAATTATCCAGTTATACAATATGAAAGTCGAGTATCTCTTTATGCGTGGTCTTGACCAAATTAGTCTGACGTTTGATAAGGGGGATTGTCCACATTAGCTCAAATGACGAGCTTGCTATTTTCACGGTCATAGCGTCATCATATCCTTACTCTATGACCGTAAGAATTATGTCACAAATAAAATATGTTACAGTAAAGATACTTATGATAGCCCATATGTTGCTCTCTCCCAGCATGCTGGCGAGCATCGCCAACGATAGACTAAACGCAAACATGATGAGCCAAGAGGCTATCTTATCAGGCATAATATCTCCTGAAACTCTGTACGACTAACGGTAAATATAATTATGGGCTGGAATAAAGCTATTTCAAGTTATGTGTCAGAGGTATTTTTATCGGTAAGCGGGTGGAAGCTTGTTCAAGCATTCCACCGCTATTTTCTCTATTTTACAGCAGCTCAAATTCTCCCTGATTAACTCGCTGCGAATCTAACCCAATAAATACGTTAAACTTGCCTGGTTCTGACACATATTTCATTGAAGCATTCCAGAACTTGAGTTGGTTCTCATCAATCTTAAAGTGAATGGTTTTTTGCTCGCCAGATTTCAGCATCACTTTCTCAAAGCCTTTCAGCTCTTTAACGGGGCGACTCATGGTGGCGGTTTTATCCTGAATATAGAGCTGAACTACCGTCGCACCGTCACGTTTACCGGTGTTTTTCACCGTCACGCTTGCGGTCACCGAACCATCGCGTTTCATTATTGGGCTAGACATCTTCACGTCAGAAACGCTGAAAGTGGTGTAGCTCAATCCATAGCCAAACGGATAGAGTGGGCCATTTGCGGCATCGTAATAATGCGAGG
This sequence comes from Hafnia paralvei, assembly GCF_020150375.1. NCBI lineage: Bacteria > Pseudomonadati > Pseudomonadota > Gammaproteobacteria > Enterobacterales > Hafniaceae > Hafnia > Hafnia paralvei. Next base: position 3,052,209 of record NZ_CP083737.1, on the reverse strand, counting down.
TGTATTTCTCTGGTTTTTCCGGGTTGTAAGGGCGACCGGTGTTCAGATGGCTGTAATAAATAGGGATTTGTCCAACTGAATGAGGGAAGGACATCGGTAGTTTGCCGGATGGGTTGTAGTCACCAAACAGAACATCGGCAATTGCATTGCCCCCTTCGGTGCCTGAGAACCAGCTTTCTAAGATCGCATCGGCCTGCTGGTCTTCTTTTTCAAGCGCCAGTGGACGGCCGTTCATCAGTACTAGAACCAAAGGCTTACCCGTTTGCTTCAATGCAGCAATCAGATCACGCTGGCTTTGCGGAATAGTAATATCGCTGCGGCTCGAGGCTTCATGTGCCATGCCTTGTGCTTCACCGACAACGGCCACGATGACGTCAGATTTTTTCGCTGTGGCAACCGCTTCGTCAATCATCGCCTGTGGCGAGCGCGGATCGACGGTTACGGCTTTCTCATACAGATTCAGGAAATCAGTGATCCCCGGATCGTTAGAGACATTGGCACCTTTGGCATAGACGATTTGCGCTTTGTCACCCACGGCGTTGCGTAGACCTTGGAGCACGGTGACCGATTGATCAACGACGCCGGCAGCAGACCAACTACCCATAACATCACGTTTGCTGTCGGCCAATGGGCCGATCAGGGCAATAGTGCCGGATTTAGCTAGCGGCAGGGTGTTTAAGCGGTTTTTCAGTAGCACCATGCTTTCACGGGCGACGCTACGTGCCTCAGGGCGATGCAGGCGACTTTCCGCATTAGTATCAACCGGATCTGAACCGACAGGCCCCAAATGACTATAGGCATCGGTAAACAACCCCATGTCATACTTCACGTTTAAGACATGACGCGCCGCATCATCAACCTCTTTTTCGCTGACTCGACCGCTTTTTACTAAGCTAGGCAGGTATTTGCTGTAATACTCATCGCTCATGCTCATGTCGATGCCAGATTTTACCGCCACGCGCACGGCATCCTCCGGATCGCTAGCCACACCATGCTTAATCAATTCTTTGATTGCACCGTGATCGCTAATCGTGATGCCCTTGAAATTCCACTCATCACGTAGGACATCTTTTAACAACCAACTGTTGGACGTGGCAGGCGTGCCGTTAATGGAGTTTAATGAAACCATCACACCGCCGCTGCCAGCATCTAAGGCCGCTTTATAAGGTGGCATATAGTCTTGGAACAGGCGCTGCGGACTCATGTCCACCGTATTGTAATCGCGTCCTCCCTCTACCGCGCCGTAGGCGGCAAAATGCTTCACGCTGGTCATGACAGAGTTACGATCCGCCGGATTGTTGCCCTGCATCGCTTCTACCATTAGGCGGCCCATCTCCGACGTCAAGTAGGTATCCTCGCCAAAGCCTTCAGACGTTCGCCCCCAACGCGGATCGCGGGTGACATCCACCATGGGCGCCCACGTCATATTTAAACCATCTTCGCTAGCTTCATAGGCAGAAATACGCCCTACGGTAGTCACTGCGTCACGGTTCCAACTGGATGCTAATCCTAGGCTAATCGGAAAAACGGTACGCTGGCCATGAACCACGTCATAGGCAAAAAACAGAGGGATTTTCAGGCGACTGAGCTGCATCGCCTGATCCTGCATCTTACGAATATCTTGGCGGGTCACCGTATTAAAAATCGCCCCGACCTGACCCTGTTTAATCATTTCGCGAATGGCTTCTTTAGGATTATCTGGCCCTACGCTGATAAGACGCATCTGACCAATTTTCTCATCGAGCGTCATTTTGCTCAGCAGATCGGTGACAAAAGCATCACGCTGCTGGGTGGATTGTGGTTTCACCAAGGGGTGAGCCGGTTGTGTTGCGTCTGCATAGACTGGAGACAGCGTAGTAGCAATCAGTCCTGCGACCAGACTGAGCGAGCAAAGCCATTTCATCGCGGAGTTTTCTCTTTTGTAAGCTGCTTTTGCAGCGTAGGGAAGTGGTGGCAGTTTGCCATAAGCGGTATTCGTTAATACATGAATTTTACTGTGTTTTGTTGGGTTAATCATAAAGGCTGTCTTTCTGTACCAGTGCCTGATTTTGGCTGGTACGGATGCGGCGCACAGAGTCACGTATGACCAGTGTTCCGTTGAGCAGTAGGTTACCTACCGGCGTATTAGGCTGCATCAGGCGGCGTTGCAGCATGCGTACGGCTTCTTCACCCAATTCATCGCGGGGCACATGTACTGACGTAAGTGGAATATCGTGGATAGCGGCCAGGTTAAACCCATCCATACTCATGACTGAAATGTCCTGAGGCACGCGTAATCCCGCGTTCAGCAACGCATTGACTGCACCGACAGCCATATAGTCGCCGCCGGCCAGAATCGCCGTGGGGCGATGCTCGGCAGGACTGTGCTCTAAAAACTGTTTCACGGCAAGTTCGGCGTCCGTAGCGCCAAAACTCGGGGTAGAGAGCAGGGCGGTTTCCTCATTAAACGGCAGGTTATTCGTTTGATAGGCTTCACGGATCCCCGACAAACGCAGCTCCATAGTGTCGCGACGTAAACACAGCAGACTCAGAATGTGGCGGTGTCCTTGTTCAAAGAGATAGTTAGCCGAGAATGCGCCGATCATTTGATGATCGGGGGCAATGCCCGGTAAACGCATTTTGCGATCGCGACAGTTGACCAGAATACAGGGTTTACCTAAATCAGCTGCGAGGGAATGAATGTACGGATCGTCGATCCCAATCAATATGGCAGCCTCGGTTGCCGGCTCGTTCATCTTTTGCAGGAACAGAGAAACGTCATTGTCATTTTCTTCTAGGGAACAGTAACGCAACCGCACCTCATGAGGTTCTAGTGCTTGAGCAATACCCTGTATCACCTTGTAGTAGAAGATGTCAGACCGCACATCAAAAGCCCGTTGAGGAGCAAAAACGACTAAGCCGTTAAGCAGCATTCTGCCTGTCGATATATCATCAAGCACCCCATGCTGACGAGCCGCGGCTAAAATCTGCTGTTTGGCAGACTCACTGGTGTTTGACTTTCCCGATAACACGCGTGAAACCGTGCTGATAGATAATCCTGTTTGGGCAGCTATTTCCCTTATTTTTAGCTTTCCGTTCATTTTGTGATCTCGTTCAAATTCGAAAATGACAAAATTTTCATAAGCCAATAATCGCCATTTAACGGGTTTTTTTGACTGAAAATAATCGTTTTTAAGATTCTCATGAAAATCTTTGCAAAAAAGTGCGTATCCCCACGTTTTTAACTTCTTTACTCTCAATTGGTCGACCAATTTCATGCTGTGTTTTGGCCGATAAATTAAAACAATCAAATTAAAATCAATCGGATAGTCAAAGTCAGCAATAAAATCATTGGTTGGACACGTTATAAAACCTGATATACCAATAATGTGTCAGACGAGTGTTTGTTGCTACCGCGATCAGGGGATCACGATGAGTCTTGATATGAATCAACCCGCTGTAGCTGTAAAGGGAAAGCGTAAGATCAAGAATTTGCGCTGGTGGATGTTGGCGCTGTTTCTACTCGGTGTGACGGTGAACTACATCACACGTAACTCGTTGGGGATTTTAGCGCCAGAGCTCAAAACCAGTTTGGGAATGACCACCGAACAATATTCGTGGATTGTTGGGGCTTTTCAGATTGCTTATACCGTATTTCAGCCGTTATGCGGTTGGCTGATTGACGTCATTGGTCTGAAGCTCGGCTTTTTGATATGCGCAGGTATTTGGGCATTAATGTGCATGTTGCATGCAGGTGCGGGCAGTTGGATGCAATTAGCCATTTTGCGTTTCTTCATGGGGGGCGCTGAGGCTGCTGCGACGCCGGCTAATGCGAAAACCATCGGCGAGTGGTTTCCGAAAAAGGAACGTCCGATTGCTGCAGGTTGGGCCGGTGTCGGTTTTTCTATTGGTGCAATGCTGGCACCGCCGATTATCGTTATTGCTCATGCTTCATTTGGCTGGCAGGGGGCATTCATGTTCTCGGGCGTACTGGCCATGTTGTGGGTGATCCTATGGTGGTTGTTTTACCATAACCCAGATAAACATCCGAATCTAAGCTCATCCGAACTGCAATATATCAAGCAGGATAATGAACCGGCGCCGGTGAAGCTGCCTTTCTTCAAGGCGTTAGCAACGGTTTCTAAAAACAAGCGTTTCTATGGTATTGCGCTCCCAGCCTTTATGGCCGAGCCTGCGTGGGCAGTACTCAGTTTCTGGGTACCGCTTTATTTAGCTAATGAGCGTGGCATGGATCTAAAGCAGATTGCTATGTTTGCTTGGTTGCCGTTCTTGGCTGCTGACTTGGGCAGCGTGGCCAGTGGGTATTTAACCCGAATCTACGCCAAACTATTTGGTACCTCACGCGTTAATTCTATTGTTGCAAGCTCGGTCACCGGTGCATTTTTGATGCTCTCTTTGGCACTGGTCGCCATCACTCAAGACCCCTACATCACCATTGCATTGATTTCAGTAGGTGGCTTTGGCCATCAGGTGATCTCCTGCATGTTGAGCGCACTCGTGGTTGAGTCCTTCGATAAAGGTCAAATGGCAACGGTTAACGGAATGCGCGGCTCCTTTGCGTGGATCGCCAGTTTCTTGTTCTCTCTGTTGATCGGTGTGACCGCCGATAAAATTGGCTACAACCCGCTGTTTATCGCGATGGGCTTTTTTGACCTGATTGGCGCGGTATTCCTGATCGCATTTATTGCCGAGCGTCGTCAGAAGACGCATCAGGCATGATTATTTTTTATCTATTTTAGACGAGTACTATCATGAAAACGTTGAAAAACTGGGTTCTGAATCATCAAGCTGCCGATCACGTTGAGCTTAAAGTTGACGATCAGCATCTGTTCCGTATTTACGTTCTGGAGTCTGGGCTATTCCGTGTGTTGATCAAACAGCGCGGTGAGCTAGCGCTGAACCGTACTTGGAGTATTGCGCCGCAGGCTGATGTACCTTGGGAAGGGCGCGATCGTGAAAGCACCGAAGGATTTACGTTACCGGCGTTTGAGCTGGAGCAAACTAATAACGGTCTGCGTATTAGCACTGACCGCATGCGAGTTAGCGTCAATCAGCCTCTATGGCTGCAATGGGAATACCGCAATGAGGCGGGAGAATGGCAGCTACTCGCTGCCGATCGTCCAACCAGCGCCTATTTGCTGAATGCGCACGGCGATGGCGTAGCCCATTATCAACGTCGATTTCCGACAGAGAGCTATTATGGCCTAGGCGAAAAAGCAGGCGATCTTAATCGTACCGGCGGTCGTTATGAAATGCGTAATTTGGACGCGATGGGCTATAACGCGGCTTCAACCGATCCACTCTACAAGCATATTCCGTTTACGATTACTCACAGAGATGATGTCAGTTTTGGCCTGTTTTATGACAACCTCAGCAGCACCATGCTGGATTTGGGGAATGAGCTCGATAACTACCATCTGGCCTACCGTCGCTATCAGGCCGAAGCAGGTGATTTGGATTACTACATCTTCGTTGGGCCGAAAGTACTGGATGTCACCAAAGCTTTTGTTCGCTTGACCGGTAAGACGCTGTTTGGGCCAAAATGGAGTCTCGGCTATAGCGGTTCAACCATGCATTATACCGATGCGCCGGACGCACAAAATCAGCTGATGAAATTCATCGAGCTGTGCCGTGAACACGATATTCCGTGTGACTCATTCCAGTTATCCTCCGGTTACACGTCGATTAACCATAAGCGATATGTCTTTAATTGGAACTACGACAAAGTTCCGCAGCCAAAAGTGATGTCGCAGGCATTCCACGACGCAGGGCTAAAACTGGCGGCGAACATCAAACCTTGCTTGTTACAGGATCATCCTAAGTATCAGGAAGTGGCACAGAAGGGGCTGTTTATCCGTGATTCCGAATCCGATAACGCAGAGCGCTCAGTGTTTTGGGATGATGAAGGTTCGCACCTTGATTTCACCAATCCAGCAACGGTGAAGTGGTGGCAGGATAATGTCACCCAGCAGTTGTTAGAGATGGGCATTGATTCTACGTGGAACGACAACAACGAATATGAAGTCTGGGACGGTGAGGCACGCTGCCATGGTTTTGGTGAGGAAATTGCCATCAAGCAGATCCGCCCAGTAATGCCGTTGCTGATGATGCGTGCTTCCTTAGAAGCTCAGCAACGTTTTGCACCGCAGCAACGTCCATATCTTATTTCTCGTTCTGGTTGTGCCGGTATGCAGCGCTATGTGCAAACCTGGAGCGGCGATAATCGGACCAGTTGGCAGACTTTGCGCTACAACACTCGGATGGGGGTAGGGATGAGTTTGTCAGGTCTATATAATGTGGGGCATGACGTCGGCGGGTTCTCTGGCGACAAACCAGATGCCGAGCTATTTGTGCGCTGGGTTCAGAATGGCGTGATGCACCCACGCTTTACCATCCATTCGTGGAATGATGATCACACCGTCAACGAACCTTGGATGTACCCAGCGGTAACCCCTGCGATCCGTGATGCCATTGTATTGCGCTATCGTCTATTACCTTATTTCTACAATCTGCTGTGGCAGGCCTGTGAGAACGATGAGCCAATGCTGCGTCCAACGTTCCTCGACCATGAAAATGATGCCGCAACCTTTGCAGAAACCGATGATTTTATGCTGGGTAAAGACCTATTGGTCGCCAGCGTAGTAGAGCAGGGGCAGCGTCTGCGTGATGTTTACCTACCAGCCAATGAAAGCGGTTGGTATGATTTCTACACTGGCCAGTGGTTCAGCGGCGGGCAGACGATTACCGTCGACGCTCCGTTAGAACGTCTTCCGCTGATGGTTCGTGCGGGGGCAATGTTACCAATATCAGGACGCACCGCATTTGTTGACTCTTCCGCTGATGATTCACGCGAACTGTTGCTGTTTCCACCGATGGGCAAAGGCAAAGACAAAGGACTACTGTTTGAAGATGACGGTGAAACCCATGCTTGGCGAGAAGGTCATGCACTGTGGCTAAATTGGGAAATCACGGCGGATAATCAGCGAATTGACGTTAACTTCACGCGTAAAGGAGATTTCCGACCTGCGTGGAAGGAAATCACCCTTCGTCTGCCGGCAGGGGAAACACGTCAGTTGTATGTAGATGGGGTGGAGGGGGATCGTTATCAGGTGGGGGTATGAGAGCATGCTCGCTAATATAGGGGGGAGAGTTCGTATGCCTGTTGTTGATGTTGTTTGGCGTTAGGTTTCGTACGCCTAATACACCGAAATATACATGCACTCCGTGCAGGCGTCCGAGTTGGGGGGCCAATCGCTGCCCCCCAACACCCCAGCTTGGCACCGTCCTTCAGCCTGCTTCGCAGGTACCCGAATCTCGTCATTCCGGCTTTAACGGAACGAACGGCAATCGCCATCCTGGCTCCTCCGTTCTTTCGCCGACATCCCTGTCGGCGAATCCTAGCCTTCATTCCTCCCTTCGGCTGAAGAACAACGTGCCGGAAAGGTCAAAATCAAAACAAAAAGCGTGGACGGTTTTTAGTTTAAGCATTCGTAGGGAGAGCCGGCACGACAGGGATGTCGTGACGGAGTTTGGGGCGCCCTGGATGGGCGATACCAAACCGTAGCGGAGATGGCGTCTCGGATAAAAGCGCGCGAGTGCAGAGACCACGCGCTAGTGGTCTCTGCCCGTACGCCTTCACTAGGGTATCAATGAAGCTCGATATGAACAGGCGGGCGGAACCTTAAACAACGGTGACATAGATGATAGGCGAACGAAATATTACACAACAGTTCCATCAACGATAGACAGGCTGAACCTCACACTAAATCCCACAACCCACCCCTAATATTGATAACCTCTCTATATCTCCAATAACCTTTAATATTTAACTAAAAATTTAAATGAATTTAATTTATTTAATTCTATTTTTTATTTTTAATAAAAACCACTCTCATTTAGAACGCATCTATCCAATAAGAAAAATCATATAACAGTAATCAATATAATTATTTCAACACTCGGGATAATAAAAATTGCGGAATATTTATGCTATTTAATTTCCGCTGAATCGGTTTTATTCACATAATTCGTGTTGACGTTAAGCTAATCCTTCTCAACTTGATAAAGATCAACCACAACTAGTAGGGTTAATCCTTAGCATTTGCCCACCTAAGCATTCCGCCAGACGAATGCGCATCTAAGGAATACTACGAATGGCTGAGGATAACTTTCTATCCGCACACGGTGTGAACCGTCGTGACTTCATGAAGTTGTGCGCGGGTATGGCCGCCACACTAGGGCTAAGTTCCAATGCGGCGGCTGAAATGGCTGCGGCAATTACCGACCCACAGAGACCACCTGTCATCTGGATAGGTGCTCAAGAATGCACTGGCTGTACCGAATCGTTGTTGCGGGCAACGCATCCAACGATTGAAAATCTGATCCTAAATACCATTTCGCTCGAATATCACGAGGTATTATCCGCAGCGTTTGGTCATCAAGCCGAAGAAAATAAGCATAACGCGATGAAGCGTTACAAAGGCAAATATGTGCTGGTCGTCGATGGGTCTATCCCATTAAAAGACGGCGGCGTGTATTGCATGGTCGCGGGCGAACCTATTGTCGATCATATTCGCCGAGCGGCGGCTGATGCGGCGGCAGTCATTGCTATTGGATCTTGCGCTGCATGGGGCGGTGTTCCTGCCACTGGCGGTAACCCAACCGGTGCGGTGAGTCTTGAAGAGGCTATCGGCAAACCGGTGATCAATATCCCAGGTTGTCCTCCTAACCCACATAACTTCCTAACTACCGTGGTGTATTACATCACCTACGGCAAACTGCCCGCTCTGGATAGCAAACATCGTCCCCTGTTTGCCTATGAACGTTTGATTCACGAGAACTGCGAACGTCGTCCGCACTTTGACGCGGGTCGTTTTGCCAAAGAGTTTGGCGATTACGGCCACCGTCAAGGCTGGTGTTTGTATCACCTTGGCTGTAAAGGGCCAGAAACTTACGGTAACTGCTCAACGTTGGAGTTCTGCGATATTGGCGGCGGGATTTGGCCAGTGGGTATCGGTCATCCTTGTTACGGCTGTAATGAGCAGGGTGTGGGTTTTACCAAAGGCATTTTCCAGCTAGCGAATGTAGAGAATCCGACGCCGCGCGTGGATAAACCTGCTGTAGATAACCGTGAGGGTGGGCATATTTCTCCAACGGCTACTGGCCTCATCGGCGGTGCCTTAGGGATATTGATTGGGGTTAGCTTGATGACGGTGCGTGAGCTTGGCCGCCAGCAAAAGCGCCACGAGTCCGAGCGCAAAAACGCAGAGAAAAGTCACTCTGAGCACCATGATTCACGGGGGGAATAACCGTGAACAGAAGAAATTTTATTAAGTTTGCCTCTGCCGGAGCGCTGGCTGCAGGTACGGTGACATCAGGTACTGCGCATGCGGTGGAGAACAAACCGCCCATCCCAGGTGCAGTTGGCATGCTGTATGACTCAACGCTATGCGTAGGCTGTCAGGCCTGCGTGGCGGAATGTCAGCGCTTGAATAAAAACCAGATCAACCCAAACGGCCCACAAACGTGGTCTGACAACGACAAACTAACACCCTATACCAATAACATTATTCAGGTATGGAGTGATGGTTCTGGCGTGAATAAAGACCAGGTCGAAAACGGCTATGCCTACATTAAAAAACAGTGCATGCATTGCGTTGATGCTAACTGCGTGTCGGTGTGTCCGGTGCAGGCGTTAAGAAAAGATCCCAAAACGGGCATTGTGCACTACGACCCTGATGTCTGTACGGGCTGCCGTTACTGCATGGTTGGCTGTCCATTTGACGTACCAAAATATGATTATCACAACTCGTTTGGTGAGATTCATAAGTGTCAGCTGTGCGATCAAAAAGGGCTAGAACGCATTACCAAAGGCCAACTGCCGGGCTGTGTTGAAGTCTGTCCAACCGGAGCAGTGATTTTCGGTACCCGTGAGGATTTATTAGCCGAAGCTAAAAAACGTTTAGCGGCAAAACCCGGTATGGAATATGCCTATCCGCGTCAGACATTGACCGGTGGTGATAACTATTTGCACCCGCTTGCCAACTATCAGCCTTATGTTTATGGCGAAAAAGAGGGCGGTGGGACGCAGGTATTAGTGTTGGCCGGTGTGCCATACGAAAATCTGGGCATGCCAAAACTGGCTGAACTCTCTACCGGTGCGCGCTCCGAGCACATTCAGCATACCGTATACAAAGGCATGATCTTGCCGCTGGTGGTTCTGACGGGTCTGTCAGTATTGATTCGTCGTAACACCAAAAATCACCATGACGGAGATGATGACAATGAGTGAACATAAGGCCAGTCCGTTAGGCGGCCGTTTAGTGAGTTGGCCGGTAATGGTGATGGCACCCTTCGTGGTGCTGTGCGGTATTTTCATCCTTAAACGATTGATCTTCGGGATCGGCTCCGTTGCCGATCTGAACGGAGGCTATCCATGGGGCTTGTGGATCTCGTTTGACCTGTTAATCGGTACCGGTTTTGCCTGTGGTGGTTGGGCACTGGCGTGGGCGGTATATGTCTTTAACCGTGGTGAATATCACCCGCTAGTACGTCCTGCATTGTTGGCGAGTTTGTTCGGTTATTCGCTGGGTGGCTTATCCATCACCATCGACGTCGGACGTTATTGGAACCTGCCATATTTTTATTTGCCGGGTCATTTCAATACGTCCTCAGTGCTGTTTGAAACCGCGGTATGTATGACGGTGTATATCGGTGTAATGGCGCTGGAATTTGCCCCCGTTGTGTTGGAGAAATTTGGCTGGAAAGTGCCAATGAAGTGGCTGAATAAAATCATGTTCTTCATTCTGGCTTTAGGCGCACTGTTGCCAACCATGCACCAATCCTCGATGGGATCGCTGATGATTGCGGCGGGGAATAAAATCCACCCGCTGTGGCAAAGCTATGAGCTGCTGCCGGTCTTCTCACTGCTAACGGCCTTTATTATGGGCTTTTCGATTGTGGTGTTTGAAGGCTCACTGGTACAGGCGGGGCTGGCGGGAAAAGGGCCTAACGAAAAACCTCTGTTTTATCGCTTAACACAGGTTATCGATATCTTCCTGATCCTGTTTGTAGCGCTACGCTTTGCTGAAATCGTGCTGCGTGACAAATCAGAATACCTCTCACAGTGGAATCGTTACTCTATTTCTTTCTGGTGTGAAATTGGTCTGATGTTGTTCCCACTGCTGGTGTTCCATTGGGATAGATTCCGTCGTGATTCGCGTATGTTATTCCTTGGCGCATTAAGCATGCTGCTGGGAGCTGCGCTGTGGCGCATGAACTATTCGTTACTGGCATTCAATCCGGGTAATGGTTATCACTATTTCCCAACGTCAGAAGAAATTCTGATTTCGGTCGGCTTTGTGGCGATTGAAGTCTGTGCCTATTTGTTGCTAATCCGGGTTTTACCGGTATTGCCATCGCTTGAACGTGTACATAAAGATTATCAGGCCCGAGGGAAAGCTAAAGTATGAGCCAACGTATCACTATCGACCCGATCACCCGTATCGAGGGCCATCTGCGCATTGACTGCGAAATTGAAAACGGCAAGGTAACCAAGGCTTGGTCGTCTGGCACCATGTGGCGCGGGATGGAAGAGATTGTAAAAGGTAACGATCCGCGCGATGCGTGGATGATTGTCCAGCGCATTTGCGGCGTATGTACCACGATTCATGCCATTGCATCGGTACGTGCGGTAGAAAATGCGATTGGTGCCGAGGTACCGGTCAACGCACAATATATTCGTAACCTGATCGTGGCGGCACATAGCATCCACGACCACATCGTGCATTTCTATCAACTTTCTGCGCTGGATTGGGTAGATATCACCGCCGCGCTAAATGCCGATCCGAAAAAATGCGAAGCGATGCTGAAAGGCGTTTCTAGCTGGTCGCTTAACAGCTCGGAAGAGTTTGCCAAGGTGCAGCAGAAAATTCGCGATCTGGTTGCTAGCGGCCAGTTAGGGATTTTTGCGAACGGCTATTGGGGTCACAAAGCGATGAAGCTATCGCCAGAGGTGAACCTGATTGCGGTTGCCCACTATCTGCAAGCGCTAGAGTGTCAGCGTGATGCTAACCGTGTGGTCGCGATTTTAGGCGGTAAATCTCCGCACATTCAGAATCTGGCTGTGGGCGGCGTCGCTAACCCAATCAATTTGGATGCGCCGAGCGTGCTGAACCTTGAGCGCTTGATGTACGTGAAAATGTTCATTGAGCGTTTGGGTGAGTTCATCGAGCAGGTTTACAAAGTTGATGCGGCCATCATCGCAGCTAACTATCCTGAGTGGCTCTCGTTGGGCGAGGGAGCAAAGCATTATCTAAGCGTGCCTGAACTGCCCACCGATGCCAAAGGGGGTAGCTTCCTGCTTCCGGGGGGCTATATCGAAAATGGTGATATGGGCAACTACCGTCCGATCACGAGCCACAAAGATGAATGGCTGATCGACGGAATTGCCGAAAGCTGCAAACATTCATGGTACAAAGATGATGCCATCTTAAAACCGTGGGAAGGCAAAACTGAACCGAACTACACTGGCTGGCAGGATGAAGGTAAGTACTCGTGGGTTAAATCCCCCACCTTCTACGGTAAAGTAGTTGAGGTTGGACCGTTGGCCGATCTGCTGGTTAAACTGGCGGCGAAGCACCCAGATACCGTTAAACACTTCAATGAGGTTAACGGACTTTACACAACGCTGAACGGTAAAGCCCTGCAAACTGAACAACTACATTCCACCATGGGACGCATTATTGGCCGTGCGGTACGCTGCTGTGTGCTGAAAGATACTCTGTTACAACAGTGGCAGGCGCTGATCGATAACATTGGTAAAGGCGATCACGTGGCCTTTATCAAACCAGAAATTTTGGCCGATAAAGAGTATCGCGGCGTAGGCTTTGAAGAGGCTCCACGCGGTATGCTTTCGCATTGGATCGTTATCAAAGGCGGCAAAATCGAGAACTATCAGGCGGTGGTACCGTCAACATGGAACTCCGGCCCGCGTAATACCAACGATGAACCGGGACCTTATGAACAGGCCTTGATCGGCACTCCTATTGCGGATATTGAAAAACCGCTGGAAGTTGTGCGTACCGTTCACTCCTTTGACCCTTGTATGTCCTGTGCGGTTCATGTGGTTGATACGCGCGGTGGCGAAGTCACCAAGGTTAAGGTGTTGTAATGAATACGCTGGTCTTAGGCATCGGTAACCTGTTGCTCAGCGACGAAGCGGTGGGTGTACGCATCGTTGAACGTTTAGAGCAGGATTACCGTTTTCCAGAAGGCGTTGAGTTGATGGATGGCGGCACGGCTGGCATGGAGCTGATGGAGTACATGGCGAGCCGCGATCATTTGATCGTGGCCGATGCGGTGCTGAGCGATGCCGCCCCCGGCAGCGTGATTACGCTACATGACGATGAAGTTCCCGCTTTTTTCAGCCGGAAAATTTCGCCGCATCAGTTGGGATTATGCGATGTGCTTTCGGCACTGCATCTGACCGATGAGTTTCCAAAGCGTCTCACACTGGTGGGTGTCGTACCACAGTCGCTTGAGCCGTACATCGGCATGACTCCGACGATTGACGCCGCGGTGCCGATTGCGATGGATCGTATTATTCAGATCCTGCGCGAAGATGGCTGCACGTTAGAGCACAGAGGAGTGTCGCATGACTGCTAATCCTATGACTGATGCGATTGGTGCAGATGAGTTTTGGGGATTTGAACACAATCCCACAAAACTGCTGATTGAACAGTATCAGCACATAGCACAGCAAGAGATGGCGAATCTACCGTTTTATCGCGCTGAAATGCCGATTAAGGTAGAGATGCAAGAGTATGAAGGCCAGTGGCTGGGAACGGTATTAACGCCGTGGATGCTTAGCGTGGTGATTTTACCTGGACCCGATCAGGTTTGGCCACGGCGTGCATTAGGCGAGCGTATCGCGCTTTCACTACCGCGTGGTGATATGACGTTTATGGTGGGAGAACTGCCACAAACTGGACAATTACTCTCCTGTTCCTTGATGTCGCCGATAGAGTCACATATCAGTGCCGCAGAAGGCGAAGCATTAGCCAGTGATACGCTGAAGATGCTGCTATCGTTGCCGGTGCAGGATCAGGCAACGCCTGTCAGCGTATCTCGCCGAGAACTGTTCATGCGTAAAAGGTAGTCGTTAAAGCCGCTATGCATCGTAATAACGAAGGCCGGTATTTACCGGCCTTTTTTTAATTTAAACCACTAACGTCATCCAAAGCCAAGAAAAAGGCATCACTAAGATCAAGCCCGGCAGCATATTGGCGACAGGGAACGGTTTTATATTGCAGATGCGTAGCCCTGTTGCAATCATGATAAGTCCGCCAGCGCAGGAGAAATCAGCCATCATTTCTGGTGTCACCATGGGCAGGATAAACACCGCTAACATAGCAAGTGCCACTTGAATGATGATGAGCGGAATCCCGATGGTCATCACGGCATAGCCCAACATGGTGGCAAAAATACCGGCGGTAAACAGATCCAATACGGTTTTGATATACAGAATCGAAGGATCGCCGGTCATTCCCTCATGCATTGCGCCGAAGATACCGGTTCCGCTGGCACAAAAAAGCACCAAGATGGCAACAAACTTCTCGGTGAACTCTTCATGCGATAAGCCATGAACGCGAGGGAGATATTTATTGACGACCCCTCGGGTAGATCCTGCCGCTTTACCAATCCCTTTTTCGAGAAAAATGAGCTCGCCGATTACGGCGCCCAACACCATTGCCAAAACAACGGCTGGCATGTACTTCACCTTAATAACTAAATTAATCCCCAAACCTACAGAACAAAGTCCAAAGGTGAGGGGAAGCGCGGTTTTAACCCGTAGTGGAATTTTATGACCTGCCAAAGCGCCAATGAGTCCGCCTACGATCACCGCAGCTCCGTTTACATAAGGTCCAATCAACATCGAGTTTTCCTTTCTTAAATCAATTCCTTAACCCAATCATGCTAAATGTTGGAGTTTGCCTTCGCCCCAGCGCGGGATTTTATTCAGTTCAATGCCAAATAGGTCGAGCGCCCGTGCAACGCTGTGGCTGATAATTTCATCCACGCCGTGAGGCCGCTGATACAACGCGGGTACTGGCGGGAAGATGATTCCTCCCATTTCAGTCACTAGCTGCATATTACGTAAGTGGCCAAGATTGAGCGGTGTTTCTCTCGCCAATAATACCAACCGACGCCGTTCTTTAAGCACAACGTCGGCGGCGCGGGTCAGCAGATTATCCGTCATACAGTGAGCGATCGACGCGAGGCTACGCATGGAGCAGGGAGCGACCAACATACCGAGTGTGCGAAAGGAACCGCTGGAAATCGACGCGCCCAGATGCGTGACTGGGTGCACAACATCAGCCAATGCCATCACTTCATCCAAAACGTAATCGGTTTCTAGCTCACAGGTTTTCTCTGCGCCTTTGGATATCACCAGATGTACCTCCAAATCTTCTCGATCTTTCAGTAGCTCTAGGGCTTTAACGCCATATTGAAAACCGGAGGCTCCACTTATGCCGATGATAATACGTTGGGTCGCCATCACGGCTCCTTATTCGAAATCGGGTAGAAAACGTTTCACATCCAGCTCTTTGAAACGAGAACGTTCAAAGTGCGCTTTCAGATGGAAAGGTACCGTACAGTCGAAAATAGTTTTACAGGACATACCTTCCTGCAAAATTGAAGGGCTATAGTCTGGCATTTGGGAAGGATCTAAAGGATGGCAACGCACTCCAGGGATAAAGACCGTATCGACGTCGCCCTGATAGCGGGTTTGCATGGCCCACATCACGTCGTCGCTGTCGAAAATATCAACATCTTCATCGACCAGAATCACGTGTTTCAGCTCAGAGAAGGCTGAGAAAGCCAGCAACGCGGCTTGGCGTTGACGTCCTTCGTCGACCGGCGCTGATTTTTTAAACTGCATTACCGCTAATAATTTCCCACCACCGGCTGAGTGAGCAAAGACGTTGAGAAGCTTTCCTGGCATCGCTCGTTCAACCATATCCAGAATACTGGCTTCGGTTGGGATGCCGGCCATATTGACATGTTCTTCACCCGGTCCGATAGTCGTACGCCAGATGGGATGGTATCGATGTGTCACGGCCTTGACTTTAATCACGGGCAGCGCATCTTTGGCCGCGCCGGTATACCCCGGAAATTCGGGCATGGCTTTACCGGTATTGGTATTTTGATCTTCGCGAACGCGTAGGTTTGGCAAGAGTTCGCCTTCAATCACGATCTCGGCGTGAGCAATCGCTTTTTCATTAATGGTTTTACATTGCACCATTTCAACAGCATGACCGCGCAGTGCCCCTGCAATGCTTAATTCATCAAAACCGAGCGGCGTTGTAGGCGGCTCAAAACAAGCTGCAATTTCGATAGCGGGGTCTACGCCGATACTGATAGAGATGGGCAATGCTTTACCTTGAGCCTCAGCTTTCATACGGAACGCATCGATATGGCGACCCGGCGTTAGCCACATAGAAAGCTCGTCGCGGCTCTGTACGCACAGGCGGTGAATAGTGATGTCGGATTCATGAGTATCGGGATCGGAGGCGTAGCAAAGGCCCATGGTGATATAAGGCCCCGCATCTTCTTCGGTATTGGTTGGCGCTGGAAGAAGTTTGCGTAGGTCGAAATCGGCATCTTCAGCAAAGTGAGTGACTTGCTGACATACGGCTTTATCAGCGCTGACCAGTACCGGTTGAATCGCATTTTTGACTGAGTCTTTCAGCAAGTGTCCCAGCTTTTCTGGGGCACAATTCAAAAAGTGACCGACGCGTTTACGGGAGCCGTTCAGACCAATTACAACACTGATGTCATCAAAGCCTTTAATTTTGTTAAACACCATGGCTGGGCCATTCTTTCGTGTTGGTCGTTGGCAAGTACCACCTGCGCCAACATAGCGGTAAACGCCAGAGAGCTCCGCGCACGGATCCACTTCCACATTCGTAGAGACAAGCTCACCCGGCTGATTTTTTAAAAACTCAAGCGCTGAGCGTAAATCATGAATTGGATTTTTAATTTTATTATCCGCATTATTAGCCATAATATTTTCACCTTAAACTGGAATATACGTCCCCTATAGATATATTCCCCGTATCATCGTGTGACAAATACCGTTTAGGTGATAGACACTAGATCAGAAGGGTATTAGTCATAAATACGTTAAAAGTGTTGCATTAATGTTTTGTGTTGAATTTTAGTCTATGCGAGGTCAAAGTATCAGAATCTTCTAGTCTTGGATGGTATAAGCATCGGGAAGGACAGTATGGATCTCAAAAGGCTAAAGTACTTTTGTAAAGTCGTAGAGCAAGGCTCGATAAGTCAAGCTGCACGTGTGCTGAATATGGCTCAACCTCCTTTGAGTAAACGGATACAGGAGCTTGAAGAAGAGCTTAATGCACCGCTGTTTGTCCGCAATGGAAACCGGCTTGAGACGACTGATGCGGGTTATTATCTTTATCGCAAAGTCTGTGAAATATTACGCCAGGTGGAAGATACCGCGCGTGAAACAACAAAAATATCGAATCGCGAAACACAAATATTACGCATTGGGCTAACGCATTTATTTCAAAACTACTTTAAGCCACTGCTGTTGGAATTACATCGCCGCTACCCAGAGGTGGAATTAAATATATCTGTTCTTGACTCGAGCCATCTGGAATCCCATTTAAATGATAGCCTGATCGATATTGCTCTTATCCAGAAACCACGAAAAACCGAGGGCTATGATTGTCTCGTTTTTTCACCTGTGCCAATCGTGGCGGTCATTGCTAAAAAGCTGCTGCCTGAAGTTCCACAAAGCCCTTTTCCCTATTTGGAACTGAGTCAATTTCCGCTCGTTTTACTGCACCGAGCTCGTGATGCTGGAACTTATGAAATTCTGCTGGATCACTTCCGCAAGGGAGGGAAGGAGCAACGCGTGATTATGCAGGTCACCCAACCGGGAGTGATCCTTGACTGGTTGGAGTCGGGTCTAGAGGCTGCCACTTTGTTGCCTGCTTCAGAAGTCGATGCCAGAAAGCTTTCCCATTGCCATGTGGTCGACGTTTTTCCATCGCCGATGGTATTTTTTCCTGCGTTGGTGAAAACGTCGATGGCGCCTTATACCCAAGAAGTCATGGACATTATTAAAGAAGGCTTTCCCTTTAAGTTATCTAAAGAGATTAAGTGATAATTCCATGATGTGATAATGCGGACGGCGAGCGTTTAGCTGGGAGCGAGATTTCCCCCAGCCAAACGTATTGAGGTTTCTCAGTGGCAATTAAGCCCCTTCGAAGTGATATTTCATATCGGTATCGTGCGTCATCTGGGTAATAACCTGCTGTGTTAATTTATTGGTTAACGCTAAGGCATCGGCCATGACTTTATCTTCAAAGTTCTGCAACACTTTTTGAGCCTGCTGCGGATGGGCTTGATAAAGTTTCAAATACTCTTTTTCCATGGATGCCTGCTGAGTGGCAGTATTCTTCTCAAATTCGGCGTAGGCTTTTTCTACCTCTGGCGCATAGGCGTTGTAGTTTTGCATCACCAGCGTTTGCAGCGTGCGATATTTCCAACTGACCGAGTCTTGGCTAGCGTTATCGGTACCCTTGTCGTAGCCCGGTAGGTAATGTTCGAGTCCTTGATAATAGGGAATATATACGCTGAGTGATGGCATACCGATAGCGACATACTCGACTTCACCAATGGCTTTTGGCAGGTTAGGACGTACCTGAAGGACGTGAGATTCCTGTGTGCGGAATACTGAAATTGGGCGGTAGGGTTCCTTTGGATTGGCGTTAGCATACGGATCGTGCGAGGTGCCCTGATAGTGGTTGCGCAGTGCGGCCTGCACGTCAGCAACCGATATTTTATGCTCTGGCTGTAAGAATACGGGGAACGCGGTACCGTCTTTGATCTCCGTTTTCAGGCTAGGATTGAACAGATGTTGCACTGTCCATACGCGTGGATAGTTGTAAGTGACATCATTTTCGACATCCTGTGAATAGGCTTTATGGAAATCAAAGGCACCGTCTTTAGGATTATATAGACCGTGTTTCTCGGCAAAGCTAATCAGGGTTTTTGAGCCCAGATAATTCGCGGTATCATCAGGAACATAGGTTCTTAAACGCCCTTGATTGGCCGAGACGAAATATTTATCGCTCGGTACTTTTGTTGCCATCCACTGATGACCGCTACCCGTTTCCAAATACCAGATCTCATGCTGATCGACAAAGGCAACGCCAAAGCCTTCACCTGCGCCTTTTTCTTCGATAATTTTGCCTAGCAGCTCCACCCCTTCGCGAGCGCTGTGGATCCTTGGCAGGATCACGTTTTCAATCGCGTCTTCGGTAATGCCAGTTTTCTCGACGTAGGGATCGAATTTTAGGACCTGCTGGCCATTGTAAATCGTTTCTGTTGCCGTCATCCCCACGCCAGCCTCGTTAAACCCCACTTCACCCATTGACAGGTCGTTGGTGTCAAAATCAGAAATGGCGCTGTACCGCAGAGAGGTTTCCGGTAGTGGGTAGGTAAAATCGTTAGCGTGTGACTTAAATTCGCCTTTCTGGTGTTCAACGCGCGGATGGACTAGAAAATGCTTAGGATTATTGGCGGAATAATCTTCATTACGAGCGACTAAAAATGAGCCGTCAGTCGATGCTTTATCACCGACCAAAATAGTGGTGCATGCCATTGCTGAAGGGATAATGAGCGCAGGCAGCAGGGCTGCAATGATGTGTTTTTTCATTAAAATAGCCTTGAGGTTACGATTAAAAATTTTGTCATAGCCGTAACCTAGACCTGTGTTTTTGAGAAGACAACGAACCCTGAGTGATTATTTCTTGTTGAAGTGTCCGCATTTGTAGCCATATTCGTCAAAAAGGGGGGATTCTAAATTTTGTTAGCAAAAATGAGTGCTTAAAAAACCAGCTTTATTTGTGATAAAAATCACAATAAAATGTAATCATGCAAACACTTCACTTATAATTTGTGAACCCAGTCAACGAATAATCTGTTCCCATCGTTAAACTACTTTTTTTGAATACGTGAGATTTCCATCATGAATGTTTTGGTTGCTATCGCCATTACCACCGGCATCCTTTCTGGCATTTGGGGCTGGGTAGCGGTTAGCCTCGGTCTACTAAGCTGGGCGGGTTTTCTCGGTTGTACAGCCTATTTTGCTTGTCCACAGGGCGGGCTGAAGGGGTTTGGCATCAGCTTTTGTACACTGCTGAGCGGTGTGTTCTGGGCTGAAGTCATTATTTATGGTGGAGCGCTACGCCCAGAGTGGACGATCATCGGTTATATCTTAACGGGCATTGTCGCTTTCCTTATGTGCATTCAGGCGCAGCAGCGTTGGCTGGCTTTTGTACCCGGTACTTTTATCGGCGCCTGCGCCACCTTTGCGGGTAATGGTGATTGGAAGATGGTTGTTCCTTCACTGATAGTCGGTCTGGTGTTTGGTTACGCCATGAAAAATAGTGGTTTGTGGCTGGCTGCTCGTAAGCAAAATCGCGTAACACAGCCAACCGTTGAAACAGATAACAAGTCGGTTAGCTCATAATCACTTTTCGCTCCAATCTGTTGCAGATAACGACGCCATTACCGTGTGAATTCACAACTCCTTTCAGGTGATTTAATTTGCTTCTTGAGGGGCTTTGAGGCTATTTAACGGTAATGGAAAAACTTCCGGGGCAATTAGCATGGATGGATTGGGAGTTGCTCTTTTTATATGGTCGTTTTATCTGTCTGTCATTTATCTGATCATTCTATCAACGGTATGTCTAGGCGCTCTCGGTGGTAGCCTGAAATGTCGCCATATTTTGCTGTGGATTGAAGCTCCGCAAATCGCGTCTGTGGTTTCATTCTCTGCCGTGATGCATTGGGGATATTTATACGATGGTGTGGTGAGTGTCATTGTGTTTTCAGCCGCGGCTATGCTTTTTTCACTCATCGTTGCACTCTTGGTGAGTCGCTGGCTGGGCCATCCTTTTCACCTGTGGATCGTATGCCACATCATTTTTATCACCATGCTAGGGTAATGCTGGTCACTTAAGCGTGATTTTAGGGGAAGTACACCGATGGGGTCGTAGCAGCTTTAGCTGCCGGAGCGCCCCGCGGTGTGCTAACCCCGTGTATCTCGATCTCTTAAACGATCAGCATTAACCATGCTAGGCTCTGCTATTACTAGCGTGATCTGAACGTAGCAAGCGCAGACTTTAATTACAGCGTGATACGTGGTGACTCCCGCCGGCCAAACGTTGATACAGAGACGAAATTGGTCAGCTGATAAGACGTAAAATGTTAACAGGTGGTGGGTTTTTCACCGATTACTCGCTGGCTGTGCTGATAACTCTTCTGGTTGCTTTCCTTCTTATTAATCCACCGTATAATTCCACACTTCTTCTTTTAGCCGCCCGAGGTTGTCGTGGTTCATCTTTCCGCTCTGGTAGAACGCATTATTCCTTTGTTACGCCAAGCCGCTGCCGAGCAATCGGGGTTGGTCCGCGTTGCGTTGCCTTGTAGTTTGAAAGATGGCACTCAGATGCTCGAGTGGCTGGCCTCTCAGCCGCTATTTCCACAATTCTATTGGCGCCACCGAGATGGCGCTGAAGAGGCGGCCGTATGCGGTGCCGTATGTACCTTTACGGATGCTGAGCAGGCGCAAGAATTTATTCGGAAAAATGATTGCCCAGAATTACGCATTTGGGGCCTGAACGCGTTTGGTCAGGTTGAACTGGATGGCTATGGCACAATCAACAGCCTGCTGTTTTTACCGCGCATTGCGCTAATGCGCCATGCGGGTAAGGCTGAACTGGTGGTGTATCTCTATGGGGAAACGTCACTACAGCAGGATCTGGATATTGCGCTGCATGATTTAGCAGACCTATGTCAGATCCAGCCTCTGCCTCCGTTGCAGACTGTCGTGCTTGCGGCTCATCATCAACCTGAGCACGATGCTTGGTGCAACCTGCTTAATCATGCGCTGGTCGAAATAGAGCATAAGGCATTTGAAAAAGTCGTGCTGGCTCGCCGCACCACGCTGAAACTGTCTCAACCGCTGCGGGCTGCCCAGTTTTTATCTGCCAGTCGCGCAGTGAACCATCGCTGCTATCACTTTATGCTGGCTCTTGCACCGGAACGTGCGTTTTTAGGTTCATCACCAGAACGGCTCTATCGCCGCCAGCAACTGTCGTTAGAAACTGAGGCTCTGGCTGGCACCGTCGCGAGCGGAAGCAGCGATGCACAGGCGCAGGAAAATGCGCAATGGCTGATGTCCGATCGTAAGAATCAGCATGAAAATTTACTGGTAGTAGATGATATTTGCCAGCGTTTGCAGGGCGGAGCTCAGGCGCTAGACGTTATGCCAGCAGAGGTGATCCGACTGCGAAAAGTGCAGCATCTACGTCGCCCGATCCATGCCACGCTGATTCATGACAACGATGCGGACTGCCTGCGTCGTTTACAGCCAACCGCCGCAGTGGCGGGATTGCCTCGTGAGCCAGCGCGCCAATTCATAATGCGCGATGAACCTTTCGATCGCGGATGGTATGCAGGTTCTGCGGGCTATCTGGCACTGGAACAGGCAGAGTTTGCCGTTGCGCTGCGCTCGGCGTTAATCCAAGGCGATCATATCCATCTGTACGCCGGAGCCGGTATCGTTGCAGGTTCCGATCCTGAACAAGAATGGCTGGAGATTGAGAATAAGGCGGCAGGGTTGAGAACGTTGTTGGAAACAGAGTTTTCATAGGCTGAATTATCGCTGCTCGGCCATGCTGGACAGACATACTCCCCTTAGCTGATTGTGGTCTTTGGAATGCTGGTGTAACATATTGCACCAATTATCCTGTTCGATTTTCTTTCAAAAACATAAGGTTACTTTACGTTATGATTTTGCAAGACCGTCGGGCAGCGAATAAATCATCAGTTTTCCCTTCCCTGGCTCAGATGAGTTCCTATGAGTGGGCTAAGCTGAGACAATCCTTAATCAACCAGACTGCTGAGCTGCCATGTCGACAAGTGTATTTAACCGCCACTGGGCCGCGTTGTTACTAGAGGCGTTAACCCGCCACGGTGTTCGCCATATCTGTATTGCTCCGGGCTCCCGCTCTACGCCGCTCACGCTAGCAGCAGCGGCGAATGCGCAGCTCATCTGCCATACCCATTTTGACGAGCGTGGCCTGGGTCATTTGGCGCTCGGGCTCGCGAAAGCGTCAGGTGAGCCAGTGGCTGTTATCGTGACGTCTGGTACTGCAGTGGCGAATCTCTATCCTGCACTCATTGAAGCGGGTCTAACGGGAGAGCGGTTGGTGATGTTAACCGCCGATCGCCCACCGGAACTCATCGACTGTGGTGCTAATCAAGCAATCCGTCAAAACGGCATCTTTGCTTCTCATCCCCACCAAACGCTGAATTTACCACGCCCCACGCCGGATATTCCTGCGCGTTGGCTCGCTTCTGCCGTCGATAGTGCGATGGCACAGCTCAGCCACGGCGCGCTGCATGTGAACTGCCCGTTTGCTGAACCCTTGTACGGCGACGATGATGGCTCCGCCGATGCGTGGTCTAACGGCTTAGGAGAATGGTGGCAGGATTCTCGTCCGTGGCTGCGTGAAACGAACGTGCATGCGCGGACGACGGTTAAGCAGTTAGACTGGTTCTATTGGCGACAAAAACGCGGCGTGATTCTGGCTGGACGAATGAGCGCAGAAGAGGGGGAGCGCGTTGCCGAGTGGGCCGATTTATTAGGCTGGCCGCTGATTGGCGATGTGCTTTCGCAAAGTGGTCAGCCGTTGCCCTGTGCCGATCTGTGGCTGGCGAACCCCAAAGCGCAGGCGTTGTTGGATCAGGCCCAAGTCGTGGTGCAGTTTGGTAGCAGCCTGACCGGAAAACGCCTGTTACAGTGGCAGGCAAGCTGTGAGCCGCAAGAATATTGGCTGATCGATCCCTTGGAAGGACGTTTAGATCCGGCTCATCACTTCGGGCGCCGTGTTATCTCCTCGATTTCTGATTGGTTGGTTCTGCACCCCGCTCAGCCACGTACACCGTGGGCACCTGAGCTGGAAATCTTAGCGGATATGGCGCAGCAGTGCGTCACTGAATATCTGGATGAACATTTTGGCGAGGCGCAGGTTGCTCAGCGTATTCCTGAGTTATTGCCTGAAAATGGCCAGCTGTTTGTAGGCAATAGCCTGATTGTTCGTCTGATCGACGCTTTTGCTCAGCTTCCCGTAGGGTATCCGGTTTATAGTAATCGCGGCGCGAGCGGCATCGATGGTTTGATTTCTACCACCGCCGGTGTGCAACGCGCAACGGCTAAGCCGACGCTGGCTATTGTTGGCGATCTTTCTGCACTTTACGATCTCAATGCGTTGGCCTTATTGCGCCATAGCTCAGCGCCAACGGTGTTGATCGTGGTGAATAATAACGGCGGGCAAATTTTCTCGATGCTGCCCACGCCGGAGGCCGAACGCGAACGTTTTTACCTGATGCCACAGGATGTTGATTTTCAGCATGCGGCGGCGATGTTCAAGCTAGCATATGCTCAGCCGCAAAGCTGGGATGCATTGACCGACGCGGTACAGCAGGGGTGGTGCCGCGCTGGGACGACCCTGATTGAATTGCAGGTATCACCAAGCGAAGGCGCAGAAACGCTCCGCGATCTGCTGGCTCAGGTTGCCGCGCTGTGATTCTGGCCGCCCACTACCTGCCTGTAAAAATAGAAACGGCCGAACATCCGACAGTAGTTTGGCTGCATGGTTTTTTGGGCAGCGCCGAAGAGTGGTTGGAACTTGCCGTGCAGTTGCCCAATTTTGCTCACTTGCTGGTTGATTTACCTGGGCACGGTGGTTCGGCGGAGCTGTCGGTTGCGGATTTCGCCGTCGTGGATGCCTCGCTACGAGACACCTTGAAACACTACGCTATCTCCTCCTACGCGCTCATCGGTTACTCATTGGGCGGACGTGTAGCGATGTATCATGCTGTACAGGACCCCGCAGGGCTGAGGGCGTTGCTGGTTGAAGGCGGAAATCCAGGGTTAAAAACGCAGGATGAGCGCACGGCTAGAATTGAACATGATACACGCTGGGCAGAACGTTTTCGGTCACAGCCCTTGCGCGAGGTTTTATCTGACTGGTATCGCCAGCCGGTTTTTGCCGAACTGAATGAGGCAGAACGCGAATGCCTTGTTGAGCTACGCTCTGCTCAGATGGGCGAGCCACTGGCCGCGATGCTGGAGGCGACCTCTCTCGGCAAACAACCTTTGCTCACGCCATCGCTGAAAACGCTGGCTATCCCCTTTGTTTATTTGTGCGGCGAGCGAGATGCGAAGTTTCAACAGCTTGCCGTGGAGTCTGATTTGCCGGCGCGTATTATTGCTGACGCTGGCCACAATGCACATCGCGCCAATCCGAATGAATTTGTGACGCAGGTGCTTGATTTTCTTACCAAACATCTTTAACAGGAATCTGACTATGCTGTATCCAAGCGAACAAGAGCTGTATGCACCGATTGAGTGGCAGGACTGCTCTGCTGATTTTGAAGATATTCTCTACCATAAATCGGCAGACGGTATCGCTAAAATCACCATCAACCGTCCGCAGGTGCGCAACGCTTTCCGCCCTCAGACGGTTAAAGAGATGATTCAGGCAATGTCTGACGCGCGCTATGACGATCACATCGGTACTATCATTCTGACCGGTGCGGGCGAGAAAGCTTTCTGCTCCGGCGGCGATCAGAAGGTTCGTGGGGACTACGGTGGCTATAAAGATGCAAGCGGTACTCATCACCTGAACGTGCTGGATTTTCAGCGCCAAATCCGTACCTGTCCGAAGCCCGTTGTTGCGGCAGTGGCTGGTTATTCCATCGGTGGTGGCCATGTGTTGCATATGATGTGTGACCTGACTATCGCAGCAGATAACGCGATCTTCGGTCAAACCGGGCCAAAAGTCGGTTCTTTCGATGGCGGCTGGGGCGCATCTTATATGGCGCGCATCGTCGGTCAGAAGAAAGCGCGTGAAATCTGGTTCTTGTGCCGCCAGTACAATGCGCAGGAAGCACTGGATATGGGTTTAGTTAACACCGTGGTGCCATTGGCCGATTTAGAAAAAGAAACCGTGCGCTGGTGCCGTGAAATGCTGCGCAACAGCCCAATGGCGCTGCGTTGTCTGAAAGCGGCATTGAATGCCGACTGCGATGGTCAAGCAGGTCTGCAAGAGCTCGCCGGTAACGCCACCATGCTGTTCTATATGACTGATGAAGGTCAGGAAGGACGCAACGCGTTTAACGAAAAACGTGAACCTGATTTCTCTAAATTTAAGCGTAACCCATAATGCGACAGGTCACACTTTACCGTTACAGCCTGCCCATGGATGCAGGCGTCATTCTGCGCAACCAGCGGCTAAAAACTCGTGACGGGTTGATAGTGTGCCTGCGCGAGGGTGAACATGAAGGCTGGGGGGAGATTGCCCCTTTGCCTGAATTTAGTCACGAAACCTTAGAGCAGGCTCAGGAAGCTGCTTTGACGGATTTGCAACAATGGCTAGCAGGCCAATCGCTCAGTGAAAATGCGCTACCTTCGGTGGCTTTCGGCCTGAGCTGCGCGCTGGCCGAGCTCTCGGGCGAACTGCCGATACAGGCGGATTATCGCAAGGCACCGTTGTGCTCCGGTGATCCTGATGAGTTGTTTGCCGTATTGCAGGCGATACCCGGCGAAAAAGTCGCTAAGGTGAAAGTTGGGTTATACGAGGCGGTACGGGATGGCATGGTGGTTAACGTGCTGCTTGAGGCTTTGCCCGATCTCAAGCTGCGTTTAGATGCTAACCGCAGTTGGACGCGCGCCAAGGCGGATGGCTTTGCTAAATACGTCAATCCTGAGTGGCGTAATCGTATCGCGTTTCTCGAAGAACCGTGTAAAACCCGCGATGAGTCACGAGATTTTGCGCGTACAACGGGTATTGCTATCGCGTGGGATGAGAGTGTACGTGAGCCGGATTTCCGTGTTGAAGCGGAAGAGGGCGTTGCAGCCATTGTTATCAAGCCGACGTTAACCGGCAGCTTGCAGCGTTGTCAGCAGCTGATTACTGAAGCGCATCAGATTGGATTAGAGGCGGTGATTAGCTCCAGTATTGAATCTAGCCTAGGTTTGACTCAGCTCGCACGAGTCGCCGCGTGGCTGACTCCGGATACCGTTCCGGGCTTAGATACGCTCGATTTGATGCAGGCGCAGCTCATCCGTCCATGGCCAGAAAATAACCTGCCATTACAGGACGTAGCTTCGTTAGATGTGGTATGGCGTTCCTAGTATGACTGCACCGATTTATCCTGTGTTTAGCGACTGGCCTTGGCAGCATTGGGCCAGTCAGCTTCCTGATAGCACCGCCTTATTATTAAATGAAACGCCGATGAGTTGGCTGGCATTGAATGAAAAAATCAGCCAGTTGGCGGCTTCGTTTATCCAGCAAGGCGTTATACCTGATGCGATAGTGGCGGTACGGGGAAAAAATAGCGCTGAACTGCTATTAGCCTATTTAGCCGTTTTGCAATGCGGCGCGCGTGTCTTACCACTCAATCCGCAGTTGCCTGATACGCTGCTCGCCGAATTATTACCGAGCCTCAATGTGGGTTACGGTTATAGCTCTGAGGCTGATTTTTGTTGGCCTTCACCGATCAAAACGCTAGCGACGGCGCCGAGTGATGTCGTGTCGCCAACACGTACTGTGCCGCAATGGCATTCGCAGCGCTTGGCGACGCTGACGCTAACTTCCGGTTCAACAGGAATGCCTAAAGCGGCTGCGCATAGCTTCAACGCACATCTCTCTAGCGCAAAGGGCGTGTTATCACTGATGCCGCTGGGGCCGCAAGATAGCTGGCTGCTCTCCCTGCCGCTGTTTCATGTCTCAGGGCAGGGCATTGTTTGGCGTTGGCTGTTGGCGGGTGCCTGCTTAGTGGTGCGCAACATGCGTGTGCTGGACGATGCTCTGCGCGGCTGCACACATGCCTCGTTGGTACCCACGCAGCTTTGGCGCTTGCTCAATCAGCCAGAAACCCCCTTAACGCTCAAAGAGGTGCTTTTAGGTGGCGCAATGATCCCCGTTGATTTAACCGAACAGGCAGAACAACGTGGTATTCGTTGTTGGTGCGGCTATGGTCTGACCGAAATGGCATCGACAGTGTGTGCCAAACGTGCAGATGCGTTGCCCGGCGTAGGGTTGCCGTTGCCAGGGCGTGAGATGAAATTGCAAGACGAGGAGATCCTGCTGCGTGGTGACAATATGGCCTCAGGCTATTGGCGTGATGGGCAACTGTTTCCGCTGGCTGATCCCGACGGTTGGTTTCATACCCGCGACAGAGGGGAGATGCAAAACGATGAGCTCAGGATCATTGGCCGATTAGATAATCTGTTTTTCAGCGGTGGGGAAGGTATTCAGCCTGAGGACGTTGAGCGAGTATTGCTAGCTCATCCACAAATTCAGCAAGTTTTTGTGGTGCCAGTTGATGATCGAGAATTTGGGCAGCGTCCGGTGGCCGTCATTGAGCCACTCGCGGAGTTAGATTTCGCTGTGTTGAGCACATGGGTTCAGGGAAAACTAGCTCGCTTTCAGCAGCCTGTACGTTACTTACGTTTGCCTGAAAGCCTAAAAAACGGTGGGATAAAAATTTCACGTCAAGCTGTCCTCAATTGGGTTGTTTCTCAAAACTAATGTTTTACTCGGCTAATGCTGGCCACTTAAGCATAATTTTAGGACCCCATCGCGTGGAACACATGGATGTGTTCCATAACCACCCCGCGGTGTACTCGCCCCGTGTATCTCGATCTCTTAAACGATCAACATTAGGCATTTCAGCCGTTTTTTTTAAGTAAGGCGGGTGAGCGTAAAAAAGGGATATTTTTTTCGAAAAATATTTGGGTGGTTTATTTTTAAATTTTTACTTATATGTTTTATAAGTAGTATCAGCCTCTTTATTTTTAACTTTGTATGGGCGTTTTTCACAACACTGATTTTCATAGGATTTTTCTTATCCACTTCCTATTTGTTAGAGATACTTAAACATGAAATAAAATACCTCGCATTCACTTCTTGTATTTAATGCATTAAAGTAATCATCAAGAGGTTATCAATTAAGAAACCTCTATTTTATTTCTTGGCTAAGTTTAATACTTGAAAGGATATTTTATGAAAATTAATTTACTAACGCTCGTTGCTTTAAGCGTTATCCCTTTGTCTTCTTTTGCTGCTGACGGGGATATTACGTTTACGGGAACAGTTAAAGCTTCAGCTTGTTCACTACAAGGTTTTAATGGTGGTGAAGGCAAAAGTGCTTTGATGCAATTGTCGAGTGTCACTCCATCATCATTTTCTTCGGCCGGTGGTTATGCTGGTATGAAAGACTTTACGATTGACCTAAAAGAGTGTGATACCACTACGATGAAGAATGCTAGAGTTTCATTTAGTGGTACTCCCGATCTTGTGGATAATTCAATTTTGAAAAACATTCAAGAGAACAATGCTGCACAAGGTGTGGGTATTGCTATTTTAGAAAATGATGGCTCAACGGTGATTGATATCAATGGTGGTGTACCGTCAAAATCACAGGCATTAACTCAGGGGAATACTGAGCTTAAATTTAAAGTCGCATATAAAGCGAATACTTCGACCCCAGCTGTCTCTTCGGGTGATGTAAAAGCCAAAACCTTTATTGATATTGCGTATAACTGATTTTTGGATGTATTAGCTTAATAGTCGAATATTGTTTTTTAACAAGCAGGCTTCCTTTGATTAGATATCATTTATCATTATTAATGAGAACTCTCATCCTTGTGTCTGCTTTTTTTCCTTTTACATTGCATGCGGGAAATAATGAGAGCGCTGCATTTGATGCTGATTTTTTACGCCAAAGCTCTCAAGAAATACCTCAACAATTTTATAATCCAGACCACGTTGATGCCGGTACAAAATCAGTTGATGTTGTTTTAAACGATCGCACATTATTTAAAACGAATATTGAATTTATTTTGCTGAAGGGTAGCGATAATGCTACGCCATGCTTGACTCAAGGATTATTACACCAGATAGGTCTCGATCATCATTTAAATGAGCTGGCTAAAAGTGGCAATGAAGTTTGCTACGATTTTTTGGTCAAATGGCCAGACGCTAAAATAAAGTATGACGAAGCAATGCAGCAGTTAATTATTATTGCGCCACAAGCCGCGATGAACGTGAGTAGCCAAAGCGAAATGATTGACCCTTCTTTGTGGGACAGCGGTGTAAATGCGCTACGCATGAGCTATTCAGGCTATGTTTATCATACGGAAAACCATGGCTCAGACGCGGATTCAGGTAGCGACAATACGGCCTATTTGAGTCTGAATTCTGGATTGAATCTGGGCAGTTGGCGTTTTTATAGTTTTGACACGTTCAACAAATCTCAAATGGGGTGGGAGCAGAATCACGACCGTGCTTATGCGGAGCGAGATATTGCGCCGCTAGTATCCCGCTTTACCGTGGGGGATGTATATGCCAACACTTCCAGCGATGTATTAGGTATCTTGCCTGTTCGCGGAATGACATTAGAAACCAACGACCAGATGTTGCCATCAGGTACGTTCAGCTACGCTCCTATTATTCGTGGCGTGGCGCATTCCAACGCGCGCGTGGTTATCCGCCAGCGTGGAAATATCATCTATAGCAAAACAGTCTCTCCGGGCAGTTTTGCCATCACTGATTTAACCAATGGTCAAATCGGTGCTGATTTAAATGTTACGGTTGAAGAGAGCGACGGTAGTAAACAGGCGTTTACCGTGCCCTACACGTCGTTGCCGAATATGCTGCGCCCAGGTTCTTGGCGCTATAGCCTGAGTGCTGGGCGCTATCGTGACAACGGGCTCTCATACGATCCTTTAGTGACGCAGGGAAGTCTGCAATATGGCTGGGATAGATTAACCCTGAGCGATCTTGTCGTGATTGGCGAAGGATATCAATCGATGGCGCTGGGCGGTGCCTTTAATCTTGGCGCTTTGGGTAGCGTCTCTCTGGATTGGGCATTTGAGAAGCATCAATCGAGAACTGAAAATAATGTTAACGACGATAATGCACAAAAAGACGTAAACGATAGTGGTCGTGCTCTACGAGTGTTGTATGCCCGTCGTTTTGATGACACTGATACCTCATTGCAACTGATGGCGTATCGCTATCAGACGCCAGACTTTGTTGATTTTCCTGAGTATGCCGACTGGCGATGGGGAGATGATGATTCGCAATACCATCGCAAAAATGAAATACAAGCAACGATTAATCAAGGCTTAGGCGATTTTGGCAGCGGATATTTGACGTTGCAGCGTGATAGTTATTACGACTCGAGTGCAAAGGACACCTCCATAACAATGGGGTATAGCTTCAACATTCATTCAGTTAGCGTGAATGTGGATTACACCTATCAGGCTAATTCGGGCAATGGCGCTGAAAGCCCTGACCGTCAACTGTCGCTTAATTTCTCCGTACCTCTGGATATGGGAGAGAAACGAAGTCGTGATATCTCCTTTAGTACCAATAACAGTAATCATTCGGGCAACTCACAGATGGCTACGGTCTCTGGTTCTGAGCTTGATAGTGCTCTGAATTATTCGCTATCCGCTCAGCGTAGCAGCGATGGTTATTCGCCGTCGGCATCGGTTTCTTATCGCAACAGCATGGCAAATATGAATGCCAGTGCGAGCGCAAGTCAAGATAGTCGGCAGTACTCAGCCGGTATTTCTGGTGGCGTTGTAGCTTATCGTCATGGTGTGGTGCTTTCGCAGCAACTGGGTGACACCATTGCCATTATTGAAACACCTGGCGCAAAAAATATCAGCGTTGAAGGGCAGCCAGGGGTGTCTACCGATCGTTGGGGACATGCCGTTGTGCCGTCGATTTCGCCTTATCGCGATAACAATTTGTCGCTGGATACGCGCCACACTGAGGATAACGTTGAGTTGATTGACGGTGGGGGGAACGTAATCCCTACTCATGGAGCGATTGTCGTACGCCGTTTCCAAACAAAAATAGGACGCCGCGCTATAGTTATGTTGTCTTTATCCGATGGCAAACTGGCTCCTTTCGGAGCAACTGCGTGGCAAGGTAAGGAGCAGGTCGGCATGGTTGCTGATAATGGACTGCTGTATCTCAATGGCATATTGGCCGATGGGGATACCACTCTGCATGTGACTCTGCCAAATGATGGTCAGTGTCAGTTTGTTTTACCTGTCGCCAAAGATGCATCTGCTCCTTGGTATCAACAAATTAATGCGGTTTGTCACTAATTGAGATTGCTATGAAGAAATTGACCCAAATTGGAGTACCCGCTCTGATGAGCATGTTGCTCTTGTCGAATGTTGCCTTTGCGGCTGTTCGTCCAGCGCTTACACGTGTTGTTGCTTTAGAAAGTGACAAAGAAACGTCTATCAAAATTTTGAATGATGATAAGACCCAAGATTATCTCGTTCAGTCTTGGCTCGAAGATCAAAAGGGTAATGATAAAGGTCTGCCGCTTATTTTGACACCGCCGCTATTTAAAATTGGCGCGGGACGTGAAGGTAAGCTGCGTATGGTTGTCGTACCGGGAAGAATTCCTCAGGATCGTGAGTCGGTTTATTGGCTATGGATCCAAGAAGTACCTCCTGTGAGTAAAGTGCAGGGCAGCCAGTTACAGGTTGCCGTGCGTACTCGGCTGAAGGTGTTTATCCGCCCAACGACGCTAACAGAAAAATCAGCGGATACTGCGAGTAAACTGCAATGGCAAGTACGTCGTGAAGGGGGGAAAGAGTGGATAGTGGCGAATAATCCAACTGAATATTACGCCAGTTTGTCAGAGCTTTCAGTTACCACCGGTGGCAAATCTATTCCTGTCGTAGATAAAAATGCCATGGTTCCCGCGAAAGGTGAGATGCGTTACGCCGCACCCGCCGGCGTTTCCGGTAAATCGGGTGTGCTGAACTATTCTACCATTAACGATTTTGGCGGTGAGACTCCGGTATTGCATCAATCTTTATCATTTTAACGCGTCATCTAACGGACATTACTTCATGAGTAGATGGTTGACCGCTTCTCGAGTTACAGCCGTGATGGCAACGTTATTACTTTTTTGCCTCTCTTCTGGCAACAGTTGGGCTGGCTTACATTGTGATATTAATTCAGGGGGAGCGGCACCATTTTCTCCATTCACCCGAGAAAACCCCATTGCGGTAGACGAAAACACGCCCGATTACACCGTGGTTCTTTCGTTGGACTATGCTCAGTTTTTGCCAAATATGCGTTTGAGCTGTTCCTCAGATGGTCAAGAGTTTACGGCGCCAGCCAACTTTGATGGCAACATTACTCTCAGCCTCAGTGCTATAAACGATAAGGCACTTGATTGGACGGGAGAAGCTCAGACGACCAATAATGGCATCAAGTTAAAAATGTATATTAAGGCGGTGTCTTACAACACAGACTCACTGGCAAATAGCTATTCACCGGCGTCGATGTCACCAGGAAAGCGCTTGGGAGTGGAATATCCAGTGATTAACGGCAAAGAAGACACCACGCTATTTCAATTTGGTGCGCAATATAATGCGGACAAAACGCAGTATAAATATGATGGTAATTATAATTTTGCTATCGAATCGATGCGGGCTGAACTAATTAAATTTGGTTGGATACAATATCAGTCACAGGCAGTTATCCCCCCAGGGGCTCATTTAACCTTTACGATAGATGGTTTGTCCGGTGTGAATACGGTCGATGTTCCCTTGGGTTCAGGGGTATTTATGGCGTCACCATCGTGCAGTTTAGATTCTAAGCATCAAACCGTATCTTTAGGCAATATCAATAAAACGAGCGGCGGTACTTATCCGCAGCAAGGGCCATTGACCAGTTTCGGCATGGACTTCACCTGCAGCTCTTATACCAATAACGTGGAGTTCACTTTCGAAGATGCACATGCGATTTTGCAAGGACGAGACACGCTGACCGTAAAAAGTGAAGCTGATGGGAAAACCTTAGATGGCATTGCTGTTGGACTGTTCGACAGCGCAGGAAAAGCGGTGAGAACGGGGACAAAACAGAATATTGGCGCTGCTCTAAAAGGAAAAAACACGACGCATTTTCAAGCTGCCATTATCCAAACTGCGCCGGAAATAACAGATTCAAACAACAACAATTTTACAGGCGATATTACAGCAAAAGCTAACGTGACGATCACTTACTATTAAAGTGTCTGCTTGAGATATCACAAAAAACAGGAGCCTTTGGGCTCCTGTTTTACATTCTCTATTTAGGAATGATTATTGACCTAATGCTTTCATGATTCCGGCGGCATAATCAGGGTGGATCTGCGCAAAGTGGCACAGAGCGCGTTTCTGAATGGCTTCAGGGACCTGAGAAAGTTCACCGGCGATGCGGGTGTACATGCGCTGATGTTCTTCTTCACTCAGCAGATTAAATAACGCTCGCGGCTGAGAGTAGTAGTCGGTGTCTTCGCGATGATTCCAGTGATCGGCAGCACCTTCAAGAGTTAATGGCGGTTCACTGAAATCAGGCTGCTCTTGGAATATGCCAAAGCTGTTTGGCTCGTAGGTTGCACCGTTACCGCTGTTACCATCGACGCGCATAGCGCCATCGCGATGATAGTTATGGAACGGACACTGCGGAGCGTTGACAGGGATCTGGTGGTGGTTCACACCCAGACGGTAGCGATGTGCGTCACCGTAGGAGAACAGACGGCCTTGCAGCATTTTGTCTGGAGAGAAACCGATGCCAGGTACGACGTTGGCTGGGTTCATTGCCACTTGCTCAACTTCAGCAAAGTAGTTGTCTGGGTTACGGTTTAGCTCAAAGAAGCCGACATCGATTAGCGGGTAATCTTTGTGTGGCCAAACTTTAGTCAGGTCGAATGGATTGTATGGCGTTTGAGCCGCTTCTTTCTCTGGCATAATCTGCACCTGCAGATTCCAGCGAGGGAAATCCTTACGTTCGATGGCATCGTAGAGATCGCGCTGCGAGCTTTCACGATCTTTACCAACTAGCGCTTCGGCTTCATCGTCCATCAGGTTTTCAATGCCTTGCTGGCAACGGAAGTGGAATTTCACCCAGAAGCGCTCGTTATCGGCATTGATAAAACTGAAGGTGTGGCTACCAAAACCATGCATATGACGGTATGACTTAGGCAGACCGCGGTCGCTGAAATCAATGGTCAACTGGTGGAAGGCTTCTGGCAGTTGAGAGAAGAAGTCCCATTTGTATACAGGGTTACGCAAGTTAGTACGTGGGTCGCGTTTTACAACATGGTTCAAATCAGGGAACTTCAGCGGATCGCGCAGATAGAAAACCGGAGTATCGTTACCCACCAGATCCCAATTGCCTTCTTCAGTGTAAAACTTCATGGCAAAACCACGAATATCACGCTCTGCATCGGCTGCACCTCGCTCACCGGCGACGGTTGAGAAGCGAACCATCATGGGGGTTTGCTTACCGATCTCGGAGAAAATTTTAGCGCGGGTGTATTTGGTGATGTCGTGAGTAACGGTGAACGTACCGTGTGCGCCAGAGCCTTTCGCGTGCATGCGGCGTTCTGGGATCACTTCACGGTCAAAGTGGGCAAGTTTTTCAAGGAACCAGACGTCTTGTAACAGCATAGGGCCACGTGGGCCTGCTGTAATGACGTTGTTATTATCTACAACGGGTGCGCCTGCGGCGGTGGTCAGTCCTTTTTTGCTCATTACGTCTCTCCTTAATCAAGAGTCAGTGAATTGCTTCAACCGGGTGATACCTGTCGTTTTTTCGGGTTACCGCATCAATGCGTAACGCCAATCACTTGAGGTACTGCTCTTCAGCTAAATCCAAAATATGTAGCTGACATAAAAGATCGCTATGTGGATACCGGCTTTCCATAATTGTTCCACAAACCAATCTAATGAATATTTGTAGACCTCTTACTGATCTCACGCAAATAGTTAGGGCTTATTAACCATATCGCTAAAAGTTATCAGACACATAATTGGTTAATTTTTTTACAAATAATAGTGGTTTTTTAGCTGGTTCTTGTTGATGTTTCGTTTAAACTCTCGCTCACCGGAACTGGCTATCCGGCCTACTATTTTTAAGGAAAATCATATAATGAAAAAGATCGTTTTGGGCTGCGCGTGTGCCGCTCTGTTTTCTGCTTCAGCAGCAAATGCTATTACTGTGCATGGGCAAGTAGGCGAACACTACACCAACGTTGAAGCGGGTTTTGGGACTGACTCTGCAGGTTTATATTCCACATTGGATTGGGCGCATAACGACAGTGATGGCGACGTGGCGGGGTTAGGTTTAGGTATTAATCTTCCTTTAGGCCCATTCTTAGCTTCTGCCGGCGGAAAAGCGCTGTATTTAAACCCACAAAAAGATGGTGGTGATGATTATGCTGTTGCGGCGGGTGGTGGAATTCAGTGGCCAATCACGCGTCATTTCACGCTGTATGGCGAAGGGTATTATTCTCCGGAATCGCTGTCTAGTGGCATTAACAACTACAAAGAGGCGAGCGCCGGCATGCGTTGGAACGTCATTCGTCCAGTAACCATTGATGTCGGTTATCGCTATATTGAAATCAGTGGTAAAGACGGTAACCGCGATAACGTCGTGGCCGACGGTGCGTATGTGGGCGCCGGTATCGGTTTCTAAACCAGACGAAACGAGAATCTTTAAAAGCGCCGCGTATTTTCGGCGCTTTTATTTTATCTCAAAACATGACGGGCAATCCCAAACCACGTTTTACTTCGCTCAGCGTTTGCTGGGTCACTTCATGTGCTTTTTCCGTTCCTGCCTGCAAGATGTCCATGAGTGCCGCTTTATCCGCGCTGAACTGCTGACGCCGTTCACGGATAGGGGAGAGTAATGCTTGCAAACACGCTTCCAGTTCCTGTTTGCACTGGCGATCGCCCAAACCGCCGCGTTGGTAATGCTCTTTCAATGCAGCTACCTGTGCTTGATCTGGGTGGAATGCGTCTAGATAGGTAAATACGACATTCCCTTCAACCTGACCAGGATCGCTAACGCGCAGATGATTAGGGTCGGTATACATGGCATGAACGGCTTTGCTGATGTCGTCTTCACTGGCGGAAAGCGTCAGTGTGTTACCTAAGGATTTAGACATTTTGGCGTTACCATCAATTCCCGGCAGACGACTGACGCTGCTGAGCATGGCTTGGCAAGGAACCAACACGGGATTAGGCAACAGGCTATTCATTTTATGTACAATTTCATTGGTTTGCTCAAGCATGGGTAATTGGTCGTCACCCACTGGTACTCTGTCGGCTTTAAACGCGGTGATATCAGCGGCCTGACTGATAGGGTAGACCAGAAAACCGGTTGGAAGGCTACGGGAGAAGCCTTTCTGTGCGATTTCGGCTTTCACCGTAGGGTTGCGCTCTACGCGAGCTACGGTGACGATATTCATATACAGCATAGCGAGTTCGGCCAATGCGGGAAGGGCAGACTGCAAACAAATCGTGGTTTTTGCAGGGTCGATCCCCACCGCCAGATAATCAGCCATGACTTCGAAAATATTTTGGGAAATTTTCTGTGGGTTACTGCCGTTATCGGTAAGACCTTGCAGGTCGGCAATGAGCACATACTGCGGGTAACGATCTTGCAGCGTAACTCGCTGGCGTAGGGAGCCGACATAATGGCCGAGGTGCAATGGGCCTGTAGGACGATCGCCTGTGAGGATAGTGTGTGAATCGGTGGAATTGATCATGCAATGCTCCTAAAAAATTTGCCGGAGCACGCCTTCAAATGCAAACAAGCCGCCCTCCGGCGGCTTGTATAAGATATGTTTGAACCAACAAAATCCTGTGCCGCCGCTAGATGCAGCGCCACCAACGGGCAACGTGAGACGTTCGGATTGTGCTATTCATGTTTGTAACCTATCAAATTTAACCTACAGCTGGCAAGAGCCCTGAGGCAATTGACAGTTGGACTGCAATCACCGCGACGCCACAAGCAAATACCAGTACCAGCAATGGCTTGCCACCCACCACTCGATATCCTGCTTGTGGATGATGTTTACGTGTTTGCCACACTAGCATTGATGGGATTAACAGCGCCAGAACGGCCAATGCAACGGCCGCATAGCCGAGTGCCATGACAAAGCCCTGCGGATAAAATAGCGCAAAAGCCAGCGGTGGGAGGAAGGTCATTAAGCCCGTCTGTGCACGTCCAGACGCCTTATTACTGCGTTGGAACAGGTCTGCTAAATAGTCAAATAACCCCAGTGCGACGCCAAGGAAAGAGGTGGCTAACGCTAAATCGGCAAACAGATGAACGGCGAGTTCCACGTGTGGCGTAGCGACAACTTCGCGCACAGCCTGTAGCAGGCCATTTAGACCTGATTGAGCGGCAAGGATACCAACAAAGCTGGATGAGCTAATAGACCCCAGCGTGGCTAATTGCCAGAAAATATAGGCAATTAGCGGGATGGCGCTGCCGATGATAAATACCCAGCGCAGTTTACGCAGATTGCCATTCATGTAGCTAACAATGCTCGGCACGCTGCCGTGGAAACCAAAAGAGGTGAAAATCACAGGAATAGCTGACAGCGCTAGTCCTTTTTCCAGTGGCATCGTCAGCAGGTTGGCTTGATGAACATGCGGCATCATCAGAGTAAGCATGATGATCAGCAAGATGATTTTGGCGCTAAACAACACACGGTTAAACATATCTACTGAGTGGGTGCCGATGCACACAATGCCGCCCGCAATCAGAGTAAATAGGAGTACCCCAGCGCTTGGCTTAATTTCGAATGATAGCCATTGGCTCAGGCTGGAGGCGAGCAGTTCACCGGCGCCGCTAATATAGGCGGCGGTGAGTGCATACATCAAAAATAGCATGCTAGCGCCGGTCAGCCATTGCCCAGATCGCCCAAGATAATGCTTAGCTAAAGTGCCCAGCCCGGTATCTGCAGACTGGTGTTGATAAACTTCAACCAAAAGCAGCGCCGTGTAGCACATCAGCGCCCATAGGGTCACTAACATGATAAAAGTGGTACCAAAGCCTACGCCAGCGGCGGCGAGCGGCATCGCCAGCATTCCCGCTCCAATCGTGGTGCCTGCGACGATGAAAATACTGCCAAGAGTGCGATTCTTCACGCTTTCCTCTGCATTAAAACGATCCAATACTATTTATGCCCTGCAGGTTAAGTGAAAAGTTTATTCTCGTCAAACTGGCGTTACATTGAGTGTAAACAATAAATTACATTCAACGAGATATTAAATTATCGTCATTAAGCATTGTGTTGTTAGAACGCTGTTTCTAAAGTGGTGTTGTGTCTTATTGACGAAATTATTTAGGAGAGGCGGATGTTACGTCTAGAAATGCTCTGTACGGGTGACGAAGTTCTGCATGGTCAGATCGTGGATACCAATTCCGCATGGTTGGCAGATTATCTTTTTCAGCAAGGCATCCCGATGCGTTCACGTAGCACCGTGGGTGATTCACTGGAAGATTTAGTGTCCACACTACAGCTACGAAGCCAGTATGCGGATGTTTTGATCGTTAACGGCGGGCTGGGGCCAACCAGCGACGATCTCAGCGCTCAGGCCGCGGCTGAGGCACTTGGTGAGTCGTTGGTGGTGCATCCAGAATGGATTGCGCGCATGGAGGCGTATTTCGCTTCACGCGGTCGGCCTATGTCGGAGAGTAATCGGAAACAGGCAATGATCCCCGCCAGCGCCGAGATGATTGATAACCCAGTGGGTACCGCCTGTGGTTTCAGTATTCAACTCAATGATTGCTGGATTTTCTTTACGCCGGGCGTTCCGTCTGAATTTAAGGTCATGGTTGAACAGCAAATCGTGCCACGCTTACGCCAGCGTTTCCCGCAGACGGAATCACCGTTGTGTTTACGCCTCACCACGTTTGGTCGTTCAGAAAGTGGTTTGGCGCAGCAATTGGACTCCTTGCCTCTGCCGCCTGATACCACGTTGGGTTATCGTTCCTCTATGCCAATTATTGAGCTGAAACTCACTGGGCCATCTTCCCAGCGCGAAGAGATGCTGAACGTCTGGCAACACGTTCGCGCCGTGGCAGGGGAGAACTGCATATTTGAAGGCACCGCAGGGCTACCCCATGATGTCGCCTTAGGTCTGCGGGAAAAGGGCCTACGTTTGGCGCTGAGCGAGCAGTTTACCGCGGGTTTATTAAGCTGGCAGTTGCGTTCCGTTGATGCTCCACTCGCAAACAGCGAACTGCCAGAACATATGGGCAATAGCACTTTGAAAGAGGTGGCTGCTCGCGCCCGTATTTTAGCCACGCATAGCGGAGCTGACTTGACGATTGCCATCGGTGAGTTACAAGACGACCGCATCAGCGTGGTTCTGCATTCACAGCAGGAAACTTTCGGACAAACGATGGCCTACAGTTCACAACGCCACAGCCAGAAGATCCGTCAAGAAATGACCGCCATGTTGGCGTTGGACATGCTGCGCCGTTGGCTGAATGATGAGTCACCTTATGGCAACTACGAGTGGTTAAAGCCTGAAGCGTTGCTGTGAGTCGCCGCTAGATGGCGTCGGCGATAAAGCCCTGATAGCTTTTTAGCTTAGGGCTTTATCGGTGTTTTAGCCTAACTGCTGTAAGGCTTTCTCAATCGCCATGCGCAAGAGATCGCGATCGTGGCGATAGGGGATATCGCTAGCTTCCAGCGTTTCCTGTACGACGATGCGATTTTCTATTCCGCTGACGTTGACCTTCGGGCCGACGACGACGGCATCGATGGCGTGCCCGCCAATGGCATCTTCCATAATTTTTAACTTATCTGGCAGGGTTAACGCTGCCGCCGCGACGCTGAGCTCTTTGCCCAGATTGCCGATATAAATCATATGTGCTCGGGTACGGCGTAGGGCTTGAGTTAAATCGTCCAGTAACAGTAATGGCATCAGGCTCGTTAAGAAACTGCCGGGGCCAATGAGGATGAGATCGGCTTTTTCTATCGCTTCAACGGCCTCTCGCGTTGCTTGCACTTGGGGTTCGAGCATCAACTGCGCGGGCATCTCTTTGAGCTGATCGATATTCACTTCGCCATAAATAATATGACCGTCGTTGTCGATAGCGTTGAGATCGACCGGTTGTTCAGACATGGGAATGAGCGAGGCATCGACTTTCAGTAAGCTGCGGATCAGGTTTATCGCCTCCAGCGGACGCACGCTCAGATGGTCTAACGCCTTCAACATCAAATTTCCGAGGTTATGCCCAGCTAATTCACCGTTGCCGTTAAAACGATATTCAAACATGGCCGAAGCCACGCTAGGCTCGGTAATCAGCTGATTTAAACAGTTACGCATGTCTCCCCATGCGATGCCGCCTTCAGAGCGCCGAATGCGCCCCGTTGAACCGCCGTTATCCGTGGTGGTGACTATCCCTGTTAAACGTGAACCCAGCGGAGACAGAGCCGACATCACGCGGCCCAGTCCGTGTCCGCCTCCTAACGCGACGACCTTATCAAGATCGGCTAAAGCGCGGTTTCGCATAAAAATCCTACAAAATGAAAATAAACTGGGGATAAAGTACCGGATCACGCTTAAAAAGGCGAAACCCTGACTTATTTGCGTGATTTATATCAAGTATAGTAGGGCGTTAACTAGTGTATTCTTCACGTAAGTTACTGACATAAAAGCGTTATATATAAAATTATACAGCGTGATGTGTTTGGTAAGCGTGAGGATTAACGCTAGAATTGCCTAAGATTACATAGCTATTTCAGAGATGTGGTGTGAGTACGATCTGCTCTCATGGCATCTGAACTCCTAGCCCTGTTGCCTAAGTTTTCCGAAAACCGGATGTTTTTAAAAATATGGCGTCAGGGCCGTGGCTATAAGCCACCAGGGTACAAGGTAGAAATGCCTGTGCCTCCCGATATTGGAAAGGTGTTAACAATGCTCCAACTGACTGACGCATTTGAGCGTAAGTTTTATTACTTGCGCCTTTCAATTACAGACGTGTGCAATTTTCGTTGTACATACTGTCTGCCAGACGGCTACAAGCCGAATGGTCATGCCAATAAAAGCTTCTTATCTCTTGATGAGATCCGCCGCGTCAGCCGCGCGTTCGCCGAGCTGGGCACTGAGAAAGTGCGCCTAACCGGTGGCGAACCCTCTTTACGTCGTGATTTTGTCGATATCATTTCTGCGGTACGTGAAAATCAGTCCATCAGAACATTGGCGGTGACCACCAACGGCTACCGTATGGCGCGGGATATTGCAAGCTGGCGAGAGGCTGGCCTAACGGCGGTTAACGTTAGCGTGGATAGTCTCGATGCTCGCCAATTTCACGCGATCACCGGTGAAGATAAACTGAAACAGGTGATGCAGGGAATTGACGCCGCGTTTGACGCCGGTTTTGAGAAAGTGAAAGTGAATACGGTGCTGATGCGTGATGTTAACGATCGCAGCCTAAATGGTTTTCTCAGCTGGATTAAAACACGCCCCATTCAAATGCGCTTCATTGAGCTAATGGAAACCGGTGATGGCGGTGATTTATTCCGTAAGCATCATGTTTCAGGTGAAGTGATCCGCGATCAGCTACTTGCGCTTGGCTGGCAACGCCAAGAACGCGCACGCAGTGACGGGCCCGCTCAGGTTTTTCGCCACCCTGACTATCTGGGCGAAGTCGGTCTTATCATGCCTTATGAAAAAGACTTCTGCGCCAGTTGCAATCGTCTACGTGTCTCTGCCATTGGCAATTTGCATCTGTGCCTATTCGGTGAATCGGGTATCCCGCTGCGTGATTTACTGGCTGGCGATGAGCATCTGGATGCGTTAAAGCTGCGTATCCAAGGTGGTTTGCGACACAAAAAGCAAACGCACTTCTTGCATGACGGCAACATCGGGCATACGCAAAATCTCTCTTTCATCGGCGGCTAACTCCGCTTTACACCACGTTAACAATATAAATTACAAGAAAACTATGAGCCAACTTACCCATATCAATGCGGCCGGTGAAGCCCACATGGTCGATGTTTCTGCTAAGGCAGAAACGGTGCGTGAAGCACGCGCAGAAGCTTATGTAGAAATGAAGCCTGAAACGCTGGCGATGATTGTGGAAGGTAAACACCATAAGGGCGACGTTTTCGCCACCGCGCGTATTGCAGGGATCCAAGCGGCAAAGCGCACGTGGGAGCTGATCCCGCTGTGTCACCCGCTATTGCTGACCAAAGTTGAAGTGCAACTGTTTGCGGAAGTCGATACCCATCGTGTGCGTATCGAGTCCTGCTGCCGCTTAACCGGTAAAACCGGCGTTGAGATGGAAGCTCTCACCGCGGCTTCAGTGGCGGCGCTCACTATCTATGACATGTGTAAAGCGGTGCAAAAAGATATGGTCATCGGCCCTGTTCGCCTGTTAGCAAAAAGCGGCGGTAAATCAGGTGATTTTAAGGCGGACGCATCATGATTAAAGTGCTGTTTTTTGCTCAGGTACGCGAACTCACGGGAAGTGACGAGTTGAGCTGTGAAGTTTATCCAACCGTAGAAGCGCTGCGTACGGCGTTGGCAGAGCGCGGTGACAAATGGGCACTGGCGCTGGAGTCGGGCAAATTGCTGGCGGCGGTAAATCAAACGCTGGTGGAATTTTCACATCCTTTATCCTCTGGGGATGAGGTTGCCTTTTTCCCACCGGTAACCGGAGGTTGATCGTGGAAAACACCCGTATCCGCGTTGGCCAAGAAAACTTCAGCGTTGGTGACGAATACCAATGGCTATCGCAGTGTGAAGACGATGGTGCGGTGGTCACCTTCACTGGCAAAGTGCGTAATCATAATCTGGGCGATAATGTGAGTGCGCTGACGCTGGAGCATTATCCTGGGATGACTGAAAAAGCCCTCAGCGAAATCGTGTCTGAAGCACGTGAACGCTGGCCACTACAGCGTATCTCGCTGATCCACCGCGTTGGCGCGATGTATCCTGGAGATGAAATCGTATTTGTTGGCGTGACCAGCGCACACCGTAGTATGGCGTTTGAAGCCGCTGAGTTTATTATGGACTACCTCAAAACTCGCGCGCCATTCTGGAAACGCGAAGCCACCGAGCAGGGCGATCGTTGGGTTGATGCTCGCGACAGCGACCATCAGGCGGCAAAACGCTGGTAAATCTGCGAAACCCTTTTTTCGGCTTTTAAGCTCTGGTGTTGATGGTTAAATTTACCCGTGAGCTGGCAGAGAAAAGGGTTAATTCTTCGTAATGCATTCATCAATAATCACTTTCTACTCCCCGCCAGTCTTTCACCGTTGCATCTGACATCTTAAAAATCCTACCGAGCCAGTTTTCACTATACTGAATCCAGTGCGATATTTTTTTCGCAAACATTCATTAATTCTCTCAGAGATAAGGAGTGACTTTGATTTGGTTTGAGCAAGGACTTTATCTACGGGTGGAAGAGCTTGATAACGGGCCACGGCCTTTACCGCTCTGTAGCGGCTTCAGTGAAGGGGT
Organism: Hafnia paralvei; assembly: GCF_020150375.1. Taxonomy (NCBI): domain Bacteria; kingdom Pseudomonadati; phylum Pseudomonadota; class Gammaproteobacteria; order Enterobacterales; family Hafniaceae; genus Hafnia; species Hafnia paralvei. The sequence goes on along the minus strand of NZ_CP083737.1, from coordinate 3,007,730 downwards.
ATCCTACCGTGCATTAGGCGTATTTAATCCCTCGGAATCATCAGATGCCTATTATATTTTGTCCAACGACCGAGATGAAATATGGTTTATCTGCAATAGACATCTACGAACGGTTGCGTTATTGCCTGATTCTACGGATTTTCGGCGTCCCCTCAGCCTGTAACTCGATATCTCAAGGACACGTTTGCGCTAGATTCGACAAACCACCATTGTGCTAGACGCAGCGTTTTTCTGAACGTATAACTACTTCAGGCATATAACTAATTAACCAACGTGTGAGGAGTTATTTCGAATGACAGCATTAGCCGTGGTTTTTCATAGTGGATATGGTCATACCGCCAAAGCTGCCGAGGCCGTAGCGGCGGGAGTAAAGAATGTTGAAGGTGTTACCGTCGACGTGTTACCGATTGATAGTGAAGGTAATCTACCTGAAGGTGGCTGGCATTTGTTGGCGAAAGCGGACGGAATAATTTTTGGTAGCCCAACCTATATGGGCGGACCATCTTGGCAGTTTAAGAAATTTGCCGATGCTTCTTCGAAACCTTGGTTTAGTCAGGAGTGGAAGGACAAAGTTTTTGCGGGTTTCACCAACTCAGCCAGTATGAACGGCGATAAGCTAGGAACGTTGGACTACATGTTTCATCTTTCCCAGCAGCATGGTGGTGTGTGGGTGGGGATGGGTATGCTGCCTGCCAATACCAAAACCGCTAACCGCAACGATGTGAACTACATTGCTGGTTTCTCAGGGTTGATGACCGTTTCGCCTTCTGACGCTTCTCCAGATGAAGCTCCGCTACCGGGGGATTTGGAAACGGCACGCAAATTTGGTGAGCGAGTTGCGAGCGTTGCTAAGCGCTGGGCTATGGCCTAAGCACTCAAATTGAACGGTTAACTCTCCGCCGTACGCATTGTGTACGGCGGAGGCTAGGTTCTGGCAAGTCAATATTACCTAAACTTGAAATATATCCGCACACTACATAGGCAGCAAAAAACCGGTTCTGTGGTAGGCTTATTAGGAGAACGGTCTGGTTGCTTTATCAATCCAGACAATATTGTTATTCCTAGATAAAGGTGATCTTCATGGATCGATATCCTCGTGGTAATGGCTCGATTGTTGAGCGCGCAAATACCGGCCTTCAGACATATATGGCGCAAGTATATGGCTGGATGACCTGCGGTTTATTGTTAACGTCTATCGTGGCATGGTATGCCGCACACACCCCAGCCGTGCTGAATTTCATTTTTTCCAGCAAAATTACCTTTTTCGGTTTGGTCATCGTCCAGTTGGGGCTTGTGTTTGTGCTGTCTGGTATGGTGCATAAGCTGAGCGCCGCCGCCGCGACATCATTGTTTATGCTGTACTCTGCGCTAACGGGATTAACGCTGGCGAGTATTTTTATCGTGTATACATATTCGTCTATCGCGAGCACCTTCGTGGTGACGGCTGGTATGTTCGGTGCGATGAGTCTTTACGGTTACACCACCAAACGCGACCTTAGCGGTATTGGCTCCATGATGTTTATGGGGTTGATCGGTATTATTCTGGCGTCTCTGGTGAATATCTGGCTGAAAAGCCCTGCATTGACGTGGGTTATTACCTACGCAGGCGTGATTATCTTCGTTGGCCTAACTGCCTATGACACTCAGAAGCTGAAGGCGATGGGAGAGCAGCTATCTCCAGATGATAAAGATAATTTCCGTAAATATTCTATTTTAGGTGCGTTGACCCTGTATCTGGACTTCATCAACCTGTTCCTGATGTTGCTGCGTATCTTCGGTAATCGTCGCTGATAGCGGTTTTTAACGTTTAGATTGTTGAACTGTTAGAGATAGATAAAACTCTAGCCCCCGAGCTTTCATAAGTTTGGGGGCTTTTTTTTGCGCTACCCGCAACTTCACATCAGGCTCTTGGTGGGTCTGCAGCGGCTCAGCCAGTGAGCGGGAGATTCGATGCTGTGGTAGGGGCGATGCGTAGGGATCTTGAAAAGCGGTGGAGGCGATTAAAGCTCCACCTCGATATCATCGATGGGATGGCAGCAACAGGGCAAAATCTCACCTTCGTTGATAAATGCCAACGGCTTTTGGCGATAAACCACCTGACCTTTGGTGAGCTTACAGCGGCAGGAGCCGCAATAGCCTGAACGGCACTGGTACTCAACCTGAACTTTATGGTGCTCAAGCGTCTCAAGCAGCGAGCCTTTGGTATGAATATAATCTAGACGCGCGCCGGAAAGCGTGAGGGTAATCGTGGGTGTCGCGGGGAGTATCGCGCTGCTTTCTGGCTGGATGCTGGCGGCATCGTCCACCGCCAGCATGTGATCCTGAGATGTAAAAGTCATCGCGGGATTTACAGCTCGAAGTCGCTCAGGTCATCAGCGTTGACTTCAGAGTCAATCTGGCCGACCAGATAAGAGCTGACCTCAACTTCCTGTGGTGCCACCTGAACATTATCAGACACCAGCCATGCGTTGATCCAGGGGATCGGGTTGGAGCGTGTCTGGAAAGGCAGTTTTAAACCAACCGCTTGCATACGGATGTTGGTGATATATTCAACATATTGGCACAGGATATCTTTATTCAAACCAATCATGGAGCCGTCGCGGAATAGATAATCAGCCCATTCTTTCTCCTGCTCTGCTGCCAATACAAACAGGTCATAGCACTGCTGCTCGCATTCAACTGCAACTTCAGCCATTTCAGGATCGTCTTGTCCTGAGCGCATCAGATTCAGAATATGCTGTGTACCCGTCAGGTGTAGAGCTTCGTCACGTGCAATGAGTCTGATGATTTTGGCGTTGCCTTCCATAAGTTCACGTTCAGCAAACGCAAAGGAACAGGCAAAGCTAACGTAAAAGCGAATGGCTTCCAGTGCGTTGACGCTCATCAGGCACAGATACAGCTGTTTCTTCAAGGCACGCAGGTTAACGGTCACAGTCTTACCATTAACGTTGTGAGTACCTTCGCCTAATAGATGCCAATAACTGCTCATCTCAATCAGGTCATCGTAGTAGCCAGAGATATCTTTCGCGCGCTTAAGGATCTCTTCATTGGTCACGATATCGTCAAACACCGTCGCCGGATCGTTCACGATATTACGAATAATATGCGTGTAGGAACGTGAGTGAATGGTTTCGGAGAATGACCAAGTTTCAACCCAAGTTTCCAGTTCAGGGATGGATATCAGCGGCAGTAACGCCACGTTTGGACTGCGCCCCTGAATTGAATCCAGCAAGGTCTGATATTTTAGGTTACTGATAAAAATGTGCTTTTCATGCTCTGGCAGAGCCTGATAGTCAATACGGTCGCGAGACACGTCAACTTCTTCAGGGCGCCAGAAGAAAGAAAGCTGCTTTTCAATCAGTTTTTCGAAGATTTCATGCTTTTGCTGGTCGTAACGTGCAACGTTAACTGACTGGCCAAAGAACATAGGTTCGAGCAACTGATCGTTTTGGTTTTGTGAGAATGTGGTGTAAGCCATAAAACGCTAATCCCGTTTTCCCTTTATCTTTCAAGTTACAGGCGAGTTTGCCGTCGACCTGTAACTCGAAATTTATCGGGTCAATTGATGTCTGCTGTCGCAGAGTGAGTCGTATTGATCTTGATTAAATTTTGCAAGCACCGCTTTCGCAGCCGTCGTCTTCAGGCGTTGCCTGCAAGTCGTCTTGCACGTCCTCTGCTCCATCGCGGGTGTTTTGATAATACAGGGTTTTAGCCCCAAATTTGTACGCCGTCAGCAAGTCTTTTAACAGCTGCTTCATTGGCACTTTCCCTGATGGGAAGCGTGACGGATCGTAGTTGGTATTGGCGGAAATCGACTGATCGATAAACTTCTGCATCAGGCCGACCAACTGCAAGTAACCATCATTGTTTGGCATTTCCCACAGCAGTTCATAGGCGTTTTTCAGGCGATCATACTCAGGCACAACCTGACGTAAAATACCGTCTTTTGATGCTTTGATACTGATGTGACCACGCGGTGGTTCGATACCGTTAGTCGCGTTAGAAATCTGCGACGACGTTTCAGACGGCATTAGGGCTGACAACGTTGAGTTGCGCAGGCCGTACTGCTTGATATCGTTACGCAGCGCTTCCCAGTCGTAATGCAGTGGTTCGTTGCAAATGGTATCCAAATCTTTTTTGTAGGTGTCGATTGGCAGTATGCCTTGCGCATAGGTGGTTTCGTTGAACCACGGGCAAGCACCTTGTTCTTTCGCCAGCTCATTAGAGGCTTTCAGCAGGTAATACTGAATAGCTTCAAATGTTTTGTGGGTCAGGTTATTTGCGCTGCCATCGGAGTAGCGCACGCCGTTTTTCGCCAGATAGTAAGCGTAGTTAATGACACCAATACCCAGAGTACGACGACCCATCGCACCGCGCTTAGCAGCCAGAATTGGGTAGTCCTGATAGTCGAGCAGGGCGTCAAGCGCACGAACAGCCAGAACAGCGAGCTCTTCTAAATCGTCCAGCGAGTTGATCACGCCGAGGTTAAATGCAGACAGCGTACACAGCGCAATTTCGCCATTTTCATCGTTAACGTCGTTCAGCGGCTTGGTTGGCAACGCAATTTCCAAACACAGGTTTGACTGACGTACCGGTGCGATAGCCGGATCAAACGGGCTATGGGTATTGCAGTGATCCACATGCTGGATGTAGATACGGCCGGTGGAAGCACGTTCCTGCATCATCAGAGAGAACAGCTCGACCGCTTTCACTTTCTGCTTACGAATGCTGTCGTCAGCCTCGTATTGCATATATAAGCGCTCGAATTCGTCCTGATCGGCGAAGAAAGCATCGTACAGGCCGGGAACATCGGATGGGCTAAACAGCGTGATATCGCCGCCCTTGATCAGACGCTGATACATCAGGCGATTAAGCTGAACGCCGTAGTCCATATGACGTACGCGGTTGCCTTCAACCCCGCGGTTGTTTTTCAACACCAGCAGGCTTTCAACTTCCAGATGCCACAAAGGATAGAATAACGTTGCTGCACCGCCGCGTACGCCGCCCTGAGAGCAAGACTTCACCGCAGTCTGAAAATGTTTGTAGAAAGGAATACAGCCGGTGTGGAATGCTTCACCGCCGCGAATTGGGCTACCCAACGCACGGATACGACCTGCATTGATACCAATGCCAGCACGTTGAGAAACGTATTTCACAATGGCGCTAGAGGTTGCATTGATAGAGTCTAAGCTGTCGCCACACTCAATCAGCACGCAAGAGCTGAATTGGCGGGTAGGGGTACGCACGCCAGACATAATTGGCGTAGGCAGTGAAATCTTGAACGTCGATACCGCGTCATAGAAACGTTTTACGTAGCTCAGACGAGTGTCACGTGGATAGTTAGAGAACAGACAGGCTGCAACCAAAATATATAAGAACTGCGCGCTCTCATAGATTTCGCCAGAGACACGGTTCTGAACCAGATATTTACCTTCTAACTGCTTCACTGCGGCATAAGAGAAATTCATGTCACGCCAGTGATCGATAAACTCATCCATCTGAGCAAACTCTTCTGGGGTGTAATCTTCCAGCAGATGTTTGTCATATTTGCCCATTTCGACCAATTTAACGACGTGATCGTACAATTTAGGCGGTTCAAACTGACCGTAGGCTTTTTTACGCAGATGGAAAATTGCCAGACGCGCGGCCAGATATTGATAGTCTGGAGCATCACGGGATATCAGGTCTGCAGCGGCCTTGATGATGGTTTCGTGAATGTCCGCGGTGCGGATCCCATCATAAAACTGGATGTGAGAACGCAGTTCCACCTGAGAGACCGAAACATTGCTCAGTCCTTCCGCTGCCCAATCAAGCACGCGGTGGATTTTATCAAGATTGATACGTTCTTTGCTTCCGTCACGTTTGGTGACCAGCAGACTTTGATTCATAGGGCTATACCTGTCCGTGTGCGATCTCATGCTTCGAGCCATCGCATTATTTGCTAAAGGCAAGTTTGCGAAAAACACACGCGTTAAATTAGTGCAAAAACATTGTTGCAGTATCTTAACGAGTAGTGTCGATTTTATGCTGTGAACACAAGATGTGGTGTGTTAATCAAGGTGTGATAACAAGATAGTGTTCTTAGCGTGACTTTGCAAGTGAACAAAACGGCCCATAATTGTGGATAACTTGGGGGTGAAATGTTAAGTCAGGCGCTAACGTACCGTCATTACTGGCGGCAGCGGTGGAGAGGCTAGGGGGATAAGATTGCGCTTAAAAATAAAATAAATTGATCGACTGCTGGTTTCTTATTCGGTGGCGAAAAGTCAAATATTGATCACGGAAATATTGCGCTTATGTACTACGGGTGCAAGGTTTCGTACGCTGGTTGCTTATTAGGCTACTGTGTAAGTTTTGTTGATGTTATGGCTATGTAAGGTTCCGTGCGCTGGTTGCTTAATAGGTTACGGTGTAAGTTTTCGTACGCCTAATGCATCGAATATCACATAAGCCTTGTGCAGGCGTCCGAGTCGGGGGGCCAAGCGCTGCCCCCCGACACACCAGCTAGGTACCGTCCTTCAGCCTGCTTCGCAGGTGCCCGAAACTCGTCATTTCGGCCTTTACTGAACGAACGGCAATCGCGAGTATTCGGCGCATCCATGCGCCTCACCCCAACGGGGCTAACGCAAGCGTTGTTCAAATTTGCTCCAGGCAAATTTGTCCTGGCTCCTCCGTTCTTTCGCCGACATCCCTGTCGGCGAATCCTAGCCTACATTCCTCACTTCGGCTGAAGAACAACGTGCCGGAAAAGGTCAAAACCAAAAGACAAAATCAAAACGATTTTTGGTTTTTTAGTTTAAGTCTTGGCAGGGAGAGCCGGCACGACAGGGATGTCGTGACGGAGTTTGGGGCGCCCTGGATGGGCGATACCAAACCGGAGCGGAGATGGCGTCTCGGATAAAAAGCGCGAGGTTTGAAGGGGCGCGCGCTGGCGCCCCTCATCGGTCGCCTACGCCAGCAGGTTCATGGAAACGCATCTGCTGACCGGCGAACGAAACATTTCACTGCAATCCCATAGTCACCGCAATTCCATAGGATAAAACTGTATCGGAAATCAATCCCTAACGGTATGCACCATGTAATTCACATCCACATTCGGTGCTAGCTTGAAATGGTCGGTCACTGGGTTGTAGTGCAGGCCAATCATGTGGCGTTCGCGCAGCGGCGTTTCGTCGATCCAGCCAATTAACTCTGAAGGGCGGATGAATTTTTTCACATCGTGCGTGCCTTTAGGCACCATCTTCAGTACGTATTCAGCACCAATGACCGCCATTAGCCACGCTTTGTTATTACGGTTAATGGTGGAGAAAAATACGTGTCCACCGGGCTTAACCAGTTTTGCGCAGGCTAACACCACGGAACGTGGGTCGGGAACGTGTTCCAGCATCTCCATGCAGGTGACGATATCGTACAGCCCTGCGTGTTCGTTGGCATGCTGTTCAACGGTTTCCTGTACGTAGGTCACTTTGATGCCGGTTTCTAGCGAATGCAAACGTGCAACCTGCAATGGCTCAGCGCCCATATCCAGACCGGTTACGTCGGCGCCTTCACGCGCCATGCTTTCGGCCAGAATACCGCCACCGCAGCCAACATCGAGGATCTTCTTACCAAATACGCCGTCGGCGCGTTGCTGGATATAGTTCAAGCGCAGAGGGTTGATACGGTGCAGGGGCTTGAATTCGCCTTCTAAATCCCACCAACGCGAAGCCACCGCTTCGAACTTGGCAATTTCCTGCTGGTCTACGTTTTGTTCAGACACCGATCGCTCCTTTAAGATATTTCCGGCTGCGTGAATCATTCACCGGAAGGTAATTTTTGAGAAAATGCTTGGTGTGGATTATACAGATTGTTTGCCGTTTGCGGTTAATTCCGCCGTGCGTTGAAAAGCGCACAGGGTTTCGCACAAAATCCGGCTTTATGATATAATTCGCGGTCTTTGTCATCGTGTATGCGCTTTGATCTATTCGATGAATATACCCAAGGGTGTCTGTTAGGGTAGCGGCAGCAGATGAATCATCAGAAGTCAGTAGAGGGATAGCAGCTCCATGAGCGACCTTGCCAGAGAGATTACGCCGGTCAACATCGAAGAAGAGTTGAAAAACTCGTATCTGGATTACGCCATGTCCGTTATCGTCGGGCGTGCGCTGCCGGATGTTCGTGATGGACTGAAGCCAGTTCACCGTCGTGTTTTATTTGCGATGAATGTACTGGGCAATGACTGGAATAAAGCCTATAAAAAATCAGCCCGTATCGTCGGTGACGTTATCGGTAAATATCACCCGCATGGTGATAGCGCGGTATACGATACTATCGTTCGTATGGCTCAGCCATTCTCACTGCGTTACATGTTGGTGGATGGACAGGGAAACTTCGGTTCTGTTGATGGCGACTCCGCCGCAGCAATGCGTTATACCGAAATCCGTATGTCCAAAATCGCTCACGAACTGTTAGCGGATCTGGAAAAAGAGACCGTTGACTTCGTGCCTAACTATGACGGCACCGAGCAAATTCCGGCGGTGTTGCCAACCAAAGTGCCAAACCTGTTGGTGAACGGTTCTTCTGGTATCGCCGTAGGTATGGCGACCAATATTCCTCCGCACAACCTGAATGAAGTGATCAATGGCTGTCTGGCCTATATTGATGACGAAAACATTACGGTTGAAGGTTTGATGCAGCATATTCCGGGGCCGGACTTCCCAACTGCCGCGATCATTAATGGTCGTCGTGGTATTGAAGAAGCGTACCGCACCGGACGCGGCAAGGTTTATATCCGTGCTAAAGCCGAAGTGGAAGCAGACGAAAAATCTGGCCGCGAAACCATCATCGTGCATGAAATTCCTTATCAGGTGAACAAAGCTCGCCTGATCGAGAAAATTGCTGAGCTGGTTAAAGAAAAACGCCTTGAAGGCATCAGCGCTCTGCGCGATGAGTCCGATAAAGACGGCATGCGTATTGTGATTGAAATCAAACGTGATGCTGTCGGTGAAGTGGTGCTTAACCATCTTTATTCACTGACACAAATGCAGGTAACGTTTGGTATCAACATGGTGGCGTTGCATCAGGGGCAGCCTAAGTTGCTGACGCTGAAAGATTGCCTGCAGGCATTTGTTCGTCACCGCCGTGAAGTGGTGACTCGTCGTACCATCTTTGAACTGCGTAAGGCACGCGATCGTGCGCACATCTTGGAAGGTCTGGCGATTGCGCTGTCGAATATCGATCCTATCATCGAGCTAATCCGTCATGCGCCAAACCCTGCAGAAGCGAAAGCGCTGCTGGTTGCACGTGGCTGGGCGCTGGGCACCGTTGCCGCAATGCTGGAACGTGCCGGTGATAACGCGGCGCGTCCTGAGTGGCTGGAACCACAGTTCGGTATTCGTGATGGTCATTACTATCTGACCGAACAGCAGGCTCAGGCCATTCTGGATCTGCGTTTGCAGAAACTGACCGGTCTTGAGCATGAAAAACTGCTTGATGAATATAAAGAGCTGCTGGAGCAGATTGCTGCCCTGATCTTTATTCTGGAAAGCCCAGATCGCCTGATGGAAGTTATCCGTGAAGAACTGATCGCGGTTCGTGACCAGTTTGGCGATGCGCGTCGTACTGAAATTACTGAAAACACTGCTGATATCAATATCGAAGATTTGATTTCGCAGGAAGACGTTGTTGTCACCTTGTCGCATCAGGGCTATGTAAAATATCAGCCTCTGACCGACTATGAAGCGCAGCGTCGCGGTGGTAAAGGCAAGTCCGCAGCACGAATTAAAGAAGAAGACTTCATTGACCGCCTGCTAGTGGCGAATACGCATGACACCATTCTGTGCTTCTCAAGCCGTGGTCGTCTGTATTGGATGAAGGTTTATCAGTTACCTGAAGCGAGTCGTGGTGCGCGTGGTCGTCCGATCATCAACCTGCTGCCGCTGGAAGCTAACGAACGTATTACCGCAATCTTGCCGGTTCGTGAATACGAAGAGGGCCGCCACGTCTTTATGGCGACCGCGAGCGGTACCGTGAAGAAAACTGCGCTGACTGATTTCAGCCGTCCACGTAGCGCCGGTATTATCGCTGTGAACCTGAACGAAGGTGATGAGCTGATTGGTGTGGATCTGACCGACGGTAGCAACGAAGTCATGTTGTTCTCTGCGGCAGGTAAAGTGGTTCGCTTCCCAGAAAGCCAAGTACGTTCAATGGGCCGTACCGCAACGGGTGTTCGTGGGATTAACCTCAACGGTGAAGACCGTGTGGTATCGCTGATCATTCCTCGTGGCGAAGGCGACATTCTAACCGTGACTGAAAACGGCTACGGTAAACGTACCGGCGTGGCAGAGTACCCAACCAAGTCGCGTGCGACTCAGGGCGTTATCTCCATCAAGGTGAGTGAACGTAATGGTAACGTGGTCGGTGCGGTTCAGGTTGATGCCTGTGACCAGATCATGATGATCACCGATGCCGGTACGCTGGTGCGTACACGTGTTTCCGAAGTGAGCGTAGTGGGCCGTAATACCCAAGGTGTTACGCTGATCCGCACCGCAGAAGACGAGCATGTTGTGGGTCTGCAGCGCGTTGCTGAACCGGAAGAGGACGATGAAGTTCTCGACGGTGAAGAAGGTGCAGCGGTTGAAGGTGACGTCGCTGACGTAGCCGAAGATGCTAACGATGCGCCAGAGCAAGATGAAGAGGGTGATGAAAACGCGTAATTTCTAGCGTTTTGCTCACCTGATAAAAAAGCCAGTGCAGATGTTTTGCACTGGCTTTTTTTGTCTTCAATGATTAGTGTGATACATGAGTTTGGTTTTCCCGTTTAACTGATCTATTTCTGTTATGGTAATTCTTTGAAATATCTTGCTTCTTTCCGAACAACGTTACGCATCTCACGTTATCTATTCCGCTCTTTAGCGCTGGTGCTGTGGATACTGGGTGCTTTGCTGACAACGTTTTATATTCTCAATGAATTTCATGAGAAAGAGTCCGATATCCGACAAGATTTCAACCTGAGTTTTGATCAGGCACAGAGCGTGATTAAGCACTCCGCCAGCATCATGCGCGATATTCGCTATATTGCGGAAAATCGCTTGAGTTGGTCCGTTACTGGGCTTGATATGATCAATGGTGTCTTCAGTGGAAAGAATACGCTGCCCCCGCTAACGCCGATTTTTCCAGAGTCAGATTGCCAATTACTGAGTGATAACTATCGCAACTCGTTAGAGTCATTGAGTAATTTCATTAACTACTGGAAAGAGAATTTTGTTGCGGCATATGACCTCAATCGCATTTTCTTTATTGGCGGTGAGAGCTTATGTTTGGCGGATTTTGGTATCCGCAATACGCCGTTGGATCAAAGTCATGTTTTCCGCAATCTACATCAGCGTATTTTGACGTTCCAAAATAGTAATAATAAAGAAAAAGAAAACACGCTATTTTGGGTAATCCCGAGTGCGCAAAATGATGCGGGAGCGCTTTATGTTATTACGCCTGTCTATATTGCTAACAAGTTAGAGGCTTTGCTAGGTACTGAGCAAAATATCCGCCTAGAAGATTTTACCAATCCATCCACGCTACCCGTGGGTGTGACGTTATTAAATGATAACAATGAAGTTTTAATGACTTACACTGAAAATGGCGGCGAGTTGCCTTCTATTTCCGGTATTCCCAACGATGATAACTATTTTGGCTATAACAGCGGATACGATACGCTGTTGCTGAAAAAGAAATTGAATCCGTCAGGGCTGAGCATCATCTATTCATTGCCAACCAGCGTATTGCTTGAACGTTTTAATCTATTGCTGATTAATGCGGTTATCATGAACCTGATCAGTGCGTTGATTCTCTTTGTTTTAACGTTGGTATTTGAGCGCAAAATGTTTTCTCCGGCAGAGAATAACGCGTTCCGCTTAGAGGAACATGAACAATTTAACCGCAAAATTGTGGCTTCTGCTCCCGTTGGAATTTGTATCCTACGCATAAAAGATGGCAGCAATATTCTTAGTAATGAACTGGCACATAACTATATCAGCATGTTTACGTCTGAAGATCGGCATCGAATCACGCGGATTATCTGTGAGCAGCCGAGCAGCGTTGTGGATGTGATTACGAGCCAGAACCAGAATTTGCAAATTAGTTTTGTACATTCGCGTTATCGCAATGAAGACGTGGCGATTTGCGTTATGGTTGATGTGAGTGCACGCGTAAAAATTGAAGAGTCGTTACAAGAATTAGCTAATGCGGCAGAACAGGCAAGCCAGTCGAAATCGATGTTTTTGGCAACGGTTAGCCATGAATTAAGAACACCGCTGTATGGGATCATTGGTAATTTAGATTTGCTGCAAACTAAGTCGTTACCAGAAGAAACACAGCGTCTGCTGGCGGCAATGAGCAATTCTTCTGGTCTGCTGTTAAAAATCATCAGCGATATTCTCGATTTCTCCAAAATTGAATCTGAGCAGTTAAAAATTGAGCCGGGAACGTTCGAGCCACGCAAAGTTATACCGCATATTATCGGCAACTATTTACCGCTGGTCGTGCGTAAACGCTTGGTCATGTATTGCTTTATTGAACCCGAAGTCCCCGATTCTGTGGCGGGTGACATCATGCGTATCCAGCAGGTGTTATCTAATTTGTTGAGTAATGCGATTAAGTTTACTGACACTGGCTGCATTATTCTTCAGGTGCGGGTGCAGGATTTCTATCTTGAATTCCGTATTCGTGACACTGGGTTGGGTATTCCATTCCGTGATGTGATGAAGCTGTTTGATCCCTTCTTCCAAGTGGGGACAGGCGTGCAGCGTCATTTCCAAGGTACAGGTTTAGGGCTCGCCATTTGTGAAAAACTGGTGAGCTTGATGGATGGTGATATTGCCGTTGAATCTGAACCGGGGATGGGAAGTATATTCACCGTACGTATCCCGATGTATCAGGCTGTGGCTTCCAATCCTCAGGTTGAAGCGCTGATGCAAAAGCCTATCTGGCTAGAAATACATAACGCGCGCCTAGAAAGTTATTTACTCAAGCTGCTAACGTTAGCTGGAGCCGATGTACATCTATGCTGCGCCAACGAGCAGGGCGATGAGCATGGCGTCCTGATTTCCGATCATGACGTGACTTTATATCAGCCGGTGAAGGCTCATATCCGTTTGTCAGCGGAATATATCGGCCATGCTAAATGTAAAGACGATGGCTCATGGGTATTGAGTACAGCGGCTCCGCTAGAGTTGCTGAGTATTCTGCGCCGGATCTTCGCTCCAGAAGATATGGCACTACTGCCGGGGCTCTCTGAAGAAAGCTCCAACGTTGAAGTTCATGATTACAGCGACGTGCATATTCTTATTGTGGACGATCATCCCATTAACCGCCGATTGCTCGCCGATCAGCTTATCTCGTTGGGATATCACTCCGTTTCAACCGCCAGCGATGGCCTCGATGCGCTGGGCGCATTAGCCAAACTTCATGCTGATATTGTGCTGACCGACGTGAATATGCCCAATATGGACGGTTACCAGCTAACCGCTCGCCTGCGTCAGCAGGGCCGCACAGCGCCGATTATCGGTGTGACCGCGAATGCTTTAGCCGAAGAACGCGAGCGTTGTATTCAAGTTGGGATGGATAGTTGTCTATCTAAGCCGGTGACGTTAGAAGAACTGCAGGCATCGCTGGCACATTTTGCGGAAGTCGTAAGGAAAGGGCGACGGAGTTAGTGTTTCTGTGATGGTGTAGTTTTTTGTATGGTTTTATTTATGTTATGACGGTGTAATTTTTCGTACGCCTAATACACCGAAACCTGCCTGCACTCTGTGCAGGCGTCCGAGCAAGGCGGCTCAATCGCCGCCGCCTTGCATCCAGGCTTGGCACCGTTCTTCAGCCTGCTTCGCAGGTGCCCGAATGTCGTCATTCCGGCCTTAACGGAACGAACGGCAATCGCCATCCTGGCTCCTCCGTTCTTTCGCCGACGTCCCTGTCGGCGAATCCTAGCCTACATTCCTCCCTTCGGCTGAAGAACAACGTGCCGGAAAGGTCAAAATCAAAACAAAAAGCGTGGACGGTTTTTAGTTTAAGCATTCGTAGGGAGAGCCGGCACGACAGGGATGTCGTGACGGAGTTTGGGGCGCCCGAGATGGGCGATACCAAACCGGAGCGGAGATGGCATCTCGGATAAAAGCGCGCGAGTGCAGAGACCACGCGCTGGTGGTCTCTGCCCGTACGCCTTCATTGGTGTCTCAGTGACGCTCGATACTGACTGGCGGGCGGAACCTTACACAGCCATAACATAAAACAAAGCCGTGCAAAAATGGCACCGGTGTATGCACCCTTACTCTTTATCCACCGACATAATATTCACGGAAGAAAGATAGTTCAGCAGTGCGATATCGTTATCAACGCCTAATTTCAGCATTGCAGATTTCTTTTGGCTACTGATCGTTTTGATACTGCGGTTTAGCTTTTTAGCGATTTCCGTTACCAAGAAACCTTCGGCAAACAGACGCAATACTTCGCTTTCTTTTGGTGACAAACGTTTATCACCATAGCCACTCGCGCTGATCTTCTCGAGCAGTTTAGACACGCTTTCTGGCGTGAATTTCTTACCCTTTTGCAGCGCGGCTAAGGCTTTCGGCAAATCAGCCGGTGCTCCCTGTTTAAGAACGATACCTTCAATGTCTAATTCGAGAACGGCGCTCAAAATAGCAGGGTTATTATTCATCGTCAGAACAATAATCGACAAATGAGGGAAGTGGCGCTTGATATATTTAATCAAGGTAATGCCATCGCCGTATTTGTCACCCGGCATGGAAAGATCGGTGATCAGTACATTCGCATCCAGCTTAGATAAGCTATTGATGAGTGCCGTTGAGTCTTCAAATTCCCCGACAACGTTAACCCATTCGATTTGTTCAAGTGACTTCCGAATACCGAATAGGACAATTGGATGGTCATCAGCAATAATTACATTTAGGTTATTCATGTTGTTGGCTACCTAGTAGAAGCAGTCGGCTGACAAAAGTATCAATCTGACTGATCAAAATCTTTATATTTGTTACGTCGCTTTCTTTTATGGCGTGCTCTAACTGTTCACATAACGTTTTGCCGGTAGGGATGTTAAGCATGGCAAAAACGCCTTTTAGGCGATGTGCAGTTAGTGAAAGCGGGGATAAATCACTCTGTTCCGCCTCAGTATACAGTTTCTGTACATCTTCCGGTACTGTTTCAACAAACAGGGAAAAGTAATCCTTTGATTTAAAAGGAGTGCTATCAGATGCTGGCTCTTCATTTTCGGCATAATCCGTATCGATTGGCGATTCTGTGACCGCTATTTGCTGTTCAATAAGTAGCAGAATGGCGTCAATTAGCGGCTCTGTCAGGTTGAAATTTGCCTTAATGCGATGCGGCGCATACTCTTCAAAGCCATCGATGTCTGACACTAAAAGCAGTGTGTAGTCATCAGCATTGTCGGGAGAATCCGTGAGCGTAATATCATATTCTTCATTGGCATCTCGGCCATCTGCAATAATCGATGCCGCTCCAAACGCCGCGAGTTTATGTGTAATCAGGCTGCGGATTTCATCGGACGTAATTTGCAGGTATGCCGTAATTCCATCGAGTAATTTTTCGGACTCTTCTTCCTGCTTTTCGACCGGATGCATAATGCAGTTGAAGTTGTACCTTGTGCCAATATCATCTTTGCTTTGGATATCCAGTCTGCCACTCATTCTTTTGCACAACTGACCACAAAGATAATAGGTCATGCCTGAGCCTTTAGCGAAACGGTCGCTCTGCGGCTCGCCTAAATTGGGGTAGCGGAGACCATAAATTTCCTTGTTCGACACGCCGGTTCCCGTATCACTGAGTTCAAAATAAAGATGGTCTGGTGACTCAGGTTTCTGCGTGACTTTTAGCGTGATCTTTCCATACACCGTGGTAATAATTGAATAGTGCAACAGCATGGAAAGTACTTGTTCCAATGATCGTATATCACCGATGAATTCTCTTTCTGGCTCGATATCGGTGTGATTGATCAATGTTAACCCCTTGCGGCGAATTTCCGGCAGGCTGCGTTTGAGTAGTTCATCAATACGCTTGTTGAGGTTGAACGTTTCAGTGACCGGGCGCCAATCGCGGTTTTCTATTTCAGTCAGTAGCGTGATTTCATTAATTAAAACCTGTGCGTGTCGAGCTTCAGCCCACAGCAAATCCAGTACGCGCGGGTCATCTTTATTATTTTGGATATCCGTGACCAGCTTCTGAATATTGCTCAGGGGATCGTTAAGCTCACGGCTAAGATTGCTGGTCATTATTTTTCGTGCGGTAAGATTTTTCTCATATTCACTCTGCGCCTGTTTCAGCTTTTTGCTGACCATCATCTCTTTATCCAAATCGCGCATTAGGAAAAGGGCAGATTTAATATTCTGCTGGCTACGCACCATTTGAATTTCATACATTTCATTATTGACCGTAGCCTGAATCCGCCCCTGATGCTCCTGCGCCATGCTGGCAATTTTACTCAGGCTGAGGTGCGGTAGCAGGTGATCGGCAATCTTATTGCTGGCAACTACGGTATCAGTGTCAAAGCGATAAATCAGCAGGCCGATCGGTAGGTGAGTAATGATCTCCTGATTCATCTCTTGCTGGGCGCTCAGCTGCGCCGCCATGCGTTTACCTGGGCGGATATATTGATGACGCACAAAATAAAAGCCCGTAAATGACAGCGCTAACACCAGCAGATTGATTAAGAGCAGCCAGAAATTATTTCTTAGCATATCTACAATCAGGGTCGTCGCCGGAACATTGAAATCCACCTTCAGCGGCGTGTTATACAACGGAGCGCTAATTGTCAGCCATGGCCACCTTAGCGTGGTATAAGCCGCAGGAATTTCCTCACGAGACATCATTTCCGATAGCGAGTCAGGATTTTCTGTAATTTGGAAGCGTTGTACCGGCAAATCGCGAGGCAGAATATCGCCGACGGGCAGGTCAAAAGCGACAACGGTGGCCAAATGTCCCGGATTATTGAACGTGGTACGTAAGGTAAAATAGTAAGAGTTTAGGAAGCGAAATTTGCGCAGCCCTGAGAACCCTTCGCGTTCATCCAATGAGTTAGATTGTTGTAGCATTTCGGCTTTTCGCGACTCGACCACGTTGCCGAGATATCCCTCTTTATAGCGCGCGGAGAGATCTTTCATCGGCATGGTCGAGATCAGAATCAGGCTATTATCTTGCCCATTCAGATAATACATCGAATAAGTTTCTGTCTCTGCGCCCCACAGGATGTCGAGATAGTTCGACATCCGCATCGCGAGATCGCTGGTCGTTACGTCGTGTAGGCCGAAAATTAAAGCGTCAGTCTTATGACGGCTCTTCTCCAGCAGATAGATATCGGGGCGTAAACGGATTTCATTGACAGGAGAGGGTAGCTGCACCGAATTGCTGGCAGAAAGATTGTCATAGATTTGGTAGGTCACAAAGCGATAGGTTTCGATGCGCTTTTGTAGCTGGTCGGCCACCGATGACAGCATGGTTTGTTTGCTGTTGATATATGCATTGACATAGTTATAGCCATACAACAAGTTTGCTAGAACCAGTAGACAAATAAACAACGCATAGCTGCGGGTAATCCCTGAAAGTGAAGCATCGTTGCTTTTAGACGGTTCCTTCGGACTTAACATAGTGTTGATATGACCCTACCTAGACAAATTCTGTGTCGCAGTATAGCAATAGTGTTGCGAACTGACATGAGTTGCTTATGGTTTCGGATATATACCTGTTTTCACGCAATCTTGCGTCTAAACATGGCATAAGCAGCGCTGCCCGTGGTGAGCGTTATCACCAACAGCGGCCATAAACTGTGCCAGATAATATCGAAGCTAACATCCTTTAAATAGAGTTCTTTGGTGATATCGGTGAAGTGGCGGATGGGGTTCACCCACGTCAGGTTTTGCAGCCACACGGGCATATTTTCCACCGGTGATACATATCCTGACAGTAAAATCGCGGGCATCATAAAGACAAATACGCCGATAAACGCCTGCTGTTGGGTTGAACAGAGCGATGAAATCAGGAGACCAAAACCCACTAATGAAAGCCCATAGATCAGCATCGTAAAGTAAAACAGCAGCAGCGATCCGGCAAATGGGATCTGATAAGCAAAGATCCCAATCAATAACACGATAGTGGCTTGGAAAGTGGCGACTATCAGTGCGGGAATCGCCTTGCCGACAAAGATCTGCCAAGTATTAAGCGGCGAAACCAGCAACTGTTCCAGCGTCCCTTGTTCACGCTCGCGCGCAACCGAAAGGGAAGTGACGATCAGCACGCCGATAGTGGTAATCATGGCAATCAAAGATGGCACCACAAACCATTTGTAATCTAGATTCGGGTTGTACCAGTTGCGTACCACCAACGCTGAGTTTTTCTGGGCCAAATCTTGTGATTGCGCTGGCTGACCGCTGACCAATTCTTGCTGATAATCACGCACGATTTGTTGCACGTAGTTTGCGGCAATTTGGGCGCTGTTCGAGCTACGTCCATCCAGTATTAACTGCAATGGCGCCTGATGACCAGACAGAATATCGCGAGAGAAATTGGCTGGAAAACGGATCAGCAGCAGCGCTTGACGGTTATCAATCGTAGGTGCAATTTCCTGCGGACTGTGTAGCAATAAAACGTTTGAAAATGCCTTTGCCTTGGCAAAACGCTGTGTGAGCTCAACAGAAGATTGACCGCTGTCTTCACTGTAAATTGCGATGCTGGCGTTAGTCACCTCCAGCGTCGCGGCAAAAGGAAACAGCACTACCTGTAAAATTACTGGCATGATTAAGATGGCGCGAGTCTGTGGATCGCGCAGTAGCGATTGAAGTTCTTTAACGATCAGAGTCCACAGTCTATAAAACATAACACATCCTTAATCCAGACGACGCTTGGTTTTCCAGGCGGTAAGCCCGATAAATACCACGGCGGAAATAATCAAAAACAACAGGTTAACGAGCAGAACGCTGCCGATATTCCCAGCTAAAAATAGCGTTTGTAAGGTACTGACAAAGTAGCGTGCGGGGATGACATAAGTCACCGCCTGAACAATAGCGGGCATGCTGTCGATTTCAAAGATAAAGCCAGAAAGCATCACCGCGGGTAAGAAACCCGCATTCAGCGCAACCATTGCGGCATTGAACTGGTTACGAGTAATAGTTGAAATTAACAGCCCCATTCCCAGTGTGCTTGCCAGAAACAGACTGGTCATCACAAACAATATCGCCAGCGAGCCTCGATAGGGTACGCCCATCACGAATACCGCCACCAGCATACACAGCGTCATAGCGAGCAGACCCAATATGTAATAGGGCAATAGCTTAGAAAGCAGCAGTTCGGTACGCGTTACCTGCGTAGACAGCAGGGCTTCCATGGTGCCGCGCTCCCATTCTCGGGCAATGACCAGCGAGGTTAGAATCGCACCGATTACCGTCATGATAATGGTAATGGCGCCGGGAATAATAAAATGTTGGCTGATCGCGGCAGGGTTAAACCAATAGCGTAGCTGCACGTTGATTAATGGCTTAAATTCACCACCGTTATCAACAGCGCGCTGTTGTAACCAGATTTGCCAGATACCTTCGGCATAGCCTTGCACAAAGTTTGCTGTATTAGGTTCACTGCCGTCGGTAATAACCTGAATGGGAGCTTTTCCCTCTGGGCGAGCCAATTGAGCAGAGAAATCGACGGGAATCACGATCAGCCCACGAATTTTCCCAGCCTGAAGTTTCTTAATGAGGCCCTGACGATCGTCGCTCACCGTAGCCGCGATATAGGGGGAACCAATAAAGGTATTTGCCAAATCGCGGGCGTCTTCGGATTGCTGTTCCATTAAGATACCGACATGCAGTTTGCTGGAGTCTAGATTGATACCATAGCCAAAAATGAACAGCAGCATCAGCGGAATGACCACGGCAATTAACGCGCTGCTTGGATCACGCAGGATCTGTGCGGTTTCCTTGCGACATAACGCGCGCAGCCGCCGCCAGGAAAAATGGATATTGTTAGCACTTTCACTCATGACATTTGCTCCTTATCGTATCCCTGAACCAGCTCGATGAAAGCTTGCTCCATGGTCGGGTTTGGATTGTCATCGTTGGCGACGCTGTTTTTTAGCTGATCGGGCGATCCTGCGGCGATAATTTTGCCGCGATAGACTAGCCCGATGCGATCACAATATTCCGCTTCATCCATAAAGTGCGTGGTGACCATAACCGTGACGCCTTTATCAACCATACCGTTAATGTGCAGCCAAAATTCTCGGCGGGTGAGGGGATCAACGCCTGAAGTCGGTTCATCCAGAAAAAGGATGTCAGGTTCATGCATCAGCGAACAGGCTAACGCTAGCCGTTGCTTGAAACCCAGCGGCAGAGAATCTGGGGTTTGGTCTAAAATCGGCGTGAAGTTAAAGGCATTGATCATGCCGTTAATTTTGTCTTTTTGCTGTTTGCCTTTCAGCCCGTATACGCCGGAGAAGAACTTCAGATTTTGTGCCACCGTCAGATTGCCATAGAGCGAAAACTTCTGCGCCATATAGCCCAAATGCTGACGTGCTCGACCAGAATCGGTTTTTAGATCCAGTCCCAACACCAACGCTTTGCCGCTGGTCGGTTTAAGTAGGGCACACATCATTTTGAAAGTGGTGGACTTACCTGCACCATTGGGTCCTAAAAGACCAAATATTTCGCCGCGTTTGACCTGAAAATCAACGTGGTCAGTAGCGGCAAAATCACCAAACTTTTTGGTTAGCTGCTGCGCCTCAATGACGGTTTCAGCGGGATCGACTTTGACCTGCGGCATAATTTTCGCCAACTCAGATTCATGGTCGGGCCCCCCGCCGAGCAAATCGATGAAGGCATCTTCAAAACGCGGCTCGGCTTCAAGCAACTCGGCTTCAGGCTGTTCGAGCGCTTGTAACAAAGCAGAGTGATCGGCGTTTTCCTTCAGAATCAAACGCAGATATTTACCTTGGATGACACCATCACTGACCGATGGGAGGCAGATAGCACGTTGCAGCAATTTACGGTGTGAGATGCCTTTAGCGCGCAGTAAAATGGTGCGGCCCGCCATGCGTTGGGTTAATTCTTGTGGGGCGCCGCTGTAAAGCAGTTTACCTTCATTCATCAGCAGAACTTCTCGGCACTGCTCGGCTTCATCGAGATAGGAGGTGCTCCATAGGATCAGCATTCCTTCGTCTGCCAGCTCGTGCACCATGCGCCAGAGTTCGCGGCGAGAAATAGGATCGACACCGACGCCGGGTTCATCCAGCAGCAGAACTTTGGGCTCGCCGACTAAGGTACAGGCTAAGCCAAGCTTTTGCTTCATTCCTCCGGATAGCTTACCGGCTAACCGTTCGGTAAAACGGGTTAAATCCGTAAACTTCAGCAGTTTTTCGAAGGTTTTTTGCCGCTCCTCACCGATTACGCCACGCAGATCGGCGTACAGCGTAAGGTTTTCGATAACGGTGAGATCTTCATATAGTCCAAACTTTTGCGGCATATAGCCCAAAATAGCGTGCAATTCGCTGTCTTGGGCAATGGGATCCAAACCGACTACCTGTATTTTGCCGGTGCTTGGTTTCAGAAGACCAGCGAGCATACGAATGAGCGTCGTTTTCCCTGCACCGTCCGGTCCGACGAGCCCCATTACGGCACCACTGGCAATGCGCGTAGTTAGACTGGCGACCGCCGGTTGTGCCATGCCCGCAAAACGCTTTTCTACGCCGTCGAGCACGATTTCGTGTTGCGTACTCATGCTTGCATTCCTTAGCGTGTTGCGCCGTCGTCGTTGAAGCGCAATGTGACAGGCATTCCTTGACGTAGACTGTCATCTGCATCGGTTACGATAACACGCAGGCGATACACTAAATCGGTGCGTAACTCCGGTGTTTCGACGCTTTTCGGGGTAAATTCTGCGGTTGGCGAAACAAAACCGATTTTGCCGTGATAAGGTTTATTTGGGCGACCGTCGGTATAAATCTGTATTTCCGTTCCTGGTATGGCTTTGCTGAGGTTCTCTTCACTGACATACGCGCGGATCCAAACTGGTCGGGTTAACGATACGCTGAATACCGTGCTGCCAGAGGCCAGCATGGTGCCGGGTTCTACCGCACGAGTCAGAATGGTGCCATCCGAGGGGGCAATCAGCTGAGTATCTTTTAGATTAAGTTCCGCCTGATCCGCCGCAGCCTGAGCCTGAGCTAAGCTCGCCTGCGCCTGTTCAATTTCCTGCGGGCGGTTACCTGTTTCATATTGAGACAGCTTATCTTTGGCCGCCTGCAAATTAGCTAATGCCTGATTGCGTGCGGTTTTGGCATCTTCCAGATCGTTGGCAGAGGTGGCTTTACTTGCCCACAAGCCTTGCTGACGTTTCAGATAACTGTCGGCGTAGCTAAAGGCCGCCTGTTGCTGTGCAACGGCAGCGCGAGCCTGAGCAATCTCTTCAGTACGATAGCCTGCTAGCAATAAATCCAGCTGAGCTTGGGCTGCTGCGACGTTGGCTTTAGCTTCGTTTAGCGAGTTGACGAAGGGGGCATCATCAAGTTTTCCCAACAACATTCCGCGGGTCACGGTATCGCCTTCATCCACGTCCAGCGAAGCCAGGCGCCCCCCGACGCGAAAGCCTAAGTTTACGGTTCGAATATCCACATTACCGTAAAGCGTTAAACCACGATCCTCATGGCTGCGGTAGTAGTAAAAACCACCGAGCGCGAGGGCAACAATAACCAGTACGGCAACGATCCCAATAAGCTTTTTGTTATTCATCACTATTTCCATACGTAGTCGACTGCATCTGACCGTGAGATGAATAAGTCATACGCAGTCCGTTCAGTAATAACTCGATATGTTGTTGTAATACCTGATTAATTAAATCAGCCTGTTCGGGGCCAATCGACGCCCAACCGGCCTGAATCCGTATCGTTTCGCGCGCCATGCGAAAAGCCAACACTTCGCCTAATAAGGCGTGTGTATGCAGGGTCGTAATGCTGCTTTCAGGGGGCAAACCGCTGTAACCCGCGACCAGTTTTGTCATTAGCTGATGCAAAGGGGCAATACATTGTTGATGGATCAGCGGGTAGGCGGCGGTGGGGGCCAACTGCTCGCGGGACATTATCTGGCTGAGATGCAGCGTTTCGGGCTGCGTCATCAGATGACAGAAAATGCTCAGGCCGCGACGAATAAAGGATAAGTATTCGCTTGGCGCGGGGGCCTTCTGCGCAAGAAACAGCGAGCACTCGTGCTCTAATGGGGCAAACGCTCGGCTAATAAACTCGCTGATCCATCGGGCCACGGCCAGATATAACCCCTCTTTAGATTGAAAGTAGTAGGTAATTGCCGCGATGTTTTGCCCTGCTTTTAGGGCTATATCGCGTGTGGTGGCCCCTTCAAGCCCGCGTTCGCCGAAGAGAATAATGGCGGAATCTATCAGCGCTTGTTTTGCTTGCTCGCCGCGGGATGTGGTCGGCGTATTTAAAGGTTGGTCAGATGATTTCATCGCCACGCCTAAAGTTAATCATATGATTGATTAACTTTAGGCGCTAAAGATCTGGCTGTAAAGGTCGATAATAAATAATTAGAAATTATGATTAGTTGGACTAATGATAGATTTTAGGAATGAATAAATTTACTAACCATTAACATCCTCTCTTTTCGTCTTTGCTTTTTGTGTTTTCTTTTATCTTATTGATTTTAATTTAAATATTTTTATTTTAATCAGTTCTATGCAGCATACCATGAAAAAAAACCTTACTTACTCGCCATATAGTTAAATTTATGTAAATTGCAGATTGCCTAATTATCAATCGTTGTTTATATATTTCTAGGTAAGGGAATTTATTCTAAAAAGTATCAACGCATTTCTACTCTTTGTTTTTAGTTTTTTTAACTAGGCCAGTGATTTTTACGGAACAGCTTAAAAGCTGTTCTGCGGTTCAGTTTGCGTCGCTTTTAAGCGCGCTTTATATACAGCAAAGTGATTGAAGGGGCGGTTATGGCACAGTCGAATTCAGCATCTGGCACATTAGAGAATTCTGGAAACGTTGATATTGTCGCGCGTTCTAACGGCAAGCAAATAACTCAGTATGCGCATGCGCAAGGTAACCGAGTGGTTACCCTGACCGAATCCAGCGTGGTTAGAATCCACGGTGATTCTGCAATGGTTGCCAGCTATGAACGTCAGGGTAACGATCTTATTGTTCATATGAAAGATGGCTCTACCATGCGTTATCAGCGTTTCTTCTTTATTGATGAACACGGTGAACACAGCGAATTAGTTTTTGACGATGGCAAAACGACGCACCATGCCATTTTCCCGTTTGCAGATATGGCCGGTTCTTCGACCGCACAAGCCGTGATCCCGACTTATCAAACGTTGGGTGATGGGATCACAACATTAGTTGGGCATGAAGGTATCTCTGCCGGTGTGATTGGCGGGGTTCTCGGGGCATTAGCCATCGGCGGTGGTATAGCACTGGCTGCTGGTGGAGGAGGCGGAGGACATGGCGACAGCAACTCAGGAGACGGAAGCGGAAATGGAAATGGTGGTAATGGCAATGGCAATGGTGGAGGCAATGGAAATGGCAACGGCGGCAATGGCAATGGCAATGGCAACGGGAATGGTGGTGGAACAACAAACCCAACCTTAAAATTGAATGCTTTTGCTGGCGATAACGTACTTAACCGCGCCGAAAGCTTGTTAAATCAACTATTAAGCGGAACGACTCAGGCGACCAATGCGGGACGAACCGTCACCCTGACGCTAAATGGTAAAACCTACACCGGCGTTGTTAATGCCGATGGTACTTGGAGCATTAGCGTTCCTAGCGCCGACCTAAAGCAACTGCAGCAAGGCTCCCACGATTTAACCGTGTCTCTCACCGATAAAAATGGCCATACGGTGACGGTACACGAAAGTTTTGATGTCAAAACTGTGAATCCTAATCTCACGTTGAGTCCTTTTGCCGGTGACAATGTTCTGAGCAAAGCAGAAAGTTTGCACGATCAATTATTGAGCGGGACAACTCAGGCAACCAACGCAGGAAGAACCGTTACTCTAACGCTAAATGGCAAGACCTATACCGGCGTTGTTCATGCTGATGGTACTTGGAGTATTAGCGTTCCAAGCACCGATCTGAAATTGCTACAGCAAGGTGCACAAGACCTCAGCGTTTCCATCACGGACAAGTATGGTAATACGGTGACGGTACATGAAAGTTTCGATGTGAAGACCTCCAGCCCC
The DNA here is from genome assembly GCF_020150375.1 of Hafnia paralvei. NCBI lineage: Bacteria > Pseudomonadati > Pseudomonadota > Gammaproteobacteria > Enterobacterales > Hafniaceae > Hafnia > Hafnia paralvei. The sequence goes on along the minus strand of NZ_CP083737.1, from coordinate 2,982,485 downwards.
TCTCTCACCATTTCACCGTTTACCGGCGATGATAAGTTAAATGGTTCTGAGCTAAAAACCGATCAGATCCTGAGCGGAAGCTCCTTGAACCTTGAAACTGGTCGAGTGATCACGGTGACACTAGGAGGGAAAAGCTATACGACTCAGGTGCAATCTGATGGTACGTGGAAGGTCACCATCCCTGCAGGAGATCTGATGTTGCTGGCGCAAGGCAACAGCCAAATTACGGTGAGTGCTACCGATCTGGCAGGCCAGAAAGCAACAGATAGCCATACCATTAATGTTGATAGCAGCGCAGGCGGTATCTCGATTGCCATCCTTGCGGGTGACAATATTCTTAATGCCCAAGAGTCTGGAAAAGACCTTTTGGTTCGCGGAACGACCTCCAACGTTTTAGCGGGTCAAACAGTGACCGTTACGCTCAACGGCAAGACTTATACTGCGAAAGTCGATGCTCAAGGAAATTGGAACACCACCATTCCAACGGCCGACCTTAAGGCGTTGCCAAACGATGGCAATTACCTCCTTAAAGCCAGCGTTTCCGATCAAAACCACAATACTGTTACCGATCAGGAAAATCTCCTGGTTGTGACGCATCACCTTCCGCAGCCAACACTGAATCCTCCGTTCGGTGATGGCTATCTTAACGGCAGTGAAGCGCAAAAAGATCAAACGCTAAGCGGTACTACCGGCAGTAAAGGTCCAGGGCAAACCGTTATTGTCACGATTGGCGGTAAAGAATATACCGGCAGCGTTGATGAAAACGGTAACTGGAGTGTCACGGTTCCTGCAGGCGATCTACAGCACCTTCCGGCTGGAACGGTGCCTATCAACGTCAATGTAACCGATCAGGCGGGCAACCCCGGCAGCACTCAGGCTAATTCCACCGTGGATACTACGCCACCGGTGTTAAACGTTGCGCCTTTTGCTGGGGATAATGTCCTTAGCGCGAGTGAAGCTGGAAAAGCGCAAATAGTAAGCGGACAAACCACGCCTGACGAAAAAGGACAAACGGTTACCGTTAGCTTTAACGGGAAAAACTATACGGCGATTGTTGATGCTAATGGTCACTGGCAGCTTTCGATCCCAAGTAGCGATCTCAGCGGTCTTAATGACGGTAACTATCCTCTCGTTGCTACCGTGAAAGATCCGGCTGGAAACGTCACGACGGTCACGACGGACGTCGAAGTTAAAGAGAGTAAGCCAACAATTAGCGTCGCGGTGTTTGCAAGCGACGATAAGCTAGATGGTGCAGAGGCTCAGGTTAGCCAAACGGTGAGCGGTAAAACAACCCATGTGGAAGCGGGCCGGACGGTAACGGTTACCCTCGACGGCGGTAAAACCTATCTTGCCACGGTAAACGCCGACGGTAGTTGGAAAGTCACTGTTCCATCAGGAGATCTTGTTGGTCTGGCCAACGGTTCGCATAGCTTTACCGCCAGCGTTAGCGATAACGCAGGACAATCTGCGACTGCTTCGCATAATTTCACCTCAGCGGCGGATCAGTCAGGTATTGCTATTTCGATTATCTCGACGGATGACTATATTAATGCGCAAGAATTATTGCAGCCGCTAGCCATTAGTGGCACGACGTCGGGGGTTAGCGCTGGCGCAATCGTCAAGGTGGAGTTTAACGGTAAAACCTATAACGCGACCGTCGGTATCAGCGGAGGTTGGACTATCAGCGTACCCACTGCTGATTTGGCTGGTCTTACTGACGGTGCCAAATCCGTCACCGCGACGGCTACCGACAGTTTAGGCCATGCCGTTTCTACGACACATTCTGTGAATGTTTTGGCGCATACGCTTCCATCCCCGACGATCAATCCACCGTTTGGCGATGGCATCTTGAACTTGCAAGAGTCGGGGCAGATTCAGGTTCTGAAAGGAACGACGGGGATCAGTGGATCGCCGCAAACCGTCAGTGTGACCTTAGGCGATAAGGTGTATGTCGCGCAGGTTGATGCCAAGGGTAACTGGAGCGTTTCGGTTCCAGTGAACGATTTGCATAGTTTCCCGAACGGAAATCTCACGTACACCGTTTCAGCCACTGATGTCGCAGGTAATAACAGCGTCTTAAACGGCTCTGCGCTGGTGGATATTACACCGCCAATGCTCTCGGTTCTGGCTTTCACCGCAGACAATATTCTGAATGTTAGCGAGCAGCAAAAAACACAATTAGTGTCAGGTACTGCGTCGACGACTGAGCAGGGCAAGCTGGTTGATGTGGTTATTAATGGTAAACACTATAGTGCGACCGTGGGCTTAGATGGACGTTGGAGCGTTGGTGTACCGGCAAATGATCTGATGAAGCTGACGAATGGCAGCTATACCATCAACGCAACCCTCACGGATTCTGCTGGCAATACCACAAGCACTAATCACACCTTTACCGTTAAAACACTGCTACCAACTATTGCTGTCTCTCCATTTACGGGTGATGGCAAGTTGGATGCTGCGGAAGAGAAAACCGCTCAGATCCTCAAAGGGACCACCACCAACGCAGAGGCCGGTAGTTTGGTGACGGTGACGCTGAACGGTCACACTTATACGACACACGTACTCTCCGATGGCTCGTGGAGCCTGACAATTCCATCGGCGGATCTTGCCAAACTTGCCGAAGGCAATGTTGTTGGTCAGGTAAGTGTCACTGACTTAGCCAACCAAACCAATACTGGTAGTTTTAACTTTACGGTGAGCACGGATGCCGCTCAAGGTGGCATTGCTATCGCGATTGTATCAACCGATGACTACCTCAACGCATCAGAAGCCAAAGGGCCATTAACCATCAGCGGTACGACGAACAATGTTGCAGTCGGCACCTTGGTGACGGTTGTTCTGAACGGTAAAACCTATTCTGCTTCGGTTCTCGCTGATGGCACATGGCAGACATCGGTAAATAGTGCTGATTTGCAGGCGCTTAAAGACGGCGTGACGAAAATCACTGCCAGCGTGAGTGATAATGCCGGTAATACGGTTAACGCTTCACATGACCTCAACGTGTTGATCCACACCTTGCCGCATCCAACGATTAGCACACCGTTTGGTGATGGTGTTCTGAATCAGGTTGAATCCCAAAATCCACAGACTGTCACGGGTAATACAGGCGTTGCTGGCACAGGACAAACCGTATCGCTGAGTATTGGTGGTCATACTTATCAGGGCGTGGTGGACAGCAGTGGTGGTTGGAAAGTGACGATTCCCGCGGCTGACTTACAGGCATTAACCAACGGCAGTGCTCAGATTTCCGTTACGGTAGGTGATATCGCGGGTAATCAGGCGAATGTGAGCGTCGTTGCATCGGTGGATACCGTGTCTCCTGTACTGACGATTGATCCATTTACCGGCGACAATCGGTTGAACATCCAAGAGGCGAAAACGGCTGAAACCTTATCAGGAACCGCCGTGGGGGCAGAGCAAGGCCAGACGGTGACTGTAACGCTTAACGGCAAAATGTATACCACGCAGGTTAATGGCAGCGGTAACTGGAGCGTCAGTATTCCTGCCAGCGATTTACAGGCATTACATAACGGCACCGCCACGATTAACGTTAGCGTGGCGGATAAAGCGGGGAATAGCGCAAGTCTGCAACAGAACATTACCGTTGATTCCGACCCTAACAATGCTCCGTTGCTGAGTGTGAATGTCTTTGCGGGAAATGACGTGGTTGACAGCGGTGAACAGCAACATCCACAGACGTTGACGGGTAAAACAGTCAACGTAGAGCAGGGGCAGACGGTGACGGTGACGCTGGGCGCCGGCAGTTATTCAGGTACGGTGAACGCCGACGGTAGTTGGTCGGTGACGATCCCACAAAGTGCATTAAATGGGCTGAATGACGGTAGCTATACACTCACGGTTAAGGTGAGTGATCTGAGCGGCAACAGCGTTCAAACCACTCATAATTTCTCTGTGGACACGGCCGCTAGCGTGGTCACGGTGTCGCCCATCACCGGTGATAATCTGGTTAATATTTCAGAAATAGCGTCAGGGCTGGCGCTGAGTGGAACGTCCTCGAATATTCCGGTGGGGGGAACATTAGAGATAACCCTCAATGGGAAGGTTTATACCACCACAATTCAGGCAAATGGCGTCTGGAACTTTACTGTTCCCGTGCAAGATGCCAAGGCGATCCCTGATGGTACCTCGACGGTGACGCTGGCGGTCTTGGATAACGCAGGAAACCCCGTATCTTCTAGCCAGAACTTTGAAATTATTACTCACACCTCACCGCATGTAACGTTAAATACGCCATTTGGTGATGGCTATTTGAATGCTGTCGAAGCGACAAATAATCAGGTGCTTAGTGGGAGTACCGGCGTATCAGGCATTGGACAAACTGTCACCGTCAACTTTGGTGGCAAGAGTTACACCGCGACGGTCGATGCTCAAGGCAACTGGAAAGCGAATATTCCAAGCAGTGATTTTGCGAATTTGAATGATGGTCAGCAGGCGATCACCGTGACTGCGAGTGACGCGGTGGGTAATTCGGATGTCCTCAATGGCTCTGCTCAAATCGACAAAACGCTGCCACAGATCACCATAGATCCTATCGCGGGCGATAATATCATTAACGCCGCAGAGGCTCAGAGCCCGATCGTTGTGAGCGGCACTGCGCCTATCAGTGATAGCGGGCAGTCTGTGTTGCTTAAGGTTGTGGTCAACGGTTCAACATACACCGCTACGGTGAACGCGGATGGAACCTGGAGTATTACGTTGCCGGCAGGAGCGCTCAATGGCGTTAATGACGGCAATATTAATTTTACCGCGTCGCTTACCGACATGGCGGGAAATACGGGAACCACCAGCCAAACGGTGAAATTAGACGCGTCTGCGGCCAATCAACCTACCATTCATATTGATACGGTCTCGGGCGACGATTACATCAATGCTCAGGAAGCGAATGGGGCGCTGACGATTTCGGGCACCACCACTCACGTTGAGCTGAACCAGCAAGTCACCATTACGCTAAACGGCAAAGTGTATACCGCGAATGTTAACGCCGATGGTACTTGGTCATACAGTGTTCCAGCCAGTGACGTTAAGCTGCTGCCAGATGGTCTGGATAGCATTAATGTGTCTGTCAGCGATACCAGCGGTAACCCTGCAACGGATTCCCACAACGTCACTGTGATTGCACAGCCTGCTGATTTGCCGACGATTCACGTCAATACCGTCGCTGGGGACAACGTGATTAATGCGCAGGAAGCTAACAGTCCACTGCAAATTACCGGCACCACATCGCATGTCACCGCGGGTCAAACGGTCACCGTCACGCTGAATGGTAAAACGTACACGGCGAGAGTGGACGCCAGCGGGCAGTGGTCCACCACCGTGCCACAGGCTGATGTACAAGCGTTGGGTCAGGGCACTCAAACCGTGAGCGCGACGGTGAAAGATGTGGCGCAAAACGTCGTTACCGACAATCACCCTATTCAGGTTGATACGCTATCTCCGCTGCTTACGATAGATGTGTTCGCCAGCGACAATATCCTAAATTATGCCGAATCATTGGTAACGCAGATTCTGAGTGGCAAAACAGAGTCGGGTCTGACCGTCAGCGTGACGGTTAATGGCAAAACGGTACAGGTAACGGCGGATAACAACGGTGTGTGGCAATTGCCTATCGCCGCCGTGGATTTACAAGCACTGCCGGATGGTAAAAATACGATTTCGGTCGTCGTCACGGATACGGCGGGGAACGTGACGAATAAAGATCTCAGCATTAACGTAGGTACTCATCTGTTGCCAACGCTAACGCTGAATACCCCGTTTACCGACGGAATTCTTAGCATTGCCGAATCGGCCGCGGGTGGGGTATTAAACGGTAAAGCGACCAATCTGCTTGCCGGAACTATCGTGACCGTCACCGTGGGCAGCGTGACCTTAAAAGGCAGCGTTGATGCTAATGGTAATTGGTCTATTCCCGTCAATGGGCATGTGCTGGATGTTTTGGCCGATGGAAAAGCCACGCTTACCGTCTCGGCTTCGGACGCCTATGGAAACCCAAGCTCGGTCTCGACGACGCTAGATGTGCTGACTCACCAACTGCCGGATGCGACGATTACATTGCCTCTGTTTGGCGATGGGATTTTGAATAATGCTGAAGCGGGACTGGGTCAAACGCTGACGGGCCTTTCAGGGCTCACGGGCGCGGGTCAAACGGTAACGATCACACTGGATGGAAAATCCTACACCGGTTCGGTAGACGTGAATGGCAACTGGAGTGTGCAATTACCTTCCAATGTGCTGCTGGCGTTGGGGGATTCCAGCCATGCGATTAGTGTGACGCTGACAGACCGTGCAGGTAACAGCGACACTAGCGACGTTGTGGGTTTTACGTCGAAAGTGACATTACCGATTCCGACGCTGAATACGCCGTTTGGCGATGGCATTCTCAACGCGCTTGAAGCGCAGAGCAACGGGAGCTTGAGTGGCACATCTGGGCTTAGTACGAACGTCGGCGTTACTGTGATTGTCAATGTTAACGGAACTCCGCTGGCGGCGACAGTTAACGCTGATGGCTCATGGACGCTGCCGCTGAGCAGCGCCGTACTCCAGTCTCTGCCAGACGGCGTGTGGCCGGTGACAGTCACGGTAACTGACTCTGCACAAAACGTGGTGACTTCGGCACCGCAAAACATCGAAATCCTCACTCATCTCTTACCGACGCCGACCATTTTACAGCCGTTTGGTGATGGTTTACTGAGCATTGCTGAGGCCGGTGCTGCACAAATCTTAACGGGGACGACGGGGATCACCGGCGCGGGGCAGATCGTTAAAGTCACCGTGGGGACTCAGATACTCACCGCGACGGTACAGGATAATGGGCAATGGACCGTTACCGCTCCGACTGGCGCGTTATCGACTATTGCTAACGGGGCAGGAAAAATTCATGTCCAAGTCACCGATCATGCCGGTAACAGCGTTGGCGTTGATGGCAACTTTACCGCCATGTTGACCCCGCCTAATCCGACGATCAACCTACCGTTTGGTGACGGCAATTTAAGTATCGGTGAAGCTAACGATGTCGCGTTGCTCAGTGGGACAACGGGGCTAACGGGCGCGAACCAACTGGTGAAAATCAGCATTGATATCGGCGGCGTCGTTTATACCGGCTCCGTAGACATCAACGGTAACTGGCTGGTGAGCATTCCACCGAAATCTTTACTGGATATCGGCAACGGTAATCACACCATTAGCGTGACGGCGCAAGATGCGGCTGGAAACTCCACCACACTGACCCCTGCGCCGGTGTTCCATGCATTCCTCACGCCGCCAACGGTAACGCTGGATACGCCGTTTGGTGATGGTGCGCTGAACGTCAATGATGCGCTCTCTGCTCAAGTCCTGAAGGGATCTTTGGATTTGCATGGTTCGACGGTGGCGAGTTCCAGCGTTGTGGTGACGATTAACGGGATTCCCCATGATGCGGCGATTAGTGCAGATGGCACCTCTTGGTCGTTAACACTGCAACCGACGGATCTTACAGCGGCAAATCTGGGAAGCGGCAATCAAACTATCAGCGTTGTCGTTTCCGATCAGGCTCACAATACGTCATCAACGTCGGGTCAGGCTCTTATTGCTCTGACACTGCCGACTATTGTGGTGAATGCGAACTTTGCCTCCGATGGCGTGGTCGATTTTGGCGATTTGCATGCGTCACAAACCATCAGCGGGACCTCGACAGGGTTGAGCGTGGGGCAAAACGTCAGCATTGCTATTGGTGGAAAAACGTTCTTAGCGCAGGTGAAGGCCGATGGTTCATGGAGTTATAATTTAGGCATTGCTGATTTAGCTTCACTGGCCAGTGGCCCAGGTACGTTGGTGGTATCTGCCAATGATGCAGCAAACAACCACGTCGATTCGCTGACGACGTCCTTTACACTGAATCCTGCCTCGATTATTCCAATTTTAACGGTCGATCCTGTGGGTGGCGATAACCTGATGGGGATTGCCGATCTTTCGACGGCGAATATCACCATCACCGGGCACTCTATCAATATCGCACCGGGATCGCCGGTTAGCGTGAGCTTGGACGTGCTCGGACCTTATCTGGGAATCATCAATGCTGATGGTTCTTGGTCGGTCACGATCCCTCGCAGTGAGTTTACCGATGGCCCACATGTGATCACGGCGGTCTCTTTGGGCGAAAGCGGCGCGGTGAATTTTACCGTTGATACCGTAGCACCAGTGTTAACCGTGAACGCCTTTGCGGGTGATGACAAACTCAATGCAACTGAAGCCACTACAGCTCAAATTCTTAGCGGGACGGCAAGTGGTTCCGAGGTTGGGCAGAACGTTCAGATTCAACTGAATGGGAAAAACTATGCTGCTACAGTCATTAGCGATGGCGGCAGCGGAGGGACATGGTCAGTCTCTGTTCCTGCGGCGGATCTGGCTCTGTTGAATCAAGGTAACAATGACATCACGGTTACGCTCACCGATAAGGCGGGCAACTCAACCCAGGTCACTCATACAGTCAATGTAGATACGGTTATTCCGCTCGTGAGCATAGATCCTCTGAGTATTGGAGGACTGTTGAACACGGTAACTCTTGGCGCAGGTATGTTGCTCTCGGGGCATGCAGAGGCTAACAGTAATATTACTATCAAGATCGGGCCATTGACTGAAACCGTGCAAACCAACAGCTCCGGTATTTGGTCGCTGACTGTGCCGAAGATTGATTTGCAATCTCTGACCGATGGCCCACAGGTAATAAGCGTTACCAGCACCGATGCTTATGGCAACGTGAGTAAGCCTGTCAACGTTGGTCTTAACGTGGCTCTTAACCCTGGGTTAGGCGATACGATTAACACGCTCATTGGTGGCAATGGGGTGTTGAATCTGGCTGAATCCTTGCTGACCCAAACGTTAACCGGAACGGCCAGCGGTAACTATACCGGCGCTAAAGTCTCGGTAGACATCTTTGGTCATCCATTTACCGCGAATGTGGGGAGCGATGGCAAGTGGAGTCTAAATATTGATCCGAGCGCTTGGCTCTCAGCGGCGGGGAGCTCAGTTGTGCTTGATGTCGTGCTCACGGATGCTAATGGCAACGTCAAACATACCCCTGTTAATCTTGATTTAGCGCTGACTAATCTGCCAATCATTCAAAATGTGGTCGCCATGGGCGATGGCTTCTTGAACAAGGCTGAAAGTACCACCAGCGGCGTGATATCCGGCCTACTGGGTAATAGCGTGGTGGCGGGTACTACAGTCACCGTACAACTGGGTACCAAAACTTATACGGCGACCTTAACAGGGAACTCATGGTCGGCAAGTATACCTCAGGTCGATCTGGCCGCGTTGCAAGATGGCAATGTCAAAGTCGTCATTACGGCGACCGATCCCGCGGGCAACGTGGTGACGAGCAATAGCCTGCTGGACGTCATTGTTAATAATCTACCAACTTTAAGTTTCAACCCGCTGTTTGGTGACGGCACATTATCGTTGTCGGAGCTATTGGCCGGTGGCTTGTCTATCGGTGGCTCAAGCTCGGGGTTGGCAGGGCAAACACTAGCCGTGAGCATTGCCGGTTCACCTGCGGTCAATGTGAAAGTCGGCTCTGATGGTAAGTGGAGTCTGGCGTTAACGCCTGACTTAGTGGGAATTTTGCAAGGCATTGGTAGCGGCAATGTGACGGTAGAAGTGACCGGTAAAGACATTGCGGGTAACCCTATCGATCAAACTGCAGGTCTGAAGCTCGATCTTCTGCCACCGGTATTGAGCAACATCTCCTTGTTTGGCGATGGTTTGCTGAACGCGGTGGATGCGACGACTAACCAATTGATTACAGGTACTGCGACCGGTGCGCCACTGGGTTCAACCGTTAGCGTAGTGGTGGGGGGGAAAACCTTCACCGGCGTGACCTTGGCGGATGGTAGCTTTAGCATCACGCTCACGCCGGCTAATCTGTCTCAATTGCCGGATGGTAGCTTAACCGCAACGGTGACCGTTACCACGCCGACCGGTAACACCTCATCGGCGACGGCTGGCGTTAAAGTAGGGTTGACGAATCTGCCGACGATTGCTCTCAACGCTCTGTTTGGTGGGGATGGATACCTTAATCACGTTGAGTCGCTGGTGAATCAGACTATCAGCGGCAAAGTGACCAATATGACCTCAGGTTCCGTCAATATTAACGTCGGTGGAACGCTGCTGACAGCGACCATCAATGCCGATGGCACCTGGAGTCAGGTCATTAGCAGCAGTGTGTTGAGCAATCTACCCGATGGAAAACTCAACATTAGCGTGAGTGTGACCGACTCGGTTGGCAATATTATTACCCAGCCATCGATTCTGACCACGCTGACCCATGCACTCCCATCGATTTCTATCGGCAGCCTGTTTGGTGATGGCGCGTTGAGCGTGGGTGATTTGCTGTCGGCTCAGGTGATAAGTGGAACATCCGTGAATTTGGCGGGGGGATCATTAAGCCTGACGCTAGGCGGGAAAGCGTACAGCATACCGGTAGATAACAACGGCGCATGGAGTCTTTCCGTTCCACCGTTAGACCTGAAAGCGTTGCTGGATGGCAATCTCACGGTGAGCGTTACGGCGAAAGATGTGGCCGGTAACCCTGCCAGCGCCAGCGGCCTGCTTTCTGTTATCACGCACGCGTTACCGACGCTGGCCATTGGCAGCATTTTTGGCGACGGTGGCTTGAATATTGGCGATTTAGCCAGCGCTCAAGTGATCAGCGGAACCAGTACCAACGCACAAGGTTCTCAGCTCACCGTGACGTTAGGGGGTAAGTCCTACCTCACAACGGTGGGAAGCGACGGTTCATGGAGCATTAGCGTTCCTCAAACGGATTTGTCACTGCTTGGTGATGGCAATTTAGGCGTCAACGTATCGTTGACTAACCCAATTGGCAATACGGTGAGCACCGGGGGTTCACTCAACGTCATTACCCATTTACCAACCGTGGGGATTGCGAGTGGTCTATTTGGCAGCGATGGCGTGTTGAATATCGCTGAATCAGGCGTTTCACAACTGCTGAGCGGTACGGTGAGTAGCGCATTACCGGGTGCAAAAGTGGTGGTCACGTTAGGTGCCGTAGACTATCAGGCCACGGTGAATACCAACGGTACTTGGTCGTTAAACCTCAGTCCTACGCTGCTTAAAACCCTCACCGACGGCAATTTGCATATTGGCGTTAAAGTCACCGACGTGGTGGGCAATACCAACAGCACCGCCGTTGATGTTGGCGTCAAACTCACCCAACCGATTTTAACGATGGCGGCTCTCGCTTTGCCATCGCTGACCGATCTGTTGTTCGGCGGCAAATTGCTGGTGATAAAAGGGACGGCGGGCAATCTGAAGCAAGGAGACAACGTCCATGTTTCATTGCTGAATGACACGCTCGCGGCGGATGCCAAAGTCGATGGGCAAGGAAATTGGTCGGCATCGCTAACGCTGACGTTGGATTTGCTGAACCTATTACTGCTCAACAAGGTCGTTAACCTGAGTGCTCACGATTATGCCGGCAACGGCGTTAGCGTCAACGTGGGACTCGATGGCCATATTATTGATATCACTCCAACCTCTGCGCCAGCACCGATGATGATGGCAATGAGTCTGGATGATGTTGATACCAGCCAATCCAGTTCTCAGGATCACCTGTCTCAATCGCTGTCTAGCACGAGTGGCGATGAATCCGTCACCACACCATCCTCCGGCACTTTCACCATCGGTGGCGTCACCATTGATCTGGCGGATGGGACGCATAACAGCGGTGCTTCAGTCACTGGTAGTACGGCGAACGATACCGTGCACGTTACCGATCTTGGCTTCACTCATATTGACGGCGGTTCAGGCACCGACACATTGGTACTGAACGGCAGCAATATGAATCTGGATTTAACGTCACTGGGGATGAAAGTCGAGCACATTGAGATTTTCGATCTAGGCAAAGCGGGCAATAACACCATCACATTAGATCTTAAGGAGGCGCTCAAGGTGACGGACAAACCTGAAGATGACCTATTGATTAAAGGTAGCGTCGGCGATCGGGTCAATCTGGTGCATGGGCAAGGGGATATTTGGGACGTCAGCGGCCAACGTGAAGTCAATGGCGTGACCTATGACGTTTACCATAACTCATCAACCGGCAACAGCACGTTGGGAGACGTTCTGATCCAACAGGGGCTGCACGTGAATTTGATGTAGATGGTCGAGGCAATGTGCTGCCTGAGTTCACGCATGGGTTTTAGCCTAAACCTAGGCAGTTAAAGCAACGCCAACAGGATGTTGGTGTGGGAAGGCGGCCACAGGGATGTGGCATGTCAACCCTGTGCGAAGAGGGCGTCACGGAAAAACGCGTGGTTGTTAGGGGCGCCAACAGTTACACCAACATTATCCTTTTTCTCGCTTGAGAATAGGAGCACAGAGCGGGATGAGCTCTAAACACAAAAATCGATAAGCCATCATCACGATGTAAAGGTGGGGCAACATTATGAAGCGCTTAAAAAAATGGCCGGTAACGGCTTGGTTGTGCTGTGGTTTGAGTTGTTTTACCTCGTTTCCGCTGTTGGCTAAAACTCCGGCTGCGGATTATCAGTGGCAGTCGGCACCCTCCGAGCAAATGGAGGCTGAGCTTTCGATCAAAGAAGCGATTCTGCGGGCGTTTGGTCGCCATCCACAAATCGCCCAAGCGTCGGCGCAGATTCATGTCGGCGCGGCAAACTTGACCGTGGCAAAAAGTGCTTGGTTTCCGCAGATTTCATTGCAGAGTGCGGCAGGGCGTTCGCATCAAACGGACTCTTCCGGTTCGCTAAACAGCAATGCGTCGGCGGGCGTGACGCTGAATCAACTGCTGTACGATTTTGGTAAAACGAGCGGCAGCATCGATGAGCAACAAAACCTCGGTGCGGCTTATGATTATCAACTCTATAGCGTCCTGAATAACGTCGGACAGCAGACGGTACAGGCCTATTTGCAGGTCAAGCGTTATCAAGAGCTTATGGCTGCGGCACAGCGCAATCTGGCATCGCTGGAAGCGGTCAAAGAGATGTCGAAACTCCGCGCGGATGCGGGGCTAAGCTCGCAGTCTGATGTTCTTCAGGCGGAAACCCGCATTGCTGGAATGAACGCCACCTATGAACAGTATCGCGCACAAGAACGTTCAGCGCAGGCGAATCTCTCAGTCTTAACGGGCGTTGTGGCGACAAACCTTCCCGATTTACCCAAAGACCTCCTCGATCAAAAGATCACCATTAAAGACCTTCCCTATGAGCAAAACAGTGCTGTTCGCAGTGCGCAGGCTAAGCAGTTAGCAGCCGAACAGCGAGTGCGACAGGCCGAGGCTCAACACTGGCCCACTATTTCAGTGCAGGCTGGGCGAACTCGCTACGAAAACAGCGCCAGCTCCTATTGGGACGATCAGGTGCAATTAGTGGTACAGGCCCCGATATATCAGGGGGGAGCGACCAGTGCCAAAGTGGATGCCGCGGAGGGCGATCGCCAATCGGCTCAGGCTGAGGTCGAGGCGAGTAAGTTGGATATAAACCAAAAGGCGTCGGTGGCCTATGCCGATCTGATCGGTGCGCAGCAGCGTCAATTGGCGGGTGAAGAGCAATTCAGCTCGGCGGAAAATACTCGCAGCGTCTATCAGGATGAATACAAGCTCAGCAAACGTAGTTTGAATGACCTACTCAGCGTTGAGCAAGATGTATTACAGGCTGATAGTGCGGCGATTATTGCCCGCTATGACGTCTGGGATGCGGCTGTTCGCTATGCGGGCGCAGTAGATAACTTACTCGATATGTTGAATATTTCGCGGCCAAAAGTGACGGGCGATACCCTGCCTGCATTATGACGAACGCGTTAAATCCAGAAGAGGTATGCAATGGCAGCAGATCAACATGCAAACGCCGATAAATGGATTTTAGCGATGGGGCGCGCGGCAGGGCGTTTTGGACTTCCCTGTGATATACCCGCATTACGCCAGCAGATGCGCTGGTTTGAAAATCTTCCCGTGCAGCGCCGGTTGGAGCGGTTGGGGGCGTTACTCGGATTACAGATCAGCATTCGTCCAAAAAACAATGTCAAGTGGCGTAATGAGATCATGCCGGTGATGGCGCAGCTGGAAGATGGTTCTGTTCTGATTTTGGAAAACATGGATGCTGAAAAGCATGTGAGCTATTGGTTAAGCGACTGTGGCGACATGGTGCGTGAAGAGGAACTCGACGCGTTGTTGGCACGCATACAACCCGATGTGGTGCTGTTGGGGATTGCGGCTCGCGGGCAAGACTCACGCATTGACGATTTCGTGCAGCCTTATCGAGAGCACTGGTTCTGGCATCATTTTAAACATGCAGGACGCAAGCTGTCTGAAATCTCTCTCGCCTCGGTATTGGGCAACGTACTCGCGCTGGCGGGAATTCTGTTTTCTATGCAGGTGTACGATCGAGTGATACCTGCCCAGTCGTATCCGACACTATGGGTGCTGTTTATCGGCGTTTTGTTTGCTGCATTTTTGGAATATTTCATTCGCCTATCACGTACCCATATTTCCGATCTGATGGGCAAACATATCGACTTAAAAGTGTCATCGATGTTCTTTGCCCGAGCGCTGGCGATTAAAAATGACGCGCGTCCAAAATCCACCGGTTCTTTTATTTCTCAACTGCGGGAAATCGATCAGGTGCGTGAGCTGCTGACGTCGACAACCGTCGGTGCCGCGATGGATATGCCGTTCGTGCTGCTGTTTTTAGCCATTATGGCAATGGTGGGCGGGCCTTTGGTTGCCATCCCGCTGATCGCTATTCCGCTGATTGTGATCCCTGGCATTTTGATCCAGTGGCCGCTGGCTAAATTGGCGAAAGAAGGGATGCGTGAAAGCGCCATTCGTAACGCGGTGCTGGTGGAGTCCATCGAGGGCGTTGAGGATATTAAAGCGCTTCAGGCTGAACCCTATTTTCAGCGTCAGTGGGAACAGACACACCATGTCAGTGCGGCTATCGGCATGAAACAGCGCGTGTGGGGCGCTCGGCTTAGCGGATGGGCCTCGACGGTACAACAAATTACCTATGCAGGGATGCTGGTTCTCGGGGCATATCTGGTGCTGGCGGGGGATATCACCACAGGTACTATGGTGGCTTGTAGCCTGCTTTCTTCACGCACCATTGCGCCACTCATGCAGCTCACGATGGTTTTTTCACGCTGGCAGCATGCTAAAAGCGCCATGACAGGGCTGAATGAGCTGCTGAAGAAACCGTTAGATCGCGATCCAGAGAAAAAAATGGCGCACTGTCCGGCGTTAGCGGGGCACTACCAGTTCGAAAATGTGCAATACAGCTATGACATAGAGAAAGGGGAACAGGCGTTATATATCCCTGAATTAGAAATAAAACCCGGCGAACGTGTGGCGTTGGTGGGCAAGGTGGGCGCGGGAAAATCCACCTTGTTAAAATTGCTTTCAGGTCAGGCAGAGCCTAGCAAAGGAAAGCTAATTATTGATGGCGTTGATATGGCTCATATTGATCCGGTGGATGTTCGGCGACAGATTGGTTTGCTATCGCAGGATTCGCGACTGTTCTTTGGCACTTTGCGGCAAAACCTGATGCTAGGACATCCACATGCCACCGATCAGGAGCTGATTCAGGCGTTGCGGATTAGCGGAGCATTAGGCATGGTACAAAAAGACGCCGCCAGTTTAGATCGTATGATCAACGAGGGTGGGCGCGGACTTTCTGGAGGACAGCGGCAAATGGTGATGCTCAGCCGTATGATCGTGCGTAATCCCCAGGTCGTGCTGTTAGACGAACCAACGGCGTCCATGGACGAGCAGCTCGAAAGCTACGTGATCCGCCAGCTTCAGAGCTGGATGGCGGGGCGTACGTTGGTATTAGTTACACACCGTCCAGCGCTTTTAGCTATGGTTGATCGAATTATCGTGATGGATAACGGCAAAGTGGTGGCTGATGGCTCTCGAGACGAGATTCTCGGGCAGGCGCAGCGTAACAGTAACGTGACATCGGTTGTGGCCTAAGCGGGGTTGATATGGCAGAACTCACAATGCAGGAAGATATGGCGCGTCAGTCACGTTTCTATTCATCAGTCGTTTGGATCACGTTGGCGGGTATGGTGGGATTTTTCATTTGGGCCTATTTTGCCACGCTGGATGAAGTCACCGTCGGTACTGGTAAGGTGACGACGTCAATCCGTGCCCAACTGATTGAAAGTTTGGATGGCGGTATTGTTTCTGCGCTGTTGGTGCATGAAGGCGATATTGTCAAAAAGGGACAAATTCTTGCGCGCCTTGATCCCAAGCGATTTCAGTCTAACTACGGTGAAGCCGCGGCCAGAGCTCGGGCGCTTCGTGCGTCTTCTGAGCGTTTGCGTTCTGAACTGACCGGGGAACCGCTAAAATTCAGTGCCAGTACGCTGGCTGAGCCCGCGTTAGTGGCGCGTGAACGTCAGCTCTATGAGTCTCGCCGTCGTAATTTGAATGAGACCGTGGCTAATTTACAAGAGTCGTATCGGTTGGTGGTTGCCGAGCTGAGGATGACTCAGCCGCTGGTTGCCAAAGGGGCGGCAAGTCAGGTTGAGGTTATTCGTTTACAGCGGCAGGCCAGCGAATTACAGGGAAAAATCGATGACGCTCGTAACCAATATGCGCTTAGGGCGCGTGAAGAACAGGTTAAGAACAATGCCGATTTGGATGCTCAACTTGAAGTTATGGCCGGTAAGGAAGATCAGCTAGATCGCGTCACTATGATTTCACCGGTGCGCGGCATCGTGAAGGATATTCAGGTGATGACGGTTGGTGGTGTGCTGCAGCCGGGCGGCAAATTGATGGAAATTGTTCCGTTAGAAGATCAGCTGCTGATAGAAACACGTATTAACCCTCGCGACATAGCCTACATTCGTCCGGGGCTACCGGCCACGGTTAAGATCACCGCTTATGACTCCTCCATCTATGGCAACTTAAATGGCACGGTAGAAATTGTCTCGCCCGATACGCTGCAAGATGAAGTCCGTCGCGACCAATATTATTACCGAGTATACGTACGTACCCAAAGCGCAGAGCTAAGCAACAAAGCAGGGCGTAAATTCCCAATATTACCGGGGATGGTGGCCAGCGTAGAGATCAAAACGGGTCAGAAAACGGTGTTGGATTATTTGATTAAGCCGCTGAATAAGGTGAAAGAAGCGCTTAGGGAGCGGTAGGTATGAGAGATATGATAACGGCGCAACTTTTCGTATATCTACTGTGCGGAGTGCGTGCGCTGGTACATTCAGCTCGGTCACCTTCGACTGAGGTGGTTGTATAAATACCGTAATTGATAGGCGGTCGAAACATTTCGCCGCCGTTCTATAAACGAATGGCGAGCGAAACCTTATCCCCCCTAAAAAACAAATCAGACTCCGATCACATTTTCTGTTAGAATCCAGCACAATTATGTTGCACTCGCAGTTTGTGCCTATCCCTCGTGGTGATTTCTTATACTACCGCGTCTGATAAATCCACCCGGAAACTGCACCCGTCCTTTCGGGTCAAGGTGGATTTGGAGTTTTACCCTAATATGTCTTTTGATACTCTCGGCCTGAGTGCCGAATTGCTGCGCGCTGTTGAAGAACAGGGCTACCGCGAACCTACGCCTATCCAATCCCAAGCTATCCCCGTCGTTCTACAGCGCCGTGACCTGATGGCCAGTGCGCAAACGGGCACGGGTAAAACCGCGGGCTTTACCTTGCCGCTGTTACAAATTCTTTCTCAGGATACTCAGCCAGCAAAAGGCCGTCGCCCTGTACGCGCGTTAATTTTGACACCAACCCGCGAGCTGGCAGCCCAGATCGGCGAGAACGTGCGTGATTACAGCAAATATCTGAATCTTCGTTCGTTGGTGGTATTCGGCGGCGTCAGCATTAACCCGCAGATGATGAAACTACGCGGTGGTGTGGATGTTCTGGTGGCAACGCCGGGACGTTTGCTGGACTTGGAACATCAACACGCGGTTGACTTGTCTAAAGTTGAGATTTTGGTGTTGGATGAAGCTGACCGTATGCTGGATATGGGCTTTATCCATGATATCCGTCGCGTGTTAGCTAAGCTGCCCGCTAAGCGCCAAAACCTGCTGTTCTCCGCAACGTTCTCTGACGAAATCAAAGAACTGGCAAACAAACTGCTGACCAATCCTGCCTCCGTTGAGGTCGCGCGTCGCAACACTGCCTCTGAGCAGGTTGCGCAGTCGGTGCATTTTGTGGATAAACGCCGTAAGCGTGAACTGCTGTCGCAGCTGATTGGCACTCATAATTGGCAGCAGGTGCTGGTATTTACCCGTACTAAATATGGTGCAAACCATTTGGCTGAACAGTTGAATAAAGACGGTATCACCGCTGCGGCTATTCATGGTAATAAAAGCCAAGGCGCACGTACCCGAGCATTAGCCGACTTCAAAACAGGCTCAATTCGTGTACTGGTGGCGACCGATATCGCCGCTCGTGGTTTAGATATCGATCAGTTACCTCATGTGGTTAACTTCGAGCTGCCAAACGTACCGGAAGATTACGTACACCGTATCGGCCGTACTGGTCGTGCCGAATGTACCGGCGAAGCACTGTCATTAGTCTGCGTGGATGAACATAAGCTGCTGCGTGATATTGAGCGCCTGCTTAAACGCGAAATTCCGCGTATCGCTATTGAAGGCTATGAGCCAGACCCTAGCATTAAGGCCGATCCAATCCAGAATGGCCGTCAAAGCCAAGGTCGCGGTCAAGGCCGTGGTCAATCTCAGGGACGCAGCCAAGGTAACGGACAATCGCGTGATGGTGCTCGCTCCGGCGATAAACCTCGCGCAAACAACGGTGGCCAACGCCGTGCGCAGGGAGAAGGACGTAAGCCTGAATCTCGCGGTGATGCTCCTGCATCACAGCAGCGTCGTCCGTATCGTGGAAACAAGAAAACGGCAACGACTGCGTAAGCCTAGCTCCTCTTCAGGCCAGATGAACATCAGGATGTAAGAGAGCCATCAAGAAAAATTCAGCGCATATTCTGTGGCTGGATTAACAAAGTACCCATCACACCCTGTGAGCAGTTTGCTGGCAGGGTGTTTTATTTTATAAAACCACTATGCTGCATAGTGAGCTGATTTGAATCGAGCTTGTTGGTAAATCTTTTTGCCATCCCCACCGTTTCCGCCTCAACAGCCCTGCAAACCTAACATAAATCAAAATTAGTTGTGCGATAGCAGGGAAGGGGATACTCGATTTATGCCACTATTATTGCAGAGAGCTTAATGTTGATTATGGTTGGAATTTTCTTCTAGAGTACAGATCATAGCGGTGGATGTTATCTCACATACAAGGAAAACAGCATGCCAAAGCAAGCCCTAATCGTTATTGATATCCAGAATGATTACTTCGATGGGGGGAATTACCCTCAATGGAATACTGAGGATACGCTGAGCAAGATTGAAAATGCCGTCGCTAAAGCTCAGTTAAAAAGTATACCGATCATTCTGGTTCAGCATGTTGCGGATGTAAGCCGCGGCACTGCTCCTTTCTTCAATAAAGGCACGACGGGTGTGGATATTCATCCGCGTATTTTGGCTGCTGCACCGCAGGCTGAAGTCGTCGTCAAGGCGTTTGCCGATAGTTTTTATCATACTGATTTGGAAAATGTTTTATCAGCCAGAGACATCGAGGAATTGCTTATTTGTGGCATGATGACGCAGAACTGCGTGGCATTTACGGCAGTCTCAAAAGCGGCAGAGAAGTATTCTATAAAGGTATTGTCTGACTGTTGCACCAGCGTTAGCCAGATGGTTCATCGGATTGCCTTAAATGCATTATCTATCCGTGTACCGTTGGTTGATTCAAGCACTGAGCTGCAATAGCGCTGATGTTGCTTCCTCAAAATGGCGATGCTGTTGGTCTGCACCGCCACTCTATCTACGAAATCTGTCTTATCAATCACCGCTTTCGTCAAATTAATATTTCTTAAGTTACAGGTAGTTATACGCGTATACTGCAGCGGCCATGATAATCATCACGATGGTTATTTTTCTCATTAGGGGGCTCTGGCTAATTTGAAGAGGGCACAGCTTAGCATAAAGCCGTGTTTTGAGTTATGACGCAGGTAACAGTCCAAGGTGTGTGGCGGATGCGCAGCTAGCCCGTTCATGAGTCGCTATCTGAAATGATGCTTATTTTGACAGATGGAGGAGCGCATTCTGCGCTGTGCGTATCGATAACGATGTTCCATATACCGTCATACGGAACTTCTATCACCGCGGGAAAAGAACTAAAAAATCCCCCATGATAATCAGCCCAGCTATCGCGACAAAAGCGGTCGTATTGCTTTTCATGGATCAGAAGAACCTTTGCAGGCTCCGAACATACTACTTTCACATAGCTATTGCCCGCTAAATAGCAACGACTGGTTTTCATTCAATAGAGCTCCATACGCAATAAAAAAAACTCTCATCCCCGTATGTGTGGATGAGAGTAGCCATAGGCCAACACCAGGGAAACTTACAAATTACGTTGAGTGATGAAATTGTTATAACGCATAAATTTACATAAGTTATTGATTTAGATCTATTAAATTTATTAACCAAATGCGTGTTTTGATTTTTTATATAATCAAATCTTATTGAATTAATTAACTAATTGAAAATAAAAAGTTTTTTAAGTGGTGTGGGGGGGGGTGTTGGATAGGATAAATCGCTTCATTAAACCATTTAACAAAATTCGTGCATGATTTATTTATAGATGGATGAGGTTTGCTTCAGGATGGAAGCCATTTATTGTTGTGCTGACAATGAAAATTTGCGTCGACCTGAGCGTGCAGGTCGACGCGATAACATGTTGCTCTCTACAGGAGAAAACTAATGAGCAATCAGCGATTGTAGGTTGTTTTTGAATTCGTAGACGTTAGCTTTTGGGGATTTTTTGCAAAACTCGAGTGTTTGAGGAACGGCGACGGTTTCGACCATATTCAGATCAACAGAGTCTCCACCTTTGTATTCAGTCTTATCGTTGAGCATCCAAAGCGCGACAGGAGCCATGGCTTTAGGATTAAGGTTGACGAACTCTTCACAGGTCATTTTGCTTGGGTTATTTTCTGCTGCCTGCACGCTGGTTATTGATGCAAGTAGTAGGCTTGCCGCTAAAGCGCATCCAGATAGTAAAGCATGTTTAGTTTTCATTAAGATATCCTTTATACATATGTCGAAAATTATCGCTGTAAGTATAGGCTGATAAAATTTAAATTTGACAAAAAATGGGCCAAAGTTTGTCGATTTTGGATATTTACAACGGCAAGGATCTAAGTCTCGGTGGGCTGTTACGCAGCCATCTGTTTTCGGCAAAATTGATAAGGTGTAACGCCGTAATGATTTTTAAATACAAATATAAAGTAAGATAAATGGCTATAGCCGCACTGCTCAGCTAGCTGTGATATTGTTAGGTTACTGTTTATACTCAACTGCTTAGCAGCATACTGCATCCTACTCTTAACAAGTATTTTTTGGTAACTCGTACCTTCCTGCTTAAGTTTTTTCTTTAAGGTGCTTGAACTGACAAAAAGTAATCTTGCGATTGAGTCTAAAGACCAGTTTTTTGTAAGGTCACTCATAATTAACTCTTGAACAGCGAATGCTAGCCCTAAATTAATCTCTTTGACGAGGTAGGGGATAAAGTCTTTATCTGTGGAGAATGCATAAAGCAGTAAATGAAGTAATCTCTTGTGGTAGTATGCCTCTATCGTTGATAAGTGGGAACTTTTTGAAAGTCTGATGACTAATGAGAATACTTCAACGAATATGCATTTAGAGATAAACTCCCAATATTTTTTTTTCGGTCTATAGGGCAAATGATAAGCATCAGATGTCGTTGATGCCAAAAAGTCACGAATAGTGCAGTGATCAATTTTTATCACTTCAATCAGCCCATCAGACAGTATGGTATGACTGCTTGCTTGACAGTTGAGGAGTATTTTATGGCATGCAGGTACAAGGACTTTTGTAATATCATCAATGACTACCGTTGATTCTTGATGACAAAGCACAACCGCAAAACAGCTATCATATCCAAGCTTCATACACCCTCCAATAAGTACTCAATATAATCTAATTGTTATAAATCACTTTAATCAGTGATAGCCGTAGATATAGCTCAATGTTAATTGGATGTAAAATGAAATAATATCACCATGAAATGAATATAAGATTTATCTTAATCGGTATTTCAAATGCTTTGAGGTTTATTTAATTATGAGAAATTTGAGTGTCACTATTATGTATTTTTTTATAACAATAAGCTTTTTTTAAAGTAAGTACAGAGGTTATAGCCTCATGAAATCTATATCTTTATCGTTTTTCTAATCACAGTGATGTTCGTTTTTATATTTAACGATATAGTCCCATGAAAAACTATAATGATGGTTATGATGAGGTGGGTGAATTCATATCGAGGAAGAGGCGCGCCGAACTACACTAGGCTCGGTGGAAGGTTAAGAGATCAATGATGTAGCATTTGAAATAGCCAATTTAGGTCAAATGCTACATGAATAATGCGGATGGTTTTATTTGCTAAATAATTTATATTTAATATATAGGGAGAAGTATTTTATCCAATCGACAAATTTCTTATCAGAAAGGAGTTTTTTTGCCTTTATTCTAAGCAGGCTAGCATTAGGTGTCAGTTTTAATTGCGTGTCTTTCCATGGAGATTGATTCAGGTAATAAAAGAAAATCTGAGACTCAAATATCATAAACCACGGTTTATTTTTTGTAACATAATGCAAAATGGTTGTGCCACGAGATGCATTATCATCTACCCTATCGATAGGGCTTAGCGTTATAGTTTTATTATATTTCTTATCAATTAATTTAATATTTTCGTTTAAGAGTATATTTAATACATCCTGATCGGCATATTTATAAATTGTACCGCTATTGATCATGCTAAATGCCACGGCGGTGACGTTTTTAAAATTCCACTCAGATACATTGATAAATAAAAATCCTGCATTGAAATATTTATCGGTATCAATACCGTATCCTAGTGTGCTGGCTTTCTGTTGCATCTCTTTAGAGTCAGCAACTACAGCAGCAATATGTCCTGTAAGGTTTAGGTCATGTAAGGCGTGTAATGAATCTAAGCAAATCATATCGCCATCCAAATATAAAACAGAATCAACCTCATGCTGTAGAACAAAAGGAACCATAAATCTTAAGCACGTGGACTTTGGGATTCCCAGAATGAGTGTATTAGGATTGACGGATATTTCTTCCTGAAGTTCATATGTTGTTATTGAAACGTTATCACCTTGTACCTCAAGTATTCTAGATTTGTTTTTTTCAGAAATGGATTCGAAGAATAAATGAAAGTGGAGGTGCGAGTCTTTATTGTTTTCAATGACAGATGCAATGGCTACACCTGTTGGCATCACAAAATTATCATCAAAACAGAATGCAATATTTAGTACTTTTAGATTGTTATTGCTTGTTTTAATAGTGTTTTTTTTGAATAGTGAATCATTTTCATGATTGAAATTTTTGTCTGTATCCATGTAATAAAAATTAGCCATGCTATTAATAATAGATAATATTTGATTATATCTAATTTTATCTATTATGAAAATGCTATGTTACTTTTGGTTAATTAGGTATTAAGAGACCCTAATGATTGTTTTTTTATTCGTTATAGAGGGGCTCCATCTGCAGAAGCAACGTAACGAAATGAACAAACTTATTAACATTAAAAGTTCATCGTGGGGGAGGGTAGAGTATCAGAACTCATTTATGGCAGGTAAAAATGTGACCCATTACTTCCTCAAATACTCCAGGGCTGAACAATGGCACAAATACACTGTATGAAAAAAATACAATTAAAAGTAACTTGAGCGCCATAGCTAAGAAATAGAGTATCTTACTTCCCGTTCGATCCCCAATGATTCCCAATTCGTCCTTGGTGCGTCTGAAGCTATAACGGGAAAACATAAAGCTAGCACGCCCTGTGAAGCAGCAGGAAATGAAGTTCCAGACGAGTACAGCCCACACAATCAAAATCAGGGACAGGCCGACAAGGTCTTTGACATGTAATTCGCAGTGATTTATTTCCATATTCTCAATCCTAATGTCTTCTGACCAGAACTGCGACAATCCCTATGTCTGTCTATAGCGACGTAATTTATTTACCCCGCTCTGAAGCAGTATACCTCAACCTCAGCGTGGTCATGAGGATTCAAATAGCTTTAGACTGCCCTAAATTCGTCGTATATCAGTCCTGCTTCAGCCATCTCGAGCACTTCCTCAGCCCGCCACCCAATCACTTTGGGGGCTTTTTACTTCTTGCTGCGCGTAATATTGGCCGTAGTGACAAATTGAAGACATAAAAAAACCAACCCATAATAGGTTGGTTTTCTTGGGATAATTTGGTCGGCACGAGAGGATTTGAACCTCCGACCCCCGACACCCCATGACGGTGCGCTACCAGGCTGCGCTACGTGCCGAACAGGCATATAGTACTCAAAAATTGCCGTTTATCAAGATAATGGCGTTGCGTTCGCGCGTTATTTAACCAGGTTTAATTGGCGATAAAGCGTTTCACATCCGTAAGCACCTGCAGCAGTAAGGCTAGCTGTGGTTTCTCACCTTTCATCTCTTCATTGTCAGCATCGTAGGTACGATAGCGGCCATTTTTATCCAAAATGATGGTTTCTTTTGGTGTCACGATGACTAACTCATCACTATCACCCAGCGCTAGCCAGTTGTGTTTCCTACTCGGAGCAAACAGGTCTTCGCCCTGCGTGTAGTTAACGGCTCGAGTATCAACGTGCAGTAAGCGTTGCATCAACGTTGCCATAACATCGGCGTGGCTGGTGAGTTTGTTGATGGTTTGAGCCGGTGTTCCTGGCCAATGGATAATCAACGGAACTTGCAGTTGATAGCGGCTATAGTTAGTCCCGAAGCCCCAATCACCTTTGCCACTGTCGTTAAATTCGATACCGTGGCTGGCGGTAATCACAACGACCGTTTTATCGAGTTCGCCGCGTTGTTTGAGCGTATCCAGAATTGTTGCTATCTGGGCATCAACACCGGAAGCTGCCTTCTGATATTTCGCCATGAAATCTTCAGGTTTATGTCCAGAACTGCCCGCCAATGCGCTACGTGTACCGTTTAAATTTACGTAAGAGAACCACGGCGATTGAGTCGTTTGGGTTGCCAGCCATTGTTGCCATTGTTTGGTGGTATCGGCATCACTTTGACGGATTGGCGCTGGCAGGCTGAAATCGGTCAGCAGTGCTTGACGATAGAGCGGGGCGCTAAAGCCATCGGAAGAGAACAGACCAAACTGGTAGTGTTGCTGACTGAGTGCGTTAATCAACGCAGATGGTTTGCGTCCAGCCAAAATACCTTCAAGGTAGGAAGGCGAGATACCATAGAACAGACCAAACAGCCCGTTATCCAGATTGTTACCTGAACTATAGTGCTGGGTGAAATCCAGATTCTCATCACTAAACGCGGCAAGCTGCGGTAGATCTTGTTTAATATCGTCGGCACGCAGGCCGTCAACGGCAATTACCAGAAGGTTATAACCCGTACCTTTATCCGCAAAGCTAAGCTTACTGAGTGGATATTCAACGGATACCGCCTCCGGGCTACCGGTCTGGTTCAATCGATTTTGGAATTCTTGAGCATCTAATAGACCATGTTTCTCCAAGAAACGCCGCGCTGTCATTGGATATGAAAGCGGAAGGTTGGAGCGCTGCATGGTGATAGGGCGATAGAAGTTCGCATCGGCCCAGATGTAGATAAGATGCGATGCCAGAAACGCCGTGATAAACAGCCCAGCGAGGGGTTTGCCGAATTTTTGTCGGTTCAGACTACGAAGCTTCTGCCAGCTCCAGGTGCCAAACAGCATTTCGACCAGAAAAATGACCGGCACGCAGATAAACATCAGCTGCCAGTCTCGCGCCAGCTCACCTTGATCTGGGTTTACTACCAGCTCCCACACCACCGGATTGAGGTGGAGATGGAAACGCGTAAAGACCTCAGAGTCGACCAGTAGGAGCGTTAACCCTGTGGTCGCCAGCGCGGCGGAAATAAAGCGCAGCAGTCGCTGCGACATCACCACAAACGTGAGTGGGAATATAATCAGTAGATAAGCAGAAAAGCCAACAAAGCTAAAGTGCCCTAACCAACTGATCACCGCATAGACACGCCCAAACAATGAAGAGGGCCAATCGGCAACAAACAGATACCGGCTGCCCAAAAGCAGACCGAGCAGAATATTAAACAGAGCGAACCAATGCCCCCAGCTAATCATCTGGGAAACTTTTTCACGGTATCGCTGACGGTTTGTCACCATAAAAGTATGTCTATACGTCCGGGCAAAAAATTAATGGGCTTTATCTTCCCGAATTGAAGCCTGTAAAGCTTCAGCAAAAGAACGTGCAATAGCATGGCGCTGTGCGGGTGCGATGCTGGTGTTAATCAGATTCGTCACCATATTACCCAAAACCATCAAAGAAAGATCGTTTGGTGTGTGGTGCGATTCCAGTACGTTGGCCAGCTCACTGAGCAGTTGTTCAACGTGTTCGTCACTGTAACGGGATGATTGTGGCATAGAATTAAGCTTCTCAGACTGACAAAGTGCCATATCTTACCGTATAGGCGCGTGATTTTCCGCTCTTTTATACATTTGTTATTTTCATTGATTATACCTTAGCTTCCACCACCCAATTTATCAAAATACATTCAGCCTCGCTTGCGGGGAAGAATCAACAGTGTTTGAATACGCGCCTAAACGTGTCCGGGGCGAAATGGGAGAAGAAAAATGAGTCTGGATCTCGAACAGATTGCGTTGCATCAGTTGGTTAAACGCGACGAGCAGCAATTAGATGTGGTGCTACGTGATTCATTGTTAGCCAAAAATGCGGCAGTAGAAGAGATGATGGCTGAGTTGCATCGCGTATACAGTGCGAAAAGCAAAGCCTATGGCACCTTCTCTGAAGAGAGCGAGTTGGCAGAGGCATTGCGTAACTATCGTCGCGGCAATGAAGATTTTCTGGCATTTAGTCGTGCAGCGACGGGCCGTTTGCGTGATGAACTCGCAAAATATCCGTTCGCCGATGGCGGCGTGGTGCTGTTCTGCCAATATCGCTATCTGGCCGTGGAGTATTTGTTGATTGCGGTGCTTAACAGCTGTAGCAGCATGCGCGTTAATGAAGAACTCGATATCAGCAGCACCCACTACCTCGATATCATGCGCGCCGATATTGTTGCGCGGATAGATCTCACCGAGTGGGAAACCAACCCAGAATCCCACCGCTATTTGACCTTCCTGAAAGGTCGTGTCGGTCGAAAAGTTTCCGATTTCTTTATGGATTTTCTCGCCGCGAGCGAAGGGCTCGATGCCAAAGCTCAAAACCGAGGTCTGTTACAGGCGGTTGATGATTACTGCGCTGAAGGGCAGTTGGATAAGAACGAGCGGCAGGCATATCGTCAGCAGGTGTACAGCTACTGTAACGGCCAGTTACAGGCGGGTGAAGAGATTGAGCTCGAAGCGTTAGCCAAAGAAATTCCACCGGTGGGAGAGAAAGACTTCCAGCAGTTTACCGCCGAACAGGGCTATGATTTAGAAGAGAGCTTCCCTGCCGATCGCAGTACGCTGCGCCAACTGACTAAAATGGCGGGCAGCGGTGGCGGTTTGACCATTAACTTTGATGCGATGCTGCTCGGCGAGCGTATTTTCTGGGATCCGGCGACGGATACGCTGACCATCAAAGGAACACCACCGAACTTACGCGATCAGCTACAGCGTAAGTTCGGTGGGAATTAATCTTTTGCACCGAATTTGAGATAAAAAAAACGCCGCAATTGCGGCGTTTTTTCTTTCAAACTAACGAAACTCGATTTAACTCAGTCGGCAATTAAGCGCGAACGAAGTCAACGTGAGTCAGTTTACGTTTGAACGGGTGACGCTGAACAGCTTGAACCTTAACTTTGGTTTCTTTGCCGTCGATCATCAGAGCGATTACTTGTTCGTAAAAGCCTTCTTTCTCTTGCATGTTCCAAGTCGTGTCATGATCGATTTCTACGGCTACTGGTTCTTGGTTTCCGCCATAAACGATAGCTGGGAACTTACCAGAAGTACGCAGGCGGCGGCTCGCACCCTTACCCTGCTCTTTACGTGCAGTTGCTTCAATAGTGAACATAATTGTATCTCTATATAAAATTTAGACCTGTTACAGGCGACCCAGCAACAGGCAGGAGATTCTGCTTTTAATAGTAAAAGCGGGCGGCATTCTAACGAAACACAGGGCTTACGGCAAATAAATCTGCCCGCTTTGGCAAGAAAACCTAGCCGCGTAGCGAATCAGCTTTGCGATAACGCCCCTGATAATCGAAAACTTTTTCTCTTATTTGCCAAAACCGTCCTTTCATGCGGGCGACCACAAAATCGGGGTAACGAAGTTTCTCTTGCTGAGCCACAATATCCGCAGCACGCTTCCAAACCAGCTCTATACCGGGGGCGCGAAGGTGCGGACGTAAAAATAACTGCATAAAGGCGGTACGCTGAGCGGGAGTTTTTAAGCGAAACCGTTCACTGACGTCAGCACCATCTTCGTCGTAATAGGTGATCGACAGCCACTCACCTTTGTCATCTTCTCCGTGCTGAAGCTGCATTCCACCACAGCGCAGCACTAAGGCGTCTTTTAGCTTGAGGGCTTCTTTTAGCATATCATCGGGATCGACTAATACCTGATGACACTGATGGCAGCGTCGAGCAGCGATGTCGTTTTCTGCTCCACAGTGTGGGCAGGTTTTGAAGCGAAAACGGTAGTCACATTGTTCACGCCCACCTTCATCGTCCTCCAGCCATCCCTGACAGCGGCGGCCATAGTGCTCAATAATGTCGCCGTTTTCCGTCGTTTTCCCCCAAAACGTATTGGCAAAACCGCATCCAGGGCAAAAAACCTGTACCGGTTGGCTATCGCTATGGGGTTTGGTGGTTCCCACTTCTGGTGTAAACAGATCGTGTGGGTTACCGGCATAATCGAGGATCAGACAGTCTGTTTTCCCCGGTGATAGACGCAGACCACGACCGACAATCTGTTGGTAAAGGCTGATAGATTCCGTTGGTCGTAAAATGGCGATCAAATCGACGTGGGGCGCATCAAATCCGGTGGTAAGCACCGCGACGTTCACCAGATAAAGCAACTCCTGCCGCTTAAACGCGTTGATAATGGCGTCACGCTCATCGCCTGGGGTTTCTGCGCTCACCAGCGCTGCCTGTTCAGGAGGCAAAAGACCGTGGATCTCACGCGCATGTTCAACGGTAGAGGCAAAAATCATCACGCCTTTGCGCGTGGCGGCAAATTCCATAATTTGACTGACGATATGCGGCGTGATCCGCTGCTGATCCTTTAGCTCACGGTTGAGATCGGCTTCACGAAATAATCCGTTGCTGTTGGGTTCCAGACGACTGAAATCGTACTGCACTACCGGCATGTCCAATCTTTCTGGCGGAACCAGAAATTGGTTTTTGATCATATAACGCAGCGGTAATTCGTAAATGCAGTCGCGGAAAAGGCTGTTGCTGTCGCCGCGCGTAATTCCGTGATAGTGATACTGATAGATCCAACCTTTGCCAAGACGATAGGGCGTGGCCGTAAGGCCGAGCAAACGCAGATTGGGATTGTTACTGCGCAAATGCTGAAGAATTTGCTGGTACTGGCTATCGTCGCTGTCGCTGATTCGGTGACATTCATCCACGATCAGCAATGAGAACTCGCCGTCGAACAGCGGCAGGTTACGCGCTACGGACTGCACACTGCCAAATACCACTTTTCCGCTGCTCTCTTTCTGTTGCAAACCGGCGGAAAAAATATCGGCATCCAGACCATAAGCACAGTATTTACTGTGGTTTTGCGCCACCAACTCTTTTACGTGGGCGAGAACCAGAACGCGGCCGCGGGCCAGCTTTGCCAGCTCGGCAATGACCAAACTTTTACCCGCGCCGGTAGGTAACACAATAACCGCAGGTTCTTGGTGTTTTCTAAAGTGTGCGATGGTTGCGTCCACCGCCTCACGTTGGTAAGGGCGAAGAGTAAAGGCCATTAAATTGCTATTATCGAATGTCTATTAATGTTGGCAGATTTTACTGCTATGAGTGTTAAAACCGTTATCGCTAGGAATGAATTTGCCGCGTGATGCCAAAAAATCCACCAACTGAGCGGCGGTCAAATCTTGCTGAGAACAGGTATGAAAACGGGCGTCGGCACCAAAGCGCTGCTCAATGGCGGTAATCAGGCTAGCGGTTGAAAACGACTCGCCAGAATCAATCATCATGTTGAGCACTTCATGACCGTGGATGGACGACATTGAAATCTCCTGTAAAAGTGTACAGTGATATAGCATGCAGTAAAAAGGGTGAGTTTGGCAATGTTGCTGAGCAATATTGCTAGGATTCGTCAAAATAGGGGCGCTACGGCAATATCACCCTTGTTTCAGATACTCCGCGGATAATTAAACTACGCTTGAGATAGGCGCGGCGGTGAAGAGTCGCTATAATCCTCGGTTCTTCTTTGGTTTATGAACGATGCCCGTACTGCTCAGGCGGTAATAGCGCGCACGCTCAATGAAACCCTCCGATTCTTATAGAAATACAAAGCAGGTTCCATGCGACTGGACAAGTTTTTATCCCAGCAGTTAGGTATCAGCCGTGCGCTGATTGCCCGAGAACTGCGTGCAAAGCGCGTCACTGTAGACGGCGAAATTGTAAAGAGCGGTGCGCACAAGCTCACCCCAGAACAAGAAGTGGCTTTTGATGGTCAAGTATTGGAACAGATCCACGGTCCACGCTATTTCATGCTGCATAAGCCTGAAGGCTATGTGTGTTCCACGGACGATCCCGATCAC
The DNA here is from genome assembly GCF_020150375.1 of Hafnia paralvei. Lineage (NCBI taxonomy): Bacteria > Pseudomonadati > Pseudomonadota > Gammaproteobacteria > Enterobacterales > Hafniaceae > Hafnia > Hafnia paralvei. The sequence goes on along the minus strand of NZ_CP083737.1, from coordinate 2,951,601 downwards.
TCAACCATTCTCTATTTTATCGATGAGCCGCTGGCCGAAAAACTACATGCCGCGGGGCGCTTGGATTTGGATACCACGGGTCTGGTGCTATTAACCGATGACGGCCAGTGGTCGCACCGAATCACTTCACCAAAGCATGAATGCGATAAAACCTACTTGGTTACCCTTGAACATCCGCTGGCAGACGATACGGCAGAACAGTTCGCTCACGGTGTGCAACTGCACGGCGAGAAAGATCTGACTAAACCCGCTACGCTTGAACAATTGGATGCCAATGTCGTGCGCTTGACCATCAGCGAAGGGCGTTACCATCAGGTAAAACGCATGTTTGCTGCAGTCGGTAATCGCGTGGTTGAACTACACCGTGAGCGAATTGGCGCCATTGAGTTGGATGAAGACTTAGCGCCGGGTGAATACCGTCCTCTGACTGAGGAAGAGATTGCCAGCGTGGGATTACCCATTGAGCTACAGTCGAAAGATTAATCAATGCGTTAACGCTTAGAATACTTCGCGCTGTCGCAACATGGCGACAGCCTGAAGTACGATAAGAACAATGAATAAGGAATGTGCTGCGTGCAGACACCCCGTAGTTCCCATCTTGGATTGATCCTGATCCTCGGTTTGTTATCTATGTTGATGCCGTTGGCTATCGATATGTATTTGCCGAGTATGCCGGTGATCGCTGAACAATTTGGTGTTCCAAGCGGTGATGTGCAGATGACGCTCAGTGCTTACACGCTGGGCTTCGCGTTTGGGCAAATGATTTATGGTCCAATGGCAGACAGCATTGGGCGTAAACCCGTCATCATGTACGGCACACTATTCTTTGCCTTGGCCGGTGCGGCGTGTGCGATGGCGCAGTCTGTTGACCAACTGATTGTGATGCGCTTGATCCACGGTTTAGCCGCCGCGGCGGCAAGCGTCGTTATCAATGCGCTGATGCGTGATATGTTCACGAAAGACGATTTCGCTCGCATGATGTCGTTTGTGGTACTGGTTATGACTATCGCGCCGCTGCTGGCGCCGATCATGGGCGGAGCATTGCTAATTTGGTTTAGCTGGCATGCGATTTTTTGGGCGATGGCAGGTGCTGCACTGTTGGGCACGATCTTGGTGGCCATCTTTATTAAGGAAACGCTGCCGAAAGAGAAACGACAAAAGTTCCGATTGCGTACCACGTTGGGCAACTTTGCGTCGTTGTTCCGCCATAAGCGGGTGCTGTGTTACATGCTAGCCAGCGGCTTTTCATTTGCCGGTATGTTCTCATTCCTTAGTGCGGGTCCCTTTGTTTACATCGATCTTAACGGCGTATCGCCACAGCATTTTGGCTACTACTTTGCGTTAAACATCGTATTCCTGTTTATCATGACGCTGATTAATAGCCGCAATGTGCGCCGTTTTGGTGCGATAAACATGCTGAGATTTGGTCTGCTGGTGCAGTTTGTTATGGGGATCTGGTTGGTCATCACGGCAGCGCTAGGCCTAGGCTTTTGGTCGCTGGTGATTGGGGTAGCGGCTTACGTGGGATGTATCGCAATGATCACATCGAATGCGATGGCGGTTATTTTGGATGACTTCCCACATATGGCGGGAACGGCTTCGTCACTGGCAGGAACGTTACGTTTCAGCCTTGGTGCAGTGGTAGGAACGTTGTTGGCACTGGCTTCGGCGCGCAGTGAATGGCCTATGGTCAGCTCAATGTTCTTATGCATTTTCGCCGCAATGATGTTGTTCCTGTACGCTTCTAGACCTTCCAAGAGTAGCCGCGTAGAACCTGTCTGAGCTTGACCGCTCGTCTCCCCGTCGCTGAAAGAGGCGGGGAGGCCGACGACTGGGCGTTCGGAGATATCTGCGGCAACCGTGTGTTGACCATATCACACAGCTTTAGCATCAGATACGCAGATGCTTTCAGCCACGCACTCGCCTGATCCAAACTCTCCAGCGGGATTTGAGCCCCATTCTCCAGTGATTTACTTAGAAATGAAAATCCGTGGCGCAAAACCCTTTTTTCTCACCCACACGTAACGTATTGATTTTATGTGTGGTGCCGAGCCAGAAATAAAAAAGGTCTTTTAACCAAAAATGAGTTACCGCTCTGATTAGTCAAACCTTTTTGCTATTATTCTACAGTTCACTGCCGTACAGGAAGCTTAGAAAATATAATCGTGCTAACTATTTTCAGTTTTTGGCATGGATTTTCATTTTTTTAACAGAACACCTAACTTAACTAGGTAAAATCCATTGTGAAAAGAAAAAACATTAAAGTTATTTAGCATTCGTTGTGCTTTTTATTTTCCATCAAAACAATTAATTAGCTAATTTCATTGATCATGGTTCAGTGATTTATTGTATTTTGTATGTAAATTGAAAAACACGACAAAGTAATTAAAATGAAACGAAAATGGTTGTGGTAATAAAGATAAAAGTATACATATAACCCCAATAACCGATCTCCCTCCATCGTGGTACTTCTAGAGTGAAAAAATGGAGTAGCGCCAACAAGATCGTGCTTTAGGCTGTTTATTCTTCGGTGTTACCGAAATGTAATAAACAAACTCATAACAAAATGACGATTAAGTCATCAAATAGCCGGAATAGTGCGAACTTAGGTTTACGATGTGAGTTTTTTGTGAAAAAATTGTAGTTAGTTTTTAATCAGGGTAAAAATGTGAATAGTTTCCAGCTTTCGATAGTCCACCGGTTGCCGCAAAGCTACCGATGGTCATCAGGGCTCACCGGCGTGCAGGTCGAACCCATTTATTTGGAAAAGACGGCTGGCGTTGAGAATACGGACGTTAATAATAGTGCTATTGAGAGTAATAGTCTGATTGGCCTGAAGCTCCTGAGTGAAGAGGGAGAAGCTGCATGGCAAATCATGAAACGTCTGAATCAGTCTTTACAAGAGATGCAGGTAAACTGCTCTGTCGTTGAGCTTGACGGTGAACCTTGCCTATTTGTTCATCTTGAAGATGAAAGTGCGGCGATGTGCCGTTTGAAAAACGTCGGTGTGGCGATCGCCGAGCCGATTATCGCTCAGTATCCGTTCTGACTTCCTTGTTAGAACCGCATACCGGCACGCCTGTGTGGCTGCCGGTGCATGCAGGGATCTGCCTATCATTCCTGTCTTTCTTCGCTATCGTTCTTTTGCTGCATCCGCAATGATTTAGCGTATCTCAGTCAGCAAAGGCTAATAGCTGGCGCGTGTAGTCTTGAGTTGGATTTGAAAAAACTTCAGCGCAGTTTCCGTGTTCAATCACTTTTCCGTTTCGCATCACCATCACCTGATGGCACAGTGACCGCACTACCTGCAAGTCATGGCTGATGAACAGGTAGCTGAGTTGGTGGCGTTGCTGAAGCGTTTTCAGCAGCGTTAAAATCTGCGCCTGCACGGAGCGATCGAGCGAAGAGGTCGGTTCGTCTAGTATCAATAACCGAGGTTCAAGAATTAATGCGCGGGCAATCGCAATACGCTGACGCTGACCGCCGGAGAACTCGGTGGGATAGCGATAACGAGTTTCTGGATCGAGCCCAACTTCGTTCATAGCGCTGATTACCCGCTCTTCCCGTTGCTGTTCGCTCAGCTTTTGGTGTACCTGCAAGCCCTCGGCGATGATTTGCAAAACGTTCAGCCGAGGGTTCAGCGCCGAATACGGATCTTGGAACACCACCTGAATCTGGCTGCGATACGGCTGAAGCTGCTTTAAATTCAGCAAATGTAGCGCAGTACCCTCAAACCAAATTTCGCCTAGCGCCGGAATGAGCCGCAAAAGAGCCAAACCAGTGGTGCTTTTCCCCGATCCTGATTCACCGACTAGCCCTAAGCTTTCCCCTCGTTGCAGCGTGAAGTTGAGACGATCGACGATATGGCTATAGCCAACGGTACGGCGCAGTATTCCCTGCCGAATGGGGAACCGGACGCTGAGATCTTTGACTTCCAACAGGGTTTGCGCCGGTTGAGGCAGCGCCACCGGATCGTCAGAAGGGATGGCGTCGAGGAGCTGTTGAGTGTACGGATGCTGCGGTGCTGAAAACAGCGCCTGACATTCACCGGTTTCAACGATTTCGCCATAGCGCATCACGGCTACGCGATCGGCCAAGCGCTTAACGATGTTGAGATTATGGGTGATGAACAACATCCCCATATTGAGCTCTTGCTTGAGTTCAGCCAGCAGTTCAAGGATTTGTGCCTGCACGGAAACATCAAGCGCCGTGGTCGGTTCATCGGCGATCAGCAGCTTAGGTCGAGTCAGAATAGCCATGGCAATCATGATGCGCTGTCTCTCCCCGCCGGAGAGTTGGTGGGGATAATCATTCAGGCGTTTTTCAGGCTGACGAATTCCCACGCGATCTAGGCAGCGGATAATCTCTGCGCGAGCTTGAGCACGGCGCATGCCTCGGTGCAGCGATAGCACTTCAGCCAGTTGTTTTTCGATGCAGTGTAACGGGTTTAACGACACCATCGGCTCTTGGAAGATCATGGCAATTTCATTGCCGCGAATGCTACGCAAAAGGGCTTCGTCTGCGTGCAGCAGCGATTGGCCGTTATACAGAATATCTCCGCTAGGATATTGTGCCGGAGGCGAAGAGAGCAGGCGCAAAATCGAAAGCGCAGTGACGCTTTTTCCAGAACCAGATTCTCCGACCAGTGCGAGGGTTTCACCGGCGTTGATATCAAGCGATACCCCGTTAACCACCGGACGAGTCACTTCGCCATGGCGAAAATGAATATGTAGATCGCGAATGCTAAGCAGAGGCGGCTGTGAGTGCGAGAGTGAAATTTCCGTCATATCAATTCACCTTCGAGGGATCGAAAGCGTCGCGTACCGCTTCGAATATAAATATCAGTAGCGACAACAGCGCCGCCAGAACCACAAACGCCGTGATGCCTAACCATGGTGCTTGCAGGTTGTTTTTCCCCTGCAGCAGCAAGCTACCTAATGAGGGAGAACCGGTCGGCAAGCCGAAACCCAAAAAATCGAGAGAGGTGAGGGTGGTGATAGCGCCGCATAGGATAAAGGGCAGGAAAGTGAGCGTTGCGACCATCGCGTTCGGCAGCATGTGGCGTAGCATGATCGTGCGATCGTCTACGCCCATCGCTCTGGCTGCGCGGATATAGTCAAAATTGCGCGTGCGGAGAAACTCGGCGCGTACCACGCCCACCAGACCCATCCAGCCGAAAATAACGGTAATCGCCAGTAGCCACCAAAAGTTCGGCTGCACCACGCTGGAAAGCAAAATAATCAGAAATAGCGTTGGCATACCGGACCACACTTCTATAAAACGTTGGCCGATTAAATCCACTTTTCCGCCGTAAAATCCTTGAGTCGCCCCCACGGTGATGCCAATGATGCTCGAGAGTACCGTGAGCATGAGACCAAACAGAATGGAAATCCTTAGGCCATATAACACCTGCGCCAGAATATCGTTGCCGTTTTCGTCGGTGCCGAGCCAATGTTGGCTAGACGGCGGAGAGGGGAACGGCACTTTGGTGGCGAAATTAATACTGTTATAGCTGTAGCGAATCGGAGCCCAAACCGCCCAGCCATGCTGTTCGATATTGCTACGGATCAGCGGGTCTTGATAATCGGTCGCCGTTTTAAAATCGCCGCCGAAAGTGGTTTCTGGATAGTTGATTAAAAAAGGGGCATACCATTGCTGGTCGTAGCGTAACAACAAGGGTTTATCATTAGCGATAAGTTCGGAACCGAGGCTCATGATAAACACGATCAGGAAAATGCATAGCGACCAATAGCCACGTCGGTTGGCCTTGAAGCGCTGCCAGCGAGCCTGATTTATTGGATTAAGCGTCATTAGTGGCGAGCCTCGAAGTCAATACGCGGATCGACCAGCGTGTAGGTAATATCGCTGATAATGTTCAGTAATAAACCAAGCAGCGTGAAGATATACAGCGTGCCGAACATCACCGGATAGTCGCGCTGCAAAATGGCGTCGTAGCCCAGCAGCCCAAGGCCGTTAAGTGAAAACATCACTTCTATCAGGAGTGAACCGGTAAAAAACATGCTGATAAACGTCGCGGGAAAACCTGCAATCACCAGTAGCATGGCGTTACGGAACACATGCCGGTAGAGAATTTTCTGTTCGTCGAGGCCTTTGGCACGTGCAGTGACAACGTATTGTTTGCGGACTTCATCCAGAAATGAGTTTTTGGTTAGCATCGTCAGGCTGGCAAAGCCGCCAATAACGGTGGCGAGCACCGGCAGGGTGATATGCCAAAAGTAATCGGTGATTTTGCTGTACCACGGCAGCGAGCTGAAATTACTGGAAACCAGACCGCGTAGCGGAAACCAATCCCAATAGCTGCCGCCTGCAAACAGGACAATCAGCATGATGGCAAACAAAAATGCGGGGATGGCGTAGCCAATAATAATCAGCGTACTGCTCCATGTATCGAACCGTGAGCCGTTATGAACCGCTTTGCGGATACCCAACGGTATCGACACCAAATAAATGATCAGCGTGCTCCATAGCCCTAAAGAAACGGAGACCGGCAGGCTTTGCCCAACCAGTGACATAACGGAGCCGCCGCGAAACAGGCTATCGCCAAAATCGAAACGAACGTAGTTCCATAGCATGTCGAAATATCGCTGATGGAGCGGTTTATCGAAGCCAAAGCGCTTTTCAATTTCGGCAATAATCTGCGGATCTAATCCGCGAGCGCCGCGATATTGACCTTCGCCAACGTTACTGGCCGCAATACCGCCGCGCGCGGCTCCGATTTGGTCGCCGCCGCCGGAGCCAAATCCCGCGTTTTGCCCCATTTCGATATTGGCAATTGCCTGATCGACGGGGCCACCCGGCGCGATTTGCACGATGAAAAAATTGATGGTGATAATGGCCCAGAGCGTGGGGATTATCAGTAATAGGCGACGAATAAGATAAGCGGTCATCGTAAACCTCTTATCGCCGTTGCTGCGGCAACTGAGCCGCGCGGTTTACGTCATACCACCAGGTATCAAATCCAAGATCATAGGCTGGGCGCAGTGCCGGCATGGAAAATTTGTCCCAGTAGGCGATGCGGTCGTGGTTGGAGTACCACATAGGCAGCATGTAATGATTCCACGTCAGTACGCGATCTAACGCACGGCCAAGCGATAGCAAAGCTTCCGGTTGGCCTTGATGGCTGATGATGTTGTCTATCAGGCTATCAACGGCAGGATCCTGCACGCCGGCGCTGTTCCACGTAGAGTCGATATAGTCTGAGCGCCATAGGATTTTTAGCGACGGGTCAGGATAATTCATTCCGCCATACACGGTGGGGAACATATCGAAATCCCGCGAGCGAATACGGTTGGTGTACTGCGAGGTATCCACTTCACGAATATTTAATGTGATGCCGAGCTTTTCCAGATTATGTTTGAACGGCATGACATATTGGAAATTACTACTGCTGGGCAGCAGCAATTCAAAGACAAACGGTTTTCCGGTCGTTTTGTTGACCAGCTTTTGATCTTTTACCGTCCACCCTGCGTCTTCTAAGAGTGTGGTGGCTTTCAGCAGATTTTCGCGGTCATTGCCGCTGCCATCCGTGCTGGCTGGCTGATAAATCTGGGTAAAGACTTCCGCTGGCACTTTGCCCTTGAGCGGCGCTAGCCACGCGAGTTCGGCAGAGTCTGGATAGCTTCGCGCTGCGTATTGGGTATTCTGGAAATAGCTATTGGTACGCTGATAGGCGTCGTAATACAGCGCTTTGTTCATCCAAGCAAAATCAAAGGCCAGTGAAATCGCTTCACGCACGCGCCGGTCGGCAAAAATAGGGCGCTTGGTGTTGAACGCCAGCCAACGTGTATCCTGTGCTGACTGGTTAGTTTCGTCAGATTTAACGATATAGTTTTTGGCAAAATTGCCGCCGCTGTATTGTGTCGCCCAGTTTTTTGGCGAGGTTTCGATGCGAAAATCGAAAGCACCGGCTTTAAAGGCTTCCAGCGCCACTTTGTCATCCAAATAGTAATCGTAGCGGATGGTATCAAAGTTGTACTGCCCGCGATTGACCGGTAGGTTAGCCGCCCAATAATTGGTCACACGCGAGTAGGTGACGAATTGCCCTAAACGATAATCTGAAATGCGGTAGGGGCCACTGCCCAGCGGGGGAGTGCTCAACGGCTCGGAAAGTTTATGATTTTTCCAAAAACTTTCTGGCATCACTTTTAAGCCACCGATCAGGCTAAGCATCATTTCTTTGTCAGGCGTCGGTAGTTCAAAGCGCACGGTCAGGCGAGAGATGGCTTTGACATTCACTCCCTTATAGTAAATCCGGTATTGAGGAACACCCTCAGTCATGAACTTATTAAAGCTGAACGCGACGTCCTGCGCGGTTATCGGCGTATTATCCTGAAAACGCGCATCAGCGTTGATGTTGACTTCGGCCCAGCGGAATTGGTCGTCATAGCGTACGGATTCGCCAATGAGGGGATAGTAACTGCCGATTTCATCAGCGGAGTTGGTGAACAGCGTGTCATAGAGCTGGTTAGCACGCACGGCGGCATGCCCGCGAGAAGAGTAACTATTAAAATTATCGTAGGTACCCAGCGCCGAAAGTGTGATATCACCGCCCTTAGGAGCCGCGGGGTTCACATAATCAAAGTGGGTAAAATCACTGCTGTATTTCGGCTCGCCTAAAATGGAAAAGGCATAGCTTTCGTTAATGACGTCGGCACGAACGTTAAAACTGAGGGCGGCCACAAGGGGAACCACCGTGCACAAAGTCTTCAGAAAGCGCGAGTGCATAAATGTGTTAGCTCCTGCTTTACGCCCAGAATCTTCTGGGCAAACATGATATTCAATCAGGCAAACGAGGGATCCACGGTGAATAAAATCAACCGCGTGTTACTCCGTCGAATTCTCCGCAACCCTGCAGATGTACCAAGAATAGCAATGTTAAGCTAAGCGGGGGATAAAAGTTTCAATTCATTGTATTTTTTTGTGTCTTTTATTAGTGCAAACACGGTTATTGGCAATATTTTGTCTAAAGCCAACTCAAATGATGGCGTTGAGTTTTGGAAGTACGTGGTCACGATAATAGTCATACAGCTGCTCAACCGGAATAGGACGGCTGAATAAATAGCCCTGTAAGTAGTTAACATGGCGTTGCCGCAGATATTCTGCCTGTTCTTCGGTTTCAATACCTTCCGCGACGATTTGCAGTTTAAGCTTTTTGGCTAATTCGAGCACTGCATCAAGAACAGGCGCAGTGACCGTTTCGAGCCCAATTGAGTTCACAAAACCGCGGTCGATTTTCAGGTAATCAATTTTATAGCGCTGCAAATAGATCAGCGCGCTATGACCCGTACCAAAATCATCTATGGCGATCTCAATCCCCTGAGCGTGGAGCCAGTCAAAGATGGCCTCGGCGCCGCCATGTTGCACCATGCTGCGTTCGGTAATTTCAAACAGTGGAATGAGATACTCCGTCGGCATCATGTTAATGAAGTGCAGGACGTCATTTTTGAAACCGTCGAGTGTCATATGCAATGGCGAAATATTCAAGCCCAGCTTAGTCCCTTTGGGGACAACATCGATCAGACGATGCGCATCGCGAGCCGCCAGTGTCATGATGTGTTGGGTGAGTTGCGCGATCAATCCCTGTGACTCGCAGTACGGGATGAATTCATCAGGTGGGATCAGCCCTAGTTTAGGATGTTTCCAACGGACTAAGGCTTCAAATCCTCCCGGCAGATGGGTTTCTGCATGAATCACTGGCTGGTAGAGCAGATAAAACTGATCGCGTTTGATGCCTTGCAGGATCTCGCGATCGAAGCGGCGTTGCTGAGATAAGAAATAGAAGGTGATCAGCCAAGCAATCACCGCGACCAGCAGAGAAAACATGCCTAATAATCCCAAATCGCTGGTGGAGAGAGGGCTTCCATATAGGCGGAAGGTAAAGCGGTTTTTCTCATCCTGCACGGTGACATCAGGGTTCGAAGGTAATTCGTCAACGGTAATAATGTTGGGCTCATAGGTGCTAATTGCGCGATCTTTGATAATCAGCGCTAAGCCAGAAATAGTACGTTCGCGGCTGAAAAACAGCATGTAAGGCGCGGGATTGATATCCAGCGTTAGCAAAACACCGGAGCGAGTACCATCACCAGTGGAGCGCCAAAAGGCAATGACCGGGCGATCGGGAACCAGCGGCGTTCCTTGCTGTAAGATCATATCGGCATCACGGTCTAGATCGATATCGGGATAGATATTTGTTGCTGGAGACGACATCGTGTGCGTGACGCTGGAGCACACTGCGGTACCGTTGCGAACCAGAATATAGGCCCGTACGCCTCCACTGAAGACGGCTTTGCTGGAGAGGGTGTTTGCCACCTCTTCACAGAGCACATGAGTGAGTGGTAACAGGGAGACCATTTTTTGGTCTAAATCATCGGCAAGATGTGATGCGTACATCAGTCCCGTTTTTGCTAACTCAAACTGCTGTTTTTCGCGTTGTTGTTGTAGGGAGTGACCCGCCAGCATAAAAAAAACCGCGGCGACGATGATGGCGACGATTGTTGATATCAATACGCGCAATGACGTTGAGGCAGATCTTTTATACAAGGCTGTGGGTAACACCATGCCGCAGTTCCTGAGCAAAGTAGGGCTCAGAGATAATTCTGGAGCGCCTGATATTAATGGTTAGGATTTTTCTAAATAGAAAATAAGATATTTCCATTAATAAATACAGGGATATTTGTTTTTGGTATGAATTATTCTATTGCTGGGTATTTAATAAAAAATTAAAAATGTTTATCTATTGTGAATTAATATGAGGCTAAAAAGCAGGAAATCGCTGTAAGGTGTTGAAGCCAAAAAGGATAATATAATTGGCTTCTTATATAGAAAGTGTCTGTTTTTTAATCTTCGCTACGTTCTATTTATTGTTGGTCTACGCATATCGAAACGATTTCCATCACTGATTGAGTAATAGGCTGAGGGACCCCCTGCACGCAAAATAGGGTTGGCCGCGGCGGTTTGATATATACCATTCTCATCAAGTAGGTTTTCGGCAATATGAATACCAATCACTTCGCCTAATACTAGCCAAGAGTCAAAGGGCTGACCGTATTGGTCTTGGAGCTGAATGCATTGTGTGAGTTTACATTCAAAATTCACTGGGCTTTCAGCTACCCGAGCAGGCTTAACCCAGCGGCTAGCCAGCATGTTTAACCCTGAAAACACAAATTCATCTTCGCCGTGTGGTAATGATGCCGAGCTTTGATTCATCGCCTCAGCATTATCAAGGGTGGCGAGATTCCATACAAATTCACCGGTTTCACTAATGTTTGCTACGCTGTCTTTCCAGCCGCTACTGGCGAAACCAATCACCGGTGGATGATAGCTGAAGCAGTTGAAAAAACTGTACGGAGCAAGATTGTGTTGTCCATCGCCGCTGATAGAACTTATCCAACCAATAGGACGCGGGCCGATGATGGCATTAAGGGGATCGTGTGCTAATCCGTGGCCTTGGGCGGGCTGATAGCTGTAATACTCAAAGAGTGAAGACATGGCACATCCTTACGCATTCAATAGAGTCAGCAACAGCTTAGCGGGTGTGTTAGTCAGTGTCAGTAGAAACGGGTATACTTCGCCTAATTTCCCTATTCTATACCCTAACTCGTAGCCTATCCGTGCGTGTGGGGCATACATTCATGATGTCTTAATGTTGATCGAAACCGTCGAATGAAAAACCCAAAAAAGAAAAGTTTTCCTGCACAAAAAACCAATTTGCATCCACGTAATCTCCATCGTGAACGCTATGATTTTCCGGCTTTGTGCGAAACCTCGCCAGAGTTAAAGGCCTTTGTTGCGCGTAACCAGTGGGGAGATGACAGCATTGATTTCGCCGATCCGCTGGCGGTGAAAGCGCTGAATAGCGCGCTGTTGCAGCATTTTTATCAGATCGGTCACTGGGATATTCCCGATGGCTATCTGTGCCCACCTATTCCTGGCCGTGCCGATTATCTGCACTATTTGGCTGATGTCCTCGCGTCGGACAATGGCTATCAGGTGCCACGCGGACCTAACGTGTGCATTCTTGATATCGGCGTCGGTGCGAACTGCATCTACCCGCTGATTGGTCAGCATGAGTATGGCTGGCGCTTTACGGGTACCGAGATTGATCCTGTGGCGTTGAAATCTGCGGGTGCGGTTATCAAGGCTAATCCTGAAGCTGCAAAAAATATCCGTCTGCGTCAGCAGCAAGATCCGGCCAAAATCCTGAAAGGGGCAATCAAGGCTGGCGAACACTATGCGGCAACGCTGTGTAATCCCCCATTCCATAGCTCGGCTGAAGAGGCGCTGAATGGTACCCGTCGCAAACTCACTAATCTGGGGCGCGATGCGAGCAAACCGGTGCTGAACTTTGGTGGAAAAGCCGGGGAGCTGTGGTGCGAAGGCGGGGAAGTGGCCTTCATCACCAAAATGATTGAAGAGAGCGAGTCTTACGCTAAACAAGTGGGATGGTTCACCAGTTTAGTCTCTCGCCAAGAGAATCTGCCGGCTATCTATGAGGCTTTAGAAGACGTCGAGGCCTTGGACGTGCGCACCGTAGAGATGTCTCAGGGGCAGAAAGTCAGCCGCTTTGTGGCATGGACATTCCTGCCTGAGAACAAACGTAAAATCCGCTAATCAGCGCTAGCTGAATCAACGGTTTCCTCTCAAGTGATTAGGAGAGGAAACCTGATTTTCCTACGGCGTTATGCCATCTGCACCCTCCAGCGGCGGTAACGCCTTTCTCTGCTGTTCTGCATAGCTGATTTGCACATTCTGATGCGGCGTTTTGATCCCCGCGCGTTGGAAATGTTCTTTAACCAGTTTGTCCAATGCATACTGAATCGTCCATTGCTGTAGCGCGACGGTACGGATCGTCGTGCGTAGAGTGAACGAAATATCATCCAGCTTAACCACACCGTTAAACGCGGGTTCCCCAATCAGTAGGCTTTTCAAACGCGGATTTTCTCGTAGCTCCGCCACGGCCTGTTTCAACACTTCGTTGGCTTTCTCAATATCTTCATCACGGCTAATCACATAGTTGGCACGATAAACCCCAAATTCGCGAGCGTAGTTGGCGACGGTGGTGATTGAGGAGTACGGCACCAGATGATAAACACCATAATCATCGCGCAGGCCGATAGAGCGGATGGTCATCCGTTCAACGGTGCCTGTAATACCAAACACGGTGACGTACTCGCCAGTATTCATACCGTTTTCAAACTGAATAAAAATACCGTTGATAACGTCTTTGACCAGTGTTTGAGCGCCAAAGCTGACCGCTAGGGTGAGAGCCCCCGCGCCAGCCAGCAGGGGGGCGATATTAATGCCGATTTGAGAAAGAATAATCATCACCGTTATGGTCGTGATGACAATGGAAAGCACGTTGCGGAACAGCGTCAGTAAAGTGCGTTCGCGTGCGCCGGGATGCTTGGGGTTATCCATTTCTAAGCTGAGTCGATGTTCGATAATGCTTGCCAGCAGCGTCCAGCCTAATACGGCGATAAACATAATCAGCAGGATATGGATGATGCCGCCAATAATCTTTTCGCCGGTCGCAGAGTCTAGCCATGAACGTAGATTAAAGATATGCCAAGCGTCGAGCAGGAACAGCAGGATCGCGACCACGACGATAAAGCGCATGATCTGTAGCGCGCTGGGAATATAAGAGTTTATCCGACGCTCCAGCATGGGATATTTCAGTTTCATATCGGCCGGTAACGTAATGCGGCGTGAAATCCATCGTGTTAGCAGGCCGGAGACTAAAGCACCGCAGCCAACGACTAACAGGCTTTTAATCGTAGCGTCCATCATGAAGGCGAGGCTGTTACCGGGGTCGAACTGAGAAAGTAAAAACAGCACGAGAAAATAGCCAATCGCTAACAGATGCCAGACGTGAGACAGCGCGTGTAAGAACATGCCGAAAAACGCCAGAGAACGGTTGCCTAGCGCGGTGATTTCTTTCTGAATAGGTGTGCGATTTATCAGTATCAGCCCAATGGCATAGACCGTTAGCGCCAGCATAATACAGAAGTTAACGAGAACCCCCACCGAGGTGCCTAACTGAGCGTTAGTGATGGGAACGACGACCATCAGCCCATAGCCAATAAGACCACTTAGCCACGCAAGTCGCGTATTCCAATATTTGGCCGTAGCGTCGCTAAAAGGGAACGGACGCAGATAGTCAAATTTAGGGGCAAAGATCAGACGTAAGACGGCCTTAAAAAACTCAATAAGCGCAAAAGCATTCAGAAATAGCGTTTGTTGGCGCATGACCGCAGGGCTGTTGTGACCAAACGAATTGCTGCCAAACGAGGCGGCGATAATATTGCCCGCCGTAATGCAAAATAGCAGGATCAGTAAATCAATAATAAACGCACTTAAGATGGCGGTTGGGCGTCGTGCCCAATCCACACGCTTTTCGCGCGCTTTATGTCCCCAACTGCCGATGCGCTTATAAAACGGGGTGGCAAAAAAACGGATTGATAAGAAAATGGCAAAGGTCACTGCCACGGTGAGCAGAAAGTGACTTAGCGCAGGCCAAAATGTGTCAGGGTTAAACGCCTTATGTGGCGGCGCTTTTAGCGTGGTGACAACGTTATTCAGCTTATTTTGAGCCGCGGCCAGATAACCCTGAACCGTGGTGTCGAGTTGCTCAGCAAAAGAGTCTGAGCGTGGTGGCGCCGTGGTCTCTTTGTTTAATGGAGGCGTGGGTGGTTTGCCTGTTTTGGCGCTGTCGCGTAGTTCAGCAATCAGTGCATCGCGGCTGGAGGCGTCAGACAGAATATCGGCCAGAGCCGTATAGGCGGCTTTTGAATCGCTGTTTTTAGCGGCGTCAGCCGCATTTGCGCTGCTTATCGCACCGGTGAATGAAAAGAGTAAGGCAAAAACGAAAAGCCAGTAGCGTAAGAAAGTGGGGATAAGGCGGGCTCCCTGTGACATAAAAAGACTCCATTAAATAAGCTTACAACGCTGCTCGGTGATGGGGATTGCGGTAAAAAAAGCAGACGGCTGATTATTTGACGCCGTCAAACTGCGGTGTTGATGAGGCTAAACGGTGTTAAGTATAGGAATAGTGAACCGGTTTTGCTGAGTATCCGTGAGCGATTCGTGCGTAATACGCATGCAGCCGTAGTGGACAAAAAAGTAAGGGCGCTTAAAAGCGCCCTTGAGATGAGGTACTTAGTATTATCAGGAAACGTGCTGTAGGAATTCGCGCAGACGGTCGCTTGGCGGATGACTGATTAGCGCGTCAGGTTCGCCATCTTCAGTGATGCGGCCTTTGTCCACGAAGATCAGGCGCGAGGCCACTTTCTGTGCGAAGCCAATTTCGTGCGTCACGATAACCATCGTCATGCCTTCTTCAGCCAGATCCTTCATGACCGTCAACACTTCATGACGTAACTCAGGATCGAGTGCAGAGGTGGGCTCGTCAAACAGCATCATCTTGGGCTTAACCGCCAGCGCACGAGCGATCGCCACACGTTGCTGTTGCCCACCAGAAAGTTCAGATGGATAGTGATCGGCGCGTTCAGACAGGCCCACTTTTGCCAGTAGTTCACGCGCACGCTTTTCTGCATCTTCTTTCTTCATGTGGCGAACACGCGTCGGGCCAAACATGACGTTCTCAAGTGCGGTTAGGTGCGGGAACAGATAAAACTGCTGAAACACCATGCCCGCTTCTTGACGAATCAGACGCTCGTCAACTTTCGGATCGTTCACGTCCATGCCATCAACCAGTAGCTGACCGGCGCTGATTTCTTCCAGCTTGTTGATACAGCGCAGCAGCGTTGATTTCCCTGAACCTGATGGGCCGATGATGACAACCACCTCGCCCTGATTGATGTTCAGATTAATGTCATGCAGAACCGCAGTCTGACCGAAGCTTTTATCAACATGTTTAAATTCAATCATATTATTTTCAATCTTCTTTCCAGACGACGTAATACATAGCTCAGTGCCAGCGTGATGATCAGATAAATCACGGCGACTGCGCTCCAAATCTCCATTGCGCGGAAGTTACCGGCAATAATTTCCTGTCCCTGACGAGTTAATTCGGCGACGCCAATAACGATAAACAGGGATGTGTCCTTGATGCTTACAATCCACTGGTTACCCAACGGCGGCAACATGCGGCGTAGCGCCAGTGGCATAATGACGTAGCGCAGGGTATCGCGTTTGGAAAGGCCTAGTGCTAAACCTGCTTCACGGAAGCCATTATGAATAGAAAGTACAGCTCCGCGTGTAATTTCAGCAATATAGGCGCCAGAGTTAATCATGATCGTCACGACCGCCGCGGTGAGCGGATCGATACGCACTTGCATGAATGCTTGTAGCATCATCGGCAGGGCGAAGTAGATGAACATAACCTGAACGACGATAGGTGTACCGCGGATAAGCTCAATAAAGACCAGCGCGATATGGTTGCTCAGCCAGCCACCGTACGCTCGGGCAAAACCCGCGACGAGGCCGATAACCAAGCCACCTAACAGCCCGACGATAGATATCCATAGCGTCAGCTTGGCACCTTCGAGCAGGATAGGGAAAGCGTCCCAAATGGCGCTCCATTCAAACTGCATGTTGTATTCTCCTGGAAACTTTGCCCATTTATACTCGTCGTACTTGAATTTGCCCCTTTTGGGTCAGCGCAAGCGCTGTTCAAAGGCTGAAGCCTTTTGTGATGCAATTCCAAGGATGGTGAGTATAGAAAGTTCTATCGGGCAATTACTTCAACTATTTACCCATTACCGCCAATATCGCGGAGGGACAAATCCCCCCGGATAAATTCATTAAATTTTTATTGGTTTTATTTCGGTTCTACGCCAAACCATTTTTTGTAAATTTCGTTGTAGGTGCCATTTTCACGCAGCGTTTTCAGCGCGCCATTTACTTTTTCACGCAGGTCGCTGCCTTTAGGGAACGCGATGCCATACTGTTGTGCTTCTAGAGAATCACCCACGGCTTTGAACTGGCCATGACCGGCGGTTTTGATGAAGTACAGGATATTTGGCGTGTCGTGCAGTACCGCGTCGGCGTTGCCAGTACCTAACTCCAGATAGGCGTTATCGATATTTGGGAACTGACGCAAATCCTTGGTTTTGATGTTGGCTTTGGCGTAATCAACGCCCGCAGTGCCGCTCTTAACGGCGACCACTTTGCCATCCAGATCTTTCACACTTTTCACGTCGTTATTGTCTTTCTTCACCATTACCAGCAGACCGCTGTTGTAGTAGCCATCAGAGAAGTCGATCGCTTTTTTGCGTTCGTCAGTGATGCTGATGCCCGCCAGCGCCAAATCGACGTTACGAGTTTGCAGACCAGGGATAATCCCGCTGAAATCCATTGGCTTCAGGGTATAAGAAAGGTTTAACTGCTTAGCGATGGCATCCCACAGATCGATATCGAAGCCAACGTATTTATCACCCTGTTTGAATTCGAAAGGAACAAATGCCGTATCCGTAGCAACGATAAGCTGTTTTTCAGCGGCGTGAGAACTCATGGCAAGAGCTAAGGTAAGAGCAGCTACAGATGCTTTAATTATAGATTTCATAAGCAAAAATTCCTTAAATTTCGGGATAGCCCATTGGTGTGTACCTGATTGACAATGAAAGAATCATGCCAACTATTTATATTCTATGCATATCAAATGGTTATCAGATGGTGTGGATAGAGATTAACCCATAAAGGTCAGGCTAAACCTGTGGGCGCATTGTTTTGGTGCCCTTTTTTGGTGCATCGAATTCCCAAATGGTGCACCGCAGTAGATTTAAGGGAAAAACACAGGATTCACAATCTATATTTAACAATTTTGTTTCAGTTGTGATAACTAAATCTAACTTTTGTTCATCGAAGGGATTGTTTTGCACTAAAATGGTGCGATGGGGTGGCGTTGGACAAACCCGTGAGAAAACGAAAAGCGAGTAGATGATGACATCTAAGCACCTACTCGCGCTGCACATCAGGGGTTTTATTGAATGCAGGGTGTCAGGCGTTATTGGCCGCCGACGGGAGGTAAAACTCACCATTCAGCCATAGGTGAATACCATTACGACAGGCTTCAAAGCAGGGTTCTGGCATGCGTTGTGGATTACACCAACGCCACTGCTCGCATTTTTCTGGTTCGCGTAACTGGGGCTCACCGCGAACATAGGTGGCTACCATAATCATGGAGACGCTATGGACGCCTTCATCTAACCAAGTGGCTAAATTATTGGTCACGCCGATCAAACGTGGTTCGGTAACGATAAGGCCCGTTTCTTCTTCAACTTCGCGGATCGCTGCTTGCTCGAAAGTTTCGCCTTCCTCAACATGCCCGCCGGGGATCGACCAGAATGGTGCATGGCTGCCACAACGTTTTCCCAGTAGCACCTGACCTTGTGGATTAGCGATAATGACGCCAACGCCGACTTTTACTGCCATTAGTTTTCTCCATCAGCAAACTTCAGCAAATTATCTCAGCTTCATACTTTTAATGACAGCACTTCAGCAAAAGTGTGCTGTCCCTCAAAAAACGAAAATAACATTCATCGAATATCTTGCTTATAAAAAGGGCAGAGGCCAAACTCATCGAAACGATTCAGCGTTGTATTCGATCTGTTTTAGAAAATACAGCGCGATTTTTTTAAAACATAGCTGAAACGATTCAACCATAAATTTTGCCCAGTGTGAGAGGAGCGTTTATGTTTCACCTGTCCCCACAAGATATACATCTTGCCGCTTCGGCGAGTAATAAAGAAGAAGCAATTCAACAAATTGCAGCTGCACTGACTCAGGCTGGGTATGTAAGCGAAGGCTATGTGCAGGGTATGCTTAATCGTGAAAAACAGACCTCGACCTATCTTGGTAGCGGCATCGCGATCCCACACGGTACCACCGATACCCGCGATATGGTGCTGAAAACCGGAGTCAAGGTTTTCCAGTTTCCACAGGGCGTTGAGTGGAGCGAAGGCCAGCGTGCTTACGTCGTTATCGGTATTGCTGCGCGCTCTGATGAACATCTCGCATTGTTGCGTCAACTGACACATGTGCTGAGTGATGACAGCGTTGCACAGCAGATGGCACAAACTACTTCAGCAGAAGAGTTACGTAGCCTGTTGATGGGAGAGCGTAGCGTGGCGGCCTTTCGTTTCGACGCGGGAATGGTCACGCTGGATATCAACGCCGATAGCCTGATGACGTTACAGGCTATCAATGCGGGTCGTTTGCAACAGGCCGGTGCGGTCAATGCAGAATTTGTTAGCGACGTGATTACGCGTCAGCCGCTGAATCTTGGTCAAGGTATTTGGCTAAGCGACAGTGCGTTGGGCAATCAGGCTAGCGCCGCGGCCGCCGCTCGGCCTCAGACTCCGTTTGACGTGGATGGCGAGAAAGTGGGTTTGTTGCTGACGGTTGCCATGGCGGATGCACAGCCAGAAGGCATGCTGGGGTATTTGAGCACCTTATTGCAGAACAATCAGGCCGAGCGCTTGCTGAAAGCGACGGATGCCGCCGCCTTGGTGGCGTTACTGACCAGCGAAGTGGCTGAAGAAGATTCTGTGCTTAGCGCGGAGTTCGTTCTGCGCAACGAGCATGGCCTGCATGCGCGTCCGGGGACGCTGCTGGTGAATACTATTAAGAAATTTGAAAGCCAGATCACCGTAACAAACCTCGATGGTTCTGGCGTTCCTGCTAATGGGCGCAGCCTGATGAAAGTTGTCGCGCTGGGCGTTAAAAAAGGTCATCGCCTGCGTTTCACTGCTAATGGTAGCGACGCAGCGCAAGCATTAGAAGCAATCGGTCAGGCTATCAATGATGGTCTAGGCGAAGGGGCATAAGAATGAGTAGAAGAGTTGCAACAATTACCTTAAATCCAGCCTATGACTTGGTTGGTTACTGCGCCGAGATTGAACGTGGTGAGGTTAACCGCGTTCAGACTGCAGGCCTTCATGCGGCAGGTAAAGGGATCAACGTTGCCAAAGTATTAAAAGATCTTGGTATCGACGTGACCGTGGGTGGTTTTCTCGGTAAAGAGAATCAGGATGGCTTTCAGCAGTTGTTCAGCGAGCTGGGTATTGCGAACCGTTTTCAGGTCGTAGCCGGTCGTACGCGTATCAACGTTAAACTGACTGAAAAAGACGGCGAAGTTTCTGACTTCAACTTTTCTGGTTTTGAAGTGACCAAGCCGGACTGGGAGCGTTTCGTTAATGACTCTCTGAGCTGGTTGGGACAGTTTGATATGGTTTGCGTGAGTGGCAGTTTGCCAGCGGGCGTTGATCCTGATGATTTCACCGATTGGATGCGCCGTCTGCGCAGCCAATGCCCATGTATTATTTTTGACAGCAGCCGTGAAGCGTTAGTTGCTGGTTTGAAAGCGGCGCCTTGGCTGGTGAAGCCGAACCGTCGCGAGCTGGAGATCTGGGCGGGGCGTGAGTTGCCAACCTTAGACGATGTGGTCGGTGCGGCACATGCGTTGCGCGATCAGGGCATTGCACACGTGGTTATCTCTCTCGGTGCTGAAGGGGCGCTGTGGGTTAATGCATCCGGCGCATGGCTGGCTAAGCCACCAGCGTGTGAAGTGGTTAGCACCGTGGGTGCAGGGGATTCCATGGTAGGTGGCTTGATTTACGGCCTAATGATGCGTGAGTCCAGCGAACACACCCTGCGTTTGGCAACTGCCGTTGCCGCGTTGGCCGTCAGCCAGAGTAATGTAGGAATTGCCGATCGTACACAACTGGCAGCCATGATGGCGCGTGTTGACCTGAAGCCTTTTAATTAATTGAGGATGGCCACATGAAAACCTTACTGTTAACCGAAGGCGCTCAGGGGCAGGCTCGTAGCTACCTCGCCAAGCGCATGTTAGAAAGTGTTGCAGCTAAACTGGATATCACGCTACTTGATGCTGCTCAGGATGCTGAACTGATCATCGTTATCGGTGACGAGCAGCCACAGGATACCGCATTCAATGGCAAACGCCTGTTTATTGGCAGTGCTGAGAAAGCGATTCGTGAGCCGGAAGCGTTTTTAGCTCAGGCGATGGCTGAAGCGCAATCTTACCAGTATACCAGTGCTACCGCGGCAGCACCGGCCAAAGGCCAGATGCGTATTGTGGCCGTTACCGCTTGCCCGACGGGTGTTGCACATACCTTTATGGCTGCTGAAGCTATTGAAGCAGAAGCTAAAAAACGTGGTTGGTGGGTTAAAGTAGAAACCCGCGGTTCAGTCGGTGCGGGTAACGAAATTACCCCTGAGGAAGTTGCCGCTGCGGATTTGGTCATTGTCGCTGCTGATATCGAAGTTGATCTGAATAAATTCTCAGGTAAGCCGATGTATCGCACCACCACCGGTTTGGCATTGAAGAAAACGGCTCAGGAGCTGGACAAAGCGCTGGTGGAGTCTGAAACCTTTACCGCGCAGAAATCTTCTTCAACGGCTTCCTCGTCTAAGAAAAAAGAGGCTGTGGGGGCCTATCGCCACCTGCTGACCGGCGTATCTTACATGCTGCCAATGGTGGTGGCGGGCGGCCTGTGTATCGCGCTGTCGTTTGTATTTGGGATCGAAGCGTTTAAACAAGAGGGTACGCTGGCAGCGGCGTTAATGCAGATTGGCGGTGGTTCTGCATTTGCGTTGATGGTGCCTGTTTTGGCTGGATACATCGCGTTTTCCATTGCCGACCGTCCGGGTTTAACGCCAGGTTTGATCGGTGGTATGTTGGCTGTAAGCACCGGTGCTGGCTTCTTGGGAGGGATTATTGCAGGTTTCCTCGCGGGGTATGTGGCCAAATTAATTAGCACTAAGCTGCATTTGCCACAGAGTATGGAAGCTCTGAAACCTATCCTGATTATTCCGTTGATAGCGAGTTTGATTACAGGCTTAGCGATGATTTATATCGTCGGTAAACCTGTTGCTGCCATCATGGAAGGTTTGACTCATTGGCTGCAAGCGATGGGGACGGCTAACGCCGTGATCTTAGGCGCGATTTTGGGCGCGATGATGTGTACCGACATGGGCGGTCCGGTCAACAAAGCCGCTTATGCCTTTGGTGTTGCGCTGCTGAGTACTCAGACCTATGCACCAATGGCGGCGATCATGGCTGCGGGTATGGTTCCACCGCTGGCTATGGGGTTTGCAACGCTGGTAGCGCGTAATAAATTTGCTCAAAGCGAACGTGAAGGTGGTAAAGCGGCGCTGGTTCTGGGCTTGTGCTTTATCTCTGAAGGGGCGATTCCCTTTGCCGCGCGTGACCCAATGCGTGTCCTACCGTGCTGTATTGCCGGTGGCGCGCTGACCGGTGCTTTGTCCATGTTCTTTGGCGCTAAGCTGATGGCTCCACACGGTGGCTTGTTCGTACTGTTGATTCCTGGTGCTATTACACCGGTAATTCAGTATCTTATCGCGATTGTGGCGGGTACGCTTCTGGCAGGGGGCTTATATGCTCTGCTGAAACGCCCAGACGTGGAAATTGCGGAAGAGAAATTGGCTTAAGCTTAGGTGATAGCTGAAATGAAAACGGGTGCCCCAGTGGCACCCGTTTTACTATGGGATACTCTGAGTTACGCTGCATTCTCCGCAACTTCTTGCGATTTCAGCCACGCAATCTCTTCAGCCCAAATGTCTGGATTTACGGTTTCCAGAATCAATGGAATACCGTCAAAGCGTGGATCACGCATAATCCAGCTAAACGCGGTTTTACCAATGTTGCCTTCGCCAAGGCTATGGTGCCGGTCTACGCGACTGTCAAAGGCACTTTTGGCATCATTGAGATGCATGCCGCGCAGATAGTTAAAGCCAACAATACGCTCAAAGTTTGCAAAGGTTTTGCTGCACTCTTCTTCGGTACGCAAATCATAGCCTGCCGCAAATGCATGACAGGTATCAATACATACACCGACGCGTGATTTGTCTTCTACACCATCAATAATGGCGGCCAGATGCTCAAAGCGGAAACCGAGATTGCTTCCTTGTCCCGCTGTATTTTCTATCACTGCGGTAACGCCCTGCGTTTTATCTAACGCAATATTGATAGATTCAGCAATGCGGGCGAGGCATTTATCCTCATCAATTTGCATCAGATGACTGCCTGGATGGAAATTCAGCAATGTCAGCCCAAGCTCGGAGCAACGTTCTAACTCATCGATGAACGCTTCGCGGGATTTTTCCAGAGCCTCTTCAACCGGATGACCGAGGTTAATCAAGTAGCTGTCGTGAGGTAGAATTTGTTCTGGCTGGTAGTGGTATTGCGCACATGCAGATTTAAATTTATCAATCACTTCAGCCGTTAACGGGGCGGCTTTCCACTGACGTTGGTTCTTGGTAAATAATGCAAAGGCAGTGGCTTCCAATTCGTGCGCACGAATGACGGCCTGATCAACGCCGCCGGAGGCGCTGACATGGGCTCCAACAAATTTCATTGCTCTTCTCCTCTTTTATGGGGGCATTATGGCATTGATGTGGGGATGGTGTAAGGTTTCATACGCTTAGAGCACTGAAATCTGCATGAGGGCGGTTATGGTTTCGTACGCCTAAGGCACTGAAATCTACATGAGAACTGTGTAAGGTTTCGTACGCCTAATACACTGAAATCTACATGCACTCCGTGCAGGCGTCCGAGTTGGGGGGCCAATCACTGCCCCCCAACACCCCAGCTTGGCACCGTCCTTCAGCCTGCTTCGCAGGTATCCGAATCTCGTCATTCCGGCCTTAACGGAACGAACGGCAATCGCGAGTATTCGGCGCATCCCTGCGCCTCACCCCTACGGGGCTAACGCAAGCGTTGTTCAAATTTGCTCCAGGCAAATTTGTCCTGGCTCCTCCGTTCTTTCGCCGACGTCCTTGTCGGCGAATCCTAGCCTACATTCCTCTCTTCGGCTGAAGAACAACGTGCCGGAAAAGGTCAACGTCAAAACCAAAAGATAAAATCAAAACCTTCTTTGGGTTTTAGTTTAAGTAGTCGTAGGGAGAGCCGGCACGACAGGGATGTCGTGACGGAGTTTGGGGCGCCCGGGATGGGCGATACCAAACCGGAGCGGAGATGGCGTCTCGGATAAAAGCGCGCGAGTTGAGAGCCCCCGCGCAACGGGGCTCTCATCGGTCGCCTTCGCAGTGGGTTCATGGAAACGCATTTGCTGACTGGCGAACGAAACATTTCACAGCTGCTTCATAAACGACAGGCGGGCGGAATATTACACAGTAGTCACATCAACGACAGCCGAACGAAGCCGTTCACAGGGCTTCCATAGGATATTGGCTGATTGGCGGGCGCAAGCGCCTACTACAATTACACCCACATCCCCACAAAGTGATTAATCAACGCACCACCGACAACCAGCCACACGAATAAAATACTGGCCAGCAAAATAGGTTTAATACCCGCCTGACGGATGGCGCTGATATGTGTCGTTAACCCTAAAGCAGCCATCGCCATGGCGAGTAGGATGGTGTCCAGTGTGATCAACTGGTGTACCAGCTCAACAGGGAGCAAGTCAAAAGAGTTAAATCCAGCGACTACAATAAACAGCACCGCAAACCATGGGATCGTGATGGCAGATTTTTGCTTAGTTGCATTTTGTTTGTTACTTGGCATGCTGCGGGCAATAAAACTCGACAAAATGACCAAGAACGGTGCCAGCATCATCACGCGGATCATTTTGGTGATAACGGCGGCGTTACCGGTCTCATCGCTGATCGCACGGCCAGCGGCGACGACCTGTGCCACCTCATGGATCGTTGAACCAATGTAGATACCAAAGCCTTCCTGAGTGGTTTGCAGCCACTGGTAATGCTCGTTAAGTTGGTATAACCACGGGTAGAAAAAGATGGCGATGGTGCCGAAAATGACGACGGTAGAAACCGCTACGGCGACTTTACTGGCATCGGCTTTGACCACAGGTTCAGTGGCCATCACGGCAGCAGCGCCACAAATGCTACTACCGGCACCAATCAACATCACGGTTTGGCTGTCCATACCAAATACTTTTCGCCCCACCCACATGGCGAGCAGGAAAGTGGATGTCAGCGTAATAGCATCAGTAACGATCCCCGTCATACCCACATCAGCGATTTGCTGAAAGGTCAGTCTGAATCCGTACAGGATTATCCCCAGACGCAGAAGTTTTTGCTTGGAGAGGTGTACGCCAACGGCGCAGGCCCCTTCAATGCGTGGATAGAGGGTGTTACCTAAAATAATACCGAAAATAATTGCCAGCGTGAGTGCGCCGAAACCGAGGTTTTCAACCCACGGAATATTGCCAGCCCACATAGCAACCGCAGTGATAACACCGGCAAGCAGTAGCCCTGGAAGCAAATTGCCCAGAGCATGAAGATAGCGGGGAGAGTTTTTGTGTTCAAAAGCACTGTTTGCGTGCATAGACCTCTTACCTATAACCCTATTTCTGATGCGGTAAGAGTAGTGGGGCAGGGCTTAAAAATGAAATTGATTATATATTTATAACCTAACGGTATAAGTGGTAAGTGGCGGTGTTTCTCCTGGCTGACAGAGAAGAATGTCGCCGTCAGCCATGAGCACTAGCGGTGATGGTTCCCGCCATTGCCAGAATGTCCGTGAGAGTGTCCACCATAATGGGGGGCATTGCTGCCTTGGTGCCAGTCGTAATGTGGTGGTGGGGCATGATGGCCGCGATGATCTGCAACAATGCATCCGCTTAATGATGATGAAATTAATAATAATGCTGCTATTTTTAACATGCTTTTCATTTTATAACGCCTACCAGAGTGGTTATTACTGTGGCAGATTAAATCGGCAAAGAATGCCTCAATATAGGTTTTATCTTAAATGGGTGTTTTTATAATTAATTGATTTCTTTAAATAAAGTCAATCACATTAAATGTGATGGAAAAATGAAGAAATAAAGTATTTATTATGGATATTGTCTGATGACTGGCCTAAACACTATCGGATTTATTTTATGGTTTGTCGGGCATCACACTTTTGGTGCTGTAATATCAATCAATGGGTTAAATATGCTATTACAGAGATGAGAAATAAAAAAAGCCCTTGCTGAAGGAGACGATAAATGGATTATGCGTACAAAATGATTCTTGTTCCTATCGATATTGAAGAGCCAAAGCTAACCGAAGGCGCGCTTAACCATGCTGCCTATTTAGCCAAAATGTCGCAGGCGAAAATTCGGCTTATGAACGTGCGCCCTTCGATTCCTACCTATTATATGGGGGAACATCCACAGCAACTGATTAAAATTCAAGATGATGCAACTAATAAGGTTCAGAAAGAGTTAGAGGCGTTAGCCTCTACGCTTGATGTATCGGCCGATCAGGTTTCTGTGGTGGTGACCTGGGGCTCTATTTACGATGAAATTTTGAAAGAAGCAGAAGTGTGTGGCGCGGATTTAATCGTGGTGGGATCGCGTCGCCCAACCATGTCGACTTACCTGATTGGCTCTAACGCGGCGCGCGTGGTTCGCCATGCTAAAACATCGGTATTGGTTGTCCGTTAAACGCGGTTAAAAGAATGCTCTCCGTGGTTGTTTTCCGTACAAATAATCACGGGGAGTCACGCGGGTAAAATGAATAGCCGTGTAAGTTCTTCTTATCTTCCGAAAGCACGCGATAATGATTCACTCAATGCTTTAATCTTGTGGTTATCCGCGCTTTATCTATATTTACGTTAAGTCTGCTATAAATAGGGATATTCGCGTTATACTTCCCTGCATCTCTCGTCCTCCTAAACCTGCTACTGAGCTTATCTCATGAGATTTGGGCTGATTTAGAGCATATCTCTTATAAATATACTGTGACTTTTTCGGATCTCTTTTATGCATATTACTCTGCGCCAGCTGGAAGTATTTACTGAAGTATTGAAGAGCGGTTCCACCACTCAGGCTTCTCATATGTTGTCCTTATCCCAATCGGCGGTGAGCGCAGCATTATCTGATTTAGAAACCCAACTTTCAGTGCGTTTATTCGATCGCGTAGGGAAGCGCTTGGTCGTTAATGAGCACGGACGTCTTCTTTATCCTAAAGCGATGGCGTTGTTAGAGCAGGCCGGAGAGATTGAACATCTGTTTCAAAGCGAAGCAGGCGCTTTACGTATCGCCGCGAGTAGCACTATCGGTAATTATATTCTGCCAAAAATGATTGCGAACTATCGTCGTGATTTTCCTGTCGCGCCTTTAGAGTTAAACGTGGGTAACAGCAGAGATGTGATTAATGCGGTTGCTGATTTTCGCGTTGATCTTGGGTTGATTGAAGGTCCTTGTCATATGCCTGATTTGCTGACGCATACTTGGCAACAGGACGAGTTAGTGGTTTTTGCGGCTCCCGACCATCCATTATTGCAGATGCCGATTACGTTGGAGTCGCTGGCACAGGCACCGTGGATCCTGCGTGAAAGCGGTTCAGGTACCCGTGAAGTAGTCGAGCATATTTTGCTGTCACATTTGCCGCACTTCGATTTGGTGATGGAGTTGGGGAATTCTGAAGCTATCAAGCACGCAGTTCGCTATGGCATCGGTATTAGTTGTTTATCGCGCCGAGTCATCGAAGAGCAGTTGCAGACGGGCGTATTAGTGGAAGTTCCTGTGCCATTGCCGCGTTTAAATCGCGCGCTTTATCTCATCCATCATCGTCAAAAGCATATTTCCAAGGCACTTGAGCGTTTTCTTAGCTATTGCGATTAACGCTAGGAATGTGCCAAGCGGCACAATTCATCTTTTGCTGTCGGTGATAGCAGATAAACAAATTGTCGCTACACTTAACAGTGGATTAACAGCTGACGCTAATAATCCACAGGCAATCATGAAGCTCTCTAATAAGATCAGATTGTTACTTTATGCAGGGGCCGGATTTGTTACAATTCGTCCTCTTTAATAATTATAGAGCAGATATAGGGTTCTAATGGCTCAGACAAACACTAAGACCTCCTCCACGGGGCGAGCACCGGCGCTGCGCCGGGAGTTAAAAGCGCGGCATCTGTCGATGATTGCTATCGGCGGTTCTATCGGTACTGGGCTATTTGTTGCATCAGGTGCTACCGTTTCTCAAGCAGGCCCAGGCGGCGCACTGCTTTCCTATATCATCATCGGTTTGATGGTGTATTTCTTAATGACCAGTTTGGGTGAGCTGGCGGCGTTTATGCCGGTATCCGGTTCATTCTCTACCTATGGCTCTCGCTACGTAGAAGAGGGCTTCGGCTTTGCTCTGGGCTGGAACTATTGGTACAACTGGGCTGTAACTATCGCAGTGGACTTGGTTGCCGCGCAGCTTGTGATGGGGTATTGGTTCCCCGACACGCCAGGCTGGATTTGGAGTGCGCTGTTCCTCGGCCTGATGTTCTTGCTGAACTATATTTCTGTGAAAGGCTTTGGCGAAGCAGAGTATTGGTTCTCATTGATTAAAGTGACCACGGTAATCATTTTCATCATTGTCGGTGTTGCGATGATTGTGGGGATTCTGAAAGGGGGCGAACACGCAGGATTCCATAACTGGACTATCGGTGACGCGCCGTTTGCCGGTGGTTTCGCATCGATGATTGGCGTGGCGATGATTGTCGGTTTCTCTTTCCAAGGTACTGAGCTGATTGGTATCGCGGCAGGTGAATCTAAAGATCCGGGTAAAAACATTCCAATGGCGATCCGTCAGGTGTTCTGGCGTATTCTGCTGTTCTATGTGTTGGCGATTCTGATTATTAGCCTGATCATTCCTTATACCGATCCAAACCTGCTGCGTAACGACGTTAAAGATATATCGGTGAGTCCGTTCACGTTGGTATTCCAGAATGCGGGCTTACTGTCAGCGGCAGCGGTGATGAACGCGGTTATCTTGACGGCGGTGCTGTCTGCGGGTAACTCAGGTATGTATGCTTCTACGCGCATGCTGTTTACCTTGGCTTCTGAGGGCAAAGCGCCGCGCATTTTTGCTAAACTTTCTGCTGGTGGTGTGCCGCGTAACGCGCTGTATGCAACGACGGTAGTGGCGGGACTGTGCTTCTTAACGTCGATGTTTGGTAACCAAGAAGTTTATCTGTGGCTGCTGAATACCTCGGGGATGACGGGTTTCATTGCATGGTTGGGGATTGCGATTAGTCATTATCGCTTCCGCCGCGGCTATGTGAAGAAAGGTTTAGATCTGAACGCGTTGCCATACCTGTCAGGTTTCTTCCCTGTCGGACCGATTTTTGCCTTCGTATTATGCCTGATTATTACTTTAGGTC
Source organism: Hafnia paralvei (assembly GCF_020150375.1). Taxonomy (NCBI): domain Bacteria; kingdom Pseudomonadati; phylum Pseudomonadota; class Gammaproteobacteria; order Enterobacterales; family Hafniaceae; genus Hafnia; species Hafnia paralvei. The sequence goes on along the minus strand of NZ_CP083737.1, from coordinate 2,922,446 downwards.
AGAACTATGAAGCGTTTCTGGATGACCGTATCGACTGGTACGGTGTAACGGCAACCTATATTGGACTGCCACTGTTCTTGATCATCTGGTTTGGTTACAAATTGGTGAAGGGTACTCACTTTGTTTCCTACAGTGAGATGGAATTCCCCATCACAAAGATTGATGACTAGTTAGTCATTTATTGACAGAAAAAGGCAGCCCTTGGGCTGCCTTTTTTGATCGTGATGCTGCCTCATCTCATAGGATATGATTGATGAATCAGCAATAATTTTTTTTGAATCAAAATTCCATCATTTATTAGAGAGTTATGGTGTGAAGTCGATTAATAAAATAAACAAATCACATTGATAAGTATTATCATTTGCTTTACCATTTTGTGCACTTATGGAATTGAAGAGCAGGAGTGGTGAAGGTGAAAGACACCGTTAAAGGAAGAAAATCGCGCTGGGGTATTCAATTACTCGCTGCAGCGACGCTGCTAGGCAGCATGAGTTCATGGGCTGCAACGGTCACGGATATTGCCGGCCGCAGCGTTGAAGTTCCCGCTAAAGTTGATCGCATTCTCCTCGGCGAAGGGCGCTTATTCTATGCCGTCTCATTGCTGGAAGGCCAAAAACCTTTTGACCGTATTGTCGGGTGGCAGGGGGATTTCCGCAAACTCGACCCGCAAACCTACGCCGTTTATCAGGCTAAATTCCCTGAAATTGACAAAATTCCGCTGATTGGCAATACCACTGCCGACAGCGTTAGCCCAGAAAAAGTACTGACGCTTAACCCTGACGTTGCCATCTTTGGCCTTTCGGGTCATGGACCGGGGCGCGATAGCCAACTGGTTAAGCAGTTGGAGAAAGCGGGTGTACCGGTTGTGTTTGTCGATTTCCGTACCTCTCCGCTGAAAAATACGCTACCAAGCATGCGTTTGTTAGGCCAGGTACTACACCGCGAACAGCAGGCTGAAAATTATATCAACTTCTACCAGGACAACGTGCGCTTGGTGACTGATATCACCAGCAAAATCCCCGATAGCCAAAAACCTAAAGTCTTTATCGAACTGAAGGCCGCAACCAGCGATGACTGCTGCGGTACCGCGGGTAACGGCAATATGGGTGACTTTATCGATCTCGCCGGTGGTAACAATATTGCGAAAGGTTTGCTACCGGGCGCGCTTGGTCAGATCAATCTGGAAAAGGTGTTGTCGGCCGATCCTGACGTTTACATCGCAAGTGGTGCTAAGGCGCCAAATGCCAAAGATCCGGGTATTAAGCTCGGGGCGCAGGTCGACGAACAACAGGCGCGCGATAGTTTGAACTTAGCGATGCAGCGAACCGGCATCAGTACGCTGAAAGCGGTTAAAGAAGGTAATTCGCATGCTATTTGGCACAGCTACTACAACTCGCCTTATAACGTATTGGCCGTGCAGGCATTCGCTAAGTGGATTTATCCTGAGAAGTTTGCCTCATTAGATCCTAAGAAAACCATGGACTCCATGTACCAACAGTTCCTTGCTGTTGACCCAAGCGGCACCTATTGGGTTGATGCTAAAGCGTCGAATCAGTAATCGATAATTGTCCCTGCCAGCCGCCGCCAGCAGGGATGACCATTCACAGGTAACAAAATGAGTGCAAGCACCGAGCCAATGACCGCCGTGAAACGTCACGACGCTAGCGCAGTTAAAGGCCATTACCAGCGCATTGTGCGCCATCGCCTAGTGATTATGGGCGTGATTGTGTTAGCGATTTTGGCATCGCTGATCCTTGATTTCACCATGGGGCCATCAGGCTTATCCCTCAGTACGTTATGGCAAACGCTGTGGCAGCCAGGAATGGCCGATGCGGGCACCCGCGTTATCGTTTGGGATATTCGTTTGCCCTATGCGCTAATGGCGATCGTCGTGGGATTGGCTTTAGGGTTAGCCGGCGCAGAAATGCAGACCATTTTAAATAACCCGCTAGCAAGCCCGTTTACGCTAGGTGTCTCATCCGCAGCGGCCTTTGGTGCTGCACTGGCTATCGTGTTGGGTATTGGTTTTCCTGGTATTCCCGACCAGTGGTTTATTTCTGCTAATGCCTTTATTTTCGCGCTGTTCGCAGCGCTGATGCTAGATGGCATCACGCGCTGGACACGAGTGGCTACCTCAGGCGTGGTGCTGTTTGGTATTGCGTTAGTGTTTACCTTTAATGCATTAGTTTCAATGATGCAGTTCATTGCGACGGAAGACACTCTGCAAGGGTTAGTGTTCTGGACGATGGGCAGTCTGGCTCGAGCCTCGTGGGAAAAACTGGGCATTTTGCTGCTGGCTTTTGCCATTTTGATGCCGATTTCGATGATGAGCTCATGGAAACTAACAGCTTTACGCTTGGGTGAAGATCGTGCGGTGAGCTTTGGTATAGATGTGAAGCGCCTGCGTCTAGGGACGCTGTTGCGTATCAGTATTTTATCCGCTCTTGCAGTGGCATTTGTTGGGCCTATCGGTTTTATCGGCTTAGTGGCTCCGCATATTGCACGCCTGATTTTTGGTGAAGATCATCGTTTCTATTTGCCAGCAAGTGCCTTGATTGGTGCGCTGGTGCTGTCGATGGCATCGGTTGCCTCTAAGAATTTGATTCCCGGTGTGATTATTCCTGTGGGGATTGTGACATCACTGGTTGGTGTTCCGTTCTTCCTGAGCATTATTTTGCGTCATAGGGGGAATGTATGATTTCGGGATTAGAGATTTCGCATTTCAATGCGGGCTATCCACGTAGGGCAGTGATCGAAGACTTATCGGTTTCAACGTTGCCGCGTGGCAAGATTACCGTGCTGTTAGGGCCGAATGGCTGTGGGAAATCCACGCTGCTGCGTTCTCTGGCAGGACTTAATCGAGCCACAGGTAAACTGTTGCTCGATGGCAACGACTTGATGGCTCAGCCGTTCAGCGAGCGAGCTAAGCAGGTGGTTTATCTACCGCAGTCTTTACCCGCTGGTGTTCACCTACATGTGCTGGAGTCGATTATTGTGGCTCAACGCGCCTCGGGCGGTATGGGTCATAAAGGCAACGAAGGCGAAGTCATGCGACTGTTGGAGCAGCTCGGTATTTCGCATTTGGCGCTGAGTTACTTGGATCAGCTATCGGGCGGGCAGAAACAGTTAGTGGGGCTGGCACAATCGCTGATCCGTCAGCCATCATTGTTGCTGCTTGATGAGCCGCTGAGCGCACTCGATCTGAACTACCAATTCCACGTCATGGATTTGGTACGCCGTGAAACTCAGCGGCGCAATATTGTTACCGTCGTTGTAGTGCACGATATCAACATTGCGCTACGCCATGGTGACCATGTGTTGATGCTTGAAAATGGAAAGCTGATTGCTGACGGTAAACCCGTTGAAGTGATTACGCCAGAAAGTTTGGCACGCGTTTATGGCGTCCGTGGACGCATCGAACATTGTTCGCAGGGAATGCCTCAGGTTGTGATCGACGGATTGGTCGCGGAACCCACCATCTGATTTTTTCCTGCCAGCAGTGTCGTTCATGAATAAGCTAGCTGAGCCAATTATCGGCTCCGCTAGCCATTACGTTCACGGCTAAACAACAGATTTCATCAATTTACTGAAGTACCAAAAGTGGGCTAAACGGCGCCATGAGAGCGCCATGCTTATTGAATAATAATTATTCTAATAACTATTTATATTAACCTCATGGAGATTGACCAAATGGCTAAGGCAAAACTTAACCCGTTAGCGAACTTATTGCGCGGGGGGCTTTGCGTACCGTTATTCATCGCAGCACCAGTGATGGCGGCCGAAGGGGACGACGTCATGGTTGTAACCGCTTCAGCAACAGAACAAAATTTGAAGGATGCACCTGCCAGTATCAGCGTGATTACGCGTGAAGATTTGGCGAAAAAGCCAATTCAAAATCTGAAGGATATTTTGCAGGAAGTTCCAGGTGTTCAATTGACCAACGAAGGCGACAACCGTAAGGGTGTGAGTATTCGTGGTTTGGATAGCAGCTATACCCTAATTTTGGTTGATGGGAAACGCGTAAGCTCGCGTACGGCGGTGTTCCGTCATAACGACTACGACCTAAGCTGGGTTCCTGCCGAGGCTATTGAGCGTATTGAAGTTGTTCGCGGCCCGATGTCTTCGCTTTATGGCTCTGATGCCTTGGGCGGCGTAGCCAACATCATTACCCGTAAAGTGGGAAAAGAGTGGCATGGTTCTTTAAGCGCTGACAGTACCATTCAGGAACATCGCGATCGTGGTGATAGCTATAACGGCAGTTTCTACACCAGTGGTCCGCTGATTGAAGATGTGCTGGGCGTTAAAGTCTTTGGTAATTTGGGCAAGCGTGAAAAAGATGATGCGCAGAAGTCCACAACGAGCAAAACCGGCGAATCAGGCCGTATCGAAGGCTACACCACGCGCGATGCTAACGTTGAGTTTGCTTGGACGCCAGAAGCTAATCAGGACATGACCTTTGGTTATGGCTTTGACCGACAGGATCGTGACTCTGACTCACTGGATAAGAATCGTTTAGAACGTCAGAATTATTCCATTGGTCATAATGGTCGCTGGGATCTGGCCAATACAGAAATTCGCGCTTATGGCGAAAAAATTGATAACTACAACGAAAATCGAATCACGGCTAAAAACAATGCCATCGACGGTAAAGTTGTCGTTCCTCTGGGTGACTTTAACCAGCTCTTCACTTTGGGAGGTGAGTACCGTAACGATAAGTTGAGCGATGCAGGTAACCTCAAAAACGGCGGTTCAACGTCAGCCAACCAATACGCACTGTTTGTTGAAGATGAGTGGCGTATCTTCGAACCGCTGGCCTTTACAGGCGGTGTTCGTATGGATAACCATGAAGATTATGGCGTTCACTGGAGCCCGCGTGCCTATTTAGTCTACAGCGCAACGGATACGGTTACGGTGAAAGGGGGCTGGGCAACGGCGTTTAAAGCGCCTTCGTTATTGGAGCTGAGCCCAGACTGGCAGTCTGCTTCATGTCGTGGCGCATGTACTATCGTCGGTAGTAAAGATCTCGATCCTGAAACGTCAGAAAGTTTTGAACTGGGTCTGTACTATGCCGGTGATGAGGGGATGTTGGACGGTGTGAACGCCAGCGTAACCGTGTTCCAGAATAACGTTAAGGATATGATTAACGTCAATCGTACTTCAGACGTTTCTGTCGCGCCGACGTATCCGAACTTTGTCGGCTTCGATAAGAATGGTAAGCCAATCTTTAGCTATTACAACGTTGATAAAGCGCGTATTAAAGGTGTTGAAACCGAGTTGAAGGTACCGTTTACCGATGAACTCAGCATTAGCATGAACTATACCTACAACGATGCACGTGACTTGACTAACGATCGCCCATTGAGCACACAGCCGTTCCACACTGCAAACAGCACGTTGGACTGGAAACCGGTTGAAGACTGGGCATTCTACGTTTCTGCCAACTACTCGGGCAAACGTCGCGTGGTTTCTAGCTCAGATAAAGCCTCGGGCGGTTATACGCTGTGGAACACCGGTGGTTCATATCAGATGACGAAAGATCTGAAACTGCGTGCCGGCGTTTTGAACGTGCTGGATAAAGACCTGAACCGCGATGATTACAGTTACAACGAAGAAGGGCGTCGTTACTTTATTGCTGCGGATTATACTTTCTAAAGCTGTATTCCACGTTTGTTGAGTATAAAAAAACCCGCCAAACGGCGGGTTTTTCGTATCAGGATATTATTTAACCTGATGGCCTGGCTGGGCACCGCTGTCAGGGCTGAGTAGGAAGATATCCTTACCGCCAGGACCTGCGGCCATCACCATACCTTCAGACATGCCGAAGCGCATTTTGCGTGGGGCCAAGTTTGCTACCATTACGGTTAAACGGCCAACCAGTACGCTAGGATCTGGATACGCTGAGCGGATGCCGGAGAAGACCTGACGGGTTTCGCCGCCTAAATCCAGCATCAATTTCAGCAGTTTATCGGAGCCTTCAACAAACTCAGCGCTTTTGATTTCAGCAATGCGCATGTCAACTTTGGCAAAATCGTCAAAGGTGATGGTGTCTTGAATGGGCTCATCGGCGAGTGCCCCGGTGGCTGGTTTGGACGCCGCCACTGCAGCAGCCGCAGCGGCTTTACCATCTTCGATCATCGCTTCAACTTTTGCCATTTCAATACGGTTGAACAGCGCTTTGAACGCGTTAACCTGATGACCGAGCAACGGTTGGGCAATACCATCCCAAGTTAACTGTGTATTCAGGAAGGTTTCGGTGCGCTCGCTCAGTGAAGGCAGAACCGGTTTCAGATAGGTCATGAGCACGCGGAACAGGTTGATACCCATTGAGCAGATAGCCTGTAAATCAGCGTCACGGCCTTCTTCCTTCGCTACGACCCACGGTGCTTGTTCGTCGACATAGCGGTTTGCCAGATCGGCTAGCGCCATGATTTCACGAATGGCTTTTCCTGATTCACGGTTTTCGTACGCCTGAGCGATTTCATCCGCAGCATTCACAAAGGTCTGATACAGAGCAGGATCGGCCAAATGCTCAGACAGTTTGCCGCCGAAGCGCTTATTGATGAAGCCCGCGTTACGAGAGGCTAGGTTCACCACTTTGTTCACGATGTCAGCGTTCACACGCTGAACGAAATCTTCCAAATTCAGGTCAATATCGTCAATGCGTGAAGAAAGCTTCGCGGCGTAGTAGTAGCGCAGGCAGTCTGGGTCTAAGTGATCCAGATAGGTGCGCGCTTGCACGAAGGTTCCGCGAGACTTAGACATCTTGGCGCCGTTAACGGTAACGTAGCCGTGGACAAATACATTGCTTGGCTTGCGGAAGTTGCTGCCTTCCAGCATTGCTGGCCAGAACAGACTATGGAAATAGACGATATCTTTACCGATAAAGTGATACAGCTCGGTAGAGGAGTCTTTGCGCCAGAATTCGTCAAAGCTCAAATCGCTGCGTTTTTCACACAGGTTTTTGAATGACCCCATGTAGCCAATTGGCGCATCCAGCCATACATAAAAGTATTTACCCGGCGCATCTGGGATCTCAAAACCGAAATATGGAGCATCACGGGTGATATCCCACTGCTGTAAACCGGATTCGAACCATTCCTGCATTTTGTTCGCGACCTGTTCTTGCAACGCGCCGGAGCGAGTCCATGCCTGCAACATTTCGCTAAATGAAGGTAAGTCGAAGAAGAAGTGTTCTGATTCACGCATGATAGGCGTAGCGCCAGAAACGACGGATTTAGGCTCAATCAGTTCGGTTGGGCTATAGGTGGCACCGCACACTTCGCAGTTATCACCGTATTGATCGGGCGACTTACATTTCGGGCAAGTCCCTTTGACAAAACGGTCTGGCAGGAACATCCCTTTTTCTGGGTCGTAGAGCTGAGAAATCGTGCGATTTTTAATAAAACCGTTTTCTTTCAGGCGACCATAGATCAGGCTCGACAGTTCACGGTTTTCTTCGCTATGCGTGGAGTGATAGTTGTCGTAGCTGATATTAAAGTCGGAGAAGTCTTTCTGATGTTCCTGACTCACGGCAGCAATCATCTGCTCAGGCTCAATACCCAACTGCTGAGCTTTCAGCATGATTGGGGTCCCGTGGGCATCGTCCGCGCAGATAAAGTGCACTTCGTTGCCGCGCATTCGCTGAAAACGAACCCATACGTCTGCCTGAATGTGCTCGAGCATGTGGCCGAGGTGAATTGAGCCGTTGGCGTACGGAAGCGCGCACGTCACTAAAATTTTTCTTGCGCTTGCTTGGGAGGTGACTGAAGCCATAGTGGATTTGCTGTCTCTTTAAAGAATGGAACGGTGCAGAAGATGTTACCTGATTGAGCCCGTTGCCGCTAGGTTGCTGTGTTTGTTAAGCGATTTTCTTTCTTAATGCGCGGATCTTAAGTTGTCTAACGCGGAGCCGGTGGAGTTCTGGTATGCTTATGACTGCTGTGTAAATAAGTAGAATGGCTGTGTAAGTGAGTTATGTAAGCGAACAAAGATAAAGACGCTTCGCAGCACCCTCTGAAGATAAAAAATGAATGACACAAGGAGCCGGGATGAGCAATAAATCCCATGAAACGTCCACTCCCGAAGCACTGCGGACGCAGGTCGGCGAAATTCTCGCGGCCTTTACCCATCCAACACTTAATCATCCGCTGAGTGCGCTCAAGGCGTTGCACCATTGTGCTCTGCTGGACAATACTTTACACATCGAACTGCTGATGCCTTTTGCGTGGCAAAGCGGTTTTGCTGCGCTGAAAGATGCCACAAGCGCTGAACTGCTGCGTGTGAGCGGAGCGAAGGCGATTGAATGGCGTTTGGCGCATAATATCGCCACCTTAAAACGTGCCAACGACCAGGCTGGCGTGAAAGGTGTACGTAACATTATTGCTGTGAGCTCTGGTAAAGGTGGTGTTGGCAAATCAAGCACCGCGGTGAATTTGGCGCTGGCGCTCGCCGCCGAAGGCGCTAAAGTCGGTATTCTCGATGCGGATATCTATGGCCCATCGATCCCGATGATGCTGGGAACGCCAAATGAGCGCCCAACGTCGCCAGATGGTCAACACATGGCGCCTATTATGGCGCATGGCTTGGCGACCAACTCGATTGGCTACTTGGTCACTGACGATAATGCAATGGTTTGGCGCGGTCCCATGGCCAGCAAAGCGTTGCTGCAGTTGCTACAGGATACACTGTGGCCTGATTTGGATTATTTGGTCTTGGATATGCCTCCGGGTACCGGCGACATTCAGCTAACGCTGGCGCAGAACATTCCAGTAACAGGCGCCGTGGTAGTGACGACTCCGCAAGATATTGCCCTATTGGATGCGATGAAAGGCATCGTGATGTTCGAGAAAGTCCATGTGCCAGTGCTGGGTGTGGTGGAAAACATGAGCATTCACGTATGCAGTAACTGTGGTTTCCATGAACCTATCTTTGGCACCGGTGGTGCTGAGAAACTGGCGGAAAAATACAAGATCCGTCTGTTGGGCCAGTTACCGTTGCATATTTCACTGCGTGAAGATTTGGATCGCGGTGAACCGACGATGGCATGTCGTCCAGACAGTGAATTTGCGCATATTTATCGTCAGTTGGCGGCGAACGTTGCAGCGCAGCTATACTGGCAGGGCGAATCTATCCCGACAGAAATCGCCTTCCGCGCGTTGTAATTCACCGTAGTATTATTTAGCGCCGAATGGCGGGTATAATGCGGGCATTAAACTGGATGCCCGTAATTTCACCGATTAAAACCTGCAAAATTCTGGTATCAATCCGCGTAACTCCCTATAATTGCCGCGTCCCAAGCAAGCAGCGGTGAGCTGTCTCTGCTTAGCCCCCCGTCGAACATTTAACACCAGGTCTTAAAAATTATATGACTGACAACTCCCATCAGTGCGTCATTATTGGCATCACGGGCGCATCTGCCTCAGGCAAAAGTTTGATCGCCAGCACACTTTATCGTGAATTGCGTGAACAAGTGGGTGAGGAGCACATCGGTGTGATCCCGGAAGATTGTTACTATAAAGACCAGACCGATCTGACGATGGAAGAGCGTGTTAAAACCAACTACGACCATCCAAGCGCGATGGATCATAGCCTGCTGTTTCAGCATTTGCAGATGCTAAAAGCAGGTAAAGCCGTCGAACTTCCGCAGTATAGCTACGTAGAACACACCCGCAAACAAGAGACCATCCATCTAGAACCGAAGAAAGTTATCATTCTAGAAGGGATTTTGCTGTTGACCGATGCTCGCTTACGCAATGAGCTCAATTTTTCTATTTTCGTTGATACCCCGCTGGATATCTGCTTGATGCGTCGTATCCGACGCGATGTGAATGAACGTGGCCGTTCCATGGATTCGGTGATGGCACAATATCAGAAAACAGTGCGTCCGATGTTCCTACAGTTTATTGAACCCTCTAAACAGTATGCAGATATTATCGTGCCGCGTGGGGGTAAAAACCGCATTGCAATCGATATTCTGAAAGCGAAAATTAGTCAGTTCTTTAAATAAAGCATTTTTGAACGGAAAATATTAAGGCCGATGACTCGGCCTTTTTTTATGCCAATACGCGGCTCGTTTCACGCCAAAAAATAAAGTCAACGTTGATTGACGCAACAATACCTCGGTTTTACCCATCGTAAATATCATTTCAGTCATAATAATTCACTTTCATCTATTTCAACGCGTGTTTCAGAATCGCTATGAAGCAATAGACGCAAAGCGTGAGTCGCATAGCTTACGAATTAATTATTCTGAAAAAGCCCGTCTTAGGGCTGTATAGGACGATTGTTAGTCTCTGAAATGCCGACAGTTGGGTGAAATAAAACCAATAAGTGAAAAGTTTATCGACAAATCATGTGAGGCATTTCAGAAACTAAGTGTCATAAGGTAGTATGTGCCATAGTTTGCAGCCATTGCTGCTTTGCCCGTAACGGAGAGAAAACCATGAGACTTTGTGACCGCGATATTGAAGCTTGGCTAGACGCGGGAAAACTCACTATTTCACCTCGTCCGCCAGTAGACCGTATTAACGGTGCTACCGTTGATGTGCGTTTAGGGAATAAGTTTCGTGTTTTCCGTGGGCATACCGCACCCTACATTGATCTCAGTGGGCCCAAGGCTGAAGTGGCTGAAGCATTAGAACGCGTGATGAGCGATGAGATCATTCTTGGTGAAGAAGACGCTTTCTTCCTGCATCCCGGTGAACTTGCGCTTGCGGTGACCTTAGAATCGGTAACCTTACCTGATAACTTAGTTGGCTGGCTGGATGGACGCTCTTCGCTGGCGCGTTTAGGGCTGATGGTGCATGTTACGGCACACCGTATCGACCCCGGCTGGCAGGGGTGCATTGTGCTAGAGTTTTACAACTCGGGTAAGCTGCCGCTGGCGCTTCGTCCTGGCATGCCAATCGGTGCACTTAGCTTTGAACCACTATCTGGGTCAGCAGCGCGTCCATATAATAGCCGCCAAGATGCAAAATATCGTGATCAGCAGGGCGCTGTGGCGAGTCGTATTGATAAAGATTGATGCTTGTTGATGTCCTTGGTGTTTAGCTGCCTAGCGATAGCGTTGACGGTTATGACATCGAGCTCGTATACCGCTTGTCTTTAGATAGAGGATGGCATGAGACGATTTTTAACGACCATTGTAATTCTGCTGGTTGTGCTGGCTGTTGGAATGACCGCGCTGGTGTTGCTGGTTAATCCCAATGACTTCCGTAGTTATATGACGAAAGAAGTACAGCAGCGCACGGGCTACGAATTGCAGTTAGATGGTTCGCTACGTTGGCATGTTTGGCCTCGTCTTAGCATTTTATCCGGACGAATGTCGTTGACGGCTCCCGGAGCGGCACAGCCGGTTATTAGCGCCGAAAATATGCGGTTAGACGTCGGCCTTTGGCCTCTTCTCTCTCATCAGCTTGATGTGAAGCAGGTGATGCTAAAAGGCGCCGTTATTCGTTTAACGCCGGGTAGCGACGCTCAGAAACCAGAGAATTCCCCGATTGCGCCATCGGGCTCACGCGAACTGTCCAGCGATGTCGCATGGAAACTGAACATCAAAAAAGTTCAGGTACGAGATAGCTTATTGATCTGGCAGCAGGATAAAGATGACCAGATTAATATGCGTGATATTAATTTATCGATCGATCAGGATAGTGCACGTCAGGCCAGCATTGAGTTATCGAGTCGGATCAACCGTAACCAGCGTGATCTTAACTTCAAGCTTGCCGCGAACGTTGATTTAAGCAGCTACCCTCAGCGCTATAGCGCCGTGGTTTCTAACTTTGATTATCAACTGAGCGGGGTTGGATTACCTGCCAGCGGAATTGCTGGGATGGGGAGTGCAACGGTCAGCTACCAACAACAGCCGCAGCAAATTGATATTTCAAACTTGCTGGTGACAGCCAACCAAAGCCAGTTGCAGGGGCGCATTCAAGGCGCAATGCAGGAAAATGGCACATCGGCTTACAAAGTGGATTTGCAGTCGGCAGCGCTTAATCTTGATAACCTGTTTGGCTGGACACCACCTACCGAAGGTGCAGATGGTTCTGCTAATACCGCTGAACAGGCAACGCTGCGTTCTCCGGTCACATCCAACCCAGAATCTACTGCCCAGGTTGGGGAGATGGCATTTTTACGTGACTTCACTGCTGAGTTAAAAATTCAGGCTAACGAAGTGATTTATCATGGCTTAAAACTCGCTGACTTCTCTTTGGCGGCACAAAATGAGCAGGGCAACGCCACATTACAGAATATCAGCGGCCGTCTGGGCAAAGGAACGTTTCAGGCACAAGGCACGTTGGCAGTGGTGGACAACCAACCCGCTCAGGTTAGTTTAACGCCGCAGATAGAAAATATTACCTTAGAACCTGTTCTTCATGCTTTCAGCCAACCCGATGCGCTGGTAGGGGATTTAACGCTGACCGGCAAATTTAACGGAACGGGTATGACGCTGGTTGATGTGATGCAAAATTGGGATGGCCATGCGCATATTTCATTGGCTAATGCTCGACTTCAGGGCATGAATATTCAGCAATTAATTCAGCAAGCGGTGATCCGGAATCATTCGGATGTCTCGGGTAAAGACAGTTATTCTGATTATACCAAGGTACAGGAACTCAAAGCTGACACGGTATTACGCAATGGCATTTTGCGAATCACTCGGTTCTTTGGCAGCTCAGAGATTTTGACCGTTGGTGGCTCAGGATTGGTCAATCTAGAAAACCAAAGCTGTGACATGAACTTGAATGTGCGGGTGCTTGAAGGATGGAATGGCAAAGATAGCGTGGTTAAAGCGTTACAGAATGCGGTTATTCCTTTGCGGATTTATGGCCCATGGCAGCAACTGAGTTATTCACTTGATGCAGATAAAGTCTTACGCGATCAACTGCAACAAAAAGCCAAAGATGCACTCAATAATTGGCTGAGTAAGCATCAGGACAAAGACACAAAAGATAAGAAGGATGTAGAGCGGTTGTTGAATAAACTCTAATTCTTTTGCAAAGCAATTCTTCGAAGCCGTAGCCTGAGTGCTACGGCTTTTTTATTGCTTCCAGAATTTCGTTAAATTGCAATCGAGAAAGACTGAATTAAGCGGCAAATCACAAACTTATCACGGCATAAACAAACACGGGTAATCGTTGACCGAAGTCAGTAAAATCGTCTGCCTTTTTCGGCAAAGTTCGACTGTTTGCTGGGTTTATTGGCTAGTGATGGTTAATTCGTTCTTTTTTTCATCGCAACGCTATTCAAGTTCCGCAGAGAACTTATTTAAAGCAATACCTATAGAGGCTTTTATATGATTGAGTTGTTAATTGGTGTACTCGTTGCGACAGGGGTTGGACGGTACATCATCAAGGGCTATTCGGCTACTGGTGTTTTGATGGTAGGCGGCATTTTGCTACTTATCATTAGTGCATTAATGGGACATCAGGTATTACCGGCCAGTGCCAAATCGACGGGGCTCAGTGCCACCGATATTGTGGAATACATCAAAGTGCTGCTGATGAGCCGTGGTGGCGATTTGGGCATGATGATTATGATGCTGTGTGGTTTTGCCGCTTATATGACCCACATCGGTGCAAACGATATGGTGGTGAAACTCGCATCGCGTCCGCTGCAATATATTAACTCTCCCTATTTGCTGATGATCGCGGCGTATTTTGTTGCTTGCCTGATGTCGCTGGCCGTTTCCTCTGCAACTGGACTGGGCGTATTGCTGATGGCAACGCTATTCCCAGTGATGGTTAACGTCGGTATCAGCCGTGGCGCCGCTGCTGCGATTTGTGCATCTCCAGCGGCAATTATTCTTGCACCGACCTCTGGCGACGTAGTGCTGGCTGCGAAAGCATCTGAAATGCCATTAATTGATTTTGCTTTTAAAACCACGCTGCCGATTTCTATTGCTGCCATCATCTGTATGGCCATCGCGCACTTTTTCTGGCAGCGCTATTTAGATAAAAAAGAAAACGTCTCGCATGAAATGTTAGACGTCAGCGAGATTAAAACCAATGCGCCAAGTTTTTATGCGTTATTGCCTTTTACGCCAATCATAGGTGTTCTGATCTTTGATGGTAAGTGGGGGCCTGAACTACACATTATTACTGTTCTGGTCATCTGTATGCTGGCCGCGGCTATTATTGAATTCTTACGTGGTTTTGATGCGCAGAAAGTCTTTGTTGGGTTAGAAGTTGCCTATCGTGGTATGGCGGATGCTTTTGCTAGCGTTGTGATGTTATTGGTCGCCGCGGGGGTATTTGCGCAAGGACTCAGCACGGTCGGTTTTATTAGCAGTCTGATCGATCTGGCTCAGTCGTTTGGCACCGGTGGTATCGTGATGATGATGGTGCTGGTGGTCATCACCATGTTGGCTGCAATGACGACAGGGTCGGGTAACGCGCCTTTTTACGCGTTTGTGGAGCTTATTCCTAAGCTTTCAGCTCAGATGGGCGTTAACCCAGCCTATCTAACTATTCCTATGCTGCAAGCTTCCAACCTTGGCCGCACACTGTCACCGGTGTCTGGTGTGGTTGTGGCTGTCGCGGGGATGGCAAAAATATCTCCATTCGAAGTCGTTAAACGTACTTCTGTTCCGGTGTTGGTCGGATTGGTTGTTGTTATTGTTGCCACCGAAATTTTAGTTCCGGTTCATTTGTAACAATCACAGCGTATTGTATGTATAGAAAAGCGGGCTCGGCCCGCTTTTTTCATAATAACATTTTGATTATTGACGCTTAATCAGACTTCATAGTCATCTTCAGGCACCGCCAGCGGTGTTATTTTTATTTTCAGAATCCGGTGGCTAATGATTTCGAGTGGTTCAAACATGTAATCACCGATTCTAATTTGCTCGCCCACGTTTGGAATGCGTTGCAAATACTCCATCAATAAGCCTGCCAAAGTGTGATATTCACGCTTTTCATCGATTGGCAGCGGTATATAGAGAACCAAATCTTCCAACGGCATATAGCCGTTTGCTGTCCATGTGCCATCTTCGTTTTGCTGAATATCATGGCGAGGGTCAATGTCTTCACCAGCGACAGGGAGGTTACCAGCGATCGTCTCCATCACGTCCGTCAGCGTCACAACGCCCTCGACAGACCCGAACTCATCAACAACGAAGGCAAAGTGAGTCTGCGCTTGCCGGAATTGTTCCAACGCCATCAGTAACGATACGCCTTCTGGGAAAATCAGCGGCTGCTTAACCAACGATCGCAGATCAAGTTCTTCGCCTTGTAGCTGCTGTTTCAAGAGATCAATAACGTGAATAACGCCCAGCGGCTCATCGGCGGCATCGTCGTCGGTCACAACGATGCGAGTATGCAGATTTTTCTGCAACAGTTCGTCGAGCTTACTTTTCGGGTCATTAAGGTCTAACTGTTCAACATCATGGCGAGACGTCATGATGCTGCTGACGGTGCGTTGTGCCATGCCCAGTACGCGTTCAATCATCATGCGTTCTTGTGGGATAAACAGATCGGCTTCACCACGGTTATCGGCAATTAAGCTCGAGGTATTGGCATCAAGCTGTGCTTCTTCATGCTTACCACTCAGCAAACGCAGAACGGCCTCAGCGGTACGCTCACGCAGTGGGCGAGAAGAGGAGAGGAAGCGACGCCGATTATATTGAGAAAGCTGATTCAATATTTCGATAATTACCGAGAAACCGATAGCGGCGTACAAATAGCCTTTTGGAATCAGGTAGCCGAAGCCTTCTGCGACTAAGCTAAAGCCAATCATCAGCAGGAAGCTGAGGCAGAGAATGATAATGGTGGGATGCGCATTGACGAAATTGGTCAATGGCTTGCTAGCCAGCAACATCAGGCTAATGGCGATACAGACGGCGGCCATCATCACCGCAAGGTGATCGACCATCCCCACAGCCGTAATCACGGAGTCGAGAGAGAATACCGCATCCAGAACCACTATCTGAATGACGACCGGCCAAAACTTGGCTCCTTTGCGCTGATTATGATTTTCATGGTCTTTACCCTCGAGCCGTTCATTAAGCTCAACGGTAGCCTTAAATAGGAGGAATATCCCACCGGTGAGCATGATCAAATCACGCGCACTGAAAGAATGATCGACAAGGGTAAGGATGGGTTTCGTCAGGGTGGCTAGCCAGGAAATAGATGCCAGCAGAATCAGGCGCATCACTAACGCCAGTAATAGCCCCACAACACGTGCTTTATCACGTTGGTGACGCGGGAGTTTTTCAGCCAAAATGGCAATAAAAACAAGGTTATCAATACCTAGAACAATCTCGAGCACGACCAGTGTTGCCAGCCCTGCCCAAATAGTCGGATCAGCGATCCATTCCATATGCTTTGCTATACCTTTTAAGTTATTACGGTTATTCCAGAGGAATGATCGGTGGTTAAGCCGATGAATTCAAGTATAAGCATGCTATGGATAAGTGAAAACTATGGATAGACAGCAAAAACTCCAATTTGTATGTTAATTTGCACGTTTCTAAAACAGCTAAGCTTTTTGTGCGTATTTATCCTTGTATCAGGCCGCTAGAAGTATGAGAATTAGCCCGCAGTT
Organism: Hafnia paralvei; assembly: GCF_020150375.1. Classification (NCBI taxonomy): domain Bacteria; kingdom Pseudomonadati; phylum Pseudomonadota; class Gammaproteobacteria; order Enterobacterales; family Hafniaceae; genus Hafnia; species Hafnia paralvei. The sequence continues at coordinate 2,905,904 of NZ_CP083737.1, read as the reverse complement.
GAAAACGTCAGAAATAGTGAACGCAGGGAAAGTTCTTAAAATGGAGTTAGATTAAGAATCATCCGAGGTAGGCGCTCTCCACAGAGGTGTACCCTCCCTGCACCCCTCGACAGGGGCCACATCGCCGCAAGTTTGAACAGTGCATTGGTAGCTGATGAGCCAAGGGCGGTAGCGTGCCGATCTTACCCTTAGCGAGGTTACGACTCACCAATAAAAGCAAGATGAATATATTATCTAAATTAGACTTGAATCAGTAAGATTAAAGTATCTGACAAAGCGGCATGTTTTTCATCTTTATGAAATGTTTTTACAAATACTGCTGAGCAGTATCTGATATTCTTCTCTATAATAAAATTATTTAATCCATTGGAATAATCATTCTCTTCATCTCTAGGATGGAGTATTAGGATTTAAGATATGAAAGGTATTATTTTAGCAGGTGGATCAGGCACTCGTCTTTACCCAATTACGATGGGTGTATCGAAACAGTTGTTGCCTATTTATGATAAGCCAATGATATATTATCCACTATCGGTGCTAATGTTAGCAGGAATACAAGATATCTTGGTGATAACAACTCCTGAAGATAAAACTAGCTTTGAACGTTTACTTGGCGATGGAAGCCAACTTGGCGTGAATCTTAGCTATGCGACACAGCCAAGTCCTGATGGGTTAGCTCAGGCATTTATTATTGGCGAAGAGTTTATCGGTGCGGATCCAGTTTGCTTGGTATTAGGAGATAATATCTTCTTTGGTCAAGGTTTTAGTCCTCGCTTGAAAGCAATTGCACAGAAAAACCAAGGAGCTACTGTATTTGGCTATCAAGTGATGGATCCTGAGCGATTTGGCGTAGTGGAGTTTGATGACAACTATAAAGTTCTATCTATAGAAGAGAAACCAGAAAAACCAAAATCAAACTGGGCAATTACCGGACTATATTTTTATGATAATAAAGTTGTTGAATATGCTAAAAAGGTAAAGCCATCTGAACGTGGAGAATTAGAGATAACATCTCTTAATGAAATGTATCTTAACGATAATAATTTAAGTGTTGAGCTTCTGGGGCGCGGTTTTGCATGGTTAGATACCGGAACTCACGATAGCTTAATCGAAGCCGGTAGTTTCGTGGAGACGGTTCAAAAAAGACAAGGGATGATGGTTGCCTGTCCTGAGGAGATTGCTTGGCGAAATGGATGGTTGAGCGATGAAGAGCTTTCTACAATAGCAAAAAAATTGCAAAAGAATGAGTATGGAATATATCTTTCTAGATTGCTAAAGAATACTAACAATATATAGTAAAAATATTTTTTGAGGATGTAATTATGGATATAAAATTAATCCAATTGCAGAAGCATGGCGATGAGCGAGGGCAACTTGTTGCACTTGAAGAGACAAAGAACATTCCATTTCCAATTAAACGTGTTTATTATATGTTTGAGACTGGTGGGGACGTGAGACGTGGTTTTCATGCTCACTATAAACTACAGCAGCTAGCTATCCCTGTCCGAGGATCTTGTAGAATTATTTTAGATGATGGGGCTGAGAAAATAGAAGTATATCTCGATAACCCTGCTCAAGGGTTAGCTATTGATCCAATGATCTGGCATGAAATGTATGATTTTTCTAACGACTGTGTTCTGATGGTTCTTGCTGATGGTTTTTATGATGAATCAGATTATATTCGTAACTATGAAGACTTCATAGAGGTCATTTCGGAAAATGAATAATCTAAAAGCAAAAACAATCCAATTTCGATTGGCTGATCTTGATGATGCTAGCTTTATTTACTCTCTTCGGATAAATAAAAAACTAAATGAGCATATTTCAAAAGTATCAGGGACGGAAGCTCAACAACGAGAATGGTTACATGCATATAAAGAAAGAGAGATTTCTGGTGCTGAGGCATATTTCATTATAGAGCGAATCGACTCTGAAATACCTATTGGTACTGTGCGGCTTTATGGATTCATAGGCGCTGAAAAGTTTTGTTGGGGAAGTTGGATTTTAAATAATGATAAAACAAGAACAGCGGCAATTGAAAGTGCATATCTAGTTTATAAGTATGCCTTTGAATGCCGCGCGTTTAACTCTGCTTATTTTCAAGTGGATAAAAAAAATAAATTGGTTATTTCGTTTCATGAAAAAACAGGTGCTATATTAGTGAGTGAAGATGATGTGAACAAAAATTATGAATTCACTTCTGAATGTTATGAACGGTTTAAAATTAAATTCAATAATATATTAAATGGTAACTAAAATGATAAATTTTTTAGATTTGAAAAAAATAAATAACATTCAATCAGATGAAATAATTTCTGCAATAAAAGAAGTTCTTGACTCTGGGTGGTACATCATGGGAGAAAAGCTTAAGACGTTTGAAAATGAGTTTGCTAGGTATTGTGGAGTAAAACACTGTATTGGTGTAGCTAATGGTTTAGATGCATTAATTCTGGTCTTGCGTGCTTGGAAGGAACTTGGTGTGCTGCACGATGGTGATGAAGTTATTGTACCTTCAAATACTTATATTGCATCAATACTATCTATATCACAAAATAATCTAGTTCCTATATTAGCAGAACCAAATCCTGATACGTTTAATATTGATGTAGATAGTATTCGGCCTCTGATAACTAAAAAAACTAAAGCTATATTGCCAGTTCATTTGTACGGACAGGCTTGTGCAATGTCCGATTTAATGTCAATAGCGAAGGAATATAATTTACTCGTTTTAGAAGATTGTGCACAAGCTCATGGAGCAAAAATTAACGGAATTAAAGCTGGGGCTTGGGGGGATGCTGGAGCATTTAGTTTTTATCCGGGGAAAAATCTTGGAGCATTAGGTGATGCAGGCGCTATAACGACTAACAATGATGAGCTAGCAGAAGTTTTATATGCACTAAGAAATTATGGTTCTCATGTTAAGTATGAAAATAAATATCAGGGAGTTAACAGTAGGTTAGATGAAATTCAGGCTGCAATACTTAGTGTTAAATTGAAAAAACTAGATTCAAATAATAGAATTAGAACTGAAATTGCAAATCGTTATCTAAGCGAAATTAAAAATGACAGAATTAAACTACCATGTATAAGCTATGGTAATGATGCTCATGTATGGCATTTGTTTGTTGTCCAAGTTAATGAGCGAGAAGTTTTCCAAAAATATCTTTCAGATAACAATGTCCAGACTCTTGTTCATTATCCAATTCCTCCACATAAGCAAAAAGCATATTCTTATTTAGTTGAGGAGTCATATCCTATTTCAGAAAAATTGCATAGGTGTGTACTTTCTTTACCTATGGATCCTAGCATGAGTTCCTCTGATGTAAGTTATGTAATAAATTTAATTAATCGGTGGCAAAATTGAATTTCGCTCAAGTCACAATTCTAAGTGGAATTGTGACTTTCCTAAGATTAATATGTGGTCTCTTGGTTTCCAAGGTTGTTGCTGTTTATACGGGGCCGTCAGGTTTAGCTGCTTTAGGTCAGCTACAAAACTTTGTGACTTTTGTTAATGGCTTTATTTCTTCGCAGGTGTCACAAGGTGTAAACAGATACACAGCGGAAAATAAAGATGACTATGAGGCTGCGGCAGTATTTTGGCGTGCAGCGTTAAAACTTTCGGCAGTTGCAAGTGCTGTTATTATAACCATTGGAGTTTTACTATCGACAAAACTATCAATCTGGCTTTTTGATAATAAAGATTTTTATTGGTTGGTTATATTAGCTCTTTTGGTTGTTCCATTAAATGTAGCCAATAGTTTATTCTTAGGTGTATTAAATGGGCTATCTGACTACAAACGTTATTTCATTGCTAATGTTCTTGCTATCATATCTTCATTAGTTTCAATGTCGGTTCTAGTCTATTTTTATGGATTAACCGGAGCGCTTATTTCTGCTGCATTAAACAATGCGCTCGCCGGGTTTTGGCTTATAACACTTCTCTTTCGTCAGCGCTGGTTTCGGCTAAATTATTGGCTTGGGCCAGCAGAAAGAAAAAAAATGCTAGAAATGAGAAATTATTTTTTCATGGGTGTTGTTGGTGCATTTACTGGGCCAATTTCTTTAATAACTGTCCGTTATATCTTGACGAATCAACTTTCTATAGAAGATGCTGGCTATTGGCAGGCAGTTTCAAAAATATCAGAAGCATACTTAGCTGTGCTAACAACAGCTCTAACGGTTTATTATTTTCCTAAAACTGCGTCAGCAAAAACTAAATCAGATTATTTGAACGTTCTTAAAAAAGGCTGTGTAGTCGTCGTGCCAATGGCAATTATTATGTCAGTGAGTATTTATTTTTTAAGAGACGTTATAATAGCAATATTGTTTTCAAAGGATTTCCACAGGGCTAATGTATTATTTTTCTATCAGAATATTGGTGATGTACTAAGGATAACTAGTTGGCTATTTGCTACTATTTTGCTAGCAAAAGGGTATTTTAAAACGAATGCAATTTTAGAAATTGCATTTAGTTCTCTATTTCCATTACTAACATACCTATTTATTAACTATTTTGGTTTGGCCTCTGCAAGCTTGGCTTATATGCTGAATTATGGTGTGTATTTAATCGTCGTGATTTTCATTTATACAATGCATCTCAGAAGGATTTCTGATGGGTAATTCACTATGTACAATAATAGTTCCTGTTTTTAACGAAGAAAAAAATATACGGAGCTTATTTTTTAGGATTCAACAACAAGACTATAAAGATATAGAAGTATTATTTATTGACGATGGCTCTACTGATCAAAGTTTAGATATACTTAAAAAGTTAGCTTCTGACAATAATACAGTATCTGTCAGATATATTGAACAGGAAAATTTGGGTGCTGCAAGGGCAAGGAAGACAGGTCTGGAATATGCTAAAGGCGATTATATCGCTTTTGTCGATTGCGACGATTATTTATCAAATGACGCTATTAGTTCTGCAATGAAATACTTCACAAATAAAAATAGCGAGATTGATATTGTTTTATTTAATCTAGTACACGTCGACAGCTTAAGTAGCACAAGTTTGGGTAAGCCGTTTCATTTATATACTGAAAGTTTACAAGTTTCGGGAGATGAGGCCTTTTTTTCTTGCATTGATACATGGGGGTTACACGGCTTTGGTATATATAAGAAAAAAATACTTGAGATAAGCTATACTATTTACGATAAGTTGAATGTGGAAAATGAAAATTACTTAAATAACGACGAAATAATTTCTAGGATTTGCTACTCTAATGCTAATAAGTTAGTAACTAACTGTGGAGGGAATTACTACTTTGTTAATAACCCTGATTCTACGGTACGACGATTAAATGATAACTATCATAAGGTTATTTTTAATTCAATTATTTTTTTTAAATATGTGAATAGACAAAGTAGACTCAAGGATATTGTAGTTAAAAAAGCTTTGATATTAGAGTCAAGCACAATATGGGGAGTTGCGAGGCGATATTATCAGTGGAATAAAATGGATATTGATAAAGTTGCTTGGGCGAACAGTATTCGTGTTGGCATCAAGGATTATTTAAAAAACCTTTTTTCTAATATAAAAATGTTGAACATGAAGGGCTTTATTCAAGTTCTTTGTGCATATATAATCATTCTTTGGAAGTGAGCGGTTTATGTATAATCCGTTAGTCTCTATTGTCGTTGCTGCGTATAATGCAGAGTCCTATATCGAGGAAACTTTAGATAGCTGTATCAATCAACGGTATAGAAATATTGAAATAATCATCACTGATGATTGTTCAGGAGATAATACTCTTAGTGTATGTACTTCATGGATAGAAAAACAAAAAATACAAAATCCCAAAATAAATATTAGCTTGCTACCAAGCTCAATCAATGGGGGGATACCTAAAAACTTGAACAAATCTTTACCATATTGCTGTGGTGAGTGGGTAAAGTTTATTGGTTCCGATGATCTTCTTTTGCCTGACGCAATATCAGATTTGATCCGAGTTGTTAGTATGCATCAAGATGATATGCCCACTGTTGTATTTGCAGCATTTGAAACCTTCGGTTCTAAGGTTTTAATCAGTCAAGTTTACCCACAACAATGGACCCGATGTGTGGTAAGCATGAAACCAGGTAGGCTAAAAACGCATTTAGCTATGCTCCATCTAAACAATCTTGCTCCTTCAGCATTCATTAATAACTCATTATTTAGAGATGCAAAGCTAAAATTTGACGAAGAATATCGCTTATTAGAAGATTTACCACTTTGGTTATATCTTATATATAAAAAAAAGAAAACTATTTACTTTAATAAAGTAATCGTAAAATATAGGGTACATGGTAACCAGATAACGTCAAAGTCAAACACAGTGATAAATCGTATCTTATTATCAGATTTGCGAAAGTTAAATGAATATAGATTTGATAGGGGGTTTTATTTTTCATATTTACACCATAAGTATCAACTTATGTTAAATGAAAAAATTCCAAGATATGCACGATTGCTGCAGTTTATCGATCCTATAAGAGTTTTTACATATTTAATTGATAGAATAGGACGTTAAAATGTATATGATATTATTGTCAATCCCTCTGTTTCTATTCTCTATATTCTGGTGGGAGGTGAAATCTGATTTGAGGAAAATGATATCTATTTTTTGTATAGTATGGCTTTCACTTTTTATTTCTTTTTTTTATTTGAATGGTAATGACTGGAGTATATATTTTCTTTCATTTTTAGGCGCTGGAGAGCCTTTTTCTAGTTTTGAATTTGGTTTCGTTTTGTTATTTAAAAGTCTTCTGTATTTTTTTTCTGACAGTTTTGGATTGTCAATTTTATCTTTTTATTTTATCTCCTTGTCGTTTTTAGCATTAATCTTGTATAAATATAAATGCAACGCAGCAATTTTTTTTGCTTTTTTAGTTTTATCGTTAGGTTTTTCGTTGATATTAGAACAACTAAGACAATTTATCGCATGTATTATGGTTTTTTACTCCTTTTTAAATTACGCCTATATTAGGCGTAATTATTTGGTATGGGTTCTTGGTGCCGCATGTTTTCATGCTTCAGCTTTGATAACTATTCCTATTTTTGTTTTACTTAAGACTAAAAAAGATAATAATTTTTTTCTTTTCTCGCTATTTTCGTTTGTATTTATTTTCTTCGGATTGCTTTTCTTAAAACCAATATTCAGTTCGTTATCTAACATCAGTTTCATTTTTGCTAAAATTGACTATTATCTTTCTTTATCAGAAGTGGAAATAAAACTAGGGTTTTTAAATATATTAGATTTCGTGTTTATATTTTTATATAATTTTAAATTAAGAAGCAAGGTGGTTGGCGTTGATAATAGCCTATTACGGATGATTTTCATTGGTGCATTAATACACTTATTGAGTTCTTCAATTCCATTGTTTGGTCGAGTTGCTTATTATTTCTATTTTGTTTTGATTTTTTATTTTTCAAAACAGCCTTTTTACTTATCTGGATATATCAGGAAAGATCTATTATGTAAGTATTGTTTCTTTGCTGTTTTTATAGTGCTTAATTTGGCCTCATATTTTAGAAATCCAATAGCACCAATTGATTTTCTCCAACTGAATATAAATACTTCATACTTATACAATGAAAATAGTGGGCTTTTTGATTTGGCCCAATATAAATTCTCTTCTTCTAAACTTGAGGCTTCTAGGTAAATTTCAAGATGAAAATATTATTTATGATTACTGGACTAGGTATGGGGGGCGCTGAGCGACAAGTATGTGATCTTGCTGATAAATATGTTCAATTGGGACATCGGGTCTTATTTGTTGTACTTGGCGGAGATGTAAATAATAGGCCATCCGAACAGTCTGTAGCGGTTATGAACCTTAATATGAAAAAAACACCACTAGGTTTCATCTCTGCATATTTTAAAGCTAGAAAAATAATAAAAGAATTTGAACCAGACGTAGTACATAGCCATATGGTTCATGCTAATATTTTTGCTAGGTTGTTAAGATTAGTGACAAAATATCCAACTTTAATTTGTACTGCACATAATACAAATGAAGGTGGGAAGATAAGGATGCTGGCTTATAAACTGACTGATCGCTTAGCTAATATATCTACCAATGTGAGCCAAGATGCGCTGGCCAGTTTCTTGCAGAAAAAAGCAGCTCCAGACGGCCGGATGATTGTTATGGGGAATGGTATTGATATTGCTAAATTTCAATTCAACTCTAGCAGTAGAGATAAAAAAAGAAAAGAGGTTGGTATTTGTGATTCTGTAAAATTAATATTAGCAGTTGGTCGTTTAACCGAAGCTAAAGATTATCCAAATTTATTAAAGGCATTTTCCTTACTCAAAGATCAGAGTGATTGTCAACTAGCAATTATTGGTGTTGGACATTTAGAAAACGCATTGAAAACTCTTGCTACTTCGTTGGAAATAGATGAACGAGTTCATTGGCTTGGGTTGAGGAGTGATGTAGCTGAGTGGATGTCAGCTTGTGATATGTTTGTTTTAGCTTCCCAGTGGGAAGGGCTTCCGTTAGTTGTTGCAGAGGCTATGTCTTGTAAGCGTATTGTCGTTGGCACGGACAGTGGGGGGGTTAAGGAAATGATTAGAGATAGTGGAATTTTGGTTCCAATAAAGGATCATGTAAAATTAGCAGAGTCAATAGATTATGCATTACAAATGCCAATTGACGAAATAATCACCCGAGGCGAAAATGCTAGACGTATTGTTGAATCTGACTATTCCCTAGACGTGATATCTAAGCGTTGGCTGTCAATTTATAATGAATATTAAATAGCCACAAGCTGATGTCACAATTTATTATGAATGAATTCGGTTATACCATTACTATGGACATTAATCTTTGTCACTGATTTGTGCTGGTAGAAGATAATAAACAGGTGGTCACATGAGAGTTCTATTAATTGGTAATAAATCAGAGACGATAATTTTATTTAGAGAAAAGGTTATAAATTTGTTGGTGTCTAAAGGCATGATTGTTACCACTTTAACAATGGATTGTGATGAGGTCAATTTTGAAAAAATACGGAATATGGGGGCTGTGCCACATTCTTATGATTTTTCTCGTTCAGGAACTAATCCTATTTCTGATTTTATTCATACCTATAGTCTATCCAGAAAAATCAGAAAACTTGCACCAGATATAGTACTTTGTTTTTTTCCCAAGCCTGTTATTTTTGGTTCTTTTGCTGCATATTTTGCAGGAGTGAAAAATATTTATTTGTTATTGGAAGGGCTTGGTTTTTGCTTTACTAAACATTTAATCTCAGATTCTTGGCGAAAAAAAACATTAAGAGGGATTCAAGTTTTTTTATATAAAACCTCTTTGCCATTAGCAAAAAAGGTTTTGTTTTTAAATGAAAATGACTATGAGGATCTTATTGTTAAAAATAAAATAAGCATAAGGGGAAAGGAAATAATTGGTGGTATTGGTGTTAACACTGACTATTATGGATATGTTGAACCTACAATAACCAGCATCCATTTTGGCATGATTTCTCGTCTGTTGGTTGAGAAAGGCGTTCGAGAATTTGTTGAGGCAGCTAAGATTATTAAGAGCAAATACCCCAGTGTAAGGTTTAGTATCGCTGGCGCTGTTGATGATAACCCTGGTGGCATAAATCAAATTCAGGTCGAACAGTGGATGAGCGAAGGTAACGTCGAGTTTCTAGGACAAATAAGTGAAATTAAAAATTATTTAGAGAAAATTAGTGTTTTCGTTCTTCCTTCATACAGAGAAGGCGTTCCTCGCAGCACTCAGGAGGCAATGTCTATAGGGAGGGCCGTTATTACTACCGATGTTCCCGGTTGCCGTGAGACTATTATTGACAGTTACAATGGCTATATGATTCCACCATGGGATATTGCCGCCTTAGTTGAAGCTATGATTGCTTTTATTGAACATCCTGAGAGGATTGTTTCAATGGGGAAAGCTAGCCGTAAAATTGCGGTAGAGAAATTTGATGAGAATGATGCCTCAGCAAAACTGATTGGTATCCTCACCGAGAATTTTAAAGGATAGTCTAATGCATAAATCAAATAGTCTAAAAGCCGTCATCCCCGTAGCTGGCCTTGGCATGAAAATGCTACCAGCGACCAAAGCAATTCCTAAAGAACTTCTGCCGATAGTTGATATTCCTCTGATTCAGAAGATCGTTAACGAGTGTTTTGCTGCTGGCATCAAAGAAATTGTATTGGTGACTAACTCATCCAAGAATGCAATCGAAAACCATTTCGATACTTCTTATGAATTAGAGGCATTGTTGGAGGCGCGTGTTAAGCGCCAGTTATTGGCAGAAGTGCAGTCCATCTGCCCTAAAGGTGTCACAATCAATAGCGTGCGTCAGCATAAGCAACTGGGGTTAGGTCATGCAATTCTTTGTGCCAAACCGTTAGTTGGTAACAACCCATTCGTTGTAGTGCTGCCAGATATTTTGCTAGACGAGTCAACTTTTGATGCTGCGAGTGAAAACTTAGCTGCTATGGTTGAGCGCTTTAACGAGACAGGCCGTAGTCAGGTTCTTGTGCAATCTACGCCTATCGAAGCCTTGTCTGAGTATTCAGTTATTAATTGTGATAATGAAGTCCTAGAGCCAGGCCAAACGGCGCGCATGACCTCTATTGTTGAGAAACCTGAGAATGCTGAGATGTATAACTCTGATTTGTCAGCGGTAGGCCGCTACGTTCTTTCAAGTTCAATATGGCCTATTCTTGAAACCACAGGGTATGGTGCTTGGGAGCGCATTCAGCTTTCTGATGCTATTGCAACGATGTTGCAACATCTGCCTGTTGAGGCCTATCGGTTAGTGGGCAAAGCATACAACTGTGGTGAAAAGCTTGGTTATGCTGAGGCGTTTGTCGCATATGGCATAAATCACCCGACCCAGGGGCGAGAATTCAAAGTGTGGCTTAAAGAGTTGCAGGCTAAGTTAGTTTAAATTCTGGAGTGAGTATGGCTATTCTTGTGACTGGTGGGGCTGGTTATATTGGTTCCCATGCTGTTCTCGCGCTTTTAGAACGCGGGGATGATGTTGTAGTTATAGATAATCTTTCCAATTCCTCAAGAGAGTCGTTATCTCGAGTAGAGGCTTTAACTGGCAAGACGTTAACACTCTATACTGATGATATTCTTAACCGAAATGCGCTAAAAGATATTTTTGCACAGCACAAGATAACTGATGTTATTCATTTTGCTGGACTTAAATCGGTAGGGGAGTCTGTTCAAAAACCAGTCGAGTATTATAAAAACAATGTTACAGGAACCCTCGTTCTTTTAGATGAGATGATTGCAGCGGGTATCAATAGTTTAATATTTAGCTCATCAGCAACGGTGTATGGTAATCCTGAAACAGTCCCCCTGCATGAAGAATGTAAAGTGGGCGGCACGACTAATCCCTATGGCACGTCAAAGTTGATGGCTGAGCAAATCTTGAAAGATATTTCGTCTGCAAATCCTGATTTTCGCATTACTTGCTTACGCTATTTTAACCCAGTCGGAGCACATCCGTCGGGAATGATCGGTGAAGATCCGAATGGTATCCCTTGTAATTTACTTCCATACATAGCGCAAGTTGCTATTGGTAAATTGGAATGCCTGTCTGTATACGGTAGTGATTATTCTACAAATGATGGGACTGGAGTCCGTGACTATATCCACGTAATGGATCTCGCTGATGGGCATCTTGCGGCGCTAGATCATAAAAACGAGGGACTTTCATTCAAAACGTACAATTTGGGTACAGGAGTCGGCTATTCTGTCTTGGATCTTATCAGCGCTTTCGAGAAAACTTCGGGTGTTAAGATCAGTTATAAGCTTGTTGAACGACGCCCTGGCGATATTGCTGAATGCTGGTCTGACTCCTCACTAGCTGCGCAAGAACTTGGCTGGAAAGCGACTCGTCAACTGGATGAAATGATGCGGGATAGCTGGAATTGGCAAAAAAACAATCCTGATGGATACGCCGTTTAAGTTCGCTGTATATAATCATTTCTTTATTCGTTTAACCAAGGCTAGCTATGAAAATAGCAATCAGCGGTACAGGCTATGTTGGGCTTTCTAATGGCATTTTGATTTCTCAGCACCACGAGGTTGTGGCATTAGATATTCTCGAGTCAAAAGTTAATCTGTTGAACCAGAAAAAATCGCCGATTTCCGATCTGGAGATAGAAAATTATCTGACCAATAAACCCCTTAATTTCCGTGCAACGATCGACAAAGAAGACGCTTACCAAGGTGCTGATTTTGTCATTATTGCTACTCCGACCGATTACGACCCTAAAACTAATTACTTTAATACCTCGTCGGTTGAGTCTGTGATTAAAGACGTGATGGCTATTAATCCTAACGCGGTAATGGTGATCAAATCGACGGTACCGGTTGGCTATACGCAGAAAATTCGTGAAGAGTTGGGTGTTGAAAATATCTTCTTCTCGCCAGAATTCTTGCGAGAAGGGCGCGCGCTTTACGATAATCTTCATCCTTCCCGTATTGTGATTGGCGAGCGTTCTGAGCGTGCAGAAAAATTTGCTGCGCTGCTGGTTGAAGGCGCGATTAAAGAAGATATTAAGGTTCTCTTTACGGACTCCACTGAAGCTGAAGCAATCAAGCTGTTTGCCAACACTTATTTGGCTATGCGTGTTGCGTACTTTAATGAGCTTGATAGCTATGCAGAGGCTCTTGGCTTAAACACGCGCCAGATTATTGATGGCGTATGTTTAGACCCTCGTATCGGTAATCACTACAACAATCCATCGTTTGGCTACGGCGGCTACTGCTTGCCGAAAGATACTAAGCAATTGCTTGCTAACTATTCGTCAGTGCCGAATAACCTTATCGGCGCCATTGTGGATGCCAACCGTACGCGTAAGGACTTTATCGCTGAGTCCGTGTTATCGCATCATCCTAAGACGGTGGGTATTTATCGCCTTATCATGAAGAGTGGTTCAGATAACTTCCGAGCCTCCTCCATCCAAGGGATCATGAAGCGCATCAAAGCGAAAGGTGTAGAGGTCGTTATTTATGAACCTGTGATGGAAGAAGATACTTTCTTTAACTCGCAGGTTATGCGCGATCTGGATGCGTTTAAAGCGCGTTCTGATGTGATTATCTCTAACCGTATGGATGAGCAATTGGCCGATGTTGCGGATAAAGTGTATACCCGTGACCTGTTCGGCGGTGATTAATCCTTTAGAATTAGCCCAGTTAGGTAACGTAATTGTAAAAGCCCGCTTGCGGGCTTTTTTTATATTTTAAACTCACAGTTTTAGCAAACGTATGCGTACACCTTCTGAACGCTTGAAACATCTATCGCATCAATCGCTATCCCATTAATAGCAAGCTGAGTTAACATAGCTGCCACACATGTGCTGTGAGGAGAGTCCTCGCAGGTATCATCCCTTAGACAGGAGTTTCCAATGTCCAAACAACAGATCGGCGTTGTCGGTATGGCAGTGATGGGGCGTAACCTCGCGCTCAACATCGAAAGCCGCGGTTATACCGTATCCATCTTTAACCGTTCCACGGACAAGACCGACGAAGTCGTTGCTGAGAACCCGGGCAAGAATTTGGTGCCGTTCTATACGGTGCAGGAGTTTGTTGAGTCCCTTGAGAAGCCTCGTCGTATCCTGTTGATGGTGAAGGCTGGTGAAGCTACCGATAAGACTATCGACTCTCTGAAACCTTATCTGGAAAAAGGCGACATCCTGATCGATGGCGGTAATACTTTCTTCCAAGACACCATTCGTCGTAACCGCGAATTGTCGGCTGAAGGCTTCAACTTTATCGGTACCGGCGTATCCGGTGGTGAAGAGGGCGCTTTGAAAGGGCCATCCATCATGCCTGGCGGTCAGAAGCATGCCTATGAGCTGGTAGCCCCAATCCTCAAGAAGATTGCAGCGGTTGCTGAAGATGGCGAAGCGTGCGTCACCTACATCGGTTCCGATGGTGCGGGTCACTACGTAAAAATGGTTCACAACGGCATTGAATATGGCGATATGCAGCTGATTGCTGAAGCTTATTCTCTGCTGAAGCATGGTCTGAATATGTCTAACGACGATCTGGCCAGCACCTTTACCGAATGGAATAAAGGTGAACTGAATAGCTACCTGATCGACATCACCAAAGATATCTTCACTAAAAAAGATGAAGACGGTAAATATCTGGTTGATGTGATTCTGGACGAAGCTGCTAACAAAGGTACCGGTAAATGGACCAGCCAGAGTTCTCTAGATCTGGGCGAGCCACTGTCGCTGATCACTGAATCTGTCTTCGCTCGTTATATCTCTTCCTTGAAAGATCAGCGTGTTGCCGCATCTAAAGTACTTTCTGGACCTAAAGCACAGGTATTCAGCGGTGATAAAGCTGAGTTCATTGAAAAAGTACGCCGTGCGCTGTATCTGGGCAAAATCGTTTCTTATGCTCAGGGCTTCTCCCAGCTACGCGCTGCGTCGGAAGAATATAAGTGGGATCTGAACTACGGTGAAATCGCTAAGATTTTCCGCGCTGGCTGCATCATTCGCGCGCAGTTCCTGCAGAAAATCACTGATGCTTACGCTCAAGACGCTTCGATCGCTAACCTGCTGTTGGCGCCGTACTTCAAGCAAATCGCCGATGAATACCAGCAAGCGCTGCGTGACGTCGTCTCTTACGCGGTACAAAACGGTATCCCAACACCAACCTTCTCAGCGGCTATCTCTTACTACGATAGCTACCGCTCAGCCGTACTGCCTGCCAACCTGATTCAGGCGCAGCGCGACTACTTCGGTGCGCATACTTATAAGCGTACTGATAAAGAAGGTGTATTCCACACTGAGTGGCTGCAAGACTAATGTTCTGAGTTTTGAACATAAATCAAAGATCCGGGCTTGCCCGGATTTTTTTGCTTTAAAAAAGACCGTTTGCGCAAAAACGCAGCATTTGGTCATCTTTATTCACCATTCGATGTGTTTTTATCATATTGCCGACCGGCTAAACTGGGTAATATAAAGAAAGTGAGGGGCTATACCTCGAAGCCGTGAAACGGTATCTTGTTAGTCACAGCCTGATTTGAAGTTTTCTACTTAAGCAAAGGTATCAAGATGGAAAATGTGAATAAGCCGACTTTCCAAAACGTTCTGGAATTTGTGCGTATGTTCCGCCGTAAAAACAAGCTGCAGCGTGAAATCGTGGATAATGAAAAGAAAATCCGTGACAACCAAAAGCGCGTGTTGCTGCTGGACAACCTGAGCGAGTACATCAAGCCAGGTATGAGTGTTGAAGCGATTCAGGCGATTATTGCCGATATGCGCGGAAACTATGAAGATCGCGTGGATGACTACATCATCAAGAATGCCGATCTGTCTAAAGAGCGCCGTGAGCTATCTAAGAAGCTTAAAGCGCTTGGCGAAGGCGAATCTAAGTAATATCAACGGGCAGGGCATTCTGCTCTGCCTGTACTCCACTCTCCGGCGATTTACTCTGTTTTGCCGAATTAATCCCTAGCAAATAACGTTGTGACTCTTTATAGAAGCCCGTCGCTATTGTCGTGCGTGCATAAAAGCAAAAAGCCTGCACTAGGCAGGCTTCTTAGAATTTGGCTCCTCTGACTGGACTCGAACCAGTGACATACGGATTAACAGTCCGCCGTTCTACCGACTGAACTACAGAGGAATCGTTTGAACGAGGCGAATAATAGCGAGCTTGTTGTGCCTTGTAAAGTCTAAAAACCAACTTCAGAATCGTTTGCTTATCAAATCAGCAACATGCTGTTTTTATAGCAAGTTAAACATCGTGTCGCCGCGTTTTGGCGCTCAAAGGTCATTCTTTATCTGGTATTCCATCTGACGCTGAAATTCTGAGTTTAGGGCACTAGCGGAAAACGAAGTCTAGATTTGGCGCTGTTGAATGATTTCCACTGCGGGGGTTTTCGCTGCAAGTGCTGAGTGAGCAAAAGAGGGGGGAGGGCAGAAAAGTAAAAATCCTGCACTAGGCAGGCTTTTTTGAATTTGGCTCCTCTGACTGGACTCGAACCAGTGACATACGGATTAACAGTCCGCCGTTCTACCGACTGAACTACAGAGGAATCGTGTGAACGAGGCGCATATTAGCGAGGCGTTTAAGGGTTGTCAAAGCCTGTTATCACACTGTTGGTGCGTTTGCTGATAAAACAGGCAAATGAGCCATTCTTGGCATATCTGGTGGTGTGAGTTTGCTCAGTGCATGGTGGAAATCCAAGGCACGGCGTTTGGCAAATGCTTTACCCATGGCGCCAACGGTGTGCCCATTATTGCTACCGCATATGCTCGGGACAAATATTGGGCGTGAACCCAAACCGCTGTGGATTATCAAAACTGATAGAAAGCAAAAAGCCTGCTTAAGTTTCCTTAAGCAGGCTTTTCTAATTTGGCTCCTCTGACTGGACTCGAACCAGTGACATACGGATTAACAGTCCGCCGTTCTACCGACTGAACTACAGAGGAATCGTGTGAACGAGGCGAATAATAGCGATCTCATTTGTGGCTGTAAAGCCAAAATCGTTCTTTTTTGCTTGTTCGCTTATCTTGTAAGCAAAACGGCGAATAAATACCAAATTACTGATAATTTAGAGAGCAGAAACTTGATTGAAGATGAATGCATACGGCAATAACCAAAAGGATATGAGAGCGTCTGTCTGGTTCATCTAAGTCATATACTGAGTCAGATAGGTGTGCCGATATATAGAAGCAACCTGTATAAGCCAGTAAGTGACGCTGACTGCCATTAGTCCATTTTCACATCAATGATATGCCGAAGTATCTGGGACATACATGAGTTAACTAGATAAAATATCCAGTTCATCCATATCTTCAGGCTTTTTCGGATGAAAAGACTTAACGCGAGGTGCTAGGGTGTTCAGAATAGCGAACTGTGTAATTGTTATCTTGCCTTTTATGCTCCGTAGTTGGCATTGATAGGGCACCCTATTATGAAGAAGGTGATAGGCCTTGGGTGCCAATTTTATTTATTAAACATGCCATGTCATCAAAACTAATCTTTGAAATGCCAGTTTCTCCGACTGAAGTATTGAGAAGTTCTCCGTTAACACCACAGGCAAATAGTGAGTTGCATAATTTTTGTCGGATAAGCTATGGGGATGAGCCGGCGAAGTGTAGAGAAAAGATCAAAGCAAAAAAGCCTGCTTAAGTTTCCTTAAGCAGGCTTTTGAATTTGGCTCCTCTGACTGGACTCGAACCAGTGACATACGGATTAACAGTCCGCCGTTCTACCGACTGAACTACAGAGGAATCGTTTGAACGGGGCGAATCTTAGCGAGCAGTGATAACGCTGTCAACGGCTAATTAGATTTATGCGTTTGTTTGCTGCTTAACTGCACAAAAAGCTAAAAGTTTGTTCTTTATCGCAAAGTAAGCATTTTTTTATCCTTACTATAATACGGTTTAATCACACACTGGAATTACTATGCGTGCTAAGGATTTAGTCTCATCGAGCCAGTTTTATTCTCTCAGACTCCAACCAGGAGCTGAGCTCATAGAGCAACTTCGTCAGTTTATTCAAGTTAATCACATCAAGGCCGGCTGGATCGCGTCCGTTGTCGGCAGTCTATCGTCCGTATCTCTGCGTTACGCTGGGTGTGAGTGGACGAGTCTTATTGAAGGGAAGTTTGAAGTCATTGCGCTAGGGGGAACTCTCGATAGCCAATTTGAACACCTCCACATGTCCGTGGCGGATGAAACGGGGCGAGTGATTGCGGGACATGTTATGTCAGGGAATATCGTCAGAACAACGCTAGAACTTATTATCGGTGAGCTCTGTGATGTCGAGTTTTCGCGGCAGCACTGTGTGTTATCTGGCTATGACGAATTAGTTATTACCTCTAAAGAAGGGTGAACATGAGAAAGGAACACCGTTTTTCCAGTCGTAGTCTGGTTCTGATCGTCATTTGCGTTGCTATTAATATGATTGCTTTGGCTTGCGGTGTTTGAACGCTGGTTATCCCACAGCCGTGAACGGGGTGCGACGGTACTTGCGATTAGTCACGATCCCGAATTTACCGCTCGGAATTTCCAGAAAGTTATTCATGTCTGCAACGGAACGGTGAATATGGTTAGCTGAGATGTGAGAAATGCGTATCCTGCTCTAGCGACTGACGTTGTCGCTCCAGCGGATCTTGCCGGTAGAAGCTTTTAAAGTGCGCGTACATCTCTGGAAAGCGCTCGGCGAGGAGCTCAGGGGCACTGAAAAAATATTCTGATAACACAGCGAAGCACTCTGCTGGCTCACTCGCTGCATAGGCATCAAGGCTTGTCGCGCCTTCGCCGACCACGTCAATCTCATCTTGAATGGATTCCATCGCCGCATGGAGATCATGCTCCCATTGAGCCACATCTTTTAACGCAATCGGTGGTACGCCGCTGGCAACCCCAGCGTTACGCATATCAAGCTTATGTGCCGTTTCATGGATGATAAGGTTGTAGCCGGAAAGGTCGAAAGAGTCTTTAACATCCATAAGATTAAGGATCACAGGGCCTTGGGCGGAACACTGGCCTGCCTGCACCATGGGACCCGCATGGACTAACCCGATATCATCTTGCCACTCTTCATGGTAGATGAACGGTTCTGGATAGAGCAGAATCTCGTGAAAACCATCTAGCCAGTCAATACTGAGCTCAAGAACCGGCAGAGAGAATAGCAGCGCAATGCGTGCCTCTATTAGCGGTGTGATATAGAGATCTTGTAGCGGAACAATACGTTTAAGCTGTAAAAATTTTGAGGCGATAAGCGTAAGCTTCTGAAGTTCACGAGGGGTAAGCGCTGAAAGCAGTGGAATAGCTAAAGCCTCTTCCCAAGGGTAATTGGCAAGAGGAGTATTTGCACCTGCGTTCCAAGGCCACTTAATCATTAGAAGGCTCGCAATATGAACGTTTATTCCCCACTGTTTTATCATGAATGAACATCAGAATAAAACAGCAAACTAAGCGCGTAGATAACCACTTTTTTGTGTGGTTGTCTGTGATAAAGTCCACGCTTGCCGTTCGTTAGAACAAATAAATCAAGATGTTGGCAGTGCTAGAATTCTATTGCTGAGGGGAACACGTGATTATTTTTTTGGGGTAAAAGAAAAGCCACGCGTGTTCGTGGCTTTCGTTGTTTTTCAGGTTAAACACCGCAGCTGCGCTACGGGTTTTGTGTTCTGCATGTTTTCAAAATATCCAGATTAGGATCGTACTCTTTCGTCTGCACATTCATCATTGACAGCATAGTGTGGAAAAGATTGTCGTGAGAAAACTCGCTGTTTTTTGCAAGACTAGCCACGCAGGCACGGTCGATACCTTGCGCTTTCACATAGCTATCAGACAACCACATTTCCATTGGGACACGAGTCTGCTCTTCAGGTGCAAATTTGTAAGGGGTACCATGCAAATAGAGTCCGTCTTCACCCAAGGATTCACCGTGGTCAGAGACATAATATAGTGCAACGTTATAGTCTTTTTCATAGCCTTTTAACCGCTGAATAAACTGACTTACCACGTAATCGGTGTAGCGAATGGTGTTGTCGTAGGTATTAACCAACTGCTGCTGAGTGCAGTTTTCAATATCGCTACGTTGGCAGTCAGGCATGAAGAAGCGGAATTCTTTTGGATACCTTTTATAGTAAGTGGGCCCATGGCTACCAATAAGATGGAATGCTAAGGTTTTGTTTTTTCCGTCGTTAGGAATGAGCTTGTCTAAATCGTTCAACAATACGGCGTCGTAGCAGGTATCACCGTCACACAGATTTTTATCGCTATTGGTCGGCACGATTTGTGTAGGGATACGGTCGCAAGCGCCTTTGCATCCTTCGTCGTTGTCCTTCCAGTAGGTTGATACCCCCGCTTTTTGCAGGATATCCATTAAACCTTCGCTGTTACGCGCAATATTATTGTCGAAATGCGTACGTGGCATATTTGAGAACATACAAGGCACGGATACTGCGGTGGCGGTGCCACACGAGCTGACTTTAGAGAAGTAGATCAGATCCGGTTCTTGGCTGGTATAAGGATTCGTTGGGCGAGGATATCCCTGTAGCTGCTGGTTCTGATTTCGTGCGGTTTCACCCACAATTAAAAATACCAGCGTAGGCTTGCTGCCGGCTTTCTGTACTAATTTGGCATCGTCACCAATCTTACGGAAGGGAATCGGCTTAGTCAGATAGCGACGGTTAATGTATTGCGATGCGCTGTACAGATAATTAGTCGGCAGAATTTCAAGATTCAATGTGCGGTTATTACGCCCTACGGAGGCATAGTCTTGATAATACAGGCTAGCCACGAGCGCGATGATCAGAAGAGAAACCAGCATGGATACGAGGCGTAGCCCCAAACGCGCAATGACGCCATGAGCGTAGACAATCTGGGTTTTCATCAGCAGGATGCAGGGCAAAATACCGGTAAACAGCACCCACAGCACAACCGAGAAATTATAGTATGAAGAGGCTTCCGCAGAGTTAGTTTCAAAAATATTCTCAATCATTGAACGATCAAAAATAATTTTGTACTTCAGCTGTGCATAGCTTGCAAAGGCACTGATTACCAGCACGATGCAGAAAAAGGGTTTAAAAATTGGTTTAAACGTAAAAGGGGTAAAGACAAAGTTGAGTGCGGCGATCAATACCAGCGGAATTGATATAGCAAAGCCG
The DNA here is from genome assembly GCF_020150375.1 of Hafnia paralvei. Classification (NCBI taxonomy): domain Bacteria; kingdom Pseudomonadati; phylum Pseudomonadota; class Gammaproteobacteria; order Enterobacterales; family Hafniaceae; genus Hafnia; species Hafnia paralvei. The sequence continues at coordinate 2,885,284 of NZ_CP083737.1, read as the reverse complement.
AGTTTATAGTTATCCAGCGATGTGAGGATATGATAAAAATGCAGCAGGATTGGCAGGTTAACTACCAGAGTAAAATAAATCGCCAGAATAATAGTCAGCGACAAAAAGCTGACTTTCAAAACCTTTCGCTGCAAGGGAAACGCTCCTGAAATGCAAGTAAACGGCTTTTGCTGTCATGACAAAACCGAAAAATAAGCGAAAACGCTGTTGGTATCAGGCAAATTTACCTAACTAAACTTAAGATAGCCTTAAGCTCACGAAATGGATTAATGAGGTAGGATATTGAAAATTCATGGAAGTTATTAGACGCCACACAGAAATAGTGTGGCGTTGTGGGGAGTGCTTTAACACACGCCAAAATCACCTTCTTCGTGGTATAGCGTTAGCACCTTGGCATCGACAGTCTCTTTTCTCTCGTTACCTAGCTCATTCCAGACGCAGGTGATTTCATCACCGTTCACAGCCAAAACGGTCATACGCGGACCTCCGCCGATCTTTTGAACGCTATCACCCATTGTGAAAGACATTTTACTCTCCTAAATAAAGCAGAATGAATGTTCGTTGATAGTGAGCTATCCAATTGAATTAGCTCAGTCTCCAAATACTTAACTTTTATAAGTTAGGCCAGCGCAGCTGGGATAGATAGCAAAAATATCCGACGGTTTTAGTGACCTTTTTTGAACAAACGCTGAGCTCAATATCAGTAGGCTATCTTCTTCGTTCAAGCTATTCGTTTGTTTTTAAAAATTATTTTCATTTCAAATACCCATGAGTAACAACTGGCTACACTTTAATTCACAAATATTATGCATTGGGCGCTTGTTTTTTTATTGATCGTAATGATAATCGGTATCATTATTTTTACCGTTCTTTACATGCGCGTTACGCGCAAGCAAGAGAGAAAACATGTTTGTCCCATTCCTCATCATGTTCCGCGAGGGGCTTGAAGCTGCACTGATCGTAAGCCTTATCGCCAGTTATTTAAAACGTACCCAACGCGCTCAATGGCTAGGCATTGTGTGGATCGGCGTTATTTTGGCTGCGGCTCTCTGCTTAGGGTTAGGCATTTTTATTAATGAGACCACCGGTGAGTTTCCCCAAAAACAGCAAGAACTGTTTGAAGGGATTGTCGCCGTCGTTGCGGTCGGTATTTTGACGTACATGGTTTTTTGGATGCGTAAAGTTTCTCGCTCGGTAAAAACACACTTAGAAGGCGCGATAGACAACGCACTAAATGCAGGTAAAGGGCAGGGATGGGCGTTAGTCGCGATGGTGTTTTTTGCCGTTGCGCGCGAAGGGCTGGAATCCGTGTTTTTCCTGCTGGCAGCCTTTCAGCAAGATGTCGGCATTCAGGCTCCGATTGGTGCGGTGCTCGGATTAGTGTGCGCCATCATTGTCGGTATGATGATCTATTGGGGCGGCGTAAAACTGCATTTGGCTAAGTTCTTTAAATGGACCAGCCTATTTATTCTGTTTGTTGCCGCAGGCTTAGCAGCCGGAGCCATCCGCGCTTTCCACGAAGCCGGGCTTTGGAACTATCTGCAAGATATTGCGTTTAATTTCACCGATGTGCTCTCGACTCATTCACTTCTGGGAACGTTGCTCGAAGGTATTTTCGGTTATCAGGAAGCACCGACCGTCAGCGAAGTTCTGGTGTATTTCCTCTATCTCATACCAGCACTGATTTTCTTCTTCATGCCGCAGCGAGCCGTTGATGAAGCGGCGAACCGTAACGCGAGTCAGTCACGTTAATTAAAACCAAATAATATTGAACAAATTGTCAGGGAGTCACCGTTATGTCCATCCAGATTTTCCGCCGCACCGCGTTATCTCTTGCTCTGCTGGCGCTGCCTACCACTGCGGCTTTGGCGGCTGAAGCGCTGCCTCAGGTCAAAATTTCAGTTAACGACAAACAATGTGAGCCAATGACGCTGACCATTCCTGCCGGGAAAACCCAGTTCATTGTGCATAACAACAGCCAAAAGGCGCTGGAGTGGGAAATTCTCAAAGGCGTGATGGTCGTGGAGGAGCGCGAAAATATTGCTCCCGGTTTTACCCAAAAAATGACAGCAACTTTAGAACCGGGTGAATACGATATGACCTGTGGTTTGCTCAGCAATCCTAAGGGCAAAATTATTGTTCAAGCTGTTGACGGTGCGACGGCTGCAAAAACGGATGCTATGGCATTGGTAGGTCCCATTGCTGAGTACAAAGTTTACGTGATGCAAGAAGTGAAACAGCTGGTGGAACAGACCAAAGCATTCACTGATGCCGTGAAAAAGGGTGATTTAGCCACGGCGCAAAAACTGTATGCGCCTACGCGCCAGCACTATGAGCGAATTGAACCGATTGCTGAGTTGTTCTCCGATCTTGATGGCAGCATCGATGCGCGCGAAGACGACTATGAGCAAAAAGCACAGGATCCTAACTTCACCGGTTTCCATCGTTTGGAAAAAGTGCTGTTTGGTGACAAAACCACCAAAGGGGCTGATGGCTACGCTGACCGCTTGATGAAAGACGTGCTTGAGCTGCAAAACCGTGTGACAACCTTAACTTTCGCCCCAAGCAAAGTGGTTGGCGGCGCGGCGGGTTTGATTGAAGAAGTGGCTGCCAGCAAAATCAGCGGTGAAGAAGATCGCTACAGTCGTACCGACCTGTGGGACTTCCGTGCAAACGTCGATGGTGCGCAGAAAATCGTTAACCTGCTGCGCCCAATGTTGGAAAAAGCTAACCCGCAACTGCTGGCAAAAATTGATGCCAACTTTAAAACCGTTGACGCCATTTTGGATAAATATCGTACCAAAGATGGCTATGAATCCTATGAGAAGCTGACCGCTGCCGATCGCAACGCGATGAAAGGCCCAATTACGGCGTTGGCAGAAGATTTAGCGCAGCTGCGCGGTGTTTTAGGTCTCGATTAAAAGCAACGTTTTGAGGTTGGAAAGATGAGTGGTAAAGGATGCCCGGTCACCGGGCTGACTGGGGGGGCAGAAATGCCTTCTCGCCGTCGTTTATTGATTGGCGCAGGGGCGCTGGGCAGCGCGCTCGCGCTCGGTGGCGCGGTCAAAGCAGATACGGGAACCAAGCCTCTGGCGACGGCGACGTCACCGAAAAATGCACGCTGGCAGAAACAGCCGTTTTATGGTGAACATCAGACCGGTGTGCTGACACCGCAGCAAGCATCGGCGATGTTGGTTGCTTTTGATGTGTTGGCGACCAACGCAGAAGATTTACAGCGTTTAATGAAGTTACTCACCGAGCGGATAGCATTTTTGACGCACGGCGGCAAAGCACCGCATGCCGATGCCAAATTGCCTCCGCTGGATTCAGGGATCATGGGGCCGGATATCTATCCAGATAACCTCACTATCACGGTTTCGGTGGGTAATTCACTCTTTGATGAACGCTTTGGGCTCGCGGCTCAAAAACCTACGCAGTTGCAAAAGATGACGCGTTTCCCCAACGATTCTCTTGATGCCAATATTTGCCACGGCGATCTGTTATTGCAAATTTGCAGCAACAGTAATGACAGTGTGATCCACGCGCTACGCGACATTATCAAATATACGCCTGATTTGCTTAGCGTACGCTGGCGGCGCGAGGGGTTTATTTCCACCCATGCGGCGCAGAGCCAAGGTAAAGAAACACCGATCAACCTGCTCGGTTTTAAAGATGGCACGGCCAATCCCAATGCCAGCGATAAGCCGCTGATGGACGATATTGTTTGGGTGACGGCCGATCAACAAGAGCCAGCTTGGACGGTGGGTGGCAGCTATCAGGCAGTACGTATCATCCGTTTTCGCGTTGAGTTCTGGGATCGTACGCCACTGCAAGAGCAGCAGACTATTTTTGGGCGTGACAAGGCCAGTGGTGCTCCGCTGGGGATGAATCATGAACATGATGAGCCTGATTACAGCAGGGATCCCGACGGAAAAGTTATCCCGCTTGATGCGCATATTCGCTTAGCCAATCCGCGCACTAAAGAAACGCACAGCAGCTTGATGATGCGTCGTGGCTATAGCTATTCGCAGGGGGTTTCCAATTCAGGGCAGCTGGATATGGGACTACTGTTTGTCTGCTATCAACACGATCTGGATAAAGGATTTATCACGGTGCAAAAGCGCCTGAATGGCGAGGCGCTAGAAGAGTACATAAAGCCTATCGGTGGTGGTTACTTCTTTGTATTACCGGGAGTAAAGGACGAAAACCACTATTTGGGCGAGGGCATGTTCCAAAAAGTTTAGTCTATCCCCACATAATTTTCCCCGTTTTCTCCATCCGTTGCCATTCCAGTCCCCGCATCAGGGGGACTGGCTTTTGCATTGAATCTACTCCTTAAGTATTACCCTCTGAAAAAATCGCTCTTTAAGTTGCATTTAAAATGCATATTAAATACCATAATCAAAAAGACGCATTTGAAATGCATATTTAAGAGTGGAAAATAATCAGGAGTGGTTCATGGCTATTCAGGTAAAAAACAACGTCTATTGGGTCGGTAAACAAGATTGGGAACTGCGCGAGTTTCACGGCAGCGAGTATTCAACCCACAAAGGCTCTAGCTATAACAGCTATCTGATTAAAGAAGAAAAAAATGTTCTGATTGATACGGTGTGGACCCCCTATGCCGCCGAGTTTGTTGCTAATCTCGAACGCGAAATCGATTTAAATAAAATCGATTTCATCATCGCTAACCACGCCGAGAGCGATCATAGCGGTGCGCTGCCTGCGTTGATGGCGAAAATACCCAATACGCCAATTTACTGCACCGCGAACGGGGTTAATTCAATCAAAGGTCACTACCATCAGGACTGGAATTTCCGTGTTGTGAAAACCGGTGATTCCATTGATATTGGCAACGGCAAAAAGTTGGTCTTTGTTGAAGCCCCCATGCTGCACTGGCCTGACAGCATGATGACCTACATGACCGAAGATGCTTTGCTGTTCAGCAATGATGCCTTTGGTCAGCACCTCGCCAGCGCCTGTTTATTCAATGATGAGATTGACCAAAACGAGCTGTACAACGAGTGCATCAAGTATTACGCCAATATCCTGACGCCTTTCAGCAAGCTGGTAACCAAAAAAATTGAAGAAGTGTTATCCCTGAATTTACCTCTCGACATGATCTGTACTTCACACGGCATCATATGGCGCGATAACCCGGCACAAATCGTTGAAAACTATCTGAAGTGGGCCGATAGCTATCAAGAAAACCAAATTACGCTGATTTACGACACCATGTGGAATGGCACTCGAACCATGTCTGAGGCCATTGCTCGCGGGATACGACAAGCCGATCCCAGCGTGGTGGTGAAACAATTTAATCTCGCTAACTCCGACAAAAACGACGTGCTGACGGAAGTGTTTAAATCCAAAGGTATTCTGGTGGGCTCGCCGACGGTAAACAACGTTATGTTGCCGCAGGTGGCAGGATTATTGGAAGAGATGCAGGGGCTACGTTTTACTGGGAAAAGTGCAGCAGCATTTGGTAGCCACGGCTGGAGCGGTGGGGCGGTCGATCGGATCTCCTCTCGTCTACAAGACTGCGGTTTCATGATGATGCGAGGTATTAAAGCCGAATGGAAACCGACCGAAGACGCGGTCACTCAGTGTGAAGCTTTTGGCGCCGAGTTCGCTCGCCAATTTGGTATTCCCGCCTGTTGTGACACGGGCTGCGGCGGGGCAGAAAAAGCAACGTCAGGCAAATGGATCTGCCGCACCTGCTCTTGGGTCTACGATCCCGAGCTGGGCGAGCCTAACCAAGGAGTACCTGCCGGCACCGCTTGGGAGGATGTACCCGAAAGTTTCCTGTGCCCAGTATGTCTGATGGGCAAAGATGATTTTTACCCTGCAGATTAAGGACAACATGATGGCAGATAATCATCCTCTTATCATCGTGGGTAGCGGTCACGCAGGATTACAACTGGCGCGCAATGTGCGTCGCTTGCAGGCCAGCTCGGGGCTGGTGATGATCTGCGCCGATGACGGTGTGGATTATTCTAAACCCCAACTGAGCCATGCATTTAGCCAGCAGCAAACGGCGCAGCATCTCACGCGCAAAACGGCGGAAGAACTCCGTCAGGAATTGAAAATGATGTTGCTCAATGGGCAACGGATTGAGGCTATTCATCCCAACCAACGCACCGTTCAGGTCAACGGACGCACGTTGGCCTACAGCAAACTCGTGCTGGCAACGGGAGCGCGCGCTTTTATTCCCCCCATTGCGGGGGATGCTCGCGAAGAAATACTGACGCTTAACAGCCTGCAGGAATATCTCTATCTGCGTGAGCGTATGGCGTATGGACAGCGCGTTCTGGTCATTGGTGGCGGATTGATTGGCACTGAAATTGCCCACGATCTGGCTGTGGCTGGTAAGCGAGTTACCGTATGCGATCCGTCGCCGTATCTTCTCGCCAGCCTATTGCCTGAGTTTGCTGCCCAGCGCTTGTCCACGGTGCTGCGCGATCTCTCCTGTGAGCTCATGCTGAATAACACGCTGGAAATGTTACAACGGCTGCCACAGGGTGTACGAGCGACGTTCACCCGCGGAGAAGTGCGTGAGTTCGATCATGTGATTTGCGCTGCGGGGTTACGTCCAAATATTGAGCTTGCCGCTCAAGCAGGGTTAAACGTAGAACGGGGCATTGTGGTGGACAACCAGCTACGTACGTCTGACTCCTATATCTATGCGCTAGGCGATGTTGCCCAAATTGAAGGGCGCCTCTGGCCGTTTTTACAGCCCATTTCGCAAAGCGCAGCGGCGCTGGCAAAAACGCTCAGCGGTGAGCCAACCCACGTATCGCTGCCGATCATGCCAATTAATGTAAAAACGCCACGCTTCCCGATACAGCTAGCCGGGGAAACATGCGCCGATGATGTGACTTGGCAGACAGAAGAGATGCCCGACGGCTTGTTAGCGAAAGGTTATCGTAATGACAAACTCGTCGCCTATATCGCGGGCGGTTCGGCTCAAATGCAAGGTTTAACGCTACTGCGTCAACTATCAATGTAGAGGTGGATATATGTTTAAAATCCCAGCAAATTATCGTGTCACTCGCAGTACTCCGTTCTTTAATCGTCAAACCGTTCCGGCTGCGCTGTTGAGCCACCACAACACCAAAGCCGGTGTATATGGTCGTTTATCGGTCATGCAAGGTGCGGTGAAATACTACGGTTTCGCTAATGAGCAGGCACAAACGCCTGAAATTGAGCTCACCATTCATGCAGGTCAGTTTGGGGTTTCACCGCCACAGTACTGGCATAAAGTAGAATTGCTTACCGAAGATACCTACTTCAATCTCGACTTCTTCGCTCAGGAAGAGATACAGGCGGAGAAAGGTGATTTGAGCAAGGTGGTTGATTGTTAACGATACTTCGGCTATGAGCTTTATCCGCTCGTTTTAGCCCCCTCGCAAAAGATGAGGGGGCTGACATCTTTTACTTTCGATCACCCAATAAACCTAAATTTCCCCCCTTTATTCCCGCTATGGCTTTTTTTCTCCTCTGTCATCCTATGCACTGACTTATTTTCATCTTTGGTTCAGGCTTGCGCGGTGTCAGAAGATAGCGATCTGGAAAAAACAGAAGACCCCACATCCCACAAACTTGAAAAAGCGCGTGAGAAAGGGCAAGTACCGCGTTCGCGTGAGCTCACGTCAATGCTGATGTTGGCTGCCGGTATTTCCATTCTACTGATCGGCGGTGAGCATTTGGCGCGCCAACTGGCTGCGATGATTTCGCAAGGCCTGCAGTTTGATCAGTTGCTGATCAGCAATGACAAACAGATGCTGAGACAGTTGGGTAACCTGCTGCAACAGGCCGTTGCCGCGCTAATGCCGGTGCTACTTGGCCTGATGCTAGTGGGATGGGCCGCCCCCATGCTGATTGGCGGTTTTTTCTTTAATCCTGGGTCGATCAAATTTGATTTAAGCAAAATGAGCCTACTCTCGGGCTTGAAACGCCTGTTTTCCAGTCAGGCGTTAGCGGAGTTGCTGAAGGGCGTGCTGAAGGTCATTTTGGTGAGTTGGGTTGCCGGATGGTTTCTCTGGCACTATTGGGGACAGATGTTGGCGCTGATTGCCGAGTCGCCGCTTGATGCCATGGGGGATGCACTGCATCTGATTGGCATGTGCGGGCTGTTGATCGTTCTCGGTCTGGTTCCGATGGTGGCGTTTGACGTTTTCTATCAAATCTGGAGCAACCTCAACAAACTAAAAATGACCAAGCAGGAAATTAAAGACGAATTCAAAGAACAAGAGGGTGATCCACATGTTAAGGGGCGAATCCGTCAGCAACAGCGTGCCGCTGCGCGCCGCCGTATGATGAGCGATGTACCCAAAGCGGATGTGATCGTCACTAACCCAACGCATTATGCGGTAGCGTTGCAGTATCAGGAAAACAAGATGAGTGCGCCAAAAGTGTTGGCGAAAGGCGCCGGTGAGATTGCGCTGCGCATCAAAGAGCTGGGAAATCAGCATCGAATCCCTCAGCTTGAAGCTCCCCCTTTGGCGCGTGCGCTCTATCGACACAGCGAAATTGGGCACCATATTCCCGCCACGCTTTATGCCGCGGTTGCTGAAGTTTTAGCCTGGGTTTACCAGCTGAAACGTTGGCAAAAAGAGGGCGGATTAGCACCGAAGAAACCACAAAACTTGCCAGTGCCGGAAGCACTGGATTTTGCCGGAGAGAAGACCACCGATGAGTAATTTGGCCGCGTTGTTACGCATGCAGGGCATGAATGGTGCTCAGTGGAAAATATTGGCTGGCCCAATACTTATCCTGATGATCCTGTCGATGATGGTGCTGCCGCTACCGCCGTTCATTCTGGATTTATTGTTTACCTTTAATATTGCGCTCTCAATCATGGTGTTGCTGGTGGCCATGTTCACCCAACGCACGCTAGAGTTTGCGGCGTTTCCAACGATTCTTCTGTTCTCCACGTTGCTGCGCCTTTCGCTTAACGTAGCATCGACGCGCGTAATTTTGCTTGATGGGCACACCGGTGGCGCGGCGGCTGGTCGAGTCATTGAAGCCTTCGGCCACTTTTTGGTGGGCGGCAACTTTGCCATTGGTATCGTGGTGTTCATCATCTTGGTATTGATTAACTTCATGGTTATCACCAAGGGGGCTGGACGTATTGCCGAAGTGGGGGCGCGCTTTGTGCTCGATGGTATGCCCGGCAAGCAGATGGCGATCGACGCCGATCTCAACGCAGGGCTGATCGGTGAAGACGAAGCGAAAAAACGTCGTTCGGAAGTGACGCAGGAAGCCGATTTCTACGGTTCAATGGATGGTGCCAGTAAGTTTGTCCGCGGTGACGCTGTTGCCGGTTTGATGATTATGGCGCTAAACGTGGTCGGCGGATTGCTGGTGGGGGTGATTCAACATGGTATGCCCGTGGGGCAGGCGGCGGAAACCTATACATTGCTGACCATCGGTGATGGCTTGGTTGCACAGATCCCCGCGCTGGTTATCTCAACCGCCGCAGGGGTTATCGTCACTCGCGTGAGCACCGATCAGGATGTCGGTGAACAGATGGTGAATCAGCTGTTCAGCAATCCGCGCGTGATGATCCTTAGCGCCTCGGTGCTGGGCTTACTCGGTTTGGTACCGGGCATGCCCAACCTGGTCTTTTTGCTCTTCACCGCAGCACTGCTCGGCATTGCTTATTGGATCAGCAAGCGTGAAGGACGAGCAGCGCCGTCTCAGGCTGAACAGGTGGTACCTGAAGCACCTCCGGTCGTGGAGGCAACGTGGGAAGATGTACAGCTTGCGGATCCGCTCGGTTTAGAAGTGGGCTATCGACTTATTCCTATGGTCGATTTCCAGCAAAATGGCGAACTTTTGGGGCGTATCCGCAGTATTCGCAAGAAGTTTGCCCAGACGATGGGCTTTTTACCACCGGTGGTACATATCCGCGACAACCTTGAGCTGAGCCCTTCGGGTTACCGCATTTTGCTTAAGGGCATCGAAGCAGGGCGTGGAGAAGCACATCCTGGTCGCTGGTTAGCGATCAATCCAGGCAGTGCCGCCGGTACGCTGGAAGGTGAGGCAACGGTCGATCCTGCCTTTGGTCTACCGGCCATCTGGATAGATAACGCGTTGCGTGAGCAGGCTCAGATACAAGGTTTCACGGTCGTTGAATCTAGCACCGTGGTTGCGACGCACCTCAATCATTTGATTGGGATTCACGCCAGTGAGCTCTTTGGCCGCCAAGAGGCTCAGCAACTGCTGGAGCGCGTCACGCAGGAGATGCCTAAGCTGACCGACGACCTTATTCCAAGCACTATCAGCCTGACTACGCTACACAAAGTGCTACAAAATCTGCTGGCGGAAAAAGTATCGATTCGCGATATGCGCACGATCATTGAAACCTTGTCAGAACATGCGCCAACGCAAAGCGATCCCTATGAGCTTACCGCGGTTATCCGCGTGGCGTTGGGACGGGCGATTACTCAGCAGTGGTTCCCCGGAGAAGGTGAAATTCAGGTTATCGGTTTAGACACGCCGCTGGAGCGACTGTTATTGCAAGCGCTTCAGGGCGGAGGCGGTCTTGAACCCGGTCTAGCCGATCGTCTGCTGGAGCAGGCTAAACAGGCATTACAACGTCAAGAGATGCTTGGCGCACCGCCAGTACTACTGGTTAATCACGCCCTACGGCCATTGCTCGCACGTTTCCTGCACCGTTCTCTTCCGCAGATGGTGGTGCTCTCAAACATGGAAATCAGCGAGAACCGTCAGTTGCGTATGACCTCAACGATTGGTGCCGCTTAATGAAACGTCTTATGTTCATGGGTTTGCTGCTAACGCTTCCGTTGTCAGTTAACGCTACCGGAGGCAGTTGGTCGGCAGACAGCACGGGGGCAACACTGAGCCACAAAGGCGTCAGCGTTTCATCCCGCACACTCAATCCACCCGTGGCGATTCCCGCCGGTGCGGTTATTCAGGATGTGGTATGGCGTTATCAGCTACTCAATCCCGCTCCCGCGGGATTAGCTGTACAACTCTGTTCGCCAAACCGATGCTTCTGGTTAGACAGCGCCAATGGGCAAAGCGCCGCGCTGCAAGGCGAGTCAGCAGCCGTACCGCTCACGATGAGCCTACACATTCCCGGCAAGGGCGTGGTGTATCCACCGGTGAGAGTGGTGAGCCAGCAGGTGATAGTGAATTATCGGTAAGATGTGGTTGTTCTAGCGTCAGATTTCGTACGCCTAGAACTCTGAAATCTACTTGAACATTGTGCAGGCGTCCGAGTCGGGGGGCCAATCGCTGCCCCCCGACACCCCAGCTTGGCACCGTCCTTCAGCCTGCTTCGCAGGTGCCCGAATCTCGTCATTCCGGCTTTAACGGAACGAACGGCAATCTCCATCCTGGCTCCTCCGTTCTTTCGCCGACGTCCTGTCGGCGAATCCTAGCCTACATTCCTCTATTCGGCTGAAGAACAACGTGCCGGAAAGGTCAAAATCAAAACAAAAAGCTTGGACGGTTTTTAGTTTAAGTCTTGGTAGGGAGAGCCGGCACGACAGGGATGTCGTGACGGAGTTTGGGGCGCCCTGGATGGGCGATACCAAACCGGAGCGGAGATGGCGTCTCGGATAAAAAGCGCGAGGATTGAAGGGGCGCGCGCTGGCGCCCCTCATCGGTCGCCTTCGCCAGCGGTGTCATGGAAACGCATTTGCTGACCGGCGAACGAAACAATTCACCGTAATTCCATAGGATATTGACGTTCCAAACCGGAGATGGCATTTCGTACGCCTTTACGGTGTATCAATGAAGCCCAGTAATGACAGGCAAACTTGACTAAATACTCAACTTCCTACCCGTTATCATCCCGCTCTGAGCCTGTCCGTCGGGGCCATACAGAGACTGTCCGTGGCGGCTTTTTAATGTGTCGAGCGCACCCTGATTGCGGGTGAGATGTTGGTTGAGCAGCATACCGTTGTGCTGATTCATATCATGCAATCTCTGCGTGAGATCCATGATGGTCTGCCAAAGGGGAGCGAGGTCGCTATGTTCTGAATAGGGGGCTTGGTCGCCGGTTTGATGACGATGCTGTTCCTGATGGCGAAGCGTGGCGAGCAGATTCTCTTTTTCCAGCGTGGCGGCCTGCAAACGCACGGCGTCTACACGACCGGCACACAGGAGTGACTGTTCGTTTTCAAGCTCAACTTCAAGCGTTTTCAGGGTATCTAACATTTGTTGCAGCACGTCTAACGTTCCGGGCATAGTCATGACTACCTGTCAGTCGTTTGATTTCAATAAATCATGTGTATCTTGTAACAGCGCATCGGCGATTTTGCCGGTATCCATGGTCAGCTCACCGTTACGAATGGCAAGTTTCAATGCTTCAACGCGTTCAACGTTGATATCTTGGCCATTCGGCTGCATCAGGCGCGATTGCGCATCGCTCAGCTTAACCTGAGTGCCATCAACCGCAGGTTGGCTTGTAGCCTCTTTGCGTTTTTGCTGCTGGATTTCGGATGCTTCTCTTGGCTGAATCGGACTAACACCGCTCAGCGAATGGGTGCGATCTATGCTCATTGTCATTATCTCACTGGTTAGTTGGCGTGAGTCCGTTCTCTGATTGAACGCTACGGCAACGTGTTTCTGTCTGTCTGTACTATCGGCTTAGAAGCCAATAACTTTAGCTAAAACTGTCTATTTCGCTCGATTTATTGCAGCTTTTTTTCACCTAAGCGTGAAAAAGTCATTTTGGCACGAGAAATGACTACATTAGCAACTCGATAGTTCCCTGTTCGGTGGCTTTGCCGCTGATAATTTGTCCAGAGGCTAAACGAACGCGAACGTTGTCGGCAATCGCCGCATTATTGAGCGCTTTCCCTTCGCTGGTCACGTTAAAGCCGTCACCCTGCGCTAAAATCTGTACCGATTGTCCGGCCTTAATGATCCATGTACGGCGCATCATCGATGACGTCACCGGCTGACCCGCCGCTAAATCACGTGTCAATACCGCGTTATCTAACTGGCTTATTTCCATAATGCTACCGGTAGGAAGACGATCGAGACGACCCTGCATGATATTGAAATCTGCTGCGCTAATATGCTGCCCACGGCTGAGTGGTGCGCTCGCTACCGGATAGCCTCCTGTGACCTGAACTTCAACTTGCAGATAACGTTTATCCTGCGGGCACTGTACCAACACGCTCAGTGTTCCCCAGCGGCGTGCCGAGGAGGGCATCGAAAACTGGGGTATTTCACACGTTGGCCACTGCGATTGAGGGGAACGAATATTGACTTTTACGTGCTGATTTTCTGCGGTGAACTGTTGGCCGAAATACTGCGTTAGCCCCTCTTGTAGCGCTGAATCTGCGTGCGCCGAGGGCAAGAAAAAGCCCGTCAGCAAAACGCTGGTCAGGAATAATGGCCATTTCTTTAAATCGCAACGCATGGGGCCTCCACCGGGTGGAATTAACGTATTACAGCGTGAAAATTCTAAACTCAGGCTCGTAGTCTATCTGCTTTGCTAGAAAATAAAGGCCACAAATAGCGCTACATTTTGCGCTTATTCCTCCCATCGTCTGTATCTCCCCACGTCTATGCTATCCGCTCCAAATTGTCATTCTTGACGATCTGCCAGCAGCTTTATGCCATGGCAGCCCGTCCTAACCCACTTAGCGGAGAAGGTATGCTCGATAAACTGGATGCCGCGTTACGTTTTCAGCAAGAAGCTTTAAACCTACGCGCACAGCGTCAGGAAATCCTGGCTGCCAATATCGCCAACGCAGATACCCCAGGCTTTCAGGCCAGAGATATCGATTTTTCCTCACAGCTTACGCGCGCGATCGAACAAGGGCGTGTTAATGGCAGCGGTGTCGAGCTAAAAACCACCTCTAGCCGCCATATTCCTGCCCAGAGTTTTCAGCCGCCTGAACTGGATATGCTCTACCGCGTCCCCGATCAACCATCGCTGGATGGAAACACCGTCGATATGGACCGCGAGCGTACGCAATTCGCTGATAACAGCCTGCGCTATCAAACCGATCTGACCGTTATCAGCGGGCAGATCAAAAGCATGATGTCAGTGTTGCAACAAGGATAACGACCATGTCGATGCTCAACATTTTTGATATTTCCGGTTCGGCGCTGGCGGCACAGTCGCAGCGTATGAACGTGGCAGCCAGCAACATGGCGAATGCCGACAGTGTGACCGGACCCGATGGCGAACCCTACCGCGCCAAGCAGGTCGTGTTTGAAGTGCAAGCCGCACCAGGGCAGGAAACCGGCGGCGTAAAAGTATCGCAGCTGGTTGACGATCCGTCGCCAGAGCGTTTGGTGTACCAACCGGGCAATCCGTTAGCCGATGCTAAAGGCTATGTGCGGATGCCTAACGTTGACGTGGTCGGTGAGATGGTGAACTCCATTGCCGCTTCTCGCAGCTATCAGGCCAACGTAGAAGTCCTCAACACTACCAAGTCGTTAATGATGAAAACATTAACGCTTGGCCAATAACAGGAGGAGCTATGGCAGTTTCTGTCTCGCTTAACGATCCGGTTGATAATTCCAGCGCAACCAACAAAACCAACGGCACCAATAGCTTAACCAGCCAAAACAGCCAGGATTTAAGCAACAGCTTCCTGACGCTTTTGGTTGCGCAGCTAAAAAACCAAGATCCGACCAATCCGCTACAAAACAATGAGCTGACCAGCCAACTGGCGCAGATCAACACCGTTAGCGGCATTGAAAAGCTCAACACCACGTTGGGTTCTATCTCCGGCCAAATTAACAGCAATCAATCGTTACAGGCCAGCAGCCTCATTGGTCATGGCGTGATGATCCCCGGCAAAAATATTTTGGCGGGGAAAGAAGAGGGTGCAACCACAACCAGTACCACACCGTTTGGTTTTGAGCTGGAAAGTGGTGCTCAGAGCGTGGTGGTTACCATCAGCGACGCCAATGGTGCGGTCGTTAAACAAATCGATTTGGGCACGCAAACGGCGGGTGTTCATAGCTATACATGGGACGGCACACAAACCGATGGCACCAACGTGCCAAACGGAGCCTACACCTTTAGCGTGAGCGCGACCAACCAAGGTCAGCCGATGGTCGTTCAGCCGTTGCACTTTGGCATGGTGAACGGAGTGACCAAAAACGGTAACGGCGCGTTGCTGGAACTCGGCATGGCGGGCACCGCCACCCTCGACGACGTGCGCCAGATCCTGTAGCCACAGCGTTGACTCCATCATTATCAGCAGCTCTGATTTTTGCTGATGAACGTTTTTTGACCTCTAGAGATAGGACTTCACATGGGATTTAACCAAGCAGTCAGCGGCTTGAACGCTGCGGCCAGTAACCTTGACGTTATCGGCAACAACATTGCTAACTCGCAAACCGTAGGCTTTAAATCTGGCTCTGTGACCTTTGCCGACATGTTCGCGGGTTCAAAGGTGGGGCTAGGCGTGAAAGTTGCTAGCGTGCAGCAGGACTTTACCGATGGTATTACCACCACCACTAACCGTGGTTTAGACGTGGCGATCAGTGGCAACGGTTTTTTCCGTATGCAGGATGCTAACGGCGGCGTTTACTACTCGCGTAACGGCCAATTCACTAAGAATCAGGACAACTTCTTGACCAATGCGCAGGGCGTTTTCCTGACAGGTTATCCCGCGGCAGGTTCACCTCCGACTATCCAACAAGGCGCGCAGCCTTCACCGATTCAGATCCCAACGGGCATGATGCCGGCTAAAGCCAGCAGCTCAGGCAACATGAGCATGAACCTTAACTCATCGCATGAGGTGCCAAAGAACTCACCGTTCAAAGTTGATGATGTTGATTCCTACACCTATGCAACGTCTATTACGACTTATGATTCTTTGGGGAATACCCACAATATGAATCTTTATTTCGTGAAAGGGGCACCAGTGGCAGCCACGCCACCGGCGACGGGCATGACTACGCCATGGACGGTTTATAGCGTCGATAGCGCAGCCGCTGCAGGTACAGCACCTCAAAACGCAGGCAAACTGGAGTTTGACCAGAACGGTACGCTGCAAAACCCAGGTACACCTCTGGCACTGAACATGGCAGCTAACAACGGCGCTCCAGCGCAAAACTTCAACCTGACTTTCACCGGTTCCATGCAACAAAACACCGGTAAAGATGGCGTGACCGCCAAATCTCAAGACGGTTATGCAGCAGGTGAGATGACCGGCTATCAGATCAACGACGATGGCACCATTACGGGCACTTACTCTAACCAGCAAACCCAGCTATTGGCGCAAATCGTGATGGCAAACTTTGCCAACCCAGAGGGTCTTCAGTCTGAAGGCAACAACATGTGGAAAGAGAGTGCCACATCGGGTCAGGCGATTGTTGGCGTGGCGGGTGCCAGTGGGTTAGGCGCATTGACCAGCGGCGCCGTTGAGGCATCCAACGTGGATCTGAGTAAAGAGCTCGTCAACATGATTGTGGCGCAGCGTAACTACCAATCCAATGCTCAAACCATCAAAACGCAGGACCAGATCCTGCAAACGTTGGTCAACCTACGTTAATTACCCTTAATCCACTTCTTCTATGCGCTGGCGAGATGGCCGGCGCATAGAGGCAACAGGCAGATGCTATGGATCACGCGATTTATACCGCGATGGGGGCCGCTAGCCAGACCCTCGAACAGCAGGCAATCACGGCCAACAATATGGCCAACGCCAGCACGCCCGGATTTCGTGCCCAGCTTGCGGCTTTACGCGCTGTACCGGTTGAGGGTGACAGCATTGAAACCCGTACCCTGGTCGCGGCGTCAACGCCGATGCATGACATGAGTATGGGTAAATTGGATTACACCGAGCGCCCGTTAGATGTGGCGTTACAGCAGGATGGCTGGCTTGCGGTGCGTAACGCAGACGGCACGGAAGCTTATACCCGTAACGGTAACCTGCAGATCAACACCGCAGGACAATTGACATCGCAGGGCAACTTAGTGATCGGCGATAACGGGCCGATTGCGATCCCCGATCGTGCAGAAATCACGATTGCCGCCGATGGCACTATCACGGCGCTCGGCGCTGGCGATCAGCCCAACACCACCACTCAGGTTGGGCGTTTGAAACTGGTTAAAGCCACGTCTCAGGAAATGGCACACGGCGACGATGGCTTATTCCATTTGACGCCAGAAGCGCAGCAGCAACGCGGCGCTACGCTGACGCTCGACCCAGAAATGCGTCTGATGCCTGGGGTATTAGAAGGAAGCAACGTCAAACCCGTGGATACGATGGTCGATATGATTGCCAACGCCCGCCGTTTTGAAATGCAGATGAAGGTCATTCGCAGCGTGGATGACAACGAACAAAAAGCCAACCAGCTGTTGTCATTGAGTTAATAGCCGCTGAGCGAGTTGAATAACTGTAGGAGTGTTTGAATGATCCGTTCACTGTATATCGCAAAAACCGGGCTGGAAGCCCAACAAACGAACATGGACGTCATTGCCAACAACTTGGCCAACGTTAGCACCAATGGCTTTAAACGCCAGCGTGCCGTATTTGAAGACTTGATGTACCAAACGCTACGCCAGCCGGGGGCTCAATCCTCCGAGCAAACGACGTTGCCTTCAGGGTTACAGATCGGTACTGGTGTGCGTCCGGTTGCCACTGAACGTTTGCATAGCCAAGGTAACCTGTCTCAGACCGACAACAGCCGTGATGTTGCCATTAAAGGTCAGGGATTCTTTCAGGTGCAGCAGCCGGATGGCACGCTAGCATACACGCGCGATGGCTCGTTCCAAGTGGATCAAAACGGCCAACTCGTGACGTCGAGCGGTTTTCAGGTCGTTCCGGCGATCACTATTCCGGCTAATGCCACCAAGTTGACCATCGGTCGCGACGGTATCGTTAGTGTGAATCAGCAAGGACAAACCGCAACCACGCAGGTTGGACAGCTAACCCTAACAACGTTTATCAACGATGCCGGTTTGGAGAGCGTGGGTGAAAACCTGTATCAGGAAACCGAGAGTTCTGGTGCGCCGACCGAAAGCACTCCGGGTCTGAATGGTGCGGGCATGTTGTATCAAGGCTATGTCGAAACCTCAAACGTTAACGTGGCTGAAGAACTGGTCAATATGATCCAGACTCAACGCGCCTATGAGATTAACAGCAAAGCCGTGACAACGTCTGACCAGATGCTGCAGCGCTTAACGCAGCTCTAAGGACTGATGCAGTATGTCAATCAAGCCGCATAACGTGATGATATCCAATGCTGTTGCTCGTCCCGCATTGATGCCATGCAAAATCGCCGCACTGAGTGCGGCTCTATTGCTTTCCGGCTGCGCTTACATTCCGCACGATCAGATCGTGAAGGGTGCAACCACGGCCTCTCCGGCACCCGCAGCGCCGACCGTTGCCAATGGCTCTATTTTCCAAAGCGTGCAGCCGATGAATTATGGCTATCAGCCGCTGTTCGAAGACCGCCGTCCACGCAACGTGGGTGATACGTTGACCATTTCGTTGCAGGAAAACGTCAGCGCCAGCAAAAGCTCCTCGGCAAACGCTAGCCGTAACGGTAAATCCAGTTTCGAAGTGGCGACTGCGCCACGCTATCTGGAAGGGCTGTTGGGTAACGCGCGAGCTGACATGAACATGTCCGGCGACAACGAATTCGGCGGTAAGGGCGGGGCTAACGCCAACAATACCTTTAACGGCACGATTACGGTGACCGTCGCGGAAGTGCTGGCTAACGGTAATCTGAAAGTGGTGGGCGAAAAGCAAATCGCCATCAATCAGGGCACCGAATTTATCCGCTTCTCTGGCGTCGTGAACCCACGCACCATCAGCGGCAGCAACTCTGTGGTATCAACGCAGGTGGCTGATGCGCGTATCGAATACGTCGGCAGTGGTTATATCAACGAAGCTCAGAACATGGGCTGGCTGCAGCGGTTCTTCCTCAACCTTTCTCCGTATTAATAAAAGGGTTGATCATATGTTGATAAGGAATAGAACGATGAAACATAGCTCTAGACGATGGGCTCAGCGTATGACTTCGCTGATGCTGGGGCTGTTGGTTTCCCTAAGCCTGTTCACCCAAACCGCTAGCGCCGAACGTATCCGCGATTTAACCACCGTACAGGGTGTGCGCGATAACGCCCTGATCGGTTATGGATTGGTTGTCGGTCTGGATGGTTCGGGTGACCAAACCATGCAAACGCCGTTTACGACCCAAAGCCTGAACAACATGCTGTCGCAGTTAGGGATCACTGTACCGGCGGGCACTAACATGCAGCTGAAAAACGTGGCTGCCGTGATGGTAACCGCTAAGCTTCCGCCATTTTCACGTGCCGGTCAAAGTATCGACGTGGTGGTTTCATCGATGGGGAACGCCAAAAGCCTGCGCGGCGGTACTTTGCTGATGACACCACTAAAAGGTGTGGATAATCAGGTCTATGCCTTGGCGCAGGGTAACGTGCTAGTGGGCGGCGCAGGTGCATCCGCCGGTGGTAGCAGCGTTCAGGTGAATCAGTTAGCGGGGGGGCGTATCAGCGGCGGCGCGACGATCGAACGTGAGGTGCAGAGCACCTTCGGCAACAGTAACGTGATTAACCTACAGCTCAACGATGAAGACTTCAGCTTGGCACAGCGTATCAGTGATTCAATTAACCGCTTTGGCGGGATGGGTTCGGCTACGCCGCTGGATGCTCGCACCGTGCAGGTTTTAGTTCCACAAGGCAACAGCAATCAGGTACGCGTATTGGCGAACATTCAGAATATTGAAGTGTCTGTTGGTAGTTTCGATGCGAAGGTTATCGTTAACTCACGAACTGGCTCGGTGGTGATGAACCGCAACGTTGAGCTGGACTCTTGCGCTGTCGCTCAAGGGAACCTGTCCGTGGTGGTCGATCGTCAAAATACCGTCAGTCAGCCTAATACCCCGTTTGGTGGGGGACAAACCGTGGTGACGCCAAATACTCAGATCTCAGTTCAGCAAGGGCAAGGTTCATTACAGCAGGTGCGTTCAAGTGCCAACCTAAACAGCGTTGTGCGAACCCTTAACGCGTTGGGAGCTACGCCGAACGATCTGATGTCGATTTTGCAGGCAATGCAGAGCGCCGGTTGCCTACGAGCCAAATTGGAAATTATCTGATGAATGATAGCTTCTCTCTCGGTAGCGCCGCGTATGACGCGCAGGCATTAAATCAGTTGAAACGTCATACGGCGGCTGGATCGGATAAGGCTATCCGTGAAACCGCCAAGCAGATGGAAGGCATGTTTGTTCAAATGATGCTGAAAAGTATGCGTGCTGCGCTGCCTCAGGATGGGGAACTGAGTACGGAACAAACGAAGCTGTATACCTCGATGTATGACCAGCAAATTGCACAGGATATGTCCGGTAGTCTCGGCATCGCCGATATGCTGGTACAGCAGCTTTCCGGAAATAAAACGTCGATTCCTGACAGCGTGGGCACTACGCCAATGGCGTTAGATGGAGAGACGATTCAAAGCATGCCGGTTCGTGCACTTGAGCAGGTGATGCGCCGAGCGATGCCGCGTATCCCACAAAATGGGTCGCCGATGCCGACCAGCAACGGCGAGTTTGTCACTCAACTGAGTGGCGCGGCGCGAGCTGTCAGCCAACAGAGTGGTATACCGCACCAACTGATTGTGGCGCAGGCGGCGCTGGAGTCTGGATGGGGTCAGCGGGAGATTCCTACGACCGATGGTTCGCGTAGCTTCAACCTGTTTGGGATTAAAGCCGGCAAAAGTTGGGATGGCCCGACAACCGAGATCACCACCACCGAGTTTGAAAATGGCGTTGCACATAAAGTGAAAGCCAAATTCCGTGTGTATGGATCTTACCTTGAAGCCATCAGCGACTATGTGCAGTTGTTAACCAATAACCCACGCTATGCCAACGTCACCAGCGCCAATACGCCAGAACAGGCCGCACATGCTCTGCAAAAAGCGGGCTATGCGACCGACCCTAACTACGCCAGCAAGCTGGTACAGGTGATTGGACAGATTAAAAACGCGGGCGAACAGGTGGTGAAGGCGTATACCACGGATTTGGAGAGGTTGTTTTAGGTGGGGACGGCTAGCTTTATGGTTGATCGGTGAAGGGTTTCGTACGGCTAGTTTTATGGTTGATTAGTGAAGGGTTTCGTACGGCTAGCTTTATGGTTGATTAGGGAAGGGTTTCGTACGCCAGTTAGCATCTGTGGATCTATTAAGCCATTGGCGTAGGCGTCCGAGCAAGGCGGCTCAATCGCCGCCGCCTTGCATCCGGGCTTGGCACCATTCTTCAGCCTGCTTCGCAGGTGCCCGAAACTCGTCATTCCGGCCTTAACGGAACGAACGGCAATCGCCATCCTGGCTCCTCCGTTCTTTCGCCGACATCCCTGTCGGCGAATCCTAGCCTACATTCCTCCCTTCGGCTGAAGAACAACGTGCCGGAAAGGTCAACGTCAAAACAAAAGGCGTGGCCGGTTTTTAGTTTAAGTATTCGTTGATAGAGCCGGCACGACAGGGATGTCGTGACGGAGTTTGGGGCGCCCTGGATGGGCGATACCAAACCGGAGCGGAGATGGCATCTCGGATAAAAAGCGCGAGGTTTGAAGGGGCGCGCGCTGGCGCCCCTCATCGGTCGCCTTCGCCAGCGGTGCCATGGAAACGCATTTGTTGACCGGCGAACGAAATATTTCCCCGCAATCCCATAGAGGATTTGCGATACCAAACCGGAGCGGAGATGGCGTCTCGGATAAAAGCGCGCGAGTGCAGAGACCACGCGCTGGTGGTCTCTGCCCGTACGCCTTCACCGGTGTATCAATGAAGCTCGGTATCGACAGGCGGGCGGAATATTACACCGCAGTCACATTAACGATCGGCGTTGCTGTTTGCATCACTATCAGGGTAGGAAAAATCGTTAGAGGCCATGATTTTTCCCTCAAGTTTACTTTCCTACCGCCGATAACTGTTTCAACAACAAGAGCCTTGCCGCGTGATGACGTGAGGCTTTTTTTAAGTTTAAAGGAACCCGAATGGCTAACTTAATTAATAGCGCAATGAGTGGACTAAGCGCCGCACAGACCGCGCTGAGCGTCACAAGTAATAACCTTAGTAATGTTTACACTCAAGGTTATAACCGCCAAACGGTGAGTTTTGCACAAAGCGGCGGGATCAGTACATCAACCGGTTTTATCGGTAATGGGGTGAACGTAAGCGGTATTAATCGCGAATATAATTCCTTTATCGTTGGACAACTGCGTCAGGGGCAGAGTGACTACGCTTCTACCACGGCTTATTATCAGCAGGTTTCGCAAATCGATAACCTGTTGGCAGACAGTAATAACAGCCTGTCAGCCAACATGCAGGATTTCTTCTCTAACCTGCAAAACTTGGTCAGCAACCCTAGCGATCCGGCCGCACGTCAAACCGTATTAGCCAAAGCGAATGGCTTGGTGAATCAGTTTAAAACCACCGATGAATACCTGAAAAATCTAGAAAGCAACGCTAACGTCACCGTCAGTAACAGCGTTGAGCAGATTAATAACTACACCAAACAAATTGCCAGCTTAAACGATCAGATTTCACGTCTTACCGGCGCAAGTGGTGGAAGTGCGCCTAACGATTTACTCGACCTACGCGATCAGATGGCCACTCAGTTGAACCAGATTGCTAACGTCGAAATCACCATGCAAGACGGCGCAATGAACGTGTCCTTTGCCGGTGGGCTGTCTTTGGTGCAGGGAAACGACGCTTATAAACTGGAAGCGATCCCTTCTAGCGCGAACCCTCAGCGCCTGACTATTGGCTATAACCGTGGTTCAGGTACCGCAAGCGAAGTGCCTGAAGGTCGTATCACCGGCGGTAGTCTGAGCGGGATTTTACAGTTCCGTAGCGGGGCGTTGGATAACGCGCGTAATCAACTTGGGCAAATTGCGCTTTCTATGGCCGATAGCTTCAATAAGGTGCAGCAAGCGGGCATCGATTTGAATGGCGATCTGACCACCAACGAGCCATTTTTCACTATTGGTCAGCCATCGTCCTTCGCTAACAGCAATAATGATAAAACCGTTAATGCTTCTATTTCGGCAAAGTATACCGATGTGAGTCAAACCAAAGCGACCGACTACCGCTTGGAATATGACAAAAACGGTAAGTGGCAGATCACCCGTCTGTCCGACAACAGTAAAATTACGGATCTGACCCCTGATGCGACCGGCAAACTTCAGTTTGACGGGTTAGAGGTGACGGTGTCTCCAGCGGCGGCCAAAAGCGATAGCTTTACGCTAAAGACCACGTCTAGCGCGGTGCAAGGTTTTGGCGTGGCAATCACCGATGCGGCGAAAATTGGCGCGGGTACACCGGAGTATGACGCCAGCGGTAATTTAGTGCCGGATGCCAGCGGCAAAGGTGATAACACCAATGCGCAAAAAATGTTGGATTTGCAAAAAGCGCAGACTGTTGGCGGGAAATCAACCTTCAACGAAGCTTATGCGGGGCTGGTTGGTACCGTAGGGAACCAAACCAACAGCGCAAAAGTTGACAGTACGGCACAGGGCAACGTGGTGAAACAGCTGACTCAGCAGCAGCAGTCGGTTTCAGGCGTCAATCTAGATGAAGAGTACGGTAATTTGATGCGTTTCCAGCAGTACTATCAGGCGAATGCTCAGGTTATTCAGACAGCGACGACGCTATTTAGCGCTCTGCTTAATATTCGATAAGAAGGATGTTATTCCATGCGTCTTAGCACCAGCATGATGTACCAACAGAATATGGGCAGTATCACGGATGCGCAGTCAGAATGGCAGCGCATTGGACAGCAGTTAACCAGCGGAAAACGCGTCATTAATCCTTCCGACGATCCGCTTGCGGCTTCGCAACTGGTGGGATTAAAACAGGCGCAGGCGCAAAACGATCAATATACCATGGCGCGCGGCTATGCACGCCAAGGTGTCTCGATGGAAGAAAGCGTGTTGCAGCAGGTGACTTCAACGCTGCAAGACATCACACCCGTGTTGGTGGATGGGGCTTCTTCAGGCAGTAAAAGCGACGATGACCGTGCATCCATTGCTAAACAGCTTGAGGGCATGCGCGATCAACTGCTGAATTTGGCAAACAGCTCCGACGGCAATGGTCGTTATGTTTTTGCCGGCTTCAAAAATGATACCGCGCCGTTCGAGAAAGTGACCGACCCTGTGACGGGTAAAGTCACTGTGAACTATAAGGGCGGCGATACCGCGGTAACACAAAAGGTGGATGCCGCACGCGATATGACCATCAGCCACACCGGTTCTGACGTATTCCAGAAGGCGTCTAGCAACCCGATCAAAGAGCCCGATGGTTCGGTCAGTAGCGATATTTTCAGCACGCTGCAAAAGGCTATTGATGCCCTGAAAACGCCGATTGCCGGTGCCACCGACGCAGAGAAAAAAGGGGTTAGCGACGCCATTGACTCTGCTAACCGTGGGTTGCGCAACACGCTGAACAACGTTTCACAGGTTCGCGCAGAGTTAGGGACCAATCTGAAAGAGCTGGACTCATTAGATGCCGTAGGCAGCGAACGTGCGATGACTTACACCAGCCGTATCAGTAGTACGCAAGACGTTGACTGGTATCAGTCAATCTCTGATTACAGTTTGCGTCAGGTTGCGTTGCAGGCGTCGTATAAGGCGTTTACGGATATGCAGGGGATGTCCCTGTTCCAAATGAATCGTTAAGTCCCCGTCATACGTGAAACTGCATCAAGGCGGCCAGTGAGCACAGCCTTGATGTAGTTCTCATCATTTAGAGATATCGAACGCTTGCGCATTTTTGATGAGCTGCTTATGCCCATCAAAGCCCCTGCATTCCGCCCATCACCTGCGTTAAACGCTCAAACACTTCGCTAAACAGATGTTCACTGAACGGAACAAGCATTGGCATCATCAGACTAAGGCTGAACATACCTATGGTGAGCGTGAGCGGGAATCCGACCACGAAAATAGAGAGCTGGGGAGTCATGCGGTTGAGCAAACCGAGCGCGGTATTGAGGGCGAGTAACAGGGTAATCAACGGTAGCGCCAACATTAGACCATTAACGAAAATGAGGCTTCCCGCCTGTGCCAGCATTAGAAAACCGTTACCGTTGAGCGGCTGTTCGCTAATAGGCAGCGTTTGAAAGCTTTCGGCGAGCAGAGAAATCATCCATAGATGGCCGTTAAAACTCAGAAAGAGCAGCATGGTGAGCAGGTTCAGCAATCGAGCCAGAATCGGCATGTTTGGGCCGCCGGAAGGGTCAAAAAAGGTGGCAAAAGAAAGCCCCATTTGCAGCCCGATCACTTCACCGGCAAGGCGAACGGCGGCAAAAGCAAACTGCATGGTTAGGCCGAGCGCGGCACCAATTAATATTTGCTGGGTCACTAGCCATAGCCCACTGATGCTGACGACCGGCGTGGGGTTACTGCCTAAATTAGGTACTAACAAAAAGGTAATCGCCATCGCTAGGCCGACTTTGGTCTTTTTGCTGATCGCTTTTTCACTCAGCAGCGGTGCGGTGCTGATAAGCGCTAACATGCGGACGAACGGCCAGAAATATTGGCCGAGCCATAACGCGAGTTGGGAGGTATCAAACGAGATCATCGCGATTTTTAGCCGATGATCGAGGGAATACTGGTGAATAGGGTACGCATGTAGTCAAGCAGTAGACTGAGCATCCACGGTCCTGCAATCACCATCGTGGCGAATACCGCTAAAATCTTGGGAATAAACGAGAGCGTCATTTCGTTAATTTGGGTCGCCGCCTGTAATAGGCTGATGACTAGGCCGCTAATCAATGCTGCCAACAGCAAAGGTGTGGCCAATGCCAAGCCGACTTTCATCGCCTGATAACCGAGTGCCATTACGGATTCTGGGGTCATGATTATTTACTCAGTGAGTGTGGCGGTTAACTATAAAAACTCTGTGCCAGCGATCCCAATAGTAGCTGCCAGCCATCGACGAGTACGAACAGCATCAGTTTAAACGGCAGTGAGATCGTGGCCGGAGGAACCATCATCATCCCTAGCGCCATTAATACGCTGGCGACAACCAAATCGATAATTAAAAACGGAATGAAGATCGTGAACCCAATTTGGAACGCGGTTTTTAGCTCGCTGGTGACATAGGCAGGGAGCAGAATGCGCATCGGTACATCTTCAGGCCCAGCCATCTGCGGCAGATTGGCTAATTTGGCATAGAGAGCCAGATCGGTTTCACGCGTTTGGCGCAGCATGAATTCGCGTAGCGGTTGTGCGCCGCGATCCATTGCCACGTCCATCGTAATTTTGTCTTGGCTAAACGGCTGATAGGCATCCTGATAGATTTTATCGAATACCGGCGACATGACAAAAAACGTGAGAAACAGCGCCAAACCCAGCATTACCTGATTCGGTGGCGCAGACGGCGTACCCAATGCGCTGCGTAACAGCCCTAATACGATAATGATGCGGGTGAAGCTGGTCATCATCAGCAGAGCGGCAGGCAAGAAGGTTAACGAAGTGAGAAAAACCAGCGTCTGTACCGGTAGCGACCAGTTTTGACCGCCGTTTGCCAGCGGCTGAGAAACGATGCCAGGGAGCTGAGCTAGCGCTAGCGGACTGGCGAGAAGCAATGCCGCCGCGCTGATCCCAAGAATGAAACGGTGAGGGCGCATTACGACTTATCTCCGCGCTTACCAAACTGTTGCTGCACCACCTGCTTGAAGATCTGGCTGAAATCCTGTTTTTTTGCAACAGGTTCAGCCTCAGACGGTGGTGCGGTGAAAGTGTGCAGATGCGTGATGTTTTGGCTGGTTACACCGAGCACCAGACATTGATTATCCACTTCGATCACCACCACGCGCTCGCGCGCGCCGAGCGAGCAACTGGCACGCACGTTAAGCAGGTTATTACGGCTGTTCTTGGGAGCAAAACCGAGACGCTTAACCAGCCAGCCGATAATCAGGATCAGCAGCAGTATTGCGCCCAGCGTGCTGCCAACCTGAGTCAGCACGCTGCCTGCGGGCACGACCGGCGTCGCCGGTGCACTGGTGACGGTTGAAGTGGCGGGAATCATCAGCGACTCAAACGGCGCATACGTTCAGAGGGGGTAATAATATCGGTGATGCGAACACCAAATTTATCAGCGACCACCACAACTTCACCTTGCGCAATCAGGTAGCCGTTAATCAGAATATCTAACGGTTCACCGGCTAAACCGTCCAATGCCACCACCGACCCCTGCGACAGACGCAGTAGCTCTTTGATCGTCATTTTGGTGCGGCCCAGCTCCACGGTTAATTTCACCGGGATATCCAAAATTAAATCAATATCGTGTAGGTTGCCGGCTAGCGGTGATGGATTATCCAGATTCTGGAAAATCTCATCAGCAGAATTCTCCACAGCACTTTTCGCCAAAGTATTTTCGGTGGTTTGCTGTTCGTTCATCGCTTCCGCCCACAGGTCGGCGGCGTCGTCATGACCTTCGGCAGACGGCTTGTTGACGTCACTCATTGGGCTGATCCTCGCTCAGAGCATTTAAAATTGGGTTAATAAGTCGTTCTACGCGTAATGCGTATTGGCCGTTTTGGCTGCCGTATTGGCAGGTTAAAACGGGCACGCCATCCACGTTTGCGATAAGTTTTTCTGGTTTTTCGATGGGTAAAACATCGCCGGGCTGCAGCTTTAATACTTCAGACAGGCGTAAAGGGATATCGACAAAATTGGCGACCAGTTCAAGCTCGGAATGCTGCACCTGCTTGCTGAGAGTATCTCGCCAGTGTTGATCTTCCTGCTTGGAGTTCTCTAACGGCGGGTTCACTAGCAGCTCACGCAGTGGCTCGATCATGGAGAAGGGGATACAGATATTAAATTCACCGCTCAACGCACCCACTTCGACAGTGAATGGCGTGGTGACCACAATGTCGTTAGGCGACGTAGTGATGTTGGTGAATTTAACCTGGATCTCAGAGCGAACATACTCCACTTCGAGCTTATAAATCGCGCTCCATGCGTCGCGGTAAGCGTCCAGCGCCAAACGTAACATGCGCTTGATAACGCGTTGTTCGGTATGGGTAAACTCACGGCCATCCACTTTGGTCGGGAAGCGACCATCGCCCCCAAACAGGTTATCCACCGCCATAAAGACCAAGCTTGGCGCAAAGACCATCAGCGCCGTGCCGCGCAGTGGGTTTAGGTGGATAAGGTTGAGGTTGGTGGGAACCGGTAGGTTACGGGCAAATTCATGATAAGGCTGAATTTTTACCGCACCCACTGTGATATCAGGGCTACGACGTAGCAGATTGAACAACCCCATGCGGAACTGACGGGCAAAGCGCTCGTTGATAATTTCTAGCGCCTGCAACCGTTCACGCACCACGCGACGTTGCGTCGTGGGGTCATAAGGGCGAACGTCGCTCTCACTTCCCGCGAGAGGGACTTCGCTATCAGGCTTGGCATTGTCGCTATCACCGTTAAGCAACGCGTCAATTTCAGCCTGTGACAGAATGCTATCAGACATAGTGGTTACCGCAGGATAAAGGCTGTAAACAACACATCGCTGACGATCTGCTTCGGCTGACCGGGAGCGATTGGCGGCATGAGAACGGTTTTAATATCAGACATTAGCTGAGTTTTACCCTGTTCGCTGGCTAGCGTAGCGGCGTGTTGACGCGAAAGCAGCATGAGTAAACGGCTGCGCATTTCAGGCAGATAATCGTTCATGCGTTTGCGAGTAGCCTCATCGGGCAAACGCAACGTTAATCCGATGTAAAGCACACGGTCTGCATCTTCACCATCGCTGATCAGATTAACGGTGAAGGTATCCAGCGGCATGAATACCGGCATGGGTGGCGGCGTTGGCTTGCTTTCGGTCAGTGATTCTTGCTGCTGATAATATTTCCAGCCATAAAAACCACCGCCAGCACCGGCAATGATGAGAATTAACAGTATCCATACCCACTTGGCACGCCGCTTAGTGTTCTTGGGGAGTGTGGTTTCAGACATAAGGGGATGATTCCTGTTACGGTGCAAAGAAGGTGCACATAAATTTTACTTGTGAGCTTTATTATCCTTGGCTTATGAGCGATCAATGGGAGGAATAGAGGGGGAAAATGGCGTTAATTGGGGGATTGTTATTGTAGCGCGGGGATTTTCTCTTGTTTTTGAGGTGGTGGTGTAAGAATTCGGATGCTATTTAGGCTCCCGTTTGGAATGGCGATATTTTATGGAATGGGGGGAAATGTCATATTCAATATCCTATGGGATTGCGGTGAAATGTTTCGTTCGCCGGTCAGCAAATGCGTTTCCATGACACCGCTTGCGAAGGCGACCGATGAGGGGCGCCAGCGCGCGCCCCTTCAAACCTCGCGCTTTTTATCCGAGATGCCATTTCCGCTCCGGTTTGGTATCGCCCATCCAGGGCGCCCCAAACTCCGTCACGACATCCCTGTCGTGCCGGCTCTCCCTACCAAGACTTAAACAATTAAAAAGGCAAAACAATATTGTTTTGTCTTTTCGAGTTGAATGAAATACATGATAGAACCGCCATCAGGGAAGATGGCGGTAGGTCGAGGGCGTACAGGATGTGCGCTCTGAGACCGGTCGGCCAAGCGACGCGGTAAAAAGCGCGAGAGTCGAGAGGTTACGCGCTGGTAACCTCTCGTCGGACGCCTACGCCTGCGGTTTCATGGAAACACAAATGCTAATGGGCGGACGAAAACCTTCACGGTTCTGGTATAGAAATAATCTGGATGGAAGGCGGCGATTGAGCCGCGTTGCTCGGACGCCTGCACGGAGTGCATGTCAGTTTCGGTGCACTAGGCGTACGAAATTCACTCTGAACTCACATATCAGACGACTGGAACATTACACATAAGCCACAGCGATTACACACTAATATCCACTCCCCCAACTCTCACCGATTTCGACGCAACGGTAGTTGCTATCACCGCGTCATCGTGGTTCTCGGATATGCTAAACACACCTGATGTCGCTTGACGATCGGCTGAGTTTTGCTGTGAACCGTTCCACTGTGGCTGAGCGTCACTGCCTACGCTGCTTTGTCCAAGCTGAATTCCGCTATCGGCTAGCGCCGTGCGGAGCTGAGGTAATGCGGCTTCAAGTGCCGCGCGTACCTGACTATGGCCAGAAGCCATATGCAGCTGTGCTTGGTTATCATCAATTCGTAGGCTGATTTGTAGCGTACCAAGATCTTGTGGATGTAACCGCAGCTCGGCGCTATGTTGGCCGTTTCGATTAAACATCATGATTTGTTGCCCCAGCGCTTGCTGCCATTCGCTGCTGCCTAGTTGCGCGTTTAATACCGGTGTGGGCAGCGGTGTGGTGGGGGCAGCTATCGTGTTGGTTATTACCGGGCTGCTGGCGGTGATATTGCTCAGCGCATGAGGCTGCGCGTGGGCTGGCTGCAAAGCGCTAGTCTCACTGTGCTGCGGCAGCGCATTTTCTGGCTGGGCGGCAAGCTTCAGCGGAATATCCGTTGCATTTGTCGGTACTGCTTTGGTTTCAACGGCAGACTTTAGCGCTGAAGGATCGACTTTTTTGCTTGATGCGGCGGTGATAGGCAACGAAAGTTGATGTTCGTCTAGCTCTGCATCTGGCTTGTCTGTTTTCAGCAGTAAGTGAAGATCTCGGCTAGCATCCTTTTTGTTTTCACCGGAAAGCAGGGTTAGGGCTGGTTCTGACGTATCCGTAACGGGGGTATCTGATAAGGCCTTGGGCAACGAATTTGGCAGCATGGCAAGCAGTGCGCTGATAGCCGCCTGTCCGGCTTGCTCGGTCTCTTTATCGGTCTCTTTGCCTGTGAGTGATTCGGTTAGCGCTTGCACGCTGCCATCGAGTGGCGCTTTACCTTTATCGTTCAGCGAAACATTAAGCGATGCCAACAGTTTTTGTTGCTGTTGAGGATCTAACTGAGCCAGTTGGCTCAATAGTTGCTGCGCGTCTTTGCCTTCTTCTGGCTGTGTCTTTGCCTGTTGCAGCGTTTTAGCCAGCGCGGCTTGCAAGGCTTTGAGATCGGTTTTTGCGGTTAACGCAGATCCTGTCTGCTTCGATGCATCCTGCGATGTTTGGCGTCCTTTAGTTAACGTATGGGCCTGTGATAAAACGTCGGAAAACGGCGCCGCGCTTTCTGATTGGGCGTTAGCTCCAGCACTATTGGAGGGTGTTGCGGTATGATTTGCAGCCGTAACAGCGAGCAATTGGGACGTCATGATTTTTCTCTCCTCATGGCGGCACGCTGGGCGTACTCATCCATCCGTTTTTGATCTTGTTTATTGAGCTGCATTTTTAGCTGCTGCTCCTGACGTTCATGCAGCGTACAAAATGCATTGAGACGCTGTTGTTTTTCCTGCCAGCAGCGGGTCGCTGTAGCTAGCCGAACATTGCACTGATTAAGCTGAATTCGATGTTGATCAATCGCTTGATCCAAGGTGCGAATGAACTGCTGGTAATTTTGCCAACGGGAGGCATCCATACCGCCGCTCATTCCCTGATTCAGTTTCTGACGATATTCATCTTGATAATTCAGTAACATACTGAGCTGTTGCTCTGCATGCAGGTATGCTTGACGCGACTTTCCCAATGCGGTTGTCGCATCATCAACATCTTGCTGTGCAAGGTCACGTAGTGTGCTCATAGGTGAAGACATAATTACCTCCTATCTCAAGTGCGCCAGAGCCGAACTCACCGAGCGCGCAGAGACTCCTATTTATCCCCGTCATACTTGAAGTGGTATGTGCGGTGGCTGTATTTGTTCACTCTCGTAACAGCGTTATTGATGCTGTTTGGGGCGTATAAACAGCCCTCTTCGTACAACGCCCCGTTATTGGGTCATAATGTCCTACGCGGGGAACAACGCCTGTAGGCTTGAGCAGGCATCGGTGTAGCCGCTGCGCTCGAAGATCCCTTGTTGCAAAAATGCTTCCAAATGGGGATATAGCGTAATGGCCTGATCCAGCATAGGATCGGAGCCTTTAGCGTAAGCACCGACGCTGATGAGATCGCGGTTACGCTGATAGCTAGAAAGTAGCTGCTTAAACCGTCGAACTCGTGCGTAGTGATCGTCGCTAATCAGCGATGTCATGGCGCGACTGATTGAGGCTTCAATATCGATAGCTGGGTAGTGACCGGCTTCGGCCAAACGGCGAGACAACACGATGTGGCCATCGAGAATCGCGCGTGCCGAGTCAGCGATAGGATCTTGCTGATCGTCGCCCTCAGTCAGCACAGTATAAAATGCGGTGATTGAGCCGCCACCGTGGGTGCCGTTGCCAGCGCGTTCAACCAGCGCTGGAAGTTTGGCGAACACCGACGGTGGATAGCCTTTGGTTGCGGGCGGTTCGCCGATAGCCAAGGCAATTTCACGTTGCGCCATCGCATAGCGGGTGAGGGAGTCCATAATCAGCAATACGTGCTGTCCACGATCGCGAAAATCTTCAGCAATGCGCGTAGCATAGGATGCTCCCTGCATACGGAGCAGCGGGGAAACATCGGCGGGCGCAGCGATAACCACTGAACGTTTGCGACCTTCATCACCGAGAATATTTTCGATGAAATCTTTGACTTCGCGGCCGCGTTCACCGATCAGCCCAACGACGATCACATCGGCTTGGGTATAGCGCGCCATCATGCCGAGCAGTACACTTTTCCCCACGCCCGAACCTGCGAACAGCCCCATGCGCTGACCGCGCCCAACGGTGAGCAGCGCATTAATCGCACGTACGCCAACGTCGAGCACGTCAACAATCGGCGTACGCTGTAATGGGTTGAACGGCATAGTGGTTAAACTGCCGACATCGGCTTCTTCCGGCGGGGGCAATCCGTCGAGCGGCTTGGCTCCGCCGTCTAACACGCGGCCTAATAGCATGGGGCCCAGCGGCAGTTGTTTGCCGCCGGACTGTAACCCGCCGCCTTGAGAACATACGCGCGCACCGGGAACAATGCCGTCGACGTCTTCAAGCGGCATCAAAAATAGCTGCTGCCCGTTAAAACCAACCACTTCAGCTTCGACCTGCTGGATTTTTACTCCATCATTACGTTCTATTAGACAGGTAGCGCCAATAGGGAGCTGAAGTCCACTGGCCTCGAGCACCAGTCCCGTCGCACGGGTCAGCCGCCCGTAGCGTCGGGCAGGTGGGATCTGCGGAATCCGCTTTTCAAAGGCATCTAAGGTGCTAAGCCAAGTATTGAGGCGTTGGGTCATAGCGGCAGCTCCGGCGCGGCCAGTTTGCACAGTTCTTGCCAGCGAGTGGCGATGCTGGCATCGAGTTCACCGCCTTCGGCGCTGATTTTGCAGCCGCCGCGGTGTAGCTGGGTATCGGCGAGTAAACGCCATCCTTGTTGCTCTAACTGTACGCCGAGCTGTTGTTGAATAATCGGCAAATCTTGCGGATTCACACGCAGTTGTAAATTGCCGTTAAACAACGGCTCCTGATTAATGAGGTGCTGGATTTGCTGTAACACCGCGCTGGCGTCGCAGACCGGAGACTGGCCGATAATCTGTTTTGCGGCGGTGAGCGCCATTTGCATTAGCCGCGCGGCAATCACGTTATCCATCGCCTGTAGAGAACTTTGAAATTCTTGGGCGAGCTGACGCCAGTGGTCTAGCAACGGTTGTTGCTCGGCTTGTGCCTGCTGTAATCCTTGCGAACGGCCTTCATTAAGCCCTTGTTGGAAACCGGTATCGTACCCTTGTTTTTCGCCTTGTTGCAGGCCGTGTTGATAGCCTTGCATTTGGGCGTCTTCACGCAGTTGCTCAAGCTCGGCCTGAGCAATAACGGCGGGCGTTGATTCGGCCGCTGGCGGCAGCGGCTCCATCTTAAACGCAGGCATTTTGGGTTTGCGGGGCGCGGAAAAATCGCGCATTTCCCAACGTTGCCACTGCTGATTAGTTTCCTCAATGGTGGCTTTAGGGAAAACCGCTTTGCGGAATCCCTCTTTATTATTTGGAGGATTAGACATATGCGTCCTCGCCGCCGCCGATCATCACTTCGCCACTTTCGGCTAAACGACGTACGATCAGCAGAATCGCTTTTTGCTCGCTTTCTACTAGTGATAGACGAATAGGTCCACGGGTTGAGAGATCGTCGCGTAGAATATCTGCCGCACGCTGCGACATATTGCGCATAAACTTCTCGCGCAGCGCTTCGTTGGCCCCCTTGAGGGCGATGAGCAGAGATTCGGACTCCACTTCCTGCAAAATGCGCTGGATGCTGCGATCGTCGACATCGACCAGATTTTCGAACAGGAACATCTCATCAATGATTTTTTGTGCCAGCTCACCGTCGTAGGTGCGCATGGCTTCAATGACAGACTCTTCTTGTTGGGTTTTCATCAGGTTGATAATTTCAGCCGCGGTGCGAATACCCCCCATTTTGCTGCGTTTGAGATTTTGTCCGTCGAGCAAACCGTTAAGGACTTCAGTCAGCTCTTGCAGGGCTGTAGGTTGAACACCGCCAAAGGTGGCGATGCGTAGCACCACATCGTTACGCTGGCGTTCGTCAAACTGCGCCAAAATATCGGCTGCCTGCGCACGCTTTAAGTGCACCAGAATAGTGGCGATAATCTGCGGATGTTCGTCACGAATAATATCGGCGGCGGCCTGCGGCTCCATAAAGTTAAGCGTTTCAATACCGCTGGCGGTTTCACGTGACTCGAGAATGTCCTCTAGCAGGCTGGAAGCGCGCTCTTCGCCTAGCGCTTTGACCAGCACCGAACGTAGGTAGTCGCTGGCGTTAACGCTGAGCGCTTCATACTGCTCAGCCTCGTCTTGGAACTCATTGAGCACTTCGCCCAGTTGCTGATGAGAAACCTGACTCATGGTGGCCATGGTGGTGCTGAGGTGCTGCACTTCGCGAGTGGAGAGGTGTTTGAACACCTCTGCCGCACGGTCTTCACCGATAGTCATCAACAAAATTGCACTTTTTTCAGTCGCGGTCATGGTCATTGTTCGTTACTCATCCATTGGCGAATTACCAGAGCGACCACTCGAGGGTCTTGCTCAGCCATATCACGTACGCGCTGTGCTTGCTGTTCAGCCGTGGCGCGTTGTTGCGATTTACGACGATTCTGTATTTCTTCATTACTTGGTTTCGCAGGCTGAACCGGCGTGGTCACGATTGGCGTTGGTTCAACGCGGCGAGCAGGCTGCGCGTTCGCCAACTGTTTGTTCAGCAGTGGCTTAACCAGTTTGCGCCACAGGATGAAGGCCACAATCAGTACCAGCAGATAACGGCCAAGAGTCATCAGCAGATCAAAGAAGCTGGATTGCTGCCAGAATGGCACATCACCACTTTCTTCAGCACTGGTGGTGAATGGCGTATTCACCACATTGAGCGTATCGCCTCGGGTTGCAGAGAAGCCCATGGCCTCACGCACCAATGCGGTCACTTGCTCCAGTTGTTGCGGCGTTAATGGAATACTTTTCCCGCTGGCGTTGGTGGCGTAATTAACGACCACGGCAACCGACAGGCGATCGACGTTCCCCGCTTTTTGCTGGGTGTGACGAATCGTGCGATCAACTTCATAGTTGATAGTTTCATCGCGGCGAGCGTTCGATGCAGAACTGCTGCGGCGTCCATTGGTATCAATGGTAGACGACGCCGGCCGCTGTGCATTGGCTGTATTGGCGTTGGCGCCACCGGCCTGTGGTGGATTAGTGATGTTACCCGTCGCCGCTGGGGCAGGTTGATTGGTTAATGCCCCAGGGACACCACCGGATAACTGTCCGCCGGACTGCGAGCTGTCGCTGAGTTGCTGACTACGTACCGCGGCTTGATTAGGAGCCTGATTCGGCTTGTATTCTTCGTCGGTCTGTTCACGTACGGCATTATCTATCTGTGCGGTGACCTGCGCGTGCACGTTACCATTGCCAACCATGGGCTGAAGAATGGCCTCAATACGGCGCTGAATACGGCTTTCAACTTCGTTGGCGTATTTAAGCTGGGTCGCGTTTAAGTCGCGTCCGGTGCCATCAGACTGGGTCAGCAGGTGACCGCCTTGATCGACAACGGTGACGTTCCCTGCGGGAAGACCGGCAACGCTGCTAGAAACCATATACACGATGGCGTTGATTTGTCCTTCATCTAGCGCACGCCCCGGTTGTAGATTTAAGGTCACGGAGGCGGAAGGCTGTTTTTGCTCGCGTACAAACAGAGACGGCTTAGGTAAGGCTAAATGTACGCGTGCAGTTTGCACTGGTCCGAGTGTTTCAATCGTTCGAGAGAGTTCGCCTTCCAGCGCGCGTTGGTAGTTGATTTGTTCGCTGAATTGGCTGATACCAAACTTTTCTTGGTCTAACAGCTCAAAACCTACCGCTCCACCTTTCGGTAAGCCCTGCTGCGCCAAGCGCAAGCGGGTTTCATGCACCTTATCGGCCGGAATTAACAGTGCAGTGCCGTTATCCGCAAAGCGATAGGGGATGTTCATCTGGGTAAGTTGGGTGACGATAGCGCCACCGTCGCGATCGCTGATATTGCTATACAGCACGCGATAGTCTGGTGATTTTGCCCACAGAGCGAGCACGGCGACAACCGCGATCGCAATCGCTCCGGCGATGAGCAATGGAATTTTTGGGTTAGCACGTAGACGATTCACTAGGGTAGCGAAACCGCCATCTCCGCTTTTTGCTGTGGTGCCCGCGGTACCGTTGGCTGAAGCGTTCATGTGCTTACCTTGTCTTTCAGTTGAGCCGGGAAATAACCCCGGAATAAATTAATGTCTTGCAAAACGGACTCCCTGACGCGCTATCAGCGAAATGTATTCAATCAGAGCCTTTTCTTGGAAGGTCTGCGGCTTACAAAAGTAGGCAGGGTATTATTCTGCGGGGAGGGGAAATTTGATGGGAGAATAAGGCCCTATTTTTGCGTCTATTTAGCGGCTTTACTCTTTGACCTCTATGGTAGGGTGATGCGCTATGGGTAAAAGTGATTAATCAAGAGGGTATCGGCAGTGGCGATAGTCGGAATTGAAGGCGTACTTCAGCAGTTACAGGCAACCGCAGTTTCAGCAGCCAATCGTAGTCAAAATAGCGAAGCCCCGCAGGGCGCATTTGCTGCGGAGCTCAAAGCGGCTGTTAACCGTATCAGCGAAACGCAAAATAACGCTCGTGTTCAGGCGCAGAATTTTGAGATGGGTGTTCCGGGCGTAGCGTTAAACGACGTGATGGTCGATTTGCAAAAATCCGGCATTTCGCTGCAGATGGGGATTCAGGTGCGTAATCGTCTGGTTGCCGCCTATCAAGATATTATGAATATGCAGGTTTAGCGTTGTGATGCTATTGTTTTATAAAGAGTTTATCTATTGCTAACTTTGCTATGGGGCATGGGTGGGGCAAAGTCAGATAATGTCTGGTTCAGCATGGCTACTTGCTCGCTATTTGTTTCCTCCATCCAAGCTCCAGAAACTTGATAAACCAGTTGTGCATTCATGATTTTTCTGGATAACCGGTGCGACGCCAGAAAACAACGCACAGTGGGCAAGTTCGTCTCATTGACGGCTATCCCCACCTAACCGGCAGGAAGGTCGGTATCAATTACACAATCCGCTTGGCTTTTTTCGTGGTCCGCATTCAGAGAAATCCAGAAGCACATATCCTTTTGATTTCATACAGCCTTCTACTTTTTTAGTTCTGGTATCGAGCTGCTCCATCGTCTCGCCTGCCTGCAGGCTGTTACGTCGGAACTTTTCATCCCATGAATTTAGCGAAAATTTCTTGTTAACTCCGCATTCGTATAGATCATCCCTGCGCTTCTGAACATCGGTGTGACCCATAGTTTGTGGCTTCTGGAACGTCTGAACATAGGGGAAGTAATCGTAATTACTTGAATCCAGATCTGCTACCACGCAGCCGGTTAACCCAATACAACAGATCAGACTGAGATTTCTTATCCCGTGCATCTTTTTAATCTCTTTAGAGTTAAGTATTAAACCTTTCCGTGGCCCTGTTTTCCCGAGCGTCCCTATTTATAGCACACAGCACCAGCCCTGCGGGGAGGTGAGAGACAATGCGAATATTCGGCTTGGTGACATATGTCGTCAATGACATGTCGATGAGCGAGTTTGATGATAACCCGTGTATTTAGCTAATGGGGCATATATAGGGCAAAAAATTACCGCAAAACACCTTAGAGCATAGTAATGCTTTTTGGTACTTTGCGGTAATGCGGTTCCTAAACTTAAATATCATGTACATAACTACAATGCTGAATGCCCATACACTACATTATGAATATGCAGGTTTAGCGGAAATAGCACCAATATAATACCTTTGTAATACCGATCGTTTTCAACGATCAATATCGATTTATTGATCTATACAATCAATTTTAACCACACTCTTCATGCTGTTACCTTCTTCATTATTTATAAAAGGGATGCAGCGTGAGATTTTCTAACGGGGTGAAAATCCTTTGTTCCGCTTTGGGATTAGGTGTGGTGGTATGTCTTTTTATGCTGAACTGGGTGATAAGTGGCGGTGCAGAACGGCATCAGTTGGCGGTGTTTCAGCCGGATAAAAAGATGTTTACGTGCGAAGGCGATGGTCGTTTGGCCGATAAAGATACGCTGACCCTCATGCTTGGAGCCTCGCAAATTGGCTTATGCGTGAGTCAGATAAATCACGAACTTTGGGTTGTTCGCGAGATGGCGATACAGAAAAAGTAAAGCGATCTTACCCCCAGCAGCACTAAATTCAATTGTTAAGAAATCAACATATTGCACCTCTGATTTGATGATAAAATTCTTGCCTAGCAAGGTGTTATGTATATCAGTAAATTATTAATCAGATGAAAGGTATAGGGATTATATGAAGGCCAGCTATATTAGCTATTACGATGGACTGGATGAAAAGGGCAAAGTTGTTTTTCAGGGAAATGGTTCACATATTGTGAATTCTGAAACAGAAGAACCATCGCCACATGAAATGCTTGCCGCAATTAATCAATACCTGATTAAATCGGCTAAAGCCCATAACTCAGCGATAGCTCGTATTGTCATTAAAGGTTTGTTCAAACTGTAATCGACAAGTGTCATTGAGAGAATTTAAAGGCCACGTAAGTGGTCTTTTTTACGGGTATGACCCAGTATTCGTATTAATCCGGTTTATGCAAAAAAGAGTTGTGAGTATCATAAGAACAAATAACTAGAGAGGTTCTTATGAAAAAATACTATTTATTATTGGCTTTGCCGGCGGCCTTATTGGTGGGCTGTGTCAGCGCACCAAAAGGTTTTGTCAGACTTGACGATCATGCAGCCGATCAGGCGGTAATCTATCGCTACGATCCTGAGAAAGTTGACAAAGCGGCAATGGATGCCGATGCATTGAGTTATTGCAAAGAGAATGGCTTTGATCAAGCCACACAGATCCCTCCGCTGGCCAGCAGTATCCCAACGCTAAAACGTATGGCGTATACCTGTTCGTACGCAGTAAAAAAATAGCCCGTCTTTAGTGTGATCTTGGACGATTGCGTATTCAGTGAAATCGCTATATACTTATTTATATAGCGATGGCGAATCGTTCAGATTGCTCAATACCCATTGCTAATTGCTTCAAAACGTTTGTTTTCAAATTTCTAGTATGGTTTCCCGTGCCCTAGGTACGGGATTTTTTTGCCTGAAAAACAGAGTATTGCTGCTAATCCGCATAAAAAAGCCAGCTGTATGTGGCAGCTGGCTGGAGAATGCGTACTTAAATTTGAATGCTTATTTCACGTCAAACTATTTAACATCGAACATGGTGGCGTCGGTGGCCATATTGTCGATGACGGCTTTCAGATCATCCACGGTTAATAGCTGATTCGAGTTAGAAAGCTGTTTACCTGAACTTTTACGAACTACTTTTAACACGGGTTTGTTAGTTTGGGAGTCGATAAGCTCACCTTCGAAGAACAGGTTAGTGTCCATGGTACGGTGTCCTGTCGCGGCTTGTGTACCCGCAACCACCATAGCGATAGGGATCACTTCGTAGAACTGTAACCCTTCTTTACTGGTATCAACCGCCGTTATCGCTCCACGGAAAATCAGCGTCCTCGGTCCCGGCTGCGTCACAAGAGTGGAGCGCTGAGCTGCGGCAGCTTTCAGCTTGGTATTTGTGTAGTTAAGCACACCTTCTAAGACGTTTTTACCGATCTGAGTTGTTGGTTTAGGTTCTGGATAGTAAGTCACAGGGTTATAGATCAGTTTATCGTAGTGACTGCTTTTGAAACTGGGATCAACCCAACGCAAAACGGGTAAACCAGACGCTGATTTGGTTTCTGTCAGGTTAGAGTAGTCTTTTAAAAAACCAGAATACTGCTCGGGAGTTGCTGTTTTTGTTGCACAACCGGTCAGAGCCAGCGCGCCGATCAACAGCGCAGTTTTGAGATTACGAAGCGTAGCCATAGTTCCTTATCCAAATGAGAGAGGTGCAAGCTAAGATATATCAGAATCCTATTGGTTTACCTATAAAATCATTAGCATTGTGGTACTAATTTAACTATTTTTAATCAATGAATAATTTTTAGTGATGTGATTAGTGTTTTTATTGATTGATTTTATAAAAAACGGATGAAAACGTCTGAACGCTGAGTAGATAATACCTTGTAATAAATAGGAGTAATTACCTATATTGGGCGTTAAGACCGTCTATAATATTTATTTTTATGTTGGGAATACTTGATGAAATTACACACGCTGTTGCTCGTAGGATTGGGAGGATTGGTTATGGCAGGCTGTCATTCTGGACACAAGGATCCAGAAACTTCTTCAGATAGGCAAACGGTGCCGGTAGAGAAGACGATCGGCATGGCCAACCCAGCCTCTGTCTATTGCTTAACCTTGGGGGGTAAAGAAATCAATATCACAACAGACCTCGGTGTGCATACCGATTGCTTGCTACCTAGTGGTGAGAGAATAGACGAATGGACACTATACAGACGTGACCATTCCTAATTAATTCTCATGGAATATTATTGGTGTTAGAAAAGTAATATATTAGCGCGTATTGAACGCATTATTACTGAAAAACTTATTATTAATTATGATAGCCATAGGGACATGGCAGGGCCAATCTTTAAAATACCTATAATTTAAAAGTGTTATTATTGAATTAAATTTCTAATAAAAATAGAGACTAGGACAATGTATTAAACTGGTGTTGTTTAAATATAAAAAATTAAAGTAAATCGTTGGGGTAACCTTCATTATCGGAAAACTGTCCATAAGTGTGAGTCACGGCCTGTTGGCGTGAGGTTTTGCCGATGATTTGGCTCAGCTCATCCATTCTCGCTTGTAGCAGGCGTTTAATTTCAGCTTCGTTATCCAGAATTTTAGCCAACACTCTGCGCAGCTCGGTTTGCATCGCTGAATCAACCTCGGAAATAGGCATGAGCTCAGTGGTTTTTGCCACTGCTTGGAGATACTCCATCTCCAATTTTACCAGCGAGTCCCATTCAGAGCGCTTAGCGAGATCGAGCATACTTTCGCTGATGGAAAGGATGTTCCGGTACGCATGTGACAAAGGCTGTATTCCATACATTATAAGTGGTCCTGCTGATTAAGTTGTGATTGTGGGCCGATCTGACGCCACGCATCGGCAATATTGTCTAACAGGTCCGTGACATGCTGGATTGTCGCTTCATCATTATGAAGATTAGCATGTAATAGCCGTTTCACCATATAGTCATACAGCGCGGCTAAGTTTTCTGCAAGCTCTCCGCCTTTTTCCAGATTGAGACCCGCTTTTAACCCATTATCAATAATATTGATGGCTTTGGTGATTGACTGACCCTTGAGCTGGGTTTGCCCCGCCTGCATATGCAGGCGGGCACGGATTAGGGCGCTATGCGCCCCGTCAAATAACATGACAATAAGCTGGTGTGGGCTGGCGCTCATCACGCCGCTTTCTAATCCCACATCAGCGTAGGCCTGTGAGCCCGTCGCTTTATACATGATGCTTGTTACCTATCTTATGAGTTCATGGCGGTGAATTGTTGTGTGAGGTACGAACTGGTACTGTTGAGCTTGGACATCATGGTATCCAGTTGTACAAACTGCGCTTTATAGCGGTCGATAGTTTCTTGAATACTGTCGCTCACGCTATCGATACGTACACTCAAACGATCTAGGTTGGTATTGATACTTTTGGTTGTTGATTCGATCACGCCGCCGGCCTTGATATAACTTTGAATTTCATTGTGAATATTGGTTGCCATACCGCTATCCGTCCCGTTGCCAACAAAGAAGTTGGCCACTTGGTCTGGATGGTCAGTGAAAGCTTTGGTGAGTTTGTCGCTGTCTACGGTCAATTTGCCGGTTTTACCGTCGGTGGTGATCCCCAAATTGCCTAGACCTTTCAGTTCAGGGTTATCCTGAGCCGAGCTTAAGGCGCCTTTAATTGCAGCCTGAACACCGCGCAGGGTGTTATCACCTAACAAAGCACCGTTGGTTTTTGACTGTGCCTCACCGGTTTTTACTGGGGTGTATTTAGTCAGAGATGTAAAGGTATCAAGTAGGGAGTTATAGCTATCTACCCAGCTTTTTATCTTATCCATCGCACCAGAGTTGTCCGCGCTTAGAATCAGGTTCTGCGGCTCGCCGTCTTTAGTTTTGGCTTTCAACTCAATGGTGGTGCCTTGTGGCGCATCGGTAATGGTATTGCTGCTACGCACAATTTCTGTGCCATTCATGGTGATAATGGCGTCTTTAGCCTCTACCGTTTGTTTCATGGCCGTGGGTGAAGTTGATGGCGCGCTTGGGTCATAGTTCAGGTATTCACCCAATTGATCATCACCGTTCACTTTAACCGTCATTTGGTTAGCGGAACCGGTTGAGGAAGACGTTAATGCTAACTGGTAGCTGCTATCACCTACGCGCACGATACTGGCCGTAACGCCTGCTTTCGCGCCATTAATCGCATCGCGCATTTCTAAGAGTGAGGTCTGATCATCACTCAAAGGAATTTGAGTTGTTTTAGGTGGTGTGCCCTGTGTCAGGGTAATAGAACGGCCGCTCGCTCCTGATGTACCGAGCTGTGCAGACTGATCGGTAATGACTTTCTGCGTGGTTAAGCTTTGTGCCTGAGCCAGCTGTTTGACTTCAACGCTGTAGTTACCAGCAACCGCCTTTGCGTTGGTCGTTACAGTAAACTGATCGTGCGTCGATGCCTTGGTGGTATTAAAGAAGTCGGCTTTTGCCAGATCTTTACTCAGGTTATCAAACTTCTCCAACGAGCTTTTCAGCGTGCCGTAGGCGGTCAGCTGTGCCTTGTAGCTGGTTTGCTGAGTGGTATAAGGCGTTAAACGCTGTTGTTCCGCCGTAGATAATTTATCAAGTAAGCCATTTAAGTCGAGACCAGAGCCGATCCCTAAAGAAGAAATAGATGCCATCGGTATTTTCCTTTTAATAATTTACTGCGCTTTACGCGTTATCGGCTCGGTAGGAAAAAAGTTTACGAAATAAATATA
This sequence comes from Hafnia paralvei, assembly GCF_020150375.1. Taxonomy (NCBI): domain Bacteria; kingdom Pseudomonadati; phylum Pseudomonadota; class Gammaproteobacteria; order Enterobacterales; family Hafniaceae; genus Hafnia; species Hafnia paralvei. The sequence goes on along the minus strand of NZ_CP083737.1, from coordinate 2,841,898 downwards.
AAAAGTGATGGGACGATAGAAGGCGTAAAGAGGGCCTTATTTAGGCGATTGTCTGTGCGGAGAATTTTCAGGAAAAATAATTAAAAAATTTCCTAAAGGTTAATTGGGGAGCGCCGATACCTGTGTGGACGGTGGCTGACGCCGTAGGGCAATCAGGCCCGACCCATTAACTAGATGCGTATATCGCAGCTGATTCGAAAGGAAAGCTCACTATGGCACAAGTAATTAATACCAACAGCCTGTCTTTGATGGCGCAGAACAACCTGAACAAATCTCAGTCTTCACTGGGTACCGCTATTGAGCGTCTGTCTTCTGGTCTGCGTATCAACAGCGCGAAAGACGATGCTGCGGGTCAGGCGATTTCTAACCGCTTCACAGCGAACATCAAAGGCCTGACTCAGGCTTCTCGTAACGCCAACGACGGTATCTCTCTGGCGCAGACCACCGAAGGTGCTCTGAACGAAGTGAACGACAACCTGCAAAACATTCGCCGTTTGAGCGTTCAGGCTCAAAACGGCTCTAACTCAGGTAGCGACCTGAAATCTATTCAGGATGAAATTGATCAGCGCCTATCTGAAATCAACCGTATTTCTGAACAGACCGATTTCAACGGCGTTAAAGTTTTAAGTGGCGACAACAAATTGACAATTCAGGTTGGTGCCAATGATGGCGAAACAATCGATATCGATTTAAGTAAGATTAACCGTGAAACTTTGGGCTTAAATGATTTCTCTGTGGCTAAAGGTGTAGATGGAACTAAAGTGACAGCAGCTGCACCTGCAGCAGGCGACCGGATTGATACAGGTATCAACGTTGAGTTTGCTACAGGCCAGAAAACAACGACTTCCAATAAAGACATAACAGATTTTGTTAAAGGCACAGATGGGAAAGTCTATGCTAAATATGACGATACTGGTACTAAATATGACCAGGTAACTGGAGTAGATAAAGATGGTAAGGTTACCACTACTGGTACTGCTGCAACAGGTGCTGATTTAACAGCAGCAACGGCTGGTAAAAGTGTTAAGACTACCAATTTTACAGTTGCATATAGTGCCCTTACTGGGTCTGATAGTACAAAAATGCATGCTTATACAGGAACTGAGGATGGAGCACCGAAATATGTGATTAAAGATGGTGATAAACTCTATTCTGCCAGTGTTGATCTAGACGGAAAAGTTACTCGAGGAACTGAACTTGCAACTAAGGCAGCTACAACCAATCCATTAAAGGCATTAGATGATGCGCTGTCAAAAGTCGACGGCCTGCGTTCATCTCTGGGTGCGGTACAGAACCGTTTCGACTCTGTTATCAACAACCTGAACAGCACCGTAAACAACCTGACTGCTTCCCAGTCTCGTATTCAGGATGCTGACTACGCGACCGAAGTGTCTAACATGAGCCGTGCAAACATTCTGCAACAGGCGGGTACTTCTGTGTTGGCTCAGGCTAACCAGTCTACTCAGAACGTACTGACTCTGCTGCGTTAATACTTCGCCAGCATTTCAGCTAACCCCGCTGCGGCGGGGTTTTTTACATAAACCACCTGATGAATAACTGAGCAAACTTCTATTGCGGAAAAAGCAACGTGAGAAAAGGGGGCATTTTTGCTGACTAATCGCGCCATTGGCTTTGGCGTGAGAGTTAGATAATAGCCGGGCATCCATCAACCCGGGTTCTGTCAACGTGAGTGAATTGTATACCGCCGACGGCGTGATCGACAAAAATTCCCTGTGGCAGCGCTACGCTCCGCTAGTGCGCCATGAAGCGCTGCGTTTGCAGGTTCGCCTGCCCGCGAGCGTTGAACTGGACGACCTGCTTCAGGCTGGAGGTATCGGGCTGTTGCACGCGGTCGAACGCTACGATGCCATGCAGGGGACGGCTTTTACCACCTATGCGGTTCAGCGCATTCGCGGCGCGATGCTCGATGAGCTACGCAGCCGAGATTGGGTTCCGCGCAGCGTGCGTCGAAATGCCCGTGAAGTTTCAGCGGCTATGCAGCGAGCAGAACAGCGCCTGCATCGCGCACCGACAGAAACCGAAATTGCCCAAGAGTTAGATATGCCACTGGTTGAGTATCAGCAGATTTTGCTGGATACCAACACCAGCCATCTTTTTTCTTACGATGAATGGCGAGAAGAGCATGGCGATAGCGCCGAGCCGGTATTTCAGCAGCATGAGGATGCCAATCCTCTCAAACAGCTGTTGGAAGGAGATCTGCGCCAGCGCGTGATCGCCGCCATTGAAGCCTTACCGGAACGTGAAAAATTGGTTCTGACCCTCTATTACCAAGAGGAGCTAAACCTGAAGGAAATCGGCGCCGTGCTTGAGGTCGGAGAATCTCGGGTCAGCCAGCTGCATAGTCAGGCGATAAAACGTCTACGTACCAAGCTGGCCAGCCAAAGCTAATGTGTCACCAGTTATTCGATAAAATGGAGCATGTTGCCATGACAGCATCCCAACAGAAAAGACGGCCTCTGAGTCGCTATTTGAAAGATTTTAAACACAGCCAGTGTGATTGCTCTCATTGTGGTAAATCGCTCGATCGCATGTCTCTGGTGTTTCGTGGGAAAATTCTCGATCGCGAAACGCTTGCTGGGATGGATCAACTGATTGACGACAGAGTTTGGCAAGAACTGGAAAAAGAGCTAACGGCATTGTGTCGCTTTTGTAGCGACGTGTACTGCCATTGCAAAGCGGATTACTTCGATATTCTTGAGTTTAAACAATATCTGTTTGAACAGACGGAAATGAGTCATAGCTCCATCCGTGAATATATTGTCCGCTTACGCCGCTTAGACGATATGTTAAGAGCGAGCGATTTCCCCGACGAAAAGTTTTGCGGCAGTGAGCAACAGTGGGATCTGATCGAGAATATGACCGACGCGAATCAAAATAACTATCGCATCGCGCTACGGAAATACGATCAGTATCTTAGTTGGCAAAAAACAGCGGTCTGCTGATTAAGCCTTCAGTATGAAAAGCCATCGTTACGATGGCTTTTTTGTGTCTTATTCCATATCAGTCTAACCATATTCCTGCAAAATTTTTTATTCCCTGTCCTGAGTTGCTAAAGTTGCCGTTATATTGGGTGACGCGCCGTGTACGCGGCGTTGCATCTGCACAGTATCGATTTTAGACGTATCCGTTTGGGAGCCCACAGTGAGCACTATTGAAGTAAAAAATCTGACGAAATCCTTTAACGGAAACACCGTGCTGCACGGCGTCGATCTCACGGTTGAGAAGGGTGAGGTGGTAGCCATCATTGGGCCAAGTGGTTCTGGTAAAACCACGTTGCTGCGTAGCATCAATTTGCTCGAGGAGCCTGACGGCGGCACGATTCAGGTTGGCGATGTCACTATCGACGGCGGCCAGCCGCTGAGCCGACAAAAAACGGCGATTAGAAAACTGCGTCAGGAAGTGGGTTTTGTCTTCCAGAACTTTAATTTATTCCCGCACCGTACCGTGTTGGAAAACATTATCGAAGGGCCGGTTATCGTTAAAGGCGAAAAGCGAGAGGTGGTGATTGCCCGAGCGCGTGAACTGCTGGCAAAAGTTGGCTTAAAGGGCAAAGAGGATGCGTTTCCAAAACGCCTGTCCGGTGGTCAGCAACAGCGCGTGGCTATTGCTCGAGCATTAGCGATGCAGCCGGAAGTCATACTTTTTGATGAACCTACTTCGGCGCTGGACCCTGAACTGGTGGGTGAGGTACTAAGCACTATCCGTGCGCTGGCAGAAGAAAACCGTACCATGGTGATCGTCACTCATGAAATGAGCTTTGCCCGCGACGTTGCCAACCGTGCCATTTTTATGGATGAAGGGCGAATTGTAGAACAGGGTGCCGCCAAAGAACTGTTTGCCAATCCACAGCACCCAAGAACTAAGCTGTTTTTGGAGAAGTTTTTGGGCGAGAAGCTGGTGGATGAGCCGCTGAGTTATATTTGAGGGGGGGATGCCTGTTATTTAGGTTAATACTGAGTAAGGTTTCGTACGCCTAGAGCTCTGAAATCTACATATACACTGTGCAGGCGTCCGAGTTGGGGGGCCAATCGCTGCCCCCCAACACCCCAGCTTGGCACCCCCTCCCAGCCCGCTACGCGGGTTCCCTCGTTTCATCATTCCGGTTTTGACGGAACGAACGACAATCGGCATCCATGCCTCCGTCGTTCTTTCGCCGATATCAATCGGCGAATCCTAACCTGCATGATTCACTCAGCTGTCCGGTAATGTGCCGAAAAGGTCAACGTCTAAACCAAAAGACAAAATCAAAACGTTTTTAGGTGTTTAGTTTGAGTGGTCGTAGATAGAGCCGCCGGTACAGGGATGTACCGGCGGAGTTTGGGGCGCCCGGGATGGGCGATACCAAACCGGAGCGGAGATGGCGTCTCGGATAAAAGCGCGCGAGTTGAGAGCCCCCGCGCAACGGGGCTCTCATCGGTCGCCTTCGCCTTCGCCAGCGGTGTCATGGAAACGCATTTGCTGACTGGCGAACGAAATATTTCACCGCTATCCCATAGAATATTGACGTTATACATAAGCGCTCGGATACAACGCCCCCACACACAATCAACACCCCCTCCAAATCTTACCTATCACCCTATCGTCATCAAACTCGCATTCCCACCAGCGGCGGCGGTATTCACACTCAGTGAACGCTCTAGCAGCAGGCGCTCTAGCAGAATACCGGTTTCTCCGTGTGAGAACCCTTGCACTGACACAATCGCACCAGGGCGTTCGGCGATTTTTTCGCACAGGCTGCGTAGCTGGTCGGAGTCACCGTGGTAGATCACCGCGTCAAACTCAACGCCCTCGGCATCCCACGATTTCGCTACGTTAATCTGCTGCTGTACGGCTTTAGGCAGGCGACGATAGAGCGTGCGCTGAACTTCGCTATCAATCCACTGAACACGGCTACCGACCGCGAGCACGGCAGCGAGCTGGATCAGGGCGTCTTGCTCATTGTCGAACAGACATAGCACACGTTCACGCGGGAGGAGTGCATATGTATTGCGCTCTCCAGTCGGACCTGGCAATAAGCGGACGGTGCCGCCTTGCGCCCAATCACCAAACTCTTGGCAGCGCTGCGCCAGCGCGGTGTTTTTCTCTTGCTGCGCCCATGTTAGCAATGCTTGATGGGCTGCCAGCAATGGTTGGCGTAGGGTTGCGTCAACGTTTTGCTCATAGTCTTGACGTGCCAGCGTACGGCTTACCGCATCGTCTGGACGGCTAGAAAGCAGACGGTAGACGTAGAGTGGTCCACCGGCCTTAGGCCCTGTACCGGACAGTCCTTCACCGCCGAATGGCTGCACGCCAACTACGGCGCCCACCATATTGCGGTTAACGTACTGATTACCCACTTTTGCCTGTTCGGTTACCTGCGCGATGGTTTCATCAATACGGGTGTGGATGCCGAGCGTGAGTCCGTAACCCGCCGCGTTGATTTGCTCGATCAATGCATCAAGATTCTGACGGTTGTAACGAACAACGTGCAGAACGGGGCCAAAAACTTCCTGCTCGAGCTCGTCAAAGCTCTCCAGCTCAATCAGGGTGGGTTTGACGAAAGTACCTTCAGACCACTCTTTGCTATCTTGTGGATGTTCAAACGCGGCCTGATAGACATTGTGGCCTTTGGCGCGCATAGCCTGTATGTGACGATCGATATTGTCTTTAGCTTCGGCATCGATAACGGGGCCAATATCGGTTGATAGGCGTTCAGGATTCCCCATGCGGCATTCGGCCATCGCGCCGCGCAGCATTTGCAGCGTGTGATCGGCGATATCCTCTTGCACGCACAGAATGCGTAGCGCTGAGCAGCGTTGTCCGGCGCTGTCGAAAGCAGATGCCACGACATCGGTGACGACCTGTTCGGTCAGCGCGGATGAGTCTACGATCATTGCATTCAGACCACCGGTTTCGGCGATCAACGGCGTGGTGCGACCTTGAGGATCCAAACGCCCAGAAATATTACGCTGCAAAATACCGGCTACGGCGGTAGAGCCGGTAAACATGACGCCGCGTACGCGGCTATCACCGACCAGTTTAGCGCCCACGGTTTCACCTTCACCCGGTAATAGCTGTAGCACTCCGGATGGCACGCCGGCTTCAAGCAGAATGCGTACGGCTTGAGCTGCGACCAGCGGCGTTTGTTCGGCGGGTTTGGCTAACACGCTATTCCCCGCAGCTAGCGCGGCTGCAACTTGTCCGGTAAAGATAGCTAGCGGGAAGTTCCATGGACTGATACACACGACGGGACCCAGCGGACGGTGAGTATCATTGGCGAAATCGTGGCGTACCTGCTGAGCGTAGTAGTGCAGGAAATCGACCGCTTCGCGAACTTCTGCAATGGCATTGTTAAACGTTTTACCTGCTTCACGAGCCAGCAAACCCAGCAGGCTCTGCAACTGATCTTCCATTAAGTCAGCGGCGCGATCCAGCACGGCAGCGCGTTGCTCCGGCGGTGTAGAAAACCAGATGGGCCCCGCATTCACTGCGCTGGTCAGCGCGGCTTCAATATCCGCATCGCTGGCCGGCGTGACGTAGCCTACGATATCGCGTGGCTCGGCAGGGTTAATCACCGGCTGAGATGGCTGATCGCCACTGGCGGGATGCTCGAGAATAGGGGCACAGTTCCAATTATGGCTAGCGCTACTCAGCAGCGTGCTGGAGAGAGAGGCCAAGCGCTGCTCATTGGAAAGATCCAAGCCGCGTGAGTTACGGCGTTCTTCACCATACAGCCCACGCGGGGATGGAATACGCGGATGAGGTAGGCCAATAGCCCCCTCTTTGGCTGCCATCGATTCAACTGCGGATACGGGGTCGGCAACCAGTTCATCCAGCGGCAGCGAGTTATCAGCAATACGGTTGACAAACGATGTATTCGCCCCGTTTTCCAAAAGTCGGCGTACCAAATAGGCTAACAGCGTTTCATGGGTTCCCACTGGCGCATAAATACGGCAAGGACGGTTGAATTTACCTTCGGCTATTTTTCCAACCACCTGCTCGTACAGTGGCTCACCCATGCCGTGTAAGCATTGGAATTCATACTGCCCCGGATAGTAGTTTTGCCCCGCGAGGTGATAGATCGCCGATAAAGTGTGGGCATTATGCGTGGCAAACTGCGGATAAATGGCGCTAGGAACCGCCAGAAGTTTACGCGCACAGGCTAAATAAGAAACGTCGGTGTAAACCTTACGGCTATAAACAGGATATCCTTCTAAACCATCCACCTGCGCACGCTTAATTTCGCTGTCCCAATAGGCGCCTTTCACTAAGCGAATCATTAGGCGGCGATGGCTGCGCTGGGCTAAATCGATGACATAATCGATAACCGCCGGACAGCGTTTCTGATAGGCCTGAATCACAAAGCCAATGCCGTTCCAACCGGCTAGTTCTGGCTCAAAGCACAAGCGTTCAAGCAGGTCGAGTGAGATTTCCAGACGGTCAGCTTCTTCAGCATCGATATTAATGCCAATATCATAGCTGCGTGCCAGCAATGTCAGGGAGAGCAAACGAGGGTAAAGTTCGTCCATCATTCGCTCATATTGTGCACGGCTGTAGCGAGGATGCAGAGCGGAAAGCTTGATAGAGATCCCCGGACCTTCATAAATACCACGACCGTTAGAGGCTTTCCCGATGGCGTGAATGGCCTGCTGATAGGAAATCATATAACGCTGGGCGTCAGCTTCGGTCAGCGCGGCTTCACCGAGCATGTCGTAAGAGTAGCGGAAGCCTTTTTCTTCGTGCTTACGCGCATTTGCCAGCGCTTCAGCGATGGTTTCTCCGGTAACGAACTGTTCGCCCATCAGACGCATTGCCATATCAACGCCTTTGCGAATCAAGGGTTCGCCGCCTTTGCCGATAATACGGTTCAGCGAGCTAGAAAGCTTGGATTCGTTGTGGGTGGCAACCAGACGTCCGGTAAGCAGGAGTCCCCACGTGGCGGCGTTAACGAACAGAGAAGGGCTACGACCTAAATGCGAATGCCAGTTACCATTGCTAATTTTGTCGCGAATCAGCGCATCGCGTGTTGCTTTATCGGGAATACGCAGTAAGGCTTCGGCCAGACACATCAGCGCCACGCCCTCTTGCGAAGAGAGTGAAAATTCCTGCAACAGGTTTTGAACAATCCCAGCTCTGCCATTAGCACTTTTTTGGTTGCGCAGTTTTTCTGCGATTTTATAAGCCATCTGGTGCGTCGACTGCGCGAGTTCAGGCGCCATACGCGCCTGTTCGAGCAGCATAGAGACGGCTTCATGCTCAGGACGGCGATAGGCCGCGGTGATGGCAGCGCGCGCGACGGACTGAGGCAAGATTTGTTCTGCAAAATCAAGAAACGGCTGATGTGGTTGATCTGGCTGCGTTACGGTATCGTCGCCGTCGCTGGAAAGTGTGTCAGATACGGGAAGGGGCAGTTCAGGGAGCGTACTGCCACTCTCGACTCGCTCGAGATAGTTAAATATCGCCTGCTTGATTACCCAATGCGGCGTGCGATCGATCTGCTGTGCGGCGGCTTTAATACGATCTCGCGTCGCTTCGTCAAGTTTTACACCCATAGTGGTGGTGCCCATGCCGTCCTACTCCATTTTATTTTTGTAAGGTAGAGCCTGAGCATATCCTGTTCATTATGAATGTTGCAACTTTGTGCAACCTTGTTAAAAGGTACAAGTTTTGAATGTGTGAAATGGCGCAGGTTTTATCCGGCGGTTTAGCTCAGGTAGGCACAAGGAAATGTGAAAGAAGTTATGTGAAACATTAAATATTTCATTATAAATTAGAGGGATATTTTAGCGGTGAGCTATGTCAAAGCACATGTTAATGGATCGTTGTTGCAACCTGATGCAGGTCAAAATGTGATGAATGGTAAACTTTGTGTAACTTTTGAGTTAAATAACTTGTGAATAAGCTAAGCCTGTTCATAAGATGCCGACGTTTAGATTTTCATTATTGGTTGTATTTAAGATGGGGTTTGGCCGCATCATCGTTCCGATGCGGCTGAGTTTTTAAAGCAGCTAGGTATTTAAAACCGAAATACAGCATAAAAATGCCTGATTGATAAGCATATAGCCTGAGTAGTTGGAGCTGTGTCTGAGTCGTTAGCTAGCATCGTTAATAACAGAAAACACTCCAAGTGTGACGGATAAAAATAAATACGGAGACACCTGCATGATAAGTACACCGATGTTGGTGACCTTTTTGGTCTACATCTTGGGAATGATCGTCATTGGCCTAGTGGCATATCGCGCTACCAACAACTTTGATGACTATATTTTAGGCGGACGCAGTTTAGGGAGCGTGGTTACCGCATTATCAGCTGGCGCATCTGACATGAGCGGCTGGCTATTGATGGGCTTACCAGGCGCGATTTATCTTTCAGGGATTTCTGAAAGTTGGATTGCTATCGGATTAACCGTTGGAGCGTATTTAAACTGGAAGCTGGTTGCAGGACGTTTACGTGTGCACACCGAGGCTAACAATAATGCTCTGACGCTGCCCGATTATTTTACCAGCCGCTTTGAAGACACCAGCAAGCTGCTGCGCGTAATCTCAGCGGTGGTCATTTTGGTATTTTTCACGATCTATTGCGCATCAGGCATCGTTGCGGGTGCGCGCTTGTTTGAAAGCACCTTTGGTATGAGCTATGAAACGGCTCTGTGGGCAGGCGCAGCGGCGACCATCCTCTATACCTTTATAGGGGGGTTCTTGGCTGTCAGCTGGACCGACACGGTTCAAGCTAGCCTAATGATTTTCGCACTGATCTTAACGCCGGTATTCGTTATTTTGGCCGTGGGGGGTATTGATACTTCCATGCTCGTTATCGAAGCCAAGAATCCGGCCAATCTTGATATGTTCAAGGGTTTGAACCTGATCGCCATCATCTCTCTGATGGGCTGGGGATTAGGCTATTTCGGTCAGCCACATATTTTGGCGCGCTTTATGGCAGCAGATTCTCATCAAACTATTCGCAAAGCACGTCGAATTAGTATGACCTGGATGATTTTATGTCTGGCTGGTGCGGTTGCGGTGGGCTTCTTTGGTATTGCCTACTTTGAAAATAATCCTGGCCAAGCGGGAACCGTGTCTGAAAACGGTGAACGTGTGTTTATCGAGCTGGCTAAAATCTTGTTTAACCCTTGGATTGCAGGGATCTTGCTGTCGGCCATCTTAGCGGCGGTTATGAGTACGCTGAGTTGCCAGCTACTGGTATGTTCAAGTGCAATTACTGAAGACTTGTATAAAGCCTTTTTCCGTAAGAAAGCGTCACAGCGTGAGCTGGTGTGGGTAGGGCGTCTGATGGTTCTGCTGGTGGCATTGATTGCCATCGCTTTGGCGGCCAATCCAGAAAACCGCGTGCTGGGGTTAGTGAGTTATGCATGGGCCGGTTTTGGTGCGGCATTTGGCCCAGTGGTATTAATTTCTGTGATGTGGTCTCGTATGACGCGTAATGGCGCGTTAGTCGGTATGTTGATCGGGGCAATCACCGTCATCGTATGGAAGCAGTATGGATGGTTTAATCTGTACGAGATTATCCCTGGATTCATTTTCGCCAGCATTGCGATTGTGGTTGTTAGTCTGATGGGGCGATCGCCTTCACAGATTATCCAGACACGTTTTGCCAATGCGGAAGCAGAGTATAAAACCATCTAAGTAGGAATCTATTGATGTGCAAAAGGAAATGTCTGCGAAGGCATTTCCTTTTTTTATGGGGGAACGTAGGCGTCATTGGTTCAAACCTTATCGGGGAGTATCACTTGTTTCTCCAAGCGCACGCTATCGCCATCGGTTAAGACAACGGTAACTTGCAGCCAGTCACCTTGCAGTACGGGAAAACTCATTTGCCCTAACGCTTGTTTTCGGTTGGCTGTTAGTTGAACCGTGCCTGTCTGTTGGGAGATGCTTTCGCCATGAAGGCCGTGTCGGATTATGTCTACGGTAATATTGCATACGCAGCTATTGGTGACCGAAGCCATGGGCTTAAGTATGTAATATTGACCCTCTTGGGTAGTATCGAACCAAAGTTGATTAGATAAAACAGAGGCGATCAGAAGAGGATGCATTTGCGGCTCCGGAAATAAAAACAAGACAGGGCAACGCCCTGTCTTGTTGGGAGGAGAAAGTTAGTTCTGATTAACGTATGAGGCGTTGCCTGCACCGACTTGATTTACGTTGGAGTAAGAGAAGTCAGCTGTTTGTGAGCTATTAGCGTAGTTGGATGCACCGCTTTGGCGGACAACAATAACGGCGGCATCGCCGCTTTGACTGGTTACGGCATTATTCAAGCCAAAACCAGACTGAACCACGGCAGTTCTGGAGAAGTCACCACTTTGATTTGTGGTTGCGGTGTTGCCGAAGAGACCCGATTGAGAGACTTCAGTGACAGACCAGTTCCCGTTTTGACTTGAGGTGGCGGCGTTATTATTACCTTGCTGATTAATATCAACAACGCTGACGTTGCCATTCTGGTTTACCGATGCGTAGTTGCCCGTGCCACCTAATAGACCCCCGCTTTGAGATACGGATGTTTTAGAGAAAACCGCAGAATCTTGATTAACGCTGGAAATATTACTGGTGCCTTGCTGATAGACCTGCACCTCACCGCCTAATGCCCCGGTTTGAGGTGTGAATTGGAAAACGTAAGCTGGGTTAGTTAACGCCATTGCATTACTCATAGCAAAAACAAAGCTAGATGCTGCGATGATTTTCCACTTATTCATGATGTTACCCCGTCGGTTAAAGAATCAGATGTATGTATCAGATAAACAATAACTAATGTTGTGTAACTCTAATGGCCATTCCTGAAGCATTTTGCACAACACCGGCTGAGCGGTTTGTGCCCGTTTGGGTAATCTGCGTTATATTATTTTTCCCGAAGGAAATGATATAAGCAGAATTACCAAAACTGTCTTGAATGATTGAATCACTATTTCCACTACCTAGTTGAGCAATAACAGCATTGTTATTGCTGCTAAGTTGAGTAATGTCCGCAGAGTTTCCCGAACCTCGTTGAGCAATTAACGCATTATTATTGCTACTGGATTGGGTAATTCTGCCTTGGTTACTATTTCCCTGTTGTACGATAATCGAATGATTGTTCGTACCTTGCTGATGGGTAAAAGCTCTATTATCGCTACCTATTTGGTTAATAAGCGCACTTTGGCTATAACGACTATTCAAGTCACTATAACCAGTGCTCATATCAGCGTTAGCCAAATCACTATTTGCTACTGCCAAATAAGGAGTGACAAGCAGAGCGGCTGACAAGACAATCTTTTTCATTTTGCCGTCCTAATGTAATCGGTGAATCAAATTATGACGTGATGATTCGTATGTTAACGTCCTGAGAACTCTTTCAGGAATATTCAGATTTATGATTTGAGTATGTGCCGAAGAAAAATTAAATAACTCACCTAGAAGTCGTATTTTAAAAATAAAGCCTGATAAGAAAGTATGAGGCGATAATGTTTATTCGTTGTAATAAAAGCTAAAGAGTCGATTAGTCGAGCATTAACATGTTGATAGCTGTTTTTCATCTTACTCATGTAATGAAGTTTGCCACCCCAGCGCATGCGCTACGGGTATGACCTATGGCATCACTGACGCGTGGTAAAATTTCATGCGCTAGCATGAGCGCATTGTTTTCTAGCAAAGATACAATTCACATACCACTTACCTAAGGGAAATGCATGTGAATATACCAAGCAAGCTAATCATAAAGTGGTATTTCCCATTATCACGTGCGCTAAGTGCTTTGCTGAAAAGAATAAATTTACCCTCTCTATATTTTTAAAGAAGATCACCTGCTTGCTATTTCTTGGATGAATCTAAAGAAACGATTAAGGATTATGTAAATTAGAAGTAATGATAAGACTTATTTATAAATATCAAGTTACATTTTGAAACACAAATAGCACTTGCGTTAGAAGCGCCAATGGCTAGATTAAATCATGTAATATGCCCGCAATAACGGATGGCATATACGGCTCGTCTCTGTGCATATTTCAAATTTTTCTTGCACTGCCTTTTACACAGCAGCGGATAAGTAGCGCTCGATAAAAACTGTTTTTAATTAAGCAGGGAGTGTTGCTCTTCGCATAAATGCAGGGTTTTATTATGCTTGATGAAGTAGAGCGTAAGAAGTATTTATTGGTATTAATAACTAAACCGTCATTGCAAGCAACAGCACTACTGCACCAGCTTCAACTGACGTTACAGGTCAATACCAAGATACATAATATCAACAAAGATTTAAATGATCCCGTAGACAATACTCTCTATCTTTTCGACCTTATGGAGGCTGACCGACGAACGACCGTTTTGTGGCAATCAGAGTTGAGCCGTTGCCGGCAGAGAAATAGAATATTGTTATTAAATACTCCTGATGATTATCAAAACCAAGATATTGAGTCATGGCCAAACATTAGTGCAGTATTCTATCCATCAATGGATGAACGGACGCTAACGGAAGGAATAAAGAGTGTTATCAAGGGAGAATGTTTTTTTAGTCAGGGTGTTGCTAGTTATTTAATCAGCCAATCTTCACATTATCGTTATCATAGCCCAGAGGCAACAGGGCTCACTCAACGAGAAAAAGAAATACTGAATAAGCTAAGAGCAGGGGCCTCGAACACCGAAATAGCCAAGCTGTTATTCATCAGTGAAAACACGGTAAAAACGCATCTTTATAATCTATTTAAGAAAATATCGGTAAAAAATCGCACACAGGCGGTTTCCTGGGCTAACGATCATCTCAGGCGTTAAATGATGAAAAAAATTATGTTTATTCTTGTAATTGCCTCTATATGCAGTGCAGGAAAGAATGCCTCTGCGGCTGAAATTGAGGTTCCCGGATTAATTACCGATCACACGGTAACGTCAATAGGTCATGCCTTTTATCGTGATTTTAGTGACAACTGGGGAAAAGAATACCCGGGAACACTAACGATCAATGAAAGACCGAGTGCCCGCTGGGGAAGTTGGATCACTATCAAAATTGAACAGGATACGGTTTATCAAACGTTTTTATTTCCAAACAAACGCAGCTTTGACAAAGATGTTGCCGTAGCTATTGAAAGCGTTAACGAATCGCTATCTCGCCGTTCTATCGATAAAGCGCTTCTCAATACTGGTGACTTAACCGCAGATGAGTTTTAAGGAGTCACAATGCGAGTCACTTATCTAGCCTTTATATCAATACTAATTTCCCCAGTATCGTGGGGCGGTAATATGGTTTTTCAGTTTGTTAACCCTAATTTTGGAGGCAATCCGAACAATGGTGCATTTTTGCTCAATGAAGCGAATGCGCAAAATTCGTATAAAGACCCCAACGGATATAATTTTGATACCGCAACACCGTCAGCATTAGACAACTTCACTTCAGTTATTCAATCTCAGCTATTGGGGAATCTGATGGGCAATATTAGCCAAGGGAAACCAGGGCGTTTAGTGACCAAGGACTTCATTGTCGATGTGAAAAATATTGATGGGCGGTTAACCATGAATATTCTCGATCGCACTACGGGAAAATCCTCAACCATCGAAGTTGATGGTCTCTCAAGCGTTAATTCCAATTAGCACGGGATGATGAGACATGCGCAGCTATTTATTAATTATCTCAGTTCTTTTATTGAGTGGATGCCTAACGGCTCCGCCAAAGCAAGCGGCTAAACCCACATTAATGCCTCGGGCGCAAAGCTACCAGGATTTAACGCATCTGCCTGAGCCTGCGGGAAAGCTGTTTGTCTCTGTGTACAATATTCAGGATGAGACAGGGCAGTTTAAACCGTATCCGGCCAGTAACTTTTCGACCGCGGTTCCTCAAAGTGCGACGGCAATGTTGGTTTCTGCCTTGAAAGATTCAGGTTGGTTTATTCCTTTAGAAAGACAGGGCTTACAAAATCTATTAAATGAACGAAAAATCATTCGTGCTGCCCAAGAAAATGGTACCGCTGCTGTGAATAACCAGCGTCAGCTTTCATCTTTGGTTGCTGCAAATGTGCTTATCGAAGGCTCAATTATCGGCTACGAAA
The DNA here is from genome assembly GCF_020150375.1 of Hafnia paralvei. Lineage (NCBI taxonomy): Bacteria > Pseudomonadati > Pseudomonadota > Gammaproteobacteria > Enterobacterales > Hafniaceae > Hafnia > Hafnia paralvei. The sequence goes on along the minus strand of NZ_CP083737.1, from coordinate 2,826,875 downwards.
GCAATGTAAAATCTGGGGGCGCTGGAGCTCGTTTCTTTGGTATTGGTGCGAGTACACAATATCAGTTAGATCAAATCGCAGTTAATTTACGCGTCGTTGATGTTAATACCGGACAAGTATTATCATCGGTAAATACCAGTAAGACGATTTTGTCCTATGAAGTTCAGGCTGGGGTATTCCGCTACATTGATTACCAGCGTCTGCTTGAAGGCGAAATTGGCTATACCACAAATGAGCCAGTTATGCTCTGCGTCATGTCAGCGATTGAAACCGGCGTGATCTACTTGGTCAACGATGGTATTACGCGTAATTTATGGTCGCTGAAGAACCCTAAGGATGTCTCATCTCCGATACTCGAACGTTATAAGAGTACGATTGTACCTATAGCCTCTTAAGTATGCTTAAAGAAGCCAGTCGTAAGACTGGTTTTTGCCTTTTATCATTTATTCAATATGTTAGACGTAGACCGCAGAGGGAGAATCTTAATCATTTTGCATTGGAAAATTCGGCGAAGTCTTAGATTACAATATCTTGAAGGGGGGAGGCTTGAAAGTTTTAGCAAGCCAGCCTATCCTTGGATGCATTATGGAAGTGGTAACAGAGAAACGTGTTCGGCGCCTCCATGTAGCGCGTGTCTTTTCGTGCCGAGTGCGTTTCATCTGTTAGCATTAAGTGCTACCTATCTTGTTTAGAGTAAGTCCGTAGAGCCTTAGTTTAACTTTCTGTTGTTAAAGTAGGGGTAGCCTACTTACATAGCCTAAAGAAGCTCCTACCTACTTACGATGAAAACAAAAATCTTACTTGTCCTTTCTTGCTTATTCGGCTTCATTATTTTTTGCTATATGATGGTTTTTGCCGTTGATAAGACCTGTGAAAGAATGCAAATTTTTACTGAAGTTTGTAAAAAAGCCGATATATCAAAACCTCATATTACCCCATAGGCATGGGCAGACAATCTTTTGTCTAAAAAGATGATGGCCTGAATGTTGTATAAAGTTCAGCCAGACAGCGTGTTGATTTGTTAAATAAACTCCATCTATGTAGGTGTTTTGTTCTAATTGATTGATTCACCATGATATCTGAGAATAATCTCACTATTTTTTCCTTGAGAAAAAATAATACATGTGGAAAATGCATCCAAAAAATGGATAGTTATATGAATAACACTTATATTGAGTACTGGAAGTCTCAGTGTTGAGTTTATTTAATCATGGATGTCAAAACTGTTTGTCTACGGAGAGCGCTAGGCAAAGAGTTTTATTTTTTTATTGTATAGAACATAGCCTGACGAAACAAAAGTGCCTATAGAAATATGGTGCTGGCGTTGCGTTTAAACGCAATTCTGTAGCCACCTTTTATTTTGATTGTTGAGGTAATAATGTTTAAAAAAATGTCGGCCGAGTTTTTTGGTACGTTCTGGCTCGTATTTGGTGGTTGTGGTAGCGCCATTCTAGCGGCTGGATTTCCTGAGTTAGGTATTGGATTTGCTGGTGTTGCATTGGCATTTGGCTTAACCGTTTTGACTATGGCGTATGCCGTTGGACATATTTCAGGTGGTCATTTTAACCCTGCTGTGACTATTGGCCTGTGGGCTGGTGGTCGTTTCAGTGCGAAAGACGTGGTGCCTTACGTTGTAGCTCAAGTGATTGGCGGTATTGCGGCTGCTGCCGTGCTTTATGTTATCGCTAGCGGTAAGGCTGGCTTTGATGCCACAGTCAGTGGTTTTGCATCAAACGGTTATGGTGAACATTCACCTGGCGGATTCACATTGCAATCTGCTGTTGTAGTTGAGATGGTTTTGAGTGCATTCTTCCTGATTGTTATTCATGGCGTGACAGATAAGCGTGCACCGGCTGGTTTTGCTCCATTAGCGATTGGTCTGGCGCTAACGCTGATCCATCTTATCAGTATTCCAGTGACAAATACGTCTGTAAACCCAGCACGTAGTACTGCAGTCGCTATTTTCCAAGGCACTTGGGCATTGCAGCAACTGTGGCTATTCTGGTTAATGCCAATTATTGGCGGCATTATCGGCGGTTTAATCTATCGTCATTTGCTCGAGAAGAAAGACTAAATTTGTTTATACCAGACAAAAAGCCTGAGCAATGCTCAGGCTTTTTTATATCAGTATCGTAAAGTGACTATCAGCCTTGTTTATTAATGGCCGAGTAAAATCAGATCCTGTGGTGCATAATATTCATTGCTATCGTTGCATACGACGCATTTTGCTGCGCGAATTTTTTCTCTTGCTAAATTCTTATCGTTAATCGCTTTAATCACCATGACATTACGCATGCCGTTTTCTATAACGTGGGCGCCAACGCGTAAAGGGTTTCTGTTTCTATCGTAAGCAATGTGCATATAATTTCTCCATCAAAAGATAAGCAACAGATCAATGCTAGCCCTATCAAATCTGTAGATAAAGTCCGTACTTAGTTTTAATTGTAATATGAATTGATTTTTAATTTTCATCGAGAATAAAACCCTCCAGAGAACAATCTGATGAATTTATGTCGCAAAATTTAAAAGCTCATTATCCTATTTGGTCGCTTAATTTTTCAGCTAAACCTAGCCTTTTCTCTAAAATCATCTCGCAGATAAAATAATAACCCTAAATAGTTAGTATTATCTTGTCTTAGCTAGTTTAGCGGTGGATGAAGGCGTATCCTTTTATGAAGATAAAATTTTTCTTAACAAAAGATCACCTTCAGCAAATCGTGCTGTTATTTTCAGGAGCGTCATATGAATAAAACACCTCGTACGGTTACTTCACCGAAAAAATTTGTTATTGGGCGCGGCCTTCTTCAACAAATGCATGATTACGTGAAAGATTTTGGTGATAATGCTTTTATCATCAGTGATGAGTTCATATTGCCACGAGTGAAAGATGAGGCCGTTACAGGGTTGCAAAAAGCGGGACTAAAGGGTTCCTGTGAAAAATTTAACTATGAATGTACTGAAGTAGAAATTAAGCGACTTGGAGCATTGGCCGAATCACAGAGTGCAAATGTTATTGTCGGCATCGGCGGAGGTAAAACCTTAGACTCTGCTAAAGCAGTCGCTTACTACCATAAATTGCCGGTTATTTTATTCCCAACGATTGCGTCTACCGATGCTCCATGCACTGCGCTGGCGGTCATCTATAGCGAAGAAGGGGAGTTCGAACGCTACCTATTTTTGCCGCAAAACCCTGATGCCGTTATTGCCGATACTTCAATTATTGCAGCCGCGCCGGTACGTTTCTTTGCTGCCGGTGTGGGTGATGCGCTTGCAACCTATTTTGAAGCGCGTGCCTGCTATGCAGCTGATGGCGTGAATTTGGTGCTGAAAAAGCCATCTCGAACAGGACTCGGTCTGGCTCAACTGTGCTATGAGCTGTTGAGCGAAAATGTCGATGCGGCGATGGATGCGGTAAGAAATAAAGTTTCTACGCCTGCGCTTGAACAAACCATTGAAGCGACGATTTATTTGAGTGGCGTTGGGGCAGAGGCGGGAGGGTTAGCCGCTGCTCATGCGGTAAACAACGGTATGTCTGCGGTGCCTGATTTACATCGTGCGCAGCACGGTGAAAAAGTGGTATTTGGTCTCCTTACCCAGCTTGTGCTGGAAAATGCCCCACGCACCGAACTCGACGAAGTTATTCGTATCATCAAAGTCGCTGGATTACCTCTGACGCTACAAGACATGGGACTGAAAAACTTTGTAGAAGCTGAATGGCGCAAAGTGGCAGAAATTGCCTGTGCGGAAGGGGATACTATGGGCAATATGCCAATGGAATTAACCGCCGATGATGTATATGAAGCAATGGTTGCAGCGAATGCCATGGCTGAGCGTTACAAAAACGCTTAATACTTAATGCTGAATATGTTGCTAATGCGGCCTGATGGCCGCTTTTTTATGCCTATGTGAAAAGCAATGTCTTACATTGAGACTCTGATCGGGTCTCAGCGATTGTAATCATTGTGTTAACTGCGAGATAATGACTTTAGCAATTAAAAATCTGTACCCGCAGTTCTCACCCTGTGAAGATGGAAAGCCCCATTCAAAAAGTACCCCTTTATCATTAGAGGGTATATTTTGGATTTAGCTCAAGAATCAACAGGCTAAAAACACGTAAGGTGGTGGTGTTTTCTTTACACAGTGAGCCGACGAGAATACGTCGCGTGAGTGTGAATCTACTGAAGCTGATGTTGCAAGTGAGAAAAAAATGTCAAATAAGCCATTTCATTACCAAGATCCGTTCCCACTAAAAAAAGACGAAACCGAATATTATCTGTTGAGTAAAGATCATGTTTCGGTCGCTGAGTTTGAAGGGCAAGAAATCCTAAAGGTTGAACCGCAAGCGCTGACTCTCCTTGCCCAACACGCGTTCCACGATGCTTCCTTTATGCTCCGCCCAGCCCATCAACAACAAGTTGCCCAAATTCTTGACGATCCAGAAGCCAGTGAAAACGACAAATATGTCGCACTGCAATTCCTGCGCAATTCTGAAATTGCAGCAAAGGGTATTTTGCCAACTTGTCAGGACACTGGAACCGCGATTATCGTCGGTAAGAAAGGTCAGCGAGTTTGGACGGGGGGCGGTGATGAAGCAGCCCTGTCTCGCGGCGTATACAACACCTTTATTGAAGATAATCTGCGCTATTCGCAAAACGCCGCGCTGGATATGTATAAAGAAGTTAACACCGGCAGTAACCTGCCTGCGCAGATCGATTTATATAGCACCGACGGCGATGAGTATAAGTTCCTGTGCATCGCTAAAGGCGGCGGCTCAGCGAATAAAACTTACCTTTATCAAGAAACTAAAGCGCTTTTAACTCCGGGTAAGCTAAAAAATTATCTGGTCGATAAAATGCGTACTTTAGGTACTGCTGCATGCCCTCCATACCACGTTGCTTTTGTTATCGGTGGCACTTCAGCCGAAGCGACGCTGAAAACTGTGAAGCTCGCCTCTACCAAATATTATGATGGTCTGCCAACGGAAGGTAATGAACATGGTCAGGCGTTCCGTGATATTGAGCTTGAGCAGGAGTTGCTGAAAGAAGCTCAGAATCTCGGCCTAGGTGCACAGTTTGGTGGCAAATATTTCGCCCACGATGTTCGTGTTATTCGTTTACCTCGCCATGGTGCTTCTTGTCCAGTAGGCATGGGGGTTTCCTGCTCGGCAGACCGTAATATCAAAGCGAAGATCAATCGTGATGGTATCTGGATTGAGAAACTGGAAAGCAATCCGGGTAAATATATTCCTGAACACCTGCGTAAAGCCGGTGAGGGGGAAGCGGTTAAGGTTGATTTAAACCGTCCAATGTCTGAAATATTGCAGCAGCTATCTCAGTATCCTGTCTCGACACGTCTATCGCTGAGTGGCACCATTGTTGTTGGTCGCGATATTGCCCACGCTAAATTGAAAGAACGTTTAGACAAAGGTGAGGGGCTGCCGCAATACGTTAAAGATCATCCGATTTACTACGCAGGACCGGCGAAGACGCCTGCGGGTTATGCATCTGGTTCATTAGGGCCAACAACGGCAGGGCGTATGGACTCCTATGTCGATTTGCTGCAGGCCCACGGCGGTAGCATGGTCATGCTGGCGAAGGGTAACCGCAGCCAGCAGGTGACTGATGCCTGTAAGAAACACGGCGGTTTTTACCTCGGCAGCATCGGTGGCCCAGCTGCGGTTCTGGCTCAGCAAAGTATTAAGAGCTTGGAGTGTCTGGAATATCCAGAACTGGGTATGGAAGCGATCTGGAAAATTGAGGTTGAAGACTTCCCCGCATTTATTCTGGTTGATGATAAAGGCAATGATTTCTTCCAAGTGATCCAGTCTGAACAATGTACTCGCTGTGTGAAGTAGTATTTTACGCATAGCCGTCATAAAAAAGCCCTGCTTATTGAGCAGGGCTTTTTGCCGATATGCGATGTTATATGGTTGGCGTATTTACCAACGAATCAAACTACAATAACTGTGACCGATCAGAATAAAACTTTTTGTAGGCGAGATAGCCGGCAATGATGGTCGAGAGGCTGGCGGTAGAGAGCAGCATAAATGTCACCATGATCTGATAGCGAATCGCTTTCACAGGATCTATCCCCGCAAAAATAAGCCCCGACATCATCCCAGGTAAACTGACTAACCCGACAGTTTTGGCTGAATCAACGGTCGGTATTAGCGCGGCTTTGATGCTGGCACGGATAATTGCGGCAGATGATTGTTTAGGTGTCGCACCGAGGCTGAGCATCTCTTGTACTTTTTGTTTTTCATCCGCAAAACGCTGACGCAGATTGTTGTAGCACAGCCCAACAGCGACCATCGCATTACCCGCAATCATTCCCGAAATAGGAATAACCTGCATAGGTGTAAATGTTATGGAGCCGCTGAGAATCAGCACTGCTAAGGTAAGCGCGGTACCCGTCACGATAGCGATTAGTGAGATAACAAAGGCATGGCTTAAATTTTTGCTGCGCTTCTTGGCGTTGTAAGCCGCATTGACGCAAATAAATAGCACCATTAAAAGTGTTAGCAGGGCATGATCAATATTAAAAATATACTTCAGGACATAGCCAACGATAATCAACTGAATAATGGCGCGGGTTACGCTCCAGATAATGTCTTTTTCTAACCCCAGCTTTTCTTTACCGCTGATCAGGAGTGCGATAGCGACGAGTGCTAGAGCCATAACCAGTGATTGATCGGTTATATTATGTTCGCTCACTGTTCTTCCCCTTTGGCTTCATGTTTTTCCATGCGTAGAAGATTATGAGATTGACGGATTTCATCGCTGTTGTGTGTGACCCACAAAACGGCGATGCCAGAACTGTTGATTAAATCATCAATGACCTGGTGCACAATTTCTTTATTCTTATCGTCAAGAGCGCTGGTTATTTCATCAAGCAATAAGATTTCAGGTTGGTATTGTAGATTGCGTAGCAGAGCCACACGCTGCTTTTCACCGCCGGAAAGTTCATCAATCTTCTTGTCTAAAATGTGCAGAGGGAGATCGAACTGTAGCAATCCCTTTTTTATTTTTTCATTGTCGACTTTATCCCCGCGGATTTGATACGGAAATCTGAGGTTATCACTGACTGTCTCACCAAATAGAACTGGGGTTTGGAAACAGTAAGAAACCTTCTGACGGTATTCTTCAGGTTTGATCGTAATAATATTCTTCCCATGGAGAAAAATATCGCCCGAGGAGGGGGGAAATAAAGAGGCTATTATTTTCAGCAGAGTGCTCTTACCGCAACCGGATGGACCGGTAATCACTTTGAACTCGTTGGGCTGAAGCGTTAAAGAGAGATTGTCGATAATGATCTGTTGATCGACGCTAAAACAAATATTGCGCAGTTCAAGCAGATTCTCCGTGTTACTCATTTTATGTTCCATCTGGTGTTGCAGCCCACTGAATAAGTGGGCTGGGCCCAATTCTGGATATTAGTCGTTTACTTGACCGTCCATTGAACGGTTTCTCCGGCTAAGAATGGGATCAATGTATCGTCACCACAGGAGATAGACTCGGCCACGGTGACGGGGGTACGTACCAGCTCGATATAGCTCTCGTTAACTGGCAGGTTATAGAATGCAGGGCCATTGAGTGAACAAAATGCTTCAAGGTGTTGTAGCGCATTTTCCTCTTCAAACACGGTTGCATAGGCCTGTACGGCCGTTGGTGCATTAAATACACCGGCACATCCGCAGCTGGATTCTTTGCGATGGCGTGAATGTGGCGCAGAGTCGGTGCCAAGGAAGAAGCGACTGTTACCGCTGGTGGCAGCCTTACGCAACGCTTGCTGGTGCGTGCTGCGCTTCAGTATGGGCAGGCAGAACAGATGTGGTCGGATGCCGCCAACCAGCATGTGGTTGCGGTTAAACATCAGATGCTGCGGGGTGATGGTTGCGGCTAAAAAGTTATCCCCTTCGGTCACAAACTCGGCAGCCTCTTGGGTCGTGATGTGCTCAAAGACAATTTTCAGCTCTGGGAAATTTTTGCGCAGAGGCAGCATAACTTCATCGATGAAACGAGCCTCGCGGTCAAAGATATCCACGTCGTGCAGCGTAACTTCACCATGGATCAGCAGCGGCATGCCCACCTTTTGCATCTTCTCAAACAGCGGATATAGGCCAGGAACCGATGTTACGCCATGTTTAGAATTAGTTGTTGCATTAGCAGGATAGAGCTTTGCCGCAGTAAAAACCCCTTCGGCGTGCCCCGAGATCAGCTCATTAGCATCGAGATCGTCGGTAAGATAGCAGGTCATTAGCGGCGTGAAATCGTGCTCCGCCGGTACGGCAGCGAGAATGCGTGCGCGATAGGCCTGTGCCTGAGCAACGCTGGTGATCGGCGGAACCAGATTAGGCATGACGATGGCACGGGCGAAATGCTGGCTCGTGTGCGGTAAAACGGTTTTTAGCATTTCATCATCGCGAAGATGGAGATGCCAGTCATCTGGGCGGCGGATCTTAAGGGCGTGCTGCATTACGGTCATTACAAGGCTCCGGCTGACAAGACTGTCTTGAGTGATGTTGACGATACAGATCGAGCGAGACACATTCTTAAATTAACGATGAAAATGTGTTTTTATGGCGGGGAATAAGGATAAGGGGAAACGCGTCAATATGCACTCGTTTGTTGTGATCTATCGATAATTAGTATGATTCATGAGAATTCCTGCGGGATTTTGTGTGACAAAAAGCGTAATGTGAAAGCAGGTGTTAAATGAATGAATCTGTGAAATCAAAGAAAAGGAGTACCACGATGAGTGAGATTCGTATAGTTGCAACCTTGATCGCTAAACCAGAGCATACAGCAACCATTCATAGAGCAGTAGAACGCGTTGTCGATCCTAGTAGACAAGAGGTCGGTAATATTCAGTACGATCTGCACGAAGAAATTGGCCATAAAGGCACCTATGTATTCTTTGAAGTATGGGCGTCTCAGGAAGCGGTAGATCACCATAACAATACCGTACACTTCCAGAATTTTGTGAAAGAAATTGAAGGGAAGTTGGAGATGCTTGATATTAAGGTTCTACATCAGATTGCTTGATGAATAAATAATAGCCAGTCTCCGGGGGCTAAGGTTTTCCTTCATGCCCATTGCGTCATGCAGCCGGAGACTGTGCGGAAATAATACATTGTGATGCCAGAAACTCTAGGCAAATTATATTCCATCTATAATAAACTTATCCTAGCTCAAACGATGAATAATAATTGGCCTAATTATTGATGCATATATATTATTAAACATATGAGAATGGTTTTTATTATTTAATAAAGTAATTCTGAGGTCAGTTTATAAATAAAAAACCCGCCAATGGCGGGTTTTTTATTTAGTGCAATAGCCAACTCATCAATCAACGGCTGGTGGCTTAGTTGCCGGTGCTGTTGCCTGACTTACCGCGGCATGTCCACCGGCACCGCCTTTGCTTTGTAGATCCAAAGCAGGGCGCTGCCAAGTGCTCACGGCCGGAGTCGAAGGAACATACTCAGGTGCGGGAGCCTTAGTCATTGGTGCTGTTGCGACGCGCTGTGCTTTAGCCGCAACCACAATAACCGGTTTAGCTGGAGTCACCACCGCAGGCTGTACAGGCGCCTCGACGACAGCGTCTTCAGTAGCCCTAGTCTCTACTGTTTCAGTCGCTGGCGTTTCAATCGCCGCCGTTTCTGGCTGAGTCTCTGCTAGAACAGGAACTTCAGCAGCATCGATTGCCGTGGATTCAGCAATCGTTGGCTCTTCGCTCACTGATTCAGCAGGAGTTTCTGCCACTACGGGAGCAACAGCCTCCGCAGTTTCTTCAGTAACACTCTGCTCGACCACTGTCTCTTCGGCTGCTGTTTCTTCAACAACAGGGGCGTTAGAAGCAACTTCTACCGCGTCGATGCTTGGTTCTGCAGGTTTAACTTCAGTCACAGGCTCTGCCGCAACGGTATCCGTGGTTAACGATGCAGCCGGTGCCGCAGCAACTGAGGTTGCTACTACAGAAGTGACCACCGCAGGGATGATGACTGGCTTAACGACGGGTGCCGCCACAACGGTTTCAACCACTGCGGGTTGTTCTACTCTGTGTTCCACAACGTTTTCAGCAACAGGAGAAACATGTGTTTCGGTCTGGTGTTGTTCGGTTGTAGAAGCATGCGCTTCAACTTCAGTCGTTGCCGTTGGTGCAACTGGATAGCTGATCCACACTTTGCCAGATGCCATCTCTGGAGAGGCGGCGGCAAATGCCAGAGGCATTGGCGACTGAGTTGGGTAACGCTCATCACGATAACGACGACGGCGCTGACCGCTAACACGCAGATGACGAGGTGAGCGGCGAGAACGACGAGGCATACCGTTTTCACCCTGACGGTTATCACGGAAGCTTTCTTCTTCGCTTGCCTGCTGCTGTGGTGCATCTGCCTGAACAGTCGGCGCAGCTTCAGCTACCGTCGGCGTGACGACTACGGCAGGAACGAAGGCTTTAGCTAACGCTGCGGCATCGTCTTCAGCCTGCGTTGTGAAGCGTACTTTTTGAGTCAGCTGGCGGCGCTGACGGCGCGGCATGTGCTGATTCTCTTCACGGTTGCTTTCTTCGGCTTCGGTCGCGGCGACGACGTCATTGTTTTCTAGCGCTTTTACTTCTTGCTGAGCCTGACGTTTATCCTCGGTACGACGACGCTGACGGTCGTTGTTACGTGGTTCACGACGTGGCTGCTGTTCATCGCGCTGTTCAGTTGGCGCTGCATCAACGTTAACGTCGGTATTGACAGCTTGTGCTGGCTGGCGGCGATTACGGCGCTGGTCTTCACGGTTGCTGTTACGTTCGTTGCGATCGTTGCTACGATCGTTATTACGTTCGTTGCTGCGTTCAGGGCGGTCGCTATTGCGGTCGTTATTACGATCGTTGCGGTCATTACGATCGCGACGTCCATTTTGACGGCGGTTGTTGTTGCGACGATCCTGATTCTGGCGGCGAGGTTCTTCCACCGGCGCAGCGGGTTCGGCAGCTGGTTTTTGCTCTGACTCTGAACCAGCAAACATATTTTTCAGTGCAGAGAAGAAGCGGCTAACCAAACCTGGTTGGGTTGGTTCAGCAGGCTTAGCAACGGCTTTCGTCGCAGGTGCTACGGTAGCAGGTGCGGCAGTTTCAGCCGGCGGAGCCTCAACATCCAGAGAGAACGGCGCTAGTGCGGGTTGTTCAGGACGTTTACGCTCAAGTACCGGTTCTTCTTCAGCAGTCAGGCTCTCTGCTTCATGGAGTTGAGGCAAGAGATAGCTGAGGGTGCTGGTTTCTTCACCTTTACGCACGCGTACGACGGAATAATGTGGCGTTTGCATCTGATCGTTAGGAACGACGATGACTTTCACACCATCCTGACGCTTCTCGATAGCACTCACGGATTCTCGCTTTTCGTTCAGCAGGTATGAAGCAACCGGAACAGGAACAATCGCGTGGACTTCGTTGGTGTTTTCCTTCAGCGCTTCTTCTTCAATCAGGCGCAGAATCGAGAGAGACAGAGACTCATTGTCACGTACGGTGCCTGTACCGTTACAGCGCGGACACACGTGGTGGCTGGACTCGCCAAGAGACGGGCTCAGACGTTGACGAGACATTTCCAGCAAACCGAAGCGTGAAATACGGCCAATCTGAATACGAGCGCGATCCTGACGGACGGCGTCGCGTAGACGGTTTTCAACTTCGCGCTGATGGCGTACCGGTGTCATATCGATAAAATCGATCACGATCAGGCCGCCAAGGTCACGCAGTCGCAGCTGGCGAGCAATTTCATCAGCCGCTTCAAGGTTAGTATTGAACGCTGTTTCTTCGATATCACCGCCGCGAGTTGCACGAGCGGAGTTGATATCGATAGCGGTCAAGGCTTCAGTCGAGTCAATAACGATAGAGCCGCCGGAAGGTAGGCGTACTTCACGCTGGAATGCAGACTCAATCTGGGATTCGATCTGGTAGTGGCTAAACAGCGGGATTTCACCGGTATACAGTTTAATCTTGCTGCTGAAATCAGGACGCCCCAACGCTGCAATATGCTGTTTGGCGAGATCGAGAATTTTTGGGTTATCAATCAGGATTTCGCCGATATCAGGGCGCAGGTAATCACGGAATGCGCGAACGATAACGTTGCTTTCTTGATGGATTAGGAATGGAGCAGGGCGGCCTTCAGCGGCTTTTTTAATGGCATCCCAGTGTTTCAGGCGGAATGACAGATCCCATTGCAGAGCTTCGGCAGATTTACCCACGCCTGCGGTACGAACAATTAGACCCATTCCATCAGGCAACTGCAGAGAAGAAAGGGCCTCTTTCAATTCTGTACGGTCATCACCCTCGATACGACGAGAGATACCACCTGCACGCGGGTTGTTCGGCATCAATACCAAGTAGCTACCAGCTAGGCTGATAAACGTTGTTAGCGCTGCGCCTTTGTTTCCACGTTCTTCTTTATCAACCTGAACAATAACTTCCTGACCTTCGCGCAAAACATCTTTGATGTTTGGGCGGCCATGAGAGGAGTAATTGCTAGGGAAATATTCGCGGGCGATTTCTTTGAGGGGGAGAAAACCATGTCGTTCAGCACCGTAATCTACAAAAGCAGCTTCCAGACTTGGCTCAATACGGGTTATTTTTCCCTTGTAGATATTCGCTTTTTTCTGTTCGTGGCCTGGGCTTTCAATATCCAGATCGTACAGACGCTGTCCGTCTACTAGGGCAACACGCAACTCTTCCTGCTGAGTTGCGTTAATCAACATTCTTTTCATCTTAAACTTACTCATTTTTTTTGCATTGGCAACTAAGCTGCGGGCAAAATAACGTCCTGACCGAGAGGAAGACCGATGACCCCGAGTCTTATCGCAAAGTCGTCAACCTCACGGTTGTCGCCTGCATAGGGGCGCATATTTCGGTAAGCCTATGTTTCTTAGCGAAAAAACAGCTTTGTGAAACAGAGCACTGTTTATCAGTAGATAACCCTACAAAATTTGAGTATTACTGATTCCATGATTTTGGTCAGACTGCTACCCACAGCCCGCTAATTACTTGATTTCACACTACGTCTTACGCCATTGCTGCATTTCTGTGTCATCAAGTAAACGTCAAATCCCGTCGTTTTCCCTGTCTTAATGAGAATAAACGCGGAAATCTTTGTCATTATTCCACTGCAATGCCCTGTATAGCAAGACGACTTTTGCCCTTATCCGGAAGATTCTTGCAGTAGTTCACAACAAGGCTGTCTGGTTGCTCGTATATTAGGCATAATGCGGGCGCAAACGTTCTCTCAACCGTGTCCACATCGTCTCTTTTTCATTCCTTTCATGATTATCTTCGGCGAGTTCAAAAAAGAAGTGGCATGCAGAGAGTTGCCTCTTTAAAATCGCGCCCATGAATATGAATAACACCTCAGTAAAGTTAGTCACGATTGCCGCCGATGAGGCTGGGCAGCGTATTGATAATTTTTTGCGCAATCAGCTGAAAGGCGTGCCAAAAAGTATGATTTATCGCATCGTGCGCAAGGGCGAGGTGCGGGTTAATAAAAAACGCATTAAACCAGAATATAAACTGCAGTCTGGAGATGAGGTTCGCATTCCTCCGGTGCGCATTGCGGAGCGAGATGAAGCGCCTGTATCCGCGAAACTGGACAAAGTCGCCGCGCTCAACGACTGCATTATCTTTGAAGATGATTATTTGTTGGTGCTGAATAAGCCCTCTGGGACAGCGGTTCACGGCGGCAGCGGCCTAAGCTTTGGTGTTATCGAAGGATTGCGTGCACTGCGCCCTGAAGCGCGTTTCCTTGAATTGGTTCATCGTTTGGACCGTGAAACCTCGGGTGTGCTGTTAGTGGCTAAAAAACGCTCTGCTTTGCGTGCACTGCATGAACAACTGCGTATGAAGGGCATGCAGAAAGATTATCTCGCACTGGTGCGTGGACAGTGGCAGTCGCACTGTAAAGTGGTGCAGGCGCCATTGTTGAAGAACATTCTGCAAAGCGGTGAGCGTATCGTGCGGGTGAATGCCGAGGGCAAACCGTCAGAGACTCGCTTCAAAGTGGAGGAGCGCTTTGAGAATGCTACGCTGGTGAAAGCAAGTCCTGTCACGGGACGTACACACCAGATTCGTGTTCATACGCTGCATGCGGGGCATCCGATTGCCTTTGACGATCGCTATGGCGATCGCGAGTTTGATAGCGAACTGAAAGGCACGGGCTTGGATCGCTTGTTCCTACATGCTGCAGCATTGCGTTTCGAGCACCCGAATACGGGGGAAACCATGCGTGTTGAAGCGCCGTTGGATAAGAAATTGCGCCATTGCCTTGACGTATTGCGCAAGACAAAGGCGTAATACTTTTCTTATTGCTCATGAATAAGCCGGAGTGATTCCGGCTTTTTTTATGCTTTGTTTTTGCTGTGTAGCAGGGCGTTGTAACCTGATTTAAGTAGCATTTCATTGAGCGCAATCAGCGGGAGGCCGATCAGCGCATTGGGATCTCGGCCTTCGAGACGGCTAAATAGTAAAATTCCCGCACCTTCACACATAAAGCTTCCTGCGCAGCTGAGTGGCATTTCTAGCTCGATATAAGCGCGAATTTCTTCATCACTTAAATAACGAAAATGAACGTGGAATGTTTCACAGATCATCTCTCTATGCATGGTGTGACTATTAACTACGCACAGACCGGTATAAAAGGTGATCATTTTTCCACTGGCGGCGCGTAATTGGCGCTGTGCATTCTCCACCGAACCCGGTTTACCGACGATATTTCCATCGATGACACATACCTGATCGGAACCAATAATAAAATTATTTGGGAATTTATTTGTCAGCGATAGCGCTTTTTCTAACGCCAAACGTTGAACCAAATCGGTTGCTGACTCCCCATCTTTCGGCGTTTCATCGGTATCGGGCGCTGCGCAGATAAACTCAACGCCAAGCTTTTCAAGCAAAGCTCGGCGGTAAGGCGAAGTAGAGGCTAGAATCAAAGGTGACATATTTTTTCCATAAAGCATGGCGTAATTGAATCTGACATTTTAAACTGTCCGCCGCTCAGGAAGCGAATATTGGAGGGAAAGTGCGCCCACAAGGCCTTTTCCTTTGACTCTCGGTCTTTACAAAGTTAATATGCGCGCCCTATGCAAAAGGTAAAATTACCCTTGACCCTCGATGCAGTTCGTACTGCACAGAAACGATTAGATTACGTTGGTTTCTATTCGTCTGAGCAGGTAACGCGAGTTGCTGAATCTGTGGTCAGTGTGGATAGCGATGTTGCCGTGTCGTTGTCATTTAATATTGATAACCAGCGGTTAGCGGTGATTACTGGTCATGCCGACGTAACGGTAACGTTATGTTGTCAGCGCTGTAATCAGACGTTCCAACAGCAAGTCCATACAACGTATTGTTTCAGCCCGGTCGCCAATGACGAGCAGGCTGAGGCATTGCCGGAAGCTTACGAGCCGATCGAAGTCAACGAATTTGGTGAAGTCGATTTGCTGGCAATGGTAGAAGATGAAATTATCCTCGCCCTGCCGGTAGTTCCGGTGCATGAATCTGAACACTGTGAAGTGTCCGAAGCGGACATGGTCTTTGGCAAACTGCCTCCAGAGGCGGAGAAACCAAACCCATTTGCCGCATTAGCCAGTTTAAAGCGTAAGTAATCAAGGAGTAAGGTCAATGGCCGTACAACAGAACAAAAAAACCCGCTCTTGCCGTGGTATGCGTCGTTCACACGATGCGCTGACCACGACTACCGTCTCTGTTGACAAGGTTTCCGGTGAAACTCACCTGCGTCACCATGTCACTGCGGACGGTTTCTACCGCGGTCGCAAGGTTATCGTTAAGTAATACTTTTAGTATTTACAAGGCGATACTTTGACTCGTCTAACCCTAGCGTTAGATGCTATGAGCGGGGATTTTGGTCCTTGCATCACAGTGCCTGCAGCTTTGCAGGCACTGGCCTCTACTTCGTCGCTATACCTTCTGATTGTCGGACAACCCGACGCCATCGCACCTTATCTTGCTAAAGCCGATCCGTCGCTTCAAGAACGTTTGCGTGTGGTTCCTGCTGAGTCTGTAATTTCCAACGATGCTAAACCTTCGCACGCGATCCGTACGAGCAAGGGAACATCGATGCGCGTTGCTCTCGACTTAGTGAAGAATGGTGAAGCGCAGGCCGTCGTTAGCGCGGGAAATACCGGAGCGCTGATGGGGCTGGCAAAAATGATGCTTAAGCCTTTAGACGGTATTGAGCGTCCAGCGTTAATGACGGTTTTGCCTAATCAGCAAAAAAGTAAAACGGTAGTGCTGGACTTAGGCGCTAACGTTGAAAGTAGCAGCGCCATGTTAGTGCAGTTTGCCGTGATGGGTGCGGTAATGGCCGAAGAACTCGTTGGCGTAGCAACGCCACGCGTAGCCCTGCTAAATATTGGTGAAGAAGAGTGTAAAGGTTTAGACAATATCCGCGAAGCCGCCGCTGTGCTTAAGAGCACGCCAGCGATTAACTATATCGGCTATCTGGAAGGCAATGATTTGCTAACGGGCAAAACAGATGTGTTGGTTTGTGACGGCTTCGTGGGTAATGTTACGTTAAAGACAATGGAAGGGGTGGTGCGTATGTTCCTGTCCCTTCTTAAATCACCGGGAGAGAAGCGCAGACGCTCCTGGTGGTTAAAGTTATTGGGACGCTGGATACAAAAAAGAATCGCTAAGCGTTTCGGTGACTTGAACCCCGACCAGTATAATGGAGCTTGTCTGGTAGGATTGCGTGGCACCGTGATTAAAAGCCACGGCGCAGCGAACCAAAAAGCGTTCGCTGTTGCTATCGAACAGGCTGTGCAGGCGGTGCAAAGGCAAATTCCTCAGCGAATTGCCCTGCGCCTTGAGGCGATATTACCCAAGAGTGATTGATCGTACATGTATACAAGAATTCTCGGTACGGGGAGCTATCTGCCCGTACAAGTGCGTACCAACGCTGATTTAGAACGTATGGTTGAAACGTCTGATGAGTGGATTGTTTCCCGTACAGGTATCCGCGAACGCCGCATTGCAGCGCCGGATGAAAACGTGTCAACCATGGCATTTGAAGCGGCTAAGCATGCGCTTGAGATGTCTGGGCTTGATAAAGATGAGATTGGCCTGATTGTTGTTGCGACAACATCTGCGACTCACGCGTTTCCAAGCGCCGCTTGCCAAGTTCAAAATATGCTGGGGATCAAAGGTTGCGCGGCGTTTGATGTTGCTGCCGCTTGTGCTGGCTTCACCTATGCGCTGAGCATTGCCGATCAATATGTCAAAAACGGTGCGGTAAAACATGCGTTGGTGATTGGCTCTGATACTTTGAGCCGCACATTGGATCCTCAAGATCGCGGCACGGTGATCTTATTCGGTGATGGGGCGGGAGCTGTGGTGCTGGGCGCTTCTGACGAGGCGGGTATTTTGTCTACGCACATTCACGCTGATGGTCGTTATGGCGAATTGCTGACGTTACCAAATCGCCAGCGTTATACCGACGATCAAGCATACCTGACGATGGCAGGTAACGAAGTGTTTAAAGTTGCTGTGACAGAACTCGCCCACATTGTTGACGAGTCTCTTGCTGCGAATAACCTTGAACGCAGTGACTTGGATTGGCTAGTTCCGCATCAGGCAAATCTGCGCATTATCAGCGCGACGGCGAAAAAGCTGGGTATGACGTTGGATAATGTGGTGGTAACACTGGATCGTCACGGTAATACTTCTGCCGCATCGGTGCCTTGTGCACTAGATGAAGCGGTGCGCGATGGTCGTATCCAGCGTGGTCAACTGATTCTGCTCGAAGCCTTTGGTGGCGGTTTCACCTGGGGTTCTGCTTTAGTTCGCTTTTAATTGTTAAGCTTTTTCTAATAATGTGTGGGATGAAGTTATCCTAAGTGACAGGGTAACTTTGTTCTATCGTGCTGAATTAGAAATAGAATATCAGGAATATAAAAATGTCTAAATTCGCAATGGTATTTCCGGGGCAGGGTTCGCAGACTGTCGGCATGCTGGCCGATCTCGCGACTCAATTTCCGATTGTAGAGCAGACTTTTGCTGAAGCCTCTGATGCTTTGGGTTACGACCTGTGGAAACTGGTTCAGGAAGGTCCAGCCGAAGAGTTGAATAAAACTTGGCAGACTCAGCCAGCGCTGTTGGCGGCGTCTGTCGCTATTTATCGTGTATGGCAGCAGCAGAATGGTGCACAGCCTGCGATGATGGCGGGTCACAGCTTGGGCGAGTATTCCGCGCTGGTTTGTGCCGGTGTGCTGGATTTCAAACAGGCGATCCGTCTGGTTGAGCTGCGCGGCAAGCTGATGCAGGAAGCCGTTCCAGCAGGAACAGGTGCGATGTCTGCCATTATCGGTCTGGATAATGACGCTATTGCTAAAGCGTGTGAAGAGTCTGCGCAAGGGGAAGTTGTTTCTCCTGTAAACTTTAACTCGCCAGGTCAGGTTGTTATTGCTGGTAACAAAGATGCCGTTGAACGTGCCGGTGCTGCATGCAAAGCTGCCGGGGCAAAACGTGCGTTGCCGTTGCCTGTCAGCGTGCCATCGCATTGTGCGCTAATGAAGCCAGCGGCTGAGAAATTGGCCGTTGCGCTGCAAGAAGTGACATTCAATGCTCCGAAGTTTGCAGTAATCAATAACGTCGATGTGAAAACCGAAACCTCTCCAGAGGCGATTCGCGATGCACTTGTTCGCCAATTGTATAGCCCAGTTCGCTGGAGCGAGTCGGTAGAATTTATGGCAGGTGAGGGCGTTGAGCATCTGCTGGAGGTTGGACCGGGCAAAGTTCTGACTGGCCTGACCAAGCGTATTGTAGACACTATGACTGCAGCAGCGATTAACGATGCCGCATCAGTGTCCGCAGCGCTTGCACAATAAGAAGAGGAAAATGATGAGCTTCGAAGGAAAAATTGCACTGGTCACTGGCGCTAGCCGTGGTATTGGCCGCGCTATTGCTGAAAGTTTAGTGGCCCGTGGCGCACGCGTTATTGGCACAGCAACAAGCGATAAGGGTGCTGCAGATATTAGCGCTTACCTTGGTGAAAACGGCAAAGGCTATAACCTAAACGTCGTCGATCAGGCTTCTATTGATGCAGTTTTAAGCGCTATCCGTGCTGAATTTGGTGAAATTGACATTTTAGTCAATAATGCCGGTATTACTCGTGATAACCTGTTGATGCGTATGAAAGACGACGAATGGCAGGATATTTTAGACACAAATCTGACCTCCGTATTCCGTCTGTCAAAAGCGGTTTTACGAGCTATGATGAAAAAACGCTGTGGCCGCATTATCACCATTGGCTCTGTTGTTGGTACAATGGGTAATGCAGGACAAGCAAACTACGCGGCCGCTAAAGCAGGATTGATTGGCTTTAGTAAGTCTCTAGCACGAGAAGTTGCTTCTCGTGGCATTACCGTTAACGTCGTGGCACCCGGTTTTATTGAAACTGATATGACTCGTGCGTTAACGGATGAACAGCGTGCCGGTATTCTTTCGCAGGTCCCGGCTAACCGCTTGGGTGATGCAAAAGAAATCGCGAATGCTGTTGCTTTTTTAGCTTCAGATGAAGCTGGCTATATCACCGGTGAGACCTTACATGTCAATGGCGGCATGTATATGATCTAAAAATCACGAAAAAAATTTGCGTTTTTTGAGGGAATGACCGCAAAATAGCGCAAAATCGTGGTTTGACCAGCCGGGATTTAGTTGCATCTTTTTCAACTTTCAATACACTACGAAAACCATCGCGAAAGCGAGTTTTGATAGGAAATTTAAGAGTATGAGCACTATCGAAGAACGCGTTAAGAAAATCATTATCGAACAGCTGGGTGTTAAAGAAGACGAAGTCGTGAATGCTGCTTCCTTCGTTGACGATCTGGGTGCTGATTCTCTTGACACCGTTGAACTGGTTATGGCTCTGGAAGAAGAGTTTGATACTGAGATTCCGGACGAAGAAGCAGAAAAGATCACTACTGTTCAAGCAGCAATCGACTACATCGAATCTGCGAACAAGTAATCGAACACATCTAGGCGGTCATTCGACCGCCTACGTTTTTTCCTGCTCTCATAGAGTTTCAAATTAAATTCCCTCCCTGGAGGACAAACGTGTCTAAGCGTCGAGTTGTTGTGACCGGACTGGGCATGTTGTCTCCTGTCGGCAATACTGTAGATTCCACTTGGGATGCTATCGTGGCCGGGCAGAGTGGCATCAGCCTAATCGACCATTTCGATACTAGCGCCTATGCAACGCGTTTTGCTGGCTTAGTAAAGGATTTTAATAGTGAAGACTATATCTCGCGTAAAGATGCACGCAAGATGGACGCCTTCATTCAGTACGGGATCGCTGCCGGTATTCAGGCATTTAAAGATTCTGGGATTGAAGTTACAGAAGAAAATGCTCCACGTATTGGTGCCGCTATCGGTTCTGGTATTGGCGGGCTTGGCCTGATTGAAGAAAACCATGGTGCGCTTGTTAAAGGCGGACCACGTAAAATCAGCCCATTCTTCGTGCCTTCAACCATCGTGAATATGGTGGCAGGTCATTTGACCATCATGTTAGGTCTACGTGGCCCGAGCATTTCCATTGCAACGGCGTGTACTTCTGGTGTGCACAACATCGGACATGCAGCACGTATGATCGCGTACAACGACGCAGACGTCATGCTGGCAGGTGGTGCAGAGAAAGCGAGCACGCCTCTGGGTGTTGGTGGCTTTGGTGCCGCACGCGCACTGTCAACGCGTAACGATAACCCGCAAGCGGCAAGCCGCCCATGGGATAAAGATCGTGACGGTTTCGTTCTCGGTGATGGCGCTGGTATTCTGGTTCTTGAAGAATACGAACATGCGAAAGCGCGTGGTGCAAAAATTTATGCTGAAATCGTAGGTTTCGGTATGAGTAGCGATGCTTACCACATGACTTCTCCACCGGAAAACGGTGAAGGTGCAGCACTGGCGATGGTGAATGCTTTGCGTGATGCGGGCTTGAATGCATCTCAGGTTGGCTACATCAACGCTCACGGAACTTCTACTCCGGCGGGCGATAAAGCAGAAGCTCAGGCTGTGAAAAGCGTATACGGGGCAGATGCCGGTAAAGTCATGGTGAGTTCTACCAAATCGATGACAGGTCACCTCTTAGGTGCCGCTGGTGCGGTTGAATCCATCTTTACCATTCTGACACTGCGTGACCAAATCGTTGCGCCAACCATTAATCTGGATAATCCAGATGAAGGTTGCGACCTTGACTTTGTACCTGGTGCAGCTCGTCAGGTGAAGGGGCTGGAATATGCGCTGTGTAACTCCTTCGGCTTTGGTGGCACTAACGGTTCTGTGATTTTTCGCAAAATCTAAGCTACGTTAGCGGGTAGCGTTATTATCTGCATAAATCGAATGGCCCTTATGGGGCCATTTTTTTTACCTGCGTAATTTGAAACGCTAAAATATGAAAATCACACTGAGATAGCGTGTCTTGGGCCGCGTCGGGAGTTTGTTATGTTTTGGCTTAATGGGAAACCTGCAGAGACGATACCGCTCGACGATCGGGGGTTGCACTACGGTGATGGCTGTTTTACCACCGCACGCTGCGTGCAGGGAAAAATCGATCATCTAGAAGCACATTTAAATCGAATGCAGACGGCCTGTGAACAGTTGCTGATCGGCAATGTGAACTGGACTGTGTGGCGAGATGAGTTTCTTTTTGTTGCACGATCTGCTGGGGATGGCTTTGTTAAAGCTATCATTACTCGAGGGAGTGGAGGCCGCGGTTATTCTATTGCGGGAGCCGATCAGCCAAGACGCATTTTCACTAACGGCCCGTTGCCGCCGCAATATTCCCAATGGCAGCAGAGGGGTATCTCACTCGCGATTAGCCCAATCCGTCTAGGCATCAACACTACCTTAGCCGGCATAAAACATCTTAATCGTTTGGAGCAGATACTGATTAAGGCAAGTCTTGAGCAGACAGACGCGCATGAGGCTTTGGTGCTTGACACCAAGGATAGGCTAGTGGAATGCTGTGCGGCTAATTTGTTTTGGCGTAAAGGAAAGCAGGTTTACACTCCGTCTCTTGAGTACGCAGGGGTAAACGGTTTGATGCGCCAACGGATTATGGCCTTGCTAGCAGACAGCGTGTACGAATTAGCCGTGGTTTCCGAACCTATGCAGACATTGCAGGATGCGGATGAAGTTTTTGTATGTAACTCTTTAATGCCGTTACTGCCAGTAAATGAAGTGGGGGAGTATCACTTCCATTCTCGGCAGTTGGCGAACTATTTATTACCAGGGTGTCTTAGCCCCGTGGCGTGAGTAAAGATTGGCGGTTGAATGAAGAAAAAACTGTTTGGACTCCTTGTTGTCTGCATGCTGATTCTGATGGCGACCCTGTTTTGGGGCTATTATCAGGTGCAGAAGTTTGCCCGAACGCCTTTGGCGATCTCTCAGGAAACACTCTTTAAACTTCCGGCTGGAACTGGCCGCGTTGCGCTTGAAGGGTTATTGGTGAGAGATAAACTGATGACTCATTCTTATTACTTCCCATGGTTATTACAAATAGAACCAGAGCTCGCTAATTTTAAAGCGGGCACGTATCGCATTACGCCGGGGATGACCGTACGTCAGTTTCTTGAGTTGCTGAAAAGTGGCAAAGAAGCGCAGTTTACGGTGCGCTTTATCGAAGGGACGCGTTTACAGGATTGGATGCAGGTACTAGCTGCATCGCCTAGTTTGAAGCAAAACGTAGCCAATAAAAGCGAGGCTGAAATTGCTAAAATGCTTGGCTTACCCGAAGGGCGATCCCTTGAAGGCTGGCTGTATCCTGATACCTATCATTACACCGCAGGTAACAGTGATGAGATGTTGCTTAAGCGCGCCTATAGCCGCATGAACAAAGAAGTTGATGAAATATGGCAGGGACGTGAGAAAAATCTGCCGTATAAAACGCCGGAAGAATTAGTCACTATGGCGTCAATTATCGAAAAAGAGACGGGTGTGGGCGAGGAGCGAGGTAAAGTTGCTTCGGTATTTATCAATCGTCTGCGTATTGGGATGCGTCTGCAAACCGACCCTACCGTCATTTATGGCCTAGGCAACGCTTACAACGGCAACTTGACGCGGCGCGACTTACTGCAGCCAACCGCATACAATACCTACGTTATATCAGGATTGCCGCCAACGCCGATTGCGATGCCAAGCCGAGCCTCATTAGAGGCGGCGGCGCATCCAGATAAAACATCTTATTTATATTTTGTCGCTGATGGTAAAGGTGGGCACGTATTTACCACCAACTTACAGAGTCATAATCAAGCCGTGCGGGATTATTTGCAGGTGCTAAGGGAAAAGAATGGAAAGTAAGTTCATCGTGATAGAAGGCCTTGAAGGGGCAGGGAAGACGACAGCGCGTGATACCGTGGTTGATGTATTACGTCAGCAGGGGATTCAGGATATCGTTTTCACACGTGAGCCCGGCGGTACACCATTGGCAGAGAAACTACGCGATCTCGTCAAACAGGGCGTCGAGAACGAAAAACTTACCGACAAAGCAGAAGTGTTGATGCTTTACGCCGCGCGGGTACAGCTGGTTGATAACGTGATTAAACCTGCGCTGGCTCGTGGGGCGTGGGTGGTCGGCGATCGTCACGATCTCTCTTCACAGGCGTATCAAGGCGGTGGACGTGGTATTGATTCTCGGTTGATGCAGTCGCTGCGCGATACTGTCTTGGGTGATTTCAAACCGGACTTAACGCTCTATCTGGATTTACCGCCGGCGATAGGCCTAGAGCGTGCGCGTAGTCGAGGTGCTTTAGACCGTATTGAAAAGGAATCTTTGGCGTTTTTTGAGCGTACTCGCACACGTTATCTGGAATTAGCGGCGCAGGACGCAAGCATTATCACCGTTGATGCATCACAAACGCTTCCTGAAGTAACCGCAGCGATTCGCTTAGCGCTTGAATCTTGGTTCAAACAGCAGGAGCATGGCGAGTGAACTGGTATCCGTGGCTGAGTGCACCTTATCGCCAACTGGTAGGGCAACATCAGGCTGGACGAGGGCATCATGCTTTGCTGGTTCATGCGATTGCAGGATGTGGCGATGATTCGTTGATGTATGCTCTTGGGCGCTGGCTGATGTGTCAAAGGCCAAACGGCGATAAAAGCTGTGGCGAGTGCCATAGCTGCCGTTTGATGCTGGCCGGCAATCATCCCGATTGGTATCACTTACAGCCAGAAAAAGGGAAATCTAGCCTCGGGATCGAACCCGTACGCCAGATTATCGAGCAACTCTATGCGCATGCTCAGCAAGGGGGCGCAAAAGTCGTTCTCTTGCCATTGGCTGAAACCTTGACAGAAGCGGCGGCCAATGCGCTTTTGAAAACGCTTGAGGAGCCACCCGAGAAAACCTATTTTCTCTTAGGTACTCGCGAACCGGCAAACTTACTGGCTACCTTGCGTAGCCGCTGCTTCTATCTCCACCTTCCTGTTCCTGACGAAGCGCTAAGCCTACGTTGGTTGCACACACAGCAGCCAGGTGACGAAACGGCGATGCGTACGGCATTACGCCTGAATGGAGGCGCCCCAGTTGCTGCGTTAGCACTGCTTGAGCCAACTATCTGGAAACAACGCCTTCAACTATGTCAGGGATTGCAGCAGGCCATTACTCAGCGTCAGTGGATGCAGTTATTGCCGCTGCTGAATCATGAAAACGTTGATCATCGTCTTACATGGTTATGTGCATTGTTACTGGATGCAATAAAACTTCAGCAGGGTGTCACTACGGCGCTCATGAATTTGGATCAACAGCCGCTGGTACATCAGTTAGCATCAACTCAGGCAACCCTAGTGCTGCAACAGCAGCTAGAGCAATGGATTTTCTGCCGCCATCAGCTTCTCACCACCGTTGGGCTGAATCGTGAGCTTATGCTCACGCGTCAGTTGTGCTTGTGGAGCGAGTCTTTCCCTCCTGCCGTGTAGTAACGTCGTTGACGGCTGCACGGCTAGCTATTTTATCAGGTTATAAATTATGTATTTAGTTGATTCCCATTGCCATCTAGATGGACTGGACTACGAAAACCTGCACAAAAGCGTCGATAGCGTTTTAGCCGATGCAAAAGCTCGTGATGTGGGTTTTGTATTGGCGGTAGCAACGACGCTGCCGGGATATCTGGCGATGCGCAAGCAAATTGGTCAGCGCGATAATGTTGCATTTTCCTGTGGTGTACATCCACTCAATCTGGATGGCGGCTATGATTATGCCGAGCTGCGTCAGCTTGCTAGCGCGCCAGACGTGGTTGCCATGGGCGAAACGGGTCTGGATTACTTCTATCAGAAAGACAATATTCCTTTGCAACAAGAGTCATTTCGCCAGCATATCCGCATCGGCCGTGAGTTGCATAAGCCGGTGATTGTTCATACGCGAGATGCGCGTCAGGACACATTAGACATTTTGCGAGAAGAGCAGGTGCATGAATGTGGTGGCGTCTTGCACTGTTTCACTGAAGATCAGGACACGGCTCGCCAACTGTTGGATATGGGTTTTTACATTTCATTCTCTGGCATTGTGACTTTTCGTAACGCCGATGCGTTGCGTGAAGTTGCCCGCTACGTACCGATTGACCGAATGCTGGTTGAGACCGATTCTCCCTATCTGGCTCCTGTTCCACATCGTGGTAAAGAGAATCAGCCCGCTTATGTGCGTGACGTCGCTGAATATCTTGCGGTGCTAAAAGGAATGACGCCAGAGGCTTTAGCGCAACAAACGACAGATAACTTTGTTAGCCTGTTTGGAGTGGCTTTGCCGCAACGTGGATAATATCTATTTATTTTATAGCTCGTAATTAATCATTCAAACGCGTATCTTTCTGGTCGAAAATAGCTTTTCAAAGGTTTGATACGCATCACAGTGGTGATTTTTTTAACGATTAAATACCAAAAGTGTTATTTAGATCTCTGTATTTGCTGAAGCGTGACAACCATCATACACATTAGAGGGTATTTATTTTACCCTGTGTAAAAATTAAGGAAGTGCAACGACACTTCTACTGCGTTCAGGTTCTCTTCCTGCGCGTGGCGTGATTCTCGGGTATACGCGAACGCGCTAATAAAAGAGCACTATTTTATTCAGGAGCACTCTCAACTATGTTTAAAAACGCATTCGCAAACCTGCAAAAAGTAGGTAAGTCGCTAATGCTGCCGGTGTCCGTTTTGCCCGTTGCAGGCATTCTGCTGGGTATCGGCTCGGCCAACTTCACTTGGCTACCCGCAGTAGTCTCGCACGTGATGGCTGAAGCCGGTGGTTCGGTATTCGCCAATATGCCGTTGATTTTTGCAATTGGTGTCGCACTTGGCTTTACCAATAACGACGGCGTTTCTGCGCTGGCTGCAGTGGTTGCGTATGGCATCATGGTGAAAACCATGGCCGTTATTGCACCGCTGGTATTGCATATTCCGGCTGCTGAGATTGCCGAAAAGCATTTAGCCGATACCGGTGTGCTGGGGGGGATCATTGCAGGTTCTATCGCAGCCTATATGTTTAACCGCTTCTACCGCATTAAGCTGCCTGACTATTTGGGCTTCTTCGCGGGGAAACGTTTTGTTCCGATCATTTCAGGCCTAACTGCTATTGCGTTCGGTATTGCCTTGGCCTTTATTTGGCCACCGGTGGGTTCGGCCATTCAGTGGTTCTCCCAGTGGGCGGCCTATCAAAATCCAAAAGTAGCATTTGGTATTTATGGCCCCGTTGAACGTGCGTTAGTACCTTTCGGCTTGCACCACATCTGGAACGTCCCATTCCAATTCCAAGTGGGTTCGTTTACTGATGCGGCCGGTCAGGTGTTCCACGGCGATATTCCTCGCTATATCGCGGGTGATCCAACAGCAGGTAAACTGTCTGGTGGCTTCTTGTTCAAAATGTACGGTCTGCCGGCAGCGGCGATTGCGATTTGGCATTCTGCTAAGCCAGAAAACCGCGCTAAAGTCGGCGGGATTATGATCTCGGCGGCGTTGACCTCTTTCCTGACGGGGATCACCGAGCCGATCGAGTTCTCGTTCATGTTTGTTGCCCCAATTTTGTATGCTATTCATGCTATTTTGGCCGGTCTGGCGTTCCCTATTTGCATCATGTTGGGAATGCGTGATGGCACGACATTCTCTCCTGGGCTGATCGACTTTATTTTACAAAGTGGTCACAGCAGCAAAATTTGGTTGTTCCCTATTGTGGGGATTGCTTACGGTTTGGTGTACTACGTTATTTTCCGCGTGCTAATAACCAAACTGAACTTGAAAACACCTGGCCGTGAAGATTCGTCTTCAGAACAGAAGGCCCAGAGCAGTGACGAAATGTCTGCGGCGTTAGTGGCTGCGTTTGGGGGCAAAGACAATATTACTAACCTGGATGCGTGTATCACTCGTCTACGTGTGAGCGTAGCGGATGTGGCGAAAGTGGATCAGGCTGGTTTGAAGAAATTAGGTGCCGCAGGCGTTGTGGTAGCTGGTTCAGGCGTACAGGCTATTTTTGGTACCAAATCAGATAACTTAAAAACGGATATGGACGAATACATGCGTAATCACTAATCCGTGATTGGACTATGAAGAAAAAGAAAGGAGGCCATGGCCTCCTTTCTTTTGTCGGTATAATGGTGTGATGCGGAATTAATCGAGCAGATGACCCATTTTAGCGGCTTTAGTCGATAGATAACGCTCGTTTTTCGGATTACGGCCAACAATAAGAGGAACGCGCTCGGTGATGTTAATGCCCGCTTCGGTCAGAATCTCAACTTTTTTCGGGTTATTTGTCAGTAACCGAACCTGATCTACCCCTAAGAGTTTGAACATATCCGCACATAAGGTGAAGTCGCGCTCATCAGCAGCGAAGCCAAGTTGATGGTTTGCTTCCACCGTGTCTGCGCCCTTATCTTGTAAAGCGTACGCGCGGATTTTGTTCAGCAGTCCGATGTTTCTACCTTCTTGGCGGTGGTACAGCAAAATACCCCGACCTTCTTCTGCAATGTGCTCAAGTGCAGCTTCTAACTGAAAACCACAATCACAGCGCAAGCTGAAGAGTGCGTCGCCGGTTAAACATTCTGAATGTACGCGCGAAAGCACGGGTGTTGCGCCAGACACATCACCATAGACTAAGGCTAGATGATCATGGCCGGTAGCAATTTCTTCGAAGCCGACCATCAAAAAGTCACCCCAAGGTGTCGGCAATTTTGCTTCAGCCACTCGTTTAAGCTGCATGTTGATCTCCACAACTACATCTTTTTAGATACTGCCCATTATGGACACCGGTTATTGTGTGCTGCCGATGCAGGTGAGTGCAGGCACAACCGAAGTAAATCCGGAAAAACCGAATCTTTAATATGACGCCTATTTTGCCACAACTATTGGCGATACAGCAGTTTTCGGTGATGACCGCGTCTTTTTTGTTCTAAGCGTTCAATAAAACACCGCGTGATATTTCCTGATAGGCTTCATTGATATGGTATTGCTACACTGAATATTCAATAGAAAGAAAGGATTAATTGATGTTACAGATTGCAAAGCGTACCACGGTAGGTCTGATTGTGTTACTCGCCATGCCCGTGACCGTCTGGATGAGCGGCTGGCACTGGCAGCCAGGGGGGACTGATTACATTCTCAAAGCGCTGTTTGCGATGACAGAAACGGTGACCTCGCCGTGGGGGGCGCTCACTAGCATCGTATTGGCAGGA
Source organism: Hafnia paralvei (assembly GCF_020150375.1). Classification (NCBI taxonomy): domain Bacteria; kingdom Pseudomonadati; phylum Pseudomonadota; class Gammaproteobacteria; order Enterobacterales; family Hafniaceae; genus Hafnia; species Hafnia paralvei. The sequence goes on along the minus strand of NZ_CP083737.1, from coordinate 2,798,181 downwards.
TGGTTTCTGTGGTGTTTACGCTTTCGGATCAAAGCAACGGTTATCTTATTTATTATACTGACAATAACTGTTGTTGTGGGACAACAAATAAAATCGACAATTAAAAATTGGGTGCAAGAGCCTCGTCCTTATGTCATGTGGTTGGAAGGTGAACACAATGTTGATGTGAAGGCATTTTATAGCCTCAAACGTGGTGCTCGCGGTGATTTGGTGACTGAACAACTACAGAATGAAACGCGTATCCCACAGTGGTTAAAAGGCCATTGGGCATTTGAAACCGGTTTTGCGTTTCCTTCAGGGCACACTATGTTTGTTGCAACGTGGGCTTTGCTCGCGTTTGGGTTGTTGCTTCCACGACGTCGATACATTTCGACGTTGGTGATCAGCATTTGGGCTATTAGTGTGATGGGAAGTCGTTTAGTGCTAGGGATGCACTGGCCGCAGGACTTGATTGTCGCAACCTTAATTAGCTGGGTATTAGTGACGATATCGTGCGCGCTGGTACAACGATTTTGCGGTTCTTTAGATATTAGTGCACCGGAATCTCAAGAGATAAAACAACGCACTGAAGACGAGTAACTTCAAGGAAAACTTGAAGTTTTAGGGGATAACCCCCATATAGTTCTCATATCTATATACTGGTTGTTTGACTGGGATACCTTTGAATCTCAAAAGTGAATTGCATGAGACATAATGAGATCTGGGAGTACTGAAACAGGGTTTTAGTGCTGCGTGGGGTTCCCCTACGATATAACTAAATGATAATTTAAGCATTCGGGTGCTGTTTTCTTTGGCATAATTCATCCGGTTAACCTGATTTACAGGAAGAAATGTGAAATATCTGCTAATTTTTTTGATCATCTTGGCTGTTTTTGTGCTTTCCGTCACGTTAGGTGCGCATAACGATCAGACTGTTGCGTTCAATTATTTGATCGCCCAAGGTGAATACCGCCTTTCTACGCTACTTGCGACGCTGTTCGCGGGTGGGTTCATTCTGGGTTGGATTATCTGCGGCTTATTTTATATACGCGTCCGTTTGGGGTTGGTTCGTGCCGAGCGTAAAATTCGCCGCTTAGAACAGCAAGCTGCGCCTGCGGAGCCTGATAATCTGGCGCCTCCCGCGACGCTGAAGGAATAGAGACTATGTTAGAGCTGCTGTTTCTGCTTCTTCCCGTTGCTGCCGCCTATGGCTGGTATATGGGACGCAGAAGTGCTCAGCAGGATAAGCAGCAGGAAGCCAGCCGCCTTTCGCGTGAATACGTGGCAGGGGTAAATTTTCTGCTTTCTAACCAGCAGGACAAAGCGGTTGACCTGTTCCTCGATATGCTTAAAGAGGACAGCAATACGGTCGAAGCGCATCTTACGTTAGGTAACTTATTCCGCTCGCGTGGCGAAGTTGACCGCGCTATTCGAATCCATCAGGCTCTGATGGAGAGTGCTTCTTTGACTTTTGATCAGCGTTTGTTGGCTGTTCAGCAGCTTGGGCGCGACTATATGGCCGCGGGGCTTTATGATCGCGCTGAAGAAATGTTTAATCAGTTGGTCGATGAGCAAGACTTTAAGGTCTCGGCGTTACAGCAATTATTAATTATCTACCAAGCCACTAGCGATTGGCAAAAAGCGATAGACGTGGCTGAGAAGTTGGTTAAGCAGGGCAAAGATCAGCAGCGCATCGAAATTGCACATTTTTACTGCGAGCTTTCGCTGCAGGCGATGGGGAGCGATGATTTAGAACGAGGCCTGGCGCTGCTAAAAAAGGCCGCCTCAGCAGATAAAAATTGTGCGCGCGTGTCTGTGATGCTCGGTAGGATCTATATTGCCAAAGATGAACCCGCCAAGGCGGTCGAAGCGTTGTCTCAGGTTTTAGACCAGGACAAGGATCTGGTCAGCGAAGTCTTGCCTATGATGCATGATTGCTATCAACAGCTCAATCAGCCCGAGCAATGGGTGGCTTTTTTACGTCGCTGTGTAGAGGAAAATACGGGCGCTGCGGCTGAACTTATGTTGGCCGAGGTCTTGGAGCAAAATGAAGGCATTGAGGCGGCACAGGTTTACGTTGGACGTCAATTACAGCGGCATCCAACTATGCGCACCTTCTATCGCTTGATGGATTACCATTTGGCGGAAGCCGAAGAGGGCCGAGCGAAAGAGAGCCTGCAATTGCTGCGAGATATGGTTGGCGAGCAAATTCGCACTAAGCCGCGCTACCGCTGCATGAAATGTGGGTTTACTGCCCATACGATGTATTGGCATTGTCCGTCGTGTCGCGCATGGGCAACCATCAAACCGATTCGCGGACTTGATGGGCAGTAATTTAGCGCCTCTCTGCGCTAGGCACACGGTCTAACGCTGTGTACAATGCCCTCCCTGATAAAGGCCTTATTTCATTTACCGCCAGCTTCAGGGAGTTGCCATGTCCATTTCTACGCCATCTCAGGCAAACGCTACCTCGTCACCGATCCTAGTTGCTCTTGATTATGCAGATAAAAATGCCGCTTTGGCGTTTGTCGATAATATCGATCCGCGTGACTGTCGCCTAAAAGTGGGCAAAGAGATGTTCACTCTGTATGGCCCTCAGTTGGTTAGCGAGCTACAACAACGTGGATTTGAAATCTTTCTCGACCTGAAGTTTCACGATATTCCTAATACGGCTGCGCATGCAGTTGCGGCTGCGGCTGAATTAGGTGTATGGATGGTGAATGTCCATGCCAGTGGCGGAGCTCGTATGATGAGTGCAGCGCGTGAGGCACTGGTTCCCTTCGGCAAAGATGCACCGCTGTTGATCGCCGTTACCGTTTTGACGAGCATGGAAGCGGAAGATTTGCGTGGCATTGGCATTGAACAATCACCCGCTGATTACGCTGAACGTCTGGCTAAACTCACTAAAGCCTGTGGACTCGATGGGGTTGTGTGTTCAGCTCATGAGGCAACGCGTTTAAAAAATAGCTGCGGTAAAGATTTCAAACTGGTAACACCGGGGATCCGTCCCGAAGGCAGTGCAGCAGGCGATCAACGTAGAATTATGACGCCGGTTGAGGCGGTTCAAGCGGGCGTTGACTATATGGTGATTGGCCGTCCTATTACCCAATCTGCGACGCCAGCAGAAACATTGCGCTCCATTTTAAATTCTTTAGCTTAAGCAGGAAGTTCTATGCAGGACAAGAACAGCAGACTAGTTTATTCAACGGATACTGGCCGAATCGATGAAGAAAAAGTACCAGTGGTACGCCCGAAAGGGGACGGTATTGTCCGAATTCAACGGCAAACCAGTGGGCGAAAAGGCAAAGGGGTATGTCTGATTACGGGTTTAGATATTGATGACGCCGAATTGCAAAAGCTGGCTGCTGAACTGAAGAAAAAATGTGGCTGCGGTGGCGCGGTGAAAGAGGGCGTGATTGAAATTCAGGGGGATAAACGAGACTTACTTAAGCAACTGTTGGAAGCCAAAGGGCATAAAGTCAAATTGGCTGGTGGCTAAGCATTACCTCAAAGTAGATCTCACTCATCCATGTTGTTTTATACGGGCTGAGATGATTCTCAGCCCGTGGCATATTATTTACCAACCTGATGGCCGATAATTCCGCCAACAGCTGCGCCGCCCACGGTACCGAGCGCGCTGCCATCGGTAAGAACGGCACCGCCCAAAGCACCTGCGCCTGCGCCGATTGCGGTGTTACGGTCACGCTTAGACCAGTTAGAGCAGGCACTTAGAGAAGCAACCAGCGTCACTGCCAGTGCTGCCGCTGCAAAACGTTTCATAGTGGTATTCATCACTTACTCCTTTTAAGTTTCTGACGATTATATTTCTCTATAAGTATAGGACATGATTTGTGCGAGAAATTAGCTGCTGCATATAGGTTGCCCCATGGGTAGTGCTCGCAAAAATCGTTTTTTGCAAAATATAATTCTGCATAACAGCATGTCACAAGTGCGGCTCAGTATATTCATTTGCTAAATTCCTAATAGGTAAATATTCTTATTTTGAATCACTGCCTTTTAGCTTATCGTGCTAAGAACCACGACTGTCGATGTTCCCACGTTTTCTTATTCAGCTAATTCACTCGCGCTTTGTAGCCAGTTCTCCCATACCCGAACCGGATGGTGTTCTAGACAATAAGGTTATTAACGCGGGAGATAACTCATGCTGGAACAATTGAAACAACAGGTGCTGGCGGCCAATCTGGCGTTGCCAAAATATGGTCTGGTCACTTTCACTTGGGGCAACGTAAGTGGGGTTGATCGCGCAAGTGGACTGATGGTCATCAAACCATCAGGGGTGGATTACGAAGGAATGGGTATTGATGATATGGTCGTGGTCGATATCGTTTCCGGTGAAGTGGTGGAAGGTAAATGGAAACCATCGTCAGACACCGAAACTCATCGCGGGCTTTATTTGGCATTCCCTCATATTGGCGGAATTGTGCATACGCACTCGCGGCACGCGACGATTTGGTCACAGGCTGGTTTGGACATTCCCGCTTGGGGAACAACACATGCTGATTATTACTATGGCAACATTCCCTGCACACGCTTAATGACTGAGTCAGAGATTCAGCATGATTATGAGTGGAAGACAGGTCAGGTGATAATTGAAACTTTCCAGCAATCTCATCTAGATCCCGATCAGATGCCTGCTGTGCTCGTTCATTCACATGGGCCATTTGCTTGGGGTAAGGATGCGTTAGACGCAGTGCATAATGCTGTGGTATTGGAGGAGGTGGCGTATATGGCTATTTTTACGCGTCAGCTTAGCCCACAGCTGTCGGATATGCAGCAAGAACTGCTCGACAAGCATTACTTACGCAAACATGGAGCGAATGCATATTATGGGCAGTAGTGGCAGTCTATCGTTAGCAAAAAGAGCGCATAAGCGCTCTTTTTTTATGCTCTCATAATCGATTAACTAACTGATTTTATATAGAAATAATAACTCCCATCAACAAAGTTGGGGCTAAAGGCAATTTAGCTCAAGCCTGTCAGTGCATCAATAACTGTTACATTTCTGTTATCTATTCTCATGGTGATTGTTTTGATGCTAATTAATTATGAGATATAGATCACACAAGAAGGTTTTGTGCGCTGGCTCACATTGCAAGTTTATGTAAAGCCGCTGACAATGTTACCGATAACAATTACCGGTAACATTGGCGAAGAATAGTTATTCGGCGCCAACCAACCATTCAATGTCTGGAGCCAATCTATGAAAAACACACTAAAACCTCACCATGTGTATGTCGTGATGGGCGTATCTGGCAGCGGCAAATCTGCTGTCGCAAGCGCAGTGGCTCAAAAATTGTCGTGTGGTTTCCTAGATGGCGATTTTCTACACCCGCGTAGCAACATTAATAAAATGTCCGAAGGTCATGCGCTGAATGATGAAGACCGTGCTCCGTGGCTGAGTGCTTTGAACGACGCTGCATTTGCCATGCAGCGCACCAACGATGTATCCGTAATTGTCTGCTCTGCACTGAAAAAACGTTACCGCGACCGACTGCGTGAAGGTAACGCTAACCTCTCATTTATCTATATGGATGGCGATTTCGATCTCATCGAATCACGTATGAAGGCCCGTAAGGGACACTTCTTCAAACCTCAAATGCTGGTTTCTCAGTTTGAAGCACTGGAAGTGCCTAACGCGGATGAACAGGATGTTTGCGCCATTGATATCAATCAGCCACTCGACGCGGTCATTGCTGACACGTTGAAACACATCCAACAACGTTCGATTCAGGAATAAATCTGTGGATACCATGACTCTCGTCGGCACCGCTGTCGGCTCTGTATTGCTATTACTCTTTTTAGTCATGAAAGCACGATTGCATGCTTTTGTGGCACTGATGCTGGTCTCTATTGGTGCTGGTATTTTCTCAGGCATGCCATTGAGCAAAATTACTCAGGCTATGCAGGATGGTATGGGGGGCACCCTTGGCTTCCTGACTATCGTTGTCGCGCTAGGCGCAATGTTTGGCAAAATTCTGCATGAAACAGGGGCGCTGGATCAAATCGCCGCTCATCTGCTGAAAAGCTTTGGCGAAAAACGCGCTCACTATGCGCTAGGGATTGCGGGTTTAGTCTGTGCACTACCGCTGTTTTTCGATGTCGCCATTGTATTGCTGATTGGCGTGGTCTTTGCCGTAGCGCGTCGCACTAACGGTAACGTTGTCAAAATGGCGATCCCACTGTTTGCTGGCGTGGCCAGCGCTGCTGCGTTCTTGTTGCCTGGCCCCGTACCGATGTTGCTGGCGGCTCAGATGAATGCGGATTTTGGCTGGATGATTGCTATCGGTTTAGTGGCTGCTATTTTGGGGATGCTGCTAGCGGGTCCATTGTTTGGTAACTTCATTAGCAAACATGTTAGCTGGCCAATGCCAGAGGAAGAGAATGCGCCAGTACTGGATAAGTCCAATATGCCGTCGTTTGGTCTTAGCCTGATACTGGTGCTATGTCCGCTGGTGTTAGTCGGGATGAAAACCATTGGAGCGCGATTTGTTACACCGAATACCTCTTTGTATGATTGGTTAGAATTTATCGGCCATCCATTTACCGCGATTCTGATTGCCTGCCTCATTGTCATCTACGGACTGGCAAAGCCACGCGGCATGAGCAAAGAACAGATCATGTCTATTTGCTCGGCAGCCATTCAGCCGGCGGGGATCATATTGCTGATGACCGGTGCGGGCGGTGTATTTAAGCAGATCCTAGTCGATTCAGGCGTAGGCCCTGCGCTGGGGGATGCGCTGATTAGCGCGGGTTTGCCAATCGCAGTTGCCTGTTTTGTATTATCTGCCGCAGTGCGTGTGATCCAAGGTTCTGCCACTGTGGCATGTTTAACGACCGTGGGATTGGTTTTGCCAGTCACTGCTCAACTAGGGTTAAACGGGGGACAACTGGCGGCATTGGCGATTTGTATCGCTGGTGGGTCAATTGTGCTTAGCCATGTGAACGATGCCGGTTTCTGGCTATTCGGGAAATTTACCGGAGCCAACGAACTGCAAACGCTAAAAACATGGACCGTGATGGAGACCATTTTGGGAACCGTGGGCGGTATTGTCGGGATGATGGCCTTTACGCTGTTCTAATGGTCAGATTTTGATAAAAGCCCACGGGGGAAACGCCGTGGGCTTTTTTGTCTCTGGTATCTGCTTCGAATCATGGGCTACTGGGCGATATGGATACGTCGCTTAATATTTTTCAGAAAGGTGGTAATCGTAAACGTCATGATAACGAGCAGCGCCCATGAACTCCATTTGCCGACGTGTACGGCCGACCATGCACCTAATTGATTAGGATATTTCCAGATCCCAAAGAAAGTGCTGATGTTTTCCGCTAGCCAAATGAAAAATCCAATGAGAATAAAGGCCAACAGCAGTGGCATTTTACGTTCGCGATCGTAAGGTGTGAAAATCACCGTGCTACGAGCATAAATGCCTAATATAAAAGCCGTAATGTACCAGCGATAGTCACCGATATAGTGATGAGTGAAGAAGTTTATATAGATCAGTATCGCAACGCAGGTGCTGTAAAAATAGGGCGGGTGGTGACGAACTTTCAGATCGAATAGGCGCCATGACTGAATGATAAAGCTACCTACCGAGGCATACATAAAACCGGCAAACAGAGGAACACCAAACAGTTTGGTATAAGCAAAATCGGGATAGCTCCATGACTGTATGCTACCGGACGTTTTAAATACCTCGAGCGCAAATCCTACCATGTGAAAAAGAGTGATCGCTTTTAGCTCATCCCAGGTTTCTAACTTACTGGCGACCATCCATAGCTGAATAAAAATAGCGATAATAAATAAGAGATCGTAGCGAGCAATATGGAGAAAACCAGCGCGTGGCACAGAGAAAACGGCGATAAAAAATAGGCCGACAAATAGACAGGCGCGCGCTTCTTTCAGTCCAAAATACCAAAATTCAGTACAGAATCGACGTATTCCGGTGAGCTCAGGCGCATTTCGCTGGCGGAGCAAATGTTGATCGAGTAACGAGAATGGCGACATGGATGTCCTTATATCATTGGCCATTTTTAGGGGAGAAATCTTAACCTGACCATATTGCTACGTCATGGGACTCTCGCGAGATACTCAGCTTAATAACGTAATTCAGAATTAAGCTGCACTACCTGCCATCGCAGGCACATCGACCACAACAACACAGAACCGCAAATTCAACGAAAAATTAACAAAATAGTAGAAGCTAATAGGTAGCTTCGGTATTCTGCTCACCTTATTTATAATGTGACCTAAATCACTATTTCTGTCATGAACGGTGACACGAATATTTTTCTGATATCAGGGGCCGATATGTCAACATCATCATTGCCACCGACACCATCACCGGTGGCGCATCGCCGCGGCGCTGAAATTGCATTGGCCGTTGGCGGTTTCGGGATCGGCACCGGCGAATTTGCCATTATGGGATTGTTGCCTAATGTCGCCAAAGATCTGGCGATTTCGATCCCTCAGGCCGGACACGTCATCAGTATTTACGCTCTGGGAGTGGTGATTGGTGCGCCAGTCATCGCTACGCTCGCGGCGCGTCTGTCGCGTAGAACGCTGCTGTTGCTGTTAATGGTGCTCTTCGCCGTGGGGAATATTGCCAGCGCGCTGAGTTCTAGCTATGGCAACCTGATGGTGTTCCGTTTTATTAGTGGGTTACCGCATGGTGCGTATTTTGGTGTGGCGTCGCTGGTGGCGGCTTCGATGGCAGGCGTCGGGCAGAGAGCTAAAGCCGTAGGGCGGGTCATGCTTGGGCTGACGCTGGCAACATTATTAGGCTCACCGCTTGCAACATGGATTGGTCAACTGATGGGATGGCGAGCGGCTTTTGTGATGGTTGGGGTTATCGGTGCTCTGACCGCGCTTCTGGTTATGCTGTGGTTGCCGAAAGATCGCGTGGAGGAAGGGGCGAGCCCGCTGCGTGAATTGGGGGCTTTGAAGCGTAAGCAAGTCTGGCTCACGCTAGGTATTGCCGCTGTTGGATCGGGGGGACTATTTGCGGTGTTTAGCTACATCGCGCCGACACTGATTCATCAAACGGGAATGTCGCCATCTAGCGTGCCTTTAGTGCTGATTATTTTTGGCGTCGGTATGATTTTAGGCAATATCTTCGGTTCGCGTCTGGCAGATCGTTCACTGATGGGCACCATAGTCGGCGTGTTGATCTGGAATGTGGTTATCCTCACCACTTTCTATTGGGTCGCTGACATTGCCTGGGCAACGGTGCTGGTTGTGCTGCTCACCGGCGGTAGCTTTGCGTTGGTGCCTGCCTTGCAAACGCGCTTAATGGATGTTGCGGAAGATGCTCAAACGTTGGCTGCGGCGTTGAATCATTCGGCGTTTAATATTGCCAACGCGTTAGGCGCATGGTTGGGCGGTGTAAGCATTGCTGCAGGATTTGGCTGGTCTTCGACAGGTTGGGTAGGTGCAGGCCTCGCCGCTGGGGGGATACTGTTGTTTCTGTGGTCTTACTACTCAGATCCTGACATTAAACCTAAAAAATCGCGACGAAATAAAAGTATCCGTAGCATCGAACTTTAACGTTATTTATGGATTAAACGACGGCGAATTCTGGCAGCAGGTGGCAACTCTATGATTTTGAGCCAGACTATAAATTATTCGCATGTCGAATATTGGCTGCATCACAAGCATCCATAATAGCTATTGCAGTACCCATGGTGCTATGAGCTGAACAACATCAAGGAGTCCGAATGAAGACCCGAGAACTTGTTTACCTTTTTGATCCCCTTTGTGGCTGGTGTTATGGCGCGTCGCCAAGAATTAGCCAACTGATAGACGATCCCGATTTTCACGTCACTTTCCGCCCGACAGGTTTGTTTGCTCGCGAAGGCGCTCGAGAGTTGACACCCGAGTTTGCTCAATATGCGTGGCAAAATGATATGCGTATTGAATCGGCAACTGGACAAGTATTTAGTGAAGACTATCGTGAAAATGTGCTGAATCAAGGTGGCGTGTTTGATTCTTTCTCTGCCACGTTAGCATTGATAGCCGCCGAACTCAGCGAGCCTGAGCGCGTTTTCGCCGTGTTGAAAACGTTACAGCGAGCACGTTATGTTGAGGGCTTAGATAATTCCAGCAGTAAGGGAGTGGTTGAAATCCTAGAACGTGAGGGGTTTGAAACAGAAGCCTTGGCCGTTTCTCGACCAACAGAAGCATTATTACGCCGCTATGAGCATTGTTTGCGTGATACTCAGCGTTTATTGGACCGACATAATGTGAAGGGTGTTCCTGCTCTGGTCGTGGTTGGTGCCCAGGGAGAGCGTTTACTGCCTTCAGGTAAGCTCTTCACATCTTATGAGGAACTGAAGGCGGAACTGCTGCGATTCGAAGAGCTTTGAGTCAGGCTGTTCTGCGGTTATCTCAGTCCTGTAAGGTCAGTTTGAGGGCTTACAGGACTGTATCCATAACGTATTGATTTATTGCGCCGTGGTCTGACGCTTTCTACGTACAACCATCACAATGGTTCCCACCAATCCGCTAATGAGCAAAATGATAGGTAAAATCATCAAACAGGTCATGACCTGATCTTCGTGGCGTTTGACGAACGGAATATAGCTGATGGCTAAGCCAACCCCTGTCACAGAACAAACCCATAGCAATGCACTTAGCCAGTTAAATACCTGAAAACGGGCGTTCTTGAGCCCCGATAAACCCGCGATAGTAGGCAAAATAGTCCGCACAAAAGCCAAGAAGCGACCAACAAGCAGCGCAACCAAGCCGTGCTTATGGAACATGTGATAGGCACGCTGATGGTAATGCGCAGGTAACTGTACTAGCCATCCTTGTACCAGCTTAGTGTCACCTAACCAACGCCCTTGAATGTAACTCATCCAGCAGCCGAGGCTTGACGCAATAATCAGAACGCTGATGGTGGGAAAGAAAGGTAGCACACCTTTGGCGATTAACGCGCCGGCTAGTAATAGCAGGCTATCACCGGGTAAAAATGCTGCAGGAAGAAGCCCATTTTCCAATAACAGCGTGGTGAATAAAATACCGTAAATCGCCCATATCATTTTAGGGTCGCTTAGCACGGTGAAGTCCTGGGCCCACAGAGCGTGCAGGATCTCTTTAATTACTTCCATTACTCTACCTTTATGACTGCGTACGCTATGTGATCAAAGTGTACTTGGAAAAACCGAGCTCATGGGGTCATTGTAATCTAAATGCCACGAAGTTTCGGAGATACCGCTCATCAATTTACTGCTTATTGATAGTTTAATTGGCAAATAGGCTTATTTTTCAAATGGGGGGTTCCCGTAACGTTCTTTTGAAAAATGATTCACCTACTTTTCTTGTATTTTACCATGTTTTTAGTATGACAAATGTAAATCTAGCGCAAAATGGATGGCGGTATGTGTCAGGTCTTCATCCCTAAATAACAGAAAAGGCACCCAGTAGGGTGCCTTAAGTGCGTTATTTTATTTGATGGGAGTAGAGGTGATTGGTTTAGATTTCCGCATTTTGCATCATACGGCGCATCGGTTTGATCAGCAGCGCCAGAACCACGGCACAAATCACCAATGCAATAGAGCAACGCGCAAACAGATCTGGCAGCATGTCGAGTTGGTCGGCTTTCACCTGCCCACCAATCAAGCCCGCGGCTAAGTTACCTAATGAGCTTGCGCAGAACCAGAGTCCCATCACCTGTCCGCGCATGCGGTCGGGTGCCAGTAAAGTCATGGTTGCCAGTCCAATTGGGCTTAGACACAGTTCACCCAACGTTAACAGTAGAATACTTCCCACTAACCAGAATGGCGAAACGGCTTCACTGGTTGCCAGTACATCTTGCGCAGCTAAAATCATGATGCCGAAACCTGCTGCGGCAAACAGGATGCCGATAACAAATTTTACCATGCTGCTTGGCTGCATTTTGCGGCGACCCAGCGCAGGCCATAACCAGCTAAACAGCGGAGCTAAGATGATAATAAACAGCGCATTCAGAGACTGGAACCAAACGGTTGGGATTTCAAAATCACCAAACTGACGTTGGGTATAGTCGTTGGCAAACAGGTTGAATGAGGTCGGTTTTTGTTCAAACGCTGACCAGAAGAACGCGGCGGAAACCAAAAGAATAAAGCAAACCAGCAAGCGAACGCGCTCTTCGGAGGCCAAGCCGGCAAAGGCAAACAGATAAACAAAGTACAGGGTCACCGAAGCGGCAATCACATAAACCATGACGCTGGCGATCAACACAGGATTGATAGGGATAATGCCGTAAGACAGCAGACCGATCAGTACAATCGCGCCGACGGCCAACAGTGAAATCCAGCGGCCTACGTTTTTACGTTCAACGACAGCGTGATTCCAACTGGAGTCTAAACCAACTTCGCGATCGTAACGACGCATAGAAGGCACTGCGAAGAAACGGAAGATCAGCAATGCCACCAGCATTCCCAGACCACCGATACCAAAGCCCCAGTGCCAGCCTTTTTCGCCGACCAGCAAACCGGTGACCAATGGCGCCAAAAATGACCCTAGGTTAATGCCCATGTAAAACAGCGAGAATCCGCCATCGCGACGGGAATCGCCATCTTTATACAGGGTGCCAACCATGACGGAAATACAGGTTTTAAATAGACCGGTACCAAGAACAATCAACAGCAGGCCGATAAAGAACAGGGTATTGCCCCATAGCGCGGATAGCGCAATGGCTAAGTGACCGAGAGCAATCAGAATCGAACCATACCAAACGGCTCGGCGCTGTCCTAGCCAGTTATCAGCCAGCCATCCACCGGGCAGAGCGGCAAGATACATGCTACCGGCAAAAATACCGACGATAGCAGAAGCCTGCTCGCGTGGAATGCCCATTCCGCCTTCGAAAACGCTGGCGGCCATGAATAAGATCAGAAGGGGACGAATACCGTAGAAAGAGAATCGTTCCCACATCTCGGTGAAGAACAGCGAACCGAGTGGATAGGGATGACCGAGGAAAGTACGGCCTTGCTGAGTATTATCAGAGGATTGCATGTTGTATTCCCATTAACTATACGCAAAGAACGAGAGCGTATGATTGATAACTTAAAATTTAAATATTTAACTTCTTGTATTTATAGCATTTATTAATGAACAATCAGGCTTTTGCCATGTTATTCGTATATTCATTAATAATGCGGGATTTGGAAACTAACATAGATTTGCACGCGAGGTCATCTTTTTATCATCAAAATCGTTGTTTTGTGAACAGTTATTTGGTTTTTTGTAACGGAAATGAGGTGTTAAGCAGGGTAAACATCGACGATTGTGAGGTTTTGTTGATGTTAGTCGCTAAGAATCGTTGTCATCGCCATAGCATGTTTTTAATCAAGACATCAGCCTGCTGGTTAAATACTCTGAGCAATGGAGTGGTGGTGTGATTTTATATCGCGTAGTCGACAGTGGTGGGATAAATGGGGAGTTTAGTTTTTATAGCAAGTTTCACGTGCATGGTGCTTAATGAAACTTGCCGTAGCTAATTCATTCTTGGTGATTGAATCAAGAGTGAAAGTGTTATTTCTAGCGGCGTGTTTTCCGTTATCTCAGCGCTTCATTACGCATAATTGAGTAGCGCCCGCTCCCCAATAACATAACGACAATGCCGCCCATAAAGTACAGCATTTCATTTTCCAGTCCCCATGCGCCGACATCGGTCAAGGTAAAGAACTTACCTGTGCCCACCATGAGAGTGGCGACTAGTAAGTTGATGGCATAAATCAACGCGGCAGGGCGAGTGAATAGCCCTAAAATGATCAGAATAGGCGTCACGATCTCACCAATAAACACGCCATAGGCGATAAAACCGGGTAAGCCTTGTTCTTGTAGCATGGTTGAAATCCAACCAATGCCATGCTCAATTTTCGCGACGCCATGGAATAACATGAGTAGGCCAAAAGTGAGTCGTAGCAATAGTTTGCCGCCGTCCTGATGATCGGTTAAACGTGTAAAAGACTGATTTAATGAAGTGATCATTGCTACATCCTTAGTAGGCAGGGCATTTATCTGCACGAATAGAAAAAGTATTGGGTAAATAGAGTGTAATGCTTGTCAGGTAAGCCCGATTTTAGGGGAAGTACACCGATGGGGGCGTAGCGGCGAAACCGCCGGAGTGCCCTGCGGTGTACTAGCCCGTGTATCTCTTAAATGAACAGCATGAGTCAATAGTGTGGGGATTATCGGGCCATTAAGGCCCGTAAGTAATTAGATAATCTTGATGAAAAACATCAAATTATCTGTCTAATTACCACTTCATTTCACCGGTATTCACTTTGGCACTGAGATCTAAGCTTTCAGCATCTTTGAGCGTCGGATAAGCCTTTTTCATTTCGTTAATGACAGCTTGACTGTTTTTGTTGGTGCTGAGCACCTGCTCAAATTTTTTCAGATAGTCACGACTAAAGACGATAGCGGCATCGCCTTTTGGTGCGGTTCCTAAATAGTGACCAGGAACGACGGTTTCAGGATGAAGTGCCTGCATGCGGTCTAAGGCCATAATCCAATTTTCACGCGAAGCTTTGGTTTGCGTATCTGCGGTCCAGATATGCTGATTAGCTGAAACGAGCACACCGCCAACGATGGCTTTCAGCGATGGGATCCACACATAGGTACGATCTGGGGAAGCGCTATCAAGATCTTTGATAATCAGTTTTTGGCCTTCAAGCACAATCTCATTGCCTGATAACACCTCGGGGGTGATGATTTTCGCTGGAGCCTGATCTTTCATCAAAGGACCCCAGTATTGCAGCTTGGCCTGTTGGGTGGTTTTGATATGCGCTACCGTGGGCTGAGTTGCTACCACTTTAGCCTGTGGATAGGCCGCCAGCAGGCTATCTAGACCAAAATAGAAATCAGGATCTCCGTGGCTGATATAAATCGTAGTCAGCGTTTTGCCACTTTTCTTAATCATGTTGATCAGAGCATTAGCATCTTTTTTCTCAAATTGTGCATCAATCAGCACCGCTTCCTTGTCGCCGGTAATGAGCTCTGATGAGACGGGGAATAGGCTGGTAGCACCGGGATTATAGACCGAAATTTCAAGCGGCTTTGCCTGAGTAGCAAAAGCGGCTCCTGCGAGAATAAGTGACAAAACCAGAGGTTTAACTGCGATGATTGGTTGCATAATGACAGGCCTTTATTATTAATGTGAGTTATTACTGTTTGGCAGTATATTCAGCATTTGGCGAAAGAAATACGTCAGAATAGTAGACATACTGTTAACCAAATCGAGCAAATTGAAGGGGGAAGGACATGGATCGACTCAGCGCGATGCGGGTTTTTGTTTGTGTCGTTGAGCAAGGCAGTTTGAGCCGCGCTGCAGAAAAGCTGAATCTGTCACGTGCGATGGTTTCCCGCTATCTGGCTGATTTGGAAAAGTGGATTGGTGGACGTTTGTTACACCGTACGACTCGCAGCCAAAGCTTAACAAGCGCCGGAGAAGAGGTTCTCGCTCGCTGTAAGGCACTGTTATTGCTGAGTGATGAGATTGAACAGATCGTTGATAATAACCAGCAAATTCCGCGAGGGTTGCTGCGAATAACGAGCAGCCAATCACTGATTCAAGCTTTTCTTACGGATGCTGTATGTGACTATTTAACGTCCAATCCGCCGGCGCAAATTGACATTTGCCGACAGGAAAAAACGCTTAATTTGGTTGATGAACGTATTGATCTCGCTATTCGCATCACGAACCAGCTCGATTCAAATCTCATAGCTCGTCGTTTAGGCACCTGCTATTCCGTGATGTGTGCGTCGCCTAACTATGCGGAGCGGCATCCTTTGCCTCAAAAAATAGAGCAGTTGAGTAAGCATAACTGCCTAACACATGAGCACTATTCCCATCATCAATGGGGGTTCACATATCATGGAAACTCGGTAGTGGTCCCTGTGAGCGGTAACCTCAGTGCCAACTGCGCAACGGTACTCACGTCGGCTACGCTACGAGGATTTGGTATTAGTTTGCTGCCGCGTTATTTAGTTAATCAATTGCTAGAAGAGGGGCAACTACTGGAAGTGTTACCTGATTATCAGCCTGAAACGTTGGGCATATATGGCGTTTATACGTCGCGCCAATTTATGCCCACGACATTACGTGTGTTCCTCGATTTTCTGGTTAGCCGTTTTGCGTCTGACCCGCGTTTTGCCTGATCCGCGAGTGGACGCCAGACTATGTGCAATCATGCCTAAAATGACTAACGTGATACCGAGTAACGATATCGGTGCAGGCAGTGTAGCACCAAGAAAAATCATTTCGCCAAGTAGGGTAAATAGCACTTCTCCAGACTGAGTCGCTTCAACGGCGGCCAGTTGAGTGGGGTCATTGCGCACAATGTTCGTGGCGGCAAAAAAGAGCAGGGTGCCAATCACGCCAGAAAAGAGAGCGACCAGAACCGATTGTTCGACTTGAGTCGTGGAAGGCCATCCTACGCGTTGGTAAGCAACGAGCGAGAGCAGCAGCCAAAACGGCAGACTGGCGAGCGTCATGTTCAAAACACGCTGTAAGGTATCCACGTTGTGATGGCAGATATTCATCATCTTACGATTGCCTAGTGGATATAAAAATGCGGCGACAAGTACGGGAACCAGCCCTGCAACAGCCTGAAATACGCTGATATGCTCAGCCTGCTGCCATAGCATCAGGGCAATACCAAGAAGGATCAGCAGCGACCAGCGTAGTCCATACCACGGGATTTTGTGTCGAGGCTCACCTTTCACACCAAGCCATGGAACCAGCAGCGATCCCGCGATGATGGTGAACTGCCACGTTCCGGCGACTAGCCAGCCTGGTCCATAGGTGCTGGCGAGGGTAATTAGGGCATAAAACAGGCCGAACCCTAAGGTGCTCCACAGCAGGTAAGTGCCAATATTCTGCGACAAATGACTGAGACTTTGGCGCAGTTGGCCACGCAATGCGACTAAAACGAATAGCATGGGCGCCATAAACCAAAAGCGCAGACTCGCGCTCCACATCCAGTCACCACCGCCAATTTCCATTGCGCGATTTAGAATAAAGGTGAACGCGAAAAATAGGGAGGCGATCACGCCGTACACAATAGCCTGCATTAAGGTGTCCGAATTATTTATTTGAGACGATTGGTGACATGCGCGTACTGAGCTACAATTTCACCGGACATGTGCGCTATAACGCACAAGGTCAAAGATTAGCACTGTGCGTTATAACGCACAAACAAAAAAGAGAACCTCATGACCGATCTTTCCCTCCATATTGGACAAACTTTGCGTGACCTGCGTCAGCAGCGGGGATGGAGCTTAGACAAGACCGCACAGGCGACAGGTGTGAGTAAAGCGATGCTCGGGCAGATTGAACGCGGAGAATCTAGTCCTACGGTGGTGACGCTGTGGCGTATCTCCAGTGGTTTACAAGCTTCATTCAGTGAGTTTTTACCCAAACAGTTAACCGACGCGGAACCTGCAAGCCTTCATCATGAGGATGAAGCGATTACCGCCCAGACGCTGCTTGGCTATGATGCCCAACTCGGCTATGAGGTGCTGCTGATTACGCTACAGGCAGGTTACACCCATAACTCCTATGCGCATGATAAAGGCGTCGTGGAAGATATTTTAATGATTGAAGGTGAGGTGGAAGTACAAGTAGAAGGAACCTGGCATAGCGTTACCGTTTCCAAGCCTTTACGCTTCTGCGCCGAGCAGACTCACAGCTATCGCAATCGTGGTTCAGCGGTCGCAAAATTCCATAACATTGTGCATTATTCACAGCCCACTAAGATGCAGCGTGAAGTCTGACGGGCAACTATTTTAGATAACCACACACTCTGTCGGTGGAATATTCATCAATGAATATCCATAATCGCCGCCCTACACGATTTCTGCTCGTTATATCTAAAATAGTTGGAGTGGCATCAGACCTGCAAATGCGTGGGCTCGGAGGCTGCGACCAGTATGGCGGGATAACGTTAGCCAGATTCACCTGCAACGCCAAATATAAAAGGAAATGGACACCATGCCAGTGTTACATAACCAAATCTCAAATCAGGAACTGAAAGCCCGCATGCTGGCTGAGACGGAACCACGCACCACGGTTTCATTTTACAAATATTGCCGTATCGACGACCCGCAACGCTTTCGCGATGCGCTGTATATCACTTTTCGTGAGCTCAGCGTTTTTGGGCGAATTTATATTGCCCAAGAAGGCATAAACGCGCAGATTTCGGTGCCAGCTAGCCGTTATGAATCCATGAAGGCAGCCTTATATCAGGCTCATCCCGATTTTGACGGCCTACGAATGAATGTGGCACTAGATGACGATGGAAAATCGTTCTGGGTGCTACGTATGAAGGTGCGCGAGCGTATCGTAGCCGATGGTATAGACGACCCAAGTTTTGATGCGGCAAACGTGGGGCAATATCTCAACGCAGCAGAAGTCAACGCCATGTTGGACGATCCTGATGCCGTTTTTGTGGATATGCGTAACCACTATGAATATGAAGTCGGCCATTTTACTCACGCTATGGAAGTTCCATCAGATACTTTCCGCGAGCAACTCCCGATGGCGGTGGACATGCTTCAGCAGGATAAAGACAAGAAGATTGTTATGTATTGCACGGGAGGTATCCGCTGTGAAAAAGCCAGCGCATACATGCGGCATAACGGCTTTAACAACGTTTATCATGTGGAAGGCGGGATCATAGAATACACGCGACGTGCGCGTGAGCAGGGGCTACCGCTGAAGTTTATCGGCAAGAATTTCGTTTTTGACGAGCGCATGGGCGAGCGTATTACCGACGACGTGATATCGCATTGTCACCAGTGCGGTACTCCGTGCGATACGCACACCAACTGTTTAAACGACGGCTGTCATTTACTGTTTATTCAGTGCCCAGTCTGTGCCGAGAAATACAGCGGCTGCTGTAGCCCCGAGTGTCAGGAAGAAAGTGTGTTGCCGATAGAAGAGCAGCGCGCTCGTCGCGCAGGGCGTGAAAACGGCAATATGATTTTTAATAAATCACGCCACAAACCGCTGCGTCTTCGTATTCCCAACCGCGACGAATAATCAATCAAGCTTTGCCGGAGGACGAGATCCCCAGTTCCCGGCAGGCTTTGCCGATGATTTCGAGTGCCAACCGAATATGTCCCTGCGACAGTGCGCTGAAGCCAAACAACATCAGTGTATCTTGATTTTCAGCCAGATAGGCATTCTCGGAACCGTTACACATGCTGCCTAAGGTGTCGAAACGCACCCCCTCATGTAGGCAGCGCTCACGTAGCTGACTCACGGTATCAGCAGATAGCGCGGTTTTTAAGGTGATATGTAAACCTGAAGAGATGCCGAGCAACTTCGCTTGCGGAAAAAGCGTCATTAGACCTTCACACAATAGTTTTTGCCGCGCGCCGTATTCAATTTCCAGCTTACGCAAATGGCGGTGGTAGCCTTGATCATGCATGAAATCAGCCAAAAATTGCTGATACAGCCAGCTTGCGCCGTGATTCCATAGCGCTTTTAAATTCAGAATGGGGTCCACTAAGCGCTCAGGACACACCATGAAACCAATTCGCATTCCTGGTCCCAACGTCTTTGAGAAGCTGCTGAGATAAATCACGTTATTGGCATTTTCTAGCGATTTAAGTGCGGGCAGTGGCTGAGTCCCATAAAGAAACGTGGTGTCATAGTCGTCTTCAATCACGTACGCATTGGAACGTCGCGACCATTCGAGTAGTGTTTTTCGTCGTTCGAGCGGTAACGTTCCTCCCACGGGGTACTGGTGAGAGGGGGTTACATAGGCGAGCGCGCATTGCTGATTTGGTAAGCGCTCTGTTTGTAGACCAAAGTCATCAACGGGAATGGCGTGCCTGTGTGGTGTACAGCTACTGAACAAATTCCATGCGCCGGAATAGCAGGGGGATTCAACCGCAATATGCTCCTGCGGCGTTAGCAACGTGCGCGCGACTAAGGCGAGTCCTTCTTGAACGCCATTAGTAATGATGATGTGGTCAGGGTCAGTATGAATACCACGTGCATTCGCCAGATACTTCACCAACTCTTGGCGTAAAGACATCAGTCCAGCAGGGGGGTGGTAGCGCGTCATCAAAAGATGTTTGCTGCGTGACGCCTTATTATTCCAACTGCGCCAGCGCTGCCACGGAAATGAAGATTCATCTGGATTTCCTAGACTGAAGAACATCGGGCTATCGACGTCTACATAGGTGTCTGGAGCCTGAGTCTGCAAGACGCTTGGCGGATGATCTAAATCACTCTGCGGTGTTTTTATCTCGGGCAGCTCAACGCGAGAAGAGCGAATGACGTTATAGCCAACGCCTGGGCGGCTGGCGATAAAACCTTCGAGCACCAGTTTTTCATATACAGCGGTAATCGTGTTGCGCGAAACCTGTAACTTCTCTCCGAGTTCTCGAATGGATGGCAGTCGTTCTCCATTGGTTAACACTCCGTTGTGCAGCGCCGTATGAATTTGCTGATAAATCTGTTTTTGCAGCGACAATGAGTCGTGGCGATCGAGGTTAAACGACAGCATTCGGAATCCGGATCAAAGAGAGTAAAAACGCCAGTATACGTGATTTTAGTAAGTTGAATGGGATAACCATCAATATGTTGATACTAAATACATTATAATCAATTAATTACTTACCAATGCATCTCATTCGCTGAGCTTGTTTACCTATATTGGTCATGAGAAGCTTTCTTGCGATAATCTATAACGAGTTAGGGTTTCTGAATAGAGACAGCTGGCAAAAAATATTGGGTTAGCAAGATTGGGGGCGGAACGCGCCGATCAGGATGCATTTATACAAGGAAATACTATGTCCCGAACTGTACTGAGCGCTCAGGGGACGCGTATCGCGATTATGGCTTCAGCCTTAGTCATTATTTTGGCCGGCGTTCGCGCCGCATCAGAGATTATTGTGCCATTTCTTCTGGCATTGTTTCTGGCCATCATTCTCAACCCGCTAGTAAAAATTTTAATGAAGCTACGCCTGCCTCGTTCCGCCGCGGTGGGACTGGTGTTGGTCATCATTATTCTAGGTTTGACGCTAATGATTGGCATGTTGGGAGCATCGCTGAATGACTTTAGCCGAACCTTGCCACAATATCGTGGAATGCTCGCCAGCAAATTGGTGGCTTTGCAGCATATTGCTGAGCGATTAAATTTAAACTTTTCAGCTGTAGAGTTGGCGAACCATTTCGATCCCGGCGTGGTGATGAATATGGCGACACGAATAGTTACGCAGCTATCGGGCGCCATGTCGAGCCTGTTTCTGTTGCTGATGACCGTGGTGTTTATGCTGATGGAAGTTCCTCATTTGCCCTATAAATTGCGCAAATCCCTATCAAACGCCGATGCAGGGATGGGGAGTATTCAGCGTGCGCTCGACGGTGTAACGCAGTATCTGGCGCTCAAAACGGGGATCAGCCTGATTACGGGGGTAGTGGTATGGCTCATGCTGCATCTGATGGGCATTCGTTTTGCCATGATGTGGGGGGTTTTAGCCTTTGTTCTCAACTATATTCCGAATATTGGGTCGGTGATTGCCGCTATTCCACCGGTTATTCAAGCGCTGTTGTTTAACAGTTTTGGTGATGCAGTCATGGTGGCTTCAGGGTATATCGCCATCAATATGGTGTTTGGCAATATTCTGGAGCCACGAGTCATGGGGCGTGGTTTGGGGTTATCGACGCTAGTGGTATTTCTATCATTGATATTTTGGGGGTGGCTGCTGGGTCCGATAGGCATGTTGCTTTCAGTACCGCTAACTATTGTGGTGAAAATTCTTCTGGAGCTGACTCCGGTTGGCTCTCGGTTTGCCGTTTTACTGGGGGAAGGTATTGACGAGAGGAAAGCATCTTAGACATTCGCTGTTCTGCTTGCCCCCTTCTATTCGTGAAGGGGAGACGGCAAAACGGCGGTTTTAAGCGTAGAAAAGATAAATATCTAACAGGAGTAGCAAAAGCGAAATAGCGAGATAAAAGACCAGATGGCTACGAACATTGTTAATAATCATCTGAATTAATTTGTCAAACATGAGTGCTACTCAAAAATGTCGTTGCGGAAATTATAAATTTTTATATTTCAAATCACAATGTGACACGGATATTTATCATCACTTTTTTGTGACTATTTTGAACGGTATTTTTGCTTGATAAAGTTGTCATTTTTTGTCAATTCGTCCTGCCATTATCCTCAGAAAAAGAGGCATATTTCTTACTGAAATTAGCGTGTGATTTACCGTTTTTCATGCTTTATAAATGGCGATGATTTTATTTTAATTAACTGAAATATATAGATATTAATCTGAATTGGCTAGATTGGTAACGTCAGGAAATTAGTGGTGAGTTATCTTAGACAAAAAGTCAAAAACTTGACCAATGTCACTAAAATGTGTCAATATAAAGATATGTAAAGACCAAGCAAGAAATAAAAAAACAGCTAAGGAGCGATAATTAATACAATAATTTCACGGGTAAAATTAACGAGTTTTCGTTAACGCTGCTGCATAGATCTCGCCTCACGCTGCGATCCTTAAATGTGATTAAGCCGTAATTACGGGGACGCGAAATCTATGGTGCTGCTGAGAATTAATTTAATGCACATCAAGGGTAACTATGACTGATCCTAAAGATACACTCGTATCCAATTCGCGAGAGAATAGCGCGCAACCACATTCTTCACATCTCGCTTTCTGGCGTAAAAACCAGAAGACAAATCAAAAACCAGAAATGACCGTCGATGATATCACTATCGTAGACCGCAGCATGCTCAAGCGCGCTGTTGGCGCGGCTGCGTTAGGTAATGCTATGGAGTGGTTCGATTTTGGTGTGTACAGCTTTTTAGCCGTCACCATCGGTAAAGTCTTTTTCCCAAGCGGAAGTCCCGCGGCACAGTTGATTGCGACTTTCGCCGCCTTTGCTGCAGCATTTTTAGTTCGTCCATTGGGCGGAATGGTCTTTGGTCCCTTAGGCGATAGAATCGGTCGTCAGAAGGTGCTGGCCTTCACCATGATTATGATGGCGGTAGGGACATTCTGTATCGGCCTCATCCCTAGCTATGAAAGTATTGGTATTGCGGCGCCTATATTGCTGCTGGTTGCTCGTTTGGTACAAGGCTTTTCGACCGGCGGTGAGTATGGTGGTGCGGCGACCTTTATCGCGGAATACTCCACGGACAAACGCCGCGGATTTATGGGGAGCTGGTTAGAGTTTGGCACCTTTGGCGGTTATTTGCTTGGTGCGATGTTGGTCACGGGTTTAACCGCGGCGATGCCAGAGGAAACCTTGCTTGCTTGGGGCTGGAGAATTCCGTTCTTTATTGCCGCACCTTTGGGACTATTTGGCCTTTATATCCGCCTGAAGCTGGAGGAAACACCAGCGTTCCAAAAACATATGGAAAAGCAGGAAGCTATCGAAGAGAGCAAGCCAAAAATGGGCTTGTTCGAAATGATGGGAACCTACTGGCAGCAGATGCTGAAATGTATCGGCCTAGTGCTGTTGTTTAACGTTTCAAACTATATGCTGACGTCCTATATGCCGAGTTACTTAACCGGCGTGTTAGGCCTGAGTGAATTGAGTGGCCTGATGCTGATTATGGTGGTGATGTTTATCATGATGCCGCTGACGTTACTGTGGGGGCACTGGAACGATCGGTTAGGACGTAAACCGGTGATTATGTTTGGTGCGCTTGGTTTGATTGTACTGGCTATTCCATCGTTGATGCTGATTGGTACTGGCAGTATGTGGGCGGTGTTCGCTGGCCTCATGATTTTAGGCGTATTGCATACCTGCTTTAGTGGGACGATGCCATCGGCACTGCCTGCGTTGTTCACTACACAAACACGCTATAGCGCGTTGGCCGTCGGCTTTAATATCTCCGTCTCTTTGTTTGGCGGTACTACGCCGCTGATTACCTCATGGTTGGTGTCTACCACGGGTAATCATCTGGTACCTGCTTACTATTTGATGGGGGCTGGTGTGATTGGTGCGATCACGGTGATGTTTATGCGAGAAACCGCACGTAAACCGCTACGCGGTTCGGCTCCTGCCGTTGCCACGAAGGCTGAGGCTAAGGCACTGATCCATAAGCTACGCTTACGCCGTCAGCGAAAAGAGCATGACCTTGTTCTACAAAATAACCAAAGTACTGTAAATTAATGCATTGCATTATTTAATTGTTGTATAAATAAGTATGCAATAATTTACATCACGATATAAACGAGTTTGATATAAGAAAGCCCGATTGTTCGGGCTTTTTAAGTTTGAATTAAGCTGTCGTTATTCTTGCTGGTGCTGGAAAAATAACATACTTGATAACGTTATAGAGATAGCAAAACTCAAGACGATTTCTAACATGCATCTTTTCGGTAATATGTTGCTTGTGAACATAAACTGTGCGACTGCATATATTGAGTCTACGTGCAATTTTATAGTTAGGCATTTCCTCCATCCAATATTGGATGATAGAGGATTCTCGTTCAGTGAGCACAGGGTAATCGCCAAAATATTGCTGTAACGTTTTTTGCAGGTTAGGCTTAAGGTGAAGGTCTGACAGGGTGACTAGTAACGGGATTAAGTTTTGTTTATTAATGATATAGACATGACTGTCTAGTATCACGGGTCTGGCGCTGTTCGGATACTCGGTATCGATGTATATGAATATTTTAGCCGAAGAGAACTGGGTGAAAAAATGGAGTAACGTTGAGTCCTGCCCATTAATTCGACAATAATCTGTCAGATTTACCAGAATAACATCGGGGTTAGGCATATCATTTTGTTCGGAAGCATCAATGACTGAATTCACATGGTGAATATTTATAGCGGGCGCTTCTGAAAAAAAACAAGAAATACCTATTCGTGTGTAGAGACATTTGTCTACAATTAATACGTTCATTCATCATCCTTGAAAATAACGTGTTATGTCGAGCACTAATGTTTATATAATCAAATCCCTTATAACTTAGTGGTTTTAAACCGTGGTTGTCAATTTAAAAATAACAATCTGACTGGATATCGATGAATTTCATTAATACTTGCCCGCATAGGCATGCGGGCAGATAGGCAATAAATTAGAAACGATTAAGTTTGAACGCGGAAAGATCATACGGAACCGGTTTCCCAGCAGCCTGTAGTGCGATAACTTCGCCGAGAACGGTAGCGAATTTGAAACCATGACCGCTTAAACCCGTCACAACGCTGATTTGAGGGGCGTCTGGCAGAGTATCGATAATGAAATCTTCATCGGGTGAAACATCGTAAGTACAGACCTCACCATGCAAACAAACGCCGACACCAGGTAAGAATCGGCGTAAAAAGCCGAAAACTTCGCTACCATCCTGAGGATTTGAACCGAACGGACGTCGTTGTTCAGGTCCACTGAGCGGTTGGCCGCCGTTGTGTTTACCGAGCTTCAATCCATCGTTGTTGAATGGGAAACCATAGAACTGATCTCCATCGGGAGTTTCAACGGTAAACGCGGGGAATTTATTGTTCTCGCTATAGCGCCCATCAGCCTGATACCAAGAAAAAACCTTACGCACCGGCGTCATAGGAAGTTCAGGTAGCAATGTTTTTGCCCATGTTCCCGCTGTTACTGCGACCCGCGCTGCGCTGAATTCACCCTCGGCGGTAGAGATTTTAACGCCGTCCTGCTCAGGGGTAATGGCAGTCACCGGACAGTTAAAATGCAACGTCGCTCCCGCCTCAGCCGCTTTCTCATTCAATAGTCCAACGGCTAATTCTGATTTCAGATATCCCGCGTTGGATTCTAATATGCCGATGTAGTCATCGGGGACACTCCATTCTGGCCAGCGTTGTTGTAGCTGGCTGGCGTTCATTTTTTCAACATTGAGCTGATAGTGCGTCGCACTGTTTTCTACGTTACGCATGAATTCAGATGTAGCAGGGCCGATGCTAAGTACACCGCTACGATGGAAAAGTTGGACGGCGGACACGTCCTCCAGTTTCTCCCAAAGCTGCTGTGCGCGAAGCACTAATGGAACGTATTTCTCACCTTCACCATAGGCATGACGGATAATACGAGTATCACCATGATGGCTACCATGACGATGGGGCGGGGTATGGCTATCGAGCATGAGGACGTTGAGGCCGGACATAGCGGCATAGTAGCCGGCTGCTGCACCGACAGAGCCACAGCCAATGATAGCTAAATCGTACTTCATAGGGGATCCTCCGTGTCATGGCTTTTTCCATGATTGCGCCATTATTGTTCGAAACCAGTATTGTGTTGTTTCAATCATTTGGAATTCACAACATCTATAATCTATTTTACAACCTGATGATAACCTCTGCACCGAAGGCGTAGGGCAATCGAAAGATAAAAAAACACCGCCTTGTGAGGGGCGGTGTTTTAGCGTTGCAAAAATATACTAATGTTTGAGGTAATCAATGTCTTGGTATTCCGAGGACTCTATTTTTTCAATTCCGGCTTCGAGGATGTCAATGAGCTGCCGCGCCACGTCAGTGGTTAACCACAGCGTGCGATCCACTTCCGCTTTCTCAGGATCTTGATCGCGTGAAGAAAGATAGTGCAGGCGAATCATTAGAGCATCATAGCTATCAACAGTACTAATATCCCAACCAACTACTGGGTGTGTCTGAATTACTTCATCTTTTCCATTCATAAAGACCCCCTATAACATAGTGACTGTCGTGAGCTACTAACCAGGATCTATGTGGCCCATAATGACTGGGCACTTTCAGTATACGCATCTAACTGTTTGAATGGCGCCTTTTTTGCGTTCTTTTACTAAAAAAGTTTTGTGATGTCGGTTTGGCTAAAAATCGACTTAGCTGACGCGATCGCTGTTAGTAGACGGAACGTCCCCCATTCCTGAATTACGCATTTCAAACAGCTCAGCAAGTTTGGCGAAATACTGCTGCGTCTTTTCATCATAGGTTTGGTTGTTGGCTTCTAATTTCAAGCTATGAGTCAGCAATTGGCAGCTTTTTTTCTCGAGACCGAATGCCAAATAGGAAAAGGCAGTTTCCAATACATTGATTCTCCGCTGCTGATCGTGAATCAGTTCTAGAAGCTCACCAAATGTCATTGCATGTTCAGGGTTGTCGCTGTTCATTACTGCTGCTCCTCTGGCAAATGTCCTAGGGTATGAAATCTAAACCACATGTTGAAGTTAAGCGTAGACCACTCTTTTATACCAATACCATCAGACAAAGGAGATTTATGAGGATGTACAAAAGACATAACTCGTAAAAATAATGCTGCTTTTCGCTTTTGTAGGATGA
Source organism: Hafnia paralvei (assembly GCF_020150375.1). Lineage (NCBI taxonomy): Bacteria > Pseudomonadati > Pseudomonadota > Gammaproteobacteria > Enterobacterales > Hafniaceae > Hafnia > Hafnia paralvei. The sequence continues at coordinate 2,770,942 of NZ_CP083737.1, read as the reverse complement.
ACGGCGATCCGTTCAAAGCCGTATCCGCTATAATTTGCGTCCCGTTTTTGGCTGGTTAAGATTTTTATGAATAGTTCTTTGCATCCTTCGACGCTTGAGCGAGCTCCTCAAGTCATCAATATTCCCGCGGGATACTTTGGTATGGTGCTGGGTATCATCGGTATGGGGTTTGCGTGGCGTTACGCATCAACGATCTGGCCGGTTTCGCCTTTCATAGGGGAAGGGCTAGTGGCGGTCGCCACGCTTATTTGGTTGAGCTTAGCGTTCGCTTTTGTATACCGCCTTTTACGTTATCCCTCGTTGGTTGTTGCCGAAATGCGCCATCCACTGACCGGTAGTTTTGTCAGCCTTTTTCCGGCGACGACCATGCTGGTATCCATTGGGCTAGCGGCTTATTCACAGACGCGTCTTTTAGCCGATATCCTATTTTTTGTGGGAGCGTGCGTGCAGTTGTGCTACGCCGCATGGCAAAGTGCGGGATTATGGCGTGGCGAGCATCCGGCAGAGGCCACCACTCCAGGGCTATATTTACCAACGGTCGCAAATAATTTCATCAGCGCGATGGCGTGTGGGGCGTTGGGTTTTCACGATCTGGGAATCATGTTTTTTGGCGCAGGCGTATTTTCATGGCTGAGTCTAGAACCCGCAATTCTACACCGTATGCGTAGCCACGGAGAGATGGCAAAACCGGTGCGAACATCGCTAGGGATCCAGCTAGCGCCTGCGCTGGTGGCATGCAGTGCCTATCTCAGCGTCAACGGCGGGCACACCGATTTTGTCGCCAAAATGCTGTTTGGCTACGGTTTGTTGCAGCTGATTTTTATGTTCAGGCTGATGCCTTGGTATTTAAAACAGCCGTTTAACGCGTCGTTCTGGAGTTTTTCATTTGGTATCTCAGCGCTCGCGACCACTGCTTTGCACCTCAGCGTGGGTGAGCAGGACGGTCTGTTCTCAGCGCTTGCTGTACCGATGTTTATTTTTACTAACGGAGTGATCGCGTTGCTGATGATTAAAACGCTGATCTTGTTATTACAGGGGCGTTTGATTCCACGTAGCGAAAGGCCGTGTTGTAAGCTCGGTGAATGAAAAATGTCGTTAGCGCTAGGTAAAAAAAAGCCGGGAAGCGACTCCCGGCCTACGTATTTTATTATATCCGCAGATATCCGTAGAAATAGCCTATGGCTAACGGAGATGGAACTCATAGCCTATTGTCACCCATTACAGGCAGTGAACTAGGCCTATTATTGGCACAAGATTGATATTTTCTTATGCTGTTGAATTGAGTTATTCGCTAAATCCGTTATCGAACCAGTCATCGGCACTTTCCCACGTTTCTTGCAGGACTTCCTCGATGCGTTCTTTATCCGCTTTTAAGCCACCCATAACGGTAAGCGTATTCGAGTTAGTCATTCGTACCTGTACAGCGGTATCAGGATAGATATGGTTTACTCGCTTAGAAAATTCATGGTTTAATGCTTCCAGAGCACCCTCTGGGAGTTTGTTGCGTTTATCCAAAGTTAATTCAATGCGCATGGTCGCCTCCGCATTCATAATATACTGTATATATATACAGTCACTGTAAATCTAACGCAATACTGTACAAGCAATATTTTTTGATTTCTCAGTCGTTATCGCCACATTTTTCCCTGAATCTGCGAACCGCCTCCGGTTTATGCTTCTGCGTAGCATGCCAAATTCGAGCCAGTGCACATTTTCTAATGTTTATGCTGCATATTATGAAACCTCATTGTGATAAAGACCCTAGGTAAACTAGCGATAACTTGGCTGTGCAACGCTCCATTGGCGATGTTTTAGTTTGGGTATAGAAGCAATTTTATGTGAAAAACAACAAATAAAAGGATCCTCCATGCGTAAGATTACCTTGGCACTCAGTGCTATCGCTCTTGTGATTGGTCTAAACCACTCGGTACAAGCAAAGATATCAACGGATACGCCGCTTAATGCTGGGGTGACCGTGGCCCAATTGGCGCACCAAATGCCAATTCACTGGGTGTCCGTAGAACAGATTGAGAACAGTTTACAAGGCATTCCTGCGATGGCAGTCGGCTTTGATATTGACGATACCGTACTTTTTTCCAGCCCCGGTTTTTATCGTGGACAGAAGGAATATTCGCCACAAGATCAAAGCTATCTGAAGAATCCTGAGTTTTGGGAAAAGATGAACAACGGCTGGGACAGTTTCAGTATGCCAAAGCAGGTGGGCAAAGATTTGATCGCCATGCATCTTAAACGTGGGGATAGCATCTATTTCATCACCGGACGCAGCCCAACGAAAACTGAAACGGTGACAGAGACGCTGCGCGACGATTTCTCAATTCCGGCTGCCAGTATGAATTCGGTGATCTTTGCAGGCGATTTGCCTGGGCAAAATACCAAGGTGAATTGGATTAAGGACAAGAAGATTAAGATTTACTACGGTGATTCTGATGGAGACATCAACGCGGCTCGTGATGTTGGGATCCGAGGCATCCGCGTGTTGCGTGCTTCAAACTCAAGCTACCAGCCGTTGCCGAAGGCCGGTGCGTTGGGGGAAGAGGTTATCGTCAACTCTGAATACTAATGCATAGATTTAGCGGGGCAGAATGTCTGCCTCGCTAAGTTAATCAATTGGCTTTTGCAGCCAGGTTAAAGTATCAACCAAACTTTCAGTTTTTTCTTCCACCACGCGTAGTGCGTCTGCCATACCTTGGTTATAGAAATGAGCGCCGAGCTCTTTGGCGAAAAAATCCAGCAAAAACTCAGCGTCAAAATCGCCGATTTCCACGTCTAATTCGCGCTGCAGATACTTTTGCAGTTTATCCACCATGTGGGCCGTTTGGTCACGGCTGAACGTTATTTCACTCATAGCATGGCCTGATCTTCATCAACAGTATCAACAAGAATATTTTGGTGTTTAAGGTGATTTTTATACCCATCGGCAAGGCGATAATCGGTAATGACTCGGGAAATAGCCTTCAGCGGTTGCAGCGGATTAGGATGAATTTGCCCAAATTTTGATGAGTCGGTAAGTATGATATTCTCCACGCCCTTGGCTAGCACCGTGTTGGCGACATCGGCGCGCATCATATCGCGTCCGGTAAAACCGGTTTCGGCATGATAGCCGTCAATTCCCAGGAAAGCCTTGCTGAAATAGACCTGCTGAATACATTGGCGGGTGAGCGGCCCAACCATGGTTTCACTTCCCTTTTGATATAATCCGCCCATCAGGATGACCTCACACTCGGTTTCTTTTAATAAGTGGGCGATATAGGTACTGACGGTGATTAACGTGACCCGTTTGCGTTCTGCCAAATAGCGAGCCAGTAGGGCGTTGGTGCTGCCGTTTTCGATGAAAATGGTTTCTCCATCGGTGACCAACGAGGCGGCATAGGCGGCAAGCTTCTGCTTTAGCGTGAAGTTAATCATCATTCGAGCATCAACGTCGTCGCTCTCAAAGGCAACGGCGTAGCCATGTATGCGCTTAAGGTAGTTACGTTTTTCCAACAGATTCAAATCCTGACGGATCGTAACTTCTGAAACGCCGGTATTACGTGACAAATCCGCCACGCTGACACGGCGTAGATCGTTAACATATTGCAGAATGGCTTGCTGTCTTGAATTCATGAGTTCCTTGGCTTAGCGTCGCATCACATCGGTGGCCGCAGCCACCGATGGTTCAGAGGTGAGTCGCCACACATCAAAGCGTATGTTCGGTACGGGCGATAATATCATCCTGAGCGTCAGGAGATAAGGCCGTAAAGAAGGCAGAATAGCCTGCGACGCGAACAACGAGATCGCGGTAGTGCTCTGGATGCGCTTTGGCTTCTAACAACGTTTCGCGTGAAACAATGTTGTACTGAACGTGCCAGCCGCGATGGACTTCGAAGAAGGTGCGTAACATCAGCATCAGCTTTTCACGATCCCGAGGAGCTTCGAGCGTTGCCGGGTTCAATTTTTGATTCAGCAATACGCCGCCCAGTATTGCTTGGGTTGGCAATTTAGCCAGTGAGTTAAATACCGCTGTTGGTCCTAGGTGGTCGGTTCCTGATGCTGGACTAGCGCCTTCGGCTAAAGGTGTGTTGGCTTTGCGTCCGTCCGGCGTGGCTTGAGTGGCTGCACCAAAAGGCACGTTGGCGGAAATGGACGATGTCCCTGCGTAGTAGGTGCCGCCGATAGGGCCGCGACCATAGCGGGTATTGTGATATTGCTTCAACTCCTCAATATAGGTTTGATAAGCGCGAACCAGCAGATTATCGACGTCATCCACGTCATTGCCGTATTTAGGGGCGTGGTTCATCAAGCGTTGACGCAGCAGTTCTCCGTCTAAACCATCAAAGTCATTTTCCAATGCGGCGGCCAGTTGTTGTTGACCAATGGCGCCTTGCTCAAACACCAGTTTACGCACGGCGGCTAAGCTGTTACCCAAATTGGCGATCCCTACCTGTAGACCGGATACCCAATCGTATTTAGCTCCGCCTTGCTTCACGCTTTTGCCCCTTTCTATGCAGTCGTCAACCAGCGCGGAACAAATGATGTCGTGCGCATTTTCTTCCAGCACGGTATCAACCACACATTCGATTTCGATGGATTTGCGCGTGTAGTAACGAATTTGCTCGTCCCATGCCTGCATGACCTGATCGAAATCATTAAAATTGCCTTTCGACAGGGCGCGTTCTTGAGGGAGGAAAACTTTGCCGCTGGTGGCATCACGTCCTTGCTCCAGCGCGGCGAGCATCACCCGAGCAAAGTTGATAAAACTCATGCCGGTGCAGCGATATCCCCATTTGCCGCCGACGGCGGTTTCAATACAGCCAATAGCGGCATAATCGTAGGCATCCTGCGGTTCAACGCCTAACTTGATAAATTCTGGAATCACAATTTCATCGTTATTAAACGCAGGCATACCGAAGCCGCAGCGAATGACCTGCACGCAGGCATCAAGAAAATCATTACTCATTCCCGCGTGATAGCGGACGCTGAGATTTGGCTGCGTTGAGCGTAAACGGCCGCAAGACTCCAACACCGCATAGGAGAGGGGATTAACCGCGTCACACGGCTGTCCGTTTAGCAGTGTTTGTCCGCCTATGGTGACATTTTGGTACAGCGGACTTCCCGCAGACGCTTTAGAGTGAGACCCCGAACGGATTTTATTCACCTCGAGCAGTTTCAGCCAGCAACCTTGCAGAAGCTCAATCGCAAATTCACGGCTGATATGTTGAGTTAACTCCACGTCGCATCGGTACCACGGATAGAGATATTGATCGAGGCGGCCAAACGAAACCGAATGACCATTGGATTCAATCTGCAATACCAACTGGATGAAATAACAGAGTTGGAGTGCCTGCCAGAATGTTTGCGGTGGCTGATGGGCAATCAGCTCGCAGTTTTCAGCGATATGAATGAGCTCAGATTGGCGCTCGGCACGGGTTTCCTGCTTCGCCATTTTTCGCGCTAATTCAGCATAACGTAAAATGTGCTCGCTCAGCGCGGCTAATGCGATATCGATAGATTTAAGAAACTGCTCTTTATGCAAGTCATCCCAGTCTGTGAGCTGCAAACGGCCACGACGCTCATCGACTTTTTCACGCAGTCCATCCAAACCTTTTTCTAATAACAACGGAAAATTCACCGCCAGATGGGCATCGCCGGAGGTCATATTCCCTTCAGCTTTGATAATGCCCGTCGCTAGCAATGCTTTCTGCTCATCGGTAAAGATACCGTAGCAGCGGTCTTGTACCGTCTGTCCACGCCACCATGGGCAAATTTTGTGTAATACCGCTTTGTTTTCTGCTGAAACAGAGAACCCTGCGCCAGGACGATCGGCTAACTCATCGATCTCCTGCTCAATCCAACTGACGGTGTATTCTGGGAATATTGGCGCGGCACGGACTTCGCTGGCCTGATTACCTATAATTAATTCATCGTGTTTGATCCAGATCGTGCGCTGTTGCAAATGGTGAGCCAACGCCAGCGCGCGGCGAACGGGTAACGGCTTATCCTGATGATGTTGATACATTGCGGTGTAGTGTTGAGCGCGTTCGGTACATACCGGCGGTTTACCAATATGGATCAGAGTTTCTTTATGTGCGCGAATGCGTGGCGACAGCGTAGTCAAATCAAGTTGAGTCATAGCATTATCCTCGTAACAGAGCCGTTAGACCTTTATCGCGGGCGTATTGCTGCGCAAAGTCGAGTAACTCTGGATTATCCAATGGTTTGTCCGCGGCTAGATAGGGCATATCTAACAGACGGTATTTGTTAATACCAAGGGTGTGGTAGGGCAAAAAATGAATATCTTTAACGCCAAGCTCTTCAGCGGCAAAATCGGTAATGGCGCGAATAGAGGCTTCATCGGCGTTGAAATCGGGAATAAGGGGGACGCGGATGGTCATGTTTACATCGCGCTGGGCAAGACGACGAAAATTATCCATAACGCGTTTTGCAGAACCGTCAGTCCACAGCTTAAAGGTCTCTGCGTTGACGTGTTTAAGATCGGCCAGTAGCAGGTCTAGGTACTCAAGACTGGGTTCGATATTGTGCCAAGGTACGTGCAGACAGGACTCTACCGCCGTATGGATCAGGTGTTCATGGCAACGTCTGAGTAATTCTGAGCAGGCTTCGGGTTGCATAAATGGTTCGCCGCCGGAGAGTGTTAATCCTCCGCCAGTGCGCTGATAAAAGGGGGCGTCGCGTAATACGATGGCCATCACTTCTTCTAGATCCAGCGTGGAACCGCACACAGATAACGCGCCAGTGGGACAGCACTCTTGTAAACGATCTAAATCGGCTTCACTGAGTGCTTCACGGTTGATCGCAATGCCGCTATCGCCATGAAGAATGGCCTGTGGCACACATTGCTCGCACAGCTGACAACCTTCGATACACAGACGTGCATCAAACAGCACCTGACGTTTACGTGAACGGCTTTCTGGGTTTTGGCACCAACGGCAACCCAAAGAACATCCTTTGAGAAATACCACGGTGCGAATACCTGGACCGTCATGAGTGGAATAGCGTTGCAGGTTGAATAGCATGCGAACTCCGAAGCGTATTAATTGTGCAAATATTTCTAACGAAGATTAATACACTTTCGAATGAAAGTGAGTTTGACATTGATCAACTAGAGATTGGTTTAATGCTTTATAGTGTTCACAATTAGACGTTGAGCACATTTTCGTGAGGGGAAGTAAATGGAACTGTATCTGGATACGGCAGACGTTATTGCGGTGAAAAGATTGGCGCGCGTTTTGCCATTACAGGGTGTCACCACTAACCCAAGCATCATTGCCAAAGAGGGGAAATCTCTGTGGGAAGTTCTGCCGGCGCTGCGAGATGCGCTGGGTGGGACGGGTAAACTATTTGCACAGGTCATTGCGAATGACTCAGAGCGCATGGTCACCGAAGCGGTGATGATGACCGAGCGGGTATCTGGCGTTATTGTGAAAATACCCACCACGGCCGAAGGGTTAGCGGCAATCAAGAAGCTGAACACGATGAATATCGCGACGTTAGGCACAGCCGTATACGGTGCAGGTCAAGGCTTGCTGGCTGCGATGGCGGGAGCCGCTTATGTTGCACCTTACGTGAATCGCGTGGATGCGCAGGGCGGTGACGGCATTGGTATGGTGCGCGAATTACATCAGTTGCTAAAAATGCATGCACCTGATTCCCGCGTGCTAGCGGCTAGCTTCAAAACGCCTCGTCAGGCTCTAGATTGCATGCTGGCGGGCTGCGAAGCCATTACGTTGCCTATTGATATCGCCGAGCAAATGCTGCTCAGTCCTGCGGTGCAGTCAGCGGTTGAGAAATTTGAGCAAGACTGGCAAGGAGCCTTTGGTACTAACGTACTGGGCTAATCAAATTTGAGGACGGTTTTAAAAGAAGTGATTCTTCCACCCTGTGAGTGAGACCTGACAGGGTGGTTTTCTTTCTATGCCAGAGAGAAATGTAAATGTTAGTACGCTTCTCTGATATCACCGATCACGGTTTGAGCAACAGGGAGAGCGATATTCAGATCGCCCACTGCGCTCATGGCTGGCAACGAAATATTGAGGTCACCAACATCAGGTGATTTGCCATCCTCTAGCGCTGAGGCCTCGACTGACTGTTGGTATTGTGGTTCAGACTTAGGCTGAGGTTTGCGGAAAAATCGTGGCATACCGCTACCACCATAGACCGTCACCAGTAGGGCGGAAGTCGTCAACACACAGGATGCGCTAATCAAAATACCTGCAAGATCCATACTGTCCTCTGAACATGATTGATAACGATTTTTATTTTAACTCTCATGCCAGCTATCAATCCAGATCTAATTGAGTTTTATTCTTATTTGCTACGTAAGTGTTAAGTAGAGATTGAGTTTTTTACATAGAAATGCAGGCATGCAACATAATTACCGCCGCGAGATGAGGTGGTTTTTGTGATGAGTGATCTATTGTTTCGTATAATCGCGAGCATCAATGCTATATCAGCCATAGTCGATCTGGTATGATGAGCGCTATGTTATTAGTGGAATATCGTCGTTACGGAACGTCAAAAATATGGTTATTAAGGCGCAGAGTCCAGCAGGGTTTGCAGAAGAGTATATCATTGAAAGTATTTGGAATAACCGCTTTGCACCTGGATCAATCTTACCAGCAGAGCGCGAGCTATCTGAGCTTATTGGTGTCACTCGCACCACTCTGCGTGAAGTTCTACAGCGTTTAGCGCGAGATGGTTGGTTAACGATTCAGCATGGTAAACCAACAAAAGTGAATAATTTCTGGGAAACCTCAGGATTAAACATTTTGGAAACATTGGCTCGCCTTGATCACGACAGCGTTCCGCAGCTTATTGATAACCTGTTATCCGTACGCACAAACATCGCTTCTATTTTTATCCGCACTGCGGTTCGTCAGCATCCTGATAAAGTTCAAGAGATCTTGGCACAAGCCGAAACGGTAGAAGATCACGCTGAAGCCTTTACCGATTTGGATTATGGTATTTTCCGTGGTTTGGCATTTGCTTCGGGCAACCCGATCTATGGATTAATCCTCAATGGATTAAAAGGGTTATACACTCGCGTAGGGCGCTATTACTTCTCCAATCCTGACGCGCGTAAGCTTGCACTTTCGTTTTATGCCAAGCTGAGCCAGCTGTGCCATGAGCAGAATTACGAGAAAGTTATGGAATATGTGCGTAATTATGGTAAAGACAGCGGTGCCATTTGGCATAGCATGCAGGGTTCCATCCCAAGCGATTTGGCTGAAGGTCGTCGCTAGTCGTTGATTGCTTCGTCGTTGATCACGTCGCAAATAAGATAGAAAAAGGGCGCATCTAGCGCCCTTTTTGCATTCGGCTAAAGTGCCAAAATATTAAAGCGGGTTGGGGCGAGAGGGGCAACGCTCCAACAGCTCAACGTTCCCCTCTTCGTTTACCTGCTCTAAATAAACATCAAAACCCCATAGGCGATGCAAATGTTTAAGCACTTCGCGCCGACCTTTATCCAGCGGTGTCCGATTGTGCGGCACATAGCGCAGGGTTAAGGAGCGATCACCGCGCAATGCAACGTTCCACACCTGAATATTTGGCTCATGATTACTGAGATTGTACTGGGCTGAAAGCTGTTCACGTATCCGACGATAACCTTCTTCGTTGTGGATTGCGTCAATTTCCAGATAGTTGTTTCTATCATCATCCAATACCGTAAATAGCCTAAAATCACGCATTAGTTTCGGTGATAAAAATTGGCTGATAAAACTCTCATCTTTAAAGTCACGCATGGCAAAGTGCAGCGTTTCTAGCCAATCAGAGCCGGCAATGGCGGGGAACCAGTGGCGATCCTCTTCTGTCGGATTTTGACAGATTCGTTTGATATCTTGGAACATGGCGAAACCGAGCGCATACGGGTTAATACCGCTGTAATACGGGCTGTTGTAGGCAGGCTGGTATACAACGTTGGTGTGGCTGTGCAGAAATTCCAACATGAAGCGATCGCTAACCAAATTTTCATCGTAGAGATGATTCAGTATGGTGTAGTGCCAGAAGGTAGCCCAACCTTCGTTCATCACCTGAGTCTGCTTCTGCGGGTAAAAATATTGGCTTACTTTACGCACGATGCGCACAATCTCGCGCTGCCATGGCTCCAGCAACGGTGCGTTCTTTTCTAGAAAATAGAGAATATTTTCCTGTGGTTCACTGGGAAAGCGTACGGCTTCAACCGCCTGTTCTTCGCGTTCTCGACGAGGCAGTGTTTTCCACAAATCGTTGACCTGACTTTGTAGATACGCCTCGCGTGACTTCTGACGCGCAATCTCTTCTTCCATTGATATTTTCTGCGGTCGTTTGTAACGATCGACGCCGTAATTCATTAATGCATGACAGGAGTCCAGCAAACGCTCGACCTCATCCACGCCATAGCGCTCCTCACATTCGCTGATGTAGTGACGGGCAAACAGCAGATAATCGACGATGGAACTGGCATCTGTCCAACTGCGAAACAAATAATTGTTCTTAAAAAATGAGTTATGCCCGTAACACGCGTGCGCCATCACCAGCGCTTGCATAGTGATGGTGTTTTCTTCCATCAAATAGGCAATACAGGGGTTGGAGTTGATGACAATCTCATAAGCCAACCCCTGCTGACCGTGCTTATACAGTTGCTCGGTTTCGATAAATTTTTTCCCAAACGACCAATGGGTGTAGTTGATGGGCATACCGACGCTAGAGTAGGCATCCATCATTTGTTCAGCGGTAATGACCTCAATCTGATGCGGATAGGTATCTAGTCGATAATGCTTCGCGACGCGATCGATTTGATCTAAATATTCCTGTAGCAACGGGAACGTCCAATCTGGGCCATCACTTAGTGTGGCGGCTTCCCGTGCCTGCTTGCGAGTTGAAATAGTCATTAGCGCATCTCCCGACGAAAACATGATTGTCAGTGGATTCTTTGTCAGCGGATCTATCAGATATGTAGACCCTGTAACAAGCGTAGCTCAAGGAAGAAAAAGCGAGATGTTTTGTCGTTGTACCAGTGACTTAAAGTTGCTGCGTTAGGGCGGCTGGTACGCTGAGGGGGAAAATCCAGCGCCGATAAAAATGCAATTTGTCGGAGTTTTATTTCGCAATTTAGGTGAATTGTTGGTTTTTAGTTTTGTGTTTTAAATGGTTTTTAGTGAGGTGGGTGATGGTTGAGCTAGGGAAAAGTCCAGAGGTGAATTCCATAAGTGTGAGAGTGAAAATCACCGTTATATTCCAAGTATCAACTTAATAATAGAGAGAGTGAGAGGTTTGTTGCTAATGAATCAGAACTAGCTGCGGCGATAAAAATTTACGCAACATAAAGTAAACGCCAGATAAAAGCAAAGCCATCACGAATGTCATATGCTTAAACTAAATGTTGCAAATATGTAATTACCTGCATTCTGTAATTCTTTATTTTTCAATGAATTAAATTTGTTTTGGCACAGAAGGCAAAACACTGTCGATATATCGCAACATTGGAATAATCGTGATTTCATTCACATTTACAGTAAGAGTTGTTGGTCGGATTTTTATATTTGGTTATTTTTGTGTAACCAGAATATTGTGCTTTTAACCATCGGGATGTGGAGTTGTCTATGCGTATTATCGTGCTGGGGAGTGGGGTAGTCGGCGTTGCGAGTGCTTGGTATCTGGCGCGGGCTGGTCATGAGGTCATGGTGCTGGATCGACAAGATGGTCCTGCTCTCGAAACCAGTGCAGCAAACGCAGGACAAATATCGCCCGGTTATGCTGCTCCTTGGGCTGCGCCTGGGGTGCCGTTGAAAGCCATCAAATGGATGTTTCAACGGCATGCGCCTTTGGCTATTCGGTTGGATGGCACTACCGATCAGCTACGTTGGATGTGGCAAATGCTGCGTAACTGCGATAGTTCGCACTATGCGCTCAATAAATCTCGCATGGTTCGCCTGTCAGAATACAGCCGCGACTGCTTGAAAGCACTACGTGCAGAAACCAATATCCATTACGAAGGTCGCCAGAAAGGGACTCTACAACTGTTTCGTACCGCTCAACAGTTTGAAAATGCCGCTCGTGATATTGACGTGCTGAAAGACGCTGGCGTTCCCTATCGATTAATGGAAGCCACTGAGCTTGGCTCGGTGGAGCCTGCTTTAGCGCAGGTACAGCATAAGTTGACTGGTGGCCTGCAGTTGCCTAATGACGAAACCGGTGACTGTCAGCTGTTTACTCAACAGTTAGCGACAATGGCGCAGCGTGAAGGTGTCGAGTTCCGTTTTAACACGCCGGTCGATCGCCTGTTGAAACAGGGAAATCAGATTGCGGGTGTGCAATGCGGGAACGACGTTATCACTGGTGATGCCTATGTCGTGGCTTTTGGCTCTTACTCAACGGCGCTGTTACACGACATGCTCGCGATACCGGTTTATCCGCTTAAAGGTTATTCGTTGACTATTCCGATTACGCGTCCGGACGGAGCGCCAGTGTCTACCGTTTTGGATGAAACGTACAAGATTGCTATTACGCGTTTCGACCAACGGATCCGCGTCGGCGGAATGGCTGAGATTGTGGGCTTCAATACACATTTATTGGACGCGCGACGTAAAACGCTGGAAATGGTTGTGCGCGATCTCTATCCAAACGGCGGTAATATTGAACAGGCCAAATTCTGGACTGGCCTACGACCAATGACGCCAGACGGCACGCCAATGGTCGGTAAAACGCCGATCAAGAACCTTTATTTAAACACTGGGCACGGTACATTAGGTTGGACTATGGCTTGTGGTTCCGGTCAATTGTTGGCGGATATTATTTCAGGCGTCACGCCAGCGATTCCATCTGAAGATCTTTCTGTCGCACGCTATGACAAATCTTTTCGCCAACAGAGCGGACGTAGCCTAAGCGATATTCATACCGCACACTAACAATTAAAAACGCCGCAGGAGCGGTTAATGCTAGCCCCGTGTATCTCGATCTCTTAAACGATCAGCATTACGCGGGAGGATCGTTACTCCTTCTATACGGCTGCGGTTCACCTGCATCTTCGTATTATTTTTATAGGAGAGGGCTATGCCTCGTCCCATTCGTGCGATCATCGATTTGTCGGCCTTAACTCACAATCTCGATCAGATTCGCCAGCAGACGCCAGAGGCTAAAATCTGGTCAGTCGTCAAAGCAAACGCCTACGGGCATGGGCTAAGTCGTATTTGGCGAGCGTTGGCAAAAACCGATGGCTTTGCGTTACTCGACATTGAAGAAGCGATTTTGCTGCGTGAACAGGGATGGCAGGGGCCAATCCTGTTGCTAGAGGGGTTCTTTCAACCGCAGGATCTACAACTCATTGATAGATACCGTCTCACCACGACAATCCATAATGAATCACAGTTACAAATGTTGGGGCGAGCTCGTTTAAGCGCGCCGGTTGATATCTATCTAAAAGTGAACACCGGTATGCACCGTTTAGGCTTTATGCCTGAGCAATTGATGGCGATTTATCATTCTGCGCGAGCACTGCCAAACGTGGATCACATTACGTTGATGACCCATTTTGCTAATGCCGACAACCATCTGGGCGTGGAGTCACCGCTGGATGCGTTTAATGCGGCCGCCGTCGATATTTCAGCACCACGCTGTTTGGCAAATTCGGCAGCTACGCTGTGGCATCAACCAACGCACGCCGATTGGGTCAGACCTGGAATTGTTCTCTATGGGGCATCGCCAACCGGTCGCTGGCATGATATTGCAGAAAGTCACTTACGTCCGGTCATGAGCTTGCACAGCGAAATTATTGCTATCCAAAACATACAATCAGGCGACAGCGTTGGGTATGGTAGCCGCTATCAAGCGGTACAACCTCAGCGAATAGGTATCGTGGCCTGCGGCTATGCGGATGGTTATCCGCGCCATGCACCATCGGGAACACCTGTATGGGTTAGCGGGCAGCGCACTCAGTTATTAGGTACGGTTTCAATGGATATGCTCTCCATTGATTTAACTGCGTTGCCAGAAGAGCAAGTTGGTGAATCTGTCGAGCTGTGGGGACAAAACCTGCCGGTAGATGATGTTGCGCAGTCCGCAGGGACTATTGGTTATGAATTACTCTGTGCAGTGGCCCCGAGAGTGCCTGTAACGGTGTTATAACGGAAAAGTATCTTGCTTGTCTCAATAAAAAAGAGCGGAACATCTCATGGTGCTCCGCTCTTTTTTTAGGGCGATTAGGCTTGATGAACCGATTTAACGCGCCCCTTTAGTTTGCTGCTCAGTAAGCGTGCGGAGAGCGCGAGCACCGCCCCCAACAGCATCACTAGCGCTAAAGCGGGTTTGGCTGCCATCGGCAGTGCGATGGCGACGAGCGCGATGCAGGAGCCTATCGCCATCTGCACAAATCCAACCAAGGCTGACGCAATCCCTGCTTCGTCAGAATAAGGCTCTAGTGCATAGCTAGTGGCAGGTCCCATGATAAAGGCCAAACCGGCACAGGCGCTGGCTACGGGCAGCATATAGCTCAGCCAGTGCTGGCTGGCGTCTACTGGCAGCAAGTGCATGCCCACAAAAAGACCGATGCAGCCCAATGCCATTAGCAGAGTCCCCAGCATCAGGCAGAACGGGCGGCCTGCACGCTGAATCACTTTATTGGCGATGAGGCTGACGAACAAAATCCAAAAGCCGTTACCACCAAAGATAAGCGAGAACACCAGCGGAGAAAGTTTGTCGTCAGTCATGAGTACGGTAGGCGCGAAGGAGACATAGGTAATCGCCATTCCCATCGCGCCAGCGTTAACCAGCGCAAAGCGTAAGAAGCGACTGTTGCTTAGAATACGAGCATATTGTTTTAACGGAAGACCTTTCACCGGTTTAGTGTCGGCAGGGCGAGTTTCTGGCAGCCAAATAGCGATAATGACGAAAACTACGACGGCATAAAACACCAGGAACCAGAATGGAGCGCGCCAGTTAAACAACTCGGCCAGAATGCCGCCGAGTAACGGCGCTAACGCTGGCACGATATTTAGCGTACCGTTGAGAAATCCAAATGCTTTCGCCGCTTCGTTACCGTTCAGACGATCGCGAACACCGCTGAAGCACACCACGCCGGTGCAGCATACGGCGCATCCTTGAATGACGCGAGCGAGCACAAAAATATCCGAAGAGTTGGACAGCGCGGCGACGGTTGAGCCTAAGATATACAGGGCTATGCCGATCAGCGCGATAGGCCGCCGACCAAACTTATCAACCAGAGGCCCCGCGATAAGCTGTCCCAGTCCCATCACCAACAGGAACAGTGAAATCGTGGACTGAATGACTTCGTTTTTAACCTGAAAATCCGCGGCAATAGCGGGGATGGTCGGTAGGAAAAGATCTATCCCCAAAGGGCCAAATAAGACAAGACTGAGCAGGAGCAGAATATAGTTTCGCATAGGTTTATTTTATGGTTTTTGTGGTCAGTTAAGCAGGTAGAACTTATCAGCTATCAATGATGACTTTCTAGCGCCGACGGTATCACACGTAGGGAGCGGAAGATATCTGAGACATAGCGCGCTTGGTGGCAGGCATCGTCTAATGGCAAATGCGGAACCCCTTCGAAAGCGCGTGTTTTCTTTGGGTCAAAGCCCAGTGTTCTGGCTAACATCACTAAAGTGCGAACGTCTTGAGTTCGCCAAAAATCCCATGGGCAGACCATTTCCAACTGTTGATAGGCGTGCTCGAGTATGCTGCAGTCAAATTCTTTACCGTTGCCCCAAACATGAATTTTATCGCTACTGTTGATGTGAATAAATCGGCTAAATTGCGTCAGCGTTTTCTTTAAGGTTTCTGTGCCTGAAAAGGCTTCTTTACGCGCGGCGTCAGACTGCTGCGCCCACCATGCGACGGTATCGGCGCTGATCGTACGGTTAGGCTGTGGTTTTTGTGGGCTAATTTGAGCAGCAAATGTTTCGCCCAGCTCCCCTGTCAACGGCTCGAAAAATACGGCAGCAATGGAGAGGATCACCGCGCTCGGGGTGGTATCCAGCGTTTCAATATCCAGCATGAGGTGGTGCATAGCGATCCTAACGTTGATAAGAAAAAAAATGCCCGATAAACGGGCATTATCTGAGCAAAGACGAATTATACGTTGGCGCGGAAAATAGTCTCTTCACCCCAAAATAACTCATCTTTATCTGTTTTAGAGAACGCTAGAGGCAATACTTCATCGCTGCCTTCGTCCCAAATTTTTTGTGCTAGAACTTCGTCGTTCTTCGCTAATTCGAAAATGGCGTGTGCAATTTCGATAGAGGTTTCACGTAGACGCGCCCATTC
The DNA here is from genome assembly GCF_020150375.1 of Hafnia paralvei. Lineage (NCBI taxonomy): Bacteria > Pseudomonadati > Pseudomonadota > Gammaproteobacteria > Enterobacterales > Hafniaceae > Hafnia > Hafnia paralvei. The sequence goes on along the minus strand of NZ_CP083737.1, from coordinate 2,754,667 downwards.
GGCAATATGGTGTGGATCTGACATAACGGTCTCCTTAGATGCGATCGAAGTAACCTGATCTAGTATGAACCTGTTTTCGCTGGTGGGTTAGTTTTGTCAGGCTAAGTGCTATAAATTTAACCACTTACCTCAGAGAGCATCGACAAAATCCCCGAGCCGCTTGTGTTTTACCTTATCGCAGGTATTAGCATCTCGCCACTGATATATACATCGATGCCGCTTATTGCTTGAACTATAATCGTCATCTTTCAGGCTTCCGATGCGTTGGCTACTTTTGCGGCCCTAATCACTGACTGATGTAAGCTTATTGGGGCTCACTTGCCGCCTGAAATCTATTGAGTATATAGAGAGACATTTCGATGACAGCTTTATGGCTAAAATATCTATTGCTGATGGTATGTGTTGCGTCGCTCAGCGGTTGCGGGAGCATCATTAGCCGAACGGTAGGGAAGGGGCACGGATACCAATATTATCCGGGAGTGCAGTGGGATTTACGCGACAGCCCATGGCGCTATGTAACTGCGCTGGACGTGCCGTTCTCGCTGATTGCCGATACGTTTATGTTGCCATTTGATGCTAAGCATGGCCCATACGACTGAGTTCGCTCTGGATTATTTGCTTTCGACTAATCGCTTACGACGCAGCAGGTTTTCATCTCCGATCAAGCGATCGATAGCGCTCAATAATAACGTCTTGCGCTCTATGCTGGTCTCCTGATCGGCAGAATGAGCAAGTGAGTTGATTAATTTCCCATAAACGATATCGCCTTCGGCACCGACTAAATCGCTAACGGCTTCACCAATAATTTTCGAAACTTCACTGCGAAACAAACTCTGAGCCACATCATCAATCAGCAAGGTATTCATCGGTAAATTCCTTAAGAGTGTTGAAGCACATGGTGTTTAAACGTGTTTTTTAAAATATCGCGTTTACGTTAAAATAAGTTTAAAACGTTGCGCTTCGAGGCATGCGTTTTAGTTGACCAAGATAACAGTCGAGCTAGGAAACTAAACCTCAGAAGTATAGCCTCGTTTGTCACAGGTCTACCTCAAATAAGGCTTTTGATAATTTAAAAAATGTTAGCAAACATTTTTATATTTCTGTTGTGCTGCCAAGAAGTCGCGCGGTGAATTAATCGCCAAGTCAATAACGTTTCAAAGACCTTTTATTAGGTACTTAATTAACCAAAGTTTTTCTGGGAAATAACCATATATTCATTAAGCCTAAATCAATGTCATCAGAAGTATTATTTCTGCAATAAAATTTTCATCTCCATCCGGTAAAACATCTTCGCCTTCAGAGGTAGTGAGATGAAAGGCATACCAAATTTAATGCAGATAACCATTCTATGGATGAAAAAATGAAAAAAAGCGCGCTGGCAATGATGATGACCTTGGCCGTTGCTTCTTTGGCAACACCTGTTTTGCATGCAGCAGAAGTTTACAATAAAGATGGCAATAAGCTGGATATGTATGGTCGCGTAAAGGCTGAACACTACCTTTCAGATAATCAGTCGGTGGATGGCGACCAGTCCTATGTACGCTTTGGCTTCAAAGGTGTTACCCAAATTAATGATACCTTGCAGGGTTTTGGTCAGTGGGAGTATCAGATTGCCGCTAACCGCGCTGAAAGTGATGGCGCCACGGGAACCAAAACGCGTTTAGGTTTTGCTGGTCTGCGATTCAGTGAATTTGGCTCGTTTGACTATGGCCGTAATTATGGTGCGTTGTATGACGTGGAAGCGTGGACGGATATGCTTCCTGAGTTTGGCGGCGATAGCTATACCAAAGCCGATAATTTCATGACAGGGCGTAGTACGGGGGTTGCAACTTACCGTAACCGTGATTTCTTCGGGCTGGTTGACGGTCTGAATTTTGCTCTGCAATATCAGGGTAAAAATGAAAACGATCGCGATATTACTAAGCAAAATGGCGATGGTTACTCGTTATCAACGACTTATGAAATTGTCGATGGCATTTCTATCGGAGCAGCCTATGCGTCTTCCGATCGTACTCAAGATCAGCAGAATTTAGCTTTTGGTCATGGGGATAAAGCGGATGCGTGGACGGGGGGCTTAAAATATGATGCTAATAACGTTTACCTGGCCGCAATGTATGCAGAAACGCGAAATATGACGCCTATTTCCGGGACTGCAGAGATCAATGGGGTGAATACCAACGTGAAAGGTCTTGCAAATAAAACACAAAACGTCGAGGTTATTGCTCAATACCAGTTTGATTTTGGCCTGCGTCCATCGCTGGGATATATCCAGTCAAAAGGTAAGGATATTGAGGGGATCGGCGATGCGGATCTGGTGAAATATATTGATGTAGCGGCAACCTATTACTTCAACAAAAATATGTCAGCCTTTGTTGATTACAAAATTAATCAGCTCAATGATAATAATCCGCTGAATTTGAAGACCGATGACGTAGTGGCATTAGGGCTGGTTTATCAGTTCTAATTCATTATCGCACAGCGATAGAACCCCGCCATCTTTTAAAAGAATGGCGGGGTGACTATTTAATGGGCCAGTGAACTGATTTCGATCACCGATGGGGCTGAGTAGTATGCTTCTTCCTGAGTCGCATCGGCCTGTTTGACAAATTTCCAGCGTATATTATGGAATGGCGCCACGCTGCTGCGATGCGCCACGCTAATCAGGGTGGTATCTGGCAGTCTTTGATTAAGTAACTGATAAACGCGCTGCTCGGTTTCTTCGTCCAGAGCGCTGGTGGCTTCGTCAAGATAAAGTACATCAGGTTTTATTACCAAGGCACGGGCAAACGACAGGCGCTGCTGCTCACCGGGAGACAGTTGGTGAGTCCAGTTAGCTCGAATATCCAGTGCTTGATGCAGATGGTGTAAACGACACGCCTTCAATACCTGTTGCAACTCTTCATCACTAACGCCTTGTGATCCGCGTGGATAGCACAGCGCGTCACGCAGTGTACCAATAGGTAAATAGCTACGCTGTGGCAGGAACAATACGCTTTTCTTGTCGCTGTCCGGCTGCGAAATTTCACCTTGCCCATAAGGCCAAACTCCGGCGATCGCGCGTAACAGCGTTGATTTACCACAGCCTGAAGGGCCAGTGATAAGGATTTTATCACCACGGCGTGCGTGTAAATTAACATGGCTGAAGAGTTCACGCCCCTGATACAGGCACAGCGAAAGATCGCGCGCAATCAGCGAATCATCGCTATCGGTGGTGATCGTGCGGGAAATATTATTGGGCTGCTGCTCAATTGCAGAGATGGCCGCATTGAAGCCCGCTAAACGGTTGACACAGGCTTTCCATGATGCCAAATCGGTAAACGCACCAATGAACCACGACAGCGCTCCCTGAACCTGTCCAAATGCGGAAGCCACCTGCATCAATGTGCCAAGCTGAATAGCGTTTGAGAAATAGCGTGGTGATGCGACCAAAATGGGGAAAATATTGGCGAACTGATCGTAAAACGTTGAAGCGACGTTCAAACGTTTGGTTAGGCGCATGATCGACCACCAGTTGCTACGGATATTTTCAAATTGACCGCTGAGCTGGTTTTTTTCCTGTTGTTCGCCATGATAAAGCGCAATCGGGTCGGCGTTATCACGGATACGGATCAGGCCGAAACGGAAGTTCGCTTCAAAGCGCTCTTGGTCGAAGCTTAGCCCAACCAGTGGACGTCCAATCCACCAAATCAATACCGAGCCCATGCCCGCATACAACAGCGCAAACCACACCATATAGCCGGGAATAACGAACTCATGGTCACTGAGCATAAATGAAATTGAACCGCTAACGCTCCACAGAATCGCGACAAAGGAAAACAGCGTCACCAGACTGGAGAGTAACCCAAGGCTTAATGATAGGGTGCCGTTGGTCAGCGCGTTTAAATCCTGAGATATACGCTGATCGGGGTTATCAATGGTCTGCTGAATTTCCGTGTGGTAATAGGCTTGATGGGACAGCCATTTACTCATGTATTTCTCAGTCATCCAGCGACGCCAGAGCATTTGTAGCCCCTGTGTCAGATAGATCCGATAGATGGCAATGATGATGAAGATCACCGCCAGATAGCTAAATCGGATTAACTGCGCCTTAAACACGGCGTAGTTGCGATTTTGCAACGCATCGTAAAAAACGCGGTTCCATTCGTTGAACAAAACGTTGATATAAACGCCTGCCAGCGTGAGAGCGATAATCGCAATGAGTCGAGTCCAGGCGCTGACTTTTTCTTCAGAAACCCAATAGGGCTTAATGAGCTGCCACACTTCTGACCAGTGTGTTGTTCGGTGAAGAGGTTGCTGCATAAGACGATATTCCTGATGCAAAAGTGACAAAAAAACTGTTCTTTAGATTGTGACAGACAGCACAATCTCACAAATGTTCAGTTGTAAATGAAGGTGTCAGGGGAGACAGAACAGAAAACCGCCAACGACATGACCTGCTGCGTTGGCGGTTTGGGGGATTCAGTTCTTATTGACTTGAGCCTGAAACAGTTCTCTGAATACTGGGTAGATATCGTCAGGTTCTCGGATATGCTGCATCGCAAAGTTCTCAAAACGTTGTTGGAGACCTTCGTATTCACGCCATAGCGTTTGGTGCGCTCGGCGGGTGATTTCGATGTAGCTGTAATACCGCACCTGCGGTAGCAATTTATTTGCCAGTAGCTCAGAGCAGAGCGGTGAGTCATCGGCCCAGTTATCGCCGTCGGATGCTTGCGCCGCGTAAACGTTCCACTCGGCCGAGTTGTAACGCTCGCGTACAATTTCATCCATCAGTTTCAGCGCGCTTGAGACAATTGTGCCACCGGTTTCCTGCGAGTAGAAAAACTCCTGTTCGTCTACTTCTTTGGCTTGAGTGTGGTGGCGGATATACACGACATCCACGTTTTTATAGGTTCGGCTCAAGAATAAATAGAGCAGGATGTAAAAACGCTTCGCCATATCTTTCGTGGCTTGATCCATAGAACCGGAGACGTCCATCAGGCAAAACATCACCGCCTGACTGGAGGGTTCAGGTCGACGCTCGTAGTTTTTGTAGCGTAAGTCGAATGTATCGATAAACGGAACCCGGTCGATACGTTGACGCAGATCCGCAATCTCTTTACGAATACGCTCTTCTTCCAGCAGTTGTGCCGGTTCGCTATGACGTAACTGCTCCAGCACGTTCTCCAATTCATGCAATTCGCGCCGTTTTCCTGCCGTCATTGCCGTGCGACGTGCTAAGGAGTTTTGTAATGAACGTACCACGCTGATATTGGCAGGTACGCCATTTGAGGTAAAACCTGAACGATGGGTTTTATACTCAGTCAGCTGTTTGTATTGATTCTTCCGTAAATTAGGCAGCGCTAAATCTTCGAACAGAAGATCCAGATATTCGTCTTTGGAAATCTGAAAAACGAATTCGTCTTCACCTTCGCCGTCTTTACTTGCTTCACCTTGGCCACTTCCGCCACCGCCGCCTCCGCCTTGTGGGCGTTCAATGCGATCGTTTTGTACAAAATGGTCATTGCCTGGATGGACGCGATGACGCTCGCCACCACGTCCTTGATGAAACATCGGTTCGCTGATGTCCTCATTGGGAATGGAAACGGATTCTCCGCTCTCAACGTCGGTCACTGAGCGTTTATTTATGGCATCAGCAATGGAATGCTTTATTTGCGACTTATAGCGGCGTAAAAAGCGCTGGCGGTTGACCATGCTTTTATTCTTACCGTTCAATCGCCGATCAATGAAATAGGCCATATTTCCCCCAAACGACGTTACCGTCTGAAATACGCCGTAATTTCCCGTCTGCCAACTCGGGTGAGCCGTGTCGGCCAATGGCCGACACGGTCTTGGTTACGCGTATTATGATGATTTTCTAACTCGCAGATACCACTCGCACAGCAGACGAACCTGCTTGCGGGTATAGCCTTTCTCCATCATACGGTCGACAAAATCGTCGTGTTTCTTCTGCTCATCGGTAGAAGTTTTGGCATTGAACGAGATAACGGGTAACAGCTCCTCGGTATTGGAGAACATTTTCTTCTCGATAACGGTGCGCAGTTTTTCGTAACTCGTCCAGTTTGGGTTATGCCCATTATGGCTAGCACGGGCACGCAGCACGAAGTTAACGATTTCATTGCGGAAATCTTTCGGATTGCTAATACCCGCGGGTTTTTCAATTTTCTCCAGCTCAGCGTTCAGTGACTCACGGTCAAACAGTTGGCCGGTTTCGGGGTCGCGATACTCTTGATCTTGAATCCAGAAATCGGCGTAGGTGACATAGCGGTCAAAGATATTTTGACCGTATTCGGAATAAGATTCCAAATACGCGGTCTGGATCTCTTTGCCGATGAACTCGACGTATTTCGGGATCAGATAACCCTTAAGGTGCTCAAGGTATTTCTCTGCCACATCCTGTGGGAACTGTTCACGCTCAACCTGCTGTTCAAGAACATAGAACAGATGAACCGGGTTGGCGGCCACTTCGGCATGATCGAAGTTGAATACGCGTGACAGGATCTTAAAGGCGAAACGCGTCGAAAGACCGTTCATCCCTTCGTCCACGCCCGCATAGTCACGGTACTCCTGATATGACTTGGCTTTGGGGTCGGTATCTTTCAGGCTTTCGCCGTCATACACCCGCATTTTTGAATAGATGCTGGAGTTCTCGGGTTCTTTCAAACGAGACAAGATTGAGAAACGAGCCAGCGTTTCCAGCGTACCGGGGGCGCACGGCGCATGATCCAACTCACTGTTGTTAAGCAGTTTGTCGTAGATTTTCATCTCTTCGGAGACGCGCAGGCAGTAAGGCACTTTGACGATGTAAACACGGTCAAGGAACGCCTCGTTGTTTTTGTTGTTACGGAACGTCACCCATTCTGATTCGTTAGAGTGCGCCAAAATAATGCCGTTAAACGGCAGGGCGGAAATGCCCTCGGTGCCGTTGTAGTTGCCTTCCTGAGTAGCGGTCAGCAACGGATGCAGCACTTTGATTGGCGCTTTGAACATTTCCACGAATTCCATCATCCCTTGGTTTGCACGGCATAGCGCACCGGAATAACCATAGGCATCAGGATCGTTCTGGGCATGATTTTCGAGTTTACGAATATCAACTTTACCCACCAGCGCAGAGATATCTTGGTTGTTCTCATCGCCGGGTTCGGTTTTCGCAATGGCAATCTGTTCCAAAATAGACGGCCAGACTTTAACCACTTTAAATTTGGTAATATCGCCACCAAAGTCATGCAGGCGTTTTGCTGCCCACGGCGACATGATGGTGCCGAGATAGCGTGGAGGAATGCCATACTCTTTATTCAGAATATTGGCGTCCTCTTGAGGATTGAACAGGCACAGCGGATGATCGTTAACCGGACTCCGTTCGCCGTTGGCGCTCAGAACATAAATTGGAACTCGCTGCATCAACGCTTTGAGACGTTCAGCCAGAGATGATTTACCACCGCCGACCGGCCCCAGTAGATACAAGATTTGTTTTTTCTCTTCCAGACCTTGTGCGGCATGCTTTAGATACGCCACGATTTGTTCAATGGCTTCTTCCATGCCATAGAATTCTTCAAAAGCAGGGTAGCGGGCTATGACCCGGTTTGAGAACAAACGCGACATGCGGGACTCAAGCGCGGTGTCTATCATGGCAGGCTCGCCGATAGCCATTAGCAGACGCTCAGCGGCGTTAGCATAGGCGCTGCGATCCTGGCGGCAGATGGTAAGGAAATCCTGCAGAGTGAACTCTTCGTCCTTGGCAGCTTCGTAACGCTGGCGATAGTGGTCAAATATGTTCATAGCGATGCCCGTCCTGATAAAATGGTTGGGAACAAAAAAGTAACAGTCTTCATTTTGGGGGTTAAAATTTTGAAACTGTTACCATATTGTTATGATCGGCTTTCCTCAGTTGGTCAAGTTACGGACAGACAAGTTTTGCATAAGTGTTTTCGGCGCTTTGAAAAGTATTCAGATATAAATGCTGGATAAACTTGAGTAAAAAGCGATAAATCCAGCATTTAAGATGAAAAAAATACAAGACTGCCAATATTTTCGCCGAATCCGCTACGACAAATATTTATTTATGCTATTGACGTTATAAGAAATATACAAAATGGCGGCGATAATGAGCCGTTTTTCGGTATAGCCTGTTTGATAGGGTTAATGATTCCGAATGTTCAAACAATTTTGTAAAAAATCGACTTAAAACAAGTTTTTGGTCTACAATCAGCGCGTTGTTTATAGACTATTTAGTTAGGGACAAGAAAAAACGTGAAAACATTAAAATTAACTACGCTAGGGCTATTAGTACTGGCAGCGACAAGTGCTGCACAGGCTGGAACCTGGTCATTGGGCGCATCAGCTTTAGTGAGTCCAGATCCTTATCGCGGCAATAACGATCGCGTATATCCTGTTCCAATTATTAACTATGAAGGCGATGATTTTTATTTCCGCAGTCTGACCGCAGGTTACTACCTGTGGAAGGATGAGCAGAATCAGCTGAGCGTAATGGCTTTCTATAACCCGCTGCATTTCAAAGCAAGCGACAGCGACGATCGTCACATGAAACAGCTGAGCAACCGTCACTCAACCGTGATGGCTGGTGTTTCTTATACGCATAAAGAAGACTGGGGCTCTATCCGTACCTCATTTGCTGGTGACATTCTGGATAACAGCAACGGCTTAATTGCTGATGCTGCGTATCTATTCCCGATCACCGCAGGTGCATGGTCGTTCACGCCGGGCGCGGGTGTAACATGGAATAGCGCTAACCAGAACGATTACTACTTCGGCGTTAGCGGCAGCGAGTCTAACCGTAGCGGCTACAAGCGTTATACGGCTGACGATAGCTGGAACCCATACGTTGAATTAACCGCTCGTTATCAGATTAACAGCAGCTGGAACGCATTCTTTACTGGCCGCTATATCCGTCTGAGCGATGAAGTTAAAGACAGCCCAATGATTGATAAGAGCTACAGCGGTCTGCTGTGGACGGGGGTGACATACACCTTCTAATCAGGCGATTGGATACGAAACGACTCGTAAATAACAAGGGACGCATTGAGCGTCCCTTTTTTGTCAGCGAGTCACGTCGGATTAACGAAGCGCGTGAGTACGCAGCGTGACAGAGAGGCGAGTCGGGTTATCGACGGAAGCTTTGAGCGGGCTAGTGACATGCGCAGTTTCGACACACACCATGGTTTTGTAACCGTCGTTTGGCATGTCGGCCATGCTTACGGAGAGTTCAGACCATGGATTCCACGCGACAACATCGGTATTGTTGTGGTGGTGTACTTCAATCACGCGCTGCAGCGCTTTATCGGTAATGACGCTAAAAGGTTCTGGTGCAGTATAAATGCGGTCAGTACGAGTAGCAAAAGTGAGGTTGCCTTGCTGTTCTCTCGTACCTGAGTTGACTTTATCGATATACGGAGTGCCTAAGCCACTCACGTCAACACGCGTAATATCACCGATATTGAAGTAGGTGTGCAGCGCTGCGGCATAATCATACTCGCCGTGAGACTCCAACTCCATCTCACATTCTGCGCCTAGCTTGTAGCGGGCAATCAGGCAAAAATCATGCGGCCAATATTTTTTACTTTCAGGGCTTTGCTCAAGTGTGAAGGTTAAGATTACGCCATTCTCATCTTCGTCATGTGCAGTTAATGTCCACGGCAGATTACGAGCGAAACCGTGCGCAGGTTGTCCTGCAGGGCCAAACCACGGCCAACAGATTGGAATACCGCCGCGAATGGCTACACCATTTTTGAATGCAGATTCACTGCTCAGCCATAAAACAGGTTTCTCGCCGGACGGTTGCCACGTCAGTAAATGTGCGCCTTGCAAGGTAACCGCAGCACGTACTTTCGGATGATTAACCACGACAACGGGCAGTTCGTCGATCTGGCGTTGGGAAATATAGGGAGTGATTTGTTCTTGAACGGGCAGGGAGAAGATCTTTTCAGACAGATTTTGCTGTGACATTAGATTGGCCTTCATATGCTAGGTGCAAAAACCAAAAAAAAGGGCGACACGAATGTCGCCCTCTCATCAGCTTATCACTAAATTATTTAGAGATGTGAGCGATCAGATCCAGAACTTTGTTTGAGTAGCCAGTTTCGTTATCGTACCAAGAAACCAGTTTCACAAAGTTGTCGTTCAGCGCGATACCCGCTTTAGCATCGAATACTGAAGTGCAAACTTCGCCGTTGAAGTCAGTAGAAACTACGTCATCTTCGGTGTAACCCAGAATGCCTTTCAGTTCGTTTTCTGAAGCGGCTTTCATTGCTGCACAGATGTCTTTGTAAGACGCTGGTTTTTCCAGACGTGCAGTCAGGTCAACAACGGAAACGTTAGGGGTAGGAACGCGGAACGCCATACCAGTCAGTTTACCGTTCAGCTCAGGGATAACTTTACCTACTGCTTTAGCAGCACCGGTAGAAGAAGGGATGATGTTCTGGGATGCGCCGCGGCCGCCGCGCCAGTCTTTGTGAGACGGGCCATCAACAGTTTTCTGAGTAGCGGTGGTAGCGTGAACAGTGGTCATCAGCGCTTCAACGATACCGAACTTGTCGTTCAGAACTTTAGCCAGTGGAGCCAGGCAGTTAGTGGTGCAAGATGCGTTAGAAACGATATCTTGGCCAGCGTAAGTTTTATCGTTTACACCCATAACGAACATAGGGGTGTTGTCTTTAGAAGGACCAGTCAGAACGACTTTCTTAGCACCCGCAGCGATGTGCTTACGTGCAGTTTCGTCAGTCAGGAACAGGCCGGTAGCTTCAGCAACAACGTCAACGTTGACTTCGTTCCACTTCAGGTTAGCCGGATCACGTTCTGCGGTAACACGGATAGTTTTGCCGTTAACGACCAAGTGGCCATCTTTAACTTCAACAGTGCCGTTGAAACGACCGTGAGTAGAGTCGTACTTCAGCATGTAAGCCATATACTCAGCGTCTAACAGGTCGTTGATTGCAACGATTTCGATGTCAGAACGTTCTTGAGCAGCACGGAAAACAATACGGCCGATACGGCCAAAACCGTTGATACCTACTTTGATAGTCATATATTCCACCAGCTATTGGTTAGTGAATATTCCCGTCCTAATTCACGTTGCATGTGTGTTGGCTGCTTGTGATTACCGAAGTCACTTACTGACGTAAGCGCCTAAAGATTCACTCAGTTGCCGCCTTCCTGCAACCCGAATTATTTAGGGTATAAAAGGTTGGTTGTAAAATTACAAAAACCTTATAAAGCGTCAAGCGGAATCGTGTCAATTCTTGCTGTAAATCAAAGCACAAACCTGACACGAACAGTAATTACACGCTCCCAATTAACACTCTTTTCGGATTATACATGGGGGCAGTCCTTTGAGTCTCAATCCATCTCGACTCTCATTTGTGATGCCTGTCACAAAAATGAGGCTGCCGCCGCTTCGCTAAACAGTTTAGACCAAAATCGGCTGAACCATTGTTAACTGTTTGTTATAATTAATCGCCAAAAAAAGTGAGCGGCAATAAATTAAAACACCTCTTTGAGAACGCACAAATGGCTAAAGACGATTTCTCTACTCAACACCCAAACGATTTAACTGAGATGCAACGCTACGTTACACAACAGCGGGGCACTGAGCCGCCATTCAGCGGCAAACTGCTACACAATAAACAGGACGGCATTTATCACTGCCTGTGCTGTAACAGTCCACTGTTTTACTCAAACAGCAAATATGATTCCGGCTGCGGCTGGCCTAGCTTTTACCAGCCTGTCAGCGCAGATGCTATCCGTTATCTTGAAGATAACTCATATGGCATGCAGCGTACCGAAATTCGCTGTGCTCATTGTGATGCGCATCTGGGGCATGTCTTCCCTGATGGGCCTCAGCCAACCGGTGAACGTTACTGTGTGAATTCTGCTTCACTCAGCTTCACCGATGAAGACTCTGGCGAAAAGACTCAGGGTTAACGAAACTCTTTTCTATGTGCTTATTATAGCGCAGAAGAAACGATTCAGCAAAGTGCATCTTAGTGAGGTTTAAAATGGAACTTGACGATTTGCTGGCCGCGATGACGCCGGAGATTTATCAGCGATTAATGACGGCGGTCGAACTGGGAAAATGGCCGGATGGCGTGAGCCTAACGCCCGAGCAGAAAGAAAACAGCTTGCAGATGGTGATGTTATGGCAGTCGCGACATAACACTGATGCTCAGCATATGAGTATCAATACTCAAGGTCAGATCGAGATGAAAAGTAAACAAGATTTTAAAAAAGGGTTTGAGCGCGACGCGATTATTCGTTTGAAACCAGAGGCGTAGCGTCGTAAGAGAAGAGGGCGAGTGCGTTGCGTGCCCGCCCTTATGATTTTTTACCCGAAGCGGTGTATCTGTTACACACAGAACGCAATTTCGTCTAGCCGAGACAATACCGCGCCATGTTCCCGCATTTCTTGCAGTGCCGCTGAGCTGTCATCAGGATGGATATTAACGCCACGACAACCGTCGATAATGACCACAACCTGATAACCTAGTCGTAGTGCATCCAACACTGAAAACTTCACGCAGTAGTCGGTCGCTAATCCCATAACATATAGCTTGTCGATCTGATGATGCTGAAGCCACTGATGTAGCTCGGTTGAGGCTTTTTGCCCGTTATCAAAGAATGCGCTGTAGCTATCGATTGATTTGTCGGTGCCTTTTTGCACAACATGATCGAAGGCATTGCTATCCAGCGAAGGATGGAATTGCGCCCCCACAGAACCTTGAACACAGTGATCGGGCCACCAAACCTGTGCTAGACCCGCGAGCTCGCCCACCTCACCAATATTTCCACCAGACTGACTGGCAAAACTGCCGTGATGAGCTGGGTGCCAATCCTGTGTTGCGATAATCGGTATACCATGATGTTGCGCGATATCGATCGCTTTTAACGCAATAGGCATGACCCTATCACCTTCAGAAACCGCCAACGCCCCGCGAGGGCAAAAATCATTTTGTAGATCGATAAGCAATAATGCTGCTGACATTGCCAATTCCTTTTTCATCGTCATGGACGAGGATGACTAATCGGTGACACTCAGTTCGCCGCGCAGATCCTGCTTCATTTGCTCTCGGATTTGCTCAGGGGTGAGATTCTGACATAGCAGATAGTGCAGCTTTGTGAGCGCTGCTTCAACCGTCATATCAAAACCGCTAATCACGCCGGCGTGTGCTAGCGCATTTCCAGTGGCATAGCCTTCCATATTAACGCGGCCTGAAATGCATTGGGTCAGATTGACCACCACAATTCCACGGTCAGATGCTTCCTGTAATTCTGCAAGCAGATCGGCTTTTTGTGGCGCATTACCCACGCCATAGGAGCGTAGAATTAACGCTTTAACCGGCTGGCGTAAAAAATTACGCACAACGTCTGCTGAAATACCCGGATAGATCGTCACCACCCCAATCGGCTGTGGCGTTATCTGGTGTACTTTTAACGGCTCACTATGCAACTGATTCATCAATGGTGCGATACGGCGAATGTTAATTCCGGCCTCAAGCAGCATTGGGTAGTTGGGGGACGCGAAAGCGTCAAAGCCGTCGGCATGGGCTTTAGTCGTGCGGTTGCCTCGGAACAGCTTGTTATTGAAAAACAGAGAAACTTCGTTGATCGGATAGTTTGCCGCGAGATACAGCGCGTTAAGCAGGTTGGTTTGCCCGTCGGAGCGCAGCTCGGCTAATGGAATCTGTGAGCCGGTTACAATCACCGGTTTGGCTAAATTCTCCAGCATGAAAGACAGTGCCGAGGCGGTAAACGCCATCGTGTCAGTACCATGCAGGATCACAAATCCATCGTAGTTATCGTAGTTGGCGGCAATATCGTCAGCAATATGCTGCCAGTCTTCCGGCGTCATATCGGAAGAGTCGATCAGCGGCTCGTAGGCATGGATGGTGAAATCAGGCATCTCAGGGCGATGAAACTCAGGCATCAAGGCTAATTGGCGCTGTAGATGTCCAGAAACAGGGATATAACCGTTTTCTGAACGCTGCATGCCAATGGTGCCGCCCGTGTAGGCTACGTAAATGGATTTCTTCTGCATGGCTTTGGATTCTGTTGGGTGAGCGTTTCGCGGTGGATTAGGCGTCATTACCTATTGCAGTGGATTATAGGGCTAACGCCAAATAAAAAAAGCCCACCAAGCCGATAAACCAGAATAATGGTTTAACAAATTCGGTGGGCTGTAGCTAGATACTCTTAAAAAGCGTGTTAATCGTTATTTCACATCACCGCAGCTCATGCAGAGCGCATAGCGATTTTGTGGGTCATTTAGCGTAGACATCCAGTCTGTTTTATCTTTCAGCAGCGCGGAGATACGCACTAGAGATTCAGGCAACATCGCACGAACCGCTGATGGCAATGCGGCTTGCACGGAGCCGGTAAATTGGCCTAATAGCATTTGGCCAAAGCTCGGATCTTCAACGAACCAGTTCAACTGATAGGTTTTCAGCTTGGCTAATTCAGCCGCTTTACTGACCGCGTCGTCAAAGTCACCCAATTGATCGACCAAACCGTTTTTCTTGGCGTCAGAACCTAACCACACGCGCCCCTGTGCAATTGCATCAACTTGCTCTGGGGTTTTGTTACGTGCTTTGGCGACCAGATTGATAAAGTTGTTGTAGCCATTCTCAATGTTGATTTGCATCATTTGTGAGAACGCTTCTGGCAACGGTTTAGTGACCGTGAGGTCAGCTAACGGCGAGGTGGCCACACCGTCGGTATGAACGCCGATACTATCTAAGGTATTTTCAAAGGTGTTGATAACACCGAAAATGCCGATAGAACCCGTTAACGTGCTTGGACTCGCTACGATGTAATCCGCTGGAGTTGAAATCCAATAGCCGCCAGATGCCGCTAAGCCGCCCATAGAAACGACGACCGGTTTACCTGCAGCACGTGCAGCAGCCAACTCAGAACGAATCACTTCAGAGGCAGATACGCTGCCACCAGGGCTGTTCACGCGCAGCACGATGGCTTTGATTTTCGGATTCAAACGCGCATCACGAATTTGATTCGCGGTGGTATCGCCGCCAACATTACCCGGCGTAGCTTCACCATCCATAATTGCGCCATCGGCGAAAATTACCGCAATTTCACTACCGCTTTGTTTCGCCGCCGGTGGCGTATAGTCATACATGCTGATCGCGCTGAAATCCTTAGTCGATTTATTCCAACCGAAGGCTTTGGTGAACAGATTCTCAACCTCAGAGCGTGAAGCCAACGCATCGACCAGCTTATTGCTTAACGCATATTTCGCTGTATCTCCGCCAACGGCCTGCAGACCTTTTAATATGCCTTCAGCGCCAGGGAACAGTTGTTCTGTAGTGATTTGGCGGTTAGCCGCCACCGTGGTCAGATAGTTGTTCCACATACCGCTCAGCCATTGATTATCAGCATCGCGCGCAGCAGGAGACATATCATCACGAATCATTGGCTCAACCGCTGATTTGTAAGTGCCTACGCGGAAGATATGGGTGCTGACTTTTAGCTTATCGAGCAGTGTTTTGTAATAGAGGTTATTAGTAGCCATCCCGTGCAAATCGACCACGCCCTGCGGGGAGAGGTAAATTTTGTTGGCATAGCTCGCTAAATAATACTGAGCTTGATTGTAACTATCGGCGGTAGCAAAGATAGGCTTACCGCTATCGCGGAATTCACGCAGAGCTTTACCGATATATTGCAGTGATGGCTGATCGGCACCGGCGAAATCATTGAGCGATAACACCATGCCGGTAATGTTAGGGTCAGTTTTTGCCTGACGGATCATATCAACCACATCGAACAGAGAGTTTTCCTGTAGGCGGTTGCTGTTTGCCCCAAGGATCTCTCGGCCTAACTGGCTAAATTTATTGCTGATCGCCGGATTGTCGACGACGACGCCGGTAAGGTTAACCAGTAGCGCACCTTTTACCGGTTCGACCGGTTTGCTTTGCATCTGGAAATAAATCCCCACGCAGACCAAAATCAGTAGGATCAGGAATACGTTCAAAATAAACTCACGGATGAAATTCAGTATCCGCCAGGTCCATCGAAACACACCTGAAATGCATCTCCACAAAAAGTGCATGTGCTCTCCATATAAAATTTAATTGTCTTATACCCGTCATACTGCAAGCGGCATTTTGTTGGCGGCATTGGTTATTCGTCTCAACGTTGTGACTCACCCTGCGCGCCAATGCTAGCATTGTTCAAATCTGTTCCAGACGAATCTGTCACTCACTTGCCGTTTCAATGCAACTCGAATTATTTTGGGTTACCGTCTCGCCAGTATCTGAAAACATCGGCGATTAACGATGCTTTCACTATGCCAGAGTTACGGTTGCTGTGCCGTATATTACTGTAACAAGCATAATGGTGCCTCAACACCTTTGCCATTTAGATTAGAGCTTATGCTATGCCCAGATGCTGCGCAAAAACGATGAGGTACAGGTTAACAAATCGTGATAATGTTGATAACAGTTATCAATTAGAAAGAGATCATTTTGGAGATCGTTATGGATGCGCTTGAACTTTTATTACAACGCCGATCTGCTTCACGTTTGGCGGCACCGGCTCCAACCGGTGATGCATTAGAAGCGATTTATCAAGCGGGCTTACGTGCGCCAGACCACGGCGCGCTGCAACCGTGGCGTTTTATTACTGTACAAGGTGAAGGGCAGGAACGCTTAAGCTCGCTGTTACACGCTATTGCGCTGGAAGAACAGCTGGATGAAAAAGGTATTGAGAAGGCAAAAAATGCGCCGTTCCGCGCGCCATTGATTATCACTGTTGTCGCCCATTGCAATACGGAAACCAAAGTACCGCAGTGGGAACAGGTGGCTTCTGCATGCTGTGCAGTCATGGCGATGCAAATGGCTGCGCAGGCGCAAGGGTTCAATGGCATTTGGCGTACAGGTAAATGGACCAGCGATGCTAAGGTTCGTGAGGCATTTGGCTGTCGTGAACAGGATGAAATTGTCGGCTTTTTGTATCTCGGAACGCCGCAGCTTAAAGCCGCTCGTGTTGCGCCGTTAGACAGCAGCAAGTTTGTCAGCGCCTTCTGATTTTTCTGCGCAGTGATCCGTTTTTGCTGGTTTACTGCGCAATCAAACGATTTATTCCACAGATCTTTCCGGTATTTTCTCTGCTCCCTTACTAAGTTAGCCTCCAAGCGCTAACATAGCAGTCATCGATTTTTTTTGACTACCAACCTCCTTAGTCGAAATTGCTGCGTAGCGGTATGCACAGCAATCCCAACTAATTTGAGGATTAATGGAAAGGAGTAGATATGACTGCGCCAGCCATTCGTTTGACTCAGTACAGCCATGGGGCGGGATGTGGATGTAAGATCTCCCCTAAAGTGTTAGAAACCATTCTGCACAGTGAACAAGCCAAGTTTGTCGATCCAAATCTGTTAGTTGGCAATGAAACCCGTGATGATGCAGCCGTTTATGATATCGGCAACGGTATTGGCATTATCAGCACTACCGACTTCTTTATGCCTATCGTGGATGATCCCTTCGACTTTGGTCGAATTGCCGCGACTAATGCGATTAGTGATATTTACGCGATGGGCGGTAAGCCAATCATGGCTATTGCTATCTTGGGCTGGCCGGTAGACAAGTTGGCACCGGAAATTGCCCAGAAAGTGATTGAAGGCGGACGCTTTGTTTGCCAACAGGCGGGGATTTCATTGGCAGGGGGACATTCTATTGATGCTCCTGAGCCCATCTTTGGCTTAGCTGTGACGGGCATGGTGAGCACCGATCGCGTGAAGAAAAATAGCGCTGCACAGTCGGGGTGTAAGTTGTATCTCACCAAGCCTTTAGGGATTGGCGTACTTACCACCGCTGAGAAAAAAAGCAAACTGCGTCCAGAACATCAAGGCGTGGCGACTGAAACCATGTGTCAGCTTAATAAGCCCGGCGCTGACTTCGCCGATATTGCCGGCGTTACCGCCATGACCGATGTCACCGGTTTTGGTTTGCTGGGACATCTGAGCGAAATTTGCCATGGGTCGGATCTGCAAGCTACGATTTGGTTTGATCAGGTGCCTAAGCTGCCTGACGTAGAAAACTACATTAATGAAGGCTGCGTACCGGGGGGAACTGGGCGTAACTTTGAAAGTTATGGTCATCTTGTGGGTGACATGACCGAGTTGCAACGCAAACTGCTGTGTGATCCACAAACATCTGGCGGTTTACTGTTGGCAGTATTGCCAGAAGCCGAAACTCAGGTGCAAGAGGTGGCTAATCGCTTTGGCCTGACCCTCAGCGCTATCGGTGAGCTGCATGTACGACAGCCAGATCAGCCTCTTATCGAGGTGCGGTAATGGTTTTGCTCTCTAATTCGCGGGTCAGTTCTCGAGCTGACAGCGCGGATTATCACCGCATTTTGGTCGATGATGTTCCGCTTATTGACGTTCGCGCTCCCGTTGAGTTTCAACAAGGTGCTTTTCCAAGCGCTCAGAATCTACCGTTAATGCTCGACAGTGAGCGTGAAGCCGTGGGGATTTGCTACAAGCAGCATGGGCAGGATGCGGCGATCAAACTTGGCAACGAGCTGGTGTATGGTGCAGTGCGTGATGCACGCATTGCCGCATGGCGTGAACAGTGTAAACGTCACCCACAGGGCTACATCTACTGTTTTCGAGGCGGATTGCGTTCGCATATCGTTCAGCAATGGCTGCATGAAAGCGGCGTGGACTACCCTCTGATAGAGGGTGGTTACAAAGCGTTGCGCACCTACGCCATCCAAGCGACCGAACAAGCGTCACAGCTGCCGATGGTATTGATCGGCGGTAATACCGGCAGTGGTAAAACCCGTATGCTGCGCGAGCTGGCGGCGGGGATCGATCTTGAAGGCGTTGCGCATCACCGCGGATCGTCTTTTGGACGAACGCTGGTCAGCCAAAGCAGCCAAGTCGATTTCGAAAATCGTTTAGCCGTTGATTTATTAAAGAAACAAGATGCAGGTATCCGTCATTGGTTCCTTGAAGACGAGGGACGAATTATCGGCTCGAATCATCTGCCCGTTTGTTTTTATGATCGGATGCAAAAAGCGCCGGTGGCGGTGGTAGACGATCCGTTTGAAACACGTGTACTGCGCCTACAGGAAGAGTATATCGACCTGATGCGCGTGGAGTTTGAGCGTGTTTACGGACGTGAGCAGGGTTGGGATAACTATGCCGAGTATTTAAACCACGGCTTATTTGCGATTCGTAAACGTCTAGGCATGGAACGTTACGCCAAGTTGAAACAGTATCTGGAACAGGCACTGACTCAGCAGCGCGAAACGCGAAATAGCGATGGACATCTGGCATGGCTCGTGCCGCTTTTGAATGAATATTACGACCCGATGTACCGCTATCAACTGGAAAAGAAAGCGGAGCGTATTGTCTTTCGAGGTAACTACTCGGAAGTTAAGGACTATTTATTGGCGACCAGCCAGACTTACGGTGACTGATGCGTCTGTTTATTGCGGAAAAACCAAGCCTGGCGCGCGCGATTGCTGACGTGCTGCCAAAACCTCACCGTCGCGGTGATGGTTATATCTCTTGTGGTTCAGGTGACACTGTCACGTGGTGTATTGGACATTTGCTCGAACAGGCTGAGCCCGATGCCTACGACACACGCTATGCGCGGTGGAATCTGGCTGATTTACCCATCGTGCCAGAGAAGTGGCAGCTTAAGCCAAAGCCTTCGGTTGCCAAGCAGCTCAATGTGATTAAAAGATTGCTGGGTGAGGCAGAGCAAGTGATCCACGCCGGTGACCCGGATCGCGAAGGGCAGTTACTGGTTGACGAGGTACTAGATTATTTGGAGCTCGCGCCAGAAAAGCGTCAAAACGTCCAGCGCTGCCTGATCAATGACTTGAACCCTCAGGCCGTCGAGCGTGCAGTGTCGCGTTTACGCGATAACCGCGAGTTTATTCCGCTGTGCGTATCGGCGCTGGCTCGTTCGCGAGCTGATTGGCTATACGGCATCAATATGACCCGCGCCTATACTATTTTAGGTCGGAATGCAGGTTACAACGGTGTGCTATCGGTTGGGCGAGTGCAGACGCCTGTACTGGGGCTGGTGGTGCGTCGTGACGAAGAGATTGAAAACTTCGTCAGCAAAGATTTCTATGAAGTCAAAGCGCATATTGTTACGCCAGCGGAAGAACGCTTTACCGCGATGTGGGTACCCAGTGAGTCTTGTGAGCCTCATCAGGATGAAGAGGGGCGCTTGCTCAACAAGGCGTTAGCTGAACACGTCATCAAGCGTATCGAAGGCCAACCCGCGATGGTGACGGGCTATAACGATAAACGTGAATCAGAGACCACACCGTTACCCTTCTCACTTTCTACGTTGCAGATCGAGGCCGCCAAGCGTTTTAATCTCAGCGCCCAGCAGGTTCTCGATCTCTGTCAACGCCTGTATGAAACTCACAAATTGATCACCTATCCGCGTTCAGATAGCCGCTATTTGCCAGAAGAGCATTTTGCTGGACGCCATGCGGTGATGAATGCGATTGCATCGCACGTTCCAGAGCTGCAACAGGTAGCAGCGGTTGATCCCGACAAACGTAATCGCTGTTGGGATGACAAAAAAGTCGATGCTCACCACGCCATTATTCCTACGGCTCGCGCTGGAAATATCAATTTGAGCGACGATGAACGCAAAATTTATACGCTAGTCGCCCGTCAGTATCTCATGCAGTTTTGCCCCGATGCTATGTACCGTAAATGTGTCATCGATCTGGATATCGCTAACGGCAAATTTGTTGCTAAAGCACGTTTCTTAGCTGAAGCAGGTTGGAGAGCGTTGCTGGGAGCGAAGGAGCGAGATGATGAAGATGAAGGCTCTCCATTACCGGTAGTAGCAAAGGGCGATGAGTTGCTGTGTGAAAAAGGTGAGCTAATGGAGCGTCAAACTCAGCCGCCACGCCCGTTTACCGATGCGACGTTATTATCGGCGATGACGGGTATCGCACGTTTTGTACAAGATAAAGAGCTAAAGAAAATCCTGCGAGCGACCGATGGTTTAGGTACCGAAGCAACGCGTGCCGGAATTATAGAGTTGTTGTTCCGGCGTACATTTTTGTACAAAAAGGGTCGCTATATTCATTCGTCAGAAGCGGGCAGAGCACTGATCCACTGTTTACCGGAGATTGCTGCTCGTCCAGATATGACGGCTGACTGGGAAGCCACGCTGACGCAAATCAGTGAAAAAACGCGACGCTATCAGGATTTCATGCAGCCTTTGGTCGGTACTTTGTATCAGCTTATCGAGCAGGCGCGTAGTAATCGAAATCCGCAGGCGTTCCGTGGTTTGCCACCCGCAGCGGAAAAGAGCGCCAAGAGAAAATATAAGCCTAAAGCAAAGGAGAATAAGGCATGAACAAGAGTTCGATAGGATTCTGGGTATTGCCAGTGGTGCTGCTCAGCGCCTCAGCGTGGGCAAATCATAACAAGGGTATTGATGTGGTGGTGCCGGTTTCTCCAGAGATCCTCAATAATGCGAACGGCTATAGCAATACAGAAAGTAACGTTAACTGTCCACGCTGCTGTATCTATGATAATCGTAGCTACTCAGAAGGGGCGGTGGTTAAAGCCGAAGGCGTGTTATTGCAGTGTGCGGCAGATAAAAATGTATTAAGCACCAACAACTTACGCTGGGTTGTATTACGTAAATAATAATTTTGTTGAATTCCGCCCCAGCGTAAAAAGTTAAGGGCGGAATTCAACGGCAGGCTAATGGCTAATTAATCCTGCTGCGAAAGTGACTCAAGTTTGGTTCGATAAGCTTTCAGCAAAGGGACGTCGGCCGGAGCTAAATGATAGGACTCTGCTTCCTGTGGAGTGACCCACACCAGAGCCGCGTGCTCATTTGCAGTGAATTCCCCTTCGGTATGTTGAACGCGCCACGCATGCAAATGAATGGTTTTATTCTCCAGTTTCAACGTACTGCTCGCCACATAGTCTGCAACGCTGCATGTTACCGACAGCTCTTCCCGTAACTCTCGGCACAAGGCTTCCGGCTGCGTTTCACCGGGCTCGACTTTACCGCCGGGAAACTCCCATAATCCAGCCTGATCCTTATGATCGCCACGTTGAGCCAACAGGATCTTGCCGCGAAACTCGACGATCGCGGCTACCACGTCAATGGGTTTAACAGAGGCTGTCATCGTGATTACGCCAGCTTGAAATCAGCCCAGATTGGGGCATGGTCAGACGGTTTTTCCATACCACGGATTTCATAATCGATGCCCGTATCAATGCAGCGCTCGGCCAATGACTGACTGGCTAAGACTAAATCTATGCGCAGACCACGATTTTCATCGAAGCCTTTTGAGCGATAGTCAAACCACGAGAACTGATCGTTACGCTCTGGGTTAGCTTGGCGATAAGTGTCAATGAGACCCCAATTTTTCAGGCGGTCCATCCACTCACGCTCTTCCGGCAAGAATGAGCATTTACCCGTGCGCAGCCAGCGCTTGCGGTTCTCTTCGCCGATGCCAATGTCGCTGTCTGTCGGGCTGATGTTTACGTCGCCCATGACAATCACTTGTCCTGCTGGGGTCTGCTCTGTCTCAAGATAGTTTTGCAGGTCTTGATAGAACTTGGTCTTTGCAGGGAATTTTATTGGATGGTCGCGGCTTTCTCCCTGTGGGAAATAGCCGTTAATGACGGTGAGCACGCCGGTTGGTGTCGCGATATCGGCCATGATAATGCGACGCTGAGCATCTTCCTCATCACTAGGAAAACCTTTACGTACGGCTAATGGCTGCTCTTTAGTGAGTAGGGCAACGCCGTAATGTCCTTTCTGACCATGATAAAAAATGTGATAGCCCAGATGTTCCAGATCAGCCAGTGGGAACATATCATCGTGAACTTTGGTTTCTTGTAGACCAATCACATCTGGCTGATGTTTGGCGATGATGGCTTCGAGTTGATGTGGACGAGCTCGTAGTCCATTAATATTGAAAGAGATAAATTTCATAAGCGCAGGCCATTTTGAAGAATTCTTGTTAATAAACAGCGGATAACAAAAAGTTGTTAACGAACAGTTATTAACTACAGTGGTCGGTGAATAGTAGCAGAAAGCTCTACGATTCAGAAATCGCAGAGACTAGCCGATTACGCCCATCGGTTCAGATTATGCGGCTGGTAGCGATCGAATTGATCTAGCAAGGCCAATGGATCTTGTAAACACATCAACGTATCGATGTATTGCTGTCGCACAAAGCCTTGCTCGGCGCTGAAGCGCAGAAACTCGATAAGCTTAGCGTAATAGCCGTTGACGTCCATTAATGCGATTGGTTTGGTGTGATATCCAATCTGGCTCCAGGTCCAAATTTCAAACAGCTCCTCAAGAGTGCCAATGCCGCCAGGTAGGGCGATGAAACCATCGGATAGCTCTGCCATGCGGGCTTTGCGAGTATGCATATCAGGAACAATATCAAGCGAGGTCAAGCCGTAATGTGCGGTTTCAGCCTCGACTAAACGCTGAGGGATCACGCCGTGTACCTCACCGCCGGCATCAAGTACCGCATTAGCTAATATTCCCATCAAGCCCTTGTTGCCACCGCCATAGACTAAACGGCGCCCTTGTTGAGCCAGAGTGTGACCTAAGCGTTTTGCTGCGTCGGCATAAGCTGGGGATACACCTTCACTCGCGCCGCAAAAAACGCAGATATTGTTACGCATGACAGAACCTTACTGCTGGAGAGAAAAACAGTGGTATAGCGGATTGGTACAAGGAATTCAAGAAGATGATTCAGAATGCGACAATCTAAATGAACGAGATGCTTCTCAACTTTCCCCGTGGGGAATATGCGATTTCTGTGTTTGCATGGGATTGCATTGCTATAAGAAAGGATGGTGGTGGGGGAAGGATGACTCATCGCTACGCTCTTCGCCCTACGGGCCGTCGCAAGCGACGTTGTTTCGCTGCGCTCAACTCGAACCTTATCGAAGGTTCTCGACCTTCCCCGTGGGGAATATGCGATTTCTGTGTTCGTATGAGATTGTATTGCTATAAGAAAGGATGGTGGTGGGGGAAGGATTCGAACCTTCGAAGTCTGAGACGGCAGATTTACAGTCTGCTCCCTTTGGCCGCTCGGGAACCCCACCACGAAATTCGTGGTTGCGAATTGTTGTCCGGTTTTCTCCGGAAAGCTGTGGCTGACAGCTTTTTATCGACTCTGAAAGAGAAGATGGTGGTGGGGGAAGGATTCGAACCTTCGAAGTCTGAGACGGCAGATTTACAGTCTGCTCCCTTTGGCCGCTCGGGAACCCCACCAGATTTTTTGTCGCCCCGTTATTAGCGGAAGCGGGGCGCATAATAACAAATCGCGCCGCGCTGTAAAGCATTGGGAGGTAAAAAATATTTCGTTTGCCGTTTTTTTGCTCTTAACGCTTTTTGAATGAACAATATGCAGAGCAAAAATCGACAATTAGAATATAACCGTCCGATTCCCATAAACAAATACGCGTTGTGCTAGCACACGATAAAGTGCACGACTTAGCACGTTTTTCTCGACGTCGCGTCCAGCGCGCATCATTTCATCCGCAGTATAGGTATGATCGACGTTAATCACGTCCTGCATGATGATTGGACCTTCATCCAAATCGTTATTCACGAAGTGCGCCGTTGCGCCTATGATTTTCACTCCGCGCTCGTAGGCCTGATGATAAGGTCGAGCACCAATAAACGCGGGAAGGAAAGAGTGATGGATATTAATGATTTGATTTGGGAAGTGGCTAATGAAGTCGGGCGTCAGTATGCGCATATATTTAGCCAGCACGACATAGTCAGGCGCATGTTTTTTAATTTCATCCACCATGGCTGCATCATGTTCTTCGCGCGATAGTCCTTCATGGCTCACTAAGGTGAAAGGAATATCAAAACGTTCAACTAATGACTGTAATGTAGCGTGATTACCGATTACCGCCGCAATTTCAACGTCTAATCCGCCAAACGCACTTTTCATCAGCAGGTCGCCAAGACAATGCGCTTCTTTAGTGACCAGCACCACAATGCGTTGACGTCCAGCAACGGTCAGTTCGCGTTCGGAGCCGGAAGGCAATGCACCATCGAGATCGGCAAGTAGTGTTTCGTCGTTGAAAATCCCTTCCAGTTCCGTCCGCATGAAAAATCGTCCGGTAAGGTGATCAACAAACTCATTATTCTGGATGATATTAAGTTGATGTTTGTAACAAATGTTAGTGATTTTCGCGATCAGACCTTTAGCATCAGGGCAGATGGTACGAAGAACTTTGCGTTGAACAACGGGCTGTGACATGTGTTGGTTTCCTGTCTGTACGACGATCGATTTATTGTTGCTAATGAGCTTACTGCCCACAGCATTTCTTATATTTTTTACTAGAACCGCAAGGGCAAGGATCGTTTCTGCCAACCTGAGGTTTGGTTCCATCCACATAATACCAACGTTGATTCAAACGAATAAAGCGCGAACATTCATGAATCGAATTATTTTGTTGCTCGGTTTCAGAAGAGTATCGGGCAAAGAATTCGACAAAGCCCTCATCTTCATTTCGTCCTTTGTCGGTTTTAACAATAGTCAACCCAAGCCACTTGGTATCGGAAAAACTTTCTTCTATTGCTGCACGTTGGCTCTGCATTTGGCAATCAGGATGCCAGCTGTCAATCAGGTAGTCGGCGTTGTGCGTCACGTAGGCGGTATAGCGCGAACGCATCAGCTGCTCGGCTTCGACGGCAAAGGATTGACCACCAATAATGGGTCCACAGCACTGTGCGTAGGTTTTGCCACTGCCGCACGGGCACAGCGCATCATCACTGAGGGATGAAGAAATAGATGACGAGAGCATAAGTTGGCCTCAAAGCTAAAACAAAAATATGGCCACTATGGTAGCGAATCCTCATTGCAGCGGCTACGAAGGAATGGCTTGATATGCGTTGTGGATAATGCCTAGTAAATCTTTGTAACGAATAGATCTTTTAGTTAAATGTGCGCAATAGCCCGCAAAACACGCGATTACAGAAATATCTATGCGGCACAAGGGCACATCTTGAGCCAAAATAGAAGGAGCACTAGTGAAAGGAGGTTATAAATGGCGCAGCCACTGGAAAGTAAGCGGATCTTGATCGTTGAGGACGATCCTGTTTTTCGCAGTGTACTTACCGGATACCTCCAAGCCCAGGGCGCCTTAGTTCAAGAGGCCGCCAATGGAATAGAGGCATTAAGTTTACTGGATTCATATATCCCCGATGCTATCTTATGCGATCTGGCGATGCCCGAAATGGGCGGGATTGAATTCGTAAAGCGGCTAAGAGAAAAAGGTCTTCAAACACCGGTGGTTGTGATTTCAGCCACTGAAGAAATGGCTGATGTCGCGAATGCGATGCGGTTAGGCGTGCGTGACGTTTTACTCAAGCCAATAACCGATCTGAGTCGGTTGCAAGAAACATTACTGTCATGTTTTTACCCCGATTTGTTTGATTCTCCTGCGTTAGAAAAAGATGAATTGGCGCATGATTGGGAATTACTAAGCCGAGATCCCGAATATGCTGCTCGGCTACTGAAGCAGTTGCAGCCGCCGGTTCAGCAGACGATCTGTGGCTGTAAGGTCAATTATCGCCAACTGACTTCATTCAATAATCTGGGGCTGGTTTTAGATATTGCGCCTTTATCTGATACCGATCTGGCGTTTTATTGTTTGGACATTTCGCGGGCTGGGGAAAACGGCATTTTAGCGGCATTAATGGTGCGCGCGATTTTTAACGGATTGTTGCAGGAACAGCTAGCGCATCAACAACAGCGCTTGCCTCAGATGTCGACGATTCTAAAACAGGTGAATCAACTGCTGCGGCAGGCAAACCTTGAAGGGCAGTTTCCCTTGTTGGCGGGCTATTACCACACGCAATTACAAAATCTGATTCTGGTATCTGCAGGGCTGCATGCCAAAATTCATGCCGGAGAGCATTTGATACAGCTGAGCAGCGGTGTTCCGCTAGGAACCATGGGATCAATCCATGTCAATCAGGTGAGCCAACGCTGCAGCCACTGGCAGAGCCAGATTTGGGGCGCAGGTGGACATTTAAAGTTGATGCTGACATCCCCGCAATAATAAATCCGTTTTCAGTTTTATCTGCTTCCAAGAATGAGGCATTGATGGGCAATTAATAATCTAAAAGCAGGTTTGCTGGTAATATCTTCAATCAATCTGTAATTGCCTTGAAATTAATGCGCATAAACTACGAACTGATATACTCGCGCTGGTAATTAGCATTCATGTCCGGAAGAAGAACGGAAATGAACATAGAGCTAAACGATTAGAGAGGTTGTATGTCAACGTCAGTAAGAAAAATCAGAAAAGCTGTTATACCTGTTGCCGGACTTGGAACTCGCATGTTGCCAGCAACCAAAGCTATCCCAAAAGAGATGCTTCCGTTGGTCGATAAGCCGCTGATTCAATATGTTGTTAATGAGTGTATTGCTGCGGGTATTAACGAGATTATTCTGGTTACTCACTCTTCAAAAAACTCTATTGAAAACCATTTTGACACCAGCTTTGAATTAGAAGCCATGCTGGAAAAGCGTGTAAAACGCCAGTTGCTCGCCGAGGTTCAATCTATTTGTCCTAAGCATGTCACTATTATGCAGGTTCGTCAGGGACTGGCTAAAGGGCTTGGACATGCAATCCTATGTGCTTATCCACTGGTTGGTGATGAGCCGTTCGCTGTCATCCTGCCAGATGTGATTTTGGATGAGTACACTTCGGATCTGAGTAAAGATAACCTAAGCGAAATGTTGTCACGCTACGAAGAAACTGGTCACAGCCAAATTATGGTTGAGCCAGTACCGATGGAAAATGTGTCTAACTACGGCGTTGCAGATTGCAGCGGTGTTGATCTGAAGGCCGGTGAAAGTACTCCGATGAAAGCGGTAGTAGAGAAGCCTGCGCGCGATAAGGCGCCTTCAAATCTTTCCATCGTTGGTCGCTATGTCTTGTCTCCAGAAATTTGGCCTCTGCTTTCTAAGACACCTCCTGGTGCGGGTGAGGAGATTCAGCTCACAGATGCCATTGCCATGTTAATGAAGAAAGAAACCGTTGAAGCATATCATCTGAAAGGCTTAAGCCACGACTGCGGCAACAAAATGGGCTACATGCAAGCCTTCGTGGAATACGGTATGCGCCATGCTTCTTTAGGCAAGGAATTCACTAGCTGGTTAAAGTCACTGGACTTAAATGACGAATAGCGACAGCGCTAGCTAAGCGATATCGTGATAGAGGGGATGCATGTGCATCCCTTTTTTTATTTGGTAAATTTTTTTGATAAAGAGTGAATAGTTTTTGAAGTAAATAATTGTCACAAACTAGATACGGTTTAATTTAAATTTTGTCTAATATCTCAGTAGAAGCAACAAACTATGACAAGGGCGAGCTTGCTTTACAAAAGCGATGTCTTCTTCAATCATGTTCGCCATTCAGGAATCTTCTTGTCTCAACTCAGATATTCGGGAACAGTCCCATACCTCTTTTGTAGTAATGATGGCTTGTGTGGAAAAAGATTAGCCAGATTGAAGATTCATAATATCAATATAACCATAGTTTCTGATGTTTATTACTTAAAGCCTATGTCACGCTATCCTCTAGCGAAAATGGATTTCGCTACTGAGCTATTCTCTGCACAACAAAGAACGAAGCGACAGAGAAGATGTAAAAATTAAACCAAAGGAGATCTTTTTCAGTCGTTGTCCCATGATGCCTTTAGCGTTTCATTTAGCCTGATGGTTTCCCTAAAGGGTTTGCATTCCTAAATTGATAGATAGGAGAAGTGTTCATAACACCCTCGTCTGGTGTTTGGCATGGATGTGAAATGGCACAGAATAGTGGCGCAATATCCTCTATCTTTAAGTTTATAAACTGGCGGGGAAACCGTGAGGAGAGGGATATTGAAATGACAGCGAATTGCAGGCCAAAAAAATAGCCTCATAAGAGGCTATTTTGACTGATTCAATAGTAATGTTCGCGAGGAAAATTACAGCAGGAAATCGTCCAGAGACTTACCTTGTTCTTCAATAGCGTGCTTGATAACTGCTGGGGTACGGCCTTGGCCGGTCCAGGTTTTAGTTTCGCCATTTTCATCAACATACTGGTACTTAGCTGGACGCGCAGCGCGCTTAGCTTTACCTGGTGCTTTACCCGCAGCCATGCTCTGCAGCAGTTCGTTAGGGTCGATACCGTCTGCAATCAGCATTTCGCGATATTGCTGCAGTTTGCGGGTACGCTCTTCGATTTCTGCTTGAGCCTGGCTATCTTCTTCACGACGTTCTTTTACGACAACTTCCAACTTCTCCAGCATTTCTTCCAGAGTTTCTAAAGAGCATTCTCTAGCCTGAGCACGAAGAGTACGGATGTTGTTCAGAATTTTTAATGCTTCGCTCATTGTCCTAATCTCAAATTATATTGGTGGGGGGCGTCTCGATTATAATAGAGTGCCAGTTTATTTAACGCAATAGTGAATTTTGTAAGATTAGCAAAATATTTCGTAATATAAGCAAATAATGCCTCTTTAAACACTACAACGAATATAGCTGCTTGTTATTCAGATTACAATAGACCTCATTACCAGCAAAACCGATAGAGGTGACTATTAAAATATATACCTACAAGCCTCATTGCTATGTCCCATCGGTGGATATTTTTTGTTGATTAAATCTACAGGTTTTAAGCAGAGCATACTCATGTAACAGAATTCATCGTTACATATAAGATAGTAAAGAGTGACGATTATCAGAGCTTCGGAGTGCTAAACCCCTTTATAGTTGCAATTCTATCAATTAGCAAAAACAGAGTTTGTGAGGGAATGATTTTGTTTGATTAAGTGATGCCGCACTCATTTTTAGCCAAAATATTGTTTTAACAGATATTGATATAGATACGGGCTTTAAGAATATCTCAGTTAGACAATCAGCATTTTACGTAATTTTCTCCCATCATCGTTGTGCTGGCTGTGATAAAATCGCGCCAGTTACGCAATTCTAAATGGGGGCTTAGGGCAGGTTGTGGCACAACTATATTTTTATTATTCAGCGATGAATGCAGGTAAATCAACGGCGTTACTCCAGTCTTCCTACAACTATCAGGAACGAGGAATGCGGACTTTGGTATTTACTGCGGAAATTGATAATCGCTTTGGGGTAGGGAAGGTCAGTTCACGTATTGGTCTGAGTTCACAGGCTCAGCTATATAATAGCCAAACGGCTCTATTTGACATGATTCGCCAAGAGAATGAATCTCTACCGGTCAACTGTGTATTGGTTGATGAGTGCCAGTTCTTAACTAAAGATCAGGTAAACCAACTTTCCGACGTTGTGGATTCTCTTGATATTCCCGTGTTGTGTTATGGGCTGAGGACAGATTTCCGCGGTGAGCTATTTGGTGGTAGCCAATATCTATTAGCGTGGGCAGACAAACTTGTCGAACTTAAGACCATTTGTCACTGCGGTCGCAAGGCGAATATGGTTCTGCGCTTGGATGAGCATGGTAACGCGCTGAAAGACGGTGAGCAGGTCGTTATCGGTGGCAATGAAAGCTATGTATCGGTATGTCGTAAACACTACAAAGATGCGCTAGCGTGATATTTGACGACGCTACACAAGCCAGATAAGACCATAGATAAAGCGCACCTCAGTTTCTGGGCGTGCGCTTGCTCCGTTAGATACCTTTCTATTAATGTGGCTATCGCCGCTTCTATTTATCTAGCGTTGAGCCTCGTTAGCGAACATTTTACGGGGCATGGCGTTTCCATAAGGCTTTCAAACAGCGAATTTCAATTTTCTTACTTAATACATAAATTTTATTTATATTTTATTCTAATTCATGCGGCGATAGAGTTTTAAAATAGAAGATATGAGTTTTAAGAATTATAAAAATAGATTAAACAGCAATTAACTGAGTACAGGACAAAAAAAACCCGCCATCGGCGGGTTTTTCTATAAGAAGAGTCTAATTATTTTTTAGATTTCTTTTCCGGTTTTGCGGCTGGAGCTTTAACGGTTTCAACTTCAAGCGACTCACTGAATTCGCGGCCGTAGTAAGTATCCATCAGAATCTGCTTCAGTTCGGAGATCAGTGGGTAACGCGGGTTAGCCCCCGTACACTGGTCATCGAACGCATCTTCAGACAGTTTGTCTACTTTAGCCAAGAAGTCTGCTTCCTGAACGCCAGCTTCACGAATAGACGCAGGGATACCCAGCTCTGCTTTGATGCTATCCAACCAGACCAACAGTTTTTCGATCTTAGCTGCAGTACGGTCGCCCGGTGCACTCAGACCCAAGTGGTCTGCGATTTCAGCATAACGACGACGAGCCTGAGGACGATCGTATTGGCTGAATGCAGTCTGTTTGGTTGGGTTGTCATTCGCGTTATAGCGGATCACGTTAGAGATCAGCAGGGCGTTAGCTAAACCGTGAGGGATGTGGAACTCAGAACCCAGTTTATGAGCCATTGAGTGACACACACCCAAGAAGGCGTTGGCAAATGCAATACCCGCAATAGTTGCTGCGTTATGGACACGCTCACGAGCTACTGGGTTTTTAGCGCCTTCTGCATAGCTTGCTGGCAGGTTTTCTTTCAGCAGTTTCAATGCTTGTAGTGCTTGACCATCGGAGTATTCGTTAGCCAGTACAGAAACATAAGCTTCCAGAGCATGAGTCACCGCATCAAGACCACCGAAGGCACACAGTGATTTCGGCATGTTCATGACCAGGTTAGCATCAACGATGGCCATATCTGGCGTCAGTGCATAGTCAGCTAATGGATATTTCTGGCCTGTCGCATCATCAGTTACAACGGCAAACGGAGTGACTTCTGAACCGGTACCTGAAGTGGTTGTGACCGCGATCATTTTCGCTTTCACGCCCATTTTAGGGAATTTGTAAATACGCTTACGAATGTCCATAAAGCGCAGTGCCAGTTCTTCGAAGTGAGTTTCTGGATGCTCGTACATCACCCACATGATTTTTGCAGCGTCCATCGGTGAACCACCGCCCAGCGCAATAATCACGTCAGGTTTGAAGGAGTTCATCAGCTCTGCACCTTTACGAACAATGCTCAGAGTTGGATCAGCTTCAACCTCGAAGAACACTTCAGTTTCGATACCGTGGCCTTTCAAGACCTTCGTGATCTGATCGGCATAGCCATTGTTGAACAGGAAGCGGTCAGTCACGATGAAGGCACGTTTTGCACCGTCAGATGCTACTTCATCCAGCGCGATTGGCAGGGAGCCACGGCGGAAGTAGATAGATTTCGGAAGTTTATGCCACAACATGTTTTCTGCTCGCTTCGCTACGGTTTTTTTGTTCATCAGGTGTTTAGGCCCGACGTTTTCAGAGATGGAGTTACCACCCCAAGAACCACAACCCAGAGTCAACGATGGAGCAAGTTTGAAGTTATACAGGTCACCGATACCACCCTGAGAAGCCGGGGTGTTAATCAGGATACGTGCGGTCTTCATTTTTTCGCCGAAGTAATTCACACGTTCAGGTTGGTTATCCTGATCGGTATACAGGCAAGAGGTGTGGCCAATGCCGCCCATCTCAACCAGTTTTTCAGCTTTTGCGACGGCTTCTTCGAAGTTTTTGGCACGATACATGGCCAGCGTTGGCGACAGTTTTTCATGAGCGAATGGCTCTGATTCGTCAACCACTTTGACTTCACCAATCAGGATCTTGGTGGTTGCAGGAACAGTGATACCCGCCATCTTCGCGATTTCAGTCGCAGGCTGACCAACGATAGCCGCGTTCAGTCCGCCATTTTTCAGGATGATATCCTGAACGGCTTTCAGTTCTTTACCTTGCAGCATATAGCCGCCGTGAGTTGCAAAACGCTCACGTACTGCATCATAAACAGAGTCCACTACGATAACAGACTGTTCAGAAGCACAGATTACGCCGTTATCGAAGGTTTTAGACATCAGGATAGAGGCTACAACACGTTTGATATCGGCGGTTTCGTCGACAACAACCGGAGTGTTACCCGCACCTACGCCGATAGCCGGTTTACCAGAGCTGTAAGCTGCTTTAACCATACCTGGGCCACCAGTGGCCAGAATCAGGTTGATATCTGGGTGGTGCATCAGTTGGTTAGACAGCTCAACGCTAGGCTGATCGATCCAGCCGATGATGTCTTTAGGTGCGCCCGCCGCGATAGCCGCTTGCAACACGATATCTGCAGCTTTATTCGTTGCATTTTTTGCACGAGGATGCGGAGAGAAGATGATACCGTTACGCGTTTTCAGGCTGATAAGAGCCTTAAAGATTGCAGTAGAGGTAGGGTTTGTGGTTGGAACAATACCACAGATGATTCCGATAGGTTCAGCGATGGTGATGGTACCAAAGGTATCGTCCTGAGACAGAATACCGCAGGTCTTTTCATCTTTATACGCGTTGTAGATATATTCAGAAGCGAAGTGGTTTTTAATCACTTTATCTTCCACGATACCCATGCCAGATTCCTCAACGGCTAATTTAGCCAATGGGATACGGGCATCAGCGGCTGCCAGAGCGGCGGCACGGAAGATTTTATCGACTTGCTCTTGAGTGTAATTGGCAAACTCACGCTGGGCTTTTTTTACACGCGCTACTAACGCATCCAGTTCAGCGATATTGGTTACAGCCATAATGCTCTCCTGATAATGTTAAACTTTTTTAGTCAATGAGCCGCACAAGCAACAAGTATAGACAGATAAATGCGCTCTCTTTCAGAAACTATATGCACTAAAAAGTTCCTGTTGGCTGATTTGCTAAAACAGCTTAGCTATAAAAAGTTCCTGTTGGCTGATTTGCTAAAACAGCTTAGCTAGCAGTGGAGAAGTAAAGCCTGTGTTAAACTTGAACAGTTTGGCTTTCTGCTAATCAGTGGGCTGAATGATGATAGCAGCCCTTTACTGTGATACTGAGCTTAACCATTCTTGGGTAGTTGTTTTGTGATATAAGTCACAAAAATACCAAGCTGACACCTTTCAGCAATGTGAGATTGAGACGATTTCTCATTAGTAACCAAGTACACTGAATTTTGCAGCGAAGTATCGATAAAATAAAACATTTTTGCAACATTTGAGCGTTTTTCTGCCATCTACAAAGCCGCTGCAAGAAATTAGTCTTAGAGCATAGATCAAGGCCTGTATTTCCATTACATTAGCGCCGCAAGAACGTATCCTTTTTCTTGTTATTTACTGGCATTGTTCCACGTAATGATGTCTTGAATGACAGAAGCGTTATTTAACATGGTTTTTGGAGAGTATGGTGAGCCAGTCTTTGCTGGATTTATCTGGTTATATTAAGTTTTTTGTCGGGCTCTTTGCGCTGGTAAACCCGGTGGGTATTTTGCCCGTGTTTATCAGCATGACGAGCTATCAGGCTGTTGCTGCACGTAATAAAACCAATCTGACAGCCAACATGTCAGTTGCCATCATTCTTATCTCCTCTCTATTACTGGGCGACTCGATACTGATGTTCTTTGGTATCTCGATCGATTCTTTCCGAATTGCTGGCGGGATCTTGGTCGTAACCATCGCAATGTCCATGATTAGCGGCAAGCTGGGTGAGGATAAGCAGAACAAGCAAGAAAAATCAGAAACTGCGATCCGAGAAAACGTTGGCGTTGTCCCTCTGGCGCTTCCACTAATGGCGGGGCCAGGGGCGATTAGTTCGACGATTGTTTGGAGCTCTCGCTATCACGGATGGCAGAACTTGCTTGGCTTTTCTGCCGCAATCATCGTTTTTGCCTTTTGCTGTTGGTTGTTATTTCGAGCAGCACCCTTACTCGTCCGCCTTTTAGGCCAAACTGGAATTAACGTTATCACGCGAATTATGGGCCTGCTATTAATGGCGTTAGGGATTGAGTTTATCGTCACCGGCCTGCGTTCTATTTTCCCCGGCTTGCTATAAGCGCATCACCATCGACGTTTTATAAAACCGCTGCTGGCTACGCCAATGGCGGTTTTTTTATCTAAGAAAACTCATAGATAAAAATATTACCAATCACTTTTTCAAATCATAAATCTGCTGAATTTCAATAGTTTCGCCTCATTCTTACGATCACTCAATGAGTCAATATGCACATTTTTTGTGCAAAAAATCACATCATAACATTCTGTCATATCTACCAAAGAGTGCGTGTATAAAACGCTCATAGGATCATGTGTGGTTGAATATTCTTACATTTATTCATTAAACGATGTATTACTTCATAAGTAACACCAAGCCTGAATGATTCGGTTTATCTCTGCGCATGATAAAAAGATATTATGTTATATCAGCGAGTTAACATTGATCTTTTGATCCCTCCGGTGCAGTCTGTTGAGAGGCCAAAAATAAAATTTAGAGAATTGCGTAACATTTTAATAAAAATAATTCGCAGTGATTTTAACCATCTGTTAGCTTTTGGGCTTAATCACTGTGCTTTAGGCCGATGATAAAACATTCTGCTGCCATCTTTATTGCGATGAGAATGGCGTGAGTTGCAGATTAATTCATGATCATCCAGAGAACGTGCTGACCTTGCGTTCTCGGTATAAAAGAAAGAGGTCTTTTTACTACCACATTCCGTATCAACAAATTCGTTCCTTGCTGATATGGAGATAAATCTCAACCCAGGTTTTTTGAACGGCAATAACGCGGTGACTGAATCTGCGATGTCGTTCTCAACACCAAGGGGAATAACAACAGTTGGCGTGCTCTGATGAGCATTCTATAAATGGGGAGTGGGTATACAATGAGCAAACACATCAAAAAGAAGTTATTAACCGTAAGCGTTATGGCTGCACTCGGTATGTTCACTGCGGCACAGGTTCAAGCTGCCGACGTACCGGCTGGCGTGAAACTCGCGGCCAAGCAAGAGTTAGTCAAAAACAATGGCTCGGAAGTTCAATCTCTCGATCCGCATAAAATTGAAGGTGTACCAGAGAACAACGTTACTAATGACTTAATGGAAGGCCTGACTCAGCACGATACTCAGGGTAAAACGATTCCAGGCACAGCGGCAAGTTGGGACAACAAAGATTTCAAAGTTTGGACCTTCCACATTCGCCCAGATGCTAAATGGTCTAATGGTAAGCCAGTGACTGCTGAAGACTTTGTGTATAGCTGGCAGCGTATTGTCGATCCTAAAACGGCGTCACCTTACGCGAGCTATTTGCAATATGCACACGTTGAGAACGTAGACGATATCATCGCGGGAAAAAAAGACAAATCGACGCTGGGCGTTAAGGCTCTGGACGATAAGACTTTCCAAGTAACGTTAACTGAACCGGTGCCGTATTTGGCTGAGATGACTTCCCACTATGCGATGAAGCCGGTGAATAAAGAGGCCGTTGAGAAATTTGGCGACAAATGGACGCTGCCTGAAAATTACGTTAGCAACGGCGCTTATAAATTAAAAGATTGGGTGGTCAACGAACGTATTGTTTTGGAACGTAACCCCGAATATTGGGATAACGCGAAAACGGTGATTAATAAAGTTACCTTCCTGCCGATTGCGTCTGAAGTGACCGACGTTAACCGCTACCGTACCGGCGAAATCGACCTCACCTATAACAACATGCCGATTGAGCTGTTCCAGAAGTTGAAAAAAGAGATCCCGAACGAAGTTAAAGCCGATCCGTATTTGTGTACCTATTACTACGAGATTAATAACCAGAAACCACCGTTTAATGATGAGCGCGTG
Organism: Hafnia paralvei; assembly: GCF_020150375.1. NCBI lineage: Bacteria > Pseudomonadati > Pseudomonadota > Gammaproteobacteria > Enterobacterales > Hafniaceae > Hafnia > Hafnia paralvei. The sequence continues at coordinate 2,717,982 of NZ_CP083737.1, read as the reverse complement.
CGTGAAGCGCTAAAATTAGGTTTGGATCGCGACATTATCGTTAATAAAGTCAAAAATCAGGGCGACCTGCCCGCCTATGGCTTTACACCGCCGTATACCGACGGGGCTAAGTTGACGCCGCCTGAATGGTTCGGCTGGTCACAGGAAAAACGTAATGAAGAAGCTAAAAAACTATTGGCTGAAGCCGGTTATGGCCCAGATAAACCATTAACGTTTAATCTGCTATACAACACTTCCGATCTGCATAAAAAGTTGGCTATTGCCGCAGCATCGATTTGGAAAAAGAATTTGGGCGTTAACGTTAAGTTAGAAAACCAAGAGTGGAAGACCTTCCTCGATACCCGTCATCAGGGCACCTACGATGTTTCTCGTGCTGCTTGGTGTGCTGACTACAACGAGCCTAGCTCCTTCTTAAACATGATGCTGTCTGACAGTAGCAGTAACACGCCGCATTATAAGAGCGCGGCTTTCGACAAAATTATGGCTGGGGCACTGCAAACCAACAGCAAAGAAGCTCGCGCGGGCGTCTATCAGCAAGCCGAACAGCAGCTAGATAAAGACTCCGTTATTGTCCCTGTGTTCTATTACGTGAATGCGCGTCTGGTGAAACCTTACGTGGGTGGTTATACCGGCAAAGACCCGCAAGATAACGTTTACGACAAAAACCTGTACATTATTGAGCACTAAAATACTCGCTGTATCAACGTCGTAGTCATACTTCTGCGGCGTTGATAATAGGTATTACCCAAAATAATTCGCGTTGTGGGTAGGCGGCAAGAGAGCTTATTTCCATACTAAGGCAAGTGGCTGGGATAAGTGCGAGCAGCTAACACCCACTTCGTGAAGTATGACGGGAATAGATGCCGTCGTGGCGGGGGAAACTTCGCCACTGTTCAAAAATATAATCAGCCTCAAGGCTGAAGCGCAGGGCTAGGGCAATGTTAAAATTTATCTTTCGTCGTTTGCTTGAAGCAATACCGACACTTTTCATCCTGATCACCATCTCCTTCTTTATGATGCGTTTGGCACCAGGGAGTCCGTTTACCGGCGAGCGTGCACTGCCACCCGAAGTTTTGGCAAATATCGAAGCTAAATATCATTTAAATGACCCTATCTGGAAACAGTACGGCCATTATCTGGTGCAATTAGGCCACGGTGACTTTGGACCTTCCTTTAAATATAAAGATTATTCGGTAAACGATTTAGTCAGTGCTTCGTTTCCCGTGTCTGCCAAATTAGGTTTTGCCGCATTTATCTTGGCGGTGGTTTTAGGCGTAACGGCTGGGGTATTGGCTGCGCTTAAGCAAAATAGCAAATGGGACTACGCGGTGATGGGGGTCGCCATGACCGGTGTGGTGATACCGAGTTTTGTCGTTGCGCCGTTACTGGTATTAATTTTTGCTATTCAGTTAAAGTGGTTACCGGGCGGTGGCTGGAATGGTGGGGCGCTTAAATTCATGATTCTGCCGATGGTGGCACTCTCACTGGCTTATATTGCCAGCATTGCGCGTATTACGCGGGGATCAATGATCGAAGTCCTGCACTCCAACTTTATTCGTACCGCGCGCGCTAAAGGCTTGCCAATGCGCCGCATCATTTTACGTCATGCGCTAAAACCGGCTCTGCTGCCGGTGCTCTCTTATTTAGGCCCAGCCTTCGTCGGTATTATTACCGGCTCAATGGTGATTGAAACTATTTATGGCTTACCGGGAATTGGTCAACTGTTTGTTAACGGTGCGTTGAACCGCGACTATTCCTTGGTATTAAGCCTCACTATTTTGGTTGGCGCGCTGACCATTCTGTTTAACGCGATTGTCGATGTGCTTTATGCCGTCATCGATCCGAAAATTCGCTACTGATTCGGGAGATCGCATATGTTACTGAATAAAAAAAATGCGCAGGTAGTCGAAAACTTCGGCGAACAGCTCGAAGTGGAAGGCCGTAGCCTATGGCAAGATGCGCGCCGTCGTTTTGTGCATAACCGTGCGGCGCTGGCTAGTCTGTTCGTCCTTGGTTTGATCGCGCTGTTCGTGGTTTTTGCACCGATGCTGTCGCAGTTTGCCTATGACGATACCGACTGGGGAATGATGTCAGCAGCGCCGGATATGGTGTCTGGGCACTACTTTGGTACAGATTCCTCAGGACGAGACTTGTTGGTGCGCGTGGCCATTGGTGGCCGCATCTCTCTGATGGTCGGTATCGCTGCGGCATTGGTTGCCGTTGTCGTAGGGACTTTATACGGTGCCATGGCAGGGTATATCGGGGGTAAAACCGATTCTGTGATGATGCGTCTGCTGGAAATTCTCAACTCCTTTCCATTTATGTTCTTCGTGATCCTGTTGGTGACCTTCTTTGGACAAAATATCCTGCTGATCTTTGTCGCGATCGGTATGGTGTCATGGCTGGATATGGCACGTATCGTACGTGGCCAAACGCTAAGCCTGAAACGCAAAGAGTTTATTGAAGCGGCGCTGGTGGGCGGTGTTTCTACGCGAAAAATAGTGACTCGTCATATCGTTCCCAACGTGCTGGGCGTGGTAGTCGTTTACGCATCGCTGTTAGTGCCAAGCATGATCCTGTTTGAATCCTTCCTAAGTTTCTTAGGATTGGGCACGCAGGAGCCGCTAAGCAGCTGGGGAGCGCTGTTAAGCGACGGTGCGAATTCGATGGAAGTGTCGCCATGGCTGCTGATGTATCCGGCTGCGTTTTTGGTCGTGACGCTGTTCTGTTTCAACTTTATCGGCGACGGTCTGCGTGATGCCCTCGACCCGAAAGACCGTTAAGGAGTTCTACGATGATGACAACAGATAAAAGCGCTGAGCGACTGCTCGCGGTAAAAGATCTTCGTGTGACGTTCTCGACGAATGACGGCGATGTGACGGCGGTAAACGACTTAAACTTCTCGCTGCGCGCGGGTGAAACCCTCGGCATCGTTGGAGAGTCTGGCTCTGGCAAATCCCAAACTGCGTTTGCGCTTATGGGGTTGTTGGCACAAAACGGCCGCATCGGTGGTTCTGCATTGTTCAACGGGCGCGAGATCCTCAACTTACCGGAGAAACAGCTCAATAAGCTGCGCGCCGAAGAAATAGCGATGATCTTTCAAGATCCGATGACGTCACTCAACCCTTATATGCGGGTAGGGGAGCAACTGATGGAAGTGCTGATGCTACACAAAGGCATGAGCAAAGCGCAGGCGTTTGAAGAGTCGGTTCGGATGTTGGACGCGGTTAAAATGCCAGAAGCGCGTAAGCGTATGCGTATGTTTCCGCATGAGTTTTCAGGTGGTATGCGCCAGCGCGTAATGATAGCGATGGCGTTACTGTGCAGGCCTAAGCTGCTGATTGCCGATGAACCAACGACGGCGCTGGATGTGACGGTTCAGGCGCAAATCATGACGTTGCTTAATGAGCTGAAAAGCGAATTTAACACAGCGATTATTATGATTACTCACGATCTCGGTGTTGTCGCCGGTATTTGTGACAAAGTGCTGGTGATGTATGCGGGGCGAACCATGGAATATGGTCAAGCGCGTGACGTATTCTATGCGCCAAGCCATCCTTATTCGATTGGCTTACTCAATGCGGTTCCTCGTTTGGATGGTGAAAACGAATCTTTGTTAACGATCCCAGGCAATCCGCCTAATCTGCTGCGTTTGCCGAAAGGCTGTCCATTCCAACCGCGCTGCCCACATGCGACTGAGCAGTGCATGCAGATGCCGCCGTTGGAAAGTTTTGGTGAAGGACGCCTGCGAGCCTGCTTTAGAACGGTGGAGGAATTGGCATGAGTCAGAGCAGCGAAAATAAAAAAGTATTGCTCGAAGTGACCGATCTGAAAGTGCACTTTGACGTTAAAGATAATAAGGCATGGTTCTGGCAGCCCGCAAAAACCCTGAAAGCCGTCGATGGTGTCACCTTACGTTTGTACGAAGGGGAAACTTTGGGCGTGGTAGGTGAGTCTGGCTGTGGTAAATCGACCTTTGCGCGCGCGCTCATTGGTTTGGTCAAAGCCACTGATGGACGCGTTGCATGGCTGGGCAAAGATTTGCTAGGGATGGATGCTAAGCACTGGCACGAAGTGCGTAATGATATCCAGATGATTTTCCAAGATCCGTTGGCGTCGTTAAATCCGCGAATGACCATTGGTGAAATTATCGCCGAGCCACTGAAAACCTATCATCCGAAAATGTCGCGTCAGGAAGTGAAAGATCGCGTCAGAAATATGATGATGAAAGTCGGGCTATTACCTAACTTAATTAACCGATACCCACATGAGTTTTCCGGCGGCCAATGCCAACGTATCGGGATTGCGCGCGCGTTAATCCTTGAACCTAAGCTTATCATCTGTGACGAACCCGTTTCTGCACTTGATGTGTCTATTCAGGCACAGGTCGTCAATTTATTGCAGCAATTGCAACGTGAAATGGGGCTTTCCCTGATCTTCATTGCTCATGATTTAGCCGTGGTGAAACATATCTCAGACCGCGTTTTGGTGATGTATTTAGGGCATGCCGTTGAGTTGGGAACGTATGATGAGGTGTACCACAATCCTCAGCATCCTTATACGAAAGCGCTGATGTCGGCAGTACCTGTTCCCGATCCTGATCTGGAGCGCAACAAAAAAATCCAGCTGCTGGAAGGGGAATTACCTTCTCCCATTAATCCGCCGTCAGGCTGTATTTTCCGCACTCGTTGCCCGATTGCGGGGCCCGAATGTGCGTTGACGCGTCCGTTGATGGAAGGTAGCTTCCGGCATGCGGTATCATGTTTGAAAGTTGATCCGCTCTAAAAGCGCTTCAAGAGCTCAAACCAGAGGGCGTAGTTCATTCAGAGCTACGCCTTCGTCTTTTAAACGTTGGCGTTAACTGTACTATTATCGGCTGATTTTCCCGCACTTGATGATTTGTCTCCTACTCAGGCTTGAAAGCCGAGCGCGCTCTACTCATACTGCAAGCACTAGATTTTTATCTCTATTGATTCTTTAAGGATATTCGTCATGGCAGAAGAAACTATTTTCAGCAAAATTATTCGTCGTGAGATCCCTTCTGATATCGTGTATCAGGACGATTTAGTCACTGCATTCCGAGATATCTCTCCGCAGGCACCAAGCCATATCCTCATTATCCCCAATCAGTTGATCCCTACGGTTAACGACGTTAAGCCAGAGCACGAAGCTGCGCTGGGGCGCATGATTACCGTGGCGGCGAAAATTGCACAACAGGAAGGGATTTCTGAAGATGGTTACCGCCTGATCATCAACTGTAATCGTCATGCGGGTCAAGAGGTTTACCACATCCATATGCATCTGTTGGGTGGTCGTGCATTAGGACCGTTGCTTGCACGCTAACCTTTAGCGTTCCTGTTTTGCTATAACACAATGTCTTTAACCGGAGTTCATCGTTATGCGCGTTTCATTCACTGGTTTTGCCCTGGCGGCGTTCTTACCGTTGGCACTTTTGGCTGGCTGTAGCGCGCCGAGTCATATTGCAGTGAGCGATGGACAGCGGGTCGTGATGGATCCCTCTGTGCTGACTGCAGGCATCACGGCGGACAATCCAACGGTTTCTTCGGGAGATCTCTACCCGGTTGCGTATGCCAATGTGAACTATGGGCAGGAACAAAAGCCGATTACGCTTAACTACCGTTTCTATTGGTATGATGTGAAGGGACTGGATATTTTCCCCCACGAGCCGCCGCGCACCATCACGTTAAAACCAGGGCAGAATGTACGTCTGGAATCGACCAGTGCCAATACCCGTGCAAAACAGGTTCGTCTCTATCTCTATTTATAAATTTAGCCAATACCTCATGGGAGAGGGATGATGAAAAAGCTTTTATCTGTGACGTTTGCGGCGTTGCTGCTGGCGGGCTGTCAAATCACGACGAAGCAGGGCAGTGAAACAACGACCGAGCCGGCGCAACCGACACAAACCCAGCCTCCGGTCACCGCGCCCACTACGCCGGTAGAACAGCCACCGGTCACCACCGTACCAACCCCGCCGAAGGTGCAGAGTTTTAACTGGAGCGGGAGCTTAACGCCGCTGATTAATCAGATGCTGAGCTCACCAGATGTGGCTGCGGGTAGCGTATTGTTAGTCGATAACGTACAAAACCAAACTAACGGTAGTATTCAGGTATCCAATGCGACCGCGGAGTTGAAAAAGGCGCTGCAGCAGGGCAATAAATTCACGTTGGTTCCGGCTAACCAAGTGACTAGCGCTAAACAGTCGTTAGGGTTATCCGCAGAAGATAGTTTAGGTTCACGCCGTAAGGCGATTGGTCTGGCGCGTATCGTTAATGCACAGTATGTGCTGTATAGCGCGATAGACGGCGATGTACAATCACCCAAGATAGCGATGCAGCTGATGTTGGTCCAAACCGGTGAAATCATCTGGTCGGGTAATGGGGCCGTGACTCGTTGATCCTATGTCGAACGTGTTTGAATCATCATTGACTTCCGTGCGGGCCGTTCTGGCCCGCCGTTTTTCGTTGGTTGACCCACTAGAGTGGCAAATATCTCAAGTCGAAGGGCTGACCGGTATTAACTGGAAAGTTTCAACGCCCGAGGGCCATGCCTATCTACTGCGTCCACAAACGCAACAAAAAACACAGCTAGGTATCAATCGCAAACGTGAATCCCATGCGCTGAGGTTAGCCGCTGATGCCGCTATTGCGCCACAGTGCTTAGGCATTGACGCCGGCTGGCTGATTACCGAATGGATTCACGGCCAAGCACTCACTGATACCAATTACTTTTCTCATCTGCCAGCGTTAGCAGAAAAAATAGTGGCGTTACATCGCCTTAAACCAACGGGCCAAGCACGCGATTTTCACCGTCATTGCCAGCGTTATTATCAGTTAAGTTCGCCGCACTGGTTCACTCCGCAAACGCTAAGCATTCATCAATATTGGCAGTCACGTGCGTTACCTACGCCGCTTAAATTCGCACTACTGCATATGGATATCCATCCGGGAAATATTATTCAAACATCCAGTGGGCTGCGCCTTATCGATTGGGAATATGCCGCGGTAGGTGATATCGCTTTGGATCTGGCGGCGATGTATCGTAGTTTCGGCTGGACGGAACCGCAGCAGCGCTATTTTACCGATTTGTATGTGCGGGCTGGTGGGTACGCAGACATAGAAAAATTGCAACAACATGTTCAATGCTGGTTGCCCCGCGTCGATTATATGGCGTGGTTATGGTATGAAGTGCGCTGGCAGCAATCAAAACAGAATTCATTTCGTGAGGCCGCCAATCTGTTGCTATCCCAGTTGCTCGCTCAGAGAGAAGCAGGACGCTAGCCAGTAAAGCCGCACGTGACAAAATAGCGAAGGCGTTAATGCGCGCCGCAAAGTTAAATTGATAAGGAGATTCCTTGTGGGTCCAGTAATGTTGGATGTGGCAGCCTATGAGTTGGATGCCGAAGAGCGTGAGATTTTGCAGCATCCGCTGGTCGGGGGATTAATTCTATTCACCCGCAATTTCCATGATGCGCAACAGCTTCGTGAGCTGGTACGCCAAATCCGCGCTGCATCGCGTAATCACTTAGTGATTGCCGTCGATCAGGAGGGCGGCCGCGTTCAGCGTTTCCGTGAGGGGTTCACCCGTTTACCGGCGGCTCAGTCTTTTGCGGCTTTAAATAGCGATGCCGAAGGGCGTAGGTTAGCCCAAGAAGCGGGATGGCTTATGGCTTGCGAAATGATTGCCATGGATATTGATATCAGCTTTGCGCCGGTGCTGGATTTAGGCCACGGCAGCGCGGCGATTGGCGAACGATCGTTCCATGAAAAGCCAGAAATCGCAGTGCGTATGGCGGAAAGTTTTATTGATGGTATGCATGAAGCTGGCATGAAAACCACCGGCAAACATTTCCCCGGTCACGGTGCAGTGACCGCCGATTCGCATAAAGAAACGCCAATTGACCCTCGTCCGCTGGAAGAAATCATTAATCATGATATGGTTATTTTTAACCAACTGAATTCGCGCGGTAAACTGGACGCCGTAATGCCCGCTCATGTGATTTATCCGCAGGCCGATGCGCGCCCGGCAAGTGGTTCTCCATACTGGTTAAAGCAGGTATTACGCCAACAGCTAGGCTTTAATGGCGTGATCTTCTCTGATGATTTGTCGATGGAAGGTGCTGCTGTCATGGGGAGCTACGCAGAGCGTGGTCAGGCTTCGCTAGACGCGGGCTGTGACATGATTTTAGTGTGCAATCACCGCGAGGGGGCCGTCAGCGTGTTGGATAATTTGGCACCGATCACCGCAGAGCGTGTTAGCTCGCTGTATCATAATGGTAAATTAACGCGTGAAGAACTGATGGCTTCACCGCGCTGGAAAGCGGCGCATCAAGAATTAGAGCAGCTTCATCAGCGTTGGGTGGACAGCAAAGCATAAATACCGGCGCTTAAATCACAATAACGCAAGGCGGCTACGACGTTAGCCGCTGTTTGGGAGCAGTGAGAACATGATTATTTATCTTCACGGTTTTGATTCCACCAGTCCAGGTAATCACGAAAAAGTGATGCAGTTACAGTTCATCGATCCCGATGTGCGTTTGATTAGCTACAGTACTCGACACCCGCGCCACGATATGCAGCATTTGCTGAAAGAGGTGGATAAAGTTGTGCAGCAGGCTGGCGATGCTCATGCGCTGATTTGCGGCGTAGGCCTTGGCGGTTTCTGGGCAGAGCGAATTGGTTATTTATGCGGTATTCGTCAGGTGATGTTTAACCCGAATCTGTTCCCGCAAGAAAATATGATGGGTAAGATTGATCGGCCTGAAGAGTATTTAGATATTGCGACCAAGTGCGTGGAGAACTTTCGTGAAAAGAATCGCGAGCGCTGTTTGGCGGTGCTTTCACGTCATGATGAAGTGCTAAATAGCCAGCGCAGCGCAGAGTACCTGCAACCTTTCTATGAAATTGTATGGGACGAGCAGCAGACGCACAAATTTAAAAGCCTGTCGCAGCATCTGCAAAAAATTCGGGCATTTAAAACGGTATCTTAAGGCCGATGAGAATTTAAGCATTTCACTTCCAGCTTCAGCATTCTGCTGAAGCTTTTTTGATCTCATCCTCTAGTCTGGTGAATAGTTTAAGCATGTTGGCCTAAAAGTGAGCTGGATTAATTTGCTATGGTGAATATCATCTCAAGCCAAGAGGGCTACGCTGTAATTCTTTTGGCTATCACGAGATGTCTGTGTCGGCGCTTCACACGCTGGCGGCTTATGATTATGACAGAGCGTTTTAGCCCGCTTGGACGGATACGCGCATCTTGAGAGTCTTGTTGTTAAGTAAGTGATAGATAATTTTACTCATTGCTCTGAGTTGATGCCCAGAGCCAAGACGGAGTTAGTTATGACTGATATCGCTAAATTATTAGGTAAAGAAGCCAATTCCCTGCTCGAACATCGCTGTACGACTATCCCATCAGACCAGCTCTATCTTCCCGGTGCCGATTTTGTTGATCGTGTGATGATCGACAATAACCGTTCGCCGCGAGTGCTCGCGGCCATGCAAAATCTGTATAACACAGGGCGCCTAGCGGGGACTGGCTATCTTTCTATCCTACCTGTCGATCAGGGCGTAGAGCATTCTGCTGGGGCTTCCTTTGCAGCTAACCCGCTCTATTTCGATCCAAAGAATATTGTCGAGTTGGCTATTCAGGCGGGCTGTAACTGCGTGGCGTCAACCTATGGTGTATTAGCCGCGGTTTCGCGTCGCTATGCACATAAAATTCCTTTCTTGGTCAAACTGAACCACAACGAAACGTTAAGCTATCCAACGCAGTATGATCAGACTCTATATGCCAGCGTAGAACAGGCATTCAATCTGGGTGCTCAGGCCGTAGGGGCAACGATTTATTTTGGTTCAGCAGAGTCACGCCGCCAAATTGAAGAGATCTCAGCGGCTTTTGAACGTGCGCATGAGTTGGGCATGGTTACGGTGCTATGGGCTTACCTGAGAAATCCAGCATTTGTTAAAGATGGCGTAGACTACCACTCTAGCGCCGATTTAACTGGGCAGGCAAACCATTTGGCCGCAACGATTGGGGCCGATATTGTGAAGCAAAAAATGGCCGAAAATAACGGTGGCTATAAAGCCGTTAAATTTGGCTATACCGATGAGCGAGTGTATACCAAACTCACCTCCGACCATCCAATCGATCTGGTGCGCTATCAGTTGGCGAATTGCTATATGGGGCGTGCCGGTTTAATTAACTCCGGCGGTGCTGCTGGTGAAAATGACATTCAAGAATCGGTGCGAACCGCGGTGATCAATAAACGTGCCGGTGGCATGGGGTTGATTTTGGGACGCAAAGCGTTCAAAAAATCGATGAAGGATGGCGTCGCGTTAATCAATGCGGTGCAGGACGTGTATTTAGATAAGAAGGTGACTATCGCTTAACTGAAAGCGAGATGGCTGAAAATAGTTGGCTTAGAAAAATAGGCTAAAAAAAGCGGGCTCAGCCAGAACGACTGAGCCCGCTTTATGATGGACAGGGGACTAAAAGTGATGAGGACGCTTTAGCGGCCTGCCTTCAGCTTCTGGAAGTAGTTCTCATAAATTTCGCTGGCGCTACCCACGTCGTTTTGCCACTCACCATGAGCGATGGTTTCAGCATCAGGGTAGAGTGATTTATCGCCAGAGATGGATGCTGGCAGCATTTTCTGAGCCGCTAAGTTCGGTGTTGGATAGCCGATAGTTTTGGCAACCTGTACCGCAATATCAGGGCGAAGCAGGAAGTTAATCAGCTTCAAGGCACCTTCAGGATTCTTCGCGTTAGCGGGAATAGATAGGCTGTCCATCCAGAAAATCCCGCCTTCTTTCGGCCAAACCACCTCTAGCGGCGTACCGGCTTCGCGTGCAACGTATGCCGAGCCATTCCAGACCATCCCCAGATTGACCTCGCCTTCCATGTAAGGATTGGCAGGGTTATCAGAGTTGAAAGCCAATACGTTTGGCATCAGCTTTTTCAGCTCTTCATAAGCCGCTTCGATCTGTTTCGGGTCAGTGGTGTTGCCTGAGTATCCCAGTTTCAGCAGCGCCATTTGAAAAACTTCGCGTGCATCGTCGGTGAGCAGTAGGCTACCTTTATATTCTGGCTTCCATAGGTCAGCCCAACGGGTGACGCTTTTAGGATCGATGGCATCCGAGTTAACGCCAATCGCGGTTGCACCCCAGATGTAGGGAATGGAGTAGTCATTCTCTGGGTCGAAAGGCTTGTGCAGCAGATTCGGGTCCAGATTATGGAAGTTGCTTAGCTTAGTTTTGTCGATCTTTTGCAGCATGCCTTCTTTACTCATTTTGGAAACAAAATAAGTGGAAGGAACCACCAGATCGTATGCGCCACTTTTATACGTCTTCAGTTTGGCATACATGGTTTCATTGGACTCGTAGGTGGAATAAATCACCTTGATGCCGGTTTCCTTGGTGAACTGCTCTAACAGTCCCGGCGGCACATATTCAGTCCAGTTATAGAAATAGACAGTATTATTGTCATTTTCCGTTTTCGGCGCATCGGCAGCGATTGCGGCATTAACTCCCAAAGCCAACAAACCTGCGGCTACCAGAGGTGACCACTTTTTCATTCAGCGTATCCCTATAGTGAAGGTCGAAATAAAGAGAAAATCTCTATGGGTCCTGCATGGAACACTTCGACAAGAACACATGTTTTCGCGGGAGTTGTACCATCAGGGCGGCCATTATAGGAGCGGGGGCGCGTGGGGTAAAGCAAGGGGATGGTTTAGGTTTTGCAGGGCGCGGAAAATAAATGGGTTTCTGCCACCAATGCATCTCATTGGTGGCAGAGAGATACCACGTTACCCTAGCCGATCGTCAGGCGGTGGGTTTTGCTTTTGTTGGATGGCATACGCTTTCTCATGTTCCCCTTGTTTGCGGGCATAGAACATCAAAATGCTTAAACTGATAATAAAGGTTGCCGTCAGCTTAATATTTTCTGCTCCTGACAATGCGACGAAGCAGAAAACACAGCCTAATGTTGCCGCCATAACGCTGACGATATTTTTCAGCGACGCGCCTTCCATACGAATTAACGCTACGCAGGAGTAGAAATACGGCAACATGGTCAGCAGAACCGCGATGCCGATAAGCTCGCCAAAAATATCGGAAGAGTTGCTGCCTTTTGCACTCATGAAGGTCATGAATGCCATCAGCAACGTCATTTTGATGGCAGAGAGGATGATGCCTTTACGTGGCACGCCGTGGCTATCCACCTCGCCGTATATTTTAGGGAAGTTGCCATCACGCGCGGCGCGGACACCCGCCTGTCCGACCAACATCATCCAAGAGCCCAGCGCTGCCAAACAGGCAAATGCGGTAAAGGCCGATACCACTGGGGCAGCCCATGAGCCAATCATCATGGAGGTACTGGCGGCGAAAGGCGCACCGGTTTTTGACATCACATCAGCAGGGAACATTCCGCTCATGACCTGTGTTGCCAGAATATACACAATCCCAGCTAATGCGGTGCCCAGCATGGTTGCGATAGGAACAGTACGCTGCGGGTTTTTCACCAGACCCGAGCTGACGGCCGCGGATTCCACGCCAACAAACGCCCATAGGCAAATCAGGATGCTGTGCATAATCGCTTTGCTGTCCGCTTGGCCGGAGGTATTCCAGTTCGCCTGATACAGTGCAGGGTCGAACCAATGCCAGCCAGCGATGGCGGTACCAATGACGGGAACGAGGACGAGGATCAGCCCCAGTGTGGTTAAGCGACTCACCCAGCTGCCTCCCATCATGTTCACCAACGCCATAATCCAGATAATGACGATACTGGCAATCCCAGCAGGAATCGGCTGATTAAGCGCGGGGAAGAAGACAGAAAGATAGGCCACGCCGGCAAGGCAGTCGGCGAGGTTACCTATCCAGTTTGCATGGTAGTAAAGCACGGCGGTTTGGAAGCCAAATGCGGGACCTAAACGGCCAGCATAGGCGATAGGTCCGCCAACCTGTGGATCGCGCGTGGTTAAACGTGCAAACACATATGCCAATGACATGGCACCGATCAATGTAATAAACCATCCGAAGAGAGCGATAGAACCAATTTTGGCGAGGTTCGCAGGTAGGAGGGCGATACCGCTCCCCATCATGTTACCTGCGACGATACCGGTACACGCTATCAGCCCGATTTTTTTAGAAGACGCCATTTTAGCCCCGTTAACATCAGCATTTAGCTATGTTCCCTCACGGCACGCTGTCGTTTGATATTGAAAATCCTTGGGTGGGAATTATATGACAAATTGAGACATGTATCACATTTGCAAATAGGTTAACGACAATGCATTGAGCTAAAACAGTTTTGAGTCACAACCGATGTTGTAATGAACAATCTAAACCGAGTTGTCTTGCACTAAAGCTAGCACAGGAATGCAAAAAAGGCGCTCTGGGCGCCTTTCATGTTGAATCAGCATTCTTAATTAAAGCGGCTTGGATGCCGTTCTGTCGCGCAATATGAACTGACTCCCCAGTACCAGAACCAGCGATAATACCAGCAGGATGGTTGCCAGCGCGTTGACCTCAGGAGAGACACCCACTTTCACCATTGAGTAGATTTTCAAGGGCAAAATTTCATAGCTTGGGCCGGTCACAAATGAGGAAACAACCACATCATCCATCGATAGTGTGAAGCTCAGCAACCAGCCAGCCGCTACAGCAGGCATGGCGAGCGGCAAAAGAATTTTGCGCAGAATAATGAATTCGCTAGCGCCAAGATCTTTAGCTGCCTCCAACATACGCACGTCAAATCCCTTTAGGCGTGAATATACGGTAACGACGACAAAGGGCAGGCAGAAGGTGATATGCGAGAACAGCAGTGACCAGAAGCCTAAAGAGACACCCAGTAACATGAACAGCACCAGCAACGAAATCGCCATCACAATATCCGGTGACATCATGACAACAAATAGCATTCCGCTGACAAAAGGTTTGCCGCGGAAGTGATACCGGAACAGCGCTACGGCGGTCAGTGAACCGATCAGTGTAGCAAAGGTGGCAGAAAGCACCGCCATCGTGATCGAATGGCCTGCAGCCTGAAGCAAGCTGTCATTGTTCATCAACGTGCTGTACCAATCGAAGGTGAATCCCTTCCAATTGATGCCAAAACGAGAGCTATTAAACGAGTTAGCGATCAGAATAATAATAGGGATATATAAATAGGCATAGACGATGGACATAAATCCACCGCGTAGCAGGCGTCCGATCATTCCAGTTCCACCTTTTTATTCATTAATTTCCCGACGCGATAATAGATATACAGCAGAATCCCCATCACCAGTGTTAAACATATGCTGGTCGCCGCGCCGAAGGGCCAGTCGCGGATATTTAGGAACTGGCTTTTTATCACATTGCCAATCAGGAGGTTCTTTGCACCGCCAAGCAGGTCAGAGACGTAGAACAGTCCCAATGATGGCAGCATGACCAGCAATGAGCCTGCAACAATCCCCGGCATGGTTAATGGGATAATAATACGAATAAAGGTTTGTAGCTTATTAGCCCCCAAATCACGCGCGGCCTCCAGCACTGATTTATCGAGTTTCTCAATACTGGAATAGAGCGGCATCACCATAAACGGCAATAGGATATAAATCAGCCCCAGAATAACCGCTTCTGGTGTATACATTATCCGTAAAGGCGTATCGATAATTCCGGTCCACAAAAGAAACTCGTTCAGATAACCACGGGTGCTGAGAAATAATTTCAGGCCATAAATACGTATGAGTGAATTTGTCCAGAATGGAACAATCAGCAAAAACAGCAGAAGAGGGCGTACTCTCTCAGGTAGGCGTGCAAGAATAAAGGCAAAAGGATACCCGATCACCAAACAACATAGCGTGGCGATGACGGCCATATTGAGCGAGTGCAACAACACTTCGGCATACAGCGGATCAAATAAACGCGTGTAGTTATCGAGAGAGAACACCATCTTGACCAGATGAGCGTCATCACGCGTTAGGAAGCTGGTGGCGATAATCATCAAATTCGGCATAAAGACGAATAGCACCAGCCAAGCGACCACGCCGGTGATCACCACATTCTGGAAATACTTACGCGACTTCTTCATCAGCCAGCACCACCTCCCAGCTTTCGACCCAAGTCACGGCCATTTTTTGATTCAGTGAATGATCCACATCAGGATCGTCTTCATTAAAGAACTCGCTGACCAGCACCATCTTGCCGTTTTCCAGTTCGACGGTTGATTCCAGCGTCATACCTTTATAGTTACGCTCGCGGACATAGCCGATGATGCCATCAACGTGCTGACCGTGATGTATTTCTTCAACGCGCACGTCTTCAGGTCGTAGTAGCACGTTCAGTTTATCGCCTGGGCTGACTTCCATTGCCGCATCCACATAAATATTGCACTCGCGACCTTCAACATTTGCTCTCACGCGATGCTCATCGACGCGGTGCAGCACTTCCGCATCGAATATGTTGATTTCACCGATGAAGCTGGCGACAAACAGGTTTTTCGGCTCTTCGTAAATCTCACGTGGCGTACCATCCTGCTCGATTTTACCGTCGCGCATCACCACGATACGGTCGGACATCGTCAGTGCTTCTTCCTGATCGTGCGTGACAAAGATAAAAGTAATCCCCAGCTTACGCTGTAACGCTTTAAGCTCGTTCTGCATCTGCTTACGTAGCTTGTAATCCAACGCGGAAAGTGACTCATCCAGCAGGAGTACCCTTGGCTTATTCACCACCGCGCGCGCAATGGCGACGCGCTGTTGCTGACCGCCAGAGAGCTGATGAGGACGACGCTGGGCAAACTCTTCCAACTGAACCATGCGTAACGCTTCCAAAGCGCGCGGCTTAATTTCTGCCTCGGGTCTTTTTTGCATACGTAGGCCAAAGGCGACGTTGTCGAGCACGGTCATATGCGGAAACAATGCATAACTTTGAAATACGGTGTTGACGTGTCGCTGTTCAGCGGGAAGGTGAGTGATATCTTCACCGTCCAGAATCACCCGGCCGTCATCAACGTCTTCCAAACCGGCAATAAGACGCAAAACGGTGGTTTTTCCGCAGCCAGAAGGGCCGAGAATGGTCAAGAACTCGCCATGATTAATCGTGAGGTCAAGGTCAGTGATGATATCTTTATCATCGAAAGACTTGCGGATACCTGTCAAACGAACAACAGGCTGTGGTGCTGCGTTAGAACCTAGAGAGGATATCTCAGTCATTTATTTGCTACTCTATCCCGGTGTGTATTGCAGATAGAACCGCCGCTGAAAAGACTGTTATCCCTTTCATCGCTGAAAGGTAAGAGCAGATAGACTCAAGCTAAATCAATGAGTCAGACAGCTCAAAACCAGCGGCGCCAATCAAAAATTAAGGCGCGAATGATAGACTGTGTGAACTACAATTAAAAGCCAGCCCGCTAATAAATCCTGATTTTCCCGCCTTACAGCCACCATGATGCACTAATTTGCCGAGAATGGGGCAAAAATCCTGTGAAACGGCTATTTTTATTCAGTATTACTTTCTTTACTTTGTTTAACTTCAGCTAAAAATGACCTGACGCAATATTTCAGTTTTGTCGCCTCCGCATAATGTAAAACCTATGATGAGGGCAAAGGGTATTTCGCCATAATGAGATGTATACCCGTCATACTTCAAGCTGCATGTGCGTTGGCTGCGCTCGTTCACCCGGATTACTTACAAGAGTAAGCTCATCGGGTTCACTCACTTGCCGCCTTCCTGCAACTCGAATTATTTAGGGGTTTACAGTGCAATCGCCTTGCAAAAGTCCACGCTTGACGTCGTTTGGCTCGCCCACTAGTCGATTATTTATCCTACGCGGCACTTGTCCTTCCTTCTTTGCCCTCCTGCAGCAAGAATGATGCGGACTGTGACGAATAATGAATTATTGCGAGACACTTTTATGAATAACTTACTCGATCGTTTTTTTAATTATGTTTCTTTCGACACACAGTCAAAATCCGGCGTTCGTCAGGTTCCAAGTACCGATGGCCAGATGAAGCTAGCACGGGCGCTGAAAGCAGAATTAGTCGAATTAGGCTTTGAGCAGGTTACCTTAAGCGATCACGGGTGTGTGATGGCAACACTGCCCTCTAACGTTAGCTGGAAAGCGCCGACGATCGGTTTTATCTCCCATTTAGATACTGCCCCCGACGCCAGTGGCAAAAATGTTAATCCACAAATCGTTGAAAACTATCGCGGCGGAGATATTGCGTTGGGCATTGGTGACGAAGTGCTGTCGCCTGTGATGTTCCCTGTATTGCACCAATTGCTTGGCCAGACGCTGATCACCACCGATGGTAAAACGTTGCTGGGGGCTGATGATAAAGCGGGGATTGCAGAAATCGTAACGGCGATGCTACGTCTTAAACACAATAACGTACCTCATGGCGATATCCGTATCGCATTTACGCCGGATGAAGAAGTGGGTAAGGGCGCACAGTTTTTCGATGTAGAGGCCTTTGACGCGGAGTGGGCATACACTGTGGATGGCGGTGGAGTGGGCGAATTGGAGTGTGAGAATTTCAATGCCGCGTCGGTGACTATCAAGATCGTGGGTAACAACGTACATCCGGGAACAGCAAAAGGCGTGATGGTGAATGCATTGTCGCTGGCGGCACGTATCCATAACGAATTACCCCCTGAACAAACGCCTGAAAATACCGAAGGCTATGAAGGTTTTTATCATTTGGCTTCGATGAAAGGCACGGTAGAGAAAGCCGAAATGCATTACATCGTGCGTGATTTCAGCCGTGAGGGTTTTGAAGCACGTAAGAAAACCATTATGGATATTGCCAAAAAAGTGGGCAAAGGCCTACATCGTGACTGTTATATTGAAGTGACGTTGGATGACAGTTACTACAACATGCGTGATGAAGTGGCAAAACATCCACATATCATTGAGCTAGCGCAGCAGGCGATGCACGATGTTGGCATTGAGCCAATTATGTGCCCGATTCGTGGCGGTACTGATGGTGCTCAGCTTTCATTCCGCGGCCTGCCTTGCCCGAATCTGTTTACCGGTGGCTACAATTTCCATGGCAAACATGAGTTCATCACGCTCGAAGGCATGGAAAAAGCGGTTTCGGTTATTATGCGCATTGCTGAGTTGACCGCGTTGAAAGCCAAAGGCTAGTAATAAAAAAGCCGCTGAAAATCAGCGGCTAAAATAAACAGACACAGCGGCAATAAATCGTTATACCCAAAATAGTTCAAACTGCATTTTGCTGGCTGCGTTCGTTATGCTTCCCCTCCTTGGGGCTCACGAGCGAACGCTTGCCGCGTCAATGCAACTCGGATTATTTTTGGGTAGAGATCGCTGAGCGATCGGTCAAAATACGCAGGGTCACGGATTCAACCTGATCCTGCGTTTCTTTATGGTGGCGAACCATATGTGCCGTTTTCAGGTGTGCATCTAAGTGCGCATGAGATCCCCAACGCTCAAGCATAAAAATGGTATCTGGTGCTAAGGTTTGCGGCTCAATAGCTGGCAGCATGTCAGTCAACGGTGCGTACTGATAGCAACCCTCTTCAGCTAACACTTCAGCTTGCAAGGCTTGGAAACGCTTGACGATCTCATCGAGATGGCCGGATCGAACTTTGATTTCAGCTATAACGGTAATCATGGCGATGCCTTATTTTTGACCGAAAACGGTCGCTAAATGATCGCGGTAACAAGCGATATTGTGTTCAACGTTTGGATTCTTAATAACGTCGGTGCACAGGAACGTTGGCAGGCGGGTCATACCCAAGAATTCATTGGCTTTGTGGAAATGCATGTACAAACCGTCAACCCCTTGACCGTGGAAGAACTGGTCCGGATCGTCAAATGCTTCCTGTGGAGCATTCCAGGTCAGAGACAACATATGTTGCTTGCCCTGAATTAAACCGCCTGAACCATATTTTTTGTTGGCATCAGAACGGGTGCGACCATCGCTGGCATACAAGCGGCCGTGGCCTTCAGTGAAGACTTCATCGATGTATTTTTTAACGATCCACGGCTCACCCATCCACCAGCCCGGCATCTGATAAATCACCACGTCGGCCCACAGATAATTTTCAATTTCTTGTTCTACTTCATAACCGTGATCGATAGTGGTTTCACGCAGTTCATGACCCAATGCAGATAGCGTTTCTTTGGCAACTTCATGCAGCGTGGTATTCAATTGCCCCTTAGAGTGGCCGAAAGCTTTCATACCATTGATTAGGAAAATCTTGCTCATAATGCAACTCCTCAAGCGACGCCGTGAAAAATGGACGCCGTGTTGTTATTCGATAAATTCGTTAGTGGCTGAAGCAATTATCACACTCTTTATTTTCATAAAATAGGTGATATGAATCACAACACTTTTGCTTAACAGTCAATAATTGAGGGCTGATAGGAATAATCTCGTCATCAACCTCGCGCGAGAACGGGGACTCAATAGACGCTGAAGCCGTGTAGAGAGCTGGATTGGTGAGCAGCGAGCACTGCGTTAGCTTAGAATTTGCACCGGATAGGGATTAATAAGAATGGATAAAAATTGAGGAATATATTCCGCCCAATCCTGCACACTGAGGATTGGGCGGATAGTCACATTACGCTACAGGTTTAGCAATAATGCTACGGGTTTCCATACGAACTTCTGTCAGATAGACCTGCAGGTTATCACCGGTTTGATATACGGTTTCACCTTTAATCTGTAGGCTGCCAGTCTCTTGACTGCACACCAACTCGTCACGGACAGCATGAATGAAGGACGATGGGATAAAGGCTATCGCACCATTATCAACCAGACGAACTCGCATTCCGCCACGAGAGATGTCGATGATTTCAGCATTGAAGTGAATTGCTGGATCAACTTTGTCTTTCAGGAAACGTGCATATAACCAATCCCCGACGTCACGCTCGGCCATACGGTTCAAGCGGCGGCGTTCTGCCATTTGCACCGTGATAGATTCATCGGGGCGCTGAGCCGGTTTGTCGGCTATTAATGCTTTCAGCAAGCGATGATTGACCATGTCACCGTATTTACGAATTGGCGAGGTCCAGGTCGCGTATGCCTCCAAACCTAGACCATAGTGCGGGCCAGGCTCAGTGCTGATTTCGGCAAAAGTCTGGAAACGACGCACACGGCTATCAAGGAACGTCGTCGGCAGCGAATCCAGATGGCGACGCAGCTCACAGAAGCCTTGCAACGTGAGCAATGCTTCGGCATTAGCCGCCACATCGTTGGCTTGCAGAATGCTCACGGCTTGTTCAACCAGCGCTGGGTCGAAACCAGAATGGGTATTATAGACACCAAAACCCAAGCGATCTCGCAGTACGATAGCTGCACAAACGTTGGCGGTTATCATGCACTCTTCAACGATGCGGTTTGCTACGCGGCGATGCTCGGCAATGATATCTACCACGCTGCCTTTTTCACCTAAAACAAAGCGATAATCAGGGCGGTCTTTAAATACCAATGCGTGCTGTTGGCGCCAGCTTGAGCGCGAGTCAGCTAAACGATGCAGCAAACGCACCTGCTGCTCAATCTGCGCGTTCTCGGGTTTCCAGCTACCAACGCCTTCCAGATAGTCTGAAACTTCGTCATAGACCAGTTTCGCTTTAGACTCAATCCAGCCAGCAAAGAAGCGGATATCGTCAGAGATCGCACCGTCTTGCGCTACGGTTACACGGCACAGCAACGCTGGACGACGTTCGTTGGCGCGCAATGAGCACAGGTCATCTGACAGATCGCGCGGTAACATCGGGATATTAAAGCCGGGCAGGTAAGTGGTAAATGCACGTACCTGAGCGATTTTGTCCAGCTCGGAACCTTGCTCGACATAAGCCGTTGGATCGGCGATAGCGATCGTTAGCGCCAGAGAACCATCTTCAGTCTCCTGCACATACAGCGCATCATCCATATCTTCCGTGCTGGCGCTATCGATGGTGACGAACGGCAGTGCGGTGAGGTCTTCGCGCTGTAAACCTTCTTCGTGCATTTCGCTGCCAGACCATTCAGGCGCACTGCGATCCAGACCGTGGCGCGCGAGAGTCACCCACCACGGCGCGAAATCATCGCCACCGTCGGTGATGTAGGTGGTGATGTTGGCAAAGAAGGTACGATCGCCTTTCAGTGGATGGCGATTCATTTCAGCAACGACCCAGTCGCCTTGCTTAAATTCATGCGTCACCGAGTTGTCAGCCCGGCAAGGGATGGCATCTTTGAGTAACGGATGATCAGGAATAATGGACAGTCGGTTGTCACCGTCTTTCTTCTGCACACGACCAACGAAGCGAGTCAGAAAAGGTTCAACCAACTCTTCCGGCTCAACGACTTCACGATCTTTCTCAGTGTGAACAGCAGCCAGAACGCGGTCACCGTGCATGACTTTTTTCATGTACGGAGGCGGAATGAAATAGCTTTTCTGAGCGTCAACTTCCAAGAAGCCAAAGCCTTTGTCGGTCCCTTTTACGACGCCTTCAACGCGTGGAGTCTGGGAATGCAGTTGCTGTTTAAGCTGTGCGAGCAGCGGGTTATCCTGAAACATAGTATTGAAACGTAGATTCCGGCAGGTGGATGAAGTGAGTGACCTCAAGGGCGGTTCACATTTTTACGCGAATCAGCCCCTATGAGCAAGCCCCCGTTACGACTGTGGGTGAAATGTTCAGCGATTCAGCTAAAACAGTTCATTCTCCCAACGAAACAAGTAGTCTTTGGCTCCAAGCACCGGTAGCAAGGGCAATAATGAGCTCAAGGATTTCGCCGTGGGTGAGGCCTGATTGGTTCAAGGATGCGACATGCTCAGGAGTGAATCGGTAGGGCGTTTGGGAAAGGGTAATACTGGCCTGAATAATAGCGCGTTCGCGACGGCTGCATTGGGCAATCGCGCTAACAGGATCGGCCAGCACGGCATCGGCTTGTAAGCGATGTTTGCTCAGCAATAGATAGCGCCGCGCATGATGTTGACTGCCGCGACGACAACCGTTCAGTCGAGCGCTGACTAAAAATGCCAACTCGCGTAGCGGCTGGCGTAGACGGTCACTACAGTTATATCCGTCGGTGAATAACTGGGTACTCACGTCGGCCGCTTCGCCGTTGTGCATACTGACAAGCATCAGCGCGATGGCCAGTCCTGAGGGAGCGCCGCATACTGCAATGGGGGACAGCGAAGCATCCGCACCCAGTGGTAGCCAAGGCCGCCATGCGGCAGATAATTCTGCGGGTAAGTCACTAAGTTCCAGAGGGGGAAATATCGTGGGCTCGGAAGGGAGTGGATGGCCGGAGAGCGCAGATGTTCCCGCAATGAGTCTCGCTTGCAGGCATACCAGACCGATAATTTGCGAGAGAGTCACAATATCAGGGTAAGAGAGCTTAACGGCCCGTAGCGCCCGCAGGTTTTGCTTGCTGCTGCGGGTAGGATCCCATGCCAAGAGCCGAGCATGTTCGGTGATCTGCGCCAGTCGCTGATTACTCTCGCGCGTGTTATGCGGGCAGTGCAGCGGGGCGAGCTGTTTGGCGTAGAACGTGCTCAACGGCGTCACCTGTGAAACCTGCGCGACAGTGAGCGCAATGCTTAAGCGATCATAGTGTGAAAGCGAATGCTCGCGTGTGATTTCGGGAGCTATACCTAATAGCTGGGTATAGGCATCACCCACTAACAGAAAATAAGCCTCACGGTCAGCGTGTTGGTCAAACAGGGGAAAGCGCCCCTGAGTCAGAGGCAGGCTATTATCCACATCGTGCGATGAGGAAGAGCGTGAGCTAAAAACCGTAAGCGGCGAAGTCGATCGCTCCATGGTGTATCCTTCAGGCATCTTACGAAAAAAGGGTGAACCCTTTATGAAACAGCCTACTATCCTTGCTTAATGTGGTTGGGAGATGAAATATTGTTAAGGAATAGGCTAGGTTGAAAAGGAATAACTGAAGGGGGATGAAAGCTAAGATAAAAAAATCCCCAGCCGAGGCCAGGGATTTGCAATTCACAACAAACGGTAGGAAATTAATCCAGTTCCAGCTCGTTCATGGCCGCGATGTTGAAGCCACCATCAACGTGCAGGATTTCACCAGAGATACCGCCCGCCAGTGGGGAGCACAGGAAGGCTGCGGAGTTACCCACATCTTCGATGGTCACGGTACGACGAATAGGTGTAACGGCTTCGCAATGTGCCAGCATTTTACGGAAGTTTTTGATACCGGATGCAGCCAGAGTGCGGATTGGACCTGCGGAGATACCGTTAACACGGATGCCTTCAGGACCCATGGCGTTGGCCATATAGCGTACGTTGGCTTCCAGAGACGCTTTAGCCAGACCCATAACGTTGTAGTTAGGGATGGCGCGCTCTGCGCCCAGATAGGACAGTGTCAGCAGGCCAGCGCCTGGATTCAGCATGGTGCGGCAAGCTTTTGCCATCGCAACGAAGCTGTAAGAGCTGATGTCGTGAGCGATTTTAAAACCATCGCGTGTGACCGCATTCACATAGTCGCCGTCCAACTGGTCGCCAGGTGCGAAACCAATGGAGTGAACGAAACCGTCGAATTTCGGCCAAGATTTTGCCAGCTCAGCAAACATCGCATCGATGCTTTCGTCTTCTGCTACGTCACAAGCCAGAACCAGATTAGAACCCAACTGAGCGGCGAATTCTTCTACGCGTGATTTCAGTTTGTCATTCTGGTAGGTGAAAGCCAACTCAGCGCCTTCGCGGTGCATAGCCTGTGCGATACCGTAGGCAATGGAGAGTTTACTGGCTACGCCAGTGATCAGAATGCGCTTACCGGTAAGAAAACCCATACAATAATCCTTGTAGTCTTGGTTTGCGTTACCCTTCATCCTCGTTGCCGCCATAAGCAGCCTCAATGAATTCGGGGAACTAAATGCAAACTGTTATATGCGGCGGAAAACAGAGTGGTGCAAAAAGAAACACGTTTGTTAACCCGTCCAGCACTTGTGTTAATAAAACCAAACCGAGCGATTCTATCACGCTTGATTCTCTGTGGAATGCTTTTGATGCTCTGCTCGGATCAGTGGTTGATTTCTAGGCTGTTATTGTTGCTAAAACAGCTGATCAGAAAACTCCGCCGTCGCGGCGCCACGCATCCGCCGTTAACGCCTCGCCAAAATGACTATTGATTAAGCGTTTAGTCTGTTCATGCAGCGGTGCCGCCAAGACTTCAGAAGTGCTGCCACGTTCTACCACTTCACCATGATGCATCACCATCACCTGATCGCTGATGTGCTTCATCATGCCTAAATGCTGAGTTACATAGATATAGGCGATACCCTGCTTTTGTTGTAGTTCTAACATCAAATTAATGATCTGCGAGCGCATCGACATGTCTAGCGACGCCAGCGCTTCATCCGCCACAATCACCTGCGGCTGTAAAATTAACGCGCGCGCCAGCGCAATACGTTGAATCTGCCCTGATGCCAGCATGTGAGGGTAGTAGTAAGCATGGTCTGAACGCAGGCCGACCTGACGCAGCGTTTCATTGATGCGCTGCTCACGCTCGGGAGCATCTAGCTCCGTGTTTAAGCGGAGTGGTACATCCAATATTTGGCCGATACGCTGGCGGGGGTTGAGCGACGTCGACGGATCTTGAAAAATCATGCGAATACGCTGGCTTCGATAGCGAAAATCACCATAGTGTAGCTGCTTATCATCAATCACGATGTCGCCCGCGGTGGGTTCAATCATGCCAGAAAGCATTTTTGCCAGCGTCGATTTCCCCGAACCGTTCTCCCCGATGATGGCCAACGTTTGCCCCTCTCGCAGCGTAAAGCTTACCGGTTTAACCGCCTCAAGATTCTGACGACGGAACAAGCCGGTGCGGTAGCGGAAAGTCTTTTGCAGATTATGCACTTCCAGTAGCGTACTCATTGCGTCTCCTCCATGTTGAGCGGGAAGTGGCAGGCAAATTTATGCGCTTTAACGGTTCGCAACGGCGGCGTTTCAATGCACTTTTTCTGCGCATAAGGGCAACGCGGCCCTAGTCGGCAGCCAATAGGCAAATGCTCAAGCGACGGAATAGCGCCCGGCAGCGTATTGAGACGGCTTTTATGTGGCAATGCACGGCCAAAATCTGGCATCGCACGAATCAGTGCCTGCGTATAAGGATGGTGTGGTGTGACCAAAATCTCTTCACAGGTAGCGCTTTCTACCGTTTGCCCGCAGTACATGACGTTGATGCGGTCGGCCCATTTACTCATCATTTGCAGATCATGGCTGATCAGCAAAATAGTGGTGTTATTGTTTTGATTCATGCGTGACAGCAGGCGGAAAATTTGTGCCTGAGTGGTGGGCTCCATCGCATTGGTCGGTTCGTCAGCAATCAACAAGCGCGGCTGGTTTGCTAAAGCAATCGCGATCATCACTTTCTGGCATTCGCCTTCGGTAAGTTCATACGGAAAACTACGCATGATATCTTTGTGATCTTTAATGCCGACGCGGTGTAGCAGCTCAATGGCGCGACGTTTGCGCCAGTGGAATCTTTGCCACCAGCGGCCTTTGTAGGTCCAGCCCGGGATAGCCTGAATAACCTGTTTACCAATGCTTTCAGAGGGATCCAAACAGGACTGTGGCTCTTGAAAAATCATCGACACGTTATGGCCGACCAAGCGGCGCCGCTGACGTGGTGTCAGGCGCAGTAAATCAATGTCATCGAAGCGGAAACGGTCGGCGGTTACTTTCCAGTTATCTTTGGTCACGCCGCAGATCGCTTTGGCAATCAGGCTTTTTCCTGAGCCGGATTCGCCGACCAATCCGCGGACTTCACCTTCGGTTAGCGTAAGACTCACGCGATCGACGGCCTTGACCGGCCCTTCGGCAGTCATAAATTCAATTGTCAGGTTACGAATATCAAGTAACGGCATTTTGCTTCCTATTCCACGCCTGCGTTGATCGCTCGGCGCATTCCGTCGCCTAATAAATTCACCAGCAGCACGCTTATCATGATAGCCGCGCCCGGCAACATAACCGTCCATGGAGCGACATACACCAGCTCCAGCGAATCGCCTAGCATTGCCCCCCACTCGGGAGAGGGCAGTTGTGCCCCGAGATCGAGAAAACCGAGTGCTGCGATATCTAAAATTGCCATCGAAAGAGCACGAGTGAATTCACCCACCAGTACGCCTGCGATGTTAGGTAATACTGAATCCCACAGGATGAACCACGTGGATGCGCCGTCTAGACGTGCGGCGACGACGTACTCTTTTTCCAACTCTTCGTGTACCGAGGTATAAACCTCGCGCACCATATGTGGCAACAGTGCTAGCCACACGGCCAACATGGCGTGTTCCAGACGCGGTCCCATAAAAGCGACGACGACAATAGCTAGCAGCAGGGAAGGGATTGATAGCAGCGTATCCAGAATATGATTCAGGATCGCCGAGCGTAAACCATGCGTCACACCGGCCAAAATACCGATAATCACGCCAAAAATACTGGCGGCGAGGGTGACAATCAAAGCAGAGCCAAATGTCGGCGCAACGCCACATAACAGACGGCTAAGAATATCGCGGCCTAAATCGTCGGTGCCGAGGAAAAATGACACGTTCCCATAGCGGGACCACGACGGTGGCAGCAGTTGGTAGCCGAGAAATTGTTGGTCTAGCGCATACGGTGCCAGCATGCTGCCAAAGAAGCATAGCGCTATCAGCAGCAGTACGCCGTACAGACCAATCATGGCGAGCGTATCTGCATGAAAATGCAGCCACGTCTGACGCAGTGGGCTAGGTACGCGTTTTTCGCGGTATACGTTATCGAAGTGCATACCATTCCTTATGTTTCAATGGATTTGTCAGTGCGCCCACGATATCAGACAGCACGTTCACGATTAGCACCAGAGAACCGACCAGCATCACGCCCGCCGAGATAGCCGCAAAATCCTGTTGACGAATGGCGTTAATCATCCAGCGGCCGAGTCCTGGCCAACTGAATACCACTTCAGTAATCATCGCCAGCGTCAGCATGGTGGAAAACTGTAGTCCCAACTTCGGGATAATTGGTGGCAGCGCATTATGCAGCACATGACGACGGATGATGGTAAATCGGGTCAAACCACGCGTAGCGGCTGCTTTAATGTAATTCTGGCTAACGACGTTATCGGTACTGATCCTCATCAGGCGGATCACTTCGGTCATCGGAACCAGTGCAAGCGCAGTGACGGGCAGTATGATATGGCGAGCGACACTCATCAGCATGGCATCACGGTAAGGTGAGTCCGATAGCCAAGCATCAATCAATGCAAAGCCGGTCACGTTTTTCATCGGGTAGAGCAGATCGTAGCGGCCTGATACCGGCAGCCATCCCAGATGCAGTGAAAAGAACAGCATCAACAAAATGGCTAGCCAGAAAACCGGCATCGAATAGCCAAACAGTGCCAACGCGCTGATGGCGCCATCTTGCCATTTACCTCGCAGCAGACCGGCGATAATCCCCAGAGGAATACCGACAATCAATGCCAGCATAAAGGCCAAAATGCATAGCTCCATGGTGGCTGGGAAGACTTCTTTCAGTTGCTCCACAATCAGTTGGCCGTTGATGCTGGACACACCAAAGTCACCTTGAAAAAGGCTATGCACGTAGAAGCTGTATGCATCAATCAGTGATGCGCCGCCAAGCGGCGCATGTGGCGTGAAATAGAGCAGGCTAAAACCGACCAGCGATAGGAAAAATATCGTGACCAACAGCAACAGCAGTCGACGCAACGTGAAGATAATCATGGTTTATCCTCCGCACCGGCAGGGGCATCTGCGGCAGAAGTTGGTGGGCCTGCGTCAGGATCGTTAGTCGCTTCGGGCTCGGGTTGCTTTTCACGATAGACACCGGCGAACGACGCGTTACCAAATGGACTTAATACGAGTCCTTTGATGTCATAACGATAGGCCTGAAGACGCAATGATGAGGCCAATGGTAGAATCGGTAGCTGTTCTTCGAGAATTTTTTGTGCGTCCTGATAGTCCTCGATGCGCTGAGAAAGCTGTTGTGACAACAATGCCTTGTGCAGCAGGGAATCGAATGCGGGATCGCACCAGTGCGCTAAGTTAGTTTGTGACTGAATGGCGGCACAGCTCAGTAACGGACGGAAGAAACTGTCTGGATCATTACTGTCGGTCGCCCAGCCAGAAAGCGTCATGTCATGGCTCATATCGCTCAAGCGCGCTTCTTGGAAACGGCCTTCAACCGGAATGATGCTTACTTTGATGCCCACCTGCGCCATGTCAGCCTGAATGAGCTCTGCGGTTTTTAGCGGGCTTGGGTTATAGGCCTGAGAGGCGGTCGGCACCCAAAGCTGAAGGTGCAAGTTGGTGACGCCGGCTTGTTTCAGCAGTTCTCGCGATTTTTCAGGATTGTATTCCGTGATTTTAGCTTCGCTATCATACGCCCAAGAAGCGCGAGGCAGCAGAGACGCGGCAGTTTCTGCTGTACCATAATAGATTGACTGCATCAGACGCTGGTTATTAATCGAGTAGGCAATAGCTCGGCGCACATCAAGATTATCCAGCGGCGGTTTGCGAGTATTAAATGCCAAATAAGCAACGTTCATCCCTGGGCGGAGCGTAAGGCGCAGGCGAGGGTCATCGCGCAAAATACTGAGCTGGCTAGCGGCGGGATAGGCCAGCACGTCGCATTCGCCGGTCAATAGTTTGGATAAACGTCCAGTCCCCCCAGCACCGAGATCGATAATCACCTGAGGCATACGAGGTTTGCCTTTCCAGAACGCGTCATTGCGATCCAGACGGATATATTGCCCCGCGTGATACTCATTCAGCATAAACGGGCCGGTACCCACTGGCAGACGGTCAATTTCTTCTTCCTTCCCTTTTTTAGCCAAATTGTTAGCGTATTCGGCGGAAAGGATCGGTGCGTAGTGGGTGGCTAAGTGCCATAAGAATGATGCGTCGGGCTGTTTCAGCCGAATTTCGACCGTTGAGTTATCCAGTTTGCGCACGCTTTGCACGGCATCGCTAAATTGGAGACTTTCGAAATAAGGATAGTGACCGCCATTTACGTTGTGGTACGGATGCTTGGGATCAAACATGCGGTTGAAACTAAAAACCACGTCGTCGGCGTTCATCTTGCGCGTAGGTTTAAACCAGTCGGTGGTCTGGAAAGGCACATCTTTACGCAGATGCAACACGTAGGTTGCGCCGCCGTCTAACACTTCCCAGCTTTGTGCTAATTCAGGGATTAAGCGGTAGGTATAAGGGTCAACGTCTAGCAGACGATCGTAAAGCTGCGCAGCCAGAGTATCAACGGTCAGACCACTGCTGGCCATTTGCGGGTTGAAGGTATTGAGTATCCCGCTGACACAATAAATAAAACCGCTCTGACGGATATCCGGCAGCGGTTTGAGTTTGGTCGTAGGGGCAATATCGGCTGCTGTCGCAACGGCAGACAGGCAACTTAATGCCAGCATCAGGGTTTTTAGACCACGCATAAACGCTTCAAGAGGTTGTTGAGCAAAGTGTTTAGTGTAACGTACATTGGCTGGCAGCCCAATCATTCCAGTTAAGTGATAGGGTTATTTGCCTCATGCTTAACCAATCCTATTGATAAGCATATGTTAGAAACCTCCAATCAGCGGGTTTTATAGCAAATATTCCGTGCGGGAAAGCGCCTGTAGTGTGATATGACGCACGTGCCACATACAAATAAGAAAAATTCCCAACAAAATGCTTTACAGATCGTACTGATAACTATTATCATTCAATCGTTCTTTAGAGACGCCTCCTCAGGGCATTCACTTCTCTTAAGAGCACGACATTGCTCACATTGCTTCCAGATCTACTTTATAGCCAGCCGGGTGCTGGCTTTTTTTTTGCCTCAATTTTCAAATATCGTCTTTGTACTTCTATCCGAGCGCCTGCCGTCAGCCCTGAATGTCCAGTTTTTTCATGATCCCACGCAGCTGATGGTAGGTAAGATTTAATAATTGAGCCGCTTGCCTTTGATTGTGTCGGCTCTGCTGTAGCGCCTGAATGATAATCTGCTTTTCGCTTGCCGCCAGCCACGCTTTCAAATCGAGTGGGAGAGTTGGCTGTTGTGACGCACTGATCGCCGTGGGTTCGCCAGACGGTGGTTGCGATAATACGACCGTTTGGGGCTTAAAGGGATTAATGACGATCGCGTCCAGCAGTTCAGGGGATTCGCCATGCCGATAAACCGAACGCTCCACGACGTTTTTTAGCTCACGGATATTGCCCGGCCAAGAGTAATTCAGCAGCGTTTCCCGTGCGCCATCGCTGAATCCGGGGAAAAAAGATAAACCCAATTCGCCGCACATTTGCATGGCAAAGTGTTCCGCGAGCAGCATGATGTCACTGCGACGTTCGCGTAGTGGGGGCAGTTGGATAACGTCGAAGGCCAGTCGATCTAACAGATCCGCGCGAAAAGTGCCTTCAGCAGCCAATGCGGGTAAATCCGCGTTAGTTGCACAGACTAAGCGCACATCGACCTGCAACGGTTGGCTACCACCCACGCGTTCCAGATGACCATATTCAATGACCCGTAGTAGCTTTTCCTGAATCAACATCGGCGCAGTCGCCAGTTCATCCAAGAAGAGCGTCCCGCCATCGGCACGCTCGAACCTCCCCAGATGACGCTTTTGCGCTCCGGTAAATGCGCCTGCTTCATGGCCAAAAAGCTCGGAATCCAGCAAATTATCGTTAAGCGCTGCGCAGTTCAGGGACACAAACGGTCCCTGCCAACGGTGAGACAAATAATGCAGGCGGTGCGCAATCAACTCTTTACCCGTACCGCGTTCACCGATGATCAGTACCGGTTTATTTAGCTTCGCTAGCTGTGACGTCTGCTCTAACACCTCGAGAAAACTGTTGGCTTGACCGAGCATGTTTTCAATATTGTCTGGCATCGCAACTCTCTCGCTTAGTGAATTTCACCATCTGTTAGTTAAAATCATCACACCATGTTTTACCCCTAGATGGCAATGTTTTTTAATTATTCTTTAAATAACAGCCAAATACGGTGAATTGCAAAGTTGGCACGATACTTGATTATATCTTTGCGAGGCAGTAAATCATTTCAACACCGGATGTGCCGACTGAATGCACGCCGAATAATGAGGATAGTAATTATGGGTATTTTTTCTCGTTTCGCCGACATCGTAAACGCCAACATCAACACCTTGCTGGATAAAGCAGAGGACCCACAGAAGCTGGTTCGTCTGATGATTCAGGAAATGGAAGATACTCTGGTAGAGGTGCGTTCTACTTCCGCTCGGGCTTTAGCGGAGAAAAAACAGCTGATGCGCCGTATTGAGCAGGGTGAAACCCAGCTGAATGAGTGGCAGGAAAAAGCCGAGCTGGCGCTACGTAAAGATAAAGAAGACTTGGCACGTGCGGCATTAATTGAAAAACAGCGTGTTAGTGATTTATTAACTACGCTGCGTCATGAAGTGAGCAACGTTGAAGAAACGTTGGATCGTATGAAGCGTGAAATCACCGAATTGGAAAGCAAGCTGACGGAAACGCGTGCTCGCCAGCAGGCTTTGGCTCTGCGCCAGCAGGCTGCCGCTTCATCTCGAGAAGTTCGCCGCCAGTTAGACAGCGGTAAATTAGACGAAGCAATGGCGCGTTTTGAACAGTTTGAGCGCCGTATTGACCATATGGAAGCCGAAGCGGAAACCATGGGTTTAGGCAAAAAGAAATCACTTGATCAAGAGTTTGCCGATCTCAAAGCCGATGATGAAATCGGCCAACAACTGGCCGCGTTGAAAGCCAAAATGAATCGCCCTGAATAAAGCGCGATGAGCAATCGAATCACCGGAGTTATGGAATGCCTCTATAACTCCGGAAAAAGGAATAGACTGTTGCTAACAGCGTTACTCGAATACACAGCTTTATGCGAATAATAAGGAATTCATGATGGGCTACCTTTTTCTTGCCATCCCTCTGACCATTTTTGTTTTGTTTGTATTACCCGTCTGGCTATGGCTGCACTACAGCAATCGTCAGGAGAATGACAGTGCGTTGCAAGCGCAAGAAGTGCAACGTTTAGCACAATTGAATGAAGAAGCGCAGCGTATGCGTCAGCGCATTAGTGCACTCGAATCCATTCTGGATGCAGAACATCCAAACTGGAGGGACGCTTAATGACAATGCCAATGAGCGGTAAAAAATTGTATCGCATTCCGGAGCGAGGCGTCGTCAAAGGAGTCTGTGCCGGCTTGGCTGAATACATGGGCGTACCGGTTGCACTGGTTCGCGTTATGGCCGTGCTGTCGATTTTTTGCGGCCTGTTTATCATCACAGCCATTTTGTACATGGTGTTGGCGATGACGCTACCCACGGCGAGCGCTGCCGAGTTGAGCGGCGTACAGCAACCCACTGCACGCCAGCAAATGCAAGTGGTTACGGTAGATCTCAACGAGTGCGAGCAACGCTTGCGCCGAATAGAGCGCTACGTCACCTCGGAAACCTTTGGCGTAAATCGCCGTTTCCGCGATCTATAAATTTATTCGCCAAGGGCTAGGAGGAAAACAATGAGTCAATTTAAACCTGCTGATATGCTGCGTGCAGGTGGCCGTCAGGCTCGGCGTTATCTGCCTGGTCTGCTGAAAAACGGTTTACTTTTGGGGCTCACCTTTGCCCCAGCCGGTATTGCCGCCGGTGTATTGCGTTATGTGACGTGGCGGCCGCTGCGTTGGTTGTTAATATGGGGATTAGAACCTTTATTACAGCGGGCGGTTCGTCAGGCAACGTCCCGTTATCGTCACGGAGCTGAAAAGCCATAGCGGCTGCGTGTAAGGAGAGGAATGAAAAGGCTACAAAATGAAATTGCGTCTTTGGTTAACCGTGGCGTCGACCGTCATTTACGATTGGCGGTGACCGGGCTAAGCCGAAGCGGAAAAACCGCATTTATCACTTCTCTGGTTAATCAGCTTTTGCATATTCACAGCGGCGCTCGTTTACCGCTGTTTTCTGCCGTGCGCGAAGAGCGCATTTTAGGGGCTAAACGCGTACCGCAGCGCGATCTCGGCGTGGCGCGCTTTACCTATGATGAAGGGCTATCACAACTTTACGGTGAGCCAGCTATGTGGCCAACGCCCACGCGAGGCGTGAGTGAGATCCGCTTGGCGCTTAAATTCCGCAGTAATGACTCGTTGCTACGCCACTTTAAAGATACATCGACCCTCTATTTGGAAATCGTCGATTATCCGGGGGAATGGCTGCTGGATTTACCGATGCTGGAACAGGACTATCTGAGTTGGTCACGGCAGATGAACGGACTGCTACAAGGGCAACGTAAAGAGTGGGCTGAAGAATGGCTGGCGCTGTGCGCAAAGTGCGACCCACTGGCTCCTGCCGATGAAAAACAGCTGGCGGCAATTTCGCAGGCATACACCGATTATCTGCTTCGTTGTAAAAACGAAGGGCAGCACTTTATTCAACCAGGGCGCTTTGTTTTACCCGGCGATCTGGCTGGCGCGCCAGCGTTGCAGTTTTTCCCGTGGCCGCAGGTGGTTGACGTGGGTGAGTCAAAATTGGCTCAGGCAGATAAGCATACCAATATCGGCATGCTGCGCTCACGCTATCACTATTATTGCAATGAAGTTGTGAAAGGCTTTTATAAAGAACACTTTGTGCGTTTTGATCGCCAGATTGTGCTGGTGGATTGTCTACAGCCGCTCAATAGTGGGCCGCAGGCATTTAATGAAATGCGCTTAGCGCTCACTCAACTGATGCAGAGCTTTCACTATGGCAAACGAACGCTGTATCGCAGACTCTTTTCACCGTGTATTGATCGATTGATGTTTGCCGCCACTAAAGCCGATCATGTCACGGCCGATCAGCATGCAAATTTGGTTTCTTTGCTCCAGCAGTTGGTACAGGACGCGTGGCAAAATGCAGCGTTTGAAGGTATTAGCATGGACTGCGCCGGTATCGCTTCAGTACAGGCAACACAGAGTGGTTTAGTCGATCATCACGGGCAGAAAATCCCTGCGCTGAAAGGGCATCGATTGGCTGATGACCAGCCTCTAACGGTTTTCCCAGGAGAGGTTCCGGCACGTTTGCCAAATAATGAATTCTGGCAAAAACAGGGATTTCATTTTGAAGATTTTCGCCCGCAAAGCATGAATGTGGATAGCCCATTGCCGCACATCCGTATGGATAGCGTGATGGAGTTTTTATTGGGAGATAAATTGCGATGAGCGAACCGATAAAACCAAGAATTGAGTTTGATCAACCGCTGGCAACTGAGCCAGAGGTGGTGCTCAAAGCCAGCCAACAGTTTGCGGCACAAGAGGCTGACAATTTTTTGCCAGCCGAACCAGAAATGCTGACAGAAGAACAGGAGGGGCGTGCTGAAGGTATCATTAATGCCGCGCTCAAACCCAAACGCAGCCTGTGGCGGCGTATGGTCGGTGCCGGTTTGGCACTGTTTGGCGTAAGCGTCATCGCGCAAGGGGTACAATGGTTTCATCAGGCATGGATTCAGCAAGACTGGATCGCGCTGGGGGGGACTGTCGCTGGGGGCTTGATTGTGTTGGCCGGTGTAGGCTCGCTGGTGACGGAATGGCGCCGTCTTTACCGTTTACGTCAGCGCGCCGAAGAGCGTGATGTTGCTCGCGATTTGTTGCACAGCCACGGTATTGGTCAGGGAAAAGCGTTCTGCGAAAAGCTAATGCAGCAGGCGAGCCTCGATCAGAGTCATCCGGCGGTGCAGCGCTGGCAGGCGTCGCTACATGAAACGCATAATGACCGTGAAGTGGTGGAGCTGTATTGCAAGTTGGTGCAGCCCGTGTTGGATGTTCAGGCTCGTCGTGAAATCAGCCGCTACGCAGCGGAATCAACGTTAATGATTGCGGTCAGCCCGTTAGCGTTGGTCGATATGGCGTTTATCGCTTGGCGTAACATTCGCTTGATCAACCGCATTGCGGCGCTTTATGGTATTGAACTTGGCTACTTCAGCCGAATTCGACTGTTCCGCTTAGTGTTGCTGAACATTGCCTTTGCTGGTGCGTCTGAACTAGTGCGAGAAGTCGGCATGGACTGGATATCACAAGATTTAGCCGCGCGCTTGTCTGCCCGAGCAGCCCAAGGTATTGGCGCTGGTTTGCTGACGGCTCGTCTGGGAATTAAAGCGATGGAGCTTTGTCGTCCACTGCCGTGGCTAGAAAATGATAAACCTCGCTTGGGCGATTTCCGCAAAGAGCTTATTACGCAGTTGAAACGCGTGGCGCCGAAGAAAGCAAAAGAATCGTAGCCCG
The DNA here is from genome assembly GCF_020150375.1 of Hafnia paralvei. Lineage (NCBI taxonomy): Bacteria > Pseudomonadati > Pseudomonadota > Gammaproteobacteria > Enterobacterales > Hafniaceae > Hafnia > Hafnia paralvei. The sequence continues at coordinate 2,682,773 of NZ_CP083737.1, read as the reverse complement.
ATTATCCCCTGCGATGTGTAACCGAAAAATGCTCCTCATTGCGTAGGAGCTTTTTTTTACGCTCAAGACATTAACTACGTGTAAGCACTGGTTTCGTGTGGCGATTAAGATTGAGCTCGCTGGGACACTATGGGCGAATGCATAGATTCAACCTACCGTAAGTCCATATTCTGATTTTAGTGTACCTAAATAGTTTGCCTATGCTCTTGTGTATATACTGTGCGCCGGAAATACAGGCGCTAAGCATTCGGTGGATCACCACTTTTCGACAAGCTGAACACAAGGGATGGACGTCGGTGAAACAGAAAAAATGGTTTTTTGGGGCGGTGGTTTTAGTTGCTAGCCATCAAGTCTTTGCTTCGATGGATGTTGATGAGTGCGAATGGTGGGCTGAAGGATGCAATATGGCAAGTTATCCATTTTATGCACCGGCCAATGACACCCGCAGCAATTTACTGATGTTGGCTTCTGAACGGCTTCATTTTGCGTCTCCTTTCCCGCAGCTAGCCACTGATGAGCGCAGCTCTCGTGCGACTCCTTTTTATATTACCCGCCTCAAAACCACTGACGGCTTTGACGAAACGGGCAGTATCGTTATCCCTGTTGATGCTCAGGCGTTGATGGCTGATGCACGTAAAATGAGCATTAATCTGGATGGTGTGGCATTGGAACCAAGTTACACCAACGTAGACGGTGGGCGCTGGGTATCGAACAATCCCGCGACGTTACAGCGATTCTTCAAACAATTGTTGGCGGATGATTCTCTTACCGATGAGCAGCGCCGTGCTCTTGCCAATGAACGTGTTCGCTTACTGCGTGATTCCGCAGAGGAAAGTGCACTGCCAGCTCTGCCATTCCCCGCAGACTCTCACGCTCAGGCATTCCGCGATTATTTAGCGGGTATTGATGCTTTTTATCGCGGGGATTTTTCAAACGCTGAGACACCATTTTTGGCCTTGAAACAAAGCTCACAGCCATGGGTTGCCGAAACTGCGCAGTATATGTTGTTCCGTATCGCTTTAAACCAAATTGTTGAGGATGCGGTCGACGATATGGGGATGTTTGACCGTACAAAAAGTAATAAGGCGGCTGCGGCGCTGGCGTTAGAGCGAGGGGATGAATATCTAAGCAGCTTTCCTGCGGGGCAGTATGTCAATTCGGTGCAGGGATTATACCGCCGTATCAATTGGTACTCGGGAGATTACAATGCGTTAGCCTTTAACGGAGAAAAAGCCATCTCTCAGGCCACAACGCCAGAGGCGTTGCAATCTGTAATCAATGAACTGGATGCCCGCTTGCTGGGGAATCAATATCTTAAACCGCCTTTTATTGGTGAACCTAATAGCCCGCAGGTCACGTTTACACAGGTATTAAAACGTCTACGTGAAAACTATCAGACGCAGACGACAGCGACGCAGGTCACCGCAGAAGAGTTGGCAGGCTACAAAGCGCTATTTGAGAAAGCCGACATGCTGCCTGCTTGGGAATATCTGCAAACCGCATGGACGTTTTATCTGAAACATGACTACGCCGCAGTGCTTAACGCTGCAGCCTCCGCAGACAAAGACGCAGTGAACGATACGCTGTTGTTTAGCCAACAGGTATTACGCGGTCTGTCCATGCAAGAATTAGCGCGCTGGCCGGATGCTGAAACCTATTGGCGGCATTTACTCACCATCGATCACTCACGGATTCAGCAGGATTATCTGCAATACCAATTAGCCAACAGTTTGGCTCAACAGGGTAAAGTTGACGATATCTTTGTCGCGAACAGTCCCGTAGTGAATCTTGCCTATCGTTCAAACGTGTTGAAGATGCTTGCGAGTCAAGATCTGCTCCGCAAACAGGTTGAAACAGGACAAAGCCCCGAAGAGCAAATTATCGCGTTGCATACGTTGTTGGCGAAGGAGTTGCTTAACGCTGACTATCAAGGGTACTTACAGGACAAACCGCGAGCCGAGCTGTTTAAGCAACCTGTGCGCGATGATATGCGGGATGTGATGCTGTCTGATTTCAATTGGGATGGGCGCAATGCGCAAGAGGGGTACGTTTGTCATTCCCTTGACGATATTGTCACGACCCTAGCGCAGCGCCCGAAAGATGCCCGTGCATTAAACTGTTTAGGCGAATACCTTCGTGTTTCCAACTTAGTGATACCTAATGGCTACGACGATGGCATTACCGCTGATTTAACCAAGGCTAAATCTCAGTATGACGATCGCTCAGTCAGCCGTTTAATGCATTACCAACAGGTCATTGCGATGCCTGATGCGCCTCCTGAAGATAAAAGCTATGCACTTTATCGCGCGGTGATGTGCTACGCCCCGACGGGTGAGAATGACTGCGACCAGCAAGATATCGATAAAAACACGCGTAAAGCGTGGTTCCTACAGCTCAAGAATGATTATCCCGGCAGTGAGTGGGCCAGCCGTTTGCGATTTTATTGGTGAGAAGTTGGTGCTGGGGAGCTATCGCGCTCCTGTTTAGCCTCGGTGTGCATGCCAGCGAAGGGCGAGTGGAAGCTGGGAGTTATCACAATTTCTGGCTTTGGTCGGCGGTTCGCTCGCAGCCCGTGCTGAAGCAGGCGCAGGTTTTGTATCTGCATCAGGCGGAGATTATGACGCGACGTGGCAAACCTGCACTCTACAAACGAGGTTTGCCATACTCTGCGATCGTTGTTCCTGATGTGTGGATCTCGGTGCGAGTGTCCACGCTTGATATTCCTGATTCGATGGTAAATGCGCTATTGAAACTGTGCCGGAATTGGGAGGCAGCGGGGACTCACGTGGTGGGGATTCAGATTGATTTTGATGCCGCCAGCTACCGGCTTGATCAATATTCTGTTTTTTTGTTAAAACTTAAAAGCAAGCTGCCAACGGGTTACAAACTGGGGGTTACGGGGCTACTCGATTGGGCCAAAACCGGCAGCGTTGAACAGCTTAATCAACTCCCCGTTGATGAAGTCGTGATCCAGACTTATCAAGGACGACATACGGTCACTCGCTATCAGGAATATCTGCCCGCGCTGCGAGGGCTTAACATCCCTTTTAAAATTGGCTTGGTACAAAATGGCGTATGGGACAAACGTTGGCAACGCTATTTTGCCACTTCCCCCAATTATCTGGGAGAAGTGGTATTTCTATTAAATGAGCAGTAATCAATATCTGTTTTGTATCCCCGACGTACCTCGAGTGGCATATCCGCTGTTTTAAACGGAGTAACCCGAAATTTTTTAGGTATATCAGGTGAATATAGAAATATTACCTGCTTACTGGGAGCTCTTTTCTGGCTCCCCATTCACTCCATGAACCGTCATACAGGGCAACGTCGTTAGCCTGTAGCGTGGTGAGCGCCAGTACCACGACGGCAGCGGTTACGCCAGAACCACAGCTAGCAATAATTGGTTGCTCAAAGTTAACGCCTGCGTCAGTAAAGATGGCTTTTAGCCGTTCGTTAGGCTTGAGAGCGCCATCCTGAACCAGATCGCCCCAAGGCACGTTACGGCTGGTGGAAATATGCCCACGACGCAAACCCGGACGCGGTTCGTCCACTTCACCGTTGTAGCGAGCGGCAGGGCGGGCATCGATAATTTGAACGCTGTCATTTTGCGTCGCTAACAAAACATCGTTGGCATTTTTTACGACTAGCGGATCGAGCTGGGCGACAAAAGTGGCGTGGTTTTTCGCTGGCATCCCACTTTCAAGCGGAAGCTGCTGTACTTTCCAAGCGTTAAAGCCACCGGCCAGAATCGAGACCTTTTTTACCCCAAAGCTGCGTAGCATCCACCATGCGCGTGGCGCAGAGAACAAATTCCCTTCGTCGTACACCACTAAATGCTTTTCACTGCTGATGCCAAGGGCCTGCATATCGGCGGCAAACTTTTCCGCCGTTGGCATCATGTGCGGCAGCGGGCTGCTGTGATCGGATAGGGCTTCGATATCAAAAAACCGTGCGCCTGGCAGATGCGAGGTATGGTATTCGGCTTCCATATTGCGCAGGTGTTCTTGACCCGCGGGAGCCATACGGGCGTCAATGAGCTGAATATCCGCATCATCTAAATGAACCGCAAGCCACTCGGCGGTGACGAAAAAGGTATTTGCCATGGCAATGAGTCATCCTTTTAATTAAAAAAAGTCTTATTGAAACAATATCTAAGCCGTTCTTTATACCTCAAATGCTACAAGGTGGTAATCTTTTCCACCGAAGTGAAAACGAGTGACATCGGTCATACCCAGTCCTTGAACATGGGCGACCAGTGAATGTGGATTGTCATCGGCAATAAACGCCAATCCTGCGTCATATTTTTGGTGCATATGATCTTTTACGGCGGCAAACAGCTGCGACAACACTCCCGCACCGCGAAAACGGCGAGAGATGCAAACTGGGCCGTAAAGGAAAGGCGTGAGTTCGTTTAGCGGGCGCTGATTCAGCGAGTTGTGCTCTGCAACTTCAAGCAGAGCGTCGATAACGGGTGGGTGCGGCTTTGCACAGGTTGCGGTCATACACACAAAACCGGCCACGGTTTTACCCTCGACGGCAACTAAGATGCCCAGTTTGCCGTTGATGGCTTCGAGCTGAGCCCGACTCATCTGAGAAACGATGTATCCCTGTTGTAAATTTTCGGCATCCAGATTTTCAGGCGTATTCAGCCGCTGGATTTCTAAAATGCTGTCATAGTCTGCTGGGGTAGCTTGTCGAATGATCATGTGCTGCATTTCCCCTATTTATATCTAAAATGGGTGATGAATAGGTGATAAGATTCTGTGGTATAGCTATGATGTCATAACTGTGATGATTAGTTTAAGTTTCATTATATAAGTTGTCATAGTTTTACTACCGTAACCCAAAGTCAGTCTTGTGATAAATCAGAAATGACTGGCTGGATAACAATAGAAAGATCTGTCAACTTATACTGACAGTTACTGTTTCAGTTGTCGTACAATGACCCCATCAGTATGAGCGACAGCTGGTTACCTCTCGTGTTTTTGACACGTATGTTTTTTATACATAGCAATATGCAGATTAAGGTCAAAACTGATGCGCCTGGAAGTTTTTTGTGAAGACCGAATCGGCTTAACCCGTGAACTGCTGGATTTGCTAGCAGCGCGTAATATTGATTTGCGCGGGATTGAGATCGATACCATCGGTCGTATCTATTTGAATTTTAATGAACTTGACTTTGAAGTCTTCCGTCAGTTGATGGCAGAAATTCGTCGCATCAGCGGTGTTACCGACGTGCGCACAGTGCCTTACATGCCATCAGAGCGTGAACATCGTGCGATGTGGGCACTGTTGGAATCACTGCCTGAACCGGTTTTTTCCATCGATATGAAGGGAAAAGTTGAGCTGGCGAATCAGGCTGCGCTCACGCTGTTTGGTACGACGGAAGACAAAATCTGTAATCAGACCGCAGGGGGGTTGATCGGTGGTTATAACTTTTTGCGCTGGTTGGAAAACGAAACTGTTGCTCCGCACGCGGAAAAAGTTGTGATCCGTGGTCAGGACTATCTGATGGACATTACCCCGATCTATCTTGGTGATGAGAAGGGCGAAATGTCTGCGCCAGTGGGTGCGGTGGTGGTGCTGAAATCTGCGGTGCGCATTGGACGTCAGTTGCAAAATCTTACCGTAAACGACGACAGTGAATTCGAGCACATCATTGGCGTGAGTTCTAAAATGCGTCAGGTGTTGGAACAGGCACGAAAACTGGCGATGCTGGATGCCCCGTTATTGATCGTGGGTGATACCGGAACCGGTAAAGATGTATTGGCGCGCGCCTGTCATTTACGCAGCCCACGCGGCAAACAGCCATTTTTAGCGCTAAACTGCGCGGCATTGCCTGATGACGTCGCCGAAAGTGAACTTTTTGGCCATGCCGCAGGGGCTTATCCTAACGCGCTGGAAGGTAAAAAAGGTTTCTTCGAGCAGGCTAACGGCGGTTCGGTGTTGCTGGATGAAATCGGTGAAATGACGCCGCGTATGCAAACCAAGCTGCTGCGTTTCCTTAACGATGGCACGTTCCGTCGCGTGGGGGAAGAGCATGAGGTGAGTGTTGATGTGCGCGTTATTTGCGCGACGCAGAAAAACCTCATTGATTTGGTGCAGCGCGGTTTATTCCGTGAAGATCTCTATTACCGCTTGAACGTACTGACGCTGAATTTACCACCGTTGCGCGAGCGTACTCAGGATATTATGCCGCTGACCGAGCTGTTTGTGTCACGCTTTGCCGATGAGCAGGGAATGCCGCGTCCTCGTTTGGCGCCAGAACTGAACGGTTTCCTCTGTCAGTACGGCTGGCCGGGTAACGTCCGTCAGTTGAAAAATGCGATTTACCGCGCGCTGACTCAGCTAGAAGGGTATGAACTGCGCCCGCAGGATGTGGTGTTACCTGAGTTTGAGGCAGAAATGGCGTTGGGTGATGAAGTACTTGATGGCTCGCTCGACGATATTTGTAAGCGTTTTGAACGTTCAGTGTTGACGCGTTTGTATCGCAACTATCCAAGCACGCGCAAATTAGCTAAGCGTCTGGGTGTATCACACACGGCGATTGCGAACAAACTCCGTGAGTATGGATTGAGTAGTCGACGCCATACAGAAACGCATCCTGATTCTGAGGAAGCGTAAAAAAGAAAACGCGGTGGCTGGAAACAGCACCGCGTTTTTGTTTATATCAGGCTAACGTTTATTTCAGCGCAGCCAGAGCCGCGTCGTAATCTGGCTCTTCGGTGATTTCGTTGACCAGTTGGCTGTAGACAACGTTGTCGTTGCTATCCAGAACGACGACTGCACGTGCAGTCAGGCCCGCTAGCGGGCCGTCAGAAATGGCAACGCCATAATCATGTTTGAAGTCACCTCCGCGCAAGGTGGACAGAGTGATGACGTTGTTCAGGCCTTCAGCGCCGCAGAAGCGTGACTGAGCAAAAGGCAGGTCGGCAGAGATGCACAGCACCACGGCATTTTCGGTCTGGCTCGCCAGTTGATTGAATTTTCTCACTGATGCGGCACATACGCCGGTATCAATGCTTGGGAATATATTCAGGATTTTGCGTTTACCAGCCAGACTTGCCAGATCAACATCGGAAAGATCTTTAGCGACCAGTTTGAAAGGCTTCGCTTTGTCACCCGCCTGAGGGAGTTGGCCGGCTACGTGAACTGGGTTGCCTTGAAAATGAACTGTCTGCGTCATTATGGTATTTCCTATTACAGTTAGTTAACACGAACTAGAGTTTACGCTAACACGATAACCTTGAATACACGAACAATTTTAAATGTTTGTGTAACATGGTGATATTGGCTAATACTTCAGCTATGACATCCATGACTCGCTTCGCGCCTTTAATAAAAGCTAAGGAATCAGCATGAAAACGATGCGTTTTTATTCAGAAGTCTGGCCTTTACATACCCCATTTGTGATTGCTCGCGGTAGCCGAACCGAAGCTTATGTCGTGGTGGTTGAGATTGAGAAAGATGGTGTGGTGGGTATTGGCGAATGTACGCCGTATGCACGTTATGGTGAGGACGTAGAGAGCGTGCTGGCGCAGCTAGCATCGGTTCAATCGGCGGTTGAACACGGCATCGATCGTCGTGAACTGCAAATGCGCCTCCCCGCAGGCGCTGCGCGCAATGCCGTGGACTGCGCACTATGGGATTTGATCTGCAAGCAGACGAATACCACGCTGTGGGAGCAGTGTAATGTGCCGCAACCCACTCAGATACGCATGGCTCAAACGGTCTCTATTGGTTCTCCAGAACAGATGGCGTCAACGGCGCTCTCTCTGTCTCAGCAAGGCGCAACATTGCTGAAAATCAAACTAGACGATCATCTTATCACCGAGCGCTTGATGGCTATCCGAGCAGCGGTGCCAGAGACAACGCTGATTGTTGATGCTAATGAGTCGTGGCAGGCGGAAGGATTAGCGGCGCGTTGCCAGCTTTTAGCTGATGTTGGCGTTGCCATGCTAGAGCAGCCGTTGGCCGCGAAACAGGATGATGCTTTGGCACACTTTATTCATCCTTTGCCTATCTGTGCCGATGAAAGCTGCCACACCTGTAGCGACTTTTCGGCGCTGAAAGGGCGTTATGACATGGTGAATATTAAGCTGGATAAAACCGGCGGGCTGACCGAAGCGTTGGCGTTACGTTCTTTGGCGCAGAAAGAGGGGATGGCCATCATGCTAGGATGTATGATTTGCACCTCGCGGGCGATTCGTGCCGCATTGCCGTTGGCACCGGCAGCCAAGTTTGTCGACTTCGATGGACCGACTTGGCTGGCACAGGATTCTCAGCCTGCACTGAACTTTAGCTGCGGCGGCATTCAGCTATAGCTTTGCTGGCTATAAATCATAATCGATCAACGCCAGCAGTGCCGGAAGATACTTTTCGCTGGCGAGATCGGCTGAAATAGCTGGAAGCTCTAACGTAATGCAGGGCAAACCGAGATCGGCACACCAGCTACCAAATGAGCCCGGCGTTTCATATCCTACACTGCTGACCAGCGGCAGCTCAAAGTCTGCGGAAAGCTGCTGTCCCAGCAGGCTGTGGTGCGGATCTTCCACGCAGGCTAAGGGTTCATGCAACGAGACGACCCATGCCGGTTTTAAGCGGTGAATAAGCTGGCACAATGCCTGCGTTTCTGGCTCCGAGCCTGCGGTGTCTCCGGTCGATAATCTGACGTCTCTCTCACTGCTGGCGCTGTTCCAGCGGTAAACGGACGAGCCAGATAGCCAGTTGGCTGCGGGGAAGTTTCGGTTTAGATCGACACCAGCCGAATTAGCACGTAGCCCAAGCTGGCAGCCGTCTGGGTTGACCGCCAAAATAACATGGTGGCGCTGTTGCATTGGCTGCAGGCTGCGTAATGCGCAGGAAAGTGCAATCACGGCCGTGGTTTCGTCTCCGTGAGTACCCGCCATGATCAAGCCAGTCTCACGATCGGGCTGCACCGCGGGGAAATAGAGCAGCGGTGCACCGAGTAAAGAGTGGCCATAGGTGATGGCTTCTGCGCTGATTTGTCCGCGTTCTGAGCGGGGACGGATCTGTTTTACACCATTTCCCATGCAACAGTTTTCCCGTGATAGTAGAATAAGTTCGAATAATTTCCGTCTGTTAACCTTCTTATTAAGGCACACTTTTTGACCTCAGAAAACGTTCGACTCGACAAAAAATAACGAACGTGGGGGATAACGGTGTTCAGAATGAGGAAATGCTGCAGGCCATGCCAATGACTTTGGATATATAGGGTTCTATTCATGCATCTTTTTCGTGTTACCGCATTAGCCGCATTGATTGCTTCGGGGTTTGTTACCGCACAGGCTGCACAGGTTCCGGCTGGAACCCTATTGGCCGATAAGCAGGAGATTGTTCGTCATATTAAAGATGAGCCCGCGTCGTTGGACCCCGCTAAGGTGGTGGGTTTACCGGAAGCACAGGTTGCCCGCGATCTTTTTGAAGGTTTGGTGAATCAGGGGGCCGACGGGAAGCCAGAGCCGGGCGTAGCTCAGAGTTGGCAAACCGTCGATAACAAACGCTATGTGTTTAAACTGCGTGAAAACGCCAAATGGTCGAACGGTGAACCGGTTACGGCCTACGATTTCGTTTACAGTTGGCAGCGTCTGGTTGATCCCAAAACGCTTTCACCTTTTGCGTGGTTCGCGCAAATGGCGGGGATCGCGAATGCAGACGGAATTATCAGCGGCAAAGTACCGGTGCAAAAGTTGGGCGTTGCTGCACCTGATTCACAAACGCTGGTGGTGCAATTGAATAAACCCGTGCCTTTTTTTGTGAATCTACTGGCGAACTTTAGCCTGTTTCCTGTTCCACAAAAGACCATCGAAAAATACGGCAACGATTGGACTAAGCCAGAAAACGTGGTTGGCAATGGTGCGTTTGCCATGCAAGAGCGGGTCGTGAACGAAAAAATCGTTTTAAAGCCAAACCCTTACTATTGGGATCATAAAAATACGGTGTTGACCAAGGTGACGTTTATTCCGATAAATCAGGAATCGGCGGCGACTAAGCGTTATCTAGCTGATGATATTGATATCACCGAATCTTTCCCGAAAAATATGTATAAAAAGCTGATGAAGGATATCCCTGGTCAGGTGTATACACCGGATCAGTTGGGCACCTACTACTATGCCTTTAATACACAGAAAGCGCCGCTCAATGATGTTCGCGTTCGTCGTGCGCTTTCCTACGCTATCGACCGGCAAATCATTGCGGAAAAAGTGTTAGGCACAGGCGAGAAGCCCGCGTATCACTTCACACCGGATGTGACCGCCGGATTTGAGCCTGTGCCTCTAGCCATGCAGAAAATGACGCAGGCTGAGCGCAATAAACAGGCAAAAGAGTGGCTGAAAGAGGCGGGGTATGGACCAAAGAAACCGCTGAAATTAACGCTGCTGTATAACACGTCGGAAAATCACCAAAAGATTGCGATTGCCGTGGCATCCATGTGGAAGAAGTCGCTGGGGGCTCAGGTGAAATTAACCAATCAAGAGTGGAAAACCTATATCGATAGCCGTAATACCGGCAAATTTGATGTGGTACGAGCGTCGTGGGTGGGCGACTATAACGAAGCATCGACGTTTTTGTCGTTGCTGACGTCGACGCATAGCGGCAATATCGCCAAGTTTAATAGCCCCGGCTATGACAAATTGCTGAAAATGGCCAGTGAGGAAACCGATGCCGCCAAGCGTAATGCCGATTACGTACAGGCTGAGCAGATCATTGCCGAGCAAGCACCGATTGCACCTATCTATCAGTACACCAATGGGCGTCTCATTAAACCGTGGGTGAAGGGTTATCCTATCACTAACCCTGAAGATGTTGCCTACAGCCAAACGATGTACATTATCAAGCATTAAATAAGTGGGGGAGCCGGCTTGGCGGCCTGCTCCTTTTCTAGCTGCTCTTGCTTTATCAGTGTGTACGCAACGTAGTATTTGAAGATATTGCTCACATACTGCACCGTTTCATTACCGATTTTTAATTGCGCAACGCGTTCGACGTTGTCAAACCAGCGGTTCGGATCGAGCCCCATAGTTTTAGCCTGTTTGCGTAAACTCTCCACTTTGGCGGGGCCTGCATTGTAGGCGGCAAAGGTGAAGAGCATTTTGTTGAGATCGTCCATAGGCTGATCGGCAAAATAGCGCTCCTGCATAAAGCGAATATATTTTACCCCAGCATTTATGTTGGGATCGGCTTGGGTGATGTCTCCTACTTTGAGCGATTTCCCCGTGCTGGGGAGAATCTGCATAATGCCAATCGCACCGCTGTGACTACGTTTGGTCTGATCAAGTTGCGATTCTTGATAACCTTGGGCCACCATCAATAGCCAATCCACGCTGTATTGTTTGCCATATTTTTGGAATATCGCAGTGACCTGTGCGAACTTCGTGAGTTCCTTTTCAGACGTGGCGCTTTTAACCCACTTCACACTGCGCAAGTATTTATATATCTGCTGGTTACCAAACGAGCTTCCCAGCTTATGGCTGGCACAAAAAGGGTCGAGTTTAGCACGCAACAATGGGGAGTTTTTACGCCACGCGAGGGCGATATTGCCATCCTCGCGTAGGGCTATATGATCGTAAACCACAAGATTAGGATAGATTTTTTGCCACAGCAGCGCGAGGTAGCGATCAACGACCGTATAGCCCGCAAGATTGGCGTTAATCATCTCTAGAATATCTTCTGGCTCAAAATTTCCCGGCGCGCTATTGACCCGTAGTGGTGCTAATCCTTGTTTCTTTAATTGCTCATTAAATGCGTTCACGCTTTGCATATAGCTGGTGGACGGATTAATAAATACGCTTTTTCCTGCTAAATCATTGACGGTGGTAAGCGGTGGCTGAAGCTTGTTGGCAACCACAACCTCATGTACCCCCGTGGCCAGCGGCATGGAGAAATCCACTAACTGCTGGCGCTCTGGGGTAATTGTGAGGTTTGCTGCAATAACATCGCCTTTTCCTGCGAGTAAATTGGGGATCAGCTTGTCCCGAGAGGTTGGGATAAGCACCACATGGATTTTTTTGTCCGGCTTGACGCCGTTGTTCAACTGCTTATCAAACTCTTGCATTAGCTCAACCATCAAACCCCGAGGCGTACCCTGATTGTCTAAAAAATAAAAGGTTTTGCTATAGGGGATCAATACGCGAATGATTCTGCGCTGCTGCATGGTGTCGAAATCACCATACACCGACTTTATGGCCGTTGGCAGCGCCAGTGTTTTAGCCGGTTCGGCGTAGCTGAAAGCGCTGAACAGCAGAGCAATGAACAGATAGAGGCAGCGCACCATGGTTCACCTAAAGGCGGAGGAGAAATGGGCGAATATCGGGCTTCGCGTTATCTTTTAAATATAGTTCTTCTGCGTTGCAAGCTGGATATTTATTCATTCGACAAATTCATGTGGCAAATGTAAATGTCGCTAACACCAGATCAATCTGATTCCTTGACGTTAATGTTTTGTGCATATTAGCTCTGCTTGCGTTAACAATTTGAAATATAACGCAAAAGTATTTTGGTAACACATTGATTTATTGGCATTTTAATTGCCTTTTCTTTTCTGACTGTTAGTATGACTTGTGTTGATAACACTGGCAGTTCTACAGCCTTGTATATTTGATGAGTTAGCCTTCGTCCTGAAGGTAAACAATAAGACTGGGAATCAAGCATGAAGCGTGCACTACCTCTTGTGACTATGTTGCTTTCGGTATGGATGGCAGGGACGTCTGTCGCCGAGGCAACCGAATACCCTTTGCCGCCACCGGACAGCCGTTTGATTGGTGAAAACGTGACGGTAACGGTACAAAACAATGGCAAACCTCTTGAAGACATTGCCTCTCGCTACCAGATCGGCCTGCTTGGCATGCTGGAAGCTAATCCGGGAGTCGATCCTTATCTGCCTACGCCGGGGACGGTTTTAACCATTCCTTCGCAAATGTTGCTGCCCGATGCGCCGCGTGAAGGCATTGTGATTAACTTGGCAGAAATGCGACTGTTCTATTACCCGAAAGGGGAAGGTAAAGTCGTGGTTTATCCTATTGGCATTGGCCAGTTGGGACGTAACACGCCAGAAATGGTGACCAGCGTTTCTCAGTCCATTGCTAATCCTACTTGGACGCCAACGGCAAATATTCGTAAACACTATAAAGCTGAAGGTGTGACGTTGCCGGCGGTTGTACCGGCAGGTCCAGAAAATCCAATGGGTTTGTTTGCGCTGCGTCTGTCGGCTCAAGGGGGGGTATACCTCATCCACGGCACCAACGCGAATTTTGGGATTGGCATGCGCGTAAGCTCTGGCTGTATCCGCCTACGCCCAGACGATATCGAAGCATTGTTTAAAACCGTTCCTAAAGGAACGCGAGTTCAGATCGTGAATGCGCCGGTGAAAGTTTCGGTGGAGCCTGATGGTAAGCGTTATGTGGAAGTACATCAGCCATTGTCACGCACTGAGAAAGACGATCCGCAAACGATGCCTATTGTTCTGAAACCGGCAGCTAAAAAGTTTGCAGAAAGCCCACTGACCGATCGACTGGTGTTTGATGAGGCGATGAAACGTCGCTCGGGTATGCCCGTTTTAGTGCACCATGGTCAAGACGTGAAATCTGAGCCTGCCGCCAACGCAGTGAAGATTACCGAAGCCAAGGCTGAGACTGCCAAGGATATTCAATAAAAGCGTATGGCATGCGTTTAGCGCGCTGTAGTGTGATTCATGGGGATGCCTCTGGGCGTCCTTTTTTATGGGTGCGACTCAATAAATGCGGTTAGTGGTTTGCTTTACGTGGACGGCGAGATAAAGCGGGGCTGATAGGGGATGGGAGGACTCGGCGTGTTAGATGACGTCGGCATAAAAAAAGGCGCACAAAGTGCGCCTTTATTACATGACTCAAGAAATATTATTTCTTGTATTTAACAGCCATGTTGTCCAGACGCTGGTTAGCACGTGCTGCGTCGTCTTTAGCAGTCTGAACGTCAGCGCGCATTGCGTTAACGTCGTTGCTCAGCTGATCAACTTTGGTGTTCAGAGTCTGAACATCAGTAGACAGTTGGTCGATTTTAGCATTGCTTGAACAACCAGCCAGCATAGTAGAAGCCAGGATTACTGCGCCCAGTACCAGTTTAGTACGATTCATTATAAAACCCTCTAGATTGAGTTAATCTCCATGTAGCGTTACAAGTATTACACAAACCATTTTCTAAAGAGAATAAATTTTTTGTACTAAGTCGCTTTATTTTGATCGTTCGCTCAAAGAAACGCCTTCTTTTTCCAAAAGATTAAAAAAAGGAGAGAAAACAGGTCATTTCTATTGGATTCATCTTATTTTGATTTGGAAATTAATTATATGAACAGGACTAATTCAGGCGGAAAAAATGCGGTACAGATGTAAACAAAAATGAGAGCTTGAAGCTTGAATTATTCTTAATTTCTGCTAATCCGAGCGCCAGAGTGGGTGATTAGGAGTGTATGAACATCACGAGTGACCATACATGAGTTCGATTCGGGTTCGTAAGACGCTAATGGCAGCACAAGAATGGTGCCATTAGCGCGTTTATATCACATTGCGTAAGCAATATTATTTCTTGTAGCCACCGCGAATGTTGTCCAAACGCTGGTTAGCGCGAGCGGCTTCATCTTTAGCAGACTGAACGTCAGTGCGCATGGCGTTAACGTCGTTGCTCAGCTGATCAACTTTGGTGGTCAGAGTCTGAACATCAGTCGACAGTTGGTCGATTTTAGCGTTGCTTGTACAGCCAGCCAGCATAGTAGACGCCAGAATTACTGCGCCCAGTACCAATTTAGTGCGATTCATTGTAACACCCTCTAGTTTGAGTTGATTTCCATATAGCTAAACGAGTATTACACAAACTCTTTTTCGAAGAGAATACATTTTTTGTACTGAATCGCTTTGTTTTGACCAGTCATCTAAATAAACGTCATTTTTAAATGAAAAAATTAAATTAAGTTGGCGAAAATGAAGCTTTTTTGCTTGTTTTGCTAGGATTTTAAAATAAGTAAAAATCATGATTAACAATAGCTTAAGTTTGAACTGTGTGATAAAAACAATAAAAAAAGCGCCGGATTCCGGCGCTTGATATAATTACAATAAATGTAATTAGAGAACGTGAACAGAAGCGGTGTTGGTAGTTCCACTTGGCACCAGTGCGCCTGAAACCATAACGACAACGTCGCCTTTCTGAGCCAGACCGCTTTCAACTGCGACTTCTTTACCGATACGATAGAAATCGTCAGTAGAAGCAATCTCTTTAACCAGCATAGGAACCACGCCTTTGCTCAGGATCAACTGGCGAGCGGTCACTGGGTTAGTGGTCAGCGCTAGGATCATCGCATCTGGGAAGTATTTGCGTACGGCTTTCGCTGATTTACCGCCTGCGGTTGCCACAACAATCAGCGGTGCGTCCAGTTTTTCTGCTGTTTCAACGGCGCCACGGCATACGGCTTCAGTGATGCGCAGTTTGCGGCTGTCATGCAGAGTTTCGATACGGCTCTGCATCACACGGTCTGTGCGCTCACAGATAGTGGCCATAATGCTGACGGCTTCCAGAGGATATTTACCCTTAGCGCTTTCGCCTGACAGCATAACGGCGTCAGTACCGTCGAGGATGGCGTTAGCAACGTCGCCCGCTTCTGCGCGAGTTGGACGTGGGTTTTTGATCATGGAATCCAGCATTTGGGTCGCAGTAATAACGACTTTACGTGCGCGGTTACATTTTTCGATCATCATCTTCTGAGCGAAGATAACTTCTTCAACCGGGATTTCCACGCCCAGGTCACCACGTGCAACCATGATGCCGTCAGACGCTTCCAGAATTTCGTCGAAGTTGTTCAGGCCTTCTTGGTTTTCGATCTTAGAGATAATCTGGATGTTTTCGCCACCGTGTGCTTTCAGGTGTTCGCGAATTTCCATGACATCAGAACGTTTACGGATGAATGAAGCCGCAACGAAATCAACGCCTTGCTCACAGCCGAATACCAAGTCACGCTTGTCTTTTTCAGCCAGTGCTGGCAACTGAATGGAAACGCCCGGCAGGTTAACACCTTTGTTCTCGCCCAGATCGCCTGCGTTCAGAACCTTACAAACCACTTCGGTTTCTGACACTTCGATAACTTCCATACCGATCAAACCGTCGTCAACCAGCACGGTGTTACCGATTTTCAGGTCAGCGGCAAAGCCTGGGTAGGTGACGGCTACACGGCTGGTGTTACCAACGACGCTTTGGTCCGTGGTGAAAGTGAAAGTCTGACCTGCGGTCAGCGCGGCGTCTTTACCGCCTTCCAGTTTCATCGTACGGATTTCTGGGCCTTTGGTGTCCAGCAAAATAGCGGCTTTCTTACCGGTTTTTTCCATTACAGCACGGATATTTTTGATGCGCTGTCCGTGTTCTTCATAATCACCGTGGGAGAAGTTAAGACGCATAACGTTCATGCCTGCGGTCAGCATGTTGTTTAGCATTTCTTCGGATTCGGTCTTAGGACCGATGGTGCATACGATTTTGGTCTTTTTCATGAAGTTTAATTTCTGCAAGTTGTGATGGATTGAAAAAACAATGTGCTCTTGGCGATGCCATGAGCAAGAGATGAAGCCGATAAAACGATGTTGCTTAAAAGGTTAACGTTGCCTAAAAGTGTGAACGTCGGTAATCGGGATGTTGAAACACTACTAAGAATAGATGACAGCTGAGGGATGGATGCGGAAAAGTGTTCTCCGCGTTTAGGTATTGATAAGCGCGAAAGCATCTTTGAATTGTAGTTTGCGTAGCGACAGATCAAGGGCTGAAACCATTCAATTGAAATGACGTTTCGTATTATACGGTCTTAACCTGTGAATTGACAACGAATTTGCCTCACCGTGGACGTGATTAGCTAAAAAAACAACGATTGCTGCGCAAATGTAGCGTCGATGAAAAACTTGTTGCGCAATAAAATTTTGACATTCCCTCAGATACCGGCTGGATCTATTCATGTTTGGCCGCTTGCTGAGATTGATTAATGTTCTATGCTTATTTTTGCCATCAGGCGAAATATTATTTCTGATGGCGGCAGGTTATCGCTTTTAAATCAGAATATTATTCTTTTTGCTCAAAATCCTACTATTAAGGATATTTAATATGAGTAAGCGTGAATCCCCTTTTAGCCTGAGCAGGCGCCGTTTAATTATCGCCACGACGCTGACTACGCTCGCAGCAGCACTCCCGTTTCAATCTGCATTTTCAGCCATGCCCTCCACAGACACCAAAAGACGCTATACGCGTGTGAATCTCAATAGCAAAGAAGGGCAGAGAATGCTCGAAAGCTATCAAAAAGGGATCAGGGCAATGCTCGCATTACCGCCATCAGATCCCCTGAATTGGTATCGGCATACGTTAATTCATACGCTTGATTGCCCTCATGGTAATTGGTGGTTTTTGCCTTGGCATCGTGGGTATGTGGGGTGGTTTGAAAGGATCATCCGTAAACTGAGCGGAGACGCTGATTTTGCCATGCCGTTCTGGGATTGGACGGCGGAACCGCGTATTCCTGAGGTTTTTTTTGACGGTGTGCTTAATCCAGATAATCAGGCGTTTATTGATAGTTACGCTAAATTTCGTGAAGCATTATTTAATCCTGTAGAAGCATTGTGGGGGCAATTCACTCCGCAACAGCTGCATGAATTACAACTGCGTAACTATCCGTATCCACGCGATCTTTGGCGAGGTATCGAAGGTGATGGAAAACCTGAAGACGCGATGTTCTTTCCTCGAGGGCAAACGCGAGCGCTCACTCAAGACCAACCCAATTTCGATTGCACAACCCAGAACGCGGTTTCCCTAGAGACGATTTTAGATGCATTGGCGCCGCGTTCTTTTGAGCTGTTTGGCAGTGAGTCCGCGCCCAATCATAGCAACAGCCATCAGCATGGTTTTGGAATACTGGAGGCCTTCCCGCATAACAAAGTGCATAACGATATCGGAGGTTTTATGGGGAACTTTTTGTCTCCTGTCGACCCGGTTTTCTTCATGCATCATGCTAATCTCGATCGTTTATGGGAGGTGTGGCGCACAAAGCAAATACGAGATAATTTGCCCACCGAGCCACAAACCGGCTTGAGCCTGTGGAAAAACGAGCCTTTCCTGTTTTACGTCGATGAAAATGGTCGGCCAGTGCAGAAGAACAGCGCCGGAGATTATGCCCAGATAGGCGATTTTGATTATGACTATCAAACGGGAAGCGGGGATTCAACGCCACGTTTAACGCAGGGTAAAGTAAGCTCACTGCCTGCACTGCAGCTAGATGCCACACTCGATCAAACGGATTTGAGCAATGGCCAAATTGTTAACGCCCAGGTGATCTTGCCGAAGCCTCTGCAAAATTCAGCGGAGCTGTTTGGGGATGAGCAGCAACGCTACTACGCGTTGGTGGAGATCATGCCGATGTCTTCGGTTCAGGGCGTGAGCTTTAATATTGCTCTGGATAAGCCGAGTTTGATGCAGAAGAGAACTCAGGTCAGCGCCGTCGACACTTGCCAAGATCCTGTGAATAGCTTTGCCTTTTTCGGCAGCATGGATATGACGAACATGAAGACAACCTTTATGGTGCCAATGACGGCGGCATTACGTGGGCTGAGCGGAAGTGAAAAGAGCTCGGGGATGATTAACATATATATTTCGGCCACCACGGAGGATGATATGAAGATGAAGGTTAATGCAAAAGTGTTGTCGGTGATATTGAAAACGTTCTGATTGAGTCGCGCAGAGGCGGCACAGACTAAAGGAGAGTCGCTATCTGCGGGCTTTATCGTTTTTTGTAAGAGAGATTTCGCAAAAGAAACAAAGTGGCAATGAGAGAAGGGCGGTGGTTTGCAAAGAATGGTGCGTCCGAGTGAACTCGAATCACCGACCCCCACCATGTCAAGGTGGTGCTCTAACCAACTGAGCTACGGACGCATCCTGTGTTGCCTTGCTGACATACTGACTGCGCCAGACAACGGAGACGAATATTAGCGGCACATGGCACGGCTGGCAAGGGGGATTGCCAAAAATTCCTCTTAAATTCACACGATTGCTGATGATATGCGCATCTGGGTGAAAAAAACGGCATCTAAGATGCCGTTGAAGGTTTGATATTGCTGCGAATATTCGGCGGTGCTTTTGCTAATTGTTCATTAGCGCGCCGCACGCTGCAAGATCCATGCAGCAGGCTGATTTTGTAACCAGCGAATGCGCAGTGCCATCATAATAGCTGCAGACGTTAACCCGATAATGAATCCTGTCCAGAAGCCGCTTGGCCCCATCGCGGGAACGACATAGTCTGTCAATGCAAGCACATAACCCGTAGGTAACCCCAAGATCCAGTAGGCGGTAAAGGTAATAAAGAAGATAGAGCGAGTATCTTTATACCCACGCAGTACGCCGCTACCGATCACCTGTACGGAGTCAGAGATCTGGTAAATGGCGGCCAACAGCATCAGGTGCGATGCCATGGTGATAACTTCAGGGTTATCGTTATAGAGCAAGGCGATTGGCTCGCGGAAGATAACCGTGAAGATTGCGGTACAGGCCGCCATCGTCATACCCACGGCGATACTGGTTCGTGCAGCCACTTTGGCATTTTCAGCCGAGCCTTCGCCAAGGCGATATCCCACGCGAATGGTGGCCGCTACACCTAACGACATCGGTAAAACAAACATTAGCGAGCTAAAGTTCAAGGCAATCTGGTGCCCGGCAACTGAAACAATCCCGAGAGGGGAAACAAGCAGTGCAACTACGGCAAATAAGGTGACCTCGAAGAACAGCGCTAACGCTACCGGCATCCCGATGTTAATCAGGCGGTGAATAGTCGCCCACTGCGGGGCTTCCATACGTTTAGGGCGCAGGTCGCGCAAGCTGGACGCGTGACGTACATACCAGCGCATGATGAAGTACATCACCCAATAAACGGTGCCAGTTGCCACGCCGCACCCCACACCGCCGAGCGCTGGAGCGCCTAATTTCCCATAAATAAAAATGTAGTTAATGGGTATGTTGACCAACAGACCGATAAAACCAATCACCATCCCCGGCTTAGTTTTTGATAGCCCCTCACACTGGTTACGCAGCACTTGGAAGAACAGATAACCCGGCGCCCCCCACATAATCGCATGAAGATAGCCGATGGCTTTGTTAGCTAAGTTAGGGTCGATGTTGTGCATCATATCGATAATGTGCTTGGCGTTATAAAGCACCACGATGATCAGTGCTGAAACGACCAGCGCTAACCAAAAGCCTTGTTGTACCTGATGTCCGATTTTATCGCGTCGGCCTGCGCCGTTTAGTTGAGCAATAACCGGGGTTAATGCCAACAACAAGCCGTGGCCGAATAAAATAGCGGGTAGCCAAATAGAGGTTCCGACAGCCACCGCCGCCATATCAGTGGCGCTGACGCCACCTGCCATGATGGTGTCAACGAAACCCATGGCCGTTTGTGAAACTTGCGCAATGATAACGGGAATAGCCAGAGCCAATAAGCTACGCGCTTCTATCCAATACTTCTGCACGTATACACCTTTTTATTTTAAATGAGAGAGAAAACACAAATAAGTAAAAGACTCTTCACGGCAAGCCTTGAAGAGGGGAATGCGATACTCAACGTGATGAGAACAGCATCTAAACAGCCAAATTCGCGGCCCATGCGCGCGAAGCGGAGTACAAGTATTGCTTGCCAGACGCACGTGTGACCTGAAATATGACGAGTATAAATGATAAACGAATGATTCTACCTGCAGATAGAGCACAATAGAATGAAAACTGTCGCTGATGGGTGGGTTATCTGCTGATAATTGCGCTCATGATTTGGTTTTATCGATGGTTTGCGGCAAACTGCTAGGTAATTGTTTTCGATAAGACATTATTGCAGAGGCACCATTTATGTTTACCGGCATTGTTCAGGGCACCGCTCCGGTCGTGTCCATTGACGAAAAATCGAATTTCCGTACTCACGTCGTGAAGTTTCCGCAGGAGCTGCTGCCTGGTTTAGAACTCGGGGCATCGGTGGCTCATAACGGTTGCTGTTTGACAGTGACAAAGGTTGAAGACGATCTGGTCAGTTTTGATCTGATGAAAGAGACGCTACGCATCACTAACTTAGGTGATGTCACTATCGGGAGCGTGGTGAATCTGGAACGTGCAGCGAAGTTTAACGATGAAATCGGTGGGCATTTAATGTCAGGCCATATTATTTGCACCGCTGAAATCGTGAAGATCTTGACCTCAGAAAATAATCGTCAGATTTGGTTTAAAATGCCCAGCACTGACCTGATGAAATATGTGCTGCACAAGGGTTTTATCGGTATTGACGGTATCAGCTTAACGATTGGTGAAGTCACCAAAAGTCGTTTTTGCGTTCATCTGATCCCTGAAACCCTGCAGCGCACAACGCTGGGAGTGAAACGCTTGGGAGATAAGGTGAATATAGAGATCGACCCGCAAACGCAGGCCGTGGTTGATACCGTTGAACGTGTATTAGCTAGCCGTGAAGCCACATTAGCCGCGCTGTCAAAAGCGGAGCCGGCGGCCTAATTATTCTGATATCAATCGCCGGATGCCGTGTTTACCACATCCGGCTTTTAGCATTATTTCAAGTAGCCTTTAAATTGGCGATTCTCCATCAGCGCAACTTTCCCTTTGGTATAGAAAATTACCTGATAAATGCCCTGTGAATAAACGGCAGCATCAGCATTTTTTTCATCTAAGGCCGCAGGTTTACCGTTGACTGTCACAATACCATCGGTTCCGCGCTTAACCGTTACGCCATAGCCCGTTTTCACGACGGCTTTATGCGTTGCTTGACCATACTGCTGCTGCGCGTTTTCTAACGCCTGTTTTTCAGCGGCGGCGTTAAGGGTATTGATGCGGTTTTGCTCGGCAATATAACAGGCGTCTTTACTTACGCCCTGACCTTCACATTTTGCCATTCGCTCAGCGGATGACGTGCAACCAGCGAGCAATCCAGCCACAACGCTGACCAACAGTAGTTTTTGTACTTTCATTGGTTATCTCCAATCATCATAGCTATATATGTCATGATGTTTTTAATAATAATAACGCATAATTCTCTACCAGCCGACGGAAACGCCTGCGCCATAGCCAAAGTTATTTTGGGTATCGTCAGATACGGTCATCTTAACGATGGTATTTTGCGTTGCATGGAATGATGCACCCACGGCGATTGCATTTTCACTGTCGTACCCCCCAACGCCAGCACCCACGGCAAACTGTTGGCTATCGGTCACTTGAGGAATGTTAGCCTGAGCAAAGGCAGCGCTGATCCCTGCAGAGGCCTGCTTTTTATTTTCGTTAATGCGTGAATCTTGTTCCGCCTGATGATGTTGAACGGAGTCTAAACGTTGAGAGTTAGAGCTTATCGCCGCGCTGTTAGACGCGATTCGGTGATGGTTATCCGCTAACGCCATATTATCAATTTTTAGTTGCATGGCGTTGTACTGTGCAATTTCGGCCACTTTTCTGCTCGCTAAACTCTGCTTTTTGTTCAGCGTGGTCTCGTTGCTGCTAGATACACGTTTGTCAGATATATTTTGCGACGCATATTTTTCACTGGTCAGTTTCTGCTGCGCCAGTATAGGCGCTACGTCAACGCCTTCAGGATTACCATGCGCAGGGTTAATCTCGACGTTATGCTGACCGTCCAAATGTGGTGCTTGCACAGGCACAGTGGCAGCGGCGTACTTGTCAGCGGTTAATTTCTGCTGCGCCAGCATAGGTGCTACGTCAACGCCTTCAGGATTACCATGCGCAGGGTTAATCTCGACGTTATGCTGACCGTCTAAATGTGGCGCTTGCACAGGCACAGTGGCAGCGGCGTACTTGTCAGCGGTTAATTTCTGCTGCGCCAGCATAGGCGCTACGTCAACGCCTTCAGGATTACCGTGCGCAGGGTTAATCTCGACGTTATGCTGACCGTCTAAATGTGGCGCTTGCACAGGCACAGTGGCAGCGGCGTACTTGTCAGCGGTTAATTTCTGCTGCGCCAGCATAGGCGCTACGTCAACGCCTTCAGGATTACCATGCGCAGGGTTAATTTCGACGTTATGCTGACCGTCTAAATGTGGCGCTTGCACAGGCACAGTGGCTGCGGCGTACTTGTCAGCGGTTAATTTCTGCTGCGCCAGCATAGGTGCTACGTCAACGCCTTCAGGATTACCATGAGCAGGGTTAATTTCGACGTTATGCTGACCGTCTAAATGTGGTGTTTCTGGTTTTTCATTTTCTATTTCTACTGAGGTATTTGGGCGCTGCGTCGGGCCATAATAAACTGGCTTAGGCGTGTTGTCCGGTATGGAATAGGTCGGTGTACCGCCACGATTATAATTGCCACTAGGTGTTGTTGTCGTATTTGTCGGTTTTGGCAATTCTGACCATGCGGACTCAAATTGAGGGATCCAATAGGTCTGCAGATCGTAATTGTGGTTATCAAGCAGGTTATGCGCAGTCTGGTTAGAGTTACCAATATTCGTTGTCGGTGAGTTAACGAAGGTATTTTGGGCATTATTCGAGTAATCAAAAACTGATGAATCAATTTTATGAGTAGCTAACACCCATTTTCTAAAGGCTACAGCTTCATCTGATGAGCCCCCTAATGCATCGGTAAGGTTTAAGTGAGCTTGCGCCATTCCAACGAAAGAACTAGCGATTACAACAGCGATGAAAGTTATTTTGCGCTTCATAAAGAGATAGACCTAAAGAAAGTTGTTTTGCGATGTTGGTTTTTTGCAGACGTAAAAATGTTCCTGATGGAGTGAAATTTAGGCGCATATAAAATATCTATCAATACTTATTTTTCATTCAACAAAAAGATAACAATGCTTTTTGTTCTTAATGGGATTATTTATTGTTCTTATTATTAACTGTATATGTTCTGATTTTAGTTAAGTCATTGTATGAAGAGAATTCTTCAACATGAAAAACTTTCAGTATCATCAAGGCTTTGATAAAATAGCAAAACCAGAAAATTAACCTATTAGGAACAAATTAAGTGAACGAATTCACTAGGGTTTTTAACGAATTGGGAATGACGAAGACAGAGCTCACTACGTTATTGAATGCTCCTCGTAATACTATCTTCAATTACCTGAATGGTTCGGTGACGAATATGCCAGCTAGCGCGGTGACACTGATTACGCTATTGGCCTTCATTAAGCAGCACCATCCACGGGCGTTTGAAGAGTGGGGGGAAATTGCGCGTTACAATAAGAATCAGGAGAAAAGAGATGGTAATACGCTATCGCTATTTGACATCATCAGCGATGAAGTGCTTTTGCAGGGGATTGTTCGACATGGCGAACTGCGTGGTTTCATCAAATAACGAAACCGAGCTGATAAGCATCACAGCATAACGCGGTGTATTGCGATGATTCTTATCATTTTGGTAGGGGATCCCGAGAGGGATCCCTTTTTTATGGTGTTATTGCGCCGACGGCTTTGGCTGTCGAATACGCAAGCTGCTGACGATGGCGGCGCAAAGTGCAAACAGGGCGCCAAGCAGCAGAGATGAATGCGTGCCGTGGTTGCCAAACAGATTAAACATCAGTGCGACTAATGCAGCACCGCTGGTTTGCCCAAGCAGACGAGCGGTGCCGAGCATACCGCTGGCACCTCCGCTGCGGTGGCGTGGTGCGGAAGAGATCATAGTGTGGTTGTTTGGCGACTGGAAAATACCAAACCCTGCGCCACACAACGCCATGCGCCAAATAATATCGAGATCCGAAGGCGATGCGGGCAGCAACGCTAGAGACAGCAGCCCAACGGCAAATAGCGCTAAGCCGATGCTACCGAGTAGCCCAGCGTTGAAACGCTCAAGCAGGCGTCCGGCAATCGGAGCCATGATCATGGTTGCAATGGGCCACGGGGTGAGCAGCAGGCCGGTCATGACCTCCGTTTTACCCAGAACGGTTTGTAGGAAGAATGGAAGCGAAACAAAGGCCAGCATTTGGGCACTAAAAGAACAGATTGAGGTTCCCACTGATAAAGAAAAAATGGGAATACGCAGCAGATCAACGGGAAGTAACGGGAATTCTTGCGTGAGTTGGCGGCGTACAAACAATGTTCCCACTACCAGCATAATCACGACTTCACCCAGCAGTAGCAGGCTGTTTTGGCGTTGGGCAAAGCCACTGATGGCTGAGATTAATAAGCCAAAGGTGAGCGCATTCAGCAGTGCGCTATAGACGTCAAATTTGGGTTTACCGACTTTCGGTGGATTTTGAGGGAGAAACTTCATACCACAAATAAAAGCGGCAATGCCAATAGGGACATTTACTGCAAACAGCCATGGCCAACTACTGACGGATAAGATTGCAGCGGCAACCGAGGGGCCTGCGGCGGCAGAAACGGCAACGATTAACGCATTAATCCCCATGCCGCGCCCAAGGTGACGCTGTGGATAGATGAGTCGCACTAGCGCCACGTTAACACTCATTACGGCAGCGGCACCAAAGCCTTGCAGCACACGAGCAAGCGTCAGTGTCCACAGTGAATCAGACATGGCACATCCCAGTGAGGTAACGCTGAATACCAACAGGCCGGTGAGATACACTTTGCGATAGCCGATGATATCGCCCAGTGACGCGAGCGAAAGCAGAGAAATCGTTATCGCAAGCTGATAGGCATTGACGATCCAGACCGACGTTGCGGCTGAGGCATTCAGATCGCGAGCAATGGTCGGTAAGGCAACGTTGGCAATCGCGCCATCGAGTACCGCCACAGTAATGCCGAGTGCAATGGCTAAAATGGCACCGTAGCGTTGTGGTAAAGGAACACCGTCATTTGGGGTTGATTTCATTGAGTAATGATAATTAGAGGATTATTGGTCAAGATCGCAACTATAACGTTAATTATCAAATGAGACCATCGTCACACACGGCTTTGTTTGTAACAAACCTGCGGATGTGCGGAAACGTTTAAACCGTACTGCAACCTGTTTAACAGGCTGTCTTTCAGAAGCTGTTCCTTTTATAATGAAACATAGGTTCGATTTAATCATCTGATAGGGTAAAGAAATACAATGTCAACAGATATAGATAAACAACCCGATTCGGTCTCTTCTGTACTCAAAGTGTTTGGGATTTTACAGGCGCTCACCGAAGAGCGCGAAATAGGCATCACCGAGCTGTCTCAGCGAGTGATGATGTCTAAAAGTACCGTGTATCGTTTTCTGCAAACCATGAAATCTCTTGGTTATGTATCGCAGGAGAGTGAGTCAGAAAAGTATTCGCTGACGCTGAAGTTATTTGAGTTGGGTGCCCATGCGTTACAAAACGTGGATCTTATTCGCAGTGCGGATATCGAAATGCGCGAGCTTTCACGTTTAACGCGTGAAACGATCCATTTAGGGGCGCTGGATGAAGATGGCATTGTCTACATTCATAAAATCGACTCGATGTACAATCTGCGCATGTATTCGCGCATCGGGCGTCGCAATCCGCTGCACAGCACCGCGATTGGTAAAGTGCTGCTGGCGTGGCGCGATCGCGAAGAAGCAAAAGAAATTATCTCTCAGATTGAATTCAAACGTAGCACGGACAAAACCATTTTGGCGCCGGAAGAGTTGCTGGTTGCCTTAGATATGGTGAAACAACAAGGCTTCGGTGAGGATAACGAAGAGCAGGAAGAGGGGTTGCGCTGCATCGCCGTTCCCGTCTTTGATCGCTTTGGTGTTGTGATTGCAGGACTAAGTATTTCATTCCCGACAATTCGTTTCTCCGAAGATGCTAAACATGAATATGTGACGATGCTGCATACTGCCGCGCGTAACATTTCCGAGCAGATGGGGTATCACGACTATCCGTTCTGATTATTCGTTCTGATTAATAGTTGAATGCCAAACTAATGAAAAACGCCCGATGAAATAAATCCATCGGGCGTTTTTTTATATCAATATTAGTCACAACGCGCTGTCATCAGATTCGATTAAGCACTTTGTTTCACCAGCATGTACAGACGAGATAAATAGATAATGAGCAGCGCAGAAATCAGATTGCTCAGCGCGCCTATAATCACCATGCCAATGGTTGGATGGAGGGCAGAAAGCACACCAACCAGCAGTAACAGCGCCAATTTCGCCGCTAGCCACAGCATAATGGCTGGACTAATCAAACGGACGTTGGCAAATGACAGACGGAAACTGCTACGAATCGACGTGAATATACCCGCTTTCTCTCCAGACATAATCATTGGCGCTAACGCTAGCCCAACGGCTAGCACAATACCCGGTACGATAAATGCGGTAATTCCCAGTTGAACCATTAGGGTGCACAGGAACATCAGTATCAGCAGACGCGGTAACATCGGTGCAGAAGCGCCAATGGCGCGCAACGCACTGATACGCTGTCCCTGCGAAACCAATGGGATCAGTGCCAGCATGCCGCCTAGCAGTAACACATTGCCAATGAGGGCGGAAAAACTGGCCGCGGCAGAGACTTTCAATAACACCATCTGTTGCTCAGGCGTCATTTGTTGCACCATCTCTTGCAGCCCCATACCCGAGGACAGAGTACCATCAGCACCAGCCAGAATACTCAGGTCATCGGCACCTGGAGTAAACGCTTGATTTAATATCACCGAAATAAACGCGGTTAACAGCGCTAACAAGCACAGCGTGCTTAGCTGATGGCGGAAAAAGTTGAAGGTGTCACGGTACAGTGTACGGGCCGTGATTGGCATGCAGGCGCTCCTTGGCAGTGGCAACGATCCCCGTTGGCGTGAAGCAGTATCGGACAACGTCACTGCTTCACGGTATTAGGGCATATCAATATAATGAATGTGCGCCGATTGTACCTTGTTAACCGGGTAAGTGGCACCCCGTTGCGATGCTACTGGCGATTTCTTCTACGTTGTTGGGGGCAAGGGGAGGCAACCCATAGGCTGCCCGAGCACGATCGCAGGCTTCATTGCGTTCACCATATTCCCATGACTGCTCAAATTCACGGCAAGGCGACGGCCTGTTTTCATACATGGCACACATGACTTGCTGGCCGATTTCACCGCGCAGGTTCACACAGCGTGGTTTTTTACTGTTGGTTCCCTGCATACAGCGAAGATACGGATTCACCTGCTCAGTGAGTGATGCGGGCACGCAGCCACCGGCATCATCTGCCTCGGCCCAGTAAAATGAAACACGGAAATAGCCGCAGCATGCGCCGCAGGATATACATGGATTAGGTTGTATCAGCGTTGAAATAGTTGAAGTGTTACTCATCTTGATTTCCCACCACTCCTTATGGCTTCGAACCAAAACAATCGGAATAAAAAAATTACTCTGAGGTTAATCTTAGGTCAACACCCTTCGGTTTGATGCGTGATGAATGTTGATATTTGGTTAAAATTGATCTAAATCAATTTCATTAAAATCATATATTTAATGCATGTTTATTTTATGTCATTTTGTCAAAAACAATGTCATTCATGTGATCTGTGTTAAATCATGAATCATCCTTTTTGGGTATATTCCTGCACGCAGTGATAACCATATAAAGGGAAGGGATGATGAAAAAACTAACACTTGCGCTATGTGTGGCAGCTACGCTGGCACCGTCTTTTGCTATGGCTCATCAGGCTGGTGACTTTATTGTCCGTGCCGGTACCGCAACCGTACGTCCAACGGAAAGCAGTGAAAACGTGATGGGACTGGGTGGGTTCAAGATCGATAACGATACCCAGCTTGGTCTGACTTTCAGCTATCTGATCACCGATAACATTGGGGTTGAACTGTTAGGTGCGACGCCGTTCCAGCATAAAGTGGGCTTGCAGGCGACGGGGGATATTGCTTCCTCTCGTCAGTTGCCACCGACGCTGATGGCTCAGTGGTACTTTGGTAAGGCTGAAGACAAGCTGCGTCCGTATGTGGGTGTGGGTATTAACTACACGAATTTCTATGATGCGAAGTTCAATAACACCGGAAAAAGCTTAGGCTTGCACGATTTGAGCGTAGACAACTCATGGGGTGCAGCGGGTCAGGTTGGTCTGGACTACATGGTTGATAAAGATTGGATGATCAACGCCTCATTGTGGTACATGGATATCGATACCACCATTAAGTTCAGAGATAGCAACAACCAAAAACAAAACATTGATACACACGTAGACCCGTTTGTATTCATGTTTGCCGTGGGTTACCGTTTCTAAATAGAGACGTGTAGCAGGAACAGTAAGAACGGCCAGTGTTACAGACCCTGTAGTTTTAAAGTAACGTTACAGACAAAAGTTACAGACAATAAAAAAGGCGCTTTAGCGCCTTTTTTGATCGTCAGAGCGAATTATTTAATCCGCATATCATTTTCTACCGTACGTACACCTTTCACCGTTTTAGCCACGGCGACGGCACGGTTAGCATCAGCAGAAGACGTCACGAAACCGCTGAGCTGAACGCGGCCTTTAAAGGTTTCAACGCTGATCTCGGTGGATTTGAGAGATTTTTCAGCCAGCAGCGCAGATTTAACTTTGGTTGTTATGACGGTATCGTCGATATAACCGCCGGTTCCTTCCTGTTTCGCTGTTGGTGCGCAACCCGCCAACGCAACAGAAAAAATCGCCGCTGCGCAAAAAGTGGTAATCGCTTTAACCCATTTCATCAATGTCTCTCCTTGCAGTTTATTGTTGGTATGGCAATTCAAAACGTAATCTAATGATTATTCGTTGAACCATCCGTAATCACTATAATCCATTTTTAAAAAATAGGGTTATCAATATGTAAGCTTCACTAATATAAAAAAACCGTGCGGTACGAATACAGCACGGTTGTTGAGCTTACATTTATCTTAGCGGCGCGTAGCCGCTTTCATTCCGCTGACAAAGTCGTGCAGTTTTTTGAGCATAACGTCAGGATGGTGATGGTTTGTCTCAATGATTTTAACAATGGCCGAACCTGAAATTGCACCTGCGGCGCCAGCATCCAGCGCTTCTTTCACCTGCGACGGCTCAGAAATACCAAAGCCTTGTAACGCAGGAGGAGCGCTCAATTCACCCAAGCGTGCCACCAAATGATGCAACGGCAGCTGTGCGCGGGTTTCAGCACCGGTAACACCAGCACGTGAGAGCAGGTAGGTATAGCCGCGCCCCTGCGCTGAGATGCCTTGCAGCAGCGCATCGTCGGCGTTAGGCGGGCAGATAAAGATCGGCGCGATACCGTGGCGCAGTGCAGCCTGACGGAACGGCGTTGACTCTTCCAGCGGAACGTCGGCAACCAATACAGAATCGACCCCAACTTCGGCACAGCGCTGATAAAACTCGTCAATGCCATTGTGGAACACCAAGTTGGCATACATCAGCAGACCGATTGGAATGTGGGGATGTTTTTTGCGGATCTCGGCCAACATTTCAAAGCATACGGTCGGAGTGACGCCCGCGGCAAAAGCGCGCAGCGTAGCGTCTTGAATAGTGGGGCCGTCGGCGAGTGGATCGGAGAAGGGAATACCCAGCTCTAACGCATCGGCACCCGCGTCAATTAAGGTATTAATAATCTCTAAAGAAAGCGCCGGAGTGGGATCGCCTAAGGTCACAAAAGGCACGAAAGCCCCTTCTTTGCGTTCTTTTAATTCGGCAAACAGTTGTTGATAGCGTTCCATCAGATTTCTCCCCGCGCTTTCAAAATATCGTTAACGGTAAAAATGTCTTTATCGCCGCGGCCTGACAGGTTCACCACCAGCAATTGTTCTTTATCGGGATCTTGCTCAATCATTTTCAGCGCGTGGGCGAGAGCATGTGAAGACTCCAGCGCTGGAATGATCCCTTCCTCGCGCGACAGACGTTTGAACGCTTCCAGCGCCTCATCATCGGTGATTGATACGTAATCAGCACGACCGATGCTGTTCAAATAGGCATGTTGTGGACCGACGGAGGGGAAGTCCAGACCCGCAGAGACAGAGTAAGACTCTTCAATTTGGCCTTCCTCAGTCTGCATCATTGGTGATTTCATACCAAAGTAGATGCCCACTTTGCCATGTTTCAACGGTGCGCCGTGCTGTCCCGTCTCGATACCTAAACCGCCAGGTTCGACGCCGATCAGGCGTACCGACTCTTCGACGATAAAGTCAGCAAACATGCCGATGGCGTTAGATCCGCCGCCGACGCAGGCCAAAACGGCATCCGGTAGACGGCCTTCAAAACCAAGGATCTGCTCTTTGGTTTCTTCGCCAATCATGCGTTGGAATTCACGCACAATAGTTGGGTAAGGGTGTGGACCCGCTGCGGTGCCCAGCAAATAGTGCGCTTTGTCGTAACTGCCAGACCAGTCGCGTAGCGCCTCATTACACGCATCTTTTAGCGTGGCTGAGCCACTGTGTACCGGAATAACTTCCGCCCCCATCAGGCGCATACGGAACACGTTAGGCGACTGACGTTCAACGTCTTTCGCACCCATATAGACGCGGCATTTCAGTCCCAGCAACGCACAGGCCAGAGCGGTGGCAACGCCGTGCTGCCCAGCCCCGGTTTCGGCGATAATTTCGGTTTTACCCATTCGCTTGGCCAGCAGCGCCTGCCCTAATACCTGATTGGTTTTATGCGCGCCGCCGTGCAGCAAATCTTCGCGTTTCAGGTATAGCTTGGCTTTAGTGCCTTTGGTTAAGTTACGGCACAGCGTGAGCGCGGTAGGGCGTCCCGCATAGTTTTTTAGCAGATCGATGAACTGAGCTTGAAACTCAGGATCTTTCTGGGCGCTAACAAAAGCTTCTTCCAACTGATTTAATGCGGGCATTAATATTTGGGGAACGTACATTCCACCAAATTCACCGAAATAGGGGTTTAATAAAGTCATTGTTTTTCCCGTCCTGTCCATTCTTCGTATTTGGCAATTTCAGGCTAAAGTAGGCCTGTCGCTTTTCTTTATTGATGAGTTCTTTTGCTAGCGTGAACTAGTAAGCTCGCAGCGTTTGAAATACCGCCTCCAGCTTTTGCCGATCTTTTTGCCCCGGCGCGGATTCCACACCAGAGTTGAAATCCAGCCCAGCGCTACCCAGCTTGGCAGCCATAACGCAGTTACTGGCGTTGAGCCCACCGGCAAGCATGACGTTATCCAGCGTTTTTCCTTGCAGTAGATTCCAATCAAAAGCCTGTCCAGTGCCGCCGTTACCGTTATCGAAAACATAGCGATCGACATGGAGTAAATTGCGTGCCGGAATAGCATCGTTAATGCTCATGGCTTTCCAGATCTGGCAGTTAATTGGCAACAGCTGTCGCAATTCGCGAATATATTCCTGTGATTCATCGCCATGCAGTTGAACCGCATAGAGTCCCAAACGCTCCACGGTCAAACGTACCGTTTCCAGCTTGGCGTTACGGAATACACCGACGTATTTTAGCGGCGCTGCAGCAATCACTTCTCGTGCTTGGGAAATATCCACGTAGCGCGGTGAACTGCCGACGAAAATCAAACCGCCGTAGACGGCACCCGCGCTATAAGCAGAGGCGGCATCTTCTGCACGCGTCAAACCACATACTTTGTTGTCACCCAGCAGCACACGGCGCAGCGCCAGACTTAAATCAGGTTCGGACATCAATGCACTACCGATCAGGAAGCCGTTGGCAAAATGGCTTAACTCACGAATCTGGCTGTAGGTATGAATACCTGATTCGCTGATCACGGTGACACCTTGCGGCAACCGTGGCGCCATCTGACGCGTACGATTGAGGTCAATCGACAGATCGCGTAAGTCTCGGTTATTGATGCCAACAACTTTGGCCTTTAATGCAATGGCGCGCTCGAGTTCTTCTTCGTTACTGGCTTCAGTCAATACGCCCATTTGGAGACTGTGGGCGATGGCGGCTAAATGCAGATACTGCTCGTCATCGAGAACGGAGAGCATCAGCAAAATGGCATCGGCCTGATAGAAGCGGGCCAGATAAATTTGGTACGCAGAAATTACAAAATCTTTGCACAATACCGGTTGATGCACGGTGGCACTGACCTGACGCAAATAATCGAAATCACCCTGAAAATATTTTTCGTCGGTCAATACGGAAATCGCTGAGGCAAAATCGCGATACAGCGTGGCGATTTCTACCGGGTTAAAGTTTTCGCGGATCACACCTTTAGAGGGTGATGCCTTTTTGCATTCCAGAATAAAGGCGGTTCTGTTGCCAGACAGCGCGTCATAAAACGAACGCGATGAAGGGACAATGCTAGCTTGGAAGCTTTCAAGCGGCTGTTGAGACTGACGGGCTTCAACCCATACGGCTTTGTCGCGAACGATGCGATTTAATACGGTTTCTTGTTCTTGTAATGAACGTTGTGGTGACAGATTTCCTTGCAACATACTCAGCCTCGTGCTGCCAGTGCGGTGACTCGCTCAAATGCTGTTCCGCTTCTGATGGTTTCCAGTGCCAGTTGCGCGTTATGGCGCAGATTATCCTGACCAAACAATTTCAGCAGCAAAGCAACGTTTGCGGCGACGGCCGCAGCGTGCGCTGCATCACCTTTACCTTGTAATAAGCGCGCCAGAATGTCACGGTTTTCTTCTGGTGTTCCGCCCTGTAACGCATTCAGCGAATAGCTTTCTAAGCCGAAATCCTGCGGTGAAAGCTGGTAGCTTTCGATTTCGCCCTGATGAAGTTCGGCTACCAGCGTAGGGGCATGAATCGCCACTTCGTCCATTCCTCCGCCATGAACCACGGCGGCGTTTTGATAACCCAATACTTTTAATGCCTGCGCAATCGGCAGAACTAACTCGGGGCTATAAACACCGATCAGGGCTTTGGGTGGACGTGCTGGGTTAATCAACGGGCCCAGTACGTTAAAAATAGTGCGGGTCTTGAGCTGCTGACGCACCGGCATAGCATGGCGAAACCCGGTGTGATACTGCGGTGCAAACAGGAAGCAGACGTTTAAATCGTCTAGCGCCTGACGAGAATCTTCGGCGCTCATATCGAGACGGATACCGAAAGCTTGCAACAGATCCGAAGAACCAGAGCGGCTAGAGACGCTTCGGTTACCGTGTTTAGCCACTTTGGCTCCGCAACTGGCGGCGACGAAAGCGCTGGCGGTCGAGATATTAATGCTGTTGGTGCCGTCACCGCCGGTACCAACGATATCTGCAAAATCGTAGTCAGGGCGGGGGAATGGCTGTGCGTCGGCCAGTAACGCGCTGGCGGCTCCGGCGATCTCTTCTGGGCGCTCGCCGCGCATTTTCATGCTGATCAGTGCCGCGGCCAGTTGGCTGTCTTGCAGTTCGCCACGCACAATCGCGCCAAACAGCTGATGACTCTCTTCCTGACTCATGGTTTGAGACGTAAACAGTTTGTCCAAAATGGATTGCTGCTCAAAAATGCTCGGTTTGATAAGTGCTGCTTGCATGGTGTTTTCTCCGCAATTTTTTTCGTTAGTCTTTTGATTTTGTTTGTTTCTAATCGACAACTGATATTCAGAAAATCATTATTTAGACCAACGCCCACTCAAGCGTCTGTTCAAGAAGACGAGCGCCTTGGGTTGTGAGAATGGACTCAGGGTGAAATTGGAAACCACACACACGTTCTTCGTCGTGACGAACGGCCATCACCATCCCATTGAAGGAGGCATTAACGGTTAATCCGGCCGGAATTTGGCTTCCCACCAGTGAGTGGTAGCGCGCGACCGGAAGCGGTGAAGGTAAGCCACTAAACATGCCTTCGTCGTCATGTTCAACCAACGAGGCTTTACCGTGCAGGATTTCTCCGGCTTGCCCAACGTGTCCGCCATAGGCTTCGACGATGGCTTGATGACCGAGGCAAATTCCGATAATAGGCAATTTTCCACGCAGTTTGTTCAACAGCTCAGGCATACAGCCCGCTTCAGACGGTGTTCCTGGCCCCGGCGACAGCATCAGCACAGGATTTTCCATTTCAGTCAGCTTATTAATGATGACTTCCGCAGGAATTTGATTGCGGTAAATCACGACGCGATGGCCACTAGAACGCAGTTGATCGACCAAGTTGTAGGTAAAAGAGTCGATGTTATCGAGCAAAAGAATGTCAGCCATTAGAACACCTCTTTAACGTGATGAGCGGTGGCGATGGCTCGCAGCACGGCACGGGCTTTATTACGGGTTTCATCAGCTTCGGCCTGAGGCACGGAATCCAGTACTACTCCTGCACCGGCTTGTACCGTAGCGATACCGTCTTCCACATAGGCGGAGCGGATCACAATGCAGGTATCCAGATCGCCATGTGCGGTGAAATATCCCACGGCTCCGCCATAGCTACCGCGACGAGTTTGTTCGAATTCTGCAATCAGCTGCATAGCACGAATTTTCGGCGCTCCGCTTAGCGTGCCCATATTCATACAGGCTTGATAGGCGTGCAGAACGTCTAAATCTTGGCGTAACGTGCCGACCACGCGGGAAACCAAATGCATCACGAAGGAATAACGATCGACCTTAGTCAGGTCTGCGACATAACGAGAACCGGGCTCACAGATACGCGCCAAATCGTTACGCGCCAGATCAACCAGCATTAAATGTTCGGCCAGTTCTTTATGGTCGGTGCGCATTTCCAGTTCGATGCGGCTATCTAAATCCCGATCCAGTTCGCCATTGGCACGACGTCCGCGCGGACGCGTACCTGCAATCGGATAGATTTCTATCTGGCGGTTAGTGGCGTCATATTTCAATGCGCTTTCCGGTGAAGCGCCGAACAGAGAGAAATCGTTGTCCTGCATAAAGAACATGTACGGACTTGGATTGCTGTGCTTCAGCGTGTGGTAGGCCGCCAGCGGTGAAGGACAAGGTAGGCTGAAGCGGCGAGAAGGAACCACCTGAAAGATTTCACCGATGCGAATGGCCTGCTGCATCTGGCTCACCACGGCACCAAAAGCCTCGTCGCTAAGATTGCAGCTCAACTGCATGTCTTCAACGTTAGGGTGTGTGATAGGCGCGGCTTCTTGCGTCATCTGCTGGGTGAGCTGATGTAAACGTGCTTGCAGGCGCTGAGTTTCTGCCGTGTTATGGGTGAAAATTGAGGCCTGAAGACGCGCGCTGTGATGCTGGTGGTCTAACACCAGCAGCGTTTCTGCCAGATAAAAGCAAAAATCCGGGCAGCGCTGATCGCTATTTAATGCCGAGAGGTTTTCGAAGCCCGCGACGAGATCGTAGGCAAACAACCCCCCGATAAACATCGCTTCACGCTCCTGTGCAGGAACGGTCACCAGGGTGAGTAATGTACGCAGCGCATCGAACACTGAACGTGATTTTAACCGAGCGTCTTCATCCTGCAGGGTGTCGATGGCGGGGAAGTGCAGCACACGCTGATTAGGATGAATGTCATTTTCAACGTCTGATGGCAACGCTGCATCCAGTAATGGTAGCAAGCTGCGACCGTTTTCGGTCAGTGCCTGAATGGTCACGCTGCGGCCCAGAGCGGTGATACGCAATGCGCTGTCGATAACCAACAGGCTTTTCAAATCTTGTTTGTTATCAATTTCAGCGGACTCTAACAGCAGCGTTGCCGGACGAGCACCGCATAGCTGGTGAAACAGTGCCGTAGGGTCGTTACGATAGGCCGCTGTTTGCGTCAATAAGGTTAAAGCTGGCTTGGTAGAATTCATCGTCATATCCGCTTATTCACTGATGGTCTTTCTTCAAATTTGGCTATAAAAAAGCCCGCAAGGTGCGGGCGGTGGTGATAGGGGATCCTCAAATCCGATATGCAGCTACACCGCCCAACTGAATGAGTCACGCCACCAGCGCGCAGAAAGCATCGGTACCTTATTCATTAATGAGCCGTTCAAAGAATCATTTCGCATTGTGTTCACCTTAATTTATTGTCAGAGCGATATTTTTTATGACCCGCTATTTAAACCGAGAAGGTCTATCGCTCCGAACCTGCGTACTAGTAAACTAGTTTGATGGTTGTGTGTCAATAGCTTTTCAATGAATTAATTTCACATGCTTAATGAACAAAGTGACACCGGAGAGGTTGCGGCAATGAGGTTAAGGGAGATTAGGTTGGCGTAGTGCAAAGCATACTAGGTATGATAGAGCGAGATACCGCAATAGGATGGCTATTTTGCAAGATACACAGATTGAATCGGATGAAGTGACACTGTCACCCACCATGCTATATGACCTGCATAGCCACACGACGGCATCAGATGGCTTATTGTCACCGGCAGAGCTCGTGGCGCGTGCGGTAGAAATGGGCGTGACAACGCTCGCTATCACGGATCATGACACTACGGTGGGGCTTCCTGCCGCGCGCCAAGCCATCATTGATTTAGAGTTAGAACTGGAGCTTATCGCGGGCGTTGAGATT
Source organism: Hafnia paralvei (assembly GCF_020150375.1). Lineage (NCBI taxonomy): Bacteria > Pseudomonadati > Pseudomonadota > Gammaproteobacteria > Enterobacterales > Hafniaceae > Hafnia > Hafnia paralvei. The sequence continues at coordinate 2,645,510 of NZ_CP083737.1, read as the reverse complement.
TCGACCCTGTGGGAAAATCACGAGATTCACATCGTTGGGCTAAACGTGGATATCACCGATCCAGCGTTACAAACGTTGCTGGCGGCCCAGGTTGAGCGACGTCAGGCGCGGGCCAAAGAAATAGCACTACGTTTGGAGAAAGCGCGTATTCCTGGGGCTTTAGAAGGAGCCACGCGCATTGCCGGTGGCGCTGAGATCACGCGAGGGCATTTTGCACGCTATCTGGTTGAGCAAGGTTATGCTACCAACATGGGCGGCGTGTTCAAACATTATCTGGCGCGCGGCAAAACGGGTTACGCACCGCCACAGTGGTGTACAATTGAAGAAGCGATTTGCGCCATCCACCATGCGGGTGGTCTGGCCGTGGTTGCACATCCGGGGCGCTACCAGCTCAGTAATAAATGGCTAAAGCGACTGTTAGTGAACTTTAAACAGTGGGGCGGCGATGCGATGGAAGTCGCACAGTGCCAGCAAGCGCCGAACGAACGATCGCAGTTGGCAGCCTATGCGCTGCAGTTTGAACTATTAGCATCGCAGGGTTCTGATTTTCATCAGCCCTGTTCTTGGATTGAGTTGGGCCGCAGATTGTGGCTCCCAACGGGCGTTGCGCCTGTATGGCAAAATTGGTAAGCCGTGCTTTTGCCGGTGAATACGACCAGCAATGCCTTGAATAATGAGGAATTACTATGAGTCAGCTTTTTTATATTCATCCCGATAACCCACAGCCGCGCTTGATTAGCCAATGCGTCGAAGTGCTGCGCAAGGGCGGCGTTATCGTTTATCCAACGGATTCGGGCTATGCATTGGGCTGTATGCTGGGTGAAAAAAACGCTATGGAGCGGATCTGTCGTATTCGTAATCTGGACAGCAATCATAATTTCACGCTGGTGTGCCGCGATCTGTCAGAGATTTCCACCTACGCGTTTGTGGATAACACCGCGTTCCGCCTGATCAAGAATAATACGCCGGGTCACTATACCTTCATTCTTAAGGCCACTAAAGAAGTGCCTCGTCGTTTGATGAGCGAAAAGCGTAAGACGATCGGTTTACGTGTGCCGTCAAATCCCATCGCCTTGGAACTGCTGGCTGCGCTGGGTGAGCCGTTGATGTCGACCACGCTGATGCTGCCAGGCAATGATTTTGCCGAATCGGATCCGGAAGAAATTCAGGACGCTTTGGGTAAAGTTGTCGATTTGGTTATCCACGGTGGTTTCTTGGGACAGCAGCCAACGACGGTTATCGATCTGACCGAGGACTCCCCAGAAGTGGTGCGTGTGGGTGCCGGCGATCCGAAGCCCTTCATGTAATTTTATGGCTGGGGGTAAATCCCCAGCGAATTTATAGACAGAAAAATGAAAAGGAAATGGTATGTCTCAGATGCTGACTGAGAGTGAAGAACTGGCATCCGATCTGGTTGCTTGCCAACTGGTTATCAAGCAGATTCTAGACGTTATTGATGTTATCGCGCCAACCGAAGTGCGTGAAAAAATGGCCAAGCAACTGAAGAGCATAAATTTCGATAAGGCCAGCATCGACCCCGTGACCAAACGCGGTGTGCAAAAAGCCATTGCGCTGATTGAGCTGAAGTTTGCGCAGCAGGAGCAGGCACACTAGGGGGAGGGGGAGTCGCTTTTGTTCTCTGGGTGTTTATGGGGGGGAGGTGTAATATTCCGCCCGCCTGTCAATACCGAGCTTCATTGATACACCGGTGAAGGCGTACGGGCAGAGACCACCAGCGCGTGGTCTCTGCACTCGCGCGCTTTTATCCGAGACGCCATCTCCGCTCCGGTTTGGTATCGCCCATCCAGGGCGCCCCAAACTCCGCCGGTACATCCCTGTACCGGCGGCTCTCCCTACGACCACTTAAGCTAAAAACCGGCTACGCATTTTGTTTTGACGTTGACCTTTTCCGGCACGTTGTTCTTCAGCCGAAGCGAGGAATGTAGGCTAGGATTCGCCGACAGGGATGTCGGCGAAAGAACGGAGGAGCCAGGATGGCGATTGCCGTTCGTTCCGTTAAGGCCGGAATGACGAGGTTCGGGTACCTGCGAAGCAGGCTGAAGGACGGTGCCAAGCTGGGGTGTCGGGGGGCAGCGACTGGCCCCCCGACTCGGACGCCTGCAAGGAGTGCATGTCTGTTTCGGTGTTTTAGGCGTACGAAAAATCACACAATTTTTGCATGGTAGAGTTCCCAAACTGGAGCAACACATTTGCTGCCCAGCGCATTATTATTCCCTCACCCATATCCTCATTTCCCCCTCACCGCGATTTGCCCAGCTAAACCAGGGAACAAACGTGAGTTTTTGTTCCTGTTGTTGCTCAGGGGCTGCGTCGTAGCGATACAGCGGTTGGTTTTGGGGGGCTTCGCTGATAACGCGAGTTCCTGTCGCCTGAATCAGCGTTTTATGGGCAAAAATGCCTTTGCCTTCAAGCAGGGTGAAAGTGCTATCGGGCGGCAGGGTGAGGTTGTGCAGCTCTGTGCCATTGTCGGCTTGTTCCAAGCAATAAACGAGCGGCCCGCGCTGAATGGCGACTTTACCTGCAACGTGGCGCAGCAGCGGGTTGCCGTAGACGCGACGGACAGGCATCGGTAACACAATCTCAAGTCGATCGTCGTCCTGCCATTCTCGTGCAATGTGCAGATAGCCACGTTTTAACAAACCCTCACAGGTTTCTCCGTTTAGCTGCACTCTCGGTTTTTCGCACCATTCCGGCATTCTCAGGGCGAGCGTCTGGTGCAGTGGTTTCTCAGTGCGAATATGGACGCTGACATTCTCATCCCAAGGGTAGTTTCCGCTGATGGCAATTTTAAGGCCGTTATCCATGAGAGTTTCGTTACCAACGTATAAATTGATATACAACGCATCGCTGCGTTGAGTGTAAATGTAGTGACCAATGGAAGTTAGTATGCGTGCGATATTAGGTGGGCAGCAGGCGCAGCCGAACCAGCGTTGACGTATCGGTTTGACGTGGTCGTAGATATGGTTAAACGGGATACTTTTAGGATGAACCTCTAGAGGATTCACGTAAAAGAAATGGCGGCCATCCAGTGCCATGCCGCCCAACACGGTGTTGTAGAGTGCTCGTTCCATCACGTCTGCGTATTGGCTATCTCCCTCCATTTGCAGCATGCGGTTAGCAAACATCATGAGGCCAATTGACGCACAGCTTTCGGCATACACGGTGTCATTGGGCAAATCGTAGTCTGAACTGAACGCTTCGCCACTGCTCTGCGAGCCAATTCCGCCGGTAATGTAGAGCTGGCGTTGAACCATGTTGTTCCACAGGCGTAAGCAGGTCTGACGTTTTTCTTCATCGTTATTTAACCGTGCCAAATGGGCTACACCCGCTAAGAGGTAGACAAAACGCACAGCATGGCCAATCGCGCTTTGTTGAAGAGCTAAAGGTTCATGCGCCTGACTGTACGCTTTGTCTTTCACCATCCATGCGGGACCATAGGTGTTCCAGTAGGAAGTTTTACCGCGCTTTTCGTACTCTTCATCATAATAGTGCGGTGGGTGGGAACCTCGCTGTTCAACAAAGTATTGGGTTAGTTTCATGTAACGTGAATTACCGGTGACTTCATATAAACGCATGAGTGCCAGTTCGATTTCTGGATGTCCGGGATAGCCATGCAGTTGGTTTTCATGGGGGCCAAATACGCCGTCGATGTGATCGGCAAGGCGGCAAACGACGTTGAGCAGACGGCGTTTGCCCGTGGCTTGGAACCACGCAACACCGGCTTCAATCATATGTCCTGCGCAGTAGAGTTCATGGCATTCTGCTAAATTCGTCCAACGATCCTGCGGCGCTTTCACGGTGAAGTAGGTATTCAAATAGCCATCTTCACACTGTGCGGCCTCTACCAGTTCAATCACATGATCGGCTGTGCGTTCAAGTTCGCGGTCAGGTTTTTGGCACAAAGACCAAGCCACAGCTTCTAACCATTTTGCGACATCGCTGTCTTGAAAGACCATGCCGTAAAATTCACCATTTTCCAGCCCAGCCGCAATGCGGAAATTTTCGATAGCGTGGCTAGGCTCAGCATCGCTGACGCGATCGTTTAACGCATCCCACTGATAGGGAATAACGACATCACGTACCAATCGTTGATATTGCCCCAAGAAAGGATCGCTGACGTGCACATGGTTTAAGTCTAATTCTTGCGACGGAATGCTTGTGGTATTGGGCTGAACGGTCTCTAAAGTACTCATATAAACTCTCCTGAAAAATAGGGCAAATTAGGCCTAACCGGCGTGACGCGTTTGCAAATCGCTGGAGATGCGATTCATCATCGGGTCATTGAGGCGGCAAAAGCGGATGGCAAAGGCGAGAGCCAAATGAAAGAAGGCGGGCAGCAGCGTTTCAAGTGCGGTAATGCCGCTGAGTGACGCAGGCGTTTGATTTGCCATACCAGGCTGATAGGCCACCCAGATAAACACTAAGCTTAAAACGCCGGCGCTAGATGCCCATGCGAGCTTGATAAAGAACAGGTTGAAGGCGAAGTTCATGCCTGATGAACGAACACCGTTTTTCCATTCACCATAATCGTCAGCAAAGGCCATGATGGAGAAGTGCAGTGGTAGCGTGAAACCAAGGATGATGCCATTGCCTAAAATGACAGCTAGCCACAGGATCTGGAACTGAGGCCCTGTAGGGATAAACCACATAATAACGGCGAGTAACGCAAGAATAAGATTGGTGACGTAATACAGACGCACAGTATCAAATTTACGCGACAGGGGACTGACGATGATGGCGCCCAGTATGGACGCGACGGTGACCATGGTGAAAAATAATGATGCAAATCCAGTGCTGCCTTGCAGAACATAGGTGATGAAGTACATGTAGCCGCCGCCGCGTAGGTTAAACACGTTGATCAGCAGAAATGACATCACTAGCACCAATAGCATTTGATCGTTATTGCGTAGTCCTGACATGTGCTCGCGTAACGTGAATTTGCCCATCAGCGCGAGCGGAACGCGTTCTCTAACCCAGAAGAAGCAGCATAGGAACATGACGACGGCAACAGCACACAGCGCGCCGACACCCAGTTGATAGCCTAAGGCTTGGTTACCTTTCCCCAGAATGTCGATCAGCCAAGGTAAGCCTACTGAGACTAAGAATCCAGCAACGCCGCATAACACAAAGCGCCATGATTGACAGGAGATGACTTCGCTGTGACGCGTCGTCATGGTGTTGATCAGCGCGCAGTAGGGAACGTTAATCGCGGTGTAGCTAATGGAAAGCAGGAAGTAGGTGACGAATGCCCAAAGAATTTTCATATTCATGCTGACGTCTGGCACAGTAAACGTCAGTACGCCAACGATCCCAATGGGTAACGCAATCCAAAGCTGCCAAGGGCGAAAACGTCCCCAGCGACTGTTGGTTCGGTCAGCGAGAATGCCCATCAGTGGGTCTGACACGGCATCGATGATGCGTAGAGCGATAAATAGCGTGCCGACAAGTGCGGGGGTTAGCCCAAAAGTATCGGTATAGAAAAAGGTGAGAAAATTCATAATAAGGCAGGTGATCACCGTGCCACCGGCATCGCCTAGGCCATAGCCGATTTTCTCGCGAATACTCAATTGTTGGTTATTATTTTCAGCAACAACGTCAGTCTGGTTTATAGGGGTAGCGGTCATGTTGACTCCTCGCATATTGGCGACGTAATCATGCCGAAGTGAATAAAATTAATTATTCACAGTGGTGGGTTTATTATTTTTAAGTGTCAGTTCCTTGTGTCGACATAATTAATCTCGCACAGAGCATAGGGAGCAACAAGAGTAGGTAAAAGTATAAAAAGATAACGATTCCGACTTGATGGAAAAACTGTGAAGGCGATCGGTTAGTGTGAATTTTAAACGCCATTCTCGTGAGTTTAATGATTAAAATTAGCGAAGTTTATTGATAGGTGACGATTATGCTTGAGATTGCACTGGATTTACCTATTCGAGTTCAAAATGGCGGATTGTTCATTTCACGCGGGATTGGTGTGCATCCATCGAGAAAGTTGTCTTCTTGGGAGCTGATTTTTGTAGAGAAGGGAACGCTTGCCATCCGTGAAGACGACACGAGTTTCTCTGTTTCAGAGGGAGAGATCTTGCTGTTGCAACCACAGCGCAGCCATCGTGGATTAGAGACGTTTCCGTTAGATTTAAAATTTTATTGGCTGCATTTTGATATTAACGCCTTTGATATTGATGAAATAGCTAGAAAATATGGACGTAATAGCTCTACAGCGACGCTGTTATCGATACCTCAACATTGTAAAGTTCATGATCCGCAATATATTACCTCCTTATTTCGACAGTTTCTTAATGAACAGGAAAATAGAAAACAGCCAGCAGCATTGTCGCTCATTTTCCTTTTAATGCTGCAACAAATATCAGATGCATTGCCAGACGATGCCAATATTACTAATTCAGGTGTTGCCTTGGCCTACAAGGCTCGCCAGCTTATAAAAACACAATATCATCTGCCCATTAGCACCTCATCATTAGCCGGACAGTTATTTTGTAACTCAGACTATCTTGGTCGCGTGTTTTGCAAAACATTTGGCGTGACGTTGACCGAAGCCCTCCATCGTCAGCGGGTGAGCAGCGCGGAGAAAATGTTGCTAAACGATATGTGCTCAATCGCCGAGGTCGCTCAGCGAAGTGGTTTTCATGATGTCGGCTATTTTAGGCAGATATTTCGCAAACAGATTGGTTTAACGCCAGTGGCATACAAGCGGCGCTACTGTAAGGAACACATCAACTCCGACTAATCGGTTAAAAAGTGATGAGTAAGGCACTGATTTAATGATCTTGCTCACAGTTCAAAGAAAACAAATTGTTAAATAAATGTATAGTGTTATCATTAATTTGTTGAATAACTTCGACATAGAGTTTCTCATGCATTTGCACCCGCTTGTTTTACTTGCTGATTTTTCAGTAAGTGAAGGCGGGTTTTCTTTTTTGTTTGAACCCCCATCTGGGCTTTCCTTCTCGAGATTCTCCATCACGGTACTTGCCCGTATGGGCAGCGGGTGTCGTTTGGTTTCAATACACGCAGTTTTGTGACCCGTCAATCGTGCTACTTCACACCGGATATATGGCGCTAGGATGAGACTGAATCTCATTTTGTATGTTTAATTAAATTGAAAGAATAAACAGCTGTAATTATATTTTATAATGAATGAAAAGTTCGTAATCATTTTATTTATTGGTTGATGTGTTCACAGTCTTATTTTCATTTACGAAGTACAAATTAATTAAAAAAATAGAGTGGGGTAAGATATCATCGCATTATCTGGCTCGGTAAGCCAAACTTCGCGCTCTCGGGAACTATCAATGTATGCTTAATCTTAACTCTGTTTTATTTATCGTGGTCGCAGTGGGACTGCCCGCGTCTGCATTGGCAATGGATTGTAATAAGGCCACCTCGAAGGATGAAGTTGCGGTATGCGGTGATACAACGTTGATGCAGTTGGATGCTGTACTTAACAAAAACTATCTCTCAGCAAGACAACATTCAGATAAAGATATACTTAAAAATCAACAGCTAAGCTGGCTAAAGCAGCGCCAGCAATGCGGGGATGATACAGGCTGTCTCGGAAACTCGTATGTTGAACGTATCAAGACGCTGGCGGAGAAAGATAATGTTTCAGTGATACACAATGCATCGAAACAATGGGATTTTGTGTTATCAGTTTCTGACTGCAACAAAGATGATTCATATCCGACCTGTGAAGGTCCTGGAACGTTAGATATTTTTACCAAAGGAACGGGGCAATGGGTTCAACGTATACCTATGGATAATCTCTTCATTGAATTGGATGCCAAAGGGAAAGCAACGACAAATTTGGTTGAGATGTACGGCGAAAATAATAGTGGTTTGGTATCAGAAGATATTAATTTTGATGGTAGCGATGATATTGCATTACGTGCAGGCAATGAAGGCGCCTATGGAGGCCCTTCGTATGATGTGTTTCTTTACCAGCCGAAATCTAAAACCTTTAAGAGACATGAAGCCTTAACCGAGCTGGGTAGCACTAATCTGGGGTTATTCGACGTAGACCCTAAGTTACAAACGCTGACGACTTCGACCAAAAGCGGCTGCTGTTGGCACCAGTTTAGTGTATGGAAGATAAAGAACAACCAGCCTCTGTTAATTAAAGAAATCACCGAGGCCGCCTCTCCTGGCGAAAAGCCAGACTTTATGACGATAACCACTACTATTCGAACATTAGTTAACGGGCAGTGGAAAACGTCTGAATCGAAAGATCAAGTACCGGAATAGAGTTTAATTTATAGATCATACACAGCGGATATTCAGGATAAATATATTCTTATCAGTTATTGGAATGGTATGAATGATGCTGAAACGCTGGACTGTTCTTTGAGTGGCTGTGTTTCAGCGCCTATATTTAATTTTAGCGGGCATTTTGTTAATCAGAATGAATCAAAAAGCTAGGCATCGCGGCGCTAAAAAATTAGAGACAGGATGTTGATATCGGCTTTGTTTATAGTGATAGTGAATAGGTATATATAATGAATAAATTGATGGCTTTATTGCTTTTAGGTGTTTTTCCAGCCAGTGTGTTTGCTGGAGAGAACTACAAAAAAATAGATGACTTTATTGCTCAGACTTATCAGAAGAGCGATGACCAGAACGCACCGTGGCATAAAAAAAGGAAGGCTGACGAGGCGATCGTCTCTGATTACTCGCTGTGCTATAACAAAATGATAAGCCAAAAAAGTCAATATTATCTCGTTGTTATGTGTCCAGACATGTCTAAATCTACCTATGATAATGAACCTTTCCCTACTGACCTTTATGTCTTACAGAAAACGGACCAAGGTTATACGCTGCTCGCCAGTGAGCAAGATAGCGGAGAACAATTTGAGGATGTCGTAAATATTGGCTCAGAAAAATGGGCGGTGCATGGTTCATCTTATGCCATGAATCAGGGATATGAACAGGCGCATGATACTTTAAGTCTATTTGTCAAAAATACTTTTATCCCCGTCGCGCAGTGGACTTCACATCAGGATAATTCAGGCGCAATTAGTCCACAGGAGCCAGATCAATACGAGCACATTGAAAATAAGCTTTCAATTGATAGCAGCCAGCCTGATGCAGATTTTTACCCTTTAATTATTAATTCGGTTGGCAACCGAGGTGCAACAAAAATAAATGAAAAATATAAAATAAATTACGCTATGGATAACGGTGGATATATCATTCCTGACGAATTGAATGAAGGCTACTAAATGAAACTGGGCATGTTAAAAATATTATCTACATCGCTATTGCTTTTATCAGTTCAAACTATGGCTGCTCAGTTAACTGATGGTAGCCGAAAACACGTTGCTAGCGAACTCAGTAAATCATTACTTTGCGTAGGAGACTCTGAAAATTCAGCTGCAGGAGAACTAGAAAGCGACGCCATGCTGAAAAAAGCAGGGGCAGTCATCACGATGATCGAAGATCCTTATTATAACCAATTCAGATACAGCTTTTTACAGCCGCTAGATGTTGATGGTCTTCATCTGTATGCCGTGCAGCAATTCGTTGGTGAAGGCGGCGTTATTTTTATAGCTGAAGTTGAAGGCGACCCTAAATCTTTTGCTAAGCAGATTAATGCTCGACCGGCTAAAAAAGATGAAACTTATCTTGGTGTGCAAAATGTCTCTTTTTATAAAAACATTGGCAATAAGATCATGTCGCTTGCTGAGCCTGATTATGAAAGAGTTGTTATTGGGCAAAGCCAAATACAGAAAATTCAGGGGCGTTTCTTTTATGGCTGCGTACAGCCGATGGATCTTGGTTAGTGGTAGATATTGAACATGAGTATCAATGGCGCGGGTTAGCGCGCCATTGAAAATCGCTCGCGTTATTCGTAACGCCGGTAATAAATCTCCAGACGATTCTGTAGTTTCCCCAGCACGGTACTGAACATGAGATAAATCAGTGCTGCTTCAACGTACAAAATCAGCGGCTCGTAGGTAACCGACACGATGCGCTGCGCCGCCAAGAACATTTCAGGCACGGTGATAACTGCGGCCAGTGACGTGTCTTTGATTAAGGAGATAAACGAGTTAGACAGCGGCGGTAAAGAAACAAACACCGACTGCGGTAAAATGACGCGGCGCATCGCCTGCGAGCTGCTCATGCCAATTGAATATGATGCTTCCCACTGGCCTTTGGGGACCGAAATAATCGCGCCACGGATAATCTCAGAAGTATAAGCGCCTACGCTCAGGGTGAAGCCGATCAGTGCAGCAGGGAAGGCATCTAGGGTGATTCCCGCACTCGGCAAGCCGTAGAAAATCAGGAACAGCTGAACCAACAGAGGCGTGCCGCGAATAACCCATACATAGAAATCAAAAATCCACTTTACTGGTTTTGGTGCGTATAAACGCGCCAACGCAGTGATGAACCCCACGATGATCCCACCGATGAAGGAGAGGATCGCCAGCGGCAGGGTGAATTGCAGCCCAGCAGAAAGCAGGCTCCAAAACGAATCTATCATCAACTGTAGCCAGGCAAGGCCGTGAATATAGTCAGTCAGGCCGTGTAGCCATGCCATATGCCGTACTCCTAAATACAAAAAAGTCTAAAAACAACAGCCCGCCTCATGGAGTGATGGCCCAAAGGGCGTTCACAGAGGCAGGCTTTTAAACAACGAATTTAACGTTATGTGCTAACCGACTAACTCTCTTACTGAGAAACGTCTTGGCCGAAGTAGCGTACAGAAATCGTTTTGTAAGTGCCATCAGCTTTGATTTCATCAAGCGCTTTATTCACTGCTTTAACCAATTCTGGCTGATCTTTACGCAGCAAAATGGCCGAGTTTTCGGTGTTCTCATCTGTCGCCACGATTTTCACTTTCGCGTCTGGCTTGTGCTTTTTAAAATCAAGGAACGACAGGTTATCGTTCAGCGTCGCCGCCGCGCGTCCGCTCAGAACCAAATCCAGTGACTGGTTGAAACCGTCTGTAGGAACTAAATCAGCACCATTTTTGGTTGCCAATTTCGAGTAGTTACTGGTCAGGCTTTGTGCCGCTTTTTGGCCTTTCAGGTCTGCAAAGCTTTTGATAGTGGTGTTGTCATCGCGCACAACCAGCACGGCCTTGGAGCCGATATAAGGCTGGGAGAAATCAAATTTTGCTTTACGTTCGTCGGTAATACCCACTTGGTTAATGACTGCGTCATAACGTTTTGCGCTCAGACCAGCAATCAGACCATCCCAACGACCTTCCACAAATTCAGGCTTAACACCCATTTTTTCAGCCACTGCACGCGCAACGTCAACGTCGAAGCCAACCAGTTTTCCACTTTTATCATGGTAGGTATAAGGCGCATAGGTGCCTTCAGTTCCGAATTTCATCACACCCGCAGACTTGATTGCAGCCAGATCGTCGGCTGCCTGAGCCAGTGCAGAAGTGGCAAATAATGAGGTAGCAAGTAGAGCCAAGGTCATTTTTTTCATAGGTATCCCAATGTCTTACTTAAATTATTTGTTTAAAAAGAACGCGGCTAATTGCGCTCCGTTATTGATGATGAAGCTAAACCATTGTTGATGGTTTGCTAAATCACATTAAGCGATTATCAATAACCAAAAGGAATAAAGCTTAAAAACAAACAGCACGGTGAGGTGGTGTTTAGACCCTATCTCCGATGCCTATGACTCAATGATAATAAAAGGTGAAGAGAATATTAAATTATTTGTAGTTATTAGCTAATGCTTCCTCTTTTACACCGGTGGCGATCACGCTTTGTTGGGTTCTGGTTTCATTTGTAGTCCAAACGCTTTCGAGTCTTTGGCAAATGAGGATTGAAGTGGAAAATTCGATCCATTTATTGCATGTGGGCGTTTTGTCATAGTGAAGATGAATGTTAACCAGATGTTTATAACTGATAGCAACTCATCCTGTGGGCGTGATTCGATGAACGCCATTGAGAGACAGCTATTCAGCAAAAAATAAAGCGAGAGGGGCACTATGACTCACCTGCATATTGACAATATTCCTGAAGCAATCAAAGCCACCAAACAACAACTACGTGCGGCGTTACCTGATTATCGAGAGGTGTTCACAGCCCTTGAAAAACATATCCGTGAACAGGTTAATGCGGTGAAGCAGAGTGCTGAGCCCGTTCCGCGTTTACATGCGCAAGATATTATTGACGGTAAAGTGACTCAGGAGCAGCGAGATAAAATCCGTCAGGCGGGGTGTTGTGCTATTCACGGTGTATTTGCGCAAGATCAGGCCGAGGAATGGAACCAAGAGATTGGTGATTATCTGGAGCGAAATCATTTCACCGAGCGCCTAAAACACGCGGCGGAAGACAACTATTTTGGTGATTTAAAAGACAGTAAACCGCAAATCTATGGCATCTATTGGTCCCGCCCGCAGGTGGAGGCACGTCAGAGCGAAAGAATGCGTCAGGTACAGGTTTTCTTAAACCGACTGTGGGAAAGCGAGAGCGCAGGCCAGCAGCATTTTGATGCTGAAAGAGTGGCGACCTACGCCGACCGGACGCGCCGTCGTCCACCGCGCTCGTCATCGTTGGGATTGTCTCCGCACGTTGACGGTGGTTCGATTGAACGCTGGCTGGATGTGAAATTTAGAGAGGTCTATCGCCACGTCTTTTCTGGTGAATGGCAAAATTACAATCCATTCGCTGCTCAGGGGCGCACCGAAGTGAGAGAGTTTCCGTCTCCTGCCGTGTGCTCGATGTTTCGCACGTTTCAAGGATGGACAGCCTTAACGCCTCAACGTGCAGGCGCCGGTACGCTTAAGCTAATCCCTATCGCGAATGCGATGGCCTATGTGCTGCTGCGGGCGTTACAGGATGATGTGGCAGAGGATGATTTGTGTGGCGCCGCGCCCGGACGCGCACTATCTATTTCTGCGCAGTGGCATTCGCTGCTATTGGAAGCGGTAGTACCCATTCCCGATCTTGAAGCGGGAGACACGGTATTTTGGCACTGTGATGTGATTCATGCGGTGGAAAATGAGCACAACGGCGAGTTTGATAGCAACGTGATGTACATTGCCGCCGTGCCTTGGTGTGAAAAAAATGCGGCCTATTTGCAGAAACAGCTTCCGGCATTTATTGCAGGTAAAACGCCGCCGGATTTTGCGCCTGATGATTTCGAGGTCGATTTCGTCGGGCGTGCTACACAGGACATGCTGAGTGAACAAGGTCAGCGCCAGCTAGGTTTTACGACCAAGTGATCAAACACGGGCAGGCGGCTGCCCGTGTTTGATCGAAAGCGTTAGCGTATGAGCTAAAGCAATAACCATCCCAGCGCAGCGGAGATAGCCAGTGCGGGAATGGAAAAAAGATGAAACTTCAACCAAATGCGCTTTTCATTAGCCATGCGGAGCGCAATAAGGTTGGCCATGGAACCCAGCGCGAAGCCAAAACCGCCAATGTTTACCGCATAGGCGAGTGTGATGCTGGCGGGAATGAATCCCAACAGCATAATCGTGGCAGGTACATTACTGATCAGCTGTGAAAGTAAAATTCCACTGGCATAGACGCCGGCGGTGGACAGGTGTTGCATGCTTTCAGTGAGCGGCAGCAGAACGGGCAACTGGGTAAACAATTTCACATCAATAAACATCGCGATAAATATCAGAATCAGCGCCCAGTCGACCATCAGGATGACTTTCGGCGCCAGCCATAACAGTGTGGCAAATACCGCCAACAGTCCCCAATAGGGAACCCCAACGTCTACGCTGATAAGGAATAGCACATACAGCAGAACGCACGCGATGAGCAGCCTACGCTGGCAATGATTGTCTGCGTGGCTAACAAGAGGTCGAATGGTTTTGGCTGGGAAGCAAAGCAGGGTGACCAACAGGAGCACGCATATCAGTACGCCAGCGAGCGGTAGCATTTGCCAGATGAATGATCCAAAAGAAAGGCCGCTATGATTCCACAACAAAATATTCTGTGGATTGCCGATCGGTGTAAGTAATGAGCCTACATTGACGGCAAGCGCTTCAAAAATGATTAAACGTGTCACGGGCAGCGCGCTGAGTTTTTTGAGTGTGATGGTCAGCGGAACCACGATGAATAGTGCAACATCATTAGTCAGAAAGGTCGAGAGCAGCGCCGAAGCGCCAACCATAAATAACGCGAGGGTTCGTTCGCTGTTCAAACGTGCGATAATTTTGCGCCCTAGCCAGTCGAAATAACCGCTGACTTCAACGCTTTTGGTTAACAGCAGCAGACCAAGCAGTGTGGTAATCGTTGGCCAATCAATCCAGTGCGGATATTCGCGCAACGGGGCTGGAGTATAAAAGGCCAGAATGACACCGGCAGCCAGCAAAAAGATCAGTAAACGATCGCGTAAGATATTTCGAAAAGTGCTGCGTAACAGGTTTAGCATAACGATCGCTCAGTGAGTTCAGGCGCTTTGTTTATACATCACATGCAGAGGCTGGATCGTTGATAGCTGAATTTCGCTCTGGAGCCGGTAGTTAGTTGGCGTGATATCAAAATGTTTGCGGAACATGTAGGTGAAGTGTGACTGCGATGCAAAACCATAGTACACAGCAATATCAATAATAGACTCTTCGGTATGACGTAAACGCTTTGCAGCGCCAGACAGCTTACGTTCGCGAATATAGCGCCCTAAAGACATTCCGGTTGTTTCACGAAAGATCTTTTGCATATGCCACAGTGAATATCCAGAGTAGCGAGCGAGCTCATCCAGATAAATATCGCGACCCAGATGCTGCTCAATCCACTCACTTAGCGCGCATACCAAGGCAATATTTCGTTCGTTCTGCGTCATTCTTTCTCCGGTAATCGTTCTTATTAGCAACATGCCGTCTTTCACATATTACGACATCGCGTCGTTTACCACTATACCCATTACGCATACCCATCCTACTTGAAGCCGGTTCAACCTCAGCTACACTGGCAAGCAAACGTCAATTTAACAAGGAATGCCTGTGAACTCATCTCCCATTGCGTTAGTCACCGGAGCAAGCCGCGGTATTGGGCGCGCAACGGCGTTATTACTTGCCAAACGCGGTTATCGAATATGTATCAATTATTGTCAAGATCATAGCGCTGCGCGCTCATTGGCGAATGAAATTGAAACGCTCGGGGCTGAAAGTCTGCTGGCCTGTGCGAACATTGCGGACGAATCTGCCGTTTGTGAGATGTTTGATTTGTTAGATCAGCGCTGGGGAAGGATAGACGCGCTGGTCAATAACGCGGGAATTTTGCATACGCAGTCGACAATCGAAGGCTTGACCGCAGAGCGGATTAACCTGATTTTGCAGACCAACGTGACCGGTACGTTTTTGTGTTGCCGAGAGGCAGTAAAACGTATGGCGAAACGCCACGGCGGCAGCGGTGGTGCCATCGTCAACGTTTCTTCTGCGGCGGCGAGAAGTGGTTCGCCTTTTGAATATCTCGATTATGCTGCGAGCAAAGGCGCGATGGACACCTTGACCAAAGGACTATCGATTGAAGTGGCGGCAGAAGGTATTCGGGTTAACGGTGTGCGTCCTGGGTTTATTTATACAGATATGCATGCTGACGGCGGCGAGCCCGATCGTGTGGACCGCATCAAATCGTCGTTGCCAATGCAGCGGGGAGGCAGACCAGAAGAAATTGCGGCGGCGATAGTGTGGTTGCTGTCGGAAGAAGCTTCCTATTCCACCGGCAGCGTTCTTGATTTGGCCGGTGGAAAGTAGCCTTAGCTAGAATGATTAACGCGATTTATTTTGTTGGTGGTTCGTACGGCAGGGTATCAATACGCAGCGTGCGGTAATAGGCCAGACGCTCGCGGAAGTAGGTGCGAAGATGCTCCGGCTGTTCTCGCTCAACCAGCTCTGCAATCACCGGCATGTGGTATCGTTCTTTGTAAGAGACACCGGCTGCCGCTAAATCAACGTTAACTTTGTCCATTTCTTCTTGAGGAAGATTTGCCAAATTGAAACTCATGTGACCTCCTGTTGCGTCGGTGCCATTATTCCAGAATGTCGCCGCTGACTCTATGGCTTCTTGTATCCCCCCATGTTTTGCTGAACAAAAAGCAAACGGATCAACGGAAAGGGGACTGATTAGGAGTCATTAGGAATTCTGTAAACAGAGGGTGCAAGTAACCAGCACTTTAGCCTAAACTCACAGGCTATTCGCACTTGCTGCCTCTGAAATTATAGCTAGTTAACAATGTCTGGATATTAATTTTATATCATTGTCAGTGTCTATTAAGTGAAATTCTTATTTTAATAAGACATTAAAACATTCAATGTATTAATAAGTCCTCGACTGAAGAATGCAAAGAGAAATAATAAACTCCAGTTAAATAAGTCACCCGAGTGGCATTTTTTAGTGAGTTCTTCCTTGGGAGGTTATTGTGAAGATTTGATGACAGATGCGGCGAAGATATGAGTTCTAAATCCTAACAGGATGATGAAGCGAACATGGCGAGAATATTCTTATATGGTTTAGGCGAGGGAGGTTAAGCGTCTTTGTAGAGGGCTGCCGTAGGTACAAAGAGTAAGGCCTAGAAGGGCTTGCAGAGTAAAAATGTCATTAAAACATTATTTTTCATTGTGTTAAGTCTAGAATTCAACTTCTGTTCACTGGCGGGAGTGTACTTTAATAGACATGTAAGTCCGCCTTCAAGATGTAATTTTAGATACGTGAGCATCAAAATTAAAAAAAAATCGTCGGTTTTGGCAGAAAAATCCTAATGACTTCCTTGCCCTTTGGAATGTCGATTATGAGATTAATCGTAGGATTAATTGGTTTAACTGTATACATTCTGCATGATAGACTAAACGTATATTAAGTTATCATTTGTTCTAAAGGTTTTTATTAAGCCAATCTCTGCGTCTGGATTTAATCTAATTATTGTATGGGGTATATCCCAAATGCAACCCTTGATGAGCATAATTCTGGTTGTGAGCTAATTATAGATGAAAATATATTAGGATAAGGAAATATTTTCATCCTTTAATTTTGCGAATATAACTTAAGAATAAAAATCTAAAGTTTATTAATTTAATTCCCCGAGGAAATGATGAATAAAATTTATCGTGTTGTATGGAACTTCGCCGTAATGGCATGGACCGCTGTTTCTGAGTTAGGGAGGGGGAAGACTAAAACGTCATCCCCCAAAAAACTGCAGCGACCTCGGCTTTGCTGCTATGGGCTGGCTTCATCTATGCTGCTATTCATCGCTGGAGAGGCCTCGGCTTTAGACATCAATGGTTATACTGATTTTACGTCATCAACATCAATAACAGACGGTTTACAGTGGAATACCACCGCAACGGTACAGGTTGATAATGGTGCTGATGTTACTGTTTCAGGTGGTAATCCGACCTTAAACATGGCGCCTTCAGGTGGTGCCAATACATCATTATGGATAAATGGTGGAAGCCTTACAACATCAGATAATAGTACTGTGCTGATGGGTAACAATAGCATGTTACAAATCGGGGGTGCTCAACTGGGGGGACTGACATCGGA
Organism: Hafnia paralvei; assembly: GCF_020150375.1. NCBI lineage: Bacteria > Pseudomonadati > Pseudomonadota > Gammaproteobacteria > Enterobacterales > Hafniaceae > Hafnia > Hafnia paralvei. The sequence continues at coordinate 2,628,012 of NZ_CP083737.1, read as the reverse complement.
GCAATCAGGTGGCGCTGCTGGCGTTCTTTCTGTTGGCGATATACAGACAGCGGCAGGAGCTACGGATGCGACCATTTGGATGTTTGGTTCAACTAGCAGTACAGCTAAGTTGAATGCTTCAAACATCAGTCTTACGGCAGACAGAAATAATATATGGCTAGCTAATCCTAGTAATTCAGAACTAGGTGCTGATGTGAATGTTACTGGAAATATGACCGTAGTGAATACCCTTGGTGGTACTTTCATGATGGTGGGGAATTCTCAATTAAAGGTGGGTGGCGATTTATATCTAGATACCACGAATGGCTCTTTTTTAGCGACTAATAATAATACCTCACAAGGAATTATGGTGGGTGGCGATTTGACATTTGTTAACAATGTCAAATTATCGGATGTAAACTCCGTTAGTACTGAGGCGGGTATCTACTCGACAGTTGTAAATGTTGAAGGAGATATCAATGTTATAGGGAAAAACGTAGGTAATACAGGGCTTCAAATTATCAATGCAAGTGATACCGGTATAACGACGCATGGTGATTTTAATATAGTATCCTCAGTAAGTGGTAATACTACCGATGTTATTATGGGACATGCTGCGAAAGTAACCGCTGGTGAAGATATTAATCTTAATAGCGTACAGGGAGGGAAAGTTAACCTCTATATCGGTGATTCTCGATATGGTGCGCCGACAAGCATTGTAGCAAAGAATATTGTCATGAGTGGCGCTGGTGAGAATAAAGTTATTTTTAATAACACCAAACCAACGCAACCAGGCACTGATGGTTATTTATTTAATGTTTCAATCAATGGTGAAGGTACTGTTGAACAACAGTCTGGCCATACAACGCTTGGGGTGGCCTCTGATTATAAAGGTGGGACGATAATTAATGGTGGTTTGCTCTCCATTGCCAATAATAAAGCACTAGGGAATGAAAATGTCGCTATCAATACCGATCCCAATGATAATAAAACCGGACTTGATATCGCATATACTGATGGCTCCTCATTTGAGAATAAATTATTAGGTAACGGTGATACCACGGTTTCCGGTAATGCACAGATAACAGGGGTTAACGATACTTATGCGGGTAACTGGAATATAACAGGGAAAGCATTAACGGATAAAACCGTATCCTCTACGCTGAGTAATTTTGGCTCAGGAAATATCAATGTAGAAAGTGATGGCTATTTAATCGCGAATTCAACGGGTGAGTTCACCTTCGAGAATAAACTGTCGGGTACGGGCTATGTTGTTGCCGACAATAATGGTAGTGAGTTTACATTCAGCACAGCAACAGGAACTGATTTTGCTGGTGATGTTATTCTCAATAATAACCTGTTTGCGTTAGAAGGTGATAATTCAGCTGCGTTAACGCATGCTACGTTGCATATCGGTAGCGGAAACGAGACTTCAGTCGGAACAGGAAATCAGAACCTCGGTGGGCTAGCGTTTGATGGCGGCACACTGGTATTTGGAGATGTTAATCCTGGTGATACAACCAGCGATCGCTTTATTGAGACGACCCAAGACCTTAATTTAACGGGCAAGGGACAGATTCAGATTACTGACGGTGGAGACTTCGAAAACACCGTACAGCATCCTGACACAACCTTGCCACTACTCCAGCAAGATGACATGGGGGGAATGGTTAAATTGGCCGATAGCCAAGGTACGGTTACAGGTACTGGGGGTAATCTGAGCTTGATTGATCAAAACGGTACTGTTATCTCGCAAAAAGTAACCTCCCAAATTACGCAAAATGGTGAAACGGTTGCTAATGGTGAGTATGACTATCGCCTTACCAGCGGAGAAAATAATGATGGTTTGTACATTAACTACGGATTGACTCAGGTTGAATTACTGGCACAGGGCGATAATGCGCTAACACTCAGCGCTGAAGGAAATACGGGGAATGCTGCCGACCTGAGTGCCAAGATTATTGGGGCTGGCGATCTGCGTATCGATACGGATACAGACCTTTCTTTGTCAAACAGCGATAACAACTATACCGGTATGACGGACGTTGTTGCGGGTACTCTGAAAATGGGTAACGACAATGTACTGGGACAGACTCGATTGCTGAACCTCAACAGTGGCAGTCAGTTCGATATGAACGGCTATGCTCAGACGTTGCAGAATATTCAGACTGACGCAGGTAGCACGCTCGATTTCAATCAAGGCAGTCTGACCGTTAACAATGGTACGGTCGATGGCAATATGAGCGGTGCGGGTAGCCTAACGGTGGCGGGTGGAACATTGACGGTTAGCAGTGATAATGCGGCGATGAGCGCTGATACCACAATTGCATCAGATGGTGTTATCCGTATGCTGTCGAGCCAGGCGCTGGGAACCGGTAGCGTGAATAACCAAGGCCTGCTCTATCTTGGGCAAGATGGTGATAGCCACGTAACGCGTGACACGTTAACAAACTATCAAACGGGCGCATTAACCAACAGTGGTACGGTCGTTATTGGTCATAACGATGCATCGGGTCAGGCGATCGCGGGCACCACTCTGACGGTGAATGGCAATTATACGGGCGAGAATGGACACCTGCAGTTCAATACCGCGTTAGGCAATGACAGTTCGGCCACGGATAAGTTAATCGTTACTGGTGATACCTCTGGTGATACTGGGGTAAGCGTTAAGAATGCAGGGGGAGTCGGAGACAAAACCCTGAACGGCATTGAACTCATTAGCGTAGGTGGTCAGTCTGACGGCACGTTCACCCAAGAGGGACGCATTGTCGCAGGCGCATATGATTACGCTTTGGTACGCGGTCAAGGCAGCAATCAGGGTAACTGGTATTTAACCAGTCAAACCTCGCCTATCGACCCTGTAGATCCACCGATTGATCCGGTTGATCCTCCAATTGACCCCGTTGACCCACCTGTGACACCACCGGGTGGTGGGGAGCATGTTAATCGACCTGAAGGTGGGAGCTATATTGCCAACCTTGCCGCGGCAAATACCCTGTTTAATACGCGTTTGCACGATCGTTTAGGTGAAACCCAATATGTCGACGCGCTGACCGGTGAGAAAAAGGTCACAAGCCTATGGCTACGTCAAGTGGGTGGACATAACAACTGGCGTGACAGCAGCGGGCAGTTGAAAACACAAAGTAATAGCTATGTGGCTCAGTTGGGCGGCGATGTGGCGCAGTGGTCAACAGATGGTTTAAATCGCGGTCATCTGGGGCTAATGACGGGTTATGCCAACAGCCATAATCAGACACATTCTTCAGTCACTGGCTATGATTCTAAAGGTTCAATCAATGGTTACAGCGCTGGGGTTTACGGCACATGGTTTGCTAATGACGCCGATAAGAGCGGGTTATATGTAGATAGCTGGCTGCAATATAGCTGGTTTAACAACCACGTGAATGGTGAACAACTGGCCAGCGAGTCCTACAAATCCAAAGGGCTGACGGCATCACTAGAAACGGGTTATACCCTGAAAATGGGAGAATTTACGGGCAGCCAAGGAACGCTTAACGAATGGTTTATTCAGCCACAGGCACAGGCGACGTGGATGGGTGTGAAGGCGGATAAACATCGCGAAGATAATGGTACGCGAGTGAACAGTGAAGGTGATGGCAATGTACAGACGCGTTTAGGGATGCGCGCTTATCTGAAAAGTCATCATGCCATGGACGAAGGTAAAGGCCGTACTTTCGAGCCGTTCATCGAAGCTAACTGGTTACATAACACCCGTAGCTACAGCGCGAAGATGGATGATGTTCGTATCAGCCAAGCCGGAGCGCGTAACATCGGTGAAGTGAAAGTCGGTGTAGAAGGGCAAATCAATCCACGTTTGAACCTATGGGGCAATGTAGGAACGCAAGTTGGTGATAAAGGCTATAACGACAGCACGGCCATGATTGGCGTGAAGTATAACTTCTAGTTGATAGCATGATTCGAAAGGCACCTTAGGGTGCCTTTTTTAATGATGAGGTGTAGCGCCAGCATCACGAAGCGGGAATGTGAAAGTATAAGTCACAAATTTAGAGAGCTAAGATATTTAAGTGATTCAGATAGAAACTTTTAATAAAAAGGGGGAAGAAAATAATCTAAGAGGTTTTCATATGGGGCAAGTATATCGAAAAAAGCGACTATGAATTATCAAAGTCGCAAATTTCAAGCGGTTAACACTGATATATAACTTCAGGCTACATGAAGTATGTTACTCAGTTACATAACCCTAGGGCTTTGCTGGGTGAACGTGCGGTGACCTGGGCGTTGGCGGGGGCGAAAAAGTGATATTAACGCACCCACTAAGGAAACGCTCAGCACCACGAGGTTGAATAAGACAAATCCCGCCATCAGCAGGGCGACCATCATCACGGCGGAGATAATCAACGTCATCTGACGCATTCTGCCGGAGAGTCCCATCTGGCGTGATTTCAATGCTAGATACATTTTCCAGTATTGCATCTGCCCTTGTAAGGCGCTGCGCATACGCTGGGTGCGAGTTTGTGAATGATTGTTTGACATAGATATTGACTCCTAATGACTCGCTAACGGGGTTACCCTGTACATCGACCCGCTGGGTGTTTCATGAAATTGAGACTAAAGAGAATTCTTTCAAAACCCCAGCACATTTAGCCTACTTTACGTGGCTGACAAATCCTGACAGCAGAAAAACGTTCACCAAATCAGCACCAGAACAGGCTTTTCTGATATCATACCTGTTTTAATACACAGTATTTATGGTATGGGCTTCTATTAATCTGCATCGATAAGTTAAGTATGAGTTTTACCACCAAATTATTATGTATTTCTTAACGCTGCTGAGAAACTTAGCTGCCGGTTGGCTATCATCCTACGTTTAATGAGCTATCTATTGGAATGGCTCACTCATTATCGCCTGACAAGAGGAAGCAACCCGTGTCGATGCTGGATGAGGACATGTATCAGTACCCAGAACATCTGAAGCTAGAGCTAGCCGCACTGCCAGCAAAACCAGGTGTGTATATTTTTCACGGGACAAGCAAGACGATGCCTCTTTATATTGGTAAAAGCGTCAATATCCGCTCTCGAGTCATGTCGCATTTTAGAAATAAGAATGAGGCGAAATTGCTTCATTTAACCACCCATATTAAGCATATAGAAATGGCTGGTGAGCTAGGAGCGTTGCTTACCGAGGCTAGGTTGATAAAAGAGCAAAAGCCACTGTTCAATAAAAGACTAAGACACGCTAAACAACTCTGCTCGTTATCACTGCAGCCCAGAGGTGTTGAGATCGTTTATGCTGGAGATACTCACTTCAGCCACAAAGCGCAGCTATTTGGTTTATTTTCCAATAAATCATCAGCATTAGAGACATTGAGAGCCGTAGCCGATCAACAACGTCTATGCTACGGAGTCTTAGGGTTGGAGCGTTTGGCTCAAGGTCGCTCTTGTTTTCGTTATAGCCTCAAACGGTGTGCTGGAGCTTGTTGTGGAAAGGAATCGCTAGAAGAACATCAGTTGCGGTTGGAACAAGCGATGGAAAGCATTCGAGTCCAGTGCTGGCCCTATGACGGGAAAATTGCTGTGGAGGAGAGCTGTGATGGGTTTACTCAGTATCACATCATTAATAATTGGTTTTATCTAGGTTCAGTTGAAAACTTGCAAGAGGCTAAGTCAATGCATAGTACAGCTGCCTGCTTCGATCGAGATGGGTACAAGATATTATGTAAACCTTTACTCAGTGGGGCATTTAAGGTTATAGCATTGGATTGAGATACGTTTAAATGAGATCCGATAGCCTAATTAGGCGATAATATATGTGCATCGGGATTTCAAAATCGATGAAATCCTCAAGCACGTCATTATCAAAGGTAGGGGTAAAGAACCTTGTTATGCTCTAGACGAAACAGCCAAGCCGAGCTACGTTCTCAGCGTTTACCTATCAGCATGTTTGCGGCGTTGTGGGTTCAGCTCAGTGGGATATGCCTAGACAACTATAATCAGAAATCAGCCATTACACTCTTTGTATTTCAGAAGGAGAGGGCGTAAATGAGCAAAAATGGGCGTTTTTACCTAAAAGAAAAGTCTAGAAAATTAAATGAAAGTCTCAAGCCAGAGCCTCATCCTCTTATAGTTTTTGTAAAAAGCTGGGATTTTATCGGCAAGCTTTCGCTTAGCTCTATTTCATTAGGCTATATAATTTATAGCCTGTGTGATAATGCAGAGTTGCATCGAACTGCGATTGTCATTATGGGTATAACAATAGCATTATATCCATTTGCAAAAAAAATGACGGACGACGGGTTGCGGCATTCCGTTTCAAAAAAAAGTTTCGAAATTATTCATGGTACAGGGTCGAGGAACTTCGGCTTAATATATGCTTTTCTCGTTATGGTCGCAGCTATCCCATTAGGATGTGTCTACTTGCTTTATCATTTGATTAAGTATCGAAAATCGCTCAGCGTGGGGAAGCCATCGTAATGATAAGTGCAATACCACAGCCTCCTGAACGATAACAGGAGGCTGCGCGAAGTGATTTTTTACTTAAAGTTATACTTTATACCGACCATGAAAAGGCTATCATTATAGCCTTGGTCACCGACTTGAGCTGCGATATTCCCCCACAGGTTAAGTGAGGTTTTTATCTGGCTCTCAACACCCACTTTTATTTCACCAATATTTTTCGTTCCTGCTTGTTCAATCTTTGTATCGCCCATTTTAGTACCGAAACTTTTGGTGTTGTGTAGCCAATTGACCTTGAATCGCCACGGGTTTAACAGACACCTCAGAGTCATTTAAGATGACTTAAAGAGAGGTGCCCATGAGCGGTAAACGTTATCCCGAAGAGTTTAAAATTGAAGCAGTCAAACAGGTTATTGATCGCGGTCATTCTGTTTCCAGCGTTGCAACACGTCTCGATATCACCACCCACAGCCTTTACGCCTGGATAAAGAAGTACGGTCCGGACTCATCCACTAACAAAGAACAGTCAGATGCTCAGGCCGAGATCCGCCGACTCCAGAAGGAGCTGAAGCGGGTTACTGACGAACGGGACATATTAAAAAAAGCCGCGGCGTACTTCGCAAAGCTGTCCGACTGAGGTACGCCTTTATTCGTGACAACTCCCTTTGCTGGCCTGTTCGTCTGCTCTGCAGGGTGCTGGATGTTCATCCCAGTGGCTTTTACGCCTGGTTTAAGCAACCGTATTCTCAGCGCCACCAGGTAGATCTGAGACTGACGGGACAGATCAAACAGTTCTGGCTGGAGTCCGGTTGCGTTTATGGTTATCGCAAGATCCATCTGGACTTGCGGGATAGCGGGCAACAGTGCGGAGTGAACAGAGTCTGGCGACTGATGAATCGTGCCGGGATAAAGGCTCAGGTCGGGTACCGGAGCCCGCGGGCACACAAAGGCGAGGTCAGTATCGTATCGCCCAACAGGCTCCAGCGACAGTTCAATCCGGATGCTCCGGATGAGCGTTGGGTAACGGACATAACTTACATCAGGACCCACGAAGGCTGGCTGTATCTTGCCGTGGTTGTTGATCTGTTCTCACGCAAAATTATCGGCTGGTCAATGCAATCCCGGATGACAAAGGACATTGTCCTGAATGCGCTTCTGATGGCCATATGGCGACGTAATCCTCTAAAACAGGTGATGGTTCATTCAGATCAGGGCAGTCAGTACACAAGCCATGAGTGGCAGTCATTCCTGAAATCACACGGCCTGGAGGGCAGCATGAGCCGTCGCGGTAACTGTCACGATAATGCGGTTGCAGAAAGCTTTTTCCAGTTGCTGAAACGCGAACGGATAAAGAAAAAGATCTACGGAACACGGGAAGAAGCCCGCAGCGATATTTTCGATTACATTGAAATGTTTTATAACAGTAAGCGTCGGCATGGTTCGAGCAATCAGATGTCACCGACAGAATATGAAAACCAGTATTATCAACGGCTCAGAAGTGTCTAGATTATCCGTGGCGATTCACCTCAATGAATGGTTCAAACTCATTTCCTTTGTTATCATCCATTTTATGATGACCTTTCATAAATGAGCGAATACCAAGGCGAGTTAGAAGGTTGCCATCCCCATAACTTGAGACAGGTGTTCCGTTAGACTCTGTGTGAGAGTCGGCGGTGACCCCCATCCAAACAATTTGAGCTTGTGGTTGAATAAACCAAGAATTAAGTGAACCGTGGCTACCTGTAAATTCGTTGAGTTTATAGGTGTATCCTGTCTCAACAGATGCCGTCCATCCTTTGGATTGGTAAGATTCTCCAGAGAGATCTTGGCCTTTTACCTTATTATTAAACCAGTTGTATAAAGCCCAAGTATCGACATAAGCGCCTGTATTCTCTCCCTCATTCTGCTGCCAAGTACCATAGGCACCGAGAGAATAACCGCTGATAGAGCTATCAGCTCGATAGTTGGTAACCGACGAGCGAGTATTATTATGGCTATTTCCATATCCAGCCATAAGCCCCAGATGCCAGCGGTCACTTTCGTTTCTGCTCCATTGCGCAATATCGCCACCTAATTGCATAACATAGCGATTGGCTTGTGTTTGCAATTGGCCGCTTGAATCTCTCGATTGAGTATGTCCTGCGGCATGACGCATCCACATGCTTGTGACTTTCTGTTCGCCGGTGAAAACGTCGGTATAGTAGGTCTCGCCTAGGCGATCATGCAGCCGGAGAATAAATAGGGAATTGGCTGCGGCGATATTATGAGCGTACCCGCCAGCTTCTGGCCTAACAGTTGGTTTAGGCCTAGGCTGAGGGTTTGGCTCAGGCTCTGGGGTAGGCTTAGGATCTGGAACGGGTTCTGGATCTGGAATAGGTTCGGGATCTGGTTTTGGCTCAGGGATAGGGGCGGGTTTGAAATTAGTGAGATACCAGCTTTTCTCATCAGTACCATTACCGTGAGTACCTCTTTGTAAGAAGTAATCATAACTGCCAGCAACAATTCGACTTCCTTGAACAAAATTACCATTTGATTCGCCAAGGACATTAATGAGCTCAATGCCTTTTTGTGTATAGTCGCCATTTCCCCCAACGTTTTTCACATAAACCGTTGTATTGCCATTGGTGTCACCAGCGATAGATAAGTGATCTGTCTGCGAGTTATCGTCACCGAGAACCGTGTTGAAATACAGTGAACCACCACCGTGATAATCACCATTCACTATTAACCTATTGCCAACCATTGACTGACGATTATTATCTAAACCGCCGATAATGACATTGCCTGTGTTCTTGATTGAACCGTCTATCGTAAGTGTAGATATTTTAGGGGAATTTCCCTGATACAGACTGCCGACTATCAGATTTGCTCCTGAAAGAACGTCAGTGGCTCCCAACAGCCCTGTAGCAGAGAGTAGAGCATCTTTTTTGACGATGATATGCCCGCCTAAAGCCTTCGTTGAGTCTAAGTTCCCTGCAGATACAGTCGTAATGCCCGAAAATTTGCTGCTGTCTCCGCTAAGGGCTAGCTGCGCATTTCCTATTTTTTCAATGGTTCCCGAGCCGGTAAACTCTCCAGCAAAATAGCTATTATTATTCTGATTAATAATTAAGCTGGCATCCGTTACATTGGCGATGCCTCCAGCACCGGAAAGTGAAGACATGACGAGGTCATGTGAGTTTTGGTTGAGCATGCCGCCGTTTATGATATATGCCGTATTATTAACAAAGGCATCATCATTTTCTGAGCGCAGTTCTCCAGCTTCAACACGTGTCCCACCAAGGTAATTATTTTTACCGGACAAGATGACAGTACCCGTACCATTTTTTACAATGCCACCAGCACCAATTAAATTACCTTTTAATGACATAGACTTGTTTTCATCAGCCTCCAAAAATGAGACTGATAAAACGTTCATATCAACAGAGGTCGTTAGCTGATTGTCGCAATATTTGCAGCTATTTACCCGTAGGGTTCCGCCGTTGAGGTTGAAAGCATATTTTCCAAGCCCAGCTATGATCCCATCCTCTTCTGATGAAAGCACGCTGTTAGATATCGATATTGTCCCGCCGTGGTTTAAATTAACCGTCGCGTCAGATTTTTGATCGCTAGCGAGAAATAACCCTGACGTCGCAACTTCATAGCCGTCATCAGCTATATATGATTTTCCTTCGAAGTTGACTTCTCCGCCATCTTCAACGGTAAGAGTTGCCTTACCGACGCCCTGCAGAGAATCAGAAAAGTCGATATCATAAATTCGGCCTCCGACATTTGATGCTAAAGCCATTAGGCTCTGAACCACAATCTTACTATTCTTGCCATTAACCGTGATGTCTGTTGTGGAGAGTTTTGCCAGGTTATCGGCAATGTCGCTTTTCCGTAAGAAAGACGCAACAATTCTGCCCGCGGTGAAAGTACCACCGTTAGTTACATTTACTACAGCATGACCTAAGTAGCCTAAATAGGCATCACCATTAACCATTGAATCATCGTAATAAGATGACTCTTCAATTTTCTTATTAATTAAAGATAGGCTACTACCTTCACCTGATATATTAAGTATACCCGTGTTAGCTGCATTTCCGCTGCCGATCCACATGACGTTATTTGATGCATCCCATGATGATTGAGATGTTGCACCAATATTGACGGTTGCACCGTCTAATATGTTGACCGCCCCAGTAACACTCTTATCACGTACAGTATATCTATCATAAACGGATGTATCGCCGATGCGTAGACCCAGAAAATTAATATTTCCAGTGCTCGGGCCTACTATGTTTAATGTACCATCGGTGTTAGAAGAGAGCTCGGATGCTGTCGCACTGCCTACTTTAAATAAATTAATGTCTCCTGTGCTTTTTGATGACTCGTTAATAGTTAAAGTGCCTATTGCACCATCAAAGCCGACGGCTGAGATATCGCTATATTCTGAAGTACCTGATAGGTTTAAGTGTCCACTATTGCCATCGCCGCCGCCAATAATGTTACCGTTATTTTTACCGCTCCACGTACCTGAAGATAGGGTGCTTGAATCATTGTAGTAGACTGCGTTCGCAGCCATTGAAGTTTTACTCGTAGCAGAGAAGAGTATGACGGCGGAGCCAATATAGAATAAGCATTTGTTATACATTATCGTAGCACAGTCCTTTGTGAATGGTTGTATCTCGCATCAAGTCTAATTTAAATAATGAGCAAAGAATACGGAATGTTCCTAAGGATCATCCTAAATTATTTGAACGTCGATAGATAATGAGTTTAATAACTCTATAGAGTTATTAAACGAGAGTGTGCTTATTGAGAGTGGTATTTGTTATCAGCAATAAAAATAGATTTTATTTGGTTAACGATCCTAGAGATGATTAGCACACGGGTTGTAAACAATAATTTGAAAGTTATCTAAGAGCATTTTTAGTGATACATTTTTTAATGATTAAGTACTGTGGTATTAATTCCGCTGTCAGCGAGTTTTCGGGATGCATTGGGGGGAGTTGGCCGATGAGGCGTTGGAGGATCCGCCAGACTGCTTGCCAAAGGAAGCGCAATGCCAAGGCATTGGGGGAAAACGTTTAGCGCTGGAAAAATAGGCTCATTTATTCCCTTTTCGGCAGGATAAAAGAGTATAGAGCTCGGACATTCTGAGGTTTTCGTGTATAATGCCGCGTTAAAATTCAATTAACTTTTTGAATTTCAGATACATCCACAATACCCCACGACGCCTGTGAAGGCGCAATATTTAAATTAATTTATCAATAAAAACAACCACATAAATAATCATTAATCTGAGTGAGATTGGTTTGTGTGACAGTCTTTAGCTCAAGTTGTATCCCCGAATGTGTTACATAGTCGAGATGAATTTTAGGTAACAGAAAGCCCCAACCGTTAGGAAGGGGCTTTCTGTTATTTGGTCTTCTTACTGCCCCTGTGGGGTGAATCCGACTCAAGGGTTCAGCGGCTTAGCCGCCTTCTTTGCCAACTCTTTGAAGTGCTTTACGGCACGTTCAAAACCATTCTTCTTTTCGTACCGATGGAATTGATTTTCATCAAAACCCATCAGACGACACAGCGCGGAGCGGTTGATCACTTCTGGTGTGAAGTGCTGGAATAGCGGAAATCCCAAACTATCATTTATTGAAATTTTCATTGTTTTCCTCTCTTTAAAAGTATCAATGAATGAAGCCTAGAAACAACAGCGGGGGCGCTAGGCCCCCATCTGCACAAGAGAATTAAGCTTGACTCTTTTTGATGCTCAACTTCATTTGCATGTTAGGGCGCAGGTTCAGCGGCAAGTGGCTAAACTCCTGTTCCATATGGATCATCCCGTGGTCATCGACACGGGTCCAACCATAGCGAGCCTGAACACCACCCTGTGCAACGGTTTGGTGACGGCTACAAGGGCCTTGAATCACACGCAGCGGGTTAACATCAGTACGGGAGAACTTAGGCAACATTAGACCGGCTTTCTCGTCCAACTCGTAGCGGTCGTCATCGATCAGGATGACGCGCATGTTCTGCCAATCGAAGAATTCGAAGCCTGCGATCAGTTGGTTGGTGTATGCGTTCTTAGGAGCACCGGCGACATTGTACTGAGTCAGTTCGCGGTTGTAGGCGTTGGTGCGGATAGAGTCGTACAACTCAGCGCCAGCGAATACCACCAGACCCTCTACGAAGCTACGAGCGCCACGCAGTTCCCGGTTCAAGGCACGACGTGCCTTGTTAAACTGGGTGGTCAGTTCGTTGGTATTCAGAGCACCAAAGTCAATTTCTTGGCTGATCGGTGATTTACCGGTGACGGCAGAGAAGTCCACGTTTCCCGCATCGGTAAAAATCGCCTCGGCCTTACCTTGGAAGATTGCCATAGATAGATCTTTCTCAACACGCTCTTTGTAATCGATATTGAAACGATCCGCCCTAGCAGCGATACATTCTTCAATGGTCATTTCCTTGCCATCGATAGCGCTGATTTTGCCTTGCCAGTCGTGCGGACGGATGCTTGCGGTTTGGTGAACCACTGGAAGCTCCGCTTCGTACATGGTCGCCTTGTCAATAACAACGGCGTTGGTATCGGTGCCGTATCTGTCATTCTGTTCTAACTCTTTAGCTTCACTTTCCACAATATCCGCAACGCGTGCGCTCGGGGATTTGCTTGGCGATGTAGCGAACAGGTCTAGCTCCTGAAGCAGGAAGTTGCCTGAACGTTCTTCTTTGAACGGTGCCACAAAGTCATAGCCTTCATAATCGCGTTTCAAGTCTTTTACAGTCTTAGCCATCTTGATTAATTCCTTCTAAAAATTGGGTTGATTACGCTTTGTAAAAATCAGCGTTGGTTGCCAGACGGATAGAGCCGCTTTCTGTGAGTTTGGTCAGTGCTTCTTTCTTGGCGGCTGCGTCGGCAGCGTTCAGACGGAAATCAGTGATCACAACGTGGCGATCCACAATTCGGATGGTCTTTTCTGCACCGGCTGAACGGTCAGACAGACAGACGATAGGATTAGCGTCACCAGCTTTGAACAGTTCCAAAGTGTCTTTAGACAAGATATCGCCGACGAAAACATCTTTCGGTAGGCTGACGCCTTTCAGTTCGGTACGGCTGAACAAGTCAGACGCGGTATCAACGAGAATGTCGCCCATAGTGGTAGGCTGATAATCAAACTTTTGCATTTGAGATCCTTATTATTTATTGAGGTTATGCCGAACGAAAAACGGGCCTTTGCGGGGTGTGAGACCACAGGGTGCGGCAGGGTGCCGCCATTGCGAGTGCAATCAGGTTGAAGATCGTTGTGTAGTTTGTGGGGAGGGGGAGTTAGGTTCCTGTGGGGTTTTACGCCCACAGGATTTATCACACCATCAACCGCAACCAACGGATCCCCATAGGGAGGGTGGCAATCTTTCGACATGCCAAGAGAAACCCACACGCCTAGCTGGCTGGCAACACTCGGAGAAGAGCGGGCATGTGGGCTTGTCTTGGAACATAAAAAGAAAAGGGAGATTTACTTTTGGGAGATTGAATTTCTGTTGAGTGCCCTCACCGCTACCGTGGGGAAGTGACCAGCAAAGACACACAACAGAAAACGGTGGGTAATTTGATACCGTGATAATTCGATACCCTTTCTTGTGGTCACTCGTGATGCGGAGTAAACAAAAGAAAGGGCGGGCCAGCGATGGCCCGGGAACCTTGTCTATTAGGAGATATTCGCCTTGCGTAGGGGCAAACATCCTTAAACACTATGCTCGATAATGCTTAAGGATGTCCGGCGGGAGGAGACCCCGCCTACATCCCCGGATTTTCACTGGCTAAAGCTATGTTCCGTAATCCACCGATAAGGAGATATAAACGTAGAGTGCGTCACAGGTGAAGGTTTTTTCTCTCAGTCTATGTATCTATTTTACCTAATTTATCAGCAAATTACAAGTAAATTCTGCATAATGTGTTGACTTAATCATCAAGGTGTGTATTGGTGGATGAGAAGTGCCAGAGGATGATCCAAAGGTTGGAGGATTCCACACTGGCAGGTTTCCAAAGTTGGGGAGGTTTCCAAAGTGACGCCTGAGAGGCTGACCAAGTAGACAGTTAATAAGCCAAGTCGATAATAAGCCAAGTCGACCCTTCAACTCAGATCATGAAGTGAAAATATTTCCCCATAACGGAAAAGATGAAGTGAAAATATTTCCCCATAACTACCCTCATGAAGTGCAATTTTTTCACCCTATAAGAACATTAATTAAAACACCAACACCATAACGGCATTAGAACACAAGGGCCAAGGTCAAGAGCGGGAGAGATTGAAAGGGATAATGGTTGATTGGTTTGTCTCTTGGTAAGCATCTTCCAGATGCGCCTCTTTGGAAGCGCTTGCTCCAGCAAGCAAGACCCTTTGGAACAACACCGTAGCGATGCGAAGGTGACTCATGGGCGGCGGCGGGGGCATAACCGCACACGGTAACCGTATACGCCAGCCACACAGACAGAGGCACACCACAGGAAGAGCACAGCGGCCCACAGTGGCGTTTAAACAGCTTAACCCATCCAACCACGCCACCAAGACCAGAGAGCGCCGCAGAGGCTATTTCAGCGCGTTCTAGATAAACCCACACAGAGTACGTTCCAGAATATCCCACAGAGTGCGTTCCACGCTGATCTTCTCAGAGCTTACCTGTGTGGAGTTTTTTAGACAGAAGACTCTTACTTATGATCTCTACTCGCTCCTGCTCGTAGACGCTACGCTAACCCCTGATCTTTATAAATGATCATCAATTAATCACTCGCTAATATCGCTCGTAATTCTTTGATGACCATTTATGGCAAGAAGTCAAGAATAAATTTCAATTTTTGTTGACAGATGCAACAATGTATGGTAAAATGATCACTGTTGATTGAGATTCAATTAAATATAGTTCATCAATATTAGCATACCATATCCAGAGGAGATTGCAAGCAATGAGTGATAAATATTCTGTATCCGCCGTGGCCCGCCGTTTGGCGAATGGCGATGTAACAAAACGAAGTTTGCAGCAGCAGGCTAGTCGATTCCGCCGTCAAGGTCGCCACGACTTAGCGGAAAACATTGTAGAGGCGATGAGCCAAGAGGTTGATCAATATCCGAACTTTACAGCTCAAGCGTTGAGACTGGCAGACCGGGCCGAACCAATGACAATGGAAGAGAAATTAAAACTACGTCTGACTCTGGATATGTGGAACGGCTCAACCATCCTGACTGACACGTTGGTCGCTTGGCAAAGCTTCTACTCTGCACGCGGAATTGAAGTTACAACCAGTGATTTATTTACCATGTGGAGCCTCGAGAAGGCTGGAGAATTCGAGCAACTAGTCGGCGAATCAATCGCCCGTCAATAACTAAGAATAGGGGGAAGAAATGAGATATTTAGCTGATCGGCGTGAAGCCGAACGGCGCGACAAGCGCCAATCACGCGATGTGACATTTAACAAAGAATTAAAGGCTCGCCTTGAGGCGAAAGCAGAGGCGGAAGGCCGCTCTGTTCAATCATTGATCCGCGAGGCAGTAGCCTTGTACCTAGTTTCAGGAGAAACAAGTAATGACCACAGCACCACAAGCAGTAAATAATTCACCAGTAGTTACAGTTTCAACCACAGTCTCCGAGACGTACAAACGCAGCGACTTTATCAAGGTTGACCAGTACATCCTCCACGCTACTGAAGTTAACGGCATCAAGTTGACCGGAAACATGAAGTTGGTATACATGGCGATGCTGAGTTATCAGCGGGACAATAAGAAGGTTTTCTACACAATGGAAAAGATTGCCGTCATGTGTGGAATCACTGACCGTTCAGCTAAAACCTTAGTCCAGACCATGACTGACGCCGGACTTATTAATGAAGTTCAACGCCGTGCAAGAAAAGCTAACGTATACAATCTTAACGAGTACGTGATCCAAGAAGCTGTGAGGAGTGAACAAAATGCAAGCCATCCAACTGCAAAGCGTAACCCTAAGCTCTCTATTGTGGAAAGTGAAGAACAACCTAACGATGCTGATCTCTACAACGGCGGGGATGATGTTCAGTCTTGCGATCCTCTTCCAGTTATCGCCGATGTAATTGATTCAGTCCAACCAAAAGAAGAGAAGGCTACAAATGATTCTGTTTTACCTGTTGATGGTAGTGATAACGATAGGAGCGATGAAGTGATTACAGTAGACGTTAAAGACGATTTGGATCTGTATACACAGATAGCGGATAACTTCGGGGTTAAATACAACCTGCCCGAGATTATGCACATGTGCCGTGGTGACCGTGTAAAGGCCGCTAAGCGATTGAAGGGGGAGATCGATACATTCCACTTTAACGCCAAACAAAGTGAACAGCAGCCCGCACAGCTCGTTATAGATGGTGATTTTGATTATGACCTAGACGAGGAGACAGCGGACGAGGCTGGTTATGCCTTTTAACGGATTCTTTTAACTTTTCTAGGTTTCGTTAGGTTAAATTTCTACAGATTAATCATACCACAATGGGAGAGGGGCGCAATGACTAATCCAGTAATTTCAGCAAGTGAAGAGAACGCGATCGATAACATGGCTAACCGCCTGATCTGCAAGCCACTGAACAAGACCAAGGTTAGAGGAATGAACCTGTCGCCACAACAGATTGAACGGATTCGCCGGGCCTGCATCTGGGGTTACACACCGGAAGATATTTGCAGCATGCTCCCATTTGCGGATCTGGCTTTCGTCTTGGATCAAAAGAAGAGTTTCAACAACAGGTTACGTGTGCGTTTCCAGATCCCTGTTGGTTGCAAAGTTTCTATGTGCATGGTGATGAAAGAGGAAGGGAAGAGCATTGCAGAGATTGCAAAACTGATGAGCCTCAATATCAAGACTGTGGAACGCTACCTGACCGAATACCCATATTCGCCTGTACTGGCCCGCACCATGCGCCATTGGTCGGAAATATTGGAAGCCTTGAACGGCCCCCGCCCGTTGAATGTAAGTTCACCGATCTACAAACCAACCAAGGCGGCTAAAGCCGATGAGAAGAGCAGCAATCTTGTCAAAACCGCTTTTGACAAGGATCAGAGGATTAAGCGAGCTACAAAACGTAGATTATCGGCAACACATCATTAATCACGTCTTTTGCGATATGTGGCTAAGGGTATTCAGTCCGCGCCACATCGTGATCCTATTCTTAGCCTACCAACTGATTCACCACATCCCCCGTTAGAACTACAACCATCTGATTACCTTTGCCCGTTTGTATTGCCTGCTGTCGGAACTGGTTGGCGGGTGCACCTCTGTTGCATGGCTAAAGCCACAAACATTCACCTAATTTTAAGGAGCATTACCCATGTTTAAATCATCAATCGCCGACCTGATCAAAACTGTGGAAATCCACGTTCAGGCCCACCGTGACGCCGCAGAGGCGGAAATGGTAGACAAGCCCCGCCAAGATATCGAGAAGAGCACACAGGACGCTCTAGCGGCCCTGATTGAACGTAACAAAGACCTATTGAATGATGATCTGCCAGAGGATAAAGACCGCAAGGTCAAATCCCGTGGGATTGCACTCTGTCATGTGGATCAGGGTTACAGCGCCAACCAGCGCCCTGTATCACTGCTGACCAAATCTAAATCACGAATGGTCAAGGTTGAGATCTGCAAGGCCGGGATAACCGTTTTGACACCAGAGCAAGAAGCCAACCTAAAAGGCATCCTCGCAACTCTGAAAATGAAGGGTACAAACTAATGAAATCAAATCCCTACATTAATTTTGATGTGGTTTGCCCGGTCCAACTCTTCAACCTTACGCAACCAGACCCGAAAGTTGATCAGTTGCTCCCTCGTGTACTGGGTAAGCGTCCTACTCAGATTGTGGATTCTGTAAAGCGTCACCTGATTACCCTTGATGATTTAGAACTGATCCGCACCGATCTGACCATGAACCGACCACAGACCAAGATCAATAAGCTGACCGCCGCATCTGTGGGTTTAGCTATTTCAGAGATTAAAGGAGAGTAACCAAATGGCAGGGAACAACGTCGTCGTAAAAACGGTTAACAGGGTTGTCTATGAATCAGACAATAATAGTTACGTCCGTACTGTAAAACAGATCCGCAGCATCAAAAAAGAGTGGGAGAAAGCCGGAAAGGTGATGGGTAAGACCACCAACGGGACCCGCCCAACAGGTGGAGAACGATTCAAACAATCCGAGTATACCCGCCGAACCAAGGCAGCAAGAGCAGAAGCGGCAGCAGCCAAACAAGCAGCTCGTGAACAGGTTCAGGCAGAACGTAAGATTCAGCAGATTAGAGCTAAATCAATTCGATTCAATACAGCCGCATCTTCCTACAACCTGACCGGTAAACAACGTACAGAATCGTTGACCCAAGTTTGGCAACCTTACGCGACAATTCCATGCCGGGAAGATTGCTGTGGGTGAGTACAACGCCGCCGTTTCCGCCTTGCAGGCAAACCTGAGAAAACAGGGCAAGGTAGGAATGAAAGGCCAAACCCTCCCGGTTACTGCCAAGGTTACCAAGTTGGATACTTCACTTATTCAGAGTGCAGGCGGAGTAATCACCATTGCGGCAACTGTGGCGCTTGGTGGTTCCATCATGAATACAGGCCAAGATCTGCAATCAATGGAATCAGGGCTAACAGCCGTCACCGGGTCAGCGGATAAAGCCGCCAAAGAGATGCAATATCTACGTGATCAGGCTAACCGTTTAGGCTTGGATCTTATTGGTACAGGCAAGGATTACACCAAGTTCCTAGCCGCCGTTGTTGATAAGGCTACACAGAAGCAAACACGGACACTATTTGAAGGTGTTTCCGAGTATGGCACTGTACTAGGAGCCACAGCAGACGATCAGAGCCGTGCACTGAAAGCCCTTAACCAGATGTATTCTAAAGGCACTGTGCAGGCCGAAGAATTGAAAGGCCAACTGGGTGACGCCATCCCGGGTGCTGTAAGCGTTTTTGTTAAGGCGCTACAGAAGACCCAGAACAACGCCAACCTTACAGAGAAAGACCTCTTCAAGATGATGGAAACGGGCCAACTGTTGGCTAAAGACATACTCCCGGCTGTTGGTGATGAGTTCAAAGCATTGGCTCGTAACGGCGGGGCACTGGATAAGGCTATTAACTCCAACCGTGCTAGCTACCAACGCCTTAAAACTGCTATGCAGGCATCTATGGGGGCATTCTTTGAAGGTGGGTTTGGGTCAGCCCTTACCAACGCTTTCGATCTCATATCCGCCGCTCTGAACAACAACGCTGACACTTTTAAGTTCTGGGGAGACTTAGCCGGGAACGTGATCGAGGGCGCCACCGATGCATTTGGATTGCTTTACAACACAATCGTTTTTGTGGCGAGAGCCGGATCAAGTTACCTCGAAGATGAAGTTGTTGACGGTGCTGTTAAAGGTCTGGTGCAGGGCGTGATAGATGATCGAGAGACACAGCAGATCAACATGCTATTACAAGGCAGCAATTGACAGTGAACTTAGGGCTTACCTGTAAAAGGGTAGGCCCTTTCTTTTTTGCTGGTAACATGGTGCAGGTTCGACACCCCAGCACCCCTATCATCTGTGGGAAAATGTCTAAACGTACTTGCACATCTGTTAGGCACTGTAAACGGGGGCCATTCCCATTAAGTCGATCTTTATAAAATATCAATATAATCAATTGTTTAATGGTTTAGCGCTCTTTCGCCTTCACAGGTCTAGAATCCACCTCACCCCAGATTTACAGATAATCTCATAATTTCAATCAGTTATAAAATACACAATAGTATTCTGTCGTTATCAGAGCTTGTCCCATCGCTTACCAGTACGGATACGATATACAACCCATTTGGGCTACAACGAGCCGTACAGCTCGTGGTGATGCTATCCCCTATCAAGGTAAGATACCCCACTGGATAGCAAGATAGGTCATTGTGGGGCCTCTGGTGCGCCTGCCAGTGCCCATTTTTGGGGGGGAATAAAAACAAGAGCACGAAGAGCGCCTTTGGTTACGCACACCTCTTTTTGTACCCTCGTGCAAAATAAATTTCATAGGGCTGTAGCCCTTGCCCTGCCTACCTTTGACCAAAATTTGGGGTTCTTTTGAGCTTAGGTCAGTTGACTAGGGGAGTCACACCCGTGCTTATAAATTAGCCAAAATGATAGCCATTATCGGCTATTAAACCCGATTTAATTCGATTTAATGGCATTTAATTTAATAAATACATATCTGTCATATTTTCTAGTTTTGTAATTTACAAGTCACTGTTTTTGATCAATAATTAACTCATCGGGTTTGGCGGATTTAGGAGGGCGTGAGATGAATTTTGTAGACGGCTGTAAGAACATTGAAGAGGTTAAGGCGGTGGCTCTCGAGTTAACCAAACAAGGGAAGGGCAATCCCATCTACCGTGATGCATGGTTGCTTGGTTTTGAGCTAATGCTAAGGGTGTCAGACCTGCGGGAATTGCGCTATGACGATGTATCAGGTGATCATGTGGTCATTACCCAGCAGAAAACGCAGAAAGTGATCCGTGTACGTCTTACAGATACCGCTAAACGCATCATAGCAGCCCGTAAGGAGGCTAACCCTTACCATATGTACATCTTACAGCTTGATAGTAAGAGAAGCACAGGCAAGCCGGTAAGCCGTTCCAAGCTGCATGAAGAGATCAGCCACGCCGGGCACAAGTTGGGATTGAACCTGTCCACCCACAGTATGAGGAAGAGTAAGCCGACAATTGGTTATGAGGATGGGGCGGATATCGCGGTGATCAGCAGGGCATTAGGCCATAAATCGCTAGCTTCTACTCTTCATTACATCGGCGCTACACAGGCCAAGGTGGATAACTTCGCTGATAAATATTCTTTGGGGGATTTGGTGTGAAAATTATATCTGGGATGAGAATGATCATTCTGTTGGCGGTGGCGGTATCCGTATCCGTAGTGACTAGCTCACCGGCTTATGCTGGTGGAAGGATCACTATGAGCAATCCAACTAGTGAGAAGCTATCCAACAGCAAAACGCTTTGCATCTACGAGGATTCGATCCACAGCTTCCAGTACGTCACAAAGGGGAAATGCCCTTACGCGAAGACGTTCGAGACAGAAGACTCTGAGTGATACAAGTTATCATTTAAACCAGTTCAATCCATTTCAGGCACGAACTTGGAGTTTTGGAATATTAAATCAGATCAATATGCCGTTATTTTCTAACGTTTGATAAAGTGGCAAACGATCACGTTTTTCTTATTGTAGGGAAATTCTTATCCCGCTTATTGACAAGCTTGTCGTGCCAGATAGGGCGCGCACTGCGAAAGATATGTCACATTTCACCCCCAAGTTATCCACAAATTAGGCCACGTTTGTACACTTGCAAACGCCTTTTTTTCTCATTATCTTGTTATGCAAAGGAGATACAGATACTACATATAGTGTTTTAAAACTCCTTGATAACAAAAAAGCCGAATCCACATAGTGAACTCGGCTTTCCTAGAAGCAAGGCCGCTAAGAGTTTGGCGACTCAAAGCTAACCGTTAGCTCGCTACTTTCTTACATTCGACAAGTCGGATTGTAGACAGCATAGACGGGCCTTGTAAAACCTTTTTGTGCCCTTATGGGCTAAGGCTATACACAATGACTATTTGTCACAACAGCCACCGGCACTCACCGGTATTTGCTCAACTACCTGAAGATCAAGGTGGTTCTGGTCGTCATAAATGTTGCGGTTGCGCTTATGAGCAAGGTTTTCAGCAAGGGTTAAATCGGCGTACTCAACCGTGGGTTAACCTTGACGTCTTACCTGAGAGCCAAGCTAGCTATGTTCGTCATAAAAGCCCTCAGGCGGCATATGCTATGGGCTACCGTGATGGCGTGATGGCCTCCTATAACCCGTCTTCTATGGTTGGATAAGATGTGACTATGCCGCGAGGACGTATTGAACATCCTCGTATCTACAATTCAATTTGAGGCTGTACCGATGTCAAAACGTAAAGTTGTTCGTAGCGCCATTACTGGTCAGTTTGTGCCTGAAGTCGAGGCAAAACGACATCCCAAAACCACCGTTACGGAAACGATCAAGTATCCAAAGAAAGAGAAAAAGTGATATGAGAAGCGCCGAAAGGCGCTTCATTTAAAGTTTGAACTCTGGGAGACGTGAGAATGGCTAACAATCTGTTCGTTACATATGACCTGATCAAAACCAAAGATTATGAGGCCGTATATAAAGCAATTAAATCTCTGGGCGATTGGGCAAAAGTTACAGAATCCAACTGGTATGTCGATTCAACTTATACGGCGGAGCAGGCTGCTAATATTGTGAGAGCAGCGATGGACCATGATGATAAGCTAGTAGTTGTGGATGCTGAGAATAACAGTTTTTATTGTTACAATATAACTTCAGATGTTCTAGAGTATATGCAGAGTCACTGGCATATCTAATAGTCTTACCGGCGCGTCTGGTGCTGTCGTCGTGACGCGTCATCTCCCAGCTTCTACATATCATCTGATACAATCAACAACACACAAAAGCTCTTTGAGCGACGGCCTGTGTGTGTATCGAGAGGTAATTCCCAACGACTGGGTCCGACTATGGCCCACAACGAATTGTACCAAAGCCGCGTTTGAGACACTGGCGATAGCTGTACTGATGAACGTGTGACGTATGCTGTGAATTCGGCGTTTTAATCCAAACTCATCATAGGTCGGAATCTCGAGGTTATCCATGACGGCAACCCAACTGTTAGTTATTGAGGTGTAATCCGGCAGACCTGCGAACACTAGATCATCATCTGACAGTGTGGCAACCCGTTTAAGCAAGACACCCTCTAACGCCTGATGGATTGGGATCTGTCTTTGTGCGTGGTCAGTCTTGCCGCCCTCAATGAAAATGTACCAGCGTCCTGTTTCCTCATCCTGCCTTATATGGTGTTTACAAATACCGGCAATCTCTGCACGTCTGGCACCTGTATAGATGATGGTCAGGAAATAATCTCTCCTCCAATCTGTAACTGGCATGGCGGCTAAGGCGCTTTTCAGTTTCGTCATTTCACTGGCGCTATAGTGTCCACCACGGTTGGGGGTTACCTCGTAGCTGATCCCATCTGTCGGGGATGTATGTAGGATGTCTTTGTGGTCGACAAGGTATGTCTTGAACAGGGAGCGCCAGATCTTGAGGTGCTTGTGAACGTGCTCACTCGAAATCAGATCCTCTTCAGGAACATCATAGGCGATGCACTCTGCTAGGTTCATACTAGAGTAGGGTTTATGGGTTCGAGTAGGGAGATTTTTAGCAACCAGCAAGGCTTCTCTAATGTGCTGTTTAGTGATGCTGTCTACCGGGACATCTCCCACCACGTAGAGCAAAACTTCATAGAAGCGTTGATTCTCACCAGCGACAGCCCGCCGCCATTTCTGCCCCTTGTCGGCAACATACATTTTCCAAGCTTCGGATAACTTGATTGCAGGATAGGTGTTATCTTTTGCATCTATGGTGACGTTGTCACTTAATGATATCCGCTGCTTACTGGCGGAGACTGTCGGTAACTTTGATTTTAGCGAGCTAACCAACTGCTCATGCTTGGTGAAATCACCATCATAGAAGGCTTGGTAAGCTTGGTAGAGCTTTGCCTTAGACATGTCCAAGGTTATTGAGGCGTCAGATATTTCATTGGCAAGGCAGGAAGGGTCAATGTTCTGATGCAAGAAATTAGCTCTGATGAGTTGTTCTGATCCTTCCTTTCCTTCATAGACCCAAGACATTGCTGATTTTGCGTACTCACCAGCCGCCGACGCTGCTGCTGCGGGGTCATCAATTGGCATCCCCATCTCTTTAGCTATTTTACCTATCATTGGTAAGGATTCCGCTTCAAAGATATCCGCTTCAAGCATCCTCAATAGGAACGTATCTAGATCCTGCTTGGTAAGCTCACGCATTCCGTTCAACTTCCCTTTGAACTCCTCTACGGACATCGCCCCAGACTGAACCAAAGGGATGTAGGGGGCCATTTTGGACATGGTAACTTGGGCTTGTTTCAGACTGTCAGTATTGAGCGATAAACGAACAAACTTTTTAGAATCATTAACTCTAAAATTTGTGTAGAATGTCCGGCCACGCTGTATCGTGTGTGACAGTTTGTGTGACACCTTGTTTGACATGCTGTGTTCCAAAATGTGTGCAAGATTATAGGGTTATGGCGTTAGCGGCCGTAACTGATTGAAAGTATAGTATACGTTGACGTCTGTGAAGGCGACATTAGAGGTTGCTCAATGAGCGAAAAGTTACAGAAAGTTCTTGCTAATGCGGGTCATGGTTCACGCCGCGAAATCGAAGCCATGATCAAAGAAGGCCGTGTCAGCGTTGATGGTAAATTAGCAACGCTTGGTGACCGTGTTGAGGTTACTCCGGCGATGAAAATTCGTGTCGACGGACGCGTTGTTTCTATCCGTGAATCCACCGAATCTGTTTGCCGCGTTTTGGCTTATTACAAGCCAGAAGGCGAATTGTGTACCCGTCGCGATCCAGAAGGTCGTCCAACGGTGTTTGATCGTCTGCCGAAGCTGCGCGGTTCTCGCTGGATCGCGGTAGGCCGTTTGGATATCAATACGTCAGGTTTATTGCTGTTCACCACCGATGGTGAATTGGCAAACCGTTTGATGCACCCAAGCCGTGAAGTTGAACGCGAATATGCGGTTCGTGTTTTTGGTCAGGTTGACGATGAGAAAATTCGCCAACTGAGCCGTGGCGTACAGTTGGAAGACGGTCCCGCGTCATTTAAAACCATCAGTTTCCAAGGTGGAGAAGGGATTAACCAATGGTACAACGTGACGTTGACAGAAGGGCGTAACCGTGAAGTTCGTCGTCTGTGGGAAGCCGTTGGCGTTCAGGTTAGCCGTTTGATCCGCGTACGTTATGGTGATTTACCTCTGCCTAAAGGTTTGCCGCGTGGCGGCTGGGCTGAACTGCCACTAAACGATATCAACTATCTGCGTGAATTGGTTGAATTGGATGCCGAGACGGTGAGTAAATTGCCGGTCGAGCGTGAGCGTCGCCGTATGAAAGCAAACCAGATCCGTCGTGCAGTCAAGCGTCATGGTCAAGGCGGGAGCGCAGCAGCGGCTGCACCTAACCGCCGTTCTGGTTCTGCTAATAAAGGAACTTCTTCAACCCGAGGTTCTGCTGCCAATAAAGGCACGTCAAACAGGGGCGCTAAGCGCGGCTAATTATATCGTTTAGTCTTTTGATGTCATCGAAACCGCAGCGTTGATTCGCTGCGGTTTTTTTATATCTGGCATCTGTCTAGAGACTGGTATTAATATAGATGACAATCAGAGAGTTAATACTCACGTTTTTGCTTTCGACTACATGGACTGACTTGCAACAATGAAACTATTTCTCGCCACATTGCAGTTTATGACCCGCATCCCCGTCCCCGCTCGCTGGACAGATAATCTAGACATGAATGACTACGCCAAGGGCGTGGTGTATTTCCCATTTGTGGGGCTGATCGTAGGGCTGCTGAGTGCGCTGGCCTTTGCTGTGATTTTACCGGTCTATGGCCCTTTACTGGCGGCGGTAGCGGCGGTGTTGGCGACGACGCTGGTGACTGGTGCCTTTCATCTCGACGGTTTAGCGGATACCTGCGACGGAATTTTCTCTGCGCGTCCACGTGAACGCATCCTTGAGATCATGCGCGATAGCCGCATTGGTTCAAATGGCGCGTTGGCGCTAATCTTTGTCATTGTGGCTCGTATATTGATTATCTATCAGCTCACGCAAACGGGGCATAACGTCTATACCTTGCTGGTGGCTGCTCCGGCGCTGAGCCGCGCCTTACTGCCGGTGTTAATGTATCAGCAGAAGTATGCGCGCGAAAATGGTATGGGAAATCTGTATATCGGTAAAATTGGTGGACAACACTATGTTATTGCGTTGGTTATTGGTTTACTGATGACGCTCGGGTTTGCCAACTGGCACGGCGGACTAGCGGCGATCATCACCTATTTGTTTGCCTTACTCTATCGTGGCTTTATCAATAAGCGCATTGGTGGACAAACCGGTGATACTCTCGGTGCAGGCAATGAGCTATTTGGCTTAGTATTCTTGTTCGCCGTTATCTGAGTATTGCTGGGGTTAAACTGGGTCTAAGGAGCAGGGATGGAGCTATATCTGGTACGTCATGGTCAGACTCAGGCTAATCTTGATGGAGTTTACTGCGGTAGTAGCGATCTTGCTCTAACCTCGTTGGGCGAACAACAGGCTAAAGCCGTTGAGGCTCAGCTGGCTTCACTGTCATTTGATGCCGTCTATACCAGTCGTTTACAACGTACTCAGCAAACTGCGCGCCATATCCTCGGCGCCGATGCTGAGTTCGTACCGCATGCCGGTCTTGACGAGATGGCATTTGGTGAGTGGGAACTGCGCCACCATCGAGAGTTGCAGGAAAAAGACGCAGAAAACTATGCAGCATGGTGTGCCGACTGGCAACGAACCGTTCCACCGGGAGGTGAGGGGTTTCGCGATTTCTCGGCGCGCGTACGCCATGCGCTGGCGGAAATTCAGCAACGACATGCAAAACAGCGGGTGCTGATCGTCGCGCATCAAGGCGTGTTATCGCTGATCTGTACTCAGTTGCTGCAACTTGAAGCGCGCGCAATGTGGCATTTTCGTATTGAACAGGGCTGCCATAGTCGTATTGACTACCGCGATGGTTTTAGCGTGATTTATTGTTTAAACAATAGTGGAAAGGCGTCGAGTTAAATAGCCAATAGATACAAAAAGGAGGCCGCACATGCCGGCCTCTTTCTACCGGTTTACCAGTCGATTCCTTTCTGTGCTTTTATTCCAGACTCAAACGCGTGTTTTACCGGACGGACTTCGCTGACCGTATCGGCAAGCGCTTCCAGCTCGCGGTGGCAGCCTCTGCCGGTAATAATCACGGATTGATGCGCAGGACGCTGCTGCAACGCTGTCAGCACCTCCTCTAGCTCGATATAACCGTAGCTGACCATATAGGTCAGTTCATCCATGACTACCAAATCTAGTGTTTCATCCTTGAGCATTCGCTTCCCATGCTCCCATACAGCCACAGCAGCCGCGGTATCAGTTTCTTTGTTTTGCGTTTCCCAAGTAAAACCGGTAGCCATCACTTGAAACTCAACGCCGTGAGGTTCCAGTAAATTACGTTCGCCGTTTTCCCATGTGCCTTTAATAAACTGAATAACGCCAGCGCGATGTCCGTGTCCTACCGCACGTGCCACGGTGCCAAACGCCGCCGTGCTTTTGCCTTTGCCGTTGCCGGTGAAAATCATCACGATACCGCGAGTTTCTTGTGCGGCGGCAATGCGGGCATCCACTTTTGCTTTAATACGCTGTTGTCGCTGCTGGTGACGATCTTCAGACATGTTATCTCCTAACCCACTAATGTATGGCAATGCTGCGGTTTTGTAGTCAAAAAGGGTGCGGCGAATAGGTTATTCGGCAGGCCCCGGTTTTCGCCCCGGCTGGGCATCAAAACTCATACCGGTTTTGCGGCGGCTATCATTGCCCATGAGATAGAGATAGAGCGGCATAATATCTGCAGGCGTTTTTAACTTGTGTGGATCTTCATCTGGGAACGCCGAAGCGCGCATACTGGTTCGGGTACCGCCTGGATTAATGCAGTTTACCCGTAGATGGGTATTTTTATATTCGTCGGCCAAAACCTGCATCATGCCTTCGGTAGCAAATTTTGAAATAGCATAAGCCCCCCATCCCGCGCGTCCGGTTCTGCCAACGCTTGAGCTAGTGAAAATCAGTGAGGCTGACGGCGATTTCAACAGCAAAGGCAACACGGCCTGAGTTAGCAGGAGTGAGGCATTAACATTGACCTGCATCACATCGCAGAACTCTTGGTAATCTTGTTCTGCCAGCGGGTTGATGGTGCCTAGCAGACCGGCGTTATTGAGTACGCCATCTAGGTGCGGATAGGCCGCAGCGAGCTCATCAGCAAGTTTTTGATAATCTGCGGGCGCGGCCGTTAATAGATCAAACTCCACGGTTGCGGCAGGCACTAAACCGAGCTGGTGGATCTCCTGCTTAACTGCCTGCAGCTTACTTAACGTCCTGCCTAATAAGATGAGTTGAGCCCCATGACGGGCATAGGTGAGCGCCGCCTCTCGGCCAATCCCATCACCTGCGCCGGTAACGAGAATAATACGATTATGTAAGAGTTCAGGCTGGGGCTGATAGTGCATATTGTAATTCCTCACTCCGCGCCATATTGGGGTATAAATTGTTTATATACTGTAACGAATCTGCGACGATCTTGGACTATTGCAAGGCGTATGGTCAATGGTATTGTTCCTAGAGCAAGCATTACGTGCTGAATTTACAGGGTGTTTACGTTTAAGGTACTTGAAAATAGCGTACCTGCCAGTATGTTACATACTGAAAAAGCGTATTGCGGCTTAAGAGAATTTATCTCTCATCACGGTCGGCAGTGCGGATGGTTTAGTTTTAGTACTCAAACAAGGCGGTGAATGTGGAATGGTTATCCTTGTATGGCCTATTTTTGGCGAAGGTGATGACCTTTGTGATCGCAATCGGTGCGCTGATAGTGTTGTTTGTCAGCCTGCGACATAAAAAGGGAGCGAGCCGCGGTGAGTTGCAGCTAACAGACTTGGGTGAGCAGTATCGCGATATGCAGCGTAGCATGCAGGAAGCGCGGATGGACGATAGCTCGCTGAAAGCATGGTATAAGTTGCAGAAAAAGCAGGATAAAGAAAAAGCCAAACAGCGTAAGGCAGAAGCTAAGCAGGGGATTGCGGCTAAAGAAAAGCCTTGCCTTTATGTGCTCGATTTCAAAGGCAGCATGGATGCTCACGAAGTGAGTTCTTTGCGCGAAGAGATTAGCGCAGTCCTTGCGGTGGCTAAACAGGGCGATGAAGTATTATTGCGTCTTGAAAGCCCGGGCGGTGTCGTGCATGGCTATGGTTTAGCGGCATCCCAACTACAGCGTCTGCGTCAAGCTGGAGTTAGACTGACCGTTGCCGTAGACAAAGTCGCGGCCAGCGGTGGCTATATGATGGCGTGTGTTGCCGATCGCATCGTGGCTGCGCCTTTTGCCATCATTGGATCAATTGGCGTTGTGGCACAAATCCCAAACTTCAATCGCTGGCTGAAGAAAAATGATATCGATGTAGAACTGCATACCGCTGGCGAATTTAAGCGAACGCTCACGCTCTTAGGTGAAAATACCGAGCAGGGGCGGGAGAAATTCCGCGAAGAGTTGAATGAAACACACGCGTTATTTAAATCATTTGTTAGCCAACAGCGTCCTTCTCTGGATATTGATTCGGTAGCTACCGGCGAGCACTGGTATGGCATCCAAGCCAAAGATAAAGGTTTGGTGGATTCCGTTGGTACCAGCGATGATTTGCTGATTGCTGAGATGGAAAACCATGATGTGATCGGGGTGCGTTATACCCGTCGCAAACGCATGATGGAGCGCTTTACCAATAGCGCAGCAGAGAGTGCCGACCGCCTTATGCTCCGCTGGTGGCAGCGTAGTCAACGCCACGACATTTGATTTTCAATGCGATAAATCGAGAAATGAAAATGCCCCTTTATATGGGGCATTTTTTTGGAAAAATATCCTGAATGATTAATTAATCTTCTAAATGATATTTTTCTGATAATACGTGCGCGAGATGTTTAAACATATTAAACACGGCCGTTGTTTTGCGAGTTGGAATTCCATCCTCATCTAAGAAAAACTCACCGCGGAATACTAACACGTCGCCTTTTTGCTCGACTTCGGTCGCTTCCATACCCTGCATATAATCTTCGTGCTCTTTAATGATTTGGTTTGCTTCAGCCAGTAGAGCTTCACGTTTGATTGGGGTTGTTTCACCGAACATTTTTCGTTCTCCAACAAATGACGTTGTCTATTAATAAACCTGCCTAATATAGTACTGCGGACATGAGGGGTATCGCAAACTATCACCGCATTTTGATCTCTGTTTTGGCTGATAATTGGTAAAAAGCTCCATTCCGTGCTAATTAAGTTGCGTGATGTTCTCAATCGGGTAGAGTGAGGGCTTTTCTAGCCTTTGGCGGAGCGAATCATCGTTATGTTGAATAAAAGTTCCGCATGTCAGAGGGTTGCGAAATTGCTCATCCTACTTTAAGGGATGCAAATTGCAGCGGTGTTGAGCAGTTAAGCGCGATTTTTGAAAAAATGGCTTGATCTCAGCGCGGTCTGCCGCAATATAAAAAAGAATTTTATCAATCGCTACGGTAACGGCGAACAAAGGCTTCTGGAGACAGAAGGATTCATTCAGGTAAAGGTAATTATGGGTAAAGCTCTCGTAATAGTTGAGTCCCCGGCAAAAGCCAAAACGATAAATAAGTATCTGGGTAACGACTACGTGGTTAAATCCAGCGTTGGTCATATCCGCGATTTGCCGACTAGTGGTTCAGCCAGTAAAAAGGGCGCAGCCTCCGCCGAAAATAAAGCGAAGCCTAAAGTTAAAAAAAATGAGCGCGAAGCGCTGGTTAATCGTATGGGCGTTGATCCTTATCACGGATGGAAAGCGCACTACGAAATACTTCCAGGTAAAGAAAAGGTTGTTGCTGAGTTAAAAACATTGGCGGAAAAAGCCGACCATATCTATCTCGCAACCGACCTTGACCGCGAAGGGGAAGCTATCGCGTGGCATTTGCGTGAGGTGATTGGCGGTGACGAAAGTCGCTATAGCCGCGTGGTATTTAACGAAATCACTAAGAACGCGATCCAACAGGCATTTAATAAACCGGGCGAGCTGAATATCGACCGCGTTAATGCACAGCAGGCGCGTCGCTTTATGGACCGTGTTGTTGGCTACATGGTTTCTCCACTGCTGTGGAAGAAAATCGCACGTGGCTTGTCTGCAGGGCGAGTGCAGTCTGTCGCGGTTCGTTTAGTGGTCGATCGTGAACGTGAAATCAAAGCGTTTGTTCCTGAAGAGTATTGGGAACTGCGTGCTGACTTGAACGATAAGAATGCAGTTGCCTTGCAGATGCAGGTGACTCATCACAACGATAAGCCATTCAAACCGGTCAACGGTGAGCAGACTCAAACTGCAGTCAAGGCACTGGAAAAAGCGCGTTATACGGTGTTGGATCGTGAAGATAAACCGACCAGCAGCAAGCCTTCTGCGCCGTTTATCACTTCTACGTTGCAGCAGGCTGCCAGTACGCGTCTGGGCTTCGGTGTGAAGAAAACCATGATGATGGCTCAGCGTCTGTATGAAGCGGGTCATATCACCTATATGCGTACCGACTCGACAAATCTGAGTCAGGATGCAGTGAACATGGTTCGCGAGTATATCGGGGAAAATTTCGGCGAGAAGTATATGCCGAAAGAGCCGAATACCTACGCCAGCAAAGACAACTCTCAGGAAGCGCATGAAGCCATTCGTCCTTCGGATGTGAACGTGCTGTCTGAGCAGTTAAAAGATATGGAAGCTGATGCGCAGAAGTTGTATCAGCTGATTTGGCGCCAGTTTGTTTCTTGCCAGATGACGCCTGCAAAATATGATTCCACCACGATTTCAGTGAAAGCGGGTGATTATACGCTGAAGGCAAAAGGGCGTACTTTGCGCTTTGATGGTTGGACTAAAGTTCTTCCGCAGTTGCGTAAAGGTGATGAAGATCGCACGCTGCCGTTCGTGGAAGTTGGCAGTGATTTAACGCTGCAACAACTGCTGCCAAGCCAACATTTTACCAAGCCGCCAGCGCGTTTTAGCGAAGCGTCTTTGGTTAAAGAGTTGGAGAAGCGTGGCATTGGACGTCCATCAACCTATGCGGCGATTATTTCAACCATTCAGGATCGTGGCTACGTGCGTGTTGATAACCGTCGTTTCTACGCTGAAAAAATGGGGGAGATCGTCACCGATCGTTTGGAAGAGAACTTCCGCGAGTTGATGAACTACGATTTCACCGCTCATATGGAAGATGGACTGGATCAGGTCGCGAATGCGAAAGAAGATTGGAAAAACGTGCTAGACGGTTTCTTCCAAGATTTTAGCAAGCAGCTTTCCGTGGCTGAAAAAGATCCCGAAGACGGCGGTATGCGCCCGAATCAAATGGTTCTGACCAGTATTGCTTGTCCGACCTGTGGACGCCAGATGGGGATTCGCACGGCAAGTACCGGTGTGTTCCTCGGCTGTTCCGGCTATGCGCTGCCGCCGAAAGAGCGCTGCAAGACCACCATTAATCTCGTTCCTGAGGCTGAAGTACTGAACGTGTTGGAAGGCGATGATGCCGAGACCAACGCACTACGTGCTAAGCGTCGCTGTGCGAAGTGCGGCACGGCGATGGATAGCTACCTCATTGACAACCAGCGTAAGCTGCATGTCTGTGGTAACAATCCGGCCTGCGACGGCTACGAGATTGAAGAGGGCGAGTTCCGCATCAAGGGCTATGACGGTCCGATCGTGGAGTGTGAAAAATGTGGTTCTGAGATGCACCTGAAGATGGGGCGTTTTGGTAAGTACATGGCTTGTACCAATGACGAGTGCAAGAACACCCGTAAAATCTTGCGTAACGGCGACGTTGCACCACCGAAGGAAGATCCGGTTCCTTTACCTGAACTTCCGTGTGAAAAGTCTGACGCTTACTTTGTTTTGCGAGATGGGGCTGCTGGCGTGTTCTTAGCGGCGAATACTTTCCCTAAATCGCGTGAAACTCGTGCGCCATTGGTGGAAGAATTGGCCCGTTTTAAAGATCGCTTGCCTGAAAAGTTAAGCTATCTTGCAGATGCACCGCAAAAAGATCCTGAAGGTAATAAGACAATGGTGCGTTTCAGTCGTAAGACAAAACAGCAATATGTCTCTTCAGAGAAAGATGGAAAGGCGACGGGCTGGACTGCATTTTTTGTTGACGGAAAATGGGTCGAAACTAAGAAATAAGCTGTCGATTTTTTTCATTGGAATCACATCAAAACCGGTCAGAATGCTGACCGGTTTTTTTATGCGAAAATACTCAAAATGGCGCAAAATAGATCGCTAATAAATGAATAAGTATTCACTTTTTGATCGCATGCCTGTTGCTCTATCCTGCGAATGGGGAGGGAGCTGAATGTAAGTCGATTTTAATAGATTCCATAAATAATTCGTTATGATCTTGTTACCAGACCTATACAGATCGACGCAAAATGATATAGTGGTTATATAAAAGCAATTTAAATGATTGTTGAGTTATTAACCTTGCGGTCAATGTAGGGTAAAACGGGTTTAAATCGGCACAGAAAGCCCTTGGCTGAAGTGTTGGCCTATTTGCCAAGGGTGCCCCTATCCAGACTGCCATCGCGTCAAGTTTTAACCTAGGATGGTAATTAACCATGAAATTGCAGCAGCTTCGTTACATTGTGGAAGTTGTGAACCACAATCTGAATGTGTCTTCGACAGCAGAAGGGCTATACACCTCCCAGCCAGGCATCAGTAAGCAAGTCCGTATGTTGGAAGATGAACTGGGCATCCAGATTTTTTCTCGTAGCGGAAAGCATCTGACTCAGGTTACTCCTGCGGGGCAGGAGATTATCCGTATTGCTCGTGAAGTACTGTCCAAAGTGGATGCAATTAAAGCTGTAGCGGGTGAACATACCTACCCTGATAAAGGTTCACTGTATGTGGCGACGACGCACACACAGGCACGCTATGCATTACCGCCGGTGATTAAAGGATTCATAGAGCGTTATCCGCGCGTTTCTCTGCATATGCATCAAGGCTCGCCAACGCAGATTGCTGAAGCGGTTTCCAAGGGTAATGCCGATTTCGCTATCGCGACAGAAGCGCTGCATCTTTATGATGATTTGATCATGCTGCCTTGCTATCACTGGAATCGTGCGGTCGTTGTGAAGCCCGATCATCCGTTAGCAGGGAAAGCCTCGATTACTATCGAAGAGCTGGCAGAATACCCGATAGTTACTTATACCTTTGGTTTTACAGGTCGTTCTGAATTGGATACCGCATTTAATCGTGCGGGTTTGACGCCTAAGATTGTTTTCACTGCTACCGATGCGGATGTGATTAAAACCTACGTGCGCTTAGGTTTAGGTGTTGGGGTCATTGCGAATATGGCTGTCGATCCTGTGCAGGATCCCGATTTAGTGACCGTTGATACCAGCGATATCTTTACCTATAGCACGACGAAGATTGGATTCCGCCGTAGTACTTTCTTGCGCAGCTATATGTATGACTTCATTCAGCGCTTTGCGCCACATCTCACTCGAGATGTTGTAGATACAGCAGTGGCGCTGCGCTCTAATGAAGAGATTGAAGCGATGTTCAAAGATATCAAGCTGCCGATAAAGTAAGTGTTTTCTGATGAGAGAAGGAGCCAAAGGCTCCTTTTTTAATGGAGTATTATTTAAAGAAAATTCTTAATTAGAATTGCCAACGCATCCATGTGAATAAAACATTTCCGTTATTGTAGGTTCCAGGGATATATGTCGTTTGCACAGAGAAACGGTTGTATTCAATGGAAACCAAAGGCAGGACAATTGGTATCGGAATATAGGAATAATCATCACGGGCGGTAATACTTGCGGTGTAGCCCGCACCGAAACGCCAACCATCACGATCGCCTGGTATCCACATCCACTCAAAGCCGTAACCTACAATGGGCTCTATTTTGTTATGAGAATCTTTAAATGCCATGGCATAGAGAGAATGCCAGTTGTCATTTTCATCGTAACGATAGACGCCAAAGCCCGCGCCCCATGGACGTTCGTTGTACTTATCTGTTTTCTCTTTGTCATACATGGCGCGGTTATGCCAAGTATTAAGAGGCACGTAAAGCTCGTAGTTGTCTGCATCCCAAGTTTGCTTTACTTGGTCGGTGAATGTCCCCCAAAAACCTTTGCTTTGCGATGATGGTGCGGGGGAGGCCTGTGTTTTATTTGTTGTCGATGGTTCCTGAGCCAAAACGGCAAAGGATGCCAATAGAGATAGACAACCGATATAAGAACGGCCTGATTTTACTAGATTCATTATTATTCTCAGCGACATCAGTTATTGACTTGGATAAATCTGTACAGAGAGGCCCGATAAGAAGTTTACGCTATAGCGTGATTTTATAATTGTTTAAAAATTATATCATAAGATTACACATTTTATTGAATGAACGATAAACGATATTAAATTACAGAATTTCCCTAATAGCGATAAGAGAGGAATGAGACTCTCACAGACAGAAGGGACTTTTGGTAGCTTAATGGTATTATCTGCTGCGTTGTGAAGAAAAAACTTTGACTACAGGATGTTAGCAAGTTAACTAATTCTTCTTATCGCTTCGAAGACGTGAAGTAAGAAGTCAAATAGGCTGAATTGGGAGATAAAAAATTATATCAATCGTGTGATACAGGCAAAAATGTAACAATTTTTTAGCAAATTCTGATTTTGCGGAGGTGGCAAGTTGTCCGTCTTCACATTATGCGAAACATATTCCATTTAAGTACTTATTATTAGTTATTTTCATCGTTAGAACAGGTGACTCCTCTGTCAGAATAGCGTAAAAAGGTAGTGACGGAGGAGATGGAGAACGGCATAAATCGGTGCACAAATAAGCGTTTTCATGCAGCAGAAAATTCTGCGAGTGGCAACTCTTTTTGGCACAAATTAGCTTAGTTTTCCGCCGACCGTTTTATTTCTGTGCGACGTGTCGTTCACTGGATAAAAATGGCTTGCCATTGAATACGTAGTGTGTGATAACGCATCTGGGTAAAACGAGGTACAGTTCTGTATATGTGTGGCATTTTCAGTAAAGAAGTTCTGAGTAAAGACCATAGCGTTGACTACCACTTCTCTGCCGATTCTTATCTTAGTGCCTCAAGCAGTAACGACTCTAGTTTGTCTATCTAACGCCCTAGGGCGGTTTAAACAATCCAAAGGAAATACTCAAGATGGCTAAGATCAAAGGTCAAGTAAAGTGGTTCAACGAAGCTAAAGGTTTCGGTTTCATCACCCCGGCTGACGGTAGCAAAGACGTGTTCGTACACTTCTCTGCAATCCAGGGTAACGGTTTCAAAACTCTGGCTGAAGGTCAGCACGTTGAGTTTGAAATCCAAGATGGCCAGAAAGGCCCATCTGCAGTTAACGTAACTGCAATCTAAGGCAGCGTCAGCTGTTAAAAACCCGCTTTATGCGGGTTTTTTTATGCCTAAAATCTCACAAAATACGATTAGGGCAAGATGATCAGGCCCGAGTATTGATTGCGCCCCTTAATCCCCGGATGTTCAGGTTCTTTTTCTCTGCGGTGCGCGTTACGGCGAAAACTGGTGTAACGGAAATAGTTTTTCGCTTCGGGCTGATTCTCAGGCGTACAGATCGTGCACTCAGATTGATTCTCAACGTTTGCGAATCCAAGCCCGTTCAGTTTGGCTTGCGCAATAGACACCAGGTCTAAATGGCGAAAGCGGGGTGAAATCAGCGAGGGGTCATAAGGTAATTCCTGCTGGAATCGTTCCACCAAAGTCTCGTCCACCTCATAACAGCATGTGCCCGCGCTGGGACCGATTGCTGCAACCCAGTTTGCCACGTCGTCGTCTTGCGCAATACGCGCCGCAACCTGCTCTAAAACGCCGTCTAATAGCCCACGCCAGCCCGCATGAGCAACGGCGATGGCGGAGCCATCTTTGTGGCTGAAAATCACAGGCAAGCAGTCTGCGGTAAGAATCGTCAGCAATATATCGGGCTCTCGCGTATAAAGCGCATCGCACTCTCCGCATTGTTGAGCTGGAGTGACAACGTCCACGACTCGAATGCCGTGCACCTGTTTTTTCTCTGGCATTGAAGCGCGAAACGGTACCAGAGCGCTTGGCATCAGCGCTGTTTTATGCCCAAACCCATATCGGATGGCAGCGATGTCCTCTAACCGTGGATTCTCCATAGGTGTCCTTAACACATGGGTAAATACTGTGCTTTCAGCTTAGGGATAAATCGCCGTAGAGGAAAGAGGCGTTGAGGCAATTACTCTAGATAACAACGGCTGACTTGGTTGCATCCCAGACTAGCGTTATTTAGACTGTTGGGCTTTAACGTCCGTACTCGGGAAATCTAATGCCTTATCAGTGTCCTCTTTGCCAGCAGTCGCTGGAAAAAAACGATCATCAATGGCGTTGTGCCAATAATCACCAGTTTGATTGTGCGAAAGAGGGATATGTGAATTTGATGCCCGTTCAGTTCAAGCATTCCAAGCAGCCTGGTGATAGCGCGGAAATGATGCAGGCACGACGCGCGTTTCTTGATCAAAATTACTATCAGCCTTTGCGCAATGCCGTATGTGCTGCTCTTGATACTCATATGCCCGCTCAGACGCATCGTATCCTTGATATTGGATGCGGAGAGGGGTATTACACCGCTGAAGTTGCTAAGCAGTTTAATCAGCGAAATATAGACGTATACGGACTGGATATCGCGAAGGTGGCAATTCGCTACGCGGCTAAGCGCTATCCAACGGTGTCTTTCTGCGTAGCCTCAAGTCATCGACTGCCGTATGCCGACGCATCAATGGACGCCGTTGTTCGCATATATGCGCCATGTAAGGCGGAAGAGCTGGCTCGGGTGATTGCACCAGAGGGGATATTAGTGACAGTGTCACCTGCGCCGCGTCATTTATACCAGTTGAAAGCGCAGGTTTATGACAGTGTGCAATTGCATGCGGAAAACGTGGAAGAGTTTGCGGGGTTTACGCTGATAGACGATCGGCAACTGTCCTACACCATGCAATTACCGGGTGAACAAGCGGCGAATCTGTTGCAGATGACTCCCTTTGCATGGAGAGCAACACCTGATGTCTCTGCTAGGTTGAAAAACTGCGCTGAGTTTGATTGCGAAACCGATTTTGCGATTCGGGTATATCAGCGTCTCTAGATGGTAAACTGATAAAAAAGCCCACATATCGCGGGCTTACACATCAGATAATCAGAAAAACGGACCAATATGCTCGTACAGGATGGTGAAGCCAATCCCGATCAGTACTACACCACCTAAAATCTCAGCGCGTTTCCCGAGCAGCGGCCCAATAAATCGGCCAATCATCATACCGAGCGTCGCCATAATCATGGTGGCTAAACCAATGGCCATGGCAGTATGCAAAATATTGACCTGTAAGAAAGCAAGACCAACGCCAATCGCCATGGCATCCAAACTGGTGGCAATCGCTGTCGTTACCAATAGCCAAAAACCATGGCGTCTAACGGGCTCAGCGCCTTCGTCCTGATTACCTTTCCATCCTTCATAAACCATGCGACTGCCCAGCACAAAGAGCAGGGCGAAAGCGACCCAATGATCCCATTCCATAATGAATTGGCTTGCGAGCAAACCGATGCCCCAGCCAATCAACGGTGTAATGGCTTCAACAACGCCAAAGATTAGGCCTGTGCGGATTGCTTCACGGAAACGAGGTTTATGCAGGGCGGCACCTTTACCAATTGACGCAGCAAAAGCGTCCATGGACATGCCAAAAGCGAGGATAACGGTTGCAGATAAATTCATGACAATGACTCGGCCGGGTGTTCCATATACACGTAACCCACCCCCAACCTTACGACGGAGCTACGTGTCTATGGTCTCGCCTGTCCGCACGTGTTTATAAAACAGGTGGGCTGCTCGCACCACGTTCTAAGCTAAGAACGAGTATGTTGACACGAGCGCGTTCTAAGGCTGAATACGGTTCAGACCGAACGCCGGCTACTCCCCAAATTGACGGCAGCGATCATACTCTATTTTGATTGCGAATAACAACGTCATATTTTTTACGGGAAACCAATGCTAATGATAATTATTATTATATATGAGGGAGGGGAGAGAAAAATGCAGTTGGAGCCAAGATAAAATTCGGTGCAAATAACTATTTAAATGCACCGAATTAATCTATACGGTGAAAAGATAGATTATTTATGTTCGACAAAAAACTTCAAAATCTGTTCTAAGTCGTCCATTTTTGCCACTTGAATCAACAATCTACGCTTTTCTAAATCGATAACCAGATAGCCATCTTCTGACATGTTCATATTTTTTATCCGGCTGTATAAAATAAATACGTTGCCATAATAAAAGCCGCTATCTTTAAATAGGATCTTTGGCCAACGAATATAAAAGACATAAATGGCAATAATAGCGAGCGTAAAGAGTAACCAGGTTGTGAAGTTTGAACCATTATTGGTGATATTTTGATAGGCGAGGATGGCTAATAATCCAACAAATATTCCACTATCGGCTTTATTACGACGCTTTAAATTAACCTGTAATAGCGTTTTCCCGTTACGCTTTGGCATGATGAATTCATCATAGGTGGCATAAAGCAGGAATAGCAGGATAAAAGCCAGCAGTGCGATATCAGTTAAAGACATGGATACTCCAGATACAAAATAAAAAAGCCGGATAGGGCGAACCCTATCCGGCTATTCCAGCGATTACAGACCGAGCAGACCGATCCAGTAACCGAAGATACCGATGAAGAAGAAACCGATAATGATCCACAGTGCGTTGACTTTCTTACGCAGCAGCCACATACAGCCGAATGTCAGCAGCAGTGGGATCAGGCCAGGCATCAACTGATCCAGAATAGTCTGGACAGTTGTCACCGTCGTATGACCGGTTTGGTCAGTGATGCGGGAGACGACAAGTGGAATGTTCACGTGCGTCCACTTGTTCACCAAGGCCCCCATAACAAACAGACCTAGGATCGATGCCCCCTCCGTCAGTTTCTGCAGGAAGCCACCGCCCATATCGCCAACGATATCGACACCTTTCTTATAGCCGTAAGCAACGCCATAGTAACGAACCAGCAGACGAACCAGGTTGAACAGTACGAAGAACAATACTGGACCCAGCAGGCTGCCGGTCATCGCAATACCCGCGCCTAACGCAGCGAATACAGGACGTACGGTACCCCAGAAGATAGGATCACCCACACCGGCTAACGGACCCATCAGACCAACTTTGATACCGTTGATGGCACCATCGTCAATCGGAGCGCCGTTGGCACGCTGTTCTTCCATTGCAGCGGTTACGCCCAAAATCGGGGCCGCAACGTATGGATGGGTGTTAAAGAATTCTAGATGGCGTTTAATGGCCTGCTTGCGCTCATCTGTGTTTTCTGGATACAGACGACGGATAACCGGCACCATGGAAAAACAGAAACCCAGCGCTTGCATACGTTCAAAGTTCCATGAACCTTGAAACAGGTTAGAGCGCAGGAATACGCCACGCAGATCGCCTGCGGTGAGTTTCGTTTCAGTTTTTGGAGTTGCAACTGATGATGTTGTATCAACCATTTCTCTCACCCTTTCCTAGTCTAATTCGTTATCAAGGTCGTTATTACCGGCAGCAACCTGTACAACTTGAGATTTGTTGTATTTAGGGCTGAGCTGGATGTACAGAATTGCCATCATCAGACCCAGAACACCCAATGCAACCAAGTTGAAGTTGGTGAACGCAGCGGT
Organism: Hafnia paralvei; assembly: GCF_020150375.1. Taxonomy (NCBI): domain Bacteria; kingdom Pseudomonadati; phylum Pseudomonadota; class Gammaproteobacteria; order Enterobacterales; family Hafniaceae; genus Hafnia; species Hafnia paralvei. The sequence continues at coordinate 2,587,151 of NZ_CP083737.1, read as the reverse complement.
AACGAAACCTAAATAGAAGAAAGGCATCAGGTAGCCAGCACGCATCATGTTGATAACCATCGCATAACCAACAACGACGATCATACCACCCGCGATAGCCAGACCAGAGGTCACGACTTCAGGGATAGCATTCAACATAGTGTGAACAGCATCAGTACCTACGGAGATAGCAACAACGACTGCAGGGATAGCAATACGCATCGCTTGCAGAATTAACGCAGAGCAGTGCAGTACGCTAATCGCACGCAGGTCGCCACGCTCAGCCGCGCCATCGGCCGCGTGCTGGAAGCCCACGGTGATAGTACGAACGATGATGGTCAGAACCTGTCCCGCAGCCGCCAGTGGAATTGCCAGTGCGATACCTGCACCTACGCTTTGTCCGCCGGCGATAACCAGAATGGTGGAGATGATGGAGGCCAGAGCCGCATCAGGTGCAACTGCTGCACCGATGTTCATCCAACCCAGAGCGATCATTTCCAGAGTACCACCGATGATAATACCGGTTTTCATATCACCCAGAACGATACCGATCAGGGTACAAGCAACCAGCGGACGGTGGAACTGGAATTCATCAAGGATGGAGCCCATCCCTGCAATACACGCAACAATAAATATCAGTACAATCTGAAGAGTTGTAATCTCCATTGCACTTCTCCTCTAACCAAAGAGCTGAGTTTAAAAACACGAATCGGCAAATGCGCGATTCAGCGTTAGTTCATTTTATTGATTAATTCCATCATCTTCAGACGACTATCGCTGGAAACTTTACGGACTTCCAATTCAATGCCGCGTGCATCCAATTTTTTGAACGCTTCGATGTCTTTTTCGTCTACGGATACTGCGTTGGTGATCTGGGTTTTACCTTGACGGAAAGCCATACCACCGATGTTTACAGACGTGATGTTCACGCCATTTTCAACTAAACGAACTACGTCGGTTGGATTAGTGAAAAGCAGCATGACACGGTCGCGACCGTAAGCCGGGTTGTTATAAACACGGATCATTTTCTCGACGTCAACCACGTGAGCGGTAACGCCTGGAGGAGCAACCTGCTTAAGCAGGGTAGAGCGCACATGGTCGGCAGCAACTTCATCGCTTACCACGATGATGCGGCTTACGTTAGTTTCTTTCGTCCAGCGAGTAGCAACTTGTCCATGGATTAGACGGTCATCGATACGAGCCAAGCCGATCTTCATGTGGTCTTCAGGGCTCATTGGAGCCTGAGGTGCTTTCGGCGCAGCCGGTTTAGGCTGTGGCTTGGCAGGTTCAGGTTCTTTGGCACGTAGGGCGCGAACGCCTTCACGGCCAGTTTCCAGCGCTAATGCAACCAACTCGTCAAAACTAGGGTCGTCGTCGCGAGCCATGAAAGTTTCGACCAGCATCGGAACGTTAACGCCGGTGATAACTTCATAGTTCTCTTTGTCCGTCACAATGCGGCTAGCCGCGTTGAAAGGACTTCCACCCCAAGTATCAACCAAGAAAATGACGCCTTTACTGGAATCCAGATGGGTCAGTCTCTCGTTGTACTTTTCAATCAACGTTTCAGCATTTTCACCGGGAACGAAATCGATGTAGGCAACGTTACTTTGTTCGCCTAGCAGCATTTCTGCGGTTTTGAGCAATTGCTCAGCCGCTGCCCCGTGAGTGCCGATGATAATAGCAATACTCACTCGCTACCTCCTCTCTACTTGCTAGCATGCTTTTACGGTACGAAATAACTCACTTTCGTAGCATGGAATTAAGTCAAAAAACCGTTTGTAGATACGTCCTTGTGGAGTAACTGCTCGCCAAATAATTCTTGGATCTCACTGATGAATGCTAAGTCTCTTAAGTATCAATCAGTTAGCTTCATGAATCGATTCAGGCGATTAATCCCAAATCCCATTCAGCGCTATTTATTTTAGTCAGTAAAAAAATAATTTATGTGACGACCATCTGCTATTAGCACATGTAAAGTATCAGAAATCTTTAGATGCCTGATTTATGCGCAATAGTATTAATAGAGTATTGACAAAAAATGACAAAATGTGTGCGCCGAGACTCTTTTGGCGCGCTTTATTTCTTGCTAGCATTAACTTCCTTATCACAATCAGGAGTATTGGGTTAAACCCACTGTATGGACCGTCCCCGACGCCATTTAATTTTGTTCTCTTCCTCTTGTCACTCCCCTATGCCCGGTGATGTTTTGTTCCGTGGCTTATCTTCGCTGAATGCATACTTTCATCTTACCGCACGACTCCTATGCCGCCTCTGGATCTCAGCGCCATGGGCGATGTGTGCTGTAAAGCTGAAACGTGGTGCTCAGCAGGATTCGGTTACCGTTCAACAACTCTCTTTTCTCATTCACGCGGAATAAAACATGGAATTTTTACTCGATCCGTCAATCTGGGTGGGTTTGCTCACGCTGGTGGTTCTCGAAATTGTTCTGGGCATAGATAATCTGGTATTCATCGCGATTCTGGCAGACAAGCTACCGCCAAAGCAGCGCGATAAAGCCCGTATCATCGGTTTATCGTTAGCGCTGCTAATGCGTTTGGCGCTGTTGTCGGTGATTTCTTGGATGGTGACATTAACGCGCCCGCTATTTAGCGTAGGCGATTTTGTCTTTTCTGGACGAGATTTGATCCTGCTGGTCGGGGGGCTGTTCTTACTGTTTAAAGCCACCATGGAGTTACATGAGCGGTTGGAAGGGCATACCCATGAAGTGAATAACAAAGGGTATTCCAGCTTCTGGTCTGTGGTGGTGCAGATTGTCATTCTTGACGCCGTATTCTCACTCGATGCCGTTATTACGGCGGTGGGTATGGTTGATAGTCTGCCGGTGATGATGTGCGCGGTGGTTATCGCAATGGCCATAATGCTGTTGGCTTCTAAGCCGTTGACCAACTTTGTCAATGAGCATCCAACGGTTGTCGTGCTGTGCTTGAGTTTCTTGCTGATGATCGGCCTGAGTTTGCTGGCTGAAGGTTTTGGCCTGCACATTCCGAAAGGCTATCTGTATGCCGCCATCGGGTTCTCGGTCCTTATCGAGATGTTCAACCAGATTGCGCGCAGGAACTACATCAAACATGAACGCCGTCGCCCGATGCGCCAGCGTACCGCCGAGGCAATTATCAATATGATGGGCGGTAGGAAGGACAAGCAAAATGGGCACCGCGGTGAAGATGTGGTGGTGGCTAAAGAAGAAGAAACGTTTGCTGCCGAAGAGCGCTATATGATCAGTGGCGTGTTAACGCTCGCATCCCGCTCTTTGCGTACTATCATGACGCCGCGTAATGAAATTACGTGGGTTGATTGCCGACGCTCGCCGCAGGAGATCCGCAGCCAGTTGTTGGAAACGCCGCACAGTTTATTTCCCGTGTGCGACGGTGAGCTGGATCAATTGGTGGGAATTGTGCGGGCGAAAGACCTGCTGGTCGCATTGGATGAGGGTGTTTCCGTGGCTGAATTTGCCGCCCGAAGCGCGCCGATTGTGGTATTGGAAAGTTTGGATGTTATCAATGTACTCGGCGTGTTACGTCAGGCCAAAGGTAGGCTGGTGATCGTGAGCGACGAGTTTGGTATGGTTCAGGGGGTGGTTACACCGCTTGATGTCCTAGAAGCAATCGCCGGTGAATTCCCCGATGAAGATGAAACCCCAGACGTCGTGGTACAGGAAAATGGCTGGTTGGTGAAGGGGGGGACGGATCTGCACACCTTGGAACAAATGCTGGGCTGGGATGGCTTAGTGAGCGAGTCTTCGTCAGATTGCGCTTCGGTCGCGGGGCTGTTATTGGCTCATTTTGATCAGATGCCGCAGGCTGGTGAAGTTCTTGAGCTGCACGGTTTACGCTTCCAAGTGATGGAGGTGAAGGACTACCGTATTGAGCTGATTCACATTGAGCGAATCGCGCAGCCTTCAGAGTTCGGTGATGAATAATCGTCAGAGCTAGTCGAATCAAATGTTTACCCCTCGGTTCGGGGGGTAAACATCGATAAGCTATTGCACGGTATCTTTATGTCTGGCTTGATGGCGCATCAGCCACTGGGGAAACTCCGCGATTGGCATTGGGCGAGCAAAGAAGTAACCCTGCATTGCGCACACGCCTAATTTACGCAAATAATGTGCCTGCAGTTGGGTTTCTACGCCTTCAACAATCATCTTCAGTTTGAGCTCCTTACCTAACGCAATGATGCTGTCTAAGACTTTGGCATTAATCGCATCTGTACCGATGGTGGCGCAGAAAGTTTTGTCGATTTTTAATACGTCAGGATGCAGATTTTGCAGATAACTGAGTGAGCTATGCCCTGTACCAAAATCATCTAGCGCTAAAGACGCACCTAGCGCGCGCAGTTCGTGTAGCTGTTCATAATCAGCCTGTTGAAGCTCGGTGCGTTCAGTCAGTTCCAACATCAGCTTAGGTTGAGGATTGGATTGATACCAAAGGCTTTTTAAATCCTTCGTAATTTGCCCCTGAGAAAAATGTTCGGCAGCGATGTTGATACTGATGTAAAAATCGGGTGTCTGTGGGAACAAAAGCTGATTTTGTTCAAGCGTATAGAGAAGGTGTCGCGTTAAAGACTGCACCAGACCGTGTTGCTCTGCCAACGGAATGAAAATGTCCGGGGAAATCCATCCCTGACGCTCATCATGCCAACGTAGCAGGATCTCAACGCCATCACATTCGCCGCTCTGAGTTTGGATGATGGGTTGGCAGAATAGTTGAAATTGCTTGCGTTGAATGGCTGAAGAGATGTGATAGGCCAAATTCATCCGGTTAGCAGAAACGATGAATACAATAATCCCCGCAAGCAAAAATACCAGCAATGACAGAGGGATGTGCTGCGGCAGCGAGCGCAAAGCTAACTTCCAGTCTGGATCTGAAAACACGCCAACGGAATAGGCGTAGTGGCTAGAAGCCTGCGACACGCTAGGTTTATCGGTGATCTCAGCGGTGCGCAGAATGTTATTATGCCCATAAATTAAGGTGTTTCCGTCAACGTTGAGCGCCATGTAATCAACATAGGGCTTTTGTGGCTCAAGGATGAAGTTAGACAGCATAGCAATATGGAAAACGTGGATCATGCCGCTTGAGGGATCGGTACGGGTGGGAACCCAATAGATAAGCGTCGGACTGCCGCGCTTAACCAGCAGTGCCGCTTTTAGCATCAAATTGTGGCCAGGTTTTGCAAAAGGGGGAAACATGGTGCCCAGCGAATAATCTCGGTGACCAAACAGGCTGGAGCAGAAAATAAGCCCCTCTTTGACTAACAAAATTGCCCGTACAGTTTGCAATTGAACAGACATATTCAACAAGCGTGGCTGTGCCTGTGGGCAAGTGCTATTGATCAGCTCATTATGAGTAGTAGAAATGTCATTGGCTGAACTGAGCAAATGATCGATTTGCTTTACGGCAGAAAGAGCGGCTTTATGCTGTGCTGAATGAACGGTATCAAGCTCTTGGCTATAGCGCCCCCCCATAGAAATCGTAAAAGCAAATAGTCCTGCTCCAGCGGCAAGGAATAAACGATAGATACGATACTTTTTAACTGCCACTTTCGAAAAGCGCATCAGGCATCCCTTAACAGGAAAATCCTAGCCAACATACCGTCAATGAATGGTTCACTCTTTGCGTAAGTGTAGCTATTGAAAAGAAAATGTGCGTGGATAGTAACGTAAATATGAATGAAAAATCGATATTGTGAAATGAATAAAAAACGTTGGCTGAGTAAAAGTGAGATTAATTAAGAATTATCCAACCCAAGCCTGTTGTTTTATATACAGACTTAGAGAAAATTCTCACTAATTATAATTTATGATTATGTGTTTTATTTTGCGATGTGAATAAAATATGTATTCACGGGAAAGAAAACCATCCTTGAGGACAAGGATGGTTTTGGAGACTAATGCGCTATCTGTTGATGTAATGCGATAATCTCGCGCCCTAACTCCATCAACATAATGGCATTCATCAGATGATCTTGTGCGTGTACCATGACCAGATGCACAGGAATTTTTCCAGTGCCTTCATCCATTTCAATGAGCTTCGTTTGCACATGGTGAGCTGACGATAAGGCTTCCTGCGCCTGCTGCATGTAGGTTTCTGCCTGAGCGAAATCCTTATCTTCACGAGCACACCGGATAGCCTGAAAAACCAAACTGCGCGCATAGCCCGAGTTCGCAATCAGTTCCATGACTTCATTTTCAAGATCCATCTTAAGCTCCTTCAATGAGAGCAAGCGCTTGATCTAAAACTTTGTCGCCTTTCATGGTGCCATAGGCCATCATGTCAATGCAGGCGATTTGTTTACCCTGTTCCTGCGCGATTTTTTCGCACTCGGGCAATTTGTAGCGGATCTGAGGGCCGAGTAGGGCAACGTCAAATTCAGCGGCACAGGTTTTATAGTCGCGAACGGACTTGGCACAAATCTCGACATCAATACCGCGGCTTTTCGCTGCTTCTTGCATCTTCTTGACCATCAAACTGGTAGACATACCTAAATCGCACACCAACAGAATCTTTTTCATGTTATTTCTCCAAATCGTTTAGCAAGTGCTGCATTAAAAGGGGGATTGGACGTCCAGAAGCCACGCTGCGGCCCTGTTCACGCCACAACGCGGTTCCGCTGATATCTAGGTGCGCCCAAGGTATATCGTCTGGGCAGAAACGGCTCAGAAAATAGGCTGCCGACGTGCTGATGGCGGCATTATTGGTTGGCGTATTGCACACGTCAGCAATGGCGCTTTCTACCTGCGGCGCGAAACGAGCGTCGAGGGGCAATGACCAGACTTCATCGCGAACTTCTCGCCCTGCCTGAGTCAGTTTGTGGCTCAGTTCTTGGTTCTGGCTCCATAAGCCGGTAAGGTCATATCCGAGCGCTTTCACTACGGCACCGGTGAGTGTGGCCATATCGATAATGTACTGTGGCTGCTGATCGTCTAAGGTGAGTTTACTGGCATAGGCGATGGCATCGGCCAGCACCAGTCGGCCTTCAGCATCGGTATTGTTGATCTCAACGTTCAGGCCAGAATAACTTGTGACAACGTCACCTGGTCGCATAGCGTCGGGGCCAATCATATTTTCTGCCAGTGCCAATACACCAATCAGACGCACTGGTAATTTCAGCTCGGCGGCGGCGATAAGCAAACCAAAGACGTTGGCGGCGCCGCACATGTCGTATTTCATGGTATACATGCCGTCACCGCCTTTCAGCCATAGTCCGCCGGTATCGAACGTAATGCCTTTACCCACATAGGCACTAAATGGCCCTTGATCGCGTCCTTCATAGCGCAAAATCATCAGCCGGGGCGGATTGCTAGCACCTTTACCCACGGCGTGCAGCAAGCCTAAACCCTGTAACTTGATCTGATTTTCTTCCAGAATTTCGCAGCGGAGAGAGCGATAAGGCGCAATCAGTTTTTCTATTTCCGTAACGATAAATTCGGGAGTACAGCGATCGCTCGGTAAATCAGCAATTCGACGCGCAGCCATCATTCCGACGGATGTTGCCTTTGCTTCCCGCAGCAATTTTTCCAACGAGGTTTGATGGTGTGGCTGGCACCAGAGCGTGAGTTGCGTAATACGTTGGTTTTGTATCGTCGTGCTTTTTAAACCCAAATCACTCAACTGATAATCAAGATTAAGTAAGAAGATCAAAAGAGAAGTGAGTTGTGCGCGGTCCGTTTGGCTTTCAGTATCCCACAGGCTACAGTCAACGGTGAGCGCAGAACAGTGGGTTTTGCGCAGTAGAGGACGCAGCGCCGCTTGCAGTTTGTGGCTCGGGTAATCGAACCCATGGTCGGTTGGCAGCAAGGTAACACGACCAAAAGGGTGACAACCGTAAGAGCAGTCTGCCACGGAGGTGGATGCGTCTTTCTGCAATGCGCATAGTAGTTCGACGTGGAGCCCTGCCTGAGCCAGTAAAATACTGCTAGGAAATGAAATCAAATGGCTATCAGCGTCTGCGGATACTGAATAGTCGCTGGTTACCTGAGACTTAATCATATTGAGGTTCTCCGATAGGGGCACGGATGCGCGCGGCATAATCAGCCATCCATTGTTCATCAGCAGGGGCGTAGTGGGTGTGATCGTCCCGGCGCTCGGCTAAATAAACGGTGGCTGGCAAGTCGCGTGTAGCGACGACGAATGAAAATGTTTGGATATTCGTGGATACGCCAAATTCTCCGAGGCGGTTCATACACACGACGGACAAATCGCCAACGCGGCCAAAGCGTGCCATCAGTTTGTCTTCCAATTCGCCGATGACGGAATCAGCAGCGTCTTGTGGCGACATGCCGCCTTCCATACGACGGACGATTTCGTAGCTGGTGCAGCCCTTCATCAGATCCTCACCAACGCCGGTGGCGGTGGCAGCACCGATTTGACTGTCACAATAGAATCCAGAACCAATGATCGGAGAATCGCCCAAGCGGCCGCGACGTTTCATAAACAGTCCGCTGGTGGACGTCGCCACGCTCATGGATCCGCGCTTATCCAAACCGATCATGCCTACGGTATCGTGGCCATCATAGGGGCTCAGACCACGATCGATAGTCTCATGACAGCGTTTACGATAATGCTGCAGGGCGCGTTCGGTTAGCATGGTTTTCTCAGGAAAACCTTGGCTAAGCGCCCATTCACGGGCGCCTACACCGACGAGTAAACTGTTAAAGCGCTCGCGGCTCAGAGCGTGAGCCACGCGAATCGGATTAGCAATGTCAACCAAATTGCCGACCGCGCCAAAGGCCAACGTATCGCCATCCATGAAGGCCGCATCTAGCTCGACTTCGCCATTCTCATTGGGTAAACCGCCGTAGCCAACGGATTTGTAGAATGGGAAGTCCTCCACTTCAGCAACGGCGTTAACCACCGCCTTAGCTGATTTTTCTCCATTCTTTAACGTTTCGCTGGCGCTGATGATGCCTTCGAGCGCCATGCGCCATGTTGCGATCATTCCCCACATGTAAAGCTCCTTATCCTGTGTATGGCGAGCACAAATTAGGCTTTTTCAGCCGTGCAATATTGCTTATCTAAAATGCGTAAGAAGGGCAGATACAACATTGCACCAATCAGGAGGTTTACAATTTGCATCAGACTGCCGCTGAGATGGCCGGTGACGATAAAACCGCTAATGACAGGCGGCAGCGTCCAAGGAATGAATACGCCGGTGGTGACAGCCACCATGCCGATTTTCATGGCAATGTATTGCACCGTCACTAGCACCAAAGGCACCAGATTAAAAGGGATTAACATGATCGGGTTCATTATGATAGGTAAGCCAAACAGAATAGGCTCATTGATATTGAAAACGGATGCTCCAGCCCCTAAACGAGCCACTTCGCGCATGCTTTTGCTGCGTGCGAAGAACAGCATAGCAATAACCAAAGACAGCGTGGCACCAGCGCCGCCCATCCAGATCATATCGAAAAACTGTTCGGTAATAATGTGTGGCGGCGTTACGCCGGCCTGAATGGCGGCAATGTTATCGGTCTGATTTTCCATCCAAAGTGGGCGAATGATGCCGTTCACCATGGAACCGGAGTTAATGCCGACCGACCACAGAATAGTAATCGATAGCACGGTTAGCAGTGCCCCTACGTAAGAGGTACCAAAATGGCGTACCGGCGTGGCGACTACCTGATAGATGAATTGATGAATGGTTTCATAACGGGTGTGCTCGAAGATAATGCGGATTGCAAGTACGAGTACAATGACGATGAGCGCGGGGATCAAGGCGGCGAAAGATTCCTGCACAGCAGGAGGAACGCCTTCCGGCATTTTGATGACCAGCTTTTTGCGCTTTAAGAAGCAAAACAGCTCGGTCCACAGCAAGGAGCCAATCATCGCGACAAACAGGCCTTTGCTCCCGATCCATTCAGTGGGGACGACGGTGAGGTTGCCAAGTGCTTCAACTTTGATGAACGGCGTTAGAATGAGGAAAGATACCAGTGCCAAAATGCCAGAGGATACACGGTCTTCTTCATAGTGTTCAGCTAAGCGATAGGCAACCAGAAAACTGATAAACAGTGACATAGTGGAGAAAACAGCGTTGAACGGGATCTCAACGATATTGCTCCAAGTGGAGCCAAACATGCCGCTCATAAACTGCTGATAGCTTTGGCTTGGAAACGACGAAATGATCAGTAGCACCGAGCCGACAATAATAAACGGCATGAATGAAACATAGGCTCCACGTATAGCGCACAGATGACGCTGTTGCGCAGCTTTGGCTGCCAGCGGCATAAGTTTTGCCTCTAGAAATCCTAAAACGTTGCTCATAGTGAACTCCGCAAAATTGGTTTTTATGATGAAGTAACGGAAAGAAGAGGTTCTTTATGCGGCGATTATGTGTGAATAGCGTAACGATAAAGTTGCGTTAGTTCACAATGTGACGGTTATGGCAAACAAGTCTCACATGATTGGATATCATGAGTGGAGTTTTCAACGGGGGATGTAATGGAAATAAAACTACATGCAAATGCAACGACTACGCCGCGCATCCGTCGCTATATTCAGCAGTCCGATAAGAGCGACCGTGTATTGGCACAGGAGCTTGGCATCTCTGTCGCTACGGTACGTCGCTGGCGTCAGAGGCAAGACGTGGCCGATCAGCACACCGCACCTAAAAACGTGCACAAGGTATTGAGACCAGAGCAAAGTCTGCTGATCAACTGGCTGAGACAAAAGCTCATGATGCCGCTTGATGAATTGCTAATATTAGTCAATGTGGGAATGCAGCAAAGTGTTTCGCGAGCGGGCTTAGATCGTTATTTACGCAGCGGTGAGCTGGCGCATATGAATGTGCTAGAGGCCAGAGAACTACGTGGTAAAAAAGCGCTTAAAGCGGGGATTAAGCCGGGAAAATTACGGTTGTTTTATCAGCGAGTGAGTCTGTTACCCGAGGATGGCGGCGAGCATCATGTTTTGTGGGCACAAGAGGAGGTCAGTGGTTGGATCGCAGCACGCGCCTTTGCCGGTGCCTCGCCTATGCTGGTGGTACATTGGCTAACGTCGCTGATGGCGGAAGTGCCTGCTGCTATACAATCTATTGAGACTGAAAATAAAAAGCTTTTCGGAAACGAATTGTCGCCCGATCATCCATTACAGAAATGGAGTGCTGAGCAGGGCTTACCTCTGACATTACGGGCTGAAGATACCACCGATATCACTCTAAGATTAGAGTGTGCGTTGAGCGAATTAATCCCTGCGCTTGTCGCGATGGATTTAGATAGTTATTTGCAACAGATAAGTGTTCAGTACAACCAACAGTGGCCGCAGAAGAAATTAGGCGACATGACGCCTGAAATGTTTTGGGCAAGGCAGGGGGATTCTTATTAACGTACAGCGGAGGCTTCAGTATTTTGTATATTAGAGGTGTGACACCCGAGAATCTCATGGTGAAGTGAGAGACTCGGGCTTAAGAACTTACTTAATCACACTGAACTTTAATGGCCAAACCACCGCGAGAGGTTTCGCGGTATTTAGCATTCATGTCTTTACCGGTTTCATACATCGTTTCGATGACTTTATCCAGAGAAACACGTGGCTCAGAGGTTCGCTGTAATGCCATGCGCGATGCGTTGATCGCTTTAACCGATGCAATGGCGTTACGTTCTATGCAAGGAACCTGAACCTGACCCGCAACAGGGTCACAGGTCAGCCCCAAGTTGTGTTCCATTCCGATTTCAGCGGCGACACATACTTGCTCTGGGCTACCGCCAAGCAGCTCGGTCAGGCCTGCAGCGGCCATTGAGCAGGCAACGCCCACTTCACCCTGACAACCGACCTCGGCACCTGAGATTGACGCGTTCATTTTGTACAGTGCACCCACTGCGCCGGAAGCTAAGAAGTAACGCACAAACACTTCTGGCGTAACAGGTTCGATAAAGTGGTTATAGTAGGCCAATACCGCAGGAACGATCCCGCAGGCACCATTGGTTGGCGCTGTAACGACGCGCCCGCCAGCGGCGTTTTCCTCGTTAACCGCCAAGGCAAACATATTTACCCAGTCGATAACGGTCATTGGATCTTTGTCATATTTGTCGGTCGTAACCAACATACGGCGTAGGGCTGAGGCACGACGCGGCACGCGTAATGGCCCCGGCAATAGACCTTCGGTGTTTAAACCACGATCGATGCAGGCCTGCATGGTTGTCCATACGTCACCAAAGTAAGCATAGATCTCTTCTTTGGTATGCAGAGCCAATTCATTCTTCATGACTAACCCGCTGATAGACAAGCCGGTTTCTTTGCAATGATCCAGCAGTTCTTGGGCTGAATGGAACGGATAAGGTACGGTAACGCCGCCAGCCTGATCTTTGCCGAAGTGTTCTTCGTCAACGATAAAGCCACCGCCGATAGAGTAATAGGTTTTGCTGTAGATCACCTTGTCACCGGCAAACGCATGAATTTGCATGCCGTTTTCGTGCAGGGACAGGTTGTCGCTGCGGAAATTCATTCCGCCTTCACGTGGGAAATCAACCTCATGCTGGCCATTAGCCAACAGCAGGCGCTGACGTTGCTCGACGTCGCGAATAAAGCCCGGGATTGCGTCAATATCAACGGTGTCAGGCATATTGCCCGCCAAACCCATGATGATCGCAATGTCAGTATGATGGCCTTTCCCCGTCAGGGAAAGAGAGCCATAAACATCGACGGAAATGCGCGTGACAGAAGGTAGCAACCCTTTATCAATCAGATCGTCGACAAACTGTTTGCCGGCTTTCATCGGGCCCACGGTATGTGAACTAGAAGGGCCGATACCGATCTTAAACATGTCGAAAACGCTAATCACGTTGGGACTCCTTAGTAGACATTGTTCTCATAAGAACACCGAGTGTTCCGTGAGATGCTGTCTTTATATAAAAGTTATTATACCCGTTATAGGGTACAGACTGCGGATAACGGATTTGCCACCGTTGGTCCGTGGTTTTTTCTGGTGCTTTTGCTCTAACGTCCAATGCTTTTGCTGCCGTGGAAGCAGGTTCACATTATAAAAATTAATGTAACATTTCGCATCATGGTCACGTCATGATAAAAACGCGCCAACAATAGCCGAACTTTATGGGTGACGCACGTCCAATCCTTCATTTTATCTATCTCAAACGCAAAAAAATCGATTAACCCTACATCGGGTAAGGATTGGGCGCGTATTTATGCGACAAATACGTCCTATTTTCACTGGGCCTTAAGCAAAATCAGGCCGGGTATGATGAAAAAAATCTCGCTCTGTACATCTCGAATTTCATAGTGACTTATCAATGATATTGCGGCATATGCCAGATAAATCAAGCGACGACGGGCGAATTTACCCGTATTTACCAAAGGTTATTGTATTTACTTTAGCCGATCACAGAAAAAAGAGAGTGACTGGGATCGAGGAATACCTAATCAGTCCGAATGGATGAGGGAAATTTAGCTTTGGATTAGTTTTTTTGATGAAAATAAGAGGCGAAGAATTCGATTGTTACCAGAGATAATAGACTAACAATGAACCTGCTGAGCGAGCCGACGAATGATGGCTGCCGTCATTCCCCAAACAAAAAAACGCTCATACCACGAGAGATAAACTCGGTGGCTGTGACCACGTCGGTGAATGTCTAGCGGGTGGTAGCGTGAGAGTGCGAGAGCCTCATGAAGTGGCATTTCAAATACCGCAGCAACTTCGTCCTCACTGGCGATTGGTGTGATGTCGGCTGGCAGCAGGCCGACGATAGGGGTCACGTGAAAACCGGTTATGCTATCCACCGCGGGAAGCTGCCCAAGGATATGAACAGATTCTGGCGGCAGTGCGATTTCTTCATGAGCCTCACGCAGGGCGGTGTAAATCAGTGAACCGTCGGTGATGTCGGCTGCGCCCCCAGGGAAGGCGACTTGACCAGCATGTTTGCGTAGATGGCTAGATCGCTGAGTTAATAGCAGCGTGGGCCGTGGGCGATTGACTATCGGGATGAGCACCGCTGCTTGACGTAGGTTATGCCCTTCATGGGTCGGTAAAGGCGACTGAAGCTGAAAGCGTGTCACAAATTCAGCGAGCTCAGGGCTAAGCTGCATCATGACAATATCTCCATATCGCCAAGTATCGGCAAGATTTTCCCTACCTTGTCAAAGGTTTCCTGGTACTCCGCGTCAACCTGACTGTCGGCCACAATACCACCGCCAGCCCAGCAATGTATTTGGCCGTTTTCGGCTAATAACGTGCGAATGGTGATGCTTGTATCCATATTGCCACAGCAACTGATATAGCCAATGCTGCCACAGTAGGCATTACGCCGGTGAGGCTCGAGTTCCTCGATGATTTGCATGGCACGAATTTTTGGTGCACCGGTGATAGAGCCTCCAGGGAAGCAGGCGCGTAATAAATCAGTCGCGTTGAGCGTTTCTGGCAACGTAGCCGTGATAGTGCTAACCAAATGGTGGACGGCGGGAAAAGGCTCAACCACAAACAGTTCAGGCACCCGCACGCTGCCGGCTAGTGCGACTCTGCCAACGTCGTTTCGCATCAAATCGACAATCATCAAATTTTCAGCCTGATCTTTCTTGGAATCAGCCAGCTTCTGCGCTTGGATTTTATCGGCCTGTGGATCGGCTAAGCGAGGCAGGGTACCTTTGATGGGGCGTGTTGAAATCTGCTTTTGTTCCAATTGCAAAAAACGCTCGGGAGAAACGCTTAGAATCGCACTGTCCGGCAGGCGGATAAAGGCGGAGAAGGGGGCGCGATTTTGCGCATTTAAGCGTAAAAAGGCTTGCCACTCGTCGCCCTGATAGCGAGCACTAAAACGCTGAGTGAGGTTAATTTGATAACAATCACCGGCGTGCAGGTAGTCGTGAATTTGGGCAAAACGTTGGTCATATTCGGCTTTGGTGAGATTAGCCTGCCAGCCAGACGTCAGTTGAAAATGTTGAGGTGGCTGAGTTGTCTGGCGGCTCAGCCAGTCAAGCCGAGACTGTGCATCACCATGAGCTAGCAGCGTTAAACGCTTGAGTTGATGATCGGCAACTAACGCCCAGTCATAAATGCCTACCGCCATATCAGGTGTAGTGAGATCGGCGAGAGCTAACGCAGGCAACGTTTCAAAACGGCGTCCGAGATCGTATCCCCATAGGCCAACGGCACCACCACAAAACGGTGTGTCTTCTTGCTCACTCATCTTTGGGAGCAGTCGCTGTAGCTCTTCTTGCACGAGAGAGAGGGGATCCCGCGTGCTGTAACGCACTTCACTCTGTTCTGCGATGGCGGTTTGTTCACCGTGCGTGGTTAAGGTCAGAATCGGCTGGGCAACCAGAATATCAAAACGGTTATGCGGATGGCTTGCCCCACCAGAATAAAGCAACATCGCCCACGGTTGCTGCGCAAGTGGCGCAAAATAATGCAGAATGGCATCCGGGGTATACTTTAAATCAATGCGTGACAGCGAAGCAGACGATGAGGTAGTGGCATTCATGAACGATAGATCACTTTTATTTGTTATGCAGGTTTTGCCTGTTCAAGCATATATAAGGCGATCATAAGCCTACCACAAATCAGCGGCAAGATTAGGTGTTAAATGGCCATGCAATGTCTAGGCTTGTGGCGGGATTACGGCTATACTCACGCCCCCGTATTAACATTCAGCAGCAGGAGTTATTGATGAACAGCGGAATGCCAGCGTTATCACATACAGAACAGCAAGTGGCTGCCGATCGCATTCATAGACTGATGGAGCAAGGTATGAGCAGCGGTGAAGCCATCGCTCAGGTCGCCGCGGAAATTCGCGCCAACCATACCGGTGCACATATTCAAGTCTCGTTTGATGACGAAGACGAAGATTAATCAGTCAGAAAGCGGCGCGGACTCCTTTCCGCGCCCCTATGTTTTATCCCTTCACTACAACGCTATTGCTGACCTGTTTAGCGAGCGCAATGGCTTTCTCAACGGTTTCATCATAGGCCAGCGCGACCCCTAAACGACGTGTGCCGTCAATTTCAGGTTTGCCGAATAATCTCAGCTGTGTCTGCGATTGCAGTGCATTGCGTGTGTTGTCAAAAACGACATCATTGCTGTGCAGTCGTGGCAGGATCACCGAAGAGGCGCTTGGACCAAATTGGCGGATTGTGCCGATAGGTAAACCGAGGAAAGCGCGCACATGCAGCGCAAATTCTGATAAATCTTGAGAAATCAGTGTAACCATACCGGTATCGTGCGGGCGAGGTGACACTTCGCTGAAAATGACGTCATCACCGCAAACAAAAAGCTCAACCCCAAACAGGCCATAACCCCCTAACGCGGTGACCACTTTACCTGCAATGTCGTGTGCTTTTGCCAACGCGATATCGCTCATGGCCTGTGGCTGCCAAGATTCGCGATAGTCACCGTCTTGCTGGCGATGTCCAATGGGCGCGCAGAAGTGTAAGCCGTCGCAGGCATTGATCGTCAACAGCGTAATTTCAAAATCGAACTTTACTAAGCCTTCAACAATAACTTTGCCTTCGCCGGAACGGCCTCCGGATTGTGCATACTGCCACGCCTGTGCCATGTTGTCGGCACTGCGGATCAGGCTTTGTCCTTTACCTGATGAGCTCATCACTGGTTTGATAATGCAGGGGAAACCGATTTCCTGTGCAGCCTCATTGAACTCGTTTTCTGTATCGGCAAAACGATAGCGGGATGTAGGCAATTGAAGTGTCTCAGCGGCAAGACGACGTATACCTTCGCGATTCATGGTGAGTTGAGTGGCTCGAGCACAAGGAACGACTTTTTGACCATCGCGTTCAAGCTCTACCAGCATCGACGTCGCAATCGCTTCAATTTCCGGCACGATAAAGTCAGGCCGTTCGCGTTCAATCACCGCCTTCAGTGCCTGAGCGTCAAGCATGTTAACCACGTGACTGCGATGTGCAACCTGCATAGCCGGTGCATCGGGATAGCGGTCAACGGCGATGACCTCGATACCCAAACGCTGGCATTCGATAGCTACTTCTTTGCCTAATTCCCCTGAGCCCAACAGCATGACGCGGGTAGCATGTGGGCGCAGCGCGGTTCCAATTGACAACATAATGATCATCCTAAGTTCGAGCCAAAAAGTCAGGCGCAGTATATACGAAAACGTTTGCGTATTGGCATCCGATTCTATTTAGCCACTGAAAAAAGAACAACAAATGCTTTTTGTTAGATTAGGCGGCGTTTTTTGCGGCAGATAAGTGGACTAAAAGCACATAGCTGACTAATTATTGTTGGGTGTCATTAGTTTGCAATTCAGATTAATGACAAGGAATACAGTGATAAGGCGCAAAAATATATTTTTCAGCGCGAAAGCCTTTAGGCTCGTTGAAAGTTTATTGTTTATTTGTATGATAATTATATTGTATGATGATTGCAGCCTTAGGTGGGGCGGGATCCCCTCCCTGTGTTGAATTTTGGTAGATTGAAAACAGTTATGGCCGCGCAGCAGGAGGGTTAGTGCGGTATAGGGGATGTAAGCAATGAGTTCGACATGTGTTATTGATTCAGAAATAAAAGCAGATAACTGGTACCGAATCGCTGAGGAAATGCTTAGCCAAGCGGGGATCACGATTAACGGCAATCAACCACAGGATATCCGAGTCAAAAATCCCGAGTTTTTTCATCGCGTGTTACAAGAGGGATCTTTGGGGCTGGGCGAAAGCTATATGGATGGCTGGTGGGAATGTGACCGCCTAGATATATTTTTCCAACGTATTTTAGCCGCCGAGCTTGATACACATTTGCCTAAACATTTCAGTGATATTGTGCGTATTGCCTCAGCGCGTATCTTTAATTATCAAACTCGCAAACGGGCATGGATCGTAGGCAAAGAGCACTACGATTTAGGCAACGATCTATTTTCTCGTATGCTTGATCCCTATATGCAGTACTCCTGCGCCTATTGGAAAGATGCCGAAACGCTTGAACAAGCTCAGCAAGCCAAGCTGCGGATGATCTGCGAAAAACTTCAGCTCAAACCGGGGATGAAGTTGCTGGATATTGGCTGTGGGTGGGGCGGATTAGCACAGTTCGCCGCGCAAGAATACGGTGTTTCTGTACAGGGCGTAACCATTTCTGCTGAGCAGCAGAAAATGGCTCAAGACCGTTGTGCGGGGCTTGATGTCAAAATATTGCTACAAGATTACCGTGATTTGGATGAGCAGTTTGATCGCATCGTATCGGTAGGGATGTTTGAGCATGTTGGACCTAAAAACTACCGTACCTATTTCGAAGTGGTTGCTAAAAATCTGAAACCAGATGGGTTATTTTTGTTGCATACCATCGGTTCCAACCAAACCGACCTCAATGTTGATCCATGGATTAATAAGTATATCTTCCCGAATGGATGCTTACCTTCAGTGGCACATATTGCTTCGAAAAGCGAAGATCTGTTTGTTTTGGAAGACTGGCACAATTTTGGCTGTGATTATGATCGCACGCTAATGGCATGGTATGACGCATTCCAGCAAAGCTGGCCAGAGATTAAAGATAACTACAGCGATCGTTTTTATCGCATGTTTACCTATTATTTGAATGCCTGCGCTGGTGCGTTTCGTGCGCGAAACATCCAGCTATGGCAGGTGTTGCTAAGTCCGAAAGGGGTGGAGGGCGGAATTCGCGTTCCTCGCTAACATGCCTTTTAACGTGAGTTAAAAAACCGCAGCGTGGCTGCGGTTTTTTGCTTATAACACGAGGTGGAATAAAATGTTCATAGATTCTAGATAGCATCGTTGATGTTTACTCCTTGAGCACTTCATCTTAAAAACAAACCTATCGTAATTGACACTTTCTCACCTTTTCTGGATACCATCATAATAGCATGGGGTTATATTGTCTTATTTCATACCGGTAGTCGCGTCCTGATTCAGCCTATTTTCTCAACAGTGAAGTTGTATTTGTGACACGTGTCTCGGTTTTATTTGCTAATGTTTTTGCTTAGACATAAAAAATAATGTAAGACATGCGGTTTTATTTTATTCTATTGATTAATAATGTTTTATTTAAATTTTCAGATGATTGCATAAGCTAATATTTAGCAATTAAAAGAAAAAGAGAAGATATAATCTGAAGCATTTAAGCTTTGCTCGCTTTCGTTATGAAATATTTGCGCTGCGCATAAAACTATGCGTTAATAGCGTCGCCTGAAAACTCTGCGCACTGGTCTTAGATTTGACCTGCCCAATGCTTAGATTTATATTTTCACTTATTTTTTTGATGGGTGTTTAATTATCTCTCAGCAAAGTCAGGTCTTGTCAGTTACGCGGGATAATAGGTCTACCATGCCCTTTAAGGGCAAGCAATTTTAAGTAAAGGAAAGTTCAATGAGCAAGAAAACTGGTCACGTTAAATGGTTTAACGAAAGCAAAGGATTTGGCTTCATCACTCCTGCTGATGGTTCCAAAGATGTATTCGTCCATTTCTCTGCCATCAAGAGTGACGGCTTCAAAACTCTGGCTGAAGGCCAGCAGGTAGAATTCGCCATTCAGGACAGCCCACGTGGCCCGTCTGCGGCTGATGTTATTGCGCTGTAATTAAGCTGATATTATCATGCTGACAAAACCCGCCGAGTGCGGGTTTTTTGCATTTTAGCCTCAGAATGGATCCAAGCAATGACTAATGAAAATATTACCTTTCAGTTCGCAGAGCCCCAGCACCTTGCCGCGCTGGCTGAGGTTGAACGTTTAGCCGCTGAACAATTTCCTGCTGATAGACTTCCTGAATCGTTGCGCCACACAACGGTCTCTGCTGAGCGGTTAGAGATAGCTCAGCGCGCGCAGAATTTGTGGGTAGCCCTTCGCAATGAGAAACCGATTGGTTTTGTCATGCTTGAAACTCATGGAAAGTTTGCGCTTTTAGCTGAAGTGAGTGTACTACCAACATTTAGCCAACGTGGTATTGGACACTATTTAGTGGATCATGCTTTGGTTGCCGCTCGCCAGCGCGGGTTCAGCGGAGTAGGGTTGACCACTTTTCTTGATCTACCTTGGAACGCACCTTTTTACCAAAAAGTTGGCTTCACGTTAGTCGGTGATGAACAGTTCCCCGTTTTAGAACAATTTCTGCATGGAGAGCGCAGCGCCGGCTTAGTGCAGAGGGTTGCGATGTATTATTACTTTTAGATTTAATCCTCGGCGTTATTCCTCGCGCTCATCAATTTTGCAGTAGAAGATAAAAATACATATACTGATTTTATATACAGTATGGTTGGAGTGATTTATGTCCGTTGAAATTCAGTACGTCGTCGTTCGTGATGGAGTTGAAAAAATGACCTTTGCCAGTAAGAAAGAAGCTGATGCCTACGATAAGATGCTCAATCTGGCTGACAATTTGGGCGAATGGCTGAAAATGTCACCTTTGGATATTGAGGATGACACGATAGAAACGCTGAGCTTTTATCTAGCCGAGCATAAAGACTCACTCTCTCAGCTGCTGCGTGGAGGCTCATTGGCGTCGCTAAAGAGTACTGAAGAAAACAAAAAATCCGAAAAAAAGGTTAAAGTTGCGATTGATAACGCAGCCTAGTGTTTTAGTTCACATATTATTTACTTCTCTGGATCTAGAATGAAACGTGAGATAACATTTTATAGCCGTTTTGAATCTGACATCTTGTCAGGCAAGAAAACTATCACCATTCGCGACAGTAGCGAATCTCATTTTGAGAAAGGAGAGTTGCTCAGCGTCAGTCGTAATGAAGATGGACAATATTTTTGTACGATTGAGGTTGATAGCGTCACTCCAGTACTGATGAACGAGCTGACAGAGGTTCATGCGGCACAAGAGAATATGACACTGGGCGAGCTGAAGCAGGTGATCAGCGAGATTTACCCAGGACTGAATGAATTGTATGTGATTAGTTTTCACATGCGATAGCACGCTGTGTCGCGTTCGGCACACAGAGCGTGCGTTCATACGATGGAGTAGTCGGCAGCGGTGAGGAAGAGCTCCGCGCTAAAGCTTAAAGAGGATCTAAGATGAACAAAATTGCGTTAAGTGTGACTGGACTGGTATTTGCCTTTTCTGCCGGAGTCGCTCAGGCTCAACAGAGTGAGCAGAGAGTTGTGACGATCGCAAATTGTGAGCAAACCACGGCGACTCAGTTGTCTACTATGGTGAAAAACGATTTCTTGCAAAACCGCCTGCCACGCTGGGCCGATGATAAAAATCTGTTAGGCACCAGCACCCCAGTCGTGTGGGTTAATCAGGATCAGGTCACTCAAAATGGAAACGATTGGCAGCTTTTGTTGACGGTTCGCGGTACTAAGATTGATAAGACCTATACCGTAAAAGTTGATTGCAAAGCAGGCAAGCTCGAATATTCGCATCCGCAATAAATTTGTCGGTTCATCATTGGAAACCTCTTTATTAATAGATAAAGAGGTTTTTTATATTCTAGCAGCACGGTAAAACCCCACAGGTACTATGTATTAACCTCGCGATATATCTGCGCAATCATTAAATTCCTTTGTTATTGCTCTAACGCTGAAACTTTAAAATAGAAAGCATAAAGAAACATTTTTGACTGGTAAACTGCTATAAATAACAAATCTTGGTCTAAAAATTTACGTTATTGTGAAATCTAAGTCTGAAAATTTTATTTATCAGGATAAAAGTGCTAAATTCATGGTTTCTTTCTTCAAGAAATATCATGTAAAATAGTTTCGTCATAAAACCTATCTTTTTGAAAAGTAAAAACTATTTGGCCAATTCTTGACGATTTTATACGCCATATGTTGGTTGTTAATGGTTTTTACATGTTAGTGCATTCTCAGAAATGGCCTATTTAAGTGTTCGATGTGATGGTTGATAGTGGCTTTAGCCCGCTAATTTTTCAACTTAATGCTGATAGTTGTTAGCAGTAATCAATACTTATTTTATGATTTTGTTTAAGTGTTTTGAGATTAGAGAGAACTAATCTGAATGCAGTTAAATCAAGCATCACTTTATTAATAATTAGATAACAAAATGAATAATAAGCACTATAATGTTTTGGGAATGCCAGCCCCAAATGTTTCTCCTTTGGAATTAGAGATTGCGTTGCAAGCAGCGCTGCAATCCGCCTTCACAGAGCATGAGTTTTATTTAGATTACCAACCACAGTGTAATATTAAAGGCACATTGCTCGGCGCAGAAGCATTAGTGCGTTGGCACCATCCACAACAAGGCATCCTGCAGCCCTCAGATTTCTTAGACTCACTTGAGCGCTTTGGTTTGATGCAGACATTAAACCTTTGGCTGATCGATCAGGTATGTCAGCTGTTGCAGCATTTGCATCAGGCAGTTTCATCTGATTTGGCCTTGTCGTTTAATTTGCCACTCGCTCAGCTTTACACTCAGGGTTTTATCGATCAGCTCGCTGTTTATATCGAACGTTATGCAATACCCGCAGATAAGTTAGTTATTGAGCTGTTGGGCAATAACGAACTTTTTAGTGACGAGATAATTCTTGCGGAATTAGAACGATTACGCGCATTGGGCGTCGGTTTATCCATTGATCATTTTGGTGAAAACTATCAGTTATTGGCACTGCTAAAAGATCTCCCGCTGACACAGATTAAAATACCAGGGGAGTTAATTCAGGCCCTTGCCAAACCTGAGGCGAGCCAACTGGTTGAACATCTGATCTTGATCGCCAAGGCGCTGAATATGAATATTGTGGCCGAACATGTTGAAACTGCTGAGCAGTTTAAGCAGTTGGAAGAATTAGGATGTCCGGCGCTTCAAGGCTTTTATCTGTTTAGCCCAATGAGTGAAAAAAAGTTTTTAATTGTGAGTAAACAACTCACCGAGATCCGCAGGTCGTATACTGATGTTGATAAGGAAGCGTTTTGTCCTATCGACAACAAGCGTTAAACTTTCCGCCCCGCACATCGGCGATGGTGTCATATCCGTCGGACAAGTAGGGTGCATGAATATTCTTGGTCATTCATTCGTCAGGAATTAGCGCTATCGAGTTACGAAGTATCAGATCACAGGCGGTAAGTGTACACAATGAATAAAGCACCGGTTGCAGCAAAACATCCGCACGTCATGGAAATTCATGGCGACACTCGAACCGACAATTACTATTGGCTGCGCGACGATGAACGCAGTGATGATGCGGTTCTTAGCTATCTTAAAGCTGAAAATGCTTATACTGAAGCCTGTATGCGCGGCGAAGAAGCACTCCGTCAGCGGCTGTTTAGTGAAATGGTTGAGCGCATTCCGCAAGAAGATGAATCGGTGCCTTATCAGCGAAATGGCTATCGGTATCAGTCTCGTTATAAGCCAGAACAGGAATATGCGCTTTACGTGCGCCAGAAGGTTGATACTGGTGAGAACGCGGAATGGGATCTACTCGTTGATAGTAATGAACGCGCGCAGGGGCATGATTTCTACGCCTTGGGTGGACTTGAGGTTAGCCCTGATAATCAACTAATGGCAATCGCCGAAGATTTTCTTTCACGCCGCCAGTATGACATTCGCATTAAGCGTTTAGGCGATCAGAGCTGGTACGATGAAGTGCTGGAAAATACCGCTGGTCATTTTGAATGGACGAATGATTCAGCCTCGCTTTACTACGTGCGTAAACATCCACAGACGTTGCTGCCATATCAGGTATATCGCCATCGTCTGGGGACTTCTGTGGCGGACGATCAGCTCATCTATGAAGAAACGGATGACACGTTTTATGTGGGTTTGGAAAAAACGATCTCTAACAAATATATCCTGATCCATATTTCTAGCACGACCACGTCTGAAATATTAATGCTGGATGCGGATGATACCGATGCAACGCCGCAGACGTTCCTCACTCGCCGTCGCGACCATGAATATAGCCTCGACCATTATCGTGATACGTTTTATATCCGCTCGAACAAAGAGGGTAAAAACTTTGGTCTCTATCAGTCGGCTTCTGCCGATGAGAAAGCTTGGCAGCCGATTATCTGCGCGCGTGATGATGTCATGCTTGAAGGCTTCAGTCTTTTCAAAGATTGGCTGGTGGTGGAGGAGCGTGAGCAGGGATTAACCCATCTACGTCAGATCCACTGGCAGTCTGGCGAGGAAAAACACATTCGTTTTGACGATCCCACTTATATGACGTGGCTGTCGTTTAATCCAGAGCCGGATACCGCACTGCTGCGCTATGGTTATTCATCGATGACTACGCCAAGTTCTGTTTTCCAGATTGATTTGGATAGCGGTGAGCGAACTTTGCTGAAGCAACAAGAAGTGAAAAACTTCGATTCGGGCGCATACCGCAGCGAACGATTATGGGTTTCTGCTCATGATGGGGTCCAGGTACCAGTTTCCATCGTTTATCGTCAGGATATGTTTAAGGCTGGACAAAATCCGGTGTTGGTTTACGGCTATGGCTCTTATGGTAGTAGCATGGATCCGGCGTTTAGCATCAGCCGTTTGAGCCTGTTAGATCGTGGTTTTGTCTTTGCGTTAGCGCATATTCGTGGCGGTGCTGATCTCGGTCAACAATGGTACGAGGACGGTAAACTGCTTCATAAGCAAAATACGTTCAGCGATTTTATCAGCGTAACGCAGCATTTGGTTGATGAGCAGTACGTCAATCCTAAGCAAGTATATGCCATGGGCGGTAGCGCCGGTGGTTTACTGATGGGAGCGGTGGTGAATCAGGCTCCTCAGCTCTATCACGGGATAGTGGCTCAGGTGCCTTTTGTCGATGTTGTCACGACGATGTTGGATGAATCTATCCCCCTGACAACCGGTGAGTATGACGAATGGGGTAACCCAAATGATGCAGAATACTATCACTATATCAAGCAGTACAGCCCTTACGATCAGGTGAAAGCCCAAGATTATCCGCATATGCTGGTGACCACTGGGCTCCATGATTCCCAAGTACAATATTGGGAACCCGCTAAGTGGGTGGCAAAACTGCGTGATATGAAGACGGATAATAATCAGTTGCTGTTGTATACCGATATGGATGCAGGGCACGGTGGTAAATCAGGGCGCTTCAAAGCTTATGAGGATATCGCCTTGGAGTATGCTTTTATTCTGGCCTTAGCCGGTATTCATCAGTAAATTTTAATGCCTATGCTTTCGTGCGTAATATCGCCTCATGCATAGGCTTTTTTATTGAAAATTTTTCTCTATTCGCAAGGATCCTCTGATGCCTTTTCTCTCAATAAATGACCGTCAAATACACTATATCGATCGCGGCGAAGGCTTGACGTTGCTGCTGGGTCATAGCTACATGTTTGATTCAAACATGTGGGCGCCTCAAATCGAGGCGTTAAGCCAGCACTTTCGCGTTATTGCACCTGATTTATGGGGACACGGGAAGTCAGACCCGCTGCCGCAATCGCGGCATTCTCTGAAGGATTTAGCTTGCGATCACCTCGCGGTCATTGATGCACTAGGCATCAACGAATTTGCGATCGTAGGGCTTTCCGTTGGGGGAATGTGGGGGGTAGAACTCGCGGCGATGGTTCCCGAACGTGTGCGAGCCTTGGTGTTAATGGATACTTTTGTTGGGCTAGAGCCTGAAGTGACATTCAAAAAATATGATGCGATGCTTAATGCGATCGAGGCGGCTGGAAAAGTGCCTGCTGCGTTAGTTGAACAAATTGCCCCCATGTTTTTCCGCCGTGACCCCTTGCCGCATTTAGTCGAAGCATTAGCCGCGCATTTAAGTGATATGTCTGAATCGGCTTTACGCCAAAGTATTGTGCCACTAGGGCGTATGATATTTGGCCGCGGCGATAACTGCCCGCTGCTTGAAGAGCTCGAAATGCCCGCATTGGTGATTACGGGTGAGCAAGATGCACCAAGACCACCGCTAGAAGGCTATCTGATGGCTGAATTGCTGAATTGCAAACAACTGATCGTCCCACAGGCAGGGCATATTTGTACGCTTGAACAGCCAGAGTGGGTCAACCAAGCCTTGCTGAATTTCCTAGTCCCGTTGAAATGATGGGGCGTGATGATAGAGTAGTAAAACGCGGCTGATTTGATGCCTTTGCGAGATAAAAGAAGGGGCCTTTAGGCCCCTTGTTGCATTCACATACTGTCTAGATTCGTTAATTACCGAATTAGAACTGGTAAACAATACCCAGTGCAACGATGTCATCGGTGTTGATGCCAGCGTTGTTGGTGAAGCGGTTGTCATCCAGCAGGTTGATTTTGTAATCAACATAGGTAGACATGTTTTTGTTGAAGTAGTAAGTCGCACCAACATCAACATATTTCATCAGATCTTGGTCGCCATAGCCGTTACCGAGGTCTTTACCTTTTGACTGCAGGTAAGCAACGGATGGACGCAGACCGAAGTCGAACTGGTACTGTGCTACGATTTCAACGTTCTGAGATTTGTTAGCAAAGCCATAAACTGCATCTGGACCGCTTGCAGAGAAATCACCGAAACGGTTAGCGTTATACGCCTGAGTATACATAGCTGCTAAGTATACGTTGTTAGCGTCATATTTCAGACCACCGGTGTAGATGTCTGCTTTATCGCCATGGCCAAATTTCATGCGGTTCTGATCGTTGGTACGGTCAGATGAAGAGTAAGCCGCCGCTGCGCTTACGCCCCAGCCCAGATCGTAGGACAGAGACATACCGTAACCGTCGCCGTTCTGACCTTGAACGTCACGGCCATTGTTGGATTCGGTTGGGCTATCGTTTTTACCCTGGTACTGCAGAGCGAAGTTCAGACCGTCGACCAGACCGAAGAAGTCGGTATTACGGTAGGTCAGCATGCCGTTACCACGCTGGAACATAAAGTTGTCAGCACCGTAGGTATCGCCACCGAATTCTGGCAGCACGTCAGTCCATGCGCCGACATCATAGATCACACCGTAGTTACGGCCGTAATCCAGAGAGCCGAAATCGGCAAATTTCAAACCAGCGAAGCCAACACGGGTAAAGTTGTTGTTATCTTGGCTTTCAGTATGGTTCAGGTTGGCTTGGTATTCCCACTGGCCATAGCCGGTCAGTTGGTCGCTAATCTGAGTTTCACCTTTGAAGCCGAAACGCACGTAGGACTGATCGCCGTCAGAACCGTTGTTATCGGAGAAGTAGTGCAGACCATCTAATTTACCAAACAGATCCAGCTTGTTGCCGTCTTTGTTGTAGATCTCTGCAGCGTTAGCTGCGCCTGCAACTAAAAGTGCAGGGATGATTACTGCCAGCAGATTACGTTTCACTATGATATTCCTTCTTAGTTTTTTGACCGGCCAAGGTCAGATATATGTGCCACTGCTTATTTATGTTTTTTTACACTTGCTGTGTGAACTTAAGTGCGTTCCATCAGTCAAAGTTCACGCTACAAGCATAGCCTAATAATATGTTTAATGCGCTACAAATAAAAAGTGCAAATACGACGTTTATTTATATTTTATAGTAATTAAATGTATTAAAATGTAAATGAGGCTGGGGTTAATATACAAATTCGCTGGCGAATAAACTGTTTTTTCCTTTTAAAAAGATATCGTTAAGTGACGACTCATATGCTTGATGTTGACTGGAAAATGATAATTTGCCAGCGACCACACAAATTGCAAATTGAAGTGAAAATTATGATGTATAATTAAATCTCATCATTGTTACTGCATTTTTTTACTGTGTCTTAAGATTCTTTTTAAGCCGAACTCCTATTAGAGTTCGGTTTTTTTTATCTTTTATATTTTTAAATTCATTTAAAAACAATTACTTAGTTATTGTTTTTGTGAGGGCGTATCAATGGAAAATATATTGGTGAGGCTGTTTGTTATGGTCTATAATTAATAATTGCTTGTCTAAAAATGCTGTTTTTAAGTTTGTTTTTGATTATTCGTGCGTAACTTCAGGTATAGATTTTTTCTGTTTCCCCTTCAAACTTGTATTTTATGTATTCGTTTGTTTTAAAAATAACGCTTTTGATTATTCATGCTAAATCATAAATTAAGAGCACGTATTGTTAAGAAATTACAGTCTCTATATAAAAATAAACCAATTTGTTCATTGTTTAGCCCATGTCAATCTGAGGCGGGCAACATGAAATAGAGTGGATTTTTTTCGGTGGGAATATAGTCAGGATGGCGTTCTATTATTCAACTGCTACGGAGTATTTTCACTGGAATAAGCCTAGAGACAGAAATCGCTCAGAGTGAAAGTGAGTTAAGCTGAATCAATTGACTAGATAATTCCGAAGGAAAGATTTGAACAACAAAAAACCCGCCGTAGCGGGTTTAAGATACGAGATACGTTTACTTATTACTCACCATCGGGATGTGCGCGTTTTGCTCTCTTCTCTGCGCGTTTCTCTGCAGGGCTCTTCAACGGTTTCTTCTTCGCATTCTTTTTGCTATCCATTCCCTTACTCATTTTGGCCTCTCTTAACCGTAGTTAGGTTGGTATGCCTGTTAACTAAAGCTCTCTGAGACCAAACTTGCAAGCACCATTTTGTATAGATAGTTCAATTGTATGATTTTTAAGGTGTTATTGATCTGGTTTATTTCGCAGTGAAAGCATTAATGCTAAGGCAACGTCGAGTTACTAGCAAAACGTAAATAGTAAGTTGTCATTTTGTAGCAGATAGCATGGTAATGAATTGAGTGAAAATGTAAGATTAAAATCAATATGCTAGCGTATTTTGGGTGTTCAAACGAAATGCGTGGGCTCAGTGGTACCGATTGGATTTATCTTCACCTGCCTCTAACAAAAGGAACGCAACCGCCATGAAATTGATCAAATCAACCCAAATACATCTTTCAGGACTCTGCGCCGCGCTGTTGTTGAGCGTATCGCCTCAGGTTTTTGCACATGCTCATCTTACCGAGCAAACCCCAGCGGCAAAAAGCGTGGTGAGTGCACCCTCCGAACTGACTTTGGTGTTTAGCGAGGGAATTGAACCCAGTTTCAGCAAAGTAACGGTGGTTGGCCCTGAAAAGAAAAACATCACAACCGGTAAGCTGTTGGTGACAGGCGCCGATAAAACACATGTGTCACTGCCACTCTCCCAGCCGTTGGAGCAGGGCGAATACAATGTTAACTGGAATGTGGTTTCCGTCGATGGACATAAAACTAAAGGCGAATACACCTTCTCTGTGAAATAAGGCCAATCATGAGTATTGCGGCTCTTTATGTGTTATGCCGCTGGATTCATTTTGCCAGTGCATTACAGATATTTGGCCTAGCGCTGTATGTTGGGTGGATCGCTCCACCCAAATTGCGTAACGGCTTGGAAAAGCAGCTTAATCCATTGCGTGGCGTGTGTTTAACGCTTTGTGCATTAAGCTCTTGGCTGATAGTGGCACTGCAAGCGGGGCTGATGGGGGATGGGTGGGGCGATGCCTTCCAACCTATGATTTGGCTCGCAGTGATGCAGACAACCTTTGGTGAGGCGTGGCTGTTCCAACTGATATTCTCTTCACTACTCGTGGCTGTACTTTGCCTCCCAGCAGTTATGCGTCGTGGAATGCTCATCATATTGGCATTCGCATTGCTTGTTACCTTAGCGCGAACAGGGCATGCCTCGGCAGAGCAAGGCGTTCTCGGTATCGTCCATCGACTGAACAACGGTGTTCACTTACTCAGTGCAGGATTCTGGTTTGGGGGCTTAGTTCCGTTTGGATTATGCATTAGAGAATTACAGCGCCAGACCGCGGCGAAAAATTTCGCTATGGATGCGGTGATCCGTTACTCACGCTGGGGACACTTGGCTGTGGCATTCGTTATCGTAACGGGGATGGCGAATACTATTTTGATATTAGGTCATTGGCCGTTGGACTTTAATTCTCTCTATGAGCGTTGGCTGTGGGGGAAAGTCTTGCTGGTGGCCGCGATGGTGGCTATTGCACTGTATAATCGTTATCGCGTGGTGCGCTCTATTGGCAGCAATCGACAACAAGCTTTTATACTGCTGGCGCGTAATGCGGCGGTAGAGTGGGTATTGGCGTTGCTGGTGTTGGCTGCGGTAAGTTTTTTCGCCACACAACCGCCAATTTAGATAGGATAGTCTCAGGTTAAGATTGAAATATTGTGGAATTCTGCGATGAAAAAACGTGTTGTATTGACAGGAATATTGGCGATTTGGGGCTGTACCGTATCAGGCAGTGCTTTGGCTGCTCGCACAGTGGAAACCGTGAGCAAGGCTCAGTTTGGTAAACAATGGGCTTTTGTCAAAGAAGAAGTGCAATTGCAATGTACTAAAGATCACGCGTTGTTTGTGATCAACGCCAGTACGTTGGCGCAGTATCCGCTCGATGAGAAAGCGGCAGAATTGGTCAAAACAAAAAAAATGGCTGCTCAGCCGCTAGAAACTATTCTGTTAGACGACCCAGATAATGCGGGGCATAAAATGAGCGTGGCTCCTTTCATTGAGCGTGCGCAGCAACTTTGTCAGTAGATACTGTGGCTCATCTGAACCAAATGAAGCGGCAACGAAGCCGCTTCTTTTTGTTTATGGGCTCGGAATGATGTTAGGTGGCACCTGCCAGCGTGCCACTGAGTGTGATTTATGCTGCGGCTGGCATACCGCATAGTTTGGTTAAACTTCGAGCGCCAACCATGACGGTGGCAACGTAGGATTGACGGCGGGTCACAACTTCCACCGCGATAAGTTTATCTCGATATTTAATATGGTAAGTAGAAGGCCATCCTTGACGGGCAAGGCCATAGGCTTTGGCATGCTGATCGATCGCTGCATGCGCGACAACGAGGTGAGAGAAGTTTGTATCGCCTTTAATGATTCGCTTCATAGAGGCTCCGTAATACATAAATCCATCAAATTATTAGTCTGTCAGTACTAAGCTGACCTCTTTGTTATAGCACCAATATCAATAACATTGCAGCATGACTTTTTTATGACACGATCCGGATCGGTTTTAACGAAGCAAAGTGCTTATTTATTGAACTGCTATTTTGTATATCTCTCGCAAATTGTCATCGCTGGGACGAAAAAGATCTTTTAGGGTGATCCCAAAGATCCTTTTATGAATTAGCACAACGAAATTGGTGGCAAGGATGCTAGTCTGGTACTAGGCATCACATAAAAAGGATATGTTATGACACCAATATTCACGTTGACGCTAGCGCCTTCCTTAGACACTTCCACAACCACTGCTAAGCTGTATCCCGATGGCAAATTGCGATGTTCTGAACCTATCTATGAACCCGGCGGCGGCGGTATTAATGTGGCGCGCGCTATTGCTCATCTTGGTGGAAAAGCCTGCGCTATTTTTCCTGCAGGAGGTCCAACCGGACAGCATTTGGCTGAGCTATTACAACAAGAACGTGTAGAGATCCAAACCGTAAAAACTCAGGCATGGACTCGACAAAATATGCATGTTCACACTGAAGTGACGTGTGAGCAGTATCGTTTTGTGATGCCGGGTGCCAAATTAACCACGCAGGAGTTTGATCAATTGCGTGAATGCGTGTTAGCGCTTCCACATGGCAGTATTCTAGTCATCAGCGGTAGTCTACCTGAAGGTGTTACGGTGGACGAATTACAGTCACTCATACGCTTAGCGCAAACGAAAGGCATTGAGTGCGTGCTGGATAGTTCGGGGCAGGCGCTGATAGCGGGGCTCGAAGTCGGCGGTCTGTTGCTGGTTAAGCCTAATCAGAAAGAACTTTCTGAGCTTAGCGGTAAAGATTTGCTTGAGGAGCCAAGTTCAGTGTTAGAAGCGGCTCAGTCGATTGTCGCTGCCGGTAAGTCAAAATATGTTGTGGTTTCTCTTGGGGCTCAAGGCGCGCTAGCGGTGGCGCAGAACCACTGGGTCCAGGTGGTTCCACCGCCGGTAAAAATGCGGAGTACCGTAGGGGCGGGCGACAGTATGGTGGGGGCAATGGTGCTGAAGTTATCACAGCAGGCCGACTTACTGGATATTGCGCGCTATGGGGTAGCAGCAGGCAGTGCCGCTACGCTCAATAAAGGAACTCGCTTATGTCAGCAGCACGATGTTAATGCTCTGTACGGCTATCTTTGCCAGCAACAGACACCGCTTAACGATGTGTAGCTTGCCAATTCATACTACCCATCATTGAGATGGGTAGAAAACTTAGTCCATCACCGTTTTATATAAGATGAGCAATGTACCTATTGCACCTTCAAATGTTGATCTCATGACAAAACCAGACATCAATAAGAACAGACCACATCCCACTATCATCCAAAAATAAAATTGCTTAATCATGACTTCTACATCCTCTAATGCGGTCATGATCTTAACATATTCATATTATGAATGTTTAAAAGTGGATGCATTTTTACTTACGTATTGGTTGACGTTATACAGAGGGCTATGTTGTTTGTTAATCAACGATGTTGCTAACTTTCTTAAAAATAGGGCATTCAGCTACCCCCATTACGCCATTTGATGAGTGCAGATAATCTGCTGCTACGATAGAGCGCGCTGTTAAGTATTTACACTTCAAACCAAGACCAGCAACAGTTTTATGGCTGCCGATAAGGATGCCATAGCCAGATAAAAATAGCGTTACATAGGTGAGTACAAATACTGCCAGAATGGTTTTCAAACCGAAGTCCCCTGAGCTTTAGAAAAGTTGTAATAAACATAGCAAGTATCTGATGGGGGGCGTCTATAGCCTAATTCTTAATGTGCAGCGGTCAGAAATTGCCCAATAGTACGACGTTGTAGAGCTGGTACCTTGCACTGTAATTTGTTGTTTTTGAGAGTTTATTCAAAATTTTTTGGTAAAAGCTAAAAATTATTTTTATAAAATTTCATTTTTTTAAATAAAGTGACATTTAAAACTATTAAAATAGTCATCTACGAAGTATTTAGCTGATGTAAATCAAGTTTATCTTTCCCTTTAGTAAGTACTCTCAAAGTGAATAATAAATGGAGGTTACATATGCTTAGGAATAGAGCATGGGTTGCAGCGATGGTATTTGCTCTGGCGCTTAATTCATCGGTAAGTGCCAACAAGGGCACCATACGTTTCGTTGGCGTTCTCGTTGAGTCTGGGTGTGAAATCATCCCTACAGTCAAAGGTTTTCATTCGTCATGTTATCAGGATGGCGACTATCAAAATCGCGCATATGAAGCGCTAAAATCGGGAGATCAGGTTGTTTTACCCTCCAACGTGGCTAATGTGCGGCTACAACCTATAGTGGGTCATCCAAACTTGGGACATTTAGTGATTAGCTATCATTAACTATTCTGCCGGTTGGGTGCTGCCAGACTCTTCTATTTTGGTAGCACTCACCTCAATTGCTTTAAGATTTTTCTCCTTGAGCCACTATTGTAAAGTCCGGATAGTGCGTGAATGCGATCACACTAACGGCAAAACGCAGATTATTCACACCGTGTATGATCGCTGCCAATAAAGGGGAATCATTCAATGAAAAAAATATTAACTGCTGCGTTATTAATAGCGCTGGCCGGGTGTAGTAGTCCCGAATCAATAACTGCGAATAAACACCAAGTCATGGATTTAAAGATAAGCCGAGCAGCCGGTATTTATTCTCAGTGCCTAAATAAAAAGTGGTCTCATATTAATCCGGCTACCCGTTATTATAACAATAATAACACACACACGATTGCCAGTTACTTAGACGGGCAGGGTGAGATGGCTTCGGCCAAAATTCAAACTATCAGCGATAACCAATCTGACGTGGAGATTTTCTTGACATCGCGCGGCAACAGCCAACAAGCCTTGCTGGAAGCGGCGAAATCCTGCGTATAACGAGCGCGATTGAATGCCTATGTTTTAGCTGAGAGCCCATTGTTCAACGACGTTATAGATAATTAAAAGCATCAATAGCGCAACACATGACATCATGAGTCTGCTGCATAAATAATGGCGTTTTGACCAAAAGACCCAAAGTGAAAGTGTCCCTAATAATAGGGTTATTGGATAAAAGATAAAAAGACTTGCCCAAATAATGACTAATCCATCGTGGAGCATAATGACGGTTCTCGAGTGCCTTGCCACCTAAGCGACAAGGCTTAGCGAATTAGCTGAAGAATTTACCCTTAAGTATATCTAAGCCTGCGTTGACCAGCGAATTTCCCTGTGGAATTTCACCATTAGGTGATAAGCCATCGATCAGCTTAGGTAAATATGTTGCAAGCAGTTGCGATGCATTCTCAGCATTAATGCCGAGTGAGCTTGCAAGGGCAGTAATAGATTCAATGCTAAATACATTCTGAACCTGTTCGCCGGAAATCGGTTGGTTATTACCTGTACCGATCCAAGATTCAATAATACTTCCTAGGCCTTGGCTTTTAAATTTTTCGATCAACGCGGTTATACCACCTTGTTGTTCTACCCAAGCCATAATTGCTTTGATTTGATCTGCATTCTGGCCTTGACCGCCTAGCATTCCGCCTAAACTATCCAGTAATCCCATGATATGACTCCAAACTTGGTAAATAAAGAAAACCTTATACTTCGTGAAGACAGTATACCGCGCGTGGCATTGAAGCCAATTAGCAAAGTAGGGTTAATCATCGTTTATTAGGGCAAAATTTCATCACTATTTCGACTTTAGGATCAATCCGAAAAGAAAGGTTCTTAAGGAAAAAAGGACTGAGCATTTGAATAATCTTGATTCTTCTCCTAGGCTTATAGAACACAATAGCTACAAGGAATGAGAGAATGAAATATACCAAATCAGCTGTTATGGGAATCGCTGCGGTAGCAGCGGCATTTGCTATTTCGGCTTGTAGTACTTACGATCGTGCAGCAAGTTATGTTACTGAGCCCGTCGTTAAAGATGTAAAAGTAGGTATGACTAAACAACAAGTGGTAGATATTGCAGGTCAGCCTGCAACAAGCATCACCATGGTAAATGCGCGCGGGACGTGTAGCACCTACCTAATTACAGGTACAGATAAAAAACCACAAAACTACTTTGTAAGCTTTGATGATACCGGCAAAGTATTGAATAAGGGTTACCAGTCTTGCGCTGAGTACGATACTAACCCGCAAAAATAAAATCAGGTGATAGTAATAAATTCGCGTTGACTAAGCGGCTCTTTGGAGCCGCTTTTATTTCCTTATTTTACCAATGGTTATTTATTGCGCGCCATTTAGACTATAAATTGACATAAATATAAAATCTCACTAAGCTCCAATTCAACACCGATAAATATCTGTGCGTAAGCGTTCACGTCATCCAACGCGTTTAATTCTGTGTGCTATTTAAGCAGGAGAGAAGGCGTTTCTATTAGGCTTTCTCTCAGCTGTTTTGGAGTTAGCACTGTATGTCACATCCCGTTTTTGTTAGTACACCCAAAGCAAATCATGCGCTGTTTCCTTTGACGTCGGCTGTTTTTCTTACTTATCTCACCGTAGGATTACCTTTACCTGTTATTCCATTGTACGTGCATAACCAGCTTGGTATGAGTAATACCATGGTGGGGATCGCAGTCGGTACGCAGTTTTTGGCAACCGTGTTTACACGTGGCTATGCGGGACGCCTTGCGGATCAGCAAGGAGCCAAACGCTCAACCTTACAAGGAATGCTGGCGTGCTCTTTGGCTGGAGTGGCTTATCTCTTGGCTGCGTTGCTACCTGCTGAAGCCATGACCAAGTTTGTCATTCTGCTCGTTGGTCGATTAGTGCTGGGATTTGGTGAAAGCCAACTTTTGACCGGAAACCTCACCTGGGGACTTGGCCTTTTGGGTCCTTCGCGTTCAGGCAAGGTAATGTCTTGGACGGGCATGGCTATTTATGGCGCATTGGCTGCCGGAGCACCGCTCGGGCTGCTTTTGAATCAGCATTGGGGGTTCGCAGCGTTGGGGATTTCCACTTTAATTTTACCGCTGGTGGCCATACTCATTAATTTTAAAGTCAAGGCGGTGGAACCTCATGCAGGACAACGTATACCTATGTGGAGAATGCTGGGGAAAATTTGGCAACCCGGTGTCGCTTTAGCGTTACAAGGTGTAGGTTTTGCCGTTATTGGAACCTTTATTTCACTTTTTTTTGGTTCTCATGGCTGGGGGCATGCCGGTTTAGCACTGACCTGTTTTGGGCTTTCTTTTGTCTTAATGCGGGTATTATTTGGCCAATTACCCGATCGCGCAGGGGGGATAAAAGTGGCAATCGCCTCTTTATTAGTGGAAACCGTAGGATTAGTTCTTATTTATTTCGCGAGTACGTCGGTTATTGCTTTAATCGGTGCTGCATTGACGGGAGCTGGATGTTCGTTGATGTTCCCCGCTTTAGGTGTTGAAGTCGTGAAGCGTGTCCCAGTACATATGCGTGGTACGGCGATGGGCGGATACGCTGCATTTCAGGATGTCTCGTATGCGATTGCAGGTCCACTGACTGGCATTCTGGCAACCCGCTTAGGCTATTCGTCGGTATTTGCCGTGGGTGCTGCCTGCTCTGCATTAGGGATCGTGATGATCCTATTATTTATGCGTCCGGTTTCACCGCAAGCAGTAGAGTCATAAATTAGACACAAAACTAAGGCCTCGAATGAGGCCTTAGTCGTGGAGATAACGTTTAGTTGGAATAAAGCCACTAATGGATGTTATCCCGTCCCGCCATATGGGTGGGTTTCCGCCGGGTAAGCCATTGAGATGGCCGGTATTGTGGTTGAAATAACACCTAACACTAATGAAATCAACTTCTTCATTTGACTCCTTCATGACCTGCGGTTTAAACACCATATCGCGATGTGAGCACTTGAAGCGTGATCTGCTTCACCCTATGAGAAAATGATTTTCCACGGAAATCTAATCCATTGTTATTTAAATAAATTGATGCATTTACATGTCTGTCAAGCTGAAGTGACAAACTCGGAGTTGTCACAGTGCTTCAGCCTATGCATATTCTGCTAGACTCTAAAAAGGTATTTTTTGTGTCTCTCAATACTGTAGTGACACTTTCATTGGAGGTCTAAATGGGACTGCTTAGCTTTGTAAAAGATGCTGGTGAAAAAATCTGGGATGCAGTAAGTGGAAACCGCGATGATAAGCTGAAAGAGCATATCAATAAGCTGGGTTTACCGGATGCAGATAAAGTTGACGTCAAAGTGACCGATGATGGAACGGCGACGGTAACAGGCGAGGGGATCAGCCAAGAGTTAAAGGAGAAAATTCTGGTTGCAGTTGGTAACGTTGCTGGCATTAGTCAGGTGGATGATCAACTTGCTGCCGCTCAGGCTGGGATTGAAAGCCATTTCTATACCGTAAAAGCTGGCGATACATTAAGTGCCATTGCTAAGGCGCAATACGGTAATGCCAATGAATACATGCGTATTTTTGAAGCTAACAAGCCAATGCTTTCGCATCCTGATAAAATTTATCCGGGGCAGATGCTAATCATTCCTCAGAAGTGAATGACTTAAACCATCCAAACCGAAAAGCCGCCTATGCGGCTTTTTTCATATCAATCAATGATATTTCATTCACTATCATTTTATCCGCTGATTGCCTTGTGACGCCGTCTTGCTATTATCACTCCACTTAAAATAATGAGGCTGGTTGGATGAAAAAGATTCTTACCCTATGTTTGAGTGCGTTTGTTTTGGCAGGCTGTGTGAGCACAGAAGGGCAATCCCCATTTAAAAGCTATTTTTCCTGTGATGTGCCTGCGGCAAGCCACTATCCTCGGATTGAATCCAAATCTGATTTATTGGTGAATATGCGTAAGCTCGGTGTTGAGGCTGAACGTAAGAATGTTGTTGCCGCGCAATGGGCTCAACAGGCGACGACCTCTGAAGAGAAAGCAAAAATTCAAGCCTGTACTGGCGAGATCCTGCATGCGTCTATGGCGATCATTCAACCCCAAGTTGAACGTGTTAAGAGTGTGACCACGGAGTCTGCACAGATAAATGCGTTGAATGACGTGGACAGTAAATGGCAGGCCTATATGAACTCGATAACACAAAAAGGCGTGGACGCTTCTTTAGCGCAAGCTTTCAATAGCGCCGCAGATAATTACGATAAAATGTGATCAAAGCTAATAAAAAGCACCTAGATATATCTAGGTGCTTTTTTATCTCTTGAATTAACTTAGAAATCGTAACGCAGACGAACTAAATTCAGATCACTTTTGTTATCAGTCGTATTGGTAAATACGTGCTCTACGTCAATTTGGAAACCATAGTCAAATTTGGTCGAAATACCTAGCGTTTGGTGGTTACTTTGATAATCACGTCCAGTATTGAATTTCAGGCGGTCGCCTGCGTAGTAAGGCGTGATATTTTTCACAAGATACTGGCTTACTGGGAAGGTATAGCCTGCATAATATTCAACGCCGTAGGCGTTTCCTGCAAAGTAATCATGACGGTTTTTCACACCGGTCATCAGGAAGTTACGATACCAACCCGCCGATGCCGCCAGAGTCCAGTTATCAGGTTTCCAGCTTAACCCG
This sequence comes from Hafnia paralvei, assembly GCF_020150375.1. Lineage (NCBI taxonomy): Bacteria > Pseudomonadati > Pseudomonadota > Gammaproteobacteria > Enterobacterales > Hafniaceae > Hafnia > Hafnia paralvei. The sequence goes on along the minus strand of NZ_CP083737.1, from coordinate 2,548,892 downwards.
GTGCCTAGCAACTGCTGGCCATTATCTTTATTACCGTTGTCTACACCGTTGCTTTGCTTAATGCTTTGCTGGATATAGCTGTATGCCGTACCCCAGGTCAATTCATCAGTAATGTGGTAATCCACACCCAGTGCACCACCACCTTTACGCTGATAACGCAATGGATTGCCGTTATTTAAACCGGCAGGGTGAGAATCGTCATGTAACACACCACCTACATATAAATCGACGGGACCGAAGGTGTTTTTATACTGAACCAGATTGTAACTGCGGTAAGAACCATCATAGTTACCGTTATAACCATTACCTGGAGCCTGCGCCTGCATGTCGAAGTCCCAGATATCGGTTTTTGCACCGACAACCGTATAGTAAATACTATTTTGTTTACCGTAGGTTAGCGTCCCCCACGTTGCGCTTTTCAGACCTCCAAACAACATACGACGGTCGGTATTTGCGGCGCCTTCGGCATAGTGATTATCCCAGTTGAATATGGCTGGAACATTTAGACCCAGTTCGTAATAGCCAATCAGGCTAACATCGTCAAACAGATAGTAATCTGCCGAGAAGCGGACACGAGTACCACCATCATAGCCGTTACGTTTGTAAGATCCTTTATCGCTGTTACCCATCTCGTCAATAAACTGAGGACGAATACTACCACCAACCTGAAACTTCAGGCGGCTCAGCGGATCGCCAGCCTGAGGATTTTGTTCCAGCAATGTAATTTCTGCGAAAGAAGAGAACGACGCACAGCCCAATGCCACAGCTAATGCTACTTTTTTAGCCACATGATGTTTAAACATTATTTATCCCTGCATATTCGTGAATATGTAATTTACATTCGTAACTGTTTTATAGGTAAAATAATAGAAATACATAAAGCCATTGAGGTTTATATTCAACAGCCAAATGCGGTGTGCATTCAACTATATAGCGACAAAAAAAGCAACAATAGCCGTATAATTAAACTAAAAAATAGAGAGTCTGGTTTCGTATTTCATGCAAGGGAGCGTTTGCTTTATTATTTAAGATGGTGATTTTAAAATCAAAGTGGCTGCTATATGAACGTTAAATATATTGGGTAAAATAAAAATGATATTTTAGGGGGTAAATAATACCGTATTGGTATTTTTTGTTGAGCCGTTTTAGGACACCGGATTATTCTCTTTATCGAATTTTGCCGAAATGCACAGCAGTTCACCAAGATGACACTTCCTCTATTAAGCCAGAAGTCACATCGGCGTAGGTGTAGAAAGTGCTCTAACATCGGTAGCCTACCTAGTTTTCATCATTGTTTTTCAGCGTGTTATCTTTACTTTTGACGTTAATCTTAACGGCAAAATTTTCATTTAAAGGGGATGAACCCCCTGTTATCATCACTAGGACTTTAGACGAAAAGATAAAAACAGGAGTAGATATGAGTCATTTTGATGTAACGAATGGACCTGGTGAGAATGCTTTTTTTTTGGTATTCAACCTGATGGATACCGTAGAAACCAAAAACACGTTAATTGATTTTTGTTCAGAGTTTTCAGCCATTTCAAGAAGTATGCGAAATCGTTTTCCAGAACTACAGATAAGTAGCGTTATGGGGTTTGGTGCTCAGGCATGGAGAAAATATTTCCCTGAACAACCCGTACCTAAAGAGTTATTTCCATTTGAGGAAATCAAAGGGCAAAAACATACGGCAGTATCTACCCCCGGTGACATCTTTTTTCATATCAGGGCTCTACGTGTTGATGCTTGCTATGAAATGGCATCCATTATCTGCAAGAAATTGTCAGAGATAACGACTGTTGTCGATGAAGTCCATGGTTTTCGTTATTTTGATGGACGCTCAATTATTGGATTTGTAGATGGTACAGAAAATCCAGAATACCCAGATGAGCGTATTGAATGTGCTGTGATCGGTGATGAAGACCTTAGTTTTCGTGGTGGTAGCTATGCCTTCGTTCAAAAATATATTCATGATATGAAAGCATGGGAAGATTTGCCGACTGAAATGCAAGAGAAGGTGATTGGGCGCCATAAATTCAATGATGTAGAGTTAGCTGACGAAGAGAAAAATGAGAACACTCATAACGTTGTCACTAATATTCAGGATGAGCAAGGGAACGACCTGAAAATCGTACGCGCAAATATGCCATTTTCAAATCCAGCCAAAGGGGAATATGGCACATACTTTATTGGTTACTCTCGTTATTTTTCAACGACTAAACGTATGTTGGAGAATATGTTTATCGGCGATCCTATCGGTAACTCAGATAAATTGTTGGATTTTAGTGTCGCCGTGACCGGTACGCTATTTTTTATTCCTTCTCCTGACTTGCTAGAAAGATTGGGTGGTTGATAGCTTTTTTGTGTGCACGAAAGGTGCAGGTCATGGGTCATGGGTCATCGGGTAAGCATATTTTTTAAACGCTAATCTACTGACCTGCATCGCAATGAAACTTTCATGTGCTGAATTTATGATGACTTTATGTTGGCTATAGAACTATAGCTCCATAGCTATAATAGGGGGCGGGTATATCAGTAGTGAACCTCTGTTGATTATTGTATGAGAATGAAAACTATCGCATTGTGAATTTTGTACGAAGGGTTTTAATGTCATTAGACATTATTGCAGTGAGGTGTTTAGTTATCTTTTCTACAGGCCAATCCCACCACGCTAGTTTTTCTAATTCACATACTATTTCATCTGAAAATCGTTTCTTAATGACTTTTGCTGGATTACCACCGACGATGGTGTAAGCAGGGACGTCCGAAGTGACAACAGACTGAGAGGAAATAATCGCGCCGTTGCCGATCTTCACGCCGGGCATGATCAGGGCTTTGTACCCGATCCAGACATCATTCCCGATTATTGTATCACCTTTGAATGGCAAATCTTCAGGCTGTGGCATCGCCTTTTCCCATCCATTCCCGAATATATAAAACGGAAACGTAGAGAAGCCTGATAATTTGTGATTCGCACCGTTCATTATGAACTGGACACCTTTTGCGATAGCACAAAATTTACCGATAACCAGCTTGTCACCGATGAAGGGGAAGTGATAGAGAACATTCCGTTCAAAATTCTCAGAGTCTTCTGGATCATCGTAATATGTGAAATCACCTATGATAATATTTGGATTCGTCACCGTATTTTTGATGAAACAAACCTGAGGGAAACCTTCCATTGGATGTTTATTGAGTGGATCTGGGCCTTGCATACACTCTCCGGTGTCATATTCTGTTAGTTCGAGTGATGGATATTCCACTCATCACGAGTAATTTCCCACAATTCTGAGTCTAAAAGTCCACCGATAAATTGTGCCTTTTCGGTTTTGATTAATCGCATGCCGCTACTGGCTGAAATTTGCTGAGAACGTATGTTTTCGGCCGCTTTTGATGTTCGCAAAACGGGCTTATTCAAAGTGTTAAACCAGTAATTTGTTGCCTCAATACTGGCTTCCCGCATTAATCCTCGACCCTGATATTCAGGTACCAGCCAGAAACCACGATTATTATCTTTCGCATCGTCCAGGCTGATAACGCCTATCAAATTGTCAAGATCATCCCGAAGCCGTATAGTCCAAAACCAAGCGAGTCCTTTTGCCATAGCAGGCAGGGCGATGTTATCAACGTAATGCGATGCAGCATTGTCCGGGTAAGGCCAAGGAATCGATGACACTAAATAGCGCACAATCTCCCAGCGTGGAAAGAGTTTCTGAATTTGGAGTGCATCTTCAGAAACTAATGGCTTTAACAGCAAGCGCTCTGTTTTTAGCGTGGGTATCTGCATACGTTCTTCTCTACTTGTTTCTATTATCCGGTCTATACCTGATTGAAATTATTAGCTACTTCTATAGATAGTCCAAATACGCTTGGCTATATTCATTGTCTTACAACCTTACAAAACTGAAAAAACGACGTTACTTGTAAGGGGGAGCACGGAACGTTTTGGTCACGTCTCTTATCACTTTCCACTATATAAAATTTGTCTCTGGATAATAGGGCATCAGTAATGTTTGTTCCATATCAAGTCAACAAAGGGGGCAAGATTCGAAAGATTGTCGCCATTTTGTCTGGCCGTCCAATGAGGTTCCTTAGATAGCCCACATACCTTGAGAATAACATCGTCACTGATTAAAAAGAGAGGATGGGGGAAGCCATTGAGAATGGCGCGAGGAGTTGTTTTATAAGAGTATATAAAAAAAGACCTGATACGACTCCTGTATCAGGTCTAGGGAAATGGCTCTTGGGAGAGAGCCGTGCGCTAAAAGTTGGCATTAATGCAGGCTTGGATTGCCTTGCTATTTAATAGTAGTCGACGATGCTTTTTTTTCCAGTTTTTAGCAAATCGTGCGATTAAGCGCGGTAACAGAAAATGTTAATGCCTTAATTGCTATCAATATATTGCTGAAATGCTCTTAGGCTCAGGTTCTGCGCGGCGTTTCGCTTAGGGGGCTCTTGTGCCAAATATGGCGGCGCAGAGGGGGCTTGATAACCCTCTGATGGCCTGAATAGTCAGTTTTTGGCAAGTATTTAGAATTTATAGAGCGTTAGATAAGCATATTCATTTTAACCCGCCACGAGGTGCATCGCGTGGTTTCTATCGGGATATGGACTATGACTCGAAAGCGTAGAAGCTTCCCGCGGTTTTGAGCTCATTAGAGAGCTCGAGGAAGAAACGGCCTAATCGAATTAGGCCGTTTGAGATATTAGCGTAGAGGGATCGCGGTACCCCAGCTCTGCCATTTATCTGGTGCATTATCGTTAAGTAGATAGTGCGTATTTGGCTGAGCCTGTGGCGCGAGCGGTGTGGTTGGTGGTGTCGCAAACGCAATACCGCCGCGGATAAACTGCTGGAATGTTCCGGTTTTAACCATGCCGCCGGTAAGGCCGAACTCTACGTTATAACCTGATGCCAGCCAGAACACCGAGTTCTCACGTACCAGTCTCTGATATTTCTTGCTGATGCGTAATGCTACATGCACTCGATCAGACATCGATCCCAGATACAAACCGGTAACCGTTCCCACTTCGATTCCGCGGAATAGAACCGGAGTGCCAATTTGCAGCGAGCCGGTTTCTGGTGCATCCACGATCACGCTTAAGCCATCGAGATAGCGGGAGTCTGCGATTGATGCTTGTTGTAACTCAAAGGTTCGCATGGTGCGTCCATGACCCGGCTCCAGATTGATATATGGCTGAAGTAGGGTTTCTAAATTGCTGACGCCGGTGGCGGAAATCTCGGGTGTCACAATGGAGAAACGAGTGCCTTGGCGAGCAAAAGAGTCCACATATTCAGGATAAAGCACCGCCTTCGCCAACACTTCGTTGCGTTCATTGGAGAGCTTGAGCGACTCCACTTGACCGATATCGATACCTAAATAGCGAATTGGCATCCCGGCTGAAAGCTTAGATGCGTCATAGGTACGCAGAGTAATTTGGCTACCAATTGCTCTGGCCGCAGTTTCAGAGGCGTACAGCTCTCGTTTCTGTCCTTTGGTGACGTTAACCCCTTCAATGTTATCGAAGCTAATTGCGCCTTTGATCGCACGGTCGAGAGGAGAAGCTTGAATCGTTAATCCACTGCCATTCAACTGAACCTTGGCGCCGCCTTCAGCCCAGAAAATAGTCTGTGGCGTTAGCAGTTTACGATAAGCGGGTTGGATATAGATATCGACCTCAAACGTGTTCACTTTAGGACGAACGTCGACAATCTCACCGACTTGGAACTTACGATACAGCACCACAGAGCCGGTCTGAATGTCCGGTAGCGTATCCGCCAGCAGCGTTAGTGTGGCCGGTGGCAGATCGCCAACAAACCCTTGTTCTGCATGCTCACTGTTTTGATACAGCGGATATTTATCTTTCGGCTCGCCTTTACTGCCCGCCACGACTCGAATACCGCCATCCAACCATTCTTGCGCGCTAGCGCCAAGTACCTGTACGCCGTCAACGCCGAATTTAACATCAAGGCGGCTGTTTACGATGAATTTGCTGTCTGCATGAATGCGGTTGCGATATTGCGCGTCAATAGCAACATCGAAAACAACGTTATTGTCTTTTAAAACGCGATTAAGCACCTGACCAATTTTGATGCCATTCATACTCAATGGCTGACCGACGTCTACGCCGTAGCTTTGAGGGGCGCTTAGCGTGACTTTCAGCACGTTGGGTTGCTGTAAGAGCGATTCTGCACTGGGAAGCACGGTGAAATGGTTTTGTGGATCGCCTTCACCTGGAATCAGTTCAAATACGTTACCGGTGAGCAACTGGCTGAGTTTAGCGTTATCCAAGCTCAATTTAGGGCTGGTCATTTTGATGCGCGTTCCGCTACGCATCAGATCAACGATGCTAGGATCGATGGTTAGTTCGCCATTGACCTTGCCATCTTTTTCTAACGTCATTTTGGTTAGCGTACCGACCTGCAGGCCTTGATAGATGAGCGGGGTACGATCGGCCGCCAAGCCATCACCGTTTGGCAGATCTAAGCCAATTGCGACGCCGCGTTGACTATGCGCTAAATCAGGATAAAGCGTGTAATTATGGTTTGCCTTAGCCTGCTTGCCGTCTTGTGGGGAGTCGAATGCAATAGCGCCATTGACCAAGGCCGCCATGCTTTCCATCTGCACCGAAACGCCGTCTAAACCAAAGTCGCCTTTGAAGCCTGAGACGTTCCAGAAACGGCTGTTATCTTTCACTAAATTGGCAAAACGCTTGTCGATAAGCACGTCAATGCTTACCCCTTGCTGATTCTCAGCTATCGTAAAGTCATACACTTTGCCCACTGGGATTTTGCGGTAGTAGACCAGCGAGCCCGCGCTAAGAGAGCCCAAATCGGGAGCAAATAAATGAATCAACAATTCGCCGGTATTGAGTCGGAACTTAGGCTGAGTATCTAGCGCGACAAAATGCTTACTTGGTTTTCCGGTTCCCGGCATCATGCCGATGTAGTTGCCGCCAACCAACGCATCTAGCCCAGAAATGCCGGCTAGAGACGCTTTTGGCGTTACCAGCCAGAACTGGGTTCCATCGCGCAGCGCATCTTTCATATCGCTTTTGATACTCACGCTGACTTCAATTTTATTGAGGTCTTCACTGAGCGCAATTTTTTGCACGGTGCCGACTTCAACCCCCTGATAGCGCACCGGCGTACGTCCGGCAACCAGACCCGCCGCCGATTGGAAATCGATGATGACGGTGTCACCGCGCTCTTGCAGGGTGGAATAGATCAACCAGCCTGCAATTAGCAGCGCAATAAAAGGTAATAACCAAAACGGTGAGATACGACGTTTGCGTCGTAGCGTCGCGTTAGTCGGTGTATTCGGCGTTTCCTGTTGCATGAGCATCCCAAATCAGTCGGCTGTCTAACCACTCCACGGCGAGGATGGTTAGGAATACGGCGGCGCCAAAGTAAAAGGCAGCCGGTCCCATAGTGAAAGAGAGTAGTTGGTCACGATTAACCAACGACATCATTAATGCGATGACGAAGAGATCGAGCATCGACCAGCGCCCAATCCACGTCACCATGCGCAGTAAGCGCATGCGAGTCTTTAGGCTGTGCTGTGTTTTAAACTGAATGCTGATAAGCAAAAATAGCATCACGATGACTTTAGTAAAGGGCACTAAAATACTCGCTATAAATACGATAGCAGCAATTGGCATATTTCCGGATGTCGCGAGCGATACTACACCGGAAAAAATGGTGTCTTCCATGCGCACACCATTCACATACAGAATAGAAATAGGCAGTAAGTTTGCAGGAAACAGCATCATAATCGCGGCAATCAACGCTGCCCAAGTTTTTTGTAAACTGTATGGCTGGCGAGTATGTAGGGTGGTATGGCAGCGAGGGCACCGACCCCGTTCATCGGGTAGCCCTGTGTAGTGACACGCACAGCAGAGTATCATCGAGTAAGGCGATACTTTAGGCTGAATGCGCGGGTAAAATCGCTCCCAAAGCTGATTCAAATTCAGATGGATCTGCGTCACTAGCGTTAACAATGTCACCATGACATAAGCGAAAAAAGCATTACCGACATCAATATCGGCATACTCCTGCACTTTGATACAGGCGACCCCCATGCCAATGAGGTAAATATCCAGCATGATCCACTCTTTGAGCCTATCCAGCATTAATAGGACCGGCCGAAGATTCATTCCTAATTTGTCGCCAATACGTAAATACAGAATCGACAGTGGCAATATGAGCGGCGCGCCGACGGTACAAAATGCCACCATGCTGGCTGTCACAGGATCGCCTTGGATGGCCATTTGCCATATGCCTTCAAGCAGGCTGGCATAAATGGTAGTCCCTAGCAGCCGGATCTGGATGAGCGGCTCGCTCAATGCAAAGGGCATCAGCAGCAAAATAGCGACAGACAACGCAGTTAGGCGAGTCATCGACCAATCACGGCCCGAACAGATCTTTGCACAGCAACGTGGGCAGTAGGCGGTATGGTTTTTATCCAGCGGAGGTATGCTGAATACATAGTCGCATTCATGGCAACGCTTGATGTGCTGTTCTGGGAGCGCTGTTATTCGTGTGATATTCATTTAGAAACGCAGAATGGGTGTCGCAAGGAGATGAAGTATCGCATTGATAGCCTTAAAACAGAATGATTGTTATAAAAATGTAGGACGAATTAGCCTAAAGATACAATGTGTAACGAGTTAATGTGTAGTGATGTTGGATAGGTCTTGTGTGATAACGCATTTAATGCTTATTTTATACTCGTCATTATTCAGGCTCAGAAACTTAAGGACACCGCTTGGTATTGCTTAAAAAAGGCTTAAGTGTTTTTGTCTTAGATCTGGCGCCACAAGTGTTAATGTGACCTATTATTCAAGCCTTATGGCGATGTCCAAGTAACAAGGTAACGAGATTTAAATGAGTAAAAAAGAGTTTTATGCCGATCTGACCCGCGATCTGGCTGCGTTAAGCCGTGGTGAATATAACTTTATTGCAACATTGTCTAACGCTAGCGCTCTGATTTATGAGCGTTTAGAGAACGTGAACTGGGCAGGCTTTTACCTCATTGACGGTAATACGCTGGTTCTTGCGCCATTTCAGGGGAAATTGGCCTGTGTACGTATTCCAGTGGGTAAGGGCGTTTGCGGAACGGCGTATGCGAAAAATGAGGTTCAGCGCGTGGCCGATGTGCATGCTTTTGCAGGACATATTGCCTGTGATGCCGCCAGCAATGCTGAAATTGTGCTGCCTCTCGAGGTAAATGGACAGGTTATTGGTGTTTTAGATATCGATAGCACAGTTTATGACCGATTCGACGAAGATGATGAAACTGGATTGAAATCAGTTGTTTACGCACTTTGTGAGCACTTGGCAGAGTGTGACAGCGCAAAATTTGTGACATTTGCATAAGGTTGTCGTGCGTATGGCGTGGCTTTTGGCGATAGCGCCATTATAATGTCGCCTGTTCATGCCATCGCTGGTTGGCAAACCCGTTGTAATCAGGAAATTTCATGGAAAATCAACCCAAGTTGAATAGTAGTAAAGAAGTCATTGCATTTTTAGCCCAGCGTTTCCCGCAGTGCTTTAGCGCAGAGGGCGAAGCACGTCCGTTGAAAATCGGTATCTTCCAAGATCTGGTTGAGCGGATGCAGGGAGATGAAAACGGACTGAGCAAGACTCAGCTACGTTCAGCGCTCCGTCTGTACACTTCAAGCTGGCGTTATCTGCACGGCGTGAAAGTGGGTGCAGAACGAGTCGATCTTGACGGTAATTCGTGTGGGGTGCTGGAAGAGCAGCACGTAGAACACGCTCGTCAACAATTAGAAGAAGCCAAAGCGCGAGTTCAAGCACAACGTGCAGAACAGCAGGCGAAAAAACGTGAGGCCGGTGAAGCGACAGAAAACCGTCGTCCTCGTCCAGCGGGCAAAAAACCTGCTGCACGTCGCACCGATGCTGCTAACGGAGACAAAGAAGCGCGTAAACCACGCACTCCGCGTCCACAGCAGGATCGCACGCCTCGCGCTAACACTGAATCAGCTAAGCCGCGTACTGTGCCAGTGACTGACATTACCAAACTGACCGTAGGTCAGGATGTAAAAGTCAGCGCGGGTAAAAGTGCAATGGACGCTTCCGTATTGGAAATCACCAAAGATGGTGTACGCGTTCAGCTTTCTAACGGTCTGGCGATGATTGTGCGCGCAGAACACTTGCAGTTCTGATACGGAGGCCAACCAAGGCATGAACAAAATTTTCAGGGTATCAGCGATGGCCCTGGCGTTATTCGCTGGTGCCAGCTTTGCGGCTGATAATGTTGCTTACAACATTAATCAGTTACCGCAGCTGCGCCAAGAGCCGCAACATGCGACCGTCAGTGAACGGGTGACGTCGCGTTTTACACGCTCTCATTATCGTCAATTCGATTTGAATGACGATTTTTCCAAAAAGATCTTTGCTCGCTACCTCAATATGTTGGACTACAACCATAACGTGTTGTTGGCCTCTGATGTGGCGCAGTTTAAAGACCGTGAAACGACGCTGGATGATGAACTGAAATCCGGTCAGCTAGATACCGCTTATGCGTTGTTCAATTTGGCTCAGAAACGTCGCTTTGAACGTTATGAATATGCACTTTCTTTGCTTAAGTCACCGATGACCTTCGATGGCAACGACACTATTGATGTCGACCGTAGTAAGTCGCCGTGGCCAACTAGCACGGAAGAATTGAATAAGCTTTGGACAGCCAAAGTTAAATATGACGAATTAAATCTGAAACTCGCCGGCAAAGATTGGCCCGAGATCCAGAAAATCCTGACCAAACGCTATCAGTTTGCGATTAAACGCCTCACGCAAAGTAAGAGTGAAGACGTTTTCCAGCTGTTTATGAACGCGTTTGCGCATGAAATTGATCCGCATACCAACTATCTATCACCGCGTAATACTGAACAGTTCAATACCGAGATGAGCCTCTCTCTGGAAGGTATTGGTGCGGTATTGCAGCAGACGGAAGATGATTACACCCAGATTAACTCAATGGTTGCTGGTGGCCCTGCGGCTAAGAGTAAAGCGCTGAAAGTGGGCGATCGCATTGTTGGTGTGGGACAGCCGGGCAAACCGATGGTGGATGTGATCGGCTGGCGTCTCGACGACGTGGTTGAGCTGATCAAAGGGCCGAAGGGCAGCAAAGTTCGTCTGGAAATTCTGCCAGCGGGCAAAGGCACCAAAACGCGCACCATTACGCTGACCCGTGAACGCATTCGTTTAGAAGATCGTGCGGTCAAGATGAGTGTGAAAACCGTCGACGGTAAGAAAGTTGGCGTGTTGGATATTCCGGGCTTCTACGTTGGTTTGACCGATGACGTCAAAGTACAGCTACAGAAACTGGAAAAACAGAACGTCAGCAGCGTGATTATCGATCTGCGCAGCAACGGCGGCGGGGCATTGACTGAGGCCGTATCGCTTTCAGGCCTGTTTATCCCGAGTGGCCCAGTGGTGCAGGTGCGCGATAATAATGGCAAAATCCGTGAAGATGCCGATAGCGACGGGGTTGTTTACTACAAAGGCCCTCTGGTTGTTCTCGTCGATCGCTTTAGTGCGTCAGCGTCAGAAATTTTTGCCGCTGCGATGCAGGATTATGACCGTGCGCTGATTGTTGGTGAGCCGACCTTCGGTAAAGGCACCGTTCAACAGTACCGTTCGGTTAACCGTATCTACGATCAAATGCTGCGTCCTGAGTGGCCTGAATTAGGCTCCGTGCAGTACACCATCCAGAAGTTCTACCGCATCAACGGTGGTAGTACTCAACGTAAGGGTGTTACGCCTGATATCATCATGCCAACCGGTTTAGAGTCCATCGACACTGGCGAAAGCTTTGAAGATAACGCTCTGCCATGGGACAGCATTAAAGCAGCGACCTATGAGAGTGCGGGCAACGTGCAGAAGTTTGATCCGGTACTGCTTGCTGATCACAACAAGCGCATCGCTTCAAACCCAGAGTTCCAATATATCGAGCAGGATATCGCTCACTATAAGGCACTCAAAGATCGCAAAAACATCGTGTCTCTTAACTACGCCCAGCGTGAAAAAGAGAACAAAGATGATGATGCAACGCGTCTGATGCGTATTAATGAACGACTGAAAGCTAGCGGCAAAAAACCAATCAAGTCACTTGATGATGTGCCGAAGGATTATCAGGAGCCAGATCCTTATCTGGACGAAACGGTGAAAATTGCGCTCGATCTTGCTCAGCAACTGCAAGGCAGCTCAAAATAATCGATTCGAGTTAGAGTAAAAAAGAGCGAGAGATCGCTCTTTTTTTATGCCTGCGGCTCAGTTGTATTGGTGTATAAATCGTCAGTTATGTGATTTTTAGTACGTCAAATTGTAAAGTTATGTTTCTTTAGTGTGTTATTGCTTAACACCTCTTGAATCCCGCGCAGATGCCCTTACGATCTAGTCATCGCATAGTGCGTACTCCATGAATGAGGATTAATAAATAATATGATGCGTATCGCTTTGTTCCTGCTAACCAACCTAGCCGTTATGCTGGTGTTTGGTGTGGTGTTGAGCCTAACAGGGATCCAGTCCAGCAGCGTGCAAGGGCTGATGGTGATGGCACTGCTGTTCGGCTTTGGTGGTTCTATTGTTTCTCTGTTGATGTCTAAGTGGATGGCATTGCGTTCGGTTGGGGGCGAGGTGATTGAGCAACCTCGCAATGAAACCGAGCGTTGGTTAGTCGAAACGGTGCGTCGTCAGTCGCAGCAGGCAGGCATTGATATGCCACAGGTGGCTATTTATCATGCACCGGATATGAATGCGTTTGCTACAGGCGCACGTCGTAATGCTTCATTAGTGGCGGTGAGCACCGGTCTGCTACAAAACATGAGCCGTGATGAGGCTGAAGCCGTTTTGGCGCATGAGATTAGCCACGTTGCCAATGGTGACATGGTGACTATGACGCTGGTTCAGGGCGTGGTGAACACCTTTGTTATCTTCATCTCGCGCCTGATTGCGCAGGTGGCGGCAGGGTTCTTGTCTGGCAATCGCGATGAAGGTGAAAGCAGCAGTGGTAACCCGATGATTTATTTCGCGGTGTCTATGGTGCTGGAGATTGTGTTCGGTATTCTGGCGAGCATCATCACCATGTGGTTCTCGCGTTACCGTGAATTCCGTGCCGATGCGGGTTCTGCAAACTTAGTGGGGCGCGAGAAAATGATTGCTGCATTGCAGCGTCTAAAAACCAGCTATGAACCGCAGGAAGAAGGGAGCATGATGGCATTTTGCATTAACGGCCGTAATAAGTCTTTTAGCGAACTGTTCCTGTCTCACCCTCCGTTGGACAAGCGTATTGAAGCGCTGCGTACGGGCCAATACCTGAAGTAATTCAGCACGATAGAAAAAACAAAGGAGCCGAAAGGCTCCTTTGACGTTTATGGCGCTCTGTTTAACGCGCGACACGCAAACCGCCTTCGGCGCCGCGTGGTGAGAATACGACCTGCCACAGCTGAATATCGCGTGCGCGGAACGCACCAGCGCAGGCATTCAGATAGTAGCTGAACATACGGAAGAAACGCTGAGAGTAGTTATGTTCCAGCTTTGGCCAATTTTGTACAAAACGTTCGTACCAAGCCATTAAGGTGCGGTCATAATCAGCGCCAATATTGTGCCAATCTTCCATGACGAATTTACCTTCACTTGTGGTAGCAATGTGCTTAATAGAAGGCAGGCAGCCATTAGGGAAAATATATTTATTGATCCAAGGATCAACGTTCATATTCGTTTCATTAGCACCAATGGTGTGCAAAAGGAAAAGACCATCAGGCTTTAAATTTCGGGCAACGACTTTGAAGTAGGTCTGGTAGTTTTTCGGTCCGACGTGCTCAAACATTCCCACTGAAACGATGCGATCATACTGCGAATCAAGATCGCGATAGTCCTGCAGTAGGATTTTTACATCTAAATCCTTGCAACGTTCCTGTGCTAATTTTTGCTGCTCCGCAGAAATAGTGACACCTTCGACCGACACGCCGTAGTGCTTAGCGGCATAAGCGGCAAGTCCTCCCCAGCCACAGCCAATATCTAACAGCGTCATACCCGGTTTTAACTGAAGTTTTTCACAGATAAGTTTTAGCTTGGCTTCTTGCGCCTGCTTAAGCGTGGTGGCGTCTTTCCAGTATCCACAGGAGTACTGCATGTAGGGATCGAGCATCAGGCTAAAAAGGTCATTGCCCAAATCGTAATGCTCTTTACCCACGATCCATGCACGCTTTTTAGATTGTAGATTTGTCAATCGAGCCGCCGCAACGCGCAACGTATCTTTAATATGATGGGGAAGCTGGTTTTCCAGTCCGGCACGTAGCACTTTCTGGAAGAAAATGTCTAATCGGTCGCATTCCCACCAACCATCCATATAGCTCTCACCAAGGCCCAGTGAACCCTCTTGCAATACACGTTTAAAGAAATGAGGATTCTTGACGCGAATATCAAAAGGGCGTGAACCATTTACCTCTATATCTGCCGATTGCAACATCTCACTGGCAATTCTGTACCACTGACTGTTTTGTACGCTCAGATCTTCTATACACGATGAACTCATAGTTTCTCCATGACCCATATTCTTCATATAACTCGACCTGCCAGAACGCATGGGCAATCTGTAGGCGCACGAGTACCAACGGCCAACCCGCGGTGTTTAAACCCGACTTAGAAAAATGGAAAACTGAGGAAACCCATGCGTTTAGCAGGGACTCATCCTTTAGAAAACGTGACGTGCTCCGCACGCCAGAAAAGTAAAAGTTACTCACTAGCAAAATAATTGTGAATGCAACTGTTGCAGTATAGGACGCAGCGGTGACAGACTCAAGTATGAATCTATACCGCTGGTCAATGGGTTAGCGTAAAGGAGACAAAAAATACTAGTGTTGAGAAACGTGCTTTTTGCTTGATTCTGTTGTAGTTAACTTATCTGCGCTGAGTTTTTTAGTGACGCTGTCACTTTTGAGCCAATAGCCGATCATGACCAAAATAACGGTTCCCGCCATAATAGCCGTAGTTGCTAATAGCGCAGATTCAACAAAGACCGATACTAGCAGGCTGGCAAGGAAACAGACGCCAAGCTGTAAGGTATTTTGCAGCGCGGCGGCTTTACCACTGTTTTCAGGAAATGGCGTTAGCGCATTCGCGACCACGATAGGATAAATAGCCCCGTTCGCCATCGCCATGATGCAGAAAGGGACAAGAATGGCGAACAGTCCTGGTGTACTAAACATCGCCATCACAAACATCGCAATCATGCACAGGCTATAAACAATCAGCAGTACAGGCAGCATCAGATTTCCACCGATGCGGCTAAGCAGCGCACGGCAGCCATAGCCACCGATTAAGAAAGCAATCGTCTGTGGCACATAGCTCAAACCAATATCGTTAGGACCATAGCCCATATCACCGAGAATGAACGGTGAACCGGTTAGCCAAGCAAAGAAACCCGCAGAGCAGGCAGCAAAAATCATTACGTTGCCAGAGAAGATATTTGAGCGCATCAACTGGAAGAAACTAATTTTTTTCTGCGTTTTATCTTCTGTTGGTTTACGGCGCGTATCTTTCAGCATCAACGTAGGGATCAGTAGGAGCAGTGAAATCCCGAACAATACGGCGAAAATGGCCTGCCACTCTAAATGATTTAGTAGCCATGCACCGAGTAATGGCGCTAAGGCTGGCGACAGTGCGACCAGCGGCATGATGGTGGCAAATACGCGGTTGGCGATGCCTTTGCTGTAACGGTCGATTACCAGCGCTTGCCAGGTCACCGCGGCAGAACATACACCGATAGCCTGTACGAAACGCAGAATCAGAAGCTCGACAGTTGTGTCTACCCAGATCATTCCCAAGCAGCCAAGGCTGAACAATGTCAGCCCCATCAGCAGGACGGGCTTACGACCAATACGGTCAGACAGAGGGCCCCAAACGAGCTGGGCAAAGGCAAAACCGGCTAAGAAAATACTTAAACTAGCGCTAATTGCGCCCGCAGACGCACCCAGATCCTGCTGCATGGCACCAAAAGCAGGAAGATACATATCGGTGGCCAGATATCCCAACATGCTCAAGCCGGCCAGATAGAACATAAAAAATGAGGAAGTTCGCATTATTTTGACTCGTTATATATTTGTTGCAGAGTGAAAGTGTGACGTGGGGAGTTTAGCGATCTCACTAATTACTTGTGAAACGCTAATATTTGCTATCATGAGTGAAAATTTTTGAAAGCAAGAAAGGTGAGGTAGCGCACATGTGGTCTGAATACTCATTAGAGGTTGTAGACGCGGTTGCTAGAACGGGGAGTTTCAGCGCCGCAGCACAAGAGCTGCACCGTGTGCCGTCTGCCGTGAGTTACACAGTACGTCAGTTGGAAACATGGTTAGCCGTTTCGCTGTTTGAACGACGCCATCGTGATGTGGAGTTAACCGAAGCAGGCGCATTTTTTGTAGAAGAAGCGCGTACTATTATCAAAAAAATGAATTCCACCCGTCGCCAGTGTCAGCAAGTCGCAAACGGCTGGCGTGGACAGCTAAATATCGCCGTCGATCGCATCGTTAACCCGCGTAGGAGTCGGCAGTTGGTCGTGGATTTTTATCGTCACTTTCCTGATATGGAATTAATGATCCATCCAGAAGTGTTTAACGGTGTGTGGGATGCCTTAGTTGCCGGACGGGTTGATGTGGCTATTGGCGCAACGCGTGCGGTGCCGGCCGGAGGACGTTTTTCATTTCGCGATATGGGTTTTTTGCATTGGCATTGCCTAGTCAGCCCAGAGCATCCGTTGGCGATGCTCGAAGGCGAACTGACGGATGATAAAATTCGTCCATTCCCTGCGCTGTGCATTGAGGATACGTCAATCAATCTGCCTAAGCGCGACACATGGCTACTTGATAACCAGCGCCGTTTAGTGGTGCCAGACTGGCAGTCTGCCTGCGATTGTCTGGAAAGCGGTCTTTGCGTGGGGCTGATGCCGGCTCATATGGCAGAGCCATTGGTCAGTGCGGGGAAATTACATATTTTGCAGTTGGCGCAGCCGTTTCCTGATAGCGCCTGCTGCGTCACCTGGGAGGATCATACTCGCTCACCGGCAATTGACTGGTTACTGGATTATCTGGGAGATACCGAAACCATGAATCAGGAATGGCTGAGCCCAGAGTAAACTACAGGCAAATCATTTGCCCATTTTCTGGCGCATCGTCTTCATCGTGTGTGACTAAAAGGGCGGCGATATTGGCCTGTTTTAACTCATCAAAGACCCAGCGACGAAAATGTTGGCGCAGTGTTTTATCGAGCTTAGAAAAAGGCTCGTCTAGCGCAACGACCGCAGGGCTAGATAATAGGGTGCGAAGCAGGCTGATTCTGGCGCGTTGCCCGCCGGAGAGTTCATTTGGAAAGCGGCGGGAAAACTCACTCATCTCAATCTTTGCTAAGGCTTGAGTCACCTGTGAGTGGCGTTCTGTCCGAGCAACATCATCAGGCAACGCGAATAACAGATTTTGCTCTACGTTGAGATGAGGAAATAATAAGTCATCTTGAAATAGCAGACCGACTTTGCGTTGATGGGCTGGAAGGTGTGTCACATCTTGCCCATTAATTTTCACTTTTCCTCGTCGTGAAATCGGAGCATGTGCATGTCCTGCAAGCGCTAACAGCAAGCTTGATTTTCCACACCCGCTCGGCCCCATTAGCGTAAGCGTTTCTCCGCCGGCCACACTCACGTTGAGTTCAGGCGTTAGCGGCACATCATGTAAATAGACTTGAAACTGTTCGAGAGTCAACGTGCTCATTGCTGCTTACTCCTTGAGAATGTGACGGGGATAAACAGTGCTAACCCGTAGCCGAGCAGTGGCAGAAAGGTTTGCCACAGAGCTGCAACGGCGGCCATGCGGCGATCGATTCCGCTGGCGTAGGCCACCGTTTCGGTCGCTAAAGTAGGGAAACGACCAGCCCCGAACCCCAGAGTCGGCAGATAAAGGCCGATACTGACAGCAAAGCCTAGGGCGACGGATATCGCCAGCGGTTTACTCAATAGTGGAATTTTAATATGCCAGAAGCACGACCACGGGGTTTTCCCTAGTGATTGGGCCGTATAAAGGAGTCTACGATCAAAAGCCTGCCATGTGCCGCTCAGACTGAGGAAGTAGTAAGGCGTAATAAACAGCGCATGGGCGAAAATCACGCTGGGCAGCAGGCCAATCACGTCGAACCAAGCCGCTAAATGTTGTAAACCAAAAATCAGACTGATTTGCGGTAGCAAAAGAGGTGTGAGTAGCAGCCATAATCCCGTGATTTTATGGCGTAAGAATTGCCATTCAAGAAAGCCTACACAGAGAATCAGACTACAGAGATTGGCGATGCCAGCGATGAGCAGGCTATTGATGATGGGGGTACCGAGTTGGCTTAGGCTGCTGAGCCAATAATCGAATGTCCATTGCAGTGGTAAGGCAGCAGGGAACGGCCATCGCCAAGCAATCGACCAGATAAACAAAACGCTATACGAACCCAGCGTCAGCAGTATGCCAACGATCCATAGAGGCCGTAGCGTCATATGACGTTTATAGCGTCTTTGACCGTGCGCGTTGCGGCAATAGCGCAGCCAGGCCCTTTCAATCATCAGCCAGAGGACAAAACTAAAAAGCGTGATCCCAAGCAGGAGCAACGTTCCGCTGGTCGCCAATACTTGATGCGTCAGTGCCGGATCGGTCATCCATTGCCAAATCTGTAGGGATAGCGTTGTGGGCTGCTGTGGTCCAAGTAAAATAGCGATATCCACCACGGATAAGCCAAATGCCAACACGCAGAAGACGGGCAACCGCAGGCCGCGCAGAATCTGTGGCACTAACAACAGCCACCAGACGCGAGTTGAAGGATAGCCTAGCGCCACACCTGACTGTATTTGTCGTCGAACATCAATACGTCCGGCGATATTCAGCGCCATTAAAAACAGGAAAGGCGTTTCTTTCACCGCTAATAGCAACGTCAATGAAAGTGCATAAGGATCGTTGATTATCAGCCAATCAGGTGGGCGAGAGTATCCGGTAAGCGTGGGGGAAATGACCCTTAGCAACCAGCCCGATGGGGACAACAGCAGGATCAATCCGGTCGCTAAAGCAATGTGCGGTATAGCGAGAATAGCAGTGGAGATAACCCGCGCGATATGACTATTCTGTCTGAGAATGACCTGCCCACATAACGCCAGAGCTAGCCATAGTGATATTAGCGTGGCGGCAAAACCACTGAATATGCTCAGCGTGATGGATTGCAATATACCTGGCCATTGTAGCAACAGGTGCCACGACGCAAGAAAATGGCTAAGGGAAAAAGTATCTGAAAGGGGTTGAAGCATAACCAGTAGCGCCGCCGCAATCGGCAGCGCACCAGCAAGTATCAGCACAAGAGGGAACAGCGCGAGACAGGAGCAGCCGTTCTTCATCGCTTAGCGGCGATAGTCCAGATAAGGGCCATCGGCTACTGAACGACGCTCTACCAATTTAGGGTGCACTTCGATAGTCTGAGAATCTTCGCGTTTGCTCACGATACGATCAAGCAGCATATCAAAGGCCATCGCACCTAGACGCTCTTTCGGCTGATGAATAGTGGTTAATGCCGGAGTGAAGTAACGTGCGTTACGTACGTTATCATACCCGATCACCGAAATATCTTGTGGGACGCGCAACCCCATTTCATCTGCGGCGCAGATGGCGCCCATGGCCATGATGTCTCCACCCACAAAAACGGCTGTCGGTCGATGCTTTTGCGAGAGGATTTGGTGCATAGCTTTGTATCCAGACTCGGGTTCAAAGTCACCTTCAACCATCCACTCATCGCGCGTTGGGATATTGGCCTCTTGTAGCGCTTTCAGGAAGCCCCGCAGGCGTCCACCGCCGGTATTGCGCGACAGCTGTCCGGTAATGGCACCAATGTCACGATGGCCGCGTTCAATCAAATAACGGCCCGCTAAATAGCCCCCTTCGAAGGCGTTATCTTGAATCGCATCGGTAAAGTCGCTGCGCTGCGTTCCCCAATCCATAACGACCATCGGAATATTGCGGTAGTCTTCTAGCGTCTGTAGTAGGTTCTCTGGATACTCAGAGCACATCACCAGCAGGCCATCAACACGCTTTTGTGCCAACATGGCGAGATAGGCTTTTTGCTTTTCTGGATTGTTATGCGAATTGCACAGAATTAGGGTATAGCCTTGGCTGTAGCAGGCGTTCTCTACGGCTTCGATGACCTCAGCAAAATAGGGCGCTTCACTGGAGGTGGCCAGTAAACCGATCGATTTAGTGTGGTTAACTTTCAGGCTACGGGCGACGGCACTGGGAGAATAGTGCAGCTCTTTAATTGCCTCCCATACCGCGGCTTTGGTCTCTTCGGCGACAAAGCGCGTTTTATTAATGACATGAGACACAGTCGTGGTGGAAACGCCCGCGCGTTTTGCCACATCTTTAATCGTTGCCATGAAACAGATGACTCCTAAGCTTATGTAATCAAAACATAGCTATTGTGTTAATCGTTTGCTTACGTACATCTAAAATTACACCGAATGAAAGCACATAAAATAAATGAATATGCAGAGACTTCGAGTGCCAGCCTATTCTTTTTCGTTATGAAAGCTGATACGTAGCAGTAAACCGTAAATTTTGGCCTATAAAATGCAAAAGGGGAAGTCAAAATTAGGGGATAAGAGAAAGAATAATAGAATGATTTTCTGCGTGTGATCTCATTTGATGTATGTAAAAATGATTTCACACACTTTCTGCAAGTGTTTATGTATAATAAAAATTGATCTGATAACGAAATGCGGGAGATGAGCACATGGAAACCGATCTGAAATATTCCCTAATGACGACGGTTGCTGCTTTGGCAGTTATTGTTATCTTTAGCTTTGTAGCAGCGCTGCACTGATTTAAAGACGTGTTGGAATCTTTAGTTATTAACATGACTAAAACAAAAGGCGGTCAATCGACCGCCTTTCTTATATACGTACGTTAAAAACTTATGCCAAGTTTTTAGCGACGAATTCCCAGTTTACCAGAGCCCAGAAGTTCTCCAGATATTTAGGACGCGCATTGCGGTAATCGATGTAGTAAGCGTGTTCCCAAACGTCCACGGTCAGCAGTGGTTTGTCGCCGCTGGTCAATGGGGTTGCTGCGTTTGAGGTATTAACGATAGCTAAAGAACCGTCCGCTTTTTTAACCAGCCACGTCCAGCCAGAACCAAAGTTACCCACGGCAGATTTAGTCAGTTCTTCTTTGAAGGCTTCGAAAGAACCAAAGGCTTTGTTAATGGCGTCTGCTACTGCGCCAGTAGGTGCGTTGCCGCCTTTTGGAGACAGGCAGTGCCAGTAGAAGGTATGGTTCCAAACCTGAGCGGCGTTGTTAAAGATACCGCCAGTAGAGGTCTTGATGATCTCTTCCAGTGATTTACCTTCAAACTCGGTGCCTTTGATCAGGTTGTTTAGGTTTACCACGTAGGTGTTGTGATGCTTACCGTAATGGTATTCCAGAGTTTCTGCGGAGATGTGCGGCTCGAGTGCGTTTTTTTCGTATGGTAATGTAGGTAATTCAAAAGACATTGCTCTCTCCTATTATTGATCTATTTTGCGATGAAACAGTTACACGCAAGTGTTTTATGTTTCACGCATCACACTAACGTTAACGTCAGTGTGCGGGTTTTTAAATTTGAAACGATCTTGTTGTGCTCTTGTTATGGGGATCGATTTTAGCAAGTTTTGAGTCTAATAACAGGCTAAATTTTGCTTTTTGGTTATCAATTGATGAATTGTCCATCAGTAACACTGCGAGACATCAAGGTACTAAGGAAGGATATTGAGAAAGGAGAGGGGAAATTACAGGGATTATCCGTTATATGAATAAATCCCTGTTGCTTGGCATATCTAACGAATTGTTTTGGGCGTCATGACACGGCGAGCACCCACATAGTGACCCTGCCAATAATCGTTATCCAGATAGCTGATACGAATTTGTTCACCAGTGCGCGGTGACTGGATGAATTTACCTTCACCCATATAGACACCCACATGATCGGCAGCGCCACGGTTGTTAATGCGGAAGAAGACTAAATCGCCTTTTTGTAACTCAGTTTTCTTCACCGGAGCTGCATCGCGCAGATGATACATCTCGTTAGCTGTGCGTGGGATTTTGATACTCAGCAAATCTTGATAGGCATAGTAGACTAAACCGCTGCAATCGAACCCGGTGCTAGGTGATGAGCCTCCCCAGCGGTAGGGTTTGCCAACCTGATTCATCAGCTTGTTCATCGCGGTCTGTTTAGCATTCTGGTAGCGCTTTTTATGCTGTGGACTCAAACGGATTGGCTTGCCATCAACGATCTCAACATTATTCTGATTTAGCGCGAGCTTAGCCAATTCATTTTTGCTGTTTAGTTTGCCGCGTTGACGACCATAGCTCTTTTTATTGCTGACATGCGCAAGCGTTGCGGTTCTGGCGCTTGCCTTTTTCTCAGCAGATTTTTTATTTGGCTTAGATAGAGAGGCTAATACCGCTTTATCAATTTTCTTGCTGTTGGCTTTATTACGAGCAACTTCACGATTGCGGGCAAATTTGCTGGCTAAAGCGCTATTCTGCGAGGCCGACTCTTTTTTAGCGTTTTGTTTTTTACTCGCGACTGTTTTATCGCTGCTCTTTTTGTTTTTAGCGGTAGAAGTCGTTGGCGTTTTTTCTTTTTTGCTAGCCGCAGGCTTTCGCTTTTTACGATCGGCGGCTTCGCTACTGGTCGTGTGCGACTTTCGCTGATCGGCAACGACTTTATGCCCCGGAGAGGCATTGGCGGCATTAGCAAATAGCTGAGTAAACAGCAGAACAAAGAGTGCGATATATAGACGCATTGGTAGGTTCCAGGCTTTGTCCCAAGAAAAAAACATGGCAAACAGTATTAAATAAACAACAGGAACAGAACAGCATTCATTTCCGCTATTTATATTCTCTTTGTGACTAAATGTTACAAGAGTTAAATCGGATGCTGTTTTGAACAAATTCTGCTGTAAATCTAAACACGAACCAAACGGATATAGCATAGCACGTTTTTAGATTAAACTGAGCTTAAGCGATAAGGGATCGAAACACCTCAGAAATACCCCTATAAAAGATGGCGTTTTTTTCTAAGAGCGTCGCTGCGTACAATCCAGTACAATAATTTGATATGCACTTGCATGCTGTCTGCATAACACTGGTTAGAGGAAGTAAAACAAAATGACAATGACCACTATTGAAAAAATTCAGCGCCAACTAGCTGAAAACCCAATTATTTTATACATGAAAGGTTCGCCAAAATTGCCGAGCTGTGGTTTTTCTGCTCAGGCCGTTCAGGCATTGTCTGCGTGCGGCGAGCGTTTTGCCTATGTCGATATTTTGCAAAATCCTGATATTCGCTCCGAATTGCCAAAATATGCTAACTGGCCAACCTTCCCACAATTGTGGGTCGAAGGTGAGCTGGTGGGCGGCTGTGACATCATTATCGAAATGTACCGCGCCGGTGAATTGCAGCAGTTGATTAAAGAAACTGCGGCGAAGCATCCCGCTCAGGAAGAACAGCAATAGTGATATTGTTGTCGCATAAAACAAAGGCGCCTTAGGGCGCCTTTGTTATTTTGGGTGCAGCTTACAGCGTCATTGCAGCGATCCAGCCGAAGGCTAGCAAGGGTAGGTTATAGTGCAAGAATGTAGGTACAACCGAATCCCAAATGTGATCGTGCTGACCATCCATATTTAAGCCCGAAGTGGGGCCGAGCGTTGAGTCTGAGGCGGGGGAACCTGCATCGCCAAGTGCACCGGCTACGCCGACAATGGCAATTGTCGCCATCGGTGAAAAACCAAAAGCGATACACAATGGAACATAAATTGCGGCGATAATTGGCACCGTCGAGAATGAAGAGCCAATCCCCATGGTGATGATCAGTCCGACGAATAGCATTAAAAAGGCCGCTAAACCGCGATTATTACCGATCACGCTCTCAATCGAAACAACCAGCGTTTCAACGCTGCCGGTGGCTTTAATCACTGCGGCGAATCCTGATGCGGTGATCATAATAAAGCCAATCATCGCCATCATATGTACACCGCGGGTGAAAACATCCTGAGTTTCTTTCCAATGAATGACGCCACCCGCGATAAAGACCATGAACCCCACCAGTGCGCCGAGCACGATGGAGTTGGTCGCCAACTGAACACCTAATGCTGCGAGTATCGCTAGACCGGCCACCCACAAGTGACGTGTTTTTACGCTTTTGTGCTCTGGTTCTGCAGCAAGAATTTTGCGCTCGCTGTAGCGGCGTGGTTTACGATAACTGAAAAATACGGCTATCAGCAGCCCAACAACCATGCCTAATCCCGGTAGCAGCATCGCGTGAGGAACTTGTGACGCTGTCACGTTTAGGCCGTTGCCGTTCAAATTCTTTAACAGAATATTGTTCAGGAAGATGCCGCCAAAGCCGATGGGCAATACCATATAAGGCGTTATTAAACCAAAGGTCAGCACGCAGGCCACCGCACGGCGATCGAGATTCATGCGTGAAAACACGTGGAGCAAAGGGGGGATCAAGATCGGGATAAATGCGATGTGAATGGGGATCAGGTTTTGCGACGAAATAGCGATGAGAGAAATAATCAGCAGCAAACCGTACTTAAACCAAAATAGTTTACTGGCGCTTGGCTGATGCCCCATTCGGGCAATGACTTTCTGAGCCAATATATCGGTGATACCCGAACGGGAGATAGCAACGGCGAAAGTCCCTAGCATCGCGTAACTTAGTGCAATTTCAGCGCCACCACCGAGACCACCGCTAAAAGTAGTTAGGGTCGTTTCAAGAGTGAGTCCGCCAACCAGACCACCGGTAATAGCCGCAAAGATTAACGCGATAACCACGTTCACCCGCATTAAACTCAGTAAAAGCATCACCGTGACGGCGACAACAACAGCGTTCATAGACGTCAATGTCCCAGAGTTCTAAAAATTATAAAACACGTTTAATAACATTTTTTTCGCATTAACACGACAAAAACAAGAATTAGCCGGAGTGGGAGGGCATAGCTCAAGGGTTGTATAGACAACTAAATTAGAGGAAAAGCCCGCTAGATAGCGAGCTATTAATCTTTATTCAGCGCTTTCTTCCGCATTGGCGGGCAGAGGCCATCCACCCATACGTTTCCAGCGGTTTACCAATTCACAAAACAGCGTTGCCGTCTGTTCTGTATCGTAGAGCGCGGAGTGTGCTTGGGTGCTGTCAAATGGGATATTGGCGGCAATGCAGGCCTTAGCCAGCACGGTTTGACCTAATACTAGCCCGCTCAGCGCGGCAGTATCGAAAGTGGCGAACGGATGGAAAGGGTTGCGTTTTAAGCCAACGCGCTCAGCCGCGGCCATCACAAACGAGTGATCAAAGTGGGCATTGTGCGCCACAATGACGGCACGATTACAGTCGTGTTCTTTAATGCCTTTACGTACGGCTTTGAAGATGGCGTGTAAGGCTTCGTATTCGCTGACCGCACCGCGCAATGGGTTTTCCGGATCAATACCGTTGAATGCCAAAGCTTCAGGAACCAGTACGGAGCCAACAAAAGGCTCAACGTGAAAATGAAGTGTTTCGTCGGGCTCTAACCATCCATCGTCAGTCATACGTAATGTGACTGCCGCAATTTCAAGTAGCGCGTTGGTGTTGGCATCAAAACCTGCGGTTTCGACATCAATGACAACAGGATAGAACCCGCGAAAGCGCGCGCTCAGCGTATTTAGATTGGTGGTTTCAGCCATGTTCAACTTCTGGTCTATGGAATGCAGCGCGCATTATGGCAAATTTTTACGTAGTTTGCAGTCCGCAAACGCGGTACGAGCCTCATTCATGCATCAGATAAAAAAGCGGACGCTAAGGCGCCCGCTCGGTTTTTGCTCAAACCACATGGGTTTGATACGTTCTGGTACTTAGGATTAGTTGCCTAAACCCGCGCCAGCTTGTTTGTTTTCGATCAGCTCGATTTTGTAACCATCTGGATCTTCAACAAAGGCGATAATGGTGTTGCCGCCTTTTACCGGACCCGCTTCACGAGTGACTTTGCCGCCAGCCTGACGAATGCTTTCGCAGGTTGCTGCAACATCATCGACGCCCAGTGCAATGTGACCAAATGCTGTGCCCATCTCGTAGCTTTCAACGCCCCAGTTATAGGTCAGCTCAATCACAGAGCCGGTACTTTCATCGCTATAACCGACGAAGGCCAGAGAGTATTTATACTCTTCGTTTTCACTGGTACGCAGCAGGCGCATGCCTAAAACTTTGGTGTAGAAGTCGATGGAGCGTTGCAGATGACCGACGCGCAGCATGGTGTGTAGTAAACGCATAATTTCCCTCTGAAAATCGAAACGGCTTGCTTTACAAGATATAGAACATTGTAACAGCGTACATTCAGCGATCAATAAAAGGTCGGCATTAATCGCGAGCGATGTGGTGACAAGAAATGGAAAAACCCTCTGACTGAGTGGAGGCGGCCAGAGGGTTGGCATATATTCCCGTCATTGGGATATATGCCGAAGTATTACAGCGTTGGGTAATCTGTATAGCCTTCAGCGCCACCACCGTAGAAGGTCTCAGGCTGTGGCGTATTCAATGATGCTTTTTTCTCTAAACGTTCAACTAAATCTGGGTTGGCAATAAAGTTACGTCCAAAGGCAACGGCGTCGATCAGACCTTGATTAATCAGCGTTTCCGCTTTTTCTGCGTTGTATCCACCGGAACCAATAATGATGCCGCTGAAGTTTTCACGTACCGCCTGACGGAACGCCTCTGAATAAGGCTTGCCACCGGCCCAATCTGGCTCAGAGATATGCAAATAAGCAATTTTTCTCTGGTTAAGCTGACCGATGAGATAAAGCGCAGCTTCTTCCTGGTCTTCACCGTTATCCAGCCCGTTAAATGGCCCCAATGGTGAAATGCGAATACCTACGCGGCCAGCGCCAGATTCGGCAATAGCAGCATCAACCACCTCGAGCGTTAAACGCGCACGGTTTTCAATAGAACCGCCATATTGGTCGGTACGTTGGTTAGACGCAGGAGACATAAACTGATGCAGGAGGTAGCCATGTGCCGCGTGCAGTTCGACCAGATCAAAACCGGCCTTGCTCGCCAGCGCAACGGCGTGGCGGAAATCGTTAACGATGCCAGGGATTTCGCTGGTTTCTAAGGCGCGAGGTTCCGAGCAAGGAACACGTACCCAATGGCCGTTTTCATCTCGAACCGTGGTGCGAGTATCAGCGGCGATAGCTGATGGTGCAACCGGAGGCTGATTGTTCGGCTGGAGACTGTTATGAGAGATACGGCCTACGTGCCATAGCTGTACCGCGATATGACCGCCATGTTGATGGACTCCCGCAACGATTTTTTTCCACGCATCCAATTGCTCTGGTGTATGTAAACCGGGCGCGCCGGCATAGCCTTTTGCTTGAAACGAAACCTGAGTTGCTTCTGTGATAATTAAACCGGCGCCTGCACGCTGGTTATAGTATTCGCCCATCAATGGGGTTGGAATATCGCCCGGTTCTTTGCTGCGTAGGCGTGTCAGCGGAGCCATGAAAACTCGGTTAGGCAAAGTGACATCACCAACGGTGACAGGCGTGAATAACTTTTCGATTTTCATAGTGAATCCTGTGGCGGTGTAACGCGTCAACGCACGCTACGAAGTTTAAATGAGCTCGTTAGACATGATGCATACGAAACAACGAGGCTTGGGCAAAGACTAATAGACCGGTTGGTCTAAGTCAATACACGCGCAAATACTTTATGATGAAATTATTTAAAGCGAAGGTTTTTTAAGCGGCGATAATACGAAGAAACCCCACAGGCTGGGGAGTTGCAGCCTGTGGGGCGAAGATTGAAGGGCATTAGCGTTTAGTAAGCGGCAGTAAACTGCTGCTTGATAAATTGTGGTTGCTCAATTTCATTGAGGATCGCGACGGCCAAATCTTGGACTGAAATATTGGCGGGCGCATCTCCATTCATCAGCAATGAAGTCGTACCAAGACGGAAATGTCCGGTACGTTTGCCCGGTTCAAGCATGGCTGCAGGGCATAATACCGTCCAATCCAGTTCGCTGCCGGCGCGCAATTTGTTGCGCAGTTCACGAGCGCCTTGTGCACCCGGACGAATTTCTGCTGGGAACTGTGGGGTATCGATGAGTTCGACGCCCGGAGCGACTTCTAGGCTGCCCGCACCACCGACCACCAGAAAGCGTTTCACCCCCGATTTTTCCACGGCGGTCAAAATGGCATCACTGCCTTTCACGAAGTTGGTATACAGATCGGGGTCAGTCCAGCCGGGGTTGAATGCGCTGATAACGGCATCGACACCTTTCAGCGTTTGTGTTAGCCAATCAACGTTAGTCACGTCGCCAAGTGCAATATGCAAACGGTCTACATCTGGCAAATCTTTCTGGCTGCGAGCGATAGCAGTCACTTCGTGACCACGTGCTAATGCTTCATCAACGACAACACGGCCGACAAAACCGGTGGCTCCAATAATGGCAAGTTTCATGGTTATTTTCCTCTGCTTAGGTTGCGATAGGGCTACTTTAGACCTTAACAATTCGGTTGATAAGTGGCATATTCAAGCTTACTTCTTTAAGTAAAACTTCAAGATAACAAGGCTGATTGATGGACAAACTCAACAGGATGGCCGTTTTTGCCGTTGTGGTTGCGGAAGGCTCTTTCAGCGCAGCAGGGCGGCGTCTGGGGATGAGCCCATCGGCGGTGAGCCAGCATATGCGCACTTTAGAGCAAGATCTGAGGGTGACACTCTTGCATCGCTCTACCCGGAAACTTACGCTTACCGATGCAGGAGCCGCTTTTTATCCAGGCTGCAAAGCGATGCTGCATGAAGCTAGTCAGGCAGAACAACGATTGGCCGAAATGCGCGATACGCTAGTAGGCGAGTTGCGTATTGCGACCACGATCGGCCTCGGCGGCGCCCCATTAGCGCAGGCATTAGCCCCTTTGTTACAGGCTCATCCTAAGCTTAGTCTGAGAATCTTAGCCAACGACGAAATTATCAATTTAATTGAGGTTCGCGCGGACATAGCTCTGCGGGTTAATCGCCAACTGGATGATGCTTCTTATATCGCCCACCCGTTAGCTGTTTGGCCTATGGTGCTGTGCGCTTCTCCCCGCTATTTAAATCGCTGCGGGATACCTGAAACGCCCGATGAACTTAGCCAACACCAATGGCTGGTGAATACCAATGAGGCTGTTCCTGCTTCGATTGAACTACATAGGAACAACGGAGAAACGCGTAAAATTTCTCTGCCTGATATTGCTACAGGCAGTAGCAGTATGAACGTATTACGTGCATTTACGTTGGAGGGGATAGGCATTTCTATACAGCCGCTTTATGAGATTGAGTATGAGTTAAAGCGCGGTGATTTGGTGTTGTTGTTACCTGAGTGGCGACCCGCGCCTCTGAAGCTGCATGCGTTGACGTTAGAGAGAGTTCATACGGAAAAAAGCCGTCAAGCAATGCAATGCTTACGCGATTATTTCCAAAATTATCAGCAACGTTGAATAACAAATGATAATAAATTTGCCCTGAGCTGGGTTTACGTCTTCACTTATATCTGTAAGCAGGAGGTTTGCGGTGGCCCAGCAACTTGAGTTCTTTGAGATCCCTAGCCCCTGTCGGGGTATTTGTCAGTCCGACGAGCGCGGCTATTGTCGCGGCTGCATGCGCAGCCGAGACGAGCGTTTTAACTGGATAAAACTGAGCGATCCGCAAAAGCGTGATGTCCTGCGCTTGTGCCGACAGCGATGGTTGCGCCAACAGCGCAATGATAAATCCGATCCATCCCATCAGCCTGAGCAACCATCGCTCTTTTAACTTTTTATTGACTTGTTAGACGCTGACGTCACCACCTTCTGCTGCAGCTGTGAAAGAGAACAGTACAGACGCCATACGAGTCCGGCCAAATCTCGGCCACTCTGATCCGGATGGTGAGACAAAACGTCGCTGATACGTAATAGTTCATTCAAGGTCTTATCCAGAGAGTCATGCTGAATACCTTTTTCTGTCATGATGCCTTTGAGACAGTGAATACAGACGTCACGGACCGCGGAAAGGGGGTCGGAACGGGTTTGCCAATCACGCAGTTGCCAAACGATGTGGCTACAATTCAGCAGTACCACCCCCCAGCGTAGCACCCAGATACGCGATAGCTCATCTTTACTCTGATTTAATTGACTGATGCGATGGTAAATACGTGATTCGAACTGGCTTTCGCTTTGCTGAGGTCTACGGCTGATCTGATCGATAAAATCACGACGCAGTGCTTGAATAATCCTGCGGCTTTTCCGTTTATCAGAACTGGGGCGCAGAATTTGAAACGCTACTGCAGCTAGCAGCACACCGCAAATCTTGGCGATGTTTTCGTTGACAAAACTTCCATAGTCATATTCCGGCGGGTTAGTGACCAGCAAAAAAGATCCCATAAAGACGATGAGCTGTCCCCAGAGCGCGGCTGTTTTTGGGTTTTGTAATTTCAGTAGCTGCATCGTAAGCAAAACAGGTAACAAGAAGGCACAGAAGACCCAGAAATCATCGATTTGAATCATTAGGCCGAATTTAGCCAGATAGCAGCCAATAGACAGCAACACCATCGCTTTAAACAGCGTCGTTAGGCTGGTCATCGGTGACGCCGATGTGGAGTACAGCACACAGGTAATGGCGGTAATAGTCAGCGCCGCCGATCCCGCATCCCACTGAGTATTCATCCAAAATGCGCAGCCAACAACCAGCGCGATAAAGGTGCGTAGTGCGTTGTAGGCTGATTCCATACTGTCGGTATGACGCGCGATACTATGCACTTTGGGGGGAGAGAAGGTCTCTTCCGGCGATGATTTTTCAACGTGTCTTATCCAACGACTGCCCTGCAAATAGAGCCAGCAAAAATAACGTAGGCGAAGGTAAAAAGAACGCAGACGATAGTCACTTGGGTCATGTGGATAGATACGACTGAGGATTTTGGCCAAGCGATATTTATTGGTCTCGGGGTTCTGAAGCTCTTTGATGATTGCTTGCAACACATCCTGCAAAAATTCTGGGCGATCGGGCCAATTGACCAGCATTCGTCGAATGCTTGAGATAACACTGGTCAGACGTAGCTGCTGGTGAAGTAAAAAGTTAAGCACATTGTTGCGGCTACGCAGGCGGTGGTTACTCCAGAAAGCCTGAATGCGCAAAATGTTCATTGTGAGGATCTGACCAATTAACCCCTCATGCGATGCACGCATTTCTGGCGTTGTTTCTGGGTGCCAAAGCATAGTTGCATGCTCTAACAGACGTTGGTGCATGCGTCGTAACGATGTCAGAAGGTTAGTGCCGTCGGAGGTGCTGGGGAGAATCATCATCATAAAAGCACCACAGAGCAGGCCGGTGATCACTTCGCATACGCGCGCCTGTGCAATATCAAAGATTTGCATGGTGTCGGTTGATTCGGCGGTTGAGAAGGCAATGATCGCGGCGGTGTAGCCCGCTAACGCAAAAGCATAGGCGACGTTATTTTGATAATGATTGGAAACGTAGGTGCAAATTGCTATCCACGCGGCAATAAATAGCGTAAATAGCCACGGATCGTTGAGACATTGGCCCGCAATGAGTACAGAAGCCGCAGCGCCAAGTAAGCTACCGGCAATACGACCAATGCTCTTACTGATCACGCCGCCGACGGTTGGGAAACTCACCACCGCGGCTGAAGTAAAGGCCCAATAAGGTTCATCAAGATCGAGTAAAAACGCCACCCACAGAGCAAGGCACATCGCTATTGCATTGCGTAAGGCATAACGCCATTGTCCCGCATTGGCCTTTGCCCATGGCGTGTTGCGCCAATCTAGCCAGGATATGTTCACAATTCTATCCCGTTAGTTAGCGCGAACGGTAATTGTGCAAGTGGTGCCAGCCACCAGCAAAACGTCTTTAGGAACATTTTCCAGTTTTATTCTGATCGGCACGCGTTGAGCAAGGCGTACCCAAGGAACGTTAGGTTTTACGTTAAGTAGCATATTATCGCTACTGTCTACGCTTTGGTCGTAAATCGCGCGCCCAATACTTTCAACGCTCCCATGGAGTGGGATATTTCCGTTATATAGAGTTATATCAACGTTATTTCCGATGTGTATATGCTTTAGCTTAGTTTCTTCGAAATATCCCATAACATAAAACGAATTAATATCAATAAGAGCCACAAGGGGTGAGCCAATAGAGGCATAATTCCCGACTCGAGTTTGTAAATTAGTTATAAAACCACTGACGGGCGCATAAATATTAGTATGCTGTAAATTCCACTTAGCCTGTTCCAAATTAGATTGCGCGGATTTATAATTAGCTTTCATTGCCTGCGCATTTAAATTTGCTTCGTCGAGATCTTCCGCAGAAATCACGTTGCGGGGCAGATTGCCGCGTCGAGCTGCTTCATGAGTGGCCTTAGCCAGATCGGACTCTGCTTTTGCCATGGCGGCATTGGCGTTGCTAAGTGCAATTTCAAAGGGTGTCGGGTCTAATGAAAATAGTAAATCGCCTTGTTTTACCTGTTGGTTATCATTGATATTTACGTTGATGATTTTTCCAGATACTTCTGGTGTAATATTGACAAGTTCAGCCCGGACTTTTCCGTCGCGAGTCCAAGGTGATTGCATATAATAATTCCAGGCCCACCAGCCTGCGGTGATCGCTATTGCACAAACTATAACCGTTGAGAAGTAGCGTAATGTGTTCAGTTTCATATTATTTTACCAACTGGTTAATAGCCAAAGACTGGCGCTGACACAAATGACAAAAATTGACAAATCCATCAATGTTGGGTGCCAAATATCGCCCGAATAAATAGTATCGCGAAATATACGGTGGATTAGCAGCCAAAAAACAATGCCGAGCAGAACTGCTTTAAAAATAGGCGGAAAATAGAGCGAAGCGCCTAAGATGAGATCCTGTAAGGGCGAGCCCTGAGAGGAGGAGATGATGTCCATGTTTACCACTCCTGATCCATTAAGAGATTTATAGGTAACATAGATGTTAATTCACCATATGCATAGATTATTTTCTGGAGGTTGTAGATATACATTTGAATTTTTTACGATTGGGAACCAAACTAGAAGCTACTCTGGGTGAGTATCTTAGCATGCTAATTATAAGGAGAGTAAATTGGAATCGACACTAGGGTCGGATTTAGCACGATTAGTCCGTGTATGGAGAGCGTTAATCGATCAGCGTTTGAAGCCATTGGAACTAACGCAGACGCATTGGGTAACTCTGTACAACATTAATCGTCTACCGCCAGACCAGTCTCAAATCCAACTGGCCAAAGCTATCGGCATTGAGCAACCTTCACTGGTTCGTACGCTAGACCAGCTTGAGGAAAAGGGGCTAATTACCCGTCATACCTGCGCAAACGATCGACGCGCTAAACGCATTAAGTTAACGGAAGAAGCCGCACCTATTATCAAGGAAGTCAATGACGTCATTACCATAACTCGCGGTGAAATTTTATCTGGGGTTTCCCCAGAAGAAGTGACACTGCTGACCAATTTGATAGAACGTCTGGAACAAAATATTATTCATCTACAAAACAAATAATTATTAGTCTTTTTTATTACTATCAGCAAACCCAAAAAAACCGGAGACATTGTCTCCGGTTTGGTGATCTCTTTTAGCCACACAAGGCTTAGTTCGTTGCGGAAACACTCACGCTGCTACCGCTAGACAACAGCATAACGCGCTGGCCAACAGAGAAAGGTTTGTTGCCGTTCTTCTGTACCACTGCGATGGTTTTGCCGTCATCTTTACGAATGACGAGTTGAACACCGTCGGTACGGTTTACTGCGCCCTCAATGCTGTTGCCAGCTAAGCCACCTGCAACAGCACCCGCTGCTGTGGCTAGGCTACGACCCGTACCACCACCGACAGTATTACCTAAAAATCCACCCAGAACCGCGCCGCCGATAGAACCGATAACGTTGCTATCGTTGCCCGCTTGAATTCGAACTGGCTGAATTGAGACAATGCTACCGTAGGTAACTTGCTGAACTTCTTTAGCCTGACCGGCAGTATAAACGTCACCAGATAACGTACTGGTGTTAGCACAACCAGCCAATGTCGCACCGGCGAGAGCGATAACAATAAGACGCTTAATCATAAAAATATTCCTTCCATTCTGGCCTTTTACGCGCGGGCTGATTTTGCCTGTCGTTGCGGCTGTGTGTTTACTCTAAAGGGTTGGCTATATACCTTTGCCTGTATCGCTGTAGCATACCGTTGAATGACTCAACCAACAATAAACAACCGTTTAAGTTGCGATGGATTAAATTATCGTCAACGAATATCACTATTTTACTGCATTTTGTCAGCATGCAAATCTTTCGCTGTGAAAATATTACGTCAACTAAAGTAAGGAAAGTTTATGATATTGGCACGGAAATTAGATAAATCCGGTTTCGTTTGATGCCTGAAGCGGATAATTTCACTCTACGATAATAAATAAGGACGATGAAATGAGATCGGGACGGTACATTGGCGTTATGTCAGGAACCAGCCTTGACGGGATTGACGTTGTCATTGCCGCTATTGATGAGCGGATGGTTGCACAGCAGAGCCGATATTCACATCCAATACCGATTGCTGTTAAAAAAGCGATCTTAGGGATGTGTCAGGGACAGGCGGTCACGCTCGCTCAGGTTGGGGAATTGGATCGTCAGATGGGGAGCTTATATGCCGAGGCGATCAATCACCTGTTAGCTAAATCATCGCTAAGTGCTCAGGATATCACCGCGATTGGCTGCCACGGACAAACCGTCTGGCATCAACCAGAAGGTGATGAGCCTTTTACCATGCAGATTGGCGACAATAACCGCGTTGCCGCGCTGACGGGAATTACTACCGTTGGCGATTTTCGTCGTCGTGATATGGCCTATGGCGGGCAAGGGGCACCGTTGGTGCCTGCGTTTCATCATGCTTTGCTTACCCACCCGGTTGAGCGGCGCATGGTGCTGAATATTGGCGGTATTGCCAATCTTTCGTTATTGCTCCCCGGTTTACCGGTGCGCGGCTTTGATACCGGCCCCGGCAATATGCTGATGGATGCATGGATCTGGCGCAATCATGCCAAGGCTTATGATAAAGATGCAGAGTGGGCGATGCAGGGAACGGTGAATCAGGCGCTGTTACAGCAACTGCTGGCTGAGCCCTATTTCGCACGACCTGCGCCGAAAAGTACGGGGCGAGAGCTTTTTAACCTAGGTTGGCTAGAGCATCAGCTGAGTTTACAACCTGCGCTCCCCGCCGTGGATGTGCAGGCGACTCTGGCCGAATTGACCGCAATCAGTATCTGCGATCAGGTTCAGCTCGCGGGAGGCTGTGAGCGTCTGCTGGTGTGTGGTGGTGGCGCGAGAAATCCGCTATTGATGAGCCGTATGGCAGCCCTGTTATCAGGAACTGAAGTATGTAGTACGGACGCCTATGGCGTCAGCGGCGATGATATGGAAGCGTTAGCCTTTGCATGGCTAGCGTATCGCACGTTGTCAGGGCTGCCGGGTAATTTACCGTCGGTTACGGGGGCCTCGCAGGAAACTGTACTTGGCGCGATTTATCCTGCGAACCACATTATCTAATTTATCCGTAAAAATGGGAGAGCACTCATGTTTAAGTATACCTGTGCTGCTGCTGCGATTTTGTTGCTGGCTGGATGTCAGTCGATGCATAAAAAAGAAGTGGCGCCGGAGCAGTTTAGTTATCAATGCGGCACCACACCGTTGACGGTGACGGTGGATAACCAAAAAGATCAGGTGAGCTTTATTATGGATGGTAATCAGCTCACCTTGCCGCATGTGGTCTCTGCGTCGGGTGCGCGCTACAGTGATGGCAAATATACGTTTTGGTCGAAGGGGAATACGGCTTTTGTGGAACGTAATGAGCAAATCATTATCGACAACTGTGTCCTTAAATCCTAGTTCACATGGGGCAGCGATACGCTGCCCCCATTTTTAAGCCTTCTCTTATCCTTTCTGTCACTACTGTCCCTATAACAGACCGTGTACTGTCCCTCTGTATTCCTCACTGAAATAAAAATACATAAAAATCAATAAAATAAAAGGCTGTTGCGTTCCTGTTTTG
Organism: Hafnia paralvei; assembly: GCF_020150375.1. NCBI lineage: Bacteria > Pseudomonadati > Pseudomonadota > Gammaproteobacteria > Enterobacterales > Hafniaceae > Hafnia > Hafnia paralvei. Next base: position 2,512,728 of record NZ_CP083737.1, on the reverse strand, counting down.
GCTAAAAATAACGCGATTTGTGCTCGGGTTTTAGATGTTATCGCGCATCGAGCTATTTTCCGAACGATCGGTGAATTGAGATTCTTATCCCACGGGCGCAGAATAAGGCTCTTGACGGGTGAAGGACTGCTGAATATGAGTGAAAACAACGAGTTTGATGTTGCCGATCTGCGTCGCGAGTATGTGCGTGGTGGATTACGCCGGAGCGATCTTACCGACGATCCGTTAGAGATGTTCGAACGTTGGCTCAAACAAGCCTGTGACGCGCGTTTGGCCGACCCAACTGCTATGTGTGTAGCGACGGTGGATAAACATGGCCAGCCATACCAGCGTATTGTGCTGCTGAAACATTTTGATCAGCAGGGGATGGTGTTTTACACCAACCTAGGCAGTCGCAAAGCGCAGCAGTTGGAAGAAAATCCTCATATCAGCCTGCATTTCCCGTGGCATATGCTTGACCGGCAGGTCAGCGTGTTAGGGACAGTTGAAAAGCTTTCTACGCTGGAAGTGATGAAGTACTTCCATAGTCGACCTAAAGATAGCCAGATTGCCGCTTGGGTATCGCGCCAGTCATCGCGGATCTCGACCAGAGGAATTCTGGAGGGAAAATTTCTCGAACTGAAGCAAAAATTCCTACAAGGCGAGATCCCGTTACCCAGTTTCTGGGGTGGATATCGCGTAAAAATCAACTCGATGGAGTTTTGGCAGGGACGAGAAAATCGTTTGCATGACCGTTTTATTTACCAACGTCATGGCGATGTATGGGAAATTGACCGGTTGGCGCCTTAATCAGCGAAAAACACGAGTTAAATCTAGCGCGACGGGCGTGACCACTTTATTCTATAGGGCTAATCACCCGCACGAGCTATCTCCCGTATGGAGCGCGCGGTAGTAAATTAAAATCAAATGGAGTCTTTAATGGCGAGCAGCAACCTGATTAAACAACTGCAAGAGCGGGGCCTCATTGCCCAGGTAACGGATGAAGAAGCGTTGGCAGAGCGACTGGCGCAAGGGCCATTAGCACTGTATTGCGGTTTCGATCCTACCGCTGACAGCTTGCACTTGGGCCATCTGGTTCCGTTGCTGTGTCTGAAACGTTTCCAGTTAGAAGGCCATAAGCCTGTTGCTCTGGTGGGCGGCGCAACCGGTCTGATCGGCGATCCCAGCTTTAAAGCCACCGAACGTAAACTGAATACTCAGGATACCGTGCATGAGTGGGTAGACAAAATCCGTCATCAGGTAGCACCGTTTTTGGACTTCGACTGCGGTGAAAACAGCGCAATCGCAGCCAACAACTACGATTGGTTCGGCAACATGAACGTGCTGACCTTCCTGCGTGACATCGGCAAGCATTTCTCTGTCAATCAGATGATCAACAAAGAAGCGGTTAAACAACGTTTGAACCGTGACGATGTGGGCATTTCGTTCACCGAGTTCTCCTACAATCTGCTGCAAGGCTACGATTTTGCCAGCCTGAATGAGCTGCACGGCGTAGAGCTGCAAATCGGGGGTTCCGATCAGTGGGGCAACATCACTTCTGGTATCGATTTGACTCGTCGTCTGCATCAGAAACAGGTGTGGGGTTTGACCGTTCCGTTGATTACCAAAGCCGATGGTACCAAATTCGGTAAGACCGAAGGCGGCGCAGTATGGCTGGATCCGAAGAAAACCAGTCCGTACAAATTCTACCAATTCTGGATCAACACCGCGGATGCGGACGTGTACCGCTTCCTGAAGTTCTTCACCTTTATGGATCTGAAGGACATTGATGCTCTGGAAGAAGAAGATAAAAACAGTGGAAAAGCGCCGCGTGCACAGTACGTTCTGGCTGAGCTGGTGACCCGTATGGTTCACGGTGAAGAAGGCCTGGCTGCGGCAAAACGTATTACTCAGAGCTTATTCTCTGGCGCACTGAGTGAAATGACTGAAGCTGACTTTGCTCAGCTGGCACAAGACGGTATGCCTATGGTTGAGCTGGAGCGTGATGCAGACTTGCAGCAGGCGCTGGTGGATTCTGAACTACAGCCGTCTCGTGGTCAGGCGCGTAAAACTATCGCGTCTAATGCAATTACCATCAATGGCGAAAAACAGTCTGATCCGGAATATACCTTCAGCGATGCTGATCGTCTGTTCGGACGCTTTACTTTATTGCGTCGCGGTAAAAAGAATTACTGCCTGATTTGCTGGAAGTAAGCCACGGATGCAATTAAAGGGGGACTCAGGTCCTAATGCTGATCGTTTAAGAGATCGAGATACACGGGGCTAGCACACCGCGGGGCGCTCCGGCAGCTAAAGCTGCTACGACCCCATCGGTGTACTTCCCCTAAAATCACGCTTAAGTGACCAATTGGGACTCAGGTCCCCCTTATTTTCCCCTTATTATGAATAAACGGCTGTCGACAGCGACAGCGATGTAGGTCGCATCCATGAAAAATATCCTATCTATTCAATCTCATGTGGTTTTTGGTCACGCAGGAAACAGTGCCGCTGTATTCCCTATGCGTCGTATGGGCGTTAATGTCTGGCCGCTGAACACCGTTCAGTTTTCAAATCATACCCAGTATGGTCACTGGACTGGTTGTGTGATGCCCGCCAACCATTTGACGGAAATTGTGCAGGGAATTGCAGATATCGATCAGCTTAAAAACTGCGATGCCGTATTGAGTGGGTATATTGGTTCGCCGGAACAGGGCGGACATATTTTGGATATTGTACGTAAAGTGAAAGCGGCGAATCCCAATGCATGGTATTTCTGCGACCCCGTGATGGGGCATCCGGAAAAGGGCTGCATCGTTGCTCCGGGCGTCGCCGAGTTTTTCGCTCGCGATGCCGTCGCTAGCAGCGATATCATGGCACCTAATCTGCTTGAATTAGAACAACTGACCGGACATACCATTAACAGCGTAGAAGACGCCTTAACCTCAGCCCGTAGCGTGATTGCTCGCGGTCCTAAAGTCGTTTTGGTTAAGCATTTAGCCTATGCTGGCTATCATAAAGATCGCTTTGAAATGATCCTCGTTACCGCGGATGAGGCATGGCACATCAGCCGCCCGCTGGTTGATTTCGGCGAACGCCAGCCGGTTGGCGTTGGCGATTTGACCAGTGGCTTGTTATTGGTCAACATGCTGAAGGGTGAACCGTTGAAGAAAGCCTTGGAACACGTGACAGCCGCTGTTTATGAGGTGATGTTGACCACGAAAGAAATGGGCGAATATGAGTTACAGGTAGTAGCTGCTCAGGATCGCATTGCGCAGCCCGTTCATCAGTTTGCCGCCGTCGAATTATAAATACCGTAGCATTAAAGAATCCCCCTGAACGCAGGGGGATTTTCTCTTTCATTAAGATCAGAATGGTTTGGTCGGCAAATACTTCCCATCAAAGGTGATTACCGCGCGTGAGCCACCTTCAGGATCTTCCACCTTCTTGATATCCATCTTGAAATTTATTGCACTGATAATCCCATCGCCAAACTGCTCGTGTACCAACGCTTTCAGCGTTGTACCGTATACCTGCAGCATTTCATAGAAACGATAGATCGTTGGATCGGTCGGAATACCCTGTGGAATTGAACCGCGTATAGGGATGGCTTGCAGCAACAGAGCCGCTTCTGGTGCAAGCTCCAGCTGTTTTACAATCTTTTGTGCAGCGCATTCCGGCAAAGCATGCTGGCCCAACAATGCAGCCGTGACAAACGCGATATTCATATCGGTACCGTCAGCCAGATCCTGCCATGAAAGATTCTTCGCAATTTTTGCCATCACGATAGTTTCTGTTAAGGCGACGCGTGCTGTCTGGGTGGTTAAGGTCTGAGTCATGGTGTTTTCCTTCTAATGAAAAGAGTTAGGCTGCGTTAGCGGTATGGTGTGAGGCCAAAGCGCAGGCGTAGGGTTTTTCTGTGAGTGAAACGAATTTTTGGCTTTCGCCTTCAAGCGTCAGCATCGCTCCGTTTTCGATGTCATAAACCCAGCCGTGTAGGTTAAGCCGCCCTTGTTCAATGGCTACGGCAACGGAAGGGTGTGTTTTCAAGTTGGAAAGCTGCGCAACGACGTTGGCTTGAACCATGCCATTGAGGCTTTCAGCTTCGGAAGCATAAAAACGCGAAGCATTGACCAGCTTGGCTGCATCGGCATGTTTCAACCACTTTGCCACCATCGGCATATGATCAAGGCAGATACTTTGGTTAATGGCCGTCATAGCGCCACAGTCGGAGTGACCACAAATTACAATATCGGTCACGCCAAGCGCGGCGACCGCATATTCAACGCTGGCGGAAACGCCACCGACTTCGGGGCTATAAGACGGCACTAAATTGCCGGCGTTACGAATAACAAACAAATTGCCGGGTTCTTGTTGGGTGAGAAACTCCGGCACCACGCGGCTGTCGGAGCAGGTGATGAAGAGAACGCTAGGACTCTGTTTATTGGCTAGATCTTTGAAAAGCTCGGTGCGCTGTGGAAAGCATTCCTGTTGAAATTTTAAGAAGCCTTCAATGATGTTCTGCATGATATTTTCCTGCGTGCTAAAACGTGCAGCAAGAATGCGGCTTTCTAGGTATAATGTCTAAGCGCCATTTTTTATACTTGGTATAATTTTTTTGAATAGTAGGTGTTATGTTCCTTCGTAATCTGCGGGCTTTGCTCTCCGTTGTTAAGCACCGCAATTTCACTCGAGCGTCGGAAGAAGTCTGTTTATCTCAACCGGCACTATCGCAGAAAATCAAACAGCTAGAGGAACAACTGGGCGTCGTTTTGCTCGACCGTTCGAACCGCGTCATTAGGCCCACCGATGTAGGTGAAGTGTATCTTTATCATGCCCGCCGTGCGTTGAATGAACTTGAAATGGGCTATCGTGCTATTCATGACGTGCAGGATTTAAGCCGCGGAAGCTTGCGGGTGGGTTTTACACCGACTTTCAGTGCTTATTTAATTGGGCCGTTGTTCAAGCGTTTCTATCAACTTTATCCCCATATCAAGCTACATCTGCGTGAGCTTTCGCAGGAACAGATAGAAAAAGATTTGCTGGAAGGTGATATCGATCTTGGCGTGGCTTTTGTTTCTCCGGAGTCTGAGCATATTCGCTATCAGCCGTTGTTTACCGAACGGCTGGCGGTTGCGGTGGGGGAAAACAGTTCTCTCTATCATCAAACGATGATGACGCAGGATGAGATTGCTACCGCGCCCATGGTGTTATTAAGTCAGGACTTTGCTACGCGCTGTTATATTGATCGCTATTTTAATCAATATCAGCTGCAACCCAATTTGGCCATTGAGGCTAATTCCATCAGCACTATTTTGGATTTGGTGAAGAATAGCGAGCTGGTTTCCATATTGCCGCAGGCTATCATCGAAAAGCAGAGTAAAATTCATGCCATCGAGTTAATGCCTATGCTGCCAGAGCGAATAGCCGCACTGCTGCAGCATAAAACACATTATACCAATGCAGCCAGTCAGGCGTTTAAGGCGTTGATAGATGCTGAATTTACGCAGGTGGTTTTTGAACAAACATAAAAGGCCCAAAGGGCCTTTTCAGAATGTGGCATCGATTACTTCAGACCTTCGGCGGTCAGAGCAGCGTCAACGGCAGGACGAGCAGCGATACGAGCGACATAGTTCACAATGTGTGGATAGGCGGGGAGATCGAAATGCAGCGCTTTAGCCCAACCTAAAACGGTAAACAGATAAGCATCAGCAACGCTGAAACGAGCACCTAGCAGATAGTTTTGGTTGCTCAGCACCCCATTTAGATAGGTAAACTGCTGTTCCAGCTTCTGGCGCGCAATGGCTTTATATTCGTCAGGCGTCTTCGGATTGAACAATGGGCTGAAGCCTTTATGCAACTCGGTAGCAATATAGTTCAACCATTCGATAGCGTGATAGCGAGCCAGAGTCCCTGACGGTGCGATGAGATTACGATCAGGAACTTTGTCGGCCAGATATTGCACAATGGCAACGCCTTCGGTCAGTAAGCTACCGTCGTCTAATAACAGGGCAGGTACTTGGCCTTTCGGATTGATCTTCAGAAAGTCTTCACCGTGCTCGGTCTTTTTAGTGGCAAGATCGACGCGCTCAATCGTAAAGTCCAGCCCAGCCTCACGCAAAACGATGTGCGGAGAGAGAGAACAAGCTCCGGCTTTGTAAAACAGTTTCATCAAATACTCCTCGGACGATCCTGAGACAGTTAGATTGTACCCGCCATACTTCAGGCTGCACATCTGATAGCTGCATGCCATACGAATGACTTAGGGCGATAACTACCGAAAATTCATATTACGGCGACATCGCTCTCTTGTCAGTCATTGCTTTATGTATTTGCAGTTAATTCACGAATAAAAAAAGCACCCCTAAGGGTGCTTTTTGGACATTACTTTAGCAATTAAGCGGTTGCAGCTTCGCGAGCGGTTTCTTCATCGCTGCTCTGAGTCATGCGATTCAGTTTAGGCGCGGTCAGCATCATCAGTACGGCGATAACGGCAGTAACAATACCAATCTGCATAAATACATGGCTATAGATAGCCAGTGAAGCATGTGCATCAGGTACGTCTGAAGGTACTGCGGTCAGCGCAGCAACTTTACCTGCAATCAGCGCGGCAGCTGCGGTCGTCAGGAACCAAGAGCCCATGATGAAGCCCATCAGGCGTTGTGGAACCAGCTGTGCAACCATAGCCAGACCCAAGCCAGAAATCATCAGTTCACCGATACTCTGCAGCGCGTAGCTCAGAATCAACCAGTTCACAGACATAATGCCTTGCTCGTTGGCGAAGGTTGCGCCCCATGGCAGTACCAAGAAGGCACCAGAACAAAGCACCATACCGATAGCAAATTTGTGCGGCATTGGCAGACGGTCACCCATCTTGTTATAAACCGCAGCCAAAATTGGGCTAGCGACCATGATCCAGAATGGGTTCAGAGCCTGATACTGTTCGGGTTCAAATGCGATACCGAGAATAGAGTGCTCAACGTTATGAATAGCGAAGAAGTTCAGCGACGTTGGCATCTGGCTGTACAGTACGAAGAACACTACGGCTTCCAGCATTAACAGGAATGCCACAATCATTTTGCGACGAGCAGCGCCATGCAGGGCGAATGTCTCTTTAGCGAATACCAAAACGATACCCAGAGAGATAATGGCCAGAGCCCAGCGAGCGACGACTTGGTTGTGTAGAAGCCAGTAAGAAATACCGATCAGAACCACAATACCTACAAGCGTCATCAGCAGTTTTTTAAACGCTAATGGCTCAAAGTCAGGCTTAGAACCGTGGTCTTTAACCCAGCGACGGCACATCATGAAGTTGACCAGCGTGATCAGCATGCCGACAACGCTCAGTGAGAACGCGATATTCCAGCCATACTGTGCGGCTAACCACGGGGTCGCCAGCATAGAGAAGAAGGAGCCAATGTTGATGGACATATAGTACATGGTAAATGCACCGTCCAAACGCGGATCGTTTTTCTCATAGCAGGTAGACAGCAGGGAGGATGGGTTTGCTTTGAACAAACCGTTACCAACGGCGATAGTCGCCATACCTGCATAAACCCACGTAATATTATGGCCAGAGAATGCGACTAAGGCGTAACCGACCGCTAATACCAATGCACCCAGCACAATGACACGTTTAGCGCCGAGAACCTTATCACCTAACCAGCCACCGATGGCGACAAAGCCATAGACTAATGCGCTGAAGGAAGAGAACAGGGTGATAGAGTCGGCTTCGGTCATGCCCAGCATTTTGACCAAATAAACGGCCATAATGCCTTGAAGGCCGTAGTAACCAAAACGTTCCCATAGTTCGATGGAGAAAATCAGGTAGAAAGCTCTAGGCTGCTTAAAGGCGTTAAGACTAACGCTCTCGTCTGCCTTATTACTGTTGTTGTTTGCAGTTGACACAAGTACCTCTAATTTTTCACACCCTATCGAAGACAGGGAAGCAAAAAGTGATGCCGGGAAGCATCCTTTTGCATTGTTATAGGTTGGAAGATCGGGGGTTAATGTTCACTATATGGGGGGCGCTGACAATACCTGTGAAATATTCTGTTACATAAACATCATGCAGAACATCCGCCAGATGTTACAAATGTTATGCAGAGTGAAGCATTGTGTTTTTGGCGTTTCTTGAATTAATCTTTTGCTTAAATCATAATCAGAAGGTATTTCGTTATATATTCTGCTATTAATTGAAAATGCAGCGTGATCGACTGCCATTGAGGAAAATGACGTTGTTATAATAATGCATAAGAGTTTATATGCATAACTATCCAAAAAATTCACATTTTGTATGGAAACGTTGCTTTTTTGTGGCTTTACAAATGTGATCTATTTCAAAAAAATGATAACGAAAAGTCTTGAATTTACCAATGAGTTTGCTTTCTGTGCGTTTTAAGAAAAACAGAGAACAATGTCACGGTTACGTAATTGGGCACTGCACTGGGATAGGATATGGAGAGACGGCAATACGAGGTTTTATCGAAGGGGCGGCACGGGATGATTCCCGTGCTTCATAACAACATTATTTGCTAGGATTCAGGGTAAACTTTTTCTTTAAACTCGCATAAATCTTCAATAATGCAGGAGCCACAGCGCGGTTTACGGGCGATACACGTGTAGCGACCGTGCAAAATCAGCCAATGATGGCAGTCCAGCTTGAACTCTTTCGGCACGACTTTCAGCAGCTTCGCTTCGACTTCATCCACGTTTTTGCCCGGCGCAAAGCCTGTACGGTTACAGACGCGGAAGATATGCGTATCAACGGCGATAGTTGGCCAACCAAAAGCAGTATTCAACACCACGTTGGCGGTTTTTCTCCCTACACCGGGCAACGCTTCGAGCGCAGCACGATTTTCAGGTACTTCGCCGTGGTGTTCATCAAGCAGAATTCGACAGGTTTTAATGATATTTTCTGCTTTGCTGTTATACAGACCGATAGTTTTGATGTACTGCTTGATGCCGTCGACCCCAAGTTCAAGCATCGCCGCTGGCGTATTGGCAACAGGATAGAGCAACGCCGTCGCCTTATTTACGCTGACGTCGGTCGCCTGTGCGGATAGCAGTACGGCAATGAGTAGCTCAAAATGGGTGCTGTAAGCTAACTCGGTTGTAGGATGAGGATTGTTCTCTTGTAGCCGCTGAAGGATCAGCGTGCGCTTTTCCTGATTCATAGTGCTTGTTCGCTATTTTGTTCTACGCGGGTCGTTGTGGCCGCAGCCATATTTTGACGCAAGGCCTGACGCGCTTTCATTTTCTGATCAATAACATACTTTAGTGCGAGTAAGAACCCCAGCCCCAAAAAAGCCCCCGGCGGCAGCATGGCAAGCAGGAAGGGGGTATCGGTATGGAATACTTCAATGCGTAATGACTTCGCCCAAGATCCCAGTAACAAATCGGCGCCGTTAAACAGCGTACCGTTACCCAGGATTTCGCGCAGAGAACCCAACACAAACAGCGCGCAGGTTGCTCCGAGTCCCATCGCCAATCCATCGATAGCAGAAAGACCTACCGGATTTTTGGCGGCGTAGGCCTCGGCGCGGCCGATAACAATACAGTTAGTCACGATTAACGGGATAAAGATGCCTAAAGACTGATAAAGACCATAGGCATAGGCATTAATCAGCATTTGCACGGTACTCACTACCGACGCGATGATCATGACGTAAATAGGGATACGAATTTCGTGCGGTACCCAACGGCGCAGGGCGGAGACGGCGCTATTGGTGAAAACCAAGACCAAGGTGGTTGCAAGTCCGAGCCCGAGCGCATTCGTTGCGGTAGAGGAAACCGCCAGTAGAGGGCAGAGCCCTAACAACTGAACTAGCGCGGAGTTGTTTTTCCACAGGCCATTGGCCAGTAACGTTTTGGCTTCACTCATTATTACTCTCCCGTGCTTGTGGGGCAGCGTGGCATCGATTCAAGACGGTCGCGATTTTGTTGCAAGAAAACAACCGTATGGCGAACTTCATTCACCACCGCACGTGGCGTGATGGTCGCACCGGTAAACTGATCAAACATACCGCCATCTTTTTTCACAAACCAACGCGGGTCGTTGTCGCCTTTAACGACTTGATTACGAAAACGGTTAATCCAGTCAGAGATACGCGCATCGATTTTATCGCCCAGTCCTGGTGTTTCATGGTGTTCTAGAACACGAACGCCCAATACTTTTCCTGAGAAATCGGCGGCAACCAGCAACTGAATGGCTCCGGAATAGCCATCAGGCGCGGTAGTTTCAACCGCAGCAGCTACCGGTACGCCGTCTTTGCGCGCCAAATATAAATGGTGCGGCGCTGTTGAACCTAAACGTTTATCAGTGACAACGTAACATTCGTGTTGCAACTCGTTGTTATACATCTCTGCTGGCAGCACCTGATCAAACAGCTGCTTCTGTTGTAGTTCGGCCTGATGGGCGATGGTGTCTTTCGTTAACTCATTAACCACGGCGGTGAGGCCAGTGGCTAAAACCGCAAATAGCGCCAGCGTGGTGCCATGACGGCGCATAGTTGAAAGCATGCTAACTCCTCAGCGATGTCCGTAAGCGCGCGGCTTGGTGTAATGGTCAATAAGTGGCACGGTAATGTTAGCCAGCAGCACGGCAAAGGCGACGCCGTCTGGGTAGCCACCGTAGGTACGGATAATCCAGACCAGTGCGCCAATCAGCCCGCCGAAAATCAAACGTCCACGCGGGGTTGTCGAGGCTGTCACTGGATCGGTAGCAATGAAAAAAGCGCCCAGCATCGTGGCACCAGAGAACAGCTCTAGCATCGGAGGCACCGCGTTATGTGGTGTAAAATAGCCTCCGAGAGCCGAACAGGCTGCCAGTGCAACGATGAAGCTGACGGGGATCTGCCAATGGATTACACCCCGCAATAGCAAAATAATGCCACCTAGCAGGAAACCCGCGTTAATCCACTGCCAGCCTAGTCCAGCAAATTCGCCTTGATATATCGGTTGATGCAGGATTTCAACCACGCTATGACCTGAGCGTAACCCTGTTTTAAGGCTATCTAGCGGTGTTGCCTGGCTCACGCCATCGGCTGTTTGAATCAATTGATGAATAACAGCTCCGTCAGTGGTATGACCGCTGAATATCAGCATCAGGGTGTCATTCAGATCCAGCGGTGCGGTCATCAAGCTTTCTGGCGGCAGCCAAGTCGTCATCTGTACGGGGAACGAAATCAGCAATACAACATAGCCGATCATGGCTGGGTTAAACGGATTTTGCCCAAGACCACCATATAACTGTTTAGCAATAATAATCGCAAAGGCAGTGCCAAGAACCACCATCCACCAAGGTGCAAGCGGCGGCAAGCTGATGCCTAGCAGCAATGCAGTGAGCAGGGCAGAGTTATCTCCCAGCGTCTTAGCGATATTTTTCTGACGCAGGCGTAACACTAGCCCTTCGGTTAGGAGCGCGGTCACAATGGCTAATGCACACTGGATCAGGTTGCCATAGCCAAAGAAATAGGCCTGTGCGGCAATACCGGGAATACAGGCGAAAATGACCCACAGCATAATACGCTGCGTGGATTGTTGATTATGAGTAAAGGGTGAGCTGGCGATTCTAAAAGCCATTTAATCCTCATTAACCGCAGCGGATGCTTGCGCGGCCTGTTTCGCTTTTACCCGGGCAATAGCTGCTGCAACAGCGGCCTTGCGCGGATCTTGTTCGGTGGCAGCATCTTCTGTTGATGGCTCCACGGTGTTTGTGTCTGCTTCCTGAGCCGCTTTCTTGGCTTTCGCGCGCGCAATGGCGGCGGCAACCGCGGCTTTGCGAGGATCGACTTCGGTGGGAGCATCGGCCTTCTCTTCAGGCTGATTTTCCCCATCCTGCAAGCCCGCCTTTTTCGCCTTGGCTCGAGCAATCGCAGCGGCCACGGCAGCCTTTCTCGGATCAGATGATGCTTCAGCCGGAACCACGATATTTTTAGCCTCGTCATTTACTGCTGCTACTGCTGCGATATTGGATGACTGGCTGTCCTGCGCAGCTTTTTTGGCTTTGACGCGGGCGAGCGCGGCGGCAACGGCCGCTTTGCGCGGATCGACATCGGTGTTAGCCGTAACGGCTGTCGTATCCGACGCGATTTCCTGTTTACGCTCGCGGGCCAAGGCCTTGCGGGCCTCACGAGCGGCGCGGATGCTGTTATCTTCTTGTTCGTTATTGAACGGATGAATTGAGCTAATGCCGCTCGCCTGTTCTTGACGCTGTTTCACACGAGCTACGGCAGCTTGTACCGCGCTTTGATCGCTTTCGCTCACGTTGACCGCAGACTGTTTATGACGCAGTTCTCTCGCCGCTTTTTCACGCGCCAAGCGAGCTTGACGAGCTTCGAAGCGTTCTTTGGCCTGAGCCGCACGTGCGGCCTCTTGATCGGCGGACTTAATTTCGGCTTTCTCTTGGCGGTAGTATTGCACCAATGGAATGCTGCTCGGGCAGACATAGGCACAGGCCCCGCATTCGATACAGTCGAACAGATGATGCTGACGCGCCTTTTCATGCTCTTTGCCGCGGCTAAACCAATAGAGCTGCTGTGGCAGAAGACCCGCAGGGCAGGCATCTGCGCATTGGCTACAGCGAATGCAGGCTTGTTCCTCTTCGGCTTCATCAAATTCATTCTTTGACGGCGCCAAAATACAGTTACTAATTTTTACGATGGGTACGCTGAGATGGGCGAGGGTAAAGCCCATCAGTGGGCCGCCCATAATCACCATTGGGGTTCGATTCTGTGCTTCAAACTCACCGGCTTGCAGCAGATGCTTAACCGGCGTACCTAACCGAGCCCATACGTTGCCCGGTTTCTTCATCAATTCACCGGTCAACGTAACAACACGTTCAATCAACGGTTCACCGTTAATGATGGCGCGTTTAATGGCGTACACGGTTCCTATGTTTTGCATCAAGACACCGATAGATGCCGAGTGTTTACCGAATGGAACTTCCATACCCGTCAGGATCTTAGTCAGCTGTTTTGCACCGCCGGAAGGATATTTGGTTGGGATGACGCGCAGTTTGATATCGTCATGCCCTTTAAGGGCTTTCTTAAGTGCCGCTATTGCTTCTGGCTTATTGTCTTCGATGCCAATTAACGTGCGTTTGGGCGTTAAAATGTGGCCCAGAATTTCACAGCCGAGAATGATTTCATCGGCGTGCTCACGCATCAGACGATCGTCGGCGGTGATATAGGGTTCGCATTCGGCGGCATTGATGATGAGCGTTTCAACTTTGCCGTAACCTCCCTCGAGCTTATTCCCGGTTGGGAAGCCTGCGCCGCCCAAGCCAGCGATACCGGCTTGGTGGATCAGGTGCGTTAACGTCAGCGGGGATTCAGCCTGAAAATTCGCGACGGGATGCAGCTCTCCCCAGCGATCTTGATTGTCTGGGATCAGGGTCACGCAAGGTTCGCTCAGTCCTGACGGATGCGCGGTTACCTGAGGTGAGATCGCGCTGATAACACCGGACGTTGAGGCATGCACCGGCAAATTCCGCCCAGCTCCGCGGGTTAATGGTTGGCCCTTCATCACGTGTTGGCCGACTTTCACCAGTAGCTCACCTTCCTGCCCAATATGCTGTTGAAGAGGGATAATCAACATCGGAGGAAGCGAAACATGGCGCAGCGGAACATGGCTAGACGGATGCTTCATTTCAGGTGGATGAATTCCCCCTTTGAAGTCCCACAACTTGTCTTTTTTCAACGCTGCAAACAGATTAAACATGGTGTTCTACTTCACATTCATGGGAAGAAATTGCATTGACAGTAATGGTTCTCACCGGAATGGTGTTCAGATCCCACTTCCAGTTTGCGGTGGTTGTCGGCACGGGCACGAGCGTGATGCAGTCGGTCGGACAAGGAGCAACACATAAATTACAGCCAGTGCAAAGATCGCTAACCACGGTATGCATTGCGCGCGTCGCGCCGACGATAGCGTCAACGGGACAAGCCTGAATGCATTTGGTACAACCGATACAGTTTTCTTCGTCGATTAAAGCCACTTGACGTACTGGCTCAGACTGCGCGGCATCACCTTCTAACGGCTGAGGATCAACCGCCAACAGCTCAGCGATTTTTAACATCACCTGTTCGCCACCCGGCGCACATTTATTGATGTTTTCGCCGCTGCCGGAAATGGCTTCTGCATAAGGACGGCAGCCTGGATACCCGCATTGACCACACTGGCTTTGCGGTAAAATAGCGTCGATTTGCTCAACAACAGGGTCAGCATCGACTTTAAAACGGCGCGCGGCAAAGCCGAGCACGATGCCGGAAACCAGCGCAATAGCACCGACGGCAGCAATAGCAATCCACAACGACGACATTAGAATTTCACCAACCCGGTAAAGCCCATAAACGCAAGCGACATCAATCCGGCGGTAATCAGTGCAATGGAGGAACCACGGAACGGCGCAGGAACGTCGGCCACGGCAAGACGTTCACGAATAGCGGCAAACAGTACCATCACCAACGAGAAACCCGCCGCAGCGCTAAAACCGTAAACGGCCGACTGCATAAAGTTATGCGACTGGTTTACGTTGAGCAGCGCAACGCCAAGCACCGCGCAGTTGGTGGTGATAAGTGGAAGAAAAATGCCCAGCAGACGATATAGCGCAGGGCTAGTTTTTCGTACGACCAATTCGGTGAATTGCACCACAACGGCAATCACCAGAATAAACGTTAGGGTACGCAAATACTCCAGCGCCAACGGCACCAGAATGAATTCATTAAAGGCCCATGCACAGACAGAAGCAAGGGTCAGTACAAACGTGGTTGCCAGCCCCATACCTATGGCCGTCTCCAGCTTTTTAGACACACCCATAAATGGGCATAGGCCGAGAAACTTAACTAACACAAAGTTATTGACCAGAACGGTACCGACCAGTAACAGCAAATAATCGGTCATCAGACTCTACCTAGCATCAAACTTATACCTAATTTCAAACAAAAACCTAACCACAAAATCATGTGTGCCAAGAAATGCCGTCGTATTATCGGGGCTCAGCCACATGACGACAACAGATCAAGTACAAGGTTATTCGATTTCCTACGAATTAACTCGAACGAGGGCACTCTCCGTGCTGACTTACCTCTATTTCAGCGGCGATAAAACACGCTATTGCTCAATAAACGTGTCCCGTACGCGACGAGAACGTTTGATATAAGGAACAAATACCGCCGCCGCCAGTAGAGGGATCACCATATTACGAACCGCCGCAGCGTCGGTTACCGGCGAGAATGCAAAGGTTCTGATCGCAAGCAGCACCATGACTAAAAGCCATAACACGAAAAACTTAGGGAAACGGCGCGAGCGCTTACCAAATAGATACAGGTTAAACAGCGTAAATGCCCAGATCGCAATGGTGATCACAAATGATAGTGTCCACTGTGAGGAAAACACTGGGCTATGCGAGAACAGTTGGCTGCGGCTTGTTGGTTGCAATACCATCATCACAAAGATGATCATCATTAAACTGGATGATAGTAAGGAGACAATCATATAAGCCAGTGGAGCAACCAGCCAACCACCGATGCGTTTAGTATTCATAACGATCCCCTTCATGTTTAGCCTTTTTAACCGTGCTATTAACGTCAAATATGACGGGTATGCACTATTTTAGCGTTACGCATCATACAGGCTAATAACAAAACCATCATCGATATCGTGCTGCCGTGGCGTTATTTGGCTACGACATGCACGAAATGATAATATTTCATCCGTTTAGCAATGAAATTAATTCAATCCAGTAATGTTTCCGCTTTCGTCTATATCAATATGACGGTAGGCCGGTAGGGGGCTTAGCCCCGGCATCGTCATAATGTTACCGGCATAAACACGAATAAAACCGGCTCCCGCGGATACTTTCAAATCGGTTACGGGGACGACGAAATCCTGCGGGACATTTTTTAATGCGGGATCGGCGCTGATCGATAGCGGGGTTTTTGCCATACACAGTGGAAGGTGGCCAAATCCAGCCAATTGAAGCTGTTGTAGCTGTGCTTCAGCTTCTGGCGTTAGCTCCGCACGTAGCGCGCCGTAACCCTTTTTCACTAAGGTTTGCAGCTTATCGGCCAGCGACATCTCGTTAGGATAGAGCAGGGTTACCTCACCACTAACTCGGCAGGCTGCGGTCACGCATTCTGCCAGCTGTGCGGTGCCTTTGCCTCCCGCGGAGAATGCGTCACTGATTTCAACGCCGAACGCACCCTGTTCAATGGCAAATTTGCGAATGAAGTCTAGCTCTTCAGCGCTATCTTCTGGGAAGCGGTTAATGGCGACCACAACAGGTAATCCATAGCGTGCCGCGTTGCCGATGTGCCAGCCCAAATTGCTAGCGCCTTCTGTCAGCAGCGGTAGATTCGGGTGCTTGACCTCTTCAGGTAACGATTGCCCAGGCTTCATGTTGAACTTACCACTATTGGCTTTCAGACTACGCAGTGTCGCCACCAGCACTACGCAGGATGGCTTAATGCCAGACTGGCGACACTTAATATTAAAGAATTTTTCCATTCCCATATCAGAGCCAAATCCGGCCTCGGTAACAACATAATCAGCGAGCTGTAACGCTAAGCGATCGGCAAGCACCGACGAGTTGCCGTGCGCAATATTGGCAAATGGGCCTGCATGGATCAGAACGGGCGTATTTTCGCTGGTTTGCATCAGCGTGGGATGAATCGCCTCCTTCATCAACACCGCCATGGCGCCTGCAACCTCTAAATCCTCGGTGGTGATAGCGTGACCCTGTAACGTATAGCCCAAAATAATCTGCCCGATGCGTTGACGCATATCAGCCAAATTCTCAGACAAAGCCAAGATTGCCATGAGCTCGGACGCGGCGGTAATATCGAATCCATCATGACGAGGAACGCCGTTGTTTCCACCACCGACACCGATATCAATACTACGCAGGGCGCGGTCATTATGATCGATAACGCGTTTCCACAGGATTCGCTCTGGATCAATATCTAAGCGCTGTAGGCCGGTATGCTCGGTGAATTTCTCACCCAGACGCTGTTCGTGAAACAGACGTGCATCCAACGCCGCCGAGGCCAGATTGTGCGCCGCGGTAATGGCGTGGATGTCACCGGTGAGGTGGAGATTGAGCTGCTCCATAGGCAACACCTGAGCCACGCCGCCACCGGCTGCGCCGCCTTTAACGCCAAAAACGGGACCTAAGCTAGGCTGACGGATACATGCGACCGCTTTTCGACCAATATAGTTGAGCCCCTGACTCAAGCCTATAGTGGTGACCGTTTTCCCTTCTCCTAACGGGGTGGGGGTGATACTGGAGACCAACACCAACTTGCCGGTTCCGGCCTCTGGTTTGATGGCTTTGATATCGATTTTTGCCGCATAGTGGCCATAAGGGATCAGCCATGCCGATGCTATTCCCAACTGTTGTGCGATTTGGGCAATAGGTTTTAATTGCGGAACGGAAGAAGCGTGTATCTGTTCGGAGAGGGACGTCATGGGGTCGTGATCCTTGCAAAAACAGGTAAAGGCAAACAAGTTGATGGCGGTGATTATAGGCTATCGGACAGCACACTCAATGGAGAATACCGCCCGAACCCATGTTTAAACGTAGAGTGTCTCATGCCACGCAAACGATGACTCTGCGAGAAATCAATTTTGTGGCAGCAGGTATTTGCCCAAGGTAACCAACAGCACGGCAACGATGATCACACACAGCGCCAGCCATTCTGTCGATGACAGCATTTCACCGCCTAACCCCGTACCGAGCAACACGGCCACCACGGGGTTGACATACGCATAGCTGGTGGCAACGGCGGGGCGGACATTGCGAATCAAGTACATATAGGCGCTGATGGCAATCAGGGAACCGAAAATCGCCAGATAGCTTACCGCAAGGATCCCTTGCAGGCTGGGCATTTGAGTCATTCGTTCACCGGCGATCGCGCTGGCAATGAGTAATACAATACCCGCCGTCAGCATTTCGACTGCACCCGCCATGAGCCCAGCAGGGAGTTCAACGCGAGAACCCCACACGGAGCCAAAGGCCCACGTCATGGAACCCGCAAGGATTAGCAATGCCATCCAAGGGTTTCCACTTAGATGCCCGCCGCTGTTAAGTAAGATGATGCCGCAGAGGCCAATGGCAATACCTAACCACTCAAGCCAGCGCGTAGGCATTCCGTACATGCGGCTAAAGCACAGGGTGAAAAGGGGAACGGTGGCGACCATCACCGCGGCGATGCCGGATGGAACATCCTGATGTTCGGCGACGGTAACAGCACCATTGCCCGCCGCTAACAGCAAAATGCCAATAACAGCAGCGTTAAGCAACGGGCGTCCGCTGGGCATTTTATGCCCGCGCAAACGCAGGAACGTCAGCATCACTAGGCCTGCACAGAGGAAACGAACGCCTGCCATCATGAGGGGCGGCCAGCTTTCAACGCCAAGGCGAATCACAAAATAGGTTGATCCCCAAATAATATATAAAGCAAATAATGAACCGATCAGGGGAAGAAAAGTGGCAGCACGAGAGCGCATATTAAGCAGATTCCTTGGCAAAAATAAGCAGCCAGTAAACGCTAAAATGAGCAACGGAAGAACTCTTTTCTCATGCCGTTTACTTATTAACGAGGTGATTTTAAGTGTATTTGGCTATAAATCAGCAAGGGAGCGGTCAAGGGACCACAGCGTGAAAATCATAGCGGTAATTCAAATGGTTACTAGGGGTTGAGTCATCAGCCCAACCCTGCTAAATATCAGGTCGTTTGTGACTGAATAAGGTTTATTGCACGTAGTGCCAAATCTCTTTTGGGACGCAGCCAACATCATATAAACGCCCACCGCTGGCTAATTCAGCTCGGCGATGATCGGCGGCACGGTACATATTAATAATTTCGACATCATCAGTAAGTGAATAATTAAGATGGTCAAAAAGTTTTTCTAAGCTTTCCAGAGTGCTCACCCGGCGAAATTTTAGCAAATAGTCGGTTACTGTCATTTTTTATGTTTTCATCAACGAGAGGAATTTCAGAAGAGCAGCCAGTATATGTAGGTAAATCCATCTGTCTAGTACAATAATAGTGATATTGGTTACATAAACTAAAAAATGATTATTGCCAATAATAGTCACTCAGCTAATTAATTGTGGGCTTCGTGGCTTAACGTGTTGATAGAATGATGAAAACTAGGGTCTGTCATGCGGTGCGGGATATTTGAATATCGCTTTTAGCGTCTATTGTTTAAATATTGGATATTTATATCCTAAATAATTTTAGTGGCATTGAGGCGGCCGTGATTATCATCACTAGACCGCCTTTTGCTACTTGATTTAATTAGTTTGTATGACTCGATTATTTACGATTCAACGTGTAGTACATTTCATTCCAACGGATTTCATTTTTAAATGCTGGCAACGTGGTGGCATGATCAATAAGCAGGAATTCGATATTGTGCATCTCGGCATATAACCGCAGATATTCCACGTCCAGCGCTTGAGTAAATACGGTATGATGTGCACCACCGGCCAAGATCCATGCTTCCGCAGCGGTGGCCAACGACGGTTGCGCTTTCCAGATCGCCCGAGCAACAGGAAGTTTTGGCAAATCGCGTGGCTGTTCTACGGTATCAACACAGTTCACCAGTAAACGGAAGCGATCGCCCATATCTATCAGGCTAGCATTCAGCGCAGGTCCGGCGGGTGTTGCAAACAGCAGTCGAGCGGGATCGGCTTTGCCACCGATGCCCAAATGCTGAACATCAAGCAACGGTTTTTCTTCTTTGGCAATGGAGGGGCATACTTCCAGCATGTGTGAGCCAACAACCAGATCGTTGCCAGGCTGGAAGTTATAGGTGTAATCCTCCATGAAAGAGGTACCGCCTTTCAGACCGCTGGCCATCACTTTCATAATGCGCAGCAGCGCGGCGGTTTTCCAATCGCCTTCGGCACCGAAACCATAACCCTTTTGCATTAGGCGCTGGCAAGCTAAACCCGGTAATTGCTTCAGACCGTATAAATTTTCAAAGGTCGTAGTAAAGGCATGGAAGCCTCCTTGCTGTAGGAAACGTTCAATCCCTAATTCTAGGCGTGCGGCATCGAGCAAATTCTCGCGTTTTGCGCCGCCGCTTTTCACCGCATCCGTTAGGATATAGCTCGCTTCATACTCTTCAACCAACGTATTAATGTCGTTGTGGCTGATTTCATTCACTACCTGTTCGAGATCGCCCAGCGCATAGCCGTTGACGCTATAGCCAAATTGAATTTGAGCGCTAACTTTATCACCTTCGGTGACGGCCACTTCGCGCATATTGTCACCGAAGCGGGCGACTTTCAGATGTTGGCTTTCGTGGCGTGCGGCAGAAACACGCATCCAGCGAGCGATACCTTCTAGCGCCTGAGGGTCTTCCCAATGCCCTGCAACCACGCTGTGCTGTTGCCGCATACGTGCGCCAATAAAACCGAACTCGCGGCCGCCGTGCGCGGTTTGATTCAGGTTCATAAAGTCCATATCCATGGTGTCCCATGGGATCTGAGCATTGAACTGAGTGTGGAACTGGAGCAGGGGTTTCTCAAGGCGACGCAAACCGTTGATCCACATTTTGGCCGGAGAGAACGTGTGTAACCACACTAGCAGGCCAAGACAGCTATCTTGATAGTTAGCATCACGGCAGAGAGACGTGATTTCATCCGGCGTAGTTGCCAGCGGTTTTTGCACTAATTTCACCGGCAAACCCGCCTGATTCAAAGAGCTGACGACTTTCTCAGCTTGCTCCTTGACTTGTTGCAGCGTCCGCTGACCATAGAGATGCTGACTGCCAATAACAAACCACACTTCGCTTTGTTTGAACTGTTGCATGATGACTCCGTGAATGCTGAATAAATTAATGTTTTTCTGCCGTGTAGCAGGGCTCTGCGTGCGTACACCACTGTTGATAACGTTCGTAAAGCTGCTGGAAACGCACCACGCGTTCGGGATCGGGCTGGAGAGTACGCTCGACTTGGCTCGCCATGTTTTGTTGGGCGGAGGCGATGTCTGGATAGGTTCCTGCGGCGACGGCTGCAAAAATTGCGGCACCCAGCGCGCAGCACTGATCGGAGGCGACGATTTGTAGTGGGCGATTCATCACATCGCAGCACACCTGCATAATCACGGGGGATTTACGTGCAATCCCGCCAAGCGCCAACACGTTTTCCACCGGAACACCCTGATGCTCAAAGCACTCCATAATGGCGCGAGCGCCAAAGGCGGTGGCAGCGATAAAACCACCAAACAGGGTCGGGGCATCGGTGCCTAGGTTAAGGTCGGTGATAACGCCTTTCAGACGCTGATTGGCGAAAGGGGTACGGCGGCCGTTGAACCAGTCCAGAACGACAGGGAGGTGGTTGAGCTGGGGATCCTTAGCCCACGCTTCAGTGAGCGCAGGCAGCAAGTTTTTTGCTGATTCTTCGAGCTGTGCAGCTAATTCTGGATGCTGTTTAGCGGTTTGCAACAACGGCCATGTGAGTAGGCGACTGAACCAAGCATACATATCACCAAAGGCTGACTGTCCCGCCTCCAAACCGATATAACCGGGCACGACGCTACCGTCGACTTGTCCGCAGATCCCCGCGATGGTGCGATCACCAATGCGTTCTTGCTCGGCAATCAGAATGTCGCAGGTTGAAGTGCCAATCACTTTCACCAGCGTATATGGCTGAGCGCCAGCGCCAACGGCACCCATATGGCAATCAAATGCGCCCCCCGATAGCACGACGTCAGTCGTCAGACCTAAACGCTGCGCCCACTCCGCACTGAGTTTTCCTACGGGCAAATCGGCGGTGTAGGTTTCGGTAAACAGCGGTTGCTGCAGTTTTTCACTTAGACAGGTATCGAGTGCTTCGAGAAACTCACGCGGTGCAACGCCTCCCCATGAGGGATGCCAAAGTGCTTTATGTCCGGTGCTGCAACGTCCGCGTTTCAGATTCTGCGGCTGCTGTTCACCACACAGTAGCGCGGGAACCCAGTCACAGAGCTCAACCCAAGACACAGCCGATTGGCGTACGGCACGGTCTTCGCGTGTGACGTGTAGAATTTTTGCCCAAAACCATTCCGATGAGTAAACGCCGCCGATGTAGCGGGTGTAGTCGGGAAAATCGCCGCTACGGCATAAGCGGTTAATTTCTTCGGCTTCTTCAATGGCGGTGTGATCTTTCCACAGCACGAACATCGCGTTGGGGTTGTTGGCAAATTCGGGCAGCAGCGCCAGTACGTCACCCTTTTCATTTATTGGTGCTGGAGTCGAGCCCGTTGAATCAACCCCAATACCGACGACGGCTGCTCGTTGCTCCTCATTCATCCTCGCAACGACCGCCTTAATCGCGATTTCCAGCGATTCAATATAGTCGAGAGGATGATGGCGGAACTGGTTGGCAGGTGCATCGCAAAACAGTCCTTGCTTCCAGCGCGGATAGTAAACCACTTCCGTATCTAACTCTTGACCAGTTACACAATCTACGGCGAGTGAGCGAACGGAGTCGCTACCAAAATCCAGCCCGATTACTATGGGATTTGCATGCATTCCCTCTCTCCTATCTATATAGATTTCACTGCTAACCAAAATAGGAAATAGCGGCGTGGAACTGTGAGGATGGCTTAGCTACATGTATGTATTTTTCAGCTACAACACCGAAGAATGTGATGGTCATCAAAAGTTATCATTGTTACGGATTTGCTAAATATATGCATAAAATAGCTGTAATTTTTTGGTGTGATTTTGCTCTCTATTTGTTCATCCATTAGCCGCTACAACTTAGCTCGTCTCACATAAGGTCCCTACATTGCAGTGAAATATCGCACCATTTGGTATTTGCTGCTCAATTGCCCCTGAGTTCGTACACACAGAGCTTTTTGTCATCCGATGCGGTATCGCCTCACAGGCATGACAAATCTGCTACATAAAAATGACGAAACTGGAGATTGTAAATATGCATAAATTCACTAAGGTTTTGGCCGCCATTGGACTGGCTGCCGTTATGTCACAATCCGCTATCGCAGAAAGCATGAAACTCGGTTTTCTGGTCAAACAGCCGGAAGAACCATGGTTCCAAACCGAATGGAAATTTGCCGATAAGGCTGGCAAAGATTTGGGCTTTGACGTGATCAAGATTGCTGTTCCAGACGGTGAAAAAACGTTAAACGCTATTGATAGCCTCGCAGCGAGCGGTGCTAAAGGCTTTGTTATCTGTACGCCCGATCCCAAGTTAGGGCCTGCCATCATGGCTAAAGCGCGGAGCTACGATCTTAAAGTTATTGCCGTGGACGATCAGTTTGTAAATGCCAAAGGAAAACCGATGGAAAGCGTTCCATTGGTAATGATGGCGGCCAGTGAAATTGGTGCGCGCCAAGGGCAGGAACTGTGGAAGGAAATGAATAAGCGTGGTTGGAAAGTCGATGAAACGGGAGTTATGGCGATCACCGCGGATGAATTAGATACCGCTCGCCGTCGTACGACCGGTTCGATGGATGCGCTGAAGGCGGCGGGTTTCCCAGAGAAACAGATCTACAAAGTACCCACGAAATCCAATGACATTCCTGGCGCCTTCGATGCGGCTAATTCTATGTTGGTTCAATACCCAAAAGTTAAAAACTGGCTGATCGTGGGGATGAATGACAACACGGTATTGGGCGGCGTACGGGCAACAGAAGGACAGGGCTTTAAAGCTGAAAACGTGATTGGCATCGGTATCAATGGCGTGGATGCGGTGAGCGAATTGTCCAAGGCAAACCCAACCGGCTTCTTCGGCTCGCTGCTGCCGAGCCCGGATATTCATGGCTATAAAAGCATCCAAATGCTGTACGACTGGGTGACCAAAGGGGTGGAGCCTGCCAAGTTTACCGCAGTGACCGACGTCGTCTTGATTACGCGTGACAATTTCAAAGAAGAGCTACAGAAGAAAGGGTTGTAAGCCACGCACAGAGCGGCCACTGCCGCTCTAACCACCTTTTGTTGACTACTGACTTTAGCCACCGCGAGGTTAGCTATCGGTGGCAAGGAGAACGTTTATGACCTCCAACGTACCCTATTTGGAATTCCGTCATATCGGGAAAACATTTCCTGGGGTGAAGGCGCTGGATGATATCAGCTTTAGCTGTCAGGCCGGACAGATCCACGCCTTGATGGGTGAGAACGGCGCAGGTAAATCCACACTATTGAAAATACTGAGCGGCAGTTACACGCCTACGCAGGGAGAGATCTACCTCAAGGGCCAGCCAGTTCAATTTAACAACACCACCGATGCGCTTGATGCCGGTGTCGCCATTATTTATCAGGAACTGTACTTAGTGCCTGAAATGACGGTGGCAGAAAACATCTATTTAGGCCAACTGCCTGCGAAAAAGGGCTTCGTGAATAACTCATTGCTCAACTATGAAAGCCGTTTGCAGCTAGAGCACTTAGGTTTAGATATCGATCCACAAACGCCGCTGAAATATCTCTCTATCGGACAGTGGCAGATGGTGGAAATTGCCAAGGCCTTGGCACGTAATGCCAAAGTGATTGCGTTTGATGAGCCAACCAGTTCGCTCTCTTCGCGTGAAATTGAACAGCTGTTTCGTGTGATCCGTGAACTGCGCGCTGAAGGTCGGGTGATTATCTATGTTTCGCATCGTATGGAAGAAATTTTCGCCTTAAGCGATGCGATTACGGTTTTTAAAGACGGCAAATACGTCAAAACCTTCGATGATATGCAGCAGGTCAACCATGACTCATTAGTACAGGCGATGGTGGGGCGTGACTTGGGCGATGTTTATGGTTATCAGCCGCGCGAACACGGACCTA
Source organism: Hafnia paralvei (assembly GCF_020150375.1). Lineage (NCBI taxonomy): Bacteria > Pseudomonadati > Pseudomonadota > Gammaproteobacteria > Enterobacterales > Hafniaceae > Hafnia > Hafnia paralvei. Next base: position 2,487,966 of record NZ_CP083737.1, on the reverse strand, counting down.
TTCGTTTAGAGGTGAAGGACGTGGTGGCTCCTGGTGTCAAACACCCGGTGTCGTTACAGGTTAAACAGGGTGAAATTGTTGGCCTCTTTGGTCTGGTTGGGGCGGGTCGTAGCGAATTGATGAAAGGGTTGTTTGGCGGCACCAAGATAACGCAGGGACAGGTCATTCTCGACGGACAAGATATGCGAGTGGGAAGCCCTATTGATGCTATCCGTCAGGGCATGATGCTGTGTCCTGAAGATCGCAAGGCTGACGGCATTATTCCGGTTCACTCCGTGCGTGAAAATATCAATATCAGTGCTCGCCGCAACGCGCTGACCGCAGGTTGCCTCATCAATCATCAATGGGAAGTGGAAAACGCCGACAAACGCATTGATGCTCTCAATATCAAAACGCCCAGTCCTGAGCAGCTAATGATGAATCTTTCCGGCGGTAACCAGCAAAAGGCGATTTTAGGGCGCTGGCTTTCAGAAGACATGAAGGTCATTTTGCTCGATGAACCGACGCGCGGCATCGACGTCGGTGCGAAGCATGAAATCTATCATGTTATCTACCAGTTGGCGCAGCAGGGAATTGCCGTTCTGTTTGCCTCAAGTGATTTGCCCGAAGTGTTAGGTTTATCTGACCGCGTTATCGTGATGCGCGAAGGCGAAGTGTCGGGTGAACTATTACGCAGCGAAGCGAGCGAGGCCAAAGCCTTAGCGCTTGCAATGCCTCGCACATCAACCTCATCTCATGCGGCCTGAAAATACGTCTAGGAGCAGAATTATGTCGAGTGTTACTTCTACGCCGGCGACGGCAAAATCAGGAAACAAAGGGCTAAACCTCAGTCGTATTTGGGATAGTTATGGCATGTTGGTAGTATTTGCCGCGCTATTTATTGCCTGTTTGATTTTTGTGCCTAACTTTGGCTCATTTATCAACATGAAGGGGCTTGGCCTAGCCATTTCCATGTCGGGAATGGTGGCCTGCGGGATGCTATTTTGTCTGGCCTCTGGCGACTTTGACCTTTCCGTCGCCTCGGTTATTGCCTGTGCGGGTGTGACTGCTGCGGTAGTGATTAATATGACCGAAAGCCTGTGGATCGGCATATTTGCAGGCTTGTTGCTAGGGGCATTATGCGGCCTCGTTAACGGCTTTGTGATTGCGCGTCTGAAAATAAATGCGCTGATTACCACGCTTGCCACCATGCAAATTGTGCGCGGTTTGGCATACATCATTTCTGATGGTAAAGCGGTCGGTATTGAAGACGAGCGTTTCTTTGAGCTGGGATACGCGAACTGGTTGGGGCTGCCTGCGCCTATTTGGATCACCGTAGCCTGTTTTATCCTGTTCGGCTTTTTACTGAACAAAACCACGTTTGGCCGCAATACGTTAGCGATTGGAGGAAACGAAGAGGCTGCGCGTCTGGCCGGTGTTCCTGTGGTTCGCACTAAAATCATTATCTTTGTGCTGTCAGGGCTGGTTTCAGCCGCCGCGGGGATCATTTTGGCCTCGCGCATGACCAGTGGTCAGCCAATGACGTCTATCGGCTATGAGCTGATCGTGATCTCTGCCTGTGTGCTGGGCGGCGTATCGCTCAAAGGCGGAATCGGTAAAATTTCTTATGTTATCGCAGGCGTGTTGATTTTGGGTACGGTCGAGAATGCGATGAATTTGCTAAATATTTCACCGTTCTCTCAATACGTGGTACGTGGCGTGATTTTGCTTGCCGCGGTTATTTTTGACCGTTACAAGCAGCTTGCTAAAAAGACCCGTGCTTAATAGCGACAGACGGAAAACTCCTGTTATTCCTCGGGATGAAAGCGGTATAGATGATGATTATTCGATATTAATTACAAGTAATTATCAATCTGCTTCACAGTTTTACAGCAATGTTGAGCAGCGTTCGCGCTGCTCTGTAAACTGGCAGCAGAGATAGACATTGTATGGGAGGGACGATGTACCAACGTTTAACGCAGGAGCCACAGCCAAATCCGCTTTTGCCGGGGTATAGCTTTAATGCTTATCTGGTCGCAGGATTAACCCCAATTATCGCCGGTGGTCCATTAGACTTCTTTATCGATCGTCCTGAAGGAATGAAAGGGTACATCCTGAATTTAACGATCAAAGGTCAAGGGCGCATTTTCAGCGGCAAAGACGGTGAAGAGACGCTAGACAGCAAGCCGGGAGAGCTACTGCTGTTTCCTCCGAAGGCGAGTCATTATTATGGCCGTTCTTCAGAAAGTGACTGCTGGTATCACCGTTGGGTCTATTTTCGTCCTCGCGCGTACTGGGCCGATTGGCTAGAGTGGCACAGTCAGGTTAATGGCGTAGGCCATATGGTTCTCCCCGAAAATACGCTGCTGGAGTTTGACCGTCTCTTTGCCAATATTGAGCAGACGCATAAATCAGGTCGACGCTTTGCGGAAGAGTTAGCGATGAATTTGCTCGAACGCCTTCTGCTACGCGCGATGGAAGAAGATCCGCAGGCGCCGCAGCGCATCATGGATGCCAGAGTGATCGAGGCCTGCCAGTTCATCACCGGTAATTTAGCCGATGAACTTCGCATTGAGGACGTTGCCAAACATGTTTGCTTATCGCCGTCGCGTTTGGCGCATCTGTTTCGTGAGCAGGTTGGGGTGAATATTCTACGTTGGCGTGAGGATCAGCGGGTTATTCGTGCCAAACTGTTGTTGCAGACCACGCAGGAACCGATAGCCACCATTGGGCGTGTTGTTGGTTATGACGATCAGCTCTATTTTTCACGCGTGTTCCGCAAACGCGTCGGTGTGAGCCCAAGTGATTATCGTCGTCGAAATCATGAAGTAAATGACTCTTCTTCAATGAGTGCGGGAGAGCGTCGCCAGAGTGAGCGACAAAGTACATTACTACGAGTGTGACACTGTCACATTTCAAATCATGAATGAGATATCAAATGGAATTGACTAACAGGCTATTGCCCATTTTGCTGGCTGGATTTCTATTACCGAACACGGTATTGGCGGCGAAAACCTTAAAATATAGCGATCATGAAGCATTGGGCGGTGCTCGTACCCAATTCATCAATGACGTATTCTTCTCGTCTATTGAAAATGAATCTCATGGACGCCTGAAGATCGAGCCCCATTGGGGCGGAGAGCTCGGTGCTGGCTATGATGCGTTGGCACTGGTTGGGCAGGGAACGAAAGCGGATATGGCGATTGTCGTGCCTGAGTACACGGCAAAACAGCTGCCGTTGCATCAGATTTTCAAAAGCTTTCCGGTGGGGCCAGCCGCTGATCGGCAGGTGGATTTTTTTCGCCGTGTTTATACCCAGCTCCCCGTTTTTCCGCTAGAGCTTGAGAAGAACAACGTTGTGAACCTGTATTTTGCCACCGGTTACCCTTTGGCTTTCTTTAGTACCAAACCGATGACGTCTTTGGCTGATGTCAAAGGCGGCACATGGCGCTCGGCCAGTTTTTGGCATCAGGATTTTCTTACCAACGCGGGCGCTAAGGCCGTGACGATGCCTTGGGGTGACCGAACTCGTAAAGCGCTTCAGTCTGGTGCATTGGATGGCATTATGGTGAATCTGGACAGCGGATACGACGTTGAAGCGCATAAAACATCGCCTCATATTCTGATATCTAAAAATTTATGGTTAGGACACATCTATCTATTAGTGATGAATAAAAACACCTGGGATGGACTTGAAAAGCAAGATCAGGAGGCCATCCAGCGGGCTGCCGAAATTGCTTACAAAAAGCAGGGATCGGTCATGGACAGTAGCCTGACGGCTCAGATTGCTGATATGCGTCAAGAGGGCGCAAAAGTACAATTTCTATCCGCGGATAAGCTGCAGCAGTGGAAAACGCTCTCTCGATATCACGAAGTGCAGGAAAATTGGCTAAAAGAGCAAGAAAATGCCGGTGTTAAAGATGCAAGCGCAACCATGATGAAAGTGTCCCAGATGATAAATGACGCAATGAAAGAATAGGCGATCTCTATTTTTCGCGTGGCGTCTTGAAGGCTAATGCAGCACTCTCATTGCTGTATTAGTCACTCTGTATACCTGCCTAATAATTGCTCTTCCAATCAGAACAGCACTCAGTCTTCTTGCTCATCTCACCAAAACACGTTATCAAATAGCAGCATCATAATATTTCGATAACAATATATATGTTGAAGAGATGGTTTTACTTCATCGTTTATCCTTTCTAATTGCTTAGGGCAGCGAGGTTTTGTATGGCGGATTCAATTCGTGTAGGACTGGTCGGCTATGGTTTTGCCGGTAAAACGTTCCACGCGCCGCTGATTGCCGGTACGCCTGGACTGGAATTGGCGGCGATTTCAAGCAGTGATGCGCATAAAGTTCTTGCTGACTGGCCGGGGATGACGGTCGTTGGCGAACCGGGGCAGTTGTTTAGCGATCCTTCTATTGATTTGGTGGTGATCCCAACGCCGAATATCACCCATTACCCGTTGGCTAAGCAGGCGCTGTTAGCGGGTAAACATGTGGTCGTGGATAAGCCATTTACGGTGAATCTGCAAGAGGCACGCGAGCTGGAAATGTTAGCCAAACAGCAGAAGCGATTGCTGTCAGTTTTTCATAACCGCCGCTGGGACAGTGATTTCCTGACGGTGAAAACCTTGCTGTCTGAAGGCGCTTTGGGCGATGTGGTTCAGTTTGAATCTCACTACGATCGTTTTCGTCTGGAAGTGCGCGACCGCTGGCGTGAAAAAGTCGGCGCGGGGAGTGGGATCTGGTTCGATCTTGGCTCGCATCTGCTCGATCAAGCTCTACAGCTTTTCGGTAAGCCGCAAAGTCTGCTCGCTGACCTGTGCGCAATGCGCCCAAATTCTCAAACCACCGACTATTTCCATGCGATTTTATACTATTCAGACAAGCGCATTATTTTGCATGGCAGCATGGTGACTGCGGCAGAAACACCGCGCTATGTGATTCATGGCACGAAAGGAAGCTACATCAAACATGGATTAGATCCTCAGGAGGATCGTCTCAAGGCTGGCGAGCGTCCACCGCAGGCGGATTGGGGCTACGACATGCGCGATGGCGTATTAACCTTGGTTCAAGATGACATGATGGCAGAGCAGTCGTTGCTGACCATCCCTGGCAATTATCCAGCGTATTACGCGGGTATTCGCGATGCAATCAACGGTGACGGTGAGAATCCGGTACCGGCTTCGGAGGCGATTACCGTCATGGAACTGCTCGAGCTTGGACAAGAATCCTCATTGCAGCAAAGGGCACTGCCGCTTCCTGCTTGAGATGATGCTGATACTTGTTGCTGATATTGCCTAGCGCATTTTCGTATTGGCCTTCTTCTCTGGGTTGTTAATACACGGGAAGAAGGCTTTATTTTTTATAAAACTATATGTATTCGCACATTTTTCGGTAAGGGAAGTTGAGTTATGTCTTGGCTGCAACGTTTGCGTATTGATAAGTTTTTGCTAGTTTTGATTACGGTGGTGATTTTGGCATCGCTGTTCCCGTGCGAGGGGATCTATAAAACGATCTTCGAGCATCTCACCACGGCGGCTATTGCGTTGCTGTTCTTTATGCATGGCGCCAAGCTGTCGCGTGAGGCAATCGTTTCTGGAATGGGACATTGGAAACTGCATCTGGTGGTGTTTCTCAGCACCTTTGCATTATTCCCGCTGCTGGGGCTGGCTTTGAATGTGGTAGTGCCAAATCTGTTAAGCCCTGCGTTGTACCTGGGTTTCCTCTACCTATGTGCTTTGCCTGCGACAGTTCAATCAGCGATTGCCTATACGTCGATGGCGGGCGGTAATGTGGCCGCAGCTATTTGCAGTGCTTCCGCGTCAAGTATTTTAGGTGTATTCCTTTCGCCGTTACTGGTGGGGCTGTTGATGCATACCCAAGGTGGGGAAACTGACACCCTGCATGCCATTGGCGCGATTATTTTGCAGCTGATGGTGCCGTTTATTATTGGTCATCTGTCGCGCCCGCTGATTGCTAAGTGGGTCGAACGCCACCGTAAGCTGATTAACATTACCGACCGGTCTTCCATTCTGCTGGTGGTTTATACCGCGTTTAGCGAAGCTGTGATCGAAGGGATTTGGCACCAGATTGACGGTTGGTCGCTGCTGTCGATTGTGGTGTTCTCAACCATTCTGTTGGCTATTGTACTGGTGATAAATACCTTTGCAGCGCGCTGGCTAGGCTTTAACACCGCTGACGAAATCACCATTGTTTTCTGCGGCTCCAAGAAAAGCTTGGCGAACGGCATCCCGATGGCGAATGTGCTGTTTCCTGCGTCAGCGGTAGGCATGATGGTGCTGCCGTTGATGATCTTCCACCAGATCCAACTGATGGTGTGCGCAGTGCTAGCACAGAGATATGTCAATCGGGCGAAGGCGAAGAAGGTGTTAGAGGAAAGTGAAGGGTGAAAAAGAGGTTTTGTTTCGTGCGTTGGTTAGCAATATCTTAATCCTATGGGATTGCGGTGTAATATTTCGTTCGCCTGTCAGCAAATGCGTTTCCATGCCACCGCTGGCGAAGGCGGCCGATGAGAGCCCCGTTGCGCGGGGGCTCTCAACTCGCGCGCTTTTTATCTGAGACGCCATCTTCGCTCCGGTTTGGTATCGCCCATCCCGGGCGCCCCAAACTCCGCCGATACATCCCTGTATCGGCGGCTCTCCCTTCCAAGACTTAAACTAAAAAACCAAAAAACGTTTTGATTTTGTCTTTTGATTTTGACGTTGACCTTTTCCGGCACGTTGTTCTTCAGCCGAAGGGAGGAATGAAGGCTAGGATTCGCCGACAGGGATGTCGGCGAAAGAACGGAGGAGCCAGGATGGCGATTGCCGTTCGTTCCGTTAAAGCCGGAATGACGAGATTCGGGCACCTGCGCAGCAGGCTGAAGAACGGTGCCAAGCTGGGGTGTCGGGGGGCAGCGATTGGCCCCCCGACTCGGACGCCAGCACAAGGCTTATGTGATATTCGATGCTTTAGGCGTACGAAACCTTACACACAGTCTCACCCCAACTTCTTCTCCCGCAATACCTGCTTCTCCGCATCAGAAATAAACGCCATCTCTAAGCCATTTATCTGCGCGGTGCGGATCTCTTCCTGCGTCAGTCCTGCGGCCGGCGCGGCAACATTGTACTCATGCGCCAGCTCGATACCTTCAACCGCTGGATCGTCGGTATTAATTGAGGCCAGAATTCCGTGGCGTAGGAAGGTTTTCAGTGGGTGACTTTCCAGTGAAGCAACGGTGCTGGTTTGGATATTGGAGGTCAAACATGACTCCATGCCAATGCGTTTTTCTGCCAAATAATCTAACAGCTTTGCGTCTTCAACGGCTTTAACACCGTGTCCGATGCGTTCAGCGCCCAGCTCATTGATCGCTTGCCAGATACTTTCCGGACCTGCGGCTTCACCTGCGTGTACCGTGATACGTAAACCCGCATCGCGGGCGCGATTAAAGTGGCTCAGGAAGAGAGAACCCGGGAAACCGAGTTCGTCACCGGCGAGATCGAGTGCGGTAATGCCTTCGCGACAGGCAAGCAGGGCATCTAATTCTTTTAGGCAGGCGCCTTCACCAAAGGTACGGCTCATGATGCCAATCAGGCGAGTTTCAACACTAAAATCACGCACGCCCGAACGCACGCCATCAATAACGGCTTCAACCACGCCTTGAACGGGTAATTGGTGTTTCATTGCCATGTAGTAAGGGGAAAAACGAAGTTCTGCATAGTCGATACCCGCACGCAGCGCATCTTCAACGTTTTCATAGGCAACGCGGCGACAGGCATCGAGAGAACCTAGCACGGCGACGCCCCAGTCGAGTTTCTGCAAAAAACTGACTAAGTCTGGCGCCGTATCCGTAATCTGTACGTGTGGGCGCAGGGCTTCGAGCTCTTCGGCGGGCAGTTCAAGATTGAACTGGCGGCCCAGTTCCAGAATAGTTTGTGGACGAATGTTACCGTCGAGGTGACGGTGGATGTCAGTCAGAGGAAGGCGGGTATCGATCATGATGTGCACTCTCAGTTATTCTGGATAAAGTGCGTAACAGTATAAAAACAATACACTGCAAAATACTAGTGAGTTGCATAAAAATGTGACGCTTATCACAAATAATCGCGGAAAGTCTCCGTTTTACGGGGTGCTGTATATAAACACAGTATTTAGTGTGATGACGAAAGATAGGCGAAACTTATTCGTCTTCAAACAGCTTTTCGATGGATTTTGTTGGGTAGAACAACGAGTTTGCGTTATTGCCTGTAAGCGCAATAAAACCAAGTTGAAGATAGAACCGCTTGGCTTTTTCGTTAAGAGCATCGACAAACATACCATGGATGCCGACCGCCAATGACGCGTGATAGATGACTTTCATAGCATGAGTTACCAGCGTTGTTCCCCAGTCTTGTCCCTGCAACTCTTTTTGGATAGCCAGTCGCCCCAAGGTGACGCTGGGCACATTAGCGTAAGGTACTTTCCGTTTCTGTGTGTTTGAAGGAAGCGTTTCTTTCTCGAAGCAACTGCCAGAAAACGTGTAATATCCTACGACTTTAGGTTTTGGCTCTTTGGTGACCAGCAAATAACCCCGTAAGATTCGAGCGTTGTGCTGGCGGGCAAGATGATTGGTGAGGAATATATTGAGAGATTCTTCACCACAGTCGAAATGAGCAAAATCATATTCGACGTCGTTCGAAAAAATCTCAATAGCGAGATCTGGCATGTTTTACTCCATGCTCGCTAGACGTTTCGATGCTCGTTTCAGCCGACTGTTTGGGGCTGGCGGATTGCTGATAGCGTCCATCACCAAATTCCACGACTCATCGTTGAGAACGAGACGACGATGCTGCTCAATGACTTCCTCTGCGCGTTCAGCGGCGCTAGCAACCATAAACTGGGTGATAGTTTGGTTGGTCATTGCGGCCGCTTCTTCGATCTTGCTTTTGTCATCATCGGTGAGTCTGAGATCGATACGTTGTTTTTTTAGGGCGGACATAATGTACTCCTCGACAGCGGGCGTTTAGTCACTGTCAGACTTATTGTTTCAGCTCTCTTTTAGTCAAAAAAGGAAACCAAACTTGAATGATACTGTACGGAAATTTTCCGTACGCTAACTATAGGCGCGATCGCATCATCTTTCAACGGGTAAGTCGATTTGTTGAACAAATGGGATGCGAATCGAACAGGGGAATACCCCCACCGATATGCGCGGCGGGGGATTTTCGGCAGGGTTATTTAACTAACTTGTTTAAGGCTGAAATCAACTTTTGTACCCCGAGTTCAACTTTGCTGCGTGGGCAGCCTACGTTAAGTCGCACGAATCCGCGTCCTTCTTCACCGTAGGTAAAACCGGGCATGATAGCGACTTTCTCTTCGTCAATTAATATGCGCTGTAGCGCTTGATCATCGACAGCGAGTGCGCGTAGATCAATCCAGGCCAGATAGGTTGCCTGTGGGATTTTCCAATTCAACTGTGGGAATGCGGCATTGAGCTCATGGGCAACATATTCCAAATTAGCCTGAAGATAACCGCGTAACTCATCCAGCCACGGTTGCCCCTCACGGTAGGCGGCAATATGCGCTGCCACCGCCAGTACAGCGGGAGAGGAAAGGCCGTCTTTACTTTTCAACTGTAGGAAATAAGCATCTCGAGTCGCAGGATCGTTGATAAAGCCATAGGCACCGGTTAAGGCGGGAATGTTGAACGATTTAGAGGCCGAGGTAAGCAATGCCCACGGTGTTTTTCCCACTTCGTTCCAAGGAGTATGACGGTGTTCTCCCCACGTCATATCCATGTGAATTTCATCACTAATCACTTTAACATCATGGCGTTCGCAGAGCTCGGCCATGATGTGCAGTTCGGCCTGCGTCCAAACTTTACCCGTTGGATTTTGCGGACTACACAATAAAAGCACCTTGGTCTGTGGACGAGCCAGCAGCGCTTCCAGATGAGCCATATCGCAGTACCATTCGCCCTCTTTTTGTTTCAATGGACAGGAGAGCAGTTGGCGCTGATTACCTAGTACCACCTTATAAAACGCGTCGTAGGCGGGGGTATGGGTTACCACGCATTCGCCCGGTTGAGACCAAAGTCGAATGAGCTGGGCGACCATATAGATGACCGAAGGGCCATAAACCGCGGTGTCGGTATCAATGGCGCTATTGAAGCGTTTGGCATACCAGTGTCGTAGGGCGCCAAGGAAATCTTCGTGCTGCCAGCGACTATAACCAAGAACACCGTGCGCAATGCGTTTTTCTAATGTTTCGGTAATACAGGGAGCGGTAGCAAAATCCATATCGGAGATGGTGAATGGCAGCAGGTCATTGGCACCAAATCGATCGGCAATATAGTCCCACTGGGTACACCAAGTGCCGTGACGGTCAACAGTCTTAGAGAAATCAAACATATTTCATTCGCCTTTTATGATATCTGCTCGAATGAGGGATTAGATAAATAAAGCGGGGCGCTTAGCGCCCCGAATCAATGATAAAAATTAAGCACTCGGCTGAGCTATCAGATAGTCTAATTCATCTTTGACTGACTGTACCTGTGGTCCGATAACAACTTGTAAATTGTGCTCGTTCAAGTGTACGACGCCAATTGCACGGAGATTCTTTAGCGTTGCATCATCAACCAACGACATATCTTTAACTGACAGGCGTAGGCGGGTAATACAGTTGTCGAGCGAGACAATATTCTCTGCACCGCCTAAGGCGGTCAAAATTCCCGGCACATCGTAGCCAGACTTGCTGGAAGAGGCATTTTTAGCCGATTTCTCGCTAGTCGCGCTGTTATCAACATCGCGTCCCGGCGTTTTGATATTGAAACGAGTAATCGCAAAACGGAAGATCGCGTAGTAGACCACGAACCAAATCGCTGCAACCACCGGCACCAGATACCATTTCGTTTGTAAGCCATGCAGGATACCAAAGACCACGAAATCAATAATGTTGCCGTCGGTATTACCGATAGTCACACCCAGCATGGACATGATGGTGAAGCCCAAACCGGTCAAAATAGCATGGATCACATACAGGAATGGTGCGACGAAGAGGAACAGGAATTCCAGAGGCTCAGTCGTACCACCAACCACACAGGCAACCACGCCGGAAATCAGCAGGCCTTTAATCTTATGACGGTTCTCAGGACGAGCACAGTGGTACATTGCCAGCGCAGCACCTGGCAATCCACCTAAGAATGCAGGCATTTTGCCTTGAGAAAGGAACTGTGTCGCACTCTCGGAGAAGCCGTGTGTCGTTGGGCAAGAAAGCTGTGCTTGGAAAATGGTCAATGCGCCGCTAACGCTGTTACCACAGACGTCCATGGTACCGCCAGCTTCGGTGAAGCGGATCAACGCCACCAGAATATGATGCAGGCCAAAGGGCAGCAGGAGACGCTCGCCGGAGCCGAAAATCATGGGGCCGAAGACGCCAGCGTTATGAATAAGCTTGCCGAGTCCGTTGATCCCCATCGCGAACCAAGGCCAAATCAATGGAACCAGCAGGCCTAATAGGCCAAGCACCAGCGTGGTGATGATAGGCACAAAGCGTGTACCGCCGAAGAAGGCTAGCGCATCGGGGAGACGAATAGTGTTAAAACGTTCGTGCAGCAGATAAACCACGATCCCGACAATCACAGCACCCAAAATACCGGTGTCGATAGACTGGATACCGATGATGTTTTGGATGTTGTTTGCCTTCAGCACCAAAGGATCAACGGTGGGTAAAATACCTTTGGTGGTCAGATAAAAGTTGGTAGCTAGATTAAACACGGCAAAACCGACAAAACCGGCAAATGCCGCTACGCCTTTATTTTCCCGCGCCATACCTAGCGGAATAGCAATTGCAAACATCACTGGCAGGAAGCTGAATGCGAAAGAGCCGACTTTGCTCATCCAAGTAAACAGCAACTGGAGTGGGGCATTATCCAGCATGGGTAATAACGTTAATACATCACGGCTGCTCAGCGAGCTACCAATTCCCAGCATAATGCCGCAGAAAGACAGCAGTGCCACGGGTAGCATAAAGGTTTTTCCTAGACTCTGGAAAAACTCCCACAGCGTGATTTTTTGTTTGGTCTGAGTGGGCATGACGACTCCTGATGAAAGATCCTTGACTGCTCTTAATTTAATGAAATTTTAAAATGACGTATAAAACTAAAATGACCTACAAATCTATCGACGGGTATTCAGCGATTCTGGTAAAAGAAGATAAAACGTTTTACCAAACAAAACCATTTGCCGGATCACAGTTCTCAGAATCGGTGTTAATGTGAATTATGCGAGATCGGATTAAATGTTTTACTAAAAAATAAGGTAAAATAACCATGCAATTGAGCGCGATAAGCTACCCATAAGTGAATAAAAACGGCATGAACTCGAAAAAAATCACTATCACCGATGTTGCACAACACGCTGGCGTGTCTGTGACCACGGTATCTTTGGTCCTCAGTGGGAAAGGGCGCATCTCTGATAAAACCAGCAGCCGTGTCAATCACGCCATTGAGACATTGGGTTATGTGCGCAACCAGCAGGCAGCCATGCTGCGCGGAAGCGTGTCGAATGTGATTGGTCTTATCGTAAGTGATATCAGCGAGCCGTTTTATGCCGAAGTCGCCGCTGGCATCAGTGAAGTACTTGAAGCGCAGGGAAAAGTGCTGTTTCTTACTCAGTGCGGTAAAAACGGACGCAATTTAGCGCGTTGCTTAGATAGCCTCAGCGGCTATGGCGTTGATGGCATTATCGTAGGCAGTGGGCGTTTTCTCAGTGATGAGATGAAACAAAAAGCGCGAGAAATGCATTTACCGCTAGTATGTGCTGCACGGGCCAGCGAATTTGATGATATCGACGTCATTCGCCCTGATAACTCGCAGGCGGCAAAGATAGCGACAGAATATCTGATCAAACATGGTCATCGTCAGATCGCTTATTTGGGGGGCGAAAGCAGCTCATTGACGCGCGCTGAACGGCTGGGCGGATTCTGCGGCACGCTTATCCAGTACGGCTTACCGTTCAAATCGGAATGGATTATCGAGTGTGAATGCAAGCAACAGGCCGCAGCTCAGGCCACCCAAACGCTGCTTAACCATTATCCCAAGGTGACAGCCATCTTGTGTCATAAAGCCTCTATTGCCATGGGCGCTTATTTTGGCGTAATCGGGATGGGAAACAGCGTCGGTAAGGATGAAAATGAAAGCTACTATAACCGTCAGGTGGCACTGATAGGCTTTGGCGATGTGCCAGAAGCTGAGCTTACCGATCCGCCTCTGACGTTCATCAGTAGCTCTGCGCGTGAAATTGGCTATAGCGCGGCAAATCGTATGCTACAGCGCATTGATGCGCCGGATGAACAGGCCCAACATATTATTTTGCCACCAAAACTTATTGCCAGAGGTTCTGCGTAAGATATCCGTTAAAAAAACGGCCCTTTTGGGGTAATGCCGGTCACTTAAGCGTGATTTTAGGGGAAGTACACCGATGGGGTCGTAGCAGCTTTAGCTGCCGGAGCGCCCCGCGGTGTGCTAGCCCCGTGTATCTCGATTTCTTAAACGATCAGCATTACCCCAATCGGGGCCGTTTACGTTGTAGGTGTTGTTCAGTGACGGAAATTAATTCCCTGCAGGGGCTTCGCCCTGATCCTGCATGCCACCTAAAATGCCAAACAGGCCAACAAACTGAGCGAGAGGCATTTTGGTGCCGTTCAAATCAACCTGACCATTCGCATAGCTGAAGCTGCTAGAAATCATGTTGTCTTTCTGCGTTGTCAGTTTAAACATTTGGCCCATAGCTGAAATGCCTTGAACTTGCTGTCCCGCTAAGCGTTTTGCATCTTCAGCGTTATAACCTTCTAGTTCTGCCGCTTGAGACGCTAACTGAGTCGCCATTGGCATGGAGATAGCCAGTTTTGCATCCAGTTTTTTGATTGACTGCAACATCAGTGGTTCGTCGGCGGTTTCTGCTTGAGGTTGAGGATTCACTAAGTTGAGATCCAAGCTAAACTGGCTTTCACCCTGAGAGGTCTTCCAGCTTAGTGGTTGTATATTCAGCGTTGGATTACCGGCGAGTAGCGCTGGCATGTTCTTTTCAACCAATGCCGCTAATTCTTGTTGATATACATCAGGATCGAGGTCATCGCCTTGGGCCAGTTGGCGATTGATAAAATCATTGTACTGTGAGGCAAAGGTTTTCAATCCCTTACCATCAACACCGTTAAATTTCAGCGTTAATGCGCCCTGACCAAAATCTTTGCCGCTGATTTTTAGTGCATCGAGTGTGTAGTTCAAAACGCCATTGAGGTTTTTATCATCCTCGCCCATGTTAGCGTCTAGCTTGAAGCCATCTAACACTGCCGACTCTTTACCATCGACAGACACCGACAGATGCTTGGCATTCATTTTCTGTGAGCCAATATTCAGATCGAACTTGCCGCGATGGCTATCACTTTCCATCGTGAAACCTTGCAGAGTGATTTGCTCTTGCTGGCTCATCTCATTTGGCGCAGAGATCACGACGTTATCGCTGTTCATATCGAATTTCAGCGTGGAAAGATCTTTAGCTACATCTGCGTTAATTACTGCACCGTCAAATTTCACCGAAATTTTATCTTTCGCGTAGTCGACAGGAATGAGCGTAATTTTCGATTGCGTATCGCCGTTGTAGGCGATGCGGGTATCAGCATCGACCAGCGATTTACCCTTAGTGGCATCAAACAGCACTTTTACCGCAGGCGTGTTTTCTAATTCGGTATGTACAGACGCCATGCTCGGCACAAAGTTGAAGTTCTTGAGCTGTGCTAGCGGGAAGGGGCCGTGAGTAATGGTTTCTTTCAGGACAATCTGCTCACCGGCTTTGAGGCTTGGTTCGCCTTTGAAGCTCGGATCGTTTTGCAGAATATAGCGCACATCGGTGGAGAACAGGTGACGGTTATAGTCTTCGTAGCTGAGTTTTAAACCTGCTTTAGGGAAATAGTTGTTGAGCTGGCTATTAACGTTCTCGACCTCAGTCGTCATTCGTTGCTCAATGAGCTTGCCGGTATACCAAGAGGCTCCGGTCCAAGCGGCACCTAAAACCACGATGACCGCGACCGCGACAGCTGATTTTTTCATATTATGTTCTTCCTTAAGCCTTGAATGTGCTGCCGCAGGGAGATGTCCCATCAACGGCGTATCAAAAAATTTGTGGCGAGCATAAACAAAAAACGCCCGCAGGCGTTTTTATTGTGGCGGTAAACAACGCCAATTAGCAAATACTAATCTGAATTAGCTAAGAAAAGAGAATTTTCTAAAGAGGGTTTTAGCCTCGTTTATCCTCTTATGTGCTCAGAGTTCGTTAAATACACGAGCCAACTGCCCATGACCTTGGACGATCACCGGTGACTCATTCGCAGGAAGATAGCAAGACTCTCCCGGTGCTAACGTAATACGCTGCTCACCTTTGCTTAATGTTGCTTCGCCCTCGATGCAGAACAGCACTGCGGCACTCTCTTGCGCTAAGGACTGTGGTGCGTCGGTTAGCGTGTGTACGGCAAAGGCAAAGTCTTCCACGGGAATAGGGAAGCGCGTTTCGTTACCAGTGATAATAGGCGTCGTCAGCAGTGAGTTCGCCGGTTTAGGTACAAATTTCACGTTGGCCAGCAGTTCTGGGACATCGATATATTTTGGCGTTAGGCCTGCGCGCAACACGTTATCGGAGTTAGCCATAATCTCTAACCCTACGCCGTTTAAGTAGGCATGTGGCGTCTCGGCATACAGAAACATACTTTGCCCAGGGGTTAACTCGATGGTGTTGAGCAGCAATGGCGAGAACAGTCCGCTATCGTCCGGATACACCTGAGCGATACTGCGGATAGCGTCCCACGCTGAACCTTGTTGATGGTTCAGCGCCTCGGCAAGTACGCTAAGTGCATGGGCTTTTTGTTCGCCCGTCATACTCAACAAATTCCCGAACAACGCGGCGAGATGCTGTTCATCGGGATGCTGGATAAATTGCGCGATATCTGGGTGAGCATCAGCGACGGGTTGTAGCAATTGCGCGATTTCAGTCAGTTCGCGGAACCCGTTCATTGCTTTGAATGGTGTTAAGGCATAGACCAATTCAGGCTTATGGTTAGGATCTTTGTAATTACGATTTGCGGCGTTAATTGCAATTCCAGCTGACTCTTCACGCGCAAAGCCTTCTTCGGCTGCATGTTTGCTTGGATGTACTTGAATCGAGAGAGGTTGTGCTGCGCAGAGTACTTTGAACAAAAATGGCAGCTCTCCAAAGCGTTTTGCCACCGCATTCCCTAAATTTCCATTCAGATCCTTGGCGATTTCGTCACGTAGCGACACTTTATGGCCATTTTTATCTAAAACCATGGAGCTACTTAGCGGGTGCGCGCCCATCCATAGCTCTGCCATGGGTTTATTGTCTGGATTTGGGAAACCATAAAGATTGCTGAGTGCGTCGTGACTACCCCAAGCATAGTTTTGTACGGCATTGATCATCTTTTGCATTGGTATCAACCTAAGGTGAAGTTAAAGCGATATAAAGTGATTGTGGTAAGTAAACAGGAGATAGCGCACCTGACGCAAGGATATTGATGTAAGAAATTAGACGAGCTCTCACATTCTAACCAGTTGATATAAAGCTATACTCATTAAATAAGCTAACCATTCACCGGAGTTTGGTATTTATAACCAAGGAGAAAATATGACAGCTATGCGCGTTGAACGAGACTCTATGGGCGATATTGATGTTCCTCAGGCGCGGTTGTGGGGAGCTCAAACGCAGCGCTCATTGGAACATTTCCGTATTTCGGTGGAGAAAATGCCGCAGGCGTTAATTGATGCGTTGGCGGTGGTAAAAAAAGCGGCTGCGCAGGTGAATCTAGATCTTGGCTTATTAAGCGAGGAGAAAGCCGAAGCGATCATGCAGGCTGCGCAGGAAGTTATTGATGGTTTTCGTTATCAGGAGTTTCCGCTCGCGGTATGGCAAACCGGTTCGGGTACGCAAAGCAATATGAACATGAACGAAGTTCTGGCGAATCGCGCCAGTGAATTATTGGGCGGAGAACGTGGCAATGAGCGTAAAGTTCATCCCAATGATGACGTGAATAAAAGTCAGAGCTCGAATGATGTATTTCCAACCGCGATGCACGTGGCGGCGGTGGTGGCAATCCGCCAGCAGCTTTTGCCGCAGATGGATGTATTGATACAAACCTTGCAGGAAAAATCAGACCAATTTCGCCACATCGTGAAAATCGGCCGCACGCATTTACAGGACGCAACGCCATTAACGCTCGGGCAAGAGATCTCAGGCTGGGTTGCGATGCTTGTACACAGCAAAAAGCATATTGAATACGGACTTGAACACCTTTATGAGCTGGCTTTGGGAGGGACTGCGGTTGGAACTGGACTTAATACGCATCCTGAATATTCTGTGCGGGTGGCAAAAGCGATCGCACAACTGAGTGGCTGTGATTTTGTGACTGCACCGAATAAGTTTGAGGCTTTGGCCAGCTGTGACGGCTTGGTACAGGCTCACGGTGCGCTAAAAGGCCTAGCCGCATCGATGATGAAAATAGCCAATGATGTTCGCTGGCTTGCCTCTGGGCCACGTTGTGGCATCGGCGAAATCAGCATTCCTGAAAACGAACCAGGCAGTTCCATCATGCCGGGCAAGGTGAATCCGACTCAGTGTGAAGCCGTTACTATGCTTTGTGCTCAGGTGATGGGGAATGATGTCGCGGTGAATATCGGAGGTGCTTCGGGGAACTTTGAACTCAACGTTTTTCGACCTCTGGTTATTCATAACTTTTTACAATCCGTGCGCCTGCTCGCCGATGGAATAGAAAGCTTTAACGAACACTGCGCCCGCGGAATTGAACCTAATCGGCCTCGAATCAATCAGTTATTAAATGAGTCTCTCATGTTAGTCACCGCGCTTAACACCCATATTGGCTATGATAAAGCGGCTGAAATTGCTAAAAAGGCTCACCACGAGGGATTAACCCTCAAAGAGTCAGCCTTGATGCTGGGCTATGTTACGGCGGCTCAGTTTGACGAATGGGTTAGACCACAAGACATGGTGGGGAGCACCATTAGATCATGATACCTCCGTGACGTTGTCACTTTAATCCAGCTCTCGATAAAGATGCAAGCGAGGTATCAGGAGCTCAAGCTTTTTCGCGCGCGGGCGATGTTTTACCTGAATATTGTCCGCGTCGTAGTCACCTAAATCGCCCAGCAAGGGAACCGGTGTCTCGCTAAACTCATCTGTTAGGGAAATCAACGGCATACTGCAAGGATGCTGTACCTGTTTTTGTTCTTCCTGATACCAAACGCGTGCAATGGGCTGAACTTTTACCGGCCGCTTTATCTTCAGCTTAGCCCCTTCAGGCAAACGCATGACATCTTCTAATTCTTGACTCACCAGCTCAGCCCATTGTTCGCGAGAATAGGGGGGAACAGAACGGTTGGCGGTTAAACTTTTCTCTAAGCGAGCGATGACCTCATCGCGCTGCATATTTTTGATGACGCTCTTATTTGCCCAACCAAAACGTACGGTGGTTGGGTTATGTAATACCGTTAGCGAACGATAGGCGCTCAGTGTAATTAAGCCTTTAAGGTGCGCGTGAACGAACTCAAAGCGTTGCTCGGGGGGGAGACCGGACTCTACGGCAATGATCTTCTCCAACTGTTTTTTTAGCTGGTTAACCTCACTAATAAGGGCGCTGGTGGATTTCACCTGCGAATAGGTGGCAGAGTAGCAGAGCACGCCGGGAAGGCGAACAGCGGCTTTGCTGCTGATATGCTGTGCATGATGGTGAATGAACAGACGGCGAAAATGCTGTAATCCTGCATCAAATGCGGTTTCACCGGAGCAAGGGATAACGCTAATGTGGGTGACTTCATCATGCTCTTTTCCTTTTTCGATATCGGGCAATTGAAAGACGTTCGCTTGCAACGGCGTGAGCGATTTAAGAACGGCATCGATTTCAATTAGGCCTTGCTCAAGCTGGTGGAAGCAAACGTTCATTCGATCAATGACATGGTTAGCAGACATAGTGCACCTTTTTCTATCGCTATTTAGTTACAACATACATTGTAAGCTATAAAAAAGAGATCGTCTTTAACTCCGCAGAAAATAGTTAACTAACGCGGTATATGGTATCTCAAAGAATCAACTGCGCTGAACAGCGTAGGGAAGGCAAGCGTAGGTAATCAAAAACCCCCGTAAAACGGAGGTTTTGATAGAGATCTATCTGTACTCATTCATCATCATGTTCATCGTCGTCGTCCAGTTCTACGGGCGACTGGAAACCATCCGGTTTAATAGCTAACAAGTCGCATTTCAGATGATCGATAACATGTTCAGCGGTATTACCAATAAATGCCGCGGAAATGCCTGTGCGGCCTAAAGTACCTAAAACAACAACGCCAGCGTTCAGATGCTCTGCCACATCAGGGATCACTTCCTCAGGTAAGCCTTTCTCTACGTGAGTGCATTCTTCCTTCATACCAAACTTCTGACGCAGCGCTTTCATCGCGAGCAGATGCTGCCCACGGATGGCATCATTATAAATGTTCGGATCAAAGTCAGGTAGTTCGATAGCAATGTTAATTGGCGTTACAGGATAAGCACCGACCAAATGCAAAGAGGTATGGTCAACATGCTCTGCCAGTTCGAGTGATTCTTTCACTAATTTAATATTAAGTGGATCGTGGTAGGGTTCTTCGCTTGATAGATTCACCGCCACCAGAGCAGTGCCGTTCTGTGGCCAAGGCTGATCTTTTACCATCCAAACAGGGCAAGGACATTTACGTAGCAAATGCCAGTCGGTGGGGGTGAAAATCACGGATTCTAAGCGATCGTGCTGATGTGCCATTTTCAGCAGTAAATCGTATTTGCCGCTAATCACTTCTTGAATAATGGCTTCGAATGGACGGTTATGCCAGACCACCTTGATTTCGATAGGCACACCCGCTTCCAGATAGTAACGACACTGCTCTTTGATCCAAGCAGAGCGTTGACTGATAACACCTTGTCGCATCGACATTCTCTCATCGGGCGAGAGCAAGGTCGTCATTTCGTAGGAAAAATCGTAGATAGACAGAAATGCCGTAATGCGTCCGCCATTTCGCTGGACCAGATAAACAGCGCGGCGCAACGCCGGTTGATCATCCTGATTGGGATCAATAGCCACCAGAAGATTCTGATACTTCGCCATACCGCCTCCTCGCTAACCCAAATAATGTGTGCATTGCACTGTTTTATCGTCCAAGGGACAAATACAACAATAGGCCTTACAGATTAAGAGTAAACCATCATGGGAAAACAAAGTAGGGAATAGAAGAGAACCGGATCAACTAATCGGAAAAAATCCGTTAGAAATTAGTGACCCGGGTTAATATCATTCAGAAAACTATCTGAACCATTACTCGTTGGTTGAGCGGGGATTGCCAGCCAACATCGAAAGCGCATCAACATCTTGGATGGTGATGTATTTACCTTTCACACTTAAAATTTCACTTTTTTGGAAACGTCCCAGCAGACGGCTGATGGTTTCAACAGTCAGTCCCAGATAGTTACCGATATCACCACGTGTCATGGTCAAACGGAACTCACGTGGAGAGAAACCACGTTGAGCAAAACGGCGGGAGAGATTGTAGATAAAAGCCGCCAAGCGTTCTTCGGCGTTTTTCTTGGATAACAGCAGGATCATGTCCTGATCACCTTTAATCTCACCGCTCATCAGACGCATCATCTGCTGACGCAGGCTTGGCATTTTGCCCGACAGATCGTCCAGAGTCTCAAACGGGATCTCGCAAACCATTGAGGTTTCGAGTGCCTGAGCAAAACTTGGATGCTGCTGATTACCGATAGCATCAAATCCCACCAGATCGCCTGCAAGGTGGAAAGCCGTAATTTGTTCATCACCTTGCTCGGTGATGGTGTAGCTCTTAATGGTTCCGGAGCGAATGGCATACAGCGATTTCAGCTCATCACCGGCTTTAAATAACGCCTGACCTTTCTGAATCGGCTTTTTACGCTCAATGATGTTGTCAAGCTGATCCAGCTCGTGCTCATTGAGAGTAAAAGGAATGCACAGCTGGCTAATGCTGCAATCCTGACAATGGATCGCACAACCGCCAGACTGGATACGACGAATGACGCGCTTTTCCGGAATCATAGGTAATGCCCAAGCAATATTGATATTGGTCAATTTTAACATCTTTTAGGGGAGAGAATAAACCCTGTTGTTGATCCAAACGATAATTTGACGTTTAAGTAGACATAACTTTAGGAAATGTGACCGAAATTGAGTTTGTTTTATGTGACAACGTCACAACAAAGAGATGTGTATGTTGTATTTATTTGTGTTACTTGTTTTTCATGTTAATGAATAGCAAATAAAATGGAGGTCGTTTTTTTGGATTCCCCTTTACGGGCTGGTGTGAAACTCATAGCTGGAGCGGCCTAGCGGCAGTCTTAAAAAAAATACGTTAATAAATTGTCGCAAATGAATAAATATCTTCACCACTCACTAAATACAATATTAATAATTGGTTTAAAAATTTATTTTTGTTCAACGGCACGCTGCAATACGTTAAAAAAGCCAAAAGTAAAATGTAAGCAAACGTGGTCGCTCGATTTTAGCCCCTATGAGATATATCTGGCTGTTTTTTGATTATTGAGCTGAATTGGAAAATATCTGAAAAGAATCACTCAATGTGGGTGAGGTTTCCTTGTGAAGTGAAAATTCCAGACTACAATAGCCACGTTTTCGCCTTTTCACCAAGACGGTTAATCCATGCTACGAAGCGACGTATCCCACAAGAATAAAATTGAACTCCTCAGCCCTGCGCGCGATGTTGCTATTGCGCGTGAGGCTATTTTGCACGGCGCAGACGCCGTTTATATTGGCGGGCCGGATTTCGGCGCACGTCATAATGCAGGCAACTCGCTGAGTGATATTGCTGAGTTAGTCACTTTTGCCCATCGGTATGGCGTAAAAATTTTTGTGACGCTCAACACCATTTTGCATGATGCAGAATTAGAGCCCGCACGCCGGTTAATTCATCAACTGTATGACGCCGGCGTCGACGCACTGATCGTGCAAGATCTCGGCATCCTCGAGTTGGATATCCCGCCAATTGAACTGCATGCCAGTACGCAAACCGATATTCGCAGCGTAGAAAAGGCCAAATTTTTATCCGATGTGGGCTTCTCGCAGATCGTTTTAGCGCGCGAGCTTAACCTAAGTCAGATTAAAAATATTAGTGATAGCATCGATGCGACCGTGGAATTTTTCATCCATGGTGCGCTGTGCGTTGCCTACTCAGGGCAATGCTACATTTCTCATGCCCAGACAGGGCGCAGCGCAAACCGAGGCGACTGCTCTCAGGCATGCCGTTTACCCTATACGTTGAAAGACGATCAGGGGCGCGTGGTCGCCTATGAAAAACATCTGCTGTCGATGAAAGACAACGATCAGAGCCAAAATCTCATCGCATTGATTGATGCTGGCGTTCGCTCTTTCAAGATTGAAGGGCGTTACAAAGATATGAGCTATGTGAAAAATATCACAGCTTATTATCGCCAGCACCTCGACGCGATTATGAACGAACGTCCAGAGTTGGCGCCGGCATCCATGGGGCGCACCGAGCATTTCTTCGTGCCGTCCCCAGATAAAACTTTTCACCGTGGCAGCACTGATTACTTTGTCAATCAGCGCAAAATGGATATCGGCGCGTTTGATTCGCCAAAATTCGTGGGTTTGCCGATGGGTGAAATCCTGAAGGTTGGTAAAGATCATATCGATGTCAGCGTGACCGAACCACTGACTAATGGCGATGGTTTGAACGTATTGATTAAGCGCGATATCGTCGGTTTTCGTGCGAGTAAAGTGGAAAAAATCACGGCCAATAGCTTCCGCGTATGGCCTAACGAAATGCTGGATGCGTTGAAAAATATTCGTCCTCATCATCCGCTGAACCGCAATCTAGACCACAATTGGCAACAAGCGTTGCTGAAAACGTCGAGTGAGCGACGCATCGGCGTCAAACTGCGTCTAGAAGGTAATGAAAACCAACTAATGTTAACCGCAACCGCTGCAGACGGCGTTAGCGTGACCCAAACATTAGCAGGTGACTTCGACGTGGCCAAACAGCCAGAAAAAGCCTTTAGCAATTTGCATGACGGTTTGGCAAAACTCGGGCAGAGCATCTATTTTTCTCAGGGGATCGAAATCAATCTGCCTACGGCATATTTTGTGCCTAATGGTTTGCTCAATCAGCTGCGGCGCGAAACTATCGATATGCTGACAGAGGCGCGTTTACATGCGTATCAGCGCGGTCATCGTAAAGCAGTTTCGAAACCAGCACCGGTTTATCCCGAAACGCACCTGACGTTTTTAGCTAACGTTTACAATCATAAAGCCCGTGAATTTTACCAGCGCTACGGCGTCCAACTGATTGATGCGGCCTATGAGGCACATCAAGAGAAAGGTGACGTTCCGGTGATGATTACCAAACACTGTCTGCGTTTCGCGTTTAATTTGTGTCCTAAACAGGCCAAAGGTGTGCAGGGGGTAAAAGGGCGCGCATCACCAATGCAGTTAATCCATCAGGATGAAGTGTTAACGCTCAAATTTGATTGTAAACCGTGTGAAATGCATGTGATCGGCAAAATTAAAAATCACATTTTGAAGATGCCGCTTCCAGGCAGCGTTGTTGCATCAGTTTCACCTGAAGAATTGATGAAAACGTTGCCAAGCAAATCAGCCAGCGCCACAAAAGCTAAAGTTTGTCGCTAGACACTTGCCAATCTGTGTGCTCGGCTCAAGCCTCTCCACAAACGGGAGAGGCTTGAGTAATACCCATGACTATTAAGGGGTCACAATGACGCGCTATCAACACCTAGACGACTTATTAGCACAACGAATTGAAGCGGGGCCATACCAAAGCGGATTCGTGACATGTTGATTTTGTTGTCAAAAATTGGCAACACGTTAATAGACTGGTCTGGTAATAGGAGCATGGCGTCATGAATAAATTTATTAGGATTGTATTTATTCTTTTTTATCTACTGTGCATGTTAACTATTTATTTATCTATGGTAGATAAATACGACGTTGTATACGATATGGATCCGACGCTTCCTCAAGGTTCACTTAATACTAGTAGTAGTGATAATGGGAAAATTTTTGGCGGACTAATATTGTTCTTTATCTTCATATCCCAGATAGTCTTTTTTTATTTTGAGAAATCCCAAAAATGGAAATGGGTAACAGGAATAATGACAGCATTGGCATTCCTGTTCTTTTTCATTAGGTAAGGTTCATTAAAGTCGACCAAGGTTTGCAAAAACTGGCTAAGGCGGTTGAGTGCGCCATGTTGGAATGCCAGTTGCAAATGGCGGGAGAAGCCCGTCAAAACGGCACTAATCACTGATAAAGTCCAAATCTTGTGCGTAAAAATCGATCGCTTTGCGATAAGCTAGAATCGTGTCGTCCTGTGTGGTGCTAGTGAGTAGCAACAGGGTGTCACGCAGCGCACTTTTTGCATCGCCCATGCTGTATTTCGCCAGCGCATAAAACACCTGTAGCGCACGGTCGTTTGGGAAATGCGCCACGGCCTGAGTGAGAAGATCATAGGCCTGCTGGTAATTGCCGGTCACTCGATAGGTGCTACCGAGCCCTAAGTAAGCCTCTTTTAAATCAGCGTCGGGCAATCCCAGGGCAATAGCCTTTTCATAATGAGGAATTGCCCGGTTCTCTTGCCCCAAACCATCACACGCCCATGCCGCATAATAGTGGTTCAACGCTGAGTTGGTGATAATGGCTAACTCTGCTTCTGCCGTATCCAGTGCTAACGCATAGTTCTGCGCCTTCAAAGCCGATAAAATCATACGCTCCCCATCCAGTCAGTATTAATAGCCTTTAGCCATTACTTCGGCATAGCGGCGGAAAATAAACACGCACCACAGGAAAGAAACTAACGCCAGTGCTGCACCAATATAGCCAATGTTTGCCATGCTGAAATGAATACTGATCTGATTTCCCAGCAAAGCGCCTGCGCCAATGCCGATATTAAAGATGCCCGAGTAAAGCGACATGGCAACATCGGTCGCATCCGGCGCCATCGCGAGAACTTTTACCTGCATTCCCAAACCGATGGTCATAATGGCCACGCCCCAAACGACGCAAAGCAGGGCAATCCACAGAGGGCTCGCGGCGGCAGGCAACAACAGCAACAGGCTTAAGGCCAGCAGCACAATGGCGCCAATGATGAGTGCAGTAGGGTGTTTATTACCCAACATGCTAAACAGCACGCTGCCGATAATCCCTGCCGCGCCGAGTATCAATAGCAACATGGTGGCAAAACCTTGGCTCATGGATGCCACGGTTTGGATGAAGGGTTCGATGTAGCTGTAGGCCGTGTAGTGTGCCGTCACCACAATCACGGTTAAAGCATATAAGCACAGCAGCGCTGGGCGACGAGCGAGAATCGGGATGCTTTTCAACGAGCCTGAATGTTCGCTTGGCAGCTTAGGCAGCAGTTTGAGTACGCAGATTAGCGTTATCGTGGCCAAGATACCGATGACCAAAAACGTGGTTCTCCAGCCTAAATATTGCCCGATGATTCGCCCGAGTGGCAGCCCTAAAACCATCGCTAACGCAGTACCCGTCGCCAGCAAACTCAGCGCTTGCGCCTTTTTCCCCGCTGGGGCCAAGCGAATAGCCAGAGAGGCGGTGATAGACCAAAATACCGCATGGGCAAGCGCAATGCCGATTCGTGAAATCACTAAAATCCAGAAATTCCAAGCCACCACCGAAAGCACATGGCTGACAATAAACAGCACGAATATTTTCACTAGCAGCCCACGCCGTTCCATCTGGCTGGTCATTAGCATGAACGGGAGAGACATCAGCGCAACCACCCATGCGTAAATAGTCAGCATCAGACCCACTTGCGCGGTGCTCATCGAGAAACTGGCCGCGATATCCGACAGTAAACCAACGGGGACAAATTCGGTGGTATTGAAAATAAAGGCAGCCACCGCAAGGGTAATCACCCTTAACCATGCGGTTTTACGGGAAACAGGAGTTTTATTCATTGCGCTTACTAAGTTAGGAGAATGGAGAAAATAGAGCAGTAGTGAGCATCATACTGCTAAATGTTCAGGATTTATAGGTGATAGGACGACGGGAAAGCAGCAATGAGTGAGATCGGTTACTCTGCTGATTAATATGGTTTAATTTATTTATAGTGTAAATAACTCAAGTTTTAATTTTTGAGGCCGTTATTTAGTGAGCTGTTTTAATAAAAAACATAAGTCTGGCATATCTCTCTTCTAATCAGGGCAAGCAATCATGTTCGACTCTATCCGTTCACGTATTCTGGCAGCCTCCACCGCCATTGTTATTTGCTCTCTCAGTATTAACACCTATCTCAACTATTCCATCGCGAATAAATACAATAACAGCGCGATAGACAGTACCCTTGAAGCCGTTTCATCCAGTCACAACCGTGCTATCGCCGATTGGGTGGCTAGCAAAAGCCATCTGGTAGCATCGTTGACGCCGCACGTTACTTCTCCAGATCCGATGCCTTTGATGGTACAGGTTGCCAACGGCGGTAACTTTATGGGAATCGATATTGGTTATCCGAATAAAATTGATATTTCATCGGTACCTAACAGCGTCCCCGAAGGCTATGATCCAACAACTCGGCCTTGGTATGTACAAGCAGTAAAAGCAGGTAAACCAATTATTACCGCGCCCTATATTGACGTTAACACCAAGAAAATGGTGGTTACCTTTGCGGCACCTAGTATTGAAAATGGGGTGCTTAAAGGGGTCGTCGAGGGGGATGTGACGATGGACAGCGTAATCGAAAACGTTCGTTCAATTCATCTAACCGACAGCAG
Source organism: Hafnia paralvei (assembly GCF_020150375.1). Taxonomy (NCBI): domain Bacteria; kingdom Pseudomonadati; phylum Pseudomonadota; class Gammaproteobacteria; order Enterobacterales; family Hafniaceae; genus Hafnia; species Hafnia paralvei. The sequence continues at coordinate 2,461,089 of NZ_CP083737.1, read as the reverse complement.
TTTCGGCATGTTGATTGATTCCGAAGGCAACATTATGGCGCATCCAGATGAATCCCTGACTCAAAAGTCGCTTCGAAGTATTGCGCCGACCTTGGATTTATCACGCTTGCTGAATGCCCGTACGCCGATTGAATCAGAAATTAGCGGTAGCGTAAAACTTCTACTGGCTCAGCCTGTAGCGGGAACGTCATGGTTTACCGTGGTAGCAATGGATAAAACTGAGGCTACGGCGGGTATGCGCTCTCTGCTGACAACCTCGTTAGTCACGCTGTTAGTGCTTATCGTGATTGCTGCCGTCATCATTGGCGTGATTGCCCAGCGCGCGCTAAAACCGCTTATCCGCATTCGAGATGCCATGGATGCGATCAGCTCCGGTACAGAAGATCTGACCCAGCGCTTACCTACGGACGGCAAAGATGAGGTATCGCAAATCGCCGGTGCCTTTAACCGCTTTGTCGATAAGCTCAGTGCGGTGATGAAAACAATCCGCAACAGCAGCGAATCTGTACGTGTAGCGGCCAATGAGATTGCTTCAGGGAACCAAGATCTCTCAAGCAGAACCGAATCCGCTGCGGCAAATCTGCAGCAGACGTCCGCCGCGCTGGAACAAATTTCCTCTACGGTGGCTCAATCCGCTGGCGCAGCTAAGCAGGCTAACAGCGCAGTACAATCGGCATCAGCCGATGCCTCGCGCGGTGGAGAAGCGATCGCTAAGGTGATCAACACCATGCAGTCCATTGAAACGGCCTCCGGTAAAATTGGTGATATCACCGGTGTGATTGACGGCATCGCTTTCCAAACCAATATTCTGGCGTTAAACGCGGCGGTGGAAGCGGCTAGAGCCGGTGAGCAAGGTCGTGGTTTCGCTGTGGTTGCAGGCGAGGTTCGTACCTTGGCGCAGCGTAGTGCTCAGGCGGCGAAAGAGATTAAAACGCTGATCGAATCAACGGTGCGCAGTGTGTCATCGGGGTCAACGCAGGTACGCCAAACCAGCGATACCATGACCGATATTGTCACCAGTGTTTCGGCAGTGACGGCAATTATGTCTGAAATCACCAACGCGGCCGATGAGCAAATGCGTGGCATCAATGAGATCAACAAGGCCGTCACTCACCTTGATACCATGGTGCAGCAGAACGCGGCGCTGGTCGAAGAGTCAACCGCAGCCTCGGGGGCGTTATTGTCTCAGGCGAATGATTTGGTGGGGGCGGTAGGCCAGTTCAACGTCTAGAGAAATGGTAGTGGGTCTGACTATTGGTGTGCTAGATATAAATATCATGCCGAGAGTCAGGCCTAATGTTTACTGCGGCTACGGGGTTAATAATTTTTTTTTTCGTGAGGTTGTCATGGAATGGTGAACTTGCCTACGCAGGGAAGCATTTATCGACAGAATGAGGGATAATTACCCGATTAATTCTGGTAATTGATATGGATACCCTAATGAACTCAGATAACAACACTACCGCTCGTGATGGCGATTATTACACTCGCAAATATCAGCTGACAGCCACGCATTCAGAAGTGTTAAACGCCGCTAAAATTGTTCCGGTGGGTAAAGCGTTAGATCTCGGCTGTGGTCGCGGTCGTAATTCGCTGTATTTAAATTCAAAAGGTTTTGACGTCACCGCATGGGATAAAAATCCGATGAGCATCGCGAGCCTGAATGAGGTTATTCAGGCAGAAGGGCTGGTGAATATCTCAGCCCATGAAGTCGATCTCAACACCCAGCGTTTTAGCGGAGAATATGACTTCATCCTCTCCACCGTGGTTTTTATGTTTCTCGATCGGCAACAAATTCCTGCCATTATCGACAACATGCAGGCTAGCACCCGCGTCGGCGGCTACAACCTGATTGTTGCGGCTGTAGACAGCCCAGACTACCCGTGCAGCGTACCATTCTCGTTTACGTTCAAACCGGATGAACTGCGTAATTACTATGCGGGCTGGGAGTTTGCAAAATATAACGAAGATGTGGGGGAATTACATCGCATCGATGCCAATGGTAATCGCATCAAAATGCGCTTTGCGACCATGCTAGCTAAAAAAGTGAATTAACGTGCGGTAATGAGAGGAGCTTTAGCGCGGCATGATAAGAGCTAAAGCTCCACATAAGATTAGTAGTAAACACATTCATGTTCGATTTCTGGGTCACTATGCATCATGGCTAAAATAGCCGTAAGAAGGTGGTCAATATTGTGGTTTGATTCTCGTTGCTGAATTCGACTCACCCATTCTGGCCCATCGATATGCTCTCCAGGCCGCACCAAATAGCTATATTTCTGCACGGCTAGGTGGAAGTTCTCCTCAATATGATCGTACTGCGCACAGCGACAGTTTTCGACAATCAATATTCCTGCATAGGTTCGAGTCAAACCAAAAGTATTCATATAACACCTCAGAGAGGAATGAATGACTACTCTTTATGTATAGCATTTCCATGTGGCATTTGTGTGACGAACCGTAACAATAGAGGGCTATTTTCATTATGGTGCCATGAAAAAGGGCACTAGAGCACAACAGGTTTCGTCTTAATTACCTTCATCAACAGGATGGAGATAAATATTAATGCAATGCCGCTCCATTGTGTGATAGATAGCCTCTCGCTGAGGAAGATAGAACCGAGTAGAACAGCGGTAACCGGATTGAACAGCGAAATCATCGACATGGTGTGTGGACCGAGCAGGCTTACAGATCGAGTCCAGCACCAGTAGGCGAATGCCGTGTTGCAAACGACCAGCCAGATTAAACCTACCCACGTTTTTGGCGTAGGCAGCGCCGGAGCACCCGCAAACATAAACGCGAACGGCAACAAAATGACTCCCCCCAGAAAAAGCTGCCAAGCGGCGAGTCCAAGCTGATCGTGAGTTGGCCAGCGTGCTATCCACAGTGAGGTTTGCGCCATGAGCAGAGTCCCGAGCAACGCGGCTGCTACGCCGATAGGGTCAAGGTTAGCCGATGGATTTAGCAATAGCACCACGCCAAATAATCCTAATAAGGCAAGGCCAAGCTTTGATAATGCAGGTTTTTTTCCCTCTTGCACCCATTGCAATAACAACACCATCAACGGTAATGTGGCTCCTAGCGTTCCCGCAACCGATCCCGGTAAGCGGTGTGCCGCAATAAACAAAAGAACAAAGAAAAAAGATATATTACATAGGCTTATTGCCAGCATTCGGTTCCACCTCAGCGGTGGCAACGCGCGATGGATAAGCAACAACAAAAGGCCAGCCGGTAGGGCTCTAAAGACGGCTATCCATACCGGTGATATATCTTGTAGAAAGTAACCGACAACGGCGTAGGTACTTCCCCAGAGCAACGGAACCATAAAAGCGATGAGTATATTCATATATATCTTTTTGAAAAGTTACTTTTGTAAAAGATAAGTTAGTGGCAAAAGTACAATAAAACAAGTATCTTTTTAAAAAGACATATAGGAGGGTGGCGATGGAACAAGATCACGTAGATAAAATCATTGCACAATGGCAGCGTGAACGACCGGACCTCGATTGTTCCCCAATGGGGATCATTGGCCGCATGGCCCGCATGGGACAGCTTTTATCAAGCAAAGTGACCCTGGTTTATGAACAGCATGGTTTGGATACTATCGAGTTTGATATTTTGGCCACGTTGCGAAGAAGTGGTGAACTGATTACTCCCACCGATCTTTATCAGACGGTAATGCTTTCATCAGGCGCGATGTCAGTGCGACTGGAGCGGCTGGAATCACGAGGGCTCGTGTTCAAACAGCCCAATGAACATGACAAACGCAGCTGTAAAATTGGGCTGACCGAAGAAGGGTTAAAGGTGATAGATAGAGCACTTGAGCACCATGTGCAGAATGAAAAGCAGATCCTTGAGCCCCTCAGCGCAGATGAAAGACAACAATTAGCAGGCCTAATGCGTCGCTGGTTGCTGCATAATGAGCCTGCAGAATAAACATCAGCCTGAATAAATGGGTGGATGCGCCATACTGTTTTAACCACAGCTTTGCGAGCCATTAAGGGGATATTTTGAATAAATCACAAGAGACAATGCATCTCACGGCATCCGAAGCACTTGATCGACTCGAAGCACTGTATGAGTCAGCGCTGGCGGCCTTGCGTACCGCCATCAGTGATTACATCAGCGATGGTAAGCTGCCGGATGTTGGTGCAAGAGCAAAAGGGTTGTTTGCCTATCCACAGCTGAGCGTAAGTTGGGACGGAAAATTCCGCGATCATCTGCGAACTCGCGCCTATGGGCGCTTTTCTCGCACCGGTCAGTACAGCACTACGATTGCACGTCCAGCTCTGTTTAGAGAGTATCTTTCAGAACAGTTAACGCTGCTAGAAACGGAGTATGGCGCTAGCTTTGAAGTGACACCGTCACAACAAGAGATGCCATATCCATTTGTTATTGATGGTTCCGACCTCATCCTCGACAGAACCATGACCGCAGGGCTGGCGCAGCATTTCCCTACCACCGATTTAGCGCAAATTGGTGATGGGATCACCGATGGTTTGGAGACCGGCGGCGATTTCTTCCCACTTTCACATTTTGATGCGCTGCGGACAGATTTCTCGCTCGCTCGACTCAAACATTATACCGGTACGCCTGCGGAACATATTCAGCCTTATATTTTGTTCACCAACTATAGTCGCTATGTCGATGAGTTTGTCAGCTGGGCATGTGAACAAATTCTTGATCCTAACAGCCCGTATGAAGCACTTTCCTGCGCCGGTGGAAGCTATATTACGGCCGAAACGGCAGATCCAGAAAAGACCACGTCTGACTTAGCGTGGAAGAAACATCAGATGCCAGCGTACCATCTGATTTCGGCTAACGGGCAGGGGATCACACTGGTTAACATCGGTGTAGGTCCATCAAATGCCAAGACAATTTGCGATCACTTAGCGGTGCTAAGACCGCATGTTTGGCTGATGATTGGACATTGTGGTGGGCTGCGCGAAAGTCAGTCGATTGGCGATTATGTACTGGCGCATGCCTATCTCCGTGATGATCATGTTTTAGATGCGGTTTTACCCCCAGATATTCCAATCCCAAGCATCGCTGAAGTTCAGCGCGCGCTATATGATGCTACTAAAGCCGTGAGTGGGATGCCTGGTGAAGAGGTGAAACAGCGTTTGCGTACCGGTACCGTTGTTACATCCGACGACCGTAACTGGGAACTGCGTTTTTCCGCATCAGCGCTGCGTTTTAGCTTGAGTCGCGCCGTAGCGGTTGATATGGAAAGCGCTACGATTGCGGCTCAGGGATATCGGTTCCGCGTTCCGTACGGAACATTACTGTGCGTTTCTGATAAACCGCTGCATGGTGAGATCAAACTGCCGGGACAGGCAAATCATTTCTATGAAGGTGCCATTTCTGAACACTTACAAATTGGCATCCGCGCGATTGATTTGCTGCGAGCCGAAGGCGATAAACTTCATTCTCGTAAGCTACGTACGTTCAATGAGCCGCCGTTCCGTTAAGTATTAAGCAGATAGGCCCACGAAAGTGGGCTTTTCTGTGATCGCGCTGTGTAAAATCTCGTGTATCACTACACTGTTAAAACTCCAGATTTCACGTAGCGTTGTCTCTATGCTGAACGGTTTTATAACGTGTCCGAGCTTGATATTATAACAATACTCATTGAAAGCAGGTTTATCCCTATGCATCTTCTATATCAGCCATTGCTGAAACATCCCCGGATCTCTGATAGCAGTAATTATCTGAACGAGTAATTACTGCCACGAAAAATCGTTCCGTGGCTCTTATTAATAGAAGGATGAGTCATGAAAGAAAAGCATTGGTCAAAACTGGAATATCTACACCTGACCGTAAAGAATCCCAACATTTTAGTTAGCGGCACTCACAGTTATTACAGTGACTGCTGGGACAATGGATTTGAGAAGTCGGTTGTTCGATATTTACACGGCGATAGGATTAGCCAAAGCTGGGAGCCGCTAGGCAAGATCGATAAACTCAGAATCGGAGATTATGTTTGCATTGGTGCTGAGTCCGTTATTTTAATGGGCGGTAATCATAATCACTGCATGGATTTTATTAGTCTTTATCCCTTTATGGAGACAATAACGGATACATATCGTCATCGCGGTGACACGGTTCTTAACGATGGTTGTTGGCTGGGAATGCGTTGCATGATTATGCCTGGCGTTACCGTAGGCGAGGGTGCCATCATCGCGGCTGGAAGTATCGTGACGAAAGATGTGCCAGACTATGCGGTTGTCGGGGGTAATCCCGCCAAAATACTTAAATACCGGTTCTCTGAATCCGATATTGGTAGAATTCTAGCGTTAAATATTTACGACAGATCTGAAGACGAGCTTGAAAGCGTCAGAACCTTGCTAAGCTCGAATGATTTAGATGCGCTGGAGTTTGCACTGCGGGCGTCTGCAAACCCATAAGTACAATTAAGCTTGGAAAAGACAATAAGTGAGTGCTTTGAGTCTTTCCGAGCTTTTCTGACAAAATCTGACGGGCAAAATTCTACGTTTTAAATCTCAGACTTCACGTAGCGCAATCACAAAGAGGTGACCGAGCGTTGGTGATAACAGCGCAACGCAAAGAATGCATATCATTACCGATGTTGGCATGTTACCGATACATAATCATTCATCACGCATGATGACTCAGGATAGACTGACAGGGGAAAGGGATGGAAAGGCACTCAGCGTAGGTTTTCGCTCCATTGACTTAATTTAACATAATATACATTATGCGAACCAAGCAACATGTGTGCGTTAAGCTGTGGGCATTGCAGCAATTGGTTCGCATAACAGTTGAAATGTCTTGCGGCCTTTTACTGGAGCTACAGGTCGTCTGGTTGTTTTTCTTCGGGACCTGATTTAAATGAAACGATTAATACTGGCTTTGGCTACAACTACATGCCTGACCTTTTCTGCGCTAGCACTGGCAGACAACATTGTTTGTCGTGATGGCTGGAGTATTGAGCGACACGTTACGGGATTTACTGATAGTGGATTTTTGAGCTATGGAAAAGACGCTGGCATTATAAAGCTGTTCCATCGGGGCAAGCTGATTTCTCAGAAGCGCATTCAAGATATTCAACAGTCTGTTTATCAGACCAATGGCAGCCCACTTGTTAATTATGAATTTGATATTAACAAGGACAGTTTCTACATCCTCGCAATGGATATGAGCACTCAGGGAGTGTCGGGCGGCGAGCCAACCATAACCCTCTGGGGTGGTGATGCAATGGGACTTGAATGTATTTTGCAGGGAGGTGCCGAATGAAACAGTTAACCGCCCTTCCCTTGATTATATCAGCACTTGGCTTGTTGCTTTCAAATCCATCAGTGGCGATAACCTCATCACAGATGCAAATAAGAATTAGCGCAATATGCAATTTGCATGCAAATATCTCAAGAGTAGCCAACCCTGATGTCGTATATGAAATGTGTATTAATGGAGCCAGAGATTCAATACAGAAAAGCAACTCTATTTGTGAAAAAAAGAAATCGAAATTCAGTACGCAGGCAAACGCATTACATGGAATGGAGCGAGCTGAATACATTGAAATTGCTCAGGCATATAGCGCAGGCTGCGATGCTGGAATGCCAGTATCTAAAACCAACAATAATATAAAACAAAACTCATCAACGGATGAAATAAAGCAAAGAGAGGAAATACAAAAATATCGCAATGAAATATCTAACGCATTCGACTCTAGATTGGTTAGAGTGCCTAATTCAACTGGAAAGAGTTGCTCAATAAATGTATGGATATCTCAAAAAGGAGAGGTATTATCAACAAAAATTAAATCTGGTGATAATAGCGCGTGCTCTTTCGCTTTAAGTAAAACCAAAGACATAAAGCTTAGCCCGATGAGTGATAATCTGTATAAATTATTTAGAAATACAACCATTGATTTCAATCTTTAAAAATAGTTACTAATTTACTTACATGAGTCTTCACTTTAGTGGAGGCTCTCTTTTATTTTAATTTATTCTTTTTAATTTATTCTTTGTCAACTCAAGCCGTATGGCTCTCCTGCGGAGGGCTTAAAAGATTTAAAAGAAATGAAGTTCCTAATAGTACAGATGACTGATTAAGATAAAACAATAGAGGATACAATATATATAACATCAACCCCGCAAACCGTTCGGCGATGCTATCATGGATTTTTAATTCTGTAAATATATTATATTCGTTTTTTTATTTACCCACCCTATCGGGTGAATACAACACGGCACCTCATTAGAATAAAGCTCGCATAATCCCCCATAGGCCACGAACGCCACAATAGCGATGCAGATGGGTAGGTAGTATTCAGGACCTCACATAAGCAAGCACAGAGAATCATTGGTCACTATGCACTCACAAATGCAGATACTGTATAAATAAACAGTTGTGAGTATGCCAAAATAATAGCGCCGCAGTCACTGTTTAAGCCCCCTTTCCTGCTTCATTTATGACGCTACATCACCCACTGAACGCATTAATGGGCTAATTGATAGGTTTGCATGTGCCTGCTCAGTAATGCCTTAGAGGTCTTCTGGCGGACTGTAACAATTTTCGTCACAACTCATCGTCTGATAAATTTTATATTTTTATTTTTTGAATTTATTCTTAAATTTAATCCATGCCTCCACTACCAGAGCCTGCCTGAAAGATAGCGAAATGAAAAAGAGGACCCGCCCTGATTCTTTTTCCCCTTTACCATCATTCAGGAAATATTACCGTGGATAAATATAAAAGAAAAACTCGTAATAATCGTTACCATCAGAACTACACACACTCCGCCCTTTATCCTGGAGCGACATTTACAACTAAAAATGATGGGGAATGCTCCGTCCTTGGTCGTTCGGAAGATAACCAGAGACGTGGTTATTATGTCGTTGAATTTAAGGACAGTGGCGTTATAAAGGAAGCCTATGGTTCTCATATAAAATCAGGCGCTATTTCTGATGAGGTATTTCCTGCATCAGAAGAAGAACGACAAATATTGTTAATGAAACCTCGTTATTATAATGTGGGTTACATTGGCAATGGAAAACATTCTACTATTGAGAATGTCAAAACTCATCAGCGAACGAGAGCATTCATTCTCTGGCATAACATGTTGGCAAGATGCTACACGATAAACAGCGAAGGAAAACCATTTTTTAAAGGTTATAAAGGCGTGAAGGTCTGCGAACGATGGCATGACTTCCAGAATTTCTGCAATGACCTCCCTGCACTTCATGGTTATGCTCTGTGGAAAAATAATCCCGGAGGATATGAACTGGATAAAGACTATTTTCATCGGCGAATTTATTCTCCCGATACCGTTTCATTTATCAGCACCTCTGATAATGCACATGAAGCTGGATTGAGGGCATCTGCAATGAGGATTCCCGGTGAGAAATACCATGAAATAAACAAGATGCGAGAAGATTTACTACAGGAGGCTGAGGATGCAATAAAGGAAAACGGAATAAAATATGATGTTGTTCTTCATGGCAATATGTACGTGATTATTACTGAAAGCCCTTATGGAACGGTGGCATTCTATCCACTGACGCATAAAATCCAGCGAAATGGTTACATGACAGAAGGCGATGCCTCAGTATATGTTTCCTACCTTCACTGGCTCAGGAGTCGGTGGGAAAGCAGAAACCCTTCCATAGACTGCATTGCTGTAAGCTCATGAAGATGCTATAAAATACACGTATAGAAATTAATGATTTACAATCATCTGATAGTTCCGGGATGAAGGCTAAATGTCCGCACTTCGTGCAGCCATTTAACATGTTCAATACATTATGCGAACCAAGCAACATGTGTGCGTTAAGCTGTGGGCATTGCAGCAATTGGTTCGCATAACAGTTGAAATGTCTTGCGGCCTTTTACTGGAGCTACAGGTCGTCTGGTTGTTTTTCTTCGGGACCTGATTTAAATGAAACGATTAATACTGGCTTTGGCTACAACTACATGCCTGACCTTTTCTGCGCTAGCACTGGCAGACAACATTGTTTGTCGTGATGGCTGGAGTATTGAGCGACACGTTACGGGATTTACTGATAGTGGATTTTTGAGCTATGGAAAAGACGCTGGCATTATAAAGCTGTTCCATCGGGGCAAGCTGATTTCTCAGAAGCGCATTCAAGATATTCAACAGTCTGTTTATCAGACCAATGGCAGCCCACTTGTTAATTATGAATTTGATATTAACAAGGACAGTTTCTACATCCTCGCAATGGATATGAGCACTCAGGGAGTGTCGGGCGGCGAGCCAACCATAACCCTCTGGGGTGGTGATGCAATGGGACTTGAATGTATTTTGCAGGGAGGTGCCGAATGAAACAGTTAACCGCCCTTCCCTTGATTATATCAGCACTTGGCTTGTTGCTTTCAAATCCATCAGTGGCGATAACCTCATCACAGATGCAAATAAGAATTAGCGCAATATGCAATTTGCATGCAAATATCTCAAGAGTAGCCAACCCTGATGTCGTATATGAAATGTGTATTAATGGAGCCAGAGATTCAATACAGAAAAGCAACTCTATTTGTGAAAAAAAGAAATCGAAATTCAGTACGCAGGCAAACGCATTACATGGAATGGAGCGAGCTGAATACATTGAAATTGCTCAGGCATATAGCGCAGGCTGCGATGCTGGAATGCCAGTATCTAAAACCAACAATAATATAAAACAAAACTCATCAACGGATGAAATAAAGCAAAGAGAGGAAATACAAAAATATCGCAATGAAATATCTAACGCATTCGACTCTAGATTGGTTAGAGTGCCTAATTCAACTGGAAAGAGTTGCTCAATAAATGTATGGATATCTCAAAAAGGAGAGGTATTATCAACAAAAATTAAATCTGGTGATAATAGCGCGTGCTCTTTCGCTTTAAGTAAAACCAAAGACATAAAGCTTAGCCCGATGAGTGATAATCTGTATAAATTATTTAGAAATACAACCATTGATTTCAATCTTTAAAAATAGTTACTAATTTACTTACATGAGTCTTCACTTTAGTGGAGGCTCTCTTTTATTTTAATTTATTCTTTTTAATTTATTCTTTGTCAACTCAAGCCGTATGGCTCTCCTGCGGAGGGCTTAAAAGATTTAAAAGAAATGAAGTTCCTAATAGTACAGATGACTGATTAAGATAAAACAATAGAGGATACAATATATATAACATCAACCCCGCAAACCGTTCGGCGATGCTATCATGGATTTTTAATTCTGTAAATATATTATATTCGTTTTTTTATTTACCCACCCTATCGGGTGAATACAACACGGCACCTCATTAGAATAAAGCTCGCATAATCCCCCATAGGCCACGAACGCCACAATAGCGATGCAGATGGGTAGGTAGTATTCAGGACCTCACATAAGCAAGCACAGAGAATCATTGGTCACTATGCACTCACAAATGCAGATACTGTATAAATAAACAGTTGTGAGTATGCCAAAATAATAGCGCCGCAGTCACTGTTTAAGCCCCCTTTCCTGCTTCATTTATGACGCTACATCACCCACTGAACGCATTAATGGGCTAATTGATAGGTTTGCATGTGCCTGCTCAGTAATGCCTTAGAGGTCTTCTGGCGGACTGTAACAATTTTCGTCACAACTCATCGTCTGATAAATTTTATATTTTTATTTTTTGAATTTATTCTTAAATTTAATCCATGCCTCCACTACCAGAGCCTGCCTGAAAGATAGCGAAATGAAAAAGAGGACCCGCCCTGATTCTTTTTCCCCTTTACCATCATTCAGGAAATATTACCGTGGATAAATATAAAAGAAAAACTCGTAATAATCGTTACCATCAGAACTACACACACTCCGCCCTTTATCCTGGAGCGACATTTACAACTAAAAATGATGGGGAATGCTCCGTCCTTGGTCGTTCGGAAGATAACCAGAGACGTGGTTATTATGTCGTTGAATTTAAGGACAGTGGCGTTATAAAGGAAGCCTATGGTTCTCATATAAAATCAGGCGCTATTTCTGATGAGGTATTTCCTGCATCAGAAGAAGAACGACAAATATTGTTAATGAAACCTCGTTATTATAATGTGGGTTACATTGGCAATGGAAAACATTCTACTATTGAGAATGTCAAAACTCATCAGCGAACGAGAGCATTCATTCTCTGGCATAACATGTTGGCAAGATGCTACACGATAAACAGCGAAGGAAAACCATTTTTTAAAGGTTATAAAGGCGTGAAGGTCTGCGAACGATGGCATGACTTCCAGAATTTCTGCAATGACCTCCCTGCACTTCATGGTTATGCTCTGTGGAAAAATAATCCCGGAGGATATGAACTGGATAAAGACTATTTTCATCGGCGAATTTATTCTCCCGATACCGTTTCATTTATCAGCACCTCTGATAATGCACATGAAGCTGGATTGAGGGCATCTGCAATGAGGATTCCCGGTGAGAAATACCATGAAATAAACAAGATGCGAGAAGATTTACTACAGGAGGCTGAGGATGCAATAAAGGAAAACGGAATAAAATATGATGTTGTTCTTCATGGCAATATGTACGTGATTATTACTGAAAGCCCTTATGGAACGGTGGCATTCTATCCACTGACGCATAAAATCCAGCGAAATGGTTACATGACAGAAGGCGATGCCTCAGTATATGTTTCCTACCTTCACTGGCTCAGGAGTCGGTGGGAAAGCAGAAACCCTTCCATAGACTGCATTGCTGTAAGCTCATGAAGATGCTATAAAATACACGTATAGAAATTAATGATTTACAATCATCTGATAGTTCCGGGATGAAGGCTAAATGTCCGCACTTCGTGCAGCCATTTAACATGTTCAATACATTATGCGAACCAAGGTGTCATTAGATGGAATTTACAGATTTTTAGTCATGGTTACCATGCTGACGTTCCTCCTAGCCAGTCCGTCAAACTCTAGACTAGACATGTCGGTTTTGCATCTTTGTTCTTCCAGGCTTAAGCGATTCTGGCTCCAGTTATCTTTCGCGCGTTAAAGTCTTACTGCTGCATTCACTGCTTTCACATTGTAGCCTCAGATTTTTGCTTGATTGATTCGCGCCGAAAAGGCCCATCATTGGTTCCTGATGTTCTCTGTAACGGTCGGCAAGGTATCATTTGGCTCCATGGCGTCTTTATGTCTTCTCCCTACTCAACCCACGTATCATCAAATCTCCTCTGCTGTTTAGTAAACATAACGCGAGTGTTATGACAGTTTTCACAAAAGTATTATTCAGTTATTTATGTATTCGCTTTCTGCTTGCTTGGAATATATATCCCTTATAGATTGCTGTTTAGGGAATCAGGAACATGGCCAGAAAGAAGTAAATAAGAGGATAGATTTAATGGCAAATATTCGCGATGTTGCTCGGCTAGCCAAAGTATCTATCAGCAGTGTATCTAATGTGCTGAATAATAGAGTTAGTCAAATGAGCACAGAAACATTGTTACGCATAGAACAAGCAATACGCGATCTCAACTATCGTCCAGTAAGGAGCCTGCCATCGGCTGGCGATGAAAAAAATAAGATTTTTGGATTACTGGTACCCTCTATTGTTAATCCAAGTTTTTCTGCATTAGCTCATGAAGTGGATTTAGCCGCTAGAGTATTTCGTTATCGAGTATTGTTGGGAAACTCTTACCGCCAAGAGGACGAGGAGCGTGCATTCATTGAGGATATGTTTTCACACGGTGTACGCGGGATCATTGTTGCAGCAAGTGACATCAGGAAGACTCATTTTATTCGCGCCGCTGAAAAAGGAATGGTTATTGTCAGCTATGATAATCATTCTCCTGATGGCATATCTAACCATGCCCATATTTTTGATAGCGTTTCAATGAATAACATTGAAGCAGGTCGTTTAGCCACACGCCATCTCGCTGAGCGCGGCTGCAAAAATATATTTTTTGCCACAGAGACGACGCTGACACTAAGCCGTAGCCATAAGATTGATGGATTTCTGTCTGAGCTACGTCAGCAAAACTTGCCGTTTCAGTCTCGGATTATTGAAGGTAAAGCCAGCAGCGAGTATGGCGATACTGAGATGTTTGAGCTGGGATTAATATTGGCACCTAGGATCCTCAAGCTTCCTATACTGCCTGACGGAATTGTAGCAATTAATGATGCTTTGGGAATCGGATTGATGGTCGGTTTGCAAGCTGCGGGTATACGTATTCCAGACGATATATCATTGGTTGGCATCGATAATATTTCGTTATCTAACCTTAGCTCCCCTGCTCTAACGTCCGTTATGCCCCCGCTTGCAGAAATGGCACAGCGAATGGTGGGACGACTGATAAATAGAATTGCCGAGCCTTCATTACCGATCAGAGAATATCTTTTTACTCCAATGCTCATCAATAGAAAATCGGTAAGACCGCTAACTAGCTAAATAACCAAATAACGTAGTCATATATTAAATTAGTTTTCTTTCTTAGCGATGAGTTCATTGCCTAAATATCTTTTAATAAAAATTAGAGGAGCAACACTATGAGTGCAAAAAAAACATCATCAGACTGTCATATAATATCGGAAAAACCACATAAAAATCACCAACTATGGATATTAATGGGCGTGTCTGGTTGTGGAAAATCCGCAGTTGCGCAGAGACTATCATCTGCATTGAATATTCCATCTCTTGATGGTGATTTTCTTCATCCCCGCCATAATGTGGATAAAATGGCGAATGGCCAAGCGCTTGATGATGATGATCGCTTACCTTGGCTACAGGCGTTAAATCAGGCCGCTTATGCCATGTTGCGCACGAACCAGAATTCATTGATGGTCTGCTCTGCCCTTAAGAAAAAATACAGGGATATACTGCGACAAAATAACTCGGGGATACATTTTATTTTCCTCAGCGGTAGTAAGGATGTTGTCAAAGAACGACTTCTGAAGCGTAAGGGACATTTTTTTAAAGATACAATGCTGGACTCACAATTTAATACCCTAGAAACTCCTGATGTTGATGAGAAAGATATTATTACAGTTGATATTAATCACAGATTAGATTCAGTGGTTTCTGAGTGTATTAGACAAATAAATATAACCAATCGTTAATTGCAGCGAAAATTAAAAAATACATTAGCAACTTGCTAATGCTAGCCCATTGGAAATATCCATTATGAATAAAAGAACTCCGCAGGATATTGAACGTAGTGCAATAAAAAAACTTACACTACACATTGTCCCATTAATGATATTGCTCTATTTTTTAGCTTTTCTTGACCGTAATAATATGGCCTATGCTGCTATGGCATTAGAGGACAGCCTTGGTTTAACAGCATCTGCCTTTGGATTCGCCTCAGGTATTTTCTTTATTGGCTATTTTATGTTTGAAATACCAAGCAATGCAGGAACCATAAAATTTGGTCCACGTATATGGTTTGCGAGGATCTTAATTTCATGGGGGGTGTTTGCAACTTTGCTTGGTTTTGTTAGAACACCAATGGAATTATATATCTGTCGCTTCATGCTTGGCGTCTGTGAGGCCGGTTTTTTCCCTTCAGTAGTCTATTATTTTACAGTATTTTTCCCACAAAAGTATCGCACAAGAATTTTAGGTATGTTTATTATTGTACAACCTCTCTCTAATGCGATCGGCTCTCCTATTTCTGGTTTTATTCTGAATATAGATCAAGGCTGGTTTGGTTTGGAACCATGGCAATTACTGTTTATCATAGAAGGTATTCCGCCAATTATTATTGGATTGCTAATTCCTTTTATTATCAAAAACTCTCCAAAGGAAGTAAATTATTTAGATATTGAAGAAAAGGCGTGGTTGATGAGTAGCACCGAGCGCTCCAAATCGGGGTCAAAAATTACGCTGTCTGATTTCTTTAATGGAATTAAAAATCGTAAGTATCTACTGTATGCAATGCTGAATTTCGGCATGGTGTGTGGGATTTATGGTTTTGGCATGTGGCTTCCCTCGATCATCACTGCTATCTCAGGCGACGATATCTTTAAAGTCAGTCTGATGGCCCTAATTCCTTATGGTCTTGCAGCATTATTAGTCTATCCCTGGAGCCTGTTGGCAAGTAAAACTCGAAAAATCGGCGTGTTTGCCGGTATCAGCATGGTTGTTGCGGCGATGGGCTTAGTGGGCGCTGTGATCTTCTTTAAATACAACGTGTTTGTCTCACTATCGTTTCTATGTATTGCCGCTATCGGAATATATACCTCCGTTCCCCCATTTTTATCTATGCCGGCCAATATTTCGTCAGGCGCAGCAGCGGCAGCCGGATTAGCCGTCGTAAGTTGTATCGGTAATATCGGCGGTTTTGTTGCCCCCCTATGTGGTTGGCGTACTCAACGATATGACTCATAGCAGCATGCCAGGTCTCATCTTTTTATCTTTATGCCTATTGGTTACCGGTCTCATTTGCATTTTTTACTGCGCCAAACAGCGTGAAGGCGTTATTCAATCCGAATCCTTTTCAGGAAAAAACTAACACACGAGGTATCAATTATGGGAACTCTAGCAGGTAAAAAAGTCTTTATTACAGGTGCAGAACAAGGGATTGGGCGAGCTACAGCTGAACAATTAATTCGATCCGGCTGCGATATTTATCTCCACTACCATAGCGGTGAAGAAGGTCCTAAAGCGTTGGCGGAGTTAGCTCATTCATTGGGGCAAAAAGCTGCCTATGGTTATGCTGACCTGATTAATTCTGAGGAGGCCGAGCATTGTGTTAACACTGCAGCCGAATTTTTGGGAGGAATTGATATATTAATCAATAATGTTGGGGGAATAGTAGGCCGTAAATGGTTAGGTGAAATTGATCATCAATTCTGGCAGACCGTTCTCGATGTGAATATGACAACGATGCTTAATGTGACACAAACTGCGCTACCTTTCTTAAAATCATCGGCTGATGGCGCTAGCATTGTCAATCTGGCTTCCTTAGCTGGTCGTTCTGGCGGACATTCAGGGTCTCTAGTTTATTCCACGACGAAAGGCGCTGTACTGACTTGGACTCGCTCTTTAGCAGCAGAACTCGGCGAACATGGCATTAGAGTAAATGCCGTCGCCCCCGGTTTGATTCTCGGTACGCGTTTTCACAATCGTCATACCACCCAAGAGTCAGCAGAACAGACGATTCAGGCCATTCCCCTTGGTAGAGCGGGAACACCTGAAGATGTTGCTCGAGTTATTAGCTTCCTTGCCGCTGAATATGATGGTTTTATTTCTGGCGCGACTATCGATATAAACGGTGGGATTTACCGTATGTAATTCACTTACAGGCAGCCGTCAATTTGCGACTGCCTTTATTCATCCGAGAATAATTATGATTAAATCAGAACTCATTCACCCTGAGCTGCTATGCTCGCTCGCTAAATGTGGCCATAAAACACAGGTGCTGATTGCTGATAGCAACTACTCAGTCATCACGAACGCTCCTCGTCAGGCAACGGTTATTTATTTAAATCTAACACCGGGAGTTATACCTGCAACATTAATTCTAGAAAAGGTCCTTACCAGTATTAATGTTGAAAAAGCAGTTTTAATGGCTTATCCCTCTGACTTTATAAATACGATTGAATCTGAATATCGGCAGATACTTCCAGAAAACTGTCCGATAGAATACTTGCCGCGTCAAGATTTCTATAATCAAGTCAAATCTGATCAAACATTATTAGTGATTGCATCAGGAGAGCAACGTCGATTTGGTAATCTACTTCTTACCATAGCCCCAGTTTTATAATGTTATTCGCGTTGAAGAAATAATAATACAAAGGGATGTATAAAGCCGAAGTAAGGTAACTCACACATCCCTTTATCACACTACATAATAGACAAAACAACAACATTCTGTACTTTTCGCCAAGAGCATCGCTACTTGAGATATTTATTGATAAGACTAAACACTGTCCATCACCACAAAACGAAGGTCGTGGCAAAAAGTAGTGTATTGCTCATCTGACAATGCTTGCTTACTGCTAAGTACGATTAATTGATGATCACTCATTTCTGCATGATAGCTCGGATGATGATGTACAAAGTCATTTTGAATAAATCCTAAGCTTTGATAAAAGCGCAGTCGGCGATGAGCAATCTCCGAGGTTAGAGGATCAATTTCCAACACCGTTTGCGGGTGATGAGCTAAGAAATGTTCGAGTATTTGTTTACCAAATCCTCGCGAACGAACGCTAGGATCAATTGCTAGATGTTCAATGTATGCATAGTGCTTAAACATCCAGTAGCCGATAAAGCCGACGAACGTGTTGTCGAATTCCCATGCCTCTAGGTGATATGCAGGATTGGCCAAAGCCGAGTGTTTCGCCCTTTCCTCTCGTTTTTCATGATAAGGAAATGCGTTTGCATAAAGATGATCTGTCAACGTATAGAGTTTTTCATCCATGTTTGTTATACGCGTAATGCTAAACATCTCTATCTCTCAGGTTTATGTAGGATGGATTAACTATAACAGGATGGATAATAATGAAAATACGCGGCAGATGTTTTGCGGGTGTATCGACTATTTATGAGCGACAATTTGATGACTTTAGAAGTAAAAATCCACCGGCAATCTCCGCGTCGTGTTACGCAAAGCTTGCTCGGTGGATCTGTGACATACCAGCGTTCAAATTCCAATCAACTTAAACGCTCTAAACGCTCTAAACGCTCGGCGTTATGCCGCTTGATTCTTGTCCTTCATATTACGTAAGAAGCCTTTTATCAAAACAATCGCTGCACCAATCAGTCCGCCAAGTAAAACAGACAGAATCAGAATGAGTGCTCTCTTTGGTGCATCTTTGATCATAGGTAGCGAAGGCTTCTGCGAGTACGAGAATGCCTCAAACTTATCATTGCCCGTATCGCTTAGCTTAATTTTCTGCAATGCTTGCAACGTTTCACGATTGGAGTAATAGCTATCGCTTAAATATAATGGCCAGCTTGACTCGTTATTTATTAAAGTCTTGAGAGCAGATTCTCCGAGCATGAATAGCATATCATCAGACAGTCCGTTCACTTCTTTAACCGCTACATTTTTGGTATCAGTCGCTTCAGCAACTTTTAGTGCTTCTGTTAATGCCGTCAGGCGACGATTTTTCTTCGCTTCGGCAGTTTGAAGTTGGGCATCGAGTGAGGTGTTAATGGCATCCATTCTCACCTGTAGCGCTTTACTTGCATTAGAATAAAAACTGCTAGATGTTTCCTTATTGACCTTGCTCAGCACCGCTAACAGTGATTTTTGAGCTTCTTCTGGCGTCTCTGCGCTGAAGCTTACGGTGAAGGAGTCTTTGCTGCCCGAATTTGTCGGTTTAATATCTAACGGTTTTTCAGGCATAAAGGCTAAAGTTTCCGCCGACATACGTGATACGAAATTAGCAAATACATCATTGCTAATATCCTTGCTATTTGAAGGGTCAATAACAGCAACCGCCGTTGGGTAGTCGGCTAACTGACCTAACTGTGGAGGCGTTATTATCGCTGTCGACGTCCATTGCTCTTTTGCGATGACGATGTATCCGATAGCTAAAACAATAGCAATACATACGGCGGCAATGATGGTCTTCTTTCCATTCCATAGCTGTAGCAGCAGATCGAGCAGATCAATCTCATCGCTGTTGTTTTTTTGCTCAAAACTCATAGGATTTCCCATACATATTATTAATTGTTCTAGCTAATATTTGTTCTTTTACCGAATAATATACCGCCATTGCTAATAGCTGGCGGTTGATATATCGCGTACGAATATGACCGCTGATAGTACTAAATACCTTATCGATACTCAATCGGACAAAACTCTGTTGAGCCTTTATTTCATCTAAGATTTTTCCGTATTTGTAAGTATAGGTAGCCATTATTTTTCTACTACCTGCAATGGCAATTTAACGTGCTTCTGGTAGATTGAATGGACTGGATTTTAGGCTAACTTAACGAGGCAATTTGAAATGAATATATTTGTAACCGGTGCTACTGCAGGATTCGGTGAAGCTATCACGCGCAAATTTATCAAAAATGGACATCATGTCATTGCGACCGGTCGCCGTTTGGAACGCCTCGAAAAGCTCAAAGATGAACTGGGTGATGCACTAACAATCCTGCAGTTAGACGTACGGAATCGTGCGGCCATCCAACAAGCGCTGGAAAGCCTCCCTGTCGAGAAACGTCGCATTGATGTCTTGGTCAATAACGCTGGATTAGCGCTGGGGCTAGAGCCTGCGCATAAAGCAAATATTGATGACTGGGATACGATGATTGACACAAATGCTAAAGGTTTAGTCAATATGACCCGGGCAATCCTACCTGATATGGTTGAGCGTAACGTTGGACACATCATCAATATCGGTTCAACGGCAGCGAATTGGCCTTACGCTGGAGGGAATGTTTACGGCGCCACCAAAGCATTTGTAAAACAATTTAGTTTGGGTCTACGCGCTGATTTACACGGAACTCGAGTGCGCGTTAGCGATATTGAACCCGGTCTTGTTGGCGGCACTGAGTTCTCAAACGTGCGTTTCAAAGGTGACAATGAGCGTGTTGGTAAAACCTATGAAAACGCCAATGCCCTAAGCGCTGTAGATATTGCAGAAGCCGTATATTGGGTTGCGACGCTGCCAGCACATGTCAACATCAACACCATTGAAATGATGCCAGTGAGTCAGTCCTTCGCCCCGCTCTCTGTTCACCGCGGTTAAGTATCAGATAACAAGCTAAACTTTTGCATTGAACGCCTTTACCAATCGTTGAAGTTTAGCTTTATCTGCCCTCTCTCTTTTGACTAAACCACACCGCAACCAGCCTTGATACAAACTATCAGCGAAACTGATCGGGTGTTATAGTGGCTCTATATTGCGTGTGATGATCGAGAAAATCGGTCATGGAAAAATGAGGATAACTACGTGAAACTAAAAAAATTACAGGTGGTCGCTCGTTGGATGCCTTTAGCTGCAGCCCTCATTATGGGCGGCTGGCAAGCATCAGCTTTGGCTGACTCTTGTGCATCAGGCAGCACGTGTGTATTCGGCTCAAGCGGCGGTCAAGATAACTCGCTGACGAAGGAAGATGCGCGCCAGCAAAAAGAGCAATGGGATGATACTCGCTCTTTGCGCAATAAGGTGAATACACGCGTTGAGAAACAGTTCGATAAATTCGATAAAGCGGTTGATTTGCAGGATGCATGTGAGAAAAGCCTTAACGTCAACGCATACTGGGAGCCCAACACCCAACGTTGCCTAGATAGAAATACTGGTCGCCCGCTTAATCCATAAGCGTTGAAGTCGAGTCTACCCTTAGGAAACTTGGAGGAATTTCATGAAGAAATCATTGATTGGCATCATGCTGTTAGGCGCGATTCCATTGGCTGCTCAAGCATCCTGTGAAACGGTCAAAGCAGATATTAGCCAAAAGATTATCAATAATGGCGTACCCGAGTCAGGCTTTACGCTGGATATTGTGCCAAACGATCAGGCGGAATCTAGCGGTGGACAGGTTGTCGGCCATTGCGAAAATGACACGCAAAAGATTATTTATCAGCGTATCAATGGCAACGAAGATGAGAGCACGGCTACCCCTGCTGCACACTGATCTCGATGAAGAACTTAATGCTAAAAGGCTGCTTATCGCAGCCTTTTTTACATCTAACACTCACTCTCCAGCTCTACATTTGGCGCACTTTGTGGTTTTAATTTTGCGGGAATAAGCCAGGCGGTAATGAGCGCAAAAAGTGAAAGTATCGCAGCAGCCATGAAAACCCAATGAAGTGATGCGGCTACTTGTTCTGTTAGATGCTGCATTGCGGGGTCAGTAATAAAACCCTCTCTATGTAGGCTCATTAATTTCTGTACTGGATCGTGAATATCTGGCAATCGCCAGTCGAGATTCAAGTTTAACGTTGCACCAAGAACCGCGGTGCCTAGCGCTGAACCCAGCATTCGAGTAAACACCGTTGAGGCTGTAGCAATACCCCGCATGGTTGGCGGCGCAATATTTTGCACCGAAACCAAAAATGTAGTGTTAGTCATACCCATACCGCAGCCGATAATAAAGGCGGCAATACGCCCCCACAGTAGACCGCTATCAGGCTGCTGCATCAGTAACACAAGGCTTCCGGTAATTAATAATATGCTGCCAAATAACGCCGTTGCTCGATAAGAGGTACGTAGCATCATGCGGCCGCTCAGCGCACTGGCGATCGGCCATCCAATTGACATCATGGCCAGAGTCGTTCCCGCTTGCAGTGGTGTGCCGCCCATGACACCTTGCACAAAAGTAGGTAAAAACGCAGCAACCCCCATCATCGAGGCTCCCACAACTAAACCACCGATATTGCCTGCCACAATAACTTTATTACGCCATAACTCGAGTGGGAACAGTGGTTCGATTGCTCTTCTCTCTTGGCGTAACAGAAAAAATGATGCAATAGAGGATATCAACAACAATGGCACCACCCAGTATCCCAGAATATCTGCCTGAAGCAGCGCAACTAAAAGCGATGCCACAGCAATGGTTAACCACGCCGTACCCGCGATATCCAACGGATGGACTCGCGGCTGGAGTGTTTCCGGAAAGTAACGCCACAACAGGTACATGGCCGTAAGCCCAATGGGAACGTTAACCCAAAAAACCAAAGCCCAGTTAAAATGCTGTACGATAAAGGCGCCCATCAGCGGACCCACAATCGCGGATACCCCCCACACGCTGGACAGATACCCCTGAATTTTAGGTCGTTCTGCTGGTGAATAAATATCAGCAACGATGGTAAATGCAATTGGCGTGATTGCACCTGCCCCCATGCCCTGTATCGCGCGAAAAACAATCATCCACAGCATGTTGTTGGCAAAACCACATAGCACCGACCCCAGCAAAAACAGCGATGCGCCAATGTAAAACATGCTTTTGCGACCGTAGAGATCGGCCAGACGCCCATAGATCGGAATGGATATCGCCTGAGTCAGCAGATACGCCGCAAACACCCAGCCTAATAGTGAAAAGCCGCCTAAATCACCGATGATGGTTGGCATGGCAGTAGATACAATCGTCACTTCAACCGCAGCCATAAATGTGGCAAGCATGCAGGCTGTTAACACGATACCGCGCTGTCCATGTTGTTGTTCAACCTGTTCCACCATACTGCTGCCTCATCTTAAATAATACGTATAACTAGCCTTTTACAGTAGCATGAATAATGAAAGATGGATGATGAGCGGTGCAAGGATGCGAATGAGATTGCAAAATAAGTCGGGTTTAACTCCACATTGTGACACTGTCACACATCTGTTTTACGGATACCTAAATTCAATTGATTGCTAAATCCTATTCTAACGATAGGCAGCCCCTGCCCATATCATTGATAGTGGTCAATAAAGTGGCAGGTAGCAACCCGCACTATGGGAAGGCCAATTTTGGCCCTCTGAGGATTGCGTCCATCGCAGACGCGCTCCTATTTCATGCTCTGAAATGGAGTTTTAACATGATAAAAATAACCAAAGTTTTAGGGATTGCTGCGACGGTGGGCGTTGTGGGATACCTAGGTCTGGCGGGATACGTTTATTACCATGACAAACAGCGCATCACCATGCCTGAGCAAGCATCGCTCTCAGCGCAGAATGCTGCGGTATTGAAAACGTTGAGTGAGAAAGGCTGCGACTACTGCCATACGCCATCGGCGAAGTTACCGTTTTATTCACAGTTCCCGATTGCGAAGCAATTAATGGAATACGATATAAATCTGGGCTACAAGTCGTTTGATCTCACGCCAATCCGCAACAGCTTGATCCATGATACTCCTCCTCCACAGGGGGATATCGCTAAAGTGGAATGGGTAATGCAACACAATACGATGCCACCCACTCGCTATACCGCTTTGCATTGGGCTGGTTCTCTCAGTGAAGAAGAACGCAAAGGCATTCTAAACTGGGTCAAAGATCAGCGTATTAAATACTACGCTGCCAAAGACATGTCTCCCGCGTTAATGAACGAACCCGTTCAGCCACTGCCACGTACGATCCCTGTTCAAGCTGATAAAGTGGCTTTAGGTTTCCGCTTATATCATGATCCGCGTTTGTCTGGTGATAACTCTATCGCCTGCGTGCATTGTCACCAACTAGGCGCCGGCGGTGTTGATGGACGCCAAACCTCGATTGGCGTCGGCGGTGAAGTGGGCCCCATCAACGCACCAACAGTGTTTAACGCAGTCTTCAACGTTGAACAGTTCTGGGACGGTCGAGCACCTGATTTACAGAAACAAGCGGGAGGCCCACCACTGAATCCAATCGAGATGGCATCTAAGTCTTGGGATGAGATTACGGGCAAACTTAATCAAGATGCGGCGCTAAAACAGCAGTTTACAGCGGTTTATCCTGAAGGCTTTACTGGCGATACCATCACCGATGCGATTGCTGAGTTTGAGAAAACGCTAATCACACCGGATAGCCCATTTGACCGCTATCTTCGCGGTGACGATAAGGCGCTAACGGCTCAACAGCTACACGGTTATCAGCTATTTAAAGATAACAAATGTGCTACCTGCCATACGGGTAAAATTTTGGGAGGCCAGGCGTTTGAGCCACTTGGCTTGAAGCAGGATTTCGCTTTCGGTCATGTGACCAGTGCGGATATTGGTCGTCTGAACGTAACCCAAGGTGAGCGCGATCGTTTCCGTCAGAAAGTGCCGACGCTGCGTAACGTTGCATTAACAGCACCATATTTCCACCGCGGTGACGTTCCAACGCTTGATGAAGCTGTAAAACTGATGCTGAAATATCAGGTAGGTACAACGCTTCCACAGCAAGATGTGAATGATATCGTTGCCTTCCTTGAATCGCTAAATGGGGTTTATACCCCCTATCCCATTCACTAGCCTCTGACTCACTGTGCTGCATGATTGCAGCACAGTTTCTTCCTGTAGATAAAACCCTTAAACTGGCAACACTTTTCTGAATAGCACAGCCGAAATCGCCTGTGCATACTGCGATGGAAACCCACGGCCAATATGACTTCACCACGCATGAAACGTTTGATTCATATGCAACATTATCAACTCATGCTACGCCGTTTGGTTATCTCAATGATCCTCGGTATCGCTGCCGCCACCGTCGTTTGGTTATTTCATCAGTCGATGCTTCAGCTCGAATGGCTGTTTCTCGGCAGTCGCCGCGGAAGTTTAGTGGCCGCTGCTGCCGATCTCCCATTATGGCGGCGCTTGCTAACGCCAGCACTCGGGGGATTAGTCGCCGGTTGTATTTTGTGGCTATTCCAGAAATATCAGCACCAACGCCCTTCAGCCCCCACCGACTATATGGAAGCTTTTGATGCTGGCGACGGCCGTTTAGATGTATCCGCGAGTCTGGTTAAAAGCCTTGCTTCGCTTATCGTGGTTTCCAGCGGCAGTGCTATTGGTCGTGAAGGTGCGATGATCCTGTTAGCCGCCCTGTTTGCTTCGATATTCGCACGCTATTTCACACCGTTTAAAGAGTGGAAATTGTGGGTAGCCTGTGGTGCCGCCGCGGGCATGGCTAGCGCTTATCATGCGCCGTTAGCCGGTAGTCTATTCATCGCTGAGATCCTGTTTGGTTCTCTGATGTTGGCGTCGCTGGGACCCGTGGTGATCTCTGCCGTTAGCGCGTTGTTAATGAGCAATTTGCTTAATGGCGGTCAAGAAACGCTCTATCAGGTACAAATCCTCACTGCGCCGTGGCCTATTCAGTACGTACTTATGGCAACGCTGGGTATTATCGCAGGTTTTACAGGACCACTCTTTTTAATGCTGATGCAATACAGCAGCAATTTCTTCCATCACTTGCGCCTGCCGCCACCGTTGCAACTGGCGCTTGGCGGGTTAATCGTAGGGGGACTATCGATTCTATTTCCAGAGGTCTGGGGGAATGGCTACAGCGTGGTTCAATCACTGTTAACCGCACCACCCGGTGTATTGCTTATTGCAGCCATATTGATCTGTAAGCTGGTGGCAATTTTAGCCAGTAGCGGATCGGGGGCTCCCGGTGGTGTATTCACTCCCACGCTGTTTATTGGCGCCGCACTTGGGGCGTTGGTGGGACAGGTTTGTGCCATTTGGCCTGAGATGGGCCAGCATATTACGTTATTGATGGCGTTAACCGGCATGGCGACGCTGTTGGCAGCAACCACCCATGCGCCGGTGATGTCTGCATTGATGGTGTTTGAGATGACGGGAGAGTATACCCTGCTTCCAGGATTGCTGCTGTCGTGTGTGCTAGCAACGACCCTATCTCGCTGGCTGCGGGCAGGGTCGGTATATCGAAAATAAAAAGCGTTTGTTATTTCAGCGGTGAGAGATCGATATATTTAGAAAGATCTTTCTCTTCAGGTCGGAACAGATAGGGAATCTCTCCTAACTGTGGCCCTGGCAGCTTTTGACGCAGCGCTTCCAGCGTTTCCGCATAATGAGATAGGCCTGGGTTGATTCGGTTAGCAATCCAGCCGGCAAACGGCAGACCATCGTTGATAATCGCTTGGGCAGTGAGGATCGCATGACTAATACAACCCAGCTTAATCCCCACCACTAAAATGACAGGCAATTGCTCTTGCACCACCCATTCAGACAGCGGACGCAAATCTTGCATTAATACACGCCATCCGCCGGTTCCTTCAACGACCAAATGCTCCGCTTTGCTGCTCAGGTTCTGCAAACCGCGGCTCATCAAGCTGTAGTCCAGTGCCTCCCCTGTATATGCGTTAGCAATTTCTTCCTGCAGCGTTATGGGGTTCACTTCGTCGTAGGTCAATGGGATCGAAGAGGATGCCTGCAATGTTAACGCATCTTTATTACGCAGTCCTTGCGGGGTTTCTTCACTACCAACGGCAATAGGTTTATAGCCTAAAGCAGTAGCGCCAGAAGCATGGATGGATTGCAGTAAAGCACGAGAAACGACGGTTTTACCTACTTCAGTGTCAGTTCCTGTGACGAAAACACGCTTTAACATGAATATTACTCCGGAGAAACTCCGACAAAAACACAAAAAAATGGTGAAGTGATAACTCTCCTCCACCGTCAAGAATAGAGAAAAGTCTAGGCGAAGCAGCAAAGCGGCAGCTTGCGTTAGCTCAATATTTTGTTTATCGAGCGGACAAATTCATGAAATATCGCGATTTATACCCCTATGGGGGTATGAAATAGAAAGGCGTTTAGCTGAAGAAATAGGGGCGGAACATCAACCTTGAAGTAACTGAACCAGCAACGAACCGTTATACAGCGCCTCTTTGACCAAAGCCGCAGCGGGCATAGTGCCATTATTACGGAAATGGGTCGCCTCGACGTTCAAGCCATGCGCATAGTACGGTAGAGATTGCTGTTGGATCGCCGCATTAATCGAAGGAAAAAGGATTGCGCTTGCCTGATTGAGCGGTGAACCAATTAAGATCTTGTCTGGGTTAAACAGGTTAACCATGATAGCCAAGATTCGGCCAACGTTATTACCGACGCTGCTAATGATATCTTTAGACAGCTGATCGCCCTGCATCGCGGCCTGACAGATAGCGTCAATGGTAATGGGGCCATTATGTAACAGCGACGAGGGAGAAAGAGGTAAGCGTTGCTGAGCGAGATCCAGAATATGATCAAGCCCTGCGACGGTTTCTAGGCAGCCATGATTCCCGCAGTAACATTGTTTGCCGTATGGATCGACCTGCGTATGGCCAATTTCGACAACGCTATGGCGTCCTCCATTGAGCAAACGCCCATCGGTAATCACCCCCGCGCCAACATCATGGTCGATGACGACCTGCAGCATATTGCCGCAACCTTCCCCCGCACCGAATAAGGATTCGGCCATTGTCCATGCACATATATCATGCTGCAGGAATACCGGTAGTCCTGTATGTTGCTCAAGTTCGGGGCCAAGAGGCATATCACAGACATCTGCATAAAATGGCATGCGATGTACCATGCCTTTGGCAGAATTAATTAACCCCGGAAGCGTTATTGCGATAGCGGTCAAGCGTTCTAATTTATTCTGATGGCGAATAAAAAACTGATCGATTTCATTAATGATTCGTTCAAGAAGCGGCTGTTCGGCCTGAGCAGGGAGATCTATATCGTCTTCCGCAACTAATTTACTGCTTAAGTCACGCAGCGCTAGCGTCATGACGCCATGTCCAACGCGTACACAGAGATAGTGCCAAGCGACCGTATCTAGAATTAACCCCACTGCGGGACGCCCACGGCTACCGAGATCCTGAAATTCAGTTTCCTGCACCAGATGGGCTTCAAGCAGTTCGCGCACAATCTTAGTGATACTGGCAGGGGCTAGCTGGGCGCGTTTTGATAACTCAATGCGTGAAATTTGGCCATGTTGATCAATTAGGCGGTATACCGCCCCTGCATTTATCTGCTTTATTTGATCAATATGACCCGGTTGGCTTTCAGCTATCACCCACCTACTCCTGCTTATTTTTCACGCTTCTAAATAAATATTAATGCTATGGTGTCGGTTTTGTGGAAACGCGTCAACTATTTGATTCGTTATGTGATTTAGCGCACAAATAAGCTCAGCTACACAGACTTTGTTTTCGATTATTTTATCTGCTGTTGAGAAAGCATTAATGCTATTAGGGCGGTTGCCTGTGCGGTTAATGCCCTATTCTTGTTGTAAACTAACCAAACTTCAGTGAAAGCATTGTCTTCATCCAAGGGCCGATAGCAGACGCCATCCACTTGGATGCGAGTAAAAGATGCGGGCAGAATCGAAACCCCTAACCCTGCCGACACGAGACCAACAATCGTCATCGCCTCTCCGACTTCTTGCGTGATGTAGGGCGTAATCCCCGCATTGAGCAGTAAGGTTAAAATCTCGTCATACAATGCCGTCCCAACTTCGCGTGAGAAAAAGACAAAAGGCTGCTGGGCTAAATCGCTAAATTTAAGCGGCTTATGCTCCCCCGCCGCAAGTGGATGATTTTTATGCAAAACGGCAACCAACGGCTCACGTAACAATAGTTGATGCGCCAGCATATCGGGGAGACGAGTGTTACGCATGACGCCGAGATCTAACTTCCCCTCCAGCAACGGTTCGATTTGTTGCTTAGTGTTTACCTCACGCATTTGCATATGCACTAAGGGATAACGTTGCCGGAAAGAAAACAAACTGCTGGCGACCTGACTAATAAACGGTGCCGAAGAGGTAAAACCAATTTTCAGGCTCCCCAACTCACCGCGGTGCGCTCGCGCCGCCGTTTCAGCCGCTTGTGAAAGGTGATTAACGATTTCATAGCACTCCTTGAGAAACAGCTCCCCAGCCTGAGTCAGACTCACGCTGCGATTGGTGCGCGCTAATAACCGCGCCCCGACTTCTTGTTCAAGGTATTGAATCTGCTGGCTTAGTGGGGGTTGAGAGATATTCAACCGCTCTGCGGCACGGCCAAAATGGCACTCTTCTGCCACTGCAATAAAGTATTTAAGGTGTCTGATTTCTATACGCATTTTATTGATTGATACTTTTAAAGTCTCATTTGAATTTATTAATATATTAGACAATAAAATGACAGATACCTATGCTGAATTTACATCAGCCGTTGTGAGCTACCGCACATTAATGAGGTCAGTAGAGCTGGTTAACCGTTACACCCGATATTTTCGGTAAGGATACAGAGTGGATACCCCTTCGGCTGAAAGTATTCAGCCTCAATCAGGCTCGGCCTCAACGCCTTCTGCTGCGCCAACGCGTCGTACATTAAATAAACTCCCCTTTATAGAACGTGGACAGCCGCAGTTTATTCGCGTCACTCTTGCGCTTTTCTCGGCCGGACTCGCTACCTTTGCCCTGCTGTATTGCGTTCAGCCTATTCTGCCTGTGTTATCGCACGATTTTGGCATTTCGCCCGCCAGCAGTAGCCTTTCTCTTTCTGTGTCCACGGGCCTCCTTGCCGTTGGGCTTATGTTTACGGGCCCACTTTCGGACGCCATTGGACGCAAACAGGTGATGGTCACCTCGCTGCTGCTAGCCGCGATTTGTACACTGATTTGTTCGATGATGACTAGTTGGCACGGGATTTTGATTATGCGTGCCATGGTTGGGCTTTCGCTCAGTGGTGTTGCCGCAGTGGCGATGACCTATTTGAGTGAGGAAATTGACCCCGCTGTGGTAGCTTTCTCTATGGGGCTTTATATCAGTGGCAATTCAATTGGCGGAATGAGTGGACGATTAGTTAGCGGTGTACTAACCGATTTCTTCTCTTGGCGAATCGCTCTCGCCATCATTGGGCTTTTCGCACTCGCGGCTGCATTTATGTTCTGGAAAATCCTGCCAGCCTCTAAGCACTTCCGCGCAACCTCACTTCGCCCAAGGACGTTGCTTATCAACTTCCGTTTACACTGGCATGACCGTGGACTGCCACTTCTTTTCGCCGAAGGTTTCCTACTGATGGGAAGCTTTGTGACTCTATTTAATTATATTGGCTATCGTCTGCTTGGCACGCCATATTCTCTTAGCCAAGCCTTTGTGGGACTTTTATCGGTCGTGTACCTCACCGGCTCCTATAGTTCTCCCAAGGCGGGCGCACTGACCAGTAAATTTGGCCGCGGTCCGGTTCTCACTGTGTCGATATCCATTATGCTGATCGGGTTGCTTATTACCCTATTCGCGCCATTGGTGGCTATTTTTATCGGAATGATGTTATTTACCGCCGGTTTTTTTGCCGCGCACTCCGTAGCAAGTAGCTGGATCGGTCGCCGTGCTCGCCGTGCTAAAGGTCAGGCATCCTCTCTCTATCTATTTTGTTATTACGCAGGCTCTAGCGTAGCGGGAACGCTGGGGGGAGTATTCTGGAATCAGTATGGTTGGAACGGCATTGTGATATTTCTCGGCGTGATGTTATTACTTGCCATTTGGATCAGTCGTTCTCTAAAACGGTTACCCGAAGCAAGCCGTATATAAGTAAAAAAGGGCCGCATCTGCGGCCCTTGGTATCTACAATGAGCGGGGATTACAGCGCGCGCAGAATAGCTTCAACGCTCGCTTTGGCATCGCCGAACAACATTTGGGTGTTCTCTTTAAAGAACAGTGGATTTTGAACGCCTGCGTAGCCAGTGTTCATCGAGCGCTTGAATACGATAACATTCTGCGCTTTCCATACTTCCAATACCGGCATACCCGCGATTGGACTACGTGGATCTTCCATAGCCGCTGGGTTAACGGTATCGTTCGCGCCGATCACTAAAACGGTATCGGTGTCTGCAAAGTCATCATTGATTTCATCCATTTCTAGCACGATATCATACGGGACTTTGGCTTCAGCTAATAATACGTTCATGTGACCCGGTAAACGCCCTGCAACGGGGTGAATACCAAAGCGAACTTTTACCCCCATGGCGCGAAGCTTAGCGGTAATTTCAGCTACAGGATACTGAGCCTGAGCCACCGCCATGCCGTAACCTGGGGTGATGATGACCGATGAAGAGCCTTTCAGTTGTTCGGCAACTTCTTCTGCCGTCGTTTCACGGTATTCGCCCATCTCCTGATCTTCACCAGTAGAAGAACCATCAGTACCAAAACCGCCGGCAATAACGCTGAAGAATGAACGGTTCATTGCCTTACACATGATGTAAGACAGAATGGCACCTGAAGAACCGACCAAAGCACCCGTTACGATGAGCAGGTCGTTGCTCAGCATGAAGCCCGCTGCTGCGGCTGCCCAACCGGAGTAGGAGTTCAGCATTGAAACCACAACCGGCATATCCGCCCCGCCGATAGACGCGACAAGGTGCCAGCCGAAGGCTAACGCAATGATCGTCATCAGCAGTACGCACATGACCTGCACGCTGGTGCTTCCGGTATTCACGAACCAAACCATGAGTAGGAAAGAGACAACCAAAGCCGCCAGATTGAGCTTGTGACGATTTGGTAACATCAATGGTTTTGATGAAATCGTGCCGCGCAGTTTACCAAACGCCACGATTGAACCAGTAAAGGTTACCGCACCGATGAAGATGCCAAGGAACACTTCAGTCAGATGGATATTCTCCATCACGTGTTCCATTGAGCCCGGCTGGTGTTCGATAAAGCTGTTAAACCCAACAAGCACCGCGGCTAAACCGACAAAGCTGTGCAGCACGGCAACCAGCTCTGGCATTTCGGTCATTTCGACTTTCTTTGCCAGATAAACACCAATAGCACCGCCGATAACCATGGCGACAATAATCCAGCCTACGTTGCTAGAGTCAGGGCCGAAAATAGTTGCGATCAGCGCGATTGCCATCCCGACAACGCCGAAGATATTACCCTGCTTGGATGTCTCGTGCTTTGACAAGCCCGCCAGACTGAAAATAAACAGGATTGCGGCAACAATATATGCTGCAGTAACTAATCCTCCAGACATGTGTTACCCCTTAGTTCTTCCGGAACATTTTCAGCATGCGCTGAGTCACGGTGAATCCACCAAAAATGTTAATGCTGGCAATCAGCACGGCGATAAACGCGAAGAAAGTGATCCAGCCGCCATGACCGATTTGCAGTACGGCCCCTACGACAATGATCCCTGAAATCGCATTGGTCACCGACATCAACGGTGTATGCAACGCATGGCTGACGTTCCATACCACGTAATACCCGACCACGCAAGAGAGCGCAAAGACAGTAAAGTGAGAAAGGAATTCTTTTGGTGCTACATTCGCCAGCCAACCAAACAGGATAATAGCAACGGCTAATATGACGTACTTTCTGTATGGAGAGGCCGGTTTCTCAGGTTCTTTAGCTGCAACCGGCTCGGCCGCTTTAGCTTTAGGCTGTGCTGAAACCTGAATCGGCGGCGCTGGCCAGGTAACTTCACCGGTTTTAACCACGGTAACACCGCGAATCACGGTGTCGTCGAAATCAACATTCAACGTGCCGTCTTTTTCTTTACACAGAAGCTTGAGCAAATTCACCAAGTTCGTCGCATAAAGCTGAGAGGACTGCGTGGGTAAACGGCTTGGCAGGTCGGTATAGCCGATAATTTTCACGCCGTTTGGCGTTTCAGTCACGGTATCCGCAACGGTCAGTTCACAGTTGCCACCGGTTTGCGCTGCCAGATCGACAATCACGCTACCCGGCTTCATTGACTCAACCATTTCTTTGGTGATCAACCGTGGTGCTGGTTTCCCAGGGATAAGCGCCGTCGTCACAATGATATCGACATCTTTAGCCTGTGCGGCAAACAGCTCCATCTCAGCCTTGATAAAGGCAGGAGACATCACTTTGGCATAGCCATCGCCGCTGCCCGCTTCTTCCTCGAAATCTAACTCGAGGAATTCTGCGCCCATACTCTGAACCTGCTCTTTCACTTCTGGACGGGTATCGAATGCACGAACAATTGCACCAAGGCTTCCGGCGGCACCAATCGCAGCCAAACCGGCAACGCCTGCGCCGATAACCATCACCTTCGCCGGTGGAACTTTACCCGCCGCAGTGATTTGCCCAGTAAAGAAACGACCAAACTCATGTGCAGCTTCGACGATCGCGCGATAGCCAGCGATGTTGGCCATTGAGCTCAAAGCATCCAGCGACTGGGCACGCGAAATGCGCGGCACTGAGTCCATGGCCATCACGGTAACCTGACGTTCTGCCAGTTTTTGTAGCAGCTCTTGATTTTGCGCGGGCCAGATGAAGCTGATTAATGTACTGCCCGGATTCATCAGAGCAATTTCTTCATCTTCTGGCGCGTTGACTTTTAAAATGACGTCCGACTGCCAAACATCTTCATAGCCGACAATTTCAGCGCCAGCTTGCTGGAACGCCGTATCGTCGAAACTGGCTAATTTGCCGGCACCATTTTCGATGGCCACGCTAAAACCCAATTTGAGTAGCTGCTCTACCGTTTTCGGCGTAGCTGCTACTCGGGCTTCATTGGCCAACCGCTCTCTGGGTATACCAATACGCATAATCTTCCCTTTTCACCTGTCAATAAGATGAGCGTCATCCTATAGGAGCGATGACCGTTAGAGCTTTACAGCTCAATGTTTGCTAAACCTTTTTTTACAAGGCGTATTGCCTATAACAAAACGCCTATCATTTGAGGTACTGATAGCTACCTATAACCTACTGAAAATAGAGTTGATGATCCACTATTCCCATGCACTTGACGGATATATTTAATAAAAATTATCGTTCTGTGTATGTTATTAGTAAAACGATTGTAAAAACCGAGCTCATGACATTGATTTTACCGAAAAAAATCTGGGCAGAGATTCATCACATTTGCACTTTCATCTAGTTAAATCAGACGATTGAAGCTTTAAATTAACATAAACTTAACACCTGTGCGGTAATCTGATTGTCCAATGCATTTCTTCGGTTTATATCCGTATGGCATAAAAATGCGATTTAGTTACCATATCACTGACTACGCATAAATTACTGAGGCATGACAACTTATTACATGTAATAATCTGCCCCATTATTTTTACAAACACTGTCACCCTGATTGATTGTGCAGCAAAAACTGTGAAAGACTAAACGGTACTCCCTGCAACACTCGTCAATGCAAAAAAGGCGTAAAGGATTTTTTATGAAGCTGAAAACCACCATTATTGCATCAGCGTTATTGTCTCTTACTGCGCTGTCTGCTCAAGCGGCACAAGAACTAACGCCAGAGAAAGCCTCCGAACTAAAGCCATTTGACCGAGTCACCATCAGCGGACGTTTTAACGCGATTAATGATGCAGCGAGCGCAATCTCTCGTCGCGCTGATAGCATGGGTGCGGATTACTTCTATATCCAAGATATCAACAACAGCAATAACGGCGGTAACTGGCGCGTAACGGCAGACGTTTATAAGAAAGATGCCGAAACGGTTAAGGACACCACCCAATATCGCGTGTTCAATGGCGTTAAGGAGCTGCCTAAGGCAGAGGCTTACGCACTGCAGCCTTACGATACCGTTACCGTGAGTGGTTTCTTCCGTAGCCAACCTGATGCAACCGACGCAATCAGCCGTGCTGCGAAGAAAAAAGGCGCCGACTCTTATTTCATCATTCGTCAAATCGATGCCAACAGTGGTGGTAACCAGTACATCACCGCTTACATCTATAAAGCTGACGCGCCTAAGCGTCAGGTGCAAAGCCCCGACGCCATTCCAGCGGATTCTGAAGCAGGTAAAGCGGCACTTGCAGCCGGCGGTGCGGCAGCCGCAAACGTAGAAATTCCAGGTGTGGCGTCTTCGGGAACGCCAAGCGCAGGTATTGGCCGCTTCTTCGAAACCCAGTCATCCACCGGCAAGCGTTACACCGTAACGCTACCTGATGGAACAGAAATTCAGGAAGTGAATAACACAACCGCTGCGCAGATGGTTCCGTTTGACTCAGTGACCTTTACTGGCCACTTCAATAGCATGACCGACGTTTCAACCGAAGTTGCTAAACGAGCCGCTAAAAAAGGCGCTAAGTATTACCATATTACGCGCCAGTGGCAGAACAAGAGCGGTGGCAACCTTACGGTTAGCGCTGATCTGTTCAAGTAAATTTAAATTATTACGTCACAAGGGCAGCCAATGGCTGCCCTTTTTTATTCAACTTTGCAAAGAACTCCCTCGTCATTAGCCTGCTTGGATTGATCTTCATGCTTTTTGCATATTTTTTTGCAAAAAACGCATAGGCATCCATTGCACCCCTATCCCTCAACTCGTACAATCGGCGCCACTTTTTACGGTTTATTGTTTTGTTTATTTACGGCTACAACCCTATTTAAACCAATCAGATGTTATCAAACAGTTAATTAAGCTGCTTTCAGGATTTTGCATTGGAAAAAAAACTCGGACTCACCGCTTTAACAGCTCTTGTCCTCAGCTCTATGTTGGGGGCTGGGGTTTTTAGTCTGCCACAAAATATGGCTGCCGTAGCCAGTCCAGCTGCGCTACTGATCGGTTGGACGATCACCGGTGTTGGTATTTTATTCCTTGCTTTTGCCATGTTGCTACTTACACGCCTTCGTCCAGACTTAGACGGTGGCATATTCACTTATGCGAAAGAAGGCTTTGGGGAGCTGATTGGTTTTTGCTCTGCTTGGGGATACTGGCTGTGTGCCGTCATTGCCAACGTCTCCTATTTGGTGATCGTTTTTGCAGCGCTGAGTTTCTTCACTGATTCAGCCGGACACACCGTGTTTGGCGATGGTAACACTTGGCAGGCCATCGTCGGCGAATCCATTTTATTATGGGTGGTTCACTTCCTGATTCTGCGAGGGGTAAAAACCGCTGCTGGGATTAATTTGGCGGCGACCTTAGCGAAGTTATTGCCGCTGGGTTTAT
The DNA here is from genome assembly GCF_020150375.1 of Hafnia paralvei. Taxonomy (NCBI): domain Bacteria; kingdom Pseudomonadati; phylum Pseudomonadota; class Gammaproteobacteria; order Enterobacterales; family Hafniaceae; genus Hafnia; species Hafnia paralvei. The sequence continues at coordinate 2,424,897 of NZ_CP083737.1, read as the reverse complement.
TCGTCATTTTGGCCGCGCTGGCATTTAAGATCGATACCTTTAAGCTAGATTTCACCGGCGTTAAGCTCGGTGTTCCGGTTTGGGAACAGGTTAAAGACACAATGCTATTCACTCTGTGGGTATTTATTGGGGTCGAAGGCGCAGTGGTGGTTTCTGCTCGAGCTAAACATAAAAAAGACGTTGGCTTAGCGACCATGTTGGCAGTCATCTCTGCTCTCGTGGTTTATCTGTTGATTACCCTGCTGTCACTAGGGGTGATGCCACGTGCTGAACTTGCTGAAATCCGCAACCCATCTATGGCTGGTTTGATGGTTAACATGATGGGGCCAATGGGTGAGATCATCATTGCTGCCGGTCTGATTGTCTCTGTTTGTGGTGCCTACTTGAGCTGGACTATCATGGCAGCCGAAGTGCCGTTTCTTGCCTCTCAGCACGGCGCTTTTCCTAAAATTTTCGGTAAGCAAAACAGTAAAGAGGCGCCAGCATCATCACTATGGTTAACCAACGGCGCGGTGCAAATCACGCTGATTATTATTTGGCTGACCGGCGCTAATTACAATAATCTGCTAACCATCGCATCCGAGATGATTCTAGTACCTTACTTTTTAGTGGGCGCATTTCTGCTGAAAGTGGCTCGCCAGAAGCAGGATAAACGCATTATCTTCGCCGCCTATGGCGCCTGTGCGTACGGGTTATGGCTGATTTATGCCTCCGGTATCACTCATCTTTTGATGTCTGTCATGCTGTACGCGCCAGGGCTGTTGGTCTTCATGTTTGCTCGCCGAGGCCTAGAGGGGAAAAAGGATCTGTGCGGCATGGAACGTATGGGGATCTTCTTACTGTTGCTTGCAACCTTCCCCGCCGCTTGGTTTATGTTTGGGTAACTACCGAGAATGAAATGCAAAAAAGGTGGCTTAATCAGCCACCTTTTTTATTTGTCTATTTTGTCTCTGTAAACACAACGCACATGACTTATTTACGCTTAGGTTCTTTCACCGTAATGACGACATGCAAACGCTCGTCGTATTGGGTCATGCTGACAGCATTCCGGCACTCAGCTTGTATGGTCATCAGTTGTTCATCTTCCAATGCATAGGGAAGCTGAATATCTAACTCTTGGAGCCCCTGATTTTTGACCAGTTCTATCAACCGTACGATGTTGGTCTCATCGCTGACCTGTGTCGATAAAACCTGCATTGCCAATTGGCGAATCTGCGCGTTGAGATTCTCAATCGATTTTGATTGAGAGCGAGTCACCATGCCGAACAGCGGCATAACGCCATATATAGCATCAATAAAACCCCAGTGCTTGTTACAGGAAGCCGATAGAAACCGAGTGTAATCAAAACAGAGTGCTTTTCTATCCTCTACGGTTGAATGATTACCGGACATTTCCTTAGCCTCCCTCACTTGGATTGCGACATAGCGCACAGGTAAAATTGTATCAAAATGATGTTTTGCGCAGGTGTTGCAGATATTTTTTAATTATTCAGCCAATTCATAATGGCACTTTCTTAAATAGAAAACCACACAGAAAATGAAACTTAATATAAGAAATATAAATATCATCATAGACGTAGCATTATTTTATCTTCCCATTAAAAAATTAACTTAATCGTTAATTAGATTTTACAAAATTAACATCAAATATATTACCTTAATAATACCAGCAATATTCACTTATCTCTTTCGCATCGGCCCGCCTGACCTGACATACCTCGTGCTGTAACCAGAGCAGCATGTTAGCGACTCAAAGTAAAAATCATACGTTCGGGCATAAAATCATTTTTAAACCAAGGGATTTATAAAAGCAGATAAAATTAATTTTTTAATTAATTAAACTCATATTTATAAAACTTTATACTCTGCGGTAGAGCCTTTATTTTAGCGTAGATATTACTACTACTAATGTATTTCAATCGCACGTAACACTATAAAAACAGTGATTATGGCCTCAATCTCGTGTCTGAGAACCTGAAACGTTTCTCTATGTTAACCCTAGCGACAGATGGCATAATCAGCGGCAACATTCGACTTGAGCGCAATGCTAACGATCATAGGAAACCGACAGATGACAAACGCCTATAACGCCCCCATCCTGATTACCGGAGGTGCCCGCAGAATTGGGCTGGCGTTAGCTCATGCATTGCTAGCACAAGGAACACCTGTCATTGTCGCCTATCGTAGCGAATACCCCGCATTAGATGGACTACGTCAAGCGGGGGCAATATGTATTCAGGGAGACTTTACTCAAACCCAAGAGATCTATCAGTTTGCTGAGCAGATCAAATCCTGTACACCGAAGCTGCGAGCGGTCATCCATAACGCTAGCGCATGGCTTGCTGAGACTGCAGAAATCGCGCCCGAAGATACGTTGGCGAAAATGTTGCAGATTCACGTCTACACCCCCTATTTGCTCAATCAGTTACTTGAACCGTTACTGGTTGGTCAAGGTGAGGCTGGCTCAGATATTATTCATATTACGGATTACGTCGTGGAACGCGGTAGTGCCAAGCATATTGCCTACGCAGCCAGCAAAGCGGCACTAGATAATATGACTCGCTCCTTTGCCGCTAAATTGGCGCCAGAAGTGAAAGTTAACGCCATTGCGCCCGCCCTCATTATGTTTAATAGCCTAGATGGTGAGGACTATCGTCAGAAGGCTTTGGACAAATCACTGATGAAAATTGCTCCCGGTGAACAAGAAATTGTGAACACCATTGAGTTTCTGTTGAACAGTCGCTTTGTTACAGGACGTACTATTAGCGTTGATGGTGGCCGACCATTACGGTAAATCGCTACATCAATATTTATTTCGAATGGTCACTCGCTTAGATTGCACCGTTCTTATGAGTTTTCTTCACGCTAAGGCTTAAGAATCGTTATGAACAACATTGTTTTCGTTGAAGATGATCCAGAGGTTGGCCAGCTAATAGCCGCTTATCTCGGCAAGCACGATCTTGATGTCACCATCGAACCACGCGGTGATACCGCGATGGAGACGATTGTTCGCCTTAATCCTGATTTAGTTTTGCTCGACATCATGTTGCCAGGCAAAGACGGGATGACACTGTGCCGCGATTTACGGCCAGTTTATAAAGGTCCAATCGTACTACTGACCTCCTTAGATAGTGATATGAACCATATTCTGTCTTTGGAAATGGGCGCCAACGATTACATTTTGAAAACTACACCGCCAGCGGTGCTATTGGCGCGCCTACGCTTGCACCTTCGTCAACATCAGACTTTGACCTCTGAGACGGAAACGTTGCCAACTAACACTCGCAATGGCATCCATTTTGGCCAGTTACGTATCGACCCCGTTAACCGTCAAGTTACGTTGAAAGATAAAAATATCAGCCTATCAACGTCAGATTTTGATCTGTTGTGGGAGCTGGCGACACACGCAGGCACCATCATGGATCGCGATGCTCTGTTACTCACGCTACGTGGTGTCAGCTACGACGGTATGGACCGCAGTATCGATGTGGCGATCTCACGCCTACGGCGTAAATTAGACGATAGCGCAACTGAGCCGTTCCGGATCAAAACTGTACGCAATAAGGGCTATCTGTTTGCACCGAACGCGTGGGAATAACTCTCGATGAGAAAGCTTTTTGTCCAATTTTATCTTCTGTTGTTCGTCTGCTTCTTGGTTATGGCGATGCTGGTAGGGCTCGTTTATAAAGTGACCGCCGAGCGCGCTGGGCGCCAGTCGATGGATGACCTGATGAAGAGCTCGCTCTATCTGATCCGCAGCGAACTGCGCGAAATCCCTCCGCGAGATTGGAATAAGACCATCAACAAACTTGATTGGAATTTGTCCTTCAAATTTCATATCGAACCGCTAGGCAAGCGGCAGTTAGCACCTGAGCTTGAAAAGAAGCTGCGTAACGGCGAAATTGTGGCGTTAGACAGTGAATATTCCTTTATTCAGCGCATACCGCGTAGCCACTATGTATTAGCGGTTGGCCCTATTCCCTATCTTTTCTATCTGCACGAAATGCGCCTGCTAGATTTAGCGCTACTATTGTTTATCGGTTTATCACTTGCGCTGCCCGTGTTTCTTTGGATGCGACCACATTGGCAGGATTTATTGCAGCTTGAGAACGCCGCTCAGCGTTTGGGTGAAGGTCATCTGGAGGAAAGAACGCATTTCGACGCTACCTCTAGCCTGCATCGTTTAGGTGTGGCCTTCAATCAAATGGCCGACAATATCAATACGCTGATCGTCAGTAAAAAGCAGTTGATTGACGGTATTGCTCACGAGCTGCGTACGCCGCTGGTGCGCCTACGCTATCGCCTTGCAATGAGTGACAATCTGTCTGAGTCAGAACAAACGGCGTTAAATCGAGATATTGGACAGCTCGAAGGCCTCATTGATGAACTCTTAACCTATGCGCGACTCGACCGCCCACAGGTAGAAACCCATCTTGAAGCCATCGATTTGCCCAAATGGCTGGCCGAACGGATTGCGGATATTCAGATGATTCATCCAGAACATGAAATCACGCTGGATGTTCCCCATGAAGGCGATTTTGGTGCCGTCGATCTGCGCTTGATGGAGCGTGTGCTAGATAATTTAGTCAATAATGCCCTGCGCTACAGCGAGAAAAAACTGCGCGTTGGGTTATGGTTTGACGGTAATAACGCATGTTTACAGGTGGAGGATGACGGCCCTGGTATTCCTCCTGAGGAACGCGAGCGAATATTTGAGCCTTTTGTCCGACTTGACCCAAGCCGCGATCGGGCAACCGGTGGATGTGGACTCGGTTTAGCCATTGTCTGCAGCATTGCGCAAGCTTATCAAGGCACCATCTCGGCTAGCGGCAGTTCGTTGGGGGGAGCATCGTTGCTATTCAGTTGGCCACGCCGTCAGACCAATACGCCAACGACGAACGGTGCACAAACCGAACAATCGCATACCCACTGATCTTCTCATTTTTAATTTGTTTAATTGCCGCAAGGCATAGGGAGTCTACGATGACAACAGCCTACGATCAGCTACGCGATACGTTTACACGCCTGTCTCGCTTGTCACACCTTTCCGCTATAACGGGCTGGGATATGCAGACTCAAATGCCTTCCGGCGGGAGTCAGGCTCGCGCCGAAGCCTTATCTGAACTCAGTGTTCTCATGCACCAAACGTTAACTGCTCCACAGATAGCGGATTGGATTGAACAGGCAAAAAATGAGTCTCTTGATACCGATCAGCAAGCTAACTTGCACGAGATTGCACGCCGATATCAGCAGGCAGTGATCTTGCCTGACCAGTTTGTTTCCGCCAAGTCATTAGCGGGAATGAAATGTGAGCATGCATGGCGAACTCAGCGCCCCGAGAATGACTGGTCTGGGTTTGTGAAAAATTTCGCTCCGGTGGTTGAGTTAAGCCGTGAAGAAGCGCAAATCCGCGCTGAGGCAACCAACGTTAGCCGCTATGACGCCCTTCTTGATTTATATGAGCCAGGAATGACCAGCGCGCGCTTAGACGCCATCTTTGCGGATGTAAAAAGCTGGCTGCCAGAATTACTGAAAAACATTATTGAGAAGCAAAGCGCAGAAAAAACACTTTCAGCGCAGGGGCCATTCGCCATTGAGAAACAGCGCGCTCTGGGTCTAGACATTATGCAAGTGCTTGGCTTTGATTTTAATCATGGCCGACTGGATGTAAGCGCACATCCTTTCTGTGGCGGTGTTCCTGAAGATGTCCGCATTACGACCCGCTATACTGAAAATGATTTTCTCAGCGCATTGCTGGGCATTGTGCATGAAACCGGACATGCACGATATGAACAGAACTTGCCAAAACAATGGGCTGGACAGCCGATTGGCGAGGCGCGTTCGACGGCAATTCATGAATCTCAAAGTTTGCTATTTGAAATGCAGCTCGCTCGTAGCGAGCCTTTCCTCACGTTTTTGCGTCCTTACGTACAAAAAGCATTTGGCGATCAGCCTGCTTTTGATCCAGCTAATTTCAAACGCATCAATCAGCGCGTGGAAGCTGGCTATATCCGTATTGATGCCGACGAAGTGAGCTACCCTGCTCATGTCATTCTGCGTTATGAAATCGAGCGAGCGTTAATTGAGGGGGATATTGATGTGCAGCACATTCCAGAGCTTTGGGATGAGAAAATGCAGGCTTACCTCGGACTCAGCACCAAAGATAATTTCCGCGATGGCTGCATGCAAGATATTCACTGGACCGATGGTGCATTTGGCTATTTCCCGACTTATACGCTAGGTGCGATGTATGCCGCTCAGCTATTTGCCTCTGCTAAAGTGGCGTTGCCAGATTTGAACAGCCAGATTTTGCGCGGAGACTTGTCACCGCTCTCTGATTGGTTGCGTCAGAATATCTGGCAACAGGGTTCTCGTTTCGACACTGATACATTGATAAAAAATGCCAGCGGCGAAACACTCAATCCAAGCTTCTTCCGCCGTCATTTGGAACAGCGTTATTTAGACAGGTAGAAAGAAGGTTGAAGCCAGCGCTGATAGATGAGTAATGGATATCTCGATAAAATGGCGCGTATTTGTTTATCTAATTTTTCAAGGAAGAAAAACGATCATGGCAATAGCTAAAGTTTCACTAAACAACCTACTGCTGATTGCAATACTGGCCTCATCCTCAGTAAATGCAGCCTCTCAAGATATTAAAGCGCTACAAATTAAGGCTGGCCAAGGTGATATCCAGGCCAGCCTTGAGCTTGGCAAACATTTTGAGAACGCTGAAGGCGTTGAGCAAAATTTGGGTGAAGCGTTAACTTACTATCGCAGAGCCGTGCTACTCGGTCATTCAGAAGAAGGAGGCCAACGCCTTACCGCACTCCGTCATCGATACGATGAAATAGAAAAAAAAGCAAAAAGCGGTGACCCTAAATCAGAACACGATTTCGGCACGATCCTTAGCGCCGATCCAGACTATGAAAATTATTATCCACGACGCAGCGAGCCAAAAGCCAAAGATTGGTTTGAACGCGCTGCTGAGCAAGGATACCGCCCCGCACAGAGAAGCCTCGCGAGTATTTATGCGCAGATGCCACTGAAAAACTTAGAAAAATCGCTGTACTGGTTCTCTATATGGGCGAAATCTGGCGATGCTAGCAGCCAGCTAGAAGTTGCCGACATTCTCAAAGAATACCCTTTCATGTTAATGAAGAATCAGCTTGAGTTAAGAAAAGAGTGGCTAACGTTGGCCGCTAACAATGGTTCCGCTGAGGCCATGCTTGAGCTTGGATATTTTATTCGCGACAACGAAGGCAATGATGACGCTGCGCTTAGCTGGTATATGAAGTCTGCCAATAAAGGTTACGCCCGAGGACAATTGGCTGTTGGTCTTTCGCTGATTCATAAGCATGACATTCAGCAAGCGGTTAAATGGCTCGAGCTAGCCGCTTCAAATGGCAATATGTCCGCCCAGACGGCACTCGGGCAAATTTATGAGGAAATGGAACCTCTGAATCAGAAACGCGCTTTATTTTGGTACCAAAAAGCCGCAGCACAAGGGGATACCTATGCGGCATATCGTACCGGTTACTATCTTCATAATGGGATCACCGTTGCCAAAGATAATATCACCGCTTGGTCTTGGTGCTCGCTCGGTATAGACGCGACTCCCGACTCGCGAGATGAAAGAGATGCTATTGAAAAAGAACTGTCGGCTTCTGACTTACAAAAAGCCAAAGAAATATATGCCAAAGAAAAAGCGTTTTATATTGCAGTAAACGGGAATTAACGACTGAAGGACGTATACCGATCTATTGCCACACCTGAGGTCACTAGCAATAGATCGAAAATATGTAATATAAAAAATGCTTCACCTCCAATTAATGCTCGAACAGTGGACTCTTGAATGAATAAATCAAAGAGTCCCCCTAGCATAAATCAAGTGTTATTAAACTGCTTATTGCACCACTGACAAAATGGATCCTTAGCTATTTTGCTGCCTATTTCAGCTGGTCTCTTCACTATCAACGAGGCATTACGAGGCCGAGTAATGTAAAATTCCCGTTTTAACCAATCTAGAAATAAAGTATTTAGTTTAGGTTTGTCACCTAATTCTTCCGGTGGTAAAGAAAAATCATACACATCGCCTACTTCAGCATAGCCTATCGCGAGTAAAGAAAGAAAATCGCGTGCGTTATCGGCGATGATACAGCAAAGCATGGATCCAGATCCGGACCCAAGATGCACAAACCTTACCTGTTTGTCATCATCAAGCCACAGTCCCAGCATGGAGCCATCCATGCCGCTGCTTGCAAAAATCACGAGTCTGGATGCGATTTCCTCTGTGACTGTTGGCAAATCAAACCAATGATGAATACTCTCTTGATAGGATGCAGTAAAGGTAATATCTGGCGTATATTCCCAATCATGGCTAATTCTGCCATATAGAAAGCCATCATTATATTCTTCTATAAATCCATTTTCTTCTATCCAGTTATATAATGCCAATAATTCATCTGGAGGCTGTACCTTATTTATTGACATAGCGTGAAGCTGTTTTAGCAAGGCTGACATGGAGTGTTTATCCTTAGTTGTTACTCTAAGTGATCTTATCAGGCCAAAACTTGAAGCGATAGTGACGAATATATTACGAATAACAGCAGGCAGTCTTGTCCAAAATTAACCTATCAGAAGTTAAAGTAACTGATTGATTATGATGAAATTCACAGCGATAACAATTTTAAATTGAAGCAACAGTAAAAGTAAATTGTACGCTGGTGATATCTAGCAATATATTATTCTGAGAAAGATGGCTATTTCGCAGGTGTTATAAATACGGTGTTTGTCGCCCTTCTGTTGCCTAATAAGCTTTTTTAGCAGCATGACATATTCCTGTTACTTACAAGAAATGCAGGATTTTCAGATTGCTGTTATGGCTTAACTTACAATGTATGTTGTAACTAAAAAGAGAGATAAAACCACCGGAAACCTGCTCCGGCGATCGTTTTAACTCTTAACAACCTCAAACATCATGATATCACTGGTAAACGAACCATCAGGCTGAAGTTCAAAGTGCAGCTTCACTTCTTCGGATGCACTCTCTTGAACGACGCGGATGGCGGTAACTAGCGACTCTGGCGTGCGCATGCGTGCAATCCAGCTACTAAATTCTAAATGGAGACGGTCTGAGGTTACCGTTTGGACACGTAATCCGGCCTCTGTAAAAAATGACAGCCACTCGCCTGGCGTATAATCACGGACATGCGATGTATCTCGCAAAATTTCAATCGTTTGCAGATGGACATCTAAAACAGGATGCCCCGGAGAAACAACATCCATAAAAATAGCCCTTCCTCCCTGCTTTAACACCCGCTTTACCTCGCGTAGTGCCTTTCCAACATCATACCAATGATGAGCGGAATAACGGCTAATCACGACATCAAATGATTCGTCATCAAATGGCAGAGATTCTGCAACGCCCTGCTGGACGACAAGATTGTCTATATCTCTGTCGCGCGCGGCATGTTGCACCACATCAAGCATTTTATCAGAGAGATCATAAGCAACAACCTCGCGAACCTGAGCCGCGACGGCAAAACTAGCATGCCCAGCACCACAGCCGAGATCGAGAACGCTGTCAAAGTCGTCACCTTCAAGTAATCGTGCTAAACGTTGTAAATCGTTGCCCTGTGCGTGCACGGCGCTACCAAGATAGGCGTTTGCCTGATCGGCAAACTGACGATCGACCGCGCGATGGTGACTCTGCTTATTGGTCATGCATACTCCTGATGTCTGCTTACTTAAAAAGCGATTTTCTCACTATAGTCAGGCGTCTAGCGGGGTTCAATAGCACACTATTGAATTATTTTCATACGAAGTACAAAGCGTTACATGCCGAAACCAATCACTCACAGTCGTTGAAGTGGCGATAATCTAAGATTAATCATCTCCTGAAGTTGAGAATAATTCAGCCGTGCGCGCCAGTGTTAACGATAAAGATCGGTTAGCCATGGAAATCAGTGACTGCGAAGGGTTCGAGGATGGCATATGTTTCGACGCTATGGGTTTGAACTGCTTCTTATATCGCTGATTGTGTGCGGGATCATTACTGCGTGCTTTTATCTGTAGTTGGATGTGAAAGCAGCAAACGAGAAAACATCGCTGAAACGCACCTATTCAACGCAAATATTCCTCGCAGTAATCAATCATTTGGTTAAACTACTGAGTAAATGGATGACTGCAATTGGGTTCCGCTCTATGCAATTACTGCGTTCTATTACGTTGTGCGTTCCAGTTTTTTATTGTGCCATCAACACACTTCCTGCCAAGGCCGATGATGAAATACTCACTCCGACGCAACAGTTACAGCTGTTCTATGGCAAAGACGATCGCATAAAAATAACCAACGTCACGCAATCGCCGTGGAATGCGATTGGCCAAATAGAAACAGAAAGCGGAAATTTGTGCACTGCAACGCTGATTACCTCGCGTTTAGTACTAACCGCAGGTCACTGTTTACTGACGCCTCCCGGCAAGATTGACCCTGCGATTGCCCTACGTTTCTCTTCGCATAATCAAAAATGGCGCTATGAAATAACTCAGTTGCGTACTTTGGTTGATCCTAAGCTCGGCAAACGCCTTAAAGCCGACGGAGATGGATGGATCGTGCCCTCTTCCGCCGCCCCCCAAGATTATGGCTTAGTGGAAATAGAGAGCGATCGGCTGCCGCCCATCGAACCACTGCCGTTATGGCAAGGCAACAGTAAACAGCTTACCGCAGAGTTAAAAGCCAACAAGCGTTTAGTCACACAGGCGGGTTATCCGCAAGACCATCTGGATGATTTATACAGCCATGAAAATTGTCTGGTAATGGGATGGGCACAAACGGGAGTTCTGAGTCATCAGTGCGATACGTTGCCCGGAGACAGTGGTTCGCCGCTGCTGATGACAACGGATAACGGCTGGCGGCTTATTGCTATTCAAAGCTCTGCACCCGCCGCCGAAAACCGCGCGCTAGCGGATAATAGAGCGGTGGCCGTCACCGCATTCAGTGACGGCCTAAAACGCCTAGTTCAACAAAATGCTAAGCCAAAATCTGATCAATAGCCTGCATGATACGTTTTTCTGAAATTGGGTACGGTGTACCCAGTTGCTGAGCGAAATAACTCACGCGCAGCTCTTCGATCATCCAACGAATTTCTTTGATTTCGGGCTCTCCGGCACGCTGTGCCGGTAGCTTATTGAGCATTTGCTTCCATGCCTGCTGTACCTGTTCGACCTTTAGCATTTGCGCACGATCACGATGAGGATCGGTCGCCACCTTCTCCAACCGCCGTTCGATGGCGTGCAGATAACGCTCCACATCAGGCAAACGCGATGCACCGGTAGCGGTGACAAAACCACGGTAGATAAGATTACCTACCTGATTTTTGATATCTGACAGCGCCAGCGCTAATGACATATCAACACGGCCTTTGAGCCGTTTATTAATGCCATTGGCCGTTGTGAGTATTTGTTCCACCTGACGCGCAATCGACACGACTTCGTCGTTAAGTTCTGCACGCACCTGTTCATGAAGTTGAGTAAAACCTTCTTCACTCCAGGCGGGGCCACCGTGTTTGGCAATCAATGAGTCGATACCGCAGGCGATACAATCATCAATCAAATCCAACACTTTGCCATAAGGATTGAAGTACAAGCCTAGCTTGGCTTTATTCGGCAACTTTTCGTGCAAATATTTTATCGGCGAAGGAATGTTGAGCAGCAATAAGCGACGCGAACCCTGCCACATTGCCTGCTGCTGTTCCTGCTCGGTTTCAAACAGCCGAATCGCGACGCTATCTTTTTCATCCACCAAAGCAGGAAATGCCTTCATCGAATAACCGCCGCGCTTCTGCTCGTAGCTCTGCGGGAGAGAGCCAAAGCTCCATACGTGTAAGCCCTGCTGTTCTATGCCATCGTCGGCCACTTCTGACAGCGTTTGCTGCACCTGACCTTTTAGCTGAGTTTTCAGCGCTTCAAGCGACTTACCTTCAGCCAGCGTTTTCTTTTTGTCGTCAATGACGCGGAACGTCATGCGCAGATGATCGGCAACCTGATCTAGCTGCCACTCTTCGCGTGACACTGTCACACCAGTCATGCGGCGTAGTTCGCGTTCCATCGACTCTAACAACGGCATTTCCAGCGGCGTTGCTCGGCCTAAAAAGGCTTCAGCATAGTTAGGTGCAGGAACAAAATTGCGTCGAATAGGTTTTGGCAGCGATTTAATCAGCGCAATCACCAATTCTCGGCGAATCCCCGGGATCTGCCAGTCAAAACCTGATTCTTCAATCTGGTTGAGTATCGCCAGCGGGATATGTACGGTGACACCGTCAGCGTCGGTACCTGGTTCGAACTGATAGGACAGACGAAGTTTAAACGCCCCTTGATGCCAAAAATTAGGATAATCAAGAGCGCTCACCCCCTGTGCTCCATCTTTAATCAGCATCGATTTTTCGAAATTGAGCAGTTCGGGATCGTTGCGGCTGGCTTTTTTCCACCAACTATCAAAATGGCGAGCGGAAACCACGTCATGACCGATGCGCTGATCGTAGAAACTGAACAACGCCTCATCATCAACTAAAATATCTCGACGACGAGATTTGTGCTCCAGCTCTTCCACTTCGGAACGCAAGCGCTGATTGGCACGGAAGAACGCATGACGCGTCTGCCAGTCGCCCTCCACCAGCGCATGACGGATAAACAGTTCGCGGCTCACCTGTGGATCGATACTGCCGTAGTTAACTTTACGAGCAGCCACAATGGGTAGGCCATACAGCGTGACTTTTTCCGTCGCCATCACTGCGCCCTGCGCCTTTTCCCAATGCGGTTCGCTGTAGCTTTTCTTAATCAGATGCTGCGCTAAAGGTTCGATCCATTCAGGATCGATGCGAGCCGCGATGCGCCCCCACAGTCGAGACGTCTCCACCAGCTCGGCAACCATCGTCCATTTAGGTGGCTTTTTAAATAGCGCGGAACCAGGGAAAATGGCAAATCGCGCATTTCGAGCACCGGTATACTCCTGCTTTTCAGTGTCCTTCTGGCCAACGTGCGATAGCAGACCACTCAGCAAAGAACAGTGAATCCCACGGAAATCACCTGGCACAGAGTTAATAGGAATACGTAACTCTTTAACCACCTGACGCAGTTGAGTGTAGATATCCTGCCATTCACGTACGCGTAAGTAGTTGAGATAATCAGTTTTGCATTGACGACGGAATTGATTCGACGAAAGCTCTTTTTGCTGCTCTTTGAGGTAATCCCACAAATTCACCAGCGATAGAAAATCGCTCTCTTTGTCAGCGAAGCGGCGATGTTTTTCATCCGAGGCTTGTTTCTTCTCACTCGGACGCTCACGAGGATCCTGAATAGACAGCCCCGACGTAATGATCATCACTTCGCGAACTGCGCCGTGCTTCTGCGCCTCCAGCACCATACGCGCCAAGCGAGGATCAATAGGCAACTGTGCCAACTGGCGTCCGAGCGGTGTAAGCTGTTGGTGCCCTTGTTCTGAAGTACTGACGGCACCCAGTTCCTCAAGAAGCCGCACACCGTCAAGAATATTGCGCTTATCGGGCGCTTCGACGAACGGAAATGCGGCAATATCGCCCAGTCCAAGCGACGTCATTTGTAGAATAACCGACGCTAAGTTAGTTCGCAGAATCTCAGGATCGGTAAACTCTGGGCGTGACAGGAAATCCTGTTCGCTGTAGAGACGGATACAGATACCTTCAGACACGCGACCGCAGCGTCCTTTACGCTGATTGGCCGAAGCCTGAGAAATCGGTTCAATCGGCAGGCGTTGAACCTTGGTTCTGAAACTATAGCGACTAATTCGCGCCGTGCCCGGATCGATAACGTACTTAATTCCCGGCACGGTCAACGAAGTTTCTGCCACGTTAGTTGCCAGCACAATACGGCGACCATGGTGGCTTTGGAAAACGCGATTTTGCTCGCTAGCTGACAAACGAGCATATAACGGAAGAATTTCGGTATGCGGCAAATTCAGCTTGGTGAGTGCATCGGCGGTATCACGGATTTCACGCTCGCCGCTCATAAAGATCAGGATATCTCCCGGTCCTTCTCGTCCAAGTTCATCCACGGCATCGAAAATCGCCTGAAGCTGGTCACGGTCGACATCATCAGCATCGTCCACCACGGGGCGATAACGCACTTCGACCGGATAGGTTCGCCCAGAGACTTCGATAATGGGCGCATTATTGAAATGACGCGAGAAACGCTGAGGGTCAATGGTCGCCGACGTAATGATCACTTTCAAATCGGGACGCTTAGGCAGTAGCTGGCGTAGATAGCCGAGAATAAAATCGATATTTAGACTACGTTCATGCGCCTCATCGATAATCAGGGTGTCATACTGCATCAACATGCGATCTTGCTGAATTTCAGCCAGCAAAATACCGTCGGTCATCAGTTTGACCAACGTGTTGTCACTCACCTGATCGTTAAAACGAACTTTATAGCCCACCGCGCCACCAAGCGTCGTATCAAGCTCATGCGCGATACGATCACCGACCGATCGAGCCGCTAAACGACGCGGCTGGGTATGGCCAATCAGACCTTTTACCCCACGCCCAAGCTCCAGACAAATTTTCGGCAGTTGAGTGGTTTTCCCCGACCCCGTTTCACCGGCAACGATCACAACTTGGTGATCGCGGATCGCGGCGAGTATTTCGTCTTTCTTTTGGCTAACCGGCAAGTTTTCCGGATAGGTAATTTTTGGACAGGCAGCACGTCGAGATTCCACGCGTTGCAGCGCGCTGGCCAGATCGACGGCAAGCGTATCAGCGATAGCCTGTTGGCTTTCAGCCTTTTTAACCTTTTTGGCGCCCTGTATGCGGCGCATCAAACGCTGTTTATCGCGCAGCATCAGTTCATCAAGCTGCGAGGCGATGGCGCTAAGCGGGGATGTCACAATCAATATTCCTTGAAACGGATGGCGGACAACAGGTGAAAATGTAAAACCACCGTTTATCTGTTGTTTTTAATGATGTCACTGAGACAAATTCTGTCTGTAATTGTATCACAGGCCAACGTTGGGCAGCAGTAGCACCGCCGCAATCTCTCTCACCCGCCGTTCATATCGCCATGCAGACAGAGCAGGCAATCTCGCCATATTCAATTTAATTGAACAAAGAGCTCGAATTATTGCGCTATCACTGATGGGGTTTTATGAATAAAGTGTCTTCCATGCGATGGACACAAGTCCTGATTTCAACAAATAGTCTGATAATACCTAACAGTATTAGGTCACAAGGAAATTACCATGAGCAAAGTATTAGTTCTTAAATCAAGTATTCTGGCTAACTACTCTCAGTCAAACGTTTTGGCTGATTACTTTGTCGAACAATGGCGCCAACAGCATAACGATGACCAGATTCAGGTACGTGATCTGGCTGCAGATCCAATTCCGGTTCTGGATGGAGAGTTAGTCGGTGCATTACGCCCTTCTGATGCGCCTTTGACACCTCGCCAACAGGATGCATTGGATCTGTCGAACACCTTGATTGAAGAGCTGAAAGCTTCCGACGTGATTGTGATTGCGGCCCCGATGTATAACTTCAACATCTCGACTCAGTTGAAAAACTACTTCGACCTAGTCGCGCGTGCCGGTGTGACGTTCCGTTATACCGAGGCCGGTCCTGAAGGTTTACTGAAAGGTAAAAAAGTCTACGTGCTGACCAGCCGTGGTGGTATTCACAAAGATACCGACACCGATCTGGTTACGCCTTACCTGCGCGTCTTCTTAGGCTTTATCGGCCTAACTGACGTAGAGTTCGTATTCGAAGAAGGAATCGCCTACGGCCCAGATATGGCAACTAAAGCGCAGCAAGATGCCAAAGCGCTGATCAGCCAATTGGCAACCGCATAATTCAATATTGCATTATCCCCTCTAGATCCTGTGTCCGGATGAGTGGTTAGTTAAAGAGTTATGATGCAGAAAGTAAAAACGCGCTCCTTGTGAGCGCGTTTGTTTATGAAGTCATCCCAACCTCTTCGCTAGGGCTTTCGGAGCCATTGGCCGTTAATGCCACGCACATATTCACCTGATGCTGCACGTTCCACCAGCTTTTGCCCCGCCATTTTAGCGACGTCTTCGCGGCTGATATGGTTATTATTCGCCACTTCTTGATACTTCTCCGCGCGCCCCGTATTGATTTGCTCGACCAGCGCTAACGTTTCTTTATCCTGCTTGAGTGCCACAATATAACCACTCAGCGTTTCCCCTACGCGACCTTGCTGTTTGGCTTGATCCAGCGTCAGAGCAAATACCGCGCTGCTGAAAAGTAGGCCTGCACCGAGCAATGCGATTAGCGATTTTCTCATCGGAATCTCCTTAAAACAGGCCAGATTGGGTTTTCAATAAATTCTCGACGTCTTTGTCCACTTTAATATGAATTTCATGCTCGATCTTGACGTTCATATTGATCGTAATCGGATCTTTAGGTGCTGCCACCTCAATCCGCGGTACACAGCCCGTCAAGGGCACACATACTATGGTAGCCAGTAGCCAAACCTTAAGGTTACTCATGCTCACTCCTCGCAGGGGTTGAGAGGCTTTGCTCCAGCCACTCCTGTAAATTATCGCCAAAACGTAAACTCCGCCAAAGCTCGAAAATATTCTCTTCATGATGATAGTTAAGCACCACCTCACGGTGTGCGTTCTGCTGAGGATTCACCCCTCGAATGGTTGCCGCCATCGTGAGCACCCCTAAATTACTTAAATTCACGTCGGCTCGCGAACGGCTGATCTCCATATAACGTAACCATTCAATCGCCGCTCCTGCCGCTAGATTATTTTCCGCCATCGCGTCGGCCATATCGGGATCGAGCCGTAGCGTCAGCATCGAAGAATTGTTGATCCAACCATTACGGATCAGCCACTGCTTATCTTTCAAATACAGCGGTAACTCTCCATCAACGCGGCCAGACATCGCAAACTGCTTCGGTTTGAGTGCGGTGAACAGTACGCTTAAATCAATGTCCTTCAGCCGCAGTACGGTTGAAGCTGGCTCTGGCAGGCGTAGCGCATCAAAACCGATATGTCCCTTGAGCATATCAACACCGACGTTAGACAGTACCAACGGCGAACTGTCGCTATAAGGATAGTAGCCCTGCAGGTCGGCTGAAATATTGCTCATTTCAAACAGGTTCGACAGATGTTTAATGCGCAGGCTGATTGGCTGTTTAGCGCCTAACTGCCAGATTTCGTTTTTTAAGCGATAGGCCATGACAAAGTCCAGTCCGCTCATTTCACCGTCTTTCAGCCACATTCCGGCATTCTTCACCACCATATGACCACCGGCTTCGAAGCCTTGTGCACGCGCAGCAGAAAAAGCCGCTTGGGCGTAGAAGTCACCATCGCGTAGCGTGATATTCAAATCAGGCGATAACAGGGGTTGGAATACCGCCGTTGGCTGCTTGGCCCACCAAGCCTCTCCACGTAGTCTTTCGCCATCCCAGCGTCCATTGAGCTTAATGGGGCCAATGCGTTCGGCATGCAAATCGCCTTTGAGCAAAAAATGGTCCGGTGCAGAGCCCTGAGCCGCAAGGTTCAAAACCGCATGCGGCAGATACCCCCCGTTCTCAAACTCGACTTTGCGGGTATCGAGGATAAATGCGCCGTTGAATTTTGGCTGTTGTTCATCACGAACCCACTCGACGGGTTGCCCGATGGAAAGCCGTGGCTTCATTACCGTCATCATACCGTAATGAATCTTATCGAATCCGGTAGAAAGCTGGGTCAAGCGTATCACATTACCGATCCACTCCCCGCGCCCACCGACGTCCCACTTAGCGGCAAGCGGTGGCAGATCGCCATTGCCCCAATATTGCCACTGCCAACGTCCTTGGTCGGGAAGAAATTGTGCCGCCTGCCCGTCAAGGTGAAGTTTGAAGCTTCCCCAATAGCTATCTTTTACGCGCATGATGGCCTGAAGACGCCCTGTGACACCTTCAGCGTTGAGCTTAATTCCGGCCAGCGGCCAGCGAACTTCTTGCAACGTCGTCTGAGCATCCAGCTTGCCCCATGCGCGCAACAGCGAACCGCTGTCTAACGTTAGCAACGGATTCAATACACTTCCGGTTAGCTGTCCTGGAATCGACGCCGTTAGGGAAAGGTTTTGGCTATTGACGAGTCCAGTGACCCGAAACGCCATGCTGCTGTCAATCACACTGAGCTTGCCCGGCCCAAGATTGACTACCACGTTGCCTTTGCCGTGAGCGCCCTGAGTCAGCACATTCATTCGCGCTTCAATCTGCGTTTGCTGGTAGTTTTTATCCCAGTCCGTCAGCGTGACATCAATACCGCCCTGCAATGGCTGCTGCGCATAAGGCCAACGCCACTGCCCTTTGTTGATATGAATCTCGTGGCGGCTTACCGTCCACGGTAAATTCGCTAACGGCGTTTTATCGCCCTTAGCAATAATCGTTAAATTGCCCTGCTTGTTTTTCCACGAAGAAATCACCTGTAAAGGCGCATCAATAAATGGCGTTTTCAACTGTGCCTGCATCGCACCGCTGCGCGGTAATGACGCCAGATCCAACGGAATTTGCAGCTCGCCATCGAGCTCAAGCGGTTGATCGCTTTGTGGCACTTTCAGCGAAAGCTTTTTCAACGTGAGTTTCTGCTTGTCATCCAGACGTGCATCGACACTAAGACGATCGCTGCGATAGCGGATGGTCTGTCCATCCACATTGTTAGCAACGCTAATTGCCCCAGCATAATCCTGCCACGGACTGACAATAAGATGGTTCACTGCGATATCAAACAGCGGGAGAGACTGTTGGATTTTATCCAGCTCAAGCGGCGCCGAGGGGGAGTCTGAGGAAGGCAGTTTTTCCAAGCACTGGGTATTTACATCCAGCGTTTCCGCCAACATCTGCCAGCGCCCTTGGTGATAGCGTAAACGCGCCTGCGATAGATCGCCCAAGCGGCAGTCCCCAGCCTGATAGCTCAGTCCTGGGAGATGCAATGCCCCGTTCGACCAAAACGGACGTTCGCTAAAACGTACCGTCGTCCCCGTAGGAAGCCAATGTTGTATAACCGACGGCAGCCAATGTGCCACCGTTAACCAGAGAAACGTTAATGCCAATAATATGGCGATCAGCGCTGCAAATAACCTTTTGAGCCACTTGATCATAATTCGCCTTGCTTTTCAATAAACAGCCGCAACATATCATAATAATGGATGCATCTGAATGAATCGGGCAAAATCCTAGATAAATGTGGTCGTTGATACGATGGCTGAGCTCAAATTTCGTTCAGCGACATCTTTCATTTTAGGTTCAACGACAATACGTTTATGTTTACCCGCCGCCGCTGGCCGCTTTGTTTCTTTTGGCCATTTTTGCTATCATGATCACATCTTTTTGGTGGAGAATCCTCTATGAAGCTCGCGATTTATAGTACTAAACAGTATGACCGTAAGTATCTAGAACTAGTAAATAAAGAATTCGGTTTCGAGCTGGAGTTTTTTGACTTTTTACTCAGCGCTAAAACAGCAAAAGTCGCACAGGGCTGTGAGGCGGTTTGCATTTTTGTGAACGACGATGCGAGCCGCGAAGTGCTCACCGAGCTGGCCGCTCTGGGCGTTAAAATCATTGCATTACGCTGTGCTGGTTTTAATAACGTTGATTTAGTTGCCGCCAAAGAGTTGGGGTTGCAGGTCGTTCGCGTTCCAGCCTACTCCCCAGAAGCCGTAGCTGAGCATGCCGTAGGCTTAATGATGAGCCTGAACCGCCGTATTCATCGCGCCTATCAGCGTACCCGTGACGCCAATTTCTCGCTGGAGGGTTTGATTGGTTTTAACATGCACAACCGTACCGCGGGCGTTATCGGCACCGGTAAGATTGGCGTGGCGACCATGCGGATCTTGAAAGGCTTTGGTATGAAGCTGCTGGCGTACGACCCATACCCTAACCCACAGGCGTTAGAGTTGGGCGCTGAGTATGTCGATTTGAAGACGCTGTACGAAAAATCTGACGTGATTACCCTGCATTGCCCACTCACACCTGAAAATCATCATCTGCTGGATGCCAATGCGTTTAGCCAAATGAAGAGTGGCGTGATGATTATTAATACCAGCCGTGGTGGTCTGATCGATTCTGACGCCGCCATTGAGGCGCTGAAGCAGCAAAAAATTGGTTCGCTGGGGATGGACGTCTACGAAAACGAACGCGATCTGTTCTTCGAAGATAAGTCTAACGACGTTATTCAGGACGACGTATTCCGTCGCCTGTCTGCCTGTCATAACGTGTTGTTTACCGGTCATCAGGCATTCTTAACCGAAGAGGCGCTAACCAGCATTTCTGAAACCACACTGGGTAACATCCGTGCCCTCGCAAACGGTGAACATTGCGACAATCTACTGACCGCTTAGCGCTCGGGGTCGGATAGCGATAGAGACGAAACCCCAGTTTTGGCTGGGGTTTTTTATGGATGATTCAGGAGGAAATATTGGCGTTAAGCGCCATCGTCAAATCAGACCGTCTGGTCTGCCAATAATGCCTGACGATAATGAGTTAAACGTTGATTGAACAGCTCTCGCTGTTTGACCGACATGTTGCCACACACCTTGCTGGCATCTACCTCACGGCCTTGAGACTCCATTAACGCAATACTACTGGCAAGAAAGTCCATGCTGCCTTCGCCAAAATGACTTCCATCACTGGTTGAAACACGCGATGCGGTAGTCTTTACCATTGTGCACACTCCTCTTTCTGATTATGAAAAAAGGCTTATATGCTGCGCTATATCTAGTATTACCTAGATGGACTCCGGCGACTAAACACTGCGTGCTTGTATTTAAAGCAATTTCGTGTCGACGATCGCATTTTGGCGTTCCATGATGTAAATCATGTTGCCGTGGTAGCCAGTTTCTTTACGCAGCAGGAAGCCACATTTTTCAGCTAAGTGGATTGAACGAACGTTATCTTGGTCGATGATGCAACACACCGGCGTTTTCAGTACTTCATCAGCCCAAGCAAGCACACATTTTGCCGCTTCTACGGCATAACCTTTGCCATGAAAAGCAGGGTTGAACGTCCACCCCATCTCCGGGTAACGCAAACGTGGCTCGATATCGCGATGGTTTTCAGCCAGACCAATATTGCCAATGTATTGCTGTGTGCTCTTATCGAAAACGGCCCAATAGCCATAATCAAAAAGCGCCCAGTTACCTGTATAGCGTAACAGACGCTGCCAAACTTGCTCGGGAGTTTGTGGTTCTCCCCCAATAAATTTTACGATCTCAGGATCGGCCCACATCGCGCACAGGTCAGCAAAATCATCAAGCCTGTGTGCACGAAGAATCAAACGTTCTGTCATTAATACCGGCGTATCGAGCACCATAACATCCTCTAAATATTCGTCTTTGTTGATTTATAAACCGAAATAAATAGCTGAAGCAAACAAAACCATATTGGGTAAAGGGTTTTTATATAAAAAATAAATTCACATCCGATGAAATGTGTCATCTATCACAGCAAACGAGTAAAATAGCGTGAGCTTTTGGAAAGTTACCGCCAATTATTCTGTAAAAATAGTTTGAGGCAATATAATGAAATTCAAAGCTGTATCTCTGGCATTAAGCACGGTTTTACTTGCTGCCTGTACGACTCAGGCACCGCAAACTTTACAACAAAGCGATCTACTGCATCGCCATTTTGTTTTGCAAAGCGTAGACGGAAAAACGATTGGCGGCGATAAAAACCGTATGGAACCAGGCATTGAGTTTGGCGAGAAAATGCATGTTTCTGGCGCAATGTGTAACCGCTTTATGGGCCAGGGAGAACTGCAAAACAATATATTGAAAGTTGAGCATCTAGCATCAACCCGTATGGCGTGTATCGACCCAGCACGCGCAGCGCTAGATCCCATCATTACCGACGTGTTGAGTCAGGGTGCAGAGGTTTCACTGATTAAAGGACAATTGACGCTGAAGAATGCCAACCATACGCTGGTATATCAGCAGAAAGATTGGATGTAACCCAACTTCATCGAATACACAAAGCCGGCTGCTGTTATGGCCGGCCTATTCATTTTTCTAAAGTATGCCCTACCGCGTTAATTCGCTGGACAAGCGCCGCGCACCAAAGCCGATTCACCACAGCGTTTACCATCAGGTAATTGGCACATCCCTACGGAACTACCGTCAAGTTGACTTGAGAGCGCCAGAGTCCCCCCCGCCAGCGCACAGTTTTCAACGGCGGCGTCCGACATATCAATACGCTGATGAACGTTAGCACTGGTTGCCTGTTGTTCAGGTTCACTGCTACATGCCGACAACAGAATGCCCGCCGCGAGCACCAACCCAAGTTTAGCTATCATGTCTACCCTCTCCTCTAAACCCTAAAGACTGTTTATCGATGATCCTATGTCGGCGTATTTTTAGCGTTCGGATTTTACACAAACATATTTAACGCCAGTATATTTTTACACTGAACAACCTGAATACGAAGCGATGACTCATTTAAGGTACGCATACTTGTTTTTCCGACGGGCGGGTTAGGCTAAAATCATCGGTTTCAGCAGTCTGGGCGTACCATAAAATAATTATTCGTTTTTACGCTTAATCGTTCTGCAAAACAATAAAATTACAGCGAGAGGAACAAATGATTACTGATTTATTGCTGCGCGTCGTATTAGCGGGTTTTCTTGGCGGCCTCATCGGCATTGAACGCCAGTTGCGCGCTAAGGAAGCCGGCCTGCGCACGCACGTCCTGGTTGGTATCGGCAGCGCCATGTTTATGATCGTGTCCAAGTATGGATTCAACGACATCTTGATGGAATCACACGTCGGCCTAGACCCTAGCCGTATCGCGGCACAGGTTGTCAGCGGAATGGGCTTTCTCGGCGCGGGCACCATTATGATTCAAAAACAAGTGGTGAGAGGACTCACTACCGCTGCCGGTCTTTGGGTCACTGCGGCCATTGGCTTGGTTATCGGGAGTGGTATGTATGAAATCGGTATCTACGGCACGTTAATGACGTTGATTGTGCTTGAGGTTTTCCGCCAGCTTAGCAATCGTCTGATCGGTCATCACCATTCGGTGATTATTCAGCTATTGCCTGCCAGCGTGTCTGGAATTTTATTAGCGTTACAACAGATGCGCCTAAAGCCAGGTTATTTAACCGTAAACCAGCATGATAACGATACCGAGCTATGCGAGATGTCACTGGAATTAACGCTTCGTCCAAAACAAGATATCAGTGACGTATATCAGAAATTGCAGCAGGTGAACGGCGTACATTTTATCGATATTCGATAATCCACTATCTGCCCCGTCAGTTCTCCAATAAGGTATTTTTTAATCGTTCTTATTGGAGAACATGACAATATGTAAATTAATA
This sequence comes from Hafnia paralvei, assembly GCF_020150375.1. Taxonomy (NCBI): domain Bacteria; kingdom Pseudomonadati; phylum Pseudomonadota; class Gammaproteobacteria; order Enterobacterales; family Hafniaceae; genus Hafnia; species Hafnia paralvei. The sequence goes on along the minus strand of NZ_CP083737.1, from coordinate 2,401,541 downwards.
TTAATTCCCTTCCTTTACTGTTAATTTCTCGTCCCCCCAATTTCATCAATGCCATGAAACTGACAAGCTCGCTAATTATGCTTTGCTATGATGAAAACATGACGAGACGTGGCTCGATTGTTACTGCTGCGTCCAATGTAATATATCCGAATGATTTCAAACCCCCGCCAATACAGGTTGTTTGGAGGATGACGGGTATTAGATAGTGAGCACAAAAGGTACATTTAATGATCACCACTGATGGTAATAACGCAGTGGCTTCCGTGGCTTTCCGAGCCAGTGAAGTTATCGCTATATATCCTATTACGCCAAGTTCTACCATGGCGGAACAAGCGGACTCTTGGTCAGGCGATGGACGCCGAAATATCTGGGGAGACATCCCACGCGTTGTTGAAATGCAGTCCGAAGGTGGCGCGATAGCTACCGTTCACGGCGCATTGCAAACAGGTGCGCTGGCGACCTCTTTTACCTCATCGCAGGGGCTCCTGCTGATGATCCCCAATCTGTATAAATTGGCCGGGCAGCTTACGCCTTTTGTCCTGCACGTCGCTGCCCGTACTGTGGCAACCCATGCGTTATCCATTTTTGGCGATCACTCCGACGTCATGGCCGTGCGTCAAACGGGCTGTGCCATGCTGTGTGCCAACAGCGTGCAGGAAGCGCAGGACTTTGCGCTTATTGCCCACATGGCAACGCTCAATAGTCGCGTACCCTTTATTCATTTCTTTGATGGTTTCCGAACCTCGCATGAAATCAATAAAATTGTCCCGCTGTCTGACGATACACTCAGAACACTGCTACCCCAATCAGCGATTGATGCCCACCGTGCCCGAGCGCTGACACCTGACCATCCGGTAATCCGCGGCACATCAGCGAATCCTGATACCTATTTCCAATCCCGTGAGGCGACTAACCCTTACTACGACGCGACCTATCAACATGTCGCTGACGCCATGCAGGCGTTTGGGGACGTTACCGGCCGCCACTACCAGCCTTTCGAATATTATGGTCATCCCGAAGCCGAGCGCGTCGTTATCCTGATGGGCTCCGCCATCGGCACCTGTGAAGAAGTTGTCGATACTCTTCTTAGCCGTAATGAAAAAGTCGGTGTGCTCAAGGTGCGTTTGTTCCGCCCCTTCTCTGCACAGCAGTTACTGAAGGTGCTGCCGGACTCTGCCACACGGATTGCCGTTCTGGATCGTACCAAAGAGCCTGGCGCATTAGCCGAGCCACTTTATCTGGATGTCATGACCGCGCTGGCGGAGTCATTTAGTCGTGGCGAACGCAACACCCTGCCACGCGTTATTGGCGGTCGTTATGGCCTCTCATCGAAAGAGTTTGGCCCCGACTGTGCGTTGGCCGTCTTCAATGAATTGAAGCTGGAAAATCCACGTCCACGCTTTACCGTGGGGATATTCGATGACGTTACTGGGCTCTCTTTGCCGCTCAGCGACGAACTGTTACCACAACGTACTCGCTTAGAAGCGCTGTTCTATGGTTTAGGCAGCGACGGCACCGTCTCTGCGACCAAGAACAATATCAAGATTATCGGTAATAGCACCCCGCTGTTTGCCCAAGGCTATTTTGTTTACGACTCCAAGAAAGCCGGTGGGTTAACGGTTTCCCATCTGCGGGTGAGCGACAACCCGATTAATTCAGCTTACTTGATCAACCAAGCCGATTTTATTGGCTGTCATCAATGGCAGTTTATTGAAAAATATCAAATGGTTGAACACCTAAAAACGGGTGGCATCTTCCTTATCAATACCCCTTACAGCGCGGATGAAATCTGGCACAACCTACCCCGCGATGTCCAAGCACTGCTTCATCAGCGTCAGGCGCAGGTGTATATCATTAACGCGGCAAAAATTGCCCGTGAATGCAAACTCGGCTCGCGCATCAATACCGTTATGCAGATGGCGTTCTTCCATCTTACGGGCGTATTGCCAAGTGATGATGCGTTGAAATTGCTGCAGGATGCGATCACCCGCAGTTACAGCAGCAAAGGGAATGAAATCGTTGAACGCAACTGGCAGGCACTTGCCGCATCGCGGGCAGCGCTAACAGAAATTCCGCTACAGCCCATTGATGACACTAGCAGCCTGCGCCCACCTGTCGTTTCCGATGACGCACCAGACTTCGTTAAAACGGTTACTGCCGCCATGCTGGCGGGTCTTGGTGATGCCTTACCGGTTTCCGCATTCCCACCCGATGGCACATGGCCAACCGGCACGACGCGTTGGGAAAAACGCAATATCGCCGAAGAAATCCCTATCTGGGAAGCGCCACTGTGTACCCAGTGTAATCACTGCGTTGCCGCCTGCCCGCACTCGGCTATTCGCGCCAAAGTCGTGATGCCGGAAGCCATGGAACATGCGCCGGACTCATTACACTCATTGGATGTCAAAGCACGCGATATGCGTGGACAAAAATATGTGCTGCAGGTCGCCCCAGAGGATTGCACCGGCTGTAACCTTTGTGTTGAAGTCTGCCCAGCTAAAGATCGCCAAAATCCTGAGATAAAAGCGATCAATATGAAGTCCCGACTTGACCATCTCGCCGAGGAAAAAGAAAACTTTGATTTCTTCCTCGACCTACCGGAAATCGATCGCAGCAAAATCGAGCGAATCGATATTCGCACCTCACAGCTGATTTCACCGCTGTTTGAATACTCTGGCGCATGCTCTGGCTGTGGCGAAACGCCGTACATCAAATTACTCACCCAACTGTATGGCGACCGTTTATTAATCGCCAACGCCACCGGCTGTTCATCTATCTATGGCGGTAACTTGCCCACCACGCCGTATACCACTAACGCCGACGGACGTGGTCCTGCTTGGGCAAACTCACTGTTTGAGGATAATGCTGAGTTTGGCCTCGGTTTCCGCTTGACGATCGATCAGCATCGCCAGCGCGTGAATCGCCTACTCGATAGTCTGGCAGAACAGTTGCCGCAGGAACTGCTGAATGAACTACGCCAACCGGATCTCCCCATTGAAGAGCGCCGCATTCAGGTTGAAAAACTGCGTGTAGAACTGCAAAACATCGACTCTGATGATGCTCGTCAGTTGATCACGGATGCAGACTATCTGGTAGATAAATCGGTTTGGTTGATTGGTGGCGATGGCTGGGCTTATGACATCGGCTTTGGTGGACTCGACCATGTGCTGAGTCTGACGGAGAACATCAATGTTCTGGTGCTCGATACACAATGCTATTCCAATACCGGCGGTCAACAGTCCAAAGCAACACCATTAGGCGCGGTGACCAAATTTGGCGAGCATGGAAAGCGCAAAGCGCGTAAAGATTTGGGCGTTAGCATGATGATGTATGGTCATGTGTATGTCGCGCAAATTTCTCTCGGTGCTCAGCTAAACCAAACGGTAAAGGCTATTCAGGAAGCCGAAGCCTATCCGGGTCCTTCCCTGATCATTGCTTACAGTCCGTGTGAGGAACATGGCTATGATCTGGCCTACAGCCACGAACAGATGAAGCAGCTCACTGCGACTGGGTTCTGGCCACTGTATCGCTTTGACCCGCGCCGCAGCGATGAAGGCCAACTGCCGTTGGCGCTTGACTCTCGGCCACCATCGATTGATCTGGCCGATACCTTGCTAAAAGAGCAGCGTTTCCGCCGCTTGAACACGCAGGAGCCGGAAGTTGCCCAACAACTGTATCGCGATGCAACTGCCGATCTGAAGAAACGCTTTGAGTTCTTAAGCCAGTTGGCGGGAAAACCTCTGTCTGACGATACTGAATAACGCTCAGTTAGGCGGTTATATTAAAAGCGGTGCCTCCATTGGCGCCGCTTTTTTATTAATGCAGGTTTATTAATACATTGGCGCCAACGAATAAGAATACATCCCCGATCCGCACTATTCCGATAAACGGCTTCACCAATAAGCTATTTTCACTAAAAGCGTTCATCTAGATATACGCTCACATTATCAATAGTCACAACCTTGATAAGTTGTATGTGTCATTTTGATATTGCGTGGAGAACAATCAGAAATATACCGCTATTAAAAATTGACGCAGCGCATCTTAGCTAAGGCACTGCTGATGTTTTAACCAGTCACGCCAGAATAAATGTGATACGTTGCACAATTGGCTATTTCCTTAGCCTTCAATAAGTCATTTTCCCTAATCTTTGCATGCTATGTGCATAACCGGAACAAACTTATAATTAACCGGATGTGGGTGAGGTCGTTATGAATCGATTTGTTATTGCTGATGCTAAGAACTGCATCGGTTGCCGTGCCTGTGAAGTTGCCTGTGTAATGGCTCACAACCATGGTGAACATGTGCTGACTCCCGCACAATTCCAGCCAAGGATCCATGTGCTCAAAATTGAGCATAAACACACCGCCGTATTATGCCGCCATTGTGAAGATGCACCTTGCGCTAACGTGTGCCCCAATCACGCCATTGAGAAACGTGATGACAGCATTCAGGTTATTCAGGAAAAATGTATCGGCTGTAAAACCTGCGTCGTCGCATGTCCTTTCGGCGCAATGGAAGTGATTACACACCCAGCGCCTAGCGAAACCCAACCCGATGGCGTATTCGCTAACGCACATAAATGTGATTTATGTGCCGGTGTTGCAGATGAACCCTCTTGCGTCGCCAGTTGCCCAAGCAATGCGCTAAAACTGATTGACGATCATGTACTCAACAATCTTCGTCATCAGCGCCAACTGCGCGCCATGATGAATGACGATTCAGGTTTACTCTTCGACGGTAGCGCCAGTAAAACGATTCAGTCAGCAACCCCCATTATCATGCCTACCACCAGCGCTAAAACGAAAGGTAAAACCAGCAAAGTTCCACAGATGCTGAATACGCCAGCGCGCCACGATCCGGTGAAAAAACCGATTGCGATCCGTAAGGCACAATTCGTAGAAATTTATCCGACGTTTACTCAAGAAGAAGCCAGTGGTCAAGCAAGCCGCTGCCTCTCATGCGGCAGCCACAGCGTTTGCGAATGGACCTGTCCTTTGCACAACCGCATTCCACACTGGGTAAAATTGGTGAAAGAAGGCAGGATTTTGGAAGCCGTAGAGCTTTCTCATCAAACCAACTGTCTCCCAGAAGTGACCGGCCGTGTATGTCCACAAGATCGCCTTTGCGAAGGCTCTTGCACGTTAGGCAACGAGTTTGGCGCCGTCACGGTGGGCAATATCGAACGCTTCATTTCAGACAAAGCATTTGAAATGGGCTGGACGCCCGATCTTTCATACGTCAAGCCCGTTGATAAACGCGTTGCCATCATCGGTGCTGGACCTGCTGGATTGGGGTGTGCCGATATTCTTGCCCGTAACGGTATCAAGGCGGTGGTCTTCGACCGTCATCCTGAAATCGGTGGCCTGCTCACTTTTGGTATTCCATCTTTCAAACTGGATAAATCTATTCTCGCACATCGCCGTGAGATCTTTAGCGCCATGGGTATTGAGTTCCGCTTGAACACGGAAATTGGCCGCGATATTACGCTAACCGAACTATTAGACGAGTATGATGCCGTGTTTGTTGGCACCGGCACCTACCAATCAATGAAAGCGGGCTTGGAAAATGAAGACGCAGACGGCGTTCATGACGCCCTGCCTTTCTTGATTGCCAATACTAAACAGGTCATGGGATTACCCGAGCTCCCAGACGAACCTTACATCAGCATGGCCAACAAACGTGTCGTGGTGCTTGGCGGCGGAGATACCGCGATGGACTGCGTGCGGACATCCATTCGCCACGGTGCTGAAACGGTAACTTGTGCTTACCGTCGCGATGAAGCCAACATGCCAGGCTCCAAGAAAGAAGTCAAAAATGCGCGTGAGGAAGGCGTCGAGTTCGAATTTAACGTGCAGCCACTGAGCATTGAAATTGATGACGAAGGCAAAGTCACGGGTATTCGGATGCTGAGAACCGTCATGGGTGAACCTGACGCAGCCGGTCGCCGTCGCCCTAAACCCGTTCCTGGGTCTGAGTTTGTGATGCCTGCCGATGCTGTGGTTATCGCTTTCGGCTTTAACCCCCACAAAATGCCGTGGCTTGAGTCTGAAAATGTGAAACTAGACAAATGGGGACGCATTGTCGCCAGCGTTGAAACCACAGTTCCATATCAAACCAGCAATAAAAAAATATTTGCAGGTGGTGATGCGGTGCGTGGCGCTGACCTAGTTGTAACAGCGATTGCTGAGGGTCGTCATGCCGCAGACGGCATAATGCAGTATCTACATGTCCCTGTTCAGCGCCCAACAATAACCCCAGAGAATGCAGCATAAAATACGTATCAGTATAATTAATACAAGCAGACTTCGGTCTGCTTTTTTATTGCTAAAATGAAAAATAAAGTGTGACTGTAAATGCAAAAAAAGAAATAAGTGATTTGCAATTAAAAATAAATCATTGCTAACTTAATCAAAAATTACAAACTAATTAATTTAATTGAAATATTCACGAAACGAATAAAGATTACCGCAGTCATTTTTAATCTTACTTTTAATAAACTTATTACAAATTACATTTACAGGTAAATGGAACTTAATCGTTAGCATCTAATGGCTGTAATGATTGATTACAACCTATGGATTACGTGTTTTTATTCACACAGAAAATAATTAGGAATTTATCATGAAAAGAAAAGTATTGGCGATGGTTATCCCAGCTCTGTTAGCGGCTGGCGCAGCACACTCCGCAGAAGTTTATAATAAAGACGGTAACAAGCTGGATGTGTATGGCAAAGTTGATGGTCTGCACTATTTCTCTGACGACTCAAGCAAAGATGGCGACCAGTCATACGTGCGTGTAGGTTTCAAAGGTGAAACTCAGATTACAGACCAACTGATCGGTTACGGTCAGTGGGAGTATAACGTTCAGGTGAATAACACCGAAGGCAACGGCAGCGACGGTAACTTTACCCGTCTGGGCTTTGCTGGCCTGAAATTTGGTGACTACGGCTCATTCGACTACGGTCGTAACTACGGCGTTCTGTACGACGTGGAAGGCTGGACCGATATGCTGCCAGAGTTCGGGGGCGACTCTTATACTCAGGCGGATAACTTCATGACAGGCCGCACTAACGGTGTTGCAACCTACCGTAACAATGGCTTCTTCGGTCTGGTTGATGGGTTGAACGTAGCCGTTCAGTATCAAGGTAAAAACGACGGTACGAATAACGACAACGAAAAACTGAGCAACAACTCACGCGATGTTCAGCACCAGAATGGCGATGGCTACGGTTTATCGACCACTTATGACTTCGGCATGGGCATTAGTGCGGGTGCTAGCTATGCATCATCAGATCGTACCGATCAGCAAAGTAATCTGTCCACCGCTCGCGGTGACAAAGCTGACGCATGGACTGTAGGTCTGAAATATGATGCTAATAACGTCTATTTGGCCACCATGTACGCTGAAACCAACAACATGACCCCATACGGTGACGGCGACAGCAATCAAATTGCGAATAAAACACAAAACTTTGAAGTCACTGCGCAATATCAGTTCGATTTCGGTCTGCGTCCAGAAGTCTCTTACCTACAATCTAAAGGCAAAGACCTCTATAGTGCCAATGCTCAAACATCTGCAAACAGCATTGGTGACAAAGATCTGGTTAAATACGTTTCTGTCGGTACGACCTATTACTTCAACAAAAACATGTCTACCTATGTTGATTATAAAATCAACCTGTTAGACAACGATGACAGCTTCTACAAAGACAACGGTATTTCTACCGATGACGTTGTTGCAGTAGGTCTGGTTTATCAGTTCTAATCAAGGTTAGTGTTACACCTTTTCTTCCCAACCGCAGTAGAGGTTACTGCGGTTTTTCTTTATCTATCAGCTGACAATCACTGTTGTTCTCCTTAATGGCTCATTAACTAAAGTCATTTACTTTTCCGTATTTCTCTGCGCTTAGCGCATTTAAAAACAAACACCTGCGCGTTCATGTATAATTTGAATTTAAAATTACAATAATATATATTAAATAGATTATTCAACGCCGAGAGTTTAAAATGTACGAAGATAATGAGATGAAGCTTTATATCATCCTTAATCGCAATCACGAAGTTAGCACATTAATGAATGCGGCCAGTCATCTTAGCGCTGGAATTACCGATTGTGCTAAAGAAATGCTATTTGATGCATATCCAAATGCCAGTTCGGGATTACAAGCCAATATGAGTCATTACCCTGTCGTGGTTTTACAAGCGAAGAACAGTAGCCAACTCGCTAGCGCGGTACAAAAAGCCAAAGATGCAGAAATAGCATATAACTTCTTTACGAACACGATGTTATCTCACTCCGCAGAGCAACAGATCGCTGATACGTTAAACACGGAAATAGATAATCTTGATTTTATTGCCATTGCCTTATTTGGTAACACAGAAAAACTGAAACCTATCACTAAAAAATTCTCAGTTTATAAATAGCCACATTTAATTAACCACGAAAAAAAAGCATGTCCTGAACCATGCTTTTTTACTTTAATCTCACATAACTTGTGTAATATATTTATTTTTTAATCATCGCCTGTACTTCCACTTCCACATCTAAACCCATCACCAGTTCACAGCTTATTGCTGAACGAGCAGGATAACCATGTTTAAAATAAGTAGCATATACCTGATTAAATTCTGCAAAGTGTTTCATATCGGATAACCAAACGGTTACTTTTACAATAGAGTCCATATCAGAGCCGCACTCTTTAAGAGTTTTGGCAATACTCTGCATAATATTTTCTGACTGATCCGTTACGCTGCCATAAAGCGGCTTGCCGTCTGGAGACATTGAAACCTGCCCCGACAGAAACAAGAAGTCGCCTGCACGTACCGCTTTGGCAAATGGAAACGGCAAATCACTGGCAAAACGCTGTAGGTTAGAAGACATACAATGCCCCTCAAAAGTGAAAAACTAAACAGAAATAATCCCATGAAGATACAGCACCGCTTGACCGCGAATAATCACGCGATCTTCCCCCTCTGCATTCGTATAAAGCCGACAACCTAACTGCCCTTTTCTGCAGCCGCCCTGTTGAGCGCTTAGATCGTCACGCCGAAGTTTTTCAGCCCAAATCGGCGCTAAGCAAGTATGAGCCGACCCCGTAACAGGATCTTCATTAACACCGACGTTTGGACCAAACCAGCGTGAAACGAAATCACAATCGTGCCCCGCAGCGGTTACCACCACGCCTCGCACTTGATATTGCGCAAGCAGCGAAAAGTCTGGTCGTAGAGCTTCCACTATTTCTGGCGAATCCACCAACACGATATAGTCATCGGCCTTGTAGACTTGGCGAATAGGCGTATTTAGGCTCAGCGCCTGCGCTAAACCTTCAGGAACATCAATGAGCTCCGGTTTTTTTGCGGGAAAATCCATCACCAAAAACTCACCGTCACGAGAAACACTCAGCACGCCGCTGCGCGTAGCGAATCTCAACGTATCCTGTGTCGCGCCACGTTGATTAAACAATACCCACGCCGTCGCCAGCGTCGCATGCCCACAGAGATCGACTTCCACGAGTGGCGTAAACCAGCGCAGTTCAATAATGTCGCTCTTTTGCACAAAGAATGCGGTTTCTGACAAATTGTTTTCTGCCGCAATTTTCTGAAGCACTTCATCCTCAACCCATTGTTCTAATGGGCACACCGCAGCTGGATTCCCGCCAAAAATTTGGGAGGTAAAGGCATCAACCTGAAAAATTTCAATTTGCATGATATTTCCCCAAGGATCGTCATACTTAGACGCGAGTTTGGCTTTGACGGATTTCTTCAAGATAGTTGTAAATGGTATAGCGCGTAACGCCGAGTGCCTTTGCCGCTTTCTCAACCCCACCTTTTACGATGAATATTCCCCGTTCCTGCATCTGGCGCACCGCTTGTAGTTTGGCCTTTTTATTCATCACGCCGTTTTTAACGTCGGTGCATTGCATTGCATCTTGAATGATTTCTGCCATCAGAATTTCCATATCCGGTGGCTCAGATACCGGATGTTCAGTCGTCTGAATACCGCTTGCCAATAACTGCGCCAGACAGGCTTGTGCCGCTTCAATGCCGCTGATATCCGCATTCACGCACAGGCTGGCAAACGGATGCCCCTGAGCATCCCGATAAACGACCGTTGCACTGCGTAGTTTTTTACCCGTCGGCGTCAATGTCTCATATCCCCCGACCACTGAAGGTTCGCCGCAAGACTCGTTTTTTATCTCCTGCATCACTGCACTGAAGCCGCGATCGTTTTGTGGACCCGATAGCACAGAACTCCCTATACGGCGCCCAGAAACGTGTCCGTTAACAATATCAATCACCGAGTTTTCCGGATGGGTGAGATCGTGGAGAACCACTTCAGTATTGCGACCAACGACGCAGCCAAGCATTTGCAAAGCGCTACGCAATACCTTCAGCACCAGCCTGCGTTCAGTAATGATGGCAGGATCGGTGGTATCTGAAAGACAGGGTTCATTCAACATCGTTTTCATGCGGATTCAGGACTCTAGAAATAACAGGTTTAGCGAGTATCACTTGATACGACAATATCAACATAAAGTTGTTATTTCAACTTTATGTTGAATTCATGCGGGTTTTGTCTCGCTCGATGAGCATGAAACCAAAACGTTAGGGATTCTTGACGTGCCATTTTGGGAACGAAAATAGAATTCGGATACACCACGAACAAGCAGTTCATGATGTTGAGAAATGTTATGCCCAGAGCCACGATCCCTAGGCAGAAGTCATACTATCCGCTTTCTGCTATCGGTGCTTTATGGAACAAAGCTGTAAAACCCACTGGAATTCGTCGCCGTAATCCGTACCATACACGCCACGCAGCAACGCGGGATCCCTCCGGCTATGTGCCATGAGCTGGTAAAATGCCAGATGACCCGCTTACGCATGAAACGACTATTGCCTGTAGGGCGTTTTCCCCTGCGAGCCCCATAACACCGGATACATATTCAATGTCAGAAGATCAGACCATAAGCAAGAAAGAGCAATACAACCTTAACAAGTTGCAAAAGCGCCTGCGCCGCAACGTCGGTGAGGCCATTGTCGATTACAACATGATCGAAGAAGGCGACCGCATTATGGTTTGCCTGTCCGGCGGCAAAGATAGCTACACCATGCTGGAAATTCTGCGTAACCTACAGCAAAGCGCCCCTATCAACTTCAGTTTAGTGGCGGTTAATCTCGATCAAAAACAGCCAGGATTCCCAGAAGATATTCTACCGGCCTATTTAGACAGCATCGGTGTGGAATACAAAATTGTAGAAGAAAACACCTACGGGATTGTGAAAGAGAAGATTCCCGAAGGGAAAACTACCTGCTCCCTGTGCTCGCGTCTGCGTCGCGGAATTTTATACCGCACGGCAACCGAGTTGGGCGCAACCAAGATTGCACTAGGCCATCACCGTGACGATATGCTGCAGACGCTGTTCTTAAACATGTTCTACGGCGGCAAACTAAAAGGCATGCCACCAAAGCTGATGAGCGACGATGGCAAACATATCGTCATTCGCCCTCTGGCTTACTGCCGTGAAAAAGACATTGAGCGTTTTGCCGAAGCACGCGCGTTCCCGATTATTCCGTGCAATCTGTGCGGATCACAGCCAAACTTACAGCGTCAGGTGATTAAAGATATGCTGCGTGATTGGGATCGCCGTCACCCTGGTCGTATCGAAACCATGTTTAGCGCAATGCAAAATGTGGTGCCTTCTCACTTAGCTGATACCAACCTGTTCGATTTCAAAGGGATCCAGCACGGGAGTGAAGTGGTTGACGGTGGTGACTTGGCCTTTGATCGTGAAGAGCTTCCGTTAGTCCCTGTGGGATTAACCGAGGATGAAGACGCGCCAAACTTTGATAATGCGATTCGTCTGGACGTGGTCGAAGTTAAATAATTCGTCAGAGCCTTAGATTAACGCCGCGTCCAGCGGCGTTTTTTCAACCGTTGTATCAACACTCAATCTGAAACAGTCGCGAAATGGCCTTCCTTCCATTCGACGTCATATTGACCTGACGAAAACCCGCAACTTTTTGTAGCCAATGTTTGTGTTCGCACAGCGCAAAAAATTGTGCCCCTGCTTCGCCACCGAGGTGAAACCGCCTTTCGCTCCAATCAAGGCAGCCACAGCAGATCTTTCGCTTGGTTTTATGTTCTAGATCGATGCCCAATATTTTGAATTGTCGAAACCCTTCATCAGTTAAAAATGTCCCATCTGCGCCAAACCATCCAGCATGGCTCATTGCATCATATATTTTCACCGCAATCTCACCCGCAAGATGATCGTAGCAGGTCCGAAGCATACGCAATTCAATCGGCGTTCTCGTTACAGGTGTAGGATGGAGTTGCCATGAAATCCCCATCATCATCTCAATTAGCTCGGCAGTTTCCTTTCCCGCCAAACGGTAATAGCGATGCCGTCCCTGCGATAAACAGATAATCAACTTATTCGTTAAGAGCCGGTTAAGGTGCGCGCTGGCCGTGGAGGACGCGACGTCGGTAACGGCGGCCAGTTCAGTTGCCGTCCATGCCCTTCCGTCCATCAACGCACAAAGTATCTTTACGCGAGACGGATCTGACATGGCAGCAGCCACGCCAGACATGGCGTCTTCAAGCACATCAGCACGAGTAAACTGCTCGGCATTTATCGTGTTATGCATATCTATTAGACCTTCACAGCCCACTTTTCGGTGGCTTGCTGAGCGATTATGTCATTATCCGTGATGAGAATAAGCTGGTTAGCATGATCGCTATATTGAGTTAAAATATTAACACCTTTCTCAGATAGCGCTGCCGCAATTGCCCCCAATTCCCCTAAACGTTCCTGCCTTAGCACTCTGATCAACGGGCGGCATACGCCGTAGACGCGAAATCCTTCGCTCTCAAGAACCGTTTTGGCCTTATAGCCGTCGGCGACCAGAAAGTGAGCGTGGCTTTCACCGCCTAACGCAAAGACGCCGCCTCCTTCGATTCCGATACCGTTAAGTGCCAGCGTTTTTCCTAACCAAGCCAGCTCTCCAGGCGAGTTTTTCAAGATAATATGCATATCATACATGCTCATTTCCCTCTATTTTCTGATGAGTAATCCCTGAAGACATGGGCCACTCTGATTCGGTAATACGAGAAAATAGACTCACGCCCTTCAGCCTGTGCTTCTTGATGAAAGACATTCTTCTTCCATGCCAAAACCGATTCCTCGTCACGCCACCAAGACAGTGACAAGATCTTCCCCGGCTCCAACAGGCTCTGGAATCGCTCTATCGCAATAAAACCGTCAATCCGCTCGAGTAATGGTCTCAATTCACTTGCGATTTCTAAATAGCGGGCCTGCTTATCTAGGTGCGAATTAGCCTCAAAGATCACTGCTATCATCATTTCCCCTCCGGTCGGTTGATAAGCATTAATCTAGCGATTTCGTTCGAGAATGCTTCGTTGAAAAACGAAATATCCAGAGAACAAAAATGAAATTGGGTGATAAGGAGACCCGCGGGATGAAGGGGTCGATAGGTATTAGGCTAGGTTTCAGGCAAAAAAAATGCCGACAAAAGTCGGCATGTTACGAATTAAATGTGCTATGCAATAATTCAAAAATTAGGAAGTAAGACAATATGGAGCGCAACGCCCATCGCTTGGCGTTGCATTCACCTGCGAGATGAAGTTTGCCCTACCTCTAAAGGATAAATGTTGATGTGGCTCAATATCGCAGGCTGTTTTACCCTTTCATTCCGATTTATTTGATTTACCACAAAATTTTACCGCATAACTCACTATAACCATTTACTGCGTTTTAACCAGACCACAACGCAAACGCACAATAAAACTAGCAAAAAGCAAAATGTCGCGAAGGCAACCGGTGAGGTATTCCCCGGAATGCCTCCAAGGTTAACGCCAAACAAACCGGTCAAAAACGTCGTCGGCAAGAACAACATAGCGAGAAGCGACATCGTGTAAGTGCGGCGGTTCATTGCATCCGCCATCAAGTTTGAGATTTCATCGGCCAAAATAGCGGTACGTGCGATGCTGCCGTCTAAATCATCTAACCCTCGACCTAAGCGATCTGAAATATCCTGCATGCGGCGGCGATCGTCATCGGTCATCCACGGCAAACGCTCGCTGGCTAAACGTGCAAACACATCACGCTGCGGCGCCATGTAGCGGCGTAGAACAATCAACTGCTTACGGATGAGCGCGAGCTGCCCTCTTTCTGGCGTTTGCTGATCCAGTAGGTTATCTTCTAAATCAATAATCTTGTCATGCAGATCTTCAATAAATTCGCTGGCATGATCGGTCAGTGCATCGGCGACCTGTACCAATAAATCACCGCTGCTTACAGGGCCCGTACCGTTTTGCAGATCGGTCAGCACTTCATCGATGGCGTAAACCTTGCGATGGCGAGTCGATACCACCAGCTTATCCGTCATGTACAAACGAATAACCACCAGCTGGTCTGGGCGGGAATCATTATTGAAGTTTATGCTGCGAAGCGTAATCATCGTACCATCACCCAGACGCGTGACTCGCGGGCGCATGCTTTCACCGCCTAAGCATTCACGTACTGAATCAGGCAGTAAAGAGGTACTATTCAGCCAGTTCTGACTCTCTTCACGCGCGTAATCCAAATGCAGCCAGCAGGGATGTTCACACGATGCCTGAGTCAGGTCCGTCACAGGAACGCTGCCTCCCTTACCGTCAAGCTGTAAAGCGTAAACCGCATCCTGAATCTTTAATTGTTCGCCTGAAATGACATTAACGTCTGTCACAACATCCCCTTTATATTGCCCAAACACTGCCGTTAATATTAGCCTTAACGCCTTGAAATTTAAACCTTCGTTTAACTTATCATACTTGCCAATCCGTAAACTAATACGCCCCACAGTTTGCACTGAAGGGCGTATCAAATCTGGGCTCTGGTGCTAAGCCGTTTCAATTACCGCCGTCGTGAGTCTAGAAGTGCAGCACAACCGGTTTTGCTCATCAAAAATCTCGGTCTGCCATACCTGATGGCGGCGGCCAATATGTATTGCCTTACAGACACCACGTACTCGCCCCTCACGCGCAGATCGTATGTGATTAGCATTGATTTCCAGCCCAACTACCTGTTGTTTACCTTCGGTGCATAAATATCCCGCCAGCGAACCCAGCGTTTCAGCCAAGACCACCGAGGCACCACCGTGCAGCAGTCCAAAAGGCTGAGTCGTACGATGATCGACTGGCATCGTACCTTCCAACTCATCGTCGCCTATTCGAGTGATCTGAATGTCTAAGTGTCCTACCATACAATCATGGCCGATCTGATTAAGCTGTTCCAGCGTTGCCGCACGTTTCCAAATCATCGAACAATCTCCAAAAGTGCCTGTAATGGATGACGTAACCCGTTACCTTCAATACGTTTGACCTGGCTACGGCAAGAATATCCGGGAGCGAGGCAGCGTTGACGCGGTAAACGTTGCAGCGCCTGATGCCACGACAGCTCATAAATGCCTAGTGAGTTAGCCAAATTTTTACTCTCGTGACCATAGGTCCCAGCCATTCCGCAGCATCCAACGCTGACATTTTCTAGCGTTGCACCATAGCGAGCAAAAATCTTCTGCCATTGCTGAGTGCTCGCTGGCAGCGCCGTAGTTTCAGTACAATGGCCGAAAAGATACCATGCCTCACCGGTTTGTGGCGGTAATGTTTCTCGCTCCGGTAACGCTTTCAGCAACCACTCATGTACGAGTTGGACGCTAAAATCACCGCGCTGCTGACCTAAAATTTCGCGATATTCATCCCGATAGCAAAGTACTAGCGCGGGGTCAACACCCACCATCGGCATACCCAGCCGCGCAATTCGATTCAGGAAATCAGCCGTCTTCTGCGCGGTTTTAGCAAAACGAGTCAGGAAACCTTTAATGTGCTGCGCCTTGCCGTTCGGCGAGAACGGCAGTAAAACCGGCTGGAAGCCTAATCGTTCAACCAACCGCACAAAATCAGCCACTACCTGCGCATCATAGTAGGTAGTAAACGGATCTTGTACGATCAGCACATGCCGCTGGCGATCTGACTCGCCGAGCTTTTCTAACTGTTCTAATGTGGTTTGGTAAGCGCTGTGCCCAGCCAACGACTGTTTGAGCGTTGGCGTGGATAACAGAGGCAAATCCACCATACCGATACGCTTTTCACTCATCTTACGCAGCCACGGCTGGCTAAAGAAGAAGTTAAACACCTTCGGCGCTTTGGCCATTAGCGGCGTATAGCTTTCCACGCCTGCAACCAGATAATCTCGCACCGGACGCAAATAGCGAGTGTGATACAACTGAAGGAAACGCGAACGGAAACCCGGCACGTCAATTTTAATCGGGCACTGTGTCGAACACGCTTTGCAGGCCAAACAGCCCGACATCGCCTCTTTCACCTCGTGGGAGAAATCGTACTCACCCTTTTTCGCGTGCCACGTATTACGCGTTTTTTCGATCATCGCACGCACGGTAGACTGCTCACCCAGCGTTTGTTCCAGCGTTAACGGGTCAACACCCTGTTCCGAAAGTAAACGCAGCCATTCACGTACCAACGTCGCTCGTCCTTTCGGGGAGTGAATGCGGTCGCCGGTGATTTTCATCGAAGGGCACATCGGACTACGAACATCAAAGTTAAAGCACAGGCCGTTACCGTTACACTCCATTGCGCCGCGAAATTCACTACGCACCTCAAGCGGAATACGTCGATCGAAGGTGCCTCGTTTGTCTGCATCAACCTGCATCATCGGTTCATCGCATCCCAAAGGAGGACAGATTTTGCCCGGATTTAATCGATTATCTGGATCAAACGCCGCTTTAACGCGACGCAGTTCAGTAAATAACGCCTCACCAAAAAACGCGGGGCTGTACTGGGCACGAAAACCTTTGCCATGTTCTCCCCACAAAAGCCCGCCGTATTTGGCCGTCAGTTCCACAACGTTATCCGATAACGTTTTCATCAGCATTTCCTGCTGCGGATCGCACATATCTAAAGCAGGACGTACGTGTAGGACGCCAGCATCTACGTGCCCAAACATGCCATAGGTCAGTTGATGACTATCAAGTAAAGCGCGGAATTCGGCAATATAGTCAGCCAGATGCTGTGGCGGCACGCAGGTATCTTCAACAAAAGGAATGGGCTTCGCTTGTCCTTTGGCATTCCCCAGCAGACCTACGGCTTTTTTGCGCATCGCATAGATTCGCTCAATACCAGCAAGCTCTTCGCAAACCTGATACCCAATGACGCCGGCCTGCTGCGTGGCCATTAGCTCATCCATGCGCTGACATAGCGCCGCAACACGCTCGTCGATCAACGCGGCATCATCCCCAGCAAACTCAACGATATTTAAGCCCAGCATCTCTTTATCAGGGACATCAAGGATCAGTTCGCTAACCGAGTGCCAAACGATATCTTCACGCGCCAGATTCAACACCCGAGAATCGACGGTTTCTACCGACAACGCTTTAGCTTCAACCATATAAGGTGCGTTACGTAGCGCGGAATCAAAGGAGTCATATTTGATGTTGACCAAGCGCCGCACTTTCGGGATCGGCGTGATATCCAACTTAGCTTCGGTAACAAAGGTCAACGTCCCTTCTGAACCGGTAATAATGCGAGTCAGATCGAAGGTCTGTAAATCGTCGCTGAATACGTGACGCAGGTCGTAGCCGGTCAAGAAACGGTTTAGGACGGGAAACTTTTCAATAATCAACGCACGATTATCACGACAGGAATCCAACACTGCGCGATAGATATTGCCGCTCTTAGTACCACTATTCGCCAGCTTTTCTGCTAACTCAACGGGAATAGGTGCAGTATCGAGTAATTCGCCCCCTAGCAGAACCGTGCGCAGTGCCAAAACGTGATCGGATGTTTTGCCGTAAACCAGTGACCCCTGTCCTGAAGCATCGGTATTTATCATGCCGCCGAGCGTAGCGCGGTTGCTGGTGGAGAGCTCAGGCGCAAAGAAGTAACCATAGGGTTTTAGATATTGATTCAGCTGATCTTTAATCACGCCAGCTTCTACTCTTACCCAGCCTTCCTGCGGATTGATCTCCAAAATGCGATTCATGTAGCGAGACATATCCACCACAATACCGCGATTGAGCGACTGTCCGTTGGTGCCCGTGCCGCCACCGCGCGGAGTAAAGACTAGCGTGCGGTAAGGCTCTTCGCTGGCTAACCTCGCGATAAGCGCAACATCCGACGTAGAGCGAGGAAAAAGTACTGCATCAGGTAAAAGCTGGTAAATACTATTGTCCGTCGCCATTGTCAGACGGGCGGCATAACTCGTGTCAGTATCGCCGGTAAAACCGCTGTCCTTGAGTGACTGTAAGAAATCTAGCACTCGTTGAACGAGTCCTGGCGCCTGTGAAATTTGTGGGATCATCCGTCTCGACCCTGTCATGGAGGCTTATCAAATAAGAGTTATCAAAGCGTGCTCACATTCAAACTATCTGCGCCTGTACGCAGTTCCTGAACCTGAAAGGCAGATTCATCCTTTCTTATTATTCATACGTATTTTTGCCTCAGACAAAAATACGAACCTTAAGAAGCTATCACAAAAAATGTGTGGATGCCGATGGGAACCCAAACAAAATTTACCTTTTACTAACAAAGCGATTGCAACCATGCAAACGATATCGCTGCCTACGTGCGAAATTCTCCGAACTTTATGTTGATGAAAAAACGTATCGGTAAAAAAACCGCTCACGGCTATTTCTTAATGTTTCGTTAAGATTCGAAATAGATACTGCAACTCTGGTTATCGCTATTGAGTGAGTTCACTGATGTATTTCCCTAAAACTTCCATCGAATTTGTTGCGCAGTTATTTTCAGCTGCTACGGTGATCGCTTTTATCGCTCATTATTTCACCACCCTCTAAGTTATCTTTTGCTCTGCCCCCACTGTCGATCATATCTCAGTGGGTTTTTCTTTTAATTAATTGAATATCCACGCTCAAATAACATCCAGCTGCTATGCTTGCTTACATAGAGGCGCTAGGGTTTTTGCCAATGATAGTTCATCATAGGCATAGGGAACTCAATGTTCTATTTTAGGATGGATTTCAAATGTATAATTCGCAGCACAAATACGACTTACCCCGCATTATGTTTGGGGTTTTGTTTGTATCCCTCATGATAGTTGCCTGCCTGTGGGTAGTGAGACCATTTATTCTTGGATTCGCTTGGGCAAGCATGATTGTTATTGCCACCTGGCCAGTACTTATTAAGCTACAGAACATATTTTGGGGTAAACGCTGGATAGCTGTACTCCTGATGACGATGTTACTTCTTCTGCTTTTTATTATTCCTATCGCTTTAGTGATTGGCAGCCTAATCGATAATAGCGGCCCTGTTTTAGACTGGGCCTCTTCCGCTAAAAATTGGTCTGTTCCAGACCTACTCTGGCTAAAAAGCATTCCTGCGGTGGGGCATAAGCTCTATAACAGTTGGCACTCAATGTTAGCGGGTGGCGGCAGTATCATCATTGCCAAAATCCAGCCCTATATCGGACAAACCATCACTTGGTTTGTCGCACAGGCAGCTCACGTAGGCTCTTTTGTGCTGCATTGTTCGCTGATGCTGTTATTTAGTGCACTTTTATATAGCCGGGGTGAAGACGTCGCCTTAGGCATCCGCCATTTTGCGATCCGTTTAGGCTCTGACCGTGGCGACGCCGCCGTGGTACTGGCCGCTCAGGCCATTCGAGCCGTTGCTCTTGGTGTGGTGGTCACTGCATTAGTACAATCCGTTCTTGGCGGGATTGGCTTGGCTATCAGCGGTATCGGTTATGCCACGCTGCTCACGGTCTTAATGTTCATTTGTTGTCTGGCACAGCTAGGTCCATTGCTGGTGTTAGTCCCTGCTATCATCTGGCTCTACTGGACCGGTGATACAACGTGGGGCACCGTATTGCTCGTCTGGAGTTGTGTGGTCGGTACGCTGGACAATTTCCTCCGCCCAGCGCTCATCCGGATGGGCGCAGATCTCCCCATGATCCTCATTTTATCTGGCGTTATCGGTGGGCTGCTCGCCTTCGGTATGATTGGCCTATTCATTGGGCCAGTGGTTCTTGCCGTCTCGTATCGTCTGGTCTCGGCATGGGTTCACGAAGCCCCTGAGCCAAGCAAAGATGTGGAGCAAGTAGCGAAGGAACTGGATCAATTATAATATATTTATATATATAAACTATCACGGGGCCATGGGCCCCGTTTTAATTAATCAGATAATTCGTGTTTTTAAACCGTGAAATTAAGAATATCCTTAACTTGCTCGCTTAATAAATAATAAATAAGTATTTACCTTTTATATTACTGTCTACTTTTTCATCCTTTAGGGAATATTCTTAATTCTCTTCACAAAAGTCATTGTCGTTATCCCGATAATTCGTTATATAATAAGTCTTCAATGTTATTCAGATGATTCTTAATGACGATGCAAGCCATGATACCTATCATGTTCAGTAACTTAGATTGCTAAGTACCCCTAAAGGAGCCGCTTGTTCAAGCGTCACTTCTTACCGAATTGCTGTGTGTAGTCTTTGCCCATCACCCTATGATGGGCTTTTTTTTTATTGTTTTTTGATCGATGAATAATCAATCATTTTCTTGCTAACCCATCTATTTTCACCTGCGGCTTTGCGAAATTAAGCAAAAAAAAGCGACTGTATTTAGCAGCCGCTTAGAAATAATTACGTATAATTAATATGCAAATCTATTTTTCTGACAAATTAATCCACGTTTGAACAACAGTATCAGGATTCAAGGACAAACTATCAATACCTTCGTCCATCAGCCAGCGTGCAAAATCTTCATGATCCGATGGACCCTGCCCACAAATACCCACATATTTTCCTTGTGCTTTCGCTGCTCGTATCGCCATTGAGAGCAACGCCTTCACGGCCTCATTACGTTCGTCAAACAGTTCTGAAACGACGCCAGAGTCACGGTCTAAGCCAAGCGTAAGCTGAGTCATATCATTAGAGCCGATAGAGAAACCATCGAAATACTCAAGGAATTGCTCTGCTAACAACGCATTTGACGGGATCTCGCACATCATGATGACTTTCAACCCGTTCTCGCCACGCTTTAAGCCCTCGGACGCGAGTTGATTCACTACCGCTTCTGCTTGTGCAACGGTACGAACAAACGGGATCATGACTTCGACGTTAGTCAGCCCCATATCGTTGCGCACGCGTTTCACTGCAGCGCACTCTAACGCAAAGCAATCTTTGAAGCTGTCAGCGACATAGCGACCTGCTCCGCGGAAGCCCAGCATTGGGTTCTCTTCATGCGGTTCATAGCGCTCACCACCCACCAGATTGGCATATTCATTAGACTTAAAGTCTGACAGGCGCACGATAACGCGTTTTGGCCAGAACGCGGCGGCCAAAGTAGCGATGCCCTCCGTCAAACGTCCCACGTAAAATTCAACCGGGCTATCATAGCCCTGCATCATCTGCTTGATTTCAGCCTGTGTCTCAGCATCTTGCTGATCAAACTCCAGCAGCGCGCGCGGATGGACACCGATCATACGGTTAATGATAAATTCTAAGCGGGCTAAGCCCACACCTTCGTTTGGCAAACGTGCAAAGTCGAAAGCGCGATCGGGATTGCCGATATTCATCATAATTTTCAGCGGCAGTTCAGGCATCGTCGATACCTGAGAGCTATGCACCGTAAAATCCAGCATGTCGCTGTAAACATAGCCCGTGTCACCCTCTGCGCAGGAGACCGTCACTTTCTGACCGTCTTTTAAGTGATCTGTTGCATCACCGCAGCCAACGACGGCCGGAATGCCCAGTTCACGAGCAATAATCGCCGCATGGCAAGTACGCCCACCACGGTTAGTCACGATTGCCGACGCTTTCTTCATGATCGGCTCCCAATCGGGATCGGTCATATCGGTAACCAACACATCACCCGGCTCGATGCGGTTCATCTCGCTGATAT
This sequence comes from Hafnia paralvei, assembly GCF_020150375.1. Classification (NCBI taxonomy): domain Bacteria; kingdom Pseudomonadati; phylum Pseudomonadota; class Gammaproteobacteria; order Enterobacterales; family Hafniaceae; genus Hafnia; species Hafnia paralvei. The sequence continues at coordinate 2,379,600 of NZ_CP083737.1, read as the reverse complement.
CATGAATCACCTTAACCGGGCCTGCACCGATGCGATGGCCGATAGCACGGCCTTCAGTCAATACTTCGCTATGTCCTGTCAGTTGATAACGTTCCATCACCTGTTCGTTAGAACGAACGGTTTCTGGACGCGCTTGAACAATATATAACTTACCGGTATGACCATCTTTGGCCCATTCGATATCCATCGGGCGGCCATAGTGTTTCTCAATCATCAAAGCCTGATGCGCCAATTGCTCGACTTCGTGATCGTTCAAACTGAAACGATTGCGCGCCGCCTCTTCAACATCTTCAATACGTACCTGCTTACCGTGCTCTTGACTATCGGCATACACCATACGGATTTTCTTCGAGCCCATGGTTCTACGCACAATCGCGGGTTTACCATTTTGCAGCGTTGGCTTGTGCACATAGAATTCGTCTGGGTTAACCGCGCCCTGCACCACCATTTCACCTAAGCCATAGGCCGACGTGATAAACACGACTTGGTCAAAACCAGACTCAGTATCAATCGTGAACATAACACCAGCAGCAGCCAGGTCTGAGCGCACCATCAGTTGTACGCCAGCAGACAGTGCTACGCCGCGATGATCGTACCCTTGATGCACGCGGTAGGAGATCGCACGATCGTTAAACAGCGAAGCAAAGACGTGCTTCACCGCGACCATAACGGCTTCAATGCCCTGAACGTTAAGGAAGGTTTCTTGCTGACCAGCAAACGATGCGTCTGGCATATCTTCAGCGGTGGCCGAAGAGCGCACGGCAAAAGAGGCATCGGCATTGTCTTGGGCGAGCTGTTGATATGCGCTGCGAATGTCGCGCTCTAGCTCAGGAGTAAATGGCGTTTCAACGACCCATTGGCGGATCTGTGCGCCCGCTTTAGCCAGTTGTGCAACGTCATCGATATCTGTCTTATCCAGCAATTCGTAAATACGCTGATTGACACCGCTTTGTTCGAGAAAATCATTGAACGCTTGTGCTGTGGTGGCAAAACCATTCGGCACGGAAACACCAAGCTCAGACAGATTGGTGATCATTTCACCCAGAGAGGCATTTTTGCCCCCCACCCGATCAACATCGTGCATTCCGAGCTGGTTGTACCAAAGCACGTTATGCAAGTCAGGGCCGTTACTAGACATCGAGACAATCCTTTTCACATTCAAAGATGGGTACAGAAAATAATTGTGGCCGCAAATTCGGCGTTTTCAGACTAGCACAATGTGAGGTTTCGCCAAGACAGGTGAATCGATCCACCTATTGGTAAATATCATGAATTTTCTTCAAACCGCACTTTTTTACTCTGACAAGCTGAAATCCGTCAGCTAATAACCAGAGCAAAACCAAGGGCAATCAATTCTTCACAGGCAAACGATTACTATAGTTATTATGTCCATATGATTTGGTTACGCCCCCCACACGATATCTCTGCGGCACATCGTCTCAGCGCGGGTTGAGCAGTCCTCTAAATAAGCATTGTATTTATAAATAGCTATTACCTTACATCGGTGTTAAGTTGCTCCATCATCAGCCAGAAGAATAAATTCCTCCCATTATTAATATTTTCACGACTCGGCTGTTGTGAATATCTCTCCAACGCGTTCTCGCATTTCACGTCCATCAGATTTTTTTAATTTTCATTTTCTTCATGTGCATACGAAGCATAACGAAGCGCTATGCTTTCCGTCTGTTTAATAGAATTTAATTCTCACCAAGGAATTTCTATGCTTGCCTATTTCCTGCTTGTCCACCACTATCCGAACCAATTTAAGCGACTCTTTAAAGCCATTTATCATGCGGATAACCAATATGTTGTCCATATAGATAAAAGCTCAAGCGAAGAAATTCATCAAGATATCCACCACTTCCTGAGCGAATACCCCAATGCATCTTTAATAGAAAGCATGGATGCCAACTGGGGCGGCTATAGTTTAGTGGATGCAGAATTACGTGGCATGAAAATGCTGTTAGAAAAAAGTGATTCTTGGGAGTTCTTCATTAACCTCAGCGGTCAGGACTTCCCACTGCAATCCCAAGAAAATATTTGCCAATTTCTTAAAAAAAATAAAGGTCGCAACTTCATTAAAATGTCTAACCAAAAAGACACTCGCCCTGAAACACTGCATCGGATAGAAAAATATGTCGAGGAATCAGGACGTAACATCACTGAAGTACCTTCCAGAAATCGCCCCTTCATGAAAGACGTTACGCCTTACATTGGCAATCAGTGGATGATCTTATGTCGAGAGTTTTGTGAATTTGTCACTCACAGCGATGAAATTAAGAAATTTCGTGATTTTTATCGCCATTCGCTCATCGCAGACGAAGGTTTCTTCCAAACCGTATTGATGAATACCTCTTATCCCCCTAGCGTAATCAATGACGATAAAAGAGCTATTGACTGGATCCCAATGGGAGATATTAAGCTTAGACCCCGCGACTTCACGAGTCTGGATGAAAAACAGTTATGTTCCAGCAAAAATCTTTTTGCTAGAAAATTTGATGAAACGATTGATAGCGACATTTTAACTATTTTAGAAAAGCACATCTCGATGCCGCCGAGTTTTATTCCTGCTAAAAACATCATTTAAATCATTTTCAGCGCTATCCCTGTCAGGGAATTTGCTTTTTTGCTCAAATAAACGTATTTTTATGCATCTACATAGGGTGAAATTATGAGACTATTCCCATTATTTTCATGATTTTCCTTATGTTTAGTTAAAATACCATTTTTATACGAGCTTCAGGCCTATTTCCTAAATTGTTGGCCTTTTCAGTTGTTTAACCATACCCCAAATCCTTGGTTTTGTATCAGTAACTTGTCGCTCGCCTTATCGAGACAACAAGCCAGCTGCCGATTCAACGTCAACGATGTGGGTATACGTAAATAGGCATAGCGTCACTATAGACGGTCTCCCAAGTCAGGATGCTCACTAAATTAGTATGCTCATCGCTTTAAGGTTAATACCATGATTTTCACTGAATCAGAGCTTCAAGATATCACTCGCTGCATGGATCTATTTTTGTCTAAACGCCGTCCTGCTGAGAATATGCGACATGAATCAGACCTTCAGTACCGTATCAAAGGTCATGACATCGACATTTACGAGTTGCATGCCACCGACGACAGTAAGAAATCCAAGATGGTTGAACATCCATCGATAAAAATTACCTACGTCGAAGATACTAAACAGTGGACACTCTACTGGATGCGCCCAAACGCTGAATGGCACCTCTATCAAGATGACACCGTTCCTTCTTTCAGCATCGCCATGCGCATTGTCGATCGCGATGAATTTGGCTGCTTCTTCGGCTAAGCTCTCAGCGCAAGAACAAAGCCGTATCGATGCCACCAGTTTGAAATATAAAATATGTAAATAAAATGTGAGTGCGCTAGAGTAGGAACAACACAAGAAAGTCCCTACAGGAGCGCGGAGTGGAAAGAAGCGTATTTTATATTTCAGATGGCACGGCAATCACCGCCGAGGTTCTCGGACATGCGGTGCTCTCGCAATTCCCCGTCGATATCACCTCTTTTACGTTACCCTTTGTTGAAACTGAAACGCGCGCTGAAGCCGTGTGTCAGCAAATTAATGATATCTATCATCGCACCGGCTCTCGCCCGCTGGTGTTCTACTCGATTGTCTCGCCAAAAATTCGTGAAATCATTCACAGCAGTGAAGGTTTTTGTCAGGATATCGTCCGTTCTCTGGTCGCCCCTTTGCAGGACGAACTGGGCATGAGCCCCGTGCACGTCGCGAATCTAACGCACGGTTTAACCGAACATAACTTGCTGAAATACGATGCTCGCATCGCCGCCATTGATTATACATTAGCGCACGATGACGGCATTTCGCTGCGTAACCTCGACCAAGCGCAAGTCATTCTGCTCGGCGTTTCCCGATGTGGAAAAACCCCCACCAGTCTTTATCTCGCCATGCAGTTTGGTATCCGTGCGGCAAACTATCCGTTCACCGCTGATGATATGGACAATCTACAATTGCCTCCTGCACTGAAGGCACATCAGCATAAACTCTTTGGCTTAACGATAAATCCAGATCGTCTAGCCGCAATTCGTGAAGGACGCCGCGAAAACAGCCGCTATGCCTCCATGCGCCAGTGCCGCTTAGAATTAGCGGAAGTAGAAGCGCTATATCGCAAAAATCAGATACGCTACCTCAACACCACTAACCACTCGGTTGAAGAGATTGCCACTAAGATCCTCGATACTCTAGGTTTGAGCCGACGGATGTATTAACGCTAATCTCATCGTTAGATACGCACAGGATAGTAGTTTCTGTGCGTTATTAGTTTGGTTTTTCCCTCATACCAACATCGTAATTTCGTGTTAAAAACACACACTCAATCACATCGTACACATGTACTAGTAAAAAAGTACGTCATTCGTACATAAAATGAACAGTCCGCTATTGATTTGTTTGTCAATTGCTTTATTGTGATCGTCATCACTTCCCGGTACTCCTGCCGTAGCGAAGAACAGATTTAGAGATGGTTATGCACAAGACCGATGAATTGCGAACCGCGCGCATCGACACCCTTGTTACGCCTGAAGAACTGGCGCAGCAACTGCCTGTTGGATTGCAGGTCGCAGAAAACGTGACAGCGTCACGCAAGCGAATTGAACACATACTCAGTGGTGATGATAAACGCCTACTGGTTATTGTTGGCCCCTGCTCGATCCATGATATCAATGCTGCCGTTGATTACGCCCAGCGTTTATCAGCAATGCGTGACAAATACCAAGACCGCTTGGAAATTGTCATGCGGACCTATTTTGAAAAACCGCGCACGGTGATTGGCTGGAAAGGATTAATTTCCGACCCCGATCTCAATGGCTCATACCGCGTCAATCACGGCATTCGCTTAGCTCGTGAACTGCTATTGAAGGTGAACGAATTAGGCGTACCAACCGCCACCGAGTTCCTTGATATGGTGACCGGTCAATATATCGCCGATCTGATCAGTTGGGGGGCAATCGGTGCACGCACCACCGAAAGCCAAATCCATCGCGAGATGGCGTCAGCGCTCTCCTGTCCGGTAGGCTTCAAAAATGGCACTGACGGTAATACACGTATTGCGATTGATGCCATCCGTGCGGCGCGTTCTAGCCATATGTTCTTATCCCCCGATAAGCATGGCCAGATGACCATCTACCAAACCAGCGGCAATCCCTACGGGCACATCATTATGCGCGGTGGTAAAACGCCGAACTATCATGCCGATGACATCGCCAGTGCCTGCGACAGCCTGCGTGAGTTTGATTTGCCTGAGCATCTGGTTATCGACTTCAGCCATGGTAACTGCCAAAAAATGCACCGTCGTCAGCTAGACGTAGCCGCTAATGTCGGACAACAAATCCGCGATGGATCACAGGCCATCGTAGGCGTCATGGCTGAAAGTTTCTTAGTCGAAGGAACGCAGAAAAATGTTCCGGGACAATCACTTACCTACGGCCAGTCAATCACCGATCCGTGTTTGAGCTGGAAAGATACCGAAACTTTACTCGAGTTAGTGGCCGATGCCGTTAGCGCTCGGCTGTCATCATCCTAATTCACACTCGTCGTCTTCATGAACCGGCCATCGAGCCGGTTTTTTTTCGCTTGATTACGCCTTAATCATGCTTGTATTAATTATCATTTCGTTTTGACGTAGATCATTCTATAGTGATTTCCCTGTTGATCAAATGAGTATGATTATCATTTAATGTCGACCTTTATCAAAAAAGTCACCAAGGAAATTTGCGCATGTATTTGGATCTAGCGCCCTATTTCGCCGCGGAAGAAGGTATTCCTTTCCGTGACCGATGGGCAACCATGCCATGGCGAAATCAAAAGCCAGTCTCGCCAGAAAGCGTTGATCAACACTGGCAAAGCATTCTGAATAGTAGCGTCGAGGCGAATAAGCGCCTGTTGTACCTGCATATTCCCTTCTGTGCGACACACTGCAAATTCTGCGGTTTCTATCAAAATAAACTGGAAACAGAAGCAACCGAACAATATTGCGACTATCTGGTGCGCGAAATAGAAATGGAGGCTTCCAGCCCGCTTAATCAGTCTGCGCCTATCCACGCGATCTATTTTGGCGGAGGCACGCCGACCGCGCTGTCTGCGTCTCAGCTACATCGTATTATCAGCACGCTGAAACGCCTGCTTCCGTTGGCTCCAGACTGTGAAATCACCGTTGAAGGCCGTATTCTCAATTTCGATGATGAACGCGTCGATGCCTGCCTTGAAGCCGGAGCAAACCGCTTTTCGATCGGTATTCAAACCTTCAATACCCGCATCCGTCAGCGTATGGGGCGGCGAGCTACTGGCGAAGAAGCCGTTGCGTTTATGCGCCAATTGGCTGAACGCGATCGTGCGGCCGTGGTGTGCGACCTCATGTTTGGCCTGCCAGAACAAACCATGCAGGACTGGCAAAACGATCTCGACATTGTCAGCGATCTACCGTTAGACGGCGTTGACCTCTATGCGCTTAACCTTTTGCCATCTACTCCGTTGGGAAAGGCCGTTGAAAACAAACGCGTGACGCTCCCCGACGTCACTCAACGCCGAGACTTTTACCTCACGGGAGAAGCCTTTTTAGCCGATGAAGGCTGGCGTCAACTCAGTAACAGCCATTGGGCGCGCACCACAAGGGAGCGAAATCTGTACAATCTGCTGATCAAACAAGGGGCGGACTGCCTTGCTTTTGGCAGCTGTGCTGGCGGAAATATCGACGGTCAGTCTTATATGATGGAACGCAGCCTTGAACGTTATTATCAAAAGCTAGATGAAGGGCGCAAGCCGATCATGATGATGACGTCACGCAGCGAGCAGCACCGCTGGCGTTTGGCGCTGCAAGGCGGCATTGAGGTGGGACATTTCGACCTTAAACGCGTACTTCCCGATCCATCACCTCTCCTTCCGTTACTGCAACAGTGGCAGAAATGCGGCTTAATGCAGGTTAACGGAACTCGTTTTCGCCTGACTCCCGCTGGCCGTTTCTGGGCGAGCAACCTTATGCAGGCATTACAAACCCTTGTCCCTCAACTATTAGAAACCAAGCAACCTATTTTGGAGCCAACAGCATGAGCACTCCCTCTTCTGCACAACAACACGATTTAATGGCATACCTAAGCACCAACCCAGACGGCACGGTTGAAGATATTGCCAAGCGTTACAACGTCACTCCGTTAGACGTTATCCGTTTGACGCCGGGTGCGCAGATCTTCGACGGCACACAGTTTGACGCGGTTTGGGATGAAATCACCCAGTGGGGCGACGTCACTACGCTGGTCAACAATGATGACTTAATCCTTGAGTTTCATGGCGAATTACCCACCGGCACTCATCGCCATGGTTTCTTTAACTTACGCAGTAAAAAAGGTCTCAGTGGCCATATTCGCGCTACTCATTGCCGACATATCGCGCTGGTCGAGCGCCCATTTATGGGAATGGACACCGCATCAGTCTGGTTCATCAACGAGGCTGGCCGCGCCATGATGAAAATTTTTGTTGGCCGCGATAGCCACCGCAAATTGCTGACCGAACAGTTAGATGCCTTCCGTACGTTGCCTAGCAAGATCGCAACAAAGCTGGAGTCTTGTGTATGACACCTTGGTTAATCTTCGGTGCGGGCAGCGGCGTAGGTGCCGAATTGGTCACTCTAGGTCTACACGAAAAGCGCCCTATTTTTGCACTCGTCAGAAACCCAGAGCAGGCCGACACTCTACGCAAAAAAGGTGTAACGGTGCTTGAAGGCGATGCACTCAACGCGGATCAGGTTGAAAAAATCTGTCGGATGGCAGGCGAAAAAGCTCGAATTGTCTCTACATTAGGCAGCCGTGAAGGCGACTATCTGGGGAATCGACTGATCATTGATACCGCTGAGCGCTGTGGCCTCACCCATATGATGCTAGTCACCTCTATTGGCTGTGGAGATAGTTGGCCTACCCTCTCTGAACGCGCCAAAAAGGCCTTTGGACAAGCAGTGCGTGAGAAATCACTGGCGGAGTGCTGGCTGCAAACCAGTCAGCTACAAAGCTGTATTTTGCGCCCAGGTGGGCTATTCAACGGCGAAGCAACCGGAAACGGACAGTGTATTCAGGGAGAGGCACATGGCCTTATTCGTCGTGCTGACGTTGCCTTGCTTATTCAAATGCTGATAGATGATGAAAGTTCATACGGGAAAATTTTCGCGCTGATTGACCCGATGCTGAAACCATAAAAAGGTTCACATTTTTTGCAAAAATATCTTGCTGTGCCAAGCGCATTTCATGATAATGATTCTCATTGTGATAACAATTAACATTCACTTACTATTTGTAAGAAAGAGCGCATATGGAAAAGCCGAATATTGATCCTCAATCAGTTGATCTGCTGAATTTGTCGACTCACCAAAGCCCTACGCTATATACCTCGGCTGCGGCAACGATTGACAGTCACGCACTGTTAGGCGACGAGGGAAAAGTCATTATTCAGCACCAAGGCGAACAGTATCAACTGCGCCAAACAAAATCAGGCAAACTGATCCTGACCAAGTAATCAGTACACCATTAACTTTAATCCAAACATTAATTTTGCCAGCCACCCAGCCTTTTATTAGGCAAGGCAGCCAGCAGCCCTGATGCTATGTTTTAATACATACGGAGTGTTGCCCCATGTCTTGTTCCACCCGCGCCAGGCTGGCTCGTTCAACCTTTAGTCCTTCCCGCTTAAGCATTGCAGTGGCTTGCGCCCTACCTTTATTCGCTCATGCGGATACATTGGTTGATACTCCCGCTAGCTCCACGTCTCAAGAAATTGCTTACACTGGAAACACGCCTGCGGGTGGCAAAGACAGCAACCGCCAGCAAAGCGTTATGACCGTCACCGCAACAGGCAACGAACGTGACAGCTTTGAAGCGCCAATGATGGTGTCTGTTCTAGAAAACAACGATCCGGAAACCATGACTGCCAGCTCGGCACCCGACATGCTGCGCCATATTCCAGGGGTAACCATTTCTGGCGGTAGCCGTGCTAATGGACAAGATATCAGCATGCGCGGCTACGATCGCCGCGGTGTTTTAGTTCTGGTTGATGGCGTTCGTCAAGGCACGGATACTGGACATCTAAACGGCACCTTCCTTGATCCTGCGCTTATCAAACGCGTCGAAGTGGTGCGTGGTCCAGGAGCCTTACTGTACGGCAGCGGCGCATTGGGTGGCGTAATCTCTTACGAAACCGTCGATGCCGCAGACCTGCTGATGCCGGGCAAAAATACGGGTTATCGCGTATTTGGCACTGCAGGCACACAGGATCACAGCCTCGGTATGGGCGCGAGCGCATACGGAAAAACCGATGATTTAGACGGCATTATCTCATTTAGCACCCGCGACCGCGGTAACTTGCGCATGAGTAACGGCTTTAATTCACCGAATGATGAAACCATCAGCAACGTTCTCACCAAAGGAACTTGGACAATTGACGAAAACCAATCGTTGTCCGGTGATTTGCGTTATTACAACAATGCCGCGCGTGAACCTAAAAACCCTCAGACAGAAAATGCCGGCACCGGCAACGTCATGACCGACCGCTCCACTATTCAGCGCGATGCACAGGCGACCTACAAACTGAAACCGGTGGGTCAAGACTGGCTCGATGCCACGCTGACGGGCTATACCTCTGAAGTGAAAATTAACGCTAGCCCAACCGGGACATCGTACGAAGAGCGCAAGCAAACCACGAACGGAGCCAAACTGGAAAACCGTAGCCGTCTGTTTGCCGACAGCTTTGCCTCTCATTTGCTGACTTACGGTACAGAAGCCTACAAACAGAAGCAGACGCCAGGCGGCGCGACCACAGGTTTCCCACAGGCAGATATCAAATTTGCTTCTGGCTGGTTGCAGGATGAAATTACGCTGCGCGACTTACCCGTCGATATTGTAGCCGGTACTCGCTACGACAATTATAAAGGTAGCAGCGACGGCTACGATGATGTTAATGCCGACAAATGGTCATCGCGTGCCGCAATGACCATTAACCCAACCGACTGGTTGATGATCTTCGGTAGCTATGCCCAAGCATTCCGTGCACCAACAATGGGTGAAATGTATAACGACGCCCTGCACTTCCAAATGGGTCCAGGAATGGCGAACTATTGGAAGCCAAATCCCAATCTGAAGCCTGAAACCAATGAAACCCAAGAAGTTGGATTTGGTCTGCGCTTTGACGACGTGCTGATGGCAAATGACTCCCTGAAGTTCAAATCAAGTTACTTCGGTACCAAAGCTAAGGACTACATCAAAACCCAGGTCACGATGGATATGGGCTTTGTTAACGGTCGATTCGGCTGTATCGATTGCAGCACTACGTCAACCAACATTGACCGAGCCAAAATCTGGGGCTGGGATGCGGCAATGGAGTACCAAACAGACTGGTTCGATTGGAGTCTGGCCTATAACCGTACTCGTGGTAAAGATCAGAAAACCGGAGAATGGCTAGATAACATCAATCCAGACACCGTCACTAGCCAAGTGAACGTACCTATTAGCACCACCGGTTTCTCCGTAGGCTGGGTCGGTACCTTCGCCGATCGTAACAATCAGGTTAATGCCGGAACCGCACCACAAGCCGGCTACGGCGTGAACGATTTCTACGTTAGCTACAAAGGCAAAGATTCATTCAACGGCATGACCACAAGCGTCGTTCTGGGTAACGCCTTCGACAAAGAATACTACTCATCACAAGGTGTGATTCAGGATGGCATCAACGGAAAACTGCTGGTGAGCTACCAGTGGTAATCGCGGCTCCGACGCGTTTCCAACCTCTCCCTGTTTAGGGGGAGGTTTCTCATTTGTATCTATAGCACCACTCATTGATTTGATTCATTTAAGCACCCTGTAACACCATAAAAAGGAAGACAAAATGACATCTGCATTATACGAGCAATACCTGACTGCCAAAGAGCAGAACAGCGGAAAATATGCCCGAGATCTGGCGGCAATTCTGAATGTCAGCGAGGCCGAGCTTACGCACGCCCGCGTTGGTCACGGCGCACGCCGTCTGAATGCGGATGCCCGTACTCTGCTGGCTGCATTAGAATCCGTTGGCGAAGTTAAGGCCATCACGCGTAACGAATACGCCGTTCATGAACAACTGGGCAGTTACGAAAACCAGCACCTGCACGGCCACGCGGGGTTAATTTTAAACCCAGGCAGCATCGATCTACGCTTGTTCCTTCAGCATTGGAGCAGCGCGTTCACATTAACCGAAGAGAGCCGCAACGGTGAACGCCACAGCGTGCAGTTCTTCGATGCTCAAGGTGATGCGCTGCATAAAGTCTACACGACGCCAAATACCGATATGACCGCATGGAATGATCTTATCGGTCGTTTCGTCAGCGACGAAAACCCAGCCTTAGAGATCCAACCGATACCGCATGAAACAAAAAATAGCCGTATCGACAACGCTGTTATTGATAGTGAATGGCGCGCCATGACCGATGTTCACCAATTCTTCCAGCTACTGGGACGCCATAATCTGTCACGTCAGCAAGCCTTCGCTGCTGTGGGTGATGATTTAGCTTACCGAGTAGATAACAGTGCCCTAACCCATCTGCTCAATACCGCTAAAGAAGACCAGAACGAGATCATGGTCTTTGTCGGTAATCGCGGTTGCGTACAAATTTTCACCGGTAAAATTGAGCGCGTGGTGCCACACCATGAGTGGATTAATATCTTTAACGCCCGCTTTACTCTGCACCTGATTGAAACCGCGATTGCAGAAAGCTGGATCACCCGTAAACCGACTAAAGATGGTTTCGTCACGAGTCTGGAGATTTTCGCCGAAGATGGTACTCAGATCGCCCAACTGTTTGGCCAGCGTACCGAAGGACAGCCAGAACAAGAACAGTGGCGTACCCAGATCAATGGCTTACCACGTCTGAATGGAGTTGCCGCATGACATTAGCCCGCCGCCTTGCGGCGGTGCTTTCTGCACCGCTGATGGTTGTATTCTCTATGAACGCCGTCGCAGCCGACCGCATCGTTAGCGTCGGCGGTGACGTCACCGAAATTGTTTATGCGCTAGGCGCTGGCGATCGTCTAGTTGCCAGAGATACAACCAGTACCCTCCCCGCAGCCCAAAAACTTCCTGATGTGGGCTATATGCGTCAACTCAATGCGGAAGGTATTCTTTCGCTTAAGCCGACAATGGTGTTAGCGACGGAACTGGCAGAGCCCTCACTCGTGCTTCGTCAGATTGCTGATGTCGGCGTGAAAGTCGTTCCTGTCAGTGGCAAAGCTTCTCTCGAAAATGTTCCACACAAAATCCAGCAGGTTGCTAGTGCCCTGAATTTAGAAAAACAAGGTGTAGAAGTGGCCCAAAAATACGAGCAGCAGCTCGCCGCCATCCCTCATACACCACTCAAAACTAAGGTGTTGTTTATTCTCAGCCACGGTGGAATGACGCCGATGGCGGCTGGGCAAGACACTGCAGCCGACGCAATTATTAAAGCCAGCGGCGCGCAAAACGCCATGCAAGGTTTTTCTCGTTATCGTCCTCTCTCGCAGGAAGGCGTTGTAGCGAGTGCGCCCGATTTGATCTTGTTGACCACTGATGGATTTAAAACCTTAGGCAACGTTAACAAGGTCTGGGAATTACCTGGCATGGCGCTGACGCCTGCGGCTAAAAACAAACAGATCCTCATCGTTGATGATATGGCTTTGCTCGGCTTTAGCTTAAAAACGCCTGAAGCATTAGCCGCATTGCGTCAGGCTGCGGAGCGAGCACAGAGATGACAAAAGTATCGCCACGCATTGCATTCAGCGTCCTCATCGTCCTTTTGCTGGCGCTCGGGTTAGGCTCGGCCAATATGGGAGCCCTTCGCCTGTCATTTCATACTCTGTGGGAAACGCCGCTGGATGATGCAATGTGGCAAGTCTGGCTGAATATCCGACTACCGCGCGTATTACTCGCCACGGTAGTCGGCATTGCGTTGGCGGTTTCTGGAGCTATCATGCAGGGGCTATTTCGCAACCCGCTGGCCGATCCAACGCTGTTAGGCATCAGCAGCGGTGCGTCACTGTGCGTTGCGCTAGTCATCGTTATGCCCATGACGTTAGCCCCTACCTTGGCGCTCTATAGCCATATGCTCGCGGCGTTCGGCGGCAGTCTGATTATCTCTTTACTCATCTACGGTCTCAGCCGCGGTGGGCACGGCTCTTTATCCCGTTTACTGCTGGCAGGTATTGCTATCAACGCGCTGTGCTTTGCATTGGTTGGCGTTCTCAGCTATATCAGCAATGACCAGCAACTACGCCAATTTTCACTGTGGAGTATGGGTAGTTTAGGCCAAGCACAGTGGGGAACCTTGCTGGCTGCCACCTCACTGATACTTCCCGCCAGCGCGGCTGCACTTCTGATGGCTCGCCGTCTCAATCTTCTACAGCTCGGTGATGAAGAAGCACACTATTTAGGGATTAACGTGGCGAAAACCAAGCGCCAACTGCTGCTACTGAGCGCGGTATTAGTCGGTGCTGCAGTAGCCGTTAGTGGGGTTATCGGCTTTATCGGCTTAGTTATTCCGCATCTGGTGAGAATGCGTTTAGGCGCAGACCACCGCTGGTTGTTACCTTGTTCAGCACTAGGTGGTGCTTGCTTGTTGTTAACCGCAGATACATTGGCGCGTACGCTAGTTTCACCCGCGGAGATGCCCGTAGGTATGCTCACCAGCCTGATCGGCGGCCCTTACTTTTTATGGCTGATTCTGCGTCAAAAGGAGTTTAACGTTGGATAAACGTTCCGAAATTCAGCTAACGTCCCCCGCGTTACAGGCGCATAGCATCAGCTACCATCTGGGACAACGCCGGCTCATTAAGCAAGTGTCGCTCTCATTACAAAGCGGAGAAATGGTGGCGATTATCGGCCCTAACGGCGCTGGAAAATCAACGCTGATGCGATTGCTGACCGGTTTTTTGCCCCCCAGCGAAGGCCACTGTGAGCTACAACAACGGCCACTCGACGAATGGAGCCCCCGCCAGTTAGCGCGTACGCGTGCCGTTATGCGTCAACACAGCGATCTCGCCTTTGCCTTTAGCGTCCGTGAAGTGGTGGCGATGGGGCGCTCTCCTTACCCAAATCAAGGTCGTGGCGGAGAACATAATCTGCGCGCCGTTGAGCATGTGATGGCACAAACCGGCTGCGATATTCTTGCCGATCGAGATTATCGGGCTCTGTCCGGCGGTGAACAGCAACGCGTTCAGCTCGCTCGCGTATTAGCCCAGCTTTGGCAACCTGAACCACAGCCCCGCTGGCTATTTTTGGATGAACCCACCTCGGCACTCGATCTCTACCACCAACAGCAAACGCTACGGTTGCTAAAATCGCTCACGCGTAGTGAACCTCTTGGCGTTTGCTGTATTTTGCACGATCTGAACTTAGCGGCGCTGTACGCAGATCGCATCCTGCTACTGCACCAAGGCCAATTGGTCGCTCAGGGAACGCCTCAAGAAGTACTCAGCGATGACACCCTCACCCGCTGGTATCACGCGGATTTAGGGGTAATGCCACATCCGGAATGCGGGGAACCACAGGTATATCTGCGGCGCTAACGTGTGATTGAGTGGGTTTTGTGTTGATGGTTTTGTTTGCCATCCGATCTTTTATGGGGCAACGGTGTAATGTTTCGACCTCCGATCTTTTGTGGGGTAACGGTGTAATATTCCGCCCGCCGGTCAATATCGAGCTTCATTGATACACTAGTTTAGGCGTACGGGCAGAGACCACCAGCGCGTGGTCTCTGCACTCGCGCGCTTTATCCGAGACGCCATTCCCGCTCCGGTTTGGTATCGCCCATCCAGGGCGCCCCAAACTCCGTCACGACATCCCTGTCGTGACGGCTCTCCCTTCCAAGACTTAAACAATTAAAAAAACAAAGACAAAGACAAAGACAAAGACAAAGACAAAGACAAAGACAAACAATATTGTTTTGTCCTTTTCGTGTTAGATGAAATGCATGATAGAACCGCCATCAGGGAAGATGGCGGTAGGTTGAGGGCGTACAGGATGTACGCTCCGAGACCGGTCGGCCAAGCGACGCGGTAAAAAGTGCGAGAGTCGAGAGGTTACGCGCTGGTAACCTCTCGCCGGACGCCTACGCCAGCCGTGTCATGGAAACAAAAATACTGACGGGCGGACGAAAACCTTCACCGTTTTTACATAAAAAGATTCTGACGCATTTTCGTGTTGAAAGAATGCATGATAGAACCGCCATCAGGGAAGATGGCGGTAGGTCGAGGGCGTACAGGATGTGCGCTCCGAGACCGGTCGGCCAAGCGACGCGGTAAAAAGCGCGAGAGTCGAGAGGTTACGCGCTGGTAACCTCTCGTCGGACGCCTACGCCAGCGGTGTCATGGAAACAAAAATACTGACAGGCGGACGAAAATCTTCACCATTCTAGTAGAGAAATAGTCTGAAACCATCAATCAACTCGAACACGATATCTCCAGCTTCTTCCCCCAATCCGGTGGTAACGCACTGAGATCATCGAAGGCCGCATCATCTTCGTAAGGATTCTGTAGTCCCTGATGCAAACGCGTTAATACACTGACGTCGTCTTTTTCTGCGGCTTCAATCGCATTCTGTGCCAGATAGTTACGCAAAATCCGTTTCGGGTTCACCGCTTTCATCTGAGTCTGGCGAGTGACATCATCGACACCATCCTGCTGCAACCGTAATCGCCATTTCTGATGCCACCCATCAAATGCAGCACGATCAATAAAGTCATCGCGTAGCGCCATAGTGCTATCACTCAACACAACGTCGCTCAATGCACGGAATGTGCGTGTGTAGTCGCGCCCTTCTTTCGCCATCAAACTGAGCAGTTCAGTGAGTAAATCATTATCCTGATTCTGACGACTAAAGAAGCCCAATTTCTGGCGCATCTGCTCACCGAAAGCGACCATTAATGCAGGTTCATAGGCATCAAGCGCGCCACGAATCTGATCGGCGCTAATGAGACCAGAAAGCGCCTGTCCCAACCGATGCAGGTTCCAATAAGCGACCGCGGGTTGATTATCAAACGCGTAGCGCCCTTGATAGTCTGAGTGGTTACAAATGAAATCGGGCTGATAGTCATCAAGAAATGCGTAAGGGCCAAAATCGATGGTCAGCCCGAGAATCGACATATTATCGGTATTCATCACACCATGCGCAAAACCCTGCGACTGCCAGAGCGCAATCATACGCGCAGTCCGTTCAGTAATATCTCGCAGCCAAAGGACATAACGATCTTTATCATCCATCAAGTGTGGCCAATGGTGACGGATAGCATAATCAGCGAGTTTTCTCACCTCATCGGGCTGCTCGCGATAATAGAAATGCTCAAAATGACCGAAGCGAAGATGGCTTTCCGCCACGCGCAATAGCATTGCACCGCGTTCTGGCTGCTCACGGAACACGGGCTGCTGGCTGGTGACAATACTCAGCGCCCGCGAACTCGGAATCCCAAGATGATGTAAAGCCTCAGAGGCTAAAAACTCTCGGATAACCGAACGCAGAACCGCTCGTCCATCACCCATGCGTGAATATGGTGTTAGCCCTGCGCCTTTGAGATGCCAATCATATTTCCGGCCATCAGGCAGTTGTTGCTCGCCGAGCAAAATACCGCGACCATCGCCCAGTTGACCCGCCCATACACCAAACTGATGCCCACTATAAACTTGGGCTATCGGATTCATACCTTCAAGCAGCGATTCACCACGCAATACCGCCGCAGATTCGCCACTAAAAAATTCGGCGTCTAAGCCCAGCTCGGTGGCCAATGGCTGGCTGTGGTAGAGCACACGAGCATCTTTGAGCGGTGTAGGCTTAAGTTCGGTATAAAATCCCGGTAACTCGTCATGGTAGCTATTAATAAACGGAGTCATGCGCCCTCTTATTTTTACTGCATCTTAGTTTACAGTGTAGAGCGCATACCCCGTGACAAACACCGGTACTCTGTAGGGAGATTGCGAGTTTATTTCACTTGCTGCAATAGCCACTGATTCAAATCGCGGAGCTCGGTTTGCTGTTCGGGATAGTCTTGGGCGAGCTGCTGTACCACGGCACTAATCTCTTCGCTACGGTAAATAACGCCTTGCAAACGTTCAGCTAATGCCTCAAGTGGCGCAGGGTTAAGACTATCGGTAAACATTTGAGCCCGCGTAATCAGCCCTCGCTCAACGTCAAAGTGCAACTCTACGCCTCCCCAAACGAAACGCTCATCCAGCTGATGATTGAACGCGGGAGCCTGACCGAAATTCCACTCCCAGCTACTTTGCTTGAGGAACTGTTCGCTGAAGTTAGGCATATCGGGCTCATAGCGCGGTGAAATATGCTCTGCCTCTACCCGCTCACCATAATGCTTAAAGAATGATTTCGTGACAGCGTCACAAATTTGCTCATGGGTGATGTCTGGCATGAGCTCAACCAAATTCGCCACCCGGGAACGCACCGACGTAATGCCCTTGGCCTGCAGTTTTTTCGGATCGGGATGTAAATAGTTGGCTAAACGGCTGAGATCAGCGTTCAGCAGCAAAGTCCCATGATGAAAACCGCGGTCTTTAGTTTCACGATAGGCAGAGCCCGAAACCTTACGCTCGCCATCGGCGGTAGTCACAATCAAATCGTTGCGGCCTGAAGCCCCCGCCGTCAGCCCTAAGCTGTGCAGTGCATCGAGAATGATACCGGTAGAAATGCTTTTATCATATTCAGGTTTACCGGCCATAAACGTAAAGCAGGTGTTGCCAAGATCGTGGAATACCGCGCCGCCACCGCTGCTTCGGCGCGCCAGCTTCACCCCATCCTCGCTCATGCGGCGGGTGTTACACTCTTTCCAAGGATTCTGCGCTCGACCAATAACAACGGTATCGTTATTACGCCACAGAAATAGCACGCGCTGCGTTGGCGACATTTGGCGAAAAATACACTCTTCAACCGCAAGATTAAACCAAGGGTCATAAGAGTCTGAAATCAATAAACGTAAAGTGGTCATCCGTAAGTTCCGGTTAATCGCTGTATCAATATATACTCGTCATACTTCAAGCTGCATTTTTGTTGGTCGCGCTCGCTTACTTACCACCTCAATGCAACTCGAATTATTTTGGGTATCATAACATTCAGGCCGTCGGCTGTGGCAGGAATAGCTTATTTCAGATGAGTGGGATAAAAAAACGCTCATAAAAGAGCGTTTATTAAATATTCGACCGATTAGCCAGCGTTATAAGCGTCTCGCTTGCCAGTAGACTTTATTCCAATAAACATTGTCCAATGAGGAACGCGTTACGCCTTTGCTGGTGGAAGCGTGAATAAAGGTTTCATCGGTATCATAAATCCCCACATGCAACCCACTCTCACCTGACCCCGTCTTAAAGAACACCAGATCGCCCGGCATCAGCTCGTCGCGATCGACTTTAGTTCCCAAGGATGTTTGCTGTTTGGTCGTACGCGGTAATTGCATCTCAAACCGGTCTCGGAAAGTACGGTAGACAAAACCTGAGCAATCCACGCCGTTACGTTCCAATCCACCATAGCGATAAGGCGCACCATTCCATTGGCGTAGCTGTTCATTCAACTGAGCCACTACGGCAATTGAATCAGACAGCTTTCCACTTGGCGGCGGTGCATTATGACTACAGCCGGCCAAAACTAAACTTGCCACTACGACTAAAAAACCAAGACGCATAATTTCCCTTTGCTTCTCTTCATTGCCTCACGAATTGGTCAGGCTGATTTATTGGTAAATTGTACGAATCTTAAACATATTTACCTGCTAGCCCCGAATTATGCAAATTTAGCGTGATTATTTTGCTACGTCAGCGGAAATTTTAGAATATTCGTATTAATTAACTGTAAATGAGCATGTCTGTGTAATACTGATACCCAGAATATCTGACTCAAGGTGCCGCACAATGAAAAAACTGACGTTGAAAGACCTCAATGAGAGCCAGTTACAACGCGTAAAAGTCAAGCAAGCACAAGCCAGAAAAAGTTTAGAACGCCCATTGACCAACGCAGAGCAGAATAAAATCAAAGATGAGATCCTGAATGAAATTGCGTTGGAATTAGAGAAAGAAGCAAAGAAACTACGTGCAGAGAAGAAGAAACAGAAAGTCGTCCCCAGCAATGAAACCTTTAGCTGGTCTAAAAACAATCACTCGCGTGGCCTACGTTAACCTCCTTTAGTATCCGCACCCCACTGGTGTTTGCGGATAGCGAACATCAGTGGGAAGACTCTTTTTTACCGCTGTTGATGAGCCAAACCCCAAGTAAAATAGCGAGTACGCCTGCATTTTTTGTCCAACTCACGGACTCGTTCAGCCAAGGTAAACATACCGCAGCCAGATACACCAATGCATAACTCAGACTTAAGAGCGGATAAGCGCGGTTTAGCGGTAAATAGCGCAGTGCGCAGAACCAACACACCATCGACATCACATAGCCTAAAATGCCCAAACTCACTATCAGTAGCGGCGTTGCATAAGCAATCAACAGGGTCAGAGGCTCCATACTCAAAGAAGAAATAATGGGAATATCCGCCATACCCGATTTCATTAGCACCTGCGCAACGCTGACTAACACAATGCTGCACGCGGCCCAAAAATAGCCTTTACTCATCACAATCCACGGCTCATTAGATAAATTCCGAACATAATCAGCGCCACTCCGCACCAATGACGCGCGCTCGCTTTTTCACCGAACCAATAATGCGCACACAAAGTAATCAGCACAAAGTTGATGCTCAGCATAGGATAAGCAATACCCAGTGGCATACGCTGTAGCACTAATAACCACAGCAGCATGGCAATACCGAGTGCGCAGCAGGCCGCAAGCAACCAGCGCAAAGTGGTAGGAAGACGTGAGGACGGTGGTTTCTGTTGCCAGCATACCACCGCCTGTTTTTGACAAAGTTGCCCGCCACACGTAAATACGCTGGCGAGCAAGAGCAACAAATAACTCATTGAGGGGTTTTCTTGTAGAACAGCACGACGTAACGATCCCGTTGCTCGACGCTATCCGCTTTTGGCAAACCTTCATGATCTAACGGCTCATCTCTGGAAAGATGAATCATCAGACTGACATTGCCCTCTTTACGAGCGTTAGCTAACCAAGCAGCAAATTCGTCCTTATTGATACGATGACCTTTGGCGTCAGGATAATTCAGGCCGTAACGTAACTCACCCGAATAATCAAACATCAGAATATCGCTACGCTTTAACTCCCACGCTAATCCAGCCGCAATACCCACTTCGTCGCTAAGCACATAACGACTGCTCGCTAACTGTGGCATTACATCGGCAATAAATGCCTGCGGATTTTTGCTGTTTTCGATTTTCTGTGGCACCGCCTGAGCAATGAAAAGACCGAGCACCAGAGGACACGCCGCCGACCATAGCCAGTATTTCGCCCCTTTAACCAGTGCGATACAGCCAAATACCGCCCAGCCAACAAAGCAGAGTACGCCAACGACAATCTCACTCGACTCGCCAGGGGCATACAGCGAGGATTTGAAATTACCCACCGCCATCACAATCACGGCTAATGCCAGAACCCCGCCGAACAGAATATTGATCGCCGCATTCACTTTCAGCGTACGCCATTTGCCCTGCGCAATCAGCTCTGAAACATAGTGCGCCATCAGCAACGCTAGCGGCGCCATACACGGTAAAATATAAGTCGGCAGTTTACCTTTCGCGATGCTAAAGAATAGGAACGGCATCACAAGCCAGCTAAACAGGAAAAATCTATCGGGATGAAGACCGCGCCAGCCGTGGCGAATCGCCCCTGGAAGCAGCGCCAGCCAAGGCATCACGCCAGCAACCAGTACCGGTAAGTAGTACCAGAACGGCGCTTTATGCTGCGCATCAGACTCGGCGAAACGCTGGATATGCTCAACCCAGAAGAAATAATTCCAGAAGTCCGGCTCACGCAGATAGATACTCCACGCCCATGGAGCGCTAAGAATGACGGCAACGACCACCGCTATCGGGCCAAACAGGAACAATTCTTTTAGGCGTTTTTGCTGAATAACAATGGGTAAAACACTGATAACCGGCAGAGCCAAGGCCAAAAATCCTTTGGTCATGAAGCCCATGCCGCAGGCGATACCCAACAGGACATAACCGCCGATTTTACCTTTATTTGTGGTTGCTTTAAGCGTGAGGTAAAAACTCACCATCGCCGCCGACATCCATAGCGTAATCATCGGATCCAGAACGCTATAGGTTCCGACCGCATACACCAAGAACATGCTGAAATAAATCACCGCAGCCAGAATGGCCGTACGCGTATTTTTCCAAATCATCATTGCCAGCCAAAAGACCAGCAACGTGCTTAACGCCGTACAAAAAACCGAACCAAAACGCACCGCGAAATTATTGTCACCAAACATCCATTGGCTAATATTGTTAATCCAATAACCCGCGACGGGTTTTTCAAAATATCGCAGTCCTAGCAAATGTGGCACAGTCCAATCACCACGCGCCAACATTTCACGACTAATTTCTGCGTATCGAGTTTCATCTGGCTGCCAGAGTGGGCGCCAGTTAAGAGGTAACAGGTACAGCAAGGCGAACAATAAACCGGACAGTGTTTTTATCACTCTCACAAAGACGTCTCCGCTGGGGTTTCTGCGACGGGTGCTTGGCATCCTAACCAGCCTTCGCGCCCTTCGAATGATGAACGAACGATACGTCCCGTTGGGAGCTGTTTCCAATCGTTTGGTAACAGCGCTGACAGCGGGCAAAATTCAATATTTTCGGCTTTTAAACGGATCAGCAACTGCTCAAACATCTCCGCCTTAACGATCCCCTCTACTTCGGCATGAATGGTATATACCGGCGTACCAGAGTCATTTTTAATCGCATTAATGATGAAGTCATTGAACTGAGCGTCTGTGGTTAGAGTTCCCACCGCCTCGTCATAAGTTGGTAACGTCACGGGAATTTGCACCGTGCCGGTTTTTCCATTACTCAAAAGAGGACGGAATGGCTCTCTGCCACGGCAGTCGCTGTTATACCTCATGGGATAGGATTGCTTCATATCCACTACCCGCTGATCGGCTCGCCATCCAGCAACCGCTGAACACTCTACCGAATAGCCTAAAATGCGCTGCATCTCGGCCAGCCCACGCTGAAACTCTTGATTCAGGCGCGCATCCGACCAATGACCAACGTTTTTTTGCCAACCGTGGTGGTCCCAAGCATGCAACCCCACCTCGTGACCTAACGACGCGGTATGACGAATAATCAGCTCATGAGGTTTGCCGATTAATTTGCCTGGCCAGCAAGTGCCGGCCAGTAAAATATCCCATCCGTACAATGATGCGGCCTGAGAACGAAGCATTTTCCACAAAAAGCGCGGCTTGAGCAGACGCCATAAATGGCGTCCCATATTGTCCGGACCGACACTAAAGAAAAAACTCCCTAAGACTTCATGCTTTTGCAGCATGGTTAATAACTGCGGTACCCCATCTCGGGTACCACGAAATGTATCAACATCAATTCTCAGGCCAACTCGTTTCATTGTGCCTCACCGGTGAGATCAACCGTGCGCAGGAAGTAATCCAAGGTTTCCTCTACGGTTTGTTTCATTTCTACCGTTGGTTCCCAATGCAACAGGCGTTTAGCATTGCTAATACTTGGCTTACGATGCTCAACGTCCTGATAGCCTTTACCGTAGTAGCTGCTGCTTTCAATCTCTTTGAAGCCTGCAAACGGCGGGAAATGAGAACGCAGTGGATGACGTTCAAAGCAATCCAACAGCATTTCGCCAAGCTCGCGAATGCTGGCTTCGTTATCTGGATTACCAATATTGATGATCTGCCCATTGCAGTTGTCATCTTTATTTTCGATGATGCGGAACAGCGCTTCGATACCATCGCTAATATCGGTAAAGCAACGTTTCTGTGCCCCACCATCCACCAGCTTAATCGGTGAGCCTTCTACCAGATTAAGGATTAGCTGAGTAATGGCGCGAGAACTACCGATGCGTGCAGCATTCAGGTTATCCAGACGCGGGCCCATCCAGTTAAACGGACGGAACAGCGTGAAGTTCAGTTCATTTTTAGCGCCGTAGGCCCAGATCACACGGTCTAGCAGTTGCTTAGACACCGAGTAAATCCAACGCTGTTTGTTGATTGGCCCAACAATCAGATTAGACGTATCTTCGTCAAAATCTTTATCGTTGCACATGCCATACACCTCTGAGGTGGATGGGAACACGATACGCTTTTGATATTTCACACAGTCACGAACGATCTTCAGGTTCTGCTCGAAGTCCAATTCGAAAACTTTCAGCGGATTACGGGTATATTCAATCGGGGTTGCGATTGCCACCAATGGCAAAATGACATCACATTTTTTGATGTGGTATTCAATCCACTCATTGTGAATGCTGATATCGCCTTCAACGAAATGGAAACGCGGATTACCGATGAAGCGTTCAATCGCATCTGAGCCGATATCCAGACCATAGATATCGTAGTTATCATCTTGCAGCAGACGCTCAGTCAGGTGGTTACCAATAAAGCCATTCACCCCCAGAATCAATACGCGTGTACGACGCTTAATCAGGCTATTTGGCTTATCCCACAGGCGAACTTTTGCCACGATGCCCATTTCATTAGCCAATTGCGAACCTTGCGCATATAAACCGGCGTCGCTTTGACCCGTCACGATCTCTAGGGCATTTTCACCACAGGCAATCACGAGCGGCTTGGCTGACAGAACGGTGCCTGGTCTGCTACCTGATTTATCTTCAACAATACGGCTGCGCCAAACGGTAATCTTACGATCGCCCAGATAGCTGAATGCACCAGGATACGGCTCGGTGACCGCACGAACTAAATTATGTACGGTTGATGCTGGTTTGCTCCAGTCGATCAAACCATCAGCAGCGGTACGGCGGCCAAAATAGGTCGCTTGAGACTCATCCTGCGCGGTTGTTTTTACATCGCCATTTTTGATCAACGGCAGCTGTTGGCCTAAAAGTGCCACCGCAGCGTCACGGATTTTACTATGCAGCGTTAACGCCGTATCGTCTGAGCTAATCTCTACTGCCAGTTGCCCCGCGATATCACCGGCGTCCGCCTTACGCGTCATCTGGTGCAGCGTTACACCCGTTTGAGTTTCCCCGTGGACTAAAGCCCAGTTCACAGGCGCACGCCCACGATATTTTGGCAGCAACGAGCCATGTAAATTCCAGCTACCGCGCGGCGCAATATCCAGAATGTCCTGACTCAGCATATTACGGTAGTAGAAAGAGAAAATGACATCAGGTTTTAAGGCCTTAATACGATCAACCCATAACGGATGATTCACGTTATCTGGCGCGTAAACCGGCAGCGCCATCTCGGCTGCGACACGAGCAACCGAACCATAAAAATGGTTCTCCCCCGGCTCATCGGTATGGGTAAACACAGCTGAGATTTCATAACCCGCTTCTTTTAGCGCTTTCAAACCCGCACAGCCGATATCATGGTAAGCAAATACAATGGCTTTCATTACTCTTCTTCCTGTTGTTCAACAGAGACATGTGTCTTCAGCGCGTCTGCGGAGACAATTTTTTGTACAAAATAGCGTGGGCGAGCACGCACATCGTTGTAGATGCGCCCGATGTACTCTCCCAATAAACCCAAGCCGACAAACTGAGCACCAATAAAGGTAAAGAGCACGGCAAACAACGTGAATACCCCTTCTGCTGCCCAGGTCGGGCCAAAAATAAGACGCATAGCGATCAATAAAACCGCTAGGGTGAAACCAGACAGGGCAATCACACTGCCTACGATACTGAGAAGACGTAACGGTGTGGTGGTTAAACACGTCACCAAGTCGTACATCAGATTAATTAACTTAAGGAAACTGTATTTCGATTCACCAAACTCACGCTCGTCATGGCGCACGTCAATTTCAATGGTACGGCGTGCAAAGGTATTGGCTAGAATGGGAATAAACGTACTGCGCTCATGACAGTGCAGCATAGCTTCAATAATCGGACGACGATAAGCACGCAGCATACAGCCATAATCGCCCATCGACTTGCCGGTCGCCTTTTGAATCATCATATTGATCATCTTAGAGGCAGTTTTGCGGAACCAGGTATCTTTACGCTTGGCGCGCACGGTTCCAACAACGTCATAACCCTGCTCCGCCGTTGCCACTAGGCGAGGAATTTCTTCCGGTGGGTTCTGTAAATCTGCATCAAGTGTAATAACCAGATCGCCAGAAACCTGATTAAAACCAGCCATAATGGCGGAATGCTGACCATAATTGCGGTTTAATAACACAGCAACGATGTGGTTTTCTGGAATTTCAGCGGCCTGAGTCAATATTTCAGCAGAATCATCATGGCTACCGTCATCAATTAAAATAATTTCATACGGTTTATTTAAAAGCTCACACGCGGCATGAGTCCGCTTAATTAATATGGGTAAACTTTCTTGCTCGTTAAAAACAGGGATGACGATAGATACTTTCTTTATTTCGTCAGCCTCATTTTTAATCACTTCATTATTACTCACAGCGTGACTCCAAAATGTCAGACAATGCCTTCACTACGCGATCGACGTCGCTATCTTGCATGTCTGGAAACAGAGGAAGGGTCATAAGACTTGCCGAGTTCCATTCGGTGTTTGGCAAACTAAGATCGGGATATTTTTCACGATAATATTTTTGCGTATGTGCGGCGCGGAAATGCAGTCCGGTGCCAATACCGTGTTCTTTTAGCTTCTCCATCATCGTATTGCGGTCGATGCCACACAAGGATTCATCAACACGTACCATAAAGAGATGCCATGCATGCTGATGTGGATAAGCGGGAACCTTAAGCGGCAACAATGGCGAACCTTGAAGTGCTTGCAGATAACGTGCAACTAATTGCTGACGACGCGCATTCATAGCCGGTAATTTTTCCAACTGAACCAAGGCGATCGCCGCATTAATATCAGCCAGATTATATTTGTAGCCCGGTGCAACAACTTCAGCCTGTGGCTTACGCCCCAATGCTTGACGATCGAAGGCATCAACAGCCAGACCGTGAAACTTGAAACAGCGAACTTTATCTGCCAGCTCATCATCATCAGTCACAACCATGCCACCTTCAGCACAGGTCATATTTTTGATGGCATGGAAGGAGAAAATAGCGGTTCCTTGCGCGCCCACCATGTGTTCGCCAAAACGAGTACCAACCGCATGCGCAGCATCTTCAATTAATGGAATATTATGGCGCGCGGCAATTTCGCGCAGCGCGGTCAAATCAGCGGGAGCACCAGCGTAATGCACCGGTATAATGGCCTTAGTTTTCGGCGTAATAGCCGCTTCAATTTCGGCGGGTTGAACCATTAGCGTATCACGGTCAACGTCGATCATCACCGGCTCTGCGCCTAGCAAGGTAATAACATTGAGCGTAGAGACCCACGTTTGGGAAGGAGTAATAACTTCGTCGCCAGCACCGATACCCAACGCCATTAAGGTAACATGCATACCGCCCGTAGCAGAGCTAACCGCAATAGCATGTTTAGCGCCAACATATTGACTAAAAGCCGATTCTAACTGCTGACATTTAGGTCCTGTGGTAATCCAACCTGAACGTAATACTTCAGCAACTGCAGCGATTTCATCCTCCCCCATTGAGGGGACTGAAAATGGGAGAAACTCTTTCATCCGTTACCTTACAATTTATCTATGCAGAGGATTTGACTCGAAACAGTCGACCCAAGTGACTACATAATCAATGAGTTCTAGCGATTATCTAAGCGCGATAATAAGTATAAAAGCTTAGATTAACATTAAGATAAACGCAGCCTAAACATAGCGAATGTACACAAGAAAGTACGAATTTGGTTGAGGAAATATTGATTTAAGTGAGATAGCGCAGAAATTTGAGGATACTGTTTATTAAATATTAGGCTTATTACTTTCCATGCTTATTATTTATTATCTATATCAAATATGATTCTGGTAGATAAACCAACGCTGCCCTTCACTTTCTAACTCTCGAAAATTAATTCCATAAAGTTTGGATAGGCTTTTTACGGTCATCACCTCGGTAGTCGGCCCTTGGTCTTGCATAACACCCGCGCGCAACATCCAAACCTGATGTGCATGCAATTGGGTATGATTAAGATCGTGCGCGCTGACGATAACACTGATCCCTGCGTCGGTAAGCTGATGAAGTAATTGGTCGACCGCTGCTTGCTGGCTAATATCCAAACTATTCATGGGTTCATCTAACAATAGTAGCGAAGCCTGAGGATTTAGCGCCGGCCAGACTTGCAGGCAAATAGCCGCGATACGTACACGCTGCCATTCACCGCCAGATAGCTGGGTTAACGGGCGTGAAAGTTTGTCACCCAGCGCCAATGACGTGGCCAAGTCGCCTACCACACGATCAGCCAGAGCAAGATCACACCCCACGGGCTGATGAAGCGCAAGGTATTGGAAAACAGGCATCAATGCACTAGGCTGCTGTTGCTGGTGTAAATAGCCACGACAACGCGCCAGCTCTGCTGGAGTTAAGGCGTCGAGATTCTGCTGGTTAAGCATCACCCTGCCTTCTCCGGGTAAAATTCCCGCGATCCGCGCGAGTAGCGTGCTTTTGCCCGCACCGTTTGGGCCAATGATATGAATGAGCGCTCCGCGTTCAACCTGAGCACTGAAGGGCAATAAACGCGTCCCAACGGAAACATTGTGTAAGATAAGTGGCTTTGTACTCATGCTTATCATTTACTCTTTGTTATTCAACGGTCGCAGCAGCATCCAGATAAACACCGGAGCCCCTAACGAAGAAGTCACAACGCCGATAGGTAATTCCGCCGAGAACAATGCAACCCGGGCAACAACGTCAGCCAGCAATAAAACACCTGCCCCACCTAACGCGCAGGCAGGTAAAAGCGCACGGTGGTCTGTGATCCCCATCAGCCGCAACATATGCGGAACCACTAAACCAATAAAACCAATGACCCCTGCTAATGCTACGCTAACGCCGACCAGCCAACCTATTGCCACGACCAGCAAATTGCGCCACACGACGAGAGAAAGTCCTAGCTGCCGAGCTTGAATATCACCTAACGACATGAGGTTTAATACTTTCCCTTGGCGTAACAGCCACAAAAAAATCGGTACCAATGCCAGCACCAACCATTTTTGTCTCCAATCAATCCCGCTGAAACCACCCATAAGCCAATACATTAACTGGCGTAAATCCAGACTTGAACTGAAGTACACGGCCCAAGTCATCACTGCGCTACAGGCAATCCCCAGCGCTACACCAATCAGTAATAGGCGAGAATTAGTCAAATATCGACGACGGGCGAACAACATGAGGATTGCCGTAATTGCCAGCGCCCCCAATATGGCACATGTGCTCAGCACCCAGACAGGCAGCAAACTCTGACCTAGCAGCACGGCTAAGACCAAGGCAACGCCAGCACCGTTGGATACGCCCAACAACCCAGGCTCCGCAAGTGGATTATCAAATAGCGCCTGCATGACAGCCCCAGCAACAGCAAGTGAGGCACCGACCGCCATCACCGCGATGACGCGTGGTAGCCTTATTTGCCAAACAAAGAGTTTGGCACTTTCACTAAACCACTGCGTAGGCCATAGCCAAAGATCGCCTGCACACAAGCTAACAATGACCGCCAGCAACAGGAACAACGCCAAAATGCGCAATCGGCTACGATCGCGCGCCTGTTGGCGCTGCTGTAATAAAGAGAAATGAGACAGCATCGGCATGTCAGAATTTTGCATAGAACGATTGGGCATGATGCAGCATAGAGATGCGATTACTCATCGCCGTGATAAGGCTCAACAAAAGTGCCATCGTGACTGTCGATCTCATTGAAGAACCAGACACCATTCGGATAATCATCCAGCGCCACCAGATACATAATGCCTTCGCTGAACTCTTCCACTTCAATAATTTTACCCATGCGGCGCGGTCCGCCATCGGTTTTTACACTGACCAGATCGTTGACTTTCATCGGCTAATTATCTCTCACATCAGAATGATGGAAGTTAGGATAAGAAAAAGGCCACCCGCAGGCGGCCTTTTTGTCTTGCGTATTACTCTTTCGGTGTCGCGTTTTCGACCCGGCTCTTGAGCTTCTGCCCCGGACGGAAAGTAACAACACGGCGCGCCGTAATCGGGATATCTTCCCCGGTTTTCGGGTTACGTCCCGGCCTCTGGTTTTTGTCGCGCAGATCGAAGTTACCGAAACCGGATAACTTAACCTGCTCGCCATTTTCCAGAGCACGGCGAACCTCTTCGAAAAATATTTCTACGAGGTCTTTGGCATCCCGTTTGCTAAGCCCAAGCTTCTCAAACAGGTGTTCAGACATTTCAGCTTTAGTAAGCGCCATAGGTTCAATCCCTCAAGGATGCTTGGAATCGCTGTTTTAATGCCTCTACACATTTTGCGACGGTAGCGGCAATCTCCTCTTCTTCCAGTGTACGGGTGGTATCTTGCAATACCAGACTGATAGCGAGGCTCTTATAACCCTCGGCAACACCCTTACCACGGTACACGTCAAACAAGTTTACGCCAACTACCTGATTTACGCCAACTTTCTTACACTCTGCCAAAATATCTTCTGCAGGGACATTTTCAGCCACCACAACAGCGATATCTCGGCGGTTTGCTGGGTAGCGTGAAATCTCGCGAGCCTGCGGAATACGGCGCTCTGCAAGGGCTTCCCACTCGATTTCAAATACTACCGTGCGGCCATTCAGATCCAGTTTACGTTCCAGATCAGGATGAACAACACCAATGAAACCAACACGTTTGCCCGCTAAATAAATTGCCGCACTCTGCCCTGGATGTAAAGCGGGGTTCTTTTCCGCTTTAAATTGGACATCATCCAGTTTACCGGTCAAATCTAAAATGGCTTCTAAATCACCTTTCAGATCGTAGAAATCGACAACCTGACGCTCCAGATTCCAATGCTCTTCGTAGCGGTTACCTGCAATAACGCCAGCCAGCATGACATCCTGACGGATACCCAGATTAGCAGCACTATCAGGAACAAAGCGTAGCCCCGTTTCAAACAAACGTACACGTGATTGCTGGCGATTCTGGTTGTACACCACCGCAGACAGCAAACCACTCCACAGAGACAAACGCATCGCCGACATCTCAACAGAGATTGGGCTTGGCAGAATCAACGACGCTTCAGAAGGGTGAAGCAGAGCCTGAATCTTAGGATCAACGAAGCTGTAAGTGATCGCTTCCTGATAGCCGCGATCGACCAGCATCGTTTTCACACGCTTGAGTGGCAGATTAGCTTCACGATGTGAAGTCATAATCAGATCGGCTTTTACAGGTACGTCTGGAATATTGTTGTAGCCGTATACACGGGCAACTTCTTCCACTAAATCTTCTTCGATTTCCATATCGAAACGCCAGCTTGGCGCGACAGCCTGCCATGTATTATTAGCAAAGCTGACTTTGCAGCCAAGGCGTTCCAGAATATCAGTAACCTGTGCATCAGCCACGTGATGACCAATCAGACGGTCCAGTTTTTCACGGCGTAGCGTGATTGTGGCACGTTTTGGCAGGGCAGCTTCATTGGTGACATCAATCACCGGACCGGCATGACCACCACAGATATCGAGCAGTAGACGGGTAGCTCGCTCCATCGCCTTAGCTTGTAGAGCAGGATCAACGCCGCGCTCATAGCGATGAGACGCATCCGTATGTAAACCCTGACGACGAGCACGGCCGGTGATAGACAGTGGATTGAAGTAAGCACACTCCAGCAGCACGTCTTGGGTTTCGGCGTTTACACCAGAATGCTCGCCGCCGAAAATACCGCCCATGGCCAGCGCTTTTTGCTGATCGGCAATCACTAAAGTATCTGAGGATAATGTGGCTTCATTACCGTCCAGCAGAGTCAGCTTCTCGCCCTCTTTCGCCATACGCACAACAATACAGCCTTCAAGGCGGTTCAAGTCGAACGCATGCATTGGCTGGCCCAGCTCCAACAGTACATAGTTGGTCACGTCAACCACGGGATCGATAGAACGGATACCACAGCGACGCAGTTTTTCACGCATCCACAATGGCGTCGCCGCTTTTACGTTGATCCCCTTCACTACGCGCCCCAAATAACGTGGGCAAGCTTCAGGTGATTCGACGGTAATCGGGAAAGTATCATGAATAGCCGCAGGAACAGCGTCCATAGCGGGTTCGTTCAACGCCAACTTGTTGAGAACAGCAACATCACGAGCCACACCGATAATCCCTAAGCAGTCGGCGCGGTTTGGCGTTACGCTGATTTCAATGGTGTGGTCGTTCAACTGTAGATATTCGCGGATATCAGTACCGATCGGCGCATCTGCAGGCAATTCAATGATGCCATCATGATCTTCGGAAATACCCAGCTCAGAGAATGAGCACAGCATCCCCTCGGAAGGCTCACCGCGAAGTTTAGCGGCCTTAATTTTAAAGTCGCCCGGCAGTACCGCACCGATGGTTGCAACAGCAACTTTCAGGCCTTTACGGCAGTTCGGTGCACCGCACACGATGTCGAGAAGACGCTCACCGCCAACGTTAACCTTCGTCACACGCAGCTTATCTGCATTTGGATGCTGACCGCACTCCACGACTTCACCGACGAATACGCCGTTGAATTCACCCGCAACCGGTTCTACGCCGTCGACTTCCAGACCGGCCATGGTAATTTGTTCTGATAATGCTTCGCTGCTAATGGCAGGATTAACCCACTCGCGCAACCAGAGTTCACTGAATTTCATGTGATAATCCCGCCTTACTTAAACTGTTTTAGGAAACGCAGATCGTTTTCGAAGAATGCACGCAGATCGGTCACGCCATAGCGCAACATGGTTAAGCGCTCCATCCCCATACCGAATGCAAAGCCAGAGTAAATTTCTGGATCGATACCTACGTTACGCAGCACATTTGGATGCACCATACCGCAGCCAAGCACTTCCAGCCATTTACCGTTTTTGCCCATAACGTCAACTTCCGCGGAAGGCTCTGTAAATGGGAAGTAAGAAGGACGGAAACGGATCTGCAAATCTTCTTCGAAGAAGTTATTCAGGAAGTCGTGCAGCGTACCTTTCAGATTGGTGAAGCTGATGTCTTTATCAACAATCAGACCTTCCATCTGATGGAACATTGGCGTGTGGGTCTGATCGTAATCGTTACGGTACACGCGGCCCGGTGCAATGATACGAATTGGCGGCTGCTGCTCTTTCATGGTGCGGATCTGCACGCCTGAGGTTTGAGTACGTAGCAGACGCGTAGCGTCAAACCAGAAAGTATCGTGGTCAGCACGTGCCGGATGGTGAGCAGGAATGTTCAGCGCATCAAAGTTATGATAGTCATCTTCGATCTCTGGGCCAGTTTCAACAGCAAAGCCCAGTTCACCAAAGAAAGTTTCAATGCGTTCGATAGTGCGAGTGACAGGATGCAGACCACCGTTTTCCATGCGACGTCCAGGCATAGAAACATCGATAGTCTCTTGGGCCAGACGTGCATTTAGCGCTGCTGATTCCAGATCTGATTTACGGGCATTCAGCGCATCCTGAACTTCCTGTTTAGCCTGGTTAATCACAGCGCCCGCAGCGGGACGCTCTTCTGCCGGCAGTTCGCGCAGTGACGTCATCTGCAGCGTTAAATGGCCTTTCTTACCCAGATATTCAACACGCACATTATCCAGCGTGGCAATATCCTGAGCATTCTCTACGGCTGCCTTTGCTTGGGCAACCAACTCTGCGAGATGTGGCATTGCTTTCCTCTTCTTCCAGCCCGTTAGGCTCGATTGTCGATGTGAGAGTTTCACCTTTGCACTTGAAGTTGCTGCTATAGAAACCGCCACTTCAAATGCTCAGGGTATATACCCTTCATGTTTAAAGCTGCCCTGGCGCAACTTCAATCGTTTGGGGTACCGATCTTCTTAGTATGCTCATGAATAAACCTGAAGCGGTAAATCATGCTAAAGCAAAAAAAAAGCCTCCACGAGGGAGGCTTTCTGCGCTACTTTTCGTTTCTTCTCTTACGCGCAAAGCCTCCTGAACTCAGGTGCTAAAGTAAAAAAAGAAACGGAAAATAGCAGCGTGCATGCTTGCGTTACCTTTATATTAAACCAATTAATCCACGTGATAGCAAGGCTATTGAAAGCGTAAAACAGTGCAAAGTCAATAGACTATGCTCGTTACACGCCACTTTACCGAAAAATAGTACTCACACTCCAGTACACAGCGACGTTTCTACTCACCAGCGACTATCATACCTGCTCGTGGAGAGACAAAAGCAGCTATCTGTTTTCGCGATACAGCTCTTAACATTCAGAGCGACTTCGATATATAAACGAAAAAAGAGAGCTCTAAAGGCTCTCTTCTTCGATTATCTACTACTCGCTTACGCCAGAGCAGATTTCGCTTTTTCTACCAGAGCAGCAAATGCTACTTTGTCGAATACAGCGATGTCAGCCAGAATCTTACGGTCGATTTCAACAGAAGCCTTTTTCAGACCATTGATGAAACGGCTGTAAGAGATACCGTTCTGACGTGCAGCAGCGTTGATACGTGCAATCCACAGCTGACGGAACTGACGTTTACGTTGACGACGGTCACGGTAAGCGTACTGGCCTGCTTTGATTACTGCCTGGAAGGCAACACGATATACGCGCGAACGGGCACCGTAGTAACCTTTCGCTTGCTTCATTACTTTCTTGTGACGTGCGCGTGCAATTACACCACGTTTTACGCGAGCCATATGCTCTCCTTAAGTCTTAATCTTGATTCAAAAAATAGTTACTTATGCGTACGGCAGGCACGCTACGACTAAGCCCAGATCCCCTTTGGAAACCTGACCTTTTGGACGCAGATGACGCTTACGCTTAGTAGATTTTTTGGTCAAAATATGACGCAGGTTAGCATGTTTACGCTTAAAACCACCACCGGCGGTTTTTTTGAAGCGCTTAGCAGCGCCACGCACAGTTTTAATCTTTGGCATTTCGATTTCCACTTCGCATTGTTAATTACATGAATCAGTGAGGCGAATAACGCCAGCAACGAACCGAAATTCGTCGCTGGCAATATTACTTGAGAGCCTTACTGTTTCTTCTTGGGTGCGAGCACCATGATCATCTGGCGGCCTTCGATCTTCGTAGGGAAGGATTCGACTACTGCCAGTTCACTCAGATCTTCTTTCACGCGGTTAAGCACTTCCATACCGATCTGTTGGTGCGCCATTTCACGTCCACGGAAACGCAGAGTGATTTTGGCTTTATCGCCATCTTCCAGAAAGCGAACCAGGCTGCGGAGTTTTACCTGGTAGTCGCCATCGTCGGTTCCAGGTCGGAATTTGATTTCCTTAACCTGAACAATCTTTTGCTTCTTCTTCTGTTCTTTGGTCGCCTTACTCTTCTCATAGAGGAATTTGCCGTAATCCATGATTCGGCAAACTGGCGGCTCGGCATTTGGGCTGATTTCTACTAAATCAACACCTGCTTCCTCAGCCTTTTCCAAAGCTTCATTCAGACTGACAATACCAATCTGCTCGCCATCAACGCCTGTTAAGCGAACCTCTTGGGCGCGAATTTCTCTGTTGATGCGATTAGGACGCGCCGGTTGAACTCTTTTTCCGCCTTTAATAACTCGATTCCTCTAATTGGTGAAGACTACGGCTGCGAATCTCTTTTTGCAGCTTTTCGATCACTTCATTTACGTCCATGGTTCCCAAGTCTTTGCCGCGGCGGGTACGAACGGCTACTTTGCCAGATTCGACCTCTTTGTCGCCACAAACCAACATGTATGGGACACGACGTAAAGTGTGTTCGCGGATTTTAAAGCCTATCTTCTCGTTTCTCAAGTCTGATTTAGCACGAATACCAGCAGCTTGCAGCTTTTTGGTCAATTTGTCGACATAATCAGCCTGTGCATCGGTGATATTCATCACCTGTACCTGTACTGGTGCCAGCCAAGTTGGATAGAACCCAGCATACTCTTCAGTCAGAATACCGATGAAGCGTTCCATTGAACCCAGAATAGCACGGTGAATCATTACAGGAACTAAACGTTCGTTGTTTTCACCGACATAGGATGCGTTCAAACGCCCCGGTAACGAGAAGTCGAGCTGCACAGTACCACATTGCCATGCACGATCCAAACAGTCATGCAGAGTAAACTCAATCTTAGGTCCGTAGAAGGCCCCCTCACCCGGCTGATATTCAAACGGAATACCGTTTTCTTTCAGCGCTTCGGCCAAGTCTTCTTCTGCACGATCCCAGATTTCATCACTACCGATACGTTTTTCTGGACGGGTCGACAGTTTCACCGCGATTTTTTCAAAGCCGAAGATGCTATACATGTCGTATACCATCTTGATACAGCTGTTAACTTCGTCGCGGATCTGTTCTTCAGTACAGAAAATATGCGCATCATCCTGAGTGAAGCCACGCACGCGCATCAGACCATGCAGGGAACCCGATGGCTCATTGCGATGGCAGCTACCAAATTCACCCATACGCAGCGGCAAATCACGATAAGATTTCAAACCCTGATTAAAGATCTGAACGTGCCCTGGGCAGTTCATTGGTTTGATGCAGTACTCGCGGTTTTCTGAGGACGTGGTGAACATGGCATCTTTATAGTTCTCCCAGTGCCCTGTTTTCTCCCACAGCACTCGGTCCATCATGAACGGACCTTTCACTTCCTGATAATCATATTCTTTCAGCTTAACGCGTACGAACGCTTCCAACTCGCGGAAGATTGTCCAACCGTCGTTATGCCAGAACACCATACCCGGAGCTTCTTCCTGCATATGATACAAGTCTAGCTGCTTACCGATCTTACGGTGGTCACGTTTTGCGGCTTCTTCCAGACGTTGCAGATAGGCATTGAGCTGTTTTTTATCTGCCCACGCAGTGCCGTAGATACGCTGTAAAACGGTGTTGTTGCTATCGCCACGCCAATACGCGCCAGACGACTTCTGCAGTTTGAAATGATGGCAGAAACGCATGTTTGGCACGTGCGGTCCACGACACATATCAACGTATTCTTCGTGGTGATACAGACCTGGTTGATCATCATGGCTGATGTTCTCATCCAGAATCGCCACTTTGTACGGTTCTTGACGCGCTTCAAAAGTGTCGCGGGCTTCTTGCCAGCTCACTTTTTTCTTAATAACGTCATAATCTTTATCTGCCAGCTCGTGCATACGCTTATCGAGCAGCTCAAGGTCTTCCTGCGTCAGGGTGTGATCAAGATCGACGTCATAGTAGAAACCATTGTCGATCACTGGGCCAATCGCCATTTTGGTATTTGGCCACAGTTGCTTGATTGCATGACCCAAGAGATGTGCGCAGGAATGGCGGATAATTTCCAACCCTTCCTGATCTTTTGCGGTAATGATGGAAACATTGGCATCGACAGTAATAGGATCGCAGGCATCAACCAACTCACCGTTTACGCGACCCGCAATGCAGGCTTTCGCCAAGCCTGGTCCGATATCCATGGCAATATCCATTACGGATACAGGTTTGTCGAACTGGCGCTGACTACCGTCAGGAAGTGTAATAACAGGCATTTATATTCCTTATCTACAGTGGTG
Organism: Hafnia paralvei; assembly: GCF_020150375.1. Taxonomy (NCBI): domain Bacteria; kingdom Pseudomonadati; phylum Pseudomonadota; class Gammaproteobacteria; order Enterobacterales; family Hafniaceae; genus Hafnia; species Hafnia paralvei. The sequence continues at coordinate 2,343,007 of NZ_CP083737.1, read as the reverse complement.
ACCCACACGACAGGCCACATATAGAAAACAATTTGTATTTAAAATCATCGTTTTATGAGCGCCATCCTGCTGTACTTTGCAAGATCTGTACGCAGGCAGATACACAAAACACATGTACTGCTGAATACTCACACCCACAGCCGTCAATATTAACACCCACAGAGAATGGGTTAAACAAAAACACGACTACCCAACGATTCTTACCTGCTCTGCCCTAGCTGAAAGTTACGTTAGATCAAATAATGCGCGGTTAGAGGAAAGATATTTCCAAATTTTTCAAATAGATCACACCTTGGGATTGCTCCGTATTTTAGGCCTCTTTACCTATACGCTCGATGTTGCTCTGAGTTTGTTCGTTCCCCGCAGTCAAATCCATCTCGTGCATAATTATGCCTTCAGAATACTAATAACCCATAGTGAATAAGTGGATTTAGACGACGCGTCATTGCATTGAGATTTAGCTAGTCTGAAACAATATAAATAAAAATGCCGAGAAGACAGCCCGGCAATAAAATATAAATTAATGGACAGTGATTAACTAAATTGAGTTAATCACTTTGAATCCACGTAATCTGCATTGGCATGCAGTGGCGTTAAGACAATATATCTCAAACCTAAAAACGAATTAACAAAATGTGCTTCTAATGTAGATGACTGTCGTTATAGTTCAATACAGTGACGCTTACGTTAAATAATTATAAAGTGACAGACATCAATACTTTAATATTTATTTATCTTCAGCATTTTTTGCGCTTTCACTGTAATTGCAAAAGCGACAATATCGGCACGGTTTATCGATTCTAGTCCCATTAATATCGAAAAATATCGTTAAACGCTTAAAAGAAAAAAGTGGCCATAACAAGACTTATTAAGGAAAATAAAAATGAAGCACAGAGTACTCGCAGTGGTAATTCCAGCATTAATGGCATTGGCAAATTCGTCACAAGCAGCTGAAATATACAATCAAGACGGCAATAAGCTAGATCTCCACTTTAAAATTGACGGTCTACATTATCTTTCAGATAACGATAATTCAGACGGCGATCATTCTTATGTCCGTGGTGGATTTAGTGGAGAAACGCAAATCACCGATATGCTTACCGGCTATGGCATGTGGGAGTATCAAGCTAACCTAAACCATACTGAAGGCGAGGATAATAAAAACTTTAGCCGTTTCGGTTTTGCGGGACTGAAGTTTGGGGACTATGGTTCCTTAGATTATGGGCGAAACTCAGGGATTATTTACGACATTATGTCGTGGACTGACTTACAGCCAGAGTTCGACGGCAGTACCGTTGGTGCTGATAACTTTATGTTCCAACGCGCTGGAGGTGTATTAACCTATCATAACCGTGACTTCTTTGGATTGGTCGATGGCTTAAACTTTGGCTTACAATATCAGGGCAAAAATGATGATCAAACCGAAGACCAAAGCGGTCGTGATGTGTTAGGCCAAAATGGGGATGGGTATGGTATGTCCCTTTCCTATGAGCTTGGGTATGGCTTCAGTCTAGGTGGCGCTTATTTCCAATCTGATCGTACCAACGACCAGAATAGCGGCGGTAAAGGTGGTCGCTATAACAACATTATGGGGAATGGTGACAAAGCAGAAGCCTATACCTTTGGCCTTAAATATGAAAACAGTGGCTATTATGCCGCAGCAAATTACACGCAATCCTATAATGCGATTCGTTTTGGCAATTCAAACGATCATAACGAGGCATATGGTTATGCTAACAAAGCAATAGGCGTAGAAATGTACACGGGTTATACCTTTGATTTTGGTTTACAACCTTTCGTCGGTTGGAACTATGTGGAAGGCAAAGATCTTGGTACTGGTGGTGCGTCACGTGATTATGGCGATCAGAAACTCGTCAACTTTATCGACCTCGGTACCACCTACTACTTCAATAAAAATATGTCTGCATATGTCGATTATAAAATTAACATGCTAGACGACAACGATTTTACTAAATCAGCAGGCATTGATACCGATGATACCGTTGCACTTGGTATTGTTTATCAATTCTAATCGCACACTTAGGGAAAAACCATAATTATAATAATTTAAGACAAGTAATCTTAGCCCGGCACCTCGGGCTTTTTATATCTATGACACCATACCTCGTTATCCAATGAATGTTAGTTCCCCCCCACTAAAATACCTCCCACCGAAGCAAGCGAAAAAAATACAACCCAACTCTATTTCTGCATACTTATTCAAGAGAACATCTTGCTTTACATATTATCTTTTAAAGCTCAGCGTTAGCTTGGTTCTCACCTATGTATATATATATGAACAGTTGTCATTTTTGTCCACGCGACTTCATTTGAGAATCCGATGTTTTTTCATTCATGATTTGTTACACTATCCCACATAAATTCTATCGAATAACATCTTTCTCGTGTCATCGATGACGTAAAAGATTTTTCATTTTAACAAGCGATAAAACCAAGGTAATTATTAGATGTATCCAGCAGCATGGGCCTTTGTTAAAACGGTGTATTTGATCGGCTCAGTCATCTCCGCACTACTCACCTTCAAGGCTTGCGCAGACCCTTCGATAAAAATCAGGATCTTCACCGCTATTCTTATTGGATTAACATGGCCTATGAGTTTTCCTATTGTTTTACTATTCTGGGCATTTATGTGATTTCCACATGCCTTTTTCAACGGCAAGAAGTTGATGTAAAGCCGTAGGTGAATCGTTTCAATTAATTCATCAAACGCCATACTAAGATTAGTCTTAGAATAATCATTACACAGAGAAATTAAAATTTCCTTAAGTAAAATACAGACGGCACAGGTTATATTAATATCACAGCACTCATTAAGGTTTGGTTATGTACGCGCTCGTCATGATGGTCTGCTATCTCAATGGTTCTTGCGAAAATCTATATCTTGGTGGTTTTGATACAGAGGAACAGTGCGTGCGAGAGCTGAAGGTGCAACGCATCCAGCGTGGTGGCTGTCTGCCACTTGAAAACGTGCTTGACGATTTTTGGCAACCTGCAACTCGCGCAGCCGACTTCCATCGCGTATTTTAGTCATCCCCAATCTGGGTCAACAATTCATCAATTCGCTTAATCACTTGGGTGCTTGCCTGTTCCATTATCGCCAAGCTTTTCTTTAATGCATCGTTATTACCCGCTCTAAACGCCTCCAGCGCTTCGCGGCCTGAACGATGAACCTCTGCATGCGGTGCTTCCAATTGGATAAAGCCATTAAAGTGTGAAAAACTACTGCCCGCGTCGCCGTAGTACCATTTTCCCAATCGACACTCAGTATGGCTATTGACGCCTGAAGTCATATCACAATGCAAAATCATCTCATAAACTTTGGCTTTCCAAATAACGTGATCGAGCTTAACAGTATTGAGAAACTGTTGTGTTGCAATGAAGCGAATGATTTTTTGCATGTGAGCAGATAGCTCGATAACTTGCTGTAACATCTGGCTAGCTTTTTCTGTTGCTATACGAATCGCGTGGGTTGACTGGCTGTTCTCACCCACGCTAGCGCTGACGTTTTTGGCATGCTGGTTTATATCCAGAGTCAGATCGGTAATGTTTGCAGCCTGACTTTGAATTTCCGAGGAGAGCTGTTTAATTTCTTTCGCAATAACCGAAAAGCCAGCACCGCTACCGCCCACATGGGCTGCCTCAATGGCCGAATTTATCGCCAGCAAGTTGGTCTGTTTTGAAAGCTTATTGATGCCATCGATATTGTCGTTGATACCTTTTAGCACAGCTATTAATTCATCAATGTAACCAATACCTTCCGCTGAATGATGTTCAATAAGACCGACGAGTTCAGATAGGGTCCCCATTCCCTGGCTGGCCAGTTCATTCTTTTGGTTAAGTTCATCAACCGTCACCAACTCCTGCATCAAGCTCTGACTCGAATGTAATAAGGAATCACGGATAATCTCGACTGCGCTCATCCCTGAAAGAAAGCTATCACACAGCCAATCGCCATAGGAATCTTCCTTTCCATCAATGTGTTCACTCTCTTCGTATTCGGTTGGCAAGGCCAAATCTGGCGATTTTACCTCTAGTGTCCGGTGCCATTTACGTCCAATCCATCGCTTTAAATGTGTGTACATCGTCAGAAGATCTCCATGTCGCCAAATATCAATCAGGTAAAGGCCTTGGCTACAGCCTCACTTAGCAGAATGCACTACGCATAAAGTTATCGGCAGTTGATGTACAAAGTTTAAGGTTATTGTCGTTTGGTAAAAATTTTGTGTTTTTTATGTAATTAAAAAGAACATTAAAAAGAAAGAGTTAACCACATATCAAAAACAAAAATGGAAACTAATTCCGTTTATTTATGGAAAATTTAATATCCCCTTCTATGCTGAATAACAGGCTCTTCGATGACAGCCTGCAGGTGAATAAATCAAACAGGAGAAAAATTATGAGGAAATCGTTAGTCAGAATCGGGATTTTTGAAGTTGAGGACGCTGAGCTGTCAAACGTGCCAGATACCCAATTAAACAGCCACACGTTAAGCATTCCATGCAAATCAAATACCGATTTATGTATGCAGCTTGATGGCTGGGACGAGCATACAACCGTTCCTGCCGTGCTAGACGGTAAAAATGCGCTGCTATATCGCAACCATTATGATCGTCAAAGCGATGCGTGGGTTATGCGCTTTGCTTAATACCCCATGGTATTACGGCAAAAATGCGTCTAGATAAGCCAGATTGAGGCGTTATCCCCCTCCTGTCTGGCCTTATCTCTCGGATATCTTGAGTTAACCTGCTAAACATACAAAATTGGAAACAGCATCCATTTTATATGTCGCTAATGCGCATCTCGAATTTGTTCCGCATCCGGCGAAGGTAGCGTAGGGGGTTCCTCCGGCTTAGTTTGAGCGAAGATGTAATCTAATATTGCTCGTGTCGTTGGAGCAGCCGATACACCATCTCCCCCTCCATTTTCGAGAATAACCGCAACCGCTACTTTAGGATTTGAATAAGGAGCGAATGCCGTATAAAAAATATGATCGCGCAGTTTTACAGGGATCATCTTGGCGTTATAGACCTGATCCTGTTTCAAACCAAACACCTGAGAGGTTCCTGATTTCGCGGCGATCTCATAAGGCGCGGTATGGAAATATTTATACCCTGTGCCATTAGGGTAATTCGCCATCCCAAACATCCCTTTTTTCACAATATCCCAAACTGGAGATTTCGGGTCGGCAACCTGCACATGTTCTTGTTGCTGATAGCGTTCGACATGATTTCCCTGTTTCATGGAATACATCAAGTGCGGCGTTTTCGTATTGCCGTTGTTGATAAGGGTGCTTAACGCTTTTACCATTTGAATCGGCGTAGCCGTCCAATAACCTTGACCAATCCCCACAGAAATAGTGTCGCCTTGATACCACGCCTTTTTGTGAACCTTCAGCTTCCACTCACGATCGGGTAAGACACCCTTAGCCTGCTCCATCAGGTCAATGCCCGAATATTGCCCATAGCCAAATTTACTTAACCAGAAATGAATGCGATCAATCCCCATTTCATAGGCGACCTGATAGAAAAAGGTATCCGCCGACTCTTCGATTGCCTTAGTCACATTCAGCATACCGTGACCGGTTTTTAGCCAGTCACGATAATGGCGATTCGTCCCCGGCAATACCCACGTGGGTTGACCAAAGAATGTCGTCTGCGGTGTGATGACGCCAGCCAACAGTGCAGACGTCGCCATGAAAGGTTTAACGGTAGACGCAGGCGGATAAACGCCCTGCGTGACGCGGTTTATCAGCGGTAAGTCTGGGTTGTCTAGCAATGCCTGATAAGACTTATAAGAAATGCCATTAACAAACGGATTTGGATCGTAGCTCGGGCTGGAAACCATGGCTAAAATGCCACCGTCTCGCGGATCCATCACCACCACCGCTGCACGTTGGCCTTTCAATAATTTTTCGATGTATTGCTGTAGATGCAAGTCGATAGTCAGATAAATATTTTTACCCGCCTGAGGCGGTATTTCTGCCAGTTCACGCACGATGCGTCCATGACTGTCGACCTCTACTTCTTGCGACCCCGTCTTTCCATGTAGTTCTGACTCGTAAAAACGCTCTATGCCCTGCTTACCAATATCATGATCGGCAGCATAATTTTCCGACTCTCCAGCATCATCTAACCGCTTCGCATCACGATCGTTAATTTTTGAGACGTAGCCAACCACATGCGCGAGCTCTGCACCATAAGGGTAGTAGCGCTGCTGATAGCGACTGATAGACACACCGGGGAATTCGAATTCGTTGACCGAAAAACGAGCCACTTCAACGTCAGTTAATGCTTCTTTTAAAGGCACTTCGGCAAAACGCCGCGAGGACTTCATGGCCTGATGGAAGTTATCGATATCATCCTGCGTCAAATCCACTATCGGAGTTAATGCTTTGAGTGTTGCATCGAGATCGGCAATTTTACCTGGGATAAGTTCGATTTGATAAAGCGTTTGGTTTTGGACGAGAGGGATACCATTGCGGTCGTAGATAAGCCCGCGAACGGGGGCAATCGGCAACGTTTTAATATCATTAGCATTGGAGCGAGTCTGATACTGCTCATGTTCTTCAACCTGTAAATGGTACAAATTGAATGCTAAAACGCCGAATAATAGGACGACCACCACCGCAGCAATAATGGAACGGCGTACAAACAGCGTAGCTTCAGCGCTGTGATCGCGTAGAGGTTCAGGCAAACGACTCATGGCTTAGTCTACAGGACGCGTACTACCTGTAATATTCACTCAGCAGGAAAAGGGACGCTAAGACTAAACACTGTAAGAAGCGAGAGAAACCAGATGGATGCTAATGAATCGTCATCATTGTTTCAGGATGTGAATATATTCAACGGGTATGACAAGGTGTAACTATTATGGACATCGCTTATGGACATCGTTACAAGTGTAAACGGCCTAGTGCTAGGCCGTTTACGTTTTACATCAGCTAATAATGGATGATGTCGGCGCTTGAATATCCTTCGGGTTTGGCCCAAAGCGGTTGGTGCCTGGCTGACTGTCGAACACGGCAAAAATAATCAAGACAAACCAGCCAACAATAGGAATCAAACCGATCAAGACCCACCAACCGCTACGATCGGTATCATGCAATCGGCGCACCATGACGGCAATCGAAGGTATAAGCAGCAACAGACCGTAAATAATGGTTAATGCACCTTCTCCCTCTGCGTTACTCCAACCCAGCGCATCCTGCACAAAACCGAGAAGTATGGTAATAATGGCGTTAACGAGCACAAACCACCAATACTCTCGGCGTCTAGCGCGATCGCGAAAGTTAAAATAGTTTTTTAGAACCTTTAGATACCAATCCATCGTTTGTCCTTATTTCTAGCACCGAAACTTCATCTGGCTGCGGCTATTGCTGCCAAGTGATAGTTGCGCAGGTTTAATAAAAATTAATTATGTCTCGTTGCGATAGTTTCATCCACTGTATGTCCATAAAATTGGCACATAATTTACCCAGCAAACCGTAAAGTATGCAAAAAAAGGAAAAAGTGCATACTTTGCCTTCTGGGATTGATGCAAATCATGTCTACGCCCCGCCTCCTCTGTTATAAATCCCACCGCTTTAAGTCATACAAAATAATGAGATATCTAGGAAACAATATGCCACTCAACTTAAAAGCGCTACCCTATACCCTCGCTCTGATTTTCAGTACGTTACCTCTTTATACGCAGGCAGATACTACGCCAGCACCTCAGCATCAGCTCAAACTGGCAATAGGTGAAGAACCGACAGAAGGCTTTGATCCTTTACTTGGATGGAGCCACGGTAGCTACCTGCTACTACACAGCCCATTACTGAAACAGAAAGCCGACCTGAGTTGGGACAATCTACTCACCGAAAAAGTAACCAACAGCGAAGACGGTAAAATCTGGACCCTCTCCCTCAAGCCCGAACTCAAATTTTCAGACGGCTCGCCACTGACCGCTAAAGACGTTGCATTTACCTATAATCAGGCTGCTCGCGGCGGCGGAAAAATTGATATGGGTAATTTTGCCTCTGCAAAGGCCTTAGATGAGCATCGCGTAGAGATTGTATTATCGGCACCGCAAAGCACTTTTGTTAACGTATTAGGCTCGTTGGGCATCGTGTCAGCAGAAAAATATGATGCTAAAACCTACGCACAAAAACCGATTGGCGCAGGCCCCTACCGCTTAGTGAGTTTTCAGCCAGGACAGCAGTTGATTGTGGAAGCCAACCCTTACTACGCTGGGCATAAAAACGACTTTAATAAGCTTGTCTTCGTCTTCTTAGATGAAGACAGCGCCTATGCCGCAGCCCAGAGTGGTCAGCTAGGTTTGGTGCGCATCCCACCTTCTTTATCTGTCACACCGCAAAGTGGCCTCAAGCTTTGGGTTCGCCCTAGCGTTGAAAACCGCGGTATCGTATTTCCAATGACACCAGCAGGGAAAAAAGACGCCAACGGTTATCCGATTGGCAACGATGTAACCGCGGATGTCGCCATTCGCCGCGCCATCAACTACGCCATTAACCGCCAACTTCTCGCCGATCAGCTAATGGAAGGCCATGCTATCCCTGCCTATAGCGCGGTGCAAAGCCTCCCGTGGGATAGCAAAGACGCGGCGTTTAAAGATGGCGATCTGGCTAAAGCGAAACAAATTTTAGATGAAGCAGGATGGAAAGTGGGCAGTGACGGAGTGCGCGTCAAAGACGGATTAGAAGCGAGATTGACGCTGTGGTATACCAGCGGCGACAGCACTCGTCGCGACCTTGCTCAGGCCATACGTGCGATGTTGGAACCACTCGGCATCAAGATGGATCTACAATCCGGTAGTTGGGAAACCGTCGAGCGCAATATGCATTCCAACCCAACCCTGTTTGGTTGGGGTAGCTTAGACCCCATGGAGCTATATCATCATTACAGCAGCAAAGCCGCGGGCGTGGAATATTACAATCCGGGCTACTACAGCAATAAAGCCGTTGATGAGCATCTGCAGCAAGCATTAGATGCGCCGACATGGCAGAAAGCCGTGCCTTTCTGGCAGCAGGTAGAATGGGACGGCAAAACCGGTGTGGGCGTGAAAGGCGATGCGGCATGGGCTTGGCTGCTTAATGTACAACATACTTACCTTGCTAATCCGTGTATCGACTTAGGTAAGCCTGCACCTGAAATTCATGGTAGCTGGTCAGTATTGAACAATCTGCAAGATTGGAAGTGGACGTGCAAGTAAAACACCTTGTCAAAGCGAGCCTCTGTCTGGGGTCTTCTCATACGCTACGCAGGGTACTGTTTACTCTGCTAAGGCTCGCGTGCCTGCTGACCTTAGTGTCAGCAGGCACTTTCACGCTACTCAGTTTTTCGCCAATAGATCCCATCCGAGCCTATATCGGCAACGATTTGTTGCATGTTCCGCCGCAGCAATACCCGCTGATCGCTGCTCGTTGGGGCTTGGACCAGCCGTTATGGCTGAGGTTTTGGCACTGGTTCTCACAGGTATTGCAAGGCGATCTCGGCTATTCGATGTTGTATAACGCTCCTGTCGCCGAGGTTATTAGTGAGCGCTTTGCCACGTCTTTTGCGCTTTTGGCTGGTGCATGGTTGCTATCAGGCGGACTAGGTTTGCTAATGGGATTTGCCGCTGGACGCTATCTTCATCGTTGGCCAGACAGGTTCATTTGTCGCCTAAGTTATCTGTTATCTTCTCTGCCCACCTTTTGGGTCGGTTTACTGTTGTTAGTGGTTTTTGCTGTGCACTGGCAATGGTTTCCGGTTTGCTGCGCGTGGGAACCCGGCAGCAATGCCCAAGCCGCCAGCATCGGTGAGCGGATTCATCATTTGGTTTTACCCATGATTGCGCTGAGTCTGATGGGATTGGGGCAAATCGCGCTGCACACGCGCGAGAAAATCGCCGAGGTGATGAGCAGTGACTTTGTGCGCTATGCTCAAGCCCAGGGCGACTGCGGCTGGTCATTGCTCCGCGTGCAGGTGCTACGTCATGCCCTCACGCCGGCACTGTGCCTACAGTTTGCCTCCGTCGGAGAATTACTCGGTGGATCGCTGCTAGCCGAAAAAATCTTTGCTTATCCGGGATTAGGGCAAGCCACCATCGACGCGGGACTTCGCGGCGATATTCCCTTACTGATGGGGATCGTACTCTTCAGCACCCTATTGGTGTTTTGCGGCAACTCGCTGTCTACGATGTTACTTGCAAGAATGAACCGCATTCTGGAGCACAAATAATGTTGAATAATCCCGCTCCAGCGCTGCTGCGTTTTGTGCTTTCCGCTTTACTCCTTGCGCTGTTGACCGTGTATGGTGTCTCTTTACTTTCAGCCGATATTCCCTTGGACTTGCTAGCGCGGTATCAAGCACCTAGTGCGACTCATTGGTTCGGCACCGATAATCTGGGACGCGACCTGTGGCTACGTTGTTTTCAGGGAGCCTTGACCAGTTTGCAGATAGGCATCGGTGCGGCACTGTGCAGCGGTATTATTGCCATGCTGGTAGCGAGTCTCACCTTAATTCATCCCACTATCGATCACCTGCTGCGCTTGATTATTGATACGCTGCTCTCTTTGCCTCATCTGCTGCTATTGATCTTAATCTGCTTCACCGTGGGCGGCGGTAAGCAAGGCGTCATATTGGCTGTCGCATTGACTCATTGGCCGAAGCTGGCGCTGATCTTGCGCGCAGAAGCGCAGCGCATTCGTACCAGTGACTATATGACACTGTCGCAACGCTTGGGTAATAGCCGTTGGCACTGCTGGCGAGCGCATTATCTGCCCGCGCTAGCTCCCCAGTGGTTTGTTGGCACGCTGCTCATGTTTCCTCATGCCGTACTGCACAGCGCGGCATTGAGCTTCCTCGGGTTCGGGTTGGCCCCCCATGAACCTTCTTTGGGCATTTTACTTGCCGACGCACTGCGTTTTCTCAGCAATGGCTGCTGGTGGCTAGCCGTGTTTCCAGGGCTCATTCTGTTACTGATCGTTTTACTCTTTGATCAATGTGCCCGCGCAATCCAACAGCTGTGGCTAAGGAATCAATCATGCTGAGTTTCAAACATCTCACCATCGAAAATGCTCGCTATAGCTGGTTTGGGCGCAAACGTTGGTCACCAATCCTCAGCGATATCAACCTCACGCTGCACCGTGGAGAAATTGTGGCGTTAGTGGGCGGCAGCGGCGAAGGCAAAAGCCTGCTGTTACAAAGTGCTCTGGCTCTTCTGCCACAAAATTTACGTATGCGCGGAGAGATCCAGCTAGAAGGCAAAACGCTAGATGAGCAGCAATGCCAACAGCTGCGAGGTAACACGCTCTGCTATGTGCCGCAAGGTGTAAGTTCGCTGAATCCGCTGTTAAAAGTGGGCACTCAACTGAGTCGTAGCTTACAGCTGAGCGGCAGCCATACCTGTGCTCTCGCGCTGGATCAGCAAATTAAACACTATCAGTTGCAGGCCGATGTTTTATTTAAATACCCTCGCCAACTCTCAGGAGGAATGGCAAAACGAATTCTGGCCTGTAATGCCGCGCTGAGCGGCGCACAATATATTCTGGCAGACGAAATGACGGCTTGGCTCGATGAACCTTTGGCCTGCCAACTCCTGCAACAGCTACGCGAACTCAGTGCTCAGGGTGCCGGTGTATTATGGGTCACACACGATCTGTCATTAGCCTCACGCTTCGCCGATCGCATCGTTGCGCTCAATGATGGGCGGATCAGCGATGATATTTCGATTGATGACTTAAAGAATGGAAACGGAAGCCCTACGCTGCGTAGACACTGGCAGGCACAGCCAGAATATCACCCGCTGTTTGCTAACAATGACGCTTCATTTCCGATGAGGAGCGTATGATGTTTTGCGTGTCTCAACTCACCATTGAGCAAGATAATCGAACGCTATGGGATAATTTCTCCCTTAGCGTAACCCCTGGCGAACGGATAGGTATTTCCGCACCCAGTGGCTATGGAAAAACCACATTGGGTCGCGTGTTAGCCAATTGGCAATCATGTTCAAGTGGCCAAATCATGTTAGATGGCATGCCTTTGCCGACAAAAGGCTATTGCCCCGTTCAATTGGTTCCCCAGCATCCCGAACTCACCTTCAATCCCTATCGCACCACCGGGCAAGCATTACGCGATGCATGGCAGCCCGACGACATGCAACTCACACGCTTTCATGTCAAACGCGAGTGGTTAGCACGTAAGCCCAACCAACTGTCCGGCGGCGAATTAGCCCGTATCGCTTTGTTACGGGCTCTCGATCCTCGCACTCGTCTGCTGATAGCGGATGAAGTCACCGCCCAGCTCGATCCCCACATCCAACGCGATATCTGGCAACAACTGATTATTGAGTCGCAACAGCGCCCGCTGAGCATGATTATTTTCAGCCATCAAACCGCACTGCTAGAGCAGATCTGTTCACGGATCGTGGCTGTTAAGGCGTAAAAATGCCGCTTAATACCGTTCTTTTAAAAGATCGAGATACACGGGTCTACCACACCGCGGGGCGCTCCGGCGGCTTACGCCGCTACGACCCCATCGGTGTGCTCCCCCTAAAATCGAGCTTAAATAAACGGTGTTAGCTTACGGCCTTATGCTATGAATTATTTATTGACCGGAGCCTGTGCCCCAAAAATGGCATCCGCCGGTGGGATCTGGGTGAAGGTCGAGATAATCGTACGGTACGTTTGTGCAGGATCTAGCGCTTCAAACTGCTGTGGGTAAATAAACTTCGCGAGATAGTCTAAGCCAACAATGTTATATGGATGGTTATAGAAGTTGTGATACATCCCATACAAACGGTTCTCTTTCACCGCTTTTATCTGATTAAAACCATTACGCGCTTCCAGCTTCTTAAAACCATCATCCACCTGCTTTTGCGTGACACCGTAACCGAATGGAACCGCGATACTGTTTTTGTTCTTCCAGCGGGCACCTGAAATTATGTAAACATCAGGCTTAAGGCTGATAACTTTTTCTATCGCAATATCGCCATTGGCGCCGGGTAATAACGCAGAGCCCAGATTCTCTGCGCCAATGGCTTCAATCATGCCACCAAAACCGACGTGTCCATGCGTAAAGCAACATGCATCAGCCCCGCCAACACCCGCCTTAGCTTCCATGAATACCCGAGGTTTTGGCGTCACTTTAGCGGTTATAGATGTAATCTCCTGCAAATGCTTCTGATAAAAATCGGTATATTCCTTCGCTTCATGTTCACGGTTGAGCACTTCGCCAAGCAGTTGAACGCTTTTCTGCGTATTCGCGATCGGTTGTAAATAGGTATCCACGAAAAGAACTGGCACATTCAGCGCCGCAAGCTGCTTCAATACTCCCGTATCTGCCAACGCGGGTTTCGCTCGCAGTTGCGCAATCATGAGATCGGGTTTGCGTGCAATAACGCTTTCTAAGTTCACTTCGCCTTTATCACTGAACCCCATATCCGGAATTTTGTCAGCCTCCCCCGGCCATTTCTGGTTGAGCACGGCTAAAGTTTCAGGATCGCTTTTTTTCAGTAGATTGTTCCACGCTACAATGCGACTGAATGGATCGGCCCGGTCAAGCAGCGCCAACGTCATAATATCGCGCCCATCTTGCACCACGATCCGCTTCGGCTCATGCTTCAGGGTGAGTGTCTGTCCTGATGTATCGGTGACGGTTAAAGGATAAGTCGTCGCGATCGCGGGAACTGATAGCGCAAGCATACAGACTAACGCCAATCGGTTGAAATTACGTGCCATAAAGCTCTCCTTGAATGACCAGTAGGCCAATTGGTAATGATAATAAGTTTTATTTGCACGTAAAAATAAAGAATCTTAGACCTAATTACAAACGAAATGCTTTTCTAAGTATTAATGGGCGCAATAAATACAAAAAAAAGCCGCGCTTCTCAGCACGGCTTTATCTCTGATGTTCTGCTTGCGTCTAGAACAGGCTATAAACCAGTGCTGATAACGCAATCAGCCCCATAATCAAGACAAACGGATTGGTGATGGAGCGATATTTTTTCATCGCTGGCACTTTATGAATCGCATAAATCGGCAGAATAAACAGAATGACCGCAATCAATGGCCCACTAATAGTCTCGATAATGTGCAATGCGCTTGGATTCAGAAACGTCACTAACCACGTAATGGCAAACAGCAGTATCGCCGAAATTTTATGTGTTGCCCCTGAAGAAACTTTCTTACCTACCGTGCGGAATGCGCCATCGATCAGGCTAGTCGCCCCTTCAGTAACCCCCAGCGAAGTCCCTAAATACGATTTGGACATTGCTAAAATAGCCATCACTGGTCCGAGATAAGCAATCAGTGGATTCGAGAATTTGTTCGCCAAGCTGGAAAGCACGGTAATGTTTTCATCGCGAGCCGCCAGCATTTCAGCATGTGACAAACTCATCACACAGCTAAACACAAAGAACAGAATACTGATACAAATCATCATATAGCTGTAGCGCATGATGCGCGCACAACGGCGCTCAGCCCCTTCCCCGTATAACCCTTTTTGCGTTGAGGAAAACGAAGAAATAATGGGTGCATGACTAAATGAAAACACCATTACCGGCACAGCCAGCCAGAGCGAACGCCAAAGCTGCGGATCGCTCACCGACGTCTGACTAAGGCCGGAGAAAAATGCATGAACGTTCCAATAAGGAATGAGGTACAACGAAATACCCAACAGGAACACAATCAATGGGAAAACTAAAATCCCCATGGCTGCCACAATCGTCTCTTTACCGGTGCGCAGGATCAAACTCAGTGCTGCGACCACCGCCAAGCTCAACCAAACTCTGGGCGGCGGTGTTACATGAAACTGGTTTATCAAGAAGCTCTCCAGCGCATTGGTAATGGAGATGCTGTACACCAACACGATTGGGAAGAACGCCAATAAATACAGCACCATAATGGCTTTACCCGCCAAAATGCCAAAGTGTTCTTCTACCACATCGGTAATATCACCATCACGGCTTGAACCTGATAATACAAAGCGGCTGAGTGCGCGGTGAGGGAGGTAGGTTAACGGATAGGCCAAAATAGCCATCAAAATCAAAACTAGCGGACCATTTAAGCCGGCGTTGATTGGCAAAAATAGCGTACCCGCGCCAACCGCCGTGGCATAGAGCCCAAACATCCAGACTGTGTCTGTCTTATTCCACTTGGTCGGGCGTTCTGTCGCCACCCGGCCAGTATCAGGGGAAATAATACTCATTAATTCACTTACCTTCTTTGTGAAACGTGGGCCAACGCAGACATCCTGTTCTGCCCAATGTGTCCTGCAATTTTGTAGATCGCTGTTAGGAGCTGACCCTCTGGGTCATATCGCGCAGGAAGCACAGTGCTCAATTCCGCTAACGGTAACTCATTACTTCCAAGAACGTTTAAAAACAATGAGTTAAATAGAAAATAAAACCTACGCGGAATAAGTGCGGGGAGAAGGATAAAGAATTTTGATAAAAAAGTCACAAAAGTTGGGTTTTACAGCACAAAAAACCGGGGTTTTATCGCTCACCTCGAATTAATTGGAAGCATAGCAAGGCGGCAAATGAGCGAATCCCGATGAGCTTACATGAGTAAGTGATTCGGACGAGTGAATACAGCCAACGCCGCTTACCCCCTCGAATTAATTGGAAGCATAGCAACGTGGCAAATGAGCGAATCCCGATGAGCTTACATGAGTAAGTGATTCGGGCGAGTGAATGCAGCCAACGCCGCTTACCCCCTCGAATTAATTGGAAGCATAGCAACGTGGCAAATGAGCGAATCCCGATGAGCTTACATGAGTAAGTGATTCGGGTGAGTGAATGCAGCCAACGCCGCTAGGGTTTCAATTAAGAAGAGGAGAGATGACTGTGGTTAACCTACAGCCTTATAAAGCTAACCACAGTCAGGACATGGCCTGATTTACAACTTACTGCACCATCGCCAGATAGGCGGTGTTTACTTTCCACAGATAACGCGGAGCCTGCGCTGCCGGATGTCGTTTCTGTATATGCTGGTAAAATTGTTCCGGTGTCATGCTATTGATTTTGTCGATCGCCACTTTGCGGTTTGGCGAAAACGTTCTCAACATGGCTCCTGCGCCGTTGGCATATGACACTATCATCGCATACCGCATGGTTTTAGGGTTGGTAATACCGGCTAACTGCTGATTCTGCAAAATATTCAAATAAGCGGTGCCTAAATCAATATTGACAGCAGGATCTTTTAACTCACGCGACGTTGGTTGCCCGCCTCGCCCCTTCTTGCGGTAAGCATCCTTACCGGCCGTAGAGGCCTTTAACTGCATCAGCCCAATCGCATTGGATGTGCTGACCGCGTGAGGATTCCCTCCTGATTCCACCTGAATAATGGCCTTTATTAAGGTTTCATCAATGCCATAACTGTTTGAGGCCGTTCGGATGTAAGTTCCAAACTCTCCTTCAGGTGGCGTTCGTGCATCTAAAAAACTACCGCGAGCATTATTGTTGACGTTTAACTTCACTGTTTGAGGCGGTGTTTGCTCTTTCGCACACCCAGCCAAAAGCAATACCGCCAACATGCAACTGATTCGTATCTTCACCGTTGCGAGATCCTCTGCGTATGTTGGTCCGAGGTGGATGTTGCCAGAAAAAAAAGGTCTTTGGCTAGTTGATTTTTACGCTTTGTTGCTCATTTCACCTTTTTATACACATTTTTAGTTTATTTATAGACTATTATTATTTAGTTAAGTGCATCAATTGAGGTACTCCATGAGTCAATCTGCTATTGCTTGCTATGTAGTGACCTTCAGTTATCCGCAGGCCGATCTGGCGGAAAACGCAAAATTAAACAACCAACTCATGCTTGAGGGGTTTGCCACTACCGTTGCGGATTCTGATGGTATCCCGCATGAACTGGGGCCAAATAGTTACGCCATCACCAGCCTACAAGATAAAAGTGACGTTGAGCGTCTTGCGCAGGCCTTGGGCAAGGTCGCATTAGGGCAAGAGCCCGAAGTGGAGGCCGTTTTGCGTGATGAATATTTTACCCAACTCTGGGCCGCTAGAAATCCTTCTAAAGGGCGCAACTAGCGCCCTACTTTATTTTCGATCAAGCAATTAACAGAAAATAACCTGTGATCATCTTTTATACTTTACGTTCATCGCAACAACGGTTACGGTCAAAATAGCATCACACAATTATGTTCACCTATATGTCTGTCCTGAATTATTGAGTCGCACTCTATCGTGCAACAATGAGTCGGGATAATAGAACGCCAGTTCCTTTCACGATCTATACCTAAAATAGTTGTTGTAGCAGGCAAAGCTAACGCCAAGCAGCTTCAAATATCAGCGGTATTATAGGGGGTACACTATGTGGCAAGCGGTGAGTCGTTTACTCAGTGGGCATTTTGACCAAGCCTTTACCATTCGCGAGAAACAAGAGCTTGCCGGTGGCGAGGTTCACCAAGCATGGTGCGTTAGCGATGGCGATCGCAAGGTTTTCATCAAGTGTGACACCCCTGATTTTCTGCAAGATTTCAAAGCTGAAGCCGATCAGCTTGAATGTCTGGCTCGTAGCCATACGGTAAGAACGCCGCAGGTTTACGGTGTCGGCTCTACGCGTGAAGCGAGTTTCTTGCTGCTGGAGTATTTGCCGGTTCGCCCACTCGATGCGCACAATGCCTATCTTCTGGGGCAACAACTGGCGCGTCTGCATCAGTGGAGCGAGCAACCACAGTTGGCTTGGATTTTGACAACCACCTTTCAACCTCTCCACAACCTAATATGTGGCAGCGCCGTTGGGCGCAGTTCTTTGCCGAGCAACGTATTGGCTGGCAGCTCCAGCTTGCGGCGGAAAAAGGCATTCACTTTGGTGATATCGACAGCATTGTCAGCACCGTAGAACAACGTTTGCAAGGCCACCAGCCACAACCGTCGCTGCTGCACGGCGATCTTTGGCCTGCGAATATGGGGCTAAGCGCTCAAGGACCGGTAATTTTTGACCCTGCCTGTTACTGGGGGGATCGCGAGTGCGATTTGGCCATGCTGCCGCTATACCCTTTATTACCCGCACAGATTTACGATGGCTACCAAAGCGTCTGGCCTCTGCCGACATCGTTTATCGATCGCCAGCCAATTTACCAACTCTATCATCAGCTCAATATGTGCAACCTGTTTGCGGGGCCGCATCTAGAAACCGCGATTCAGGCAGTGGATAAATTGATGGAGAAAGATGTGGCCTAAACGATATAGCGTAAACATGAGTGCAAACGGGGAATGGAAATGAATTATAGAGGCGAGCTCTGCTGTAATGCTGATCGTTTAAGAGATCGAGATACACGGGGCTAGCACACCGCGGGGCGGTTATGGAACACATCCATGTGTTCCACCCTAAGGGGCAACGCTAAAGCGTTGTTCAACTTTGCTCCCGGCAAAGTTGTCGGCAGCTAAAGCTGCTACGACCCCATCGGTGTACTTCCCGGTGTACTTCCCCTAAAATCACGCTTAAGTGACCGGCATTAAGCTCTGCCGTTCTTTTTCTTAGGGCGCAACAGCGAGATAATTAGACAGGGCTTACACGAAATGTAGGCCCTGTCTTAAATCACCTACAGCATCCCCAGCAACTTCAAAATAAAATACCCGATCACCGCAACGATAATTGGCAAAATGTACAGAGGGAAAAACTGGAGGAAAATCGTATGGCGCGGCAGTACGATTCGCTTCTCTAGCGCCTCGCGGCTGTGTCCCTCTGCCCCTTTCATCTGTTCGAGGATCAGTTGGTCTTCGATACCTTCGCGAATATGACGAACCTGTCGCGACATGCGTGCGCCAGAGGCCTGTAATGCCACACCGACAAATATCAGCCAGTAGATAACCCAGAACATAATGTTGGCACCGGTAAAACCTTGTCCGAGCGCTGGCTCAGGAGAGTTGAACCAGAATACATCCAGAAAGTGCGTGTTGAATTTGACCATATCAATCATGACATGCACAAAATCCAGCATAACGGCGTTCAAACCTTCTTGCTTCTGACTATGCTGATACAGAAAGTTGAGCACCGACACGATGGTCGAAAGCAGCGCTGGAATAAACACCACCCAGCCTAAAATCCGTTTTATCACTGCAACCCAACCGGCTTGTTGGTAGGTCATACCATCCCCTTACTAATTCGCGTTGTTATCGCCTTGAATAACGGCAGTCTACGTGGCTGTTTATCTTCCCGCAATCTCAACTTGTTGAATTGATTGGTCGGGTTCGGATTAACTTTAAGCTTGTTGAGTATAACTGGCTTAACCAAAACCATCGCGAATGTTAGAGTAAATAAAGTGAATGCCTGCAAGCGCCAGCTTGGGGCCGTTAATCTCAATAGATGAGGAAATGCCAGTGAGTCGCATTGAAGCCGTAATTTTCGATATGGATGGGTTACTGATAGATTCTGAGCCGCTGTGGACTCAAGGAGAGCACGATGTCTTTTCCTCATTAGGTATCGACGTGAATGCAGCAGACATTCCAGAAACCCTGGGTCTACGCATCGATCTGGTGGTTAAGCTTTGGTATCAACGCACACCGTGGCAAGGCGCGAGTCAGGAAGAAGTGACCGAGCGAATCATTCGCCGTGTGATTGAACTGGTTCGTGACACCAAACCGCTGCTGCCTGGCGTTGAGCACGCGCTCAAGTTATGTCGCCAACAAGGAATGAAAATCGGTTTGGCCTCTGCGTCTCCTCTTTACATGCTTAACGATGTGTTGGAAATGTTTAACATCAGCCAGTACTTTGACGCGGTGGTGTCTGCCGAAGCCTTGCCTTATAGTAAACCCCATCCAGAAGTCTACCTCAATGCAGCCCACGCGCTGGGCGTCGATCCGCTAAACTGCGTCACGCTGGAGGACTCTTTCAACGGTATGATTGCAACCAAAGCAGCCCGCATGCGTTCCATCGTGGTACCTGCACCTGAGAATATTAACGACCCACGCTGGGCACTCGCTGACGTAAAACTTAACAACCTCAACGAGCTTAGCGCGTCAGATATTCAGCCATAATCTTGCTGCAAGATAGACGGAGTCTAGCCTAGGCTCCGTTTTATGTATATTTATACAGCAAACAGCCATCTGTTACGCTGTCACCTCTTGATTCCTGCGAAAACTCCGATATGCTGGATAAATTACCAGTAGCATCGGCGAGTTTTATCATGACGGCGGAAGGCCATCTCATTTTTTCTGTCGCATGTGCCATTTTCGCTAAAAAAGCGGAACTGACGCCTGCGCTCGCCCATGGTGACTGGTGGCACATCATTCCCGGCGCACTGCTCACCTGCTTATGGCCCGATATTGATCATCCCAAATCGGTGCTGGGACAGCGCCTCAAATGGCTATCATCCCCAATTGCCCGCATGTTTGGCCATCGGGGATTTACTCATAGTCTGTTAGCCGTTATCGGCGGAATATTTCTCCTGCATTGTGAAATGCCTAGCTATATGGGTATCCCCGTAGACGCCATGCACGCGATGGTTATTGGCTATCTCAGCCATCTGCTAGCCGATATGCTCACACCGGCTGGTGTTCCCCTATTGTGGCCTATCCGTTGGCGTTTTCGTTTGCCCATTCTCAATTCTCAGAAAGGGAATCAGTTGGAACGTATTCTGTGCATGTCGCTAGTGGGATATGCCGTCTATTGGGGAGGTGATCTCGTGCCGTTTTACGATTTACTCAGATACGTGAGCCAAAAATTATGACCCACATCACATCCCATCGCTTATAAACTCCGCGTTTTGCGGGCTTAACATACAAACTCGATGCAAAAATTATAATAAATTCATTTTGGATATAAGCGCGAGGTCAATGGTGCTGTTAGCATATATACATTAAACGTTTCAGCGTAGGTCAGTGTTAAGTCCAAAGAGGCTTGATCGTCCTATAGGGCCGCAGGAAACGTATAAAAACAGTCATAATATAAAAACATTGGATGGAGAATGGGGATGAACCTACCGCTCGTGATTAACGTGTTGGTGTTTGTAGCACTATTGCTGCTACTGGCACAGACGCGTCGTACTAAATGGAGCTTGGCTAAAAAAGTACTCGTCGGCTTAGTGATGGGGGTTCTGTTCGGCTTAGGCCTACAGCTGGTTTACGGTTCAGATAACCCGCTGCTGAAAGATTCCATTAGCTGGTTCAATATCGTGGGTAACGGCTATGTGCAACTGTTACAGATGATTGTGATGCCGCTGGTGTTCGTCTCTATTCTGAGCGCCGTAGCAAAGCTGCACAACGCGTCTTCGCTGGGTAAGATCAGTTTTCTTTCTATTGGCACCCTGTTATTCACCACCATGATTGCCGCGCTGGTTGGGGTGCTGGTCACCAATCTATTTGGCCTGACCGCTGAAGGTCTCGTACAGGGCACGCAGGAAACGGCACGATTAGCCGCGATTAACACGAACTATGCGAGCAAGGTTTCTGATCTGAGCGTTCCGCAGTTGGTGCTCTCATTCATTCCTAAGAATCCCTTTGCCGATCTCACGGGTGCAAGCCCGACCTCTATCATCAGCGTGGTTATTTTCGCGGCAATTTTAGGGACTGCAGCGCTTCAACTGTTGAAAGATGATGAGGTCAAAGGTAAGCGCGTTCTTACTGCTATCGATACCCTGCAGTCGCTGGTCATGAAACTCGTCCGTCAGATCATGAAACTGACACCTTACGGCGTACTGGCGTTGATGACCAAAGTCGTTGCGGGTTCTAATATGCACGACATTATCAAGCTGGGTAGCTTCGTCGTTGCATCCTATCTGGGACTGGCAATTATGTTTGTGGTTCATGGCCTGCTGCTCTCTTTCACCGGTATTAACCCGCTAAAATTCTTCCGCAAAGTATGGCCGGTTCTGACATTTGCTTTTACCAGCCGTTCTAGCGCAGCAAGCATACCGCTAAACGTTGAAGCACAGACTCGCCGTATCGGCGTGCCTGAATCCATCGCCAGCTTCTCTGCTTCTTTTGGTGCGACAATTGGTCAGAACGGCTGTGCGGGTTTATATCCAGCGATGCTTGCGGTGATGGTTGCACCAACCGTGGGAATTAACCCACTGGATCCTCTGTGGATTGCTACACTGGTCGGTATCGTAACCGTAAGCTCCGCCGGCGTCGCGGGTGTGGGCGGCGGCGCAACGTTTGCCGCGCTGATCGTATTGCCAGCCATGGGGCTGCCGGTCACGTTAGTTGCCCTGCTGATTTCCGTTGAACCGCTAATTGATATGGGGCGTACCGCGTTGAACGTCAATGGTTCAATGACGGCAGGTACTATTACCAGTCAAATTCTGCGTCAGACCGACAAAAATGTTTTTGACTCTGAAGAAGAGGCTGAGCTAGCCCACCAATGATGACCCGCCTTTGCCATGAGGCAAAAGCGAAACCATAGATTTTATTTAGCACAACGCCCGATGATATTCATCGGGCGTTGTTATTTGAAAGACCTGACGGAAGTAACTCCCGCCTACTGTTTTTCTGACATCTGTCCCATCGCCGTTTTATCTTCCAGCGCGAGTATTCTCTTTTCACCGGCGGGGGAAGGTTCGCAGTTAACACATTCACTACTCTGAATGAGCTTAAGCGCCAGATAGAGATCCGAGACAAACAGCAGCCCTTTCTCTTCCCCTTTCGCTCGGTTAGCACTAAACCAGCGTTTAAGGTCGGTTCTACGCCCCGCCAGCACCAACTTAACGTTGCGTTGTTTAAGATCGCGTTTTAACTCATCCACGGTAGAAATCACGCTGATATCGGGATAGGTAAAGCTAGCAACCGCATCAATAACCACCCAGCGTGGCTGGAATGGCATACCATCAACCAAATTCAATACACGGCGCTTAAAATAGCTGACGTTGAAATAGGTCAGCGGCGAGTTGAATCGGTACATCAATACCCCATCTACGGCTTTCACCTGCGCCCCATTCCCCAGCGAATGGATCATCCCTTCTTCGTTTACCCCTAGCAACTGCTCGGTTGGCCGAAAAACGGTGCGCAAAAACTGCAACAGCCCAAGCAAAACAGCCAGCCCAATGCCTGGCATGACCCCCACCAGCATCACACTGGCGAAAGTAAATAGCGCAAGGCGAAATGCCGCGGGGTTACGACGACGCAATTGAACAATAGTACGGAAATCCAACAACGACCACGAAGCATAAACCAGCACGACACCGAGCGCAGAAACCGGAATGTATTTCAGCGGAGACGTGAAAAACAACACCACGACGCCAATCACCACGGCAGCCACAATAGACACTAACTGGCTCTTACCGCCGTTAGCGTCGTTCACCGCCGTGCGAGAACTGGTACCGCTGATCGCAAATCCTTGTGACAGACCTGAAACGATATTCGCGATACCTAACGCGCGAAACTCCGCATCTGCGTTAACTTCATAACCATTTTTAGCGGCGAAACTACGCGCAGTTAGCATCAGGCTGACAAAGCTTATCAATGCTAGGTTCAATGCAGGGATCACCAAGTCGCGCAGCAATCCCGGCTGGAAACTCGGCCACTGCACAATCGGTAAACCATCGCTGAACCCACCTATCGTTCTGATGCCGTACAATGGCAGGTCAAATAACCAGACTAAAAGCATCGCGAGGCACATCGCAATCAGCGGTGCAGGCCACTTTGGCCGCAGTCGTTTCACGCCGATAAGCACCAGCAGCGTGAGTAAAGACAGCAACATGGTTGGCCAATGGCTTGAAAGTAAATCATGAGGGAGCGAGATAAGACGCTCAATCAACTCACGCGCTTTGGTTTGAAAACCAAATATTTTGCCCAACTGATCGACAATAATGGTGATCGTTAAGCCATTTAATAGGCCGGTAAGAATCGGTCGCGATAGCAGATCGGCTAATGCACCTAAGCGGAAACGGCTAGCGATCAGGCACCAGCCACCGGTCATTAGCGTCATCATGATACAGAGTTGCCACTGCAGTTCGGCATTACCTGCAGCCAACGGCGTAACCACCGCAGCGATAACCGCACAGGTTGCGGTATCTGGGCCTACGATAACCTGACGAGATGATCCAAAGAGTGCATAGGCAATCATAGGAAATACACAGGAATATAGCCCGACGATCGCGCCAACGCCGGCAAGATCGGCATATGCAATCGCCACGGGTAACGCCACCGCGGCTACCGAGAGTCCTGCTCGAATATCACTTGTCAGCCACTCCCGCTGATACCCCATCAAGAGGGCTAAACCCGGCATCCAGCCGTTAATAAATTTCCATTTCATGTCGCTTACCTTCTTTACACTCTTGCTACATCATGCGTGTAAGTCACCAACTTATCAAGGTGATAGCAAGCGTTATGCCATCTTGTAAGTATTTGCAAAAATAGGCCGTGTTCATCCCACTCAGCCGCATTATGCGCGATAATGAGAACAGGTACGCGTTAGGGTTTTAATGCCTCGCCGCACTGAATCGGGTATAGTCGCTCGGTTAACTGATTTATGGACAGGTATATGAAGCAGCTTTTAGATTTTCTGCCACTGGTAGTATTTTTTGTCTGTTACAAACTTTATGACATTTACGTTGCCTCAGGCGCATTGATTGCCGCTACGGCTGTCGCATTAATTGTGACATGGCTTAAATATCGTAAAGTCGAAAAAATGACGCTCATCACCTTCGTGATGGTGGCTATTTTCGGCACACTGACGTTAGTCTTCCATAACGATCTGTTTATCAAATGGAAAGTCACCGTCATTTATGCGCTGTTCTCTATTGCGCTGCTGGTTAGCCAAATTGTTCTGAAGAAGCCATTGATCCAACGCATGTTGGGTAAAGAGATTTCTCTGCCCGACGTTGTATGGTCGCGCTTGAATACGGCTTGGGCGCTGTTCTTTATGGCCTGCGGTCTTGCCAATATCTACGTTGCGTTCTGGATGCCGCAAAGCGTCTGGGTTGATTTCAAAGTGTTTGGTTTAACGGCACTGACGTTAGTCTTCACGTTATTAAGCGGTGTGTATATCTACCGTCATATGGCTGAAGAACAAAAAACGAGCAAATAAGGTTTTCCCGAAGACTGATACACGGGAAGTGATATGCCCTAGATTGATTCAGTTGCGGCAATTTGCTGACAGCTTGAGATATCATGGGTGTAATTGAAAAGAATTAAGACTGACATTTATGAGCGAAAAACATCGTTTCCCTGAGGGAGAGCTTGTCCTTCGTACTTTGGCAATGCCAGCCGACACTAACGCCAATGGTGATATTTTTGGTGGCTGGATCATGTCGCAGATGGACATTGGTGGCGCAATTCTGGCAAAAGAAGTTGCAGAAGGCCGAGTGGTTACCGTTGCCGTTAACGGCATCACGTTTCTAAAACCCGTCGCCGTTGGCGACGTCGTATGCTGCTATGCTCGCTGCATTCGAACTGGCCGTAGTTCCATTACGGTAAATATCGAAGTGTGGGTAAAAAAGGTCTCCTCAGACCCTATTGGTCAACGCTATTGCGTCACCGAAGCCGTATTTACCTATGTTGCCGTTGATGATGACAACAAGTCACGCACGCTGCCAGCAGGAAAAGAAAACTTTCGCGTTGGCTTTGAAGACTAACGCTTAAGCACCGAAATCCAATAACAAAAAAGCCAGTCCGCAATGTGACTGGCTTTTTCTTACCGAACAGAAACAAGACGCTATCGAATTTCAGTATCACCGCTAAGGCGGAAAATAATGGTTTTGGTTAACCCCTTACCTTCTCGACCCGGTACAAAGCGCCATTTCTTCATCGCCAGCTTAACATCACGTTCAAATAGACTACGAGGCTCAGCCGAAAGGATCTCGATATTCGTCACTCGTCCATCACTATCAACGTCATAGCGCACAACCACCTTACCCTCTTGCTTCAGTGCGAAAGCGCGCGCTGGATATCCCGGTTTCACAATACTTAGAGCCTGTGGCCCTGTCGGTGCTGCAGCAACCGCCGGAGCATTTGTCGTATTGTTACTCGACTTAGTGGTAGAGGTGCTCGCATGCGTCGACGTGCTGGATGACGATGTCTCCGGTGACGTTACCGTCGATCTTGGTATTTCTTCACGCGGCTTTTCTTCAACAACTTTCTTAGGCTGTGGTTTAACCACTTCTTTTTTCACCGGCTTAGGCTTGGGTTTAGGCACCGGTTTCGGCTCTGGTTTTGGTTCAGGCTTGGGCTCCGGTTTAGGCTCCGGCTTGCTCTCTTCTTTTGGCGGTGGAGGGGGTGCAGCTTCAGGTTTTGCATCAGGCTGTGGCGTTGCAACAGGCGCAGGAGCCGCAAACATGGCAGGATTAATCATCACCACGTTAATCGGTTCTGGCTCTTCGGCAGGCATATGCAACACCTCTTGAGCAGAGGCGTACAGTAAGCCTGCGATTAACGTTGTATGTAAGCAGACAGACAACGTCGTAGGCCATGAAAGACGGCGCGTCAGAAAAAACTTCTTCAGTGGTGATGTTTTCAGCGACAAAGTGTTAGCAACCTGATTTGACGGATTGATTTAACCCAAATGTTCTTCGTTTAACGAGGGGTCAAGTTTAAATGCAAATAGCAATCATGTGCAATGAACAAAGGCGTTCAGAACAAAAGAAAACGCTCAACTGACGGATAAAACACCACCTTCTTCAACTCCTTAACAGCAAGGTAACAGGCTTATTGCACGCCGAGTACAGATGCCGTAACGTGGTGTTGTCTCCATCACATTAATTCATTCCACCAATCAGGGTTAGCACCATGTTATATCTTATTTTCTCTCAGGATGTTCCCGACGCACTGGATAAACGAATGACCGCTCGACCTGACCATTTAGCTCGGCTACAGGTGTTGCGCGATGAAGGCCGTTTGCTGACGGCAGGCCCTCTCCCGGCGATTGACTCCAATGACCCCGGCGCCGCGGGCTTTTTAGGCTCAGCTATCATTGCCGAATTTGAGTCTCTGGAGCAGGCGAAAGCGTGGGCGGACGCCGATCCGTATGTTGCTGCTGGCGTCTATCAGGCCGTTACGGTTGTCCCGTACAAAAAAGTGTTCTAATAGACTGAGCTAACACCAAATTTCAGATATAAAAAAGGCCTGCATAAGCAGGCCTTTTCTAATTCAGAGAAGCGCATTTAGCGGGGCTACATGGAGATATCATTGATAATGCTAAACGCGCTTTTCTGTCACCATTCAGTGATGCTGCGCAGTCTACCCTTAAACCTCAAGACCCGCAACATCCTGATAATTAGTACTTATGGGTTACCTATATAGACATCTTGAAAACGATGATTAAACCAGCAAAACACCGTCGTTTCGTTGAAAAAAACAGCACTAATAGTTAGGTTCAGGCTTTTTTTTGCAGCTTATTGTCACTATAAGAAAGAATCCATCACGGCGTTCGTTTATAAGCACCTTAAGTATATTCATCAATTTCAAATAGATACACTCACACCAATCACTTCCCCGTACATAAATATTCTGAGTGGCAGAATAAGCCGCCTACAAGTCAGAATATTATTAGGTCTTTATCCTCCTAAGCGGCATTATCAGGACGAGCTGGCGCTAATTGCAGATTCCCTTGACGAAAAATCAGGTTTATCCCTTTTTCTATACCTGTTGCACCTATTGCACCTATTGGCAAAAATACCCGTGTGATCCTAGATCTCCTACATCAAGTCTGGCAGGATAGAAGTCAAGGAAACACGTGCTAACTTATTGTTTACATAAGCCTGTTTTTTTAGGTTGGATGACTGGGTATCAACCATAGCAACGTCCACCGATCTCAGAGTCAAAAAATCGATATCGATTTATTACGGATATATTACTTTTACCGAATAATGAGGAACTTACGATTATGGCGACAACGAAAAAAGCAACCAAATCTCACATTGGTCTCGATACCAAACAATCTGCAAAACTCGCAGAATCACTCAATAGCCTGCTCGGTAACTACCAAGTGTTGTACATGAACGTACGTGGCTATCACTGGAATATCACGGGTCCACAGTTCTTTGAATTACACGTTAAATTTGAAGAAACCTATAACGATCTGCTGCTGAAAGTTGATGAATTGGCAGAGCGTATTCTGACTCTTGGCTACCAGCCTCGTCATGCCTTCAGCGAATATCTGAAAACGGCGGATATTAAAGAAGATACTAACGTTACTGACGATAAGGGAACGTTGAAAGGTCTGCTGTCTGGCTACTCCATTTTGCTGACTCAGCAGCGTGAAATTCTGGAGCTAGCAAGCGAAGCGGGCGATGAAGGTACTTCTTCTTTGATGAGCGATTACATCAAGGAACAAGAGAAACAGGTTTGGATGCTGAACGCCTATCTGGGCAAATAAACGTCTGAGAATCTGCTCCAGCCCCGCCATGCGGGGCTGAATTTTTTCTACCACTCGTAAGCAACAGAATACAGCAACGAACGATGATGCTGAATTTTGTGTAAGCGGCGAACACTATAGATGTGTCGATTTCTGCGGGATTGGCCTTCTAACCAGCAACTGCGTCGGCGGTGCACCTGACGCAACATACGCCAGCGCCCTACTTCATTTCTACTACGTCGCATGACAAACGTCTCTCTGGGTAAATGCGCGCACATTATAAACCCATCGTGACATTTGTCACACAATCGATTTAGCTTTACCCCAGAGAAATCCGCGCAGAGTGCGATCTCATAATTGACTTAATGTTACAGTCTGTAAACTCATACGACAGTTAAATCATTTAGTTTTCTCAGCGAAAAGGTTTTACCTTTCAACAACTGTGCGTAAACTCAGTTGAGATAACGCTTTTTTGCGAAAGGACAACTCGCCTTTATGACAACGTTTTATACCGTGATTAGCTGGCTTGCAATTTTCGGCTATTGGTTACTCATTGCCAGCGTGACGCTTCGCATTCTGATGAAGCGTCGCGCGGTACCTTCTGCCATGGCCTGGTTGCTCATCATCTATATTCTGCCTCTGGTAGGAATTATTGCCTATCTGTCATTTGGTGAACTTCACTTAGGCAAAAGGCGCGCAGAGCGAGCCAAGGCAATGTGGCCCTCGACGGCACATTGGCTTGCCGATCTGAAGAACTGTAAATCCATTTTTGCTACAGGAAACAGTGAAGTCGCCACGCCGTTATTCCAGCTGTGTGAGCGTCGCCAAGGGATTGCCGGTGTCAAAGGCAATCAGCTACAACTCTTGACCACCAGTGATGACACCCTAAAGGCGCTGATCCGCGATATTGAACTAGCACGTAGCAATATCGAGATGGTGTTCTATATCTGGCAGCCCGGCGGTTTAGCCGATCAGGTCGCAGAGTCGCTAATGGCGGCAGCGAGACGGGGTGTGCACTGTCGCCTACTGCTGGACTCCGCGGGCAGCGTCACCTTCTTCCGTAGCCCTTATCCAGCAATGATGCGCAATGCCGGCGTTGAAGTCGTTGAGGCGCTGAAGGTGAATCTCATGCGTGTGTTCTTGCGCCGTATGGATTTACGCCAGCACCGTAAAGTGGTGTTGATTGATAACTTTATTGCCTATACCGGCAGCATGAATTTAGTCGATCCACGTTTCTTTAAACAGGATGCTGGCGTGGGTCAATGGATTGACGTCATGGCGCGTATGGAAGGCCCCGTTGCGACAACGATGGGGATAATTTTCTCCTGTGACTGGGAAATTGAAACCGGTAAGCGAATTCTTCCTCCCGAGCCTGAATATCATTCACTGCCGTTTGAAGAAGAGTCTGGGCACACCATTCAGGTTATCGCCTCTGGCCCCGGTTTTCCTGACGAGTTGATCCATCAGGCGTTGTTAACGTCGGTTTATTCCGCGCGTGAGCAGCTCATTATGACAACGCCTTACTTTGTGCCAAGCGATGATTTGCTACATGCTATTTGCACCGCGGCGCAGCGTGGCGTCGATGTCTCTATCATCGTACCGAAGAAAAACGACTCGATGATGGTCGGTTGGGCAAGCCGCTCGTTCTTTGCGGAACTGCTTGAGGCCGGAGTTAAAATCTATCAGTTTGAGGGGGGGCTTCTGCACACCAAGAGTGTTCTGGTTGATGGACAGCTTAGTCTCGTGGGTACAGTTAACCTCGATATGCGTAGCCTCTGGCTAAATTTCGAAATTACGTTGGTGATCGATGACGACGGCTTCGGCGCCGATTTAGCCTGCGTACAAGATGACTATATCGCTCGTTCTACCCTGCTTGATGAAGCAGAATGGCTAAAACGCCCATTATGGCAGCGCGTAGTCGAACGACTGTTTTACTTTTTCAGCCCATTGCTGTAAATAGCGTGGCTAAAATGCTTACAAGATAGATAGGACACTCCTATGATGGATTTAGATAACCGCCTAACCGAAGATGAAGCCTTAGATCAGGCCTATGATATTTTCCTTGAGCTGGCTGTCGATAACCTCGACCCTGCTGATGTCATTCTATTTAATCTGCAGTTTGAAGAGCGCGGAGCCGCTGAATTATTCGATCCTGCCGAAGACTGGAAAGATCACGTAGATTTCGACTTGAATCCTGATTTCTTTGTGGAAGTCGTGATCGGCTTAACCGATGGTGAATCCGAAGATATTACTGACGTGTTTGCCCGTGTGCTGATTTGCCGCGAGAAAGACCATAAGCTCTGTCACATCTTGTGGAAAGAGTAAGTTTTCCTTAAACGTTAGCGTAATCATTTGTTATATCAATAACGCACAGCCTAGGCTGTGCGTTATTGTTTATTCATCACTATAGTGACTTAACTGTTGACCACAAAATTTACAGAATCGGGCTTCATCATCGTGACCCGATTTATGGCAATGCTCGCAACGACGCAAGTGACGCCGACGCTGCAATACCTCGGTCATATGCGCCGTTAAAACACCTGTTGGAATAGCGATAATCGAGTAGCCAATCAGAATAAGCATTGAGGCTAAAATTCGCCCTGCTGGGGTATGCGGGGTGATATCACCATATCCAACGGTGGTCATCGTCACCACCGCCCAATAGACTGAAATAGGTAAGCTGGTAAAGCCATGCTCAGGACCTTCAATCACGTACATCACACCACCGAACAAGCACAGTAAGATCATCACGAAAGTAAAAAACACCAATAGTTTTTTACGCACGCCAATGATGCTATCCC
Organism: Hafnia paralvei; assembly: GCF_020150375.1. Lineage (NCBI taxonomy): Bacteria > Pseudomonadati > Pseudomonadota > Gammaproteobacteria > Enterobacterales > Hafniaceae > Hafnia > Hafnia paralvei. The sequence goes on along the minus strand of NZ_CP083737.1, from coordinate 2,311,954 downwards.
ACAGCAGAGACGCCGCTCCCATGTAACGCAGTAGTTTAAAAATTCGTAATACTCTGAGTACTCGTAGCAAACGCAAAACCGTGACGTACTGCCCTGCCATCTCGGGATAGATCAGCAAAATATAGAGTGGCAGAATGGTCAATAAATCAATAACACCGAGAAAAGTAAACGCATAGTTTTTCTCTTTTGGCGTCGTAAGCAAACGCAAGAAATATTCAACGGTAAAAACCGCGGTAAACAATATTTCAAGCTTGAGATAAAGATCCTCACGTGCCACCAACACGCGCAAAGGTTGAGGATCACCAGATTCGATAAACACCAGAAAAACGCTGGCGACAGCCATAGCAATCCAGAAATACTCCATCTTTCTGCCAACGCGGGTCCGGATATCAAACAAGTGGCTATATATCTTCTGACGCCAAGTCCCCATTTTCATGTCCGTCATGTTGCCCTCAGAAAATTATGCTAGCCCGCTGTTATATTCCCCCATTTTATCATCCCATCATCACATCACCGCTTTAGATAATTTAGATAAGTGTGACCAACGGTAAACTCCTGCCTCATCATATTAAGGTTGTTGGTGTGTTGGCAGTGTTATTCGCATAGTTTCAGATATAGCGTGTTTCGCCTGGATAAAGGCACAAAAGAAAGCCGCTATCAAAAATGATAGCGGCGGGAGTCTGAAACCTTACACTACGCGAACCTGACACATGCCATTCTTCTACAGCATTTTCCTGATCACATAGTGCAAGATCCCATCATTACGGTAATAAGTAAGTTCGTTACTGGTATCAATACGACAACGAGTCGGGATCACTTCACTATGTCCATCGGCGTAGGTGATGGTTACATTAACGGTTTGCCCCGTCGTGAGCTGCTGCAATCCGCTAATATCTAATGTTTCATCTCCCGTCAGGTTTAACATTTTGCGTGTAACCCCTTGTGGAAACTCCAGCGGCAGAATCCCCATACCAATCAGGTTTGAACGGTGTATACGCTCGAATGATTCAGCGATCACCACACGGACCCCAAGCAATCGCGGCCCCTTAGCAGCCCAGTCACGACTAGAGCCCGAGCCATACTCTTTACCCGCAATCACCGCAAGCGGCACGCCTTCGTCCTGATACTGCATCGCAGCGTCATAAATCGCCATCTGCTGTTGGGTAGGAATGTGTCGAGTTACGCCCCCTTCCACGCCAGGAACCATTTCGTTGCGGATACGGATATTCGCGAAGGTGCCTCGCATCATTACCTCATGGTTACCACGCCGTGAACCGTAGGAGTTGAAATCTTTACGTTCAACGCCATGCCCCAGCAGATAACGCCCTGCCGGGCTCTCAGCTTTGATATTACCCGCAGGAGAAATGTGGTCGGTGGTCACAGAGTCCCCCAACATTGCCAGCAAACGCGCGCCGTGAATATCTTTCACGGCCTCAGGTTCGGCCTGCATCGTGCTGAAAAATGGCGGATGACGGATATAGGTGGAATCTTCCTGCCAATCATAGGTCGCGGAGCCTTTGACCTGAATCCCTTGCCAAACAGCATCACCGTCAAAGACCTGCGCATACTCTTTGCGGAACATGTCGGTTTTGACCATTTCTACCGCGTTGGCAATTTCTTGGCCAGTTGGCCAGATATCTTTCAGATAAACTGCATGGCCCTTTTGATCATGACCTAACGGGTCAGCAGACAGATTCACCTTCATATTGCCGGCCAGCGCATAGGCAACCACTAACGGTGGAGAGGCTAGCCAGTTGGTTTTAACTAAAGGATGAATTCGCCCCTCAAAGTTACGGTTTCCAGAAAGCACCGCACCCACGGTCAGATCGCCCGCTTTGATCGCGGTTTCAATCGGTTCCGGCAACGGGCCGGAGTTACCTATACAGGTGGTGCATCCATAACCCACGAGATTGAAACCTAACTGTTCAAGATAAGGAGTCAAGCCTGCGGCATTCAGGTAGTCGGTGACAACTTTAGATCCCGGTGCCAGCGAGGTTTTTACCCATGGCTTACGTACGAGCCCTTTTTCTACCGCTTTTTTTGCCAACAGTCCGGCGGCCATCAGAACACTTGGGTTAGAGGTATTGGTACAGGACGTAATCGCGGCAATCACCACTGCGCCCTGCTCCAGTTGGTGCTTTTTACCCGCCAGCGTGAACGCTTCAAATTCAACGCGGTTCTTCTGACTGGTCAGCTCCAGTTCGGTCGCAGCCTGAAACGCCTGAGGTACTTTAGGTAGAGGCACACGATCCTGTGGGCGCTTCGGTCCCGCTAAACTTGATTCAACGGTACTCATATCCAAAGACAGAGTGCTAGTAAATACCGGTTCATCTCCAGCATTTCGCCACAGCCCCTGCGCTTTACAATAAGCTTCAACTAACGCAATTTGCTCCTCGCTTCGACCACTCAGGCGCATGTAGCTCAGCGTCACCTCGTCGACAGGGAAAAAGCCACAGGTCGCGCCAAATTCAGGTGACATGTTGCCGATAGTCGCACGGTCAGCCAAGGGAAGATCGGCTAAACCATCGCCATAAAATTCAACAAATTTGCCGACGACACCGTGCTTACGCAGCATTTGTGTCACCGTCAGCACCAAATCAGTTGCGGTAATCCCCTCACGCAGTTTGCCAGTCAGCTTGAATCCGACCACATCTGGGATCAGCATCGATACCGGTTGTCCCAGCATAGCCGCTTCCGCCTCTATCCCTCCTACGCCCCAGCCTAATACGCCAAGGCCGTTAATCATGGTGGTGTGGGAGTCGGTACCAACCAGGGTGTCAGGATAAGCAACGCGCTGACCGTCAACATCTTCATGCCATACCGTCTGCCCAAGATATTCCAAATTCACCTGATGGCAAATGCCCGTACCCGGCGGCACAACGCGGAAGCGGTTAAAGGCTTTTTGCCCCCAACGCAGGAAAATGTAGCGCTCATGGTTGCGTTCCATCTCAAGCTCAACGTTTTCGCCAAACGCCTGCTCACTGCCAAAATGATCCACGGTAACCGAATGATCGATAACGAGATCAACTGGCGACAACGGATTAACCTGCTCAACGTTGCCACCAAGACGCAGCACGGCCTCTCGCATCGCGGCCAAATCGACGACGGCGGGTACACCGGTGAAATCTTGCATTAACACACGCGCTGGGCGATAGGCGATTTCTCGATCGGCATGTCCCGTTTTTATCCAATCGGCAATTGCCTGCAAATCATCCTGAGCCACGCTGTCTCCATCGAGGTGACGCAGTAGATTCTCGAGCAGCACTTTCATGGATTTGGGTAAGCGACTGATATCGCCAAGATGTTTTTCCAGCTCGGGCAAACTGTAGTAGCGGTATTCGGTATTCAGGGCACTTAGTGTTTTTTCACACTGCTGGGCAAGATGTTGCTGATTCAGACGATTTCGCACATCGGATGACATAGCTCCTCCTTCCTTATAATGCTTAAAGCGATACCGGCTGGCCGTGAGCACGCTTCTCATGCAGCGTCTAGAACCATCACAACCAGCGGCAATCTCCTGATAACGTTGTGGCTACCTTTAAAGATAACACAAATAGATGGTAACGTTTTAGTAACATTTGGCAGTTGATACGATAGATGGTGTAAACCAATAGCGACGCGTTAAGTGGGAGAAGGATATTTCTTGCGGAAAATAATCGTGGGAAATAAAAAAGCCTCCGCACAGGAGGCTATATTTATTCCAGTCGAATCTTATCGATTATTGCTCAGCGGCAACCATCGCAGCATGGCGCTGTTGCATTTTTTCGATGCGTTTTTCGAAATTCTGATTAAATTCTTTTTTCTGTTCTGGCGTCAGAACATTATACATTTTGTTTTCCATTTTCATGCGTTCCAGCATCATATCGTTGCGCTCTTTATTGTTCGCTTCGATTTGTGCACGTGCTGCGCTTTCGTCAAATTTATCACTCGCTACCAGCTTGTGCATTTCTTTGAAGTGATCGCCCATCATTGGTTTTTTATGCTCAGCGCGGAACTCTTTAGCAATGGTTTGCATCTGTTCACGTTGCTGATCCGTCAGTTTCAACCCTTCAAACATACCACCACGATGAGGACCTTTCATACCCATCTGATGATGCATCATCATGGGTGCGGTCGCATTCCCCTGCGTTGCGGCGGGTGCTGGTGCTGGTGCTGCGGAGGCGGTCGTTTCCGCTGCGTTTGCCATTGAAGCGCCCAGAGCCAAAGATGAAGCCAACATTAAAGCAGTTAATTTACGCATAGTAATCATTCCTCAAATAATGTGTTCGTTCTAACGATTTGTCGTTCTAACAATGTGTTCACTGTGTTGATGGAATTAAGTCTATAGTTCTAAATATATAGTAGTTACACGCTGAGTAAATTAATGAAAGGAGAAAAATCAAAAAATGGGCAATTATGAAGAGAGTGTGGAGATTGTGGGTTTATTTTAAACTCAGCGGTAAGATTACGCCTAAAATAGCAAATTGGCCCCACTTATTCCAGCAAACATTATTATTAATACTTTGCTTACCCTCAGCGCTTTATTGTCTCAGTCTCTATAACCTCTGTTTTACTCAGTCAGCGGCATGATTCATCACAGCCCCTTGCCTACAGTCTGTGATCTGATAGCCAAATTCGCAACACGAAACCCATAAAAACAAAACACTGTTTCATTTTTTATTGAATTGCGCAGCGTAAGGATCTACCATGCATACATCGACAGGGATAGAAAACCTTTCTGTTCATGCCAAATAAATACTCAAACGAATAACCGACGAGGTGAAAGATGGAAGTCCGCCAAAGCATCCACAGCGATCATGCCAAGCAACTCGACACTGACGGCCTACGCCGCGAGTTTTTAGTTGAGACGATTTTCGATGCAGACCAATACACCATGGTTTACAGCCATATCGATCGTATTATCGTCGGCGGCGTCATGCCGGTGCAGAAAACCGTTACTATCGGTGCCGAAGTAGGCAAACAGTTAGGCGTGAGCTATTTTCTGGAACGCCGTGAATTAGGCATTATTAATATTGGCGGGCCAGGCACCATTACCATCGACGGAGAGTGTTTTGAAATAGGCCACCGCGAAGCACTTTATGTAGGTAAAGGTGCTCGTGACATTGTTTTTGCTAGCGTAAATACAAATCAGCCTGCCAAGTTCTATTACAACTGCGCACCGGCACATACCACCTATCCAACCAAAAAGATCACGCCTGCCGATGCATCACCACAAACGCTGGGCGATTCAAAAACCAGCAACCGCCGCACCATCAATAAATATATGGTTCCAGATGTACTACAAACCTGTCAGTTATCAATGGGGCTCACCGAGCTGGCTGAAGGCAACCTGTGGAACACCATGCCATGCCACACCCATGAACGCCGCATGGAAGTCTATTTCTACTTCAACATGGACGATGACTCCTGTGTTTTCCACATGATGGGACAGCCGCAGGAAACTCGGCACATTGTGATGCATAACGAACAAGCCGTGATTTCACCTAGCTGGTCAATTCACTCAGGCGTAGGCACCAAGGCCTATACCTTTATCTGGGGCATGGTTGGTGAAAATCAGGTCTTCGACGATATGGATCACGTCGCGGTAAAAGACATTCGCTAACCCATTTACACTTCATCTTTTGCGGTTAGCCAACGTTGTCTGGCCGCTGTTTAAGGACATAAAACATGATTCTTGACGCATTCTCGCTACAGGGTAAAGTTGCACTGGTCACTGGCTGTGACACGGGTTTAGGTCAGGGTATGGCAGTTGGTTTAGCACAGGCCGGTTGTGACATCGTCGGTGTTAATATTGTTGAACCCACCGAAACCATTGAAAAGATCACCGCTCTTGGCCGCCGCTTCTTAAGCTTAACTGCCGATCTACGCGATACATCGGTCATTCCTGATGTGGTGAAACGCGCGTCTACTGAGTTTGGCCATATCGATATTTTGGTCAACAACGCAGGAATTATCCGCCGTCAGGATGCATTAGAGTTCAGCGAGAAGGATTGGGATGACGTGATGAATCTGAACATTAAGACCGTGTTCTTTATGTCTCAGGCCGTTGCACACCAATTTATTGCGCAGGGGAAAGGTGGAAAGATAATCAACATTGCCTCCATGCTCTCTTTCCAAGGAGGTATTCGTGTGCCGTCTTATACCGCGTCTAAAAGTGCGGTGATGGGCGTCACTCGTCTGCTCGCCAACGAATGGGCGAAGCATAAAATCAACGTCAACGCGATTGCTCCGGGCTATATGGCAACCAACAATACGCAGCAACTGCGTGCCGACGAAGCTCGAAGCGAAGAAATTCTTGGCCGAATTCCTGCTGGCCGCTGGGGTTTACCAGAAGATCTGATGGGGCCAGCGGTGTTCTTGGCATCACCGGCATCCGACTATATTAACGGCTATACCATCGCCGTCGATGGCGGTTGGTTAGCGCGTTAATCAGCGCCCTATCCCGCTACGCTGATACCCGGTCAGCGTAGCTTTCTCTTCTCGAATGACTATTGCATCAAGTGTCTGGAGTCAGTGAGTGCCGCCAACGCCCTACAACCTGAAGTATGGCGGGGATATATCACCCGCGCATTGACAGACCGACGCTCCCGCCGTAACGTGCCTTACTCTATATAAAATTTTATATAACGTTTTAATCGTTAATATCGCGTGGTGTCATGGTGAAACCCCAAACTCAATCTCTAAATGTGCTCGCCGCCGGTAGCTTGCGGAAAGCACTCTCCCCGCATCTAACCCAATTTAGCCAGCAATTTGGCATCAATATACATGTGCAGTTTGGCCCCGCCGGTCTGTTGCGCGAGCAAATTGAGCGTGGTGCAACGTGGGATCTGTTTGCCTCAGCTAACCTGCAACATCCGCAGAAGCTACAAGCACAGGGACTGGCGCAAAGCATAATGCCCTTCCTGCGTAATCGGCTCTGCCTTACCGTTAGACGCACATGTATGAACAGCGAATCAGACAGTTGGCTGGAGCTTCTCACTAATACGCAACTTAGCATCGGCACGTCGACACCTGGCAGTGATCCCTCCGGTGACTACACGTGGCAGTTGTTTGATCGCGTCGAAGCGCTTCGTCCTCACGCAGGTGAATCACTGAAGCAACGAGCACGACAGTTGGTGGGAGGAATAGATAGCCTACAGGTTCCGGCAAATGAAATAGCCTCTGGCTGGATCATTCAGCAAGGTTTGGCGGATGTCTTCGTCGGTTATACTCATTATGCACAGTGGCTTCGGAATAATCAGACCGTGGCGGTGGTCAATATTCCTGATACAGATAATGTTTTTGCCACTTATGCATTGGCACTGCGTGATGAAAGCGCTCGGCCGTTAGCGGAGTATCTCTCATCACCACGCCTTCAGCAGCAATTCATTAACGCTGGTTTTTCAGCATGTTAATCATGAGCAATCTCAAACAGCGGGGTAAGTACCTCATATCGCTGCCCATCCGATAACACAGACGCGCGCTCCACTCTTACGCCATATGCCATCAGCAAATTTGCTTCAGTGAGCATCTCCTGTGTGACGCCATAAGCCCAACGTTTGCCATCTAATAGCATCAGGCATTTATGCGCCACCAGATGTGCATGCGCCGGATCGTGGGTCGTAAACAGCACACTTATCTGGCGCTCTTGCGCTAGCTGGCAAACCAACCGCAAAACCGCCTGTTGATTAAACAGATCTAGCGCCGACGTGGGTTCATCGAGTATGAGCATTTCGCAACCGGTGGCTAAAGCTCGCGCAATCATGGCTAACTGTCGCTGCCCGCCCGATAGCGTCTGAAAATCGCATTCAGCTAGATGTTCAATGCCCAACGTTCGCAGTGCTTCCTGTGCAATAGTTTCATCTTTACGCGTTGGTTGCTGTAACAACCCGATAGAATTCACCCGCCCCATCAGCACAATATCGACGACCCGATAAGCGAAAGCCGTTGAGAAAGATTGTGCGACAAAACCTATCGGTGCGCTGCGGGATATTTTACCTGATAACAAAGGCAATACGCCGGTTAGCGTATTCAGCAACGAAGTTTTTCCTCGTCCATTAGCACCAAGAATGGCGCATACCTCACCCCGCCGGCAGTCAAAGCTCAGCGGTGTATACAACGCGTTCCGATAGCCGAACGTTAGCCCATCAACGCTTAATGCAACATTATTCACCATGAGAGAACCTCCGCGAGCGGATGAGCAACAGTGCAAATAGCGGTGCGCCAATTAAGGCCGTAATGATACCCAGTGGAATTTCTGCCTGACTCAGCGTACGGGCAACATCATCAACCAACACCATAAAGCCGCCGCCCAACCAAAACGCGGCGGGGAGTAATCGCCGATGATCCGCCCCTACTAATAGACGAGCGAGATGCGGAATCACTAAGCCGATCCAAGCTATTCCACCGCTTACTGCCACCTGTGCCGCCACTAAAAGAGCACATAACAGCAAAACCAAACGACGCAAGCCCACCACGGACACCCCCAAGGTGCGCGCATCAGCATCACCGAGAGATAAAATATTGATCCGCCATCGCAGCCGAAATAACAAAAAGCTGGCTATCGCCAGCGGTATCGCCATCATCAACAACTTATGCCAATTAGCCGTTGCAAAGCTGCCCAATAGCCAGAATACAATGCTCGGCAACTTCTCTTCGGTATCAGCCATATATTGCAGCAGGCTAACCAACGCAGAGAAAAAACCGCTGAGAATAATGCCGGAGAGAATAAGCATCAGGCGATTCTCTTTGCCCAGCGCTGACGCAATGACATAGACCAACGCTAAAGCTAACAGACCGAATGCAAAGGTCGAGCTCATCAACAGCCATGGAGAAAATCCGAGCAAAATTGCCAGCGTCCCGCCAAAGGCCGCTCCCGCACTAACGCCAATAATGTGAGGGTCAACCAGTGGATTATGAAATACTCCCTGCAGACACGCACCGCACAGCGCTAACGCGCCTCCTGCGCCACAGGCCATCAGAATACGCGGCATCCTGACCGTCCAGATAATTTGCCCCGCTAACCGATCGGTCTGCATAGGTGCTAGCAGCGCATGCCAAACCTCTATCGGCGAAATAGTAAATTGGCCGACGCCGAGCGAAAAGAAGGCGACAATCAATGTCGCCATAGGGAATAGCAAATGAAAGTACCGATTACTGAACTGAGGCATGCGAATTTGGCGTCCAGGCTGTGCGATAAAAACGCTGATAGTAATCATTCGCGGCTTTATTCATATCAATGTCTTGAAAACGTTGCGGATACAGCTGTTTCGCCATCCATAGCTCGCCGATAGCCAATGCCTCCGGCATTGGATACCCCCACGCCTTAGCGTACTCCGGCATCAGATAAACTCGCTTATTTTTAACTGCATCAATGCCCTGCCAAGCCGGATCGCGAGTGATTTTAGTCACTTCATCTGGATAGCGATCTTGCACGAAGATAACCTGCGGATTCCAAGATAAGACCTGTTCCATTGAAACCTGCTTATAGCCTTTGATGCTGGTCGCTGCAACGTTTATCGCCCCCGCGTGCTGCATCATCAAACCAGTATATTTTCCTGAGCCGTAAGTTGTTAGATCGGGGTTCGCCATATAAACGCGCATGCGCTGGTCGACGGGAATATCCTTCAGACGCGCTCCCACCGTCTCTCGTTGCTTGAAGGCATAATCAATCAACGCTTCACCTTGTGACTCACGATTCACCACTTTAGCGATCAGACGAATACCCTCTTGCAGCCCTAAGTTATATGCCTGCTCCTCATCATTCATCTGAGGGTTAAGCTTGCCCTTTTCGCTTTGGGCATCATGGCGCAGTGAAATCGCTACTACGGGGATCCCGGCTTTCTCAATCTGATTAATCATTTCAGGCGGCGCATAGTTCGCCACAAAAACAACTTGAGGATGTTCAGCTAGCAGACTTTCTAGATTCACCTGTGTCAGATCGCCCGGCATTGGTATTGTCGCCAAGCGTGGAGAAAAACGTTCAAATTCAGGGCCAAGCTGCTTTTTCCAACTGGATAAAACGCCCACGACGTCATCTGCCGCATCAAGCTGTACCAGTAAGTTCAACGTTTGATGTTGTAAAACAACAACACGATTTACTCGATCGGGGATCGTAACCTGACGGCCAAGTTGGTCAATGACGGTGCGGTCGGCAAGAGATGTAAAAGAGACGAATAGAAGAGATGCGCCTGCGATAACCGCATGGCTCAGCTTGGACGTAGAAAGATTCATAGTGAGTGACTTAAGTTGTGTTATATACAAAACTATATAACGATTTACCGGTGTCAAACAAGTTCCCCTATGGAGTTAAGGGGCTTATACCACTCACACCGCCTGACTAACGAGGACGGACAACAGCAATAAAAACATGATGATTCATAGATATATAAAACATGAACAACAAAAATAATTTGTTCAGTTTTAGTTCATGTTTAAACATCCTACGATGAATTTTTACCCGTAGGAGGTTAAATATGAAACAGATCTATGGCTTTTTAAATCAGCTTACAGAGAGCTATCAGCAGGAACGTCAGCCTCATAAATTGCTTGGCTTATTCTACCTAACGCCAGAACAACGGCTAAAAATCTTAGAAGATATCATGGCGCCTTACAGCGAAGAGGAAGCGAAATTATCTCAAGAAAAGCAATAATCTCAAGAAAAGAATAGAGGTAGGAATATGCAGGCTAAAGAGAGCAAGCCAAACCGCAATAGGATCTACGCGGTTTGGCACAATCCATCAACGAGTGCTAAAGACGCTTGCGTAACGCATTTTCGGCGCTAAACATCCAAAGCTCAGGCTGTCGATTCGGTGAGAACCGCACTTCATAACGATCTTTCAGCGGCGTTAAACGCCAGCTCATCAACTTTTGATCACGTTTAGGTTTAAGAAAACGACGCCAGCCTAGTGCGCGGGTTGCCTGACGATCGAGCATCCATGCAGCCGTTGGCGATAACGGCAGACGTATAAAGGTATCTTCAACGCTGATATCACAAATACACATACGACACTTCCATAACGTGATTTAATAATTTAATACTCGGTTAATTATCCCCATCACATCAGCATTAGCCAAAGAGATAACCCCCAAACTATGATGTGGCTCACAAACAGAAGGTGGTTAAATTAACAAACATGTAACTATCACCGATAAGCCTGACAAAACGGAGATCACACAAAATGGAGGGCAAATTTTCGGCGAAAAAAAACCACCCAGAGGGTGGTTTCTTCTTACTCATGGTGCCGACTACCGGAATCGAACTGGTGACCTACTGATTACAAGTCAGTTGCTCTACCTACTGAGCTAAGTCGGCGAATTTGGCGGAAGGATAGAGATTCGAACTCTAGGAGCTGTTACACTCGACGGTTTTCAAGACCGCTGCCTTAAACCACTCAGCCATCCTTCCAATGGGGGCAGATATTAACGGCCTTCCCGGTGGCTGTCCAGCGCTAAAATAAAAATTTTATTCAACTGCGCAGTAAATAGCCACGATGAACTTTCTTTAATCAGATATCGCTATTTATTAATCAGTTAGGCCTCTAGCATCACCATTTTTCATGCAATAATACTCTGCTCACCGTATCGAGTTATCTCAGTTCAGCTATCGTTTTTTAGGTTTTTTATGACTAATCCCACAAAAAATACTGGTTAGCACCTGCCTAATGGGCTTCCCAGTGCGTTATAACGGCAGCGCAAAACCATTTATGCCACCGACGCTGTTACGCTGGCAGCAAGAAGATCGTTTGATACTCTGCTGCCCTGAAGTCAGCGCAGGCTTCCCAACGCCACGATTGAGCGCTGAAATTCGTTACTCACCGCTTGGAGAGCGTGCCGTCGTCGAATCTGATAATACTGACGTTACTGCGGGCTATCTGGCTGGTGCCAGTATCGCCCTACAACTGGCATTAAAACACCAATGCCGTTTTGCCCTACTCACCGATGGCAGCCCTTCTTGCGGTAGCTCGCTTATTTATGATGGTAGCTTCAGCGGTAAAAAATCTCAGGAATGGGATTAACTGCGGATCTATTACGAAAAAATGGAATTACCGTTTTTAGCGAGGCTGAGTTTTCCGCTCTAGAGGCCGCAGTCACTGTGTCTGATAGGCAAACGGCCTGCTAGCAGGCCGTTAGTTGGAGACAGAAAAACGCTATCTACAATTTCTTGCTCAGGCGGTAATCCAAAGAGTAGCGCCCTGCTCCCGTCACTATCAGCAATAAAAGTCCACCAATTATGCTGATGTTCTTATAGAAGTTGATTTCGTTAAGCACCATATCCATGCCACTGAGTCTCCAGAATGGGTGGCCAATAATGGATGTCCCAAGCACATAGAGCGCAAAGATAGCGGCAATAGGCCGAGTCCCCAGCCCTAAGATCAACGCAAAACCGAAGAAGAGCTCAACCACCACCGCAACGATAGCCGCAATATAGGGTAACGGAGCGCCATAACCCTGCATTGCCGAAACAGCGAGTTCGAAATGGGTTAATTTCCACCATCCAAATATAATGAACAGCAGCATCAACAATATCCTAGCCAGCAATATAAGTGAGTCTTTCATACCGTCACTCATTTTTGACTCCTTAATCCGCAAAAATGGAACTGCTACCTTCCTGTGTTAATTCTAGGACACAATAAGGATTTATGACGGAGGATTTATCGCATTAACAGCAAGCCATCTTTCATACAAAAGCGGCCTGCATCTGAGTATTAAATTAGATAGGCGCGTGGAAGGTTGTCACGATTTCTAAAATGCCATTGATAATAAACTGTACGCCCATGCAAACTAATAAAAATCCCATCAGGCGTGAAATAGCTTCAATGCCTCCCTTACCCACCAGCTTCATAATCGCGCCAGAACTGCGTAAGCATCCCCACAGAATGACACTAACGGACAGAAACACCAGCACCGGAGCCACCATCAGCACCCAATCAGGGAAATCAGCGCCGTGTTTAATGGTGGACGCAGAGCTAATAATCATCGCTATGGTGCCGGGTCCCGCCGTACTGGGCATCGCGAGCGGAACAAAGGCAATATTCGCGGTTGGGTGTTTGTTTAACTCTTCACTTTTGCTTTCAACCTCTGGCTGATCCTCCATCTTTTGCTGAGGAAACAGCATTCTGAAACCGATAAAGGCGACAATTAATCCCCCCGCAACCCGCAAACCTGGGATAGAGATCCCAAAGGTGTTCATCACAACTTGGCCGGCATAAAAGGCAACCATCATGATGGCAAACACATAGACCGAAGCCATTAACGACTGGCGGTTTCGCTCCTCGCGGTTCATATTTCCCGCTAGGCCGAGGAATAACGCCACCGTCGTCAGTGGGTTAGCCAACGGTAATATCACTACCAATCCTAGCCCTATGGCCTTAAATAATTCAATCATTATGCATCACATCCTTGGTGCGAATGACGGGTTATATGTCAATTGAAGCCATAGAGTATAGGCAATAAGCTCAAGTGAAACCATTCGCACAATAATGTTCATTTTTTGTCCTTGCTTTTATCTAACTCACTGCGTATTTGTGCATGGCTAATTAACGCAAAAATGAATGTGCCGCCGATGATATTACCGATCAAGGTCGGCACGGCAAATGGATAAATAAATTCCTGCCAGTGACGATGACCGGAAAATACCAAATAGAGAATTTCTACCGAGCCAACAACAATATGAGTCAGATCGCCGATGGCCACCAGGTAGGTCATAATAATAATAACCCAGATTTTCGCCGCTCCCGCAGAGGGAAACATCCATACCATGGTGGCAATAATCCAACCTGATACCACGGCGTTGGCAAACATTTCCGTCGGCGAATTTTCCATCACTTTCTGACTGATGCTGACGAAAGCCTCACGCGTTTGCACGTCAAATACCGGCAAATGCCAGAAGATAAACGCAACTAAGCCCGTGCCTATCAGGTTCCCGAGCAACACAAGCCCCCACAACCGCATCAGTAAAAGAAGATTGGTGCGATTAGGCTTATTCATAACAGGCAGTACCGCGGTCAGCGTATTTTCCGTAAACAACTGCTGGCGAGCCATAATCACGATAATAAACCCCAACGTATAGCCGAAGTTTTCTAATAAAAATGCGCCCGGTACCCCATCAAGTTTGACGTGGAAAATACCTTTCGCCATCAGCGAAGCTCCCATTGAAAGCCCAGCGGCAACAGCAGACCAGAGCAATGCCCAAACATCACGCTCTAGCTCTTTGGTACCTTCCATACGGATAATTTCATGTACCGCCGCAGCGCGTGACGGAAGGCGATCTTCATCGGTATTGATCTCTTTCCCCTGCTTCTCTTCATCATTATCAACCTTCAACCCGCTTTCTGGCTTTTCATCAACAATACGATCTTTATGGGGCTCATCATTCATTCTGCATCTCTCCGTTGGTTTCAATAATAAGCGTAGACTCTGATTCCGCTCATTTCAGATGCAGATAGCTAAACTCAGATTAATTGATGAAGAAACATGCTAGATGAATTGAATGACTCAGAATATAATGTGATCCAAATCACATTATACTGTTGAGTGAGGATCGTGTTGCATGGGTACTGTTATGACTGGGCTAATCGTCGCCCGTTGGGAAATCATGAGTACTTTTATGATGTTTGTGGCCAGCTCATTGAACATCAAGTTTCGTAAGAAAGGTCACAGCTTGGTTGCTTTTGCCTTCAGCGGCATCGGGTTTGCCACGGCATGTTGGTTGGTTATGACACTCACTGGCGCGACAATCAACACCGATGGAATGAGCCACTTTTGGGCCGTAGCCAAAGACGTATTTGTTGACGTCATGAGCCAACCCTCCGCCTATAGCATGATGTAGTTGATCGCCATATTGCAGGGCACATCCGCGTTCAGCACCGACGTGCCCTGCACCACCACTCTTGAATGGCTATCCATAGAATCAGAGCTCACTGCGCGGTAAAACAACCGCGACAGAAATCGATGCTTTCAGCATTTTCATCGCTGTATTCCAACGGCTCGAACTATGATGGGCAACAGCATATTTTGCGACGGACTGTGCAATTTTAACTCTCTTCGCGTTCATAGTCAGACTCTCCTCAAAGACAACATCACTTTGCCGTTATTAAGAAAAAGCCTATACCTTTCTCATTCAAGCTGTGTTTACCAATTGTAAATTTATGCCGTAAACTATATCCAAAGGTTCGAGTGTTGCCCGCAGCAGAAATAAAAAGAGGCCGCAAGCGGCCCCTAGACAGAAAATGAAAACCTTAATCCAATTTAGGATGTTGGTCGATTAGACGCTGTTTCTTGCGTTCCAATTCTTCAATCTGCTCGTTAATATCCTCAACCTTTTGCTCGATGTTGTCATAAGTCTCTTGTAACAACTCTTTCGCTTCAGCACGGTCAGAAGCTGCTGGCGTTGCGCCTCTAAGAGGCTTATTCGCCGTTTCTTTCATAAACAAGCCCGTTGCTAATCCGATTAACGCCACAACCATCAAGTAATAGGCTGGCATATACAGGTTGTTGGTGGTTTCAACCAACCAAGCTGCAATCGTCGGCGTCAAACCAGCAATAAGTACTGAAATATTAAACGAAATCGCTAGCGCACTGTATCGAATATGCGTTGGGAACATTGCTGGCAGCGTAGACGCCATCACACCCGTAAACGCATTCAGCAATATAGCTAATATCAACAGCCCCAAGAAAATCAAACCAATGATATCGCTGTTGATGAGTTTGAAACAGGGGATGGCTAATAACAGTAAACCAATGCTACCAAAGATAATAAATGGCTTACGGCCAAAGCGGTCACTCATTAGTCCCATAACCGGCTGGACAAACAGCATACCGATCATAATCGCAATGATGATCAACACGCCGTGGTCTTCTGAATAATGCAGGTTATGCGACAAATAGCTCGGCATATACGTCAGCAACATGTAATACGTTACGTTGGTTGAGATAACCAGACCGACACAGGTCAACAAGCTTTTCCAATGCTGAGCAAGAATGGTTTTAAATGAAGTCTTAGGCGGATTTTGAATCGCATTGCGATCGTCCTGCTCCATTTTATCTACATGCTGTTGGAACGCTGGCGTTTCTTCTAATGCATGGCGTAAATAAAGACCAATCAAACCTAATGGTGCAGCAATAAAGAATGGAATACGCCATCCCCAATCAAGGAAATCTTGCTCACCAACAATGCTAGAAATCAGTACCACTACGCCGGCACCCAAAACGAAGCCCGCAATGGAACCAAAGTCTAACCAGCTCCCCATAAATCCGCGTTTTCTGTCTGGAGAATATTCAGCAACAAAGATTGCTGCTCCTGAATACTCACCACCGACGGAAAAGCCTTGAGCTAATTTAGCCAACAGCAACAGAATCGGAGCCCAGATCCCTATCGATGCATAAGACGGAATGAGGCCGATACAGAACGTACTCACCGCCATGATAATAATAGTGACAGAGAGAACTTTTTGGCGGCCAAATTTATCCCCCAATGCACCGAAGAATAATCCGCCTAAAGGACGAATGAGGAATGGAACAGAGAATGTAGCCAGCGCCGCGATCATTTGAATACCTGGATCGGCACCGGGGAAGAATACTTGACCCAGTGCATAGGCAACAAACCCGTAAACACCAAAGTCGAACCATTCCATCGCATTACCCAACGCTGCCGCGGTAATGGCTTTTTTTAACTTCTCATCATCGATAATTGTAATGTCGTTAATATGTAGCGGCTTTGCCTGCTTTCTTCTTAATCTCATTATTATTTCCTTGCAAAATTTTGTGTCGCACAGTGAATGCCTTCTCACCGTGCCTCACGATGGTCCGTTCTCTACCCGTCCTACTTCAAAATTGCTTACGTATTGGCTGCGCTCGTCCACCCTGCTTGCGACTTTTAGACGTTCATAGCCTATGACAACTCGAATACTCAGGATAAAGCCCCCAATGGGACACGACCTAAATCGCTGATAGTGCGCTTTTTGGCAGCCTCAGATAAGCAGTCTCCTACCTGATCAACCACACCCTAACAGCCCTTTTCTCCTTATTTAATCCTTCAAATAATGCTGTTTAACTATAACAATAATTCAACAAAACAGACCAAATGTCAAAATTTGTGATCTTAGTCACTGAGTGTGTAAAGATCGTATAGGCCTGAAAAAAAGCCACTTTTGAGATAATAACTAGGCAAAACTAATGAGCTACTGCCGCATAGAATGGGACTGAGAGATATTTGAGAGAGATTTGTCAGGCGGAAAAAAAGTGCGGAAAAGCAAACAGAAATGGCTAGGTATCATCCATGATACCTAAAAAATATTTATCTATTGGGGCTCAGTTAAGGCGCCTCAATGACTATTGCAACACGTCTATTTTCAGAACGTCCCTGCTTAGTGCTATTGCTAGCAATCGGATGACTTTCTCCCATTCCGCGCGTTGTAAGATTCATGCGTGGGATCCCCCCCTGAGAAAGAGCATCAGCCACTGTATTGGCGCGTTTTAGCGATAGCTGCTGGTTGTAGCTTTCATCACCATAATTATCGGTAAAGCCATCTAAGCGCGCATGCAGAATATTGATTTGCGCAAGCGTCTTACCCATTTTTTTTACCGTTTCCGTGCTTTCTGGCGTCAGATTAGATTTGTTATTACCAAACAATACCTTCTCAGACAGTCCAAACATCCATCCCTCATCGGTCTGATGGAAGCCCTGCTCTTTTAGTACTGCAATTTGTTCTGCGGTTAATCCGCCTTTATGCTGACATCCCGCTAAAAATAGTACTGCTAAAATTATTCCTACCCATTTCCACTGAGTGTGTAATCTCACGTTCATTCCTCTTCCTATTTTTTTAATATCATCGTTACGAGAAGCTCCAACCGCCACCGTTATGCTTACTGTGATACATAGCGGCATCCGCTTTCTCCAATAATTCAGCTGGCGTACTCCCAGCATTTGAAAGCGTAAAACCTATGCTGAGTGATACAAATACCTCTTCACCATTAGGCAGATATATCGTGCGTCTCATTGCCTTGAGGATTTTTTCGATTACCTGCATGACATCGTCCTGATCAACCACGTGACGCAATAAAATTGAAAACTCATCACCGCCCATCCTGGCAACTAAGTCATTTTTACCGACCAGCGTTTTTAGACGTTCTGCAATCGTGGTTAGTACATGATCGCCGGCCGAATGCCCCCAAGTATCATTGACAGCTTTAAAACCATCACCATCAAGAAACATGACGCATATTTGTTCCTGCATCATGTTCATACTCTCTAGCATGCTCATGAAGTTTGAGCGATTTGGCAGTGACGTTAATGGATCATGCAATGCTTTATAAGAAAGCTGATCGTTCTCGATCATCAAATCAGCATGTTGCAATTCCATTTCACGCAATAAGCTATTGAAGCCCCGACTCAGCTCATTAATCTCTGCAATTTGTGAAGGCCGTACCCTGATTGAAAATTCTCTCTTTTCTCGGGCCAAACGAGCCACATGGGCAATATTTTGCAGCTCATCGACAATTCCGGTGTGCATACGGCGCACTAACCAAAACGACAGCAAAGCGGTAATCACCAAACAACTCAATAGGCCAAGCAACAAATTGCTCAAGAATTTAACCATAGTGGCGCCACCTGCGGTCAACGTGACGTATCCCACCACTTCATTCTCACTCACTACAGGTTGAACAACCATTTTTGGCAATAGCCATTTTCGAATCGGGTCGTCAAGCGTCAAACGCATGCTGGTAGGTGAGGTCCAGCTTGCGAGTAACTCCTTCTTTTGATCGTAGATCCTCGCCTCATACACTTGTTCTTTTTTAGCGATCAACGTCAACGCATCCTGAGCCGCCGGTTTATCGCCAAATACCACTGCAGCCGCGCTGGTATAACTGATCGTGGCTGCAACCAGCTGTAAGTTATGTTCAGCGTATGACTTCAGCGTGAAAACAGAAAGCACTGACAGCGGTATCCCCGCCATTAGCAGAGTAATAGCGATAATCATTAAATGAATACGCTGAAACATACTACGTAACGTTGGACGAGATTTAGGCATGTTCGCGTTTGAGAAAAAAGTGAATCTCATCCGATTACCCTTTTCTCTTAGCTAAAAGCAGCACATTAGGATTCACTTGAACGTTACTACGCGCCAGAATATCCAAATTGAGATCAAATGCGACCCCCGAATTATCGATGCGTAAACAAAACGCGCTTCCTCTAAGGCATTCCTTATTATCTTCTGCAATTGTTAGAATACTTTTACCTTGCATACTTTGAATGATCAGTTCTTGGTCATCTGGTTTTATATTTCCGAAGTACACCGCGTCACATTGTTCCAACAGCTTCGTGGGCGAAAAATCGACGACTTTAGCATCTACGCGTCTGCTGGGTAACGTAATCGTACTCTCAGTCAACAAACGCGCATAACGCGCAGGAGGGACGATACAAAGCTTTATAGGATCTGGAGAGCTCGCCCAACGGGTATAACGAAGCATTCCTATCACGACCTTTGCAACATCTTGCTCTTTGATGGTTAGAGTTTCCGGCGCTTCTTGAATTTCATCTACCGCTAAACCGTTAACGGTGTACATCATGAGAACCAACATCAGGGTTGGCGCAAATAGCAACCTGCTAAAGCAGTGAGAAAGTTTTGCACGGATTGAAGGTAATATCATGAACCAAGGGACCCTACGCTAACGGCCTCTATTTTCATTAGGTTGCACATAATTATTACTCCGTTAACATCCGCCAGCATAATGAAAACATTAAGCACAAAAAAAGTATACAAACAAACTATAAGATTTTTCTTACTTGTTGTGTTTCCGCATAAATTTCTTCGCTATTTTTATTAAGTCCGGCATAAACCTCAATAAGATTGTTCCATTTGTCGGGATAACATGCACGGCACGGACGGATAAATACATTAAAATGTGAGCAATATCTAATAGATGGAGGTATCGGCAACTATCGGCTTTTCTTTAATAAATGCCAACCGTCATTAGCTATTTAGTTAGCACGCAAATTAACCAACTTTGTTCGTAGTTCAATATGCATGCAAATAGGTTGTTTTTTGAGGATGAGATGGCGTACTAAATATATGGATATTGGTCACGGAATAAGCCGCCTCTTCGACGGCCATTCTTTCATCTCAGTGTTTTTTGTTCATTTCCATGACTTCATCAAGTTTTGGATACAATCTCTGGTCACGAAACTTTGCAGGAGAAGTATTAAAGTGAGCTCTAAATACACGACTAAATGTTTGCTGTGAGCTAAAACCGTATTTAAGTGCAATATCAATAATTGGGAGTTCGCTTGCACAAAGCAGCGTAGCGGCCTCATGTAAACGACGTTTGCGAACATATTCCGCAATAGAAAGTCCCTTTTTTTGCTTGAACTCCCGCTGCAAATACCACTTCGAATATCCACTTTTCGCTGCTATTGCGTCCACTTTAATGGCCTCACTCAGCTGAAGTTGTCCTTCTAACCACTGGATAAGATCGCTGACAATCACCTCTGACATTTTTAACCTCTTCGTTGAATATCAGCCGATTAGCTGATACCCATTATTTCTTTAGCCAAATTCATGGTCTGTTCTGCTTTAGCTGCCTTTACCGGCACACCATACATGCGTTCGAGTCCCGAAACGAGATGAGACGCTGTCTCTCCTGATGCGTTCAAAACAATACCTCGGCACCGCTGAGAAAAATCATTACGGTGGATTTTCAACCACTTGGCAATAATCGTTCGTGCATCACGAGCACTCTCCCCAACAGCCGCGGAAGATTCATCTGGTTGAGCGGCCACATTAACCTCAGGGTATATCAGTACAAACGGGCGATTTTGCGCAAGCAAACGTTCGGTCTGAGCGACCCAATCGTTGCCTAAAAAACACATAAATTCTGCGCTGACCTTAACCAATGGCCAATCGCTCAGATCATACAGCTGCCTATTTTTATTGCTCATGTCTTTTACCTTTATATGAGTTGGTATCGATATGCTTAGGTAAGACATGCTCACATTGCTTTAAAGATATTCTGATTTTCCAGTTGGAAAACATCCCCTTCAAGTATGTGCATATTGTAAAGGTCTGCGCTTTTTATCTGGTGCATTTCGTGCTGACCAATCATGCAGTTTCACACCCAAAGCACAAATTAACGCTAAAAATAGAGCCACCTATAGAACAAAACACCAAGAGAGCCATGAACAGATATGGTATGATGGAAACTACTATAAGAGGTGGTATGTATGGCCTTAATGACTAAGGTTCTCGATATATTTAAAAGTAAGCAGGCGTTTGTTGTCTGTCAGGAATGTCATCATAAAGGCCGCTTTGATGAGTTCAAGATTGAAGACAGCATAATGATGCATTGCCCACATTGTCACTACAGCTTTAATCGAAAACGTCACAAGCTTTCTTCGATTTAATAATCCGCTCTACTCTTTTTCAATTTGTTCATGTGTTTCCCCCAAAGGGGGTTTACCCAGTGTAAGCTATGCTTCTAATGCGTTAATAATGCAATAAAACTTATCAGTCGTTGAAGCGGGATTGAACTTACCTTGCTAGAATGAACCAAGGAATTTTTTGCAATCCTTATGCGAGGTTTTTGTGCGTTTCTTACTCAACACCATGACAGGACTCGTTATATTGCTTTTAGCTATATGGACTGCATTAATCTTTGATTTCAACGAGATCAATAAACTTCCTTCCTATTTATTCCATCATTTAGAATCGTTTTTCAACCGTTGATTCTTGCCTTATACTCACCAAGCGATGGATTCAACTGGTATATCTCCTAGCGCTTAATATCACTGTTTATAAGGATTTACGATGTCCCCCGTTTTCATCACCTACGGAGCTTTGGCCTTTGCTATTGTCTGCGAAGTTATTGCAACATCCATTCTTCCTCATACTAAAGAGTTCACACGATCAGGACTCACGCTGGTGATGGCTCTGCTCTACGCCACTGCTTTTTATATGCTTTCGATTGCGACACGTACGATGCCTATCGGAATTGCCTATGCTATCTGGAGTTGTCTGGGGATCGTATTGATTGCGGGCGCCAACTATGTGCTGTTCAAACAGACTCTCGATTTCCCAGCCATGCTTGGACTGGTGTTTATTATCGCTGGCGTGTTAATCATTAATTTATTCTCCCGTTCTGTTTCACATTAAAACTCAAGAAACTCGTGAGCAGAATCATTTCCAACATAAGTCGCCTTTCTTTAAAGGCGCTCTAAAATCCATTTTTGCCTTGTCCCAAACCCACATATTCTCTTGTTTTTTTAGCTTCATATGATTAATGTATTTTTCACACAAAAATACATTTTTTATCTATCATATTTCATTCAATAATATTTATATTAATAGTATTAGAATTAATAGGCTATTTCATGAGTTCAAGAGTCGTGAGAATGGCCAGTTCAGAGCGTCAAGAACATCCCATTCATACTGACACAATCAATCAAATTCGTGCGGGCAACAAATGAAGAATATGAATGACAAGCAGATCCTCAAACGTGTAAGAGGCGTCGACCTTAACTTACTTACTGTTTTTGAAGCCATTTTTAACTGTAAGAGCGTTAGCTTAGCCGCAAAAATGCTAAACATATCACCATCTGCTGTTAGCCAGTCACTACAAAAAATACGTAATCATTATGATGATATTCTATTCATTCGTCAGGGAAATGTTCTGCAACCTACGTTAGTCTGTTTAAGTCTACACGACCAATTAGCTGAAATTATGCGTTTGGTTGATGTATCTTTGAATACAATCAATGACCCAACGAAGAAAAAAAAGTTTATTATCTACGCGTCGCATTACGTCGCATCTCACTACCTGCCTAAACTCATTCATGCACTTGAGCATCAAGCTCCTAATATCGAAATTATGCACTACACCTTGACGGAAGAGATGAAAGTGGATGAATTGCTAATCAACCGTCAGGCTGACCTGATCTTTGATATTCATCCAACCACTAGCCATTCCGTTATTTCTATCCCCTTTTCATCTGAGCCACTCTCTTTAGTGTGCAGCGCTAATCACCCACGGTTGAAAGGCAACGTAGATTTTAGTGAGCTCAGTGCAGAACGGTTTTGTGGCCTGCACTCGGCAATCCCTTATATCATGCGACGTCAGGTTGAATTTTCACGAATACTTGAAGGCCGAAACTTTATCTTCTCCAGCGATTCCGTTATGGCTCTTTTAAGTATTATCGAAAACACCGAGTCTATTGGTATTATGCCTTCTAGCCTATTAGCTGAAAGTTGCGGAGCCAAAATCCAAGCTATCGACGCAGGCGTACACCTTGAGCCCATTACGTTCTACTTCTTATACAACAAGCACTCAGCACACACTCCTGGATTCAGCCAGTTTTTAACTATCGTCAATCAACTCAGTACCGTTTCCAGCAAATGACTGACATCACACACTCCGCATCAATATTTGTCTGCCATAAATCTGAAACGTTATGCCAAACGAAATACCGAAATGGCCTGCTTTAAGGCATCAGCCTGATGTCCTTGCTGCTGGGCGACTCTCACGGTCTCAGCCACGTGGTTAACATTTTCCTGCACGCTGGCATCGATACTTGTAATACTGGTATGCATTTGTGAAATACTGGCTCGCTGCTGAACACTCATGGTCGATAACTCATCTACCAACTGCGCCAAACGGCCAATAGCCCGCATCACTTCCTGCATCGTTTCCCCTGCCACCGCTACTTGACTCGACCCTTTTTGGGTACAATCCATTGATACAGCAATCAATTGCCGTATCTCTTTGGCTGCATTTTCACAGCTCAATGCGAGCATTCTGACTTCAGTCGCCACGACGGAGAATCCTTTACCATGCTCGCCTGCGCGAGCCGCCTCTACCGAAGCATTTAGCGAAAGAATGTTGGTTTGGAAGGCAATGCCATCGATAATCTCCAGAATATTGCCAATGCGCAGAGACTCCTCTTTGATCTGTGCCATCGTGTGGATAGCCGAGGTGATACTCTCGCCGCCGCAAGCGGCCACCGCAGTGACTTTCGCTGAAAGTTCCTGTGCCAACAGCGTTTTTTCACTGGTGTGTGCGGAAACAGACGTTAGCTGTTCCATCGCGCTCGCCACCACGGCAAGAGCCGAAGCTTGCTCCTCTGTACGCTGTGACAGCGCGGAATTTTGTCTCATCAGACTTTCTGACCCACCCTGCACCATTGAAATCCCACGGCTCACTTGAGCAAGGGTATGACGCATGGTGTTCAACGTTGTGCTAAATGTTCGCGCAAAAGGTGAATGGTTTATAGGTTCCTCATTATCGAGCGTTAAACAGCCTGACTCGCGATTAATATGCGCGGCTAACTGAGCGACCTCACTTGCAGAACGCGCATCACGCGCCATATTCACCGCAATAAAAATCAGCATTGCTGTTTGCGCCACCACGAATAATGCGTGAAAAATCACCATGTGTAGCCCTGGATGCATAAAGCATACAATGCCATAGAGATCATTTTCCTGTAGGTAGTTAAACAATAGATGGTGAACCGCCGCCGTCGCCGCCCCTATTAGTAAAGGGCGATAATCGCGGTACGCCAACAGTGCGGAAAGTAGCACAAACACCGAGAAGTGGAATTCTGTCTCCCCTTCACCTAATTGGATAAGTAAGGCGGCAAAAGCGAGCAGGATGAAGGCAAAGAATAAGCGAGTGATTAATTTGCCGGGGAAAAGAAATTTTATCAACGATGAACTAAAGGCCAATATGCTGCCCACGATGAGGGCGGTAGCCAAATGATCGTAATACCAGCCGACACCCGCCGAGATAATCAATAGGCCCCATACCAAAAAAAACATCAGCAAATCAGCCCGCCTGTAAATCTGTTCGAGTGAAACCATCTCTGACGGCTCATTTCTGCTATGCAAAATCGTCACTGTCGCCATTATTTCATCCACACTGTCTGTGAGTAGAATTACTGATTCTGGAAGCTACTTTCTAATCAAGCGTAGATGCTTTTAGCGGCAACGGAGAAAAAATTATTGTCTGTTTTCCCTGTAGAATTAGCCGCTAAGTCTATTCGTTCGTTTCGAAATAAACGGCTGACGCGCCTATCTAATATGTGCATTGGTCTTTACGTGGTTCCCCGCCAAGCGAACGCATAAAATTACATTTATTGACTATCACTAACGTAAACTAAATGGCGGCGCTATCCTTCTCATAACATCCAAAGAAGGAATTATTTCCATGAAACTATTCACAGCACAGTTGCAAGACGTACAAAAAATCCTTCCGCTCTATCTTGGTTACAGAGCATTTTATCAGGTCGATGAATCCGCCGAAAAAGCTGAAAAATTTCTCACGGAGAGAATGAGAAATCATGAGTCAGTCATCTATTTTGTGGAAAAAGACGGGATGCCAGTAGGGTTCGCTCAGCTATATCCACTGTTCTGCTCGCTGGAGATGAAACGCATTTGGCTGTTGTATGATCTCTTTGTCGCGCCTGAAGCAAGAAAAGAAGGTGTGGCTCAGATGCTGTTAGCAAGAGCTGACCAGCTTGCAACCGAAACCGATTCTGCGTTTATCATGCTGAGCACCGCAACTGACAATGTGCGAGCTCAGGCGCTATACGAAAAAGAGGGTTACGTACGAGATACACAGTTCTTTGTTTATAATAAAATGGTGAGCTGATCTCGATGGCGCCACTCGCCTGAAATGTTAAAGGCCACCTGATGGTGGCCTTCTAAACAGATTCTCTATTTATCACGCGTAAGTTTCTCATCCTCTTCGGGTACTTCAATAGGGTTGAAGCCAAACGCAATAGCCGCGAGCAGCCCCACTAAATATCCTACTAACCGACTGCGAAAAATCTCTTTGAGTAGCCTCATCGCATCTCCGACTGTAAAACGGGTCAAGATCATATCGCGTTTTTTTCGGCAAAAATGCTGGGGAACCTGCAAATATTAAGTTAATTCACTTTGTGAATAGTTTTTACATCTGCCCCGTTTTCAATATCGAGATGATGATGCCGAGACATTTGCTGGCTTAATTCAGACGAGTAATCCTCTGGCGTAGAAAATCCACCAACCGCTGACAATCAGGAGAAAAAGGCTTGGATAATGTGCTTACAACGCCAACATCCATATAGGTAACACAGTCGTCGATTGTTCGGCGCATAACCCGAAGCCCCTCCAGTGACCAAGGTCGATAAACGAGATCGGACAAAATTGTGACGCCTTTACCCTGAGCCACTAGACTGCGAATCGCCTCAAACGAGTTGGTTCTAAATTGAATATCGGGCACACAGCCACGCGCCTGCCAATAGTCCTGAATCACTTCCGGATATTCATCTGTTATCAGCAGCAGAAATGGGCTTTTCTCAACATCGCTAAGATTAACCACGGATTGGCTCTGCAATGGATGTCCAATCGGCGTCCATAGTTTTCTGGGGGAACGGATAAAAGTTTCAATCTTCAGATCGTCATCGTGCTTAATATTCGACGTCAATAACAAGCAAAAATCGAGCTGGTTTTCCCGTAGCGCATTGACCAGCACCGGTGATGTCGCCTCTTCAAAAATAATTTCCATCAACGGGAAACGGTTTTGGATATCACTCAGAATCGTCGGTATCAGATATGCAGAAAGCGTTTCAGCCAGCCCAATACGCACTGTACCTGAAGCTAGCTCAGGTTGATTATGTAACTCCTCCAGCGCAGCGTGGCTGTCAGCGATAATTTTACGCGCATGGCTAAGAAAACGTTCGCCGGCTGAAGTTAAACTCACGCCCTTTGGATGTCGTATAAATAACTGGCTATTGAGCGCGTCTTCCAGATTACGCATCGACACCGTCATTGACGACTGAGAGATATGACATCGGCTGGCCGCTTTGGATATCTGCAACGTCTCAGCCAACGCAATGTAAAACTCAAGTTGCCTCAGCGTAAAGTTCATAGTTTTAATCTATACCGATGGATGGAAAGTTTATATTAGCATCCCATATGGCATGCGCAGTAACCTTGTTTCAGTAACAAATTCATCCCGTTATTGGAGCATTTATGCCTTACTTTCTACTCAGCCTAGCGGCCTGTTTCTGGGGCGGAAACTACGTTGTTGGACATTTATTAGTCGCCCATGCAGACCCCATCGTTCTATCTGCGGCACGCTGGATTTTCACCGCTTTATTATTGCTTGCGCTCTATTTTCGCCAGGTAAAAGCGCAGTGGCCAGCGATGAAAAAATCATTTAGTACCATTGTATTCCTTGCTCTTTGCGGACAAGTATTATTTCCGCTAACTCTCTATATCGGTCTGCAATACACGTCATCGCTTAATGCCGCTATCTATTTATAAACCACACCCGCGATGGTATTACTGATAAATCGCTTTATTTTCAGAGAGCATATATCTAGTCGAAATATCGCCGGCGTAGCCTTAAGTTCACTAGGCGTTATCTGGTTAATCTTACAGGGAGATATTGCTCACGCGGATATATTGAAAAAACTCAACCGAGGAGACTTGTGGACCATGGGCTCTGCCATCAGTTGGGCTATTTATTGCGCATTCTTACGTATAAAACCTGCCGAGGTGAGAGGCAATGCTTTTGTAACCGTCAGCGCGGTATTAGGTGCTCTCGTTTTGATTCCTGTATTGCTCATCAGCATAGCGGAAAACGGTCTTCCCGATATGAGTGCTTATACTCAACCAACGTTTTTAAGTGGACTGTTCTATCTGATCATTTTTCCTTCTTGGCTCTCCTATTTGCTATGGAACAAAGGAATTACCACTATCGGTGCAACGCGTGGGGAGATATTCTCACATCTGATACCACTCAGCGGCGGCGTATTTAGCCTGCTATTCCTGCATTCGCCTCTGCATACCTATCATGGAATAAGTGCCCTTTTCATTATTGGTGGGATCGCGCTATGTTCGCGGGCAAAACATCCTTTGCCGAAGTTAGACAATCACGTTAGCACCATTGAATAATCTTGAGAGCCGCACAACGCCCTGTTCTGCGTCTTTTGCCTACGCAGAACAGAAACAATGTTCAACACACGGGCATCCGTTAGAAACTCTCGCCAGAAATCTTTTGGTTATAGTAAGCCTTAACGATCCCACGCCAGACTGCCCCCTATTGTTCACCTTGATAACGCATTTTAATCTCTGACAATGGATGGCTCATATTGTCATTATGGGCACCTTCAATTTTAGCGATAATGACTTGGTATCCCGCGATCCACTTACCGCTGAGCTCTTTAGCCTTCAGGTGCTCAACGTTTTTCATCAATAACTCCATTGCACTTCGACTACTCCAGTAGTAATTATTGATCACACGGCCAGTTTTAGGATCTGCATAGGACTCCATGCCAATAAACCCCGGTGTCGCCTGAGTGAACGCCTCAATTTTTGCGTCCAGAGCATAAAACTCGTCGTCGTACTCTTTTTTATCAAAGATAAAACTCGTCAAAAACGTAGGCATGTGCCCTCCTCATATAAACATTTCATTATTACCACTCAGCCCAAAACCAGCGAGATGCTGTTCAATAGTGGCATTGGCATCATACTTTGTAATTCATTAATCAACTTCTCGCCGGCCTCATATAATCCAGCTAACGGCATCGTTATCTGAGGGCGCTAAGCATAAGAAGCCGCTGGCTGCTTAAGTCGAAACTTTTAGCAGCCATCATCAGCTAAACAATAATAGTTGTCATTACTCAAAGGGATCATGACACAGTGTTAACTATTTAGACAAAAGTGATATTTAATTGGCTATATCAGATGCACCTAAGTTTACCTTAATGTTTAGTATATAAGATTACCCCATATCGAGTCTGGCTAGCGTGGAAATCAAATGTCTATATCAACGTTAATAGGTAGCTTTTGGCATTTCTTAGGTCTATATCAAAAGTTCTTTTTGCGATGCCTGCACATAGCCATTGCAATTCTTGTTATCACTCAAATACTCAATAGCAATGGCATGGGGTTTACACCAACGCAGCAAGTTCGCTCCGATCTGTTGACTGAGTTTTTCACGTGGATGCATATTGCCATCGGAATTGCTTTACTATGTTTATGCGTCGCGCTGGTCGTCTATTGCTTAGCAACCCGAGGTTTTCGTTATTTCTATCCCTATCTGTGGGGCGATTTCACCCAAATCAGACGCGATCTAAAAACGATAACCCGTTTCAAACTGCCTGAAAGTGAACCTAGAGGTCTGGCTACCTGCGTACAGGGCTTGGGCCTAGGAGCCTTATCACTCGTCGTTATCTCAGGCTTTACATGGTTTGTTTTATGGAGACTCAATTCAGCGTGGGCCGTAGATATGAAGGATATCCACAAATCCCTTACAGGACTTATTGAGTTCTATATCGTCGCACATGGTTCAATGGGAATATTGCACTTCATTATGTGGCGCTTTGGTAAGCAATAATTCGATCTCACTAAGCCAACGTAGAGTGCTCACGGCCCTATTTTATCACTATCAGGGGATTCACTAGTGAGCCATAACAATAGGGAGATCGCTAAATCTCGTTGTATAGGCTGGCGAAAGCATACTTCGCTTCATCTGCCAGCCTTTTTGAATGCCTTGTCCGGCAAACCACACCCTCCCGCGACCTTTCTTATTTATCTCGTCGAGAACGTTCATTAGCGCTTCACTATTTGGCTTGGGGCCGAACTCATCAAACAAGTTGAGTTGTAAGACTCCTTGATCATAAAAATCACCAAGCACGACCCCCGCTTTTTGATAACGCTTATCTGGCTGCCAAATTTTCGCTAAACAGGCGAGCGCCTGCTTGACGATATCTCGCGTGTCATTGGTGGGCGTTTCGAGCTGGGCCGATGCTGAATTTCCGTAATAAGGATGCCGTTCCGCAAATGGTGATGTTTTAATGAAGGCGCTCACATGCTTGCAGAATTGACTTTCTCCTCTGAGCTTTTCAGCGGCCCTTTCTGCATAGCTACAGATAGCCTCTTTCATATCCTGATACTCAGTAATGTGATGACCAAAGCTGCGACTACATAGAATCTGTTGCTTCGTGGGAAGCATCTCCTCAATGCCCAAACATGATTCACCTCGTAATTCACGCACCGTTCTCTCAAGAACTACGCTGTAATTACGTCGTACATAGGCTAAATTCATATCAGCCAATTTTAGTGCTGTATCAACCCCTATTGTTCGCAGCGATTTAGATAGCCTTCTGCCAACACCCCAAATCGTTTCCACTGGCATGAGAGCCATCAATTTTCTCTGCCGCAGTTCGTTGGTCAAAACAACAACACCACCGGTCTTACCCCATTGTTTCGCCGCATGGTTAGCCAATTTCGCCAGCGTTTTGGTTGGGGCAATCCCTACTCCCACGGTGAGATGGGTTCCCCACCAAATTTGCTCTCGAATCTCACGCCCATAGCCGTCAAGATCTCGGCAATGATTCACACCTCGCAGATCCAGAAATGCCTCGTCGATCGAATACAATTCCACCTGCGGAGCCATCTCTTCAAGCAAGGACATAACCCGTCGACTCATGTCACCATACAAAGAATAATTGCTACTAAACACATGGACGCCGTGTTGTTCACATAGCTGACGCAGTTTGAAGTATGGCG
This sequence comes from Hafnia paralvei, assembly GCF_020150375.1. Lineage (NCBI taxonomy): Bacteria > Pseudomonadati > Pseudomonadota > Gammaproteobacteria > Enterobacterales > Hafniaceae > Hafnia > Hafnia paralvei. Next base: position 2,281,427 of record NZ_CP083737.1, on the reverse strand, counting down.
TCCCCATAGTGATGCCGAGCTTTTTGGCCTCAACGGAACGAGCGATCACACAGCCATCATTATTCGATAGAACAACGATAGGCTGGCCACGTAAATCGGGGCGAAACGCCGTCTCACAGCTGGCATAAAAACTATTGACGTCAACAAGAGCAAACACTATCGCGCCTCATTAATTACAAATTTCACTACACCAAATGTTTCGAGATCCTCCCCCTCGTGAAGCTCAATCGGCGGGTAAGCGGGATTTTCAGCCAGAAGCCTCGTTCTAGGGTGCGTGACATAGCGTTTTACGGTGAACTCACCACCAAGACACGCAATGATAATGTCGTTGTGCTTAGGCCTGATACTCGAATCCACCAGCAATAACGAGCCGTCAAAAATACCGATCCCTACCATCGAGTCTCCAGCGACACGAACAAAATAGGTCGCGGCGGGATGTGCAATCAGCAGCTCATTTAGATCAATAGGCTTATCGATGTAATCCGCGGCGGGGCTTGGAAAACCGGCAGGTACACGATCGTCATAGAGAGGCAGTGGGATTGCCTGCTGGGAAACGGTGGCTGGATAAAATTTCATAACGTCAAACCAATATATGTATATGCATACAGTATAATGCTTGGTTTCAGTTATGAAAAGAGGTCGCTAGTGAGATAACCAGCGACGTAGAAGGAAAGTTCTGATTAGAAAGGAGTTAAATATTTCGTACGGAGGCTTGTCTTGATTAGCCAACGTCAGCCTGCAGAAAAATACCTAGCTCGAAAACATCCATTTAATCATTCAGATACATTCATGAATATCTCGTTTTATCACAACATCAGAGTTTCTTCTGCAGTAAAACCGGAGTTATTTTATTTATATAAATTGAATTATCTGGTATATCTGATAACACCAGAGCTTGAGCTCCGATTGTTACATTATTACCTATCTTAATAACATCAGATATAATACATGCATTAGCACCAATATCGACATTATTACCAATATTTATTGAATAGTGACTTCCATTTATATTTTTCACTCCAATGGTAACACCTTGTTTAATAGATACATTATCCCCAATGACCGCAAAATTTGTTATCACAACATTCGAGAAATGATTTATCCAAGGATTGTCTCCAATAATAGCCCCTAGCATTATATCCACATTGAAGTTTGAAATTAGGTCTCTATTTATTCTTTTTGCTACTTTTTTATAATTTCGATTGCCACTGAGATACATCGCATTTGCTAATCTCCACCAAAACCAGAAAATCGCATTCATATTTGTACTTTTTTTAGACTTCCTATACTCTTTAAATAGCCTTAGCCAAGAAAACTTATATTTCCCTTTTAATATTTCAGTTTCCCATGACTTTCTTAAATCACTATTTATATTTGAAATTAGATATAAAAAAACAAAGAAGAGTTTCATGTGATTGTTTATTTTAATTAGCTAAATTAATAAGTTAGAATAATATCTGTTCAAAAAAATAATGCAATGTAATTTTGTGAGAAATGGTATAGCTAATCACTCTGTAATCAGCAAGTGGTGCCGGAATTCTCCTAGTAAATGGCATTGAACTCCGGCACAGGTGCAGCCTGAATTATTTCAGACTTTCAACAATTTCACCGTGGCGTCCACATCTATCTCATCTTCTGAGAAGATCAGCGTCTCTCCTTGGAAGGTTGTGATCGCCAGTTTTTTCAGCGTACGCATTTCATCTGGTTTAGCGGCTGATTTCGGCTTGATATTATTCATCAATATCCCCACAGACAGCACCGTATTCTCTTTATCAATACGGCTATCCGCAGGCACTTCTTCGCTATAAACCAGATAGGATTTGATTGAGGTAAGCTTAAGCCGCTCGCCTGCAATATAGATATATTTACTTTCCGGTATAACTTTTACCGCATAAGCCGATAAGCCTTTGTTATTCGTGGTGGGCTCGAAAGTCACCGCCGCATCTTTCTTAATCAGATCAGGATTGGCGACCTTAATCACATGAAAATAGCGGTTATCACCGTTTTCATCTTTGATAAATCCAAAACCTTTATCTTTAAACCACGTTGTGATCGTTCCATTCATCGCCATTATCGCCTACTTAATTGTTTATCTACTCAGTTTTTACAGCGCGCAGTGTAAAGCACAATGGCTGCGCAGACTATGTATTTGGTTTACGAGACTGAAAATCGCAGACAGGTACCCGCATTTGAGATGAAATTCTGACATCTCTGGCCTATGCGGCTAGCTATCCAGAATGAATCTGTGTTTGCCTTGAACTCGCTGGGCATAAAAATGTAATGAAAAGCCCAGAAGGACTTTTCATATATGAGCACCAGTAAAACGTTAATTACCACATCAAATCATCAGGCACTTTAAAATCAGCATACGGATCGTCTTCATCCTGCTCTTCCTGACTCAGTGCACTATTTAATACGATACTGCTCGCATCTCGCTGGGCAATTTTATCAGCGACGCTCGCGGGAATGATTGCATACTGGCTCTCCCCGCTGCTATCAATCACCAAACGGGCAATGGCGAGGCGACCGCTAATCAGCTGGGCTTGTGTGACCTTATCCACCTCTATTTTTTTAATGACGTTATTGTCTGTGAAATTGAAGCCAATATCGCCTTTTGAAATGTCGATTTTGTTCATTTCAATAAGCTGTTTCACCTGAGCTTTATATTCTTTAGACAAAGCGGCCTGCTTTTGTTGCTCGCTGAGCTGTTTATCACGCTCAAGCTGTGCTTTCTTATTCTCTTCTACCGCTTCTCTTGCTTCACGCGCCTGCACCCGTGATTTTTTAGCCGTTTTCTGGACTTTGGCCATTTTTTTGCTGGTCACTAATCCCGCTTTTAGCATCTGCTCTTGTAAGGTGAGTTTTGTCATTTTGCTGTCTAAATCCGTTGAATAATTTACGGGATTATACCTGTATTCCTTGAGGCTATGCCAGATTGTAGAGGTGTTTATCGACGCTGCCACCAGATGGTTCTCAATGCCGGATGCGGTTGCACAGAGGTAAAGCCTGTAATCAAGAGCGCACAGGCGCGCCGCATGTGGCGGTGTGGTTTACAGCGCCGTTTTCAGGGCTGATATTAGGAAACTGACCGGTTCATCCGGCGGAACATCCTGACGCAGGATGATGTGTAAAGGCGTGACACGGTGGGTGCCGTGGCTGAGGGGCAATGGTTTCAGTATGCCTGCCGCCAATTGTTGGTGAATATAGGCCTGCGGCAGCCAGCCATATCCAAGACCGGCCACGACAGCGCCTGCCGCCGCATCCAGAGTGGAGAAATCCCAGTTATGGCTATCCCCTGAGGCCGTTTTACCGCCATCTGCTATTTGTACCCGTGGCCAATTGCCGAGTAGTGCTTCGGTCAACGTGCCGGATACCGACAGCAGCGGATGATCGCGATGTGCCACGGCAATAAAATCCACGTTCATTAGCCACTCTCCCCGGCCGGTAATATTTTGCCGGTCGGTCACGATCATCACGTCAGCATCGTCCACTGCGGGCATGGTGGGGAACATGCTCTCTGTGACTTCCGTTAGCCTCACCCGAATATGCGGCCAGCGTTGTTGGAATTGTTGCAGAGCAGAGAATAGGCGCTCCCGAGGATAGATAACGTCCACCACCAAATTAAGCTGCGATCGCATCCCTTCTTGCAGAGTCGCTGCCTGAGCCTCCACATAACTAAATGTTTTCAGGAGTGGGCGTACTTGGCGCAGCAGCGTGACCCCGGTTGGGGTTAATACAGTACGGCGCCCTTCTGGAACCAACAGCGTCACGCCCAGTAGCGTCTGGAGTTGCGCGAGATTATAGCTAATAGAAGACTGGCTTCGGTGTAGCGTATCGGCGGCACGTGCAAAGCTTCCGGTGGTGAAGACACAATCCAGAATTGCCCATTGTTCCAACGTGGTTCTATTCATAATGATTCACTTATTAGATTAATATCATCATAAATTAGCGCTATTCATCAAAATATTAAAGCATTAGACTAATTTTATCGAACAGAGGAGACCTGAAATGAGCAACTTTGATAAACATGATTTAAGCGGTTTTGTCGGTAAACATCTGGTGTACACCTACGATAACGGCTGGAACTACGAAATTTATGTCAAAAATGAACAAACCTTGGACTACCGTATTCACAGCGGTTTGGTAGGGAATCGTTGGGTCAAAGATCAGCGGGCTTATATTGTCCGCGTGGGTAAGGATATTTACAAAATATCCTGGACGGAGCCAACCGGGACGGATGTGAGCTTAATTGTCAACCTGGGGGATAAACTCTTCCATGGCACTATTTTCTTCCCACGTTGGGTGATGAATAACCCCGAAAAAACGGTTTGTTTCCAGAATGACCATATTCCGCTGATGAATCAGTACCGTGATACTGGTCCGGCTTATCCGACGGAGGTTATTGATGAATTTGCCACCATCACCTTTATTCGTGACTGCGGTGCGAATAATGATGATGTGATTGCCTGCGCGGCGAGTGAATTGCCGGAGAATTTTCCAGATAATCTGCGTTAAATAACAACCCGTTAAATTTAAAAGAAACCGTCGTAGTGAACGGTTTCTTTTGTTTTGCTACTAAACCGGAACGTTGCCATTCAACCGCAAGTTTGAGCACTGTTATTCCTACTAGCGGTACGGTGGATTGACTGTGCTATCCTCCCGTTTAATTTGTCAGGAGGGAAACAATGCATATAGACACCAAACTCAGACTAGCGTCTCTTTTCTACCTCATCGTTGCATATGCCATCGCCCTGCCATTGATGGCTCTTTTTACAGATCTGGTGATAACCGGCAGCATTATTGATATATGGAGGGGTTCATACTCATTTGCAGAACTGCTAAGCTTCCGTAAAATTCTTTTCCTAAAATTCGCCGGATTAGGTGCTGTTCTTGGCTTTTTCTACTGGCTATTTTTCTATAGAAAATACAGACATCACGACCCGCTGGACAAATATTTTAAATAATCACTGGCACTGTGTGCTGGTCTAATCCTGCATTAAATATGGGGCTTTTTGAACTGCCATAATTACGACTATGGTATTGGCCAGAGATACACCCCCACGCTTCGCTCCATGGACAGTAGAAACTGGCAACTATCTTAAGGATCTGGCAAGCAACAAAATCGATTAAAGCCAGTAACTCTTTCTATAGAAAGAGGAGTAAATTAATTGCTTAAATACTAGTAACCCGCGGCTTTATTAGCAGCCTTTATGCGTTTGTTTCTTGCATCCTGTTCTTGTTTCTCTGTAGCTTGCATTATCCCGCTGGCAGCATCTACCCAATCATTTGCAGTACAACCTGATAATCCCATGCCCAGCATAAGTGCAAACACATACTTCATTTTAGCTCCATCATCTCATGCTTGTATCAATAACGTCCGCGTAATACTCAATATATTCAACGCTTAGTAATAACTTTAACTAAGAATGGCATCATGGGCAAGATGAGGTTTTCAACGCAGGCTATATAATCACAAGCGATAATTTAGAGCTTAATTAATCTTATTTATTTGATACCCTATCGGAATTGAGTAAAAAGCGGTCGCACTAGGCTCCCGTTGACATATTTAGTATTTACCCGATTATATGTGCTTAATAATCGCGCTACTAAACCATTGACATTTCAGCAGCTTAGCTGCCTTCTAGCTGACATTCGAAGTCATAGGTGTACTTTTTAGTACGGGCGGTAATTATCTGCACCCGCGTGGTTTACACTGAGGGGATCACGATGGTTCGGTGGCCTGCTGGTGATTTTGGTGTTAGCCAGTCGGACGCGTTAAGGGCGGCATGGCCGTAATATAATGCTCAAGTCATAATGTAAGGATTAAAGATGGAAATAAGCTGGAAGGCATTGCGGGGCAGCAGCCTTAGCGCACGGCAGCTGCATGATATTCTGGCACTGCGCATCGCGGTTTTTGTCGTGGAGCAGACGTGCCCTTTTCAGGATATTGACGGACAGGATCTGCCTGAGAGTACCCTCCACGTTGCTGGCTACAGCAACGAAAAGCTTGTCGCCTACGCCAGGGTGCTGCATGTGGATGACTCTCCGGATGCGGCTAAAATCACGCGGGTGATTGTTGATGATACATTCAGGGGGCAGAGGCTGGGCGCCAGGCTAATGGAAGAAACGATGTCCCTTATCCACGATCATGCGCCACGCAAGGCGATAAAGCTCTCGGCGCAGTCTCACCTCGTCAGATTCTATGAAGGATTCGGGTTTAAAACAGCGTCCAGTGAATATCTGGATGACGGCATCCCCCATAAGGACATGGTGTATACGGACGCCTGAGTCTTACCGCGCCTGACGGCTCGACGTCGCCTACTGGCGCTGTACTGACTGGCAAGGATTTTTGATAAACAAGAGACAGCAGAAGCGTTGCAGCCAAGATACTGGCAATGACGGCCGCACAGATACCGGCGTGCTTCCGTTCACGCGGCTGGACTCTCGGTACAGCCCCGTCCGTTACTGCAAGTAGGCGGCAGGGATAATGAGAAAGTGATTGTATCAGCGGATTCAGAACGCAGGAAAGCAGCGCCCTTGTTAACGTACAGACCTGCTTACTGAGGTTTCAACGGCTTTTTAGATTAAAAATCTGGTCAGACCCGCTACGCGCGAGTTTTTTAGCGTGTCGACAGGAAACAACGGGGCATTAACAGCCCCGTTTACATTTGCATTATTACATGTGCTTAATAATCGCGTCACCAAACTCTGAACATTTCAGCAGTTTAGCGCCTTCTAGCTGACGTTCGAAGTCATAGGTCACGGTCTTGGCTGCGATCGCGCCTTCCATGCCTTTAACAATCAGGTCAGCCGCTTCGAACCATTCCATATGACGCAGCATCATCTCTGCAGAGAGGATGATTGAACCAGGGTTCACTTTGTCCTGACCCGCATACTTAGGTGCTGTGCCGTGGGTCGCTTCGAACAACGCGCATTCGTCACCGATGTTTGCCCCTGGTGCGATACCGATACCCCCAACCTGTGCCGCTAAGGCATCGGAGATATAGTCGCCGTTCAGGTTCATACACGCGATAACGTCGTACTCCGCTGGGCGGAGCAGGATCTGTTGCAGGAACGCATCAGCAATAACGTCTTTAACAATGATGTCTTTGCCCGTTTTCGGGTTCTTGATTTTTACCCATGGGCCGCCATCGATCAGCTCACCGCCGAACTCTTCACGCGCCAACTGGTATCCCCAGTCTTTAAATGCGCCTTCGGTGAACTTCATGATATTGCCTTTATGAACCAGCGTCAGAGAATCACGGTCGTTGGTAATCGCATACTCGATTGCCGCTCGAACCAGACGCTTAGTGCCCTCTTCAGAACAAGGTTTAATGCCGATGCCGCAGTGCTCTGGGAAGCGAATTTTTTTCACGCCCATTTCATCACGCAGGAACTTGATCACTTTATCGGCTTCGGCGCTGTCAGCCTTCCATTCGATGCCAGCATAGATGTCTTCCGAGTTTTCACGGAAGATGACCATGTCGGTCAGCTCTGGCTGCTTAACTGGGCTTGGCGTGCCCTGATAGTAACGCACTGGACGCAGACAGATGTACAGATCGAGCTGCTGGCGCAATGCCACGTTAAGAGAGCGAATGCCGCCGCCAACAGGAGTGGTTAGAGGGCCTTTGATCGCTACACGGTAATCACGAATCAGATCCAGCGTTTCTTCTGGTAACCATACGTCTTTGCCGTAAACCTGAGTCGATTTCTCGCCGGTGTAGATTTCCATCCAAGAGATTTTGCGTTCGCCTTTGTAGGCTTTGTTAACGGCCGCGTCGACCACTTTGATCATCGCAGGAGTAACGTCAACACCGATACCGTCACCTTCAATGAACGGAATCACCGGGTTATGCGGAACAACCAGTTTCCCCTGAGCATCAACCGTAATTTTCTTACCTTCAGCCGGAACAACAACTTTGCTTTCCATTAACCTCTCCTTCAGCGCAAGTACTTAGTAAAGTTCGCTACCCATAAACCTGAGTCTATTGTTTTTTGTACGGTAACTGCTTGATTTAGCTAAGGCGTAAATTGTAAAAAATGCCGCCTTTTGTTAATGCAATGTAAGATACCTGTCAATATTACTTGAAATATTGTCCGTAGCCAATCGGAATACGATTTCAGTTATAATGTTTCTACCATTCGTCATGATGAATACTATGTCAAAATTCCCTGTTAGAAATCACAAAGTTAACCGATTCAGCACTCGTTCTGCTGCGGCGGTTAAGCGCCCTCGCGGGCCACGAAAGGTGGTTATATTCAATAAGCCTTTTGATGTTTTACCACAGTTCACCGATGAGGCTGGACGCTCCACTTTGAAAGACTTTATCCCTTTAACTGACGTATATGCCGCTGGTCGACTCGATCGCGACAGCGAAGGCCTATTGGTGTTAACCAACGATGGTAAGTTGCAGGCCCAACTCACCCAGCCAGGTCAGAAAACAGGGAAAGTCTATTATGTTCAGGTGGAAGGCGTGCCAGATGACGCTGCTTTGGCACAGTTCCGCCAAGGACTTGAACTGAAAGATGGCATGACGCTGCCCGCCGGTATAGAAATCGTTGCTGAGCCAGAATGGCTATGGCCACGTAATCCCCCGATCCGCGAACGGAAATCAATTCCTACCGCATGGATAAAAGTTATACTGTTCGAAGGACGTAACCGACAAGTGCGCCGAATGACCGCACACATCGGTTTCCCTACATTACGCCTAATCCGGTATTCGATGGGCGACTACACTCTGGACAATCTGGCTAACGGAGAATGGCGGGAGATGCCGGCGTAGTTCTGTGCACGACAAAATATTGTCACGCCATGCGACTGCTGAAGGTTAACTTTCTCCATAATACCGCGGGTGATTTTGGCCTTCGCGTTTGTCATGGAAGATAAAGATATGTATCAACGCACTCTCGTTGCAATAGTGTTATGCGGCATATCGTCACTCTGTTTTGCCCAAACGGATTGTGACGCTATCGCCGGAATGGCCGCCGGAGAAGCGAGTTACCGCAATGACGCTGCTCAGGTGAAAGCAAGCGATACTCGGCTACACTTTTACTCTGCCCCCGCTTCTGACTGCCAACTTCCTGCATTTTTAGTGCACGGCAATACAGTAGAAATACTCAGGGACTCAGTACGGTATACCGAATCTGGAGGCATAGACGACGCATCAAAGCGACCGTTTTACTATGTCCGCTATCGTGATGCCAAAGGCGTATTTGCCACCGGTTGGATCATCGCCGTAGGGTTAGTACCGCTAGCAAATCCATTGCCTGTGCCCCCTGCATGCCAAAAGTGGGCGAATAGCACGATGCCGACGCGTAAAAGCATGGCTCCCGCGTCGGATAATCATTACCAAATACAGGGAAGCGAGCGGGCGTGGTTCTACTCAAAGCCAAATGAACAGTGCCGCAGCAATGCCATTTTCTTAGTTGAGGGCGACACGATTGCCACACAGGAGCAATCCGACGATGATTTTGTCGAATCCGTTTATTACACCGCCGATCATCGTATCGTACGAGGTTGGCTGAAAAAATCGCGCCTGCAGCCACTCAACAGCGGCGATAGTTATCGCGACGATATCAACCCCTTATCGACGGATAAAGCATCACGGGTAATCACGCTGGCATTGCGTAACGACTATCAATGTACTTTCTATGAAAGCTGGAACGACGAAAAAAACATTCAGATCATTGTGCGCGAAGATCATCAGTCTGCACAATGCCGCGGCGCAGGCGATCCAGAAACATCGCCTGCCGTGGCTTATATTGATATTAATAAGCAGAGCGGAAAAATCACCTGGCCAGACTTATTTGATGACACTGAGGATTAAAGGAGCAATATGCTAAAACCACACGTTACCGTCGCCTGCGTGGTGCAATCGCAAGATCGTTTTTTGATTGTGGAAGAAACCGTCCACGGCAAACCTACATGGAATCAGCCAGCTGGCCATCTGGAAGCCGATGAAACACTGCTAGAGGCAGCCGTACGTGAATTGTGGGAGGAAACGGGAGTTCGTGCTCAACCTCAGCACCTACTGCAAATGTATCAGTGGATAGCTCCCGATAATACGCCATTTTTACGTTTTACCTTTGCCATCGATTTACCCGAGCAGCCCGAGACTCAGCCGCAAGACGACGATATTGATCGTTGCCTATGGCTCACCGCTGATGAAATTATTCATAGCGATCGGCTACGCTCGCCTTTGGTACGCGAAAGCATTTTGCGTTATCAGCGTCCAGAGCGCTATCCGCTGGAAATTCTAGCGACTTTTGGCTGGCAATCTAAACCGCCCGTCACGACTATCTAGTCTCTCCCAGATAAACTCGGCGGGCTATTGTCCACCATCGTCAATAACTCCACCGAGTTCTCCTTCGCATCGTCAGCGTTGACAAAACTATTTTAAAAATAGTTTCGTTTTCTTGCATCCAATCCAGTATCTCATCCGTATATGAGTATGTGAGGCACAGAGCCTGACTTTTCTCCTACTCATAAGGAACACATCATGAAAATGTTTACCCGTACTCTACTCTGCACTTCCCTGCTGGTATGTGGCGCATCTGCATTGGCACAAAACATGAATGAAGCCTCCATGATGTCGGGAGGAACCACGATGGTTGGCGGCGCAGCCATGTACCCGCAAAAAAATATCGTTGAAAATGCGTTGAACTCCAAAGATCACACAACCTTAGTGGCCGCAGTCAAAGCCGGTGGTTTGGTTGATACGCTGCAAGGAAAAGGTCCATTCACCGTATTTGCACCGACTAACGCCGCTTTTGCCGCGCTACCAGCGGGTACCGTCGAAACTCTGTTGAAACCGGAGAATAAAGCCAAACTGGTTGCGATACTCACTTATCATGTTGTCCCCGGCGCACTGGATATGAAATCGCTCGAGAAAAAGATCCACGCAGGCCACGGCCAAACGATGTTAAAAACGGTGAACGGTCAGGAAATTTGGTTAATGCAAAACGGCCCTCACAATATCCAGATCAAAGATGCCAATGGTGGAGTTGCGAATATCAGCACCTACGATGTTCAGCAGAAGAACGGGGTGATTGATGTGATTGATAAGGTGCTTCTTCCTAAATAAAACCGTCACGCAGAAACTTGAGTCTATACTTTGCAACAGGCTTCTCTGCGCAAGGTTTGACCATGAATAGTGACGATATTGAGAATCTAACACGGCTCATTCAGGAGGCTGCTCGGGGCAATCGAGCGGCCTTTGAAGAGCTCTATCGTCAGACATCGCCGCGTCTTTATTCAGTTGCCCTGCAAATCCTAAAAAACGCAGCTTGGGCGCAAGATATTCTGCAAGAAAGCTTTATCACTATTTGGCACAAAGCCGCTAGCTATCAGCCTGGTCTAAGCAGTCCGCAGACATGGCTAACACATATCGTGCGCAACCGTGCCATTGACGGTCTGCGTACCGGTAACGCACGCTATGAAATCACCGGTGACGACGAGTTAGATACGCTGGTAAGCAGCGCGTTTGTTAACGACGATCCGCTGCAACATATCCATGACGGGGTACAGAATCTGCGATTGAAACAGTGCCTCTCCGGATTACCTTCAGACCAGCAGCAAACGGTGGTTCTAGCCTACTATCAAGGCATGTCGCATGCTGAGGTTTCCGAATTTCTCCGCCAACCGTTAGGCACCATTAAAAGCTGGATACGGCGAGGGCTAGAGCAGCTAAAAGGATGCTTAGGACTATGATTCCACGTAGCGAACATCTGGATCATCTCGCTGGGGAATATGTGATTGGCACCCTACGGGGTTCAGCACGCACTCGCTTTGAGCAATGGCTAGCGCAAGATCCCGAGCTGCAAATACGCGTACTGCGTTGGCAAAATGGCCTAGCGCCTTTGGATGAATTGTACCGCCCGATCCAGCCACCTGCACACGTTTGGCAAAATATCAGTAAACGGTTAGATATTGAAAGTGACAACGTCACTAGCATTCAATCACACTGGCTGAAACGCCACGGCTGGATTGGCATCACTGCATTAGCTGCTGCATGTCTTTTGCTCGTATTGCTACCGAGAACGCTGGTGAAACCATCCACCCCGCCCGCCGAAGTCGCGGTACTCGCCGCTCAAGACAACGGTATGCGTTGGTTGGTGAGTCTCAATCCCAATAGCCACGCTTTGACCTTGATGCCACCACGCGGTCTAAATATTCCAAGCAATCGCAGTTTAGAACTTTGGGCAATTCCCCAAGGCGGCAAACCTATTTCGCTGGGTATTATCAGCAACTCAGCGTTGAGTGCGGTGTCCGCTTTAGGCAAACCTATCATTAACGGCAGCTTACTCGCGATTAGCTTAGAGCCACGCGGCGGTTCACCTACCGGCCAACCGACCGGCAAAGTACTGTTTAGCGGCAGTATTCAGCTGTAATAATGCTGACAGGCAAGGATGCCTAATTTCGCGAGCCGCCCCTGTTAGACCAGTCGTCTAGAAAATAAGGTATGGAGCTTTTTCCATGCCCTGCTTTCGTGCTAAAATCCGCCCCTTAAATTTGTGTTCCACTCAGACTGTGAGAGTCTCATGTCAGATAACAGCCAGAAAAAAGTGATCGTCGGGATGTCCGGCGGCGTTGATTCCTCCGTATCCGCCTATCTATTACAACAACAGGGATATCAGGTTGCTGGCCTGTTCATGAAGAACTGGGAAGAAGACGACAACGAAGAATACTGCTCTGCGGCAACCGATTTAGCAGATGCTCAAGCGGTATGTGACAAGCTGGGTATCGAGCTGCATACCGTCAATTTTGCGGCCGAATACTGGGATAATGTCTTTGAACTGTTTTTGGCAGAATACAAAGCGGGTCGCACACCAAATCCAGATATCCTGTGCAACAAAGAGATCAAATTTAAAGCATTTCTTGAGTTTGCCGCCGAGGATTTAGGCGCAGATTACATCGCCACCGGCCACTATGTTCGCCGTCGAGATATCGATGGCACGACACAATTACTGCGTGGCGTTGACACCAATAAAGACCAAAGTTATTTCCTTTATACCTTGAGCCATGAGCAGGTGGCACAAAGCCTGTTCCCTGTTGGGGAATTGGAAAAGCCAGAAGTCCGCAAAATTGCAGAACAACTGGACCTAGCTACGGCGAAGAAAAAGGACTCCACCGGAATTTGCTTCATCGGTGAACGCAAGTTCCGTGATTTCCTTGGTCGCTATTTGCCCGCGCAGCCGGGCAAAATCATGACCGTCGACGGTGAAGAGATCGGCCAACATCAGGGGCTGATGTATCACACGCTCGGTCAGCGTAAAGGATTAGGTATCGGTGGTACTAAAGATGGCGGCGAAGATCCATGGTACGTGGTGGAAAAAGATCTGGAAAATAATGTTCTGCTAGTCGCTCAAGGCCACGATCACCCAAGTCTCTATTCTCAGGGTTTGATTGCTCAGCAATTGCACTGGGTCGATCGTAAAACCGTGACCGAACCATTCCGCTGTGTGGTGAAAACGCGTTATCGCCAACCGGACATTGCCTGTACCGTCACCCCTATTGATGACGAGCGCATTGAAGTCCGCTTCGACGAACCTGTTGCGGCCGTCACACCGGGGCAATCAGCCGTATTCTATATTGACGAAGTGTGCCTTGGTGGCGGCGTGATAGAACAGCGCATCATCGACTAAAATTCAGCCTACCCCCACGCACAGGAGAGCAAAATAAGCTCTCCTGTTTGCTTATTGACAGAATTCAGACATTTATCCACGTACCCTTTCTAAAATTGCGGTTGAAACTCACGTGCTAGACTGAGAATATTCTGACTAATACTAATCAGAGATAAACGATGAATCCGCTACAGTCGCTTGATGTTCTCTATATAAATGCCTGTGTCACTTATGCTTCGCTGTCTGTGACCTATTTTGTGCTAAGCAAACAGAATGCATTAAGCGCGACGTCGTCATTAAGCCGCAGGATTTTGTTCGGTCTGGTGGCGGGATTGATTTCACTCTATCTGACGCGCAGCAAGATGTATTTTACGTCCGAAGTGTATTACAGCTTTGAGATCGTACCTATGCTGCTGGTCACCTTCTTTGGTGGAGGCATTGCGGGTATCACCGCATGGTTTGTAAACTTTGCCACGACCGGAGGTTTCGTCTTAGATAATCTTCTGCTGGCGGTAATGCTGATCCCGTTGCTACTCGCCCGCGTGTGGAAACGCAATACTTTTCGCACCTATCTCAAGACAATTATTCTTATAACCCTTTATCGCATCGTGGTTGTCTTGCCGTTTTTACATACACAAGGCAACGTCATCGATATTCTGGTTTATCAAGCCGTTTCATTTCTTTGCCTACTGGTGTGCTACCAGACCTTATCAATTAAACGCCGCAGCGTGGATGCGTTTTTTAAAGTGCGCGCCGAATCTTTACGTGACGCCATGACAAAAGTGCATAATCGACAGTCATTGGAGTTACAGTTACAGGCGCTGTCCAAATCCCGCACCCCTTGCTGCTTAGTGATGATCGACATCGATAATTTCAAATTGGTGAACGATACCTACGGCCACTTGGCTGGCGATCAGGTACTGGTTGAAGTGGCTGAGCTCATGAACCTCATCACTCGTTCAAGCGACTTTATTGCCCGCTTTGGTGGTGAAGAGTTTGCGATTATTATCCACCACGACGATTTGAATCGTGCTTTCCAGATATGTGAGCGTATCCGCTTATCCATCAGCAACCGAAAATTTTTCTTATCGCATGGCCCCAAAATACATGTCACCGCATCCTTTGGGATCAGCCTCTATGATGGCAAAACGTCAACAGTAGAAGAAACTCTCAATCGAGCCGATAATGCACTGTATCAGGCAAAGCATACCGGTAAAAATAAGGTTGTTTTGGGGTAAAAACGTGCCAACACCTCTCTACGTTGAACAGAACCAAGCCAAATGACCACACTGGTGTGGATTGCCTCTGTGTTTAAGCCCTGCTTTGTGGCATGATCTGCCCTTAAATTTATACACGGGTTTTCAGACTCGTGTTAATTTTGTCCTTGCCCGCGCATACAGGAGTCTCCGTGGCGAAGAATTACTACGACATCACCTTGGCATTAGCCGGTATCTGTCAATCAGCTCGTCTGGTTCAACAGCTGGCACATGAAGGTCAATGCGATAACACCGCAATGAGAACGTCGCTAAACAGTATTCTTCAAACTAACCCGCCTTCTACGCTCGCCGTATTTGGCGATCACGAGCGCGACCTCAAGCTGGGTCTTGAAACACTGCTGAACGTGTTGAATGCTAATCGCCAGGGACCTGGCGCAGAATTGACCCGCTACTGCCTAAGTTTGATGGTGTTGGAACGCAAGCTGTTTGCCAACAATAGCGCTATGCAAACACTGTCTGAACGCATCAGCGTTTTAGACCGTCAACTCGCCCACTTTGACCTCGAGTCAGAAACCATAGTCAGCTCTCTGGCCTCGATCTATGTGGATGTCGTTAGCCCTTTAGGACCACGTATTCAGGTCACAGGGTCGCCAACCATCCTGCAAAATCCGCTGATTCAAGCCAAAGTGCGCGCTGCACTGCTGGCGGGGATCCGTTCAGGTATTCTGTGGCAACAGGTCGGCGGTGGCCGTTTACAGCTGATGTTTTCACGTAATCGCCTGTTCCAGATGGCACAAAATTTACTCACACATTGCTAGTTCCGGTGGTATTCCACCGGACGTTTTATCGATTTGATTATCCACCTCAATCCCTCAGGAGTTGCTACCGATGGAATTATCCTCTCTGACCGCAGTGTCACCGATTGACGGCCGCTATGGCGATAAAGTCACCGCGCTACGTCCGATTTTCAGTGAATATGGTCTGCTGAAGTTCCGTGTGCAGGTAGAAGTACGCTGGCTGCAAAAATTGGCAGCCTGTGCAGAAATTCGCGAAGTTCCGTCTTTTGACGCCGACGCAAACGCTTACCTTGATAAAATCGTTGCCGAATTCAGCGAGCAAGATGCTCAGCGCATTAAAACCATCGAACGCACTACCAACCATGACGTCAAAGCCGTCGAATACTTTTTGAAAGAGAAAGTTGCCGAAGTCCCTGCGCTGCATGCGGTATCTGAATTCATCCATTTTGCCTGCACTTCTGAAGACATTAACAACCTGTCTCATGCGCTGATGCTGAACACCGCCCGCGAAGAAGTTATCAAGCCGCAGTGGCGCAAAATTATCGACGCCATCGCCGGTCTAGCTCAGGAGTATCGCGATATTCCTCTGCTGTCTCGCACCCATGGTCAGCCAGCAACGCCGTCCACCGTCGGTAAAGAATTTGCCAACGTGGCATACCGTATGGAGCGCCAGTTCCGCCAGTTAGAGAAAGTAGATATTCTCGGCAAAATTAACGGTGCCGTCGGCAATTATAATGCGCACCTAGTCGCCTATCCTGAAGTCAACTGGCATCAGTTCAGTGAAGAGTTTGTCACCTCACTGGGCATTCAATGGAATCCGTACACGACTCAAATCGAACCGCATGATTACATTGCTGAACTGTTCGACTGCGTAGCACGTTTCAACACCATTCTGCTCGACTTCGATCGTGACATCTGGGGCTATATCGCGCTCAGCCACTTCAAGCAGAAAACTATCGCTGGCGAAATTGGTTCGTCGACCATGCCACACAAGGTAAACCCAATCGACTTCGAAAACTCCGAAGGCAATCTGGGTCTGTCAAATGCGGTATTAGGTCACCTTGCATCTAAGCTGCCGGTTTCTCGTTGGCAGCGTGACCTTACAGACTCCACCGTCTTGCGTAATCTGGGCGTTGGCTTGGGTTATGCACTGATTGCCTATCAGTCGACGTTGAAAGGGATCAGCAAACTGGAAGTGAACCGCGATCATCTATTGGATGAACTGGATCATAACTGGGAAGTTTTGGCTGAGCCGATTCAAACCGTGATGCGCCGTTATGGTATTGAAAAGCCTTATGAGAAGCTGAAAAAGCTAACCCGTGGTAAACGCGTCGATGCAGCAGGAATGCAGGCCTTTATTGATGGTTTAGCACTACCTGATGAAGAAAAAACTCGCCTGAAAGCGATGACGCCAGCCAACTATATCGGCGAGGCTATCACTTTGGTGGATAAGCTGAAGTAGTCCCGTATCTACCTCATGCATTCACTCAAACTGCTCACTTCGGTGGGCAGTTTTTATTCAATCACACACCGTTTGTCTATCAATACCTCCCTCCTCCACGAAATCACGCTTTTTTCCTTCTGCTATCTGAAATCACGGTCTACACTGAGAATCTCATCCGTCTTAATCAATACCAATAATCCGGACGTTCAAAGCTATGAGCGCTGAAAATAGCCAGCAATTATTGAATAAATTACAGCAAGATATTGCCCAAACGGGCTCAATGCCAATTTATCTGAGATTTAATGAGTCTCTACGTGAAGCCATCGATCAAGGGATCGTGAAACCGGGAGACTTTCTCCCCAGCGAACGTGCTTTTACTGACGCATTGAAAATTTCGCGAATTACCGTCCGTAAAGCGCTGGCATGTTTAGAACAGGACGACATCATCGGGCGAGGCCGAGGCTTTGGCACCATGGTGAAGAATGTGCCAACTCCGCCGCTGGCATACTCACTCGCCACCATTAAAGGATTCTCAGACGAAGTTAATTTGCAAGGGCGTATCCCCGGTTCCGTATGGCTAAAACGCGAGCGCGTTGTCGCTTCTGTTAGCGTGGCTGAAAAACTCAGTATTCCACAAAATAGCCCGGTGTTTCGCCTTGAGCGTATTCGCACCGTTGACCATAGCCCGGTTTCTGTCGCGATCTCCTACGTAGTTGAAGATGCTATTGATGACGTGGAACAAATTGGTAACTCGCTGTATGACTATCTACGCAGTCGCCGAATTCAATTTGGCAAACTCTATAGCCAAATAAGCGCCTGTTTAGCTGATAATGAACTGCGCGAGAAATTATTGATTAAAGAGCCTTCCGCGATGCTAGTGATTCGTCAAACCCTGCTCGATCACGAACTACGACCGCTGGAGTACAGCATTAACTATTGTCGTGGTGATATGTACGAATACTCTACTGAAGACTAACCGTTACGTTGTCACAAAAAAAATAGCGCCATCTAAGGATAACGTGGATGGCGTTTTATTTTTCGCATCCTGCCAAGCCGCTCGCAAAACGTGCTTAGCATTAGCTCATTTTGTCACACATCCTCGCGTATAACCTCGCAGATATTTATCACCAACCTCATTACACCGAGACCTTCGGCCTTATCCGTCTTACCCTGCTTTACCGCTAGATCAGCGCAAACTATTTTCCTCCATTTTAAACGTTGTGCTTGCCAAACGCACAGATTTGTATAAAATTTTATACACAAGGACGCGCACGATGCATACATCAAAAAGGACTTTCATTGCTATCACGCTGTCAGGGCTGCATATTTCTCCTGTCGTTAAACCCATTGACTGGCGGGGCTCCTCTCGCAAAACGTTAATTTCGTTTTCTGAGAGCGTAAAGAAAATCGCAGGGTTTGAGCTACATCGCGTGCAACACGGGCTGGAAGCTAGGCATTGGAAGCCAAGAAACGATTTAGGCGCTGGCGTGACTGAGATTCGTATCAACGAAGACAACAACCAGCACCGCATCATATATGTTGCTACGTTCCACGAATGCATTTATGTGCTGCACTGTTTTGTTAAAAAAACACAAAAAACATCGCAGAAAGACAATGAAATCGTGGCATTGCGCTACCAAGAAATCATCAAAGAAAGGAGTCTCAAACATGGCTGATCATATTGATGTTAAATCTCGTCACCTCACGCCAGCCGATGGGAATATTTTTACCGAGTTAGGTTTTTCTAGCGTTACAGCCACGCAATTACAGGCCGAATCTCTGGCACAAATTAGTGCAGAACTTGAGATGAAAGTCATGCTGATGGTTGAAATCACCCAGTGGATTACCACAAACAATCTCAAGCAGAGTGCCGCCGCTGAGATCTTGAATATCTCTCGTCCTAGAGTGTCAGATGTTGTTAATCAAAAGACCGATAAATTCACTATCGACTCGCTTGTCGGCATGTTAACAATGACCGGCAAGCGAGCACGATTGATTATTGAGTAGTGCTTGCTTGAGTCGTGCTTGAAGGAGACTGGGCGTAACGGGTTAGAAAAATGTCGTTAGTTCTCCAACCGTCGGCGCGCAATCACCGCCTCGGAATGAAACCACATACGCGGCAACGTGGTTGGCTAATATCAACGAATCTTTAGCCGTGAGTCCACTCGCCAGCCCTGCGAGCAATCCCGCACAATGGCTATCGCCCGCACCGATCGTATCAACCACCTGTACACGGCAGGGTTCAACCCATCCAGCATCGTCATGAGACCGTTGGTAATAACACCCTGCATCTCCCATTCTGACCACCACGAGTTCATGAGTCAGCTCATAAAGCCGATGGCAGAATGCGACAACGTCATCACCTTGCATGCCCAAGAGCTTAGCCTCACGCTCGTTCAACGTCAGGATCACTCCGGGGCGAAGCAGTTGTTGTACTGTTTGCGGGGCAATACGATCTAATCGAGGGCCAAAATCAATCACGACTTTAACTTCCACAGGCAAGTGCTGTAGCCAATTAATCAATACATCGCTGTTCGGAGAACTTAACTGATAACCAGAGACTGACACAAAACCGGATGTTGGCTGCATAGATTCCAGCCAATGCGGCTGCCATTGGTTCTCAATGCCGTCGAAAGAGATAAAAGTACGCTCACCATCCGGCTCAACCAGCGCCAGGCACCAGCCATTATCGCCACCGTTTACATTAAGCTGACTTTCAATACCTTTCCGCGCCATTTCCGCTCGTAAGCGATCGGCCCACATACCTTCGCCAACGGGCAGCATCGGTGTGCAATTTACCTCAAGACGATGCAGCGCTAAGACAATATTAAGCGCGCAGCCCCCCAGATGTACGCCGCGCTCGAAAGCAGGCTGATCGCCACCTCGCTCAGGCAAACGATCGGTTTCAGCCACAACGTCCATCACTGAGGCACCAAGCACCATCACGGGCTGCGCCTGCTTGCGTTGTTCAACAAATTGGTTCAGCCACGGTTTCATTATTTGCTTTCCTGCCATTGAGCGCGAAATTGTTCAAACGCACGGCTATAGCGCGTCATATCAATGGGATTGGTTTTCTTTAGCGTATCCAGCCACGCCTTTTTGATCGCATCAACGCCTTGCAATGCACCACAGATCGCCGTCGCCATTGCCCCGATGGTGTCGGTATCGCCCCCAAGGTTGGCACACAATTCCGCGCACCGATTCGGACAGCCGTTAGCCAAATCCACCATTGCTATCGCTGCAGGAACTGATTCGATAGTACTCACACCGGCTCCGACCAACTGATAGACACGCTCGCTGGCATCTTCAATACCATCCGCATGGGCAACCACGGAAAGCGCGAGTTCGATACGCGCTGCCAGCGACGCGCTGAAAGTGGATGGACGGAATTCTTGTGCATAGGCGGCAACGGCAGGCAAAGCCGTTTTAATTTCGGCCCAGCTTGCGCCCTCAATCGCTTTAGATACTGACCACGCAATGACGACTGCCCCCGCGACAGCAATATCAGACTTATGCGTTGGGCTCGACGCCTCCCAAACCTGATCAACAAAGGTGCGTAACGGTGCCGATGGCAAGACACACCCTAGGGGGGAAACACGCATTGCTGCGCCATTCGTCACACCATTGTTTTCCAAACTGCTAATCGGCTTGCCTTCTTTCTGCTCACGCAGCGCCACTTTAGAGCTTGGGCCCAAGATATTTTTATTGAATGCATCAAAGCTATCGACCCAACGAATAACGTTACGCGCGATCAGCTCTGGAACCACTTTCCCATTTGCCTCTAACAAGGCATCGGCTAATGCTAGCGCCATTGACGTATCATCGGTGAATTGGCCGGCGGAAAAATAACAAGCAGCAGAGTTTTCCTGTGGGCCATCCAGAAAACGATCAATCCAACCAAAATGACTGCGCACCCGAGAACGTGGCCACAGCTCAGACGGCATCCCCAGAGAGTCTCCCAACATCTGGCCATAAAGCGCTCCCAGAATGCGTTGCTGGATAGTTAGATCTTTTCCTGCCGATACTTGTAACGTCATAACAACCTCAATATTTCATCGGAGACACGGGCCAAAGACCTGTCGTCTCCGCTAGGATTCAAAAAACAGTATTAATTTCAGAGGGCAATTTGGCCGATTTCTTTACTCTTTTCGCGGAAAAATAGTACGAATAACAGCATGACCGCAAACACCATCGCAGCCCCCACGCCCCAGACGGTAAACCAGTCGAAAGTCATCCCGTTGTGCGCTTCAGGTAGTTGGAATGCTGTCATTGCACGCCCGCCTAGCCAGTTACCAATAAAGCTACCGAAGCCCTGACAAATCAGCGTGATCAGGCCTTGAGCCGCGGTGCGCATATGAGCAGGTGCTTTCTTATCAACGTAGATATAACCGGTGACAAAATAGAAGTCATAACTCACGCCATGCAACAGAATGCCGATGAATAACATGCTGTACATCAGCATGTCTGCTGTACCGCCGTAGATAAAGAGAACATAGCGGATACCCGCGGTGACAAAGCCTAACAACAGCACTTTCTTAATACCGTAACGCTTAAGCAGGAACGGCAACGCAAGCATGGCGAAAATTTCAGAAACCTGCCCCAGCGTCATCCACCCTGTCGCATTTTGTAAACCAACCTGAGTTAGGTAGCCATTTGCAAACTGGTAGTAAAACGCCAGCGGCATGCAGAACAGGAATGAGCACAAAGCAAAAATAGCGAATGAACGATCGCGCAACAGTCCTAGCGCGTTCAGGCCCAGCAGGTCTTTGATGTCCGTGCGCTGCCCGACTTTCGGCGGTGTATTCGGTAGCATGAAGCTGTACAGACCGAGTAGCACAGAGGCAATAGCGGTAACAATCAACGGAAGGTTAGTGTCAGAGACGTTTTCCATCCCCAATAATGGTGGTAGCACAAATCCAACCACCAGCCCAGAAGCAATCCATCCTAAAGTGCCTAACACACGAATGCGTGGGAAATCCTTTTCCGTATCGCGAATATTGGCAAAAGCGATACTATTGGTCAGCGCTACCGTTGGCATATAGGTCAAGGCATAGACGACCAACAGCGGGAAAAAAGTAGAGAATTGAATTTGCCAAGCCAACAGCAGCATCAGCCCCCCACCCACTATGTGTAACCACCCTAATACTTTCTGCGCAGCAAAATATCGGTCTGCGATAACCCCGACTAACACTGGAGATAGGATAGCGGCAATGGCAGTACTGCTGTACGACCACGCAATTTCAGAGGGAGAAAACCCCAGTTTGTTCAGATATTGCCAAAGCGGAACAAACCACGCCCCCCAGATAAACCATTCCACGAACATCATCACGGAGAGTTTTGTATTGTTATTATTCACAGTTTGCATTTGATTTCCTTGCACACGAATGGACTAAGAACCCTTTCATTGCGTAGTACCTTAATAATACCATTGAAATAATACTGAGAGCTGAATCGAACAATCATATTTCCTTCCCCCTTAGAGGCAATCGTTTTCTTTGCCATTTTCCTCCTATGCTCCCTAAACCCACCCTTGGCTAGTTATCGATAGTTATCTGAGTGGTAAATAAATTGTATGAAAATATTTTCTTAATTGTTTTTTATATCCATGCAATTACAATGGAATATATGATTAGCAACCTAATCATAAACAAGGCAACTAGATGCCAATTATAAGACTCTCATCATCCTTCGATCCTCTCTTCTCAATCTGGCGCTAAATCAAAGCCAGCTGCATTTTATGAGTAGAGCGTATCCTTTAATGCAAGGTGCTGTAGTTATGTCAAAGCCCCATGAAGCAATGCCATCCAGAAGGCAATTTTTAAAAAAGACGCTCACACTTATTCCACTAGCCGCGGCTACCGGTTCGGGGGTTGTCTCGTTCGCATCAGCGGCGCAGACAGCCTCTGAAAAATCTCCCGGCGTCAGCCAGCACTATGTCCCTCTTTACTTTAATAATGAAGAATGGGCATTTTTGTTGGCTGCCTGTGAGCGATTAATCCCGAGTGATGCCAATGGCCCAGGGGCCGTTGAGCAAGGTGTGCCGGTGTTTATCGATAAACAAATGGAGGCACCTTTTGGGCGCGGCGGTCTCTGGTATATGCATCCGCCATTTGTCTCTGCGGTTCCCGAGCTTGGATACCAATCCAAACTCGTGCCGCGAGAGGTTTATCGTTTAGGTATCAGTGAGGTAAATAACTATTGTCGCAAGCAGTTTAAACAGCGTTTTGCCGAACTTTCCCCAGATCAACAAGATCAGGTTCTCTCCAATCTTGAAAAAGATAAGCCCAGCTTCGATAGCGTATCCGCGAAAATGTTTTTTGACCTACTGCTGCAAAATACCAAAGAAGGCTATCTGGCGGATCCTATTCACGGCGGAAACCAGACGTTGGCATCGTGGCAACTCATAGGTTTCCCCGGAGCTCGCGCCGACTACACGGATTGGGTCGACCATCCGAATGAGCCCTACCCACAAGGCCCCATCAGTATTTCCAGCAAGAGGACTGCATAATGACAACAATAAAAAAAGAGCCCGTTGATGTGGTTATTGTCGGCTTCGGCTGGACAGGCGCCATTATGGGGATGGAAATGACCGATGCGGGCTTGAGCGTCGTCGCTTTAGAACGCGGGGAAAAACGCGATACCTATCCTGATTTTGCCTATCCTCGCATCGCTGATGAACTAACTTATGGGATCCGCCTAAAACTCTTCCAAGAGGCATCAAAAGAAACGGTTACCGTGCGCCACAACCCGGGTGATTATGCCGTTCCATATCGTCAATTTGGATCGTTTCTGCCAGGTAACGGCGTAGGCGGTGCCGGAGTACATTGGAACGGAATGCACTGGCGCGCCCTTCCCAGTGATTTAAAAATGCATACCACCGTGATGGAACGTTATGGTAAGTCATTCATCCCTGAAGGAATGCTGTTGCAGGACTACCCTGTGAGCTATGACGATTTAGAACCCTTTTTTGATAAGTTCGAAAAAGTATGCGGAACGGCAGGAAAGTCAGGCAATTTGCAGGGGAAAATTATTGATGGCGGTAACCCTTTCGAAGGGCCGCGGATGTCTGAATACCCAACGCCACCGCTTAAACAACTGTACTCTGGCACATTGTTTAGCCAAGCGGCTAAAGAACTCGGATATCATCCTTTTGCTATCCCAGCCGCCAACTGTTCCCAGCCTTACACCAATCCCTATGGAGTCCAACTCGGCCCTTGTAACTACTGTGGGTTCTGCGAACGCTTCGGATGCTTTATGTATTCTAAAGGCTCCCCTCAATCGACGATTCTCCCGGTATTAACTCAGAGAAAAAACTTCGAGCTACGCGCTAACTCAATGGTCATAAAGGTCAATCTTGATAGTAGCGGTAAAAAGGCAACCGGAGTGACTTATGTCGATGCTCAGGGGCGTGAAATCGAACAACCTGCCAGCATCGTGATTTTAAGTGCATATCAACTGCACAATGTTCGTCTGCTGTTACTCTCTGGAATTGGAACACCTTATAACCCACAAACGGGCGAAGGTATGGTCGGCAGAAATTACGCCTATCAAATGAACAGCGGTATCTCCGTATTTTTTGATAAGGACACCAATTTCAATCCCTTCATTGGTGCAGGCGCCGCAGGAGCTGTTATCGACGACTTCAATAGCGACAACTTTGATCATAGCGATCTCGGTTTTATCGGTGGCGCTTACATATCTGCAGTGCGCACCGGCGGTCGCCCGATTCAACAAATGTCGTTACCCGCAGAGACACCAACATGGGGGGCTGGATGGAAGCAAGGGATTAAAGATAACTACCTGCACTCCATGAGTATTGGTTCTGAAGGTTCCGTGATGCCGTATAAAGAATGTTATCTCGACCTCGATCCCAACTATAAAGATGATTTCGGCCAACCGCTATTGCGCATGACATTTGATTGGAAGCCAAACGAAATCAAAATGACACAGCACATCACCAGCAAAATGCAGGGAATTGCGACGGCTATGAACCCTAAACAGATGAAAATCTCTGTAATGGATATGAACAGCCATTACGACGTACGCCCCTATCAGTCAACGCATACCACCGGTGGCGCTATCATGGGCGACAATCCATCCAATAGTGTGATTAACAAATATCTGCAAAGCTGGGACGTACCCAACGTCTTCGTACAGGGCGCCAGCGCCTTCCCACAAAACATGGCCTATAACCCCACAGGATTAGTTGGCGCACTTGCTTATTGGTCAGCACATGCCATTCGCACTCAATACTTAGCCAATCCTGGCCCATTGGTTCAGGCCTAACAGGGAGAGCAATAATGAAAACGATCACGCTAACACAGCTAGCCATGCTCTTACTGGGTACAAGCAGTTTTTGCATCCAAGCCGCGCCTACACCACTCGAACAACGCATCGCCCATGGAGAATATCTCTCACGCGCAGGTGATTGTACCGCCTGCCATACGGCTCCCGGAGGGCAACCTTTCGCGGGGGGATTAAAAATGACCACGCCGGTAGGCGCGATCTATTCCACCAACATCACGCCGGATCGAAAAAACGGGATAGGTGAATATAGCTATGCAGAATTTGCAGATGCTGTTCGCCAAGGCATCCGCAAAGATGGTAGCCATCTTTATCCAGCGATGCCCTATCCTTCGTTTGTCAAAATCAATGATGACGATCTTCAAGATCTCTATCTCTATTTTCAACATGGCGTAAAACCTGTCGCTCAGACAAACAAAGACAGCGATATCCCATGGCCACTCAACATGCGATGGCCACTAGTCGCTTGGAATATGTTATTCCGCCACGATGGTACATACCAAGTCGATACACAACAAAATACAACGTGGAATCGTGGGGCTTATCTTGTACAAGGACTAGGCCACTGTGGCTCTTGCCATACGCCTCGCGGAATAGGTTTCCAAGAGAAAGCCCTTGACCAGACGGAGTCAGAATATCTGAGCGGAGGAACGTTAGAAGGCTGGCACGCAGCTAACCTGCGCGGAGATAAAGTCACAGGATTAGGCCGCTGGAGTGTGCAAGACATCGCCCAGTTCCTAAAATCGGGTCATACAGAAAAATCGGCAGCGTTCGGCTCCATGACAGATGTGGTGCAGGATAGTACTCAATACCTTAGTCATGATGATTTACAAGCGATTGCCGTGTATGTGAAATCGCTTAAACCTGTTGGCGATAGTGCCCCAGAACCCACTCGTGACGACAAGACTTATCAGGCACTGGCAAGCGGAAAAGTCACTCAGACAGGAGCTCAGATTTACCTCGATAATTGCGCAGCCTGCCATCGTTCAGATGGTCTCGGCTACAAGAATAGGTTTCCTGCTCTCGCACATAACCCTGTCGTGCTAAGCAAAGATCCTTCATCGCTGATTAGTATCGTGCTGAAAGGCTCTCATGTTCCAAAAACGCAGTCAGCCCCAACAGGCCTCACGATGCCCGACTTTGGCTGGCGACTCAACGATGAGGATATCGCTCAATTGCTATCATTTGTACGAACAGGCTGGGGAAATCAGGCCGAACCCGTTAGCGCGTCGCAGGTCAGCGATATCCGTGCAGATCTGTCTAAAGCGGATATCAAGCACTAGTTCGATTTGTAACCGGACTAAGCGTGAGACCTATGCCGTAAATATTTAATCCCCTATGGCAGAACCGGACCGTTAAAAGACCTAAAAAACCGCAGTGACGTATTCCTCTCCTCATACGCTGCGGTTTCTTCGTTTATCTTATTGCACGCAGACAAAGTTCCCTTTCAAGAGAAAAACCTGTAAAAGCCCATTTCACCTCGTTTATTTTTCGTTTAAGTTTGGAGGTACATGGTTGAGGAAAGGTTTAGTTGGTTCTTTCGATACTAGTTGTCGCAGTAACAAAGACTACAACAATGAAATATCGAGGAAATGACACATGTTTAAACAATCTTTATGCGCAGTCGCTATCATTAGTGCTATGAGCGGCGTTGCACTTGCAGATGACTACACCTACGTTGCTGGAGGCTTGCAGGTGGGCGGCATCACAAACAAAAGCGATTTTGATAAATTAGTGCACCAGAACCGTCCAGATCAAAGCAAAACCACCATGGGTGGCTTTTACCTGCGCGGTGGATATGGTTTCGAAAACAATGTGTTCATCGATGCGCGTTTAAACGCAATGGGTAATAGCCAGCGAGCTAGCGGCGATAGCCTGCTTGGCTTGGGTTACCACTTTGCCATTAACCCAACCACCGATATGTATGCTTTGATCGGCGCGAGCGGTCACGCTGTTTCAAGCAACTTTGATTATGATAAGAAGCGTGATGAAAACTGGAGCAGCGCAACCGGTGAGATTGGCGTTAAAAGCCACATCACCGACAAAATCAGTATGAATGCTGCTTATCGCTATGCTGAATATGATAGCCGCGGCTTCAATGAAGCTCGTATCGGGGCTGGTTATGCGTTGACGCCTAATCTGGCCGCCGAAATTGGTTATACCTACCATAACTGGAAAGTTGACGATCAGATCGGTGAGATCGGGATCCGCTATACTTTCCAGTAAAATAACATCATATGCGTTTGCCAAGAGGCATCGCCTCTTGGCCTTATCTTATGGAGAAGTCACTCATGCGAATTCTGGTTGTGGAAGATAACGGTTTACTTCGTCACCACCTTTCAGTTCAGATGCGAGATATGGGACATCAGGTTGATGCCGCCGAGGATGCCAAAGAAGCCGATTTTTTTGTTAAAGAACAAACGCCAGACATTGCTATCGTTGATCTGGGTTTACCGGGTGAGGATGGACTCAGTCTGATCCGCCGTTGGCGTGCTGAGCAAATCAAACTCCCTATTTTGGTACTCACTGCGCGGGAAAGCTGGCAGGATAAAGTGGCCGTGCTCGAAGCTGGCGCAGATGATTACGTGACAAAACCTTTCCATCTCGAAGAGGTTATTGCACGTATGCAAGCCCTGATGCGTCGCAATAGCGGCTTGGCCTCACAGGTCATTACCCTTCCACCATTCCAGATCGATTTGTCTCGTCGTGAGCTTACGGTGAATGAAAACCTCATCAAGCTGACCGCATTTGAATACACCATTATTGAAACGCTCATTCGTAACCACGCCAAAGTCGTCAGCAAAGACGCGCTAATGCTACAGCTCTACCCTGATGCCGAGTTGCGAGAAAGTCACACCATCGACGTATTGATGGGGCGTCTGCGTAAAAAACTACAAAACGAATACCCGCAAGAAGTCATCACCACGGTTCGTGGACAAGGCTACAGGTTTGATATTAACTGATGAACCTTCCGCGTTGGGCACACTATAAAGCACAGCCGTTTTCGCTAAGAACACGGTTTTTACTCGCGACAGCGGCCGTTGTATTTATGCTATCACTGGCCTACGGAGTCGTTGCGGTCGTCGGCTACGTCGTCAGTTTCGATAAAACAACGTTCCGTCTGCTGCGGGGCGAAAGCAATCTGTTCTTCAGCTTGGCGCATTTTGAAAATGGCAAATTGACCATCACTTCGCCGCCTAACTTCGATCTTAACGCACCGACGTTGGTCATGATTTACGACGATAAAGGCAAACTGCTCTGGTCACAACGCAAAGTCCCCGAACTAGAAAAGCGCATTGATAAATCTTGGTTGGAGAAGCCCGGTTTCTACGAACTGGACTCCAGCACCATATTCAGTAGCGCCGTTTTAGGGGATAACCCGAAGGTTCAGGATCAACTAAAAGATTACGACGACGACGACGACGATGCCATGACGCACTCCGTGGCCGTTAACCAATATGCGGCAACGGACCGCCTACCTGCACTGACTATCGTTGTCGTGGATACTATCCCTCAAGAGTTGCAAAACTCGGATATGGTTTGGGGATGGTTCACCTACGTACTTATCGCCAATATTTTGCTGGTCGTCCCGCTGCTTTGGTTAGCCGCATATTGGAGCCTACAGCCGATAAAGCTGTTGCTGACACAGGTGCGAGAGTTGGAAAGCGGCAAGCGAGAACTTTTGAGTGAAAATCCTCCTCGCGAACTGCGTGGCTTAGTGCGCAATTTAAACATCCTGCTCAGCAACGAGCGCCAGCGCTATACTCGTTATCGGACGACATTATCAGACCTCACTCACAGCCTAAAGACACCTCTCGCGGTGTTGCAAAGCACTCTCCGCTCGCTGCGTAATGGAAAAGACTTAAAAATTGAGCAGGCTGAGCCGATTATGCTGGAGCAAATTAGCCGTATTTCACAGCAAATTGGCTACTATCTGCATCGCGCCAGTATGCAATCTGAGCACAACATGCTCAATCGAGAACTTCACTCCGTTCCGCCGTTGTTAGATAGCCTTTGCTCCGCACTCAATAAGGTATATCAACGCAAAGGGGTTGATATCACTCTGGATATCTCGCCCGAACTCACGTTTGTCGGCGAGAAAAATGATTTCATGGAAGTCATGGGGAACGTGCTGGATAACGCCTGTAAATATTGTCTAGAGTTCGTTGAGATCACGGCACAACAAACGGAAAAAGAGCTCATTATTATCATCGATGATGATGGGCCTGGCATTCCCGCCAGCAAGCGCGATTTGATTTTCCGCCGTGGACAGCGAATCGATACTCTGCGACCTGGACAAGGCCTTGGTTTAGCATTAGTTGATGAATTGCTACAACAGTATGATGGTGAAGCCATTATCACCGATAGTCCCCTCGGTGGCGCACGCATGAGTATCCACTTCGGCCGTCAGCAAATTTCACATACGCTCGACTGAGCGTCGCAAGTGTCCCTCCTTACACTCACAAACGGCGCTTAACAGGCGCCGTTGTCTAATATATTTTCTCTAAAACCTAAATTATTTTCTTTAAAACCAGAGTTGTGACAAACAGGCGGAGGAATCCCACGGTACTTCCGTTATAATCCCAACAGATACATACACAGGGAATTAACAATGGATTATCAACTCGATCTCGACTGGCACGATTTTTTGCAACGCTACTGGCAAAAACGCCCCGTCATTCTAAAGCGCGGGTTCAAGAATTTCGTTGATCCCATTTCTCCTGATGAATTAGCTGGCTTGGCAATGGAAAACGAGGTCGATAGTCGCCTTGTTAGCCATCAAGACGGTCGTTGGCAGGTCGCACATGGCCCTTTCGAAAGTTACGATCATCTCGGTGAGAATAACTGGTCGATTCTGGTTCAAGCCGTCGACCATTGGCATGTTCCATCCAGTGCTTTAATGCGCCCTTTCCGTAAACTGCCAGACTGGCGTACTGACGACCTGATGATCTCCTTCTCGGTACCTGGAGGTGGCGTTGGGCCACATTTGGATCAATACGACGTATTCATCATTCAAGGAACCGGCCGCCGTCGCTGGCGCGTAGGCGAAAAGACACCGCTAAGACAGCACAGTCCGCACCCCGACCTCCTCCAAGTCGAGCCTTTCGACGCCATCATCGATGAAGAGATGGAACCGGGTGACATCCTTTATATTCCCCCAGGTTTCCCTCATGAAGGTTATGCGCTGGAAAACTCACTTAACTACTCCGTCGGTTTCCGAGCACCAAGTGGACGTGAATTAATCAGCGGCTTTGCCGATTTTGTGCTCGCTAATGAGCTCGGCAGCGAACGCTATAGCGATCCCGATCTTGTGCTACGCGATAACCCATCGGAGGTTCAAGCCGCCGAGCTAGAAAAGCTACGTGGAATGATGATGAGCCAGTTACAAAACCAAGATAACTTCAATCTATGGTTTGGTGAATTCGTCAGCCAGTCTCGCCATGAGCTCGATATCGCGCCACCTGAGCCACCGTATCAGGTAGGAGAGATTTATGAGCTGCTTCAAGCGGGCGAATCCCTAGAACGTCTCGGAGGATTGCGCGTCATTAACGTTGCAGGAAGTTGTTTTGTAAACGGTGAAGTTATCGTTACTGACCATGCTGCCGCAGCCCACGTTCTTGCTCGCGAATATGTGATCAATTCAGCCATGCTCGGCGATGCACTTGAGGATCCTAGTTTCCTTGCAACCTTAGCTGCATTAATTAATAGCGGGTATTGGTTCTTCATAGACTAAATCCTGCAGCTATTATCATAGCAATTCACTATTGGGTGGTCGTATATATACGACCACCCAATATAAATTAAAAAACAATATTAATATTTTATTTATTAACCAAATTTAACTTTAGATTTAGGCAACATATTTAAAATATGTAGCTATCAACCTATTACGTTACGTATTATTCTATTAATCTCTACATCACCTGAACGACAATGTCTTAAAATAAATCGCTATGGATGCGTTAACTAATAAAAAAATAGCTTTAAGCATTGATGTGCTAAAAGCGGCAAAATCGCGTATCGAATGGACTTTTGATACATTCTCTCGCGTTTGCGTTTCTTTTTCCGGCGGCAAAGACTCCACGGTATTACTCCATTTAGTTGCCGAATATGCGAAAGCGCATAACAGGAAATTCGACGTTTTATTTATTGACTGGGAGGCTCAGTTTACCCATACCATCACCCATATTGAGAAGATGCGACGCTTATATCATACCGAGATCGGAACGTTTTATTGGGTTGCATTACCCATTACGACGGGGAATTCTGTTTCGCAATTTCAGCCGGAATGGCAATGCTGGACTCCCGATATTGAGTGGATACGCAAGTTTCCCGCTG
Organism: Hafnia paralvei; assembly: GCF_020150375.1. NCBI lineage: Bacteria > Pseudomonadati > Pseudomonadota > Gammaproteobacteria > Enterobacterales > Hafniaceae > Hafnia > Hafnia paralvei. The sequence goes on along the minus strand of NZ_CP083737.1, from coordinate 2,249,703 downwards.
ACGCCATCTCTGATACGGCTTTTTTCCCGTTTTATTATGACGGCATCACTTTTGAAGAGTTTATGCCGGCCTTCGCAAGCTGGTACTCCATGCAACAACCCAGCGCAATGATGATCGGTATTCGCACCGACGAATCATATAACCGCTTCTGGGCCGTTGCATCAAAACGAAAACATCGTTTTGCTGATGACAAACCGTGGACTACCGCTAACATTTCTGGACACTGCTATAGCATTTACCCAGTCTACGATTGGAAAACCGAAGATATTTGGACCTATTTTGCCTCAACAGGAAAAGCCTATAACACACTGTATGACCTGATGTATCAGGCTGGCGTAGCGCTTCGTTCTATGCGTATCTGCGAACCTTTTGGCCCTGAACAACGTCAAGGGCTATGGCTTTATCATGTTCTAGAACCTGAATGCTGGGAACGTGTTTGCACCCGTGTATCAGGTGCAAATACGGGTGGAATTTATGCAAATAACCGTGGTGATTTTTATGCTCGCCGTCAGGTACATAAACCCGATAATCATAACTGGCGCAGCTATGCCCTATTCTTACTCGACAGCATGCCGCAAAAAACCGCAGAGCATTATCGTAACAAAATCGCTATTTATTTACGTTGGTATCAGACTCATGGTTTTCCCATTGATATACCCGATGAACAAGAGAAAGACATTGGCTCTAAAGATATTCCGTCTTGGCGACGCATTTGCAAAGTTCTTCTAAGAAATGATTATTGGTGTCGTTCTTTATCATTTAGCCCAAATAAACCTAGTAGCTATGAGCGGTATCACAAAAGAATTCAGGCGCGCAGGAAGTGTTGGAGTGTTATATGAAGATTGATACGTTAGTTAACGATCTAAAAGTAGAGTTGGAATCTATGCCTGAAGCCATAAAAATTGAGGCTTTAAATAAGATCCGAGTCATGCTTCATCAAGTGAGTCCATTTAGCAATGAGCCTATCGATTGTGTACTCTGGAAGTCTATCGAAGATGTTGTCGCGAATGATTATAATCCCAATAACGTTGCCCCACCTGAAAAGCGGCTTTTATATACATCGTTATTGCGTGATGGCTACACCCAACCGATCGTTACCGCTCAAATAAAAGATGATGATAAAGACTATGTCATCGTAGATGGTTTTCATCGCCGTGAACTGGCCGCCGATCGTCCTAAGCTACGTAAACGTGTCCGCGGCTATCTTCCTGTCGTCATCTTAAACGATCTAGAAAACGAAAAGTCCCATCGCATCGCAGCGACAATTCGTCATAATCGCGCGCGCGGCAAACACCAAATCAGCATCATGTCGGATATCGTACGCGAACTTTATCGCCTCGGCTGGAGCGATGAGAAGATCAGTGAAGAACTGGGCATGGATGCAGATGAGGTATTGCGTTTGAAACAAATCAGCGGATTGATGGAGTTATTTCAGGATCGCGAATTTTCCGAGGCATGGACGGTCAAATAGCCTAAACAGTTTCGCCATCTTTACAGGATAAAGATGGCGAAATAAACGAGTGCTATGTCATAACCGCACATGTACGATTATTTATAAATCTCTTCCAGCAGATCGCGGACATACTCCGGCACCACTTGGCTTGCGGCGCCATAGTGCTTCTCATCAAACTGGCTTTCGACCTGACTCGGTTCGAGATTGAGTTCTACCGTATGAGCGCCATTCAGATGGGCTTCATGCACAAATCCAGCGGCGGGATACACGTGGCCAGATGTCCCAATCGCGATGAAGTAATCTGCTTTAGCCAATGCTTCGTAGATATCATCCATACCAATCGGCATTTCGCCAAACCAGACAATATGAGGTCGCAGCGGCGCAGGGAACTGACAGCAGTGACAGCGGTCATCTACGGAAAGATCGCCTTCCCAACGGATAACCTGTCCTGACTGAGTACAGCGGGCTTTTAGCAGCTCACCGTGCATATGGATAATTCGCGTGTTTCCCGCGCGTTCGTGCAGATTATCAATGTTCTGTGTAACCAGCATAAAATGATCGCCTAGCTGACGTTCAAGTTCAGCGAGTGCTAGATGCGCCCCATTAGGCTGAATCTCTGGCTGCTGCAGCTGATGGCGACGCGCATTATAGAAGCGCTGTACCAACTCAGGATCGCGGTGATAGCCTTCTGGTGTCGCCACATCTTCAACACGATGCTCTTCCCATAGACCATCGGCTGCACGGAACGTACGTATTCCTGATTCGGCCGAAATACCTGCGCCGGTCAGAACCACAACATAGGGTTTAGTCATACACCCTCCCGCCTCATTGTTCGCGTGACACAGTGTATCACGGTGGAAAATTCGAGAGCGAAAACGCTGATGCCGCAATCGTTTGTTTTTCCTAAACCGGCATATACGATGACGGGTACGCATAACGACTGCTCCTCAATGGTTTCTTTGCCACAACAAAGATAATAATCGTAATTAGTCGGTCAGATTTAAAAATGCCGCGCCTCGCACTCCGCCAGCATCACCGTATCGAGCAGGCTCAATACGCGGGGCTTTGGCTGCGCTCAGCATAGAACGTGGAACCCGTTCGTTCAGCAAGGGATAAAGCTCGGAGAAATTCGATAGCCCACCGCCCAATACCACAAGATGCGGATCGATAACGGTGAATAAATTTCCCAAGCAAATCGCTAGCACATCAGCAAAACAATCAACGTGTGCCAACGCTTGTGCATCAGCGGCGCGGTAGCGAGCGATAATGTCTTTGGCTCCGAGCTTTTCACCGGTGCGATATTGGTATAACCATTCGAAACCGCGGCCTGAGATGTAGTTTTCGATGCAGCCCTGTTGCCCGCAGCCACAAGCAAGGCGTGGAGTATCCATCCCAATGCGATCGAGCGCATCAACCGGCAAACGTAAATGACCAAACTCTCCGGCAAGGTAATTACGGCCTGTAAAACTTTTACCGTTGATAATTAAACCACCACCCACGCCTGTGCCTAAAATAATCCCCAGCACACTCGGATAAGCGCGGAACTCTGCATCCCACGCTTCCGATAAAGCAAAACAGTTGGCATCATTATCAACACGCACGGGGCGTTTAATCAGGGCAGATAAATCACGCGGCAATGGTTTTCCCAGGGCTGACGGTATATTGACGGCATAAAGCGTGCCCTTATCTGCATCAATAGACCCAGGGCACCCGATCCCTACTTGCCCCTGAGTTCCCGTCAGGTTATCAGCCTCAAATACCAGTGATGCAAAGGCATTAAGCAACTCACGGTAATCATCATGCGGTGTCGCTATGCGTTTTTGCCAGATCGGGTTAAGTTCAGCGTCAAACACGCCGAGCTCAATTTTGGTGCCACCCATATCAAAACCGTAATACATCTACACAACTCCTATTGAGTCAGCATGCATTACTGACCACCGCTCAATACCCGCGCAGGATCTATACGACTGGCTCGTCGAGCTGGGTACCAGCTAGCAACCAGACTTAGAATAATCGCCGTGGCAAGCACTTCCACTACATCAACCCAATGCAGTTCAGTTGGCAGGAAATCGATGGGATAGATATCTCCAGATAACAAACGATGTCCGATCACTTTTTCGATAATCTTCGAGATGTTCGTTAGCTGCAGAGATGCTACGACACCAATCACAACGCCGGACACACTCCCCACCATTCCAGCCAGTAAACCATACCAGATGAAAATAGCGCGGATCAGCCGATCTTTCGCGCCGAGCGTTCGCAGTACCGCAATATCGCTGCTCTTATCTTTCACGGCCATAACCAGCGTAGAGACAATGTTGAAGCAGGCCACACCAATCACCAGCACCATCGCCAAATACATAATGGCGCGGATCATCTGGATATCACGGAACATGTACCCATAGGTACCTTTCCAGCTACGAAGATATACGTAAGCATTGGTCACTTCACCCGCGTCCCGCACCAGCTTATCGGCGTTAAACACGTCATTAACTTTGATGCTGATACCGGTGACACTGTCACCGAGATCTTGATACTGCTGGGCATCCGCTAGGGGTACCATCGCTAAGCTGTGATCCAGCATCCCACTCAGTTGTAAAATGCCGCTAACGTGTAGACGAATACGTTTAGGTTGTAATAGTTTCATCTGAGGATCGTTATTGGGCACCATCACAGTCACCCAATCCCCAACTTTTACATGGAGCGCATCGGCCACACCTTTGCCTAAAATAACCTGTTGCTCACCTGCTTTGAACTTCGACCACGCATTATCCTGCACATATTGTGACAGTGAGCTCACGCGGCTTTCTTGTTCAGGATTTACGCCGCGCAGTTGTACCGCAACTAGCTGAGTGCCACTTTCAATCAGCCCCGTAAACTCGACGTAAGGCGCGGCGGCAACAATGCCTTTAACTTTCTCCACACGCTCCAGCACCTGTGGCCAGCCAGTGAACGGCTGCTCTACAGGAAAAATTTCACCGTGGGGCACCACGGAAAGAATGCGATGGTCTAGCTCACGCTCAAAACCATTCATGGCGCTTAGCCCGACGATCAACACGGCTACGCCCAGTGCAATACCGATGGTAGAAATGACGGAGATCAGAGACACCATGCCACCACGGCGGCGCCCACGGCTAAAGCGTAGGCCGATCAGCAGGGATAATGGTGAAACCGACATTATTGCGCCCCCATCAGGGTCACATTTTGCTGAAGCTGCCCATCACGCATTTCAAGCTGACGGTTCAAGCGCTTAGCCAACGCTAAATCGTGAGTAACAACCAAAAAAGCGGTTCCTTGACGAACATTCAGCTCACCTAACAGATCAAAAATACTGTCAGCGGTACGCATATCGAGGTTACCGGTCGGTTCATCGGCCAACACCAGCGAAGGATTATTCACCAAGGCACGGGCAATCGCGACACGCTGGCGCTCGCCACCAGAAAGCTCAGACGGCCGATGGTGGCTACGTTTCGCCAAACCAACGGCGGTGAGCATATCCATGGCTTTACCCTGCGCATCCTCACCCTTTTTACCGCCGATCAACAACGGCATCATTACGTTTTCTAACGCGCTAAAATCAGGCAACAGATGATGGAACTGATAGATAAAACCCAGTTCGCGGTTACGTAATTCCGCCTTCGCGGTTGAGCTCATCTCATTAAGTGACTGGCCTTTGAATATCACTTCACCAGACGTTGGCGAATCTAATCCACCGAGCAGATGCAGCAGCGTACTTTTCCCCGAACCAGAGCTTCCGACAATGGCCATCATTTCACCCGGCTGCATGTCAAAGGTCACATTACGCAATACGTCCGTGTGCAATTTGCCTTCATGGTAGGTTTTGCACAGGTCTTTGCACTGCAACAGTTCTTTATACAAAGACGGAGAGTTACTCATAACGTAAAGCCTCAGCAGGATTCACCGCGGCAGCTCGCCACGACGGATATAACGTAGAAAGCAGCGCCAGCAGCATTGCCACAACGGCAATCAGCACAACCTGCAGAATATTGATATCAACCGGTAAATTGCCACCGGCTAACATTTCCCCCAAACCAGGAATGACATTGATCTGGCTGGCGAACACCACGCCAAGCCCTGCACCTAACAACGCACCAATAATTCCGGCGCTAGCACCCTGCACCATAAACACGGACATAATCTGCCCACGTGTTAAGCCTTGAGTCTGTAGGATCGCAACTTCGCCCTGCTTTTCCATCACCAGTAAGCTCAGTGAAGTAATAATGTTAAACGCAGCCACAGCGATAATTAAGCTCAGCAGCAAACCCATCATGTTTTTTTCCATCTTGACTGCTTGGAACAGCTCGCCTTTACGCTCGCGCCAGTCCTTCCATTCCAAGCCTTTTTCCAGCGGTTGACTTACCAGAGCGTCAATCGCCAAAGGTTTATCCATATAAACACGCCAACCGGTGATATTCCCCAGCGGATATCTCATCAAACGCGAAGCATCCTGTTGGTTCATCAGCATCTGATACTGATCAACTTCGCTGTCAGCAGAAAAAGTGCCCACCACGTTGAACACGCGCTGGCTAGGAATGCGCCCCATCGGCGTGAATTGGCTAGCACTCGGCACCATGATCCGCAGTTTCTCGCCGCGCTTAACACCGAGCTGCCCTGCTAGCTGGTCACCTAAAATGACATTGTATTGACCGGGCTGCAGCGCCTGTAGGTTGGAGCCATTGAGATAAGCAGAAAGCGGTTCTTTCTCATTAGGATTGACGCCCAGAATGACGCCCACAGCTACGCTATGTGCGCTTTGCAACACGGCATTGCCGGTTGTCAGAGGAGCAACACGTTTCACCCCTGCCAGATGTTCAAACTGTGTGGCGGGGACCTGCTCTGGATTTATCGACCCTTGTGTCGATGTGATCAATGCCTGCGGCATCAATCCAAGAATATTGTTTTCCAGATCGCGCTCAAAACCGTTCATCACCGAAAGAACGATGACGAGCGCCATAACACCAAGCGTGATGCCTATAGTAGAAAGCCAAGAGACAAACCGGCCAAAGCGGTCTGAGGCTCGTCCGCGCATATAACGCAGACCGATGAATAACGCGACAGGTTGATACATGAAATCCGTTCGGTTGCTGTAGTTAAAGCAAAGAGATTGTTGATGATAATGTTTACAACCCCTTTAGGGAACCCAAAACACTCTCTATATACGGTTTTTTACCAGAAGACAGCAATTTCATCGCCTAGTAGTGACGCATTTTTGAGCACACTCACCTCGCTGTTCGTTTTACGGCGGTAACTTAGTTAGCGAAACATTCCATCCATGAATATTAGATATTCATTTTATACTTTTTACCTAAGGATATTCTGAAAAATAGCCTGTCGTACCTTAGACAACGCAATTATGCCAACTTCACCGACTCATAAATCGTCATTTTTTAATAGATTAAAATAGCTGTTTCGTATCCTAATTCAGTATTTCATCCACTTATTTTTTGCTGTAAAAATTCTTTTAAAAAAAATAACGCTAATAAAATTCACCATGATTCCTATCTTACTCATTCATTTTTATATAAAAATAGCAGATGTGCATATAACACCTTTTGGTACTCACCCTGCGCACTACTCAATTCATATAAACGATCGATAACAAAATACCAATAGACAACACCTATCAATAAATAGCCTTTCGATCTGTAAAACCATCTTTAATCACACAGAATTTATGAGTAAACTAAAACCATTAACAAGCTATATTATTATTTTTTTAATTAGATCAATTATAACAAAACAGGTGTTTTTAACTTTAAAAAATTCAACGACCGGTCTCCACCAGAAGAATAATTCTATTCCATCTACTGTACTAAAAATATTTACACACGCACTAGCTCAAAGTGAAAAGAGGTCATTGCATAATAAAAGTACACATTGGAAATCGTAAACAGGGATCTGTATGCCACAAATTGCTATTGTCGAACGGTGCCATTTTATAAGGAATGGACTAAAAAGCCTCTTATTAGATATTACTCAAGAACAAGGGCACCACACTGAGATCCATACCTTCAACAGCATAAGCGATATCGATAAATGTCGTTATAAATCAGTAGAAAATGATCTTGACAGACTAATTATGGTCGTTAATGCGTCTAGTGGATTTTATAGCCTCACAAAAGGCTTCCATCCGTTCATTGAAAACTTAGTTGCCAGAATTCCTAACATCAAAATCATTATTATTTGCGAAGATACACTGCAGCGCCTTGCGTATCATGAATTACGTTCTCATCACAGCGTAAGCGGGATTATTTCAACGAAGAGCAAAATTGATGACCTCAAAGCTCAGTTGGAGAGCGTTGTTTATTCTCATAACCAGTCAGTTCGGCCAAATAACTCATCCAGAATTATGCTAACTAAAAGAGAACAGCAGGTTATTAACGCACTTCTTTCAGGGAAAAGTGCAGCGACTATCGCTGGAAAGCTCAATGTCAGCCAGAAAACAATCAGTGCTCATAAAATTAACGCATTAAAGAAACTCAATATTAGAACAATCGCACTGCTATTTGACATATTACCTTTATCCAGTCAGGAGATAAATATGAATCCATATCAATAATCATAACTGAATGGAATCATCTCAAGTAAAAACAATTACCCTCTGCACCCTTCCTATCAGAGCATGATTTCAGCGTGCTAGGTAGAAAATACGCTCGTCTTAATATTAAGTTTTTATGAATCAGGGAATATTTTCATGGATAAAAAAATAACTCTCATTGCGCTCTCTTTAATTCAAGCCTTCTCTTTAGCGGGGTATGCGAACCAAGCCAGTGCGGCTACATTTTGTGGCGATCGCCCTAATGTGACTTGGGGTGGCGATAGCACCATCAGCGGCGACTTAGGCGCAGATCAATGCTACGAAATCGGCGCAGGCCCTGGCTACGCAGGTAGCGGTATCAATCTTAACGCTCTGGCAGGCAGTAAGCTTAGCGTCGTGGGCTACTTGAAAGACTCTACGGTTAACGATGGTGCAGAAGTCTGGATTGGTAAAGATCCAATGATAGCTTGGGATGATTATTTTGCAGATGCGCCAGCAAATGCCACCAATATCATAATCAAATCAGGTGCATTAATCCGTGTTGTTGAAAGCGGAACCTTGCAAGACTCTCAGATCGATGGTGGTACTGTTTACGTCTATAAAAACAAGGTGGACGGCGGGCAATCCATTGACAACAGTGTGAATGCAGGTGGGCGTTTGTTTGTTTATCTAGAGGGGAAATCCCAGGGAACTATTATCAATGATGGGGGAACCGAGTTCGTACAGCAAAAAGGAACCTCACAAAATACGCTGATCAACTCGGGAGGCACACAGCAGGTTCGCTTAGAGGGTCAGGCTGATAACACGACTATCAACGATGGTGGTACTCAATATGTGACTACTGGCGGCGTTGCCACAAATACACACGTGCATGGTGGCTCGCAAATTCTTACCGCCACCGAAACTAACCCTCTAGGTGGCACTGCTCAGCATACGCAGGTTTACCTCGATGGGACACAGCATATTTTGATGGGTTCATCTGCTGTTGACACCCAGCTTTTTGATCATGCTGAACAATATATTTATGCCAGTTCTTCGGCTGAAAATGTCACCATCAATGATAACGCTAGCACCACCCTGCGGGATACGGCTCAGTTGCTCGGTGAGACTCAGATAAACAATCAAGGCCGATTAAATATCATTGCCGAAGACCAGGATGCTGAAGCTTATGCTGAATCAGTTAATTTGAATGGTGAAAACACCGCTGTTCAGATTTTTGCCAACGGAAGTGATACTCAAGGCGCCCACATCGGCATTCTGCAAGGTAATGGGAACGTTATATTCTCTCAAGCTAACGCTGACACCCATTCACACTTAAACGTAGATAAGCTCTCAGGCAATCTTAACTTTTTGTTCAACAGCAGTATTCAGGAAGGGCGTGGTGATTTCTTAACAATAGCTGACGGCAGTGGCAATCATAAGGTCATAGTACAGGACTCAGGCAAAGAGATCACCGATCCCGGCAATACAACGTTAAATCTAATTAATGATCAAAACAGTGGAGCCCATTTTAGTCTGGCGTCTCTCTCGGGGCATACTATTGCTGCCGTGGATGGCGGCACCTATATGTACACGCTTATAAAGCAAGCGGATAAGGATGGCATGCACGGCGACGTATGGTATTTGGGCTCTGATTTCTCCAGTACGCCAGATCCTGAACCTACACCCGACCCAGACCCGACACCTGACCCTGATCCAACCCCCGATCCCGATCCAACTCCGGAACCTGAACCTACCCCAGAACCGGAACCCACTCCGGAGCCACAACCAAAGCCCCAGACGACACCGTCAACCGACGCGGTGCTTAGCATGGCCTCTGCAAATCAATTTATTTTTGATGGCGAGCTGCAGAGCCTAAGATTCCGTAAAGGTGACCTTAACGCGAGTAAAGGACAAAACGCGGGGATTTGGGGTCGATACTTGACCAACAACACTCACGTCGAAAGCACAAATAATGCGGCCTACCGCATGCAACAGAATGGCTTCGAGATCGGTGGGGACAAGGTCTTTACCTTAGAGCCCGGTTATTTGCTGGCTGGTGCGTTCACCTCATACAGTGACAATAGTTTGAAACACGCACGCGGGGGTAATAGCAGCATCGACAGCTATAGCATCGGGGCCTACCTGACCTATTTCGACAACAGCGGCTATTACATTGATGGTGTGTTAAAAGCTAACCGTTTTAGCAACTCACTCAACGCCAGAATGACATCTGGCAGCTCAGCCCGCAGTGATTATCATCAGAATGCTATCGGTGGTGCATTAGAAGCCGGTTATCACTACAGTTTTGCCGACACTTGGTTTGCCGAACCTTATTTACGCACTTCCTACTTCATTGCTGAAAGCAAAGACATTACGCTGAATAACGGCATGAAGGCGAACATCGATAATAATCGCTCGGCGAAGGCGGAGATCGGTAGCACTTTCGGAACCCAATTCTCCTTATCGAATGGCACAGACATCAAACCTTACATTCGTGTCGCCGTTGAGCGCGAGTTCATTAAGTCCAATAACGTAACGATTAATCGAAATAACGATTTCAACAATGATTTCTCCGGTAACGCAGGTAAATATGGCGCAGGCGTAAACGTTCAAGTGACGTCCACGACCACGCTGTACGCCGAGGCAAACTACCGCAACGGACAGCATGTTGAATCACCGTTGATGGGCAATGTCGGTTTCCGCATTAACTTTTAATCTGTCGCATGACTCTCAATATCCCCGACTCTTTGGAGAGTCGGGGATATTTCTTTCATGGTTATTCTTTATGGTTATTCTTTATTGTTATTTGGTTATTAATTCACCGCTTTAGCATTAACTCCCCTCAAATCTGCCGATAATTTCAGCAGATGAAAATAAAAATGAATATAACCATTTGTTTTTAATAATTTTAAATCAAATACCCTACTCTGCTGTTGCCAAAGAAAAGTGATAAAGGATAATAAAGCTCAGAACTGCGGTGCCTGATGAGGCGACGCGCCAAAAGAGCTACAGAGACTGACTAACGATTTATGTCTGAACAATACCAATTCACGTTACCTGAGCGTTATACGCTACCGGCCAAAGCGGGCGATGTACGGCTTTTAGGTCAGCTGACGGGCTCTGCTTGTGCGCTGGAATGTGCGCAAATCGCCGAAAAGCACACTGGTCCAGTGGTGCTGATCACTTCCGATATCCAATCAGCATTGCGCCTGCGCGATGAAATCCAGCAGTTTACTTCGCGGATGGTGACCACTCTATCTGATTGGGAAACGCTGCCCTACGACAGTTTCTCACCGCATCAAGATATTATCTCAGCGCGCCTCTCTAGCCTGTATCAGTTACCCACCATGAAGCGTGGCGTATTTATCCTGCCGGTAAATACCCTGATGCAGCGTGTATGCCCGCATGAATTCCTGCATGGTCATGCGCTTGTGATGCAAAAAGGTCAGCTATTATCACGGGATAAGTTGCGTAGCCAGCTCGAACAAGCTGGTTACCGCAGCGTCGATCAGGTCATGGAACACGGCGAGTTTGCGACTCGTGGCGCATTGCTCGATCTCTACCCCATGGGTAGCGACGAGCCTTATCGCATCGATTTCTTCGACGACGAAATCGACAGCCTGCGCGTATTCGATGTTGATTCCCAGCGTACATTGAACGAAGTTGAATTCATCAACCTGCTGCCCGCGCATGAATTCCCAACCGATCAAACCGCCATTGAACTCTTCCGCAGCCAATGGCGTGAGCACTTTGAAGTCCGCCGTGACCCTGAACATATCTATCAACAGGTGAGTAAAGGCATATGGCCAGCAGGTATTGAATATTGGCAGCCGCTGTTCTTTAGTCAGGAGCTTCCACCGCTGTTTAGCTATTTTCCTGCTAGCACATTGCTCATTAATACCGGTGAGCTGGAGGCTTCGGCAGAGCGTTTCTGGCTAGATGTGAATCAGCGCTATGAAAACCGCCGCGTGGATCCCATGCGTCCGCTGTTAACACCGGATAAACTCTGGCTACGTGTAGACGAGCTCTTTTCTTCGCTGAAAAAGTGGCCGCGTGTTCAACTAAAAACCGACAAGTTGGATAAAAAAGCGGCTAATACCAACCTAAACTATCAACCTTTACCAGAGTTGACCGTTCAGGCACAAAATAAAAGCCCGCTAGATAACCTGCGACGCTTCATTGAAAGCACTAAGGATGCCATTGTTTTCTCGGTAGAAAGTGAAGGCCGACGCGAAACCATGCTCGAATTGCTGGCTCGCATCAAAATTAGCCCTTCACTTATCAGCCGTATAGAAGATGCTGAGGCGGGAAAAATCTATATCATGCAGGGCTCGTGCGAGCATGGATTTATCAATCCCGAGCTCAAACTCGCACTGATCTGCGAAAGCGATTTGCTCGGCGAGCGCGTTAGCCGCCGCCGCCAAGACAACCGACGCACCATCAATACTGACACCCTAATCCGTAATCTGGCAGAACTCAGCATCGGCCAGCCGGTGGTGCACTTAGAACACGGTGTAGGCCGCTACGGCGGAATGACTACGCTAGAAGCCGGCGGGATCAAAGGTGAGTATCTCATTCTGACCTACGCCGGTGATGCTAAGCTGTATGTGCCCGTATCCTCACTTTATCTGCTTAGCCGCTATTCTGGCGGAGCCGATGAGAGTGCGCCGCTGCATAAACTCGGCAGCGATGCGTGGACCAGAGCACGTCAGAAGGCCGCAGAAAAAGTTCGAGACGTGGCCGCCGAGCTGCTTGATATCTATGCCATGCGTGCGGCTAAACCCGGCTTCGCCTTTAAGCAAGATCGCGAAGCTTATCAAATGTTCTGCCAGAGTTTCCCATTTGAAACGACGCCTGACCAGAGCATGGCCATTAACGCCGTACTCAGCGATATGTGTCAGCCACTAGCGATGGATCGTTTGGTGTGCGGCGACGTTGGCTTCGGAAAAACCGAAGTGGCCATGCGCGCCGCGTTCCTCGCGGTACACAACAATAAACAGGTCGCGGTTCTAGTGCCTACCACGCTGCTTGCACAGCAGCATTACGACAACTTCCGCGACCGTTTCGCCAACTGGCCGGTTCGCATTGAGATGATTTCCCGCTTCCGCAGCGCAAAAGAGCAAACTCAGGTATTGCAAGATGCCGCAGAAGGTAAAGTCGACATTCTGATCGGTACTCATAAGCTATTACAGGCCGATGTGCAGTGGCGCGATCTGGGGCTACTGATTGTCGATGAAGAACACCGCTTTGGCGTGCGTCAAAAAGAGCGTATCAAAGCCATGCGTGCCGACGTGGATATTCTAACCCTCACTGCAACACCAATACCGCGAACGCTCAATATGGCAATGAGTGGTATGCGTGATCTGTCGATTATTGCGACTCCGCCGGCGCGTCGCCTCGCGGTAAAAACCTTTGTGCGTGAATATGACAGCTTAGTCGTTCGCGAAGCCATTCTGCGTGAAGTCACGCGTGGTGGACAGGTTTACTACCTTTATAACGACGTCGAGAATATTGAAAAAGCGGCTCAGCGTTTAGCAGAATTGGTGCCGGAAGCGCGTATTGCGATTGGCCACGGGCAAATGCGCGAGCGCGAACTTGAACGCGTAATGAATGATTTCCATCATCAGCGTTTCAACGTTTTAGTGTGTACAACCATTATCGAAACAGGGATTGATATCCCAAGCGCCAATACCATCATTATCGAACGTGCCGATCATTTTGGTTTAGCACAGCTGCATCAGCTACGTGGTCGCGTTGGTCGCTCATTCCATCAGGCCTATGCTTATTTACTGACGCCGCCGCCAAAGGCCATGTCCACCGATGCGCAAAAACGCTTGGAAGCCATCGCTTCTCTGGAAGATTTGGGCGCAGGTTTTGCTTTAGCCACCCATGATCTAGAGATCCGCGGTGCAGGCGAGCTGTTGGGAGATGATCAGAGCGGACAGATGACGACCATCGGTTTCTCTCTGTATATGGAATTACTGGAAAGCGCCGTTGATGCACTGAAAGAGGGGCGAGAACCTTCACTCGAGGATCTCACCAGCAATCAAACCGATGTTGAGCTGCGCATGCCAGCCCTGCTACCGGATGACTATATTCCTGACGTCAGCACGCGCCTGTCATTCTACAAACGCATTGCTAGCGCGAAAAATGACGATCAGTTGGAAGAGCTAAAAGTTGAGCTTATCGATCGCTTTGGCTTGCTGCCAGATGCAGCGCGCAATCTGCTGCAAAGCGCGAAGCTGCGTTTGGATGCCATGGCGCTGGGTATTCGTCGGATCGAAGGTAATGACAAAGGCGGGTTTATTGAGTTCAGCGAGAAAAACCACGTTGACCCCATGTTCCTAATTGGTCTGTTGCAGAAGAAACCGCAAATCTTCCGCTTAGATGGACCCACTAAGCTGAAGTTTATTGTCGATCTCAGCGAACGTAAGGCTCGTTTGGAGTTTATTGGCTCTCTGCTGAATGAATTTACCGAGCATCGAGTTTAAATCACACCACGGGGTATAAATATATACCCCGTTTGATTCTGTGCTACCGAATTATCACACGCTCTGATTTAACACCAGTTGACCATTGCGGTCGACGGGGATCTGGGTGCCAGGATCTTTATCCATCCGAACTCGCCCCTGCTGATCGCCAATCTTATAGGTGACGTCATAACCGAGCAGTTTTTGCGATTTGTCATAGACCGTTGAGCAACGCTGCTGAGTTGTCGTGTAGGTATCGTTGTTTTGCATTGAACCTTGAACCTGATTACCCGCATATCCCCCACCCAACGCACCAACAACGGTAGCCACATCTTTTCCGCGTCCGTTACCAATCTGATGGCCTAGTACCCCGCCCGCAACCGCACCCAGTACCGATCCCGCTATACGGTTTTCATCCTGTACCGGGCGGCGATGCGTGACCGTTACATTGCGGCACTGCTGTCGCGGGGTCTTCACTGACTCGTGAATCGGGGTTGCTGATAACACCTGCGCATAACGTGGACCGGTACTAAAAACGTCTAGACTTGCCACCGCAGCTACGCTAAGCGCCGCTGCAACCCCAATACCCACGCCTGCCAACATTGATTTATTCACAGGGCACTCCTCCTGAATATACTCACGCAATATTTATAAACGTCGTGTTGATTAACGTCATACGCTCATAACGATGCAAAAGTTTGTCGTTTCTTTCGCTCGGTGTGCGTGCTTCACCAAATTTATATACAGGTAGTGTGCATAGGAATATTCGTAGTAACAATCAGACAACATAACCAAACAAGGCCAAACCCATTGTTTGGGAAAGTTCCTATCGGCGATAGTCTAACAATCATCAGATAGCGTTCTTTCTGGAAGGAAATAAGTGAAATACGAGATACACAAACGGCTCCACTTGGGAGCCGTTTGTCGCT
The DNA here is from genome assembly GCF_020150375.1 of Hafnia paralvei. Classification (NCBI taxonomy): domain Bacteria; kingdom Pseudomonadati; phylum Pseudomonadota; class Gammaproteobacteria; order Enterobacterales; family Hafniaceae; genus Hafnia; species Hafnia paralvei. The sequence goes on along the minus strand of NZ_CP083737.1, from coordinate 2,234,310 downwards.
ACTCAGAGGGTTAAGCTATTAATGTAACTTCAAGCGTGGACGAATCACTCGGTTGATCCCACCCACCAGCATCATCAAACCTGTTTTGATGTAGCCATGGAGTGCAATCTGATGCATACGATACAGTGAAATATACACCATACGAGCAATACGCCCTTCCACCATCATTGAGCCCCGCATGAGGTTACCCATCAGACTGCCTACGGTACTGAATTTGGATAGCGAAACTAATGAGCCATGATCCTTATAGATATAAGGTTTCATGTTACCGCCCTTAAGCTGCGCCAAAATGTTGGCATAGCAGCGTGATGCCATCTGATGCGCTGCCTGTGCGCGTGGCGGTACAAAACCACCGGACGGCTGTGGGCAAGACGCGCAGTCACCGATTGCAAAGATATTCGGATCGCGAGTCGTTTGCAGCGTCGGCTCAACCACCAACTGGTTAATACGGTTGGTTTCTAACCCACCAATATCTTTCATAAAATCAGGCGCTTTGATCCCAGCAGCCCAAACCATCAGATCAGCCGGAATAAATTCGCCATCTTTGGTATTCAAGCCATTCTTGTCGGCGCTGGTCACCATGGTTTTTGTCAGTACGCGAACGCCCAGTTTCGTCAACTCATTGTGGGCTGCGCCCGAGATGCGCGGAGGTAGTGCAGGCAGAATACGTTCACCGGCCTCAACCAGCGTCACATTCAATGCCTCACTGCTTAACCCTTCAAAACCGTAGCTATGCAGTTGCTTCACCGCATTGTGTAATTCCGCAGACAGCTCAACGCCGGTCGCCCCACCGCCAACAATCGCGATGTTAACCTTCGCCGCTTTGTCCTTCTGCGCTGAAAACTTCAAGAACAGGTTCAGCATTTCGTTATGGAAACGACGAGCCTGATGCGGGTTATCCAAGAAGATACAGTTGTCTTTCACGCCCGGCGTACCAAAGTCGTTCGACGTACTGCCAAGAGCCATGACCAGAATGTCGTAAGACAACTCGCGCTGTGGAACCAAAACTTCGCCCTGCTCGTCACGAATATCAGCCAGCGTGAGCTGCTGTGCGGCGCGGTCGATGTTGGTTAACGAACCGAGCTGGAAGGTAAAGTGGTGATTGCGTGCGTGGGCCAGATAGCTCAGCGCATCAACACCATCGTCTAACGATCCGGTGGCAACTTCATGCAGTAAAGGTTTCCACAAGTGGCTATGGTTGCGATCAATCAAGATGATTTCCGCTTTGTCTTTACGGCCCAGTTTGTGACCTAGACTGGTTGCCAGTTCGAGACCGCCCGCACCACCGCCGACAATCACGATTTTTTTCTTAGATGCGCTCAAAGCCTTCTCCCTTGGTAAAAAATGTAAACCAATAGTTAATTAACAGTGAATAACTAATACCCTTAATTTACGTACGGTTCACGCAGGTTGATTTAATTCTCTGAGGAAAGAATACCACGACAGGTTATTTGGTCATACCAAAATTGATGCACATCAATTTTTATGTTTATTCCTTGGGCGATATGTATCGCAAGCTCACAAATTTGCGTCATTTTTCAACGTAATCATTACAAATCAGACCAGCCTCACACTTCTATCGCCTGCTTGATTAATCAACATGACAAAGACCGAATTTTAACCTTTATTTAACCATGCGAGCTTGGTCTCCAAACCTCTTATACAACAATAAATCAATACCTCTCCCCTATACGAAGGAGCCGTACAATGAAAAACGTCCGATCCGGCCTGATTTGGCTATTGGTGGCGTTAATCGGTGCTTATGCTTTTGGCATGCTAGCACTGAGCCGTGGTGAACATATCAATGCGGTATGGCTGGTGGTTGCCGCCATCGCTTGTTACAGCATTGCCTACCGTTTTTACAGCCTGTTCATTGCCGAAAAGGTCTTTGAACTCGACGATCGCCGTTTAACTCCCGCAGAGCGCCATAACGATGGTTTGGACTACGTTCCGACCAATAAATGGGTGCTCTTTGGTCATCACTTTGCGGCTATCGCCGGTGCGGGGCCTTTAGTGGGCCCTATTCTAGCCGCTCAGATGGGTTTCCTACCCGGAACGATCTGGATCTTAGTTGGCGTCATGCTGGCGGGGGCGGTGCAGGACTTCTTAGTGCTGTTTATCTCCACACGCCGCGATGGGCGTTCACTGGGAGAAATGGCTAAACAGGAGCTTGGCTCTTTCGCCGGAGTCATCACCATGCTTGGCGCATTGGGGGTCATGATCATTATCCTGTCGGCTCTCGCGCTGGTGGTCGTCAAAGCATTGGCGGATAGCCCTTGGGGGCTATTCACCATCGCAGCCACTATTCCGATTGCGCTATTCATGGGCATATATATGCGCTATCTGCGCCCAGGCAAAATCGCTGAAGTCTCTATTATTGGTTTTGTACTGATGATGGCGGCGATTATCTATGGCGGCGATATTGCGATGCATCCCTACTGGGGTCCCTTCTTTACCCTGCATGGCACGACGCTCACGTGGGTATTGGTAATCTATGGGTTTATCGCGTCGGTACTCCCTGTGTGGTTGCTGTTGGCACCACGCGATTATCTATCTACGTTCCTGAAAATCGGTGTGATTGCTGGTTTGGCCGTGGGCATAGTCTTCGCTGCACCAGAAATGAAAATGCCGGCGGTCACTCGCTTTATCGACGGTTCTGGGCCAGTCTTCTCCGGCAGCTTGTTCCCGTTCCTGTTTATTACTATTGCCTGCGGTGCCATTTCAGGCTTCCATGCATTGGTTTCCAGCGGCACCACACCAAAATTAATCGAACGTGAAAGCCACATTCGTTTCATCGGCTATGGTGCAATGCTGATGGAATCCTTCGTTGCCATCATGGCACTGATTTGTGCCTCGGTTATCGACCCTGGCGTATATTTTGCCATGAACTCACCGGCGGCCTTGATCGGTACTACGGTCGAGAATGCCTCTCAGGTCATCAACAGTTGGGGTTTTGTCGTCACACCTGAAACGCTGGCGATGATCGCGAAAGATGTCGGGGAAAACTCCATTCTTTCCCGAGCCGGTGGCGCACCAACCTTTGCTGTCGGCATGGCCCACATTATTACCGAGGTCTTTAACAGCCGTGCCATGATGGCATTCTGGTATCACTTCGCCATTCTGTTTGAAGCCCTATTTATTCTGACCGCCGTTGACGCGGGCACCCGTGCCTGTCGTTTTATGGTGCAAGATCTGGTTGGTGTCGCTATCCCAAGTTTGGCCAACAACCGCTCATGGTTTGGTAACCTCGCAGGAACGACGGTTGCCGTTGCAGGCTGGGGTTTCTTCGTTTATCAAGGCGTGGTCGATCCTCTAGGCGGGATTAATACCCTGTGGCCATTATTCGGTATTGGTAACCAGATGTTGGCATCAATGGCACTGATTTTGGGTACAGTGGTGTTGTTTAAAATGAAGAAACAGCGCTACGCGTGGGTCACTATCTTGCCAACGGTATGGCTGTTCGTGACTTCAATGACTGCAGGCTGGCAGAAGATCTTCCATGAGAAACCGAGCATTGGGTTCTTGGCACAGGCTAAACGTTTTTCAGCGGGTATCGACTCAGGCACATTGATTGCACCGGCCAAAACGATCAAAGACATGGAAACCATCGTGATGAACAACTACATCAACGCTGCACTATGCGGCTTCTTTATGTTAGTTGCCGTCACCATGTTGATTTCCGCTTTCTTCGTGATTCGTCGGGCGTTGGACTCTAATAAACCAACGGTACATGAAACAACTCCTGCATTGCGTGAGGAAAGATCGCATGGTTGAAAAACTGCACCACACCCCTAGCATGATGATTAAAACCGGGCTGCCATGGAAGAGACAAGCACAACCGGGGATGACTATCACTCGCTGTTTACCGCTTTCGCTGGGTGAATCTCAGCCAACATCAGCATGGCAATGGGCAAAATTGACGCTGCGACGGGTTGCACAAAGTTTTCGCTTGATGGTTGGCGTTCAGGACTACCAGAACTATCTGCGGCATCAGCAACTACATCATCCCGAGCTAACGCCAATGAGCGAGCGCGAGTTTCATCGCTACTGCTTAGAAGCCCGTTTCCCAAGTCAAGGCGGCAAGCTAGGCAAGTGCCCTTGCTAACGCGGATAATCAGATAAAAAAAAGCACCGGAGATCTTATCTCTCGGTGCTTTTTTCATCTCAATTTGAATTCAGATTTTGCAGCCTTCGCAGTCAGCTTCATCATTCAGTTCGACCGGCACTTCGTTCGCTTTTTCCTGTGCACGCTTTTCAGCCTGCTCAAGTTGTGCATCGATGTCAAAATCAAAAATATCTTCGTTCATAGCAAATACCCCTTTGGATCAATAACGCCAGTATAACGGGGTTATGTACGCAGGTAAATTATCTCGGCATGCGTATATTCTGTATGGCCTTAAAATCACCAGATAAAAAACCACAATAATAAAATGATTTTAAAGGACTTATTTTCAGCACGGTCTACTTTTACGTCATTGCGCAAAAAGAGTATAGTCAGGTGTTCGTATTAAAACATTCCATTTTTTGTTTATTTTTTAGGTGCTAAGTTGTTATGAACACCACATTTACTCAGGCCTTCAGCAAAAACTTTCTTGGTAACGCACCAGACTGGTACAAAGTTGCTATTGTCATTTTTCTGCTGTTGAACCCTCTGGTCTTCTTTTATGTTAGCCCCTTCGCCGCGGGATGGCTGCTGGTGGCTGAATTCATCTTCACGCTGGCGATGGCGCTAAAGTGCTACCCTCTACTTCCGGGTGGCCTGTTGGCATTTGAAGCCATCATCATTGGGATGACCACAGCCGATAAAGTCAAACATGAAGTCGCAGCGAATATCGAAGTGTTGCTGTTGCTGATCTTCATGGTGGCGGGTATCTACTTTATGAAGCAGCTGCTGCTTTATGTATTTACCAAGCTCTTACTGAACATTCGTTCAAAAATCGCCTTATCATTGGCCTTTTGTATCGCTGCAGCCTTTCTTTCGGCATTTCTGGATGCGCTAACGGTGATTGCTGTGGTGATCAGCGTAGCGGTTGGATTCTACGGGATTTATCACAGCGTCGCGTCAGGTACGACCGGCACGCTTTCTCTCAATGATGATAGCCATCTGCAAAATGCGGGGCGTCGCGCTATCCTGAATCAGTTCCGCGCCTTTTTGCGCAGTCTGATGATGCATGCTGGCGTAGGTACTGCACTCGGCGGCGTAATGACCATGGTTGGTGAACCACAGAACCTAATTATTGCTAAAAGCGCCGATTGGGATTTTGTATCGTTCTTGCTACGTATGTCTCCCGTGACCGTTCCCGTCTTTATTTGTGGTGTGCTGACCTGCTATTTAGTCGAACGTTTTAAAGTCTTTGGCTACGGTGCTCGCTTGCCTAAACGCGTTCGACAGGTACTACGCGAATATGATCAAAACGCCACTCGCAAGCGTACACGTCAGGAGCGCCAAAAGCTGATTATTCAGGCGCTCATTGGTATTTGGTTGATCTTCGCGCTCGCTTTCCATCTGGCGGAGGTTGGTTTGATCGGTCTTAGTGTTATCGTATTAGCGACCGCTTTTTGCGGCGTTACGGATGAGCACGCGATTGGTAAAGCCTTTCAGGAGTCGTTGCCGTTTACTGCACTATTGACCGTATTCTTCGCCGTAGTAGCCGTCATTATCGATCAACAGCTGTTTTCACCTGTCATTCACTTTGTACTTCAGGCCTCGCCTGAGCATCAGTTAACGCTGTTTTATCTCTTTAACGGCCTACTTTCTTCGATTTCAGACAACGTCTTCGTTGGCACAGTGTATATTCATGAGGCAAAGGCGGCACTAGAGTCTGGAGTGATATCACTCAAGCAATTCGAAATGTTGGCTGTCGCGATCAACACCGGTACCAACTTACCTTCGGTTGCAACACCTAATGGTCAAGCCGCGTTCCTGTTTTTATTAACATCGGCGCTTTCACCACTGATTCGTTTGTCATACGGTCGAATGGTATGGATGGCACTGCCTTACACCATTGTCATGACGCTGGTCGGCTTAGCCTGTGTTCAGTTCACCTTAGAACCGATGACTCAACTATTTTACCAGTGGCATTGGCTGTCTTTACCACCAGTCAATGAGGTCTTCTCGAGTGTTCATTAAGTCGCTTAATAGCACCGTAACAATCACTAGTTTTTTAATCAAATGGCTGGCAGGCAAGACAATATAGTTTACACTGCGCTCATCTTGCTGTGGCATGGAATGGAACAGATATGTTGCAATATTTAAATGGTTGTTCTCGTGGACGTGGGGCTTGGATTCTCTTAGCCGTGACGGCACTCATCCTTGAGTTAGTCGCGCTGTATTTTCAGCATGTTATGCTGTTGAAGCCCTGCGTGCTCTGCATTTACGAACGCTGTGCGTTGTTTGGGATTATGGGCGCAGGAATTGTTGGCGCCATTGCACCTAAAACGCCTCTACGTTTTGTCGCTATTTTACTGTGGATTTACAGCACTTATGAAGGCCTCATGCTGGCATGGAAACATACCATGATTCAGCTGCACCCTTCGCCATTTGTCACCTGCGATTTCTTCGTTTCATTCCCATCATGGTTACCATTAGATAAGTGGGCTCCGGCTATCTTCTCTGCAAGCGGCGATTGCTCAGTGCGCCAATGGGAATTTTTAACCTTGGAAATGCCACAGTGGCTGGTAGGCATTTTTGCCGCTTACCTAGTAGTTGCGGTTTTAGTGTTAATTGCTCAATTCGTTAAGCCAAAGCGTCGCGATCTTTTCGGACGTTAAGCCAATAACCTGACTATCTCATAAGAGCACCCGCTGGGTGCTTTTTTTATGCCACCTGCTACAGATTTGTTAGCAATGCCCGAATCATGTGAAAAACACTTGGTCATATGAATTGCCAGATCGACGTCGACTTATTTAATCACCCACCTTGAATCCCCCCACTCCGCCCTCTAGTCTATACATAACGAGAGAGAATATGACTGGGTCAATACCACTGGGGAGCTAAACAATGATGCATCAATTCAAGGTAATTTATAAATCCAATAATCAAACACATGATTTCATCATGAATGGGCAGGCAACGCTAAATAAAACCGATGGGGAAGTTTTAGAAGCTGCACTGATTGATGTGGCCCAATACCTTAACGCCAGTGCTAAAGATCTGCACATCATCTCTGTGGAACGTTTGCAACATCTGTAACGGCTTGCTTATCCAATAAAAATCACTAGCTTCACGGTGAAAAACTCATCGCGAAGCTTTTAACGGCATGGCTGTTTAATGACATGATTTTTCGCAACAACGTCGTAAGGGCGCAGTAAGCATCTTCATTCAACAACTGCGGTAACCATGTGTTTGCGACTATATCTCATCGTTATAACAAACCATTTATTTCAAGCACCCTGATATTTATAGGAAAATAGAGTACGGAAATAAAATCCTCATCAAGATAATCCGTAAAATAATTAATGACCTATTTATTTCACTCTGTGAGCAACGGATTATTTATTCATAGAATAAGATATCAATCACTCTATATTTAAAACAGGGTTGTTAAATTAAATAAAGAAGATATTTTCCTCAAAAGTAAAACGGGAGGCCATATGTATAATACTATTCTGGTTCCGGTTGATATCACTGAAGTTGAGCTGACACGTCAGGCAATTCCTCACGTTGAGCAACTTGCAAAACTTGTTGATTCTCACATTCACTTTGTGGTTGTCATTCCCTCTTCACCCTACTATTCCGCGTTTGGATTTGGCTATGCGGCCGCCGTCGATAAACAAGATATCCTGAAAGCAGCCAATGACGCCCTTATCAAGACGGCCAAAGAATTTAATATTCCCGAAGACAGAGCAACCACTCATGCGGTTATGGGGTCACCGAAAGAACAAATATTGAAACTGGCCGATATCATTAATGCCGATCTGATTGTCATCGGCTCTCATCGTCCGAGTACCCGAACCTACCTTCTTGGCTCGAATGCAGCGGCCGTGGTTCGCCATGCTAAGTGCTCGGTTTTGGTCGTTCGCTAACCACAGCAAACCTTCAATAAAAGTAAAAAGCCTCGTCTATCGGTAATACTGTTCATTTAAGAGATCGAGATACACGGGGCTAGCATACCGCGGGGCGGTTATGGAACACATCCATGTGTTCCACGCTCTGGGGGTCAGCGCTAAAGCGTTGTTCAACTTTGCTCCCTGCAACGTTGTTGGCAGCTAACGCTGCTACGACCACATCGGGGAGCCTTCCCCTAAAATCAGGCTTAACTAACACGTATTAGGTCTATCAGGGGGTTTACTTTTTCAGTTGGGGGAATAGAAGCACTGAGTGATAGCTAAAAGGCAGAGGAACATACACTAATGAATGCAGCCAGAACGACCGTAAACAGCGAACCTAAAGCTAATAATAAATACATATGTTTAATTTTATAGTTCACGTAATCGCCTTTGCTAATTTTAAAATTTCTTTGCTAAGACTTATCGTAGTGATAGATATTCTTTCAATCAATATTTGAAGACTATTTTCAGACAAGTCTCTATTTTGATAAAATGAGCAACAATTGGCATGGCTTAGATTTAAAAAACAAAAAAACCACACTTGGTGGTTTTTTTAGGCGCTGGGCATTCGATGCAATTAACTAAATTGATTAGGATTATTCGCCATTCGTCGCCCAAAATGGTTTGTTCATAATATGTTCTTCCCAATCATTGACTTCACTTTCACGCACCGCGATATAACGGACTGATATCCGTTCTGCATGCATGGCTTTTTTAGACCCTACTTTTAACGGATGCCATTCAGGTAAATCTTTACCCTCATGAACCATGCGATAGGCGCAGGTAGGCGGGAGCCACTCGAAGGTTTCGAGATTCTCGCGAGTTAACTTGATGCAATCTTCTTCATACTCGAAGCGACGCTCATAGTGGCGGCACTGACAGGTTTTAATGTTGAGCAGATTACAAGCGACGTTAGTAAAATAAATCTCATCCGTGTCCTCATCTTGTAACTTATGCAGACAGCACTGCCCACAACCATCACAAAGTGATTCCCATTCATCATTGCTCATATCAGCTAATGTTTTTTCCTGCCAGAAAGGGAGAGTTGTCATGCTTGTATGTCCGATAATTACAGTTGGGCTGGACTATATAGACGCTTTGGCGATGAGATGCAAGTTTTGTCCTTACTAAAACGAGGCCTAGTAAGGACTTGCTGGGCTAAATAACGCGGGTACTCAATGAATTACCGTTGACGGATAGCGTGAGCATATCACCAGACACTAAAGGGCCGACGCCTTGAGGTGTGCCCGTTAAGATGATGTCGCCAGCACGCAACGTAAAGTAGCGGCTCATATAGCTGATCAGTGGCAAAATAGGCGTAATCATATCGCGCGTGCTGCCTTGTTGACGAACACTGCCGTTAATGCTCAAAACAAGTTCGGTGTTTTGCGGATCGCCAAACTCGGCTTCTGGGATAAAGCCAGAGATCGGACAAGAGCCATCAAAGGCTTTCGCCTTTTCCCAAGGCCGCCCTGCTTTCTTGCATTCAGCCTGAACATCGCGCAGCGTCAGATCAAGCGCAACGCCATACCCCGCTATTGCCCGTGCGACACGATCTTCACTTGCCTGCTTCAGCGGCGTGCCAATCAGAATGGCCAACTCGATCTCATGGTGTACAGAGCCAAAGTCTTTGGGAATCGCAACAGGCTGACGAATATCACACAAGGCGGTTTCAGGCTTGATGAATAAAACAGGCTCTGCAGCCTGAGTTCCCCCCATTTCTTTGATGTGGCCGCCATAGTTACTGCCAACACAAACAACTTTACTGACAGGCAACTCAAGTAATGCCCCCTGCCAATCACGGTGTTGATACATAGCCTTCTCCTGTGGTCATACACAACGCGATAACATCGCTACGTTACCCAAAAGGATGTGGATGACTGAAACTTAGGCCGTGTATCCAACCGCACTTCAGCATCTATCGTCCTTCTCACTCTCCGGTGTACGAAATCTCCGGTGTACGAAACTACCGCTGCTCTCACCATCACTTCAATGGATTTGCGCCAAGCCCCCTCGGCGCACGATATTTATGTGAATAGCATCACACTTATTCATTCATCCGCTGACTTTTTTGCCTGTGCAATGTGCATTTTCAACAAACTTTCCGGCGGTGGAGGAAGTTGTAAATAATAACCTTGCTCTTTCAAGTCATTTTTAACCTTTTCAATATCCGCCGTGGCGAGTTTCTTTTTGCTCTCTAAATCGATCATCATCGCTAATTGCGGCTGCCCAAAACTTTTCATCAGCTCTTCAGGCACCCGAGAAAAATCGTCTCTTTTTTCGACATAAAGATAGGTTTGATCGCGTTTTGAACTTCTGTAAATGGTACAAATCATTTTTTCACTCTAATTAATTCAGACGGCGACTTGCCTAGATATAACACTGACTATAACATGCTTAATGTACATCGGAATATCACCCCCTGTGTGGTTATTCCGGGGATTTAAAGTTGCTGAAACTGAGTCAGGATAGATGTCACAATCGCCAATAGAACTAAAAGGCAGCAGTTTTACTCTTTCGGTTGTTCATTTGCATAATTCGCAACCGGAGGTAATACGTGAGGCATTAATCGAAAAAGTCGAGCAAGCGCCCGCTTTTTTGAAAAATGCCCCTGTTGTTATTAACATTGCTAACGTCCCTGAAGGCGCAAGCTGGCAGAAATTACAACAGGCCATTACCGAAGCTGGGCTGCATGTCATTGGCGTAAGTGGTTGCACCGATGAAGGGCTTAAACGTGCTATAACCCGCGCAGGCCTGCCTTTGTTAAGTGAAGGGAAAGGTATTAAGAAAAGTGAGCCTGTCGTGTTACCCGAGCCACCTGCACCGGTAAAAACCCGCATCATTAGCACGCCGGTTCGGTCTGGTCAGCAGATATATGCACGAGACTGTGATCTTATCGTTACTAGCAGCGTCAGTGCTGGCGCTGAAATCATCGCCGATGGCAATATTCATATTTATGGCATGATGCGTGGACGCGCACTTGCTGGTGCCAGCGGAGATACATCCAGTCAGATCTTTTGTGCTCATCTTGCCGCTGAACTGGTGTCTATCGCCGGTCAGTACTGGTTGAGCGATCAGATCCCTGAAGCTTTTTATGGGCAGGCTGCCAGACTCAATTTGAGCGACAGTGCCTTAACTATACAACCTCTATTCTAGGCCCTTCGACAAGGAACCCATATACATGGCACGCATTATTGTTGTTACATCCGGTAAAGGGGGCGTTGGCAAAACCACATCTAGCGCAGCCATCGCCACCGGTTTGGCCCAAAAAGGTAAGAAAACCGTTGTTATCGACTTTGACATCGGTTTACGTAATCTAGACTTAATTATGGGCTGTGAACGTCGTGTAGTGTATGACTTTGTTAACGTAATTCAGGGCGATGCGACCCTCAATCAAGCGTTAATTAAAGATAAACGTACAGAAAATCTCTACATTCTTCCGGCGTCACAAACCCGCGACAAAGACGCATTGACCCATGAAGGCGTTGAAAAAGTCCTGAATGATTTGGGTGAGATGGAATTTGACTTCATCGTCTGCGACTCCCCAGCGGGCATTGAAACAGGCGCACTGATGGCTCTGTATTTTGCCGATGAAGCCATTATTACCACTAACCCAGAAGTCTCCTCTGTACGTGACTCTGACCGAATCCTCGGTATTCTGGCGTCTAAATCACGCCGCGCAGAGAAAGGTGAAGATCCAATCAAAGAGCATCTGCTGTTGACTCGCTATAACCCAGGCCGTGTTAGCCGTGGGGATATGCTGAGCATGGAAGACGTATTGGATATTCTGCGCATTCCATTAGTTGGCGTGATTCCTGAAAGCCCATCCGTGCTGCGCGCATCAAACCAAGGCGAACCTGTTATACTAGACAAAGAGTCAGACGCCGGTCAGGCTTACCAAGACATGGTTGATCGTTTGCTAGGTGAAGAGCGTGCATTCCGATTTGTTGAAGAAGAGAAAAAAGGCTTCCTGAAACGCCTGTTCGGGGGATAAAACATGGCATTACTTGATTTCTTCCTGTCGCGCAAAAAACCGACAGCCAATATAGCCAAGGAACGGCTGCAAATTATCGTTGCGGAGCGACGTCGCGGTGATAGTGAACCACAATATTTACCCCAGTTGAAACGCGATATTTTGGCTGTTATTTGTAAATATGTGCAGATAGATCCAGAGATGCTAACAGTGCAGTTTGAACAAAAAGGCGATGATATTTCGGTATTAGAGCTAAACGTCACCTTGCCTGAAGCAGAAGAAGCCGCTAAATGATTTTGTTATCCTGACGTTCTCTTATAGAAATATAAGGGAACGCCTGTATATTTAAACAGACCTTTTAGTAAACAATGAATTTCGAGAATAGTACTATCAAGATTATTCCTAATATTTATTATTTTTCATTAAATTTAAGACTAATCATATAGGCATCTTTCTTTAAGCATTGTTTTTATATTGCAGCTTTATCTTTGATATATACCCATAATAATGTGAGTTGTATTGAAAGCATAAGTGAAGGAAAGCCTCATCACTTACTCAACACAGAAATTCAGTTTGAAGAAAGCTGAGTTAAGTCATACTGGGTTATCTAATAAATAAAGGCAGCCATTTTGTGGCTGCCTTTATTCTTATATGCTAGCAATGATTAGCGACACATCCATTACAGCGTCGCAAGAATGACTCTTACTTGCTCACCCACCAATTTATCTCTCCAGCCTTGCAATAGTTCTGGCTGTTCATCTTTAAGCTTCCAGTGCCAGCTTAGCAGTGCATTTATCTGGCGACGTGAGGCAATCAACTCTGCCGTTAAACCACTGCGCTCAGCCGCATTCTGTATCGCTGTTTTTAACTCTTTGAACGCATGCTTATAGCCACTGTGATCGACCAAACGCTCAACGGGCTGTGGCCACTGTGACTCAGGGATATTCGCCGATTCAGCCACCAGTGCCACCAGCGTTTTACCATGGAAGCGAATTTCTGGGCCGCTCAAACCAAGCTCCCCCAACTCCCCTTGAGAGGTGGGTAAATAGCGAGCAACCTGCCAAAGATTTTCCTCACGTACCACAAAGTTCACGGCCATATCGCGCTGACGCGCCTGATTAAGGCGCCATTCAGCAAGCTTTTGCAAACATGCCAACTGTCGAGTTCGCAATTGCCACGCGTTGGTAATATCGCGATAGGCTAAAGCAGGATCGACGACGTCTTGACGACGACGACACAGAGATAAGCAGTCATCCTGTGCGGCATCCAACCACCCTGCCTCTGCGACTTCAGCGATCAACTTATCGGCTAACGGAAGCAAATAGAAAACATCTGCTGCCGCGTACTCGCACTGCCGTTCAGTCAACGGACGTGCCAACCAATCGGTGCGAGATTCACTCTTGTCTAATTCTACCTGCAGGTAGTCGTTCACCATGGCTGCGAAACCACACGACAATGCACGCCCCGTGAATGCGGCAAGGATTTGCGTATCGATCATTGGCGTTGGCAACGTCTGGAACTCATGCAAGAAAACTTCAAGGTCTTCGCTGCACGCATGGAGAAGTTTGGTGACTTCTGGGTTTTTCAACAGAGCAACAAACGGCTGCCAATCGGTAATCGGTAACGGATCGATCAGCGTCAGAGTTTCGCCGTCAAAAAGCTGAATCAACCCTAACTGAGGATAGTAGGTGCGAGTTCGTACAAATTCGGTATCTAACGCGATGTAGGCGTGGCGGCTGGCCTGCTCACAAACTTGCTTGAGATCGCTGCTGGTAGTAATTAACTGATAATTCAAAACATCATTCTCATTTTCGTTTCTCTGACAGACTTGGTACGCCAGATAATTTAATCAGTACAAAAAATGACGCCGGTCACAACCGGCGTCAACGTTTATCTCTTAGAGTCGCAAGAAGCTATGCGGCGCCTTTCGAGGCCGTCTGCTCCTCACGTAATTTTCTGCGTAGGATCTTACCTACATTGGACTTTGGTAATTCATCGTAAAACTCTACGCTTTTCGGCACCTTGTAGCCCGTGAGATGCTTACGACAGTGTGCAATCAACTCATCGCGAGTCAGTGAAGGGTCTTTCTTCACAACACAGATTTTCACCATTTCACCGGAGGCTTCGCTTGGCACGCCGATAGCTGCGCACTCGAGCACTTTATCATGCATCGAGACAACTTCTTCGATTTCATTCGGATAAACATTGAAACCAGATACTAATATCATATCTTTTTTGCGATCGACAATGCGCAAGAAACCCTCGTCATCCACGGTCACCACATCTCCAGTAGATAACCAGCCGTCTTTGAGGATCTCATCGGTAGCTTCTGGGCGCTGCCAGTATCCTAGCATCACCTGTGGGCCTTTCACCTGTAACTCTCCGGCTTCTCCATGAGCCACTTCATTACCTTCATCATCCACCAAACGCACATCGGTGGACGGCACCGGCAAACCAATACTCCCACTATAATGCTGTAGATCGTAAGGATTACCCGAAACCAAAGGCGCACATTCGGTTAACCCGTAGCCTTCGAGCAAATGACGACCGGTGAGTTTTTCCCATTTTTCCGCAACCGAGCGCTGTACCGACATGCCACCGCCCACCGATAAACGCAGCGTCGAGAAATCCAACTCACGAAAATCTTCGTTGTTCAGCAACGCATTAAACAACGTATTGACACCGGTCAGCGCGGTAAATGGATAGCGGCTTAGCTCTTTTACCATACCCGGAATATCACGTGGGTTGGTAATCATCAAGTTGCAGCCCCCCATTTCAATGAACAGCAGGCAGTTAACGGTTAACGCAAAAATATGGTAAAGCGGCAAAGCCGTGACCACCAGCTCATGGCCTTCATGTAACAGCGGACCATATGCGGCGCGTGACTGCACCAAATTCGCCTGCATGTTGCGGTGGGTTAGCATCGCCCCCTTTGCTACACCGGTAGTGCCTCCGGTGTATTGCAAAAATGCGAGGTCATTATTGGTAATATCAGGCTTGATGTACTGCAAACGGCGACCACGCTGTAACGCGGAGCGGAAAGAGATGGCATCAGGCAGATTATACTTAGGCACTAAGCGCTTGATGTATTTCACGACAAAGTTAACCAACGTGCCTTTCGCCGCTGAAAGCTGATCGCCCATTCGGGTTAAAATCACGTGCTTAACTTGCGTGTTGAACACCACTTTCTCAAGCGTATGCGCAAAGTTTGACACGATGACAATCGCGCTGGCACCACTGTCATTTAGCTGATGCTCAAGTTCTCGCGGCGTATATAGCGGGTTCACGTTCACCACTACCATACCGGCACGCAGAACGCCGAACAACGCAATCGGATACTGCAACAGATTAGGCATCATCAGTGCCACACGGTCGCCTTTTTTTAGTCCCAGCTCATTTTGTAAATAGGCCGCGAATGCACGGCTACGCTCTTCAAGCTTACGGAAGGTCATCACCTGCCCCATATTGATGAACGCAGGCTGATCGGCAAATCGCGCGACAGACTGCTCGAACATCTCTACCAGAGAGGCGTATTGATCAGGGTCGATTTCCGCAGGCACATCTGCCGGATATCGTTTAAGCCAAACCTTTTCCAAGGTCGTTCTCCCGTAAAAATTGTTTTCTTGTTTAAGCCTTGTTTGCATCGCACACCCGCACTGTTAGCCATGAAAAACAACAGAACAATATCCAATGTTTAACAAAATCTTAACTCAGCGTACCAGTTCATGGAAAAACAATGTTCAGGTTGCGATATGCATCACTAAAATTAGCGTAGCCACGGTAGTAGACGCGGTAAAAAATGGCGCCTGCCATAAAAGCAAAAAGCGGCCTCAAGGCCGCTGTAGGTATAATATCAAAAAGAGTAACTTTCTGTAAAATTAGCACTATTTCCGGCTAATAAATCGCCATCATGCCTGTTTTTTCCGCTGCAAACGTCTATCTTTGAAACAGCTGGCATGAGCTGAACGCAGTACATCCACCAATATGATAAATCGATGTTCGTATCAGCGCTCAACTCATGTATATTCCGCTGTTTATCGGAGGGAACCATGCTAACCAATTCATCCACGCGTCTTAACAAATACATCAGTGAAAGTGGCATTTGCTCACGACGCGCCGCCGATCGCTATATTGAGCAAGGGCATGTTTTTATCAACGGCAAACGTGCTGGAATTGGCGATCAGGTTTTCGCTGGTGACGTGGTCAAGGTGAATGGTCAGCTCATCGAGCCGCGTGATGCTGATGATTTAGTTCTGATTGCGCTGAATAAACCCGTTGGTATCGTGAGCACCACGGAAAATGGCGAGAAGGACAATATCGTTGATTACGTCAACCATAGCACGCGCGTTTTCCCCATTGGCCGTTTAGATAAAGACTCTCAGGGCATTATTTTTCTGACCAACCACGGCGATCTGGTGAACAAAATCCTGCGCGCCGGTAATGACCATGAAAAAGAGTATTTGGTTACCGTGAACAAGCCGGTGACCGATGAATTTATTCGGGGAATGGGCGCTGGCGTTCCAATTCTCGGCACCGTTACAAAAAAATGCAAAGTAAAAAAAGAAGCCCCGTTTGTGTTTCGCATCACCTTAGTACAAGGGCTAAATCGCCAAATTCGCCGCATGTGCGAACACTTCGGCTATGAAGTCACTAAGCTCGAACGCACGCGTATCATGAATGTCAGTCTATCTGGACTCCCGCTAGGTGAATGGCGTGATTTGACCGACGATGAGCTGATCGAATTATTTAAAGCGATAGAAGACTCCTCTTCTGAGGCGAAACCGACTAAAAAGGCCAAGCCGAAGGCAAAACCCGCCGCAGCGAAGAGCCCTCCAAACAAAGGGGCAAAACCTGCGGGGAAAAGCAGCAGCGCCGATGCCTCTTCACGTAAGCGATTTACTCAGCCTGGACGCAAGAAGAAAGGCCGTTAATCTCAAATACGACAAAGCCCCGAAATCGGGGCTTTGTTTTAAACGCGAGCGTTCATTAGTTTTCTGTCACTACGCTTTGGACACGTGCCGGACCAGGATTATACCATCCCCAACCAGGGCCAAAGCCGGGTCCCCAAAATCCACCGCGACCATAAGCCCCGTAGCCATAATCCCAAGGACCAAATGGCTGAGGCGGCATCACGATTTCCTGCGTGATGTGCCAACGCTGATAGCCCTGTATATCCATCGTCACGAAGGTATAAGGCGTTTTCCCTATTTTACCTTCAACGCTACCCGTTAATGGCCCTACGACCGTAACAAGCTGTCCTTTAAAATCAACCGGATCTAAGAATGTCGGGCTCTTAGCTATCAAACGCCCCACTGACGGCTGGTTAAGAATGGGTCTGGCTGTATCGTCCAGCGGCATCACCGCTATCTCTAGCGTCGTGGCATCTTTTTGATTAACCACATTCACTACGGTTCCGCCGAAGCGAGACTCCTGACCTACGTACAAATCAGGAGCATTATGCACCGCAACAAAATTCTGCTGCGGCGTTGCAGACGTGCCTTTGATTGAGTCTGGAATGGTGACACATCCAGACAACAACAGCGGGCTACAAACGATCGCCACGCTGACTAACCGACGAACCCAGTGCTTAGAAGGCATATTTAATTCTCCAAAACTAACTATCTCTTTCATATGACTGCTAGTTTAGACAGAAGTTGCCTGAATTATTCACGCCCCGGAAGTTTTTTCCAAGTGACTTCATTGCGCAGATAAGTAGGCTGCGCGTTTTCCACTGCCGTCATCTTACCTAAGGCAAAATCCACCAGCGCCAACGGCAGCATATCTTCAGCCTGAGGCAGCGTTATTTGTCCATCGACCAGCGTAATGGGCGTCGCTGCTGCCATGTCTGGGTAGGTTCCCCATCCGGTGCCAACGCTCGCCCATTCCCCCGCCAGCGCCATGACATTTTGCTGTGCGCGTTCTGGCGTGAAAACTGCCTCGGTGTTTTCTCCCAGCCACACGCCATCATTTTGGCGCTGGTACTGCCCCCAATAAACTTCGCCCATACGCGCATCAATGGCGGCCAGCACCTGCGTGGCACCCATCTGTCGAATTGCGCCCTGAGCCATGGTTGCCAGCGTTGAAACGCCAATCATCGGCAGATCTGCGCCCATGGCTAATCCTTGAGCAATGCCGATACCGATGCGTACTCCGGTGAAACTGCCGGGGCCACGACCAAAGGCCAGTGCATCCAACTGGTTTAACGATACGCCTGACTCAGCCAATATCTGTTGCACCATTGGCAAAATACGCTGTGTGTGTTCGCGTGGACAGATTTCAAACAGCGCATGTTTTTCGCCATTATTCCAGAGCGCAACAGAACAGGCTTCTGTTGCCGTATCAATCGCTAAAATTCGCGTGGACATGCAAACCTCGGGTGGGACAATTAAATGAGTAGAGATAAATCAGGCGCAGATGATAGCACAGCCAACCAACCGATGCCTCTGAAGGGTGTATGACGATAGCTCGTTGCATCACGACATTTGGTTATCGTAAGGCCACAAGCGCCGCCACGGCGCAATCATTCAATCCCCTTCTTCTATCGGACATGGGCAACGTCACTCAATCGCTGATGGATTCCCCGCCTTAAGAAACTCGATGACCTTATTCAAGTCTCGGGTACGTGGTGCCGGAGGCAGGCTATTGAGGAAGACCTCGCCATATGGACGCATGACTAAACGGTTATCGCAGATAATCACTACGCCGCGATCGCTAGTATCACGAATCAATCGTCCCACGCCCTGCTTGAGCGTAATCACCGCGTCAGGAAGTTGAACCTCTGCGAAAGGATCGCCGCCACGAACGCGGCAATCTTCAATTCGCGCTTTCAGCAGCGGATCATCCGGTGATGTAAACGGCAGTTTATCGATAATCACACAGGAAAGCGTGTCTCCCCGCACATCGACGCCTTCCCAAAAACTACTGGTTGCCACTAATAAGGCATTCCCTGCGGCAACAAATTCTGCCAGTAGACGTGGCTTGCTGGTTTCGCCCTGCAACAGCACAGGCAGCGTCATGGTCGCGCGAAACTCTTCGGCTAAATCGCGCATCATGGCATGAGAGGTACAGAGGAAAAAACAGCGCCCCTCATTAGCTTCAATCACCGGCCTGAGCATTCTTGCCAGCTGACGTGCCGCACCACGCTGGTTTGGCGTTGGCAAAAAGCGTGGTACACAGAGCATTGCTTGATTTGCATAGTCAAATGGACTCGGCAAAAGCAGGCTTTTGGCTTTGTTCAGGCCAAGACGCGCAGTGAAATGTGAAACATCGTCATTAACCGCTAACGTCGCTGAAGTGAAAATCCACGAGCCTGGTTTATCCTTCATCACTTCGTTAAATTTTTCCGCTACGGTCAGCGGCGTAAGCGCCATCACAAAGTGACGTGAGTTGCACTCATACCAATAGCTGTAACCGGGTATGGACACATCACGTAGACGTTTAAGGCGATTACGATAGGTCGTGGCTCGCTCAAATGCTGCATCTAACAGCGCAGAACGTCCCAGCGACATTTTCACGACGTCGTAGCACAGCTCCAAAGCATCATCGAGCAACACCAGCGCACGTTGAACTTCCGGTAATGCCAGCGCCTCACGTAAATTGCCACGATAGCCCGGATCGCCGAGTGCTAGGCGGAAGTCCTGCGCACTCTGGCTCAGCCTATCCGCACACTTCTGTAATTGCGCGGTATCTCGCACCTCAGTGCGGTAGGCAATGGTGATATCTTTTGCCAAATCCATCAGTTGGCGGCTGGTCAACTGCTGACCAAAGTATTGGCTAGCAATATCCGGCAACTGATGTGCTTCATCGAAAATCATGACGTCAGCATCAGGAATAAGCTCACCAAAGCCGGTCTCTTTCACGACCAAATCGGCTAAAAACAAGTGGTGGTTGACCACGATAATATCGGCATCCATGGCGCGCCGACGCGCTTTCACCACGAAACAGTCTTTATACTGTGGACAATCGCTGCCAAGACAGTTGTCGTTAGTGCTGGTGACCAGCGGCCAGATAATGCTGTCTTCCGATACGCCGTGACAGTTACTCACATCGCCATCTTCGGTTTGAGTGGCCCAGCCGCGCAGGTGCATTAAATCTGAGAGTGCCTCAGACGCCAATTCACCACCAACCATCGACTGTTGTTCTAAGCGCTCAAGGCATAAATAGTTAGAACGACCTTTGAGTAAGGCTAACTTCCCAGCAAATTTCAGGGCATCACGCACCGTGGGCAAATCTCGTGCGTACAGTTGATCCTGTAGCGCCTTTGATCCCGTGGAGATAATAACCTTTGCGCCAGAACGAAGCGCAGGAACCAGATAGGCATAGGTTTTCCCCGTCCCTGTTCCCGCCTCCACAACCAGTTCTTCTTTAAACTGAATCGCTTTGGTGACAGCTTCGGCCATGTGTTGTTGTGCTTCACGCGGTTTAAAACCCCGTATTGCTTTTGTCAGTATGCCATCGGGCGCGAAATCGTCTGTCACACAGCCTCTCATTCAATCAGTGAAGGCGTGATTATGCCAAGTGATCGGCGTAACAACCACCCACTTTCATTTTTAGTCAGTTTTACTCACAGCTTAAAAAAAGTAAGGCCGCACAGCGGCGGCCCTTATCGATATCAGCGTAGAGACGCTTACCCCGCAGGCTTAAGATTGCCACGCGTAATATGGGTGAGTGGGATATTAATATCAAAAATGCGGCTACGAATATCTGTTGCCCCCATCTGCGCAACGCGTTTTATATGCATCGCGGCGTACTGCTCGGCACTCGCTTTATCGTTAAACAGATAGATCCCACCGGCTTCGCCAGTATCAACATTTTCAGTCCAGATTTTTGAGATAAAACCCTGCTCCTGAGTGATGCTTTGTGCCAGCGGCGTTGCCAATTCGGCCAAACGCTCACCCAACATTTCTGCCGGCATTTTAAAGTCGATTTGCAATAATACGGTCATCTGTGACTCCTTATGTTTTCTATTTCTTGTCTGTCACTATTGAGAATGCCACATACTTGCCGCAGAAAGCAGTGTTTTTCATCGGTTTTCGATATACTCAATATATTGTTATACCCCCAAAAATAGGTGCTAGATCAGAATTGACCTGAGTCTTTTGGGGCGCACTACGTGGCCTTCAACGCAGAGGTGGCTTCATGCATGAAGGGTATAAATCATCAACACTACAAGGAGTTATCTATGTCTATCGAACGTATCAATCCAGAAAAGCGCTGGTCTGACGCCACCGTATTCAATGACACCATCTATTACACCAGCGTTCCCGAGAATCTAGATGACGATGCAACGTCGCAGACCGCTAACGCATTGGCCGCCATCGATATGATCCTAAATCAGCTAGGTACTGACAAAACTCGTATTCTCGACGCGACCATTTTTCTGGCCAACGGTGACGATTTCCAAGCCATGAACGCCGCTTGGGATGCTTGGGTTCCAGCAGGGAAAGCACCGGTTCGTTGCACGGTTCAAGCCAAGCTGATGAACCCTAAGTACAAAGTTGAAATCAAAATTATTGCGGCGCGTTAATTCATGGCCACGATGAAAGATGTTGCCCTGCGTGCCGGTGTTTCCACCGCAACCGTATCGCGAGTGATCAATCAGACATCGTACGTTGAGCCGGTAACCAGAGAGCGAGTGGAAAAAGCCATGCGCGATCTGAATTATCGGCGTAACGCCGCTGCACTGGCATTGGCCAAACGCAGCGGCGACATGCTAGGGCTATTAACGGGTAATTTAGCCGATCCTTTTTTCGCCCGCTTAGCTCGCGGAGTGGAAGAAGTTGCCCGACAGCAAGGTTTCCGTCTCATGGTATGCAGCGGTGGTCACCAAGCCGAACTTGAGAAATCAGGATTGGATTTCCTGATTAATCAGGGCTGCGAAGCGATTGTGGTTCATGCAACCCGCATGTCTGATCAAGAGCTGGTTCGCTACAGCGCTCATTCTCCCGCCATGGTGATCGTTAATCGCTATATTGCGTCATCAGCTAATCGCTGTGTGTGGCTGGATAATCTATCAGCGGCGCGCGAAGCTACCCGCCATCTGTTACAAAAAGGTCATCGTTGCATTGCCTGCATCACTTCGGATTTACCCATTGACGATCGGCAGCAACGGCTTGAAGGATACCGCATGGCGCTGTCAGAGTACGGCATCATGCCGGAAAAAAGTTGGATTATCAGCGTTCCCTTTGATGAAGAAGGCGGCGAAATCGCGGCACAAAAGCTGTTAGATAGCGGAGTTCCATTCACCGCAGCTTTCACATTTAACGATGTGATGGCTGCCGGCATGATGCGCGCATTACATCAGCGTGATATTCGGTTACCCGAACAGCTTTCGCTGATCGGCTTTGACGACGTTGTCCTAGCACGTTATCTCTATCCTGCATTGACGACCATGCACTATCCTGTTGAACGAATGGCTCGTCGTGCCGCCATGCTTGCCATACAACTTTCCCAACAACAGACTCCCCCTCCTCGCTCCCTGCGATTCGAAGCGGGGCTGATCGAGCGCGACTCAGTGATTTGTTTAAGCGAGTAAATTGGGTCGTCAATGCTCACAACCGTGATGTATCTCTCATTTTAATTTGTCATGTAAGCGATTACATAGCAGCTTTCTGTCGATCACATTTGAACAGCCCCATTCCCTTTACGCTAAGCCAATCCTACAAATCTGGAGCACGATCATGAATGCGAAAGAAAACAACGACAAAAAAACGCTCTCTCTAGGGCTGGCTTTAATCCCCATAATTTCCATGCTGACACTGCTCATCGTGGGTTATGGCGTAATGGGATTACGTATCGAACCCCTGCTTTTATGCTCCGCCGCCATTGCCGCAGGTTTAGCCTACTGGCAGGGGTACTGCTGGGATGATGTCATTAACTCCATCGTTAGCAAATTGGCTAAAGCGATGCCTGTGGTCATGATCCTTATCTGCGTCGGCGGCCTCATCGGTACATGGATGTTCAGCGGCACGATCCCTTATATGGTGTACTGGGGGCTAAAACTCATCAGCCCGCAGTATATTCTTATTGCCGCGTTCTTCCTGACTAGCGTGGTTTCTGTCTGTACAGGGACATCATGGGGCTCTGCGGGCACCGTAGGTGTTGCCTTGATGGGAGTCGCTTCAGGTCTGGATGTTCCCTTAGCGGCGGCGGCGGGTGCAGTAGTTTCAGGCGCGTATTTTGGTGACAAAATATCTCCGTTGTCTGACTCCACTAACTTCGCGGCTATCGTTGCCGATACCACGCTGTTTGAGCATATCCAGCATTTGATGTACACCACCATCCCCAGCTTTATTCTGGCCACCATTGTTTATTTGATCGCCGGACACAGCAGCATGATGGGGGACGTGGCAACACCACAACGCGTCACCGACATCATCAATGCGCTAGACGGTCTCTACCATTTCAATATTGTGCTGATTCTGCCTCCCGTTATTGTGCTGTGGGGCGCTATCAGTAAAAAACCTGTTATTCCACTGATGTTATCGGCCTGCGTTCTCGCCATTATTCTTGGTGTTTGGCTACAAGGTTTGAGCGTTAAGCAGGGACTTGATGCCTTCATGGATGGTTTCAACCTGTCGATGTTCCCACAAGGCGCTGAAGGTATCATTGCTGACGTCCCTCGCCTGCTAAACCGCGGTGGATTGTTCTCTATGATGAGCACAATTCTGCTGGTGTTCTGCGCATTCTCGTTTGCCGGAGCACTAACGCTCACCGGTGCACTCACCATTATCATCAATCGTCTGTTAACCGTTATTCACTCCGTTGGCCAACTGATTGCTGCCACTATCGGCACCACTATCCTCGTTACCGGCGCCACCAGCGACGGCAAACTGGCCCTGCTGGTTCCCGCTGAACTTTATCAGGATGCCTATCGTCGCATGGGGCTGGATACTAAAAACCTGTCTCGCACCATCGAAGATGCCGGTACGGTTATTGAACCGCTGATCCCATGGACCGCTGCAGGTGTCTATATGGCAACCACGCTCGGCGTAAGTACACTCGATTTATTGCCTTGGGCGGTGCAGTGCTACTCAGCCATTTTCTTTGCCCTGATTTACGGATTTACCGGCTTTGGCATTGCTAAAGCACAGCCTGAACCAATAGCAGTACAAAGCCGCGAGGAGAATTTATAATGGAAACTAACTTTGACCTGATCATCAATCGCCATGCGACCGGTTCAGTAAAATGGGATTTCATGGATCGCTATCAAAATATGCAAACGCATAATTTGTTGCCGATGTGGGTATCAGACTTTGACTTTGCCTGCCCACCTAACGTGCTTGAAGCATTGCACAACCGTGTCGATCATGGTGTCTTCGGCTACAGCGAGCGTGATGAGGGTTACTACGCCGCGCTTATCAACTGGTTTGCTCGTCGCCACCAGTTGGAAATTAGCCCCGATTGGATTTGTAGCATTGAAGGCGTGGTTCCTGGCCTGTCTTTATTAATCCAAATGCTGAGCCAATCGGGCGACGGCGTAGTCGTTCAAGGCCCCTACTACGGTTCCTTTGCAAAAATTATCCAACTGAATCAACGAAAACTGCTCGAAAACCCGTTAGTGGAAGATGAAACACTGGGCTACGTCATGGACTTTGCGCAGTTAGAGACGGTGTTCCGTGAGCAAAAACCGGCGCTGTTTCTCCTGTGTAATCCGCATAACCCCACTGGCCGCTGCTGGTCTAAAGAAGAACTGACCCAGCTTCTAACCTTGTGTGAAAAATATGATGTTACGGTGCTGTCTGACGAAATTTGGGCCGACTTGTTATTACCAGGTTCAACGTTTACTTCAGTGCTACATCTGGGCGAACGCTGGCACTCACGCGTGATTGCAGCGACCTCTGCCAGCAAAACCTTTGGCCTATCTTCGTTACGGATATCCAACTTCCTGATCCCTAATAACGAGATAAAAACTCGCTTCATTGAGCGTTTAAACGCCCACGGCTTGGACGTTTTCAATGCTCTTTCTATGGAGGCCGCCAGCGCAGCTTACCGCAGTTCAGCCCAATGGCTGGACGAAATGCTGGCTTATCTAGCCGCTAATCGCGATTGGTTTGTTGAACAGGTTAAGACGCATTTACCATGGGCGAAGATATCTCCAGCTCAGGGAACCTATCTTATCTGGATGGACTGCCGCTCACTAAACGTTAGCGATGACGACTTAAAGATGATCATGACAGAGTGCGCTGGTATCGCGCCGTCAATGGGGGCTGGTTTTGGCCCTCACGGCTCGGGCTTTATCCGCTTAAATTTGGGTTGCCCTCGCCGCTATCTAGAACAGGCAATAGAAGGTTTAATCCGCATCAAACCCCAGCGTTAAGAGACAAAAAAGGCTGCCATTTGGCAGCCTTTCATTTTACGTCAAAACCATTAAGCCAGTTTAATCATAATCATACCGGCCAATAGCAGCGTTAGCCCCGCCCAACCTTTCTTATTCAGACGTTGACCGAACAAAATCCATCCGGCAGCAACGGTAGCGGCGATACCAAAACCGCCCCACAGCGCATAGGCAACCGACAGTTCGATGCCTTTAACCGCCTGTGCCAGAGAGCTAAACGCCCCCAGTACCGCCGCTAAGGATAGCAGTCCCATCCAGATACGGCGGAAACCGTCCGACCACTTAAGAAATATGTTGGCTAAAATTTCGAGTACTACGGCTAATGCTAACCACGCGATATGGAACCACTCAAGCTGTTGCATGATTGCCTCCTGTTACGTTGGATTTTGACTGCGCAGGTTTGGTTTTCGCTGCTACGGTGCTTTTCTGCTCACCAGCTTTCGCAGGGGATTTTTTTGTTTTTACCGTACCCGATTTAACCAGCGCGATACCCGCAATCAGCGTTGCCAAGCCCATCAGTTTCATCATGGACATGCTTTCATCAAACCACAGCACGCTGAACAGGGTAATAAACAGAATACCGATGCCTTCCCATAATGCGTAAGCCACGCCCAAAGCAACGCGCTTCACCGCAAACGAAAGCATGATGTAAGAAATGGTGATCATCACTAGCATAACGATGTTGCCCGTCATACCACCGCTTAGACTCGCCCATTTCATTGACAGCGTACCGATAATCTCGGCCGCGATAGCACATGCCAAAAAGATCCAATAAATCATTTTTCTCTCCACAGAGTTTTATTTTTTATTCGACCCGCTATTTTTTTAACTTTTAGCGCTATCATGCCCGTAAATAGGCGCACGAAGTCTAAATTACACTTTGGAAACCGTTATTGATGTTCCAGCGTAAAATGCGAATCGGTAAGAATTATTCGGTTAGGATAAACGCAGACAGCAACAGGTTAAGCCGCTGGTTTTATCAGCTACCGAGAGTGGAGAGAGAAGCTAAAGCTCGCTACACCAGTGATGTTCACTAGACAGCGTTGTAGAAATGAATAAGAGATATGTAGAAGTTTTAATCATCAAGCGATTGTGAGTTTTCATAATAGTTTACATCTTCCCCCCGTACCTACTCCCTACCATACGGTTTGTTCAGTGTCCTCATCAGGTTTAATTAACTGCATTATTTGTATCATAGGCAATTTTATTAAGCAAACCCCGTTTTGACAAGTTTTCTTAGAAAAATGAATATAAATAAGCAAGTTAGATAATTAAAAAAGAAAGCCGCCAAGATTTGGCGGCTTGATTTCTGTGGAGCCTCAACAGGTTAGCATTGCTTAACTATCATACGCTATGCATAAAGCAACGCTTTTGGTGCTCACGCAATATGGACAAAATATTTTACGCTTTTGCACCGGCAACGGCTTCTTTAGCCAGTTCAGTAATGCGCGCATAGTCGCCATTGTCCAGCGCATCGTTAGGGATCAACCAAGAACCACCGATGCACAGCACGCTTTTCAGTGCCAGATAATCGCGATAGTTTTGTGGGTTGATACCACCAGTTGGGCAGAAACGAACGTGAGAGAATGGACCCGCAATAGCCTGCAATGCTTTAACACCGCCGTTCGCTTCAGCTGGGAAGAATTTAAACTCTTTCAGACCATGATCCATACCCAGCATCAGTTCAGAAACAGTGCTAATACCTGGGATCAGTGGGATTGAACCCGCAGTGGCGGCTTTCAGCAGGTCAGCGGTCAGTCCTGGGCTGATAGCAAACTGAGCACCCGCTTCGGTCACTTCTGCGAGCTGTTTAGCGTTGGTAACCGTACCCGCACCCACGATAGCTTCTGGTACTTCTTTCGCGATAAGACGAATTGCCTCAACCGCACACTCGGTACGCAGCGTCACTTCCAATACACGCACACCACCAGCGATCAGGGCTTTTGCCAAAGGCACAGCCTGCTCCAATTTTTTGATTACGATTACAGGTACAACCGGGCCTGCGGTCATGATTGACTCGGCGCTTACTTTCCAGTTTTTCATCTGTTTATTATCTCCACTGTGCCTTGCGGCTGATAGTTATGGCTGGCGCTGTGGTTTTCAAACCGAAAAACCTTGCCGTCCCCGTCATCCTTACAGCCGCATCAGTATTTGCGGCACACCTTCCCCCGAACCACTGACCTGAATCAATTCATCGGATTCATTTGCATGCCGCTATGATGTAGCTCTAATTATTTAGGTATACAACGCCAAAAAGAATCGTTAACGCGGGCCGCGATGCGACCCACGGTTTCATCAATAGAATTTGATGCAGCTAGCGCCCTCTTCAGCGCCAGAGAGTTGTTCCCGCAGCGCAGCAAACATTTCGCGGCCTGAACCGTCATGCAGCGCAGACAGATCTGGGTGAACCAGTTCGCGGTTTGCCAGTTCAGCCTCATCCACCAGCAAGGTCAGCTCGCCAGTTTTACCGTTCAGACGGATCATATCGCCGTCACGTACTTTCGCCAGCAGGCCGCCGGAGTACGCTTCTGGTGTCACGTGGATCGCTGAAGGCACCTTGCCCGATGCCCCTGACAGACGACCATCGGTGACCAATGCCACTTTCAGACCGCGATCCATCAATACGCCCAACGGCGGCATCAGCTTATGTAGCTCTGGCATACCGATGGCACGAGGCCCCTGATAGCGAACGACAACGATGCAATCTTTGTCCAGTTTGCCCGCTTCAAAAGCTGGCACGACATCATGCTGACTATGGAATACCACCGCCGGTGCTTCGATGATCTGATTATCAGTGGGAACCGCTGAGGTTTTCATCACTGCGCGACCAAGGTTGCCCGTTAACACTTTGGTACCGCCATGAGATTCAAACGGTTTATCAAAGCTGGCAATCACATTGCTATCGTGCGATTGGGTTGGACCTGGGCGATAAACCAGTTTGCCATCTTCAAGGAACGGCTCTTGGGTATAACGGCTCAGACCGTGTCCTGCAACAGTGTCCACATCCTCATGCAATAACCCCCCTTTCAGCAGTTCCTGCACTAACACAGGCACACCGCCCGCCGCTTGGAAGTGGTTGATATCCGCAGGACCATTTGGATAAATGCGACACATCAACGGCACAACGTCAGACAGGTCAGAGAAATCATCCCAGTTGATATGGATGCCCGCAGCGCGAGCCATTGCGACCAAGTGCATAGTGTGGTTGGTCGAACCACCGGTTGCCAGCAGCGCAATAATGCCGTTAACAATCACTTTTTCATCAACCATACGGCCAACCGGCATGTAGTTGCCGCTGGTTTCAGTCATGCGAGTAACCTGACGTGCAGCCGCATCCGTCAGCGCAGCGCGCAGCGGCATATCTGGCTGGACGAAAGATGCTCCCGGCAGATGGAGACCCATAACCTCAATCACCATCTGATTAGAATTTGCAGTACCGTAAAATGTGCAAGTACCCGGCGCATGATAGGACGCAGCTTCGGCTTCGAGCAGCGCATCACGGCCTAATTTACCTTCCGCATACAGCTGGCGCACACGGACTTTTTCTTTGTTCGGCAAACCGCTCGGCATTGGTCCAGCGGGAACGAACAGGGTCGGTAAATGGCCAAAAGACATGGCGGCCATAAACAGACCCGGCACAATTTTGTCGCACACGCCAAGATACAGCGCGCCGTCAAACATATTGTGTGAAAGACCCACAGCGGCCGACATGGCGATAACTTCGCGGCTCATCAACGAGAGCTCCATGCCGTCCTGTCCCTGAGTTACGCCATCACACATTGCGGGTACGCCTGAAGCCACTTGCCCCACAGCCCCTACCGTGTGCAGCGCTGCTTTGATCTGCTGCGGATAGGTTTCGTATGGCTGGTGCGCCGAGAGCATATCGTTGAAGGATGTCACGATACCGATGTTGCTCTTAGTCATGCTGGTCAGAGAGGCTTTATCTTCCTGACCACAGGCGGCAAAGCCATGTGCCAAGTTGCCGCAGGCTAACTGAGAACGATGTACCTTTTTGCTGCGCGCGTGTTCGATTTTGGCCAAGTAGGCCGCACGGCTGTCACGGGAGCGTTCAATAATGCGTTGTGTCACTCGGGATACTGTTGGGTTCATTGCTGCCTCATGCCGTCCAGTAGATGTCGACCGGCGTTCGTGTTTGCTGTAACACGGCGCGGATCGGCATCTCATTCACATCCGTACCCTGAATTGCGCGCTGATAGACATCACGCTTGCTGTCACCTACCACATGCAGGTAGATATGACGGCTATTGAGCAGAGCCGGAAGTGTTAGGGTGATACGATCGAGCGGCGCGGTCAGCGGGGTCATCCCCATGCAGACTCGGCCGGAATCCATCGCGAGAGCTGGGAACAGATTCTCTGCCCCAGGGAAGAGCGAAGCGGTATGGCCATCATCACCCATGCCGAGGATCACAACATCGAATGGACGCGCAATAACTTTTAGCGCCTGTTCGGTGTCTTCAGCTCCGGCAAACGGGGTGGCATGACTATTCTTCAAACCAACAAACTTTGCGTCTGATGCGTAGCCTTTTAGCAAATGTTCACGTACCAGCTTTTCGTTACTGGAATCATCATTTGCATCGACCCAACGCTCATCCGCCAAGGTGATGGTGACCTTGCTCCACTCAATGGCTTGCTGAGTTAACGCCTCGAACAGTCCTAGCGGCGTACGACCACCGGACACCACTAGGCTCGCTTGTCCCTGAGCGCCAATACTGTGGCTCAGAGCTGCGGCAATTTCCTCAGCAAACTGTTCGTTGAGCGCTTGTGCGCTCGGAAATTCTTTAAACTGTGCCATCTCAATCTCCCCTAAACTGTCTGAATCATGCAACACGAAGGTTTATATCTCCGTGTTGCTCTCATTCGAAAACGCCCTTCTAGAGCGCTATTCGAACTCATTCCATGCACGGCCATCGCGACTAATCATCGCAACGGAGGCCACAGGGCCCCAAGTACCGGCTTGATACGGTTTAGGTGATTCGTTATCAGCGGCCCACGCTTCCATAATGGAATCGACCCACTTCCATGCTTCCTCAACTTCGTCACGACGCACGAACAGCGCTTGAATGCCACGCATGGCCTCTAGCAACAGGCGTTCATATGCATCAGCCAGATGTTCCTGATGGAAAGTATCGGAGAAGCTCAGATCCAGCTTAGTCGTTTGCAGGCGGTGCTTGTGCTCCAGACCCGGCACCTTATTTAAGATGTCAATCTGGACACCTTCGTCTGGCTGCAGACGGATCGTGAGTTTGTTCTGTGGCAGCTCTTGATAAGAGTCACGGAACAGGTTGAGCGGCGGGTTCTTGAAGTAAATCACGACTTCAGAACATTTTGACGGCAGACGTTTACCCGTACGCAGGTAGAATGGAACGCCAGCCCAGCGCCAGTTATCAATATCTACGCGAATAGAGACAAAGGTTTCAGTGTTACTGGTTTTATTCGCCCCTTCCTCTTCTAGATAACCCGGCACTTTTTTGCCTTGTACAAAGCCCGCGGTGTATTGACCCCGCACCGTGGTATCGCGCACGTTGGAGTGGTCGATACGACGCAGTGAACGCAACACTTTGACTTTCTCATCACGAATACGGTCAGTCGAGAGATCCGCTGGCGGTGACATCGCGATCATGGTCAGGATCTGCAACAGATGGTTTTGAATCATGTCACGCATCTGACCCGCTTTATCAAAATAACCCCAACGTCCTTCGATCCCCACTTCCTCGGCCACGGTAATCTGCACGTGATCAATCATGCTGTTATCCCAGTTATTGGCAAACAGCGAGTTAGCGAAGCGCAAGGCCAGCAGGTTGAGAACCGTTTCTTTACCTAAATAGTGGTCAATACGGTAAACCTGTGACTCATCGAAGAATTCTGCCACCTGATTGTTGATGGCTCGTGAGGACTCCAAATCAGTACCGAGAGGTTTTTCCATCACGATACGGCTTGGCTCTTTGTTCAGACCTGATGCACCTAAACCTTGGCAGATCGCACCAAAAGTGCTTGGCGGCATAGCAAAGTAGTTGATGGTGACGCGTTTTTTCTGATCCAGCATCTTGGCAAGATTTTTAAAATGCTGAGTGTCGTTGACGTCAAGGTTACAGAAATCCAGACGAGCGCTGAGCGTCGCCCACAGTTCTTCATCAACTTTTTCTTTCAGGAAGGTATCCAGCGCTTCGCGCACGACCTTGGTGTAGGCGTCTTTATCCCATTCAGCGCGACCAACGCCGATGATACGAGTGTCCGGATGGATATGACCGGCTTTTTCTAATTGGTACAGGGAAGGCAGCAGTTTACGGCGGGCTAAATCGCCCTTTGCGCCGAAAATGACCAGATCGCAGGCCTGTGCTGTTGACGTAACCGCCATGTTCATCTCCTCGTTGCAGGATGCTTGTAATTTTATTACATGATTAATGTACTATTTTTGACTATAGCCAGTAAACATGCTTTTTTGCCGAAAATTTATACATAAAAGGTATTAAATTTTCTCAAATCCTGCCGCAAGCCATGTAATGACAGACACATTATGTAATTTTCTGTCAAAACTGAACTAATATTACCATATCGAAAGTTAGACACACGTCATACTCTGGTAAAAAAAGCCCATCAAGCGGCATCATCTCGCTGCAAAGCAGTTACAGCTCGTAGTATATTTTCATCAAACAACCATAGATTTCTCCTT
Source organism: Hafnia paralvei (assembly GCF_020150375.1). Classification (NCBI taxonomy): domain Bacteria; kingdom Pseudomonadati; phylum Pseudomonadota; class Gammaproteobacteria; order Enterobacterales; family Hafniaceae; genus Hafnia; species Hafnia paralvei. The sequence continues at coordinate 2,202,261 of NZ_CP083737.1, read as the reverse complement.
TCTTTGAAATCGCTTTACCCAATAGATTTCAAAAATGCAGGAAAGCGGCTGGCGAGAAAGACCCGATAAGCTTACTAGAGTAAGTGATTCCGGCGCACGAAAGTAGCCAACCCACCTGCAATTTGAAAGATGACGGGTATACCATTCATGAGTGAATTTCGTATATGAATACGCTGGACAAAATTCAGGCGAATCTGGACCAACTAAGCAAATCCGAGCGTAAAGTCGCCGAAGTCATCTTGGCTGCACCGCAGACCGCCATTCACTCTAGCATTGCAACGCTGGCGAAAATGGCTGATGTCAGCGAACCCACGGTTAACCGTTTTTGCCGACGTATGGAAACCAAAGGCTTCCCTGATTTCAAACTTCATCTTGCACAGAGCCTTGCTAATGGGACGCCATATGTCAATCGAAACGTCGAAGAGACAGATAGCGTTGATGCTTATACCAGCAAAATATTCGAATCAGCGATGGCCAGCCTTGAAATGGCCAAGAATAACCTTGATATGTCTGCGGTTAATCGCGCCGTAGACTTGCTAACGCAGGCGAAGAAAATCTCGTTCTTTGGCTTAGGCGCATCTGCCGCAGTGGCTCACGATGCCATGAACAAGTTTTTCCGTTTTAACATCCCCGTGGTTTACTTCGACGACATTGTCATGCAACGCATGAGCTGCATGAATTCGAATGAAGGCGATGTGGTTGTACTCATCTCTCATACAGGCAGAACGAAAAGTTTAGTAGAAATGGCGCATTTAGCTCGTGAGAACGACGCAACGGTCATTGCTATCACCTCCCGTGATACCCCACTGGCGTTAGAAGCTACACTTCCGTTGCTGCTCGATGTCCCTGAAGACACCGATGTTTACATGCCAATGGTATCGCGCATTGCTCAATTAACACTCATAGATGCCTTGGCGACTGGCTTTACGCTGCGTAGAGGTGCAAAATTCAGAGATAACTTGAAGCGAGTCAAAGAAGCGCTGAAAGAATCGCGCTTTGATAAGGGACTTGCGCTCCCCCACCATTTTGACTAGAACATGACAGGGATTCAGCGCAGGAAACGGTTTTAACGACAATCAGGCACCAAAGCATAAAAACAATCGGTCATTTTCTGCTAAATAAAGAAGAGACTGGTATTAATCAACCGCATGCACTCTCTTTTGCGGTTTCATGCGAGCAGGCTTGATGAGTTGATGTGCCCAGTTTGAAAAACAATGGGTGTAACGTGGATGCGTAATCAACTGCCTGTTCGTTGTATTGGCAACAACACCAATGCTTCACATGTCAACGGAGTTACACATGTCCAGACGGCTCAGAAGAACCAAGATCGTAACCACCTTAGGCCCAGCAACCGACCGCGATAATAATCTTGAAAAAATTATTTCAGCTGGCGCTAACGTTGTTCGTCTCAATTTCTCTCATGGCAGCGCTGAAGATCATTTAGCCCGCGCCAATAAAGTCCGTGAAATTGCAGCAAAACTGGGGCGACACGTCGCTATCCTAGGCGACCTGCAGGGCCCAAAAATTCGCGTTTCGACGTTTAAAGAAGGCAAAGTATTCCTCAACATCGGCGATAAATTCCTGTTAGATGCCGATCTCACCACCGGTGAAGGCGATAAAGAAAAAGTCGGTATCGACTACAAACGCCTGCCAGAAGACGTTGTTCCAGGCGACATCCTGCTGCTCGACGATGGCCGCGTGCAGCTAAAAGTGCTTGAAGTTAAAGGCAGTAAAGTCTTTACCGAAGTCACCGTAGGTGGCCCGCTGTCCAATAACAAAGGCATTAACAAGTTAGGTGGTGGCCTGTCTGCCGAAGCGTTAACTGAAAAAGACATCGCCGATATCGCCACTGCAGCGAAAATTTCCGTCGATTATCTGGCCGTCTTCTTTCCTCGCACCGGTGAAGATATCAACTATGCACGTCGTTTAGCGCGTGACGCTGGCTGTGATGCCAAAATTGTGGCGAAAGTAGAGCGTGCTGAAGCCGTATGTAGCGAAGAAGCGATGGATGACATCATTCTTGCTTCCGATGTTGTGATGGTTGCTCGTGGTGACTTAGGCGTCGAGATTGGTGATCCGGAACTGGTCGGCATCCAGAAGCAGTTGATCCGCCGCGCACGTAAATTGAATCGTACCGTCATCACAGCCACTCAGATGATGGAATCCATGATCACCAACCCAATGCCAACGCGTGCTGAAGTCATGGACGTTGCAAACGCCGTGCTGGATGGCACCGATGCGGTGATGTTGTCGGCGGAAACGGCAGCAGGCCAGTATCCGGCTGAAACAGTAGCAGCGATGGCACGCGTCTGTCTGGGTGCGGAAAAAATCCCAAGCATCAACGTGTCTAAGCATCGCTTAGACGTACAGTTCGACAACATCGAAGAAGCCATCGCCATGTCGAGCATGTATGCGGCTAACCACCTAAAAGGTGTGACGGCGATTATCGCCATGACAGAGTCGGGGCGTACCGCGTTGATGATGTCGCGTATCAGCTCTGGCCTACCTATTTTTGCCATGTCTCACCGTGAGCGTACGCTAAACCTGACTGCACTCTATCGCGGCGTGACGCCGGTTTATTTCGATAGCACCAGCGATGGCGTAGCCGCAGCTCAGGATGCAGCAAATCTGCTTCGTGACAAGGGCTTCTTGGTTTCAGGCGACTTGGTTATCGTCACTCAGGGCGACGTCATGGGGACCGTGGGCAGCACGAACACCAGCCGTATTCTGCGCGTTGAATAAGACGTTCTAATCGTCAAATACACAAGGGGCGCATAACGCCCCTTTTTCATCGGTAGATCAACAGCTTTAGCCTACAGGTCTTTGCGCTTGTAGGGCTCTATCTCGCCCGGTTTGCGGGTCTTCAATAGCTTGAGTATCCAAGTGTACTGTTCTGGATGCGGCCCCATCAAGAGCTCCACCTCTTCGTTCATCCTGCGCGCCATATCATGCTCGTTCATCTCAGCAATATCATCCATGGGTGGACGAATATAGATATCCAACGTGCTGGTTTTGCCGTCATAAACTGGAAACAGTGGAATGACCTGCGCGCGACACAGCTTCATTAAACGACCTATTGCCGGCAACGTAGCTTTATAGGTTGCGAAGAAATCCACAAACTCACTGTGTTCTGCACCGTGATCTTGATCGGGGAGGTAATACCCCCAGTAACCGTGACGCACTGAACTGATGAAAGGTTTGATGCCATCATCACGCGCATGCATACGCCCGCCAAAACGCCGCCGACAAGTATTCCACAACCAGTCAATCATCTTATTTTTCTGATTATGGAACATGGCCGCCATCGGCTGACCTTGAGCGGCCAGCAGCATTGCGGGAATATCAACCGCCCAACCATGTGGAACCAAGAAGATGGCATTCCCACCGCGCTCACGTAAGGCCTCGATATGTTCCATACCGTGCCAACGGGTACGCTTCAGCACTCGCTGTGGATCACGTAGCGTAAGCTCGGCCATCAAAAACATCGACTGCCCCGCTCGCTCGAACATACGGTCAATAATCTCTTCGCGCTGCGCTTCGCTTAATTCAGGAAAACAATACAGCAGATTAATTCGCGCACGACGGCGAGCGCCACCCGCTAATTTACCCGCCCAACGACCCACTGTCGCGAGGATGGGATCCCGAACTCGCACGGGCAAATAGGCCATCGCCACCATCGTGCCGACACCTAACCATGCACCCCAATATTTGGGTAGCAAAAAACTTTTCTCAAACTGCGGAATAAACTCCACGTTTGACCGTTGTTCTTTTTCCATGCGAAAACTCTTTAATCAAATATCAGCTAATTATATACCTAAGCCGTCTGACATTAATTTTTATCTAACTTTTCAGATATAACGGCTGACAAAACATTATCCTGCGCATTACTTGCGTAAAGAAAAACAGCCGGAGAATAAAGCCGGCTGTTTTGCGAAAGAAGTGAATTTTAATCTAGCTGAAGCTGTGGAACAACCTGACGCACCTGAGCTAAGTATTCTCTGCGGTCTTTACCCGATAATCCATCGGAACGTGGCAACTGCGCCGTTAGCGGGTTCACCGCCTGATTATTCAACCAGAATTCATAGTGGAGATGAGGCCCAGTAGAACGCCCAGTGTTGCCTGACAGTGCGATACGATCGCCACGTTTAACTTTCTGCCCTGGCTTCACAAGGATTTTTTTCAGGTGCATAAAGCGCGTTGTATATTGGCGGCCATGGCGAATAACCACATAGTTACCGGCGGCCCCGCTGCGCTTCGCTATGACCACTTCTCCATCCCCAACCGCCAACACGGGAGTTCCTACCGGCATAGCAAAATCGACACCGCGATGCGGTGCAACACGTCCGGTGACCGGATTAACACGGCGCGGATTGAAGTTAGATGAAACTCGGAATTGTTTGGTCGTCGGGAAACGCATGAAGCCTTTCGCCAAACCGCTACCCTGACGATCGTAGAATTTACCATCGTCTGCGCGCACCGCGTAATAATCTTTCCCACCGGTACGCATTCTCACGCCCAGAAGCTGGCTCTGTTCGCTACGACCATTCAACTCTTCTCGAGACATCAGCACCGCAAACTGATCGCCCTTCTGTAGTTTGCGGAAATCCATTTGCCACTGCAGCGCCTTGATAACAGCGTTCACTTCGGAACGGCTCAGCCCTGCTGCGCGAGCGCTATTCACAAAGCTGCCGTTAAGCGTTCCGGTGACAACTTTGTTTTTCCATTCGCCCTGCTGAGATTCGACAGCCTCTTTGAAGTTGCCGTTAACCAGATTGTAGGTGCGAGTTTCACGGCGATTGACTTCCCAAGTCAACTGCTGCAATTCGCCAGCGTCATTCAATACCCATGAAAGGGTTTGACCAATTTTCAGGTTGCGCAGTGCTGGATTTTGCTTAGCTAACGCAGACACTTCTGACATATCGATACCAAACTGCGTCAGAATGCTACCCAGCGTATCGCCAGTAGAAACAACGTAGTCGTGAGTACCGGAATCGTTATCCGCTTTATCGTCTAATTCGTCGGTAGGAACTTCATCTTCTGGTGCGGGCTGATCCAGTGGCTCACTGGCTTCAGGGACAAGAGTTCGCAACTGTTGATTATCCAAAGGAATAATCTTGGCAGTGGCGCTATCGCTATCAATGTTTGGCTGGTAAACGAATGGCCGCCAAATGGAGACGGCCAACGTGATGACGGTCAGTGACCCTAGCATAACCCGATGTGGTCGGGGCAAGTTGTTATACGCTAGGGCGATAGATCGCGCTATCTGCTGCACTCGGATGTTCCTCTTAATCTCCGTTCAGGCAGCTTAAATACTGTTGTGATAGCTGAGTTAAAAACCTCATGTAACTATCAGCACCCAGTGCGATTTCGCTTCCCAAGGGATCTAAGGTTCCTTGGCGGACTTTTGTCCCCTGCGCTACCGCTGAGATTACTGCTGGCCTGAACTGTGGCTCAGCGAAAACGCAAACGGCTTTCTGCTCAACCAACTGTGTTCGAATTTGATGTAAACGCTGTGCGCCAGGCTGAATCTCGGGATTGACCGTGAAGTGACCTAAAGGAGTCAGACCAAAGGTGTTCTCGAAGTAACCATAGGCATCATGAAAGACAAAATAGCCTTTACCTTGCACAGGCCGCAGCATCATACCAACATTTTTTTGCGTCTGCTCTAGTTGTTCCTCGAATTTACGTAGGTTGACATCCAGTTTGTCTTTGTTTTGTGGACTTTGTAACAATAATTTATCGTGTATCGCTATCGCGATCTGTTTTGCAATGGCCGGAGATAGCCAAATATGCAGGTTATACTGGCCATGATCGTGATCGTGATGTTCTTCGGAGGCAGTCTCTGCGCCATTTGTAACATTATGTGCAACAGAATTTTCAGATTTTTCTGTGTTGCTTTCTGGTTCTACAGATTTATGGTCGTGGTCATGATCGTCATCACCGGCGATAAGCAGGCTGTGAACGGCCGGCAGACCAGATAGCATCAGGTTTTTGTTATTTTCGAGCTGTTGGGTCGGTTTAGTCAGAAAAGCCTCCATTTCCGGCCCTACCCATACTACAAGGTCCGCCTCACGCAATCGTTTGATATCCGATGGCTTGAGTGCATAATCATGCGGAGAAGCTCCATCTGGAAGCAAAACTTCAGTCTCAGTCACTCCGTCAGCAATTGCCGACGCAATAAATCCTAATGGACGTATTGAGGTCAATACCGCTGCCTGAGCGCAGCTAATACCTGCACTGGTCACCAATGCTGCAGCAATAATAGTGCGCTTAAACCACGCTTTTTTGTGTATCATGTCAAAATTCTCTTCGTCAATTTGGGCGATCGTTATATTATAACATTTCACTCATTCTGCAATACGCAAAAACATGCCGAGTCAAAATAATAGTAGTTTGCAAAATAATCGTAGTTTGGTATCTCTCAAGGACATTACGGTGAGTTTTGGCTCTCGTAACGTGCTATCACATATATCACTCGACCTGAAGCCGGGACGCATTCTCACGCTTCTTGGGCCAAATGGTGCTGGAAAATCAACGCTGGTACGCGTGGTGCTGGGCTTAGTCAAACCCACATCAGGTTCGATTACCACCGCCAATAATTTGACCATTGGCTATGTGCCACAAAAACTTCACCTTGACGCTACGCTGCCGTTAACCGTCAGCCGTTTTATGCGTCTGCGCCCCGGTGTGCGCAAAGACGATGTATTACCCGCCCTAAAGCGTGTTCACGCGGCACACCTGCTTAATCAGCCTATGCAGAAGTTATCTGGCGGCGAAAATCAACGCGTTTTACTCGCTAGAGCCTTGCTTAACAAACCCGATTTGCTGGTATTAGACGAGCCCACTGCTGGCGTTGACGTTAACGGCCAACTTGCGCTTTATGATTTGATTAATCAGCTGAGGCAAGAGCTTAACTGCTCGGTATTGATGGTTTCCCACGATCTACATTTAGTTATGGCGAAAACTGATGAAGTGCTGTGCTTGAACCAGCATATTTGCTGCTCGGGGACTCCCGAGGTGGTTTCCCTGCATCCAGAATTTATTGCCATGTTTGGCAACCGTGGTGCAGAACAACTGGCGATTTATCGTCACCACCATAACCACCGCCACGATTTACAAGGAAAAATCATCTTGAAGAGTAATGGGAGTCAGCAGTCATGATTGAGTTACTTCTTCCGGGCTGGATCGCGGGAGCGTTACTGGCGTTGACTGCGGGTCCTCTGGGGTCATTTGTCGTATGGCGGCGCATGTCTTACTTCGGTGATACGCTAGCGCATGCCTCATTGCTTGGCGTGGCGTTTGGCTTATTGCTGAATGTGAATCCTTTCTTCGCCGTTATCGTCGTCACTCTGCTACTGGCGATTGGCTTAGTGTGGTTAGAGCGTCGCCCCACACTCGGCGTTGACACCCTACTTGGCATCATGGCACACAGTGCGCTTTCGCTAGGCCTGGTCGTGGTCGCTTTGATGTCGAATGTACGCGTCGATCTCATGGCTTATTTATTTGGCGATCTGCTTTCGGTTACCTATAACGACATCGTAATGATAGCGATTGGCGTTGACATTGTTCTCGGTATTCTATGGTGGCAGTGGCGCCCACTGCTGTCCGTCACTATTAGCCCAGAGCTCGCCCACGTCGACGGCGTTAATCTTGAGCGCGTTCGTATGATACTAATGCTGGTAACGGCGTTGACCATCGGCTTGGCAATGAAATTTGTTGGGGCTTTAATCATCACCTCACTGCTGATTATCCCTGCTGCCACCGCGCGCCGTTTTTCCCGCACGCCGGAGCAAATGGCAAGCATTGCCGTGATCATTGGTATTCTAGCGGTGACCGGTGGGCTAACCTTCTCTGCCTTTTACGATACGCCTGCAGGGCCGTCGGTGGTGCTATGCGCAACCGCCATGTTTATTCTCAGCCTGAGCAAAAAACAAAGCGTATAGCGTGAGATATCTGTAAAAGCAAAAAGCCCGAGACATTGAATATGCTCGGGCTTTTTTATTTAGCACTGGTTATGGCTCTTCGCGCGTCATACCAAAATGTTTGTAGGCATGATTGGTTGCCATACGCCCTCGCGGCGTACGCTGCAAAAATCCCTGCTGAATGAGATAGGGTTCCAATACGTCCTCGATAGTTTCTCGCTCTTCGCCGATAGCAGCTGCAAGGTTATCAAGTCCAACGGGTCCACCCATAAACTTATCAATCACCGCCAGCAGCAGTTTTCGGTCCATGTAGTCGAAGCCTTCGGCATCAACATCCAACATATTCAGCGCTTGCGTTGCCACATCCGCGTCAATGTTGCCGTCGGCACAGACCTCTGCATAATCTCGCACGCGGCGCAGCAGACGGTTAGCAATACGCGGTGTACCACGTGAACGACGAGCCACCTCGTGTGCGCCTTCTTCTGTCAGTGACAATCCTAAGCATTGAGCACTGCGACCCACGATATGCTGTAAATCAGCCACCTGATAAAACTCAAGACGCTGAACAATACCAAATCGATCGCGTAACGGTGAAGTCAGAGAACCCGCTCGGGTCGTTGCGCCCACCAGCGTAAAGGGAGGCAAATCAATCTTGATAGACCTTGCGGCTGGACCTTCGCCAATCATGATATCAAGCTGATAGTCTTCCATCGCTGGGTAGAGAATCTCTTCAACCACCGGAGACAAACGATGAATTTCGTCAATAAACAGCACATCATGTGGTTCAAGATTCGTCAGCATAGCCGCTAAGTCACCCGCCTTCTCTAGCACGGGTCCAGATGTGGTACGCAAATTCACGCCCATTTCATTCGCGACAATATTTGCCAATGTCGTTTTGCCCAATCCCGGCGGGCCGAAAATCAGCAAGTGATCGAGCGCATCACCACGCAGCTTGGCCGCTTTGATGAAAATCTCCATCTGACCACGCACCTGTGGCTGCCCGACATATTCAGATAGGCTTTTAGGACGGATAGCACGATCGATAATCTCTTCTTCGCTCTGCACTTCCGCAGTAATCAGACGGTCAGCTTCAATCATCCTTCATTTACCTCATTGGCGATTACAGCGCCGCGCGCAGTGCATCACGAATTAACGTTTCACTGTCTGCATCTGGTTTGGCAATTTTGCTTATCATCCGGCTTGCTTCCTGCGGTTTATAACCAAGAGCAATCAGCGCGGACACCGCCTCCCCTTCAGCATCAATTTCGCTGGCAGGTTTTTTCGCTGCTGGTACCGGCAAATCACTATGATTATTGAACAAATCACCGGTGAGTCCTTTAAAGCGATCTTTCATTTCCACCACGAGACGTTCGGCCGTTTTCTTACCCACGCCGGGAAGTTTGACCAGCGTGCTCACTTCTTCGCGTTCAATCGCCGTAACAAATTGCTGGGCAGACATGCCTGATAAAATTGCCAGCGCCAGTTTTGGCCCTACACCATTGACTTTAATTAGCTCGCGAAACAGCGCGCGCTCTTGTTTATTATTAAAACCGTACAGCAACTGCGCATCTTCACGCACCACAAAATGAGTGAAGATAATAACTTCCTGTCCTAGTTCGGGAAGCTCATAAAAACAGGTCATCGGCATGTGGACTTCATAGCCTACGCCGTTGGCTTCCAGCAGCACTTCTGGCGGCTGTTTTTCCAGAATAATTCCTCTGAGACGACCTATCACGCGCAATTCCTCTTAAATAGTAAACTTTTTCATTATGACCTACAGCTTATACCATAAAAAAGGCTGGATGAATATCCAGCCTATTATAGTTCGATCTGATTTACTTTAAACGCCCACGAGCAAGATTCAACCGAGTCGGACTCGCGCGTAATGCGTTCTGGCTAACATGGCAATGCGTGATCGCCACAGCCAACGCATCAGCGGCATCCGCCTGTGGATTCGCAGAGAGTTTCAGCAGTGAACGCACCATATGCTGAACCTGCGCCTTTTCCGCAGCGCCGGTTCCAACGACCGTCTGCTTGATCTGCCGCGCAGCATATTCGAATACGGGCAAATCAACGTTGACGGCAGCCACAATGGCCGCACCACGAGCCTGACCTAGCTTTAAGGCCGAGTCCGCATTCTTCGCCATAAAAACTTGTTCAATAGCAAAAATATCTGGCTGGAACTGGGTGATGATCTCACTAACGCCGGCATACACCAGCTTCAGGCGAGTGGGTAAATCATCGACAGAGGTGCGAATGCACCCGCTGCCGAGATATTCGAGCTTTCGCCCCACCTGACGGATCACACCATATCCCGTGATCCGTGAGCCGGGGTCAATCCCGAGGATGATACTCATTCCAGAGTAGCCGCAACCTCGTCGGAAACTTCACCGTTGTGATAAACTTCCTGCACATCGTCACAATCTTCCAGCATATCGATCAGACGCATCAGCTTAGGTGCTGTTTCTGCATCCATTTCCGCCTTAGTGGAAGGTATCATAGAAACTTCAGCGGACTCAGCAACCAGACCGGCAGCATCTAACGCATCTTTCACTTCGCCAAAAGTTTCCCATGGGGTGAAGACGTCGATAGCGCCGTCATCATAGGTCACTACGTCATCAGCACCCGCTTCCAACGCCGCATCCATCACGGTATCTTCGTCCAGACCCGGTGCATAGGAAATAACGCCTTTCTTGGTGAACAGGTAAGAAACAGAACCATCAGTTCCCAGATTGCCCCCCGTTTTCGTGAAAGCATGACGCACTTCAGCTACGGTACGGTTGCGGTTATCACTCAGGCACTCAACCATGATCGCAGAACCACCAGGACCATATCCTTCATAGATGATGGTTTCCATGTTGGTATCATCATCACCGCCTACACCACGCGCGATTGCACGGTTCAACGTATCGCGGGTCATGTTGTTGGACAGCGCTTTATCGATAGCCGCGCGCAGACGTGGGTTCGCACCCGGATCACCACCGCCTAATTTCGCAGCAGTAACCAGCTCGCGAATAATTTTGGTGAAGATTTTACCGCGCTTAGAATCCTGCGCGGCTTTACGGTGTTTCGTGTTGGCCCACTTACTATGACCTGCCATATGTTTCTCCGGTAAAAGCCGTAGGGCTTTAAAAATGACAAACTTTACGCCTGTTAGGATGAATAGTGGCAAACGCCAAAAGTTAACCTCTTAAACGATTTGCCACACAGGCACTTAATCAATGAACGAGTTCTTCAATCGCCTGCCGGTTGCTCCACGACTTGGTGAGCTGGGCAGCCTGCTCAACGTCTAGCCATTGATAAGCCAGATGTTCCGTCAGCGGGATCTCTCGCTCCGACGGCAGCGCCAGACAGAACCAGTGCTCCAAATTGCGAGTCACACCGGGTGCATAGCGATGGCGTAAATGCGCAAATAACTCAAACTCCACACAGTGCTGACAGTCCGTCAATAACAGGTTTTCACCTGTAATATCAATACCCACTTCTTCCTTTACTTCACGCTGTGCGGCGTGCGGCGCAGATTCGCCCTCTTCCAGACTGCCGGTAACCGACTGCCAAAAATCAGGATCGTCGCGCCGCTGTAACATCAGCACCCGACCACTCTGGCGAGCATAAATGACCACCAGAATCGACTCAGGACGCTTATATGCCATTAGGCTTTCTCTGCTTCGTCTGCGCTGTCCTTTTTGGCAACCACAGAGATAGAGAGTTCCTGCAATGACGCAGGATTTGCAAAACTTGGGGCATCGGTCAGAGGATCAGCCGCTGCCGTTGTTTTAGGGAACGCAATAACATCGCGGATGTTATCGGTACCGGTCAACAACATCACCAGACGATCCAGACCAAAGGCTAGACCTGCATGTGGTGGAGTACCGTATTTCAGCGCGTCCAACAGGAAGCCAAACTTATCGCGCTGTTCCTGTTCAGTGATCCCAAGAATACCAAATACGGTTTCCTGCATTTCGCCGTTATGGATACGCACAGAGCCACCGCCTACTTCATAGCCGTTCATGACCATGTCGTATGCGTTAGCAATTGCGCCGACGGGATGAGCCTTCAGCTCGGCTGGGGAGATATCGCGTGGCGCAGTGAATGGATGGTGCATCGCAGCCAATCCACCTTCACCGTCGTCTTCAAACATAGGGAAGTCGATAACCCACAGCGGAGCCCAGCTATCTTCGTTAGTCAGCTTCAGTTCGCGCCCCACCTTCAGACGCAACGCGCCCATCGCATCGGTAGCGATTTTGCTCGTGTCGGCACCAAAGAACAGAATGTCTTCACTTTGCGCACCGGTACGTTCCAAAATAGATTCTAAAACATCAGCGTTCAGGAATTTGGCAATTGGGCTTTGAACTCCTTGCATTCCCGCAGCACGGTCATTGACCTTCATCCATGCTAAACCTTTAGCACCATAGATGCTGACGAACTGACCGTATTCATCAATGATTTTACGCGTCAGATGTGCACCACCGGGTACGCGCAGCGCAATGACTCGGCCTTTAGGATCATTCGCTGGACCGGAGAAGACTTTGAAATCAACGTCTTTAACCAGATCGGCAACGTCCACCAGTTCCAGTGGGTTACGCAGATCGGGTTTGTCGGAACCATAACGACGCATCGCTTCAGCAAACGTCATCACTGGGAATTTGCCCAGATCAACACCCTTGATTTCCTGCCATAAAGAGCGAGCCAGTTCTTCCATCACTTCACGCACTTGTTCTGCGCTCATGAAGGAAGTTTCCACATCGATCTGAGTAAATTCAGGCTGACGGTCAGCACGCAGGTCTTCATCGCGGAAGCACTTAACGATCTGATAGTAGCGATCGAAACCAGACATCATCAGCAGCTGTTTGAACAACTGTGGAGACTGCGGCAATGCGTAGAACTTACCTTTATGCACACGGCTTGGAACCAAGTAGTCGCGCGCACCTTCAGGCGTTGCCTTGGTCAGCATCGGCGTTTCGATGTCAAGGAAACCGTGGTTATCCATGAAACGACGCACAAACGCAGTGATGCGCGCGCGCGTTTTCAGACGCTGTGCCATTTCTGGACGACGCAGGTCGAGGTAACGATATTTTAGGCGATTTTCTTCACTGTTAGTCTGGTTGAAATCCAACGGTAAAGGTTCTGAACGGTTGATGATAGTCAGCGCGTGACCAAACACTTCCACTTCACCCGTGGACATCTCTTTATTCTTTTGGCTATCTGGACGTGCACGCACGGTACCCGTGATTTGCACACAGAATTCGTTACGCAGCTCTGAAGCCTGCTGGAACGCTTCCTGATGATCCGGATCGAAGAATACCTGTACCACGCCTTCACGGTCACGCAGATCGATGAAGATTAAACCACCCAGATCGCGGCGGCGATGTACCCAACCGCAAAGCGTCACTTCCTGACCCTCATGGGACAAATTCAACTGCCCGCAATAATTAGTACGCATAACGATATCCTTTGGCTTTCTTATATACTTCACCGATGCCGCACCCGAACGTAGGCCGGGTGGGTGCTGCCTGTGCAGCCCTATTTAAACTAGTTAACTCAGTGCTTTCTAATTCTCTGACTTCACTGACTTTGGCTTAAAGTCAGTGGCATACCATCCGGTCCCCTTCAATTGGAAACCCGCGGCAGAAACGCGTTTTTTCAGCGTCGGTTTTCCACACGCCGGACAATCAACCAACGGCGCATCAGACATTTTTTGCAATTTCTCTAACTGATGATTGCAGTCGCTACAAGCGTATTCGTAGATCGGCATAGCTAGTGATAGATTACATGTTTGATGAAAAAAGGCGGCTATTATAAAGGAAATTCACCGCTGCGATAAGAGCGGGCGCGCACTTTGCGCGGAATCTCGCCATCGATTAAAAACCACCCATTTTATTGCTTTTAAGGCGCTATCGGCCCAGCTGTTTATTTTTACAGCGAAATAGTACATGACTGTCCATTTTGACGCTTATCCTAATCAATAAGAGTTGATAAGAATCAATCAAATACTACAAATTCGTCGTCGAATAGATATTTTGCCCTTCACAACTTAACGGAACCTATCAGGCAATAGGTACACCACGATGTGCTTGAAAGTCTTGGAGAAACAAATTACGCCCGCTCTCATCCAAGGCGATCATCTATGGTATATTTTTTAAAGTCCCTACTCAGGAGCAACGTAGAAATGATGTATATCGGTTTGCCTCAGTGGCAACATGCAGCTTGGCATAAAATTGGATTACGCGACCTTGCTGATTACAGCCGATATTTTAACTGCGTCGAGGGCAACACCACATTTTACGCACTACCAAAGCCAGAAATTGCCAGACGCTGGCGTGACATGACCGATGATAATTTTCGTTTCTGCTTTAAATTTCCGTCGATCATCAGCCATCAGGCCGCGCTCATACAGTGCACTGAACAGCTTAGCGCCTTCTACTCCAGTTTACAGCCCGTACATTCACGCATCGGTCAGCTTTGGCTACAACTTCCCGCCGCCTTTGCGCCTCAGCATTTACCGCGTCTGTGGCAATTTTTAGATGCATTGCCCAAAGAATTCACCTATGGCGTAGAAGTACGGCACCCTGATTTCTTTGCCAAAGGGGAAGCTGAGCGTGCGTTTAACCGCGGCCTGCATGAACGACAAATTAACCGAGTCTTGCTAGACAGCCGACCGGTGCATCATGCCAAACCTCTCACACCCGCGGTACGCGATGCACAACAAAAAAAGCCCAAGCTCCCTGTTCACGCTGTACTCACTGCTGATAACCCACTGGTGCGTTTTGTTGGCGGTGATGTTTTAGAAGACAACCGTCTTTGGCTGCAACAATGGGAAAAGAAATTAGCGGATTGGAGCCATAGCCATACTCCTTATCTTTTTATTCATACGCCTGATTGCACAGATGCGCCACAGCAGGCTCGCGCACTTTGGCCATTGCTGAGCCAAAAGATAAAGCATCTTCCACCACAGCCAGATTGGCCGTTGCAAACCTCGTTATTCTAGAATCTAGGTCACAAGTTTAACCGAACTGATGGTTTAACGAACGAACTCCGTACCCGCCAGCGATTTTTCCTAGGGACAATTTTCCGATGTCTCGCTATTATTCATCTGCCGGTAAATTATTGGGCGATGGAGCTAAAAAATGGTAAGCGCGCTTTATGTCGTGCTCGGCGCACTGTTATTGATCAAGCTGTCTTTGAACGTCGTCAAACTGCGTATGCAGTATCGTGTGGCCTACGGTGACGGCGGGTTTTATGAACTACAGACTGCGATACGTGTTCATGGCAACGCAGTGGAGTACATTCCTATTGCAGCCATTTTGCTTGTCATGATGGAGATGAATGGCTCTCTGATCTGGATGATTCACGTATGTGGGATCCTTTTGATCGCGGGTCGGTTGATGCATTCTTATGGATTACGCCATCGTGAAATTCGCTGGCGCCGTTCTGGAATGAGTGCAACCTATATCTCACTGGTATTGATGGTTTTAGCCAACCTCTTCTACCTGCCATGGGATCAGATGTTTACGCTAGATTAATGCCTTTCTTAAAAGAGTCTGTGTTAAAGGAGGAGAGTTTCCTCTCCTCCTTAGATGCGACTTGAATCAGCTAACAAACCTTAACGCTGCTTCAAGCAGTTGCACGACGGCAACCATGAATTTCGCAAGAACCGTCAATAGTTCAAGAAATTTCATACGCTCTCTCCGAGTAAGGAGCACTAACGATGGCTTTGCCTTTCCGCTGCCTATCAGCCATCGGATTGTTGAAAAACACTAACGTGCTTCCTTGAGTTAAGGCACCAATCGACACCACTCGCTATTGGCTAGGACTTAAAACTCGTTGCCCGTTTGCGGCTCAGAACACGTTACGCCTTTCAACAAAAGTGATTATATGCCAGAATACTGTATATGCAACCAGTTGTTTTAATGCTGTTAGTTAAGATTGTTGTAATGCCCAATGAATTGACTTGCTCTGCTTGCCATCATATATTTATCACGTTGAAGAACACTAACGTGCGCCGCGGCTACCAACCGCAGCGGAAAACAAAAAAACCTCGTTTATCCACGAGGTTTTTTTGTTTTTGTCGCACACGTCGGAGACGCCAATAAAAAAAGCAATCCGCAGATTGCCTTTTCGATGTGACTTTTTGATTAAATCTTCGCTTTCTTACGAGAGAGCAAAAAACCAACCCACAGCACTGCAACCCAAATAGGTAACAGGATCACTGAAATTCTAATACCTGGGGTCATATACATAATCACCAGAATCAGGGCTAAAAATGCTAGGCAGAGATAATTACCATACGGATACCACAGAGCTTTAAATGCGGTCGTAACACCTTGCTGATTCTTCGCGGCTTTAAACTTAAGATGCGCCATACAAATCATCACCCAGTTAATGACCAGCGTTGAAACCACCAAGGCCATCAATAGTTCAAACGCCTCACCCGGCATAAGATAATTAATCAGCACCACCGCAGACGTCGTCAGCGCGGACAAACCAATAGAGAGAATGGGCACGCCTCGGCGGTTAACTTTTGTCAACACCGCGGGCGCATTACCCTGCTTTGCCAAACCGAAAAGCATTCGGCTGTTGGAATAGACGCAACTGTTATACACAGACAATGCGGCGGTCAACACGACAATATTGAGCGCGGTCGCAACCCAATTGCTATCCAATGCATGGAAGATCATCACAAAAGGACTTCCCCCCTGCACAACGTTTTGCCAAGGATAAAGCGACAACAAAACGGTCAGCGAACCAATATAGAAAATCAGGATTCTATACACGACTTGGTTTGTGGCTTTAGGGATACTTTTGCGCGGTTCACTGGCTTCAGCAGCAGTAATGCCTACCAGTTCCAGCCCACCGAATGAAAACATAATGACCGCCATAGCCATAATCAGCCCATGCCAGCCGTTGGGGAGGAAGCCACCCTGCGTCCACAGATTAGTGATACTGGCCTGTGGTCCACCAGAGCCGGATGCTAGCATCCATGCGCCAAAGACAATCATGCCGATAATGGCGCCAACCTTGATGATTGCAAACCAGAATTCGGTTTCACCGTACACACGCACGTTGACCAGATTGATAATGTTAATGATGACAAAGAACCCTGCCGCAGACATCCACGTGGGAATATCAGGCCACCAGTACTGGATATAAATACCTACCGCCGTCAGCTCAGCCATTCCCACCAGCACAAACATGACCCAATAGTTCCAACCTGCTAAGAACCCAGCAAAGCTGCCCCAGTACTTATAAGCAAAGTGACTAAATGATCCAGCGACCGGCTCCTCAACCACCATTTCGCCCAGTTGGCGCATGATCAGGAAAGCAATAAAACCACCGATAGCATAGCCGAGTAAAACGGATGGACCCGCCATTTTGATCGTTTGCGCAATACCCAGAAATAATCCCGTACCAACGGCACCGCCCAGTGCTATCAGTTGGATATGTCTATTCTTTAATCCCCTTTGCAGGGTTTCTTCTTGTTGTTGCAGATCGCCCATTTTTTCCTCTGTGCGATAGCGTCATTAGCGCTGTGTGAACGCTGAACCGTGGCGCATCGTATTATTTTATTTACATTGCGGGCTGCTTTGTATCACTTCCTGACTATTGCAATCAAGCCAAACTTCATGCTAGGCATGCTAACTGTTGCCAGTTTATCCAATCGTCAACGCACTTATTTGTGCTATATCTGCCACGCACAACCCTCTTATTCGCGAGGGAATAGCCGCAACAGGCGTTTATCTGCTAAAATATGCGCCCTTTGTTGAAACCGCATGCATCCTTGCTTATGTCAAACCGCGATACACTTTCTGATAACACTTTTGATGCCGCTTCAGGTGGCAACGACGGTAGCGCTGACCGCGATACGCTTTTCTCGGCCCCTATTGCCAAACTTGGGGACTGGACTTTTGACGAACGCGTCGCCGAAGTCTTCCCCGATATGATCCAACGCTCAGTGCCGGGTTATTCCAACATTATTTCTATGATCGGAATGTTGGCAGAGCGCTTTGCCCAGCCCAATACTAAAGTGTATGACTTAGGCTGCTCGTTGGGTGCTGCGACGCTCTCCATGCGTCGTAATATTCGTGCGCAAGGATGCCAGATCGTCGCCGTCGATAACTCTCCCGCGATGGTTGAACGCTGCCGCCGCCATATTGACGCCTTCCGAGCTCAAACGCCGGTTGAGGTTATTGAAGCCGATATTCAAAATATTGCTATCGAGAACGCCTCTATGGTGGTGCTCAATTTTACGCTGCAGTTTTTAGCCCCAGAAGAACGCCAGTCTCTACTGAATAAAATTTATCAAGGCTTACTGCCGGGGGGCGTTTTGGTGCTGTCTGAGAAATTTAACTTTGAAGACAAAACATTAGGTGAATTGCTGTTTAACATGCACCACGACTTCAAACGTGCCAACGGCTACAGTGAGCTAGAAATCAGCCAAAAGCGCAGCATGTTAGAAAATGTGATGCTGACTGACTCGGTCGAAACACACAAAAGCCGACTGAATCAGGCTGGTTTTGAACACGCTGAAATATGGTTCCAATGTTTTAACTTCGGCTCCTTGCTGGCCGTAAAAGGAGACGTCGTCGCATGATCGAATTTGGTAATTTCTATCAACGAATCGCAAATAGTCCTTTAAGCCACTGGCTGGAGGTTCTGCCGGCACAGCTAGCCGCATGGCAGCGTGAGTCGTTGCATGGCAAATTTAAAGACTGGTTTAACGCCGTCGATCGTCTTCCTGAAATGACACCACACTCTCTGGATTTGCTCAATGGCGTTCGCGCTCAAGCAGAGCCTGAACTGGGGCCGGGTCAGAAAGAAGGGATTGAGAAAATGCTACGCGCACTGATGCCGTGGCGCAAAGGGCCATTTGATCTATATGGTATCCACATCAATACCGAATGGCGTTCAGATTGGAAATGGGAGCGTGTATTACCGCACATTTCTCCTCTGGAAGGTCGCACTATTCTTGACGTCGGCTGTGGCAGCGGATACCACCTATGGCGCATGATTGGTGCAGGGGCACATTTCGCCGTGGGTATCGACCCTATGCAACTGTTCCTATGCCAATTTGAAGCGGTACGTAAGCTGCTGGGTGGCGATCAACGCGCGCATCTATTACCGCTAGGCATTGAGCAATTGCCAGAGCTCGCCGCCTTCGACACGGTATTTTCCATGGGGGTTTTATACCACCGCCGTTCGCCGCTCGATCATCTATATCAGCTAAAAAATCAGTTGGTGAAAGACGGTGAGCTAGTACTGGAAACCATTGTCATCGAAGGTGATGAAAATCAGGTGTTAGTACCTGGTGACCGCTATGCTCAGATGCGCAATGTGTATTTCATTCCATCGGCTAAAGCACTGGTTAAATGGTTGGAAAAATGCGGTTTTGTCGATGTACGCATCGTGGATTCTTGCGTGACCTCATTAGAGGAGCAACGCCGTACTGACTGGATGATCAGCGAGTCTTTAGCAGAGTTCCTCGATCCCAACGACCAAAGCAAAACCGTGGAAGGCTACCCAGCACCAATTCGCGCGGTTATTGTTGCCCGTAAGCCTTAATCCACAATGGGCGAAAAAAAGCCCCAACGATTTTTGTTGGGGCCATACTGTTTAGCGAAACTTCCACTAAAATTCGTACTACTTCTACTGGAACTGTACGACACACGTCTGCATCATGCAGAACGTGGAAACGGCTCACCCAAGCTTAACGCCGTTTTCATCGCTTCAACCACTTCGCCATCTACACAATAGTGGGTGAATTCATCAAATTCACTGTCTGAACACATCGTGACGCCAGCTTTACGATAACGCATTTCAGAAGGCACCATATGACCAGCGGAGCTGTGCACCTCAGTTAATCCAATCTCTTGAAACTTGTGCAGATTGGTTAAGCGCACGCCTGCACCTGCCATAATGACTGGACCTTGTGTGGCATTCAGTAGCTCTTTCAGTAGTGGCAGCCCGACCTCAGCGCTCTGCTGCTGACCCGATGTCAGAATGCGCGCAATCCCTAAATCGGTCAACTGGCTCAATGCCACCATCGGACTTACACACATATCAAATGCACGGTGGAAAGTGATGGCCATATTGCCACTCAGCTGCATCAGCTCACGCATTCTTGGCAAATCGATATGCCCTTCCGCATCTAACAAACCAACAACCGCACCGGGAAACCCCATATCGCGAATCATTGCCATGTCATTTTTCATCACTTCAAAATCAGTATAGCTATAACAAAAATCTCCGCCGCGAGGACGAATAATAGGATGCACAGGGATAGAAACCTTATCTCTCACCCATTTCAACGTGCCATAACTTGGCGTTAAACCCCCATCTAACTGGCTGGCACAGAGTTCTATGCGATCCGCACCGGCACGTTCCGCCGTGAGGGCGCACTCTGCCCCAAAGCAACAAATTTCCAATTTCATACTAAAATACCTCCAAAAAACCGCCAAGACAGACTACGTTACGTGAAAACTTTTCATTCCGACGCATTGATGCTTGAGAAAGAGGAGCCTTCTCGCGTAGGCTGAAAAAAACCGTGATATATCTCACTCTCGGTCATGAACTCTTGATACGCTAAATACTCTTTATGCAGACACGCAAAAACATCACTGGCTGATGATAACCATGATAATTTCGTCACTCGTGTTGCAATTGCCTACTGGGCAGGAACTAAGCCTACTAAAGGATGAATACTATGACATTCAATTTTGATGAATGGGTCGACAGAAGTCACAGTGATAGCCAGAAATGGAACAAATATGCGAACAAAGACATCATTCCGATGTGGGTCGCAGATACCGACTTCCGCTCACCACCCGCTGTGATTGACGCTCTTCAAAAACGCGTTGCAGAGGGCGTGTTTGGCTACGGCGACCCATCACAAGAATTGGTGCAGATATTTATCAAGCGCATGCGCGATTTATATCAATGGGATGTGAAGCCTGAGTGGCTGGTATTTTTGCCAGGTATGGTATGTGGTTTGAACTTAAGCGTGCGTGCATTTACCGATCCACAACAGCATACGCTGGCGCCGTTCCCAATTTATCCGCCGTTTGTTAAATCATCCCGTTTCGCACATCGTCAGCAGTTGCAAATTCCAGTCAAGCTCAATAACCAACGCTGGGTGATGGATTTAGCGAGCGCCGAGCAGCAACTCACCGGTAACGAAAAACTTCTGATGCTGTGTAACCCACATAATCCGGGCGGAACGGTCTATACACGAGAAGAGCTCGAAGAACAGCTCGCCTTTGCTCAACGCCACAATCTTCTGATTTGTTCGGACGAAATTCATTGTGACTTACTGCTAGAACCCGGCGTTAAGCACGTCCCAATTGCTTCACTCAATGATGACGCCGCACAGCGCAGCATTACGCTGATGGCGCCATCCAAAACCTACAACATTGCAGGCTTAGGTGCGACGATAGCGATTATCCCGAACAAAAATCTGCGCGATCGTTTTATTACCGAACGCACCGGCGTCGTCCCGAGCGTGGATATTCTGGCCTACGTCGCGGCTGAAGCCGCCTATCGCGATGGCCAAGAATGGTTGAATGCGCAGCTAGACTATCTGCGCGGCAACCGAGATCTGCTCGTTGCCAGAATTAATGCGATGAAAGGTCTATCTACAGTTAACCTTGCAGCGACCTATCTCGCGTGGGTTGATGCCTCAGCGCTACCGGTGGACAATCCCCATGCGTTCTTCGAGCAGGCGGGCGTGGGTTTATCACCGGGCGCAGACTTTGGTAATGCTAAATTTGTACGCATTAACTTTGGCTGTAACCGTGGACTGTTAACAAAAGCACTGGATCGTATGGAAAACGCAATAAACGCGCTCTAAGCCTGCTAAAAAAAGCGCCGTTATCTCTACGATAATGGCGTTTTTTTTGATTTCTTATATCCGCAATCGACCAACCGTGACGTTATTGCTGCTCACTCGCCACGATTTCACGAATAGAATACGGGTGAAACTTGATGGTAATCTCACCGTCGGTGACAGCCAACGTTGGGTTAGGTAAACGTTCCGACTCCCCTTTTGGGCTACTAAATTTTAGCTTGATCCCCGGAGCCAGCAGCGCTGAATCGGATAACAACTCAAGTGCTCGTGGATGTAAGGTCTCAGGATCGCCTGCAATAACCAGCTCGACATGCTCCCAACCTTCGTGTGGGTAGCGCTTTTCGCCGGGGTACGGCAACTCTACGCAGTCAATCTGCCACGGTCCCACCGATAATGGCTGATGTAAATCAAACAGACAGATTGGGCGACCATTAATCATATTTTCAGACAACAACGAGCTACATGTTTCAAACCCACTGCGCCAGCGCTCGGCCGTGGCATTTTGATGACAACGCAGAGAAATATGATCGGCACTAAAGGCAGAGAGATCCAATTCCAACTTATCTGCAAAAATTTGCAGCAGCGCGGTAAAACGAACCAGATCGGCCTCCAGATCATGTAGCGCATCAATGTCTGCTAAAAATGTCATTTCCACTCTCTCTCCGCTATCAGCAAGGTTGCGTACTTTACCTGCTCTTTTAGCAGACTTCCATGCCCTATTTATTCCCAGAATCTGCGCAGCTTAAGCGCATGCTTGCTGACTCATGCTGCGAATTGACATATAATTATCGGCTGTTTTGGTGTGAATACACCTTGATGAACGAACTCACATATAAAACGCCGTCGTCACACACGTCAGGCTTTACAAATTTAAGGTAACCCGGTGAATATTCAGGCACTTCTTTCAGATAAAGTCACCCAGGCTCTGGTGGCTGCAGGCGCTCCTGCTAATAGCGAAGCTCTTGTCCGTCAATCCGCGAAAGCACAATTTGGCGACTATCAGGCCAATGGCGTCATGGGCGCGGCCAAGAAACTGGGTATTGCACCACGACAACTGGCAGAACAGGTATTAACTCACCTTGAATTGGACGGTATCGCAAGCAACGTTGAAATCGCTGGTCCGGGCTTCATTAATATCTTCCTCGACCCAGCATGGCTGGCAAAACAGGTTGAGATGGCACTGGCCGATGAGCGCCTTGGCGTTGCCGCGGTTAAGCCACAAACCATCGTGGTTGACTACTCGGCACCTAACGTAGCCAAAGAAATGCACGTGGGTCACCTGCGTTCAACCATCATTGGTGATGCTTCCGTTCGTACGCTTGAGTTCCTCGGACACAACGTCATTCGCGCTAACCATGTCGGCGACTGGGGTACCCAATTCGGTATGCTGATCGCTTATCTGGAGAAAATGCAAAACGAACACGCGAATGAGATGGATCTCTCCGATCTGGAAGCCTTCTATCGCGAAGCGAAAAAGCACTACGATGAAGACGCTGAGTTCGCCGAACGTGCACGTGCCTATGTGGTTAAACTCCAAGGTGGCGATGAGTACTGCCGCGAAATGTGGCGTAAGCTGGTCGACATCACCATGTCTCAAAACCAGAAAAACTACCAGCGCCTGAACGTGACCTTAACTAAAGATGACGTGATGGGTGAAAGCCTCTACAACAGCATGTTGCCGGGCATCGTAGCCGACCTGAAAGCTAAAGGACTGGCTGTTGAGAGCGAAGGCGCAACCGTTGTATTCCTCGACGAATACAAAAATAAAGAAGGTGAGCCTATGGGCGTCATCATCCAGAAAAAGGATGGCGGCTACCTGTACACCACCACCGATATTGCCTGTGCAAAATATCGTTATGAAACTCTCGGAGCCGATCGTGTGCTGTATTACATCGACTCTCGTCAACATCAGCACCTGATGCAGGCATGGACTATCGTACGTAAAGCGGGCTATGTGCCTGACTCCGTCAGCCTCGAACACCATATGTTCGGCATGATGCTGGGCAAAGACGGCAAGCCGTTTAAAACCCGCTCTGGTGGCACCATCAAACTGTCTGACCTGTTGGATGAAGCCGTTGAACGCGCAGGTAAACTGATTGCAGAGAAGAATCCAGATCTGAGCAGCGATGAACTGGCGAAGCTGGTTGAGGTGGTTGGTATTGGCGCGGTGAAATATGCGGATCTATCAAAGAGTCGTACCACAGACTACATCTTCGACTGGGACAACATGCTCGCGTTTGAAGGAAATACGGCGCCCTACATGCAATACGCCTATACCCGTGTGTCTTCAATCTTCAAGCGTGCGGGTATCGACGAACAGTCACTGAGCGGTAACATCGTCCTCACTGAAGACCGTGAAAAAGCGTTGGCTGCACGTTTGATTCAGTTTGAAGAAACCATCACGCAAGTTGCCCGTGAAGGTACACCGCACGTGATGTGTACTTATCTGTATGACTTAGCGGGTCTGTTCTCCAGCTTCTATGAAGCCTGCCCTATTCTTACCGCAGAAAGTGAAGAACAGCGTAACAGCCGCTTACAGCTGGCTGCGCTGACAGCAAGAACGCTGAAGACCGGATTAGATACTTTGGGAATTGAAACCGTAGAGCGCATGTAATTCATCGCTGCGTTATTTAACGCAGGTTACCCCACAAAAAACGGCTCACATGAGCCGTTTTTTCAATGCTAAATGTCCCCAATATACTCAGAACTGGCTTTCATCAAAAAGTCGTTGTTTCTTATCGACTGAATAATTAATGCCATTGAAGTGTAAGGTATAGTTAGCCTGCGTCTTACTCACCGCAGTATCCTCGCAGTCATTGTTTCTTTTGGCTGACTCTGTATGGGTCGAGACTTCATGTACGCTAAGATCGGCAAAACCGGAGGTTGACGTTTTTGAAATAGAGAGGGTTCGAGTTGTTTTATCAGAATACCCCGCGCAATCACCATCCCACTCTGCACCAAAGTCCTCAACCGTGAGTTGATTTACCATCAACGGTAGCGCTCTGTCTTTCAGTACATATAAATTGAGATTGCTATAATAAATAGGGTTTACTCGGGAGGATCCATGGCTGTTAAACCTAACACCGAATGCCCTCAGTTCCGGCGTAAGCTGATAACGAGCGGTGTCAATCGTGACATGGCTTAACGCAATTGCATCGTTAGTAATGGCATGTGGATGATAGTTGCGGGCTAAGATCTTTCCCGATTGTGTATCCGTGACCACAACATCTACGTCATAGTCATAAACGTCGCGATCTCTTTCTTCTGGCTGATTAACTAACATCACCATAATGGTTTTATCCGGCGAGTATGGCCAAACTTTGCATACATTCAAATTATCATCATCCACCGTCCGTTTGCCGTAAAGCTGGTGAGACAAAGATTTAAGTTGCTCTTGGCAATCAGCCATTGCGATAGGTGCTATAACCATAGCACTGGCAAAAATCAAAAATCGTTTCAATCTGTCATCCTTAACAAGTACTGGCCTAATGAGTTTTCAGCGGCGATTAGACCACAACGTTTCTTGTAAAATCTCGCACACGAAAACCGAGCAGCGCTAACGCCGCAAAATAGGAACCAGCCCCGACCACCACAACCAGCAATAACCGCAGAATGCGCATCAGCATATTGCCAGTATCCCATGCAGGCATGAACCACATCATTCCAATGAGCACCGCCGCCATGACAACGACCGCAATCACGAGCTTAGTCAGGAATAGCACCCATCCAGTCTGCGGTATATACATCTTTTGCTTACGCAGTTGCCAGTAGAGCAAGCCCGCATTAAGACATGCCGCCAGCCCGATAGAAAGTGACAGTCCAGCATGTTTAAATGGCCCGATAAAAGCTAAGTTCATTAACTGAGTCATAATCAACGAGGCTATTGCGATTTTTACCGGCGTTCTAATGTTCTGATGTGAGTAAAAGCCCGGAGCTAGAACCTTCACCAAAATAATCCCCATCAAACCGACGGAGTAGGCAATCAAAGCCCGCTGAGTCATCTCAGTATCAAAGGCCGTGAACTGACCATACTGAAACAGGGATGCGATCAAGGGTTTGGATAAAATCCCCAAAGCCACCGTACTTGGCAATGCCAGAACAAAGCACAGGCGTAACCCCCAATCCATCAAACGAGAATAATCGTCTAAACGACCGCTAGAAACGCTTTTTGCCAGCGAAGGCAGCAAAATAGTGCCTAAAGCAACACCGAGAACACCTGATGGAAATTCCATCATACGATCGGCGTAGTACATCCATGAAACTGAGCCAGACACCAAAAATGAAGCAAAAATAGTGTTTATGATTAAGGATATTTGGCTGACTGAGACACCAATAATCGCTGGCCCCATCAATCTCATCACTCGCCAAACGCCAGCATCGCGAAGATTGATTCGCGGTAATACCAACATGCCAATTTTTTTCAAATGTGGCAGTTGGTAAGCCAATTGCAGCACGCCACCCACGGTCACTGCCCAAGCTAAAGCCATAATCGGCGGATTAAAATAAGGGGCGGCAAACAACGAGAAGCCAATCATGCTGAGATTTAAAAACGTGGGTGCAAAAGCAGGTACAGAGAATCTGTTCCACGTGTTAAGCACTGCCCCCGCTAAGGAAGCTAAAGAGATAAGCAAGATATAAGGGAAAGTAATACGCAGCAACGAAGCGGTGAGCTCAAACTTGTCTGGATCGCGGAGAAATCCAGGAGACGTTGCCCAAATCACCCACGGGGCAGCAATCATCCCAAGGACAGTAACTAAAGCTAACACCAGCGTCAACATTCCACTGACGTAAGCGACAAAAGTACGCGTAGCCTCTTCGCCCTGCTGGCTTTTGTACTCTGCCAAAATGGGGACGAAAGCCTGAGAGAAGGCGCCTTCTGCGAAAATACGCCTCAATAGATTAGGCAGTTTAAAGGCAACAAAAAAGGCATCTGTCGCCACGCCTGCGCCGAAAATTCGCGCCACAAGCGCATCCCGCGCAAATCCCAACACGCGCGAGAACATGGTCATCGAGCTGACCGCCGCCAGTGATTTTAATAAATTCATGAGTTAGTTTTTTCAACGGTTGCAACCCCTGCAGGTTCACAGCAAGGGCGATTAAGGAGCACTAGTCTACTTATCTGTGGCGGAAGATCTAGCCGGAGATGTTACAAACCAATAGAACACTGACTAAAAATCAACGATTAGCCCTATTGAGAAAGCAAACTTTCTACTATTCGTTGAGCGGCAATAGCCTGTTCTCCCGAGGTTAACGGTGCCGTCTGATTTTCAACACAATCGATAAAGTGATTCACCGCCCCGACAAAACCGCGCTGCTCCAACGTAGACTGCCAGCTAGGAGTGGATGATTCGCTAAGCACGGTATCACGCTCAATACTGAGGCTACGCAAATCCAGCGCATCATAGATCGCACCAGAGGTAACCACCTGCATAACCTCACGCTGCGAGCCCGCGGCACGATGCATTGACGTCGTTATCTGAGTCTGACCCGCGCTAAAATGGTGCTCGGCATAAATCATCTGCCCGACATCATTGGTATGCAGAATCCCCGATTTCAGCTTCAGATTTCTACCACTCATCCAGAGCGCGGTATCAATGACGTGAAGATAGTCGTCCAACAAGGTAAAACGCACATCTTTAGGACCAATATTTTGATGGCGGTGTTTATCCATGCGGATCGATGCCACGTTATGCGCCTGCTGTTTGATTTGCATATAACGCGGCGCGAAACGGCGGTTGAAGCCCACCATTAAACGACAGTTTTGCTGTTCGGCCAGCGCAATCAGTTGTTCTGCTTGCGCGATCGTTTCCGCCAATGGCTTATCGACATAAACGTGCTTACCACGCTGTAAAAGATCGCGAACCACCTCGAAATGCGTGTTCGTGCTGCTATGCACAAACAGTGCATCACACTGCTGAGCCAGCTCATCCAAACGAGCAAAAGCCTGCATGCGATAGCGGTCACACACGGCTTGTGCTTTGCTTCGCGTCGGAGAAAAACCGCCCACTAACTCCCAGCGTTCGGCCTGGCTGAAAATAGGTAAATAAGCCTTTTGAGCGATCCCCCCCAGCCCCACAACGCCAATCCGTAATTTGGTCATAGAAGATCCCTTAATCTGCAAGGTGAGCCAATAGGCTATCTACGCGCGCTTTGAGCTCGGCCACTTCGGCTTCTAACAAGGCAACGCGTTCAGCCAACGAATCATCACCCAGCGTAGCCATTAAGTTGTCTGTCGCAGAGGTGGCTACATTTTCTACTTCGCCGCTGAACAGATGCGCATAGCGGCTTTCTCGCTTACCCGCTTCGCGTTGCAAACGAACGACAAATGGCCCATCCTCACGCGCCGCCAGCTCATTCAACACCTGTTCTACCTGAGTCACATCGCTAAACTCATACAGGCGATTGGTACGCGTACGAAGCTCCCCCGGCGTTTGCGGTCCGCGCAGCAGCAAGCAACACACCACGGCCACTTCAGCCTCAGAGAATTTCAGATTACCAAACTCAGAGTTACAAAACCGATGCTCATATTTCATCACTCGGCTGCCGGGAATACTTAGCGAGCGCACTTGATGCTTTTTCATCAGCATATCCAACGTCGACTGAACGTCAGACTCACTCAATTCAAGCACCGGTTCTCGGTTGGTTTTCTGATTGCACGCCGTGGTCAAGCCATTGAGAGAAAGCGGATATTGATCGGGCGTGGTGACCTGTTTTTCCAAAAAACAGCCAATAACGCGAGCTTCGAGCGGAGATAATGGATTCTTCATGGGTTTACTATCCTTTTGTACATGAATTGTACGAGACTCACTAACGCGGAGCTGTCCATTCCTGATTAATCAGCGCAGTCAACACGTGATCCTGCCACTTACCGTTAATCAGCAGATAATCTTTGGCGTAACCTTCTTTTTCAAATCCCATACGTTTAAGCAACGCACCACTACGCTGATTATGTGGCATATAGTTCGCCATAATACGGTGCATGCGCTGCTGGCGGAACATATAACGAATCGCCGCCTGCGCACCTTCATACATCAGTCCCTGCCCTTGCCATTTCTCGCCCAAGGAATAGCCGAGATAACAGGCATGAAAAGAGCCGCGCAGCACATTGCTAAAATTAGCCACGCCACGAACCTCATTTTCATTCTGATCGAGCAGCAAAAAATAGTAGGCACTGCCTTGTTTTTGTAATTCATTAATCAGCCCGAGTCGGGCTTGCCATCCAGAAGGATAACAGTGGCTTTCATCTCGCACTGGCTCCCACGGTTTCAGGAACTCACGATTCTCTGCGTAATAGTCTGCCAAGCGATATGCATCGCGGTCATGAACCAAACGCACCACCATCCTATCGGTGATTAAACGAACTTTTGGACCGCTATTGTGATAGCCAAACATCTATCCTCCAGCATCACGCAAAAAATATTCATTACACATCACTATAACCGCTCTTTCTATCGTGGGTAAAACCTCCACTGTTGCTAAATTGCTCACTTAGATAGGATTAATCGCTTTTTATTACGTTTTTGTTGTCCAGTTAACGGTTGAAGCCTCGTGCCTCATAATCAAAAGCATTACTCCACGTACTATTTACGAAAAAATATTATTAATCAGCACTATACCCACGCTAAAAATGGGTAGAAAATGAACGGGTAAATCCCTCCTTTTCTTTTTTCGCTGATGGTGAAACATGTCGCTGGTATCGCAAGCTAGGAGCTTGGGTAAGTACTTCTTATTACTAGATAATCTGCTGGTTGTCCTGGGTTTTTTTGTCGTATTCCCTCTGATTTCAATTCGTTTTGTTGACCAGCTTGGCTGGGCTGCCGTGGTCGTAGGTGCAGCGTTGGGATTACGCCAGCTTATACAGCAAGGGTTAGGGATTTTCGGTGGTGCCATCGCCGACCGTTTTGGTGCCAAACCGATGATTGTTATTGGTATGCTGCTGCGTGCTGCAGGTTTTGCATCGATGGCCGTTGCCAGCGAACCGTGGATTTTGTGGCTATCCTGCGCGCTTTCTGCGCTCGGCGGTACGCTGTTTGATCCTCCTCGTACCGCGTTGGTGATTAAACTCACTCGCCCGCACGAGCGTAGCCGTTTCTATTCGTTGCTGATGATGCAGGACAGTGCCGGAGCGGTCGTAGGCGCGTTGATTGGTAGCTGGCTGCTGCAATATGATTTCCATTATGTTTGTTGGGTCGGTGCGGCCATTTTTGTACTGGCAGCCCTCTGTAACGCATGGCTATTGCCGGCCTATCGTATCTCTACCGTACGTGCGCCAATCAAAGAAGGCATGATGCGCGTCATTCGCGATCGTCGTTTTCTACTCTATGTTTTGACGCTAACGGGCTATTACATGCTGGCAGTGCAGGTGATGTTGATGCTGCCAATTATGGTTAACGAAATAGCGGGTACACCAACCGCCGTGAAATGGATGTATGCCATAGAAGCGACGCTATCACTGACGCTGCTCTATCCTATTGCTCGCTGGAGCGAAAAACATTTTCGTCTTGAGACTCGGTTGATGTTTGGCCTGCTTATCATGACGATCAGCATGTTTCCCGTTGGTCTCGCCACTGAAATTCGCACGCTGTTCATTTTGATTTGCTGCTTCTACTTCGGTTCTATTATCGCAGAGCCAGCCCGCGAAACCCTCAGCGCATCGCTGGCCGATCCGCGCGCACGGGGGAGCTACATGGGCTTTAGTCGCTTAGGTCTAGCGCTCGGTGGCGCTATTGGGTATACCGGCGGCGGTTGGATGTATGATACAGGGCAAGCGCTAGGTACGCCGGAGCTGCCGTGGTTCTTACTCGGCGTGGTCGGTTTAATGACGCTGGCATTACTTTACTGGCAATTCAATCAGCGCCGCATTGCTCCCGCAGTATTAGGGGGTGGTTGACCCCTTCCCTTTGGCCATTAACCGCGTTCTGAATTTTAGTCATTATCCGATTCAGAACGCGGTTTAATCCGTCTAAATTGCGCTAATCGCTTCACGCATCCATACATTAATTTAGCCTTAGCAAGTGAAGTGTTTCCCCTGCCCGCTGCAGCGTTAACAGGATGAAACAGAACGTCTCTTTTTATACGAGGTTAATCTATGTCACAATCATCGTCATAGATTTTATACCCATCATACTTCAAGCTGCATGTGCTTTGGCTGGTCAAATTCGCTCCTGACAAATTTGTCACCAACTTGCCGCTTCAATGCAACTCGAATTATTTAGAGTATAGTTTTTTAATTAGCACGCTTATTTTCGGTATTAAGAGGTCAGATAGTATGAAAAAGGTTATTTATCTCGCAGGGATCGTTGCTGCCGGGCTGGTATTGTCGGCCTGTAATAAGCTGACCCAATACACAATTACCGAGCAGGATATGAATCAGTACCTGCAAAAGTATAATAATTTCCAAAAACAAATTGGAATTTCCGGTCTGGTGAATGCGGATATCACCGTCGATCAATTGAGCAGTCAAATTGGCCGTACCGACCCCAATAAAATTACGTTAACCGGTCATGCAAAAGTCAATATCAGCTCGATTCTCGGCCCACAAACCAGTGATATGCAAATCACACTTCAAGCGCAGCCCGTATACAACGCTGAGCAAGGTGCGATTTTCCTACGCGATATGGAATTAACTGATTACACGGTTAAACCTGAAAAAATGTCTGGCGTGATGAAGGCCGTCGTGCCCTATTTAAATCAGTCACTAAAAACATATTTCAACGAAAAAGCTGTATATACGCTCGATCCTAATAAGAGCGAAAAAGAAGCCTTAGCGAAAAAGTTAGCAAAAGGCATCGAAATTAAACCAGGTGAAGTCATTATTCCCTTTACAGACTAATTATTTGTTAGTCTTTATCTGACGCGATAAAAAAAGCCTGTTCTCATCATGAGCACAGGCTTTTATTTATTCAGACCCCAACGGGAGGCTCGACTATTCTGCGTCGTTTTCTTCTGCAGAATCGACACTTTCAGACAGTTCATCCCACATTGCTTGCACGGCTTCGCGGGTCAGTTCAGCCAGCGTACGATAAAACGCCGTGGTTGAATGCGCTTCAACCTTACCTAAAAATTTACCGCACCACGGCAAGAGATACTCATCAAACAGCGTGATTTGCGCCTGAACTTCATCTTCTGCTGACTGATCTTCCAGCCATGAGGCTGCCAGCAATAGTTGACCAAATGAATCTGATGCCTGCTCACCCAATGGCATTCCACGCTGGGTCAAAAAGTCACGAACGTCTTGTTCGCTGGCATTTTCCTGATAGTCACTGCGGTGAAGATCGACGGAAGCCTCGTCACCAATAAACATGGCGGCATAGTCTGCACTCAGAGCAGCACGATCTTTAGCCGCCGCTTGCAAGCGGGTCAACAACGCATCTTGCTCGATAGGCCAAAACTGTTGCAGCTTGCCCTGTGCCATCAGGTCAAAGACCGGGGTCAATAATGCGTCTTGCGGCTGACGGGAA
This sequence comes from Hafnia paralvei, assembly GCF_020150375.1. Taxonomy (NCBI): domain Bacteria; kingdom Pseudomonadati; phylum Pseudomonadota; class Gammaproteobacteria; order Enterobacterales; family Hafniaceae; genus Hafnia; species Hafnia paralvei. The sequence goes on along the minus strand of NZ_CP083737.1, from coordinate 2,170,039 downwards.
AATAAACTGCCCAGTAAACGGCAAATAATAGAAAAATCGTTCATCTAACATCCTGAAAAATAGGGCCTGATAAGCACAGCCTAGATAGGTGACACCGTCACTTAAAACGGTTCAACCATAAATTTACCAATCGGCAAGTTCGGGAATAGCACGCTTACCCCGCGCGACCAAAAAGTCGAGTAAACGCCGCGGCGATACATTCAGCACGCGCTCCTGCGGGAAGTTTACCTCATTCATGATGCGGATACAGTGATCAAAATTTCCCAGAGAAAATGCTACGTGAGAATCAGAGCCTAAGGACAGATAGCCACCGGCGTCACGAACCGCCTCTGCAACCGCACGGCAGTTATCTTCGCTACCGATCCGAGAATGGGTAAATGAAGAGTTATTCAGCTCAAGCGCCACATTGTGTCGCGCGGCAGCTTCAGCAACGGCGCGGATATCAATGGGAAACTTGGGATTGCCGGGATGGCTGATAATATCGGCATCACCATTTTCTATGGTGGCAATCATCGCCTGTGTATGGCTATCGCGGTCGCGCGGCGCAAAAACGGGCTCATGGAATCCGGCAATAATCAGATCCATCTCTTCGAGCATTCGGCCTGTGCAATCAATTTCGCCCTGCGTGTTTTTAATGTTGGATTCAATGCCACGCAAAATAGCAATGTCGTCCACCACGCGTGGCCACACACGCATATTCATAAAATGCCAATAATGCGGCGCATCAGCCATATCAGGACCGTGGTCAGTGATGGCAAACAGTTTGATTCCGCATTTCTTTGCTTGAGCAATATAATCGTGGAGGGTGCTATAGGCGTGGGTGCTTGCCACGGTGTGCATATGTAAATCTACGGGATACATGGCTTCTCCTGTCTATAGCCTGTCAGTTTTAGTACCGACAGGCGATTCCCTATAAGGTTAGCAAATAGGCATGATTCACACAGTAATGAATCGTGCTTTTGCATTTCCCAAACCAATAGACATTGCGCTCAAATCGCAATGTCATAGGAAAATTAATAACCTAAATCCATGTTAACCACACCTTCTGGTGTCTTCCCCGCTTCAATCGCTCTGATATTTTGAGCCACATAATCCATCGCGACTTCAGGCAAAGTAATCGCGGCAATATGCGGAGTGATGGTCACTCGCGGGTGTTTCCAGAAAGGATGTTCCGGCGCAAGCGGTTCTTTGGCAAAAACGTCGAGCGTCGCCGCGGCAACCTGCCCTGACTCCAGTGCCGCTAACAGATCATCTTCTTTCATATGCGCGCCGCGCGCTAGGTTAATGATATACGCGCCAGCATTCAGTTGAGCAAACAAAGACCGATCGAGAATCCCCACGGTTTCAGGCGTATTCGGCAGCAAATTTATCAGCAACTGAGTGCCCTGTAGGAAGGACGCAAACTGCCCTTTGCCATAGAAGCTTTTCACACCTGAATAATGTTTCTCTGTCCGGCTCCAGCAGCGAACCTGAAGGCCAAAAGACGCCAAACGTTCAGCGACTTTACCGCCGAGAACACCGGCTCCCAAAACACCCACCACAAACTGAGAAGCATCATGCGGTGCCAAATATTTCCATACACCCTCACGCTGTTGCTGCTCATACTCATCGAAGCGGCGGAAATAACGCAGTGCAACGGCGGCGGCGTACTCTTCCATCTGCAGCGCCATGCCGGTATCTTCCAAACGCACGAGAGGTACACCGTGCGGTAACGTCCCTGGGTGCGCTCGTTCCTGAGCTAGGATCGCATCAACTCCGGCCCCTAGCGCGAATACACCGCGCAAATCCTGACGGCTAGCTAACATTTCAAACGGTGGCTGCCATACCAAAGCATAATCTGCGGGCTTATCATCGCCGGGCTGCCACTGACGGATATTTGCTTCAGGTAAACGCTTACGCATACCATCCAGCCAAAGTTGCGCATTAAAAAACGGATGGTAGTAAATGATGTTCACTTCGAGCCTCCTGTTTTTATATTCTCATGTTGTATTTGCTTTACCGATGGGCTAAATCGCCTGGCGCTGTTGGTTGATTAAGCGACGCAACAACGGAATGAGCAACATAAGCACCACTCCTGTCGCGACAGAACCCCAGCCTAGCGCATTAAATACGCTGCTGTAGCCCGGATTCGTTTCTAGAGGCGTGCTGCCACTGTTTTGCGGCATCAAGCTAGAAACATATCCTGCCAGCACCGAAGCAACGCCGGTAACCATCATCCAGCATCCCATCATTAATCCCTGATGGCGTGCGGGTGCCAGCTTCCCAATCATGGCGTAACCGATGGGCGAAATCATCAACTCGCCAAAGCTTTGCAGAACGTAACTCAGCGCAATCCATTTGAATGCAACGAGTCCATCGCCACCCGCTAATTGAATACCCAGTGGCAGTACCAGCATACCTAACCCCATGCAAAACAGTGAGGCACAAAATTGCAAAGGGATATCGATATTGAAACCACGTTCGCGCAGACGTTTGAACAGCAACGCCATCAGCGGACCACCGACGACAATCACCACGGTATTAATATTTTGGATCCACTGCGGCGCGACACGTAAACCATAGACATTAAGGTCGATGTTGTGCTCGGAGAACAACATCAGTCCCATTGGTGCAAGTTGGTACAGCGACCAGAACACCAGTGAGCCCGCGGCAAGAATCAGATAGGCCACCATCCGGCGGCGCTCATCGGCCTCCCTCTGACGCAGAGTCATAATGCACAACATAATGAAAATCAGAATACCGAGCACGACCACAAAGTAACTGCTGAAGTCGGCATGCGTGAGTAAGACGCGAATAATCGGCACTAGAGCAACTAAAACGGCGAGTCCCACCAGCATTCGCAAGTAGAAAGCGCGTTTCGAAGCCTGTTTCAACGGTGTATTAATATCGGCCAGAATCTGCCAACGTGACAGCGTCACAAGAATAGCCACCGCGTTACCAATAGTGGCAAATAGGAATAACGCACGATAGTTTTCGCTAAGTTGGAAGTACCCCGCGACGGCAAATCCGGCAAAAAAACCGAGATTCATGCCGGCATAATTCCACAGGAATGCGCCCTCACGGCGATCGTCATCTGGTGCAAAACGCTGGGTCAGCATCATATTCAGGCAGGTTACGTTCAAACCGCTGCCGGTCAGGAACATCGCCAAGCCCCAATACAGACCAGAGACACCCATTTCAGCGATCATATAACAGCCGATAACCTGTAAGACCATGCCAAGAACAAACAGGTTACGATTACTCAGGCAGCGTCCACCGAGATAGCCACCAAACAGATGTAAACCATAGTTGAATGCGCCAAACACGCCCATCATGGCGTTAGCATCGCTCTCGCTGAATCCTAAACGCTTGGTGGCATACAGCACCAACGTGGAATAGAGCACCGCAAAACCGAGGGTAGAAAAAGTTTGAATAAAGAATAGAGCACCGGAGCCTACCGGAATGGCGCTACGATGCGAAGATGATGGTGTCGTCGAGCTCACCGTTTTCCCCTTACAATTTAATGTTGTACACACTCTTCCTGAGAGATGCCAAGAATCAGACTCAGCGGGCTTGTTGGTTATTATTCCATTATATTTTGTTCAAGCTTCATCCTCATTTAGCGGGATAAACCTCCAAAACACCAGTGTTAATGTTGTTATTCCGTCTATTTAGTCATTATTTATCCAGTTTATCGGCGTAACTATTCACTTCTAATGGTTTTAAAAACTTCAAGCGCCATCCGTTATAGAGATCGAGATTGCTGTTTTTATATATAAAGCCCATTACAATTCTGTTTTTGTCATCAATAAAGGCTGTTTATGCGTCTGCGAATTATCGTCCCTACTCTTCTGGCTGGCTTATGCCTGTTAGCACCTATGGCGAACGCCGAACTCTCTACAATCGAATCCCCCACTCCCTCCGCAGACTGGCAACACACAGAACAACAGGCAAAGGGCCAGACGGTGTATTTCAACGCATGGGGCGGAAGCACGCAGGTCAATAATTATCTGGATTGGGCAACCAAGGAACTACAGGCGCGTTACGGAATTACACTTAAACAGGTCAAGGTGGCTGATATTGCTGAAACGGTCAATCGCATTCAGGCTGAGAAAACCGCCGGAAATACACAGAACGGTAGTGCTGATTTATTATGGGTCAACGGTGAAAACTTTAATGTCCTAAAACAGAATGGCTTGCTCTACGGGCCTTTCGCAGCATCGCTACCTAACTGGCGTTGGGTGGATAAAAAGCTGCCTGTCACACAGGACTTCACTGTACCAACCGACGGTTTTGAAGCGCCTTGGGGCGTGGGGCAGTTAGTCTTTATTCATGATATGCACACCATGCCGAACCCTCCCGCCGATCTGTCCGCCTTACTTAATTATGCAAAAGTCCATCCGGGTCGCCTCACCTATCCACGCCCACCGCAGTTTCACGGTTCCAGTTTCTTAAAAACAGCGCTGATAGGTCTAACCTCTGGTGTCGCCTTAGATAAACCGGTTGATCCCGCCACGTTTCAACGCGATACCGCACCGTTATGGGCTTATCTGGATGCCCTGCATCCTTACCTATGGCGTCAAGGGAAAGTCTTCCCCACCAGCGATGCCCAGATGATTCAGATGCTAAACGACAATGAGTTGGATATGGCGATTACCTTCAACCCAGGTATAGCGCCAGCCGCCATCGCCGCAGGCAGCTTGCCACCGGATGCGAAAACCTACGCATTGAATCAGGGTGCATTGACCAACGTACATTTTCTGGCTATCCCGTTCAACGCACGCGCCAAGCCTGCTGCCCAAGTCGTCATTAATTTCCTGATGTCACCGGAGGCTCAGGCTCGTAAAGCTGACGGTGCACACTGGGGCGATCCCAGTATTTTGGACGTTGCCCATTTACCCGCAGGACAAGAAGCACTGTTTAAAGACAGAAAAACCCTGTTTAATGCCATCGCTGAACCTCACCCATCGTGGCAGGTCGCTTTAGATGCCGAATGGCAAAAACGCTACGGTCACTAATGGCTGTTGCAAAAGGCATCCGTTATCGTTGAGGAAAACAGCAATCTGTTGATTGTTTGGCTAAACAGTTGGTTTTGATAAAAATAAAGTTGACGCACCACGCTGTTTTCCCTACATTAGCGCCCATCGCAACGGCGACGTTAGCGATAAAAACGGTGAGGTGTCTGAGTGGCTGAAGGAGCACGCCTGGAAAGTGTGTATACGCGAAAGCGTATCGAGGGTTCGAACCCCTCTCTCACCGCCATATTCTCGTAGAAAGCCCTGAATGAAAATTCAGGGCTTTTTGCTTTCTAGCGGTCAGTGATAAACACATCATAAAGCGCTAAATGACATTAAGCTTCACATCGATATTGCCACGCGTGGCGTTCGAGTATGGGCAGACCTGATGCGCTTTTTTCACTAGGTCTTCGGCTACGCTTCGTTCAATGCCCGGCAGGCTGATATCCAGTTGAACTTCGATACCAAATCCGCCTGGGATTTCGCCAATCCCCACGGTGCCTTCAATTTGTGCCTCTGCTGGCACTTTAACTTTCTCTTTTGACGCCACAAACTTCAATGCCCCCAGAAAGCAGGCCGAATAGCCAGCGGCAAACAGCTGTTCAGGATTGGTGACAGCGCCACCTGCACCGCCCATTTCCTTAGGCACTCCCAGTTTTACATCTAGCACGCCATCGGATGAAGTCGCACGACCGTCTCGTCCGCCAGTCGCTTTTGCTTTGGCTCGATAAACCACTTTTTCAATCGACATAGTATTTCTCCGTTTATGAATGGAAGGTTTATGAATGGAAAGATCGTAGGGTCGGAAAAGTTTTGCTTATTAACTGTAGTACATGAACTGTAGTACATGACCGCGCAGGATGATGTCAGAGTGCTCTGATTGGCTATTCCCTCACCAGATAAGCATTTGAGCTGAAATTATTCTTGACCGTCTCAGCATGAATCCCTATAGTAGCGCCCCGTTGCAGTGCATAGCACGGTGACGAAACGGTGAGGTGTCTGAGTGGCTGAAGGAGCACGCCTGGAAAGTGTGTATACGCGAAAGCGTATCGAGGGTTCGAACCCCTCTCTCACCGCCATATTCTAGAAAAAAGCCCCGAATGAAAATTCGGGGCTTTTTTTGTATCCATAAAACGATGCAAAACAGCATCTCTCAACCCAACCATTCTCAGCTGAGCCGAGAGAAACAACGCTTATTTCCCTGCGTTTTTCGCTGCCAATGAACGCAATAAAACGCCTGAGGTCGTACCGTTATGCAAAAGTGTACTGGCGTTAGTCAGGCGAATATTGCTGTTAACCCGCGCCCTTGCCCGTTAAAAGCACATTTAATCCTAACGCCGTTTCTGTTCTCAGAGACGGCGTTTTGCTTTATCCCTCGCATGAAATCGCATGAGTTATAAATAACAGATCTAGCGGCCTGTCCGACCGGACGGTATGCTGCAATTTTAGATTAAGGATTAGCGCATGAGCTCTGAAGACGAACTAGCACAACTTGCTGCTGAAGAAGCCAGCCTCCAGTTTTCTGCGTTTAATGCAGAAACAGCCTGGGCACTGGGTACTGCCCTCAAGCAAGAGGCCGAGCGTCGCGGCGTGGCCGTCAGCATTGATATTCAGCTGGCGGGACATACCCTATTTCATTATGCAATGCGGGGAACATCTCCGGATAACGCAGAGTGGATACGTCGCAAACGTAACGTTGTCAGCCGTTTCCACAAAAGTTCTTATGCCATCGGGCTACGTTTGCAGCTGCGGAATGCGACATTAGAAGAGCGTTATGGATTAAGTCTGAATGACTATGCTGCGCACGGAGGGTGTTTCCCGCTGACGATCAAAGACACCGGATGCGTCGGCACAATTACGGTGTCTGGTGCTCCGCAATTGGAAGATCACCAGATAGTAACAACTGTAATATCTCGTTTTCTCGGGCTAACCTCTTGTTAACGTGACTAACCGTTAAAACATCCATTTAAGCTTATTGATATGCGCCGTGGTGAGAACAAGGAAAATGTAGAATGAAAAACCATGGCGTAAAAAATGAGAAAACAGTCATGTAAATATCAGTTATAGATATTTATTGTTGATATTTAAACTAAATGGCGGACATTTTAAAAATTCGGTGCTAATTCTATTCCCACACTAAATAATAGGACGGCACCTATGTTAATAACTTCCTCCTCACTAATATCAAAATGCAAGAAAACCATTGGCATTATTACACTCAGCGGCGTATTTATTTTGAGCGGCTGTAGTTCGATACCTAAAAGTATTGAAGGTAATAATAGTCCCATTCTGCAAAAGAATTTTACCTCTGTGCATAACTCACCGAATCTTTACCAAGGACAGCAGGTACGCTTTGGTGGAACCGTCGTTAACGTCATTAATCGAGACAATGCAACACTGCTAGAAATCGCGGTACTTCCACTGGATAGCAGCGCTAAGCCGGAAATCAACCAGCCCTATCAGGGGCGGATTATCGCTAAAAGCGATAAATTTCTCGATCCTGTCAACTTCCGCAACCATCTCGTGACGGTGTTAGGCACCCTTACCGGTAGCCAAAAAGGCACCATTGGTAAAACACCGTATAACTTTGTCACGATGAATATTGAAGGCTATCAGGTCTGGCACCTCACCGAGACTATACAGCCTATCGCCGAGTGGGACTATGGCTTTGGACCGTATTGGCAAGCAGGTCAATGGAATAATGGCTTTGGTCCCGATTGGGGATGGTACGCGGACGATGAAGGGCAAGTCGTCACAACGGTCACCCAGTGATACGTGTCTGGCACTTATATTCTCAGCAGCACCTGCTGCTGAGATTTTATTGCGTACAGATACCGCATAGGCAGTATGCTAATTTTTTAATGAGTTAATATATATGTTAGTGCTGATAAACTTAAAACTAAAGATAGAAATATAAAAAGAATAAACATCTTCGATGACAAAGAATAATCCATAGACAAACGCTCCCTAAAGAAATAATAAAAATGCAAAAAGATAAGTTAGGGAATCTAGCAAAAACCAAAATAAAAATAAACAGTCCGCAAAAATGATAGTAAACGTGAATATTTCATTAAAAATGAAAAATGATATATGAATTTTAAATAAGAAAAACTAATCGCATGATAAACAATGAGTTAGCTAACAGAAAAATAGCGTTTGGTTTATTATCAAAATGGGCTTATAACCACAAACACACCTCTTTTCTTAATATGTAACATCATTATTAAGCCAGTCTAATATCAAATACCTGACTTTAAGGTGGAAATTCGAGCCTAACCGTTGCATCCACCCCTCGCACTCAACATCGTTTTATCATTCGCCGCAGGACTGAAAAATAGAGGCTTTTTACCCCATAAGAGGCCGTTATAGACTTTAGTCAAAGTAATCTACCTCAACAGAGTGTAAACTTGCATCGATGGTGGTTGATTCAGGAATTAAACGTTTTGCCTGATGAAAACAGTGGTTAGAAATTGTGCCCTTCTTTGAGATTCTGCTTCATTTAGCAATACCCCGAATAATTGACGTGATGTCAGTCGGCTAGCGAGCATAGTCGACAGCATAATTTCAATTAGGATGGGAATGACAGGCTTAGTGCTGTTATCGCCGTGATTATGTTACGCATAATTTGAGATGCTAGCCTGATATAAGTGACGCAAACTTGGGGTGTACCAAGATTGTACCCATTTTGTCACCAGTGGGAGTCCATCGGCCTTGCGTCGATGGTGTAGTACTTGATCCTTTCTTATGGAGCTAGGTCACTAGCTAACAATTTGCATAATGAAAACGCATAAAATTAACGGCATCATGCCGTTTAGCGCGCTGATAGAAGCCTGCTGGCGTGAACCGTATAACGCCCAGCGCTTCGTCAAAGATATTATTGCGGGTATTACCGTTGGTATCATCGCCATACCTTTAGCGATGGCTCTCGCCATCGGCAGTGGCGTCCCGCCACAGTACGGTCTTTATACTTCCGCAGTAGCGGGCATCGTCATCGCGTTAAGCGGCGGCTCTCGCTTTAGTGTTTCAGGGCCAACGGCGGCGTTCGTCGTCATTCTTTACCCTGTATCACAACAGTTTGGCCTTTCAGGACTTCTGCTTGCCACTCTGATGTCAGGGGTATTTTTGTTGCTAATGGGGATGGCCAGATTTGGTCGCCTGATTGAGTACATCCCTCTGTCAGTCACGCTTGGTTTTACCTCGGGGATTGCCATTACCATTGGTACCATGCAAATCAAAGATTTCTTTGGCTTGCATCTGGAACACGTTCCAGAAAGCTATTTAATGAAAGTCGCTGCACTGGCGCAAGCGATGCCCACCATCAGTTGGGCAGACACCCTCATCGGCGCAACAACGTTGGCGGTTCTGGTTTTCTGGCCCAAATTGGGATTACGCTTACCGGGTCATTTGCCCGCGCTGCTCGCAGGAACTGCGGTGATGGGTATCTTTGCCCTATTCGATACTCATGTTGCTACCATAGGCTCTCGTTTTAGCTATCTACTCGCCGACGGCACCCAAGGCCAAGGCATTCCGCCGATTCTGCCACAGTTTGTTCTACCGTGGAATTTACCGTCGGGTACTGGTCAGCCCATTGACCTATCGTGGAAAACACTCACCGCGCTGATGCCTGCCGCCTTTTCCATGGCAATGCTAGGAGCCATTGAATCACTATTATGTGCCGTGGTGCTCGACGGTATGACAGGGAAAAAACATCATTCTAACGGAGAACTGATTGGGCAAGGCTTAGGGAATATTGCAGCGCCATTCTTCGGCGGCATTACTGCTACTGCGGCCATTGCACGCTCGGCAGCTAACGTTCGTGCCGGTGCAACATCACCCATATCTGCCGTCATACACTCACTGCTGGTGATCCTCGCCCTTCTCGTCTTGGCGCCGTGGTTATCATTCTTACCGCTGGCGGCCATGGCCTCGCTGCTGCTAATGGTGGCATGGAACATGAGTGAAGCGCATAAAGTCGTTTATCTACTGCGCAGAGCGCCCAAAGACGACATCATTGTCATGCTGATGTGTATGTCACTTACGGTGTTGTTTGACATGGTAATTGCGATTACCGTCGGAATTGTGTTGGCATCACTGTTGTTCATGCGCCGTATTGCACGGATGACGCGCCTGAGCGTGTTGAGTGAATCCGTTGAAACCTCGACGCTTATGTTACGTGTCAGTGGACCGCTGTTCTTTGCCGCCGCCGAACGTATTTTCAGCGAACTGCTGGAACAAAGCGAAAACTACAACACGATTGTGATGCAATGGGATGCCGTCCCCGTACTGGATGCCGGTGGCCTTAACGCCTTCCAACGCTTTGTCGATGCACTGCCGGAAGGTAAGCAACTGGTGATTACTGATATCCCATTCCAGCCGCTAAAAACGTTTGCACGTGCCCGCATCGCACCAATCGCAGGCAAATTGGCATTCTTCTCAACGTTGCCTGAAGCCGTTAAACATTTGAACGACTCAGCCAGCTTATAATTCTGCCCTACTTCACGAGATGTAAAAAAGGCACGCTCAACGGCGTGCCTTTTCTATTTTTTATACCGTGGGATTTAGCTGCAAAGCTAAATCGCCAAAACAGCTATCAGTTAGACGTATCTAACTCTGGGAAGCTTTTCACTAGATCGTCAATCGCTTTCATCTGAACCAAGAACGGCTCAAGCTTATCGAGCGGCAGCGCAGAGGGGCCATCACAACGCGCATTGGCCGGATCTGGATGAGCTTCAATAAACAGACCCGCCAAACCAATCGCCATACCAGAACGAGCCAGTTCGGTCACCTGAGCACGACGGCCACCGGACGCAGCGCCAAACGGATCGCGGCACTGCAGTGAGTGAGTCACGTCAAAAATCACTGGGCTGCCTTTGGACGCATTTTTCATCACGCCGAAGCCCAACATATCCACAACCAGGTTGTCGTAACCAAAGTTAGCGCCACGGTCACATAGAATGATTTTATCGTTGCCGCCTTCTTCAAACTTATCAACGATGTTACCCATCTGGCCTGGGCTTAAGAACTGTGGTTTTTTGACGTTGATAACCGCACCCGTTTTCGCCATCGCTTCAACCAAATCGGTTTGGCGAGCCAAAAATGCTGGCAACTGAATTACATCAACCACGTCAGCCACAGGCTGAGCCTGTTCTGGGGTATGAACGTCGGTGATGATTTTAACGCCGAACGCCTGTTTGATATCTTGGAAAATACGCATTCCCTCTTCCAAGCCTGGGCCACGGTAAGAGTGAATCGAAGAACGGTTGGCTTTATCAAAAGAAGCCTTGAAGACGTAAGGAATACCCAGTTTTTGAGTAACGGTAACGTAGTGCTCACAGATACGCATCGCTAAATCACGCGACTCCAGCACGTTCATACCACCGAAAAGAACGAACGGCAGATCGTTCGCGACTTTGATATCACCAATGCTGACAACTTTCTGTTTCATGCTTGCGCCTTAATATTCAAGTAACCGTGTATACCTTTCAGCTTTGCCGCTGTGCCACAGCCGCAACAAAACTTCTGGCATAATTAATATTGATAAGTGGAGGCAAAATAACCAATTTAAAGCCCGCGCGCATTGTTCTCGCGCACAGGGTAGAAAATAAAATCACTCAGTGCAGAACGATATTTTTCTGCTCAATCGAGTGTATCTGTACCTTGATAACCTCAGAAACCGGGTCCTCAGGGCATTGTTCTACAAAGTAGCTGAGGTCGGAAACAGCAATGTGGTTGCAATCTAACTGGGCATAAATCAGCCCACGATCGCGAATTTCATAGGGGTCTTCAGGATCGAACTCCAGCAAGGCCTCACAGGCACGTAATGCGGGCTCAATCTGTTTCTCTTCCATCAGCGCCGCTTTCAGCGTACTCAGCATTTTACGCACTACCATGCTGTTTTCAGCTTCGTCGAAATCTGTATCTTCAAGACTGGCCATCAAACCGAGATTGCCTTTCAGCCACACTTCCAGCATATGTTCATTTAACGTTTCGCCGTTTAGCGGGTTAATGAGCCACATCTCTTCGTCTAACCAATCCGCACGCATAATCAGCTGGGTCGGGAAAATCACTGGCTGCAACGGCAAATCAAGTTGATGGGCAATATGCAGAAACACGATCCCCAGAGAAACTGGCGTCCCTTGGCGAGAACTCAGTACCTTATCGAGCCACAATGCATCGGATAGGCGGTACACGCCGCCGACGCCGCCAAATCCCCACTCATTGAAGAAGAGATCGATAAATTGCTCAAGTTTCTGATCCTGATCCAGTTCCGCATCAATATGCGCCAGCGCCTGCTCAGACAGTTGCTGCAACGACTCGCGCACTGTATCGGCAGGAAAATCACGACGTATAGTCTGAGAAACCAGAATAACCCCTTCGCTCAGCGGGAAGCGGTTAAACTCAAAATCAGCTATGGAACTCATACATACCCCATCAGCAACGGCATTTTCGTCATTGCCAGTTTAATAATTAAATACATACACGCGAGTGCCGCTACGAAAGCAAAACACCTTACTTTTTGGCTACGTGGTCGTTTGCTCAAAGCAACATAGCCGAGCACCACATAAATAATAACACCGACCAGTTTTTCCGTCAGCCACGTCCCCTGCGGGGTAAAAGGATAGAAGTGGGTGATAAACACTAATGCGATACCCGTAGCAAAGAGTACGGTATCGTTCACATGGGGCGTTATCTTCACCCAACGACGCTCCATCATAGCGGAATTACGCCATTTCCAGAAGAAACGCAGAATGAATAACACGATGCTTATCGCCACCGTCAACAGGTGCAGATGTTTAATCCCAATATAAGCTTCCATACGTTTCCTCTTCTTTTATTATTTTACGGTGAATAAGCGTGCCACTGTCCTAACGTAATACGATCATTATTGCCGTAGTCCTTCTCCGTAACCACGTCAGTAAATCCGCGCGTTTTAAGCAACTGGCGCACAGCCTCTCCTTGCTGCCAACCATGCTCCATGATAAGCCATCCCCCCTCAATAAGATGATCGGGGGCATATTCCACAATATGGCGCAAATCAGCGAGGCCATTTTCCGGTGCAACCAACGCACTGGCAGGCTCAAAACGGACATCCCCCTGCGAGAGATGCGGGTCGGATTCATCAATATAAGGCGGGTTACTGGCTATCAACGCAAATTGCTGAGCGCCAACGGGGTCATACCAGCTTCCGGTAACAAATGTGACGTTAGTAATATTTAAACGCGAGGCATTACGCGAGGCCAACGCTGTCGCATCGGCCGAATAGTCAACGCCAACAAACTGACAATCAGGCCGTTCGCTAGCAAGGGCTAACGCGATTGCGCCAGTGCCGGTGCCAAGATCGAGCACCGAACACGCGGCGACAGGCAGGAGCGCCAACGCTTTCTCCACCAGACACTCAGTGTCAGGACGAGGGATCAACGTTGCTGGCGAAACTTCTAGCGGTAGCGACCAAAACTCGCGCTCGCCAAGCAGATAGGCTACTGGCTCGCCGCGTTCGCGCCTTGCCAACAGCAGTTCTAACTGCTGAACTTGCTCTGGCATGAGCTCGGTTTCACCAAACGCCAAAATAGAGCTGCGGCTTTTACCAGCGACAAAACCCAGAAGGATTTCGGCGTCGCGCTTGGGGCTTTCGCCGGCACGCAATCGTTCAACCGCCTGTTTTAGCCACTGGTCAAATCGCATTAGTCTTGCTCAGACAGTGAAGCCAACTGGTCAGCCTGATATTCCTGAACAATAGGCTCGATCAGGGAATCCAGTTTGCCTTCCATCACTTCATCCAGACGGTAAATCGTCAGGTTGATGCGATGGTCAGTAACACGCCCCTGCGGGAAGTTATAGGTGCGGTTACGATCTGAACGGTCACCGCTGCCCAGCAGATTGCGGCGCGTTGATGCCTCTTCTTGCTGGCGCTTCGCCATTTCGGCAGCACGAATACGCGCGCCCAGCACGGATAACGCTTTCGCTTTGTTCTTATGCTGAGAACGTTCATCCTGACACTCAACCACAATACCGGTTGGCAAGTGGGTAATACGGATCGCGGAGTCGGTGGTGTTAACGTGCTGTCCACCAGCCCCGGAGGAACGGAAGGTATCGATTCGCAAATCGCCAGGATTAATATCCGGCAACTCGGCTTCTGGAATCTCAGGCATCACGGCAACGGTACAGGCCGAGGTATGAATACGCCCCTGAGATTCGGTCGCAGGAACACGCTGAACGCGATGTCCACCCGATTCAAACTTCAAACGGCCATATGCCCCATCGCCAATCACTTTGGCAATGATCTCTTTGTAACCGCCATGTTCACCTTCGTTGGCGCTCATCACCTCGATTTTCCAGCGTCGAGATTCTGCATAACGGCTATACATACGGAACATATCACCGGCAAACAGCGCGGCTTCGTCGCCGCCGGTTCCGGCACGGATTTCTAAATAGCAACTACGTTCATCATCGGGATCTTTCGGCAACAGCAGAATTTGTAGCTGCTGTTCCAGATCGGCGATTTGATTTTTCGCTTCAGCAATCTCTTCCTGCGCCATTTCGCGCATTTCGGGATCGTCGAGCATCATTTCCGCCGTGGATAAATCCTCCTGTACCTGCTGCCAGGTCTGGAAACAACGGGTGACGTCGGTCAACTGTGCGTACTCGCGAGACAGCGCGCGGAAGCGGTCTTGGTCGGCAATCACTCCGGCATCTCCGAGGTGCGCCTGCACCTCTTCGTGACGCTCTTGTAATGCTTCTAGTTTGGCAACGATAGAAGGCTTCATTCGTGGCTATTTACCTATATGTAATAAATAAGAGGAACTAATTTTGATCCAGTCCGAGACTATCACGCAACACCTGCAATTTTTCGATGTCGCCGTTACTCGCGGCCTGCTGGAGGGATTTGGTTGGTGCATGAATCAAACGATTGGTCAGCCGATGCGCCAATTTATGGATAACGGATTCTACGTCTGCGCCCTGCGCTATCGCCGCTAAGGCTTCAGCTTCAGCTTCCGCGCGCATTTGATCGGCCTGTGAGCGATAATCTCGGATAGTCTCCACCGCGCCTTGGGCTCGTAGCCAAGCCATAAAGTTAGCACTTTCCTGCTGCACAATATGCTCAGCCTGAACGGCTGCCGCTTTACGCTGGGCAAGATTACTTTGAATAATCGAATGCAAGTCATCCACGCTATACAAATAGGCGTTGGCCAATTTGCCGACTTCCGGCTCAATATCACGCGGAACAGCGATATCCACAAACAGCATTGGCTGGTTGCGGCGAGACTTCAGCGCTCGCTCTACCATCCCCTTGCCGATAATCGGCAGTGGACTGGCCGTCGAGCTAATAATGATATCCGCTTCAGCTAAGCGTTCATCGATTTCAGGCAGCGTGATTACTTCAGCGTTAACTTCATCCGCCAACACCTGTGCGCGCTCACGTGTGCGGTTAGCAATCATCATATGCCGCACTTTATGTTCACGAAGATGACGTGCCACCAGTTCGATGGTTTCACCTGCGCCAACCAGCAACACATTTACCTGAGAAAGTGACTCAAATATTTGCCTCGCCAACGTACAGGCCGCAAAGGCGACAGATACCGCACTGGCACCAATGTCGGTTTCAGTACGTACTCGCTTAGCGACCGAGAAGGTTTTTTGGAACAGACGCTCAAGGTCAGCAGACATTGACTGCTCACGTTGAGATTCCGTATAGGCCTTTTTCACCTGACCTAAAATCTGAGGCTCACCGAGAACCAAAGAGTCCAACCCGCTGGCAACGCGCATCAGATGGCTGACGGCGTCATTATCCTGATACCAATAGAGGCTTTTGTTAACTTCATCTGGGGGAAGTTTGTGATACGCACACAGCCAGTCGACGATCTGCTTATGCAAATCTTGCTGCTGCAAATCCTCGGGCTGTTCCATGCTGAGATACAGCTCGGTGCGGTTACACGTAGACAGCACAACGCCAGCCTGCACCAGTGGCTGCTGGCGTAAGCTTTCAATAGCATGATTCAGCGTTTCGGGTGAAAACGTCACCCGCTCACGAAGTGCTACCGGCGCGGTTTTGTGATTGATTCCAAGTGCAAGCAGGCTCATGACAAATCGTCGAATAGAAAGTCTTTCATTTTGGTTTATTTATTCGGACATTCTACTTGATGCGCGAGATCAATAAAAGCCACACGAAATGGGGATGTATCTTATTGAATCAATTTCTGGGTCTTTTACCCTTAATATTTGCGATCGAACACGCAGAAAGCATTGACGCTGTCAGATAAGACCGCTAGCGTTACCCGCAATTATCATTCTCTGCACCACGCCCGAGAATCAGAACGGACAAACCAATGCAAAAATCAAAATTGCTTAAATTACTGCCGCTTAGCTGCGTTCTATTGGCCGCTTGTAACACCACTCAACATAAAGGCCCAGCGGGTAGTCCAACGGCACCACAGTGGCGCGAGCATGAATCTCAGGTACAAAAAATTGCCGAGTACCAAACTCGCGGTGCTTTTGCCTATCTTTCCGATAAGCAAAAAGTATATGCCCGCTTCTTTTGGCAACAGAGTGCACCTGAGCGCTATCGCCTGCTGTTAACCAACCCACTGGGCAGCACTGAGATGGAACTCAACGTCATCCCCGGCGTTGTTCAGCTTACCGATAACAAAGGCAAGCGTTACGTCAGCGACAACGCAGATGACATGATTCGTAAACTGACCGGTATGCAGATCCCGCTGCAAAGTCTGCGTCTATGGATGCTAGGGCTACCGGGCGATGCGACTGACTTCACCCTTGATAGCCAATATCGCTTACAAGACCTGACCTACAGCAAAGATGGCCTGACGTGGAAAGTGAACTATCTGAAGTATGATGCCGACACCCAGCCATCACTGCCAGCCCAATTGGAAATAACTCAGGGCGATCAACGCATTAAACTGAAAATGGATAATTGGACGCTGCAAAAATGATTTCGACCACCAGCATCTGGCCTGCGCCCGCCAAGCTGAATCTGTTTCTCTATATCACTGGCCGTCGTCCCGACGGCTATCATAATCTGCAGACACTGTTCCAATTTCTGGATTACAGCGATCAACTCGCCATTACGCCACGTAAAGATGGTCAGCTAAATTTGCTCACGCCGATCGACGGTGTACCTAACGACCAAAACCTGATTATTCGTGCCGCCAAACTGTTGCGAGATAACCTGCCTGAACGATTTGCCCACTGCGGCGCGGATATCGCGCTGGAAAAAGTAATCCCAATGGGTGGCGGGCTTGGTGGAGGCTCATCCGATGCGGCTACCGTACTCATCGCCTTAAACACGCTGTGGCAAGCCAATCTTAGCGATAATGAATTGGCCAAGCTCGGTTTAACGCTTGGTGCAGATGTACCTGTTTTTGTTAATGGCTTTGCATCTTTTGCAGAAGGTGTTGGGGAATTGTTACATCCCGCACATCCTGAAGAAAAATGGTATCTTGTTGCACACCCCGGCGTAAATATTCCTACCCCCGCGATCTTCGGCGATCCGGAGCTGAAAAGAGACTCTCCGGTACGGTCTTTGCAGGAACTTCTCCGCATTCCGTACGCAAATGATTGCGAACTTACCGCAAGAAAACGTTTCCGTGAGGTTGAACAGGTCATTTCATGGCTGTTACAATACGCGCCGTCGCGTCTGACTGGCACAGGTGCTTGCGTGTTTGCTGAATTTGACACCAAGTCTTCTGCCCTTCAGGTGCTTAGCAAAGCCCCCGAGTGGATCAAGGGTTTTGTTGCGCGTGGCGTTAACACTTCACCGTTACACCTTGTCCGCTCAGAGTTTATTGAGTCCGTAAAATGATTTTTACGTTTGATGTGCATCGTTCGAAACGCCTTCGGGATTTCTGATACACGTTGATAGCGCGAACTATGAGCACAATTTAGCGCAAGTAGCCACGTTTTGACTCGGCCATTTGTCTTGTTTGGCAAATGAAGAGAGCTTAGACATATTCACCGCCATTGAGGCTGTCGGTAATACGAACAGCCTTAATATCGAGGAATATTTGAGTTCTGAAACACCCGTAGGGTAATGCAGCACGCTATCACCGCCCCCTGTTTAACGTGTCTGTACTACCAACTTCTCTGGACGCAAGCCTGAGGTTCTTCTCGTGCCTGATATGAAGCTTTTTGCTGGTAACGCTACCCCGGAACTAGCACAACGTATTGCCAACCGTTTGTACACCAGCCTTGGTGACGCCGCTGTAGGTCGTTTTAGCGACGGCGAAGTGAGCGTACAAATCAACGAAAATGTACGCGGTGGTGATATTTTCATCATCCAGTCCACCTGTGCACCCACCAACGATAACCTGATGGAACTGGTTGTTATGGTTGATGCACTGCGCCGCGCTTCCGCAGGCCGCATTACCGCCGTTATTCCTTACTTTGGCTATGCCCGTCAGGATCGCCGTGTGCGTTCTGCTCGTGTGCCAATCACTGCGAAAGTGGTGGCTGACTTCTTGTCAAGCGTAGGTGTTGACCGCGTTCTTACCGTGGACCTGCATGCTGAACAGATTCAAGGCTTCTTCGACGTGCCGGTAGACAACGTATTCGGTAGCCCGATCCTGCTGGAAGATATGCTGCAACAGAATCTGGAAAACCCAATCGTGGTTTCACCAGACATCGGTGGCGTGGTTCGTGCTCGCGCAATCGCTAAGCTGCTCAACGATACTGATATGGCTATTATCGATAAACGTCGCCCTCGCGCTAACGTTTCTCAGGTTATGCATATTATTGGTGACGTTGCGGGTCGTGACTGCGTACTGGTTGACGATATGATCGATACCGGTGGCACCTTGTGTAAAGCCGCTGAAGCACTGAAAGAACGTGGTGCAAAACGTGTGTTTGCCTACGCAACCCACCCTATCTTCTCCGGCAATGCGATCGACAACATCAAAAACTCTGTTATTGATGAAATCATCGTCTGCGATACCATCCCTCTGTCTGACGAAATCAAGGCGCTGAAGAAAGTTCGCACCCTGACACTGTCTGGCATGTTGGCTGAAGCTATCCGCCGTATCAGCAATGAAGAATCTATCTCTGCAATGTTCGAACACTAAGAAACTCGTTCAACATGCAGCAAAACGGCGGAGCAATCCGCCGTTTTTTGTTTGCACTGGGTAGGACGCAAACAAAAAAACGCCGCGTTGCGAAAGCATTGCGGCGTTTTAATTTCAATCGCTTTAATATCAGTAATGGTAAGCACTAAACCTTAATAACTAACTTGTTCTTAAACACGATCTTATTATTTAACACAACCGTTTGTGAAAGGTTAAGAATGACGAGTATTACGATTACAGCGTTTATCAAAGTGGCGAACCCACCAGTAACGATCGGCGACACGTTCATGACCACCAATACGCGCGCCAACCAGCCATAACAGCGCCCCAACGAAGATACTCATTACGGCACCGTGAGAGAGAAACTGAGGTAGATTAAGCTGAGGTAACTGGGCCAGCACAGAGTAACCTACGCCTCCCACCATGGTGATTAGGCCTAACCCCATAAAAACGTTACCGAGCCTCATGGCAGTTTTACGTTTCATATATCACCTCCTCAAGTTAAAACACTTTATGTGTTACGCCTAACGGCGTTCAATCTTTCCTTATGCTTAAAGTATAGACTCATATCACGTATGGTTATTGCGCCACACATCACAATTTGTGCTTTTTCACTTATTTTTCTTTACGTTAATTTTACATAAGCTTTAACACTTTAAAGTATGTAGCTAGCTTATTATTTATCCAACCCATTATCTTCTTTTATCTCTGGGATAACCTTAGCGCCTAGTTTTTGCATTCCCGCCCCATAGGGGTAAAATGCGCGGCTGAATTTCTTCTCTGATACGTGGAACTGAACGTGACTATCAAATTAATTGTCGGCCTTGCTAATCCAGGCGCGGAGTACGCGCAAACCCGTCATAACGCAGGGGCGTGGTTCGTCGATGCACTGGCTGAGCGCAACGGCCAGTCACTGAAAGAAGAAAGCAAGTTTTATGGCTATACCGCACGCCTCAATCTGGCGGGTAATGATGTACGTCTACTGGTACCAGCCACGTTTATGAACTTAAGCGGCAAAGCGGTTGCGGCCTTAGCCACTTTCTATCGCATCCAGCCCGATGAGATTTTGGTTGCCCACGACGAGCTAGACCTTCCTCCGGGCGTTGCCAAATTAAAACTGGGCGGCGGTAACGGCGGCCATAATGGGCTAAAAGACATTCAGAGCAAACTGGGTAATAACCCAAACTTTTACCGCCTACGCATTGGCATTGGCCATCCGGGCGATAAAAACAAGGTTGTCGGCTTTGTACTAGGTAAACCTTTAGCCAGCGAACAGCCACTGATCGATGACGCTATCGACGAGGCACTGCGCTGCACCGAGGTGCTGTTGAAAGAAGGTATCGATCGCGCAATGGCTCGCATGAATGGTTTCAAAGCAACCCCTTGCTGATTACTCCACGCGCCTTTTAACGCGGGATGATTCGAGAAAAAGGCACTTTGCGTGTATAATTGGCGGATAATTTCTAATTTCTTCGACATGCTAAAATATAGCTGTTGATATTCAATAAGTTAAGGTGATAACACATGGGATTCAAATGCGGTATTGTGGGCCTGCCAAACGTTGGTAAATCCACTCTGTTCAATGCGCTGACCAAAGCGGGTATCGAAGCAGCAAACTTCCCGTTCTGTACCATTGAACCGAACACCGGCGTCGTTCCTATGCCTGATCCGCGTCTGGATAAACTGGCTGAGATCGTAAAACCACAGCGTATCCTGCCAACTACCATGGAATTCGTTGATATTGCAGGTCTGGTGAAAGGGGCATCCAAAGGTGAAGGTCTAGGTAACCAATTCCTGACTAACATCCGTGAGACCGAAGCCATTGGCCACGTTGTGCGTTGTTTTGAAAACGACAACATCATTCACGTGAATAATAAAGTCGATCCTGCTGAAGATATCGATGTTATCAACACCGAATTGGCACTGTCTGACTTAGACACCTGTGAACGCGCCATGCATCGTGTCCAGAAAAAAGCAAAAGGCGGAGATAAAGACGCAAAAGCTGAACTTGCTGCGCTCGAAAAATGCCTGCCGCAGTTGGAAAACGCCGGCATGCTGCGTGCGCTGGATTTAACTGACGAAGACAAAGCGGCTATCCGCTACCTCAGCTTCCTGACGCTAAAACCAACCATGTACATCGCTAACGTTAACGAAGACGGTTTCGAAAACAACCCATACTTAGACACCGTGCGTGAAATCGCGGCTAAAGAAGGTTCTGTCGTCGTTGCTGTGTGTGCTGCGGTTGAATCTGATATCGCTGAGCTAGACGACGCTGACCGTGATGAGTTCATGGCCGAGCTGGGTCTGGAAGAACCCGGTCTAAACCGCGTAATCCGTGCGGGTTACGAACTGCTGAATCTGCAAACTTACTTCACCGCTGGCGTGAAGGAAGTACGAGCATGGACGATCCCTGTAGGTGCGACCGCCCCACAGGCAGCAGGTAAGATCCACACCGACTTCGAAAAAGGCTTCATCCGCGCTCAAACCATCTCCTTCGATGACTTCATCACCTACAAAGGTGAACAAGGCGCGAAAGAAGCCGGCAAGATGCGTTCAGAAGGCAAAGACTACATCGTTAAAGATGGCGATGTAATGAACTTCCTGTTCAACGTCTAATTAAAATTTGTCGTCTCATGAAGTTTCATTGAACCTCATGAAGATTAACAAACCCTATAAAATCCACGCAATTGCGTGGATTTTTACTTTCATTAAACGATCGCCATTGGTAGCTACTGGCTGCCAAACAGCCCAGCTATCGAATGCATGCAACGCGATACCTCTTTGAAAGATTGCCAACACGCTGTATGACTTCTGCTACAGAGACGCACAGAGAATAAATTCTTACCACTAGACGCGCCGCCAACATGGCCAATCACCGTCAACATGAGTGCGATAATCCCAACGTGATCGTGATGCCCTGCTGGCGCAGCGTATTACCAACTAATTGACCGTCACTCATCAGCCATGCAACTGGCTGTGAAACGCAGCTATGCTCCATCTTTTGACGGACAAAGTCAGGTGCAGATAAATGTTGTCCATGCCGGTTCAGTTCGCTAGCGCTGAACAGTTCAAACGGCACCCGCCAACACTCTGCTAATTGGTGCAGTACAGGCTGATCTTTTTTAACGACGGCGCTGCCAATCGCGCGCAGTGCCATAATATCGAAGTGGTTCTCTGCCATTTGCCGTTGTAGCAATTCAACCAGCATTTGCAACGAAGTTGCATGAAGGCATCCAATGCCCGCAACCACCCGACGTGGCACCAACTTATAAACAGGAAGTGCTGTTAATTGTTCAGTTGGCAGCGGTAAGCTATCGCGCATAGTAATACACACTAAGGCGTCCAACTGCGGCAACGCATCCAGAGACTCAACGGGAGTAAATCCTCGGATATCACAGCGCTCACGTTCCACTAGCAGAGGAGCATCCCACCACAGCCCTACTTTTTGATTGCTGACCAACATTTGATTAACCACTTTCGCTGCGTGGCGAAAATCATGCATTTCAGCATCCAATTGGGTTGCCAGCGTATCCAGTGCCGCCATCTCGTTGACGTCCGTAGCGGTGGTTATCACCGGATCGGCACCTATAAGGCCTGCCAAGTAGCGGGTTAGCGCATTGGCACCCCCCAAGTGACCCGACAACAGGCTGATGACGTGTTGCCCGCCCTCATCAATAACAACCACCGCAGGATCCGTCATTTTGTCATTCACCAGCGGCGCGATGACCCTGACGGTCAGGCCAATAGCCCCGACAACCACCAGCGCCGAATACTGCTTAAATGCCTCGCGCAGAGTATCGCCAAAGCTGCCGTTAAACGGTAAAAAACCCGCCTCCATCAGCTTGTCGCTGGTGAAACAACTCAGCGGCAAATGGGTTCTCAAACGCCGCGCCAGCCGCACTCCGCCAGGAGTGAGACAAAATAGCGCGATCGATTCAGGCTTGACGATATTCATGGCTGAACCCCGCATCATAAAGTTTGGAATAGTGATATTCATCGCCGAGAAATGCCTCCACCAATATCAACGCAGTTTTATGGATCGCCGCCTGATGAACCCACTCGGCGATCTCCTCCAGAGTACCGCGAACCGTTCGCCTTTCGGCCCATGTCGCCTTGTACACCACGACAACCGGCGTATCGACGGGAAAGCCGCCGGCCGTTAAACGCTCGGCGACGCGATACATTTCCTGTATGGGAGCCCACTGAGTCACCGGCATCCGAGTCAATAAGCGGCTATAGCACCTGCGGCCAGTTCCTATGCGAATAAATGCTTGTTTGTCTGAATGTTGCATAAAAAAATCCCGCCATTTCTAGCGGGATAGGCAGGGTCATAGAGATGCATTTACGCAACGACACCGCTGCGCGCATCTGATGACAACCCGCTTCCCACCGAAGGAGTTGAAACGTTTTTACTGATATGGCTGGTCTTCTGGCTTAGCGTCATTCTCTCCCGTCACCTTCCCAATCCTGTTAGATCAGTGGTCTCGGCGGGTTCGTCAGCATCACAGCAGCGGGGGCTGCGGGGGATTTATCACCCCCTTCCCAATCGTGTCTTTTACTCAAGGACACGACATAACCATTTCAGTCACTCACATTATCTAATTTCAGTAGACTCTATTATTCATTCCTTTTTTCCGTCTGAACCACACATTTATTTTCATTATTGTCATCTGATAATTAATCATCGATAGCAAGGTTAGTAACGAATATACACCCCTACGATCGTAATAAATGGTCAACTTCATTTTTTTCAAGTGAATTTATTGCTCAGCATAACAAATAATTGCTACAAACACTGGCAATGACATATTGAAAACAATGAATTAGACAAACACTCCCGAAATAAAAAATAGTAAAAACTTGTCCTTACTTTTTTACGACTCTACTATGTATTTAAGTTTTAAAATAGATTGCCCCGTGCAAGCCACATGACACATTGATATGTGAACAGCGGCTATCACTCTACTCCCCTGCGTTCAGAGGATATTGAGCGAAATACCTGTGGCGTGACGTTATAGGCCTGACGAAACACTTTGCAAAAATAGCTGGTCTGTGAAAATCCCAGATTTTTGGCAATACTGGCAATACTCCAGTCGCTGTGTTGCAGCATCTCTTTCGCATGGATCATCCGTTGCTGATTGACCCAAGCATTAAAACCAATTCCCTGATACTTTTTAAATAATTTGCTGAAATAATAAGGGCTGAGATACACGCTAGCAGCCACATCCTCCAAACGCAGCTCTTCAGAGAGATGCGTATCAATGTAGCGTAATGCCTTCTTTATTTTACTGTCATTAGGATGAACTGGACGTATCCTACCCGGCTCTTTACTGTCTTTATTATCGTTGATAACCACGAAATTCAGATGCTTTTTAAGGCAGTTCTCAACAATCAGCTTCAGTAAATCCGCCGAGGCAATCACGCGAGAAAAATCCATCATGGGCACATTATGGAACTCATCCATCAACGCCTGATCCTGCTGCCATTGATTATCAACATTAAGAATATCAATTAAATAGACATCAGAATGGAGTCGGACCTGACCGCATAAAACAAACCCTACTAGGTGGCCTGCAATAACCAGCGGAATAGAAAAATCCGTTAGTCCGGCGTGACAGCGATAGATACAAGGTTCATTAGACTTTGACGCTTCAAAGCCACCACACCGATCGCTCATTCGACAACGGAGATGGTTAACGGGGTCTTGACGCATCAACTGGCAAAATGGCGTAAAATTGAACAGCTCGGAAATTTCTTCACCGTGAATATTCACCACCACCACGGCCAGTCCGGTTGCTTGGGCAAAATCCTGCGCGATTTTATTTATGAGCTCTGAGTTTAGAGAACTGGCAGAAATCATGATAAAACCTCTCAGTCAATTTTGATTTATTGTTATAAAATTTCGTTTATTACTACGTATAGTCCCTGTAATGAATAATATGTTTCTTCTTTGCTAGATTGTTATTCCTATCCATGATGTGGAAAACGATTTCTCAATGAAGGTGTACACTCTCATGAAATGGAGTCAGCTACCATTCACCATACCAGAGCCATAATCAACAGAGGACTATAATCCGTCCATTAACTCGCGTAGATCACGAAATTTCCTCACCTTGTTTCATCAAACCAAGATGAGGAAACAGGGTTAATGAGCGGCTTTCTCATCCTCCAACTTACAGGCATTGCAAGGCAGATTGTTGCAAATCAAGAAGCGATAGATTGCAGCACCTAGACAAGCGCCAATGACAGGAGCCACGATCGGGATGATGAAATAAGGAATATCGCGCCCGCCGGTCATCGAGACTTTTCCCCAACCAGCAAAAAATGTAAATAGTTTAGGGCCAAAATCGCGTGCTGGATTCATAGCAAAGCCGGTTAACGGACCTGTTGCCGCGCCAATCACCGCCACCAAAATACCGATCAAGAGTGGACCTAATGCGCCGCGTGGCACACCGTTACCATCATCGGTCAGCGCCATAATCAGTCCCATCAGAATTGATGTGATAACGATTTCAACAAATGCGGCCTGCCAAACACTGATAGCCGATGCGGGAAAGGTACTGAAAATACTGGCCAGTTGCAGACTGTCCAAACTCCCACGAACCATCTGATGCGCGGCTTCAAAATCGGTGAATAAGTTGTGATACAACATGTAAGACAGCGCTGCGCCACCAAAAGCTCCTGCGATTTGCGCAAGGCTGTAAGGGAGCACTTTTCGTGCTGGGAAACAGGCAAACAGCCATAGAGCAACAGTTATAGCAGGATTAAGATGAGCTCCAGAAATCCCAGCCGTCAGATAGACGGCCAACGAAATCCCCAATCCCCACACGATACAAATTTCCCACAAACCAAAACTGGCACCGGCCACTTTCATTGCCGCCAGACAGCTAATACCGAAAAACAAAAACAGCCCGGTGCCAAGGAATTCTGCAATACATTGAGCTTTGAGCGAGTCGTTCATAGGATCACCCTGTTAGAAGTTATTATGATAAATAGGTTGTGTTCAGTAATGCACGCTCCTTGACTACACCACTATAAAGAGGGTGAAAATGAAAGTGTTGTCGTGATTCACGGCGAATCAAACAAAAACTAGAGTTCAAATAACAAATTATTGTCATTGCTCTGTAAAAAAATCATTTAAAACCAGCAAATAAGCCCCTTACGCGTTAATTAATTAATGTGATTTTCTTGTCATTTATTCTTTTCATTATTGTCAGCACGCTCACAAATTCTCTTTTGATGTGAGCTCGCTCGCATCATTAATACGCCTGCGCTTTTATTACGCGCGCAATACCAAAAAGAATAAACAGTGTCACGAACTTAATTTTAATTGTGTTGAGTCCACAACTAATTATTACCACATCCCCTCAAGAAAACACCCGATACAAAACAATCAGTTAAAACACATCACGGCAATAATTTGTTATTTCATCGCTAATCATTCCTGCCAGTAAATTCAACACAACCATTCTTTTCCATTGCTTGTTTGTATATTCATTCTCAGCACGAACCTGACACGTTATTTATGAATATGACAATTCAAGCCAGAACACGGCATCTGATATTCCGTCGAGGTATTTATGCAACAAGAAGCACTAGGAATGGTGGAAACCAAAGGTCTGACCGCTGCCATTGAGGCCGCCGACACCATGGTGAAATCGGCCAATGTGACGTTGGTAGGCTATGAAAAAATTGGCTCTGGCTTGGTCACCGTTATCGTACGTGGTGACGTCGGGGCCGTGAAAGCAGCCACGGATGCAGGCGCCATTGCCGCCGCCAACGTAGGCGAAGTGAAATCAACTCACGTGATCCCGCGCCCTCATACCGACGTCGAGAAATTTTTGCCAAAGGGAAATAGCCAATGAAAAGCAATGACCTGGTCGATCAAATCATGGCGCAGGTGATAGCAAAAGTCAGTGAACACGCTCCGGCGTCTTCTACACAACCATCCTATAAACAACGAGATACGGCTATGGCTGAGAAAGCTTGCAGTTTAACGGAATTTGTTGGTACCGCCATCGGCGACACGGTCGGACTGGTTATCGCCAACGTAGACAGCGCCCTACTGGACGCAATGAAGTTGGAAAAACGCTATCGCTCGATCGGTATTTTGGGCGCTCGCACCGGCGCGGGGCCACACATCATGGCGGCGGATGAAGCCGTAAAAGCCACCAATACCGAAGTGGTCAGCATTGAATTACCTCGCGATACCAAAGGCGGCGCGGGTCATGGCTCGCTGATTATCTTTGGTGGCGATGACGTTTCTGATGTGAAACGTGCCGTCGAAGTGGCATTGAAAGAGTTAGACCGGACCTTTGGCGACGTTTACGGCAATGAAGCGGGCCACATTGAACTGCAATACAGCGCTCGCGCTAGCCACGCGCTGGAAAAAGCCTTTGGCGCACCGCTGGGTCGCTCTTGTGGCGTGATTGTTGGCGCGCCTGCCTCGATTGGCGTGTTGATGGCCGACACCGCCGTGAAATCCGCCAACGTTGACGTAGTGGCTTACAGTTCCCCCGCACAGGGCACCAGCTTTAGTAACGAAGTCATTCTGGTTATCTCCGGCGACTCTGGCGCAGTGCGTCAGGCCGTCATTTCTGCCCGTGAGATCGGCAAAACGGTGTTAGCAACCTTGGGTTCTGAACCCAAAAACGACCGCCCTTCTTACATCTGATGCCACAGTGAGGCTGTTTCATGAAATCGAAAAGATTTGAAGCATTGGCGAAACGCCCCGTTAATCAGGACGGTTTTGTCAAAGAATGGATCGAAGAAGGCTTTATTGCCATGGAAAGCCCGAACGATCCGAAGCCATCCATCAAGATAGTCAACGGTGTCGTGACCGAGCTCGACGGCAAGCCGCAAAGCAGTTTTGACCTGATTGACCACTTCATCGCCCGCTACGGCATCAACCTAGAGCGTGCGGAAGAAGTGATGCAGATGGACTCTGTCAAACTGGCCAACATGCTGTGTGATCCCAATGTGTCACGCCGCACCATTGTGCCACTGACCACCGCCATGACACCGGCCAAAATCGTCGAAGTCGTCTCCCACATGAACGTGGTAGAAATGATGATGTCGATGCAGAAAATGCGCGCCCGTCGAACGCCGTCACAGCAAGCTCACGTCACTAACGTGAAAGACAACCCTGTACAAATTGCTGCCGATGCCGCTGAAGGCGCATTCCGTGGTTTTGATGAACAAGAAACCACCGTCGCCGTGGCTCGCTATGCGCCATTCAATGCGATTGCACTGCTCGTAGGTTCCCAAGTCGGTCGCCCTGGCGTTCTAACACAGTGTTCTCTGGAAGAAGCCACCGAGCTAAAGCTAGGGATGCTGGGCCACACCTGTTACGCAGAAACCATTTCGGTATATGGAACTGAACCCGTCTTTACCGATGGCGATGACACGCCATGGTCTAAAGGTTTCCTCGCTTCGTCTTATGCATCACGTGGTTTGAAAATGCGCTTCACCTCCGGCTCAGGCTCCGAAGTCCAGATGGGCTACGCCGAAGGGAAATCCATGCTGTATCTGGAAGCGCGCTGTATTTATATCACCAAAGCCGCAGGGGTTCAGGGATTACAAAACGGCTCCGTGAGCTGTGTCGGTGTCCCTTCCGCAGTGCCATCAGGCATTCGCGCCATTTTGGCGGAAAACCTGATTTGTTCAGCACTGGATTTGGAATGTGCATCCAGTAACGACCAAACCTTTACCCATTCGGATATGCGTCGTACCGCTCGCTTACTGATGCAATTCCTGCCGGGCACTGACTTCATCTCGTCCGGTTATTCAGCGGTGCCTAACTACGACAACATGTTCGCGGGCTCCAACGAAGATGCCGAAGATTTTGATGATTACAACGTCCTACAGCGCGATCTGAAAGTGGATGGTGGCCTGCGCCCCGTACTGGAAGCTGACGTGGTCGCGATTCGTAATAAAGCCGCCCGCGCACTGCAAGCCGTATTCGCAGGAATGGGGCTTCCGCCTATCACCGACGAAGAGGTGATTGCCGCGACCTACGCTCACGGCTCCAAAGACATGCCCGAACGCAACATCGTTGAAGACATCAAGTTCGCTCAGGAAATCATCAGCAAAAACCGTACCGGTTTGGAAGTGGTGAAAGCATTGGCGCAAGGCGGCTTTGAGGATGTGGCGCAAGACATGCTGAACATCCAGAAAGCCAAGATAGCCGGTGACTACCTGCATACCTCAGCCATCATCAAAGGCAACAACCAAGTGCTGTCCGCGGTGAATGACGTCAATGACTATGCAGGACCAGCGACCGGTTACCGGCTGGAAGGTGCACGTTGGGAAGAAATTAAAAATATTCCAAACGCGCTTGATCCGAATGAGCTTGGCTAAGGGGTTCACGAAATGGTGGATATTAACGAAAAACTGTTACGCCAAATTATTGAAAGCGTATTGCAGGAAGTGCAGGGAGACCAGAATACCGTCTCCTTTAAGCAAGAGAACCAACCCGCGCCAGCTGCTACCGCCGTTGCATCAGGGGATTTTCTCACTGAGGTTGGTGAAGCGCGTCCCGGCACCCAACAGGATGAAGTCATCATTGCCGTCGGTCCCGCCTTTGGCCTGTCACAAACCGCCAATATCGTTGGCATACCACACAAAAATATTCTGCGTGAATTAATTGCGGGTATCGAAGAGGAAGGCATCAAGGCGCGGGTTATCCGCTGCTTTAAATCCTCTGATGTGGCCTTTGTTGCGGTAGAAGGCAACCGCCTCAGCGGTTCGGGGATCTCTATTGGCATCCAGTCAAAAGGTACCACGGTCATTCATCAACGCGGTTTGCCTCCGCTCTCTAATCTCGAGCTGTTTCCACAGGCTCCTCTGTTGACTCTGGATACCTACCGTCTGATTGGTAAAAACGCCGCGCGCTACGCCAAACGAGAATCACCACAACCGGTTCCAACCCTGAATGACCAAATGGCTCGGCCAAAGTATCAGGCCAAATCTGCGATTCTGCACATCAAAGAAACCAAATATGTGGTGACTGGTAAGAATCCTCAGGAACTCCAGGTGGCGCTTTAACAAAGGAAAACACGATGAATTCCGAAGCTATTGAATCCATGGTTCGCGATGTGCTGAGCAAGATGAACAGCTTGCAAAGCCAAACACCCGCGGCAGCTTCTGCTCCAGCAGCCAGTTCGCGTAGTGACGCCAAAGTCTCTGATTATCCTCTGGCGAATAAACACCCCGACTGGGTGAAAACCGCAACCCATAAAACGTTAGATGACCTCACGCTGGCGAACGTGTTGAACGGCAGCGTCACCTCACAGGATTTGCGCATTACGCCTGAAATCCTGCGCATTCAGGCATCGATTGCCAAAGATGCGGGCCGTCCTCTGCTGGCGATGAACTTTGAGCGCGCCGCTGAGCTGACCGCGGTGCCCGATGACAAGGTGCTGGATATCTACAACGCTCTGCGCCCATACCGCTCCAGCAAAGAAGAGCTGAATGCAATCGCCGATGACTTAGAACAGACCTACCACGCGACCATCTGCGCCGCCTTCGTGCGAGAAGCCGCTGTTTTGTATGTTCAGCGCAAAAAGCTCAAAGGCGACGATTAATTTGGCGATATCGAGCGGAGGGAGATAGGTCGTTGGGGTCGTAGCGCGCTAATCCGCCTCACTCTCCAAGACATACAGCCCTTCCCCCTCAATAAAAAATGAGGGGATTACTATCAGCAACTTAAGGCAGGAAATATGGGTCGGCATCGGTATATAGCAGGCGTGGATATTGGCAACTCATCAACGGAAGTGGCATTGGCGCAAATTGCAGCTGACGGTCAATTGCAATTTGTTGCCAGCGCCATGACGGAGACTACCGGTATCAAAGGGACGCAACGCAACATTTTCGGCATCAATAAGGCGCTGAACATGTTGGTGGAAAAAGCGGGTATCGCCCTGAGTGATATCAGCCTGATCCGCATCAACGAAGCGACCCCCGTCATTGGTGACGTGGCGATGGAAACCATCACGGAAACCATCATTACTGAATCCACCATGATCGGCCATAACCCAAAGACGCCCGGTGGACTGGGATTGGGTGTAGGGCTGACCATCACTATAGATGAACTGGTCACTCGTGATCCCACCCAGCCTTATATTCTGGTCGTACCGTCCGCCGTGGATTTTGCCGATGTCGCTGCCGTGGTCAATGCCGCCAACGGCGCAGGATACCGCATTACGGCGATTATCCTGCAACGTGATGATGGTGTGTTGGTGAGCAACCGCCTCACGCAACCACTGCCCATCGTCGATGAAGTGCTGCATATCGACCGTATCCCCATGGGCATGCTGGCAGCGGTTGAAGTTGCGATGCCAGGTCAGGTGATAGAAACCCTATCGAATCCTTATGGCATTGCCACGGTTTTCGAACTCAGCGCAGAAGAAACCAAAAACATCGTGCCAGTGGCTCGCGCATTGATTGGCACTCGATCTGCGGTCGTGGTGAAAACCCCCGCTGGCGATGTTAAAGCCCGCTCTATTCCAGCCGGACATCTGGAGTTATTTGCTGACGGGCGCACTGTGCGAGTGGATGTCGCAACCGGTGCGGAAACTATTATGACGGCGGTGAATAGCTTCCGGCATCTGGACAACGTAAGTGGCGAAGCCGGCACCAATATTGGCGGCATGCTTGAGCACGTGCGTCATACCATGGCTGAGCTGACCAACAAGCCCGCTAATGAAATCTTTATTCAGGATTTGCTGGCTGTAGACACTGCTGTACCGGTCAATGTCATTGGTGGTCTGGCGGGTGAATTCTCGCTCGAGCAGGCGGTGGGTATTGCCTCCATGGTGAAATCTGACCGTCTGCAAATGGCCCATATCGCCAGCGAAATTGAAAAGACACTGAATATTGATGTGCAGGTTGGGGGGGCAGAGGCCGAAGCTGCAATACTCGGCGCACTGACCACTCCAGGAACGCGTCGGCCGTTGGCCATTCTCGATCTCGGGGCGGGTTCTACCGATGCCTCCATCATCAATGCGCAAGGTCAAATCGTCGCGACGCATCTGGCCGGTGCTGGCGACATGGTGACGATGATAGTGGCGTCTGAGCTCGATCTCCAAGACCGATACTTGGCCGAAGACATCAAGAAATACCCCTTAGCAAAAGTGGAAAGTCTGTTCCATCTTCGCCACGAAGACGGCAGCGTCCAGTTCTTCCCACAGCCGCTACCGCCAGAGGTTTTTGCTCGACTGGTGGTGGTGAAACCTGAAGGGTTAGTGCCGCTGCCAGGAAATTATGCGCTGGAAAAAGTGCGCAATATCCGACGCTCAGCCAAAGAGCGGGTATTCGTCACCAATGCTTTACGCGCGCTACGGCAGGTCAGCCCGACCGGTAATATCCGCGATATCCCCTTCGTGGTGTTGGTCGGCGGCTCATCGCTGGATTTTGAAATTCCACAATTAGTGACCGACGCCCTCTCCCACTACAAGTTGGTGGCCGGTCGCGGCAATATCCGCGCCAGCGAAGGCCCGCGTAACGCGGTCGCCACCGGATTGATTCTGGCTTATCAGCGGGAGAGTGGCCGATGAACATCCCTAACGATGCGCCAGCCATTGTTATCAGCCTCACCTCATCAACGCCCGAGGCGATCTGGCATCAAGTATTGCTAGGGATTGAGGAAGAAGGCATTCCTTGGCAATGGCAGCAAGACGATGACGCTGATGCAGTACAACGCGCTTGGCAGGCAGCGACCCGCTCACCGTTATTGGTTGGGCTAGCCTGTTCTGCCGACGAAATCATCGTGCATTTCCGAAATCTCCCCCCAGCTAGCCCGCTGTTTCGGCAGGCGTGGGGGCAAGACAAAGACCAATTGCGGCAGCTAGGTAACAACGCCGCCCGCTTGGTTAAAGGTTTACCGTTTAAGTTGTCACCCAAAAGTCATTCCCACAACCCCGATTAAGGATAGAGAAATATGAATAATGCACTGGGATTAGTCGAAACCAAAGGCCTAGTCGCGGCAATTGAAGCGGCTGACGCTATGGTCAAATCAGCCAACGTACAGTTGGTTGGCTACGAGAAGATCGGATCCGGCTTGGTCACCGTCATGGTGCGCGGCGATGTTGGCGCAGTTAAAGCAGCCGTTGACGCGGGTTCTGCGGCTGCCAGCGCGGTGGGTGAAGTGAAGTCTTGCCATGTGATCCCTCGTCCGCATAGCGATGTAGAAGCCATTTTACCGACCTCTGCCTAAGGGTAAGAAGAGGAGCACAGCGTGAAAACGTCACTGGGTTTACTCGAAGTTAGTGGTCTAGCGCTGGCGATCGGTGCGGCGGATGCCATGGCAAAAGCGGCATCCGTCAGCCTGATTGATATAGAAAAAACCAACGGCTCGGGTTGGATGTTAATCCGCCTGACCGGTGATGTGGCGTCGGTTCAGGCGGCAATCAATACCGGTGCCGCCTTTGCCCAGCAACATCATGGTTTAGTGTCGCGTGCCATTTTGGCTCGTCCAGCAGATGCCCTAATGGCGCATTGGCAAACGCCCCAGCGTGAGTCGATAGATCCCGAACCAGCCACCTTGCGTGAACCAACGCATAAGGTCGCTTCTGAAAGGGATATCACTGAAATATGTGTACCTGAAAAAGTGGAAGCTGCATCGGAAAGAGAAGAAACAGCGGCTCCGCTCCCTGTCGATACCGTCACCGACGAGACGAGTGACATCGCCATCGGTGAGGAAAAACAGGATGTAAAAAATGAGGCTCAGCCAGCGCTGAGTGTGAGCTGCAATCTCTGCCTAGATCCGGCTTGCCGACGCCATAAAGGTGAGCCCCGTTTTCGCTGTATCCATGCGGCTAAGCGAGGAAAAGTCTGATGGAAAAAACGTTACTGGAACCCGTTGTCAGTAAGATCCTCGACGAAATGCGTCTTCGTCCGATCCCGCTTGGGGTTTCCAATCGACACCTGCACCTCTCGGTGCAGGACTACCAACAATTATTTCCCAATCAGCCACTGATTGAGAAAAAAGCGCTGCTCCAACCCGGTCAATTTGCCGCCGAACAAACGGTAACGCTGGTTGGCCCCAAAGGCAGCCTAAAAAACGTTCGAATTCTTGGCCCTCTGCGCAGCCACAGTCAGGTTGAGATCTCCCGTACCGATGCCCGCACGTTGGGTATTCATGCACCGCTGCGTATGTCTGGGAATCTGGACCAAACCCCCGCTATTCGGTTGGTCAGTCCGTACGGTGAACTGGAGCTACCGCAGGGAGTCATTGTGGCGCAGCGCCATATCCATATGTCACCGCTGGATGCCCTGCTCTATCGCGTTAAACACGGTGACTGCGTACAGGTCGCCATTCAGGGCAGCGGTCGCAGGCTGATCTTAGACGATGTTGCTATTCGGGTTTCCCCACAAATGAAACTGGAAATGCACATCGATACCGATGAGGCCAATGCCGCAGGCGCTGACGACCCAGCGGCTTTTGCCACGTTGCGGCCTTCATCAGCACGGACACAACAGCCATGAATCTCACTCAGGCGCAAACCGAACAACTGGTCAGCCAGATTGTCACGCGGTTGGTCGAGCGCGAACGCCGGGTTCACGCCTTGGGGTTGCCTCAGCTACGCGCCGGGCTCGACTCATCGGTATTCGTATTGAATGCCACTTTGCATCTGATGCTGCCGGATCTGGCATTTATCCGCCGATTGGCGCACGACGAAACCCAATGTCCGGCCGTTGCCGCTCTGCACGAAGCATGGTCGTGGGGGATGAAAGTTCATATCAGTTTGCATCGCCAATTGTTACCTGCGCTACCCGCAGCGGCATTGCGTCCATTGCCCCTGAGTTTCAGCGACAGCCAAGGCGTTGCGGTACGGCTGCATGCGGGTCAGGTACTGAGCTATCGGGATATTGCCACCCTGTCCCCGGGATGGTTATTGATTGACCACCATACGCAGGTTACACCGCTGGCAAAGGACACCTTGTCAGCCCGTCACATTCAACTGTTAAGGCAGGAGTAAAACATGCAACTGGCCCGAGTGGTAGGTTCTGTCGTCTCAACGCAAAAGTCCCCGACGCTGATCGGTAAAAAGCTGCTGTTGGTACGCCGTGTCGCCGGTGACGGCTCGCTTCCACCTGATAGCAACACGCCAGATGAAGTCGCCGTCGACTCGGTCGGTGCGGGTCAAGGGGAATTAGTGTTGCTTTCAGCAGGGTCCAGCGCCCGACGTGTTTTTGCTGAGCCGAATGATGCCATCGATCTGGCCATCGTCGCCATTGTCGATGAATGCTCTTACTGATGAGGCGGTGAGTTTATGAGCATCTATACCAAAACCGGTGATGCCGGCACAACGGCCCTTTTCACCGGACAGCGGGTGAAAAAACATCACCCTCGGGTGGAAACCTACGGCACGTTGGATGAACTGAATGCGGTGCTCAGCCTGTGTGCGCGCGTAGCACAAGGCGTTGAAAACCTTCAGTTGCTTGATGCCGTACAACACCAGCTATTTTATTTCAGCGCTGAACTGGCCAGCGTTGGCATAGATACCCCACCCGATGGGCAAAAAAGCATTACTGAGCAGGATATTCACGCACTAGAACAGGCCGTAGACCGTTGCATGGCACAGTTGCCGCCGGTACACGGTTTTATTCTGCCCGGAAACACCGAGGCGGGCAGCCGCTTACATTTTGCCCGTACCCTCGCACGGCGCTGTGAACGACGCCTGATCGAGCTGGCCGAACAAGTTCCCGTACGCCCGGTGTTATTGCAATACCTAAACCGTTTATCCGATTGCCTGTATGCCTTGGCCCGCGACGAAGATCAGCGCCAACAGCTACAGCAAATCGCCCAAACCGTGGCGGCCCGTTATCTGGCAGCAACAACAGAGAAACCGAAATCTATGATCGCTCATCCTTCCGCAGATGAACTTGGATTTTCCGATGTTCATCAGCTCGTTAAGCAGGCAGTTGATGCTGCCATAGCACTAGAGATCGCTGTCGTCGTGGCACTGGTCGATCGCCACGGCAACATGATGATGACCTACCGCATGCCGGATGCCCTGCTGGTTAGTAGCGAACTCGCGCCTAAGAAAGCCTGGACCGCGGTCGCGTTGAAAACCGCCACCCACCAGCTCAATGCCGCTGTTCAACCGGGAGCCGATCTGTACCAACTGGAAGCCAGTACGGAGGGAAAAGTGGTCAGCTTTGGTGGAGGCTATCCCTTATGGCGTAACGGCCAATTGGTCGGGGGATTAGGGATAAGCGGCGGCAGCGTTGCACAAGATATGCACATCGCAGAAGCGGCCATGTCGGCTTTACATTTGAGGAATGAATAATGAATACCAATGAACTTGAATCTCTCATTCGCACTATCCTCACCGAGCAACTGATGCCCGCGACCGCGTCGGCTTCCAACGCTATTTTTGCAAGCGTTGATGACGCGATCAATGCCGCTCATCGCGCATTTTTGCGCTATCAGCAAAGCCCAATGAAAACGCGCAGCGCCATTATTAGCGCTATCCGCGAGCAACTGAAGCCACAGCTATTGTCACTGTCTGAACGCGGTGCCAGTGAAACGGGCATGGGCAATAAAGAAGATAAGTTTCTGAAAAATAAAGCTGCGCTGGAAAACACCCCCGGGATTGAAGATCTGGCCACTACCGCGTTGACGGGTGATGGCGGCATGGTGCTGTTCGAATATTCACCGTTTGGCGTCGTGGGTTCGGTCGCCCCCAGTACCAACCCGACCGAAACCATTATCAACAACAGCATCAGTATGTTAGCCGCAGGTAATGCGGTCTATTTCAGCCCACATCCTGGAGCCAAAGACGTTTCGCTGGATCTCATTACCCAAATAGAAGAGATCGTCTTTAGCAGCTGCGGTATTCGCAATCTGGTGGTGACGGTAGAAAACCCGAGCTTTGAAGCCACACAACAGATGATGGCACACGACAAAATTGCGCTGCTGGCGATTACCGGCGGGCCTGGCATTGTGGCCATGGGGATGAAAAGCGGCAAGAAAGTGATTGGCGCCGGTGCAGGCAATCCACCTTGTCTAGTGGATGAAACCGCCGAATTGGTGAAAGCGGCGCAGGATATCGTTGCCGGTGCTTCGTTCGACTACAACCTACCGTGTATTGCAGAAAAAAGTCTGATTGTGGTGGAAAGCGTTGCCGATCGTTTATTGCAACAAATGCAAGCCTTCGATGCATTGCTCATCAGTCATCCGCAAGAAGTCGACAATCTACGCAAAGCCTGCCTGACACCACAGGGACATGCCAATAAGAATTTAGTGGGGAAAAGCCCTGCTGAGCTGCTGAAAGCGGCGGGGATCGCCTGCCCTGCTAAAGCACCGCGTCTGTTACTGGTAGAGGTTGCAGGTAACGATCCACTGGTCACTAGCGAACAGTTGATGCCGCTGTTACCGGTCGTGCGGGTAAAGGACTTTGATGCAGGGTTAACACTGGCGCTGCAGGTTGAAGGGGGGCTACACCATACGGCGACCATGCATTCGCAGAATGTTACCCGACTGAATCTAGCCGCACGTCTGTTACAGACCTCTATTTTTGTGAAAAACGGTCCGTCCTACGCTGGAATTGGCGTCGGCGGTGAAGGCTTTACCACCTTTACCATCGCCACCCCAACCGGAGAAGGCACGACATCGGCTCGTACTTTCGCGCGCCAACGTCGCTGTGTGCTGACCAACGGTTTCTCCATTCGCTGAGCGAGGACACATGAAGACTTTTTTCCTGCAAACACGCATTTATAGCGGGGAAGGCAGCCTGAAAGCGCTGCAACGCTTCCATCAGCAAAAAATATGGATAATCTGCGATGGTTTTCTGGCGACGTCACCTGTACTGGACAACCTCAAGCAAGCGATACCGGCTGACAATCATATAAGCCTGTTCAGCGATATCACCCCAGATCCCAGCATCGCCACGGTGGTTAAGGGGATTGAACAGATGCAAGCGCTACGCCCCAATATTGTCATTGGTTTTGGCGGTGGCTCAGCGTTGGACGCCGCCAAGGCCATTGTCTGGTTTAGCCGCAAACAGGGGCTGGAGATAGAAACCTGTATCGCCATCCCCACCACCAGCGGAACAGGTTCGGAAGTCACCAGCGCCTGCGTGATAAGTGATCCGGAAAAAAGTATTAAATATCCTCTATTTGACGATGAAATCTATCCAGACATCGCCATTTTGGATCCGTCGCTGGTCGCCTCCGTGCCACCGGCCATCACCGCGAATACGGGGTTAGACGTGCTGACACATGCGCTGGAGGCCTATGTGTCACCGCATGCCAGCGATTTTACCGATGCCTTAGCTGAAAAGGCCGTACAACTGGTATTTCGCCATCTGGCAACCGCCTGTCGTAAAGGCGATTGCATGATCACTCGCGGTAAAATGCACAATGCCTCAACGCTAGCTGGAATGGCATTCAGTCAGTCCGGTTTGGGGATCAATCATGCTATTGCCCATCAATTGGGCGGTCAATTTCACATTGCGCACGGGCTGGCAAACGCCCTGCTGCTGGCACCGGTGATTCGCTTTAACGCTATCGATACCCGTGCACGTAAACGCTATGCACGGATGGCAAAACTGTGTCACTTCAGCCCAGCGAATGCCGACGATCGCGCTGCGGTTAATCAGTTAATTCACCAAATAGAATTGCTGAAGCGCCAATGCGGAATACCTCAACCGCTGACCGCAATGAAAGTCACCGAACGCCAGTTGCAACAGCGTATTCCAGACATGATTGCCGCCGCTCAGGCCGATGTAACGTTGCGTACGAATCCGCGTCCTGCTGACGACAAGGACATCCGTGGCATTATCGAGGCGCTTTATGAATGATATTCAACTATCAGATGCCCACGCGCTGAGTACGCCCCCCGCCTATGGCGAACTGATGCAATGCGATGCGGCGACGATCCAACAGCGCGTGCGCGATGCTGGGGTGGTGGGCGCGGGTGGTGCGGGCTTTCCCACCGCGGTGAAACTTCAGGCACAGGCGGAGATTTTTCTGGTCAATGCCGCCGAGTGTGAACCGATGCTGAAAGTGGATCAGCAACTGATCCCTCGTCAGGCGGCACGACTGGTTCGTGGCGTGCTGTATGGCATGACCGCAACCGGTGCGCGCGAAGGCATTATTGCGCTCAAAGCCAAATATAAGCAGGCGATTGCGGCGCTAACCCCGCTGCTACCTGCGCAAATTCGGCTGCATATTTTACCCGATGTTTATCCTGCTGGGGATGAAGTGATCACCATTTGGTTGGCGACAGGTCGCCGGGTTCCTCCGGCCGCCCTGCCGATCAGCATCGGCGTGGTCGTGAATAACGTACAAACGCTGCTCAATGTGGCTCGCGCGGTCGAGCAACAATGGTCAGTCACTCGCCGCACCTTAACGGTCAATGGCGCGGTGGCTCGACCGTTAACCCTGACAGTACCTTTAGGCACGCCGCTTAGGGACGTGCTGGCGCTGGCCGGTGGCACAACTGTTCCCCATCCGGCTTATATCAACGGCGGCCCGATGATGGGTCATGTGCTGCATGATCTCGATCAACCCGTCACCAAAACAACGGGCGGACTGCTGGTGCTGCCCGCCGATCATTTGCTGATCACCCGTCGCGCTCGTAGCGATCAAGACGTGCTCGCTATTGCCCGCACCGTCTGCGAGCAGTGTCGCATGTGTACTGAACTGTGCCCGCGCCACCTTATCGGCCATGAATTACCGCCGCATCTGCTGGTGCGAGCCATTACCTATCAACAAGTTGCTACGCCCGACATCTTACTGAGCGCCCTCACCTGTTCAGAATGCAGCCTGTGTGAAAGCTATGCCTGCCCGGTCGATATCTCGCCCATGCGCATCAACCGCCTGCTTAAAACACAGCTACGCGCCCAAGGAGCCCGCTATCAAGGAGAGCTACGAGAAGCCGACCCGATGGCAAATTACCGCATGGTGCCGATATCACGCCTGATTGCCCGTTTGGATCTCACCGACTGGTACCAAGCCGCGCCGTTTAGCGAGGAAAGCTATCTGCCTCAACAGGTCATTTTACCACTGCGCCAGCATATCGGTGCCGCGTCTGAAGCCGTCGTCACCGTGGGGGAGCACGTCGTGCAAGGCCAGTTGATTGGACAAATCCCCGATAACGCCTTGGGCGCACCACTCCATGCCAGCATCAGCGGCGTCGTGACGGCCATCAGCCACAGCGCCATCACGATTAGTCGGGACTGACTGCGTTTTTAAAGAGGAATGTGCATGTCACAAGCCATTGGAATTGTTGAATTAAGCAGTATTGCCAAAGGGATGGAAGTCTGCGACCTGATGCTGAAAAGCGCCAATGTCGACCTGTTGGTAAGCAAAACACTGTGCCCTGGCAAATATTTGCTGATGGTGGGTGGCGATATCGGCGCGGTGAATCAGTCGGTACAAAATGGTGAGCGACACAGCGGCCATTTATTGGTCGACAGCATCGTTTTGCCCAACCTTCATCCCTCCGTGTTACCGGCTATCAGTGGCCTGAATACGGTAGAAAACCGTCAGGCCGCAGGCGTGGTAGAAACGTGGAGCGTGGCGGCCTGCATCACGGCAGCCGACCGTGCGGTCAAATCCGCCAATGTCACTTTGGTGCGCATCCATATGGCGTTTGGTATCGGTGGCAAATGTTATCAGGTGCTCAGTGGCGATATTGCGGATGTGCAGACTGCGGTAGAAGTGGCCAGTCAGTGCGCCGGTGAAACTGGATTATTGGTTTATAGCTCAGTGATCCCGCGTCCCCACGAAGCGCTGTGGCGTCAGTTAGTTCAAGAGGCATGATGGAGGCCAACATGATGGAAGCGAATAATCCCCCTGAGCGCGTGATCCAAGAGTATGTACCGGGTAAACAAATCACTCTCGCGCATCTGATCGCTAACCCAAATAAAGCGCTTTATAAAAAGCTCGGGCTAAACGATGTCAGCAGTGCCATTGGCATTTTGACGATCACGCCGAGCGAAGCTTCGATTATTGCTAGCGATATCGCGACCAAATCCGGTGCCGTCGAGATTGGTTTTATTGACCGTTTCACGGGAGCAGTGGTGTTCACCGGCGATGTTTCAGCGGTGGAATATGCCCTGAAACAAGTCATCCACACGCTGGGTGACATGATGAAATTTACTGCCTGCCAGATGACTCGGACCTGATGCTATGCAACGCATCATGTTGATTGGCCCCAGCCAGTGCGGAAAAACCTCGTTAATTCAGCGTTTGCGCGGAGAAACCCTTAATTACCAGAAAACTCAGGCCATTATCTGGCAGGACAATGCCATTGATACGCCCGGAGAGTATTTGGAAAACCGGTGTTTATACAGTGCGTTATTGGCAAGCGCCTGTGAATCAGATGTCGTGGGGTTGGTACAAAACGCCGATGCCACTCAAAGTTGGTTCGCCCCAATGTTGGCGCAGGTTTTCAACAGGCCAGTGATTGGCATCATCAGCAAGGCTGACACAGTTAGCCATGCAACACAGTTGGACTGGGCGGCGGATTGCCTCGCTCAAGCCGGTGCAGAGCACATTTTCATCACCTCGTCGCAGACCGGCGAGGGGCTCGCTGACCTTATGACCTATTTGAATCATTCTGGAGAGTAGTATGCCCGGTAAAATTATGGCGATTAACGCCGGCAGTTCTTCGTTGAAATTTCAGTTGTTTTCTATGATAAATGAGCAGACTGGGCAACAGGACGAGCAGGTTCTGTGTCAGGGACTTATTGAGCGCATTGGTATGGATGATGCCATATTTAATCTGCGGGTCGGTGATGTGAAATGGCGGGAAACGCTCCCCATTGCCGACTGCCGTCAAGGGGCTGAATACCTGCTTAAAGCGCTCATTAAACACAATGTCATTGAGTCGCTAGATGAGATCGTCGGCGTAGGTCATCGCGTCGCCCACGGCGGTGAAGCCTTTGCCGATTCGGTATTAATCACACCGCAGGTGCTGGATAAAATTGAGCAGCTAAGCACATTAGCGCCCTTACATAACCCCGTGAATGCCTTGGGCATTCGGGTATTCCAACAGGCTCTCCCACATGCCTACTCGGTAGCGGTGTTTGATACCGCATTCCATCAAACACTAAGCCAGACCTCGTACCTTTATGCGCTGCCATGGCGCTACTATGAGGAACTGGGAATTCGCCGTTACGGCTTTCACGGCACCAGCCATAAATATGTCAGCACGGTCTGCGCCGAGCGCATGGGTCGCCCTTTGGAATCGTTGCGCTTAGTATCCTGCCATCTTGGCAATGGCTCAAGTATCTGCGCCATTGCCAACGGACGCTCGGTCAATACCTCCATGGGTTTCACCCCACAGGCCGGTGTCATGATGGGCACCCGCAGTGGTGATATTGATCCTTCCATTTTACCGTTTATTCAGCAAACGGAGGGAAAAAGCTCAGCCGAAGTTAACCACCTGATTAACAACCAATCGGGCTTGCTGGGTATCTCCGGTATTTCCCACGATTATCGCGACGTAGAGCAGGCCGCTCACGACGGTAACCCGCGCGCAGAGGTGGCTTTAGCATTATTCGCCGAGCGGATCCGCGCCGTGATAGGCAGCTATATTGTGCAACTGGGTGGGATTGACGCGCTGATCTTTACCGGTGGCATTGGTGAAAATGCCCGCAACACACGTCAACAAATATGCCGCGACTTAGCATTTCTTGGGATTGAACTGGATGAAGATAAAAACCTTAAAAATCAGGCTTTCATTCAGCAGGATCATGCTTCTGTGCACATCGCCATCGTCAATACCAACGAAGAATTAATGATTGCTCGCGATGTTCTGCGTGTGGCGCTTAACCTTCCGATCCTCACTACACAATGAGGGATAATATGAGAAGTGGTAAAGTTTGGCTCGTGGGAGCAGGCCCTGGCGATGCCGCGCTGATTACGGTAAAAGGCCTGCACGCCATTCGTCAGGCAGAAGCCTTGGTGTATGATCGGCTTGTGTGCGCAGAACTACTGGCAGAAGCCCCTGACGGCTGCGAAATGATTAATGTGGGAAAAACACCCAATAACCATTTGGTGCCGCAGCCACAAATCAATCAAATCCTAATCGATTGTGCCCAGCGCGGCCTGAACGTAGTGCGGTTAAAAGGCGGCGATCCCTATGTGTTCGGGCGTGGAGGAGAAGAAGCTGAAGCGTTAGCGCTGGCAGGGATTCCGTTTGAAGTGGTGCCGGGGATCAGTTCCGCTATCGGCGGGCTAGCCTACGCGGGTATCCCTGTCACACATCGTGACTATGCTTCTGGGTTCCACGTGGTTACCGGCCATTTGAGGCAAGGCAATGAACCGCAGGACTGGGCTACACTGGCAAAATTGGAAGGCACTCTGATTGTCCTGATGGGAATGACACAGTTGTCCACCATTTGCCAGCAACTGATTGCCGGAGGCAAAGCCCCAACAACGCCCGCCGCGGTGGTCATGTATGCCAGTCACCAGGAACAGAAAATCGCCAGTGGTACTCTGCTCACGTTAGCCGATCAAACATCAGCGCAGGGATTATCCGCTCCGGCATTGATTGTTATTGGTGATGTCGTGAACCTGCGCGATACTCTCGCATTCACGCCACAGGCGTTGTCGCTGAACGTAATCCCTGCGCTGATACCCGATATCATTGATGGGAATAGCAATCTACTACACAGTCAATAGAGGTAGCACGTGGTAATGAGTCAACGAGGTGGAAATGTGCTGGGAATAGCAGTGAAAATCAAGGCTAGCGCAGAAAACATCGTTGATACCGTTGCCCATTATCCCGCGCTGACGCGTGATCGCTTCCAAGCAGCCATCAAAGATACGGTAGATAGATTACCTTTAGCCAACGTTTTACTGCGGGGAGCCCACCATGGCTGAAGCTCGCTGCCCCGCGTCCTGTGGCGAATTGATTCAGGGCTGGATACTGGGGGGAGAAAAACTCATCTCCTGCCCAATCAATTGGTTCAGCACCGTATCGGTCACCGACGGATGCCCAGACGACCTTGAACGACCGCGGATGCGACAAATGCTAAAGGCGGTGCTAGCTTACTTCGACCAGCCTGCGGATATGGCGCGAGGCCTGCATATCAGTTTCGACT
Organism: Hafnia paralvei; assembly: GCF_020150375.1. Lineage (NCBI taxonomy): Bacteria > Pseudomonadati > Pseudomonadota > Gammaproteobacteria > Enterobacterales > Hafniaceae > Hafnia > Hafnia paralvei. The sequence goes on along the minus strand of NZ_CP083737.1, from coordinate 2,125,912 downwards.
CCACGATTCCGGTATCCAAAGGCCTTGCCAGCAGTACGGCTGATATTGCTGCTACTGCACTAGCAACGGCTCGTCATCTGGGAGAAACGCTAGACGAGACAACCATTGCGAATCTGTGCGTCCGTCTTGAGCCCACCGACAGCACCGTGTTCCATCAATTAACATTGTTCGATCATCAAACTGCCGCCACGCAGATTTCGTACGACTGGCAGCCCTGCGTGGATATTCTGCTGCTAGAAAGCCCAAATACTCTGAATACCGAAGATTATCACCGTCGTCATCGTTTGCCCGCGCTGCAGGCAAGCGCCCCATCGTTAATGCAAGCATGGCAGCTCTTTACGCAGGCCGCCGAACACCATGATTACGCCCTGCTCGGACAATCCACCACCCTCAGCGCCAAAGCCAGCCAGCATTTAGTGGTCAAGCCGGATTTTCCTACCCTGTTAGATTTAGTCGAGGATCTGGACTTATATGGGCTCAACGTTGCACACAGCGGTAGCGTAGTCGGCTTACTGCTGGACCGCCAGCGCCACGACGTTGAACAGCTATACTGGCAGCTACGACAGCGTAAAATCCATCAAAACTATCCAAACCAACATCTGTTAACGATGGTCCCTGGCGGAGTGCGATAGTCCTAAACGCGGTGATTCATCCGCGCAAAAATCCTCTGTCACAGTCAGCTCGTTCATTTTTTCTAAACTTATTGTCTTCAATAACTTGATATTTTGCATAGTGTACAATCGATATAATACTGACCATAAACTAATTTTAATTTAGCCTATAAGGTCAGCATATGAACAAAGAAAAATTTGTCACCCAAAGCTTCCCTACCGTAATAGGTTGGATTAATGAAAACCTCTACCGAGGAATAAAAGCAGACGATGTTATAAAAATAACCGGTTATTCGCGCTCCTATTTTCTGCGTGAATTTCAGCTAAGCCAAGGTGTTAGCATTTCATCCTTTATAAGAGAAAAACGATTAACAGCCTCTGCAGAAATGCTAGCTCACACCAATATGAAAATTTGCGAAATTGCCCGAGAATTAGGTTTCCCAAGCCAAAGCACCTTTTGTCAGATATTTAAAAGTTATTTTAATATGTCACCGACAGAATTTCGTTATCGCTCAATTTACCAGCGTGAAGGATTTGAGCATGAGAATTTACATACCACCCGCACATCAAGTGATGTGTGCTGCGGATCCCGCATAAAGCGAGGGTAAAACAATGTTCCCGCTGTGATTATGGCGTATATTAGCGTGGATGCAGATCCTCTCCGCTGATAAGTTTTTGATTATGTGTACTATTAATCCTAGACTCAACGGTGAATCTGCGTAACATCCAAAATAATAAAGAGGCTGTAAATGACAATCTCTCTGTTTAACCGTAATAAACCCGCTATTGCACAGCGTATTTTATGTCCTCTGATCGTGGCTTTATTCTCAAGTTTACCGGCATACGCCAGTGATACTGCTCCTTCTGGGTTCCAGTTGGAAAAGGTTGTTATCCTAAGCAGACATGGCGTACGCGCGCCAACCAAAATGACACAAACGATGCGCGACGTCACACCTCACCAGTGGCCTGAATGGCCGGTAAAACTCGGCTATATCACGCCACGTGGCGAACATCTGATTAGCCTGATGGGCGGTTTTTATCGAGAACGACTCCAGCAACAAGGCTTATTATCTAAGGATAACTGTCCTACACCCGATGCCGTGTATGTTTGGGCAGACGTCGATCAACGCACACGTAAAACCGGCGAGGCCTTCTTAGCGGGTCTTGCTCCCCAGTGTGATTTAGCGATCCACCATCAGCAAAACATTCAGCAGGCCGATCCGCTGTTCCATCCTGTGAAAGCCGGTATCTGTTCGATGGATAAATCACAGGTACGCACCGCCGTTGAAAAACAGGCAGGCGCACCGATTGAGACGCTCAATCAACGCTATCAAGCCTCTTTAGCGCTGATGAGTTCGGTACTCGATTTTCCAAAATCCCTCTATTGTCAGCAGCACAACATTGGCAAACTCTGCGATTTTTCACAGGCGATGCCTAGTAGGTTGGCGACAAAAGACGATGGTAATAAAGCGGCTCTCGAAGGTGCCGTAGGACTTTCATCGACGCTGGCTGAAATTTTCCTGCTGGAACACGCTCAAGGGATGCCTAATGTGGCTTGGGGGAATATTCACTCTGAGCAGCAATGGAACTCTCTGTTGAAATTGCACAATGCGCAGTTTGACTTGATGTCCCGCACGCCTTATATCGCTAAGCATAACGGTACTCCACTGTTACAAACCATTACCCACGCACTGGGAGCTGATATCGCGAGTCATCCACTGCCAGATATTTCTCCAGACAATAAGATTCTGTTTATTGCCGGTCACGACACCAATATTGCCAATATTTCTGGCATGTTAGGGATGACATGGACACTCCCTGGACAGCCAGATAACACGCCTCCAGGTGGAGCTTTAGTGTTTGAACGCTGGGTAGATAAAGAAGGGAAACCGTATGTTAGCGTGAATATGGTGTATCAGACGCTAGCACAGCTGCACGACCAGACGCCGCTAACGTTGCAGCACCCTGCGGGCAGCGTACGACTAAACATACCGGGTTGCAGCGATCAAACGCCCGATGGCTACTGCCCGCTCTCCACCTTCAGCCGCTTAGTCAGCCACAGCGTCGAGCCTCCATGCCAGCTTCCTTAACCCGCTTGCTGGTAGGCTATGCAAATAGCCAAAGCGTAATATTAGGGCAAGTACACCGATGAGCTCTTGGCGAAAAAACTCATTACGGTGCACTTGCCCAAAGTATTTCGTCTTCTTCCCCCTTCCGTGCTTTTTTACACAGGTTGAACAGAACGCTTGATTCCTGCTTAGGGCAGAAAACAAACCTTAGACTGGTTAGTAACCTGCAACGTTGCGCGGCACAAAATAATCAGTTCGGCGTTGCTTTTGATATTAAATTTTCGCATCACCCTACGTTTATGCGCGCTGACAGTTTTTACACTCAAACCTAAAATATTCGCAACACGTGCCAGCGTAAAACCATAGGTGATATAGCTTATGATCTTAATTTCCTGCAAGGAAAGCTCCACGCTCGAGCAACTGCGGCATCCCTGACGACAACCGTGCAGTCTATCCGTCATGACTCTCGCTCGAGCCCAAGCATAAATAAACTTTTTAGCCAGCATGTTAATCCGCTCTGTGCGATGAATAAACATTGTATTATCGAAACAGTGTGGTCGCGATGACAGTTTCAGCATCTGTATATCTCCTTCATAAATACTGATAAGTAAACTGCCTAATTTACGCCCGACTAATTCTGGATGACAAAGCGTTTCAGCTCCTGCTGGAAAAACACGGACAATAATATCGGCCTTCGATAGACTTTTCTCTTGATGTAATAAATTGATTTTTTGATCTGTGTGAAGCCCAATTATTTCATTTAGAAAATGTAGCAATCCAAACTTATAATATTCGTTCCTGTCATCTACAAATACGTTAATCACTAGACAAGCTCCACGGGTAATACACAGCATTATCTTGCTCAGTCAACAAAATAAACGGCTTATTTCCCTGTTATTTCAATCACTATCACTTGGGTATTTGAGCGCGGTTCAAACACCCAAATAAGGTTATACCGAAGGCGTGACAATAACCTCATAGGTGCCGCTATACGTTCCCAAAGGATAAGTTTCACTACGTTTTGCAGAGGTAAACTGCACCTTAACCCCTTGTGAAGGATCCGGAATATCCTGTACTGTCGGATAAACCGCCTGGTTATTCAGGGGATACGACGCCGATACGTCCCCCCCATTGACTCGGATCCATGCTGGGTTAATCTGCATCGCGTCCCCATTCTCTGAAATCAGCTGATTTGCTACTGGGGTTTTCAGTGACAGAGACACCGCACTCGCATTACCAACGAAGTTAAACGCTGGTGTAACGCCGTACATATAGCCATTTTTATCATTAAGCTGCAGGCTAATTGAGCCGTTGGTTACGTCATTACCCGCCACGTAGACCCGCACGCTGGTACTTATTTCAGCCTGTAAATCAATACTGGTTCTCACCGGGATCGCCGCCTGCGAAGAACTTACGCCTATCAACGCCAGTGCCAGCGTGGTTACCACTAAAGAATCTTTCATCGGTTTATCCTTAACTATTCGGCGTAATAACGGCCGTCAACGTATCAATCAGTCGTGTACCCGCAGCTAGCCCTCGGGTTGCCTTACCACTCAGCGAGAATTTGATATCCACCCAATCCACCGTCGCGGTTCCGCTGGGTAGCGTTCCTCGATATTGAAAGCCGGGTTCTATTTCACGCCCCGCTATGCTTATTTGGTAAGGAATTAAGTTTGCTCCCACCGAAGACCTGAGTTGATAGTGGCTGTCTTTTTGCTGCGTTGACTCAAAAGTCACACTATAAGGCAGTGGCTCATCGCCCGACTGCAAAGTTTTAGCCACTTTCAGGCGGGCAGTGGCGGTGGCATCATTCAGTTCTCCCACCAGCCCCAATGACAATGCGGGTTTATCAAATGTGGCCTCAATCGTCGCCGATTCAGTCTGCAGTGCCGTCAGATCCAGATAGATTGGATAGCTCTCGCTGCCTCCTCCGTCTTCAATGTTAAAATTCACGTTGCCTATCTGCACTCGGGGAAATGAACTCGGTAGGGTAAACGAGCGCTCCCGTTTAAAAGTACGATTCACGGCTCTCACACCTACGCGTTTTTCACTCGCCGGTGGAGCAAACGTCACCAGGTCGCCACATACCACCTGACGTTCATCCATAAAAAACTTCAACGGGAAACGCAGCGCGCCAAGCATTAAATCACCGCCTTCACAGCGTCCGCTGCCCGCAGGAGAAACCTGTAGCGTCAGCGATTTATCGGCGGGTTGACGCACAGTAAGCGTATCCGTGCCGCTCGCCTCGCTAATCCCTTCATGCAACATGCGGATCGAACCGTTCGACTGAGGTTGTATTACCCATGATCCCGCTAAAACATAGCTAGACTGGAACAACGCTAGCGCTAATAACATCGGGGACTTCATGCATCACTCCTTAAGCTGACATTTCTCATAGGAATAGAGCTTGCCATCCATGTTAAACGCCAAATTACTGTTCACAGTGAGTGCTCGCGTATGCTCTGGATAAACGTTGAATACGGCTTTGTCTTTGCGCCCGTCAATCACCAAATCGCGCATTTCACTGCGTACGTTACCTGTCGCCGTGAGTGTCCACTGGTTACCTCTACAGCTAACAGCCAAACCTTGGGTGCGTTTTCCCTCCGGCAAATAACGCAGCAACACGTCATAACCAATAGCAAAACGGACTTTACCTTTATCAATTTCTTGCTCTGGATAGCTAGGACGTATGCGCAAACGATATAGTGTCTCTCGTTCAACCGGCTTCAGTGGCATAATTCTGACTTTGCGCTCTTCGCCAAAAGGAATAATCAATTTAGTGGGCGAAAACACCAGCGTAGGATCCTCTGCACCAAGCTCTTTAACCATGTTTTCTTTACTATCACCAGGGTTAGTAATATGGAAAAGCTCTAGCGTCACGAATTCATAGCTCTTATTTTCTGACTTGGTGGTATCAACGCTATCAACTGCCCGATACATCGATTTAACGGTCACATAGTTGTCACGCGGTGACTCTTGCTTAATGTCTTTAATGATGGGAAATACTTCAATAGCCTGTGAAATATTCGTAGACGTAAGCAAAGCTATTCCCAGTGGCAACATTGCCAATTTATTCAGTTTCACAATTAACCTCACGTATTTGCATAATGCCTTGAGTCATTTTGACGTTCGAATTATTTAGCGGGCAGATATAGCTCAGCCCTTCTTTACTCACCTTCAATTTTTCTAACTGGCTCTCGGTATCTAGCGTAAAATCACCAACAAATAATCCTTCGGCATCGGTCATCGCATTACCGCCCACCACGCGAGCGTTCGCCAACGGCACTCCGTCGAGATAGAGGCGACCGGTGACAGTCTGGTTTTTTGTCGCATTGACTTTGACGTGATAGACCTGCCCCGGCATGGCCCAAGTAGAAGACGATTGGGTCGAGAGGTTGTAAAACGCGTTAGTATCCGTGGTATAAACCTGTTCCGCTTTTGGAGATATTTTCTGGTATGGCTGAATAGTCAGCGTTGTTTTTTTCCCTCCCTCTACCACTACCGGTTCATTACCACGGTTACGCACCTCGAAATATTGATCTTCAGGTAACGAACGGGCATCCACAATAAGCGCTGCGGTATTATCCACTTTGCCATAACCAAACTCGCCGTCACCAATAGCAAAGCCGCTACGCTGCGAAAGATACTGCTGACTGTAATGGTTATTGCCAAAAGACTTGGATACGCCAACGGCGGTATAGCCATAGCCGTTATCCATCACCAGGCCAGCACCGCTGTTATTCTCACTATTAGGCCCATGATTTACGCTGGCATTTACCGTATATTTCCCACCGCGGTCGAATTCTGGGTTATCCAGATTCAATGCATAATCTGCACTATAAATATTTTGTTTACCGCCCTCATCGCTCATGCGTGAACGTAAATAGAGGGATTGGTAATGGTTATAACTGCGCTCACGCATTCCCAAGGTAAACTGCGCAAATATTTTGTCTTCTGCCGTCGTATTGTGGGAATATCGGCTGGTCATCTCGTTAATGCCACGGTGATAGCCAAGATCGACACGCAAATTTAAATAATCCGACAAGGTAAAGTCACGATTTAAATTTACGTCCCAACTTTCAAATTCCGTCTTATTTTGGCGGCCATAATCCTGATAGAGGGTATTCAGACCAAAGTTAATCCCTAACCCAACGTTCCACGGCAAAAAAGTATTGGCGCCAAATTGTAAATATTCAAAATCGTAAGCGGGCACTAGGCCAAAGCGATGATAATCTTCTTCATCCCCTTTGAAACGGTTGTCGCGATAACTCACATTCATGCTCAGGGCATACAGGTTTTTCATTAACCCAACCTGATAGCCGGAGCTACCGTCAAGCCCCATCACGCCATCTGCATAGAGGCGTTCCGCAAACCAGCTATTGATCGGCAAGTCTAGGCTGGCATTAGCATAACCATCCTCGTTGTCCATCAGAAAACCACTGCCAAGAGAGACCACTGAATCGGTGGTGTACCCTAACGACAGCCCAGCAAAATGGCTTTGACGAGAATAACGATCGCGATCATTCCCATCTATGTCGCACTGGCGGCAGGAATAACGATTAGACGAAAACTGCCCCTGATGATCGTCATAGCGACCTAACTGAACCGCATACTCCAGATCGCCAGAGCGAAATGAGCCATTACGTTTCAAAAAAGGCTGGAGCTTCTCCTCGCGGCTGCCGTTAACCAGCTTGGATACCAACAAAACATCATAGCCACCAGACGGCCACCCTTCGGTGTTTAAGTGCTGCAAGCCCGCAGGAAACTGCTGCAGATCAATTAAACGCCCGTTACGATACACCTCAACCGTGCCTGCCTGTGGTAGATAGACAGTGACGGGTGAGGCCGCACCGTCACCAGGATTGAGGTAGTTATCGGTCATATACCCCAACGAAATACCGTCAAAGCTAACAGGATTAAAAAAACTGTAGGTCACCGAAGGCGTACTCGATATTAGATTATCGCTCAATCTTTGCCGGCCAGCTTTAAAACGGGTGTTTTCGTGTTCCAGATACAGCGCCAATTCATCAAGATTAAAATCAATCTCTTTGGAATAACTCCATGCTCCTTTAACGTAGCTGTTGCCCGTAATATTGAGCGTGTCATTTGAAGATAAACTCAGGCTATCGCCATAGGTATCAGAGAGATAATTAAGATTATGACTATGCACAAAACCGGGGCGGTTACGGTGTGGAATATAGGTTCTGTCATAAGCCTTGTCTCCCGTTTTAAACAGGGAGGCTGGAAAAATGAGATGCAATGAAGCGTCTGATTCATTTACCGTCGCTACAATCTCATCTTGAGAAAAACCCTGCTTATTCACCCGACGCAAAGGGGCTGAAAGTTTCTTGAGCAACTCCGTCTGAGAGACATTCAGCGCAGGCATATCCACGGCGGTTATTTGCTCAACAATCACCTGTGGCGACATCAGAAAAACATCGTTTTGATCGTACTCAACGCCAATGGAGCCGATTGAGGAATCCGCATAAATAATGTCAAGCACTCCACTTTGCTTGGCGTTAAAAATGTCTTCAAACCCTTCAGGCAGTGGAATCGAAGAGGCCATTAATGGGGTAAATGCACAGCCGAAACCGACACCAAGAATAACAATGCTGGCAGTTATTTTATTATTCATTATTCTCTGTCTCTATCTATAAAATAGGCATTACGATTAATGTAAATGTATTCGCGTATTTACCCTTGGTGTAATTCCCAGCCAAAAACTCAGAAATAAACTTAACCTTAAAACCATTGGAGGTTGTCGCCTGGCTAATATTTTTTAACACAGGAAGCCGCAGTTTTTTAGTAGAATCCGTTTCGCCTCCTTGATGAATAAAACTCCCATCCAAATTAATATGTGTGTTCCCACCAAAAACCTGTGGTAGCACAAACTGATTTTCTAAAAAAACAATCTCAGCATTATCAACATTGCCTATCAGATGAAAGAAACTCGACGTATTTTCAAACTTCTGAGAAATACCATTAATAGGTAATGGGAAATCAAATTCTTTTCCATTAAGAGGTCTATCTTCATAATACAGCGCGATTCTTGCTATCGACTCAGCAAAGATATCCAAATCAACCTGAGAATTAGGTATTGAAAAAACTGCCTGACTCCATAACAACAGCGCGGCGACAATACCAACGACACAGTTATTTTTAATCATGTTTAAAACAGGGCCAGCCTAACGCTGACCCTGACCTGATTTAATAAAGAATATTAAGGTTTAGCATTTACGTTAGCGTATACAACGCCGGTGTAGTTGCCTTGACCCAGTGCGTCATACTTTTTATCTGAAACAAATTTAAACATCAGTGGCAGTTCACCATGTGTACCGTTTGCATTCAGGGTGTAATCTTTTGAATCACCAGATGCGGCAAATTCTTGGCTGCCCGCAGCGGTAATCGTACTGATTTTATAAGTCATATCATTAAGTGTGCCGCCCTGAGTGCTATACAGAGTAAACGCATCACCGGTGACAGACTGGCTATCATCCAAAGTCAAAGCGACTTCCAGCTTGGTTACGTCATTATTCCACAGTTTTAACGCGGTGGTTTGCGCCTCCATGTAGCCTGACGCCGCTGGTGTTAGTTCTACGTCCATATCCGTGATAGGACGGCCACCCGGATCGGTAATGGTTGCACTATCAGGAACGTTCGCACTGACGTTGAACTTAGTATCATAGCTTGCTGGCGTCGATGCCATTGCTGAAGCAGACATTACAAGACCAGCCAATACAGACAACATAGTTTGAGTTTTCATTAAAAATTAAATCCTTGTTATAAAAAATGAATCTTTAAACGGGATAACGTCATACACGATAAATAGCGTTAATGGATGACACCATTAAATACACTAATCGGAGGTATTGTTGATAATGCCATTCCGTTTTGCTGCGTAATGAACAGCGCTCGATGAATACTAAAGATCTTGCGCACACTGTAATACCGTACAATGACGCGATGTAAAGTTCCCTATTACATATTTGCTCTTTAATAATCATGACCCGCTACATTACGGAGGCCATAGTAAATTTTTGCTAAAATAAATTCTTGAAAAAAATCTCAGTTTTCCTCACAAAGCATCAACAGTAATTATGTCCATAGCAGTGAGAAAGATAAAATCAGATGAAATTAATTATCTTTAAGAATATTATGCCCAACTTCTTCAAACACGGCTCGGCGGAGATCTTCCTCTAACTCATCAATGGTTTGAGGTAAATAAAAGTTTTTATCTCCAACGCAGCTTTTCCAATCTACCGTTGGATAATAGGCAATGCCAATAAATGAAATTTTTCCCACTGACTCATCCGTACTTAACACCTGTCTAATTTTATCGCACATGCCCGCGTTGATAAGATTCGGCGTAATCATCACATTTTTGGGATCATCAGTACCATCCGAAACAATGACCATAACCTTGCGTGAGGCTGTACCTGAGGCTAAATAAGGTACGCCAAGCAACACGCCAGAGCTAACCAAAGTTCCTCCTTCGGCACTCATGCCATTAATTTGATTTATTTCAGCAAGGCTGCTGGTCAACGGAACTTTCCAAGAATGACTGTTGCGTAGGCAGGTACTCCCGTTAACGTTGGAAAGTGGGATCTGAATATCATGAACTGGATTCGGTATTGCTGCTACGCTGCCTGAAATATCGATGTATTTCTCTAATGCCTTGTAATTTCCGCCTGCTAATATATCCGAGGGAACTGGCCCATGACTCACGAACGGAAAATCACAGTCTGTCCCCTCTTTGCCTCCCCAGCCAAAAGGGACAAAACCAACTTTATTATCGATATTGTAGGAAAATAGCTCATCTGAAAGCTTTAATACAATGCGTTTTAGTTCGGCTAATTTGGTACTACCGCCAAAACCTTCGTTCATCGAACCTGAAAAATCGGTAACAAAGATAACGTCCATGTTGGAACGAAACTTACGTGCTGCCCCGTTATCACCAATAACGACCTGCTTGTCAAAACTGGGGAAGAACGTAGAAGAAAACCACGAATCCTGAAGCGTTTGCCCACTCACCCGATATTCTACATACGATAAATTCTGGTTATTGGGTGAAATACCACTTTTCACAATCACGGTGGGTTTAAAAACATCCACATCGTGACGCATATAGGCACGGAAATAATCGCTCGACAGCGTATAATTTCGCTGTGCTCCATCACCGTTATCCTCTGCCGTTAATGCCAACGCGGCTTGCTCCATGGCATCAGAGAGCCGAGCTCGCTCAGTAATATAGCGTGAACCTTCCAGCCCAAACGCCGCCATACTGAGCAAAAATCCCGACATCATGACAAAACTAATAGCAAACGCTCCACTGCGATCCTGTTTAAAGCGTCGAATACTGGCTAACAGTGGTTGCTGCATAAACATAGTTGCTCCTTATTATTTAAGGTTCCGCGACTGCCCGCTTTATTGTCATTAAAACAAATAAGATAAGGTAAAGGACCAGGGCGATATTTCGCCACGGCCTTCCCCGTTCGGTCATGGATATATTTTATTTCCCCGATAAACTCCGGCCCTGCGGGGTTAATATCGAAAACCTCAATTTTCATTCGTGCTCTAAACGTTGGGCTCAAATAAAGCATCTGGTTTATTTCATCGATTAAGTTCGACTGATTTGGTTGAGCCGAATCGATAAATATCACCGCCTGTTGCTGTGCAGCATGAAGAGGAAACAGAAGCCACAGCAGGCTCAATAACACACCAAGCCTCATCATCTAGCGCAGCATCACAATGGAGAATGAAGACATCACAGGCTTTTCCTCGCTCGACGTTAGACGGGTAAACCAGCTAAACGTAGGCAGACAAACGGTTACCTGATAGAGCGGCACCCATCGCCCATAGCTACCGCGTGGCGTCAGTTGCTGCAATTGATTAAGCGGCTGCGGTGGCAGACATTGCCCCGAGCTGCCACTGTCCCAAGACTTATACAGCTTGATCTGCTTTCTATCGTCACCTAAACGAATAGGATCTTCGAAATGCATTTCTTCAACATGCATGCTCATCTGTGAAAGGTCGATCGTGCTGTTCATATCTGTGAGTATTCGTCTCGCTAAATCGGCAATGGCATTAACGTCTTGTTGGTTCAACGTTTCGCGTGCGTCATAGAGCTGGATCCGCTCACGCAAAATACCGGCAACTGAATAAGAAACACGATCTAACTTCCCAATTGTTGCCTGACGAATCACTAAATCCGTCAGGAAGAAAATAAAGAAGATGAGCGCAATCGAAATCATGACAAACTCAACCGATACCGAGGCTCGCCTGTCAGTCCATAAACTTGGAACGTTCATATTCTTGAACAAAAATCACCTCGCGATTTAATAAGTTGTTGGCCCAAATATCGGGAAAGGGGAAGAACATAGGATGGTATTGATATTCCAATTGATAACGCGCTAAAGGCTTATACCGCGAGTCACCGCTGGTGCCGCCTGTATCAGTCATTTCTCGAATAGAACCGGCATAGGTAATATTCATCGTGACGGCGTCCGGCCGAGTTAGGAACCCCCAAATAGCACCGCCTTGCTCAGTAATGCGCTTTTGGAAACGATTGTCGTAACCTCCATCATCGACGGCAGAGGCATTTTTAGACTCTTTGGCAGCCTCCGAAACAGCCAAATCAATTACCGCAGAGATATAAGACAGCCGCGCGATCTCGGCGACAAACAGCACCAAGAAAATAAACAGTATTACCGTCAAAGAAAATTCAATTGAGGCTGCGCCCTCATTATCTCTGATAAAGCGTTTGCGTAATGCCATTACCCCATTCCTTTTTCTGTCGGATTAATCATGGCCAGCGCATCAATCAACTCGTCGCTACGCTCCGATAATCCTTCATTTATAATGATATCTCTGGCATAGCGGCGATCGCCGACCTTAACCAACGACAGTACTAGGTTGTGGAGCAGCTGAGACTGCTTGCGCCCACGTAAATACTGCGGCAGCAACAAGCTGACGGCATCCTGATAGCGATGATCCAACACCGCCACCATGGCCATATTATTAATAGCCACATCATCAGCGATAAACAGGCTGCGAGCCTTTTCGATAGACTGCAATCCTTCCGTTAGCTTACCTGACTGTGCCTGAGCCACACCTTTCAGGTTATAAGCCTCCGCACTTTGCGGTTCGCGTTGTAACATTTTTTCAGCCACTCTGATGGCCTGCGGATAGTCACCTAGGGCAATCATATTTTGTGCTTGCAACGTATAAACGTTTAGGTCCGGTGTTTTAAACAACGGCTGCATAAAGTAGAGTGACGATTTGTAATCACCTGATTGATAGTAATAGCGTGCTAATTTAAGCCGTACCGCTGGATCTTCTTTTTGCTTTAGCCAACTACGATAAAGATTAATTAATCCGTTATAGTTTTTTGCCTTGAGCAATATATCTTCCCGGTAATTCATATCGCTGGTAGAGCTAGGCACTCGTTGAATACATCCTGATAATAATGTGGCACACATCAGCGCTATAACGATATGTTTAGAAATGTGCATTTTGCATAATCCTTAGAATGCCTGGTGCGGCGATTAAAATAGTAATAGGGAACATGATGAATAGAATTAGCGGCACACTCATTTTGGCGGATAGCTTGCCTATTTTCTCTTCCGAATTCAGTAGCTGCATGTCTCGAATATCTTTCGAAAGCTCCATCAGATTTTCATATAGCGATGTGCCATAGTGCACACTCTGCTGTAGGGTGGCACAAAACATGCGCATTTCCGTCATATCCATCGAACGATAGAGATCCATTAATCCTTCTTCCAACCCGCTCACTTCGGCACGTTTAACGAGATGCAACATTAAATCCGCTAGATTTTTATCGAGATCGGCTGAACGTTCAGCAATAAATTTCACCGAGCTTTCAACCGTCATGCCCGCCTGCACACACACAGCAATGAGATCGACAAAATAAGGCAACGCATCCAGCATCAACTTAATACGAGTATTAATCGCTGGATTTAGCATCATGGCTGGCAGCACCAATACAATCATAAAAATAAAAAGCATGATCATGGCTAGCGCTTTCATACTGATGGAAAAGATACCAACAATATTTAGAACCAGTAATACCCCGCCAATCACGCCACAAATACGCGCTTTGAGAGGAAGGCTTTTTTCTAAATCATTAAGAAACGTTAGCCACTGGCTGTTACTTATAATCAACGCTCGATAATCGATTGTTGAATACTGATTCTGTTGCTTACTCTCAGCCTTAGGCGCGACAATTTCCCGCTGTTTTTTCCAATACTGCTGATGGCGTATTGCCAATAGCACCATGAAAATACCTAAAAGCACCATGACTAAATATGACATCACCATTAAAGTGCCCTTCTTAACAGAATCCAGATAATGATCATGCCAATCGCCTCACTGGCAATCACATAATAAAGAATGAGTCGACCTACAGGATCGTGAACGACAAAGTCAAAATTCTCAGGACTGAAATATTTCATTCCACAGAAAAACAGCAGCGGTAAAGATGCAACGATTTTGGCCGATGTCCTCGCTTCAGAGGTCATCGCCGATTTACGCCGAGCCATATTTTTGCTGTTGTTCACAATCCGCGATAACCGCCCCATTAACGTGCGTAGCTGCCCACCATGCTGAAGGCTCACCAACATCACCACGACAAAAAAATAAAACTCACGATAGCGATAGTTTTCCCACGCATCGTTGAAGACACGCTCGGGATCTTCTCCCAAATTCAAGCGGCGATCGATGCGATGAAATGTGACGCCCAAATCGCCATCAATTCCTTCTCCGCAACGATGTAAGGCCTGATGAATACTGTTACCCGCAGAAACCGCGGCATTGACCACGGAGAGGATTTCAGGGAAACGGTCTTCAAAATATCGGCGATGCAGGCTACGACCGATTCTCAATTGGGCAATAAACATCACCATTAGCGTTATTGGCAGGAAAAACATCACGTCAAACTGCAGCCAATTAGCGTTAAGGAATAACAGCACTAGCAAAAGTATTAGAGCCACCATCGCGCCTTTCATTCCTTTAAGGCTTAAATCACCTAACGCATATCGCTTCCACTCCAACCATAGATTCGTCACATAATTTATGATCAACGACGGCTTTGGATTCGCGTGACTCTTTGACGCAATCTTGGTCAATTTTCGCCAGTTAAATAGATTAACGCAGAAGATCGCTAGACCAATAAATAGGATCAGAAAAGCCATTCCTTACTCCATGCCGAATATGTGTTTTAGCTCATCACTAACATCAAACATCACCGCATTGCGCATGACGGTAGAACGCATTAAAAGACCATGATTAACAAACTCACCTTTAATTTTTCCATTTTCATCACGCTCTGATTGACTTTGGAAGGTAAAAATATCCTGCAAAATAACCCTATCTCCTTCAATACCCATAACCTCACTAATGTTCATTATTTTTCGACTACCATCATTTAATCTCGATACTTGAATAATAATGTTAATTGCAGAAACGATATTTCGGCGTATCGACTCCATTGGGATATTCATCCCAGCCATCATCACCATATTCTCCAAACGAGAAATAGCATCACGTGGATTATTTGCATGCAACGTAGACATAGATCCATCATGCCCGGTGTTCATCGCCTGCAGCATTTCGAAGGACTCTTCACCACGACACTCACCGACAATTATTCGATCTGGTCTCATCCTAAGTGAGTTAATCAGTAAGGCTCTCATGGTGATTTGACCGGTATTCTCCACCCCGGCTAAACGCGTTTCCATTCTCAATACGTGGGGCTGCATCATGCGCAACTCTGCCGCATCCTCCATCGTAATAATACGTTCACTTGGATCGATATATTTTGACAGCGCATTCAGAAGCGTGGTTTTACCTGAACCAGTTCCCCCGGAGATAATAATGTTCACTCGACAGCGGGCGGCAATAATCAGGAAATTAGCCATCTGCCCGCTCATCGCCCCCATACGAATGAGATCGGATAACTCGATGTTACTTTTTCCAAACTTACGAATAGAAATCGAGGTGCCATCAAGCGCAATAGGGGGAATTGCGACATTCAAACGGCTGCCGTCATGCAGCCGAGCATCAACCAGAGGCCGCCCTTCATCAAGGCGCCGCCCCACCTTTTGAACTAAACGTTTAGCAATATCAGTCAACTGATTATTATTAATAAAGCGGCACGTGGTCAGCTCCAACTTACCAAAACGCTCTACGTAAATACTTTTCGGCCCGTTTACCAAAATATCACTGACGGTCTCATCTTCTAGCAGAGGCCTTAATGGGCCGTAGCCCAAAATTTCATCAGCCATCATTTCAGCAAAAGCATTCTGAGTTTGGGAGCTCAAATAGATATTTTGCTGCTCCGCTACGCCCTCCAGCACACGATTCATTTCCGCGAGTAGCTGAACACGATCCTCAACCAAGGCTTCGATAGTATTGATTTCGATATTTTGTAAAACGCCTTCACGTAGCACTTCTTGAATTTCAATACTGATATCCATTATACCTCCTGACGTTTCTTCAACAGGCGATTAATCAACGAGCCCTTATTACCTGATGTTCCGCCAAGAATTAAGCGGGTTAAACGATCGATAGGGGCCGCTTTGCGGCTAAACCCCGCTAAACGCGTGACACCGTCTTTTTGTTTGTTATAAGGAAAATGCACGTCCAGCGGACGCCCCAACAACGACTGAATATCTTCCATGCTCAGCATATTCATGGTGAATGGCCTGCTGTCATTCAGGCAGATAAACAATCTACGTGGGGCAAGCTGGGAGCGATTTAATGAATCAATGACCTCAATCATGCCACGAGCCACACGTACAGATGCCATGGAGCGATCCATCACTAAAACCAGACAGGATGAGCTTTCAACTAATTGCCGTAGCGTCTCTTTATTTGCCGTATTTATCGCTTCTTCAAACAATACAAAGTTATATTTCTGAAAACTGTCCTGCGAGAGATCGGGATAAAACGCGCTACTACTACTCATCAGATCGAGTTTTTTTTGCCCCGCAACAATCTCCTGCACCATTTTCTTGCCTGTCAGTAAATCAAGATCGCGAGACCCGGCTGCGCCTTGCACAAATAAGGATGGCATGTCCCGTAACTGAACAATATTGCTGATAGTTTGGTAAGCAATGGAACTATTTCCCACCCCGCCTTTACAGCCCAAAATGCTAATACTGACTGCCCAGCGAGTGGCTTTAAGATTGGTTCCTGAAATCGCTGCCTGCACAAATAACTCACGCTGAGAGTTCAAATTAAAATATTGAATACCCTGGCGTAAAAAGGCCTGCGCTAGCATGATAGAATCACTATCGCCCACGACACAGCACCATACCCCTCGTGGAACCATCGCTAAAATCGTAGGTACAATATCTTCAATATATTCCTGATGGCCTATATCAATGACGATGCCATAGTCTTTTTCAGAAATAGTCAGCGTCTTTGTCGCATGTAAATCTTGCAAAACGCTTTCTACCTGATTAAAACCCGCCAGTCTTATCAGTTGGCTCAATTCCTCATTGATAATCTTACGTGAAGATAAAACATAAAAAGCCTTCTCATTGAGAGATGACTTCACATCACCCTTTTGCGGGAATAACAGCATGCTTGCTCGTCCTCAGAAATAATATTTATATGGACTAACTAATGAAGAACCGAGATTATTATTCAGTGCGCATCCCGTATCGTCATAAAGACTAAATTTATAATTCTGCGCCAAATAGCGACACTCGGGTAATTGCAGCACTATTTTCTGGACATGAGCCTGAATACCCGACGCTTGCTGTGTTCTATAACCACCGCCGGTATACGCTAGTGTGATACGTTCAGGTACAATACCCTTGGCAATTAACTCATGCCTTATCTGTTTAGCTGTTGCTGAAAAATTATCATCGAACCATTCAAGACGAATGTAGCCATTGAATCCGCCGCTGGCCTGACTCAATATTTTTCCGATACCAATCTCTTTTGAAATTTGATCGCTTGAGGCAATCTCAATGATCTGCTCTGTTATTTGCGGAGAACCCTGTTTATCCAACTGGCTTGCCAAGCTTTGGGATGTGGTTAGCAGCAGCGATACAACGAACAGTGGCGTGATGAACCGGTGTTTTGAGAGCATCATTTAATAAATCCTCCCTGTTCTACAAATTCCTGTGCCAGTTTTCTATCACGCAAATTGCTGATGGCATCAAAATTTAAAAAGCGGCTCAGCGTAGACGTTCGTTGAAAATCAGGCATGACAATGTCGCGCATGGTGACGGGCTTAACCAGATTCACTGTCGCCACTACCACCAATTCACCGCGTGAACGCTCCGTTTTAGCATTTCTAAATAACGCCCCAAGGATAGGGACATCGCCAATGAACGGCAGACGAGAAAGCTCTTCGCGCTCGTTATTACTAATCAGTCCACCTAAGAGGAAACTTTCACCATCAGCCAACTCAACGGTGGTTTTTGCTCGTCGAGTCTGGAAGGCTGGGAATGAATCGCCCGCATTAGTGCTATAGGTACTATCGACATTGCTGACCTCTTCGCCCAAAGTAACGCGTATCCGCTTGTTACTGCTGACTTTAGCGCCTACATTCAGTTTGATCCCAAAGTCCTTGTACTGAACGTTAGAGCCGTTTGCTGAGCTTGTAACCACAGGGACTTCGCCGCCGACCAAAAATTCTGCAGATTCACCCGATAGCACCGACAAATTCGGTTCTGCCAATACGCGCGCTACCGAATCATTGCTGATGGCATGTACCAATGAACTGAGCGTATCAGCGTTAAATTTCACAAAGCGGAAAGTACCTGGTGTGATATTCCCGCCACTCCCGCTAATAGTGCCCCAATCAATTCCTACGTTATCGCTGAAAGTTTTCGTTACCTCAACAACAGAGAGTTTCACGTTAACCTGATTTGTCATCGGCAGCTTTAGCTGGTTGATGACCTCTTGATAGACCACTTCATCCAACCAAGAATTACTATTCTCACCGTTTCCGCCACTCCCTCCATTCGTGTTGGCTACCTCTTTCTTATTGGTGGTGCGCGTCGCCCCAACACCCTCACCAACAATCTGATAAACACGATCGCGGTCTTCTTCAGTCGCGACACTGCCGCTGAGGATATAAGTCTTCCCCATTTTCTGCAGGGTGATCTGACTGTCTGGCACTAAGCTAGCCACCTTTTTTTGCAACGAACTTAAAATGGGATCAACGACAAGCGTCGTTTTTACTAGCTGATCGCCATTCTTGTCGAATGCAATAAGATCGGTCTTGCCTTCACTCTTGGCATACACCATCACCCCGCGCTCACCGATAATTTCATAATCGGCAACCTTGGGAGCAGAAATGAAAATAGTATCAATATTTCCATTCACTTGAATAACCTGAGATTCACCCGCATCCATATAAAGCTCCTGAGCGCGGGTATGCACAGAAAAAAACAATCCAGCGATACCAAACAACCACAACGCTCCGATGCCGGCACGCCCTGTTTTACTATGTGTTTTTCGCTGCTCCGTTAAGCTAAAACTCACTCTCCACCTCTCAACTCTTTAACTGAATTAAACTGGGGTAAAACCTCATCCATTCGTATTTTCTGGTTACTCTCATCCTCATATTCGTCAAATGGGAATAACAACAATTCACCGGCTTTCTCAACCACCTTAAGTTCAGCAAGTTGCTGGCTATCCAGTCTCAATACGATCGTTCCCACAAAATCCTCATTGCTATATGATTTCGTTTTCTCTTTAGGGATCTTTTTAATATCAACAATAGATAGCGGCCCCATCACTCGGCTAATCGCATATCGTTTCATATTGGCATCAGGAATATTGCTCCCTTCCGTTACCAGCCCAACGCTATTTTTTTTACTTTTATCAACCTCAATCAAACGAAGATAAAGAGAAACCTCATCGCCAATTGATAGCGATGATAGAAGATAATCATCTTCAGGCTTGACCTTATAAGAATAAGGAGTCTCATTGCTTCTCAATGAATGAGCAGCAAATGTCGAGCTACTTGGCGACTCAACCATATGAGGTAAAATAAAGCTGCCATTGGAAATATTGTGCCTAACTAAGTATCCCTGAAGATCTCCGTTATCTAATGAGGAAATATCACGACGATCTTTTATATCTTGGGCAACCTCAATAGAGGTTAGTGTGTAATCATCACGCTTTAAGATGTCATAAGGTTTTAGTTCTCTCACTGCCTTAGCAACCGTAATCGTGTTTACGGCAGTAATGGCATCTTGCTTAACCTCATTCTCCGGTGTTTTCTTTTGAACAAAAATACCAGCAATACCGACGGCAATAACAATAATTGAAAGAAAAAAAAGCATTCGATGATTCATTGAGATGTCCTAAGTTATATTAATAAAACAAAGATGGCAGCGGATACACAAAAATAAATGCTAAAGAAATGGCAACACCATAGGGAACGCCGTGACTACGCAGATTATTACGAAAAAAAACAAGACCAAAGATAGCAATAGTGCCACCCAGAAAAGCAGTCAAAAAAAGAAAGTCGTAAAATAGCGCGCCTTGAAATGCTAGGGCTAATATGGCAACCAGCTTAGCATCGCCTCCTCCCCATAAGCGTGCAACAAAAAGCAGGAAACCTCCCATCAGGGTCAGAATGGCAAACGTGACGTTGGGCCATTGCTGTTGCAGAAAAATAAGTGGGATTAAAGAAACGAACAACAATAGCAGACTAGAATGAGTGATTTTTCTAAAGAAAATGTCCTGCCACATGATAAAAACCAGAATTATACATGTGACAATAAAATTAATTTTAATCATCAAAGTCATATCTTTGCTCGTTAAATTTATTATGGGTACTAGCGACAAAAATGCAGCAAGAATATCATCCGTGATGTTCTTGCTGCTAAACAGAGAGTCTTATAAAAAACGCGTTCTAACTGACTATAACAGCCTTAAGGCGCGGTTTTACTGATAGTAACGCTTTGGATTGCTTCAGCAATTTTGTCAAATGCCTCTTTCAGTGCTCCCAAGAAACCAGAATTCTGGTCACCCAAAATGAATGCCAACAGAGTCGCCATGGCTACGCCAATTAATGCATATTCAATCGCGGTAACACCGCGTTGGTCTTTACCAAACTCATGAAAGCGAACATGAGCAGCCACATAACATTTAGTTAAAAAGTTATTCATTATTTTTCCTTGTGAATGGATATCCATCCGTTGTGATGGACATATTAATTACTATCTTACTTAGCCGATTCCCCAAAGGTTACGACCCAGCCATTAGATAATATTCCATCTTTATAGTCCTCATTGAGGTCACATTTGTTTTTATAATTTGTTAATGATAGAAAACATAGGCCAATCACTTAGCCAAAAAGAAAATAACAATCACGATCAGCGTTGATATCCAGCACACCGCAAGCAGCGCCAATACAGAGATAAAAATATTCCAGCGGCGTGAGTGATACCACTCATTGCCTGTTCCAGAAGACTCAGAATGGGTCTGATAACCCACGCTGTCCAAAGGTGATATCAGCTCCTCGGTAAAACCTGCTGATGTCGCTAGTGGCATCACATTAATTCGACTTTCTGTGGCAAGGTCAGGTATCGACTTATTTTCACGTAGCACGCTCCCCATGTATTTTACGCCTTTCCTCGGAATCGTTTTTATCAACGAACTTGAAAGCCCTATCTGGTCAAAGGACTTTCTCAGCATATAGATTTGACCATAATAACTGCTATCGCTTACAGATCCTCGTTGCTCATGCCAAACCTGATTGATAATGTTTTGTTTATCCGTTTCTCCTTCTAGCAAAAGAAGTAAAAATCGATAACTATTTTCAGGCAGGTTAATGACTGTTCCAAAATCATTTATGAGGCAACGTTTCTCAGGCTCAAACCGGATACCATCCCCAAGGATGAATATCGAATCATCCTTACTTACATCATTCATTAGTCGTAAGCTCCAGTGTGACTTTAATCTTCACCATTATTAGCCTTTACTGTCAAAAATAGAATCTCAATATTCTCAGCGATCTTATTGGATGTCGTAATTAAGGGCGAAGTATACAAGAGAGATATTGGCTAAGAAACCCCACAAACCTCATTTAATCTCATTCATGGAAAATAAGAATAATATACTGAAACATACACTAATATATCTTTTAATAAAGAATGTAAGATCGCGAGCTGAATAAAAGAAGAATTAATCATTATCCTAAAGAGATCATCCCCATCAATAAGCCATGCTTGATAAAAAATATAATCACTATAAATTCAGATATATCGTGTGAATTTAAATAACTCAAACCAGTAGAATATGATTTGACTCGCTATATTAAGATAATATCCAATCAGTTTATCAACTCTGATAATAAGAAAAAACTTAATCCACTGAGAATAATCGTTGATTAGTAAGAGTTATTGAAAGTAATCAACATAGGTATGTAGGTATGAGAAGTTTTCGCTAAGGCTCATGCACAGATGAGTGTGTTGCACGTCGTGGCATTATGGAAAACCCATGAATGTTAGGGCTGCCGTGAAAGCAAAAAAAAAGCTGCAAACTTAAAGTTTGCAGCTTTTACACCTGTTTAATTTGTTTTTAGATAACGCTGCGATGATATCGCAAGCAATAATGCAGCCCACATAGGTGAGCTAGCACTCCTGAGATAACCACGCTATAGCAAAATTC
The DNA here is from genome assembly GCF_020150375.1 of Hafnia paralvei. Taxonomy (NCBI): domain Bacteria; kingdom Pseudomonadati; phylum Pseudomonadota; class Gammaproteobacteria; order Enterobacterales; family Hafniaceae; genus Hafnia; species Hafnia paralvei. Next base: position 2,103,570 of record NZ_CP083737.1, on the reverse strand, counting down.
GCTAGTTGTTATCTCATTTTGTATAGAAGGGGTTGCGGGAAAATCTCAATGTTCAGATTCCTCCTTCACATACCAACGTAGAGAGTTAAGAAGTGATTTAGGTGATTTGATCACTTTCCCCTCCTCTACTAACTGTAAAAGAATGGCACGAGTAGTATAAATACTCACACCACAGCTATCAGATAGCTCCCTCGTTTTTGGCCAATGCTCTGGTTCGGGTAGATAACCTTTTCCTCCTTGAACTGATGCTCTATTTTTGCAAAGGCGATGCAGAGTTTTCAAAATTTCCTGCTTTTTTAGCTGGCGTGGTAACTTCTCGCTTCTCATAGTACCTCCCATTAGGTGAATCCATGACTAAAATACCGGCTGACGGTATTCCTTACATGGCATTGCTGTGGCATAAAAACACAAATCGTCTGACTCTTTTTAATTTATGTGGTTTGGAGCGCGTGTTATTCGTCCTTAGTGCTGCTAATTACCTTTCTGATAAATTGAACATCGTTGCTCACACCTAATTTTTCATAGGCGCTGCATTTTTGAGCGCTGATGGTTTTGATACTTCTATTGAGGATCTTAGTGATTGTGGTTGTGGTGATACCTTTCATTATCAGATAAACCACATAGCGCTCCCGCTCGGTTAAAGCAGCTTCCGCGCTGAGCCTATTAAAATTGTCCGCTAATTTACTCGATATATCATGAGAGTCCATACTACCTCCGTATAAAGCAGGTGTTTTATTCATTCACTCAGTTAACTTTACTGCGTGTTCATTATTTTTTACGAACATACATGGTAAGAACTTTCTCTTTAATATAAGTAGAGAGTTTGTTCTCAATATAGATGTAAGATAAGTAAGACAGAAGATAAGTTATAATTAATGTAATAACTAGTAGATCAAATCGATGATTAAAGGTATCAAAATAGTTATCAGAATTGATTTTTTTTAATACGTATATTGAAGAAAACATTACAGCCATATGTAATAGATACATTGAGTAAGATATTTCTCCGGTGAACATCAGCCATGATGGGTAACGGCGTGCCCTAACTTTTTCATACTTAAGTCCGGCCAACAGTAACATAAAGCATGCCAGACTATATCCACCGAGGTGTCCACTTTCCCTTGATTGCCACGGAGAATACAGTGTATAGCAAGTAAAACAGAAATATCCTACTGCACATAACATGAGAACTCTGCCAAGCCAGGTTATTTTTGAATTCATTCGTAGGTAGAGAATTGCGGCAATAATTCCCATTAAAAACTCTAGGATGATTGGATTAGTCATCATTAATCCATACTGCCAAATGAATGTACCATGCCCCTCACTAGGCGTTATGCCCTCCCACCAATAGGATGAGCTGAGCAGGACTGCAAAAAATAAAAATAGTGCAGACCAACGGTAATGACGCAACAGCAGAACAAGTGCAACCATTAGATAAAAAAAAACTCATAGTTCAACGTCCAACCGCTCTCAACCAAGGCATACCCGAACGCAGGCGCTACGCCCCCGTTTAATGGGATAAACAGCAGCGATTTCAACGTATTTAATAACAAGTTTTCATTAGGTAACCCCATAGCCCAATAAGTTACAAAATAAGCTATAGTCACAATATAGTAGGTTGGAATAATACGAGTAGCACGTTTGGTGAGATAAATAAAACTATCATGCACTCCACCGCTAAAATTACGCGCGGTGATATAAGCAAGAAAACCGCTAATCATAAAAAATAGATCGACACCGAAATAACCATGTCTTAAAAACGTCTGGTCCAATGGAGATATAAACCAGCTGTAGTGATAAAGCACAACGGAAAGCGCCGCCACTCCTCTAAACGCCTGAATGACGTCAATATTTTTTCTTTCCTGCATATCATTATCCATACTGCAAACATATAAATAGCCGTGTAAACTGCCTACGGCGTTGAGAACCGTAGGCAGTAATTACGCATCAAGCATTGCGAATCTAATATTACGCATCAAAACGAAGCTGAAAGTCCTAAGGTATAACTGAACATATCATCGCGGTTTTGATTACTGTACGAAGTAGAAATATAGCCCTTGAGTGTTTTATTTAGTGGGAAGTTGGCACCGACCACTGCTTTGACGGAATCCTGACGCCCCTTATTCGTAGAAGTCGTAAATGAGGTGGCTGTACTATTAATAGCGGCTGAAACTTTGCTATCTCGATCGCCCAACTGACGTTGATAATCTACCTGCAAATAAGGTTTCACATCGTAGTAGCTCATATCAAAACGCCAACCTACACTCCCCGTTTGCAACGTCTTGTTTTGATCAGAAAAGTGCATAGACGTGCTGCGGCTACCGTTTTCACGATAGCCATCAACATGAACCTTATCCCAGGAATATCCAAGTACTGGTCCCGTCGTTAGCCAAGAAGACACAGGAATATCCCAACCAGCACCAATACGTCCACCATACTGATGCGCTTTAGTATCACCACTTTCAGTTCGATTAGATAAGCCCAGCGTTATTTGACGTTCGATATTCTCTAAGTTGGCCTTGGTGTAATGCATATCAGCATTTAGCCACCCACCTTGTGGAGCCTGCCATTGAGTAAACAGGCCATACGATATGCCATGACTGTTATAGCTAAAGTTTTCCGTCGGCGTGTTATGATTTAGTCCCCCTGAAATCATAACACCTGCGGTACCATACTCACTCATTTGCCACGATATACCGATGCTGCCATTATTGGTGCTGTCATTACTAGGAGCATTAGCAAAAGTAGAATCATTTTTACCACTGCGGCGTAAATAATGAGACGAATAACCACCAAATACCTGTACATCATTCAACTCATGCTGATGGGTTCTTAACGTTTGATACTGGCCATCTAAGGTTGAACGCGCATCTTCAACCATACCTTCCGTAGCATGGATCAATGAGCTGACGTAGAGCGGTGCGTCAAGAATAGAGACAAAATACTCAGCAATAATCTGATGTAAGTATGGGCTAGGATGGTGTTCGTCCGAGAACATATATAGCTGGCTATCATCGTATCCATTCATCCCTGTATTGCAGTACGGGCCAAATACTTTAAAACTGCAAGGGAATCCAACCGTAGTTTTGAAACCAAAGGCTTGCGGTTGCTCTAATACCTCATGAAATAGTGTAGACACATCGGCTCTTACGATATTGCCATGCAGTTGACTTAGTGCCTGCTCTGTTTGCTGGTTGTTATACTCCAACATTGACGTCAACGTATTATGCAGAAAATCGTATACGGGACTTATCACTGAGTCTGCCAAACCAGGTAGCCCCAACCCTTTAGCCATCGCATTAACAATAGCCGTTTTACGAGAGGCTTCATCAGGTGTAGAAGCATTGTTAAGTTCTTGGCGAATAACCTCGAGTTGCTGAGTAGACAGTGGCAACATCGTCAACATGATGGTCGGCAAAAACGGTGTATCTGCGATATTTGGAATATTAGGTACAATAACGGTACCCGCACCGTTGTCCAATAATGTTTGAGTTTGTTCCGCCACATTCCCCACGGCTCTGTCAATTTCACCATATGGGCTAAGTGGGTTATTCATTATGGCCAGAGATATATCATTACCGCCGGTCCATAAAATGTACAAGCCATTTTTATCTGCCTTACCATCATGATCGGAAAGATAAGTATTAATCTGTTCCTTGGTTCCCATCCATACTAATGGCTGATCGACAGCAACCCCTGTGCCCTCCGTTTGAGAGCCCGAAATGGCATAATTTCCTCCACCTTGTGTAAACGGTTTAAAGTCAATCCCCATCATTTTGGCAATCTGCTGGTTATACAACAGACTCGTTTGATTATTCGCAACAAACTTATAGGTACTGCCAAAACTTCCCGTGTCAGTGAGACTGTCACCAAAAGTATATAAATTATCGAATCGGCCATTTGCATTGGCACAAAATGCCGTTGCCGAAATGAGCGAGGCCAATAATGCTAACCGATGTGGTTGCATAATTCATTTCCTATTTTATTAATGAAAGAGTAGATATCTAAAATAAGCTTTTATTTAGAAGATATAGTTAACACCCACGGAATAATTCACTTCATCACTGCTATTGTTGCCGCCGTTATAATTAACCACACCGAATAATCCCAATTTATCAGTTAATTTAGCTGAAGCACCTAATTTAGCATTTACCCATTCTTTTTGTATCTCTGCGCCCTGACGCGTAAATGAAGTGGCGGTGCTATTCACTGCGCCAGCGACACTAATGGGATCATCATTAAAGTTGCGATGATAGCTAACTTCAAAATAAGGATTCACCGGCAAGGTTCGCGTATCTATTCTCCATCCCGCGCTCACCGTGTTTAACTCATGACGCTGATCGCCGAAATGCATAGAAGTACTGTTATTACCACGCTCACGGTAGCCATCAACCTTATATTTATCATAGCTGTAACCTATTACTGGCCCGGTGGTCAGGTAGTCCGTCACGCTATAATCATAACCAAGATTCAACGCAACACCGAAGCTACTCGCCTGAGTGGAGCCTTTTTCTGTACGTACTGCTTTGCCCAACTGGATTTTACGGCTAATCCCATTCAGATCCATATCGCCAAAGCTAGTATCAAGGTTACCCCATAGCCCATTATCAGCCGTAGCCTGCATAAATAACGACATGACCTTGCCGTTATAATCATACTTATAGTGATCGCTGACTTTGAAATCGCCAGCACCTGCACTCATCATTCCGCCAACGGCCAACCACGGTGCGGCTTGAATAGAAAAGCCAATATTCCCACTATTACTAGTATCTCGACCGTCTAAATCGCTATTACTGCTCTTTGCGTGACGATATTTACCGCTATAACCACCAAATACGCTGACCTTTTCCTCTGTAGGATTGGTACGTAAACTTTGCAGCTGCCCCTCTAAGAATGCACGGTGTTCATCGTTAGCACTTTCTAATGCTTTAGATAGCGTAGTGGCATAATACGGAGCATCAATGACCGACATAATATATTGCGCAATGACAGCGTGCGCTTCTGGGCTTGGATGGAACCAATCGGAAAACATATAAACCTGATCGTCATGGAAGCTGGCACTAGTTTCCTTACATTGCGGAGCACCTACCCCAATTTGGCAAACTGGAGCAAGTACATTGTCAAAGCCATATTCCTTGCTCGAGGTAATAATCTCGTCAAATAGCTTACCTACATCAGCACGAACGATATTTCCATTCAGCTGCGCCAAACCCTGCTCAGTGCTGTAGTTAAACTGATCGGTCAGCGTATTTTCCATATTCAGAATCATTTCATACACTTTTTCTGTTGCCTGTCGTGGTAACAGAACGCCATTTTCAGCTAATACCTGCTCAAGAGAATCTATAACAAACTGCTGGCGCTGAGCTTCACTATCCACAGGACCTTTACTGCGCAAAGCGGTATCAAGTTGCTTATACAGACGAGGAAGATCCAGCACATTCTGGCCTAAAATCGTCTGCGCGAAGCTAAATAATGCGGTGGCTGTCCAAGGTGTTAATCCAGCTCTTGGCAGCGTTGGAACAATCACATAACCAGCTCCAGCGTCTAGCAGCATTTGAGTCTGAGTAACCACTGCGTCAGGTGCTGAAGAAAGCAAATAATCATTGCCCGTACTAAATAAACCACCAAAGTTTAATTTAGCAATCGACTGTTCAACGTCATAGGAAATATCGTTTGCCCCGATCCATAACATGTACAGGCCATTTTTATCCGCCACACCACCGTTCTGAGACAGATAGTAGCTAATTTGCAGATCGGTACGCAGCAAGCCGCTTGCATAGTTATCTGCCGTTGCGCCTGCTTCTGCGTAGTTATTGCCACCAAAGGTATAAGGCGCGTGGTTATCGCTAGCGTAATGTTCAGCTAAAATTTCATTGTAAAGTTTACTGTCTGAACCAGCAATAAATCGGCTCTGTGAGCCAATAAAACCACCATCGCTAAGGCTATCACCGAATGTATAAAAACTGTCAAACGCCTGAGCATGCGCTGAGGCCAATATAGACATGGCCAGTGTCGAATAACACAATACTTTTTTCATTGAAAGACTCTTTAAATTAATAGAAAGAGTGAACGAGAAATTAGAATCTCAATAAATAATTGAGATTAGTCTCGTCCATACGCATAAACTTAAATATTAATAAAACAACACTTAATATAGGTAGGTTCTTACCGAGGTGATTTTATTTCTCGAATTCCACTCAACTACATCAACTCCTTTTTTTGACATATTTCTTAAATTAAGCACATATTCGATAATGGAAGCATTATCGTTTGAGTAAATACGCTGAGCGTCAATTCTGGTATCCGAATGGTCATCAAGGCGTTCTTTATAAAACTCTTTTAAGTTTGCCTTGCCCATCATCTTCGTGGCAGCATCAGCAAGAATGACATCCTCATGGCACATATCGGAAAGCTTATTTGTTGCATGGTGATTGAGACATTGAATGTATTGCACTGCAAGATGGCGCAGATATTCATTGCTATTGAAACGTGACGAAAAAGATTTTATTGCATGATTATCATAAAAATTGTAATAACCATTGTCAGCCAGAGGTCGTGTGACTACAGAAAGTCCATTAAGAACCAATTCGTTGAGACAGCTGGAGATGTAGTATTCACCGTTGATGACCGCGCCTTTTTTAATCACACTTTTCGCCGCTTCGATGAAAATACGTCCCTTTCTGAAGTAAAAAAAGCCTGCAATGGCATCGCGGCTAATCGCTTTCTTCTCTGCAGACTCCACAACTTTACCCTCGCGATCTTTCTTCACGTAGGCCCATTTAGGATGCAATGACTCAAATGTGAGTACACCCGCATCCGCCTTCCGCTCACGGAAATCATTGATGATCTCCTGCGCATTGTCATTAATGAAATGATCTGCGGAAGCAATAATTAACTCATTCTCAGCATCGAAATTATCAATAGAGAGCAAGCAGCTACACAGAGAACCTTGGGTTTCTCCATGCAGAGGAATAACGGTTCCTTTGCCGTCTGTCACAATATTTACGATCGCAGAAAGACCTAGACTTTTATCTTGTTCAACCGGTAGCAAGAAAAGTCGCTGTGCTTCTTCTTCCAATGAGCGATAAATATCTTGTGAATACTCGAAGAGTGTTTTCTTGTTCACTTCATTAAGCAGCTTGGGATATGAAAATTCAGCAGACATTTCATACAGCGAAGCTCCGCCCATTGGCGTAATGATGGTGATCATTTTGCTGCCTCCTCAATATGAGCAATAAAACGCGAAATGTTGTCGTAGTTAACGTCGTGAACCGTATCGACCTCTAAAACATGGGCACCACTGGCCTTAGCTGCACGAATGCCATTTTCATTATCTTCAACAATGACGCATTCATCTGGCCGAAAGCCAAGTTGGCTAATGGCTTTATTGTAAATTTCCGGATTCGGCTTTCCTTTAACAACATCTTGGTTAGAGAGAAAGAACTCTAGGTGTTGAATCAGATTCGCCTTAGAGAGCATCACCTGAATAGTATTGCGGATTGAATTAGAGGCCACCGCCAGATGGTAACCATCACGCTTTAGCTGTGAGAGTGCAAACTCATGGTTAAACATTGGGTTACAAAAGTTGTACACCATCTCCATGGTATATTGCTGCTTCATTTCATTAATGAAAGTATGCAACTCACGTGACAGTCCTTTTTCGTTAGACAACATCTCCAGCTTATCTTTAGTCGGTAAGCCGTCAAACTTAGTCAGATGATCCTGATGACTGATGGGCATGCCAAATAACTGAAGGATCTTATTTAGCGCTTCATAATGCCAATCCTTAGCATCAATCAATACGCCGTCCATATCAAAAATCACTGCCTTTATTTTATTCGCCATAAAATATCTCCTTGGCGTCGTCGGGAAAATCGGTACATAACATCAGATGCTTAGAGTTAAGTATTAATGGATCAAATGTCTTCATCAGACTCCACTCCTCTTGCGGGGATCTTTTATGCAATTCCGAGGATACACAACAAACGTTGAATCCTCGCCCAATGTAGTTCCTGATCGTATCTTCATTAACTAAACTGCGCTGAAACCCATCCAACCAAATACCTTTTGACTTTAATGCCAACGCACTTTCTTGCTCATACTCACTAATACGGAAATAAACCTCAACACCACAACGGTTGTATTCCATCATGTCTGGAATCGACATATCAAAGCAGAAGTAGTTGGTTAGACCCCATTCATCTACATACTGTTTAATCCTGGGTGCCAATCCGTCTGATTTAATGTTCAATGCTAAAGGTAGCTTATTATCATAATATGTATGCAGCTTTAGAAAATCACTGAATGACATGCAGTCAGCATCGGGAATATCATGACTAATGACTAGTTCACCATGGTAATCTCTGATGTCCGTTTCTGTTCCATATCCTAAAGAAAATGAACGTTTAAACGCTTCATAAGTATTCTTCTCACTAGCGTGCTTCCAATATCCACGATGTGAAATAATCTGCATTTTTAGTTACCTATTAATGATATTTTTATATACGTTTAAAGCGCTTTCGGTAGAACCGTTATATACCAGCTTGCCATGGTCCATAACCAAACAGCGAGTACATAATGCCTTAATTTGATTCTCATCATGGCTAACCAAAACAATGGTTTTCCCTTCTAACTTAATCTGTTTTATTTTCTCGATGCACTTAGCCTGAAATTGAGAATCACCGACGGCTAATGCTTCATCGATGACCAAAATATCAGAGTCTAAATGGACACCAATTGCAAAGGCCAAGCGTAAATACATACCCGATGAGTAAAACTTCACAGGAACATCAATGAAATCGCCAATTTCAGAGAAAGCAATAATATCATCCATCTTTTTTTTCACTTCATCGTGTGACATACCTAAGATGGCACCTGACAAATAGATATTTTCGCTCCCAGTTAACTCATGATGAAATCCTGTTCCCACTTCAAGCAAACAAGAATATGAGCCGTTAACCTTAATACGACCTGATGATGGTAAAATAATCTGTGTGAGAAGTTTTAATAATGTAGACTTCCCCGCGCCATTATGGCCCACGATCGCAACTGACTCACCTTTAGCAATAGAAAAACTGATATCAGTTGCTGCGATAAAGTTCTCATTTTCATTTTTTAACGGATTTTTTTGTTTAGAAAATGAAAAGATTTCTCGCAGGGTTTTATTATGTACTGCCTTCGAAGAGTAAATTTTGCTAACTGCGCTAAAATGTATCATTCCAAATCAACCACTTTTCTTTCATTAACTAAAAAGTATATTGTTCCTACAATAGTAATAGTTGCAGCGATTGAAAGGTAATATCCCATGGAAGGCTTGATTCCTCCATTCAGAAATGCATATCGCCCCAGCGAAATAATCCCAGACAGTGGGTTCATTTCATACCATCGCTTCATTTGCGCTGGAACAATCGATTGTGTATAAACAATCGGAGAAGCATAAAATAGCATCTGCATCGCAAGAGGGACAATATGCTTAAAGTCTTTATGTTTAACCTTCAAAATTGCCATAAAACACCCCAATCCCCACGCCAGCAATAGCGTTATCATCACGCATATAGGGAAATAAACCAGCATTGTGATAACATCAAATCGTATTCCCATAAAATAAAGTATGGGGATAAAAAAGATAACAGAGATAAAAAAGTCGATTAACGATACCGTCATACTCACCAAGCTCAATATCAGTCTTGGAAAATATATTTTCTTTATTATACCCATGTTATTTATCAGTGAATCACTCACGGAATTCATACAACCAGAAAATAAATTCCAAAGCAGAATACCAACCATCAAAACTGCAGCATAAGGTGCCTGATATTCAGGTGTTGGCAGCTTAACCAAAATACCAAATACAAAAAAGTAGAGTAGTATACTGACTAGCGGATTGATAACGGCCCAAATAAATCCTAAAGCGGTTTGTTTGTATCTTACAGTAAAATCTCTTTTGACCAGTTGCCAAATGAGATACTTTGCTGAAATTATTTCTGATAGGCGCGTAATACTATACGGGGTAGAGACAAATCCTTTCATTACTAGCACCTTTTACTGAATAATTTTATTGCAATATGTCGAACGTAGGGGATTTTAAGCAGCGAGGTTCTGATATAAAAATACCCTTTCATCATTTGAGTAATTAATACATGAACTCTATCGCTAGCACTCAGCGGCATTTTTATACCGAATAGATACAGATTGTAAAGTTTGAGCCAGTCAGAATATCGATAAATACTATGCAGCCCCTTAGAGGCATATACATCTTTATGTTTACTCCACTCAAAACCCAACTGTTCTGCGGTGTAAGGAATATAGTTTGATACATAGTATCGCTCAGAGTCTGATACTAGCGCGCTGGTTCTTTCTGAATTTCCGCTGAACACCATGCGTCCCGTTTTCTCTTTTATGCAGTTCACCCAAATATACTGCTCTGGTGCAAAATTCATAACGCTAAAGAAGAATTTAGAAGCGCATATTTTAAATAATTCGCTATTCGCCAAATCGATGTCAAATAAACGCAGCAGATCCTGTTTGTAGCCAATCAGCATAATATCGCCGGGGTGAAAAAGATAAGGCAAGTATCCGCGTGCATCACGTGCAAATAAATTGCAGTTGATGACTCTGCGCTCAAATATGCTATAACTCTCTTCGCGCTTTAAGTTGTCGTCTTGCTGAAGGTGTTTCTCGATGAGTTGAATGGCATCATCGTTGATCAGGCACGAATCTGAGCGAATTTTAATCACAATTGGATTGCGAGCCTCACTAATACCTGCCAAGGAAGAGACTATCATACGGTTAATATTACTCTTCAGCTTTGCATCACCATCATCGAAACTGATGGTACCAGGGTCTGGGCTATACACTAAACGTACATCCCATTCCTTCACTGCGCTCTCCAACTGCCTAATCAAATCTGGTTTTACTGCCCAGGTTGAGATAATAATTTCTGACAGAGGATAACTACTACGCGTTATTGCGAGATTATCAATCAGTGATTGCTGAAGTATTCCATCACAGAAGAAAGGTCCCTGAATTACTATGCTCAGGTTTTTCATTTATTCCTCTTTGCTTCCAAGAAAAGTTTTGCCTAGCCAGCCATATAATTTCAGCAGTGACTCCGTTTTCTTAACGCCAAGATAACCCATGCAAATATTTTTTAAAATCGCTCCCAGTTCTCCTAAATGGGCGACGCGTGTATAACTATTACTCATATTGAAAAATGACCAGAGTTCATTTCTGTAGTCGTCGTGCTTAGCTGAAACGATGAAAATATCGACGTCAAACTGTTCACTCTTCTTACTGAGAATTAACATTTTGACTAAGGTGATAAGATGTTCTCGATAAATATCATACTCTTTGTTATTGCTCACTTTTACAAAGACCAGGTAATGACTGCCGGTCAAATCTAAATCGAAATTTTTAGTTAACTCCAAATCAAACCCCATATTCACGACAATATATGGCTTTGATAAAAGCATGGGTATTTTGGTCAGAGTACTATTGTTACGCCATAACCCGTACTCTTCTTCTGTAACACCTTCAACACTTAAATTCATTTCTGGCTCCTCAGCGTAAGTATGGTGTGCTGATACTTAGCAAGTTAGCTATCTCGCTCACTTTCATCGGTAAATAAGTTCCCTTATAAAAATGTTTAAGATAGAAAGCCGAGAGCCATGTGCAAAGCGCTGTGGTGCTATTTTTCTTAATAAACCAATCTGTTTTCTTGCGGTAGAATGGTGAATAAACATACGAATGGAACAGTTGGTTGTTCAGAATAAAACTGCCTACCAACACACCTTTTTTCGTGTCAGGACTCGCTGAGGAAAATATAATTCTGACAACCTTAATGAGTTCATTGGGCGCCATTTCTTCGCATAAAATGTTGCGGCTAAAATCGTCGATGAACTCTGATACACACGAAAGCTGTACCGTGACCTCTTTCATCACCGCTTTAATCAGTAAATAGCGCCCCATCCCACTCATTTTTGCCGACGTCACTTTGAGTAAAGTTTGCTTCGTCACGCCGTATTTCTTGGCGAACGCATACATCCGCTTACGTGCATCTTCATCAGAAATGCGGAATAGAGGCTTACGGGCAACAAAGGGTAAAAGCTCCATCAATGAGCGACTCATTTGCTCCTTGCCACGATAGTCTCGTATGCCGACGTAGCCATAATAGTGGATCACCGAGCGCGCATTCATACTTTGCGTAAGCGTGTGCGGATTGATAATCGACGGTATACCTGCGGCGCTAGCCCTTATTCCATGTTCAATGTCTTCGTAGTCATTCCAGTACAATGCTTCATTCTGTGGACAAAATTGCCAGAGTGATTTTTTCGCAATGTACAGGCTGCCCGTTAAATAATCGTGACCAAACTGAGATCGAGCCGGATGCTGATAGCAATAGAATAGTTTGCTGATCAGCGGAATATCTTTTTTCCCGACATGATGAATATCCAACTCTCGCGTTAAATCTTGTTCAATGGAGTTGAAATCTGAATATTTACGCGGAATAAGATTATGTTTATCAACAAAGTAGAAAGACTGCAGGCCCGTAAAGGGATAGTGATCGCCAAACGCTACCATCGCAGACCAGAAATTGCTGGGCAGTAAGACACGGTCATGAATGATGCATAGATTTTCATAGCGTGCTTCCTGCGCCAAGACATTTTTCTTGCGCGTAATATGTACTGGGGGTGCCGGTATATCGGTACCCACAATGCGGACCTTATCGAAATACTTGAAATCTGGATGAGGCATTCCGCATAGCAAGATTTCCTTTTGCGGCACATCCAGCTCTAGGATACGCTCCACACAAGCATTCAAGAACGTCGGTTCATCTGGCCCGACAGGAATACAGAAACTCCATTGCTCTAACCCCTGCTCTTTTTCAACCGGCAGCCGCTGTACTTTTTCATAAATATCAAATCCTGACTCACTCGTCTCAATTCGCTGGAAAGCTTCATGATAATAAGCGCGCTCTAACATACTTTCAGTGGCAATAGCCTCTTTGATGTAGAGGTATTGGCCAACTTTCAGTTGATGTGCAACGTCCCACAAAAGATGGGCGTACAAAGCTGAATCATTTTGTACGTTAATCAGTGCAACATCACCGTCAAACTCATTCATAAATCGTGACGTACCATTCACGATGAATTTGCGCGTACTGATATTGCCTTCAACCGGTGAAAAACTGATCAGCATGGTATTGTTCGGCTGCCTAAACATCGTTTCATTAATGCAAAAACGACGCTTAACAAAAACATGTTTGAGTTTTTTGTCGTGTACGTATTGGATGAGTTGCATGACAGGTCAACTTGTTCAGTATTTTGACTTCAGAATTAGAAACTGAGCGCTTTTTGGCAAACAGGAAGTGATTTAAATAGATCCAAATCTTCCGGTGTACCGAGCCCGTACATGCCATTAGCTTCTTCGCCGACATTAAATACACCGATTCGCGCGCGATCACGCTCATACATATAGGTATAAACTGGTGCAACATAGAACTCACCATTAGAACGATCGTTACAGGTAATCATGGCCTCAGCGAGTTCACAGAAATCACGCCCTGAGCGATAGTTATAAATCCCAACGGTTGCCTCATCAGAAACTACCTGTTTCTCTACTACGCGCTTAACCAGTTTTTTATTATCAAATTCTACATAAGACCACTTCGGGTCATTGGCTTTCATCGTCATAATGAGGCCATCAAGATTTTGTCCATCCATAGCAGCCAAATAGCTATCAATGTTGACGTCAACCCACTGGTCTGAATTAGCAATCATTAGCGGATCTTTATTACAAATAAAACGTTTAGCGCAAAGTACGGTACTTGCTGCACCCTCAGTAATTCCGTCAATGGCAACCACGATGCATCCAGGCGCTAATTCCTCAAGAATATCTTTAAGGTTGTAGGCTTTGAGGTGTTCTTTCTGGCAAATAAAAATAAACCGATGTAAACGACGAGGACGCAAATTGTTAATGACGAGTTCGATCATCCGACGATGCCCAATCTTGATTAACGGTTTGGGATCAGAATAACCTGCTAAGGCAAAACGACTTCCACGCCCTGCCATTGGGATAACAATGTTCAGCATGCTTCATCCTCTACAATATATTTATCGTTTAACGCGCCAGGTAATTTGACGACAGTAGTCACAGTGTCTTCGATGGCATAAAAATCGGTCGCTTCGCCTGGGGCTATCTCTATAATATCGCCTGCGATATATTCCACTCCAGACATCCGAACTCGGCCTGAAACTATCACCGTAATTTCCGTGGCAATTTTATGAAAGTGTCGGCGCTCGTGCTCTCCTGCGCGGAAATGTTGTACAGCAACTTCAACATTTTTGGTGCGAAAAAGTGAAGGCGTAAAGTCACCAACAAACCAACCCCTAGTCATTGAATCAATGCGTGTTTTTTTCATAAATTTAAAGATAATTGATTGAATTTAAATATGTTAAGCCAAGCCATTCTGCGCACTTGATGCAGGCTTAGTATCAACTCATGTTAGTGCCAGGTTTCATTTAATAATTCATCGAGTAATGCAAGAAATGCGTAGGTTCTTTTGATCGTATTTTCGTTGGTAATTAAAGAATTCAGTCGCTCTTTTAACTCCAAATACTTCTCGTCTTGCACCTCTGCATCTGCAGGAGCAATTTGCGTATAGGTTTGAATCATCAACGCATCAATAAGTGCCTTAGGTAACGCTCTAGGCTCATCGCCATAGCGCACAAAATAGCTAACGCCTGGTGATGAGTTGACGCTAGATATATTTATCTCCAGCGGATCAAACTCGACAAATAGATAAGGTTGGAACATAGGCTCTATTTTCACTCTCACGCCACCAGAATCTTTCCTCTTCTTCTCAATCCTCATCATCGGGCAAAAAGTTCTAACGCCGAGCAGCGAAAGTGTGGTTTTAGCCTGTTCTATCTTCCCTCGTTTACAGCAAACTAAATACCATCCCATCACGGTTTTAACCCTTACTTTTCAACTAAAAATTAAGCAACCAGCTATAAAGCAGAAAAGCTCCGCCGTGATCTATCCATGTGGATATACCTAGATAAAATATAATTTTTCGCGGTCTATTTAGCAGAACCCGTTCGGGTTAAATGCCAAATTTATACAGACAAATGCTAAGCCAAACGACTAGATTCAGAATACTACTCAGCCTTTTAGACCATGTAAACACCAAATGTCAGATCAAACAACCAATCACTAACAAACAAACAGAATTTAAAACCACAAAATCACTGCTTTTAAGATTATTTAATTAAAATACAAGCATATTCACAAACAAAAAGATCGCCAATAGCTAATTGAGTGGTTTTTTACTTTTATTATCCAAAGAATTAATAAGATTTCTGGGGCACGATAAAATAATTCTTTTCCCGAGCATAGAAAATAAGCATATGTCTATAAAATCAACGTACAACTGGCCTTATTTCTCATACTAGGAAAAAGTAACCTTCAGAAACCAGTAATTTCTGTAATCAACTTCTTTCTTGAAATTAAAACTGCAAATCCACCGGTCGCTAAAAAGATGATTAGCGATACATAAATCTATATCGTGAGAAAAACGCGCAAAAAAACGATACTTCCGTTCGTACGCAATCGGTTAAATTATCCACATAGGAAAATGTTTAGTAAATTTATAAGGTAATCGGTCACTGGTTGTCTTACGGCGGAGCCTTGCCTAAATAAAGCTAGTACATACCCAATAATCACGAGCCCACATACTTCTTTCGTTCTACTTCCACAACATAAACATCCAATTATTCATTTTATCCCGCTCTTATAGCGGCCTTTGGTATTTCTTTTTTGGAGTCTAGCTTATGTATAGATCGCATAACGTCTATTTATCTATTTTCGCGACTACACTGATATTTTCCCCCCATAGCGCGTTTGCCGATGAGAGCCCTTCCGCGGCTCCATTAGTTTCTATTTCAGATATCGCTAAAATAGGAACCGATATCGCAACAGGCAACATACCGGGGCTGATTTCTGATGTCATAAAAATACTGCCTAGCAATATTCATCTGGGGCCTGGCTCGACGTCATCCGGAACACTCACCGCCGCAATCGGCAACAAAGCATCATCAGACGGTACACTAACTCTCGCTCTAGGAAACAAGGTCTCTACTAAAGGGGTAGCAACGATTGCTGCCGGAAGTGAAGATAATGCCTCCGGCCTTTTGACGTCAGCTATTGGGATAAAAAATAACGCTGGAGGACTATTAACGTCCGCGCTAGGTATATCGAACACGAGCTCCGGCGTAGCCACTCTTGCCCTTGGTATGAATAACACGACCTCAGGATTCATGAACTCAGCCGTCGGCATAGGAAATACAGCCACAGGCGCATTCGGACTCGCATTGGGGAAAAATAACACCACTGATGGTGTCGCAAACATTGCGCTTGGATCGGGAAATTCAGCTAAAGGCCAATTAGGCGTTGCCGTCGGCAAAAACAACACCACCGACGGCACCGCTAACCTTGCTCTTGGCTCCGGTAACACGGCTAAAGGACAATTAGGTGCGGCTGTCGGTACCAACAACACCACGGACGGCACCCTTAATCTTGCTTTAGGCTCTGGCAATACCGCCAAAGGTAAACTCGGATTGGCGTTGGGTAAAAACAACACCACCGACGGCACCGCTAACCTCGCTCTTGGCTCCGGTAACACGGCCAGCGGTACACATGCCGTTGCTCTCGGTACTGATAACACCGCTAAAGGGACCCAAGTATTAGTTGTAGGCAAAAGCTCTTCCGGCGTTGGTGATAAGGTCTTGGTGTATGGGAACAACAATGCCGCGACGGGAAATAATGCCGTCATCATTGGTGAAGAGTCTTCAAGCCAGGGGAATAATACCCAGATACACGGCGATGGCTCTTCGATAAAAGGCAATGACAATACCATCGCAGGTAACCAATCCCAGATTGTAGGCAACACCAACAATATTCAGGGGCATAGCAACCGTATCGAAGGTAATAACAACCAGATTGTTGGCGAGAAATCCAAAATAGTCGGTCATCGTAATCAAATAAATGGCGATAGCTCTACCATTCGCGGTAACGATAGCCAAATAGCAGGAAATAACTCGGCATCAGTCGGCAATAGCACACGGGTGGAAGGCAATCAGTCTTATGCCATTGGTAATAAAACCGCCGTTACAGGTAATAACAGCGTAGCCATTGGACACGGTTCTCAAGCGACAACGGATAATGAATTCTCTGTGGGCGGTAATGAAACCGGCAATCGTCGTATTACGCATGTGGCTCCCGGCATTAATGACAACGATGCGGCCACCGTTGGCCAGACTCGTCAGTGGACTAACCAACTGAACAAAAAGATTGACCACTATCAGAAACGCGCTAATGCAGGGATCGCCAACGCGGTAGCGTTAGGCGCAGTGCCACAAAACTGGAGCTATGACTCTAACTTTGGTATCGGCGTAGGACAATACGAAGGCGAAAGTGCGTTTGCAGCGAAACTTGGCTTCAAACCTCGAGAGAATATTGCGGTTTCAGTCGGGGCCGGATTTGATTCGCGCAACAATCAGGCATTCTCTGCAGGCATGTCGTTTGGTTTTTAATATACAGATTACGCCCGTTAAATAGCGGGCAATGTCTTAATGCTGATCGTTTAAGAGATCGAGATACACGGGGCTAGTACACCGCGGGGCGGTTATGGAACACATCCATGTGTTCCACCCTAGGGGGCAACGCTAAAGCGTTGTTCAACTTTGCTCCCGGCAAAGTTGTCGGCAGCTAAAGCGGCTACGACCCCATCGGTGTACTTCCCCTAAAATCGCGCTTAAGTGACCAGCATTAGGCAATTTCTGGTTTTTATTTCAATCATGGGAGTTTAAGTTCCAGTGTTTGCTTGATTGGACAAGTTCACTCTACGGAATTTAAAAAAGTATGTGGGGTGCGGGGGCAGATTGCGTGGGGCCACACGACGATCTGCTAAAACCCGAGAGTTTAAGGTGTAAAAGAGGAAGTGAGAGAGACTTGATAGGGAAAGACCCTCTGTTTGAGGCAAAGCCCCAGCGCAGAGGGTCACATGGGTTACAGCGCCATATCGTGCTGTGGAGAATCTTGATGTTTTTCTTCTACTGCTTTTTCTGCAGAAGTATTCGCTTTCATCTGAATCACCGGCGGTTTAGTCAGTTGCAGCGTTGACGCCGTTTCATCCCAAACCTGCTGTGTTAACGCAGCATTTCCATTCAACTTCTGACCGTAGCTCGGCACAATACCGCGGATTTTGCCCTGCCATTCAGGCGAGTTAAACTGCTCAGGGAACATCTGCTTAATCACATTCAGAGTGATAGGCGCAGCGGTGGATGCCCCTGGTGATGCTCCCAACAGAGCAGAAATGGTTCTCTGTTGATCGACAACTACTTCAGTACCCAGCTTCAGCACGCCCCCCTTCTCTTTGTCTTTTTTGATGATCTGTACACGCTGCCCCGCCTGAATCAGTTTCCAGTCCTCCTTACGAGCCTGCGGATAATACTCTCGCAGCGATGCAAATCGGTCGTCATCGCTCAGCATCACTTGGCTGATAAGGTATTTCACCAGATCAAAATTATCCAAACCGACATCGGTCATTGGAATAAAATTACTGGTCGTCGTGGTGCTCAGCAGATCAAAGAAAGATCCATTTTTCAGGAATTTAGTCGAGAAGGTCGCGAATGGCCCAAACAGCACTACGCGTTTGCCATCGATGAAACGCGCATCAAGATGCGGCACAGACATGGGTGGCGCACCCACGGATGCTTGACCATATACCTTTTCCAAATGCTGTTGAGTAATTTCTGGGTTTTCCGTCATCAGGAAAGAGCCACCGACAGGAAAACCGGCGTAGTTTTTAGCTTCCGCAATGCCGGTTTTTTGCAGCAACTTCAGCGCTCCACCGCCGGCGCCAATAAACACGTACTTCGCGTCAATCGCATGTTCATCACCGCCGTTAACGTCTTTAATAGTGACATGCCATGAGTTATCGCCGTTGCGCTTAAACTCAGTCACTTCGGCTGAAGTCTGCAAAGAGAAATTGGCGCTTTTCTTCAGGCTGCCGATCAGTTGGCGGGTAATTTCACCATAGTTAACGTCGGTTCCCGCGGGAGTCCAGGTGGCTGCGACTTTCTGACTGGCATCACGCCCTTGCATTACCAACGGTGCCCACTGTTGAATCTGTGCATGATCGGTTGAGAATTTCATCCCCTGGAACAGCGTAGTTTCCTGCAATGCAGCATAACGTTTGGTGAGATAGTTGACGTTTTTATCACCCCACACAAAACTCATATGCGGCGTAGAGTTAATAAAGTCATGAGGATTATTTAAAATACCGCGCTTAACCTGAGCCGACCAGAATTGACGAGAGATCATAAACTGCTCGTTAATATCCAGCGCCTTGCTCACATCGATGCTGCCATCAGCTCGTTCTGGCGTATAGTTAAGTTCCATATTGGCGGAATGTCCGGTTCCCGCGTTATTCCAGCCATTAGATGACTCAAGCGCAACGCCATCTAATTTTTCGACCATGACCTGTTTCCACTCAGGTTGCAGCTCCTGCAACCAAGTCCCAAGCGAGGCGCTCATGATGCCGCCGCCGATGAGTAGAAAATCTGTTTTTTGCGTTGTCTCGTCCTTAGCCCAAGTGGCTGAACTGACAAATAATGCAAGCGTAGTGAGCGAAAGAATAGTTTTATTGAATGCAGGCATAATAAGAATTTTACATAGCATAGATAAACAAAGTGCATATATGTTAACGCATTTTTACGTTAATTTAAAACCGCATTCACAATTTTAATAATCCACACACTTAGTGTTTATTTATTTCGCAACCAATAACAACGTTGACAGGGGAAATAATTCTATACACCTGATATATAAATTATCTTTAAATTGGTGTTTATCGCTCAAATAATTAACCGGCGCTAAACACCACGCCGGTTAATTGACACTCAATATTTCTCAGATTTATTTCATCTTCTTACTGCGTATTTCTTGGGTTATTCAGCGGGTTACTTGCTGATAACGACTTACGTGCGTTAGCGACATCTTGCGTATTAACCGCCGGAGACTGGTTTCCCCACCCGTTACGAATAAAGGTCGCTACATCAGATAGTTGCTGATCATCAAGTTTCCAAGCAAATTCAGGCATCGCTGCCGCAGTTGGATTACTGTGCGTCGCAACGCCTTGCCCCCCTAGCATGAGCGCACGTAATACATTGGTCGCTGATGGAGCCTGAATACCACTGTTTCCCGCAAGCGCAGGGATCATACCTTCCACACCACTTCCATCTGCTTTATGGCAGGCCATACAGTTATCTTGATAAATCTTAGCTCCCCGCTGCATTGTTTCCTGCGCTGCGGTTAATGGAACAGAATTATCACGACTACCCGGCAAGCTTTGCAGATATTCCGCCATCGCGCGTAAATCATCTTTGTTCATGTACTGTAATGAATTATCGATCGCCTCTCCCATTGGTCCAGCGGCAACTGCGTGGCTATTGCTTCCCGTTCCGAGATAGCTCACGACCTGATCTGGAGTCCAACGGCCAATGCCTTGACGTCTATTGCCAGTGATCTCTGGAGCAAGCCAACCTTGCAGTTCCCCGCCCTGTAGATACTTACCCGACTGATCGGCGCCTAGAAGATTTTTAGGGGTATGACAAGATGTACAGTGCCCAAGCCCATCAACCAAATAAGCACCACGATTCCACTGTGACGAACGCTGTGGATTTGTCTTGAACGGCGCTGCATCGAAGAAAAGTAGGTTCCAGCCCCACATCATTTGCCGGATATTGAAAGGAAACGGCAGATCAGTTTTCGCCACCTGATTATGTACAGCAGGGATAGTATCGAGATAGGCTTTCATATCTTTCAAATCTGCGTCACTGACTTTGCTATAAACATTATATGGCATAGCGGGATACAGGTTTTCACCATGAACCCCCTTACCCTGACGCACTGCATCAATGAATTGCTGATCGCTCCATCCGCCGATCCCTGTCTCTTTATCTGGAGTGATGTTGCTAACCATTATCTTCCCAAATGGTGTATCTAGCCCCATACCTCCAGCATAAGGTTTCCCCCCCTCAGCGGTATGACAGGCAACACAGTCTCCCGCACGAGCCAGATACTCACCACGTTCGAGCGCGGTTTTTCCCGTGCTACTCAGCGATGGTGGAGCTATAAAATCGTGTTTTTGGCTCGCATTGTGCCATGTTTTATAGCCGACAAAACCTGCACCAGCGATCACTGCAACACCCACTACAGCGGCAATTACTTTTTTCGCAGTCATAATTACGCCTCCACCAATGGACCTGGCGCCTTCAGATAGCGCGTTTTAATGGCCTCTGCAGCCCAAAGCGTTAGCGCACCTACTGTTCCTGTGGGGTTATATCCCCCATTGTTAGCAAATGCGGATGCGCCAACAACGAACGTATTATGTACATCCCAGCTTTGTAGATAGCGGTTTAATGCGCTGGTGCGCGGATCGTCTCCCATCACGGCGCCACCAGTGGTGTGTGAAGACAAATTATCCATTGGTGAAAACGGTCGAGTGGTTGGCTCTGAACGCACCACCGTTTCTGCGCCCATGGCCTTACCCAACTCGACAGAGCGGTCAGCCATAAAGTGAGCCGATCGCTTGTCATTCTCATTCCAATCAAAGGTGACTCGCAACAAAGGACGGCCATGACGATCTTTATACTCAGGGTCCAAATCGAGAAAAACATCACGATGCGGATAGCTATTACCCTGACAGTACACCGAGTTCGCATTTTGGTAGCTTTGTTGGTAAGCCTGCTTCCATTCTCGCCCCCACTTAGGTGTTCCTGGAGGCACCAGATTACCCGAAGCAATCGGGCGACCGTTTGTAGAATGCACGAGAGCAACCGCACCACCGATAAAATCATGCTGGCTGTGATCGAAATTATCACCGTTAAAATCGTCAATGGCCTGTGCCAAAGCGCCAGCTCCGATAAACGGATTGAGATGCTCATTTTTGAAGAATACACTGGCGCCTGAAATAGTTTGGTAAGCGTAGTTTCTCCCGACCACGCCTTCTCCTGTTTGGTGGTTATAAGGTTTACCAATCCCCGACAACAGCATCAGACGCACGTTATCCATTTGATAAGCCGCTATGATCACAATATCAGCGGGTTGCTCCCACTGCTTACCCTCATTATCAATATAAGTAACGCCCGTCGCCGTCTTTTTATCACTACTGAGATTGACGTGCAGTACTTCAGATTCAGTGATCACCTGAAAATTTTTACGTTGCATCAATGCTGGCAGAATGCATGCTTGAGGGCTGCTTTTTGACCAGTTTCCACAGCCAAAGAATTCGCAGTAACCACAGTAGGTACAAGGGGCCATTTTTATGCCCAGCGGGTTGGTATATGCCCCTGAAGTATTTCCCGCGGGAACTGGAAATGGATGGTATCCCAATCCTTTGGCCGCCTGATCAAAGATCTCAGCCATGCGAGTGCGCTCCAGCGGAGGTAACGGATAATCGCGCTGGCGGGGGCCTTCAAAGGGGTTCCCCCCGATTTGGATCTTGCCTTGAATGTTTCCAGCTTTTCCCGATGTTCCAGCATAGCGCTCGAACTTATCGTAAAAAGGTTCTAAATCTTGGTAAGAGACGCCCCAATCCTGTACCTGTAGCCCAGGTAAAAGCTTATCTTTACCGTAACGTTCGACGGTCATGCTGTAACTCTGAAAATCGTAGGGTAGAAAACGCCACGTCATACCATTCCAGTGAGTCCCTGCACCACCAACGTTCCAGCCAAACTGGTAGGTGTTCCACTCCCGTAATGGCAGAGCTCGCTGCACTGGCGTATTACGGAAGGTCAGCGTTTCAACCGCAGGTGGCTGCATAATGGCGCGACGGCTGACAAAACGCAGTTCATCGGTATCAATAGTGGTTGGAAAATCAGTACTGGTATCACGCCAAGAACCGCGCTCAATGGCAACGACGTTCAAACCTGCCATCGTCAATTCATTTGCCATGAGCGAGCCAGCCCATCCCAGCCCAACAATGACAACATCTGCTTTTTCTCTTTTATTGCTCATACACTTTTCCCAACAGAATTCTACTATTTCTTTATTATTAGGCGTCTTTTTGTGTGCCAATCATGCTGATCGGCACAAGATTCAAGTCCTTGCCGCGGAGCTTAATCTCTTCGCGATAGTCATACCGAGCACCAGGAAAACCGAGCATTTTCCAGCCAGCCATATCTTTATTGCCACCGTATAGCGGATCGGCAAAGAAACCTTCTCGAACGTTTTGAATCAACATGGCAAAAAATGCCTGTCCGTTGAGTCCTGGCAATGCCAGCGTTCCGTTTTCAATGGATTGCAACATTTCAATTTGCTGCTCTTCTTCAAGCTGATGGAACTCTTTTTGGTACTGTTTTTTAGCCACGTTACCAATCGCTGCAAGCCCCAAACGATAACGTTCAGCAGGCGTATCTTTGAACTGAGGCCCCTGCTGTGGTAACCCTTCGACCACTGGGCCAAGGCGATAAACCGTCGTAGCTTTACCAAAGTCGCCGCTTAGCTGGCGATCGATAAACAGTGTGCACCCTGCCTCTTTCGCACCAATACTGAGTTCATCAGGAGGGATAATGAGGTCGACCAATGAATCCATCAAAATGACTTCGTTATTGTTAAAGAAATGCCACTCACCGGGGATAACCGGCTGTGGTGGACGCACCGCATGTGCTCGCCAAGGCATCCCGCCGGATATAATTTTTGCTTTCACTTTCAGTGCAGTACTGGCAAGCAAAACCGCCAGTGAAAGGATGAAATGTCTCCTTTTCACCTTCTATCTCCAAATCAAAATCAATCAATATGGCAACCACTATGTCACCGTTTTTTTACAACAAAGTCATTATGTACCAAATGGAACGTTTTTAATGCGTACATTAAGTGCGTATTTTCGCGAGTTCGAAAAAAGAGGAGAATTCACCAAAAAGAAACGTAATAGCAGTAGCGGAATTTGTATTGCGCTCAATAGGTAGTTATTCTGACATGCAAGAAGATTCCGAAAACGCCAGAGAATGACATCGACATGCCTACCGACAGCAAACGTAAAAACGATCCTGAAGGCCTCAAAAAGAGAATTCTTTCCGGTGCTCTAACGGTTTTTGCAGAGTTTGGCATGCAAGGAGCTCGTCTAGAGCAGATTGCCTCAGAGGCCGCGACCACAAAACGCATGGTGGTCTATCATTTTCAAAATAAAGAACAGTTGTATATTGCCGTGCTGGAGAAAGTCTATGAGCAGATCCGTCAGTATGAGCTCGGCCTTAATCTCTCCAAACTCCCTCCTAAGGAAGCCCTCATAACATTGGTTGAGAAGAGCTTTGACTATCATATTTCTCACGCCGACTTTATGCGCTTGGTATGCTGCGAGAACTTATTGCGTGGCCGCTACATTAGCCAGTCATCCCAAATCCAAAGCGCAAACCAGACTGCGCTTGAAGTACTAGGGAACATTCTAAGCAGAGGCAAAAGTAACGGTGATTTTTATACCGATCTGAATGTGATAGATGTACACCGCCTAATCAGCAGCATCTGCGTACATCAGGTATCAAATCGCTACACCTTCAATGCACTATTTCACAGCCAGCAGTCTAATGAAGAAATTCTTGCTCGTAATCGACAGTTAGCAGTGACCGCCGTATTACGCTACGTCTGTATAAAATAAGGTAAAGCCACACCCAAGGGCATAATGCTGTTCATTTAAGAGATCGAGATACACGGGGCTAGCACACCGTGGGGCGCTCCGGCGGCTTCGCCGCTACGACCCCATCGGTGTACTTCCCCTAAAATCAGGCTTAACTGACAAGCATTACACCCAAGCGCACGGCTTTAAAGATGCCGATATGACATGAATGGTTAATTCAACCCCAGCGAATACTGAGCAATTTTGAAGTAAATAATCAGCCCCGTACCGTCGATAAAGGTGGCAATAAATGGTGCAGATACCACGGCCGGGTCAATCCCTACACGTTTTAGCACCATCGGAATAACGGATGAAACAACGGCACTCCACAGCGTGATACACACTAATGTCAGGCTAACAATCAACGTAATTTCAGGGCCTATGCCCATCATCCACGCACGCAGACATCCTGCTAAACCGAGGGTGAGAGCAATCATCAGTGACGTCGTCACTTCTTTGCGAATAACTTTACCCAAGTCCCTTAAATGCACTTCTCCCAGCGCCATTGACCGAACCAAGGTTGACGTTATTTGAGTACCGCTGTTACCACCGGTGCCGATCAATAAAGGAATAAAGAAGGCTAAAGCAATCGCCGATTCTAACGCATCTTCAAAATGCTGTATTACGCTGCTGGTGTAGGCTTCTGCGACAAACAGCAGCAGCAGCCAGACTGAGCGCTTTTTCCACAGGGTAATGGGGCTCGTTTCCAGATAGGGTTTCTCCAGCGGCAAGCTAGCGCCCTGTCGCTGAGCATCTTCGGTCACATCATCTTCCAATAGGTGAGCAATTTCTTTTTCCGTCAAACACCCCACCAGCTTCCCATTGTCGATAACGGGAACAATATCTAGTTCCTCTTTTGACAATAATAGGATGACATCCTGCCGCTCATCCTTTGGGCTAACATGATAAAAATTAACGTCCATTAACGCTCTGATCGTCTGCATAGGATCAGACTCTTGCAGTAGTTTTTTAATGGACAAAACGCCACAAAACTTATCGCCATTAACCACAAAAACCTGAGCTGGAATATCATCATCTTTCAGTCGAGATAAAAATATCTCACGAGCTTCTTGAACACAAAGTATATGCTCTAACGTAATAACATCAGTGCGCATATATTGTGCAATGGCGTCATCGTCATATTCTATATTGTGATTATGAATAGCATTCTTTACGCGGTAAGACATAGTTTGATTCCCTATAGAATTAAAACCTCATAGGGGCGAACAAGACTAGTATAGGAAGCGAGATCCCTACGCCTTGGGTTTAGCACTATACAACGTATCTAGCAATCTATTGATTTAACTAGAAGTTACCTTGGCAACACCTTGATTCGATGGATGCCTGTATTTCCCTGTGTGGCCTCTCTCGATGCCATCAGGGCGATAACTTATGTTTGTATAGGAGCCTCGCCATAACGAGATCGTTAAAAACGAGGCAATCTTACACTGCAAAAAAAAATCAGATTTGATAAATGGATTTTGGTTTATTGAATATTTAGAAAAAAACTTTTTTAGATTAAAAAAACTTTTTCTTATTTAAGATTAACGTTAACGACATTACCACTCACAACGTAAACCCTATTATTATCTTTTATCCTAAAAAATTAACCGCTCACTCTCTTCTGCAAGCGGGTTATTTTAGCTAACGATGAATTACATGCTATCGACAAGAGTGACCTAACCGTTACACTCTATTTTTCGCTTCTGAGGAAATTAAAGACTCAATATCGCTAAACATTGATTCCCACTCATTTTGTTCAATATCCATCAGGCCAAAATAACGCAGCATAAAAGCCCCCTCGGTAGCCAAAAAAGCGATACGCGCCTGCTTACCCGCTGGCGTTGTTATATCTAACTTTGCAATACGATCGCGATACCAATGACGAGTATTTTCCAAATGCTCTTTCGTCTGCATTAATGTCACCAACAAGCCTGCCGCCTTAGCACTAGAGGCCTGATCGTACTTATGCGTGGCCATAACATGAGCCGCTACTCGATTTTCTGGGGAATCATCCTGTCTGGCAACCAAATCAAAAACCTGATCGTAGGCCTTCCCCCAGCGCTCAAACATTGCATCAATGAGCGCATCTTTGTTGCCAAAGCAGTACTGAACCCCGCCCTTTGAGATCCCCATTGCTCGAGCCACAGAATCGATAGTCAGCGCCGCCGCACCTTGAGTGGAAATAATCTCTTCAGCAACATCCAGAACCTTTTCGCGATCGATGCTACGTTGACGCCCCATTTAAGTGCCCTCGATTTAAATACATACGTATGGATTGATAGTTAGCATTATAGCCCATAACATGTGGGCCTTGAAATTTAACAGATGTGGCAGTATGCCACATCGCCATTTAGAGACATGATGATGAACGCCAATCAACGCTGGTTAACCTTGGCAATCGTATCCAGCGCATTGTTTTTAATCGTTGTAGATATGACCGTGCTCTACACAGCGTTACCAAAACTTACGCTATCACTGAACGCAAACGCATCTGAAAAGCTTTGGATTATCAATGCCTATCCGTTAGTGGTAGCCGGTTTGTTACCCGCAGCAGGAATGCTAAGCGATCGTATCGGCCATAAAAAACTGTTTATGTATGGTCTGCCGGTTTTTGCGCTCGCTTCGTTGTGCGCTGCATTCTCACCCAACGCGCCGCTGCTGATTGGGTCACGTGTATTCTTGGCTGTGGGCGCAGCTATGATGATGCCACCTACGCTGTCGATTATTCGCCATACCTTTACTGAACCGAAAGAGCGCTCGTTGGCGATCGGAATTTGGTCCGCCGTCGCTTCGGGTGGCGCAGCAATTGGCCCAGTTATTGGTGGAATGCTGCTGGAGTATTTCTGGTGGGGCGCCGTATTTCTGATTAATGTTCCCGTGGTGTTGATCGTATTGCCCTTTGCTAAATGGTTAATTCCTACAGACCGTCAGACTAAGCAACGCCCATGCGATTATCTTGGTTCCGTGCAAGTGCTGATTGGGCTAGTCGCTGCGATTTACGCCCTGAAGGAGCTGAGTAAAACGCAGCCTTCGCTCCTGTTAATGCTGATCTCCGCTGCGCTAGGCATCGCATTCATAACGATTTTTGTGCGTCGCCAACGCCGTTTAGATACACCGATGATTGATTTCTCGCTGTTTAGCAATCGTATGTTTACCAGCGGCGTCGCGATTGCGCTGGTGGCTATGCTGGCCATGGTGGGTATCGAGCTCGTATTAAGTCAGCGCCTCCAGTTAGTGGTGGGACTTTCGCCCTTGGAAGCCGCGCTCTACATTTTACCTATCCCATTGGCTGCGGCGTTGGCTGGCCCCTTGGCTGGCGTACTGCAGCCTAAATACGGCGAACGAAATCTCGTGATGGGTGGACTAACGATAACCGCATTAGGCATTGTCGGATTAGCCTTACGCTATAACGAAAGCCTACTAGAAATTTTGATCTATCTTGCGGCCATCGGTTGCGGTATTGGTGCCTCATTTACCGCCGCATCTACGGCCATTATGTTTAATGCGCCAAACGAAAAAGCTGGCATGGCGGCGTCGATAGAAGACGTTGCTTACGAGCTGGGCAGCGTGCTGGGTATCACATTGTTAGGTGGAATGATGACCGCGGTCTACAGCAGTAGTCTGGTATTGCCCGCACAGATATCGCTGGATTCTGCCGCATTCGACAGCATTGATGAAACGCTAAAATTGGCTAAAACGCTGAATGTTGAACAAGCCCAGTGGATCATCAGCCAAGCACATTCTGCCTTTGACAACGCTTTCGTTTACGTCTTGGTATCTGCCGCCATTTTGCTTGCGGTTAGCGCCATTACGCTTAAACGCATTCGCTAGGCGAACGTCCATATAGGGGCCAAAAGCCTAATGCCGATCGTTTAAGAGATCGAGATACACGGGGCTAGCACACCACGGGGCGCTCCGGCAGCTAAAGCTGCTACGACCCCATCGGTGTACTTCCCCTAAAATCGCGCTTTAGACCAGCATTAGCCAAAAGTCCTATTTCCCGATGAAACTAATACGAATAGGAGGACAACATGGCATGGCTAGAACCGCTATTGGCACATTTTGCCCTTTATCCGGCGCACCTGTTCTTATTGCTGTTCGGTATTGCACTGAGCAAATCGACCGTCGTCCTCTCTTCTTTGCTGCCACCTGCGTCAGTGATGCTACTGGCGAGTATTTCCATTAGCCAACCCAGCCTGACGGTTGGCGAAGTATGGCTAGCCATTACGCTAGGCGCAGCGCTAGGTTCAATTCTGAGTTTTCATTTCGGCGCGCTGATTATGCGCAACAAATTGTCTACGGGATTACTCACTCGTCATGAAGAAAAGCTGCAAAATATAAGGCGTAAATTGGAAAATAATGGCGTGCTAGTGCTATTTGGCTCGCGTTTTATCGCGGTGCTGCGCTATATGGTTCCGCTTGCTGCAGGCATGTTGCCGCTAAAACGATTTAGGGTTTACTGCGTTAGCCTATTTTCAGCGGCAATTTGGGCGGCTTTATTTGTGGGTATTACCTCTGGTGCACTCCTGATTATCCCTCCGATGATCTAATCAAAATGCAGGAAAGAATGGTATCTCGCAAGCCAATACATGTATTATAAATATATATTATGCGTATCGAAAAGTGAGTACCAACCGGGGAATAACCGCCATGCCAGACAATCGTATTCAGAGGGAAAAACTCACCATTCGAAGAATGATCTCGCTATATCAGAGACGTTGCCCCGAGGCCACGGCGGATGAACAGCACTACGATCTGCTTTACGCCTATGCGGTCAAACGCCTCGACCGTTGCATTTTTGGCACAGATAAACCCGCCTGCAAGCAGTGCCCTGTTCATTGCTATCAACCGTCCAAACGTGAAGAGATGAAACAGATCATGCGTTGGTCTGGGCCGCGCATGTTATGGCGTCACCCCATTCTCACCGTGCGTCATCTCATTGACGACAAGCGCCCAGTTCCTGAACTACCTGAAAAGTATAGACCGAAAAAATAGCCGTACTTTTCAGCCTAAGCATCGTTACTGTCCGCCTGTTTTGACCGATACCATTTAACCCCAATCAAGATCAGCAATAGCGCCACCATCAGCACCACAAACGCAATCCGCCGTTGGTGCTCATGAGCAAATAGACGGAATAATACTTCACTGGCTGCATAGCCTAGCGTCACCA
Source organism: Hafnia paralvei (assembly GCF_020150375.1). Classification (NCBI taxonomy): domain Bacteria; kingdom Pseudomonadati; phylum Pseudomonadota; class Gammaproteobacteria; order Enterobacterales; family Hafniaceae; genus Hafnia; species Hafnia paralvei. Next base: position 2,073,664 of record NZ_CP083737.1, on the reverse strand, counting down.
CGCTAAACGCCCATACTGCGGCTCCTATAACATTAAATAGGACAAATTTACGCAGCTTAACGCCAGATGAACCGATAATAATCGGCCCAACGGTGCGGAATCCATAAGCAAAACGCATCCCCAAGATCAGCCATGTTTCATGCTCGCGCACTCGCTGTTGAAAGCGCTGTATTTTTTTCTGCTGGCGGCGAAAACGACTCAAGATTTGCGTACCAAATCGACGTCCGACCATATAGAGGGTAAAGTCTCCCGCCGTCGCGCCCACGAACGTGAGCAGTAAAACCAGCGGATAAGACAGCAAATGTTTATGCGCAGCAATACCCGCTAAAAATGCAATCGTTTCGCCCTCAATAATGCTGCCGACAACCACCGCAATATAGCCGTAATCAGAAATCCATTGGCCTGCATCTGTCATGTTCTTGCCGCTCCTCCGCGATGTTCAAAATAGAATAGTAATGAGAAAGTTATTAGTCGCGATAGAAATTAAACTCCTTATCAAAAAATCAGTTCTCTCTAACCATGCAAATAAACGATTGAACCACCCTATAACACAATGGAACCTTTGCAACAGCTTATTGCCGCGCTGCTATCATGATTTAAGTCAGCAGACCGTGATAAAAATGCATAAAATAAGTAAAGCTAAGTAAAAACTAATCGAGAAAATCGTTTTTTTTGATAGGCTGTACATAGTTTTATCGAACTATTGATTGAGTTTTACGATGAAGCTTTGCGATTGACCGCCTGCGCCTAGTGATATGGAGAATAATCATAATGAAGTCAGAAACTGAAGCATGCCGAGTGAAAACGCGGCATAGCGAGTACTCATTAGCCCTACCTGTTATTGCCTTAGTCGTTCTTGCTCTTTGGGGAAATACCCAGAATTTACCTGCTATCGCTGGCATCAATATTCTGGCACTGATCGCTATCCTGAGTAGTGCCTTTAGCGTAGTACGTCATGCTGACGTGCTGGCTCACCGTTTGGGTGAACCCTACGGTTCGTTAATTCTTAGCCTGTCTGTGGTTATCCTCGAAGTCAGCTTAATCTCTGCGCTGATGGCTACGGGAGACGCCGCCCCTGCGCTAATGCGTGACACACTCTACTCTATCGTGATGATCGTCACCGGTGGTCTGGTTGGCTTCTCTTTGCTGCTGGGTGGACGTAAATTTGCCACCCAGTTTGTAAATCTGGCCGGCATTAAGCAATACCTGATTACGCTGATCCCTCTGGCGATCATCGTACTGGTACTGCCAATGACGTTCCCTAACGGTAATTTCACTACCGGTCAGGCGCTGATGATTGCAGCAATCTCTGCGGCGATGTATGGCGTATTCTTGCTGATTCAGACTAAAACCCACCAGAGCCTGTTTGTCTATGAACATGAAGACGATGGTGATGACCCTGCCGATCCCCATCATGGCAAGCCATCAGCGCACAGCAGCGCATGGCACGCGGGATGGCTGATCGTACATCTTATTGCGGTTATCGCGGTGACTAAGTTTAACGCCAATCCGCTGGAAAGCCTGTTGAGTACGCTGGACGCGCCGAAGCAGTTCACCGGCTTCTTGGTTGCATTGCTGATTTTGTCACCAGAGGGTTTAGGAGCGTTAAAGGCGGTTCTAGCAAATCAGGTACAGCGCGCGATGAACCTGTTCTTTGGTTCTGTGCTGGCAACCATTTCACTGACGGTGCCTGCAGTAACTATTATCGCAACGCTAACCGGTCAGCCGCTGATCTTTGCGTTGGACGCGCCACAGATGGTCGTTATGGTTGCCGCACTGATGTTGTGTCAGGTGTCATTCAGCACTGGGCGCACTAACGTACTGAACGGTGCGGCGCATTTAGCGTTATTCGCCGCTTATCTGATGACGATCTTCCTGTAGTCGTCCCACTTCATGTCAAACGGCGCGATAATCGCGCCGTTTTTATTGGCTAGATCCTCAGGTTTTACCCCAACCGCGATAGCATCACGCCCGTAACAATCACGAGACTCGCGGCGATTCTGGCTCTCCCCATGGGCTCTTTGAGCAGCCATACCGAGAAAATCATCGCAAACAACACACTACTTTCACGCAGAGCCGCAACAACACCAATCGGAGCTTGTGTCAGTGCCCAAATGACGATGCCGTAAGCGAGCAGCGACATTGCTCCACCAGCCAATCCGGCTCGCCAGTTACACTTGATCTGTACCCACGTTTTCCCTCGTTGATGAGCCCATAGCAACGGCAACATAATGACGCCGTTAAGCGTAAACAGCCATAACGTATAGGTTAACGGCGCTTGTGCGGCGCGCGCGCCGGCACCATCAGAAAGCGTATAGCCCGCGGTAAACATGGCCGTAATAAGCGCATATCGCACCGCTTTGGCGTTCAATTTTGTGCTGCCACCACCGCGTAGCGCCATCAGCAAAACTCCGGCCACTAAAACCACGGCACCGATGATGCCTAATAGCGGCGGGTACTCACGTAGAAACAGCGCGCTGAGGATCATCGCCAGCAGCGGCGCACTGCCTCGCGCTAACGGATAAATTTGCCCTAAGTCACCTTGCCCATAAGCGCGACTGAGAAATAGACAATACCCAGTATGTAATACCAGAGACAGCAATAGCCACGGCAACGACGCCATATTGGGTAACCCTACCCACGCCAAACCGCAGAGTGATACCGCACCGGAAAACACCGCAATCAGCGCCACGCCGACAAAGCGCTCCTCACCAATCTTAACCAACGTATTCCAACTTGCATGCAGTAGTGCCGCGCAAAGTACGGCCAAAAAAACTGCGGTAGACATAGTTCATGCTCACCAAAAAAACTGAGATACCAACAGGATAAGATCTGTGCGCACGATTGTCACAAATACATCATAGAAGTGTTATGTGTAGAGGATTAAATAAGCAAGGCCACCCGAAAGTGGCCCTGAGAAGCAAACAGGATTAACGACAAAACTTATTGGTATGCGTTTAAGGTGCGCTGGCAAAGCGCCGAGCGAACGCAGTCTTGGCTGTCAAAGCGGACGATACTCACCATCCCATCCTCAGTGAAGCGTTGCAGCGCATCTTCGAGGCCGGATTTCACTCCGCGAGGTAAATCACACTGGGTTATATCGCCGTTAACCACCACGGTGACATTCTCCCCCAGACGAGTCAGGAACATTTTCATTTGGCTGGCGGTGACGTTTTGTGCTTCATCAAGGATCACAAAGGCATTTTCAAAGGTACGGCCACGCATATAGGCAAAAGGCGCAATTTCTACCTTGCCAATTTCAGGGCGCAGACAATATTGCAGGAATGAAGCCCCTAAACGCCGCACCAACACGTCATAGACTGGGCGGAAATAAGGCGCAAACTTCTCGGAAACATCACCCGGCAGAAAACCGAGATCTTCGTCGGCTTGCAGCACAGGACGTGTGACAATAATGCGATCAACCTCCTTATGAATGAGTGCTTCCGCCGCTTTCGCTGCGCTAATAAAGGTCTTGCCACAGCCCGCTTCGCCGGTGGCAAAGATTAACTGTTTGGATTCAATTGCAGACAGATAAGCGACCTGCGCTTCCGTTCTGGCCGTGACTGGCGCGTTATCGCGTTTTTCCCGCGCCATGCCAATGGTTTCGATACCGCCCATCTGAACCAGAGAGGCAGCCTGATCTTCCTCGCGCTGACGTTGACTACGACCATCACGTTTTACGACACGTTTAGCTTCACGACGCGCTCTGATAACAGCTTTCTGTTTTCCCATTTTGGCACCTTACAGTTGGTTTCAATCGTCATTCCACGTTTCATGAACGAACTGTCACTCGTTTATCCGCTAACCTCCTCAGTGAGGGTTAACCTGCTTGATACGAACACGCGCGCGAAGCTAATCCCTGCGGCACGCAGTCGTAATAGGGGTGGAACAGATAGGAGAGTTAAACTATTGAGTGGGGAGTAAAGCCGTGACGCAGATTTTGCTGAGTCGACATTCTTGCTGTCACAGACAGCCTGCTGTTTGATTCTTGTTTGACATCGTGCTAGCCCAGGTAAGGACTGTCTCATCCGCGCTCCTCACAAACCTGCTGGTTCAATAACCTGCGTTAGTGTGAATACTGCTGTCGCCTAATGAAAATTTACTGCTTGATAATGACAGTATAATGACAGTGTTAATATTATTGCCACTAATTGTTAAAAAATATTTAACTTTACTATTTATTGCCATGAGCTCAGCCAAAAGCGCCATAATTATGTTATAAACAGAGTTAATATTCTCACTCACTAGCGACTTCATGAAATTAACGACTTACACCGATTTCGGCCTACGAGCCTTGATGTATCTGGCCTCCATGCCCTATGGTCAGCGCACCAGCGTGGGTGAAATCGCCGGCCATTACGATATCTCGCGTAATCATATGGTGAAAGTCGTCGCACAGTTGGTCGGGTTGGGCTATATCCACGCAGTACGCGGCAAAGGCGGCGGTATTGAGCTAGGCAAACCCGCCGCAGACATCAATATCGGTCAGGTCATTCGCGCCTTGGAGAGCAATCTGAACGGCATTGACTGCCATTCACCGGGTTGCAAACTGATTAAGATATGTCAATTACAGGCCGCATTGAAAGTGGGGATGGAAGCCTTTTTAACTGCGATGGAAAATTACACGCTTGCCGATCTGGTCAGCAATCGTGGGGAGATTATTGCGATTTTAGGGATACCGGCAGAATAATGTTTACGACTGAAAACGGGGCCTTGCACAAGTATCTATAGTGTTATTTTAGCGCGACGTTGATGATAAGCAGCGGCATTGCTATCACGATACCGCTGCTTCTTTCGTTAAAACCCTAAACTTCCCAACAAATCATCAACCTGCTCCTGATTTGCTACAATGCCAGGGCCGTTTTGGTTCATCTGTGGGCCATTGAGTAAGCCATCGTTTTCGCGTTTAGGCTTAGCTGAAACATCTGGGATATTTTCAACCAACACCGCCAATAGCTCTTTCTCGATCTCCTGAACCACACCCATCATGCGCTTAATAACCTGACCGGTAAGATCTTGGAAATCCTGCGCCATCATGATCTCAAGCAGTTGAGCATGAGTAAATGAGGTGTGTTCGGGAACAGCAGCCAGATAACTGCGGGTATCAGAAACCAATACGCGCGCGTCGGAAAGCTCGATAGGATTAGCAAACCACTCATCCCAACGCACTTTCAGATCGGTCGCCCCTTTTTCCAATGAGGTTTGGCGCGGCTGCGCGGCTTCAACGCAGTTTAATGCGCGTTCGGCAGCCTGTGCTGTCATCTGTACCACGTAGTCCAAACGATCGCGGGCATCGGGTATCGCTTCTGCCGCTTGAGCAATTGCCTGATCCAGACCAAGCTCTTTCAAGCTGTCACGCAGCATGCGCGTCAATTGCCCAATTCGAGCAATAATATCGTTGGCAGTGGCCGCATCAGTTGCGGGCATAGGATGTTCGTTCATTGTGACTCCTTAGATCCCCAACTTTTCAAAAATCTTATTCAGCTTTTCTTCTAACGTTGCTGCCGTAAACGGTTTAACCACATAACCGCTGGCTCCCGCCTGCGCGGCGGCAATAATGTTTTCTTTTTTCGCTTCTGCCGTCACCATTAGCACCGGCAACGCGCCGAGGCTTCCATCGGCCCGAATCGCCTGTAGCAGTTGTAGACCGTCCATGTTGGGCATGTTCCAGTCAGAAACCACAAAATCAAATGCGCCAGCGCGTAGCTTGGTTAAAGCATCTGCGCCATCTTCCGCTTCTTCTACGTTATTAAAACCCAGCTCTTTAAGCAGGTTTCTCACGATGCGGCGCATTGTGGCAAAATCATCAACAACGAGAAAACGCAGATTTTTATCCGCCATACTGACTCCTCAAAGGTCCCCTACTCAGGGAACGTTAAATACGCAGTGCCTGTCCGGCACTAATTTGCGTCAGCATACGCTGACTGATTTGTTGCAGATCGACCACTTCATCGACGCCGCCCGTTAAAATGGCCTCTCTTGGCATACCAAATACCACGCAGCTGGCTTCGTTTTGCGCGATGGTATAAGCCCCTGCCTGATGCATTTTGAGCATCCCCGCCGCACCGTCATTCCCCATTCCGGTGAGGATCACCCCTACCGCATTTCGCCCTGCATAGCGTGCCACCGAATCAAACAGCACATCGACCGAAGGACGATGGCGGTTAACCGCCGGTCCTTGATGCAGCCGCACGATGTAGTTCGCGCCGCTACGTGCTAGTTCAAGGTGCATATCACCCGGCGCAATATAGGCATGGCCGGGTAACACTCGCTCTCCCTCCTCTGCCTCTTTCACCGTGATCTGGCAAAGCTTATTCAGCCGCTCAGCAAATGAGCGAGTGAACCCCGGTGGCATATGCTGAGTGATCAGCAATGCCGGGCTGGTGGTAGGCAAAGGCTGAAGCACATGGCGAATGGCCTCAGTGCCACCGGTGGATGCGCCAATAGCAATCAGCTTTTCACTGCTGAGCAGCGGCGTATGGCTAAGCGTCGCGGGCTTCACCGGCAGAGAACCGCGTGCTGGCAGGCGCGCTTTCGCCGCAGCCCGCACTTTATCGGCAATCATTTCGCTGTAGGCCAGCATTCCTTCGCGAATACCCAGTTGAGGCTTAGTGACGAAATCCACTGCCCCTAGCTCCAGCGCTTTCAGCGTGATTTCCGATCCTTTTCCCGTCAGTGAAGACACCATAACCACCGGCATCGGCCTGAGACGCATCAGCTTTTCAAGGAAATCAATGCCGTCCATGCGCGGCATTTCCACGTCAAGCGTTAGCACCTGAGGGTTAAATTTTTTAATCAGATCGCGCGCCACCAGCGGATCTTGTGCCACTGCGACCATTTCCATATCGGGATGACTATTAATGATTTCCGTCATCAGCTGACGCATCAGCGCCGAGTCATCAACACACAACACCCGAATTTTACTCATCGACTCTCCTTGGACAGCCCATACACGGTTTGTCCGCGCAAATAAAACTCTTGGCTGATATGGCTAAAGTTTTCCGAATGACCTGCAAACAACAATCCACCAGGTTTCAGCAATTTGATAAAACGATGGAGAATGCGAGCCTGAGTTTCTTTATCAAAATAGATCATCACGTTACGACAAAATATGGCGTCGAACGGCCCCGGTAAATCCCACTGCGGCGACAGCAAGTTGAGCATTTGAAAATGCACTCGCTGTGCTAATTCAGGTCGAACACGCACAAAGCCCTGCTGCGGCCCCGTCCCTCGCAGAAAAAAACGCTGGAGCTGAGACGGCGTGAGGTGCTTAGTTTCTTCCTGCCGATAAACGCCACGCACGGCTTTTTCCAACACCTGAGTATCAATATCGCTGGCCCAAACCTGTGGCCCGACCGGCGTGGTACCCAATGCTTCTGCTAACGTCATGGCAATCGAGTAGGGTTCTTCACCTGACGATGCCGCCGTGCTCCAAACACAATAATTGTGCGGACGTTTGCGCGCATGTTCCGCCAAAATGGGAAAATGGTGCGCTTCGCGAAAAAAAGCCGTTAAGTTAGTGGTTAGTGAATTAATAAACGTCTGCCATTCACCGTGACTTTGGCTACTTTCCAAAAGTGCTAAATAGGCGCCAAAATCATTCAGATTCAACGCTCGAAGGCGTCGAACCAGCCGGTTATAAACCATTTCCCGTTTGTGGTCGGCTAATACAATGCCGGCATGTTGATAAATAAGCTGACTGATGCGACGAAAATGAACGTCTGCCAAGGGGACTCTCTGCATCATCAATGCGGGAGTCTGAACATCATCGTTTCCTGACTGTGTAAATAAATTCGCCATCACTCACCCAATTTACAATGGGCGAACGACCCAAGGTCGTTCACCATTAACTACCGCTTTAGTCCTGCTAAATCGGTTGCCATACATCTTTGTCCTTGGGCAGCTTCTGCGTAGATGTTGCGATACGATCATCAACAACTCTCGCAGCGGGTGCTGATACCAGATGGAACGCGGCAACAGAGCGTGTCAGTGCATTTGCTTGCTCTTCCACCGCCTGTGTCGCTGATGCAGCTTCTTCGACCAGTGCCGCATTTTGCTGCGTCACCTGATCCATTTGCGTTACCGCCAAAGCAACCTGTTCGATGCCTCGGCTTTGTTCATCGGAAGCAGAGGAAATTTCGCCCATGATGTCGGTGACGCGAGCGACCGAGCGCACCACCTCTTCCATGGTATTACCTGCATTTTCAACTAAGGTAGATCCTTGCTTCACTCGGTTGACTGAATCATCAATCAGCCCTTTAATCTCTTTGGCCGCCTGCGCGCTGCGCTGCGCCAAATTACGCACTTCCCCAGCGACGACCGCAAAACCGCGCCCCTGCTCTCCCGCCCGAGCCGCTTCAACCGCCGCGTTCAACGCAAGAATATTGGTCTGGAAAGCGATGCCGTCGATAACGCTGGTGATATCACCGATTTTCTGTGAGCTGCTAGCAATTTCATGCATGGTGCGCACAACGTTACCGACGATTTCGCCACCTGAAGTCGCCGTACCTGAGGCTTCTTTCGCCAAGCGAGCCGCCTGACGTGCGTTATCCGCATTCTGTTTTACGGTTGCCGTGAGTTGTTCCATGCTGGCTGCCGTTTCTTCCAGCGACGCCGCCTGTTGCTCCGTACGCGAGGAGAGATCGTTATTGCCTGAGGCGATCTCTTGTAGGCCGTTATAAATAGCGTCGGAACCCTGACGGACGGTTAATACGGTTTTCGCCAACGACTGCTGCATTTGTTGCAAGCTAGCAAACAATAAGCTGAGCTCATTACGCCCAAAAACTTTGATTTCACCTGATAAATCGCCTTCTGCTATGCGGTCAAAGTGGTCACGCATAGTATTCAGCGGAGAAATCAGCATTTTGCGTAGCCAATACAGCGAACTCAAAACGACGACAATCAGCATGACAATGGCACCCGCGACCATCAACATTGAGAGGGTGTAAGCATTTTTGTTTTCGGTTGCCGTTTTCGCCAAGACAGCATCAACATGCTGGGTATAAGCCTGAGTCTGCACTTCAAACAGGTCTTGTATTTTTTGTGTCGGCTGATCCATAAAACCTTGTAGATCGCCTTGTTCCAGCAGAACAATGAGTTCTCGCAACGTGGTACGTAATTTTTCGTAGCTCTGCTTGGTTGTTTCTGTCAGCTCCACGCCTTCCTTTGTCACACGAGGAACAGCCAAGAACTGGTTAAAATAGAGATCAGCCTTCTGCAATGATGAACGGGCTCCCGCCATCAGCTCATTGACTTTCTCCTGTGGCACCTTGAGTGCGGCACGAGTACCCGCTCGGTTAAGCGTATTGCGCGCCTGTAATAACGCCACCCATGACTGATTCAGCGCTTCACGCTGATCGTTAACCACCTGCACGTTAGAAAAGTTGTTGTTATCGGAACGAATCGACATAAATGACAAGCCGGTAGATCCCAATTGCAGCAGGCAGAACAGCATAAGCAGCAGGAACAGACTGGTTGATACTCGGATTCGATTAAACACGATGCTTTCCTTTTGGGCCGGTTCATTTGTAGGGTCCCGGCGCTGTCACGTTTTAATTATTCCCAACGCGTGTAGCGGCTTTGTCATCAGCGTCGCCACACGCGTGGAGATACATACTCAATAGATTTCAAGGTGCAGTTCACTTGAAACATTCATCCATGCCGTAGCCTGAAGAATGAAGAGTAAAAAAGTGCTTCAGCTTATCCCCGCTATGCAGGTAGGGTGGTCTTTGCCACCCTTTCATTTTTGTGACTACGGTGTTTAGAAGGTTTCCCAGTTATCGCCCGCATCGGTCGCCGCAATAGCACGAGGCGCCGGAGTGGCAATCACAGGCTTAACGCTACGACTTTCGCTGATGTCTTCTTTGAAATCATGCTGGATGCGGAATACTGAAACCGCTTGCGTCAGCATGCTGGCCTGTTCTTCCAGAGCGGCAGCCGCAGATGCGGACTCTTCCACCAACGCGGCGTTCTGTTGGGTCACGCGATCCATTTCAGACACTGCCTGACCAACCTGATCGATACCGCGACTTTGCTCATCAGAGGCCGATGCGATTTCGCCCATAATGTCCGTCACGCGAGTCACCGCACTGACAATATCGCCCATGGTTTCGCCCGCGCTTTCGACCAGCACTGACCCCATATCGACACGATTTACTGAGTCTTCGATAAGACCTTTGATTTCTTTCGCTGCCTGAGCACTGCGCTGCGCCAGATTACGTACTTCACCCGCAACCACCGCAAACCCACGCCCCTGTTCACCGGCTCGTGCCGCTTCAACCGCCGCATTCAGTGCCAGAATATTGGTTTGGAAAGCAATACCGTCGATGACGCTGGTGATATCAGCAATCTTCTGTGAGCTTCCTGCGATGTCGTGCATGGTTTGCACTACGTTCGCCACCACTTTGCCGCCTTTCTGTGCCGTTTCAGATGCGCTAAGCGCAAGATGGCTCGCCTGACGTGCATTTTCGGCGTTCTGTTTCACCGTTGCAGTCAGCTGTTCCATGCTGGCAGCCGTTTCTTCCAGTGAGGCCGCCTGTTGCTCGGTACGAGAAGAGAGATCGTTGTTGCCAGCTGAAATTTCGCTCGCGCCGCTGTAGATCGCATTAGCACCTTGACGCACATTACCTACGGTGCGAACCAGTTCACCCTGCATGTGTTTTAGGCTGGCGGCGAGCTGCCCCATTTCATTGGTGCCATGCACGTCAATGCTGCGCGCCAAATCGCCGCCCGCGATATGTTTGATGCTATCGATCAGGCGATTTAGCGGAACAATCAACGTTCGTTGAATACCGAACCAGACAAGAACAATCGCAACGGCCACCAGCGCAAGCACGCCGATCAAAATCCACATTGCCATGCTGTACGAACTGTTATTGTCGTTCACCGCTTCTTGATACAAACGATCGTTTTGCACCAGATAATCGACATAACTTTTCTCAAATCCGTCTTGATAACCTTGCGTCGGCTGGTCAAAGAACTCATTGATTTTGCCGGTAGAAAGCAGTTGGATTAACTCAGATAATGCACCGTGCAAGATGTCGTAATTACGCTTTAGCTGCTCGACAGACTCTTGGCTTTGACGTGGGTCGATAGGCAGCGCCTCGTATTCCCCCCAACGTCCTTCCGCCTGCTGCAGAGAGGTTTTGGCAATTTGCAGCAAATCATCCACCGTCGCACCGCTACCGGTTTTATTCACATCCATCATGTAACGGATGCCCGCACGGTTAAGCGTATTTCGCGTTTGGAGTAATGCTACCCAGCTACCATTCAGCGTGGACTGCTGCTGGCGGATGGTTTGTAAAACAGTGAAGTTTTCCTTGTCGTTTTTCAGGGCGTTAAAGAACAATCCTCCGGATGTCATTTGTAAAATACCAAACAACCCCAGCACCAACAGCAAACTGGTGACAACTTTTATACGGTTTAACATGGTTTCTCATTCTCGGTACGTCGGATAGAAGGGATATCGGCGGGGCTTTAGAAAACTTTAGGGGGGAATTTAGTTTAGTGGGGGGATGGGTGTTTTTTGCATGCCGATCGTTTATGAGACACCGGTGTAATAAAATGTCACCGTTGTGTAATACCCCGCCTACCTGTCGTTTATGAAACACAGGTGTAATGTTTCGTTCGCCGGTCAGCAAATGCGTTACTCCGGTTTGGGAACTCCACTCTGCAAACATTGTGTAATATTCCGCCCGCCTGTTCATACCGAGCGTCATTGATACCCTAGTGAGGGCGTACGGGCAGAGACCACCAGCGCGTGGTCTCTGCACTCGCGCGCTTTTATCCGAGACGCCATCTCCGCTCCGGTTTGGTATCGCCCATCCAGGGCGCCCCAAACTCCGCCGGTACATCCCTGTACCGGCGGCTCTACCTACGACCACTTAAACTAAAAAACGGCCACACTTTTTGTTTTGATTTTGACCTTTTCCGGCACATTACCGGACAGCCAAGTGAATCATGCAGGTTAGGATTCGCCGATTGATATCGGCGAAAGAACGACGGAGGCATGGACAAATTTGCCTGGAGCAAATTTGAACAACGCTTGCGTTGGCCCCGAAGGGGTGAGGCGCAGGGATGCGCCGAATACTCGCGATTGTCGTTCGTTCCGTTAAGACCGGAATGATGAAACGAGGGAACCCGCGCAGCGGGCTGGTAGGGGGTGCCAAGCCTGGATGCAAGGCGGCGGCGATTGAGCCGCCTTGCTCGGACGCCTGCACGGAGTGCATGCAGGTTTCGGTGCATTAGGCGTACGAAACATGACACCACTCTATTTTCATTCGTTCCGTTAAAGCCGGAATGACGAGATTCGGGTACCTGCGAAGCAGGCTGAAGGACGGTGCCAAGCTAGGGTGTCGGGGGGCAGCGATTGGCCCCCCGACTCGGACGCCTGCACGGAGTGCATGTATATTTCGGTGCCTTAGGCGTACGAAATCTGACGCAAAACAACATCAACAACAGTCGTACGAAAAATTACACCGCCCTATTTTCATTCGTTCCTTTAAGGCCGTCGCGCACCTGCGAAACAGGCTACTACGCCGTCATTCCCTCCACCAACTCCATCTCTTCACTACTCAACAGCTTCTCAATATCGACCAAGATCAGCATGCGCTCACCAAGCGATCCTAATCCGGTTAAATATTCCGTAGATAGCGTGACAGCAAACTCCGGCGCTGGGCGAATCTGTTCGTTAGTTAACGACAGGACATCCGATACGCCGTCAACCACAATCCCGACAACTCGCTGGCTGAAATTAAGCACAATGACAACGGTATTATCGTTGTACGTCACATTTTCCTGAGAGAACTTCACTCGCAGATCGATGATAGGCACAATGACGCCACGCAGATTTGTCACACCCTTGATAAAAGCCGGTGTATTGGCAATACGTGTGACCTGATCGTAGCCACGGATCTCTTGTACTTTTAAGATATCAATGCCGTACTCTTCATCTCCGAGGGTGAAAACCAGAAACTCCTGTCCTACAGTTTCTCCCGCCAGTTTGGTTACAGAAGCCAGTCCTGTCATGTTAGTTCACCTTTACAAATTAGGGTATTTAACCGCCAGCAGTCGCCTGCTGGCTAAAATAGATAACGATTCGGTTCACGCTATGCAGCGGAAACCGCGGAGCGTTTTTCACGATTAATGCTCTGTAGCGCGGCAACGTCGACGATCAGCGCAACGCTTCCATCGCCCAGAATCGTCGCCGCAGAAATCCCCGGCACTTTTCGGTAGTTGGTTTCCAAGTTCTTCACCACGACCTGATGCTGACCAATCAGCTGATCAACCAGCAATGCATAGCGGCGCCCTGCACTTTGCAAGATCACCACGATGCCCTGCATCGCATCAGTTTTTGCGCCTTCAACGTCAAACACGCTATACAGTTCCACCAGCGGTAAATATTCGCCGCGAACCTGTAGCACACGCTCGCCGCCCGCCAACGGATAAAGATCTTCTTCACGCGGTTGCAAGGATTCCATCACGGCGTTAAGCGGCAAAATAAAGACTTCGTTATTCACTTTGACCGACATGCCGTCGAGGATCGCCAGCGTTAGCGGTAACACGATACGAATCGTGGTACCTTTCCCGCTCCGCGACTGGATCTCAACGTGGCCGCCCATTTCCTGAATATTTCGTTTCACGACGTCCATACCCACGCCGCGCCCAGAAACATCAGTGACCTGTTCTGCCGTGGAGAAACCCGGTGCGAAAATCAGCAACCCGACTTCATCGTCGGTCATGGTGTCGCTGACCGCCATGCCCTGCGAGCGCGCCTTAGCTAAAATGCGCTCACGGTTTAAACCAGCACCGTCATCGATCACCTCGATGTAGATATTTCCGCCCTGATGCTCTGCCGATAACGTGAGATTCCCCACTGGACTTTTGCCTGCCGCAACACGCACCTCAGGAGTTTCAATGCCATGGTCGAGGCTATTGCGCACCAGATGGGTTAACGGATCGATAATGCGTTCGATCAAGCTCTTATCCAGTTCGGTCGAGCTACCTAACAGCGTAATTTCCACCTGCTTGTTAAGCTTGCCAGCCAGATCGCGTACCTGACGAGGAAAACGGCTAAAGACGTACTCCATTGGCATCATGCGAATCGACATGACGGACTCTTGCAGGTCGCGCGCGTTACGCTCCAATTGTCCCAGGCTGTTGAGTAAATCACCGTGATCGACCGGGTCTAGCATATCCGAGCGCTGTGCCAGCATGGACTGGGTAATAACCAATTCACCAACTAAATTAATGAGCTGATCGACCTTCTCAACCGCTACGCGAATACTGGTGCTTTCCGTTGCTTTTGCCGTACGTTTGGGGGCTTCGGTACGTGGCGTTGCCGGCTCCTGAACCAGTTTTAGTTCTGGCGTCGTCGCTGTTTTAGGCTGGGCCTCAGCTGTTGGCGCAGCCGGTTGCGAAACCGTGTTTTCTGCCTTTTCAGGCAGTGTATGATTGAACGCGATTTGCTCAGGTTCTAATACAAAGCAGAGCACCGCTGCTATGTCATCTTCGCTGGCCGTGGTTTCTAGCACAGCGTCTAAGCCATGAGCCGTTTCGGTATGTTCACGTACCGTCCCTAAATTGCCGAGCTCTTCTAGCATCAGAGCGACTTCTTGCGGTTTTAGTCCACACAGCGAGAGAGATATGCAGCCATCGGGTAACGTCGACGCTTGAGCACCGTCGTTGTTGGTATTCTGATCGGCATCTGCGTTTTCTTCGGTAACGGCTTTAAGATGCGGGTTTTCCGCAGTGGCAGATCCACTCACGTCTTGAGCTTCTAACGCTAACTGCCTTAATGCCTGACAGATATATTCAAAACTGGCGTGATCGGGATCCTGCGCGGATTTATAGGCATCGAGCTGGTCCTGCATAATATCTTTGGTTTCCAGAAACAGGTTGATGATATCGGTGCTCAGGCGCATTTCATGGCGGCGCGCACCGTCGAGTAGGTTTTCCAGCAAATGCGTGGTTTCTTGCAATATATTGAAACCAAAGGTTCCGGCACCGCCTTTAATGGAGTGCGCGGCACGGAAAATCGCGTTAAGTTGTTCTATATCTGGCTCTTCTGGGTCCAGCTCCAGTAGGTGCTGCTCCATATCTGCCAGCAGTTCATCGGCTTCATCAAAGAACGTTTGATAAAACGCAGTAATATCCATGCTCACAGGTCACCTCTTTTCGGTCGGTGTTGTCGTAATAATATGGTCATTCATCGGCGCCAGCGGGCTGGTCTGTACCGGTGACGCCTGTGGCGCAAGATTTACCGCGCCTCCTTCGCTCCACTGCTTCATCGCTGCAGGATTGGAAAAATCCATCTCCTGACTTTCTGAATTCTCATGCTCAATGTTATGTTGCGCACTTTTGTTCAATACCAAAATGCTGATTCGACGGTTAATTGCGGCGTCGCTGGTTTGCGATTTCAGGCTCATGGTGTCTGCCATACCGACCACGCGCAGAATTTTTCCTTCCGCTAAGCCGCCCGCAATGAGTTCTCGACGCGAGGCATTGGCGCGATCGGCTGAAAGTTCCCAGTTACTGTATCCGCGCTCACCGCTGGCATAAGGCAAATCATCGGTATGGCCAGAAAGACTAATCTTGTTCGGTACGTCATTCAGAATCGGCGCTATCGCACGCAAGATATCGCGCATATAGGGTTCTACTCTGGCACTACCGTTTTCAAACATCGGTCGGTTTTGGCTATCGATGATCTGGATGCGTAACCCTTCATCCATCATGTTAATCAGCAGATGCGGCTGTAACGCTTTGAGCCTTGGGTCGGTCAGAATGAGTTGGTCAATCTGCTTACGCAGTTTCTTAAGCCTTTCGCTATCCGCTTTAGTGGCAGGATCGGGCATTGATTTAGCCACCTCACCCTCTTTTTGCATCATGTCGTCGCCGCCACCGGGAATGGGGCTGGTGCTGGCGCTGGAACGATCGCCGTGAGTCAACGCGACTGCCAACGGTGTACGGAAATACTCAGCAATCTTGGTTAACTCCTGCGGGCTGGCTATCGCCAGCAGCCACATCACTAAAAAGAAGGCCATCATCGCCGTCATAAAATCGGCGTAAGCGATTTTCCATGAGCCACCGTGGTGCCCCCCTTTTTTCGAGGGTTTACGCTTCTTAACCAGAATTATCGGGCGGTTGCCATTCTTCATACTTCCTCTTCCACCGCCGACTGCTGCGCCGCAGGTGATTTCACCTGACGCACATGTTCTTCAAGCTCCATAAATGACGGGCGCTCGGTGGAATACAGCGTTTTGCGACCAAACTCGACCGCAATCTGTGGAGCATAGCCATGTAAACTCGATAACAGCGTAGTTTTGATGCACTGCATCATTTTGACGGTTTCGGCACAGTTTTGGCGCATCAGAGAAGCCAACGGCGAAACAAACCCATAGGCCAACAGGATCCCGAGGAAAGTCCCAACCATGGCATGCGCAATCAGCGCACCCAGCTCCGCAGCAGGACGGTCGGCCGACGCAAGCGCATGCACAACGCCCATCACCGCGGCCACGATACCAAACGCGGGCAAGGAGTCGCCGACCATCGCCAGACTGTCAGCAGGCCCTTCCGCCTCGCTCTCGAAAGTTTCGATCTCTTCATCCATCAGGGCTTCAATTTCAAACGCATTCATGTTGCCGCTCACCATCAATCTCATGTAGTCCGTGATGAACTCAATGAGGATCTTATCGGCCAGAATCCGTGGATAATTAGAGAAAAGTTCACTTTCTTGCGGATTTTCGATATCGCGCTCAAGCGTGAGCATCCCCTGCTGGCGCGCCTTAGCGAGCAACAGATACATCAACCCCATCACGTCCATATAAAGCGCTTTGTTATATTTAGCACTGCGCCCCAGCTTGGGTAGCGTACGGAGTGTCGCTTTGATGGCTTTACCGTTGTTCCCAACGATGAAAGCGCCAATACCAGCACCGGCAATAATCAGAAGTTCAGCAGGCTGATACAGAGCACCAAGATGCCCCCCCACGATCACATAACCGCCAAGAACGGCGATTGTTACAACGGCATAACCCAATAGAATAAGCACGCGAATTCCTTAATGCTCAAAATGGAAATTGGGTGTAACGCGCTGTCCGGGAGGACGGAGAAGGAGAATTCAGAGGCCGTCGGATGACGGCTCGAAAGGAAGATAACCGGTGGGTTGACCTGATAACATCGTTTAAAGCCACACCACCGATCGCCAACCTATAAGACTGATTGCCTCAATCAGGTTACACCACGCGTTTCTCTTGCTCATTGAGCAATTGTGGGAACATATCGGCAAGATTGTCAGAAAGTTTACGTTTTTTTATCGCTCGTGATGGCGGTTGGCACAAACTGCATACAAATGAGCTTAATGGCTGATGTGCATGGGCAATAAATGAACCCCCACAGCAAGAGCATGGAGCAGACTCCAACATCCCGCTGTCAACAAAGCGAACCAACGTCCACGCTCGTGTCAGAGCCAGAACAGGCTGCTCACCTGGAGGCACCGGACACTGTTCAAGATACAGTTTGTACGCGCGGATAACCGCCTCCACGCCACGGCATGATTGACTTTTTATCATGAAGGCATAGACGTTGTAGAACATTGATGAATGAATGTTCTGTTCCCACGTCATAAACCAGTCCGTCGAAAACGGTAACATGCCTTTTGGCGGAGGACTACCTCTCAGCTCTTTATAGAGCCGAATAAGACGGCCACGGCTCAATTGCGTTTCACTTTCTAACATCTGGAGGCGAGCCCCCAGAGAGATAAGTTCCATCGCCAGTTGAATATCGCGGGCTTCCTGAATAATGCTTTTTTCGCTCATTATCAGACTCTTTTGTGAGGGGGGCAGGTATCAGTTGGCGAAAGTTGTTTCAACAAATGGCTGGAAAGCATAATCCCAGTGTGAATCTGCTGGAGATCGTCAACGCGAGACTCTTGCGTTAGTTTTTGAATCGTTTCGTGATCGCTGAAACGAAACTGGCACACCAACTGGTTGGTTTCTGCCAATTTGACCATTTGTGGCAGGGTCAAAAGAGCCAATGAATCAGCCATTTCATTGTTAATCCCCAACCGGAACATCGCTGAGGCCTTCTCTTCGTGAATTAAGCGCTGCGCTAATAACAAATATGACAAATTGATGTCATAAATATGCTTGAGTATTTCAGAGGTACTCATTATCTCCCCCTGTTAAATTTTTGTTCGCCAACATAATGAAATGCACCAATTACCCATAACGCGCCAAAGTGCGAAAAGTAATGGTGCCTGATAACTATCTGCTCAAATGAAAGCCTGACCTCACCGAGGCCCCCCAAAAAAACTCAAGGGACTCAACCGTAATTACGCTGGAAGTTGTATCTTAGACGTACAATTTTTCAGACTACCGGTTCAAAGGACATTCATAAAAAAATAAGAATATTCCTGATTCGTGGCAACTCTACCCCCGATTAAGAGATATATACAACGAGCGCCTCAGATTAATTTGAGAAAAACGTGATGCGCATCACAAAAAATCAGTAAATAAATATTACTAATCACTTAATAGTTCATTAATCGGTCAAAAAGTATGAGCCACTTTAGGACATGCTAAGCAATTGAATCTCAAACATATCATTCACAATAATCATATAAAAAATACGGATATTTCGAGTTAAAAATTCTCAAAAAGCAAATTAAAAGCTTAAAACGCTACATATATAGCTTTACTGAGTATTTAGACCTGACAACGAAGTAGCCATATAGATTCTATAAATAACCCTTGTAAATTATGTTGCTGCTAGTGGTGAATTTTAGGGTTATTTAGGCCGTTAAATCGAAACATCATTTTATAAATTTTTAGCTTACCTTGAGAAAGATGCTGAACAAATGTGAATAACGTGAAATCCGTCACTGTGTAAACGGTTTCAACCGATAGATGAAACCAAAATAATACCATTCATTTTATTTTCTCCCTCCGTGCCTTACTGACCTATTTCCCTTCATGCTTATTCCTTATTCGTATTGGCTTATTCTTTTTTGCACATTAAATCTCCCCTAATATCCCCATAGGTACCAGACTATTCACGCTACACATAAAGAGTTATTTCACGTTCTCACCCCTATTTCGTTTAGAAATTAGCCATACGCTTATCGAAGTGGGTTCTTAGATATAAGTGCTATTTGTCCAGAAGCAAAAACTGATTGTGATTTTCACCACAGCTAATCTGTGGTCTATTCTTTAAAATGTTTTTATTGTCATAGGGAATGGGGGCAGAGATGAGCTACAGGAGAGTACTCGTTGCCGTTGCGCAGGCACCGGACAGCATCAAGTTAGTTGAAAAGGCTATCGCTATTGTTCGCCCGTATCAGGGCTCAATCACACTACTGACCTTATGTAACGAAGCCGATCTTACTGCTAGCTTTGCAGGCTCCATGCTCGGTTCGCTACGTGAACTGATTCATGAAGAAGCTAACTTGTTTTTAGAGGAGCTACGTCAACAGGCAGATTATCCCATTAGTCGTACCATTGTCTGCAATGGAGAACTGGCTGATGGTGTGATCTACGCGTGCAAAGAAGATCCCGTTGATTTAGTGATATGCGGTAACCACTGTGAAGGTTTCTTGAAAAGAATATTGAATTCAGCAACCCATATTATTGATAAAACACACACTGACGTTTTAATTGTACCGTTATAAGGTCAATTCCTAATTTAGGCCTTATACAATGACGTTGATGCCTCTCACGACGTTTTTTGGTTAGTCTAGTACTTATGTTCTATAACCATAATTACGTCAGTACTTGTCAACTGACCAACAACAATGCCGTAGGAGAATCACGATGGATCAAGAACTGCTTGATGCTGGCTACCGCCAGTACCACGGCAAAGACATTGATGTTTATTTCAATCTGAGCATCTGTCAGCATTCCGGCAACTGTGTGCGAGGAAATAGCCATCTTTTCAAATTAGATCGCCAACCGTGGATTATGCCTGATAGCGTCGACGTGAACACCGTCATGAGCGTTATCAACACCTGCCCAAGCGGCGCGCTTAAATATCATCAAAAATAGGGAGTCTGCTGTGGAAATCCTAGAAGGTGACAACAATTTTTATATCAATGACGCTCAAGGTAACTTGATCGCTGAAGTCGTATTTGTGCTAACAGGTGAGCATCTTGCCATCATCGATCACACGGATGTCGACGAGACGCTCAAAGGTCAAGGCGTGGGTAAGCGACTAGTGGCTAAAGTCGTGGAGAAAATGCGCAGGGAAAATCGCAAAATCATCCCGTTATGTCCATTTGCTAAACATGAGTTTGATACCACTCCAGAATATCAGGATGTCCGAGCCTAAATAGCTCTCAATATCTTTATGAGTTTGTTTGAAAGGGAATTCAGATGCGCAGTCTAAAAAGCCATCTCTTCAAGTTTGTGATTAAGCGCCATTTTGCACAAGCCGACCTCAGTGACGTTGCTACCGTGCGTAAACAAATGGATGAATTGGGTGAGCGCATGCCGCTGGCCAATGGTGTACGCCTGAGCAGCGTGGAACTCTCCGGTATCTACGCAGAATGGCTGACACCTGAGAATGCGTGTGCTGATGCTGTCATTCTTTACTTACACGGCGGCGCTTATCACATGGGTTCATGCTCAAGCCACCGTTCTATGGCCTCTTTTATTGCCGATGCAGCAAAAATTCCGCTGCTTCTGATTGATTACCGCTTGGCTCCCGAATCCCCTTATCCCGCCGCGCTAAACGATGCAGAAACCGTTTATCGCTGGCTTTGCGTGCAACCTAACATCAATACTAAGCGTATTTTTCTCATGGGTGACTCTGCTGGCGGGGGTTTAGCACTTGCATTAGCTTTGCGGATTAAATCAATTTCCACTCTCCCTCGCCCCGCTGCTATCGCAGTACTCAGCCCGTGGGTCGATCTCACTATGAATGGCGAATCGGTCAAGACTCGATTAAAGCGCGATCCGTTTTTCGCTCCTCACATTCAACAGGCCTCTCATTGTGTAAACGCTTACTGTGGATCAACGCCGCTAACTAATCCTGATGTTTCCCCCTTATTTGGTCAATTAGAGGGGTTACCACCGTTATTGATTCAGGTTGGCAGTGAGGAAATCCTTTTCAGCGATGCACAACGATTGGCAGAAAAAGCACAAAAGTCAGGGAGTGAAGTTCTATTTTCTTACTGGCAAGGAATGTGGCACGTTTGGCAATATCTAGTGCCACGCATGAAAGAATCGCGTATGGCCATCGCTGAGGTGGGTAACTTCTGTCGTCGCTATTTGAAATAAATGAGAGAGGAATGGCCTAAAAATGCCACTCCTCAAGAATATAAACGCTGAATTTAGACGATTTTTTTCGCCTGATCTAAAACCATACCGCACACTTTAGTTTTGATCTTCGCTTTCATATCGCTCGTCATTGAACCTAAATTGTTCAGATTGACGTCATCTTTACCTTGCAGGTCTAAAATACCGTTGAGACCATTTTGGTAAGATTGGCTTTCTGTCTGTGTGCCGAGTTTGTTCAGCAAAGCATCTTTAACAGATTCCACTTTCTGATTACCCGCAGCCAGCACATTATTTTGTACACAATAGCTGAGTACGCCACCGATATTCGCGCTGCTCGTTGACTGGAGTGTTTGAGCATTTCCACCCATGAGCGATCCTAAGGCTCCGGTCAGTAGTGATGAACTGTTCGCACCTGATGTGCTCGCCGTGTTGGATGAAAGCTGTTCACTTGCACTCTTTAACGATCCCATGAGATCGGCGTGCGCAGTCGCCATTCCAATAATACCGGTGAGAATAATGGCTACTCGGCTTAACGGCTTCAATTTTTGATTCATATTTAACCTCATACGCTTAGTGCACGGATAATATGATTGCAAAATAAAGATATCAATAAATGTTTGGCATGTTTCCATTATTAAAGAATAATCTGCATTAATAGCTCATAAACAATACTGCACGCCAGATTTTTCCCATTCCCACTTTTCACTTGCGGGTGGAGAGAGCATGATACTGTTGGCTCTAGCGGCATCATTGGCTTGAGAGAGATTCGTTTTTAATCGCTTTATTTTTATTTGTTTCATTTATTTCAATGATAATTGAAGTGCGAACAAATGTTTCATAAGCCAACCTTTCTTCTCACTCTCTTTTATAGTTAGCGGACTCCAGCACTCCACTCTATTGATATAGAATTTTTCCTATTGGCTGAATTATGCGTAAAAGAAGTCCATTGAATCCGCGTGGCAATTATTTTCAGGGGCGTTTTGTTCTAATTTGCTTGGGTATTGTCGTTTTTCTAGCCCTACTTCTTGGTCGAGTTGGTTACTTGCAGTTAATGAATCACCCTCAGTTAGAGCGTGAGGCCGATCAGCGTTCACTACGTTCATTGGTGACTCAACCTTTACGTGGAACGATTACCGATCGCGAAGGGCAACCTTTAGCGGTCAGCGTGGCGTCAAATGATGTTATTGCCGATCCTATCCATGTCCTAGAACGCGATCCTAACCTAACCAGTGAGCAATGGTCATATATCAGCACGGCGCTTTCACAGCCAGAAAGTGATATCAAGGCAAAGATACTCGATAACGCGCATCGCCACTTTATCTATCTTGGCCGCCAGGTTGAATCAGGTATTGCGGAATATGTTAACAAGCTTCATATATATGGAATATCCACGCCGTCTGACTCCAGCCGTTATTATCCGATGAGCGATGCAGCCTCTAATCTTATCGGTATCGTTGGATTAGATCAGCAAGGCTTAGACGGTATAGAGAGTGGTTTTAACAACCTTTTGCAAGGGAAACCTGGGCATCGCGTTTATCGTAAAGATCGTTATGGCAACGTGGTTAGCCTTATGGAAGACGATCCGGCACAGCAAGCCCCTACGCTCAGCCTTAGCATCGACCGTTACCTGCAATACGCGCTTTACTCACACCTACGTGAAGGCGTTTTGCTGAATAAAGCCGATTCCGGTGCGGCAGTGTTGGTGGATGTTAATACCGGTGAAATTTTAGGGATGGCAAGTTATCCCTCTTATAATCCGAATAATTACCAAGGCGTGCCGCAAAAGGATATGCGCAACGTGGCGATATCTGATAGTTTCGAGCCAGGTTCAACGGTTAAACCCTTGGTGGTGATGGCTGGTTTGGCACGCCATCTGATTCGTCCTGATTCCGTTATCGATACGACGCCATATCCCGTCAACGGGCATTTGATCAAGGACGTTGGGCACTGGTCGCGCCTCACGATTACCGGTATCTTGCAAAAATCGAGTGACATCGGAGTATCACACATTGCACTGGCTATGCCCTCTGACGTGCTCGTGAATCTCTATCATAGCTTTGGGCTAGGTGTTTCCACCGGACTTGGGATTGGAGGAGAAAGTAGCGGTTATTTTCCACTGCATCGCGAACGCTGGTCTGATATTGAACGCGCTACATTCTCTTTCGGCTATGGTTTGCGTGTCACTCCTCTACAAATGGCGCGTGAATACGCCACCATCGGCTCCTTTGGTATTTTCCGTCCAGTTTCAATTACCAAAGTCACACCTCCTGTTCTGGGAACGCGAGTGATGGATGAGAACATCGTTCGCACCGTAGTCCATATGATGGAAAGTGATGCTTTACCGGGTGGCAGCGGCGTGACTGCAGCTGTGCCAGGCTACCGTTTAGCCATAAAAACCGGTACTGCAGAAAAAATGGGGGACAGCGGAAAGTATGACGGCGGCTACGTGAACTACACCGCGGGCGTCGCCCCAGCAAGCGATCCGCGCGTTGCACTGGTTGTAATGGTAAACCATCCAAATGCAGGAAAGCACTTCGGCGGCTCGGTGGCTGGGCCGATATTTGGTCAAATCATGGGGGATGTTTTACGCCATATGAATATCCCACCTGATGCATTAACCGACCAACAGTCGATTAATTTAAATAACCAAATGTTGTCACATAATGCACAAGGAGTTAACACCCTGCATAAGGGCGCTTAACGCAGCTATCACCAAATGATATCGAGCTACTCGGTATCATTTGGTTGACACTTTCAATCGCGGTTTTTTCTTCTGTTAATCCCCTGAGTCCTTAAACTTTTCGCTATAATGCGTAGCCAAATTTTGGCAATGCGCTGTTGTCTTAAATTTGCATCCTAAATCACACCACAGCCCCGCTGTTTCTGTTGCTATTCAATCTCGCTCAGCATATCTTCTTGCAGCTTTGCTCGGGATTTTGAAACCGGTAAAGACAGTACAATGGAAACACCTCCACAACATACCAAAGGCAGCGATGAGTCTGTAGGTGAGTGAAGATGGATCCCGCGGTTAATTTTGGTGCACTGCACCCTTTCAGATAATAAAAATGAACTTAACATCAAATCCTTTCGAGCCAGAGAATAAGACTCGCGAATTACTAACCCCTTATACACTGCTCTATTTTGTTTTAGCTGCTCTGATTAACCTGGGGCTCGGTTACGAATTTAGCGTGGTCTATGCTATCGGGTTAGGCTGCTTTTTCTTGCTATTGGGCAGTTACCTCCCCCGCGTTCAAAAAGCGGTGCTGTTTATTTGTATACTTACTGCCGCGTTTTACTACCCGTTTGGTCGCGTGTTTGGACCGCCGAACTTCAATTCCATTTTGTCTCTATACTCGACGAACCCAGAAGAAGCGGGCGAAATGATGCAGATATTCCCTTACTGGGACTATCTGATTGCGGTATTTATTTTCATTTTAGGTATTTTTATCCTACGCAGAAAAACGCCGCAAATACGCCGCTGGACGATGGCTAAATCGCTTTTCCTATTTTCTTTCGTTGGTGCGTTGTTACTGGCACCGGTGACTAATCTGAGAGCCGGCGGTGAATTTAAACTTAGCGACACTGGCTACCCCGTCGTGCGTTTTGTTGAAGATGTGGCCAATGGTAAGAAAGAAGTCGATGCCGAAATGGCGCGGATGAAAGAATTATCCTCCGTGCCTGATACTTGGCACGTAGAAGATGTAAAAGCGAAGCGGCAGGTGTACGTGCTGGTTATCGGTGAAAGCGCACGTCGCGATGCTCACGGCAGCTTTGGCGGCAAGTGGAACAATACGCCGTTCGAAAGCCAAGTCATTGGTACTTTCTTCAATGATTACATTTCAGCCGCTCCATCGACTCAAAAATCATTGGGACAAACGTTGAATCTGGTTCGCGACGGTAAGCCTGAATACCAAAACAGCATCATTACACTGGCTAAAAAAGCCGGTTTTCACACCTATTGGTTTTCCAATCAAGGACAAATTGGACGCTATGATACCGTAGTCGCCAGCGTTGCTAAGCGTGCTGACGATGTACGTTTCCTGAAAAAAGGCGATTTTGAAGATGGCAAAGCGACCTCCGACTTCGACCTCCTACGTTTTACTGAGGATGCGCTTCAGGCTCAGACTGACGGACCTAAATTAGTGGTCTATCACTTAATTGGTTCTCATCCAAAAGCCTGTGACCGTACCGGCGGGCGCTACGATACTTTCGTTCATTCAAAAGAGACCTCTTGCTACCTATACAGCATCACGCAAACCGACAGTTTCCTGAGCCAGCTTTATAACCAGCTCAAAGGCAGCGGACAGAACTTCTCGATGATCTATTTCTCCGATCATGGACTGGCGTTTCACGAAAAAGGCACCAGCAATGAATTTTTGTCACACGATGATAAATATCAGCAGAACTATCAGGTTCCGCTAATGATACTGTCCTCCGATGACACTCGCCGTAGAGTGATCAAAGCACGTCGCTCGGCTGAGGATTTCTTGCATCTATTCTCGGAGTGGACGGGCATTAAAAGTCAGGAGTTAGTGGCGAAGTATCCATTTATCTCAAACCAAAAGCACCCTTCACCTACGGTGATGAACTTTGCATTAAAGCAAGTCGCCTACAGCTCTCTGGGGAACGATCCTTTCACCCCCAAGGCGACGAAGGCAACCATGCCTAAATAACCGTTCGCCCAAGAGCCGCGATATATCCCGTAACGCCGATCGCGTTACGGGATTTTTTATGCTGAAAATCACTACGGTATATTCTTGTCTAGAACCGTTCATTTAATAAATGCTCGAATGGCGTTAGTCGCCTGTCTAGAGATCCTCTAATGGCACCTGTTTTAGCATCTCAACCTTCATGAGAAACTGATATAGCGGAGCGAGTTGGGTAAATCTTTTCGCGAGCATCTCTGGCAACGTAGATGAAAAAAGCTGTTCTACCTGATGGTCTGTCACCATCACGGCAAAGGTTTTGCGGTTATACCAATTCGCGATGGCAGGATCCTGCTCCTTCACCAATGGGCGCTTATACATATCCCCCACCAGCTCAAAAGGCTTTTTACAACAGGCTGTTGCCGCCGCAAACTCCTCCGGCTGACGCAGCGCCAGATGACGGAAACGATCCATCGTACCTTTGGATGCAGAGTAATAGCCAAGCCCGTAGCGCAGCGTATCTGGGCTGATTTCAAAGAAGAACACTGGAGCATCGGTCCACTCTTTGGAATGACGTTTGAATGTAAGCCACATCTGGCTGCGATAGCGCGACTTATCATGGGAGAAACGCGTATCACGATGGATACGCGATAACGTTTTACCAATAGCAGGACGCGTTTCAAACTGAGGATCAATCTTCAGCATTGGCGTCGCAAGCTCATCCACTAAGGCGCGAAACGGCGTCAAAACATGTTGGTTGTAAACCGAACGATGCTCTTCAAACCACTCTTTACTATTTTCTACCCGCACCTGCTGCAAAAAATTAAGCCCTTGCTGAGTAAAACCGCTAAATTTTGTCTCTTTCACTCTCTGCTCCCTGCTGATATTTCCGCAAACTAAGCTACCGCGGAAATGAACACAAATAATATTTCATCGTAGCGCTTATCGCAGCGCAGCAATAATTTTCTCGCTGTCTGAAACACGAGAGATACGAGGAAAAATATACTTAAAGCTATGCTGATGCTGAATATCATCAAATGCACTACAAGCATCTTCTGCAATCACTACCGCATAGCCATGTTCCCAAGCATTGCGCGCCGTGGATTCCACACCGATATTCGTTGAGATCCCTGCTAAAACGATATTACGGATGCCGCGGCGACGCAGTAGGAGATCCAGATCGGTGCCATAGAATGCTCCCCACTGATGTTTAATCACTTCAATATCTTCCGGCTGTACATTCAGTGCTTCAGAAAAATCCCACCAATTCTCAGGCAGCGCATGCGCTGGCGCGGGGGCATCTACCGGTTGCTTTAGCGCCTCTTCAAAAGACGATGACCAGCCTACGCGAACTAAAATGACCGGCGCATTATGTTGACGAAAATGTTCAGCGATACGCGCCGATCTTGCTACAACATCAGCTGCCAAGTGCGGGCCGCCAGCAAAAGGTAGAATGCCTTCCTGTAAGTCAATAAGTACCAGCGCGGTTTCAGCAGCATTCAATGTCAACATACAAACTCCCATTATCATTTTAGTTTTCAATGGAACATCACATCCAAATTGACGTGATATATGAGGTTAGTTTAGGCGCTAGACAAAACTGAAAATGTAAATAAACCTTCTTTCATGGCGAGAAACTGTTAGCAAATGTGATAAAGATTCGTCAATTCAATGCATTGAAAACAAAACGCCATTTCTTTTTACTTTTTTTAAGTAACAAAACTGCCGCTCCGAGTGATATTATCACATAGCAAATCCGCAATCTGGCTCTCCCCTTGCCGTCGAGACATCATGGAATCTTGGAAAGTAAACCTCATCTCGGTATGGTTTGGCTGCTTTTTTACAGGCTTAGCGATGAGCCAAATCTTGCCTTTCTTGCCGCTGTACGTAGAACAACTCGGCGTACATAACCATGAATCACTAAGCTTATGGTCTGGTTTAGTTTTCAGTGCCACTTTTATGGTATCAGCCCTTGTGGCTCCCCTATGGGGAAGTTTAGCCGACCGTAAGGGGCGTAAGCTGATGTTACTGCGCGCCTCTCTGGGTATGGGGGTGGTTATTGCACTTCAAGGTATAGCCACTAACGTCTGGCAACTGTTTGCTCTACGTGCACTGATGGGTTTGACCTCCGGCTATATTCCCAATGCTATGGCACTTGTCGCCTCACAGGTTCCGCGTGATAAAAGCGGCTGGGCGCTTGGTACGCTTTCAACAGGACAAATCTGTGGAGTGATTGCAGGACCATTGCTCGGAGGATTGATGGCGGATCATCTTGGCCTGCGCACGGTATTTTTCTCTACCGCGGCCATGATGTTTGTCAGTTTCTTCGTGACGCTATTTTTAATCAAAGAACGACGCATTACGGTCAAAAAAGAAGATCAGTTAACAGGCAAAGAAGTCTTTCGCTCCCTCCCGTATCCCACAATAATTATCGCGCTGTTTGTCACGACATTGATGATTCAGTTGGCAAATGCATCGATCAGCCCAATTTTGACGCTATTTATTCGGCAATTAGCCTCTGACACCAGCAATATTGCGTTTGTTAGTGGAATGATCGCCGCTGTTCCCGGCTTAGCCGCACTGGTATCGGCCCCTCGATTAGGAGGCTTAGGCGACCGGATCGGCACTGGAAGGATCCTAGTCGCTGCCCTTGGATTTACCGTTGTGCTTTTCGGCTTGATGGCATGGGTGACTTCGCCGCTACAGCTTGGCATTTTACGCTTTATGCTCGGCTTTGCCGATGGGGCACTGATGCCGGCTGTACAGACGTTGCTTTTGAAATATTCCAGCGATCGCGTTACGGGCCGCATATTTGGTTATAACCAATCTTTCATGTATTTAGGCAATGTGATTGGCCCGATGCTGGGATCGAGTGTTTCGGCAGTTCTGGGATTTCGTTGGGTATTTATTTTTACCGCGGCGCTGGTGCTTATCAACATGCTACAAATTCGGCACGCCTTTAAGAAAATCCGCTAAGAAGATTTATCGATAAAACAGTATCGATAACAAACGCCATAAAAGGCGCTTGTTATCTCGACAAACGTTTAGCTTGTCACTCGTTGAGACGGTGTCACTTTACGACATATTGCGCTAAGTACAAATACCACTAGAGTAGGCACAATCCACCCCATTCCTTCTTTATAAAACGGTAAATGTTGTACCAACAAAGGGATATCATCCACAGGTACCACGCTTTGCATAATACCCACCACAAAAGCCACCAGTGTTGCAGGCATACAGAGCATGACCGAATTGTTGGCACCTTTGGCTAACGCGCCGTAAATTACCAGCACAATAAACGGAGGGTATACCGATGTTAATGCCGGTAAAGAAAAACGGATAATCTCCGTCAGCCCAAGATTCGACAGCAGCATAGATACCGCTGCCAGAATTACAACAAACATTTTGTAGGACTTTCCGGTTATCTGATTAAAATACGATGCACAAGCGCTAGTCAGTCCAATTGCAGTCACCAGACAGGCGATAGTGATGACAAAGGCTAAAAATACGCTGCCTTTAAAGCCAAAACCGTTGACGATATAGGCATGCAAGACATCAGCACCATTTGTCGCTGTGCGCGCTAACGGTAAACTATAGGCACCAAGATAGAAAAGGCTGATGTAGACATAAATGAGCCCCACAGCAGCAATCAGCCCAGTAATCACCATATAACGAGTAATATTCTGTGCGCGATCTACGCCCCGAGATTTAATCGCGTTAACGATAATAATGCTAAATACCAGCGCGGCGAGCGTATCCATCGTCAGATAACCGTTGATCATTCCACTAGAAAATGGTGTTTCTACATATTCAGGGAAAGTAGAAAGCTCATTTCCCGCTGGTCGCCAAAAAGCATATAACCCCAGAAGCCCCAGCGAAACTACTTTAAGCGGGGACAAAAACTTCCCTACAATATCAATGAGTTTTAGTGGATTAAGCGAACAGATTATCACCGCGATGAAGAACACTAGGCTAAATATGCTCAAGGGCACCTGCCCAGAAAAAAGCGGATTAATACCAATTTCATAGGAAACCGTTGCCGTACGCGGCGTACCAAATAAAGGTCCTAGTGCAAGATAGCAAATAAGCGATAATAACAGGCCGAAATATTTTCCTGCGGGTTTCGTTAATTCAACTAACGAGCCATTTTTGCGCGCCATCGCGATAAGCGCGAGAACAGGCAGACCAACGCCGGTGATCAAAAATCCCGCAGCCGCATACCACAAGTTCTCCCCTGCTCTAAGACCAATAAAAGGTGGGAAAATAATATTCCCTGCGCCAACAAACAACGCAAATGTCATAAAACCTAATGTGATAATTTCTCTAATTTTCATATACAAAAGCCGCTTCGTGTCTGGTGTTTTCAGAGCAAAACTTTACCGATCACGCTGTTTGCGCACTCATCTAAAGTATTCACAAATTATGTCAATCGTTGCTTTGATTGAACTCGGCATACTGTCGAAGTACGACAGGCACCGAAAGGCTTAATTTATCACATTTAATTATACTAAAGCGTCTGTATTATTTGATACGATAATGAATATGATTAATAAATAATCAATTTAAAGCTATTCACAGATATACAGTGTATGGTGATTTACCCTATACACGCCGAGAAAATCGTATGTCCTACCTTGATAGCTTGAAGCTCTATAGCAATCGTTCAGTACAAGTGATTTGCCCTAAGTGCTCACATTCTTCGGAGCAAAGCGCCTTAAAACTCCGTAAGAATACGACGCTGATTTGTACTTTCTGCGGCAATTATTTTTTACCCGATGAGCTAAAGCTCAAAACGCCCAAGTAAAAAGCTAGAAACAGACTGAATGAGAAAAGAAAATAAAAAAACCAAGCACGCTGGCTTCCCGTATCCCTCATCGAAAATGATGAGGGGTTGTTGGTACTCCCTTCCATCAAAAGATTAATTGTCAAACCCGCCCTCTACAGCAGCCTGAATGATGCTAAGAGCGAAAACGACTTTATCACTGGCGGAGGACGAGGATGTGGTTAGGTTCTAGCGATCTGACTGTCAGGGAAAGTGTGGTTTTTTATAATTTTCATATGGATAATTACCACCCTCATAATAACACTCGACTAACTCATATTTTATAAACAATGGGTTAAACATCATCTTTCCAGTTATTACAAAGAAACCTCACTTAAATTTCTTTCTCTGAATTCAATTATGCAAACTACCTTGAAAGAAAAAACCTAATGGTTACAAGACTGATGTGCCTGTGGAGTTGAACGTTAGCGGAGAGCAAAGGACACTATAAGTTATAATATGCGTTAATTTAATAACTGTTTAAACATGGACTTGTAGAATATGCCAAATTAAAAATTCGTAAACTTGGCAAGAGAAATGTTATCAGCAAAATTATTAGGATGGAAAGCATCAAGTTATGAGATTTATTGTCAGGCATATCAAAAATTTGGTGGTAGTGTTTGTAATCATCCATCAGTGCTAAAACTCTTGGAGGAGAAATCCCCGAGTAAAATCCGGTTTTACCATAAAGAAATCAATGGCGAAATTGTTGGCGCAATCTTTACTGATAACCATGGCAATCTTAGCCATCCTTACAAAAAAATCCCAATTATTTTTGAAAACATAATACTTCCAATATGCCCTCAAAAAGGCGGTCGTTACCTCCCTGCAAAGTCTAAAGAATTATCCTTTAAGCACAAAAAACAATTTTTTAATTTAACATACGGGATATTAAATCGCAGATCTATTTGCATCGTAAAAGAGAGTTTCTCCAAAAAAACACAGAAAAAAAGACAGGCCGAAATGAGGAGATTTCTTGCCAATGGTGGTTCAATAGCCCCTGTGACCGATTTCAGTAGCGATGAACTTAGCAAAATTTACCTAAAATTAATGAATATACGCTGGAAAGATAAGTATAAGGACAATTGTGTAAAAGAACTTGCTGATTTCATTGAAGCCATCAGACCCATGATTTTTGGCAGCGTATTGATGTTTAATGATACTCCTTGTGCATATGATTTAGTTTATAAAGCCGAGTGTAGTGATTGGATTTACTTTGATGACCATAATGGTGGTGTTGACACTAATATAAAAGAATTTAGCCCTGGAAGCCTTTTACTATCATGTAACATTAGTGACGCGCGGACATTGTGCCAAACCAAAAGCAAGGAATGTATATTCAGTCTTGGTAGATCAAATGATAAATGGTCATATAAAAAACTATGGGCTCATGAAGTAAAATTGGGTAAGTCGATATTTTAGCATAAACTAGATTTACTCTAGGTGCGTTGTAAAATCCCCCCCCTACACCCTAAGAACCTTTCAATCAGTGGCATTATCGTATTAATGATAATGACATACATTATCACATGAATAGTGTGCTGATATAATTAGCGCCCTATTCTTTCCGGCCGTAGCAAGCAAATTAGCTTGATTTTTATTAGTATAATTAACTAGTTAATTATTTAATCATCAGCCGATAATTTTGTTATTTAACCTTTTTTTAGCAACCATCTCATAGCGCGCTAAATAACATGCAAATAGTTTCAAGCGTTATTTATTGCCTTTTCCCAAGAATGTTCTATACCTAAAAGATTAAAAACTATACGGCAATAATTATCTTCCTTACTGTTAAGGAGTTAGTATGAACACTGAGTGCAATAATTTTCTCACAGTGACTCTCTTCACGCACAAAACTATATTATCTATTAGCAAATCAAATGAAATACATATTAACCCAAACCACCAAATAATAACCTGTCATAATATAGACCACAATAGTTTATCTTCAGTTCATCATATACATATTCCATCATACATTATCCGTGACTTTTTATCTTCAATTGATTATAAACTGTCATATATTAATTGTAATTGCCATTGTGATACTGACGTATTTCAAACCAAATGTATGGATACAGAAATATTCAATCTAGCTGTTAAGTATAATTCGATAAAAAAACCGACGAAAAATGAAAGCAGCCATGCACGAATGCTTTCCCTCCTCGTTTTATCGTATTTTGAAAACAGTAAAGACTTCATTTCATTCCTAATGAGGAATACAAATCCCAGCCTGACATTTAAAGTAAAAGAGATCATCACAAGAGATATAGGTCATAATTGGTCACTTGAGTCTGTTGCTAACATTTTATGTATGAGTACTAGTTCTCTCAAAAAGAATCTGAAAACTGAAGGTTCAACGTACCGAGATATTATCACGCAGTGTAGAATGCAATATGCTGCAAAACTCTTGCAAACACACAACCATTTA
This sequence comes from Hafnia paralvei, assembly GCF_020150375.1. Taxonomy (NCBI): domain Bacteria; kingdom Pseudomonadati; phylum Pseudomonadota; class Gammaproteobacteria; order Enterobacterales; family Hafniaceae; genus Hafnia; species Hafnia paralvei. The sequence goes on along the minus strand of NZ_CP083737.1, from coordinate 2,040,499 downwards.
GTAACTTACCAGTTAGCTAGCCAATGTGGCTACAGCCACCTATCCTACTTTATACATGTCTTCAGAAAATATTATGGTGTCACGCCTTATCAATATAGCAAAAAAGAAATTGCCGCTTAGTTGTCAATCAGCATATTAGCCGGTCTCTTGCACACGGACCGGCGTAAACCAAACCGCTATTCTGTAATTTATTCTTGTCTCATTCTCTTTTACGCTGCTTTTGCACCAGATCTCAGATCGAATCCTTCGGCATCTCTACGCGAACTGAAATAAATTGGTCTGACGGTATATCTATTTGATTATTTTTGACAAAATAACCACTAGCTATTTAAGGCTTTGTTAAGCTTTAGTTCATAAACTTTAACTTTTATAGCTTAAAAGGCACAACAATGACAAAATTCAGCAAGCTACAAATACAACTGCACTGGCTCACTCTAGTCTTACTTGCTGTGACTTATGCTGCTATGGAGCTACGTGGTTGGTTTCCCAAAGATTCAAATGCGTATCTTGCAATGAGAGCCACGCACTACAATGTAGGTGTATTGGTATGGCTGCTTATGTTCTTACGCTTGGGTCTGAAGCAGAAATACAAAGATCCGCGTATCGTTCCACAACCTCCTCGTTGGCAAATGACCGCTGCTAAGCTTATGCATATTGCGCTCTATGCAACCTTCCTTGCTTTACCCATTCTCGGCATTGCTCTGATGGCCTATGGTGGCAAATCATGGGATTTCTTTGGTTTCACCATCTCCCCCTTTGTCACACCTAACAGTGGAGTGAAGGCCACGATCAAAAACCTCCATGAAACCCTTGCTAATATCGGCTACTTTTTAATAGCGCTGCATGCAGCGGCTGCGTTATTTCATCACTATGTACAAAAAGACAATACATTGTTGAGAATGATGCCAAACAAAAAGATTTGAGTCCCAATTGCACACTGCAAAAAGGCGGCTTTTAGATTCAAAAACCGCCTCTCGGCAGTCGCGACACTGCTTTATTGCTTTCATTATTCTAGTGGATTTCCTTGGTACACGGGACAAGGTTTGAACTAGTACAGCCTTACAGCCGAGGGATTTTAGATCACCCTAAATTTATAGATATTTCATATATATAAATACTTTTGTCGCCAATAGATTGTCAGGATTTATCCTTTAAAATCAATTTAGTATAAGTAGCACAACACAGCAATGGCGAATATTACTCATCTGCTGCCCTTTCCTTTCGGCTAGATCCGAAAGGGTTTGCATGTAACATCCCCAACCGTATTTTCTTGACGGTCAGCTTTGTGCCAGAAGCGGACACTGACGATTAAACTAAGGAGCCGACTTTAGCCGACTCCCAGTGAACGAAGCGAACAATTTAAACTCGTTGAACCTGTTATTGGGGAGTGTCACCGGGATCTGGCTCTTTTAGGCTACCTCGCACCGAGCGAAAATTATTTCGGGTAATGATGCTGAGTTTTAAAACTTTCAAATTTATCCAGCGACAGGCTCTTGGAAGCTTTGAACTAAGAAGGCGGCGAACGGAAGTTATCGAGAAATGTATGAACCAGAAGAGGCTACCAACAATACCTAGGGCGAGACCGATAGGCATCAAAATAATTTGCGCAAGATCTTGGATAAACTGGAGTAAAGAAAAGGAACGCTCGTAAGTATGGTGTTTCAGTAACGCATCAGAAATAACGTTGGTGCCAATTGATCCTGATATGAATGGAAGCATGTAGGCGAACACTAAGTAATAGCGCTCAAACCGTGACAGTACATTCGCCGACACATTTCCAGACGCTTCCAATTCCCTGCAGCGCTCTAGCATATCGAGGGAAGTAATATGTACAAATACACCGACACCAATAAAGCAAAGCCCAAGCATACATACTACCGGGCGCGTCAGATTAGAACTAATCAGAATATTGAACAGGCAGAATAAAAGCATTGCAATGCATGCTGAAAGAGAAAGCAATATGGGTGGAGAGAACATAAAATCGATATTCATGGGTATATGCCTAACAGTGTAGTGGATAGCTAGATTTGAACACTTTAACAGATATGTTAATTTTCACTCTTAGTTGACGTTACCCCTCTGCAACTGTTAGTTTTTAGTTCTTAAATTATCAGCTCAAACTGCATTAGATATCCTCAAGTAAAACTCAGTACGTCTATACAGTATTGAGTCAGTTTTGTTGGAGTCAGCCCACGCGCGCCAACGCCCCCGCTTTTACTGGCTTTTCTTTGAACCTCATACATCACTCGCCTGCTCATACCTGCCTACTCGAGACAAATTTTTTGCCCCCTTTTTTGCCTCATTTAAAAATATTGCCGTCCCCATTTTCTGCGCTCCCAAGTGTTAAAATCATCGAAAAAAATTCCTTATTTCGAGTGCGTAAAAATTTGACTAAAGCGGCGGTCTTGGCTCGATGGAAAGGCCAACACAATCCCTCAAGGTTGGCGTCATCATCGGTTCCGTCATGGCTCTTAGGTTTGATATGGTCAACCGTGGTCGCGGGTATCGCTCAACCTTCACGCAGTCAGGATTGGCACAGGTGCTTATCACGGTGAAGAATGCCGCCCGAATGATGATCCACTTGCTACCGTAGCCACGCTCGTGGCGGCTCTTGCCCTGCTGATGGTTCTCCCAGCCAGTATTGCGGTGTTCATTACAATAGCCACATCGGTCTGTGGTCGTATTGCGACAGCCGTGCTTACGGCTGGCTCTTGGTATTAGTTTTGGCATACATCCCCAATAGAAAACACCATCAACAGTGGGCTATGAGAAAATTTAATGCATTGATTTTATAAAAAAATAAGATCACATAACGAGAAAACACAATCTATACTTCAATAAGTATTAATATGAAAACAATTTAATATGGTGTATCGCATGCAAAAGTTATCTACTTTAATTGACGAAAAAAAGGATGCTTTTGGAAATCATCCTTTTTTTTACTATCTTAAAGACTCGTCTGTTCCCTTGAATGAAAGGCTTTCCTTTCTACCTTATATTTCACATTTCGTTATGACATTTAGTGATATAAATAAATACGTTCTTCCATTCGAAACCCCAATGAATGATCTAGAATTAGCAGTAAATACACACGCCAAAGAAGATTCAAATCATTGGCCGTGGTTTATTAATGATCTGACAGAAACTGGAAATGATAAAAATATGCTCCTGTCTGACCTCATCAAAAAACTCTGGTCTGAAAAGCTGCACAGAAGTCGTATGTTGAGCTATAGCCTTATACAATTAGTTGTTAACCAACCAGCCCAGTTACGCTTAGTTGCTATTGAAGTTATGGAGGCTACCGGCAATAAAACATTTGAGGTTCTAACAGCTATTACTGCAGATTCTGATGTAAAACTCAAATATTGTGGAAGTTTACATCTTTCACATGAAAGTGGGCATACAATAGGTAGCCAAGATGAACTTATCGACACATTAGTTTTGACTAATGAAGAACTAGAACAAGCCAATAACATAATAAACTCTGGTTTTGATTCATTTACATCATTCTTTGATGAGTTGTTAGTGAACGTAAGCTCACATAGGTATAAAGCCTCTTAACGCTTAGATTTTGATACTGCTACCGACTCATATGTTCGTTCACAAGTTTATCCGGCGCTATAAGCGCGGTCAGCCTCTTTTGCATACTCTCTTGCTACTTCGTTTGATTCGCTGAGCAACTGGGTAAGCAATATGATGGTTTGGAACTTTGACGTGCTTGAGCTGACAGCACTGGAAAGTTTGCCGGTTTCACTATCTGCAAATTGCTGCCTGAGCTGTGCGAGCTGTTCCCGCAACCTGACAGCAGAACGCTGCGCATCAATAGCATCAGTTTGTTACCTTCGTCTGCATCTTTAACCGCCTGATTTGCTGCCTGTTGTCTGCGTTGCTCTTCTGCACGTTCGTCTTCCTGTCGCTGAACTATAGCTTCAGAATCCTCTTTATCACACGGCGTCCATTTCAACTGCCAAGATTTATCAGTATCACAGTAGCCTGCTGAGTAAGCCCCTAATAACGACAAAGCCACCAGCGCGGTAGGGTTAATTCGGCAGTAGATATGAAAAAGGCCCCTCATAGGGAGCATATGAAGATTCTTAAATGCTTACAACGAAAATTGCTGAGCCCACTCAGTTATCTGCTGCGGATAGATAAACCGAATGTTGAATGAGTGGAGAGGATTCTGAACTGCTTCTAAATACCCGACACAGGGATAGCTTTTGGGTCGATTATTGAACACATAATCAGCAATATCAGCTTCATCAGTAAGGTCATCATTTACAAAACATGTGGCTCTGCCCCATAAATCATATTCAGCTTCGTTCAGTAGCAGCCCCATGAGTTTTCTTGGCGGTAAGTTAATACGAATATAGATTAGCTAAACTCGAGATAATGGTACTGAATACTGAAAAGATATAGGGAGGTGAACAAAAACACTAAGTGCAACGAACCATAGTGTTCCGCCCTATCCTTCCTGATGGTTTTGTTATGGCTTATGCCCGTACAAGAGCTCAGTATAATGCTCATCAACCTTGCCACTACGTTTACCATCTACACCAAAATAGCGATCTTTTCGGCATAGTCTCTCTGTACTATCACAAAAGACACCATTAGAAAAAGTGAAAGCAGAATGATCGAAATTACCTTGAGCTGTTAGCCGCTTCCCCTTCTTCTTGCCTAAGTACCGAGTAGTCAGTTCTGCAGATACACCTTTATCATTAGCACAAAAATACACATCACAAACAACCCCGTCGGTAGGAGAGCGTGGACTACTTTTCGTTGTATTAGCCATCACATTCGCAGAAAGAGCCCCTAATGATAGGGCGATAACAACCAGTAATTTATTGACCAAAATTCCCCTCCAGAGTAGTCGCTAGCCACATATTCCTCACCAGATTCACTGGCTAATATTCAGTATATAGTAACGCTAAGGCCCCTAAAGCTACATTACAAAAATCCTATATCTGCCAGATATCATTCACTAACCTTGATACCTTGGAGATTACTTCGTTACTACTTTACGCAGTTCTAAATTCGGGAGTGAGCAGCATATTCGTAGTCCACTAGCCATCAGGAGCAGGCTATATCAGGACACAAAAATGCATCGCAAACGGCAAGATATGATAGGAAGATTGCGATAGTTCCTGCTGTGGGGGATCAATAATATTATGAAAGTGAATTCTGAAGGGGAAAAACAGGCACAAAAAAACCGCCTCTCGGCGGTCACGACACTGCTTTATTGCTTTGATTATTCTAGTAAATTTCCTTGGTACCCGGGACGAGACTTGAACTCGTACAGCCTTACAGCCGAGGGATTTTAAATCCCTTGTGTCTACCGATTCCACCACCCGGGCTAAGGAAATTTGGAGGCGCGTTCCGGAGTCGAACCGGACTAGACGGATTTGCAATCCGCTACATAACCGCTTTGTTAACGCGCCAAAATCTTTAGCTTTTAACTTAGGCTCGCACTTTCATGCCAGCTTTTAAATTTGGAGCGGGAAACGAGACTCGAACTCGCGACCCCGACCTTGGCAAGGTCGTGCTCTACCAACTGAGCTATTCCCGCTGAGTATTTAAGTCAGTTAACGTCACTAACTTAGCTACTTGTATCTTCTGGCTTTTCATCGTTGCCGTCTGATGCGATGCATTCTACTTATCTCACGAACTGCGTCAACATCATTTTTATCTCATAACGACTGTTTGCTGATTTTTAACGCATTTCGATCACGGTTCGAGCAAATCATTCCGTGCAGCGTTCAAATATTGGAACATGGACCAGAATGTCAGTACCGCAGCAATGTAGAGCGCAATGACGCCAGCGACGATAACATAGCCATCTGGGCGCCACAGTAACGCAACCAGCGATAGCATCTGCGCAGAAGTTTTCACCTTACCAATCCACGACACAGCCACACTACTGCGCTTGCCGATTTCCGCCATCCACTCACGCAGCGCTGAAATGATGATTTCACGGGCAATCATCGTTGCAGCAGGTAGAGTGATCCACCAAACATGATAGTGCTCAGTCACCAACACCAGCGCCGTGGCAACCATGACTTTGTCAGCGACGGGATCAAGGAATGCCCCAAAACGTGTGGTTTGCTTCCATCGACGAGCTAGAAAACCATCAAACCAATCCGTTACCGCTGCAAACACAAAAATCAGCGCACAGGCAAGAGGTGCCCAGACAAACGGAAGGTAGAATGCCACAACAAAGAATGGGATCAGGATAACGCGAAATAGAGTGAGTAAGGTCGGTATATTTAATCGCATAGCGTGAGGTAACTATCTTCCGTATGTGGATATTGTTTGTATGTTGCTACAATGCCCTTAGTGTTTCAATGCATTGTGGATCTTTTCTGCCAAAGCCTGTGAAATACCAGGCACTTTTGCAATTTCTTCCACGCTTGCATTCATTAAGGGTTGCAGCCCCCCCATATACTTCAAAAGCGTCTGGCGGCGTTTAGGGCCAACGCCTTCGATAGTTTCAAGTGAGCTCGTGTTACGCACCTTGGCTCGTTTTTTACGATGCCCCGTGATCGCGTGATTATGAGAATCATCACGAATATGCTGGATAAGGTGCAACGCAGGTGAATCAGGAGGTAGAGAAAACCCTTCCCCCTCAGGCTGTAAAAACAACGTTTCCAGCCCTGCTTTACGATCGCTACCTTTTGCGATTCCTAGCAACAGCGGGCGATGTTTATCCCACGGAACATCCAGTTCTGAAAAGACCTCTTTCGCCTGGCCCAACTGCCCTTTGCCACCGTCGATAAAAATCACATCTGGGATTTTGTCTTCTTCTAGCGCTTTGCCATATCGGCGGCGTAACACTTGGTTCATTGCAGCATAGTCATCCCCAGGCGTGATCCCGTTGATATTGTAGCGGCGATACTCTGAACGCACCGGTCCATTACGATCAAAAACCACGCAAGATGCAACGGTCTCCTCTCCCATCGTATGACTGATATCAAAACACTCCATCCGGCGGATATCAGAAAGATGCAAGACTTTCTCGAGCTCCGTTAATCGCTGATGAATAGTAGATTGCTGAGAAAGTTTGGTGCTCAACGCAGTTTGCGCATTGGTTTTAGCCAATTTCAAGTAACGAGCACGATCGCCTCGTGGCCGAGTCTGAATATTGACCTTGCGACCCGCAAGCTCAGAAATAGAATCGGAGAGAATATCTTTTTCCGGCAACGTAAAGTCGAGCAATATTTCACCTGGAAGCGTACGAATCTGGCTGCCTTGTAAATAGAACTGCCCCACAAACGTCTGCACGACTTCACTTAACTCTGTACCACTCGGCACTTTAGGGAAATAGCTTCTGCTTCCTAGTATTTTACCCTGCCGGATAAATAGTACGTGTACGCAGGCCATGCCTGAATCAAACGCAACGCCAATAACATCCAGATCGTCGCTGTTGCCAGAAACAAATTGTTTTTCGGTAACTCTACGTACTGCCTGAATTTGATCTCGAATACGTGCGGCTTCTTCAAACTTGAGCGCTTTACTCGCGTCTTCCATACGCACAACCAAAGACTCCAATACTTGGTTGTCCTTACCAGAAAGGAATAGGCGAACATAATTTACCTGCTGCTCATATTCCTCATCGCTGACCAAACCTTTAACGCAAGGTCCCAAACAACGGCCAATCTGATATTGAAGGCAAGGACGCGAGCGGTTGCGATAAACGCTATTTTCGCATTGGCGAATAGGAAATAACTTTTGTAAAAGCGCTAGCGTTTCGCGCACCGCGTAGGAGTTAGGGAATGGACCAAAATACTCCCCTTTAGCATGTTTCGCGCCGCGATGGATTGACAACCGAGGATGAGTATCGGCGCTAAGAAAAATGAGAGGGTAAGATTTATCATCCCGTAGTAAAACGTTATAGCGTGGCTGATAAAGCTTGATGTAGTTATGCTCAAGCAGCAATGCCTCTGTTTCCGTATGGGTTACGGTTACATCGATCTGAGCAATGTTTTTGACCAGTGTCTCTGTCTTGCGACTCCCCACATTCTGGCGGAAATAGCTAGAAAGACGCTTTTTCAGATCTTTAGCCTTACCGACATAAATAACCGTTTCAGTGGCGTCATACATACGATAGACGCCGGGCTGATGAGTTACCGTTTTTAAAAATTCTACAGGTTCAAAACGTTCAGTCACTATTTGACAGCTTCTCTGCACTGCACAATCCATGGCGAATCGCTAGGTGCGTCAATTCAACGTCACCACTAATATTGAGTTTACTAAACATACGATAACGGTAGCTGTTTACCGTCTTCGGACTCAAATTGAGCTGTTCGGAAATCTCAACAACCTTACTACCTTTGGTTAGCATCAACATAATTTGCAGCTCACGCTCAGACAAACTGGCAAAGGGCGAATCTGTTTGTGGCGTTAGCTGGCTAAGTGCCATCTGCTGTGCAATATCCGAGGCGATATAACGCTGCCCTGAATGAACCGCACGTATGGCGTTCACCACTTCTTGTGGCGCAGCACCCTTACTCAAATATCCAAACGCGCCAGCTTGCATCACTTTAGCTGGCAGTGGGTTCTCGGTATGAATGGTCAGCATGATGACTTTTACATCAGGGTTATAGCGTAATATTTTACGCGTTGCCTCAAGCCCACCAATACCCGGCATATTCATGTCCATTAATACGATATCTGCGCTGTTACTGCGGCACCATTTAACGGCGTCTTCACCGCACTGTGCTTCGCCAACAACTTTGATCCCTTTGATATCTTCAAGAATGCGTCGAATCCCTGCGCGCACCAGTTCGTGGTCATCAACAAGAAGAACGCTGATCAAAGAAAAGTCTCCCAAAAGAAGGAACTAATGACATGTTTTTACTGCCAGTACGAAGACGATAATACTGTTTTTTGAACCAAGAATGAATAGTTTAATCACTTAATACTGACATTATTATTTCCTATTGACCAATGACTATATTGAGATCGCCAACAGACACATTCATACGAGAAAAAAGGACTATCAGGCGTTCGATAACACAAAAACAAACATTAAAATCAAACAGATAAAAACAACCCAACAATAATACAGCAATTAGATAATTGAGCGTAAACAAGTCGTTAAATTAATAATTTTTTTGCTTACAAAGTGAATACTCTCAGCACGAAATATCGATTTCATAATGAAACTTGTTATTGGTAATAACAAATTGAATATATTTTACCCACGCTGCGCGAACATTCGCCAACGGAAATTTTTATCTATACGAGAAAGAATAAAAACATTATCACTGATAAAACCTTGGTCGAACCACATCCCCAAATCCCTACATCTGTGATATACTTCGCAGCTTGAAAATTCCGTCACTCAATGACTATCCGTATAGACATTTGTACGTGATTGATTTAGAAGCATCTCGGACAAAAACACACCACTAAAGGTAAAATATGAGCAACGTAGATTTCTCAACCGAATCCACTATCGAAACTCTGGCCAACGAAGTCGCGTGCTTAAAAGCCACTTTGACATTCATGCTGAAAGCTATGGGTCAAGCCGATGCGGGTAAAGTTATTATCAACATGGAAAAATTTGCGGCTCAACTCGAAGATGCCTCTCAGTCAGAGTCTTTCAAACATGCTATTTGCCAGATTAAGCACGCTTACCGTCAATAATCTGCTTTAGGTTTGGCTTGCGTTGATGTGCAAGCCAACTCTTATACTGCCCTACCTTAATCAAGCGTCCTTAGCCGCTTTGTTATGCACTGACATTGCGCAATTATATAAACTAGGCTTAGCTTGTGGGAGTAACACTCAACGTACGTTGTTCTCTCTATTCATTGCCGTTCAGCCCCTCCCAAAATTTCATACCAAAAACAAGTCACGCAGTATCAAGATGACAAGTAAATGAGTGTCGGTGCATCTCCCCGTGTATATGATTCGGATGAATGAGAGCAGCCCAAAGGATGCAGATTAAAATATGCCGATGATATATCTCAGTACATATAACAAAACACATAATTTTTATTTATGAGAAAATATAAATGCAAATGGGAAATGAATAGTTTAGCTATCTAATATAAGAGAAACGCACACGGGATGATATGCAGAACGATGGTATCAGCAGATATACTGAGTGACTTACCTATAAACCTGATAAACTAGCTAGCCTTTTAACTCTGCTGTCAGGTGTGGTTTTGCAAATGTCATTAACATCAATATTGAGGCATATTATATTTTATCGCTATGATTATGAGTCTATAGATATTGATAACTCTGCGATAGAGTTTGTTGTAATTCATATTCCAGATCAAATTGGGGATGCGATGGCCATTTATCCCATCATACGATCGCTGGAGTTACATCAAATAAAGCATTTGTTAATTGTATCATCTACGATAAATAAACCTGTATTTGAAGCCCTTCATTTGGGTCATACGAAATTGACAATAATAAGTATGACAATGCAGGATCATGCCAGTAAAGATGAAATACAAGAAGTGGCAAAAAACATAAAAGCGCAATATGGCACCCCAGATATCTGTATTGAGGCAATGCGCAAGAAAAACCGAAAGACAATGTTATTCATCAGCAAACTGAGGGCGAAGACTAATTTTCAGGTTGTGGGCTTAACGATGAAATGTTATTCCCCAATATGTAAAACCGCCTCAAGAATGGATCAGGAACTTCGTGCGCCAGTGACGATGACTTGGTCAACATTGATGAGAGACGCGGGATTTCCTGCCGTTAGACCAATGTTCGAATTTCCGCTTAATGAAGAGGTGTTAATTGAAGTACGTAATGAAACCCGTTCGTTAGAGGATTATATTGCAATTAATTTAGAGGGCAGTGTGCAAGAGCGCACTTTTTCACTCCCTATTGCCAAAAAACTAATATCGCTAATCAAAAATGAGACCGATATACCGATTGTCATCGTTCATGGACCTAAGGGTGTTGATAATGCGGTTAAATTAACTGAATCATTTGAGGGTGTTTATCATCTCTCTTTATCTCCCTCATTAATGCGTTCTGCTGCCGTGATCAAGGATGCGTTTCTAGCAATAACGCCAGACACATCCATATTACATATGGCTAGTGCATATAATACACCAACTATTGCTGTTTATGCCGATTATAAAACACGCTGGCCTGCCATGCAGGATATTTCAGAGACGATTGTAGTAGGTAAAGACATTGATCATATCAATCTGGATGAATTCAAAAAAACGCTGAGGAACATTGTATCAAGGATCAACAACCAGATTTCTTCAAGGCACTAACTTATATCTCAAATAATTCGGGTTGCGTTAATGTAGTAAGTGAGAAAATCCAATTAGCTGAGACTGCAATTTAAACTCAGCCAGCTTGTTATTTATAAGCATCTAAAACGGAACGCCTCTACCTGTCGGGTAGAGTAAATGCAGAGACAACCCTACGCGCTGGCTAATAAAAAGTCGTACGCAATCGATTGATTTGAAATTGTATCTAGCTATATAACCGACTCATAATGTCCATATCAAGTCTGCATTTGAACCTTCTTTTAGAAAATCTACTTGCCTTATCCCCTTCGGCGAAGCAGCGATTTTTACCGTTCTGGCCAACTGCTGACCTCTTTGCTGAAACCCTGGTCGAATACATGCACAGGGCAAAATAGAAAAACTGGGCATTAGTTCGGTATTATCTTTTTTAGTACCCCATATCGCGCCATTAGCCATAAAAATGACAGACACAACGCATGGATCACAGTGTTCAATACCCAATTCCTCGCCCATAAATCAAATGTCACAAACTGACTCACTGCTAAAACGGCATACACATGCAGGATAAAGACATACAGAGAGTTCTGTCCCAACTGAATAAAAAACCAACCTGCCAATTTATTAATAGGCCCCCAGAAATAGGTCAAAACAAGGTAAACGGAGACAATCAAGCAGGCATCATTCAAAATTCTCAGTGGACCCAGCTCATTTTTTCCAGCAAAGTTATGATAAAGCCAGTCAAAATTTTTGGCGGGGATCATATGCAGCATTAGGACGCGTGGCATAAATGGATTCGTATGGTTTTGGGCGATAAACATCATAGCAACAGCAATCAACACCATACAAAACATAATCCCCCTTCCGACTTGTGTTCTGGCTAGAGAAAGCAGCTCATCTTTGTACCATCCACAACACATTCCTAGCACATAGATAAATTGCCAAGCCATTAGTGGAAACGCAAAGTCGAACTCAGCTGAGAGCAGGTGCTCTCGAGTGATTTGAAAATAGCCGTAGGCCATTAGTGAAATACTAAGCAAAATCACAACTCGCTGAGAATATAACATCCACAGAAAAATGGGGCTCAGTAACAACAGATAAAAATACAACCCGAGTATTTGTGACTGATGAGGGCCAATCTGTAAAAAGATAATTTCATTGTACCATGCTTCTTTTACCTGCTCGCTCACAGGGTACATTGCGTATGCTTCTCCAGAATAGCGATCGGTGAAATGCGTTAATTCGAAGGTATCAATAAAAGTGAAATGCCTAAAAATAAGAATAGTGAGGATAATAACTATATTCACCATATATAATGTCGCAGCCCGTCTGATCAGAGAGTACGACACACTTAACAACGACTCAGCGTATAATTGTCGGCGTTTAAGGAAACCCAGCATAAACCCAGATAGAATAACAAATCCTTCCGCCCCAGTAGTAAGACCAAACCGTTCCCAAGTGATCACATTAAAGGCAGACAAAATCTCTACATGGGCGACAACCATCATCACAAGAGCTATGCCACGGAGCATATCAATACGTAAATCACGCTTCCCTTCTGATACATAATGTAAGCCCGACATAGGACGTAAGATGGTATCATGTGCATTCATGAGAAGACCCTGTTTTGATTCCGATTCTCAGTCAGAGGGATGACTATCGGATTATTGCATCAGAAAAATAATCCTAAAAATAACTATTCGCGTTTTTCTTTTCCTCTACAGCATTTTGAAAAAACGTTCTATTTTATAATTAACGTTCCTTCCTTGCATATCCTTTACCCTTGTCTAGACTCTATTTTTATAGCATGAGTATAATATGGATATGACATGGCAAATTTTTATTTTTCATGTTTTGAAAACAGAACGCCACCTCCTCCCATGAAGAACAATGCGGCCATCGAGTTTACTTGGCAGGTGTTATCTGTCGTGGCCATCGTTGTCGGTATAAATTACATTCGATGGCGCTGGATGGAATCATTAAATTATGATGCTCTGTGGTATGCAGTTCCCCTTGTTATGGCCGAAACATTGGCTTTTATAGGCACAATCCTCTTTACGATTAATCTCTGGCAGGTCAGGGACATTGAGAAAAAATCAGCACCAAGCTGCATTTCTCAATGTCTTGAGCCAGAACTGAATAGCGTTCAGCGACCGATCAAAGTGGATTTATTTATTGCCACCTACTCTGAAGATACCGAGTTAGTCAGATTATCGATTCAGGACGCCAAACGTGTCACCTACCCTTTCCCGATCGAGTATAAAATCCACGTGCTTGATGACGGTAAACGCCCAGAGATGCGCAGGGTAACAGAGCAGGAAGGCGTCAATTATTTGAGCCGAGAAACCAATATTGGTTTTAAGGCCGGTAATTTGCGCAATGGTATGGAGCACACCGACGGCGATTTTATTGTCATTTGCGATGCAGACACTCGCGTTTTCTCTTCCATCTTAACCAATGCTCTGGGTTATTTCCGCGATCCGGCCGTCGCCTGGGTTCAGACACCCCAGTGGTTTTACGATCTTCCCGCAGGAAAGCGCCTGCCCACCGTACTGCGGAAAAAATTTGGCCGACTGGGCCAAACATTTGGCTGGTTAGTGGAAAAAATGGTGGGGCCACTCACCGTCGGCAGCGACCCTTTTTTTAACGATCCTCAGATGTTTTACGACGTCATACTGCGGCGCAGAAACTGGGCGAACGCCGCGTTTTGTTGTGGAGCTGCATCGATCCATCGGCGAGAAGCCATCATGCAGAGCGCATTGCGGCATTACGCCCATACGGTGGAATCAGAAATTACACGTTTTACCCAGCAAGTCCCAGACAGCACCCTGCGGGAAGAATTACGTCAAGCAATGAAAATGCATGTTGCATATGATACAGAATTGACTCCGTATAAATTCCATGTCTCTGAAGATATCTATACTTCTATTCTACTACACGGCGATCGTGAGCATCGCTGGCGTTCGGTAATGCATCCTGATGTTGAATCAAAAATGTTATCGCCGCAGGATCTATTAACCTGGATGATCCAGCGTTTTAAATATGCGGCGGGCTCGCTCGATATTCTGTTGCACGACACGGTATTCCGTAACCGAAACATTAAACTAAGCATTCCACAGAAGCTGATGTACGGCACCACTTTTTGGTCGTATCTCGCCTGTCTGTGGAATACTGTTTTTTTGATATCGCCCCTGATTTATCTTTTTACCGGCATACCTCCGGTGTCAGCTTACTCCACCCCCTTTTATCTTCACTTTATGCCGTTCTTTCTGTTCTCAGAGTTGGCTTTTATGTTCGGCACCTGGGGGATTTCGGCATGGGATGGGAAATCGTCGTATCTTTCACTGTTCTCTATGAATCTTCGTGCGCTGGATACGGTTCTACGCGGCGAAAAAATCAAATTCCATGTCACGCCTAAAGAACGTCAGCAGGGTAATTTCCTGACGTTGGTAAAACCTCAGTTGTGCATTATCACTCTGACGCTGATGGGCCTAATATGGGGCGGACTACAACTCTATCTTGGCAACGTTACAGACCCCTCCGGCTATATCATTAACATTTTCTGGGGTGGTGTGAACATTGTCGCCATGCTGCCCATGATCTTAGCTGCGTTATGGCGTCCGGAAGAGAATGAATCATCCCCTGAGCAAGGGGAGGCTTAAGATGTCATGGAAATTGAACCTGTTGCGGGCACGCAGCTATGTTGCCGTAATAATTGGCTTTTTGATTGCTTCTGGAGTGGTTTTATATGTTGAAACACATATGCCACAAACTAAGCCTGTACAGAATGAGTTAACGCTAAGCCATGATTTCCCTGACCTGCCTGAACCTAGGGCGTTAACTCTGAATGAGGCCATCTGGGCGCGTATTGCCTGGCAGTATTTTGTTAATAACGTGCAGCCTACTGGGTTGGTCAACAGCATTGATAACCAACCTTACTCCACGATGTGGGATACAGGTAATTACCTGATTGCGATAATCAGCGCTGAACGACTCGGTATTATTTCACATAATGAGTTAAACGACAGGATACGTTCCGTGCTGGCTGCACTTTCCTCGCTACCGCTTACGAATGGAAAGCTACCCGCCGTTTATTATGATGCCCAAAAGCTAATTCGACTCCACAGCTTGGATCAAAACGAGAGTCAACCAGACTGGTCCGCTGTCGATATCAGCCGGCTGCTGATGTCTCTGAACATCAGCGCATGGCTTTACCCAGAACATGCCCCTGCCATCAAACAACTCACACGGCGCTGGCACTTTGATGCTCTTTTCGTCCAGCGGGAACCGGAAAAAAGCCTGAGCTTCCGTGAGCCAAAAACTTGGCAGCTAATCTCACAGGATAATCGCCAAAGCTACGGTTACCAGCTCTATGCACTTAACAGCCTGCGCAGAACCAATATTCTGGCGGGATTGGTACTCAGCACCTCTTTCCCTTCGCAGCATGTGCTCAACATCGACGGCGTCAGTATTCCTTATGACGGTATGGTGAATATTGGCAAGCTCGACCATCCGGTCGTCTCAAACTTACCTTTCCTGCTCACGGGATTAGAGGTGGGCTTTGATATTAATTCAGCGGAAATGAGCTGGCGGATCATGAAAGTGCAAGAAAGCCGTTATAAAAGTACCGGCGATCTTGCCTATATGGGAACCGATTACGAAGAACGCGCTCCACAGTTTGAAAATGTGACGATTACTCCTCGCCATCCTGCCGTAGTTGATAATGCTCTCGGAGAAGTGAATGACGCCGCGCTGCAACTTTCTACTCGCTCCGTTTTTGGCTGGTATGCACTATTTCGCACACCATGGAGCACGATGATGCGGCAACGGTCAATTGCGCTTTTTGAGCCAGGCCGGGGCTGGTACGACGGTATCGTCTCGGGCACCCAGCAGCGCAGCAATGTCATCAGTGCAACCACTAACGCCGCCGTTTTAGAAAGCCTTGTTTATCTCTCGCAAGGTCCTCTGTTTTGCCAAAACTGTATGCCGGCATCCTCTTCTTCAACGCCCACTGACGGCCAGAAGCCATAATATGTAATAAGGAGCTACTATGCACATCTATTTTTTAGTCAGGCCGTTTAGCGCGTGGCTCATCGCGATCAAACGGCTCCTGCTGGGGAGTTTGCTACTGATGGCGCTTCCGGCAGCGATGGGCGATACCCAGCTTCCTGCTGCGGGGTATCCACAGCGTCACGGAGAACTGACCGCCCGTGAACAGAGTATCGCGAACAAAGCATGGTCCTATTTCGTGACCAATTACCAGCCGACCACTGGGCTGGTGAACGCCGTAAATAATTATCCTTCCACAACTATGTGGGACAGTGCCTCTTATCTGGCTGCGCTCACCGCGGCCCGCGAGCTCGGTATAATTAACAAAGAGACGTTTGATCAGCGCTTGATTAAGTTCCTTGGAACCCTCAACACGCTTCCGCTTTTCCAGAATCAAATTCCTAACAAGGCCTATAACACGATCAATGCCCAAAAGGTGGACTACCTGAACAAGCCTGGCGAGATTGGCTTTTCAGCTATCGACATCGGCAGAATGCTGTTATGGCTGAAAATTATTAAAGAACGTTACCCCGAATATGCGAATGATATCGACAACGTCGTGCTTCGCTGGGACTTCAGCCACGTAGTGGATGATTGTGGAACATTGTATGGCGCAGTTCTTGATGCCAATAAGCAACCGATGTACGTTCAGGAAGGACGACTAGGCTATGAAGAATATGCGGCCAGCGGTTTCCAGCTTTGGGGCTTCTCTACGTGTCAGGCTTCGCGTCCAGAGCCTTATCAACTTGCCGATATTTACTGCGTACTGGTTCCTTATGACTCTCGCGATCCTCGTACCAGCAGCCAGCATAACTATGTTGCCTCTGAGCCTTACGTACTACATGGACTGGAGATGGGGTGGGACACCAGCGACGATCGTTCTACGGATGCCAGTAAGCATAGCCATCCTTGGATGCAGGATTTCGCTAATAGGGTGTATCAAGTACAGGAAAACCGCTATCAGATCACCGGCAAGCTGACGGCGCGCTCAGAGCATCAGCTCGATAAAGCCCCTTACTTTGTGTATGACACGGTCTACTCCGATGGCTTTGACTGGAACACCATTACCGATAAAGGCGAGTTTGTACCTGATATGGCTGCTATTTCGCTAAAAGCCGCGCTGGGTATGTGGAGTCTATGGCAGTCGCCCTATACCGATCGGTTGTTTGACGCCATTGAAAATGCGAATGAAAAAGACAAAGGCTATTACGAAGGTCTTTACGAAAATGGTAGTGGTCCTATTCATGAATTCACCGCCAACAATAATGGGATCATGCTGGAAGCTCTACTGTTCAAAAAAGAGGGACGTCTTCTTAAATTCAACACCAACAACCAGGCAGATGCTAAATATGCACCGTCTCTGTGGGATAAGACTTTAGTGAATGTGTTTGATGACAAGAATTCGCCGTTCAACCGTCCCTTTATTCAGCCTGATATGAATCTGAAAACATGGTGTCAGCAAACTGGCATCGCCTTACGTAATGCACCGTCATGCAAGGCCTGCAAATGTCCGCAGTGTGACATTAACGCACCTGTGAAACTGCCTCCGGTGGCAACATCATGCTTAAAACAATAACGCTTATTCTCTCTGTTGCATTCGCGATTACGGTTACCGTGCTGATGAGCCTACTGGCGCGTTCCGAGGCGCCTATGCTATTCACAGGAAAAGCACTTTCCAGCGAGCAACTTCTGTGGGCAAAGACTGCGTGGCGTTATGTACAGAACAATACTCAGCCAGATTCAGGGTTAGTCAATGGTAAAGACCGGTATCCCGTCACTTCGCTCTGGAATATCGGGGATACACTCATTGCCCTTACCGCGGCAAGAAACCTTAATATCATCAGTCAGATTGAATTTGATTCGCGATTATCTGCGCTACTGACGACCCTTGCCAATCTCCCACTGACGCCCGCCGGAACACCTGCGTCATTCTATAACACCGTAGATGGCTCTCTGAACACCCAGCATCCTGCCGCTACCCAAGCACAGGATCTCGCTCGCCTGCTGGTTGGTATGCGAATGGTCATCGGCTATTTTCCTGAATACCGCACGTTTGTCGAACGTTCTATTATGCGCTGGGACTTTTGCTCTGTCGTCAACCAAGAAGGATTGCCCTTCGACGGACAACAGCTAAATAATCAATGGGATACGCAGGTTATCGACGATACTGAATATTCCGATTATAGCCGCGCAGCATTCGCTCTATGGGGATTTTCCCCCTCCCAACAGGCGTTGTCCTTTAAAACAGCGATCCTGTTTGGGTTACCGATTGACTATACGACACGCGATCCACGTCTGAGCGAAACGCCTGCTGACGTTGAAAGCACGCCGTATATACTGACCGGAATAGAACTCGGATGGACGATGCCGGAGGGGGCGACATCCACCAATACACGCATGGAAAACCGTGCAAAGCTGGTGTATCAGGTACAGGAAATTCGCTGGCAAAAAGACAAAATCCTAACTGCGCGCTCTCAGTATTCCCGCTCAACCGCTCCGTGGGAAGTCTATGACAGTATTTTTTCTAATGGTTACCCTTGGAATACGCTCGCCGATAACAATCGTTATATGCCAGAACTGGCGCTTCTTTCGACTCGCGCGATTTTCGGCCTGTGGGCACTGTGGGATACGCCGTTTACCAACGCCTTGATGCAGCTTGGAAGCCTGCATCGTGATATTGAGCATGGATGGTTTGAAGGCCGATACGAAATTAGCGGTGGCTACAACCACACCTACACTCTAACGACAAATACTCTGGTTCTGGAGGCGCTGCTCTTTAAGAGCACCGGCGCCCCACTCATCAAACCGGTGCGTCACGGAGGCTATCTTGATACCCGGATGAAGGACATTTTTAACTGGCCGCGCCACTGTCTGCCGGCAGAGAGACATCCGCCGGCTATTAAGCAAGGGGGATTAAATGGGGATTAATTACGAAGAGTTATTCAATAACAGTTATGCCCGAATTTTGCCCAACGATAAAGGAGATCGCTTTTTTACCCATTTCTATACATTATTTACCAAAAGCTCTGATGATGAGAAATCTCCGCTTTCCGTAGCCCAACGCCTAGACAAACAAAAAATCATCTACAAAACCTTTTTCTATATGCTTTCCGTCGCCAATACACATATTGTCGCCGACTATCTGGTGCAAATAACACGGGAAAGCAATCCGCAAAATATCAACTTACCCCCTTCCGCCTATGCACTATGGCGCAGGGCGGTACTGCAAACCGTTAGGGATCTCGACCCAAAATGTGATGAAGAAATAATAACCGCATGGGCGATTATCTTAGCGCCCGGTCTTGAGTTTATGCGCCGGCAGGCTGAGCTTTTCCATAAACCTCCCACTCAGGAGGGGTCCGCATGATAAGCCATAAGCAACTGCATGCCGCGCTAAACGCGCCAAATGTCGCAGTGGCCATTTATGATGAGCAGGAAAAATTACAATACTGGAACAAACGTATTATTGAGTACTACCCTGCTCTGGCAGATTGGCTGCATCAGGGGGTTCAGCTCACCGACGTCCTCCGTATGTCGCTAGATATCGCTTACCCGACTAGACATGCCGAAAGTAAAAAAAGAATGATGACCTCGATGCTGGCTAACTATCGACGGAATAATCATTATGAAGTCAGACGAGTGACCAAACGCACACTTTATATTCAATATCAGCGGACGCCCGAAGGCGGTATTATCAGTACACATACCGATATCAGTCGGTATGCCGATGTCATCAAAAATATACACCATCTGCATAGCGATTTTATTCTGGCAGCAGAAACCTCACATATTGGCATCTGGGATTGGGAATATCTCACAGATGAGTTACAAGTGAATGAGGCATTGCTATTACTCTTGGGTATTCAACGTGAAGCACCGGTTCTGACGAGTGATTTATGGACTAAAGCCTTCCATCCGGAAGACCTTACCCACTTTCATCAGAGTATTCATCGCGCAATGCGGGCAGTACTGCCTATTTTTACCTGCGAAATGCGTGTACTACGCGCCGATGAGACCTATGGGTGGGTGCTAATTCAAGGGCAAATCGTGAGCCTGAGCTTGCAGGGGTCTGCGCAAAAAGTCATTGGTACTTTGCAGGATATTACCGAGCAAAAAAATGCCGAAGCCGCTTCCCGGCAGGCAGTTGAAGCAGCAAAAGCGGCAAATCAAGCTAAAAGTGAATTTCTGGCCAATATGAGCCATGAAATTCGGACTCCAATGAACGGTATTCTAGGAATGACTCAACTTTGCCTAGAAACTGACCTGACTCCCGACCAGCGTGACTATATTAATATGGCGCACAGTTCAGCCAGCGCCTTACTGAATATCATTAATGAGATTTTGGATTTTTCTAAAATTGAAGCTGGGAAACTCACCTTAAACACTGAGGATTTCGCCATTCGCCCACTCATTCAGGAAATTACCCGGCCATTAATGCCGAAATTCTCTGAGAAAAACATTGAGTTGTTGGTGGATATTCATCCTGATGTGGCCATTGAGATTCATGGTGATCCATTAAGGTTACGGCAGGTTCTGACCAATCTGATCGGAAATGCACTGAAATTCACCCCTCACGGCGAAGTCGTATTACGTATTTTCCCAGTACCTGAAACCCCCTCCAGACTTAAATTTAGCATTCAGGATAGTGGCATCGGCATACCTGTAGATAAACAAAAAGTTATTTTCGAATCGTTCAGTCAGGCTGATAATTCGACGACCCGAAAGTACGGTGGTACCGGATTGGGTTTAACCATCTCCTCCAGATTGGTGGAGAAAATGGGCGGTGAGTTACACTTAACAAGTCAGGTTGGCCAAGGGAGTTGCTTTTCCTTTTCTCTACCCGTTTTACCTGGTGTTCACAAGAAACTATTGTCCTGGCCTCCAACACTTTCGGGCATTGATATCTTAGTCGTGGATGATAATGACACCAATCTGCGACTGCTCTCGGAACTATTGCGGAACATGGGGCTTAAACCCATCACCGCAAATTCGGGAAAAGAAGCCTTGGATATCATGAATACCAGACCTCTGTTCCCGCTGGTGCTACTGGATGCGCAAATGCCGGAAATGGATGGTATGGCACTGGCGCTGGAAATTATGTCCACTCCGGCTCTGCGACAAAGCAAGTTAATCATGCTCAGCTCAACGGGAAACCGCATCGACAAAGATGTGCTTAAAAAAGTGGGCGTGTCTTTCTTCCTCACAAAACCAATTGATGCAAAAGAACTCTTTGAAACCATGGTGCAGGCGGTTTCGCCAATGTCTCAGACGCCGAGTGTCAAAGACAGCGCTCGCCCTCTCCCAACCACATCTGTTTTAACATCACCGCAATACCATATTTTAATCGCTGAGGATAACTTGGTAAATCAGAAGCTGGCGCTTAACTTCGTAGGTAAATTAGGACACAGCGCCGACCTTGCCGGTAATGGTCTGGAGGTAATTGAAAAGCTAGGAAACTCACGCTACGACGTTATTCTAATGGACTTACAGATGCCTGAAATGGACGGCGTCGAAACGGTCGCGACCATTCGGCAGGCAGAAGAGCGACTACCTGCAGGCGCAGAGCGACAGCCTATTATTGCAATGACGGCTCACGCGATGAAAGGAGATAGAGAACGCTGTCTTCAACACGGTTTTGATGGCTATATTTCTAAACCGATTCGTCTGGAGCTATTACACAAAGAGCTCGATATGGTCATGACCGCAGAAGCGCCCGCACTTCCTGCATTCGACTTGCAGGCGGCGCTCGCCCAGTTAAACAACGACCGACATCTGTTTAACGAGCTAGCGGTGATGTTTATTGATGAGTTACCCCACCTGCTGGCAGAAATTAATACAGCAATTAACGGGCGGTCCTTCGGTAATATTCGACAAAGTGCACATCGTTTTAAAGGCGAAACATTGCATTTTGTCTGCAAACCTCTGGAAAACTGCCTGAGGGCCATTGAGATGGCGGCCATCGAACTCGCTATCGATACGATTACTCGCGAACACCTGCAACTCGAATCATTATGCCATCAACTGCGTGTTGAGCTGCTTGCGGTGGTGGAGGAAAAATGAAACGTGGAACATTATGTGTCACCTTACTGCTTTTGGGTTGTACAACGCACACAGCCCAGTTCACATCACAGGACACTCGCTCTCTTGATGGTCAGTGGCAATATCATGATGCGAACCCGCCCTTTGACGACGTTACGCAGGTGACGGTCCCGTCTCAGCAGTGGAAAACCATTACCGTGCCAGCAAACTGGTACAGCGCAGGTGTCGCTCATCAAGGTGCGCTTTGGTATTCCACTCACTTTACGTCCCCAGAATTGGGTGTCGACCAGATGGCTACACTCATTTTTAACGCCGTCGATTATCAGGCTGATGTCTGGATTAACAAACAGTTTATCGGTCAGCATATAGGATATTTCCAGCGTTTTCAGTTCGATATCACCGATACATTGCAACAACAAAACGATCTGCTGGTTAAAGTAAATAGTCCTTTTGAAACCCCAGGTAGCATCTGGCCATTGCATAAGCAAGCTATTAAAGGGGTATTATCTCAGCACGATACCCGTCCTGGAGGCGCTTGGTCAGCACAGGCTCAAGATGCAAATTCAGGAGGTATCTGGCAACCCGTAACGCTTCACCTTAGCCGAGGTGCAGTTATTGATAATATCACCGCCATACCAGACTGGCGTAACGGACTTGATAACCCCGTACTCAATGTTCGCCTCGATTATCGTGTGAATCGCCCGCGCGAGGCATTGCTCTCGTTACGTCTAGTGCCGCTTAATTTTACGGGTAAGCATTATGAATACACTCAGCATATCAACCTGCTTGGTTCTAGACAAAACTCCATGCCACTTTCTGTTTCTATCCCGATGCCTCACGCCAGACTTTGGTGGCCTTACGCCTATGGAGCGCAAAATCTCTATCGTATAGAAGCGACATTCTCTGATGCCGAGGGAATTATGGACCATAAGCAGAGCCAGACAGGACTGAGAGAAATTCGCTGGGCTTCAGGGAACCATGCATGGATGCTTAATGGGCATCGTCTGTTTATTAGGGGAACCAATTATATCGGTTCCCCTTGGTTGGGCACGATGACCCGATCTCTCTATCGTCGGGATCTGCAATTGATGCGCGATGCCAACATTAACGCGGTGAGGGTACATGCTCATGTAGCAAGTCAGGCATTTTACGATCAGGCGGACGAATCCGGTATGCTGGTATGGCAAGATATGCCGTTGCAATGGGGGTATGACAACAGCGCCGCCTTTGCATATGAGGCTTCGCGTCAGGCTAAAGATTTACTGCAGCAATGGGGAAATCATCCGTCAGTGATTGTTTGGGCGGGGCAAAACGAACCTCCGTTTGACTCCCCTTGGATGAAACAGCGCTTTTCCGACTGGACACCAGACCTAAACCGACCATTAGCCGAAAGTGTCGCCACCACACTGAGTGAGGATCCGAGCCGGATAATCCATCGCTGGTCATCAGTGAACGAACACTACTGGCAAGGATGGTATTTTGGCGTACCGACCGATTTTCTCAAAGCGGCTCAAAGCAGCATTATCAGTGAGTTTGGCGCCCAAGCACTACCCAGGATTGAGACATTACGTACAATTATTCCGGCGGACAAAATGTGGCCTGCCACATCTGCGCCAGACGACCCTGGTTGGGATGTGTGGAAATACCATGATTTCCAGCCAGAAGAGGCTTTTGGGATAGCCAAATTATCGAGAGGGCGTACGCCAGAGGAATTTATTGCTAACACGCAAAATTATCAGGCAGATGTGATTCAGTTGGCGGCAGAAAGCTATCGCCGACAACGTTATCAACCGGTTGCGGCGCTTTTTCAGTTTATGTTTAGCGAAACCTGGCCATCAATTAACTGGGCCGTCGTCGATTACCGACGCATCCCCAAGAAAGGATATTTTGCCTTACAGAAAGCCTACCAGCCAGTGCTCCCGTCCATTGAACCTATTACTCTCACCTGGTATCCAGGAGAAAGTGGCAAAATCGGACTGTGGGCGATTAATGATCGATGGCTGAACTATCGTGGTGCCAGACTGAGTTGGGTCGTGTTACAAGGGGGACATGAATTAGCGCGAGGGAGCTTGGGGTTGGATCTCCCTGCGGACAGCGGCCATAAAGTTACGGAACTGTCGATTGTACCGCATACAGGAGCCCCCCTACTCCTCGTGACTGAACTCAAAGACAATGCCGGTTATACATTAGGAGAGAACAGCCGTTATTTTTCAGTAACGCTTAAATAAACCGGCAGGCGTTTTCTGCAAGGGCACTATGCGCTTACACATGTTTAATCAGGATAAGCTCATTGCGCCCTTCATGAGAACGATATCTTACACAGTCCATCATGGCAAAAATCAGCTTCAGGCCAATTCCATTCTCCGACCAAGTCGCCTGCTGATGTTGATCAGGTGCTGTGAAAGATTTTGAACCTCTTTCTAGATCATGCAACATTGCTTGAGGTATCGGTTTTCCAAAATCAGAAAGAACGATCTCTATGCCGCTTTCTGTGTAAGATAATGTAACTCCAACATACTGGTCAGGATCATGGTTTACACCATGTCTGACAATATTGCTGAATGCTTCGCAGGCGGCTAACTCGATTTGATACACCACGGCAGGATCAAATTCAAATTGAGTGATAAATTGCTGTATGTTGCCACTCAGAACGCCAAGATTCTCAAGTGATGTGGGTAAGCGAAATACCGTGTTGACTTTTTCCATCATTATCCACCGAAAAAGCGCTGTGATATCAGCGCATCAACATCTGCAAGGCATCCTGACGATTATCTTGAATAGAAAAAATACGATCCATTCGGGTAAGTTGAAAGAGGTTATGTATATTGCTGTTGAGTGAACACAACACCAACTCCCCCTTGCCGTTTAAACTCTTGAGTATTGATACCAATGCGCCAAGACAGCTACTATCAATAAAATCGACGTGGCTGAAATCCAGCAATACATTTTTATTGTTCTGCCCGATAACCTCAAGCACTTGCTGTTTGAAGGTCAGTGCAACCGAAGCATCCAGTCTGCGAATCAAGGGAACAACAATCTCTACGCCATTTTCACTGTGCATTTCAAAGTTCATGATCGTCCTCAGTATTTATTCCAGAAATTACGCAATACGTTCTATCGCCACTAATGAAATATCATCATTAAAAAACCGTGAAAATTCTGTGCGCGCCTGAACATTAGGCTGACACCAGTGGATAAGAGTATCTTCAACTATTTGAAACAGTTCATCTTTATCTTTATCACGCAAATCGATCATCATTTTTTGTAACCTTGCCTCACCATATAACTCTCCATCCTGATTCTCACATTCGCTAATCCCATCACTGTATAAATAGAGACGGTCACCTGACTCAAGTGAGAAATCACAACACTGGTATTCTGAATCTTGAAAGAGCCCCACGGGTATCCCTCCTCCACCGACAGAAACAAGCTCCCCGTGTTGACGAATAATAAAAGGGGTTGGATGTCCTGCTTGGCAAAGCGATCCTTTCCCCGTTCGGGTATCAATCAGCCCGTAAATGAGCGTGAAATAGCTGGTAATATCCTCATTATCCAGACAGAACCGCTGATTTAACGCGGCGACAACCTCATGCGGCGGTACAATTTGCCCTTCAACAATTAATAATCGTTCATTAATCCGCCCAGAAAGAAACTCTCGGGACACGGCCAATGACAGCATCGCTGCACTCACCCCATGGCCAGCGACATCAATGCTATAAAATGCGATGTGATGCTTATCAAGCATAAAATAATTCAATAAATCACCGGATACATAGGCCGAAGGCAAAAATATCCAGTCAGCTTGGTACCCCTCAGAATTCAGTGTAGTTGCTGGTAGCACACTACGCTGTAGGCGAGCTGCCGCTTGCAGGTCTTGTTCGATTTGTTGATACGCAGTGCTCAAACGCTGGTTTCTCACCTCAAGCTTATTTTCCAACATCAAGATACGCTCTGCGACATGTAATCTGGCGCGAAGCTGGCTTTGATGAATCGGCTTTGATAAAAAATCATCCGCACCGGACTCCAGTCCTAACACTAAATCATCTGTGGCTTGCCGGGCCGTGACCAAAATAATATAAATGTAGTGACCGTAGTCGTGCTGTCGAACTTGTCGACATAATTCTCCACCGTCTATTTCCGGCATTTCCCAATCGCTTATCACCACATTGATATTGTTTTCATTCAAGATCGTCAGTGCATGCAGGCCATCCTGAGCTTGTAAAACATGGTATCCCCACTGGCTGAGGATATTCGACAATAAATGCCGATAACTTTTCGAGTCATCGACAATCAAAAGCGTTAATTCGTTTTTTTGTTCCGTACAGTCAGTCACAGTTTATTCATCCTAGAAAGGGAGTGTCCAACTCACATTGATTGTCCCACGCCGAAAATTAGCATCGGGACTGCCTCGCCAAGGGTAACGAGTCCCCGTATAGTTATCATAGTGCACCGACAGCGCCCCAGGAAGGTAACTGGAGACATAACCGAAACTGTAGGTATAGTCATAATCCCAAGGCTGTTGCTGCTGACTATCGGGATAATAAAAGGCGGAGACCCGTAAAAAATAATGTTGCGATAAGGTATAACCACAGCTTGCCAGAAAACTATTTTTCCCTCTCTGAACTGAGTTATCAGAAAGAGAATAAAAACGCGGAACATAGCTATAACCAAGCTGGCATATCAGTGCATCCTCTTTATTAATAAGAAGATGTTCTTCAACAGCCTGAGGTAATGCGAACTTATAGGCAAATGTCCATGTCCCTTGCTCAAATCGAGTACGTTGTGCATCTTTCGCAGGATAAAAATAGTTGTTGTCACTATAATTTCCGTACACAAGGCTAAACGTGTCGGGATGCCAATCGTCGTAACCAAAGCTATAAACAAAGTTGGTACTGTATTTACTCACTTCTTGGATAGGTGCTCGGGCAGTAATGTTGGCAAAAAAGTAACTCAGCGGCGAGTACTGCATACTCAATAAAGCACGCTGATTATATCTGTCATGTATCTCATAGCTGTTCTCGCCAGTAGGAACCTTAACAAGCTCTTGATCCAGAGTCGTACTGTAGGTTAATGCCGTCGAAAATGATGACTCACTTCCCGAAAACAAACGCGCCCACGGACTCGTGAAAACCCTCACTGCAGGTTTATTTGGCGTGATATTTTCAGTAGCCCATGCGGGACTCCCAATCTGAAAAATACCAATAATAAAACAACTCCTTAATAGGGTTTTCATTTCAGCAGTTTATTCCCCAAATATCCTTTGCATATCCCTGAATGGTTCTGTCACTCGAAAACTCCCCCATCCTGCTAATATTTAACAATGCTTTCTGATGCCACCGTCGCGGATGTTCAAAATCCACCATAGCCTGCTGCTGTGCCTTACAGTAGCTACCAAAATCCAGCAGATGACAATAATTATCAGCCGTTGTCAGCATATGATGTAACGGCGCAAAAAGATCTCGGTCGGCAGTAAATACCCCCGAAATAAGTGTATCCACGATAGGTGCAATTTGCGAATTACCCTGCTGATAGACGCGATTATTATCGTCATAGCGTCGGCTTTTATTGATATCTTCAGCAGTCGCTCCAAAAAGATAGAAATTCTCACTCCCCACGGCATTACGGATTTCAATATTGGCACCATCATACGTCCCGATCGTTAATGCGCCATTCAGCGCAAATTTCATATTACTGGTTCCTGATGCTTCAGTACCCGCGGTCGAAATCTGCTCCGAAAGATCGGTTGCCGGAATGATGCATTCGGCCAACGAGACTTTGTAATCCTCTAGGAAAACAACTTTCAATTGTCCAGCTATATATTGATCGCTATTGATTTTTTTGGCCACAGTATTAATCAACTGAATAATGAGTTTTGCCATGTGATAGCTAGGCGCCGCTTTGCCTGCAAAGAGATGTACTTTGGGCGCTATAGTTTTGCCGTTTTCTTTGATATCAAGGTAGAGAGAAATGACATGCAAAATATTCAGGAGTTGGCGTTTATACTCATGAATGCGTTTTACCTGGCAATCAAACATCGCCATCGGGTCGAGCATAATTCCATAACGTTGTAAAACAATCTGGCTAAGCGCGGATTTGTTTTGGAATTTAATGGCGCGGATTTGATCGATGACGCCTGCGTCATCTGCCTTTTTCTCCAACTGGCGAAGCAAATGTAAATCCGTCGGCCATCTGGCGCCCAGTTGCTGATTCAAAAACGCGGCAAGATTTGGGTTAGCCTGCTGCAACCATCTGCGCGGCGTGATTCCGTTTGTCTGGTTAATGAATTTTTCTGGGGTAATAAAATAGAAATCAGGTACCAGATATTTTTTGATGAGCTCCGAATGGAGCATCGCAACGCCATTCACACGATGGCTACCGACAATGGCTAGATTTGCCATCCGAATGCGCTTGTCATTATCTCCCTCGAACAAAGACAAAGACGTCAACAAGTGGGGATAATCGGGCCAACGCGCAGCAACGTCATTAAGAAATCGATGGTTAATTTCAAAGATTATCTGCAAGTGACGCGGCAAGAGCTTTTCAAAAAGCGCTACCGGCCAGGTTTCCAGAGCCTCTGGCATTAATGTGTGGTTTGTGTAAGCACATGTATTTTGCGTGATATCCCACGCCTGCTCCCAAGGAAGGTTATATTCGTCTACTAATATTCGCATCAGCTCTACAACTGCTAATGCAGGATGTGTATCATTAAGTTGAATAGCCACATGCTGTGACAGTAGCGAAATATCTGTTTCAACTTCACCATATTCACGAAAAATATCGCGCAATGTGCAGGCCACGAGGAAATATTCTTGAGTGAGCCGCAACTCTTTACCTGTCAGAATTTCATCAGCGGGATAAAGTATCTTTGAAATATTTTCAGAAGCAATTTTCTCACTGACCGCTTTTATATAGTCGCCCTGATTAAAAATATGAATATTGAAAGAGTTGGAAGCAACAGCACTGTATAACCTGAGTTTGTTCGTGGTACTGCCTCGGTAACCCGAAACGAAATAATCATTTGGGATACCGACGATGGTATTCCACCCCATCCACATAGGATTATAATTCCCATTAGCATCATTTGCGTGTTCAATGTAACCACCGATAGGGATCAACATCTGTTGCGTATGATGTTCAACCAACCACGGGGAATGCATTGAATGCCAGTCATCCGGATGCTCTATCTGCTGCTCATCCTGAAATGATTGTCTGAACAAACCATATTCGTATTTGATGCCATGACCCGATGCGGCGATATTCAGAGTGGCCATAGAGTCAATGAAGCAGGCAGCTAAGCGTCCTAATCCGCCGTTCCCAAGTGCGGCATCCGGTTCTTCATCAAGAATGTTGTCGAAATCAAACCCGAGCTCATTGACAACCTGACGCATGTCGTTCAGCAAATTCATGTTCATCAGATTATTGCGCAATGACTGTCCGAGCAGAAACTCCATAGAGAGGTAATAAACACGTTTTTTCTTTTTTACGCGTTGCTGCGCTTGGCTACAGAGAAATTGATCCTGTTGAAAATATCGAACTGCCAGCGCCACAGCATTAAATATATCGCCGTCAGTAGCCTTATTTAAGCTAACGCACAAGGTATATTTTAATTGTTTTTCGACAAGATCTCGTAAATCTCTGTTGGTGATAGGCATGTTGACCTCACTGAACTCCGCTGTATCTTTTAAGTACGCAGAACATAAGATATTGTTTTATTTCAAGTGTAGACTGAGATTTTCATCTTATACAATTTAGATCCACAATTAAGTGTCATACAGTTTTTGGACTGAATTAGTTAGAATTGAAACTATCGAGGGTTTTGTTGAATAAATCGAACTTTCAAGTGATTTGCAGCGCTGCTCCCTACAGAGATTCCAACATCGAATTCCGATGACAGCGCAAAAAAAAGCTCGCAATTTTCATGCAAGCCCTTGAATTTGTTGGTGGGTCGTGGCGGGTTCGAACCGCCGACCAATTGATTAAGAGTGCATAGAACTACCTTTTAAACCAGTAACTTACCGCATCTTACGCCGCTCACACGTCCCAAGATGGAAAAGTTTGTAAAACCATTTAAGATGCATGAAAACA
This sequence comes from Hafnia paralvei, assembly GCF_020150375.1. NCBI lineage: Bacteria > Pseudomonadati > Pseudomonadota > Gammaproteobacteria > Enterobacterales > Hafniaceae > Hafnia > Hafnia paralvei. The sequence continues at coordinate 2,010,104 of NZ_CP083737.1, read as the reverse complement.
CTATGAGTCCCAAATCTGTCCCAGAGAATTACCGCAGGCCACTCATGGGTGAACTGCGATAGTGCTCTCCCTTCATCCAATTGCTTAAGATCAATAGCTGATCAGAAGCGTCTCAAATGCTAAACTCTTCCATCACTTAAAATTACTCTTATTGACAAATGCTTAAGCTTTTTTCCAGATACATATCTGTGGGTGTTGTGAACACGGCCATTCATTGGATGGTTTTTGCCATAATTTTCTATGGTGTTAAGGATGATCAAGCCCTCAGCAACTTTGCTGCGTTCTGTGTTGCTGTGACCTTCTCTTTCTTCGCAAATGCACGCTTCACATTCAAAGCCCAAACAACAACCATGAGGTATATGCTTTACATTGGTTTTATGGGGGTGCTTAGTGTTGCCACCGGCTGGGCTTCGGAAACATGTGGTTTACCACCAATCTTTACTCTTGTTTCCTTCTCAGCGATTAGCCTAGTTTGCGGATTCTTCTATTCTAAGTTCATAGTTTTCCGGAGTGAAAAACAGTGAAAATCTCGTTGGTTGTTCCAGTCTTCAATGAAGAGGACACGATACCTATTTTTTATAAAGCAGTTCGTGAATATCACCCTCTAAAAGAATATGAGGTTGAGATTGTATTCATCAATGACGGTAGCAAAGACTCAACTGAAAATATTATTAATGCGCTAGCTATTTCCGATGAATTAGTTAAACCGTTAAGCTTCACTCGAAACTTTGGCAAAGAGCCCGCATTATTTGCTGGACTAGACCATGCCACTGGCGAAGCCGTCATCCCTATCGATGTTGACCTACAAGACCCGATTGATGTCATTCCTCATCTAATAGAAAAATGGAAAACTGGTGCTGACATGGTGCTTGCGAAACGCACCGATCGCTCTACAGATGGACACTTAAAGCGCAAGTCCGCTGAAATGTTCTATAAGCTACACAACAAAATCAGTACACCCAAAATTGAAGAGAACGTAGGTGACTTCCGCTTGATGTCCCGTGAAACTGTTGAGAACATCAAACAACTTCCAGAACGCAACCTATTCATGAAAGGTGTTTTGTCATGGGTTGGTGGTAAAACTGAGGTTGTTGAATATTCTCGAGCAGAGCGCTGTGCTGGTGAATCTAAGTTCAACGGCTGGAAGCTTTGGAATCTTGCTCTCGAAGGTATTACCAGCTTCTCAACCTTCCCTCTCCGTATGTGGACATACATTGGCCTTGGTGTTTCTGCATTCGCATTCATCTACGCTGTGTGGATGATTATTGATAAACTCATCTGGGGAAACCCTGTACCCGGCTACCCATCATTAATGACTGCAATTCTTTTTCTTGGTGGTGTCCAACTCATTGGGGTAGGTGTTCTTGGTGAGTACATTGGACGAATTTATATTGAGACAAAACAAAGGCCAAGATATATCCTGAAGGAAAAAAAATGATACATTACAAACAATTCTTCAAAGAAATTAGACCAATTTTAATGGTGGCATTTTTGTACGCCACCCCAATTTTACTTCTAAATAACATGTACTATGATGACATTGGTAGATCTATTTACGGCTACTTCTCTTGGGGTATTGATGGAAGACCTTTATCTGACGTTATCATGAAGATGTTAATCCTTGGCTCTCCAGCTACTGATATATCACCATACCCACAAATCATATGTCTTATAATAATGTCTTTATTGTGTTATATGATGCATAAACAATTCAACCCTAGCCAAAAATTTGGATGGATTTGTTTCACACCTGTTTTTCTTAGTCCATTTTTTATACAAAATATCGCTTTTAAATTTGACTCACTTGTTATGTCACTTTCTGTGATATTAGCGTTTTTACCAATTGTCTTCTTAAAAAAAAGCAAAATAAATATTTTATTTTCAACATGCATACTTTCTTTGTTAACTTTTTCTTTATACCAAGCATCTATATCAGCACTTACTTCATCATGTGCTATATACACATTAGTATCTATCCATAACAAAGAAAAATTAAAAAATATAATAGAAAACTTACTCTGCATCTTTTTTGGTATGATTTTAGGGTATTTAATATACTCACTAACCATTATTCCTATGTTTGTCACTAGCGATTATGCCAATAGCTATAATAAACCAGTAAGCATTTATGAAATACATAAAGTATATGATAATCTCAAAATATCAATTGGTGTTTTAAGAACTTATTTCACTGGTATAATGGCAATCGTTATTTCTCCTTACCTATTATTAGCTGCAATAGGATTTATTAGACTTATCATTGGATGCATACATTCATATAAGACAATAACAAATAAATTTTTATCTTCATCCTTATGTATACTATCGTTAATTGTTATTATAATTTCCATACCTGGGATCGGTATTGCGCTAGAAAACATGCCGATAGGGCCTAGAGTTTTCATTGGATTTGGTTTCTTTATTTCGTCGTTACTGCTGATGTCGTCTTGGGCTTTTTCATCATTAAGCAAGGCGCTCCCTATAATTTACTCCATACTCATCATTTCAATGTTCTCCTATATGGCAACATTTGTAAGCGCGATGAAATCTCAGGATAGGATGACTGACTATATAATATACAACCTATCTAGAGACATTCAAGATATTGGCTATTACAAGGTAAAATCAATAACAATAGACGGGAAAGCTCTGTATACCCCGATCGCAGACAAATCAATACAAAAGTTCCCGCTAATGAAACAATTGATACCTTCATATTTTGATGGCGAGTTGGCGTGGGGAGTTGTCAGAATGAATGAATTTTACTCTGGCCCAGCGAGCCCTTCACCCGCGGCACATGGTAATTTAATATCTAATCTATGCAGCTTTGAGTTAATAAAGGATGCCGGTCTGTATAGAATTTACATGCAAGATGGTAACATGATTGCATCATTTAATTTTAAAAAATGTTAATCATGTAATAAATAGCGGGTGATTTTTCCCCGCTATTTATTATATATCAAATAGTTCGGTAATCTGCTCCGCCGGATGTAGTCACACCATCAATCCACGAACCAACATTACAGACTACACAGTTAGTCCCACTTGCTGTTGTTTGCAATAAATTTGTCAATGTATTATCTCGCGAAAGGTCTCCGCCAATTATTTGTATTGATAATGCCCCAACGTTTCCACTATCAAACTCCATATATTTCATAGGAACGATTGGGTTTATTTGGTCTATCGCTAAATAATTTTCGATCTTGAGTGAAGCTTTAAATGATACATTACTTTGTAAGATGGCTTGAACCTGCGTCCCCTTGACCCCTTCCGTGGCGCAACTTGTCATACTTATACAATATGGGTTAATGAACCTAAAAGCGTAAGATTTTTGCTCGCTTGTTCCTGTAAGCGGAATTATACCCTCTGCAGTACAGCAATCAAAAGAAGAATACTGTAAACCATCTATTTCAAAACCAATTTGATAATTTACTACACTTAATAGCCTTGCTGAAACTGACGTACCAGACAACCAAAAGTTTGGAGAGACATAATTAGATAACAAGAATCCAATATTTCCCTTACCATACAGTCCAATTATTTGAGTTGACTCTATGTTCACCCCGAAAGAATTCGTTCCTTCAAGCCCGATGTAAGCACCTTCAGTTCTGATATCTTTTATTATTGGCATCGCTGATTTATCTAACCACAACCCATAATAATTCATGTTGCTATCGGTTAGGTTTTCTCTAGTTAACGTCATGCCCTCTAGTCTTGGTAAAAAACAAAATGACGACATATCTGTACTATCATGATCATATTTGTTCGGAACAAAAACAACCAATGCGTCAATAGTCGGCCCCCCAGTTATGGGAAATCCATTATTAGTTGTTTTTTTGAAAGTAGTTTTATTCTTTCCGCTTCCTATAATTGCTGTTTCACTATAAATATTAAGTGACTCGCTTGATTTTACTACTCCTGATGGCATTAGTAACTTAGCTTTATTTTCTCTCGCATAATCACAAGCCTTTGTGATAACCGAAGCATTGTCCGTCACACCATCTGGCTTCACTCCCCAAAAACACATGTCATACTCTGTAAAATTAATCCTCCGCCACGCCAGCGTACCAGTAGCCGGCACAATCACTATCCCACCATCATCAGCAATCGGTGAGGTGCTATTGTCGAAAGACTGGAAGTAACCACCGCCATAGTGCTTCTCTGTTGCTGTAGCGCTTGCCGCTGAAGCTACATAGACAATCTGCCCCGCCGCTGCCGGAACCTTTGATCTCAACTCAGACAGATTTAGGAATCGACCAACAAGGTTAAAGCCATCTTTATCATATAGGCCGGAGTTAGCTTGGTTTAACTCATCCAAAGCGCCTTTAACGGTAGTTTGACCATAACCCACCATCTCCGCACCACCTTCCGCAGCCAGCTCACCGCGCAAAGTAGAATCACCAACACTCAGCCACTTTCCAGCACCGATGCCACCGGTTGATTCTGGCGTTGAGTTGGCGGGAACGACTTTAGGCCCCGAGGAAAAAGAGCCAGTCCATTTGTAATATTCGTTATTCGCCTCGTTGAATAAAACTTCATTTGGTTTTGTTACTGTCGCGCCAGTAGTGAATGACACACCTGTAAGGGTGACATACCCAAACGAGTTCATTACCTGTTGGGCTAGGTAATTAATGCCTTCAATGGTGTAGTGTTTATTGCCAAAGCGATCGGTGTAAGTCCATCCTGAAGATGTTACGAACTCGTCAATTTTCCCAGCGTTAAATTTTAAGTCGCGTGGTGATTCACTTGGAACTGCATCTTGTGTCGGTGTAGTGGCCATAATTTTTCCATAAAAAAAACCAGCGCTATGGCTGGGCTATTGAAGGTAGATGTTGGTTAGACGTTATAGTCTGGGTTAGCGTCGAAATACTCGTCACACGTCAATGAAAACGTACCGTCAGAGTTGGGTTTCTTATCTGATACTCGCCAGCGCATAGCCTCCATTTCTTCCGTGGTGGCGATGACATAGCGAGATGGTGATTGAACGTTGTAGCCGTCGAAAATGTTGAGCGTGATATTCGGTACTGCTGCGGTGAATCCAAACTTGGTATCGGTACGTGGATAAGCTCTGATTTTGTCCGTAGAGTTGCCGATCGAGTCAGTCACCCTGACGTACATGTCGCCCGCAAAGTTAATCTGTTCGCTTGTATCAAAGTCATTTCCGTTCCGCGCAACAATATAGCCAGCTTGCTGGTTTGTGTCGTAAGTGTCAGCAACAACAATCATCTCGCCCGGTGAAACATATTCCCCATCGGCCAGTGTCTTCATGTTCATCTTCATGCGTGAGCTGACCAACCGGTTAACTTCCAGAAGCGCCCTATCCCTTGCTTGGTACTCGTTGCGGCAACCACTCAACGATATCTTGAGCGGCGATGATGCCGCTTGCTCAACAATTCCCGTGTCACTAATGCGGTACCGGATGTAGGTTTTCTTGTTTGTCTTCGGACTGACATACTCGATTTCTACACCGTCGTAGCCACCCGGCATCGTCATGTCGTAACTGATCTTGTACTCATCAGCGACGATGTTTGCTCTGTTGAATACAGCAGATGGAAACTCTTTGCGCTCATCCCGTGCGAAGGTCAGAACGCCGTCGTCCCAGTACGCGATCACCCTAGCCGCATTGCAGATGGTCTCTACACGGTTACCTAGTGAGATGTCTTCATCGTCAAACGTATAGTCGAAGTATCCCAACAACGGATCCGGCAATGACTGATAGATGCTGTACAACTCGTAAAGGTCTATCGTGTCTTCTGGTTGCTTACCTATGACCAGCCACTCATGCGCGACCGCATCAGCAAAGCTGCGCGACGGCCTGAGCGTATAGTCAACAGTGCGAGTATTGATGTCATAGCTGATTGTGTGACGTGTAACGAGTGCGTTGTATTTGCGATCACGTGAGCCGGTGGCCTGTTCAGTTGCGCGCACCGTGACTTTCACAAGAGTGTCATTTGGATAGGTCACATTCTTGCGTCGCGTGACTGAGTGTGCCTCGGCTATTTGCAGAAGATTACTATCAGAGCTGTTGTTGGTCTTTCGCAGTTGGAACGCATATCGTGCGTTGCCGTAAGGCGGAGTAAACTTGAATGTGCCGTATATGTAATCGGCGCGACTATCGCTAGCGTTGAAAACATAGCCAGAGTAGCTATAGGTTGGAGATATTATGTTGTTATCATCATCAACAGCCCAGTATTCAAGCAAAAAGTCAGCGCCCTCTCGCTTTCCAAGTTGAGCCTGCAGATGCACCCACAGCTCATCTCCCTCAATCGCCGCGAAGTATGGCCCAGAGATATTCCCCTTGTTTTCAGTCAGCGTGAATATCGTGTTATTGATTGTCGAACCCGCAGGAATCTCGACAGGACTGTTGATTGATGAAAGTTGGAAGGTGAAGTAGTTAACGGGGTCGATAACTGCGCCATCATCAGATTCAGTAGCGGAATCTAGAGACGCTGAAAACGTTACATCTTCAGTCACATCGCCGGACGCCAGATGGCGCGTAACATTAACGGTAACCTGCACTGGCAGCGGCTTTGGGATGTCAAAGAAATAGTCGAAATCTGGTGACTGAACGATTTTAACTGCCGCTGATGTGCCAGTTATCGTACCTGATACAACATCATTAGTGGTTGCGGTTGCTACTTGCTCGCTATTGTCTTCGTTCGGCCCCAGCACCTCCTGCCCGTCAACGTCATCAAACTCGAATCCCTGAATGATTTCTGGGATGACGGTGCCGGGCGGATAGAACTGGTAGCTAGCGCCAGCAATCGAACCCAGACTTGACTCTGAGTAGCGCACACTCTCAACCGTATATTGCCCGATCCCAAAATTCATCCATTCAGTAACGTACTTGATGTTGTCAGTAAACTCGAACATAGACTGCTGGATTAAGTCTGGGAATGAGCGAACCTGCCCATAAATATCAGGCCTAGCTTGATATGTGCGGGCGATATTTGTTTGACCGGTCAGCTTATTATTTGGGCTTTCTTTTGCGTTATTATCCGCAGACGTCGAGAATGAAGGTTTAGGCGCTAAGAACGAAAATACTTTGGTGACGAGTTTGAAGACCGGACTCAGGATATCGCTGACTATGCTGCGCGGCTGATTGAATATCTGGATGCGATGCAACTCTGTGAGTTCAAACGAAAGCTCGGTTTCCTCGTCTGCCAATACGCCATTGATGACGATTGCAATATCTCTATCAAACGCTTGCTGCACCAACCAATTATAAAAGTTAGAGCCGTTTGCCAGCTCAATTCTCTCCTTCGGCACCCCGGGCAAGTGCTGGATTTCTAGAAGTGCCATACGAATAAAACTCCACTTTAGTGAATACCTTTTCAATTACGCGCAGCTTATCGAGCCTAACCGAACCATTGAGGCCGCGGCTATGTAATGCCATTCCATTGAGCACTAAACCAACATGCTCCGCTCTACGCCCCATGTAGCCAACAAAAATGCCATCCTCGACGGGTACTTTCTCCCGCTGCCAAAACACTACCTCTTCTCTGTAGCAAGTCAGGAAATCACTGTTACTTTCATACCCAGCCTTGTGATGCACTTCTTTGCCGAGAACATGCCTGTAATACAGCGCGACGAGGCCCCAGCAGTCACAAGCCTCCATCGAGCAGGCGCGGTTAGCCCACGGAACGCCTATCATCCGTTTGATAAAGTCAGATTTAGTCATGGTTTATCCGATTTCGAGACCGGGCCAATCGGCTGGGTCATACAGCAAGGCCACGTTAGTGTTAAGCGGATTGGTCATAGATAGAGAAACGTTGACGTTATCAGCATCAAGTGAGCAGTCTTTGACGTACAACTGCCACTCCTTGATCGCTATTGTCATGTCTTTAGAGTCAAACAGCCGATAGGTAACTGTGATTGGTTCAATGCGGCTATACGAACGCCAGACCTTTAGTTGCTGCTTAAAGTCTTGAGCAAGCCTGCTGAACTTAATCGTCGAATCGATTATCGGCGTGCTGCTTTGCTGGCTTTCAGATAGCTCAAACCGGCATGGCTTATACTCCACTCCGCCCAGCGTTTTCGGGAAGACTTGGTTGTTGACTAGATAGAAACTGCCAAACGAAACATGATGAAACTCAATAGTTTCGTAGATTATCCGGTTAGGGCGCTGTGCCCGATACTCTCGCAGTGTTGGCATTATGGCACCCTCGGCAATGATTCCGGGTCGCGGTCATCGGGATAGCCAGTGACAATGATATCCAGCCAGCTCGCCCAAGGCGGCGGCAGCTCGACAATGATGTCGTCAAACTCATCATCAGCGTTATTCAGCTTCCTGCAGATGACATCCCCAGACCACGTGAAAATATTCCCTGTCTGGTTCCACGTTGGCCACGCAGTGAAATGCAGCTCCTGCAACTCGATGCCTGTATCTCCCGTGCCATTGTTCAATCGCATGGAGAACCACTGGTTACAGTTATCGAGATAGTTTGGACTGCGCAGCCACTGCATAAAGGCGCGGTGCTGTGTGATCGTGAATATCCACTTGAGAGAGAACGACGTTTTTAAATCGTCGGTTAATTTCTGGAAGATTGGCGCACCGACAAGCGGCTGATCGGTTCTAAATCCGGTATCCGTCGCCGGACTCTTATCAGATTTCTGCGCTATCGGGAGCCAGTCAGGATATGGAATTGTCATTCATGATCTCCTGGCAATAAAAAACCCGCCGAAGCGGGTTAGATGACTTCACTAGGTCCTTCAGGAATATCATAAATATTCATCTCTGCGCCGGTAATGTCCCCACCGTTCGTGATCGACAAATACTCATTGGCAGGAATAATCCCCTCAATCACCGTTCCACCAGATGTCGTAATTTTAAAATTAATTACTCTGTTAACACCTATGTTTACTGTCTTACCAACTTCCAATGACGCTGATTTCCATGATTGCTTGGGTTTGTCCATTCTTACCTCGTTATTGAATCGCTCGCCTTGGAGCTTGATGATACCTTGATATTGATTGGCTAATAGGCCCACCATTGCTTATATCTGCAACGATAGTCTGTATGTTAACAGAACCATCCTCATTAACTGTGGCTTGGCTATCAACAGTTGCGCTAGTGTAGTTTTGAATGTTGTTATATACGATTACGCCTCCACTACCACCGGTCTGTAGGTCAGCATTGCTAATCACTTTCCCGCCGTCACCGGGGATCATGTAGTTCTTGCCGCCAGATTGCAGAAGCTCTGGTGCACCGCCCTCACCAACCCGGTACATAGAACCAGCAGATACTGGCCCACCATTTTTACGGGCACCCATAACAGACATTGCTAATCCAGCGGATTGGGCTGATTGATAGGCAGTAAGCCCTGTTCCTGAAGCCACGCCACCAGTAGCAATTGACGCGGCTATTGCAGCCGGAGTCCATGCAGCTAATGCAGCGCTAGCACCGGCAATTGCTGCCGTTGCATTAGCTGCTTGAGCTGCAGCACCTAGTGTCTGTGTGATAATGAAGTTTTTAAGAGCCTCTACACCAACTTGAACAAGCGAGTTTACGACAGTATTCAAAATGGTATTCCCAAGAGACCTTAATGCATCCTGAGCACTCATTGTTCCTGTCAGCAATCCAGTCAAAGCATTTGACGCATTACCTGCGAAAGCATCAACGGCATTGGTTAGCATGTCATATCCGAGACCTTGCTGGCTTAATATTGACCACAAAGCATCTGTTCTTTGTTTTTCATACTGAGCATTCTGCGCATTCATCAATGCCAAATATTGCGCGTCAGTAGCAAGCTTGGCCTGTTGATATTGGTCATCGGTTAACTTATTGGCAGCCCTTGCGGCAACAAGTGCAGCCTGTTCCTGCTGGTAGTACGTCTGCATTAAAGCTAGCTTTTCGGCATTCTGATTGGCTAACTCAGTAACAGGATCTACTTGTGCTCTGTTTGCGGCCTCCGGTGAGACTGCTTTTTTAGCATTGGTATCGGCAATCGCCTTGGAGTAATCCGCAGCAATTTGAGCGCGGCGTTGTTGAGATTGCTCAAACGTGACGTCACCCGCTTTAAGCTGACGATCAAGTTGTGCATTATCCAAGTCACGCTGTTGCTTAGCTTTTGCTGCCGAGTCAGCATCTATAGCGGCTTTCTTATCTGCTGCCTGCTGCTGTATATCGAATATTTGTCCTGCTTGCTGTTGAGCTTGTTGGATTTGAGCCTGAGTAGCTCCGGCGCCAAGTTCCTGAACTGCTGCTAATTGGGCAGCTTCTCTGTTCAATCCCTTTGACTTCAATGCTGCAACAGCCATCTCATTAGATAAGTCTTGCAGCTTTTTAGCGCGCGACTCTTCCGCTCGCTCTGCCGCTGTTTGCTCTTTTGCTGAGGCCTTAGTCTCCTTGGCGACCTCTTTTTGAGACTCTGCCAAATCAAAGTTAGCCCCAGCATTTTCCCGAGCGATGCGAATTGTTTCATCATCGGCGCCTAACTTTCTCAGTTGCTGTTCAACCTTAAGTTGTTCGCGTTTCCTAAGATTAGTTTCTGACAGCAATTCATTTTGACTATAGAGGTCGTCGAGAACTTGCTGCTGCTTCGGATCACGTTGAACAGTTAGAGACGTCGCGTTGAACTTTTCTTTTTGCCCAGCAGCAAATCCTATAGCCTTACCTAACTGGTTCATCATGCCAGCCGCAACGCCAGCCTCTTCACCATTTCTCTTTAGAAGGTCTATACCTTGCGCCATATTGCCGTTTAGGTTTGCTTGTGCAATCCCAACAGCATTCTGGGTCTGGCTAAGATTACGCTGTGCTTTCTCAAGTGCTGCTGCCGCAGTGCTTTGAGCGTCGATGGCACCTGTTAGGGCTTCGTTTGCCTGACGGCCGCGTTTAGTTCCTAGTCCCCAGTTATCAACCTCTTTAGTTAAGTTAGCTACCCGTGCAGACGTCTTGTCATATTCAGCTTGAGCATCTGCGAGTACGCTATTTAATTCAGGGATCGCGCTGCGTAGTTTGGCAATCGTGGCAGACAACTCGGTTGCCGACATATCTTTCATCTCGCCGATCAGCTTATTAACGCCGTCAGCTAGCTCAATGGCCGCCTTCTTGGCCTCTTGAGCTTTCTGATAGAAATAAAAGATTGCTGATGCAGCAAGAGTTGCCGCCCCAACAGGGCCACCAACCAAAGCTAGTGCACTACGAGCTACACCAGTCGCCGCACCAAATGCAGAAAGTGATGTTGAGGCGGTAAACGCAGTGGCCGCCACCTTCAACTGGCTCGCAGCCGCCATAGTCAGGGCCGCGACATAGCGAGAGCCAATTACAGCTGCAACAGCGATCACGACAGTGGATACCGCGTCAAGATTTTCACTCAGAGTAACAACCGTATCATTGAAGATTGCAACAGAAGCACGGACGGTTGTTGAACTACCTATAAACTGGGTTAAGTTGTTTCCAGCAATTGTCAGAGACTGACCGATAGTGGAAATAGTATTAGAGAATTCGCGCCCGATCGCGTCACCCTGTGAAAGAAGACCATTAACCACAACATCAGTCGTCAACTGCCCTTGGGCTGCCATTGCGCGAAGCTGCCCAATATCCACGCCCAGTGAATCAGCTAACGCGTTTGCCAGTCGGCTCCCCTGTTCTGTTACAGAGTTAAACTCTTCACCACGCAATGCACCAGCCGCTAAACCTTGAGATAACTGAATTACGGCATTGCTTGCCTCTTCAGCTGTGGCGCCGGAAACAACAAAGCCTTGGTTTATGATTGTGGTTAGACGGGTTAAATCCTCTGCACTTGTGCCATAACTACGCGTTGCCCTTTCAAGCCTTGCATAGAGTGAGGCTGTCGCATCTAAACTGGCGCGGGTATTTTGAGAAATATCGAATACTCGCTGGGTTACAGAAGTTAATTGCTCACCAACACGGACTGAGTTGGCCAGCTTGTTGTTAACCGTTGTCCACGCATCTGCATAGGCTGCAATTTCACGAACCGAAAGCGCAGCAGTCAACGCAGTAGCTACTTTGGTTAACGATGCAAATGACTTACTTGTGCTATCCGCCGCCTTACCGGTTTTCTCAAACTGGCCATCCATCTTATCCAGACGATCATTTACTTTCTGCTGCGCGGCAATGAGCCCAGCAACATCCATCTGGACGGTGTAAATAATATTCCCGACTTCCTGCTCGCTTGCCATTACGATCTCCAGACATAAAAAAACCTGCCGGAGCAGGTTGTGACATTAAGCGGTCTTAGCCGGTAACTTCTTAGACTTGACCAATCTGCGGCGACCAGAGAGCAATTCAGCCGTTCGTTTATCATCCGCGTCGATCACCGCGTCATACTCTTCCTTCGTGAACCCTTTCTCTTCTGGATACTTAGCTTTAAGCATAAGCTGGAACTCTGTCATGGTTAGCTGTTCAGCTTCGCTTCTAGGCATGTTGAAATGAGCCCGCGCCGCGTTTATATAATCGACCACTCGAAACTCTGATGAATACTCATCTTTGCTTTCATGCTTTTGTAGCTTTCTGAGCTTTGCCTTACCGATAACACCATGCTCGATTAGCTCACGCGCAATGATGATTATCTCCCCGATCCCCATCTTCCCTTTGCGGTAGACGACACCTTTTCTACCGGGTCTCCACTCGCCAATTAGCGAGGTTAAATCATCGTCACAGCACGCCTGCATTATGCTCATTGCTGTAGCCAAGACGGGGCGGCCATATACGGGAGTCTTTATTGTTTTTAACAGCCATTCAGGGACCTTTCCCCATGCATCAGAGGCTTGTGAGATTAGCCTAAAAACCTCAAATCCATTCATGGTTGCGTGTGCAGCGACTATTTCAGACGGGGATCCGATTCTTGCCATAGCAACTAGGGAAGGCCGAAAGAAATAGTCTCTCTCACGGTCTGAGATAAGCATTTCTCCAATGTCGGTGATCGGTGTCATGTGAATTCCTTGTGAGCAGTATCGAGGGCATCATCGATACCCTCTGTAGTGCTTACTAAGCAGTTATTACTGTTGCCGCGTAAACCGCAGATTTTGCGCCGTCGGTTGTGGTGACAGTAATATTTGCCGTACCAGCCGCTACGCCAGTTACCGTTACCGTGGTGCCAGACAGTGTTGCCGTCGCCTTTGATGGTGCTGATGACGTTACCGTGTAGGCTTTGTTGGTTGCGCCAGCAGGGGCTACATCTACCGTGAATGTAGTCGTTGCGCCAACTGCAACACTCCCGCTGGTCGGAGTGACAGTTACACCCGTAACGGGAACTTCCTCTTCCAGATATTCGACAGTATCAGCGTCAGCCACCTTGAACTCGCCGGAGTAAGTTGCGATGTCAGATGCCCCGAACTCGCCAGACCATGAAGTCGCAGCCATATAGCCTTGGAGAACTACGGCGTCTTCACCGGTGAAATCAAACTGAACCCAGTATGTCGGCTGGCGGCCAGATTTGGTTTCTGCCAATAGCTCTTTGGATAGTTTGATTGGGCCAAAGTCAGTTGGCTTATCGCGCTTGCGCCACTCACCATCAAAGCTGATCGTCAGATCCATATTGGTAACAAGGTTCTCAACCAGACCCTTCGTGTCATCAGCCTCAGAAGTAACAGTGTTCATTGAATAGTCGATTGACTTGGTGGTCAGAGCGCCCATGCGTACGAACTCTGATTGTTCTGGGACTGTATCTGGGCAGCCTTCGGCAAGACGCAGAATAGCGACGCGGCCAATTAACTTCCCGTAATCATTCTGGCAATCTGCCATGGTGACTTACCTCTTTTGTTGGAAATAAAAAGGCCACCATAAGGCAGCCTGTTAGTTTTGAATGTTGTTATGCAGTGCAGCGGAATAGAAGTCTGATGACCGTTCTTCCCTCTTCCGTAGGAATTGGCGTTGGCATCCCGCCAAGGTTAAATACTGAGTTCAGACAGGAATCTATTGGATGTTCTGTTACGTAATCCAAAATCTCTTGTGACCTTTCAATTACTGGCAATGCATCCTTCTTAGCACTAACCAGTGCAAGCATTACGGTATCATCAGCCCCAATATCATAAACTCGGCCAGAGCCACCATTAGGCTGAAAAACCATATATTTCATGGTTCCCTTGTCATCTGGTTGCTCCTCCCACTGAACCATCTGTAACTTATAACCATCAGTGAGGTGACTAATTTCTAAGTAATTCATGAAGCTGATGAAAGCAGGAGTATTCATAGGCTCATTTCCTTTTTCATTACAGCATCAATCCTTGCCCGAGATTCCTCAAATGAAAGTTTTAGGAATTCCTTCTTAGCCGTGGAGCGCCTGAAATTTTGCTTAACGTTAGGGTCGTGTACGTACTGTGCATAACCAGCGGTATACCCAGCCTCGCCGATCAACTTAGTTCCCTTTACATCAACGAATGAGTATCTGCTATTTATCAGATTTGACGTATCACCGATCGGCGTGTAGAGCGCGGTTAGCTCCATACCCACATAAAGGCCAGAGTACACAGCCCGAACAGCCTTTTTCCCCTGAATATCACCAATAAGCCTACTCATATTGGCTTTTGCCTTGGTTCTCCCCTTCACCTTAACGCCCATATCAGACTCCGGTTATCAGTGCATAATCATCAGCAACACGATCAAATGTGTCCGCATAGCGAATGATATGCTTAATCTCATCTGCGCCGGCGTCGATAGGGTTTGCCTCAGTAGAAACTCCGATAAGCAGGTAGTCACCCTCTTTAGCTTCTGCGTACTCAGTCCAGACGGTATCCTTCACCACGAACTCACGACCAACATCAGCGTTACCACGCTTAGAGTCGCCGCCGTAGTCGCATGCAATTGTGATAGGTGCGGCGAATGATGGCTTATTCCACTCATCAGTTCCGATGCTACGCCAGATAGTGGCCTCAGCCGTATAGCTCCAATTTGCAACGCTGCTCATTCTCGCCACCTCTCGACCTTTGCACTGCTATCACGAATGCGCTTGCAGTTAATCACCCATTCACCTGAGCTGTTCACATAACCGGTGGTTTCACGTCCGGTATCGGTGCGAACCCATACGCGGGCGAAAGGTTTCGGACTGCGTTCTTCTACAGAGAACCATGTCATGACTAACTCCCGCACATACATCCACCCTTGCCAATCCAGATGCCAGCATAAGCTGATACGGTTGGATCAGGAGGCAGAACACCGTTGGTGCAACCAAACTTATCAAGCCCAGTGAGAAGCGATAGAGAGCCTTTCCAGCGGTCAGCGAATGACTGATATCTGAAAGAACGAGAGGCACCGCTTGGCGCTGTCTGGGAGCTGATATATTTATCCCCCTGAGCAAGCCCCATCAGCCCAATCAAATACAACTGAATCAGCAGAGCAGTAGATGCTGGATAGTGGGAGTCTAAGCAGTCTTGAATGCTGTTAGCTTGATCAACAAGCGCTTGCAGGATGAAGTCTGGAAGTGTAATCCCGACCGAATCCAAATACTCTTTGGCTTGTTCGATGGTTACCATGTTGGCTCCAGAATGAAAAAGCCCCGCAGATGCAGGGCATAAAAAAACCGCTTTCGCGGCGTTTAGTCTTCTTTGGCCTTTTTGCCCTTGCCTGATGTTGCCTCAGGCGTTGCTGGGGTTAATTCCCCGCCAGCTTCACCGCGCATAAGTCGGACATTTGACTTCAATGCTGGGTGTAATTTATCTAGCTCGACTACGTCACCAACATTCACGCCAAACCAAGGTCGAACTACTTCGTACTTAGCCATGATTACCCCCTTACGCCAGAACGGCTCCGTAGACTACCCCAGACAGGCCGTCGCCATCGGTCGTGATTTGCAAACCTTCTGCGGACATAATCTGGAAGTTGTAGTTGACGTTTGGCAATGGGCGAGGGAGAGGAACAACACCAACAGCCATGCCAACCAATGGAGAAATCACATCCTGACGACGCTGATAAGCGATGAACTCGTTACCTTTGAGAGCAAAAGTCTGTCGAATTTCACGAACAGGAGCGAACGGAAGTACTGCCTGAAGCACGTTTCCGCTAACTACGCCATTCACAAAATAAGGCTGAGCAAGGTTAGCCCAAATCTCAGGGCTAACCCACATCACGTCGTATGCCGCCACTTTATTATTTCGAGCAGTCTGGCCAAAAGCACCTTTACCGAAGAATTCCATGATTTGAGCGGAGGTAGCAGTGGTCAAATCGATGTTTGCACCACCAGAACCTGAGCCAAGATTAATCTTCTTGGTATTACGATGGTTTTTCAGCCCTTGTGCTGGATAGCTTTGAACCTGAATATTTGCGTCGCCGTTCAGAAAGTAGTTCACTCTCTTTTGGTTGAACTTACGCATCTTCGCCATTTGCGAGTCAAGAACCAGATCAACACCAACTGTGTTCATGCCAGCGGCATGTCTCCAGTTAACGCCATATCCTGCTGTAAATACAGGGACAGGGTCGCCACCGGTAGCATATTCAGTGTGGTCGAACGAAAATGGAGCCTGTCCATCAATACTGATAGATACATCATCAGCAATATCACCAACAACATTATAAAGTTTGGCAGTTTTGCCAACTGGCAAAATTGTTTGAACCGACATCAGGTCGTTAACAATCTCCATCCCAATTTCTTGATCGCGTAATTGGATAATCTGATTATCAATCTCAGCCCAAAAATCACGGGTCAGGCCACCAAGCGCGTTAGCCGCTAGCATATCTGGCGTTAGGAGTTGACGGTTTGCTGCGATCATTGATTTGTTTTGAGCGTTCCAGATGTTTCGGTTAGCCCACAACTCATTCCAATGACCGACGAGGCGGCTGTTTGCTGCCAATGTCTCTTTAGAGAAATACATGTTTTATCCTTCCTTATGCGCCAGCGCCAGACGCTGCAATAGTGCCAACGCGCATACGCACGCGAATGAAATCAGTAGAGCTTGCAGCAATAGTTGCTTCATCTTGGCTGTAGCCGATCACTGAATCAGTGTCAGCGGTTGCCAGAGTAAATTGACCATTAGAGCCAAGCTTGATCGGAGAATCTTTTTTATAGGATCCTGCAACACACAGGAGTGCAAGTTCGCGGCCTTCTTCTACATAGTTTCCTGCGGCAGAATCACCTGATGGGACAGCATCACGAATGCCTAAACCTTGGTGATAGGCGCAGTCGATAATGTAGATTCGACCGGTTAAAGCTGTTGCCTGAGCAAACTTACCAGAGCTATTGATAATTGCAGCGGTACCCGGCAATAATGCCGCGGCAGTGGTTCGTGTCTCGGTTTTGTACAGAGACTTGCCGTCAATGTTTACACGGCGATAGCGAGAAGCCATTTGAATCCCCTCTTACTTGAAGTATTGATCGGCAGCTGGTGCGCCGGTTTCTGCTGGGTTGTTGGCTGAGTTTCCGGCTAGCGGTGCCGCATCACCCAAGTTTTTAAACATGCTGTCCAACGCTTCACCAGACAGTGCGTTTGCTACGATATCGCCATGGACTTTTGCCACTGCTGCTCGCTTGGTCGCCTCTTCTGCTCGAGAGTTTGCAGTGAGAGAGTCAGATAGCTCTTTTTGATTGGCTTGCAGAGCATCAACCTTTTCCGCAAGAGGCTTGATAGCCTTTTCGGTATTGGTCGCCACTGCCTCACCAATCATGTTGCCGATTGTCTCTAGTTCTTCTTTGGTTAAAGGCATGTCGCCCTCCGTTTGGTTTGTATTTGTTGCAGGTTTATCCTGCTGGTTGAGAAATGATTTGAATTTATTAACAGCAACAGCCACCCAAGACTCTTGCCGGACTACTGGTGAGCCAGTTTCATCAAAGGTTATTTTTCCGCCATCGCTTTTATAGCCAAATACTTCAGCCTTACCGCCGTTTCTGACGACCACAACTTGCGAGTCAGTGAAGTCAGCAACCCACGCATATTCATCTGGTCCAGATGCAAATTTGTCTCTTACCGCACGGTCTAGCCGGTTTTCTCGTTCGCGATATGACTCGCCAACCAATGCACCAGAGTTAGCTTTGATTGGCGTCGCTAGGTCAGCGTTAACCATTAGCCCGACGCCCTGTTCAGGCGTTGCGGCACCAACTTCATGGAGTAAGATTGCGTCATGATCCATGGCTTTAATCTTGGCGACCCAATCAGCGCCTAGCGCTTTTTGTTCTTCGTTTGCTTCAACCTGATCGAGGAATACAGCAACACTTGTGTGGATGGGTGGAACATCTTCTCCGCGTTCAATCGCAGCTACGCGCTCTAAAAGCTCTCGCCCCCCCTCTGACTCCTCGGCCTTACCGATATCTACCCACTTTTCTAAGTAAATACGGTTGCCGGACTTCTTAACATTACGGTTCCAAGCCCCTACGTAGCCGATGTTTAGCCCTTCAGGAGAGAATGCTGATACAAACTGCCCATTAACCATTGGGTGTCCTAGTGGTGCCAGCGTCCCCTCAAGGCCGGTGTAGTGAGCATCAATTTCGTTTTCTGGATATAGTCCGCCATTCATAACCACGTTTGCTGGCAGCGTATAACTGGGGAGGATCAGGTGGTCGCGGCCGTTGTAATTCTCACGCCTGATAGACTGACTGTTTACCTTAGTTGTGACGTTAACCTGCATTGTCATCGGTTAATCCTCTTGCCTTCATTGAGGTGTATTCCTTCCTCGTTCGTTCGATTACGGTGTTTGATAATGGCTCGCCTTTGTCGTCTACCAGCACGGCTACAGTGGAGCATTTGCAGTTAATTGAGTTTGCATCTCTAGACCACCAGTCTCGCTGCTCATCCGTTGTGTAGAGTTTTCCATGCCTAGCTGCGTGAGTGCGGCGAGTTGTGGGACTCAGCGCTGAGATGTGAAGCTGCATTGTTTGGATGCCGTAGTTGGCCTTGGCGTCATCATCCTCATCCATACGGGCTCTTCTTAAAGCCGTAGTGATTTCAGTTCTGGCAATGCGATTGGCTCTACGGGACTCAATGCCAGTTTGAGTTGTTAGGTTTCTGGCAACCTCTTTGGGATTAAGGCCGCGCCCTATGCCATCAGTCAGTATCCGAGCCATGTCAGCTTTAACTTGAGCACTTAGGTTCTTCATCTCTTCAAATTCGCGAGCCCGAACCAATACAAGCCTTAGTTGGTATGGCTCACTCATCAGAATGCTTTGAACGCTATTTTGCCCAGCGGCATAGGCCGGTGATTGCTGGGATAGGTTTGCAAACTCTTGAGCAGTTCCGCGCTGATATGCCACCTCGACATACTGATCGAAGAACCACAGGTTTAGCTCTCCACCCTGAAGCAATATTTCATCCACCATCCTCTCTCCATTCTGTAGAAGCATGGATAGAAGGCCTTGGTCTAGTTGGAATGCGTATCGTTGGTTAACTGCGGGTGATGCGGGGATTCGGTTCAGTATCTGTATATAGCCTTTGGTGATTAGCTTCATGCGCTTTGAAAAATCTCGCATGGATCCACGTTCTAGCCTATCAACTCCGGTCGGATCCTGTTTATTACTGGGTAGGATCGCCGACTTTGCTTTCTTCGCCATCGTCGATCTCCTCACCTAGTGGGTCATTTTCATCTGATTCATACCCAGCGGCCTCTCTAATCTCGTCTCGAGAGAAAACTGGCTCTCCAGTGGATACCGCCTTCTGGTTGATTTCGCTCATTTTGGTCGCGCTATCAAGCTTGTCAGACGATGACTGTTCGTTGAGGTCGTCCCAGATGACGGTTTTCTCTGACACCGGATCGATAATTTGCAGTTCGATTAGCTTGTCAGTGAAATCTTCAATGTCGTATGAAAGCTCTCGCTCTCTGCGTGACTGGCAGCGAGCATTCATATACTTCTGGTCTTCAGTGCTTGCTCGCTCGCCAGTTTGCATACCGACAAGAACCTTGGCAGGGATATCAACACCTGCCGCTGCCGTCTGGAGGTTTACGTCATAGGTTGGTGATGGGTCAGCTACTGAGGTCACCAGCGGCGTTACGCTTGCGCCCTGTGTGGTGAGCATCACATCGTTTCCACGGTTTACTTCTTTAGCAGCTTCATTGAACTTCTCTTGTAGGTCATCAACACTAACCCCATAGAGAGAGGCGAGATTGTTGAAATCAATTTCTTTCTCAAAGTTAACATTCAACTGCCTAGCGGCGTTCTTGAGGAAAGATTCACCAGACCCACCTTCAACTTTCTCAAGGCTGACAAAAGCGTTGTATGAAGGCTCTAAGAATCCAATGGCATCGTCTGAATAGTCCCCCAAAATAAACACACGGTCAGGGTGAATTTGGACCCTACGACTCCCACCATTCGATAGATATTCGGTGTATTCCCACATAGTGGGTAGGCCGTATGTGATTGAGTTGATATCAGTATCCAGCGAGTAAGGCTTTAAAGCCCCAGCCCATACAGGGGTGACCTTTTTTAGCCCCTTCCCTTTCGTTACAGACTGATTCCAAGCATTTCCATCACGGATATGTAGCAATATGCCTGACCACCGGCCAACCAATCGACGCTTATCAGCATCAGCAAAGCTATTCCAGAGTCTGTTAGTGAATACCGGTTTAATTTTCCCTTCCCAAGCAGTAGCTTTCTTCGCTTTATCGAATTTATCGCCTTCGATGATTTGCGGGTTAGACTTCCAACAGTGGGATATGATCTTGTTGACTGCGCCAAATGCAATGCCGCCGCGCCGGTAGAGCTTATAGAGGTCATTAAAGGTTAAGTCCTCTTTGAAGCCATACTCACACCACGCTGAGCTTCGCTTTGCATCAAGTCCCATAGTTGGATTTAGTAGCCCCATACGGGCACGCGCCATCCTTACATCCGTCATGGCGTGATTGACGGCTAGCTGTAGTTTGTCGTTCATGGAGTGTCCGTAGAAGATTTATTATCGCTATCTGCCTAGAAGCCTTTTTGGGATCATCATTCCTGCTGACTGAGTTTTGCGTTTGATATAGCCATCTAAGCCATAACGAACGCCATCCCAGCAGTGGTTGTTTTTGTCTTCGATGACTGGCAAAACTTCGCCGGTGATCCGGTCTGTTTTGTACGAGTAAAGACGGGCTTCTTTTGCAGTTTCTTTGCAGCGTGGGTGAATGATTATCTGCTTGAATCCACGCAGACATGTAATGCCATCCTCAACACTGCCCTGCCATTTTTGCGCAGCAGAAATATTGAACCCCTGCCCTTTAATGTGGCTTATTGTCTCTGGTCGCGAGTTATCAGCCTTAATAGGCCACTTTCTCGCCTCTGGAATACCAGGGAATTTTGCTTCATCTGTAACTTTCCACTCTTCCAGTTGCTTTGGCTTAGCCCCGTCCTTACCAGCGTAGAACTTCCACATGTCATCAAGCTCTACGCCATTGCCATAGGCTTCATATTCGATATAGAGATTGCTATCAAGAATGAACATTCGGATAAGTGTGTTCGGGTCTTTCGCGAAACCGAAGTCAGCACCAAACAACAAGCGTTCAGCCTTCTGCCAAAGATCATCAGCAAAACTCTGGACAACGTACTTGTTGGCCAGTACCTGCTTATCTGAATTTTCGAGATAGGCACCTTCCCAGATCCACGCATAATCAGCGTAATCAAGGTTTTCTAAGTCCTCTAGCCTTTCTTCCTCGAGGACCTCAGGGAACCATGGATTGTCTCCGTAGTTCATCTCGGCAAACATGGAGTTTTTGGGAGGATTCTTTCTAAACAGCTTATCTGTCGCGCTGCCGTCTTTTTCTGGGTTCCATGTAACCCAAATCTCAGAGCCTTTTTCACGAACCGTAGGACGTAGCTTCTTCCATGCCGTCGATGATACTGATTCAGCTTCATCTACCCATGCAATCAGTATTCGAGCCTTTGATTTGATGCTGTCGAGGTTATGCCGCAGACCACAAAACACGTAGCTAACACGTTTGTTTTTAGTCCTGATGTACTTTTCGCCTATATCGAAATAATCATCGAGCCATGGAACAGAGCGGATAGCTTGCTTGATCTCTTCCATCGATGATTCTTCAAGGGAGTTCATGAACTCTCTAGCGCAAAGAATTACACCGCTTATTCCGCTCTCAGCTGCCTGATATGCCTTAACCGCACTCATCAGAGCAAAGGTTCGCGTTTTTGCAGAACCTCGACCACCATAGGAGCCGCGATATCTGACGCCTTCCTTAGCAAAGACTGGGACTAACTTGGCGGGTATTTGTAGGTCAACTTGATTTTCCATTGGCTGGGTCAACTCCTACCAGACGAATGGTTGTTGGCTTCGGTGTCATAGAACCATCTGATGATTTGTGATCAACCATCTCTTTGAAGGCGCTGACGTCAATGTGCTTACCTAGCAACTCAAGATTCTTCACCTTGTCAGGCCATTTGATTTTCTTAAGCAGAGAAGGCACATCGCCGGATGACTCAACCACGTCAATCCCTGAAAGCGTGGTTCTCCATACCTTGGGCCAATCTTTAATCGGCTTTAGCTCACCGTTTTCAAGCAGAATGTCAGCTACGTCCATCTGATCAATTTCAGCAAGGCGCTTTAGAACGTAAGCAGCATCAATGCCAACCTGTTCGTTACGCTCCTGCTTAAGCTGTATAATACGTTCGGCAATGTTTGGTTTTGTTAGGTTTTCACAACCAGTTGCTCGGGCAGTTTTCTCACTGTACCCCGCACGAATGGCCGCTTGTGTTGCGTTCAAATCAACGAGGTACTCGCGACAAAACATTTCTTGTTTGTCGTTGAGCGCCATAATTACTCCTGAGTTTCTTCCACTACCGGCTTGAATGTGATTTCACTCAACTCATCCGGCTGAATGTATGTCCATGAGCCGTCATGCTCCGAGATAGCAAATAGACCGTTAACCAGTCTTGGCTCTTTTGTTGTCATGACGCCTTCGTATGTGGTTCCGTCTTTCTTTGTTGCTTTGACGTTGTACTTATCAGCCATAAGAGAACATTCCTCTGTTTTTTGAGTATCCGCCCTACGGCGCTATGTGAACTTATGCTGCAATATCGTGTGCTATCAGTGAAAACACACTGTATTGCTCCATGATTCTTCTGCCACGGTTCATGTTACCGCCATGAGAGCGAGTGGTAATCGCTCGGCATTGGTCGTTATTGATGTCTCTGCACGCTAACGGTCAGGAGAGGAACCGGTTGTGGCTAATGCAGAGATGCTGCGACAACCCTACGCAATTTGATTTGGTTAGCCAGACTCGCCCCGCTTCGCAGAGGTGCTAACTGACTTACGGCTTACCCGTCAGCAAGATCGGATCACCCCTTTAGCAGTGACACTATCAAGCGCCTACTTGAGACGCTTTGTAGTGGCTATGCGAGGTTATGTTTCACCACTTCATCTCTTGCGAACGAACTAGCGAACTTAATGATGAGTGATGCCATCACATAAACAATGGCTGTCACTATCCATCCAGACCAAGCGTATAAGCATGTCATTGCAATGAAAGTCACCCAGCCAATAAAGCGAGCAATCCCTGTTTTTTTCTTTGCAGCATCCACTAGAAGCTTTGCAAGCTTAACCTTGGTTTCTTCACCTGATTTCTCATACATGGCACTCGCCACTACGATAATTACCGCAATGGGAATAGCGAGTATGCAGAGCATCCAGTTGATAGCGACAGCGAGAGTGACAAGCCCTTCAATCTGATAGAAGACACCTGCTGACATGGAAATTAGAAGTAGCAGTGAAACTGTGTATGCGATAACTGTTTTCATGATGATTGTTCCTATCAGGCCGCTTGGTTAATTAGTTGAGATGAAGCCCAAAGCCCAGCTATCCACTGAATGCCTTTTGGTGTGAACTTCACTTGAGTGAATGCGTGTCCGTTATGCTGGTTCTCGCCTGTTTTGACTGCGAATCGGCCTGCATCAAGGTGCTGTGAGTATGGTGTTAGCTTTCCAGCCAGCTTGTACATGATCCCGTTATCAATCAGGAACAGGCGGAAATCGTTTTCTTTTATCTTCAGAAGTTTTGCTGTCTCTCTAAATCCCATCAGCCCGGATGCTTCAACGTACTGATCAACAAATTCAGCCTTTGGCGCTGCTACCGCTAACTTATTTTCGAGAGCTGCGTTTTGTTCCGCGAGGTCAGCAGCAAGACGAAGTGCCTCCGGCAGTGTCTGCGGAATTTTTACCGGATGGCTTAAGCTCTGCTCCAGTTCCTGCCAGCGATCGACAAGTCTGGCAGTAAATTCAGGTGAAAGCTGAGCGACTACGATGATGCTGTCACGCTTACCTCTTTCACCCTCAAACACATAAACAGCTACCGGCCTGCCTGCTGTTTGCTTTTCCTCAATTTGAGGAGAAGCTATCGTGCCTCTTTCAATGAGCGTTTCAATGGTTCGTTTGACGTTATCGTGTCGCTTCTCTACCAGTTCTGAGATTTCAAGACTGGTCATAATTGCTGGGTGATCATTTACTGGATATTGCATGGTGAATACCTTCAAAAAAGAAACCTCTGTTCACCAGAACGTCCATACCCGATCTCACCATGCTTCGATGGAGTTCTCAGAGGTCGCTTTTGTGAATGGTTTCGGGTTTTACGATACGCGGTGAAAGCGCGGTGAAATGCAGATGTAAAAAAGCCCCAGCGGTTGCTGAGGCCAGTCGTCAAGTTAATTACCCACACTATAGGGCGCTGAATGTGCACCCTAGTACACATATAACGAATTACTCAGATATGTGACGCTTTAACTTGATGAGGAGATAAACATGCTTATTACTTACAAATTAGCCTTAGCCTATGCACCGGTCATTCTGATTTTGTGCAAAATCGCGTACCACCTTGTGCAGTACAAGTTCCCTCTAAACTAATCAGCGCTCGCCCTTCCTCTGCCTTCCTAATATCTGCTTTGTCTATATTGCACTGCTCTAATGCTGAATAAAGTCGCGCGTTCAACAGAAGGCTATCTGACCATGACATTGAGTTCGGGACTTTAGGTTTCGGCGTTTCAGCAGTCAGGTTAGAAGGTAGCGGGATTATCGGCGCTTGAACGTATACCGTCCGCGTATTCCCGCAGCCGCTTAACTGCATCAGCAGGAATAAGCCGATTAGCGCAATCATCATTCGCAATAGCAGCCTTGATGTCATTCTCGGCTCTCTGTGACTCCAGTGCGTCCTGAGCTTTTGCATTCTGGTTAGCCTCGGAGATTTGGTTGAATAGAGTGACAGTGTTTAGGGCGTTTTTAGTGATGGTCTCTGCGCTCTTCTGGCTGGCGTCCATATCGCTAACTGTCTGGTTCAACTTTCCGTTGTTGTGCCAGAGGACACCAATCCCTACAGCAAGCAATACCAGCAGGGTCAGCAATACAGTGGTTAACTTGCTCATCTCTGACTCCAGGTGCAAACCTCATATTCAACGTCGCGTCGATTCATCAAGCCTTTCCACTTCTTGCCACCGGCATATACCCAGCGTTTGAGCTCATCACATGCTCCGGCGTAGTCACCGGCGTTGAGCTTTTTAAGCATGGTGGAATTGATAAAGGCGTTGGCCCCAACGTTATATGAGAATGAGTAGATGGCGGCGAGCTGGGTTTCGGTGGTTTTAACTTTAATGCTCGGATTGACCTGCTTGGCTATTAGCTCCAAGTCAACCTTGGTCAGCGCATCACATTCAGCATCTGAATATCGTTTGTTGAGTATGATGTCTTTACCGGTATGTCCATCACAGACAGTGATTACTCCAACCACATCTTTGTAGGGAACATACTCTCTCCCCTCCAATCCACCTTTACCGCTTAGCATTACCGTTGCGATTGCAATGGCACCGCCACCGATAGCCGAGGCGATTTTATGTCTCAGGGATGGGTTCATTACTCACCCCTTGAGGCTTTGCGCCGGTCTTCTTTTACCTTGAAGTAGAGATTCGTTAGAAACGTCAGGAGGCCAAATAGCAGGCTTCCAAGAACGCCAAACGCTGCCCACTGTTCAGGTGAGAAGCCATCAAGGAGTTGTTTAAGCCAGAATAAGGCGCTACCGCCTGACGCTCCGTAGGAAATACCTGTTGTGATTTTGTCCATACGTAGCATCGTCTCACCTCCCCGTAGGGTTAGGCGCTGTGTAATTAATTAGGGAATAGCGTCACCCGTATCCATGCCAGACAAGGAATGTGTGAGTGCGGTTGGTTGGTGTTGGATGACGCTAAATGCAAAAAGCCCCGAGCTATTAACTCAGGGCTTGAAATTGATACCGACCTTCCAGCCGGTTAGGTGGGGATAGCAGTCAATGAGACGAACTTACCCACTGTGCGATTATTTTTCTGGCGTCGCACCGGTGATCCAGAAAGCAAAAAGGCCAACGATTAAGCCAGCCTTTTCACTTCAACGAATGGATTAACCCACCGTTAGAGCTAAGGTTAGTCCATTTTTCCGCGATTTTCAATACCTATTTTCTACATACAATAGTTTTCGTGGAAAATATTTCTTAAATAGTCACTTTTGATAGCATCATATCTGCGTAAGCTTCCTCCTTGTGACACTGACTCACCAATACCTCATAGAATGGCTTGTAATGGTCATATGCCGTCGTTTTACCCAAAGCAGGAATTACTGCTTTGATCGCATCAATGACCGCTGAAAACTTCAGTCTGGAGTATCCTAACCCTGAGCATTTACAGCAGGTTTTATACACCGGAACTCCTTGCCTCTCAGTCTCAGATTTATCAAGCACCTTGCCGCGCCCGTTACAACGACAAGCATTGCTTAGCACTTTCTTACCTTTGCATGATGGGCAGAGAACGCGAACCACTTCCCTTAGTTCTCGGCGCACCTCATAGGCCGATGGCGTTGCCTCGCCACCCCATTCCAGCGTTTTTTTAACAATTTCTTTTGCTACCCACGGCGTATGCGTTTTCGTCGTGAATACCTCCGCATCGATAAATCCTTCACCGTGGCAGCAATCGCACTCTCGGGTACTGGCTGCGCTTCTGGCATAGTCCTGATATGCAAAGTTTGCGAGCAATTGCACTACTGCTTGTTTAATATCGTCATCAAGTTGTTCGATAGCCTTATGCTTACTGGTCTGAGTGAGGGCATATTTAACAAGACTTTCCACGGCACGGTCGGGACTGCTGATCCCCATCTTCGCTAAAAATAGGTCTAACCCGAATCCGCTTTTAAGGTCTGCCAACCCTATCGCGGCCATAAGGTCAGTGCCTGTTAGTGAATCGGTGGCCGTTGCCCGTGGAGAGTCGCTAATCATTGATGATTTAGCTGCAAACAACTTCGGTATTGATTCAAGTCTCATCGCTTACCCCACCTGTTCTTCCCACTATCCCCACGAGCTGTCATGAATACACCGTTTACTATGGCGTGCTGCTTGGCGTCTTTGTCTTTGATGTATTTGGATATAGTTTCTCTGTTGATGTGTAGGCGTCGTGCTAGCTCACTCTGATTACCGTATGTATCGATTAACATGTCGGGTACGGTTCGGATGTCGGCTTTCATATCTTCCCCTTATCTACCAAAGCTAAATACCGATCGCCCTGTATCAATGCGTAGCAATAACGAGCTTTAAACGTTCGATGCAGGAATCGTAAACTAGGCATCATGAACGCAGTGGTTATGATGCGAGCTGCCAGCTTGTTGTGTTATGGTTTGATCACGCTGCCTCCCTGTAGACTTCAAGCGAATTCAGATATAGTCCGCCGAAGCTATAACGAATTTCATCGAATACGTTTTCATAGGTGGCATATGGAAAGAAGTTCAGGAAAAAGGTTTCTGCTTTATCACATTCCTCCATTAAATCTTCTGCACTGTTTGGCCTGATCACGAAAACCACATCATTGAAAATTGCCGCTGTTTCACATGGGTAAGTGATTTTTCTCACGCTGCCTCCAAATGTTGCTTTTCGATATCCCTCAATTTCTTTCTGTATAGCGCCCTGATGCCGTCCAGTTCTTCTCTGGTGTATCGGTGTTCCTCATTGTTACTTTCGAGCGCCATGACTCGCTCAAGCCCGATTTTCTTTATCAGGTTGAGTCTGTATGGGCCTATGTCACCGGATTTGTGGACGTTACAGGCAGAGCATTGAAGGTGTACGTTGTCTTCGTTAAATCTGAGTTGGGATGCCGCTTTCGTTGTCCTGAAATGCCCTGCGTGGAAACTGACTGCGTTCTTAATTCCACAGCTAATGCACCCATTCCCTCTATCCCTAGCCCTGATGTAGTCGTTGAATACTCGCTGAGTCATGTTTATCCAGTGAGATAACGGCTTTGCATCTGCTTTGCGCTTTCTCCAATTACGACGTGATTCATCCTCAGCTTGTTTTTGCTGATTCTCTTTCTGTTGTTTTTGGTATTTGTTAGCGCAGAGCGGTGAGCAAACTATTTGAAGGGGTCTATCGGGAGTGAATTTGGTTTTGCATATCGGTCATTTCTTTAGCTTCGGCTTTTTAGCCTTGAGCAATTGGCACCTCCGGCGTTACCGCTGCGATAAAGCAGATGAAAAGCGCGATGGCGAAAATGATGGTCTTTACCGTTGCTGGATTAATCATCGGTGTTGATACGTATGCCGCCCGCTCTTTCTTGGGATACTTATGCTTGTGTTTATATTTTCTTCTGCTTCTAGCCATTCTCACTCTCCTTCATCATCAGGTAGACGATCATGGCATCTCGAAGAGGCTCGCTATCACTGTCACCATCCCAATTGATGTCGATGCAGTATTCTTTCAAAATCGGCCATGCGTCGGATGGGCAGCTAGTAAAACTGAAACCATGCTGCGCCCTGCTCAACTTACCGTCGTTAATCACAAAGACGGCACGACCAGAGATATCGAAACAAATCCAATCTTTAAGTTCAGGATGGCGTGAGATTGCTACCGCTTTGTTAATCTCAAAGTCGCCCATCTTGCTGTAATCAGTCATGTCTATCTCCAGATTTTGGATGTCTGTATTTTTGAATTAGGTAGGTAATTTGATTCAGGGAGAAATGCTTGAACGAACCAGTGACGATTGTCTGCTGATAGTGATTTAGTGGCCTGCACTCCGTTGTTTTTGTATCTATCGAGTAGTTGATTAGCTTCTTCTGTGGTCATGGGTTCGTGTGTGAACCACGTTCGCTTCATCTGTACCTCATATCTCAAATGCCATCTGAACGCTAAACCGATCTTTCTCGGGGCAATAATTCAGAGAGGATGCGGAGTTAAAAGCCTCTATCCGCTCAACAAGGACCGCAGCACGTGTTTCTTTAGAAGCAGGCGCATAAGCGCTTTTGTTCCATGCCTTATCTATCCCGATATTCCTAGCAACGTTTGTGCTATCAGCTGATGAAAGTGGAATGTGTTGAAAGATGGTTTTGTTGAGCATTCGCAAGCCGTGTAACTTGCAAATTGGGTATCCATTCTCATCAACAACATTCTTCAGTAGATCACGTAGCTTCATTACACACTTACGTGGTTTCTTTGCGTCGTACTCCCCCATGCTTCCGATTGCAACTCTTGGGTATTCGTGACAAAGGCGGATAAACCGCTCGTCTGGTTCGTTCATGTGCCAGACAGGAACACCGACAACCTTTCCGTGTGGCCACTGTTCGATTAGGGCATCGTTCTCTTCTGCTGAACCTCCGATTACGTCGGGGATAACGGCAAACGAAAAGCGAGGATGATTCATCCACCGCGAAACGAATTCGTAATAGTCATCCCATGTTTCGCGGGATGTTTTCGATTTATCCCAAAAAGTGAATGCGCCGTTATCTAGCGCGAATGACTGAGTTATCTCGCTGGCAAGTTTGAGTTGCCCCGGATTTGCAAAGCTAATAAACGCATGACGCCCCTTCCATGCCTTGAGCGCGCAGGTATCTGGTGTAATTGGTCCACCGTGATAATGAATCATGATTTATCCTATGCGGCCTCCGGTGGCTCGGGGTCGGAAGTGGCATAAATACCGGGATTGCCCAACAACTTTGCCAGCCTTAGAGCTAATGTCAGTTGCTCCCAGCGATTAGTGGAGAGCAGCATATTTTCTGCGGCCTTGGCTATCTCGATTAACTCAATGATGGTTTCTGGATTAAAGATTACAGGTCGATACTCAGCGCATTCTTTCTGGCTCTTCGCATCTTCCAAACTCTTTAGACTTCTTCTAGCTGTTACTTCTAAATCGTCGTATTTGCTCATGCTGCACCTCTCTTGCTTTTAAATCGCTGATAAGCTTTGAATACTCCGCAAGATAGAAAAGCTAAAATCCAAAGACCAAGGTTGTAGCGGAAAAAACCCCAATAAAATTTGCTATCAGGAAGTTTCCATGCAGCAAGAACAAGTAGAGCCGATACCATTACACATACCAAGGTCATGACCACGCACATGGCGGCTGTTTCTTTCCACGTCATAATTTATTTTCCTGCGATTTCAGAAGAAGCTCTGTAGTTGATTGAGGATATTTTCGTCTCTCGTTCCGGCGAAAATATGTTTGATGGCTGCGTTAATCATTGCGTTGTAGCAACGTTCGAACTCATCCGCTTCCATGTTCGCGTATGCCAAGCTCTTGGCTTCAGTTCGTATCTCACCGTTTAGTCGCACCGTCTGCTCGTAAAAACCTGCGAGTATCGTTAGGTCTTTGCGGAAACGGTCAAACTGGCTGTGCTCATCCATATGCTCAAGCCCTGCCTTGTTTGCACACCAGTACTGAAAGCAGAATTTGAAGAAGACGAACATCTTTTTGTGAAATATCGGATTGCGGGTTAGCTTGAAATCAGCGGTATAGACTTCACCGTTTTTGAACTTGGTTAGGCGGGGTAAATCGTGTTCGAACATTGGTACAAAAACGCCACCGGCATTTTTAACCATGTCGATTTGCAAGCGTTAGTCCTCTTTGATTGGATTCCATTTGTTGCGCCATTTGCGGATTGGCTGAAGGGCTAAATCGTCATACCAGTCTGCAAACTTCTCTACGTGGTCATGCAGAGCGATGATTAGTGCTACTGGGAAGATTGGCAGCACAGCGATAAGCCAGGTAGTGACAATCACTGCATCCTTTAGCCTGTTACGCCTGTATTTCTTCATGGCCATCACTCCCCCTTAACCTTGATGCCAGCGGTGCGGATTGCCTTGCGTACGGCGATGACAACCTTATCCTTCCCGTCCTCATGCCCCATGGCATAAGCACCTTCTTCACCATCTTTCCATGTATCATCGTTGGCTTCAGGCCAGTCAATATCTAACTCCACCGCCTCGCGGCTTGCTTGCCATGCCCACCACTGACCATCAATTATCTCGTCCGTGTAACCATCATCACAACGCAGACTTTCCCAGCCATCCATAGGCTCGCATTCGTTATTTTTTTGCCATGCCGTTTCAAACTGTTCACGACTTGTCATGACTATCTCCAATCTGGCACAAAAAAACCGCTTCTAGAGCGGCGTTGTTCGTATGCTTCATGCGTCCCCCGCACTAAAGTTAAAGCGTTATACCTGCATACTTGCTGGCTTCTTTGATGAATTTCCTCAAGATATCCCTAGTAATCCAGTTTTTCTCGGTTAGTTGAAAAGTCCAAAAAACAACATGTTCAGCCGTTTTTAAATTGCTCAACGGAATGTCATAAGTCTCGCCAAAGTCATTATCTGGGATAGTGATGATCAGGTGATCACCTTCAAATTTCACAATCTTGTTCAGCTCTTCTTCGTGAGATAGATATTTTTCAACATCTAAAGGTCTTAAGGTCATACATCCGCTCCTTTTGAATATCTGCGTGAGGTTTGTTCTGTACTGCGACTAGATGAACATTTCCCTCGAGCTTCATCTTGGTTGCACTCCATGAAGTGACCATTAGTAAAGCTCTGGTAAACCGTTCCAAGCGTACCAAACCTGTTTTTAGTAACGATTATCTCTGCATATGGTGCTGCGGGGGATTGCTCATCATACACTGCCTCTCGATAAAGCATGATGATAGAGTCCGCGTCTTGTTCGATACTTCCAGAGTCTCTCAAGTCAGCGTTTGTTGGCCTACGCTGTCCTTTTGGTCTCTTTTCCACGTCACGTGACAGCTGGCTTAAAGACATGACTGGCGTTTTTAAATCTTTGGCCATTCTCTTTAAGCTTCCAGATATGTGGGCTATTGCCAGATCATTGCGGTCTGCCTTAGGTTTATCAATAAGTCCCAAGTAGTCCACCATGATTAGAGATAATGCTGGATAGTTTCTCTTGTGCCGTTCCGCTATAGCACGTATCTGCTCTACGTTAAGCTTTGAAGCATCTACCACCCATACATCTAGCCCTTGAAGCATTCTGATCCCATTAGATACCTTCCC
This sequence comes from Hafnia paralvei, assembly GCF_020150375.1. NCBI lineage: Bacteria > Pseudomonadati > Pseudomonadota > Gammaproteobacteria > Enterobacterales > Hafniaceae > Hafnia > Hafnia paralvei. The sequence goes on along the minus strand of NZ_CP083737.1, from coordinate 1,977,981 downwards.
CCAACCTTCATCATTCATTCGGCTTGGCTTTCTCAGGAGAGACACCGGTAATCTGCTAGCACCAGCTAACTGTCGCTCTACAACCTGTTGAGAGTCCATTTCCATGCTGAATATCAAGACACCGCGCTTTTGCTTTGTCCCAGCAATTGTCTGTGAAGCAACGCCTTCTGATACTTTAAGCGCGAATTCTGTTTTACCCATACCCGGCCTCGCGGCGACTATGACTAGATCGACTGGGTTAATACCTCCCATGATTTCATCTAGCTCATCAATTCCAGTCTTTAGAGTGTCAGACTCCTCGCCGTTTGTTAGCCTTTTTTCAAGCAGTTCGGCATAGGGATCTAGAAGGTCAGAAATATGCATAGGCCTTACTTCATCTCTAGGCTTACAAATTTCAGAGGCGTTGGAAATGAATCGGTCTATTACGTTTGCTGAGGATTCCAATGTTCCATTCAGAATCTGATCTTTAGTCTGCTCCATCAGCTCTAGCATCTTTCTTCTCTGATGGTATTCAGCTACTACGTTGGCATATCCCTTTAGGTTTGCCGCGCTCGGGCACTTCCTAGGGGTCTCCATGATACTGGCAAAGTTTTGAGCCCCCATCGCTTCCGCAACCATTAATCCATCAATCATCCCCCTAGTTCGAGCTTGTCTCTGGATTTCTTTAAACGTTTCTCTGTACAGTCCAATAGAAAATGCGTCGGGATCTAGAGTAGCTAATACATCACTAGCATCGGACGTATACCCGCCAACAAGCAATCCACCAATCACGCTAGCTTCAATCTCTTGGTTAATCACAGCGTTCCCTCTCTAATTTTTGTCAGCGTCTTAGGGCGCAGAAGGTAGTCAAAGTCAGCCACCCACTCACGATCGTTCTCTCCAAAGTGAAACGGCCTAGCCAGATGCATGAATGATTTTACATATGCTCTAAATCCGTCGATGTTTGGGGTCTTAAGGGATTTAATCAGAGTACGAAGTTTTCTTTTCCGTTCGTCGTTTGCTTCGATTGCGTGAGGTAGTCTTTCCCCCACGGTTTCGTTGTAGACATGGAGATAGGCTTCATAGTCAATCCGTTCGGCCTTTCTTCGTTTTGGTTTAACGAGCGATTCGCTAACACCCGTTAGGGGGTTAGGGGGTATTTCTTTTATATTTTGTATAGTGTCTTTTGTGTCCCCCTGTTTTGAGGGATTGCACTCCCCTAAATTGAGGGATTTTTTATCCCCTATTTTGAGGGATTCCCCCTTGTTTTGAGGGATACACCATTCATCTATGTTTTTATTGGGTCCAAACATGCCTCCTTGCTGTTTAATGAGCCCCATTCTTACCAGTTCCAACTTAGCTTCGTTACAGCGTTTTACCGGAAGGTTAGCTATCTCAGCTATCTGTGAGTCGCTTATTCTGTCCATCGGCTTATTCCAGCCATAAGTTTTCCTCAGAATAGCCAGAAGAACCTTGAATTGACGCTTGGTGATATCAGCACCGGCATATGCCTCAAGAAGAATGTTGGACAGCTTGGCATACCCATCTTCAAGTTGCGCCACTCTCTGCTCCACGGCCTGATGCTGTGGCCTGTAGTCATCAATATTTCTAACGACGCTTAACATGTTCCGTCTCCTTTAGCCGTAATCGGATGATCCCCGTTAACCGCTCTGCAAAAGCACGGTTATTAGAGGCAACAACAACCAGACCATCTGGAGAGTCGGGGTAACGCCGTTCCTCTTCTCTATTGCTTTTTCTACGTTTTGACATAGAATTACTCCTGTTTATTGATCCAGTACTAGAAAGTCATAGTGATCTGAGAGTCGTCAGCTGTTACCGCAGTTGGCGACTTTTTCTTTTGTGGCAATACCGATTCCACAGCCTGACGCGCTACTTCGCGAATCAAACTGGTTTCCCATACCTTCTCTAGCAGTACGAACATCGTTGCCATGTCGCGGATATTGAGGCGGCTTACTTTCGATTCGTGCCACCCTGCTTGCTTTGCTAGCTCTCTGTTAGTCTTCTGCATCATCCGGCAGCGGAGTTCTGTCTCCACTTCGTTGATGCGCTTGCTATAACTTGCATGTTCCATTTGTGATACTTCCTTTGTTGAATAAATAGTTACACCACCGGTTAGGTGGTTGGGGTTTCGGGTGAATCACCCGAGGCCATGACTGTTAAAGAGCGGTGTTGCTTAAGCTGCGTTGTTTAATTGTTTAAATAAACTTGCTTTATCTGGACGGAACTCAGAGGCAGAAATCTGACCGTTGGTAGCTCTAACAAGGAGCAGAGCCCCCTCAACAGATATCTTTTTGTTTCCGTTCAGCCAATCCGACACTGTGGATTGTGCTTTTCCTACAGATTTTGCTAATGCAGCTTGACTGCCAACAATTGCAATCGCTTTTTCTACTGCTTTGTGTTTCATAAAATCTCCTTTTCTATTGGCATCTCTGATTTTAGCTATCGCTTTAGTGAAAATCAATCGCCTTTTCGATTTTGATAAAATATCGCTTTGCCGATAGACTGGGATAAATTTTCAAATGAGGTTTTTATGACTTTTTCTGAACGTCTAGATAAGGCGATGAAGGAAAGCGGTTATACGCAGGGTTCGCTTGCTAAAGCTGTTGGCATGGCTCAATCAAGTGTATGGAAGTTAGTATCTGGTGGCGCTCAAGGTTCACGCAGACTAGTGGATATCGCGCGAGTTTTAGGGGTTAGGCCAGAGTGGCTTGCTGATGGTTCTGAGCCGATGAGATTAGGAGGGGTTTCCCCTCATAATCCGAAATCAACTATTCCTCCTGAAAGCGAGTGGGGAACCGTTACCCATTGGGACTCTAATACCCCACTTCCAGATGATGAAGTAGAGGTTCCGTTTTATAAGGATATTGAAATGGCAGCAGGTGCGGGGCGCTGCACAGATACTGATTACAATGGATTCAAGCTAAGATTTTCAAAAGCAACCTTAAGACGTATGGGGGTTGAATTTGAGAATGTATTTTGTTGTCCGGTAGCTGGGGATAGCATGGAACCATTGATTCCTGATGGCACGACAATAGCCGTAGACCGTGGAAATAAAACTATTAGGGATGGAAAAATGTATGCCATCGAACAAGACGGACTATTCAGGGTTAAAGTGTTGTATGCAATGCCAGGGAAAAAAGTCCGCGTGCGTAGCTACAATGAAGAATATGACGACGAGGAAGCCACATTAGACGCTCTTGATATTATCGGGCGCGTATTCTGGTGGTCTGTTTTAGATTATTAACATAGAAATGGAATGAGCTTCATGGAATCATTTAAAAATAAATTAAAGTTTCACAGCGAACACGTTAAAAATGTTGGAATCCATTGTACTACAGAGGAGACAACAAAACAGGCATTGATCCTACCATTTTTAGATATATTAGGATTCAATCCATATGACCCTCAAAAAGTTAAAGCAGAGTACGGAGCTGACTTCCCTGGAGCTAAAGCCAATGAAAGAGTGGATTACGCATTGTTTTGCCAAGGGCTTCCCGTCATGTTTATAGAGGCAAAATCATATAAAGAAAAAATAGAAAATCACTGCCCACAACTATCAAGATACTTCAACTCAACGCCAGAAGTTACAATATCAGCAATTACTAACGGTGTTGAGTGGAGGTTTTTCACCGACCTGAAAGAAAAAAACATTATGGATCCAACTCCATTTCTTCGGATAAGAATGGATGAAATAACAGAGCCTGATGCAGAACAGCTGTTTAGATTCAGGCATGATAAATTTAAACCAGAGGCGCTAAGAACTCTGGCAGAAGAAAGCGTATTCCTATCAGCTTTTACCAAAACAATAAGCTCAAGCTTAAGAGATGTTGATTCCGAATTTGTAAGGTATGTAGCAAGCAGGTCAAACGTTGAAAGACAATTGAATCAGCGATTTCTAGAAGCAATTACCCCTCTGGTTAAACAAGCGGTAGAGCGATCGGTAAGTGCAATGGTAGTATCGGGACTTTCTGGCTCTCGTCATCCTATTGATGATGTTTTAAACAACATTCCAAATGAAACTGTAAGTTCAGATAATAATGCAGATATCATAGACCCCGATAACCAAAATGTTGTTACTACGCATAACGAAAGAGTTCTGTTTGAAAAAATAGCATCCATAATTGGCGACTCTCATGACATACAATATAAAGATACAGAGTCATATTTTGGGGTTCTCTATCAAGGAAAAACAAATAGATGGATTGTTAGATATTACGATAAGAAAAACAAATCATCTATCCAGTTACCTATAGAATTAAATGAAATTGCAATTAATGAGGTATCTCGAGCTGGTCTTGAATGTGACTCATCAAGAGTTTATATAGATAATCCTGAAAATATTCTACGCATATCAGGATTAATACTAGACTCTTTTGAGTTTGTTAAAAATGATGATAACTTTAGAAAGAAACGATAACCTTTCAAATAATTATCACAAAAGTGCTTAGCATTGTGGTGATTGGCATCGAGGTCGATAAACTATTGAACGATAACGATGCCATTATCATTGATATTCCTACTCCTCCAACAATTTCACCGCTAGTTCCATAACCTGCAATTGATCCAAGTCCCACTTATCTAATCCCTTTGCTAGCTCCGTTCTTATTACATCAGCAATCGAAACTTTCTTTGTCTCGTTCCCCTGAGAAACCATAGCAAACACCACATCACCAACAATCCGACACATCTCTTGATATCGCAGTTGAGCCGCCTTTTCGTAGTCCATAACTTCCTCCTATCTATTTTTATCACCATATCACAGGAGAGAAAAAATAAATTCCTTTATCAATCAGAAATATATCGCTAAATCTATCATTATTATCGCTTAAACGATTGACTCAGTTAATCGCCAAAGCTATTATCAATCCATCGAAACAAAACACGATACGGCAAATGGAACTACTCGCCGTGCCCGGCAGGATGCAGGGCTGCTTCTTTAACAATCAGGAATGCGGGTGATTCACCCCACCAAAGAGTAGTTGGCTTTGGGATGATGCAAGTGCAGGCCGTCGAGCTAACCAGAAGATAAGCATCTGGAGCGTCATCACCAAAGCTAACTAACTGGAGTAATCCACATGCCAAGAGATAAACGCAAAAACTTAGCTCGAGCTGTGGCTCACAGAGCTGAAAAGTGGAGCAATGCACGACTGGAGATGAAGGTTGAAAAAATCCTCTCTGGATGCTCAGAGAGAACAGTAAAAGCACTATCCCTGCCGATACCAGTTGTTAGAGGTGAAGAAGAGGTAACCGGTTCGTACTGCTTGCCACAGGTAGCAATATTCGCCGCAGGACACCGTAAGAGTGGGAGTGTTACAGCGAGGTAGTTATCTACCCCGCAGATTCAATTAAGGAAGGGATTCCATAACGCGACTGAGTTCTCTCCCACCGAACTCTGCAAGCCAGCCACAGGAGGAACAATGGTAAGGCATGTCCCCGAAGTCACTCCCGACTTGTTTAAAACAGTTGGGACAATAAACCGCCCTCACATACCCACCAGAGGGTTCTTTTCGAAAGGCCGCAGTGCGGTGAAAGACAAACTCATCCTTTGCCCTGTTAGCCGCTACTTCCTTAGAAAGCTCTGCAATCTTTATATTTGCCTCGGCCAATTCTTTCTCGGTCGCAGCATGGGCTTTTTGAAGTACGTCCATTTGCTCGTAAATGAAGGCGAGACGCTCCCGAAGGACAGCGTTACTTTGCACAGCCGAAACGGAATCGATAGCGCTTTGAATCGACGTGATAACCAATCCAAAATCCATGAATAATTCATCCTAAAACGTTGGGGTGGATAAATTATATTCGAATTCCTTACGTTGGGGAACGAAGGAACCACTGCCGCCTGAGGTGGTTAAGACAGTACAGGCACTCATTATTGGCGCAGATAAACGGGCGCCAGAAGATTCGCGGGAAGAGCATCCCCTTAATTTAGAGAGGTAGGTATGGAGAATGAACGTGATGAACTGGTCAAGAAGTTAGCTGGCCAGTTCTTAGAAGATTTAACGGCTATTTCAGCGAACCAACAACGGTTTCAATCTCTTTTAGACTCTTATCGAAAGAGTCAACAACAGAAGCCGGAGCGCCTTTTACAGAGAGTTCATACCATTCGCGTAGAATTCCTTTTGTCTCACGAGTGATCTCGCTAGGCAGGCATGCAAAGGTAGCAGTGAGCGCATGCTTCAAAGCCTTATTGTTAACTTCAAGCTCATCAACTCTTGCGCTTAATTCCTTTATCAGTAAATCGACTGTAACGGCTGACATCTTTTAATTCCTTTAATTGACTGTGGAATAACCAACGTATCAGCTTTCCTTGACTGTGGAAAGCAGGGAACCACCTCGCCTGATGTGGATAAAAGCAGGCAACAAACAATCACAGGTCGCTAAGGCGGCCTTTTTTATACCCAGAATGGAGATAGATATGACAACTGTACGTTTAACGAATGCTATTCGTGATGAAATTGCTAAAAAAGCATTAGAAAAATCAGGCATTGAAGAAGAGCTAAAGCAGCATGCAAAAGATGTTCAGCAGTTCTCCTTTGATGTAAGAACTTACCTGTTAGGTGGGGAGAAGGTAGTTCAAGAAATCGAATCTCAGCTAAAAAAAATCAGAACTAACATAGCTGCGATAAACAAACACAACATTTGCGAAATTTATTTGTCTTCCTGCGATAACTGGTCGTTCAGAGTCTCATTTGGTGGAATGCAAACACGTCTCAATTTTGGTCAGGACGAAAAAGGCGATCCCATTTACATGGTTACCCCATCCACAGATAAAGCTCTATTAGCAGGCGATCATGAGCTGAGTAAGCGGTTCATGGAGTTGGAAAACAAAGGTACACAGCTAAACAGCAAGAAAGAGGAAATTAAAAACAACGTTTATGCAGCACTGAAATCGGTTACCTCAGTAAAACGTCTTCTTGAGGTGTGGCCTGAAGCAAAAGAGCTACTTCCTAAAACAGAGGATATTGTTCGAGCAACACTTCCATCGGTAAAGGTTGAAGACCTGAACCAGATGATTGGCCTACCAACTGAAACTCAATCAGCAGCGTAATGACGAGTAATGCACCTAGCAGGTATTCACTGAGTATCTGCTGTGAGCAATCCCGCTCATAACTGGAGAATGACTGCTCTGGTTAGCTGACACGTTTTGCCCCTCTCGTTAGGGGCTTTTTTATACCCGCTTCATCGCAAAGCGTAGGCGTTTTGCAATGAAACCAACAAAGGAGATCGCCAGTGAGCGAGGAAAAAACGAAATTGCATTAGTCACTCTGCCGAGCGTACCGGCTGAGCTCGAAGCTGCTTTTATCAATGACGAATTCATTGAAGGGTTAATTAAAGACATCCGTGAAAAAGCATCTTCTGTAGTTGGTGACCTGAATACAGTCAAGGGACGCCGTGCATACATCAGCATGTCGGCGAATGTCCGTAGCACTAAGACAGCTATTGACGAGGCTGGCAAGAAGTTAGTTGCAGAGATGAAGAAGCGCCCTGCTCTGGTCGATGCCAGCCGTAAAAAGGTTAGGGATTCACTGGACGAACTGGCGGTTGAGATTCGCAAGCCAGTGACTGACTGGGAGGCTGAGCAGAAAGAAAAAGAGTTCAACGCTATGTGGGATGAGGCGTTAGAGCTGGACGCCAAAATTACAGCAGAACGAGCTGCGGCTTTGGCGGCGAAGATTGAAGCCGATCATGAAATGGCTTTACTCATGAACGAGAAGATTGACCGCGAACGAGAAGAAGCACGACAGAAAGCCGAGCAAGCCAAACGCGAACATGAAGAACGTATTAAGCGTGAGGCAGAAGAGAAAGCGCGGCACGAAGCAGAAGAAGCGGCAAAGCGTGAAATCGAAGCGGCAGCAGCCAGAGAGCGAGAAGCGACATTGGCAAAAGAACGCGCCGAACGTGAAGCCAAAGAGCTGGCAGAGAAAGCGGAGCGCGACCGCATTGAAGCAGAACAGCGAGCTGAGCGCGAGAAGCAGGAAGCCTTAGCAAAAGCAGAACGTGAACGCATCGCCACCGAGGAAAGGGCCAAGCGTGAAAAGGAAGAAGCTATTCAGCGTGAACGCGCAGCGGCAGAGTCCAGAGAACAAGCTCGATTAGCCGAAGAAAAGCGCATCAAGGATGAAGAAGCTCGCCGAGCAGCTGATGAAAATCATCGCAAAGTTATTGGTACTGCCGTTGTTAATGGCTTGATAGCTCACGCTGGGTTATCTCGTGAAGATGCTATCGCTGCATTTGTCGCACTGAAAGAAAACTTAATCCCGCACGTAACCATCAACTACTAATCAAATTCAAAGCAATTACAGGAGCTACCCATGATGAATTATGCCATCGCGGGCGGCGCTCTCATGGGCGCTTCTCAGCTATCAGACTCTCAGTTAGACCGAAACGTATCCAAATTACGTGCCGGTTTCAAAAAAGCATTCCGCTGGTTTATCGACACCATCACGCAAAAAGGAGACCCAAATGATTATTAAGCCAAATCAAGATGGAACAGTCACCGTAAGCCAAGCGTGGTGGCGCACAGGGGTGAAGCACTCCCGTCAGTTCACTAGCTCACAGGATGGCATCAAGAAGGCTTACGCATGGGCTCACGAAGCATCTATGGGCTGGGCTGATGAGCAGGATGAAGAGTTTAAGCAAGTTATAGGGAGACATGCAGCATGAACAAAGAGCAGTTAGAGGACGATTTATTTATCGCAAAAATGTTCAGCGAGCTAGAGCAACAGATGAATGAGTCTCAAGCGGAGACTGAGCTTAGATGGCACGGAAGCACACACGAAAGCCCACGAATAACACTGGGCGAATTTGCTGGTGACTTTAATTAGGAGGCGATTATGTCTAAAGAATTCTACTCAAAGTTAGCCGATATTCAGAAAAACCTAAACGCCCCTAAAAACCAATACAACAGCTTTGGAAAATATAACTATCGAAGCTGTGAAGATATTTTAGAGGGAGTTAAGCCACTATTAGGCGACCTATTTCTATCTATAACAGATGAAGTCGTAATGATTGGTGATCGCTTCTATGTTAAGGCTACCGCGACGATAACTGATGGCGAATCATCACACTCATCAACAGCGATGGCGCGTGAAGAATTAACCAAAAAAGGAATGGATTCCGCGCAGGTTACTGGTGCTACTAGCTCATACGCCAGAAAGTATTGTCTTAATGGCCTGTTTGGTATCGACGACTCAAAGGATGCAGATACCGATGAGCACAAGAATCAATCTGACGCAAAGAGCGCATATCAAAATAAAGAGTCAAATAAAAAACAGCCAGCCGAGCAAAAGAAAAAGCCATCTCCTGACTATCTGTTATCACACTTCACTGAGGCCGCAAGAGACATGACTTTGCCTGAATTATCGAAGGCATATGACTGGTCATTTAATGAGTTGGCAAACAGTCCAGATCACCAGTCTAAATTGACTGACGTATATACCATCAGAAAAGAAGAACTTGAGGCAGCCTAATGCATTGTGTAACCGCACGATTAAATAAATCAGCACGTGAATTCCAAGCCGGTGAGAGTATCGGCTTTAACATTCGTTTAGGTCAGCAATACTACGACCGGAAGAAAAAAACACGAGAATGGACGAACTATAGCGCCGTTCTCTTTGCTCGAGACAATCAGGTCGAATATTACCGTTCAGCTTTGGTCGAGGGCGCATTGGTAACAGTGTCCTCATCCAGCCTCAAGGTTGACATATACGATGGTCAAAATGGTCAACTCATTACATTGGAAATGGTTGATGCAAAGCTTGAGTATGCACATGGACAAGATAATCAGGGGAAGCCGCTTCAAAACTCAGGGAGTGCCTCGAATCGGCAAAGCAACGAACGACCCACAGACTTTGACTCAGACATTCCCTTCTAACAGGTAACCACCATGACGCCGCAGCATATCCTGCGCGTCCTCAGCCAGCACCCCGACAATAACATCACCGAATTCCACAGAGCACTTAACTCAGTGGGCGGCGTTTTTACTGGCGGCGGTGCCACTGGCGGGGTGACGCTGAACTCTAAAGAGCCATATTACAAATGGCGCAATCCTGAAAAGAACGAGTACATAAGTTTCAACAACCTCCTCGCAATCAGAGAATATCTAACAGCGGAACCGTGGGGAGATATGAAGATAGGCGGTACGGTTTACCGGCTAAGAGATGATATCGATGTAGATGCTGTTATCGAGAAAATCACACCAAAGCGACCACCACCTAAGCCCATCGTTATTCACATGCCAAAAGCTGGACAGCGCTATATCGGCAAGCGCGGCATTGAGTACACCATCATTTCAGCCTCAGACCGCAGCATCGTTTATAGCTTCAACGGCAAAACTCATCAGTCACTCGAACCTACCAAATTCATGTACGGCATGGAGCTGATATCCGATGCCGCATAGGAGATACTCTTGAAAAATCGCAAAGCAAAAATGCTTCTACTCCACGCCCATAAAAATTGCTACCCGAGTCAATGGTTGAACATTAGCAATCGCCGGATGGTTCTCTTTTCGCGTGGCGGAGTAACTAAGGAAGGCCATCAATTCAAAAATAGCGCGGCGCAGAACCGCTGGATGAATCATGTGAGGTATCTGTGATGAACAACCTACCAATACAAACCTACGAATCAGTAGTTCAGCAGCGTGACGCTCTAGCCGCTGAGAATAAGGCTTTGATAGAGCAAGCTGAAGAGGTATACGCGGCGGGATATAACCATGGGCACCTTAATACAGTCGATGGCATTGCGTACTCAGCAGGGACTAAAGACGAGTTCTATCAGCTTGCCATAGAACTGATGAATGAGGCAGAAACCACAGAAACTGACGCTTTCCTTGCTGATGTACGGGCTCAGGGAGTGGATGCTGCAATCAAGCATCTGCATAAGATATTCGACGGAACGGACTATATTTGCGAGCCGTTGAGATCTCTGGTGTGGTTGGCTCAGGCGCTTCGCAAGGGGATTAATGATGCACAGTAACAGCAAAGAGCGCGTCCTCAAATTCAACGATGAAATGCTTGCAGCGTTATTAGCAGGAAAAAAGACACAAACCCGCCGTCCAATCGATGGGTTCGATGTTTTCGAATTAGTTAATGATGGCGCTGGTGCGGGAATGTGGCGCGTACATGGGCCAAGTTTGCAAGATGTGAACGAGCTTAATGAAAGCGACGAAGTAATCGGAACAACGCCAGCTGGCACGTATGAAAAATCGTTAGTACGTCCAAAGTTTATTGATTACTACTGCCCTTACACGCTAGGCGGCCATTTTATTAATGCCTGCAATAAAGACGGTGAGCCAATTTGCGGAATTTACGTAAATGTACGCGTAGAGCGATTAAACGATATCAGTGAAGAGGATGCGAAGGCCGAAGGCGCACCGACTGAATGCTGCGTCATTGGGGGTAAGCACTTTCTCGGTTTCCGCAGTCTGTGGAAATCAATCTACGGAGAGGAAAGCTGGAAGGCCAATCCATGGGTTTGGGTAATCGAATTTAAGCGTGTGCAGGAGCATAGCAATGACTAAGTTAACAACTGAAGTGCTAAAAGAAATTATCGGTTCATATCCAGAAGACTCGGATGAAATAGAGTGTGTCATGGCTCGACAGCTTCTGGCATACGAACAAGCCGCTGAGCATCCGGCAGCGCGGATCACATGGGACGGGTCTGAGTTCAGCGTGAGTAATGTAAGCGAAGATTTTTTATACGGTGGCACTGCTGTCTATCTGGCACCGGTATTACCTAAACAGCCCGTAAAGCCAGTGATGTTCATTGACGGCGATATCTCATCAGATGATGCGGAAAAACTAGCAGCAGTAATTCGTGAATTTGGCAACGAGCCAGCACCCGCACAACCTGTAATACCAGAACAAACCGAGCGGGAACGGATTCGACGTGAACATGCTGAGTGGTCTGACGCTACGTTCGGCAACGTTGGTCCAGTTGGCCCACTTAAACATCTCTCAAAAGAAGCGCTTGAAGCTGCTGCCGACCCAGACGATCTGCTTGAGTGGGCTGATATGCAATTCCTGTTATGGGATGCACAGAGACGCATGGGTATTCCTGACGACTTTATCACCATAGCGATGATTGAAAAGCTGGAGATAAACAAGAAGCGTCAGTGGCCTGAACCAAAAGATGGCGAACCGAGATTACATATCAACACGCAATCAGCACAACCTGTAATTGAGCCTAAGCCACTCGGATATTTTTCATATGGGTCTGAGTGTGGCTTTGATTGGCACAAAACAGAAAAAGAAGCGATTGAATCAGCTGAAGCTGCAATTGACGACTATCGCGGTGATGCGTGCGACGGATGGTCTGAGGAAACAGATAGCGTCTGTTGGGGTGTCATTTTGCAACAGGCAACAAAGGTCGATGAGCGCCCGCGAACTGATGATGATAAATGCGATCCGGCGATTGATACGGTCTGTGATTACGCGCTGATACCTGAACTGGTTGGCAACTCTCCGGTAATTCCGGAAGGTTGGATGATGGTTCCGATTGAGCCGACAGCAGAAATGGCGCAAGCCGCAAGAGATTGCCATGAGGGTGAGAGCTTCCTGCCTTACTCAATATACCGCGCCATGCTTGCCGCAGCCCCAGCACAGGAGAGCGAATAACATGGCTAAGGCAACTTATCTAAAAGACCTGCTAAAAGCATATACAGCAGAGCAAAGCGCTCGATGGGTTAGAGCTAACTCCCCATACAAAAATATGAACAAAGCCCGATGGCTTGAAATTATGAATGCTTATAACCGAAAGGTGCTCAGAAAGCAGCGCCGCTCAGTTGGGAAATCAAATAAGTATGGCGTTCGACTAACAGCATCATCAATGGCTTTGGCACTTCGTGAAATGAATATGTTGGCTGCGGTGCGTCGTTCTGTCCGCGCTAGCAGGGAGCAGAAATAGATGCTGATAGCCGGTTATATCCTTCTAGTCAGCGCCTGCGGATTAGATGCTTGCGATGCCCTCCCCGTTACACCTGAAGTCATGCCAAAAGAAACCTGTGAACAATGGATAAAGCTGATTCACGAGAAGCGGCCTAACCACGTTCTAATGTGATTACCAGTTAACAAAGATTAATAGTCGCTAACCAGCGGCTTTTTTATTGCCGGAGGATGCATGCGACACATCATTAAAGGCCATCCAGAGCGTACAGAAAGAGCGGATATGAAAGCTGCTCTAAATCTCCATCAGGAAAAGTACGGCGACTATGGGACAACCAAGAAAGGCGTCACATACACAATCAAAGTTAGCGAAGAGAAATTCTTCATCGAGATTATTAACCGTAAAAAATCATATGTGGCTACATCGATGATGCGGCCTAGAGATTTATCCAAAGTGTGGGGGAATGCAGCGTGAAAAAATACAAGCTGATTTATGCAGATCCGCCATGGACATACAGAGACAAGGCAGCCGATGGCGAGCGTGGAGCATCATTCAAATATCCCACAATGAGCATATTGGATATATGCCGCTTGCCTGTATGGGACTTAGCTGATGAATCTTGCCTGCTGGCAATGTGGTGGGTTCCAACGATGCCAGTCGAAGCATTGAAGGTGGTCGATGCTTGGGGATTTAGATTGATGACTATGAAGGGATTCACATGGCACAAAACAAATCGACGCAAAGGGAACAGTGCGATCGGCATGGGCCACATGACAAGAGCTAATAGCGAAGATTGTTTGTTTGCGGTTCGTGGCCGATTGCCAGAAAGAATGAACGCAGCAATATGCCAGCATCAAACTTTCCACCGCGCTGAACATAGCGCCAAGCCCCCAGAGTTTCGCGATCTGCTTGTCAGCTTACTAGGCGACGCGCCTCGCATTGAGCTATTTGCGCGTCAACAAGCTGATGGTTGGTATTCGTGGGGTAATGAGGTCGGTTGCAACATCGAGTTTCAGCAAGGAGTGAAAGCGGCATGACATGACAGCAGAACAAGACAACGCGATAAGAAATGTGGCGCGGCGATGCAACGAAGCAATGAAATCTGCAATAAAGTCCGCGCCAAAAAAAAACCAACATCGACACAATCACCCGCCCCATTCTTCTCAGCTACTACGAAAAAATTGAGCCTATGGGAATTTCATTCCTTAGGTTCCTTTGGGTTATTGGCGTTTTGAATGGGCAGTTTGAGGATAAATGATGGAGAAATTCAGTCTCGACACAGATGAGGCGTGCGAATTCCTCGGGATATCACGACCAACATTAACAAGATGGGTAAAAACAGGAAGGCTCATCGCGACACGTAAAAACCCAACCAAAGCTAAATCACCCTATCTCTTCACTCGCCAAGCATGTATTGCCGCACTTCAAGATCCGCTGCACACTGTGGCGGTGAGCGCGGCGGATGCGACAGGAGAAATACCATGTCACTCTTCCGTAGAGGAAAAATATGGTACGCGAGCATCTCTATCCCGGGTGCGAAGCGTATTAAAGAATCACTTGGCACAGAAGACAAGCGGCAAGCTCAGGAGCTGCACGACAAATTAAAGTCTGAGTATTGGCGTGTTGACCGCCTCGGAGAACTGCCTGATATATTGTTCGAAGAGGCATGCCTGCGCTGGATAGAGGAGAAGTCAGATAAGAAGTCACTTGATACCGATAAAAGCCTGATGGGGTTTTGGCTGTCACACTTTGAAGGTGTGAAGTTAAAGGATATTACTGAGGCCAAGATATACGCCGCAATTAGCAAAATGACTAACAGGCGTCATGAGGAAAACTGGAAGAATAAACTCGAGGCGTTAGCTAAAAAAGGAAAGGAGGCACCTCCATTCAAACCCAAGCCAGCAGCAACAGCGACGAAGGCCGCACACCTATCGTTGATGAAGTCAATAATGCGAGCAGCAGAGAGAGAATGGAAGTGGCTAGATAAGGCGCCACTGATAAAGGTTCCACAGCCTAAGAATAAGCGTATACGGTGGCTTGAGCCACATGAGGCTGTTAGATTAATTGATGAGTGTCCAGAACCACTAAAGTCTGTTGTCCGCTTTGCTTTAGCAACCGGCCTGCGCCGCTCAAATATACTTGATCTCGAGTGGCAGCAGATAGATATGCAAAGGAAGGTAGCTTGGATTAATCCAGAGGAAAGCAAATCAGGGAGAGCGATTGGCGTAGCCTTAAATGATACCGCGGCCAAAGTCTTGCGCGAGCAGATTGGAAAGCACCAAAAATTCGTGTTTGTTCACACTCATGCGGCTAACCGATCCGATGGTTCTATTACACCGGAGATCAGGAAAATGCGCGTAGATAGCAACAAGGCTTGGAAGTCTGCATTAGTTAGAGCTGGAATTGAAAACTTCCGGTTTCACGACTTGAGGCATACATGGGCGAGCTGGTTAGTTCAAGCTGGAGTGCCGCTTTCAATTTTGCAAGAAATGGGAGGCTGGGAATCTATCGAGATGGTTCGGCGGTATGCACACTTGGCGCCTAATCATTTAACTGAGCACGCCAAGCAAATTGATGTGATATTTGGCGATTGTGTCCCAAATATGTCCCACATTGGAAATATACAGATGGAGGTTAATTCTAAGTGATTGAATTTGTTGGTGGGTCGTGGCGGGTTCGAACCGCCGACCAATTGATTAAGAGTCAACTGCTCTACCAACTGAGCTAACGACCCAACGAGGGGGATTATTCTCCTCCGTGATGTATGCGTCAATTGTCACGCAATCCTTACGCATGCATAAAGGTGTCCGCTCAGGTTTACGAAATGATGGAAAATCAAACGCTCACTATCGGGTTGGCGCGTTTTGCTGGATTTGGCGCACACAGCGTGCGAGCTCGGTGATATTACTATCCGGCATACGGTGCTGTTCTAGTGCAGAGTCTAACGAGAATAAATACTCGGCGTTACTGCCCAACGAGCCGCTGGCCTGAGAAATCAGTGCCGCCACGGTATTCAGCGTTGAGTTGGACTCATACAGCGGATGCTTGGGATCGGTGATAAACGTAATCCCAAAAATCTCACGACCATCAGCAAGGCTCAAAAGGCACCATTTGGGCGTATAAACCCCAGCCAGCATTTCTCGCGTCCATAGAAGTTGAAGCTCACAGCGAGCGTTGTCATCCGATAAACGGAATGCTAATCCTCGCGTATCACCTTCAGGCTTGAGGCCAAGCATGCGCCCCGGCGTATGTTCTGAACCACGCCCAGCTAATAAACGTATATTAAAATCGCGCTGCCAGCCTTTGAGATGGGCAGGCTGTACTTCCGCATACTCAAGAAGTGGATTCCAAATCAACGAGCCATAGCCAAAAATCCAGATCCCCTGATCTTTGGGGCAGGTTTCAATCATGTGGTTTAAGGAAGCGTCGAGCTGTGCTGGTGTCCAGAACAGGTTTTCCAAGGCTGAGTAGGTTTTGGCAAAGTCTTGCGACTCCAATAATTTTCGAGTTAACACGTTGACCTCCCCACGCAGAAAACAACGACAGTGAATTTAAACTAATCTATAGATGGTTTTAACTCAACTGTCATTATGCGCCGTATGGCGGTAGTGCGGTTATCAAATATTTCGAATGATGTATAAGGCTATGGAGGTTTCGAAGACAATAATCATGATTGACCAGAAAGCAGCCATAAATTGAGAGTGATTTTTTAGAAAAGCATGAAAGGATTGCATAATCGATTTGCCCATCGGGCTTGACCACTTATGTGTGTAATAATGCTACTCCCTCATAAAAAATTCTGCAAATTATCAATTTTAGTTGATTGACACAGTGTCATCCCATTGCCTATTTCGTTAATAAATCTTTACCTCACACCCCGTCGCGGTTTAGCCCAGCTCAAGGTTGTAAAATCGCACCTAACACTAGCGACTTGTTTTATTCCGCAATTACAGACAATTAACTTTTCAATGTTGCAGTGGTGATTTTTTAGACTTGCGCTACATTTGTTATTAACGCATTTAATTATAAGCATTATTGAAGTATTTGAGTTTTCTCTCTTACGCCAGTCGGAAATCAGTTGCTGTTCAGTTGTCATCTTATTACAGAGGGATAGACGATGAAGCTACGGTTTATTTTCGCGATCGCGGCAAGCGCCAACCTGCTCGCTGTGCCTGCTATGGCTGTCACAACCACCGGTACCGTTAGCGTGACCTTAAACTTAACTAATGGTTGTTTGGTAAACGGCTCACCGAGTCAAACAGGTGTGAACTTCGGTACTCTGAGCTTTGGCTCTTCCCCTGCAACTTTCGATAGCTTAACCGCAAGCTTCAGTGGTGGGGGTTCTGGTGGGAACACGTTTAACGTCCAATGTACATCTGGGGTAACTTATTCAGTCGCACTAACCAGCAGTGTCAATCCCAAGCCCACTACCGTTTATGGAACAGAGGGTACGCCTGGGCGTTATCTGATAAGCCCACCTGCCACCACTCAAGGGATAGCCTACAGCGTTTACGATAACTCAAACATGACCACTGCACTGACCAACGGCGCAACGTTAACCGCGGTTAGTACCACCGGCACCACCGGCAGTTATGCTCTTTGGGGAAAAATTGTGGGTGTAGCGAATAATACTAACGTGCAGGCAGGAGCCTATGCCGACACATTAAATATAACAATTACCTATTAGCGCGCCATGAATACACAGGGGAGCGGGGTTATTAATGGCGTGGTCAGCTCAATACCTGCGGCATTATTGTTTTGCTGTGTCACTGCTCAAAACGCCTATGCCGTCATCTCTGCGCAATTTCAGGCTCAAGCAACTATCGCCGCAGGATGTGCCTTGCTAGGTACTGGAAGCTTATTTGGCGCACTAAGTTTTGGTTCATATTCCGGCACAACCAGTGGAAGTATCAATGGGACTTTTGTACAAAACACCACGCTGACACTGGCATGCACTCCTGGCGTCACTCTGAGTATGAAAGTCGATGGGGGGACACACCAGACTACCGTACGTAATGTGATGCAGAGCGGAAATAGTCTCCAATTACCTTATCGAATATATTCCGATGCGGCGCATACCAGCGAAATTCTGATTAACCAAACCGTTCCACTCAATATAACAGGCACGAATAACAACATTATTTTGCCTATTTACGGCGTATTACAACTTAACGGCTTTAGCCCTTCAGGGAGTTACACCGATACATTAACGGTGACACTCACTTGGTAAATCAAGGAGAGTTTGATGAGCAAACGTGTCAATTCTATTTGTCCTATTCCTTATATTTTTATTGGTACTCTACTGGTGTGTATAGCTGCGCCAATCACAGCCTTTTCCGCCACTAATATGCTAATTTGGCCAATTGACCCTGCACTGGGTGCAAAGGACAACGCGACTGAGCTCTGGCTTGAAAATAAGGGAACCAGCGTCGCAACCATGCAAATACGCGTGCTCGGTTGGCAACAGGTAAACGGAGAAGAAAATTATCGCAATCAGCAAGACGTTGTCGCCAGCCCTCCTATCGTAAACATCAGCGCGGGGAAAAAGCAGCTTATCCGCCTTATTCGCCAATCCCCGACACCAGCGGGAAAAGAGCAGGCTTTTCGTATCCTGATCGATGAGGTTCCATCGCCCGACCATTCTTCAGCCAATCAGGCCGGTGTTTCTTTACTCATGCGCTATTCGCTGCCTCTATTTGTCTATGGTGACGGCGTCAACTTTCAGCGCAACGCTTCACAGCCGGTGCAGCTCAATCAAAGTCAACTGAGTTGGAAGACGATAACCAATAATGGCCATCCGGCACTAGAAGTTACCAATCAAGGCGCGATCCATGCGCGTCTGAGTAAAGTATCAATTAACGGCAAGCCAATAGCAGATGGCTTACTGGGCTATGTGCTCGCACATTCCAAGCGCGTATGGCCATTACCACCAAGCGTGTCACGCGGCGAGCACCTGAAGGCAGAGGTCAATAACGACGCTAATATTTGGCAATCCGGCCCAACACCATAATCGGCACTATCCGCCAAGCCGCCTAAGTGAACGCAACCAAAGTCAGGTACAGTCGCGCTGTGCCTCTTATGGTCACACTCAGTTTGCCCAGCATCGCTTATGCCGATCTAGGCAGCACGGATCTGCCTCCGCCTCCCACGGCTAGCGTCGTTAATCAAGAACAGCAGTTCCGCCTAGAATTAGTTATCAACCGTTTCAACACTGGCAAGCTCATCCCAGTAGTCGAACGCAACGGTCATTTCTTTGTCCAATCGAATACGCTGATTAGCTTCGGTTTGCCTGCCGACAAATTCACATCGGTTGAAACAGATATCAGCGCTATGCCCGAATTAAACGCCCGCTATGACAGCGAAAACCAGCGACTATTAGTGCAGGTGCCAACCGATTGGTTGCCTAATCAATCGATATTTACCGGCAACCCGACACAGCAAACACAGGCATTGGCTGGCTCTGGAGCACTCTTCAACTATGACGTTTATACCAGCCACACGCAGGACAACGCTACGCTCACTTCGGCATGGAACGAGCTACGCATTTTCACCCCCAATGCGACCTTTTCCAGTACCAGTATTTTACGGAAAAGCATGGGAGGAAATGCGGATAGCAGCAACGAAGGTTTTCGTCGATATGACTCAACCTTAAGCGGCGTAAACGAAACGAATGCGATTAGTTGGCAAGTCGGCGATTTAGTGACAGGGGCGTTGAGCTGGAGTAACAGCGTGCGCCTTGGCGGCGTAAGTATTGGACGAGACTTCTCCGTTCGTCCAGATATGATCACATATCCCCTGCCCGCGTTTTCGGGGCAAACCGCGGTCCCAACCACGGCGGATATCTTTATTAACGGTTATCAATCCGGCAGCACCAACCTTGAACCGGGGCCTTTTACTCTCACCAATCTACCCTACGTCAATGGCGCGGGTGAAGCCGTTCTTGTTACCACCGATGCATTAGGCCGCCGTGTATCCACCACACAGCCTTTTTACGTCGCAAGCACGCTACTGAAACCAGGCCTTTCAGATGCATCAATTTCTTTAGGCGCATTGCGACGTGATTATGGAGAAAAAGATTTCTCCTACGGCCCAGCCGCCATAAGTGGTTCTTATCGCTACGGCGTCAACGACGACCTTACGCTGGAATCTCATGCCGAAGGTGCCCAAGAGTTGGCGCTAACCGGTTTAGGCACATTAGTAAAACTGAGCTATCTCGGTGTGCTCAACGCTTCTGCAACCACTAGCACAATGTATGGCAAGCGAGGCAATCAATACGACTGGGGTTATCAGTACAGTAATTCACGTTTTAACATTGGCACTCAGCACAGCCGTCGCGATAAAAACTTTGGAAATTTAGCGCTTTACGACATACCAACGAACACCTCAGATCCAGCATCCTATTCGCTCAGTAAAAGTAGCGATCAGTACTCCGCCGCGCTGTCATTGGATCGCTTTGGCAGTCTCGGACTCGCTTATTTTGATATTAAAAGCTTTGCCGGAGATAGAACTCGCCTGCTCAACCTGTCGTGGAATAAAAATCTTTGGGGAAATAGCACACTTTATGTTTCCGCCAGCCGAGATCCATCCCAGCAAGACTGGTCACTGGCGCTTTCCATTCAAATTCCGTTCAGCACCTTCGATAACATCAGTCTCACGACGCAACGCAACGCGACAGGCGAACGCCAACAAACGATCGGTTATAACCACGCCATGCCAAGCGACGGCGGATTCAAATGGGATCTCGCCTATGCCAATCAGTCGGAACAAAACAACTATCAGCAGGCGACACTAGGCTGGCGTAATGAACATATTCAGCTACAGGGTGGCGTGTATGGTCCTTCTAACAGCTATACACAATGGGGGGAAATGATGGGCTCGCTGGTGTATATGGATAACACTTTGCTGGCCGCCAATCAGATAAACGACGCTTTCGTGGTGGTGAGCACCGATGGCTATCCTGACATCGGCGTTAATTTTGAAAATCAGCCTAAGGGGGTGACTAACCGCCACGGATACATGCTGATCCCCGGTGTGTCTTCGTTTTATCCCTCCAAGTTCAGTATCGATACGCTAAATCTTCCCGCAGATATTTATGCCGATACCACCGAGCAGCGCCTCGCAGTACGACGTAATAGCGGATATCTGGTGCATTTTCCGGTGCGCGAGCGACGCGCGGCCAGCGTCATTCTGCACGATCAGGCCGGAACCGCGATTCCAATATCCAGTTCTGTCACTCGGGAAGGAAAATCAGACGCCTACGTTGGCTGGGATGGACTGGCTTATTTGGAAGATTTAGAGCGGCAAAATGTGCTGCGAGTTCGTACCCCTGACGGTCTGCGCTGCGTTGTCAATTTCAGCCTACCCGACAATCACTCACAGAAATTAAGCACCTACGGGCCCTTTACCTGCCAGCTTAAAAAATCATCGGAGAACAACTAGTATGAGAGGCATTATTCACTTAATTTTCATTCTATGCGGCGGAGTGTTGTTTTCCTCTACTGCCAGCGCCCTCACTACTCATGACTGCACGCTGACTAAGCCTGTATTGATAAACTATGGCAGCCAAAGCTCAGTCGTCGTCAATACAACCTCACAAACTCAGGTGTTTAACGTTCAGATAAGCTGCCCCATCGTGCTCGCGGTTGCCGCTCCGGGTTCGATAGGCATTACCTATACCAAATCGACAACAACGAGCGGATCGCGCGCGCTTCTCACCAACGGCACAACGGACAGTATTCCCATCCAACTGGTGTGCGTTACCCCAACCTGCTCACCGGCGGTGGAAATTGGCGTGACTGGCACACAATCCATTCCTAGTTCAACGTTCCTTGGGTTACTCACTAATCAACAGTATTCTCTCCCTCTATCCGTCAATACCATTGTGGGACAATCCGTTGCCGCAGGAACCTACTCCACTACCCTCACAGTAACGATCAGTTGGAACATTTGTACGGCTGGCGCATTAGTTCTGTGTATCAACAATGATACGGGCACTGACACCTTGGTCATCCCCGTGACTCTGGTTGTCACCAACGACTGCGCCACCATCACCGCGCCCGATATCAACTTTGGCAGCGCACCGGTTGCTGGCAGCTTTAGCTCACAGGCCAATACCATTACCTTGGTATGCACCAAAGGTGCAACCTATACCGTAGGGATTAATAATGGGCTACACGCTAGCGGAGGGGTTCGTAATATGCTGAATGGAACCACCAATTTATTGAGCTACGATATCTATCAGTCAACCAGCAATAACCGCTGGGGATCGGTGGGAAGTCAGCGCTGGAGCAGTACTGCCGCTACCACGACCAGCGCTGATACCATGACCAAAACCTATAACTACGTGGCAAAAATATTCCCCAACCAGACGACGCCACCCGCCGGACTGTACACTGATACGCTTATCGTCGATGTCGCATTTTAAGTCAGGCTATTGCTCTAAAACCCAGACGCTGACGCTCCCCGCTGAGACAGGGAAATCGGCGGTAGCGTCGTCACCGGCGGTGACAATATCCTCATGATTGCCAAGAAAATCGTAAAAACGGCGTCCCGCTAGACCTTCAGTAAGTTGCACGTGTTTTGCTGCCACGTCACCGTTGGTCAGAACCACAACGCACCCCGGTGCCTCGCCAGTGCCGTCTCGAACAAAGGCGATACATTGGGGATCATCGAAATAATCATGCTGTGCCCCGTTGGCAAAACGCTGACGCGCCTCCAGCAGTTTCTCCAACTCAGGAATGATCGGCATGATGATTTCATGATCCTGCTCATCATCACCTTTATCGGTATAGGTTGCACCAAACAGATCGGGATAGAACACGCAGGGCACGCCCTGCTCACGGAGCAAAATGAGCGCATAGGCCAGCGGTTTGAACCACGGTTCCACCGGTGCCTCTAAAGACTGTAATGGCTGGGTATCATGATTCGCCACCAACGTAACCGTATTTTCTGGTGCTATTGCCACCAGCGTATCGGCAAAGATCGTCGAGAGATCGTAGGCATTACCAGACTTAGACGCATGATGGAATTTCTTATGTAACACGGAGTCAAACAGCATGACTTTATGTTCGGTTTCATTGAGATAGTTTTCCAACGCCCCCACTTCAGGTGACCAATACTCGGCAACCGTAAACAGCTCGCGCCCAGAGTGCTCGCGCAGGTGATCCAACCATTGAGAATAAAACCATGAGGGAATGTGCTTTACGGCATCCAGACGAAAGCCATCACAAGGCACGGAATCCAATAACCAGCGTCCCCAGAACTTTAATTCCTCGGTGACCGCTTCATTACGGAATTCAACATCAGCACCCATCAAATAATCGTAATTACCGTTCTCTTTATCGACATCGTCGTTCCAACCATCATCGCCAAAATCATTCATTATTTTGAAAATGCCGTTTTCATCGGGATCTTCAATATAATCAACGCCGTTAAAACAGCGAAAATCCCATACGAACTCAGAATATTTTCCCTGCCGTCCAGGAAAAGTAAAACGGGTATAGGTCAACGCTTCAAAGGTATGATCATCAATATCATTACGATCGTGCTCTTCCACGCGGCGCACAAAAACGCGCTCCTTCTCATCAGCGCCCAATTTGTGATTTAACACCACATCAAACAGCACCTGTAGCCCGTGAGATTGCAGAGACTGCGCCGCCTGTTCCAATCCACCTCGGTCACCGTATTTGGTTGGTACACTGCCCTTTTGATCAAACTCACCCAAATCAAACAGATCATAGGAGTCATACCCGACAGAATATCCTCCGCTCGCGCCCTTACTGGCAGGCGGCAGCCAAACATGACTCATCCCGAGCTGGGCAAGATATTCAGCCTTCTCAGCCACTTCCGGCCAGAGTTTGCCCCCGTCGGGGTAATACCAGTGAAAAAATTGAAAGAGCGTTGTTTTCTTCATCATGCTTCACCTCATAAAGGCCGAACTCTAAGCATGGATTAAAAATCCGTATTTAACCGAAAATATTCATAGCAACCCTAGGTATGAACCATATGCAGAAATCTGAGGTTATGCTTTGTATATATTTCGCCTGCGTGATTTACAAGATAAATACAACCATTCATAAAATATATAGTTAATAAAACAAAACACATTAATAGAAATGAATGGTGAATTTGAAACAAATGTTCTCAGCAAAATAACGAATATCCGCACAACTGCATAAAACAAGATTTATAAAACCATTTATTGTTCGCAGCCTAATTACCCTGCTTTAGACATTACTAGCAGTAATTATATGAAATTTTTAATTCCATTAATAATTCATTCATGAAAAATATAAATAAAAAAGCCAAATATCGTTTTAACGATAGAAAAAAATATAGCATCCGGAGCATTATTGTTTCTTTATCCATAATTCTTAGTGGATGTGCAGCCATACATTCGGAAAAAGCGCCATTGCCTCAAACCGATCTGAGCCAAATTCATATCGCCGATGCCCCTGAGGGAGCGCTGCGTGAGTGGCCAGGAAATCACTGGTGGCAAAATTACCATGACCCACAGCTAAACCAACTGGTAGCGTTAGCCCTTGCCGACTCACCCACGCTGGCCGTCGTTCGTCAACGCGTCGAAATAGCAAAATCCCAGACCGACCGAGCACGCGCTAATGATTTGCCCATCGTAAATTTCGGTGCTGATGTCGAACGCCAAAAGATGTCGGCTGAAGGCGTAATGGGGCCTTTTGCCCTTGATGATCCCGCCGCAGGCACCACCGGTCCATGGTACACCAGCGGAACCTTTGGCCTTCAAGCTAGCTATGATTTAGATCTGTGGGGTAAAAATCGGGCTCAAGTCCAATCGGCCTTAGGGGTATATAAGGCGAAACAAGCAGAACTGGCTGAAAGCGAACTCCTCGTGTCCTCCGCTGTTACGCAGATTTACTGGGACATTCAAACCGTTAAAGCGCTACAAGACATTCTGCTAGAGATTAAAAAGCAGGAGTCACTCATCGATGATACTGACCGCAGACTGTATAACGAAGGGATCATCTCCTCTTTAGAACAAACACAAACCGAAACCCAGTTCGCGAAAATAGACGAGCAAATTGACGCCTACACGGGCAATCTGCTGCTATTACGTGCAAATTTACAGGCCATGATAGGGCTTAAGAATCCGTTGCCTGCGCTTGAGACGGTTCCTTTACCAGACGTTGCCAGTACCATGCCACAAAACCTTAACTATGAATTACTGGCGCGTCGGCCAGATTTGCAGGCAGCGCATTGGTACATTGATGCATCGCTGAGCGAAGTTGATGCGGCTAAGGCGGCGTTTTATCCTGAAATCAACCTGATGGGATTCTTGCAAAACGACGCCCTACACTTAAGCGACCTATTTCGTGGTTCCGCCCAGCAGATGGGGGGAATCTTTGGCTTAACCCTCCCTATTTTTGACGGAGGGCGGCTCAATGCGAACCTAAGCATCATGCAGGATAACAGCAATCTCAGTATCGCTAACTACAACAAAGCCGTGGTTAGCGCAGTGACTGAGGTGACAAAGGGGATCACCCAGTTAGATACCATTACCCATCAAAGAACACACCAAGCCGTCGTCGTTGCTGGCGATAAAAAAATCTGGTCACTCACCCAACAACGTTTTCAGGCAGGGCTCATTAGCGGAGTAAACGTTGCTAAAGCGAAACTCCCCCTGTTAGCTGAGCAGACTAAACTTATAGAGCTTCACGGCCGCTGGATTGATGCCGATATTAATCTCATAAAGGCGCTTGGTGGCGGGTATCGCGCGGAAAGTCTCCCCGTAGCCTCAAAATCCAAGTCTTAAAGTGAATGGTAGAAGCGGGGAAGCCTTGGCTTCTGCCACACTGATTGTTTCAAACAGCAGCATGGACAATCACCACTGTGTTAACAAAATGATAGCGAAAATACCTACTATTTTTCCTATAATTACCGGATAGTTACCTTAAACATGCTGAAGTGGAACGCTTGCTCAATGCTAAAAATGCTGAAAATCTCCGCGGTGCTGTCGCTATTGCTGATGTTCCCCATCATCAGCATTGCCGCCAACAGCACTGTTCCTCAGGCTACTACGGCGACGCAATCTGACAGCGGATTTTTGCAGAAAAAACTTGATGCTATTAAGCAACAGGTTGCCAACTCGCAAAACGAAAAAACGTTGAGTCTGCTCAACACCGAAACGCTCCAGCTTGTTGAGGAAGCGCAAACTAAGCTCGCCGAACTTACGCCGCAAATTACTCAAATACAGGCGCAACTCGATGTGCTAGGCCCTCCGGCGCCTAATGAAACCGCAGAGGTCACCCAGCAGCGAAAAACATTAAACCGCGCTAAAACGCTGCTAGATAAGCAAATCGATCAGGCCGATGCCGTCAAAACCAACGCGACTAATCTCTCGACCCAGATCAATAATCTGCGCCGCTCTGCCCTGAAATCTCAAATTGCACTTAACTCCGGCAGCGTACTTGGACAAAACTTTTGGCTACCGCTTATCTCGTCACAAAATCATGACCTCGCCAAATTCAGTAATTTCCAACAACAAATCGTCGATGCCTGGGATGACGCGTGGTCACCCGACTGGAATACAGGCTCCGCCTTTTATCTGTTGCTCGCGCTAGCGTTCGGCATAGGTAGCCAAGTGATTCTCGATAAACCACTGAGCGCCATGATGCAACGTTGGCTGCCCGAAGGTCGCCTGCGCCGCAGCGTACTGGCCTTCAGCACGACGCTACTCACTGCGCTATGCTTGGGGATCGGTGCACATTTCCTGTGCTATATCTTTATTCGCCAACCCGATACTGCCCCCGAACTGTTAGAGTTTACCCAAACACTGGTCAGGCTTACGGTATTCTCCAGCCTGATCGCGGGGCTTGGTAAAGCGCTGCTGTCTAATCGCCATCCATCATGGCGGTTGCCAAACATCTCCGACACGGCAGCAAAAAAACTGGCGCCCTTCCCGCCGCTCATTGCGTCAACCATTTTTGTTTTTAGCATTCTAGAACAGCTGAATAATCTCGTCGGCTCAAGTATTGCAGCCACCGTTTTCTGTAGTGGTTTACTGGCTTTATTTGTTGCGCTGATTGCCATCACAATGTCAGTACGCGTCACGCACCTGCGCCATGCCAATGCAGCAAATAACGAACAGACCGTAGTGCGCTCAGCCTTAGCCGGTTTTATTCATCTCGCGATAAGCGCAACCTCGTTCTCCATCATAATTTCCCTGCTAACAGGGTATATCCTGTTAGCGCGCTTTCTTACTTACGAACTTATTTGGGTATGGCTAGTTCTTGCAAGCCTGTATCTGCTTATTCACCTAATGACTGACCTCTGTGACAGCATTTTTATGCCTAACAGTCGTTCAGGAAAAATACTGAAAAGTACGCTTAGCCTTAGCGACCGCCACCTCTCTTTAGCCTCTACGTTGCTTTCAGCCATCGGCAAAACTATGTTGGTTCTACTCGCCGTTGTTGCTTTGCTCAGCGGCACCTATGGCACCACCACGCCAATGGCGCTTCTGCAAAAGGTCGTCGAAATTTGGGGAGGAAAGGGACTGGGGGGCTTTACGATTATCCCGGCTCATGCCCTGAACGCGGTGCTCTGCTTGGTGATTGGGTGGTATATTTTACGCTCAGCGCGCCGCTGGTTGGATAATGACTTCCTGCCAAAAACCATGATGGATCGCGGCATGCGCGCTTCGCTGGTCACGCTATTCACCAACGTTGGTTATGTCCTGATTATCTTACTGACCCTGTCCACACTGGGTATAGAGTGGAATCGTCTGGCATGGATCGTCAGCGCCCTGTCGGTAGGTATTGGTTTTGGCCTGCAAGAAATTGTGAAAAACTTTATTTCAGGGCTCATTTTGTTGACAGAACGCCCCGTAAAAGTCGGTGATTTGATCAGTATCAGCGGCGTTGAAGGCGATATTCGTCGTATTAACGTTCGTGCTACGGAAATTCAGCTGAGTGACCGCTCTACCGTGATTGTGCCAAACTCACAGCTGATATCCCAAAACGTACGCAATGCGACTATGGGTAATGCCCAAGGCGTTGTCACCATCGCCCTCACGTTCCCTCTAGACATCGACCCAGAGCAAACGCGCACCTTGCTGTTGGATGCTTATCTACAACATGCGGCCATTCAGAGTGCGCCTGCGCCTTCGGTGAGTTTTAAAGAGTTAGGCCCAAATGGCATTGTCCTCAGCGTAACGGGTTACGTCGCCAGCCCACGTGTCGTGAGCGGCACAAAAAGTGATTTGCTGTATGAGATTTTGAAAAGATTAAGAGCGGCGGGGATCAGTCTGAGCCAAAGCCAAACGATGGTGATTGAGAGAGTACCTGCGGCGAACAAAGAGGTGTCAGAGTAAAAGCTCCGGTAGCGTCCTGCGATATGGCGCTACCGGAAAGTGAAGTTATTCTGTTTTTGATTCAGTCAGTAACATATAACGGCTTTGCAATTGTTTAAACCGATTATCGATTTGCATCATCAATGCCGGTGCAACTTTTCCGGCATTTTGCTGTTCAGCCAACTGCCGTAATAGCTCCTCCAGCGGAGGCGATTTCGCTAACGGCTGCTGGATAGCAAACACCGAGGATTTCAGCTCTGACACGGTAATGTATTTACCTCGCTGTTCATCTAACCCATTCAGTTTGTTTGCCAACTGCTGTAAACGCGTTTGTGCCAAATTCCAATCATTTAGGGTCTCATTGGAAGCCGCCTGAGCATTTAAGCTCAGTTGCCATTTAGCCGCGAGTTGCTCAACCTCCGGAATTTGTGGCCACAGCGTTTGAGCCTGTTTCACTAACTGAGAACCATAATTTAGCGGCCACATAGCAGGCAACTGCTTTAGACTGTCCAACTGTGTTTGCGTCGCAGCCAACATCTCATTGGTCAGCGTCGGGAGTTTGTCCGCCCTATCTGTTCGCAGCGAAGTTATCTGCTCTGCCGTTAACGTATTCGGCAGAGGCTGCACCGTCGCTAACAGCGTATTCAACACGGGCTCCTGATGCAGAGCATGCCATCCCCATAACCCCGCGCAGCCCACCAGCGCCGTACAAATCAGTCCAGCCACAAACCCTTGCCAATGGCTTTTTTGAATACCGCGTGAATTGTTTTCCACTCGCATGACGACAGGCTTGGCCTCAGCTTGAACGACATAAACTAAAGGCGAATCGTCGCGTATTTCTGTCCCTGAGATATCCATCGTAGGCCGTGCGGCCAGCGTACTTCCCCCCTGCACGACATTATCACCGTCCAGATTCTCAAGCCGTAGCGCGGTGTTATGCATCAGATGATACAAACCATCCAACTGACTCAGATGCTTCAGCTCCAAGCGGGCTAACACTTCCCCTAAATGTTCTAACAGCGTCTCTGTTCGATAAATAAGGGCTAAGTCGCCGTACTTGAAAACATAGCCACGCAGTAACTGCTGTAAACGTGAAGCCAGCCATCCCAGAATCTCCATTCGAGCATGAGTCTGCTGTGGCCAAAATACTGGCCATTGGTGGGTGAGTAACCCATCCACGAGTACTAATCCCTCTTCAATACCCGCCATACCCGCACGATGTGCTCTGGCCAACGTGTAATAGGCGGTCGTTTGTAACTCGACGCCGTTTTGGCGGAATAACGCCAAACACAGCTGTTCTACTTTTTGCCAATCCACATCAGGACGAGCCGGATGCGTCAACTTGCCCAGTTCATCGCGTAGAGCGCTAAATTCGC
The DNA here is from genome assembly GCF_020150375.1 of Hafnia paralvei. Classification (NCBI taxonomy): domain Bacteria; kingdom Pseudomonadati; phylum Pseudomonadota; class Gammaproteobacteria; order Enterobacterales; family Hafniaceae; genus Hafnia; species Hafnia paralvei. Next base: position 1,948,404 of record NZ_CP083737.1, on the reverse strand, counting down.
TTAATGTGCGCGGATCGCCACCGGTACGTAAATGCTGTTCGGAGAAGGAAGGCATGCTTAATTGAAACTCCGTAAGAAGAATTGTGATGATGAAAACTAAGCGGAAACAAACTGCTGCTGTTTAAGATGACGCACCAAAACTTTGCCTTCTGGCGCAAACTCTGTGCCGTAACGCACCAAACCCACGTCTTTTAAATGAGCTTCAAGGGTATATTCCAGATGACCACTGCGCGTTTGCGGTAATAACGTAATAGCAAGGCTTTCGACGCGTGGTTCATACTTGAGTAACGTCGCCGACAGCATTGACAGTAATCCATGAGCAGAACCAGGCATCCCTTGCAGAATTTGGCTCATGTCCGGTAATCCATAGTCAGGCAAGTGGGCCAGCGTACCGGCTCGACTATTGAGAATACGCTGCATATTATCCAGCACGGACAGGATCACCTGGTCGCGTTCACTCACCAAATGGAGATCCAGTTCACCGCCAAAGTTCAGTGTCAGCATTTCATACAGCGAGGGATTCTGAGACGACATGGCTTAATCCTTAACCGGTTTCAGACTCAGTGCATTATTACCGAGCTCGATTACCCGAGGGTCATCCGGCAACAGATCCTCACGATCAATCACCAAGCGCCAGCTGTTTTTCTGCGTATCAGGCATCCGAAACAGGCCAACCACCGCCACAAATTTGGCCTCTTTTTCCATTGGCATATTCAGCAACGCCCCCGTACCCGGCTTCACCACGACTTCGCGCGAACTCAACAAATCGTTTTTCAGGCTGGCGTCACCATCAACCAACAAACTTTGATAATCCAGCTGTTCAAAGGCTTTGCTATCGCGCAACTGATAAACCCGTACCATGGTAGGCACCGATAATGCACTCATATCATTAGCGTCAGTGTTTAGCGCTTCGCGGGCATTGAAATCCAGATGAAGGGTTTTTATCTGCTTGTAGAATATCGATTTGGTTACTGAAACCGTTCCATCTGCAACGCTCTGCGTTAAACCACAGCCAGCCAGCAGCAGCGCCGACAACACCACGGCGCCGGCCTGAAATGAATGGGATTTAAAAGCGAAAATTGACATGCCTAACCTCTCTGTTCGCCGTATTCGGCTGTAATCCTTGGTAATGCCCCAAATTGACCGTGATCTCATCGGGTAATGCGAAGGCAGCAGACTGTGCTGCATGAAGGCCTAACAAACCCGTTAACCCAAGCTGAACGTGTGTTTTTCCCAACACCGGTGGCGGTAGGAGAACGGTTGGCAACACTAACTTCAGTCGCGCATTGCAGCGCCATCCCAGATAAACCCGCAACAACACCATTAAATCCGTATGTAGCTGTCCGCCCGGTAACCATCCTTTGGCTTCCTCTAAATCAGTGGTGTGAAGCGTTAACAACATCTGGGTATTCACATCAGTACCTGTTGCCCCCAATACCGCTCGCTGAGACAGATTTACGCGGTGCGTCGGGCCTAATCCGGCGGGTTTTTGCAACACAATCTGCTGTCGGTCATGCGCGGTAACAATCGCGGTGGTTTTCGGCGCCAACAACCTCACCAGCGCCATAACGCCTTCCGCTGTCCGCGTTGGCAGACGCATTACGCTCAGCAATGCCAAGAAGCGAGAAACTGGGGTGGCGATATGCGACGACGTTCCGGGGATACCTAAACCAATGAGTCCCAATAAGCACTGCGAGGTTTCATCAGTCCCACCCACTTGAAAGGTGGCCGGATAAGAATATTTACGCCAGATACGATAAAACTGGGTAAATATCCGGTGATTGAAAATATCCAGAAAGGCTTCTAACGCTTCATGCCCCTCTCTACCTTGCGCGATGTCGTCCAGATACGAGGTCGGTAGCGGTGAATCCACGCCGTACAAGCCTAAAAAGGTGGTTCGCACCGTCAATGGCCGTTCCGGATGTTCTTCATCTTGCTCTATCGCTTTCAGCTCGCTGACGGGAAATCCCATCCCAGGATGCGGTCGAAAGCGCACCGGATCGTCATGCGGGCTCGCGGTGCTGCCCAGCGCAGGTTTTTCGGGTGCCACACGCTCTAACAACTGACAGAAACGGTATACGTTCACCTCTGACATGCGCCCTTGCAGCGCCGTGATTAGCCTGGAATGCGCTGACTGTGATTCTCTTTCCATTGCAGACATTTCCCTGAAGGTTGCAGTATCAACGTAAGCTGGTTAAACAAATGAATATCGGCATACAGCGCAAAAAACCGGCTCAGCATTTCGCCAAATAGGCTGATATCCCCCTCGCCGGAAAATCCGTTGCTATCCAACGTCACTTCAATATCGACCCCTCGTAGCAAAAAGCCTTTTTCAAAACGCTGAATCAGGTGATGCTTCACATCGACAATCGCCGCTAAACGACGGCGGTTTAGTTCATCACCGGTCCAATCATAGAGAGAAAGCGTGCCACGCAGCACTTCAGCGTTATCCATCATTGGCAGAAAATTCGACCCAAGATGACTCAGCACACGCCAGTGAAAACGGTCACGGGTTGGCGGATAGCACGGCATGGTCGGCGCACACAGATTACGCACCGAGAGCTTGGTTTGTGTCGACTGCACCACCGTATCCAGCAGCGTGCTTTGCAATGCCTTACGCGGTAGCTGGCCGTTAGTACCGGTCAGGCTCAGGGACAGATTCTCTTCCGCCAACAGTTTGTCGCTGTCAAATGCTTCACCGCCGAGGATCAACCACGTATCGTGTAACCCCGATGCACCGCGTTTGACGCGGGTATGAAAATAACGCTCCGGTGCGTCGTAGCGCATCATGCCGCCTTTGTGTCGGAAGCTACTGAACGGAACGTAGGTTTGGTGTCCGGTGTGCTTAGAAGAAACCACGCTATCGACCGAATAGATCTCGGTATGACCATCCTGCAATCGCATCGGACGCAAGAGATAATCCGTTTCCAACGGGGAAAGGCGTAGCGGATCGGCCTCTAACGGAAACAGGTTAATCACCGGTATACAGTGCAGGCGTAGATTTTCCGCATCAAACGGCATGTCATACGGCCAGAGTTCGCTAAGTACCACGTCAATTTCAAACCACGGTAGCGACGATGGCCGTTCAATATGCTCAAGACCGTTCAACGCCACGAACATAAATTTCTGACGGAAGGTAAAAAACTCCAGCAGCAATTGATAACCGCTAAATGCACTCTCCCCCTTCGGCCACAGCCCATCTTGTTCACCGAAGCCGAGCGGAGAAAAATAGCCCTCCATACGCCGCCGGTCTGTTTGTCCCGGCAAACGCAGATACATTGCCTGCATTTGTAGCGTAAGCGCCTGATGCAGTGCGCTAGCAATCGGGCTGTCCGCATTCAGGTAAATCGGCAAACGGCTCAAATCAATCTGCCCCCAATCGGCAAGCTCGCTGCACTCAAAGCGCAGACGGATAACCGAGCGCCCATCCGGTTCGGTATCGAGCGTCACTTTAGCCAGATTTAACGGCAGGAGTTCGAGATCCTGTGTGGTGCTGTAGCGGCAGCGCGTTTTCTGCTGACCGACGGGTTGAGACATCACTTCAAAACCACGAGCGACCCGTTCGCTGTGTTTCATCTGTGACCAGTCAGGTTCAAGTTCCACGATGGAAAGCGAAGGAATGGTGCGTAAATAGTGCGGCCACAGCAGACTGACAAGACCTTCGGTTAGCTCAGGCAGATCGTCGTCAAGCTTTTCACGCAATCGCCCCATTAAAAAAGCAAAACCTTCAAACAGGCGCTCAACATAGGGATCCCGCGCGCCCACTTTATCCAGATTAAGCATGGCGGCACGATCGGGATGCGCTTCGGCAAATTCTTTACCGGCTTCACGTAGGTAGCGCATTTCTGCTTCAAAATAGCGCAGAGTTAAGTCATCCATGCGAATTGTGTTCTCATGAGAAAGGTTAAAAAAACGAAGTAAAAATGGGGAGTATTAAAGCAGTGATTACCCGCAAAGCACCGCGGCTCTAACCGGATCGATATTCACTAATCCTGCCAGCAACGTATCCATTCGTCGGGCTAGTGCGGCTTTATCGCTATCGTTACGCTGCGACTTCAAACGCAAAAGTTTGAGCAAGCGTGCTTTTACTTCAAAACTGAGCGCAGGTTCCCATTCAGCCAACGTAAGCTGTGCTGGATTCAGATCCAATTCGGCCAGCAAATGCAGCGCCATTTCATTTTTGCCGTACTGTTCAGCAACCCGCGCCATTAGCAAACGCAGCAACCAGCGATTACGCGGTGTATGCATTCCCGGACGTGTACTTAACCACGTAAGCGCAGCCTCAACGCCGTCGCTGTCGGCCTGCGCCAAGGCTTCCCCCTCCAGCGCCAGCACGTCATCGTCCCCCTGTGGCTGAGTGGTCGTCGGAGGGGCAGTCCACTGCTCATGATTACCGCTGACATGCTGTGCGATCCAGTTACGCGTAACCTCATCGGCAAACGGTGTTCCATCGTTGTAGGTCATCTCCTCCAGCCCCGGCAGACGTTCTAAAAACATACCTAAATCACGCTTTACAATATCAGCCCAAGCATCATACGGATGCCCTTGCTTGCTAAGGCTCTGGCAGGCATACCACTGTAAATCCAACCAAAAATGATTGACGCCTTCGGCATACATGCGTTCAACCTGCTCTAACAGCTCATTCCAACTTTGCTGCATATAGAGACGCTTCAACTGTGCCCGATTATCAGGTCGTGGCGGGGCCAAACGGGTATTTCCCGATGCATCCTGCGGTGGCAACTGGTGCACAGTGTCCCAGCGCAGGCTTTTCATTAGGCGACTGCTTGAAAGCCACCCTTGCGGCTGATCGCGCAGATAACGCGCCAACTCACGCGCCTGATCGAGCAAATCTCGTCCTGACTGAATGTGTTTCAGCGTGGGCAATCCGGCAGAAGAGGTATTGCCGTGCTCTTCTTTCATTCCTAACGGCGCACTGTTTTGCGGCACAACCGCATCCAAACCACCAGACTGCGCTAAGCGAACGTCCAGAGCCGAATAAAGCGCGCCGAGTGCTGGTCGCTCTCCTTCGGGCCAAGCCTGCATGGCACTGTCTAACAGTGCTAATGCGGCAACCGTGCGCTCTACGTCAGCCTTAACCACTTCGGGATAACGTGACAAACTATCTAGCACCTTACCGCTCGCTAGCCACTCCATCGCCATTTTTCGGCTATGGGCTCGCTGCGGCAGTACAGAGTCACTAAAGCGGGAAACCACCCCCGCCAACAGCGTTAAACCATCGGCTAACCCCAGTTCCCCATCGCGATGCAATCGTGCCCACAGGTAATACGTCACCACTCGGACATCTTTGCAGACCGTAGTCAGCAACTTTTCCGCTAGTTGGCAGACGAGATCGGTATCCGCGCCCGATAACCGGTTAACCTCTTCGCGCATGCGCTGGAAATCGTCGTCGTAGCCCGGATCTTCTCCAGCGGGAGCATCGGCGCTAATCGGCAGCAACCACTTGTCCCACAAAGCAACCTGTTCGCCCGCTAGCGCCAAAGCATCACGCCCATTCATACTGGCGGTAATCAGTCCCTGAAGCATTATTCATCCCCCAGCGCGTTGTTATTGCCCATCATCGACATGGGATCGGCGGCGCCTGTGTTAACGATAAAAATTTTACTTGGCAGGCTAAACCCGCGCAGCTTGAGCAATGCCAATGGCCCACTGCCAAGCTGTGTACGTAGGATCCACGACAGCGTGAGGCCATCCGGCGTATCGAACGCGAGGCGATAGCTACTTTCATCCAGCTTGCTTACCTTGGCTTTCTCTAACCAATGGATAAGCCCCCAGCTACCTTGGTAATCACCAAACAGGCGCGCACCGGCATTAATGCTGGTCCATGTTAGCATCACGCCCGGCTGGTAGGTCGCCCCCGGCCAGTTGAAGCTCTGCCAGCTCTCCATCTGATTGAAATAGCGCAGGCGCTGACCGTCGATAGCCAGTTGGGTTTCCACTACGTTGCGGGCAGGCTGGGCGCGCAGCTCAAAGTGCACACCTTGGCTGCCGTCGGTAAACAGCACATCAGCTAGTTGACTCAGTTGGTTAATGGCTTGAAGGAATTCAGGGTTAAATTGCAGCCCCTGACTGTTGATTTGATCCGGCACCCACGTGTTGCCCTCTTTGTGCAGCACGCCCGCCAACTGACGCGTTAAAAACTGCTCGATGCGGCCCGAGTTCGAACGGATAAATTGGCCAAGCATCGGCAGCGAAGCGTCGTTGCCGCTGGAAGCGAATGGATAGCGCCCAGCAAAAGCGCTATTCCAATTCGCCACAATCGAGGTTTGCCATTGGGTATTTAAGCTGGCAGAGGAAGGTTGCAGTACGGTTTGCCACGCCTGAGTCAGCGGCTGCACGAACATTTCGCGGCCAAAACCGCTCCACTCCTCGCCTAGGCTGGCCGCCATCAGGCTGCCGTAATCCTGCGTTTCCGTCAGATCGACCGTTTTGCCTTGAAATACCGTTTGTGCCATTTGCTGTGTCATCTGCTGCGGATCGGACGCATTCGCCACCTGTTGCAGCTTCAAACGCACTCGCGTAACGCGTGTTAAGAAGGTTTGTAGGCTCAGCGAGCTATCGGCATTCATCACGCCGTTTGCTCCCGCGCCCTTCCCCATCAGCGACAATAAAGGGCCAAATGTGCTATCTAACGGGCCGGTAGGGCCACTCACACGCTGGTCAATAACGGGCGCTTTCTCTTTATGCAGCAGGTTTTGCGCCGATTTCATCAACGAATCCGATAGCGCTTCGCTGCGCTGTCCAGTTTGCCCCTGATAGGCTAACGTATTCAGCAGCGCAATCAGCGGCGACTGACGCACGTCACTCATCAGAGTGAGCTGGTCGGTAACATCCGACAGATTCTGCGCTTTTTTCCAGTGCAGACTGTTCAGAAAATCCAGCCATGCCCCGCTAAAATCGGTGAAGTAACGTTCGGTTAGACGTGCTTTGAGCGCCTCTGGCGAGACATCTCCCGACGCAGGATGCTTGTTGTCGCTCAGTACCCAATCGATCTCTTCACGACGAGAAGACACGGCATCGTCAATAGCTTTCTGCACCTGGCCTTCCCATGCCTGACGGGTAAACATGCCTGGCACCACTTGCTCGGTAGCGAACAATGATTGCGCATCCGTGTCACCTACCATCTGCGCTAACCCCATATCAGCATAGTTTTGCGCCACCGACTGCAACATTTTCTGATACAACGTAGCTTCTGCATTGCGTTGACCAATCTGATTAAGCAACACCTGCCGCACCTGCGCCACCAATGCCTGATCGGGCTTGATACGCCATTCGGGATGAGATGGAAGATTTTCGGCATAGAACATCCATAACCCCGACGCAATCCCCTGCCACAGACCGACGCTCACACCTAACCGCGTGGGTTCATTGGCACCGAGCACGCGAGTCAAGAACGACGCATCGACCTTATCAGGGTTAGCCATCATCAAATAAGCTTTCAGGCAATCGTAACCCGCCTGAGCCAGCTTAGCGCGCTGAGGGCTATCCGGCGGCAAAGCAGCCAGCTCGCTAAGACTTTTATGCAGTTCTGCTGCGGCCTGCTCACGGATCAGGCGCTGATTTGCCGCATCGTAATGTGGCCACAGTGCATCTTCTAGCGCGTCATTCTGACTTAGCCCAAAACGCTGATACCACGGCACCGAATGGGCGGCACGATACTGCAACTGCCCGAGCGTATTGCCAAACAGCTGTAGCGCAACCAGTTGTTCCATTGGTTTCGCATTGGATTTATTCAGTAAATCAACCTGATCGCGCACCGTGGCGATCTGTGAACGATTCGAGAAGAAGGAGACAACGCTTCCGGTCAACCACAGCAGCGCCAGCACCATCACGGCATAATAAGCGCTCTGCTCCCATGAAAATCCTACGCGACGCGTGCGCGCTGAGTTATCACTTAATACCCCCTGCCACGCGACATCCGGCAACCAGCCGTGCTGAGCAACGCCGGATTTCGCCGCCAACGGCAAACTAAACATCAGGCCTCGCAGCGACAGCGCCGACGCATATTCACGCAGCAGCGGCGTTAACGCCTGCTGCCAGTGGGTAATCCCTTGGTGTTCTAAACGATTAGCCAGACGCAACAAAAAGTCATGGCTGTTTTTCAACAACACCTGTGTCATACCGCGCTGACGCAGCGGCGCGACCAGCTTCTGCAAACTGGCGGCCAATTTCTCCGGCGAGTTTTTCTCGGGGAACAAACACCCCACCGGCTGGGTAATGCGATCGTCCTGCTGCCACGCGCTGTCACACACCTGCCACAGATAAACCGGTGCCTGCTGTTTTAAAATCTGCCCACGTTTCTGCAACTGGCGGCAGCCCTGATCGATAACGCCAGCCTGCGTGCTCTGCTGCTCATTCATCACCCACACCACGCCATCCAACGGACGGCGACGGCGCATCTTACGTAGCCCCAACAGCCAAGCCTCATCCGGCTCCGCCTGCACACCACCGCCCCACAGCAATAATGTGCCCTGCCCCTCCAGCCATTGCTGAGTAGTTAATCCCGGCGCAATAGCTTCCGCCGCCGCGTTTTCGCCAACGACCAGCAGGATGCGGATTTTATTGCGCCATAGGAGGCCGTGGCGTTGATGCAAATGTTGCTTGATATCTAAAAAAGCTAATGGCTGTAAGGTAGATGCTGCTTTGTTTTTTTTCGAATCATCATCAGTTGATTTCGGAAGTTGCTGTTTACGGTTGCGGAATAAACTCAACAATAAACCTATTATGACAATACTAATTCCCAACGCTGTAATCTTTTGATTCTGAGAAACCAAACCAGCATTATCTCCAAAAAAATAAATTAGAATACCTAATAGCAAAGAAGTAATTAGAGTAATCAGCCCTACACCTACATTTCTGGCTATGAATGCCTTGAGCATGAATAATTCCTGATTTCGTTTAACTTATCGTTGGAGTTATAGTACTAAGCAACGCACTGTTATCTTTTGTTAATACAATAATTTGTGATTTTTTTTGAAACTCTGCACTTTTCATTGCCAGTGTAATAGAGAACCAATCAACTGAAAGAACGGCTTTCCCAAGCCAATGAGTTACAAAATTCTGCTCAGGCATAACTGATACATCACTCTTAATTCTATTATCTTGAGCTTGGGAGTAAGCAATAAGTAGTTTGTCTTTTATTAGCCCATCAGCATCATTATACCAAATAGTTCCAATATCCTTAGTGGGTTTCTGATAACGCAAAAATTTAGGTATATCCTCATCTACGTTGCTAAGATTAGTTAGCATGGGCCGAAAAATTTTATTTTTACTGACTTCACTGCTGGGTGATAACAGCCAAGAAATTGCCCCTTCTGTATAATATCCAGCATCATTAGCGTCATTAAATTGCCAAACCATAACAAGAACATCATCGAGATTTTCTTCTGATAACCATTCATCTACCTGCTCAGCAAATGAATTTTTCAGCTCAAAAAAACAACTTAGCTGCTGTGCTGATAATCCTATCGATTTCCACACATGAAGAAACTGCTGCCATATGAAGTCTTTTGTATCCTGTGGGAAGTAGACTCGCAACGGCTGCGCTATTCCCCTTGCTAATAAATTTACTCTTAGCGGGGCAAGTAAGTCTTCAAACAGACGCAAATATCCATCGGTGCTAGGCAATAATAAAGGCACGTTTCCATTTACATCGAATGGACATCCCATGCTGATTGGAACACTCGATGGAAAGATAAAACTAGCATCTATAATATTAATTGATTGGGATGCCCAATTTTCAAACTGATTTTCCATTTCATTGTTTCTAGCCCTAACTAATTCTCCCTGCTCAGCCTCCACTCCGTAACGGAAAAACAACCACCCCGCGAATAGAATAAAAATAGCAAAAATGACACCGATACAAACAACACCATAAAAAACAAACCGGAGATCTTGTGATATGTACCAACTTAACGTTACTGCTATCAAGATGGCAATAATCACGAACACCATCATTCTCCACCATGGTCCCCAGTTCAATGGCTCTTGTTTTTTGACTGGAAATAATTTTGGACTATTCCAAAACATACTAATCTCCAGAATTCACTTTAGGCATACTAGATATTACGTAGCAACCACACTGGCAAAGAGCTTTATCAAATGCGACTTGCTTACCATCGGACATCCAGTGGGAACTTCCTTGGATAATTTTATTAACGCCATGCCCTTTGCGTGGGCAATCAACAAGATCATTAACTAAGGCAGCAACTTTCCCTTCAATTATCATTGTAGAAGTTGCTGAAATAACTGAACCGCCGCTGCTTAACTTATCACCCAGTCGAATAATTCCTTTAGGCATAATCATTCCTATGTTTTATTTCACAAAAAGAATCGATGTTTTTCAGTCCATAATATATAAGTCAGTAACTGTTAATTTCCAAAGCCCGCTGTAGAATGAGCAAAACCCGATAATACCAAATATCCAGCTACCTAATTTGTACATTAATACATATTTCAACTTAAGAAAAAATATGGCTCAGGTTGCATTAGTTATAAAAACATAGATATCGAGCTATTTAATAATAGTAATAATAATTGACGGTACACTCCCTATCCGACCAGGCGGGATCATTTTTTAACCGACATGTCCTTATACTTCAATAACTATTTTTATACTAACACCGCCAACTCTATTCTCAAGTCCACCACTGACCATTGGAGAGACAATATCCATTGTTGTGCTTAGTATCCCCAAAGCAGCTGAGGCAATCTGAGCACGATCTTTCAGATTACCTTTACTTTTTTCATATTGGTCACAAAGCTTAAGAATATTGAATGCAAGTACAAGTAGTTTGATACGTACGCCCTTCAGCGCAGACTCTCCATTTCCACTTTGAGCAAACTTGTCAAAATTATTTTTATATTTATTGTCAGCATCTAACCTAATTAGTTTTTATGGGCAGTAAATCGTGTTATTTTTAAGCAAAAAACGCGGCTTTATATGTACAAAAAACATACTTATGATGATCTTTTCCTATGCTAGTATTAATCATAAAAATACTTATTATTTAAAAATCAATAATAATAATTATAATTTATGGTACATTGTCTATCAGGCCAAATGGGGTCATTTCTCTTTGCGGGTATCTCTTCAGACTTTATTTTTTTCTTGGTAATTTTAATTAAGTCTACTTCTGTCGGATTTTTGAAGCCTAAAGTATCAAATATCAATCCTGCAAGAACATAATTTTTTTTCGGTTTTTTTCTTTCTAGTTTAGAACTAATAAAATATATTATTGGCTCCAAAATCCAATACACAATAAAAGAGATAAATAGTATTGGCAATGTCAATCCTCCTGCTATTGCTAGTGGAACTAATATTATTAATGCAACTATAAAGCTAAAAATTCTAACATAGAGCCTAGTGCTTTTTATATATCCATCTAACCCCTGGTCACACCTAGGTGTTACACTAATGGTTCTTCTTTCAGGATGGGCAATAGCATATATTACATATCCCCCATCCTTTTCCATTGCGGCCATTTCAACATAATCACCGACTTGAATATTAGTTTTCCCTAGCCAACCACAAAATGGCTTACCATTTATCTTGCCGTGAACAAAATCACAGTAACTTTTTACTCTTACAGAACTTTGTGATGTTACCGCAGAACCTGCAGTATTGCCGATCATAGCTAAAAGCAAAGCACCTACCTGTTCATTCTCTTCATGCTTAGCAAATGCTTCCGGGTCATATTCTCGCTCTTGAAAATAACCAACGACTTTCATAACATCAATTTCCTCCACAATACCGACAACCTTCATCAATGGCTTTCGAGGAGGCAACTCTGGAGCAGGAGGTCTAGTGGCAATTAAAGCCTCAACCGCTGGAATGTCTTCTTTTAATATTTTTTCGATCTGTGCTTCAATTTCTTTACGCTCTTCTGGTGCTCTTTTAATTCTTTTTTTCTTTACACCAATATCAATATGTAGTCCACTAAGTTGTAATTCTAAATCTTCGAAGTTAATATAATCATCAAACTCCTTATTAAATCTCATAATACCACTCCTATTGACTCTTCAAGCTTTGCAGACTGATCTTTATATATGCTATTTCGTTCATTTTGAGAAACTATCATAAAAGTACTTTTTAGATCATCCTCTGGCTCGCCTCCAAACACCCCAAAACGACACCATTTCTGTAAATCATTATCTGTAAAAATAACGATGTATTGCTCAATAGCAAATATTAAAAACATCACTTCCCAACTTGCCATATAAGAAAAAAAACGTAAAGCTATAATTTTAGAACTGCTTTCTGAAATTACTTTCGTCACTAAACCTCTTTCTGTCAGAATCTCAAGTAATCCACCAAATGACTTAAGCATAATGCTAAAATCACTAGTTGCCTTGATCGAATTTAACCCCATTAACTCCCAACGTTTTTTCCCTACATATTCGTTAACGACTGCGTTTAAATCTATTGATAAGTTTATTAATGAAGCAACCATGCCTGCACTACTTCCAACTATTTTTATACTAACACCGCCAACACTATTTTCAAGTCCGCCACTGACCATTGGAGAGACAATATCCATTGTTGTGCTTAGTGTCCCCAAAGCAGCTGAGGCAATCTGAGCACGATCTTTCAGATTACCTTTACTTTTTTCATATTGGTCACAAAGCTCAAGAATATTGAATGCAAGTGCAAGTAGTTTGATACGCACGCCCTTCAGCGCAGACTCTCCATTTCCACTTTGAGCAAACTTGTCAAAATTATCTTTATATTTATTGTAAGCATCTGACCTATCAAGTTGCCCACTCCCGCTCAAACTAGCCAGAACTCTCACGCGAAATGCATCGCCATCTTGTAGTTGCGATACAGACAACGTGATCGCTTTATCAAAGGCGACCCCAGAGATTACCTGAAAGAAAGCCTTACTCATTAGCTCATATCCCGTATCTAAAACTTTCCCCAACCGGCTATAGTTGAAAAAACGGTCTCCTAATGTCGACAATCGTCTATCACAGTGTAATACCGCGAGTGAAAATCTTGTCGTCGCTGATGCAGGCTTCTCAAGAATTTCATTCGCTTTATCATATGCATCAACAAGTTTACCAGCCATGGGCAATAATGCGGCAACCAGCGTTGATTCGTCCTGAGGAAGTAATACCTTTCCTTTCATTTCGGCCATTTGCTTTAACATACCCTGCAATTCATCCATGACATCAGGATTATTGAGGAGCAATGAGCGCCAAACAATATTTCCCTCATCGCTAGTTGAATACTGGTCAATAAGCGTATCAAGGTAGGTAGTGCCGACATCAGTCAGATTGAGAGAGGCAAAAGCAAAATCCACGGCCTCACGATAGTTCAGGTTATCAACAACTTTTGTCGATTCAAAATCCTGGCAACAGGCAATAAACTTCGGTTGTTTTAACCACTGTACACGTAATTGCGCTAACTGCTCCTGTTGCTGTGCAACAATCTGGCAAAAGTTGTCATAGCAGTCTAAAAAAGCCTGTCGCTTCGCATGATTCAACATGCCATCATATTTGCTCCACTGCTTGGCAATATTATCGCCGGACAGCTTGGCATTATTTTTAACGAGCTCATCATATTTAGCTTGAAATTCTGACTTTGATTGCTTCGTATATGTCGATGTCATTGCATACCATAAAGGTGAATAATTTACGCCATCCGCCTCTATCTGCTGCGCTGTGGCCGCAGCCTTAGCATCCAACTGTTTTTTCACCCCTAGCAGGGACGAATGCGTCATAAATTCGATCGACAGTTCGTCAATCCACATGGAGTGCAAACCAGAAATATCATCACCCCAGCTCGCCAATTCATGGGCGATACCGATAGGATCATGCATCGCAATCATCAATGGTGACACAGGTTTCCCATCCGCTGATTTCCCCCGGATTGACATAGTCTCCACTGTTTTAGCACTGTTGCCCGCACGTGCATGACTCCATGGATAGAGCGTCCCTTGAGGGCCAATTTGCTTTTCATCAAAAGAATAATATGGTGCTTCAGGGTACGTTTTGCTGACTCGCGCAACTACCGGATTATAAGGCAGTAGTGATTTAAACTTTGCCATGGGCAGAGGCGTGTAATCCAATACCGATTCCAATGCACTGGCAGATACCACACTGATACCTGAAGCATTAGAGGCCGCAAGCCATTGCCCAGCAGAAATAACCTGCATTCTTTTAGCTCGTAGACCCGCATTGTTGTGGTATTTAAGAATCGTTTCTCTTGACCACGGTGATGGCGAGAAAGCAACGCTGATATTATTACGTAATGCGCTATCTCGCAGTACAACAAACTCAACATTTGTGCTTTGGTGGGTGGGATTAGTACAATCCGCCTGTTTTTTCTCTTTAGCACCAAACGCGCCACCAAGCTGTTTCCACAACCCACCATCGTCGGTCACACTCCAAGCTTCCCAGCTATCTTCAGGTGCTCCGCTATTTGCATAAAACACATATAAAAAGCCTTGCCGCAAAGCACGTAGCGCATAATGACACTCAGGCGAAGATGGGAACGCGGCTTCAGCCCACGCAGGCAACGTTGCCTCAATCGTTTGAGGAACAACCGCGTAGCGCACAGGTAATAAAGCGGGGCCGCTGGAATGGCACATTGTACATGGAGATAAACTCATGCTTGAGGCTCCTTATTTATAATATACTCTTTAACATCAAGCTGCTGGCATTCATCTTCAATGACACGCCAAGCACTAGGTGCCAACCCGTTCAAGCGTTCAGCATAGCTACTGCCGGGTGACAAATTTTGGGGATCAGCGAGGCAATCTTTCACTAAGCGATGGCAATCAAACAAGGGATGACGCACTAGGCTATTCAATGCGAAAATTTCAAGTTCATATGGTGCCTCAACGCCGTAAGCAGCCCTGATACGATTTAATGTGCAGCGCATAATGAGTAGCGCATCAGATTCACTCCAACGCAATTGGCAACGATGATTTTCTCTGTATCGGCGTAAAGCGCGATTCATGACCCCAGATAACTTAAGCTGTTCCCGTGTTGAGTCAGCCAATGCCAGCGAGAAGGTGTACTGCATTTCTGATTTTTTTTCATTACAACGTGAAACAAGTTTCCCATCGCCATCAAGCAGAAACCATTCTTCGATCGGGCCTAGTAGTCGAGACTGCTGCCAACTATCAAGTACAGACCACACGATGCTATTCACCGCAGGGTCATAAAAACGGATAACAAACGATGATTCAGCAGCCAAAGTCTGAACTGCTGTTTTGGCAATATGATCCGCAAGACTTGACGTCGTAAATGAACTGAAAATCCAGCCGCATACCATGCGGCCTCGGTTCTCCAAGAGCTGTTCAGGATCTATCTCTTCAACAGCCTGCTTAACACTGGCCTCTAATAATGCGTAATCTTCTGGCTGTTTCAGATCGAGCGAAATCAGCCAAGGAGAAAATCGGCTATCAAACTTAGGATGGTGAATATCTGCGGCGAATACGCGCTCTTGGAATGCTTCGAGATATTTTGGAAACAAATCTTCCTGACGATGTTCTAAAAAAAGCGATGGATCAACGAGCAGTACGCCTTTGCTATCGTGTAACTCAAAAGCCACAATCAACGCCCTCAGAACATCCTGAACTTGCGCATTGAGAGCTGACGCTGAATAGTCATAACCAGTGCGCTTTGATATTTCAGCCATTGACATCCCTTAAGAAATGACACCGTCCTGTGCACCTGCGCTCTGAGGAGCAGTAGAGGCGCAAAGTTCCGGTAGTTGAATTGAGGAGTTATGGCTGGCTGGGCCAGATTTTTGCAACATATCGCATTTAACAAAGCAATTTCCCGGCGCTGCAACGGTAATATTGCCGTCTTTCATCGAAATAAACGCACCGCCACATTCCAAACGCAATTCTGTCTTTGCCGTAATAACCACTGCATCCTCTTGGCTAGCAATACTCATTCCCTTTCTTGAAAAAATATCCATCGCATCGGTCTGTGCCTGAAGCTCGACTTTTCCCGATGCCGCAAATAACTTCATCCCGAGTGTTTTGGCAAATAGGCTGATAGTTTCCCCTACGGCAAGGCGAAACTTTTTGCTAATACTTAAGTCCGCATCTTCACCTGCAGTGGCGATTAGATTTTCTCCCGCAGACAGTTGCAGACTTCCCGGCGTAACCTGAGCAATACCAGAAGGCGCAGACAGCAATAAAACTCGCTGTTCCAACTGCTTAAGCCGTTCATTCATCAGTGCAGTTTGTTTTTCTACATCGGCCAATTCAGCTTTAGCTGACTCTGCCGCATAGCGTAATGCCGATGTTGTCTGCACCGCGGCCTGTAATTCCGCCAGCGCCGCCCCCATCTCCAGCACCTTCCCACCCGCCTTAGGCTGACCGTCGGCGCTGATGAAAATCCCCTTGCCCGCCCTTATCGCGCCCCAGTCGTCGGTGCGCAGTTCGAAGCCTTCGCCGCGTTGCTGTTTTTGGCTATCGACCAAATGGCCGAGGTTGAGCTGGGTTTTGCCGCCGTATTCGGTGCTGAGTTTGATGTGCTCTTTGCCGCGTTCGTCGTCGAGGCGCAGTTTGTTGTTGGCGGGGGTGCGCAGTACGTTGCGTTTGTAGTTTTGCAGCGTGACGTGGTCGCCGTGTTTGGAGTCGTGCAGCGCGTAGGCGATGTACGGCCGGTCAGGGTTGCCCTCTTCGAACGCAATCGCCACTTCGGTACCCGCCAGCAACGGGGCGTGTAAACCGTAGGTGTCACCGGCATACGGACGCGCTTGGCGCACCCATAGGCTTTCGCAGCCGGCCTGCCATTCGTCGCGGTCAAAATCAAACGACACGCGGTAGCGGCCATCTTTGTCGATGTGGCTGTAGGTGTCATTCACCACGGTGCTAGTGACGCGAGCCGGAATAGTGCCCGCCATCACCGGCTTGGCGGTGGGTTCTGGGCGGAAGCAGACGTTTTCAGAATATGGGATGGCGGTGAATTCTACTTCATAACTTTGGTCGCGACGCGCCTTACTGCTGATACCAATAATGACCGCACCTTGGCGGAACGCCTCAGGCGCGTCACCGTCAACTTTGAGCTCTTGCCCCGGCGACAGCGCTGCCGAGGTGGTGAAGCCATGTAACAGGGTCTGCTGATTAAGGTAACGTTCATGGCGTAGGCGGGCATAGAAGACACCGCTCTCCGTCTCAGGCTGCGGGCTGTTTTTATCGCCCGCCGACAGATAATTATCGGCGTAGTGATAGGCTTCGCCGTAGGTGGTTTTGTCACCGCGAGTCACGTCAACGTCGCCGTCCATCCACGATTGGGCTTGGCGATAGTTGTAGTCTCGGGTGGTGACGCGGTTTTCCACCACCTGATGAGCGCTGGTTAAGCCCCACACTGATTCGACGCCAACGTCATTCATGCCCGACGGATTACGCAGTGGCAGACTGGTGCCAAACTGGTAGTGTTGCTGATCGTCATAGAATTCAACAACGTCGATATTAAGTTTGGGATCGGCGGTGAAGCGGAACCAGATGCCGATTTCGGCCAGCAGGCGACTGATAAATTGCAGATCGTTTTCGCCGTACTGCATCACCAGTTCACGTTTTGGATAGGTGTGCGCCAGCGTGAACAGGAAATCTTGCCCTTTGAAGCCGTGGCGATCGCGCAAGATCTTTTCCACAATTTCCGGCACCGAAAGATTTTGGTAAATCGCATGCTGATGGCTTTTCGCCAGCAGTGCCAAGCGCGGAACCAAGGTGACTTCGTAGCGGCTTTCGTCCCGCGAAGTAGAAAGACGCTTAAAACGCTGGATCACCCCGTGTACCGTGCGCAATGCCTGCATAACCGACGGCGTCATCGACAGTGCAGCACCTAAGGAGGCCAATGCATTCGGCGTAGCGTTCAAGGTGAATGTGGCGTCCTGCATCAGCATCTGCGCGGGCTGGATGTCTTTGGCCGAGCTGGTGAATTCGATGGTGTAGCGATAAGGCTGGCTGAGATGCTCTTCAGCGGTAAACGCCAACACATCCAGCGGAGCCGTGTTGTCCCAAACTTTCAGCACATGGTGGCTGTGATCGAACATCAGTTGAGCAGCAGTATTTAACATATCACCCTCGCTTCCGTCGTAACCGAGCAATCCGTATCAGCTTCACCGTTGTGTTCATCACCGAAATCCAGCGTAATGCCTTCCTCGTCGTTGAACCCCAGCGTCAGACTGTCGGGTTTTCGCTGCTGCGCTAAACGCTGTAATAGCTGCTGAGAAAGCACCGGCAAGATCTGTTGATTAAGCAGGCTGTCGATGTTGCGCGCGCCGGTATCCGGCAGCAGGCAGGCCGCCACCAGCGTGTCCATCAGACTCTCTTCGATATGGCAAGTCAGTCCATAGTGACGCTGAAGACGTTTCGCCACCTGCCCTAATTTGATGGCCACAATGCGGCGGAGCGCCACGGCGTCTAGCGGGCGATAGATCAACGTTTGGAAACGTGCCAGTAAGGCAGGCTGGAAGTGATCGCGTAGGATCGGACGCAGCAGCTCGTGCAACATGCTATCCGACGCCTCTGGCTGCTGCTCTAACAGAGCCATCAGCTCATCACTGCCGAGGTTGGCGGTCATTAAAATCACGGTATTGCGGAAATCGATCTCGCGCCCTTCGCCGTCTCGCATAAAGCCACGGTCGAATACCTGATAGAACAGGTTTAAAACGTCGCGATGCGCCTTCTCAACTTCGTCGAGCAGCACCACGCTGTATGGGCGCTTGCGTACCGCCTCGGTCAAAATCCCGCCCTGACCATAACCCACGTAGCCCGGAGGCGAGCCTTTAAGCTGAGAAACGGTATGCGCTTCTTGGTACTCGGACATATTAATCGTGATCAGCGATTTTTCGCCGCCGAACAGGTCATCAGCCAGCGCTAATGCGCTCTCTGTTTTCCCTACACCGCTTGGGCCGACCAACAGAAATACGCCGAGCGGGCCGTTTTCTGAGGTTAAACCGGTTTTAGCCGCTCGTAGACGTTGAGCCAAGGCACCTAACGCCGCCTGTTGGCCGATAACCCGCTCGCCGAGCTGATGCTCAAGCTGTAGCAGGCTAGTTTGTTCGTCTTTGAGCAAGCTGCCTAACGGAACACCTGTCCAGTCAGCAATCACATTGGCTACGGTACGCACGTCAACGTCGAGAGAAAGCAGTGGATGGTTGCCCTGTAGTTCGCTGAGCTGTTGCTGAATCGCGGCGCGTTCGGACTGACGGCTGATGTCTTGACGCACTTCGAGCAATTGCTGAGTAAGTTCGCGCTCTTGTTGATATTGAGCATCGAGCGCCGTTTGCTGACGTTGCAATTCTACGCTGAGCTGATCAATGGCACTCAGGCGCTCGATATCGGCACCGCTGCTGAACACCAGATCCTGTTCAATCGCTTGTTTTTCCATCTCTAGCGCCGCGAGTTGTGCATTCATCTGCGTGAGCTGTTCCGGCACGGTATCCAAGCTCATACGTACACGCGCGCTGGCGGTGTCGAGTAGATCAACGCCTTTGTCCGGCAGTTGTCGTCCAGTGATATACCGGCGCGACAGCGTGACTGCCGCTTTCACCGCGGCGTCCTGAATATGCACGCCGTGATGGGTGGCGTAGCGCTCTTTCAAGCCCCGCAGCATCAGGCACGCCATCTCATCGTCAGGCTCGTCCACTTTGACCATCTGGAAACGACGTTCTAACGCGGCGTCGCGTTCGAAATACTGTTTGTATTCAGACCACGTGGTGGCGGCAATGGTGCGTAATTCGCCGCGTGCCAGCGCCGGTTTCAGCAGGTTAGCGGCATCGGCACCACCGGCCTGATTGCCCGCGCCAATGATGGTGTGCGCTTCATCGATAAATAGTAAAACAGGCTCTGGCGACTGCTGCACGGCCTCGATGACGTTTTTCAGGCGCTGTTCGAACTCGCCCTTCACGCCCGCGCCCGCCTGTAACAACCCCAGATCTAATGTGCGTACGCTGACGGTTTTTAAGCTATCGGGGACGTTGCCTTCGGCAATGCGTAGCGCCAATCCTTCTACCAGTGCGGTTTTACCTACACCCGGCTCACCAACCAGAATTGGATTATTTTTGCGGCGGCGGGAAAGAATATCCACCATCTGACGGATTTCCATATCGCGGCCAAAGACGGGGTCGATGCTACCGGAGCGCGCTTTTTCGGTCACATCAAGGGTAAACTTGTTGAGCACCGCCAAATGCGCTTCCTGCATCGGCGAAACACCGCTGGTGCTCGGTTCATTAGCGGCCGATTCGGTATTAGACGAGGATGGCTGTTGAGGATGTTGCAGCCCATTTTGCAATTCAGGGCGCTCTTCTGACTGGGCATCTAGCAGCGGTAACAAACGGGAAAGCTGTGTGGTGCTAATACTCAGCAGCGGCCAAACGGCATCCGTCGCCAGTAAGTTAGGCTTACCGATTAGCGCAGCAAGCAAATGTGCGGAACGCACGGCGTCGGTATTCTCCTGCAACGATGCATCTAGCCACGCATGTTTGATCAGTTGCTGAAGTTTGTCAGAGAGCTGCGGTTTTCCCTGAATGGTATGTGGAAGACGCTCTAAATGATCCAGCAATCCCTGCCATAGGCCGTCCATGTCCCATTCATAACGGCGAGCGATCACCGTAATGTCACCTTCGCCCTGCTCTAACAGCTTGAGTAACCAGTGTTCTACCGTGATTTCCGCATGGGCACGGGTCTGGCATAAGGTTGCGGCGGCAGCCAGTGCCTGAGCACAATATGGATTTAACCGACGCAGTAAGCTTGCTGAATTATTTCCCATCACATTCTCTCTCCCATTTAAGCCCGTAGCCCTCATTAGGCACGCTACCGCCCATAGCCGTTTTCCGTGCTAGGAAACCAAGGCCCATAAGGTCATCAAATTAAATTGTTTAAATCCGTTCGTTGTTGTGCTCAGAGCCCGAACGATGCCGCTTTGGCGCTGAGCAGAAAAACGAAAAGGCAGACGGTTTCCCGCCTGCCTGAGGTATTACGCTGAAGCGCGCTCATTCCAAGAATCTGAATGGATGATGTTGCCGTCTTTGAAGGTCCAAGTGATCTTCTCGTAACGGAACTCAACTTCTTCCAGATGGTTGTGTTTCTCTTTAGAAGGATCTTTGATGTCCCACATTTTTGGCGCAACTTTTACGACTTTGACGTTTTCCAGTTTGGTATTGAAGTATTCCACTTCTTGACCCGCGTCATCGATCTTGTACCATTTGATTTCGGCAGACTTCAGGGTCTGGCCAGAAGTCACGGCTTTGTACAGGTAAGGACTTGATGCATCGACTTCTTTGGTGAACACCAGAGGAGTGTGGATACGTGTACCGGTCAGTTTGCCGGTGTTGTTATCCGTTGGGATGTACAGAGAGTGTTCCAGCGCCACCATCTCGATGCTGCCTTCACGCTTTTGTACGTCTACTGAACCCTTAATGTCTGCGCCGCCGTCGTCTTTCAGCCACAGATATGCTGGAATTGCCATGTAAAACTCCTTGTTACTGGGGAGGTACTTATCCGTACTTGGGGTGCTGATAAGTACACTGTTGTAAGCCGCCGAACTTGGCGGCTGGTTAAAAATCTGATGCCTTGGCGGGCAGCTTGCAGGCTCCCGCCTCTGGCACCAGACGAATATCTACCCGACGATTAGCCGCTCTGCCCGCGTCGGTTTCATTACTGGCAATGGGCTGGCTGGCGCCATAGCCTTGCACTGCAAAACAGGTCACCGGAATATCCCCCATGCTGCGCATCCAATCGCGCACCGCCTCGGCTCGAGCCTGAGATAACGCCAGATTGCGCTGGGCATTGCCGGTAGCGTCTGTGTGCCCAGCAATCACGATCAGCCAACCCGGCTGGGCTTTTATATCCACCAGCGCCGTTACCAGCACTTTGGTCGAACCTGATTTCAACTTCGCGCTATTGGTATCAAATAGAGACAGGCTGTCTAAACGCACGGCCTTCGGTATAACGACCTTGGCTTTTTGTTCGACTTTCTCCGGCGGCGGAGGCACATAGGTGGCAATCGTCGTCAGTAGCGGTTGGCGCAAACGCTCACCGGGGTACAGCCCGAGCCCCATCCGTAGCGGCACGCCCTGCCGATAGTGGTTATCCAACTGGATTTCGTCCTGAATCAAAACATCAACGGCCTGTTTTTTCGGGATAAAATCGGTCATACGAATAGCGTTATAGCGCTGAATATCATCACTGACCTGACGCAGTAACTGGCGGTTATGCCATGCTGAACTTCCCAACGCAGCAATCGCGGCCAAGGTAAATAACCCAATACCGATCGCCTGCGCTCGATGCAGTGGCGTAAAACCAGACTGCTGCGGCAGCAAACGGAATAGCCTGTCTGGAAACGCTAACGTTGCCACTGACGCCGAACTCACGCCGACAACATCGGTTAACGTGGTTTTGCTTGCCAGCCATTGTTGCCAGAGCGAATGCTCCGCCATGCCTAAAGCGGAAACTGGGGATAACGCAACCGCAACGGGACGACAAGCCGCAGCCGAATGTTCTTGGCGTCTGCAGTGCGGTAAGACAAACTCAGACATCCACGCGCGCCAGCTTTTTACCGTTACCGCACACTGGAAGCGCTCAGCTTGCTGGGCTTCTCCCTCATCGCTGCGATGAGCTGCCAGCCAATCAATCAGCGAGCGCGGAGCAGAACGACCAATACCGACGCTGCACTCAGTTTCTCCCGCTACCCACTCGAACCAACAATCGTCAGGAACATGAGATTTTGGCAGTGCCAAATAGCTGGTCAGCAGCACGGACGTCTCGCTGCCACACAGTTTGCTCACGCGGGATACCTGATAACAGAACTCGCGCATCTGCCCCGCCAATACCGCGGCATCAACCTGTTGCTGGGGATTAATCACTCGCATTACGCTGATTTGCTCGCTCCAGCCCGCGCGTTGTGCCAGTACAGAGTCCACAAAATCGGCTAACCGTAGATCTACGGGTAAACGTAAATAACAGCCTCGCGGCGTTTCGCGCATTTGCGTGGAACCAAACAGCGCATCAAGGTTATCGCCACACACCACCACCACCGGATGCCGAAAGTGTTCAGGCGGCAAATCGGTTAACACGTCAAGCACATGGACATCAATACGCGCCGCACGCTTCCATCCGACTGCCACGATCAGTAACACCACCACAATGGTGATAATCAGCCCTAACAGCGTGAGCGGTAGCCAAAATAGACACAGTAACAGCGCGAGCAATCCGCCCCATGCCCAAAGGGCGCGCTTGTAGGTGGTACTCATGTCATCAATCCCTTATGGCTTACTGGGTAACAGCGTCGTGACCAGCGCCGTTAGATAACTGTGGAATCCCCACCAAACAGCGGCCAAAACCACCACAGCCGCAGCAACGTGAACCCAACGCGAATGCAGCCAGCGGTAGCGACGCGAAGCGGCGGCATTGACCAGCAGCGGCGCGCTTTGATCCACATCCAGCGGTTTGACGCGCTGGCTCAGTTCAGCCACCAGTTGTTGGCGCTCAGGTGTCTCGTTTTCGCCATACCGTCCACGGAACCCGAGCATCAGCACACGATGAAAACAGGTCAGCACCGCCATATTGGGTGAGGGTTCACGTAGTACCTCTCGCATGCGTTCATACAGCAACTCCCCTGCCTGCAAGGTGTGGAAAAAATGCGCCTGAAGCGGCATAGCGTGCCACGCCGAATAACCATCGTCCTGAGGTCGTCCTAACACCGTTTCATCCAACAACGCACACTGTGCATAGCGAATGTGGTCAATCGCGTTTTGATGCATACCTGCGTCTTTCAGTACCTGCTGGGTGTGTTCAATGCTCTTGGTGCAGTGCTGCCATAAGCTTTGCCCGTGCTCTACAGGGACACCTTGGCGCAGTTGAACCACCAGCAACCAGGTATCTTGTAGCAATTCGTCTATATCAATGACTGTCTCTTTACTCATGCTCTCAGCACCGCATACAGTTCAAGTTGCACATCAGACAACGTTCCCGGCACGTAGAACGCACAAGACCCCGAAGCCAGCATCGCCGTCGCCGTTGGATGGTTGAGATCCAATGCGAAATACTGATTTTCCAAACGCAGCGGTATGGCGGCAGGTACATGGCTGAGTGGGATCAGCGGAACGCCGTTTAAGGCAACGTTAATCAGGTTATTGACGTCGTCAGGCGCACCGACTTTGCACAACAGCGGGAACTGGGTTTGAAGCAGGTGAGCCGGTAGCGCGGAGCGAACTGAAAGATAGAAATCTGCCTCTTCGCGCAGACGTGGGTCGTTCAATGTAGCCTGCCACTGATTTGGACGGACTTTTTCCAGCTCAAGCGTAATGACACGCGACGGTAGACTCGCTTCGAGCAAGGTGCTAATCAGGCTGAATAGTGGCGGGAATACCGCGCCTAAACGCGCGTGGTCATAGGCAGGAATAGCGTCCATGTCATGTTCGAGGGAAAATGTCAGCAGTGCGCCCGCAAGCTTCACCAGTTCGCGATACACCAGCTCCGGATGCAGGGCTGGATGAGCCAGAAAATCATTCAGCACCGGTTCATAGCTATTCAGCGCATTGAGCAGCCAAAACAGCGATACATCAGCTACAGCAAAATCGGCCATGCGCTGATTACTTTCTCGGCGCATTCCCATCAGGCGAGTACGTTTAGCGTGGAGCTGAGTCAGCAAACGATCCAGATAGCTAATCAGTGCGGCATGTGCGCCAAACTGCAACAGCGGCGGTACGAACTGCGGATCAATGCCCCATACGCCTTGAACATCACGCACTAAACGCACCGCAGGACACGTGAGATAATCGCCGTTTTCATCGCCATCCAAGCGCAGCGTAAGCGCATAGCGGGCTACAGCCATCGACTCAGTATCGTTACCCAAAATATCCTGTACTGAGGCCCAGTCCTGACGATAGCGAATCGGGCGATCGGCTTTGGCATCCGTTGGCAGGCAGTTGCCGCCGTTGGCGTGCTCAAGCGGCAGTGCCAGCAGCAGCGTGGCACTTTGTGCCGTCGCCGGCAGCACCTGCGTCAAATCCAGCGCAGGTGGCAACACGTCTGCCCTTTCGGTATCCAGCAGCGTACCGTCCTGAAAGCGGACGCAAATGCGATCCGCTTTCAGTTTGCCCAACCGTAATGCGTCCTTGTCGAACTCAGCCGCCATGATCCCCCAAGGGTGGACCAACGCTAGGCGTGCAATACACTCATTGGTGTACGCTTCCCAGCGAGCCTGCTGTTGGAACTGCTGCGGAGACAACAATGTCCCGGCAGCCCATAACGGACGGTCAATTTTCATCTTCAAATCCGTCCTGATTAAGCTTTGGCTTTAGGCATCTGCGAAACCAGAGACAGATTCACATCCATTCCTTCAACTTGGAAATGCGGTACGGCAAACAGCTTCACGCGGAAGAAACCTGGGTTATCTTCGATATCTTCAACGGTTACCTTGGCGTCACGCAGCGGGTGCGAAGCCTGCAAGTCATCTGCGGGATCGGTCATTTCCGTGACCAAACCACGGATCCAGTTGTTCAACTCCAATTCAAGTAAACGACGATCTTTGGTGGTGCCGATGTTTTCGCGCTGGATCAGTTTCAGGTAATGAGCAATACGCGAAAGGAGGAAGATGTATGGCAAACGCGCATTAATACGGCTATTGGCCGTTGCGTCGTGCGTTTCATACAGCGCCGGTTTTTGCGTAGAGTTGGCAGAGAAGAAGCACGCATAATCACGGTTTTTGTAATAAGAGAGTGGGATAAAGCCCAGATTAGCGAATTCAAATTCGCGAGTTTCCGGGATCATCACCTCTGATGGGATTTTGACCTGATTACCCGTCCCTAAATCGTACAGGTGGATAGGTAAATCGGTGACAGCGCCGCCCGCCTGCGGCCCGCGGATCTGCACGCACCAGCCGTTGTTGATAAAACTTTTCACCATGTTGGCTGCAAAGGCAAACGAAGCGTTAGTCCACAGATATTTCTCGTGATCCGGCCCTTTGACTTCTTCTACGTAGTTAAAACTGCGCACAGGAATAGTATCTGGACCATAGGGCAAACGACCTAACACCCGCGGCATCGTTAAGCCGATGTAGCGTGCATCGTCGCTTTCACGGAAAGATTTCCACTTCAGATACTCTGCACGGTCAAAGTAATTGCCAATATCTTTAATGGCAGCCACTTCTTCCATGGTGTTTTTGCCAAAGAACGCGGGGCCTACGGAACCGATAAACGGCATATGTGCCGCGGCGGCCACTTTTGAGATGTTGCGTAGCAGAGCAATATCTTGCGGGCCACGGCCAAACTCGTAGTTAGAAATCGTTGCCGCAATAGGCTCACCGCCTGGGGTATCATATTCCTGAATGTAGGTATGAGAATAAAGGCCGCTTTGCGCAATTTCTGGCGCGTCTTCGAAATCTTGTGCCAGATGATCTTTGCTCACATCTAACAGTTCAATACGCACATTTTGGCGGAAATCAGTTTGGTCAATCAGTGACTTAACACCGCGCCATGTGGATTCCACGCGTTGGAAATCTGGATGATGCATCACCGCATCTAATTGGCTGCTAATTTGGGCATCAAGCGCTGCAATATGGCCATCCAGCAAGGTTTTATCCAGCTTTTCCACTTTTTGAGCAGACTGTTTGAGCAAGTCTAAAAATACGCTTACGGCAGCGGTCACTCGCTCATCAGCAGAGGCTTCTGCGAGGCCTTCATTGTTTTGGAAGGTTTCGATATCGGTCATTGAAGAGACCGGATTGAGATTAATTTTCTCAAACAACGACGCGTAAACGCCCTGCATGATTGGTGCTTCGTGTTCCAACACAGCGGTAGCATTACCCTGTGCTTTGTTTTCCTGTACAGACATCAGCATTTCCTTCTCTTATCCAAACCAGTCATTAACAATCTTTTGGCGCCAGAGCCGCCAGTTCCGTACGAAGTTCATCGCTCAGCGCATCATCTTTGAGGATGTTTTCGAGTTCACGGCGGAAAGTCGCGTTATCCAGTAGGTTAGATTTGAGATCGCGCAACCAGTTACGCATAGCGAGAAGAGCACGTAGCTGAGGAATTTGGCGTGCAACCTGTTCAGGCTCGAAATCTTTCATGTCATTGAAAGTGAGAGACACTGCGGTATCTGTGCCATCTGCCGCTAAAGTATCAGGGACAGCCATTTTAATACTTGGCTGGAATTCACTGAGTACGCTGTTGAAGTTGTTTTTATTAATATCGATTTTGCTGCGTTCTGAAAGTGGACGTTGTTCTGTACCGTTGCTGTAATCGCCCATTACCAGTAATTTCAGAGGTAATTCAACTTTTTTCTGCGCCCCACCTGTATGTAAATCCAATTTGATATTTACACGAGCCTTGGGTACTTCATTTTGGAAACTTGATGAAGCCATTTACTGTCCCTTACAACTGAAAATTAAGGATAACTGCCAGTCGTGACAAACATTCCCTACCTAAAATTAAAGCACCGCAGACAGGTGGATTAATTACGAATAAACGGCGTAGTAAAAACGTTCATCGATTGGCGCTATTTGGTCTATCTCTGTGTTTATTTAAACAATAAGGAAAGGTGAGTACGCAATATACTCAGACACGAGTCTAAGAACATTTAGGCATAATTAAGAAATCCTTAACTGTTACAGAATGTAACAAGATAGACAATTTGTGATCAAGATCATCCATTTGAAATATAAGAAATTTCTTTAAAAACAAAACCACAATCCTTGTAGGTCAATGGGTTGAGTCACAAGCTACATTAATGATTTCAGTAATAACTCCGAAGGAAAAATCAGATATTTCCAGTGCTCGATTTAATAGAGAAATGACATTTCCCACGTACTAAGACAGCGTTTATGTGAATAAAGCGCAAACCTAATATACAAATAACCGATGAATCACAATCATTCACCAAGGGCATATAGCGTGACTAATTCATCCATATAAGTGCCGTATTTTCAAAACCAAAACCACCGCTAAGCATCACTAGCAGCGGCAAAATACATGTTAACAATAGGATTTATGCCAAGATTGAATCTATATGGAAAGATTAAACACCATTGAGATTAGGTCTATCCTAAAACGAGGGCAAGAGTCTATAGGAAGTCATAAAATTCAGAACAACCCAAAATACCCCCTTAAAAATAAAAGATAAAAAACAGACTTATATATTATTTAATACTTCTAAGTTGATATATCTTTCTTTTAAGTAAATAAAATTCATTAAAATAAAGAATAATAAATTGAATTTATGAAGGACGAAGCAAGGCTTCTTTGGTGTTTGTCTGTGCGGCTAAATCGGAGTGCAAACTAGGCATGACAAGGCCGTAAACAGGATTTCAGAGGGGAAGATTTGAAAGATTCACGTTAGTAATGCTACTATAAGGCTCCTCTGGACAGTGGTCTCTGAAAACGCACTGCCCAGAGTTTTTCCCTGGTGTTGGCTGAATTGGCTACCTGACTCTCGTGGTCAGGTTTTTTTTATCTTCAACTCACGGGACAATTATAAGTGTGTAGACAGATTCCGTAAGTTGTACTTAAGTACTGTACTCACCCTGTACTTAAGTACACCGCTGCCGCCGAGACTGTAGAACAAACTTCAGGGATGCCATATGTTTTCTATTTTCAATAAAAATCAGATAATAACGGAAACGCTTCGTGATTATATCGATAGAAAACTGTCCCAGTTTGGTAGCCCTGAGTACGCTTACACCGTCGTCAATAAGAAAAACCCGTCAAAACTGCTTATCATCTCAAGCTATCCTGATGAATGGGTAAACCTGTACATTGCGAATAACCTGCAGCACATTGACCCGGTGATCCTGACCGCGTTTAAACGCACGTCCCCTTTCGTGTGGGATGAGAACATCACGTTGATGTCTGACCTCAAGGTCTCAAAGATTTTCTCTTTATCCAAGAAATACAACATCGCCAACGGCTATACTTTCGTCCTGCACGATCATCTCAACAATCTGGCACTACTATCATTAATTATTGATAGCAATATGAAAGCGAATCTGGAAGAGCAGTTCTCTTCAGAGAAAGGCAACTTACAGATGTTACTCATTGAGATTAATGAGCAAATGTATCGGCTCGTGCAGTCAGTTTCGGTAGATAAGGATGGTTCAGAGATGGGCGTAAGCAAAGCAACGTTTACAGCCAGAGAACATGAAGTACTTTACTGGGCGAGTATGGGGAAAACTTACGCGGAGATCGCCACAATCATTGGTATTTCAGTAAGAACGGTTAAATTTCACATGGGCAACGTGGTAAGTAAATTGGGTGTGAGTAACGCCCGTCAGGCGATCAGGCTGGGCGTTGAACTCGAACTGATTACACCAATGCAGTCTTAATTACCGCCACTGACATCGGCCAGTGCTCAAATTCAGGCAGTGAACAACCTTCAAATGCATTAATTTTTGTCGCCATTTTCGCCTGACTATCAGAGTCCGTAGGCAAATAGAGAAGATAAATCCTTTCCTCCTCACTCAAATATGCCTCTTTAAGTACCCTCACCTGCCAGCCACTGCGCTTTAGTATTGTCAGCATAGCGCGGCTAACAATCGTATAAATGCCGTTTAAGTTATATTGACGAGCGTAGTTGATCATCGCCAGAAAAAGAACCTGACTAACAGGATATCTCTCCCCCAGCAAATCTCGAGCGCGACTTTTGTCGACAAAGAATCGGCTTGATTCCACTTCACCGGCTGGCAATGAGACATCATGAAAACAAGAGTGGAAGGTATGAGTAATCATATTTGGCAGTTCGAGCGGCACAAAACGAACACTGCAAATCAACTGCCCTTCATACAGACCCAAGATATAGCGCGTGTTTGGATTATCAAACTCATCAAACTCCATACCGCGGTTGCAAACGACATCCCAACCTAGTCGATCGCTGAAAGTTTTTTTTCTCAGTCGATAAAGTTCATCCGAACGCACTCCATTTAGTTCATCATAACTGACATCAAATAGTTCAAGCATTCCATCACCTTGATTACATATTGGTAACTATTCATATTGTCTACAGTTGCTCTAAACTGCCCCGCGCTATTGTACAATTTTTCTGGATTGAATGAAGCAAAGCCATCATAGGATGAGACAAGTCTCTAGGTATTGATAACGTTCGCACAGAGTGGAAAAAGGACATTACTCGCGTCTAATCTACGCCAGACACGCTTTTATTCTGTGAGTTAGCGTGAAGTGCGTTATAAGTTGTTGTGCTAATAAATTCAGCCATCTTAAATTTGGCATTTACAGCGACTAAAGATTTTTGAAATGGAAAGTGTTGATTAGGGAATTAATAACCATTAGCGGCATTATGAGGGGGATATACAGAATCGGATGATACGCGCTATCAGAAACGTCTTCAGGACTGCGAACCGCTTTAAGATATCTAGCGTGAGGCATATAAAGCAAAAGGCCGATAACATTACTGTTATCGGCCTTTCTAAATTTTGGCGGAGGAGTAGAGATTCGAACTCTAGGAGCTGTTACACTCGACGGTTTTCAAGACCGCTGCCTTAAACCACTCAGCCACTCCTCCGCAACGGGACGAACTATAACGGCGTTAGAATTTCTTGTAAAGCACGAGAATGCTCAAGTGATGATAAAATCACCAAACCAGCGATTGTTTGTTTTATTTTTCAACGTAATGATGAAAACATCAACGGATTATCGTTTTGCCTGTAGATACTTTCGCGAGGTAATCAAAGTAAAGAAGGGTAAAACGCCTTTCGCGTACGTAGCCTCCTCTCTATTATTTTGCTCTAGATCAATAATTTTCCGTTGATTACTGACAAAAGAGAAAAATTCTATGGACCGTATTGTTGTTTCCAGCTCCTCTTCGCGCGACTCTTTGCTGAGCACGCATAAAGTGTTGCGCAATACTTATTTCTTGCTGGCACTGACGCTGGCATTCTCGGCGTTAACGGCCACTGCAAGCACTGTGTTGATGCTGCCAGCGCCAGGCCTGTTATTAATGCTGGTGGGATTCTATGGTTTGATGTTCCTGACCTATCGCTTGGCCGATCGCCCAGCGGGCATTCTCGCCGTGTTCGCGCTAACCGGTTTTATGGGCTACACGCTAGGTCCAATTCTGAGCTCCTTTATTGCTAGCGGCGCAGGTGATTTGATTATGCTAGCGTTAGGCGGCACAGCAGCCGTATTCTTCTGCTGCTCAGCTTATGTGCTGACCACACGCAAAGATATGTCATTCCTGTCAGGCATGATGATGGCTGGTTTCGTGATTCTGCTGGTTGCGGTTATCGCTAACCTGTTCTTACAAATCCCAGCGCTATCGCTGGCCATTAGCGCCCTGTTTATTTTGTTCTCTACCGGCGCCATTCTGTGGGAAACCAGCAATATCATTCATGGCGGCGAAACTAACTACATCCGAGCCACTGTTGGCCTGTACGTTTCTCTGTACAACCTGTTTATCAGCTTGTTGAGCATTCTCGGTTTCGCTCGTAGTAACTAATTCAGCATAGCTGGATATGTACCACCTGTTTTACCCAACGCAAATGTGCCCCGCTAACAGCGGGGCTTTCTTTTATCTAGATGTAATCTAGCAGCCCTTTTGCTGCCAGACCTTCCCTTGAGTTACAATAGCCGCTGATTTGTCGATAAGAGATATTTGTCTAATGTTAGAATTTGCTGGCCGCCAGATTGAAACGGATGCTCAGGGCTATCTGCTTAACAGCGCTGATTGGAGCGAAGATCTCGTTCCGCTACTGGCCACAGAAGAAGGTCTTGAATTGAGCGAAGCCCATTGGGAAGTCGTACGATTCGTGCGCGAGTTTTATCTAGAATTTAATACCTCACCGGCTATTCGTATGCTGGTTAAAGCGATGACGCAAAAGTATGGCGAAGAGAAAGGAAACAGCCGTTATCTTTACCGCCTGTTTCCCAAAGGCCCAGCCAAACAAGCCACCAAGCTCGCGGGTTTACCGAAACCGGTGAAATGCATTTGATCAGTATTTGATTTTAAACTGAGTAAAATGCGCTAACGGACGCGGTTCTAAGAGTACCTGATCGACTCTGGCACCGCGTGGCCCTCCTTGCTTTAGCCAATCAACCAGCTGCTGTACCACGTCAGATTCGCCTTCAGCAACAACCTCAACCCGACCGTCATCCATATTATAGGCGTAGCCAGTAAGCCCTAACTCCCGAGCCTGACGCTGGGTGTTATAACGAAATCCAACGCCCTGTACGCTTCCAGCCACATAAGCCGCAATACTGACTCTTGACATAATCCCCCCTCATGAAGCCTAGGTAATCTGGATATTTGCTTTTCTTGTCCCATAACCGGACAATGTCGCACCTTTTTGTCTGATTCATCATAGATCATAGAAAACTAACATGACCGCACGTTTATTTCTTGCCAAAGGACGCGAAAAGTCCTTACTCCGCCGCCATCCATGGGTATTCTCCGGTGCCGTAACCCGCGTTGAAGGGAATGCTGTATCAGGAGAAACCATCGACGTTTGCGATTTTCAGGGGAAATGGCTGGCTCGCGCAGCTTTCTCTCCTCAGTCTCAAATCCGTGCGCGCGTTTGGACATTTGATCAGCAGGAAAGCGTGGATCGTGATTTCTTCATCAACCGCCTTCAAACCGCTCAGCAGTGGCGCACCTTGCTTGCCAAGCGTGATGACCTGACTGGGTATCGCCTGATCGCCGGTGAATCCGATGGTATGCCTGGCATCACCATCGACCGCTTCCAAAACTTTATCGTGCTGCAACTGTTGTCTGCAGGTGCGGAATATCAGCGTGCCAATCTGGTTGCTGCATTGCAGCACTGCTATCCAGAATGCGCGATCTACGATCGTTCTGACGTCGCCGTACGTAAAAAAGAGGGATTACCTCTGACCCAAGGCTCCGTTGTCGGAGAAGAACCACCTGCACTGCTCCCCATTCGTGAGCATGGCATGCAAATTCTGGTTGATATCAAAGAAGGCCACAAAACCGGCTTTTATCTCGATCAGCGCGACAGCCGTTTGGCCGCACGTCGTTTTGCAGCTAATGCAAAAGTACTGAATTGCTTCTCTTATACCGGGGCCTTCGCTGTTTCAGCCCTGATGGGCGGCTGTGAGCATGTGATTAGCGTCGATACATCACAGGCTGCGCTTGATGTCGCACGCCAAAACGTTGAACTCAACCAGTTAGATTTGAGTAAAGCCGAATTCGTTCGTGACGATGTATTTCAACTATTACGCAAATATCGTGATGAGGGACGTAAATTTGACCTCATTATTATGGATCCGCCAAAGTTCGTAGAGAACAAAAGCCAGCTCGCGGGTGCATGTCGCGGTTATAAAGATATTAATATGCTTGCACTCAACCTGCTAAGCAGCGGCGGTATTTTGCTAAGCTTCTCTTGTTCGGGATTGATGCCGATTGAACTGTTCCAGAAAATTTTGGCGGATGCCGCACTAGATGCTGGCCGTGATGTACAATTTATAGAGCAGTACCGTCAGGCCGCCGATCACCCTGTGATTGCGTCATACCCTGAAGGACTGTATCTGAAAGGCTTTGCTTGCCGAGTCATCGGCTAATCCAACACCATTGAAGCTATTGGCATCGTTTGCAACAGCTTCAAGTTTCAGGGAAAGCTTGAAACGTTTGTCTACGCCCACATATTTATACGCATGATTGGATTTTTTAAGCCGTATAGTGCGGTTGATAATGAAAGGGATAGAGCAACGTTTTCTCAGGAGGTCAGTATGATTACCAGCAAATTTGGCATTGGACAGCAGGTACGCCACAAACTCTTAGGCTCTTTGGGTGTGGTAATAGATATTGACCCTGAATATTCACTTGAAGTCGCGCCAGACGCCGATGAGCTGGGGGCAAATGAACATTTGCGCCATATGCCTTGGTATCATGTCGTGATGGAAAACGAAGAGGGTGAAGCGGTGCATACCTATCTCGCAGAAGCACAGCTTGATGGGGAAAATACCGATGCTCATCCAGAACAACCGTCGATGGATGACTTAGCCGAATCTATACGCCACCAGCTTCAGGCGCCTCGCCTGAGAAACTAGCCCCCTCGTAACGAAAAAGCCCAGTTTTCTGGGCTTTTTGCTATTCATCAACACAAGTCGATTGAAGAGTTATGCTTTCTCTAGACCCAAACGCGGAATATCGATTTTAGGGCAACGATCCATAACGACTTTCAGCCCCGCCTCGGTGGCTAACTTTTCAGCCTCTTCGTTGATCACGCCTAGCTGTAACCAAAGTACCTTCGCCTTAATGGCAATAGCCTCTTCTGCAACCCCGAACGCCGCCTCAGAATTTCTGAAAACATCAACCATATCAATTGGCTGTGGTATATCCGCTAAGGTAGCATACACTTTTTGCTCTAACAGTTTTTGACCGGCCAGCTTTGGGCTTACCGGAATAACCTGATACCCTTGCGAGAGTAAATAAGCCATAACGCCATAGCTTGCGCGGTGGGGCTTATCGCTGGCGCCAACTAGCGCAATACTCTTCACCTGCTGCAAGATGGTTTTAATTTCTTGTTCGGTCATGTTGAGCTCCAATGATTACTAATAGAATATTGGGCCAGAAATGGCATCCCAATAATGCCTTTAAGATAGCCCCTAGACGACATTTGACCATAATTGGCTAACATGTAAGTAAGTATTAATAATAAAATACTTTGACACACCATACCGGCTACTGAACAATGCTCTTCGCACAGTCTAAAGTTGAGGCTTTCATGATATATCGCGTTTTACAGACAGGTGCGTTGCTATTTTTGCTCAGCCAGTCCGTTTTTGCCACCACCTTGAAATTTGGTTCAGATATTGAACTACTCGCCGTTGATGGTCAGCAGTTACCCAGCGCTCTATTTAAGAGTGCCGATAGTCTTGAGCTTAGTGGCGGAGTGCATCAAATTCTCTTTCGTGTCGAAAAAATGGTTCCAGCCGCTGGGCCAAATCAGCGCATGTTTACGTCTGTTCCCTTGGTGGTGGTGTTTGACGTGCGCGACTATACGTCGATAAACATTAAGCTGCCAAAACTGAATAATGAGCATGACGTTAAAGCGTTCGAGAAAAACCTCAGCTTTGACTTGCTGAATAATCGCGGTAATAGCGTCGAATACAAATCGGATGTCCTCCATGTCAGCCAGCCTCTTTTAGCTAACTATGAGCAGGCCATACAACGCTATAATTCGTCAAACGCCACAGCAGCCCTTCCCGAGCTCATAAAAAAAACCTCGAAGTGATGAATTAATCATCAGGTAGCGATTTTTTTTGCGTCCAGTCTGATTATGGTGAACAACCTTATTGTATTGTATGTGGATTCATATGATTTGCTAAGGGCTTAGACATGGAACTCACCACCCGCACGATTGCCAAAAAAAAACATATTGCGCTTGTTGCTCACGATCACTGTAAACAGGCGCTGCTAAGCTGGGTGCAAGCAAACCGAGAGTTGCTGGCACAACATCAGCTATCAGCAACGGGCACCACCGGTAATTTGATTCAACGCGCCACCGGAATTCCAGTCAACAGCATGCTTAGCGGCCCAATGGGTGGAGACCAGCAGGTAGGTTCACTGATTTCTGAAGGAAAAATCGATATGCTGATTTTCTTCTGGGATCCTCTCAACGCCGTTCCCCACGATCCTGATGTGAAAGCGTTGCTGCGCTTGGCAACCGTTTGGAATATCCCCGTAGCCAACAACCGATCTACGGCCGATTTCCTGATTAGCTCACCGATGTTTAACGAAGAAGTCGAAATCGCTATCCCTGACTATCAGCGCTATTTGGCCGATCGATTGAAGTAGTATAAAACCACAAAAGAAGACACAAAAATGGGGACCTCAGTCCCCATTAGTTTATCCCCGTCACGCTTCACGTTTTGGGTATATAGGATCTATTTTATGGTTTACGTTGCACCGCTACGCCGAGTCGTTTTAGCTGGTCGACAAACACCGAAGGATTATCCGTATCCTGCAATAGCCACACCTGATGGCGGGCTCGCGTTAATGCGACGTACAACAAACGGCGCTCCTCAGCATCGGGGAAATCTTCACTTTGCGGTAGCAATACCTGCTCAATCACCGACTCTCCCGTCGTTGCAGGGAATCCATCTTTTCCATCCTGCAATCCCAAGATAATCACATAATCAGCCTGCTGCCCTTTACTACCATGAATAGTCATAAAATCAATGGTCAGCTTAGGCCAACGGGTTGCGGCTTTATCGAGGATTTCAGGCTTGAGATAACGATAACGCGCCAAGATCAGAATGCGTTCCTCTGGCTTAACATACCCACTGAGTTTATTGAGCAAGTCTTCCAACCGCTCCTGAGGTAGAATCGTTACCGCTTTTTTCGGGCCTTCAGACAAGCTGTTAAGCGATTTACGCAGTTGATGAGGATTTTGCTGGATAAAGCCATTCGCAATTTCCCCAATCCTTCGATTGAAGCGATAAGTTGTATCAAGCTCTCGCCGATCGCTATCGCCAAAATGCTGCGTAAACGCCGTCGTGAGCGATAATTCTGCCCCGCTGAAACGGTAAATCGCCTGCCAATCATCACCGACGGCAAACAGATTAGTACGCGAATTCTGTTTGCGTAACGCTTCCAGCAGGCGTGCACGCTGTGGAGAGATATCTTGGAATTCATCAACCAGAATATGCTTCCACGGGCTAATAAATCGTCCTTTATCCAGAACAGCAATCGCTTGTTGGATTAACCCTGGGAAATCTACCGCGCCTTCATCCTTCAGCGCTGATTTCCATGCTTTCAACAACGGTGACATCAGGCGAATGCGTTTTTGGAACAGATCGCGTATCTCTTCCGGCGCATCTTCAATCATCTGCGACTGTGAACCGCCGTGCTCACGCATCAGGCTAACCCAACGCTCAAGCTTAGGCGCTAAACGCATCGCCAACTTTTTATCCTGCCAATAGTTTTCTTCTTCAACCTGCCATTCCAGATCTTCGGTCAACCACTGACGCCACCCTTTGGCCTGTGCTTTCTTTGCCGAACACTCTTGCTGCCATGCTTTGACGAGTAATTTTTGTCTAGCCTGAGCGTCCCCTTCCAGCTTGCTAATATGGGTGGTTTTTTTGCCACTATGATTAATGATCTGTAACGCTAGAGCATGGAAAGTTTTCGCCTGAATATCTTCGGTATGCAAACGTTCCTGAATGCGGTCGTTCATCTCTTCGGCTGCCTTACGGCCAAAAGCCAGTAGCAAAATCTGTTCTGGAGTAGCCTCTTTGCGCAGCAATAACCACCCAGCACGCGCCACTAGCACCGATGTTTTACCGCTACCCGCTCCCGCCAGCACCAACACGCCATTTTCACCATTCACCACGGCCTGAGCTTGAGAGGCATTCAGCGGCTGGCTTTCTACTTGTTCAAAGAAAGCGGCGTGCTCTTCAAGCATGCGTTTTGTCCATTGTTGATTACGTTCATCAACCATTCTCAGCCCGTAATTCAACCACTTAAGGCAATAACGGTAGCGATCGCGACAGGAATCAAACTCTTCGAGGCGCTGCTGCGGTAGCGGAATAGCCTCAAAGCAGCTTTCGATCATAGTGCGAATCTCTTTCAATTCGCTGCGTTTAAGCCAGCGATCTTGCGCATTAAGACTCTCAAGTTCTTCCACTTGAGCAGCGAGTACGTCGGCGCTAATTTGCGCCATTTCCTCACTCCATGCCTGCCAACTCTGCTGCAGATGCTGATAAAAGCGTTGAGTCTCTTGCCAGTCAGTGCCATGCAGGCGAACGACTTTCTCCTCTGGCAGCTCAAACTCCAGCTCGCCCCACACAATACCGCGCTTACAGTGGATGGCAACCAACTGATTAAATGGAATTAAATATTCATGGCGATCGCCGCTCACCTCAACGCCCGCGTTCAAAAGCCTCACGCGGTTATAAGGATGCTGAGCCAAATGCTGGCCCATTTTGGTTGCTCTCAGTTCCATTGTTTCGCCATCATTTTTCACTCTTTGATATCACTATACCCAAAATAGTTGAAGTTGCATCAAGACGACAAGTAAACAACTGGCATCATCAAGGCTGATGCAGCTTCAAGTATGAAATAAGTTTACCTATGTTCGCACTGCATACCTAGGATCTGGGTCATTGCATCAATCTTTATTGAAATAAGACAAATGGGTTTTTACCTCTTTTATTCTACGGTTATTGCAGATGAATATCAGAGTGGCTCAAAACAAGGTAAACTCAGCATGTTAAATATCGCTAATGGTTTCATTTAGGTGACTGAGAACTATGAGAACTGTACTAAACATCCTTAATTTCGTGCTGGGTGGTTTTTTCACCACGCTAGGCTGGTTATTAGCCACTCTCGTCAGCATTATTTTAATTTTCACCTTACCGTTAACGCGTTCCTGCTGGGAGATAACCAAGCTGTCATTAGTCCCGTTTGGTAATGAAGCGGTGCACGTCGATGATTTATATCCTGATCGGAAAAACACACTGCTCACTACCGGTGGAACGCTGTTGAATATCGTGTGGTTTATTTTATTTGGCTGGTGGCTTTGCCTTTCGCATATTGCCGCGGGTATTGTGCAATGCGTGACGATCATTGGTATTCCTGTTGGTATTGCTAATTTTAAAATTGCGGCTATTGCCTTGTGGCCAGTGGGTCGCCGAGTGGTACCTGTCGAAGTGGCACAGCAAATGCGCGTGACCAACGCGAGTCGTCGTTTTAAATAAAGGGTCGTAACGTGCTCTCTTTTGCACCAGGATTAAAGCGCTACGCATACAGTAGCGCTCTGCTGTATAACTTTCGTATCTTTATCGCACTGGCGGGTGCTGCCGGAGTGCCATGGTTTATCGGTGAGCCACGGCTTACGATTCCGCTTACGCTGGGCGTAGTGGCTGCGGCACTGACCGATTTAGACGATCGACTCGTTGGTCGCTTGCGTAATTTAGCCATTACCCTCACCTGCTTTTTTATTGCCTCTGCCTCCATTGAGCTGTTATTTCCCTATCCGTGGCTGTTTGCTATCGGTTTGATGGTATCAACCGTAGGATTTATTCTGCTAGGTGCCTTGGGACAACGCTATGCGACCATTGCATTTGGCGCACTACTGATCGCTATTTACACCATGCTGGGTACATCGATGTATCACATCTGGTACCAGCAGCCACTCCTCCTGATGATCGGTGCGGTGTGGTACAACGTGCTAACGTTGATGGGGCATCTCATTTTTCCCATCCGCCCATTGCAAGAGTCTTTAGCGCGAAGCTACAGCCAGCTAGCCGTTTATCTCGATGCCAAATCCAACCTCTTCGATCCCGATCAGGAAGGAAATTTCAATCAACCACTGATTGATGTGGCTATGGCTAACAGTAATCTGGTCACCACGCTCAACCAAACCAAAGCATCATTGCTCACGCGTTTGAAAGGTGACCGCGGCCAACGCGGAACTCGGCGTACTCTGCACTACTATTTCGTCGCTCAAGACATTCATGAACGGGCCAGTTCGTCCCACTTCCAGTACCAGCAACTCAGCGAAATGTTTCGCTATAGTGATGTACTGTTTCGCTTTCAGCGTCTATTAATGCTTCAAGCCCGCGCTTGTGCTCAGCTATCGCAGTCCATTTTGTTGCAGCAGAAATATCAGCATGACCTACGCTTTGAGCGTGTTTTCACCCACTTGGAAGCCACATTACAACGTATTGCTGCTCAGCATGGCCATCAGCATATTCTGGTGAAATCACTGTTTAACCTGCTGCTGAACCTCAAAGCCATTGATGCCCAATTGGCCAATATAGAATCCGAACAGTCACTCGCAACCGAACGTGAAGAAGAGAATACGCTGTCTGACGATCGTATCAGCGGTTGGAACGACATGAAGCTGCGCATCAGTCGTCATCTGACGCCACAATCGGCTCTCTTCCGCCATGCGATCCGCATGTCGATAGTTTTAGGTGTGGGTTATGGCTTTATTCAATTTACCGGTTTAAACCACGGCTACTGGATTTTGCTCACCAGCCTTTTTGTCTGTCAGCCAAACTATAACGCGACCAAGAGACGACTCGCACTTCGTGTCGTGGGCACTCTCGCGGGTGTATTGCTGGGCCTACCCATTCTTTATTTTGTCCCCTCCCTTGAAGGACAGATGGTGTTAATCGTAATCAGCGGCGTTTTATTCTTTGCATTCCGCAACGTGCAATATGCCCATGCCACTATGTTTATCACCCTACTGGTTTTGCTGTGCTTCAATCTGCTTGGGGAAGGTTTTGAAGTTGCTGGGCCAAGAGTGTTCGATACATTGGTCGGCTGTGCTATTGCGTGGGCGGCAGTGACCTTTATCTGGCCTGATTGGAAATTCCGTGCGCTGCCTGCCGTAGTGCAAAAAACGCTGAATGCTGATTGTCGCTACCTCGATGCAATCCTAGTGCAATATCATCAGGGTAAATCAAACGCTCTAGATTATCGTGTTGCACGCCGTGATGCGCATAATTGCGATGCTGAACTCGCTTCTGTCATCTCAAATATGTCAGCCGAACCGAAAAACAATGCCCAAACTCAGGAATCGGCATTTCGTCTGCTATGTCTCAACCATACCTTGCTGAGCTACATTTCAGCGCTAGGTGCGCATCGCGATCGGTTGAATAACGCGGAAGTTTTGAGCATGCTTGATGATGCTGCCTGCTACATGGATGATGCACTTAATTATGACAGTAGCATCGCGGAACGCACCGAAGAGGCCATTCAGAAGCTAAAGCATCGTCTTACCGAGTACTCATCCCCCTCAGATAACACTGAACAGCTTGTTGTTCAGCAAATCAGCTTAATGATGGGTGTACTGCCTGAACTAATGCAACTCAAGCAGGGGCTGATGCCAAGCTGAAGCACTGTGTCATACGTAGGCAGGAAGTGGGAATGTCACTCCCTGCCTACGTGCAAAGCTCGTTACTTCTTTTGCCATCGATATGTGTTGTTTTTTAGCCATTCATCAAGCGTCATGCGAACCTGGTAAGAAAGAGCTGCCTCATGGCACTTTCGTACTGCGCCTGCTAGATCAAATAATAGTCGATTATGTAAATTGGCATTTAGCTTCTTAAGCCGAATAAACGCTTCGGTCTCTCCCATGCTAATCAGTTGATCAGCGCTGGTTATCCCAATCTTGCCTAAGAGCCTTTCCATCATATTGTTAATGTTTGGCAAAGTTCGCAAACCGTCGCTCTCTGCTGCTTTCAATGATTTCAGCTCTATGGATTGTTGTAGCGAGGCATAGGCCAGATGCCGAAGCAAACTGGGATCGTCCCACATATTGCATTCGACACGAAAATAGCTAAGACGAACGGGGATCCCTCGTTTGGTGTAAATAAAAGCCTTCATGCCATAAGTAACAAAGCGAGATTTGAGCTCGTCATGCGCTCGCAAGTAGAGCTCACCATCCGATACAACACCAAACATTGTTTTATCCAGCCATACCCCAAAACCGCCAAACTGCGAGCGCAATTTCACTGCACCAAGTGAAGAGAAAACTTCATGTGCAATATCCGCTTTGTTGCTAAACAATCCTTTCATGGTTATCTCCTTGTAATTACATTCACAGCATAAATATTAAGTTTATTTAGCAATAACAGTGAATTAAGAACATAGCGAATTACCGAAAAGCATCCAAACTGAAAGTGAATTTTGAGCGTTTTTCATCACAGATTTGCGAAGAGCATTGTAAAAAATAGGTTGATCTCAGCGCGCCGCCCATGTACTGTATATTCATACAGTACACACAGCGAGAACATATTTATGCGCACACACTCACTGCAGCACTACACCGATCGCCCATCATTTTTAAACACCTCAGCACATCAACCTGAGGGACAAGAAAATGCTTATGCAGGCGTTATCAGTGAATTAGTCTATAGCGAACATCAGCCTATGTTGTCATTGCTTTTGCTTCCATTGCTGCGTCAGCTAGGTAAGCAATCTCGCTGGTTACTTTGGCTTAACCCACAGCATAAACTGAGCAAACAATGGTTAGCCGATTCTGGATTACCGGCTAGCAAGGTGATGCAACTCAACCAGATTGAACCCGTAGACTCTATTTATGCGATGGAATGTGCTCTACGTAGTGGTAACTATAGTGTGGTATTGGGCTGGCTTCCGCCGCTGACACAAAATGAACGGGCAAGATTAAGAAAAGCGGCTCAGGATGGAGAGTGTTTTGGACTGATCATGCAGCCCGATCACAATGTGGAATCCGATAACGGACAACTAAACTTGCTAAAAATTCAGTCTAAATTGTTTCATTGAGTAAATTTAAGAGAAATCTTATCAAAAATATTTTTTCTCTGCTAATCAGTTAATTTTATAGCAGAAAGCCGCATCACACCTGAGTTACTGCTCTTTTTTACGAAAAAAACGACGTTTATTTTTTGAACAAAACGTTAAACGAAGTGTACATATACATCGTTTTTTTGTTGAGCTATATCACATCGTACTTGTAAGTTTCTAATCTCGTTGTAGACTTGTTATCGCGAAGGTTGCTCTATAACGCCAAGAAAATTGGCACAGTAATTAATCGAGCGAAAACCTAGCAAAGGATTTTAACCAAGGGCTAATTGTAGCATTCTAGCTCTTTGGCCTATTTGGATGATAACGAGGCGCAAAATGAAAAAGACAGCTATCGCATTAGCAGTGGCACTCGCTGGTTTCGCTACCGTAGCGCAAGCAGCACCTAAAGATGATACTTGGTATGTTGGTGGTAAACTGGGCTGGTCCCACTACTACGACAACAGCATCAACCATTTTGGTAGCACCAACGTACGTCCTGACCAGTTCGGTGGCGGTGCGTTCTTCGGTTACCAAGCAAACCCATACCTGGGCTTTGAAATGGGCTACGACTGGTTAGGTCGTATGGAATACCGTGGCGACAACAACGGTGCTTTCAAATCTCAAGGCGTTCAATTGGCAGCTAAACTGAGCTACCCAATTGCTGACGATCTGGACATCTACACCCGTCTGGGTGGTATGGTATGGCGCGCTGACGGTTCTGCCAACTCTCCAGCTCACGGCGGCCGTTACATCGATAGCAACGACACCGGTGTTTCTCCACTGGCTGCAATCGGTGTTGAATACGCACTGAACAAAGACTGGGCTACCCGTCTTGACTATCAGTTCGTAAGCAACATTGGTGATGCTAACGAAACTGCTGCACGTCCAGACAACACCCTGCTGAGCGTTGGTGTTACTTACCGTTTCGGTCAGGATGAAGCTGCTCCAGCTCCAGCACCAGCTCCAGCTCCAGCACCAGTTGTTGAAACCAAGCGTTTCACTCTGAAGTCTGACGTTCTGTTCAACTTCAACAAAGCGACTCTGAAACCACAAGGCCAGCAGGCTCTGGATCAGATGTATGCACAGTTAAGCAACCTGGATCCAAAAGATGGTTCCGTAGTTGTTCTGGGTTACACTGACCGTATCGGTTCTGAGCAGTACAACCAGAAGCTGTCTGAACAGCGCGCACAGAGCGTTGTAGATTACCTGGTATCTAAAGGTATCCCTGCAGACAAAATCTCTGCACGTGGCATGGGCAAAGCTGATCCAGTTACTGGTTCTACCTGTGACAACGTTAAAGCTCGCGCAGCTCTGATCGAGTGCTTGGCTCCAGATCGTCGCGTAGAAATCGAAGTTAAAGGCATCAAAGACGTTGTAACTCAGCCACAGGCTTAAGTTAACGCGTAGTTCCTTTAATTAAAAAAGCCTCGCTAAGCGAGGCTTTTTTTTATCTGTTTAATCAACTTGTTATTCAACTTCAGTCATAATCAAATCGAAAAAATTTTGTTTATGATTACTCAGTGGTTTTTCCCAGAAATGACTGGAGATCTTTCTTGAGCGAAGACATTTTATTGGCGTACTGTTCTTTACGCTCGGCATCTTCTATCAATTGCACAATCGTTTCAGATAGCGTGCTACCACGACGCTGAGCAAGCCCAGCTAATCTTTGCCAAACCAGATACTCCAAATCAATGGATTTTTTACGTGTATGCATATGTTCAGCGTTAAAATGACGCTTACGACGAGCACGAATCGTTTGTTTCATCTTGTTTTGTAGATCTGGGTTCATGTGTTCCCGAATCCACTCTTGAACATGCACAGGGTC
This sequence comes from Hafnia paralvei, assembly GCF_020150375.1. Lineage (NCBI taxonomy): Bacteria > Pseudomonadati > Pseudomonadota > Gammaproteobacteria > Enterobacterales > Hafniaceae > Hafnia > Hafnia paralvei. The sequence continues at coordinate 1,904,346 of NZ_CP083737.1, read as the reverse complement.
ATTCTCAAGCTTTAGCAGCAGCTCAACAGCCTGCTGTGCCATACTACTTTCTAGATAGCGTGTAACAGATTCACCCTCACGGTGTTTTTTCACCAGGTATTTCCACTTCCACCCACTTTCCAGATTTTCAAGCTGTTGGTATTTCATTGAGATATCTGCCAGTGACACGGTAACTTTGTATAAGAATAACAACTTTTTTCAGATTTGCAGATATTTCATGATTTATTATTGATTGTTTTTTATACATACCGGTTTCCAAATCACTTCCTTTTAACTCTTCTGCTGTTGTTTCCTGTGCAGCACGGTGGAATCTTGTATAATTGCGGTTTTCCTACTGACAATAAAATTGACGACTTTGAGCAATTATCGACTCGACTGGCAATCGCTACTGCCCGATACGACACCTTATCAATCTGTTTTCGCTGCAGCAGCACAACAGCCTGCGCTGACATTTTCGGAATATCAGCCTCGCCTTGAAAACAGTTTGGCCCATTTCTGCCATCCGCAATCGCCATCACCTTTTATGATCCTGAAGGCGGAAGAGACTTATGAATATCTGGCACTCATCCACCGTGCAACCGGAGAGTTGCTCCCAGAGTTAACCCTGCGCGGCAGCCAATATCACATCGATGGTATGCACGTCAGCATCATGCCCGCGGACAAACATCAGTCCAATTTTGCAGCGACCGCAACCTCTCTTTTTGCTGATTGGTATGAGGGCGAGCAGCTGTTCGGTACAGTCCGTCAGTCCAACGGAAAAATTACCCTTGAGCCAGGCATGGTTCATCACGCAAACGGCGGTGTGTTGATCCTGTCGTTGCGTACCATGCTCGCTCAGCCGTTGCTTTGGCTGCGACTGAAACAAATCGTTCTTGGCCGCAAGTTTAAGTGGTTCTCACCTGATGAGAATAAACCACTACCGGTGCATATTCCTGATATGCCAATTGACCTCAAGGTTATCTTGGTCAGCGACCGCGAAGGATTAGCTGATTTTCAAGATATGGAGCCAGATTTATGCTTTAACTCGCTTTATGGCGAGTTTGAAGCCGATATGTCACTGGTGGACACTGATGACATGCGGCGCTGGTGCTCGCTGGTCACTACCATTGCCAATGAATACCAACTTCCCGCAATTGCGGAAGATGCTTGGCCTGTTTTAGTCAATACTGCCATCCGTGCGATTGGCGATCAGGGTAACCTGCCCCTTAGCCCAACGCTTATAGCGCGTACTCTTCGCGAAGCGGCGTTGCATAGTAATGACGTCATTGATGCCCAAGCGCTTAATGAAACGTTAGCTGTGCGCCGTTGGCGAGAAGGCTATCTGGCCGAGCGTATGCATGACGAAATAGAGCTTGGGCAAATTTTGATCGAGACCGAAGGCGAAGTCATTGGGCAAATCAATGGGCTTTCCGTCTTGGAATATCCAGGTCATCCTCTCATGTTCGGTGAGCCCTCTCGTATCACCTGCGCAGTACATTTAGGTGATGGCGAGTTTACCGACGTTGAGCGTAAAGCTGAATTGGGAGGTAATCTGCATGCTAAAGGCATGATGATTATGCAAGCCTTCCTGATTTCTGAACTGGATCTAGAACAGCAATTGCCCTTCTCCGCCTCTATTGTATTTGAGCAATCATATGGCGAGGTTGATGGGGATAGTGCATCGCTTGCAGAACTTTGCGCATTAATCAGCGCGCTGTCGCTAGCACCAATCAATCAACAGATCGCCGTAACCGGTTCTGTTGACCAATTTGGCCATGTACAGCCTATTGGTGGCGTGAATGAAAAGATAGAAGGCTTCTTTGAGGCTTGTCAACGCCGAGGCCTTACAGGGACGCAGGGCGTGATTATCCCTGCGACTAACGTGCGCCATTTATGCTTGAATGCTGAAGTTATTGAGGCTGTTAAAGCCGGAACATTCCACCTCTGGGCTGTAGAAAATGCAGAGGATGCTTTACCTATTCTGACGGGAATTGCCTACCGCAGTGAGAGTGGGCCTAGCCTGATCGGCGCCATTCAGGAACGCATTGCAGCAATCAGCCCATTAGATAAACGTCAGCTACCTTGGCCTCTACGCTGGCTAAACTGGTTCAACCATGGCTGATCGGACTTGTTGAGCGTACACGTGTTAGCTAAGATGCACCCTTCATTAAAATAAGGCTTACAAGAATTATGGTAGATAAACGCGACTCTTATACTAAAGAAGACCTGGAAGCGTCAGGACGCGGCGAACTGTTTGGCGCAGGTGGCCCCCCACTACCATCAGGCAATATGCTGATGATGGATCGCGTCGTAAAAATGACTGAAGACGGCGGTAACTACAATAAAGGCTATGTAGAAGCTGAGCTGGATATCAATCCTGACCTATGGTTCTTTGGCTGCCACTTTGTTGGCGATCCCGTGATGCCTGGCTGCTTGGGCTTAGATGCTATGTGGCAGCTCGTAGGGTTCTACCTCGGTTGGCTCGGCGGTGAAGGTAAAGGGCGCGCGCTGGGTGTTGGTGAAGTGAAGTTCACTGGACAAGTCTTGCCTACCGCCAAAAAAGTCACTTATCGCATCCACTTTAAGCGTGTTATCAATCGCCGCTTGATCATGGGTATGGCGGATGGTGAAGTATTAGTTGATGGTCAGGTGATTTACAACGCATCAGATCTTAAAGTGGGTCTGTTCAAAGATACCAGCGCATTCTAATCTAAAACTGTCTATGATAAAAAAAGCGCAGTCTCCTGCGCTTTTTTATTTTGATAGGCATATATTAAGTCATATTAGGGATGAACGCTTTTGTTATTCATAACAAACGTTTCTCTCACCCTCTCAACTAACTCTAATAGTGCTTTATCCTGAAGTGCTTTCTTACTGTACGACATATAGACTTCGTAAGAACCTAAATCGACGTCACATTCTAAACGTTTAAGATTATATATATCTTTAAATTTCTCGTACATTGACTCAGGGAAAAAACCTATGTCATTTGTTTTTTCAATTACTGACAATGCAATAAGAGAAGATGGTGATGCAAAGGAAATAACGCGCTTACCCAAAAGGACGTCTATTTTAGATTTAAACTCATTAATTTTCTTTCTGTCTTTAATTATAGTAATACAGCGCTCATCCTTTAAACTATTCGCCGACAGAGAATCTTTCAGCCTTGGATGATCTTTACCGCATACGGCGACAATCTTTTCTCGGAAAATCAATTCAGACTCAATCGCTGAGTTAAAGATCGGCGCAATATCAAAAATAATATCTGTCTTATGGTACAGCAGCGCATGTTCCACGCCAACAGCATCTTCGGGCAACAGATTATGCACAATACGACATTTCAGCTTAGGTAATGACATCAAATGACTACAGATGTCGGGTATCAGAACCTGAGCCAGATGAGGGTCGCTCCAGATGACTAGATTACGAATGCTATCGCCTTTGTCTGCAAAAATGTCAATAATGCCACTTAAACTACCCTTGATATTTTCATGCATACTATCAGCAAAGACCGTCGCAGATATCCCCTTGCCATATCTGATAAAAAGTGGGTCTGGGAAATACTGTCTCAGCCTCTGAATGCTTTGACTTACCGCCGGAGATGTCATACCTAAAATATCGGCAGCTTTACTTACACTTTTGTAATAGTACACCGCTTCAAAAACTGTCAATAAATTAAGGTCAAACTTCCTTAGTGACTTTAAACTATCCTGATGTTCAAACATCCCAATAACTCCAAATAGCAAATTCCATTTTTGATACTATGTGAATCACTTGATTCATTAAAAATGAAAATGTGATTCGACTTTTTTATTCGTCCATGGAATGAATTTACCACCCTATAATAATTTCATTCAAGCATACATTATCTGATAGGTTATAAAGAATAAAGCCTATTTTAATCTAGGTTTAAATATATAATCTGATGCATATAAAAATATTAACTTAAAATCGAATACATTCACCAAAATATCAGTTATCAAATAAAAACCCCTGCATAAGCAGAGGTTTTTATCACTAATATGAATTTATAGCGATGACCATCAGGCCATAACCGACCTGTCTTCCATGGCCTGCCGCCAGCCTCCCAACCAGTGCGATCTAGCATCTACAGATTGATAGGGGCAAAACTCCTTAGAGCGCCCAATGATACCAGCCTGATAGCCACGTGATTGAGCCCGTTCTAGGCGGTCGCGTTTTTGTCTCTTCATGCCTCATTTCCCTCATTTCAGTTCTGCTGGAAAGAAAACAGTAGTAGCCGTCTAGCTACTACACTTAACCAATAGACGCTTTTAGGCTGTGGGTCAATGCGCAAAATTCATACCATTGTCACAAATGTGAGCTATAAACTGGGGTGCACGAAGGTAGAAGAAAACCCAAAATTCACAATTTCCTGTTCTGCATAAAAAAAACCGACCTGCCGCGTTACGACAAGTCGGAGTTTGTTTAGACTATTTTACTTCAGAGTATTACTGAACCTGACGCGCGATCTGCTGCGCCTCCTGCTGCCACCCCTGAGCTAACGTCTTCACTAATGCATCATAGCCATCCTGCTGCACTGGCAATACAAGATTGAAGGCACGCTTAGTCAACTGCCCGCTACGCATCAGGATCCATTCACCACTAATAACGGCCTTACCGTCATAACGCCCGTGGAAGCCAGTGACATTGATATTCAGAGTGTCCTGCACGTTCCCTAACGGCTGAGCTGATACTATCCAACCCGGCATAGCAGCGCTCAAATTGGCCACCATCGTTTGTTGCAACTGTTGCTCCAAAGGGCTAGCCCATAGGTTATTACCCGCCGTTACGAACTGCACATCGTTGGTTTGATATACCACGCCTAGCGCACTTAAGAAATCAGCCACGTTCACACGCTCTAGCCAGAGCTGATGCGCACCGCTTTCAACGGGAGCATGAACGACAGATGTTGTTGCCGTCGGTACAGGTAGCTGATAATAATTTTTCTGTGGTTGGCTGCTACATGCACTGAGCAACAGTGCCGCTGCGCCGATCATCCAGACTTTCATTATTTCGTCCTCTTAGGCTGTGGATCTTTACCTGCTGGCGCCTCAAATACCAATGAATTGCTCTTCTCATTCAGAGTACGTAACACCGGCTGCAACTCTCTTAAGACCTGGTCCAAACGCTGCATATCACCCACCATATTGTTATAGGCAGGAGATCCCGGCTGGAAGCCTTTCACACTTCGATTCAGCTCGATCAGCGTTTTCTGCATGTCGGCTGGTAGCGCTTGTGCTTCTTTACTCGAAACCAGTTTATTGAGCGTATCGAGCGTCTTCTGCGTTTCAGCCATCGTTTTCTGGCTGGCTTTCAACGTATTAGTCGCTTCGTTGATCATCGGTTCGAGCGGCAGAGCATTAATCTTATCCAATGTTGCTGTCAGTTTCTGCTGTAGCTGCGCTAATCCACCGCTCACCGTTGGCACCACTGGCAGACCATCAATTTTACGCGGGCCTTTCCATGGTTTTGCCTGCGGGTAAAAGTCGAGGTCAATATACAGCGAGCCTGTCAGCAAGTTAGCTGATTTCAACGAAGCACGCAGACCTTCACCAACGCCAGAGAATAAATGCTGTTCGACGTTAAAATTGTCACCCAGTTTTTGCTGAATACGACCCGGCTCAATATTAACTAATACAGGGATTTGATAGTCAGAGTCTAACTTTTGACTTAAACCGCTCACAAAATATGGCGCTTGAGCCACAGTACCTAACCGAATACCACGGAATTCAACGGGCGCACCGACTTGTAATCCACGAATTGAATCGCTAAAGAACATCAGCACACTTTTATGCTCGGTATACAGCGACTCTTGAATACTGCGCTGATTATCAAACAAATCGAATTGTGACTGATTCGCAGCAGGTTTCCCTACAGCCCAACCTTGCGGCACATCAAAACTTACTCCACCGCTGAAAAGGGTTGTCAGCGACCCCATTTCCAAGCGCATGCCTTGAGCTGACATATCAAATGAAACGCCGCTGTCGATCCAGAAGCGAACATTGTCGGTCACCAAAGTATCGTATGGCGCAGAAACAAAGATCTGATAGTGGATCTGCCGATTCTTAGTATCAAACTGGCTGGTTTCTACCGACCCAACACGCAAACCGCGGAACAATACCGGATCGCCGGGACTGAGCTGCCCTGCCTGCTCGCTGTTTAATGTTACACGTATCCCTTTAGCATCGGGTGGCGCTAAAGGCGGTTGATCCAGAAGATTAAATTCTTCACGTTCATCTTTGCTGGAACCCGGCTGAAGTTCGATATAGGCACCGGACAGCAAGGTTCCAAGTCCGGAAACACCTTCACGCCCAATCTGAGGTTTCACCACCCAGAACACGCTATCTTTACGCAGCAGTTTTTCCATGCCTGAATTCAGACGCGCCTTAACGATAACCTTGGTTAAATCGTTATTCAGCGTGACGGTTTCAACAACGCCTACGTCAACGCTGCGGCTCTTGATGGCGGTTTTACCGCCTTCCAGACCTTCGGCACTGGAGGTAATCAACGTCACCTCTGGCCCTTGGTGGCTGAAATGATAAAAAATCACCCATGCACCGATCAATGCAGTCACAATCGGGACAATCCAAACCGGGGACCAGCGTTTGATTTTTTCAACCTTCGCTACGCCAGTTTCTTGCTCATTCACTTTGAGGCTCCTTGTACGTTAAGCCACGTTCCCGATCCCAGATCAACCTAGGATCAAATGTCATCGCCGAGATCATGGTAATAATAACCACCATCGCAAAAAGTAATGCACCTATATCAGGGTAGATACTCATTAACTGACCCATGTTAACCAGCGCAGAAAGCACGGCGATAACAAACACGTCAATCATTGACCAACGACCAACAAACTCCACGATCTCGTATACAAAATGCATACGCTCGCTATCGCCACGAGTTGCATATTTGGCATCCCAGCACAGCCATGCAATCGCTAATATTTTTAGGGTAGGAACCATGATGCTAGCAATAAAAATCACCATCGCAACGGGGTAAGAACCCTCTCCCCATAACAAAATAACCCCAGCCATAATCGTCGATGTCAGCTTAGTGCCGAGCGCCTGTGTCACCATAATGGGTAATACGTTAGCAGGGATATATAGCATGATGGCTGTGATCAAAAGCGACATGGTCCACTGAAGGCTATTGCGTCGGCGCACATAGCCTTTCGTATGGCAACGTGGGCAAGAGAGTTGATCGGCAGGTAAAATGGCGGAGCAGCATGTACACGCACGTAATCCCTGCTGAATTCCCGTCACACCAACGCGTAAATTTTCAGGATGCTTTGGTGCAGGCAAGATATCGCTCCAAAGAATGCGTTTATCAATAACCTGAAACACGCGAACCTGTAAGACACAAAAGAGGCAATATGGCAGAAAACTGCTCCCTACCCCAACATCACCATAGGCCATTAGTTTGACGAAACTAACCAGAACGCCCGCCAAGAAAATTTCAACCATGCACCACGAACGGCACTTGAAAAGCACCTTCGCCATCATGACTTTAAGCTGAGTTGGCATCGGCACCCGCATATTCAACAGAATAACTGCGACCATGCAAAATGCAGGCACTAGCTGAACAAAAATCATAAACAGCGATGCCATGCTGGCATAATCTTCGGATACGAGAACCCTAGGAATTTCGATTAGCGTAATCGCATTCTTAATCCCAGCAACGGTCATGTTTACAAAGGGGAAAAGATTCGACAGTATCAGCATAAAAAGCGCACAGAAAGCATACAGCACTGGCTGACGGCGCGGTTCTCGCCACTTGACCACGAGGGTCGTATGACAACGCGGACAGCTCCCCTTTGTACCCTCTGGGAGCGGAGGCAGCTCTACCAACATGTCACATTGCGGGCATAATATTTTGTTTTCTGAATCTAGATGATGTCCAGAACACATACTTTTTTCCCACTTTTTATTTACCACTTAAATTACATAAAAAAGCCTGACACAATACATCACTCCGCATTCGTCAGGCTTTATTCAGTCTTAGACGGACCTATCAGGCATTCTTCATCGCCTCTAGCTCTTCCCAGCGTTCAAACGCCGATTCAAGCTGTTGCTCAGTTTCAGCCATTTTCTGCAGAACAGATTGAGTCTCTGCGTGTGACTGATTAAAGAACTCAGGTTTAGCGACTTCAGCTTGCAATGCCGTTAACTCCGCCTCCAACGCTTCTAAACGTGCTGGCAGTTGTTCGAGTTCACGTAGCAAATTATAGCTCATCTTGTTGCTACGCTTTTTCACCTCAGCTTTAGGCGCACTGGTTGTCCCCTGAGGCTTAGGCGCAGCAGCCTGCTGGCTGAACGACCGCATGTCCGCTTTTTGCTTATGAGCATCATAATATCCGCCCACATAGCTATTAATGACGCCATTACCTTCGAAAATCCAGCAGTCGGTCACCGAGTTATCAACGAACTGACGATCATGGCTCACCAGCATCACGGTGCCCTGATAACCATCAATAAGCTCTTCCAACAGTTCCAACGTTTCGATATCTAAATCATTGGTTGGTTCATCGAGGATCAACAAATTGCTTGGTTTTAAGAAGAGTCTTGCTAGTAATAGACGATTACGCTCACCACCTGACAACGCACGCACAGGCGTTAATGCGCGTTTAGGATGGAACAGGAAGTCTTGCAAATAGCCCAGCACATGGCGTGGACGACCATTCACCATCACTTCTTGCTTGCCTTCCGCTAGGTTATCCATGACCGTTTTATCGGGATCAAGCTCTGCACGATGCTGATCGAAGTAGGCGATTTCAAGCTTAGTGCCGCAGCGAACCTTACCGCTGTCTGGCTGCAACTGGCCTAACATCAATTTCAACAGCGTTGTTTTGCCGCAGCCGTTTGGCCCTACCAGCGCAATTTTATCACCGCGGTTGACCTGAACGCTGAAATCACGCACCAGCGTTTTACCTGCCACGCTGTAGCTAACATTCTCCATTTCAAAGACAATTTTGCCGGAACGCAGTGCTTCTTCGACCTGCATTTTGGCATTGCCCTGCACGCTTCTGCGCTCAGCATGTTCGTTACGCATGGCTTTCAATGCACGAACACGGCCTTCGTTACGCGTACGTCGTGCTTTGATACCTTGGCGGATCCAAACTTCTTCCTGTGCCAATTTGCGATCGAACTCAGCGTTTTGCATCTCTTCCACACGCAACGCTTCTTCTTTCGCCAGCAGGTAGGCGTCATAGTTACCCGGCCACGACACCAGTTTGCCGCGATCAAGGTCGACAATGCGCGTTGCCATACTGCGTATAAATGAACGGTCATGGGAAATGAAAACGATACTGCCGGTGAATTCTTTCAGGAACTCTTCGAGCCACGTGATAGTTTCAATATCCAAGTGGTTAGTCGGTTCGTCTAACAGCAGAACATCCGGCTCGCAAACAAGCGCACGTGCCAATGCCGCTTTACGCAGCCAACCACCTGACAACGCAGAAAGATCGGTATCCGCATTCAGACCAAGCTTGGTCAAGACATCACTAATGCGGCTATCGATGCGCCATAAGCCTTGATGATCCAAAATCTCCTGCAACGCTGAAAGCCGATTCAGATTTTGCTCACTCGGATCCGCTTCAACTTTTTTCAGCAAATCATGATATGCCTTAAGGTGCTGCGCCTGTTCAGCAACGCCCTCAGAGACGAAATCAAACACCGTTCCGCCGATATTGCGCGGTGGATCTTGCTGCAAACGTGAAACCACTAAATCTTGTTCATAGATGATTCGCCCATCATCTAGCGGCAACTCTTTTCCTAATACTTTAAGCAGCGTTGATTTACCTGCGCCGTTACGGCCGACCAAACACACGCGCTCGTTTGGCTCAATATGTAATTCAGTATTATCGAGCAGTGGTGCATCACTAAAAGAAATCCATGCACCAGAAAGACTAATTAACGACATATATTACTTTTCCTCGCCGGCATGACGGATCAGCCAGCAGTTATGAATCTGACGGTTACGGGCAAAGTCTTGGGACAAGGTCTGCGCGGTAATTTCTTTCGCTTCCAGCCCCAATGCACCGAGCGCCTCAAGATCCATTTTGAATCCACGCTTATTGTTGGAGAACATGATGGTGCCACGACGACGCAGCATACGCTTAAGATCGCGCATGATATCAATATGATCGCGCTGCACATCGAACGTCGCTTCCATACGTTTCGAGTTAGAGAACGTCGGTGGATCGATAAAGATCACATCATATTGTTCATCGCTATTATGTAAATAAGAGAGGCAGTCAGCCTGCACTAAACGATGCTGACGCCCGGTTAAACCATTCGCCCGCAGGTTTTTTTCCGCCCATTCAAGATAGGTACGTGACATATCGACCGTTGTCGTTGAACGAGCACCACCCAAGCCTGCATGAACGCTGGCGGTACCGGTGTAAGCAAACAGATTGAGGAAGTCTTTCCCTTCACACATTTCACCCAGCATACGACGTGCAATGCGATGGTCAAGGAATAGCCCAGTATCTAAATAGTCGGTGAGGTTGACCCACAGCTCAGCGTTATACTCTTTAACCAGCATGAACTCTTCTTTTTGAGCCAACTTCTCATATTGGCTTTTGCCTTTCTGACGTTCGCGGGTTTTCAAAATCAAGCTGTTTGACGGTAAATTCATCACCGACTGAGTTGCATTGATCACGTCAAACAGACGCTGACGCGCTTTCTGTGCATCCACGGTTTTTGGTGGTGCGTATTCCTGAATCACCACTTTATCGGCATAGCGGTCAACGGCAACGTTATATTCTGGCAGATCGGCATCATAAACTCGGTAGCATTCAATGCCTTCTTGCTTAGCCCATTTATCTAGCTTTTTCAGATTCTTGCGTAATCGGTTGGCATAATCCTCAGCGATCTGACCTGACGCCGTGCCCAAAGGATTCTCTGCCAACTGATAGTTTTTCTGCACACAGTCCAGAGGACCGTTTTTAGCCTTGAACTGGCGCTCTGCGCGCAGTTGCAGGCAGCTAAGCAACTCTGGCGATGCGCTGAACAGAGAAAGCTGCCAGCCGCCAAATGCGCCCTTCATAATGCGGCCTAACGCGTTGTGCAACGCAATCAGCGCAGGTTCGCTTTCCAAACGCTCACCGTAAGGTGGATTGCTCAGTACGGTGCCCACGGGGCCTTCCGGCAATGGGTTTTTCAGATTACTCACATCAGCCACGTTGAACGTGATCAGCTCAGATACCCCCGCACGACGGGCATTAGCTCGCGCCATTTCGATAACACGGCGGTCATTATCTGAACCAAAGAAACGTGATTGTCCTTCTTGTGCCTGTAAGCCACGACGAGCGCGTACCTGAGCTTCAGCCAGCAGCTCACGCCACAGTTCAGGGTTATGACCATTCCAAGCGGAGAATCCCCAATGCTGTCGAGTCAGCCCCGGAGCATGATCGGAAGCCATCATCGCCGCCTCAATCAACAACGTACCCGAACCACACATGGGATCGACCATCGGGGTGCCGACTTTCCAGCCAGAACGTAGAATAATGGCTGATGCCAAGGTTTCCTTGAGCGGAGCTGCACCGGTCAAGTCACGGTAGCCACGCTGATGTAAACCTTCACCGCTCAGATCCAAAGCCACGCTCGCCGTTTCGCGCTGTAAGAACACATTAATACGAATATCTGGAGTTTGTTTGGCAACGGTCGGGCGGGCATCAATTTTACGTGTGAAGCTATCCACAATCGCGTCTTTCACTTTCAACGCGCCATATTGGCTATTGCGAATTTCTTCGTTGGTTCCGGTGAAATGCACGGCGAAAGTTTTATCAACGCCAAAAATAGAAGTCCAATCAATCGCCTGCACGCCGAGGTACAGATCCAGATCGCTATAGACTTTAAATTCATTCAATGGCATCAGAATGCGTGAAGCCAAACGGCTCCAGAGCAGGCTCTGATAGAGTAAACGGTCATCCCCTTGGAAATGCACACCGCCTTGAACAATTTGACAGGAGTGCGCACCGAGGGCTTCGAGTTCATTTTTTAACAGTTCTTCTAGACCGCGCGCGGTGCTGGCAAACAGAGATTTCATGTTTTCACTATCACTAAAGAGAATTTACGGAGACTAAAAGCCAGAAACAGCTTAATAATCAAATGAATATATAACCCAATGCGGCACAATCGTGCATCGAGCCATACGAAAAGCAAGCTTCTGACAAATATCGATCAGTAAGTTAATCGCTCATTTTAACCCGCGGAGCCGCATATTTGATACTTTTCTATCAAAAACTCTCATTCCTCACTTCATCTTTTTTACATGGCCGCCTATCAGGCACTGTTTCACCTGAGACAAACAGCGTCAACTCTGTGGCGTAGCGTAGGCGAAACACTCGTCTTCTTGAAAGGAATTCTCATTAATAGCTAATGTTTTCATGCAGATACCATGAATTATTTTTTGATCAAAATCATTTTTTTCGCCCGTTCATCACTTTAAGATCTCGTTCCGGATTCATATTTATTGATATCAGATGAATGAGGAGCCGAAAATGAACCCAGAAAGCGTGATGACTTATGATCGCAACCGTAACGCCATCAAAGTGGGTAGCCGTGTGATGGTCAGTGGCACTGGTGAAATAGGTGTAATTACTGCGATCCACGCTGATAACCTGCCATCGGCACAGGTTCGCCGCGCTAAATGTGTTGATATCACCGATCTAAATGGCCGTTACGTTCCTACCGAACTGATCCGTTTGGGGATGAACTAATATCTCATCGTGCCGATCTCGTGGCATACCGGTCGGCACGTTGCCTCTCCCCTATCCTCAACGCTGTCCCCATAAAAGAAAACGCAGCGCTATCTGTTCAACGATAGGCCGGTATCATAAAGTTGTCTGCTTAAGTTCGTTTTAAACGATGGAACGGGGTAGTGCTGAAATGATCACGTTATCAAAACTGTATGTTCATCCGATAAAATCAATGCGTGGCCTGCAACTTTCGCAGGCACAGGTGTTGCCGAGCGGTTTGGCCTTCGACCGAGCGCTGATGGTCACAGAGACGGACGGCACTTTTATTACCGCGCGCCAAAATCCGCAAATGGTCACATTTACCCCCGCGTTGCTACCGAACGGCATTACCCTAACAGGGCCTGACGGTGAGAGTATCTTGGTGCTATGGCAAGACTTTCTTCATCTACAGCAGCCGACTGAAGTGTGGGGCAATCACTTCTCTGCACTGGTGGCTCCCCCACAGATTAACGACTGGCTAAGTCGTTATTTTAAACGCGCAGTCCAACTGCGTTGGTTGGGAAATGAACTTAGTCGCCGAGTAAAGCACCATCCTGACATTCCTCTTACCTTTGCTGACGGCTATCCTTTCCTACTCATCAACGAAGCCTCGTTTCAGAATTTACAGCGACGTGCCCCAAACGCGATTCGTATTGAGCAGTTTCGCCCTAATATTGTGGTGAGCGGTGCTAAGGCGTTTGATGAAGATAGCTGGCTGGTGATACGCATTGGCGAAGTCATTTTCGATCTCGTAAAACCCTGTAGCCGCTGTATTCTCACCACCGTAAGTACTGACCGTGGACGTAAACATCCGGCGGGAGAACCCTTAAAAACACTACAGTCATTTCGTACCGCAGATAATGGCGACGTTGATTTTGGTATGAATATGATCGCTCGTGGCGGTGGAATTATTCGTCAGGGAGATAGTGTAAAAATTCTTAGCCTCCGCCCTCCTCGCCTCTATTCTGCGGGTGAAGTTAACGCCACATTGGCTACGCCGCCAGCCAACGAAAAAAGCGTCAACATTGAGTATCAGGGACAAACTTTTGTAGGCAATAATCAGCAGGTTTTGTTAGAACAACTTGAAGCACAAGGCATTAGAATTCCCTATTCTTGCCGAGCGGGATTATGTGGGGCTTGCAAAATAACGCTGGTCGAAGGGGAAGTCACACCGTTAAAACAGAGCGCAATCGGCTCAAATGGCGTCATACTGAGCTGCAGTTGTATTCCGAAAAGCAGTATCAAGCTTAGCTAACGTCAGCGGGTATATAGCCAAAATAATTCGCGTTGTATCGAGACGGCAGATGCAGCTTGAAGCACGACGAGGATATGCGGGTGATTAGCGCCCGCATCTATTAAACGGCATAAGCTAAAACATCTTCTGAATCGACAGATGGCTGAACAGCAATAAGTCGGTCATGCATGACTTTAATAGCATCGCCTAACTGCATGGACTTACCCGCCAACTGCAAATAAGGTTGGGCTAACAAACATAAGCTAGCACTGTCTCCAGCCTCAACAACCAGCAGCTTAGCTTGTTCTGCTGTATTTGAAATCTGCACGGCGACCAATTCACCTAATGCAGGCATCACGGCACAGGATTGTGGAGCAAAATGCCAGCTTTTCGGCATCAATGGCTTAAGAAAACGCTGAGCCACTAGCGCATTTAATATTAATTCCGCCCGCTGCTCTTTTTTTAGCCCAGTCTGACGACTACGCTCTTCAAACTGGTAATAAAGTGCCGCATCGTCGACACAAAAAGAACATTCATCAAAAGCATCAGGCGTTAGCATTTTCCCAGCAAAGCGGGAACGAAAGATCATTCCGTTGGCTAAATCCAACATCAAACGATCGTGTTCTTCATCAAAATACCAGCGCCAATTATCGCCCGGTTTTATATTCATTCTATCCCTCTTCTGCATCAGTCATCAGGATCGTGTATTCAATTCTTTCACATATCATTAAATGCGATCAAATCGTTGGCTGATTTAATCAGACCAGCTTGATCGGACAATTAATTAGCAGAACGCTTGAAATATAGACTACCCCGGAGAAGAAATAAACCCCCAGGGCAAATAGGTAGGAAAATAATTAGATGTAGTTAACGATATCTTTAATCAATCCCGGTCCTTTGAAGATAAAACCAGAATAAATTTGAACCAAAGAAGCGCCTGCGTCTATTTTTTCTCTTGCTGCAATCACGGAGTCAATTCCACCAACGCCAATGATTGGCAAACGACCCTGCAACTCTTGAGAAAGTTGTCGGATTATTTCAGTACTGTGTAATTGCAAAGGGCGCCCACTTAAACCACCTGCTTGCTCGCAATAGTTAAAGCCGTTAACCAATTTGCGATCCAGTGTGGTATTGGTCGCGATGACGCCGTCGATATTATGACGGACTAAACTGTCTGCAACCTGAATCAATTCTTCATGAGAAAGATCCGGCGCGATCTTCACGGCCACAGGAACATATTTATGGTGTTTCTGTTGCAGTTCGATCTGTTTAGTTTTAATCGCTGTTAATAGATCGTCTAACGCCTCTCCATATTGAAGCGTTCTTAATCCTGGGGTGTTTGGAGAGGAAATATTTACTGCTATATAGCCCGCATAGGAGTAAACCTTTTCCATGCAGATTAAATAATCGTCTTTCCCCTGCTCAACCGGCGTATCTTTATTCTTGCCGATATTGATCCCCAGTACGCCGCCAAAATGCGATTTTTTGACGTTCTCGACCAAATTGTCAACGCCGCGGTTATTAAATCCCATACGGTTAATTAAACCTTCGGCCTCAACGATACGGAATAAACGCGGCTTATCATTCCCCGCTTGAGGGCGCGGAGTTACAGTACCCACTTCAATAAAACCAAACCCCATCGCTCCTAGGGCGTCAATACATTCACCATCTTTGTCCAATCCCGCAGCAAGACCGAGCGGGTTTTTAAAAGATAATCCCATGCAGGTTACCGGCTTAGAAGCCACTGACTGACGAACCAGAAACTCCAATGGAGTACCCGTAATACGGCGAAGCTGCTTAAACGTAAATTCGTGCGCGCGCTCTGGATCGAGCTGGAAAAGTGCCTTTCTAACGAAGGGGTAAAGCATGGTATCTCCTGAATCCCGGTGGCAAGTCGGGGCGGTATTATCCGGTATCTTTCAACAGATTGGAATTGATTAAAAACAAAAACAACGTAATCGGCGCAAACGTTTACTCTTACTCGCTCATTTATCGATGTTTTATACGGAAATTTTGCTATGAAACGCATTCATGCAGCGGATCGAAAGATAGCGGTAAAGTCGATGACGATAGCAGGTTAAGCAGATGCTGCGTCAGGTTTGAAGGCGAATAAATATCGCCGTATACAAAAAAGCCCCGTCATTACGGGGCTTGGTGTGAGTGAATGACAGCGCTAATTATGCGTTTAACGCCTTGGTAATTTTTTCAAACAAATCGCCGGATAAATTATCCAGACCTTTAAGCTCTTCCAATGATTTACGCATTAAAGCCTGACGACTTTCGTCATAACGTTTTAAACGGATCAACGGTTCGATCATACGTGCCGCAACCTGTGGGTTACGCGTGTTCAAATCTTTTAAGATCTCGGTTAAGAAAGCATATCCTGAACCATCGGCGGCATGGAACGCAGATGGGTTAGCCTGAGCAAATGCCCCCACCAGAGAACGAATGCGGTTTGGATTGCTCAGGGTAAATGAGCGATGTTTCAAGAGCGCTTTCACGTTATCGAGCACCAACGCCGATGGGCTCGTCGCCTGCAACATGAACCACTTATCCATTACCAGACCATCTTGGTGCCAACGTTCGTCGAACTCAGCCATCAAACGATCGCGGCATGGTAGTTCAGCGCCAACAGCGGCAGAAAGCGCGGCCAAAGAGTCAGTCATGTTATTGGCGTTCTCGTACTGTCGAACAACCAATTCATCCGCCATGACTACATCTTCACCAAAAGCCAGATAGCGTAGGCATACATTGCGCAGTGAGCGCTTAGCTATATCTGCGTGGTCGATACGATATTCTGGGGTGCGGTTATTGTTGTAGACCGCTAACCACTCATCAGCCATCTCTTTCGCTAGCAGGCGAGTGATCGCCGAGTGCACCGCACCAATGGCTTCAGGAGCGATAATGCTGAACAGCTCTGCCATTTCATTTTCAGAAGGCAATGTCAGAATTTGTGCCGCCAACGCAGGATCGAGAGACTCATCCAGTAAGACTGCGCGGAATGCGTCAACCACGTGCATTGGCAGAGAGAGCGGCTGGTTCTGCTGGAATTTAGCCACGTTTAGACGAACGTATTTAGCCAGCAACATTTGCGCCGCATCCCAACGAGCAAAGTCATTGCGGGCGTGCTGCATCAAGAAACTGAGCTGCTGGTCGCTATACGGATACTCCAGTTTTACCGGCGCAGAGAACTCACGTAATAAAGAAGGAATCGGTTTATGTGGAACATTATCAAACGCGAAGCTTTGCTCCGATTCTGTCACATTCAGCACGTTACTTACCGCTTCACCATCGATCATTAACGGGATCACATTGCCCTGCGGATCATAAAGTTCAATATCCAGTGGGATATGCAACGGCAGTTTTTCTTGCTGTTCAGAAGTCGGCGGTGTTTGCTGAGTGACATACAGGCGATATTGCTGGTGCTCAGCGTCATATTCGTCGCGCACGCTCAATTCAGGCGTGCCCGCTTGGCTATACCAACGGCGGAATAATGTGAGATCAACGCCGGAGGCATCTTCCATCGCCTGTACAAAATCATCACAGGTCGCCGCGCTGCCGTCATGACGTTCAAAATAGAGCTTCATGCCTTTCTGGAAGTTCTCTTCACCGAGCAAGGTATGCATCATGCGAATAACTTCAGAGCCTTTTTCATACACGGTAAGCGTATAGAAGTTATTCATTTCAATAACTTTGTCAGGGCGGATAGGATGTGCCATCGGGCTGGCATCTTCCGCAAACTGAGCGCCACGCATTACGCGAACGTTATCAATACGGTTTACTGCACGCGAACCGAGGTCCGAACTGAATTCCTGATCGCGGAATACGGTTAAACCTTCCTTCAAGCTCAATTGGAACCAATCACGGCAGGTCACGCGGTTACCTGTCCAGTTGTGGAAATATTCATGACCGATCACGGCTTCGATGCCGAGATAGTCTTTATCGGTAGCGGTTTCAGCCTTAGCCAGAACATATTTAGAGTTAAAGATGTTCAGACCTTTATTCTCCATCGCGCCCATATTAAAGAAATCGACGGCGACGACCATATAGATGTCGAGGTCATATTCAAGACCAAAACGAGTTTCATCCCACTTCATGGCATTTTTTAGCGAGGTCATAGCCCAGCCGGCACGATCAAGATTGCCGCGGTCTACGTAAAGTTCTAATGCAACATCTCGCCCGCTTTGGGTGGTGAAGCTATCGCGAAGCACGTCGAAATCCCCTGCGACCAGCGCAAACAGGTAGCATGGTTTTGGGAATGGGTCTTCCCACTGTACCCAGTGACGACCATCTTGCAATTCACCCTGCGCAATACGGTTACCGTTAGACAGCAAGAATGGATAACGAGCTTTGTCCGCCACGATGCGGGTACGGAAACGCGCCAACACATCAGGGCGATCCAGATAATAGGTAATATGGCGGAAACCTTCAGCTTCGCACTGGGTGCATAACGCCTCGCCAGACAGATACAGGCCTTCTAAGGCGCTGTTCTTCGCCGGATGGATTTCGTTCACAATGGTCAGCGTGAATTCGTCAGGCAGATTTTCCAGAACCAGCTGATTCTCTGACTCACTATAGTGTTCCCAAGGAACATCGTTCACGCTAACGCTTTTCAGAGTGAGGTCTTCACCATTAAGAATTAATGGTGCCTGCGCGCTTCCCTGACGTTTAACCTGACTGACTGCGGTGACCGTCGTAGTGTCAGCATCTAAATCAAAATCGAGGGCCAGATCGGTGATGGTAAAATCTGGCGCTTTGTAATCGTGACGATACTTGGCTTGAGGTTGTTGTGTCATAAATACCCTTGTAGGCTTCGCCGATGATAGACCTAGAGATTTTAAATTGACGGGGAGAGTGACAAACCGCGTCATCGAGAGCTAGCCGCTGACAACACATCAGCGCCCTAACTAACCGTTAACTAAACTGTATCACACCGATCAAAAAACCGAAGCTCTGCTGATGAACTCGTGAACGTTCGTATATATTTCAATCAAATCAGCGTCTAGCCCGCTAAGACAGCGTGCTTTTTCACTGCAAAGAAACGGTGTAAAAGAGTAAGGCTAGCTGAACATAGACTACAATGGAGCAAGATAAATCTCAGACCTAAATACTTACTCTGAGTGGCTATATTCTGACATAATGATTGCAACGACAGTTTCTTGTTCATTGCGCCCGCACCTGCGGTCAGCGATTTACCTAATAAGCCCCTAGACGTTCGAATCCCAGAAAACAACGCGCATGAAGCTAAAAAATCTGATCTATATTTTTACAACGGCTCTGGTGTTCTTTTTTGGTATTTTTATCTATAGCTCACTACACAAAGCGCATGTTGACTACGCAGAAAACCAACAGAATCTGTATAAAGTTAAGCGGCTACGCGAACTTACCGAAGTATTTCAATCTGCCCTGTTAGCCCACCGTCTTAAACGCATTAGTTTTATCAGTAACGCTATCACTGAGGATGAAATTCTCAATGCAGAAAAACAGGTGCGACGTCATGCCGCGGCCTTAGTGCTTTCGCCAACAGACACCCCCTCAACCGTACTCGAAAAAAAGACGCATGAGATGTTTGATAAAGCTGAAGCGCTTGTTTATAGCCTTTCGGCTAATGACAATCAGGAATTATCCGCAGTTGGCCCACTTATTCAGGCTCAACTTGATTTGAAAAGCGCATACTATATAACTGAACTTAATAAGCTTTATTTCTTATACATCTACAATACGACGCTTTCCGACAGCCACTCCTACAAGTTTATCGAAAGCATTCGTTTAAATAACCGTTTAACGCTGACTGCGACTGAATTAATCGATCAACTGGTTGATATCAAAACCGATGACGTAAAGCGCAACCGCTCTTATCTACGGTCAATTGAACTTATTGGGGTTTTAGATTCGCTACGCTCTCGAGTCGATTTTATTATTGCCACAGCCCCTGATGCGGCTCAATCCGAAGCTGCAATTGCTGATTTATCAGAGAAACTCAGTAAAAGCAGCATGCAAAAATTGACGGCCGATCTCACCAGCGTTATGCAAAGTCGCTCATCTCAGGCGTTCGATGGTTTTTACCGCTACATTATTGGTATGGATAAAGCATCCGCTGTTTTCGTTAATAGTAGCTACGATCTTGAGCTTCATGAATTACAAACCAAGATAGACCTTAGCCGTGTCCAACTATATGGCATGATTTCCCTTTGCTGGCTGCTGGCGCTTTTCATTGTGATGCCCATTTTGGTGTTCTCCTCAAAGATCAACTCATGGCTTACGCTTACCAACAAAAACATCATGAAACTCTCCAAAGGTGACCTGAATATTCAGCCCGATAATTCTGTCGTAAGCGGTGAGCTTTCAGCTATTTCTAATGCCATTAACCAATTACGCCAAAATCAAATCGAAAAACATCAGCTCGAATTAGAGAAACAACAGCTAATCAACGAACTTCTCGAAGCGTCTTCGACCGACCCGCTGACGAATATTTACAACCGGCGTAAATTCTTCAATCAATGCAGCCAAATCAAGAGTGCGGAATATCCTCTCGCTTTCTGCCTGATTGATATCGATAATTTTAAAAACCTTAATGACCGATACGGCCATGACGTCGGCGATTTGGCCCTCATCGCTTTTAGCCAGTTGCTTACACAATCACTCCCAAAAGACACGGTATATTGCCGGTACGGCGGCGAAGAGTTTGCCATCCTGCTTAAATACACCGATGTTCCCCAAGCGATGCAAATCATCGACTCGGTACGACTTGATACTGAGCTATTACACATCACTATACCGAATAAGCCTGGGGTCGGTTTTACCATCAGCTGTGGTTTGGCTCGCCTAGACGATTATAAGAATATCAATCACTCGATAAAGCAGGCTGATGAAGCGCTCTATTTCTCGAAGAAGCGCGGTAAGAATCAGGTCAGCTTTTACTCCCAAAGCGGTTTCATTAGCTTTGATGCAAAGCATAAAGACCCCAGTTAAATAGAGGCGAAACGAGACATAGCTCAAGGTATGAATATTGTACAATTGCACGGCAACTTAATAGGTGCTACTGCAAATGGCACGTTTAATCCTCGACCTATCAAATGCCATATGGTGTTATGAGGCTTCAATCTCGGGATAAACTAGGTATACTCCACCGACTTTGCCGATTATCCCGAACGTGGAATATCCCTGACGAGGATGCAGTAACGCGCCATGACTCAACATGCTTCCCCGATATTAACTTCATTATTGGACACTGACGCCTATAAACTGCACATGCAGCAGGCCGTCTATCATCGTTACCGCAACCTCACTGTCGCGGCGGAATTTCGTTGCCGTGGTGACGAGTTACTGGGCAGCTATGCCGACGATATTATTCAGCAAATCGCTTTT
The DNA here is from genome assembly GCF_020150375.1 of Hafnia paralvei. Taxonomy (NCBI): domain Bacteria; kingdom Pseudomonadati; phylum Pseudomonadota; class Gammaproteobacteria; order Enterobacterales; family Hafniaceae; genus Hafnia; species Hafnia paralvei. The sequence continues at coordinate 1,883,002 of NZ_CP083737.1, read as the reverse complement.
ATGAGCGATCTTGCGTTGAGTGATGAAGAATACGCTTATCTCAGTTCTCTACCGTTTTTCAAAAAAGACTATCTGGACTGGCTGCGCGAATTTCGCTTTAACCCACAGCAGGTCGATATTCGTAATGAAGACGGTCATTTAAGTATCCGCATCACTGGCCCTTGGCGTGAAGTGATTATGTGGGAAGTCCCGCTGCTTGCCGTCATTAGTGAAGTGGTTCACCGCGATCGCTCTCCTCTGGCAACGCCTGAAATGGCGGTTGCACAGTTGCGTAAAAAGCTGACCGCCTTCAAAGCGCTGAGTGCCGATATCGATCTTGCTGGTTTTAAATTGATGGACTTTGGTACTCGTCGCCGTTTCTCACATAATGTGCAGCGCGCCATCATCGAAACATTAAAGACGGATTTCCCACCGTTAGTTGGCACCAGCAACTACAAGTTTGCTCAAGAACTGAATCTTGCGCCCATGGGAACTCAGGCTCACGAATGGTTTCAAGCACATCAACAAATTTGTCCTGTGCTAGCCAACAGCCAGCGTGCCGCACTGCAAGCATGGTTAGATGAATATCCCGACCAGCTTGGAATTGCGTTAACCGACTGCATCACCATGGATGCATTCCTACGTGATTTTGGCCCTCAGTTCGCCAATCGTTACCAAGGCCTGCGCCATGACTCCGGTGAGCCAACTGAATGGGGAGAGAAAGCCATCGCCCATTACCGGAAGCTGGGTATCGATCCTATGACCAAAACGTTGGTGTTCTCTGATAACCTCGATTTAGAAAAAGCGCTGGAGCTCTACCGCCATTTCCACGATCGCATCAATTTAGGTTTCGGCATCGGCACACGGTTGACCTGCGATATACCGGATGTGAAACCGCTAAACATCGTGATCAAACTGGTTGAGTGCAACGGCAAGCCGGTTGCAAAACTATCAGATAGCCCAGGAAAAACCATTTGCCACGATAAGGCGTTTGTCAAAGCCCTGCGTAAAGCCTTTGATCTCCCCTTGGTGAAAAAGGCCAGCTGATAGCTAATGCTGTTTATCTAAGAGATCGCAATAAATAGAATGAGGGCGTAGATATCTATACGCCCTCTTTTATTATCAATACCCGCCAACTTCCCAGAGTAAGCCAAATAATTTTTTGATTTTTTATTCAATCTCTCAATATCTCATCAAGTTCTTGCGATTTGACCGTGATTTCCTCTTGTGTCTGTTTGCGTGACAAGTAACATAGCAACATGCCCGTATTATCTGGGCAGTGGGTTATTTATCATTCAAGATCAATAAAAGAGAGAAATCTATGAGCGTAGTGCCTGTAGTCGACGTACTGCAAGGCCGTGCCGCGGTCGACACTGAAGTTACCGTGCGCGGGTGGGTACGTACCCGGAGAGATTCTAAAGCTGGTATCTCCTTCCTCGCCGTTTATGACGGCTCCTGCTTTAATCCGTTACAGGCCGTCGTTAATAATTCTCTGCCGAATTATGAAAGTGATGTTTTACGCCTGACAACCGGCTGCTCTCTTGAAGTTACGGGTAAAGTCGTTCCTTCGCCAGGCGAAGGTCAGAGCTTCGAGCTGCAAGCAACAGAAGTCAAAGTTGTGGGCTGGGTTGAAGATCCTGATACCTATCCAATGGCAGCAAAACGTCACAGCATCGAGTACCTGCGTGAGGTTGCCCACCTGCGCCCGCGCACTAACCTGATCGGCGCCGTAGCGCGTGTTCGCCACACTCTGGCTCAAGCAATCCATCGCTACTTCCATGAAAATGGCTATTTCTGGGTTTCTACCCCACTCATCACCGCTTCAGATACCGAAGGCGCGGGCGAAATGTTCCGTGTTTCCACTCTGGATATGGAAAACCTGCCACGTACCGATGAAGGTAAAGTTGATTTCGGCGAAGATTTCTTTGGTCGTGAAGCATTCCTGACCGTATCGGGTCAGTTGAATGGAGAGACCTACGCTTGTGCACTATCGAAGGTTTATACCTTCGGACCGACTTTCCGTGCTGAAAACTCCAATACTAGCCGCCATCTGGCTGAATTCTGGATGGTTGAACCTGAAGTTGCGTTTGCCGACCTGAACGATATTGCGGGCGTTGCCGAAGGAATGCTGAAGTATGTCTTCCAGGCCGTATTGGATGAACGCGCAGACGACATGGAGTTCTTCGCTCAACGTGTTGATAAAGATGCGATCGATCGTCTGAAACGTTTTGTCACCTCTGACTTTGCGCAGGTCGATTACACCGAAGCGGTAGATATTTTGCTCAACTGTGGCAAGACCTTCGAAAACCCAGTCTATTGGGGCGTGGATCTTTCTTCCGAGCATGAGCGCTACTTAGCTGAGCAACACTTTAAAGCGCCGGTGGTTGTTAAAAACTATCCAAAAGATATCAAAGCGTTCTATATGCGCATGAACGAAGATGGCAAAACCGTGGCGGCAATGGACGTATTGGCTCCAGGGATCGGCGAAATTATTGGCGGTTCTCAGCGTGAGGAACGTCTAGACATGCTGGATGCACGTTTGGAAGAAATGGGGCTGAATAAAGAAGACTACTGGTGGTACCGTGACCTGCGTCGTTATGGCACCGTTCCACACTCTGGTTTTGGCCTCGGATTTGAACGTTTAATCGCCTATGTCACCGGTGTGCAAAACGTTCGTGACGTGATTCCATTCCCACGCACCCCACGAAACGCAACTTTCTAAATAAGTAATAAAACAACATTTAAACGTTTTCATTACAAAAGAGGGGCCAGCAATGCTGGCCCCTCTCTTTTTTAAACTTAGACCCCTGTCACAAAGTTCCCTAATTTTTACAATTTGAAACACATACTTTCGTTTTGTTACTCGAATTATACTTTTGTATCATTTTCGGTGTGGATTATCAGCCTAGTGAATGGAACACTGCGATGCAGACACAGGAAGACACCATACTTTCTCTTTTAGTTCCGTAAGTGATGAAATAGTTCCGCGCAGAATTAATTTAGGCAGTGGCAGGTGTCAAAAAAAAATAACTCCTTTAGAGGGTAACAATGATGAAACGCAATATTCTTGCAGTAGTGATCCCAGCGCTGTTGGCAGCTGGTGCAGCAAACGCAGCTGAAATCTATAACAAAGATGGCAACAAGCTGGATCTGTACGGTAAAGTTGACGGCCTGCACTACTTCTCTGACGACAAAGGTTCAGACGGTGATCAGTCTTACGCTCGTTTCGGCTTCAAAGGCGAAACTCAGATTTCTGATCAACTGGCTGGTTATGGTCAGTGGGAATACAACATCAAAGTTAACAACACTGAAGGCAACGGCTCTTCTAAAAACGCAACCCGTCTGGGCTTTGCTGGCCTGAAATTCGGTGACTACGGTTCATTCGACTACGGTCGTAACTACGGCGTAATCTACGACGTAGAAGCATGGACTGATATGCTGCCAGAGTTCGGTGGTGATACTTATACCAACAGCGATAACTTCATGACCGGTCGTACCAACGGCGTTGCTACCTACCGTAACAACAACTTCTTCGGTCTGGTTGATGGCTGGAACTTCGCAGTTCAGTATCAGGGTAAAAACGGCAGTGCGACCGAAAGCAACAATGGTCGTGACTACCAGCAGCAGAATGGTGACGGCTACGGTTTGTCTACCACTTATGATTTCGGAATGGGTATCAGCGCTGGTGCGGCGTACTCTTCATCTGACCGTACTAATAAGCAAACTACTCTAGGCCGTCAGGTTAATAGTAACGTAGCTGGTGGCGATAAAGCTGACGCATGGACCGCTGGCCTGAAGTACGATGCTAACAACGTCTACTTGGCAGCTATGTATGCAGAAACTCGCAACATGACTCCATACGGCAAGAACGGTATCGCAGACAAAACTCAGAACTACGAAATCGTAGCTCAGTACCAGTTCGACTTCGGTCTGCGCCCATCAGTTGCTTACCTGCAGTCTAAAGGTAAAGACCTGAACACCAACTTATCTGGTGACAAAGATCTGGTTAAATATGTTGATGTCGGCGCGACTTACTACTTCAACAAAAACATGTCTACCTATGTTGATTACAAAATCAACCTGCTGGATGACAACGATTTCACCAAAGCTAACGGCATCGCTACTGACGATATCGTCGCTCTGGGTCTGGTATACCAGTTCTAATCTGACGACAGTCTAACGACTGTAACAGAACGGAATTTAAGGCAGAGCTTCGGCTCTGCCTTTTGCTATCGGCTATATTCCCTTGCGTTAAGCCTGTATTTTTTCCTATCCTCGCACGACGTTTACTCCCCTATTTTCCTCTCCCATTTCCCCTTTTCTTCTTATTTTTGGTGCTTTTATCGTCATTGAAGCGTTCAGGTAACAACTTTGTATTCTTTTTGTGGCAAACGGTTGGCAAGCCTGCGACGTAGCGGTAATCTGAGGGCTCTCTGGCTCAACTCGACACATGGAAGCCCCTACATGTTTGAAAATATCCCAGCCGCACCAGCGGATCCGATTTTAGGTCTTGCCGATTTATTCCGTGCCGACGCCCGTACCAATAAAATCAACTTAGGTATCGGTGTTTATAAAGATGAAACAGGTAAAACACCGGTGCTGACCAGCGTTAAAAAAGCTGAGCAGTATCTGCTGGAAAACGAAACCACAAAAAACTATCTGAGCATTGATGGTATTCCTGCTTTCGCGACCTGCACGCTGGAATTACTGTTTGGTAAAGAAAGCCCAATCATTCAGGACAAACGTGCGCATGCCGCCCAAACTCCGGGTGGTACCGGTGCTCTGCGTGTGGCTGCTGATTTTATTGCGAATAAAACATCAGCTAAGCGAGTTTGGGTAAGCAATCCAAGCTGGCCTAACCATAAAAGCGTATTTAACGCCGCAGGGCTCGAGGTGCGCGAATATGACTACTATGATGCCGATAACCATCAACTGGACTTCTCTGGCCTGCAAAAGAGCTTAGAGCAGGCTGAAGCGGGTGACGTAGTGCTGTTCCATGGCTGCTGCCATAACCCAACCGGTATTGACCCTACGCCAGAACAGTGGGAAGCGCTGGCTGAAATGTCAGTGTCCAAAGGCTGGCTACCGCTATTTGACTTCGCTTATCAGGGCTTTGCCAATGGTTTGGAGGAAGATGCTCAGGGTCTGCGTATCTTCGCCGCTAAACATGATGAACTGCTGGTTGCCAGCTCTTACTCGAAAAACTTTGGTTTGTATAACGAACGCGTGGGCGCTTGCACATTGGTTGCCGCCGACAGTGAAACCGCAGACAAAGCCTTCAGCCAAATCAAAGCCACGATCCGTGCGAACTACTCTAACCCGCCGGCTCATGGCGGCTCAGTGGTAGCAACCATTTTGGGTAACGAAGCACTGCGTACCATTTGGGAGCAAGAGTTGACCGATATGCGTCAACGTATTCAACGTATGCGTCAGCTGTTTGTTAATACCCTGCAAGAGAAAGGGGCTGAGCAAGATTTCAGCTTCATCATCAAGCAAAACGGTATGTTCTCTTTCAGCGGTTTAACCAAGGAGCAGGTCATCCGCCTGCGCGATGAGTTTGGTGTTTACGCCGTGAACTCTGGCCGTGTGAACGTAGCAGGGATGACGCCAGACAATATGGCGCCATTGTGTGAAGCTATTGTCGCCGTGCTGAAATAATATTACCTCAGCAACGCAAAAGGAGCCTTTCGGCTCCTTTTTTATTTACGGCGAGCGACATAGCAACTACCACACCGCGGGCTCATCGCACACAAACGGATTCGTCTGACGCTCTTGACCAAAGGTAGACATAGGTCCATGACCAGGAATAAAGGCAACATCATTTCCCAGAGGCCAGAGTTTGGTTTTGATAGAGTTAATCAAGGCCTGATGGTCACCACGCGGGAAATCACTACGCCCTACACCACCGCTAAACAAAACATCGCCCACCTGCGCTAAGCGCGACTCTTCATTGAAGAAAATCACGTGGCCAGGAGTATGTCCGGGGCAATGAAACACCTGTAATGTTTGATACCCTACCTGCAACGTATCACCATCGTTAAGCCAGCGCGTTGGCGTCAATGGGTCACAATTGGTGAAACCAAACATTTTGCTTTGTGCAGGTAGCCCTTCAAGCCAAAACAGATCGTCTTCCTGCGGTCCATATATGGGTACATTCAAGCTCTTCGCCAATTGTCCTGCCGCTCCAACATGGTCTAGATGACCGTGGGTGAGCAGTATTTGAGTCACCGTTAAGCCAAGCGCTTCCACTTCACGCAAAATTTTTGCAGGCTCACCGCCCGGATCGACGATAGCGGCCTGATGTGTATCTTCACACCATAGCAGAGTACAATTTTGTTGAAATGCAGTGACAGGAATTATTTTATATTTCATCGTTGCCTCAATACCTTGCCCACAATGATTTATCACAATAAAAAAACACGCCGGCAAAGGCCGACGTGATGGATGTCTTTAGCTCTACCGCTAATAATACCTGCTTAGCAAAGTATTACCAATTCCTGACAGGGCCAGTATCAATATGAACAAAATTACTGCGCGGATAATATCCAACGCCACCCGCACGCATTTTCAATGCGGCTTTACGAATATTCGCTAGCTGAACGCCTTCAATATGGAAATCCATCGCTTGGCCGAGAGTATGGTAACTATGCTTAGCAACACCACTGCCACGCTCACGTAATTCACTATTTGTACGTGGAGAACGATATCCAGAAATAAGCTGAATAGGTTTGCGCGTACCTATCATCGCTTGTAAGCGGAATATTTGATCGAATAAACGAGGGTCAATACGTTTAACTTTATTCGCACGATAGTCGCGGAATAAATGATTGAGGCGAGCCAGCTCTTCTTGAATATAGTTTTTGCCGTCGAAAAACTCGGCTTTGAGTTGCTCACCGGTATTTAAATTATTCAACACTAAAATACGCGGACGCGGTGTAGAAAGCGTTGCTAGCGCTTGCCCAGGCAGCATTGCCATTCCCATAGCAACGCCACCTAAAGCTAACCACTTGCGACGATGAATATTGATTGGATCCATGAGATGTTTTTACCCGGCAAAGTATCTAAAGATCACGCATTAAAGCGCACCGTCAGGCACCATAACCGCCATGGATGATCGAGTCAACCCGCTTCCCGCCGTGCCCGGCGGGATATCACAGAAATTTATGACTCGCAGTTACATCATCAACAAAACAACGTTATTGCTAACTACTTGCTAAAGCTGAAAAAGACGTTCAGCTTGAGCTGCTACTTTTGCCCCAGAACGGACGGTATCATCATAATTGTAAATATCTGTGCGGAATTGCGGTTTTCCATCTTCAGAAACCCACGCGGTCAGATAATAGAGACGAACCGGTATACGATGACGAATTGGCACATATTTCGTATTCCCCTCTTTTAATGCAGATGATACCCGTGCGTCATTCCAGCCAGCATCTTGTAACAACATATTTGCTAGCGTTGATGCTTTATTCACACGGACACAACCCGAACTTAAAGCACGGATGTCTTTTTCAAACAATCCATGATTCGGTGTGTCATGCAGATAAATAGCATCCTGACTCGGCATATTAAACTTGTAGCGACCTAATGAATTATTAACGCCTGGCGCCTGCTGGATACGATATGGAAAATTACGCGGCGAAACTGATGCCCAATCGATCATATAAGGATCGACAACTTCAGCATCATTACTCCAACCAGAAAACAGACGATATCCATGACGTTCAAAATAGCCAGGATCACGCATCGCTTTAGGAACAATGTCTTCGCGAATAAGCGTGGTTGGGACATTCCACGGTGGATTGACAACCACGTTATTCAGTTCACTATTCATCAGCGGTGTTTTACGCGTCGGACGTCCAACGATAACGCGTGAAGTAAGCACTTCAGTACCGTTTTGGTAGTAAATCAGAGAGTAGTTAGGAATATTAACCATAATGCCGGTATCGACTTCTCCCGGCAAAATACGCAGTCGCTGAATATTTAACGCCAGTAACGTTGCTCGTGTTTGCGGTGAAACGTTCAGCCATTCACGAGTACGTTTGCCAATCACTCCGTCACTCGCAAGGCCCTGCCACTGCTGGAAACGTTTCACAGCTTCGACTAACTCAGGCGTGTATCGATTGTCCGTAGCTGAAACAGGCATTGTTTTCGCCGGTGTTGCCTCTGGCGTTGGCTGCTGCGTCAACTCTGATACCGCAGTGGTCGAAGGACTGATTACCGCGTTAGGTTCCTGACTTGCAGGCGATTGCAGCGGCTGAGCCTCTGGTACTGGTGTCGGCGACTTAACATTTCCCTTTTCTGTGAGCATCCCCGTTCGCTGTAAAACCTCACGCAGAGCAGGCATATCTGGGCTCAAATCGCCGGGTTTTAAGCTTGGACCATCGTTGACGGTTGGCCAAGGACGAGTATCCGCCAGCAAATCTTTTAGCGCTTTATGCATAGCGGCATATTGTGGATGTGACGGTGCCAACGATTGAACAAACGTGGCCAAGCGACCATCACGCACAGACAGTTGCCAGTTATTAACCAACGTTGCTGGAGGCTCCGCTATAGCGTAAGGCACCGAACTATACAGCCAGCTTCCTTTCGTTGCACTTACGCCTGAAACAAACTGAAGATACCCCAGCATCGCATCGGACAGTACAGCGTCACGCGCCATATCTTTGACATCTGGGTTAACAAGCGCCTGCACCCATTGAGTAAACTGCGGTTGTACGCCAGAAAGCGCGACTTCAGCTAATTGCTGCTGAAATTGCTGCACGGCGGCACGATCCTGCCACATCGGCTGCATATGATTAGCAGCATAAAGAGAGGAAAGCTGATTTAAATAACGCAGCGATACTCCCTGCGGAAGCTGTGATATCAGCGTAGAACGCGACTGAGGTACACTCATGGTCGCTACTGAAACCGCTGGCTGCGTTACAGGCTGTGTGACGACCTCTGCGTGAGCAGGCATCAGGCTCATCGCCAAAGCACTCATCGCCATTGAACCACCGACAACCATATGGCCTAGACGGAATCTGTTATTCAGCACCATCCCTTGCTCCCTTGTTAGCTCATTGGCTCCGACTTTCGGAACCTTAGCTTAATTATACAAATAGAAATGACTTTTTGCCGTTTCATGTGCCGGTTGGTGCATCAACTGCCCGGACATTACGTTTTATTTATATGATGATACGTTACCGCCTACATTCTGCCAAAAAAAACGGCCCGATAAGAAGGCCGTTTGCGTTAATAATGATTTCAGTATATGAAATTTATTAGGTTCTAGCTCTCTGACTCTTCTTGAGTCACTGATTCCATTATGTTTTTCTCGGGAGCAAAGCCTCGCAGTCCCACAACATGAACATGTTCAGTGTTATTGAACACTTTACGCATCAGTTTATATGTGGTGCCCTTTTCTGGGCTGATGTTTTCTGGCGCCGCAATAATTAGCTGCATCTCCAGACGCTCACACAGTTCAAACAACGTAGCGATAGATTTTGCATCTAGACGAGCGGCCTCATCTAGGAACAGCAAACGGCACGGTGAAATATCTTTGCCACGTAGACGGCGTGATTCCTCTTCCCAGCTTTGAACGACCATAACCAGAATGGACATGCCGGTACCGATCGCTTCACCCGTTGACAGCGCTCCGCTCTCCGCACGTAACCAACCATCCGAACCACGGTTAACCTCAACTTCCATTTCTAGATAGTTACGATAATCCAGCAATTCTTCGCCAATGGTTTGCGGCGTGCGCTGCCCCATGTCGATTTGTGGATTCAGGCGCTGATACAGTTTCGCTAACGCTTCTGAGAAGGTTAGCCGGTTGCTATTAAACAGATCCTGATGTTGTTCCTGCTGTTCTGACAACACCGTCAACAGCGTTGAGTGAGCTTCACGTACGTTGACATTCAGACGAACGCTATTCACCTGCCCAAAGGCAACTGTCTGCAAACCTTGGTTGAGCATACGAATGCGGTTCTGCTCACGCTGTATGGTCTTGCGAATAATATTGGCGACGCTCTTCGAGCTAATAGCCAGTTTCTGTTCACGGGAGGTCAGCTCTTCTGTCAAACGTGCAAGCTCAATTTCCATCTGCTCGATAGCGTCAACAGGATCATCACTGCGGATAATGTCCTGACGGATACGCTCACGCAGATGCTGATAAACGGCAATATAGAACTGGATTTTACGTTCAGGGCGTTTTGGATCTTCAGATAAACGCAGCACATCTCTCAAATGCTCGTTGTCAGCCACCGCCAAACGCAACGCACCTAACGCCTTGTCCGACATAGAACGTAGCTCATCCGCGTCCATATACGCCAGCTCACGACGATGGAGTCGACGTTCAACGCCATTGTCTTTGACTAAGCGCATCACGGCACACCAGCCTGCTTTCGCGGTGGTAACCTGCTCGCGGATCTGATGGTAATCGCGCTCAACCTTACGCAGGCGTTTTTGCAGATTATCCATTTCTGATTCACAGAACATAATCTGTTTTTCAAGCTGATTACGACGCGCACGGTTATTGCTCAATGCGGTATGCAGCTCATCTCGGCGTATGCGCGCGCGCTCTTCTGCGTTTGGATCGGCCTGTACGCCAATATCTTGCAGCTCTTGAGACAGCTCTTTAAGCATGTCACGCTTGGCTTCAAACGAGCTCTTCAGCGATGCAAGCACCTGATGATACTGAGCCAACTGAGCCTGCTGCTGACGAAGCTGATCGCGGGTACGCGCACGATCGGCTTCAGCATGTTCTAAGCGCTGACGCAGTTTATCGTTAAGGTCAGAGTTCTCCGTCAACATGCCTGCAGAATCGCTGTAGCTGAAGTGTGCACGACGCTGAACCACTTCAGTGAGCGCGAAGGTCTGCTGTTTCGCGGAACGCTGATTTTGCTGAGCCTGCTGATAATCTTGACGCAACTGCTCATGCTGCTCTGGATCGCTCTGCAACACAGAGAGCATCGGTTCCAGCTTGGCTAGGTTTGCCCCATGCTGTTGCAGATAGCGCGCCGCTTCCTGCGCCTCTTCCAGTTCCTCACGGATCTCTTCAACGCGATCCTGTAAGGTTTCATCAGCAAGCAAACCAATATGCGGTGTTAACTTATGCAGCAACGCAACGCTTTCTTTCGCCTGAGCTAATTGCTGACGTTGCTGCTGCGTAATATTGTCCTGATTATTGAATTCACGTTCGATCTCGGTACGACGACCGTTGATTTGACGTAACTCAGCTTCCGGATCTTGCTCAAATGCAACGGCTAAATGGCTGCCGATAAAACGACTAAACGCCTGATGTAGACGCTGAGTTTTCTGCACGTCGAACGACAGCGTAGCATAACGTTCAGCCAACTCATCACGCTGCGCATACAGCGTTTCCAAACGGCTTTCGCGGGCTGCACGACCAAATAACGGCACCTCAGGGAAGCGAGAATAACGCCACTGGCGATCCGATGCCTTGACAACCACAGCACGCTCAAGCTCATCAGCGGCAAATACGCTGTCATCAAACGACTGCGGATCCCCTTCGATCAGATAGAGATCTTCCGGACAATCTTCCAGCCCCGCCAACTGTTCACGAACCAGAGAAAGGTCTGGGACCACAATCGCATGGCGTGCAGGTCCATATAATGCGGAAAAGTACGGCGCATCATCGATGGTCACGTCATCGTAAATTTCAGACAGCAGAACACCGCCAAAACGTTCGGCCAGCGCGATCAATCGGCCGTCTTCTGCTCCGCTTGGCTGGCTTAAACGTTCAATCTGGTTCTCAATTTCACGTTTCTGATGAGCAACTTCATCGCGTTCGACGGTAGATTCACGTTCACGCTCCAGCAGTTGTTGCATCTGCTCAGTAACCTGACGACTGTCGGAAAGTTCGTCACCACACTGATCGCTAAGCTGGCTTAGTGCTTCTTGTGCCGCTAACCATACTGGCGCTTTCGCCGTCAGATCTTTTGCTTTCGCGGTGATCTGCTCCAGCTCCTGACGCAGCACCATGCGGCGTTCGCTGGCTTCGGCAACGTCGAGGGTCAACGTTTCAATCCGCTCTTCCATTTCGCGCTGGGCATCATCCAGCTCTTCAGGCTGATATTGCTGTCCGGTACGTTTACAGAATTCCTGTAATAAACGTTCAGCGTCTTGCTGCGAACGTAAACGCTGTTCTAATTCAGCCAAACGCATACGTAATGGTTGTACACGTTCAGATTGATGCTGAAGTGAAGACCAGTCGCGTAACAAATCTCGGCCAGCCTGCCATGCCTCGCTGCGGCTCACTTCCCCCACCAGCTTCACGACCAGTTGGTAAGCATTTTCAAACTGGGAATGCGCAGCACTTGCCACATTCATTTTTTGCTCGAGCTGCATCAGAATTTCAGTCGCTTCCTGCTCGCGTGCGCTGAAGGTTTCAAGCCACTCTTCGCTGTTATCGGCGTTGAGATCGGGCAGTTGACACACCTGACGAGCACGCTCTAACGCTTGTAGTGCTTGCTGGTACTGAATAGCGCGTGTCTGCTGCACGTCCAATGCCTGCTGGTAATCAGCCAACTGACTTTTTAGCTCATCCACTTCAGCTTCGGCCGCTTCTGAACGCGCTTCATAGTCAGCGTGCAGATCGCTTGCCTCAGCGACAACTTCGTTCTGCTCTTCTAAACGATAAGTCAGCTCTTCCAAATCACTTTGATAACGCTCGATCTTCTCCTGCTGACGCATCGCCGTTTGGACAAGATTTAAGTGATCGCTTGCGGCCTGATAATCGGTTTCGAGATCGGATTCAGAGCCGCTTTGCTCCGCCAGTTCACGAGACATTTCGACATGACGATATTGTTCCGCCAGCAGCTGTTTACGCCCACCCAGCAGCTCACGTCGCAGCAGCAGTGCCTGATCGAGGTGAATGCGACGCTCGTTGGCGTGGCGCATATAGTCAGCCGATACATAGGATGTTGCTTCAGTGATCAGGTGTTTGAACAGGTCACGGTCGGACTGCGTTACGCGAATAGCTTCAAGCGTCATGCGGTTTTCACGCAGCGCGGCTTCCATATCCTGAAATGCTTTACGCACCCCACTGTTTTCTGGCAACAGATAATCGCGCAGAGAGCGGGTAATCGCGCTGGAAATACCACCGTACAGTGAAGCTTCAATGAGGCGATAAAACTTGCTGCGGTCAGATGCTGAGCGCAGACGGCGTGGGATCACGCCCAGATCAAACATCAAAGAGTGATAGTCGGTGATCGAGTTAAACTGCTTGAACTGTACGCCTTCGATCGCTTCAACTCGTTCTTTTAGCTCGGCCAGCGGTAACACTCGAGCCTGACGCTCGCCCACGGTTTCCGTTAGGATCTGCGTTGGCTGGAACGATGTCGGTAAGCCTTGGATTGTGAAAGGCTTGATATCAACTTTACGGTCGCGACCTGCAACCTGCTGTAAGCGAACCCCGACCAAAACACGCTGGTGACGCGAGTTAACGACGTCAAGCGTGGCATAACATACGCCTGCGCGCAGCTTGCCGTGCAAGCCTTTATCACGTGAACCCGACGTCGCCCCTGCTTCCGTGGTGTTACGGAAATGCAGCAGCGTCAGATCGGGGATTAGCGCCGTAACAAACGCCGCCATGGTGGTCGATTTACCCGCGCCGTTGCCCCCTGAGAGCGTAGTCACCAGTTCATCAAGATCAAAAGTTCGGGCAAAGAAACCGTTCCAGTTAACCAGTGTCAGCGAGCGAAATTTTCCGCGTTCAATCATTCCTGTTCATCCTCCGCATTGTCCGCGCTACCGTCTGCACTGGATTCGTTTTCTTCGTTTTCATCATTCAGCGACAACGTGTTTTCTAACGGCATGGCTTCGCCGTCACGGATCATTCTGAGCTGGGATTCACGTGGGTCATCGCCGCTGCGCACGTCTGCACCAAAGCGGAAAACCGCCTCAGTGATGCGGAATTTAGTGCTGTCATTACCCATGAAATAAACCATGCCCAAACGACGTAGCCTATTTAATGAGGTACGAACTTTCTCTTGCAGCTTTTGACGGTCAAGATCCGAACCGGTGGAGCGTTGGTTAACATACTTCAGTAACTTGCTTTCATCGGCCAGAGAGAGCAACTCATCATAGAGTTCCTGTTGGCTGAAGATACCTTCGTGCGCCAAACGCTCAGGACTTAAATAGAGGTAGCACAGAATTTTGCCCACCATCATATCCAGCTCAGACAGAACAGAGCGTGGGATAAGCGTGGTAGAACGCGGTCTGAGATAGAAAAAACCTTCCGGTGCACGGATGAGTTCAACGTTATAGCGGCTATAAAAGAGTTCCAGCTCATCCTGAAAATCCATCAGGAAAGCATGATTATCTAACTCATCAATGCCAATGTGACGACCGGAACGCAGTTGACTATCCAACGCGGGAAACAGCGGGTTAAACACCGCTTGCGCCAGTCTAGCTGGCATCATATTTTCAGTATTTGTCGATGACATGGGCCTGTACCTTGGCTCCGTAATCATTGATCGCCTGCCATTGGGCAGGTAATCCGGTGAAATCAGCTTCAGCCACACCTAAGCGAACGGCTTGGTCGACCAAAATTCTTGCCAAATCGAAATGACGTTGACGCGGATACTGAGCAAGGTATTCGCGTAAAACCGCGCCGAGATCCAGCGGGCGTTGCTCTTTTTGATAAATCTTTAGCTCTTGCTCGATCATTGCCGCCAGCTGTTCGCGGATTTCAGAAAACTCTTCATATTCCATATCCGGAGGCAGCTCGCCGGTCACTTCTTCGTTGAGCAGCGCAAGCTCTTCGTCACGCATATCAAACAGACGATCGGCATTCGCAATAGTAAGTGCCCAAGGATTGTCAAAATAACTCTGCACGGACTGACGTAATCGCTGGGCAAAGACGCGGTTTTTATCCATATCAATCGCCGTACGGATAAATTTATGCACGTGTCTGTCGTAGCCGATCCACAAATCGATGGTTAACTGGCCCCAACTGATAATGCGGTCTAACTTGTTCTGCAGATCAAATACTAACTTGTCTACAAATGCCAAATCCGGATTATTCATATTGGCATCTTGAATACGCAGCAAATTGGCCTGCAGCTTATCACCTGCGGCTTCTAGCGTATCCTGCAATTCACGCAGCGTGCCTGAGGTTTCCGACAGCAACACTTCACAGCTAGAAATCGCGGCGCGCCAGTCCTGATTCAGCAGAGCTGCGATATCCGCTTTTACCCCCTGCTGCTGCTCATCCATAATGCGTTGAGTCAGATCGATACTATCGAAAATCTCGGCAACTGAGTATTTCAGAGGAGCAAACACGTTGCGGTGCCAATGATATTCATCGCCACCTTCTTCAGCGGCTTCCGCCGCGCTACGCAATTCTTGCGCCACGATAGACAATTGCATAGACAAACGCAGCGTAGAAAACTCTCGCTGTCGAATGTAGTAATCCGTGATGCCAATCCCCAACGGGGTTAGACGATAAATCGCGTTACCGTCGGCTAACTCGCTGGTAAAGCGATTAAGTAAACGCTGCTTAACTAAATCGTTAATCGCATTGTTGGCACGGATTGCTACCGTTTCATGTGTTTGTTCAAAAGCTTTGCTGACGTGTCGGAATGCATCGATCAGTTCGCCTTCACTCATCTCTCCGTCTAAACGCTCACTGTTCAAAGTAGCTATAGCCAAAATGAAAGCCAAACGCTCGGTAGGGAGTGAAATTGAAAAATCATTTTTCCGCGCCCAGGCAACCAGCTCCGGTACAGTCTGGGAGAAATCACTCATAGTTGGTCCTTCGTGTCGGGTTTGTACGCCATCACATGGATGTAACGTCCCAAACTCACAAAAGGCTCCTGACGACAGTAACGCTGCTCCAGCGCCAATAAATCGTCAAAAGCCTCAATCTGTTGCGTTTTATCTCGCAGGTAATCATGAAATACCCGCACGCCCGTTTTACCGGAAATTGTCAGCCCTATCTCTTCTAACCAGCCATACACCTTTTGCGGATCTAAAGGATGATCAGGGGAAAGCGTTCGAGTTTTACGCTTTTGCATCCCTTGATTGACGTATGCCGTATTGCCAATGATCACGTTTCGCATCAATAGACCATTGTAGTTATAGAACATTAAAGACAATGCGCCGCCGGGATTTAAACACTTCATCAAAGACGCTAGTGTTTCCTGAGGTTCTGCTACCCACTCCAAAACCGCATGGAACAATATCAGATCAACCGGCTGTTCTAAATATTGATGCATCTCTTGTGCAGGACTTTGCACAAAACGCATGTGCTGGCTCACACCTTTTTCATCCGCATAGGCCTGTGCACGCTTTAGCATCTCACCGGAAATGTCGCACAGCGTAATATGATGGCCGCGCGCGGCGAGCTCACAGGATACCTGTCCAAGCCCACCGCCTGCATCAAGAATGTGTAAAGGTCTGTTGGGAAGCTGGGTCAGTAACTGTTCCAGATCCTGCCATAATACGGCCTGACGGATTTTTCCTTTGGTTGTGCCGTAAATATTGCGCGCAAATTTTTCAGCGATATTGTCAAAATTACGATCCTGCATACCTCGACTCATGAATATGTCGGCTCCTGAATATTTGCACAGCGCATCACCAGAAAAATCTCCCGTGAGGGACGCTTTAAACCTGCTATTTTGACACAGGCTGGCATAGAATGAATCTTATCGGCCACATATTCTATCTAGATGTCGTTTTTTCATTCAGAAAGGCACCTAATTTATGCTGTTTGCGCTAAAAAAGTTTGTCGGTGGGCTCCTTTTGCCTCTGCCCTTGTTTCTCTTGATCATCGCAGTGGGCCTGATTTTCATCTGGTGGACACGGTGGCAGCGCTTAGGAAAAATCTGTATTTCACTCGCTTGGCTTGGAATTCTGCTATTAAGCCTACAACCTGTTGCCGATCGCCTATTGGCTCCACTTGAAAATCATTACCCAACGATCAATACGCCAAGCAACGCAGATTACATTGTGGTGCTGGGTGGCGGCTATACTTTTAACCCAGACTGGGCACCAAGTTCAAATCTCATCAATAACAGTTTGCCTCGAGTCACGGAGGGGGTCCGGCAACTTGAGTTAAATCCTAGCGCAAAAATTATTTTTACCGGTGCCGCCGCCATTAGCAATCCAATAAGCAGCGCCCAAGTGGCCGCCAATGTGGCTAAAAGTTTGGGCGTACCCGCTGAGAGAATTATTATCTTAGATAAACCGCGTGATACGCAGCAGGAAGCACAGGAAGTGGCTAAGATTGTGCAAAAGCAGAGGTTATTGCTGGTCACATCTGCAAATCATCTCCCACGCGCGCTACGTTTTTTTAAGGCCGAAGCGTTAGATCCGATTCCAGCACCTGCAAATCAACTTGCTATTTCATCACCATTAAATCCTTGGGAACGCTGGTTACCATCACCACTTTACCTCGGCCATAGCGAACGAGCATGGTATGAAACCTTAGGAAGTTGGTGGCAGGCATTGCTAAAAGCGAAGGATGAAAAATGAAACACAGAGTAATCAGTATTCTTATTGCCCTGATTGTGTTTGAAGCGCAGGTGATTTTACTTGATGTGTTATCAAAAGCGGAAAACATGCCCGTCAGCTTGAACCCACTGAATGCCATTAGCGCGGTGGCGTTCGTACTGGGATGGACAACGGGATTAAACTCCTCCATGGCCTTGGTGACAGCCACTGTGGCGCTATTGCTAATCCCCATCGGTGTCTACTGTCTCTGCCATACTTGGCTGAAACAAAGACACCGATGAAGAAGGAAAACCACCTATAATCTGCCTCGATTCACCAGCAGGCAAGCTAAGCGATTGTGATGCTGCACAACGGAAGGTAAATCAATCGTTTGCAGCTCCCCTTCGCGAATCACCACTCGCCCGTTAATCACATTATAGGCAACGTTGCCTGGCGAACAAAAGACCAGAGCAGCCAGCGGGTCGTGTTTGGCTCCGGCCAAATTTAGCGTATTCAGATCGAATGCCACGAAATCCGCCGCCATTCCTGGTGCTAAATAACCAATATCGTCGCGATTGAGCACCTTAGCGCCACCTCGAGTCGCAATCTCCAACGCTTGCCGAGCACTCATGGCATCTGGGCCAAAGCCGACGCGCTGTAACAACATGGTCTGACGCGTTTCCGCAATCATATTTCCTGCATCGTTAGAGGCTGAACCATCTACGCCAAGTCCCACATTTACACCTTCATCTAACATCGTGCGTATTGGAGCAATCCCTGACGCTAATCTCATATTTGAGCAAGGACAATGAGCAACGCCTGTACCTGTTTTGGCAAACAAACCGATGCCAGCCTGATCCAATTTAACGCAATGGGCATGCCACACATCCGCGCCGACCCATCCCAAATCCTCTGCATATTGGGCTGGAGTCATACCGAAATGCGACTGACTATAGCTAACGTCATTATCGTTTTCAGCCAAATGCGTATGCAACGACACGCCATACTCACGTGCCATTTGTGCCGTTTTCACCATCAATTCTCTGCTTACGGAAAACGGAGAACAAGGCGCTAACGCTATACGTAACATGCTATAGCGTTGTGCATCATGGTAGCTAGTAATCAGTCGTCGCGAATCTTCCAAAATAGCCTGTTCGCTCTCAACGAGTTCGTCGGGAGGCAATCCACCTTTACTACGTCCAACGCTCATGCTTCCTCGGCATGCATGAAAACGCATGCCTATTTCCCTAGCAGCCTCAATGCTGTCATCCAGACGACAACCGTTAGGATAAACGTAAAGATGATCGCTTGAGGTCGTACAGCCAGAAAGCATCAGTTCCGCCATCGCTGTTTGCGTAGAGACTCGGATCATCTCTGGAGTCAGTCCAGCCCAGATCGGATAGAGATTATTTAGCCAACCAAACAATTCGCCATCTTGTGCTTCGGGTATTACACGAGTTAATGACTGAAACATGTGATGATGAGTATTTATCAAACCAGGGATCACGACGTGCCCATGGAGATCAATTTCTTCATCAGCAGGGGCAGCGCACAACTCTTTCCCCCCAACCGCAACAATACGATTTCCCTCAACCAGCAGGCAACCGCCTCTAATCTCTCTTCGCTCATCATCCATCGTGACAAGTAATTCTGCATTTTTAAAGAGCAGCGTTTTTTTGTGCATTTTGTCTCCTCCGCATGGCGATATATTCACGCGTTGTAGTGAAGGCTTCCCGAGCTGCGGTACTGTTCATGTCTAAATCCTGCAACGTGCATTCTTTGCAGCCTGGAATTTTTGCCTGTCTGTCTCGCCCATTGAGAATCAGATTGGCAGCGATCGCAACGACCGTACCTATCGTAATGCCGCTGTGTAAAAACATCTCAGCGGCTTTCGGCATTTGTTGAAATAACTGGGGAACCATCACGGGTAACATGCCTAAACCAAGGGTCAGCGCAACCACCATGCCATTGTTATTATTTCGATAATCAACTTGTCCTAACGTGCGAATCCCTGACACCGCGACCATCCCAAACATCACAATCCCTGCACCACCGAGCACAGGCTTAGGTACGGCAACCACGAAAGCCGCTAGCTTAGGAAACAAACCGAGAGTAATGAGAATGCACCCTGCAACGCCGACAATAAACCGGCTACGAACACCGGTCATACTGACCAATCCTACGTTTTGAGCAAAAGCAGCATAGGGAAACATATTAAAAAAGCCGCCAAATAAGGTGGCGGAACCGCAGGCATACAGACCACGTTTTAACGTAGCCTGATCGGCTGGACGCCCCACAATTTCGCCCATCGCCATCATAGATGACATGGTTTCCACCATCACAACGATCATCACCATGCACATCAAAACGGCTGGAAAGAGGTGAAATTCAGGTACGGCGAAACGCATGGGGTAAGGAAAGGTCATCCAACTGGTGGCAGCCACCTGAGAAAGATCGAGCTTGCCCATGAAGTAATACGCTACGGTACCAATAATAATGCCCACCAGCACGGCGATATTCTTCAGCATGCCCTTACCAAAGGTGTAGATCAGCATCACAATGGCAAGCGTAAATAAGGCCATCAATAATGAGCCGTAGCTACCAAAACTTGCGGCATCCAGATCTCCGCCACCTATCCAACCACCCGCCACGGGGAGTATTGAGAGGCCAATAAGCGTCACAATGGTCCCCATGACGGCTTTCGGGAAAAAGCGTACCAGCTTGCACACAAACGGCGCACACAGGAGTGTAAACCCACCGGCAATAATCACCGCGCCCGAGATACCCCCGATCCCATACTGCTGACCAATCAACGCCATGGGTATTAATGCTGCAAATGTACACCCTTGAACAATAGGTAATTTACTACCAATAATATTGAATAGGCCTATCGACTGAAGAATGGTGGCACAGCCGCATATAAACAGGTCGGTGCTGATCAAGAAAATAATTTGTTCCGGCGTAAAACCAACCGCTTTACCAATAATAAGGGGAACCGCAATCGCCCCTGCATACATGACCAATACGTGCTGCAAACCATAAACTAGCATTTGTCCTATCGGTAATATTTCATCAACGGGGTCTACATCTACCTTAATTTGAGGGGAGTTCTTTCTCTCCTGAATATTGATGGCATCATTATGAATAGCTTTCACGACAGCTCCTTATATCCATGATTCTCAACATCACGGATATTTCATCTTCATCAATATGCAGAAAATGGCCCCTCTCCATTCTCTACATCCGGGTTTAAACAGTTTTTTCTTTAATTGCCTTTGCTAAGGTTATTTTTTTCACTTCCGTATCATCAATTTCATTATCAGGATGGTAACCATTGAAATAGAGATTTAGGCTAACCGCACATACGGTTGCTAGCAGGATCCCGCTATGCAATAAAGGCTGAATTGCCGCAGGTAGCTGGCTAAAGAAATCATGGGAAACCGTGGGGATCATGCCAATCCCTAAGCTGATAGCAACGATGTACAGGTTATAACGGTTAGTACTGTAATTAGCGCGCGAAAGGATACGTATTCCCGTCGCCAAAACCATACCAAACATGACAATACCAGCGCCCCCCAATACAAATTGAGGAATTGAAGCAACAATCAATGCCATTTTGGGAATCAGCCCGAATACAATTAATATCCCACCAGACATAACACATACCCAGCGGCTAGATACGCCTGTGACACTCACTAAGCCAACGTTTTGTGAAAATGAAGTATGTGGAAAACTGTTAAATAAGCCACCAATAACAGTACCGATGCCATCAACGCGTAAACCCCTAATGATATCTTGTTGTTTTGCTGGCCGCCCCACAATATCGCCTAGCGCTAAGAACATCCCCATCGACTCTATAAAAGTAATCAACATAATCACCGTTAATGTGATGATGCTGACGGGTTCAAAGGTTGGCCAACCAAACGCAAATGGTTTAATGGGAGCAAACCACGCCGCATTGCCTAGCCCGGCAAAACTGACTTTCCCCATCATAAAAGCAATGGCAAACCCAAATAAAATACCCAGCAATACCGAAATATTGCATAGGAAACCTTTAGCAAAACGGGTGACTAATAGAATAAATACCAATACCAGTAATGATGTCCCGATATAGATTGGGCTGCCGTAGTCTGGATTCCCTTTCCCTCCCGCAGCCCAATCAATACCCACCTGCATAATGCTAATGCCAATAGATGTGATGACGACGCCAGTCACAACGGTTGGAAATAGAGGCATGAGTCGGCCAATCACTGGCACTAATAATGTGGCGATAATACCCGAGGCGATTGTCGCACCGAATATTCCCGTGAGTCCTATGTTTGGGTCGGCGCCAATAGCCAGCATAGGGGTCACAGCGGCGAAGGTAACAGACATGATGACCGGCAAACGAATCCCTGCAAAACGGCCAATGCCTAAACATTGTAATAGCGTGACAACGCCACAACAGAAGAGATCGGAACTGATCAGAAAAGCAATTTGTTCTTTGGGTAATCCGAGGCTACCGCCAATCACCAGTGGCACTGCCACGGCCCCCGCGTACATAACTAACACATGCTGAAGGCCTAAAGTAAAAAGCTGCGCAATTGGCAATCTACGTTCCACTTCATCAACGACGGGCTCTATCTTGCTGTGCTCTATTTTAAGGTTAGGATTTATGACGCTCATGGACACATCGCTCCTTACGGCTCGGCTAAAGGGTAGGTTAACCAGCTACGATTCGAGAGCCTTCGCTCCCCTATTTACGGATGTACAGCGTTATCATTGACGCAAATGGCGATGTCGTTGAGTGGACATATCGATTTTTTGCGTACATGCCAACCATGCACAGAACATGCGCACTTTTATTATTTGTAGGGTTAATGAGAAGAAAAACGAAATAATTGCGGGGGAAATCACACTTGAGGCTAAATAAAACCGCTCTTTTCAAAAGATATAGCGAACAAGCACAAAAATAGAGATTTAAAAAAGAGTTTATCGTGCGGGGAGAAATATCAAAGTGGTAGAGGTTTGTATCATTATCACATTTCCGCCTCTCATAGTGATTGATAATTAACCAGCAAACCGCTTTCGATTTGCCGGTTATCGACCGACCAATTAGAGATTATCGTCAATATCAACCAAGCCAAGGCAAAAGTTGCTGTGCAGCGCGATCGACAACTGGACGTTCAACAACGCCGGTATGCAGGTAGCGTCCAATAGATTCCCACAATACATAGAGCCACCGCCTCATCATAAAATCATCGCTCACCGGTGCTTTTTGTAAATAGGTATGGAGAAGCTCCGTTGCCATTCCATCTTCACTCAGACGAAAGAGATCATATTCACGCGGTGCCCATAACATCATTCCTGGATTAAGCATCGCCAACAGTTGATCGCTTTTCTGATCCTTTAACATACTTCTTAACGTTAAATTTCCATGTACCAAAACACAACTATCATCAAAACCAGCAAACAGCTCTGGCAATTTCTCTTTGCTGCGAAATAAAATTCGTCGTGTTTCAATACCCAACTCTGTGGTTTGCATATTACCAAGGGTTGACCAAATCACTTCCAAACGCTGCTGATACCATTGCGGCCACGTATTTTCCTGCACGCTATCAACATTTCCTACACAGCCATGGCTATCAATGCGGTGCCAAGAAAGAATGCCTTCCGCAATCTGTTCTTTCAGACATTGCCATCGTTGTGGGGTTCTAGTGGGGGCTTCAACGGAAACGCCGCGCAGACGTTCAATCAGTAGGACTTCTTTATAAGGAAATTGGTGCGTGGTTAATACACCATAAACTGTGGGTAAACGAATATCCCCCTGACGCGCCAGCATTGACAGCTTATAAGCCTCCTGCTGAGCAATTCCTTGACATAAAAAGGTTTTAGCGACTAAAGGTAAAGGCGTGCCCTGTTGATTATAAAGGGTAAAAAGGCTAGCGTACGGCTGTTCACTGATTTGCTCTAAACGGCCTATTGACTCTCCCAAAACGACGCTCAGTTCAGCTTTCAAATGATCCATGCTGTGATACAGATTTTGCTGCATTTCACGGTACCTTTTATCGCCATATATTCACTCATCATGGCGGAATTATCGAGGTATTGTATGCGACTAGATCAAAAGAGCGCACTCTTGCACGCTCTTATTTTGAATATAGAGAGCTGAAACGATCAGCCTATTTGCTGGCTGCAAAAATACGGCGAACCTGTTCTAAATCTTCCATGGTATCCACCCCTGGGCTTGGCGCGGTCGCGGCAACATCCACGTGGATTTTTTCGCCATACCACAACACTCTCAGTTGCTCTAACATCTCAATCTGCTCAAGGCTGCTTGGTGTCCACGTTACATAGCGGCGGATAAAACCGGCACGATACGCGTAGATACCAATATGGCGCAAGAAAGTATCACCAATCTCATCGCGAGAAACCGCAAAACGATCGCGATCCCAAGGGATTGTCGCCCGAGAGAAATACAGCGCATAGCCATTTTTGTCGCAGACAACTTTAACTGCATTAGGGTTAAAAGCTTCTTCACTCGTCGTGATAGGCACCGCCAATGTGGCCATCCCCGCGTCACTGCCCGCCAAATTATGAGCTACTTGACGAATAATTGACGGTGGAATCAGTGGCTCATCGCCCTGAATATTGACGATAATCTCATCGTCGGCAAAACCACATTTCTCGATCACTTCGGCTAAACGCTCGGTGCCTGAATGATGGTCTGCGCGTGTCATACACACTTCACCACCCGCAGCTTCCACGGCTTGTTTAACATCAGCATGGTCAGTTGCCACAATCACGCGTGAAGCACCAGACTCCAGCGCTCTTTCCATGACGTGGACAACCATCGGTTTTCCACCGATATCCGCGAGAGGTTTCCCAGGTAAACGCGTTGAGGAATAACGCGCAGGGATAATAGCAATAAAACTCATCTGATTATTTCTCATCCACAGGAAGTAAGCGGGCCTCATTCTCCAGCAGCACTGGAATACCATCGCGTAGTGGGTAACCCAAACGATCGGCTTTACAGACTAGCTCTTGATTTTCTTTGTTAAAGTAGAGTTTTCCATTACAAACAGGGCAAGCAATAATTTCGAGTAAGCGATGATCCATGATTGTTCCTAAACGGGTTCTTGTCTCAGCGAAAAAGCATGTGCTAAGGATAACTCGCAACAGCAAAATTATCACGGCTTGTATGATGATAGGGGCAAATAACGACAAAGATCGCCACAACTTATCAGATCGATAAACAAGACTCTCATTCTGAAGAGAATTTTATCTATTCTCCTTTTACCCTCCTCACATCAGAAACAGTATCTGTACAAAAAATACGCCAGCATCAGACCAACACCCCAGATTTATGCGATAAACATCACAAATTAAGGATGACAAAAGCCTTCTATCCCGTTGTGGCACAAGTGTTGAATCAAGAGAAATTAGACATGAATTGCGTCGAATCCCCCTCTGACTCGCCACTTTTCATTATTTTCACAACTGCTATCTCTGATGACCTGAATTAAAGAACAGGTTCGTAATAGCGTTACGTAAGGAGAAATTCATGAGTGCATCATGCACCACAACGACAATCCGTCGCGTTGATGGATTGGCTAAAGTCACAGGAACAGCCATATACGGTAACGATATGTCGCTCCCCGGCATGCTGTATGGCGTTTGTCGCTACGCCGACATCGCCGCGGGGAAAATCGAGCACATCGATCTTACGGAAGCCCTCAACATTGACGGCGTCGTCAAGATCGCAACCTATCAAGATATCCCTGGTGAGCCCGTGGTTGGCGTCATCGTCAAAGACTACCTGCCGATTGTTAAAGATGAAGTGGTTTTTCACGGTGATGTCATCGCCGTTATTGCGGCAGAGACATACGAAGCGGCTTGCCTCGCCGCCGACAAAATCCAAGTTAGCTATACGCCTTACACCCCGATTACCGACGTAGAACAGGCACTCAAAGACGATGCTCGCCTGATTCACCCCGAACGCGGTAATAACATTGCGGCGCATCATCACACCATCAAAGGTGATATCGATGCGGGCTTTGCGTCATCTGCACATATTCTTGAACGTGAATACGAAGTCGGCTTTCAGGAGCATGCCTACATTGAGCCGGAAGTGGTGCTGACTTGGCTTGATCCTACCGAACGTCATTTAATTATCTCCGGTTCAATTCAAAATCCACACCGCGTGCGTAGTTTTGTCGCCAAATTCATGGGTTGCCCACAGGGGCATATCAATATCAAACGCGCTGTAATGGGCGGATCTTTTGGCGGCAAAGATGACATTATCGATCACCTTGCTTGTCGATCTGCACTGCTGACCACCTTAACGGGTAGACCCGTCAAATTCTGTTATACCCGTGAGCATTCCATTCTAGAAAGCTGCAAGCGCCATCCGTATAAGATGAAATACAAGGTTGGTGTTGATAACCATGGCCAAATACAGGCGATGAAGATTGATATTTTGGCCGACAGCGGCGGCTATGCAGCCTCAACGCCCTTTGTGACATGGCGCAGCTCGGTTCAAGCGGCGGGCCCTTATCGAATTCCTAACGTTCGAATTGACGTCACCGGCGTCTACACCAATAACAGTTATACCTCCGCAATGAGAGGTTTCGGTTCCCCTCAGGTGGTGTACGCCAATGAATCCTTGATGGATGAAATCGCCGAGCATCTGCAAATATCACCAGTCGAAATTCGCCAGATTAATGCGCTGCAGCAGGGAGATGCTTCAGTCACTGGACAAATTTTTGATAAGCATACTGTTTCTGCTCAAGAGGTTTTAAATCGCGCCGTCGAAGCCGCAGATTTCAACAACAAACGTCAACATTACGCCAACCTAAACCGTCAAGGCGGCGTATACCGCTATGGCATTGGTTTAGCCCTCAGCTACCGTGGCTGTTCCATCGGTGCCGAAGGTGTGGATACGTCCACTGCGCTGGTTCAAGTCAACGAAGACGGTAGTATCAATATAGCGACCTCGGTTTCTGAAAATGGCCAAGGGCTGCAAACCACCATGTCGTTAATCGCTGCCGAAGCTTTTGGCGTACCGCTGGCAGAAATTATGTTCAGCGAGCCTCCTACGTCGGTTATCGGCGATGGTGGTTCAACGGCGGCGACACGCGGCACGTTAGTCGGCGGTGGCGCAATTCTTGATGCCGCCATGAAAATCAAACAACGCATTCTCGGCGTGGTCGGTGAACTGATCGGCACTCGGGAGTTAGCGGATACTCTTTGGCAAGACGGTTCGATTATCAATAAACACGATCCGTCACAGTTTATTGATTTCAAAACTGCGGTAAACAAAACTAAATGGGCCAGCGTCAGCCTGACAGAATATGGCTGGTTTGTTCCACCACCGATTCATTGGGATGAAGAAAAAGGCACCGGTAGCCCCTATTTCACCTGGGTTTATGGCTGTCAGATTGCAGAAACTCGCGTCAATGTGAGTACGGGTAAAACCGATTTACTCCATGTTACCGCCGCCCATGATGTCGGGCATGTCATCAACCCCGTGGGCTTTAATGGGCAGGTGAGCGGTGGCATTGCGCAAGGCTTTGGCTATGCGCTTCTGGAAGATTTCAACATTGAGAATGGGCAGGTAAAATCCGAAAACTTCGATACTTATCTCCTCCCCACCATCAAAGATATCCCTGAAATCACTATTATCGGCGTCGAGAATCCCGATCAGGCTGGGCCTCTAGGGGCCAAAGGTATCGGAGAGCCAGCAACAGAGCTGGCTGCTGCAGCCATCAATAACGCTCTGAGTTTCGCCTTACAGACACGTTTCAACAAGCTCCCACTGACACTCGAGCAGGTGATATTGGGCTATAACCTGAAAAAACCCGCCAGACAAAGCGAACTCATGGTTGAGACAAGCAACAAAAAACAGGTTCTACGCTTAACTGACGTCAGCGTTACTCGACCAAAAACATTGTCCGAGGCCTTAGACTTGCTGGCTCAAGACGATGTCAGCGTTATCGCTGGCGGCACAGACGTGATTGTTCAAGGACGCTTGCAAACCAAGCCAATGCATCTGATTGATATTTCACGTTTATCAGAGCTCACTCAAATTGTCGAAAACAACGGTTGCTTAGAAATCGGGGCGGCAACAACGTTTAACCGCATCGTTGAGCATGAAATCGTTAGAACTCGCTACCCGCTGCTGGCGCAAGCTTGTAAAACCGTAGGTTCGAATCAAATCCGTAACCGAGCAACTATCGGCGGTAACATGGTTAATGCGGCTCCCTGCGGTGATTCTTTGCCTCCGGCGATTATCTATGATGCGGAGATTGAATTGCAGTCTCGTGACAGCACACGTCGCATGCCTCTGTGTGAGTTTCTTCAGGCTGGATATAAAACTCAGCGAAGACCTGATGAGCTGATGACCAAAGTGATATTGCCTGCACCACCGCAACCAATACCACATGCGTTCTATCACCAATTGGGACGGCGAAACGCGCTAAACATTACCCGCCAAAGCTTAACCTGCCTAATCGCCTGCGACTCTACCGGCGTTTTGAACTACTGCCGTTTGGTTGACGGGGCGTTGTTTAGCAAACCACAGCGATTACTGGATATAGAGCGCTGCCTGCTCGGTCATCATTTGACGTTGGAAACTATCGACGCCGCCAGCCAACAGCTAGAAAAACTGATCTATGCAGCCATCGGCAAACGCTGGTCTGCCGCCTATAAACAGCCAGTATTTATTAGTATGTTCCGCGACATGATGATGGAAGCGCAAACATCGCTATATCAATCAGAGCAAGCTTAGGAGTATGTGATGAGCAAGATTAAAGTAAAGGTCAATGGCAAACTGATTGATGCTCAGGTCACCGGACAAATGCGTCTGTTAGATTTTGTGCGAGATAAATTAAATCTCACAGCAACGAAAGAAGGTTGTGCCGTCGGTGAGTGCGGAGCATGCACCGTCATTATGGATGGTAACGCCGTTTGTTCTTGCCTCGTCTTAGCTGAACAGTGCGATGGCGCTGAAATTACCACGTTGGAAGGGCTCAGCAACGATCCAATGGCAAAAAAACTGCAAAATGCCTTTGTTGAACATGGTGGTGTGCAATGTGGTTTTTGTACGCCCGGTGTTTTAATGAGCACTTCGGCACTTCTGGCCAAACATCCTCAACCTAGTGACGAACAACTGCTGGATGCGCTAGAGGGGAATATCTGCCGCTGCACCGGCTACCAGCCTATCATCCAGTCGATTCATGCTGCACTGAAAGAGTAAGTCACCCACTTTGCTCACCCAATAAAAATCGGCCTCGCGCCGATTTTTCTTTTTGTTAACATTAAAAACCCATTCATAAAACATGTTGCAGTTGAATTTACAGAGGAGTAAATTAGTAAATGTGACCAATGTCACACAATCCTGCAAAATTAGAAAGTAAGACACATATGAAACTGCTGAATAAAATCATCGCGATGTTCGCCAATTACAGTAACTGATTGGCTAAAGGGCAATGACTGAGTCATTGCCCTTTTTGCACCCTATCCATTTTCACCTTCAACGATGTCTAATCGCCATCCTTCTCCCCAATAATGACGCCAGCTCTCTGGCTGATTCCGGACAACAACCTGCGTAGCCTGTTGCCATGCCGCAAATCGGCTGATTGATTTCTTTAGTTCATTCAGCTTCTTATCACTAAATTTTACGTCAGTTTCTTGATAGCAGGACTTGAGCTCTAATACATTCTCTTTGCGATGCACTTTAGCATCGACTCGTCCCACCAAAGCCCCCTGCTGTAATATCGGTAGGGAGAAATAACCAAAGTTTCTTTTAGCTTCTGGCGTATAACATTCGAGGCGATAGTCAAAATTAAACAGCTCAAGCGCTCGGCGGCGGTCCCAAACCACAGGATCAAAAGGAGAAAGTAAGGTGGTGTGAGTCGCGATTAGCGCCTCTGCCCGTGCTTTTTCTAATAGAGAATGGAGACTATGGTGTACGTAGTAGCGCTCTTGAGTTCCCGCCAGCAAAACCGGCGTGATTTCCTGACGATCCAGCATCTGTGCAATCATCGTTTTAATATCAATTTTTTTCAGCCGATAGTAATCGGGTAACCACTGAGCCTTAAACACGCCTAAACTACGAGCGCTGTTGATGATCATTCTTTGCCGTGCAAGCTCTGGGCTAATGTAATGTACTTCATCATTCCAGTCAGGAATGACTCGCTCCGCTAAATCGTAAATGCGATGGAAATTCTCGCGTGCTTTTACCATCAGTTCACCGCACGAAAATAGCGTCTCCAAATGGCGTTTTTCTGGTTTCCACTCCCACCATCCGCTGGTCTTTTTATTACGGACGTTAAAATCCGCCGCCTTCACCGGCCCGTATTGACGAATATGAACTAAAAGCGCGTCAATGGCCTGCCGATGTTCATCGTGCCATTCTTTCGAGTATTTCCACCCCAGATTATCAGGCGCCAACATCTGTGGCCGCACGAGAGAGTAGTCTTCCCGAGGAATAAAACAGGCTTCATGCGCCCAGTACTCAAAGATTTCACCATTGCGCAGTGCATCATCCAACCAATGGTTTTGGTATTCGCCTAGACGGGAAAACAGGACCAGATAAGGACTCCGCGCCACAACGTTAATCGTATCAATCTGCAACAGGCTCATTTGGCGTATACAGTCGACAACGTCACTCGCAGTAGCTTTGCGTTGGTATGGTTCAGCGAGTCCCTGAGCATAGAGATGCAAGTTTCGCAGTGTGTTTAGCGATAAAGATAATTCAGACATCGTGACCAGACGAACCTCATAGCGAGAGAGCCGGAAAGATGATTATACGCGAAGGGATTGATGTAGTAACAAGAGGAAAAAAGTACACTTCAGCCAGCGTGAAGATGTGTAGGGAATAACGCTGGCTGATACGCTGTCATCAGTAGGCGATGACGTCTTCTGCAGTGAGACCGCGGCTACCTAGGTAAGTTGAGAATTCAACGCGCTGACCCTCTGTCAGTAGTTTTTTGCGTGAATTTGCAATGCCTGAACGATTAACATAAATATCATTACCACCGTCAAGTGGAGAGATAATGCCGAAACCTTCAGATTGGCTGTACCATTTTACTAGACCCATTTTTAGTGTCATATTTTTTTACCTTATATTTACATCCCTCTAAATTCTAGTTCAGATTAGGATGTGTAGCTCATATTCAAGTTATCGTTAAGAACCTCTTCGAGCGGATTATTAAAAACAAAAGCCCGCCGATGGCGGGCTTTTTGGTCTTGTTACTGACTCCGCAGAATATTGCCAACACCCTTGGTGCTAACCCACTGCGATAACGATCAGTTCAGTATCAAAACAAGTTCTCTGTAATCTTACAGAGCAACAACATTCGCAGCAGCCGGCCCGCGCGGGCTGTCCTGAATGGTGTATTCTACACGCTGGCCTTCGGCCAGAGTTTTGAAACCTTCGCTAGCGATAGCTGAGAAATGTACGAATACATCTTTGCCACCGTCGTGCTGTTCGATAAAACCGAAGCCTTTGCTTTCGTTAAACCATTTTACTTGACCAGTCTTCTTAGTCATTTGTATTACCTTTATAACTTAATTAAATTTGCCCTAAGGCGTAGGGGCCGAGCTCAGAAACAATACTTATGGATGGCACTAAGAAGGTGGTTCGTCTGACAAGCGGAATCGGAAGATAACGTCTTAAGGAGGAACTGCTTTATCTCATGTCGTGCATAAATAGGTCTGTATCACAGGCCAAAGACATTTACTCATAAAGGCGAATAATGAGCAAGCCTTTCTTTTAAAAAAATGACGTGCCGGAAATATTTAAACGCAAAACTATATGCATCCAAAGATAAAAAATAGCGGACTGAAATCTTATGGCTTGATAACTAATGCTTTTCCAACACTAGCGTAGTAATTTTTGTTAACAATTCATTCCCCTGTTCTGAAGGAATCTCAGCGCTAACAGGTAAATACCACCAGTTGGATTGAGCGAATTTTCGGCATTTAACCGCGTCTTTTTCAGTCATGATGAGTGGCTGACTTTCTGGCGTTAGCGCATTTAAAGCGGCTGCGTCATATTCCTGATGATCGGCGAAAGCAACGCAGTTGGTTACCGTTGTTCCCAACTGGTTTAACGTAGCAAAAAAACGGGGAGGATGACCAATACCAGCCATTGCTACTGCGGGCATCAGTGAGTCAGCGGCACAGCGATCGCCGGTCTGAATATTCACCAGTGTGCTACCAGCAAGCTTCATCGGAATTTCACCCGCAGCAGCCTGGCCACCATTGGTAATAACCGCGTCGACGGAACGTAAACGCCCTGCTCTTTCGCGCATTGGTCCTGCAGGCAACCACCAGCCGTTACCAAAGCGACGCACACCATCAACCACGACAAGCTCTATGTCTCGTGCCAAAGCATAATGTTGTAGGCCATCATCAGTAATGATCACATCTATCACAGCATGTTCAAGAATCGCTTTTACGGCGTCGCTACGCTTCGGTGCAACGGCTACCGTTGCGCCTGTGCGTTGATAGATAAGAACGGGTTCATCTCCCGCCTGAGCCGTTGACGTTTCTTTATCCAATAAAAGAGGATAGTGTTCTGAACGACCACCATAGCCACGTGATACCACACCAACACGCAGCCCCTTCGCCTGTAATTGCTCAACCAGCCAGATCACAACGGGCGTTTTACCATTCCCCCCCGCGGTGAGGTTTCCCACCACCACCACAGGACACGGTGCTTTCCAACGTTTTAACCAACCAGCTCGATAACATAACTGACGAATACCGCTCACCAAGCCATAGAGCCAGGAGAGCGGTAGCAGAAGCAGGTATAAAGGCGATTGCCCAGACCAGATACGCTCAATCATTGCCCGAACTGTAACCTGTGCAGCTGTGCATAAGCACCGTTCTTCGCCAGCAGCGTTGCATGGTCACCGCGTTCAGCGATATAGCCGTCTTCCACCACGATAATCTCATCAGCTTTCTCAATAGTAGAAAGACGGTGAGCAATCACCAGTGAAGTACGGTTCTTCTGCAGCTCATCCAACGCAGACTGAATTGCGCGTTCGGATTCCGTATCCAATGCTGAGGTCGCTTCATCAAGGATGAGTACCGGGCTGTCACGCAATAGCGCACGAGCAATAGCGATACGTTGACGTTGCCCCCCAGACAGCAGAACACCGTTTTCACCAATGACGGTATCCAAGCCATTTTCCATTTTCTCAATAAAGTCCATCGCATATGCCATGCGCGCGGCTTCTTCGATTTGCTCGCGGCTATAGACTTCGTTACGTGCGTAGGCAATGTTGTTCGCAATCGTATCGTTGAATAAATGGACATTCTGAGAAACCAAACCAACCTGATTACGCAAAGAGCTCAGCGTATATTCGCGCAAATCATGACCATCCAGCAGGATCTCACCTTCTTGGATGTCATAAAAGCGCGTCAGCAAGTTTGCAATGGTTGATTTACCCGACCCCGAGCGCCCAACTAAAGCGACGGTTTTGTTAGCAGGAATTTTGAAGCTAACGTTCTTAAGCGCAGGTGCACCTTTACCGTTATAGCTAAAAGTGACGTTACGGAACTCCACGTCACCCTTCGCACGCTCAACTTCCAGCTTACCGGTATCTTTTTCTTGCTCAAGATCCAAAATTGCAAACAGCGTTTGACAAGCAGCCATACCGCGCTGGAATTTGGCATTCACGTTAGTCAATGACTTCAGTGGGCGCATCAACGCAATCATCGAGGAAAACACAACCGTGATAGTACCTGCGGTTAGCGTTTCCATCACTGATGGAACACTGGCAGCATAAAGAACGAATGCCAAAGCAAAAGAGGCGATTAATTGGATAACCGGATCTGATACTGAAGAGGCAGCCACCATCTTCATATTCTGCTGACGCATCCAGTTACTGGTTTTGTCAAAGCGCTTGCTTTCGACTTTCTGTCCGCCAAAAATCAGCACCTCTTTGTGCCCTTTCAGCATCTGCTCCGCGCTGGTGGTCAGCGTACCCATGGTGTTCTGCATATTCTTACTGATATTGCGGAAGCGCTTCGACACCATACGAATGGCAATGGAAACCACTGGGGCAATCACGATAAGAATGAGGGATAGCTGCCAGCTGTAGTAAAACATCATGCAGAACAGCGCGATGATGGAAGCACCTTCACGCACAACCGTGATCAAAGCATCCGAAGACGAAGAAGCTACCTGTTCTGAGTCATAGGTGATGCGCGATAACAGCGTACCCGTGGACTGTTGGTCAAAGAATGAAACCGGCATCCCCATCATATGGCTGAATAAGCGACGACGCATATTCATCACCACTTTGCCAGCCACCCAAGAAACACAATAGCTGGAGATGAAACTGGAAATCCCACGGACAATCATCAATCCAATAACGACGAATGGCATCCATTTCAGAATATCGGTCCCTGTCTTGCCAAAACCATCATCCAATAATGGCTTTAACAAGGAGAGCATGTAGGCATCACTACCCGCGTTAATTACCAGAGCAATCGACGCAACAATTAGGCCTGCCTTGAAAGGAGAGATCGATGGCCATAAGCGACGAAATGTTTGCCAGGTCGAAAGATCTTTGTCATTCAGCATTTAGTTAACCAGCTTTGGAAGAAATAGCGGATCATTTTACTCATTATGTCCTCTTACGCCAAACCAACCGTGATACCAACGTGGATTTAATTGTGTTTTTAGTTCACTTATTCGCCACCCTGATGGTTTTACAGTCATAATGACCTCACCAGAGTGAGCGGTATCATGCCATTTAACCTGTTGACCTCTATAACGCTCAACAACTTTAGGTGACGGAAAGTGCCATGGTGAATAGCGAGCAGATGAACTCAACGCATTTTCTGGCTTTATCGTTCGCAGCAGCAAACTACTCGAAGAGGTATTACTTCCATGGTGGGGAACCTGTAAAACATCCGCGACAAGCCGTTCTCTCCAACGTTGAACTATCTTTACCTCTGTTTCTTTTTCTATATCACCCGTCAGTAAAAGTTTACGTCCTCTTCTCTCAACCAAAATAACACAAGAGTCATTATTCTTAGGCTCTGAAACAGCTCTGGGCGGCCACAAGACTGTAAAATTAATACCTTGCCATTGCCAACGGCTACCTATGTAACAGGCAAAATCTTTGAAATCTGGACTACGGACCCACGCGGATGGAAACGCTTTCTGTAATGATGCCCTCCCCCCACTATGGTCAGAATCTCTGTGGCTAATAATGATTCCGTCCAGTGCGAGCCCGTGCCATCGTAGGTAAGGAATAATTTCACTGCTGGCTACATCTCCCCCTTCCCACTTATTTCCCGTATCGTATAAAAGAGCTCTTCCCTGTCGTTCAATCGCTATCGATAGCCCATGACCGACATCGAACATATGAACGCGCCATTCATCTTCACTCGTCTTTTGCATACTAACAAAAGCCAGAAACACGCTGATCTGAACTAGCCCCCACAACAGTAAACCGCGCTTAGAAAAAGAGCGCACCGCTATAAATAGCATTAGCACACTCAGGCTAATCCAAACATCGCGCTCACTCATATCAACCCACAATGTCGGTAGATGGGCAAGCACCCACTGCATTCTATCAAGCAAAAAACCGGCCACATGCCAAGCATCGAAAGGATCGGCTCCCCAGAGCGTGGCAAGCCCTAGTAATATCATCGGCACAACAAGATAGGTAACAAGAGGTACAGCAATAAAATTAGCCCACAGAGCGCCACCGCTAACACCGTGAAATAGGTAAATTTGTACAGGCATCAAACACAGAGCGATGCCCAACTGCAAATGCAACAACCTTAGCCCAATATACCTTTTGGCGATCGTAAAACGTGCCGGTAACGGGGCAAACCAATACCAAAACAATAAGCTAGTCACAGCAACCACAGATAACCAAAAACTATCTGATAAGAGTAGCAATGGCTCACATACCACCATCAAGCACACCACGCTGAAGAGGGATTTTCTTGGTGATATAAAGCGTCCAAAGCAACGGTAGCCCGCAATGATCACCATTGCTACCCCTACTCGTACCGCCGGAGGATTAGCACCAGCCAGCCAAACATAGACCCACCCCACACTAACCATCATAAACAACGGAAAATAGGGATGGATCCAGCGTAGCGGGAAACACCATTGCAGAGCGCGAGCCCCGTACCATCCCAGCATCGCTGCCAAAGCAATATGTAATCCAGAGATAGCCAACAAATGAGACAAACCGCTCATGCGAAAAAGCGAATTCTGACTATCTGTAAGCAACGCCCGTTCACCAAAAGCTAGAGCAATGATAATTGACTTCGAGGGTGTATCAGGCACAACTGAAAGCGTTTGGCTTATCATCTTTTGCCGCCAGCTGCATTCGTGCGATAGCTTCTCATAAGCCGTTGGCGCACCCTGCAACACAATATGATGGCTCACGGAATTTCGCTGGGCATCGTAGCCACCTTGATTCAGCCGACCATGTACAGGTCGCAAATTGGCAACCAACGACCAACGTTGGCCTGAGCAAAAAGGATTATGCACAGAGTCCCAAAACAGCGTGGTATCAAATCTATGTCTTACAGATGTGCCATTTATCGCGGCAACACGAAACACCACCTTCTCCTGCAGCGATACGCTATCTAAGGCTACGCTAATGACTTCCCCTGTATAATTTGCAGCGTGGTTGATTGGATATTGCAGAGGCTCCAATACACGTTGTGCGCAGCTAATGCCCCAAACCACGCCTAGCGTGATAAGTGCTGCCTTAAACACCATAGCCGAGTGATGAAATACAATAATCACTGCCACGGGTAACAAGCCATAGACCAAGGGCAATGCGGGTATAGAGGGAAGAAACATCAAGGACACGCAGCCAAAAGCGAGGTACTGAAGGCTTTCATCAAGAGTAATTCGCATCTGTGTTCCTTCACCGCGCTATCTAATAGGCATCTTGCCTCAATCAAACAAAAGCGAAATGGGCTACGCTAATCGATGCGAAAGTGGCTGCAAAGAACGGTAGCAACACGGATGATATCGGCTTTTTATTGCGAAACGCTTCGCAAAAGAATGCCAAAAAAGCGCATCACGAAGGGGAATATTGAGAGGTAAACTTTAGACATGAAAACGGCACCCGAAGGTGCCGTTTTAGACTTTAAGCAAACTGCTTAAGCGTAGATGTTCGCCCGGTCACGTAGTTCTTTACCAGGTTTAAAGTGGGGAACGTATTTGCCTTCCAGTTCCACTTTATCTCCCGTTTTAGGATTACGACCGACGCGGGGCGCACGGTAGTGAAGTGAAAAACTGCCGAATCCACGGATCTCAATGCGTTCACCGTCAGCAAGCGTTGTTGCCATATGCTCAAGCATTTCTTTCACTGCATCCTCAACGGCCTTCGCAGGCAGATGTGGTTGCTGGCTAGCAAGTCTTTCAATAAGTTCGGACTTGGTCATATTTCCTCCAAGCTATTTCCCCTCATTGGGGAACGCACTTTGCAGCTTAACTACCGTTACAGGGCGGCCGAAACCGCCCTCATCATTATTCGCCTTTAGCCGCTTTGAATGCTTCAGCCATAGCGTTAGAGAAGTTTGGTGCATCTTCCTGTTTGTTGCTGTTAACAGTTGCGATTGCATCTTTCTCGTCAGCTTCGTCTTTAGCACGAACAGACAGGCTTACAACGCGATTCTTGCGGTCTACGCCAGTGAATTTAGCTTCAACTTCGTCGCCTACGTTCAGAACCAGAGTGGCATCTTCAACGCGGTCACGGGAAGCTTCAGAAGCACGCAGATAGCCTTCTACGCCATCAGCTAATTCAACTGTAGCACCTTTAGCGTCAACTGCAGTGACTTTACCAGTAACAATTACACCTTTCTTATTCATAGAGATGTAGTTGTTGAATGGATCTTCTGCCAGTTGTTTAACACCAAGGGAGATACGCTCGCGCTCTGCATCAACCTGCAGAACAACTGCTGCGATTTCGTCGCCTTTCTTGTATTCACGAACTGCTTCTTCGCCTGCAACGTTCCAGGAGATGTCAGACAGGTGAACCAGGCCATCGATGCCACCGTCCAGGCCGATGAAGATACCGAAGTCAGTGATTGACTTGATTTTACCTTCAACGCGGTCGCCCTTGTTGTGGGTTTCTGCGAACAGCTGCCATGGGTTAGATTTGCACTGCTTCAGACCCAGGGAGATACGACGACGTTCTTCGTCGATATCCAGAACCATAACTTCCACAACATCACCAACGT
Organism: Hafnia paralvei; assembly: GCF_020150375.1. Lineage (NCBI taxonomy): Bacteria > Pseudomonadati > Pseudomonadota > Gammaproteobacteria > Enterobacterales > Hafniaceae > Hafnia > Hafnia paralvei. Next base: position 1,845,364 of record NZ_CP083737.1, on the reverse strand, counting down.
TAACAACTTTGGATGGGTGGATGTTTTTGTTGGTCCAATCCATTTCGGAAACGTGAACCAGACCTTCAACGCCTTCTTCGATTTCTACGAAGCAGCCGTAATCAGTCAGGTTAGTCACGCGACCAGTCAGTTTGGTACCTTCTGGATAACGCTTAGCGATAGCAACCCATGGATCTTCGCCCAGCTGTTTCAGGCCCAGAGATACACGAGTACGTTCGCGGTCGAACTTCAGCACTTTAACAGTGATTTCGTCGCCAACATTCACGATCTCGCTTGGGTGCTTAACGCGTTTCCAAGCCATATCAGTGATGTGCAGCAGGCCGTCAACACCGCCCAGATCAACGAATGCGCCGTAGTCAGTCAGGTTCTTAACGATACCCTTAACTTCCATACCTTCTTGCAGGTTTTCCAGCAGCTGATCGCGTTCTGCGCTGTTCTCAGATTCGATAACGGCACGACGAGAAACAACAACGTTGTTGCGTTTCTGGTCCAGCTTAATGACTTTAAACTCAAGCTCTTTGCCTTCGAGGTGCAGAGTGTCACGTACCGGACGAACGTCTACCAGAGAACCTGGCAGGAATGCACGGATACCGTTCAGCTCTACAGTGAAGCCACCCTTAACTTTACCGTTGATAACACCGGTAACAGTTGCAGCTTCTTCGTAAGCTTTTTCCAACGTGATCCAAGCTTCATGACGCTTAGCTTTCTCACGGGACAGCTGAGTTTCACCGAAGCCGTCTTCAACTGCATCCAGAGCAACATCAACTTCGTCGCCTACCTGAATTTCCAGTTCGCCCTGTGCGTTTTTGAACTGTTCTGCTGGGATTGCAGACTCAGATTTCAGACCAGCGTCAACCAGTACGATATCTTTGTCGATAGCAACAACAACGCCACGAACGATGGAACCCGGGCGGGTTTCGATTGTTTTTAAGGATTCTTCAAAGAGTTGAGCAAAAGATTCAGTCATATTGATAATCTTCAGGATTCTTTATTTTAACGTCCATCAGGCATCCTGCTAGATGGGGTTGTTTAACATGCCCCGCGACAATCCATAGCGGCAGGGAGGGTAATATTATACATCGTTCAGCAATATTAGCTGAACAAATTTATCAATAACAACAATAGCCATAATGTAGTTTAACATTATGGCTATCAGCTTATCCTTATCGGTAAGCCCGACTTCCCACTTTACTCAGCAGGAAGATGTAATGTCTGCTTGGCATAAGCCAACGCTTTTTCAATCACTTGCTCAATAGACATCTGGGTTGAATCCAGCATCAGCGCATCCTGCGCAGGAACAAGCGGAGCCACGGCACGATTACGATCGCGATAGTCGCGTTCTTTTATCTCGTCCAAAAGGCGGTCAAAGTTAACACTAAACCCCTTCTCCTGCAACTGAAGCATGCGGCGGCGAGCACGTTCTTCAGAGCTGGCATCAAGGAAAATTTTCACGGGTGCATCTGGGAAAACCACGGTTCCCATATCGCGGCCATCCGCAATAAGTCCTGGGAACTCACGGAACGCACGTTGTCGACGCAATAACGCTTCTCTTACGCGAGGGAAAGCCGCAGCCTGAGACGCCGTGCTTCCTACCGATTCAGTACGAATTTCATTACTGACGTCCTCGCCTTCCAGAATAACCTGCAGCTGACCATTCTGTGCCACAAAACGCACGTCGAGGTGAGCGGCTAAGGGCACTAAAGCCTCTTCGGACGTGATATCAACTTGATGATGCAACGCAGCCAGGGCAAGCACACGATAAATCGCGCCGGAGTCTAAAAGACACCATCCCAAAGATTCAGCTAACGCCTTACACAAAGTCCCTTTACCCGCACCGCTCGGCCCGTCAACGGTAATTACCGGAGCTATTGCCGTCATTTTTCTCTCCTTTTTGGGGAAACATCTGTCCACGTAGACATGATCTATGAAGACTTGGGTATGTTCTGCTATGACTCGACTGCCATCAGGTCGACATTAAATGATTGAATTGACCATAGCGGAACACGCTCACATCGAACGGCGCGCATTATACGCTTATCAGCGCTTTACTGTTACCCCAAGCAGTGCTGGTTGCTGGAAAAACTCCCAGTCATAGACATAGATAGATCTGAATAGTTTAGGCGAAAGCCGCGAGGTGGGGCGCAATTCATTCCGGCTAATCGGTTGCGTGCACACAATGGACTGATTTAGCGCTGATGCAAAATGGAAGAGGCCCGCATAACGCAGGCCTTATTTTCGGATTAGTACTAATGACTTAAGCGTTCAAACTGCTGGAAATAATCAGGAAAAGTTTTCGCCGTGCACTTAGGATCTAAAATTGTTACGGGCGTATCCGACAGCGCAATCAGAGAAAAACACATCGCCATACGGTGATCGTTATAGGTACCAATTTCCGCCACCTTTAAATGCACAGGCGGAACCACACGAATGTAATCTTCCCCCTCTTCCACCTCAGCGCCCACTTTGCGTAGTTCGGTCGCCATGGCTGACAAGCGATCGGTTTCCTTAACGCGCCAGTTATAGATGTTGCGGATAGTGGTTGGCGCGTCGGCAAAGAGCGCCGTTGTCGCGATCGTCATTGCCGCATCAGGAATATGGTTCATATCCATATCAATACCGTGCAGCTCACCGCGGGTACACTCTATAAAATCATCACCCCACGTTATTTTCGCACCCATTTTTTCTAGCACGTCAGCAAAGCGGATATCACCCTGCACGCTGTTTTTACCAATGCCCGTCACGCGAACTGTGCCACCTTTAATTGCGGCGGCGGCAAGAAAATAAGACGCAGACGATGCATCCCCCTCAACCAGATAATCCCCTGGAGAAACATATCCCTGCCCGCCGGCAATGCGGAATGTCTGATAATTTTCGTTTTCAACGTTAACGCCAAAGGTATGCATCAAAGCCAATGTAATATCGATATAAGGCTTAGAAACAAGGTCGCCTTTAATTGAGATGACGGTATCGTGCTGCGCGAGGGGAGCCATCATCAGCAACGCGGTCAAAAACTGGCTGGAAACAGAACCGTCCGCCTCAATATCGCCGCCGATATAGCCACCGCGCAAACGCAGCGGGGGATAGTTTTCCTGCTCGAGATAATCGATCTGCGCCCCACCTTGGCGTAATGCATCCACTAAATGCCCAATTGGGCGCTCTTTCATTCTTGGCTCGCCGGTGAGAATAATGTCGCTCTCACCGAGGCATAGCGCCGCAGCCAGCGGGCGCATCGCCGTTCCTGCGTTACCTAAAAATAGCTCTAGTGGACTCTTAGCCTGTAAAACACCGCCGTTTCCTGTGATTTCACAGCGAGTATGGTTGTCTGACAGTTGGAAATGAATTCCCAGCTGTTTGAGTGCGGTCAACATATGACGCACATCATCGCTATCCAACAAATTATGTAAACAAGTCGTTCCACTTGCCAACGCAGCCAACAGCAGAGCTCGGTTCGAAACGCTCTTAGAACCGGGTAAATTTATCTCACCAGTAAAGTGTTCAATAGGTTGTAACGTCAGGGATTCCAGCATAAAAATCACTCCAAATATTCAGTTAATGCAGCAAGTCCCATCGCTGCAAATAAATCATTACACCGTTGTACCGTTTTTCGTGACAGCTGTCATCTTTCTTGAACAGTAATAAAAAACCCCGGCTCGCCGGGGTTTGCAATCAATTCAGCGCAAATTAACCATGACGGCGTTCAAAATCAGCCATGAAATCGGTTAATGCCTTAACGCCTTCAATGGACATTGCATTATAAATAGATGCTCGCATCCCCCCCGCCACGCGATGGCCTTTCAATGCCTGAAGGCCAATTGCTTTCGCTTCTTGTAGGAACACAGGGTCCAAGGCGGGATTGGCCATCTGGAACGGCACATTCATGCGTGAACGGTTCTGAGGCGCCACGCCGTTGCGATAGAAGTCGCTGCGGTCGATAGCGCTGTATAAAAGATCAGCTTTCGCTTTGTTGCGTTTTTCCATTTCAACTAGCCCGCCCTGCTCTTTCAGCCACTTAAATACCATGCCTGAGAGATACCATGCAAAAGTAGGAGGCGTGTTAAACATAGAGTCGTTTTCAGCTAAAACGGTGTAATCGAGGATAGAAGGCAGTTCTTTACGCGCTTTGCCGAGTAGGTCCTCACGCACAATCACCACCGTGATCCCCGCAGGGCCGATATTTTTCTGTGCGCCAGCGTAGATCACACCATAGCGGCTAACGTCGATTGGGCGAGAAAGAATCGTCGATGAGAGATCGGCAACGACGATTTTGTCGCCAAAGTCTGGCTCTTCATCAATGGCAATCCCATCGATGGTTTCGTTCGGGCAGTAATGGACGTAGGCGGAGTCATCTTGCAAAACCCACTCACGCATCGGTTTGATTGCCTGTCGGCCTTGAGCGTCGGTGGTCGTGATATCAAACACATGCGGCGTACAATATTTTTGCGCTTCTTTTACGGCGCTGTGTGCCCAATAGCCACCATCCATATAATCAGCAGCGGTTTTATCACCCAACAGGTTTAGAGGAACCGCCGCGAACTGTGCACGCGCGCCGCCGTGACAGAACAAAACCTTGTAGTTATCAGGTACGTTCATCAAGGAGCGTAAATCCTGCTCGGCTTGTGCGGCGACCTGCATAAACTCTTTTCCGCGGTGACTGATTTCCATGACCGAAGTGCCTAAGCCATTCCAGTTACACAGCTCTTGTTCTGCACGACGCAATACCTCTACTGGCAACATTGCTGGGCCAGCACTAAAATTGTACACCTGTGTCATTTCCCCTCACCGCTCTTCGCTATGTTTATTAGACAATGTTTCTTGTTCACTCAAACTCTGCTCATACAGGCAACGACGCTAGGCCACTGGCGCTCTGCCGAGGTTAATTTGCAGAAATTGATAGGTAATTTATTCACAACCAATTTACTTTATTCTTCGGTTTTATCATTCAGCAGTCTTGCCTGCAATGGTTATCGATAGCTGTCCCCAATCAGACCAACAAAGTATCACCAGACCATGCAGGAATATTGAGAAATAAAGTTCTGCATCAACGAGGTAACCCACAATTTTTATACTTTTTTAACTCTTTTTTTAGTTAACACGCCTGTTATTGTAGGCCTTAACCCACGAGTGATTTCCACAACGAGAACACGTTGGCTGGCTGATTTCCATCTGATGCTCAATCAAGCTGCACTCGCTACAGGCGTACTTGCCCGGCTCACAAATTTTATTGAGTTTGGTAATACAGGTGTTTGGCAACACGGGAAGACCATAGCGCACCGATTCTTCGTCAAAGAAATAGACGCTAATAGCCCCATTCACTTCCAGTATCGCTAACCGAACCTGTCCTAAGTGCTCAACACCTTCTAGCCTGAGCTCCATAAAAAATTCGTCATGTGTGATATTTTCGCGTTTGATCGTATCCCAAACCAACGTACCGTCGCTGATAATCACCAAGGGCTTCCCCTCCATCCATGTCTGGATCTTCTCACTTTTAGACATCAACAGTGTGGATAAGCGATAGAGCAGCATAATACAGATGAAAACGGTCAATACCGGCAGCATGGGCACATCGTCATAAAAAGCCACGTCACCCGCAGCAGACCCAAGGGTTAAAATAACGATCACTTCGAACAGAGACATCTGCCGAACGCCGCGCCGCCCAGTCATTTTCAGAAATAAAAATACAAGCAAGAAAGTGAACAAGCATCGCACCGCCACTTCTGCAAGGAAGTCGGGGGGCGCTTTGTCAAAAGCCATACGTTTTAAATCAAAGGATTGCATCGGGAAGGATGTCCATTTGCCTGAGGTATGAATACAGCTTAGTCGGCAAAAGAACGAAGGGGAGCTTAAAACTCCCCTTTTAATTTAATAGGAATTAGTACTGATTAAACATCTGCTGGATCTGCTTAGGATCTTTAGTTTGCGTTAAAGCTAACTGCAGCAGCACACGTGCTTTTTGTGGATTTAACGTTCCAGAGGCAACAAAGCCATATTTCACATCATCGACTTCAGCATCTTCGGTGGTTGAGCCGGAAGGCACTCGCGATGAACGCACCACAGCCACACCGTTGTGTGCCGCTGTCGCCAAGGTGTCAAAAATAGACTTGTACAGGTTCCCGTTACCTACACCGGCACTGACGATCCCCTGATACCCTGCTTCAAGTAGCGCTTTCGCAGGTAAATCTGAAGCATTGGCATAGTTGTAAACGATGCCCACTTTTGGCAACGAAGTGAGTTTGCTGACATCAAATGGCGTTTGTGTCGTGTGCTTACGCTCAGGCGCTCTCTGATAATCGACTTTGCCATTATGAATATAGCCCAATGGGCCATAGTTAACGGCTTGGAAGGTTTGTACACCCGTCGTGTTGGTTTTGGTCACATCACGGCCATCCAACACGGTGTCGTTCATCGCAACCAATACGCCACGTTTAGCCGAGGCAGGATCGGCAGCAGTGACAACCGCATTGTACAGGTTGAATGGGCCGTCCGCGCTCATGGCCGTTGATGGACGCATCGCCCCCACCATTACCACAGGCTTATCACATTTGACGGTTAAATCGAGGAAATAGGCGGTTTCTTCCATGGTATCGGTGCCGTGCGTAATCACGAAACCATCGGTTTTGTTGCAATCCGCGTTAATTTTCTTCGCCAGTTTTAGCCAAACATCGTCATTCATATCCTGCGAACCGATGCTCACCACCTGCTCACCTTTGATATTCGCGATATCTTTAAGCTGTGGCACGGCATCGACTAAGGATTCCACACCTACTTTACCGGCTGTATAATTTGATTTTGTTGCCGAATCACCGCCGCCTGCGATGGTTCCGCCGGTTGCCAAAATAGTGACATTTGGCAACGCAAAAGCTGCGCCACTAAACCCTGAAACCAACAGCGCTAGCAAGCTTACTTTGACCAACTTCATTCGATTTCTCCTCTTAGATAACTGCATGAATTATCTTCTATATCCATAAAAAAAATGTGACATTACTTATGGTTATGGAATTCATGGAGGAATAGGCTAAAAAAACGTATCATGCCGTTTTTTGCAGCTAACCAAGTGACTCAAATGACACAGACCTATATTCCCGGCAAAGATGCCGCGTTGGAAGACTCTATCGCACGCTTCCAACAGCAATTGACCGATCTCGGGTTCAATATTGAAGAAGCCTCTTGGCTGAACCCTGTCCCCCACGTTTGGTCTGTTCACATCCGCGATCGTGATTGCCCGCTTTGCTTTACCAACGGTAAAGGCGCCAGCAAAAAAGCAGCTCTGGCCTCTGCGTTAGGGGAATACTTTGAGCGCTTGTCGACCAACTATTTCTTCGCCGATTTCTACCTTGGACGCGAAATTGCCGAAGGCGACTTCGTTCATTACCCGAATGAAAAATGGTTCCCTATCCCAGCCGATGACAGTCTGCCAGAGGGCATTCTGGATGAACGCCTGCATGCATTTTATAATCCGGAAGGAGACGTAGGGGCGCAAGATCTCATTGATCTACAATCCGGCAATGTCGATCGCGGTATCTGTGCGCTGCCATTCACGCGTCAGTCCGATCAGCAAACCGTCTACATCCCAATGAATATTATTGGCAATTTATACGTTTCTAATGGGATGTCTGCGGGTAACACGCGCAATGAAGCACGTGTTCAAGGCCTGTCGGAAGTTTTCGAGCGCTACGTCAAAAATCGTATCATCGCCGAATCTATTAGCCTGCCTGAAATTCCGGCAGAGGTTCTAAATCGTTATCCTGAAGTGGTCGAAGCCATCGCTAAACTGGAACAGGAAGGCTTCCCAATCCTCTCCTACGATGCCTCACTGGGCGGTAGATATCCGGTGATCTGCGTTGTACTGTTTAACCCTGCCAACGGTACCTGTTTCGCCTCCTTCGGCGCTCACCCTGACTTTGGTGTCGCATTAGAGCGCACCGTCACTGAACTACTACAGGGTCGCAGCCTGAAAGATTTGGATGTGTTTACCGCCCCTACCTTCGATGACGAAGAGGTCGGCGAGCACGCCAACCTAGAAACACACTTCATTGATTCAAGCGGTTTGATCTCTTGGGATATGTTCAAGCAGGACGCTGACTATGAGTTTGCCGACTGGTCGTTTAAAGGCACGACGGAAGAAGAATTCAGCACTCTGATGAACATCTTCGAACAGGAAGATAAAGAAGTTTATATCGCCGACTACGAGCACCTCGACGTTTATGCTTGTCGCATCATCGTGCCGGGCATGTCTGACATTTATCCTGCTGAAGATCTCCTGTTAGCGAATAACAGCATGGGCGCCCATCTGCGCACACAGCTACTACAGCTGCCAGCGTCAAATCTAAGTAAAGAAGAGTATCTGCAAATCATCGAGCAGCTTGATGATGAAGGATTAGACGACTTTACCCGCGTGCGTGAACTACTCGGCATTGCGACGGGCAAAGACAATGGCTGGTATACCCTGCGCGTTGGCGAACTGAAAGCCATGCTGGCTCTGGCCGGTGGAGATCTGGAGCAAGCGCTGATATGGACCGAGTGGACCCAAGATTTCAACGCCTCGGTATTCAGTCCTGAACGCGCTAACTTCTATCGTTGCCTGCAAACCTTGCTGCTACTGAGCATGGAAGAGGAACGAGATCCCGCACAGTACTATCAGGCATTCAGCCGCATGTATGGCTCAGAGACATTAGAAGCCGCCTCTGCGGTTATCGCAGGCGAAGAGCGTTTCTATGGCCTACCGGCCGTAGATGATGACTTGAAAGCGCTGCCTGCGCATCAGGCGCTCTTGCAGGCTTATCAAAAGTTACAAGCCGCTAAGCGTCGTTACTGGGATAAGTAACACGCTCCCTTCTGTTCCCCTGCACAAGATGAGGTGCAGGGGTTCTTCACAACCTATCTTCATCAATACTGACCTATTCATCCTCAATAACGCATTTATCATCACAGCAAAATTCACCCAACAGCTACTATAGAGACAGAGAAATAATCCTGCGTTTTTCCTTTATAGCCTTTTATATAGGGAAACATAGAGAAAGAACGATTAGGCTAGCGGGGATTTATCCGAATTATGACGATATTTGTAATTAAATTGTTATTTATAAGTGCGAGTATTATTGGCATTGCAAAATAATATCTTCAGTTTGATCGAATTCTTAGGTGATTTTTTTACTTTTAATAAAAGCTGTTAGCTTCTAAATTCAACTTACAGTGTAAATATTAAAAAATATTTTTCCTTTTGAATTCAATGGGTTTATCATTTAACTTACTGTTTTTAGGGGTATTTTGGGCAGGTTAGTTCTGCGCATCATGATCCAAATCAATTTTTGCCGTATACTGCTTTGTTAGTATCTCGGCGCTGATTAATATTAAGAGAGAGTTAGTGTGAAAGCTGACAACCCCTTTGATCTACTACTACCAGCAGCAATGGCCAAAGTGGCCGAAGATGCTGGCGTTTATAAAGCCACTAAGCACCCGCTGAAGACTTTTTATTTAGCGATCACGGCTGGTGTCTTCATTTCTATTGCTTTCGTTTTCTACATCACCGCAACAACCGGCACTGCGGGTGTTCCATTTGGTTTTGCCAAACTGGTTGGTGGTATCTGTTTCTCTCTTGGCCTGATGCTTGTTGTGGTTTGCGGGGCTGACCTGTTCACTTCAACCGTATTAATTGTTGTCGCCAAAGCTAGTGGCCGCATTACCTGGAAACAGTTGGGGCTTAACTGGCTAAATGTCTATGTAGGTAACCTGATTGGTGCGCTTTTCTTTGTTGCACTGATGTGGTTTGCCGGCGAGTACATGACAGCCAATGGCGCATGGGGTCTCAATGTGCTGCAAACCGCCGATCATAAGTTACATCATACTTTTGTTGAAGCTGTTTGCCTCGGGATCCTCGCTAACTTGATGGTTTGTCTGGCTGTCTGGATGAGTTATTCCGGTCGTAGCCTGATGGACAAAATGTTCGCAATGGTTCTTCCGGTGGCGATGTTTGTTGCCAGCGGTTTTGAACACAGTATTGCAAACATGTTTATGATCCCATTAGGGATTGTAATTAAGAATTTCGCAGCACCTGAATTTTGGCAAGCCGTAGGCGCTGCACCAGAACAGTTCTCTAACCTAACCGTTAGCCACTTCATTACCGATAACCTGATCCCTGTCACGATCGGGAATATCATCGGCGGTGGTCTACTGGTTGGTTTGACATACTGGGTTATTTATCTGCGCGGTGGCGATAAGCACTAATAAGAGCTTTTTACCGCAGCGCCGGGTTTACGAAGAAATCCACACTAGAAGGTAGGTGTTAAATGTCCGAGCTTAATGAAAAACAAGCAGCCGCATGGGAAGGTTTTACTAAAGGCGACTGGCAGAATGAAGTCAACGTTCGTGATTTCATCCAGAAAAACTACACCCCGTATGAAGGTGACGAATCCTTCCTGGCTGGCGCTACTCAAGCGACGACCAACCTGTGGGATAAAGTCATGGACGGTATCAAAATTGAAAACCGTACCCATGCTCCGGTTGATTTCGATACCAACGTAGCTGCAACCATCACCTCTCATGATGCTGGTTACATCAGCAAAGACCTGGAACAAATTGTTGGTCTGCAAACTGATGCACCTCTGAAACGTGCTCTGATTCCGTTCGGCGGCATCAAGATGGTTGAAGGTTCATGTAAAGTTTACGGTCGTGAACTTGATCCAATGATCAAGAAAATCTTCACCGAATACCGTAAAACGCACAACCAGGGCGTGTTTGACGTTTACACCAAAGACATCCTGAACTGCCGTAAATCTGGCGTCCTGACCGGTCTGCCTGATGCGTATGGCCGTGGCCGTATCATCGGTGACTACCGTCGTGTTGCCGTTTACGGTATCGACTTCCTGATGAAAGACAAATACGCTCAGTTCCAATCACTGCAGACCAAACTGGAAAACGGTGAAGATCTGGAAGCGACTATTCGTCTGCGTGAAGAGATTGCCGATCAGCATCGCGCTCTGGGTCAAATCAAAGAAATGGCTGCCAAATACGGCTGCGATATCTCTGGTCCAGCTAAAAACGCCAAAGAAGCTGTACAATGGACTTACTTCGGCTACCTGGCTGCGGTTAAATCTCAGAACGGTGCTGCAATGTCCTTCGGTCGTGTGTCCAGCTTCCTGGATATCTACATCGAACGTGACCTGAAAGAAGGCAAACTGACTGAAGAAGAAGCTCAGGAACTGATTGACCATCTGGTTATGAAACTGCGTATGGTTCGCTTCCTGCGTACTCCAGAATATGATGAGCTGTTCTCTGGTGACCCAATCTGGGCAACTGAATCTCTGGCTGGTATGGGTCTGGACGGTCGTACTCTGGTTACCAAAAACAGCTTCCGTTTCCTGAACACCCTGTACACCATGGGTCCATCTCCAGAGCCAAACATGACCATTCTGTGGTCTGAAAAACTGCCTCTGGCGTTCAAGAAATTCGCGGCTAAAGTTTCTATCGACACCTCATCTGTACAGTATGAGAACGATGACCTGATGCGCCCTGACTTCAACAATGATGACTACGCAATTGCTTGCTGCGTAAGCCCAATGATTGTTGGTAAACAAATGCAGTTCTTCGGTGCTCGTGCAAACTTGGCTAAAACCATGCTGTACGCAATCAACGGCGGCGTTGACGAAAAACTGAAAATGCAGGTTGGCCCTAAAGAAGCACCAATGATGGATACCGTACTGGACTATGACAAAGTCATGGAACGTATGGATCACTTCATGGACTGGCTGGCTAAGCAGTATGTCACTGCGCTGAACATCATCCATTACATGCATGACAAGTACAGCTACGAAGCATCCCTGATGGCTCTGCATGACCGTGACGTATATCGTACTATGGCATGTGGTATCGCAGGTCTGTCTGTTGCTGCTGACTCCCTGTCTGCAATCAAATATGCAAAAGTAACCACTATTCGTGACGAAGATGGCTTGGCTGTCGACTTCGACGTTGAAGGTGAATACCCGCAGTTTGGTAACAACGACCCACGCGTCGATGACATCGCTTGTGATCTGGTAGAACGTTTCATGAAGAAAATTCAGAAACTGACTACTTACCGCAACGCGGTTCCTACTCAGTCTGTTCTGACCATTACCTCTAACGTGGTTTATGGTAAGAAAACGGGTAACACCCCAGATGGTCGTCGTGCTGGCGCTCCATTCGGTCCAGGTGCTAACCCAATGCACGGTCGTGACCAGAAAGGTGCTGTTGCCTCTCTGACTTCCGTTGCTAAACTGCCGTTTGCTTACGCTAAAGATGGTATTTCTTATACCTTCTCTATCGTTCCTAACGCTCTGGGTAAAGACGACGAAGTTCGTAAAGCTAACTTGGCTGGTCTGATGGATGGTTACTTCCACCATGAAGCTAGCATCGAAGGTGGTCAACACCTGAACGTTAACGTTATGAACCGCGAAATGCTGTTAGATGCGATGGAAAACCCTGAGAAATATCCTCAGCTGACCATCCGTGTATCTGGCTACGCTGTACGCTTCAACTCTTTGACCAAAGAACAGCAGCAGGACGTTATTACACGTACTTTCACACAGTCCATGTAATGCACTGCCCGCTTAAAATGGCATAAAATAAAGGCTCCACTTCGGTGGGGCCTTTTTAGTAAATGTGAGACAATAGCGTGCCGAGTATGCTCGTCCGTGATAAAAATGACATGATTTGACTGTTTTGCCGGATTGCTCTCAGCAACAGTTCGACTAATACTCAGAATATTTCTTTGCCGATGGAAATCAGGCAAAACAGTTATCAGCAAGATATGAACCTCTATGGTGTATATCATTGCCTTTTTAGACTGCTATTAATCAGTCAATTTTGGAGAAAACCCCGCAATGTCACTCAAAGGTCGCATCCACTCTTTTGAATCCTGCGGTACCGTAGATGGCCCAGGTATCCGCTTTATCACATTTTTCCAAGGCTGCCTGATGCGCTGCCTGTATTGTCATAACCGTGATACATGGGATACCCACGGTGGTACTGAAATCACCGTTGAAGATTTAATGAAAGATGTCGTGACCTATCGCCACTTTATGAATGCCTCCGGCGGCGGCGTTACCGCATCAGGTGGCGAAGCCATTCTGCAGGCGGAATTTGTGCGTGACTGGTTCCGTGCATGTAAAGAAGAAGGTATCCACACCTGTCTCGATACCAACGGTTTTGTTCGTCGTTATGATCCGGTCATTGATGAGCTGTTAGATGTTACAGATTTGGTTATGCTCGACCTTAAGCAGATGAACGATGACATCCATCAGAATCTCGTCGGCGTATCTAACCATCGCACGTTGGAGTTTGCCCGCTATCTGGCAAAACGTAACCAGAAAACGTGGATTCGTTATGTTGTTGTTCCTGGTTGGTCGGATGATGATGCTTCTGCTCACCTACTGGGTGACTTCACGAAGGATATGACCAACGTCGAGAAAATCGAGCTTCTACCATACCATGAGCTAGGCAAGCACAAATGGGAAGCTATGGGTGAAGAGTACAAACTTGGTGGCGTAAAGCCGCCTTCTCATGAAACGATGGAACGCGTAAAAAACATTCTCGAAAGCTATGGTCATAAAGTGATGTATTGATCATTAAAGCTCGCGGGCTGACATTTATTTCGTCAGCCCGCTTAATTATCAAGTTCGATACTATTTCATCCTTCCCTGCCTGTTTTTACTGCTCAACGCCGCCTTATCGATAATTGTTATTATTACCCTTTTACCACTCTGAATACAAAACCAATTTATATCGCTAAAAACGCTTTAAAAATCGCTTTGCATGAGTAACTAACATTTAGTGTTTTATTCCGATCTAATCACGCAGGTTTGAATTATTTGGCTAATATTCCCAAGAGAATTTAAGTAATGTGATGAGATGGGGTGGATTATTAGACTTTCTTCTAAGCAGTGACTTCCCTGATTGGCACCGATACACTGCCCATACACCCGCAGAATATAGGTCTTAAAGAGAGGTCTTTAAATTCAATCTATTGCGGTGCTGTAAATACTTTTTTTCATACTGACTTGTGCCTGCACATTGCTGCAAACACCAGAGGTGGATGAATTAAATAAACACTATGGATAGCCTTTATACCTAGAAATTCGAGTTGTATGAAAGTGGCACGTTTGCCCCTAGTCGCATAGAGAATCATGTCACTAGAGGGAACAAACCATGCCAATACGCATACAGTTTAAGTATGACAGGTATATTTATTTTTTCAGGCGCCCCATTACAGGTGCAATGTTACCGGAGGTTTTATGTCAATTGATGCAATTCTCGACCAACGCTGGCAGTTCTGCCACCAGCCACTGAGCTGGCGCCACGCGATCCATTTAGCCTGCCAACCGCTGATTAGCGAAAGCAAGGTGAATGCAAGCTACCCGCTGCATATCATCGATGCACTCAAGCAGGATAAACAGGACTTCGTGGTAAGCGAAGGTGTATTACTGGTCTTTGCCCAACCTGAACAGGGGGTTATCAGTAAACGCGGAGAAGCATCAGTGCTCAAGTGTGATAAACCGGTAGTGCTACAAAATGGCAGTGAAGTTAGCCTGATTATCGTACTGTCTGCTGGAACACAGAGCGAACTGAATAGCCTTCACCAACAAATCGAAGGTTGGCTTGAAATGAATAACTGCCGTGAGCATTTGATGCAGGCAACCAGCCAAAATATGCTGGGCTCGCGCATTCAAGCCGGAAGCCGCATGCACTAATTGCCGCTTTGGTATACAGATACAAAAAACGCCCAAATGGGCGTTTTTTTATGCCAGAAAATCGAGAAGCTTATGCCGCAGGTAACGCATGGTGATGATCGGTTTTCTTCATCAGCATCAACAAATAAACCAGTGCAATACCGGCAATCATCACGAAAAGCACATCGTCGGAATATTGTTGCATCAACGCAGCGACCGTTGCAGGTCCTGCAAGGCTGCCAATGGTATAGCTCATCAGTAAGGCTTGATTCATGGCAACCAGCTCATGAGGTGCTGCGGTTTCGCAAGCCCACGACATCGCCACCGGATAAAGCGTAAAACCAGCACATCCCAGCGTAAAGAGCGCGGGCACTACACCATAATTCCCCAGCATCGCCATACAACCGAGAATAACCACGCTCACCTGCACGCGAAGAACCGCAATGCGGCCAAAACGATCGGCCAAACGTCCGATTGGCCACTGCCCCATAATCCCAGCACTCACCAGCAACGCCATCCACAGACCGACGTTAGCATCACTCATACCTTTATGGGCTAAATAAAGAGGCAGCAATCCATATAGTGAGCCTAATACTGCCCCTGAAATAACACACCCATGGATCCCGAGTCTCGCACTACGACGGCGCAGCATTGCCCACATTGGTACCGAAGCATGAGATTCAGGCCGTGCAAAGCGAGCGAATAGCAACGGCATTATCGCCAACACCATCAGCGATGTCGCCCAAGGCAGAACTTGCATCACGGCGGTAGGCACAACGCCAAGCATCAGTTGCCCAAGCACCGTACCGAGATAATAGACAGTCATATAAGCAGCTAACAGTTGTCCACGGTTCGCGTTGGTTCCGCTACGCAATAACGCGCTTTCAACCACCACCCATACCATCGCACAACCAACACCGGCCAAGAAACGCAGCGCCAGCCAACTCCATATATCTGTAGAAAAACTCAGCGCCGCTGTTGAAAGTGCAAAGATGGTACAAGCGTAATGGTAGCTGCGGTTAAAACCAGAGTGCATAATGACAGCCCCCGCCACCAACGTCCCCACCAAATTCCCCATAAAATAGGAAGAACTCACCAACCCAACTTGCCAAGTAGGGAGTTGCTCATGGCTAAGCCACAATGGAACCAAAGTATTTAAAACCGCCATAGCAACGGTCAGCAGCAAAAGCCCGCAGAGCAATAAAAGCACTGGGCGAGAGTATGAAGACATTTGAATTTCGAACCGAACCGCATTGAGAAGTGGGCGCATCATGCCACTGGTGAATTAAAAGTCAATCGACTATAGATTAGGCATAGCACGATTTGTTAATACGTAGGTAAAAAAATTTATCTTTCTGACAAATTGGCTAATTTTGGACTTCCTGCCACCAGAGAAATATGTCCATGATAACAGGCCGTTTTGCATTGCCCACAGCCGTCGCAGAGGCTTTCAGCAAACGTTGGTTGGGCATTATCGTCAAAGTAAATCGCGTGAGATGAACAAGCTCGCTCACATAGCCGGCAATCATTATTGCCACGTCCAATGCAGCCTTTAGCAAATAGAGGCCTTAAGGCAGTATCCGATAAAATAAGTGGGGAAAGTGCCCCCGTTTTGCAAGATGTAGTGCAGTCATTGCATTTAGCGGTATCACAAGCTGAAAAATCAATTTGGAGCGCTGCTGCGCCGTCTTTGATTTCGATTAGACCGTAAGGACACGCTGCGATGCAGTCTCCACAGGCGGTGCACAAAGCAAGAAAAAGACGCTCCGCCACGGCCTGTGGTGGGCGTCCTATCGCTCGGCGCACAGATTCAAGTTCAACCTGCTGCTGCGCTCGCTTTCCAGCGCCAAGCAGCCCGCGAAAAAGACCACGGCGACTCACGATGTGGTGCGACATCCAAGCACGATAGTAGTCTTGATCTTTTTGCTCGCTCATTAGCGGTAAAGCTCACGTTCAGCAGGAACAATCGCTAACTGCTGCTGCCAGCTAGCTAGCGTCAACAGCGCTAATTCAGATAAACCTTGATAGAACGGGTGCCGTGCGTCTTGCATCATCAACGTTAAATAGCGAGTGCTCCACGGTAAAAGATGCACGGACAGAAAATCACTCAACGCCTGAGGCTGCGATTCTGCTAGCCATGCGGCCATCATTAACATCAGGCCAAACTGATCTTCGGGTTCTTTCTGCCCTATTTGCCCTTCAATCAGATGTTCACGCATCCATTGGCGCAGTGCCAGCGTCGAGTCACCAAAAAGCACGCTCTCTTTATCCAGATACACAGAACCCCACGGAGGAGCCGGTAGCGCATAGGGCCCAATAAACAAGCGCTGATGAGCATCTGTTAGCGACTCATCGGTCATAGCAGCCAATTTTGCCGCACATTGTTCAAGCTGTTGCATCGAGCCATAAGGCCATTCGCTGATCCACTCCGACGACGTGAGAATGTCGACTAATGGCGCACAAGTTTCACTTTCAGGGGAATAATAAAACAGAGCACCCAATGAACGTGCCGAGATTGCAATATCTTGAAGCTGTTGAGGTTGTAACATGAAGATACCAAATCAGTTTTAATGCAAAGTAGATGAGACGATGAACGTGAGTTCACTAAAGTGTGGAGCTCAGAAGTGAGCTCCACCGATATTATCATCAATACATCAAGGCGTTAACCGGCTACGGCCATGCCAACAGTCATGTGCAGACCGTAGAACATGCCGCGCCCGATCAATTCACCCGCCACAACTAGCGCAAAACCAATCACCAGCCATGCAACCGACGGCGTTTTACCCTTAATCATTGGGCAGATCCAGCATCCAAGCCCTAAGACAAGCAGCGCTAAACGCCATGCCAGCAGAGTGCCAAACGCGGGGATTAACGCCGATGCCTGTTGTACAGAACTGTGGATCTCAGCGAGGCCAAAGCCTTGCATAGCAACCGCGGCTACGCTCACTAATACGGCTAACACGCTGATAACGGGCAGTAGTCGCATGCTACAACCTAAAACACCTGCCGCACGTAGCAGTAGAAAGCCCAGCAAAGGCCCACCGATCAGCATCGTCAACACAAACCCTAGCGTGGTGTAACCATTATGCCACGTGGGAACGGTATCGATCTGATATACGCGGCACATGGCATAGACAAACAGCAACCCCAAAACCATGGTGATCGCTAGCCAAAGTTTGCCTAATGCCGCAGGCATTTTGTTAAGCATCGCGAGGAGCCAATAAATCCCCCCCGCCGCAAAGAATACCGAGCCGCTGGCAATCTCGTTACTCAGGGCCGACTCACCGATGCGGTTAAGCGAATTAAACGCTCGCATCGGAGAACCCAAGTGCATTACCGAAGCAATAAAGGCAATCCCCATGAGTACCCAAAGAAAGAACATGCTGACATGCACTCGGCGCGTGAGCACCTCATCCAAACGACCCGCTATCAAGGCCAGCGCTATGATAATAAAGGCACCAACCACGCACTGCCCTAAAACCGTGAAAATCATCAACGGCCATTCATGCCATCCCATACCCATCTCAGACCTCCTTCGGATTTGCCAGATAACCGGTTGTATCTCCGACCGGACGACTGTTGGCATTAGGTTTTAATACGATGTTCGGCTTAGTGAAGTGCGCCGCAGGCAACGGAGCCACCTCTGCTAAGTCACCATATTTGGCGCGCAGTTCTTCAATCGGTGCTAAATCAAGCGCGCGCAGTGGGCAAGACTCAACGCAGATTGGCTTCTTACCTTCTGCCACGCGCTCGTAACAGCCATCACACTTGGTCATGTGCCCCTTCTCCTCATTGTACTGAGGAGCGCCATACGGGCAGGCCATGTGGCAATAGCGACAACCAATGCAAACCTCTTCATTGACGACGACAAAGCCATCCTCTCGTTTGTGCATCGCGCCGCTCGGACACACTTTGGTACAGGCAGGATCGCTACAGTGGTTACACGAAATGGAGAGATAATAGGCAAACACATTTTGGTGATACACACCGTTATCTTCCTGCCAGTCCCCCCCCGCATATTCATAAATGCGGCGGAAGCTAACGTCTGGTGTCAAATTTTTAAAATCTTTGCAGGCCAGCTCGCAGGTTTTGCAGCCGGTGCAACGACTTGAGTCGATATAAAAGCCGTATTGCGTTGTCATCAGCTACTCCTTATGCCTTGGTGACTTGAACAAGATTCGAATGAGACGGGTTGCCTTTCGCTAATGGTGACGGACGCTGCGTGGTAAGCACATTTATCGACCCTGCGTGATCGACTCGATTTGCATCAGGGCTGTACCATGCGCCTTCGCCTAGTGCGACAACACCCGGCATCATTCTAGGGGTCACTTTGGCATTAATACGAACTTCGCCGCGCTGGTTGAAAATGCGCACGATATCGCCGTTGGCAATACCACGTTGTTTCGCATCTATTGGGTTAATCCACATCTCCTGACGACAAGCTGCTTTCAATACGTCGACGTTGCCATAGGTAGAGTGGGTGCGCGCCTTATAATGGAATCCCGTCAACTGCAGTGGGAATTTTTCAACGAGCGGATCGTCATAGCCTTCAAAACCCGCGCTGTAAATCGGCAGAGGGTCAATGACATCGCCTTTAGCCAATTCCCACGTGGCTGCTTTTTCAGCGAGCTGTGTTGAATAAATCTCTATTTTTCCCGATGGGGTCGTCAGTGGATTAGCTACCGGATCCTCACGAAACGCCTTGTAAGCGACATGATGACCTTCGGGATCGCGCTGCTTATAAATCCCTTGCTGACGGAAATCGTCAAACGACGGCAGCCCTGACATCGCTTGCTGAGACTGTTGATACAGATGGCGTAACCACTCTTCCTGAGTACGGCCTTCGGTAAATTGAGCTTCCACGTCCATGCGCTTCGCCAACTCACTGGTCATTTCGTAGATATTTTTGCATTCGAAACGAGGCTTGATGACCTGATCGGCAAAAATAACGTAAGACATGTTGCCCGCCGAAGCATCCAAACAGAAGTCCATTTGTTCCGACGCAGTACAGTCAGGCAGCAAGATGTCGGCGTATTTAGCCGAAGCGGTCATGTGGTTATCGATGACCACAATCATTTCGCACTTTTTATCATCTTGTAGAATGTCATGCGTACGGTTGATCTCAGAATGCTGGTTCACCAAACAGTTACCCGCATAGTTCCAGATCATCTTGATTGGCACATCCAGCTTATCTTTGCCGCGCACCCCATCTCGCGTTGCTGTCATTTCGGGGCCACGTACAATCGCGTCCGTCCACATGAACATGGAAATACTGGTTTTAACCGGATTTTCCAGGGTCGGCATGCGAACAAAGTCGAGAGAATACGACCCTTCACGTGCACCACTATTGCCGCCGTGAATCCCCACATTGCCGGTTAAAATCGCCAACATAGAAATTGCGCGCGAAGCCAACTCGCCGTTTGAATGGCGCTGTGGCCCCCAGCCTTGTGAAATATAAGCGGGTTTAGCCGCGCCAATTTCACGAGCAAGCTTGATAATTTTATCCGCCGGAATACCCGTAATTGCTGCCGCCCACTCTGGCGTTTTGGCTACACCATCAGCCCCTAGGCCTAAAATGTAGGCTTTATAGTGGCCATTGGCTGGAGCTCCTTCCGGCATGGTTTTTTCGTCATAGCCAACACAGTATTTATCTAGAAATGCCTGATCGACCAAATCCTCTGTGATCATCACATGTGCTAAGGCAGAGGCTAACGCCGCGTCGGTACCTGGACGAATAGGCACCCATTCGTCTTCGCGTCCAGCGCCTGTATCGGTATAGCGCGGATCGATAATGATCATACGGGCATTAGATTTCTGTCGAGCCTGCTCCAGATAGTAAGTCACCCCGCCGCCGCTCATTCGCGTTTCACCAGGGTTATTACCAAATAGAACCACTAATTTACTATTTTCGATATCTGACGGACTATTCCCATCGGCCCAACCGCCGTAGGTGTAATTCAACCCTTCAGCAATTTGCGCTGTACTGTAATCGCCGTAATGATTCAGATAGCCGCCACAGCAATTCATTAGGCGAGCAATCAGAGTCGCCCCCGGTGGCCAAGAGCGTGTCATCGTACCGCCCAGCGTACCGGTGCCGTAGTTCAGATAGATAGCTTCGTTACCATAGTCTTTAATGATGTGCTGCATACTAGCCGCGATGGTATCGAAGGCTTCTTCCCAGCTTATGCGTTTGAATTTACCTTCCCCACGCGCGCCAACGCGTTTCATGGGATATTTCAGACGGTCGGCGTTGTAAACGCGGCGACGCATAGAACGCCCACGTAAGCATGCGCGAACCTGATGCAAGCCCTCATAATTGTCGTCACCTGTGTTATCGGTTTCGACATATTTAATTTCGCCATCAACAACATGCATGCGTAACGGGCAACGGCTGCCACAGTTTACGGTACATGCACTCCAGATAACTTTTTCATCTTTTCCCAAAGATGTTGTGCCTGACTGAGCTGCTGCCTTACGGGCAAACGGCAGAGATAATCCACCACTCGCCGCAACTAAACCGCCGATAGCGCTGGATTTAACCAGCTTGCGGCGGCTCACCTGCGTAGACAATAAGCCTGTCTCTTTCGTATTTTTCATACAATACCCACTCAGTTTGCTTTCAAAACAAAAAATATGACTGCAAATTTTCTGACGAACGTCTATGCGTTTTTTTATTAGTCAGTAAAACGGAAAGTGGAGGTATTACGTAATTTGCTGTTTCAAGCGCGCTCACTGCGCCAGATAAAACATAAACTCGCAATTAATTGGAATGAAATTGAGCAAATATCCGTATCCACTTTCTCAAATGGATAATACTTCTTTGGGAGTAAGTCATATTGTTTGATGTCAATAAACACTCGTAGAACGCAGGCACAGGTGGTTTATGTGATGCAATTAACAGCTTTTCAAAATCATAAACTTACGTTTGAGAATGCAAATCAATTAGCCATCGGCATCGATAAAGAAGCGAATAGATTGACCAGAAATAATTCTCACGATATTGAAATAGAACGGGGTTAAATATGACTATAAAAAGTGGCTTGAAAAACGTGGTAATTGAATAAATAGAGAAAGCAGTTATTTAGTTTATAAAAAAAGCGCCCGTAGGCGCTTTTACAAACATATTCGAGATTAACCGATATATTCTAAGCCATTCATGTATGGACGCAGAACTTCTGGTACCTGAATGCGACCATCAGCTTGCTGATAGTTTTCCAGTACAGCAACCAGCGTACGACCAACGGCCAAACCAGAACCATTCAGTGTATGCACCAAACGTGGTTTTTTGTCGGTTTTGTTACGGCAACGAGCCTGCATACGACGAGCTTGGAAGTCCCACATGTTTGAACATGAAGAGATTTCGCGGTAAGTGTTCTGAGCAGGAACCCAAACTTCCAGATCGTAGGTTTTGCTTGAACCAAAGCCCATATCACCCGTACACAGCAACACTTTGCGGTATGGCAGGTTCAGCAGCTGCAGCACTTTTTCAGCATGACCGGTCAATTCTTCCAGCGCATCCATAGAGTCTTCTGGACGAACGATCTGAACCAACTCAACTTTATCAAACTGGTGCATACGGATCAGACCGCGAGTATCGCGACCATAAGAACCGGCTTCTGAACGGAAGCATGGCGTATGGGCAGTCATTTTCAGCGGCAGAGATTCTTCTTCCAGAATTTCGCCACGTACCAAGTTAGTAACAGGAACTTCAGCCGTCGGGATCAACGCATAGGTGCTGGAATCCGCTTCTTCTTCCAGTGGACGCGTGTGGAACAAATCGCCACCGAATTTTGGCAGCTGACCAGTACCATACAAAGTATCGTGGTTCACCAGATATGGAACATAGGTTTCCAGATATCCGTGCTGCTCGGTGTGCAGATCGAGCATGAACTGCGCCAACGCACGGTGCATACGCGCAATTTGGCCTTTCATGACAACAAAGCGCGCACCGGTCAGTTTAACGGCAGCAGCAAAGTCCAGCCCGCCAGTCATTTCGCCCAGCGTTACGTGGTCGCGGACTTCGAAATCATAAGTACGAGGCTCGCCCCAGCGGCTCACTTCCACATTGTCGTTTTCGTCTCTACCTACCGGCACAGAATCATCTGGCATGTTAGGAATAGACAACGCCAGATCGCGAATATCATTTAGCAACTGATCCAGCTCAGACTTAGCCGCATCCAGCTTTTCGCCCAATTCGTTGACTTCAAGACGCAGTGGTTCAATGTCTTCCCCACGCGCTTTAGCCGCACCGATGGATTTGGATCGCGAATTACGCTCTGCTTGCAGGCTTTCAGTTTCAACTTGCAGCACTTTGCGGCGTTCTTCCTGCTGACGCAGAGTGTCAACATCCAGTTTAAAGCCTCGACGAGCCAGCTTTTCGGCGACTGCGTCTAGCTCATTACGCAGTAGATTGGGATCTAGCATGCTAATCCTGTGATTATATTGAGGGAGTTTTAATGAGCAATACATTGAGCACAAGGCGCTCAATGTAAAGCGTATTTTATCAGGGTTAACCTTACCGCAATGGGAAAATTAGCGGTAGCGTTTTGTCGGGCTATTTTGATCCTGCTCAGCCAACCATGCCAGTTTTTCACCAATTTTGCCCTCTAAACCACGGTTAGTAGGCACATAATATCGGGTTTGTGACATTTCAGGTGGGAAGTAGACTTCACCGGCAGCATAGGCATGAGTCTCATCATGCGCATAACGGTACTCCGCCCCTAGCCCCATTTCCTTCATTAGCTTGGTCGGTGCATTGCGCAAATGATCGGGAACATCATAATCAGGGCGCTCTTTCGCATCATGCAAAGCGGCTTTGAAAGCGGTATAAACTGCGTTACTTTTCGGTGCACAGGCTAAATAGACGATTGCCTGCGCAATTGCGCGCTCACCTTCGGCTGGCCCTACTCGGGTAAAACAATCCCATGCGGAAATGGCCACCTGCATGCCACGCGGATCGGCATTACCGACATCTTCGGATGCAATCGCCAACAGGCGCCGAGCCACATACAGCGGATCACCGCCGGCAGTAATAATGCGGGCATACCAATAGAGCGCAGCATCCGGTGAGGAACCTCGTACCGATTTATGCAGCGCCGAAATCAAATCGTAAAAACGGTCACCTTTATTATCAAAGCGAGCACTGCGCTCGCCTGACACTTCTTTCAGAAGATTCGGCGTTAATACACGATTGCCGCTGGCATCAACTTCCGCCATATCGGCCATCATTTCCAACGTGTTTAGTGCACGGCGGGCATCCCCGCCGACCAGTTCGGCAATCATATTGCGAGTATCATCTGGCAGAACAATATTTTGTCCGCCGTAACCACGTTCTTTGTCGGCCATCGCCTGATTGAGCACTTCGATAATATCGTCGCTGGTCAGCGCCTTAAGCAGATAAACACGGGCACGTGAGAGCAGCGCCGAGTTCAACTCAAAAGAAGGATTTTCAGTCGTAGCGCCGATGAAGGTAATGGTGCCATCTTCGATATGCGGCAGGAACGCATCCTGCTGACTTTTGTTAAATCGGTGAACTTCATCTACAAACAGAATGGTGCGGCGGCCAGCATCACGATTATGCCGAGCTCGCTCGATAGCCTCACGGATCTCTTTGATACCGGAGGTTACCGCCGAAATACGCTCAACGTCCGCATTACCATAGCGACCGATCAATTCTGCCAGCGTTGTTTTACCTGTCCCTGGAGGCCCCCACAAAATCATTGAATGCAGGTGACCTGCTTCGATAGCTCGCGGCAACGGTTTGCCAACAGCCAGCAGATGACGCTGTCCGATATACTGCTTCAATGTTTC
This sequence comes from Hafnia paralvei, assembly GCF_020150375.1. NCBI lineage: Bacteria > Pseudomonadati > Pseudomonadota > Gammaproteobacteria > Enterobacterales > Hafniaceae > Hafnia > Hafnia paralvei. The sequence goes on along the minus strand of NZ_CP083737.1, from coordinate 1,820,858 downwards.
TGGCCGCATACGCGCGGCCAGTGGTTGAAACTCGTTCTGCGAGAAGTCGAGGGACAGATTACTCACTGGCTTTTCCCATTCAGTATTTTTAAAACTATTGACGCTGATCGTCCACCGTCACACCTTTAGGCGGAGTGAACTGGAATTTGCTGGCATCAACCACACCGCTTTGCTGGCTTTTCAGCTTGTAAGCACTGCTCTGGCCATCTTGTTCAACTGCGGTAAAGCTGTTAATAGTGCCCGTTGGCGATACGCTAATCGTGAATTTCTTGAGGTTATTTTTCTGGCTTTTTGGTGTCAGATCAAAAGTATCCCCTGTTTGTTTCACATTATACTGATTCCACTCTTTCGCATCGTTGCGGGTAATCAGCATAAACGGCGTATTGCTCGTCGCACTGTCTAGCCACGTCGCGGTCACTTGCTCAACAAACGGATTATAGAACCACAGCGTTTTACCATCAGAAACCAAAACGCTCTCATCCGGTGACGTCATATGCCAGTTGAACAAGTTCGGGCGTTTTACCCAAAGTTCACCTTCGCCCTGCTGTACCGCCGCACCATCAGCCGTCGTTACCGTCTGGGTAAAGCTTGAATGGAAACTATTCACTTTATCCAAACGGCTTTGTAAATCACTCGTTGGAGACGCCTGCACCGCTGTAGATGCAAAACCGGTTACCAGACAGCACGCTAATAACAACTTTTTCATTATGTTCTATACCTTTTTTCGGTCACAGTTAACTGCTGAATACAGATAACCTCGGCTAATTTTTATCGTCTGGTCAACGGTGATTACGCCGCTGCACCACGCTTTATATTACCCAATATAATACGCTAACTTTAGCGAATAGACATGGGGTTATCATCGGTAACATTCTGAATGACGGTGATTTACACATCTTTGCTCTGCTAGACGCGTCGTGATTTATTCAGCAACCGTCTGAAATAAAACGGGCGGTGAAATCACCGCCCGTAAGCTACGCGTCATCAATAATATGAATTACATATCATGCGATGGCGGAGCCAGCACTTCACGGTTACCGTTATTTCCCGGCGAGCTCACAATGCCCTGAGCTTCCATCTGTTCAACAATACGAGCCGCACGGTTATAACCAATACGGAATTGTCGCTGAACACCGGAAATCGAAGCACGACGTTTATCAACAACAAAGGCAACGGCCTGATCGAATAGCGGATCCAGCTCTTCATCACTATCTAATCCTAAGCCGCCTTCCCCATCTTCAGACGAGCTCAAGATACTGTCGATATATTGCGGACGACCGCGCGCTTTCCAGTCCTGTACGACGGCATGAACCTCTTCATCGCGGACGAATGCACCGTGCACGCGAACCGGCATTGAAGAGTTAGGCGGCATATACAGCATATCCCCCATCCCCAGCAGCGATTCTGCGCCCCCCTGATCGAGGATCGTTCGGGAGTCGATCTTGCTAGAAACCGTAAAGGCGATACGTGTCGGAATGTTTGCTTTGATCAAACCGGTAATAACATCCACCGACGGACGCTGGGTCGCCAGCACCAAGTGAATACCTGCCGCACGCGCTTTCTGAGCCAAACGGGCGATCAGTTCTTCCACTTTCTTACCAACGGCCATCATCAGGTCGGCGAACTCGTCCACCAGCACCACAATATACGGCAGTTTCTCCAGTACTGGTGGCGTCATGTCCATGCTGTCGCCCGGTTTCCAGAACGGATCTGGAATTGGACGTCCCATCGCAATCGCCTGTTCAACGCGCTCGTTATAACCCGCAAGGTTACGTACACCCAGCGCAGACATCAGCTTATAACGACGCTCCATCTCACCGACACACCAACGCAATGCATTAGCGGCATCTTTCATATCTGTGACCACTTCGGTCAACAGATGTGGAATACCTTCGTAGACAGAAAGCTCCAGCATTTTCGGGTCGATCATGATGAAGCGCACTTCATCCGGCGTCGCCTTATACAGCATGCTGAGGATCATGGCGTTCACGCCCACCGACTTACCGGACCCCGTAGTCCCTGCCACCAACAAATGCGGCATTTTTGCCAAGTCGGCGATGACGGGCTGCCCAGCAATATCTTTCCCCAAGACAATAGTCAACGGAGAAGGGCTTTCGCGGAACTTGGAGCAATCCAACACTTCACGCAGGTACACAGTTTGACGATGTTTATTCGGCAATTCCAAACCGACATAAGGTTTACCCGGAATGACCTCAACCACACGTACCGCAACCGCAGAGAGCGAACGCGCCAGATCTCGCGACAGGTTAGAGATACGCGCTGCTTTTACACCTGGCGCAAGATCCAACTCGAAGCGGGTGATAACTGGGCCTGGAGAGATCCCAACAACCTCGGCTTTAACACGATAGTCCGCTAAACGCGACTCCACCAGATTCCCCACCTGCTCCAGCGCGAACATATCTACAGGTTCAGAGTTGGCCGGTGGTTCAGTCAGCAGGTCCAGCGTCGGTAATGGCGTCGTCGGTTTTTCCAACGGCTGCTCATGACCGCGCATCAGGAATGGATGAATTAAACCATCCATGGCCGGATGCTGTCCTGTCGATTGCTGCGCCACTGGCTGTTGAGCGTTCGGTTGTTGAATGCTTGGCTGTGGCGTAACCGGCGCCGCAGGTGGCTGCTGATAAACATTCGGTTGAACGGGTGCAGGCTGCTGCGAATACTGCGACGCCGCGGGCTGTTGATAGGACTGAGGCTGTGATGGTTGCACTGGCTCATCGTAACGGCCAAATGGCACATCATAGGCATCGCTGTCACGTGCGGCCGTTTCTTCCTGCTCAGGGGTAATCGTGAACAAAGGCTCCGAAGGACCATCATCCACCAAATCAGCCACAGGCGTAAATCCAAACGCATTATTACTTGCTGCCGCTTCGCTTAACGCTTTCGCAGGCGAGAAGTCCATCAGGTCATTACGGGAAGCAGTGACACCGCTTAATGCATAAGCATTATCATCCGTTGCATCAGTCTGCTGCTGATAACGCTGTTGCTGCTGGGAAGAAAACTCGCTTTGCAGACGCGCCATTTCAGCCGCCTGCTCATCTTCAGCCTGATGCTCATATTGTTGTTCGCCATAGCGCTGTTGCTGCTGCTCCGCAAACGCCTGACGCAGCGCCGTTTGCTCTCTCAGTGCTTCATCATCAACCGGCTCAACATTATTTTGTTCTAAATTTTGCTCTAGCGACTGCTGCGGACTCTGCTGGGCTCTCAGACGCTGAGCCTCAGCTTCTTTCTTAGCTTGCTCTTCCGCCATACGCTGCGAAGGAAGCTTAATCCCAAGAGAGGCTAATTCACGGCGAGTAGGGATCCGTACCGGATTTGGTCGCGGCAGTTCTGGACCATTCCCTTGTTTCACCTGCAGGCTGCTGTCTTCCGTCGCGCTAAACGCAGGCATGAATAGAGCACCGGCAGCAGCGGCTGTAGACACCGTAGTCGGAACAGTATCATCCCGTGAAGCGGCGCCAAACGGCATACTATTGGAGGATAACCCCGGATTGATATATGGCGTTTTAGGCAGTTCATCACGATCGAAATGTGATGCACTGAAATTCATACCCGGTGCAGACGATGGTGTAGAAGGCGTCTCTGGTTCCAAACTCCCCAAACGCGGCCCCTCATCATCCCATGCAGAACGTGCTGGACGAGTTGGCGTATGTGACACATTCGTTGGGCGATCTTCCGGCATCTCGAAAGAGTATAGCGGAGGCATACTAGGCTTAATTTCTGCCACCGGCTCAGGCTCTGAGGCGCTAAAGGTCATGGGCTGAGTCGCTGCAGAAGCAACTGGCTGAGCCGAAGCCACCGCGGCGCCAACGGCAGAAACAGCCGCCGCCGGTTTTAATTCATGGCTGACAGCAGGCTGTGCGGATTCATCCAGAGACATTTCCGCCTCATGCAGCGGACGTAATTTACCCAGAAGAGGATCGTTTTCGTCCTCATCGACACTTGGCAACTCTGGTGCGGTTCTTGTTGGCTTGGCCAGCAAGATATCGTCTTCATCCTCATCAGCAGCCCGAAGCAGAACATCATCTGTCTCCTGCCCTACCGACGATGCGTGTTTATCCAGCACAACTTCACGAGCGTCGTCCTCGTAATCGTAATCATCATCGCGATCGCGACGCGAGCGATTACTCATGAAGGTTAAGCCTCCGAGCAAGACCCCACCGATTTTCTCCGCGATGGTCAGCCATGACCAGCCGGTAAACAGAGTCAGCCCAACGGCCCATACCCCTAACAGCAGCAATGTTCCCCCCACGCTGCCCATGAGAGGATTCACACCGTTCTCCAGCAGACTCCCAATAAGACCGCCGGAGGCAAAATGGTAGATATCATCAACGTTTAATGCGGTTAAACCGCAGGACGCTAAAACCAGCGCCAACATGCCGATGAGTTTCAGGGATATCGCAAAATAGTCGACATAGCCGCTATCGTCGCGTTTGCGGTAAGCAAACCAACATAGAGCGAGCATGACAGGAGGAATGGCGTATCCCATCACTCCGAAAACAAAGAATAGAGTATCAGCTAGCCATGCACCTGCCCCGCCGCCAATATTATTGATAGGTTCGTGCCATGCCGTTTGCGACCAGCTCGGATCCGAGGGGTCAAAGCTCAGCAACGAAACCATGAGATAAATAGAAAACAACGCTACTCCAATGAGTAACGCTTCGTATAGCCGACGTCCACTGCTCATTCGTTTGAGAGTAACGTCCTTCTCTTCTGTGTATTCCTGGCTCAAGAAAGGCTCTCCAGGTTCCTGTTTTTCACCATAGCACTATTATTGCCTATTGCCGCTTTAGAACAACGCATTGCCACGTAATTTTGTATTTAACAAAGACTCGTACGAATAACAACGCCGAGAGACTATACCCTCGGCGCTGAAACTGTATAGATACACAGGAGTGTAACCAAATTACTCAGGTTTTGCACCTGCTACCGTTATCGCGTTTTGATAACCAAGCGATTGCTCTGTTTGACTTCTTCCATAACCACGTAGGTACGGGTGTCATTAACGCCCGGTAGGCGCAGCAGCGTTTCGCCAAGCAACTTACGATAAGCGGACATGTCAGGCACACGTGTTTTCAACAGATAGTCGAAATCACCTGAAACCAGATGACACTCCTGAATTTCTTCCAGTTTCTGAACAGCGGTATTGAACTGTTCAAACACATCTGGGGCTCCTCGGTTCAAGGTAATTTCAACAAATACCAGTAAGGACGCATCCAGATAGTGCGGGTTCAACAGTGCAGTGTAACCTTGAATAAAACCTTGTCTTTCAAGGCGACGTACACGTTCTAAACATGGAGTTGGGGATAAACCAACTCGCTTAGAAAGCTCAACGTTCGAAATTCGTCCATCCTTTTGCAACTCATTCAGGATGTTACGGTCGATACGGTCGAGATCTTTACCAGGGCGCTTTTTATTGTCTGCCATCTTATTGTCTCTCTTATATCCTTCCCTGCTCGCCATCCCCTTAACAAGTTCATTTTGTTAAGGATTTGTCCCAAACGAAAACCCATGCCTGCTGTCAATCAACAATTCCCATTGTTAATATTCACGAAAACAGCCCGGATAAAGCTGGCATAAACGAGCCATCCAGCTTCTTTCTGTTTTCGCCGATTGCACTCAGTTCGCATGCGAGGGCTCGCATAATTGCTTTTCTCTGATTCCAAATCACTGCATATCGAGGCCACATCCTATTCAGATGTTCGCAGCAGGGTCTCCCTTCGCTACGTTCCCTAACGCCACTCATTGAAGCCAATTTCAGCACTACACTTATTTTTGCCTACTACTCAATATTTCTTGTTACATGAGAAGAAACGCTGTTTTAGCCAGTGTGAGCTATTTGCCACGCTTAAACAGACAAAAATTCTGTCAAACGTCCCCCAGACCACAAAAACCAAAGACAAGTTCTTCCCTACATCCATGTTTTCGCAAATGCACAGGCGATTGTCAAAGCAAAAGAAGTAAAATCAGACGAACATGCCAACTATTATTAAGAAACTCTATGAGCAGAGAAAAAAATAAAGAGACAAAACAGACGAATAAGCATCGCTGATGGGCGCTATTAAGCTGCTTTATCGACAAGAATGTTATCGGAATAGGTTTAAAAAAAATTATCTGCTGTCATGATTTTTGCTAATCGATAGCTTTCTACTATCAAACAAATTGATAACAATTTTTTTGCACGCTTTTTTTCAGACGCTAACTTCCCTACAATCGAGTTATTGTCCTGTAAAATTGGAAAAGAGGAATTCATGGGCACAGTCAAACATAGCAAACTCCTGATCTTGGGCTCCGGCCCTGCGGGATATACAGCAGCCGTCTACGCCGCACGCGCCAACCTTAATCCGGTATTGATTACCGGCGTTGAAAAAGGCGGTCAATTGACGACAACGACTGAAGTCGAAAACTGGCCAGGCGATCCAGAAGGTCTGACAGGCCCTCTGTTAATGGAGCGCATGCATGAGCATGCCGCCAAATTTAACACCGAAATCATTCTGGACAACATCGAACGTGTCGACTTGCAGACGCGCCCTTTCCGCCTATTCGGGGGCTCTCAGGAATACACCTGTGATGCGTTAATCATTGCAACCGGCGCTTCAGCTCAGTATTTGGGGCTACCTTCCGAAGAAGAATTCAAAGGGCGCGGAGTTTCTGCTTGCGCCACCTGTGACGGTTTCTTCTACCGCCAACAGGAAGTGGCCGTTATCGGTGGCGGTAACACCGCCGTTGAGGAAGCGCTCTACCTGTCTAACATCGCATCTAAGGTACATCTGATCCATCGGCGCGATACGTTCCGCGCTGAAAAGATTCTGATTGCACGCATGATGGACAAAGTCGCTAGCGGCAATATCGTCCTGCACACCAACCGTACGCTCGATGAAGTGTTAGGCGACCCTATGGGCGTTAATGGCCTCCGTCTTAAAGCCACTGATAGTGATAAAACCGAACAGCTTAGCGTCACCGGTTTGTTCGTGGCCATCGGGCACAAACCAAATACCGCTATTTTTGAAGGCCAATTGGCCCTTGAAAACGGCTATATCAAGGTACAATCGGGTCTTGGTGGCAATGCGACCCAAACCAGTATTCCGGGCGTATTCGCCGCAGGCGACGTCATGGATCACATCTATCGTCAGGCGATTACCTCTGCGGGTACTGGCTGTATGGCGGCTCTGGATGCAGAACGCTATCTCGATGGGTTAGCGGCTGCCAGCCATCAATAAGCGCTGGCCAACCCCGTTTCTCCCTGTTAATCACTCAGTTCTCCGATCGACAGGGGGAATCACCTTCCCGTTCTTACAGAAATTTTTCGCTCATACTCATCCTTGTCGTGTAAGAAACGCTCCATAGCCGAGAGCAAAGCGACACCCTCTTCCAATTGGGGATGATGCCCCACATGCGCTAATACATGCAGAGTCGCATTCGGTATCAAGTCTGCCATTTCTTGGCTTAACATCAGCGGCGTCGCCTGATCTTGTTCCCCGCAGACCACGAATGTCGGAATGGTAATTTTTTTCAGTAAATCACGAACATCGGTTCGATTAATCGTTGCCGCAGCGATAGCGTGCGCAATGCCAACACGATCGTGAGATAGCATGATATCTATCTCATGTTTAGCGAGTTCAGGGTTGTCACTCAGCCATTGGGCTGGGCAGAGTCGTTTCTGTACGGCTTCGAATGCCGCCATTCTTTCCGTTTCGGCTCCCTGAGAGACAATGTGCAGCAGATGATTCCAGTAGGTAATGCGCTCTGCGAATTCCGCTCGTGCGCTTGTTCCTACCAAAATCAAATGGCTCACTACATCAGGGTGTAGCGCTGCCAGTCGGATACCCATCATTCCACCTTGGCTTTGACCCACTAAAATGGCTTTGCCCAGCGCTAAAACCTGCACCAACAAAGCAATGTCGTTAGCCATATCATCTAGCGTCCACTGCGGAGGAAACACACCGCTTTCGCCATGTCCTGGCATATCTAAAACAATACATCTGTAGTTTTGCGATAACACCGCCACCTGTTGATCAAAACTACTTCGATCCAAGAATAAGCCATGAGCAAAAATAATCGTCGGGCCTGTCCCCACATCGGTGTATGCATACACATTGCCGTTAATGCGAATTCGCTGTTGTTCAAAGCGATCCGCCGGATCGAATGCCCGAGCTAATAACGCAGAGTCTTCAAAAATCTGATAATGCGCGATGAGTCCCTCCCGCATCTCAAATCGAATAACGTAATCACTGCCGATAATATTTCCTGTTGTTAGCACCGTGTGGCGAAAACGGCCTAACGCCAATACGGTATCTCCGGATTCAAACAGCTGAGAAACGGTAAATTCTTGCGGCTTAAAATCGCTGGGAAACGTCTCAAGCCAGCCACGTACCTGTTCACGTCCACGCAAAATACCCACGGTAGAAACACTCAACTCACCGTCGATGTGCCAAATGACGTCATCCGTCATCAACGCCAGTGCGACATCAATGTTTCCGCTACCAAACGCGGCAAAATAACGGTGTATAACGCTGAAATGGGATGACATCGTGGTTGATGCCGTACTAGAAGGCGTGGTCATATGTCGTACTCCTCGAATGAAATTAATCCTGATGTATCGTTTCTTCACTGGTTGCCAGAAACTGGATGGATTATCATTCATCGATAAATGCATAACTACAGACAGAATTACCAAAGGGTTTTCCAAAAATGAAAAACATTAATTGGGATGACCTACGTTATTTTCTGAGTGTCGCACGAACGGGGAGCTTGACGGGGTCCGCAGCAGAATTGCAGGTTAGCCAATCGACCGTTTCACGCCGAATCAGCGCACTGGAACAAGATTTGAATACCACGCTGTTTGCACGACATGCCACCGGATATTTTCTCACCGATCAAGGCCGTGACGTTTTACGTAAGGTTTCTGCCGTTGAAGACAGTATTACCGCTCTGCACATAGGGCTCGCTGACCTTGATGCCAACACCGAAGGCACGATCAGGCTGGCGACGCCAGAAAGCTTGGCCGTAAACATGATTATTCCCGCGCTGCCAGAATTTATCTCTCGGTATCCCAAACTGCGGCTCGAAATCATATCTGGCGTTGGCGTCGCCGATCTATCGCGCTATGAAGCCGACCTTGCCATACGTCTAGTTCGCCCACAGAGCGGCAACTTAATTATGCAGCGGCTTGGCGCAATGAATTCCGCAATATACGCCAGTGCTGATTATCTACACCGACATCCAGCACCTTCTAGCGATCCGACGTCTGGTCGCGCATTTATCATCTGGGATCGTGCTTATTCTCACTTACCGACGGCAAGCTGGCTGGCAAAACAGGGCTATGATGCCAATCCTGCACTCATTACCAGCAGCGTTGCAGAGCAATATGCTGCGGCTAAGTCAGGGATTGGTCTGGCATTACTGCCATCATTTTTAGTCGCCCATGACGCCGATATGATCGAGGTCATACCTAACAATCAGGTATTTTCCGAAGACCTGTGGCTAACGACCCACGCGGATTTGAGATCGTCCGTACGCATTCGGGCCATAAGTGAATTCCTTAAAGAACTCATTGCACGTTATCAGCCCGCGTTCTCCGATCTCGCCTAGGATAAAAACGGGATGGAGACGCCAACATCGCGCCTATTAACCTTAATTATCTAACCTGTTATCTGAACTACCCCACAGTTGTTAACAGAATTTACCTTCCTTTGGTTTCAAGTCCTCGCAGGCCGTTGTAATATCAGCGCTTACGCCTGAACCGGTGAGTAAAGAAAAAATAGGCCGGGGATTAGCACTCTTTTCGACGCTTCATCTGCTTTAGAAATCATCGCAACACATGAATAAAAACCGACAACGCGAACTAACCCAGTGGCTAAAACAGCGTAGTTCGCTGGCCCGCCGCTGGCTGAGGATTTCCATGATCCTCGGTTTAATCTCAGGCCTGCTCATCGTTGCCCAATCGTGGCTACTGGCTAAATTGCTGCACGACCTGATTATTGAGCAGGTTCCACGCCAAACGCTTCTGGCTCCATTTAGCTTACTGATTGGCGCAATCGTGTTGCGTGCCGCGTTAAGCTGGCTGCGTGAACGCGTTGGCTTTAAATGTGGGCAGATAGTGCGGGTACAAATCCGTAGTCTGGTACTCAATCGACTTGATGAGCTCGGACCTGCTTGGATACAGGGCAAACCGGCTGGTCATTGGGCGACGTTAATCCTCGAACAGATTGAAGATATGCAGGAGTTTTACTCACGCTACCTGCCGCAGATGTATCTGGCTACTATGATACCGCTGCTGATCCTGATTACCGTGTTTCCTATCAACTGGGCGGCAGGCATGATTCTGCTGGTCACCGCGCCACTGATCCCCCTGTTTATGGCGTTGGTCGGCATGGGAGCCGCCGATGCTAACCGCAGAAACTTCCTCGCACTTGGCCGTCTGAGCGGTAATTTCCTCGACCGCCTACGCGGGTTAGACACGCTACGACTGTTTAATCGCGCCGCAGCTGAAACCGAAAATATCCGCCGCGCCTCCGAAGATTTCCGCAGCCGCACCATGGAAGTATTGCGTATGGCATTTTTGTCATCTGCGGTACTTGAGTTTTTCACCTCGATCTCTATCGCTGTCGTAGCGGTTTATTTCGGTTTCTCCTATCTTGGCGAACTGAATTTTGGGAGCTACGGCACCAGCGTTACGCTGTTTGCCGGTTTCTTAGTGCTAATTTTGGCACCAGAATTTTTCCAACCTCTGCGCGATCTGGGCACGTTTTATCATGCTAAAGCGCAAGCCGTGGGCGCAGCTGAATCGCTGGTCACTTTTTTAGCGGAAGATGCAGAAAGCCCGCAACAAGGTAAAGGGCAAGATGTCTTAGCAGGCACTCAGCCAGTGACTATTGTCGCTAACGAACTAGAGGTTTTATCTCCGCAAGGTAAAATTTTGGCCGGCCCGCTCTCCTTTACGATTGATGCTGGGCAGCGAATTGCCTTGGTTGGATTTAGCGGTGCAGGAAAAAGCTCACTCATCAATGTTCTACTGGGCTTTCTCCCCTATCGCGGCTCGCTGACGGTAGACGGAAAAGAGCTACGCTCGTTATCGCAGTCTCAATGGCGGTTACAGCTTGGCTGGGTGGGTCAGAATCCAAACTTACCTGAATCCACATTACGAGCGAACGTATTGCTCGGCGCACCTCAGGCAACGGAAGCACAATTAAACACGGTTCTTGAGCGTGCTTATGTCACCGAATTCTTACCTTTGCTGGCGCATGGCATTGATACTGAAATTGGTGAAGGGGCGGCGCGACTCTCCGTGGGGCAAGCGCAACGCGTAGCGGTAGCGCGTGCGTTACTGCGTCCCTGCCGTTTACTGCTGCTGGACGAACCAACCGCAAGCCTAGACGCGCACAGTGAACAGCTCGTCATGCAAGCGTTAGAGCAAGCGTCGCATCAGCAAACCACGTTGATGGTTACCCACCAATTGGATGATGTCAGTCGCTACGATCAAATTTGGGTCATGGACAATGGGCAGTTGGTTCAGCGCGGCAGTTACGCGCAGTTGAGTCAACACAGCGGTCCCTTTGCCGATCTGCTCGCCACACGCAGTAAGGAGCTCTAACCATGCGCGTACTTTTGCCGTTTTTAGCCCTCTATCGCCGCCATTGGTTCCTGATTTCCTTAGGTGTTGTTTTGGCGATCGTCACGCTTCTTGCCAGTATTGGTCTATTGATGCTGTCTGGATGGTTCCTTGCAGCCTCCGCTCTTGCAGGCCTTGCTGGATTGCTAACGTTTAACTACATGCTGCCAGCCGCAGGCGTACGCGGCGCAGCCATCATCCGCACCGCCGGACGTTATGCCGAACGAGTCGTTAGTCATGATGCGACCTTCCGCGTGCTATCGCACCTCCGTGTGTTTACCTTCAGCAAGATTTTGCCGCTGTCGCCGGGCGCGATTGCCCGTTTCCGTCAGGCTGAATTGCTCAACCGCTTAGTCGCCGATGTCGATACGCTCGATCATCTCTATCTGCGGGTGATTTCTCCGCTGATTAGCGCCATCGTCGTCATTATCGTGGTGACCGCGGGTTTGGCGTGGTTTGATCCCGCTTTAGCCTTCACGCTCGGCGGCATCATGCTGCTGCTGTTGTTTTGCTTACCATTGGGCTTTTATCAGGCTGGGAAGCCGGTTGGTATGGCATTAACCGGATTACGCGCAGACTATCGCACGCTATTGATTACTTGGGTTGCAGGCCAAGCAGAGTTAGCTATTTATGGCGCTGCTGACCGTTTCCGTCAGGCGCTCGATGCAAAAGAACAGGCTTGGCAGTTACAGCAGAAAAAACAGGCCTCGCTGACCGGTGCCGCGCAAGCGTTGATGATCCTTGCGTCGGGTTTAACCTTCACGCTTTTGCTTTGGTTAGCGGCTGGTGGAGTAGGCCAATATGCTCAGCCGGGCGCGCTGATTGCGCTGTTTGTATTCTCTTCGTTGGCGGCCTTTGAAGCCTTGGCTCCGGTTGCAGGTGCTTTCCAGCATCTAGGACAGGTTACCGCATCAGCAACCCGTGTGGCGCAGATGATCAACCAAAAACCAGAAGTGACCTTCCCACTTTCTGGACCAACAATAAGCGATCAGATTGCCGTCACCGTTGATAACGTCACGTTCAACTATCCGAATCAACCCGTCTCGGTGCTGAACGACATTTCACTGACGGTGAAAGCCGGTGAAAAAATTGCCCTGCTCGGACGCACTGGCTGCGGCAAATCAACGCTTCTCCAGTTGATTACACGTGCGTGGGACTGTTCTCAGGGCGAAATTCGCCTGAATAACACCCCGCTGACGGCCTTTGATGAGGCAACCCTACGGCAGGTGACTGGCGTCGTCAGCCAGCGTGTGCACGTATTTAGTTCGACACTACGTGATAATTTAAAAATCGCTAACGATGCGGCTACCGACCCTGAGTTGAAGAACGTGCTGGAACAGGTTGGCCTCGGAAAGTTATTGGATGATGCTGGGCTAAATGCATGGCTCGGCGACGGTGGACGCCCGCTGTCTGGTGGCGAGCAACGTCGTTTAGGCATTGCTCGTGCGCTGCTGCATCGCTCTCCCCTGCTGCTATTGGATGAGCCCACTGAAGGTTTAGATGCGGAGACTGAAAAGCAGATCTTAGCGCTGATCATGAACCACTGCCAGCATAAAACCTTGATCCTGATTACTCATCGACTGCAGGGCTTAGACAAAATGGATCGCGTGTGCGTGATGGAGAATGGCCGCATCGTCGAACAGGGCCATCACACTGCGTTGATGGCAGAAAAAGGCCGCTATTATCAGCTGTGTCAGCGGCTATAGCCGACGAAACTGCAGCTATAGTTAACGAATTAGGCGATGTATTTCATTATGATGACGGGAATATTTTGATGCGCATAATGCAGCTGGATCGGCAATCCACGTTATTCCCGCCCACGGATCTTGCACTGCGTGAACCCAACGGGCTGCTCGCTATCGGCGGAGACTTGCGCCCCGCTCGCTTGCTGGCGGCCTATGAGTCGGGTATTTTCCCTTGGTTTACACCAGGAGACGTCATCTTATGGTGGTCGCCCGATCCGCGAGCGGTGCTGTTCCCACATGAACTGCATATCAGCCGTAGCATGGCGAAATTTTTACGTCGACAGCGTTTTACCGTGACAATCAATCAAGCCTTCAGCGAAGTCATACGCGAATGTGCCGAACAGCGCGATGAAGGCACGTGGATTGGCGAAGATGTGCAGCAAGCCTATGTCAAGCTGCATGAGCTTGGCCATGCACATTCCGTTGAGGTCTGGCAGGAAGATAGGCTGGTAGGCGGCCTGTATGGCGTTTTGCAGGGCTCTCTCTTTTGCGGAGAGTCAATGTTCAGCCGCGCAACAAACGCCTCCAAAACGGCACTGATTGCGTTTTGTGGGCATTTTGTGTCGTTTGGTGGAACATTAATTGACTGTCAGGTACTTAACGCGCACACTGAGTCGTTAGGTGCGCGCAATATCCCGCGCAGTGATTATTTACACCACTTACGGATTGACCAGAAAAAGGTAATTAACCCCGCCTGCTGGAAACCCCAAACTATTATTTCACGCGAGTTTGCGATAAAACCCCATCAAAATTGCCCGTAATGGATGAAGAACAACCGACACTCCTTTACATAATCGGGGTTTTTCGGCATTATCTTGCCGATTAAAAAATATGGTACTCATACCTAGAGGATTCGATGGCCAAAGAAGACAATATTGAAATGCAAGGTACCGTACTCGATACGTTACCAAACACGATGTTCCGCGTTGAATTAGAAAACGGACACGTCGTTACCGCTCACATCTCCGGTAAAATGCGTAAAAACTACATCCGCATTCTGACGGGCGACAAAGTCACTGTAGAGCTGACCCCGTACGACCTGAGCAAAGGCCGCATTGTCTTCCGTAGCCGCTGATAGGCTCATCCTGCGCACCTGCGTTGACGCATCTGCGGCATAAATTACACTCTCGGTGATGTTTAACGTCTGACGAGGCTGAAAAATATCACTGAGAGTTAGCTGAAAGCTTAAATTTCAGACATAAAAAAGAGCGCCTTTTGGCGCTCTTTTACTTTCATGCTCTACTCTGCGGCTAGATTAATGCAAGGCATCCTCAGCTTTACGTTTCTGTGCACTACAGAATTCGTAAGTCAGCTGTTGCTTGTCTTCACTTAAATCAACGGTGACCGAGCCGCCATCAACCAGCGAACCAAACAGCAATTCGTTTGCCAGCGGTTTTTTCAGATTTTCCTGCACGACACGCACCATTGGGCGAGCTCCCATGGCATGATCGTACCCTTTTTCTGCCAGCCACAAACGCGCTGCTTCGCTAACTTCCAGTGAAACACCTTTCGCATCCAACTGCGCCTGCAATTCAACGATGAATTTATCCACCACCTGCTGAATAATTTCAGTGGAGAGATGATTAAACCAAATGATGTTATCCAGACGGTTACGGAATTCTGGCGTAAACACCTTTTTGATCTCTTCCATCGCATCAGTGCTGTTATCTTGCTGCGCAAAACCAATGGATTTACGCTGCGTTTCACGCACGCCCGCGTTCGTGGTCATGACCAGTATGACGTTACGGAAATCGGCTTTGCGGCCATTGTTATCCGTTAACGTTCCGTTATCCATAACCTGTAACAGCAGGTTGAAGACATCTGGGTGCGCCTTTTCAATTTCGTCGAGCAGCAGTACCGCATGTGGGTGCTTAATGACCGCATCCGTCAGCAAACCGCCCTGATCAAAACCAACATAACCCGGAGGTGCACCAATCAAACGGCTAACGGTATGACGTTCCATATATTCGGACATATCAAAACGCAGCAGTTCGATATCCAGCGCTTTCGCTAACTGAACGGTAACCTCGGTTTTACCCACACCGGTAGGCCCTGCAAACAAGAACGAACCGACAGGCTTATGATCTTGCCCCAACCCTGCACGACTCATTTTGATCGCTTCAGTTAATGCACTGATCGCCTTATCCTGACCAAATACCAACATCTTCAGACGATCGCCCAAGCTCTTAAGCACATCGCGATCGCTAGCGGATACCGTTTTCTCCGGAATACGCGCGATGCGGGCAACCACAGACTCAATATCAGCCACGTTAACGGTTTTCTTACGCTTGCTTACCGGCATCAGGCGGCTACGTGCCCCAGCCTCATCAATCACGTCAATCGCCTTATCTGGCAGATGACGATCGTTGATGTATTTCACCGACAGCTCAACCGCAGCACGAATCGCTTTCGCGGTATAGCGCACATCGTGATGAGCTTCATATTTCGGCTTCAGGCCATTAAGGATCTGTACCGTCTCATCGGGGGTGGGTTCAGTAATATCGATCTTCTGGAAACGACGCGCCAAGGCACGATCTTTTTCAAAGATATTGCTGAATTCCTGATAAGTGGTTGAGCCGATGACTCGGATCTTGCCGCTAGATAACAGCGGTTTAATCAAGTTAGCCGCATCCACCTGTCCACCGGAAGCCGCACCGGCACCGATAATGGTGTGGATCTCATCGATAAATAGAATGCTGTCAGTGTCTTGTTCCAGCTGTTTGAGCAGCGCCTTAAAGCGTTTTTCAAAATCGCCACGGTATTTGGTACCCGCCAGCAAAGAGCCGATATCCAAGGAATACAAGGTGCAATCGGCCATCACTTCAGGCACATCGCCCTGCACAATTCGCCATGCAAGTCCTTCAGCAATAGCGGTTTTACCCACACCAGACTCGCCAACCAACAGCGGATTGTTTTTACGACGGCGGCATAAAACCTGAATAGCACGTTCTAACTCTTTATCACGACCAATTAACGGATCAATACCGCCGACTCGCGCAAGCTGGTTTAAGTTAGTAGTGAAATTCTCCATGCGATCTTCACCGCTGGCGGGTTCTTCGCTCGCTGGATTTTCAGCATTAGGCACCTGCCCCGTTTCATCTTTACGGGTGCCGTGCGAGATAAAGTTCACAATGTCTAAACGACTCACGTCGTGCTTACGCAGCAGATATGCAGCCTGAGACTCTTGTTCGCTAAAAATAGCCACCAGTACGTTAGCACCGCTGACTTCATTACGGCCTGAGGACTGAACATGGAAAACAGCACGTTGTAAAACGCGTTGAAAACTCAGCGTTGGCTGAGTATCTCGTTCCGCTTCGCCGTTAGGCAGCGTGGGTGTCGTTTGTTCAATAAAGGTTTCGAGTTCTTGACGTAAAGCGGCCAGATCGACAGAGCAGGCCTCCAATGCTTCACGTGCCGCAGGGTTACTGAGCAGTGCCAGCAGCAGGTGCTCCACGGTCATAAACTCATGACGGTGCTCGCGCGCTCTGGCGAACGCCATGTTGAGACTGAGTTCCAGTTCTTGATTGAGCATAGGCACCTCCCCCATTTAAGTGGCCATTAACCGGCCTTTTCTAACGTACACAACAGTGGATGCTCGTTCTCCCGTGCATAACGATTGACGTGTGCGACTTTCGTTTCCGCCACCTCAGCGGTAAAAACACCGCAAATCGCTTTTCCTTTATAATGCACAGTAAGCATCAACTGCGTTGCACGTTCAATATCATATGAAAAAAACTTTTGCAGGACGTCAATCACAAATTCCATCGGTGTGTAGTCGTCATTGTTAAGTATAACTTTATACATTGACGGCGGTTTTACCTCATCGATTTGTTTGCTATCGGCTAATTGTTCGAAATTTAGCCATTCGTTTTGGTTTGCCATGTCCTGCTCACTCTCTGTTGACTCTCACGCGATAAACCCAACACTTCGCATGATCCCATGTATTTCTTACCTGTTTCTTAACTGTGACACAAATCCTCACAGTTGTGTTATTTGCGACGCATCAAGTGATTAATTTTCACCCAATACGTATAAATAGCGTTAGCTGCTTCAAACTTTCATCACATGACACTGTGCTAAAAATAGCCATTGCTTGACGAACTAGCGGCTTACACTAAAGTGTAAATTCGTAATCTGGTGGCGATTTGTACAAATCGTTGCCATTTCGACCGATGAGTATCTGTTGCAAACTTACGGCTTACGCAATGAGTTCACAGATCTTTTCGGTGCCCGTAGGGTGTGTTCCTAAACTGTTCTCCACTGCCATAGGCAAGTAAGACCAAAGAACATTTTAAGAACGCATCTTGTATCTGCCCTCAAACGCAAACCGCTGTTTTCACACCCTCGTGTGCCTATAGCTGAGCGACGGAGGGCTTCAATCTTATCTCATAAATAGAGCGTCTTGCCGATGATAATCTGAGCCATCGCGCAAAACGCTTATAACAGCATGGCGAGGGTTGTATAAGCATGGAGACGGGTACTGTTAAATGGTTCAATAACGCCAAAGGTTTTGGCTTTATATGTCCTCTGAAGGGTGGCGAAGATATTTTTGCCCACTACTCCTCAATTCAGATGGAAGGTTACCGCACATTAAAAGCGGGTCAGCAGGTCCAATTTAATGTGCAAGAAGGGCCTAAAGGTAACCATGCCAACACCATCGTTCCAATCGAGTCAGAGATGACGGCCTAGCTCTTATCTCTAACTTAGCGTCGTATCCATACCTATGCCAGTGTCTATGCTGGCATTAATAGTTAAGCTTATCTGTTGTTGTCTCCGACTCTTTAGATAGATAGTGGCTGTTTTGCCATTTTCAAGGGGGAGTGATGACAGTCGTGGTATATACGCCTAAAACAAGGCCTCATAACAAGTGGCCTAAAAATTACCTCGCTAATAATTAAAATAAAGCCCTATTTAACATCTCAATTCAAAAGCAAATTAAATAAAGCATCAACAGAAATGAAATTATTGTTTTTAATATCGTCAGTGGCTTACATGATTTAATTTGCGTTGATATTCGATCTGCTTAACTACTCGATAGAAATTAAAACAGCCACGTTCTATCAGGTATATCACATGTCTCAAATCAGCGTCGAACGCACAGCAGATAAATCCGCGACGGGTTTTCAGCTCTTTAATTCCCTTGCCAAAGGAGAGTTAAGACCTGGTCGTCTTTGGCATGCGAGAAACTATAGGACTAAATTTGTTCTGAGAACATTTTTAGCACCGATAGCAACGATGAAACTGCTCAACAACATTGCCGCTATCCCCTCTTGCCAAGACGTGCTGTTAACGCAACCCCGTCTGCCTTGCAAGCTGCACCACCCTTACCTCAACGTCCACTTCAAGCGTCGAGATACAGTCAAAGCGATTGGTGAACACTACCAAATGTTGGATGAGGCGTTGCCGAACAGTGTCTTGCGGAAAATATATCGAGCTCAACCTTATTATCTCTGTGAAATAGAGGGCAAAAATGAGCAACTGTACCGAATCGGTATCAGTCCTATTGATAGCCTTAATAAAGAAGGCGAACTTTCGCTATTATTTTATACGGCAGAGGGTGTAATGCTGTCAGAATGTACGTTTACCTTGTTGATGCATTCAGGCAAAAAAACGCTATTCATTGGTGGGTTGCAGGGGCCAAAACAATCGGTTCCACATGAACTTATTCAAACCGCCACCAAAGGGTGCCACGGCTTATTTCCTAAACGCTTGTTGATGCAGGCGCTATGCCTATTTGCCCATACCGTAGGCTGTGAGCAAATACTCGCCGTGGGCAACGAGACTCATATTTATAAAAACTGGCGTTATAACAAAAAGAAAAGCCGTAAAATGATGTCAGATTACGATGCTTTTTGGTTGTCTATTGGCGCTGAGTCTACAGCAGAAGGTTATTTCCGCTTGCCAATGACCATTGCACGTAAGTCTTTGGAAGAGATTGCCAGCAAAAAACGCGCAGAATATCGCCGCCGCTATCAACTGCTGGATACCCTTGAGTCTTCAGCGCGTGTTGCCCTAGGACGTTAATACCGCCGATTAAAGCCTTCTTAGCCGCGATTCTCACTTGAGAATCGCGGCTAAGAAGCGATCACCACTTGCTATTCAGCCTTACCTCGAGCCAACCACAGCACGCGTGAAAACATGCCTTTAATCAATGCAGGTACCGAATCCGTGCCCCAGGCTTCCGCCTGTGCGGCAACAGAGATCGCCAAATCTGGCTTGGAGGAGCGGTGAATTGCCTTAGTAATAACCTTTCTCATCGACAGCGGCACATTCGGGGGTAATCCGGCGATATCGTGATAAACCGATGCAAACCCCTCACGATACATATAGTGCTCCATATCCGGCGCAGGTAATGCAGTAAGGCGGTCGCGTTCGTTATCTCTGGCATGCTCCACCAGCGCTCTTACGGTTGCGGCATATTTACGACCGGCATCATCGCCATCGACTAGCACATGCCATTCCAGCCCCATATGGCGAGCAAACTTAACCAATGGACGGATACCACACTGGGCAAACTCGATAACCTTGATGCCTTCCGTTTCAAAATGATAGCCGCACTGCCTCGCCAATTCGTTCAAAAGCCAAACCTCAGTCTCTCCTTCGACCAGTAGCCAACAACGGGCAAAAAGTGATGAGGCGCGATTAAACCGAATATGAAACGCAATACGCCGACTATCTTCTGGCGACATTCCCTGCGGCCCAATCCGGTAAGTCGCCACTTTATTAGACTGACGGACCAGTCGACATACGCGCTCAACGGGCATCAGAGACAACAATTCACCAGAATTAGTCGTGGTAATTTTTTGCAGTGGCAGTTGATTCAGCAATCCCCATGCCACGGAGAGCATGATCGGATGCAGGCGAGTTTCAGGGTCTTCTACCAGTAAAAGCGGTCGAGCATGAGGATCGAGCGTAATTGCACCTTTAGCCTGCAATAATGTCGAAAAAAGCCCAAGCAAGATCAGACGCATATTGCGGCTGCCCGACTCCGCAATCATCTGATTCATATTTTCCAACGAACGCCATGCTTGACGTCCATGAACCTCATCGCTGTGGTGGCGACGACGACGTGAATTTGTGAGCTGCTGCCCCTGCTCAGCGAAATAGTGCTCCAGCAGTTGCTGCATGGCATTCAGCCCCTGCCGTAGCTCACTATTGCTCAGCTTTTGTGGATTACGCACCAGCTCGCGCGTCAAATCATCTAGCTGCTGCGCAACCTCACTTTGGTCGGGCACGCGATTTTGCGCAATGACGGTTGGACGCAAGCGACGGATAAAGCGCGCATCACGTAGGCGTAAAACCGGATGCAAACGCACAATTTCTCGTGCCAGTTTATCAACATGATGCAGTTTTAGCGGCTCGCCCTTTTCATCTAAAAACGAACGCCAAGTGCACACCGTGCCATCGTCGCAAAGCTCTCCCTCTTGGCGGAAATAGATGCGTTGAAAACGATCATTTCCATCCTGCCAAAGAGAAGACAGAGGCCGATAGCGTGGCGCATTATGGTGCCCAACGTCTGATTCACAGAAAACAAAGATGATTTGCAGGTAACGCTCTTTGGCCGTTTCATCACCGGGAGGAAAGTAGAAATCTTGAGGTTCAAAATGATAGAGGTCGGTATTCGGTGACAGACAAAGAGTCAACGCATCCAACAAGCTGGATTTACCCCATGCGTTTTCACCGATCAGGACGGTGTTTTCGTCCAATGTTAAAGATAGACGGTTTATTCCTCTAAACCCGACAATCTCGATCCGTTCTAGATACATCAGTTCTCTCCCTTACGGATTCATTCATCTGAGAATGAGAAAAAAATGCTGTCTGGTCAAGCACTCACTGTCGATCCATCCCCGATTTTGTTCTGCTAATTCACCTCGTGAAGATTAAAACGCCAAACCATTCCGGTTGATTTATCAATTCCTCTGTTGCTCTTTACTCACCAAAACCTTTTGGGTAGCGTATTGCCACTCATCATTACAACCTAGGTTATCCATGTATTCGGGACTGCTCATTATCTTGGTGCCGCTTCTGCTCGGCTACCTGATCCCTCTACGCCAAAAGAGCTTAGTGGTATTAATTAATCGTCTACTCAGTTGGATGGTTTACGTCATTCTGTTTTTTATGGGCATCAGCCTCGCATTTCTGGATAACCTCAGCGAAAACCTGTGGCTTATTTTTCAGTATGCTTCGGTATTCTTTATTTGCATCATCGTTGCCAACCTTATTGCATTATTGCTATTAGAAAAAAAACGCCCGTGGGTCGTACCACATCAACAGGAAGAGTTGCCTTCACGTCTTCATATGGCGCTTGAATCGCTCAAGCTGTGCGGCGTCGTCGTGGGTGGTTTTGCGCTCGGTTTAACCCAGTGGGCATGGCTTAGCTATGCTTCTCACGGCAGCGAATATGCGTTGATTTTCCTACTGCTGCTGGTGGGCTTACAGCTACGCAATAGCGGTATGTCACTTAAACAAATTCTTTTAAACCGACGCGGGATGATTATCGCCATCTTGGTATGCGTGAGCGCGCTAGTCGGCGGAGCTATCGCTGCTCTACTGTTGGGATTGCCGGTAAAAACCGGCTTAGCTATCGCATCGGCATATGGCTGGTACTCGCTCTCGGGGATCATGATGACCGAGGCTTTCGGCCCAGTGATCGGCAGTGCCGCCTTCTTCAATGATTTGGCTCGTGAACTGTTCGCCATTATGATGATCCCAACGTTAGTGCAGCGTAGCCGCTCTTCTGCGCTGGGGCTGTGTGGCGCAACGTCAATGGACTTCACTCTACCCGTTCTGCAGCGCAGCGGCGGTCTAGAATTGGTTCCTGCCGCGATCGTGCACGGCTTCGCCTTAAGCCTTATCGCCCCTGTGCTGATGGCCATTTTCTCCTCCTGACAGCCGAAGACCCCACTGATGTCATGGGGCGATAACCCCATGACATACCTCAAACGTTTTAGCATTCATCGCCTGAATAATTCTCAGTTACAACTTAACTTGCGCTATATCAAACAAAGATAAAGTTGCATCAAAAATTCCTTTTTTACCGCGAAAGACAGGTCTACCCTTTAAACAAGCATAATAAATGCAACTTTAAAAGGAAGCCCAGAATGTACTGTGTCCAATGTGAACAAACCATCCGAACCCCTGCGGGTAATGGCTGTTCTTTCGCTCAAGGTATGTGCGGTAAAACTGCCGAAACGTCTGACCTACAAGATTTACTGGTTGCCGCTTTGCAAGGCCTATCTGCATGGGCACTGAAGGCGCGTGAGCTGGGTATTATCGACCACAACATCGACAGCTTTGTACCTCGCGCCTTTTTCTCCACGCTAACCAACGTTAACTTCGATTCCGAACGCATCGTGGGCTACGCACGTGAAGCATTAGACATGCGTGATGCATTGATAGTGGCCTGTCGCGCCGTTGACGCAAATGCACAGGTCGATCATCCGCTTGCTGATTTGCAGTTAGCGGGTTCCGATCTAGCCACGCTGCGTAAACAAGCCGAAGAATTCGCCCTGAATAACGATAAAGCAGAAATCGGCGATGACGTTCACGGCCTACGTATGCTGAACCTCTATGGCCTTAAAGGCGCCGCCGCATACATGGAGCATGCTCACGTTCTGGGTCAATACAGCAACGATATTTATGCTGAATTCCATCATTATATGGCGTGGTTAGGTACTCAGCCGCGCGATGTTGATACCTTGCTCAATAATGCGATGGGCATTGGTAAAATGAACTTCAACGTGATGGCCATTTTGGATAAGGGTGAAACCGATGCCTACGGCCACCCAACGCCAAGCTCCGTGAACGTTCGCCCTGTCGCCGGTAAAGCGATTCTGATTTCCGGTCATGATTTGAAAGATCTGCGTATGTTGCTGGAGCAAACCGAAGGGACAGGTGTGAACGTCTATACCCACGGTGAAATGCTGCCAGCACACGGCTATCCTGAGCTGAAAAAATTCAAGCATTTGGTCGGTAACTACGGCAGTGGTTGGCAGAATCAGCAAACCGAATTTGCCAAATTCCCTGGTCCAATTCTGATGACGTCTAACTGTATCATCGACCCCAATGTCGGTAACTACACCGACCGCATCTGGACTCGTAGCATCGTTGGATGGCCTGGCGCTCGCCATCTAGAAGGTGATGACTTCAGCCAGATCGTTGCTCAAGCTCAGGTTTGTGAAGGCTTCCCGTACAATGAAATCGAGCACATGATCACCGTTGGTTTTGGCCGACAGACCTTGTTGAACGCAGCAGATACCGTCATCGACCTAGTCTCGCAGAAGAAATTGCGTCATGTATTTCTGGTGGGCGGCTGCGACGGTAGCCGTGCAGAACGTAGTTATTTCACCGACTTTGCACGCGCAGTTCCGCAAGACTGTCTGATTCTGACGCTGGCCTGCGGCAAATATCGCTTCAACAAGCTGGACTTCGGTACGCTGGAAGGGTTGCCTCGTCTGCTGGATGTCGGTCAGTGCAACGATGCCTATGGTGCCATCATGTTGGCCGTAAAACTGGCTGAGACGCTGGGTTGCGGGGTGAACGATTTACCATTAAGTTTGGTGCTTTCTTGGTTCGAGCAGAAAGCTATCGTGATCCTGCTGACGCTGCTGTCATTAGGCGTGAAAAATATCTACACCGGCCCAACCGCTCCGGGCTTCCTAACCGATAACCTGCTCGCCATTCTGAATGAAAAATTCGGTATGCGTTCTATCTCTACGGTTGAAGCCGATATGAGCGAAATTCTGGGCGCGTAATCGCACTCGATGTCACCCTATAAGCCGCAGCCCGCAAGGTCTGCGGCTTTCGAATTGAGAACATATGATGACAATGCCAACTCCCCTCTGCCCCAATCAGATGCAGGTGCATTCCATTCATCAGGAAACGCCGGACGTCTGGACAATCTCTCTCATCTGCCATGATTTTTACCGCTACCATCCAGGGCAATATGCACTGGTGAGTATTCGTGATAGCGAAGAAACGCTACGTGCCTACACGCTCTCCTCCTCGCCAGGCCAGAGTAAGTTTATTACGTTGAGCGTACGCTGCCTGCCCGATGGTGAAGGATCACGTTGGCTCACACAGGAAGTTCATCCAGGGCAACAGCTATGGTTGTCTGATGCACAAGGTGAATTCACCTGCGCCAATGCGCCTTCCGAGCGCTATCTCATGCTGGCGGCTGGCTGTGGCGTAACACCGATTATGTCAATGACTCGCTGGCTGTTAGCAAATCGTCCAGAGACTCACGTACAGGTCATTTTCAACGTACGTACCCCTCGCGATGTGATTTTTGCCGATGAATGGCGTGCCCTCTCAGCCCATTATTCCCAGCTCAACCTCACGCTGATGGCCGAAAGCGATGCCACTGAAGCATTCCTCAGTGGCCGCATTACGCGCGAAATTCTCGAGCAGCTTTGTCCTGATATCGCCACGCGCACTGTCATGACCTGTGGACCTGCACCGTACATGAAAGCGGTGAAGCAGCTTTCGCAAGATCTTGGCGTCCCCGCCGAACGTTTCCATCAAGAGCAATTTCAGGTTATTGCTGATAGTGATGAAAATGGCAATATGCTCAAACTCACCACAAACACTCCGCAGCACACTTACCACGCGCCAGTAGGAGCAACATTGCTGTTTGCCATGGAGCAAAATAAACTGCCCATTCAGGCCGCATGCCGCGCAGGCGTCTGTGGATGCTGTAAAACCCGCATTCTAAGCGGCGATTACACCACTACCAGCACCATGACGCTAACGCCAGATGAAATCGCTCAAGGTTATGTTTTAGCCTGCTCCTGCCAGCTCAACGGTGACGTCGTGATTGCCTAATCCGGACTCAGCCACAGGCCGTCACCTGTGGTAAATAGGTGACGGCCATTGATTGGCGGCGTTTGATACTACGTCGAACCCTCTTCAATTTCTTTCAGAAATATGTCATTGGCATAACATTTCTATAATATTTATAATACAAAATAGAGTAGTCTTAGAAAGGATAGACAATGCTCAGGCATTGCCGACAGAGCCGTGACTTTCGCCTGCATACCCAATGTGGTCGTGTGCAGGCAACCTGATAGATTCAAGGGAGGTGTTCATGAAGCAAACTGTTGCAACCCTAGTAGCAAAAACCCTCGACCAAGCTGGCGTAAAACGTATTTGGGGCGTCACAGGCGACTCCTTAAACGGCCTCAGCGACAGTCTATTAAGAATGGGAACCATCCGCTGGATAGGAACCCGCCACGAAGAAGTCGCCGCTTTCGCTGCGGGCGCCGAAGCACAGCTCACGGGGCAGTTAGCCGTCTGCGCGGGTTCGTGTGGTCCGGGTAATCTTCATCTTATTAACGGCTTATTTGACTGTCATCGCAATCATGTTCCGGTACTCGCTATCGCAGCCCATATCCCCTCCAGTGAAATCGGCAGCGGCTATTTTCAGGAAACCCATCCGCAAGAATTGTTTCGGGAATGCAGCCATTATTGCGAATTGATTTCGAATCCCGAACAGCTGCCGCAGGCTCTCGAAGTAGCCATGCGTCAGGCCATTTTAAAGAAAGGCGTTTCAGTTATCGTATTGCCAGGGGACGTCGCCCTGCGCCCTGCGCCAGAAGATGCCAATCCGGTTTGGCACACGCCGCTGCTTCCTCGCGTTTTGCCACAGGAAAGTGAGCTAGATGCTTTCAAAGCTATTCTGGACAGCGGAAAAAAAATCACTCTGCTGTGTGGTAGTGGTTGCGAAGGAGCCCACGACGAATTAATTCAGTTTGCTGAGAAGATAAAAGTGCCGATTGTTCACGCGCTACGAGGTAAAGAGCACGTCGAATGGGACAATCCTTATGACGTCGGCATGACCGGTTTGATTGGTTTTTCCTCCGGCTATCACGCCATGATGAATGCTGATACGCTAGTGCTTCTTGGCACTCAGTTCCCCTACCGCGCATTTTATCCAACCGATGCCACCATCGTACAGGTAGATATTAACGCGGCCAGCATTGGCTCCCACTGCGCAGTCAATTTACCGCTGGTGGGCGACGTCAAATCGACGTTACAAGCACTTCTGCCTAAACTTGAAAGCCGCAGCGATCGCCAGTTCCTCGATCAGGCTCTTGAGCACTATCACAAAGCGCGTAAAGACCTTGATGCATTAGCCTCTGCCAATGACGATCAGCCAATCCACCCTCAATACCTTGCTCAGCAAATCAGCGAACTGGCGAGCGACGATGCCGTATTTACCTGTGACGTCGGAACGCCAACCGTATGGGCTGCACGTTATCTGAAAATGAACGGCAAGCGCCGTCTGTTAGGCTCGTTTAACCACGGTTCTATGGCAAACGCCATGCCGCAGGCGATTGGCGCGCAGGGAAGCTTCCCCGAACGTCAAGTTATTGCCCTGTGTGGCGACGGCGGTTTTACCATGCTAATGGGGGATTTCTTAACGCTGGCTCAGCAAAAGCTACCGGTTAAAATAGTTATTTTTAACAACAGCGTGCTTGGTTTTGTTGCCATGGAAATGAAAGCTGGGGGCTACCTCACCGACGGCACCGATCTGCATAACCCTGATTTTGCCGCCATTGCCAATGCAGCCGGCATCAAGGGGATACGCGTAGAAAAAGCGTCTGAATTAAACAGCGCACTTGCCGAAGCCTTCGCTCACGACGGCCCTGTTGTGGTCGACGTCGTGACGGCAAAACAAGAGCTGGCTATGCCGCCACAGATCAAGTTTGAACAGGCCAAAGGTTTCAGTCTTTACATGTTGAGGGCGATAATCAACGGCCGAGGAGACGAAGTGGTCGAGCTGGCCAAAACTAACTGGTTACGCTAAACCTTACCGTTGTCCTCTCTTCGAGCTTTCTAACACGGCGCAGAAATTCTGCGCCGTAATTTCATCTGAATTGCGGTCATCGCCGCAAATCCTTTGGTATCCGCAATTTTCAATTTTGACTCTGCTACCCCTCATGTTACAAAGAACTGGGTTTATATCCGTCATACTTCAAGTTGCCGTTTTGTTAGCTGCGTTCACTTACCCGAATCACTGACTAACGTAAGCGCATCGGGGGCGCTCTTACTGGCCGCCTGAATGCAACTCGAATGATTTAGGGTATATAGAAATCCTATTTAAAATTCATACCCCACATTGAAGCCAAGCATTAGCCAGTGAAAAACCGGGAATTAAGGAGTTGTGCGTGATTGATCTTCGTAGTGATACCGTAACCCGCCCTAGTGAAGAAATGCGTTTAGCCATGTCACGCGCCGATGTTGGCGACGATGTGTATGGCGACGATCCCAGCGTCAATCTGCTCGAACAAGAGGCCGCCGAACTCAGTGGCAAAGAAGCGGCGCTGTTTTTGCCAACGGGAACGCAGGCAAATCTTGTGGCTCTGCTAACGCACTGCCAACGCGGCGAGGAGTACATCGTTGGCCAAAAAGCACATAACTACCTGTTTGAAGCTGGGGGTGCCGCGGTTCTTGGTAGCATTCAGCCCCAGCCAATTGATGCAGCCTCCGATGGCACGTTGCCGTTAGAGGTTGTCGCCAGCGTCATCAAACCCGACGACGTGCATTTTGCCCGAACCAAACTGCTGTGCATCGAGAACACCCATAACGGCAAAGTTTTGCCTCTGAGCTATCTGGAACAAGCGTGGGCGTTTACTCGAGAAAAAGGCTTGGCGCTGCATGTTGATGGCGCACGTATCATGAATGCCGCCGTTGCATTAGATGTGCCTCTTTCGACTCTCACACAGTATTGCGACACCTTGACGATTTGCCTATCCAAAGGACTCGGGGCACCGATTGGTTCGCTGCTGTGCGGCAGCGCCGCGTATATCAAACAGGCGCGTCGCTGGCGTAAGATGGTGGGCGGTGGCATGCGTCAGGCGGGTATTTTGGCTGAAGCCGCTCGCTATGCACTGCTTAACAACGTTGAACGCCTGCGCGAAGACCATGAAAACGCACAATGGTTAGCCAATGAGTTAAGTGCGATTGGTGTAGAAGTTATGGCTCCAGGAGCCCAAACTAATATGCTGTTCTTAAAGGTTCCTGCTCATGAAGCTGCGCATCTGGGTGGATGGATGAAAGAACGCGGCGTATTAATGAGCGCTGGCGCCGTCACTCGTATCGTGACGCATCTTGATGTCTCTCGAGCCGATTTAGAGCAGTTGGTCGCATTGTGGAAAGAATTTAAGCAGTCGATCAATACTCAGACCGCAACCACGGCAACCCGTGCTATTTACGGCTAATATCCTTGGTATCAGGCATCTCGGCTAATGCAGAGATGCCTATATACTCTAAATAGCTCAAGTTGTAGGACAAAAGCTTTCGTCTTTTTGAATAACGCGCATGCAATTTGAAGTAGGGTGAGTACCAACACCTAAAATAATTAAAAACACATTCATCTGCTTAGGTTAATTATGACCCCACAAAGGATTCTGGTATTGGGTGCCAGCGGCTATATCGGACAACACCTAATCCCCAAACTTATCGAGCAAGGCCACACCGTCAGAGCCGCCGCGCGTAGAATCGATTGGCTACGCGAACAAGCTTGGCCGCGTGTAGAGTGCCAATACGTTGATCTGCACAAACCAGAGACATTACCCGCCGCCGTCGCTGATATTGACGTGGTTTACTACCTTGTTCACGGCATGGGTGACGGTCATGACTTCGTCACGGGTGAGATTAACGCCGCAAAGAATACCTGTGCAGCGTTACGCGATTCCGGTGTGAAACAGGTCATTTTTCTCGGCGCACTTCAGCCTGACGGTGATTCCTCACGCCATTTGATCGCCCGTAAAG
This sequence comes from Hafnia paralvei, assembly GCF_020150375.1. Lineage (NCBI taxonomy): Bacteria > Pseudomonadati > Pseudomonadota > Gammaproteobacteria > Enterobacterales > Hafniaceae > Hafnia > Hafnia paralvei. The sequence goes on along the minus strand of NZ_CP083737.1, from coordinate 1,791,710 downwards.
AGACCGGCGACGCATTACGCGCCAGCAGGATCCCCGTCACAGAGCTACGCGCTAGCATTATCATCGGGCCTGGTTCTGCGGCTTTTGAAGTCATGCGCGATATGGTTTATAACCTTCCGATTTTGACGCCTCCGCGCTGGGTTCGCTCAAAATCATCACCTATCGCTTTGGATAATCTGCTGGTCTATCTCACCGAATTACTGAAGCATCCCGCCATTGGCAACCGTGTCTATGATGTCGCAGGGCCGGAATACATCAGCTATCAAACCATGTTTGAACGTTTTATTGCCCTAAGCGGTAAAAAGCGCTGGATGATCCCCTTACCGATCCCAACACGGTTTATTTCCGTTTATTTCCTTAACATGATCACCTCTGTCCCCACCACCATTTCACGAGCGCTGATTGAAGGACTTAAACACGATCTTCCTGCACACAGCACCGCAATAGAGCGGCTCATCCCACAGCACCTGATCAATTTCGATCAAGCGGTTCAAGACACCTTGGACAAAGAGGCCGAAGTCGTAAACTCAGCAGACTGGGGCTACGATCCGGAAGCTCGTGAGCGCTGGCGCCCCGGCTATGGTTTCTATCCTAAGCATGCTGGATATGAGCAAGAAACCAGTGCTTCGCCTGAAGCGCTATGGCATGTTGTTCAGCAAATCGGTGGTAAAGAGGGGTATTTCTACGCAAACATCTTGTGGGCTATTCGCGCCAGAATGGACGATGTGATTGGCAATAAAGTCGTCTATGGCCGCCCCGCTCGTAATTCGCTAGAGCTTGGCGATCTGGTAGACGGCTGGAAAGTGATCACCGTCAAGCCACTACGCCAATTAGCGATGATGTTTGGTATGAAAGCGCCTGGCTTAGGGAGACTCACATTCACCATCGAAGACAAGGGCGAAAAACGTGTTCTTGATGTCCGTGCATGGTGGCACCCCGCAGGTTTCAGCGGCCTACTTTATTGGTTTGCGATGATGCCAGCGCATCTGTTTATCTTCCGCGGCATGAGCAAAAAAATCGCTAAATTGGCTGAAGCCTACGATCGTGAAAATAAGCAAGGATAGCTAAGGCTCACTTAAAGATGTCTTGCACAATTGAACAATCTCAGCGGTAACTTCTACAATAGAGCGTATACCGTGTGAGCAACTAAACATTTGTTACGCTCTCTGTCCGTAATCTGATTGCATGTGAGCTAATTTCACGGAAGAATGGCACCCTTGTTGCTAGTAGCAGTCAAACTAGTCACTCAGGATGTTTTTTTATCCCCGAGATAGGCGCTGTACTTTAGAGGGTAAGCGAGTGCATTTGAGGAACTGATGCCGATCAGTGATTCGAATCCGCGAGCATAGCCAACGACAATGCGGCTCTAGCTATCAAGGGGATAAGGCTCATGAATAAACTGGCTGAGGATATTCGGCCACAAATCGCCTATCAGGCTATGTCGTAAATACAGGCCTAGGCACACTGCGGATTCGGAAAAGTTATGAAAGTATTGGTGACCGGTGCAACAAGCGGTCTCGGACGTAATGCGGTTGAATATTTACGTCATAAAGGGATTAGCGTTCGCGCTACTGGGCAAAATCAGGCAATGGGTGACCTATTAAAGAAAATGGGCGCTGAATTCATTCATGCCGATCTAACCAATCTAGTGTCATCACAGGCAAAAGCAATGCTGAATGATGTTGATACGCTTTGGCACTGCGAAGGCTTCACCTCCCCATGGGGTTCAGAAGAGCTGTTCGAAAAAGCCAACGTTCGTTCGACGCGTCGGTTGGGAGAATGGGCCGCCGCTTATGGCGTACGTAACTTTATCCATATATCCTCCCCTGCCGTTTACTTTGACTATCGCCACCACCGCGATATCAAAGAGGAGTTTGTACCGAATCGCTACGCGAATTATTACGCTCGCAGCAAAGCCGCGGGTGAGGAAGTCATTCAAAATCTGGCGCTCTCGAACCCACAAACTCATTTCACGATCCTACGTCCGCAGGGGCTCTTTGGCCCACACGATAAAGTACTGTTGCCGCGTTTGCTAAACGCGATGCGCCGCCATGGAACGTTGTTGCTGCCACGCGGTGGTGATGCGTTAGTCGATATGACCTACGAAGAAAACGCGGTTCATGCCATGTGGCTAGCCACGCAGATTGAAACCACGCCGTCAGGGCGCACGTTCAATATCTCCAACCACCAGCCACGCCATTTACGCACATTGCTACAGCATCTGATCGATGAGCTGGGCGTCAAATGCAAAATCCGCTCGATTCCCTATCCAATGCTCGACATGATGGCTCGAGGGATGGAAAAGATCGGAGCCAACAGTCCCAAAGAGCCCGCCCTTACTCATTATGGCGTAGCGAAACTCAACTTCGATATGACCCTCGACACCTCACGGGCGCAGCTTGAATTAGGCTATCATCCGGTGGTATCGATTGATGAAGGAATTATTCGTACTGCGCACTGGCTTAAGGATCACGGACGTTTACAAAACCGCGATCGTCATTGAGTACTGCCATACTTTTCAAGTAAGGCATCGGCGATCGCTTCTGTTTCTGCATCGGGAATACCGCGGAAATCAGCCGGTCTGAAATGCATTTGAAACGCAGCAATGACGTTACGCGACATCGTATCGTTTATGCCGTTTGGCACAATGTCATAGCCGTAGGCCGCAAGCTTCTTTTGCAGCGTCAGCACATCAACCGGCGCCTCTTTTGCCCTCCCCGCGAGATAGCGCGTCACCGTAGCACGATCCGGCCATGCACCAACCCCCTGTTCGGCAAGCGTCTTCCATGGGAATAATGGCCCAGGATCAAGTTTTCGCTGTGGCGCAATATCCATATGCCCCACAACGTTTTGAGGTGCAATACCATAGCGTTGCACAATGTCTTTGCTCAATGCGATAACCAGCTCCGTTTGTTGCTCGGTATAGGGTAACCAAATACGTTCCAGCATGCCCTGCTGGTAACCTTTGTTTTCGATCTCAATTCCAATCGACGTATCGTTCAGATTACTACGCCCACGCCATGCGCTGGCACCCGCATGCCACGCCCGTTGAGACTCCGGCACGAGCTGCCATACCACATACTTGCCGTTGTTCTGCGGCGGCCGAGCCGGTACTAGATAATGTGCGCTGACGTGCTCATCGGTTAACGTTTTTAGCGACGAATGAAAATCTTCAGCCGTGTAGTGTAAAACCAAGAAACGGATTCTCTCATCCACACCCTGCGCCTGATGGCGGTCTTCCACTAAATAGGTACCGCGGTCGATTAAATCATGCTGTGCCGGTGTATGCTGGCATCCCACCAAACCTGTCGCCAACAATATCGCGATTGCAGCGAACCCAATCCGTTTTCGCATGTCTTAAACTCCGAGCTTTAATATTAAAAAGGACTATCTCATGCGTAATAGCACAACGCCAACCCTCGAAGGCCTTACTATCGTTGACTACTGTGGAGTTGTCACGGGTGAAGCCATTCTAGGGGCGAATATTTTCAAAGATTTCTTCGCAGGTATTCGCGATATTGTAGGTGGCCGCTCAGGGGCTTACGAGAATGAGTTACGCAAAGCGCGTGAAATCGCCTTTTCCGAAATGAACGATCAGGCAAAATCACTCGGCGCGAATGCCGTAGTCGGCATTGATATCGACTACGAAACGGTAGGAAAAGACGGCAGTATGCTGATGGTTAGCGTAAGTGGAACCGCAGTTAAGGTGAAGTAACAAACGCCCTCTTATACTCTCAGCCTAAAATATCTCTAGCTTCGTTTTAGGCTGAGATCATATTCAGCCTTACTGCTTTGCAAGCGATGTCCTGCCGATGACCGAATCAGATAGCTGATTTGCAGAGGCATGCAACAATAATCAAAAAAAGTGACGATAATAACCGTCAGTGGCGGTTAATCAATTTGCATAAAGAGAAAGTGACTCTCAATGTCACGCCCTGCCTCATCACTAACAATCTGCGTGCCGTTATTCATGCCGCCATCGCAGGAATTGGCATCACCTGCCTACTCAGGATCGCCTGCGCGGATACGATTACCGCAGGAAAGCTCGTGCACATCTTACCGGAGTGGACTAGCGAACCCCATTCAATCCATGCGGTATATGAATCAAAGCGCGGCCAGACCCTGCTCTTCAAAACATTCATGGATTATCTCAGCCAGTCGCTCAATGAGCTGCGCTTTATGCAAAAAGCCTGAAATAATCACGTAGGAAACCACTTACCAACTCAAATTCATTCACTTGGTATGCATTTTTCTTTTGCCAGATAGTCGAGACTCACCCAATCTTCCAGTTTTCCAATAAAAAGGTGATATTGTGCTAATCTTAAGCGATTAAGAGGTGCGGTAATAAATTTTAACGCACAATCATTGCATAAGTATTCTGTGGAAGTTAACATTTGCACCATCAATGGCTATTCAGTAAACGCGCATGAGTATTCAAATAAACGGCATTAACTGCTTTTACGGCGCACATCAAGCGCTGTTCGACATCACTCTGGAATGTCCTGCGGGCGAAACCTTGGTTTTACTGGGGCCGAGCGGCGCGGGGAAGAGTTCTCTGCTGCGGGTTTTAAACCTGCTAGAAATGCCACGTTCCGGCCAACTTTCTATTGCCGGCAACAAGTTCGATTTTAGCCGGACTCCGGGCGAAAAAGAGATCCGCGAACTACGCCGTAACGTTGGAATGGTATTCCAGCAATACAATCTGTGGCCGCATCTCACCGTGATGCAAAACCTGATTGAAGCCCCCTGCAAAGTGTTGGGGCTGAGTAAGGCGCAGGCCGTAGAACGTGCGCAGAAATTACTTCAACGTCTACGTTTGACTGATTACGTTGATCGTTTTCCGCTACACCTTTCCGGCGGGCAGCAGCAGCGTGTGGCGATTGCTCGTGCGCTGATGATGGAACCACAGGTATTACTATTTGATGAACCAACGGCGGCACTCGATCCTGAAATCACCGCTCAGATTGTCAGTATTATCCGCGAACTATCAGAAACGGGGATTACACAGGTTATCGTGACCCACGAAGTGGAAGTGGCGCGCAAAACCGCCAGTCGCGTCGTGTATATGGAGCAAGGTCGGGTTATCGAACACGGTGATGCAAGTCATTTTGCTCACCCGCAAACCGAAGCGTTTGCCGGTTATCTGTCTCATTAATTGTTAGATTGGCGTTTAGACACGGTCGTTTTTAACCGTTTTAACAAAACTATTAGCTAACAGAAGTTGGAGTCTGCGATGAAAAAAATCATAATTGCCACAGTATTAGCCGGTATCAGCGTCTCTGCATCAGCGGCGGAAACCATTCGTTTTGCTGCGGAAGCTTCTTATCCTCCATTTGAATTTATGGATGCCAACAACCAGATGCAGGGATTTGATATCGATCTGGCCAACGCTATCTGTAAGCAGATGAAAGCGACCTGTACTTTCACCAACCAGTCTTTCGATAGCCTGATCCCAAGTTTGAAGTTCAAACGTATCGACGCCGTGATTTCAGGTATGGACATCACTCCTGAACGTCAAAAGCAAGTGGCGTTTACCGCGCCTTATTACGATAACTCGGCGTTGTTCATTGCTGAAAAAGGCAAAGTGGCTGATATCGCTGCGCTAAAAGGTAAGCGTGTGGGGATGCAAAATGGTTCGACCCACCAGAAGTACCTACAAGAAAAACACCCTGAAATCACACCAGTTCCATACGACAGCTATCAGAACGCTATTCTGGATCTGAAAAACGGGCGTCTGGATGCGGTATTCGGTGATACTGCGGTCGTTAACGAATGGCTGAAGCAGAATTCAGCGCTTACCGCCGTGGGCGATAAAGTGACTGATCCGAACTACTTCGGTACAGGCTTGGGCATTGCAGTACGTCAGAACAATGCCGAGCTGCTGAATCAATTTAACGCGGCGCTGAATCAGTTGAAGCAGGATGGCACCTATAAAACCATCTATAGCAAGTGGTTCCAGCAGTAATCGCTTTGATGTCTCATAGATTTCAAAATGCAGGAAAGCAGCAAACAAGAGACAAAGGCTGGACTTCGGTGAGAAGTATCCAGCCTCTCATTAAGCCCGGTGAACTTACATGAGTCAGTGATTCGGGTGATAACTTTGCAGCTTGAAAGATAACGGGAATAAACGAAGTGCCTATCTTTGTAGGCGTAATAAGTGATCATTTTGGCGAACAGCTCGCCTGATGGGATAGGCTCCAAGCAATGATTGAATTTCAACCTTTATTAAGCGCAGCAGGCATGACCGTTGGCCTGTCGCTGTGTGCTTTAGTTCTCGGGCTTATTTTGGCGATGATTTTTGCCGTCTGGGAATCTTCAAATATCAAACCAGTGGCATGGCTCGGCACCGCATGGGTCACGCTGGTTCGTGGCTTGCCCGAAATCTTGGTTGTGCTGTTTATCTATTTCGGATCGGCTCAACTACTCATGGTGCTTTCCGACGGTTTCAGTTTGAATTTGGGCTTTGTGCAAATCCCTATCCAACTCAATATTGAAAACTTTGAGGTCAGTCCCTTCGTATGTGGCGTTATCGCATTGGCCTTGCTTTATGCGGCTTATGCATCTCAAACGCTGCGCGGCGCGTTAAAAGCCGTACCTGAAGGCCAGCGTGAAGCCGGTCAAGCACTTGGCCTAAGCAAAAGCGCTATTTTCTTCCGTTTGGTGATGCCGCAGATGTGGCGTCATGCTCTGCCAGGGCTGGGAAATCAGTGGTTGGTGCTGCTGAAAGATACCGCTCTGGTTTCACTGATCAGCGTGAATGATTTAATGCTGCAAACCAAAAGTATCGCCACCCGAACTCAAGAACCTTTCACATGGTACATGGTTGCAGCCGCTATCTATTTGGTTATTACCCTGTTCAGCCAATATATTCTCAAGCGAATCGAACTGCGCACCACACGCTTTGAGCGGGGGAACGCCTAATGTTTGAATACATTCCTGATATCATTCAAGGGTTACCAACCAGTTTATCCCTGACTATAATTTCCTTGCTAGTTGCGCTGGTGTTGGCATTGCTTTTCACCATTGTGTTAACGCTACGCCCTGTGGTGCTCACACAGTTAGTGCAAGGATATATCACGCTGTTCACCGGAACACCGCTGCTGGTACAGATCTTCCTGATCTATTACGGACCGGGACAGTTTGACTGGATCAAGCAGACACCGTGGTTGTGGAATATGCTGTCACAGCCGTGGCTATGTGCGATGGTCGCCTTGGCGCTGAACAGCGCGGCGTACACGACCCAGCTGTTTTACGGCGCGGTAAAAGCAATCCCTTCCGGACAATGGCAGTCTTGTGAAGCACTTGGCATGTCTCGCAGTCAGACATTGCGTATTTTGCTGCCGTTTGCTTTCAAACGAGCGCTGTCGTCTTATTCCAACGAAGTCGTCCTGATTTTCAAAAGCACCTCATTGGCCTACACCATTACGCTGATGGAAGTTATGGGTTATAGCCAGCAAATGTATGGCCGCACCTATGACGTTATGGTGTTTGGCGCGGCAGGCGTGATTTATCTGTGCGTGAACGGATTGCTTACGCTAATTATGCGTATGGTTGAACGTCGCGCTCTCGCCTTTGAACGTAGAAATTAAATCAACTCCTTAAAACGCTTACTAAAAGCCAGCCTAAACGCTGGCTTTTTTGTATCTGCAAAAAATAACAATAAATATTTAACCAAATATATTGCATATAAATTCACTTGATGGCAAAGTCATTTCTGTTCACCAAACCGCCGTTGAGCATGAACGTCGTTCCGTTCATCCCCATAAATCAAAACTAAAACGGCTGACTAAAAATCAAAATTAGATCCTATTTCAGACAGGAGTTAGACATGAAAAAACTGATGGTTTGTGCATTACTGGCAGGAATGAGCTTCACCGCAACCGCAGCGGAAACCATCCGTTTTGCCTCTTCCGCCACCTATCCACCGTTTGAATCCATGGATTCCAATAACCAGATTGTTGGCTTCGACATGGATTTAGCCAAAGCGCTGTGCAAGCAGATGCAGGCTACCTGCACCTTCACGAATCAGGCGTTCGACAGCCTGATCCCTGCGCTGAAGTTTAAACGTTATGACGCGGTGATTTCCGGCATGGATATTACGCCAGAACGTCAGAAACAGGTGGCATTCACCCAGCCGTACTACGCTAATTCCGCGATCATCATCGCTGAAAAAGGCAAATACAAAACCTTCGCAGATATGAAAGGCCTACGCGTGGGAATGGAAAATGGCACCACTCATCAAAAATATTTGCAGGATAAACACCCAGAAATCAAAACCGTTGCCTACGACAGCTATCAAAACGCCATTCTGGATCTGAAAAGTGGTCGTTTAGATGGTGTATTCGGCGATACCGCAGTGGTTAATGAATGGCTGAAGAGTAATCCAAACCTCGCTGCCGTCGGCGATCACGTCACCGATGCGCAATACTTTGGCACCGGTTTAGGTATCGCTGTACGCCCAGAAAATACCGCACTTTTGGCGCAGTTGAATAAAGCGCTGGATGAGATCAAAGCCAACGGCACTTACCAGAAAATCAATCAGCAGTGGTTCCCACAGTGATTTGCGGCTGAAATACTCTCGGCTGTTGGTTTGCCGCATCGCCTAAATCATCGGCGTTGCGGCAAGCGTTGCCCTGTAGGACGAGTCCCCAGAATGGGACGAATAACGAACGTAGACAACGCAGTACCGTTTCAAGTTCTGAATTTTTCCCCTTATCCTTCATGGTAATATCCTCCCTCACTCAGTTTTGCTACCTTTAGCAGCTCAACGTATATCAGGATAGTCGGTAGGGGAAATTTTCATGTACTACGCACTTTATTCATCGCCCGTTGGATTGCTAAGATTAGTTTCGGATGCTCAAGGGCTGCGCCAGCTATGGCTACCGAATGAGATAGAAGAAAAGCTATGTCCTGCTGAGTGGATTGAGGACGGAGATTTCACCATCAACCGCCAAATTCGCGACTGTTTAGATGCCTATTTCTCCGGTGAGAAACTGCGCTTTGATAATTTGCCCTTAGCACCGGTGGGCACAGCGTTTCAGCAATCGGTTTGGAAAGAACTTCTCACCATTCCATACGGTACTATCAGCCACTATTCGGTTATCGCTAACGCACTAAATAACCCTAAAGCCGTTCGTGCCGTCGGCGGTGCCGTGGGGAGAAACCCTATTTCGATCCTCATCCCTTGCCATCGCGTATTAGGTAAAGATCTTTCTTTGACCGGCTACTCCGGTGGGTTACCGATCAAGAAAGCGCTGTTGGATCTAGAGAAAATCGTTTATCGCGTTTGATGGACCAGCAGCGTTAGCACTTCATAATGGGCGGTATGCGGGAACATATCGAACAGTTGCACCTGCTCGATACGATAATTTTTCAGTCTCGCAATATCTTGAGCCATCGTCTGAGCATTGCAGCTGGAATAGAGAATATAATCCGGCGCCATTTTGCCAAGATATTCACACAGTTCAGCACCGATCCCCCTGCGCGGTGGATTGACGAGCACCAACTCGGGAACCTCACCTTCCGCCGAGGCAAAACGGGTCGAGTCGAGCGCGGAAAACTGTACATTCTGTAATCCCAATTTCTGCGCAGACCGCGTGGCGCAGGCGATAGCTTCCGCGCTGATCTCAATACCGGTGAGCTTCATCTCCGGCGTTGCGCAATGCAAACCAAAACCACCGACACCACAAAACAGATCCCACATACTACTGATATTTAGTTTGTGTACCCATTTGCGCGCTGTGGCATATAACGATGCGGCAACCAGTGGATTGGTCTGGAAAAAGCTTTGCGGGCGAATATAGAGCGGAACTTGATTAAAAGATTCTTCTAGCGCCTGTTGCTCGGTAAGAAATATTTCGGTATCCCCTTCGAGGATAGCCATATGCACCGGCTGGATATTTGCGGTAATCACGACTAACTGTGGAAGCTGTTGTTGGAGCCAAGGCAACGCAGCGCGTAACTGGGCTAATTTAGCGTCAGAACGCAACACAAAACGCAGCATTAGCTGGTTGTTTTTCTGGCTTTCAGTTAGCAACAGATATTTTAGCTCTCCACGTTTGCGCGCAACGTTGTAGGGGGTTAGCCCTGCGCGAGCAATAAACACCTTCAGCACATCAAACACTGCGCTAAAAGATTGGGGATAGAGAGGACACTCACATAAATCGACCGCCGTTCCATCACGATGCAACATGCCTAGCAGTGGACGCTCCACGCTGCCGCTGACGACCATTTTGGCTTTGTTACGAAATGCTTGCTCTGCGCTACTCACTGACGGTAACCAGCGTTCGACCGGTAAGTCAGACATCAGTAATTCCAGCTGTTGCTGCTTTTCGGCGATTTGCTGTGAATACGGCATTTCCAGCCACTGACAAGAGCGACAAGTTCCCGATTGATACAGGGCACAGTGCATAACAAAGACTCTATTTGAATGAGATAAATGTGAGGTTAAAGCGGCGCGGATTGTAGCATAAACCACATAAAGCAGGTGAAACTCGCGGGGAAAGTTTCCGCGCTTCAGTCTAGAAAGCTTGTCACGAAGAGAAATAGCGGCGACTTGCGCGCGGGATAAACAACAATCCTAATATCATTAACTCAGGGATTTTTAAGCCCACTAGCTCGGTGAAAATCTCACTACCTGTTTCGCCGTTCACGCTGAACATCTCAGGATGAAACCAGCCAAGGGATGCCAATAGCATGTAACTAATCACCAGCACCTGACAGCCGAGATATCCCCAGCGACCAAGGTTTTTCCCCTGCACTACGGCAAAACCACAGCTAATCTCAACCAACAGCACCACGATACTGGCTAAGCATAATAGCGCAGAGTCCCAGTCTTGCACGCTGTCAGAAACAAAAGTACTGACCCCCTCAAAACCAAGTTCATGCATGAGGAGCAGAAAACCAAGCGTATGGATACCAATAATCGCCGTCCCGGCAATTAAGACAGATACAGGGGCTATTGCCCATTTTCTCAGCATTTCATGCCGGTTACGTAGTATTTCTGACATCTTATTCCATAAGCTAGCCTGAACAACTCATAATAGGACAATTTATGTTGATCAGGCTAGTGGTTATTAATAAGAAATATCAACTACCTGCTGCTTTTCTGATCTCTTTAAGACGCCGCTTTTCACTACGCGCCATAAACCACCACGCAATAAGACCAATAACGCCGACCACCAGCAGGATAATACTCGCCAATGCGTTAATTTCAGGGTTAACGCCCATACGGACGCTAGCAAACACCAACATCGGCAGCGTGGTAGACCCCGGTCCTGCGACAAAACTGGCAATAACCAGATCGTCGAGCGATAACGTAAAAGCAAGTAACCAGCCTGACACTAGCGCGGGGGCTATCATGGGGATCGTGATCACAAAGAATACTTTTAGCGGAGCCGCGCCGAGATCCATGGCGGCCTCTTCCAATGATTTATCTAGCTCACGCAGGCGCGAGCTCACCACTACCGTGACATAAGCCGTACAAAATGTGACATGTGCCATCCAGATGGTGAGCATTCCGCGCTCCGCAGGCCATCCAATAAGATGCCCCATGGCAACAAACAGGAGCAGCAGCGAGAGTCCAGTGATGACATCGGGCATAACTAAGGGGGCTGTGAGCATAAAGGCAAACCCGTTTGAGCCACGAAAACGGCCAAAACGAACCATCACGACCGCGGCCATGGTGCCTAGAATCGTCGCCATAGTCGCCGCCGCTGCGGCTATCGTTAGGCTCAGACCCACGGCGCTTATCATCACTGAATCGTGAAACAGCACGCTATACCATCGCGTAGACCACCCCGCCCACACCGTAACCAGCTTCGAGCTATTAAAGGAATAGATAACCAGTAAAAGCATGGGTGCATACAGAAAGAAGAAGCAAACCACCAAAATCACAATTCGCCACGGGGAACGTACAACAGGCAACGTATTCATTAGTGTGCCCCCAGTTCTTTATTCTGATATTTATGGAACAGCATAATCGGTACGATCAGCAGCAACAGCATCAAGATCGCCACCGCCGAGGCCACAGGCCAGTCACGGTTATTGAAAAATTCCTGCCATAGTACGCGCCCAATCATAATGCTGTCCGGCCCACCCAGCAGTTCAGGGATAACAAACTCACCTACCGCCGGAATAAATACCAGCATCGAACCCGCAATGATTCCGCCTTTCGTCAGCGGCACGATAATCTTGAAGAAGGTTTTCATTGGACGCGCCCCAAGATCCAGCGCAGCTTCGACCAACGAATAATCAATACGCGTTAACGCGGTATAAATCGGCAGCACCATGAAAGGCAGATAGGAATAAACCACGCCGATATACACCGCCGTATTGGTGTGCAATATAATCAACGGATGATCAATAACGCCTAACCATAGCAGTACGTTATTCAACACGCCGTTCTCTTTCAAAATTCCCATCCATGCGTACACACGGATCAGGAATGACGTCCAAGAAGGCAAAATAACCAGCAACAGCAAAATATTACGCGTCGAGGAACTGCTATGCGCCACAGCCCATGCTAACGGATAGCCAATCAGCAGACAGCAAAGCGTCGAAACGGCGGCTATCTGCAGCGACTGAAGATAGGCATCCACATACAATGGATCGTCGAACAACTGAAAATAGTTAGCAAAGTTAAGCGCAATATCCAGTTTATCGTCGGCCCAGGTGACTAAGTCCGTAAACGGTGGGATAGCACGCGCCATCTCAGCGAAACTGATTTTAAAGACGGTAAGAAACGGCAGTAAAAATAAACAAATCAGCCACAGATAAGGTAAAGCAATAACCAGCTTGCGGCCATGTACGCCGCGCAGACGGTATAACCACGCAGTCAATTTCCCGACACGTTGTACCGGAGGGCGATCGCTGCGACTCGTAAATAGTGTAGACATCGCTCCCCCTCAGACCGTCAGAACAACGCAGCTATCGGCATCCCAACAAAGCTTGATTTCATCTCCCCACGTTGGCATTCCTTTACGGAATCGATGCCCATTTTGCAATTGGGCACTGATCATCTGTCCGCTCAGCAATTTCACGTGATAAATCGACAAATCACCGAGATAAGCAATGTGCACAACCTCACCGGTCGCATAGTTGCAGCCATCTTTTGGTGGTGTATCGCAGAGTAAAATCTTCTCTGGGCGCAACGCGATCTGCACAGGAACGCCCTCCACTACCGCAGCATCAAGATCCACTTTAAGCGGATGAGTCAAACCAGGGCTTTGAATAAGCAATGAATCTTCTAACGATTCTTTGAGAATGCCCTCAAAGACGTTGACTGAACCAATAAACTCCGCGCTATAGCGGCTATTCGGATGTTCATAAATTTCTTCAGGCTCACCGATTTGCACAAATTTACCGCGATTCATAATGGCGATACGTCCCGCCATCGTCATGGCTTCTTCCTGATCGTGCGTTACCATCACGCAGGTAACGCCGACCCGCTCTAAAATATCGGCGACCTCAAGCTGCATGCGTTCGCGTAGCTTTTTATCTAATGCCCCCATCGGCTCATCTAGCAACAGCAGCTTCGGGCGCTTTGCCAAACTCCGCGCCAAAGCCACGCGCTGGCGCTGGCCACCGGAAAGCTGATGCGGCTTGCGCTTGGCGTATTCCTGCATATGCACCAGCGCTAACATCTCTTCTACACGCTGACGGATTTCGTTACGACCCAAGCGATCCTGCTTTAGGCCAAACGCGATGTTCTGCTCCACGCTCATGTGTGGAAAAAGCGCGTAAGACTGGAACATCATATTGATAGGCCGTTGATAAGGCGGGACATGGGCTAGATCTTGCCCATCCAGCACAATTTGCCCGCTGGTGGGCATTTCAAAGCCCGCAAGCATACGCAGCAGGGTAGACTTGCCACATCCGGAAGCGCCTAACAGGGCAAAAATTTCGCCTTTATAAATGGTGAGGTTAACGTCATCAACGGCGAGCTGTCCGTCAAATGTTTTGCTGAGATTGCGAATTTCTAGCAGAGGTGCGAATGCTTTATGCACCTTCGGCGCCTGACGGGGGATGGTTTCATTCATTCGGGACGTCCTCACTCTCGCACCTGACACAGACCCGGCTGCATCGACACATACCGCTCAAAGAGCAGTTTAAAAGTACACAGGCAAAGAGATTTTCTCTGCCTGTGTATTCAGCGTAGTCACACTTTTTATCTATGTAACTGTTTCGCTGTTTTATTTTCCGGTTTTCACTTTGGTCCAAGCACGCGTGATCACTCGGTCAATTTTCGGCGACTGCACTTTCAGCGTGAACATCTTCGCTCTCACGTCTGGTGGAGGATAAATTCCCGGATTATCCCGCACTTCAGGGTTCACCAACGGCGTTGCCGCTTTATTAGCGTTGGCGTAATAGACGTGATTGCTGATGTTGGCAATCACTTCAGGGCGCATCAGGTAGTTGAGGAACTGATAAGCTTCAGTGGTATTTTTGGCATCAGCCGGCATCGCGAACACATCAAAGAACACTAAAGCCCCTTCTTTCGGAATGCTGTAGGCAATATTCACGCCGTTTTTCGCTTCTTTAGCACGGTTAGCGGCCTGCATAACGTCACCGGACCAGCCCACCGCAACGCAAATATCACCGTTAGCTAAATCGTTGATATATTGCGATGAATGGAAATAGCGAATATTCGGACGGAGTTTTAGCAGCAGATCGTTCGCCGCACCGTTGTAGTCATTAGCATCAGAGCTATTGGGATCTTTGCCAATGTAGTTAAGCACCGTGGCATAAATTTCAGCAGGAGCATCAAGGAAAGAGACACCACAGCTTTTCAATTTTTCCAAATTCTCAGGTTTCAGCACCAAGTCCCAACTGTTAACCGGCGCGTCTTTGCCTAACGCCGCTTTTACTTTTTCCACGTTATAGCCAATACCGGTGGTCGCGAAGGTGTAAGGGATTGCATATTTGTTATCGGGATCGTGTTTAGCGACCAGCTTAAGCAGTTCAGGATCGAGGTTTTTATAATTGCTCAGTTGGCTCTTATCCAGAGGTTTAAATACCCCAGCACCAATCTGACGCTCAAGGAAACTCGCCGATGGCACCACCAGATCAAATCCAGTACTGCCTGCCATCAATTTGCCTTCGAGCACTTCGTTAGAATCGAAAACGTCGTAAACCACTTTGATGCCCGTCTCTTTGGTAAAGTTCGCCAAGGTATCCGGTGCAATATAGTCAGACCAGTTATAGATATGCAGCGTCTTTTGATCGTCCGCAGTTGCCCCCGCCGCAATGAAAGCGCCAGCTATCGCCCCCACTAACCACTTTTTATGCCCGTTAAACATTCGTCAATCCCTCCAAATAATGTAGAAACGGCGCGCACTAGCCCGCTTACCAACAGTAATCACCAGATATTTTGCGCATAAAAAATCAAATAAAGAGAATATTTTTTCACTAAAAGTTTCAGGAATAACCTGAGGGAAATCTGAGCAATACACTGCAAATCAAGCATAACTGGTGATAAGCTATCCAGCTACTCAGTGAAGAAAAAAACGTCAATTATCGATTTTTTATGCAATAGCATCTATGTTGTGCGGCATTCTCGCGGTGAATGCCGTTGGATATAGGGAGGATTGATTGATTAGTAGAATATTTATGAGGTTTTTATATAAATATTAACGGCACCATCGCGGTGCCGTTGAACCAAGTCAGCGCAGCAATTATCAAGCGCGTGACGATTAATGCAGGAGTGGTCCACTGGCCGCTTCAGGATCATAGTCGGC
This sequence comes from Hafnia paralvei, assembly GCF_020150375.1. Lineage (NCBI taxonomy): Bacteria > Pseudomonadati > Pseudomonadota > Gammaproteobacteria > Enterobacterales > Hafniaceae > Hafnia > Hafnia paralvei. The sequence goes on along the minus strand of NZ_CP083737.1, from coordinate 1,775,973 downwards.
ATCACTTTCTTCACCTTCGCCGAGGAACAACATGCCATTTGCACGTGTTTCCATCATGATCATCGACAGCTGCTCTTCACCCTGTTGCATAAACGCGGCAAACTGCTCTAGCGTAATACCTACGCTGCCGTTCAGAGATAGACAGGCAATCAGCTTAGGCAAATTGTCATCCTGAATATCAATAAATACTTTCACCGCCAGAGTGCTGGCGTTCATCTGACTGAGATCGGCGACTAGCGGAATCAGCGATGTTGGACGTATCTCAGCCAGTGCGCTAAACAAAATCGTCTTATCGATCATGTCAACTTTAGCGTCAAACACGCCATCGAAATTCTGCATATGAGGCAGATGTAGCGCTTGGCAGGAGTCACACTCAAAAAAGGTGATGCCCAGTTGATCCAGCCAGCGTCGTAAAAGATCCAGATCCGGGACGATTAGCGAATCCATAGTGGCCTACCTTACAAAAATGATAAAACAGGAGATAATGAACACAGAAATAGAAAAGGCGCATAGCTTACGGAAAAATACCTGTTTTATCTATGCTCAAAGACAATTAATTAGCCAATCGCTGTGGAAAGAGGAATACACCATGCCGCTCTCGCGTTACGCCACAATGGATCCACTGATGTTGATGAGTATCATCAATATGAAACTCCGCGACGAATGCCCTTCGCTTGACGATCTCGCCCGCCGTTACGATCTTTCTGTTGAAGTTTTACAGGAAAGATTGTCGCAGGCTGGCTATCAGTACCAACCTGCGACCAATCAATTTGTGCAGATTTAACTTTTCTTGCGTGCTATTGCACGCTCAATAAATTCGATCATCATGCCCGCGATGTCTTTTCCGGTGGTGGATTCAATACCCTCTAAACCTGGGGAAGAATTAACCTCCATCACGAGCGGGCCACGATCGGAACGTAAGATATCCACGCCGGCAACGCAAAGCCCCAGCGTTGCGGCAGCTTTTAGCGCCACCTCTCGTTCCTGATCGGTGATCGTCACTCGTTTCGCGGTTCCGCCTCGGTGCAGATTGGAACGAAACTCTCCCGGCTTGGCCTGACGTTCGATAGCCGCTACCACTCGTTTACCTATCACTAAACAGCGAATATCGGCACCGCGCGCTTCTTTAATGTATTCCTGTACAAGAATATGGGCATTCAGTCCGCGAAAGGCATCGATCACGCTTTCCGCTGCTTGGCGTGTTTCAGCCAAAACCACGCCGATCCCTTGCGTACCTTCCACCAGTTTAACCACCAATGGCGCGCCCCCCACCATCTCGATCAGGTCGCTGGTGTCATCAGGCCGATGCGCAAACCCCGTCACAGGAAGATCGATCCCCTGCTGAGCTAACAGCTGCAGGGAATGCAATTTGTCGCGCGCTTTAGCAATCGAGGTCGCGGTATTTAGCGGAAAACTGCCTAACATTTCAAACTGACGTAAAACAGCGGTACCGTAGAAGGTGATCGCCGAGCCAATGCGCGGGATCACCGCGTCATAGCGTTCTAACTTACGCCCTTTCTCATGCACGCTTGGCGCTGCACAGTTAATATTCATGTAGCACGAAAGCGGATCAACGATGTCGATTTGATGACCACGACGCTGTGCCGCCTCTTTCAAACGCTTACAAGAATAGAGAGAGCCATCTCGGGAAAGTATGACGATCTTCACGGCCAACCTCTTCAGCCTAAGGATGAACTATCTCAGGATCCAGCCCTGCTTGTGCAAATATTCCAGCATGAACGGGCGACTTTCTTTTGCCAGAGTCCGCTTAATCTGATCGCTCCAGGTATCACAGCGCGCGTTGCTACTACGGCTTTGATAATAAGCACTGATGTGCGCATCATATTGCGCCAGCAATTCACGATCCAGCGGCTGATATTGGTTTTCATGCACCACCATCGCCTGTGGTAAACGCGGTTTTTGCGCTGGTTCAACTGCGGGATAGCCCAAACATAAACCCATCAGCGGTAATACGTTTCGCGGCAGCTTTAATAACTGAGTGACCTCATCGATATTATTACGTAGGCCTCCGATATAGACCCCGCCGAGCCCCAGAGACTCAGCCGCTGTAAAAGCATTTTGCGCCATAAGTGACGTGTCTACCGTTCCCAGCAACAATTGTTCGGCCAGTCCTAATTCGGCCTGAGGAAAAATCTCTTGGTGACGATTAAAATCAGCGCAGAATACCCAAAACTCAGCGGCTTCTGCCACATGCTGTTGTCCACCGGTCAGCTCAACTAATTGCTCACGCAATGAAGAGTCAGTGATTCGAATAATGGTACTGCACTGCAAAAAACTTGAGCTGGACGTAGCTCGTGCTGCAGCAAAAATTGCCTCCCGCTCCGCGTCCCCGATAGGCTGTGGTGTAAATGCCCGAACAGACCGGTGTGAACACAGAAGATCAATGGTTGGCGTCATTTTTATGCTCCTCAGATTTTACTTCAGGTTTTGCCGCTGACGTGTCCTGTTTTGGCGTTAAGCTAAACAGCGGTGTTTTGCTGTGAGTTAGGCTCCAGATCAGCGCTACGGCAGCCGGTATCATCAAAGCGACACCGGCAAAAATCATCATAACCGCAGCGAACGGTGTCGCTAGCGGATTGGGTAAATGAATATAATCGTGAATGCTCAGATAGGCTACCACCAGCAGCACCATTCCTATTGCTTCACAGACCAAAACGGGTTTAGGTAAATCCCCTAAAGCCTTCATCGGCTTCTCCCAGTACGCCCCATATAGGCAAAATTTATCAAAGTAACAGGCAAATCCTACTTTTTTTTAACTGCCGTAACAGGCATAGTAAACGCAGTTAAAGTGAGTCGGCGCTAAACATTATCAAGATTTAGTGAATAAGCTCAAATCAATCAAGGAGTTCTCATGTTTGCAGTAATTTTTGGGCGTCCGGGCTGCCCGTATTGTGTCCGTGCTAAAGAGTTGGCTGAAAAACTGACCGAAGAACGCGATGATTTCAACTTCCGTTATATTGATATCCATGCAGAAGGTATCACCAAAGCCGATCTGGAAAAAACCGTCGGTAAACCTGTTGAAACCGTTCCTCAGATCTTCATCGATCAAAAACACATTGGCGGCTGCACCGATTTTGAAGCATACGCGAAAGAAAATCTGGCGCTGTTCCAGTAAAAATAGTCTTCGTTCGATAAAAAGGGCATCCATAGGATGCCCTTTTGTTTTGTCTGTAATAACGAATGATTAGCGGTAACGTTCCGCACCTAACGAGCGTTTTTGCTTCTTTTGCCAAGCCAGTGTCAAAAACCAATATAAAAACGCACCAGAAACTGACCAGAAAAGCGCGCTGGTGCCATAGGCAAACATTTGTAGTCCGCTACGCAATTCGGTGCCATAACATAAATGGATCAGTGTAGAGATCAAAACGGCACATAACGTACCAAGAAAAGGATAAAAAATACGTCCGCTTACGGAGAAGCAACTGGCGACAAAACCAGGGATGACGAACAACAGCAGGTTAATCTCGCCTTTCATGACAATATTCGGACCGTGAGCATTCGTCCAAGGTTTCAAAACGATAAAAAGGAGTACAACCAAAATAAATGAAACAATTGCGCCTAGCCAACGCCTATAAATAACCATCAAAAATCCCTCTTTCCTTAGAAGCGATATTTAACACACCCACCGCTATCCGCACTTCTCATCAGCCTTGATGAAACAGATAACGAGGTGGATCCAGCATTCCCTAGCGTGTTCAACGGTGTTCAACAGCAAACGACTTCTCTATTTTGTTCTGCCCTTTATTGGCCGAACGTCCAGATAACGTCTAATCTATCTGCCAATACCAGAGTGGTACTGGGATTTCATCTATTGTTAGGGATACCCTAGATATAGATGAAATTTATTATTTTGTATGGTTGAATGTATCCCCAATAGTCAATCATATCAAGCGCAAGCTAGTTAACGATAAGTTATTCGCCGTGAACATTGATGTCGCAAGTTTGTTAACAGGAAATTACATCCTGCTGTTGTTCGTTGTCTTAGCGCTGGGGCTTTGCCTCGGTAAACTTCGTCTGGGTTCTATACAACTCGGAAACTCGATAGGTGTTCTCGTTGTTTCTCTGCTGCTTGGACAACAACACTTTGCCATCAATACTGAGGCGCTAAATCTCGGCTTTATGCTGTTTATTTTCTGCGTCGGCGTAGAAGCAGGCCCTAACTTCTTTTCAATCTTTTTCCGCGATGGGAAAAACTATCTGATGCTGGCGCTGGTGATGGTAGGCAGCGCGCTAGTCATGGCATTAGGCTTCGGTAAACTTTTCCATTGGGATATTGGGCTCACTGCCGGTATGTTGGCGGGTTCCATGACATCGACCCCAGTGTTGGTCGGCGCGGGTGATACGCTGCGCCAAACCATGGCGAACAATCCTTCTCTGGCACATTTGCAAGATAACCTCAGTCTTGGATATGCGCTCACCTATTTGATCGGCTTAGTCAGCCTCATTTTTGGCGCTCGTTATTTACCTAAACTCCAGCACCAAGACTTGCCGACGTCAGCGCAGCAAATCGCTCGCGAGCGCGGTTTAGATAATGAAGTTCAGCGAAAAGTTTTCCTACCGGTAATCCGCGCATATCGCGTTGGTCCAGAGCTCGTGTCTTGGGCTGATGGTAAAAATCTGCGTGAATTGGGTATTTACCGCCAAACCGGTTGCTACATTGAACGTATTCGTCGTAACGGTATTCTTGCCACGCCAGACGGCGATGCCGTATTGCAAGTTGGCGACGAGATTTCACTGGTTGGCTACCCTGACGCCCATGCACGTTTAGATCCTAGCTTCCGTAACGGTAAAGAAGTCTTCGACCGCGACCTGCTCGATATGCGCATCGTGACCGAAGAAATCGTGGTGAAAAACAACAATGCCGTGGGTAAGCGTCTGAGCCAAATTAAACTGACGGACCACGGCTGTTTCTTGAACCGCGTTATCCGCAGCCAGATTGAAATGCCTATCGATGACAACATCGTTTTGAACAAAGGTGATGTGCTGCAAGTCAGTGGTGATGCCCGCCGCGTGAAAAGCGTAGCAGAGCGTATCGGCTTTATATCTATCCACAGTCAGGTCACCGATCTGCTGGCTTTCTGCGCATTCTTTATTATCGGCCTCATGATTGGCCTTATCACCTTTAAATTCAGTAACTTCTCGTTCGGTATTGGTAACGCTGCTGGGCTACTATTCTCAGGCATTATGCTTGGCTTCCTTCGCGCCAACCACCCTACTTTCGGCTACATCCCGCAGGGAGCGCTGAATATGGTGAAGGAATTCGGCTTGATGGTGTTTATGGCCGGTGTCGGCCTGAGCGCGGGCGCAGGGATGAACCACGGGCTAGGGCAAATCGGTGGACAGATGTTACTTTCCGGCTTAGTTGTCAGCTTACTGCCGGTGGTGATTTGCTTCCTGTTTGGTGCCTATGTGCTGCGTATGAACCGTGCGCTGCTATTTGGCGCAATCATGGGGGCGAGAACCTGTGCTCCGGCCATGGAAATCATCAGCGATGCTTCACGCAGTAATATACCTGCGCTGGGATATGCAGGCACCTACGCCATCGCTAACGTACTGCTCACACTGGCCGGTACACTGATTGTGATCATTTGGCCAGGCCTCGGCGGATAAGAAAACCTTATAATTCAGGCAAAAAAGAAAAAATGTGATTTTTTTCACTTTGCCTGAAACTTTCTAGCCTCCGCAAAGTCTTAATTAGTGCCACTGCTTTTCTTTGATGTTCCCCATATTGAGGAGCCCGATAGTCCCGCCTACTTAGGTTCAAGACTATCGGGTTTTTTATTGCCTGAAATTTAAATACATATAAAACAATGAGTTATAACTAACATTTAAGCCAAGTGGCAGCAAAGTGGCAGCAGAGAAAAAATTACCAAACCTCAAATATAAAAAAACCGCCAACGCGGCGGTTCCCTTCACAAAAATATTTTTAGAACGATAAACTGGGTTGCTGCCCCTTCACATGTGCCTGCACTTCAATCACTTTACCCGGAGTCATGATCGAGCGAACAAAGGTTTCATGCGTGATGAACGTATGACCGCAATTGATATTAGTACATTGGCTATAGCGCTCTTTGGTTTCAACTGATTCTAAAAAATACATGGGAAGGAGAAGAGGTGATGCGCTTTGTACCTTATAAATTGGATATTGAAGACGGCAATTTATACGTATAAATTTCCAATTAACTGATGGATAAAAACTGATTGGATGATTCGAGGGTAAACATCCCTGCAATCAAACCTGCTACTTGACAAAAACCGCCTGATGGCTGTTTTTTTATACCTTGTCAAAGCGTCTCAGAAGCCCACCACAGACCAATAAAATATTAATGCCTTTACCTGAATCGAAACAAGATAACATTCTAGCGGGCTGAACTTTTGCGATAAAAAACACGATTCCCCGCCAACAGAAGATCACACCTCACCGTTTCTACTTGCGGTAGAATATTCATTTTTTAATTACCACCAAATAGAAAGCAAGTGATGATACATATGCGATAAAGCTAATTATAGTTACGATTACTTTAGATTTTATCCACTTTGTTTGCTCTCTAGGGAGGGATTTTATAAATCTTACCTCATTTACATCCATGTCACGCGTGTAGAACCCATTTTCTCTTGCTATTAGCGCGATTATGAAGAATGAGTCTCGCATGAAAGAAAAAAAGAATCCGCCATCCCTATACATCAATACTTGATTTGGAAGTTTGTTGAATCTATTCATAAAAGAATTACATGTTTCTTGGAAATTTCTTTTTGAAAGAAGATATTGAATAAAGCAAAGTAATGTCGATAGCGCTGATATGGCCGCAAGTACGGCCATAATGAGTTCTTCAGTTGTACTAAAGATATTATTTACCATAAGTTTCATATACCTTATCACCCAACAATTCACCACTGGAACTACCAAGTTCATGACCTATATGCTTAGCAAGTCCTGCGCCAATAATCTAACCCCATAAATATTTTTATTTTATGAAGATAGTAAAAGCTAGATAGTTAACAATAAGTGATATAAATCCAAATATCAAAATTAAAAACTTAGCTTTAATCCAATATATTTTTTTGGATGGTTGTTTTTTTATAAAAGAATATATATTTTTATCTAAATTTCTAACAAAAAAGCTATCATCATTGAATATTGCGGCCATAAGGAAAAAAATATCTTTTTGGAAGGTGAATAGGATACCGGAACTTTGATAGGCCAAGACATCTGCAGGTATGTAGTGATACTGTTCAAGGAACTCATTACATAGTTCCTTGTGTTTATTATTTTTTAATTCTGAGTAAATGAAGGCTATCACTATGACAGCAAAACTGAAAAGTGATGAAAACATAATTAACGATTTCAATTACTCACCTCTCGATTCATATATAGACTCTCCAAAGCCGTCTCCTAGATAAGAGTCTGCTTCTCCACCAACATGCCTACACTCTAGTTTAACTCCCTAAGTTAGGTCTCTGACGCTACTCAGCTTATTGTTAATAAGCTGTAGAAAATATATGAAATTAGCATTAATATTATACTAACAGAGAATAATATATATTTTATTTTTATCCATAGAGTTATTTCACTAGGTAGCGTTCTAATGAAGTTGTAGTGTTCAGACTTCATGTCTCCAACTATAAAATTACCTTCAGAAACTATTAGTGGGAATAAAAAGAAAAGATCTTTTTGAAAGGTTAGGAAAACGCCACCCGCTTGAGCAAGTATAATCCCCCCAGGTAAAAAACCAAACTCTTTAATAAACAAGGAGCATAAGACTTTATGTTTTTTGTTATTAATGACTGAGTAAATAATAGTAGCAAAAAAAAACAAGAAGGATATAACTCCTAATATCACAGTAATAAAATCCATTTTACTCACCAATCACCTCATGTGTTTTTTGAATCACTCGCCAAGTTAACCACTTTCATTTTATATCAAAATCTGTTGTATCACCACTTAAACAGCATCCTCTTTCAGAGTAATTTCTATTCATTAACCCTCCCTGACTTGACATAAATTATATATTATTGCCTTAGTTGAAAACTATATCTCTGTTTTATATTAAAATACCAAGTAAGCATAATTATTTCAAAGTAAAAATACTTAGAGTTATGGAAGTAAAAGCCACCAGTAACTCTAGTGGCTTTTTATTATCTTACTTTTTTAAAGATAATAAGAATTAAGGCGATAGAGATAAAATACCCAAAAAATGCAGCATTCGTAAGTGAATCAAAACTCATAGTTAAATCATCAATTACGGCATTACATCGAACAGCTGTAACTTGTTCATGAGGTTCTATACCTACATATTTTAGGGTGGTGTAATACCCCAGAACAAGACCAAACAAAAAAACGCTATAAATTACCATGATGAGAGAAATACTCCCCCATCGAATTAAACCCTTAATCGACATTGTATGATCCACCTAGACTACCGCCTACTGTACCGCCAGAGTACCCACTCAATGAACCGGCTTCGGACATAGAGCCTGTACCTGTATGTAAGAATTTGCCTCTTGTCGTATCCTCTATTTCAGAGATGGCAGTAAGATTTTTGTATTTACTTTTGAATTTTGAGGTCACTTCTAAAACGTCCATAGACTTGAGGGAGTGACTCTTTTTCTCAAGAAAGTTTTGTAGTGAAATAGGTATTGAAAAATCTTCTTCACCTTCAATCGGGAACTGCGTGGTCATTGGTGTATAACTAGTCCCAAATATTTTACTGCCCGCTTGTCGTAGAACGGTCACTGAGTGAGTGGCGCAATTGCTACCAGATAAATCATAAGTATCAATAATTCTGCCTCTACGTTTAGTTACGTCCTGTGCTTCCTTTAAATTTTCCACTGATTTTCCAATATTCCAGCGTGCTTCAAATAACTCTTTAGTTAATTGTATGCAGGCATCATCAATCCTAAATACACGCGCAGACATTTTATAAAGTTCAGTTGTATAGTAATCAATCGCATCATCATCGACTAAATAATTTAATATGCCGTCTCCAACAAAACCAAGCATGCTTCTTCTAGCGAAACGACCGTAAGTAAATACAAATACTTCACTGTTAATATGAACAGAAATAAAAGCATGGCCGGCTTCATGTGTTTCAGTCCATACAAATACACCGTTGGCTAAGGGATCTTCTTCTTTTTCACACGTCCCGCCAATTGTGCCAGCTAAGTTATTAAGAGGGTGCGGGGCAGCTTTCGCTGCTTGGGCGTATTGTGTTGGCGCCTCCGATTGTGGCGCAGCCGCCATTCTTGCTTCTGCACGGCTAGTTTTCTCATATGTCGCACTCGAGAGTGATGAAAGAAGTTTAGCCCTGCATGGACAGCTGCTAATGCTATCGAGCGTACCGGCTAGTTGCACATTATTATCCAGCATACCAGGAATGCCACCGATGATTCGGTATGTCTTGCCATCCTTTCCGCATGTGACGAGATCGCCATGCCTCGAAGCAGCTCGGCCGTGCATATTGTAATTAGGATTACCACCTCTAACCGTACCGCCGCAGCTTGTCTTATCACCTACGCGGATAAAATATCCCTTCTGACTCATGTGAAGCCTTCTCCCTAGAACTGAAAATTAGATTTTCCCAGTAGCTTTTAGTAATTCAATCTCTTCCGGATCGAAATAACCACATGTGACCGCCCCATTGGCTAGCCTTATCATTGCTGACATTTGTTGACCAGCATCAATGATTTCATCCCCGTTGCTTACGCGAGTCCCAGTAGCCGCCACTGTGCATTTAACGCCCTCAACAATACTTTCCATCATGGTGCTTTCATCACGCTCTATATGAGCTGTAGACGCATCAGGATAAACCACCTCATCGCCTTCGATTGCCATGCTGCGTTCGTGATATTTCATTGCACATCTGTTAGCAACAACTCGACCACCATTCTTAGTTTTTGCTCCGTCGATAGCAAAGAATCGAATTACGTCATATTGAGTCACTGAACCACCATTCCTAATTGATTAACAATTGAATAATGTACCAGCTTAACCATACAAAAAGTGAGTGAATGTTCAGATTTTCTTATAATTCAGAGTTTGCCAACACCGCCTATAGCGGACCAATTTTCTTTTCCTTCTCATTAGCTAGTGCGGTCATTACAGACTGTGAAACAGCAGCCTGTTTATCAAAAGTATCTCTAGTCCCATACTCCCCCTCGATTTATTGCATCGCATATTTGAATTTACTGATACGGCTATGACACTCTTCGGTGTTCTTGCTCGTCGTATTCATCCAGTTTCACAATCAGTTGCGTGGTCATTTCTGCGATCCAGACCCAGTTCTTTGTCATCCTCATTGCACTAATTTGCCGTCACCATTCGGGCTATCAGCTCGATGCGCTGTGCAAGGCCAATGACTCCATCAGAAGATCCGATGAATCCCCACCTCGGCAGCATTAACTTTCAGTTTCACTACATTGGCAAAAAGTAAAATATTACGCACGCGATGCTGGACATCACAATTAACTATCCCCTCATCAGCGACGGCATCCTTCTATCTACAAACAATGTCTGATCATCATAAAAACGCTCCGCAACCGACTTAGTCACTCCTTAATGTTGGCTTAAGTTAAGCGCTATACCCTAGCCCTGTTCTTTCAGTCAAATCTGCGTTCGATACTGTGCGTTTAACATCGGTGTGTTTGAATGAACTGTAAATTAGAGCCGTTCTCATGATGAGTCGGGTTGAAGCGACCTCTCTGCACAGAGAGTGCCTTAAGGACGTTCACTCATTATTGGTAATTCTATGAAGACTAAAAATAAAATTGTCTCAATCCCTCTGTACGCTAACCCGCGTGACCTCATCACTGGCCAGTCACTTTTCAGCGGTGCCTTTTATCTTGTGATGCCTTTCCTCGTGCTGTTTATGCACGACTCTCTGCGGCTATCTGGCGAGATTATTGGGCTCGTCGTCGGGCTGCGTTTTTTCGCACAACAGATGATGTATATAAAAAGTACCCAACTGGCGCATTCGATTGGTGGAAAGAACCTCTTACTGCTGGGTTGCTTTACGCAAGCCAGCGGCTTCTTGTGCCTAGCGTTAGCGAGCCAGCCTAATCTCCTGATCACTGGAGCATTCTTAACCGGTATGGGCGGTGCCCTATTTGCACCAGCAAAAAACCTGCTGATGAATGAAGCAGGTCTAGGTGACCACAAACTAAAAACAGAGAAAGTGCAGCAGCTCAAGAATTCAGTGTCCATTGCAGGTGAATTAGGTTCTATCGTTGGGCCATTGTTGGGTCTTTGGTTAGTTGGACTTGGCTTTCACGTTCTTGCATGGGGAGGCGTTCTGATTTTCGTGGTAGCGATGATTTGGCTTGCGAAAAAATTACCCGCGAGTTTCTATTATCCCGCAATGCCTGATAAGAAAATTACGTGGCAAACCGTGTTGCAGAACCGTCGTTTCTTACTGTTTGTATTGGCCTATAGCAGCTATCTGTTTAGCTACAGCCAGCTGTTTTTAGCGCTCCCCCTCACGATTCGGCATCTAGGCGGTGAGAGCCAATACATTGGCTTATTGTTTGCATTTTCAGTCCTGATATCTCTGCTTATTCAGATTGGTCTACGTAACTTCACCAGCAAAAAAGAGGGCCAAGCGCTTGTCATGGGCTTTGCAACATTGTCTCTGGCTTTCCTCTATATGGCATTTATCGCCATACGTCATCAGACAACGGGCTGGCATGGATATTTGCCGTTGCTGATGTTTGTATTCTTTATCAATTGTGGGCAATTCCTTATCGTTCCTGCCGCCAAACGCATCGTGACCTACTTTGCTGCTGGCAATGACACAGCGCCTTATTATCAAGCATTAGCGCTCAGCGGGGGAATTGCCGTGTTGGTGGGTAGCCCTATCGTCGGTGAATTGATGGAGTCGACCAGACATAGCCTGACGCTCGCAGGATTGCCTTGGTTCTTTATGGCGTTATTTCCTGCGCTCAGCGCCATTGCTATTGGTTTAATATTCCCGACCACACCAGCTAGAGCCTACTGATAACTTGAAATGATATATCGCGTTACCCCCTTAATGTTCCCTTAAGCTGCAATTGTTAAGGTGAGCGTATGGGGTAACGCGCAACTTTTTAATCTTAAATTCAAATATTCGCACTTATTGCAAACTTTAGGATTACTAGCCTTTACTCCCTCGACATCGACTTTTATTGTATGCCTCCTTTTGCCGTCACTGATGCGGATCAATGTGATCTTGCGGCTCGGCTTTGTAAGGCTCTGTTCGATGAAAGTCGTTTTTTATCGAGATTGCCTATTTCGGGTTTGTTAATAGAGTAAGACGTATATGGAACAGTTTAACCAAGCGTTCTTTCTGCTGGTGAACGCTACACCAAATTCCCCTGCTTGGCTCATCACGCTAGCTAAGTTTTTTGCCAACGATCTTATCGCCATAGTCCCCATCCTCATTGTTGGGTTTTGGCTATGGGGGCCACGTAAAGAGATGGCAGAAAACCGCACTCTGGCAACGAAAGCCACCTTCGCTCTCGTCTTTGCCTTATTAGCCTCACGTGTTATCGGCATGGTATTTCCTCACGCAAGGCCCTTTGTCGATGGATTTGGTCACCAGTTCATTCCACATGCACCAGATAATTCATTTCCAAGCGACCACGGCACCGGTATTTTCACTTTCGCACTGGCTTTCCTTTTCTGGTATCGCCGAATTTGGCTTGGCGCACTATTAATCGTTTTGGGTGCAGGCATTGCGTGGTCACGTGTCTATCTTGGCGTACATTGGCCGCTAGACATGGTAGGAGGGCTTTTAGTTGGCCTAATGAGCTGTGCTGTCACTCAGCTATTATGGGGCGTGATCGGACAAGGCATAGTGAATCGTCTATACCAAGTTTATCAGTTTAGTTTTGCGCTCCCTATTCGTCGCGGTTGGGTGAGACAATAACCAAATACATACTATGAGCCCGTTTCTACGGGCTTTTTTGTGTTTGCTACACTACATTTGCACGACATTGACAACATTGCAGATTTGCGCCTCGGCAGGCACAGAGGTAAGATAAAAAACCTCGCGAAAGTTTGAATTCGTTGAAAGTAGTCGCATTTATCTCATCCAGCGTATTGTTGGAACTGTTGTACCTTACCCAAAATCTCATGGGAAAAGGCATCCCGATTATCTTTGTCCGGATTATGCTTTCTGCTCCGGCCACTTTATTGAGAAAAATTATGGAAACCCGGCGTTACGATCGTATTAACCGCTTATCACAGGCGCTCAAACGAACAGATAAACTGCATCTTAAAGATGCCGCCGAGTTGCTCAATGTTTCCGAGATGACGGTTCGCCGCGATTTAGCTTCACAGAGTAGCGATGTGGTGCTGTTGGGAGGATATGTGGTACTGGATCCCAAAATCCACCAAAGCGCTCGCTACTTCGTGACCGACCAGCAAGAAAAACGCGTTAAAGAGAAGCGCCACATCGGCACACTCGCTGCTCAATTAGTGCAGGAAGACGACGTGGTGTTTTTTGACTGCGGCACAACGGTTCCATTCATTATCGATGCATTGGATGAATCACTGAGCTTCACGGGGGTCTGCTACTCCCTGAATACCTTCATGGCGCTGCGCACCAAACCAAACTGCAAAGTGATTCTATGCGGTGGTTCATTTAACCCTGACAGCGCCATCTTTGTGCCAAACGGCATCAGCAGCGAGTTAGACAATCTTTGCCCAACGATTGCATTTATCTCTGCGGCAGGCATTACGCCAAAACAAGGCGCTACCTGTTTTAATCTGGACGAGATAGCACTTAAGCAAAAAGCCATTCAAAGAGCCCGCCGTTCAGTGCTGATCGCTGATGCCAGCAAGTTTGGCGAGGTCAAGCCCGCGTGGATCGCCCCCCTTTCCGAATTTTCCATTCTGGTCACCGATCAAGCTCCCCGTTCAGAGATTTGCCAGTTCCTGATCCTGAAAAACGTACAGTTATTATGCTAACTTCTATTTTTTACGTAGTATCACTTTGATAATCAAATTTATGAACTACAGTTTCAATTTTAATTGAGCTGTAGTCATTTTGCCCTATTTTAAAGCTCAATTATTTACCATTCACAAATTCCCACATTGCCAATTCCTTTACTACCAGTGAGTTAATTAGTCATACTTAATTGCCAATTCTATTTATACCCGTGACTATTGATTATTAATCACTCTAGTTTAATAACCTATTTTATTATAATTACCCTGCTTGATACGCATATTTTATGTTCAACGTTGTACTAAATTCACACAAGAATAAAATCATACAAAAACAGTTAGTTATGTTATTACCCGCTCATAATTTACCTGTTTACTATAACTATTGTTATAAATTGTCGTTTTTTGAAATTAAGTGAAATCGTGATTTTTATTTCACATAAGAAACGAATTTTTACTATTTATCCTATGACTGTTAATCAGCATTGTTTTCCCTGTTAAATTTGTGTGTTTGTTTTAGCCAAAAAAATAGAAAAAACGCCATAAAATCGAGTGAATATCGCATTTGAGAGGCGGATCACGGACGTTTCAACTGTAAAAATATATCTTTGCCGCCGAAAACCATTGCTGCACATTACGAATAAAAGATCGCGTTATGAACGGACTGTTTTTTGTTCGATTTTTCTTATTTTGGTCGAGCAGACAAAAGTGAGTTCCTATATAGTGCAGCGGCTTTAGGCTTTATTTAATGGTGTAAATCCATTTTTTAATAAACCAGGTTATAAACAACACACTAAGTATGTTGAATTGAATAAAGTTCTTTCGTGAAATCTCACGCTAGAACGATGTCTTGTTTTGAAAAGAAACTGTTTTAAACGTGTTCACTTCGGAGACCCTATGGACACTACTCAGACTAGTACTGTTACTTCTACTTCTGGTTCCGCAACGGCCTGGCGTAAGTCAGATACCATGTGGATGCTGGGCCTGTACGGCACAGCGATTGGCGCGGGCGTATTGTTCCTGCCAATCAACGCCGGTGTCGGTGGCTTAATCCCACTGATCATCATGGCTATTATCGCTTTCCCTATGACTTTCTTTGCGCACCGCGGTCTGACCCGTTTCGTGCTGTCTGGTAAAAATCCTGGTGAAGATATCACCGAAGTTGTAGAAGAGCATTTTGGCGTTGGCGCAGGTAAACTGATTACCCTGCTTTACTTCTTCGCTATCTACCCAATTCTGTTAGTTTACAGCGTTGCTATCACTAACACCGTTGACAGCTTCATTACTCACCAATTGGGTATGACGGCTCCTCCACGTGCAATTCTGTCTCTGATCCTGATTCTGGGTCTGATGACGATTGTTCGTCTGGGTGAACAGTTCATCGTTAAAGCAATGAGCATCTTGGTATTCCCGTTTGTTGCGGTACTGATGCTGCTGGCTCTGTATCTGATCCCTAACTGGAATGGCGCTATCTTCGAAACGGCTGCAATGACTCAGTCTATGAACGGAAGCGGCCTGTGGATGACTCTGTGGCTGGTTATTCCTGTCATGGTGTTCTCTTTCAACCACTCACCTATCATCTCTGCGTTCGCGGTAGCAAAACGTGAAGAATATGGCGTAGATGCTGAAAAGAAATGCTCCAAAATTCTGGCTTATGCGCACATCATGATGGTTCTGACCGTTATGTTCTTCGTATTTAGCTGTGTATTGAGCCTGTCTCCAGCAGATCTGGCAGAAGCTAAAGCACAGAACATCTCAATTCTGTCCTACTTAGCTAACCACTTTAATACTCCAGTTATCGCATACATGGCGCCTGTTATTGCCTTCATCGCGATCACTAAATCCTTCTTGGGTCACTATTTGGGTGCTCGTGAAGGCTTCAACGGTATGGTTATCAAGTCTCTGCGTAGCAAAGGCAAAACCATCGAAACGAATAAGCTGAACAAAATTACTGCGCTGTTCATGCTGCTGACGACTTGGGCTGTTGCAACGCTGAACCCAAGCATTCTGGGCATGATTGAAACCTTGGGTGGCCCAGTCATCGCGATGATCCTGTTCCTGATGCCAATGTATGCCATCCATAAAGTACCTGCGATGCGTAAATACAGCGGCCACATCAGCAACGTGTTCGTGGTTGTCATGGGTCTGATTGCAATCTCTGCAATCCTGTACACCCTGTTCGGTTAATCGCTGTAAGAGTTATGTTCTACCGGCCAGCGCACATTCTCTCGCGCTGGCCGTATCACTCCCCTTCTCTGGCAGCATCATTCTTTATATCCAAAGTAATTGGAATTGCAGCACGGCAGCAGCTTCAAGTACGAAGGATATAGCCCTGTTTCACGTACGGAGGCGACATGATTAGCGTATTTGATATTTATAAAATTGGCATTGGCCCATCCAGCTCCCATACCGTTGGCCCAATGAAAGCCGGTAAAGAGTTCTCTGACGATCTGATTAAAAAAGGCATCTTGAACGATGTCACCCGCGTAGTTGTTGACGTTTACGGCTCACTTTCCCTGACCGGTAAAGGCCACCACACGGATTTGGCTATTATCATGGGATTAGCAGGCAACATGCCTGATAGCGTCGATATCGACATGATCCCAGGCTTTATCAAAGATGTAGAACAGCGTGGGCGTTTACTGTTGGCTAAAGGCCAGCACGAAGTGGATTTTCCGCTGGAAACCAGCATGAATTTCCACCAAGACAATCTTTCCCTGCATGAAAATGGTATGCGCATTACTGCGCTGTCAGGGGATAGCGTTGTTCACAGCAAAACCTATTACTCTATCGGCGGCGGTTTCATCGTTGACGAAGAAAACTTCGGCAAGCAATCTGAAAATGAAGTTCAGGTACCTTATCCATTCAAGAGCGCGGCTGATTTGCAAGAGCACTGCAAAGCATCGGGCCTGTCTCTGTCTGGTTTGGTAATGCAAAACGAACTCGCCTTGCATAGCAAAGAAGAGATCGATGCACACTTCACGCGCGTTTGGGATGTTATGCGCAGCGGAATTGAGCGCGGTATGAATACTGAAGGCATTTTGCCTGGGCCACTACGTGTTCCGCGCCGTGCTTCAGCACTGCGTCGCATGCTGGTCACCCATGACAAAATGAGCGTGGATCCAATGGCCGTTGTTGACTGGATCAACATGTACGCCTTTGCGGTAAACGAAGAGAACGCGGCCGGCGGGCGCGTCGTGACGGCGCCAACCAACGGCGCATGCGGAATTATTCCGGCGGTTCTGGCCTATTACGATAAATTCATCCGTGAAGTTAATACCAACTCCTACTCTCGCTACTTCTTAGCATCTGGGGTTATCGGTGCACTCTACAAGATGAACGCGTCGATTTCTGGTGCAGAGGTGGGCTGTCAGGGTGAAGTTGGCGTAGCCTGTTCGATGGCCGCAGCAGGTCTTACCGAATTGATGGGCGGAAGTCCGGCACAGGTATGCATGGCAGCAGAAATTGCTATGGAACATAACCTTGGTTTAACCTGCGACCCAGTTGCCGGTCAGGTTCAAGTACCTTGCATCGAGCGTAACGCCATCGCTGCGGTAAAAGCGGTGAATGCTTCACGTATGGCAATGCGCCGTACCAGCGACCCACGCGTATGTCTGGATAAAGTCATCGAAACGATGTACGAAACGGGCAAAGACATGAACTCAAAATACCGCGAAACATCACGCGGTGGCTTGGCGTTGAAAGTACTGACCTGCGGTTGATTCTATTGTTAATGGGTGCTTAGTGACCAAACTAAACCCCCGTTGATTCAGCCCCCCCCTCCAAAGTGCGAGTTAACAATTGTTGCTCGCACTTTGAGTCTCAATATGTTGAATATTTCTATCCCAAACAGCCTCTCCCACCGCGCCTCCCTCTTGTATTCCAGTCAAAGCGACCAGACCTTTCAAAACCAATAAAATAGGTAAGTACACTCTTTTTATCGGTTAAGTTAGTCGCACATAGGGATCGGAGGAGTAATTAATAAGAAATCAGCGTGCATCCTGCACGCTGATTATTGACACTATGACTTAACCAAACCACGAGCCGAATATCTGATGAATTTTCATCATCACAAAATCGATCATCCGGCCAAAAAACCCCGCCTCTTTAACCTCATTTAGCACCACCAGCGGGCGCTGTTCGATAGTTTTGCCATTCAATTGGAAATCGATAGTTCCCACCACCTGCCCTTTAGCTAGAGGGGCTTCAAGCTGTGGCTGATTGAGCGTAAAGCTTGCCTTCAGATTTTTTAACTGCCCGCGCGGAATAGTGACAGCGGCGTTTTTATTCACGCCCAACTCGACTTCACTCTTATCCCCGAACCAGACTTTTTCGGTAGTAAATGCCTGACCCACTTTGATTGGCGTTACAGTTTCATAAAAACGGAAGCCCCAAGTCAGCAATTTTTTGCTTTCTTCGAAGCGAATACGATCCGTCGGAGCACCCAACACGACGGAAATTAAGCGCATTGGCCCATCGGTTGCCGAAGAAACCAGATTGTGCCCCGCGCCAGACGTGTAGCCGGTTTTAATACCATCCACGTTTAGGCTACTATCCCAGAGCAAGCGGTTACGATTGACCTGACGAATCTTATTGAAGGTAAACTCTTTCTCTTTATGTAGCGCATATTCATCAGGCACATCGGCAATCAGACGTTGGCTAATCAGCGCCATATCACGTGCCGAGCTGTATTGGCCCTCAGAGTCCAAACCATGCACGGTTTTAAACGACGTATTTTTTAGCCCCCAAGCCTCAACGTATTTATTCATCAGGCTCACAAAAGCGTCCTGACTTCCAGCAACGTAATCAGCTAATGCAATACTCGCGTCGTTACCCGACTGGATAACCACACCTTTATTTAACTCAGAGACGGGCACGCGATCGCCCGGCTTGAGGAACATCAGCGACGAGCCACGTAAGATGGGATTCCCCGTTGCCCAAGCATCTTTTCCCACCACCACCATATCGTTCGGCGTGATTTTTCCTGCTTTGATTGACTGGCCAATCACATAGCTGGCCATGATTTTTGTCAGACTTGCGGGATCCAAACGCTCATCGGCGTTAGCTTCAGTCAAGATTTTCCCGCTATCGTAATCCATCAGCACATAGGCTTTGGCGTTGATTTGTGGGGCCGCTGGTGCAGCCTGATCGGCATAGGTCATCGGGATCGCCATTAGTGTTAGGCCTGCCCCGAGAGTGATTTTTTTGATTAACGTAGTGAGTGCGATTTTCTTCATGATGATGCCAGCGTATCCATTCAGATAAACAAAAATTAATCTTTACCTTCGCAAAGCTTTTTCAAGCCCTGCTTGGAACCATAACGGCTTTAACTTAAAGAATAAACCCCCGATTATTAGTCCTTTAAATATAATCCAACCTTACAGACTCGCTAATCAATTTTTTTGCTTAATCGTTGTGCTGCTCATGGTCGATTTGTCACTAACTCACGATGCGATAGCGTTTTCTTGAGTTCTGGGGAGAGAATAAACGCGTTCGCCATTGCCGCTAGATTGCCGCATCAACAGACTAATGGGTAATGCCTAGTATAAATTTGTCCTATCTACAATCGATAAAAAACCCCGGACTTGCCGGGGTCGTTTATGCTAGTGCTGACTCGCCGTCAATTTTTCAATGTCAGGGCTACCAAGCAGTTTAGGGTCAGGGATAATATCTTTATCCTCACGCACCTTGGCCACATCTTTAGCCGTAATTTCTGGAGCTATATTCCCCCAGCTGGTGCGGATAAAGTTAACGACGTCTGCGACCTGCTGATCGTTTAAGCGCCATCCAAACGCTGGCATGGTGATAGACGATGGAGCCCCCTGCACTCCGGGTAACGTATTACCCGTGAGCACAACATGGATCAGCGAAGTGGCGTCATCCGTCATCACGACGGGATTACCTCGTAATTCTGGGAAGAATCGAGTATAGCCGCTGCCGTCGGTGCGGTGACACGCAGCACAGTTATCCACATACAATGCAGCGCCCGTTTTACTGTCATCGCCTTTCCACAGCGCATTAGCAACGGTTTTATCCTCTTTAAACGGCTTTTGATCCTTATCATTCGCTGGAAGCGATTTCAGATAACGCGCAATCGCCGTGGCATCTTCAGGAGTTAAGTATTGCAAGCTGTGCTCAACCACATCAGTCATACCGCCAAACACCGCAGTACGATCGTTGCGCCCCGTGCGCAAAAACTCAGTCAGATCCTGCTCGCTCCAACTTCCTAGGCCGTCTTTATAATCGCCTCGCAGATTCGTGGCAATCCAACCGTCAATCGGTGCACTGCCTGATAGGTAGACTTCGCCCTCATCGTTATTTAATGCCTTTTCCTGCATTGTGATGCTGCGAGGTGTATGGCAGGCACCACAGTGCCCTAAGCCTTCAACCAAATAGCGACCGCGCGCCAATACGGCATCTTCACCCTGTGCTGGGGTGAAATCTTGCACATCAGGGGCAAACATACCGCGCCAGATAGACAGCGGCCAACGCATCGACAGAGGCCAAGGAATATCACTGTCTTTGTTTGCCTGAGCGACAGGTTTTACCCCTTGCATGAAGTAAGCATAGAGCGCACGCATATCCGGCTCAGTCACCACCGCATAAGAAGGATATGGCATCGCGGGATAAAGTGTATCGCCGTTCTTAGCAACGCCGTGGCGTACCGCTTTATCAAAATCCTCAAATGAGTATTCACCAATACCGTGCTTTTTATCCGGAGTAATATTGGTACTGTAGATGGTGCCAATCGGCGTGGCCATTGGCAGCCCCCCCGCAAAAGGTGTTCCCCCCTTGCTAGTATGACACGCCACACAGTCACCGACTCGCGCCAGATATTCACCACGTTTAATCAAATCGACACCGCTGGTTTCTTGCGCAGCGGCACTAAGACTAATCGCGCTAAGCACCAGAGCTGAGATAAGTTTTTTCATTTTCTGGTTTCCTTATGCCTGCACCAACGGTCCTGGATTTTTCAAATACTGTTCGCGAATTGCACGAGCAGACCAGTAAGTCAGTGCCGCTAAGGTACCTGTTGGGTTATAGCCCAAACCTTGTGGGAATGCAGATGCCCCCGGTACAAATACGTTTGGCACATCCCAACTTTGTAAATAGCGGTTAATCGCGCTGGTTTTAGGGTCTTCCCCCATAATCGCGCCGCCGTTCATATGCGTGGTCTGATAGACCGTGGTATCGAAATGCGTTCCTTCAGATTTTGGCGAACCGCTGATTACAGTAGGGTTCATGGCTTCCGCAATCTTATGCATCCGGCCATGCATGAACTGCGACATTTTGATGTCATTTTCTTGCCAGTCAAACGTCATACGCAGCAGCGGCTGACCATAAACATCTTTATAGTTCGGGTCGAGATCCAGATAGTTGGCACGATAAGACTGATGTGCGCCATGTGCATCCATAGAGACATGGTGCGAGTAGACATCAGCCACTTCCGCTTTCCATTTACTGCCCCACGTTGGTGTGCCCGGACGCGTTGGCAAACCTGAAATAGGTTTGGTCCCCGCCTGATTCACCCAGAATGGAGATCCCCCGACAAAGCCGTATTTCGCATGGTCAAAGTTATCAGCGTTAAAATCATCGACACCCACGCCAGCGCCACCCGCACCAATAAACGTATTGGTGAAGATATCTTTATTAAAGAAAGCCTTGATAGTCGAAATGTTTTGGTAAGCGAAGTTACGCCCCACCACACCTTCATTGGTAATAGGGTTATAAGGTTTACCAATTCCAGATAACAACATCAGATGCACGTTGTGGAACTGGAATGCAGCCAGAATCACCAAATCAGCAGGCTGTTCAACCTGACGCCCCTGCGCATCCACATAAGTTACGCCAGTGGCGCGTTTTTTATCATCGGTCAGATTAACGCGCAGCACATGTGAGTTGGTACGCAACTCAAACTTAGGTTCTTGGCGCAGCGCTGGCCACACGTTAACGTTCGGAGAGGCTTTGGAATACATGTAACATGCATAGCCGCTACAGAATCCGCAGAAATTACATGGCCCCATCTGAGCACCATAGGTATTGGTATATGGACCAGAGGTGTTTGCCGATGGCAAATCATAAGGATGATAGCCCACAGATTCAGCTGCTTGAGCAAACATTTGTGCTGAGAAGGTGCGCTTCTGCGCAGGCAGTGGGAAGTTATCTGAGCGATCCGGCGCAAACGGATTGCCTCCCTTACCCTGTCCGACAACTTTACCTTTTACGCTCCACGGTGTACCCGAAGTGCCAAATACTTTTTCAGCCTTATCAAAATAGGGTTCAAGCTCTTCATAAGTCACGCCGAAATCCTGAATGGTCATGCCTTCAGGAATAAAGTTTTTACCGTAACGCTCTTCATAATGGCTGCGCATGCGCAATTCCATAGGGTCGATACGAAAATGTACACCTGACCAATGTAACCCAGCCCCACCGGTTCCCGTACCGGGTAAAAATGCGGCAAGCTGACGGTAGGGTAATGCGGTTTGCGAAGCATTATGGCGGATTGTGACGGTGCTTTTCGACAGGTCTTGGAACAGTTTACGGCGGATGTTATAGGTCAATTCGTCGATAACCTGCGGATAAGCGCCGTCAGGATAGGTGTCACGATGCGGACCTCTTTCCAATACCACCACGTTTAAGCCCGCTTCGGTTAGCTCCTTCGCCATGATAGAACCGGCCCAACCAAACCCAACCACGACCGCATCAACTTTCTTCATTGTATTCGCCATGACTTATCCCCTTTCTCCGCGAATAGATACCGGAGGGAACGGATAACGTTCACCGCGCTCTACCCAGTCCATAAAATCGGCTCGTGCGCCGGGGAAGTTAATTAACGTCCAGCCCACCATTCCTTGATTGCCACCGTGAATAGGGTCGCTAAAGAATCCTTCACGCGTGTTTTGCAGTAAGAAAGAGAAAAAGACCTTAGACGGAACCTGAGTGAATTCAGCCTTACCGCCTTCCATCTGGCTTAAGAGATCGTCTTGCTTATCTTGCGGCAGCTCAGCAAAAACTTTACCTCCCTGCTTTTTGGCATAATCATTCGCTTCAGCCACGCCTAAACGATAAATTTGCTGTGGGGTTAGCGGTAGTTGATAGCCAAAATCGTGCTCGGCGTCAGGATTAAATGGCCCTTGCATATACCACTGGGAACCCGTGGCATACGGCGTGTTCATCTGGCGATCGATGAACTCAGGAACGCCTGCTTCCAAAGCCCCAGGGCCGCGATCGTCATTGGGAATCAAACGTGCGACGGCGGCTTTGACAAAGGCATATTCTTCAGGGGTGAAAAAGGTAGGATTGTAATCACGCGCTGTGTGTTTTTCTGGCGCTTTAGGTTCTGCCGCTTGAACGATGGCCGGAGCGGCAAGAGAGCCGATTCCCGTTCCGCCAATAGCCACTGCGGGTACTAACGTTATTGTTTTTAGTAGGAAATCTCTTCTCGAGCTTCCTGAGGTTTCTTTTGCCATGACATTGCCCACTTACAAAATGTTATCAGTTATTTAACACCATTTCCTTGATGAATGTGTTGTTATGAAACATTTATTTACGTTCCGCTACGTTTTGAAATGGCGGTTTTGGGCTAAATAATGGACACTGTTACGGGTAACTTGCTGATTAGGGTAGAAAAGGAACACTAAAAATTTGTTAATTGTTTAATGTGATAGATCGCACGAAATGTTGCTTAATTGAACAAAAAACAAACAATAAAAACTAACAAGTTTATATACAAAAACAGAGCAGCAAGCGCAGATATTCGCTAGCGTAAAAAGAGGTGGCTTACCTAGCAATATAGCCGTTAGGCATATTAATCATACATATCGTCCCCAACACGATGTCACAATATTCACCCAGTATCAGCATAGTTGATATCTGAACAAATACTTCAGCAACGCGATGTTATATTACGATTAGCGGCTTAATTCACGGCCACCTTCATAGATAAGTCGCAGAGCAAATATGCCCACCACTGCGCCGATGATTTTGCTGGCAGCGCGCTGAATACGAGAATAGGCACGACGCACCACGGAAAGAGAGAAAGCCTGACTGAGAAAAATTCGCCACAGGACAGAACTCAAAACAATACCTGCCCATGTCAACAACTTAGCCCAGATAGGGGTATCTGCACTCAGCGTGACGGAAAAAATGCTGATGAAGAAAAGCACGGTCTGCGGATTAGAAAGGTCGGTAATCAAACCACGGCGAAAAAACACCGCGCCCTTTCCGGGAATAAGCGTATGCAATGCGCTAATTTGCACGTCATTTTGATTACGCACGACGCCGTAGGCATACCAAAGCAAATAGAGGCCGCCTGCTATTTTTATCAATGAAAACAGGCTTTCAAACTGAGTCATTAAGGCGACCATACCAAATAGACCCAGACCGGAATAAATAGCGTCCCCCAGTGCAACCCCTAAACCAGTACACACACCCGCTCGACGCCCTGAAGATAAGCTGGTTTGCACCACCACAAAGAGGTTTGCGCCGGGATTAAAAAATGTGAGAACAAACAACCCAATAGTGACCCAAATCGCATGCAGTGGTTCCATAGTTCATCTCAACTTTTGCCAATATGTTATGCATTATGAAAATCTATTCATCGCAGCGATGTGCTCTCTATCACTATTTAAAAACAAGCGTATTCACAAAGATCTCATCGCGTCATGAAGAGGCTATTTGTTCTTCCACACCTCAGTTTTAGCCCCTTAACCTTTTCATCTCTTGGCAAACTGGCTAGATTGATGAATTCGCCCTCGGCATGACTTATTAGGACAGTTTGTATGTTATTACACCAGCGAACAAGCTCATCTTCTAGCCAAAGCAATACACGGTTCCTCAATCTGGATAACCAACAGCTTGAATGTCTCGATGGTATTGAACTCAACGCAAGCCTGACGGGGCTTAGCGTATATAATAATCAATTAAGCTCATACCCTGAGCAAATTGGAATGCTATCTGAACTTCAGGTGCTCAATATTTCCTGTAATCAGATGACCAAAATTCCCGACAGCATCGGGCAGCTTAGGGCGTTAGAAATGCTCGATCTCGGGCATAACCGCTTGTCCGAACTGCCAGACACCATGGGAAAGCTCACGCAGCTAATTTATCTCTATTTGAGTAATAACTCGCTTACGGACATTCCCGCCACATTTTCTGCCCTGCGGAATTTGCGCTACCTCAACATCACCGATAATCATCTCACGGAGATCCCTGAGGCTGTTTTTGCGATGTCAGCGTTGGAGGAGTTACGGTTATACAACAACAAAATATCCGTTCTTGCAGAAAAAATTAGCGAACTGAAAAATCTGCAAGAATTGCATCTGATGAACAACCATTTCAGTCAGTTTCCTGATTCAATAGGGCAACTTACCCAGCTTCGGGTACTCGATATCTCAGGTAATAGGATTAAATCTATCCCTGATTCATTTGCTCAATTGAACCACTTACAAGATCTCAACTTCAGATTTAACAATCTGTCTGAAGTACCAGACACGATTGCCGCACTGACTCAACTACAGACGCTGGATTTACGCGCCAATAATCTGACGTCGCTGCCGGAAAGCATTCAGGAACTTAAAAATCTCAAACGTCTCGACCTACGCTGGAATTCATTTACCACTTATCCAGAGCAATTGGTTTCACTCGTAAAACAGGGCTGCCTAATTCATATCTAAAAAGCGCGGCCTAAGCCCGCGGATAAGATAATAAATAGAAGAGAAAACGGATGTCGCTCAACATCACGGTACTGTTAGAAAATAAAAACCGTCACCCACAGTTAGACGGCGGCGTAGGATTAAGTCTATTGCTGGATGATGGTGAACAACGCATCTTATTTGATACCGGACAAGATCAGCGATTTTGTGACAATGCACACCGATTAGGAATTGATTTAGGCACCCTTACTCGCGTCGTGTTATCGCATGGACACTACGATCATTTTGGCGGTCTGCCCTACCTCATTCCTCATACGCCGTATAAGCCTGAAGTCATTTGTCACCCAGACGTCTTTCTTACTCGTTATGCGGGAAAATTTGTCGGTTCACGCGCGATAAGACTAAAAAAAATCTCCCCAGAAAATAGCGAAACAGCGCTTAAAACGCATTTTCCTTTTCGCCTTTCTCGCCATCCCGTATCGATTGGCAGTCGATTTATTTTTGCTGGTGAAATTGAGCGCAGCAATAAACACAAAAGTTTTGGCCTTATTGAAAACGAAGATGGCTTCACCACCGACTACGTTAAGGATGATAGCTGTCTCATTTGGCAGGGAAGCCAAGGCCTCATCATTATCGTTGGCTGCTCTCACTCAGGCATCTGCGATATCATCCGTTATGCCAAGCATATTACCGGCATCGATAAAGTCAGCGCCGTTATTGGCGGTCTGCATCTACGCAGTGCAGGCATTCGCGAAATGCTCAGCACCCGCCGCTATTTTCAAGCACAAAATATCGATCTCATCTATGGTTGTCACTGTACGGGAGCCTGGGGGCGTTTATGGCTGCCCAACGCGCAGCCGCTGAACACCGGCGATAGCCTAAGTTTGGAATAATCTTTTAACAACGATGGTTTGCCCAATCCATAAGCCATAGATATAATACACGCTCAATCTAAGGGGAATTCATCCCCTATTAGTGAGCTTATTTCATGGTCTGCAGCTACTTCAAAAAGTCCGTCACCAGACGCAGCTCCGCGCAATCGAAAGATGAAGCGTTGTTCGGAGCCTAATCAGCAGCGTATTGCCGCTTAAACTCTTCATCAGCCAGCCGCTTTTCGTCGTTTAATTACGTCGTTTCGTGCTGTCTGAAATCGAGAGTTTACAAGCTACCTTCCACGCTTTATCTGTGCCCCTTGATGTTGCAAGACATCTGTGACGGATTGTTGAAGTAAACAATCTTTAAGCCGGCTCAACGTTATCCGGCTTTTGAATTGCTTTCTATGAATGAGTATCAACCTTATGACTCCACATTCTTACTGGAAAAAGGACATTACCCTTTTCCTATCTGCCCAAACCATTTCGCTGTTTGGCTCTTCGATCGTGCAGTACGCCATTATCTGGTATATCACACTGACCACATCCTCTGGGCTGATGATCACCCTATCCACCCTATGTGGTTTTTTGCCACAGCTCATCATCTCTCTGTTTGCTGGCGTGTGGGTTGACCGCTATAACCGCAAGTATGTCAGCATGATTTCGGATGCGGTGATTGCCGTGGTTACGCTGCTGTTAGCGATTTCATTTATCCTTGGATACAAGCCGTTATGGCTCATTTTTGCGGTATTAGCGGTACGCTCTTTTGGTACAGGAATCCAAACACCAACGGTTAATTCCATTATTCCTCAGTTGGTTCCCAAAGAGCATTTAATCAGGGTTAACGGGATCAATAGCACACTGAGTTCACTGAATATGCTCATTGCTCCCGCGACGAGCGGCGTTCTCTATGCCTATTTATCTATCGAGAAAATCTTCTTTGTCGATGTTATCACCGCGGCTATCGCGCTCACGCTGATGTCGATGCTGAAGCTAGCCAGACTTTCCAGCCAAAATCTTGAGGGCAAATCGACAATCAAGGCCATCAGAGAAGGTTTCTACTATTTGAAGGAAAACCCTTTTATTAGCTATCTGATTATCTTCTTGATTGTCATGATGATTCTGATAAGCCCCGCGGCGTTTATGACTCCGTTAATGGTTAGCCGTTCGTTTGGCCCTGAAGCCTGGCGTTTGGCTATCAATGAAATGGCATTTAGCAGCGGAGCCATCGTGGGCGGCATCGCGATTGCTATGTGGGGCGGATTCAACAGTCGCCTGCGTACCACCTTGTTGGCGGGCGGCGCCTACGGCTTTTTCATGATTGCGCTCGGCTGCGCACCGGTGTTCGCCATTTATCTGGCCTTTAATTTTCTGATTGGAATTACCATGCCATGTTTTAACGCACCTATCACCGCGTTATTACAGGAAAAGGTTGACCCTGCCATGCATGGCAGAATTTTCAGCTTGGTACAGGTGGCTAACTGCTGTGCACTGCCGCTAGGGATGGTGCTGTTTGGTCCACTGGCCGATCATTTCCGCATTGAGCATTTACTCGTGATGGCCGGTATCTTGGTGCTTCTGCTTTGTGCTCAGCTATTTGTTAAAAGAAAGCTAATGGAGTAAGAGTCGTGGTGGCCTAGTCAACACGGTTAACTGCGGTTTCTCTAGCAGGATCGCAGTTTTTAAATACAAGCTGCATGTTCACCAGCCAAGCGATTATTCTTAATGTTTATTCAGGTATCATATGAATTAAACAGTACGAATACAGCACAGGTGAGAGTATGCAGCTAAAATCATTGGCTAAAGGACGCTTTCAGGGGATTTGGCAGCAGGATGATGCTCTCGTTGAAAAAACTCTGCGTGCATATTTAAACGAAACATGTCTCATCGCAGAGGGAGAGCATCTCTTCAGGCAGGGTCAAGCAGTTAAACAGCTGATGATGGTGGCTTCAGGCAAAATCTCCCTCGGCTACAGCGCTGAAAATGGCAGGCGCTTTCAGCTAGGCACAATGGAATGTGATGAGCAATTATTTGGTGAAATGGAGTTCTTTACAGGGTATCCCTGCCAACTCGATATTATCGCGGAGGAACCGCTGACCGTTGCACTCTGTAGCTGTGAACAGCTAGAAATAGCACTGAGTCAGCACCCCAAGTTAGCAATCTATTTCGCCAGCGCTATGGCTATTGATTATCAAGATACGCTAGATATTTTCCTTCATCGCATGCTTTATCCGATAGCTCATAACGTCGCTTACGATCTCTACCGACAGTATCAGAATAAATTACCCATGGATGGCTTTACAAAAAACTATCTTGAGGCTGAGCGTTTTGGTACAACCGATCGAGTCTATCGCAGGGCAGTCAAAGAACTCATAGATGGTGGTTTAATTATGCGTGGACCACAAGGTTTAGAAATTAAAAACCTTGCTGAGCTGAAGAAATTTTTAGGCAACGATATTGAAGAGTAAGCCTGCCACAATAAATACTGACAACTACAGTTTATTGCAGCAGGCCGTGTTCAATAGATAGATTCGGCTTTTATTATTAAAGACTAACCATTAGAACTTATAGGTCACATCGAAGTAATGACCTATACCGGTCGTTTTACCTGCACCAACCTCATTTTGGGTTAGTGCCATGTTTCGAAAGTATTTTAAACCATAACCGATAGCATAGCGTTCTGAGTGCCAATACAATCCGTTATACCACTCAATGGCATTATTGCTATGCAGCCCATCGTTAGATATCTCATTGGCACCGAATTGATAATCCAAATATCCTTGATAGCTTAGATAGCTTCCGTTTGAGAAATTATAAAATGGCGTAGACCAATTGGTTGAAAACATGTAGCCATCCCATTTTCCTTCATTGGCTGCTCCATAGTTTTCTCGGACATAATGAGCATAAACGTTCATCCCCATTTTTCCGAACCAAGGTACATTAACATCAGCACCCAGACCAATATAATGCTCAAATAATTCGCGATCGCCAATGTTTGTTACGGTCGACAAATACCATTCTTCAATGGGGCCAACCGATAAATCAGTTTCAAATAGCCCATCCAAGGATACACGAGGAGAGATTTTTGCAAAAAAGTTATCGCTATCATGGCGATCATCCTGTTTGCGGTCGAAAATATCAAAGATATCAACGTAGCCATATAAATCAAATATCCCAGAACGACCACCAAACTCCATTTCTAAATAGGTATCATTGTGTGCGCCATAAGGTACTTTGGCATCCACGCTTTGCATTAGGTTAAACTGGAACCACTTATAATCATTTTTATGTGTGTCTCCGTCCTTATAGTCAGCTGCGCTTGCAGCAAACGTTAACCCAGAGAAAATAAAAGCTAATATAGTTTTATTTAAACCCAAAGAGACTGTGCTGGCCATAATTACGTTCCTTATAAATTTAATAATAAGCATTAGTACAATTAATTGGTTTTATTAAAATAGTTATTTTTAGTTCCCAGAGTATTGGCGAATCAATAAGATGAAATAATCATGCTATAAAATACAAGATTCCTTATGAGAATTACGGTTAAACGTTTTTAATACTGCAACTAGCATCAGCATGATAACGAAATAGAGAATAGGAATGGCGTACATAATTGTTTGTATACCTAGCGTTTTTTCTAATAAAGCACTAATAGCAGGGCTAAACATTGCCCCAGCACTACCGCTAATCAGAATATAAGAAACATTTCGACTGCTGGCGTGTTTTACAAATGAAACACCATAAGCAATGAATGAGTTATAAAGCGCCGCGCAAACAAAGCCATAACCGTAGGCTAAATAGTCTAAGTGATTAAGATTATTTGTCGTTACAATACAGGTCGTGATAATGAATGCCAGCATGATAACCCCCATCAAGAAATAATGGATTTTCACTCTGGACACAATTACCGTAGAAACCAATGCCCCGACCAATGCAGCGGCCCAGTATTGCGTAATAATACTTCCGGCAACTTCGAATGGTATACCAAACTTTTGTTTAACAAATAGCGGAGCCCAGGTTAGGAAGGTATATAGCGCTAACATTCCTAAAAACAACCCAATGCCACCGCTAATAATGCCGAAGTTCCATTCAGATTTAACCGCTTCTGTCTGACCCGATACTTTTTCAGGTTCACAGCGAGAGAAGTTTGTCATTGCCACAATGCCTAGCGTCGCTAGAGCCACTATCCCAACCGTTAAGTAGCTATAACTCCAAGACATATTATGGGTGAGTGCATATGTCGTTACTAGAGGGAACACCACTCCTGCCACATTAAAAGTCGCATCTTGAACCACTAACATTGTACTTTGGATTTTGTCATGCCAAACGGCAACAACGATAGTTCCTGCGATACATAAGCCAATACCACCGCAAAAACCCACCAGCGTCATGGCAACCATGACGACCCAGATCCCTCCTATCCAATGCATTGCTAAGGCACAAAGAAACACAATCGAATAGCTAATACATGTCATGCGTTTGACGCCTATTCTCTCAATTAAGAAGAACGCCGCCACGGTTCCCGCTAACGCTCCCCCATTTAATAATGAGAAAACTGAGGCTACCGCATTAATATCTGCGTTATAGCTGTTAGCGATAGGTTCGATTAACATCCCAAACTGGCTAGCAAAACCAGCCATAATAAAATTGGCTAGGAAACTAATAGCCGTAAGTGCAAGTTTATTTTTCATAATTATATTTCCCTGGTGTATCGCTTTAGGCTGTTTTTATTCTGTTATAGCCGTATTTAAAGCTAGCTCAATCATTTGGCTAAATGTCAGCTGCCGTTCTTCGGCTGTTGTTTCCTCTCCGGTTAAACAGTGATCTGACACGGTGAGAATTGCTAGAGCTTCTATCCCAAACTGGTGTGCAAGCCCATATAACCCTGCCACCTCCATATCAATCCCCAGCACGCCGAATTTCTCTAACGCGGGGATCAAATTTTCATCAGGATCGTAATAAAGATCTCCACTGAAAACATTACCAACCTTGACTGGAATTCCGGCCTTTGTTGCTTGGCACCATGCTTCGTGCAACAGAGGGAAATATGCGGAGGTCGCCATGTGATAACCGGCACTCCGCTTAGCATTAGTGATTGAATCCGTACCTGCAGCAACCGCCAAAATAATGTCTCTCATACGAATATCGCGCTGTGTTGCTCCTAAGCTTCCTATGCGAATAATTCGTTTAACACCAAAGTCGTGAACCAGTTCATGGGCATATAACGTCATTGATGGAATACCCATACCGTGCCCCATGACCGAAACAGGTTGTCCTTGATAGAGGCCTGTATAGCCCAACATGTTGCGAACATTGGTCACTTCACGCGCATTTGTCAGGTAGTTTTCGGCAATAAATTTTGCCCGCAGTGGATCGCCTGGCATGACAACGGTGGAGGCAAAATCGTCAGGTCTCGCATTAATGTGTGCTGTCATAAAATTTCCTGCAAATTAAGGTAGAAAGGAGAAGCCGTTGACGTGATTGTATGTATGGTCAGGTCATAGTTTGAGGACATAAGTCCTACTCAACGGATCGGCATCTCATTTTTGATAGATAGTCAGAAATGGTGGGTGATATCTGGTGGGACTACGGAAAAATTTACGCACAAGGCTCAAACGGAATACGCCAATGTTGTTCCATGCGCATTTCAGCACATCATCAGAGCGTTTCGGCATAATCTACTGATATTCCTTTGGGTATTGTATTTATACCAATCAAGGGAGACATCAGAATGAATAAAGCTATTTTAGGTATAGCACTGTTAACTTCGTCATTAAGCGTGTTTGCTGAAGGCTTGACCTTGCACAGTTCAGATATTCAGCAAGGTAAATCGTTACAACAGTCGCAGGTTTATCAAGGTTTTGGCTGTAATGGGGGAAATACCTCACCACAACTCTCGTGGGTAAATGCGCCAAAAGGAACAAAAAGCTTTGCCATCACGGCTTACGATCCCAACGCCCCGACAGGTAGCGGTTGGTGGCACTGGACGGTAGTCAATATTCCAGCCAATATTCATACTTTGGCAGCCAATGCCGGTGCAAAAGATGGGAAGAATCTGCCCTTAGGCGCAGTTCAAGGCCGGAATGATTTCGGTTATGCCGGATTCGGCGGTGCTTGTCCTCCTCCAGGGGATAAACCTCACCCTTATCGCTTTACCGTTTGGGCACTTAAAACGGATAAGTTACCCATTGATAGTCAATCCAGTGGTGCTTTAGTCGGTTTTATGTTGAATGCCAACGCCTTGGCCCATGCGGAAATCACCCCTCACTACGGACGCTAAATATGCATGCTATCAATCACGCGGAACATCGATTAACCGCACAGGAAATAGTCGCTCGTTGCGCTCATAGCTTGCATCGAATCACGCTATTCACCCCCGCGTTATGCCATGTTCGTGTTGGTAGCAAAACAGTGCAATGGGGAAAGCACGCTGAAATTGCCACTCCCCATTCGCTTATCCTGTTCCCGGCAGGATCAGAAATCAGCATCGCCAATACCCCCAAACAAGGGCTGTATATCTCCGACATGGTTTATATTCCAGAACCATTGTTACGCAAATTTAAGCAATCTCATGGCTCCGTGGCGAGACAGAGCCCCCAAACAAACTCACTATGTATTCCCCTTAATGACAATATTCGTCTGACGTGGCAAGGACTGCTGAACACCTTGCACAATGACACACCACCACAGCTGCAAAAACACCAACTTCATGGCGTATTGCTGGCATTGGCACTTTCTGGCTATGGCGAAATATTGTTTCGCAACAGAAACGATCCCCTTACGGCTCAGGTACAACAGGTATTGCTGCGAGACCCTGCGCACAACTGGAGTGTAAATGACGTTGCTCATCAACTGCAGATGGGGAGCTCAACGCTGAGACGCCGTTTAGCGGCAGAAAATCAGGGGTTTCGCTCTATTTTAGAAAGTGTACGTATGAGTAAAGCACTCTATGAAATACAAAGCAGTACGCTCAGTATTGGGGAGATTGCGTATCAAGGAGGATATAATTGCGCATCGCGATTTAGTGCTCGTTTTAGCCAACATTTTGGCTTAACACCCAGTGCGCTAAGGCAGGCAATGAAACAACATCCACAAAAACATGAGGATAACAATCCGGTTAAGCCGTTGCGCTCAATTGAGCTAGCTCACAATGATAAAAACTAGAGGCGGGGTACATTCCCGTGTAAAATCTCAGCCGTTTTTATTCTTTGAACATTTTGTGAGCGTAATATATGCAACAACCGCGTATTGGTTTTGTGTCCCTTGGTTGCCCGAAAAATCTGGTGGACTCCGAACGTATTCTGACCGAACTGCGCACCGAAGGTTATGATGTTGTGCCTCGTTACGATGACGCTGAACTTGTCATCGTAAATACCTGCGGTTTTATCGACAGTGCCGTTCAGGAATCGTTGGAGGCTATCGGTGAAGCTCTCAACGAAAACGGAAAAGTAATTGTTACTGGCTGCTTAGGGGCAAAAGAGAACCAGATCCGCGAAGTTCACCCTAAAGTTCTGGAAATTACTGGCCCGCATAGTTATGAAGCCGTGCTCAAACACGTGCATCAGTACGTGCCTAAGCCAACGCATAATCCTTTCACCAGCTTGGTGCCGGAACAAGGCGTGAAACTGACGCCAAAACATTACGCTTATCTAAAAATATCCGAAGGCTGTAATCACCGCTGCACTTTCTGCATCATTCCATCCATGCGTGGCGATCTCGATAGCCGCCCGATTGGCTCTGTTTTAGATGAAGCCAAACGGCTGGTGGATGCCGGCGTGAAAGAGCTGCTGGTCATTTCGCAAGATACCTCTGCCTACGGCGTAGACGTTAAACACCGCACCGGTTTCTGGAACGGCCAGCCGGTCAAAACCAGCATGATTAGCCTGTGCGAGCAGCTATCATCGCTTGGCGTCTGGGTTCGTCTGCACTATGTCTATCCATACCCGCACGTTGATGACGTGATCCCGCTGATGGCAGAAGGAAAAGTGCTTCCGTATCTGGATATTCCACTTCAGCATGCGAGCCCAAAAATCCTTAAGCTGATGAAGCGTCCTGGCGCGGTAGAACGCACGCTGGAACGAATCAAACGCTGGCGTGAAATCTGTCCGCAGCTAACACTGCGCTCAACCTTCATCGTTGGTTTCCCGGGTGAAACCGAGGAAGATTTCCAGATGCTGCTGGATTTCCTGAGCGAAGCCAAACTGGACCGTGTGGGTTGCTTCAAGTTCAGCCCTGTTGAAGGCGCTGCCGCCAACGAGCTGGCTGACCAAGTTCCTGAAGAAGTGAAGGAAGAGCGATTCCACCGTTTCATGCAGCTTCAACAGCAGATTTCAGCTCAACGCCTGCAGGATAAAGTAGGCCACACACTGCCGGTTATTATTGACGAAGTGGACGAAGAAGGTGCCATTGGCCGTAGTATGGCCGATGCTCCAGAGATCGACGGAGTCGTTTACCTGAACGGTGAAACCAAGCTGAAAGTGGGCGATGTGGTTAACGTCACCATTGAAAACGTCGATGAATACGACATGTGGGGCAGCGTTTGCGCTTAAACTTAGCGTAATCTGCTCACTTGATACGAAACAGCTGCCTTTTGACTAATGCTGATCGTTTAAGAGATCGAGATACACGGGGCTAGCACACCGCGGGGCGGTTATGGAACACATCTATGTGTTCCACTCTAGGGGTCAACGCTAAAGCGTTGTTCAACTTTGCTCCCTGCAAAGTTGTCGGCAGCTAAAGCTGCTACGACCCCATCGGTGTACTTCCCCTAAAATCACGCTTAAGTGACCGGCATTATGCCTTTTGGCAGCGTTTTTATGACAACAAAAGACAAAATCAATTCCACGGCATCAGCGCGGGGTTAGAATACTGATATTCAAATCCCAGTTCTTTGCTGATTAACGAACCATCGACCAACTTACCCTGCGATGGTTTTTCCTCAGGTGCAAACTGCGGCGGCTCCAAGCCTAAAGAACGCGCTAGCGGTGGGTAGAACTCCGCTTTAGTCGGATGTATCGGCGCGCACAGATTGTATACATGCCCACCCTGCGGCAATTTCAGCAGCATTTGAATCGCGGCGATAACATCATCCTGATGCACCAAATTCACCCCACTGCTTGCCCCTATTACGCCGGTTTTCCCCGCCAGAAATCTTCCAGGATTGCGGCCCGCCCCCACTAATCCAGCCAAACGCAGGATGTCTACCGAGGTATTTGGCAGATCGTGCAGCCATGTTTCCAGCTCTGCTAACGTGCGGCCTGCACTGGTCGTCGGTTGCAGTTCGCTACGCTCGTTTACCGTACCCACGGCGTCACCATAAACCGACGTGGAGCTTAGGAAAATAATACGCGGCACATTGTGCGCCAGCGCGCTATCCACCAGCAGTTGAACGGCATGAAGATAACGTTCGCCTTCTTCCGGTCTACGACTTGCGGGAAGCGTAATGACTAACGCGTCAGCATCCAGCAACTGTTCTAAATCGTCTTGCTCGCATTCAAGCTCAGGCGTCATCACCAATGGATAACATTCAATTCCGCTCATACGGGCCGCTTCAACGCCATCTGGAGTGGTTTTACTCCCCACCACTCGATAACCACGTCCCAAAAGTGACAAAGCCAGTGGCATCCCCACCCAACCAAGGCCAACTATCGCTACTTTATTCATTGCGGCACCCTCTCGACACCTATGACTTGCGATTCAATCGCAAATAATTCAAGCACAAACTATAGCCCGACCATATAGCACAATTCATCCTCTATCCCCAAAATAATTGACATTACATCAAGGCAGCAAATACTGGCTCTTAAGAGCGATTCCGTGAATAGGACACGCTCAGCACCGCCAGTAAGATGCAACTTCAAGTATGACGGCTATAAGCCACTTTCACGAGATATCGTGCAGTAAAGTACTGTCAGTAATAATCAATCATGCTAGATAAATGAAACAAAAACGAAATATTAAACTTTTTACTGTCGAACTAAGCGGCTAATCAAACAAAAAATAACCATAAAAAAGGGGTTGCCATCCCCCTGTCATATGGTTTAGGTTAATTTACAGTTAACGCAGACAATCGTGTCTGCCTGCTTATTGGATTACAAAAAATGCTTACTCGCGTTCAGTTCAGCCACCATCATCACCATCATCCTGACTAGTCTGACAGGCCGATGAGTGCTGGAAGACGGTTAACAATCTTCCAGTGGCGCAGAACGCAAAAAGAGAGCCCTCGGAAGATTATCTTCCGAGGGCTTTTTTGTTATCTACGATTTAGCCAACAACTCAGCAAACAGCATTAACTGACATACAACATCACAGAATTCAAAATATTAGGGGAAGTACCATGTTAGACAAAACTCGCTTACGTATCGCCATGCAGAAATCCGGTCGCCTGAGTGAAGACTCGCAAGAACTGCTGGCTCGCTGCGGAATAAAAATCAACCTACAACAACAGCGCCTGATTGCGTTCGCGGAAAACATGCCTATCGATATCCTGCGCGTTCGCGATGACGATATCCCCGGTCTGGTTATGGATGGCGTCGTTGACTTGGGCATTATCGGCGAAAACGTTTTGGAAGAAGAACTGTTAAGCCGTCGCGCTCAAGGGGAAGATCCTCGTTACTTTACCCTGCGTCGCTTAGATTTCGGCAGCTGTCGTCTCTCGCTGGCTATGCCGTTAGACGTTCCTTACGACGGCCCGCAGTGTTTGCAAGACTCACGTATCGCCACCTCTTATCCGCACCTGCTCAAGCAATATCTCGATAAACAAAATATCCGTTTCAAGTCCTGCCTGCTGAATGGCTCAGTGGAAGTCGCACCGCGTGCCGGTTTATCTGATGCCATTTGCGATCTGGTTTCCACCGGCGCAACGTTAGAAGCCAACGGGTTACGCGAAGTGGAAGTGATTTACCGCTCCAAAGCCTGCCTGATCCAGCGCGATGGCGAAATGCCAGCCGCTAAACAAGAACTCATCGATAAACTGATGACCCGTATTCAAGGCGTGATTCAGGCACGCGAATCCAAATACATCATGCTGCACGCGCCCAGCGACAAACTGGAGCAAATCATTCAGCTATTGCCTGGCGCTGAACGCCCAACCCTGCTGCCACTGGCAGGAGATCAAAACCGCGTAGCGATGCACATGGTGAGTAGCGAAACCCTGTTCTGGGAAACCATGGAAAAATTGAAGTCTCTGGGTGCGAGCTCGATTCTGGTTCTGCCAATTGAAAAAATGATGGAGTAACGGCCATGACTGCTGCTGATAAGAATAATAATTTTAACAACATCACTTTCTGGAGCGAATGCGATGCGCAGCAGCAACAAGCGCTATTGCAACGTCCGGCAGTAACCGCTTCTGACCGCATTAGCACCAGCGTGGCGGAGATATTGCAACAGGTGAAATCTGGCGGTGATGCGGCCCTACGTGAGTTGAGCGCCAAATTCGATAAGGTCGAAACCAACGCGCTACGCATCAGCATCCGTGATATTGAACAGGCTGCGTCACGCTTAGGCGATGAAATTAAAGATGCCATGCAGCAAGCGGCCAAGAATATTGAGAAATTCCACGTCGCACAAATCCTGCCAGCAGTAGACGTAGAAACGCAGCCGGGCGTTCGCTGCCAGCAAATCACTCGCCCACTGGCCTCGGTTGGACTGTATATACCGGGAGGAACAGCACCACTGCTTTCTACCGTGTTAATGCTCGGTATTCCCGCCCGTGTCGCAGGCTGTAAGCGTGTGGTTCTGTGTTCACCGCCGCCCATCGCCGATGAAATTCTGTTTGCCGCCTCCTTATGCGGAATTACAGAGGTGTTTCAGGTGGGGGGCGCACAGGCAATCGCCGCACTGGCTTTCGGTAGTGAATCTATTCCTAAGGTCGATAAAATCTTCGGCCCCGGAAATGCCTACGTAACCGAAGCCAAACGTCAGGTTAGCCAACGTATCGACGGTGCGGCTATTGATATGCCCGCGGGGCCTTCTGAAGTGTTGGTCATCGCCGATGAGAAAGCTACTCCCGCATTTATCGCGGCTGATTTACTATCGCAGGCTGAACACGGGCCAGACTCACAGGTTATTTTACTTACGCCTGATGCCGAGATTGCGAAACGTGTCGCCATCGAAGTCGACAATCAGTTGGCAACCCTGTCACGCGCTGACATCGCCCGCCAAGCCTTGGATTCAAGCCGTTTGATTGTCACTTCCTCTCTCGAAGAGTGCGTTGAGATCAGTAATCGCTACGGCCCTGAACACCTGATTATCCAAACCCGAGAACCCCGTCAATGGGTGGATAAAATCTCGAGCGCCGGTTCGGTATTTTTAGGCGATTGGTCACCAGAATCTGCCGGTGACTATGCGTCGGGCACCAACCATGTACTGCCGACCTATGGCTACACCGCCACCTATTCAAGCCTGGGCTTGGCTGATTTCCAAAAGCGCATGACCGTTCAACAAATTAGCGCTGAAGGCTTGCTCGGGTTAGCGCCGGTCATTGAAGCAATGGCCGCCGCCGAGCTGCTTACCGCCCACAAGAACGCCGTGACACTGCGCGTTGCCGCTCTGCGCGCAAAAGAGACGACAACCTCACCCAAGGAGAGCATCTGATGAGTTCAAGCATTGAAGAATTAGCCCGCGCCAACGTCCGTGAGTTAACGCCTTATCAGTCCGCTCGTCGTTTGGGGGGAAAAGGTGATGTATGGCTTAATGCCAACGAATATCCCATTGGGACGCCCTATCAGCTGAGTACCGAGACATTTAACCGTTATCCAGAGTGCCAGCCTAAAGCGGTTATTGAAAACTACGCCTCTTATGCCGGTGTGAATAGCGATCAGGTGTTGGTGAGCCGCGGTGCCGACGAAGGTATCGAATTGCTGATCCGCGCCTTCTGTGAGCCGGGGCAAGATGCGGTTCTATACTGCCCTCCGACGTACGGTATGTATGGCGTCAGCGCTGAAACGTTTGGCATTGAACGCCGCACTATCGCGCTACGTGAAGATTGGCAGTTAGATTTGCCCGCTATTGAAGCAAACTTGGCAGGGGTAAAACTGATCTACGTTTGCAGCCCGAATAACCCCACGGGGAATTTACTCAGTCAAAGCGACCTGCGTCGGCTGTTGACGCTCACCGCGGGCAAAGCCATCGTGGCCGTGGATGAAGCCTATATCGAATTCGCACCACACGCGACAACGGTTCCTTGGCTAGCCGAATTCCCCCATATGGTCGTTCTTCGTACGCTGTCCAAGGCCTTTGCGTTAGCGGGTCTACGCTGTGGATTTACAATCGCTAGCCCAGAAATGATCACGTTATTACTGAAGGTCATTGCCCCCTACCCTCTGTCTACGCCGGTCGCCGATATCGCCGCACAGGCGCTTTCTCCCGAAGGCGTAGCCACGATGCGCCAGCGGGTACAAAGCGTGTTAGAAAACCGCGCCTTGTTGGTGAAAGAATTAACCGAATGCGACTGTGTTGAAGCCGTCTATCCTGGTGAGGGAAACTATTTAATTTTCCGCTGTTCCACCGCGGCGGCAGTGTTTAAGTTATTGTGGGATCAGGGCATTATCTTACGCGATCAAAGCAAACAGCCAAGCCTGTCAAACTGCCTGAGAATCACCATAGGCACGCAGGAAGAAAACCGTAAAGTGATCGATGCCCTACGCGCATTCTCCGCTACCGTAGCGTCAAAACAACTCAGCCAGGAGGCGATGTGAGCCAGAAGTTTCTTTTTATCGACCGTGACGGCACCTTGATTAGCGAACCGCCGGTCGATTTTCAGGTAGACCGCATGGACAAGCTGGCATTCGAGCCCGCCGTCATTCCAGCCTTGTTGAAGCTACAGCAGTCAGGCTACCGTTTGGTGATGATTACGAATCAGGATGGTCTAGGCACCGCCAGCTTCCCACAGGCTGATTTTGACGGCCCGCATAACCTGATGATGCAAATACTGACATCACAGGGTGTGGTATTTGACGACGTATTGATTTGCCCACACCTGCCAGCGGATAACTGCACCTGCCGTAAGCCCAAAACCGAGCTAGTGCAATCCTATCTGAATGCCGACGTCATGGATTACGCGGCATCGCGCGTCATCGGCGACCGTGAAACTGATATTCAACTGGCTGAAAACATGGGGATCGCCGGTATTCGCTACAGCGCTGAAACCATGGGCTGG
Source organism: Hafnia paralvei (assembly GCF_020150375.1). Classification (NCBI taxonomy): domain Bacteria; kingdom Pseudomonadati; phylum Pseudomonadota; class Gammaproteobacteria; order Enterobacterales; family Hafniaceae; genus Hafnia; species Hafnia paralvei. The sequence goes on along the minus strand of NZ_CP083737.1, from coordinate 1,735,347 downwards.
GAGAAAATCGCGGATGATTTGACCAAACGTGACCGCCACGCGCAGGTTAGCCGAGTAACACGAGAAACGGCGATAGATGTCAATGTCTGGCTCGATCGTGAAGGCGAAAGCCACATCCGTACCGGCGTCGGTTTCTTCGATCATATGCTGGATCAGATCGCGACTCACGGCGGCTTTCGCATGAATATTGACGTGAAAGGCGACCTGTATATCGACGATCACCACACCGTGGAAGACACTGCATTGGCACTGGGCGAAGCGTTGAAAAAAGCGCTGGGTGATAAGCGGGGGATTTCGCGCTTCGGTTTTGTTCTGCCTATGGATGAATGTCTGGCACGCTGCGCATTGGATATTTCAGGCCGCCCGTACTTGGTCTATAAAGCCGAGTTCACCCACCAGCGAGTGGGCGATTTGAGTACTGAAATGGTTGAGCACTTTTTCCAATCGCTGGCTTATGCCATGGGGATCACTCTGCATCTGAAAACCAAAGGCAAAAACGATCATCACCGCGTCGAAAGTCTCTTTAAAGTATTTGGCCGCACGCTTCGTCAGGCCATCCGCGTTGAGGGCGATACCCTTCCTAGCTCGAAAGGGGTTTTATGATGAATGCCAAAGAGACCAACGTCGTTATTCTTGATACCGGCTGCGCTAATTTATCGTCGGTACAATACGCTATTCAGCGCCTTGGCTATGAGCCTAAAGTCAGCCGTGAGCCTGATGTGGTGCTCACCGCTGATAAGCTATTTCTTCCCGGCGTAGGAACGTCGCAGGCCGCCATGCAGCAGCTACGCGAGCGCAATCTTATTGAGCTCATCAAGGCGTGTACGCAGCCGGTACTCGGCATCTGTTTGGGCATGCAATTGCTCGCGAGCCGCAGCGATGAGGGGGATACCGAAACCCTCGGCATTATCGATACCCCCGTTGAAACCATGAAAGATTTCGGGCTGCCTTTACCGCACATGGGGTGGAATCAGGTTTCTGCGCTGGCGGGCCATCGCCTATTTAGTGGGCTAGAAGACGGTGCCTATTTTTACTTTGTGCATGGCTATGCTTATCCGGTATGTGCGAACACCATCGCGCAAACTCACTACGGCGCACCGTTTAGTGCCGCGGTACAAAAAGATAATTTCTTTGGCGTGCAATTCCACCCTGAACGCTCCGGCGCTGCCGGTGCCCAATTATTGAAAAACTTTTTGGAATTGACCCTTTAAGGAGCGGCACGCTGATGATCATTCCAGCATTAGATTTAATCGACGGCAACGTTGTCCGTTTGCATCAGGGCGATTACGGGCAGCAACGCGACTACGGCAACGATCCATTACCGCGCTTGCAAGACTACCAACAGCAAGGTGGTCAGGTGCTGCATTTGGTCGATCTGACCGGTGCCAAAGATCCTGCAGCTCGACAGATACCGCTACTGCGTAAACTGTTAGCGGGCATCTCGGTTCCCGTACAGGTTGGCGGTGGAATTCGCAGTGCAGAAGACGTAGCGGCCTTAATTGAAGCCGGAGCTTCGCGCGTGGTCGTGGGCTCAACGGCGGTACGTCAGCCAGAAGAAGTGAAGCAGTGGTTTCAGCGTTTTGGGGCTGACGCGCTGGTTCTGGCGCTCGATGTCCGCATTGACGCTAATGGCAGCAAAAATATCGCCGTCAGTGGTTGGCAGGAAGACTCTGGCGTCACCCTAGAACACATCGTCGACGAATTCTTGCCCTATGGCCTGAAACACGTGCTGTGTACCGATATCTCACGCGATGGAACGCTAAGCGGTTCTAACGTCGCGCTCTATCAAGAGATCTGCGCGCGTTACCCACAGGTGGCATTCCAGTCTTCCGGCGGTATCGGTAGCTTAGAGGATATTGCTGCGCTACGCGGCAGCGGCGTCAAAGGGGTTATCGTAGGCCGCGCGTTATTAGAAGGGAAATTCACCGTGAAGGAGGCTATCGCATGCTGGCAAAACGCATAATTCCTTGTCTGGACGTTCGCGACGGTCAAGTGGTCAAAGGCGTACAGTTTCGTCATCACGAAATTATCGGTGACATCGTTCCACTTGCCCAACGCTATGCCCAAGAAGGGGCAGACGAATTGGTATTTTACGATATCACCGCCTCTTCTGATGGGCGCGTGGTCGACAAAAGTTGGGTGTCACGCGTAGCAGAGGTGATCGATATCCCATTCTGCGTAGCCGGCGGCATCAAAAGCGTGGAGGATGCTTCGCAAATTCTCACTTTTGGCGCCGATAAGATCTCGATTAACTCCCCTGCGCTCGCCGATCCTGACTTGATTTCACGCTTAGCCGATCGCTTTGGCGTACAGTGCATCGTGGTGGGCATCGATACTTGGTTTGATGCAGAAACCGACAGCTATCAGGTTTACCAATTTACCGGTGACGAAAAGCGCACTAAAGCCACCACGTGGCAAACCGTCGACTGGGTGCAAGAAGTACAAAAACGCGGCGCGGGCGAAATCGTGTTAAACATGATGAACCAAGACGGCGTGCGTAACGGCTACGATCTTCGCCAGCTCAAACTGATCCGTGAAGTCTGCCATGTACCACTGATCGCCTCCGGAGGCGCAGGTACGCCTGAACACTTCCTTGCCGCATTCCGCGATGCCGACGTTGATGGCGCGCTAGCCGCCTCGGTGTTCCACAAACAAATTATCAATATTGGCGACTTAAAACGTTACCTATCACAACAAGGTGTGGAGATCCGCTTGTGCTAAAAGAATCGTTTTTATCAGAACAACAAAAAGAACAACTAGACTGGAACAAAGTCGATAATCTGATGCCAGCCATCGTGCAACATGCCGTATCTGGCGAAGTATTAATGCTCGGTTATATGACGCCAGAAGCGCTAGACGAAACCAATCGCAGCCGCCACGTCACTTTCTACTCTCGTACCAAGCAGCGTTTGTGGACGAAAGGAGAAAGCTCTGGACACTTTTTGAACGTGGTCAGCATCACGCCTGATTGTGACAGCGATACGCTGCTGGTGCTCGCCGAACCACAGGGACCGACCTGCCATAAAGGCACCCGTAGTTGCTTCTCACCAGCCGCCCCCGATTGGGCATTTTTATTCCAGTTAGAGCAACTGCTGGGCGAGCGTAAAAATGCCGATCCTAAGAGCTCCTACACCGCCAGCCTATACGCCAGCGGAACCAAGCGTATTGCTCAAAAAGTGGGAGAGGAAGGCGTGGAAACCGCCCTGGCGGCCACCGTGCATGACCGAGACGAGCTGGTGAACGAAGCCTCTGACCTGATGTACCACCTGATGGTTTTACTGCAAGATCAGGATCTGGATTTAAGCGCGGTCATTAATAATCTACGTAAACGTCACGAAAAATAATATTTAAACTTAATATCAATTCTCAACGTCATCCATTCCTCTTGGGTTGGCGTTGAGATAATACCCGCCCCTTCTCGAAAGCTCTTTTTGTAGATTGTTATCTATATATAGTAGAGTCCTTGTTATTAATGCCTCCTCAGAAAAAATTTACGTATTGATTTTTCTTTAATTATTTTATGAATAAAAAATATTGGCCGAAATAATTAAATTAAACGATCGATAAATAAAATATTTACCCAAAAAACATTCACGAAAAAAATATAAAAAGATCAATATATTGATCATCGATCACAATAAATAAAACATCAAATCTGTTTAAATAAAACATCGTTTCATTTAAACAGACAAGGTGAAAATCGTATGAAAGTAAAAGGATTGCGTTGGTGGATCATTGCCCTCGTTACCGTAGGGACAATCACCAACTATTTGTCTCGTAGTGCGCTGGGAATAGCTGCCCCAACCCTCATTAAAGAGCTCGGTATTAGCCAGCAACAATATTCATACGTCGTCAGCGCATTTCAGGCAACCTATGCCCTAGCGGCTCCGTTTGTGGGATATATCATTGATATGATCGGCGTAAAATGGGGGATCGCCATTTTTGCTATTGGTTGGTCAGTTGCCAATATGGCACATGGAACCGCCGGAGGTTGGCAATCTCTTGCATTTTGGCGTGGAACCATGGGGGTGACCGAATCTTCAGCGAATCCAGCCGGAATGAAGGTGGTGGCAGAATGGTTTCCAGCCAAAGAGCGCGGTTTGGCCTGTGGAATATACAGCATGGGTACCTCGCTAGGGGCGATGCTAGCACCGCCGCTCGTGGTGTGGGCCATTCTGGAATATAACTGGGAAATGTCTTTTATTATCACCGGCGCAGTGGGATTAGTTTGGGTCGCGTTGTGGCTGTTATTTTATCAATCTCCCGATAAAAATCCGGCGTTAACAGACGAAGAGCGCGTCATCATTGCTGACGGACAAATTAAATCGCCCGAAAAAACCCAACGCGTCAAATTAAAAGATATGCTCAGCAACCGCAATTTATGGGGCATTTCATTACCACGTTTTATGGCTGATCCTGCGTGGGGAACATTGCACTATTGGATGCCTCTTTATCTAGTGACTGAACGACATCTGGATATGGCTCATGTCGCTATGTTTACGTGGCTCCCCTTCTTGACCTCAGATTTAGGCTGTATTTTCTCTGGGATCATGGCTCGCTATTTAAATAATCGTGGTATCGGCATTATCAATTCACGACGCATTACTTACACCTTTGCCGCTTTCCTGATGGTGAGCATGGCGTTTGTCTGCTACGTCGACAATATTTATTTGGCCGTTGCCCTATTCTGTATTGCAGGTTTCGCACATCAGTGCCTATCTATTACCGTTATCACGATGTCATCAGATCTGTTTAATAAATCCGAAGTGGCAACTGCCACCGGTTTTGCAGCACTGAGTGGCGGTACGGGTAATTTCCTGTTCTCCATGTTTTTAGGTGCATCTGTCGCCGTCATTGGCTACAACTTCTTTTTTGTTGGATTAGGCTTCTTCGACCTGATTGGAGCAGCGTTCCTTTGGGGTCTGGTAAAAGAGAAAAAAGCGCAAACATCGTTACTTAACACTGCCGTCATATAAGGGAATATAAATATGAAAAAAACAATTATCTCTGCAATCGCTTTAATGATTGCAGCGGCGCCACTCGTCAGTCATGCGCTCACCTTCGATGTTCGAGGGGGATATAAAGCTGGCAGCCATAGCTATGAATCACGTTTTAAAGTCAGCCAAAGCTGGAGTAATGGCTGGTGGGCTAGCATGGAAACCGACAATAAAAATAATAAGAATAACGCTAAAGGGGCTAACGGTGCAGATAAAAGTGATAGTTCCCACTCGTTAGGCGATATTACCTCAGACTATAATGAAATCGAAACTAACTACACCTACCCACTCACGGATAAATGGAGTATTCAGCCTGGAGGGATTTTGCATTGGAGTAGTAAAGGCACCCAGCTAAGACCTTATTTCAGGGTTAATTATAAAATAACCCCAGCGCTGAGTACCGGTTTGAGATATCGCTATGATTACAATGATTATGAGACTGAAAATGACAACGGTGAATCACATCGCGACAGTGTTAATCGTCTAGATCTTTATATCGGCTATAAAATAAATAAACAATGGAGCGTACTGTATCAAGGAACCGCTTATAAACATGCCAGCGACCAATACGAATATCACAATGGAAAAACCTGGGCAACAGAGAATGCCTTTACTTTGCGTTATAAATGGAATGACTGGTTTAGTCCTTATATCGAATATGATTATTTAGACAAACAAGGATATTACGACGGTGAGGGAAATATTGCAGAGTCTCGCTATCGAATCGGTATGACATTTACGATGTAACCATTTTAATTTTTAATTAAGGAATTAAATAGTGAAAATCAAATTGATTGTCAGCGTTCTCGCCTGCGCGCTATTCAGCAGCGTGACATTAAGTCATGCGGCTGAGTCTCGTTATTTTACCTATGCGCCGGAAGCGTTAGCTTCCACCAAATCACAGCTTCAGAGCCCTGATTCAGCGCTAAAACCGGCATATGAACAGCTGCTCGCTGACGCCGATAAAGCACTGCTTCACCCTAATTATAGTGTGACACAAAAAACGCTTAGCCCTGCGTCTAACAATAAGCACGACTACTACAGTTTCGGCACCTACTGGTGGCCAAACCCAGATACATCAAACCATCTGCCCTATATTCGTCACGATGGGAAAACCAATCCAGATACTAAAACGGATGCTACCGACAGCGAGCGTATGGCGCATTTTGCACAAGATATGAAACGGCTAGGATTGGCCTATTATTTCACCGGAAAAGCCGCCTACGCGCAGAAAGCGGCCGAGCTGGCTACCGCGTGGTTCGTCACGCCAAAGACTAAAATGAACCCTAACTTAGCTTACGCACAGGCGATTCCCGGCATTGTTGATGGCCGCGGGATCGGCATTATTGATAGTCGTGCATTGATTGATGTAATGGACAGCATTGAACTTATTCGTCCCGCTAACACGCTCAGCGAGGAAAACTATCAGTCTATTAAGTCATGGTATAAAGAATTTAACCAGTGGCTGCTTACCAGCAATAACGGATTTGAAGAGAGCAATTGGCATAATAATCATGGGACTTTTTTTGATACTCAGGTCGTGGCCTTCTCGCTATTTACCGATCAGCCCGATCTCGCTCGCCGCCAATTGAAAATTGCGGAATTGCGCCATCTAGCGGGGCAGATAGATAACAAAGGACTACTTACGGCTGAAAACGAAAGAACGCGTTCTTGGCATTACACCAACTTCGCGTTATCGGCATATATGCGTCTGGCTCGTTACGGCGAGCTAACTGGAGTCGACATGTGGCATTTCGATTTAGACGATCACAATCTTCACCAAGCGCTCATCGTTGTTGCTCAGCAGATAGGAAGCCCAACTCAGTGGCCATACCCTGAATTGAAATACAATGAAAACGAGGCGGTAGGCAATATTTTAGCGGCAGAAAGAGCTTACCCTGACGCCATATTTAAGGAAAAAGCCACCTATCTCACTGCTCATGATGCTAAAAATATCAATCTATTAACTGTTGGTGCATCGCTGGTTCCATAAGGGAAAACTGTCACAATGAAGCAATTCAGTACCCATGAACTTGCCACCCTCCGCCAGCGCGCACAGCGCTGGCCTATCTGGCTGGAAGAACTCATTACCGATAATGCCACGGTGTTAAATCATCCGCTTAAGATCCCCACCAGCGGTATTGCCACCTGGAACCATTACTATTACTGCCCAGATCACGGCGTGAGGCTAAATTGGGATTATCATCATGAGCATCAACATTGCTGCCCAATAGATAACAAAATATTTAGCGGTGAACCCTACGACGGCGCGTGGTGGCGTTGGATGAATGGCTTGAATGCCAAAGCCTGCTATGAGGTCGGTCTGCTATGGCAAATAACGGGAGAATTAACTTATTTTGAGCGTGTGCGTGACCTGTTGCTGACGTATGCCACCTATTATCCCGACTATCAAGAACACGGCGGCATTCCTTATAACGCCAACGGCAAAATGAATGCGCAGGCGTTGTGCGAAGCTAATTGTCTGCTCGACTTTGCTCGCGGCTACGATTTTATTGCTGATAAATTATCGGTTGGCGAAAAAGAGTGCATTCAGCAGCAATTATTACAGCCCGGCGCTGAGTTCTTAATGCAGCAAAGACACGATCAGATTCATAACCACGAAGTTAAAATCAATAGCGCAATTGCCGTCATAGGACTCCTGCTAGACAAAGAGTCCTACCTCAATTTCGCTTTAAATACCCGTTACGGATTACGCTATCAGTTAGAACACGCGCTCATTAACGGGCAACTCTGGTTTGAAGGCTCGCTGCATTATCACTTATATGCTTTACAGGGTTTTTTTGCCTTCGAAAAAATAGCGAAAGGAACAAAGTACAGTCTATTAGACCTCCCCTATTACCCGAAGATGCTCAACGTTCCCCTGTCGCTACTGATGCCAACTGGTTGTTTTCCACGCCTCAATGACTGCGTGTATGGTCAGGAAAAGCTTATCCATTCCGACCTTTATGAGTTTGCTTACAGCTATTATGCAGACCCACTCTATTTGCAGGCCTTGGAAATTATTTACCGTCGCAAAAATCGCATTAATACCGATTTTATGCTGTACGGAAGCGAGCAAAAAGCGCCTGAAAAGAGTGAGCTTTGTTTGTGCAATAACGGTGAATTAGGATTAACGTTATTCCAACAGCCAGAAACACAGAACGCGGTGCTGATAAAACATCTCCCTTACGGTGGCGAACACGATCATAGCGATAGCCTAGGTATCACGATTTTTCATCAGGGAAAGGAACTGATCAAAGATTTGGGAACTACCGGCTACGGTACCGATTTACATCGGGAGTATTATAAAAAAACCGCTTCGCACAGCACGCTCGCTATGAATCTAGCCAATCAGCCTCCGGTCACAACAACGGTCAATGCATTCGCCAACACCGGCGACTATCAATACATCGATGTAACAGCTGATTGGGAAAAAACGGCTGACACACCAGATAGTTTTTATATTGTGAATTGGGATGAACAGGCCTATCGCAACAGCGTTTTTAGGCGACGAGTGATGCTTATCGACGATATTGTCATCGATATCACCACGATTAAAAATCCCCATCGGCAATGCGCTGATTTAAACTGGATGGTCAATGGCCAATTAATGCGGCCTTCTGAGTGCAACACCGCGCCGCATGAAAAGATGCTGTGTCATATTAAACCTATGTGGACTCAATCGGGTTCTACGCTACAGCGCACACAGGTCACTACATCGACAAACCCTGTCTCTATTTATAGCCAAATTATCTCAGAACAAAATGAGGAAAATAACCTGCTCATTGCCAGCAGTGCGCCGGATAATCCTTACACACAAAGTATCAGCCAACTCACCTTGCGTTCGCATGACGCTGATATTACCTGTCTTACCTTGTTTGATTTAAACAACCGTCTGACCGGTTTACGTTCTTCACTTCAAGATGAAACTAAAACTGGCCGGCTACAACTCAGCATGCAACATTCAACTGGGAGTATTGAAATCTTATTTTATGCTGACAGCAATTCAATACTTCCCTACATAATGAGGATGCAATAATCATATGCGACCGCCGAGCAATAATGCCTGGCGGTCTATTTCTCGGATACACCGCGTATATCCTCGTACACTTGATCCCCTCGCTCCCGTCCCCATCTATACTTATTGAGCCTAAAAAATAACCGGAGGTGAGAAATGGCCAGTGGTTGGGCGAATGATGGTGCAGTACAAGATCAGATTGATGCGACGGTGGATGATGCCGTTGCGCGAGCTCGTAGTCAGCTAAGTCACGGTGAGAGCGCGCACTTTTGCGAAGAGTGCGGAGCCGAAATTCCGGAGGCCAGACGCCAGGCGCTGCCTGGGGTGCAATTCTGCGTTAATTGTCAGGCTGAAATTGATAAGAAAATGCAGGCCAACAGCGGCTATAACCGCCGCGGCAGTAAAGACAGTCAGTTGAGGTAGACGCATAAATCTACCTCAGCTCATACAAATATCACACCAAATAAGATTGTGTCAGCGCTACCCAATAGGCCGCACCCACGCTGAGGTTGCGGTCGTCAAAATCGTACTGCGGATGATGTAACATCGGCGAATCACCGTTGCCAATAACGCAGTAGCAACCAGGTTTATGCTTGAGCATAAACGCAAAATCTTCGCTGCCCATGAACGTATTCGGCATATCGACAACTTTATCGTTTCCTAATAACGTCACTGCAACCTGCTTAGCAAACGCAGTTTCATGCGGTGTATTCATCAATACCACACCGGCAACGGCGCTTTCTATCTGCGCGGTCACGCCATAGCAGCTAGCCTGTGATTCGGTGATCGTTCGAATACGTTGTAAAACATTTTTGCGCACATCTTCATCCGTGGAGCGAATACTCAAACGCAAAACCGCCTGCTGTGGGATCACATTACCCGCGTCTCCCGCTTGGAAAGCGCCCACGCTAACAACCGCCTGATCCTGTGCGGCTACATTACGCGATACAATGGTTTGCAGCGCCATCACCAACGAAGCCCCTGCCACAATCGGATCGATGCTCTTTTCCGGTGTTGACCCGTGACTACCTTTGCCCGTGAGTGTAATGGTCAAACTGTCTACTGCCGCCATCGTGGCGCCTTCTTTAAAGGCCATATGCCCTTGTGGGTAACCAGGCATATTGTGCATGCCATACACGGCATCCACTGGGAAGCGAGTCAACAGCCCATCATCAATCATCGCCTGAGCTCCGCGCATATCCTCTTCTGAAGGCTGGAAAATCAAACGCACAGTGCCATTAAAACTCGCACTGTCGCTCGCCAGCCACTGCGCAGCGCCTAGCAGCATTGATGTGTGCCCATCGTGACCGCAAGCATGCATTTTGCCTTCGCAGCCGCTTTGATATTTCACACCACTGGCTTCATGGATCGGCAATGCATCCATATCGGCACGCAGTCCGATCGATTTCGTGCCTGAGCCTTTAGTCAGGCTCGCAACAATCCCTGTACCGCCAATCCCTGTAGCAACGTCATAGCCCCACGTCTTCAACAGTTCTGCAACTTTATTCGCGGTACGAGTTTCATGAAAACCCAGTTCAGGATGGGCATGAAGTTCATGGCGGATTTTTTCTAACTGAGGCTGAGATTGCTGGAGCTGGGAGAGCAGTGTTGCGGAGTCAAAATTCTTCATTGATTCACCCTTCAAGGATTTCATACGGCCAATGTCTTGACCTACCGCTCAAACGACATTCGCAAAATGATGCAGAGGTTTAGCTTAATCAAAACAATATCTATAACGCTCAATGTACCTGCAGAACATCCCATACAGTTAACAAAATGTGTTACTCCATTAAAACAAAGGATTAACAACGTAATCTCGAGTTAGGGAAACAAAATAAAAAGCTGCCATTTCTGTTACTTCTTTATAGGTAATCAACGAGAAAATTTCCTATACTTAGCCAGTTTCTGCATTCTAGCGTGTTGAAAGTAAATCAATTCATTTATGCAGAAACACTATGGCAAGAAGACTATATTAATAATTATATGGAATAAACTATGAGCAATCGATATCAGACTCCCGGTAAACGCCGGAGCAGAGCCTGGCTGTGGCTATTGTTGCTGGGGGCCATCATCGGGGCAGCCCTCCTTGCAGGAACCGCGACCGTCATGCATAAAACCAGTGATACGGAATTCTGTATTTCTTGTCACTCGATGGAACAACCTCTCGCCGAATACCAGGGCAGCATCCATTTCCAAAACACCAAGGGCATCCGCGCTGAATGTGCTGACTGCCACGTTCCACATCAGCCAATCGATTATCTATTGACCAAAGTTGCTGCGTTGAAAGACGTCTACGGCGAAGTCACTGGTAAAATTGATACACCTGAAAAATATGAAGCCCATAAGCTCGCTATGGCGCAAAGCGTGTGGGATACCTTGAAGAAAAACGATTCTGCAACCTGCCGTTCATGTCACAGCTATGATGCAATGGATGTGACAGCTCAAAAACCTGAAGCACGCCAACAGCATCCGGTTGCTATCAAGAATGGCGAAACCTGTATCGACTGCCATAAAGGCGTTGCACATATTTTACCTGATATGAGTGGTTTAGCCGCTGCTGGTGCCAGCGAACTGGCTAACGCTGCTGCCAAAACCCCTGACACGGCGACAACGCTGTATACCATCGCTACCGAACCGTTCTATCTCAGCGCAGACGAAACCCAGCACAATGCCGGTAACCTGATGCCATCCACCGAAGTAAAAGTGGTGAAACGTCAAGGCGATCGCGTTCTGGCTGACGTCAATGGCTGGCAGCAAGACGGCGTAAGCGAGGTCTTCTACGCGGCGCAAGGCAAACGCATTCTCAGCGTTCTGCTGGGTGAAGATGCACGTAAGCAGTTGAAAACGCTGAGTACGGTTAAAGATGCAGAAACCGGTTTGGTTTGGCATCAAGTTTCACTGCAGGTTTGGTTGCCTAAGAAACAGCTGGTTGACGATCAACAGCAAATCTGGCGCTACGCGTCTGACATGATGTCTGCCAACTGTACCGGTTGCCACGGCTTAACGGCGCTCGATCGCTTTAATGCCAACCAGTGGATCGGTGTGGTCAAAGGTATGGCTCCACGTACATCCCTGACGCAGGAACAACTGCGCGTTCTGACGCAATACGTTCAGAAACATGCCAGTGATATGCCTGCCAATCAGCCGGACAAGATTTAAGGAGCTATAACAATGAAAAAAGAATTGAACTCCCACATTGAAAGCGTTAGCGATTTCGAACAAAAACCACTTCAGGTAAGCCGTCGTCGCTTCCTGACAGGTGCAGGCGCCGTATTAAGTGTGCCGCTGCTGGCTGGGTTCTGGCCGAAGTCCGCTTTGGCAGAAGCGATCAGTAAAGCACTTCCGCAGTTTACCGCGCTACGTCAGGCTCAGACCGGTATCCTCACCGCAGCACACTGGGGCGCGTTCGAAGCTATCGTCAAAGATGGCAAAATGGTCGACGTGAAAGCCATTAGCGACGATCCGTTCCCAAATGAGCTGATCACGATGGCGCCTTATCAGGTACATGCTGAAAACCGCATTAAGTACCCAATGGTGCGTAAAGGCTGGTTAGAAGGTGGTCCATCCAATAGCCAGCCAGAGTTACGCGGCCGCGACGAATGGGTTCGCGTTAGCTGGGACAAAGCGCTGACGCTGGTAAGCGATCAGATTGCTCGTCTGCAAAAAGAACATGGCCCACAGTCTATTTATGCGGGTTCTTACGGCTGGAAAAGTGTCGGGATGTTACACAACAGCCGCACCCTACTCCAGCGAATGATGAACCTCAGCGGCGGCTTCCTTGGCTACGCGGGCGACTACTCTACTGGCGCAGCACAGGTCATCATGTCGCATGTGGTTGGCTCAATGGAAGTTTATGAGCAACAAACCGCATGGCCTAACGTGATTGAAAATACCCAGTTAGTGGTGATGTGGGGTTGTAACCCGATGATCACCTTAAAAAATAGCTGGAACGTTCCAGATCACGTAGGCCAAACAGGCTTCGAAGCCTTGAAGAAGAAAGGCACGCGCGTCATTAGCATCGATCCTGTGCATAACGACAGCGCTAAATTCGTTAACGCTCAATGGATTGCACCACGCCCTTATACCGACACTGCCATGCTGATCGGTATTGCCCACACATTGCTGACTGAAAAACTGCATAACCAAGACTTCCTGAATACCTATACCGTTGGTTTTGATAAATTCGAAGCTTATCTAATGGGTCAGGACGACGGTATTGTTAAAGATGCGAATTGGGCGGCAGAAATCAGCGGCGTGGACGCTGAAACATTGCGTCAGCTAGCACGCGATATGGCGAAAAATCGCACCATGATCATGGGGGGCTGGGGGATCCAGCGTCAGCATCACGGTGAGCAACAACACTGGATGCTCGTGACCGTTGCTTCCATGTTGGGGCAAATAGGTCTGCCTGGCGGTGGTTTTGGCTTTAGCTATCATTACTCTTCCGGCGGTAGCCCAACCGCTAAAGGTGGGATTTTAGCCGGTATCTCTGCGGGTAACTCACCGAAGAATACACCAACGCCAATTCCTGTCGCTCGTATTGCCGAGTGTCTGATGAATCCGGGGAAAACCATTAATTTCAACGGGGCTCAGGTTACCTACCCTGATGTGAAAATGGTTTATGTGGCAGGCGGCAACACCTTCCACCAGCATCAGGACACGAACTCACTGGTCAAAGCTTTCCAAAAACCTGAAACCATTGTGGTAAACGAGCCTTATTGGACAGCGACGGCCAAGCATGCTGATATCGTTTTCCCAACCACAACGAGCTACGAGCGTAACGATCTGGAAATGGGCGGTGACTATTCACAGCTCTATGTGTTCCCGATGCATCAGTGCGTACCGCCACAGTTTGAATCTCGTAGCGACTTCGATATTTTCGCCGGTATCTCTGAAAAACTGGGCGTACTAGACGCGTTTACCGAAGGCAAAGATGAGACTCAATGGCTGAAAGGCATGTATGACGACATGAAAACGCAGGCTCGTGCAGCCCGTGTTGCTCTGCCGCCGTTCGATATGTTCTGGGAATCAAACAACTATGTACGCTTCCCTGTTCCTGAGGCGAATAAACAATGGGTACGCTTCGCAGACTATCGCGAAAACCCGCTATTGAATCCATTAGGGACACCATCGGGTAAAATTGAAATCTACTCTGATGCCATTGAGAAAATGGGTTATGAGGATTGCAAAGGCATTCCAACTTGGATGCCGCCGCACGAATGGTATAAAGGTCCGGAAGCGGCGAAGTATCCGCTGTCGCTTAATACCGCCCATCCGATTAACCGTCTGCACTCTCAGTTGGATAACACGCCGCTGCGTAAGAAATACGCCGTCGCCGATCGTGAAGCGATCTTGATTCATCCTGAAGATGCTAAATCTCGCGGCATCAGCAACGGCGATCTGGTTCGTGCATTTAACGATCGTGGCCAGATTCTGGTCGGTGCGGTCGTCACCGAAGACGTACGCCCAGGTGTTATCCGTATCAGCGAAGGTGCGTGGTTCGATCCTGCCGATCCTGCTACGCCAGGCTCACTGTGTAAAAATGGTAACGTAAACTGCCTGACTTTCGATATCGGCTCATCCAGTCTGGCGCAGGGTAACTGCGGACAAATGGCTCAGCTTGAAATCGAAAAATATCAGGGACCGGTATTGAATAACACCGCTCATACTGTGCCTGCTGGCGCATAGTTTGTAATGTGTCATATCGCTTAATATCCACGGGGCTTCGGCCCCGTTTTTTCTGACTTTCTATCATGTGCCATCATCCGCGAAAAAGCATGGAATGTTGGCCGCAGACTATTTTTTAGCGCTCGCCATTCATTATTGAGCGTTATTTAATCCGCACAGTTTGTGCAACTTTCTTACATCGTATCAGCTGAAACAGCTTTTCATTTTTTATATTCAGGCGTAACATCCCCCGCCTGAAACAACTCGTCCACCTCTGACACGTCCCTGATAAACCTATGCGTATGTATTCGACCGCCCTTCGCCGTCTGCCGGATTTAACCTCGACCTCATTCTTAATTGTGGCTTTTTTAACCGGCATTGCTGGCGCGCTGCAAACACCAACGCTGAGCCTTTTTCTATCCACTGAGGTGGTTAAAAGCCCTTTCATGGTGGGACTCTTTTATACCGGCAGCGCCATTATCGGGATTATTGTTAGTCAGTTTTTAGCCGCACGCTCTGACCGCTCCGGCGATCGTAAAAAGCTGATCCTGCTGTGCTGTATTCTTGGCGCGGCGGGTTGTCTGCTGTTTGCCTATAACCGAAACTATTATTTACTGCTCATCGTCGGCGTGATGCTGACCAGCTTTGGATCCACGGCTAACCCTCAAATGTTTGCTCTGGCGCGTGAATATGCGGATAAAACGGGCAAAGAAGCCGTCATGTTTAGCTCGATTCTGCGTGCACAAGTTTCTCTGGCGTGGGTGATAGGCCCGCCGATTTCATTTGCATTGGCGCTAGGATTTGGCTTTCCGTTTATGTATCTGGCGGCGATGGCCACATTTTTAGTCTGCGGGCTGATTGTCTGGTACACCCTGCCTTCTATGCCTAAAGCCGTCGTACGAACCACCGGCGTACTGGATGCCCCGCGCCGCAATCGCCGTGATACCTTGCTACTGTTTGCCGCATGCACCCTGATGTGGACCTGCAACAGCATGTACCTCATCAACATGCCGTTATACATCATCCACGAACTGCATTTACCGGATAAGCTGGCGGGCGTCATGATGGGAACGGCTGCGGGTTTAGAGATTCCAACGATGCTCATTGCCGGCTATTACGCCAAACGTTTCGGCAAGCGCTTCTTAATGCTGGTGGCATTAGTGGCTGGGCTCGCCTTTTATGCGGGTCTGCTATTTCTTATCTCGCCTTGGGCATTGCTGGCACTACAGTTGTTGAATGCGATTTTCATCGGCATTCTGGCAGGGATTGGCATGCTTTATTTTCAGGATTTGATGCCCGGTCAAGCGGGGTCGGCCACCACGCTGTTTACTACAGCAACGCGTACAGGCTGGATATTTGCAGGCTCTGTTGCTGGCTTAATCGCCCAATTCTGGGACTACTACGCCGTGTTTTTTGTTTCACTGATTTTGCTGTTGGTCGGTGTGGTATGTATGTGGAAAATCAAAGAGGCATGACTTTTTATAGCGATAAAAAATAGGGCTCTGGAAATCCCTTTCCAAAGCCCCTTGTCAGCAAGCGTTATCTACACAATAGACTTAATGATTTCGAGCAATGTTTTAATATCTTCAGGCCGCGTTTCACCACTTTGCGGATCGATAATCGACGTATAAACATGTGGCATTACTCGCGCTACGCCCGCCCGCAAGCAGGTCTGTAAAATAATGCCAAAGTTTTCTAAATCAATACCGCCGGTTGGTTCAATGAGCGTCATTCCGTTACGCGCTGCGCTTTCCGCCAACGCTTTCAGCTCTGGCAAGCTCCGCTCGCCGCCCATTGGGAAAAACTTCGCAGCATGTGCTCCCATATCCAGCATCATGTTTACCGCGCTATCACAGGAAACAAGGGCTTTATCGCCTGCCGCACTGAGCTCTCCGGTCGATATTTGCACCGTTCCAACATCGCCCGTTGGGCTCACTAATGCGTTGATATGCGTATGTGGATGCTGTGCCTGAGCCAAAGCGCCTGCTGCAAAACCACAGCCGGTAAAGGTTTGGTTGACATGAGCGGCGCCCGTGGCAGCGGCGATCATTGCGGCTTTATAAAACTGAGCCGGATCGCCAGCCCCAAGGCCTACCGAAATTGACGGAACTTGCGCTATCCAGCGTTTCACTTCCGTGACACCCTGAGCGACATTTTCAAACTGTGCGGAAAGTACGCCAATCACGGCGTGTCCTTCCGCTGCATCATAGATAGCGCGAGCATTATCAATATCTTTCGCTAAGACATTAATAGCTACGCGGTCCCGATAAAACTTAATGCTTTGCATGACAATTTTCCTGTTCCGCAGAGATCTGTGCCAGTCTTTCGACGATCATCGCCAACTCACTTTGATCTAAAGTGCGTGGATCGATGCTGAAAACACCTTGGTGCAAGAAATAGCGGCGAGTATAGATAGCCACATCGCCCGTACGGAGCAGAGCTTCCACCTGACGGGCGTCTATCCCTAAGACGTCAGGATGAACACGCACCTGTACACGCCAAATTGCACGCCCCGCTTCGTCTTGCTCGATTTCCGCGCTAAAACCATGCAAAGCGGAAATCGCATCCACGGTGGTTGCCAATGCGTCAGGCGTCATGCTATCTGCACCTTCGGCGTATAACTCCAGCGCCTTGACCAAGCCAACCATGTTTTCCTTACCGATCTTCATTGCTCGCGCAATGCCGTGGTGCTGGGCTTTACAGCACTCAATCCACTCTCGCTTGCCAGTAATAAAGCCTGAGGTTGGCGCATTGAACGCTTTCGCTCCGCTGTAAATCACCAGATCGGCACCTTGCGATACATATAAACGCAGATCCTCTTCCGCGGCGGCATCAACAATCAACGGCAGCTGATGCGCTTTAGCGACCTCGACAAAATCGGCTAGGGTGAGCATGCCCTTTTGTACGCTGTGATGTGATTTCACGAACAGCAACGCGGCAGTACGTTCACTGATGGTCTTCTCTAATTGCCACCGCGCCGCAAGATTACTTTGCCCAACTTCAACCACGCGCCCGCCACCTAAGCGGATAGCGCTAGTGATTGGCGCACCGTAGTCAATATTGTGTCCACGCAGCATCAGAACTTCGTTTGCCATGCCGGAGCTATCCGGCATCAAGGCGACACGATCGGGCTCTCCGCGTGTAATCACTGCCGCAACCGCAATAGCAATCCCTGCGGAGGCGCATGACGTGATGTAACTGTCTTCTGCCCCCGTATGAGTGGAAACCAACTGCCCAGTTCTATCGACGAGTTTATCTATCTCAACGAAGGAGCCCGCAGCTTCGGCCGTTGCCTGCATGACTTCAGGAGAAACCGCCGATACGCCCAAAATCGTCATTTTTCCGCAGGCGTTAATCACTCGCTTAAGCCCTAGGCGTTGATAAATATTTTGACTCATAGTTTCCCCCCTTACAGTACACCCAGCAGAGAACACACCACGCTAATCACCACGACGGATAGCAGGATAGTCGTGTAACGAGGACCTTTTTTGGTTAGGTAGAAGTAGATAGAAAACACCGCGGCCAATGGCAATAGGCCAGGGGCGATAGAATCCAATATCTGCTGTACCACTATCTCCGAACCTTCCAACGCACTGATTTTTAGCGGAGAAGTAATCTTAACGTAGCTGGCGGATAGCGCGCCCATCATGATGAGACCTAACACATTGGCCCCATAGATAAGCTCTTTGATGCGCCCTCCTTGTAGTAAGGTGATGATGGAGTCGCGCCCCAAGGTATACCCTTTATGTACCAGACCGTAACTCACCGCCAAGGTAATCCCGGTGTAGAGAATCAACGGCAGGATCCCACCGAAGGCGCTGCCCTTAGCAGCAAACGGAATGAAAATGGCAATCAGAAGCGGCATGACCGCAGCCCAAATCACCGAGTCACCGATACCAGCTAACGGTCCCATCAGACCCGTTTTAATCCCCGTAATCGACGCATCAGAGATAGGTTCACCGCGAGTTTTTTGCTCTTCCATCGCGATGGCGACACCTTGGATAACCGCACCGAAGGTCTGTTCAGTATTAAAGAAGTTCAGGTGGCGTTTTAGCGCTTCTGCCCGCTCCTCTTTTTCTGGGTAGAGTTTTTTGATAATCGGCGTCATTGACGCGCAGAAAATCAGGCTTTGTAAACGCTCATAGGAACTGGAAACCTCGGCTCCGAGCCAATAAATAAACCATGCTTTGGTAATATCGCCTTTGGTCAATGCCGAACTATGGCGGGCACGTTCAACCAGTTCATGTTGCATGATATCTTGGGTGGATTCACTCATGATGATGCTCCTTCATTCTTTGCCAAACCTTTCACCAAAAACGCAACGCAGGTACCGAAAATCGCCATAGCCATGATGTCGACCTTCAGATAAATCACCGCGAAGAAACCACCGATAAACCATGGCAACAGGCTTTTCTTACCGATAACCATAATCGTGATAGCAAAACCTAACGCAGGCAGAATGCCCCCCATAATTTCAAATGAGTGAGTCAGCCAGTGCGGCATCAGCGCCAGGAATTTCTCCACGACACTTTGGCCGAAATAGTTGGCGCCAAACACCACTGGAAAACGCAACACTAATCCTAGTAATGCCGGATATAAGAAGGCACAGCGCATAATCCCACCGGTGTTTGCCTCTTCGGCATACTTATCGGCCATATGCACCCACGCAGCATTTAGAGTACGACGCAACTGATCGAGGAATACCCCAATCACGCCGAACGGGATTGCCAACGCAATGGCTAAATTCGGCTCCATATGTGCCTGAACAGCAATAGGAATAGCGATACACGCGGCTAATGCAGGGTCTGAAGGGACGTTGCCACCCGGCGTTGACGTTACACCAAGATAAACCAACTGCATGCCGGCCCCGATGATCATCGACGTTTGCATGTCGCCGAGAATAAGCCCAACGAACACCGCGATAACGATCGGCTGAACTAACATGCCTGAGAAGGTATAGCCCAAGCGTAAACGGGCAAACCAGTAGTACAGCCCCATACTGATGGCAATAAACAAGGTATCCATAGTTATTTCCTCTGGGTAAGCTCAAATTGGTACAAGACGGTGATTAATATTTTTTTAGTATGTCTTCTAATGACTGAGGCTTATCTTCAGGGATGGTTTGGAAGAACACTTTAATACCGTGATCTTTTAAATCGCCCAGAATCGCAACGTCCTTGTCATCCAGCGTAATATTTTGGAATACGGCTTTACGGCTTGGACCACCACCTAAACCACCGACTTGAATACTCTGAACATCAAATCCCTGATGAACGGCACCCTGTACCGCCACTAAAGATGGGAACAGCACTAAAACCTTACCTTCACCAAGCTGATTCTCTTTCCATGCCGCTGCGAAGCTGCTGTTGCTATAGCAATCCACTTTGATGCTTGGTGGGGCAGCCATAAGATAAATATTTTTCATGAAAGGATCGGCGTCTAATTCATCGCTCACCACTGCGATACGATTTGCCTGCGATTGCCCTACCCACTTGGTAACGACTTGACCATGGATTAAACGACTGTCAATACGACATAAAACGATGCTAGCCATGTGATTTTCCTTTTATATTTATTGAGTTTAGATACTGTGTACTAAATGGTTCACGCGTTGTTCTGTAGTCCGTTTATATGCGCCACAACATCGCGACAGCTTTCACGACCTGCCTCAACCAGTTCGTCGATACTCTCCGTCAGCGGACCGTTTTCACGGAGTTCTAACGCCTGAAGCAGCAGCGATGCATTGAGCCCAGCGACGACGCCGATGGGATAATCAACGCTTAACCGTGCCGCTACGTTTGACGTTGTGCCACCAATGAAATCAGTTAGGATCAGCGACCCCGCAGGCATCGTGCTCACGGCATGTTCAACACGTTGGAAAAAATCGCTAAAGGTATCTACCGGCATTAATGCGATTTCGGTAACACCTTGAATATCTCCGGCAACCATTCTTAGGCTGGCGCACAGCTGGCTACCCCAGCCGCCGTGAGTGAGCAGCAATATTTGCGGTACAGCATGGGCCGAGTTTGAAGCGGTGGTAGACAAAATGAGCCTCCTGGCATTCAGTCAAAGAAATAAAAAACTATCTATGTCTGATATAGCAAAGCGCATGCCAGCAATGTGTCACGGTAGGCTAATTTATGTGGGGCACTCAGGGGAAAGCCCGCTGGATACGGGCTAGCAGTAGAGAAGTTCGTAGATATAAATAAATTCGGCGTCAGATAAACGAATCGCGTAAGCCTCTTCAATAGGCAAAAATGCCTGTTTGATGACACTCATCGCGTTCACGTCGAGATCCTGCGGCGTGTTCAGCGCCATCTGTAACGGTTTACGGCTAATCACGATACGCTCGACCATGCAGCAGCAGTGGATCAGGAAACGTAGTGTCACCTGACGGCTAGGTTTGAGGTCTGAAATCTGACAGATGTGCTGCAGTACCCCCTCCATTTCTTGCAAAATGCGCCGAGGGTTCAGGACTGAAATTTGATTAATAATACTTTCTAATGTCAGTGCACTAATGAAACGCATTGAACTACGCTCAACTTCCAGCCTGCGCTCCATACTGCTAAGGTCAGGATTCAATAAGCTGAGTAACAGTTCGGGTCCTTGTTCTGAAAACATCTCTTCCAGAGAAATAAACGGAATATCTGGCAAGCCCGGTTGGAAAGTGCCGACAATCCCAACTAAACGTTCATGCGGAGCCAGTGCCTGTTGAATACGCTCCAGACTACGTACCTCGTTGTAATCAAGGATTAGCAAACGCGTATCCTGCGCCATCAACTCACCAAAACTTTCTGATAGCACTTTATGAATTTTTTCCGCCGTCCCCATCCCTGTAATACAGGAAACCACCAGCACTTTTCCCGCGCCCGCTTGTTCAGGTGAACACCAGTGACAAGGTATTTGCTTCTCGTTCATCAAAGCGGTGAGTGCCGCAAAATCGCTGGACTCGTAGGTCAGATCAAGACCGATTTCCAACAGGCTGGTTAATGTCATGTTTGGTAGCAGCAGGACATCAAACTGAAACAGTTTGCTAATGGTGCTGCCAAAATGCACCAGAGAACCGATATCAACCATCAGAATTAAACGCCGGTAGCCACGGCTGCGAATGATATTGGTCAGCACTTCTAACGTGTCATGAATGGACTGCTCAAAAGGCATATCAATGGCGGTGAACAGGTCTCGTTCTAAAACCTGATTAACATATTGCGCCATACTCGTTGCCGTAGTCGCGCCATGGGCAACAAAAATGACGCCTAACTCAGGGCTGTCATCTATCTGACAACGGTATTGGCGACACTCTTTCAGGAACATACATAAATACACGACTTCGGTAGCAGGACATTGAATATTAAATATTTCATCAATGCGTCTGCATAACTGCATCGCGTTATCGTATTCATTTTTGCAGTGATCGAGGATCAGACTTGAAGAGTAAAGCTGTGGAATAAGCCCGCGCTGCACATAGCTTAGTAAAGTCAGAAAATGCTTACGCAGATGGTTAACCATATTTTCTGGCAGAGCAAAACCCACCACCTGTTCTACATAGCCAATCAGCAGAGACAAACGTTGTTCGAGTTGGCCGCTGTAGCCCACTACCGCAGTATCACGGCTATACAAGCCATATTCGAAGATTGAACGCAGCTTATTCTTCAAAATAGCCAACGTTTCCTGTGGCGGAACGTTACTATTACGCAGGTTGACATATTCACGCGTGAGGAATCGATAGAATAAATCGCTATCCTCGTGCCCCGCCGATACCCCAAGCGAAGGTTTAAACGCAGACAGCGTTTGAGAACTGATATCCAGCCACTGCTGTTGACCAAAAATACTGTCAACCAACAGGCGCTGATCGGCGCTTGGCATCACAGACTGTTCAACCAGTTTTTTATCCAGCGTTAATACATCATTTTGCTGCCCCATTCCTGCAGCCCAACCTTGAGCACACAAGAATTGGATATCACTTTTCAGCTGACCGATATTTCCTTCCAGCGGCTTCTCTAGCAGCCATAGAAGCAACGCTTTATCGATTCTTATCGTTCGGCTAATTTTGCGACTTTCCTGATGCAGGAATCCGGTAATCAGCTCAATCTGCTCTTCCATCGAACGCTCGCGCAAAGCGGGTAGATCAATACTAACCTGAATACGGCGCTGGAAAGTACGTAACAACGTGGAATTGACCGGCTCGGTCGTGGCACAAATCAATCGCACGTTTACCGTTTGCGCTTTATGGCTGGATCCCAGCGCTCTAAACTCACCTTTGTCCAACAGAGCAAATAGTTTTTCTTGCCCTTCGTAGGGAAGTCGATGAATTTCATCTAATAATAGATAGCCGCCGTCTGCCTGTTCAATTAGACCGACTTTGTCACTGTTCGCGCCGGTGAATGCCCCTTGACGATGGCCAAAAAGATGTGAGGAAAGTAATTCTGGGTTATGTGCATATTCGGCACAGTTGAAATAGACCATCGGTAGTGTGCTATTACCGCTTTGCTGGCAGGCAAACTGGTGCATCAATTCGGCAAAATAGGTCTTCCCTACCCCTGATGGACCAGTCAGCAACACATGCAAACCGCTTGGATACAGCACCGCCGCTTTTCCTTTTTCCACCGATAGCTTAAGACTGCGGTCAAAGCCGATAAGCGCGGCAAAAGGATCGTTAGATGTGGATTGGCGCTCCACTGGTAACAAATCACTGACGAAACGAACCTCAGATAAATGGTCAGGCAAAGGGCTATCGAGCAGCGTCTCAATCGTTTGACGATGCAAAAAATAAACCGGACGGGTTTTCACTTTAATAACGCGCTGCTCATTCCACAGCTGGTTAAGATCTTTGCTCACTGAGTTGCGAGCCAGCCCAAGGTTAATACCGATACTTTCTGCGGTAAATGCAACCTCCTTTTGCAAATCACTCTTACTCAGGCTTGATGTTAGGCGTTCTAACTCTTGGCAAATTTTATCAATACGTTTCATGCGGAGATCTAACCCATCCCTGAAGTCACGATTTTTAAACATATCACAAACGGCGAAAGTTTAACGTGCGGCAACTGAGATTACAGCGAAAATAAATCATATTGAAGGGTGACTTCACGGGGAATTCACAATAGCGGTTTACAGTAAGGCTAACAGTAGGGCTGACCATTGCTGTATTGCCCTAAGCGTCTTTATGAATGACAACGGATGTTAATATGGATTTGTTAAAATATCTTATGTTTAAAACGTTATTATCAATAGGAATGGTTATACTCACTTTCGTGTCATACTTTATGAAAGAACCTATATACGAGGGTATTTTTCGTCAGCATGCCCGTCATATCAGTGGCAGAGATTTTACCGGTATCGGTGAGTTGGGTTCTTGCCTATTATTCAGCATACTCATTTTTATTATTTGTTATCTCCCGACAAGAGTAGTCGTTGCTATATCAACAGGGATAACTTTATTTTTAGCCTTAAATAATTTCAACGTAGAACATCCAATAAGAGAATATAGTCAAATAATCCTCTTTTTGTTTATGCTATCTCTGACTTATTTTTTATCCAGCCAAGATAAATATATCCGTAAAGCTATTTAAACTATATCAGGCGCAGTCTCTTGTTCTAATTTGACGAGATAGATAAGCGCCTGATCGCGATGACCAAAACACATATCTTCAGCGGCCTGAAGCCCACCACACACCCTTGGCCTCAACGGTGATAGAAAGATTTTGCACCGCATATCATCGTCAAGCTGAATACAGCGCGTATTGGCGGGTTTACCCTGCGGCATTCCAGGGATAGGACTCGAGATTGAGGGAGCGATACAGCAAGCTCCGCAGTCGGAACGGCAGTCCATCGAGGATCTCCGGTGGGCTGTCTTAAATAGCTGTGACAGGATCAGCGCGCGGACAATCCGCCTAACTCTTATACAGGTTTTTAAACCGATTTGCAGAGATAGTTAGCCTCTCCCATTCTGATTGCTAAAACGTCGTCACGTCGCTTAATTTTCCAGCACACAGACGCCCATATCATGTCTTAAGAATTATTCTAGCCGTGCTGATTAGGATGGCGCAGATTTGACCCACGCTCGTATGGAATAACAGGATATTCAGCTAATTCTTTCGCCTCTAATGCAATAACGCTGTTTACTTCTCTGCAAACACTGCGTACCATTGAGCTAGTACACAAGAATTAGCATGCCGCTAATCAGGAGCAAAGCATGACGATGGAGAATACCTTGACTCAAACAATACGCCGCCCGTCAGTCCTTGGGGGCGCGATGATTATTGCCGGAACCGCCGTAGGCGCGGGAATGTTTTCTATTCCGGTGGTCACCGCAGGAGTCTGGTTTACGGGTTCCGTCTTGCTGCTGATCTATACCTGGGCCTGTATGTATATTTCTGGCCTAATGATCTTAGAAGCTAACCTAAACTATCCTGCCGGGGCTAGCTTCCACACCATGGTTGGCGATTTGCTAGGTAAAGGCTGGAACTCACTGAACGGGTTATCGATTACGTTTGTTTTGTATATTCTGACCTACGCCTATATTTCTGCGGGCGGTTCGATTATTACCCATACGCTGGAGCCTTACTTTGGCGTGGGACAAACGGCTGCAGGCTTGGTTTTCGCCATCATTGTTGCTTTTATTGTGTGGTTATCCACCCGCGCGGTGGATCGCTTGAGCACGATTCTGATTGGCGGGATGGTCATTACGTTCCTGCTTTCAACCGGCGATATGTTTACCCATGTCAACGCATCAGTCTTGTTTAATAGCAGTGATGATAAAGCCAGCTACCTGCCTTATGCGCTAGCTTCGTTGCCTTATCTACTCACCTCGTTTGGCTATCATGGCAATGTTCCTGGTCTAGTGAAGTACTACCATAAAGATGCAAAATCGGTGGTGCGCAGCCTGTTTATGGGCACCCTGATCGCATTAACGATTTACATCTTTTGGCAGTATGTGATTCAAGGCAATATTACCCGAGCAGCATTCCAACAAATCATCTCAGAAGGTGGGAACATCGGTAGTTTGCTTAAGCAAATGGGTAACGTAGCCAGCAGCAACATTGTGAATCAGCTACTGAATGCGTTCTCTTACATGGCGCTGGCAAGCTCTTTCTTGGGGGTTTCCTTAGGGTTGTTCGACTTTATCTCTGACTTCTTTAAGTTTGACGATACCCGTACAGGGCGAACCAAAGCAGCGTTGGTTACCTTTGTTCCCCCGACAATTGGCGCTCTCGCTTTCCCAAATGGCTTCCTCTATGCCATCGGTTTTGCAGGCTTAGCCGCTACCATTTGGGCCGTTATTGTGCCTGCAATGATGGCACGCGCCAGCCGTAAGCGCTTCCCTAAAGCAACTTATCGAGCACCGGGGGGCTCAGCAATGATTCTATTCATTATTGCTTTTGGCCTCATTAACGCCGTTGCTCATATTCTGTCGCTACTCAACTTGTTACCAGTTTATCAATAACTCATCAAAAACTCTGATGCCGGAGCACTCGCTCCGGCTTTTTAAGCCAAATATTTCTGCTTTTTTATCTCCGCCTCTTGCCTAGAAAACGCGGCGCGGGTAACGTGTCGCCACAAGCTAAAGACTGAATTTGCAAACTTATAAACAAGGTTTTTCTATGCCAAGAGCTAATGAAATTAAACGCGGTATGGCGGTGACTTTAAACGGCAAACTGCTGCTGGTTCGCGATATCGATGTACAAAGCCCAAGCGCTCGTGGCGCTAGCACACTGTACAAAATGCGTTTTTCCGATATTCGTACCGGTTTGAAAGTTGAAGAACGCTTTAAAGGCGATGACATTCTGGAGGAGATTTCTCTAAGCCGTCGTCAGGTTAACTTCTCCTACATCGATGGTGACGAATACGTCTTCATGGACAACGAAGATTACACCCCGTACACCTTCAAAAAAGATCAGATTGAAGAGGAATTGTTGTTTATTCCTGAAGGCGGCATGCCAGGCATTCAGGTACTGACAATGGATGGCCAAGTTCTAGCGCTTGAGCTGCCTCAAACCGTCGATATGGAAATTGTTGAAACTAGCCCAAGTATCAAAGGCGGTTCTGCAAGCGCACGCACCAAGCCTGCGGTAATGAGCACGGGTCTGACGATTCAGGTTCCAGAATACCTGAGCAGCGGTGAAAAAATCCGTATCCATATTGAAGAACGTCGCTTTATGGGCCGCGCTGACTAATCTGTGTTAAAACAGCAAAAAGGGATGCCTCGGCATCCCTTTTTTTGTGATTTCAAACGACTAAAATCACTTCATTTCTGGAAATAGCGCACGCTTAAGCGCTAATTCGACGCCGCGTACTTCTGCCAAACCTTTCAGCCGACCAATCGCCGAATAGCCCGGATTGGTTTTTTTCTTCAGGTCGTCCAACATCTGGTGTCCGTGATCTGGACGCATCGGAATTGGGCGCATATTTCCCGCTTTCTGCCGACGTTGCTCTTCGGTCAGAATGGCTTTTACCACCGCGTACATATCAACATCGCCCTGCAAATGCGCACCTTCATGGAAGGTTTTCGGGTTCTGCTCACGGCAGGTAGAACGTAAATGTGTGAAATGAATGCGATCGCCGAAGGTCTCAATCATTTTGACCAAATCATTGTCGCCACGCACGCCGTAAGAACCGGTACACATAGTAAAACCGTTGTAGATACTATCTACGGTGTCTTTTAGCCATTGCATATCTTCAATGGTGGAAACAATGCGAGGCAGACCGAGAATCGGACGCGGTGGATCATCAGGATGTACCGCCAGTTTCAGGCCACAGGCTTCTGCCACTGGGACGATCTCTTTCAGAAAATATCCCATATGCTCGCGCAGCTTGGCTTTATCAATACCATCATATTCAGCTAAACGTGCACGGAACTGGTCCAGCGTATACCCCTCTTCCGCTCCTGGTAAACCAGCGATGATATTGCCCGTAAGCTTGGCAATATCCGCTTCGCTCATATTGTCAAAATAGGTTTTGGCCTGCGCCTGCTCTTCTGCGGTGTAATCTTCCGTCGCATTCGGACGTTTAAGAATATGGAGCTCAAAAGCGGCAAACGCGATCTGATCAAAACGCAGGGCTTTAGAGCCGTCTGGCAGCTCATACTCTAAATCGGTGCGTGTCCAATCCAGAACTGGCATAAAGTTGTAGCACACAGTATCTATGCCACAGGCTGCTAAGTTTTGCAGAGACAGTTTATAGTTGTCGATGTGCTGCTGATAATTACCGGTTTGGGTTTTGATCTCTTCATGAACCGGCACGCTTTCAACAACAGACCACGTCAGTCCTTTTGCTGCTAAAATCGCTTTACGCTTCTCAATTTCTTCAACTGTCCAAACTTCTCCGTTAGGGATATGGTGCAATGCTGTCACTACGCCGGTTGCTCCAGCCTGACGAATATCATCCAATGACACCGGATCGTTCGGGCCATACCAACGCCAAGTTTGTTCCATCTGTCTCTACCTTCTGCGGGTGAAAATACAAGTAATCGTGTTTTGAGGATTCTCTGTGATAGATTTGGCAGCAAATGCCACGCTAAGTCGGTAAATTCGTAATGCTGTTATACCAAAACCACACAGGTATCATTTAGCTTTTACCTTACTCTTTGGCGTTTTCCTGTCAAAACCCAATCCACTATTGGTTGATCCACTTCACGAATATTCTAGAATTTTGGACTAACCAATTTCATTTTCTGTCATATGACTTTAGACTGCAAGCCACTTTGACGATCTTGTAAGATGTCAGACCGCGTTGGTTTATATACAGCTTGAACACTTCCGTGCTGAAAAAGCGCACTGTATTGCTGGCAAGCAAAGTGGTCTAACACCTTTTACTTCACCGTTCTGATGCTGACAGGCTTTTATCCGTCTGCCGCGTACATCTTCTAATGGAGTTCAGCATGAAAAACCTAGCAAATCATTCTTTGCCAGACGGCGTTAAACAGCCAACCTATGACCGTGGCGCACTCAAAAGCCGTATCGTTCACCTTGGTTTTGGAGCATTCCATCGCGCCCATCAGGCGCTGTTAACCGATCGTGTGCTGAATCAAAAAGGCGGGGACTGGGGTTATTGCGAAGTTAACCTGTTCGGTGGAGAAAAGCTGATCGAGCAGTTACGCGAGCAAAACCATCTCTATACCGTGTTAGAAAAAGGTGCAGAGCAAAATCAGGCTATCGTTGTCGGCTCCGTGCATGAATCGCTGCACTCGGATCTCGACGGAATTCAGGCCGTTATTGAGAAAATGGCTGAGCCTCAGGTAGCCATTGTTTCCTTAACCGTAACGGAAAAAGGCTACTGCATTGAGCCGGGTAGCGGAAAGCTGGATCTGAACAACGCCCTGATTAAACAAGACTTAGCTGCACCTCAGGCACCAACCTCTGCGCCAGGAGTGATTGTTGAAGCCTTACGTCTACGTCATGAGCGCAATTTGCCGCCGTTTACCGTGCTGTCTTGCGACAATATTCCAGAAAACGGTCACGTTGTGAAAAATGCAGTATTAGGCTTAGCCAATGCGCGCGACCAAAAACTGGCTGCATGGATCGAGGCTAACGTGACCTTCCCAAGTACCATGGTTGACCGCATCGTACCAGCGGCAACCGAGGAAACGCTGGCAGAAGTCGCACAGGCGATCGGCATTGAAGATCCTTGTGGAATTGCATGCGAACCGTTTATCCAGTGGGTCGTAGAAGATAACTTCGTCGCAGGCCGTCCAGAGTGGGAGATCGCCGGTGCCGAACTCGTGGCAGATGTTCTCCCGTATGAAGAAATGAAGCTGCGCATGCTCAACGGCAGCCACTCATTTCTCGCTTACTTAGGCTATTTGGCTGGCTATCAGCACATCAACGACTGTATGGAGGATCCCGCCTATCGAACTGCAGCACACCGCTTGATGCTGCAAGAGCAAGCGCCAACGTTACGCGTTACCGGCGTAGACTTGGCGCAGTATGCCGATCGTTTGATTGAGCGTTATAGCAATCCCTCACTGAAGCACCGCACATGGCAAATTGCGATGGATGGGACTCAGAAGTTACCTCAGCGTATGCTGGACTCCATTCGCTGGCATATCGCCCATGATCACGCATTTCCATGCTTGGCATTGGGTGTCGCGGGTTGGATGCGCTATGTGGGGGGCGTTGATGACCATCACCAAACCATTGATATTCGTGACCCAATGTTAGACACATTGAAAGCAACGGTTGCTGCTAGCCAAGAAGGTGAAGCGCGCGTTCAGGCGCTGCTGGGAATTAAAGCCGTATTCGGTGACGAACTGCCAAAACAATCTGCATTTGTGCAGGCAGTGACCAAGGCTTATTTAGCGCTCGTTGAAAATGGTGCGGCTAATACTTGCGCATCTTTAGTGAAGTAAATCTCTATTGGCTATCCTGTTTAGGATAGCCAATTCCTACCAAAGCATTTCGCTATAACCATTTATCACTAAAGGTTTTCTGATCCTCTGGCCGGCCAAACAAATATCCTTGCAGGTAATCGATATGGTATTTTTTAAGATGCTCTGCCTGCTCTGATGTTTCCACACCTTCAGCAACAGTGACCAACTGCAAACGCTTAGCCAAATCAATCACATTATCCACAATATGACCTGATAACGCGTCAGAGCCAATCATGCGGATAAAGCTTTGGTCGATTTTAAGGATATCTATTTGGAATTCTCTCAGATAAGCCAAACTAGAATGGCCTGTACCAAAGTCATCTAGCGCAATCCTAACGCCAAGTTCATGGAGCTCGTGGAATATGCGATGAGTGAGTTCACTGGGGACAATGAGCTGACGTTCTGTAAGCTCCAGCACAAGCTGAATTTTATAGCCTTCAAACGCGTTGATAAACAAGCGGCAATCGTCGACAAGGCTAAGATCTTTGAAATGGCTAGCGCTGATGTTAATTCCAAAATGGAAATTATATGGCAACTGCTCAGCTAAGGGGGCAAAGTAGTCTCTCACCTGCGCCATTAAATCGCGAGTCATAGGCACAATCAAACCGGAGTCCTCGGCCAATGGAATAAACTGGTTAGGTGCGATCATTCCCATTTGTGGATGGCGCCAGCGCATTAATACTTCGCATCCAGTCAAATCATTATTTTCACAGCTCACAACAGGCTGGATATAAGGAATAAATTCGTGGTTTTTCAGCGCACTTCTTAGCTCTGATAACGGCGAGTTAACGCGGCCCATAGTGCGGTAGGTTATAACCCCTAATAAAATAGCCAACAGAGGGAATAAAATAATACTACCCGACGAGTATTCCCACACATACTCCCAATGCGTGGAATAAGGAATTTCTGTTGCCACTGAATAAGGGAAATGCTTCGATGTCTGAAAATAACTGGTTCCGTGGGGTTTGAATTTGTCATTAGAGACATGCCCAGAGCTGTCCATCCAACTTGTACCGACCAAAAGATGGATTTCTGTTGGTGACTTAAGCAGCTCTAGAACATTTTTAAGATAATACCCATCGATGCCCACTAATACGCTATGTTCGCCATAGGATTTACGAAACGCGATAAGCGAACGGTTAGGCGTGACGGGGTTACCATTGAGCATCAACAACATCCCCCCCACATATTTAGGGGTATTTACCGCCGTCGAATATTTACCTGCAAGCGAAGAGCAATATACATTATTGCCCGTAGCCAGATTGACCGTACGGATATCAGGAACCACCGTGACTTGGTAGCGCAACGCATTTTGCGTTTCAGTCGAACACTCTTTTCCAAGGTAGCCACGCACGGCGTTCGCCGCGATTTCAGCATTCTGTAGCGTCGCGTCAAATTGCGCTACAGCACGTTGCAGCCGCTGTGCAATATCCCGCTCCATGCCTCGTGAAATCTGCCAAGAAATAGTCATTACGGCAATAATAAGGATCAGAGTTGCAACCAGTAGAGAGACAAGCAGTCGAGCTACAGGTCGAAAGTTAACCGTGCGAAAAAGTTGAGTCATATATCAGTTACCAGCAACTCATGATGAGTGTTCTGCTCATTATGTCGATAAACTGCCATAAATAGCCATTTATTGTTGGGTATGGTTATCTGGTACACAATTTTATAAGAAAAAAACATTAAATCATTGGCATTGCGCAGGGGAAAATCACGGTAATACCATGCCAATAGTTACAGTATAAGATCACTCATTGGGTAACACAGGCGTTGATTCAAATAAAAATCCATCAAAACTTGGATCTTCAGGATCGGAAATCTCCAACAATTTTGTTTTTACATTTTCCAAGTGCTGCCACATGGCTTGTTTTGCCGACTTTGCATCACGGCGTAGCACGGCATGTAGAATTTTTTGATGATCGTCTAGCCAGTTCCAACGATAGCTAAAGTCGCTGGTATGAACATGCAAGCCACTCCACATCGGATTATGTTTTCTCGCTTGCCAAGCATCGTGCACCATACTGGCTAACACGCTATTTTGGGTTGATTGAGCAAGCAGACAGTGAAAGAGCTCATCGGCACTTTCATCTACTGTGCCTAGCGACAGTGATTGGCGTTCTTGTTCAATCGCTTTGCGCATTTTCATGATATCAGCCTTGGTGGCCTGCACAGCCGCAAAAGCGGCTATCTCACTCTCAAGCAACTGTCTTGCTTGTAACAATTCAAAAGGTCCATACGTATTTTCATCAAGATCTGTCACAGCGGCGCGACGCTGGCTCTGCGGTAGAGCCACAACATACACACCAGAACCTTTACGTACATCAATCAGCTTTTCTAACTCCAGCATGATAAGCGCCTCACGCACCACGCTGCGACTGACACTAAATTGTTCAGCAATATCGCGCTCTGGGGGGAGCCGCTCCCCAATAGGATACGCACCTTGCGCGATCAGATTACGCAGAGTATTTCCGACTTCTTGATACAATCTCATGCTGCTACCTTCTCTACCGTAAACGCTGATGAGGATAAATTAACACCATAATTGGCCAGACCAAATACTCAAATGATAGGAACACTATGACGATTTGGTCTGATTGTATCACAGCAAAGAAATCACCTAAGCGAAAACGCACGAATAGAAAGGCGTAGATAAGTCTGCCTTATCTACGCCAAATTAAAGATGGGTTATTTCAGATACAGAGTCGTTGTCAGTGATAGTTAATGGTAAGCACACCCAACGTGTGGCTTTCATTAATCCATTTTAATTGGCTGGTTCCAACAGAGACCGGAAGTTCAGAAGGTCTGGTACTAATCTGGCTAATAGGTCGACTCAAGCTCTCCTCTTTGCCATTGCGTTCACAGCGTGTTTTTACATGATTTTTCTCTAATGCAACGTCGCATCCATCTTCAACAATCACGCCAACAAAATGAATGACGCCAGTACTTACCGCATGAACCGGAGTTACAACACTAACAAATAAAGGCAATCCCAAGCCGACAGCGAAAAACATCGATAACCGAGAAATTTTCATGGCCACCTCATTAATTTCCCACACAAATTGCTGCTAGCTAGTCATCACTCCACCGAAGATCGCACTCACATGAACCGATGGTGTTTTAAAGATAGCAGCCGATGAAAAAACCAACGGCAGCCTAAAAAGAATCCTTAGGAATATATGTACACTCATTGAATTACGGTAGGTAACCACGTGATAGAGAAAACTATCAGCATTAAATAAAGAAAATGGATAGGTCTACACGCTAACCAAAACCGAAATAGACCTGATCAGGTTTTATTTTCGTTTAACTTTTGTTTAGCATGACAGCACTTTCTCCATCCTGAGAAAATGGGGAGATATGGTAAAATTGCAGCCGTAAAGTGGTTGAGTCGGGGTATTAAATGACAAAAGTAAATCTCATCACCGGATTTTTAGGCAGTGGTAAAACGACCACTTTGCGACACTTATTAGCCAACAAACCCGAAAACGAAAAATGGGCGGTTCTGGTTAATGAGTTTGGCGAAATCGGTATCGACGGCTCCCTATTAGCGGATACAGGTGCAGTGCTTAAAGAGATCCCTGGTGGCTGCATGTGTTGCGTCAACGGATTGCCGATGCAGGTTGGTCTGAACATGCTGCTGCAACAAGCAAAACCCGATCGACTATTGATAGAGCCCACGGGCTTAGGCCACCCTAAGCAGATTCTTAATCTACTGATGTCGGATGTCTATCAAGCGTGGCTTGGGCTAAATGCGACGTTGTGCATTCTTGATGCTCGCCAACTCAGCGATGAAAAGTACACCGGCAATGAAAACTTCCGCGATCAGCTTGCTGCTGCCGATATCATCGTGGCAAACAAGCAAGATGTGTACAGTGACCATGACCGAGAGCAGCTGGCGCGCTGGGTACAGGAATCAGGCAAAGGGCGGAAGATTGTTACGGCAGAGCAAGGCCAAATTGAGGTCGCCTTGCTAAATAGCGCACGTGAAAATCTGGCTGAATTGCCTAATGCAAAGCACCACCATCACAGTAAAGCGCCATCATCGGGTATTGCTGCCTTACGTTTGCCTGATGGACAAAACTGGCGTCGTTCTCTTAATCAAGGACAGGGATATTTTAGCTGTGGATGGGTTTTCAGTGCAGAAACAATCTTTGATACCGTGGCTGTGCTCGAATGGGTTCGGTTAGCTCCAGTGATACGAGTGAAAGGAACGCTGCGCATTCCTGAAGGTACTTTAATTGTAAATCGTCAAGGTGATGATTTTCATATCGAAACTCGTCAAGGTTCGCCGTTAGACAGTCGTGTAGAACTCATACATGACGCGGAAACGGACTGGAATACGTTACAAAGCGCGCTTCTTAAAGCTCGAATTAAAGCAATATCTTAATTTTTTGAATTCTTAAATAGGTCTAGGTTTAGCGTATGGCTCGTCGCAATCTACCATGGATTATTTTGTTTAATATCCTTGGTATAGCTTTATTTCTATCTTGGTATTTGCCCACTAATCACGGTTTTTGGTTCCCGATTGACTCGTCGATCTTCTTCTTTTTTAACGAACATCTCGCGACCAATCGTACATTCTTATATTTGGTGGCCTATACCAATAATCGTGCGTTCGACGCCATTGCCTTGCTGAGCATGGGACTGCTTTACCTTTCGTTTTTCGTTAAGCGCGATGGTTACGGGAAAAGACGCATGCTTATTTTAGGCGTTGTGATCCTATTTACTGCCGTGATTCTCAATCAACTGGGTCATTTGCTGCCAGTGCAACGCGCTAGCCCAACTCACTTTTTTGAGAATATCAATCGAGTCGGCGAGCTGACGGGGATTAATACCAAAGATAGCTCTCGCGATAGCTTCCCCGGCGACCATGGCATGATGCTCATCATTTTTGCCGTATTTATGCTTCGCTATTTCACCGTGCGCTCTTTCATCATTGCATTAGGGATCTTCGTTATTTTTATCCTGCCACGCATAATGATTGGTGCGCACTGGTTTAGCGATATTGCTGTCGGCTCGCTCAGTGTGGTGCTGGTTGGGCTAAGTTGGTGGTTGTTAACGCCAGCGTCGGATGCACTGCTCAACCTGTTAGACAAGCATTTACCCGGCAAATATCGACCATAATGATTCTTGGCCTCCCCCCGAAATAAAATGTCACATTTAAGGGGGAGGAAAGCAGCACTGCATAAGTTCTCATTCAGACAATTCCTATACCATCTATCCCTCTTGCGCCTTTGTCTTAATTATCTCCCCTTATTTTGATAATCTTCAAATATTACATATTATTACAGTAGCGTCTTATCCTATAAAATAGATAAAAAGTCTCGCCAAAGCCGTTTCGATCCGGTAATCTTTCAACGTTTGTGCATAGATTCTGAGTTTTTGAGAAAAATAGTGATAAAAGTGTGCTCTGACACACAGTTCTCATATGTAAATATTGTCATGTGGGAAAGCTGTTATTAGTCTCTTGAATGGCATTCTTAGATAGCGACTCCGTCGTTAAGGACAAAAAGGAAAATCTTCAATAATGGTCAAGTCTCAACCGATTCTGAGATATATCTTGCGATTAGCTCCTGCTATCGCCGCCGCAGTACTTCTGTCGGCATGTAGTGCAAATCATTCTTCATCTGATCGTTACGCACAAACTGATACTCATGCAGTTAAAGACAAAGATGGTCTTTTACTTCAAGCGTCTCAGGATGAATTTGAAGCAATGGTTCGTAATGTGGATATTAAATCCAAAATCATGGATCAATATGCAACGTGGAAAGGCGTTCGTTACCGTTTAGGTGGCGACAGCAAACGCGGCATTGACTGCTCCGCCTTTGTTCAACGTACCTTTCGTGAACAGTTTGGTTTAGACCTGCCGCGTTCAACATCAGAACAACAAGATACGGGCCGTCAAATCCAACGTACAAAGTTACGCATCGGTGATTTAGTTCTGTTCCGTGCGGGATCAACAGGCCGCCACGTGGGTATCTACTTAGGCAACGATCAATTCGTTCACGCTTCCACCAGCAGTGGTGTGACGATCTCTAGCCTGAACGACAGCTACTGGAAAGGTCGCTACCGCGAAGCTCGCCGAGTGTTGACCAACCCGGCACATAGCTAGTCCAGACGCACAAACACCTTGTCCTGAATGCCCAATAAAAACGCTACTTCGGTGGCGTTTTTTTATGTCTGGGTAACATCAAATTATTCCGCCCTACTCATAATATCCTTCATATAGCCTTATACACTGCGCCATTGTGACGGTGATTTTGTGATCAAGCAGATGTTTTATCTTAATAGATTTGAAATGCCTCACAATTCACTGCCGATCAAGATCTATAAAAAAACAAATAATTAACATTACGTTCATCTATTAGTATTCAATTGCTATTTTCTTCCTTAATATCGTTGATGTCCTGCGTAATAGTCGTTCTATTCCGCAATGTATCTAAAAGGCCACCAGAGCCTAATGCCATACGCTATCGTCCTACGCACAAATGTATACGTAATGACGTAGCTCAAGGCACACAACTGACAGACAGGTAGAAGGAAGAGACATTAATGGTAGATCAGATAAAAATTGAGGCTACGAGCCCAGCCAAAGGCGAAGAACACCTACGGCGCAATCTCACCAACCGTCATATCCAGCTCATTGCCATTGGTGGTGCCATCGGCACGGGGCTGTTTATGGGATCAGGCAAAACGATCAGCTTAGCGGGCCCCTCGATCATTTTTGTATACATGATTATCGGCTTTATGCTGTTCTTTGTGATGCGAGCCATGGGTGAGCTGCTTTTATCCAACTTGGAATACAAATCCTTCAGCGATTTTGCTGCCGATTTATTAGGGCCTTGGGCGGGTTATTTCACTGGCTGGACTTACTGGTTCTGCTGGGTAGTGACGGGAATTGCTGACGTTGTTGCAATAACGGCCTACGCACAGTTCTGGTTCCCTGGTCTGTCTGATTGGGTCGCATCTCTTGCCGTTGTGCTATTGCTGCTGGGATTAAACCTAGCAACGGTAAAAATGTTCGGGGAAATGGAATTCTGGTTCGCGATGATAAAAATCGTCGCTATCGTGGCATTAATCCTCATTGGCCTTGGCATGGTTTTAATGCACTTTGAATCCCCCACTGGTAGCGTGGCTTCCTTTAGTAACTTATGGAATGACGGAGGCTGGTTCCCGAAAGGCTTAAGCGGATTTTTTGCGGGATTCCAGATTGCCGTATTTGCTTTTGTGGGTATTGAGCTAGTTGGAACCACGGCGGCTGAAACCAAAGATCCAGAGAAATCCCTACCCCGCGCCATCAACTCTATACCTATCCGCATCATCATGTTCTACGTCTTTGCGTTAATTATGATTATGTCGGTAACCCCGTGGAGCTCTGTTGTTCCCGATAAAAGCCCGTTTGTAGAATTATTCGTGTTGGCGGGCTTACCTGCCGCTGCGAGTATTATTAATTTCGTCGTATTAACCTCAGCGGCCTCCTCCGCTAACAGCGGCGTATTTTCAACCAGCCGTATGCTTTATGGTTTAGCGCAGGATGGCGTTGCACCTAAGCGCTTCGCATTGCTATCTAAACGCGCGGTTCCCTCTTCCGGTTTAACCTTTTCTTGTATTTGCCTACTCGGTGGAGTGGTTCTTATTTACCTGATCCCTAACGTCGTTACCGTATTCACGATGGTCACCACGGTTTCAGCCATCCTGTTTATGTTTGTATGGTCTATCATTCTGTGTTCTTACATGGTTTATCGTAAACAGCGCCCTCACCTACACGAGAAATCCATCTACAAAATGCCGTTGGGCAAATTGATGTGCTGGGTTTGTTTAGCGTTTTTTGTGTTCGTGATTGTGTTGTTAACCCTAGAGGCCGATACCCGTCAGGCACTGATGGTGACACCGCTGTGGTTCATTATTTTAGGAATGGGATGGATGTTTATTCGTAAACGTCGTGGAGCTTAATCTCGCCAGCCAATGAGCAGCATAAAAAAACGGGCCATTCGGCCCGTTTTTCATCAGCGCTTTCAGACTAGCTGTTGATCTCTTTCATTCTAACCGCTTGTCCTCCACGGTGACTTTTCACGACGTGGCGTACCGTTACTAACCCGACTGAAGCAATAAGACCTAACAAGGTAGCCAAGAGCACAATCAGCGCCGTTTTTGGACTATCTTTTTTCACAGGTTCGTTGGGCATCATCAGATATTTATAAGCAGTGAAGTTAACATCGGCTAATTTCAGCTCGCGTAATTTATTGATAATTAACTTACTATCCTGCAAACCGGAATTCAGTTGAGCAAGATCGCTGATAGATTTCTCGATTTCTAACTTACGCTTTAAGCCATCAGAGCCTAAAGCAATGGAGAAGTCCGGATCATCCTTAATGGCGGTACCATTACTGTAAAGAGGACGTTTAACGCCGGCAGCATCAGCAATTGACAATGAATATCCCAAACGATTAATGCTCACTTCTTGCGCATTTTTTAGCCGTGAAAGCGCCATTTCATATTTAGCTTCTTCACTACTCAGGCTCAGGTCAATCTGACGCTGAATTTTGCTGGCGATAAACTTCTCTACCGAGGCGTTTACGACGGAAATATATCCCTGCAGTGTTTTCTGAGCATCTTCGCTGGTATCGGCAGTAAACGACAGCTTGTAGTAAGAATAAGCCGTTTCACTTGGTGTCTTGCTGAGTTCACTACTGAAGGACGCAAACGCTTTTGTCGCCAAACCATCCAGAATGCGGCGCTTGGCTAATTCATCGTTAGGATCAACGTTCTCAATGAGGCGTTTGTAAAAATCGGTTTTAACAAGATATTCTCGACGTAAAATCTGTGAGTCAAAGTCTCGAACAAAGAGACTCAGAAGCTCTTTCTCACCGACGTTAAAATCAATTCCCAGCACAGACAGTTGGGGTTTCAGCGCATCCAGAGAGGTCAGTTCTTCACCCTGTGGAGGGATAATGACTGCATCACTTGTCCACTTTTGCGGAAGAATCTTGGCAACCCCATATCCGAGCAGAGCAAAACATAGCGTGATAATTACAACTGTTTTAATTGACTTTAAAACAATAAGGAACCATTCAATTAAGTCAATTTCATCATTGCGTTGAAAATGAGCGGGGAAATCGTTATCAGGGCGTTTTAAAACAGGGTCAATATCAGTGTGATGTATAGTAGCCATATTGTTTAAAAATAATCTGAAATCCGTGCGTAGAATGTAATGGATGCTAACTTAGGATAATTCTAATAAAAAGAATACAGTAGAAAAAATAATATAGATATCAGAGATATTGGCACTAAATATAATTAATGATTTTTAACTAAAAATCAAAATAAAACAGCACTTAAAACCAATATAATTATTGTATTTGGTTGATAAGTCTAATAAATGGGGTTTTGCGACAACAACATTATTCATTTCACACAGCTTAATCCAAAGTTCAATAATAGAAAAAACGCCTATAAATAGGCGCCTTAGTATACAAATAGAGAATCCGCAAGAAACTTTCAGCAACAATTAACTAACACTAATTACGCGTAAACAAGCTTCAACCTGAAGTTGTATACTTCGAGGAACAGTGATTTCGCCACGTAAGCAACGCTGAGTCCAATTGACTGTTGACTCAATACTCTTCGCTTCTGCCAATTCAGGAGCGTCTCCCTCCCCCATTTCCCGAGTAACCACGGTACTGATATTACCATTACGGCATAAATGCATTTGGGGACAACGTAGCGGATTAGCATAGGCTTCGCCTTCGGTTCCATGCAAAAGCAACGCCGTTGAGTTTGTTTGATTGAATAGTCCTGACATCCGTTGGATATATTCAGGATGAGACACGCTTGCAATGCGTAATACATCACCGGCAAATGGGTTAATCATTTTAATCAGCGTGTGAGCACTGTTGCGCACCCCCATACGCCACCGCAATGAAAGGATCTGGTACATTTCTGGAGACAAATGTTCTACGCCGATAAATATCGGTTTACCCGTATGCCAATCGATATTCTGTAAATTCTGAGTTGCTGTAATACCTAGCCCACGGAAGATTTCAGCGCTGGTGACGCGGCTAGGATCTTCACTGACGCCATGTACTAAAACGGGTACACCTTCTCTTGCGAGCAACATGGCTAACAACGGGGTGAGATTTGCCTGCTTGCGCGCGCCATTATAGCTAGGAATCACCACCGGCATTGGCATTCCCTTAGGAAGCTCCAGCTTGGGAGCCCACTTTTGCATCGAGCGATAAAACCCAAGCATTTCCTGCTCAGCTTCGCCCTTAATGCGCAGCCCAATTAAAATACCGCCGAGCTCTAACTCAGGAATTTTTCCTGCCAACATGGCATCAAATAGTGCTTCTGCCTGTTCCAGGCTGATATCGCGAGCATGATTTTTACCGCGACCAACCTCTTTGATAATTTGTGCATAGTCCACAGCAACACCTCGTACTCATCCAATTTACACTCACATCATATATTGGATACTACGTGGCATTATTCACGCTGACAATTATACCTCGCATATTCACCCGCGGCGCCGTGCGTTTCGCTTTGCGCGCGTTGCATTGCTCGTTTTTTTACTCGATTCGGATTTCGGAAGCGCGGGTAAATTGCCCTCGGGCATCGCTCGCTGTTCAATAGGAAACACCGGTAAAGCACCTAACAATCGTGCGCCATAGCTTTTACTCAGTAACCGTCTGTCATAAATAATAATTTCGCCTTTGCATTCGTGGCTACGGATCAAACGACCAACTTGCTGAATCAGAGTAAACGAAGCTCCCGGCAAACTTTGCACTTCGAATGGATAACGTTTCAAGGTCTTCAGCCATTCGCCTTCGGTCAAGATGACTGGGCTATCAATGGGGGGAAACGCCACTTTATGAATATGTACCTGCGTCAGCAACTCACCTTTTAGATCTAATCCCTCAGCGAAGGATTGTAATCCCACCAGTGCACTTTGCTGGCCCTTACGTACACGCCGACAATGCTCTTCTACCAGCCGGTAACGCGGTTGGTCTCCTTGAACCAGCAAACCTAGCCGTAACGCCGGAAGAAAGCTGAGAAAAGTCTGCATCGCCCTCTGACTTGCAAACAGCACCAACATGCCAGTATGTTTTCCGTTTTCCCATTCATGTCGGAAAAAATGAGCCATCTGCCGTAAATGTTCGGCTTCCTGCGCCATCGCAGGCTCTAGCGTCATTTGTGGAATAACAAGACGCCCCTGTTCAGGATGATTAAACGGGGAATCTAAGGCGACAAAACGATCGCCAGCTTTCTCATTCAACCCAGATAATTCGCTTATTCGACTAAAACTATTCAGAGATCGTAGCGTTGCCGACGTAACAATGGCATGAGGTATTTTTCGCCAAAGCATTTTCTCCAGCTGATCACACACTCTGATTCCGACACAATGCAGATAAATATGCTGAACATTATCGAAGACATCGCGCGTCAGCCATTTTGAAATAGGCGCGTTTGAGGCTTTATCCATGGCTGTCAAACGCCACAGTTTGGTCATGGCTTCCAAATAGCTGAAGCTACGGCTCATCTGCAAAATAGCCTTATGCAAACGCATAATGTCGTGACTACCGGTTTTTTCCTGTAAATCGTTCATCATGAATTCAGCCAAACCGCGGAGCCCATCGGTTAGCTTATAAAGCCGCACGGCAATATCCACCATGGGTTCTGGCAATACCCCCATCTCAAAACGATAGTTAGGGTCACTGCTTCCTACAGGAAGTAAAGATGAAGCCATGCGATCAAAGTCGGTGGTTAGCTGTCGCATCTCTTCACAGTGCGCTTTCAACCGCTCGCTATCCATAAGTTTAGGCCGATTCTTTGGACTGTATTGCGTACCACACTGCTCAATATGGCGAGCAATACCTTCAATCTGGCTATTAACAAATATGGCAGTGATCTCACCATCAATCTCTAATGCATCTCGGGCAACATCGGGCAGATGATGGCCTTCATCCAGCACCAGTAATAAATCCTTGGCATTTGGCAGAACAGATTCATTTTCCAGCGCGGCCATCACCAGCGCATGATTGGCAACCACGACGTCAGCGCTTTCTATTTCACGTCTGGCGATAAAGAAAGGACATTCACGAAAGTACATGCAGTTGCGCGCTAAACAATTTGCACGGTCGGTGCTTAACTTTCCCCACAATTTATCGTCAATATTTTCATCGAGATGATCACGTAGTCCATCCCAGCGATAGCCTGCCAATTGCTTACTAAGCTTCTGACACAACACTTTTTCTTCGGCGGTGCTTGGTTGCAAATCATCTTCAATAAACAGTTTGAGATCGCCCTGCATACCTTCGGCGCTCGCCATCGCAGCCAAATTGCGCGGGCAGATATAGCGGCCGCGTCCAAACGCAGCGGTGAACTTCAAGTCAGGGATAATCTTACGCAATAAAGGTAAATCTTTGCTGTAGATTTGATCTTGCAAGGCAACGTTAGCAGTACTCACCACTAAAGGCTTTTCTTGATCACGACTTATCGCGATGCCAGGAATGAGATATGACAGCGTTTTTCCCACCCCCGTCGGCGCTTCAATCACTAAATGGCGTGCGTCATCACCGGCTAGCGTTTTTGCTACTTCCGCTATCATCGTCCGCTGCTGTGGGCGCGGGATGAAATCAGGGATATGATCTGAAAGAGCTTTATACCACTGGGTTATTTGATTTTTGGTTGCCGAAGAGAGAGCCATTGATACTCGAAGCAGAGAGGAACAGGGGCGTATTTTCTCATATTTGAGGCAAAAAATCAGCCTGATATTCTGTCGAACGATGAGAATATCAGTGGATAATAATGTTTATAAAGAAGCATATAATAAATGAAATATTAGGATCATTCCTATCCAAATTATATGCTTGGGTAAATCTATCTACTAAAAAATATTCCAGCGTTAATTTACGCAAACAATAGCACAAATAACCAAAAAACAGACCAACGTTAAAACCAGGACGAAAGCGCAGCAGCATTTTACCATAACGAATATTTTTGGTTATGTAAACCCCAAATAAGGTATTAATCTGGATTTAGGGGTTG
This sequence comes from Hafnia paralvei, assembly GCF_020150375.1. Classification (NCBI taxonomy): domain Bacteria; kingdom Pseudomonadati; phylum Pseudomonadota; class Gammaproteobacteria; order Enterobacterales; family Hafniaceae; genus Hafnia; species Hafnia paralvei. Next base: position 1,692,257 of record NZ_CP083737.1, on the reverse strand, counting down.
TCTCATCATCTCATTATGTTAGGGTATTAGACGATTTCGCTCAAAACATTTGGATTATTTGCATTAAATAATCTGTGACTTAATTATCATTATTATAGGACACTCTATTATTGCATGACTATTAAAATAGAAATTAAGAATCTATATAAAGTATTCGGGGAACATCCCGAGCGGGCATTTAAACTTATTGAATCAGGTCTGCATAAAGACCAAATATTTGAAAAAACAGGTCTGACCGTTGGCGTTAAAAATGCCAGTCTGGCCATTGAAGAAGGCGAGATATTTGTCATCATGGGACTCTCAGGTTCCGGCAAGTCCACCATGGTACGCCTTCTCAATCGTCTGATTAAACCGACCCGTGGCCAAGTCATGATTGACGGTGAAGATATCGCTCGAGTCTCGGAAGAGAAACTGCGCAATATTCGCCGCAGTAAAATTAGTATGGTTTTTCAATCGTTTGCACTAATGCCTCATTTAAACGTATTGGATAACACCGCCTTTGGGCTCGAATTATCCGGCGTGCCTCAGGTTGAGCGTCATCAAAAAGCACTAGAGGCCTTACGTCAGGTCGGTTTGGAAAGTCATGCTCATTCTTACCCTGATGAATTATCAGGGGGTATGCGCCAACGTGTGGGCTTAGCTCGGGCAATGGCAATTAATCCTGATATTCTTTTAATGGATGAAGCTTTCTCTGCGTTAGACCCTTTAATTCGTACGGAAATGCAGGACGAATTAATAAGACTTCAATCTCAACAACAGAGAACCATTGTATTTATCTCACATGATTTGGATGAAGCCATGCGTATTGGCGACCGAATTGCTATTATGCAAGGCGGTGAAGTTATTCAGGTCGGAACACCAGAAGAAATATTGAATAATCCTGCCAATGATTATGTTAAGACCTTCTTTAAAGGTGTGGATATTAGTCAGGTGTTTAGTGCGAAAGATATTGCTCGTCGCCGACATCTCTCTCTGATTCGAAAAACACCAGGATTTGGTCCTCGCTCTGCATTGAAATTACTGCAGGATGAAGATCATGATTATGGTTATGTTGTGGAACGCGGCCAAAAATATATTGGTATCGTGTCCGTTGAATCATTAAAGCAAGCGCTCTCTCAAGGTCAGTCCTTAGATTCTGCCCTGCTATCAGCTCCAGAAGCCGTTGATGCAGATACTTCGCTCAACGAGTTAATTTCTTTGGTTGCTCAATCCCCTTGTGGGGTTCCAGTAACCTCTGCTGACGGTATTTTTATCGGCATTATCAATAAAGGTACGCTACTTCAAGCACTTGACAAAGAGGGCCCTAATCAATGAGTGACGCAACGAGTAATCCATGGGCAACCGAACCCGCAGAATCAGCCGCCAGCAACGCCACCTCCGCATCGCAAGGCGCAGACGCATGGTCTTCATCACCGGCAACGACGGATGCCGCCAGTAATCACGCGGCACAAAGCAGCGACTGGTTAAGCAGCGCGCCGACGCCTGAAGCCGAGCATTTTAATCTGATGGACCCGTTCCATCACACCTGGGTGCCCTTTGATAGTTGGGTTACTCACGGTATTGACTGGCTTGTCAGCCATGGTCGCCCGGTATTTCAAGGGATCCGTATGCCCGTGGACTTTGTCCTCAGCGGCTTCCAGAACATCTTACAAGGTATGCCAGCCCCTATCGCAATCTTAGTATTTGCCCTGATTGCCTGGCAATGTGCGGGACTAGGAATGGGGGCAGCTACCCTGATTGGTCTCGTGGCCATTGGGGCGATCGGTGCTTGGTCACAGGCAATGGTGACATTGGCGCTGGTGCTCACATCGCTGTTCTTCTGCATGTTGATAGGCTTACCGCTAGGTATTTGGCTGGCTCGTAGCAAAGGAGCTGCTCGCGTCATCAGGCCGTTGCTGGATGCGATGCAAACCACGCCGGCATTCGTTTATCTGGTGCCTATCGTCATGCTGTTTGGTATCGGTAACGTACCAGGGGTCGTGGTAACTATCATCTTTGCGCTCCCCCCTATTGTGCGTTTAACCAGCTTAGGTATTCAGCAAGTGCCGGCTGACCTCATTGAGGCAGCAGAGTCTTTCGGCTCAAGTCCACGACAGATGCTGTTTAAAGTTCAGCTACCGCTGGCGATGCCTACCATTATGGCGGGCGTAAACCAGACCCTAATGTTAGCACTATCCATGGTCGTCATTGCATCGATGATTGCCGTTGGCGGCTTAGGTCAGATGGTATTACGCGGTATCGGTCGCCTTGATATGGGACTGGCATCCATCGGGGGTGTCGGCATCGTCATTCTGGCGATTATCCTCGACCGACTCACTCAATCTGTTGGTCGCGATCGCCGCAGCCGCGGTATGCAGGGCTGGTACATGAGCGGTCCTATTGGGCTAGTCGCACGTCTTTTTATTAAACGCGGATAACACGTCCCCAGCCTCCCTCTTCATTGAGGGAGGTACATCACCAGTAACCCGATTTGGGTTCTCACTCTTCCACCCTACTGTTCTATGGGGAAGATTTGGGCAGTCGTATTCCCTCCACCTAAAATAAACAGGAATATTCATGACAGAACAAACAAAACAACATAAGCAAACACAACAACGTATCGCATCTATGCTGGCCATTACCGCTCTGGCATTCGGTACACTATCTACCACCTTCTCCACTCAGGCTGCTGAACTGCCGGGTAAAGGCGTGTCTGTACAGCCAATTCAGAGCAGTATTGCCGAAGAGACTTTCCAGACCCAACTGGTGAGCAAGGCGCTGACAAAACTAGGCTACGACGTGCAGCCGACCAAAGAGGTGGACTACAACGTCGCATACACGTCGGTTGCCGCAGGTGATGCAACCTTCTTAGCGGTAAACTGGGATCAGCTTCACTCAGATATGTACAACGGCGCGGGAGGCGATAAGAAATTCTATCGCGAAGGCCAGTATGTAACGGGTGCGGCACAAGGGTATTTGATTGACAAAAAAACGGCCGATCAATATCACATCACCAATATTGAACAGCTGAAAGATCCCAAAATCGCCAAGTTATTCGATACGAATAACGATGGCAAAGCCGATTTGGCAGGCTGTACTCCAGGCTGGGGTTGCGAAGCATCAATTAACTATCAGTTAAAAGCCTATGGTTTAAACGACACCGTCGAACACAATCAAGGTAATTATTCCGCGCTGATTGCAGACACAATGACTCGCTTTAAAGAAGGTAAGCCTGTGTTTTATTACACTTGGACGCCGTATTGGGTCAGCGATGTACTGAAACCAGGACGTGATGTTGTCTGGTTACAAGTGCCATTCTCTGCTCTTCCTGGTAGCCTGAAAGATGTCGACACCAAGCTACCAAACGGTGCTAACTACGGCTTCCCAGTCAACAATATGCAGATCGTAGCAAACAAAACCTTCGCAGAGAAAAACCCTGCTGCGGCTAAACTGTTTGCCGAAATGAAGTTACCCATTGCTGATGTCAACGCACAGAACCTGCGCATGCATCAGGGTGAAAACTCAGAAGCAGATATTGAACGCCACGTTAACGGTTGGATCAAAGCCCACCAAGCCACATTTGATGGCTGGGTTGATGCAGCAAAAAAAGCAGCAGACACGGCTAAATAATGTTTATGGCATGGCGCCTAGCGCGCCATGCTACTAAAAGTTTAATGGTAATTAAGTTTGATAATGAGATCCTTACTAAATGGCCCTATCGACACTTCTTTAGTCGGATTTTTTGTTAATTCCGCAGTGTACTCATGTGTAATCGTATCTGAGCCCTGTCCAGGAATATAAGTGGTAAACGCCTTGTACTGGTTATATTCAATGGCAGCATGATCTTCTTCATCGAAGATTTTCAGCAGCAAACCATTATCCATATCAAGATGCGTTGCATCGTAAAGTACATCATCCGTATAAAAACTGGTTTGCACATCAAACTGCTGAGTACAACCTGCACTCATATCTTTAATGGTCGAGATACTAAAAGGCTCAGTTGCAGGGCTTGTACGAATAGATGAATTATCAATTTGCTTAAAACTCACTACCTGACTTTCAGGAAAAACCTTAATGTCTACGCTACAATCCAAAAAGCGCACGTTGCTCAATCCATCGATATTAAAACGTAGATTTTTTGCATTTGATTGAAGGTTTGCGCCTCCCGAGCCATCAAACTGTAAGACGTTAATACTACCGAAATCGTAAACAGTATCGCTGGTCGCAGGAATCGCTTTAAGCTTCATATACAATCTAAATCGGGCATTAAAACTAATATTTTTTTGATAATCCACTCCGTTGCATACGGGAGTATGACCAGCATAGTTACCACTGGATGATTTATCTAAACATTTTCCCGTATCAATTCCAAACCCTGTGGTTTCATAATCAACACCTTCATAAGTTACCCCAAAGGTAAAATAGGGGTTATCAATCACATCGCTACTGTTTATTTCTGGAAGTTTAATCCAAGCATGAACAGTTTCCGTTGGAGCATGTTGAGTCCAATCGGCGGAGTTATCACAATACACGGTCAAGTTAACGTCACCACTCTCCCAGACTTTGCTTCCTAATGGCGCATTCTCTGGAATAATGAACGAAGGTAACATGGCACTAAATCTAATAGACCCGCCATGATTGTCTTTATAGCAATCTAACGCCCAGGCAGAGGATGACGAGAATACAGAGACAAGAGCTAACAAAAAGAGAAGATTGCGCATATTTATTCCTTCAGTACCGCCGTATTTTGACAAACTGACTGCACTGAATTGCAGCTAATCTTGTAGAGGGTCAGACCGCCATAATCACCGACATAGCCAATCTGGAAACGAGACGGCAAATTCTTTACTGTCATAGTTTCTTGGTCAAAAGGGGCGACCATAATGCTATTTCCGCCCGCGATAAGCGTCTTACCGTCAAGGCCAATATAGCCAACCGTTACGTAGTAAGGCGTATTATTTTTAAAATTTATCCCGTTTGCCGTCTGAGAAATATCGACTTTATCCCATGTCATCACAGCCCCCGCCTTCAGGACTATTGCTTTAGGCCGCCAGAAAAGTTTTAACCGGCTTTGCATGGCAATTTGCATGGCATTTTTATCTTCCATGCGCGGGGGAACTTCGCGGACATTATAATAAAACAGACTCTCTCGATCTTTCGGTAGCGTAGCCAACGGCGGAAGTGCCATTAACCGAACTTGGCTCTGTTCTCTAGGATCTAAGCGCAGTAGCGGTGGCAACGGAGAGATAAAATTACGTGTTTTCTTACCCTCGCTATCCTCAATCCATGACTGGGCCAAGTAAGGGAGCGTTTCACTCTTATTCGTTAATCGGACCGACACGCTTTTATCCGTTTCATTCAGCACTAAACGGGTACGATCGGGAAGCACCGCGGCGTTTATCATACTGCTCACACCGAGCAACCAAATAAGTGACACTAATGAATAGCTTACTTTCATCTTATTAAACCTGAATTAATGAACGGTCTTACAAGGCAATATAATGGCTGCCTCGCTGATATTACTTTGATTAGGTGGGGTGATTTCACAGATGTTGCTGGACCACGCAACACGCAACATGCTTCCTTCCTGAATACCGCTGAGATAAACGAACCCCTCTTCGGCAACCAATCCAACGTCTTTGTTCGTTTTGGCATCAACAACGGTGACACCCAGTGGAGGAAAACGACCATCGGCAAGGCGAATAACACCCACAATTTGATAACCTTTGGTCGCACTTAGTGCCGTATAGCCAATAGCGCCTTCAGTAAGAGTGGTGCGAATCACCGAATTACTCACATCAACGCCTTCTGGCAGATCGTTGCTGTTGACTTGCAATGTTGCCGTTTGATAATTGCTGATTGAAGGAATGACACCGATGCCATAGCCATTCGTTACGGTACGACTGCGATTGAGCGCAACACCAGCAATGCCGTCAGTGTCCACCATCATGCGAGCATTGTTACCACTGGTATAATCATGCAGCGCCGCGCCGTAGCGAGTCGCGGTGGCAGAACCATTCCAACCCACATTCAGCGAGTTGTATGTGTTCGGTTGGACGCTGGCCGCTAAATTAAAGCGACCATACGGCGAATAGTGCTGGTAACCGCCACGCAAAGCGGGTTTTCCATCTCTTATTTGATCGTTATCCGCGGATGTGGAAACGTTCCACGTATTGTTCTTGTCAGAAGAATCGTAATAAGAAACAGACTGTGCGGTTTTATCCCCATAGCGCTGCACGTTATATGACATGCTGCTGCCTAGCCCGAGAGGAACAGAGAAAGAAAGATAATATTGATTTTCGTTTTCGCCATCCCAGCGGGTACGCGTTAACGATAGTGAGGCAGAAATACCTTTGATATCACCAAGCTCAAAATTGCGGCTTAGTGAGAGCGAATAACGGGTATCACTATTAGAATTCCAGTATGTATCTCGAGAGATATTAAAGTATGCATTCACACCAAACGATTCGATCGTTTGGTTAAAGGAGAGAATGTAGCTTTCTTTTTCATCATCGGTATTCTCGTCCCCATCCTGTGAATTGAGATATTCAGTCATCGTCACATACTCTTTATCTGAGAAACGATACCCGGCAAACGTGACCTGACTGCCTGTAGACTCAAACCGTTTAGCATAATTCACTCGATAACTGTAACCGCCTTTTCTTTCCTGTGGTGTTTCAGAGTAGCCCAGTTCGGCTTCAGAACGCGTGATATCAAACGATATAGAACCCAGCTCATTCAGATTAAAACCGATCCCCGAGCTAATCGATTGATAATCATCAGCCGTCAGAATCGCACCGCCGTAAAGTGACGTATTGCCTAGCCAGCCCCATGAGAATTCGCTGGTCAAGAAAAGAGGGTTATTCACATCGTTGTGCGAGGTCGTTGTCGGTTTTCCAACAGAGGCCTTATATCGCACCTGGCCTTTACGGGTGAGAAACGGGACCGATGCAGAACCGACTTGAAACGTACTTTTGCGCCCATCCTCTTCTTCTACCGTCACATCCATTTGTCCTTGCAGCGTATTCCCTAAGTCACTGATGGTAAATGGGCCTGGTGACACGGTTGTCTGATAGAGCACACGGCCGTTTTGCTCAACGGTCACTTTGGCGTTGGTCTGTGCAATACCTGTAATTTGGGGGGCATAACCTTGCAAATCTGGCGGTAGCATATGTTCGTCGCTTTCCAACGAAGCGCCTGTAAAGTGAAAGGTATCAAAAATATCGGAATCAAGATCGTACTGTCCCGCAGTAAATTTTGATGATATCGCTGGGATAGGACGAAAGAGATAAGTGCGGGAAAGCGTGGCTTCGCTACCGCTCGATTTACCGTTAATAAAATCTTCACTGTACTGATAATCAGAGCGAAAACGCCAAGCGCCGAGGTTGAATCCTAGCGTTCCATAAGAGCTCATATTTTGTGTACTATCGCCATCGTGAGGTTCGTATTGGCCGGCATATACGTTATAGTCTAACAATGCGCCTGCTATACCATCATCCCAATACTCTGGCGGCGTCCAATTTTTGGCTTGATATTTCATCCATAACTGTGGAGCCGTTAAGTTCAGCAGCATATTAGCCTTATCGAGCTTAACCGAGAGCTCTGGTTTACGGGTAACGTCCAAGCATTTCTGCTGATTCCATTCATGAAGTTGTTTAATAAACGTCTCGTCAAAGCCAAGTTGCTGCAAGTGTTCGGCGGTCAAGCACAACTGAGTTCCGCTTTCGTTATCAGCAGCGAGCCATTCTAGTGTCCATGTTTTAGGTAACACATTTTTATTGATCGATACCTGAACAATATACTGCCCAGCAGGGATCTGCCCTTTCTTCTCGAATTGAGAAAGGTCAATATTGTCACGATCGTCTACATCCATAAAATGCGTATTAAACTCAGTGGCCAACACAGTCGAAGGCACTAATGCCGAAAAGACAACTGAACATAACGCTTTCTTTATGAAAAGAAATAAATTTAAATGGCCGGTCTTTTTATTTTTGCACATAAACACATTTTGTATAAAAAGCATTATTAAAAACCGGTGACAGTCTCACCGGTTTGATTTCAATGGGGTTATGTGATTTTATTTATAATCAAGCATATAATTAGCCTGAGCCTGTACGTTACCCGGTGTTACCGTCGCAGTACCGATTTTCTCCATACGAGCTTTAAAATTTAACTCTTGATAGGAACTTGAATCAGGGAAGGTCACGGTTACCGCTGAGCCCAACGTTAACTTATTATTTCCCGAATCGAGAATACGCACACCGACATTGCTAGCAGCACCGATGTTACCTTGCAATGTGTTAGCCATCAGGCTTGTATCTGTGGTATCAGTGTTAGGTGAAGTGAAAGTGATTTTCACTTTATCGGTAACCACAACCCCCTTGCTATCTGTCAGAATACAATCCTGCAAATGAATGGTGAAATCCTCAGCTAAAGATTGCTGAGTACTATTTAATACATTAGTAGCAACCTCACCCAAGTTGACTTTTAAATCTTCATCACCCGGTTTGATTGAACATGGAGCTTCAATCACCTCACCAGTAAAAGTAATTTTACCGGATCCTTGGTTTGCCTCACCTGCAGCACTGGCGTTAAAAACAACGCCTGAAAGTACAACACCTGTGATTCCCGCTAACAACGTTTTCTTAAACATGCGACATAGTCCTTTATTATAAAATTGACTTACCCAAGTAAAACAATAACGACATAAGCACCCCATAAACGAATGGGTGCCAAGTAGTTAATTTAAAACGAGGGTATATTACAAATAAAGGCGGGGTTAACTTTACTTTTCTTATTAATTTACAAAGAAGAATCGCTAATTATATTCAATGTAAACATCGAATATAAAATTTAATTTTTAATTTATATATATCCAACCACAAGCAATGTAATCAAACCATTATTTAATTCCATGTTTATGGATAATTATTATTTTATTTTTAAGAACACAGAGGGATGCTACCATAAACTCTGTGACATATTTAGCTATTATTTCGAATTTACATTTCAATATAGTTTAAGTCTTGTCACAGGCTTTGCGCTTAAGAAGGCTGGCTTTATATAAAACGACTTAAGATTATTAAGCCGTTTTATAAAACACGCTTATTTCGTTAACGCCATGCTAACCAAATCTCTCAGCTCATCGAGCTGTTTTGCCAACTCCAGATTCAGCCACACATAGCCATAGATAGGCGCCTCTATATTTTCCGCCGCTTTGGCATTTTCCATCAGATGCTTCAACTCAACAGAAACCGCGCCCATTTCCGGCAGGTCACTCAGATCATCGTCAATGTTGCCGCTCAGTAATGCGCTCGATAACGCATTCAATGTATTGATAGAGAGCTTTTGGAACACCCGCAACGTGGTAGCATTCAGCATGATGAAATGACTTTCGCGCGTCGCCCAGTAGGCATCGGTCAATAGCTCCAACGTAGACACCAAATTGCGGCTCATGACTTGAATGGCATCAAACACATCTTTATTAATGCGAGTTTCACGTACACAGGGTGAGATGAGTGTCCGAACCTTGACGAGTTCATTAAGGATTTGCTGATGTTTTGCCGACAAATGTGGACGTTCTAATATGTTGGGTGACATATGCGCACTGTAAAAGTCACTCATGTTTTTAAGCTCTTTACTCATCATCAATCGCCAGTGAACAAAAGCTCTCTGGGTATAGATGGAAGTAAAAAATAGCGCGAGTAACGAACCGATAATGACATCACCGCTCCGCCATAGCGCAGTGTTCATATCCCCTGGACCTGCCCCGCAGACGACCGCCAACGTAATACCAATCAACAGCCCCATATAGGGCCTTTTACCCAAAGCCAGTACGCCGCACACAAACATCACCAATGCACACCACACTAGCATCAACGGTAACGAATAGATTTCAATATACAGCGCAATTAGCCCAGAGGTTGCACCGAATACAGTTCCCATAATGCGTTGCAGCGCACGAGTAAGCACGTTCCCCCAAAATGAGATGGGGCCCATCACCACCACCATTGTAATGAGCGGCCACGTAGCTTCAGGCACATGCAACAATCGAATGGCTAAAAACGTGAGTACAAATGCAAGCGCCATACGCACGCCATGCACGACCTTATAGTGACCATAAATGACATGTTCAAGGGGACTTATTGCTCGATTAAGACGCACTGGGGATACCTTCAGAAGTACAACATATAGAAATTATTTTCTTGCTCAAGTGTACTCAATATCGGAAAGAAAATTAAATAGCAAACACCGATTAGCTAAACCAGATAAAAGATTAATGCGATGTTTTCCGCACAGTTCGCCGCAAGCATTGGGTTTAGCTGATTTCGCGGTTACACTAGTTATCACTTTGTTTCCCGATAAGAGATGTTATTTTGAGCAAGGCCGCGCCAACTTTCCTCATCCACGACTATACGTACTCTCACTCAACCAACTGAATTAAATATCATTTATAAAATACTATAAATATTTGGTACTCATTTCTGTACGCAATGTTTTATCGATACATTTGGAATGTTTACAAGTGAGGGTTTGAAATGGCTGTAGAAAATCGCAAGTCCGAGTTGGGCGCTATGCCAGAACTAACAGAATTTGACGTGACTCACCTAGCAATGGCTGATCTAGTATTTCTGAATGCATCATTCAAAGATATGGCTTCTGGAGTAGCTGGATGGGCTACTGTTGAGTTCCCAGACCAGAAGATAGTGATGAGGCGGGATAAGGCTGAGGAGCTGATGAAGGCGCTCAAGAGAGCGATTGATTATGTTGATGCAGGGATCGAACATCCGAACTCACGTTTCTATTATGACGACTGATTGCTTCTGCTGTTTAACCATAACTCAACCAAACAATACTTTGTCATACCCATAAAAATTTAGTGGGTAAACTCTCAGGGTCTACTACTTAAAAGGAATATCTCAATGAACATTGCCTATGACATGAATAGAAATGCTTTGCGAGTGGGTGCCCACGTTATTGAAAATGGTACCTGCAAGGTTATGGTGATCAAAGCAATCAACGATGAAAATCTTGCAAGAGAGCAAGTTCGTGCGGCGAAGTGCGTGATTTGTAATGACAATTCTAACGCATATGCACCCGAAGACCTTATTTTGCTGGGGCACTAGAATATTAAAATAAGCGGCATTAACTTGTATTAGCTCTAACTTGACCTGACTCATCTGTAGCACAGAGCTGAACCTAATCTGACAGGTAGCTCTGTGCCAAATGTGCGGACGTTGCCAGTAGGTCTGTACAATGAATAGCAGGATGCAGCACTGTCACTATCGATGTAAATAAAAACATGTTTTAAAAAACAGTATTGACCTCAAATTTAAAATGAGTAAATTAGTACTCAGCAGCACAATGAAATTGGTTAATCAGTTGCTGAATAGAAAGAAGTAATGAAAAACCATTTTGCTTTATAGGCCACGAAGTGTGTTGTTTGGGATGAAGTTCGCTTTCAGGCCTCGTAGTGTTTGTGCTTGCTCGCAAAATGGTAGTGTTAGCGCGATGATGTAAGGCCTTGTTTTTAGTTAATGCTGCAGGTTTCATTTTTTAATGGTAACCGTATCGGCAATAGGCAACGCATCAAAGAGTATATGTCGCGAGGGGATGTGCTTGTTTAAGTTGCCACGCTTAGGTTCTGAAAGCGCAGGCAGGTGTATGACGAGATAAATAGAGGGAGGATTTTTAGTATTAATGCCCAATATTATCTGTGGTAAACGGGTACATTTAAAAGCAGTATAAATAGCAGTATCATTTTATTAAGTTCATTAATGTTAAATCTGAAGTCTGAAGTACCTTAAAGGCCCTGACTACAATGGTCAGGGCCTTTAAGATTACTCCCCCCCTTAGAATTGTAAGTTCTCCCAAGCAATCATTAATAAAACTAACCTTGATAATTTCCCCAGATGAGCCCCCCGACGCCTTATAGGTTTGGGTGCGCTAAATCAAGATAAACACGCTGTAACCTCCTCCACATTGATCATATTTCCTCAATGTTAGTCATGCAGTTACAGTTTTTAGAATAACTGCCAAAGTCTGTTACTCGCTCGAAGCAGACTGTTAGATTAGGTTCAGCTCTGTGCTATAGATGAGTCAGGTCAAGTTAGAGCTAATACAACTCAATAAAATATCCGATTGATTCTCATTGCTATCTCAGGTTTAATCCGTACAATCCGCGCCTGACAATATCCATCTGAATCACTTAAACATATTAGCGATCCACTGATATTGTCACTGCGCCAGCTTGTTATATACACGCTGATTTCTCAAATGCTTACTGATTTCCTTCGAACTTACTCAACATAAGCTTACTAGAATAGTGAGATTATTATTCAGCAGGAATTAAATATTCTCGCCATTTGTTAAGAAAATTCCACAGTTCTACATCTGAGTGCAAATTATACTTCCTCATAACTTTCCGTTTTCTTTGGCTTGCCATTTTCATTCCTATCCCTAGAATATTACCAATTTGAGACACGCTAAAACCTTTATCTAAATAATAGATTACACGTTTTTCACCTGCTGTTAATAATAAGCGACGGCATGAACGGCATTTTTCTTCTTTTTTTTCGTTTGACATAGTCCAAGCTTGAGACACCTTATGACGAACTTGCTCAACAGAGTCAGTTCTTCGGATAAAAACGCTTCCTTGCAAACAGGGGAATAGGTTCTCAACAATTGGCAAATTTTGTCCGATGCTAATACCAATAAGAAGGAAATTTTTTTTATGATGACTAAACATATAAGCGCAAATTCGGTCTATTCCTGCACTGAATGGTGTTACATAGATATCTGCATCACGTAATGCAACTGTTGCTGAAACTCCATCAATCCGTTTCAGAAGCATCCCCATATGTTCAGTGAAGATTTCCTCTAATAGGCACCACACACCGGAGCTATAGGCTTGATTAGCATCCTCAAGGTATACTTTAATCTCTGCTGGCACTCCCACCTCCTTCATACATCGAATCAGCATAAATCCACCAAGCTAGTTTTGAAACCGGCAGGCAAGCCTTTGCTTATTATAGTGTTAAAATCAATATCATGGCACTACTATTGTCACTGCGCCGGAGTCTTGCATACGCTCCGGCGCAAACTTATGAAGTACTAGCAGGCTCATTCATTACGCAAAAGCAGATCTACCTTTTTCTTCAAATCTGCTAACGCCATACCCAGTTTTTCCCTCTCCAGCTTCTCAGCCTTTAAGGCTGCGACCAGAAAACCAATCACCCCCATAGGCTCAACACCATAGGTTAAGTTATTTAAATCACTATCAGGTTCAACACCTTCCACCTCCCCTTCGTCGTTATATTTGGGGACTAAAGGCGATTTTGTGCTGATGATATCAGGGAGGATTTCTTTAAATTCCTGAGCAATGATCCCAGCAGATGGAAGCCCGCTATCTTTGAATAGGTATGTATAACCGTTAACTTTGTCCAATTTTTCAAGCGGGTTTTCAATCGGTTCAATGTTATCTTTTGCATCTCGATCACACGTCTGAATAAGTGAAACGCATGATATGTTTCCTTGCGTATTAAAATCCCCATTCTGACGCATGGAAAAATATTTTTCGGTTCCCGGCTTGGTTGCCGCTGTTGTGACAAAGACTAAATCACCAAAATTCTCACAAAACCAATAGGCCATTTGCAATAGTGTGGATGGATACTTAAACCCATATACACCCCAGCTGCTAGAGCTAGTAATTACGTGCACTGAGCCACCAACGTCTATTGGGGTAGTAACTCTCCCGCCTGCTTTATTATTCACCGTATCCCATCTTGGGTCGGTTTTAATATCGTTTATTTGTGTGACTATTCCACCCCATGCGGGGCCAGTAAAACTGCTGCCATCTGGAAGTTTTACGGTGACATTTCCTGTCGCACTAAATACCTGCTGCCAATTCTGTTTATCGTAATTCAGTCCACGCAGAGCCTGCGCTGTTTCTGCTGCAAGTTGCGCAGTAATAGCGTTCATTGTATCGCGTGGTACTGCTGACCATGCTGCCCCCGCTTGAGTTGGTCCATCATAATTTTTGAGCAGCGTAACGCCAGTGGCACTATTTACGGTTTTAACTGGCAGCGTATAGGTCACTCCACCCACGACAGAGACGATAAAGTCCCCTGCCTTTAAATCTGTGGTAAACGCCGTTCCTGCACCCGATACCGCTGCAGAGTTATTTGTTAAGGTTATTGTCCCTGCTGACATAATGGCCTCTGACTTTATGAAATAAAAAACCCGCGCTCGGCGGGCTTATGGATTTTTAGGATCTAGACGTTGTGGTATAGAGTGGCGTCAAGTATTGGGCATGGAAGTGGATAATTGGCAATATTTGGCGTGGCGCCCCCCGTATTCAGACTGGTGTATTGATTTCGCGCTGACCGGCCAGATCCCACATTCCTACCATTTATCGTGAAACCTCGAATGGGTATAGTCCATAGGCCATTATTGATGGCGTCATAGCCGCAACGTCCCAGCGGTATCATTGGCTTATCTACGCCAGTATCGACGGTACCCGTTCCAATGTTTTTCGTTGTTACTTTTGAGAATGGAATATGTGCACTGCTATATACCAATCTCCCCGACTTATTCCAGATTGCTAGTCCATACTTCGGCAATGTTAGATTGGGAACTTCTCCGAACGCCGTGAGGTAAAGAGTCGTTGCGGCCGTTGATGAAATAGTTTTATCTGCATGGTTCATTTCAACCACTGCAGATGGGTTACTCCACCAGCCAAATACTGCATCTCCGGATCCGGCTATATCTGATACGTTAATCGTCGCATTAGCTGCAATAGAGCGCACGGCGTTGGCACGAACATAGCCGATTTTAATTGTGTCTGTGATAGCCTGTGGTGATGTGCCACCAAAGAATGCTACCCCATATGAATTACTACTTATTTTCGGGAAGGTTGTTGTTTGGTATACGCTAATTGATAGCGGTGCCTGCTGCGCACCAGGAGCATCGAGTTTAGTATTGAAATTTATAATCAAATTACTACCACTACGAGTAAATCCGGTAACGCTAACAAAATCCACGCCGACATAGGGCGATGGCGCAATGATTGCCGCGGTTGATACGTTGTATATCAGCACGATTTGCGCCGATTCTGGCACGCCCCCCAACACATTGAAGGTCATAGAGGTCGCAGTTGTATAAGCAAGATTAAATTCAAGCTTTGTAACAAACGTCAACATGCCGCTTGCAACGTCGGCAAGGTTAAACATCCTCCCCGTATTTGGGTTTCTCACCGCTAGACCGTAAGCCATATCTCCACCTTAAAAACAAAAGGTGGCCTAAGCCACCCAGGGAATTACCAAACGCCCGTTAATCTTCCAAATTGCGCCAAAACCACACCATTTTCATCCCTAGATGTGATTGTTTGGTTGGTCTGTTTCATTGCCCCCTGACCCGGTGTACTACCGTAGTTCTCAAAGGTACCATTTCTAAAACCAATTCTTAACCCAACGCTATTCTCAACAAAGTTATCTGATTGTAGATAGTCAGCAATTTTTGCCGATCCTATAGAAGCCTTTTGAATAAATGCGTCATCGATGAACACCTGCCCATTAACAACTGCAAACGGTGAGTACTGGGTATTACCGCTTCCGCTCATTAAAACAAACTGATCGGCATTGAACCCTATGCGAGTAACAACTGGTTTCCCTGTAGGTGCCAACACGGCTATCGACATGCCTGCATTATAAAAAACACCATTTATGCGAACGCCAGCTTTAAGAGCATGAATTGCCGTTGCACCATCAGCATCTACAGTTGCCGTTAGCTTGTCTTCAAGGACAGAGGTCACATCCTCAAACTGCGCCTGAACCTGAGTTTTCATCTCGGCCATAGCCCTATCAACTTCGGCAATCGTTGTCTTTACTACCAGAATATCCGCGCGAACCTCCCCGTATTGTGCCCACTGATGCTCTACAGTGGCGTTATTGGCCAGCGCATTTTGTATGATCCCTTCAATATTCGTATCAATATCACTGGTTAGCTTCTCACCATCTTCAGAGGTTAAAAATTCATCCCCAATGCCCTCCAGATAATCCCCCGCGTTACCGTTTGACGCACCACGGATCCACCCCGTCCAATCCCCTTGATTACCAGTACGATCAACAAGGCGCGCGCTATACCAAAACTCCTGCCCAGCCTTTAATCCAGTTTGCGTATAGCTTCGCTGTGGATAAGGAATATCAGAAAGCAACATGGCATCACCGCCGCCAGCGGTTGTGGAGTATTGAATTTCAGTTTTTAGCGTATCTTCAGCACCATCTGGAAATCCCCAAGAAAGCAAAATCCCCCACAATAGTGGATCAGCCTTGAAACCTACAGGCAACGGCGGCTTTCCTTCTTTCCCATTAAGCTGCGTCTCAAGTGACGTCGCCCACAGTGAAGAAATATCGCTGGCGTTGATAGCACGAACGCGGACTAAATAACGACCCGCGTAAATACCGGGAACCTCGAAGCCCAGTGCCGACGTGCGCGGGACTGATACCCAGTTACCGTTATCTTTTCGCCACTCAGCCTCATACGCTATCGCATTCTTCACCGCGTTCCACGTCGCACGCAGCGTAGTCACCGCAATCCCTTGGTTGACGCTTGAATAGCTGGTAATGAGAACATTTTCTGGTGCTACCTGAACACCCGGAGGAATAACGGAAATGGGACGTTCGTCTATGCGTGCGCCGGTATCAATCCGTGCATATTTGTCCGGATCATGGTAAGCCCCAACGATGGTGTATGTGTTGTCGTTGTTGTCTGCCACACTCACAACGCGGTAGAGCTGCACTGCGAGTTCATCAGCATCAACTGCCCATACTGATTCGGCCTGCGGAGTTTCACTATAGCTCGTTGTCACCGTAACAAGGCGACCATTTACCGACTGCACCGTTCTGGCCTGACTGATACCAGAAGGTAGATTAACGATCAGACGGTCACCGCTCTTAATGTCTGGCTCGCGGTCGAGGCGAACATTTCGCCCTTCAACGCTGCTAATGCGGCCTCCCATAACTCGCCCTGAGAGCATCTGATCGGCAACGCCAATAATATGCCCCGGAAACGGGATTAAACCATCGAGCCCCACGGAAAACTCAACCGTTCGGTCTTGGCTATTACTCAATAATGCCCAACGGCCACGGCGATTAGCCTCGCTTTGACGCGTACAACCAATGGCCGTGATCTCGGTCTGATTCACCCCATAGCGGCGTACTAATGCATTTTCGAACACCGACTCGACAGCATCGGCATAATGATTGGCTGGGTCTGACCATCCCACCATAGCTGTGGTGTACCGTGTGCGTTCGCTCGAGGCTGAGTATGCAAACTTCCCATTGATAACGTTGGCGCGCGTATATGTGTAATCCAAGTCTCGCGGCATATCTGCCAGTGTCACAATCTGATTTTGCCCGTAACAGGTCATACCGCGGAATATCGCGGCAAAGTCCGTTAGAACGGTCCACGCATCTTCACGCGATTGAATGTACACATCACACTTAAAGCGTGGCTCCATACCATCCGCGCCGCGTCCATCGGGTACCAGTTGATCACAATACTGCGCAATACGATAAAGCTCAGATTCATCCACCTGCGTGGAGTCAATGCGTTGGCCTAACCCGTAACGATCAGAGACCAAGATGTCATAGAACACCCATGCTGGGTTATCAGTCCATGCCCACTTGAACCCGCCCGTCCAGACACCAGAATATTGCCGCGTGACCGGTTCATAATTATCCGGCACTCTGACGATCATCATCTTTGGTCGGCATGTCACTTTAGGGATCTTTTGAAACTGCTTGGCGTTAAATTCTACGTAGAGCAGCGCAGTGTTTGGATAGCGTAATTTGGCATCGATAACTTCAGTGTAAGCCTCAACATTCATCGTGTCGGCAATACGACCGCTATTAGCGTTGGCGGTGAGACGGCGAACACGCAACTGCCAGCCGGTTGTCGCTGTGGGTAAATCAATACGGTGGCTGCGCTCATAAAGCGTTGTCGTTTTGCCATCAACGGCAGATTTAAGCACCTCACGATATGCGCCACCGTCCGTGGCCACATCGATAGCGTATTCAATTTTGTAGCCGTTCACATCGCCGTTATCTTTTTGCTGCTGCAATGCAGGCCAGCCGAACCGCAAACGCACTGCAGATAACTGAGTATTGTTAACCGCACGCACCCACGGCGCCGAGCTCTTAAGTTCGGTGCCAATGGTGATTTCATTCTCAACAGCAGGCACACCTTTGATATATTCTTGCGATTGAGTACCGGGGCGAAATTCCCAACTTACCCCCTCGAAATTCGAGCTACCGTCCTCATTAGTGAGCGGCGTTCCATCTAGGAAAATATTGGTACCATCAAGGCCACCAGCCCATTCTCCCTCACCCAACGCGAGCAATATTTTGGCAATGGCCATCGACTGGATACTATCGGGTGATTCAACAGGCGTATGCCCACCACCACCGCCACCTTTCTGGCCTTTAATCTCGTTTATCATATTTCACCCATAAAAAAACCCGCCGTAGCGGGTCTTGTGAATTGATATGTTTATTGCTGGTCTTCGGTATATATCCCAGCAGAAATAACTGCACCGCCGATCTCCCGTTCACCATAACCGATGGCAACCGGATTGCCCTGAGCGGTACTGTTAACAGGACCGCCAAATGCATAGCTGGGTTTATTGTCCGGATCTTGTCGCATTCGAATACCAGCCTGTTGGGGGGATAGCATTTGGACTACACCACCGAGCGCCATCGATGCACCCGCCATTCCTATGCTCCACGCTGTAGTCGATGTAACTAACCCCAACCCTATAGGTCCCATTGCTAGAGCAGCGCCAATTAAAGCAACGCCTAAAATTGTTTGGAAAAGTCCACCGCGTTTATTTCCAATAATTACAGGAAGTAAATGAATAGGCTCAGAGCCTTTAGTCATTTCCAACTCATCCAAACCAACATTGCGTTTACCAACAAATACTGCAAACGTCAGGCCACGCTGGTGAGCCTCCATTAAATATTTTTCGAAATTTGGAATTAAGTTTTTTGCGGCACTGACCATCTTAGGGACACTGCTAGCCCTATACGTAAATTCTTTTCCAAATTCATTGATTAGTAATCCATGGAAGATTAATTTTCTTTCGGGGAGTGTTATGAATGACATTTTATCTCCATAAAAAAACCCGCAGTTGCGGGTTTATTTGCAGCTTAAGGCTATCTGCCTTAAGTCATCTTTTTTATACAAGCCACGAAGATATAACTTAATGTTCGACTCGTTTTGTTCCACTTTTGATATATCAGCTACAGCCAATAAACTGTCCGTGTATACAGTTTTTCCTTCTGGTGCTGGTTGAATATATACCTTCATCGGACCATCAAGAAGGTTCTGGCTTTGCCATCCATATAGAATACATTCAGCCACAGCATCAGGAGATTTGCTCGAGTTGAAAGAAGTATCCGGCTTTTCTGACCTAATGTCAGATAGGCTTTTACATCCAACCAAGCCCAATATAGCTAACACAACGATTGTTTTTTTCATATCAGCATCCCTTTAGTTAATGCTCAAAGGGTACCATAAGCTTTATTAGTTAATCAGGCTCATATGTCTGACTATCTTCACAGTTCGATCTTTCCAGTAGCCCCCGTAGGGAACACGCTGACTCAACATGCCGTACATATGATGCAACAGCATCCCATCATCTAACAGAATACCGGCATGATTCGCGACCGGCGCGGAGACTTGCATTATCACCATATCGCCTGATTGAGGTGGGCCACTAAACTCACGAAAACCGCATTCATACCAATTATCCAGATAGAGATTTTCGCTTCCTGATTCCCACCATAGATAATCAACGCGGTAATCATTAAGCACAATGCCATGCGTTTGCCGGAAGTAGCTCATAACCAGCCCCCAGCAGTCTGTATGCCCTAATACAAACGCGCGCCCCACCAGCGGCAATTCCCCGCGCGGCATCATGGTGCGTAAGTCCCCTTCAGGATAACTCACGATATGCCACGGAATTGCCATCGCGTCACACTGCGCCTTATCCAGCTCACTCGGCTGCGTGGTGGCATCGGGATGACTATGCACAATCCCCGTTACGGTTCCCCATTCTTCTGCTGCAATATAATCCTCCGGAGATAAATGAAACTGTTCCGTGGGATTTTCCGCGATATTACGGCAGGGAAAGTAGCGCTCGACACGTGATTTCTGCGCCACCACGCCACAACATTCAGCTGGATAAACCTCTGCGGCATGGGCCACGATAGCCTGTATCGTTTTCTCTCTCATACTATTGCCTTATCAGTGCTGCACCCGGAAAGCCGCCAAACGGCACCGGATTGTTTTCACCATGCCGCTTTTGACAATCGCTGAGTAACCCACCGCATTTATCCTGACTCGGATCATCAACCGGCTGCCCATTCTCATCAAAGTAGCGAGTGCCCACGTAATCACACCCTTTACCCGTTCGGTACCAGCCGCGTGAGCACCATGTACACAGCGAGTGGATCTGGCGCGTCGGTATTTGCAGGCCACGTAAATCGGCAGGGCTCGCCAGCTCAAACTCAACGGTTTCATCGTTTTCGAGTGACTTACGGTCGATATAGTAAACCTGCTTTTTTTCCTGCTCGGGATCTGCGGTAGGATTGCCTTCGGGGAAGTTATTTGCATCGAGATAATGTGCCAGCGTGTCGTGAATAGTCACTTTAGCCTGCGCCATATCTTCGAAGCGTAGACAAAGCGCAGTAATCGAACCGTTTAAGTTAGCAAGGGTCAATGTAGGTTGGGCTGTGCTACCACTCGTCGCCATTTCTAATCCTTCTATTTGGCAAGGCCATGCACCGTATTCCTTTCCTTGCCACCAGATAGATTTTGCGGCGAGCTTAGCGTCATCCCCACCAGCCGCAGTGATTTCTTCCGGCGTATGAGACAGGTTATAAGCATGAAAACGCAATACTTCATCCAAACCAAATGCAGAGCCATCGACTTCAAACAGACGAACTGTATTACCCGGCTCCAATTTTTGGTAATCGCTATTTAGTGACATTAGACCTCCACAGCTGAAAAGGTTTGCTCAAAAGTCGCCGAGACTGTTGCTTGCGTTTTGCCGTTAGGAATTAATCGGATTGAATCTGCGCTGATAATGTACAACCCTTTATCACCATGCGGAGGCGTCCAAATAAATGCCTTAGTACAGTGACGACGACAAAAATCACGGATCGCAATGGCCACGCTCAGAGAGCCACGAAAAGAATAAGAAAACTTTATCCGCTCTGAGTTAATGCCACTTTCAGATACCTGCTTATATCCATCACCAAATTGCACCTCGCGTATTGTTCTGGCGTACTCCGTCGTGGGCTGTCCTGCGACCTGTGTAGGCCACATAAAAGTTTCAATTGCCATGAGCGTTCCTCAATGAATACGCTGATTAACGACCTTTCATCGCGTTAAAAAGCTGTCCTCCCGGACGAAGGGATTCACTAATATTGTCCTGACAAAACTGATCGAGCATTTTCATCATGGTTTTGCTCACAGCTTCATTGCCACCAGATGACTTAGATGTGGCTGATCCGTCATTTTGTAAAATAACGGTATTATGGAAAACGGGGCTTCCGCCGCCGCCACTTCCCGCAACCACACCTAGTTTTCCATTGGCGCCACGGCGTAAAGGTAAAATAGCCTCAGGGCCAGCTTCTCCCATGACACCACCCCCTTTAGCGAATGCAAAAAACGTCGGCTTATCGACAACCGAACCACTGTATGCGCTCAAACTTGCGGAGGAATACACCCCGCCTTTTGCATTGGCCTCAATGCCGCCCCATCCCATCGCACCAGCCAAGGATTTAACGCCATTTACCAGAGCCATTTTTACGAGAATTTCAGTCAACATACTGAGAATGGAACTGGTAAAGGATTTGAAGTCTGCTTTACCCGTCGTCAAAAAGGTGGTGAGTTGAGAACTTAAACCGGTCAGTGCTTGCCCTCCGGCATCTTTCATCACGCTATAAGCATCTGTTGCTGCATCTGCATAATCCGCCCACGCTTTTTGCCCTCCGGCCTGCCAATTCGATCGCAACTGGTCCTCTTGCTCCCACGTTTTTCGCTGAGCATCTAGCATTTCATTGAGACGAGGATTATCTTTCTGACCTGAAAGCAGTTGAGAGCGCTCGAGTCCTCGCTGCACCTCTCGGCTGGACTTTGTTTGGCTAGCCAGCAATGCGTCCCGCTTAGTTTGCTGCTGAAGAAGATACTTATCGGCCTGATCATTGAGGCGATTTAATCGCTCCTGTAAAACAACCTCGTCACCTACCGCGGCAACGCGGGCTTTATATGCCAATACACTCGACTTGCTGGCTAATAACGATTGTTCCTGCGTGGTGAGTTGGCGCTTAGTCGCAGCGGCCTCTAATACCGCGAATTGCGCCTGCGATTTCCATAAGTCTTTGCGCTGCTGGCTGATAACATCTGTCACCGCCTTGTGTTGTTGCAGAACCACCAGCTGCGCCTGCAGCGCTTGTAAATCAGCTTGACTTGATTCCTCGGCCTTATCACCCACCGGCGCTTTATACTGGGGTCCTTTACGCGTTTTGCTCGCCTGCTCTTTGGCAAAGCGCGCATTTTCACGCTTAACCGCCTCATCTTTTGCAGACTGTGATGCGTAGGAATTCTTGATCCGCAAAATCTCACGCTGATGTTTTTCCTCCGAGGTTTCATACTGCCGCTTGAGATCCTGGTCACTTTGAAATTGGCGCTTTTGTCGCTCCTGCTCTTTTTGCTCAGCGGCTGCTCGCGCTGCAGTCACTGAATCCTGATAGGATTTCTCACTCAGTTCACCCAGTTCTTTTTGCAGGCGGGTAACCAGCGCCTTTTGGCTACTGACCCGCTGAGTCTCTTGCTGCGAGATCAGAGAGTCATTTTTACGCCCATAGCCATATCCCGTGGAGTCCGCCGCCCCCCCACGTTGCAGACTATCTAGATCCTTTTGAGCTCGCTCGAGCTGTTGGCGGGTAGACTCTACCTTGTCTTTTAGTGTGCTCTCACGCCCGACATTCAGCATCTGATCCCACGCGCCGGATGCAGCATTGCCTAACCATTTCCACGCGCTCTCCAAGTCTCCGAGATTATTTTTAATATCGGCACTTCGAGCACGCATAGCATTAGCGTAGGTGTCCATCGCTATCCGAGCAGCATCCGTTGTACGTCCCTGCTCTGCCAGTGTAGTGATCTGCTCGAGTTGGGTTGCCGTTAGAAAGTGCAGCGTTTTATCCAGTTCCAAAACCGACTGCACGGGATCATCCTGCAAGCGTTTAAACTGCCTGATTGTCTCATCCACGGACTGGCCTACGCTGGCCTGCATCTTAGCGGCAGTATCTGCAATCATCGTAACGGCATTGCCAGAAAAACTACCGCTGCCCACCACTGAGGCTAACGCACTCGACATGGCGCCCTGAGTGATACCGCCGCCCGACAGTGATTTCGCCATAGACTGTAGTTCAGCCGATGTTTTACTCGCATAATTACCCGTTAGAATCAGTTGCCGATTAAAGGCCACGGCTTCTTCTGAACCTTGGTACCATGCTTTTCCCAGCACATAGACCGCTGTTGCAATCCCTCCCACAACGGCGGCTAAGCCTAATCCGCGTAGGCTCATCAATTGTTCTATCCATCCAGCACGGTTCGCCAAGGTAATGCCCGACCCTCGCAAGGCCCCAAAGTTACCTCGAGCCAGTTCCCCCACCAAAACACCCAGTTCACGACGCGCTGCCGCACTTTGTATGCCAAGGTTGCGGGTTGCTGTTTTAGCTGTCTCTAATTTGCGGATATACAGTTCTGCCGCATCACCAGCCCCGACTTGAGCCGCTTTGAAACGCAAAAGCTCAGTACCAGAAAGTTTCTGTGCGACAACCTGAGATTTTAGCTGCTGTAGAAATCGCGCTTTTTGCTTACCAGCCTCCGCCTCCGCCAGTGCCGTTTCTTTAATACGTGCGGAAGAATGCGATAGAAGAGTGAGATAGTCTTGCTGGGTAATGTTGCCATTTTTCCGCGCGGCACGGATCTGTTCCTGAATGCGCCCAAGCGATTGCATCCCGTTACTCAGCTGCTTGGTACCATCAATTTGTCGAAAAAATGAGGCCGTCAGCGCATCCTGATCGCGACCTAATGCCGCGCTCTGAGACTGACTCTCCTGTAATTTTCGGTTCAACTCCGCGACACGTCGGTGAGTTTCATCGACCGCTTTAGATGCTTTTTCCCAATCCTTTTTGAGCGTATCGGCCGTAGAAGACTGCTGAGATTTAACCTCGCTCATTACCCGAGCATTGGTATCCCCCATCCCTTTGATTGCGTTGGTTTGACTCTCCACCAGCTTACGCATTCGATCCGATGAACCATCTGCATCTTTCCCCATGCCTGATAGTTGCCCACGGATACGCGCCATTTGCTCTTTAAACGTGGCAGTATCTACATCGAGATTAATAACTAAGTCGCTAATTTGTTGGGACATATCGAACTCCCCCGTAGGCACCTTCACCGATCAGCATAAGTTCATCATCCGTTTTAACCTCTTCACGTTCTGGCTGGGAAAGCAGGCTAAAATCTTCAGCGCGTATTTCGCCCCCACTCGCGAACACGGTCACAAGCATCTCTTTCATCGTGGCAAACTCCGCATCCAGTAACTGGTCACTAAACGGAGTTAGCGCAAAATAATTTGCCCAATCTGAGAACTCGGTGGCGCTCATTTCACTGAGCATACGGCGCCAGTCTGGGCGCCGAAACTCATGAGCCAGACGCTGTGCAAATGCCCGCTCGCGGGCCGCTATTTTGCCAGCGGCTTTTCCTCTACCGGCTCAACGGTATCAGGCGAGGGAGCAGCCTCGTCTGCTGACTTGGGATGCATGCCGCTAAGCGCTAGCACTATTTCCACCGCTTCGTTAATTGCTTCGCTAGGCCATGTTTTTTGGATAGTTTGGTGAAGCTCATTTTCATCGCACTCTGGTGTTTCATGGGATAACGAGCGAGAAATCAGCCATGCATTTACATCCACATTAAGACGCACAAGCTGCGCTGTATGACGTAAACTTTCGCTTCCCTCATCGCTAATGGCTTCTTTCGAGGCTAAATAATCAAAATACTCCACGCGCTGTAATGCCGAGATTTGGTGCAATACGACAGACTGGCCGTTGTACTTAAACGTTTCTTTTTTCAAAAACATGACAAATACCTATAAAAAAGGCCCCAGTCAGGGGCCATTGAAATGAAATAGAGCGAAGTTACGCCACGGTAAACGTTGCTATGGCCACATGTTGGCCATCATTCGTCATGCCGATAATTTCGACTTTTCCCGCCTTAACACCCGTGACCGTAGCAACCTTATCCTTTACCACGACGGTCGCCGTTTTTAGATCTGATGATGCAACCCGCAAAGTGTTATCCGTGGCATTGTCTGGCTGAATCGCGAACGTGACACTTTCAGAGGCGCCAACCGCAATATTGCCGGTCGCAGGGGTGACGGTTACCCCAGTGACAGGGACTGCCGGTGTGCGTAAATCTTCAGCCAGTGACGGCTTGCCTGAGTTGGTAACTTTTACCGTGCGGGTAATGACTTCTTTCGCTGGGATCGCTTTGCCTAGGCTACTAATCCAACCACGGAACACATCAACCGCACCGTTGGGATATTTGATTTTATAGCCACGAACATCCCCTTCAGTAAACCATTCAACCAACCCTTGTTGGCCACTCTCTCCGGGTTTCCACGCGAGGGTAAAACTGGTATCCCCAGCAGATTTCTCTCCTTGCGCCGTGCTGCTCCAATCGGCGTTTTCATCATCGAGATAGGTATCATCATAGGATTCGGCGGTCATTTCGCCGGGTTGAAGATCTTTAATTTTCGCCAAACGCGACCAATCAGCATCGCTTAACGGGTTTCCATAAGGGTCACCCTTGCCGGTATAGAGCCATAGCGTGGTACCCGCACCTTTTACCGGTGCCAGTGGGTTAGGTGTTGTCATATAACATCCTTACATTGAATAAGTGAGAAGATAAGTCAGATCAACCGAGCCCCACGTCGCCATCTCCTCATCACGTTGGTAGTCATAACCTTGGGGGGTCATCGTCTCGATCAGGGTATCGAGCGTTGGGATATTGGACAGTGCGGGATAAATGTGCGACTCCATCCAGCTATCTAGCGCACTGTCTGGCTGGGCCGATTTAAGAAACACCTCAACATGTAACGCTGCTTGCCAACTATCCTCATCCAAGGTGTCTCCGGTGTATTCCGCATCAGAGAGATAAACGGCAACAGCGGGAAGATCTTGCTCATCAAGAAAGGCAGGGCGCCCATCAAACCATGTCACTGGCTCAGTAATTTCACGTTGAAGCTGTGACGTTACGGCCTGACGGATCTGGGTATGTTTGCTCATCGTTTGATATGTAGTCTCAGTTGATTTTTCAGCGCCGAGGCCAACTCTTTTGGCATGTCGCTATCGATAAGTTGTGACGACGATGCCATAAATGCTTCGGTCAACGGCCCAGACAGGGGGACCTTCACCACATCAATGGGATAACGGGCACGCCCAACACGGCGCATCACTTGCCAGCGGCCATTAGCTAGTTGCTGAATAAAAGCATTGCGAAAGGTGTAGGGCCCCACTTTAAGTACGCTGCCCTTACCGTGTTTGGCCTCTCTGCGACGAGAGAGACGCACACGCGCCGCGCCTAATTTGATCGCCGGAAGGTTGCCTCGATTTATTTTGATCGACGCAATTGGACGATCCGGTTTGGCCTTCCTTAATCGAGCTCGCTGCCTGACCAATTTGACAGGGAGCCCCTTTCGCCGGTTGTCATCCACTCGCGCTTCTTTTGCTACCTTACGCGTGCTGTGACTAATGGCTCGCGCGGCCACACGATTGACGGCCTGCGCCGTTGCCGTGGGCACCATTATCCGACTCAAGCTATTCAGATTTAGGATCGCCTGTTCAAGCCCTTTAACTGACATAACGCTACTCCAGCCAAATCTGAGGTTTTCCATTAAAGAGCTGATGACGGGTGACGATATAGGACCCATCATCCACCACCACGTTGTCGTTGCGGCGTGGTGAATATGCCAATGAAAAAACCACTAATGAAACACCATCCCCCTGCACAGGGCCCATTTCAGGCAATAGATGAGACTCAACGGCCGTATAAGACTGCCCATTGATGGTGACCGCTTTGCCAAAGCGTTCAGCGGTCACACGATCCATTTTTGCCGTGAGCTGCACAAACGGACTAGCCATTGAGTTTCACTTCAATCATGGCGCTATTTTTATCAGCAGCCTTCCATGCAATGCCTGCGGCCACCGCATCAGTAGCGTCCAATTGAATTTTCCCATCTTTTAGCGCCACTTTTTTCCCCATAGGGATCACGTCTGCCGCTAATTTTGGTAGCAAAAAGACACCACTTACCATTGCGGCCCCTGCATCGCCCACGGGAATATCAGTAATTGCCACACCGACAATATCGCCAATTACGATAGGTTCACCGCTGGAAATTAGGTCGGCGTTACCATTAACAACCTCGATCACATTGCCATCTTGCACAAAATTCGTAGCCATACTCTTTGCTCCACGGCCCCAATGGGGCCGGATTTTAGGTATAAAAAAAGCCCGTTAGGGCTGTTCACATCACATGTGTGGAAAGTTATTTGCCGCTTGAATACACCAAACCGCGATGATCTAACGGAGCTACACCGGCATCAATACGGACCTTAGTGGCAATCCCGTCAGTATTAAAGCCTTCTTGCTGATCGATATAGGGCACATCCACACCATTAAGATAAGCAACCTCAATCGTATC
Source organism: Hafnia paralvei (assembly GCF_020150375.1). Classification (NCBI taxonomy): domain Bacteria; kingdom Pseudomonadati; phylum Pseudomonadota; class Gammaproteobacteria; order Enterobacterales; family Hafniaceae; genus Hafnia; species Hafnia paralvei. Next base: position 1,664,443 of record NZ_CP083737.1, on the reverse strand, counting down.
CGTCCCTTTAGCCGCCGCCAGATACCATGCGGCTGCATCTTTATCATCCAGACGGGCTTCACTGATGACGGTTGCAAAGTTCTGGATTGGGTTGATGATCCCCGCGTTGATATCGGCACCTTTGACGCTTACAGACTTAATCGTCTGATTAGCGAGTGTTTCTAGCGCTGTTGGTACCAGCATAAATGCTGGACGGATATTAAGGCTTCGATCACCTTCTTTTTGGGTTCGCATCAACAAGCGGGCTTTGTCCAAATTAGCGACATCAATCGCCCCAGTGCTTACGTTCTTGTGGTCTGGACTGAAGAGTTTTTTACCATCAGACAGCACGGCGTTCGCCGTAAGAATTTCATAAACCAGATCGCCAATGGTCGCCTTCGCTGCTCGGCCCATTTTCATCGGGACATCAGTTAACTGGTTTAGATCATCGTTAATCAGTGCCTGACGCGTAATTGAGAAAATTTCACCGTAGGTTGCCAAGGCAATTGACTCACCACGATCTTTGGTTGTGATGTATTTATACTCTGCCCCCTCTCGAACCTTACGCAGGGAAGGGAAGCCCCCTAAACCGACACGATGAGCGGTTTTAAAGTCCGACAACTGCCCTTTTTTAGTCCAGAGCTCGAAGGTTTCCTCCGCCTCTTCCCACCCTTGCAAGATCGACTTATTCGCGACATCGAGCAGGATATTGCCAAAATCCGATGTACTGTGGGTTAGCGCCAGCCCCACCATTTGAACAGGATTCAACGAGGACACGCCAATACCGCGCTCAGTCAGTGACATACGTGCATATTCACGCAATGTCATACCGTTGTAGACGTTATCATTCTGACGTTCTTCATAGCCTGCACGCGCCATAATCGCCTGACGAATACCGTCACCGGTGAAATTACCGTTACTCGCATGAATAAGGTTATGAGGCGTGTTCTTATTTGATGGCGTCGCATCTTTGCCCAATTCAGCAAGCAGTTTATCTTTCGCTTGCTCGACAGAACATTCGATATCCTCAATACAGGATGCCTGCAGGGTTTGATGCTTACCGCCAAACATCGCAAACAGGTCTTTAATACCATTAATGCGCTGTTTTTGTTCTTCTCGCGCCTGAGCGCGGATAGCGTTCTCATCAACCGTGGCTGGCGCAGCAGTCGGAGCTGCCTGTGGTGTTGATACGGGGGCTTGGGCCTTTGGCGCAATAATCATATTCTTTAATGAATTAGGCATGGAATCAAAATCCTCAATACGTTTTGAATGAATGCAAGCCATTGCCTGCACAGATGTTGTCAGTTGATCAGCAAAACCATGCTCCACACACTCTCGTCCAGAAAGCCATGTTTCAGCGCTCAGCATGTCGGCTAATTCGTCAGTAGTCTTGCCGGTTTTCTTGGCATATGCGGGGATAAGCACCGTTTCGACCTTATCAAGGAGATCGGCGTAATCACGCATATCATCCGCATCGCCCCCCGTAATGCCCCACGGCTTGTGGATCATCATCATCGCATTTTCAGGCATGATGATAGGGTTGCCGACCATCGCAATAACTGAAGCCATCGATGCGGCCAGCCCATCGATATAGACCGTTTTGCTCGCAGGGTGGCTGTTAAGTAAGTTGTAAATGGCAATGCCATCAAACACATCTCCACCCGGCGAGTGAATATGTAAGTTGATATGGTCTAACTCGCCCAGCGCTTTCAATGTGCTAGCAAACTGCCGCGCACTCACTCCCCAATAACCGATCTCATCAAAGATATAAATATCAGCAGACCGTTCTCCACTGGCTTTCATTCGAAACCAGTTTTTCTCCCCGTTCGCAGCCGCTCGCGGCGTCATAAACACACTATTTTTTTGTTTTTTGCTCACTGCCTTCCCCTTTATCGTTCGCCGGGTCTGTGTCAAATTTCAGTCCTAAGGCGGCGTTTTCATCAATTTCGGCCTTGCGGCGGCGTTTAACATCGCCCGGATTTGCCCCCCGAGCCCGAACCCAATCGCCCTCCGTGGCTGCACCGCCACGTAAAAGCACCCGCCACGAATTAGCCTCTTTCAACGGATCAATCCACGGCATCACCGGCCCGCTGTATACCGCATTGAAAAGAGTCTCCTTATCCACATCGAGGGGGACATTAATCACTCCTGATGTGATCGCCATTTGAAGCCAATTGCGGTAAATCGGGCGACTCACCGCCGCGATAAAGGCATCTTGCAAAATGCTGTAGCCCTCAAACGATTCCACCAGCTCTTGGCGCTGTGAGCTGTAAGTCCCGTTGTAGTTACGGGCAATACTGGAAAAGCTTCCACGGCTTCCGGCTGCAACCGCTCGCAGTTGGCCATTACGGAAAGTTTCTAGGTTGGGATTCGGCCGGTCGGATTTAATCATGCCAATATCTTCGCCGGGCTGTAGCCCATCAAAAAGCATGCCCGGCTGGATATCTAATTCTCGAGGACCATCTGATGATCCTGAACCTTCGTTATCACCGTAGGTTTGGGGATCGCCTTTCTTAACAAACATGCCCAAAGCCGCCGCAATACGCGCTGCAGTCAATTCGGCATCCTCATACTCTTTGAGTGCACTTAGACGCATCAGCACCCCAGCGAGCAAACTATTGCCACGAATTTGGTGCAACCGACGCATAAACTTCAGATGAACCATGCTGTCTGCGGCGATTTCTTTCGTGTTTCCCTGCGCGCTGCCCAAACGAGTTAATGTTTTATACACAACGTATTTTGTCGGACGCCCCCACTCATTGAGCGCAACACCCTGACAAATCCCCTTACCCTCGTCATTTAGCTCAAGCGGGATAAAATCAGGCTCTAATGCTTCGATCCAAAAGGGAACGTTGCCCGTAGGATTTAGTCCTGCTGCCGCCCCGCTCACCATTTGCCCAAACACCTCACCATCACGTAACCACGTGCGTGCCATCAACCGCTCTAGCACGGGGCGCGTAAACTGCCCTGTAACATCCGGCGCAACAGACCACTCCGCCCAAGCCGCACGAATGTCTTTCGCTAACTCATCGGCAACCAAACCCGTTTTTAAAATGGGTTGAGGGTCTACAATGATTCCGCGGGCACCAACAATACGTTCCTCCAGTTTATCCAACAGACCAATCACCAAGTCATGGTTACAATCGAGCCATCGAGCCTGCTCACGTAACGAGCGCCCCCCTGATTGGGTCAGCTGATTGGCATTGCGGTTTTCACGTTTAGCACGGTGCGTTCTTGTCGGAGTAACGGCTTCATACGCCCGGATCATCGCCCGAGATTTAAGACGTGCCGCTTTCCAGCCCGGTGATACTAAACCAATGGCTTCATCTAATAGGCTCATACAAACCTCGCCAGTTTATGTGATGACCGTCCCCGTTGGCTGGCTTGATACTGCACAAGACGACGCTCCCAAGACATTCGGCCTTTCTGAATTTCGCCGAGGTTCTCCATCGTCATCGACTGTCCATTAAAGGTGATCGACTTCCCCTGTAGTAATGTTTTCTCGGCTTCCAGATAACACTGGATCATGTCTTCAATATCGGTCTGATTCATAACCAGCCTCCTGTCGTCGATGGCGCCCACGCCGAGGCCGTAGCCTCATGCTGAGTCTGTGATTGTGTTGTCTTATGAGTTGATACTTCGGATGTTTTAGTCTGAGCGGGGCGAGGCGATAATACAGGTATGGATTCATCAAGTGATCGCGCCCAAGGAGGTGGTTTTTCCCAATTTATCCTTTCGTACCCGCGCAACATAACCAATGCATGGGCATACACCATGAGGTCGAAGGCTTCATTAGCCCCCTTGCCCGGTTTCGTCCATTTTCCGTCTGGACTTCGCTCCTCATAGGTCAGCTCGTCATAGAACCATTCACCCAGCCACTCAGGAAAATGTATGTAATTAGCCCCTACCGTTTCACGCGATAGCGCGTTATTGATTCGATCTTTGAGGGCATTCGTTTGTAAGAGATAAAGAGGCACATCCCCGCGGGCCTCTGCACGACGATTCGGTCGGTCGGTATTATCAGGCAGTGTTTTGCTGATGATCTTACCGTTTGACTGGCTCGCCCCTTTAAAGAGATAGACTTTTTTATGCACCCCATCACGACGACACTGGCGCCAAAAGTCATATGCGTTACCCGTTACGCCATCCTCACCACCGCTATCCACTGCCATCGCCAACACCGGCAAATGACTTGTGGGATCAGCCGCTAAGGGCCACGTTCTATCAAGTACATCAGTACGTAATAAATCCCAATCCTCGAGATAGCCTGCGGGGTCAATGGGGAGGCTCTCGCCGTTTGGCCCGGCACGCATTGACTGCTTGATATTGAATCGATCAATCACCCACCGTTCACCATGAGCACCATAACCTATAACCTGCACAACAAAGCGGCGGTGTTTACCACCCTGCACATCGACTGTGGCCACAAGAAACCGTACTCCTGGTGGCACCGTCCGCTTAGCCACTTCCTCAGCGCGGGCCTTAAGGCTTTCTCCTTTACGCTGTTCGGTGCTAGAGCGTGGTGCGTAAGGCAATCCCCAGTCCGTATTAATAACCGCCTTAAGCGTTTCCTCACTGCCTGTTCGCTCATACTCCTGCTCAGCAGTCAGTAATTTATAGACCAGTTGCGCCCATGTTTGATAAGCCGCGGCGGGGCCTTCCATCCAAAACGATGCGATACGTGATCGACGCGCCTCGCCAGAAATCACGCCATGCCGATCAATACGCTGCCCTTCAATCAGCCATATCCCGAGATTATTTAACTCGCGTTTTTGTGCGGGCAAAATATGTCCCTCGCAATGAGGGCAAAGCAAAAAAGCTGATTCACTGGCAACGACAGGATCGGGATTATCACGGTAGCCATTCATTGAGCTCATGGCTGGCTGGAAATACTCACCACAATGAGGACAAGGCCAATACCAGCGACGGCGATCACCTCGGTTATAGAGAGATAAAATACCTGTCGTTGGTGGTGCTTCATGTATCGATGTTCGTTTCCACTTCAGATCGGTTATTTCTCTGCCGGGAGAGCTTTCCACCAGCGTCATACCCGCGGACATAAAGGTTGTCGTGCGTTTTGATGCCAGAGAAAAACCATCCCCCTCTCCATCAATATCCTCGGGGAAACGGTCATAATCCGTTAGCGCCACGCATTTAAAGTCCGATGAGGACATGACATTGATCGATGGCCAACCCAACTTTAAGTAGCTACCGTTGAGGAACACGCGATCGTAAACATTATTATCGTTGCGGCGTGGGCTTAAGCATTTAGTCACTTCTGGACTGCAGCGAAATGTTCGGGCAAGACGTTTTTTAGAATGCTCTTGCGCTTTGTCCTGCGTCATCTGGATAACCAGCATGTCCGAAGGATCGCAAACTACGTTATAGACAACCCACCCATCAATGAGTCCGATTGTTTTACCGGTTCGCGCAGGACCAACGAATATCACCGCATCATATTCACGTGAGGCTAGGCAGTTCATTGGTTCCACAATATAGGGCGCAACCATCGGGTCCCAAGGTACAGAGTTACCCGCCCCAACGGGGACACGCATATACCGAGCAACAGCATCCGCGACAGGCATGCGCCGAGGCGCACTCAGTAATCCATAGGTGTTTTTACGTAATACGCTGGCTGTAACCTGCGACGCCATCACGCCTCCTCTGGCTCTCCCTCCTCTGGCATTGAGGTGTCTGCATCAGCCACTTTTTGCGCAATCTGATCACGCATATCGTCTATGATGTTTTGAACGCGTAGCACCGCTGATGGTGTCATCGCGCAATCACGCTCAAGAATATCCGGTAAGGTTTCCAGACCTTGGATCATCGCCTTGGCCATAGACGCCATTTCCCGTGCCACATCACTTGCGGGGAGTAACTCCCCTATCTCTTGTTCGAATTTGAGCCGCTCACGTTCTGACTGGTACCAAGCTTTGCGATCCTGCGGCGCCATGTCATCACCTGAAACCGGCGTTGGCATCTTCATCAGTTCAGAGAGAACCGACGTTAATTTATAGAGCTTAAGGTTTGATTCATTCCCGCCAGAAGTTGCCACATTCTTTAGACGCGCCGTCACTGTTTGGCGATGAACATCCGAAAGTGCTGCAAGTTGGCTGATATTGAGCGTGAGATTTGTTAACTCTTTATCCATTCTCCACTCCAGTGATGAACAAAAAACAGTCACATTCACCACTGAAAAATAATTTAACTATTATTTTCAAAATGTTGAGGTAGTGGTGATGGCAGATCAAAATCCAAAAATGAGGCGTTTTCCGCGAGGTTGCCGCCCCGTGGCAAGGGCCCCCTTCGGGAGTACCTTTTCGATAATGAGTATCATTTACTTGGCAAACCACTAACTATAGTAGACATGCGGGGAATACCGGCTGTAATGCCTTTGTGATTGCAAAAAAAACCGCACAGAGGCGGCTACTTTTGAGTCGTCATCTCATAAACTGCGCAATTTTAGCTTTAAATCTTTTGTCAATTTTCAACCTGTATCTTTCACCGGTTGAGAGTGCTACAACACACTGCATTTTTTCAACAGATGCATTTTCATCTAATAGTCGTTTAGCTATTCTCTTCAGCCAACTATCATCATCGCTAATAATTATTCGGTAATTTGCCTCATCACCATGCTCTAAGCGAATGGGAAGTGGGTCATACGCCTGATTTCTGAACATTTGCTGAATCTCATTTTCACCACCAACAACCCAAAAAATTGCCTTAATCCTAATTGAATGAAGCGACTTGTTTACAACGGTTATCGCTACGACTGGCTTATCATCAACTTCAAAAAACATTCGTCCAAGTCTTACGCGACCACCTATAAACGCCTTGGGATTTCTCAGTGCTATATATAGCGAAGTAATAACGGCTGCAACTGTAGCAATCCCTGAAAGCCATGTACCAATCATTGACCAAAAGGCCCAATCAACAGCGGCACGGTTAGCCACTAACGTTTCATAAGCAATGTAGTTTGCGTCCATTTCCACCTCATATAGTCTATGAAGTGATTGTAGCGAATAGCATTATCACAGGCACTCAGTGAATGCCTGCTGTAATGCTTATATGAACTATGAAGCTAGCGAGGTTTCAAAAGCCATATCAGCACGGCAAATGACCCGAACAGTCTTATTATCAAGCGTGGTGATAAATGCCTCATTGCCACGATTAATCTCAATGCAAGGGGTGTTGTCATCCTTTGTATAATGAACGCGAGCAACCACTTTGGGGTCAGCTATCGCTGGGTTGAACTCCAATCGATAACAGTCGCCAAGAGCTGTCACACACTCAACGGGATTGCCATCATTTTTTACAGTAATAATTTTTAGTGCGTACATAGTTAGTTCCTTACATTAGTAATATTTAGGCAATAAAAAAGGCCGCCTAAGCGACCTTCATGATGCTCACTACCCTGATATCAAGATGTGTGGCATGGAGTGCAACACCAATAACAACCATTTACTCGAGAATAACCAAGGTTACGAGCAGTCTGCACGGCAGGTTGACAGGAACTAAACTCTCCAAGGTATTTACGATTAGCTGCCAGAGGAAGGCGTGAACAGTTCTCGGTGTGCACTTCATGGTCATTTTGATTGTCAGTTAGAGTGTGAACATAGTACTTCATTACGTATATCTCCTATGATTGCGTACGCATAGGAAACATAACAGAAATTAATCAATAGTTAGTGGATACACATCACGTTGTAATATATAGATAACTCATTTCGAACTGGGCGGGTTCCATCATCTCTGTATCACCGCCATCTCTCTGACGACGAAAGTATCATCATTAATACGACTTACACACATACCGACAGGGGCTCTATTCAATATCTCAAACAACCGACTTTGAGTTACAACCTTCGCTTGGTCACCACATCGGAATTCTTTCCCTTGAGGCTTTGGCATTTCTAGCTTCCCACCGCGAGAAGTAGATCCGTTTATAGCCCAGTTTAAAGCACCAATAATGCACACCACACCAATACCCAACACCATAAATACTGTTTTCGCACCATTGGAAAACTTCACGCTGAGTTCCTTCCCAAAATAAAAGCGAAGATAACAGCATGAAGAATATGGTTAAAATTGGTTGTATAGATCAATTATCGTTTATCGATCGTTCAAAACGATCGGTATTGCAAAGGTATTACGTTGGTATCTAAGGATTCACTGTTGCGACGGAATCATAGATGCGTTCACAGGTTTGTCCGGCGCTATAAGCACGGTCAGCCTCTTTTGCATACTCTCTTGCTGCTTCGTTAGATTCGCTGAGCAACTGGGTAAGCAATATGATGGCTTGGGACTTTGGCGCGCTTGAACTGGCAGCGCTGGAAAGTTTGCCGGTTTCACTGTCTGCAAATTTCTGCCTGAGTTGTGCGAGCTGTTGCTGCAACCTGTCAGCAGAGCGCTGAGCATCAATAGCATCAGCTTTAAGCTGTTCGTTGTCTTTATCTGCATCTTTTACCGCCTGATTTGCCGCCTGTTGCCTGCGTTGCTCTTCTGCTCGTTCGCCTGCCTGTCGCTGGGCGAGAGCATCAGCATCATCTTTATCGCGCTGCGTCCATTTTAATTGCCAAGATTTATCAGCGCTGTCATAGCCGACGGAGTAAGCCCCTAATAACGACAAAGCCACCAGCGCTATTAACGTTAGTGGCTTCCAGTAAATCTTGAGTAAACCAGCAAACTCTCTCATACCATCAACGCCGCCCGCGCTTTGTTGTAGCGTACCTTGCGATCATCGATACCGTTCAAGCCGCCGTTGATAATCTGCGTCACTCGGTAGACGTCAGCACCGTAGGCCATACAGCCTTTTGATGTGTAGAACCATGCAGCCGAACGCGCAGCTTGTAGCTCTAGCTCGAGCAGTTCTGGCTTAGTCACCAGATCAAGCTTTAGCGCTGCGCCACATGCGCGATAGTTATCAAGTCCGGTAATCTGGATAAGGCCGCGGCCTCGATACTTCCAACCATCGCCGGAGGCTTTATTACCTAAGCGGTTGGCATAAACCAGATTAGCGATGGCATCTTGTCGCGCTGGTTGCTGCGTCGTTCTGCCAAGGGCATTGGCCTGCTGCTGAGTAATACGCTTACCAAATACAGTAACCAAAGCACCCGGTGTGTAATTCAGTGATTCAACAACCTGCCGAAACCCACCAGACTCATGACCCACCTGAGCAATAAACATCGCCTGATCGGTTGCCGCTGTGATACCAAATTCTTTCATTGCTGCATCGATGTGCGGAAACCAGCGCGCAGCTAATCCGGCGCTAATATCAGCCGCCTTTTGAAACTGTTCGAGATCCATGGAATTACCTTACTGTTGAGGAGGGACGCCAGTCTTACTGCCGACAACACGACGTAGAACCGAGCTGAAATAATCAATACCCAAGAAGCCAATAAAGACACTGCCGATATATGCCCACTCTTGATCCCAACTCATTAGCGTAAGCAGGTCTTTAATAAAGAATGCCACCAGTGCGCACATAGCGGCATCCAGAATCCGTCGCCACATCGGAGACTCTCCGTTATATATCCCCCGCAGAATAGCCATTAGACCCGCAATGAATGCGTAACTTCCCTCGCTGCGGTGCTCTGCAATCCATGTCATTAACATGGCCCAGAGCTCGGGGCTTTTGTGCATTTTCATGTTCTCCCCCCATCCACCAGCGCGGTAGGGTTAATTAGTGGAATAGCACCCAGCCGTAACCACTCTCTGCTAGAAAGTGTTTAATGTGTGGATGGTTGTTGGCTGGGCGCTACATATGAAAAAGGCCACCAGAAGGTGGCCTATAAATATAGTTATAGAATTCAGTGAGAATGCTTAGCTCATTATATTATCGATTTTGAGCTAATGATTTTTCACCTGTAATCTCATACAGCTAAGTACTTAATTACTAGATTTGGAGATAAATTATTATATCCTATATGCGAAGTGTTTTACTGGATTAACAAAGGAATCTAAAGGTGAACATATGAGAGTCTTCATGAGCGAATGGCTTATAGGGCTGCAAGCCTCTGCTGCGTCATTAATCTTAATATTGCTATTGTTCTATATTGTGGCTGCCTGAAATAAAACATCAACACAATCGGCTGAGCCATCTCCACTGGTTGAAAGACGCGCACCTGTATTCGGTGCTATATGAAGATGGCTCATGCAGTTGTGCAGCACACCAAACGCTCTGGGTTATCCCTTCTTCGCTGAATGATATGCTGACTTATTCATAAAACAAAACCATAGAAAAATAGAACACCATCATCAGAACACAAATACCTAAGAATACGTATAAGTCTCTTGATGGCATCATCTATATCTTCCATTAACATAATTGGTCCGCCACCGAGGTCTCGAACCCCGCACCTACAACTTAAATGGTTATCGGCTCTTCCTGCTGAGCTAGTGGCGGTTAAGGGTGCTATAGCAGCCGACTACTCTTGCGTTATAAAACCACGCGAAAAACTAGCCCCCCTGATTCTGCTATAGCCCGTGCAACGTACAGGAGAAAATTTAACCTTACAATACCGCATGGTTATTTTATATTTGCTTACATTCAATATTCAGTTTCACCCTACAAGCTTCTGTCTGAATATCCCGATAGCAGCGTTCACAATGGAAAACGGTCAGAATTCCCAATCGCCCCTCTTTTAAGGCTGAACGCCTTAATTCGAGATGTGCTATCCAATGCCGCTTTAACCTTCTAATTTGCCACCAGCGTTCAATGGCAAGCCATAATCTCGTCTTCATTTTTACCGTGTAAACATAGCTAAAACTGGAGCGGTCAGCGGGAATCGAACCCGCATCATCAGCTTGGAAGGCTGAGGTAATAGCCATTATACGATGACCGCTTTGGTGGCCCTTGCTGGACTTGAACCAGCGACCAATCGATTATGAGTCGACTGCTCTAACCAACTGAGCTAAAGGGCCAGTGCTGTAGTGAGCTAACTTAAGGAGCCAACAATAACTACTCTCGTTCTGGGTGAGTATCTCCCTACAGCGGCGGGCATAGTATTAGCTAATGTTAATCCATGCAATAACAGTGGGTTATTTTAAGACAAACTCTGATTTTATTACTACTTTAAGCAGTAGCCGAGGCAGTGCATTTTGCACCCGCTTCTGGCTCCATCTTCTGGACTCAGGGCAGCATGATGATTACGACATATATTTAGGATTAACACATACCATCGGCGTTTGTACTAATGCTCGAACTTTTGTCTCTTTTCATAAGGTAGTATGCCACATAGAAGAGTGAGAGCATAAATGGCGTCTCATACAACTCCTCCATCAAATCCTGATAGGCTCGATCTTGCAGGAAGATAAAAGAAAAATATCTATGGTGTTCAACCGTATCTGAAATCAGGAAGCACACTACTGTAAGTAAACAATCCCAAAGAGGAAAGGTTCCTGACTTTAACTTGTACGATACCTCATGCAATATATTTGGCATGAAAAACAATAAAACGATTGCACCGATCAAGACTACAGATATTGTCCGAAAAATCACTTTTGGTTCTTCAGGGAAATAGTCTCGTCCCCAGCTAATACCGCGCCCAAAAAGAGTAACCCACCACACTATCGACCACAGCCAAAATGCTCTTTTCTGCTCAGATATAGGGGCCTTGCGAATATACATCCATGTAAAAAACGCACCGAACAGCAGCCATACCGATTGTAATGACTCGATGAAATCAACAACGAAACCATCATAAAGCGGCACGCTCACTCTCTCTAATAATAGAAAAAAAAGAATCATTGCGAGTGAAATTAACGTGTGAGGGTATAACTTTTTGTCAAACTGCATGAAAAACTCAACTCAAAATAATACTGATAAATGTAGCCGCAATTATCAGCCCTATGAGTAAAAATAGCTGTCATATTTTTTGTATCAAAATAATAACGTATTTTATTAATGATGCGCTAAACTTCCCGCTAGGGTCGAGATCTAGCCATAAATGAAAAAACCCGCACTAGGCGGGCTTCTTGATTATGTAAGCTAGGTGACGAACTAACCACTCTTATCAGAATATCAGCGTTTTTACGTACGTAAAGCTATTATGCTACTTTTCTTACTACCGCCTCTTTTCGTACTAAACGATCCATTTCTAAGCGAACATCTAACGCCATCAGCAAACCTTCGACGATCCCCTCCGCTTTCTGTAATTGCTTACCTATATGTCCATCTGAACAACTATGCTGTTTGGCTAGCGCCATGAACGTTTTGCCAAATAAATAATAGTCCACCAGCAAATCATGAGCATCAGGGTTCTTTTTGTTCAACGTTGCCATACAACCCACGATCACCATTGCATCATCATCACAGCACTGAGGACGTGATTTTACTTTTGAGGGAATTAAACCAGAGAACCCCGCAGCAATCGAGTTCCAGCAAACGTCTTCTTTATTATTGGCGGCCCATGCGCCCCAGCGCTCCATGACCATCTGAATATCACGCATCAGCACATTCCCCCACTAAATTCAGAATGATATTTTCTGTAAGCTCACCAAGATCCATTAAGGGTTCTTTCTCAAATACCCACTTGCACACCTCTACGGCTTCTTCACGGCTAACAGGACGTATAACTGCAAGCAGACTTTCGAGATATTGCTCACGATCATAAATATGGCTACGTCCACCATCGGCATATTCATAGCCCAGCTCTTTTTCAGCACGGTTACGCAACTGATAGAGCCAATCCCAATATTGAAACTCACGGACAACATCTGAAAGCGTGGCTGGCTCAGGTAGTTGAGCAACAAAACCCTTTGATGCCGCTTTTCGCTGATCATCAATCTCGTAGCAACGCGCTCCCTGAACGCAATTATCTGCGATTTCTTCATCAGTCCATCCCCAGCAGGATGAGTACACATCCGCTAGCTCACCGGACAACATCATCCCTTCCGCTGGGGTATTGTCCAAAGCGGCTTCATTGCAACCAAAAACAGCACGTACCTTGCTAGCCTCTGAAATAGCCTGTTTCGCCGCGCTTATATAGCCTTCTGGGTTATCCATCGACATAGTGCTAAACGCTATCTGGAACGGAGCCGCACCCGACTTCAACAAGTAGTTGCTATAGTGTTCCTGCGCTTGCTTAGGCGTTATCTTCAGTTTTTGCAGTGCATCTTCTGCTGCTTGCAAGTGCGCTGGCTCGTTGAGCTTAATAACCTCCAACACCCACAAATAAGCATCCGTCTGCTTATGCCCGGTAATAACCCGCTGGGGTGGTAATGGCTTCGTTACCGCAACCTCGGTGCTGTAAGTTGGCTCTGGAATTGTGAATAGGTCTTGATGTACTGGATTACCTTTATTAGACATTATGCGGCCCTCCCCAGCGGCCATTCGAAAACTTGTGCACCATTGATGAGCATATCGTTGAAATCACCTGATTCCGGCCAGCGGATACTGACCTTCTCAACATCGTTGTTGGATAAAATATTGCGATGCCCACACTCAAAAGCGGCGGCGTGACCTGCCCCATTTAAATCTGTGTCAGCAAAAATAATGAGATGTTTAACGCCCATCGGCGCTCTGAATCGCTTCATGAATGACGTGTTCAGTACTGCCCATACATTGCTGCCGTAGATTTGTCGGCACGACAGCGCGGTCTCTATACCCTCAGCGATACCCAGCGTGGATGCAGGAGGAAACATACGGATCGCAACTGAACCGGCGTGCTCCAAATAGCTGTCCTCTTGTAGCGACAGCATGCGCTTGGCGCTCTCACCCAAATTGGCTTTTTTATCGCCATCCAACAAAGTCCGATGCAAATAACAGAGCGCCCCTTTATCATCCGTTGCCAGCGAAAATAAGCTTTGGTAGTGCCGTCCGTTAAATGGCTGCTCGAGGCAAAAACGGATGGCATCTGAAGGAAGGGTATTGATCCCACGATTACGTAGATACATTTCGCCGGTCGTCCCCCTAAGCTCCGCTAGCCCTGAATATTTTCTTGAAACCGCTTCACGCTGTTTCTTCTTGCCACTTTCCACTGGTTTGGATTCGGTATTTGGCTGATACTCCCGCCCTATAATCGTATCGACCTCAGCAGCAAGTGTTTTGAAATCCTTACCCTGAGTGATGGCAAGCAGCTTCCATCCATCACCCGCGCCGCATTTACACACCCATGTACCGCGCCCATCTTTATCGTCAAAACGGAAACTGCCTTTCGACTGGCAAGCTGGGCATTTCCCTTTGAAGTGACGTTTACCCGTTACAGGAGGTAAACCATAGTGCTCGAACACCTCTGGCCAGCGTCCGATCACAGCATCAGTAGTTTTCATGGTGCCACTGCCTTACGTGCTGCCAAAGACGCACGAACGTTGCTGAGATGATTTTCCGCTTGCTCAATCCCACTTAACGCAGGCTGACGTGGCTCTGTACTTTTGGATTTTTCGCGGCCTTTAGCGAAGGCGATTTGCTTCCACTTAATGTAATTGTTGACCTCTGGGGTAATTTCCATTGGGTAATCTTGTAAACCGTTGGGCCATGTCCCGAACTTGTCCTTGAAGGTATGAGCACACCAGCCGTCAGATACTGGCTTGCCTTGTGCAGCGCGTTGACGCTGATAAAACTTGATTTGCGACCACCAGCTTTGCTTCTGCTGCTTAGTCACAACCTTCTTTTTCCCGCTGATTTGCTTGAGTCCACGGCTCGCATCCGTATCAACATCCTCACCTGCAAGCGGCTTATGGCCGCATTTAGGACACTGGTAAACACCAGCAGGCTTCATGTAATGGCACTGAGAACACTCTTTGGGTAATTTCTCGCGCTTCTCGTTTTCTCGTTCCGATACGGCTGTTTTCATCCCATCGTTTTTAGAGGGAAGTGTGTCGTACTCAATGCTGTCGGGATAACCTAGCCGATGGACAGAACCCGAGTGATCGAATACCAAGCACTTATCTTTGCCCTTGGCAGTACGTAGCCCACGGCCAATAATTTGTAACCAGCGGATCTCGGATTTCGTCGGGCGGGCGTAAATGATGCAACGAACATCACTGTCGAACCCCGCAATCAAAGTGCCAACGCTAACAATGATTTTTGTCGCACCCTGCTCGAATCGGTGGATCATCATCTGGCGTTCGTCGTGTGGGGTTTGGGCTGTCATAACCTCAGCATTTACCCCCGCCTTATTGAACTGGAGAGTGACATAGTTGGCATGATTAACATTGACGCAAAAAGCAACTGTCGGGCGATCTTCGCCATGCGAAAGCCAATTACTGACAATATCGCCCACCAGATCAGCGCCACACATAATCTCTGCTACCTCATCCTCTTTGTAGTCGCCACCGAACTCATCTGAACGAGTAACCTTTACACCTGATAAATCGGGCTTTGTTGGCGCAAAAAACTCGTAGCCACACAACACGCCCGTATCCATCAGCTCTTTAATCGTGGTTGGCTTGATGAGTCGCTGGTAATACTTGCCAAGGAACGGCGCAAAGGGGGTGCCAGACAAGCCGATAACTTTGACATGGGTCTCCGTCGTTAAATACTTAATAACCTCAAGCATCTTTTTGCGGCGAAGATGGGCCTCATCAACGATGAGCAAATCAATGTTCTCTGGAAAGTCACGACGGATTAACGTGTCAGCGGAAGCAATCTGGATCTTGCGCTCTGGGTCATAATTGGGGTGATCGCGCCATACATAGCTGATCTCATCCTCTGGCAGGCCATATTGAATAAAACGCTTTGCCGTCTGTGTAACCAGTACGGTATAGGGGCAGGTCATCAGAACGCGCATACCACGTGAAACAAACCCATCAGTGATAAACGCACTCAAGCCAGTTTTACCGCTCCCTGTTGGGCTGTAAACCATGAACGAGTTGTACTGCTTCCAGTCACGTCGTAACATATCCAGCGCACGCTGCTGCGCTAAGTTAGCAGTGATGTTAAGCATGTTTTACCTCCGCAAGAGCTGGAGCGCGAAGACTCGCCAAAGTAACCCGCTCCAGTTTCTTGCACTCTTCCGAGGCTTTCTCAATCTCACCAATAATCATTGGGTACTTACCTCTTCTGTTGAAAATGGCTATGCCAGAGACCAAGCCTTGAATTGTTTTGCACATCTGGTACGACCTCTGATTTGCCGGATTTTTAAGGGATAACCCCTACAGTGATCTTATGTTAGTAAGGAGATCTCCCTCTCTGGCTAAGCCTTCCCTAACACCCCTTTCAAAGATCACCCCCCTTACCCCCCTAGAAAGTTTTCCCCTCTTCCCCAAAACATCTAGACGGCTAAATGTCTGGAAGGTCAATCTCTCTAAGTGGGCTTACTGCTTAGCAGCTTGCGGTGGGCGAGACGTGATCCCCTCGCTTGCTGCTGCATACCGGTTTACAAACAATCTGAGTCGCGTATTAGCTTCTCGCCTCGCCTTGTTCTCTTGCCGGTATGTCACTTCCTCGCTTTCGAATGCCTCCTGATAAACTTCTGCGTACTTAAGTGCGATTTTTGGCCTGACTGACGGCGTTAGCCGCTGTAGTTGCTCCTGTATCCATTCGGCATCAGCGCCATAATGCACGGTCGGTAAGCCGACATGGGCAAGGCTATATGACATATCACGCCTCTGGGGATGGATGGGGAAATAGCGTAGGTAGGTCTGGGCGTAGCTCGTGAGGCTTAACCACACCATCAACAGCATTTGAAACAGCTACAGCATGAACAGGAGAAACATTTTTTATTCCCCTGACCCATTTCCAAACAGCCCCTTGAGTAACGCCCACTTTCTTTGCCAAAGAACTTTGGCCGCCAGCAACATGAACAGCCTTAGCCATTGGAGAATCAAAAACCTCATCAAGCATAACAAGCCCTCAGTATTAATATTAAAGACATAAAATAATACCAAAGGAATAATCTTTCAAGCATTATTCACTTGTCACATATAATCTCATGGTATTAAATAGGCTTATCAACAGGGGATACTAAATGAATACACTTGCAGACAGACTTAAGCTGGCTATGGCACACGCTGGAACAACACAAAGTGAGTTAGCATCGAGAGTTGGAGTTAGCCAAGGAGCTATACAAAAACTCACCTCAGGAAAAGCCCATTCCAGTGGGAAAATTGTCGATATTGCTAAAGCGTTAGATGTAGATCCTATATGGCTGAGTAAAGGCGAAGGGAGCATGGGCCCAGCTAAAACCCCAGAACAAAGATTGTTTGGAATTTCCCCTTGGGGTAGTCAAACACCACTTGAGAATGACGAAGTAGAGGTACCTTACTTGAAGGATATCGAATTTGCATGCGGGGATGGTAGTTGCCTAGATGAAGATTACAACGGCAAAAAGCTGAGGTTTTCAAAGGCCACGTTGCGGAAAGTCGGTGCCAATAGTGACGGTGATGGAGTCCTATGCTTTGCAGCTCACGGAAATAGTATGGAGCCTGTGATTTCTGATGGTTCCACGGTTGCCATCAATTGTTATGACAAACGTATCGTAGATGGAAAAATCTACGGCATAAACCAAGGCGGGTGGAAAAGATTAAAAATTCTATACAGATCAGGCCCGGACAAGGTCACTATCAGAAGCTACAACTCCGATGAATATCCTGACGAAGAAGTTGATATGGATAGCCTTGAAGTTCTTGGAAGGCTGTTCTGGGTATCAACAATATATTGATAAGACCTTGTTAAAACACCAAACCGGCCACTGCGCCGGTTTTTTAATGTCAAAATAAACATAATTAACAATGACATGGCCAAATGATTATTCTTTTTATATTAATACCATTGACGTAAAATTAATACTTAAGTATTATCACCTCATCGGCAAATAATGGAGCCTATGAGATGACGACCAAAAAGTTTTATCAATTAGTAGATATTCCTGATTTTCGCTATGACAGCGACTGTTCAAGCATTAGCTATGGCTATATTGCAGATGACTGCGATACTAAAACAGTTTCAATCCTTGATGCAATTAACCATATTAGCCTTAGTATTTTCACGATGACTGAAGACGAGAATATTAACAAAGATACATTAAACAAACTTTCATGTGTTATTTCAGACCTCGCTGAACTGGCCATTGCTACAAATAAAATATCACAAACCGCATCATATTTAGCTGGTGTTAAGGAAGGGAATAATGGCAAGTGAAATCACGCTAGAAGAAGTCGCATTACGCGCCCATCAAGCAGAGATTATTTGCAGCATGATGGAGGTCTACCCAAACCAATTAGTTGATTCGGAAATTACAGCGATGGCTACATTACTTCGCCATTTAACTGGTGATGTAACTGCATATCTAATCGAGGCGATGGCTACAAAGGACGGCAACCAATGACCATATGCTTAACTGATGCCGTCTGCCGCGTTCAACAGGCTCAAGCGGTACTAAGTGTCTGGCTGGAAAATTCAAGAGATAAATATGAGGAAAACTTAGTAGCCTCAATAATAACTCTTTTAGACGGGGTAGATGCTGCGATTGAACATGCAGATAATAAAATCTTACAGAAAAAATAAATAAACCTAATTCATCAATAAAAACCACAGCCTAATAGCTGGGACTAACTGTACCTAAATTTCATAATAAGGCATATATGAACTTTCAACAAAAGATTGCTCAATATAGAAAATACCTCATCGATGCCAAACTTAATGCAATGCTGCGAAAAACAAATAGCCATTGCACTATTGTTACTCTTGAGGATGGCTCTATGCGCACGATTGAGCTATCAGAATCAACATTAAGCAAGGGACTAGAAATATTTTTTGAACTTCCCGCGCTAGATGTCAATACACGTTCCGAAGCTGAACCAATGATTTTAGAAAGTTATAAGTCACTTTTAAAAAAAGGTAATGACAAACTAAATGATGAAGGTCATGAATTCATGAATAACCTCGTAAAGAACATTGCTGAATTAGCCAACGAACGCGGCTTATTTAATAAGGAATAGCCTTGTGAAAAATAAAATGTCACTAGAGCAAATGGTCGAATATATGAAGAGCAATAACTCTAATGTCCCTGACTGGCTTCTTGATATTAATCGCTTGAATTCAGGAGCGGAGTTATCACGCGATGAAATGCTGGAATATGCAGAGTGCTTCTGCTCACAGGCTCGTTCCGTGGAGACGCTCACTTATTTAATCGAGTGCGAGAAGCGTTTCGGTCTGGCGGCTAATGGCGGGCACATCTTTGTTCACAGCAACGTCATTATTCAAATAGACAAGCGTGTAATCGAAGTGCTCCTGCAGTGCCAGATAGAAGCCACGATTTTAGAAAAGCGTCCTGCCGATCGCTACATATCAGTCATGCAGTTTTATTTAGGAGACCGCCTGAAGCGTGAGCAGGAAGGATCTACATGGATGGTTGATTTCATCGATGAGGTTCTTATTTCCGGTTCGAAATTTTTAATCAGCGGTGAAATTCCACCAGCTAAAGAAATGCACTGAGGGGAGCGGCAATGAATAGCACAACAGAATTAGCTAGCAACTATAAAGCCCAGATTCTCCTCACGTTGGAGAACGGAAAAATCATCAGTGAACGACTGCTACAAAACGGTGAAATGGTGGCTACGGTTCCGGCTTTCATTGAGCTAGCAGAGATGGCTGGTTATCAAATTACCTGCAGCACAAGTGAGGCGAACAATGGCTAAGAAAACTGAGCTGGTGGCTGTTGAAGCCAAAGACCTGAAAGTTATCGAATATCGTGGGAAACGTGTAGCAACCACAGAGCAGCTAGCAGCGGGGTATGGCACAACGGTGATCCGCATTCAACAGAACCACACCCGTAATGCAAACCGCTTTGTTGAAGGTAAGCACTTTTTCAAAATCAGCGGAAATGAACTGAAGTCATTCCGACTATCTTTAAGCGAGTCGGTTAATAAACATACAACCTCATTGATTCTCTGGACTGAACGCGGCGCCGCCAACCACGCCAAGATGCTGGAAACCGATCAGGCGTGGGGATACCACGAGGACTTGGTTGAGTTCTACTTTACCCAGCGTAATGCGATTCCAGCGCCAGCAGTGATCGGACGTAAAGAACTAGCACTGATGGTTATCGAAGCTGAGGAACGAGCCGAGGCAGCCGCACTTGAGAATAAAACTTTAAACGCCACCGTAGAAAGCTTAGCGAAACACTTCACTAAAGGCATGACGATCCCTGCTTTCTGTAAGGCTCTAAACGGCGTCAACGTAAGCAAAATGTCATGGTGGGCTTTTCAACGCAACTGGTTATACAACGCCCAGCGAGATCCTGAGAAGCCCCCGAAGTGGCGTGTTGCTTCCTATGCCCGCGATAAATATCTGACTGAAGAAGAAATGCAGATTACACCGCATGGGGCGGACGAGTTTACCCGATTTACGCCAGTGCTACTGGAGAATGGTTGTCACCGACTTTACCGATTGTACATGAAAGGTGAACTGCCAATGAAAAAGACATGGAACGGCGAGTTTAGTCACGACAAAGCCATTTACACACCGGAGGCCAAATAATGCTTATTCCAACTGATATTCTTCGTGCCGCTCTGTGCTGTGTGGCTGCCGAGAACGAACAGCGCACTTACCTGCAAGGGGTCTACATCACCCCAACCCATATTCAAGCGACTAATGGGCGTGCTGCCGTAATGATGGAACATGGCGCTGATACTGAAATTGACGCTGTCTTTTTGGTCAGCGGTGTTATTCCGGATGACGCGGA
The DNA here is from genome assembly GCF_020150375.1 of Hafnia paralvei. NCBI lineage: Bacteria > Pseudomonadati > Pseudomonadota > Gammaproteobacteria > Enterobacterales > Hafniaceae > Hafnia > Hafnia paralvei. The sequence continues at coordinate 1,643,837 of NZ_CP083737.1, read as the reverse complement.
AGGTACCCTTTTTCAACTTTTGGATGATGGCTGGGTGGCTATCCATTTTGATGAAAACAAACAGGCATTAGGCCGTAATGAACTCACAGTTATGCCCTGTCGCTACCCTGACTTTGCCAAGTTGCTGCCTGAGAAGCCAGAACCTTGCACCGAGTTACCAATTTTTGCAGCCCAGCTGCTGGCGTTGCCTTATTTAATGTTTCGTAGCGGGTTTGGCCCCGTCAAATTCAAACCTTATGGCAAGACGGCACAATGCCAACTGATTTTAGATCCGGTGACCAATCACCTATATGGCAATCCGTTTCTCGTGATCATGCCGTTGCACGATAATGCCTTCGAACTGTGTGCTGAGGTGCTAAATGAAGATTGATTATCAAGACCACGGTGTCATTGCAACGATCACCGTGACCAGCACTGCCTTTGAATTCCGCCGTCATAACCGTGTAGTCGATGCCGCATTATTTGCGGCTGATGTTAAAACTTATCGCTCGGGTCTCTTCTTTATGAAATCGGTCATATCAGGCAAAACCGCTGTTGTGATGCGCGCCTATAAAGCTGTTATGTGGGAGGTCTAGTGATGAATAGCAATATGTTTGAACTCACAAAGACAATCAAGGCCGCAGTGTCTGGTGGCTCATCTGGCATCACCGACGCTATTTTTGCTGCAGGATATCGAAAGCCTGATCGCAGTGTTGAAGATGCCGTGATGCTCACCATTGAAACGCTTGCTGGGTTTGAAGGTGCAGACATTCCTTGGGAGCAATGGCCAAAGAGCCTTGATGGAATTTTAGTTAACGAATTGAACGAGCTGATTGAGGTGGAATGTCACAACGCAGATGGATCAGCAGCCCATATAGCAAAAGCAGTTTTGAGTGCTGGTTATCGTAAGGTAGGTGAATAATGGCTAATACTGAAATGATTAAAGAGTCTGAGGTGATGCTAAAACTAGAAATATCATCACGCCAGACTCTGTGGAACTATGTGAAAAAATATAACTTTCCAAAGCCAGTCAGGACACATCCAAAACAATACCTGCGCTCGGACGTGGATCATTGGATCATTAATGGCGGCGTTAACCAGAGATCTTCTTAACGTGCCAGAATATTTTATCGGCGTATAACTCATACGCCGCTTTCTGCTCAGAAAGCCAATCATGTTTGTTATAAACAGACATGACCCCACCTAGTTCGTGGCCTAGCATCTTCTCAGTAACATGCGGTGGGACCCCCTCTTCTGATAATCTTGTAACAAGCGTTCGACGAAAATCATGAGTTCTCCACTCGCCTATACCTAAAGTAGCCTTTATTCTTGCCATGTAGCGGTTTGCTGCAGCTATTGTAATAGGTGTATCCATACTCTGTCCGGGAAACATAGTATCCCCGTAAGTAAGCATAGCCTTTTCAACCAACGGTTTAATTTGCTCAAAAATAGGACGCCGCAGCACTATTTTCGTTTTGTTGTGTTCTTTAGGAACCGTCCAAACCAACTCATGGAGATCAAACTCACTGCGTTCCGCCAGCCTAACTTCGGATAACCTTGCCCCCCACAGCATAACCATTTGGTGGAGTAGTTTATTCGAAGTGGCAGCTCTACTACGCTCTATAGCCAGCCAAAGCATTGCCAGCTCGTTGTAGGTAAGAACCCGGTCACCAACTTCTGGTTTACACCCTACATCCTTCGGACTGATACGCATCACGGAGCAGGTATCAATATACTGCCGTCGAATGCACCAGTTAATGGCTGAACGTAACTGGGTTAAGAGTTGACGTGCACGGCGAGGATTAATTTTTTCCTCTGCCGTGAAGCGTTCCATCCATTGCCTTACCGTTATATCGTTAATATTTTGGTTGGGAAAAGCATCTTTCATGTGCTTTATAACGGTAGATTCATACAGGGCTTTCGTCTTGGGGCGTAAGGCCACATCAACATAGGTTTCTTGCCAGTAATTGATGCAATCCTTAACCGTTACTACCGATTGGCCTTTCTCTCGTTCAAAATAGGTTCGGGGATCTGTTCCACCATCATATAAAAGTCTGAGCTCAGACGTTAACGTTCTGGCATCTTTTAATGACAATGCGGGGTATCGCCCAAGCCCTAACCTTTGTGGCTTTCCAGCCCACCGATAACGGTACTGAAATGTGACAACCCCCTTGGGGGAAATGCGCACTCCTAATCCATCTGTATCGGCCACTTCTGGTGTACCCGAATATGGTTTACCATGTATAGAACGCAGTTTTGTATCGCTGAGAGCCATAATAATTTTCTGTACACACTAGTTTTTGAGATTCTGTACCAAGTCTGTACGCAATCATGCACGGACTAAGGCAAACAGTAAACAACATTAATAGACAAACGTGTACAGACAGCGACAAACAATAGAAATAATACCCAATAAAAACAGGATATTATTGAACAATAATGGACATTATTTTACTGTGAAGAACACAAAAATACAAAGCTCCTTCCTCATCCACGACTACGAAACCTTTGGTCAACATCCCGCGCTAGATCGACCAGCCCAATTTGCGGGCGTTCGTACCGATGCTGATTTCAACATTATCGAAGAGCCACTGGTCATTTACTGCCGCCCCTCAGACGACTATCTGCCACAGCCAGAAGCCGTGATGATCACGGGTATTACTCCTCAGGTTGCTTTAACACGAGGCGTTAGCGAAGCCGAGTTTTCTCGCCAGATCAATCAAATGTTTAGCGTGCCTGGCACCTGTATCATGGGCTACAACAATATTCGTTTTGATGATGAAGTAAGCCGCAATATCTTTTATCGCAACTTTTACGATCCCTACGCCTATAGTTGGCAAAACGGGAATTCACGCTGGGATTTACTCGATGTGCTGCGTACCTGCTACGCCTTACGTCCTGAAGGGATTAACTGGCCAGAAAATGAAGAAGGTCTGCCGAGCTTCAAGCTCGAGCATTTGTCTAAAGCCAACGGTATCGAACACGAAAATGCGCATGATGCGATGGCTGACGTGTACGCCACCATTGCACTGGCGAAGTTAGTTAAACAAGCTCAGCCTAAGCTGTTTGATTACCTGTTCCAACTGAGAAATAAGCATAAGGTTTCTGCACTACTTGATATCGCCAACATGAAACCTTTAGTCCATATTTCCGGAATGTTTGGTGCGCTGCGTGGCAATACAAGCCTAGTTGCGCCACTGGCGTGGCACCCCGACAACAAAAATGCCGTGATCATGTGCGATCTTGCCGGTGATATGTCACCACTGTTGGAACTCGATACCGATGCTCTGCGCGAACGTCTTTATACACGTCGTAGTGAATTGCGTTCCGACCAACCGCCTGCACCGCTTAAATTAGTCCATATCAACAAGTGTCCGGTTTTGGCTCCAGATCAGACGCTGCGCCCAGAAAACGCTGAACGCCTTGGCTTAGACCGCCAGCGTTGTATGGATAACTTGCAGTTGCTGCGTAATCACCCAGAGCTGCGCGATAAAGTCGTTGCCGTTTTCGCTGAGGCCGAGCCTTTTAAAGCGTCAGATGACGTTGATGCACAGCTTTATGACGGGTTCTTCAGCGACGCAGACCGAAGCGCCATGCAGATTATAAGAGAGACGCTGCCACAGAATCTTCCCGCTCTCGACCTCACGTTTAACGATAAACGCGTTCTGCCTTTGCTGTTCCGCTATCGCGCCCGCAACTTCCCCACGACGCTTACCGATGATGAGCAACGTCGCTGGCAACTCCACCGCCAAGCAGTGCTAACACCGGAGCGATTACAGGCGTATATCCATCAACTTGAAGAGTTGTATAACCGCCATGAAGACGAACCTGAAAAGCTTGCCCAACTCAAAGAGCTCTTTGAATACGCGCGTCAGCTAGTCAATTAATATTTATGAGTTTTATGTTTTAGGGTGAGCTATATCACCCACAGTATTTTCAACAGCGGGTAGTATTAGCATCAGAAGCCGATTTTATCTTTATTTTACAATAGACTTTACAAAAAACAGGTCGTTATTATGTGGCTAAAAAACGGGCCAGCCTTGGCCGTTCTGGCGTTTATTTTATGGGGTATCACTCCGTTATTTTATAAAATGCTGCCGGATGCCAATGCATTAGAGCTGCTAGCGCAACGCCTGTTTTGGTCTATTCCTTTGCTGCTTTTGCTACGTCTGCTCTTCAAAAATCGCACAACGTGGAAACAAGTCTGGCAGGACAAGCGCTCTCTGTTTTGCTGTCTGCTGGGCGGCGCTATCATGAGCGTATCATGGACCACGTTTATCTATGCCCTCACCCACAATTTGGTCTTAGATGCCAGTCTCGGTTACTTCACTAATCCACTATTTTCAATTGCCCTTGGCGTGATTTTTCTGCACGACAAACTAAGCCGTTTTCAGCGAATTGCCGTTGCGCTCGCGATAACAGGGCTGGCCTATCAGATCGTGTTGTTGGGACACATCCCCATTTTGGCTTTGGCGATGGGCAGTACTTTTGCCTTTTATGGTCTGGTGCGTAAATTTATCCGTTACGACATCATGACCGCGTTAACGCTGGAAACCCTTTGGATGTTGCCGCTGGCTATTGCCATCACAATTTGGTTGCACATGACAGGCAGCAGCATTTTAGCGGGTTCCGGCACTAAAACCTTTGTACTTTATGCGCTTACCGCCCCAGTCACCTTTGCACCACTTTTACTGTTCGCCGCCGCAATCAAACGCACTTCGCTGACGGTGATTGGCTTAGCGCAATATGTAGAGCCGTCGCTGCAATTCTTGCTCGCCGTATTAGCCTTCGGTGAGCCAATTAGTATGCCGAAAATGATCAGTTTCTCCTTGATATGGTTAGGATTGGCATTTTGTGTATATGAGTTATTCCGCCAGCATTGGCGTTACCGGCATCTGGCCACAGATATGGTACGGGGAAAAAGAAACCATCCGGGACATTAACTCACCCACCCTAACCGCTCAATAAACATCCTCCGGTCTGGCGGCGCTATAGGTAAAAAATCGGGGAGCTTTCACTCCCCGATATGACTTCTACCCGTGTCATTCCGCCTGCGGTTGGCTTTCGAACTGCGGTGGCGGTTTACGGAAGCGTCGGGTCAGATAAACCAAATATCCAAAGCCGAGCGCTGCCCAAATCAATCCCATCGTCAGTGAACTTTTCTCAAGGTTCAGCCACAGTACGGCCACGGTGAGGGCCCCGATCATCGGCAATACCAGAAAATGGAAGCGATCTTTCCACGTTTTATTACGTCCTTCGCGAATGTAAAAATGGCTGATGACTGAAAGATTCACAAAGGTAAACGCAACCAGCGCACCAAAGTTAATCAACGCCGTGGCCGTCACCAAATCAAACGAAATGGCCGACAGAGCCACCAATCCCACCATGATCACGTTTAACGCTGGCGTGCGCCACTTGGGATGTACATAGCCAAAAATCTTCTCTGGGAATACGTTATCACGCCCCATCACGTACAGCAGGCGTGAAACGCTGGCGTGCGATGCCAAACCCGAAGCCAACGTATTCACGAAGGTGGTGCACAAGAAGATTGACTGGAACAGCTTGCCACCGACGTATAACGCAATTTCCGGTAACGCCTCATCCGGCTGTTTAAAGCGCGTGATATCGGGGAAGAAGAGCTGAATAAAGAACGACACCGAGATGAAAATGATCCCGCCATACAGCGCGGTCAAGAATATCGCGCGCGGAATGGTTTTTGCCGCATCCTTGGTTTCTTCAGACAACGTAGTTACCGCATCAAATCCGAGGAAGGAGAAGCACACGATGGTGGCACCGGTGATTATCGGCAACAGGTGGGCATTTTCACTGACAAAAGGCTGTAGACTCCACACCTTTCCCACCCCTTCCCCTTTATGCAGCCCTTGAACCACGAGAAAGATGAAGACCAAAATAATGGCAACCTGCACCAGAACAAAAATGGTGTTGAAGTTTGCCACTAAACTCACACTTTTCAGGTTAGCCGCCGTCATTATCGCAACAAAACCAACGACCCAAATCCAAGGGGGAACTTCTGGGAACATCGCCGACAGATAGATTTTTGCCAACAGCACGTTAATCATCGGCAAAAACAGATAATCAAGCAGCGATGACCAGCCCACCAAGAAACCTACGTGCGGATTTATCGCTTTTTGCGCATAGGTATAGGCAGAACCCGCCGTCGGGAACTGACGTACCAGTTTTCCATAGCTAATTGCCGTAAATAGCACTCCGGCCAGCGCAAACAGATATGACATCGGCACATGGCCGTTGCTGATACCGGAAACAATGCCGAAGGTATCAAACACTGTCATTGGCGTCAGGTAGGCCAAGCCCATCATAACGATCTGCCAGAGCTTTAGAGATTTACGTAATTGAGGCTTGCCTGCTTCATGTGCAGTCGCCTGAGAAACAGAAGGAGTTCTAATCGCCATGACGGTTTCCCCCTTTGTCCTCTGCTGGTAACAAATTAACGTCATTCAGAGAGGCCGCGGGGAAACGTCGTATTAGGCGGCGGGATAATCGACTACAGATATAAGTTTGTTCATTTAGCAAAGCGCCAGAAAAACAGTGAGCTGGCCCGTATTCGCTGCGGCTCAGGCGTTCGCCCAAGCGCGGCGGATAAACATAAACATGCACCATCGTTATATCCTCTAGACGTATCCCGATACGTCACATTGAAACCACTACCGCCTGAACGCTCCGTGGTCCGGTAGTGGAAAACAGCCGCGAGTAATGCTTTTGCTCTGGCTATCGCGCAAATCAACCGATCGCGCTCTGTATTTGGAATCTGCCCAATCAGCTGTTCGGGCAGTTCATCGTTTGTTCACCATCGATGGGTTGTGTTACGCATCGCTTCAGTGATAAAAAAAAGATAACCGTCAGTAAACTGCCGGTTATCTTTATGTCATGCATTCTGCACTTTTTTAGCGACAACAGAAAGTGCCGTAGCCAACTTTTCCATACCTTCTTTTATAACTTCTTTTTCTGCTGTGAGCGGTGCTAAGAATCGAATGACATTACCGCGCACGCCACAGGAGAGTAAAATCAGCCCCTGCTTACCAGCCTCTTTCACCAACGCCGAAGTCAGTGCTTTATTCGGCTTAGTCGCATCACGGTTTTCAACTAATTCCATAGCCACCATCGCACCCACGGCGCGAATGTCACCAATGCAGTCAAAACGCTCAGCCAGCGCATGTAGTTCGCGGGTGATCTGCTCACCGACCTGTCGTGCCTTCTGATTCAGTTGTTCATCCTTAATCAGATCCGTCACTGCCAGCGCCGCTGCAATTGCAACCGGCGAACCGGCATAGGTTCCCCCTAATCCGCCCGGCAACGCTTTTTCCATTAAACGCTTTTTGCCGACCAACGCAGACAGCGGGAAACCACCAGCCAGACTTTTCGCCATAGTCACTAAATCGGGCTCTACGCCGGTATGCTCAATAGCAAAGGTCTTACCTGTACGACAGAAACCGCTCTGAATTTCGTCTGCGATCAAGACGATCCCGTGCCGATCGCAAATCTCACGCAGCGATTTGAGGAAGCCCGCCGGAGCCGCATAGAAACCGCCTTCACCCTGCACCGGTTCAATGATGATAGCGGCGACTTCGGTCGGCGCAATATCGGCGGCAAAAATGGCATCTAACGCATCCAAAGCATGTTGTTCAGTAATGCCGAGGTATGGCGCAGGATACGGCGCATGATAAATGCCCGATGGGAATGGCCCATATCCCTGTTTGTACGGTGCTACTTTTCCCGTTAGCGCCATGCCCATGAGGGTGCGTCCGTGAAAACCGCCGCGAAACGCAATCACACCGCCGCGCCCCGTTGCGATACGCGCAACCTTAACGGCGTTTTCAACCGCTTCGGCTCCCGTCGTCAATAACAGTGTCTGAGTCGCTTCCTTAATAGGCACCAGCGCATTCAAACGCTCAGCCAACTCAACATATTCAGGATACGGCGTCACTTGGAAGCACGGATGAGTAAATCGAGTCAGTTGCTCTTGCACCGCCGCGATCACTTTGGGATGGTTATGTCCGGTATTTAATACCGCGATCCCGGCTGCAAAATCGATATAACGATTGCCTTCGATGTCCCACAGCTCAGCGTTGCGCGCTTTTTGAATGAACGCTGGCAGTAAGGTTGAAACTCCGCCCGCCACCGCTTCCTCACGGCGCGTCTGCCACGATTGGTTGGTGCCATTACCGGACAGATTGTGATTCTCAGACATGATGTGCTCCGTAATTGAATTTGAATTTCGAATACAGACTTCCCCCCACCGTACGTACTGCCCTCTGACAAAAGAGGAATTAAGGTGGAGTTACAACATTTTTCCGGCTATCCCCGAAAGATTTCAAAGTGAAGAAAGGCGGCATCTGAATGAATCCCCTGAAGCTGACGCCAGTCAGTAACTGAGGGATTAAAGGCAGCCAACACATCTACAGTTTGAAAAATAAAGGGATCAGGCGTTCTTCAGCATCCAGTCAATTTCAGTATCAGTCACCATACGCTCGAACTGAATTAGCTCATCGGTCTTACAAGCATGGTAAACATGGCTGAAACGCTCTCCGAGCAGTGAGCGCAGCGCCTGCTGTTCTTCAAATTCATACAGCGCATCGCTTTGGCGGATCGGGAAAGGTAAACCTTCCTGCTCAATACCGTTGCCGGTGATCGGCTCAGCCAGCGTGAGGTCGTTGTCTAAGCCATGCAAAATGCCGGCAAGAACCGTGGCCATCACTAGATAGGGGTTAGCATCAGCGCCCGCTACGCGATATTCAACGCGGTGGCTGTCACGATCGCCGCACGGAATGCGCAGCGCCACGGTTCGGTTGTTATGCCCCCAAGAGGCTTGAGTCGGTACGTACATTCCCGGTTGGAAACGACGGAAAGCGTTGACATTAGGTGCCAGCAGTGCCATTGAGGCAGGCATTAACGCCATCATCCCAGCAAGCGCTTTCTTCAATAGCAGAGAATCTTCGCCGTCATCATCGGCAAACACATTCTGACCTTTGTTATCCAACATGCTGATGTGGATGTGCATCCCACTGCCAGCATGTTCTTCATAAGGCTTTGCCATAAAGGTGGCATGCATATCATGGTTTTCAGCCACCATACGCACCAGTCGCTTCAGAGACAGCGCATGATCGCAAGCCTGCAAAACGTTATCGGTATGGTTAAGATTAACTTCGAACTGCCCTGGGGAGGCTTCAGCAACGGCGCCATCGGCGGGAATTTGTTGCAGTTTTGCCAGCTCATCGATATCGCTGAGGACATCAGCAAAATGATTCAGGTTATCAACGGAATAAACCTGACTCTGCGTATTTCGCTCTTGCGTCCCCGGCGCACATGGCGGTTGTAGATACCCTTCCGCATCACGTTGTCGATCGATGAGATAGAACTCCAGCTCTACCGCTACCACGGGGAATAATCCGCGCTGGCGTAGTTGCTGCCAGACATTATTCAATACGTTACGTGGCTCAACGTCAAAGGGAGTACCATCTTCATCCAGCATGGTCAGAAGAACCTGACCGATAAACTCAGGGTCTGCCGCTGACGGCGTTAACGAACCCAATACTGGCACACAGGTGCGATCCGGTTCGCCTAGTTCTTGTCCTAAACCGGCCTCTTCAACCACGTTGCCAAGAATATCCATCGCAAACACTGAGGCGGGGAAATAACACCCTTTCTCCAGTTTTTTCAAACCTGCAACAGGAATTCTTTTTCCGCGGAAACAGCCATTAAGGTCGGTTAGGAGTACATCCACATGCTGCGTCGAGGGATAGCGTTCCAAATAATTTTTAACTTCGCGTTGAAACGCGCTACTTCGTCTCTCTTCGCTATGCTGAACAAAATTTTCAACTTCTACGATATTGGTTTGCATGATTCACCCGCCATTGATTGAAGACCGTGGATCTGACCCTTTGAGTTGCTCGATATAATGTCCACAATTGAAATGTAGATGCAAATAAAATGTTTCGCAAGTGTTGCAATTAGTTTGAATATTGGACGTACCACTGCTAGATTGAGAAAATATTGAACGGAAAAGCGCTGTATGGAAGCAATGTGTTCATAATTTAGACCAAGCGGAGAGGGTGGTATGGGCAATATATTTAACAGGCCGGTAATCGGTGTTGTCATGTGTAGGAACAGGGTGCACGGACACTTAACGCAGACCTTGCAAGAAAAGTACCTAAATGCCGTATTGAATGCCGGTGGCGTGCCAGTCGCTTTGCCCCATGCGCTAGCAGAGCCGGAATTACTGGAAACGCTTCTTTCTCATCTGGATGGCATTATGCTGCCGGGTAGCCCAAGCAATGTGCAGCCGCACCTATATGGTGAAAACGGCGATGAGCCTGACGCCGATCCTGGGCGTGATAGTTTGAGTCTGGCGCTAATTAGCATCGCACTCGAAAGGCGCATTCCCCTTTTCGCCATCTGCCGAGGGTTACAGGAAATGGTGGTGGCAACCGGTGGCACGCTCTATCGACGTCTCTATGAACAGCCTGAGCTATTGGAACACCGCGAAGATCCTGAGTTACCGCTTGAGCAACAATATGCCCCTTCTCATGAAGTGCTGGTACAAGATGGGGGTTTGCTTTCAAAATTAGTACCGGGTTGCAACAAGTTTTGGGTTAACTCATTGCATGGCCAAGGCGCAAAAACGCTGGGGCCATTGCTGCGCGTTGAAGCCAAAGCATCGGATGGATTAGTGGAAGCCGTGAGCGTTCACGATCACCCCTTTGCTCTAGGCGTGCAGTGGCATCCTGAATGGAACAGCGATGAATACGCCCTATCCCGCTTGTTGTTTGAAGGTTTTATCACCGCTTGTCAGAAAGCCAGTGCTGAAAAAAACAGCCAGCCTGACAAGAACTATCAATAAGGAAGTATGCATATGAGCGATGTCAGCTTGGCGCCAGGAAAACGCCTGTCACATATCCGTCAACAACTGGGTTTGTCACAGCGCAGGGCAGCTGAACTGTCTGGATTAACGCACAGTGCGATTAGCACCATTGAGCAAGATAAAGTCAGCCCAGCAATTAGCACCTTGCAAAAACTGCTCAAGGTCTATGGGTTGTCGCTGTCGGAGTTTTTTGCCGAACAGGAAAAACCGGATGAACCACAGGTTGTGATTAACGCCGAAGACTTAATCGAAATTGGCAGCCAAGGGGTTTCCATGAAACTGATTCATAACGGAAACCCTAACCGCACGTTGGCCATGATGATTGAGACTTACGAACCCGGAACCACAACCGGTGAACGCATAAAACATCAGGGTGAAGAAATTGGCACCCTGTTGGAAGGGGAAGTGATGCTGACAATTAATGGTCAGGTATATCACCTTGAAGCGGGACAGAGTTATGCCATTAACACTGGCATTCCCCATAGCTTCAGTAATACGTCAGCACGTATATGCCGCATTATCAGCGCCCATACGCCGACGACTTTCTAATGCATATGTTAGTTACATAGATAAATACCCAAATACAGGCCTCACGGCTAACGCACGGAGAAGCCTGTCACTGCGGCAATTAAGGGGAATGCATGGACTTTCACAACTTGCAGTACTGGCAGCAACGGGCGAAGGCCCTAGAGATTGAGAATCGACTATTTATCAATGGCCGTTATCAGCAGGCCGCCGATGGCGCACAGTTTTCAGTGGAAGATCCTGCGGGTCAGCGTGAGCTGGTGCGCGTCGCTCAAGGAAATGAGCACGATGTGAATCAGGCTGTTAGCGCAGCGCGAGACGTTTTTGAACGCGGCGACTGGTCACGCGCTACCCCGGCTAAGCGTAAATCCATATTGATGAAGCTGGCTGATTTGATGGAACAACATCACGAGGAACTGGCGTTGCTGGAAACACTGGATACCGGCAAGCCGATACGCCACAGCCTGCGCGATGATATCCCTGGCGCCATTCGCTCACTGCGTTGGTATGCCGAAGCAATTGACAAAGTCTATGGCGAAATTGCCCCAACCAGCCAAGATGCGCTGGCCTTGATTGAGCGTGAACCGGTTGGCGTGGTAGCTGCCATTGTACCTTGGAATTTCCCACTGCTACTCGCCTGCTGGAAACTCGGCCCCGCACTGGCGGTAGGCAACAGCGTCATACTCAAGCCTTCAGAAAAATCGCCACTCACTGCGTTGCGCATCGCGGGGTTAGCCAAAGAAGCTGGCTTACCCGACGGTGTGCTTAGCGTGATTTCAGGCTTCGGGCAGGACGCAGGACAGGCACTCTCCCGCCATCCTGACGTCGATGTGCTGACATTTACCGGCTCTACTCGTACAGCAAAACAGCTACTGAAAGACGCGGGCGACTCCAACATGAAACGCGTATGGCTGGAAGCCGGTGGCAAAAGTGCCAACATCATTTTTGCTGACTGTCCCGACTTGTCAAAAGCCGCGGCCAATGCAGCGGCTGGCATTTTCTATAACCAAGGACAGGTGTGCATTGCGGGTACGCGCTTGCTGGTAGAAGAAAGCATCAAAGAGGAATTTCTTGCCGCCTTGCGCGATCAGGCTGCGGCCTATCGGCCAGGTAACCCACTCGATCCTGAAAGCGTGATGGGTACGCTTATTGATGCTGAGCACGGCTCTAAAGTCCAAGAATATATTCAGCAAGGCATTGCCGAAGGCGCCACGCTGTATCTCGATGGGCGCGATCACGCGCAAGGCGATCACGGGAGTTATCTCGGCCCGACCATATTCACCGATGTCAGCAATCACATGCGCATTGCGCGCGAAGAAATCTTTGGCCCTGTGCTTGCCGTTTCAACGTTTACCACTGAACAGCAGGCTTTAGAGCTCGCCAACGACAGCGATTATGGCTTAGGTGCGGCGATCTGGACGCGCGATCTGTCTAAAGCTCACCGCATGTCTCGCCGCCTCAAAGCGGGTTCGGTATTTGTGAACAACTACAATGATGGCGACATGACCGTACCGTTCGGCGGCTATAAACAAAGCGGTAACGGACGCGATAAGTCTCTGCATGCCTTAGAAAAATTTACCGAATTAAAAACCATCTGGATTTCGCTGGAGTAAATATCATGACAGAACATGTAAATAGCTATTATGCCGCCAGCGCGAATTCACACGCGCCCTATCCGCAGTTAACCGAATCCGTCCAGTGCGATGTGTGCATTATCGGCGGCGGCTACACGGGATTATCCTCCGCTCTGCATCTGGTTGAAGCTGGCTACGACGTCGTGCTATTAGAATCTGCGCGTATCGGTTTTGGTGCTAGCGGCCGCAACGGCGGTCAACTGGTGAACTCATATAGTCGCGATATTGACGTTATCGAGCAACGCTATGGCATGGATACGGCCAGAATGCTCGGCAGCATGATGTTTGAAGGTGCTGAAATTATTCGCCAACGTATCAAGCGCTACGCGATCGACTGCGATTACCAACCGGGCGGTATTTTTGTTGCGCTGAATAACAAGCAATATCACACCTTGATCGAGCAGAAGGCCCATTGGGAGCGCTACGGCAATACTCAACTCGAATTGTTGGATTCAGACCGAGTGCGTGAAGAAATAGCGTCCGACCGCTATGTCGGTGGCTTATTGGATCACAGCGGTGGTCATATTCACCCTTTAAATCTGGCGCTAGGTGAAGCAGAAGCTATTCGCTTACAGGGCGGTCGTATCTTTGAACAGTCTGCGGTAGTAAAGATCAACCACGGCACGCCTGCAACCGTTATCACCGAAAAAGGTCAGGTACAGGCAAAATACGTCATTGTCGCAGGTAATGCCTATTTAGGTAACAAAGTAGAACCTGAATTAGCGCGTCGCAGCATGCCATGCGGAACGCAGATTGTTACCACCGAGCCGTTACAACCAGAGGTTGCTGCGTCATTACTGCCTAAGAACTATTGCGTAGAAGACTGTAACTATCTGCTCGATTATTACCGTCTGACGGGGGATAACCGTCTGCTATACGGTGGCGGTGTGGTCTATGGTGCACGCGATCCTGATGATATCGACAATCTGATCGTGCCAAAACTGTTGAAAACATTCCCGCAGCTAAAAGGGGTAAAAATCGACTATCGCTGGACAGGGAATTTCCTGCTCACCCTATCACGCATGCCGCAATTTGGCCGACTTGAGAACAATATTTACTACATGCAAGGCTATAGTGGACACGGCGTCACCTGTACACATTTGGCTGGGAAACTGATTTCAGAAGTCCTGCGTGGCGATGCTGAACGTTTCGATGCCTTCGCTAAGCTGCCACACCTTCCGTTCTTTGGGGGAAGAAATCTACAGATTCCATTCACCGCTATTGGTGCAGCGTATTATACAATCCGCGATCGGTTGGGCGTTTAATTCTTTCTTATCTCGTCAAATACAAGAGCCGTATAGGCTCTTGTATTTTTTAGTTAAAAGCAATATAGCCTTTAAATAACCCCACATGAGATGAGTGATTATTTTTATCACTATCCGCCATCCATTTCGTCTCTTATTGGCCAGTTTATATTAGGAAATTACAATCTGTAATTATTAAACATTAAAATAGCGCTGGCATTACTCTCATTTTAAAAACAAAATATCACGTTGGCATTTTTTGTTTTACTCAAATTATTGATGAGAGGATATTATGCAGTTAATTTATAATTACAATGAATATTACGAATGGATTTCCAAGGCTTTTTATTATGAGTCAAGATATGACCCCACGCCGCTTATTGATGAAAGTGAAATGCTGGATTTCTGCAATAAATCTCAACCAGAATCATACCCCTGCCTCGTGTACCTCACTGTTAGCACCGCTTTAGCGCCCTTTCCTACAATAAAATTCATCTATAAAAATCAAGTTAATGAGTGGTCACAGCAGTTTCTTGTCGCATCTAAGTAACTTAAGCTAGTATCGAAAACCAATGGTAATGGATTGCCATTGAAACCTTTTACACCATCACTTTTTGAAGCAGTATTTTCTTTATGCTTTCTGGTTTTTGACAGTTATTGATCATCAAATAAGCCACAAATTATAAATAACTTACTGAATTTATTGTTTACCCTAGCTGATTAGAATTTTTCTAATACACTCCATAATTATAGCGCTCGTCACCGGCTTCATCATTCGTAAAACTACACATAATAAGAAATCAATACATGAGACTGAAAGGATTTCCGCCATTAATTACCCTGCTACTAATATCATCACTGGTATTAACTATTGGTCGTGCTATCACCCTACCTTTTATCACTATCTATATGACCGAGCATTTTCATTTAAAACCTGAAAGCGTTGGATTAATTTTAGGGATCAGTCTCGCCATAGGCATTGTGAGCAGCTTCTATGGTGGATACTTAGTCGATAAATTTAACAAACACCACCTGATGATCCTTAGCATTGCGCTATTCGCCATGACATTCTGCATAATGCCTTGGCTGGGTAACGTGTGGTGGATGGTACCCGTACTTGCCTTGCTACACGCCGCCTATTCTGTTTTTAGCATTGCCATCAAAGCCTGCTTCGCGGAATGGCTTCCGGTAAGCGAACGCATCCGTGGTTTTTCAATGAACTACACGCTGGTCAATGTTGGCTGGGCGGTAGGCCCTGCGCTCGGCGTATTTGCCGCCTCTTATTACCCCATGCTGCCTTTTTTTCTTTCTGGCATGCTGGCTTTTTTCGTGGGTCTTACCCTGTGGCTGCGTCTTGATGGCTATGGCTTGCCGCCCAATAACGGCGATACCGTTTTTACCGAACAACGCTTAAACTTTAGCGCCACATTTAAGATCCTAAGCCACGATCGCCGTCTAATCTTTTTCACCCTCGGTAGCACAATGGGAGCCGTGGTCGCAGGTCAATTCACCGGCTATCTTTCTCAGTATCTGATTACCGTCAGCAACGCACAGTTTGCCTATCAGGTGATCGGCTCCGTCATGACGGTGAACGCCAGCGTAGTGATTTGTCTTCAGTACCTGCTCAGTCGAAATATGAATAATAAAAACCTGCTTCGCTGGCTAACCGCAGGCACACTATTTTTCTGTTTTGGCTTAGTGGGGTTCGCACTGGCCGATCGCTCCATTCCTATGTGGATGGTTGCAATGGCAATTTTCACGCTCGGAGAAGTGATCGTTATCCCCGTCGAATATCTGTTTATCGACTTTATTGCCCCTCCGCATTTAAAAGGGAGCTACTACGGAGTACAAAATCTGGGGAATTTGGGTGGCGCCGTGAACCCAATCCTGTGCGGATTTTTGTTATCTTTCGCCCCACCTACTACGCTTTTCTATGTGCTAGTGGCAGTTTCGCTGCTGGGATTAGGCTTCTTCTGGTACGGCTACCGACTTTCCGGTGCCTCTGTCCAACACATTGAAGGTTGATCCCAGTGCTACGTCTTCGATAGATAAACCTTCATAAATGGCATGATTACGATAACTTGTTTTCATGATGTGATCGGTAGCACATTTCTGAATTTAATTGTATGATGAATGCGTTTTCTTTCTTAGGTATTCACAGATGTCAAAAGCAATTTCAGTTTGCTGGCAGTATTTGAGAGCGTTCATATTAATTTACCTGTGTTTATTCGCCGGTAATGCGATCTCGACGCTGCTGCCAATCACCATCCCCGGCAGCATTATTGGCATGCTGATTTTATTCGCCCTCCTAGCCTCGCAGATTATGCCGGCAAAATGGGTTAAGCCCGGTTGTAACATTTTAATCCGCTACATGGCGCTGCTGTTCGTGCCCATCGGCGTCGGTGTGATGCAGTATTATGACGTAGTCGTCAAGCAGTTCGGTCCTATCGTCGTGTCATGCCTTATCAGCACGTTGGTTATTATGGTTGTCGTCGCCTATAGCTCTCATATGGTCCATCGTGAACGTATCATTGGTGAGACAACAGACGGCTGCGAGGAGGAAAAGTAATGGCTTATATTTGGTGGTCATTGCCGCTAACGCTGTTGGTTTTTTTCGGTGCCCGTCGCATCGCGCAAAAGCTCAACATGCCGTTATTAAATCCTTTGCTAGTTTCAATGGTGATTATTATTCCATTGCTATTAGCATTGAATATTCCCTATGAACATTACTTTGCGGGGAGCTCTACGCTTAATAGCCTGTTGCAACCTGCCGTAGTGGCTTTAGCATTCCCGCTTTATGAACAGATTCACCAGATTCGCGCGCGTTGGAAATCCATTATCACTATCTGTTTTATTGGGAGTGTTACTGCGATGGTTTCCGGCACCGTCATTGCGCTATGGATGGGGGCAACACCACAAATTGCCGCCTCGATATTGCCTAAATCAGTCACTACACCGATTGCGATGGCTGTCGCCCAATCAATTGGTGGCATTCCAGCCATCAGCGCCGTTTGCGTTATTTTCGTTGGTATTGTGGGCGCCGTGTTTGGTCATATGCTATTAAACCTGATGAGAATCAGCACCAAGGCGTCACGTGGGTTAGCCATGGGGACGGCCTCACACGCATTGGGAACCGCACGCTGTGCTGAGATGGATTTTCAGGAAGGCGCATTCAGCTCATTAGCTCTGGTTATCTGCGGGATAATCACTTCGCTGTTAGCCCCCTTTTTATTCCCCATCCTGATTCATCTCTTTAGCTAAAATACAGTTTTCCGCTCTCTCATCGTTTCACATTGCGGTGAGAGTGTGGAAAAAGAAGCAAAAGTCACAAAAACCCTGCGATACATCTCTCATTTTTTATAATCATTACATCCGTTACATCAAAATAGTGATAAAAATCACATAAACAAGCCAATCGCTTGCCTAGAATACTCTCCCGTAACTAACTAAGAGGCTCCCCCATGCACGCACGTTATGACGCGGCATTCAGCCAACTGCCAGCCGCTTTGCAGGCGGCGCTCTCACCCATTCTTAATCACGCCGATTTTCATGCTGTCATTACGGCTTCTCAGGTTGAAACCCTGAAACAAGCGACCGGCATGAACGACAGCGAACTCGCTTTTGCCCTGCTACCTTTAGCCGCGGCCTGCTCATTAGCGCCAATATCTAAATTCTACGTTGGTGCAGTTGCCCGCGGCGTTAGCGGCAACCTGTATTTCGGTGCCAATATGGAGTTTTTGGGCGCCCCTATGCAGCAGACTATTCATGCTGAACAATGCGCAGTCACCCACGCATGGTTACGCGGCGAAAAAGCCTTGGCGTCCATTACCGTCAACTACACGCCTTGCGGCCACTGCCGCCAGTTTATGAACGAGCTAAATACCGGCACTCAGCTAGCGATTCATTTACCGGGTCGCCAGCCAGCGACGCTAGGGCATTACCTGCCAGATGCCTTTGGGCCACGCGATCTGGATATCAAAACGCTGTTGATGGATGAAGAAGATCACAATCTGTCACTGGCCAGCGATGATGTACTGGCCCAAGCTGCGCTGGATGCGGCAAACCGCAGCCATGCGCCATACAGCCAAGCCTATAGCGGCGTGGCGCTGGAAGCAGCAGATGGCAACGTTTACTGCGGTCGCTATGCTGAAAATGCCGCGTTCAACCCAAGCTTGCCTCCGCTTCAGGCGGCACTGATCTTGATGAACGTGTCCGGCAAAGATGTGTTGCAGATCCGTCGTGCTGTATTGGTTGAAACTAAAAGCACGATGTTCTCACAGTGGGATGCCACCCAAGCAACGCTAAACGCGTTAGGTTGTACTCGGGTCGAACACACCCAAATTTAAACCGCTTGCTCGCAGAGCCATTCGGCTCTGCGTCTTTATTTCCCGCGAAATCCTGTAAAAAATTGTTACGTAGTTCTCACTTCTCCAGCTTTATGTCATCTTTTCATAACAACCATTGAACAACTTTATAGTATCTCTTAGGATCGACGGCATGACGTATTATTCTCTCAGATAAATATACCGCCCGACCAATAGACATATAAGAGTGCTACTCATGGAATTGGAATACGAAAGTAAACGCCCGTTATACATCCCCTACGCTGGCCCTATCCTGCTAGAGTTTCCCTTGCTGAACAAAGGCAGTGCGTTTAGTGAAGAAGAACGGAGTAACTTCAACCTGCATGGCCTGTTACCTGAAGCTGTAGAAACTATCGAAGAACAAACCGAACGCGCCTACCGTCAGTACCTCGATTTTAAAA
The DNA here is from genome assembly GCF_020150375.1 of Hafnia paralvei. Lineage (NCBI taxonomy): Bacteria > Pseudomonadati > Pseudomonadota > Gammaproteobacteria > Enterobacterales > Hafniaceae > Hafnia > Hafnia paralvei. Next base: position 1,624,793 of record NZ_CP083737.1, on the reverse strand, counting down.
CCGATAACGATAAGCACATCTATCTGCGCAATATCCAAGATACCAACGAAACCCTGTTTTATCGCATGCTTGACGCGCATCTGAGTGAAATGATGCCGATCATCTACACCCCAACGGTGGGTGAAGCCTGTGAGCATTTCTCTGACATCTACCGCCGTGCGCGCGGCCTGTTCATCTCTTATCCAAATCGCGATCGCATTGATGACATGCTGCAAAACGCCACTAAACAGAACGTTAAAGTGATCGTTGTGACTGACGGCGAGCGTATTCTCGGCTTGGGTGACCAAGGCATCGGCGGCATGGGGATTCCTATCGGTAAGCTGTCTCTTTATACCGCCTGCGGCGGGATTAGCCCTGCCTACACGCTACCTGTCGTGCTAGATGTCGGAACTAACAATCCACAGCGTCTAAATGACCCCCTGTATATGGGATGGCGTCACCCGCGTATTTCAGGTGATGAGTATTACGCTTTCGTCGATGAGTTCATTCAGGCCGTGAAGCGTCGTTGGCCAAACGTGTTGTTGCAGTTTGAAGATTTCGCTCAGAAAAACGCTACGCCGTTGCTGAATCGCTATCGCGATGAACTATGCTGTTTTAATGATGATATCCAAGGCACCGCCGCCGTAACGCTAGGGAGCTTAATTGCTGCTAGCCGCGCCGCCGGTAGTCAGCTGCGCGATCAAACCATCACCTTCCTCGGCGCAGGCTCTGCAGGCTGTGGGATCGCAGAGCAAATCATCGCTCAGATGAAATCTGAAGGACTTAGCGATGATGAAGCACGTTCACGCGTATTCATGGTAGATCGTTTTGGCCTGTTGACAGATAAACTGCCAAACCTGCTGGAATTCCAAAGCAAGCTGGTGCAAAAAAGCGCCTCACTGGCTGGGTGGAATGTTGAAAGCGACGCGATATCACTGCTGGAAGTGGTGCGCAACGCGAAACCAACGGTTTTGATTGGTGTATCAGGTCAGCCAGGTCTTTTCACCGAAGAGATTATCCGTGAAATGCACAGCCACTGCGCACGCCCAATTGTGATGCCGCTGTCGAACCCAACTTCACGCGTAGAAGCGCGCCCAGAAGATATTATCAACTGGACCGACGGTGCTGCACTGGTTGCGACCGGCAGCCCATTTGGCCCTGTGAGCTATAAAGAGCAACTCTTCCCTATTGCTCAGTGCAATAACTCTTATATCTTCCCAGGTATAGGTCTAGGTGTTCTTGCCTCGGGAGCAAAACGTGTCACCGATGGCATGTTGATGGCAGCAAGCCGAGCCTTGGCTGATTGCTCTCCTCTAGCTCTGGAAGGCAAAGGCGCGCTGCTGCCGGATATCAAAGATATCCAGCAAGTTTCCCGCTCCATTGCTTTCCAAGTTGCTAAAGAAGCACAGCTTCAAGGCGTTGCGGTTCTGACATCAGATGAAGCCTTGCTGCAAGCCATTGAAAGCAATTTCTGGCAACCGCAATACCGCATCTATAAACGCACATCGTTCTAACCTTTCGCGTAAAAGATCGCCAACGAAGTGGGTACAAGCGCAGCATAATTGCTGCGTTTGTACCATTCCGTTCAAAAAATCATCAAGCTAGGAAAATCCTCTTCAGATTGCTTGCGTCGTCTTGGCGGGTAAAGTAGCCTCGTATTTAACAACGACAACGGACGCAGCAGGCATCATCATGTGGAGACGACTGATATACGGTATTTTAACCGTCGCGATACTATTGGCGGTGACTGCTATTGGTCTGGATCGTTGGATTAGTTGGAAAACTGCACCCTATATTTATGAAGAAGTTCAAGATTTACCGCATCGTCAAGTGGGTGTGGTCTTGGGCACTGCAAAGTATGTCAGTACCGGCACTATCAACCAGTACTATCGCTACCGCATTCAAGGGGCGCTAAACGCCTACAACAGTAATAAAGTGAACTACTTATTGCTGAGCGGCGATAACGCGCTGGAAAGCTACAACGAACCCGTTACCATGCGCCGTGACCTGATCACAGCTGGCGTTCCCAGCGGGGATATCGTGTTAGATTATGCCGGATTCAGAACGCTGGACTCGATTGTCCGCACGCGAAAAGTTTTCGATACCAACGATTTCACCATTATTACACAGCGCTTCCACTGCGAACGCGCCCTGTTTATCGCGCTTCATATGGGCATTCAGGCACAGTGTCTGGCCGTCCCCTCGCCCAAAAACATGATGATGATAAGGATCAGGGAAATTGGTGCCAGACTCGGTGCTTTAACCGATTTGTATATTCTGAAACGTGAACCACGCTTTCTTGGCCCCATGATCCCAATCCCTGCGGTGCATAAAGTTCCGGCCGACGCCCAAAGCTATCCGGCGGTATCGCCAGAACAGCTACAGGAGCTTGAACAGGTGCTGCAAAAAGAAAAAAACGCCGATAAACCGGTGGAGTAAGTTTTGAGAGAAAAGTGACAAAGATTAACTGCCCTTCACTTGGCTACGAGACTGAAACTCACTGCCGAACGTTGATCGTAATAAGAGATACACGAGGCTAGCACACCGCGGGGCGGTTATAGAACACATCCATGTGTTCCCCCTAGGAGGCAACGCTGAAGCGTTGTTCAACTTTGCTCTCGGCAACGTTGTCGGCAGCTAAAGCTGCTACGACCCCATCGGTGTACTAGCCCTAAAACCATGCTTAAGTGACCGGCATTAAACTTTCGCCCGGCTTTTTACTACAGATAGACTATTTCTTCTTCGCGTACTTGAGGGAATCAAGCGCTACGGCGAAAATAATAATTGCGCCTTTGATAATGTATTGCCAGTACGGATTCACACCGATATAGGTTAAGCCGTAGTTGATAACGGTAAAGATGATAACCCCCGTCACAACGCCGATAACCGTACCAACACCGCCGCTAAACGATACGCCGCCCACCACGCAGGCAGCGATAGCATCAAGCTCATACATAAAGCCTAGGTTATTTGTAGCACTCCCGATACGCCCTGCTTCAAGCATCCCACCAAACGCGTAAAAGACACCTGACAAGGCATAAACCATAATCAGATTTAGCGGCACATTCACGCCAGATACTTTTGCGGCTTCTGGATTCCCCCCGATAGCAAAAATGTTTTTACCGAAGCGGGTTTTATTCCACAAGATCCAGACAAATACGACGGCAATCAGTGCATAGAACGTAATATACGAAAGTTTGAAATCACCGAAGCGTAGAAACCCCTGCGCAAAATTAGAGAAGTTAGGCGCAAATCCTGCTACCGGAGAAGCTCCCACGTAGTCGTAATACAGCGAGTTTATGCCGTATACAATAATCATGGTGCCCAACGTCGTAATAAATGGCGTCACGTTGAGATAAGCAATGATTAAACCGTTAACCAAACCAATCACCGCACCGACGGCGCACACGATCAGAATCACGACCGGAATCGGCACAGTATCAATATTTGGAAATACCTTATTAACGTTATCCATCGACTGTAACAGCGTCGCAGCGATAACTGCCGTCAATCCGACCTGACGACCAGCGGACAAGTCTGTCCCTTGGGTCACAATCAGCCCTGCAACGCCTAGTGCGATAATGATGCGCACGGAAGACTGAGTAAGAATGTTACTCAGGTTCATGAGGCTTAAAAACGTTGGATCCTGAAAAATAATAATGGCCAATAGCACCAACAAAACAACGTAAATCCCGCCTTCTTTGAAATAAGTAAACAGGCTTTTTTTATTCAATACGCTCATATTCGGAACCCTTAAAATACGACAGAAGCTGCATTACAGATGCAAAGAGGCCAGACGCAGAATTTCATTCTGAGAGGTTCTTTTTGTATCAACGATACCGGCAACCTGACCATTGCTCATCACTAATATGCGATCGGTTATTCCTAATAATTCAGGCATTTCAGATGAAATAATAATGATGCCCTTACCTTTTTTCGCCAGCTCGGTCATCAGTTGGTAAATTTCAAATTTTGCCCCAACGTCGATGCCACGCGTTGGTTCATCCAGCATCAGGATCTCAGGCTGAGTAAGCAACCAGCGGCCAATAATTACTTTTTGCTGATTTCCCCCAGACAGTGACCCTATTGAAGTGTGATGACCCGGTGTTTTCACCCGCATAGAATCGATAACCCATTGGGTATCACTTTTCATACGGCGATTATCCAGCAGGCCAACCTTATTTTTGTATTTCCGAATATTAGAAATCAGCGAGTTAAAGCCTATATCCAAATAGGCATAAATGCCCGTTGAACGACGTTCTTCGGTGACCAATGCAAAACCATGGTTGATAGCTTCGTTCGCGCTATGGTTATTAATCGCTTTACCACGCAGGCGGATCGTACCTTTGACCTTTTCTCGAATACCAAACAGTGTCTCAACAATATCGGTGCGTTTTGCGCCCACCAGCCCAGCAATGCCTAATATTTCACCTTCATGTAAATCAAAGGAAACATCGCGGATAGAAGGCTGACGTAGCGACGTTAACTCTCTCACCTCAAGGATTACCGGCCCCGGCGTATTAACACGATCGGGGAAACGCTGGGTCAGCGAGCGGCCAACCATCATTGAGATAATTTGGTCCATATTCATGCCATCCAATGTTTGGGTAGCAATCCATTGTCCATCGCGCAGAATGGTAATCTCATCGCACAGCTTAAATATTTCTTCCATTTTATGGGAGATATACACAATTCCGCAGCCACGATCTTTTAGCTTACGAATAATCGTGAACAGATGATTGACTTCTTTTTCAGTCAAAGAGGACGTAGGCTCATCCATAATGACTATTTTAGCGTTGTAAGAAAATGCCTTGGCAATCTCGATCATCTGCATTTGAGATACAGACAAGCCAGCGACTTTCTCACGCGGATCGATATCAATTTCCAGTTCGTCGAATATCGCTTTAGTATCGTGATACATTTTGTCCTGATCGACAAAGATACCTTTCATGGGATAACGTCCGAGCCACATGTTATCCATGACGCTACGCTGAAGCACTAAATTAAGTTCTTGATGCACCATAGAAACACCGTGTTCCAATGCTTCTTTAGCACTCTTAAAATTAATCTCTTTTCCCTGAAAAATAATACTTCCGGAATCCTTCTGGTAAATACCAAACAAACATTTTAACAGCGTGGATTTCCCTGCCCCATTCTCACCCATCAAGGCGTGAATAGAGTGTGGTCGCACACGAAGATTGACATTATCCAGCGCTTTTACGCCGGGGAATGACTTATTGATATTATCCATTTCCAGCAAATAAGTTGCATCGTGATGATCTGGCGCCGATGTTATTTGTTCGGAAACAGGGGCTTTCGTCAACGAGCTATCTGTAAAAGAGTTCTCTGGCATAACGCCCACCTGAATAAACACGAATTCTCAGCCCAACTCAATTAGGCAGTTAAACAACGGCAGGGTCGAAATAAACCCTGCCGTTGTACGAACCATCCGTTAATATCGGACTAGTAGGTTATTGTTATAAATGCTTGGTCGACGATTATTTCTTAATAAACTGGGCCAGATTATCCTGATCGACACCGACATACGGAACGCGAACAATTTTATTGTCGATTTTCCAGTGAGTGCCTTCGCCTGCCGGTTTTCCTTCAGCCAGATTTTTGGTCAAATCAAAGGTCGCTTTAGCCTGGTTATTCGCATCGTTCAATACGGTCCCCGCCATGGCACCTGACTTAACCAGCGCCAGCGCTTCTGGCAACGCATCCACGCCAAATACCGGAATATTGGTTTTGTTATGCGCTTTCAGAGCTTCAACCGCGCCCATTGCCATCGCATCGTTATTGGCGATAACCACTTCAATTTTGTTTGCGTTTGGACCCGATAACCATGCGTCCATTTTATCTTTGGCTTGTGCCGTATCCCACATCGCCGTATCTAGCTGCAGCTGTTGAGTTTTAATACCTTTGTCGTTAAGGCTTTTCACCACGTAAGTGGTACGTGCTTCGGCATCTGGATGACCCGGTTCACCTTTGAGCAATACGAATTGGATTTCACCGTCTTTATTCAAATCCCAGTTTGGATTGGCCTTCCAATGTTTAGCAATCAGCTCACCCTGAATGATGCCGGACTCTTTGGAGTCAGTCCCAACGTAGTAAGCTTTATCGTAGCTATCCAATGCCTTGCGAGAAGGTTCTTTGTTGAAGAAAACGACCGGAACATCGTTGGCTCGAGCTTTATCAATAATCGTTGGTGCAGCGGCTGGGTCAACAAGGTTAATCGCAAGCCCCTTCACGCCGCGAGCCATCAAGACGTCAACCTGATCGTTTTGTTTTGACTGATCATTTTGTGAGTCATTCATCAGCAATTTAACGCTAGGATCGGCCTTAGCATCGTTTTCCAGCGCCTTACGTACCACGGACATAAAGTTGTCGTCATACTTATAGATCGTCACACCAAGATTGGTGGTTGCTGCCTGTGCCGCGACGCCAAACATCATGCTGGCCGCCAAAGTTGCTAAGGTAAACGTCTTCTTATTCATGTGAAGCTCCGATTGGATGTAGGGTAATTCAGCACGGATGTCCGATTTTTCAGACGCCCTTTGGGTTATCGCTTCTTTATCATTTCTTTTTCGGTTCCACTGTCGCTGCGGCAATAAAACAGATCCCCACGCGAACCTAAAAACAAAACATATTTTTTACATTTAGAATAATCCTCACGCACTAGGTTTGACGCCCGAAAAACCTAGAGCATTAGGGCGGTTTACACGTATGGCAGGTCTCTGTGACAGTGAAAACGCCACAAGAATAGACACGATTATGTTAATTATCTGTGAATGAACTCACAGATTGAAAACGGTTACATGGTGCAATCTGCTGACAAAGTGAGCTATGCCACAATTATCGAGAACCCACGCTCCAACGTTGTACCAGCGTCGGCATAAAACAGTGCCCTTCAGGGGAAAGTGGCGTTTGGTGCACGGATTTCAGCGCCAGCTCAGTTGCCAAAGTTGCCATAGAAACAATAGGATAGCGTATCGTAGTCAATTTGGGGCTGGTGTAACGCGCGATAGGAATATCATCAAATCCGATGATAGAGAACTGCTCGGGGATGGAGATGCCGTTTTCTTTCAGCACCGCCAATGCGCCAGCGGCCATAGCGTCGTTATAGGCAAAAACCGCGCTGAGCTGCTGGTTGCGCCCCAACAACTCAACCATCGCCGCTTCTCCGCCCTGTAAATCGGGCGAAGCATAGGCATACCACGCTTTGCTACCCTCAATTCCCGCGGAATGTAGAGCTATTTCATAGCCCTTCTTCCGCATTCTTTGATCTTCAATATCATGATTAGAACCTAAAAAACCGATGCGACGATGGCCTTTATCCAGCAACAGTTGAGTCGCCATTTGTCCACCGGCCTGATTGTTGAGCCCTACACAGCGGTGCTCATAGCCTGGCACAATCCGATTAATCAGCACCATACCCGGCACCTGATGCATAAAGGCCACGAGCTCTTCATCAGACAACATTTTCGCGTGGACAATCAATGCATTGCACCGTTGGCGGATCAGCATTTCTATGGCCTTACGCTCTTTGTCAGCATCGTGATAGCTGTTAGCAATCAGCAAGTTTTTACGCTCGCGCTGCGCGACCTCATCCACACCTTTGACTAACGCGCCAAAAAACGGATCAGAGACATCCATCACCACAACACCGAGCATATCGCTGCTCTGGGTTGCTAACGCCTGAGCATTGGCATTCGGCCGATAGCCCAACTCGGCCACCGCACTCTGCACAACCGCTTTGGTTTCAGCCGTCGTGATGGCCGTATTATTCAAGACACGCGAAACCGTCGCGACCGATACTCCGGCCAGCCGCGCAACGTCACGAATAGTAATCATGCCTGACGCTCGTTGCGGAAAAGAGAAAAGAGAAAAGCAAAACAGAATGGTGCAGGACGAAGAATAGCGTTCATAGAGATCCCTGAGTCGAAAGCACGCACATAGTGTGACAGCGCTATGCTACTCAGTTTTTCATCATCGCTGCGTGAAATATGTCACAGGAAAGAAAACGTTTTCATACATTTCATTAACCTTTCCTGTGTGCCACGCTTTTTGAGGTATCTCTAAAGGTTATTTTGCTGAACAGAGCGTGAGCCCAGCACGGTAAGCTTGCGCCACAGCCATTCAACCGGCCCTTGTTTGAAATGACTTAGCCAGAATAGCGAGAACAGAATATTAATTAGCCATACTGCAGGCACCACCCAGAGCAATGTACTTCTCGACCACTGATTGAACATCCCAAGGTGATAAAACAATGTGGTACACAACAAGGTTTGTAGCAGATAGTTACTCAGTGCCATACGTCCGACCTGACGCAGAGCATAGGCCATTTTCAAACGAGAGAGTTGCGGCCAAAATCCATAAATCAGCGATACATAGCCTATCATCATCAGTGGCGCCGCAAGTTCACTGGGGACCTGAAGCAAATAGCCACTAACATGATATTCCCAATCATTAAGCCACTGCGCCAGCGTTGTGGGGATTTGAATACATAACCCCACCAGCAGTGACCACAATGCCATGCGGCGATAATGCCGCTGACTGAAATTACCGCTCAACCAACCACTGCGCATCAATGCTGCGCCCGTTAACATCAGACCGGCAAGCTGCCAACCATATTGCACCGCTAACGCCATTAGGTTTGCGCTAAGCAAGTCACTGCGATTACGCCAAGCTTCCCATCCGCCGTGAACTTTCCAAATCTCTTCATATTGAATCGCCGCGTAGCCGGGCAGCCAAAATGAGCTCGGCTCAGGTCCGGCAACTAGCCCAAGCAACAGCAATAATCCTAGCCCTATGGCATACAACACCAAACCCGTACGCAACAACTGCAATGTGGAACCCGCATCACGGATCATGCGCCAACTGATTAAACCAATGAGCCCGTAAGCAAGCAAAATATCGCCATCCCAAAAGAAAATGGCATGAACTAAGCCAAACAAAACCAGCCAAGATAAACGAGCTCGCAGCCATTGTTTTCCTTTCGGCATCAGCAGCTGTAGCCCCGCGCCGAACAGAAACGCAAACATAGCTAAAAATTTGCCCTGCACAAAAATGTGCAATATGCCCCACGTTAAGGTGTCTGCACCGTCAGGTAATCCGTTATAGGCTGGGTTGAGATAAGCGGCCTTCGGTAAACCAAAGCCGGTGATATTCATCAAAAGAATAAAAAGAATCGCCAACCCACGCGCAAAATCTAGCGTGCCAATACGCGATTTAAGCTGCGTAGGTTTCACCACCGCATCGGGCTCAGAGGCTTGCAAACGCTGCAACATAGCGGCGATCCCTATAAAGAGTGTTCATCTCAGACAAAAACGCCGGCACATGGCCGGCGCTGTATCACTTCGGGTCACGGATTCATTTACCCGTGATGACGTACCGCACGCAAAAATTCCTGACGCGTGTTCTGGCTGGACTTAAACAGTCCACCTAGCGATGTCGTGGTTGTCGCGCTAGTCGCATCTCTGACTCCACGAGCTTTCACACAATAATGCGTTGCATCAATTGATACCGCAACATTATTGGTACCCAACAGCGTTTGCAAGGCAACCAGAATCTGCTGAGTTAAACGCTCTTGTACCTGTGGGCGTTGAGCGAAAAACTGGACGATACGATTGATTTTGGACAGACCAATAACGCAATCTTTCGGGATATACGCCACGGTAGCCTTACCATCAATAGTCACAAAGTGGTGTTCGCAGGTACTGGTCAGTGTGATATCACGCACCGTGACCATTTCATCCACTTTCATCTTATTTTCGATAACGGTAATCTTCGGGAAATTCGCATAATCGAGGCCGGAGAAAATCTCATCTACGTACATTTTTGCAATACGATGTGGCGTCTCTGCCAAACTGTCGTCCGTTAAATCCAGATTGAGCAACTGCATGATTTCCGTCATGTGCTCTTTGATACGCTGCTTGCGCGTTTCACGATCTAACACTTCGCCCCGTAGCGGGGTCTCCAGACCACGAGCTTCTAACGCCGCATGAACCTGAGCTGCTTCTTTGCTTAGCAATGACATCAATTTTCTCCTGCAGGTGATCTTAATTCTGAGCACTACGTGATGTAGATCAAGTTCAGAATTTTGCCAACACTTTAGTGGAGAGTGAAAGCTTTATCCAGTGATACTCTTTCAGGACTACATGAAAAACTGTCATTTAGTTAAGACTCGACCCGCTCTGTTTTCGCACTGAGCGCGGGTTGCACGCGGAAAACCAAACCTCCAGCAACGATTAAACCTATTGCAGCAATATATAATGCTGGCTCTAAGCGATGCGTGAGCGATGTTGATAATGCGGACAGCATTGGACCAACGAGCTGCCCCACCGCATAGCCTGTCGTGAGTAATCCCGCCATGTAGCGAATATGCGCCGGCGCCAGTTCACGCCCATATTGCAGTGAAAGTTGTACCACACACAGAAAACCACCGCCGGTGAGCAGCGCCCCGAGAACCAAGCCACTCACGCCGGGAACGGTCTCGCTGAATACGATACCGAGCGCCTGGATCCACAGCACGATCGCCAAACGCTGCTGGGTCAATAGCCAGCGACGCGTCAGGATACCCAAGCCAATCCCTACGACCGCCGAAAAACCAAATACCGGCCAGACAAACTGGGCAAACAGGCTCGCAGGAAAACGCGCATGTGCCATCTGCGATAAAAAAGTGGCAGGCAAAATATAACCAAACCCGGCCAAACTATAGCTCCAGACCAAGCGTTTCAGTGCGGGCGTTAACACCAGTGGCTCAGCGGGCACATCGGGGCGATGTAGCTCTCCCGCTTTAGGCAGAAAACGCGCCACCGCAGCGATCAGCACCAGAGCCAAAACACCATAGACTAGCCATGCCTGCGCCGCATCGAGGTGAAGTGCGCTGATGGCGACGGATAATATTCCACTGATAAAAATTCCCGCCCCCGGCCCAGCAAACACCGCAGCGGCTAAATTAGGTTTACCAAAATGCGCCAAGCGTTCATTGGTCCATGCGGCAACTAGCACCATCGCCCAACCGCTGGCCCAACCAATCGCAAAGCGGATTAAACTGTGCCACCAAAAACCACTCACACAGGCCGACAAGAGCGTTAACACAACAGCTCCCCATAGCCCAAGCTGTAAACGTCGCTCTACGCTGCGGCTAGCGCGCATAGCATCAAAGGCACCCGCTAAGTATCCCAGATAATTAAGTGCAGCAACCAATCCGGCGCCGGTCAAAGAAAACTGATGCTCGGCAATCATCAATGGGACCTGAGGCGTAAAGGCAAAGCGCCCTATCCCCATTGCAACAACCAAGGCTAAAAAGCCACTTAACGCGATACGCACTGCCATTGCAGGATCTCCCTCTCTCACTTATCCAAGCCAGAGATTTGTTAAATAAATTATTGTTGTGATATTGCCTTGCCAAATGACTCACAAAAAGTGAATAATGATAACCAAGTTATTCACGATATGAGAACGACAATGGATCTTACTCAACTTCGCATGTTTTGTAGCGTAGCTGAAACTGGCTCGGTTGCTCGCGCAGCAGAGTTACTTCATCGCGTTCCCTCTAATCTCACCACCCGCCTACGCCAGCTAGAGCAAGAGCTAGGCACGGATTTGTTCATCCGTGAAAAACAGCGTTTACGCCTTTCACCGATGGGACACAACTTTCTCAACTATGCCAAACGCATTTTGGCACTGAGCGACGAAGCCATGAGCATTACCCATGCCGGTGAACCCGCAGGTAACTTTGCGCTGGGCTCTATGGAGAGCACCGCCGCCACACGGCTCCCCGCATTACTTGCGGCCTATCATCAAAACTTTCCTCAGGTTGCCCTTTCACTGGTTACAGGTACGTCAGGCGAAATTATCGAAAAAGTACGTGCGGGTACCTTATCTGCAGGATTGGCTGATGGACCGATCAATCATGATGAACTCAACGGGTGCATTGCTTTTCGCGAAGAAATGGTGGTGATTTCGAGCTTGGAGCATCCGCCGATTACCCGTGCGAAGGACGTTGCAGATGAGACGCTGTTCGCCTTTCGCCCTAGCTGCTCATACCGACTCCGCTTTGAGTCTTGGTTTCAGCAGGATGGTGCCGTTCCCGGAGCCATCATGGAAATTCAGTCATATCATGCAATGTTAGCCTGCGCCGCCAGCGGTGCCGGTATCGCGATGATCCCACGCTCGGTGCTCTCACTGCTGCCCGGCCACGAACGTGTCGCCGTTCATACATTGCCAGATAGCATTGCACAAACGGCTACGCGGCTAATTTGGCGCCGTGACGCGTTCAGCCCTAACGTTCGCGAGCTTAAGATGCAAATCATTGAGCAAGAGCGCATTCAAGAAAGCGTTGAAGAAAAAAATGAATCTGAACACGCCGAAGTAACCGTGTCAGAACCCACTATCGTCTTACATCAAGAAGAACCAGGAGCACACCATGCAAATGATTAAAACTCGCGCTGCCGTCGCTTGGGGGCCAAATCAGCCACTGACTATCGAAGAAGTTGATTTGATGCCACCTCAAAAAGGCGAAGTGCTGGTGCGCATTGTCGCGAGCGGCGTGTGCCATACCGATGCCTATACCCTGTCAGGAAAAGATCCTGAAGGCGTATTTCCGGCCATACTGGGCCATGAAGGAGCAGGCATTGTCGAAGCCATCGGTGAAGGCGTCACCAGCGTGGCAGTGGGGGATCATGTCATTCCGCTGTACACGCCGGAGTGCGGTAAATGTAAATTCTGTCTATCTGGTAAAACCAATCTGTGCCAAGCCATTCGTGAAACACAGGGTAAAGGTTTGATGCCGGATGGCACGACTCGCTTCTCCAAAAACGGTAAACCTATTTTCCACTATATGGGCACCTCTACCTTCTCGGAATACACGGTTTTACCTGAAATCTCTTTGGCAAAAATCAGCAAAGAAGCCCCACTGGAAGAAGTCTGCCTGCTAGGCTGTGGCGTCACCACTGGAATGGGTGCCGTAGTCAACACCGCTAAAGTGAAAACCGGTGATAGCGTAGCCGTCTTCGGTTTAGGCGGCATTGGTCTATCGGCCATTATCGGTGCCAAAATGGCCGGTGCGGGACGCATCATCGGTGTTGATATCAACACCGATAAATTCGAACTGGCGAAGAAGTTAGGGGCGACTGACGTTATCAACCCCAAAGACTACGACAAGCCAATCCAGCAGGTTATTGTTGAATTAACCGACGGCGGCGTCGATTTCTCCTTTGAGTGTATCGGCAACGTTGACGTCATGCGTTCTGCACTCGAGTGCTGTCATAAAGGCTGGGGAGAATCGGTGATTATCGGTGTGGCAGGCGCGGGAGAAGAAATCTCTACCCGTCCATTCCAACTGGTGACGGGCCGCGTATGGCGAGGCTCTGCTTTCGGTGGTGTAAAAGGACGTACTCAGCTACCGGGCATCGTACAGCGTTATATGGATGGTGAATTCGCCCTCAATGACTTCATTACGCACACCATGAGCTTGGATGAGATCAATGATGCTTTCGATCTGATGCATGAAGGTAAATCCATTCGTACCGTCATTCATTTTGACCGCTAGAAGCAGTGAATAGCTAAGAGCCGTTTTAGCCATAATAATTGGGGTTGCGCTTGTACTAAGGCAGCTCCAAGTATCAAGGATAAGGAGAACGCCGTGGATTCGCTTGAACTACTGGAAGAACATCGCCTGTTTAATGGCTGGCAGCAGCGTTATCGACATGCTTCTGACGCACTGAACTGCTTGATGACATTTAGTATTTATTTACCGCCTACCGCTGACGATGCTCCACCACCGGTGCTGTACTGGCTGTCAGGCCTCACTTGTAATGACGAAAACTTCTCTACCAAAGCGGGCGCTCAGCGGATTGCCTCTGAGCTAGGCCTAGCCTTAGTGATCCCTGACACCAGCCCGCGCGGCAACGAGGTGCCTAACGATGTGAGCTACGATCTCGGACAGGGAGCTGGCTTTTATCTGAATGCTACCCAGTCGCCGTGGAATAGCCACTATCGTATGGATGATTACATAACACAGGAATTGCCTGAGCTAATTCGTAATCACTTCAACGTGGGCGATAAGCAGTCAATTAGCGGTCACTCGATGGGGGGCCATGGGGCGCTAACACTGGCATTACGTCATCCACAGCGCTATCTGTCGGTCTCTGCTTTTGCACCTATTGTGAACCCAACACAGGTGCCTTGGGGGCGCAAAGCTTTTGCTGCTTATTTGGGTGAAGACCCGTCGCTTTGGCAAAGTTATGACAGTTGCTATTTGATCACCCAGTGTAAACCGTCATTCCCGATCCTGATTGATCAAGGCGATGACGATCAATTTCTCGCCGATCAGCTACAACCGGCTAAACTCGCCGAACTGGCACGTCAGCACGATTGGCCGCTAACGCTACGCATTCAGCCCGGCTACGATCATAGTTATTACACCATTGCGACTTTTATCGAAGATCACCTGCGTTTCCACGCACAGCACCTTGGTTTAGCGCAATAGAAAAGTGTACGAGCAGAGATGGTCGCACCTGCGGCCATTTTTAATCCCCCTTCGGCAATTTACCCACAGAAATCAACTTTGCCCCCTGCATCTTGATGAATTCGCCTTTACGCAGGTCAGATCACTACAAGTTCTAATAAAATCAATTTGATACACTGATAAAACCTCACGCCACTCATCCGCGTTAATATGATGAGATGCGTTATTAATCCCTGTGATTATTTTGGATTAGGATAACGAGCTAGATATGACTATGCATACCTACATTTATATTGAGCCGTTTTTTGCCCTCCTGTCTCTGGCAAGCAAGCGTTCTCCCTTCCACTGATTTCTGCCATAATACGCCTATTATTGACCGCCCTAGAGCTGAGAATGGCTGTCGGGAAACCTGCCACGGAGCTAACCGATGGATTGCTACAACACATCTGATTTAATCTCTATTGAACAAGCGCTAGACAAATTACTTACCCAAACCTCTGCAATTACCGATCGTGAAGATATTGCGCTTACTGAAGCTGCAGGTCGCATAACTGCTCAGCCAGTCATTTCCCCAATCAATGTGCCGCCATTTGCCAACTCAGCAATGGATGGATATGCCGTGCGTTTACAAGACGTCACTCCCGATGCTGTTCTTACGATCGCGGGAAAGGCATTTGCGGGTTCACCCTTTAGTGGCGAATGGCCCGCAGGAACCGCTATCCGCATTATGACGGGAGCGCCAGTACCCGCGGGAGCGGATGCGGTTATTATGCAAGAACAGGCTGAAGTGTCTGAACAAGGTGTACGCTTCACGGCCATGCCACAGCAGGGGCAAAATATTCGCTTAGCAGGTGAGGATATCCAGCAAGGTGCCGAAGTTCTGGCGGCAGGTGTGCGTTTGGGAACGGCTGAATTACCCTTATTAGCATCTTTAGGAATAGCTCGTCTGCAGGTTGTACGTAGACTAAAAGTGGCACTATTTTCTACCGGAGATGAGCTACAGCCAGTCGGTACACCGTTGCAAGAGGGGCAAATCTACGATACTAACCGTTTTGCCGTTCGCTTGATGTTAGAGCAAATGAACTGCGACATCATCGATTTAGGTATTATCCGCGACGACCCGCAGGCATTACGCGAAGCCTTCAAAGCTGGCGATCTACAAGCAGACCTGCTGATTAGTAGCGGTGGGGTATCCGTGGGAGAAGCCGATTTCACCAAACAGATTTTAGATGAAGTTGGCAAAATCAGCTTCTGGAAACTGGCAATGAAGCCAGGTAAACCTTTTGCTTTTGGTCAGCTTAATCGTGCGCTGTTCTGCGGTTTACCAGGCAATCCGGTTTCGGCAGTCGTGACTTTCTATCAGCTTGTGCAACCGCTCATCGCCCATCTTTCTGGTGATAAAAGCTGGCAGGCTCCTGCACGTTTGAAAGCTAAGGCGATGACGCCTCTGAAAAAATCACCAGGACGTCTGGATTTTCAACGAGGCATCGTGAGCGCTAATGCACAAGGCGAACTGGAAGTGCGCACCACTGGTCATCAAGGCTCGCACGTATTTAGTTCATTCACCCTTGGAAACGCGTTTATCGTGTTAGAACGCGAACGCGGATCGGTTAAAGCAGGTGAGCTGGTCGATGTTGAGTTGTTTAATCCACTGTTGAGATTCTAACTATGGCGCCAGAGATACCCGTATCTTCACCAGAAGAGCTTAGCGACGCAGAGATGATGCGTTATAACCGTCAAATCGTCCTGCGTGGTTTTGATTTTGATGGGCAAGAAAAGCTCAAAGCGTCACATGCGCTGATTATCGGATTGGGTGGCTTAGGCTGCCCCGCTAGCCAATATCTGGCGGCTGCCGGAGTAGGAACGCTGACGCTGGTCGACTTTGACACGGTATCTCTCTCGAATCTGCAACGCCAAATTCTGCATAGCGATGCGCGCATTGGCATGGCGAAGGTTGAATCCGCTGCTCAGTCACTGCGCGTGGTTAATCCCCATACGCAGCTTCGTCCCATTAATGCTGTGCTTGACGATGTGGCTTTGGCTGAACTGATTGAAAAATCAGATGTGGTTCTGGATTGCACAGACAATGTGGATATCCGCGATCGGCTCAACCGTTTGTGTTTTAGCCAACGTAAACCGCTGGTATCCGGCGCGGCTATCCGTATGGAAGGCCAAGTTAGCGTATTCACCTATCAGGATAATGAGCCTTGTTATCGCTGCCTCAGCCGCTTATTTGGCGCTAATGCACTGACCTGCGTCGAGGCTGGTGTGATGTCTCCTCTCGTCGGGATCATCGGTGCTACTCAGGCGATGGAGGCTATCAAACTACTGAGCCACTTTGGTCGTATCCCGCATGGGCAGGTAATGATGTATGACGCGATGAGCTCGCAATGGCGGACCATGAAACTTGCGAAAAACCCTACCTGCGACGTTTGTGGTAACGCATAGTCGATCTGGTCAGTGCTCCTAGCTGTTGCATATTTGTTGAATATTATAAAGATAAAACGTTATGGTGGCTCCGAAACGTTTTATCTATCAACTTATCGAACCCTATTACCTCTCTGATTTTCATTATCCGGAGCCACCTATGCTAAGACTCTCCACGTTGGACCATTTAGTTCTCACCGTCGCTGATATCAACAAATCCGTGCAGTTCTATCAGCAGGTTCTAGGTATGGAAGTCGAAACATTCGGCTCTGAAGGTCGAACCGCCCTGAAATTTGGTGATCAAAAAATTAATCTCCACGCGGCTAAAGCGCCCTTCCGCCCACATGCCAAACACCCAACGCCGGGTAGCGCCGATTTATGCTTTATCACGCCTCAACCGGTGCAAGAAGTGGTTCTTTGGGTTATTGGATGCGGTGTTGAGGTGATTGAGGGGCCGGTCACCAGAACCGGTGCGACAGGGAAAATCAACTCAATTTATCTACGTGATCCGGACGGAAATCTAATAGAAATCGCCAATCGCCTTTAAATTTTTCTTGGTCAACGCGTATGCAGTGTGAATTATTACAGAGCAGCCCATTCAGTCCTCCTTCTAAGTCACACGTGGTGTATTATCAATAAAGTCATCTCCCCCTATTCTACCGCCACAAGGAGCCTGAATGCGGCATCAAGAGATCCTACTCACCGCTGCTACGCTACTTTCCGTCATTTTATCTCAATCGAGTGCCATGGCAGCTCCGCCGCTTATCAGTAGCCAACACATTGTGCGTTCCAACAATATTATCTTGATGGAAGGGGATATTATTGGCCCAGCTAAAAGCTACCATCAGTACGTCATCGGCCCAGAAAGCCAAGATACATTGCGCGATATCAGCATCGAATTTGCCCGTAATGGACAAATCAGCTCAGCGAGTCAAAGCTACGGACCTAACCCTGTTTGGGAAAGCCGATTAGTCCCTGACGATATTGGCTGGATGAGTCGCAGCGTGGTTGCAGTTCAGACAAACAACGAGCAGGACGTTTCGCAGTTGATTAGCGCCTATAAAACCGATGAACGCGGACGGATCGTGAAAGTCACAGAAGTTGAAGCCGGTGATAAAACGATTGGTATCACTAACCAATATTATTTTTATACACCTGACGATCTGGTGCGTTTTTATGTTGCCGTGGGACACAATCCAGGATTTGGCGTCTATCTTTATCGACCTGATGGCCGATTAGAGAAAGTGATCAAAAATGACAACGATTCTGTGTCTAGTTTTACCGACGACGGTAAAGATCTCAGCTCCATGACAAAAACACCGCATGTCACCTACATTACCGAATGTCAGAAATGGGATAACAGCGGCAACTGCGTGCAATCAGAAAAACAGGAAATCATCAGCTTCGACTACCAAGGCGAAACGAAATCCATCACGTCACGCTTTATGCTACAGCAGGACATTTTGTACTACCCGCCACATCGCGCAACTGCTCCTTAACGGGAATGCGGGAATAGAAGATAAAAAAAGGGTATTTGCCAAAGCAAATACCCTTTTTACATTTCTGCTCAATCAACCACTAAGCCGCAGGTTTCAATGCCTGATAAGCCTGAGTCCATTGCGGATAGCGATCTGGCGCATTCCACACAAGCTGATGCAGACGAGCTAGAGTCACAGGATCGCTCAGCAATGCTAAACGCTCATCGCGACTCAGATCTTGCGGTGCTCCGCTCAGCGCTTTCTCAACTCGCTCTTCACGAGCCTTGGAGATCGCTGCGTGTGCGTGGTGACGCGCCGTTGCCATCGCCGTGGCTAAGGCGTTGTATGACGGATCAAACACCGCACGTAAAAACCCATGATCGAGTTCACGCTGGTTATTCATCTCAACGTAGCGCTCAGTCGCCACCATCTCAACCGGCGGTGAATATTCCTCTGGGATCAGGAAGATCTTGGCTCGCTTACACTTCACTCCCAGAGTACGGCGGCTAGTGATAACCGACACTATCGGTGACAAGATCAACGATACGACGATCGGAGACAACCACCATAAGAAGCGAAGATCCAGTATCGCAACCCCACCAGCCCAAATAAGACCGAGCAAACATTGCGAGCCATGACGACGGAAAGCTTCGCTCCACGGCGTAGCATCATCGTCACGCTGAGGAGATTGCCAAGTAATTGACCAGCCGAGAAATGCGCTCACCACAAACACCGTATGGAAGATCATGCGCACCGGTGCCAGCAGTACGGAGAACAGCATCTCCAGCAGCATAGAAATCAGCAGGCGGAATGAACCACCATACTCTTTCGCACCTTTAGCCCAAATAAGCACCACACTAAGCAGCTTCGGTAAGAACAACAACACCAACGTGGTTGAGAACAATGCAATGGCCAGTTCTGGTCGCCACTGCGGCCAAACGGGGAATAGCTGACGTGGCTGCAAGAAATATTGCGGCTCCATCAGCGTATGCACCACCTGCAACGCTGTCGATAGCACCAAGAACATAAACCATAGCGGTGCAGAGAGGTAAGACATCACCCCTGTAAGGAACACCGCACGATGAACCGGATGCATGCCTTTGACGAGGAACAAACGGAAGTTCATCAGGTTACCCTGACACCAACGGCGGTCGCGCTTTAATTCATCCAGTAGGTTTGGCGGCAATTCCTCATAGGACCCCGGCAAATCGTAGGCGATCCATACGCCCCAGCCTGCACGACGCATCAGCGCAGCTTCAACGAAGTCATGCGACAGAATTGAACCCGCGAAGGTGCCATTACCCGGCAACGGTGCCAGCGCACAATGTTCGATAAACGGTTTAACACGGATAATCGCGTTGTGGCCCCAGTAGTGAGACTCGCCCAACTGCCAGAAATGTAAGCCCGCCGTAAAGAGCGGCCCGTACACGCGCGTAGCAAACTGCTGAATACGCGCATACAGCGTATCCATACCGGTTGCCTTCGGCGCGGATTGAATGATCCCAGCGCTTGGATTGGCTTCCATCAGACGAACCAGATTGGTTAAACACTCTCCGCTCATCACGCTGTCGGCGTCGAGAATAACCATGTAGCTGTATTCTCCGCCCCAGCGACGGCAGAAATCGTCGATGTTACCGGATTTGCGTTTTACGCGGCGGCGGCGGCGGCGATAAAAAATACGCCCTTCGCCACCGACTTCTTTGCAGATTTCCATCCACGCTTTTTGCTCAGCGACGCAGATATCAGGATCGTAGCTATCGCTCAGAACAAAGATATCAAAATGCTCAATTTGTCCTGTCGCCACAACAGATTCGTAGGTAGCACGCAGACCCGCGAATACACGCGATACGTCTTCATTGCAAATCGGCATAATGAGCGCCGTGCGATGGTTCGGATTTAATGCTTCATCCCCCACCGTCGTCGCGGAAATGCTGTATTTATCCCGTCCGATCAATAGCTGAAGGAAGCCCATCAGCGCCGTCCAGAATCCCGCCGATACCCAGCAAAACAGAATGGCAAATAGCACCAAAATGCCCGACTGCAATACATAAGGCAGCAATTCCAACACTGACTGCATCAATGGCTTATCAAACATTGACAGCGGATCGATCAGATCCCAGCCCTGATAAGGCAAAATGGTTTTCATGTACCATGTTGCGATCACGGTTTGGGTCAGCATCAAAATCAACAGCACCCAACGGCGCATTGAGCCCACTTTACGCCAGCGTTTATCCGCCTCAGCTTCTGCTGCGGTTTTAAACTGATGCTTAGGTGGCTGGGTTCTGCCCAACAAACTATCCCACAAGCGACCCACAGGGTTAGTTCGCCACTTTTCAGGGAACATCGACGTACGCTTAATCACTGGCATTGCTTTGATCGCAGTACGTCCCGCCGCATCTTTTGTTAGCAACGCTTTTTCTTCCAGCGTATCCGACCAGCCCATTTCCAGACGCGATTCAACTGAACAAAGAGGCGCATCTTGCGCCTCTAAATCCGACAGTTGAACATCGTCTGAGGCCAGCGACCTATGCACCGCATCAACAGAAATTTCCTGTGATGCGGCCATTTGCTGCCTGAGCGCGGCTTCTTGCTCCGCGCTCATCGCCAGTGCCTTCAAATAGGCATCAGCATTCTCAATAGACTTATTCATTGGCAGGTAACTGATAGCTCCAGGTTTCACTCAGCGGTTTATCTTCTTTCACCAGATAAGCGCGCATCTCAACCGGTTTTTTGTTGTCGATAACGTTGAAGCGCAGCGTCAAACGCCAGCCGCCGGTTACCGGGTTGTAACGCAAATCATTCTGTACCAGTTTAGTATTGTCATCCGTCGTCACCTGAGTAGTCACAGGAGCATCTGGTGTCAACGCTTTCAATGCCGGGCCAACGAAATCAACAATCAGTGCCGTCGTGCCGTCTGGTTCACGGATCAGGTTTGACTGTTTCACATCGCCAGTTGAGCGCATTGTCTGTTTTACCCACGCTAACTCAGGATCATGAAGTTTTGCTTCGTCACGAGTGAAGTGTAGACGGTAATCCAGATTAATTGGTTTTCCGACTTCTGGCAGGCTGGCAGGGATCCAGAACGCAACGATATTGTCATTGGTCTCATCTGCAGTTGGAATTTCTACCAGTTCAACTTTACCTTTGCCCCACACGCCGCGTGGTTCTACCCAAGCGCCAGGACGCAGATCGTAGCGATCGTCTAAATCTTCATACTGGGAAAAATCACGAGTACGTTGCAGCAGGCCGAAACCTTTAGGGTTTTCAACGCTGAAGGTACTGACCGACAGGTGTTTAGGATTATTCAAAGGACGCCAGATCCATTCACCATTACCGGCGTGAATCGACAGGCCTTCTGAATCATGCAGCTGTGGGCGATAGTTCACGTTGCTTGACGGTTGGTTAGAACCGAACAAATACATGCTGGTCAGCGGAGCCATACCCAACACGCCGACTTTATCTCGCAGATAAACGCGAGACTGAACGTCAACCACAGTATCTGTACCCGGCGTTACAATCATGCGATAGGCACCCGTGGCACGCGGAGAATCCAGCAGCGCATAAATCACTAAATGCTTATCTTTGGCTTTTGGACGTTCGATCCAGAATTCACGGAAACGCGGGAATTCTTCACCGGAAGGCAGCGCAGTATCAATGGCTAAACCACGGGCAGAAAGACCATAAACCTGACCTTTTCCCACCACGCGGAAGTAGCTTGCCCCCAGCATGCTCATAATTTCATCGTTTTTACCCGCCTGATTGATCGGATAAACCACTTTGAAACCGGCAAAACCTAAATCTTTCACAGCCTCAGGGTCGTGTTTGACAGAACCAAAATTAAAGTAATCTGGATTGTATTTGATCTGACGAACCGACGTTGCTGTCACTTCGTTGATTTTGACTGGTGTATCGAAATACATTCCCTGATGGTAAAACTCTAACTTAAATGGAGTCTTGAGGTTATTCCAATAGGGTTTGTCATGATTGAATTGAATTTGCTGATAATCAGCAAACTTCATCTCACGAAACTCTGATGGCAGATTGCTTTTAGGCGCCTTGAAGGACTCCCCTGCCAGAGAT
Organism: Hafnia paralvei; assembly: GCF_020150375.1. Classification (NCBI taxonomy): domain Bacteria; kingdom Pseudomonadati; phylum Pseudomonadota; class Gammaproteobacteria; order Enterobacterales; family Hafniaceae; genus Hafnia; species Hafnia paralvei. The sequence continues at coordinate 1,602,353 of NZ_CP083737.1, read as the reverse complement.
TGTGCTTTTTTTGCAACATCATCTAGCGAAAACGCCCATGCCTGTGTTGTTGCGAGCATCAGAAATACCGATGCAGCCAGCCCTGTTAAAGCGCGAACCTTGGGCCGGGTGATTAATAAATGTGTTAGCACATACCCCCCTGATGGTGCTCTACGAAACGAAGAACTCAGTTATAAATTGGTTTATTGGACAGCATAGTAATGGATCACTCACCCCGCCGACAACAACCTAATAAGGCTAACGACAAGGCTGAATTGGATTTAATTATACCCGCCGCAGGTAATAATTAAATTAACATTTAAAATCAAAATGTTACATTAAGTGTTTTTAGGAGTATCCCTAATAGAAACCTAATTCAATAGGCTAAAAATTTCACTGAATAGAATTAGCGCAATGGCTTCAAACACCGTGATATACCGCGGGAAGACGCTTTTTTATCCATAATTCTGATTGACCAAGAGCGTAAGAACGGAACCGTAAAACGCTTAACTCGAAATGAGAAAGCCAATCCACACCGGTCGTTTTCAGAAACCGGTGCGGTAACGGGGATTCGTTTTAAGGTTTGATGTAGAAATAACCATTTTCTTGGTGCTCAACCAACGCCAATATTCCGGCAGGGACTGCGTTTACACCCATCAATAGTTTATCTAACGTTATGTTATTCGCGCGCATAGCATTTTCACAGGCAAGTAGAACAACGTTAGCTTGCTGCAGGGCTTCCCAATTGGGAGACTCGTCGCTGTCTGCAATCAGTGTACTGATGGCCGACCCCGTGAAGATAATATGAATATCGGTAAACGCACCGCTTCGGGCTTTGAGGAGATTGGTTGCGTTATTAAAGGCAGAGATACAGTGGGTTGATTCGGAAACATGCATGACGACTTTCATATAGCCAACAATATTGATGAATACATGAAGTGAACCTTAGCAGTCTGCGTAAGCAAAGTCATTGCTGGGCACTTCTGTTGCCATCTTGAAATGCAAAAAAATCTTGCCGTTTTCTTGCACCTTTACAGAAACAATCAACAATAGATATTTGAATAGAGAAATTCATAACCACTACCAATAGCGAGAAACATCATGGACATGTACCTAACCTTAGATGAAGCTATCGACGCCGCCCGCGAAACCTATCTGGCCGATCATGAGAATAGTGACGATGCATCGCAGGTTGCACAATTCAATCTGCAAAAATATGTTATGCAAGATGGCGAGATTATGTGGTTAGCGGAGTTTCACGCCACTGAAGATGAAGGCGGCGAAGGTGTGCCAATGTTTAGTGGCGAAGCTGCACAGGCTATTTTCGATAACGACTACGACGAAGTGGAAATTCGCGAAGAGTGGATCACTGAGAACACACTCTATGAGTGGGACGAAGATGACTTTCAATATGAGCCGCCGCTGGACACAGAAGAAGGCGAAGCGGCCTCCGACGAATGGGAAGAACAAAACTAGTCGCGATTTCACGTCTCAATCGATCTATCGTACTTCCGTTCCTGGGATAGATCGATTGTGTTCTCTTTTGTTAATTCTGCCTCCTCATCATAGATCTAAGTAGCGCTACCGCTCTGGTTGATTATCATCGCTGATACTTTATGGCTATAATCGCCATTCACCTATGCGATGAATGATTCGGTTTAAAATATTTTGCAAGAAAATTTCAACATGCTGTTGGCGGTTTTTGAACGCGCCGCCCTGATGCTCATCTGTATCTTCTTTCTGACGCGTATTCGCTTATTCCGCCAACTGCTGCAAAAAGAGCAGCATACTCGAATTGAATTGGCTGCGGTCACCGCTATCTTCACCACTTTTGCCCTTTTCAGTACTTATAACGGCATCAGCGTGGAAGGCGCACTTATCAACGTGCGAATTATCGCCGTGGTTTCGGGTGGGATACTGTTTGGTCCGTGGGTGGGAATTATTACCGGCGTTATTGCGGGAGTACATCGTTACCTCATCGACATGGACGGTGTGACCGCTATTCCATGCTTAATCAGCAGCATCGTGGCCGGTATTATTTCAGCGTGGATCCATCAACGCGTGGCCAAGGAAAAGCGTTGGAGCGCGGGTATTTTGGCGGGCATGCTGTGCGAAAGTCTCACCATGCTGCTGATCATCGCCTTTATCGACTCAAAACCGTTAGGCATCGATATCGTTGAGCATATCGGTTTACCCATGATCCTTGGCGCCGGTTGTATTGGCCTGATCGTTTTGCTGGTGCAGAGCGTGGAGGATGAGAAAGAGGTTATCGCCGCTCGTCAGGCTAAACTGGCACTCGATATTGCTAACAAAACCCTCCCCTACTTCCGTAATATCAATAATGACTCTTTGATGACGATTTGTAGCATCATTCGGGATGATATCAACGCCGATGCAGTCGCGATTACCAACACAGAAAACATCCTTGCCTACGTAGGCGTTGGCCAAGAACAATATAATATTGGGCAAGAGCTCATCAGCGATGTCACTCGCCAAACCATCCAGCGCGGCGACATTACCATCAATAATAACGACGAAGCCCACCGCACACCGCAGATCCATTCGCAAATCATCATCCCACTTCGGGAAAAAGGTGAAGTGACTGGCACACTAAAAATTTATTACTGCCACGCCCATAAAATTACCTATTCATTAAAAGTAATGGCAGTAGGACTATCTCAAATTATCTCTACCCAAATTGAAGTTTCACGCATTGAACAACTGCGTGAAATGGCTGACAAAGCCGAACTCCGTGCCCTACAAAGCAAGATTAATCCGCATTTTCTATTCAATGCGCTTAACGCTATTTCTTCCTCGATTCGCACCAATCCAGACACCGCTCGCCAACTGATTATCAATTTGGCTAGCTATCTGCGATTCAACCTTGAACTCAACGACGAACATATTGATATCAAGCGCGAACTGCATCAGGTACAAGACTATGTCGCGATAGAAAAAGCACGCTTCGGCAATAAGCTAACCGTCATTTTTGATATCGACGATGTGGATTTAACCATCCCCAGCCTACTCATTCAGCCCTTAGTCGAAAACGCGATTGTTCATGGCATTCAGCCATGCCGTGGCAAAGGCGTTGTGGCAATTGCGGTGAAAAAGAAAGACAACCGGATCCGGATTTCAATCAAAGATACAGGTAATGGGATCAGCCAAGAAACGATTGACCGCGTCGAGCGCGGCGATATGCCTGGGAATAAAATTGGCCTGTTGAACGTCCATCAGCGCGTCAAACTGCTTTATGGGGATGGGCTGCATATTCGCCGCCTTGAACCCGGTACTGAAATCTATTTTTACATTACCCCAAGCGTTTCTACGCACAGCGAACTCTCGGTGCTAGAACCCAAGGAGGTTAATACACCATGAAAGCCATCATCGTAGAAGATGAATTCTTAGCTCAGGAAGAACTGAGCTACTTAGTCCGTACGCATAGCAAAATTCAGATCGTTGGAACCTTCGACGATGGTCTCGACGTCTTAAAATATCTCCAACACAACGAAGTGGACGCTATCTTCCTCGACATTAATATCCCGTCGTTAGATGGTGTTTTGCTGGCGCAAAACCTAAGCAAGTTTGCGCGTAAACCGCAGATTATTTTCATTACCGCCTACAAAGAACATGCTGTTGAGGCTTTTGAGTTAGAAGCGTTTGACTATATTTTGAAGCCTTACCATGAGTCACGCATTATCACCATGCTGCAAAAGCTAGAAGCAAGCCACCAGCGCGATCAGGAATTAACTCAAAACAATACCGTGACACGCCCTGCGCCAAAAACCATCAATCTGATTAAAGACGAGCGAATCATTGTCACCGAGTGCAACGATATCTATTACGCTGCCGCTGATGAAAAAGTCACGCGCGTTTTTACGCGCCGTGAAGAGTTTGTGATGCCGATGAATATCACCGAATTCTGTAACCGTCTGCCAGAGGAGAAGTTTTTCCGCTGTCATCGTTCGTACTGCGTAAACCTTGCAAAGATTCGTGAAATCGTCCCTTGGTTCAATAACACCTATGTGTTACGTCTTACCGATCTTGAATTTGAAGTTCCCGTAAGTCGTGGAAAAATAAAAGCATTCAGACAGTTAATGCGGCTTTAGCGCTGGCATGTTTGCTAGGAATATGCCCAATAAAAAGAGAGATTTCACAGAAAATCTCTCTTTTTTTTCAAAATAAAAATCTACGTCCGCATATTCAACTAGACCAAATCACTACACATATAGAGCTAATCTCTAAACAGATAAAATAATTAAGTGATATATATTATTTGTGTTACGAAAAATAATTTCACAAGTTATTATACCCATCTAATAACACAGTAATTTATTGATTGATTTATGAGCAATTAGCTCGGTTGTATGACAAGAGAATAGTGATGAATAATAATATTTTTGCAGTTGCCCTTATTGGTGCACTTCTGGCGACGACCTGTGCTTATGCAACCTCAGTGGAAGGTTGTGAGCAACAGAATAGTATGGTTATCCCCATCGATACATCGGCGGGCACGGTTCAAACCGCAAATCTAAAAGAGTCCAAAAACACATCGGTTCATATGTCCTGCGAAGACTTTTTGGCGTTGGATACACAAGCACAGACACCCGTCGTATTCTGGGTAAGCAATCTCGATCCAAATGACCAAGGCAATGATGACGTAGATCAAAGGCAGATTGACGAGTTCGTCACCCCAATGGTGATTGAAGAGTGCCATAAAACACCAGCGCTTAAGCTGGTAGACTTAAAAAGTAAAATAGAGCAATACATCCAAAGACACTTCTGAACATCGTGATTTCTGATTACCACGACTAACGAAAAAAGCCTGCATAGGATAACTATGCAGGCTTTTCGAGCGCATGATCGGCATCGGTAGAAGCTAAAGTTTAATCCCCAACTCTTGACGCAAATGTGCACCTGCGCCCAGCAGGCCTGGGTTATCATGCGTAATCATATACACAGGAATATCATGCACATAATCTTTGAAACGACCTTTGTCTTCAAAAGCTGCGCGGAATCCTGAGGCCTTGAAGAACTCAAGGAACCGAGGAACAATCCCACCTGCGATATATACGCCGCCAAAAGTCGCCATATTCAAGGCCAAATTACCGCCAAAACGCCCCATAATGACGCAAAAGAGTGACAAAGCTCGACGGCAGTCAGTGCATGAATCGGCTAGCGCGCGTTCAGTTACATCTTTTGGCGCTAAATTTTCCGGCAGACGCCCGTCAGATTTCACAATCGCATGGTACAGATTAACTAAGCCCGGCCCAGAAAGGATACGCTCAGCGGAAACATGACCTAGCTCTGGGCGTAGCACTTCCAGAATCATATCTTCCTCTTCGCTATTGGCTGCAAAATCGACGTGCCCGCCCTCGCCCGGCAAGCTGATCCAACGCTCTGCCGCATGGATCAGGTGTGCAACTCCGAGCCCTGTTCCGGCACCGTAAATAGCGATCGGTTTATCCTTCTGTGGCTCTTTGCCGCCAAATTGCATCAGGTGCTCAGGTTTAAGCATCGGAATCGCCATCGATACCGCAGTAAAGTCATTGATGACCTCTAATTTTTCCAGCGCCAGATTCTTTTTCATCTCCGCAATAGAAAATGCCCAAGAATGGTTGGTCATCGCCACCCAATCTTCGGTCACTGGGCAAGCAATGGCGATACAGGCTTCCTTGACAGAAACGTTATGTTCTTGCAGATAAGTACGGATTGTTGCTTCCAAGCTATCAAACTCTAAGCCGGAATAGGTCTTGGCCTGTGAGATCTCACCGTTTTCCAGCGAACAAAGCGCCAGACGAGCGTTAGTGCCGCCGACATCCCCGACCAGTGCGTGCGTAGTCATACTGCCCTCTCCCCAATGTGCTACCTGAACCACCCAAAAATGACAGAGCGTATCTAACCACAGCCCCTGCGGCCGTCACAATGACCGATCATCTCCGTGCCACGCAATAGTGAAATCGATCACAAAAATCGTTTCAGCTTCCAATTTCACCTTGTCATTTTGCCTATGAACTTAGGCTATTAACTCGCATGACCCAAAGCCCAGTGTGCTGCATATTCGGCATGTATTTGGGCTGTATCAAACAAAGGAACGACGGCATCGGTTTGAGCCACCAGCAGAGCAATCTCCGTGCAACCAAGGATAATCCCCTGTGCACCCTGTTCAGACAGACGCTGCATAATCTCGCGATACTGCTGACGTGATTCAGGACGGATCTGTCCTAAGCACAGTTCCTGATAAATAATGCGGTGGATGACTTCTCTATCTGACTCGTTGGGCACAATAACCTCGATGCCAAATTTATCCGTGAGCCGCCCGCGATAAAAATCCTGCTCCATAGTAAAACGCGTGCCTAATAGCCCAATGCGCGTTAGCCCTTGCGCCTTAATGCGTGCCGCCGTCGCATCAGCAATATGCAGCAGAGGTAATCCGCAGCGAGATTCAATCTGTTCGGCCACTTTATGCATCGTGTTGGTACACACCACGATTCCTTCGGCGCCGGCGGCCTGTAGACGCTGCGCAGCATCAGCCAACAGCTCTCCCGCCTGCGCCCACTCACCACGCATTTGCAAATGTTCTACTTCAGCAAAATCAACGCTATATAAAACCAGCCGAGCGGAATGTAATCCCCCCAGCTGGTTTTTGACCGTTTCATTGATAATCCGGTAGTAAGGAACCGTTGATTCCCAGCTCATTCCGCCCAGCAAACCCAACGTTTTCATGTTTCAGCCTCTCGCTAATCCCATATAGCTTCTTGGATTAACATAACGCAGGCTTGCGGAACGAGTACAGCATTAGCGGAGTGTTGACGCCATCTTGCGAGCAGAGCGACGCTCAACGATACGCTCACGCAGGATGTCATAAACCCAGTTATACAGCATCGTATACGGCAGGAAGAACAGGATAATCCCTAACTCCAGCAGGAAAGCCTGTAGCATCGAAATCCCCAATACAAAGGCCGCGATATTGACGCCAATAACGATAAATCCGCACTCAAAGCCTAGCGCGTGGAAAATACGGACTTTGACATTACGCACGACGCGGCTCACTGGCCAAATTCGATCAAAAATCGCGTTATAAATGATGTTCCAAATCATCGCGGCGGTAACCAAAATAATGGTTAAACCGCCCATCTCCCACACTGAGCGCTGCATAAGATAAGCCCCCACTGGGGCACAAATAAGCGTGGCAATAGCCTCGAAAGTGACGGCATGGAATACACGTTCCATCAAAGTTTTACGTTGCATAATCACAAGAACCTCAAATAAACACTCTGAGAGATGTCAGAGATCGTGATTATCATCAACTAAAGCGTTATATTGAAATTAGATACCATCGATAAAATAGATACTTTATGCGATATTCTCCCGAAGCACTGAATGCCTTTGTTGAAACCATTTCTGCGGGTTCCTTCTCGGCCGCCGCTCGCCGATTGCATAAAAGCCAGTCCACGATCAGTACGGCAATTGCGAATCTGGAAGATGATTTAGGTGTCATCCTATTTGATCGTTCAGCGCGCCAACCGGTGCTGACGGAACAAGGACAGCGGGTATTGATCCATGTGCAAGAGATCCTGGCCGCCAGCGAACGTTTGGATCAGCTTGCCGTGCGGTTAATGGATCAGATTGAACCGCGGCTCACATTCGTCCTTTCTGATACTTTTCATCCCAGCGCGCTCGAAGCACTCCTGCATGAATTCGATCACCGCTATCCCGATACGGAATTTGAATGCCTGATAGGTGAAGAAGAGGACGTTATCGATCTACTACAAAAAAATCGCGCCCACATCGGGCTTATTGAAGCGAGGAAAAGTTATCCGCCCGACATTAGCGCCGCACGGTTAAGCAAACAAACAGAGATGGCCATTTACGCAGCACCGACGCACCCACTTGCTCAGCGAGAACGTATTCGCCCCGAAGAATTGAATGCCGTCAGAGAGCTACGTTTAAGTACTTATCTGGAACGCGATCAGGCGCGTATGCATGGCGTGATTTGGTCTGCGCCGAACTATTTACTGCTGCTGAGTATGGCGGTGCAGGGACTTGGCTGGAGCGTTCTTCCTTGTGCGCTCGTCGACGAGTTTTGTCACCGCAATGAGCTCGTGCCACTATCGGTTCCCGGCTGGCCGAAATCCACCTCGGTGGATGTTGTATGGTCAAAAGGCTCCCCACCGGGGCCAGCAGGGAGTTGGATCAAAGACTATTTGTTGGGGATGCCAGCGTAGACATCACTCGAATATATTACTCATGGGCTGCATTACGCTCAGCAATGGCTTTACTCAGCTTAGCGAGATATTCTGGCACATCCATCTTAGGCAACATCACTTCGATGAGCGTTAACGCCTTGGGAACGTTAACTTCGTTGAGCACCTTTTCCAAAGCCGGAACGCTGTCCGCCTTATAGGTGGAAAAATCGCCATTCACCGATAGCGCAGACGGAATTTTAGTCCAATTCCACGCAGCAATATCGTTGTAGCTCTCTTCAGGTCCGTGAATTGCACGTTCCACGGTATAACCGTCATTATTCAGCAAAATAATAACCGGTTTCAGGCCGTGGCGTAGCAGAGTACCCAGTTCTTGGATCGTCAGCTGCGCCGAGCCATCGCCGATTATCAGTACTACACGTCGGTGAGGCTGCGCCAGCTGAGCGCCCAATATTGCTGGTAGGGTATAACCGATAGATCCCCATAACGGCTGAACAATAAAAGTCACCCCTTTAGGCAATCGCAACGTGGCTGAGCCAAAACTGGCCGTCCCCTGCTCGGCAACCACAATGTCATCTGGACGTAAAAAGCGTTGCATCTGCTGCCAAAACGCAGGCTGATCGAGTTTGTTTCCATGGCTTTCCGGTAAACAGTCGCGCAAGGATTCCGGTGCCTGCCATTCAACACTTAGCTCCTTTGCCAGTTCCGTCAGTGCTGCCAACGCATCACCCATCGGTAACTGGCTGAAAACCTGCCCTGCAACGCTGGCCGAAAACGGCTGCAGGTCGATCGTTTTATCGGCCGCGATTTGATGAGTAAAACCAGCCGTAACACTGTCGGTCAAACGCACACCAATGCTAATGAGCACATCGGCGTTTTCTATTGCAGCCTTGACCTTGGGTTGGCTGGCACCACCGGCATAGGTGCCAATAAAATTAGGCCGGCTTTCATCCATCACACCTTTCCCCATCAGCAGCGTCGCACTGGCCACACCCTGTAGGTCAGAAAGTTGTTGAACCCGTTGTTTTTGCCCAAATCGATCGGCGAGAAAATCCGCTAACAAAGCCACTTTGCGAGCCGGTTTTAGTAGATCACGCGCAGCCTGAATAAACTCACTCAGCCCCGTCACCTCATCCTGTCTAGCGGCAAACTGATAAAGCTCAGTACGGATAGGCTCATCGCAGACATCGCTTGGCAGTAAGATGTAACCTGGGCGGCGGTGATACAGCACATCGCTGAGCACACGATCGATTTCTAGCGCGGCATTCTCAGGGGTTAACACGGCCTGAGAGCAAGTTACTTCCGCCGCCATACGATAGAAATGACCATAGTCGCCGTCACCTAAAGTATGGTGTAGCAACTCCCCTTTTTGCTGAGAACGGCGGTTGGGAGCCCCTACGATATGTATCACCGGTAAATACTCGGCATAACTACCGGCGGTGCCGTTTATCGCACTCAACTCCCCTACGCCAAACGTCGTTACCAAAGCCGCTGCCGGAGCGCAACGTGCATAACCATCAGCCGCATAGGCAGCGTTAAGTTCGTTAGCGCAACCGACCCACTCCAACTGCGGATGAGCGGTGACAAAGTCTAAAAACCTGAGGTTGTAATCTCCGGGAACACCAAATACGTGTTGAATACCCGCCTGTGAAAGTCGATCAAGGAGATAATCGGACACGCTGTAAATATTGCGGTTTAAAGTCTTGCTCATTACGATGCTCCCAATTAGCGATTTCAGTGCAACACGCGTTGCAGAAACGAAAATTCAATTGACGATTAGAAGTATAGGGGGCGCTTTTTAGTGGCGTAAAAACCCACTGGGGAGCATGATGGAAAGCTAGATTTACGCAGTGAACACGCATTTGTGTGCATTATCAGCGATGAGAATTCACGCTCTAGTGAGCTTTTTTCATGTTTTCGTGTAAGGAAGATCAATGAGTTATCTTGCAAGTCCTAAGCGCTATCAATCTATGGAATATCGACGTTGCGGGCACAGCGGTTTACAGCTACCGGCTATTTCACTCGGGCTGTGGCATAACTTTGGTGATACCACGCTGTTTGATAACAGCCGCGATATGTTGCTGTGTGCCTTCGATTTAGGCATTACTCATTTTGATTTGGCTAACAACTATGGCCCACCTCCCGGCTCTGCGGAGACCAATTTTGGCCGCATTCTGCAGCAGGATCTCATGCCATATCGAGACGAAATAGTGATATCCAGCAAAGCGGGTTACACCATGTGGGAGGGGCCCTACGGTGACTGGGGCAGTAAAAAGTATCTGATCGCCAGCCTAAACCAAAGCCTGAAAAGAATGGGATTGGACTATGTCGATATTTTCTACCACCATCGACCAGACCCGAATACGCCACTGGAAGAGACCATGGGCGCTCTCGACTTGATAGTGCGACAAGGTAAGGCGCTGTATGTTGGGCTATCAAACTATCCGGCCGAAACGGCTCGCCAAGCCATTAAGATCCTGCGCGATCTCGGAACACCTTGTCTAATTCATCAACCGAAGTATTCAATGTTTGAACGTTGGGTTGAAGGCGGTTTGCTGGACGTATTACAGGATGAGGGCGTTGGATCGATTGCCTTTTCCCCATTAGCCGGCGGTTTGCTTACCGATCGCTACCTACACGGTATTCCACCGGATTCGCGTGCGGCACACAGCAAGTTCTTAAAACCGGAAGCCATTACTGAACAGAAGCTTGGTCAGATTAAAAAATTAAATGATATGGCGCTGGCTCGTGGGCAAAAACTTTCGCAAATGGCGCTTGCGTGGGTTCTGCGCGGCGACCGCATCACCTCAGTGCTTATTGGTGCAAGCCGAACCAGCCAAATTGAAGATGCTGTTGGTATGCTAGAAAACCGTCATTTTAGCGCCGAAGAGATCAGCGCCATTGAACGTATTTTGGCCAGCTAGTCTTCATCTACCGAACGCAGTACACGACATGGATTTCCCGCCGCCACCACGCGCGGCGGGATATCTTTGGTCACCACGCTTCCCGCTCCAATCACTGAGCCATCACCAATAGTGACTCCCGGACAGACGATCACTCCGCCGCCGATCCACACGTTGTTGCCAATGGTTATCGGTTTGCCAAACTCGATACCGGAAATACGCTGTTCAGGATTTGTAGGATGAGCGGCGGTATAGAGCTGTACATGCGGTGCAAACATCACGTCATCACCAATAGTGACGGGCGCAATGTCCAGAATCGTCAGATCCATATTGGCGTAAAAACGCTGACCGATGTTGATGTTGTAGCCATAGTCGCAAAAGAAAGGCCCCGTGATTTCCGCCTGCTTATCTGCATGGGGTAGCAATTCGTGAATCAACGCTTGGCGGGCTTCCCGCTGAGATGGAAGGGTATGATTAAAGCGATAACATAGATCAATAGCCCGCGTTCTATCTGCGACTAATTCACTATCTGACGAGTAATAGTTTTCTCCATCAATCATCTTCTGCTTTTCACTTTTGCTCATGCATACAGCTCCTTTAATTGGCTAGGCAGACAGAATAATCTCAAACACAGTCTTCACCAGCAGATTACCCTATTTCTCCACATTATCATCACATTCAGAATGCTAATATCAGCTAACAAAAAGGAATGGCAGCGTTATGTATCAGCCATTGATGACAATAGCGATTAGCGTCCTTCCGCATAAGGAGAAAAATATGTACCAGCGCATTGCGGCCATCGCACTGGCCTTCTGTAGCCTGTTGCCTCTGGGTGTTGCACAGGCAACATCGGCAGATATCGATTTACTTCCAGGCGTTACATTGCATTTAGGTGACCGCGATCAACGAGGGAACTATTGGGATGGCTACGACTGGCGCGATCAGAGCTGGTGGCGTAGCCATCAGGGGCGCTGGATTGGCGATCGTAGCCCTCGCGGATATTATTGGGATGGCGGACGCTGGCGAGATCAGGGATGGTGGCATAAGAACTATTATTCGCGCGGCGGAAAATACTATCGCTACAAAAACAAACATTACCGCCACGACAATGGCAATCACTATGGTCACTATAAAAATGGCCATGACAAAAATAGAGACCATGATTATCATGACGATCATGGCAAAGGCCATGGCCACCATTAAGTACTTAACAAATAATGGGCTCCTAAAAGGAGCCCATTATTTTCTTTAAATCTTCTCAATACTAAAACAGCATACTTGCCAGCAGATAAAAGTTTAACCCGACGACGATAACCACAATCACTCTGCCCGCATTCTGTACATAGCGACCGTTAACCATTTCACCCATGAGTTCTTTATTACCGGTAAATCGAAGCAAAGGTACTAAAGCCAAAGCGATACCGAAACTCAATAATACCTGACTGAGCAACAGGATCCGCGTTGCATCGAGACCCGCCATAATGACGATAAACGACGGTAACATGGTCACTACGCGGCGCACCCACAAAGGGATATAGAAGCGGACAAAACCTTGCATCACAACCTGACCAGCCAATGTGCCGACCACGGTAGAGGAAAGACCTGCGGCCACGAGACTCAGGCCAAAGATAGTGGCGGCTGCATGACCAAGCAAAGGTTTCAGCGTCAAATAGGCCTGATCAAGCTCTGCAATCCCACTATGACCAGAGAAGTGAAATGCTGCAGCCGCTGTCGCCATCATCGCAAGGTTCACAAAACCTGCAATTGTCATGGCAATTGCGACATCAAGCTTAGTGGAAGAGTAGCGCTCTGCCTTAGTCCCTTTCGATGACGAAGTCTGAGTCAGCGAAGAATGCAAATAGATAACATGCGGCATAATGGTTGCACCCAATACACCTGCGGCCAAAAATACGGCTTCATGAGTGGGTAAATCAGGAACGAGCATCCCATGAGCTAATTGCGCAATACTTGGCTGAGAAAATACGAGTTCCACAATATAAGCCGCTGCAACAAATAAGAGTAAACCACCAATTACCAGCTCAAGAGGCTTCTGCCCACGGCGCTGTAAGGTGAGAATCAAAAATGTAGCAATACCGGTTAATACCGCGCCTTCCAGTAAAGTACATCCCAACAGCAGTTTGAAACCGATCGCTGCGCCAATGAACTCAGCTAAATCAGTAGCCATCGCAATAATTTCAGCCTGAACCCAGTAGGCCCACACCGCAGGTCGAGGAAAGCGATCGCGAATATGTTCTGCAAGGTTTTTGCCCGTAGCAATCCCGAGCTTAGCAGAAAGAAGTTGGATCAGCATGGCCATGAAGTTGGCCCAGACAACCACCCATAGCAGTTTGTAGCCGTAAGAAGCGCCAGCCTGAATGTTAGTGGCAAAATTACCAGGATCGATGTAGCCAATGGCGGCGATAAAAGCAGGCCCCATCAGCGAAAGTTTTATCTTTCGAGACGCTGGAGGAGTTGTTTCCACAACGCGTGAATCAAGCATATCAGCCACCTTAACACCTATAGTCACGTCAGCAATTTGTGACTTAAACTTTGTTCTTGACTCCATTATCCTCAAAATGAGAATGATTATCAATATCAACTTAAGCGATATTCCCTATCTCTTTGATAGGTCGTTGGCTTGTGGAGTCTGGCAAGGCGCTTTCTGCTTTACATACTTTCCACCTTCATTCCCAAACGGCAGAATATGGTGTTTAATAATAATATCACATTTTATCAAACTTTCACTAACATCGCTATTGGGGCTGTTTTGTTACTTTTCTAACTTTTTTCTTGATTTACGTTATAACAATTTCAATATTTGCAACCTAAGTCTCGTTTTTACCTGTGCCGTTACATAGAATGTGCTGCGAAATTTAGCCTGCCTCATAATTTGGAGCACTGTATGTCCCCTATTTTGCATTTTGTTTTAGCCCTTGCGGTGGTAGCGGTACTTGCCCTGCTCGTTAGCCGCGATCGCAAAAGCATTCGTGTGCGCTTCATTGTTCAGCTGTTAGTCGTAGAGATCCTGCTGGCCTATTTCTTCTTGAACTCCAACATCGGTTTGGGCTTCGTGAAAGGCTTCTCAGGTTTCTTCGAAACTCTGCTCAAGTATGCGGCAGAAGGTACCAACTTCGTCTTCGGTAACATGAGTGACAAAGGACTGGCCTTCTTCTTCCTAAACGTACTGTGCCCAATCGTCTTTATCTCTGCCCTGATTGGTATTCTTCAGCACATCCGCATATTGCCAATTATCATCCGTGCAATTGGTACCGTGCTGTCTAAAATCAACGGCATGGGTAAGCTGGAATCTTTCAACGCCGTGAGCTCACTGATTCTGGGTCAGTCTGAAAACTTCATCGCGTACAAAGATGTTCTGGGTAAAATGTCAGAAAAACGTATGTACACCATGGCAGCAACGGCGATGTCTACCGTTTCGATGTCCATTGTAGGTGCGTATATGACCATGCTGGATGCCAAATTTGTGGTGGCAGCGCTGGTGTTAAACATGTTCAGTACCTTTATCGTACTGTCCCTGATTAACCCATATTCTGTGGATGGTGAAGCCGATATTCAGCTGAAAAACACCCACGAAGGTCAAAGCTTCTTTGAAATGCTGGGCGAATATATTCTGGCTGGTTTCAAAGTCGCGATTATCGTTTCTGCTATGCTGATTGGCTTTATCGCCCTGATTGCAGCGCTGAACGGCTTGACCGAGTGGATCTTCACATTCTTCCATATCGAAGGAATGACCTTCCAACGACTGCTAGGTTATGTCTTCTATCCATTTGCATGGGTGATGGGTGTACCAAGCCACGAAGCGCTGAACGTGGGTAGCATCATGGCAACCAAGCTGGTTTCCAATGAATTCGTTGCCATGATTGATCTGCAGAAGATTGCTACCGATCTGTCTCCTCGCTCACTGGGCATTCTGTCCGTGTTCTTGGTTTCTTTCGCTAACTTCTCGTCCATCGGTATCGTCGCAGGTGCAATCAAAGGCCTGAACGAACATCAGGGTAACGTCGTTGCACGTTTCGGCCTGAAGCTGGTTTACGGTTCTACGCTGGTAAGTATTCTGTCTGCATCGATTGCAGGTCTGTTCCTGTAATTCACAGGCGCATTCTGATTGGTTAAAAGGCGCTTAGGCGCCTTTTTTATTGCCCCCTATCCAACCACACACCTTTTTTCAGAAAATTCCCTAGTATCGATTACAGCGCCTTTTATGGGGGCGTCCCACTCGCTAGCGTGAGCCATGGTTGAAAAAGACGAAATAGAACTTTTGTGTGGGATTAAGCATGGAGTTGAACGCGGGATCTAGAAAAGCAAAAAGCCGACATTTCTGTCGGCTTTCTTAATTTTGGTGGAGCTAAGCGGGATCGAACCGCTGACCTCTTGCATGCCATGCAAGCGCTCTCCCAGCTGAGCTATAGCCCCACGACTGATACTACGAGAAGTGGTTGTACTTCTTTCTTATTACTTAATAATGTTTCCAACCAATCTGAGAAAAGGTTGGTGGAGCTAAGCGGGATCGAACCGCTGACCTCTTGCATGCCATGCAAGCGCTCTCCCAGCTGAGCTATAGCCCCAACGCTGACGCTTAATCGCGTTAACGGGGCGCATGATATGAAACCTCACAAAAGCTGTCAACGGCTAAATGTTCTTCCTGATTTAAACGCTGAAAAAGACGCCAACTCAACGTTATTTATCGACAAATCAGTAGCCAGAGCAAATTCAATCTTTAGGAAAGCTAACGCTGTTTTATGGTTCTACTCACTGTATTCTATTAGCTAGATGTGTAACTATTTCGAGTAATAGAAACGCTGTGACTTTTAGCAAGGAAGGATGATGAATAAGGAATGGTATGCAGCAAAAGAATTGGTTGGAATCGCCGGTTTCCCGACCACGCCTCAGGCAATAAATCAGCGTGCGAAATCCGAAGGATGGCGTAAACAAAAGCGAAGTGGTGTTCAAGGCAAAGCTCTTGAGTACCATATCAGTAGTTTCCCAGATGAAGTTGTTTCTGCCCTGCTCGCAAATGAGGAGTCATCGTTTTATTTAGCAGATATGCCCAAGGCAGAAAAAGCATGGAGCGCGATATATTACCAATTGACTGAAGAAGAACGTGAACTGCTAACGCGTTTTATTATGCGCCAAGGTATCAATGCTCTCTTCGAGCGCTTAGGTGCACGCCCTCAAGCCGTTACTACACCTGATGAAGAAAATATCGAACCTGTCTCTTAATCGTATCGTACTAAGACGCAAGGATTGCAAAATGAAGAAGGAATGGTTCACTAAAAAAGATCTCGTCAATTTAGGCTCAGGCTCTTCCACTCCAGACAAAGCGTGGCTCACTATTTTTAACCAAATGAGCCAAGAAGAGCGCCAGCTTCTAACGACTTTTGTCATGCGTGAGGGAATCGATGCGTTGCTTTGTTGCCTACACACCAACGCTAAAACTAGCCATACCCTGCTGATGAAAAACTAGGGTGTTCATTAATCTCCATCATACGTAAGCTGAACAACCATAATCGTAAGTTTCACGTGCAAAAAAACCGGCCTTAGCCGGTTTTTGTTTTACTGATGCGACTCTTTTATTTATTGCTGTGCTTCTCGCTCAGCAATAAAGGCCAAAGCCATATCAATACGCTTAAGTGAGCGCTGTTGACCAATCGCATGCACGGTAACATCCACACCTGGTGACTGACCTGCGCCTGTAACCGCAACACGCAGTGGCATGCCGACTTTGCCCATCCCTACTTCAAGCTCATCCGCAGTGCCTTGGATCGCGTGATGAATATTTTCAGCAGTCCAATCGGTAATGGCAGCCAGTTTAGCTCGCACTAACTCCAATGGCTGGCGTGCCACAGGGCGAAGATGTTTTTTCGCTGCATCAGCATCAAACTCGGTGAAATCCTCATAGAAGTAGCGCGCCTGAGCGGCCATCTCTTTCAGCGTTTTACAACGCTCCGCCAGCAACTTAACGATTTCTACCAGCTGTGGACCATTACGCGTTTCATAACCCGCCTCATGGATGTGCCATGCCAGATGGATAGCAACATATTCTGGAGGCATGGTGTTGATGTAATGATGGTTCAGCCACTGTAACTTCTCAGTGTTAAACGCACTTGCAGACTTGCTGATGTCATCAAGCGTGAAGAACTCTTTCATTTCATCAATGCTGAAAATTTCCTGATCGCCATGAGACCACCCTAAACGAACCAGATAGTTCAGTAGAGCTTCCGGCAGATAGCCATCATCACGATATTGCATCACACCAACCGCACCGTGACGCTTAGACAGTTTCTTGCCGTCATCACCCAAGATCATGGAAACGTGAGCATATTCAGGAACCGGTGCTCCCAGCGCTTTCAAGATATTAATCTGGCGTGGCGTATTGTTGATATGGTCTTCACCACGAATAACATGGGTAATTTCCATATCCCAATCATCAATAACCACACAGAAGTTATAGGTTGGAGAGCCATCGGTACGGCGGATAATCAGATCATCCAGCTCCTGATTACTAAATTCGATAGGGCCACGAATTTTATCATCAAAGATCACCGAACCTTCCTGCGGGTTCAAGAAACGCACTACGTGAGGCTCGTCATCAGCATGATGTTCATGGCTATGGCGGCAGCGACCATCGTAACGAGGCTTCTCACCGTTAGCCATCTGTGTTTCACGCAGCTCTTCGAGACGTTCTTTAGAGCAGTAACATTTATACGCAGTGCCCTGCTCTAACATCTGATCGATCACATGGTTATAGCGATCAAAACGTTTGGTCTGGTAGTACGGACCCTCGTCCCAATCGAGATTCAGCCAGTTCATACCATCCATGATGGCGTCGATCGCTTCCTGAGTTGAGCGCTCAAGATCGGTATCTTCGATACGAAGAACAAATTCACCGCCGGCATGGCGGGCGAACAACCAAGAATAAAGTGCGGTACGCGCACCACCTACGTGCAGGTAGCCAGTTGGGCTAGGTGCAAAACGGGTTTTGATTTTCATGTGAAACGTGGCCTTTATTACGCAATGACCGACATTATATACCCTAAATAATTCGAGTTTCAGGCTGCCGACAGATTTGTGAGCCTATAGCCACATAGATAACGATGTGACCAAGAAGACAAACACTACCAGCGCACGTGCAACGGGAAGAATGACGGGAATAAAAATGTTGCCTGCTTTCTATAACTAATAAGTAGCCAGCATTCTACCATTACGCCCCAATTCCTCAACGCCGTAACGTCTATAGATCGGGGGCATATTGCAGAATGTGCTTAAAAAGCTATCATTGCTGCCTATGTATAAGACATCTTGACTATTTTTCCAACGAACAGCATTTTTTCTTGAAAAAAGCGTTGACCATTTTCGGGCGCTCCCTATAATGCGACTCCACACAGCGGGGGTGATTAGCTCAGCTGGGAGAGCACCTCCCTTACAAGGAGGGGGTCGGCGGTTCGATCCCGTCATCACCCACCACTCTTTAGAGTGTTCCCGCAGTGTGAAGAAGTAAATACAGCAGTAAACGACAGGTTTCAGACTGGGTGATTAGCTCAGCTGGGAGAGCACCTCCCTTACAAGGAGGGGGTCGGCGGTTCGATCCCGTCATCACCCACCACTTCTAACCAGCTGGTACCGAATTAACAATGAGTATCTGAAGTAGCGCAGAAAATAGTTGTTCAGAAGTGGGTGATTAGCTCAGCTGGGAGAGCACCTCCCTTACAAGGAGGGGGTCGGCGGTTCGATCCCGTCATCACCCACCACTTCTGCGGGTCGTTAGCTCAGTTGGTAGAGCAGTTGACTTTTAATCAATTGGTCGCAGGTTCGAATCCCGCACGACCCACCATTCAGATAAAACAATAAGCGCCGAGAGGCGTTTTTTTGTTTTTGTACATAGCCCTCTCCCGCCAATATGATATCTTCGACACACTCAATTCTATTTATCACTACCAGGCCCAAAGCACCATCCCCAACAAAATCATCACTCCCACAAATACCACCCATCCAGAAGAGCGAACGGGGATTCGCATACTTTTAGACACCCACTCCTGCGGAATGAGTCCAAAGAGAGGCTTAGGGTCTGTTACCGAGGTGATTTTATTCTCTGTCTCATCAGGTTTCACATTCACCACAGGATTCTGAGCGGCAACAGCCAAATAATTCTCCAACGGGGAGCGCACTACATCAGACGCCTGCGAACTAGGACTTAGGCCACCTAGCGCTTTATCCAACCCCTGATTAACCTGTAAAGCATGCTGAATTTCACTTTTACTCATCAGCGCCTTGGCGGTATCTCCAATCACCACAGGTTGAGTACTCTGCATATCAGCCGCTACCGTACGCGTAGCTGCTGTGTCTTCAGGGCGGTTACTCTGTATCAGAGAGGAAGGTTGGGAAGGTTTGGCTCCGGTATTAAGTTGGCGCAGCAGGGTTCTTTCCTGCTGTAACGAAGTCAACGCACGAATCAATGTTTCACGTTGCTGAGGAGAGATGTCCTTTCTATCAAGCAAGTTAAGCAGCTGATCGATTTTAACCGTC
Organism: Hafnia paralvei; assembly: GCF_020150375.1. Classification (NCBI taxonomy): domain Bacteria; kingdom Pseudomonadati; phylum Pseudomonadota; class Gammaproteobacteria; order Enterobacterales; family Hafniaceae; genus Hafnia; species Hafnia paralvei. Next base: position 1,582,723 of record NZ_CP083737.1, on the reverse strand, counting down.
AACATGTCTGCCGTAAGCTTCTCGCCATGTAACGTGGATAAAGCATCTGGCCGCGCATTTACCGGAGGTATGATGTTCATAATGCCTACTTGAGATATCAGCTACCGTGTTCTAGAGAAAGACTAGGCTATCCTAGATGGATTTTACAGTCCCTTTCGTACTGTTTCATATACCTATATACGGCAAAAACCACGTATAACTTTAATAATATTATCGATTGCTAAATTAACGTCTTCAGATGAAACATAAAATATAAACTTTACAGATTATAAACTTATAATTTCACATATATTGAGAGGAATCTTATTGCAAATAATATAAATGTTAAAATTAAAAATAAATAGTCACTATTTTTCTACAGTTTCATTTTCAGATAATTTGACCTTAGTACATACAAGTGAAAATTGCTCTTCGCCATGCCATGAATACTTACAAACAAATCTATAATCATCAGAGATGATTGCACTATCTCCCCCTTGTTTGGCTGTAGAGATTAACGAATTCGGAATATCATCGCGTGCTTTACTTTTTAGTAAAATGGGCAATGTTGATGTCCCACCATGCCACAACACTCCACAGATAAAACATAATATCCCAATAGTTACACTTCCACTCCAGCGTTTTATTCCATAGACATCGTTATTAACTTGGCGAATATTTTGCGTTTTAGGCTTATTGACTTCCGATGAAAAGGTACTCTGTTGTTTCTTCTCCGAAACGCTATTCTCTTGATGGGTAGGATCATTATTTACTATCGGCTCCAAAGAGAAAAGTTCTGGATGTTCGATTTGATACCCCATGCGGGGTATCGTTTGAATCAACGTGAAATCCTTATCTCCCAGCTTACGTCGAATTGATTTCATCGTTTGATTAATCGTCGCATCAGCGCTGTAAGTCCCGCTCCAAACATGTGAAATGATCTCACGACGAGTGACACAGAGAGGTGCTCGTTCTAAAAGCAGACATAGCATTTGATATTCTTTACTGCGTAATGTGTGTTCCTCTCCATCTACAGTAACAATTTTATGCGTTAGCGTACTAATCGTTATTTTCCCTTGTTTCATCTAAAGCTCCTACCTGGAAAATCCCTCACATTATCAATATTCACACATGCGAGATAATTCCTATTCATGATGAAGAAAATTTCGTGATTATTTTATTGAAAATGTCATATGAAAATAAAAATACATCCCATTGCCTACATCCATTTTCACCTTCAACTTTCCATTATTATTTTACGCAGATACCGCCTTATAACAAGAGAGCAAAGCATCGCTGAACATTAACATCACAGGATTATACTTTTTTTCACTCCACTATTAATTCGGTGCATGAAATCATTACTAGGATTCTCTCGTTATAGAACAATTGGCTACAAATGAAGTTAAGGGAATTTTCTTAGGTAATTAGTCCATATGCATATATGCACCTAATTCATTAAAGCTAAGATTTTATTTACCACAAATAGCCTAATGAGAAATCATGTACTTTATTTCTGCCTTCACCGCACCGTAATCCAGTAACAACAGAAAAGGTATCGTTTGTGAGTTATTTAAACCCTCGTTGGGAAAACGTGGCGTTTGCGGCCTTCCTGATATTACCCACTGTTCCATATCCAGTCTGCGCAGCTATCGTGGAAGAGCCTTCAGTTTCTGAGCTAATGGCGTTAGGCGCGCCAACGCTGGCCTGGGACAAAATCCAAAAGAAACCACAGCTGAACCAAAAACTTCAAGCAGAAGAAATCGCTCAGCATAGACTGAGCCTTTACCTGCGTTGGGGGTTGGACGAAAGTCGCAATGATAATGGCCCGCAGCGTCTCATCCCTCTCAATGAGACCGTTAATAACGAGCAAGAATTTCTTACGACTTATACACGTAAAAATGCTTCGGCATACCTTCAGGTTCTAGGCGATCAAATCGTCGCATTGAGTGCCAAAGGCGATGCTCGTATGGCTATCGTTCGTGCGGATGAACTCGAGAAACTCACAGCGTTGCCTGCCTACGTCAGCGTCGCTCGCGGCGATGCATTTATGCAGTTGGAACAGCCCGAGAAAGCCGTGGCTAGTTATGAATATGCTTTAACTCACGCTTTACCTGGAGAGATCGACCCGATTCCCACACAAGAAATGCTGTTCTATGCCCTATTAGACTGTGGTCGTTATGAGCAAGCTGAAAAGCTGTTGTCCGATCTTGAGCCTAATACACCGCAATGGGTCAGACTCAGCGCCGCACCTGGCCTCGTAAATCCAGACTACGCTACGGTCAAGAAAATGCGGGCGCAATATACGCTGTACAGCGGAAACATCACGCTGGGCCAACGGCAAATTGACAACTTGGTTCACTCTGCGCCAATGAATGATGACCTGCTTACCACACAGGCTCAAGCCTATCTGCTACGAGACTTACCGACACACTCAGCCCAGGCCTATCGTATTGCACTGAATCAAACGCCAGACAGCCTAGAGGCACGTGCCGGACTTGGCGAAGCCTCTCTGGCACGCCGTGATTTTGAGCTTAGCCAAACCATTTATCAGCAATTATCTCATGGTTTTGAAGATAACCATTCGGTTACCCAGTTTGTTGATCACTATCAGCATGAGCAACTGCCCTATTTTACTTCCGACGCGAGCGGCGGACGTGGTAACGGCACACTGAGCGATTATGACTGGCAAATAGATAGCCACTTATATTCGGCGCCGATTCAGCAAAACTGGCGGCTGTTTGCACATCAATTTACCGGCCGAGGGAAAACAGAAGAAGGCACACCGCTACGCGTACGTAACGGTGCTGGTATAGATTTTCGAGCTACTCAGTGGCTGAATACTTTAGAAATCAACCGTAGCAATGGTAGCGCTGCGAAAACTGGGGTCGCGACCCAACTTAGCTATTTGCCTTCCGACCATTGGCAATTCGATGTTGGATACGATAACAACAGCAATGAACTCGCATGGAAAGCCTACGATAACGGTATCAGCAGCAAGCAAACTACCGCCGCCGTACATTATCAAACCGACAGCACCCGTTCTGCCGAGCTTAGCTATCAAAACCAGCGCTTAAGCGACGGCAATCTTAGCCAGACGTGGCAGGCCTCTGCAACACAGATGGTATGGACGAAACCACGCCATCGACTGGATGCCTCGCTGGCGCTTTCCACCAGCAGCAACCGCTTATCTGATGCTGAATATTTCAGCCCTGAACGCGACTATTCGGCCGGAGTCACCCTGTTACATCAATGGACGCCCTGGCAATCCTCGCGGCGCCATTTTACCCAGCGTACCTACCTCACCGCAGGTGAATATCAGCAGCGTCATTTTGGCAATAGCCTGTTTGCCGAACTCAGACTCGAGCATCAGTGGGCGCTCACTGCCTATTCAGAACTCACCTATGGCATCGGAATTAATACTCATCGCTACGACGAATCGCGCGAAAACAGAACCCTTTTTTATCTGTCACTGACACTACCTCTAGGAAGCGCGCTATGACGTCTATTACTCGTTTAATTACCGCTCTTATCTTGAGCATCATGTTGTTTCAAGGCGCTTTTGCCGCTGAACAATTGCCTCCGATTGATATTCAGCCGCCGGCCGATCCCGACGACGGCGTCACCTTTCGCGTATTAGCGTTTCATGACGTGCGAGATAATCTACGTGCCAGCTTTGAAACCTATCCGGATGCCACCGCCATAGATACAAAAACGCTGGCCTCGGTGTTTGCATGGCTAAAAGAAAATGATTATCACATGATATCCGTTGACCAAATCATTGCAGCGCGCCAAGGAAAAAAGAAGTTGCCACCGCGCTCGGTGCTGCTTAGCTTCGACGATGGGTATCGCAGTTTTTATACTCACGTATTTCCACTGCTGAAAGCCTACGGATACCCTGCAGTTCAAGCGTTGATTACCGATTGGGTAAATCATCCCGCTGATGAAAAAATCAAAATCAGCGCCACGGTGACTTTACCTGGCGACTATTTTCTCAACTGGGCCGAAGTCGCTGAGATGCAGCGTTCTGGACTGGTCGAGTTCGCCTCTCACACTCACAATCTACACCACGGAATGCTGGCAAACCCTCAGGGTAATGAATTACCTGCCGCTACCGCATTACGCTATTTAAGCGATGAAAAACGCTATGAAACCGAGAATGAATATACCCAAAGGGTCAGAGACGATCTGGCTACCAGCGCTCATCTAATTCAGCAATATACGGGTAAAGCCCCGCGTATCATGGTCTGGCCCTATGGCGCGTATCATCAACCGGTGCAGGCAATTGCTCGTAGTTTGGGCATGCCGATTATGTTTACTCTGGATTCTGGCGCAAATTCCCCTTCCGTTCCGCTAGATAAAATTACGCGCATTCTGATCGGCTATGACACCACCACATCATTACTCAAGCAGGAACTCAGAGCACCAGCCAAATATAACGGTAATATCTATCCCGTTGAGCGTGTCGTGCATGTCGATTTAGATTATGTCTATGACCCCGATCCACGCCAGCAGGATAAAAACTTATCCTGTCTGCTGGATCGCATTAAGGATTTAGCGCCAACCAGTGTTTATCTTCAGGCTTTTGCCGATCCTGACGGCAGCGGCCTGATCAAAGAAGTTTACTTCCCTAACAGCGTCTTGCCTATGCGAGCCGACCTTTTCAGCCGCGTATCGTGGCAGTTACAGACGCGTACTCACGTCAATGTTTTCGCGTGGATGCCAGTGCTCAGCTTTGCTCTGCCGAAAAGCAATCCCGCCGCGGATAAATGGGTAACCTCTACCCACAGCCAGACGCGCGCGAGTATGTCACCCTACCCGCGGCTCAGCCCATTTGAGCCAGACGTCCGCGCGACCATCACGCAGCTTTATCATGATCTAGCACGCTACACGCCATTTCAGGGAATTCTGTTCCATGATGACGCCGCGCTCAGCGATGATGAAGACACTCGTCCTGCCGCGCTAGCCCAATATCGAGCATGGGGGCTACCTGATGACATTAGCAAGATCAAAGCAGATCCCACGCTAATGCGCATATGGACAGATAAAAAGACCGATTTCTTGATTAGTTTTACGCAGCAGCTTGCCGGTGAAGCGCAAAAGAATCAGTTCGCCAGTGCCAACATGATGACCGCCCGCAATCTATATGCGCAGCCAGTGATGGAGGAAACGGCTGAACACTGGTATGCCCAAAGCCTGCCAAAGTTCTTGGCTAGCTACGATTACACCGCGCTAATGGCAATGCCTTTTATGGAGTCTTCTGCAACACCCGATCGTTGGTTAACTCAGCTGTATCAGAAGGTCGCTGCGCAGCCTCTGGGTATCCAAAAAACTGTTTTTGAGCTGCAAAGTCACGATTGGAGAAAGAAACAGCCTATTGATAGCCATGTTCTGTTACACCAACTCACGCTATTGCGCGCACTTGGAGCACGGCATCTCGGTTATTACCCAGACGATTTCCTCAACAATCAGCCGAATACTGAAATCATTCGCCCATTGATGTCGGCACAAAGTGACGTCATTGAGCGTAAACCGCTACCCAAATGCCACAGCCAGATAGTGCAAGAGGGAGTTAAACAGCCAAGCATCAAACAGTGGAGAACGGCACCATGAGCCACTTTTTCACATCCGATATTCCAACGTTACTGTTTGGCTTTGTTTTCTATTATCCCTTTTTCATGGCTTGGCTATGGATGCTAGGCGGGCTGATCTATTTCGTGGCTTACGAACGGCACGATGATTTCACTCATCCTGATTTCTCTGAAGCAGTCACCCCACGCATCTCGATCATTGTGCCCTGCTATAACGAAGAGCAAAACGTACGTGAAGTCATCAGCCACTTGCAGACTCTCAACTATCCAGACTATGAAGTGCTGGCAGTCAATGACGGAAGCAAAGATCGCACCGGTGAGATCCTCAATGAATTAGTCGCGCAATTTCCAACTTTAGTGGCTATTCATCAGGATAAAAACCAAGGAAAAGCCGTAGGGCTGAATACGGCTGCGCAGCTCGCTACTGGGGATTTTATTCTCTGCATGGATGGCGATGCGTTACTTGACGCGAACGCACTGCACTTTTTAGTTCGTCATTTCGTTAAGCATCCGCGCATGGGGGCAGTCACGGGGAATCCACGCATTCGCAATCGTACCTCATTGCTGGGACGCATGCAGGTAGGTGAATTCTCCTCAACGGTCGGACTCATCAAGCGCTGTCAGCAGGTGTTTGGCCGCCTGTTTACGGTGTCTGGCGTTATCGCCCTATTCCGTAAAAGTGCTCTTGAAGAAGTCGGTTACTGGAGCGTGGATATGCTGACAGAAGATATCGATATCAGTTGGAAATTACAGACTCATGGCTGGGAAATCAGCTATGAGCCACGAGCACTGACGTGGATATTAACCCCCGAAACCCTCATGGGTCTTTATCGGCAACGCCTGCGCTGGTCAAAAGGCGGCGTACAAACCGTATTTAAATATTTTCCTGCCATGTTTACGCCGCGTAACCGCATGATGCTGCCGCTGTTTTGCGAGTATGTAGTGAGTATTTTTTGGGCCTACTGCATGGCATTTGCATTCCTGCTGATGTTTGCCGATGCCTTTTTTCTATTGCCAACCAAATGGCAGATCTCGGTCGTACCGGTCTGGAACGGAATGGTGCTTGGGGTGACCTGTCTGCTGCAACTGCTGGTGAGTTGCCTAATCGACCGCCGTTACGACCGCGGAATTTTGAAGTGCTATCTATGGACGATTTGGTATCCATTAATCTTTTGGTTAATCAACGTGGTAACCAGTTTGGTTGCCGTTCCCTCCGTGCTGTTTCGCCGCCAAGGTGCGCGAGCAGTGTGGGTTAGTCCTGACAGGGGTATTCAACATGGAAAATCCGATCATTGAAGTATCAGCCAAAAGCTTTCTCACGGCGTCCAAGGTGAACAAACGCCAGAGAATGCTGCTATATATTTGGTTTGGTTTTGGACAGCCGCTGTTGATTATTGGCGTTTGGCTTGCCATTGTCTTCTTTCTCTACAGCTATCTGCTCAACAGCCACGATTTGCTCAGCAACCTGAACCGGCTGGGTGATTACAGCCTGATTATTATATCGATGGGGATAATTCTGGCGCTGTGGTTTGCGCTGCGCTATCTATGGAAGGTATTGATAATGATGCGTAACCATGAACTACAGCAGCGCATTGGTGAAACTCATCCGCAGCAGGCGCACCGTATTGTTAAAGTCATGCATGATGAGGCTGGCAACATTACCCATATCCAGCCACAGTAAAAATCCAAGGTAAAAATAAGGGCAGTTTTCACTGCCCTTCTTAATTTCGCTGACGCTTAAGCGGCTTAACCAATCCTTCTAGCCCTTCAATCTTGATGGCTAACGTAATCTGCATCAATTCACCAAGCTTCCCCTGTGGAAACTCGTCTTTGCGTGCAAACCACAACAGATATTCTTCCGGTAAATCGATCAGCACACGGCCTTTATATTTACCAAAAGGCATCACCATATTGGCGATCTCGATAAGGTTTTCTTTTTCCATGTTTAACCTATTCATCCCCTTTAACTAACCTCCCCTGCTAGAAGGGGGAGGTTATGTATAAGAGATAATTACAGCCCTAACAGCCGAATCATTTCCGCTTCATCAATCACCGGAATACCGAGTTCTTGAGCCTTAGCTAATTTAGATCCTGCCGCTTCGCCTGCAATAACCATATCGGTTTTCTTGGATACGCTGCCACTGACTTTAGCGCCTAACGCAGCCAGACGATCTTTAGCTTCATCACGCGGCATCAGGCTCAGCGAGCCGGTTAATACCACGGTTTTGCCTGCAAATGGGCTATCAATCTCTTCAGCCACAATGACCTGCGGTGCTGGCCAATGGATACCAATCTCGTCGCTGATCAGCTCATCGATCACTTTCTGATTATGCTCTTCACCGAGAAAATGGCGCACATGCTTAGCCACGACTTCACCCACGTCCTGTACGCTTTTCAGCGCTTCGACATCAGCTTCACGCAAAGCCTCGAGTGAGCCAAAGTGTGCAGCCAAATTCGCCGCGGTGGCTTCGCCTACTTCGCGAATACCTAATGCATATAGGAATCTTGCTAACGTCGTTTCTTTCGATTTCGCTAAGGCATTAACCAGATTCGTCGCAGACTTCGGCCCCATGCGATCAAGCCCCGTGAGGATCCCCGCCGTCAGGCGATAGAGATCGGCCGGTGTTTTCACATACTCTTTTTCGACCAATTGTTCGATGATTTTGTCGCCCATACCATCAACGTCCATCGCGCGGCGTGAAACGAAGTGCTTCAGCGACTCTTTGCGCTGCGCACCGCAGATCAACCCACCGGTACAGCGAGCCACGGCCTCGCCTTCCACACGCTCAACGTCAGAACCGCATACTGGGCAATACAGCGGAAAAACGATCTCCTGTGCATTCTCAGGACGCTGCGCTTCAACGACGCCGACTACCTGTGGTATCACGTCACCGGCACGACGAACAATAACGGTGTCACCAATTCGCAGGCCAAGACGGTCAATTTCATCAGCGTTATGTAGCGTGGCGTTACTCACAATAACGCCTGCGACCAAAACGGGCTCTAGACGAGCCACGGGCGTGATTGCCCCTGTACGGCCAACCTGAAATTCAACGCCGTTTACCACCGTCATTTGTTCCTGAGCGGGGAACTTAAACGCCGTCGCCCAACGAGGTGCTCGCGCGACAAAGCCGAGCTGTTCCTGAATCTCAATGCTATCAACTTTGATGACGACACCGTCGATATCAAAACCTAGCGTTGGACGATCCTGCTCAACCTGACGATAAAACTTCAGCACCTCATCGCTGCCAGTACACCGTTTTACGCGATCGCTCACCGGTAAACCCCAGGCTTTAAACTGCTGTAAACGCGCATAGTGGCTGGCTGGCAGTTCGCCACCGTCCATCAAACCAACGCCATAGCAGAAGAATGTCAGCGGACGTTTAGCCGTGATCCGCGGATCGAGCTGGCGCAGCGATCCCGCTGCGGCATTTCGCGGATTGGCGAAAACTTTGCCGTCTTTGCGACGCGCTTCTTCATTCATGGCTTCAAAACCGGCTAGCGGCATAAAAACTTCGCCACGAACTTCCACACGCCGAGGGATATTATCGCCTTGCAATCGCAGAGGGATCGCACGGATCGTTTTCACATTAGCTGTTATATCTTCACCGGTCGTGCCGTCGCCGCGAGTCGCTCCTCGAACCAAGACACCATCTTCATAGAGTAGGCTAACGGCCAAGCCATCAAGTTTAAGCTCGCAGCAAAAAGTTAATGGCTCTGCGGTTTTCAATCGGTCGTGAACACGCTTGTCAAAGGCTAAATAGCTTTCATCATCGAAAACGTTATCCAGCGAAAGCATAGGCACTTCATGGCGCACTTGGCTAAATGCAGACAACGGCGCGGCACCCACTCGTTGGGTTGGAGAATCAGGCGTGATAAGTTCAGGGTGTTGCTCTTCCAACGCACGCAGCTCACGCATCAAACGATCATATTCGGCGTCGGGTATTTCTGGGGCATCTAGCACATGATACTGATACTCATGATGGCGCAACGCAGTTCTCAGCTGGTCGAGTTGCTGTTGAAGTTGTTGTCCGGTCGTAGAAGTCATAATCCACCATCATTTATTAATGATAAAAAACCCCCGATATACGGGGGTTTCAGTTTACTCAATTATATCGCTTTAGCGTTATTTCGCTGTGTTATCCAACACTTCACGGATACGCGCTTTGTAAATCTCTAGCTTCTGCGGCGTCATCATGCGGCGCTCATCATCAAGCACCACACCGCCCACATCGTCAGCGATGCGCTGTGCTGATTGCAGCATCAGCTTAAAGTTCTGGTTAGCGTCACCGTAGGAAGGCACCATCATAAAGAAGGAGATCCCCGGCGTACTGAAATCAGACATATTGTCAGGGTCGAAGTTACCTGGTTTCACCATGTTCGCCATGCTAAACAGCACTGGACCGCTGCCCGCTGGGTTCAGGTGGCGATGGAAAATATTCATCGCGCCAAACTGGAAGCCCGACTGCAATACGCTTTGCAGCAACACTTCCCCCCCGATCACGCTACCATGATGTGCGGCGACGTGAAGAACCAAAACGGTTTCTGTCACTTTTTCCGGTTCAGCTGGCGCTACAGGCTCAGCCTGAGGCGCCTCATCCTCGTACTCTTCATCATCATAAGATGCTGAAACACGAGGTGCGGAAATTTCATCATCGTCTTCAGCATGGTGAACTGGCTCGTGGCGATGAAGTGAAGGTTCTGCCGGTTGTGAATGACGAATCGGCTTCTGCGCTGGCTGGCGATAATCATTGTCATCATCGTCACCAAACAAAGCGTCACCCAACAAAGGATCGCTTGGTTCGTGCTGTTCTCGAACGACAGAGCTTGGCTGCGCAGTGGGACGTGAAGGCGCACGCACCGAATCCAAAGGATCGGGACGGTCATCTTGCGTCTCACTGAACTGGCCAAAAGCAGGCTCTACCGGCTTCTGCACAGGCTTGCTGGAACGCTGAACCCGAACTTCACCGACGCCTTCATCTACTTCAGCCAGTGACTGTTCGTCACGCTGTTTTTTTGTTCGTTTCGCTGGACGATCGCGAAATAGCGAAGAACGTTCTTTACGACTGGTCCACAAGCCGTGCAGTAACAACGCTATAATGGCGACCGCACCAACAACAATTAATATCAGACGCAAATCCTGCATCATCGCAATCTCTGTTGTTTTAATACTATTGCCATAATGGCAAACCCTTAACGCATAACTCTATTTGGCTGTTGATACAAGTGCAAGTCTCGACTGAAATTTACCTTAAGAAAGATGACTTTTCGCACTTTTTTGCTGATTTTTCGGTCGATTCTGAACTGGAAACCCATTTCACTCATAGTTATGATAGCTGAGATTTTTTTTAATATAACTAATACAACTGAAAGAGTAGTTATGAAAAACACCCCAACCGGGTCAATGCAAAGAAATATCCCAAAAAGAACCAGCGGCATACATTACTTTTCGGAAGGCTGGCGGCTTGTTCGGCTACCCGGAATCAAACGCTACGTAGTGATGCCTTTGTTGGTCAACATCGTCTTGATGGGACTCGCATTTTGGTGGCTCTTTCTCCAGTTAGGGGCATGGATACCTAGCCTAATGAGTCATGTCCCCGAATGGTTGCAATGGCTAAGCTATTTGTTATGGCCGCTTGCCGTTATCTCTATTGTTTTAGTTTTCAGCTACCTATTTAGCACAATAGCTAACTGGATAGCCGCGCCATTCAACGGACTATTAGCCGAGCAACTTGAAGGGGTTCTAACAGGGAAACCCTTGCCGGACACCAGCATTTGGAGTGTGGTAAAAGACGTACCACGAATTATGGCCCGTGAATGGAAAAAGCTGGCGTACTACCTGCCACGCGCGATCGTCTTACTAATCCTTTATTTTATTCCTGGAGTCGGTCAAACCGTCGCGCCCGTCCTGTGGTTCCTATTCAGCGCATGGATGATGTCGATTCAATATTGCGACTACCCGTTCGATAACCATAAGGTGAGCTTCCCTGATATGCGTAATGCATTACGTCGCAACAAGGTCGACAACTTGCAATTTGGTGCACTCACCAGCTTATTCACCATGATCCCAATCCTTAATCTGGTGATTATGCCTGTTGCCGTATGCGGAGCCACAGCGATGTGGGTTGATCGTTATCGCGCTGAGTACTCCCGCATTCAACCATAATCCCCTATGACGTTCTCTCTGAGCAGCTTCGGCTGCTCTACTACTGACTTTTTGTTGTCGCTCTCCTCTTTCGCTAAACCTAATCCCTTATTGACATAAGCATATGCGATTTCTTTACTTCCCTACGGGAGGTAATCGCGTATGCTCAAGTAATGTTCCCTGAATTTCATAGAGTTAAAGGACGTGCTATGAGCAAGATTTTTGAAGACAACTCCCTGACAATCGGTCATTCGCCGCTTGTTCGTCTGAATCGTATCGGCAATGGTCGTATTTTGGCGAAAGTGGAATCACGTAACCCAAGTTTTAGCGTTAAAGACCGTATCGGCGCCAACATGATTTGGGATGCCGAAAAACGTGGCATTTTGAAACCTGGCATTGAGTTGGTGGAACCAACCAGCGGAAATACCGGTATTGCGTTAGCCTTCGTCGCCGCGGCTCGTGGCTACAAACTCACGTTGACCATGCCAGAAACCATGAGTCTTGAGCGCCGCAAGTTGCTTAAAGCACTCGGTGCCAATCTGGTGCTGACCGAAGGCGCTAAAGGCATGAAAGGCGCTATTGCCAAGGCTGAAGAGATTGTCGCCTCCGACCCGAAACGCTTTGTTCTGCTGCAACAGTTCAGCAACCCTGCCAACCCAGAAATTCATGAGAAAACCACGGGGCCAGAAATTTGGGAAGACACCGATGGCGAAGTGGACGTATTAATCTCCGGCGTTGGCACTGGCGGAACCCTAACAGGCACGACGCGTTATCTGAAAAAAACCAAAGGTAAACAAATTATTACCGTTGCCGTTGAGCCAGAAACGTCGCCGGTCATCACTCAGGCCCTCGCTGGCGAAGAGATTAAACCCGGCCCACATAAAATTCAGGGTATCGGCGCAGGCTTCATTCCAGATAACCTCGATTTAGAGCTGGTTGACCGCGTTGAACTGGTCGGCAACGATGAAGCCATCGCAATGGCGCGCCGCCTGATGGAAGAAGAAGGTATCTTAGCGGGGATCTCATCGGGCGCAGCAGTTGTTGCAGCGGTAAAACTTGCTAACGATCCAGACTTTACTGACAAAACAATTGTGGTTATTCTTCCGTCCTCGGGTGAACGATATTTAAGCACGGCATTGTTCGCAGATCTGTTCACAGAGCAAGAGCTGCAACAGTGATGCTGATGTTCTAAACATGCTAAAAAAGCACCCAACTGGGTGCTTTTTTGTGGTGCAGTTCAAAGTTTTTACCTGCCCAATCTTGCTTTTCCCGCCCGGGTCTAGTATTTAACCAAGCAATTATTTTGAAGCGCGAAATAAAGCACCCGTGCTGTGTCAAGTCGGCTGAATCGATTTACTGATTTGTCCTGAGCGGCACGAAAGCGGCATAATGGGTTGGTAGTGAGAAAACGATTGGGGGCAGTTCCTGCTGTAAATGAACTCTCCTCACTCATTTTCTACAACGCTCAGATTTGCCACTGCTCCACGAGTGAAGCGCTAACTGAAAACAGGCTAAAGTCGAGTCTTTAAGCTAAACTTTAGCCCCACAACATTAATTCAAAAATAGTTGGGGAAACCTATGTTCCAGCAAGAAGTTACGATTACCGCTCCGAATGGTCTGCACACCCGCCCTGCTGCTCAGTTCGTTAAAGAAGCAAAAGGCTTCACCTCAGAAATCACTGTGACTTCTAACGGCAAAAGCGCAAGCGCTAAGAGCCTGTTCAAGCTGCAAACTCTGGGCCTGACCCAAGGTACCGTAGTCACTATCTCCGCTGAAGGCGAAGACGAACAGAAAGCCGTTGAACACTTGGTAAAACTGATGGCAGAACTTGAGTAATTCTCAAGTCCAATCCATTTAGTTTAACCAGTCAACAGTAAGGTAGGGTTATGATTTCAGGTATCTTAGTATCGCCGGGCATTGCTTTTGGTAAAGCACTTTTACTGAAAGAAGATGAGATTATCATCAACCGGAAAAAAATCGCTGCTGAAGAAGTGGAGCAGGAAATCGCTCGTTTTAAAGCTGGTCGTGATAAAGCATCTGAACAGCTGGAAACCATCAGAGTTAAAGCGAGCGAGACCTTTGGCGAAGAGAAAGCCGCCATCTTCGAAGGCCACATCATGTTGTTGGAAGACGAAGAGCTTGAGCAGGAAATCATAGCCCTCATTAAAGACAGCAAAATGACCGCTGACGCTGCGGCTCACGAAGTTGTCGAAGGTCAGGCCAAAGCTCTGGAAGAGCTGGACGATGAATACCTGAAAGAGCGTGCAGCTGACGTACGCGATATCGGTAAACGTCTGCTGATGAACATTCTCGGCATGACCATCGTTGATTTAAGTGCAATTCAAGAAGAAGTTATTCTGGTTGCAACCGATCTGACTCCGTCAGAAACCGCACAGCTAAACCTGAACAAAGTTTTGGGCTTCATTACCGATCTGGGTGGACGTACATCCCACACCTCTATCATGGCGCGTTCTCTGGAACTGCCTGCGATCGTGGGTACTTCTGATGTGACCAAACAAGTCAAAAACGGCGATTTCCTCATTCTGGATGCCGTAAACAACAAAATCTACGTCAATCCGACGGCAGAAATCGTTGAAGAATTGAAAGCGGTACAAAACCAGTACGTTTCTGAAAAGAACGAACTGGTGAAATTGAAAGATCTGCCAGCGATTACGCTGGACGGTCATCAGGTTGAAGTTTGTGCCAATATCGGTACCGTGCGTGATATCGCCGGCGCTGAACGTAACGGTGCAGAAGGCGTTGGTCTGTATCGTACTGAATTCCTGTTCATGGATCGCGATGCGTTCCCAACAGAAGAAGAGCAGTTCCAAGCCTACAAAGCCGTTGCTGAAGGCATGGGTTCTCAGGCCGTTATCGTCCGTACTATGGACATCGGTGGTGACAAAGATCTGCCGTATATGGATCTGCCAAAAGAAGAAAACCCATTCTTGGGCTGGCGTGCCATTCGCATCTGTTTAGATCGCAAAGAAATCCTGCACGCTCAGCTACGCGCTATTCTGCGTGCATCAGCATTCGGTAAGCTGCGTATCATGTTCCCAATGGTGATTTCCGTTGAGGAAGTTCGTGAGCTGAAAGGTGAATTAGAACTGCTTAAAGCCCAACTGCGCGAAGAAGGCAAAGCCTTTGACGAAACGATTGAAGTCGGCGTAATGGTTGAAACACCAGCAGCCGCAACTATCGCTCGCCATTTAGCGAAGGAAGTTGACTTCTTTAGTATTGGGACAAATGACTTAACCCAGTATACTCTAGCGGTAGATCGCGGAAACGAGCTGATTTCTCATCTCTACAACCCTATGTCTCCGTCAGTGTTGACCCTAATCAAACAGGTCATTGACGCGTCTCACGCGGAAGGTAAGTGGACCGGTATGTGCGGCGAGCTTGCTGGTGATGAACGTGCTACACTGCTTCTTTTGGGCATGGGGCTGGATGAGTTCAGCATGAGTTCTATCTCTATCCCTCGCATCAAAAAAATCATTCGTAATTCGAATTTTGAAGATGTGAAGGCACTGGCAGATGAAGCTCTGAACCAGCCAACGGCAGAAGATTTAATGAACGTGGTCAACAAGTTCATTGAAGAAAAAACTCTCTGCTGATTCATGCGCTGGGCGCCGCCCAACATTACTTGCTTAGGAGAAGATCATGGGTTTGTTTGATAAACTGAAATCGCTGGTTTCAGACGACAAAAAAGACACTAGCAGCATTGAGATTTTTGCTCCGCTGTCTGGTGAAATTGTCAACATTGAAGATGTGCCGGACGTTGTATTTGCAGAGAAGATTGTTGGTGATGGTATTGCTATCAAACCAACAGGCAACAAAATGGTTGCACCCGTTGATGGCACCATTGGCAAAATCTTTGAAACAAACCATGCATTCTCAATCGAGTCAGACAGCGGCATTGAGCTGTTCGTCCACTTCGGTATCGACACCGTTGAACTGAAAGGCGAAGGCTTCAAACGCATCGCTGAAGAAGGCCAGCGCGTTAAGAAAGGCGACGTTGTGATCGAATTCGATCTGGCGTTGCTGGAAGAAAAAGCCAAGTCGACCCTGACTCCGGTTGTTATCTCTAACATGGACGAAATCAAAGAGCTGACTAAGCTTTCTGGTACCGTCATTGTTGGCGAAACCCCAGTTATCCGTATCAAAAAGTAAGTTGAATACATCAAGAATGGCGCCTTTGGGCGCCATTTTTTTTGGAACTTTCCTTCTGGGAATCGCTCTTACAAAACAAGGCTCCACCGAACCCATAGCAGAGATCTAGTCGCTAAGATCGTTCTGCTCTTCTTTCCGCAGGCATTAATTTTTATGCCTAACGGCGTATATAAAGTAAAAAGTACAGTGATGGAATACTAAAAATGATCAAAAAAACAATGC
The DNA here is from genome assembly GCF_020150375.1 of Hafnia paralvei. Classification (NCBI taxonomy): domain Bacteria; kingdom Pseudomonadati; phylum Pseudomonadota; class Gammaproteobacteria; order Enterobacterales; family Hafniaceae; genus Hafnia; species Hafnia paralvei. Next base: position 1,566,616 of record NZ_CP083737.1, on the reverse strand, counting down.
TAGCCGCACTCGTTCCAGCCATGCTGGTCATGGGCGGCTGTGATGACGCATCAAAAGAAAAGGCGGCTCCGGTAGCCGATCAGTCCAACGAACAGAGCGCAGCAACGCAACCAAACGCTAATAAAGACCAAGAAACTAATGATGTAGATAAGAAACTAAAAGCAATACAAGATCAATCTACGCCAGAAAAAATTGAACAGTTCAATAAATTACAAGACAACGATACCCAGAAATTTCAACAAGCTGTTGTTTTGGAAATAAAGAAAAAACTGCCGCTCTTAATAGACGAGGCGACGTTGATGTCTGATGTTTCAGCAGAAAACAATGCATTCACATACAAATACATAGTGAAAGGGATTCCAATCAACGTGATTGAAAGCCACGAATGGCAAGAAACGATGAAAAAGACCATAACCAGTAGTTACTGCTCTGACGACGCAAGGGTTACGGTATTTAGGAATTTATTTCCTGAAGGGGTCATTTACAACTACTACGTAAGCGAAAAATTAATATACACCTACAAAGCGCTTCCATCAGTGTGTGGCAAATAAATGTCTATCACACCTGAGGTAGCCTCCACCGGAATCTACCTCAGGACATTTCTATTCCCCTGATGCGTTGTATTATTCTCTGTAACCTTACTCAGGTTCATGTACTGGGTGCTTACATCCGTTAATCAAATACGCCAGTTGAGAGGTAACGATCGCCACGATCGCAAATAATCGCTACAACGACGCTTCCCGGAAACTCCTCAGCCACACGCAACGCCCCTGCAACAGCACCGCCAGAGCTCACTCCACAAAACAGTCCTTCCTCTCGTGCCAAACGCCGCATGGTCTCTTCCGCGAGCAACTGGGACATATCCAGCACCCGATCCACCAGATCAGGACGATAAATCCCCGGCAAATACGCCTGCGGCCAGCGACGGATACCGGGAATACTTGCCCCCTCTGACGGCTGTAAACCGACGATCTGAACCGTATCACTCTGTTGCTTTAAGAAACGCCCCACGCCGGTAATCGTCCCCGTCGTCCCCATACTAGAGACAAAGTGCGTAACCTTACCCTGCGTTTGCTGCCAAATCTCAGGCCCAGTGGTCGTGAAATGTGCCAAAGGATTATCGGCATTATTAAACTGATCCAAAATCAGCCCTTCGCCACGGTCGGCCATCTGCTGTGCGAGATCACGCGCGCCTTCAATGCCCTGCTCGCGGCTAACTAAAATCAGCTCTGCGCCATAGGCGCGCATCGAAGCCTGACGCTCTTTACTCATGTTTTCTGGCATCAGCAATTTCATGCGATAACCTTTCATCGCGGCAATCATCGCCAACGCAATACCCGTATTACCGCTAGTTGCTTCAATCAAGGTATCGCCGGGTTTTATCTCACCACGCAGCTCAGCCTGCTGAATCATAGATAACGCCGCGCGATCCTTAACCGAGCCCGCTGGGTTATTTCCTTCCAGTTTAACCCAGACTTCACTCCCTAAGCCGCTAGCCATACGCTGTAGCTGCACCAAAGGCGTGTTTCCAATACAAGATTCCAGAGAACTCACGAGCGGTTACCTATTTAGCAAAAAGATGAAAAGTTTAGTGTAATGCAAAAGCGGAAATGTTGAAGAGGCACTCTCTAAATCCCCGCCCTCAGAGAAAAGAACGGGGAACGATCAACAAAATTAGGCACTTTTCGCCAAGGCTACAGGTTGCAAGGGCGTATCTCCCGCATACAAACGCGCGTTCAATCCACCAACAAAGTAGTGACCACCGCGTTTAGGAGCTTGTGTTCCGTTACCTTCCAACATCACTACACTGATCGGCTCTGGATGCCAGCCCTGAGGCTGAACAGTGAGCTGCCAGTAATGCCCACGCGGACTCACTTCCAACACATGAACTGGAAGCGGGCAACGGGCGTTGGCCTGTAGGCTCACTTCCATCTCCCAAGGGCGTAGGAACATATCCACTTTACCCTGATGCAGCGGAGAAAAAGCCAGCGGCCAATGATGCTCGCCAATATAAATATGTGAACCACGAATTTCGCCATCCACCTTATTCACCTCTCCCAAAAACTCCAGCACAAAGCGGCTAGCAGGCTCGCGCCAGACGTCATCAGGAGTACCAATTTGTTCAATATTGCCCTGACTCATCACCACAATTTGATCGGCAACTTCCATTGCCTCTTCCTGATCATGAGTCACGAAAACGCTGGTGAATTTTAATTCTTCATGTAGCTGACGCAGCCAACGACGTAGCTCTTTACGCACCTGTGCGTCCAAAGCGCCAAACGGCTCATCTAACAATAAAATCTCTGGCTCTACGGCCAACGCGCGTGCCAGAGCGACGCGCTGTTTCTGTCCACCCGATAGCTGGGAAGGAAAACGGTCAGCTAAATGTGCCAACTGAACCATTTCAAGCAGTTGTTCGACTTTCTGCTTAATCGCCGCTGTTGATGGACGCTCGCGGCGCGGTAGTACGGTTAAGCCAAAGGCCACATTGTCAAAAACGCTCATATGGCGAAACAGGGCGTAGTGCTGAAAAACAAACCCTACGCGGCGATCGCGCGCATGCAGGCGGCTAACATCATGGCCATTGAAACTTAGCTGCCCGCCACTCTGCCCTTCTAGTCCTGCGATAATACGCAGTAACGTCGTTTTACCTGAGCCGGACGGGCCAAGCAGAGCCACCATCTGGCCAGACGGAATGGTCAGTGAAATATCGTTCAGGACTTTGGTACGGCCAAAGTACTTGTTGACCTGTTTAATCTCAATGCTCATTTCGCGCCCTCCCGCTCGGCGTGAACCACTTGGCGGTTCAATCGCCACTGCAGCATATTTTTCAAAAACAACGTGACTATTGCCATCAAGGTCAGAAGCGCTGCGGCGGTAAATGCGCCGGCGGTATTGTAATCCTGATGCAACAACTCAACCTGTAACGGCAGTGTGTAGGTTTCACCACGAATAGAGCCAGAAACCACCGACACCGCACCAAATTCTCCAATCGCTCGTGCATTGGTTAGCACCACGCCATACAGCAATGCCCAGCGAATATTCGGCAGCGTTACGCGACGAAACATCTGCCAACCAGAAGCCCCGAGTAACACGGCAGCCTCATCTTCATGGCTTCCTTGGCTCATCATCACCGGCACCAATTCACGAACCACAAATGGACAAGTTACAAACACCGTGACCATCACCATACCCGGCCACGAGAACATCAATTGGATATCATGCGCATCCAACCATCCGCCCAGAGGACCATTCGAACCATAGAACAGTAGATACAACAGTCCCGCCACCACGGGCGAAACGGCAAAAGGAATATCAATCAGGGTGAGCAACAACTGGCGGCCAGGAAACACAAAACGCGTACACAGCCACGCCAACAAGGTACCGAAGATCAGGTTAACCGGTACCGTAATCAGCGCCACCAGCACCGTGAGCCATATGGCATGCAGCATGTCTGGATCGCTAAGATTCTTCCACACCACGCCAGCGCCTTCAGAAAATGCGATGGCAAAAATTGAAATCATCGGCACCAACAACAGCAATACAGAAAGCAACACGCCGCTGCCAATCAGAAACCATTTCAACCAATCCGTTTTCGGCCGGAGTTGCTGGGCATTGCCCTGCCATGCAGATAAATCAGCCATTAATGCCCCCCGATACGCTTGCCGAAACGGCTCTGTAACGTGTTGATGCTAAATAACAGCAGCAGCGACGCCGCTAAGATAACCGAGGCAATGGCGCTAGCCGCGGGATAATCAAACTCCTGCAGACGAATAAAGATCATCAGCGAAGTCACTTCCGTCTTCCAGGCAATGTTGCCTGCAATAAAAATAACCGCGCCAAACTCACCCAAGCTGCGCGTGAACGAAAGCGCTGTTCCGGCTAATAGCGCCGGGGCAACTTCAGGAAATACCACTTTACGGAAACTCTGCCAACGCGAGGCACCCAGCGTCTGCGCCGCCTCTTCGTACTCAGGACCGAGTTCTTCTAATACAGGCTGAACCGTGCGTACCACAAAGGGAATACTCGTAAATGCCATCGCTACGGCAATGCCCAACCACGTAAAGGCCACTTTGATATCAATCAGCGCCAGCCACTGTCCATACCAACCCGTAGTCGAAAACAGCCCCGCCAGCGTTAGCCCCGCCACCGCGGTCGGCAACGCAAATGGCAAATCCATCAGACCATCCAACAGCGTTTTTCCGGGGAATTCGTAACGAGTTAGGATCCACGCCATCAGCATGCCAAACACGGCGTTGAACACGCTGGCTACCCCCGCCGCCAGCAGCGTCACTTTATAAGCGGCGACCACCTGCGGATTAGTAATCACGTCCCAATACTGCTGCCATGTCATCTGTGCCAGTTGCATAACCAGCGCACTTAACGGCAGCAACAAAATCAGACAGGTATACAGCAGGCTACTGCCCAGACTCAGGGTAAAGCCGGGCAACACCCTTTTCGGCGCAGCGCGAGACAGCAACATTATCGATGTCCTTCCGCTAACAGCTGATCCAACTCTCCGCCCGTAGCGAAGTGCGTTGTCATCACCTCCGGCCAACTCCCGAACTGCTCTTCAACGCGGAACAGTTTGGTTTCAGGGAACTGCTCTTTTGCTGCAGCCATCGCCTGCTTGTCATAAACACGATAGTTAAAGCTGGTGATGATCTTCTGCGCCTCTGGCGAATAGAGGTAATTCAAATAAGCTTTAGCCGCTTTTTCTGTCCCATTCCGTTCGACGTTTTTATCCACCCATGCCACAGGAAACTCCGCCAGAATATCAACCGGAGGAACAATCACTTCGTAACCCGCATCGCCATATTGCTTCTGAATATTTTTCACTTCCGACTCAAAGCTGATCAACACATCGCCCAAATTACGTTCCACAAATGTGGTGGTCGCACCGCGACCGCCGGTATCAAAGACTTCAACGTTACCGAGGAAACGCTTCATCCATTCGCGACTTTTAGCTTGATCGCCACCGTCTTGAAGATTCGCCGCTCCCCAAGCCGCCAGATAGGTATAACGACCGTTACCCGAGGTTTTAGGATTTGGAAAAATCAGTTTCACATCGCTACGGACCAAATCATTCCAGCCGTGGATCTGTTTTGGGTTTCCTTTGCGAACTAAAAACGCCATGGTGGAGTAAAACGGTGAGCTATTGTTTGGCAGACGGGCTTGCCAATCTGCGGGAATAAGGTTGCCGCGATCGTGCAGAATCTGTACATCCGTTACCTGATTGTAGGTCACAACGTCGGCACGCAGGCCCTGTAAAATCGCCAATGCCTGTTTGGAAGAACCCGCATGAGACTGTTTGATCGTCAGCGCCGGATTCCCCTCTTTCTGCCACTGGGTTTCGAAAGCCGGGTTAAGCGCGGCGAAAAGCTCGCGAGAAACATCATAAGAACTGTTCAACAGTTCAGCCGCCGACGCGCTACCAGAAATCAGCAGCGTTGCCAGTGTCCATCCTTTGAGCTTGTTCAGTTTCATCGTTCACCTTCAGTCAGTCTGTGAAAACGACAACTCATGTCGTCTTTATGACTGTTAGTGTATTTATAACTGGAGGCTAACCTGTAACGGTTTTATATATCGTTTAGGACTCAGAAAGCATCAAACGCTATAAGGGGAAGTGTTGGATAGATACAGCGATAACGTTTGCAACCACATGATATTTTTTCCGCGGTTGCAAAAGTTGTTAGAGGAGCAGCTAATTCGCGTAAGTATCTGTCGTTTCAGGAAAATAATGACTCAAAAACTTAATCGATTTCACTCTGTCTTTTTGATCAACACAAAATGACAGGCGCTGATCAAAATAAAAGTAGCCAAAGCACTGGTCGCTGATTTGTTCGTATCCCGTACCATATCGCCGTACTACTTCAGCCACATCATCGCCAACACCAATCGCCAGCGACCAGCGGTTCTCCGGTATAGGCTGTTGCGTTAGGTGAATCGATGAATTCGCGCAGACTTGACGATTTCATCCACCCTGGTATCCAATCCTTTGAATTCTAACGTTCAACATACCTCGAACATCATGTCCGAGATATGTTGAGAATAGTACTACTACAGCGACATTAAACGTTCCAAAGATGGCGCAAAGTAGTAGCTACCGGTAACCGCTTTACTGAAGCGCAATAGCTGATCGCGTTTGCCGTCCAAATCACCAAACATGCTCAACAGCTGTTTCTCAATATTGTGCAAGCGGCCACAATAAGCGACAAACATCAGACCATGAGCACCACTTGCTGTGCCATAAGGCAGACTTTGGCGCAGAATTTTCAGCCCTTTCCCCTCTTCGCTCAGGTCAACGCGGCTGACGTGTGAAGTCTCTGGGCGAGATTCTGGGTCTAGCTCTTCGCTATCATGCTTGGTGCGGCCGATAATTTGCTCTTGCTGCTCGGTGCTGAAACGGCCCCATTGCTTGAGGTTATGTTCCCAACGCTGAACAAACACATAGCTCCCCCCCGCATCAGCGTCATCATTGCCAACCACACCAACGATCGGACGTTGCTCGTCTTTCGGATTTTCAGTGCCGTCAATGAAACCGCTCAGATCACGCTCTTCAACCCAGCGGAAACCATGAATTTCTTCTTCAACCTTAATGGTATTGCCGAACGCAGCTAGCGCTGCCTGAGCCAACGAGAAATTGATATCATGACGCAAAGATTGGATATGGATAAACAGATCGCGCTGAGTTGCAGGTGCTAGCCCCTTACCCAACGGCGTGAACGGTTTTAAATCTGGAGCGCCTACACCGGCGGAAATGTCGCGCCATACGTCGTTACCAAACGCGATAACGGCTCCCAAACGATCCTGTGGGTACTGTTTTTGCAGCGCTTGCAGACTATTTACGAAGGTTTTGCATCCCTGACGCACCGCATCAAGATCGCCTTGCACCAAGGCTTCAATGAAAATACCAAAACGACAATGCTCTAATAAAATACCGCTTTGTGGCTGTGACATTAAAACGTCATCTCCCTTTTTGACTGGTTGCCGCGCTCGCAGACGCGATTTAATTGCGCGTAGTTTACGTGATGCGTGAAGTGTTGCCTTGCTAAAAAACAAGAATTGGAAACAAAAAAGAGGCCATTGAAAAGAGTGAAAACCGGCTTTCAAAGTGAAAGCCGGTTGATTGACGCCGATACACCAAAACTTGCCGCTGCACGAAAGCGACAAATTTGCCTATTCCTAGCAACACACTTAAGTGGGGTTAGATTGCATTAGCATGCCAAACAATCTGGCTAATTTTCCAATCTTTCAATGTATCGTCAGACGGCATTAAACCTTCTGGGCCGCGCCATTCGCCGCTAAACAAATAGCTGACGTGGCGACTCTCTTTGGAAACACATTCGACATCGTTGGCATTATCGCCCTGACCTTTCTGACATACACCGTACGCTTTTTCATACAAATCACTAAACGGTGTACCGATTTTCACGCCCCACGCGGTTTTGATTGCATCACTCTCAACATTCACGCGCTTCACTTTGCCGTTATCATCGCCGCTAATCGTCATCACCACGGTGTCACCATCAAGCGCCTGATAAAACGATGTGACGGTGCCATTACGCGTTCCCATTCCAGAACGCAGACGATAATTATCGTCCAGAGCCTTATTAATCGCAGCCTCATTCAACGGCGTCGACGCATTAATGCCGGCAATCCCCATATCGCTCACTTCAACTGAGCTACCAAACCAGTTCAGCGGCGACATGCTTGACCATGACAGATTACTCATCGTAGAGCAGCCCGTTAATAGCAACGGAACTACCAGCAACAGAGGGCGAAAATTCATGCAAATGCTCCTTGGGATCGGGCGGCGATTAGCCCCCGAAAAAGTTTATCTGGCAGGTTGGAGTTCGCCTGAGAGAAAAAGTGCCGAAACTTTTCAATTTATTCAGCAAAACTCTACATCAAAACTACTCGCTTACGTTGAAGCTATCAATCAAACGCGAGTTGAACAGCAGATAAGCTAACGCAATCAGATCCAGCAACAAGATAGCCAATGACAGCAGGGTCACATCACCACCGTCTGTCCAGAAAGGCACCGCTTGCAACCCCATTTGAACTAAGGTTGTCGCGATCAATACCCAACGCCACACTTTCCAAATACCTTTCCATAAATGGCGGCGGCCGCTCAGTAAAAAACCCAGCGCGGCGGGAAGCCCTGCCAGCATTCCACTCCAGAAGAGTCCCCGGTCAGGATAAAACAGCGTCAGCAAATCCGCTCCCTGTTGACGCGAAGAACCGGCGATAACAAACAGAAACCAGGTTTTAGCCTGTAAGACGAGCACTAGCCAAAACGCCCACGGCAAACTCAGCATGCCGTGGTTGTTAAAATCGTCGGGGGAGTAGCTACGATGAGACATAAAAAAACTCGCGGGAATATCGCCATTACCGGCTCGTTATCGGTTAAAACACCCAATAACGAGCCAACAGCGAAAAATTTAATACTCGTGATCTTCGATTAGCCTTTTACTCATGCACAGCGTGTCCTGAGTCTCATAGTCGAGCTTCTCATACATGCCGATCACGGCGTCATTCTCTTCACCGACTAAGATTTGGATCTTCGGGCAACCGCGCGCGATAAGCTTTTTCTCAAGACGGCTAATTAACGCATTTGCGATGCCACGGCCACGAAAATCAGGATGAACGCCCAGATAATACGCCGTACCGCGATGGCCGTCATAGCCGCCCATGACAGTACCAACCACTTCACCGCCAACTTCTGCCACCAAAAACAGATCGGCGTCGTGATTCAACTTACGCTCGATATCTGTCTCGGGATCGTTCCATGGGCGCAACAGGTCGCAACGCTCCCACAGCGTAGTAACTTCTTCAAAATCAGCTTGTTTAAAAACGCGGATTTCCATGATTCTGACCGTAATTATTTGTATTAATACTTAATTATCGCCGGAATCCTTCGATACGCAACGAAAAAGTTATCATGCTGTTTCTATGGGCTTCTCTGAACACATCTGCCAGATCAGCGAATAAGCATAATGCGTGGCGCTTAACAAAAATTCAGGGCTCACGCTAGGGCTCCACGAATCATCGCCGCCAACCCCCATATGGAAGCCATCAATGTTGACCCAAACCCCCTGTTCTTCGCGCAGTAAATGATGATGCGAGGTTTCAGTCAATTGTTGCTGGCTATAGCGACTAAGTCCAAAGTGAAAATTACCCTGCCACGCCCAGTCTGCAAAATTGAGCTGGCGTGTATAACAGCGTAATCCGTTTTCAGTCGGGAAAATATACGGCGTATGCAGCTCAGAAAGCGGTAGCGTCCAACGCCCATGCTGAGCGGAAAGCAGACGATCAGGGTAATTTTCGTGGGGGCCTAATCCCAGCCACGAGGCATATTCCGCCACGTCGGTTAACTGGCAGCTCAACCCAATACGCGCAGGGGCGGGGATCCCATATGTGACATCAACGTTCACATCAATATGTAGCCGACCCTGTCGGTCAATCAAATAGGTCTTACGGCTAATAAATAGTGGGCGACGTTGATAGGTATAAACATGGGTAGTGCAGATTTGCACGCCGCGAGAAATCAAATCAGCCTCGCATTGCTGTAGATGTGTCTCCAGCGCATACATCCCCGCCTTCTTCCAGCGTTCGACCCAAGCATTAGGATCGATACGTGTCACCTCACTTACACCGATATCATTATCCAAGGGTGCTCGTGTGAAGTTGTCGCAAAGCGGAGTCAGTAAAGAAGCATGCTCATGCCGCCACCATTGTTCAAGCAGCCCCGTCTGCCGACTAAATTGCCAGCGTTGGCTACCCCACTCAATGCTGAATAAATCATCGAACGTATTCAGCGTGGGCAATTCATCCTGAGCATCGCTGACATCTTCTGAATGATCAGCAGGCAACTCTTGTGGCCGCGCTACACGCCATTGCTCCCAAGCACAACGATGATTCGCCTCAGACCAGGTAGTCCTTTTGATTTGACGAATCTCCACATTTAACCACAGCTCGCCATCGCCACAGCGGCTCAGCTCAGGTATCTCTCCCAGAACAATGTGCTGCGACCCTTGCGGCGGTAATAAAATCTCAATGTCCCCCTGCGCAATAAGTTTTCCATCTAAAGCGAGATTCCAGCAAAGTCGCTCGTTGTCGCTGCTACGAAAGAGATACTCGCTGTTCACTTCTATCGTTAACGGATGCTGGCTAAGTAAATGGAACTGGAAAAACTGCTGCGCACGCTGGGCTTCATAAAGCGCGGGATGAGGCGTGCGATCGGGGAAAACTAAACCATTCATGCAGAATTGGCGATCGTTAGGCCTATCGCCAAAATCGCCCCCGTAAGCCCAATGCGGTTCGCCGTTTTCATCTTTTTGGCTCAACGCCTGATCGACCCAATCCCAAACAAAACCGCCCTGTAAGCGCGGATGTTTACGAAACGCTTGCCAATAACGATCAAAGCCACCAAAGCTATTGCCCATTGCATGGGCGTATTCACACAAGATCAACGGTCGCGCTTCATCTGGCATGCCAATCCATTTTTTAATCGACCATTTTGGCACAGTAGGATGCGGCTGATCTTGCTCTACGCGTGCATACATTGGGCACAGAATATCCGTGGCGGCGGTATTAGCGCCCCCTCCCTCATACTGAACCGGACGCGTTGGATCGTTGGTTTTAATCCAGCGATAAAGCGCATCATGGTTACAACCATGACCGGATTCATTTCCCAACGACCAGATAATGATACAAGGATGGTTACGGTCACGTTGCACCATGCGAGTCACTCGCTCGCTCATCGCATTAAACCACACAGGATCGTCGCTCAGACGATTCATCGGCACCATGCCATGAGTTTCAATATTGGCCTCATCCACCACGTATAAACCATATTGATCACACAGTTGATACCATCGCGGATGATTTGGATAATGCGAACAGCGTACCGCATTAAAATTATGCTGTTTCATCAGCATAATATCGCGGCGCATGGTTTCCTCATCCATCACCTGCCCGTTTTCTGGATGATGTTCATGGCGGTTAGTGCCACGGATCAGCAACGGTTTTCCATTCAGCTTTAGCTGACCATGACTGATTTCCACCTGCCGGAACCCAACGTCATAAGCCTCAACGTCAACCACCTTGCCTTGTTCATCCAGCAATGAAATGACCGCACGATAAAGATGAGGCTCTTCAGCACTCCACAGCAGCGGTTTATCCACCTGCAAACGTAGCGTAGTGCGATCGTCATATGCGCCACGCTCATCAATCGTTTCGCTGCAAATAGCCTGTTTCCGCTCTGCCACAAGCTTATGCCCTCGCCATAACGCAACGCGTGCGCAATAGCCCCCAGCGAATTGATTGACATGGATCTGAGCTTCTAATTCAGCGCAATGAAATCCCGCAGCCAAATGGGTACGCAGTTGGATATCATGGAGATGAACACGTGGCTTATGCAGCAAAGTCACATCGCGGAATATACCGCTCATGCGCCACATATCCTGATCTTCCAAGTAACTGCCATCGCTCCAACGTAGCACCATCACGGCGATTCGATTTTTGCCTTTGCGAAGAGCGTGGCTGAGGTCAAATTCGGCTGGTAATCGGCTGTCCTGCGAATAGCCAATCCATTCGCCGTTACACCAAAGATAAAAAGCAGAGTTCACGCCATCAAAAATAATACGGGTTTGCCCTCCCTGCTCTAGCCACTCATCGTCCACGCTAAAGCTAAGTGAATAACATCCAGTCGGATTTTCTTTAGGTACAAAAGGAGGGTTTACGGGAAAGGGATAAGTCACGTTGGTATAAATCGGCGCGTCATAGCCTGCCATTTGCCAATTAGAAGGCACCTGTAGTTCATCTGCATTATCTAGGTCATGCTGCAACCATGCTTCAGGCACTCGCTCTGGCTGGCTAAAATAGCTAAATGCCCAAGCCCCGTTTAATGAAATCAGTTGGTCTGAAGCCTGGCCATCGCGAGCCTCTTGCTCGCTGCGCCAACTGCAAAAAGGCGGATGTGCCGCTAAACGACGATATTGAGTACAAGCAGGATTTTCCCAATCACGACGGAAAAGCACAGCGGACAACGAGCTAAAAGAATTATCAATTTGAACAGATGTCATTATTGAGGTCCTATTAACGATCAATATCATTAACTATCAATACCGCGTAAGTCACCAACATGAATAACAAACGAATGGCTGTAAAGCAGTAAAGATCGGTTAACCGACTGGCTTAACAAAGTCCGTGACATCTGGGCATATCAAACACAGCACAAATTCGCTAACGCTTTGTCATGCTTGATAATAAAAGAAACAAATCGAAATAGTAATCAACTCGATTATTACACTCCCCCCACGCTACTATTCATCACCTGTTTTATCATTAATGGCTAATGAAACATTCATCACATGAAGAATTTCTCACATTTCCGCCTGTTACCTAAATATACGTCTCGTCGCCAGTTTCTGCTGTCTGGATTAGCAGCAATAGCGCTGACAGGAAGTAAAATCGGGGATGCGTCTGCCAACAGCACTGCACTGACCGCAAAACCGGTGAGAAAAGAACCCGGTGCACGCAAGGTGATCATGCTTGATCCCGGTCATGGGGGCATTGACCCTGGAGCAGTGGGGCATCAGGGGGCGAAAGAGAAACATGTGGTGTTGGAAATTGCGCACTATATTCGCGATTACCTGCACAAAAACAGTAACATTGACGTTAAAATGACGCGTGAAGATGATTTCTTTATCCCACTTTATAAACGGGTAGAAATCGCCCACCAGCATCAGGCGGATCTGTTTGTCTCGATTCATGCCGATGGATTCACCAGCCCTACCGCGTCTGGCGCCTCAGTATTTGCGCTATCCAACCGCGGTGCGAGCAGCACAATGGCAAAATATCTCTCTCAGCGTGAAAACGACGCTGACAAAGTTGCGGGAGCCAAATACGCGGATGAAGATAACAACTATCTACAGCAGGTGTTATTCGATCTGGTACAAACCGACACCATCAAAAATAGCCTAACGCTAGGACGTCATCTGCTAGATCACATCAAACCGGTACACCATCTGCACAGCCAACACACTGAACAGGCCGCTTTTGCGGTTCTGAAATCACCCTCTATTCCATCAGTGTTGGTGGAAACGTCATTTATTACCAATCATCAAGAAGAGCAGTTGCTAACGTCGGTCGCATTCCGCCAGAAAATCTCACAGGCCATCGCCACGGGTATCGTAAAATATCTGGATTATTTCGACGCTCACGAACGCCGCCGCCCAAGCTAATACAGAAAGTTAATCCCACAAGAAAGCGATGTTTTCCGCTATACTGTTGCCCTTATTTGCATCGCGAGATGCACTTTTCGCAATATTTTTGCCAATCAATGTAGCTGTGAGCGGAAAACGTCATGAGCAAGCCTTCTTCAGCGCAGGTGAAAGCTTTTTTGCTGAACCTGCAGGACTCCCTGTGCCAACAGATTGCCGCAGCCGATGGTCAATCCACATTTCGTGAAGACAATTGGCAGCGTGAGGCTGGCGGCGGTGGTCGCAGTCGCGTGCTCACTCAGGGCGCCGTTTTTGAACAGGCCGGCGTTAATTTCTCGCACGTTACCGGTGGACAACTCCCCGCTTCCGCCACGGCTCATCGCCCTGAACTCGCGGGTCGTAGCTTCGAAGCCATGGGTGTATCACTGGTCATTCATCCACAAAATCCTTACGTACCCACCAGCCACGCCAACGTGCGTTTCTTTATCGCTGAAAAAGAAGGCGAGGAACCGGTTTGGTGGTTTGGCGGTGGCTTTGACCTCACGCCGTTTTATCCGTTTAAAGACGATGTGCTGCATTGGCACCGCACCGCGCGCAATCTGTGCCTGCCTTTTGGTGAAGATGTTTACCCGCGCTATAAAAAATGGTGTGACGAATATTTCTACATCAAGCACCGTCAGGAGTCTCGCGGCGTAGGGGGGCTGTTCTTTGACGATTTAAATACGCCAGACTTTGATCACTGCTTCGCTTTCATGCAAGCAGTGGGCGCTGGTTTTAGCGACGCCTATTTACCTATCGTCGCCAAACGCAAAGATATGCCATTCAGCGATCGTGAACGTCAATTTCAGTTATATCGCCGTGGGCGCTACGTTGAATTTAATCTGGTCTGGGATCGCGGAACACTGTTTGGTTTGCAAACCGGTGGTCGAACTGAGTCGATTCTCATGTCGATGCCGCCGTTGGTTCGCTGGGAGTATGACTTCCACCCCGAACCGGACTCACCGGAAGCCGCACTGGAGCGTGATTTTTTACCCGTGCAAGACTGGCTGGGAGAAGAATAATGTCAGAAGCCAAACAAATCTGGGTCGATGCTGACGCCTGCCCTAACGTTATCAAAGAAGTGCTGTTTCGTGCCGCCGATCGCGTGGGCATTTTTGTCACGCTGGTTGCCAACCAAACGATCCGAACTCCGCCTTCGCGCTTTATTCGAAGCCTACGCGTCGAGGCGGGTTTTGACGTCGCCGATAACGAAATTGTGCGCCGCGTTAATCCTGGTGACTTAGTTATCACCGCCGATATTCCTTTAGCCGCCGAGGTATTGGAGAAAGGAGGCGTCGCGCTCAACCCTCGTGGGGAGCTTTACACCGAGGCCAATATCAAAGAACGCCTCAACATGCGTGATTTCATGGATACGATGCGTTCCAGCGGTATCCAAACCGGGGGGCCCGCCGCACTGCACCAGCGCGATCGACAAGAATTTGCTAACCAGCTCGATCGCTGGCTGCAAAAACGCTAATCAGCGTACGCATTACAGCCGCGTGACACCTAACGCGGCTGCTCTTAATTTCATCTCGGTACAACGCTGATATTCACTCGCCGCTATGGTGCTAAACCCGCCAATAAATAGACGCGAGCGCACCGCAGACATAGACGGATCCGCGACCATCTTTTTTAGCGCATGGCGTAAACGTAGCAAACGTGCGTCATCTCCTGCTGCAGTGATCAGCGGCAGCGCAGGTGCCGGCGGCGTTTCTCCGATAATTTTTAACCCATTCATGCATTGCGGATCGGCCTTTTGCAATAATGCCAGCGTCACGCAATCAATAGCCGCAATATCCGCATCACCTTGCCTGATCGCCAATAGTGAAGCACGGTGTGAACCGGTCTGTAAGGTATTGGCAAAAAAACGTCCACGACTCGCCAGTGGGGCAATTACCGAGCGCAGCGCGTTATAGCCTGACTGGGAATCCTCGCTGTTATAGGCGGCTTTGCGACCATAAAAAGCGCTAATATCCGCGCCAGCATCCTTCTTTCTGGCAACTAAAAAGCTACGGTAATCATTGCCTTCACAACCCGGAACCCGATAGCGAAACACGCCAACGACTGCGACGTTTTGCTGGAGCGCCTCCTGTAACGGGTAACCGCAAGTCTGGCTGAGTAATAAATCCGGCTGTTGCCAATGGTCATAAAGATCGTCAGGCCAGCACAAAGCCGCGGGCAAATTCGCTTCCCCTTCCTGCGCTAACCAACGGGATAAGCCTTGCCATAACAACTCAACATCCGCTCGATTCACCGCATACATCGGCAACGATACCCGCATGTTTTATGATCCTTCTATGAATAGTGCCCCACTGCGCCAGCGCGTGAGATAACTCACCCAACGCTCGAAGACCGCATCGGTAATCATTGCCAACAAGGCGACAAGCAGCGCGCCCTGAATCACGTAAGCCGTATTAAACCCGCTTAGCCCTATAATAATAGGTGAGCCCAGCGTTTTTACCCCAACCGTTGAGGCAATCGCCGCCGTACCAATATTGATGATGACCGACGTGCGCACGCCCGCCAAAATCACGGGTGCCGCTAAGGGGATCTCCGCTCGCCATAATATCTGCCAGCGACTCATACCTGCGCCGCGAGCAGTTTCACGGACTGCTGCGGGAACGGATTCAATGCCGCTGATCGTCCCCTGTAAAATCGGCAGTAGACCATACAATACCAGCGCGATCACCGCAGGCTCGGGGCTGAACCCCATTAGCGGCACCGCCACCGCCAGCACAGCGACCGGTGGAAATGTTTGTCCGACAGCGGTGACGGTTTCCACCAACGAACGGAACTCACGCCCACCGCGATGCGTAACTAATAACCCCGCGCTCACTCCTAATACCACGGCAATCAAACTTGAAATACCCACCAGCGTAACGTGTGCAATAGTCAGCGACCAAAAGCTATCTTGCTGATAAACAGGCCGTGTCAGATCAGGGAATAACGCACTAAACAGCCTTCCCATATGAGGCATACCGCTATTTAAACCGATTAGCAGCAGTACTCCCCAAAGCAGAGGATCTCGGTACCAGCGCCATGTGAACGAAGGATGTTTTCCTGACATTACGCCTCCGCTTTTTTGACGAGATCGGAAAAGTAGAGAACGCCAACGGGTTGCCCTGCTTCATCGATCACCGGTAGACGATCGACCTGTCGATAGATGAACAGCGACATGGCATCGCGCAAATTGAGATCGCAGCGGATCGGCTCCCCCTGTAAAATCTCACCGCGCCGCACGCGAGAAGCCACCACGTCCAGACCTAAAAGCTTAATCCCGACGTCGCTATGACCAAAAAACTGACGCACAAAGTCATTGACAGGATGGTTGAGCAATTCCTGCGGCGTGCCCTGCTGTATAACTTTTCCCGCATCCATCAATACGATGCGGTCGGCCAGACTCAATGCTTCATCGATATCATGCGTCACCAGAACGATCGTGCGTCCCAGCAAAGTGTGAATACGCGCAATTTCTTGCTGAAGCGTGGTTCGCGTCACTGGGTCCAATGCACCGAAAGGCTCATCCATCAGCAATACTTCAGGGTCAGCCGCCAGTGCGCGAGCGACACCAACGCGCTGCTGCTGACCACCAGAGAGCTGGTGCGGATAACGATGACGAAACTCTGCGACATCAAGACTGAGCATCTCCATCAGCTCGGTCACCCGCTCGCGGATACGTGCCGTAGGCCATTTCAACAGCTGCGGTACGGTGGCAATATTCTGTTCAACCGTCCAATGGGGAAATAAGCCAATGGATTGAATCGCATACCCCATGCGTCTCCTCAATGCCTCTGGCTCAAAGCTGCTGATATTTTGCCCAGCAAAAGTCAGCTCACCGCTATCGTGATCGATGAGGCGGTTGATCATCTTCAGTGTGGTCGATTTTCCAGAACCCGACGTGCCAATCAGCACGGTGAATTCCCCCTCTGCGATATGCAAAGAGAGATCCTCCACCGCCGGACGTCCAGCAAAAGACTTGTTAACATGTTTAAAATGAATCATTGTCGCGCCGCTTCAATTCGAGAAACCAAAAATTTAAATAGGGTATCAACCGTCACTGCCATCACGACGACCGGAATAACGCCGAGCAGCACTAAATCCAGCGCGCTGCTGAGCAATCCCTGAAAGACTATTGCGCCGAAACCACCCGCACCGATCAGCGCCGCAATCACCGCCATGCCTACCGTTTGAACCGCCACGATACGCGCTCCGCTCAATACCACCGGCAACGCTAATGGAAGCTCGACTTTTCGTAAAATTTGCGCTCGCGTCATTCCTACTCCACGGGCGGCCTCGATGACCGGTGACGGCACTTGTTCCAACCCCGCGACCACGCTGCGCACCAGCGGCAGTAACGCATATAGCACCAAAGCAATCAGCGCTGGGGCAACACCAATACCGCTAATGCCCAGTTCGCCTAACCATGGCCATGCCTGCGCTAACCCCGCTAATGGCGCAATCAGTAAACCAAACAGGGCGATAGAAGGGATGGTCTGAATAATATTCAGAACAGAAAACATCGGTTTTCTCCATGACTCCCGCCTAGCCGCTAATACTCCCAGCGGTATGCCTATGATCAAAGCGAATGACAGCGTGCTCAATAGCAGAGCCAAATGCTGACCAAGAGCCTGATTAAACACATCATCGCGGTTGGCATACTCCTTCATCAAAGAGAGCGTATCGAGCGCACCGCTGAGCAGCAAAATAGGCACAGGGGCGAGGATCAACAACGCCGCTAGAATACGTAGCCCGCTGCTTTTGGTGAGTCGGCTGACGGCATCTGCTCCACATAGCAGAGCCAAAGCGCCAATGAGCCAAAATGCACCGCCCAAAGAAACGCGCACTAAGCTATCTTCATCACCCGCTAAAAGATGGGACTGCCAAGCAATTAACAGCATTAACCCAGCAAACAGCGCACCGCTGATCAAATAAATCAGCCACAGTGCGCTTCGGTTTTGCGGGCAAAAACACAGAAGGAATAACACAGGAAACGGCAGAATCAATATCCATGCGTAACCATGAATAATCTCTCCCAACGGTACACCGCTACCAGACACCAAACGGTTTGCAGCCTGAGTGAGCAGCGGCATTTGCCATAAAGCCAGCATCATCAGCAGCCAGAGTGTGAGAACAACTCTGTTTTTTACCAAAACAAGATTCCCTATAGTTTTATCTCTCATCATCAGAGAGTGAGGCAAAGCAAATATCTCCCGCCGTTAAACGGGAGATGAGAGATAGTTAACTCAAGACTTAACAAAACCCTTATCTTTCAGATATTTTGCAGCGACTTTTTTCGCATCTTGACCATCAACCGCAATTTTGGCATTCAATTTTTGCAGAGTTGGTCCATCCAGAGATTCAAACACGGGCTTCAGCACAGTAGCAATTTCAGGATGAGCTTTCAGCGTCGCTTCGCGCACGATTGGCGTTGGTGCATAAATAGGCTGCACGCCTTTAGGATCGCTCAAGGTTTTCAAACCCAGCGCGGCCACTGGGCCGTCGGTGCCATACGCCATTGCACCATTCACGCCCGATGTTTGTTCTGCCGCAGCCTTAATCGTCACCGCTGTATCACCGCCCGCCAAGGACAACAGCTGATCTTGATCCAGTTTGAAGCCATAGGCGTTTTCAAACGCAGGCAGTGCATCTGGGCGTTCGATAAACTCAGCGGAAGCCGCCAGTTTAAATTTACCGCCCTGTTTTAACCATTTCCCCAAATCTTCTAACGATTCCAAATGGTTTTGCTGTGCGATATCGTTGCGCACCGCGATACTCCATGTATTGTTAGCCGGAGCGGGCGTAAGCCACACGATCTGGTTTTTCGCCAAATCCAACTGCTTCACTTTGTCATACCCCTGCTGCGCATTTTTCCATGCCGGATCATTTTCATCGGCAAAGAAGAAAGCGCCGTTACCGGTATATTCTGGATAGATATCAATTTCACCGGCGGTAATTGCGCCGCGCAGCACTTTAGTCGTACCAAGCTGGGTTTTATTCACCGTTTTGATCCCGTTGGCATCCAGCGTTTGCACAATGAGGTTGCCAAGTAAGGAACCCTCAGTGTCAATCTTAGAGCCCACGGTGACCGCATCCGCGGCCTGTGCAGCGCAGATAGAAGCGCCCATCAACGCCAAAGATGCCAGAATCTTGCGTCCCATAGATAAATTTCCTGCCATAACGGTTCCTCATCATTATTATTGCGGTCGCCAGAGCCTAGGTGCTCCGGTGACTCATCGCGGGTCAAAGCCATTAACGGATGTTGCGTGACATTTATCGAACGCCATGCATATTGCCGCCACCACTGTGAATATCCCTGAACCACAAATCCCTGATTCCTTTGCCGATACTCCATGCGATAAGCCAAATAGACCTTGCGCAATCCATACCACGGCAAGCTGGGTAAATCATGGTGCACAATGTGGTAATTCAAATTTAAAAACAGCAGCCGCCACGGCCACGCCGCCTCATTAATAATAGAACGGGCTGAGGGATCGTCCACCGCTCGGTGTTCGTAAAACGAGCGAACCATCGCCAAACCTAAGGCCGGATAGCTAATCGCCAGTAGATACCACCACGCTGACATCCCCGCCAACTGTACGATCCACAGAATCAAACCGAGTAATGATAAATGGATCAGCCACATGGCAATTTTTTTGCTCTCGCCCTGCATAATATCGCCGAGTTCCCCCTTAACCAACGCACCAATCCCCAGTGCAGGTCCAATAATCATGCGGCCAAAAAAGGTATTCCGCAGCCAAATAACCCTACGCCACATTGCCGATGAATTCTTCCATCGACACTCACTGAAATAGTACGATTCAGGATCTTCCAACGGATGAGTCAGCGACGCATCGCGGTGATGGGCCAGATGCGAATCACGATAAATGCCAAAGGGATACCAGACCGCCAGCGGCATCAATCCTAAGAGCTGATTAACACGTGGCCAACGGGTAGGATGACCGTGGATGAGCTCGTGCTGAAGCGACATATACCAACAGGCTAACAACACCAACAGCGGCGTCCCTAGCCATTTCCCCAGCTGTTCCCAGTGGTAAACCACCAACGCCCAGCCAGCATATATGGCAATCAGGACACACCATGTTGGGAGCTCACTGCGCCAGACCCACTGGCGTTTCCACGCACCAATGCGGCTTTGCTGTTCGGCATGTAAGTAATGTGATGACCGCATACCGCGAATTGCTTTTTTCATCGATGAGTCACTCCCTAAATCAGGTGAGGCTCAGTATTTCTGAAATCTATAATTCCATTAAATACTTAATAATTTATTTTTATTACTTAAATGAATATAAACCACAACAGAAAAGTGACTTGAATGTTACAAAATGGTTAGAGCAGAGGGCGTCGGCAGGGTATAATCGCCGCAATCGTATTGAGGAGAAGAATCATGCTGAAAAAAGCAATTATCGCCGGAATGGCATTGCTGACTTTGGGCGGCGTCGGCGGCGTTATTCTGGCCGGGATTATTATCTATGTTCGTTCATAAATCAGGCAAAGATTGGAGTGCGATGTAAATTCACCTAATATAGGTGAATATTCCCCAGTCTTGTTAAGGTCTGTCCTCATGGCAATCATCCCTAAGAACTACGCCCGTCTAGAAACTGGCTATCGTGAAAAAGCACTTAAAATTTATCCATGGGTGTGTGGCCGCTGTTCACGCGAGTTTGTGTACTCAAACCTGCGCGAGCTCACCGTACATCATATCGATCACGACCACACCAATAACCCAGAAGACGGCAGCAATTGGGAACTATTGTGCTTGTACTGCCACGATCATGAACATTCGAAATATACCGAAGCCGACCAGTATGGTTCCACCGTGATTGCGGGTGAAGATGCGCAGAAAGACGTCGGCGAAGCCACCTATAACCCGTTTGCCGATCTCAAAGCGATGCTGAATAAGAAATAGTGCGCCTATTTTTCCGCAAATAATTCGAGTGGCGGAACAAAAAAGCGTGAGCCTTTTTGACCAGCGTAATGGCGTGAAAAAGGCGCTGAAGGTAAACTCCAGCGCCTGCTAGGTTATAATCAACAAAACGTTTTCACTTCTACTGCGTTGAACACCGCAGGGCTAGAAAATATGCGAACCATAGCCCCACATGATAACGGTAATCCCCAATAGTAACTCGAGTACCAACACACCGATTGCGAAGGTCGATCCAGAGAAAATAAAACCTTGATCTTCAGTGATACCGAGAAAATTCGGAATACCGCGATACAACAAATAACCGCTATAACATACCCCCACGATAACCGCGAGCATGCACAGCCATACCATCGGATAGATTGATACGATACTGCTTAGAAACATGGGCGTACCGACATAGCCCGCAAACACGATACAACGATTTAAACTCGGGCAGTTTTCATATTCCCGAGCCATCCAGCGAATGACCATACCAACAAAACCCACCGCGGCTAGCATTAGCCCGTAAAATACAACGGCAATGGCTAATGCCGTCATCGGCAACACTTTAAAAACGCGATCACCGCCGAAATCCCAGCCAAACTGGGTAGTACCAATAAAAGAGCAGACAACAGGAATAGCAGCCATCAGCAGCACATGGTGAGTATAGATATGCGATACCGACTCATTTTCCTGCCGTATTTGCCGGAACTCCTGTGCCGGATGCGATAACAGTCCCCAAACATGGTTACTCATGACACACCCCCTGACGTCTGATGCGGGATAAACGTTTATCAACATTTTTCCCTCACTTTCAGTATAGAACGCTTACATAAAAACAAAGGTAAATAGCAAATCTTTTATAGTCTCAAAAAGTTTTTATTAATGCTATTTAGTTATAACATTGAATAAATAGATTGTTGTTTTTAGTCTAGGTTAGACTCACATTATAAGACCGCCTATACGCGGATAAACATTTAATAAATTAGTATTATTTTCGCTTATTTTATAAGGATGGTTAATATGAAATTTCGTTTATCGGCCATATTACTGGCGACTGCGCTAGGAGCGTTGTTTCTGACCGGTTGCGATAACAAAGCTGACCAAGCAAATCATATAAAAGTCGGCGTGATTAACGGTGCCGAGCAAGATGTGGCTGAAGTTGCGCAGAAAGTGGCGAAAGAGAAATACGGATTAGACGTTGAGCTCGTGGGGTTCAGTGGTTCTCTGCTGCCTAACGATGCCACCGATAAAGGTGAGCTGGATGCTAACGTATTCCAACACCGACCTTATCTTGCTGAACAGAATAAGGCACATGGTTATAAATTAGTGGCCGTAGGCAATACCTTTGTTTTCCCAATGGCGGGTTACTCCGACAAAATCAAAAATGTTTCAGAGTTAAAAAAAGGCGACACTATTGCAATCCCCAATGACCCGACCAATTTAGGCCGCGCATTACTGTTATTACAAAAAGAAAAGCTGATAACGGTTAATCAGGATAAAGGCTTACTGCCAACATCCATTGATATCACCTCTAATCCGTTAAATCTGAACATTATGGAGCTGGAAGGTGCACAGCTCCCGCACGTATTAAAAGACCCGAAAGTCACCGTGGCTATTATCAGCACTACCTATCTGCAACAGACAGGGTTATCACCGGTGAAAGACAGTGTATTTATTGAGGATAAGGAATCTCCTTATGTAAACATTATTGTCACTCGAGAAGATAATAAAGATGCCGCTAACGTACGCGATTTTGTTAAGTCTTATGAATCACCGGAAGTTGCTGCCGCGTCTGAGAAAATCTTTAACGGTGGCGCGGTTCAGGGTTGGTAATAACCGATAACCCGCACATTTGCTTATCTTTATCTATACTCATATGACTAGCGCCCATTACGGGCGTTTTTTATCAGCAAATAAGGAGCAGCAAATGAAAATATTATTATGGGTTATTGCGATTATATTTATTGTGGGGCTGCTGACGATTACTGGGGTGTTTAAGTTAATTTTCTAAGGGGTTTTAACTTCGGCGGCTTATATGCCGCCTAGATTTTCTGTGCTTGAACGGTTAAAGGTTTTGTATGCATGAGTTTGTGGAGTAGGTTTCGTATGCATAAGTTTATGAAGTAGATTTCGTACGCCTAATGCACCGAAACCGACATGAACTCCGTGCAGGCGTCCGAGTCGGGGGGCCAATCGCTGCCCCCCGACACCCCAGCTTGGCACCCCCTCCCAGCCCGCTGCGCGGGTGCCCTCGTTTCATCATTCCGGTTTTGACGGAACGAACGACAATCGGCATCCATGCCTCCGTCGTTCTTTCGCCGATATCAATCGGCGAATCCTAACCTGCATGATTCACTCGGCTGTCCGGTAATGTGCAGGAAAAGGTCAAGGTCAAAACCAAAAAGACAAAAGACAAAAGACAAAATCAAAACGATTTTTGGTTTTTTAGTTTAAGTCTTGGCTGGGAGAGCCGGCACGACAGGGATGTCGTGACGGAGTTTGGGGCGCCCTGGATGGGCGATACCAAACCGGAGCGGAGATGGCGTCTCGGATAAAAGCGCGCGAGTGCAGAGACCACGCGCTGGTGGTCTCTGCCCGTACGCCTTCATCAGTGTATCGATGAAGCTCAGTATGAACTGGCGGACGGAATATTACATAGTAGTCACATCAATGACAGGCGAACGAAATATTTCACTCAAGCCTCATAAACAACAGGATGGCAAAATATTAACCAGTGAGATATACCAACAAAACCTCACCCCTTCCTTGGAATCAACTTCCCTACTCCGCTGACCACCAGCAGAACCACAGCGCCAGCGATAACGCCAAACACCATATTCAGCACTGTGGGACCTATGCCAGAAATAACGGTGCCTATTGTTGGCAAATCAGCTCCGCTTTCGGCTAAATGCTCAAAATAGTGGTGAATCCACGGTAGGCCATGCACGATAATACCGCCACCGACCATAAACATCGCGGCCGTTCCCACGATGGAGAGGATTTTCATCAGATAAGGGGCAGCATCCACGATCCAGCCACCGACACGTTGAAGCAGCGCCGAGCTTTTTTGACTCATCCACAGGCCTAAATCGTCCAGTTTTACGATACCTGCCACAATGCCGTAAACACCCAGCGTCATCACCAACGCAATACCGCTGAGCACAATCACCTGCTGGAGAAACGGTGCACTCGCTACCGTGCCTAGAGTGATCGCGACAATTTCTGCAGACAGAATAAAGTCGGTACGCACTGCGCCTTTTACCTTACTTTTCTCGTACGCTCGTAAATCGTCTGGCACTTTTTCTTCAGGTTCCGATTCGGATGAGTGCTTTTCCTCTTTGCCGTGCATGACTTTATGTGCCAGCTTTTCAAAGCCTTCATAGCAAAGAAAAGCGCCGCCCAGCATCAGTAGCGGAGTAATCGCCCACGGCGCAAAAGCGCTAATTAACAGCGCTAGCGGGACTAAAATCACCTTATTAAGCAACGATCCCTTTGCTACCGCCCACACTACCGGCAACTCTCGATCGGCTGAAACGCCTGTCACCTGCTGCGCATTTAGCGCTAAATCATCACCTAAAACGCCTGCGGTTTTGCGCGCAGCCATTTTGCTCATCAGCGCCACATCATCCAGCACCGAAGCAATATCATCTAATAACGTCAGTAAACTACCACCAGCCACATTGAAATCCTTAAGCTTTAATCACTGAGATAATCATAGGGGCAAGGGGGAAAAATGTCGCGTTAATCTCTGAACTTGGTGCTGTCATAAAAAAGCGGCAGAGGTATTTTCCTCTGCCGCGAATGAATTCTGATTCGTTTAGGGGAATCACCCTCAAATCAAAAATTATTTATTTTCAGCAACCTGTACGCTGCCAGCTTGATGTATGCCCTTTTGTTTTTTGTAGCTTAATGCCGCAGCAGGAACTGGTGCGGCCTTACCGGTCAGCATCCAGTCACGCAGACGATTCGCGTCAGCAAAGTGGGTATATTTGCCAAAGGCATCGAGAACCACTAACGCCACCTGACGGCCACCGATGGTGGTACGCATCGCCAAACAGTGTCCTGCCTGATTGGTGAACCCCGTTTTGGTCAACTGAATTGCCCATTTATCATTACGCACCAAATGGTTAGTGTTGTTAAATGTTTCGGTATAGACCGGATTCGAGAAAGTCACCGACTGAGTTTCGGTGGTGCTAAGCTGGCTAATCAAAGGATAATTTTTGCTGGCAGCTAACAGCTTGGTTAAATCACGCGCGGTTGAAACATTATTGACGGAAAGCCCCGTTGGTTCAACGTATCGCGTATGTGTCATCCCTAATGAACGTGCTTTAGCATTCATCGCCTTAATAAATGCATTGTAGCCGCCAGGATAGTGGTGAGCCAAGCTCGCCGCTGCGCGGTTTTCTGACGACATAAGCGCCATAAGCATCATCTGACGACGACTCACTTCACTACCCACGCGTACGCGAGAAAAGACGCCTTTTAATTCTTTGGTATTATGGATATCCACAGAAATGACTTCATCCATGGCGGGCTTGGCATCTAACGCAACCATTGCCGTCATTAATTTGGTAATTGAGGCAATAGGCACCTGCACATCAGGATTACTCGAATAAATGACGTTATGCGTTTTTAAATCCACCACCATTGCACTGCCTGACGCCAATACCAACGATGAGGCATTGTGCGTTGTTGGCGCGTTCTCGCTTGCAAGCACATTAGGAACGCTAGCCACGCTGCTGCCCAGCAGCAGCAGGCTTAATAAGGAATATCGAAGTTTTACAGGCATGATCACATATCAATCAAATGTTCGATGACACCGAGGGGAGCACAAATGGGTATGCAAAAATCCTCGGAACGCGGCTTGCCACGCCACACGTAGGCTGCAGGCCGACAAGCTGGCGATAATCATACTCTTAACGTGAATATTTCAGCTACGAGAAGATGTGAGAATTATGTTTCTGTTTGTGAGCCACATATTCAAGCATCAATTCATTTGCTGGGTTAATGCTTAATAACATTATTCATCTGAAGAACGACCATGAATTTACGGGAAACAGGGCTATTAACTACAGCTTCCACCCAATGATTATCCTAAAGATCAGCAGCGTTGCTACCTAACCAAAACGCTAACCTCTTAAATAGCGCCGTTTTCAACGTTGCAAGCAACAATAAACAGCCGCGGAAACGCGAGCAGCACTTTTCCATCAGCACGTGGGGTATAGACCTTTTCCAGCTCATTTAAGTAACGGCGAAGAAACTCAGGTTGTTGTTCCTCGTCCAACTTATCAAGGAAAGGACGCAGCCCGGTGGAACTCAGCCACTCAATAATCGCCGAGACAGATGGCATCACGTGATAATAAGTGGTGCGCCAGATATCCACCTCGCAGCCCTGCAAAGCCAGCAGATCATAATACTCTTCCGTCGTTAGAAGCTTTTTACGTACGGACTCTGCTTCAGCATTCAAATACGTCCACGGCCCCTCAGAAGCCACTTTACGCATCAACGCATGAGACGGTTGATTGAGATTATCCGGCATTTGGATCGCAAGGATCCCATTATCAGCCAGCTGCGACACTAAATGCGGCAGCAGCGTTTCATGATCTAACACCCACTGCAACGCAGCGTTAGCGTAGATAACATCCTGTGCTTCATCTGGCTGCCAGTGGCTAATATCAGATTGTACAAAGGAACAGTACGGCAACCTTTTTTGCGCTTTTTGCAGCATCGCCAATGAGGTATCAACACCGGTCACCTGCGCCTGTGGCCAAGACTGAGCCAAAAGCTCTGTGCTATTGCCGGGACCACACCCTAAATCACTCACCCGTTGTGCATCTGGGCGATCGATTCTGGCAAGCAACTCACGTGCAGGCCGCGTTCTTTCAGCTTCAAAACGTAAATAAAGCTCCGGATCCCAATCACTCATGGCGTTTCCCTCTAATAAGCAGAATGTTCTGTTGAATCCCCTATATCACGGTTTGCTGCGCAGCCGAGGAGCGGAACGATGCGGCCTTTGTCTTTATTCTAGACATATCCAGTGACGTGGTTTCTCCCCCTGAAGACTTTAGCTATAGTTTCCCATTCAAGCCACTTTCAGAAATAAAAATGCGTCTCTTCAAGGAGTAAAGAATGTCCGTTAGAGATATGCTGTTAGCGCTGTGCGTCGTGGTTATTTGGGGCGTAAACTTTGTCGTTATCAAAGTTGGCCTGCACGGTATGCCACCTTTATTGCTTGGTGCATTACGCTTTATATTCGTGGTCATTCCTGCCATTTTCTTTATTCCACGCCCAAAGATCCCGCTGAAAGGGATTGTCATTTATGGCCTGACAATCAGCTTTGCACAATTTGCTTTTTTATTCTGCGCTATCAATCTGGGAATGCCGTCTGGTATTGCCTCCGTCGTTTTGCAATCACAGGTTTTCTTCAGCGTACTACTAGGCGCACTTATTCTGGGCGAAAAAGTCAAACGTAGCCAAATCGTGGGCATCCTGCTTGCCGCTGCTGGAATGTTTGTACTTGCCAAAGGTGGGATGACGGGGAACTTAACCGATATTCCGCTAATCGCCCTCCTGTTTACTTTGGCAGCCGGCTTTTCATGGGCATGCGGCAATATCACTAATCGTTCCATCATGCAAAACGCTGGCACGACCAGCATCATGTCGTTAGTTGTTTGGAGTGCTCTAGTGCCAATCCTGCCATTCCTGCTTTGTTCATGGCTATTCGAGGGACAAGCGGCAATTGAAAACAGCCTGACAAATATTCATCTTCCTACAATTTTGGCACTCTGCTACATCGCATTTCTCTCAACTCACGTTGGATATGGCCTCTGGGGGCGTTTACTTACCCGCTATGAAACCTGGCGTGTGACGCCCTTTGCGCTACTCGTCCCAGTAGTGGGACTCACCAGTGGGGCACTGATTTTAGGAGAGAAAATCGCTAGCCTGCAAATCTATGGTTTGTTACTGATTATGCTGGGATTGCTGATTAACGTTTTTGGAGGAAGGATGATGACAAAACGAATCCATTGTCCTGCTATCGAAAAAGATTAATGGTGCGGAAATATGGCTAAAGCCTCTCAATCGCACGCGCAATGTCTGGTGAGGTTTTTAATGCCCGAATCTCACTGAAAACTTCCGAGGCTTCTGTATATTCTTTGCGCAAATAGCCAAGCCACTGTTTAATTCGAGCAACGTGATATAAGCCGGTATCGCCCTGCTTTTCCAGACGCACATATTTTTTAAGTAGCAGCATGACCTCAGGCCACGGCATTTTCGGCTCATGGTATTTGATCACTCGGCTCAGATTCGGCACATTCAGCGCCCCTCTACCGATCATGACCGAGTCACAACCAGTAGTCGCCATGCAATCCTGCGCACTTTGCCAGTCCCAAATTTCACCGTTGGCAATCACCGGAATGCTCAAACGCTGACGGATCTTGCCTATAGCCGCCCAATTGATCTTCTCAGACTTATAGCCATCTTCTTTGGTTCGGCCATGAACAGTGATTTCAGTTGCTCCGGCCTGCTCAACAGCATCTGCTATCTCAAACTGACGATCGCCTGAGTCCCAGCCCAGACGCACTTTTACCGTTACGGGCAAATGTGCCGGCACCGCCTCGCGCATTGCTTTAGCACCCTGATAAATCATCTCAGGATCTTTCAGTAACGTTGCTCCGCCACCGCTACCGTTAACCATCTTTGATGGGCAACCACAGTTTAAATCCACCCCCCAAGAACCAAGTTCTACGGCGCGGGCGGCATTTTCTGCCAGCCACTGCGGATACTGCCCTAATAACTGTACGCGAACCGCGGTTCCTGAAGGCGTACGGCTCTGATGTGCCAGCTCGGGGCAGAGTCGGTAGTACACTTTTTCAGGTAATAAGCTATCCACCACGCGAACAAATTCGGTGATGCATAGATCGTAGTCATTCACCTCCGTAAGCAATTCACGGACTAGAGAATCGAGAACGCCTTCCATCGGTGCTAAAAGCACGCGTTTTACTGTCTGCATGGGTATGGCCTACCACCGTATCAAAGGCGAAAAATTGAGGCGCAAATGGTACTGAGTTCAGCGCCTATCCGCAATGGTTGAACAGCGCGCCAAAACATTCAGCAAGATGTTAACCCAACGCTGCGCCATCTCTTCACTTTCAACATTAGTGAATCCGAGAATAATCCCTTGCGAAACGGGAACAGTACCGTGATACCAGACGCTGAGCGCTTCCACTGCAAGCCCTTGTACACGCGCTTCTCGTTCAACCAAAGTATCGTCAAAGCAGTCAGGCAACCGCACTAACAGATGCATCCCACCAGCTTGAAGCTCCGTCGTTAATGGATATTGTGTTTGCTGCTTCAACGCCTGAGCCAGCCACATTCGGCGCTGAGCATAGAGGCTACGCATTTTTTTAAGATGCCGGTAAAACTGACCTGAATGAATAAACTGCGCCGCGGTAGCCTGCATCAATGTGGGACAAACGCAAGGATAGGTGCGTAGAGTTTGATGGAACTGAGGGAGTAACTGCTCGGGAACCACTACATACGCGATGCGCAATCCGGGGAAAAGGACTTTGCTCAACGTTCCAACGTACAGTACGCGGTCAAGCCGGTCTAAACTTTTCAGCGCGGGTAGCGGGTGCCCTTGATAATGGAATTCTCCGTCATAGTCATCCTCAATAATCCAGCGCTGTTCATGCTGAGCCCATGCTAATAGCTGCATACGCCGCGGCAAACTTAAACTCAGCCCCAATGGGCTATGGTGCGCAGGAGTCACCAAGGCAGCGAGCGCCTGAGGGGACTGTTTAATCCCTTGCTCCACGCATATCCCTTGATCATCCACTGGCACAGGAATGGTGCTGACCCCCAAACTCTGCAATACATGCCACGGGAAAGGAAAACAGGGTTCCTCAAGCCAAACAGAATCATCACGTGATAAAACAGCGTGCGCTATCAGCGATAGTGCTGACCGATACCCCGCGGCAATAAAGATTTGCTGTGCCGAACAGCGGATACCACGCGAAATTTGTAAATACCCCGCCAATGCCTCTCGCAACGGCAAATAGCCTTGCGGGGCAGGATGAGAAAGTTCCTCTCTGGTGGTATGTCGTGCGCACTGCGCCAATAATCGGTTCCACTGGCCAAGCGGAAAGGCATCCAAAGCCGGAACACCCAATTGAAATGGCAGTAATTGCGCAGAAGGTAACGGCATACCTGCATGGCGTGGCATTTCAGCGAGCTTTTTTGACGTCTCTGTTAATTTAGGTGCTATTAATCGTAGGGAGACTCGCGTCCCTCCTTGACCGCTGTTTTCGATATATCCTTCACCGCTAAGCAACGCATAGGCAGCCTCAACCGTTCCTCGCGCCACGTTAAGATCGCTGGCTAACCCCCGCAACGAAGGCAATCGTTCACCCGATGAAAGTACGCCATAGGCAATCGCTGACTTAATACGCTGATAAATCTGGCAATAGAGGGGTTCTTTGGACGAAGGATCAACAAAAAGGAATTCGTAGGACGCTGCCATTTTATGGCCTATAAAAACAGTCAAAATATGGCTCTATATGCTAGTCCATATTCAGCGTAAAGTCGTGCTATCAAACAATGACTGCACCATCAAAATGATGCAATAACTCACCTATTTGTGGAGAAAACAACATGTCTCAACTCCGTCTCGCCTATGGCAAACTATCCCCAGAAGCCTATAACGGCCTCATCCAAACCAGTATGGCATTAAGCAAAAGCTCTCTAGGGCATATTGTAGAATTAGTTTACCTACGCATTTCGCAAATTAACGGCTGCGCATTTTGTTTAGATATGCACAGCACCGCGCTGCGCAAAGCGGGCTATAGTCAAAACAAAATGGATATTTTAGCCGGATGGCGTATGGCTGAGCCTTTTGATGAGCGCGAGCGTGCTGCGTTAGCGTGGGCTGAAGCGGTAACGGATATCTCCTACTGTGGAACCTCGGATGAGCTGTTTGCAGAGCTAAAAACACACTTTAGCGATGCCGAAATCGCCGATTTGACCTTCGCCATCAGCTTAATGAACGCCTTCAATCGCATGGCCATCAGCATGCGTCAGTAATAAAATACCGTTATACCTAAGCTTGGGGTGGAAACTGAGCTAACACAAAGTCTACCCATGCTCGCACTCTCGGCGGCAAATCCGCCGAGGGATACCAAATGTGCATGGAGCGTGCACGCGGCCAAAATGGTTTAAGAATAGGTATCAGACGCTCATTACGAAAATGCTCTTCAAGATACCAATCAGCCAAACACACAATTCCCATATCGCAAAGTGCCGCATCAACCAGCGTATCTGGCGATGTGGAAATAAAAGCCGCCTGCTCTTCACTTACGCTAGTTTCATCATCCCACCAGCACAGTAATTTACCGTTACCCGGATTGCGATGCAGTAAACGGCGATGTGACGCCAGATCGCCCAAAGTTTGCGGTATACCAAAGCGAGCTAAATAGTTCGGAGACGCCGCCATGTTACTCGATGCGGAGCCTAGTTCGCGTCCAATCAGACGACTGTCTGTCGCCGTTCTCTGACCGATAGCTACATCAATATTCTCGGCTATCAGGTTAACCAAACGCGGTTCCATTTCAAGATCGATCCGCACCTGAGGAAAACGTTGCTGAAAAACAGGAATCAACGGCATGAGACGATGTCGGCCAAAGCCGGGGATCACGCTGACGCGCACTAATCCTGAAGGTTCTTCATAGGGAGAACTATTGTCCAATGCCTGATTTAATGCCTGCCAGACCGGTGCTATCCGCTGGCGAAATTGACGTCCCTCCTCGGTTAACACCACGAAATGGGTATTACGTGCGAATAAGCGCATATTTAAACGCGTTTCTAGCACTCTCACATTCTTGCTAACGGCGGCTGCACTGATGCCTAATTGACGAGCCGCAGCAGAAAAGCTTTGCGCATCGGCTGATGCCAAAAAAGCGGGAATTAATCGATAGACATCAGTTGGCAGTGACATGCTATTAACCTTTGGTTGAAACAGATTTGCATGTTTACAGGCTACACCAGCAAAGATAAAAATGGAAAAATGCCGCCATCGCAATAAACGTAACTGGAAATTCTATGAAAAAAATTTTGGTTTTAGCCGCCCACCGCTTTCCCGATCAATCACGTATAAGCCATGCCGCCATTGATGCCTTGAAAACTCAGAAAAATGTGACCGTTAATGAGCTAATGCGTGAATATCCAGACTATTCCATTGATATTAAGCGTGAGCAAAAGCTGCTCAAGGAACACGATATTGTCATTATGCTGTTCCCTTTCTATTGGTATAGCTCACCGGCTATTTTGAAAGAGTGGCAAGATGCGGTATTAACCTATGGTTTTGCTTACGGTAGCGAAGGCAAAGCGCTACACGGTAAATCACTCATGATAGCGACTTCAACCGGCGGTAATGCACAGGCGTATACCGCCGAGGGATATAACCGATATCCGGTAGCGGATTTACTCCTGCCATTTAACAATATGTGTCATTTGGTGGGAATGCATTGGCTAGAGCCTTACCTGATTCAAGGCGCTAACGATATTACCGATCGGTTGATTGATGATGGCGTTAATGGATTACTGACTCGGATCAGAGAATTGCAAAACGCAGGCTAAAACAGTCTCAATTTTGGCTAGCCGAGCTCGCGCCTGCGGGGCCGCTAGCCTTATCAATCTAACTGTCAGATAATTTCTTTCCTTTCCATTTATCCCAAGGACTTTCTGCAGGCGTGACAGAAGCCGCCGCGGGAACATCCGCAAGTGAATCAATATATAACTCTTCAACTTTTTGTCGCGCCCATGGGGTACGACGCAAAAACTTAAGGCTAGATTTAATGCTCGGATCGCTCTTAAAGCAGTTGATGTTGATGATTTTAGCTAGTTCAGCCCAGCCATAACGCGCTACCAGAGATGTCAGCAAAGCTTCAAGCGTAACGCCGTGCAAAGGGTCTTTAGAAGATTGAGCGCTCATGGAAATTCCTGTCAGCGATTAACTCGTTGCGAGTTTGGTAAATTTTTCGCACACCATACTGACTGCGGCCAAAGAGTGCAAGCCACCAAAGTGCCCGATGTGAGCATCACGCCAGAGGCTAAGACATCGCAATAAACTGATCGCGCAGCGCCTGAATATCGTCTCTTAAGCTTGCGGCTTCCTCAAACTCAAGGTTCTGAGCATGTTTATACATCTGCGCTTCCAAATCACGAATTCTCTGCTCAATTTGTTTTGGAGACAGAGCTTGGTACGCTGCTGAAGACTCCGCGGCTTTGCTGCTACGCCCATGTTTTCCTTTACTACGTGACGATGCTTCCCCCAGTTGCAGAATATCAGAGACTTTCTTATTCAGCGCCTGAGGAGTAATACCGTGCTCAAGGTTATAGGCTTGCTGTTTCGCTCGGCGACGTTCGGTCTCGCCAATCGCTTTTTCCATCGAGTTGGTAATGCGGTCGCCATATAAAATCGCCTTACCATTAAGGTTACGCGCTGCTCGGCCAATAGTCTGGATCAACGAACGTTCAGAACGCAGGAAACCTTCTTTATCCGCGTCTAAAATAGCCACCAGCGAGACTTCAGGCATGTCGAGCCCTTCTCGTAACAGGTTGATCCCAACCAAAACGTCAAATTCGCCAAGGCGTAGATCGCGAATAATCTCCACACGCTCCACGGTATCAATATCAGAGTGCAGATAGCGAACTCGTACACCGTGTTCATCCAGATACTCAGTTAAATCCTCAGCCATACGCTTGGTCAGCGTAGTCACAAGCACACGCTCGTTAATCGCTTCACGAATTCGAATCTCAGACAGTAAATCATCCACCTGTGTTGCTACTGGGCGAACTTCAATTAACGGATCCAATAGACCCGTTGGACGAACGACCTGATCAACAATATCGCCACCGGATTTTTCCAGCTCATAATTACCCGGCGTTGCCGATACATAAATAGTTTGCGGTGCTAGCGCCTCAAACTCTTCAAATCTCATCGGACGGTTATCTAGGGCGGACGGTAAGCGGAAACCGTATTCCACCAGCGTTTCTTTACGCGCTCGGTCACCTCGATACATCCCACCAATTTGTGGAATAGTTACGTGGGACTCATCGATGACCAGCAAACCATCGGCGGGTAAATAGTCAAACAACGTAGGAGGCGCTTCGCCAGGCTTACGACCCGAGAGATAGCGGGAATAGTTTTCGATGCCAGAGCAGTAGCCCAACTCGTTCATCATTTCGAGGTCAAATTGGGTTCTCTGCGTCAAACGCTGCTCTTCCAGCAGTTTATTGTTGGCCAACAGTACCTGCCTGCGCTCTGCTAAGTCGACCTTAATCTCTTCCATCGCCTGCAGGATACGCTCGCGCGGCGTAACGTAATGCGTCTTTGGATAAACCGTAAAGCGCTGAACTTCTTGTATCAGTTGGCCGGTTAAAGGATCAAATAGCGATAGTCGTTCGACTTCTTCGTCAAACAACTCGACGCGCAGCGCCTCGTCTTCCGACTCTGCGGGGAAAATGTCGATCACTTCACCACGAACACGGAACGTACCGCGCTGAAACGCTTGGTCATTACGTGCGTATTGCAATTCAGATAAACGACGCAAAATGACGCGCTGATCGATAATCATCCCACGCGTTAGATGCAACATCATCTTGAGGTAGGCATCAGGATCGCCCAAACCATAGATGGCAGAAACAGAAGCCACCACAATGACGTCTTTACGTTCTAGCAACGCTTTGGTAGCTGAAAGCCGCATTTGCTCAATATGTTCGTTTACCGAGGAGTCTTTCTCGATAAAGGTGTCAGAACTCGGCACATAGGCTTCAGGCTGGTAGTAATCGTAATAAGAGACAAAATACTCAACGGCATTTTCAGGGAAAAACTGCTTCATTTCGCCGTAGAGCTGTGCGGCGAGGGTTTTATTCGGAGCCATAACCATGGTTGGGCGGTTAAGATCGGCAATTACGTTGGCAATCGTAAAGGTCTTACCCGACCCCGTAACCCCCAACAGTGTCTGATGAGCCAAGCCGTTCTCTAAACCAGCCTCTAAACGACGAATAGCCTCTGGCTGATCGCCGTCTGGCTTGAATGTAGAATGCAACTTGAACGTTTTACTCATGGATCAACACCTTGCTGAAATGCATTTGTCTCTTAGTAGGGCTACACCGTTTCAAATACCGAATCATCAGGCATTGAGTATGGAAGTCCTGCCAAATTTTGCCACTGACAAAATGGTTTGCGCACATTCATCAGCGATTGAAATCTCATGATACTGGATATAAATCCAGCTTTAAACCATCTATGCACCGTTTTGTACATTCTCTCTCGGTTGTTTGCGACGAAATGGGGCAGCTTAAAACGACAAATTACATCTGTTTTACAATTTTCACCTGATGGTGACATTTATCCCCAAGACACCGCGCGAATTAACTTTTTTGTCTGGTGATTGTCAAGCTCGATTCGTTGCGCAACACGATTCTTAACCTATTGCTTGATTTTAAATAACCCATTGAATATTAAAGATTATAAAATATAGACACCATAACAACCAATGCAGGCGCAAGCCGCTCTGGCTCTGGATTTTAACGAGTTCTCTAAACCTAATGCACAAGGTTATCCACAGGAATAGTGGATAACTTGCACCACTCCGCTTGGCGCTTGAGTTACGGAAAAATGACAATCTGTTGGCAAATCGACTCTGGAGTGCTTTTTTTAGTTAATTTTTTAGCTATTTTTTCTTCTTTATATACTTATTCGCACTAACAAAAGCACTTGCTCGGAAAACTTATTTCGTCATGCGGCGATTCTGCGCTTGATCTTTTATGTGCATGATGAACGACGACTATGCGGCTGTACTTATTTTGAGCACCACCGTGATGAGCAATAAATGGGCAATGATCACTCAGGCTTTTATGTGTTTTAGATCACATTTAGTTTTCAACGCCAGCCTCAACCCGACATACCTTTCATGCCGGTTGATTGTTAGTCTTTTGTACAAACTTTTGCTGTGCTTGTTGCATTCACTAAACATGATGAGTTTACAATCATGGCTTTTCCAACCAGCCCGTGATCTCTCGCTGGTAGCGGCTATCGGCTTCGTTAAGAGATCGATGCAAGTTACATTGCATATTCACTGCTGCAAGCTCGAGCAAGCGGGTATCAATGGCATAATGTTTAACATCCCTTAGCCATGTCAGAACGTTAGCAAGATGCCAAATTGAGGTCTTCCCCTGATGTAAAGGCGCAGGGAAATTCATTCCTCCTTGCTCCATCAATTTGCGCATATTCTGACGAGAAAATCCCACACGTTCCGCGATATCCGTTAACCCAACAAAATCAGGCGCTGCTTCAGATAACACTGCGTTTGGGATCGCGCTGAGTACATCCTTAATCGCACTGGATATCGCCTCACGCGCATCTTTTGCCTCACGGCAAAAGCTCAGTGCAATACGCCCATTGACTCCGATGCCAATGGTGGCGTCGGTACACCCTGCAGCCCCTAAAGCCTCAATGTAATTCGACGGATCATCGTTCTGGTCCGACAAAGAAAAAATCAGCGTGAATTCGTAATCCTTCATACCTTCTCCTTAGGTGGATTGCTTTTCATGATGTGCACAGTGCTCCACCACTTTTTTGAGCTGACGAGCGTGATTCATCGCGTTCTTTGGCGTAGACCAAATGCACGTGATGCAAAATTCACCACAGCGGCATTTTTCGTTTGGGTACGGGCAATACATTTTTCCCCATGCATGACTCCCTCCCACTTCAATGCGCCACCCATTTTGCTCAACGAAATTCAGAACCTGCTCAATGTCCTTTTTGGGATGTACCGCTCTACTCATCTTCTGCTCCAAGCTTAAAAAAAACACAATGAGTTGTCAATTGACAACCCTTATTGAAACGAGCGAAAGATACTATGGATTGAAAACACGAAATAGAGGGAATCAACAGGAATGGAATGCGCTGCGCAAAACAATTTGGCACAGCGCTAAATTGCATCAGTACAAGAATGAGAGATCTAAATATCGAGCCAACGCCCTAGCATTCGCCTGTGGCAAATGAGGAATTTCACCAAGGCAGGCTACGGGCAATAAACGCCTCAGCGTTGCCATATACTCCGCATGTCGTGGCCCAGGCTCAATGACACAGTTGGCCACCCATCCTCCCAGCCTTAGCCCCGACTGTTGCACTGCCTGAGCGGTGAGTAAAGCGTGATTAATACAACCAAGTTTAACCCCGACAACAAGAATTACAGGCAGTTGTTCTTGTTGAGCCCATTGCGCAAAAGAAGTGGACTCACTCAGCGGCGTGTACCATCCTCCTGCCCCTTCTACCAAAACCCAGTCAGTTTTTTTGCGCAATGCCTGTAAGCCTTCAGACATCACTGAAAACGCGATAGGTTTGCCTTCATCCGCGCTAATAATATGCGGTGACGTTGGTTCTTCGAAAGTGTAGGGATTCACCTCAGCATAACTGAGCGATATGGATGAAGCGGACTGCAAAGCTAACGCGTCCGTGTTGCGCAACTCGCCATTGCGCCATTCACTGCCCGAAGCAACCGGCTTATATCCAGCCGTCACTTTGCCTATGTTAGCTGCGGCCTCAAGTAAAGCGGCGCTGACGACCGTTTTGCCTACTTCCGTGTCCGTTCCCGTCACAAACCATGCTTCGCCTAGTTTTGATAAATCTTTTTCTTGCTCATTCACGATATAAAACTCCCGTCACCAACTGATAGCTCAGCGGAAAACCGGCTTCTTGTTGAGGATAAACGCTAGCCAGCCGCTCAAAACGGCCGCGGCTCGTCAGCCCAGAATCTCGCCCTTGATGCAAATGTGTGGCGCCAATCCCTTTTAAAGACTTCATCAGGGTCATCACATCAGGATAAAATTCGGTTTCCTGCGTTAACTGCAAATCATGGGAAAACGGCGCACAGGCGAGTTTTATCGCCTCAAACGCGAGAAACTGGTTGGTATGTGTTTTTCCATCAACTTGCTGCCAAGCCTGAGCGAGCTCAGCAAGCGACCCCTGAGCCAAAGAAGAAAAAACCACTTTACCGCCAGGTTTAACAACGCGATGCATTTCCGCTAGAGCCGCATGCAAAGAGCTACACCATTGGATCGCCAAATTGCTAAAGCACAGATCCACGCTGCCATCGGGCAACGGAATATGTTCTATATCGGCGAGAACATACTGATCTGCGCTGTCATTGCCACGAGATTTCTCCAGCATGCCTGCTGCCAGATCGAGGGCGATCACCTGCGCTCCTGCGTGTCGAAAACGGCGGCTAAAGAATCCCGTTCCACAGCCCGCATCAAGCACCTTCAGACCTTCGTAGTTACTCACGCGCGCCAACAGTTTTTCGCCGCATAAGCGCTGAAAAGCAGCCACGATGTCATAACTGTTAGCCGCTCGGCTGAAAGAGGCTGCTATCGCAGATTTATTGACACTAAGCGTTGATGGCTGCATAAAATCCCTCCAGCAGGCGCTGAATATCCTGTTCCTGATGCGCAGCGCTTAGGGTTATACGTAAGCGCGCGGTGCCTGGTGGTACCGTCGGTGGCCGGATGGCGCTTGCCCATATCCCCTGATCACGTAGGTTTTGTGCTAAATCTAACGCCTCCTGATTTTCACCAATGATGACAGGCTGAATTGCCGAGTCTGACGCCATAAGCTGCAAACGAGTATCTGCCAACCCTCGCCGAAACAGCTGTACGTTATGCTGCAGTTGCTCACGCAAGTCATCGCCTTTACGTACTTGCTGTAGCGCCACACGCAACGCACATGCCTGCGCCGGTGGCATACTCGTGCTGTAAATCAAATGGCGGGCAAATTGAATAAAATACTCTGCGACTGACTCGGAACACAAAACCGCAGCACCGCTCAGGCCAAATGCTTTGCCAAAGGTGACAACCAAAAGATCTGGCTTTATGCGCTGTTGATCGCTGGTTCCGCGTCCTTGCTCACCGCACACGCCCACGCCATGTGCATCATCAACCATAAGCCATGCCCCACTCTGCCGGCTTTTTTCCGCTAGCGCAGATAGCGGAGCACTATCGCCATCCATGCTAAAAACGCCCTCGGTGACCACCAATGCTTGCCCTCCATCGCTCTTACTAAGCAATTTCTCTAAAGAGTCAGGCTGATTGTGTTGAAAACGCCTGAGCGTCGCATCAGATTGCATCGATGCTTCCATGAGAGAGGCATGGCTGAGCTTATCGGCAAAAATAAAATCCCCTTTCTGCATCAGCACAGCAATAACGGCCTGATTCGCCGCATAGCCGGAAATAAACATGAGCGCTCGCGGATAGCCCAACCATTCAGCTAACTCCTGTTCAAGCTGAGCATGCGCAGATGTGAAGCCGGTGACGTGGCCAGACCCAGCACTCCCTATACCATAGCGATCGGCCCCTTCCTGCCATGCTCGGATTACCGCGGTATCTCGGCTTAGCCCGAGATAATCATTTGACGAGAAATTGAGATATTGTCGACCATTAACGCTGATTTCACGTCCACTGCCGTTTTCGCTGATCGTCCGTGAACGATAAGCGCCTGCAGAGCGACGCTCACTCAGACGTTGATCGATTCTTTGTTGGAAGCTCATCATCACAAGGCTGCGTTATAGAACTGTTCTGTATCAGCATGCAGCAATTGTTCGGTGAGATGCTGTTGTTGCTGATTATCGCCGTGCTCAGTTTCCGTCAACTGAGGATTTAGTCCCAATTTGCGGAACAGCTGCACGTCTTTGTCCTCACCCGGATTAGGCGTCGTCAATAGTTTGCAGCCATAAAAAATGGAGTTAGCGCCGGCCATGAAGCACATTGCCTGCGTTTGTTCGTTCATCTGTTCACGTCCGGCAGACAAACGAACATAAGACGTTGGCATCATGATGCGTGCTACAGCGATAGTCCGAATAAAATCAAAGGCATCTACGTCGTCATTATCTGCCAGCGGCGTACCCTTCACTTTTACCAACATATTGATGGGCACACTTTCCGGCGCTTTAGGTAGATTAGCCAGTTGGGTGAGTAAACCCGCACGGTCGCGCACCGTTTCACCCAGACCGACAATCCCACCGGAACAAACTTTAATGCCCGCTTCTCGTACTTTCTCTAAGGTGTCCAAACGTTCTTGGTAGCTGCGAGTGGTAATAATGCTGCCGTAGAATTCTGGCGACGTGTCTAGGTTATGATTGTAATAATCTAGCCCTGCATCGGCTAAGCGATTAGCCTGTTGATCTGACAGCGTGCCCAGCGTCATGCAGGTTTCCATTCCCATCTCTTTCACACCCTGTACCATCTGTTCAAGATAGGGTATATCGCGATCGTGAGGATTTTTCCACGCAGCCCCCATGCAGAATCGGGTCGAACCTGCGGCTTTCGCCTGCCGTGCAGAATCTAAGACCTGTTGCACTTCCATCAGCTTCTCTGACTCAAGCCCTGTTTTATAACGCGAACTTTGTGGACAGTATTTACAGTCTTCAGGACATGCGCCGGTTTTAATCGAAAGCAGCGTGCTCACCTGCACTTGACGCGGATCGAAATGTTGACGATGTACCTGCTGTGCTTCAAACATCAGTTCAAGGAACGGCTTTGCAAACAGAGCTTGGGCTTGCTCTAATGTCCAATGTTGACGACCTGCCATAATGGCAACTCCCTATTCAATTTGAGGGGAAAAAGTGTCGTCAGTTTAGAAAAAAGCGGTACACTGTCAACCAAATGATCACTATTTTAGTTTACCAATACTTATTATGACCCCAGCTGATATCGAGTTCGACCGGCGCCACATCTGGCATCCGTACACTTCTATGACCCATCCGCTACCGTGCTATCCAGTCACCTCCGCGCAGGGCTGCGGGCTACATTTGGACGATGGACGCCAGCTCGTTGACGGTATGTCTTCATGGTGGGCGGCGATCCATGGCTACAATCATCCAACGCTAAATCAGGCCGTCACTCAGCAGCTATCAGCCATGTCACACGTGATGTTTGGCGGGATCACTCATCCCTCTGCCGTCACGCTCTGCCAGCGCTTAGTGGATATGACGCCGGAAGCGCTCGAATGTGTGTTCCTTGCCGATTCCGGTTCGGTCGCAGTCGAAGTTGCAATGAAAATGGCACTACAGTATTGGCATGCACGGGGTGAAAAACGACAGCGATTCTTGACGCTTAGTCACGGTTATCACGGCGATACCTTTGGCGCGATGTCGGTATGCGATCCGCAAAATTCAATGCATAGCTTGTATCAAGGTTATTTGCCGGAGCACCTGTTTGCACCCGCGCCGCAATGTGCCTTTGATGAAGAGTGGAATGAAATGGACTTTGTTCCTTTCGCTCGTCTGTTAGCCGCGCATCATCAAGAAATTGCAGCGGTTATTCTTGAGCCTATCGTGCAAGGCGCTGGCGGAATGCGTTTCTATCACCCACGCTACCTCAAGCTAGTACGTGCAGCCTGTGAGCGCCATGGTGTGCTGCTGATCGCTGATGAAATCGCCACGGGCTTTGGTCGCACAGGCAAACTATTCGCCTGCGAACATGCAGGGATCACTCCCGATATTCTCTGTTTAGGCAAAGCCATTACTGGGGGATATATGACGCTATCTGCAGCGATCACCACACGAAATGTGGCTGAAACCATCAGCAATGGTGAAGCCGGATGCTTCATGCATGGACCAACGTTTATGGGAAATCCTCTGGCCTGCGCGACGGCCGTAGCCAGTATGGATATTCTTGCCAGCGGAGAGTGGAGATCGCAGGTGAATGCCATTGAGCAACAGCTTAAGCAGCAGTTGTTGCCACTTGCTGAACATCCGCAGGTGAAACAGGCACGTGTTTTGGGCGCTATTGGTGTGATTGAAACGCATAAATCAGTCAATATGGCAAATTTACAACGCTATTTCGTTGAGCAAGGCGTTTGGGTA
The DNA here is from genome assembly GCF_020150375.1 of Hafnia paralvei. Classification (NCBI taxonomy): domain Bacteria; kingdom Pseudomonadati; phylum Pseudomonadota; class Gammaproteobacteria; order Enterobacterales; family Hafniaceae; genus Hafnia; species Hafnia paralvei. The sequence goes on along the minus strand of NZ_CP083737.1, from coordinate 1,524,500 downwards.
CGCCCATTTGGCAAGCTAATTTATCTGATGCCACCGTACATTATTTCTCCCCAACAGCTTAGCCAATTAACCCGCGCTGTTGCTGGAGCGCTGGATATAAGCTCGCATTTCCTCGACTAAATCCCCCCTTGCTCTCAAACATCTACTCGGCGTTCTCTTCTGCGGGATAGCTGAGTAGATGTCTGCTCTTATTCCTCATATTTTCTCATTCCCGTCTATCCTTATTTGGTTACTCATTCGCCAAGCTGAATGCTGGCCTAGATTTTGCTTTTACTAATACTCGCGATAACGATAGTTCGCGCCCACGAGCGCAACACCGCCAATAACAAGATTAGACAGGGGTTTTACTATGAATAAATGGCCTATGGCTCTGGCGCTATCAGCGCTCTCTTTAGCACTCTTTCAGGGCGCCTATGCGGCCTCAATGCCCGCCGTTGAAGCAAAAAACGGGATGGTAGTAAGTTCTCAGCATCTCGCCTCGCAGGTTGGTGTTGAAATCCTAAAAATGGGCGGCAACGCAATTGATGCCGCCGTGGCCGTGGGCTATACGCAGGCGGTGGTTAACCCCTGCTGCGGTAACATCGGCGGCGGCGGGTTTATGACGATCCACTTAGCCAACGGCGAAAACACTTTTATTAACTTCCGTGAAACTGCTCCGGCAGCAGCCAGTGCCAATATGTATCTCGATGAAAAAGGCGCCGTGAAAAAAGGCGCTAGCCTCTATGGCTATCTGGCCTCGGGCGTTCCGGGAACCGTGCTAGGACTTGATACCGCTCAGCGAAAATACGGTAAGCTGACTCGCCAACAGGTAATGGCCCCCGCAATCAAGCTGGCGCGTGAAGGTTTTATTCTTAATCGTGGCGATACCGATATCTTAGACACCACCATCGCAAAATTTCGTGATGATCCGGAAGCTGCCCGTATTTTTCTACGCAAAGACGGCGAACCATTTCAGCCCGGCGATCGCCTGATTCAAACCGACTTAGCCAACACGTTAGAAGCGATTGCTCAAAACGGGCCGGATGCGTTCTACCACGGAAAAATTCCGCAGGCCGTTGAGACCGCAGCGAAAAAAGGCGGCGGCATTCTCACAGCCCAAGACTTTGCTAATTATCGCATTGCAGAAACAGCACCGATTACCTGCTCCTATCGTGGATATGAATTTGTTTCCGCACCACCGCCGAGCTCAGGGGGTGTAACGCTGTGTGAAATCCTGAATGTTCTGGAAGGCTACGACCTGAAGACATCCGGTTTTAACTCAGCACAAACCATCCACACCATGACCGAAGCAATGCGCCATGCCTATATGGATCGCAATACGTTCTTGGGCGATCCGGCATTTGTCAAAAACCCAACGGAGAAGCTACTGAGCAAAGAGTATGCGGTAGAGATCCGTAAACAGATCCAACCCGAAACCGCAACACCTTCCAGCAAGGTTCAACCGGGTATGGAGCCGCATGAAAAGCCCGAAACTACGCACTATTCGATTGTCGACCACAATGGCAATGCCGTTTCAACCACCTATACCATTAATGGACGTTTTGGTTCGGTGGTGATTGCACCGGGCACTGGTTTCTTCCTCAATGACGAAATGGATGATTTCACCGTCAAAGTGGGCGAGCAAAATATGTATGGGTTAGTGCAAGGCGCGACCAACGCCATCGCGCCGGGTAAACGCCCGCTGTCATCCATGACGCCAACGCTGGTAACGAAAGATGGCAAAGTGTTTATGGTCGTAGGCTCGCCAGGCGGTTCACGTATCATCACCATCACGTTGCAAACGGTATTGAACGTTATCGATCATGGAATGGCGCCACAGGAAGCCGTAGATGCACCACGCATTCATCACCAATGGCTGCCAGATGAGGTTTATTTCGAACAGCGCGGACTTTCACCTGATACACAAAAATTACTGCAGGAACGCGGTTATAAATTAGTGGAGCAAACCCCTTGGGGCGCTGCTGAACTGATTATGGTCGGTTTGCCAGGAGCAGCCGGAGTAAGTTCGGAAAGCTCCGGCAATGACTCTGCGGTATCGGGTAAAGTACGAGAAGGGTTTATCTACGGCGCAAACGACGTCCGTCGCCCATCAGGTTCTGCCGTCGGATATTAATCTGTACCACATTATCGCTTTCTGCCCCTAAGAGATTAGGGGCATCGCCCCCTTATAGCGCTTTATCTGTTAGAATACCTTTTCTTTTTTTCGTGCTGATGTGCACAGCAACATCAATGGACGAAAACTTCTCAACGTCTAATTGCTGCCATTTTCCTTTCAAACGATGAAGAAGAGATCAAGATAATGCCGTCAGTTTCCTATGACCGGACACAGGTTGCTCAATGGCTTGGTCATGCGACCTTAGCTAAGGCACGAGACTATTCTCGCGCCGTTTCGCAACTACACTGGCAAGGTAATATGCTTACTGCCAAGGTACAGGGAACCGAGCGCCGCCCCTACGCGGTCGCCATCTATTTTCACAACAAACAAAATCAATTACGTATTGAAGGCGAATGTTCCTGCCCTGTCGGCTTTAACTGCAAGCACGTCGCTGCCGTTCTATTGGCCGGTCTTGAAGAACAAGAAACGACCTCAACCGGAGCGCGTCCGGAACTTTTACGCTGGTTAGAAGCCTTTCGTGCACAGCAAATAACGCCAGCGTCTGCCAAAAAGCCGACGCAAACCTTAGCCTATGTTTTAGCCTGGTCAGAACATCGCCAGCATCATGAGATCCGTTTATTTAAAGCCAAATTAGATAAAGACGGCTCAATTCGAAGCATTGATCAGCAGTGGAATAACATTGAGCCTGCGCTATCCAAGCCCCCCAAATTTGTTACGCCTGAAGATTTTCAAATTTTGCGCGAACTCTGGCTGGAGCGCCCGCGCAACGGTATAGCGGCATTTGAACTTCAGGGCAACAGCGGCTCAGCGCTTATTCGTAAAATGATGGCCACGGGCCGTTTCTTTGTCAGTGATTCCAATGAACCTTTATATCTCGGTGAACCTCGTTCAGGTGATATCCAATGGCAGAGACTCCCCGATAACCGCCTGCGTCCCGTGTTGCAAACACAACCACAGGCCTCCGTTGTGTTACCGACAACTCCCCCGTGGTATATCGATACGCAAAGTGGTGAAGCCGGAGTGGCTGAGCTAGCCAAACCATTTCCCCAGTTGGACGAATTTCTATCCATGCCACCGATCTCGCTTGGCGAAGCACCTTTGGTTGCCGCCGTGCTCGGTGAAATTGCGCCTGAACTACCGCAGCCACCAACGGTAACATCATCAGATCTCCGAGTGATTGATGTCGAGCCGGTGCCGGTACTCAAACTCGATACCCAAAATGTCTATATGGGTGGCTTTGGCAACTATGGTTATCGTAACTGGCCGCTCGATTTTGCCACCTTCAGCTTTGATTATGAGGGGATCAGCGTCGATCCGAAGCATGACACGACACTGTTTCCATCTGACGACGGCAGCGTGATTCAGATCCAGCGCCGTATTGAAATTGAAAAGCGACGGGCTAAAGAGCTGAAAAACTGCGGCCTAGAGCCCATCATATTAAGTGATAAAACCCGCCCACCCACGTTACCTGCCGATATTTATGGTCTTCCTAGCCCAGAAAGTTGGCCACTGTTTGTCAGCCATACCTTGCCAACGTTGGAAAATAAGGGCTGGCGCATCGTCATGACGCGTGACTCTAGCTTTAATGTTATTGATATCAATGATATTAGCGGCAGCGTGCAATCTTCTGAAGAGGGTTGGTTTGACGTTGAAATGGGGATTTTGGTGGGTGAACGCACCGTGCGATTAGAGCCACTGCTCGCAGATCTGTTTCGACGCGACCGTCGCTGGCTAGACGGTGAGTTAGAAAATATCGCCGACGATGAAGGTATTATTCTTAGCACAGAACAAGGTGAACGTTTACGCATCGCCGCTAACCGCTTGAAGCCCGTCGTTCGTGTACTGGTTGACCTCTTTGCTCAGCTTGGCAACGGCACGGGAACACTTAAAGTTTCAGCTCTCGATGCGGGTCGTTTAGCCGCGTTAAGCAATACTGGGCGCTGGCAGTTTCACGGCGACACCTCGATTCAGGAGTTGGCACAACGCCTTCAGGACGGGCCCGGATTGCAGCTGGTTCCCATTCCTCTTGGATTGCAGGCAACGCTGCGCAGCTATCAGCATCAAGGTTTAAGCTGGATGCAGTTCTTACGCCAGCACGATATTTCCGGTGTTCTCGCCGATGACATGGGCCTAGGAAAAACGGTACAAACGCTGGCGCACATACTTGCTGAAAAAGAATCGGGACGGCTCGATCGCCCTGCGCTGATCGTCGTGCCGACAACGCTGGTACATAACTGGCGCGAAGAGGCTGCACGCTTCACGCCAGACCTCAACGTACTGGTTCTCAACGGCCCGCAGCGCAAAGAACATTTTGATCAGATAGATCAGTTTGATTTGATCCTTACCACCTATTCGCTACTGTGGCGCGATCAAAAAGTGCTGACCCAGCACGATTACCACCTATTGATCCTTGATGAAGCACAGTATGTCAAAAATGCGACTACGCGTGCGGCGACGGCATTAAGGGATTTAAATGCCCGTCATCGACTGTGCTTAACCGGTACGCCGTTGGAGAATCATCTAGGAGAAATATGGTCGTTGTTCGATTTCCTGCTGCCAGGATTCTTGGGTAGCCAAAAAGAGTTTAATCAGCGCTGGCGTGTCCCTATTGAAAGGGATGGAGATAATGTCAGACGCGATCTCCTCGTACGTCGCATTCGACCATTTATGCTACGCCGTCGCAAAGATGATGTCGCTACCGAGCTGCCACCAAAGACTACGCTATTACGTACCGTTGAACTTAAAGGCTCGCAGCGCGATCTCTACGAAACCGTACGTACTGCCATGCAGGAGAAAGTACGCACCGCGATAGATTCACAAGGCATGGCACGCAGCCACATTATCGTCTTAGACGCCCTGCTGAAGCTGCGACAGGTATGCTGCGATCCGCGCTTGGTGAATCTAGAAAAGGCGGCTTTAGTCAAAGAGTCAGCCAAGCTCGAGCTCCTCCTTGAACTCTTGCCGGAAATGATTGAAGAAGGCCGCCGCATTTTGCTGTTTTCTCAATTCACCGGCATGCTCGATTTGATTTCTCAAGCGCTAGATAAAGCAGGTATCGCCTATGTGACGTTGACAGGCTCAACGGCCGATCGTCATGCACCTGTGCAACGTTTCCAGCGAGGGGAAGTTCCTCTGTTCTTGATCAGTCTGAAAGCGGGTGGCGTGGGCTTAAACTTGACCGCAGCCGATACGGTCATACATTACGACCCTTGGTGGAACCCTGCAGCAGAGAATCAGGCTACCGATCGTGCACACCGCATGGGACAAGATAAGCCTGTCTTTGTTTATAAACTGATTGCCGCTGGCAGCATTGAAGAGAAAATCGTGGCACTGCAGGATAAAAAAGCAGCGTTGGCAAACAGTATTTTATCTGAAGATAGCAGTGGAACGACCAAATTCTCCGCCGACGATCTTAGCGCTCTGTTTGAACCTATGCCCTAAGCTCAACGGCAGTTTTACATTTTTCAAATTAGCGTATGGGTGTAATATTCAGGTGAAAATATCACGCTAATTATAATCAGAATGACTATTACCCATTAAAGGAACGTTTATGAGCTACCGCATGATTGCACTTGATTTGGACGGTACCCTGCTGACGAGTCGTAAGCAGATACTACCAGAATCGTTGGCTGCACTAGATTTGGCACGTAAAGCGGGTCTAGAAGTGATGATTGTTACGGGACGCCACCATATTGCGATTCATCCTTTCTATCAGGCTCTGAAATTAACAACTCCAGCGATTTGCTGTAATGGCACCTATCTATATGACTATCAGGCGCGCAGCGTTTTAGCATCAAATCCGTTGGCTCCCGCTCAAGCTCACCAAGTTTTAGATCGTTTAGATCAAATGAATATCCACGGCCTGATGTACGTTGACGACGCCATGCTATACCAACAAACCAGCGGGCATGTGATTCGCTCACATGCATGGGCCGAGTCATTGCCTGAAAATCAGCGTCCGACACTCATTCAGGTCGATAGCCTGCAACAAGCCGCTAATGATGTGAAATCTATCTGGAAATTTGCGACCTCAGACACCGATATCGCTAAACTTCGCGCCTTTGCCGACGGCGTTGAAGCCGATTTGGGACTGACCTGCGAGTGGTCGTGGCACGATCAGGTCGATGTGGCTCAATCAGGTAACAGCAAAGGAAATCGCCTAGCCGAATACGTCGCGTCACGCGGCATTGATATGTCTGAAGTGATTGCTTTTGGCGATAACTTTAATGATATCAGTATGCTAGAAAATGTCGGACTTGGTGTTGCTATGGGCAACAGCGCCGATGAAGTCAAAGCGCGCGCTAAAGCAGTGATTGGTGGAAATGAAGAAACCTCAATTGCCGACTTCCTAAAACAAAACGTTCTATAGTTTCAATTCAATAGCAGCATTTTCAGACTTATTCTTTAAGGGTGAGGGAGAAGTGTTATTCCCTCACGCCTTAGCTACGTTTCAACTGCCTGTTCTGAGAATGCTAGAACAGCAAGTCAATCAGCCGCATCGCTGCGACAATGAATTCTAAAACAACAATAATTGCTGATAGTAGACTCACCCGTTTGCTCCCTGCATCAAGGAGCATGATACTGGCACGGTTTACCTTCACACTGCCTATCGCCATACCAAGATCACATGTTAGGGCGATCGTACCATGCTCCAAGCCAAGGCACTGACCAGCACCACCCGCATCAGCTAGGACTTAAGAAATCATTACCCCTTAACATGGTAATCCGCACCTAACAGAACTGATTATATATACAGTTATTTATCTTTGTATATTCACATTGTTTTACATCATTCTTAAGATACAGGCATATTGCAGAATGAGTGAATCTATCGTTATACTCCTGTTCGTTAGGGTGATCGTGCCATGCATAATTTACCTTCGGCAACCAACCGACAGGTAATGCATAACAAAAAACTCCGCTAAAATGCGGAGTTTTTTGTGTTTACGATTCTCTGGTTTTAACGGCTAATAGACACGCTTTTTATCTGCGCATAAAGCTGCTGGCCGGTGTGGATATTCAAGTCATCTCGAGCCCACGGTGTAATACGCGCCCAAAGAATCGCATTCCCTACCGATAGCTTCACTTCTACCTGACCATCGACATCCAGACACTCAATTACTGTGGCCGCTAGTATATTGCGAATACTGCTCGCCACAGGCGGTTCAGGCACTAAAGAAACATCGGCGGCATTGATGCGGATACGTAAATGGGTTTGTGGCTGCACATCCAATTTTCCCACCCAAATATGCTGTGTGCCCACAGACAGCGCCGTCATCGCATAGGATTCATGGTGCTTTAACACACTCACGTTCAGCACGCTGCTCTGCTCTTCTTTCTGCAGCCATGGGCGCAAGGCGCTGCTAGCCCATACGTCTTCGAGCAAACCAAATGCCCGAACTTTCCCTTGATCGAGCAGCAACACATGATCCGCTAACTGAAGGATCTCATCCATACTATGGCTGACGTACAAGATCGGAATATTGACGTCCTGCGCCAAACGCTCCAGATAGGGCAACAGCTCGCGTTTACGTGGTAAATCCAGCGAAGCTAACGGCTCATCCATCAGCATCACTTCGGGGGCTGTGAGTAACGCACGGCCAATCGCAACACGCTGCTTTTCGCCTCCCGATAAGCTGAAGGGAAAACGGTCTAGTAACGCCTCAATACCCAGTAATCGCACGATACTGTCAAACTGCGAGCGCATTGAATCAGCCATGCCATATTCCAAATTTCCACGCACCCGATAGTGTGGAAACAACCGCGCGTCTTGAAACACGTAACCGATGCGACGCTTTTCTGGCGGTAGACAGATACGGCGTTGGCAATCAACCAGCGCTCGTCCGTTCAGGATAACTGAGCCTTTCTGCGGACGAGTAAGCCCGCCAATCACGTTGATGAGCGACGTTTTTCCCGCACCGGATAGGCCAAAAATGGCGGTGATCCCCTTTGAAGGAAGGGTCGCTTTAACGTCTAAATTCAGATCGCCAAGGCGCTGATGAATATCAAGTTCTAACATGCGTCTTAGCCTCCCAAGCGTTTCTGGCTCCAGCGCGCCAACCATTCTGATAACAGCAATGAAACCAGTGATAGCACAATAGCGATAGCACATAATCGTGCGGCGTCGGCTTCAGCGCCTGGGGTTTCAATCAGCGTATACATGGCTAGCGGGATGGTTCGTGTTTCACCCGGAATATTGGAAACAAAGGTAATTGTCGCACCAAACTCACCTAACGAACGGGCAAAGGCAAGCACGGTTCCGGCTAAAATGCCCGGAAACGATAGCGGTAGCGTAATAGTGAAAAAAACTCGCCACGGATTCGCGCCGAGCGTACGCGCCGCTTGTTCAAGCTTAGAATCAACGGCAGACAGCGCTAAACGAATCGCACGAACCATTAACGGAAAAGCAACCACCGCCGACGCCAACGCGGCTCCGTGCCAACTGAAACTGAAGCTAAAACCGAACCAGTCGTATAGCCAAGCGCCAATAACACCTTTGCGCCCCATGCCAACCAAAAGTAAGTATCCAATTACCACGGGCGGTAAAACCAATGGCAGATGGATGATACTGTCGAGCAGAGACTTACCAGGAAAATTGCAACGGACCAATACCCATGCGGTAAAAATGCCAACAGGAAGGCTGAAGATAACGGCCGTCCCTGCCACTTGCAGGCTAAGGACAACCGCTTCCCACTCATATGCACTCAGAAACATTAGCGCGGAGTAAATCCATAACGAGTAAAGATGGCTGCGGCTTCAGGAGTACGCAGGTAATCATAGAAGGCGGTAACCGCAGGCGTTTGTTTGTCTTTAACTATCGCCATTGGGTATTCAACAGGTTTGTGTGAGTCGGCAGGGAAAATACCGACAACCTTCACTTTTTTACTGGCAACAGCATCAGAGCCGTACACAATTCCGAGCGGAGCCTCATCGCGTTCCACCAGCGCCAGTGCGGCACGGACGTCATTCGCGCGTGCCATTTGTGGAGACAGTTCGTCCCACGCGCCCAGTTTCTGTAGCGCTTCTTTCGCATAAATACCTGCTGGGACGTGATCTGGATCGCCAACCGCCAAACGGCCACCGTTCAGCAATGCTTTCCAGTCAGTTTTTTTGTCGATGTTCACTTTATCGATTTTGCTGTCTTTAGACGCCACCAGCACTAATTCATTACCCAGCAGAGTAATACGGGTATCGGCAACCATTGCTTTTTTATCAATAGCGAAATCCATCCACTGCTGGTCGGCCGAGATAAACAGATCGGCAGGTGCTCCCTGATCAATCTGGCGCGCCAATGTAGAAGAAGAGGCAAAAGAAGACACAATTTTCACGTCTTTGCCTTTTTCATACTGTGCAGCAATATCTTGCAACGCATTGGTCAGCGATGCTGCGGCAAATACGGTGACTTTCTCTTGCGCCACGGCGAATTGGCTTACGCCAACGGCAAGAAGGGTACCTACTGCCAGTTTATTCCACGCTTTCATCTCAGACTCCATAGAATGATGTTATGCCATACGTTATGTAGTCGATTATATGACGTTGCATTCTAAAGTGTCACTGACAATATCAGTAAACATGAGGTGGGTTTGATTTATGAGAAATTTAGCGAGAACGCATCGAACAGAAATAGCGTTAGCAAAATGTAGAAACGCCCAGCATCGCTGGGCGTAACAGGAAAGGCATCACGTTTTAATGATTCGAACGTTTTTCTTCAGAATGGCCAATACTAGAGATAATGTTAAACACTTCTCCCAAGCCATAAATCAAGCCAAGTATAGCTGCCATAACCACGGGAACCATGATTGCAGCGAATACCAGACTTTTCAGTAATTCCAACATAACAACCTCACTCAGTGTTGGTAGCAGCAATCATGCTGCATTTTCCAAGGCTGACTCATAATACAGAATGTCGCCGCATATATTAAACAGCTTAGCGTAAAATGTACGGCTCAAATGTGCGGTCTAGTGTTAATCAGACAATGCGGTTTGCGTCTTGGGGCCGTTATCAGCGAAAATACAGTGATAACCTGTGAAGGATGAACCTTATGCAAGCCGAAATTTTACTGACGCTAAAACTCCAGCAACGCCTGTTTGCCGACCCGCGTCGTATCGAATTACTCAAACAGGTACGCCACACCGGTTCTATCAGTCAGGGAGCAAAGCTGGCTGGCATTAGCTATAAAAGTGCGTGGGATGCCGTCAATGAAATGAATCAGCTCTCGGAAGAGACGTTGGTTGAACGCGCCACGGGAGGTAAAGGCGGCGGCGGTGCAAAAATTACTCGTTACGGCGAACGTCTGATTGCTCTGTACGACTTGCTAGGGCAAATTCAGCAAAAAGCCTTTGATGTGCTGAATAAAGACGATCTCCCACTGGACAGCCTGCTAGCAGCAATTGCCCGCTTTTCTTTGCAGACCAGTGCACGTAACCAATTTTTTGGCACCGTAACCGAACGCGATCACCAGCAGGTTCAGCAACACCTAAGCGTACAACTTGCCGATGGCAAAACGGTGTTACGGGCAGCAATTACCGAACAAAGCGCCGAGCGTTTGGCATTAGCGCCGGGCAAAGAAGTGTTGGTGCTGATCAAAGCACCATGGGTAAAACTCACCACTGACGAATCGCTCGCTGGTGCAGCAGACAATAATTTGACTGGAAAAGTAAGCCATATTCAGCTTGGCTCTGAGAATAGCGAAGTCCTAGTGCAACTCGATGGTGGCGTCACGCTGTGTTCGACCGTCGATAACCAGAATATGGCGCATCTGAAATTAAGCTTAGGGAAAACCGTAACGGCACAATTCAACGCCGATCAGGTGATTTTAGCCACCTTAGCCTAAGTTCTCTCCTTGATAAAATAGCGTTCCCTCCCTAGCCGGAGGGATATCGCTCCGTTATGTGGCTTATCAGTAAAATCTCTCGCTTCTGTCCTTGACTCTCTCTCACGTTCTGCTTATCCCTAGTAACTAAAAAATGACGATATTGGGAGCCGTATGACCTCGCTAACCTTTGCACAGGCACGATTTCGCCTCAGCGATACCCGCACGCTGTTTTTACCCAGCCTGATCATCCACTCTGGTGAAAGTTGGGCTTTCGTCGGGGCAAACGGCAGCGGAAAATCGGCGTTAGCACGTGCTTTAACGCAGGAACTACCGCTGTTGAACGGCCAAACAGAATCGCAGTTTGTACATAGTATCAGGCTCTCTTTCGAGCAATTACAAAAACTACTCAGCGACGAGTGGCAGCGTAATAACACCGATATGCTCAGCGAAGGCGAAGACGATACTGGCCGCACCGTGGCTGAAATCATTCAATCAGATATCAAAAATGCGCAGCGCTGCGAACAATTAGCCGCTCAGTTTGGCATCGAGTCACTTCTAGCACGACGTTTTAAGTATCTTTCTACCGGTGAAACGCGCAAAGCACTGCTGTGCCAAACGCTGATGTCACAGCCCGATTTGTTGGTGTTAGATGAACCTTTTGATGGGCTGGATATCAACTCACGCGCCCAGTTGGCACAAATGCTACAAGAGCTAAATGCCCAAGGCGTCACCACCGTGTTAGTGCTTAATCGCTTTGACGATATTCCTGATTTTATACAACACGTTGGCGTTTTGGCGGAATGCGAACTCACTCAGGTAGGGAGTCGCACAGAAGTACTTTCTCAGGCGCTCGTCGCCCAGTTAGCCCACAGTGAAAAACTTGATGGCATGCAGCTGCCTGAGACTGAAGATCCCACTAGGCAAGATCGATTACCTAACGATCAGCCACGAATCATTCTCAAAGACGGCGTCGTGCAGTACAACGATCTCCCGATCCTCAATCATTTGGATTGGCAGGTCGATCCCGATCAACATTGGCAGATTGTCGGACCCAATGGCGCTGGAAAATCAACGCTTTTAAGCTTGATTACTGGCGATCATCCGCAAGGCTACAGCAACGAACTCACGTTATTTGGTCGTCGTCGTGGCAGTGGTGAAACCATTTGGGATATCAAAAAACACATCGGTTACGTTAGCAGTAATCTTCATCTGGAGTATCGCGTTAGCATTAGCTTGCGCAATGTCATTTTGTCCGGCTTTCTGGATTCGATTGGTATCTACCAAGCCACCTCAGATCGACAGGAAAAACTCACCGATCAATGGCTAGAATTACTGGGCATGCGTACTTTAAGTCATCACCCATTTCACGATCTTTCTTGGGGACAGCAGCGCTTGGCGCTGATTGCCCGCGCTTTAGTCAAACATCCCGTGTTGCTGATTTTGGATGAACCATTGCAAGGGCTCGACCCACTCAACCGTCAGTTGGTCAAACGTTGGATTGATATTCTGATGAAAGATGGCAACAGCCAATTACTGTTTGTCTCCCATCATCCAGAAGATGCACCCGATTGTATTACTCACCGTCTCACTTTTGTGCCCACTGGCGATACTTATCACTATCAAACAGATCGCATCTAATTATCATGCGGGCTTCCTCTTTTACCGAAGCCCGCTTCTCAGAGCAGTTAAATAATTTCCCTGTGTTATCATTCGGCTTCAACTATAAGATATTAAGGGAATTACCTATGTGGGGTGCACTTGCTGCTTCATTAGCCGTACTTTCGTTTCAACGACAGCTATCCGCTTTCTTGCTCCTATCCGCCACCGCTCTCGCTTTTAGCCAAGGCATATTAAACTTTAATGCACTCGGCTTTATGGCCGTTGTCGCTCTGGCTGGCGTAGCTCGATATCGCTGGGAGAACCAACAAAAAGGGGGATTCAACAGCGAAGTCTTATTAGTCTTGGCTGCCGTCGTACTCTTTCTGCATCTGGTTCCTGGCTTCAATAACCCAAAAATTCTCGATAAGGTCATTGCAGGCCCGCACAGTGCGCCGTTCTCAATGTATTACAATTTCGATAAAGCGTTGGTGCCATTTATCTTACTGCTGGCATTGCCAACGCTGTTCCGCACCTCCTCAACCGCTTCTCGTCCATACTGGAACTGGCTGCTATTGGGTATCAGCGTACCTACTTTGCTACTTATCGCCGTTGCTTTGGGTGGCTTACGCATTGAATTGCATCAGCCAAGTTGGATTTGGCAATTTGCGCTGGCTAATCTCTTTTTTGTCTCTCTGGCCGAAGAAGCTCTATTTCGTGGTTATCTACAACAACGTTTAAGCGGATGGTTAGGCCATCTTCCGGCTCTGCTAATCACTGCGGTTATTTTCGGTTTAGCTCATTATGCCGGCGGTTGGCTGATGGTGGTTTTTGCTGGGTTAGCGGGCGTAATCTATGGTATAGCTTGGATGTGGAGCGGTCGACTCTGGGTCGCAACCCTCTTCCATTTCGGGCTTAACCTTATCCATTTGCTGTTCTTTACCTACCCGATGTACCACGCTTAAGTGAGTCGTCATCAGCGGTCTTACAGAGTTTTCCTTTTGTATGACCGCATGACACTTTTTCCAACCCAATTGAACTGAATGTAAACGTTACCACTTCACGACGCTAAATCCGCGCTTGCAGACCCACCTTACGCACTTCACAATGGACGCTAGTCCTAATACTAGGCGTTTACATCGTTGTGTAAACGATTCCATTTATTTAGCATAGATCACCTTTTTAACGGTTTTCTCATGCTACCTTTATGACATTGAAGGTTCCAAAGGAGCGAATCATGATTGTTTTAGTCACCGGTGGTAGCGGTTACATTGGCAGCCATACTTGTGTTCAGTTAATCGCCGCTGGGCATACACCAATCATCTTAGACAATCTTTGCAACAGCAAAGCCAGCGTTTTAGAACGCATCAACACGCTTACAGGCAAGACACCCGCACTGTATCAGGGCGATATTCGTGACCGCGCATTGCTGGATCGCATTTTTGCTGAAAACCGCGTTGATTCCGTTATTCACTTTGCTGGGCTAAAAGCCGTAGGCGAGTCAGTGCAAAAGCCTTTGGAGTATTACGATAATAACGTTAGCGGCACCTTGGTTTTACTCGAAGCCATGCGTGCGGCAAACGTTAAAAATATGATTTTCAGTTCATCGGCGACGGTTTATGGCGACCAGCCCAAAATCCCTTATGTGGAAGACTTCCCGACTGGCAACCCATCTAGTCCGTATGGACGCAGTAAATTGATGGTTGAACAAATGCTTGAGGATTTGCATCGCGCGGATCCTGAGTGGAGCGTCAGCCTGCTGCGCTATTTCAATCCCGTTGGGGCGCATCCGTCAGGCCTGATGGGGGAGGATCCACAGGGAATTCCAAATAACCTGATGCCCTATATTGCCCAAGTTGCCGTGGGTCGCCGAGATTCTCTGGCTATTTTTGGCAATGACTATCCCACCGAAGACGGTACCGGCGTGCGTGACTACATTCACGTTGTCGATTTAGCTGATGGGCACTTAGCCGCGCTAAACGTGATGACCAATAAACCTGGCGTACATATTTATAACCTCGGTGCAGGTGTGGGTTATAGCGTCTTGCAGGTAGTGAATGCCTTTAGTAAAGCCTGTGGAAAACCAGTCAATTATCACTTTGCCCCACGCCGCGCTGGCGATCTCGCCGCCTATTGGGCTGACTCGACTCGCGCAGATAAAGACCTCGACTGGCGTGTGACCCGAACTCTGGACGATATGGCACAGGACACTTGGCGCTGGCAGTCACAGAATCCACAGGGTTATCCAGAATAATATTCAAAGGAGCATGACTAAAATGACCACATTTAATCCGGTCGATCACCCTCATCGCCGTTATAACCCATTGACCGATCAGTGGGTGTTGGTCTCCCCGCATCGAGCTAAACGCCCGTGGCAGGGTGCACAGGAAACACCGTCGAATCAACAGCTACCGCAGCACGATCCCGACTGTTTTTTGTGCGCGGGCAATACGCGTGTCACCGGAGACAAAAATCCGAATTACACCGGTACCTATGTTTTTACCAATGATTTTGCCGCACTGATGCCGGATACGCCCGATGCTCCGCAAAATGAAGATCCACTGATGCGCTGTGAAAGTGCACGAGGCACCAGTCGCGTCATCTGTTTTTCGCCAGATCATAGTAAAACGTTGCCTGAACTCTCGCTGCCTGCACTCGAAGAAATTGTGAAAACCTGGCAGCAGCAAAGCGCCGATCTAGGTAAAACCTACCCGTGGGTGCAAGTCTTTGAGAATAAAGGTGCCGCGATGGGATGCTCAAACCCGCATCCACACGGTCAAATTTGGGCAAACAGCTTCCTGCCAAATGAAGCCGCACGTGAAGATCGCTTACAACAAGCCTATTTCGCAGAGCATCACTCTCCAATGCTGTTGGACTACGCAAAGCGTGAAATGGCCGATGGCAGCCGCACCGTAGTTGAAACTCAGCATTGGATCGCCGTTGTGCCTTACTGGGCGGCATGGCCGTTCGAAACACTGTTACTGCCTAAAACACACCTGCTGCGTATGACTGATATCAATGAAGAACAGCGGGCTGATTTAGCGGTTGCGTTGAAAAAATTGACCAGTCGCTATGACAACCTTTTCCAGTGTTCCTTCCCATATTCTATGGGCTGGCACGGTGCACCGTTCCATGAGATTGACTGTGTACACTGGCAGTTGCATGCGCATTTCTATCCCCCACTGTTGCGCTCCGCAACCGTGCGTAAATTTATGGTCGGCTACGAAATGCTGGCCGAAACTCAGCGCGATTTAACCGCAGAGCAAGCCGCCGAACGTCTGCGTGCCGTTAGCGACGTCCATTACCGTGAAGCCAATGCCAAATAAGGAAACGAAAATGAGTCTGCAACAACTTGCTAGTGTGACACAGGATATTTTTACCCGTTATTTTGGCTATGCTCCGGCAATGACCGTGCAGGCGCCGGGTCGTGTAAATTTGATCGGTGAACACACCGATTATAACGATGGCTTCGTACTGCCTTGCGCCATCGATTATCAGACGGTGATTAGTTGCGCCAAGCGTGACGATCGTACTGTACGTGTTATTGCCGCCGACTATGATAATGAGCAAGATGAATTCTCTCTTGATGCGCCGTTTGAATCCCACCCCACCAAAATGTGGAGCAACTACGTTCGCGGCGTAGTGAAATATTTGCAGATTCGTAACCCAAACTTTGGTGGTGCTGATTTAGTCATCAGCGGCAATGTGCCACAGGGCGCAGGATTAAGTTCTTCTGCTTCGCTTGAGGTTGCTGTTGGGCAGGCATTTCAAGCGCTGTATGACTTACCATTAGATGGCGTGCAACTAGCGCTAAATGGCCAAGAAGCGGAAAACAAATTTGTTGGCTGCAACTGCGGGATTATGGATCAATTAATCTCGGCCTTAGGCGAAGAAAAGCATGCTTTATTGATTGACTGCCGTTCACTCGAAACCCACTCCGTACCAATGCCAAAAGACGTTGCGGTGGTCATTATCAATTCCAACGTCAAACGGGGTCTTGTTGACAGCGAATACAATACACGCCGCCAGCAATGCGAAGCCGCAGCAAAATACTTCAACGTCAAAGCACTTCGTGATGTTACACAGGCCGAATTCGAAGCCAAACAGGCAGGTCTTGACCCTCTGGTTGCTCGTCGTGCGCGCCACGTTATCACGGAGAATGATCGCACCGAAGCCGCTGCCAAAGCGCTCGCTGCGGGCGATCTCAAATTGATGGGAACATTGATGGCTGAATCCCACGCTTCCATGCGAGACGATTTTGAAATCACCGTGAAGCCTATTGATAAATTAGTCGACATCGTGAAAGACGTGATTGGCGAACGTGGTGGCGTTCGTATGACTGGCGGTGGTTTTGGTGGCTGTATTGTTGCGCTGATGCCACTGGATCTGGTCGATGAAGTCCGTGCCACCGTTGAGCGTGAATATCAGGTGCAATCTGGGATTAAAGAGACTTTCTACGTCTGTTACCCATCGCAGGGAGCCAGCGTATGCTAAATTTCTCTGAATCTTCACGAGGCCCTGATGGCGAACCATTCCAATTCACAACGTTGACTAATAAGTCCGGTAGCGTTGCAACCTTTATGGACTGGGGAGCTACCTGGGTCTCATGTCAGATCGCACTCAACGATGGCAGCATGCGCGAGGTACTGCTCGGCTGCCAAACACCTGAACAGTTTACTCAGCAAAGCGCTTTTTTCGGTGCCACCGTGGGCCGCTATGCTAACCGTATTGCCAAGGCTCAATATGTCTATCAAGGCGAGAAAATCGTCTTGCAGCCAAGCCAAGGAGAAAACCTCCTGCACGGTGGTCCTGAAGGTTTTGACAAACGCCGCTGGGAACGCGTTTCTCATGATACTCACCACGTCACTTATCGGTTGGAGTCTGCCGATGGCGATCAGGGATTTCCTGGCCATCTTGCTGTGCAAACGACCTACCGTTTAACCGAAGACAACCGTATTGAAATTAGCTGGCAGGCGACCGTAGATAAAACCTGCCCGGTAAACTTAACCAACCATGCCTATTTCAATTTAGATGGCGACGGTTCAACAACCGATGCGTTAGCGCAGAAACTTCAGTTGTTTGCTGATAAATACCTGCCGGTTGAAAGCGATGGTATCCCCTGCGGAGACCTCACCGACGTCACCGGTAGCGGCATGGATTTCCGCCAAGCCAAAACGTTGCAACAAGACCTGCTGAAAGATCGCTGCCAACAACGCGTCAAAGGCTACGATCATGCCTATCTGTTGCATGACACCTGCCATAACGGCAGCCACCCAGCCGCGATCCTCACCGCAGCCGATGGCAAAATTGAAATGCAGGTATTTACTGATGCCCCTGCCCTGCAGCTTTACAGCGGTAATTTTTTGGCAGGAACGCCAGATCGCCGTGGCGCACAATACGCGGCTTATGCCGGCGTGGCGTTAGAAAGTGAGTTTTTACCTGATACCCCTAACCATCCTGAATGGCCGCAGCCAGATTGCTTTATAAAACCAGGTGAAAAGTATCAGGCTGCAACGACATATTGGTTTGTGGTGAAGGGGTGAGTTTTAGGCAGTAGCGCACACTCGCGGCATCTGAGCGTTCCTCTATGGGATTGCGGTGAAATGTTTCGTTCGCCGGTCAGCAAATGCGTTTCCATGAACCCGCTGGCGAAGGCGACCGATGAGGGGCGCCAGCGCGCCCCTTCAATCCGCGCGCTTTTTATCCGAGATGCCATCTCCGCTCCGGTTTGGTATCGCCCATCCAGGGCGCCCCAAACTCCGTCACGACATCCCTGTCGTGCCGGCTCTCCCTACGAAGACTTAAACTAAAAACCGGCCACGCTTTTTGTTTTGACGTTGACCTTTTCCGGCACGTTGTTCTTCAGCCGAAGTGAGGAATGAAGGCTAGGATTCGCCGACTCGGACGCCGGCACAAGGCTTATGTGATATTCGATGCTTTAGGCGTACGAAATATTTCACCACAACGCGCCCTAAAAGTTACCCATCAGTAACAAAAAAGTTAAATCAACTTACTGATTTTAAAAAACATCCTCTCCTGACAGTTCTTTACCCTCTAGCCCTTGTTCACTCTTGATGCTAAACGCTAAACTGGAAGCCGATTATTTTTGAGTGACTGTCCATTCCCATGTCTATCAGCAGCAAACTTCAGCAACGAATGCATAAC
This sequence comes from Hafnia paralvei, assembly GCF_020150375.1. Taxonomy (NCBI): domain Bacteria; kingdom Pseudomonadati; phylum Pseudomonadota; class Gammaproteobacteria; order Enterobacterales; family Hafniaceae; genus Hafnia; species Hafnia paralvei. The sequence goes on along the minus strand of NZ_CP083737.1, from coordinate 1,505,807 downwards.
CTACGCGTGAGAAACGTGTGGGCGACTGTGTTAGTTGCTTGTTGGGCGTTACTGAATGCGCAATTGGCTATTGCGGGTCACCAATGCAATATGAATGTCGATGGCCCTGCGCCGATGATCCAGCATGTGACCCATATGCAGGGTGCCCCTGCCGTAGTGGCGCATCACATGCAAGTGTCGGAAACCATGTGCGAGAAGCACTGTTCTCCGGACAGCATGAAGCAAGATCATGCTGAAGCGCAGTTAACGTTACATGCTATCCCCGTGAGTACTGAAATTGCGGCGATAGATCTTGCTGCCGTTGAGCTACCTGCCGATGTCGAATGGCGTCAGCCCCCCTCCATCGGACCTCCAGCCGAAATACGCTTTTGTCGCTTTAGAGAATAACTCCTGACGTAAAACCTCAATGTGGTTTTGCTGTGCTGTTTTTACCAACACACAGCGGGTTTTCGTCTTTTTTACAGGAGTTATTTTTATGTCTTATATCATCAATATCCGCGCCCTTTACGTGACAACCGCCGTTCTGTCTGCACTGACACTGTCTACACCGCTGCTTGCCAATACCCAACATCATGACATGAGCAATATGCATGACAGCATGCAGCATCATGACACTAACACTACCGTCTATCATTCTTCTGGCACCGTGAAAAGCTGGAGCCAAGAGAACGGCGTCTCGCTAACCCATGCACCTATCCCAGCACTGCATTGGCCAGCAATGACCATGACGTTTTCTCTGCCATCAACCTCCGCCATTAAGCCTGTTGCACCCGATAGCAAGGTGAATTTCAGCTTTATTCAAACCGAATCTGGTTATCAATTAACTGAAATCCATCCAGTTCAGTAACGGAGAAACATCATGCAAAACCGAAAGCAGCGCCGCATTGCGGCGTGGCTGGCGGCGATGTTTTTCCTGCCTGCCGCTTCTCAAGCGGCAAACCTGAGCTTGGATGAAGCCCTGAATGCCGCCCAAAAATACTCGGCGGCGCTCTCGGCTAACCAGCATCAGGTTAATGCACTGGAAAACATGGCTGACTCTGCCACTCAACTTCCCGATCCTAAATTGAAGTTTGGTATCGAAAACGTCCCTGTTGGCGGAGATAACGGACGACGATTAACGCGTGAAGGGATGACCATGCAGCGCGTTGGCATTATGCAAGACTACGTCAGCAGCGAAAAACGAGAGCGTAAGGCCGATACCCTGCGCGCAGAAGCAGCTAAAACAGCGGCTAACTCGCTTGCCATTCGGGCTCAGCTACAGCGAGACACCGCACAAGCATGGCTCGATTTGGCATTAGCTCAGCGCAGCGAAGAGCAAGCCAAAAAATTGGTCAGCGAAGGGCAACGCCAACTCCCACTGCAAAATGCTAGCGTTGCCAACGGTAGTGCGCCGAGCAGTGCCATTGACGCCAAACTCACCTTAGCTGCGATGCAAGATCGGGTCACCGATGCCAGCCGCGATGTACAGGTCGCGCAGGCTCGCCTGATGCAGCTAACGGGCGAAAGCGACGTTCGCACGGCGGGTTCTCTGCCCCGCTATCAACGCTTGCCTGCCGATCGTGATGTGCTCATTCAAGCTATCGACCGCCATCCTGAAGTGCTACAGGCCAAACGTGAATCAGACGTTGCACATGCCCGATCCGAGCAAACTGCGCTCGCCGCCGTGCCCGATGTGGGAGTCGAGGTCTATTACGCTAAACGTGGGGATGATTATGAGGATATGGCCGGCGTTATGTTTACCGTCGATCTGCCGCTGTTTAAATCCAAACGTCAGGATAAAGACTATGCCGCTGACGTGTCTCGCAGCATGGAGGCTAACGATCAGCTCACGCTCATTCAGCGAGATCATCGCGCTCAGCTAGATACTCTCATTGCCCAATATCAGGCGGCGCAAAACCGTTGGCAGCGCCAACAGCAAGAAGTCGTACCGCTACAGCAACAAAAAATTCGTCTGCTGGAAGCCCAATATCGTGCAGGTAGCAGTTCCTTAGCCGAAGTGATGAGTGGTCGACGCGACCTCTTGGAAAGCGAATTAGCCTCCGTGGCTGCCGAACGTGAAATGGCCAAAATCTGGGCCTCAATCCGCTATCTCATTCCGCAAGGGGCTGCACTATGAAAAATAAATTTACGTTAAGCGCTATTGTTGCTGCCTTGATCATCGCGGGCTGGGGAGGCTACACGTTAGGCTCACAGTCCCGCAATTCTCATGGGGTAGAGCCGACTAAACAGGCTTCAGATGATGGTCGGAAAGTGCTGTATTGGTACGATCCCATGGTTCCTGGCCAGCGATTCGATAAACCAGGAAAATCCCCGTTTATGGATATGGAGCTGGTGCCGCGCTATGCCAATGAGTCGGGACCAGAATCCGATAACGGCGTCAGCATCAGCGCACGTCAGCAGCAAAATCTAGGCATAAAAACCGCCGTGGCTGAACGCCATACGTTTACCAGTAATCTGAAAGCCTATGGCACCGTCGCGGTCAATGAACGCACGTTAAGCACTCTCTCCGCTCCCAGCGCGGGAGTTATCGAGCAGTTAAAAGTGAGAGCCTTGCAGCAAAGCGTTAAAGCTGGTGAAACGTTAGCCGTCATCTGGAATCCGAGTTGGAGCAGCGCTCAGCAAGAATATCTGGCAATCCGAGCAATGGGTGATAACGCGCTCACTCAGGCTGCTCGCCAACGTTTAGCATTGCAGTTTATGCCTGAAAGCGTTATCCGTGCGGTAGAACGCAGCGGCAAAGTACAACCTCGCATGACGATTGCGGCTCCGCGCAGCGGCTATGTTTCCAAGCTAGAAGTTCGTGAAGGGCAGCAGGTTGCAACCGCTCAACCACTATTTGAACTCGCAAGTCTCGATCCGGTATGGGTTGTCATTGATTACCCGCAGTCACAGGCCGATAGGCTTCGCTTGGGCGATAGCGTCACCGCCACCAGCAGCGCATGGCCGGGCGTCAGTTTCTCTGGACGCGTTAGCGAGCTGTTGCCCGAACTTGATGCAACCACCCGTAACCTAAAAGCGCGCATTGAACTCAGTAATCCTAAGCAGCAATTAAAACCTGGCATGTATTTAAACGTTGCCAGCGTCAGCAGTCATGAACGCAGCGCATTGGCCGTTCCACAGTCTGCACTAATGACTACCGGTGAAAATACTCACCTGCTGTTAAGCGACGGCAATGGACACTTTACGCCGGTTGCCGTGCGTACCGGTGAATCACAAGGTGAGTGGGTTGAAATCAAGGATGGCATCACTGACGGGCAGTCTGTCGTGACCTCTGGCCAGTTCATGCTCGATTCCGAAGCCAGTCTACGTAACGCGTTACCCCAATTTAGTGATGACAAACCTGCCACAGATACGGCATCAGCCGAAATATCACAAACCGCTCAGTACACAACAACCGGCGTGATTAAAGCGGTGGATGGCGAAAATGTGACAATCAGCCATGAAGCTATACCCGCTCTGAAATGGGGTCCCATGACCATGGACTTCACGTTGCCAGGAGGAAAACTGCCCGAAGGCGTGCAACTCGGTTCCCATATCAACTTCAGCTTTAGCATGGATGAAAATGGCATTGTTATCCGCCACATCATGCCAGCAGAGATGAAAATGGACATGTCGGGAGGCCAATCATGATCGCCTCCGTAATACGCTGGTCGCTCAAAAATCGCCTGCTGGTGCTACTCGCCGCTATCGGCCTTGCGGTGTGGGGGTTATGGGCAGTACAGAAGGCACCGCTGGATGCTCTGCCCGACCTTTCGGATACGCAGGTCATTATTCGCGTTAGCTACCCTGGCAAAGCGCCACAGGTGGTTGAAAATCTAGTGACCTATCCGCTCACGACCACCATGCTATCAGTGCCCGGTGCTAAAACCGTGCGCGGTTTCTCCATGTTTGGCGACTCTTACGTTTATGTACTGTTTGACGACGGCACTGATCCTTATTGGGCACGATCACGCGTGTTGGAGTACCTAAGTCAGGCACAGTCTACGCTGCCCCCAGAGGCCAAGGCATCATTAGGCCCCGATGCCACCGGCGTCGGCTGGGTTTATGAATATGCGCTAACCGATACCACAGGAAAATATAGCCTAGCCGATTTGCGTGCATTGCAGGACTGGACGCTGAAATATGAGCTAAAAACAGTGCCTAATGTTTCCGAAGTTGCCAGCGTTGGCGGGATGGTTCGTCAGTATCAGGTTGTCTTACAGCCGGAGAAAATGCGCGCGCTTAACGTTACCCATGATCAAATCTCCACCGCGATTAAATCCGCGAATCAGGAAGGCGGCGGTTCGGTTCTGGAACTGGGTGAAGCGGAATATATGGTGCGAACCTCTGGTTACCTGCAATCGCTAGACGACTTCCGTAACGTCGTCATCGCTAACCGTAACGGCGTGCCTGTGATGCTATCTGACGTTGCAACATTACGTTTAGGGCCGGAGATGCGCCGTGGCGTAGCCGAACTCAACGGTGAAGGTGAGGTCGCGGGTGGGATCATCGTGATGCGCTCGGGTAAAAACGCCCTTGAAACCATCAATGCCGTCAAAGACAAACTGCAGGAATTGCAAAAAAGTCTGCCTCCCGGCGTGAAGATCGTAACAACCTACGATCGCTCTCAGCTCATTGAACGCGCCATTGACACCCTTTCGCATAAACTGCTGGAAGAGTTCATCGTGGTTGCTGTGATTTGTGCGCTATTCCTATTCCATTTCCGTTCGGCATTGGTGGCCATTATCAGTCTGCCGTTGGGGATTTTGGGAGCGTTTGTCATCATGCATTATCAGGGGGTGAACGCTAATATCATGTCGCTGGGAGGTATTGCTATCGCCATTGGCGCTATGGTCGATGCCGCGATCGTGATGATCGAAAACATGCATAAGGTGCTCGAACAGTGGCGACACGAAAATGAAAATCGCACGCCAAGCAACGCCGAGTATTGGAAGATCGCAGAAAAAGCCGCCGTCGAGGTGGGCCCAGCGCTGTTTTGCAGTTTACTGATTATTACTTTGTCGTTTATTCCAGTATTCGCCCTAGAAGCGCAGGAGGGAAAAATGTTCTCTCCACTCGCCTTCACAAAAACGTATGCCATGGCGGTATCCGCGGGTTTAGGTATTACTCTAGTCCCCGTTCTGATGGGCTATTTTATTCGCGGAAAAATCCCTGATGAAAATGCGAATCCAATCAACCGCTGGCTGATTAAAGCCTATCATCCGTTATTAGATTGGGTGCTGGCGCGTCCTAAAACCACGTTGGTGATAGCCGCCGCATTGCTGTTAGCCACTGCGTATCCGCTAAGTCGATTAGGCAGTGAGTTTATGCCATCGCTCGACGAGGGTGATTTGTTGTACATGCCTTCAGCGCTGCCCGGTATTTCTGCCCGTGAAGCCAGTCGCCTGTTACAACTGACCGATCGCTTAATCAAAACCGTACCCGAAGTCGAAAGCGTCTTTGGTAAAGCTGGCCGCGCGGAGAGCGCCACCGATCCCGCCCCGCTCACCATGCTGGAAACAACGATTCTCTTTAAACCTCGCGAACAGTGGCGCGAAGGCATGACCATGGACACGCTGATTGCCGAACTCGACGCTCGCGTTCAGGTACCGGGGATTGCCAATGTCTGGGTGCCTCCGATTCGTAACCGTCTGGATATGCTATCTACTGGCATAAAAAGCCCCGTGGGCATCAAGGTTAACGGTAATAATCTACAGCAGATTGGGGACGTCGCCGAACAGATTGAACGCGTAGTACAAAAGGTACCAGGCGTTACGTCTGCGCTGGCTGAGCGCATGACCGGCGGGCGCTATATCGATATTGATATTAATCGCATCGCAGCAGCTCGCTACGGAGTGACCGTCAAAGAACTGCAATCGTTGGTATCGAGCGTTATCGGCGGTGAAAATATTGGCGAAACTATCGAAGGACGAGAACGATTCCCTATCAATATCCGCTACCCACGTGAAATTCGCGATTCCGTTGAGAAACTAAGAGCGTTACCGGTGGTTACCGCGAGCGGGGCTCAGGTCGCGCTGGGGGATTTAGCTCAGGTTCGCATTAGCGAAGGGCCACCTATGTTGAAAAGCGAAAACGCGCGTCTTTCTGATTGGGTGTACGTTGACCTCCGTGGCCGCGATCTGAAATCAGCAGTCGAAGAAATGCAGAGCGTGGTAGCAGAACAGGTGAAATTGCCTGAAGGCGTTTCGTTAAGCTGGTCAGGGCAATTCGAGTATATGGAACGCGCCAGCGCCAAGCTGCAAATGGTATTACCGCTTACGTTGATGATCATCTTTGTCCTGCTCTACATCACCTTTGGCAAGATCCGTGATGCCCTGCTGATCATGTGCACCCTGCCCTTCGCCCTAATCGGCGGCGTATGGTTGCTTTATCTGCTAGGTTATAATCTGTCAGTTGCTGGTGCAGTGGGCTTTATCGCTCTGGCGGGTGTGTCAGCCGAGTTTGGGGTAATTATGCTGCTTTACCTCAATCATGCCGTTGAAAAACATCAGCAAGGTGACCAACCATTAACTCATCGACAAATGTTGGCGGCGTTACACGAAGGAGCCGTGCTGCGAGTACGGCCGAAAGTGATGACGGTAGCCACGATTATGGCGGGTTTACTGCCTATAATGTGGGGCGGCGGCACGGGCTCTGAGGTCATGCAACGAATTGCAGCACCGATGATTGGCGGTATGGTCAGCGCACCTCTGCTCTCAATGCTGGTGATCCCTGCGGTATATTTATTGCTACACCCAGCAAAAGCGCAACAGCCACCTAAAGACTGATGGCTCTCACGCGTCGAAGCACTGCCTTAAACGGCAGTGCTTTTTCGTCTCTAACAACTGAATTAGGGATATAAGACGAATATATTCTCCTGAGATTTATCCGTTTCTCACTGTTTTCAAGACACTTTTATAAAAGTCTCATTCCTTTTCTTTGAATTGCCATCTACGCTTATTACGTAGCTGTATGTCTCAGCAATAATTAATCTAAAGCAACAAAACGACGGCAAAAATAAGGAATCATCTATGTTTATGCGCAAGGTTCTCCCTTTAATGGCAGGTTTGCTGCTGGCTGGTAGTGCTCTGGCGGCCGATCCTGCATCCACAGAGAGTAAAGCAGTTAAAGCCCCATCAGCGAAACAGCTCGCCCAGCAAAAGAAAATGACTGACTGTAGCCAGCAAGCAAGCAGCCAGTCTCTGAGCGGCGATGCTCGAAAAAACTTTATGAGCACTTGCTTAAAAGCTGAGACCAACCCGACCTCGACCACGCTGACCCCTCAGCAACAAAAAATGAAAACCTGTAACGCCGAAGCAAAAACCAAAACCTTCAAAGAAGGCGAACGTCAAACCTTCATGAGCGATTGCTTGAAGAAAAAATAATTCCCTAAACGCCTCGCACCTTTAGTGGGCGTCACTCGCGAGGCGTTTTTACTGTTTCCCTTTGTTTCTAATCTACCAATAACTTTTTGTGCATACCCATCCCTCCCGAAATTAGCTATGTTTAAACTCAGCTATTGCTGTTTACCCGATGATGGCAATATAATGATAATAGTTATCATTTAATAAATTACTCTAAGGAGTTTCCCCATGGCTGTAACGAAATTAGTTTTGGTACGACACGGTGAAAGCGAGTGGAACAAAGAAAACCGCTTTACCGGCTGGACTGACGTAGAGCTGTCTGACAAAGGACGTGCAGAGGCAAAATCTGCAGGTAAACTTTTAAAAGAACAGGGTTTCTCCTTTGACTTCGCTTACACATCTGTGCTGAAGCGAGCCATTCATACTCTGTGGAACGTTCTTGATGAGCTGGAGCAACAGTGGCTGCCGGTTGAGAAATCATGGAAATTGAATGAGCGTCATTACGGTGCATTGCAGGGGTTAAACAAAGCCGAAACTGCCCAAAAATATGGCGATGAACAAGTGAAACTGTGGCGCCGTGGTTTTGCGGTCACACCTCCAGAGTTGACTAAAGAAGATGAGCGCTATCCTGGGCACGATCCACGCTACGCTAAATTGAGCGAGCAAGAATTGCCAGTGACTGAAAGCTTGGCCACCACGATAGACCGAGTCATTCCGTACTGGACCGATGTGATTAAACCACGCATCGCCAGCGGCGAACGAGTAATTATTGCTGCGCATGGTAACTCTCTGCGTGCGCTGGTGAAATATTTAGATAACCTAAGCGAAGATGAAATTCTTGAGCTTAATATCCCTACTGGCGTACCGTTGGTGTATGAGTTTGATGAAAATCTGAAGCCGTTGAAGCGTTATTATCTTGGCGATGCCGCTGAGATTGCCGCCAAAGCTGCAGCCGTTGCAAATCAGGGTAAAGCGAAATAATCTCGCCTTTTCTGGACAATAAAAAAGCGCCTCACGGCGCTTTTTTATTGTCTGCTGTAATTTAGCCATTCAGATTAAATTTAAACAAGCGTATTCACCATAATGATGAACTTGATAAAGTCATAATTTGAATAACTTATTAACGCTAGGCTATTTACGAGTTAACACAATTCATTACAACACAAACTTGTTAATATATTACAGTATTGCCTACTCTCTTTTTCGACCACTCTTGGGATTATATCAATGAACAAATTCTCTAAAACCGCAATTGCAGTATCCGCTCTCGTTTTTTCTAGCTTAGCATTGGCATCGAGTAATACCGGCGGAAACTCGCAACCGGAAGCACAGCAAGATCCAATGATTCAGCACCTGCATTTGACCCCTTCTCAGGTTGAGAAGATTAAGGCCCTTCGTGCTGAAACCGATCAAAAAATGGCATCTATTGATACCAAAGATATACAGAATGGGCTGCTGATTAATATCATTGATTCAGGGAAATGGGACGAAGCTGCGGTAAAAAAGCAAATTACCGCATTTGGTAAAGCGCAAGAGCAAGCACGCTACTATCGTATGCAGTATTTCTTTAATCTGAGCAAAGTATTAACACCAGAACAGAAAGCGCAGGTCAAAAGCGATTTGGCTCAGGAAATGGAACAGCAACAATAACCAGAGCTATCAGATTTTATTTAGTAAAAAGCCCACAACGTGGGCTTTTATCGTCATGAAGGGCATTTAGCCACGACGCACTTTAACAGCCTGAGCCAGTTGACGCAGCACCGTTTCAGTATCGTTCCAACCAATGCAGGCATCGGTAACACTTTTGCCATAAACCAGCGGCTCAGAGCCTTCCAGATTCTGGTTTCCCTCTTCGAGATGGCTTTCAATCATCACGCCCATGATCGCTTTATCGCCCGCTTTAATCTGGTTGCAGACATCGGTACAAACTTCAAGCTGTTTTTTAAACTGCTTGCTACTGTTTGCATGGCTGAAATCAATCATGATCTGCTCGGCCAAGCCGGCTTTCTTCAGCCCTGCCTTGACTTCCTGCACGTGGGCGGAGCTATAGTTTGGCTCTTTACCACCACGTAAAATAATATGGCAATCACCATTGCCGCTAGTATTCACGATAGCCGAATGGCCCCACTTGGTGACAGATAAGAAACAATGCGCGGCGCTTGCTGCGTTAATCGCGTCTATAGCAACTTTAATAGTACCATCGGTGCCATTCTTGAACCCGACTGGACAGGAAAGCCCAGAAGCTAGCTCTCGATGAACCTGAGATTCGGTCGTACGTGCACCGATTGCGCCCCAGCTCATCAAATCAGCCAGATACTGTGGCGTGATCATATCGAGGAACTCGCCCGCAGTCGGTAATCCAATATCATTGATATCGAGTAACAGCTTACGTGCGATACGTAGCCCATCATTAATCTGATAGCTGCTATCCATATGTGGGTCGTTGATAAGCCCCTTCCAACCTACCGTAGTACGCGGCTTTTCAAAGTAAACTCGCATCACAATTTCTAGCTCACCGTTCAGCTCTTGGCGCAGACTAAGCAAACGCTGAGCGTACTCTTTGGCAGCTTCAACATCATGAATAGAACATGGCCCGATAATCACCAACAAACGATCGTCTTTACCTTTGAGGATCTGATGAATTGCACCTCGAGATTGCGACACCGTCTCTGCTGCAAACACTGTAGCCGGAAATTTTTCTAGCAGGGCAACAGGTGGCAGGAGTTCCTTAATTTCTTTAATACGTAAATCATCGTTCTGGTAATTCATAACTATTCCGTTGGTGTCGAAGGGGATTAATAGACGAATCTCCAATCTAGCCGTTTTACGCAGCGATTGTAAACGGCCTTTGTTCAACAATTTCTTGATTTAAGCCCACTCTAGCCTAGCTAGCCACGGTCACCTCTTCATCATGAGCCACCATTGATGATGATTTTAAACACATTAATCAGCATAAGTGGATATTGAACAGCTTGAGTAAAAGCACGTCCAACAACAAAATTTGTGTCTGACATAAAAATCTTTTCCGCATAAAATAGTTTCATTCGGTTACGAACAATTAGTTGCGCAAAGACTCTTAGCACACCCATTCATAATTATTATTTTTAATGGGATTATTAATTTATAATTCAGCCATGGTTTAAGGTTGGATGCTTGCTTAGTTTTCTATGCTGCATTTATAATCAGATACAAATCTGATAGAGAAAATATCATGCAATGGACAGCAAGAAACTCGATAAAATAGTACAATCTTTTATATGCTTTAGCATTTTTATGCTTTGGTATTTTATTTCTTATGTCGCGTTTTTTCTTAATAACTATAAAGAACTCTATCAAAGTGGATATCTTATTTCATTTATGAGTTTTGCACTTTGGCTTCCTTTATCATATATTGCCATAAGAAAATACTCTACTCACTATAACGATATAAAAATAGGCGGCATCGATACCCAAAGCACACTATTTTTTATAACATTCATCCTTATTCTAAGGGTAATATCCGCTTTTTATGATAAGCCAGAAGCATGGATTGAATCGATTACGACTTATTCAAACTTATCTTTTTTCCTATTTTCAATTTGCGTTTGTTTTTTAGCCCCCATCTATGAAGAGATCGTATTTCGCGGTTTTCTGCTAAATGCATTTCTTCTGTGGGGGCCTAAAGCAAAAATCTGCGGAATCGTACTAACATCGATTTTATTCAGTCTTATGCATACTCAATATAGCTCCCCGACAACCTTTATCGAGCTATTCACTTTTTCTGTCATATTATGCTATGCAAGAATATACAAAAATGGATTACTACTTCCGATGTTACTGCATTTTATTTTCAATTCATTTGCAACGCTATTGTTTATATTAAATCGATAGATGGAAAATATTTTTGACGCACTTTTAGGTAAAAAACATCGCAGAATGTTCCGTATCCACCCGTCCTATGCTTAAACTATAGTTAAAATCCTAAGTGCATTAAGGACAAAAGATGTCAGGTCATCAACATTCTCATTCAACTCAAGGCAGCGATAGTAAACGCTTGATACTGGCGCTAGCCGTCACTGCTATATTTATGGTCGTCGAAGTTATCGGCGGCCTCATTTCAGGCTCGCTGGCCTTACTCGCCGACGCAGGTCACATGCTCACCGACACTGCAGCCCTCTTCGTTGCAGTCATGGCTGTGCGCTTTGCCACTCGCTCTCCCACGCTGAGACACTCGTTCGGTTTCTTACGCTTCACAACGCTTGCTGCTTTCATTAACGCAGCAGCACTTGTTGTCATTGTTTTCATCATTGTATGGGAAGCGGTAAAGCGTTTTATGTCGCCCGAACCCGTGATGGGGGGAACTATGTTGGTGATCGCGATCGCTGGGTTATTGGCCAACATTCTCTCCTTTTGGCTACTGCATCACGGTTCTGAAGAAAAAAATATCAACGTACGTGCCGCAGCGCTGCATGTAATGGGTGATTTATTAGGCTCTGTCGGCGCGATTGTAGCTGCATTAGTTATCATGTGGACCGGATGGACGCCAATTGACCCAATCCTTTCCGTCGTCGTTTCCTGTCTGGTTTTACACAGCGCTTGGGGCTTACTGAAAGAGAGTACGAATGAATTGCTGGAAGGTACGCCTGAAGATGTAGATGTCCCACAGCTACAACGCGATTTATGCCATGAATTTCCCGAAGTCCGCAATGTTCACCATGTGCATATCTGGCAAATCGGCGAACAACGTCTGATGACCTTGCATGTGCGTGTTATTCCGCCTCACGACCACGATGGGCTGTTAGATCAGATCCAACATTATCTCGCAGAGCACTATCAGATTGGACATGCGACCATTCAGATGGAGTTTAACGGCTGCGAAGAACATGATTGCGATCTTATGACCCACGTGAAAATGCCATCTGGACATAACCACTCTCACGGCCATACACACGAACATAACGGATAAGTAAGCAGTTACTCGCTAGTTCAGTTGCAAAGAAAAAGGGAGCCTCATCATAGTATGAGGCTCCCTTTTTAGCGTTATATCATCCCTATCAGGCCACACTCATCGTTGGCTGATGGGTGGGACTCAATGCACGCATAGCCTTTAACGCTTCTTCAGCACGAGTTAGCACTTGCTTACATTGCTCAGCCGTAATGGTTAACGGTGGCTCAATACGAATCGATTTTGAGTTATTGAGCGTTCCTGCAACTAAAACATTGCGCTGGAACATTTCTCGTGAGAACGAATAGCCCACTTCGCTCTTCACAAACTCAATGGCCTGCATCAACCCCTGACCGCGAACTTCCATCATAAACTCAGGATATTGCACCGCTAGACGGCGGAATCCATCCATCAATTGCTGACCACGCTCGGTAGCTTTAGCTGGCAGATTTTCCGTGAGTATTACGTTGAAGGTTGCGAGCGCCGCTGCACAGGATAAAGGGTTACCGCCGAAGGTGGTGGTATGCAGGAAAGGATTATCAAACAGAACCGAGAATACCTTTTCCGTCGCCACCGTAGCACCGATAGGCATAACGCCGCCGCCCAGTGCTTTCGCCAGACATAAAATATCTGGGGTAACATTCTCATGTTCACAGGCAAACATCTTGCCAGTGCGCCCCATACCCGTCTGCACTTCATCGAAAATCAGCAAGGCACCGTATTCGTCGCAAAGCGCTCGAACAGCAGGCAAATAACCTTTCGGTGGCAAAATGACCCCACCTTCGCCTTGAATCGGCTCCAGCAGTACTGCGGCAACATCATCGCCGGTCTTCTTGCATTCGTGCAACTGGGTGCGTAATGCCTCAATATCTCCGAAAGGAACATGGTGAAAGCCTGGCAGCAGTGGCATAAAAGGACGTCGGAAGATAGATTTCGCGGTAGCTGACAGTGCACCCAAGGACTTACCGTGGAATGCGCCAGTCGCTGCGACAAAGGTATATTTTCCATGCGGGGATTGATAAGCCTTCGCCAGCTTCAGCGCAGCCTCTACAGACTCCGTTCCGCTATTGCAGAAGAACGTATATTTGAGATCGCCCGGCGTAATAGCAGCCAGCGTTTTCGCCAACATAGAACGCAGTGGATCAAGGAGTTCTTGGCTGTGCAGAGGCTGCTTTGCCATCTGACTTTCTACGGCGGATATGACTTTTGGATTACGGTGCCCTACATTGAAAATACCGAATCCACCCAAGCAATCGATATACTCGTTCCCCTGAGTGTCGACAAGCGTGTTAAGGCTACTCGCTTGCCATTCTACGGCTCCGTAATCCCCGCCTGCCGTAACCGATTTCCGATATTCAAGGAAACCAGGATTAACGTACTCCTTAAAATTGCTCAATACTTCTTTGTTCAAAGCCACCATTTCATCATGCGTTAGCGACTTCTTTTCAATCCAGTTCAATGCCTGCTGAGTACACTCTAGCGGGTTAAGTACCACGTTTGTTCGAGACAAAATGTGCTCCTGAATTCGTCGACATCACATGACGTCAGTTTAAATATTGCACAAATTGCACCAAATGCAGCCCGCCACTGCATTTCGATAGAAAATAGTTATTTAATAGAACCAACAGGATTAACGCTGTTTAAGAAAATAATTGCTGGCAGAAAAAATCGAGGCTCTAAATAGTCGATTAGCGTGAAATCGCCAGTCGGAGTGTGTGCTCACCATCACAGTGCAAGCATGAACTATAGCAGTGCATTCTAAATCTTGCCCGTTTTGAACAAGCTTTAAACAAAAATTCATAAAAAAATGGCCTGAGGTTTCATTCTCAGGCCATCGTCAAAATAACAGTCGTTTATTCTGCCGCGACGGACAGTGGTTGCGAACCATTTTCTCGCGCGCTTTTGATCCAAAGCCAAGCGCCATTCAGTGCAATAGCGGTGAGGAGCACATATTCCAAAGCCATGACGTAGACGCCCTGCAAAGCAAAAATCACTACGCTTATCACGTCAATGATGACCCAAAGGATCCAATTCTCAACATATTTACGCGTCATCAGCACCATTGCCACAATCGACAGCACCATCATGGCAGAATCCCAGAATGGGAATGCATCAGGCTGTAACTCAGGCAAAACAACATTGAGCCCCAACGCCTGCATCAGCGAGACACTGATTTTGGTCAAAAATGCAAAAACGACGTCAATGTTATAAGTCATAAATAGCAGACAGACGATGGATATCGTCGTCCAAATAGCGGCCGTTTGTCGAGATAACCAGCGGATTTTCAGCTCGGCTTGATTATCGCTGGTTTGTCTGCTCCATGCATACCAGCCATAGATATTGGCTGCGAAAAAGAAAATCTGTAGCAACAGACTCGCATAGAGCTGAATCTGGAAGAAAATCACCGCAAACAGCGACACGTTAATCAGGCCAAACGCATAGTTAATGATTTTCTCTTGGCTGGCATACCAGATACACAGCAATCCGAATAGCGTGCCGACGGCTTCGATCCACGACAGATCATAACCACCTTGCCCCAACGGGATATGTATCATGATGTTGGAAGTGCTTAAGAAATCCATATGTTCCTCACCTTCCTGAGATCAATCAGGCGTTACCTTTAATGTTAAGCTTCAAATCGCTGGCAAACTGCAACATGCGATTCAACGGAATCAGAGCACGCTCACGCAACGCAGCATCAATATGAATCTCGTGATTGCTCCCACCCTGTTCCAATCCCATAGCAATGGCGTGAAGGCCATTCATCGCCATCCAAGGACAATGGGCGCAAGTACGACATGTCGCTCCCTCGCCAGCAGTCGGTGCTTCCAGCAAAACTTTATCGGGACAAGCCTGTTGCATTTTGTAGAAAATACCACGATCGGTAGCCACTATCATTTGTGGATTAGGTAACCGCTGGGCAGCCTGAATAAGTTGGCTGGTAGAACCAACAGCATCAGCCATATCAACAATGCTCTGCGGCGATTCGGGGTGTACGAGAATTGCAGCTTCAGGGTAGAGTCTCTTCATCTGCTCTAGTGCCTGTGTCTTGAATTCATCATGCACAATACACGCCCCTTGCCAGCAGAGAATATCAGCCCCCGTCTGGCGCTGCACATAACGCCCCAAATGGCGATCAGGAGCCCAAATAATTTTCTCACCAAGGCCATCAAGGTGCTCAATCAATTCGACAGCAATACTGGAGGTCACAACCCAATCGGCCCGTGCTTTCACCGCAGCTGACGTATTTGCATAAACCACAACCGTTCGGTCGGGATGAGCATCACAAAAAGCACTGAATTCATCGACTGGGCACCCAAGATCAAGCGAGCATTCTGCTTGCAACGTCGGCATTAGCACGCGTTTTTCAGGGCTAAGGATCTTGGCGGTTTCGCCCATAAAGCGAACCCCCGCTACCAGTAGCGTCGTAGCCGGATGATCACGCCCAAAACGCGCCATCTCGAGCGAATCGGATACACATCCCCCAGTCTCTTCAGCCAAAGCCTGAATTTCAGGATCGGTATAGTAATGGGCGACTAGCACCGCGTTATGCTGCTTCAGCAGTGTTTTGATCTTCTCGCGGTAAAAACGTTTTTCATCTGGAACCAGCGGAGCGGGCTTGGGTGGAAAAGGGTATACCGCAGCATTTGGGTCAAACATCGCGCTATAGCTCATATTGGAGGATTGATCGTTTGGCGAGTATACAACAAATGATTAACACTAGTGAGCATTAATTAGGCTTTTTGTTTTATATACTAAACATTGCTAGCAAATACGAGGGCTAGCCGATCGGGAAAAAGACAAATTAACGATGAAATGTTTAGTATCGAGGATGGCAAGTGGCGCGGATGATTTTTATGCGGGATGACTCGGCTTAGCCTTGCCCTTCGAGTCGTCGCAAGCGTTGCTCAAAATCGTTCACGACAAGTGCACGATATCTTTTTGTAGGGAAATTAAAACTAAGATGATACTTGAAGAAATGGTGGGTCGTGCGGGATGACTCGGCTTACGCCTCGCCCTTCGGGCCGTTGCTTCGCAACGTTGTCTCGCTTTCGCTCGACTCGAACCTTTACGGTTCTCACCCACACGTCTTGCGTATGTTGATCAAACTAATAAATGGTGGGTCGTGCGGGATTCGAACCTGCGACCAATTGATTAAAAGTCAACTGCTCTACCAACTGAGCTAACGACCCGCTGTAGCGGAGTGTAGCGTTCTTCGAATGGTGGGTCGTGCGGGATTCGAACCTGCGACCAATTGATTAAAAGTCAACTGCTCTACCAACTGAGCTAACGACCCATTTCAAAATTTGTTGCCTGAATCACTCTGTTTCAGTTTGTCTGGGCAACGGCGGCATATATTACTCATTTATCAGGACAGCGCAACCAAAAATTTTAATAATCAGTTCAATTGATTGCACTTCGTACGTTCAGGCCCATAAATTAAACAGATCGTCTATTTCTGAGCCTGAAAATACGCTTATAACGCAGCAATACGTTTTTGTGCCTGCTTTGCAGAATCGCTGGTTGGATACTGCTTAATGACCTGCTGATAGACGGCCTTGGCTTTATCGACCTGCCCTTTATCTTGCATGATCACCCCAACCTTATACATTGCCTCAGGCGCTTTTGGTGATTTAGGGTAATTTTTAACGACTACAGCAAAATAATAAGCCGAATCGTCTTTTTTACCTTTGTTGTAAAACAGCTGGCCTAGCCAATAGTTGGCATTTGGCTGATAGGTCGAATCTGGGTATTGCTTAACAAAACTTTGGAAGGCGGTAATCGCCTGATCGTTTTGTTTTTTCACCAGCACCAAATCAACAGCACGGTTATAGTCTGTGTTGGCATCACCGCTACTCGCTGGCGTTTCTGCCGCTGTAGAAGCGGTTGCCGCCGCAGGAGCTGCTGCCGCGCTAGAGTCAGAACCTGTTGAGGTCGAGGCGGCCGGAGCGGCTGTAGCCCCCGTACTGGCACTGCCTTGGCTGTCTAACTGCAAAAGGATCTGTTTTTGACGCTCAACAACTTGATTCAGTTGATACTGACTTTCCTGAATTTGACCACGGAGAGTGTCAATATCACGCTGGTTATCAGAGAGTTGCTGCTGGAGTTGAGAAAATAGTTGACCCTGAGCATTCGTGATACGCTCAAGTGAGGTGACTCGATCTTCAACCGAGCCGGAGCCGACGCTACTGATTGGAGCTTGGGCAATAGCGGCCCAAGGGGCCGCTATTCCAACCAGTAACGACAGACTCAACAAGTGAAGTCTGAAGTTACTGCTCATGCGATACTCGTTTTACTAGCAATTAGTAAACCAGTACGGCACGACGGTTTTTAGCATAGGCTGCTTCGTCGTGGCCCAGTACTGCTGGTTTTTCTTTACCGTAAGAAACGATAGAGATCTGATCAGCACCTACGCCTTTACCTTGCAGGTACATCTTAACTGCGTTAGCACGACGTTCGCCCAGGGCGATGTTGTACTCAGGAGTACCGCGCTCATCCGCATGACCTTCTACAGTCACTTTGTAAGATGGGTTGTTACGCAGGAAAGCAGCGTGTGCGTCCAGCATCTGAGCGTAGTCAGAGCTTACATCGTACTTGTCTAGACCGAAGTAAACGATGTTATTTTTCTGGAGTTCTTGCATCTGCAGACGAGCCTGTTCTTCAGAAGACAGGTTGCTGCTGCCGTTTTCCATACCGTTACCAGCGTTAGCACCCATCGCTGATTGATCGTCGTTCGCATTTTTATGTGAACTACAAGCAGCTACGGCCATAATTGGCAGTGCTAGCATCAGCCCCTTCAGAACTTTGTTCAGTTGCATCTCTTTGATCCTTTTATAATTTGCTATACATATCTTTTTATACATGCATCACAGATACGGCGACCAGGCAGGGAATTTCACCTGACCATCGGTTGCCGGAAGACGCGCTTTGAAACGCCCGTCGGTCGAGACTAGCTGCAACACGGAACCCAGTCCTTGAGTAGAACTATAGATAACCATGGTACCATTTGGCGCGATACTCGGCGTTTCGTCTAGGAACGTGCTGGTCAAAACTTGATTCGCATTCGATCCGAGATCCAGTTTAGTGATGTGCTGTGAGCCGCCGCTTGTGCCAACCATGACAAGGAACTTGCCGTCAGAACTTACGTCGCCATCCTGATTCTGAGAACCTTCCCAGGTCAGACGCTCAGGCGCACCACCATTAATATTGACTTTATAAATCTGTGGACGTCCACCCTGGTCAGAAGTAAATGCCAGATTTTGGCTGTCCGGGAACCATGAAGGTTCAGTGTTATTGCTACGGCCATCAGTCACCTGACGAATAGCACCTGAGCCCAGATCCATAACATACAGATTCAGACTACCGCTTTTCGACAATGCAAACGCCAGTTTGCTACCGTCTGGAGAAAACGCTGGGGCACCATTGTGGCGTGGGAACGACGCGACCTGACGGATAGCTCCGTTAGAAAGAGTCTGAATCACCAATGCTGATTTACCGCTTTCGAAGGTTACGTAAGCCAGTTTGCTACCGTCTGGAGACCATGCCGGAGACATCAACGGCTGCGGTGAACGGTGAACGACGAACTGGTTATAACCATCGTAGTCAGCAACGCGCAGTTCGTATGGGAACTGACCGCCGTTGGTCTGAACAACATAGGCAATACGCGTGCGGAATGCACCTTTAATACCGGTCAGCTTTTCGAACACTTCATCGCTGCTGGTATGAGCCGCATAACGCAACCACTGTTTGGTCACTTTATACTGGTTCTGAGACAGCACGCTACCAGGGTTACCAGAGGTATCAACCATCTGATATGAAACCACATAGCCACCGTCAGCGCTTGGCTGAACCTGACCAACCACGACGGCATCAATACCTAATGCTGTCCAAGCGGCTGGAGTCACTTCAGCAACGGTCGTTGGCTGTTGTGGCATACGGTTAGTGTCAATCGGATTGAATTTACCGCTGTTACGTAAATCAGCAGCCACAATTCCACCAATATCTTCAGGAGCAGAACCCGGCCCCATCCATTTGAAAGGCACTACACCAATTGGGCGAGCAGTATCCACACCCTGAGTAATCACTATTCGGACTTCCGCGTGGAGCACACTGGCCCACAGGATTAACAGCCCCATCGCTACACGAAACGCCTGCTTCATCATATCTCCCTTATCTGACCCCGATGGCCACGATAATTTAGCAGAATTTTAACAAACCAACGCACACAAAACTACATATTGCCCAGTAGAACCATCATATAATTCCGAAACTTTACGTACACTATATGCTGCTTTACTTGGGCTTTTTCTAATGCACTGTTATTCAAACAAAACCAGACAATCAGTTCGGTTTAAAATCAACAGGCGCATTTTTAAATATCTGGTAAATGGCGTCACTTGGCGGCTTAGGATATTTCGCCATTCTCGCTGCTGCAACTGCAGCCTGACAAAGCGCTGGGTCTCCACCTTCAGAAGCCACGCTTAGCAGCATGCCGTCTGACGCGAGCTTAATGCGCAGGTTACATACTTTTCCGCTGAAGCTTGGATCCGTATGAAACTTGCTTTCAATCGCCGCTTGGATCTGTCCAGCATAGTTACTAATATCAGCACCGGAAGCCCCACTCGTTTTACTATTACCCTTGCCTGCTGCGCCAGCTTTACCGGCACTCCCAGAGGCACCAGCCGCGCCACCACCCTTCGGTGCGTTTTTGCCGTCAGCGAGGCCATCAAACAGGTCGTCAACGCCCTCTGCTGCTTTCGCTGCGGCAGCATCGGCCTTTTTCTTGGCATCGGCAGCTTTTTTCGCATCAGCTGCAGCTTTAGCTTCAGTATCTGCTTTAGCCTTAGCCTCTGCGGCAGCTTGTTTTTTCGCTTCAGCAGCAGCCTGTTTTTTGGCTTCTTCAGCGGCTTTTTTCGCATCAATAGCCGCTTGTTTTTTTGCTTCAGCTTCGGCCTGTTTTTTTGCCTCTGCTGCCGCTTTCTTAACTTCCTCTTCCGCCTGTTTCTTCGCAGCTGCTGCGGCGAGGGCGGCTTCTTTGGCGGCCTCCTGCTTCACTTTAGCGGCAGCTAAAGCAGCCTCTTTCTTAGCTTCTTCCGCTGCTTTTTTTACTTCTTCAGCAGCTTGCTTTTGTGCTTCCTCTGCGGCCTTCTTGGCATCTTCGGCCGCTTTCTTAGCATCTTCCTGAGCTTGAATTCTCTCTTTCTCTAACGCTTTTAAGCGCTGTTGCTCTTCAGCCTGCTTTTGTTGTAATTCTTCAGCCTGCTTGTCGGCTTGTTTCTTACGCTCTTGTTGTGCACGGCGAGCATCACTTTGCAGTTGCTGCTGACGATCATTATATTCTTTAACCATTGCACCGGAATCAACCATGACTGCGTCAATGGCAGATCCACCGCCACCGCCGCCGCCAGCACTTATCGTTGAATCCTGCATCATTGAGCCCCAGACTAATAATGCTATCAGGACGATATGCAAAATGATTGAAACGATGACGGAGCGATTTAGCTTATCGTTTTTCTCAGATGCGTTTACCACGATTCAGTTTCCAAGAGCCAGTATCCCGGAGCCGGTTTCTAAAAGCTCAGTTAAACAAATTGAGTGTTAAAAACTCACTGCGCAAAACGCAACACGCAGCCTATAAACAGGCTGCATGCTAGCGCTTTCATACAGGAATTCCAACACGGATTTTACGCTTTTTTCGTGTATTTAAATCGGCTGCGTCATTAAGCCAACAGAGGCTACACCAGCCTGATGCAAAAGATTCAGCGCTTTTATAATTTCATCATAAGGCACATCTTTCGCTCCACCGATCAAAAATACCGTTTTCGGGTTGGCTTTCAACTGGGATTGCGCTTCTGCAACCACCTGCTCTGCCGGAAGTTGCTCCATACGATTGTGATCGACAACAACCGCATACTGCCCTATCCCCGAAACCTCAACGATAACCGGAGGATTATCATTGGTGCTTACCGTTTTTGAATCCGTTGCGTCCGGTAGATCAACCTCAACGCTCTGAGTGATGATTGGCGCCGTTGCCATAAAAATCAGCACTAGAACTAACAACACGTCCAGCAATGGAACAATGTTGATCTCAGATTTGAGCTCGCGACGGCCACTTGATCTCGCCATGCTAACCTCCTACTTATTTAGATTCGGTAGCAAAAGCCTGACGGTGCAGAATGGCAATGAACTCTTCCATAAAATTGGTGTAATTCTGTTCAAGCTTATTCACACGCTGATTCAGACGGTTGTAGGCCATAACCGCAGGGATTGCAGCAAACAGACCGATTGCCGTTGCAATCAATGCTTCTGCGATACCCGGAGCAACCATTTGTAGGGTTGCCTGTTTTACAGCACCCAAACCAATAAAGGCATGCATAATCCCCCAAACGGTACCGAACAGACCGATATACGGGCTGATTGAACCCACGGTACCCAAGAACGGGATATGTGTTTCCAAACCTTCAACTTCACGATTTAATGAAATACGCATTGCACGAGTCGCACCTTCAATCACGCCATCCGCTGCGTGGCTGTTAACACGGTGCAAGCGCGCAAACTCTTTAAAACCGGAATGGAAGATTTGCTCAGAGCCAGTCAAGCTATCACGACGAGTTTGGCTTTCCTGATAAAGGCGCGATAGCTCGATCCCAGACCAGAATTTATCTTCGAAAGCTTCAGCATCACGCGTCGCCGCATTCAAAATGCGGGTACGCTGGATGATAATGGCCCAAGAGGCGATAGAGAAGCACACCAGAACCAGCATGATAAGCTTTACCAGCAGGCTCGCCTTCAAAAATAAATCGAACATGTTCATGTCAGTCACTGCTTAAACTCCGCGACAATAGACTTGGGAAGCGCAATAGGCTTCATTTGGTTTTGATCGATGCATGCTACCAACACATCTGCTTGGCTTAAAATTTTGCCTTGCGAATTAATGATACGTTGGGCAAACGTGAGAGAAGCCCCTCGTATGGCGGTAATTTCGGTTTCTACCTCCAGCATGTCATCCAGACGTGCAGGCGACAGATACTCAACCGTCATGCGACGGACAGCAAAAGCGACATGCTCACTCAGCAATTGTTGCTGACTGAAATTATGTTGGCGCAGCATCTCTGTGCGCGCTCTTTCATAAAAGGCGACGTATCGTGCGTGATAAACCACGCCCCCGGCGTCCGTGTCTTCGTAATATACACGCACCGGCCATCGGAACATCATAGTACTCACTCTACATCTCAGAAATGCAAATTAACGCGGTTACTATACGCACTTGAAAACAGGTTGGGAATGGGGGAGGTAGATGAGAACGAAAATAATTATGGATCCGCCGTGGACCCATAATTATTTTGCAGATTTACTAACCGTTCTTGACGTTAACTGAAGAAATGTAACAAACCGGCAAGCAAAATAATCACAGCAGGCAACGGAGAGAAAACCGCTTTCCATAGACTGCGGTGGGGGCGGAAACCGACGCCGTGAATAACCCCAGCACAAACCGCCCACATAATCAGAAGTCCCTGCCAGATCTCAAGCTCGCTAGTCTTTGCAGCAAAACGCGATGGGTCCCAAAAAACACAAAACGCCACCACTAATGCTAAGACCAGTGAAAGGGCCCGAAGCGGGCCCTTGTCCATGATCTGATAGAGCTTATCAGATAAGTTAGCCATTACTCGGCGTCTTTCGCCGTTGCCTTGGCTTCGCTGTTTTCAATCGCCATCGCAGTAATGATCGCGAAGAAACAAGCCAGAAGCGTTCCTAAAATCCAGGCAAAATACCACATGGTTGTCGCTCCTTAATAAAGTGTATGCGTGTTTTCTTCGATGTATTTTTTGTCCAGACGGCCAAACATCTTGTAGTAACACCAGATGGTGTAAAGCAGCACAATCGGAACAAAAATAATCGCAACTACGGTCATCACTTGCAGAGTCAACAAGCTAGACGTCGCATCCCACATGGTCAGACTCATGCTTGGGTTGGTGATAGAAGGCATCACGAACGGGAACATGGTCACACCGGCAGTCAGAATCACACAGGCAATTGTCAGAGAAGAGAACAGGAATGCCCAGCCCCCTTTCTCAACGCGTGAGCACAGCGTAGTCAACAACGGCAGCACCACACCCAAAGCAGGCAGAGCCCACAGGATCGGATACTTGTTGAAGTTCAACAGCCATGCACCAGCCTGATGAGCAACTTCCTTACGCAGTGGGTTAGACTGCGCAGCGGTATCAATCGCAGAGGTAATCACATAGCCATCAATACCTTTAACCAGCCATACACCAGCCAGCAGGAAAGCAATCGCCATCACCAGAGAACAGATCTGCGCCGCAGCACGAGAACGTAAATGGATCTCGCCGGTGGTTTTCATCTGCAGATAGGTTGCGCCCTGCGCCAGCAGCATCGTCAAGCTCACAACACCCGCCAACAAACCAAATGGATTCAGCAGTTGGAAGAAGTTACCGGTGTAATACAAACGTAGGTATTCATCGATGTGGAACGGAACACCCAACAACAGGTTACCGAAGGCTACACCGAAGACTAACGCTGGAACGAAGCTACCGATAAAGATGCCCCAGTCCCACATGTTACGCCAGCGAGTGCTCTCAATTTTAGAACGGTAATCAAAGCCCACCGGACGGAAGAACAATGAAGCCAGAACCAAAATCATCGCCACATAGAAGCCGGAGAACGCTGCCGCGTACACCATTGGCCATGCAGCAAACAACGCACCACCAGCAGTAACCAACCAAACTTGGTTACCTTCCCAGTGAGGGGCAACCGCGTTAATCATAATACGGCGTTCGGTATCAGTCTTACCGATGATACGAGAGAGCACACCTACCCCCATATCGAAACCGTCAGTGACTGCGAAGCCAATCAGCAGCACACCCACCAGCAGCCACCAGACAAATCGCAATACTTCATAATCAAACATAGCGTGGACTCCTGTTAGCGCGCTTCTACTGCATTCGTCTGTTCAAAATGATAACGACCGGTCTTCAGGCTGCTTGGACCCAGACGAGCGAATTTGAACATCAAATACATTTCTGCGACTAAGAACAGCGTGTACAGACCGCAGATAAGAATAATGGAGAACAGCAGATCGCCCGTTGTCAGTGAAGAGTTCGCCACCGCAGTCGGCAATACTTCACCGATAGCCCATGGTTGACGACCATATTCAGCAACAAACCAGCCCGCTTCACAAGCAATCCAAGGCAATGGAATACCCAGCAGCGCCGCACGGTGCAACCAACGTTTTTTACCTACGTTGCCACGAATTACCGTCCAGAAGGACAAAGCAATAATCAGCAACAGCGCAAAGCCACATGCCACCATGATACGGAATGCGAAATACAGTGGAGCAACTTTAGGAATAGAATCTTTAGTTGCAGCCTGAATCTGCTCTTCGCTAGCCTGAGATGGGTTGTCGGTATAGCGTTTTAGCAACATACCGTAGCCCAAGTCCTGCTTGGCTTTATTGAATTCGTTACGCACAGCTGGATCGGTATTGCCGGTACGCAGCTCCTGCAGCAATTCATAGGCTTTCATACCGTTACGGATACGAACCTGATGCTGAGCCATCAGCTCTTTCAGGCCAGTCACTTGCTGATCGAGCGAACGGGTCGCGATCAGGCCAAGAGCGTAAGGGATGTGAATGGCATATTCGTTCGTCATGGTTTCCTGATTAGGAATACCAAACAGAGTGAATGATGCTGGAGCCGGTTGAGTTTCCCACTCAGCTTCAATAGCTGCCAGTTTGGTTTTCTGCACGTCACCCATTTCGTAACCGGATTCGTCACCCAGCACGATAACAGACAGTGATGCAGCCAGACCAAACGCCGCCGCAATGGCAAAGGAACGCTTAGCAAATGCGAAGTCACGGCCTTTCAGCAGATAGTAAGAGCTGATACCTAGAATAAACATGGCGCCAGTGACATAGCCCGCAGAAACGGTGTGCACAAATTTCACCTGAGCAACTGGGTTTAATACCAGCTCAGAGAAGCTCACCATTTCCATACGCATGGTTTCGAAGTTGAAATCCGAAGCGATTGGGTTCTGCATCCAGCCGTTAGCAACCAAGATCCATAGTGCGGACAGGTTAGAACCCAGCGCGACTAACCATGTTGTTGCTAAGTGCTGCACTTTGCCCAGACGATCCCAGCCAAAGAAGAACAGACCAACAAAGGTAGATTCAAGGAAGAACGCCATCAGACCCTCGATCGCCAGCGGCGCACCGAAGATGTCTCCAACGTAATGGGAATAATATGACCAGTTAGTCCCGAATTGGAATTCCATGGTTAGACCCGTGGCAACCCCAAGTGCAAAGTTGATACCAAACAACTTGCCCCAGAACTTGGTCATATCTTTATAAACTTGCTTGCCAGTCAGGACGTATACCGTTTCCATGATGGCCAATAAGAACGCCATACCTAGCGTCAATGGCACAAATAGGAAGTGATACATCGCCGTTAAGGCAAACTGTAACCGTGACAGTTCGACAATATCCAACATCTTGACTCCTTGCTCCTCGCAGGAAGACTCCGACTTGCGGCAACACGGCTTCCGTTCGAGTACGGAAGTCACATAACTACCAGCAGTGAATGCCCTTCAACAACAAATTGGAACCTCCCCCAATTCCCAGCAGCCTACGCTTTCCAAAACTTCGCTATCGACGTTGAGCAAAATCCACTCCATCAGCATAGTTCAGAAAACGTTTGCAACGAAAAACCGAAGGAAGATAACAAA
This sequence comes from Hafnia paralvei, assembly GCF_020150375.1. Classification (NCBI taxonomy): domain Bacteria; kingdom Pseudomonadati; phylum Pseudomonadota; class Gammaproteobacteria; order Enterobacterales; family Hafniaceae; genus Hafnia; species Hafnia paralvei. Next base: position 1,479,800 of record NZ_CP083737.1, on the reverse strand, counting down.
TATAACAATAAAAACGACTCAGTATTACAGACGGGTAAATAGTACCCCGCCATTCCCACACAATAAATAGGTATTTTCGTGTTAGGAATTAGATTTGTGTAGTTAGGTCACGTTTTAGGCAAATGCTTATAATCACCCAAAATTGATCTACAGCAAGATTAGCAAAACACTCTGTTTAAGGCACTATTTCTGGCATTTTTTTATAGTAATTTCATTGATCTATGTTAAGTAAAAGTATCATAAACGCATTCATGGTTACTTATTGTTAACTGATTGTTATTTATTCTATGCGCTGTTTCTTTTACGTGATTTTTTATTTTCATACCCTCTCATTTTGAATAACAGAGTAATAAACCTGAGTGACAAATAGTCAGCATACAAGAACGAAAGGTTACGCAAATCAGAGAGACGTTAATGACAGAAGAGGAAAGATAGGTGGACAGGCGCAGCATAAAATAGCGCAGATAAAAAAGGGCCACCGAAGTGACCCAATATGTCGAAACACTATGTTTCATTTAATTTTCGCAGGAGACAAACCATCAGGCTTGCTCAAGACTCAACGCAAAACTGTTTTTACCGCGTTGCCAATTTCGGCCAAGCTACGAACGGTTTTCACACCTGCGGCTTCTAGCGCAGCAAATTTCTCGTCGGCAGTACCTTTCCCACCAGCGATAATTGCACCAGCATGTCCCATACGTTTGCCTTTAGGCGCGGTCACACCAGCAATGTAGCCAACAACGGGCTTAGTCACATGATCTTTGATATAAGCCGCGGCGTCTTCTTCTGCGTTACCACCGATCTCACCAATCATCACGATAACTTCAGTTTGTGGATCTTCTTGGAACAGCTTCAGGATATCAATGAAGTTAGAGCCAGGAATGGGGTCGCCGCCGATACCGACACAGCTTGACTGACCAAAACCAATATCCGTCGTCTGCTTAACCGCTTCATAAGTCAGCGTACCAGAACGAGAAACGATCCCGACCTTGCCCGGCAAGTGGATATGGCCCGGCATGATACCGATTTTACATTCGCCTGGGGTGATGACGCCCGGACAGTTCGGCCCAATCATGCGTGCGTCGCTTTGTTCCAGCTTCGCTTTCACAACCAGCATATCCAGCGTTGGAATACCTTCGGTGATACAGATGATCAGTTTAATCCCAGCATCAATCGCTTCCAGAATAGAATCTTTGCAGAAAGGTGCTGGAACATAAATGACCGATGCCGTTGCACCAGTGGCTTCTACCGCTTCACGGACGGTGTTAAATACAGGCAGCCCCAAATGTTCGGTGCCTCCTTTGCCCGGCGTAACACCGCCGACCAATTTAGTCCCGTAGGCTAACGCCTGCTCAGAGTGGAAAGTGCCCTGACTGCCGGTAAAACCTTGGCAGATCACTTTGGTATCTTTATTAATTAAAATGGACATTATTTCCCCTCCACGGCAGCAACAACCTGCTGCGCAGCATCCGTTAAGCTTTTCGCTGCTATAATATTCAAACCGCTGTCAGCCAGTTTCTTCGCCCCCAGCTCGGCGTTGTTACCTTCCAAACGCACGACCACAGGGACATTAACCCCAACTTCAGCCACCGCCCCGATGATGCCGTCGGCAATCAGATCACAACGCACGATACCACCGAAGATGTTGACCAGAACCGCTTTCACTTTCTCGTCAGACAGAATAATTTTAAACGCCTCAGTGACGCGCTCTTTCGTAGCACCGCCGCCAACGTCGAGGAAGTTCGCCGGTTCGCCGCCATGTAGTTTAACGATATCCATGGTGCCCATCGCCAGACCCGCGCCGTTAACCATGCAACCGATGTTACCGTCCAGAGCTACGTAGTTCAGTTCCCACTGAGCCGCCTGAGACTCACGCGCATCTTCCTGAGAAGGGTCACGCATTTCACGCAGTTCCGCCTGACGGAACAATGCGTTACCATCCGCGCTCAGTTTTCCGTCCAAGCAAATCAAATCGCCCTGCTTGGTGATCACCAGCGGGTTGATTTCGACTAAAGCCAGATCGCGCTCAAGGAACAGCGTCGCCAGGCCCATAAAGATTTTGGTGAATTGACCCACTTGTTTGCCGGTAAGACCCAGTTTGAATGCCAGCTCACGGCCTTGATAAGGCTGTGGACCCGTCAATGGATCTATCGCCGTCTTATGGATTAAGTGTGGCGTTTCATCGGCCACTTTCTCAATTTCCACACCACCTTCGGTCGATGCCATGAAAACAACGCGACGCGTTCCACGATCGACAACCGCACCAAGATACAGTTCTTTATCAATATCCGTTGCGCCTTCAACCAGAATCTGATGCACCGGCTGACCCAACGCATCCGTTTGGTAAGTCACTAAACGCTTACCTAACCAGTTTTCTGCAAAAGCACGGATCTCTTCTTTAGACTTAACCAGCTTAACGCCGCCCGCTTTACCGCGGCCACCAGCGTGAACCTGACATTTCACCACCCACGGACCTGAACCGATTTTGGATGCTGCTTCTTCTGCTTCGCGAGGTGTGGTGCAGGCATAACCGACCGGTGCCGGTAAACCATACCGAGCAAACAGTTGTTTGGCCTGATATTCGTGTAGATTCATGATGTTCTATCCATTTTGTCGCCGAGCCTGCTAGGCTATTACGCTTGTCATTTTGTGGTTGGGCTGTGTTCGAATTTCTCCGCGCTGCCCGCCCGCAAACTGCTTACGCTCATCACGCCTATCATGACTGGCTCTTATTTTAGGTAAGAGGCCCACCGAAGCAGGCCATTGCATAGCAATGCCAAATATTTTGTTACTTAGACGTCCAGCAGCAGACGAGCCGGATCTTCCAGCATCTCTTTCACCGTCACCAAGAAGCCTACGGATTCACGTCCGTCGATCAGGCGATGATCGTAAGACAGAGCCAGATACATCATGGGTAGGATCACCACTTGGCCATTGACCGCCATAGGACGATCTTTGATAGCGTGCATGCCCAGAATCGCGCTCTGTGGTGGGTTGATGATCGGTGTAGACATCAGAGAGCCAAATACGCCGCCGTTGGTAATGGTGAAATTACCGCCGGTCAGTTCTTCAACTTTCAGTTTTCCGTCACGGCCTTTTACTGCGAGTTCTTTAATATTTTTCTCAATGTCAGCCATGCCCAGCGTATCAACGTTACGCAGCACTGGAGTGACCAGACCACGAGGCGTAGAAACCGCAATGCTCACGTCAAAATAGTTGTGATACACCACGTCTTCGCCGTCGATAGAGGCGTTCACTTCTGGATAGCGTTTCAAGGCTTCCAATACGGCTTTGATGTAGAAGGACATAAAGCCCAGACGCACACCATGGCGTTTTTCGAAAGCTTCGCCATACTGCTTACGCATGTCCATGATTGGCTTCATGTTCACTTCGTTAAACGTCGTCAGCATAGCGGTGCTGTTTTTCGCTTCCAGCAAACGTTCGGCCACACGCTTACGCAGGCGGGTCATCGGCACGCGTTTTTCGGTACGCGCACCCAGCGGTGCGGCAACAACTTCGGGCTCAGCAGCTTTGGCTGCTTTTGGTGCCGCAGAAGCTAAATGCTTATCAACGTCTTCACGGGTGATACGGCCACCGACGCCGGTGCCTTTAATATCGGCCGCGTTCAACGAGTGTTCGGCCAACAGACGACGAATCGCTGGCCCCTGCGCATCGCTGCTCCCTTCTTCCAGAGCCGCTGTGTGACGAGATGAAGGCGTAGATTCAGAAGACTGGGCTTTATCGGTGGTAGGTTTGCCGGATACATCCGCAGGGCGCAGGCGCCCCAACAACTGGCGAGAAAGCACGGTCGCACCCTCTTCTTCCAGAATCGCATCCATAATGCCGGCTTCCGGCGCTGGCACTTCCAGAACAACTTTGTCGGTTTCGATTTCAACGATAACTTCATCACGAGCGACGGTATCGCCCGGTTTTTTGTGCCACGTTGCAACCGTAGCGTCGGCAACGGATTCAGGTAGGTCAGGGACCAGAATTTCTACGCTACTCATGCTATATCCTTTTTTATAACCAATTTTTTGCAGAACTGGGCGCTAATGCGCCCAGACTTTCTTTTGAGCTCTAGTTATTCCACGTTCAGCGCGTCGTTAACCAGATCCTGTTGCTGCTTCTGGTGAACCGACATATAACCCACAGCTGGCGAAGCCGATGCTGCACGCCCCGCATAACGCAACGATGCTCCAAAAGGAATCACTTCACGGAAGTTATGCTGGCTACAGTACCAAGCACCTTGGTTCAGTGGTTCTTCCTGACACCAAACAAAATCATGTACGTGAGCATAAGGTGCAAATGCATCCTGAATCGCCTGGTGAGGGAATGGATACAACTGCTCGATACGCACAATCGCCACGTCTTTCTGTTCATTCTTGCGACGTTGTTCCAACAGATCGTAATAGACCTTACCGGAACACATCACCACACGTTTCACGTCTTTTGGATCGATATCATCAATCTCGCCGATGACCGGCTGGAAGCTGCCGTTTGCTAGTTCTTCCAGAGAAGATACCGCCAACGGATGGCGCAGCAGAGACTTAGGCGACATCACGATGAGAGGACGACGCATTCCGCGCAGTGCCTGACGACGCAGCATGTGATAAACCTGAGCCGGTGTAGACGGAATACAGACCTGCATATTCTGATCTGCACACAGTTGCAGATAACGTTCTAGGCGCGCAGAGGAGTGCTCAGGGCCTTGGCCTTCATAGCCATGTGGCAGCAACATAACCAAACCACACAGACGCCCCCACTTCTGCTCGCCAGAGCTGATGAACTGGTCGATGACCACCTGAGCACCGTTGGCGAAGTCACCAAACTGCGCTTCCCAGATGGTCAACGTGCGCGGCTCTGCGGTGGCGTAACCATATTCAAAAGCCAGAACAGCGGCTTCAGACAGCACAGAATCCCATACTTTGAAGTCGCCCTGCCCGTTATGTACATTTTCCAGAGGAATATATACCGAACCATCTTTCTGGTTATGAATCACTGAGTGACGGTGGAAGAACGTACCACGCCCACAGTCCTCGCCAGAAATACGCACTGGTACACCTTCATCAACCAGCGTGGCGTACGCCAGATTTTCTGCCGCGCCCCAGTCAAACGGCTTGTTGCCTTCTGCCATCTCGGCACGGTCACCATAAATCTTGGCAACACGAGACTGCATTTCGACCGATTCAGGCGCACGACTGATGCGACGAGCCAAATCTTGTAAGCGTTTGAGCTCAACGGTGCTTGGATAAACCTCATCCCATTCATGGTTCAGGTACGGAGACCATGTAAAGGTGTGCATGTTCATTGGGCGCCATTCGTCCACCACGCACTCGCCGCGATCCAACGCATCACGATAAAGGTTAACCATTTCCGTGGCATCTTCGAGAGAGGCAACGCTCTGCTCGGTCAGCTTGTCAGCGTAGATTTTACGCGGGGTCGGATGTTTTTTGATTTTCTGGTACATCACTGGCTGAGTTGCACTTGGCTCATCAGCTTCGTTATGACCATGGCGGCGGTAGCACACCAGATCGATCATCACATCACGTTTAAAGGTGTTACGGAAATCGAGGGCCAGACGCGTCACAAAGGCAACGGCTTCAGGATCGTCCGCGTTCACATGGAAGATCGGCGCCTGAACCATTTTGGCAATGTCAGTACAATACTGAGTAGATCGCGCATCTTTCGGGTTAGAGGTGGTAAAACCGATTTGGTTATTAATCACGATACGAACGGTACCGCCCACTTCATAGCCACGCGCCTGAGACATGTTCAGCGTCTCCTGCACGATGCCTTGACCTGCAATGGCTGCATCACCGTGGATGGTAATAGGCAGGACCATATTGCTACGCGCTTCATCCAAACGATCGCGACGGGCGCGGACAGAGCCCATAACCACCGGACTGACAATTTCCAGATGTGACGGGTTAAAGGCCAGCGCTAAATGCACTAGACCGCCTTCGGTTTCGACGTCTGACGAGAAGCCCATATGGTACTTAACGTCGCCTGCACCGAGGTGTTCTTTATGTTTACCGGCAAACTCGTCGAACAGATCCTGCGGCTTTTTACCCAGCACGTTAATCAGCACGTTCAGACGACCGCGGTGCGCCATCCCTAGAACGGCTTCACGGGTGCCATTCTTACCGGCATGACGGATCAGTTCTTTGAGCATCGGTACCAACGCGTCGCCACCTTCCAGTGAGAAGCGTTTCGCGCCTGGGAACTTAGCGCCCAAATAACGCTCCAGCCCTTCCGCTGCGGTTAGTTCACGCAGGAAACGCTGTTTTTCTTCTTGAGTAAAGGAAGGCTGACCGACCACTGATTCCAAGCGCTGCTGAATCCAACGTTTTTCTTCAGTGTTGGTGATGTGCATATACTCTGCACCGATAGAACCACAATAAGTTTGCTTAAGTGCCTGATACAGATCGGACAGCTTCATGGTCTCTTTGCCGATGGCAAAAGAACCCACGTTGAAAGTCTGATCAAAATCTTCTTCAGTCAGGTTGTGGAAAGAGGGTTCCAGATCTGGCACCGCATCCTGTTTCCACAAGCCTAATGGATCCAGATTGGCTTGTTGATGACCACGGAAACGGAAGGCGTTGATCATCTGCAACACCTTGACCTGCTTAGCGTCCGTATCAGGGTCGTTTAGTGAGATATTAAACCGGGACGGGTCTTTCGCCAGACGACGGAAGTAGTCTCGAGTTTGGGAGTGGAATTGTTCCGATTTCAGGCCGATCGTCGGCAACTGTTGGAAAATTTCCTTCCAGCTCAGATCCACCGAGTCAGGATCGGTGAGATAGTCTTCATAGAGCTGCTCTATGTAGGACTGGTTTGCGCCCGCCAGATAGGAGGAATCCAGCCAGGCCTTCATTGCGCCGTTCTGCATCATGATCCCTTAAGCTGTTTTCAGCTTTAGTTTTCGCCGTGATAAACATCATGCTTTTAACAATTTCTCGCATCCAACCGAGTGTTATTAAAAACATTTATCGTAATTACATACAACGTAATTACTTTACCGTAACCATCTTATAGTAATTGCACCTATCGTCAGATGACTCTATGTGCTTTTTGTGACGAAGATACATCACCTGTTGCAAAAATGTGTCTTACGTCTAGGTGCTACCTATTGCAACCCCTCTTCCCTCCTCTTTCGAGGAGAGAGAGGTTTGCACAAATCCAACGCTAACCGTTGGAATCTTAAACAATTTAAGTGCTATGCACTACGATGCAGCAGCATAGACTTAATATGACCAATTGCACGGGTCGGGTTCAAGCCTTTTGGACATACATTTACGCAGTTCATGATGCTATGGCAGCGGAATACGCTGAAAGCGTCATCTAAATCGTCCAAACGGCTATCCGTTTCCGTATCTCGGCTGTCAATCAGGAAGCGATATGAGGCCAGCAACCCCGCAGGACCGATAAACTTATCTGGGTTCCACCAGAAGGATGGGCACGACGTTGAGCAGCATGCACACAGAATACACTCGTACAAACCGTCCAACTTTTCGCGCTGTTCTGGCATCTGCAGATGTTCACGTGCAGGCGGATTCTTACCATCATTGAGCAAATACGGCTTAATTTTTTCGTATTGGGTATAGAACTGGCCCATATCAACAACCAAGTCACGCACCACCGGCAGCCCTGGTAATGGGCGGATCACAATTTTTTTGCCCGCGCGCTGCAAGGTTGAGACGGGGGTAATGCAGGCTAAGCCGTTCTTGCCGTTCATATTCACGCCGTCAGAACCGCATACACCTTCACGGCAGGAGCGACGGAATGCTAACGTTGGATCTTGCTCCTTAAGCAAAATCAGCGCATCTAGCAGCATCATGTCGCGGCCTTCTTCGGCCTCGAGGGTGTAATCTTGCATCCGCGGCGCGTTATCGACGTCCGGGTTATAGCGATAAACTGAAAACTCTACTTTCATGACCGTTTCTCCGCAAAAAAGGGTAACTAACCGAGTAATTGATTAACCAATCAGTAAGTACGGATCTTCGGCGGGAACGCCGGACGTAACTTAGGTTCCATGTTCACGCTGCGGCGTGTCATGCTCTCGGTTTGCGGCAGATACAGGCTGTGGCACAGCCAGTTAGCGTCATCACGATCCGGGAAATCAAAGCGGCTATGTGCCCCACGGCTTTCGGTACGGAAATTCGCTGAAACTGCGGTCGCAAAAGCAGTTTCCATCAGGTTATCCAATTCCAGACACTCAACACGCTGAGTGTTGAAATCGCTAGAAGTATCATCCAGACGCGCATTTTTCAGACGCTCACGAATCACTTTCAGCTCTTCCAACCCTTTCGCCATCGCATCACCCTCACGGAATACCGAGAAGTTGTGCTGCATGCAGGATTGCAGGTCTTTACGAATTTGCACCGGATCTTCACCGCTGCGAGTGTTGTTCCAACGGTTCATACGATCCAGAGAGGCTTCAATATCCGATTCGCTAGCATCGCGACTTGGGCCTTGCTCCATCAAACATTCTTGCAGGTGTAGACCCGCTGAGCGACCGAACACCACCAAATCGAGCAGCGAGTTACCGCCTAAACGGTTTGCGCCGTGAACCGATACGCAGGCAATTTCGCCAACCGCAAACAGCCCCGGAATGACAACGTCTTCGCCCTTCTCATTAACCGTCAACGCCTGACCGGTCACTTTGGTCGGGATCCCGCCCATCATATAGTGACAGGTTGGGATCACAGGGATCGGCTCTTTCACCGGATCGACGTGAGCAAAGGTACGAGACAGTTCTAAGATCCCCGGCAGACGCGCTTCAAGTACATCTTTACCTAAGTGATCCAGCTTCAGTTTGGCGTGTGGCCCCCAAGGACCATCACAACCACGTCCTTCACGAATCTCAATCATGATGGAACGCGCAACCACGTCACGACCCGCCAGATCTTTCGCGTTTGGTGCATAGCGCTCCATGAAACGCTCACCGTGTTTGTTCAGTAGATAACCGCCTTCACCACGGCATCCCTCTGTGACCAGAACCCCTGCACCGGCAATACCGGTTGGGTGGAACTGCCACATTTCCATGTCCTGAACCGGTACACCCGCACGCAGCGCCATACCTACGCCATCACCGGTATTAATGTGCGCATTGGTCGTTGACTGATAAATACGACCTGCACCACCGGTAGCCAAAATGGTCGCTTTCGCTTTGAAATAAACGACTTCACCCGTCTCAATGCAGATGGCGGTGGTACCTACAACCGCGCCGTCTTGGTTTTTCACCAGATCCAACGCATACCATTCGGAGAAGATCGTGGTGTGGTTTTTCAGGTTTTGCTGATACAGCGTATGTAAAAGCGCATGACCTGTACGGTCAGCGGCGGCGGCGGTACGCGCCGCCTGCTCACCGCCGAAATTTTTCGACTGACCGCCAAATGGGCGCTGATAAATACGACCATCGTCCAAACGAGAGAACGGCAGCCCCATGTGCTCCAGTTCCAATATCGCTTCTGGGCCGGTTTTACACATATACTCAATGGCGTCTTGGTCACCGATATAGTCGGAACCTTTCACCGTGTCATACATGTGCCATTCCCAGTTATCTTCATGAGTATTACCTAGCGCAACCGTGATGCCACCCTGAGCGGAAACGGTATGAGAACGGGTTGGGAATACCTTAGATAACAGAGCACAAGACAGCCCCATTTGGGAAATTTGCAGTGCTGCGCGCATACCTGCACCACCAGCACCAATAACCACTGCATCAAATTCTCTGACTTCAAGACCACTAACTGACTGACTCATGTTAGGCACCCCACACAACTAATGTTCCATAAACCAAATAAACCACTAACGCGACAACGATAACCAGCTGCAAAATCAGCCGTAATGCCAGCGGTTTAATGTAATCCGTTAACACTTGCCACATACCAATCCAAGCGTGAGCCAAAATTGATACCAACGTGAGCACGGTAAAGACCTTAGTGATGTTTGATGCGAAAAATCCGCGCCAGATTTCGTAAGTAAGAGAGTCTGCGGTAAAGATAAAACCGAGGATATAGAGGACATATAACGTAATAACGATGGCCGCCGCACGTAGCAGTAACCAATCATGAACACCATTACGCCCTAAGGCAGATGCACTGCTTTTTGAGTTTGGGGTTACCATACGAGGACTCCAGCTAAAATAGAAAGTACGACGGTGATCGCAAATGAAATGTAAGCTGTGCGACTACCTGCGGCGAAACTCTCTTCGATATAGCCAAAATCCATCAGCATGTGACGAATACCACCACAGATGTGGTATGCCAATGCGGTGAGGATCCCCCACACAATGAATTTAACGATGAAGCTATCCATGACCGCTGCGGCTTGAGCAAACCCTTCAGGAGAAGCAAGAGAAAGGCCCAATAGCCAAAGCAGGATACCGATGGAAACAAAGGTAATCACACCTGATGCGCGGTGTAATATGGAGGCTATCGCAGTAACGGGAAATCGGATCGTTTGCAGATCCAGATTGACAGGTCTTTGTTTTTTGACATTTTTTATCATTATAGCGCCCACACAGCTCTTATTATTTTCCTTCCTCCGGGCCTGGGCGGGGTCAAGCAGCGTATCCCCTTCCTACTTGGCATTGCTGCAACGTTAGCCGCGTTCGTTCCCCAGTTGCACCAATAGGTAGGTTTACTGAGATTCTCTCGCTTGCTGCCTTTGCGCAACCCCAATAAGTTTGGGTATAAAATCCTTTACGTTACACGCCAACAGCTTCCACTGTGCTAAAACGGCGCGCTCCATATTCACGCTGGGTGCTCCAACTTCAGGGCAGTTTCTTAGAGGGTACAACCCTAGAAAAACAGAAAGTCCCGGAGACCTGGCGGCAGTATAGAAGCATCACATTTTGATTACAATTCGAATACAACCTGAATAAAGACATTTGACCGGAACAGTGATATGAGTCACGAAATTAACAAATACGACAAAATTAATTACATGATTTGACAAGGAATCAACATTTCCGTTACAACAGAGTGGCGAATAGACCTACGTTGTACTATTGATGAGCAAACTCTTTCCCCCAGCGCAAAGTTATGCAACAGTGGAATATGTGAATACCCATAGGTTTAACGTAGGCAATAATTAATTATGTTATAAAGAATACCAACGAATCGTTAACATTCTAAACATCGACGAGCGAGTAGTCGTCGAACGACGAACTGGCCGTTAGCAGGATAAATTGCACTCTGTACCCTATAATTTAAGACCGCCACGAAAATCGACGGTGGTCAGCAGGGCGCGAAGAACCGCTAACAGGGAGGCTAGTACCCAATATCGGTGAGTCGGTCGTTAATGGTTCTTAAATCTAGAGGCGCTAAGGAGACTGTAATGGCTAACAAGAAAGCGACGCTAACGCTAAACGGTTCTGAAACGATTGAACTTGATGTGCTTTCCGGCACATTGGGCGGCGAAGAAATTGATATTCGCAGTTTGGGTTCAAAAGGCTACTTCACGTTTGACCCAGGATTTACATCCACGGCCTCTTGCGAATCAAAAATCACCTATATCGACGGTGATGAAGGCATTTTGCTGCACCGCGGCTTCCCTATCGACGAGTTGGCCAAAAACTCCAACTACCTCGAAGTTTGTTACATTCTGCTGTATGGCGAAGCGCCAACACCGGAAGAGTATGAAACGTTCAAAACCACCGTTACGCGCCACACCATGATCCATGAGCAGATTACTCGTCTGTTCCACGGTTTCCGTCGCGACTCTCACCCAATGGCGGTAATGTGCGGCGTCACCGCCTCTTTAGCAGCGTTCTATCACGACTCTCTGGACGTTAACAACGAGCGTCATCGTGAAATTGCAGCGTATCGCCTGTTATCAAAAATGCCGACGTTGGCGGCGATGTGCTACAAATATTCACTCGGCCAACCGTTTGTTTATCCAAAGAATAACCTCTCCTATTCCGGCAACTTCCTGAATATGATGTTCTCAACACCGTGTGAAGAGTATGTAGTGAATCCAGTTCTGGAACGCGCCATGGATCGCATTTTAATCCTGCACGCTGACCATGAGCAGAACGCATCGACCTCCACCGTGCGTACCGCCGGTTCTTCTGGCGCAAACCCATTTGCCTGTATCGCAGCCGGTATCGCATCTCTTTGGGGGCCAGCGCACGGCGGAGCCAACGAAGCCGCGTTGAAAATGCTGGAAGAGATCAGCTCAGTCGATCACATCCCAGAATTTGTGCGCCGAGCTAAAGACAAGAACGATTCTTTCCGCCTGATGGGCTTTGGTCATCGTGTTTATAAAAACTATGATCCACGCGCTACCGTGATGCGTGAAACCTGTCATGAAGTGTTAAAAGAGCTGAATCTGCAAGATGACCTGCTGGAAGTGGCCATGGAGTTGGAGCACATCGCGCTGAACGACCCGTACTTCATTGAGAAGAAACTGTATCCAAACGTAGATTTCTACTCAGGTATTATCTTGAAAGCGATGGGTATTCCGTCTTCCATGTTTACCGTCATCTTTGCCATGGCACGTACCGTAGGCTGGATCGCTCACTGGAACGAAATGCACGACGACGGCATCAAAATTGCTCGTCCTCGTCAGCTGTATACCGGTTATGACAAACGTCCGTTTGAGTCTAAGCTGAAGAAGTAATTTAAGAAATCGATACGCTATAACCCCACCGCATTTTACTGTTCGGTGGGGTTATTTTTTATATCAACCTTAACGCTGACAATTCGGGCACCAGTAAAAGGGCCGCGAAGATATCATTGTTTTTTCAATCATCTGCCCGCAGCGCAAACAAGGTTCACCGGCGCGGTGAAACACCTTGAACTGAAAAAGCGCGCCATGATGCACATCTTCGTCCATGGTGCCACGCGTGTTATACGAAAGACGTGGAATCTCCAGCAAAGCATGAGACAAATGCTCCAGCTGTTCAGGACGCAATGATTGAGCATTATGGGTCGGCGCCAATTCAACATCCCATAAAATCTCAACCCGTAGGTAATTACCTAGCCCCGCCAAGAAGCGCTGATCCAGCAATAACCCACCAAACTGACGACGACGAAATGCCGGCAGCATCAAACGCTCTTTTACCTGTTCAGCCGTTAGGCATAAATCAAGAACATCGGGCCCAACGCGTTGTAAAAACGGATGCTGAGCAATCTCCTCTCGTGGCGCAATAGTGATATCAGAGGCACTATAAAGCAGGATCGCTTGATCCTCTGTTTCAAGGCGCACACGCAGATCGCGCTTCGTATTCGGCGTTTCTCCAGCAGCAACAATTTTCCATACGCCGTACAGTTGATTGTGACTATACATGGTTAAACCATTGGAAAAGTGCGTCAGCAGCGCTTTACCCCGCGTTTCGATATCTTCGATTTTTTCGCCAATCAACTGAGGCTGATAATGCTTTAACTGAGGAAATGCGAACCACACTTCGGTTAACGGTTTACCCACCACGGCATCCGTTAACTTGTCCGCCGCACGACGAATTTCTGGCCCTTCAGGCATGGCTCCACTCTCTTACACCAGACGACAACATGTCGCCAGAATAGCGCGATTGGTTACGGAGTCAAAACTTCAGCCCGCGCCCACCTCGATACCCTGTTGCAAGAAATGCTGGCGAAGTAACTGAGCGAAAGCAAGAACATGCATGTTATCACCATGTAAACAAACCGTGTCCGCCTGCACTGGTACCCTATCACCTTGTGGTGTCACAATCTGATTGTGCTGCACCATCATCAAAGTATGACGTAACGCCTGTTGATCGTCAGTAATCAGCGCATCAGGCTGGCTACGCGGTACCAGAGTGCCATCGGCTTGATAGTTACGATCGGCAAAAACTTCCTGCCACGTGGTCAGCCCCAATAGCTTTCCGGCGCGGATCATCTCACTGCCCGCTAACCCAACCAAACGCAAAGCAGGATCAAAATCAAACACGGCATGGGCAATTGCGTAAGCCAGTTGAGGTTCGACCGCCGCCTGATTATAAAGCATGCCATGTGGCTTTACGTGCCGTAACCTAACCTCGAGCGCAAGGCAATGGCGGTTTAGCGCGTTCAGTTGCTCCATCACCAATTGATAGACCTCGTCTGGGGACAACGTCTGCCGACGCCGACCAAAGTTAGCCCGATCGAGAAAGCTCGGATGCGCCCCCACCGCGACACCCAACTCTTTTGCCCAGAGGACAGATTGATGCATAGTGGCATCATCACCAGCATGATATCCACAGGCGATATTTGCTGAGCTCACCAACGTTAACAGCGCGTAATCATTGGCACAGCCTTCCCCCAAATCAGCATTGAGATCAATCACCCTGTAATCCTCTCTCAAGTTGACGCAGATAGATTTTTTGTTCTTTATAGGCCTGCTGTGCTTCGGCCAGCGTACAGCGAATGAAATGGATCGGTTCTCCCAAACGGATTTGGGCGAGGTGATAGAGATCGGCCTCGATCACGCAGGCAATACGTGGATAACCACCGGTTGTCTGGGCATCGGCCATTAATACTATCGGCTGGCCACCGTGTGGAACCTGAATCACGCCGGGTAACAGCCCATGTGCAAACATTTCACGTGAACTACTACGTCTGAGCACATGGCCGTTTAAGCGATATCCCATGCGGTTGCTCTGAGGGCTAAGGTGCCACGGTGTACGCCAGAAAAACGCCTGCTCTTCTGGACTAAACTCTTGATATTCAGGACCAGGCAGCACACGGATATAGTTATTGAACAGCAATTGTTTAATACCCTGCGATTTTTGCGGAACACGCCGAACCTCGCCAAGCGGCAAAACATCGCCATCTTTCAGCCTTCTCCCGTCTAAGCCACCAAAACCACCGGTCAGATCGGTACTCCGCGAGCCGAGCACCTTGGGTACATCAATACCGCCACTCACCGCAAGATAGCTGCGCATTCCACGCTTCGGGCGATGCAAGACTAAACGCTGCCCCGCGCAAACTGGGTAGTTCCACCCCGTCCATATACGCTGTTTATCCAAATACGCGTCGCATCCTGCCCCTGTTAACGCCATCCAACCATCACGGGTGAATTCTACCGTGCATTCGCCGAGAGTGACTTCAAGCCCCGCATCAGTACCTCTATTTCCCACCAGTAAATTAGCGGCGTACAACGCAGGAGCATCAAGCGCACCGCCCAAGCTAACGCCCTGCCCACGTAAACCGTTACGCCCCTGATCCTGCACCGTTGTTTGTAATCCAGCGCGAATAATGTTCAGCATACTCCCTCCTTTTGCGGGACAAAGCGCACGCTATCGCCGGGACGTAATAACGTCGAAGGTGATGCATGGGGATCAAATAACGCCAGTGGCGTATTGCCGATAATCTGCCAGCCCCCCGGCGAGGCCAGAGGATAAACGCCGGTATGGCTACCACCGATACCTACCGATCCTTGCGGAACCTTCACTCGCGGCACCCCTCGTCTCGCGGTGTGTAAGGCTTCAGGCAAACCGCCAAGGTAGCCAAAACCGGGCTGAAATCCGAGGAAATACACCACATATTCTGCACTGCTATGTAGCTCAACCACTTGGCGCTCGGTGAGTCCGTGAAACAGCGCGACCTCTTCCAAATCAGGCCCTTCTGCGCCGCCATAAACGACTGGAATATCAATATGACGCACTTCTGGCTGTACGGACTCGCTCTCTTCCCACCACTGTTGCAATTTGTCTAAAACCTCAACCGGTTCAGTCTCCGGCACAGAGAGCAGCAGCGTAATATTGTTCATTCCGGGAATCACTTCCGACACATTGGGATATTCACGCAGCCGAGTCGCTAATGACCAAATACGCTTCTGGCTTTCTAACGATAATGGTGGCTCAAGTTCTAACACCGCCGCGCGTTCACCTAACAGATAACACCGTGCTTTTTGCAAGACAGCCTCCCTATGGACGTAACCCCAAATTATCAGCTACTACGTTAACTTATGCGCAAAGACAGCACTGTCGTCAATACGTGAGCCAGTGAGATTCAGATCACATAACGACAATTTGGTTTGGCAACAAAAAACTTTGCTTCATACCGCCCGCACTCACAATCCTCTGAATCTGAAATATAAATTACGCTAAATTGCGATCAATACGATTTCCGAATCAATCAACGCATTTTTAAAATTGGATTGCCAATCGAAGCCATACACACAATGCGGGCATACCTTTCCTCTTGGAGTCGATTATGTCTTTCTCTCATTGTGACAACTTTCCCTTTCACGCCGCCGAAATCATCCGCGCAGCCAAGCCGAACTTTCAGCCACGTATCGCACTGATCCTCGGCTCCGGCTTAGGCGTATTTGCCGACCAACTCGACAACAAAACCGCCATTTCGTATCAAGACCTACCCGGTTTTCCGGTAAGCACCGTCGTCGGCCATGCCGGTGAACTCGTTTTAGGCTCTATCAACGGCGTAGACGTAGTTTGTATGAAAGGGCGCGGCCATTTTTACGAAGGCAAAGGCATGGGCATCATGACCCCAGCGGTGCGCACCTTTAAACTTTTAGGCTGCGAGTTTCTGTTCTGCACTAACGCTGCGGGTTCACTGAACACGGGAATCCCAGCGGGCAGCTTGGTCGCACTGAACGATCACATTAACACGATGCCATCCACACCGCTGGTAGGACCGAACGATGAACGTTTTGGCCCACGTTTCTTCAGTCTAGCCAATGCGTATGACGCTGAGCTACGCGGTCGTCTACACCAAACGGCGTCCTCCTTGGATCTCAAACTTCACGAAGGCGTATTTGTTTCCTATCCAGGACCTAATTTCGAAACGGCCGCTGAAATCCGCATGATGCAGATGATTGGCGGCGACGTGGTTGGAATGTCAGTGGTACCGGAAGTGATTGCCGCTCGCCATTGTGGACTGAAAGTGCTGGCCGTTTCCGCCATCACCAACATGGCTGAAGGCCTCAGCGACGTCGAGCTATCTCATGAACAAACGCTGAAATGTGCGGCGATGGTGACAGATGATTTTGTTCGCCTGATCGGTACTTTCGTTGCGGGTTACGCTAATTAATACAGATAAATAGCGGGCAGGATAAGCGTAATACCCTCGTTTAAGAGATCGCGCTACACGGTGATTGGCATAGGGTTAGGCGTTCTGGCGGCTAACGCGGCTATGGCCCATCCCTACCATTCACCGTAAATCGAGCTTCAACGAAAATGTTACAGCATAAGCCCGTATCATTTGCTCTCCTATGTGGAGTTTCGCTATGACAGAGTCATCTTTCTCTCGCGTGAATATGAACGCGATTTCTTACCTCAGTTACTACTTTGTCGGTGCGCTAGTTTCAACGCTCGGCATCGTACTTGGCCCACTGTGCGACGCATTTCATAAAGACTACAGTTTCATTGGCCAAGTATTTACTCTGATGAACCTCGGGATGTTCCTGCCAATTATGCTTGGCGGCATTTTGAT
Organism: Hafnia paralvei; assembly: GCF_020150375.1. Lineage (NCBI taxonomy): Bacteria > Pseudomonadati > Pseudomonadota > Gammaproteobacteria > Enterobacterales > Hafniaceae > Hafnia > Hafnia paralvei. The sequence continues at coordinate 1,462,401 of NZ_CP083737.1, read as the reverse complement.
GAAAAAATGGGGACTGCAAAAACCGCTCATCGTAGCGTCTGTTATCACCATTATTGTCAGCATATTGTTATTCATAAGTCCAACGCTGACCGTCTTCAGCGTTGCAGTCACGCTTATCGGGGCATGCGGTGGTGTGTTTATGACCATCGGTAGCTATCTGGTTGTACGCATCAATCCTGAAGAAAAGAAACGCTCCTCCAGCCTGATTTTTACTGATTTTTTCTTCAGTTTAGCAGGCGCGACGCTCTCTATCGTTTTAGCATGGGTGTTTAAACTCGGCGCAAACTGGTTAGCCATGTATGCCATTATGGGCGCGATTGGCGCACTGATGTTATCTATCGCCCTGCGCAGTCGTTTCCCAACCACTGAAGCCCCAGTAGAAACTTCGAATCAGCACGCAAAAGCAACTGCCGAATCATGGGGACCCGCCGTTTATTTATTGTGCTTTGCGCTCTTTGCCTTCTTATTGGCTGAGCCGATTTTCACCATGTGGACACCAACCTACCTGCAAGATCGCTTCCACATGACGCAACAAGATGCAGCATTGTTTGCTGCATGCTATTGGTGGGCGAAAGCAACAGGACTGTTTGTGAATCAGTTCACAGTCAAGCTCATGAAGCTACGCACTTTCCTGCTAGCGTGTACGGTTGTTGGCATGGCATCAATTTTAGTCATCACGACCAGCGCAAATACCCAATTGATTATGGTGGCATGTGGTGTCTTTGGCTTCTTTAATTCGGGGCTTTTCTCAGGGCTAATGAGCTATGGTTCTCTTCAGGTTCGCCAGAGTCCACCCACGCTGATCTCTGCGCTACTGACCTGCGGTACCGTGGGCACACTGTTATTTGCAACCGTATCTTCACTGATGAATTCTTACTACGGACTTCATTGGGCGCTGGGCACTGCGGCAATCTCTTATGCACTGCTACTCATTGCGCTACTCGCCGCGATGGCATGCAGCCGAGCAGAAAAAATCGCTCAGACTCAGTCGATAGAGCCTAGCCTATAACATTAAGATCCAGCCTCCCCTTTACATCGAGGGGAGGTATTGTTGGCTTGCGGATTGACTCCCTTTGCCGCTATCTGCATTATGCGGCTATCCTCCTTTTATCAACTCAGGCTTGTGATGCCCAATACCCCAATCGCTCAGCTTGCCAGTAACGTACATAGCAATGGCCGCATCAGCCTACGGATGCTACGTTATTTTCAAGTGCTCGCCGATGAACTGCATTTTGGTCGCGCAGCCGCACAGCTCAATATATCTCAGCCGCCGCTCAGTACTCAGATCAAAGAGTTAGAGGATATTCTTGAGATCAAACTCCTTGAGCGCAACAGCAGAAAAGTCGCACTAACCCATGCCGGACGAGTGCTTAAAACCGAGGTCGATCGCATTCTAAGTGCTACCGAAACCTCACTGAATTATGTCCGCCAGATTGGACGAAATGAAAACCAGCATTTAAACATCGGCATTATCGGCACTGCGCTGTGGGGAGCGCTACTGCCCGCCTTGAAAGCATTCCGCGTTGACTACCCACATGCAACATGGACGCTGCACGAACTTCCACAACAGCGCCAAATTGAACAAATCATGCAGCACACGATCGATATTGGCATCAATCGCAACGTAGCGATTCAATCGACGCCAAACATCAGCTATCAACATATTTCTCGTGAATCGGTGATGGTGGCTTTGTTAGAACATGATCCGTTATGTCAGTTTGAAAGCCTCGATTTGATGCAGCTCGCCGAGCGCCCTTTTATTTCCCTTTCATTCAGTCACAGCGATTTTGCCCAGCAACTTTACGATTATTGCGTGCAAACGGGATTCTACCCGCTGATCGCTCAGCAGGCGATGGAACCGCAGACCGTACTGGCCTTGGTCAGCGCAGGACTAGGTATTGCTTTGCTGCCTGAAACCTGTTCACTGATTCACTGGCCGGGCGTCAAATTTATGCCGCTTAATCAGCAAATTCCCGCAGATCTCTACGCGCTCTATCTTAGGGAGCACCAATCCCCCATCGCCCATGCATTTTTACAAGCGCTAGGCAAAATGACCGAATAGCGACCACAAACTGCGCAAGATGCTATATTTACGTTATAAGAAAGCACCTAATCGCGATCTTTTTAACATAAATCATTTTCGATACTGGTCAAAAGTTGTATGATCGCGCGCTTTGCAGATCCGCCCTGCGGACCTCCTGCTAGATCCCAACGTGGCTTAAGAAACGCTAATAAGTTTGGGCATCAATCAACACGATAGCAGTGCTGCATTTTTTAATTTCTGTTTAAGGCGACATTATCATGCAATTACCAAGCTGCCCGAAGTGCAACTCTGAATACACCTATCAGGACAACGATATGTACATCTGCCCTGAGTGTGCCTATGAGTGGAATGACAGCGCTCCCGCAGAGGAAAGCGATGAGCTTGTCGTAAAGGATGCTAACGGCAACCTGCTGGTTGATGGCGATTCCGTCACCGTTATCAAAGATCTAAAAGTGAAAGGCAGTTCTTCCATGCTGAAAATCGGCACCAAAGTGAAGAACATCCGTTTGGTTGAAGGTGACCATAACATCGATTGCAAAATCGATGGTTTCGGCCAAATGAAGCTGAAATCTGAGTTCGTTAAAAAGAACTAAAATAGTCTCCGTTGCTGCTCATGGGCGTCAGCAGCAACGGAGCATCCTCCCGCCAATTTATGCGGGGTTGGGAATATCGATAAACTTCACGTCTAGCCCATGTTCGGTGGCTAACCACTCACCTAATGCACGAATTCCGCCACGCTCGGTCGCATGATGACCTGCAGCAAAGAAATGCAGCCCCATTTCACGCGCAATATGAATAGTTTTCTCTGAAACTTCACCGCTGATAAAGGCATCTACGCCAAACTCAGCCGCCTGTTCGATATAGCTCTGACCACCACCGGTACACCAAGCAACGCGACGGATCTCCAGCGGAGCATTATCGCCGCTGTGCAATACGCTGTGCTGGAGCTTACGCTCCAAGCGGCCAATGACTTCACCAGCGCTCATTGGTTGTTCAAACTCGCCATAGGGCAGCAATGGATCGATCAATCCCAGTGGTTTGATTTTCATTGCACGTGCCAGTTGAGCGTTATTCCCCAGCACCGGATGTGCATCCAGTGGCAGATGATAGCCATACAGATTGATATCGTTAATTAACAGCGTCTTCAAACGATGGCGACGCATACCGCGCACCGTTGGGGCATCATTTTTCCAGAAATAACCGTGATGCACTAAAATGGCATCGGCCTGCTCTGCGACGGCCGCATCTAGCAACGCCTGACAGGCCGTCACTCCGGTGACCACTTTTTTGATCTCCTGACGGCCCTCAACCTGTAAACCGTTAGGTGCATAATCACGAAACTCATCGGCACTTAGATGTCGATCGAGCAATTTTTCTAGTTCAATATTGTTCATAACGTCTATTCACGAATATTTGATTTAAGAATTAGAACTCGGCTTTATCGCCTTGTTGCATATATATAAAATTAACCCCGAGCGAATTTCCTTCGCTCAGCTGTTGTTGAATCAGCGCCAGTGGATCTTTACCCGCCACCATCGTGGATTTTATATGGCTAACCACGACGGGAAAATCTTTGAGCGCCCCCTCTCCACCGCTGTATTTCTCAAGATTCTTCAGCTCAGAAAGTAGCAACTTAGGCGTTAAATGCCCAAAGAGTTTCTTGTCAGGCTGCTGATTATCATAAGAGGTTTCGATAATCATGCCCTTGAGAGATTTTTGCTGAATCAGAGGTCCTAAAACCCGCCAAACAGCATCAAGGTTTTTAGACTTCTCTTGAGCATCCGCACCAGTATCACCAAAATAAGCGAACGATTCACCACGAGGGGAATGAATTAGCAGCATCGATGATACAGTTCCATCATGGCTTAGCGGATAGATGACGCCCCGCATCGACGTAGTCCCTAACGTAAATATCTGCCCCACACGCGGCGCATTAATGCGATAAGTCCCTAGTCGCTCACCGTTGCCCGAATCACTAAAGTTTGGCCAACTTTTCCAGTTAAAATAGTGGTTATGCAACGTATTGGCACTATCGGCTAAGCTATAAACCGTTTTTTTCTTGTCATCTGGGGAGCCAAGAACTAAACCAGCTACATGATCGAGATGCGGATGGCTAATGAAATAAGCATTAATCTGCTCACGGAAAACGTAACCCTGCTGAGTGAGCGGAGCCGCTTTTTCCGCCGTAACATCAGGGAAACTGCCTTTCTCAACGCCCTTAGCAATGCCGGTGAGAACGCTGCCTGCGTCCAATGCAATATAACGCGCATCACCATCGGTACGAATAAGGTAAGACGTTAAGTTATCGCCAGATGCTCCCCCTTGAGTCCCCAGGGCGACAACGTCAAAACCGGCCCAGGTAAATGCGGAATAACCCGCCAGCAACACCGCTATCAGTGTCTTTCGCATGTGGTATATGCTCCTTGCAGTGAAGCTGGAAATATCAGCCTGCGCGCCGCTTAGCGTCCTCAAAAGCCTGAAGAGTCTGCTTACGCGCTAGAGCGTGATCCACCAGCGGTTGAGGGTAGTCTAACACGCGGCATTGTTTCATCGCCCATTGATGCGGGTGATGGATATCACTGTCTGGCACATCTGCCAACTCTGGGAGCCAGCGACGGATGAAATCGCCTTTTTTATCAAAGCGCTCCCCCTGTGTCGTGGGGTTAAAAATGCGAAAATAAGGTGCAGCATCCGTTCCCGAGGAAGCGGCCCATTGCCATCCACCGTTGTTGGCTGCCAGATCGCCGTCTACCAACTGTGACATAAAATAACGCTCGCCAGCGCGCCAGTTAATCAACAGATCCTTAACCAAAAAACTGGCCACAATCATACGCAGACGGTTATGCATCCAGCCGGTGTGATTCAGTTGCCGCATGGCGGCATCCACAATCGGATAGCCCGTTTTTCCCTGCTGCCACGCCGTCAAATGTTCAATATCACCGCTCCAACGAACATGATCAGTCCACGCGATAAACGGCTTATGGCGGCACAGTTTTGGATACGCGACCAATAAATGACGATAAAACTCTCGCCAAACTAGCTCATTGAGCCAAACAAACGCGCCGCTCTCTCCATCTTCCAACGTATCTGGGCACTCGGCTAACAAACGATTCAAGCACTGACGCGGTGACAAAACACCAACGGCTAGATAGGGGGAAAGAACACTGGTTCCATCAACAGCCGGAATATCTCGCTGCTGAGCATAATCCTGAACATGCTCGCGACAAAAAACACGCAGCCTCTGTAATGCAGCCTCTTCCCCAGCGGGGAAGAGCACAGAATCTAGACCCTGCTGGGAATAATCAAACGGTTTGATTTCACTCATTTCACAGGCTTGATCTCTTGTTTTCGGCGCAGGTAAAGATCGCACATCCGAATGAGTCAAACGTTGCAAAAAAGCGTTACGAAAGGGAGTAAATACTTTGTACATCTCTCCGCTACCGGTCACAACGCTGCCCGGCGGAAGTAATAAAGCATCATCAAATGAGTGAATCCCACAAACTTCGGCTAACAGCTCGGTCACTGCATCATCGCGACGCCGCTCATTAAGCTCATACTGGCGGTTGTAAAATAGATCGGTAACTTCATTTTTTTGGCAGAAATCGACCAACCATTTAGCGCTCGCGGTGAAGTCAGTGCACTGATGATAAAACAGTGGAATGTTTTTCCCTGCGAGCGCATGCACCAAACACTGCAGATTCTGATGAATAAACGCCGCCTGACGCGGCGCCATATCATGCTGCTTCCACTGTTCAGGCGTTGCGATATACACAGCAATAACCTTAGCCTGCGGATCTTGGCAGGCCGCATGCAGAGCTCGGTTATCGGTTATCCTCAAATCATTACGAAACCAGACAACATGTGTGGCAGTCATTACTTTTCCTTGTCGGTGTGTATCCAAAATAATCCGTACCGCATTGAGATAATCCTAATGCCCGTAACGTAGACGCAGCACTTCAGGATACGGATCAAAATAACGCTGCCCCGCAAGGTAGCTGTCAGGATATTCATTCAGATAGTGACGCAGAAGCGTAATCGGTGCTAATAAGGGCTGAGTACCTTGACGATAACGCAGGATTAAATCAGCCAACTCCTGCCGCTGGCTACTGGTAAGCTGGCGACGGAAATAACCCTGAACGTGTTGCAAAACGTTAGTGTGATTGCGGCGCGAAGCCTTGTGCTTCAGCAACGCCATAAAGCGGTTACGGTATTCATACGCATATTCGTCTAAAGACTCCCACTGCTCCATGGCTGCAACAAAACGTCCCAGCTCGCGATATTCAGGCTGCGAATGCGCCAGCAACGAGAGTTTATAACGGCTGTGGAAGGCAACCAGAGCACCGCGCGTTAGCCCTTGTTGCCAAAGCTGGTTGAACTCATGCAGGGCATAAATACGCTCGACAAAATTCTCACGCAAATCGGGATCGTAAAGTCTCCCATCCTCTTCCACCGGTAACCACGGCAGCCGTTCCATCAACTGCTGTGTAAAGATTCCCACCCCGCTTTTACGCGCATCGTGCTCGGTATAAACCTTAACTCGCTCCATGCCACAGCTTGGTGATTTAGCACACACGATATATCCACACAGATGCTCAAGGCTGGCCACTTTCTGCTTTGAAAACTCACGCATTTTCTGCGTAACATCCCCTTCCCCATCACGGCTGTTGACCAAAGCCACATCATCTCCCTGCTTAATCAAGCGCAGAGTGGGTCTTGGCGAAGGTAAACCTATTGCCATCTCAGGGCAGATCGCTTCGAAGCGTACGAATGGAGCAAGCTCATCAACGGCAAAAGGTAGGCGTTTATGCCCACCATCGAAACGAACATTCTCACCGAGTAAACAGGCACTCACACCTACTGGAATTTTTTCTGTCATCGCGCACCTCTGTTATCAATGTTTTATGGATTGTGCTCTTTCAGTGTAGGCGCTGACAGAGATGAATTACACCAAGGAAAGGTAGGGATATGAACAATCAACGCTAAACCAAACAGAAAAAGCCTTTTACCGATCTCAGATAACAAAAAACCACCTACGATGAGGTGGTTTTTTCACGTTAGAAGCTGACCTAACTGTAATTAATAAAAATCTGCCGTTACCTGCTCAGACTGCGCCAGCCAGACTGGCTTGTCACTGGTTTTTGACCAGACACGGTGAAGGTAGCTATAAAAACGTGCGCGATCGCTACGGAATAACATGACCGGAAGAGCCAAAACACCGGCAATAACCACTCCACAACGACGCAGGAGAATTCGAGATAATGAATACTGTTGGTACATATACTCCTCCTTAAAACGTAGCTGTTTCCCTGAAGGAAGGTAAAGCAAACAAAAGCAGCGAACGTTATAAATTAAAATGTTTCGTAAACAGGCTTGCCTGTAATCTGAACAAAATATTACCTCAATCGCTGAAAGTTTACTACTCATCCGACCACTATATTTGGTGTTTTTTTCACCTTCATTGTTACTTCATGTAATTTTGTTACCACATAGTTAAATATTAACTTAACATTAGTTATTTTATGGATACATTAAATTAACAAAAACTGAGAAAAATAGGCATCCAGCACTTCTTCACTGAACAGTGACGACTCAATCAAGCACAACAGGCACACTTCATACCCATTAAATAAATACAAAACCAACCATGAAAAGCCTCTTAACACCCTAAGCTCTGTGCCTCCTAACCCGACGGCTAAATGCGTTAACCTTCTTTTCAGCTCAGGCTCATTGGTTTTTTCATTAAGTAAAAGTCGGCCTGAACTTGGAAACTGCTTTAATGGCAAACATAGCGTTTTCCAAACCTGAGCCGCTTGTTCACTTTCATTGGCTTTCAGCCGATTCATCTGGCGATTAAACAGTAATGCCGAGAGCAATAACGGCGTAGTCGCTCTATCTAACATCAACCGCTGGGTTGCAGAATGAGATGACGTACAAATAAATTTCTGGATTTCCTGCTGCTGAAGCGCAATTTGCGTCTGCTGTAGTAACGCATATAAAAAAGTATGTATCTGATAAACCGCCAGCATGACTTATCTCCTTTATGTCTCAAACGGGATGGCGTCACCATAATGCGCGGAAAAGAGGTGTTCCACTGGCTATCGTGATATTTGCGAAAAGCATTCCACTCATTTTTTCTGATTACAGTGCGCTTGCAAAATGCCCAGATACAGACCGTTTTTTCATCATTTTTATACTTTTTTTACACCCCACCCCGCCCTTTTTACGTTATTTATTTACTTAATTATCTAGGCTAAGCAGTATCAAAAATGCCTTGGGAGAGGTTGTATGAATATCGGGGTGATCGCCTGCGCCATACTTGTTGTATTGCTGCTGGCCTATCTAATCTACGCACTGTTCAACGCGGAGGAGTTCTAATGGCTGCTTCTGCGTTTCTGCTCATCGCCGTGTTTCTTGTGGTGCTTTTTGCCTTAGCGCTGCCTTTGGGACGCATGTTAGCGCGTTTGATTGATGGCGAACCTTTTGTTGCTATGCGCCGTTTCGAAAATGGCCTATGGCGCTGCTGCGGGATCCTTCCGCAAGAAATGACGTGGTTACAGTATCTGTTAGCCGTCATGGCGTTTAACCTGCTCGGCCTATTCGTTCTGTTCATTCTGTTGATGACACAAGGCGTACTACCGCTGAATCCACAGCACATGCCGGGGCTATCTTGGGACTTAGCGCTGAATACCGCCGTGAGCTTCGTCACCAACACTAACTGGCAGGCATACAGCGGCGAAAACACACTCAGCTACTTTAGCCAAATGGCCGGTTTAAGCGTACAAAACTTCCTTTCCGCTGCGACAGGGATTGCCGTTGTATTTGCCCTTATCCGTGGTTTCGCACGTCATTCAGCGACAACATTAGGGAATGCTTGGGTTGATATATTCCGCATCACTGTTTATGTGCTGCTGCCAATCTCTATCATTATTGCGTTGTTTTTCGTCAGCCAAGGCGTACTGCAAAACCTGCACGGCTACGTGACAGTCCACACGCTTGAGGGAAGCACTCAGTTACTGCCTATGGGCCCGGTTGCCTCACAAGAGGCCATAAAACTGCTCGGCACCAACGGTGGCGGTTTCTTTGGATCTAACTCATCTCATCCATTCGAAAACCCCACTGCACTCAGCAACATGGTTCAGATGCTGGCCATTTTCTTAATACCAGCAGCACTCTGCTTTGCATTCGGACAGAGTGTGGGTGAAAACCGCCAAGGCCATACGCTGCTTTGGGCCATGAGCCTGATTTTTATCGTTGCCGTGATCGTCGTGATGTACGCCGAGTTGCAAGGAAATCCGCACTTATCGGCCTTAGGCGCAGACAGCAACTTCAATATGGAAGGTAAAGAGACTCGCTTCGGTATTTTGGCCACCGCGATGTATTCGGTAGTCACCACCGCTGCTTCATGTGGCGCAGTTAATGCTATGCACGACTCTTTTACTGCTCTCGGTGGCATGGTGCCAATGTGGCTAATGCAGATCGGTGAAGTCGTCTTTGGCGGTGTCGGTTCAGGCCTTTACGGCATGCTTTTATTCGTTCTCCTGACCGTCTTTATTGCGGGTTTGATGATTGGCCGTACACCGGAATATCTGGGTAAAAAAATCGAAGTTTTCGATATGAAGATGACCGCCGCCGCCATTTTGGTCACCCCTGCGCTAGTGCTGATAGGTAGCGCTGTTGCATTGATGACCGATGCAGGACGCGCAGGCATTCTCAACCCCGGCGCGCACGGATTTAGCGAGGTGCTTTACGCACTCTCCTCTGCCGCCAACAACAACGGCAGTGCTTTTGCTGGGTTAAGCGTCAACACACCGTTCTACAACGTACTGTTGGCCATTGCCATGTTCTTGGGTCGCTTTGGCGTCATCATTCCGGTTATGGCAATCGCAGGTTCTCTGGTAGCGAAAAAGCGCCAGCCGGCAGGTAACGGAACGCTTCCCACACAGGGCGCACTGTTCATCGGTTTGTTAGTCGGAACAATTTTGCTGGTCGGCGCACTGACGTTTATCCCCGCTCTGGCGTTAGGTCCGGTGGCTGAACACCTGCAAGTTTGGTTAACACGTTGAGAGATAAAATAATGACTCGTAAACAACGCGCGTTGTTCGAACCAAAACTGGTCCGTACCGCTATCAAAGATGCCTTTAAAAAATTAGATCCACGCATTCAGTGGCGAAACCCGGTGATGTTTGTGGTGTATTTGGGCAGCATTCTCACCACCATCATCTGGCTCTCTATTCTTATTGGGCAAAGCGAAGGCAGCGCCGCCTTTACCGGCAGCGTGGCTATTTGGCTATGGTTTACCGTGCTGTTTGCCAACTTTGCCGAAGCACTGGCTGAAGGCCGCAGCAAAGCTCAGGCCGAAAGCTTGAAAGGTGTAAAAAAAACCAGTTGGGCGAAAAAGTTAGCCTCTAGCGAACACGACGCTGCGCAGGAAAAGGTTTCTGCCGATTCACTGCGCAAAGGCGACATTGTGTTGGTTGAAGCAGGTGACACCATTCCATGCGATGGCGAAGTGATTGAAGGAGGGGCATCGGTCGATGAAAGCGCCATCACCGGTGAGTCTGCACCGGTTATCCGCGAATCCGGCGGTGACTTCTCCTCTGTGACAGGCGGTACACGCATCCTATCTGACTGGCTGGTGATCCAATGCACGGTGAATCCAGGAGAGACATTCCTAGATCGCATGATTGCGATGGTTGAAGGCGCAAAACGCCGTAAAACCCCTAACGAGATAGCGCTCACCATTTTATTAATTGCTTTAACGCTGGTGTTCTTGCTGGCTACCGCGACGCTGTATCCGTTCTCTCTATTCAGCGCCGAAGCGAGTCAAGTTGGAGTTCCGGTGACGATCACCGTATTGGTGGCGCTGCTAGTCTGCTTAATTCCAACCACCATCGGCGGATTGCTATCAGCCATTGGCGTGGCAGGTATGAGCCGGATGCTAGGCGCTAACGTCATCGCCACCAGTGGGCGTGCGGTAGAAGCCGCCGGTGACGTGGATGTGTTGCTGCTGGACAAAACCGGCACGATTACGCTGGGTAACCGCCAAGCTACCGAATTTCTACCGGTACCCGGTGTAAGCGAAGAAGAGCTCGCCAGCGCAGCACAGTTGGCTTCTCTGGCCGATGAAACGCCTGAAGGGCGCAGCATCGTCGTTCTAGCCAAGCAACGCTTTAACTTACGTGAACGCGATTTACATGCGCTGGGTGCCACCTTTGTGCCCTTCTCTGCGCAAACCCGCATGAGCGGCGTAAACGTTCAGGGAAGGATGATCCGCAAAGGCTCGGTTGATGCCATTCGCCGCCACGTAGAATCCAATCAGGGGCAATTTCCACGCGCCGTTGATGAACGCGTAGAAAGCGTGGCTCGCACCGGCGGTACACCGCTGGTGGTGGCTGAAGATGGCCGCATTCTCGGCGTAGTCGCGCTGAAAGATATTGTGAAAGGCGGTATCAAAGAGCGCTTCTCTGAACTGCGCCGTATGGGGATCAAAACGGTGATGATCACCGGTGATAACCGTTTAACCGCCGCGGCTATCGCTGCGGAGGCTGGCGTCGATGACTTCTTAGCCGAAGCGACTCCCGAAGCCAAATTAGCCCTCATCCGCCAGTATCAAGCGGAGGGACGTTTGGTCGCCATGACCGGCGACGGCACCAACGATGCGCCAGCGCTGGCACAGGCTGATGTTGCGGTTGCAATGAACTCAGGGACTCAGGCGGCTAAAGAAGCCGGCAACATGGTTGATTTGGACTCCAACCCAACCAAACTGATTGAAGTGGTGCATATCGGTAAACAAATGCTGATGACGCGTGGCTCACTGACCACATTCAGTATTGCCAACGACGTAGCGAAGTATTTTGCCATTATTCCGGCAGCGTTCGCGGCTACCTATCCACAGTTAAATGCGCTTAACGTTATGCATTTAACATCGCCAGCGTCTGCGATTATGTCAGCGGTTATTTTCAACGCCCTGATCATCGTATTCCTGATCCCGCTGGCGCTTAAAGGTGTGAGCTATAAACCCCTCAGCGCTAGCGCCCTGCTGCGCCGTAACCTGTGGGTTTACGGTGCGGGTGGATTACTGGTGCCATTCATCGGCATCAAGCTGATAGACATGCTGCTAACCGTCTGCGGTTTAGCTTAATACAGACTCGCTGATGCTAAGCGTTTAACAGATCGAGATACACGGGGATTTCACACCGTGGAGGCTTAAGCGGCGTTGCCACTGCGACCTCATCGGTGTACCTCCCCTAAAATCAGACTTCAGAAAGCGCGATTACGCTCTGAGGCTGTTTTTAGCAAAGTCTATAATGTTAAGGAATCAATAATGTCGCTACTACGTCCATCCATCATGATGATGTTGATTTTAACCGCAATCACCGGGATCGCTTATCCGTTGCTGACCACCGGTTTGGCTCAGGTGATGTTCAATTCGCAGGCCAACGGTTCCGTGATTGAACACGAAGGCGTTGCCGTCGGTTCCCGCTTGATTGGACAAAACTTTACCCAAGCGAAATATTTTTGGGGGCGTCCATCAGCCACCGCAGATACACCGTACAATCCACAGGCCTCTGGCGGCAGTAATCTGGCGGTATCCAATCCACAGCTGGATAAAAATCTGCAAGCACGTGCAACATTATTACGTCAGGCTGACCCGCTGGCGCCAGCCTCTATTCCTGTCGATCTGATGACCAGCTCAGGCAGCGGTTTAGATCCACATATCTCTCCACTGGCAGCCTATTATCAAGCAGAGCGCGTTGCTAAAGCACGAGACCTACCACTAGCCAGCGTTGAAAAATTAATTGCCTTGAATACCAAACGCAGCATGCCGAATTTCATTGGCCAACCGGTTGTGAACGTGTTGGAACTGAATATGGCACTGGATGCGTTATTGCCCCACAATACCACTGGCAACCCATCGTAAGCCGCAAGTAAAAAGAGAATCACATGGTAGATGATGAAGAACTACGCCGCCCTGACCCTGATGCTTTATTGGCCCAGGTGTGTGAGAAACCTCGCGGCAAGCTGAAAGTCTTTTTCGGCGCCTGCGCTGGCGTGGGGAAAACCTACGCCATGCTACAAGAAGCGCAGCGTTTACGCGCCCAAGGGCTCGATGTATTAGTTGGCGTAGTGGAAACTCACGGACGCTCAGAAACGGCGGCTCAGCTTGACGGTTTAGAAGTTCTACCGCTCAAACGTATTCATCATCGTGGGCGTCAGGTTCGAGAGTTTGCTCTCGATCAGGCGCTTGCCCGCCATCCTGCGCTCATCCTGATGGATGAGCTGGCGCACAGCAATGCCGCGGGATCTCGTCATCCTAAACGATGGCAAGATGTCGAAGAACTGTTGGACGCAGGCATTGACGTGCTTACCACGGTTAACGTTCAGCACTTAGAAAGCCTGAATGATATCGTGGGCTCCGTCACCGGTATTCGTGTACGCGAAACAGTCCCTGACCGTATTTTCGATGACGCGAGTGAAATTGTTCTGGTCGATTTGCCCCCCGACGATTTACGCCAGCGTCTAAATGAAGGCAAAGTCTACATTCCCGGTCAGGCCGAGCGCGCCATCGAACATTTTTTCCGCAAAGGCAATCTCATTGCGCTGCGCGAATTGGCACTGCGCCGTACCGCAGACCGCGTCGATGAACAAATGCGTGAGTTTCGCAGTAGCCAAGATAAAGAGCGAGTTTGGCACACTCGCGATGCCATTCTGTTATGCATCGGACATCATGTTGATAACGATAAATTAGTGAGAACGGCATCAAGGCTAGCCGCTCGGCTTGGCTGTATCTGGCATGCGGTTTATGTGGAAACACCGCGCCTACATCGTCTGCCGGAAAATCAGCGCCGCGCTATTTTGCGTAGCGTTAAGCTTGCACAAGAGCTTGGTGCAGAAACTACCACCCTCTCCGATCCCAACGAAGAAAAAGCGATTCTACGCTACGCACGTGAACATAATCTGGGGAAAATCATTATTGGCCGCCGCAATAAAAAGGAGTGGCGCTGGTGGTGGCATGAAAGCTTTGCTGACCGTCTGGCTAAGCTGGGACCTGATTTAGATTTAATCATCGTTGCCGTAGAAGACAAGCCGCGAACCGCCAGCAAAGAGCAAGATGCACGCCCATTCAGTGAAAAATGGCGAGTACAAATTCGTGGCTGCCTCGTCGCTGTCGCGCTATGCGCGCTTATAACCTTACTCGCGAAGATTATTTTCCCAAGCTTTGATCAGGCCAATATCGTGATGGTCTATTTGCTGGGCGTCGTCGTCGTTGCGCTATTTTATGGTCGCTGGCCATCAGTACTTTCTGCTGTGGTTAGCGTCGCTAGCTTTGACCTGTTCTTTGTAATGCCACAGTGGTCGTTTGCGGTAAGCGATGTGCAGTACTTGGTCACTTTCGGCGTTATGTTAACGGTCGGGATCGTGATCGGTAATCTGACCGCAGGAGTTCGCTATCAGGCACGCGTTGCCCGCTACCGTGAGCTGCGCGCTCGTCATATGTACGAACTGTCGAAAGCGCTCAGCAATGCGATCACCAATGAAGACATTGCTCGTAGTGGGAGCTATTTCCTTAATAGCAGTTTTAACGCTCGGACATCCGTACTTATTCCCAGTGATGACACACCGCTCGTGCAAATCACGCCACCACAGGAAGGCGTTGCAGGTGTTGATTTCGCCATCGCTCACTGGTGCTTTGACAAACAACAGCCCGCAGGGGCAGGTACCGATACGCTTCCTGGTGTTCCCTACCAGCTACTGCCTCTGAGCACAGCACAGCAAGCTTTTGGCGTTCTGGCCATCGAACCCATCAACCTGCGCCAGTTGATGGTGCCTGAACAACAGCGATTGCTGCAAACCTACGCTGTGATGATTGCCAGCGCCCTTGAACGTTTGCATCTGGCACAAACAGCGGCCAGCGCGCGTCTGGACACCGAGCGAGAGCAGCTACGCAACTCCTTATTGGCTGCGCTATCGCACGATTTACGTACGCCGCTCACCGTTCTGTTTGGACAAGCAGAGATTCTGACCTTAGATCTCGCCGCCGAAAAATCCCCCCACGCGCAGCAGGCTAACCAAATACGTCAGCAAATACTCAACACCACCCGTTTGGTGAACAATCTGTTGGATATGGCACGCATCCAATCGGGCGGGTTTAACCTGCGCAAAGAATGGCAATCGCTGGAGGAAATCGTCGGTAGCGCCGTTAATACACTTGAGCCCATGCTAAATTCGCATCCGCTGAATATTGATTTGCCAGCCGATCTACCACTCGTTAACTGCGACGGTAACCTGATTGAACGCGTTATCCAGAATCTGCTGGAAAACGCCGGTAAATATGCTGGAAGTGAGTCTCCATTAACCATCCGCGCGCAAGCCAGCGAGCACTGGCTTGAAGTCGAAATTGAAGATCGTGGCGCAGGCATACCCTCAGAACAGCTCCAGCTTATCTTCAATAAATTCACCCGTGGTGATAAAGAATCAGCAATTCCCGGCGTCGGCTTGGGATTAGCCATCTGTCGTGCCATTATAGAAGTACACGGCGGGAAAATATGGGCAGAAAATATTGCGCAAGGCGGTGCATGTTTCCATTTCACATTACCGCTTGAGGCTCCCCCCGCTATCGAAGAAGAGTTTTAAAAGAGATAACGTGAATCAGACTCCGATAAATATCCTCATCGTTGAAGATGAAAAAGAGATCCGTCGTTTTGTCCGATCCGCATTGGAAAATGAGGGCTGGCGCGTTTTTGACGCGGATACCCTACAACGTGGTTTGATAGAAGCGGGCACCAGAAAGCCGGATTTGATCATTCTTGATCTGGGGCTGCCGGACGGTGACGGGCTCGACTTTATCCGCGATTTGCGCCAGTGGAGCTCAATTCCGGTCATCGTGCTTTCCGCCCGCGCCGAAGAGTCTGACAAAGTGCTGGCGTTGGATGCCGGTGCTGATGACTATCTCAGCAAACCCTTTGGCGTCGCTGAACTACTGGCTCGGGTACGAGTTTCGCTGCGCCGTCACGCGCAACAAAATCAGGAGAGCCCACTCATTCAATTCTCAGATATTGAAGTGGATTTGATTAACCGGCGCGTAACCCGTGCCGGAGAGGATTTGCATCTCACACCGATTGAATTTCGTCTGCTTACCGAGCTTATCGCAAACGCCGGAAAAGTACTGACTCAACGTCAGTTACTTAGCTCGGTGTGGGGGCCTAACTATGTGGAACATAGTCACTATCTGCGTATTTATATGGGGCATTTACGGCAAAAATTGGAAGCCGAGCCTGCCCGCCCTAAACATTTACTCACCGAAACTGGCGTCGGCTATCGGTTTATGCTGTAGCCCTACGCAGCATGTGTTCAACGGTTATTTCTGCTCGTCTTGACTCTCTCCGCGCTTGATGCCTTTTAACGTCATCATAAAAGCGCGGAATGCGTCACGCAGATCGTCAAACAATGGATGTTTGCGGTTCTCCAGAAGTGACTCAGAAAACAGTTTTAGCCCTACAGCAAAAGCCTTAGATTTATCGCCGGTAAATGGCAAATCATCGCGAGCGCCCAAGCGCTCAACGATAGATAAAATCTCATCGTGGTTTTCAACTTCAAAGCTAATCGGAGCTTTATCAATCGGCTCGCCTTTGCGATCGGCGATAGGTTCAACGGTAATACGGTAACGGTATCCAGGCATCGTGTTTTTCTCTGATGATTATTTTTTGATAATGATAACTTTTATCATATATAAATCTTCAGCGTTTTACATTTTGCGGCATAAAAAAAGCGCCGTTAAAACGGCGCTTGATTCAATATGGCTGTGGAGAGCGTTTATTTAGCGCTAGCAAGCACTGCGCTCACAATATCTACAGCTTCTTTCTCGATACGCTGACGATGCTCTGCACCCAAGAAGCTTTCACAATAAATTTTATATGCTTCCTCAGTGCCGGATGGACGTGCCGCGAACCAGCCGTTATCGGTCATGACTTTCAGCCCACCGATAGAAGCATTGTTACCCGGCGCTTTGGTCAAACGCGCCGTAATCGGGTCACCCGCTAATTTGTCAGCTTTCACCATCTCAGGGGAGAGCTTGGACAGCGCGTCTTTCTGCGCATGCGTAGCCGGAGCCTGAATACGATTATAGCTTGGCGCACCAAACCGCTCAGCCAGCTTATTGTAATGCTGCTGGGGATTTTCACCCGTCACTGCGGTAATTTCAGCGGCTAGCAGACACATGATGATGCCATCTTTATCTGTTGACCAAGGCGTTCCATTGAAACGTAGGAAAGAGGCGCCCGCACTTTCTTCACCACCAAATCCAAAGCTACCGTCAAATAGTCCATCAACAAACCATTTGAAGCCCACTGGTACTTCCACCAGCTTGCGACCTAAATCGTTAACGACACGGTCAATCATGGCGCTGGATACCAGCGTTTTACCTACGGCAACATCAGCGCCCCACTGTGGGCGATGCTGGAACAGATAATTGATAGCCACCGCTAAGTAGTGATTCGGGTTCATTAGCCCTGACGGGGTAACGATGCCGTGGCGATCGTAGTCGGGGTCGTTGGCAAACGCTAAATCAAACTGATCGCGCAGCGCCAGCAAGCCTGCCATCGCGCTTTCCGATGAACAGTCCATACGGATCACGCCATCATGGTCTAAGTGCATGAAGCGGAATGAAGGATCAACGTGATCGTTCACTAATGTCAGATCGAGTTTGTAGTGCTCACCAATACGCTGCCAATACTCGATGCCGGAACCGCCCAGTGGATCGACACCTAAATGTAGACCTGAACGTTGAATGGCTGGCATATCAACGATATCAACCAGACCTTCAATATATGGCTGCACTAAATCTTTGGCATGCACCAAACCACTGTTCCACGCCGCATCTAATGTCTGACGCTTCACGCCCTGCAAATTGAGGCTCAGCAGTTCATTCGCACGCTGCTCGATAACTTTAGTCAGGTCGGTATCGGCTGGGCCACCGTTTGGCGGATTGTATTTAATCCCACCATCTTCTGGCGGATTATGCGAAGGAGTAATGACGATGCCATCAGCCAGCGCTGCATTCTTGTTGCTATTGTGCGTCAGGATCGCATGAGAAACCGCTGGCGTTGGCGTAAATCCATTATCCTGCTGCACCACTACGTCTACGCCGTTTGCGGTCAGAACTTCCAACACACTGATAAACGCAGGTTCAGAAAGCGCATGGGTATCTTTGCCTACGAAACATGGACCTTCAACACCATTCGCCTTACGCACTTCAGCAATCGCCTGCGCAATGGCTAAAATGTGTGCTTCATTGAAACTATGGCGCTGGGCACTTCCACGGTGACCTGAAGTGCCGAATTTTACCGCATGAGACGTATTACCTGCTTCTGGCGTCAATACATAGTATTGAGAAACCAGTTGAGCCACGTTAATCAAATCGCTCTGCTGGGCTAGCTGCCCGGCACGGGGGTGATTTGCCATGGTCACTTCTCCCTACGCTTAAATTATTGAGTGCCTAAGGGGGCTATTTAGCCTGATTCCCTTAGGCAATTCTGAAATCAGATAGTCCCGCAAACTTTTTCAATCAGTTCAGCGGGGAACTGCATAGCCTGCATGATGTGTTCAATCATGCTGCGCTTGCGACCTGTGTTCGTGTTGGTGATCACCCAATAAGGCGTGCCAGCGACGTGTTTAGGCTTAGTATGAGTGCCATTTTGCAGCAGCGTTTGCTGATCGCCGGCAAAATAAACACGGGTACGACCATGCAGAGATTCGGTTGCGGCAGCAAATCCCTGATTATCAATGGAATATAGGGTTGAAAGTACCAGCATGAAGCGATTTACCGCTTTGTTTTGCTCGGCGTACTCATCGGAAAGCAGCAGCTCACGCATGGTACGGACGCGATCTACCGGACGCGCAGTAACCACGGCAGTAGCGGGCGCAGTGGTTACCTCCGGAGCCACAACCGGAGCAGTTGTCGCTTTATGTTCAGCAGAGACTTTCAGCAGGCGGCGCAATATGTCAGAAGCACTTTCACCGATACTTTGCGTATGGCTTGCAATGTAGCGGTACAGCTCCTCGTCGACTTCAATAGTTTTCATCATTATCCAATACAGGTTTACGACTTAATCAGCAGGATTATAAAGTTAAACGTCTCATGCGGATAGCGTAAACCCAATGCTGTCGTAAATTCAGTGAGTTTTTTCCCAATGAGAGAGAAATAATATCCCTAAACTAGGGCTGATAACGCGTTAAGGCTAACAATCTTGATTAGCCGTGGTAACCTATTTGTTACAATATTCTTTTCGTAGCGATCGCTAGACGCATCGATTCAATAAACATAGACGCACAAACATAGACGCAACGATATGAAACTCAATTACCGCGAACACCTACCTTCTCAGCAGGCACAATTCCCACCAACGCTTCTAATTCATGGCCTATTTGGCAGCCTTGATAATCTGGGCATTTTGGGAAGAGACTTGCGTAGCGACCGCAAAATTATTCAGGTCGATATGCGTAACCACGGTCACTCGCCGCGTTCTGAGCGTATGGACTATGCCGCGATGGCCGAAGATCTGCTAGAACTCATCGATGATTTGTCACTTCCACAGCTCGACGTGATCGGTCATTCGATGGGGGGTAAGGCGGCAATGACGCTTGCCGCGCTCGCCCCCGAACGTATTCGTCGCTTGGCGTTGTTGGACATTGCACCGGTCGATTACAAAGTTCGCCGCCATGACACCATTTTTACCGCCATCAACGCCGTCACCGACTCACAGGTAACGCGTCGCCAAGACGCCGCAGACGTCATGCGTCACTATCTTCAGGAAGAAGGCGTTATACAGTTTTTGCTGAAATCCTTTCAGGACGGTGCATGGCTATTTAACGTGCCGGCGCTTTGGGAGCAATACGAAAACATCGTTGGTTGGCAAGACGTTGCGCCTTATCAAGGCCCCGTCATGTTTATCAAAGGGGGGCTTTCCCCGTACATTCAGGACAGCCATCGCGAGGCGATTGCGCGCCAGTTCCCTCATGCCCGCGCCCATGTCATCGCAGGCGTTGGGCACTGGCTACATGCAGAAAAACCCGAACTGGTGTTACGCACGCTGCACCGCTTTCTAGATTCTGATATCTAAAATCCTAGCTCAAATCTGGGGTGAGCCTGCGCTAGCCCCACTTTCTCTGCATCTCTAATACAAGTGTAAAAGCCGAGAGAAACACCCTCATGCCAACATCCCTGAAGAAAAAACCATCTGACGTCAGTAAGGTAAGCAAGATTAAGGATTGTCGCCGCTGGGGGGGCTAGGGTATTATGGCGCGCTATTATTCTGGCAGGCTGTTTTGCTGTTTAAGGATAGTGCCGGTAAAGGGTGAATGGCCCTAGTATGTTAATCATGATCTGATTCGTTACGCAGATTCAAAATTCTCCTTGTAGTACCGCTACCTGATATGGCCAAAGAACAAACGGACCGCACGACTCTGGATCTGTTCGCAGATGAACGTCGTCCGGGTCGCCCAAAAACCAACCCGTTATCCCGGGATGAACAGCTAAGAATTAACAAACGCAACCAACTGCGCCGCGATAAAGTGAAAGGACTGCGTCGTGTCGAGCTGAAAATTAACGAAGAAGCGGTTGAAATGCTGAATCGTCTGGCTCAGGAACAAAATATTAGCCGCAGTGAATTGATTGAACAAATTTTGCTCGATCAAATTTTAAAATCTTAACGCCGCCAGCACACAATGACGACAAATCAATGCGGTTGAAAGTGCTATAGTGCGTAAAGTACGTACTGGTCTTTTTCAAGAATCTAGTTTAATTATTTGATATAAAAGGTATAAACGCGACATGGCAATCGTAGGCATTTTCTTTGGCAGCGACACGGGCAACACGGAAAACATCGCTAAGATGATCCAAAAGCAACTCGGAAAAGACGTTGCTGAAGTTCATGACATTGCCAAAAGCAGCAAAGAAGACATCGAAGCATTCGACATTCTTCTGCTTGGCATCCCAACGTGGTATTACGGTGAAGCCCAGTGTGACTGGGACGACTTCTTCCCCTCACTGGAAGAGATCGACTTCAACGGAAAACTGGTTGCTCTGTTTGGCTGCGGCGACCAAGAAGATTATGCAGAGTACTTCTGCGACGCGATGGGGACTATCCGCGATCTGATCGAACCTCGTGGGGCAACTATCGTAGGCCACTGGCCAACAGCGGGCTATCATTTCGAAGCGTCTAAAGCACTGGTTGATGATAAAACCTTCGTCGGTTTGGCTATCGATGAAGACCGTCAACCTGAACTGACCGCAGCTCGCGTTGATGCGTGGGTAAAACAGATTTCTGATGAAATGAGCCTGTCTGAGATTACTGGCTAAAATGAAATTGTGCCCGCAGACCATGAAAGTCTGCGGGTATTTCAGCGATTGGTGAAAGCAGTTTGCAACATTTGTGTAACTCATTTTTCCCGCTATGACGCCCACAGTCAGCAGAGTCACATATTTGTCAGTGTGTTACGTTTTATTTCCACCGTGTAATTACGCCCAAGTTGTTAACACGCCGCGGTTCCCATTTACCGCTATCAGCTTTATAATGAATCTCAATTATATTTTCAGTTCGGTGACAATTAAGGCAACGCTGGCAGCAAATGCAGTCTATCCTAAACGTCTCCGAGCCAAGTAACGGGACAGAATCCGAATGACAGATAACAATACTGCTTTAAAGAAGGCTGGACTTAAAGTCACGCTTCCGCGTCTTAAGATTCTGGAAGTTCTGCAAGATCCAACTTGCCACCACGTCAGCGCAGAAGACCTGTATAAGAAGCTGATCGATATGGGTGAAGAAATCGGTCTGGCAACCGTGTACCGTGTCTTAAACCAGTTTGACGACGCGGGTATTGTTACTCGCCACAATTTCGAAGGCGGCAAATCTGTATTCGAACTGACTCAGCAACACCATCATGATCACCTGATCTGCTTGGATTGTGGCAAAGTGATTGAGTTTAGCGACGATTCCATCGAGAAGCGTCAGCATGAAATTGCTAAAAAATATGGTATTCAGCTCACTAACCACAGCCTGTACCTGTATGGTCACTGCTCGGAAGGTGATTGCCGTGAAGATGAGACGCTGCACGACAGCAAAGCGTAAACCTGTATTTTCAGCAGCATAAAGCGACCTTAGGGTCGCTTTTTTATTGCCTAAAATTTGCGGTAGTGACGCTGTAGCCAAAGGTTGCAAATAAAAGTGACAGGCGAAAAAAAGCCCCTCAGGCAAGGGGCGAAACAACTCACAGCTCAACGTGTTATCAGGTTTATCCGACCCAATGATTAAAACGCAGTGATAAAACCATTTTATTCCGTGTTCCCTCCCCTATGCAGAGCAGGGAACACTTTCCTACAGATTAAGCCTGCACGGGTTCTGCACGGCTGTAACGCTTGCCATCTGGGCTAACTGAGCGAATCTGAACATCACCGGAAACCGTTGGCTGAGCTTTCGCGTCGTAACGCTGCCACTGTTTGCCACCATCTACAGAATATTCAATCCCTATCCCCGGCAGAGCGACGTTCGCTTCCAGTTTACCGCCAACAACTTTGGCACCAGGCACCGGTAGACGATAGCCAATACCGGCTTTGTCCATCTTAGCGAGCTCACGCTGCCCCATCAGGTTGGCGAAGCGCTGCCAGTCGCTGAGCAGAGACTTCTTATCAACCAGATTAGTTTCTCCGCCCTTGTATTCACGACCCGCTTTGTAATCCTGTTCCCAACCAGCGCGATGCCATGAACGCTCTGCGACAGTCATTACACGAGGATAGATTTTGTATTCCATCATTTCGTCAGTACGTGTGATTTCACTCCACAGCTGAGCCGAAAGACCATACACTCCCGGCCATGGCTTATCGCTCTTGGCAGTAAAGAATGCGCCGTCGCGGTCTACAGAGGTTTCCGCATTCTGTGGCATGTTATTTGGCGCGAAGCTGAAGATTTTGCGTTCGTCATTAAAGCGAGTTCCCCAGTAGTAGCCGTTTTCCTGCGGATTCACTTCATATGGGAAGTCCATATAGACGTAGTCTGGGTTAGAGACGGTAACTTCATAGCCCTTGTTCGCCCAATCGTTGACGGTGTCGAAGCCGCCCCAATACAGAGTATCCCAGAAGTTGACGCCCACACGCTTGGTCGCAAACGCTTTGGAGTCTTTAGCGTCTTTCAGACCATCCTGCCACGCCTGCATTTTTTCAATACCGTGCTTATTGACGATCTGGCTAACTTCGATCGCAAAGTGACTTGGCAAGTGTTCCATGTCTTCGACTTTGCCGCTCTTAATCAGCGTCTGACAAACCTGAGACTGAGCCCAAGGCTTATCTTCTTTGCTCTGATCGATAATGCCTTTACCTGGCTCAATTTTGCCATTCTTATCCTGATAGCCTGGCCCTAAGCGGATATTTTTCGCTTCATCACCGCCAAAGTGCCACGTCGTCAGCGGTTGGCCCGCTTCTTTATGCATCTGAGCAATCTCGCCGATCACTTTGTCGACAAAGCGCTTAGATGAATCCAAACAAGGGTTCAAATAGCTCTTACGATCGTAGAACTGCACAGAGGTCGTATTTGAGGTATCCGTTGGGTCAACCAAACGGAATTCGTTGGCCCCCTTCTCATCCCCAGCGGCTTTCAGTTTGTCATAGCGCGCTTCCATAGAAACCACCGCTGCACGGGCATGTGCAGGCATATCGATTTCTGGAATCACTTCAATCTGGCGAGCCTGAGCGTATTTAACAATATCAATATACTCATCGCGGGTCAGATGCCCTGTACCGTTGTTGTTCGCATCTGGACCAGAGCCAAGCTGCGGCAGCAGACACTCTTTTTCGCTCAGATCGTGACAACGTTTAGAGCCTACGTCGATCAGTTCTGGCAGGCCAGGGATCTCAATACGCCAACCTTCATCGTCTGTCAGATGGAAGTGGAATTTATTCATTTTATAAGCCGCCATCTGGTCTAACAGACGGTGTACTGCTTCTTTGGAATGGAAGTTACGCCCGATATCTAAGAAGATGCCGCGGTATTGGAAACGAGGAGCATCTTTCGCATCTAAGGTTGCAATCTTCATGCTACCGTCACTCGGTACCAGAGAAAGGATGGACTGCAGGCCATAGAATACACCTGCCTGATCGTAACCAATCACTTCGGTACCCTTAGGCCCGATTTTCAGCTCATAAGCACCAGGCACGGCCAAGTCACCTTTGAATGATTTCGCGGCAATGGTGGTTTTGATGGGGTAACCGTTGGCATTATCCTTCACCCCCAACAGAGCAAAACGCTGCTGAGCGGCTTCCGCAGTGGCTTTGTTTAGCACGGTAAGATCCAATGCTACGCCCTTGCTCAAATCCACATCCTGCTGATGAATTTTCACTTCCATCGGCGTTGGCATAATTTGGCCACGCAGGCTTTGGGCTGGCAACTGCTTAACATCGGCGTTTTTGTCGAAACGGGTTTCTGGCACCATCAGGACGTTTTTGTCGTCCTTGGTACGCTTCCACAAATCACCAGCAAATGGTGTTACAAACTGACGCAAATCTTCAGTATCGGTGCTCGCAATCACTTTTGGTTTGGCGTCTTGGGAGGTCACATACCAACGCGGCATGACATCACTTTCAAACAACTGCCAATATTCGCCAATCAGTGGGATCTCAACAGCTTGCCCCGCGGTGAAGCCTTTGAATTTGTCTGTTGGTTCGATCTTATGCAAGTCACCCGTTACAAAGGTAATCTTGAACTGATCGTTTTTCACATCAAGCACTTGGCGCGGGTTATGGAAATAAATCGCCCAATCTTTTGCTTTGATATCGCTGTCGCTGGTTAAAGTGATGACGGACTGGTTACACGCAGCCCAGTCCGCGCCGAGTGCAGCACAGTCAACGCCGTTCTCTGCCGCGCGATTGTCTGTCACTTTCACGTTAACTTTTAGCTGACTCAGTTGATCAACAACGTTCTGATCGGCCTGACTTACCGTAGAGAAACCGAGCATGCCCAGTGCGGATACTGCAACAGCCAACGTGCTTAACTTAAATTTACTCATCGTAAAAGCCTCATCCTGAATCAGTTATTGTTGTTGCGAATTTCTTGCCAAACTTTGCCACAGGCCTGCTGGTAGTTGTCGCCAGCGCCGGTTTTGGCCGCCTGAATACAGTTCTGGTAATCGAATACGCGTACGCTTTCCTTTTCGGCAAATGCCTGATGCTGTTTACTTTGCTTCAATACATTGAGGACTGACTGGCAAGCGTCCACTTTGTCTGGGTTACCTTCAGCCGTGTTAATACAGTTGCTATAGGCCTGTTTGAGCTTGAGATCTTCTTGCGGCGCAGTGGACTGCTGCACACAACCGCTCATTCCCACGACTGCAGCAATAACCAATAGAGTTTTTTTCATATTTATATCCCGTCAAAGTGACTCTGCATGTGGAGTTAAACGTGCAGAGTCTCAGGCTTAGAAGATGGTGAACGGTGCAATGACGATGAACTTAACGTCGCGTTCATCCTGGAACATGTTGCCGTAACCACCGCCCCAGCTCGGGTTGTCGGAGTGGTTGTCGTACTGAGTGAAGTGCAGTTTGAACAGCGTGCCTTTAGCGCGACCATCCTGAATGGTGTACATCGCATCCAAGCTGTAAGCGCTCTCTTTCACACGCTGACTCTGATCGTATTGAGGATTTGTGCTCGGCTTTGCATCCCATGCGTAAACATAAGAGCCACCCACCGCAAAGCCCGGCATATCCCACTTACTGAGGTCATACATCACGCCGCCGAAAATGGCTTTCTCGCCGTTGGCGTTGAAGTCGGAGCGGTTATCCCACCAGATATCCAAACGTCCGTTAGAAGAGGCATAGGTTGGGGTCATACGCTGTAAGAAGTAGCCCTGATTACCTTCCGCTTTCACATAGGTTCCCTCTAAGCGGAAATCGAACTGCCCTACTTTGTAACCTAAGGTCAACGCCTGCAGCCATGCCGTGCCGTCGTAGATATCGTTCACGCCACCGTCATGCACACGATCTCGGGTACCATAGAACTGATAGCTGGTCGTCATCGGATTGCCCGCTACGTCAAACTTGTAGGAACCTTTGGCGAAATACTGATCGATATATCCTTCAGCCTGTCCAAACGCTGCTTCTAATATAAAATCATTTTTAAAGTCATACTTGGCGCCTAAAGAATGCAAATAAGAAACGCCGGTCTTTTTGTCGTTCTGGTAGAAACCATCCACTTCGGTGTGCCACGGCGCTTTATATTTATCCGTCCACATGTAGGAGAAGCTCAACGCCCCTGCATCACCGTAGTCAAAGTTGGCCCCCGCTTCAGCGCCTTGATAGGTACCTGGCATAAAGCTCCAGTGTGGCGCTAATAGCGTTTGGCCCGTTGGCTGAATGTAACCAGCGCGTGCCCAAACTGGACCGTATTTAAATTTAGCCGCCGCTTTGTAAAGGCTAATGCCACTTTTATCGCCGGAGTAGTCTTCGTCGTAGCCTTTGTTTTTCGAGGAGAATGCAATTTCGTTGGGGTGTCCGCTATCGTGGTTCTCAGCCATTTCAATCGCGGTGAATGCGGCAATATCAATACCGAACATATCTGCGGCATACCCTGACGAGAAGTCGAGGTTTGCGTTCCACGTTGAGTGGTTCAGGTTGGTTTCATAGTTGCCCGTAGTGACGTCTTTACGGTCACGCTCACGCTGCCAGTAATAGATACCGCCCGTTAGCGTTGAATCATCAATAAAACCTTCAGCTTTGGCTTCTGGCATAGCATAAAAACCACTGCCTAATAACACCCCTGTTATGGCAAGCGTCAGAGCATTGCGCCTCACACGATGCGTAACCATAGAATAATTCCTCTTTGACTTGAAAAACGCGACCTTCGACGTTCACCGGCCTAGGACGCAAAACCCCTAAAATGGGAAAAGTTAATTCGTAGTGGAGTAAATAACCCAATTGCTCACCTACCTTCTTAGACTATTTTTCGCGACGCGAATTATCAAATGAAAAGTAAAACAATTGTGTCAATTCTTGACCGAGTGCACATATTTTAATGTTTTGTTACATGTGACACATTTCATGTCTAGGTCACGTAAAATCCCCTTTTAAAACAGCATTATATTTGTAATACCATTGTAAATATCAGGGAATTTACTTATAAAACAAAAGGAGAGAGAGGTGAGTAGCATTTAGTATCATCGGGGAATTAGATCTAATTAATTCGCGAAACGAATATTTCAGCAATGTTTATGCTCGACGAGAAATAACATCAGTAAACTATTTTTTTTACATTTATGACCTAATTTGAAAATACCGATACAGCACTTTGCTACTGATAGGCATAAAAAAAGCCACTCGCAGCATTGCGAGTGGCTTCACAGAATCAACAAATTTACGATAATGCTATCTGAACATTATACGCCAGCTTTTGCCCACGTATCGCGCAGACCCACGGTGCGGTTAAACACCAAATGGTCAGGCTTCGAGTAGCGACAATCGGCACAGAAGTAGCCTTCACGCTCGAACTGATAAGTCACTTCTGAAGTTGCCTCCCCCAGACTTGGCTCAACAAAACCGCTGCGAATCACCAAAGATTCAGGGTTGATGGTAGACAAGAAGTCTTCCGCTGCGCCTGGGTTAGCCACGCTGAACAAACGATCGTACAGATGGAATTCAGCCGGTACTGCATGACTTGCAGAAACCCAGTGAATAACGCCTTTCACCTTACGACCATCAGCAGGATCTTTGCTTAAGGTATCTGGGTCATAGGTACAGTAAATGGTGGTAATTTCACCCTCTGCATCTTTCTCAACGCGTTCTGCTTTAATCACATAGGCGTTACGCAGACGCACTTCTTTACCCAACACCAAACGCTTGTACTGTTTGTTGGCTTCTTCGCGGAAGTCAGCACGATCGATGTAGATCTCGCTGCTAAATGGCACTTCGCGCTTACCCATTTCAGGCTTGTTCGGATGGTTTGGCATCGCGATCATCTCTACGCTATCCGCAGGCATATTCTCGATGACAACTTTCACCGGATCCAGCACAGCCATGGCTCGCGGCGCAATTTCGTTCAGATCGTCACGAATACACGATTCCAGCGCAGCCATTTCTACGTTGTTGTCTTGCTTAGTCACGCCGATACGCTGGCAGAATTCGCGGATAGAGGCTGCCGTATAGCCACGGCGACGTAGGCCGGAAATCGTTGGCATACGAGGATCATCCCAGCCTTCTACGATCTTCTCTGTTACCAACTGGTTCAGCTTACGCTTCGACATGATGGCATACTCGAGATTCAGACGAGAAAACTCGTACTGACGCGGATGCGTTGGGATAGTGATGTTATCTAATACCCAATCGTACAAACGGCGGTTGTCTTGGAACTCCAGAGTACACAGTGAATGTGTAATCCCTTCCAAGGCATCAGAAATGCAGTGAGTAAAATCGTACATCGGGTAGATGCACCATTTGTTGCCCGTCTGGTGGTGTTCAGCAAACTTGATACGATACAAAACCGGATCGCGCATAACAATGAACGGAGAAGCCATGTCGATCTTGGCGCGCAGGCACGCTGTGCCCTCGGCAAACTCACCGTTACGCATTTTTTCGAACAAAGCCAGATTCTCTTCAACGCTGCGGTCACGGTACGGGCTATTTTTACCCGGAGACGTCAAGGTGCCGCGGTATTCACGGATCTGCTCAGGGGTCAGCTCATCAACATAAGCCAAGCCCTTAGTAATCAATTCTATCGCGTACTGGTGCAGTTGATCGAAGTAGTCGGAGGAATAACGCACTGCGCCACTCCACTCGAAACCTAGCCACTGTACGTCGCGTTTAATTGACTCAACGTATTCAATGTCTTCTTTCACCGGGTTGGTGTCATCAAAGCGCAGGTTACACTGACCTTGATAATCTTTGGCGATGCCAAAGTTCAGGCAAATGGATTTGGCGTGGCCAATGTGCAGGTAGCCATTTGGCTCCGGCGGAAAACGGGTATGAACTGAATTATGTTTACCGGATGCCAGATCTTCATCGATGATCTGACGGATAAAGTTACTTGGGCGGGCTTCAGCCTCACTCATTTTCTATTCCTCTATGCCTAAAAACGCGACTCATAACCAATAATGATCTTACAACCTGTGGCGGGAAACAACCGTTTGTTGCCATTATCACGGCGTTTTTTCTGTGGTTATCTCGAAAGTATGCCAAAAGGTTGTCGATCTACTGATCACCACTCTATATCAGCACGCGCCAAAAACAAAAAAACGGAGAGGGTTTCCCCCTCTCCGTTTACTCACTTGGAAATGATGTATTAACGAGTCAGTTATTTCGCAGTGATATCGTACAGCTTGGTTTCACCGGCCACCACATGACCCGCTGCCAGCGCTTTCAGTCCACCGAAATCATCGATATTGCTGACGACAACCGGACTAATCATGGAGCGTGCATTAGCATTCAAGTAGTCCAAATCCATTTCAAGAATTGGCTGACCTGCTTTCACCTCTGCGCCCTCTTCAACCAGACGTTTAAAGCCTTGGCCATTCAGAGCAACGGTGTCGATGCCCATATGAACCACAACTTCCGCACCTTCATCCGTTTCCAGACAGAATGCATGGTTAGTGTTGAAGATTTTTACGATCGTGCCGCGCGCTGGGGACACAACGAATTTATCCGTTGGACGAACCGCAACGCCGTCACCGACTGCTTTGCTTGCGAAAGCTTCATCAGGAACCTGATCCAGCGCCACGACTTCACCGGTAATTGGAGAAACCAGAGTTGCCTTCACCACGGCTGCAGCGTTTGGTGTTGCCTGTGCTTTGGCTTCAGTCGCTGCTGGCGCAGCATGTGCTGTTGCCGCTTCAACCGGGCCCGCAGCCATCACGCCACGCATTGCTGTTGCAATGGCTTCTGCGCGAGTCCCCACGATGACCTGAACACTCTGCTTATTCAGACGAATAACACCGGATGCACCCAAACGTTTTGCCAGACTGTCATTAACAATCGCAGAGTCTTTCACGGTCAGACGCAGACGAGTGATACACGCATCAATACCCGTGATATTGGCAGAACCGCCTACCGCAGCAATGTAGTTACGCGCCAGATTAGCCGTTTCGTTACCACCTTTCGCATTGTCCAGATCCAGATCGTAGCCATCAGCGCTTTCATCAGCATCAGTTGCCAGTTCACGGCCAGGAGTCAGCAGGTTAAATTTGGTGATAGTGAAGCGGAATACCACGTAGTAAATCACGAAGAACACGAGACCCTGAGGGATCAACATGTACCAGTGAGTTGCCAGCGGGTTACGTGAGGACAGAACCATATCCACCAGCCCCGCGCTGAAGCCGAAGCCGGCAATCCAGTGCATAGATGCTGCGATGAATACAGAGATACCGGTCAGTAATGCATGGATAACATACAGAACTGGAGCAACGAACATGAAGGAGAATTCCAACGGCTCGGTGATACCCGTAAAGAAGGCTGCGAATGCCGCGGCCATCATGATACCTGCCACTTTTGCTTTGTTTTCTGGACGAGCACAGTGGTAAATCGCCAGTGCTGCACCAGGTAAACCAAACATCATGATTGGGAAGAAACCTGCCTGATAACGGCCAGTGATACCCACGACGGCTTTACCCGCTTCGATAGACTGTGCGCCACCCAGGAAGTTAGGAATATCGTTAATACCTGCAACGTCAAACCAGAACACAGAGTTCAGAGCATGATGCAGGCCAACAGGGATTAATAGACGGTTAAAGAACGCATAGATACCCGCGCCCACTGAGCCCATTTTCTGAATGTGTTCACCGAAGTTCACCAATCCGTCAAAAATTAACGGCCAGATGTACATCAGGATGAATGCAACCAGAATCATCACGAAGGAAGTTAGGATCGGAACCAGACGGCGGCCACTGAAGAAAGACAGCGCCTTCGGGAGTTCCACACCGCTGAAACGGTTGTACAGTTCAGCAGAGATAATACCAACTAGAATACCAACGAACTGGTTGTTAATCTTACCGAATGCAGCAGGAACCTGATCCGCAGGGATCTTCTGAATCATGGCGACCGCGGCTGGAGAACACAGCGTGGTTAATACCAAGAAGCCTACAAAGCCGGTTAATGCGGCCGCACCATCTTTATCTTTAGACATACCGTATGCGACACCGATCGCAAACAGTACAGACATGTTATCGATAATGGCAGAGCCCGACTTGATGAAGAAGGCGGCTAACGCGTTATCGCCCCCCCAACCTACCGGGTCAATCCAGTAACCAACACCCATCAGTATTGCGGCAGCCGGTAGCGTAGCTACCGGTACCATCAGCGCACGGCCGACTTTTTGCAAATAACCTAAAATACTCACCATTTCCCCCTATTGGACCCGTCAATGCTCGAATTGGCACTACTCATGGTCTCGTCGTAACTCACTTAATTATTAAGTTGACAGTATGGACTACATTCTGGAGTGTAAAAAAATTATTTTTCTCCGCAAATTAAAACCTCTGGTTTTGTGATAAATATCACCAAAGGAGGCTCTAAATATGCCTAATTGCTAGCCATCCTACAAAACTTATTTTATCATTCGAAAAATCAAAGCGGCGTTAGGTCACACAGAAGTGGTTAAGATGCATTACGCTTTATAAGAGCGATGTGGACCCCCGTTTTTAATATAGATTTATATTAGCTAAAGGTGCCCTATGAGACTGATCCCACTGAGTAATGCTGCAGACGTAGGTTTATGGTCTGCTCGTCATATTGTTAACCGCATCAATGCGTTTAAACCAACGGCTGAACGTCCATTTGTGCTCGGCTTGCCGACTGGCGGTACACCGCTACAAACCTACAAACGCCTAATCGGACTCCACAAAGCAGGCGAAGTTAGCTTTAAAAACGTTGTGACGTTCAACATGGACGAGTACATCGGACTGCCGGAAGAGCATCCGGAAAGCTACCATAGCTTCATGTATAATAATTTTTTCAATCACGTAGATATCCCACGTGAAAACATTAACTTACTTAACGGCAACGCGCCTGACGTAGACACTGAATGCCGCCGCTATGAAGAGAAGATTAAGTCCTACGGCAAAATCAATCTGTTTATGGGCGGTGTAGGCAACGACGGTCATATTGCATTTAACGAGCCGGCCTCATCGTTAGCTTCTCGTACCCGTATCAAAACGCTGACAGAAGAAACGCGCATCGCTAACTCTCGATTCTTTGATGGCGACATGACTAAAGTGCCAAAATACGCATTAACCGTGGGTGTTGGTACGCTGCTTGATGCCGAAGAAGTGATGATTCTGGTCACCGGTCACGCCAAAGCTCAGTCGCTGCAAGCCGCCGTTGAAGGCAGTGTTAACCATATGTGGACCATCAGTGCCCTACAGCTTCATCCAAAATCAGTCATCGTATGTGATGAACCTTCCACGATGGAACTGAAGGTTAAAACCGTTAAGTACTTCCGCGAATTAGAAGCGGAAAATATGAAGAATTTATAATTTTCAACCTGTAACCAGGGGGATGTGATGTACGCTCTGACCCATTGTCGGATTTATACCGGCCACGATATTCTCGACGACCATGCAGTAATGATCGCCAATGGCTTAATTAAACAGATCTGTCCTGTCGCTGAGCTTCCGTCAGGCATCGAAACTCACGATCTGGGCGGAGCAATCCTTGCTCCTGGTTTCATCGATCTGCAGCTTAATGGCTGTGGTGGCGTCCAGTTTAATGATTCTGCCGAAGCGGTTTCTGAAGAAACGCTGGAAATCATGCAGCATGCCAATGAAAAATCAGGCTGTACTAGCTATTTACCAACGCTAATCACCTGTGCCGATGACTTAATGAAGCACGGTATCGACGTGATGCGCAGCTATCTGGCTAAACACCAGAACCAAGCGCTGGGTCTGCATATCGAAGGCCCTTATATCAGCTTGGAAAAGAAAGGCACCCATAATCCCAAATTCATCCGTAAGCCCGATCATGAAATGATTGATTTCATGTGTGAGCATGCCGATGCGATCGCTAAAGTGACCATGGCACCGGAAGTCGCCACGCCGGAGTCTATCAAACAGCTTAAAGCTGCGGGTATCGTGGTGTCTGCAGGCCACTCTAATGCGACTTATGAAGAAGGCCGCAAAGGTTTTGCCGCAGGCATGAGCTTCGCCACGCACCTGTATAATGCCATGCCAGTCATTGCTGGCCGTGCACCAGGGCTAATGGGCGCTATTTTTGATACCCCTGAAGTTTACGCAGGGATCATTGCCGACGGCCATCATGTTGCCTGGCCAAGCATCCGTCTGGCTAAACGTCTGAAAGGCGAGCACCTCGTGTTGGTCACTGATGCCACAGCTCCCGCAGGAGCGAATATCGATCACTTCATTTTTGCCGGAAAAACAGTATATTACCGCAATGGTTTAGTGGTTGATGAAAATGGCACGCTGAGTGGCTCAGCGCTCACCATGATCGAAGCGGTACAGAACAGCGTGGAACACGTGGGAATCGCGCTCGATGAAGCCTTGCGGATGGCTACGCTTTACCCTGCTCGCGCGGTTGGCGTTGATACACAACTGGGCAGTATCGAAGAGGGGAAAGTCGCTAACCTAACGGCCTTCACTTCAGATTACCGTGTGATAAAAACCATTGTGAACGGTGAAACTGTTTACGAAAACAAATAATAGAGAGAACGTACTTCAGTCTGCGCGCTCTCTTTTATAACTTGATATCTATTTTTAATCGCGGGTAATAAATTGATGACCACAGGCGGGCAAGGACAAATCGGTAATGTAGATCTGGTCAAACAGCTTAACAGTGCAGCTGTTTATCGTTTGATTGACCTGCAAGGCCCTATTTCGCGCATTCAAATTGCCGAAGTGAGCCAGCTTGCCCCTGCCAGCGTCACCAAAATTACCCGCCAACTGCTAGAGCGCGGGCTGATCAAAGAAGTCGATCAGCAAGCGTCTACCGGTGGCCGCCGTGCCATTTCCATTGTTACCGAAACCCGCCTTTTCAACACTATCGCTATCCGCTTAGGGCGCCATGACGCCACCATCACCCTATATGATATGAGCGGAAAGGCATTGGCGGAAGAACATTATCCGTTACCTGAACGCACTCAGGAAACAGTGGAAAACGCACTGCTGAATAACATCGATCAGTTCATGCTGGCCTATCAGCGCAAAATTCGTGAGCTGATTGCTATCGCCGTGATCCTCCCAGGTCTAGTCGATCCCCAACACGGTATCGTGCGCTACATGCCCCATATTGCCGTTAACGATTGGCAATTGGTTAGCGTGCTGGAAGACCGATTTAACGTGACAAGTTTTGTCGGCCACGATATCCGTAGCCTTGCCTTAGCCGAACACTATTTTGGGGCAACACGCGACTGCGAAGACTCAATGTTAGTACGCTTACACCGCGGCACCGGTGCGGGCATTATCGTGAATGAAAAAATCTTCCTTGGTAGCAAAGGCAACGTTGGTGAGATTGGGCATATCCAAATCGATCCGCTGGGCGAGCGCTGCCACTGCGGTAATTTCGGCTGTTTAGAAACCGTGGCAGCCAATGCTGCGATAGAACAACGTGTGCGCCATTTATTAGAGCAAGGCTATCCAAGCAAGCTCACACTAGACGATTGCTCTATCAGCGCTATCTGCAAAGCGGCAAACAAAGGCGACGCACTGGCAACAGAAGTCATTGAGCTGGTTGGACGCTACTTAGGTCGAGCTATCTCCATTGCTATCAATATGTTCAACCCACAAAAAGTCGTGATTGCCGGTGAGATTATTGAAGCCGAGAAAACGCTACTGCCTGCGATTCAAAGCTGTATCAATACGCAGGTGTTAAAGAATTTCCGCCAAAATCTACCCGTCGTGACCTCAGAGCTTGATCATCGCTCAGCCATTGGCGCCTTTGCGCTGGTAAAACGCGCTATGCTTAACGGCGTGCTGCTGCAGCGATTGCTGGAAGGGCAACATCCGCACTAATCCTCTGCTTAACTAATCCTCTGCTTATGTAAAACCGGATCAGCATTAGCTGTATTCGTCCCCCAATACATCTTCTGCTAGGCGCATATTTAAGCGCAGTTTACTGCGCTCCCAGAGGTCGTCATCACTGACGCGAGTAAGCTCATCAGAATTGCTGACAGGCGTGGTACAATTTACCCCCGAAATAATTGGAGCGGCATGCAGTCGGCAAGTTTGTGAGTCACTAGGCGCAGAGGTAACGATGTTACTAGAGTGAACAAACGCAGCCAACGCGCACACTGCTTCAAATATGACGGGTATCTGTCTGTCAATCTAATGAGTAATAACCCTATGACAATTAAAAGTATTATTTGTGACATCGATGGCGTTTTGATGCACGACAACACCCCAGTTCCGGGGGCTGATAAATTTTTAGCGCGTATTCAGGAACGAGATATTCCTCTGGTTATTCTAACCAACTATCCTTCTCAAACCGCACAGGATTTAGCTAACCGCTTTTCTGCTGCGGGTCTTGAAGTCCCTGAAAGTGCCTTTTATACCTCGGCTATGGCAACCGCTGATTTTCTAAAGCGTCAGGAAGGGAAAAAAGCCTATGTCATCGGCGAGGGGGCGCTTATCCACGAACTGTATAAAGCCGGCTTTACTATTACCGACATCAACCCTGACTTCGTTATCGTGGGGGAAACCCGTTCTTATAACTGGGAGATGATCCATAAAGCTTCTTACTTTGTGGTTAACGGCGCGCGTTTTATTGCCACCAACCCTGACACACACGGCCGTGGTTTCTATCCTGCCTGTGGCGCGCTGTGCGCACCTATCGAATTAATTTCAGGCCGCAAGCCTTTCTATGTAGGTAAACCTAGCCCATGGATTATTCGCGCCGCACTCAACAAAATGCAGGCCCATTCAGAAAGTACCGTTATTATCGGTGATAACTTGAATACGGATATTCTGGCGGGCTTCCAAGCCGGTTTGGAAACCATTCTCGTGTTATCTGGCGTGTCTACGCTAAATGACGTCGATAATATGCCTTTCCGCCCGAATTACATTTATCCCTCTGTTGCGGATATCGACATCATCTAATTCCCCCGCCAATAGCGTCTGAGCACTTCGCTTCATAGCCAGCAGGCGCTATTGGCTGAAATTTTATTTTTCCGCATTTTTCTCCTTCGCCTCCCTGCTGCAAAAAATTAGCGATTCATCAATTAAATCGCGCGCAAAATGAATATCCGCTAATTTTTATGCGAGTGGCACAAACTATTTCTCACCATTAAGTTAAACCACTTGCATTATATTCAGGTTTTGACGCAATTTGTTATGCATAGCAGCGGTAACATAAACCAAAAACCATTTACCGCCTAAAACTGACCCACAACGTCACAACTCGACAATGCAGTATGGGAGAAATCTATGTGTTCTATCTTTGGTGTGCTTGATTTAAAAACCGATCCTGTTGAGCTGCGTAAAAAAGCGCTCGAACTGTCACGCTTAATGCGTCACCGTGGCCCAGATTGGTCTGGCGTTTATGCGTCTGATAACGCGATTCTGGCGCATGAGCGCCTGTCTATCGTTGACGTCAACAACGGTGCTCAGCCGTTATACAATGCCGCGCACACCCATGTTTTAGCCGTGAATGGTGAAATTTATAACCATCAGGCACTGCGTCAACGCTTTGAAGGGCGCTATGAGTTCCAGACCGCCTCCGACTGCGAAGTGATTTTGGCGCTGTATGAAGAAAAAGGCGCCGCGTTTCTGGATGAGTTGCAGGGAATGTTTGCTTTTATCCTGTATGACGCTGACAAAAACAGCTATCTGATTGGCCGCGATCACCTAGGGATTATCCCGCTGTATATGGGCTATGACGAACACGGTAACTTCTACGTGGCTTCTGAAATGAAGGCGCTGGTGCCCGTTTGCCGCACGATTAAAGAATTCCCCGCCGGTAGCTATATGTCGAGCGATGATGGTGAGATTCATAGCTACTATCAACGTGACTGGTTTGAGTTCGACAATGTCAAAGATAACGTCACTGACGCAGCGCAGCTAAAAGAAGCGCTGGAAGATTCAGTAAAAAGTCATTTGATGTCTGATGTCCCTTACGGCGTATTGCTGTCCGGCGGGTTAGACTCCTCGGTCATTTCAGCCATCACTAAAAAATTTGCCGCCCGCCGAGTGGAAGATGATGAGCGCAGTGAAGCCTGGTGGCCACAGTTGCACTCCTTTGCTGTCGGTTTAGAAGGCTCTCCCGATTTAAAAGCAGCCCAAGAGGTCGCGAACCATTTAGGCACGGTGCATCATGAAATTCATTTCACCGTACAAGAAGGCTTAGATGCTATTCGCGATGTGATTTATCACATTGAAACCTACGATGTGACCACCATTCGAGCGTCTACACCGATGTATCTGATGGCGCGTAAAATTAAAGCCATGGGCATCAAAATGGTGCTTTCCGGAGAAGGTGCCGACGAAGTGTTCGGGGGATACCTCTATTTCCATAAAGCGCCGAATGCTAAAGAGTTCCATGAAGAAACGGTGCGTAAACTGCTCGCTCTGCATATGTATGACTGCGCACGCGCTAACAAAGCGATGTCAGCGTGGGGGGTAGAAGCACGCGTGCCGTTCTTGGATAAAAAATTCCTTGATGTGGCGATGCGTCTTAACCCGAAAGATAAAATGTGTGGTAACGGCAAAATGGAGAAGTACATTCTGCGCGAATGTTTTGAATCCTATCTGCCTGCCAGCGTCGCGTGGCGTCAAAAAGAACAGTTCTCGGATGGCGTAGGTTATAGCTGGATCGATACCTTAAAAGAAACTGCGAATCAGCAGATTAGCGATCAAATGTTGGCAAATGCGCATTTCCGCTTCCCTTACAACACGCCAAACTCAAAAGAAGGCTATTTGTATCGCGAAATTTTTGAAGAATTATTCCCAGTGCCAAGCGCAGCGGAGTGTGTACCCGGCGGACCATCGGTTGCCTGCTCTTCAGCAAAAGCGATCGAATGGGACGAATCTTTCAAAAAAATGGACGACCCATCGGGTCGTGCGGTAGGCGTACATCAATCTGCTTATCAAAAATAGCATTTTAACTAAACGGCGAACTTTTATAGTTCGCCGTTTTTTTTACCACTAACGCTGTTTTAGCCCATTAATAAGCCTAATTTTTGTTGATTTTCTCACCGAGCTGTATAATCCCCGCGCAAACGTGCTTCAGATGCCCTTTTCCGATAAAAAAGGGGTTGACGCAACTTTCTCATATACGCATAATGCGCCCCGCAACGCCGATGAAGGTTGGCGATAAATAGATGGCTACGTAGCTCAGTTGGTTAGAGCACATCACTCATAATGATGGGGTCACAGGTTCGAATCCCGTCGTAGCCACCATCTATTTTGAACACCTTCGATTAAATGAGCGGGAGTGGCGAAATTGGTAGACGCACTAGATTTAGGTTCTAGCGCCGCAAGGTGTACGAGTTCAAGTCTCGTCTCCCGCACCATTTAAACGACTCGGTTTTGCAGCGGATGGGGTATCGCCAAGCGGTAAGGCACTGGGTTTTGATCCCAGCATTCCCAGGTTCGAATCCTGGTACCCCAGCCATCCTTTTCCTCGGAAATCCACGAAAAGGTTTGCTGAATTCTATACCCGATTGGGGTATCGCCAAGCGGTAAGGCACTGGGTTTTGATCCCAGCATTCCCAGGTTCGAATCCTGGTACCCCAGCCATAGAATTGGCTAATAGAATCAAGCAACACAGAAATTCCTTGAGTTGGCTACGTAGCTCAGTTGGTTAGAGCACATCACTCATAATGATGGGGTCACAGGTTCGAATCCCGTCGTAGCCACCATTTGGGGTATCGCCAAGCGGTAAGGCACCGGATTCTGATTCCGGCATTCCGAGGTTCGAATCCTCGTACCCCAGCCAATTCCATAAGTCTGTCTTCTTAACAGGTTTACGCATCGTAAGATGCCGCGTTAGAGATTACTCGCGCACCCAAGGTTTTAAACGAACATTTGGGGTATCGCCAAGCGGTAAGGCACCGGATTCTGATTCCGGCATTCCGAGGTTCGAATCCTCGTACCCCAGCCAAAGAAAGAAAAAGCTCGCTTATCGCGGGCTTTTTTTTCGTCTTTAATTTGATGTCGATGACGTTTCCCCTCCTCGTCACCAAGGAGGGGTTTGCACGCTATAAACCTAATGCATATTTCAGCGCCCGTTTCTTCAGTTCACCGGAACGCTCAGCGGCCATCAGACCGAAGTTTCTTATGAGCTGTAGCGGTTTCAATTCATTGCTGAACGCAGCATAAAAAACATCCATGCCTGCCTGCATTAATAAATTGTCCGGACGACGACGACGTTGATAACGCTTGAGGATCTCCTCGCTGTGCCAAATCTCGCCCTGCTGACGCGCTTTAATTACGACATCCAGCAACGCATCCACATCACGATAGCCAAGATTAACGCCCTGCCCCGCCAGCGGGTTAATGGTGTGTGCAGCGTCACCTAACAGCGCCAGCCCTTCTTGCACATAGCGGTTAGCGTGACGTCGTACCAGCGGGAAAGATCCGGCCGCGATAGCCGTGACATTGCCTAAACGCTCAGGAAACGTATGCTTGATCTCTTGCGTGAGCTGCGTCATGGGCAGTGCCATCAATTGACGAATTCGAGCAGGGCTGTCATACCACACCAAAGATGCCCAATTTTCCCACAGCGGTAAAAACGCACGCGGTCCCTGTGGCGTAAATTGCTGCCAAGTGACGTCTAATGGGTCATCTTGCGTTTGAACAGAGATCAGCATGCATGATTGGCGATATTGCCAACCACGCACACCAATGCCGGCTAATGAACGTACCTGTGAGTTAGCCCCGTCCGCACCGATAACCAGTTTGGCTTCGATTTGGCTGCCGTCATTCAAGCTAACACCCCAACCGTCGTTTAACCGCGTTAGCATTTTTAGTTCAGCCGGAACATTGAGCGTAATATTGGGCATCTGCTCCAAGTGTTGCCAAAGTGCGAGCTGCAATACCTCATTTTCCAACATGTGGCCTAGTTCAGGTATCCCCAGATCTTTAGCGCTGAAACTAACGCGAGAAGCATCCCACTCCCAAGTTTCCAAACCACGATAGGCAGCACTACGCATTTGCCGCACATCTTTCCAAACGCCTAAGCTGTCTAACAACGCCACCGAAGAGGCACTGATAGCCGAAATTCGTAAATCTGGCGGCTGTGACGGGTCAAACGGCCGTGGGCGACGATTCTCTACTACCGTGACTGAAAAACCAGCCTGTGCCAATCCTAGCGCCGTAGCGGCACCGACCATGCCGCCACCAATTACCACCACATCACTTTTTTGCTCGGCCATCGCTGTCTCCCATCAATTAATGCTCCTAGTGTACCGGATTTTACCTCTGACTCAGCCTATCCCCGAAATAATTGGCGTTGCTCAAGATATTATGGGTACATAAAGCGTGAGGTGATAGGGTAGTCACGGCTAATGGCAAAGATTACAATAGCCGACCTGCGTATGGGCTTGTTCCGACACCTCTACCTTTGATTATCTAAAACGGGGTCACCCGATATTCATTCTGTTTTAGATACCAGTGCCGGTCTGTCCGAAATCCACCTGCATATAGCAATGGCAATTCGATGACACAAAAACTGCATATTAAAACCTGGGGCTGTCAGATGAATGAGTATGACTCATCTAAGATGGCTGATTTACTGGGCAGCACGCACGGTTTCGAACTGACTGACAATGCCGAAGAGGCAGATGTCTTGCTGCTTAATACCTGCTCAATTCGCGAAAAAGCACAAGAGAAGGTCTTCCACCAGCTCGGTCGCTGGAAGCTGCTGAAAGAAGCCAACCCGAACGTCATTATCGGCGTCGGCGGCTGCGTGGCCTCACAGGAAGGTAAACTGCTGCGCCAACGTGCCCACTATGTGGATATCGTTTTTGGCCCACAAACACTGCACCGTCTACCGGAAATGATTAACAAGGTACGGGGCAGCAAAAGCCCTGTTGTTGACGTTAGTTTCCCTGAAATTGAAAAATTTGACCGCCTGCCAGAGCCGCGCGCTGAAGGTCCTAGCGCCTTTGTTTCGATCATGGAAGGCTGTAATAAATACTGCACCTACTGCGTTGTACCTTATACTCGCGGTGAAGAAGTCAGCCGCCCTGCCGACGACGTGCTGTTTGAAATCGCTCAGCTAGCGGCTCAAGGCGTACGTGAAGTCAATCTGCTCGGACAAAACGTGAATGCCTACCGCGGCCCCTCTTTCGACGGCGATATTTGTACGTTTGCCGAACTGCTGCGCTTGGTTGCCGCGATTGACGGCATTGATCGCATTCGTTTTACCACCAGCCATCCCATCGAATTCACCGACGATATTATCGCCGTTTATGAAGATACACCTGAGCTGGTGAGCTTCCTGCACCTTCCGGTGCAAAGCGGCTCCGACCGCATACTCAATTTGATGAAGCGCACTCACACAGTGCTCGAATATAAGTCCATCATCCGTAAGCTGCGTAAGGCACGACCTGATATTCTTATCAGTTCTGATTTTATTATTGGCTTCCCTGGTGAAACGCAGGAGGATTTCGAGCAAACCATGAAACTGATTGCCGAAGTCAATTTCGATGTGAGCTACAGCTTTGTATTCTCACCGCGTCCAGGCACTCCTGCAGCCGATATGGCTGATGACGTACCAGAAGAAGAGAAAAAGCAGCGTCTGTACATTCTGCAAGATCGCATCAACCAGCAAGCTCAGAGCTACAGTCGTAAAATGGTGGGCACCGTACAGCGTATTTTGGTTGAAGGCATTTCACGTAAAAACGTAATGGAAATGTCAGGCCGTACTGAAAACAATCGCGTGGTGAACTTTGAAGGCTCACCAGAGCTGGTTGGAACCTTTGTCGATGTAGAAATCACAGAGGTGAGAACGAACTCACTGCGTGGCGTATTAGTTCGTACCGAAGATCAAATGGATCTGCGTGTGCACGAATCCCCGGAGTCGGTCATTGCGCGAACCCGAAAAGAGGATGCTCTGGGGGTAGGAAGCTATCAGCCTTAGTTCTTGATACGCAAAATTAAGCACCGTGCGTCGGTAATGCGAGCTGTTGACAAGATCGAGATACACGGGTTTACCGCAGGGTGGGGCGCTCCGGCAGCTAAAGCTGCTACGACCCCATCCCTACGATTCCCCTAAAATCAGACGTCAGAAACGCTCATTATCGTTCTACGGTGCTTTTTTATTATTCACCGTTGAAATAACGCGCATCCTCCCCCATTGAATAATGAGAAATTGCGAAGCGTATTGACAATTCTGGTCACAATGGCCCGCAGATGAAGAATAATAGCGTTATGCCATGTATCATTTACGCTATTAGTTATAGGGTATTCAGCTCAGAGGAATAGTTTGAACATTATCACTGAAGAACTTGCATTAGAACCGGCAGATAATCAGCGACTAAACAGCCTGTGTGGCCCGTTTGATGACAATATTAAGCAACTCCAGCGCCGTTTAGGCATAGAAATCAGTCATCGTGATAACCACTTTAAGCTG
Organism: Hafnia paralvei; assembly: GCF_020150375.1. Classification (NCBI taxonomy): domain Bacteria; kingdom Pseudomonadati; phylum Pseudomonadota; class Gammaproteobacteria; order Enterobacterales; family Hafniaceae; genus Hafnia; species Hafnia paralvei. Next base: position 1,419,818 of record NZ_CP083737.1, on the reverse strand, counting down.
GTGGGTAAGTCGGCCTGTGTCAGCGCGGCAAAAGATATCCTGCGTCATCTGTATGTTGATACTGCGCCGATGCGTGGACATATCCCTGATATCATCCCTGAACAAGTCCATTTGGCAATCAAAGAAAGTGGTGTATTGGAACAGGTTACAGACCATGTTCCTGAATATGGCAAAGCGGTCAATATCAAGACCAAACGCGGCGTTATCAAGCCTCGCACCCCTAATCAGGCACAGTACATTGCTAACGTGCTCGATCATGACATCACCTTTGGCGTAGGTCCTGCCGGTACAGGTAAAACATATTTGGCCGTTGCCGCTGCCGTGGATGCATTAGAGCGCCAAGAAATTCGCCGTATTTTGCTAACCCGCCCCGCGGTTGAAGCCGGTGAAAAACTCGGGTTTCTTCCGGGCGATCTGAGCCAAAAAGTCGATCCATACCTGCGCCCGTTATACGATGCGTTGTTTGAAATGCTGGGCTTTGAACGCGTTGAAAAGCTGATGGAGCGTAACGTTATCGAAGTTGCGCCGCTGGCCTACATGCGCGGACGAACATTGAATGATGCGTTTATTATTCTGGATGAAAGCCAGAACACCACCATCGAGCAGATGAAAATGTTCCTGACCCGTATCGGTTTTAACTCAAAAGCGGTTATTACCGGTGACGTAACCCAGATTGACCTGCCACGTGCGCAAAAATCAGGGCTTCGCCATGCCATTGAAGTGCTTTCTTCCGTTGAAGAGATCAGCTTCAACTTCCTAACCAGCGAAGACGTGGTGCGCCACCCTGTCGTTGCACAGGTGGTTATGGCCTATGAAGCATGGGAAATCGCCGAGCAGAAACGTAAAGATGAGCAGGCTGAACAGCGCAAGCGTGAAGCTCAGACATCAGCCTCAGGGCAAGAAACACACTAAGCTGGATGTATTATGAGCAACAAAATATGAGCAATGTAATATTAGATCTGCAAATCGCCTGCGAGAATACTGAGGGGCTGCCCGCCGAAGCTGATTTCCGTTTATGGCTGGAAGCCGTGCTGCCAAAGTTTCAGGAAGAGGCAGAGGTCACCATCCGCTTGGTCGATGAAGCTGAGAGTCATGAACTGAATATGACCTATCGTGGTAAGGATAAACCGACCAACGTGTTATCCTTCCCGTTCGAAGCGCCTCCGGGCATTGAGCTTCCTCTGCTGGGTGATATGATTATCTGTCGACAGGTTGTTGAAGCAGAAGCAAAAGAGCAAGAAATTACCCTGCTCTCGCATTGGGCACATATGGTTGTCCACGGCAGTCTGCATCTGCTAGGGTATGACCACATCATCGATGAAGAAGCAGAAGAAATGGAGGCTTTAGAAGCTGAAATCATGCAGGAACTCGGGTATCCCGATCCTTATGCAGCTGAAAAAGAATCCGACTAAATGATTACAGTGACCACGTAAAATGCGCGGTCACTATTGTTATATCCTGATATGACTTTAAACATGCAGGGTATATTGACCATTAATTATAGGTAACCACACACTAACGCCATGAGCGACGACCATTCACAAAACAACGATAGCCCCAGTCCCAAAAAGGGCTTTTTCTCTCTGATTCTCAACCAACTATTTCACGGTGAACCGAAAAACCGTGGAGATTTAGTTGAACTGATCCGTGATTCCGAACAAAACGACCTGATCGATCCCGATACCCGTGACATGCTGGAAGGCGTGATGGATATTGCCGAGCAACGCGTTCGTGACATCATGATCCCACGCAGCCAAATGGTCACCTTGAAACGTAATCAGACGCTTGAAGAGTGTCTGGACGTGATTGTTGATTCTGCGCACTCTCGTTTCCCAGTGATTAGCGAAGATAAAGATCACATCGAAGGGATTTTGATGGCTAAGGATCTGCTGCCGTTTATGCGCAGTGATTCCGAACCCTTCAGCATCGATAGAGTGCTCCGCGCTGCGGTCGTTGTCCCAGAGAGCAAACGTGTTGACCGTATGCTCAAAGAGTTCCGCTCACAGCGGTATCATATGGCGATCGTCATCGATGAATTTGGCGGCGTCTCCGGCTTGGTCACCATCGAGGATATTCTCGAGCTGATCGTAGGGGAAATCGATGATGAATATGATGAAGTTGAAGATCGCGACGTACGCCAGATCAGCCGTCATATGTACACCGTGCGTGCGCTGACTCAGATTGAAGACTTTAACGAAGCCTTTGGTACCCACTTCAGCGATGAAGAAGTGGACACCGTGGGGGGGTTGGTGATGCAGGCGTTTGGTCATTTACCGGCTCGTGGCGAAACCATTGACATCGATGGTTACCAATTCAAAGTAGCCATGGCCGATAGTCGACGCATTATACAGGTTCATGTCAAAATCCCGGATGAGTCCCCTCAACCGAAATTGGATCTGGAAGATTAATAACAACATGTGTTCATTACTTCAACGCCAGTGGGTTCGCGCCTTACTGGCGCTCATATTGGGTGCCGCTGGCACCCTTTCGTTCTCCCCCTACGATTTCTGGCCCGCAGCGCTAATTTCGCTGATTGGCCTACTTGCCGTTACCCTTAATCGCACAACTAAGCAGGCCGTTGGATTGGGCTTCCTATGGGGAATGGGATTATTTGGCACCGGAATCAACTGGGTTTACGTCAGTATCGAACAGTTTGGTGGAATGCCAACGCCGGTCAGCATGTCTCTGGTAGTACTGCTAGCCGCCTATCTTGCGTTGTATCCAATGCTGTTTGCTGGTTTGCTTAACCGATTTTGGCCCACCACCAACGTTTGGCGTTTAGCCATTGCGGCACCTGCGCTGTGGCAGCTTACCGAGTTCCTGCGCGGCTGGGTTTTAACTGGCTTTCCATGGTTGCAGTTTGGCTATAGCCAAATCAACGGTCCGCTGAAAGGACTGGCTCCTATTGCCGGTGTCGATACCATTACCTATCTACTGATGATCATCAGTGGATTGTTTGTACTTGCTCTATCGCTGCGCAAAATAGCGCCAGCCATTGTCGCTCTCGCGTTGTTACTGCTCCCTTGGCCGCTGCGTGGCATTCAGTGGTATCAGAACCAGACCGATAAGGCCGTCAATGTCGCGATGGTTCAGGGCAACATTGAGCAATCAATGAAGTGGGATCCGAACGCGCTCATCACGACGTTACAGGCTTATCTCGACGAATCTCGCCCTTACTTGGGCAAGGCTCCAATTATTATTTGGCCTGAGTCTGCTATTCCAGACACTGAGAAAAATCAGAATCAATTCCTGACAATGCTCGATACCCTTTTCCGCTCGCACCACAGCAGCCTGATCACCGGCATTGTTGATGAGCGAATGACCCATTATGGCCCGACTTATTACAACACCGTAATCGTCTTGGGGGAAAAAGAGCCTTATGTATATCCGAGCAAAAACCGTTACAACAAGCACCATCTAGTACCGTTTGGCGAGTTTGTACCAATGGAAGATTTGCTTCGACCACTAGCGCCGTTCTTTAATCTACCGATGTCAGCTTTTAGCCGCGGTGATTACATCCAGCCACAGCTTAGCGTTCAGGGTTATAAACTCACTGCGGCGATTTGCTATGAAATCGTGCTGGGTGAACAGGTGCGAGCTAATTTCCGTGCTGATACCAACTTCTTGCTCACCGTGTCTAACGATGCTTGGTTTGGACACTCTATCGGCCCGTGGCAGCATTTCCAAATGGCTCGTATGCGTGCGCTGGAGTTAGGGCGCCCACTGCTGCGTAGCACTAACAACGGTGTGACTGCTGCGGTAGATGCATCAGGTAATGTCATCGCTGAAATCCCACAGTTTGAACGTAAGGTCTTGGAAGTGAATGTCGCACCAACCACTGGCATCACGCCTTATGTTCTCTTTGGCTCCATTCCATTATGGATCATTACCTTTGCCATGGCGGGTGTTGCGCTGATTGCTGGACGTAAACGCCGCTAATCTCCGATTCGATACGCTCATTCTCTCTGCCTCCCCTTTTCACTAGGGGAGGCAGAGAGAAGCCCTCTCTCACCTCATGATTGCGAATCACACTCACTACTGTTAATGTTCCCGCCAATTTCCCTGCCGTTAATGAGAAAGCTATGCAGCTAAACCCTGAATTTATCATTGCCGATGAGCAAAAATTGCGTGAACACTATGCTCAGCCCAATAAGATGGTGCTGCAAAAGCAGATTGATCACATTGATAGCTATGCGCGCCAGCTTATTGAAGCCTCTCCGTTTGTGGTGATTTCTACCATTGGCGAAAAAGGCATGGATTGCTCCCCCAAAGGCGGCGATGAAGGTTTTGTACAGGTTGCGGATGAGAAAACACTGCTGTTGCCCGATCTGCCCGGCAATAATCGTTTAGATGGTATTAGCAATTTGCTACATAACCCAACGATTGGGTTGTTGTTTTTAATACCAGGATGGAGCGAAGCATTTCGCGTCAATGGCACCGCCCAAATCAGCGTCGATCCCGATTTGTGTAAGCGATTCTACGTGCAAGAAAATGCAGCACGTAGTGTGCTGGTCATAAACGTGGAAGAAGCTTTCATTCACTGTGGTCGAGCAGTGACCTTTGGCGGACTGTGGGACACTGAGCGTCATATTAATCCCAAATCGCTTCCTTCAATTATGGAAATAGCCCACGCCCACATTGCCCTATCCCAAGCCCCTTCCCGCGACTGATATCTTCCGAGGGCTCCCCTGTGAGCCCTCATTTTCTGGCACACCTCTTGCAGTAATTTCAGCATAAAAACCCAAAACCGCTGGTTAGCAGTCATTGGCGAGTACGATTGCACAAATTTGATGCATTAAGTGCATTATTTTTGTGCATCGCGAATTTTATGCCACTAAATGGTGCGGTTTATGTCTCAAATTATAAACATAATAATATCATTTTAATTACATTAGGCTATTTTGCTATCAAGTAGCGATGTTTTTCGCTCGCTTCACGAGAAGCAAAGAATCTGGACAGTCGGGTAAATGTACTAAAGCGCCGTCGTTCCGGCACCCAAGTGCAAGCTGATAATAAATCAGCAAAAAACTTATAAAACAAAAACCTATATACCCACATATTTTGAGTTGTACGACAAAACGTCAGCTTTCTTGCACTGCGCAAAGCGCTGGACCCAACAGGGTAAGCGGGAGAGCTAACGCACATACAACGTGAAGTATGAAGGGGATAAAACTTGTAGCACAACAATCGAAGGAGTACGCGAATGCAAATGCGCAAACTGGCGTTATCAATGTTGCTGATCGGTATGTCGAGCACTATGGTTCATGCCGCTGACGATCAGAAAAGTGAAGCCACATCAGACACCCTGCAAAAGATTAAAAACAACGGCGTGATCGTTGTTGGTCACCGCGAATCGTCTGTTCCTTTCTCTTACTACGACAACGCTCAGAAAGTGGTTGGCTACTCTCAGGATTACTCAAACCAAATCGTGGATGCGGTGAAAAAACAGCTGAACATGCCTAATTTACAGGTAAAAATGCTGCCAATCACCTCACAAAACCGCATCCCTCTGCTGCAAAACGGCACCTTTGATTTTGAATGTGGCTCCACCACCAATAACGCGGAACGTCAGCAACAGGCCGCCTTCTCAAATACCATCTTTGTTGTCGGTACGCGCTTGCTTGTGAAGAAAGGCGGCGACATTAAAGATTTCAAAGATCTGGCTGGCAAACCGGTAGTCGTGACATCAGGAACCACGTCTGAAATTCTGCTGAATAAGCTGAATGAAAAAGACAATATGAAAATGCGCATCATCAGTGCCAAAGATCACGGTGACTCCTTCCGTACGCTGGAAAGCGGCCGTGCGGTGGCGTTTATGATGGACGATGCTCTGCTGGCCGGTGAGCGCGCGAAGGCGAAGAAACCAGATCAGTGGGAAATCGTTGGCACACCGCAATCGCACGAAGCCTACGGCTGTATGCTGCGTAAAAACGATCCTGCATTCAAAAAGCTGATGGATGAAACCATTGCCAAAGCACAAACCTCTGGCGAAGCGGCTAAGTCGTATGAGCGTTGGTTTAATCAGCCTATCCCACCAAAAAATATGAACATGAACTTCGCACTCTCTGACGATATGAAGGCTCTATTTAAAGCACCAAACGACCAAATTGCTAAGTAACTCATAGCCTCTGCACGATTTAAGAATAAAGAGGATTATCGCCAAATTCATTGGAGTGGCGGCAAAGCTGGCAATCAGCGGCACCCGATAAACTTGTGTAAACAAGTCGTTAAGGTGAACGAATGCTGTTGTATAGCCGTAGCATCCAGTCAATAGGCGATAGATTGCTGACAAAACTTTGGGCAGGCAGAAAGGGGGAGATCGTTCCCTCCCCCTCTCTCGTCGCAGTTGTCTTGTCTTCAAATCAAAAGTTACTGTCGCCAATCTTTCGTGTATGCGGTCGCCTATCAAACCTAAAATCTGATAAGCGCCAGCCGTATATCACTTTAGGGAGTTATCTATGTCTATAGACTGGAACTGGGGCATATTTTTGCAACCGGCGCCTTTCGGCAACACCACGTATTTGGGCTGGATCTGGTCGGGCTTTCAGGTCACCGTCGCCCTGTCCATTTGCGCTTGGATTATCGCGTTCTTCGTGGGATCGATTTTCGGGATCCTGCGAACCGTTCCGAACCGTTTTCTCTCGACCATTGGGATGTGTTACGTCGAGCTCTTCCGTAACGTGCCATTGATCGTGCAGTTCTTTACTTGGTATTTAGTCATCCCTGAACTGTTGCCCGCCGATCTAGGTATGTGGTTCAAGAGTGAGCTCGATCCTAACGTACAGTTCTTTGTTTCATCGATGTTATGCCTTGGCCTATTCACCGCCGCTCGCGTCTGCGAACAGGTGCGCTCAGGCATTCAGTCGCTGCCGCGTGGACAGAAAAATGCCGGTCTAGCGATGGGGCTGACGCTGCCACAAACCTATCGCTACGTCCTACTTCCTAACGCCTATCGTGTCATCGTCCCGCCAATGACCTCCGAGATGCTTAATCTGGTTAAAAACTCGGCCATTGCCTCAACAATTGGTCTTGTCGACATGGCGGCTCAAGCCGGCAAACTGCTGGACTATTCTGCGCATGCCTACGAGTCCTTTACGGCAATTACGCTAGCCTACATTGCCATTAATGCCGTGATCATGCTGGTGATGCACTTTGTTGAACGCAAGATCCAGCTACCAGGGAATATGGGGAGCAAATAATGTACGAATTTGATTGGAGCTCTATTGTTCCCAGCCTGCCGTATCTGATGAACGGCATGGTCATTACGCTGAAAATTACGCTTATCGCCGTGGTGTTCGGCATTATCTGGGGCACTATTTTGGCAGTGATGCGTCTATCATCATTCAAGCTCATCAGCTGGTTTGCCACCCTGTACGTTAACCTATTCCGTTCCGTACCGCTGGTGATGGTGTTGCTGTGGTTCTACCTAGTTGTGCCTAGCTTATTACAACAAGTTCTAGGCTTATCACCAAAAACTGATATTCGGCTTATCTCAGCCATGGTAGCGTTTTCCTTGTTTGAGGCGGCCTATTACTCGGAAATCATTCGAGCCGGTATTCAAAGCGTTTCCAAAGGTCAGTCTGGTGCATCACTTGCGCTAGGAATGACCCACTGGCAATCAATGCGCTTGGTGATCCTACCGCAGGCGTTCCGCGCTATGGTGCCACTGTTACTGACTCAAGGGATCGTGCTGTTTCAAGATACGTCGCTGGTGTACGTACTTAGCTTGGCCGATTTCTTCCGCACCGCCTCAACCATCGGTGAGCGAGATGGGACGCAGGTAGAAATGATCCTATTTGCCGGTTTTGTTTATTTTATTATCAGCCTTGCAGCGTCTGCGCTGGTTAATTACTTGAAAAAAAGGACTGTTTGATGATTTCCCTGAAAAATGTTTCTAAGTGGTATGGTCACTTTCAGGTGCTGGCAGACTGCTCCACGGAAGTGAAAAAAGGCGAAGTGGTGGTGGTATGCGGCCCTTCGGGTTCAGGTAAATCTACCTTGATTAAAACTGTTAATGGCCTTGAACCCATTCAGAAAGGTGAGATTACCGTTAACGGCATTCAGGTTAACGATAAGCGCACTGACTTAGCCAAACTACGTTCAAAGGTCGGAATGGTATTTCAGCACTTTGAGTTGTTCCCTCATCTGTCGATCATCGAAAACCTGACGCTGGCGCAGGTGAAAGTTCTCGGGCGCGAAAAATCCGCGGCTAAGAGCAAAGGACTAAAATTGCTGGAACGCGTTGGGCTTTCTTCGCACGCAGATAAATTCCCAAGCCAGCTCTCCGGCGGCCAGCAGCAACGTGTGGCTATCGCCCGTGCGCTGTGCATGGATCCTGTTGCAATGCTATTTGACGAACCCACCTCGGCGCTCGATCCAGAGATGATCAACGAAGTGCTCGACGTGATGGTGGAACTCGCCAAAGAAGGGATGACCATGATGGTGGTGACGCATGAAATGGGCTTTGCTCGCAAAGTCGCGCATCGGGTGATCTTTATGGACGAAGGCAAAATCGTAGAAGATCGCAATAAAGACGACTTCTTCAATAATCCTGAATCCGAACGCGCCAAAGATTTCTTGGCCAAAATTATTCATTAGCATTTTTTTGCTTAACGAATGACGTTGTTAACGAACGCCTTGGTGAACAAATGATTTTGTGCGCAATTTCTACATTTTTGTAGGATTGCGCATTACCTCACGCTTTAAGCTCCTATTTCTATTCCAAATTTCTTCTGCACGTTAAGCTGGTCACACAATAACGCTCAAACAATAAAAACCGCTAATGACAGGAGTCTTACCTAATGTCTTTACCTATTATTCTTGATTGCGACCCAGGCCATGATGACGCTATCGCGTTGATCCTTGCTCTTGCCTCACCAGAGCTTGAGCTCAAAGCTGTCACAACCTCTGCCGGTAATCAGACACCAGACAAAACGTTGCGTAATGCTCTACGCATTCTGACATTACTGCAAAGAAGCGATATTCCCGTCGCGGGTGGCGCAGTAAAACCGCTAATGCGCGAACTGATTATTGCCGATAATGTACACGGCGAAAGCGGATTAGACGGACCTGATCTCCCCGAACCGAACTTTGCCCCACAAACATGTAACGCCGTAGAGCTGATTGCTCAGACGTTGCGGGCGAGCCAGCAGCCCGTCACCGTGGTCGCAACAGGCCCCTTGACTAACATTGCGCTGCTGCTGACGTCGCATCCAGAGCTTCACGCCAAAATCAGCCGTATCGTCATCATGGGGGGTGCAGCGATGCTAGGAAACTGGACCCCCGCCGCTGAGTTTAATATCTACGTTGATCCTGAAGCCGCTGAAATCGTCTTTCAATCCGGTTTACCCATTGTCATGGCTGGGCTGGACGTAACTCATCGCGCCCAAATTATGAGTGAAGATATCGAGCGATTCCGCCACCTAGGTAACCCGGTTGCAGATGTCGTCGCGGATTTACTGGATTTCTTTATGGAATATCACAAACAGGAAAAATGGGGATTCCAAGGCGCACCACTGCACGACCCTTGCACCATTGCATGGCTTATCAAGCCGGATATTTTCACCTGTGTCGATCGCTGGGTGGGCGTGGAAACACAGGGCAAATACACACAGGGGATGACCGTGGTGGATTATTACTCTCTCACCGCTAACCAGCCTAATACTACGGTCATGATGGACGTCGACCGTCAGGCATTTGTTGATTTACTGGTCGAACGTATCGGCGCGGCCTACGCCAATCTGGCTCGCTAAGGAGATAAAACATGTCCACCCCAATCATTTTCGATTGTGACCCCGGCCTCGATGATGCGATTGCACTCGCTATGGCGCTCCATTCGCCAGAGTTGGATATCAAAGCCGTAACCACGTCCGCGGGTAACCAAACCCCAGAAAAGACATTGCATAACGCCTTAGGCTTGCTCACTTTAATGCAGCGCACCGATATTCCGGTGGCCGGTGGAGCCAGCCAACCGCTAATGCGCAAACTGATGATTGCCGATCACGTTCACGGCGAAACAGGGATGGGAACCACCAAGTTGCCATCGCTCAGCATCAAACCTAATAAGCTCAACGCCGTCGAACTAATGGCAAAAATCCTGCGCGAAGCAGAAAGTGCCATCACGCTGGTGGTTACAGGGCCAATGACCAACGCAGCGCTACTGCTGGCGCAATATCCTGAGCTGAAAGCGAAAATCTCCCGCATCGTATTTATGGGCGGTGGAATCGACGGCGGTAATGCCACACCGGCGGCTGAGTTCAACATCATTGTCGATCCAGAGGCCGCAGAGATTGTTTTACAGTCTGGTGTGCCTCTGGTAATGGCCGGTCTCAATATGACACATCAAGCGTTAGTGATGGCCGATGAAGTCGAACAGATCCGTGCTATTAATAATCCAGTCGCAAAAGCCGTTGCCGAGATGCTCGATTTCTATCTGCCGCTTTACCTCAGCGGGCCACGTAAACTGCCCGGCGCGGCAATGCATGACCCATGCGTGGTGGCATGGTTGTTGAAACCTGAACTGTTTACCTCTGCCCATTATTGGGTTGGCGTTGAAACTCAGGGGAAATACACCACCGGCATGACCGTGGCTGACGTCTACAATCTCACCGGAAATACGCCCAATACGGAAGTATTACTCAGCGTTGACCGTAAGGGATTTGTGGATTTGTTGCTGGAAAGAGTCGCGCGCTATTAAGCATGTCATAACGTTAGTCATCCCCAGAATATTGGGGATGACTTTTAACGAGCCCTACGGCTGGAAAGGTTTGCGATGGAATTGGTCATGCCCACATTTCGGACACAGGGGCAGGACTTCCGGCGTGTAGAAATCTAGCGTGTAATGACATTTCTCACAGACTAAATGGCCTAAACCAACCACTTCACCGCTGTGGTATACGCCGTGATGGCTTACATCTTTAAACACTTCACGCCATTCCAACTGGGTTTTGTCGGTGATATCTGCCAGTTCCTGCCAGAGGCTCTCTTTAATGACGCGCATGAAGACGCTGTCGCTAAGCTCGTCTTTGCTCTCTTCGTAACTGCGAGCAAACTCTTCCAGATCGCGACGCACCGCCCGTTTGATCTGCTCCACTTCATCACGAGTCAAATCTTCGGCCTTGTTCAATTGTTTTTCGGCACTATTAATCAGCGCATCAATATCACGCTCGCCGTTTTTCAATCGTTCGGTTAATGCCGCGACCCATTGACGGTAATACTGAGCAACCTTGTTCATACCTTATCTCCGCGTGACGTGAATGCTTCTTTTAGTCTAACCTACAGTCAATTATTTTAGCCGTAAATACCTGAGTCGCCGTGATCTTTAGCCTGTGATCGGCATCTCAGCGTGACGCTTTTGTCCTTTATGATAAAGAAAAGCGATTCTGAGGGGCGCTAGCTGTTGTTGCACGCCGCGCTTATCGGCTATTCTATGCCGATCACTATTGATGACATATTGTCAAAAAAGCCATCTTTACTAAAAGTACGGTGTATATCCAAAGTCATTCGAGTTGCAGCAAGGCGGCAACGGAGCGAATCCCTAAGAGCTTAGGTCACTAAGTGACTAGGGGAAGTGAAGGCAGCCAACACCGCTGCGGCTTGAAAGACGAAGGGTATAGCTGTTTTTTACTAACAGGACCCTCAGCAGCCATGCAAGAGCAATATCGTCCAGAGGACATAGAATCACACGTCCAGCGCCATTGGGATGAAAAGAAAACCTTTCAGGTTACCGAAGATGCAAGCAAAGAGAAGTACTACTGCCTCTCCATGCTCCCGTATCCATCCGGCCGACTCCACATGGGTCACGTGCGTAACTACACCATCGGTGATGTGATTTCCCGTTACCAACGCATGCTGGGTAAAAACGTGCTCCAACCCATTGGTTGGGATGCGTTCGGTCTGCCAGCTGAAGGCGCTGCGGTTAAGAATAAAACAGCTCCTGCTCCGTGGACTTACGACAACATCGAATACATGAAGAACCAGCTTAAACTGCTGGGCTTCGGCTATGATTGGAGCCGCGAAATCGCGACCTGCGATCCTGACTACTACCGTTGGGAACAGTGGTTCTTCACCAAGCTGTACGAAAAAGGCATGGTTTACAAAAAGACCTCTGCCGTTAACTGGTGCCCTAATGACCAGACCGTACTGGCTAACGAACAGGTTATTGATGGCTGCTGCTGGCGCTGCGACACCAAAGTCGAGCGTAAGGAAATTCCACAGTGGTTCATCAAAATCACGGCTTATGCCGATCAGTTGCTAAACGATCTGGACACGCTGGAAAATTGGCCTGAGCAGGTCAAAACCATGCAGCGTAACTGGATTGGTCGTTCAGAAGGCGTCGAAATTACCTTTGATGTTGCCGACAGCGACGAAAAAGTCACCGTTTATACTACGCGTCCTGACACCTTTATGGGTGCCACCTATGTTGCTGTAGCCGCGGGGCATCCTCTGGCACAGCAAGGCGCCGCTAATAATCCAGAACTGGCTCAGTTCATCGATGAATGCCGTAATACCAAAGTTGCCGAAGCAGAAATGGCAACGATGGAGAAAAAAGGCATGGCGACGGGGTTGTTTGCCATCCACCCACTGACGGGCGAAAAGCTGCCGGTATGGGTCGCAAACTTCGTTCTGATGGAATACGGTACTGGCGCTGTTATGGCCGTTCCTGCTCACGATCAACGTGACTGGGAGTTCGCGACCAAATACGGTCTGCAGATCAAACCGGTTATTCTGAGCCTAGACGGCAGCCAGCCTGACGTCCATGCAGAAGCGATGACTGAGAAAGGCGTACTGTTCAACTCCGGCGAGTTTGACGGACTGGATCACGAAGCTGGTTTTAACGCCATTGCCGACAAGCTGGTCGAAAAAGGCGTTGGTGAGCGTAAAGTAAATTATCGTCTGCGTGACTGGGGGGTTTCTCGTCAACGCTACTGGGGTGCGCCAATTCCGATGGTCACTCTGGAAGACGGTACCGTTATTCCAACGCCAGAAGATCAACTGCCGGTTATTTTACCTGAAGATGTGGTTATGGATGGGATCACAAGCCCAATCAAAGCCGATCCTAATTGGGCAAAAACCACCGTTAACGGTCAACCAGCGCTGCGTGAAACTGATACTTTCGATACCTTTATGGAATCCTCTTGGTATTACGCTCGCTACACTTGCCCACAGTACAATGAAGGCATGTTGAATCCAGAAGCCGCTAACTACTGGCTGCCGGTCGATCAATATGTCGGTGGTATCGAACACGCCATCATGCACCTGATGTACTTCCGCTTCTTCCATAAACTGATGCGTGATGCTGGTCTGGTAAACTCTGATGAGCCAGCAAAACGCCTGCTGTGTCAGGGTATGGTTCTGGCTGATGCGTTCTACTACACCGGTGTTAACGGCGAACGTAACTGGGTTTCTCCGGTTGACGTCACCGTTGAACGTGATGAGAAAGGCCGCATCATCAAAGCTGTCGATAACGAAGGTCGTGAAGTTGTTTATGCGGGCATGAGCAAAATGTCCAAATCAAAAAACAACGGTATTGACCCTCAGGTCATGGTTGAGCGTTACGGCGCAGACACCGTACGCCTGTTCATGATGTTCGCCTCTCCGGCTGAGATGACGCTGGAATGGCAGGAATCTGGCGTTGAAGGTGCAAACCGCTTCCTGAAACGTGTCTGGAAACTGGTTTACGAACATACTCAAAAAGGCGCATGCGTAGACCTGAGCGTAGCTGGCCTGAATGAAGATCAGAAAGCACTGCGTCGCGATCTGCACAAAACGATTGCTAAAGTTAGCGATGATATCGGCCGCCGTCAGACCTTTAACACCGCGATTGCAGCGATTATGGAGCTCATGAATAAGCTGGCTCGTGCTCCGCAAGAGACCGAGCAAGACCGCGCTTTGATGCAAGAAGCACTGCTAGCCGTCGTTCGTATGCTGTATCCATTCACCCCGCATGCTAGCTTCGAAATGTGGACTGCGCTGGGCGGCGAAGGCGACATCGACGTTGCACCATGGCCCGTTGCCGATGAAAAAGCGATGGTTGAAGATTCTAAGCTGATCGTGGTTCAGGTTAATGGTAAAGTCCGTGGCAAGATCACCGTTGCGGCCGATGCGACTGAACAACAGGTTCGCGAACTGGCTGGACAAGAAGCGCAGGTCGCCAAATATCTCGACGGCGTGACCATTCGTAAAGTAATTTACGTTCCAGGTAAACTGCTGAACCTAGTTGTAGGTTGAGCCGAGGAGGAATTGTGCGACATCGTACTATGACGTCGTTGTTGAAAATTGCGGTTCTGGGGCTGGCGGTGCTTACCGCTGGCTGCGGTTTCCATCTGCGTGGTAACACGTCAGTGCCGACCGAATTCCAGAAAATTACGTTCGACACCAGCGATCCTTATGGCCCCCTGTCACGCTCTATTCGTGAACAGCTGCGCCTGAGCGGTATCACTATTGTCGATCCTAAAGCCGATGACAGCAGCAAAGACCCAGTATCAACGAACAGCACCAGTATCGTAGATAATTCTGCAGCAGCCGCAAAACCTGCGGATGGCTCAGATAAGCTGCCATCTCTGCGTATTGTTGGTAGCAGTGAGTCAAAAGAAACGGTTTCTATCTTTAAAGATGGTAAAACGGCTGAATATCAAATGGTGCTGAACGTTAGTGCTCAGGTATTGGTTCGTGGACACGATCTGTATCCGTTGACCGTTCGCGTGTATCGTTCATTCTTCGACAACCCATTAACCGCTCTGGCAAAAGACTCCGAGCAGGAAATGATTCGTCAGGAAATGCGCGATCAGGCGGCTCAACAGCTGGTACGTAAACTGCTGTCTGTGCATGCCGCTGAGTTGCAAAACAACGACAATCGCATGAACGCGGAAGTGACTGCACCGAAAGTGCAAAGTGCAAATGACTTCAATTCAGTCAGCACCGATACCACATCGACGCCAGCTAACACCACCACCGCAACAGGCAGTATTAGCGCACAATGACTCGCGTTTATCCTGAACAACTTGCCGCGCAGCTCCGTGAGGGGCTGCGCGCTTGTTATTTAGTTATGGGCAACGAACCGTTGCTATTGCAGGAAAGCCTTGATCTGATACGCCAACAGGCGCAGCAGCAAGGCTTTACTGAATATTTCAGTTTCTCGCTGGACGCACATACCGATTGGGAAAGCATCTTTAGCCTTTCTCAAGCGATGAGCCTGTTTGCCAGCCGTCAAATTATCTCGCTAACTTTGCCCGAAAATGGGGCTAATGCCGCCATTGGTGAGCAACTGGCTAAGCTCGCCACGCTCTTACATTCCGATCTGTTGCTGATAATTCGTGGAAATAAGCCCACTAAAGCCCAAGAGAATGCCGGATGGTTTAAGACGCTTAGCCAAAACGCAGCAATGATCAGCTGTCAGACACCGGAGCAGGCTCAGCTACCACGCTGGGTGGCTACCCGCGCTAAACAGATGAACCTACAACTTGATGACGCCGCTAACCAGCTTATTTGCTATTGCTATGAAGGCAATCTACTGGCGCTGTCGCAGGCTTTAGAGCGCCTCTCACTGCTCTATCCCGACGGAAAGCTAACACTGCCTCGCGTCGAAGAAGCCGTGAGCGATGCAGCGCATTTTTCCCCATTTCATTGGGTAGATGCCATTCTGGCAGGCAAAAGCAAACGTGCATGGCATATTCTGCAACAGCTTCGTCAAGAAGATATGGAACCGGTGATCCTGCTACGTACCGTACAACGTGAAGTGCTATTGCTACTGACGTTAAAAAGTCAGATGGCTCATACACCGCTACGTAATCTGTTCGATCAACACAAGGTTTGGCAAAATCGTCGCCCCGCAATGACACAAGCCTTGCAGCTTCTCAGCTTACAACAGCTCTATCAGGCCGTGGCTTTGCTCTCGCACATCGAGGTCATACTGAAACAAGATTATGGTCAGTCCGTTTGGAGCGAGCTGGAATCACTGACGCTGTTGCTGTGTGGTAAATCATTGCCGGAGAGCATGCTAGATGCAGAATGAATGTTCCAACGCTACGCAGCTAACGGCGCTATTCGGCGGCACGTTTGATCCGATTCATTACGGGCATCTCAAGCCAGTGACGGCCATGGCCAACGAAGTGGGTTTGCAGAATGTGACTTTGCTGCCCAATCATGTGCCACCCCATCGACCGCAGCCGGAGGCCAATGCTCAGCAACGGCTCAAAATGGTGGAATTAGCCATTCAAGGCAATCCGCTGTTTTCCGTTGATGAACGTGAGCTGCATCGCACAATACCTTCCTATACGATTGATACGTTAGAGGAAGTGCGTCGAGAACGAGGTGCAAATGCACCGCTGGCGTTTATTATTGGCCAAGACTCACTACTGACATTACACAAATGGCATCGCTGGGAAGAAATCCTGCACTATTGCCACTTGCTGGTCTGCGCGCGTCCGGGATACTCCGATCGGTTAGATACGCCAGAATTGCAGCAATGGTTAGAGAAACATCAGGTTTTCGACGCTAAACGGCTTAGCCAACAACCCCATGGCTATATCTATCTCGCTGATACACCACTACTTGCGATTTCAGCTACCGATATTCGCCAGCGCCGCCACCAAGGCATCAGTTGTGATGACCTACTTCCGCGTGCCGTTCAACGCTATATCGAATTGCAGGGGCTGTACCGTTAGCTCTGGTCGCGTGTTATACTCCGCGGCCTATTTTCGCAGAACCGATATCACAACCGAATCCATTTCGTTACGTGATATGTCGTGGTTCTAACTTTAAAGATTTGATTGCCCGAATAAACGATTTGATTTGAAAACGTTATTCCGAGCAATACTGCTCCAACCCGAGGGGGAACCTTTGCAAGGTAAAGCGCTCCAAGAATTTATTATTGATAAAATTGATGATATGAAGGCTCAAGACATCATCGCGATTGATGTTGCCGGCAAGTCAAGCATCACCGACTGCATGATTGTTTGCACCGGTACTTCTAGCCGCCATGTGCATTCAATCGCGACTCACGTAGTACAAGAAGCACGTATGGCAGGTCTGCTGCCTCCGCGTATCGAAGGCGAAAACGGCGCCGAATGGATCGTTGTTGATCTGGGTGACGTGATTGTTCATGTTTTACAGGAAGAAAGTCGTCGCCTGTATGAACTGGAAAAGCTCTGGAGCTAAGCGGTGAAGCTGCAACTGGTCGCCGTCGGCACCAAAATGCCAGACTGGGTACAAACGGGATTTACCGACTATCTTAAACGTTTCCCTAAAGATATGCCGTTTGAACTGATTGAAGTTCCGGCAGGCAAACGTGGTAAAAACGCTGATATCAAGCGCATTCTAGAAAAAGAAGGCGAAATGATGTTGGCTGCGGTGGGTAAAGGTAACCGAATCGTCACGCTGGATATCCCCGGAAAACCGTGGGATACGCCAGAGCTTGCTTCGCAGTTGGAACGCTGGAAGCAGGATGGACGTGACGTTAGCCTACTTATCGGCGGTCCAGAAGGTCTAGCACCCGCGTGTAAGGCTGCGGCTGAGCAAAGCTGGTCGTTATCCACGCTAACCATGCCGCATCCTCTGGTACGCGTTCTGGTCGCCGAGAGCCTATATCGTGCGTGGAGTATCACGACGAACCATCCGTATCATCGTGAATAGCCAGTATCAACGGCGATAGTCTCAAGCTTCGCCGTTGAGTTTTGTTATTTTTCACCAAGTCATCACCCAGAACACGACGGAATGGAATGAAAATAGATCGTAACCCTTTTCGTGATTATTCAGCAGAGTCCGCCCTGTTCATTCGCCGTGCTCTCGTTGCGTTTCTCGGCATTTTGATTCTGTCTGGCATCTTGGTCTTCAATCTGTACCATCTTCAGATTCTGCGCTTCGAAGATTACAAAACCCGTTCCAACGAGAACCGTATTAAGCTGGTACCCATTGCGCCTAGCCGCGGTATGATTTATGACCGTAATGGCACACCACTTGCGTTTAACCGCACTATTTATCAGCTTGAAGTCATGCCAGAAAAAGTCGAAGACTTAAAGGCTGAGCTTGAGGCATTGCGCCCTATTGTCGATATCACCGACGAAGATTTAGATAATTTTCAGAAAGAACGGAAACGTTCGCGCCGTTTTACCTCAATTCCAGTGAAAACAGCACTGAATGAAGTTCAGGTGGCGCGTTTTGCCGTTAACCAATTCCGCTTCCCCGGTTTTGAAGTCAAAGGCTATCAGCGCCGTTTCTATCCTTATGGCTCCGCGCTGACTCACGTCATCGGCTACGTATCTAAAATCAACGATAAAGACGTAGAACGATTAGACAAAGACGGCAAACTTGCCAACTATGCGGCAACCCATGATATTGGCAAGCTAGGTATCGAGCGCTATTACGAGGATGTTCTGCACGGCAAAACCGGTTATGAAGAGGTTGAAGTCAACAACCGGGGTCGAGTCATACGCCAACTGCATGAGCAGCCACCACAGGCCGGTAAAGACATTTATCTGACGTTAGATCTAAATCTTCAGCGTTATCTTGAACAACTGCTGGCAGGCAGTCGCGCAGCCGTGGTCGTCAGCGACCCGCGCACCGGCGGCATTCTGGCGATGGTCTCTAACCCAAGCTATGACCCTAACCTTTTTGTCGACGGTATCTCCAGCAAGGATTACCAACGCCTACTCAATGACCCGAACCGTCCGTTAATTAACCGAGCGACCCAAGGGCTCTATCCCCCTGCATCCACGGTGAAACCTTATATTGCCGTTTCTGCACTCAGCGCGGGTGTGATAACCAAAAACTATAGCCTGTTCGATCCGGGTTGGTGGCAGTTACCTGGCTCTGAAAAACGTTTCCGCGACTGGAAAAAATGGGGGCATGGTCGACTGAATGTCACCAAAGCGCTGGAAGAATCGGCTGACACCTTCTTCTATCAGGTTGCCTACGATATGGGCATCGATCGCCTGTCTGAATGGCTGAGCAAATTTGGCTACGGTCAGTACACCGGCATCGATCTATCAGAAGAGCGTTCTGGCCTAATGCCAACACGCGAATGGAAACAGAAACGCTATAAAAAACCGTGGTATCAAGGTGATACCATTCCGGTTGGTATTGGACAGGGCTATTGGACAGCGACACCGATTCAGATGTCTAAAGCATTGAACACGCTTATCAACGACGGAAACATGAAGGTACCTCACCTGCTGAACAGCACGCGCATCAACGGACAGTTGGTGCCTTATAAGCAGCAGGAATCAGTACAGATTGGCGATATCCATTCCGGCTATTGGGAAATAGCCAAAGATGGAATGTATGGTGTAGCCAATCGCGCCAACGGAACGGCACATAAGTATTTCGCCAATGCGCCGTATAAAATTGCTGCTAAATCAGGTACCGCACAGGTCTTTGGTTATGAAACCTATAACGCGCATACCTTGGCTGAGCATTTACGCGACCATAAGCTAATGACGGCGTTTGCGCCGTACGATAATCCTCAGGTTTCTGTGGCTATCATTCTGGAGAATGGCGGCGCAGGACCCGCAGTAGGGACTATTGTGCGTCAAATTCTCGACCACATTATGCTCGGCGATAACAACACGACGCTCCCAAGTGAAACTGCGCCGCCTCCGGGCGTTGAAGGCGACTGATGAGGCATACAGGCTAATCATGACAGAAAACCAACAGAAACGTTCTATTTGGGCGAAGATGCATATCGACCTGCCTTTTTTGCTCTGCATTCTCTCCATTCTGGCCTATAGCGCCTTTGTCATGTGGAGCGCCAGCGGGCAAGATGTTGACATGATGGAGCGAAAAATCGGTCAGATCTTTATGGGCCTGTGCGTTATGCTGGTTATGGCTCAAATACCGCCGCGTGTATATGAAAGTTGGGCGCCCTATCTTTATGTATTCTGCGTTATCTTGCTGATTCTGGTCGATGCCTTCGGCCAGATTAGTAAAGGGGCGCAGCGCTGGCTGGATCTGGGCTTTGTCCGTTTTCAGCCGTCAGAGATTGCAAAAATTGCCGTGCCTTTGATGGTCGCTCGTTTTATCAACCGCGACGTTTGTCCCCCATCGCTGAAAAATACCGGCATTGCACTGATTCTGATATTTATGCCTACACTGCTGGTTGCAGCTCAACCCGATCTGGGAACCTCCATTTTGGTTGCCGCATCCGGTCTGTTTATCCTCTTCCTTGCAGGACTCAGTTGGCGCTTGATTCTGCTCGCAGTAGTCTTAGTTGCAGCCTTTATTCCGATTTTGTGGTTCTTCCTGATGCACGACTATCAGCAGGCTCGCGTCATGATGCTGCTCGACCCTGAAAGCGATCCACTGGGCGCGGGCTACCACATTATCCAATCCAAAATCGCTATTGGCTCTGGTGGGTTTGGGGGTAAAGGCTGGCTGCATGGTACCCAGTCACAGTTGGAGTTCTTACCAGAGCGTCACACCGACTTTATCTTTGCCGTACTGGCTGAAGAGTTGGGTCTGGTAGGTGTTCTCGTTCTACTTGGGCTGTATCTGCTAACCATTATGCGCGGGCTGATGATTGCGGCAAAAGCGCAAACCACCTTCGGCCGCGTCATGGTGGGGGGTTTAATGTTGATTTTATTCGTTTATGTTTTCGTGAATATCGGCATGGTGAGTGGAATTTTGCCCGTGGTTGGCGTACCTTTGCCACTGGTCAGCTATGGCGGTTCCGCCCTGATCGTGCTTATGGCCGGGTTTGGTATCGTAATGTCGATCCATACTCACAGAAAAATGTTATCTAAGAATCTATAGAGGTCGCGATGCGAATGGCGCATAAATCATGGCTTAGTGCTGGTTTACTCAGTCTGTTTCTGGCGGGCTGTACCAACACCACAACCACCGAGACCCCGGCTCCCCAGCAGCCTGCGTATAACGGCCCGGTAGAGGAAATCAGCGGTGCTGAACCGCGCTATGAACCCTTTAATCCGGCAACCAGTCAGGATTACAGCGTTAACGGTACCCAATATAAAGTCGTGCAAGATCCGTCTAACTTCTCACAGGTGGGTTACGCGACGTCCTATGGGGAAGAGAACGGCGGCAACATGACCGCTATCGGTGAACAGTTCGATCCGAATGCCATGACAGCGGCTCACGCAACGCTGCCACTACCAAGCTACGTACGCGTTACCAACTTAGCTAACGGACGCCGTTTAGTCGTTCGACTGAACGATCGTGGCCCATACACTGCGGGTAAAGTGATCGATCTCTCCCGCGCGGCAGCCGATCGCCTGAATATTTCAAATAATACGAAAGTCCGTATCGACTTTATTAGCGTAGCGCCAGACGGCACGATGTCAGGCCCAGGAACGATTGGCACCACGATTGCGAAGCAGAGCTATGCCCTACCCGCTCGCCCAACGATTGGCCAAGAAACCACACAGGTTTCCATGAGTCCATCGGCATCAGATACTCAAGTCGCCGTACGCCCTGTGGCAAATCCAACGCCTGCGACCATGAATAGCGATGACAACATGCCGGTTTCTGCGCCAGCAAGCAACAGCACCGGTTTCTTGGGCGCACCTCAGCCATTGCGCACTGGCGTACTGGAAGGAACTGAACCGGTCACATCTCCGGCTCCGGCAGCGGTTGCCGCCCCTGCTGCGGTAGCAGCGTCGACGACTGCTTCCGCCAATGGCAAATTTATGGTGCAGGTTGGTGCGGTCAGCGATGGTGCCCGTGCGCAACAATGGCAGCAGAAGTTAAGCCAACAATTTGGCGTACCAGGTAAAGTATCACCTAATGGTGCGATGTATCGTGTGCAACTGGGGCCATTCAGTAGTCGTCAAGAAGCCGCTGCGTTACAACAGCGTCTCGCCAGCGAAGCACAGCAGCAATCGTTTATTGCCAGCGCACAGTAAATATACATACCTCATCTAAATGGTGGGGTATGCAATAATTAGTCACACATTGCCTCTGTAAAGAGGCGCGATTAAGCCTTGTTCGGGTATGAACGATAAATCGGCTTCTGTTATAGTGTGGCTCGTTTTTTTCACTTTATTCACGGATGTTGTAGTCCCTATCATGAAATACAATTTTGCTTCCCGTTCGATAAAACGCATTGCGCTCAGCAGCCTTCTCGCCATTGGTATGGTCAATGTAGTTCATGCTGACGACGTTAATCTTAAGACCATGATCCCAGGCGTGCCGCAGATCGATGCGGAAGCGTATATCCTGATTGATTACAACTCAGGTAAAGTTTTGGCGGAATCTAACGCTGACGCTCGTCGAAACCCTGCTAGCCTGACAAAAATGATGACCAGTTATGTTATTGGTCAGGCAATGAAAGCCGGTAAGTTCACTGAGAATGATGTTGTGACCGTTGGACAAGATGCTTGGGCGACCGGTAATCCAGTGTTCAAAGGCTCATCTCTGATGTTCCTGAAACCAGGCGATCGCGTTCCTGTCTCTTTGCTGATCCGCGGTATCAATCTGCAATCGGGTAACGATGCTTGTGTTGCAATGGCGGATTACGTTGCTGGCAGTCAAGACGCTTTTGTTGGTTTGATGAACAACTACGTTAAGGCTCTGGGTTTGCAGAACACTCACTTCCAGACCGTACACGGCTTAGATGCTGATGGGCAGTACAGCTCAGCTCGCGATATGGCATTGATTGGTCAGGCTCTTATTCGTGATGTACCAAACGAGTACGCTATCTACAAAGAGAAAGAGTTCACGTTTAACAACATTCGTCAGATGAACCGCAATGGTCTGCTGTGGGATACCAGCATGAACGTTGATGGTATCAAAACCGGTCATACCGAGTCTGCAGGCTTTAATCTGGTCGCGTCTGCAACCGAAGGTCAGATGCGCTTAATTTCTGCCGTACTGGGTGGGCACACCAGCAAAGGCCGTGAAAGCGAAAGTAAAAAACTGCTGACTTGGGGCTTCCGTTTCTTCGAAACCGTTTCTCCATTGAAAGCTGGCCGTGAATTCGCTTCTGAGCCAGTATGGTTTGGTGATACCGATCGCGCACAGCTCGGCGTCGATAAAGATGTCTACCTGACAATCCCTCGCGGCCGCATGAAAGATTTGAAAGCAAGCTACACGCTGAACTCAACCGAACTTGATGCGCCTCTGGCAAAAAATCAGGTCGTGGGCACCATCAACTTCCAACTTGATGGTAAAACTATCGAACAGCGTCCATTAGTGGTGCTCAACGAAGTGCAAGAAGGTGGTTTCTTCAGTCGTATGATCGACCATATCAAACTGATGTTCCATCGTTGGTTTGGTTAATCCAGCCTCTTGAAAGCGGGAAATTTCATCCCCATATAATGAATAACAATAACTCCCGCTCCGGCGGGAGTTATAATTTATAGATTGAAGCAAAATGCTGGAGCGCAACATGAAAACTAAACTGAATGAACTGCTCGAATTTCCTTGCTCTTTTACCTATAGAGTCTTGGGTTTAGCGCAGCCTGAGCTGGTCGATCAGGTGGTCGAAGTGGTGCAGCGCCATGCACCTGGTGATTATCAGCCACAGGTTAAGCCAAGCAGCAAAGGCACCTACCACTCCGTCGCGATTACAATTAATGCGACTCATATTGAGCAGGTAGAAACGCTGTATGAAGAACTGGGTAAAATCGAAATCGTACGTACCGTATTGTAATTACAGTTTTTTAACGTTATCTCCCTGCATCAAGTATGCAGGCTAAGCGGCTCGATGAGGCATGATTGCTTTATTGAGCCGCTTTTTTTTGAACGATCAGCACTGGTCGCTGAGGGTGCATCTCGGTATAATGGCTTTACCAATTTTGTAACCGGATGATGACTCGTTTGCAACAAGACAAGATCATACTGCGTCAACTAGGGTTGCAGCCCTATGTTCCCGTATCACAAGCCATGCATACTTTTACCGACCAGCGCACAGAAAGTACGCCCGATGAGCTCTGGTTAGTGCAACATCATCCGGTATTTACACAAGGTCAGGCAGGCAAAGCCGAGCACGTATTGGCTGCAGGAGACATTCCTGTGATCCAAAGCGATCGCGGTGGCCAAGTCACTTATCATGGCCCTGGTCAGCAGGTGATGTATGTCCTTGTCGATTTGAAACGTAACAAATTTGGCGTTCGCCAACTGGTGACCGCGATAGAGCAAACCGTCGTTAACACGCTTGAAAAGTTCAGCATCGAGGCACATGCCAGAGCTGATGCTCCCGGTGTTTACGTGGGTGAAAAAAAGATTTGCTCGCTGGGATTACGCATCCGTAAAGGTTGCTCATTCCACGGGCTGGCGCTGAATACCGCCATGGATCTCGGCCCATTTAGCCGGATTAACCCTTGTGGTTACGCAGGCATGCAAATGACACAGATCAGCGCACTGAACCCCGACGTTACGCTGGAAAACGTACAGTCGGCACTGGTCGAGCAATTTATTCAAATACTGGGCTATCAATCAGCCGAGTTAAGCAACTGGAACCCGCACGATTATGAGTAAACCAATTCTGATGGAACGCGGCGTCAAATACCGTGACGCAGACAAAATGGCCCTTATCCCAGTGAAAACAGTGGCCGTAGAAAGAGAACAGCTGCTGCGCAAACCTGAGTGGATGAAAATCAAACTCCCCGCGGATTCCAGTCGTATTCAAGGTATTAAAGCGGCCATGCGTAAAAATGGCCTGCATTCCGTCTGTGAAGAAGCCTCCTGCCCTAACTTGGCTGAATGCTTCAACCACGGTACGGCCACCTTTATGATTTTAGGGGCTATCTGTACCCGCCGCTGTCCGTTCTGCGATGTTGCACATGGTCGCCCAGTTGCGCCAGATGCCAATGAACCAGAAAAACTAGCACAAACTATTGCTGATATGGGGCTGCGTTACGTGGTCATCACCTCCGTTGACCGCGACGATTTGCGCGACGGCGGTGCTCAACATTTTGCCGACTGTATCCGTGCCATTCGAGCCAAAAACCCGACCATTCGTATCGAAACGTTGGTGCCGGACTTCCGCGGCCGCATGGAACGTGCACTGGATATTTTAACGGAAACACCACCGGACGTGTTTAACCACAACCTTGAGAACGTTCCACGTATCTATCGCCAAGTACGTCCAGGTGCTGATTACAACTGGTCATTGAAGCTGCTCGAGAACTTCAAAGCGGCACATCCAGAGATTCCAACCAAGTCCGGTCTGATGGTAGGCTTGGGGGAAACAAATGAGGAAATCATCGAAGTGATGCGCGATCTGCGTGCACACGGAGTCACGATGCTAACTCTCGGCCAATATCTGCAGCCGAGTCGCCACCACCTACCGGTACAGCGCTACGTAAGCCCTGACGAATTTGAAGAGATGAAAGCAGAAGCTATGGCTATGGGCTTTACCCATGCTGCTTGTGGCCCGTTCGTACGATCTTCTTACCACGCAGACTTGCAGGCCAAGGGCGTCGAAGTGAAGTAATACCCAGTCTGTTTCTGTAGACATATTTTTTTACAAGAGAACAGGACTACAGCCAGAATCCATGAGGCCAGAGCAAATATCTCTGCGGCCTCATTTCTAGCAAACTATATAGAAAAAACCGTAGAGGGCTCACTCTCTACGGTTTTTTTATTGGCTACTCAGCTACCGCTGAAAAACCGAATCAGTCTTTATGGTCAACGCGGGGTGCAGCACTATCGGCATCTGCACCTGATTTTGCTGAGTCATCATTCATGGCTTTCTTAAAGCCTTTCAACGCAGCCCCCAAGTCTGAACCCAGAGTACGCAGCTTGTTAGTGCCAAACAGCAAAACAATCAGAACCGCAATCACCAGCAATTTGGTAATACTGATACCTTCCATAAACACCTTCTTAATGAATACATCAGACGACAGAGCCGACTGACTAAAAAACGTTCTTCATAATTTATCTATTAATATCCAATTTAGCCCTATTAGCAATGTGAATATGTAACAGAGTTAGACGTCGCTTAACGGATTGTTCTGCGAAAAACGGCGGCGATAAACTGAAGGCGATATCCCTAAATGTTGGCGAAAAGCTTGCCGAAAACCTTCGCTGGTTGAGAAACCACACATCTCGGCAACGGACTCAATGTGTTTATTACCCAATTCCAGTTGCTCACATGCCAGCGACATTCGAGCCTGCTGAAGCCAACTTGCGGGGGACATCCCCAATGACGTTGCGAAACGCCGAGCCAAAGTCCGCTCACTCATATTAGATTCACGAGCCATCATTTTCACGCTCCACGATAAATGCAGGCTGGTTTGTACTTTCTCTAACAGCAGGTACAGACCATCATGTGTTTTCACCTCTAGAGAATGCGCAATAAACTGCTTTTGTCCCCCACTACGCTGAGGAGCCATAACCAGTCTGCGCGCCACTCGATTCGCGATTTGTACCCCAAAATCCTTGGAAACCAGATATAAGCAGGCATCAATCCCTGCCGCGCTCCCCGCCGAAGTCATTATCTGTCCGCTATCAACGTAGAGTACATCGGCATCCACCTGAACATCCGGATAACGTTCAGCTAACTGTTGGCAATAACGCCAATGAGTGGTGACTCGCTTACCCGAGAGTATCCCCGCGGCTGCTAATACAAAAATACCCGAGCAGATAGTAATAAAACGCACGCCGCGCTTATATGCGGCTCGCACAGCCTCTAATAATGCTGGCGGCGGTGGTACGTCATTCCCGCGCCATCCAGGAATGACAATAGTATTGGCCTGCGCTAAGTATTCAAGCCCGTGCTCAGCCAACATCGTCACGCCGTTGGTGGTTCGCATGGGCCCATCGTCAACACCTACCACGCAGTGCTGATACCATGGGAAATCGAATTCGGGACGCGGCAAAGCAAAAATCTCTAGCGCAATACCGAATTCAAAACTACATAAGCCATCGTAGGCTAAGGTTGCTACTAAACCAGGGTTTCTATCCATAGGGGTCAATGATTGGCAGGTTTACTGGGAAATATGGCATATTTGCCACTGTAAGCAAGGCTGGATGAACAATACAGTAGTCACTCATTCAACCGAGGGAGTTTAGACGATGACCAGCTTAGTCAGCCATGTTCCACCAGCAGATTCTTCCGATGCTGAGCGCCACTTCTCTCGTCGATTTCAGTTTGAAACCGACTGCTCAGATGTTCATTACAGCTTGCAGCAACAAAATATAGATTTTGTATTGCTCGACGTTCGCTCGCCAGAGTTGTATCAACGCTCTCATCTGCCTCAAGCGATCAATCTGCCGCATAAAGAGATAGATCAACGCCTTTATCAACGCTACGCCCGCCACACCCTGTTTGTGGTTTATTGCGCTGGGCCACACTGTAACGGTGCACAAAAAGCGGCATTGGCGCTGAGTCGATTGGGGTATCCAGTGAAAGAAATGATCGGAGGCATGACGGGATGGCAAGATGAAGGTTTTACATTTTTTGGGGAGCCACAAAAAAATGTAACATGCGGCTGCTAATCGTAAAAAGCCGCTCACAGCGAGCGGCTCAGATGCACCATGTAAACATAGATAATCTTATCTTTGTGTGGTTATGGTCACCGAAGAAATGTAGTTATTAAAAGCCGTGGCCTCCTGAGCTAAAGCCTCAATGTGAGCACCAACCATCTTGAACTGTTTTAATAACGGATTATTTTCTGGCAATGAACCCAGTTCAACTAGTTTACGAGTCAGCTGTTCATTCTTTTGCAAGAGCGCGGCCTCGCGCTGACGCGCCTGCTCTAGCTGCATGCGTATTCCTTCGCATTCTTGTTGCCATACGAGACGCTGTTGCTCAAAGCTTTCTTTAAGATCATCCAAAGCCGCTAGCGAATTACGCAGTTGCACTTCCAAATCAGACATCGCGTTTCTCATCCCTCGACAGGTTAGCCATAGAGTATACCCAATGGCTTCCGACGCACCAAAAAATAGATTACATCGGCAATCATAATTAGCTTGCTGGCTAAAAGCGAATGTTGATTACGGAAATCACCGCTCATCGGAAAGTTCTTATATTTCATTCAATTCTCACAAATACACGCTTATTACTCTCGGTCAATTGGCAGCAAGAATAACCCACTGCTTTTAAATGCTTTTGTGATCGACATCTGCTCGACCCACTAAATTTTGCCATTTTCTAGATGCCTGCGGCAGTCATCTGAAGGTTCGCGTTCTGAACACTATTTAGACTCCAATCTTCAGAGAAGCGGCGTCCTACACATAAACCCCATCTACCGGTCGCCTCTCATTTATAACAAAAAAGGATAGGACTCATGAACGACTCTGTAGTTTTGGGCATCATCTGGCATCTGGTGGGCGCAGCCAGTGCAGCATGTTTTTATGCGCCGTTTAAACAGGTAAAAAACTGGTCTTGGGAAACCATGTGGTCAATTGGTGGATTCGTTTCTTGGCTCATTCTTCCTTGGCTCGTCAGCTACATTTTGCTGCCCGACTTCTGGGCCTACTATGGCTCATTCAGCTTTGCTGTTCTCTTACCGGTATTTCTGTTTGGCGCCATGTGGGGCATCGGAAATATCAACTATGGCCTGACAATGCGTTATTTAGGGATGTCGATGGGAATCGGCATTGCTATTGGTATCACCTTGATTATTGGCACGTTAATGACGCCAATTCTGCAAGGCCGAATCGACGTGCTGTTTGGTACTCCTGGCGGCCGCATGACTCTATTAGGTGTATTCGTCGCACTTATCGGCGTGGCAACGGTGAGCTATGCCGGTTTACTCAAAGAGCGCGCAATGGGAATCCGTGCTGAAGAGTTCAACCTAAAAAAAGGGTTAGTGCTTGCCGTCATGTGCGGGATTTTTTCGGCGGGCATGTCATTCGCAATGGATGCCGCTAAACCTATGCATGAAGCTGCCGCAGCACTCGGTATTAATGCCCTCTACGTGGCGTTACCAAGCTATGTGATTATTATGGGAGGTGGTGCGCTTATCAACCTTGGCTACTGCTTCATTCGCCTTGCGACTCTAAAAAATATCTCCATCAAGGCTGACTTTTCTTGGCCTCGTAAGCTTATCGTGACCAACGTATTGTTTTCGATGCTGGCCGGTCTTATGTGGTACTTGCAGTTTTTCTTCTACGCATGGGGACACGCAAAAATCCCAGCCAAGTATGATTACATGAGTTGGATGCTACACATGAGCTTCTACGTGCTATGCGGCGGCATTGTGGGTCTACTACTCAAAGAATGGAAATGCAGCAGCAAAAAACCGGTTAGCGTGCTGTGCATAGGCTGCCTAATCATTATTCTCGCTGCCAATATTGTCGGCCTTGGCATGGCGTCATAAGGAGTTAATGATGACTCATCCATTAAATATTCTCCTTTTTGGGATCGGGTTGGACACCTACTGGCCGCAGTTTCATGGCTTAAAAAGCCGCCTTGAAAGCTATCTTGGCGAAATTGAGCAACGTCTTGCACAGCAACATGACATCCATAACGGCGGACTTATCGACTCCGTTACCGCAACGGATCAACTACTTGAACAAATGCGCCACCGCCCCTTGGATGTGGTCGTGCTTTATATCAGCACCTATGCACTGAGCTCCACCGTATTGCCACTGGTTCAGGCACTGGGAAAACCCGTGCTCATTCTTGCGCTACAGCCAGACACCGGCCTTCCTTATCAGCGCATAAGAGAAATGGACGATCGTGGAGACCGTACTGGGGAATGGTTAGCGCACTGTCAGGCCTGTAGCGCCCCCGAGTTAGCTAACGTTTTTAACCGCGCCAATATTGGCTTTCAACTTTTAGTTGGCGCACTGCATAACGACGACGAAGTATGGTCGGAACTGGATGAGTGGCTAAACGCCTATCAGATACGCATGGCTCTGAGTAAAACTCAAATCGGCTTACTTGGGCATTATTATGACGGTATGTATGACGTCTACAGCAACCTAACCAATCTGTCTGCCCGTTTGGGCGTACGCTTCAAGCCCCTTGAAATGTGCGAACTCAATCAACTGCGACAAAATACGACGCCCGCGTTGTTAGATAGCAAACGCACAGAAATGAGCCAAGCCTTCACGATTGATCCCCTATGCTCGGAATCAGAACTGATGCGTGCTGCCCATACCGCCTGCGCGCTGGATGCGTTGGTTAAACAACATCATCTCGGCGCTTTGGCCTACTACTACGAAGGACAACATGGGAACGACTATGAAAACATCGTCACCTCCGTGATTGCAGGCAATACGCTGCTGACACAAAAAGAGATCCCTGTTGCCGGTGAGTATGAAGTTAAAAATGTCATCGCGATGAAGATATTTTCATTACTAGGCGCAGGAGGATCTTTCTCTGAACCTTATGGCATTGAACTCCAAGACGATGTGGTGCTTTGGGGGCACGACGGTCCCGCTCACCCGCTGATGGCTGAAGGCGATGTCAGACTGGTACCTTTGCCTGTCTATCATGGAAAACCGGGCTGTGGGGTATCCATTCAAATGACGGTTAAAAATGGGCCGATCACCTTTTTATCTGTCGTTGAAACGCGCGGTGGGGAAATCGTGCTGCAATACGCAGAGGGCGAGTCGGTAGAGGGAGAAACGTTGGATATCGGCAATACCAATAGCCGTTACCGCTTTAGCATGGGAGCACGAAACTTCACTCGAGCATGGTCTACAGCGGGGCCGGCACACCATTGCGCAATAGGCTTAGGTCACTGGGGATCACAGTTAGAGAAGTTAGCCAATGTATTAGGTGTGCGCACCCAACGTATTATCTAATTTTCTTTAGATATCTTTGCGATACAAACGCACGGGCTGGTCTGGATAATCCAGCCCGTCGCCGATATATTGCCAGCCAAAACGTTCATAATAATTGGCAAAGGTCGCATAGAGATAAAGTTCTCTAAACCCTGTTCGGCGGCTAAATGCTTCCACATGATGTTGGAGTTGAGCACCTAATCCACAACCTCGCTGACTTTCATCAATATAGAGCGCGGCTAACCACGGATACAAATCTTGGCGGCTAATCAAATCGCAGCGCCACAACCCCACAGTTCCGACGGGTTTATCATCGAGCAAGGCCACAAATGTGACAGGCAAGC
This sequence comes from Hafnia paralvei, assembly GCF_020150375.1. Lineage (NCBI taxonomy): Bacteria > Pseudomonadati > Pseudomonadota > Gammaproteobacteria > Enterobacterales > Hafniaceae > Hafnia > Hafnia paralvei. Next base: position 1,388,844 of record NZ_CP083737.1, on the reverse strand, counting down.
CTTCAGGCCGCAAACTACTGTTAACGATACTCGCGAAAAAATCGCGACTGTTTTCGCTGCCAAAAGCCTGAAACAGCCAGTCGGTTATTAGTTCACTATGCTCTGGGACTTCAAACAGCGGCAAGATACGGATCATAAATAAGGAGCATGGTTGGAAAATAAACAGGTCGAAATATTACGCGGCATTGAGATAAAGAGAAATAAAAAATAGCCAGAAGCACCCCTCTGGCTACTGTCACGGATTCGGTTCAAATTTTATGGCAACTCATTGCCAGCAGCACGATATATTTCATACCACTCTTCACGGGTTAACGTGATGTCGCAAGCCTGACAAATCTGCTTCAGGCGCGAGGTGCTCATGGTGCCAGAAATCATTTGCATATTTGCAGGATGGCGCAGGATCCATGCCGTCGTAATTGTGGTATTAGAAACACCATAGCGCGCTGCAATTTCGTCAATTTTCTGGTTTAGCTCTGGAAACTTTGCATTTCCTAGGAAGACGCCTTCAAACATACCGTATTGGAACGGTGACCAAGCCTGAATAGTCACATCATTTAAACGACAATAATTCAGCACCTCACCATCATGATCGATGCTTGAAGCGTTCTCCATATTGACGTTAATACCGCTGCGGATCATCCCGCTATTGGTAATACTCAGTTGCAACTGGTTAGCTAAAATCTTTTGGCTCATAAATTTTTGCAACAGCGCCATCTGCATAGGACTTTGGTTAGACACGCCGAAACGACGGACTTTTCCAGTATCCAGCAGATGATCGAAAGCTTCCGCGACTTCTTCTGGCTCCATCAACGCGTCAGGACGATGCACCAGCAGCATATCCAGATAATCGGTATCAAGGCGCTCTAAAATACCGTCAACCGATTTGAGAATGTGCGCTTTCGAGAAATCGAATAGTCCTTTGCGGATACCACACTTAGACTGCAGAAAAACTTTCTCGCGGCGGTCGTCATTTAGCTTAGCGGCACGCGCAAAAATACGCTCACACTCACCGCCGCCGTAAATATCCGCATGGTCGAAGAAGTTAGCGCCTAAATCGAGTGCTGTTTGCACGAAGGTTTCTGCTTCAACCGCTTTCAGTTCGTCCATACGCATACATCCAACGACAATGGCTGGAACCTGAAGAGTAGAACCACCTAATTTAATTTGTTTCATCAAACTGTCCTATCTGGTTTACGGCTCGCGGTGCTTGCCCGTATGTTATTGAGAGTACATACCTACCCATGTTTATACCACCCGTTCAGGTTCCGTCACAAAGCGCTGGCGATACTCTCTCGGCGTTATCCCTGCATCACGGGTAAACACCACGGAAAAATAATTGCTGTCTTCAAATCCACAGCGTGTGGCGATTTCACTAATGCGATACTCACTGCGTCGCAGCAGTCGCTTAGCCTGACATAAACGTAATTGACGTAGATAATGGCTAATTGTCATACCGGTTTGTTGGCGGAAAAGCTGTTTAAGTGAACGTTCAACCAACTTATGCTCAGCACAGAATGCCGCTAAATCGAAATGATTGTCTAACCCACCTTGCAAGGATGCCATCAGCAGATCAAGCTGTTCTCCCGCAGGGAGTAAATGTGCACTTTCAGCAGTATAACGGTAACGCTTGAGCACAATGGCGAGTTGCAGCAATAAAGCCTCGGTGAGTTGCATAGAGAGCGCATCGTTTTTACGACTTTCCTGCGTCAGCTGAGCAATAATGGGTCGTGCCTGCGCTAATCCTCCCGTACTCAAACGCCAATGATTCTGGCGCGTCGTTTCATCAAAGGGCGGTAGCAGAAGATTCCACTGTGCATTCAGGCGCAAACGTTCTGGGCAGTAGATAATATTATCCAATACCAGTTCATTAACAGACTCATAGCTATGGCAATCGTCAGCGTTGATATAAAAAATATCTCCGCAGGTAATTCGATAAGGACGATCGTTAAGAATGTGTAGCCCGTTGCCGCGCCACACAATAACAATCTCACAGAATTGATGGGTATGTTCAGCAAATACCTGCTGCGGGTAGCGATCTGCCACAGCGACAGGCATCTGTTCGGATGGTAGATAATCCCGACTTTCGAGCAATAATAGCTTACCCATCTCCTGTCTCCACTCTTAAATAGCCGGACAGTATGACAAAATCTTCAGCAACGTACGTTGACGGCTTTCTCTATTCCACATATCTGTTCTTTATGGTTTCTGCATAAAAAACCACAAAGTCAGATTGTAGAAAGCTATGACTGGCAGCGTAACGCCCGCGGTGATTGGTCAAACTCGCGTTTGAATAAGGTAGAGAAATGATTGCTGTCACCGAAACCGCACTGGTAAGCGATATCCGTTATGCTGTTATCACTGTGACAAAGCTGATGTCTAGCCTGTAAAAGCCGCAGTCGAGTGAGATAACGCTGTGGTGTCATGCCTGTATGATTTTTTAGCTGGCGATGTAACGTTCTCAGCGGTAAAGAAAAACGATCGGCTAATTCTGACCATTCCACTGACTCCGCATAGTGGTCTTGTAGCCAATCGAGCAACTGACGTAAACGCCCTTCTTGGTCATCACCAATTTGCGCTGAGCAGCCTTGCCAAAGCTGTACAATTAGCTGCATAAAAACGCTTTCATGTAAGGCGATATCTTCGGCTCGTTCGCTGTCTGGCGCCTGCTCTAACTTCGACATTAAGACTTTGACCTGCTGCAATACCTGCTGGCTGATTCTCCAATGCGAAGGGTAAACGCCGTTACGCTCGCTCGGCAAAAATTGTTCAACACCTGACAAAAATTTAAATGCATCCGGTGAACGAAACAGGACATTGGTTAAAAACAATCCATCCGTATGCTCAAACAAATGGCGGTCATGGTCACGGACAAAACATACACATCCGCTGTTAAGCGTGTAAGGATTACCATTAAATACATGTACGCCAGCGCCCTGTTCCACTATAACGATTTCATAGAAATCATGATGGTGCTCAGGAAACTCAGGCTGCGGTGCTCGCGGCTCTATCGCGACGGGCGCATAGCCGGAAGAGAAAAAATCAATGCTGTGCAAAACAGTCATGGTCTACCTCCTCATCGTCTCGGGTATCAGCACTGGTTACTTCTCCAGCACTTCTGTATTGCGATAGTAGAAGAAGGCGCCAATGCGAACCTTAAACTTTTGACGCCAAAACCACTTTAAGCGCGCATTTATTTAAGAAAACGTCGCCAATATTTAGAAATGCGGCGAACATCACAGGGCGATCTCTCTAAGATATGTGACCAACTTCACTTTCACCTTTGCTGTATTGCCAAAACCAGTATTTCATTGGCATTCATGAGAAGGTGTCCTCCAAAGCAAGTTTTTACACTGGCCGTCATTGATTAATAAGATTGTTAAACGACGGACGGTTCCACATGACCACACGCCATATTGTCGCAATTGATCTTGGTGCCTCAAGCGGGAGGGTCATGCTAGCCAGCTACCATCTCGGCACTCAGAAGTTGACTCTCAAAGAGATTCGCCGTTTTGCTAACCAGCTAGTCTCACGCGATGGTTTTGATACTTGGGATCTCGATAGCATTGAGCGTGAAATCCTCGCAGGGCTGACACAAATCGATGCTGAAAAAATCTTGCTAGACAGTATTGGTATCGACACTTGGGGTGTCGATTATGTGCTGCTTGATGCCAACGGTGAGCGTGTCGGACACCCCATAGCCTATCGCGACAGCCGAACCCATGGCGTCATGACTCAGGCACAGAAAACGCTGGGGCACGAATTTATCTATCAACGCACCGGTATCCAATTTTTACCCTTTAACACGATTTACCAACTGCGAGCTCTCAGCGAACAACAGCCTGAGGTATTGGATCGTGTCGAGCATTTGTTGCTGATCCCTGACTATCTGCACTATCGACTGACAGGAAAAATGAATTGGGAATACACCAATGCCAGCACCACTCAACTGCTCAATATCAATACCGGTGATTGGGATACCGATTTGCTGAACTATGCCGGTATTCCCGCTCGCTGGTTTCAGAAACCGACTCAGCCAGGCAACCGCGTCGGCTATTGGCATAGCCCTAAAGGGCAAAACGTGCCGGTCGTCGCCGTTGCAACACATGACACCGCTAGCGCGGTAATGGCAACGCCAATACAAGATCCTGACGCAGCCTATCTTAGCTCGGGCACATGGTCACTGATGGGGATCGAGAGTGTCACACCGTTCACTGATAACGCGGCGCTACAGGCTAATATCACCAACGAAGGGGGGACTGAAGGTCATTATCGAGTCCTCAAAAATATTATGGGTTTGTGGTTGCTACAACGCGCGACGCAGGAGTTGCACGTTCAATATCTACCTGACCTCATCGCTGAAGCCGCTTTACAGCCAGCACAATATTTTCTGATTAACCCCAATGATGAACGTTTCATTAATCCAGACAACATGTGTTTGGAAATCCAGAATGACTGCCGTGAACGTGGAGCGCCGGTTCCTGAAACCCCAGCCGAATTAGCACGCTGCATTTTCGACAGTTTAGCCAATCTCTATCAACAGGTGGCGAAAGAACTCGAAGAGCTACGCGGCAAGCCGCTCCGCCACCTGCATATCGTTGGTGGCGGCAGTCAGAATCGTTTTCTCAATCAGCTATGTGCTGACCTATGTAATCTAGACGTCACCGCGGGCCCCGTTGAGGCCTCCACATTAGGCAATATCGGTTGCCAGCTCATTGCGCTAGGCGACGTGGCTAACGTGGCTGATTTCCGCCGCATCGTTGCGCATAACTTCCCTTTAGAACATTTCATCCCCAACCACCCGCATTCTTTATCCGCGCCACAGACTCACAGTGGTGCGCAAACCTCTGCCCAATTCAAAGGAACTTGTGTATGACCACTTTAATCGATCAGGCTTGGGAACTGGCAAAGCAGCGTTTCAGCGCCGTTGGCGTCGATGTTGAAAATGCATTGAAAACGATGGAGCAACTGCCTGTTTCCATGCACTGCTGGCAGGGCGACGATGTCGCCGGTTTTGAAAACCCAGAGGGCTCGCTAACCGGCGGTATTCAGGCTACTGGTAATTATCCGGGTAAAGCACGTAACGCCGCTGAACTTCGCTCTGATTTGGAAATGGCGCTCTCGCTTATTCCTGGTCCAAAACGCCTTAATCTGCATGCGATTTATTTAGAGTCTGACACGCCGGTTGCTCGAAATAAAATCGAGCCTCGCCATTTTGCTCATTGGGTTGAATGGGCGAAAAAACACCACTTAGGATTAGACTTTAACCCTTCCTGTTTTTCTCATCCGCTCAGCGCAGATGGGTTCACGTTATCATCCTCCGATCCGGAAATACGTCAGTTCTGGATTGAGCATTGCCAAGCCAGCCGTCGTATTTCTGCCTATTTTGGCGAGCAGCTAGGCACTCCGTCCGTCATGAATATTTGGATCCCTGACGGGATGAAAGATACACCGATTGACCGTCTGGCTCCGCGTCAACGTTTAGCTTCAGCGCTGGACGAAGTCATCTCAGAAAAACTCAATCCAGCTCATCATATCGATGCCGTTGAAAGCAAGCTGTTCGGCATCGGCGCTGAAAGCTATACCGTCGGCTCCAATGAGTTTTACCTCGGTTACGCCGCGAGTCGTCAGACAGCCCTGTGTCTGGATGCGGGACATTTCCATCCCACCGAAGTGATATCAGACAAAATCTCCAGCGCCATGCTGTATGTACCGCGCCTGCTGCTGCACGTCAGTCGCCCTGTTCGCTGGGATAGCGATCATGTGGTGTTGCTCGACGATGAAACACAGGCCATTGCCAATGAGATCGTGCGTCACGATCTGTTTGACCGTGTGCATATCGGTTTGGATTTCTTCGACGCTTCCATTAACCGCATCGCAGCGTGGGTTATCGGCACACGCAACATGAAAAAAGCCCTGCTACGCGCGCTGTTAGAACCGACCGAGCATCTACGCAAGCTGGAAGAAAGCGGCGACTACACAGCGCGACTCGCGTTGCTGGAAGAGCAAAAATCACTGCCATGGCAGGCCGTATGGGAAATGTATTGCCAGCGCAATGATGTTCCCGCCGACGCTCGTTGGTTGAATGCCGTTCGTGAATATGAAGAACAGGTTTTGTCTCAGCGTTAGTTATTGAAAATAAGGAATAAAACTATGCAATCCATCATCGACTCTTGGTTTGTTCAGGGGATGATTAAGGCCACCAGCGATATGTGGCTAAAAGGTTGGGACGAACGCAATGGCGGTAATGTCAGCCTGCGTCTTTTAGAAGAAGAAGTGGCGCCGTTTCGCGCTGACTTTAATGCTCAACCGCGCTGCGTTGAACTGACACAGCCAGCAACAGAATTGGCAAACAGCTGGTTTCTGGTCACCGGTTCAGGGAAGTTTTTCCGCAATGTGCAAATCGCACCGGAAGAAAATCTGGTGCTATTACAAGTCAGTGCAGATGGTATGGCTTACAACATTCATTGGGGACTGACTAAAGGCGGGTTACCGACATCAGAGCTCGCCGCACATTTCCAGTCACACATAGTGCGCATGCAAGTCACCGGCGGCGATAACCGCGTCATTATGCACTGTCATGCCACCAATTTAATTGCACTAAGTTACGTACATGACTTAGACAATGCCAAATTCACCCGCCTTTTATGGGAAGGCAGCACCGAGTGTTTGGTGGTGTTCCCTGATGGGATCGGCATCGTACCTTGGATGGTACCAGGCACCGATGGTATTGGCGCTCAGACCGCAGAGCAGATGCGCGAGCATGGATTAGTACTCTGGCCATTCCACGGCATTTTCGGCAGCGGCCCAACGCTCGACGATGCTTTTGGCCTAATTGATACCGCCGAAAAATCAGCGGAAATCATGGTGAAAGTACTGTCTATGGGCGGAAAAAGACAGACCATCTCCACCCAAGAGCTCATCGCATTGGCGGCACGGTTTGGTGTTACGCCAATGGCCGCCGCACTCAAGGATTAAGCGCTAGAAAGACCGATCGCATGCGCCTCTTTTCGGAGGCGCATCATAACGGTTTTTCATTTTCAGGAGCAATATCATGAGCTTTATGTTGGCATTACCCAAAATTAGCTTGCACGGAAACGGCGCAATCAGCGATATGGTTAAGCTACTCAGCGACAAAAAATGGGGAAAAGCCCTGATCGTCACAGATGGCCAATTAGTTGAAATGGGACTGTTAGATGGCCTGTTTGATGCCATGCAACAGCACCACCTCTCCTACGCTTTATTCAAAGATGTTTATCCTAACCCTACCGAAGAACTAGTACAGGCGGGCTTTAAAGCTTATCAACAAAATCAGTGCGATTATCTGATTGCCTTTGGTGGTGGTAGCCCGATTGATACGACTAAAGCCATTAAAATTTTGACCGCAAATCCGTCACCTTCCACGGCATATTCCGGCGTGGGGAAAGTGAAGAACCCAGGTGTACCGCTCGTCGCAATTAATACCACCGCGGGCACCGCTGCAGAACTTACCAGCAACGCCGTGATTATCGATAGCCAGCGACAGGTGAAAGAAGTCATTATCGACAGCAATATCATTCCTGATATCGCCGTCGATGACCCTGCAGTTATGCTTAATATCCCAGCGTCAGTCACTGCCGCAACCGGTATGGATGCACTGACCCACGCGATTGAAGCCTATGTCTCCGTTGGTGCACATCCGCTCACCGACCATTCCGCACTTGAGTCCATCCGTATGATTACCGAATGGCTGCCACAAGCAGTGGATAATGGTCAGAATCTCCAAGCTCGTGAAATGATGGCTTATGGCCAATATTTAGCAGGTATGGCATTCAACAGTGCAGGTTTGGGGTTAGTTCATGCGTTAGCTCATCAGCCTGGCGCGACTCACAATCTGCCGCACGGCGTATGTAATGCCATTTTACTCCCCGTTATTGAGGAATTTAATCGTCCGAATGCGGTTGCTCGTTTTGCTCGCATCGCTCAAGCCATGGGCGTCAATACAGACGCAATGAATGAAGAACAAGCAAGTCAAAGCGCAATTCAAGCGATTCGACAGCTCTCCGCCCGCGTAGGCATTCCTTCAGGATTTAACACGCTAGGCATCAAAGAAGCGGATATCGAAGGCTGGTTAGACAAAGCGTTAGCCGATCCTTGCGCGCCTTGTAATCCACGCAGTGCCGATCGCGAACAGGTACGCGCACTCTATCTCCAAGCGCTGTAAGGAGCCGATATGATCCGTAAAGCTTTCGTCATGCAGGTTAACCCTGATGCACATACCGAGTATCAACGCCGCCATTCGCCAATTTGGCCCGAACTGGAGGCTGAGCTCAAAGCACATGGCGCACACCGCTATTCAATCTTTCTCGATGAAAAGCGCAATTTACTATTTGGGTTCGTCGAAGTTGAATCTGAAGCGCGCTGGAATGCCATTGCCGAAACGGATGTCTGTCAGCGTTGGTGGAAACACATGGGCGATGTGATGCCTAGTAATCCTGATTGCAGTCCGGTCAGCGACGATCTGAGAGAAGTCTTTTATCTTGCCTGAGCCCGTTGAGTTTTTTGCTAAAAGATACAAATCATCAGGTGATCTAAAAGCTCGATAACTATATGATTCCTGCGTCGGTTTCGGGCGCAGGATGCTGTCTGATCTTCTTTGATAAGCCATTCGCAACAGTCGCCAAATTACTTACCTATATCAATTAATTAGGAATAAATTGGTGTTCACAATGATTTCATTACCCAAACACCCAGCCAGACTTGCCGTCATTGCGTGCATACTTTTCTTAGCGGGCTGCTCGCATAAACATAGTTATAAAAAGTATGATGCTCATGCCTACGATGATGTTATTGAGGATGCCGCTGATGACTACAAAGTCGATCCTAAGCTTATTGCGGCGATTATTCAGGTGGAGTCCAGTTTCAACCCTGAAGCAGTCAGCCCATCCAATGCCATTGGCCTCATGCAGCTTAAAGCCTCAACGGGCGGCTGCGATGCATATCGCTATAAAGGTAAAAGCGGATGTCCAGATGATGACGATCTGCTCGATCCTGAAACCAATATTGATCTAGGCGCTGCCTATATCGGCGCAATTCAATATCAGCAATTAAATTGGATCGACGATCCTGTGACGCGTCGCTACGCCACCGAAGTTGCCTATGCAAACGGCGCTGGTGCACTGTTACGCACGTTTTCGAGCAATCGAAAAACGGCAATTAAAATGATCAATCAACTCTCGCCGGAAGCCTTTCATTGGCACGTTCGCCAATATCACCCCGCAGCCCAGGCGCCAAAATATATGGCAAAAGTGGAACAGGTATACAATACCCTGTAAGGTTTCAAACGCTGATGCACATAGCATCGTGATGCAAGGCTTCGTTCGTCGGTCTGCACCAGTACTTTAATAAAATCACGATCATAGACGAACATATTCTTATCTTACCCAATGATCCAAACAGCTCTTCCTTTTGACCTCAGCCGTCTGCCGATTTTCCCCCTGTCGGTAAGCCTTGACTCAGTAAAAAGGCCTATGACTCATCATCACAGGCCTTTTTATACGATCTCGCGTTATTTATTTGCTAGGAGCTCCATCCTTAGAAAATCGACGACGCACGACCACAAAGAAAACGGGTACAAAAAAGATAGCCAGCAGCGTCGCTGTTAACATTCCGCCCATTACCCCAGTGCCGACAGCATTCTGAGCACCAGACCCCGCACCGGAGCTAATGACCAACGGTAAAACACCGAGAATAAACGCCAGTGAGGTCATCAGAATAGGACGTAAACGCATACGCACGGCATCTAATGTCGCATCGATAAGTCCTTTCCCTTCTTTCTCCATCAAATCTTTCGCAAATTCGACGATTAATATCGCATTCTTAGCGGAAAGCCCAATGGTGGTTAACAGACCGACTTGGAAATAAACATCGTTGTTCATACCCCGTATCGCAGCCGCTAAGAGCGCCCCGACAACGCCGAGTGGAACAACCAACATGACCGAGAACGGGATAGACCAACTTTCATAGAGCGCAGCCAAGCACAGGAATACCACAACCAGAGAAATAGCATACAACGCGGGAGCCTGATTACCCGAGAGACGCTCTTGATACGACATTCCCGTCCAGTCATAGCCAATGCCAGCAGGTAATTTAGCGACCAGTTGCTCCATCATCTGCATAGCATCACCAGTACTCTTACCTAGCGTGGGTTCCCCCAAAATTTCCATTGAAGGTAAACCGTTATAGCGCTCTAAACGTGGCGATCCAGAAATCCAACCCGCTGTAGAAAATGCAGAGAACGGTACCATCTTTCCGCTATCGCCGCGGACATACCAATTATTGATATCACTTGGCAGCATACGGAAACGAGCATCAGCCTGTGCATAGACTTTCTTCACGCGCCCATGATCAATAAAATCGTTAACGTAGCTTCCCCCCAAAGCGATGGAGATAGTCTGGTTGATATCAGACAGCGATACCCCCAGTGCCTGCGCTTTTTCCTGATCGACCTCTAATTTGTATTGAGGTGTATCTTCCAGACCGTTCGGACGCACTCGCACCATGACCTCAGGATGTTCAGCCACCATACCGAGCAGTTGATTACGTGCCTGAGTCAATTTCTCATGACCTAGGTTAGCCTGATCGATAAGTTCAAAGTCAAAACCGGTTGCGGTTCCCAATTCAATAATTGCAGGGAGGTTGAATGGGAAGACCAATCCATCTTTGATCTTCGTGAAGGCCTTCATTGCGCGGCCGACTATGGCTGTCACACCGTTTTCTTTGCCTGAGCGTTGATCCCAAGGCTTCAGGCTGATAAATGCCAACCCAGAGTTTTGCCCTTGCCCGCTGAAGCTAAAGCCGTTTACAGTGAAAACTGACTCAACGTTAGCATGCTCTTTTGTCAGGTAGTATTGAGTAACCTGATCCAACACCTGCTGGGTGCGCAACTGAGTTGCACCCGCGGGTAGCTGTACCATTGTCATAAATACGCCCTGATCTTCTTCGGGTAAAAACGACGTTGGAAGGCGTAGGAACAACACGCCCATACCAATCACTATCAACACATAGATAATTAAATAACGACCGGTACTTCTTAAAATCCCACCGACGCTATCCGTATAGTGATGTGCACTTTTCTCAAACGTCCGATTGAACCAGCCAAAGAAGCCTTTTTTCTCGCCATGACCTTCTGCAGAAACCGGCTTGAGCATCGTAGCGCAAAGCGCAGGTGTCAAGATCAATGCCACCAATACCGACAACGCCATGGCTGACACAATAGTTATGGAGAACTGGCGATAAATCGCACCAGTTGAACCGCCAAAGAAAGCCATCGGGATAAACACGGCCGATAACACCATGGCAATACCCACCAATGCGCCCTGTATTTGTTCCATCGACTTTTTGGTGGCTTCTTTTGGCGATAGATGTTCTTCCGCCATAACACGCTCGACGTTTTCAACAACGACGATCGCATCGTCGACCAATAGTCCTATCGCCAATACCATTCCGAACATGGTGAGGGTATTGATCGAATAACCAAACGCAGAAAGCACCGCAAACGTTCCTAGCAACACAACGGGAACCGCAATCGTTGGGATCAACGTCGCCCGAATATTTTGCAAGAACAGATACATGACTAAAAAGACGAGGATAATCGCTTCTAACAGCGTCTTGATAACTTCGTGAATAGAGATTTGAACAAACGGCGTTGTATCGTACGGATAAACAACCCTCATCCCCTGTGGAAAATAAGGCTGTAGCTCTGCCAGCTTAGCTTTGATAGCCGCCGCAGTATCCAGAGCATTTGCCCCCGTCGCTAATTTGATCCCTAAACCTGCTGCCGGTTGCCCATTGATTTTAGCGACGATATTGTAGTTTTCACCGCCTAACTCAATACGAGCCACATCTTTTAGCCTAACCTGCGAACCATCTTGGTTAACTTTCAGCAAAACTTGGCCAAACTGCTCAGGGTCTTTCAGACGTGTCTGCGCAATAATTGACGCATTCAGTTGCTGATTATGCACAGATGGCGTTCCGCCTAATTGCCCTGCGGCAATCTGGTCATTCTGAATTTTAAGCTGGTTAATAACATCAATTGGAGTGAGTTGATACTTATTCAGTTGATCGGAATTCAACCAAATACGCATCGCGTACTGCGCACCAAATAGCTGTACATCCCCGACACCGTTACTACGGCTGATAGGGTCTTTGATATTTGATGCGACATAGTCGGAAATATCATCCTGCGTCAGGTTCTTGTTATCGGAAATAAAACCGGCAACGAGCAAAAAGCTGCTGCTGGACTTTTCAACACTAATCCCCTGCTGCTGAACTTCCTGTGGCAACAAAGGCATTGCCAGCTGTAGTTTGTTTTGTACCTGTACCTGTGCGATGTCTGGATCGGTGCCAGAATTAAAGGTCAATGTAATCGTCACGCCACCAGCAGAATCACTCGTGGACGACATGTACATCAGATTATCGATACCGTTCATATTCTGTTCGACAATCTGAGTGACCGTATCTTGCACCGTTTGCGCATCAGCCCCTGGATAGGTGGCTGTGATCGCGATGGCAGGAGGTGCAATCGTTGGATACTGGGCTACAGGCAGTCGCAGAATAGCCAATCCCCCCGCCAGCATCAGAATGATGGCAAGTACCCAGGCGAAGATCGGGCGCTCAATAAAAAACTTAGCCATGAGTTTGGTTTACCTTGTATAAATCATCGCCACAGCGATTACTGTCCCTGAGGCGCATTGGCCTGTAGGTTCTGTTCTTCGACTTTCACCGTCATTTCTGGACGAACTTTTTGCAGTCCACTCACTATGACGCGGTCACCGCTATGTAATCCCTCGGTGACTAACCACTTATCGCCAATTGCCTGCGAGGCCGTCACATTACGTACTTCGACCTGACTTTTAGCATTGACTAACATGACTGTCGCTTCACCACGCGGATTACGTGTTACCCCCTGTTGGGGAACCAGCAAGGCATCTTTTTGCATACCTTCATCAACACGGGCACGAACAAACATTCCCGGTAGAAGGTCGTGTTGAGGATTAGGGAATAGAGCGCGAATCGTGATGGATCCGGTGCTTTCATCTACGCTGACATCGGAGAACTGCAGCTTGCCCTTTAACGGATATGCCTGTCCGTTCTCCATAACCAACGTCACTTCAGCTTGTTGAGCACTTTTCTCCAAGCTTCCCTGAGTCACAGCTTGTTTGAGGCGCATAAAATCATTGCTCGACTGGGTAACATCGACGTAGATAGGGTCTAACTGTTGCACAGTCGCCAACGCTGTCGCCTGCTCTGTTGTGACCAATGCACCTTCAGTGACATTGGATTGTCCGATACGTCCATCAATCGGTGATGAAACCTTGGTATAGGCCAAATTAATACGCGCCGTTTCGACATTTGCTTTTGCTGCCTGCACGTCCGCATCAGCCTGCTGAGCATTCGCTATCGCAGTATCAAATTCTTGCTGACTAACATAGTGATCGCTTAATAGAGGTTTATCGCGCTGTACGGTTAAATGTGCCAACTTGGCCGCCGCAACAGCCTTCGCTAATTCCCCCTGAGCACTGTCATAAGCTGCTTTATAAGGAGCAGGATCGATCTGATACAGGGATTCCCCCCCGCGAATATCGCTACCTTCCGTGAAATTACGTTTCAGAATAATTCCGCCGACCTGAGGACGAACCTCAGCAACTCGATATGCATCAGTACGGCCTGGTAATTCAGTGGTTACCTGCAGAGCTTCAGCCTTAAGCGTGACAACGCCTACCTGCGGTTGTGGCAGCGGAGCTTTCACGTCCTCACTATCACATCCTGATAAAGTGAAACAGGCAGAAAGAAGGATGACTGAGGGCAGGAGAATAAACTCACTGTATTTCTTCATTGCTATTCCTTAAATATTTCGAAGCTACGCCAGGCGTACATAAATAATGAGAATGCTTTAATAGAATATGATTCATCACATAATCACTTTTGTGGTTATTAATTACCCAACTGACTATCAAAAAAAATGAATGACATAAAAATGACTTTAGCTACAGCTACGTCATTGATAAATTCATGAGGCACATAAACTCAAATACATATATTTTTTATATAAACCAATACAACCAATCAGATGCACTAAAACCATGATGATATACTTAAAGATAAAGCGCACAACATCCAGTTAAAAAGTAATAACCTGTCATTTGTTATGTAAATTTAATTATCAAACTTACGTAGTCTTTATGCCCACCGCTTACAGATAAATTAAACACATACAATTATGTTGAATAATTCATTGAAATTATTTAATGGAATAGGCTACTACCTTCTTGCTTATAAGACTCTTTGTGAGGAAATCATCACCACATCATCAGTGTAACTTTCGACGAGAGAAACAAATGACAAAATAGCCATAGAGTGAATAAAATAAGAAATGCATCGTACAGAATTTCACAACCCTCTGTAAATCATAGTCTGGAAAATTTGGTATCGCTATGGCACGTAAAACTAAAGAAGATGCGTTTATTACTCGACAGAGAATAATAAATGTAGCAATTCGTGAATTTTCAACGCAGGGATTCTCCTCAACATCGCTCGCCGATATTGCTAGTGCCGCTGGCGTAACGCGAGGGGCCATTTACTGGCACTTTAAAAATAAAGAAGAGCTATTTAATGAAATATGGCAGCAATCTGCTCACTACTCTCTGTATATTTCAGAAAAAATTCACAGTAAAAACAAAGATAATCCATTAAAAGCGCTGCAAGAGACGCTGACCTATATTTTACGTGCAGCGGTCAGCGATCCGCAACAAAAATCATTAATGAAAATAATGTTTCACCAGTGTGAATTCACAAAAGAAATGACTTCTCGTAGTGAAATTAGACGAATGGTTTATTTCGAAGAGGAACGTTTATCTGATAATTTAAAACGTTGTGTTACATTAAATCAATTACCATCAAAATTAAACATTGAACAATCAGTAATTATAATCAGGGCATATATGAGTGGTTTAATAGAGAACTGGCTACTCTGCTCTGAAAATTACGATCTCAACAGCAACGCATCCGGCTTAGTTGATAACCTAATTACATTATTAAAAATACAGTAACTCATTTACATAAAAAAGGCCGCGATGAGCCGCGACCTAGTTAATAATTAAATAAAACTCACAATCAACATCAGCTACCCCGATAAGTTGAATAGCCATATTGGCTAAGCAACAACGGCACATGTAAATGCTGATTCATTTTTGTGACATGAAAGACTACGGGTATTTCAGGAAAGAAAGTGTCCTGTTTTAGCGCTGAAAAATATGCTCCCGTTTTAAACGTCACTTTATAGTCGCCAAGCGCCATCGTTTTATGTGCCGGATATAGTGCAGGAATCCGGCCATCTTCGTCAGTGACAGCGCTAGATAAATTGACCCATTTATCCCCTTCTTTATGCTCCAGCGTTACAGTGACACCCGCGGATGGCAGTCCTGTCTGTTGATTCAGTATGTGTACGCTAAGGGGATTTTTGATCTGCTCAGCCCCAGCCGTAGCCGTTAAACTTATCAGTGAGGCCAGAAGTAAGACTTTCAACGATTTCATTAGAAGTTAGCCCTTTTGTATTTATTGAGGAATTTGAATCTAACATGTGAAATCGCCAATCTGGGTTTATCACAAAAAGTTTAAGTTTGAGCAGATAACAGAATAAAAATGCCCCGCTCAGCGACAGTGTCTCCGGCGAGGCATGATTTCAATGACCAGATAACAACGACTTTATTTTCAATATATTAAGCCGTATTTCTCTCAATTATTTGCGATACTGCTCGTCTGTAACGTGCTCCATCCAGTCAACGACGCTTCCGTTTAGGGATTCAGCAATAGCGATATGTGTCATTGCTGTTTCAGCCGTTGCGCCATGCCAATGTTTGACGCCCTCTGGAATCCAAACGATATCGCCCGGATTGATCTCTTGAACATCTTTCCCCAGTTCCTGCACCCAACCACGGCCTTGCGTGACGATCAGCGTTTGTCCCAATGGATGAGTGTGCCAAGCGGTACGAGCGCCAGGCTCAAAGGTTACCGTTGCCCCGCCAACACGAGCGGGTTCTTCAGCTTGGAACATGCCATCAATACGAACATTTCCGGTAAAATAGTCTGCTGAACCTGACACGGATGCCTGTGAAGCGTTACGAATAATTTTCATTTTTTCCTCTTATGATCTCTTCGACTTCGGCAAACATAACCGGAGTGAGCACATCTCGTTTTATTGCCTAAAAGTTACCCCCATTTGCAGCAGGTCACTAGATAGAGAAACAAGAAAGGAGCTATGAAATAAATTCATTAATCTGATTATAATGGGATCTATGTTTTAAAATGCGGGTCAGGAAATGCTTAAAGAAAACTTCAACGATTTGATCTCTTTTCTTGTCGTCGCCAGAGAGCGTAGTTTTACTAAAGCGGCTGCTAAGTTGGGCGTGTCACAATCTGCACTCAGCCACTCCATTCGCGGATTAGAAGAACGCCTCGATATACGCCTGCTAACCCGAACAACACGCAGTGTTGCGCCAACCGAAGCGGGCGAGAAGTTAGCAACAAGCCTTGAGCCAAGGTTTGCTGAGATAGAAAGCGAGCTAGACGCCCTTCGCGACATGCGCGATACCCCAGCCGGCAATATTCGGATTACCGCGGGTGAACACGCTGTCGATTCAGTTTTGTGGCCGGTATTAAAGCCTTTTCTCGCATCTTATCCTGATATTAACGTTGAGATCGTCGTTGATAACACGTTAACCGATATTGTTAGCGGACGTTTTGATGCAGGCATTCGCCTCGGCGAACAGGTAGCGAAAGACATGATTGCCGTACGTATCGGTCCAGATATGAGCATGGCAGTGGTCGGCTCACCTAGTTACTTCGAACAATATGGCACGCCTGAGACACCTCAAGATTTGCAGAATCATCGCTGTATCAATATGCGGTTGCCAACAATGGGCGGTTTGTATGCATGGGAGTTTGAAAAAGAGGGGCAGGAATTGAGAGTCAGGGTCGATGGACAGCTTATCTTTAATAGCCTGCGCCAACGTATTGATGCCGCCAATTTGGGTTTTGGCATCGCCTACGTTCCTGAAGATTCGGTTAAAAATGAGCTAGCCGATGGCCGACTTGTGCAAGTTCTTAAAGAATGGTGCAACACGTTTCCTGGCTACTATCTTTATTACCCAAGTCGCAAACAGCATACGACAGCCTTTTCTCTGTTTGTCGAAGCTCTGCGTTACAAGCGCTAACACACAATAAGTGGAGTGATGAAGCAAACTTATAGCCACTGTGTTATTGGTGCACTTCCGGCATGAACAATGGTTTATTCAGTCAACTCAACCCTCGGCTTCTCGAATGTAACCTCATGCCGTCTATTTTTCCTCTTCGATAACCAGCAGCATCCTTAACTGCCTCCCTTTTGGTCGTACCAATCCACTTAAAAACGTGGCATTCAGTACAGAAAAATAAAAAAAGTAAATGCTATCGTTGCGATCATTTAACAAAAGGTTAACCATTAATCATCATAAAAGTTACCCGCCATCATTGGTCCTACCAATGGAGCGGGACGATAAAGTGTCTGATCTCTGGAGATACCTGCATGCAAGTTTGGCAACAAGTTTACGACCCTATCGGGAATATCTGGCTGTCTAGTCTCATCGCTGCACTGCCCATTCTCTTTTTCTTCTATGCGTTGATAAAGCTCAAGCTAAAGGGGTATATCGCTGCCACCATCACCGTGGGCATTGCGTTATTAGTGGCTCTGTTCTTCTACAAAATGCCAGCCGATCGCGCTTTTGCATCCGTCATATATGGTTTTTTCTATGGCCTCTGGCCTATCGCTTGGATCATTATTGCCGCAGTATTTGTGTATAAAATCTCGGTAAAAACGGGGCAGTTCGACATCATCCGCTCCTCGATACTCTCCATCACACCTGACCAACGCCTACAAATGCTGATCGTCGGCTTTTGCTTTGGCGCCTTCCTAGAAGGCGCAGCAGGGTTTGGGGCTCCGGTCGCTATTACCGCCGCTTTACTCGTCGGTCTGGGGTTCAATCCCTTGTATGCCGCGGGTCTGTGCTTGATCGTGAACACGGCCCCCGTTGCATTTGGTGCCATGGGGATCCCGATTATCGTCGCGGGTCAGGTCACTGGGTTAGATAGCTTTGAGATTGGCCAGATGGTCGGACGTCAGCTACCGTTTCTGACTATCATCGTACTGTTTTGGATCATGGCTATTATGGATGGCTGGCGCGGGATTAAAGAAACGTGGCCTGCCGTAGTCGTCGCCGGTGGAGCATTCGCCGTAGCCCAGTATCTGAGTTCAAACTTTATTGGCCCTGAGCTGCCAGATATTATTTCATCGCTGGTGTCACTGGTTTGCTTAACGCTGTTTCTTCGCGTTTGGCAACCTAAACGCATCTTCCGCTTTAACGACGTGGGCGCCTCGATAACCGACCAAACTTTGGCGCGCCAAAATTATACGTTGAAACAGGTTATACGCGCGTGGATGCCGTTCATTTTCCTCACCGCCACGGTCACCATCTGGAGTATTCCGCCATTCAAAGCGTTGTTTGCCAAAGGCGGCGCATTGCAGGATTGGGGCTTTAATTTCTCAGTCCCGTTCCTTGATAAACTGGTGGCAAAAATGCCTCCGGTGGTGGCGGAAAGCATGCCGTATGCAGCCGTCTATAAACTCGACTGGTTGTCGGCTACTGGCACGGCCATTATCGTAGCGGCGGTGATTTCCGTTATCTATCTACGCATGAAACCACGGGCGGCGGTTGAGACATTTTTCTCTACGATGAAAGAGCTGGCGCTACCGATTTACTCTATCGGTATGGTACTGGCCTTTGCCTTTATCTCTAACTATTCAGGCCTCTCGGCAACGCTCGCGTTGGCCCTGGCTCATACCGGCGATGCGTTTACCTTCTTCTCGCCGTTCCTTGGCTGGCTAGGGGTATTCCTTACCGGTTCAGATACTTCATCAAACGCGTTGTTTGCCGCACTTCAGGCGACAACAGCGCAGCAAATCGGCGTCTCTGACGTTCTACTTGTTGCTGCCAATACCACCGGTGGTGTAACTGGCAAAATGATTTCACCACAGTCTATTGCGATTGCCTGCGCAGCCGTTGGACTGGTGGGTAAAGAGTCCGATCTGTTCCGTTTCACCGTTAAACACAGCCTGATATTCACCTGTATGGTTGGGGTTATCACCACCTTGCAGGCCTATCTGCTGACTTGGATGATTCCATGACACCACTGCATCAACCTCGCCTTGCTGACCATCTGGTCGAGCGTGTTAAGGCGATTATTCATGAACGAAAACTGGAGGCAGGCATGCGGTTGCCTGCCGAAAGGCAGTTAGCAGCCGAGTTGGGCGTTTCCCGTTCGTCACTACGCGAAGCAATTCAAAAGCTGATTAGCGAACATGTGCTCATTAGCCGTCGCGGCGGCGGTACATACGTGCGCTTCGAGCTTCAGCCTTGGTCTGAGCAACGTATTGTTGAGCCGTTGAGAACGTTGGTGGCAGAAGATCCCAACTATCGTTACGACATTCTTGAAGCACGTCATGCCATCGAAGCGAGCACCGCATGGCACGCAGCCATGCGCGCAACCGAAGCTGATAAAGAAAAACTTCAATACTGTTTCGATGCCACGCTCATGCTTAAAGAAAGCGATAACCCTGATTTGGCTGCACAGGCCGATGTTCGCTTTCATCTGGCTATTGCAGAGGCATCACACAACGTGGTGTTACTGCAAACCATGCGCGGATTCTTCGATTTGATGCAATCATCAGTGATGCACAGTCGCCAGCGTATGTACACCGCCCCCACCATTTTTGCTCGTCTTACCGAGCAACACCGTGAACTCCTTCAGGCCATTTTGGCCGGCGATCCGGATCGAGCCAGCAAAGCGGCAAAAGCACATCTCGGTTTCGTTCACTCCACGATAAAAAATCTGCATGAAGATGAGGCCCGACAGGCTCGAATAACCCGCCTGCCAGATGAAGAAACAAATGCAATAAGGGAAGGAAATCCATGATTATTTCAGCTGCAACCGACTACCGCGCCGCGGCGCAACGCAAACTACCACCGTTTCTGTTTCACTATATCGACGGCGGAGCCTATGCCGAACATACATTGCGACGTAATGTGGAAGATCTCGCGCAGGTCGCGTTAAGGCAGCGCGTACTCAAGAATATGTCTGCGCTCAGTCTCGAAACCCAGCTTTTTAATGAAAAACTGGCTATGCCGGTGGCGCTAGGTCCCGTTGGCTTGTGTGGTATGTATGCACGCCGTGGCGAAGTTCAAGCTGCGCGCGCCGCAGAACAAAAAGGCATCCCTTTCACGCTCTCGACCGTTTCGGTTTGCCCAATTGAAGAAGTCACACCGGCGATTAAGCGGCCTATGTGGTTTCAACTCTATGTTCTCAAAGACCGTGGTTTTATGCGTAACGCTTTAGAACGCGCTAAAGCGGCAGGCTGCTCCACGTTGGTCTTTACCGTAGATATGCCCACGCCTGGCGCGCGCTACCGCGATGCTCACTCAGGGATGAGCGGCCCTAATGCAGCCATGCGTCGCTACTTGCAGGCAATGACTCATCCCGCATGGGCATGGGACGTGGGCTTAAATGGTCGTCCGCACGATCTCGGTAATATCTCTGCCTATCTGGGGAAACCGACTGGTCTTGAAGACTATATCGGCTGGCTTGCATCTAATTTCGATCCTTCTATTTCGTGGAGCGATTTGGAGTGGATACGTGATTTCTGGGATGGGCCGATGATTATTAAAGGCATTCTTGATCCCGAAGATGCGCGCGATGCTGTTCGCTTCGGCGCCGATGGTATTGTGGTGTCAAACCACGGTGGTCGTCAGCTAGACGGTGTGCTGTCTTCCGCTCGAGCACTCCCCGCCATTGCCGACGCAGTTAAAGGCGATATAAAGATTCTAGCCGACAGTGGGATCCGCAGCGGCTTAGACGTAGTGCGTATGATTGCGCTCGGTGCAGATTCCGTTCTGTTAGGACGTGCCTATCTCTATGCGCTAGCCACTGCTGGACAAGCCGGCGTTGAGAACCTATTGGGATTAATCGAAAAAGAGATGCGTGTAGCAATGACGCTGACCGGCGCGAAATCTATTGCTGAGATCAGTCGTGACTCGTTAGTTCAGGAAGGATTAGGCTGATGTAAACGGATCTCACGCATTCACCCAGCCCTCTTGAAGAGGCTGGGTGATGGCATAAAAACATTAACCTTCAGATCTCACATCGACTTCGGTTAGCTCAGGACGCACCGCTCGCGGATACTTCCACAACCAGCGGCCGCTGACCATACGCCAATAGAAACATACGCCGCGCACCGCCCAGTCAAAGAACATACCAAGCCATACGCCAACAACGCCCATACCCAGTACAATGCCTAATATATAACCTGCTACCACGCGGCACCCCCACATGCCAAGCATGGAGATCCACATGGCAAAACGCACATCGCGCGCACCTTTCAGCCCAGCAGGCAGCACCCACGACGCAGCCCATATCGGCATGAATGCCGCATTCAGCCACAGCAGAATTTTCACGACTTCAATAACATCGGGTTCTCGCGTGTAAAAAGAGGCAAATAGACCAGCAAAAGGCGCGGTTCCCCAAGCAATTAAGGTGAGTACAACGGTTGATAACCAGAAGACATACCGCAACTGTCTTTCCGCTTGACCAATTTGGCCTTTGCCCAAACGTCGCCCGACGATAATAGTTGAAGCCGATCCCAACGCATTTCCGGGCAGGTTTATCAATGCCGCTACCGAGAAGGCAATAAAGTTACCGGCAATAACGTTCGTTCCCATGCCTGCTACAAACATTTGCGTCAGCAACTTACCCCCAGTGAATAACACCGATTCAATGCTGGCAGGAATACCAATCCCTAGCACTTCCCACAGAATATTCAGCTTCAGAGGTTTAAAGTAGCTTTTGATCGAAATACGCAGTGCGGGGTTAAAACCTTTTAACAGCACATAAATAATGCAGGCAGCGCCAATATAGCGGGAAATAGTCAACCCTAAGCCTGCGCCGATAAATCCAAGACCATGCCAACCGAGAGCGCCATAAATCAGTACGCTACTGATCATGATATTCAGAATATTCATTCCGCCATTCACTAATAGAGGAATTTTGGTATTTCCCGCACCGCGCAACGCCCCGCTACCGATCAGCGCAATAGCAGCGGCAGGATAGCTCCATACCGTCGTTTGCAGATACGAAAGCGCCAAACCTTTGACTTCAGACGTCGCATCGCCTGC
The DNA here is from genome assembly GCF_020150375.1 of Hafnia paralvei. Classification (NCBI taxonomy): domain Bacteria; kingdom Pseudomonadati; phylum Pseudomonadota; class Gammaproteobacteria; order Enterobacterales; family Hafniaceae; genus Hafnia; species Hafnia paralvei. Next base: position 1,366,549 of record NZ_CP083737.1, on the reverse strand, counting down.
AATCACATCAATGATTTGCTCACCCGCTAAGTGGATCCCTGCGGCCAGTAACAGGGCCACCACCGTCATCAACACCAGTGACTGCCTGGCTGCGGCACGAGCCTTACGTCTATCACGCGTCCCCAAGCTAAAAGCAACAACCACGGTTGTTCCGAGGTCAACGGCGGCAAAGAACGAGATAATCACCATGTTGAAACTATCGGCAAGCCCCACTCCTGCCATCGCTTCTTTACCAATCCAACTCACCAGAAAAGTACTGAGAACCCCCATCAACAGCACACAGGCATTTTCCATAAAGATAGGAACAGCCAGCGGCGTTATTTCCCGCCAGAACAAAACTCGGTAACTTTTTCGCTTGGCATACCAACGTGTTTTCGCCACACGCTGGCGCAGTACTGCATGTAAGTTCAAGATTAGCCTACAGAATTGGAGTGAAACCACGTTTCAAATAATGATTTATAGATACTTATTCTGCAAAGTATTTTTTGTATCTTACTGTTGTTGCGATCACAGAATTTAACTCATTAATCACGTAATAGGCCGGTTGCAAGAGGAAGTAAATCAGCTAACTCATTGTAATATAAACATAGAGGTGCTAAGCCTTTAAGCTATCATGGACAAGGTTTTATAACGGACATAGTAGTTAATACCTACTGGTATGCATTTTTATTATTAATACAAATCCGGCGAGTTTAAGGAGATTAGGCGGCTCAGAGAGATGAACCGCTTCTAAGAAGAGAGGTAATATGGAAATTCACAATGTCGACATTCATCCTACCAGCTCATCGTGCTGATGAGTTTTACGCCACAGGCTTGGTGGCTGTTTGAAATGGCGCGTAAAAATTCGTGTAAAGGTTTGCTGCGACTCAAAGCCATATTTCAAACAAATATCCAAGACACGCTCATCTGAGCACAGCAATTCCTCCGCAACGATTTCAAGTCGCCGAGAGCGGACATAACGAGCCAACGTTTCGCCGCGATAGTGAACAAAAATACGTTGTAAATGCCACTTAGAATAACCCGCATGTTTTGCAATATCATCGATATGCAGCTGACGATGAATGTTTTCGTCAATCCATACGATTAACGATTGAATCACCTGCTCTGGGATCGTCATTGGCATATCCGCTCCAAGCTTTAATTCCACCAGACATCAAATTGCTGTGTTTTCCCGTCATCCCAAACCACTTCCCCCAGCTTTGGCGTTAATAGTCGGTATGGCTTATCTCGGCTTGTCAACGCGAGCCGTATAAAGGGTTCGTTCCAACTATGTTTCGCCATCACGAAGCGTCCGGCATGGCTAGGCAGGACCGCCGCCGCGTTTAAATCAAGCGCCGCCTGCGCCGTCTCCTCTGGCAACATATGAATATATTGCCAATCAGAGTCGTACTGACCATTTTCTAAGATGGCAACATCAATAGGACCAAACCGATCACCAATCTTTTTAAAATGCGTTCCATACCCGCTATCACCACTGTAATAGAGTCTACGTTGCGACGACTGCAGCAAGAAACTGGCCCATAACGTAGGATTACCTTCAAATCCCCTGCCGGAGAAATGGCGAGCCGGTAAAACATGTAGCGTCAGCGTTTCATCGAGGACCACTTGTTGATTCCAATCGGCTTCAACAATCTGTTCAGGTACAAATCCCCACCGTAACAAATGGGTTCCGACACCAAGTGGAGTAATAATCTGGCCAATGCGTGATTGAAGAATCTGCATGGTCTCATAGTCGAGATGATCGTAATGATCGTGTGAAATCAGCACATAATCCAATTTGGGCATACGCTGAGCCTGCCACGGATAGTCATCAATGAACGATTTATTCATAAAAGAAAATGGCGCAGCATGATCGCTGAGTACAGGATCGATCAAGATCCGTTTGCCATCAAGCTGCAAGTACCACGAAGAGTGTCCCAACCAGACAATGACATCTTTATCTGTATCAATGGATACCAGATCGGTATTCACATAAGGCAAGGCGTGATCGGGTTTGGCTAGGCGACTTTTTTTGAATAAAAAATCCCACATAACAGCCATACGCCCCTTCGATCCACTGACCATCGGCGTTAGAGCCTCGTTGTGAAATTTTCCGTCACGATATTGCGGTGATTTCGCAAATTTGTGACGTTGTTCAGTATCTGGTGAACGACCCATACTAGGAACTAAGGCGGAAATCACGCCTCCGGCTGCAGCTAAAATCATAAGTACCACGCAGGTGATGAGTATTTTCATGAATAATGCTTCGCTTCTTGATGGCGAAGCTCTTAACTTGATAATGAGTAAGTAATCACTCATTATAAAAACAATAACCACTTCGTCAACTACATTTTGATAAGATTATATCTATGAGCATGGGAAGGGATGACCAACAATAAAATTGTCCTAATCACACACAATGAGGGTATTCAGCATGGCTCGACCTTTGAGCGAAGAGAAAAAACAGGCGTTACTTACCGCAGCGACTCATGCTATTGCACAGCTAGGGATTAGCGCGTCAACAGCGATCATCGCTAAAAAAGCAGAAGTGGCTGAAGGAACACTGTTTCGTTATTTTCCAACCAAAGATGCCCTGTTTAATGCGCTCTACTTACACCTAAAAAAATCGCTATGCAGCGCAATCATGAATGAGTTAGTGGTAGACAGCGATCCTAAACAACAGATGCAAAATATTTGGAATAGCTATATCAACTGGGGCGCGCACAACTCAGACGCGAATCGGACGATCCGTCTCCTGATTGTTAGCGATAAAATTAGCCAGGAGGTTCAGGACGAGGTCAATATTATGTTTCCTGAGCTTTACGAAATATCGAGAAAAAGTATGTGCCATAAGTTTCAGAATGCGGGCTTTAGCTCTTTTGGCGATGCACTCTTTTTCTCTCTGGCAGAAACCACTATCGAGTTCTCCATCAAAGAGCCTAGCAAAGCGAAAACCTTCAAAGAGGTTGGTTTCCAAGCAATATGGCACGCACTGAACGCTGACGTTTAACTTTTCGCAGTTAAAATAGTGCTAAATCCCACCATAAGGACACACTAACAATGACACAGCAAAACGACTTCGGACTGACCGAAACACAAAAAGAAGAGATCGACGAGATAGCGCTACAAAGAGTTAGAGCAATGAATAGCGATGAATTTTTATGCCAAAGTATTGATAAGAAGATCCATGCAATGGAAGAAAATATTAAGGCTTATTTCAAAGCCCGCCTATCATTCCATATGAAAAACGGCACAGATAATAAATAAACGCTTTGTTTATTTATTATTGTTCCTCCAGTATGTTCAGCTTCACATGTCCAAACATTCTGGAGGATGCAATTCTCTTTATTCACATCGATGAAGCCACTAAATTTTTACTGCCTTCTGGATTGCGTCAGCTAAAGATTCGATATGACGTTCGGCAGCTTGAAGCTGATGGCTAACGCTATTTCCATCGTTGCTATCAGCCAACGTTACCTTGATTAATTCAAGCGCGGCATTAACAGCAATCACGCGTTGTTTCTGCTCACTGGAAGCATTGTCTGGGAAATAATTCTCTAACATAAATCATCCTTATTTATCGTCTAATCAATGAATGAGTCAACTCCAAAACACTTCACTATTGCGTAATTCAACGTTGAAAGCAAATCACCGGCATCTTCCAGAAAAATACATTGTTAGAGAATAGTTTATTGCGGTACTAATATAAAAATAAGCTATCTATAAACTCCTATTTAAAATAGGGGTTGGTTAGCTCAATTTGGTAAGAGCACAGATTTTAAGCCTAGTCTGCCGCTGTAAAACACATCCGTAATCGCCGAATATCATCGCCGTATTAGTGATAATGATTTTCATTTGAAGGCACATGCCCGCTATGGTAGTTTGCATGCATTCCATATTCTTGCGGGCAGTAGACCACCACTGCCAGCCTACGTTCGAACAACGCTTAAGGCCATGCAACCACGCATCTAACCGGAGATCACTACTGATGTTGCGCTATTTATTGGGGATTATTGTCGCCCTACTTCCATTCATTTCTGCTGCTAACCCAGATACTGCATCCTCTCCCTACCAAATTCCCGATACACAAATATTCACATTTCATTCGCCACAGAATGGTGACTACAAAATCATGGTTTACGTTCCAAAAACCAAGCCACCAGCGCAAGGCTGGCCGGTCATGTATATTTTGGATGGCGATACCTATTTTGCCCAGGCGGCTTCACTACTCGCCCAGCAAAGCTGCGCTCGCTGTGCGTTAGAACCAGGCGTTATTGTGGCTATTGGATATGACGGTAAAAGCCGTCGGGATCGTGATTATCGTCCGCATGTACAGAAAATCGCACAAGAGCACAATCCACAGGGAGGAACCTACCCTACCGGCGCTGCAGGGCAATCAGATCTATTTTTTGCCTTTATAGAAGATGAGTTGAAGCCGGATATCGCTCAGCGTTTTCCTATTGATAAGCAACGCCAAGGGCTATTTGGTCACTCCTATGGCGGATTGTTTACTATTGATATGGCTACCAAGCATCCACAGTCCTTCACTAATTGGTTCGCATCAAGCCCTTCAGTTTGGTGGAATCAACGTTATTTACAGCAACAGGCCGAGCAATTTCTCGTGAATAAGCGGCCAATGGTAAGCCCATCAGGAATTATCCGTCTATCGGTCGGTGGTGACGAGCAAACTCTTCAACCATTTGAACAGAAACTACCAGAAGAAAAACAAGCGATACTCAAACAACATAGAGCACAAAGAGCTATGGTTGACGGCGTGAAAACACTTAACGATACACTAAAGAAAATAGATGGTTACAGCGAGAAGGTTAGCTTCCAATGCTATCCTCATCAATCACATATTTCAGTCAGCAGCATGGCTCTGAGTGATGCGCTGAAAATACACTTCGCACGATAAAAAAATGCGCCAAAGTAACACTACCTTGGCGCATAATTCATTGAATTAGAAAGAAGTATTTACACTAACATAAAACGTTCTTCCCGGCTCATTATACGTCTGAGCACCCGCACCATACATATAGGAATGAGTGACTGCATTTCCTGTTGTCTGTGCATTCCCTGCTCTGAACTGGCGTTTATCGAATATATTTTCAATACCCCCGGTTAGGCTGAGATTTTTATTAACCGTATAGGTGCTGCTCAAACCAAAGACGGCGTATGGGCTTACTTCATTATTTTCAGACCCCGTCACTTTTTCGCCTTTGTAATTATATTTTTTCGGCTTCTGACGGCCATACCATGTCATGGTCGTTTCCATTGACCAATCCTCACGAGCCTGCCAACGCAATGATGAATTAAGCGTATATTCAGGAATAATTGAGAGGTAATCACCTGTCTTCTTGTTTTCGCTTTTTAACATATAGGTCATATTGTTATTCCATGTCACCGTTTGACTCACTGGAATATTTAATGAACCTTCAAGTCCTTCAACAACGGCTTTAGGGACGTTTTCCCAACGATAAATATCTGCTGCACCGGTTGAGGATTTTCCAATCGGTGAGTATCCCGCCTCAATTTTATTACGATAATCATTACGGAAGTAAGTCACCCCCGCTAAATAGTCGCCGTTATGAAACTCGATACCAATTTCTTTATTTATGCTGTTCTCAGCTTTTAAATCATTGTTCCCCTGCAAATAACAGGCTCCAGCGCTGGCATAACAGCCTTGACCGCGGCTATAAAGCAAATAGTTTGGATTCGTTTGATAGAGGCTTGGTGCTTTATAAGCGCGCGCAATCCCCATCTTCATCGTGAAATAATCACCCAGTTCCTGAGATAAATTCAGCGATGGACTCCAGTTATTGCCAACAATGCTGTGGTAATCGAAACGCAGCCCTGGAGTGAGCATAGTGCTATCGGTTAGCTCAATATTGTCTTCAGCAAACAAAGACGTTATTTGCGCAGAAGTGTAGGGAGAACGATTGGCATCAGCAATACCAGGAACAGAACCGCCAGCCGTCGTTTGAGTGAAAGATGAAGGATCTTTCATCTTTTGCTCGTTCCATTCAGCACCCACTGTCGCCGTTTGGCTAACGCCTAAATTGAATGGAATGCTGACGTCGCTATGCAGCAACAAACTATCCAATTGAGTCGTGGAAAAGCCTCGATTGCTGGAATCGAAAATCCCTTCAGTTCCCCCTGCTAATCCTTCGTTCATACGGGAGTTACGCGTTCTTTCATATTGAACGTAGTTGATAGCCGATACACCGTTATCCCACAGTCCACGATGGGTTAGCGCATAGGTTTGACGATACATACGGTTGGTTTCTTTACCGTACATATCTTTAACCAACTTGCTCGTATTCGTATTTTGGGTATCCCCGGCATAGAGGTTTCCTTGGCGACTATAGCCAGTTTCAAACTCTAGTGACTGCCCATCCATAACATCCCAGTGCAGCATTGCATTGATATCTTTATCAATATCACCTTCACGCCCTGCTGGGATTGTGTCGCTATAGCTTCCTGTACGTTCAGATTGATGTCCTTGGTTTAGATATTTTCCATCGGCTTGTGTTTTGCTATAGCCACCAAATAAACGGAAGCTGAAGTTATCGGTTAAAGGTCCTGCTAAGCTAAAATCGGTACGTTTAGTCGCGCCTTCCTCTTTGTGCTGTGGGAAGTTCATGTAGCCGTTCAATGTGCCGTGCAGCGTTTCCATCTGGCGCTTTGTTATGATGTTGACCACACCACCGGCAGCGCCATTGCCATAACGTGCAGCCGCGGGGCCGCGAATGACTTCGATACGCTCAATCATTTCAGGCGGAACCCAGCCAGTATCACCTCGCGTATCGCGCTCGCCGCGCCAGCCCAATCTCACTGAGTTACGGCTGGATACAGGCAAGCCATCAACCAGAATTAACGTGTTTTCAGGCCCCATACCACGAATATCGATCTGGCGGTTATTGCCCCGCTGTCCACTGGTTGAGTTACCGGTCAGGTTTACACCTGGCATGGTGCGAATAAGTTCCGAAATATCGCGTGCAGGTGGGCGCTCTTTAATGGCTTCGGCATTGATAACCGAAACGCCAAGCGCTTGTAAAGTCTGCTGCTTGGCCGTGACTAAAATGGTGTCAGCCTCTGTATCTTTTTCAATTGAAGCATCATCTACCGCTGATGCTGCACCGCTGATCCCAACCAACGTCGCCACACACAGGCGAGTCCACTGAAATTTTTCCATTCCTTTCCCCATAAGCATATTCGCCTGCTTTCAAATCCTGCGGAAAAGCAAAGCGACAAGATAAAAATGCCTTCGCTAACGAAAATCGCTGCATTGGCTGTTTTTTTATGACTGTTAACAAGTCGGCATTTTTATATAGCTTCACGCAAACAAATGCAAATGATAGTTAGTATCATTTGCATTTGTTTGACGAGAGTCAACACACGCGTTTGCGCTACAAAACGTATGGGTATAAAGCCTGCATTATTGGCTGATTTTTAACGTAAGGGGCGGATTCACTGGAGGAAATCATCTCGCGTGATGATTTCTATCTAAAGCTGTAGCACTTAAAAGTAGATCTCTGAATTGAATACGAAAAAATGAGTTATATATTTTATGGTCTATTTTAAACATCACCACAAAAAATTTTAAATAAACAACAAGTTTTTTAATGTTTTTATATTATTAATACAATTAAAAAATAATATCACATTATGCTGTAAACATTATTTCCACTTCCGGCTTTAATATTGCCAACAGATAAACATAATAAAATAAAAACAATATATTTCAATACAATACATTTTGGTACAAAGGTTGCTTATTAGATTAGGGGAAATACATAAACTAATGAGGAAACAAAGCATGAAACTGGACGATAAAGGCTATAACACTAAAATCATCCATGCAGGACAACATCCAGACGCCACCACCGGTGCTCTTGCGACACCTATTTTCCAAACCTCTACGTTTGTCTTTGAAAATGCCAAACAGGGTGCTGCCAGATTTGCACTTGAAGAGTCTGGTTATATTTACACACGTCTTGGAAATCCGACTCAAACCGCACTAGAAGAAAAAATAGCTATTCTAGAAGGCGGAGAAGCTGCTCTCGCGACTGCATCAGGAATGGCTGCGATTTCTTCCACGCTGTTGACCCTGTGTGGGCAGGGCGATCACATCATCGCCTCTGAAGCTATCTATGGCTGCACACATGCTTTGCTATCACACAGCATGCCGAAATTTGGTATTGACGTTACCTTCGTCAACGCGACGAATATCGAAAATATCAAGCATGCGATCAGACCAAACACCAAAGTTATTTATATTGAAACGCCTGCAAACCCCACATTATCTATTATCGATATTGACGCCTGTGCTCAGCTAGCCCATACCAATGATGCATTATTGGTCGTTGATAACACTTTTATGTCGCCCTATTGCCAGAATCCACTTAAGTTTGGCGCAGACATCGTGGTACACAGCGTAACCAAATATATAAACGGCCACGGTGATGTTATTGGCGGGGTCATTGTCGGCAGCCAAGAGTTCATCAATCAGGCTCGATTTGTTGGGGTCAAAGACATTACCGGCGGCTGTATCAGCCCTTTCAATGCCTGGCTCACTTTGCGTGGATTAAAGACGTTAGCCGTGCGTATGGAACGACATTGTCAAAACGCAATGCAGGTTGCAAAATTTTTATCCTCGCATCCTGCAGTCACAAAGGTTTATTATCCCGGCCTGCCAGAACATCCAAACTATGAGCTGGGCAAAAAGCAGATGTCGAATTTTGGCGCTGTAATCAGTTTTGAAATTAAAGGTGGAGTGGAAGCAGGCCAAACCGTAATGGATTCTGTTGAATTGTGTTTACTGGCCGTCAGCCTTGGTGACACGGAGACATTAATTCAGCATCCCGCTTCAATGACACACTCCCCTATGTTGCCAGAGGAAAGAATGAAAGCCGGCATTACCGATGGGCTAATAAGAATATCTGTAGGGCTTGAAGATCCTGAAGATATCATCGCCGACCTTCAACAAGCCTTTAACAAGGCTGCTTTTTAGCTTTGATTAATTTGTCCCCTCAGCTGCTGAAACCGCATAAAAAGCAGGCACGAAACAGCAATGCAAGCTTGAGGGGATGCAGCCGTATACAAGCATATAAAACAGATAGGTAACGGCTGTTATTTTAACTCTAATTGATTATTCAGACAGGAGTAACTCATGTCCACTATTGCTTCCATAAGTGAAACAAAGCGGCAATATAATAATATTCCCCTAACCGCCTATGATGCTGGTTGGATACTGTTGTGTATTGGTATGGCCATCGGAGCAGGTACGGTACTTGTTCCCGTGCAGATTGGACTAAAAGGCATTTGGGTTTTCATCGTTTCTTTTTTAATCGCCTATCCTGCCACCTATATGCTACAAAATCTGTACATGAAAACCCTATCTGAGAGTGACATATGCGAGGACTACTCTAACATTATCACTCAATATCTTGGGAAGAACTGGGGCATCGCACTCGGGATAATTTACTTTGTCATGCTTGTCCATGGCATGTTTATTTATTCTATTTCAGTAATTTATGATAGCGCATCCTATCTAAAAACATTTGGCGTCACAGAACACTTATTATCTGACTCAGCTGTTTACAAATTGATCGTCTTTATGGTTTTAGTTTTTATTGCCTCTAGAGGGGAGCGACTACTCTTTAAAATATCTGGCCCAATGGTCGTGGTCAAAGTGGGTATTATCGTCTTACTTGGACTCGTCATGATCCCTCATTGGGATCTAAAGAATATCACCGCATTTCCTGACATTGGCGTATTCTCACGCGATGTTTTATTAACGATACCGTTTGCTTTTTTCTCTGCCGTATTTGTCCAAATACTCAATCCAATGAACATTGCTTATAGGAAAAGAGAAGAAGATAAGCATCTAGCAACCTATAAAGCGATTCGCGTTCATCGTATTTCCTATATCATCTTAATAAGTATTATTATATTTTTCTCATTTTCTTTTACCTTCTCAATGAGCCACGAGCAAGCGGTAGAGGCATTCAATCTTAATATTTCTGCTCTCGCTATGGCGGCGAAAGTTATCCCTGGCACGCTCGTTCATATTATGACAACCTTGCTAAATATCTTTGCAGTGCTCACTGCATTTTTTGGCATATATTTAGGTTTCCAAGAAGCGGTCAAAGGTATTCTACTCAATATTATTCAACGTTTTATCCCAGCAAGCAGGATCAACCATACCGCCCTCGGTATTGGCGTATATGTGTTCATCGTTCTATTGCTTTTCCTCTGGGTTTCTCTCGGTTTCTCAGTGGTTATCTTCTTTCATATCGGTAGTCCATTGTATGGGATTGTCTCATGCCTAATCCCATGCTATCTCGTTTATAGAGTTAAAAAACTTCACCAATTCAAAGGGGTACAGACATGGTGTGTGTTTTTATTTGGCTTACTACTGGTGATATCCCCTTTCCTCAAGGTCTTTGAGTAGTTTTTGCCGCCAAGAAAAATTCTCACAATACTGTGATGTCCGGCAGGGGGTAAATCACCTGTTGGACAATCTATAATTGCTCTAGTTAAAAACATTGATACCATGAATGCCATACATTTGACTATGGTGGTTATCATGCTTACCGTTGGATGGAATATAAAAACAATTGATCGTACTGCGATGATTGCTGATGTCATCACTGAGTTCAGCAATATGGATATTTATATTGATGCCCTACACGTATCCTCTTGCGAGATTTTTATTCGATTTAACATCCCTTCAGAAAGAAAATTACAATATCTACTCGGCAATTTGCTGATCAATCATGATATTCTTAGCGTATATTCTGCTAACGGCGACCATTCTGAACTCTCATTTTCTGATTATGGTCATATTGTTATCTCTAACTACGGCATTATTAATGAGTTTAATCACATTGCAGAGAAAACATTTAACTTATCACGAAATGAGATAATCGGCAGAAATATATCCTCTATTGTAAACTGGAATGAAATAAAGGATTTTCGCTGTGGAAAAATATACGCAAAAGAAATTAAGAGCAAAACAAATGGAGACCTGTTTAGCTGCACTATTCGTCCTATTTTACAGGAAAACAAGATTACTGGCGCAACTATATTCATTAATAACTCTGTCATCAAAAACACTGAAACTAAAAAAGTTTTACAAAAATATAAAAATGAAAAAACACCATCAGACTTTGATGAGTTCATTTATGCTAGCCCTAGCATGGTAGCCTGCTTAGCCGCTGCAAAAAAAATAGCCCAAAGCAAATATACGGTTCTTATTCGTGGGGAGACAGGGACAGGCAAAGAACTCATTGCCAGAGCAATTCATCATGCTAGCGAGCGCCAAGAGTGCCCATTTGAAGCGATAAACTGTGCTGCAATCCCTGAAACGTTAGTCGAAAGCGAGTTATTTGGCTATGAATATGGTGCTTTTAGTGGTGCACTTAAAGGCGGGAAGATGGGCTTATTTGAAAGCGCCAATCATGGCACTATTTTTCTTGATGAGTTTGGTGAACTTTCACTTTCGCTGCAGAGTAAATTATTACGCGTGCTGCAAGATGGTATGATCAAACGAGTTGGCGGACTCAAGACCCAATATGTAGACGTAAGAGTCATCGTAGCCACCAACCAAAACCTAGAACATTTAATAGAGCAAAAACTATTTCGCGAGGATCTCTACTATCGCGTCAACATTCTCCCCATCACCATTCCACCACTGAGAGAACGCAAAGAGGATATCCTCCCACTTGTGAGCTATTTTTTCCAAAAATACGCTGCCGAATTGAACAAAAAACTTATCTTGCTCCCGAGTGCACTTGAAGTTCTGATGGGCTATTCATGGCCAGGAAACGTACGTGAGCTAAAAAACATTCTACTCAGAACCATGCTATTAGCTGAAAAACCTGAAATCTCCGGTGCAGATATTTCTCTGCCAGAGGATAAAAACACTGAAAACAGCATACAAAATGGCAGCATTAAAACGATGATTGAAACTCAAGAGCGAGAGATTATCAGAAAATATCTTGTATCACTGGGCTCTGCCAGAAAGGTCGCTAACCAAATCGGATTGTCACACACCACCGTACTCAATAAAATTAAGCAATATCATTTAGAACATCTGCTATTGAGCAAAAGGAAATAGCTCTCTTCAAGACCATAAAATCATGCTATTTCAAAGGGATATGAAGGAATACGGTAGAGGCGAGCGAATTGAAAATCCCCTCTTTTACAAAATTCGGATGCGTATAAGAAAAGAATTATCTAGGAATGTGTGCAGGAAAAACCTGCACACATATTTGTGCATTTTATTAGACGTTTCGTTGCCTTTCTGACTGACTAACTGTGCCTTATCAAAAAACTGATTATTCAGTGAGTGGCTCTCTTTTAAAAAAGGTTAGGTAATGAAAAAACACTTATTGCCACAACAACCCCATCAACCAAATAACCCACAGCCCACCCGTAATCCACATGGTGTATCGACACTGATTCATAGCCCCCTGTTGGCGCTCAATAAACGTAAGCTCCTGTAGCTTTTCTCGGCGCCAGATAACAAAGAGCACCTCTCCAGCAACCTTGTTGTTCTCTTCGCTCATAAGCCGAAAGTAGTGTTCATCCAGCCAAAGCCGCCAGCAACCAAACCACACAGCGCCGCACAGTAAAGCGATAAAAGCTCGGAGTAAAAACGACGGGTCAGTAAAGATCACCCAGACTATAGGGGGAACAGAAAAGAGTATAAAGAAACGCCAACTCTTCAGGGTTTGTTGCACGAGGAGTGGTTGCAGAGTAGCTCTGCTGGTCACACCGTGATTTTTGTTGTCCATCTTTTCAGCAACTCCATATGTTCAGCGGTGAAAACAACCTGAGGGCGAGCTTTACGAACGTGTTCTACGGCTTGTTCCAACGTCAGCGCGGGATAACGCTGCACCAACCACGCGGTAACCACCAGCGCACTGCGCGAAAGACCTAGCGCACAGTGAATAAGTACGCTGCCGTGCGTTACGCGCAACTGCTCCAACTCATCAACGGCTCGGCGTAGCGTCGCTTCATCTGGATTAACGAGATCTAGCATGGGCACACAGTAATAAGTAACGCTTTGTGTTACTCGGGAGCGAGAAAACTCACTGGTCAAATCCAGTACCGCCTGCTGTGCGATAGGTTTGCGCGGATATGTCCCAAGGAACACGCCATCCGTTAATGGGCTATAGGCCGGTAAATGACGAGTATACAGATACATAGAGATCGTCATTCCAACTCGCCATGGCAACAACAGCCACCAAACGGCGGGAGTTAACCGCCCTTTATCATCTTTTTGTAACGCATCAACGCCGAGTAGGCCGTAAGCCAACGCCACAATCAGCAACGACAATGTGGGCCACCACAACCAAGCGGTCAAAAAAGTCCCAGCCAAACACGCCAGCGAACCGCAGAGATAACGAGTAGCCAAAACCCTGTGCTTAGCTGAGGCACTACGCCAGAGCCACTTCCCCGGCTCCGGTATCATCCAGTCAATAACCATTCCGACTGCCAGCCCCGTAATCACATCAATAAAGTGATGTTGCCAAGTCGTCAAAACAGAAACGGCGATCAGCAAAAACCAGCCGCTGTTCAGCATTTGCCATTTCCCAGCGAGATGACGCTGAAAATGGCGCCATAACAGCCAGCACAAAATGATATGCAAAGATGGCGACTGGTTGTACGGCAAATCAAACTGTTCAAGCTGGCCAAATAACCAACCGGCGAGACTGGAAATCTCCGGCCTCGTGAAGGTAAATCTCAGCGGAAATAGTAAGAAGCCAGCGCAGGCAACAAGCGATGCAAGTACCAATCGGCACACCAACCGGCGCTGTTCGTTCAGCGACGTGCAGACGAACAGCGATAGACCGTACAGCAGATCCAGACTCCAGTAGGGAATGATGGTCAACGGCACAAAGGGAATATAGTGTTCCCAGCCAAAAACCAGACTGCCAATGTTATCTCGCCCAGCGGTAAATTGATTAACTTGCCCGTAAGTTAAAAAGAAAAACGGGGCAAGCAGAATCAGCCAGCCCATTCCCTGCCAGTAGAGGGAGCGCCGAGTGGTCATGATGCGCGACGTACCGCCATAGACACCGTGAAAATCCCCCATTCGTCAATGAGCTGGGCGCATTTATCGAAACCAGCCTCCCGCACCAGAGCATCCATTTCTCCCTGAGTACGCACTCGCATTACCCACGCTTTGCCGTCTTTATGACTGGTAAGCGACCAAGCGATGGTTTTCAACTGTGGATGCCAAGGCTGTCCGGTATAAATCAGAATCCCACCCGGCTCAATCGCCTCCGCCAGCCCAGCCAAAGAATTACGTACCAGCGTATTCTCTGGAAACAGTTCATACAGCCCGGAGACAATCCCAAGCGTCGGGCGAGGTTCCAGCGCAGCCAGTTCTTCACGATTGAACGCATCACCCTGTTCAAAGCGAGCGCGTCCGGCCATGCCACGGCTGGCAATCATCTCCTGCCCTTTTGATACATTCAGCTCACTGTAGTCGCGCAGCAGGATTTCATTCACTACAGTTTCGCCCTCCAGCGCATCAAGCACATAGCGCCCGTGACCGGCGGCAACATCCACCACGCGCACCGTTTTACCCTGCTCCGCAAGTGTAACGACCGCCTGCTGAATCAGCGTCTGTAGATGAATCTTACGCTGGCGTATTCCTTTCCAACCCACGCTATTGAGATAGTTTTTGTCGATCAGGCGTCCCAACGCGCTGCTGCCCTGCGGCTGATTACGGTAGACATAATCCAGCGTACTGCCGGAATCAAATCCCGTATCAAACCCCAAACGCACTCCTGCGGACTGAGTACCCAAAATCTTCATACCATAACGTAAACCACGGTACACAATATCGTCCATAGAGTAGGGTTCCGGCCCACCACTTAACATTCGCCAAGTATCAGCCCCCTGACTCCAACGGTCTTCATTGCTGTAATCAAAACGCTGTGCGGGTTTGGAATAGAGGGTGCCAATAAACTCGCGCATTTTATCGAACGCCAGATGTCTCTCTTTCTCACCCAATGTATCGTGATAAAACCCTGGTAAAACATGTAGTTCCTTCTGCGGATTGCGCAATCGCTGATAGAAATCGATCTGCGGCTGCCGGTGTACAACGTAATCCTCCCCAGAAACCAGCATCTGTACAGGTAGCGTAATCGCACTAGCATCGCTGACAATACGCTCTGCCGTTTTGTAGAGGTCGAGCAAAATATTGACCGCAATGGGGCGGGTAATTAACGGATCGTGGTTGAAACTCTCTACCCGTTCCGGGTCATGAGTCAGGTACTTGCCCTTCACATAGGAGTTAACGAAAAAGAGACCACGTAGGCGATGCATCAATGCCAATCCTGGTCGGGCAAACGGCACATACAGTTTGACCTTAAAGGCAGGGGATGCCAGAACAAGGCCGCGAATAGTCGGGGCATAATCATGTGCCCACGTGGCCGCCAGAACTGCGCCGACGCTTTGCGCCACCACCACCACATCTTCCATTGACGCCTGACTATCGGCTGCGGCAAAACGGACAAACTCATCAACATCCTGTACCGAACGCGCTAGCGACGGGCTATAGCCTCGCTGACCTGGCGAACAGCCATGGCCACGCGCATCCCACGCGTAAAAAGCCGTATCCGGCATCGCCAGTTCATCGACGATATGCTGTAGACGGCCAGAATGTTCATGACCACGATGAAATAAAACAATCACTTTTGGCGTTACACCCGCCGACGTTGCAGGCCAATAGCGATAAAACAGCTCCGTATGATCGCTGGTCAAAAATTGCCGCTCATCCGGCGTCCGTGTATTAATCATGAGAATTATTTCCTGTTGTTTGTTGCGAAAGCGCCAACAACTGGTGCTTCAGATCGTCCATAAACACTTTTTTATCGCGATTAAAACTCAGCGCATCACCAATAGTGACGTCGATAAACAGAGGGAGTGGAATACGATTCCCTTTAGCCATCACTTGTTCGGTTCCCCGCAACCAAACGGGAATAATTGGCACTTCTGGCACACTTTGGCTTAGATGCCACAGTCCGGACTTCAGCGGAGACAGTTTTCCAGGCTCTCCACGTGAGCCTTCTGGAAAGAGGATTAGCGTTTTGCCCTCACGCAGTGCCTGCTCACACCGCGCCAATGGGTTAGCTTCCCCACCCTTTCGCGAAATAGGAATAATGTTGAGAATATTGAGGGCAAACCATGCCATCCATTTATTACGTAAAAAATAATCCGCGGCAGCGACCGGATGCACCTCTGCTTGACGACATAGAGGAAAAAGAGAAAGTAACGCAAAAACATCCATATGGCTGTTGTGATTAGCCACCACTATCGCCGGCCCACTTTTTGGCAGCTTCTCACGATGCTTCACACGCAGGCCAAGCCACAGCCAAATGACTGGCCAGACAATACACAGCGAAAACAACAGGCGAAGAATACGTGTCATCATAGGTTAATAGCAGAAATAGCGAATGAAATGGAAGAAAACCGGCGCGGTGAAGATAAGAGAATCCAGTCTGTCTAGGATGCCACCATGCCCTGGCAACAGCGTGCCGCTATCCTTAACGCCGATATCGCGTTTAATTGCAGACATCACTACATCGCCACAAAAACCAGTTATCCCAATAATAACGCCCGCCAACAGCGCCATTGGCCAAGCTAACGGCGTAAGCAAGGGACCTAGCACTGCAGCCACTAAGGCCGTCGTCACCACGCCCCCGAGTAACCCCGCTAACGTCTTGTTAGGGCTGACCTTCGGAGTCACTCTGATACGGCCAAGAGATTTTCCCCACAGATATTGCGCAATATCGTTGAACTCCGTCAGACCGACGAGAAACAGCACCAGCAGAGCCCCCGTCTGCTTACCATCAGCAGGTAACATCAGTAAAAATGCAACATGGCTAAAGGCAAAAACGGTGGTCATCAAACTCCAATGAAGCTGGGATGCCGTACGTAGAAAGCCCTGCGTATCTCCTGCAATCACCATACGCGCCGGTAAAAACAAAAAAACATAGATAGGGATAAATACCACAAACATTCCGTACCAACCGATACCAATCAGCCAGTAGTTAATGGGAATAACAACAAACATCCATAACAGTGGCATGCGGTCGGATTGTCGTGACGGCACCAATGTCAGAAACTCTTTTAGCGCCATAAAGCTGACCAACGCGAAAAATATCAGCGCCAACCAATGAGGGCTAAGTAGCGCTAGCGAAAACAGTATGATAATGACCCACCACGTTCGGATTCGTAGCGTTAGCTCCCGCCAGTCTTTACTCGGACGTAACAGCACCAGCAACCCATTCACCATCGTTGCCGCCAGTAGAATTGCAAAAACGACCGCGAGGGATTTTTCCAGCATCATCATTTCGCAACCTCATCACGTAGGACGCTACGGCAGCGGTTAATGACTGTCCATACCAGCAATAGGGTTGCAATCCCCCACATGACGTTGTTCCATTGCACAAGCTGCGGCCAGATCGCCAACGCGAGTCCCCAAGTACCAAATACCAATGCTCTGTCGCTTTTTCCCAAAGGCCCTGCATAGCTGCGGATACCGTTAATGGTTTGCGCTAAAACGCCACAAAACTCAGTCATTACTGCACAAAACAGCATGACAAGAACCAACGGTATATTACTGTCGGGAAGCAACATAAAAGGAAGATAGAGTGCGATGTCGGAGAGCACATCCCCCGTTTCATTGAGGATAGCGCCGAGACGAGATTTTTGGTTGCACTCACGAGCGAGCATGCCATCTAGTGCATTAAGCGCCATGCGTACAAACAACACGATGGGCAGCAGAATAAACAGACTTGGGCGAGGGAAAGCAATCAGCAACGCTCCCGTAATGAAGGAGAGCACCATCGCGGCGAGTGTAATATGGTTCGCGGTAATACGATGCCTATACAATAAGAACATCAGTGGGCGCAAAAGCCCCTGAAAAGCGGGTTTGATCTGATAAAGCGTCATGACTCTGTTCCCTGAACATTCGCAGATTTCGCCATGATGTCTCAATTAAGCTCGCGATGAGAAGTATTTTTCTCAGCCTGAGGCAAAAATCAGAATTTATGATTTCTAAAAAGAAAATGTGCTAGAACCATGAGACGATTCATTAGCTTCGTTCGTTGATCATAGGTAAATGTTGTGGACACTGAAGCTGGCCAGTGGGAAAGAAATGTTGAAAAATAGACATTCGTCAGCGCCATGTACGTACAAATTATTCCTCATGGAACATCAGCCAGCTCCCATGGTCATTTTCTACTAAGAAGCTTTTAAATTCCCTTGCCCACTATAATCAAAAGATTTTTAAGGCAATACTCATTTTTTGATTAGCGATAATTTTCTTATCATCATTCCGGATATATTTATAAAAATCGCCAATATCCAGAACCAGATCTATATCTGAATAGCCTATAATATCTTTAGACGAAGTATTAAAGTGACTGCAGGCCAAATCATTAACATAGATATATTTATATAAGCTATCTTTGATAGCCCAGCCAAACAAAGACTTATCAAAATAAAATATCATTTGAAATCAACCGTCAATGATAATGTGACCTTTTTCATGAAGAACAGTGAGATATAACCATCAAGCTTGTTACTCCTGCAGAATTCAATCAAAGAAGGCGCTTGTTTTTCTATAACAACTCCTGAGCCTGCCATTTATCGCATCAACAGAGACCTTAAGAACACCACTTATCTCCTTGAGGCTTAAATTGCACTGCATCAAATAAACGACTTCCCATTCTTTTTATGTGAAAAGATCGGATGGTGCCTGAAAAACTGCATGCTGGTTTATTTTACCTGTAAGCAATGATATGGGGTGATAATATTCACATGCCTTACACTGATGATAGTCCCCACACAAACATTGTTTTTATCAAAGAGCGGCTCTTGCACGTTTTTTCTTTGCATTTCCATAATTTTACTCTTCCATTGAAACGGCTGGGTCAGGTTGAAAAACCCAGCCATTTTTATTATTTCACCGATGTGAAATCGGGTCCTTTAAACATTCTCACAGGATTACCCCGTGTGATTTGATGATGAAACATCCTGCGTTGAGCCTTAATTTCACTTTGCATATTTTGCTGCTGTTGCTCGAGCTTATGAGCAATTAACAGCTTCGCCAGCCGTTTATTCGCATGCTGGCTGCGTTCGGTTTGTACTTTAACCACGATGCCGCTGGTAAGGTGAGTTGCGCGAATGGCCGATTCCGTTTTATTAACGTGCTGCCCACCGGGGCCGGATGATTTAAGGGATTCAAACTTTATTTCTCCCTCTATCACCACGTCCTCAAAAGAATAGCGGGCGACGCCGATAAACCAGTTTTTTCTGCCATTTCCGCCGCGCCATGGGCTTTCACACGTCCATTGCAACGTGCCGCACCAGGTATCGGAAATTTGCTCTGCTGCATCTCCATCAAGCGAGAGCAAAACGGAGCGCAAAGTCCCGGAACGGCGGGCCGGTTCTTGTTCTGCAATAGTGACTTCCACACCTTCCGCTGCCGCTTCTTTTTGCAACTGCTTTAAAGCCAGTGCGACGGCTAAAGCACATTCATCCGGCCCCTGAGCTGACGAGATCTGCAATAAAATCATACGGCTTCTCCGCTGGTTTTATAGGTCAGAACCGGTTTGAGGCGAGCAACCACCGCGATGAGCCCGGCTTGTTGCAGGGAATCAATAACCGTATCGATAGGCTTATAAGCCTGCGGCGCTTCCTGATAAATCAGCTGACGGTCGCGGCAAATAACACGGCTGCCAAAATGTGTGCGCGACATTTGATCGGCAGTGAATTTTGCAGACAACCGATCTTTGCATTCCGAGCGCATCCATTTCCTGCCTGCGCCGTGGGCCAGCGAAAACAAACTTTCTGCGCTGGGCTGTGGCTCCACTAAATAGCTGAAATCACCGCGAGAGCCGGGAATAACAACTAGCCCCCGATTTGATGGAGTGGCACCTTTGCGATGAAGCCAGCCATCAACGCCATTAACCGACGCTTTCTCCAGGAAATTATGAGCAATATCAAGCAACTGCTCCCCATCGGTGCGCAGGCGTTCCATCATTCTGCGTGCAATGAAGTGGCGATTGCGGGCGGCAAAATCCAGCGCGTGCTGGTGCTGGCGCAAATAATCGCTGGCTTCCGGCGAATCCTGCTCCAGCCCGTGATGCCCGAACTGGCGAATATGAGCTTCCAGAATTGCCTGGCCTAATCCACGGGAGCCGCTGTGTACCAGTAAAATCAGCCGTTTTTTATCAAGGGCTGAAAGCGGGGTAAATATCTCATCAACCTGCAAAAACTCAGCGAAATGATTACCGCCGCCAATGGTGCCTAATGAATAGTGATGGCTAAATTCGGCGGGAATATCAGCCAGAAAATGTTCTTCCAGCGGGCCATCGATATTTCCCAGCCGTTTTTCCAGTTTATCCAGCGACTGTTTAGCGACAGCTAAATCCGTCTGCCACACGGACATACCGCAACCAATATCATTGCCGATCAGTGCGGGATAAAAACGATGTTGTGAAAAGAAAGCGGCACCGACGGGGTAACCACGGCCGGGATGTAAATCTGGCATCCCTGTAACCTGGACCATATCGGGTAGATTTGCCGTTGTTTCGAGCTGTTGGATTGCTTTGCCTTCAATCCAGGTGTGTTCAGACGCGATATATGAGACGCGTGGCGACACGGAGCGAATAATATTGCTCATTAAACCAATCCTGACGATCAATTATTAAATTTAGGATGTGGCAGGCCGTAGCCAGAGCAATACCTGAAAACCAAAAGAAGACAGGGCGATTATGCCTGGGAACGAGTCCTGCAAAGGGTAAACATAGCTTGTCGTTGCATGGTGTGACCTCCTTTGCTGAGTAAGTGATAGGGTTTAAAACGGGGCGATACTACATAATAAAAAACGCTCTGACAAGCAGGTTTTTTATTTTTGGCGATTTTAGCGAGTGAGATGCGACTATTTCCGTATTCTGAAACAGACTGAATTATACCTGAATATTTAAAACACCCACGACAGTAAATATTATTTCCTGATGATTTTATAATATTATTGTTACTGCACCTCACTCTAATTCAATACAAAGAATATATATAAAGAGTGATAGTATATTTGTAGTGGCGTGATTAAACACAGATATTCCATATATCCTACAATGGCTTATAAGTTAAATATCCTGCAATACCGCCACCACCATCCTTCGGGTGGTGGGTGCCTTCCATCACGGCAACTGATGGAAAGTCGAAAGGTGAAACGTTCTCAATACACGCAACGTTAACACCATATTGTTCAGGGTTTGAACGGCGTTGATGGAAGGTGTAGATGCCGCAAACCGAGCAGAAAAAATGTACCGCTTGCTGGGTGTTAAAACGGTATTCGGTAAGCTTATCTTTGCCGCGAATTATCTCGATTCCGGACAGTGGTGCAGATACCGCAATGGCACCACGCATCCGGCAAAATGAACAGTTACAGCGGCGCGCGGTATTAAACCCATCGCTAAGTTCAACGGTAAAGGCGACGGCACCACAATGGCATTGAGCAGGCATTTTTTGGTTCATAGCAACCCCGAGTGTGATTTCTGACTTTCATTATCTTAGTGCGTATTGGGCACAAGGCATCACACAGAGGCCGTTTTTTCGCGTCATGTTTTGCGACAAAGGAACAATTTTTAAGGAGGGATTGAAAACAATGATGGGATTTTAATTAATTTGACTTGTTATTTGTCTAGAAAGCTAGAAACCGTGTCGTGAAATATTTGATAACTGATTGATTTTAATGGTACCCCTACAGGATTCGATATTAACCACTAATAAACTGTATTTTATGTAGCTTTTTTCATTCGATAATTCACAACACCCCCAATAATACCCCCATATACTTTTTCTCCCCTACATATCTTATAAATTGCGACCAGTAGATTGGTTACATAGCCGGACAAAACATAGCCAAATTTTTCTACTTTTCACAATCTCAAAATTCTCTCTATATAAGCAGAAAGTGGTCGGTTAGGTTGGTTAAGTCGGTTATTTAATCTAATACACTGATAATTATAGATAAATTTTCCGCAATTTACCCGACTTGGGGGTCGGTTAATAACCGACGAAGGTAGGTTAAGTTTAAGTTTGATGTGGTGACTGGATCAAAGATATGGCCTCTGGAGTAGCTGGATGGACTACTGTTGAGTTCCCAGACCAGAAGATAGTGATGAGGCGGGATAAGGCTGAGGAGCTGATGAAGGCGCTCAAGAGAGCGATTGATTATGTTGATGCAGGGATCGAGCATCCGAACTCGCGTTTCTTTGATGACGACTGATTGCTGATCGGTTGTCCAGCGCTGGAAAAATTAACATATCTGAACTACATAATGCTTAAGTTATCCTAATAACTCAAAGTGGTTATATGGCGACTGAGTGGAATTATATATGTTCAAATTATTAGCAGTGTTAATTATTGGAATGACTCTATCACTGCAAGCCGATGCTAGCCGTGGACGTAAGCCTTGCTCTGGCTCTAAAGGTGGCATATCTCATTGTACAACTGACGGGCAGTTCGTTTGTAATGATGGGACGATTAGTAAATCGAAGAAGATTTGCCGCTGATTGATGCCAACCTTAGGGTGGGTTGGCTAAGACCGGTTGGAAGGATTGCTTTGAAAATTATCAGGTGTGCCGTAAAACCCCGATCTTCAGGGCGGGGAGGATGTCAAGGAGATTACTAAATGATACGAATAGGAAGGCTTCTTCCAGGAGGCGTTATCGTTGAAGAAGGTCAGCACCGTCCGATAAAAGGTGTTGCAATACTTCCTACGCGTGATGGCGATACCGAAGAAGTAGTTGTTTTTGCAAAACAAATCTCATCAAGGAGCATTTCCACAGAGATTACATGTGCAGCGCTTGGTCGATGCCTTTCACTACCAATACCAGAGCCAGTAATCCTCTTTGATGAAAATGACCTGCCATTTTTTGGAAGTGTTGACACTGCCTATCCCAGTTTTTCTCAATACATTAATGATGCATCAGATAAAAGTGTTCTTGAAAAGTTGGAATCATGGCCCCTACTTCGTAAGGCTGCATATTTTGATGAGTGGATAGCGATGGACGATAGGCACAATGGAAATCTATTGTTCAATGGGGATGGTTTTTACTTAATTGATCATGAGTCTGCCATACCTTCTGGGTTGTCTCCCGAGCAAAGTGGCATTGAATATTACTCAAATCAACTCCTACAAATTGCCAGCAGCCTCCTTGATCGGAAAAACGAACTTGCGGTGCAAATGGCTGCAAACGAAGCTAGAGCTTGGTCTGTTTCTAACAGACAAGAGCCTATAGAGAACCTTGATGTGGTGCTATCCTCAAGCGTACAAGAAAAGACAAAAAATCAGATTTTGTCTTTTCTCGCCGCTAGAATAGAAGTGCTTGGTGATATACTCTATGAGCAGATCAAGCCCAAACAAGTACAGATGGACTACGATGCTAAACCTTGACCACCTCTTAAAGACAGCTCCTCAGATGCCGACAACAATCGGCAGCTGGATGCCTGTGTATCTTGAGCCTATGCTTGGTTCAGGAGAGAGGCTTGTGATCATTGTTGCCGCAGTCACATCGACAGGAGAGGTTTTAGTAAAACCAGCAATTAGGAAGGAAGTTATAGAAGCCATGTATGGCTTCAAATCTTCTGGTTTCACTAATATGGTTGAACTGATTTCTACTAGCTTAAGCTGCCATCTTAACCAAAATAAATCATTTACTGGTTGGCAGCCTCCGGTTACTGGTATCTCGGTTGGAGAACCACGCCAAGCAGCATCTTCTAGCGCCACGGGCATCTTAAGGCAAGCAGTTTCCTTATCATCTAGCCTTTCTTCATTACTTGATGATGAAATTTCACCGTCCAAAAAACGTACAGACACAACAAAAGAAAAAGACCGTTGGTCAACTCAACTCATTGATGCTGTTATAAAAGAAGATATTCACAGAGAAGTTTTTTTTAACAGGCAATATGTTTTTTCTGACGGGCATAGACCTGCAAAAATATTTTACCTGAGTGATTATGCAGCAATAAATACAGGGAAATTATTACCATCAAATCTAAATGAGCTAGTTAAAGATGGTAAGGCAAAGATTTCAGATTTATCAATGATAAAGAAAAACAGCAACCTGTTCGAAAGAAGCACCCATGAAATGGTTGTATTTCGTCCATCAGACGACAATCCAGCTTACTCGGAAAAGAAAATTGCATTGATAAATAGTGCTTTTCTTGCTCTTCAGGATCTGGCTCATGCCTATGATGTAAGCATAACTTCGGTAAACACAATCGAGCAAGCAGCTAGAATAATCTTGAAAACAGCAGCCTAGAAGCATAACCCCGCCACCGCGCGGGGTTTTTATTACCCAGCTCATAACTCAAAGAATCATCCGCATTGCTATCTTAGATTTACCCCGTACAATCCGCGCCTGACAATATCCATCTGAATCACTTAAACGCATTAGCGATCCACTTTTATTGTCGCTGCGCCGGCCTGTTATATACACTCTGATTTTTCTAATACTTACGGATTTCCTTCGAACTTACTCAACATAAGCTCGCTAGAGTGATGGGAGCATTATTCAGAAGGAATTAAATACTCTCGCCATTTGTTAAGAAAATTCCACAGTTCTACATCTGAGTGCAAATTATACCTCCTCATAACTTTCCGTTTTCTTTGGCTTGCCATTTTCATTCCTATCCCTAGAATATTACCAATTTGAGACACGCTAAAACCTTTATCTAAATAATAGATTACACGTTTTTCACCTGCTGTTAATAATAAGCGACGGCATGAACGGCATTTTTCTTCTTTTTTTTCGTTTGACATAGTCCAAGCTTGAGACACCTTATGACGAACTTGCTCAACAGAGTCAGTTCTTCGGATAAAAACGCTTCCTTGCAAACAGGGGAATAGGTTCTCAACAATTGGCAAATTTTGTCCGATGCTAATACCAATAAGAAGGAAATTTTTTTTATGATGACTAAACATATAAGCGCAAATTCGGTCTATTCCTGCACTGAATGGTGTTACATAGATATCTGCATCACGTAATGCAACTGTTGCTGAAACTCCATCAATCCGTTTCAGAAGCATCCCCATATGTTCAGTGAAGATTTCCTCTAATAGGCACCACACACCGGAGCTATAGGCTTGATTAGCATCCTCAAGGTATACTTTAATCTCTGCTGGCACTCCCACCTCCTTCATACATCGAATCAGCATAAATCCACCAAGCTAGTTTTGAAACCGGCAGGCAAGCCTTTGCTTATTATAGTGTTAAAATCAATATCATGGCACTACTATTGTCACTGCGCCGGAGTCTTGCATACGCTCCGGCGCAAACTTATGAAGTACTAGCAGGCTCATTCATTACGCAAAAGCAGATCTACCTTTTTCTTCAAATCTGCTAACGCCATACCCAGTTTTTCCCTCTCCAGCTTCTCAGCCTTTAAGGCTGCGACCAGAAAACCAATCACCCCCATAGGCTCAACACCATAGGTTAAGTTATTTAAATCACTATCAGGTTCAACACCTTCCACCTCCCCTTCGTCGTTATATTTGGGGACTAAAGGCGATTTTGTGCTGATGATATCAGGGAGGATTTCTTTAAATTCCTGAGCAATGATCCCAGCAGATGGAAGCCCGCTATCTTTGAATAGGTATGTATAACCGTTAACTTTGTCCAATTTTTCAAGCGGGTTTTCAATCGGTTCAATGTTATCTTTTGCATCTCGATCACACGTCTGAATAAGTGAAACGCATGATATGTTTCCTTGCGTATTAAAATCCCCATTCTGACGCATGGAAAAATATTTTTCGGTTCCCGGCTTGGTTGCCGCTGTTGTGACAAAGACTAAATCACCAAAATTCTCACAAAACCAATAGGCCATTTGCAATAGTGTGGATGGATACTTAAACCCATATACACCCCAGCTGCTAGAGCTAGTAATTACGTGCACTGAGCCACCAACGTCTATTGGGGTAGTAACTCTCCCGCCTGCTTTATTATTCACCGTATCCCATCTTGGGTCGGTTTTAATATCGTTTATTTGTGTGACTATTCCACCCCATGCGGGGCCAGTAAAACTGCTGCCATCTGGAAGTTTTACGGTGACATTTCCTGTCGCACTAAATACCTGCTGCCAATTCTGTTTATCGTAATTCAGTCCACGCAGAGCCTGCGCTGTTTCTGCTGCAAGTTGCGCAGTAATAGCGTTCATTGTATCGCGTGGTACTGCTGACCATGCTGCCCCCGCTTGAGTTGGTCCATCATAATTTTTGAGCAGCGTAACGCCAGTGGCACTATTTACGGTTTTAACTGGCAGCGTATAGGTCACTCCACCCACGACAGAGACGATAAAGTCCCCTGCCTTTAAATCTGTGGTAAACGCCGTTCCTGCACCCGATACCGCTGCAGAGTTATTTGTTAAGGTTATTGTCCCTGCTGACATAATGGCCTCTGACTTTATGAAATAAAAAACCCGCGCTCGGCGGGCTTATGGATTTTTAGGATCTAGACGTTGTGGTATAGAGTGGCGTCAAGTATTGGGCATGGAAGTGGATAATTGGCAATATTTGGCGTGGCGCCCCCCGTATTCAGACTGGTGTATTGATTTCGCGCTGACCGGCCAGATCCCACATTCCTACCATTTATCGTGAAACCTCGAATGGGTATAGTCCATAGGCCATTATTGATGGCGTCATAGCCGCAACGTCCCAGCGGTATCATTGGCTTATCTACGCCAGTATCGACGGTACCCGTTCCAATGTTTTTCGTTGTTACTTTTGAGAATGGAATATGTGCACTGCTATATACCAATCTCCCCGACTTATTCCAGATTGCTAGTCCATACTTCGGCAATGTTAGATTGGGAACTTCTCCGAACGCCGTGAGGTAAAGAGTCGTTGCGGCCGTTGATGAAATAGTTTTATCTGCATGGTTCATTTCAACCACTGCAGATGGGTTACTCCACCAGCCAAATACTGCATCTCCGGATCCGGCTATATCTGATACGTTAATCGTCGCATTAGCTGCAATAGAGCGCACGGCGTTGGCACGAACATAGCCGATTTTAATTGTGTCTGTGATAGCCTGTGGTGATGTGCCACCAAAGAATGCTACCCCATATGAATTACTACTTATTTTCGGGAAGGTTGTTGTTTGGTATACGCTAATTGATAGCGGTGCCTGCTGCGCACCAGGAGCATCGAGTTTAGTATTGAAATTTATAATCAAATTACTACCACTACGAGTAAATCCGGTAACGCTAACAAAATCCACGCCGACATAGGGCGATGGCGCAATGATTGCCGCGGTTGATACGTTGTATATCAGCACGATTTGCGCCGATTCTGGCACGCCCCCCAACACATTGAAGGTCATAGAGGTCGCAGTTGTATAAGCAAGATTAAATTCAAGCTTTGTAACAAACGTCAACATGCCGCTTGCAACGTCGGCAAGGTTAAACATCCTCCCCGTATTTGGGTTTCTCACCGCTAGACCGTAAGCCATATCTCCACCTTAAAAACAAAAGGTGGCCTAAGCCACCCAGGGAATTACCAAACGCCCGTTAATCTTCCAAATTGCGCCAAAACCACACCATTTTCATCCCTAGATGTGATTGTTTGGTTGGTCTGTTTCATTGCCCCCTGACCCGGTGTACTACCGTAGTTCTCAAAGGTACCATTTCTAAAACCAATTCTTAACCCAACGCTATTCTCAACAAAGTTATCTGATTGTAGATAGTCAGCAATTTTTGCCGATCCTATAGAAGCCTTTTGAATAAATGCGTCATCGATGAACACCTGCCCATTAACAACTGCAAACGGTGAGTACTGGGTATTACCGCTTCCGCTCATTAAAACAAACTGATCGGCATTGAACCCTATGCGAGTAACAACTGGTTTCCCTGTAGGTGCCAACACGGCTATCGACATGCCTGCATTATAAAAAACACCATTTATGCGAACGCCAGCTTTAAGAGCATGAATTGCCGTTGCACCATCAGCATCTACAGTTGCCGTTAGCTTGTCTTCAAGGACAGAGGTCACATCCTCAAACTGCGCCTGAACCTGAGTTTTCATCTCGGCCATAGCCCTATCAACTTCGGCAATCGTTGTCTTTACTACCAGAATATCCGCGCGAACCTCCCCGTATTGTGCCCACTGATGCTCTACAGTGGCGTTATTGGCCAGCGCATTTTGTATGATCCCTTCAATATTCGTATCAATATCACTGGTTAGCTTCTCACCATCTTCAGAGGTTAAAAATTCATCCCCAATGCCCTCCAGATAATCCCCCGCGTTACCGTTTGACGCACCACGGATCCACCCCGTCCAATCCCCTTGATTACCAGTACGATCAACAAGGCGCGCGCTATACCAAAACTCCTGCCCAGCCTTTAATCCAGTTTGCGTATAGCTTCGCTGTGGATAAGGAATATCAGAAAGCAACATGGCATCACCGCCGCCAGCGGTTGTGGAGTATTGAATTTCAGTTTTTAGCGTATCTTCAGCACCATCTGGAAATCCCCAAGAAAGCAAAATCCCCCACAATAGTGGATCAGCCTTGAAACCTACAGGCAACGGCGGCTTTCCTTCTTTCCCATTAAGCTGCGTCTCAAGTGACGTCGCCCACAGTGAAGAAATATCGCTGGCGTTGATAGCACGAACGCGGACTAAATAACGACCCGCGTAAATACCGGGAACCTCGAAGCCCAGTGCCGACGTGCGCGGGACTGATACCCAGTTACCGTTATCTTTTCGCCACTCAGCCTCATACGCTATCGCATTCTTCACCGCGTTCCACGTCGCACGCAGCGTAGTCACCGCAATCCCTTGGTTGACGCTTGAATAGCTGGTAATGAGAACATTTTCTGGTGCTACCTGAACACCCGGAGGAATAACGGAAATGGGACGTTCGTCTATGCGTGCGCCGGTATCAATCCGTGCATATTTGTCCGGATCATGGTAAGCCCCAACGATGGTGTATGTGTTGTCGTTGTTGTCTGCCACACTCACAACGCGGTAGAGCTGCACTGCGAGTTCATCAGCATCAACTGCCCATACTGATTCGGCCTGCGGAGTTTCACTATAGCTCGTTGTCACCGTAACAAGGCGACCATTTACCGACTGCACCGTTCTGGCCTGACTGATACCAGAAGGTAGATTAACGATCAGACGGTCACCGCTCTTAATGTCTGGCTCGCGGTCGAGGCGAACATTTCGCCCTTCAACGCTGCTAATGCGGCCTCCCATAACTCGCCCTGAGAGCATCTGATCGGCAACGCCAATAATATGCCCCGGAAACGGGATTAAACCATCGAGCCCCACGGAAAACTCAACCGTTCGGTCTTGGCTATTACTCAATAATGCCCAACGGCCACGGCGATTAGCCTCGCTTTGACGCGTACAACCAATGGCCGTGATCTCGGTCTGATTCACCCCATAGCGGCGTACTAATGCATTTTCGAACACCGACTCGACAGCATCGGCATAATGATTGGCTGGGTCTGACCATCCCACCATAGCTGTGGTGTACCGTGTGCGTTCGCTCGAGGCTGAGTATGCAAACTTCCCATTGATAACGTTGGCGCGCGTATATGTGTAATCCAAGTCTCGCGGCATATCTGCCAGTGTCACAATCTGATTTTGCCCGTAACAGGTCATACCGCGGAATATCGCGGCAAAGTCCGTTAGAACGGTCCACGCATCTTCACGCGATTGAATGTACACATCACACTTAAAGCGTGGCTCCATACCATCCGCGCCGCGTCCATCGGGTACCAGTTGATCACAATACTGCGCAATACGATAAAGCTCAGATTCATCCACCTGCGTGGAGTCAATGCGTTGGCCTAACCCGTAACGATCAGAGACCAAGATGTCATAGAACACCCATGCTGGGTTATCAGTCCATGCCCACTTGAACCCGCCCGTCCAGACACCAGAATATTGCCGCGTGACCGGTTCATAATTATCCGGCACTCTGACGATCATCATCTTTGGTCGGCATGTCACTTTAGGGATGTTTTGAAACTGCTTGGCGTTAAATTCCACATAGAGAAGCGCCGTATTGGGGTACGCTAATTTTGCATCGATAACTTCGGTATAAGCCTCTACATTCATCGTATCGGCAATACGACCACTATTAGCGTTGGAGGTTAGACGGCGAACACGCAACTGCCAGCCGGTTGTCGCTGTGGGTAAGTCGATACGGTGGCTGCGCTCATAAAGCGTTGTCGTTTTACCATCAACCGCAGATTTGAGCACCTCACGATATGCGCCACCGTCCGTGGCCACATCGATAGCGTATTCAATTTTGTAGCCGTTCACATCGCCGTTATCTTTTTGCTGCTGCAATGCAGGCCAGCCGAACCGCAAACGCACTGCAGATAACTGAGTATTGTTAACCGCACGCACCCACGGCGCCGAGCTCTTAAGTTCGGTGCCAATGGTGATTTCATTCTCAACAGCAGGGACGCCTTTGATATATTCCTGCGATTGGTTACCGGGACGAAATTCCCAACTTACCCCCTCGAAATTCGAGCTACCGTCCTCATTAGTGAGCGGCGTTCCATCTAGGAAGATGTTGGTACCATCAAGGCCACCAGCCCATTCCCCCTCACCCAATGCGAGCAATATTTTGGCAATGGCCATCGACTGGATACTATCGGGTGATTCAACAGGCGTATGCCCACCACCGCCGCCACCTTTATGGCCTTTAATCTCGTTTATCATATTTCACCCATAAAAAAACCCGCCGCAGCGGGTCATGTGAATTGATATATTTATTGCTGGTCTTCGGTATATATCCCAGCGGAAATAACTGCCCCGCCGATCTCTCGCTCACCATAACCTATGGCAACAGGATTACCCTGAGCGGTACTGTTAACAGGACCGCCAAATGCATAGCTGGGTTTGTTGTCTGGATCTTGTCGCATTCGAATACCAGCTTGTTGGGGTGATAGCATTTGGACTACACCGCCGAGCGCTAATGACGCACCCGTTAATGCCAAAGCGCCACCCCATACACCAGATGCCCCAAATGCACCTAATACCCCGACACCCGGTGCGGCAAAAGCCATAGCTGCACCGATTAACGCTACACCTAATATTGTTTGGAATAACCCTCCACGCTTGCTACCAATAACAACTGGAACTAAGTGAATATCCTCTTTCCCCTTAGTCATTTCTATTTCAGACTCAGGTATGTTGCGCTTTCGATCATTGCCAACAAAAACAGCAAATGTGAGACCTCGCTTGTGAGCCTCCAGCAAAAAACCTTCAAAACCGTCTAAAAGATTTTTAGCAGCTTTAATCATCTTTGGGACTGAGTCTCCCCGATAAGAAAATTCACGTCCAAATCGACCAATTAACGATCCATGAAACACTATTTTTCTCAAAGGAACTTCGATAAAAGCCATTTTAAAACTCCATAAAAAAACCCGCCGCAGCGGGTTTACAGAAATCATTAATAACTATAAGCAAGAGTTTATATCTTCGATTACTTCATTCTTTCTTGTATCTGGCATTAAAGGCCTAACCGTCCCCTCACCATAATAAATAACTTTAACGCCTTGGCCTTCTCTGGTTATATCAATAAATTCAAAATTACCAGCTAATGGGGAAAGAGATACTCCATTATGAATTTGCTTAGTTACAGTATTAGATCTAACACCATTGAAGGTTCGTTCATCAAGATGAGAGACAAGACACGCCACTACCTGATCTTGAGTCTTACTACTAATAAATGATTGAGTTGGTTTTTCCCTTATTTCACTAGGCGTCATACCACATCCAACTAGGCCAAACAGTGTTAAGGATAAAAGAGTTTTTTTCATATCAGCATCCCTTTAGTTAATGCTCAAAGGGTACCATAAGCTTTATTGGTTAATCAGGCTCATATGTCTGACTATCTTCACAGTTCGATCTTTCCAGTATCCCCCGTAGGGAACACGCTGGCTCAACATGTTGTACATATGATGCAATAGCATCCCATCATCTAGCAGAATACCGGCATGATTCGCGACCGGCGCGGAGACTTGCATTATCACCATATCGCCCGATTGAGGTGGGCCGCTAAACTCACGAAAACCGCATTCGTACCAGTTATCAAGATAGAGATTTTCACTACCTGACTCCCACCATGGATAATCAACGCGGTAATCATTAAGCACAATGCCATGCGTTTGCCGGAAGTAGCTCATAACCAGCCCCCAGCAGTCGGTATGCCCTAATACAAAGGCGCGCCCCACCAGCGGCAATTCCACGCGCGGCATCACGGTGCGTAAGTCCCCTTCAGGATAACTCACGATATGCCACGGTATTGCCATCGCATCACATTGCGCCTTATCCAGCTCACTCGGCTGCGTGGTGGCATCGGGATGACTATGAACAATCCCCGTTACGGTTCCCCATTCTTCTGCTGCAATATAATCCTCTGGAGATAAATGAAACTGTTCCGTGGGATTTTCTGCGATATTACGGCAGGGGAAGTAACGCTCCACGCGTGATTTCTGCGCCACCACGCCACAGCATTCAGCCGGATAAACCTCTGCAGCATGCGCCACGATAGCCTGTATCGTTTTCTCTCTCATACTATTGCCTTATCAGTGCTGCTCCCGGAAAGCCGCCAAACGGCACCGGATTATTTTCACCAAAGCGCTTTTGGCAATCGCTGAGTAACCCACCGCACTTATCCTGACTCGGATCATCAACCGGCTGCCCATTCTCATCAAAGTAGCGCGTCCCCGCGTAATCACACCCTTTGCCTGTTCGGTACCAGCCGCGTGAGCACCATGTACACAGCGAGTGGATTTGGCGCGTCGGTATTTGTAGGCCACGTAAATCGGCAGGGCTCGCCAGCTCAAACTCAACGGTTTCATCGTTTTCGAGTGATTTACGGTCGATATAGTAAACCTGCTTTTTTTCCTGCTCGGGATCTGCGGTAGGATTGCCTTCGGGGAAGTTATTTGCATCGAGATAATGTGCCAGCGTGTCGTGAATAGTCACTTTAGCCTGCGCCATATCTTCAAAGCGTAGACAAAGCGCAGTAATCGAACCGTTTAAGTTAGCAAGGGTCAATGTAGGCTGGGCTGTGCTACCACTCGTCGCCATTTCTAATCCTTCTATTTGGCAAGGCCATGCACCGTATTCCTTTCCTTGCCACCAGATAGATTTTGCGGCGAGCTTAGCGTTATCCCCACCAGCCGCAGTGATTTCTTCCGGCGTATGAGACAGGTTATAAGCATGAAAACGCAATACTTCATCCAAACCAAATGCGGAGCCATCGACTTCAAACAAACGAACTGTATTACCCGGCTCCAATTTTTGATAATCACTATTTAGTGACATTAGACCTCCACAGCTGAAAAGGTTTGCTCAAAAGTCGCCGAGACTGTTGCTTGCGTTTTGCCGTTAGGAATTAATCGGATTGAATCTGCGCTGATAATGTACAACCCTTTATCACCATGCGGAGGCGTCCAAATAAATGCCTTAGTACAGTGACGACGACAAAAATCACGGATCGCAATGGCCACGCTCAGAGAGCCACGAAAAGAATAAGAAAACTTTATCCGCTCTGAGTTAATGCCACTTTCAGATACCTGCTTATATCCATCACCAAATTGCACCTCGCGTATTGTTCTGGCGTACTCCGTCGTGGGCTGTCCTGCGATCTGTGTAGGCCACATAAAAGTTTCAATTGCCATGAGCGTTCCTCAATGAATACGCTGATTAACGACCTTTCATCGCGTTAAAAAGCTGTCCTCCCGGACGAAGGGATTTACTAATATTGTCCTGACAAAACTGATCGAGCATTTTCATCATGGTTTTGCTCACAGCTTCACTGCCACCAGATGACTTAGATGTGGCTGATCCGTCATTTTGTAAAATAACGGTATTATGGAAAACGGGGCTTCCGCCGCCGCCACTTCCCGCCACCACACCTAGTTTTCCATTGGCGCCACGGCGTAAAGGTAAAATAGCCTCAGGGCCAGCTTCTCCCATGACACCACCCCCTTTAGCGAATGCAAAAAACGTCGGCTTATCGACAACCGAACCACTGTATGCGCTCAAACTTGCGGAGGAATACACCCCGCCTTTTGCATTGGCCTCAATGCCGCCCCATCCCATCGCACCAGCCAAGGATTTAACGCCATTTACCAGAGCCATTTTTACGAGAATTTCAGTCAACATACTGAGAATGGAACTGGTAAAGGATTTGAAGTCTGCTTTACCCGTCGTCAAAAAGGTGGTGAGTTGAGAACTTAAACCGGTCAGTGCTTGCCCTCCGGCATCTTTCATCACGCTATAAGCATCTGTTGCTGCATCTGCATAATCCGCCCACGCTTTTTGCCCTCCGGCCTGCCAATTCGATCGCAACTGGTCCTCTTGCTCCCACGTTTTTCGCTGAGCATCTAGCATTTCATTGAGACGAGGATTATCTTTCTGACCTGAAAGCAGTTGAGAGCGCTCGAGTCCTCGCTGCACCTCTCGGCTGGACTTTGTTTGGCTAGCCAGCAATGCGTCCCGCTTAGTTTGCTGCTGAAGAAGATACTTATCGGCCTGATCATTGAGGCGATTTAATCGCTCCTGTAAAACAACCTCGTCACCTACCGCGGCAACGCGGGCTTTATATGCCAATACACTCGACTTGCTGGCTAATAACGATTGTTCCTGCGTGGTGAGTTGGCGCTTAGTCGCAGCGGCCTCTAATACCGCGAATTGCGCCTGCGATTTCCATAAGTCTTTGCGCTGCTGGCTGATAACATCTGTCACCGCCTTGTGTTGTTGCAGAACCACCAGCTGCGCCTGCAGCGCTTGTAAATCAGCTTGACTTGATTCCTCGGCCTTATCACCCACCGGCGCTTTATACTGGGGTCCTTTACGCGTTTTGCTCGCCTGCTCTTTGGCAAAGCGCGCATTTTCACGCTTAACCGCCTCATCTTTTGCAGACTGTGATGCGTAGGAATTCTTGATCCGCAAAATCTCACGCTGATGTTTTTCCTCCGAGGTTTCATACTGCCGCTTGAGATCCTGGTCACTTTGAAATTGGCGCTTTTGTCGCTCCTGCTCTTTTTGCTCAGCGGCTGCTCGCGCTGCAGTCACTGAATCCTGATAGGATTTCTCACTCAGTTCACCCAGTTCTTTTTGCAGGCGGGTAACCAGCGCCTTTTGGCTACTGACCCGCTGAGTCTCTTGCTGCGAGATCAGAGAGTCATTTTTACGCCCATAGCCATATCCCGTGGAGTCCGCCGCCCCCCCACGTTGCAGACTATCTAGATCCTTTTGAGCTCGCTCGAGCTGTTGGCGGGTAGACTCTACCTTGTCTTTTAGTGTGCTCTCACGCCCGACATTCAGCATCTGATCCCACGCGCCGGATGCAGCATTGCCTAACCATTTCCACGCGCTCTCCAAGTCTCCGAGATTATTTTTAATATCGGCACTTCGAGCACGCATAGCATTAGCGTAGGTGTCCATCGCTATCCGAGCAGCATCCGTTGTACGTCCCTGCTCTGCCAGTGTAGTGATCTGCTCGAGTTGGGTTGCCGTTAGAAAGTGCAGCGTTTTATCCAGTTCCAAAACCGACTGCACGGGATCATCCTGCAAGCGTTTAAACTGCCTGATTGTCTCATCCACGGACTGGCCTACGCTGGCCTGCATCTTAGCGGCAGTATCTGCAATCATCGTAACGGCATTGCCAGAAAAACTACCGCTGCCCACCACTGAGGCTAACGCACTCGACATGGCGCCCTGAGTGATACCGCCGCCCGACAGTGATTTCGCCATAGACTGTAGTTCAGCCGATGTTTTACTCGCATAATTACCCGTTAGAATCAGTTGCCGATTAAAGGCCACGGCTTCTTCTGAACCTTGGTACCATGCTTTTCCCAGCACATAGACCGCTGTTGCAATCCCTCCCACAACGGCGGCTAAGCCTAATCCGCGTAGGCTCATCAATTGTTCTATCCATCCAGCACGGTTCGCCAAGGTAATGCCCGACCCTCGCAAGGCCCCAAAGTTACCTCGAGCCAGTTCCCCCACCAAAACACCCAGTTCACGACGCGCTGCCGCACTTTGTATGCCAAGGTTGCGGGTTGCTGTTTTAGCTGTCTCTAATTTGCGGATATACAGTTCTGCCGCATCACCAGCCCCGACTTGAGCCGCTTTGAAACGCAAAAGCTCAGTACCAGAAAGTTTCTGTGCGACAACCTGAGATTTTAGCTGCTGTAGAAATCGCGCTTTTTGCTTACCAGCCTCCGCCTCCGCCAGTGCCGTTTCTTTAATACGTGCGGAAGAATGCGATAGAAGAGTGAGATAGTCTTGCTGGGTAATGTTGCCATTTTTCCGCGCGGCACGGATCTGTTCCTGAATGCGCCCAAGCGATTGCATCCCGTTACTCAGCTGCTTGGTACCATCAATTTGTCGAAAAAATGAGGCCGTCAGCGCATCCTGATCGCGACCTAATGCCGCGCTCTGAGACTGACTCTCCTGTAATTTTCGGTTCAACTCCGCGACACGTCGGTGAGTTTCATCGACCGCTTTAGATGCTTTTTCCCAATCCTTTTTGAGCGTATCGGCCGTAGAAGACTGCTGAGATTTAACCTCGCTCATTACCCGAGCATTGGTATCCCCCATCCCTTTGATTGCGTTGGTTTGACTCTCCACCAGCTTACGCATTCGATCCGATGAACCATCTGCATCTTTCCCCATGCCTGATAGTTGCCCACGGATACGCGCCATTTGCTCTTTAAACGTGGCAGTATCTACATCGAGATTAATAACTAAGTCGCTAATTTGTTGGGACATATCGAACTCCCCCGTAGGCACCTTCACCGATCAGCATAAGTTCATCATCCGTTTTAACCTCTTCACGTTCTGGCTGGGAAAGCAGGCTAAAATCTTCAGCGCGTATTTCGCCCCCACTCGCGAACACGGTCACAAGCATCTCTTTCATCGTGGCAAACTCCGCATCCAGTAACTGGTCACTAAACGGAGTTAGCGCAAAATAATTTGCCCAATCTGAGAACTCGGTGGCGCTCATTTCACTGAGCATACGGCGCCAGTCTGGGCGCCGAAACTCATGAGCCAGACGCTGTGCAAATGCCCGCTCGCGGGCCGCTATTTTGCCAGCGGCTTTTCCTCTACCGGCTCAACGGTATCAGGCGAGGGAGCAGCCTCGTCTGCTGACTTGGGATGCATGCCGCTAAGCGCTAGCACTATTTCCACCGCTTCGTTAATTGCTTCGCTAGGCCATGTTTTTTGGATAGTTTGGTGAAGCTCATTTTCATCGCACTCTGGTGTTTCATGGGATAACGAGCGAGAAATCAGCCATGCATTTACATCCACATTAAGACGCACAAGCTGCGCTGTATGACGTAAACTTTCGCTTCCCTCATCGCTAATGGCTTCTTTCGAGGCTAAATAATCAAAATACTCCACGCGCTGTAATGCCGAGATTTGGTGCAATACGACAGACTGGCCGTTGTACTTAAACGTTTCTTTTTTCAAAAACATGACAAATACCTATAAAAAAGGCCCCAGTCAGGGGCCATTGAAATGAAATAGAGCGAAGTTACGCCACGGTAAACGTTGCTATGGCCACATGTTGGCCATCATTCGTCATGCCGATAATTTCGACTTTTCCCGCCTTAACACCCGTGACCGTAGCAACCTTATCCTTTACCACGACGGTCGCCGTTTTTAGATCTGATGATGCAACCCGCAAAGTGTTATCCGTGGCATTGTCTGGCTGAATCGCGAACGTGACACTTTCAGAGGCGCCAACCGCAATATTGCCGGTCGCAGGGGTGACGGTTACCCCAGTGACAGGGACTGCCGGTGTGCGTAAATCTTCAGCCAGTGACGGCTTGCCTGAGTTGGTAACTTTTACCGTGCGGGTAATGACTTCTTTCGCTGGGATCGCTTTGCCTAGGCTACTAATCCAACCACGGAACACATCAACCGCACCGTTGGGATATTTGATTTTATAGCCACGAACATCCCCTTCAGTAAACCATTCAACCAACCCTTGTTGGCCACTCTCTCCGGGTTTCCACGCGAGGGTAAAACTGGTATCCCCAGCAGATTTCTCTCCTTGCGCCGTGCTGCTCCAATCGGCGTTTTCATCATCGAGATAGGTATCATCATAGGATTCGGCGGTCATTTCGCCGGGTTGAAGATCTTTAATTTTCGCCAAACGCGACCAATCAGCATCGCTTAACGGGTTTCCATAAGGGTCACCCTTGCCGGTATAGAGCCATAGCGTGGTACCCGCACCTTTTACCGGTGCCAGTGGGTTAGGTGTTGTCATATAACATCCTTACATTGAATAAGTGAGAAGATAAGTCAGATCAACCGAGCCCCACGTCGCCATCTCCTCATCACGTTGGTAGTCATAACCTTGGGGGGTCATCGTCTCGATCAGGGTATCGAGCGTTGGGATATTGGACAGTGCGGGATAAATGTGCGACTCCATCCAGCTATCTAGCGCACTGTCTGGCTGGGCCGATTTAAGAAACACCTCAACATGTAACGCTGCTTGCCAACTATCCTCATCCAAGGTGTCTCCGGTGTATTCCGCATCAGAGAGATAAACGGCAACAGCGGGAAGATCTTGCTCATCAAGAAAGGCAGGGCGCCCATCAAACCATGTCACTGGCTCAGTAATTTCACGTTGAAGCTGTGACGTTACGGCCTGACGGATCTGGGTATGTTTGCTCATCGTTTGATATGTAGTCTCAGTTGATTTTTCAGCGCCGAGGCCAACTCTTTTGGCATGTCGCTATCGATAAGTTGTGACGACGATGCCATAAATGCTTCGGTCAACGGCCCAGACAGGGGGACCTTCACCACATCAATGGGATAACGGGCACGCCCAACACGGCGCATCACTTGCCAGCGGCCATTAGCTAGTTGCTGAATAAAAGCATTGCGAAAGGTGTAGGGCCCCACTTTAAGTACGCTGCCCTTACCGTGTTTGGCCTCTCTG
Organism: Hafnia paralvei; assembly: GCF_020150375.1. Classification (NCBI taxonomy): domain Bacteria; kingdom Pseudomonadati; phylum Pseudomonadota; class Gammaproteobacteria; order Enterobacterales; family Hafniaceae; genus Hafnia; species Hafnia paralvei. The sequence goes on along the minus strand of NZ_CP083737.1, from coordinate 1,327,538 downwards.
CGACGAGAGAGACGCACACGCGCCGCGCCTAATTTGATCGCCGGAAGGTTGCCTCGATTTATTTTGATCGACGCAATTGGACGATCCGGTTTGGCCTTCCTTAATCGAGCTCGCTGCCTGACCAATTTGACAGGGAGCCCCTTTCGCCGGTTGTCATCCACTCGCGCTTCTTTTGCTACCTTACGCGTGCTGTGACTAATGGCTCGCGCGGCCACACGATTGACGGCCTGCGCCGTTGCCGTGGGCACCATTATCCGACTCAAGCTATTCAGATTTAGGATCGCCTGTTCAAGCCCTTTAACTGACATAACGCTACTCCAGCCAAATCTGAGGTTTTCCATTAAAGAGCTGATGACGGGTGACGATATAGGACCCATCATCCACCACCACGTTGTCGTTGCGGCGTGGTGAATATGCCAATGAAAAAACCACTAATGAAACACCATCCCCCTGCACAGGGCCCATTTCAGGCAATAGATGAGACTCAACGGCCGTATAAGACTGCCCATTGATGGTGACCGCTTTGCCAAAGCGTTCAGCGGTCACACGATCCATTTTTGCCGTGAGCTGCACAAACGGACTAGCCATTGAGTTTCACTTCAATCATGGCGCTATTTTTATCAGCAGCCTTCCATGCAATGCCTGCGGCCACCGCATCAGTAGCGTCCAATTGAATTTTCCCATCTTTTAGCGCCACTTTTTTCCCCATAGGGATCACGTCTGCCGCTAATTTTGGTAGCAAAAAGACACCACTTACCATTGCGGCCCCTGCATCGCCCACGGGAATATCAGTAATTGCCACACCGACAATATCGCCAATTACGATAGGTTCACCGCTGGAAATTAGGTCGGCGTTACCATTAACAACCTCGATCACATTGCCATCTTGCACAAAATTCGTAGCCATACTCTTTGCTCCACGGCCCCAATGGGGCCGGATTTTAGGTATAAAAAAAGCCCGTTAGGGCTGTTCACATCACATGTGTGGAAAGTTATTTGCCGCTTGAATACACCAAACCGCGATGATCTAACGGAGCTACACCGGCATCAATACGGACCTTAGTGGCAATCCCGTCAGTATTAAAGCCTTCTTGCTGATCGATATAGGGCACATCCACACCATTAAGATAAGCAACCTCAATCGTATCCGTCCCTTTAGCCGCCGCCAGATACCATGCGGCTGCATCTTTATCATCCAGACGGGCTTCACTGATGACGGTTGCAAAGTTCTGGATTGGGTTGATGATCCCCGCGTTGATATCGGCACCTTTGACGCTTACAGACTTAATCGTCTGATTAGCGAGTGTTTCTAGCGCTGTTGGTACCAGCATAAATGCTGGACGGATATTAAGGCTTCGATCACCTTCTTTTTGGGTTCGCATCAACAAGCGGGCTTTGTCCAAATTAGCGACATCAATCGCCCCAGTGCTTACGTTCTTGTGGTCTGGACTGAAGAGTTTTTTACCATCAGACAGCACGGCGTTCGCCGTAAGAATTTCATAAACCAGATCGCCAATGGTCGCCTTCGCTGCTCGGCCCATTTTCATCGGGACATCAGTTAACTGGTTTAGATCATCGTTAATCAGTGCCTGACGCGTAATTGAGAAAATTTCACCGTAGGTTGCCAAGGCAATTGACTCACCACGATCTTTGGTTGTGATGTATTTATACTCTGCCCCCTCTCGAACCTTACGCAGGGAAGGGAAGCCCCCTAAACCGACACGATGAGCGGTTTTAAAGTCCGACAACTGCCCTTTTTTAGTCCAGAGCTCGAAGGTTTCCTCCGCCTCTTCCCACCCTTGCAAGATCGACTTATTCGCGACATCGAGCAGGATATTGCCAAAATCCGATGTACTGTGGGTTAGCGCCAGCCCCACCATTTGAACAGGATTCAACGAGGACACGCCAATACCGCGCTCAGTCAGTGACATACGTGCATATTCACGCAATGTCATACCGTTGTAGACGTTATCATTCTGACGTTCTTCATAGCCTGCACGCGCCATAATCGCCTGACGAATACCGTCACCGGTGAAATTACCGTTACTCGCATGAATAAGGTTATGAGGCGTGTTCTTATTTGATGGCGTCGCATCTTTGCCCAATTCAGCAAGCAGTTTATCTTTCGCTTGCTCGACAGAACATTCGATATCCTCAATACAGGATGCCTGCAGGGTTTGATGCTTACCGCCAAACATCGCAAACAGGTCTTTAATACCATTAATGCGCTGTTTTTGTTCTTCTCGCGCCTGAGCGCGGATAGCGTTCTCATCAACCGTGGCTGGCGCAGCAGTCGGAGCTGCCTGTGGTGTTGATACGGGGGCTTGGGCCTTTGGCGCAATAATCATATTCTTTAATGAATTAGGCATGGAATCAAAATCCTCAATACGTTTTGAATGAATGCAAGCCATTGCCTGCACAGATGTTGTCAGTTGATCAGCAAAACCATGCTCCACACACTCTCGTCCAGAAAGCCATGTTTCAGCGCTCAGCATGTCGGCTAATTCGTCAGTAGTCTTGCCGGTTTTCTTGGCATATGCGGGGATAAGCACCGTTTCGACCTTATCAAGGAGATCGGCGTAATCACGCATATCATCCGCATCGCCCCCCGTAATGCCCCACGGCTTGTGGATCATCATCATCGCATTTTCAGGCATGATGATAGGGTTGCCGACCATCGCAATAACTGAAGCCATCGATGCGGCCAGCCCATCGATATAGACCGTTTTGCTCGCAGGGTGGCTGTTAAGTAAGTTGTAAATGGCAATGCCATCAAACACATCTCCACCCGGCGAGTGAATATGTAAGTTGATATGGTCTAACTCGCCCAGCGCTTTCAATGTGCTAGCAAACTGCCGCGCACTCACTCCCCAATAACCGATCTCATCAAAGATATAAATATCAGCAGACCGTTCTCCACTGGCTTTCATTCGAAACCAGTTTTTCTCCCCGTTCGCAGCCGCTCGCGGCGTCATAAACACACTATTTTTTTGTTTTTTGCTCACTGCCTTCCCCTTTATCGTTCGCCGGGTCTGTGTCAAATTTCAGTCCTAAGGCGGCGTTTTCATCAATTTCGGCCTTGCGGCGGCGTTTAACATCGCCCGGATTTGCCCCCCGAGCCCGAACCCAATCGCCCTCCGTGGCTGCACCGCCACGTAAAAGCACCCGCCACGAATTAGCCTCTTTCAACGGATCAATCCACGGCATCACCGGCCCGCTGTATACCGCATTGAAAAGAGTCTCCTTATCCACATCGAGGGGGACATTAATCACTCCTGATGTGATCGCCATTTGAAGCCAATTGCGGTAAATCGGGCGACTCACCGCCGCGATAAAGGCATCTTGCAAAATGCTGTAGCCCTCAAACGATTCCACCAGCTCTTGGCGCTGTGAGCTGTAAGTCCCGTTGTAGTTACGGGCAATACTGGAAAAGCTTCCACGGCTTCCGGCTGCAACCGCTCGCAGTTGGCCATTACGGAAAGTTTCTAGGTTGGGATTCGGCCGGTCGGATTTAATCATGCCAATATCTTCGCCGGGCTGTAGCCCATCAAAAAGCATGCCCGGCTGGATATCTAATTCTCGAGGACCATCTGATGATCCTGAACCTTCGTTATCACCGTAGGTTTGGGGATCGCCTTTCTTAACAAACATGCCCAAAGCCGCCGCAATACGCGCTGCAGTCAATTCGGCATCCTCATACTCTTTGAGTGCACTTAGACGCATCAGCACCCCAGCGAGCAAACTATTGCCACGAATTTGGTGCAACCGACGCATAAACTTCAGATGAACCATGCTGTCTGCGGCGATTTCTTTCGTGTTTCCCTGCGCGCTGCCCAAACGAGTTAATGTTTTATACACAACGTATTTTGTCGGACGCCCCCACTCATTGAGCGCAACACCCTGACAAATCCCCTTACCCTCGTCATTTAGCTCAAGCGGGATAAAATCAGGCTCTAATGCTTCGATCCAAAAGGGAACGTTGCCCGTAGGATTTAGTCCTGCTGCCGCCCCGCTCACCATTTGCCCAAACACCTCACCATCACGTAACCACGTGCGTGCCATCAACCGCTCTAGCACGGGGCGCGTAAACTGCCCTGTAACATCCGGCGCAACAGACCACTCCGCCCAAGCCGCACGAATGTCTTTCGCTAACTCATCGGCAACCAAACCCGTTTTTAAAATGGGTTGAGGGTCTACAATGATTCCGCGGGCACCAACAATACGTTCCTCCAGTTTATCCAACAGACCAATCACCAAGTCATGGTTACAATCGAGCCATCGAGCCTGCTCACGTAACGAGCGCCCCCCTGATTGGGTCAGCTGATTGGCATTGCGGTTTTCACGTTTAGCACGGTGCGTTCTTGTCGGAGTAACGGCTTCATACGCCCGGATCATCGCCCGAGATTTAAGACGTGCCGCTTTCCAGCCCGGTGATACTAAACCAATGGCTTCATCTAATAGGCTCATACAAACCTCGCCAGTTTATGTGATGACCGTCCCCGTTGGCTGGCTTGATACTGCACAAGACGACGCTCCCAAGACATTCGGCCTTTCTGAATTTCGCCGAGGTTCTCCATCGTCATCGACTGTCCATTAAAGGTGATCGACTTCCCCTGTAGTAATGTTTTCTCGGCTTCCAGATAACACTGGATCATGTCTTCAATATCGGTCTGATTCATAACCAGCCTCCTGTCGTCGATGGCGCCCACGCCGAGGCCGTAGCCTCATGCTGAGTCTGTGATTGTGTTGTCTTATGAGTTGATACTTCGGATGTTTTAGTCTGAGCGGGGCGAGGCGATAATACAGGTATGGATTCATCAAGTGATCGCGCCCAAGGAGGTGGTTTTTCCCAATTTATCCTTTCGTACCCGCGCAACATAACCAATGCATGGGCATACACCATGAGGTCGAAGGCTTCATTAGCCCCCTTGCCCGGTTTCGTCCATTTTCCGTCTGGACTTCGCTCCTCATAGGTCAGCTCGTCATAGAACCATTCACCCAGCCACTCAGGAAAATGTATGTAATTAGCCCCTACCGTTTCACGCGATAGCGCGTTATTGATTCGATCTTTGAGGGCATTCGTTTGTAAGAGATAAAGAGGCACATCCCCGCGGGCCTCTGCACGACGATTCGGTCGGTCGGTATTATCAGGCAGTGTTTTGCTGATGATCTTACCGTTTGACTGGCTCGCCCCTTTAAAGAGATAGACTTTTTTATGCACCCCATCACGACGACACTGGCGCCAAAAGTCATATGCGTTACCCGTTACGCCATCCTCACCACCGCTATCCACTGCCATCGCCAACACCGGCAAATGACTTGTGGGATCAGCCGCTAAGGGCCACGTTCTATCAAGTACATCAGTACGTAATAAATCCCAATCCTCGAGATAGCCTGCGGGGTCAATGGGGAGGCTCTCGCCGTTTGGCCCGGCACGCATTGACTGCTTGATATTGAATCGATCAATCACCCACCGTTCACCATGAGCACCATAACCTATAACCTGCACAACAAAGCGGCGGTGTTTACCACCCTGCACATCGACTGTGGCCACAAGAAACCGTACTCCTGGTGGCACCGTCCGCTTAGCCACTTCCTCAGCGCGGGCCTTAAGGCTTTCTCCTTTACGCTGTTCGGTGCTAGAGCGTGGTGCGTAAGGCAATCCCCAGTCCGTATTAATAACCGCCTTAAGCGTTTCCTCACTGCCTGTTCGCTCATACTCCTGCTCAGCAGTCAGTAATTTATAGACCAGTTGCGCCCATGTTTGATAAGCCGCGGCGGGGCCTTCCATCCAAAACGATGCGATACGTGATCGACGCGCCTCGCCAGAAATCACGCCATGCCGATCAATACGCTGCCCTTCAATCAGCCATATCCCGAGATTATTTAACTCGCGTTTTTGTGCGGGCAAAATATGTCCCTCGCAATGAGGGCAAAGCAAAAAAGCTGATTCACTGGCAACGACAGGATCGGGATTATCACGGTAGCCATTCATTGAGCTCATGGCTGGCTGGAAATACTCACCACAATGAGGACAAGGCCAATACCAGCGACGGCGATCACCTCGGTTATAGAGAGATAAAATACCTGTCGTTGGTGGTGCTTCATGTATCGATGTTCGTTTCCACTTCAGATCGGTTATTTCTCTGCCGGGAGAGCTTTCCACCAGCGTCATACCCGCGGACATAAAGGTTGTCGTGCGTTTTGATGCCAGAGAAAAACCATCCCCCTCTCCATCAATATCCTCGGGGAAACGGTCATAATCCGTTAGCGCCACGCATTTAAAGTCCGATGAGGACATGACATTGATCGATGGCCAACCCAACTTTAAGTAGCTACCGTTGAGGAACACGCGATCGTAAACATTATTATCGTTGCGGCGTGGGCTTAAGCATTTAGTCACTTCTGGACTGCAGCGAAATGTTCGGGCAAGACGTTTTTTAGAATGCTCTTGCGCTTTGTCCTGCGTCATCTGGATAACCAGCATGTCCGAAGGATCGCAAACTACGTTATAGACAACCCACCCATCAATGAGTCCGATTGTTTTACCGGTTCGCGCAGGACCAACGAATATCACCGCATCATATTCACGTGAGGCTAGGCAGTTCATTGGTTCCACAATATAGGGCGCAACCATCGGGTCCCAAGGTACAGAGTTACCCGCCCCAACGGGGACACGCATATACCGAGCAACAGCATCCGCGACAGGCATGCGCCGAGGCGCACTCAGTAATCCATAGGTGTTTTTACGTAATACGCTGGCTGTAACCTGCGACGCCATCACGCCTCCTCTGGCTCTCCCTCCTCTGGCATTGAGGTGTCTGCATCAGCCACTTTTTGCGCAATCTGATCACGCATATCGTCTATGATGTTTTGAACGCGTAGCACCGCTGATGGTGTCATCGCGCAATCACGCTCAAGAATATCCGGTAAGGTTTCCAGACCTTGGATCATCGCCTTGGCCATAGACGCCATTTCCCGTGCCACATCACTTGCGGGGAGTAACTCCCCTATCTCTTGTTCGAATTTGAGCCGCTCACGTTCTGACTGGTACCAAGCTTTGCGATCCTGCGGCGCCATGTCATCACCTGAAACCGGCGTTGGCATCTTCATCAGTTCAGAGAGAACCGACGTTAATTTATAGAGCTTAAGGTTTGATTCATTCCCGCCAGAAGTTGCCACATTCTTTAGACGCGCCGTCACTGTTTGGCGATGAACATCCGAAAGTGCTGCAAGTTGGCTGATATTGAGCGTGAGATTTGTTAACTCTTTATCCATTCTCCACTCCAGTGATGAACAAAAAACAGTCACATTCACCACTGAAAAATAATTTAACTATTATTTTCAAAATGTTGAGGTAGTGGTGATGGCAGATCAAAATCCAAAAATGAGGCGTTTTCCGCGAGGTTGCCGCCCCGTGGCAAGGGCCCCCTTCGGGAGTACCTTTTCGATAATGAGTATCATTTACTTGGCAAACCACTAACTATAGTAGACATGCGGGGAATACCGGCTGTAATGCCTTTGTGATTGCAAAAAAAACCGCACAGAGGCGGCTACTTTTGAGTCGTCATCTCATAAACTGCGCAATTTTAGCTTTAAATCTTTTGTCAATTTTCAACCTGTATCTTTCACCGGTTGAGAGTGCTACAACACACTGCATTTTTTCAACAGATGCATTTTCATCTAATAGTCGTTTAGCTATTCTCTTCAGCCAACTATCATCATCGCTAATAATTATTCGGTAATTTGCCTCATCACCATGCTCTAAGCGAATGGGAAGTGGGTCATACGCCTGATTTCTGAACATTTGCTGAATCTCATTTTCACCACCAACAACCCAAAAAATTGCCTTAATCCTAATTGAATGAAGCGACTTGTTTACAACGGTTATCGCTACGACTGGCTTATCATCAACTTCAAAAAACATTCGTCCAAGTCTTACGCGACCACCTATAAACGCCTTGGGATTTCTCAGTGCTATATATAGCGAAGTAATAACGGCTGCAACTGTAGCAATCCCTGAAAGCCATGTACCAATCATTGACCAAAAGGCCCAATCAACAGCGGCACGGTTAGCCACTAACGTTTCATAAGCAATGTAGTTTGCGTCCATTTCCACCTCATATAGTCTATGAAGTGATTGTAGCGAATAGCATTATCACAGGCACTCAGTGAATGCCTGCTGTAATGCTTATATGAACTATGAAGCTAGCGAGGTTTCAAAAGCCATATCAGCACGGCAAATGACCCGAACAGTCTTATTATCAAGCGTGGTGATAAATGCCTCATTGCCACGATTAATCTCAATGCAAGGGGTGTTGTCATCCTTTGTATAATGAACGCGAGCAACCACTTTGGGGTCAGCTATCGCTGGGTTGAACTCCAATCGATAACAGTCGCCAAGAGCTGTCACACACTCAACGGGATTGCCATCATTTTTTACAGTAATAATTTTTAGTGCGTACATAGTTAGTTCCTTACATTAGTAATATTTAGGCAATAAAAAAGGCCGCCTAAGCGACCTTCATGATGCTCACTACCCTGATATCAAGATGTGTGGCATGGAGTGCAACACCAATAACAACCATTTACTCGAGAATAACCAAGGTTACGAGCAGTCTGCACGGCAGGTTGACAGGAACTAAACTCTCCAAGGTATTTACGATTAGCTGCCAGAGGAAGGCGTGAACAGTTCTCGGTGTGCACTTCATGGTCATTTTGATTGTCAGTTAGAGTGTGAACATAGTACTTCATTACGTATATCTCCTATGATTGCGTACGCATAGGAAACATAACAGAAATTAATCAATAGTTAGTGGATACACATCACGTTGTAATATATAGATAACTCATTTCGAACTGGGCGGGTTCCATCATCTCTGTATCACCGCCATCTCTCTGACGACGAAAGTATCATCATTAATACGACTTACACACATACCGACAGGGGCTCTATTCAATATCTCAAACAACCGACTTTGAGTTACAACCTTCGCTTGGTCACCACATCGGAATTCTTTCCCTTGAGGCTTTGGCATTTCTAGCTTCCCACCGCGAGAAGTAGATCCGTTTATAGCCCAGTTTAAAGCACCAATAATGCACACCACACCAATACCCAACACCATAAATACTGTTTTCGCACCATTGGAAAACTTCACGCTGAGTTCCTTCCCAAAATAAAAGCGAAGATAACAGCATGAAGAATATGGTTAAAATTGGTTGTATAGATCAATTATCGTTTATCGATCGTTCAAAACGATCGGTATTGCAAAGGTATTACGTTGGTATCTAAGGATTCACTGTTGCGACGGAATCATAGATGCGTTCACAGGTTTGTCCGGCGCTATAAGCACGGTCAGCCTCTTTTGCATACTCTCTTGCTGCTTCGTTAGATTCGCTGAGCAACTGGGTAAGCAATATGATGGCTTGGGACTTTGGCGCGCTTGAACTGGCAGCGCTGGAAAGTTTGCCGGTTTCACTGTCTGCAAATTTCTGCCTGAGTTGTGCGAGCTGTTGCTGCAACCTGTCAGCAGAGCGCTGAGCATCAATAGCATCAGCTTTAAGCTGTTCGTTGTCTTTATCTGCATCTTTTACCGCCTGATTTGCCGCCTGTTGCCTGCGTTGCTCTTCTGCTCGTTCGCCTGCCTGTCGCTGGGCGAGAGCATCAGCATCATCTTTATCGCGCTGCGTCCATTTTAATTGCCAAGATTTATCAGCGCTGTCATAGCCGACGGAGTAAGCCCCTAATAACGACAAAGCCACCAGCGCTATTAACGTTAGTGGCTTCCAGTAAATCTTGAGTAAACCAGCAAACTCTCTCATACCATCAACGCCGCCCGCGCTTTGTTGTAGCGTACCTTGCGATCATCGATACCGTTCAAGCCGCCGTTGATAATCTGCGTCACTCGGTAGACGTCAGCACCGTAGGCCATACAGCCTTTTGATGTGTAGAACCATGCAGCCGAACGCGCAGCTTGTAGCTCTAGCTCGAGCAGTTCTGGCTTAGTCACCAGATCAAGCTTTAGCGCTGCGCCACATGCGCGATAGTTATCAAGTCCGGTAATCTGGATAAGGCCGCGGCCTCGATACTTCCAACCATCGCCGGAGGCTTTATTACCTAAGCGGTTGGCATAAACCAGATTAGCGATGGCATCTTGTCGCGCTGGTTGCTGCGTCGTTCTGCCAAGGGCATTGGCCTGCTGCTGAGTAATACGCTTACCAAATACAGTAACCAAAGCACCCGGTGTGTAATTCAGTGATTCAACAACCTGCCGAAACCCACCAGACTCATGACCCACCTGAGCAATAAACATCGCCTGATCGGTTGCCGCTGTGATACCAAATTCTTTCATTGCTGCATCGATGTGCGGAAACCAGCGCGCAGCTAATCCGGCGCTAATATCAGCCGCCTTTTGAAACTGTTCGAGATCCATGGAATTACCTTACTGTTGAGGAGGGACGCCAGTCTTACTGCCGACAACACGACGTAGAACCGAGCTGAAATAATCAATACCCAAGAAGCCAATAAAGACACTGCCGATATATGCCCACTCTTGATCCCAACTCATTAGCGTAAGCAGGTCTTTAATAAAGAATGCCACCAGTGCGCACATAGCGGCATCCAGAATCCGTCGCCACATCGGAGACTCTCCGTTATATATCCCCCGCAGAATAGCCATTAGACCCGCAATGAATGCGTAACTTCCCTCGCTGCGGTGCTCTGCAATCCATGTCATTAACATGGCCCAGAGCTCGGGGCTTTTGTGCATTTTCATGTTCTCCCCCCATCCACCAGCGCGGTAGGGTTAATTAGTGGAATAGCACCCAGCCGTAACCACTCTCTGCTAGAAAGTGTTTAATGTGTGGATGGTTGTTGGCTGGGCGCTACATATGAAAAAGGCCACCAGAAGGTGGCCTATAAATATAGTTATAGAATTCAGTGAGAATGCTTAGCTCATTATATTATCGATTTTGAGCTAATGATTTTTCACCTGTAATCTCATACAGCTAAGTACTTAATTACTAGATTTGGAGATAAATTATTATATCCTATATGCGAAGTGTTTTACTGGATTAACAAAGGAATCTAAAGGTGAACATATGAGAGTCTTCATGAGCGAATGGCTTATAGGGCTGCAAGCCTCTGCTGCGTCATTAATCTTAATATTGCTATTGTTCTATATTGTGGCTGCCTGAAATAAAACATCAACACAATCGGCTGAGCCATCTCCACTGGTTGAAAGACGCGCACCTGTATTCGGTGCTATATGAAGATGGCTCATGCAGTTGTGCAGCACACCAAACGCTCTGGGTTATCCCTTCTTCGCTGAGTGATGTGCTGATTGCCGTGATGGCTCTTCCCAAACACTTTTCTTACAAACTGATCAGGCACCACGACCCATTGAACGTACCTAATTTATTACAGTGACACAATCATTAACGAAACTTTCGGAATAATCTTTTTAATGGACATTACCAAAAGTAAAGTAGCTCGGCAGTAATAACCTTAGTTAGAAAAATTTGAGGATAGTCATTTGCTAGCAGGCTTTATTTTCAACAAATAATTAATTAGCCTGATAAGTAATGACTTATGGTTATTCATGTTTTTTTGATTTTGGCATTTATACCGCTTAGTTTTAATTTCCAATAAAAAAGATTTAGCTTTAGAAACCCAACCTACTTAATGTCAAATTATCAAAATAAATTAGCTAAGACTCTTCTTACATCAATAAACTTAAGACATAAATAATACCTTTAAAAAAGTTCAACTTTTCAGTTACTTATCATAATACATTAGATTTATTTATAAAATAACGAAAGAGAGTATATCAAAAGCAAAAATAAATAGATCTAAATCAATAAGTTGCTATTCATCCTAGGTTATCAATTACTACCTGTGTTTGATTATACATTAGCATAGATTTTCCCTGATGTTGGCCTATGGCCCCTCTCATCTGAACTTACGGGGATGAGAGGTTTCTTTTTTATTACGTATGGAGTTCCATCGAATGAAAAGTAGTCGATTATTTCTTGTAGCCAACAGCTATGTAAAAGTGGTTTGTTCAGAGCCGGCTAAAATCCTATTGATCAATGAAAAACATTACGACAGATTTTGCCGAGACAGTTGGGCCGACTACCATGGAGGTTTTTTTTGCAACTTCCCAGCTATTGTTGAAGTTCCATACGATGGGATCTGGAATATCGTGATTGATACTCATAGTCATGGAGATACTGAGTCTTCAGTGAGCATAACTATCTTGCCTAATCATGAGTTATTAGAGCAACAAGACGTGATCAAATAGTAATGAAAGTCTATTTACAGGCAATTTTCAAAGTAGGAGTTCAACATCTATCGCAAAGTTGGTCCGCCACCGAGGACTCGAACCTCGCACCTACAACTTATATGGTCATCGGCTCTATCCTGCTGAGCTAGTGGCGGTTAGGACGCGCGGCGCTGTAACGAGCTGATAAATTGGCTTTCACCAATGATAACGACGCTCATCCCTACGCTAGCTCGCTACAGCTAGCGGAATAATAACCATATAAGATAATTCATTACAATAACTAAGCGTTATTTTCGGATAAGTACGACAATGACAATAAAAAAACCCGCACTAGGCGGGGTCAAATGATTGCGAGTGGATAAACGATACAAATTCCCACTATTTAGCCAAATTAAACCAGCTTCGGACAAAATGCAAGTTTTATGTCTTAATTTGTCGCTATCGTTTCCAAACAGTGTCTAACGAGTCACTTCGTTAAACACGCTATCCGCATAACTCTCTTCAATATCACATTTTGCCACCAGCGCCTCAAAGTAAGGCTTCCAATTACGATTCCATGTCCTTTCCTGCAATTCTGGCACCCATGCTGCAATGGCTCTGTAAGCTTTAGAGGCTGGCGTACGTTTATATCCTCTTCCAGAGCAGCGCTCACATATTTTATCTATTGGTCGGCCAAGCAGTGCTGACTTCTCTAAATCCCGCACTCTCCCTGTACCATGACAGCGGCAGCGTTGAGATACTTTGCCTTTACCGTTGCAGTGCTTGCATAACACACCTACTCGCTCGCGTTTGATGGTAGGAGAATAAACGACCTCACCATCGGCGTTCGTGATGCCGGGATGTTTCACAACATCTTGGTAGCTATAGATGAGACCATCACCTTTGCACTCATCGCATTCTGACATTGAAGCTGCTGATCGTGCGTATTCTTCAAAGGCAAGTTTCGCAAGAACGACCATGCATTGCCCTAACCGGTTACCTGCAGATTTAACAACCAGCTTCGGCGCATGACGCAAAGCGTACTTGCTCAACTCTTCAACGGTGCGGATCTTATCTTGGGTACTGATACCACTTTTCCCGAGGAAAGCCGCCATACCAAAGCTGGCTCTTGCTTCCGCCATGCCCATAGCCGCCATCAGGTCAGTGCCCGTAATGCGATCGGGAGATGTCCCACCAGACATACCGGTAATATTCATCCCTTTAGGCCCAAAGTGCTTTAACGCATTTTCGATTTTCATAGCAATACCCTATGGGGATTTCTGATGCCTTATTATCCCACAATCCGCAACATAACTTAATATCATTGCATTTATTGCAATAAATATTGTTAAGTAGCTTCACTCTATATTCAGAGGAGATAAGGCGGCACTCAGGCCGCCATGTCTCTTACTGGCGACGACTACCCCCACTGCGCACTGTTTTGGCGCTAATGACAGAATCCGCCAGTACCTGATACCCGGTGTTCACTTGCCCATCCTGCCCCGTCCATTGGCTGATATTCATTGAACCGGAAACGCTAATGAGGTCGCCTTTTCCATGTTTAGCTAAGAAATCAGCCTGTTTTCCAAAAGCGGTGACAGCAAGCCAGAATGTGGACTGCCCATCATCAGCGGCATGGCAAGGTAGCGACACGGCCATACGCGCCAATGCCATTGCGTTGCCATTGGTTGTAGCCTTTGATTGCACGTCAGACACAAGGCGTCCATGTGCGGCAATATGTGCGGTCATTAGTCATTCTCCTCATCATCTGAATCATCAATGGGCAAACTCAACACAACGAACCGGCATTGTTTCCCCCCGTGGCTAAGTGTTTTTTTACTGATACCTTTGCTGGGTTTGTCCAACATTCCCGCATCTGCCAACGCTTGGGCAAAGGCCGTGTAATTAGCACCCGCCGCTATTTCGTCCTTGAATACCGTTGGCCATGTGTGGAAAGCGATAACATCCGTCACACGGTTCGTGACACGATACCCTGCAAGGTTTTTAATGGGTAAATCTCGCGGATCAGAGTCTGGGTAAGGCAAATACCGACTCAAACCAAACTGCTGTAGAAATGCAGTGGCCTGCTCAACCCATGCTTTGGCTTCGCGGTTACCCATGCCAAACTCACTAACCCACGCATTAAAGCTATGCAGCAATGCATCGTGGCTTACGGACTCGTCCCACCCCGTTAAATCGGAGGACAGACACAATGCGGCATCCAGAATGGCGAAGCGACTCGCAACACGTCGAACTTGCTCACTCGCTTCAGGGGGTAATAATGACAACCAGCGACGTTCAGAATCTCTGACAACTTTCACTGCTTGATCGCGGTGCTCTGCCAGATAAGCGATCCATTTCCGACCAATAGCACCGAAGTTATTCTGGTACCCATCCTTCATCGCATCTGCATGCGCCTTACCATCTGCGTAGCCATGAAACTCTGTCGCTTTACTGATAGGGACGTTAAGGAGTCGGACTAATTGCCCCGCATTGATCTTCCCACCATCGGCTCGAATGTAGCTCTCGAGGTCGATTTCCCCAGTACTAAAGGCCATCGCTCGCCAACGTTTAAGGTCGCGATTCCCGCCCTCTTTAGCACCTTGAATTTTCCCTACTCCGTTAAATAGTGCATAAGCCGATTCCGCCACCGCACGACGGTTGCCACCCTGACCGATTTCATCCAACGGCATAAAACCATCATTATGTGCAGCGGCTTCATTCACGAGGCCGAGTGCCGTTGAGTACCATGTGAGTTTCAATGCATCAGGTTCACCGTAAACACTACTGGCTGCATTTGCGGTGGTCGTTTTACCCGCAGAAGAGCCCCCAAACAGATGAACGCCAAAACCATCAGCCCCCGCTAAACCGATCAGCGGTGCAGACAAGGCGCAGGCAATGCCCAACATCATTGATGGATTACGATAAGCCAGCTTCGCAACACTGCCTTTCCAACTCTCGACCGTACCTTTTACGCAGTAACCTTTCGCCACTGCCGATCGACCATTGAACAATACCGGCCTTTCAGGACGCCCAATAATGGATGCATCCGGCATAATGTAAGCACCGTACTGCCAACCGGTCGCATTAGCGATAGACCACAGCTCGCGGTTGCCGCTACGTTGAAGGTGATCGGCTAAGAGAGAACGCAGACCACTTTTCGCAGTGATCAGCATTCCGCCCGACTTCATCCTTGCCCAACCTTCTTTTTCGCCAATATCGCGCAAAGGGATCGCTTCAATACGCTCTTTGTCCGTTCCCTCGGGTGTCCATGCGAGTATCAAATAGCGCTCAGCATCATCCTCACCAACGCCAACAACGTTGACTAACGTCGATAGCCATGATTCCTTTTCGAGGATTTCATTCGTACTGTTGTCCAGCTTGGGCTCTATCCAGTACAGCCCCTCTCGGCGTTTATCCACGTAAGGCTTGAGATCGTTCTCTTTGTGGCCTTTAGTGGGTTCGGATTGAATATCCGCCTGAGGTTGATAGAGGGCAGATGCAAAAGCTTTTGCGGCTGCTTCTAGACCATGTTGCTGGCGGTAGTCATCCCAGTCCGCCTTTTTGTCTGTCGGCGGTGCCGATACCCAGCCAGCCACGGCAAGAGCCGCTTTTTCTGCGTGTTCGATCCCGACGTTCTTGGCACCTTCGGCTAAATCATTATCAGCGGCGATAATAATTTGTGCATCAGGATGGCTGACTCTCAAAACCTGCGCGACGGGTAGCAGGTTACCTGCATCAATAGCCGCCACAGTAAGGGCGTCAGGGCGCATGAGATGCACACTTAGCGCTGTCGCCAGCCCCTCAGCGATCAAAATATACGGCGGGGTTTCCACGGCATTAATGGTGTAGAAGCTCCCCTTTTTAGCCGATCCCGCTATTAATCGTTTTTCACCCGATGGGCTAATCGTCTGTGCTGCAACAACTTCGCCTGACTCATCACGCAATGGCAGTAATAAACCGCCATCAGGCAGAATAGAGAAAGTAAAACCCTCCAGCCCCTTGCTCTGTAAATACGGGCTTTCGCCGAACGTGACCTTTTGCCCCAGCTTACGATAGCGGTCGGCAAACTTGGTGTGCTGCTCTTGATCCAAAGCGCTTTTTTGCCCCTTGGTTGCGGACAAGCTCTTTCTCTGGCTAGTGACTTCCTGCATTTTGGCTGTCCGGTAATCAATACCCAACGCATCGGCTGCAAGCTGCGCGGCTGTTGTGATATCACAACACCTGACCTTGGCTATCAGGTCTAAGCCATCCCCCGCCCCGCACTGGTTGCAGAAGTGAGAGCCACGCCCGTTATCATCAAAACGGAAACGGTCTTTACCGCCGCACGCAGGGCAAGCCGTATGTGTACGCGGTGACGCAGGGACATTTACGCCGATAAAATCGAGGATCTCTGGCCAACGATTAGTGGCTGCTGCCGTCACTTCACGGATCAGGTCAATATTACGCATGGAATGTTCCTCCACGTCTGGCGACTGAATCACCCATATCCGCCCGCATGGATGTCCAAAGTTCAATGCCCCGTTCGGACAATTCACCATCAACAACGCACTGCGACAGCCATTTGATAGCGATCCCCTCCCACTGAGGGCCAATATCTTTCAGAGCCGCGAGAAAACACGCATCCACCAGATCACGTATTCCGCTAACGCCACCAATAACCTCCACGCGTATCTCCTGTCCGTCTACATTGACAATGAACCAGTCTCCGCCGCTCTGCTGCCGGATAAGGTCGAAGATGGCTGTTGAGAACTGGTTTGCCAGCGCATTCAGGCGAAAATTCTTGGTAATGAGTTTCATATTTCCTCCTTAATGAGCCGTCGGCGCAGTAGGTAAACCTTCACGGTTCAGTTGTTCAATGAAGCTATCGTGCAAATCCGCCAATATTTCACGCCCGACCTTCGATAGCCCACGATCGTTACCAACCATCATCGTGTAAAAATCGATGGCATTTTTGACACCCTGCTCGGGGCCAAAACGCTCAATCAGTGCCCCTTCGATGTTATTCGCCATCGCCAAGCGTTCGGCTAGGGGATAGAGATTCATGCTGCCCTGTTCGCCGACATAAATTGCACAGTCCTTGAATTCGCCCGATCGCCATTCAACTCGCTCAGTGCCGTTTTCCTCGCGCTGCTCACGTATAAATGCGGTAGCAATCAGCCAGCGCCACAGCAGTAATAAATCACTGTCCGTTGCGCTTTTTCGGCTACTGCCCCATGCTTTGATAATATCGAATGACAACGTGATCTCTTCTTCCCATTCGCCAGCATCCAGTCGGCGCATTACATCGGGAAATGGCACTAAATCGACGCGTTCAAATATACCCTCATGGTTGGAGCGCATAATATTGACGCCATCCGTAGTAGCCTCTACACGGTATTTACCGACATCTTTATTTTTTCCAAATTCGGCATGAATAATATTGTTCATTAGTACATCTCCAATCCAAAGTGATTGCCTTTCGGGTCCTTTAATGCAATTTCGACGGCGTTAGCCATAAGCGATGACATAAATTCAATCCCTTCTGGCGTCAGCTTTGTATTGTCCTTATTCAACATTCCCGGATAGGTCGACTCCAATAAACTCTGGCTACTTGCCCTTCCGTATTTTTTGATGCACTCAACCTCAAAGCAGTCCTTCAGGCAGCGATGCACCCCGTCAGCCGTCAGGTCACCCAAGATAATCTGCTTGCGCCCGACCGTAACGACACAGACGGAATGGCCGCAATTACGGCGCTTGCAATAATCCACAAAAGCATTAGCAATGTGCTTACGATTTGATTCAATGTTTTTATTCATAATATGAACCTCTCCGGATTCAGGCCGAGCGATACCCCGGACTGAGTCCGTAATGAAAATAGTTAAAAGAAAATAGGCGTTAGCGTTTCGGTGTTTTATCGCGTTCCTTAATATTAAAGTCCGCTTCATCCGCATTGAATTTCAATGCTGCAATAATGCCGGGTATATAAATCATCATTTCACCAATACCGCGTAAGTCCTCTTTTGCTTCCGACTCGGTATAATTTTCATTATCGCAAGCCCAAAATATGGCATTACCCATAGCACCAAGCCCCGAGATTAATCCATCGTAAGCCGCTTCAGAATGCTGGCGAATATATTTCAGGGACTCTATGTTCTTTTTATCTAAGTCAGTTCGAGATAAAACATTTTCGATGTGGCTCATAGGTTACCCCCAAATAATACGTTGAGGTCGATGTTATAAACTGCCAACCATGCTTGTGCAGGCCAAGCCTTCACGCTTCCCCAACGATCATCAACGACATCCTTTGCATACATACCGTTATCACGACACCACTTACGCAGCGGAACAAACTTGTAGGTCTCCTTTACACCCGTAGCCTTCTCGACTTTCTTGATGGTCGCGTGTTTAACACCCTCACCGAGTATTTCTTCCAACTCCTTACAGCGGCGACTCTTGGCACTCAGTTTGCCGAGTGCAGATGCCTCACGCTTGCGGCTAATCTGGCCTTTGGTACGCTCAGCATGATCAGCGCGTTCTTTCTCCGCCAATCGGCCTTTTTCAGATTCCAACGCAAGCTGGATGATTTCCAGCGTGGATAGCTCCACTGGTGCAGGTAATGACTTGGCATCACGCTGAGTAAAGTAGAACTCGGTCAGGTCGTTGTAGTATTCCCAAGCCTGATCGGTTTCCAGCATCTTGGCGTGGTTGGCGGCGCCGCGTTCAGTCCAGAGAATCAATGAGGTTGTATGTTTATTAACCGACTCGCTCAAAGATAGTCGGAATGACTTCAGTTCATTTCCGCTGATTTTGAAAAAGTGCTTACCTTCAACAAAGCGGTTTGCATTACGGGTGTGGTTCTGCTGAATGCGGATCACCGTTGTGCCATACCCCGCCGCTAGCTGCTCTGTGGTTGCCACACGCTTCCCACGATATTCGATAACTTGCAGATCTTTGGCTTCAACAGCCACCAGCTCGGTTTTCTTAGCCATTGCACACCCCCTGTTCACCTTTGTTCTGTGGCTGTTCACCAAAATCCAGTGCGTTCACTGCCTGCTGGGTCAACTCCTGAGCAACATCAACTAATGACTGCACGTACATTTGCATTTTCTTGTCGCCACTATTGAGGATCAGTTGGGTGCAATTCATCAGGTCTAAGGAGCGCTGCAAGCCAAGCAATACATTTGACTCAGTGTGATAGATATGGGTGTTAGGCATTTTCTTCCTCCAACACTTTGCTAGCGATCCCTTCAATCAGGTCAATAAGCTCGAAGCACAGCTGGGTTTCTCGTTCAGTAGAAATGAGGTATCCGGCCGCGGCTGCCAATGCTTGGATTTTGCCCAAGGCATCAACGGGTTCAGTTCGATTGGCTTTACGCATGGCTGGCCTCCTGACGTTGTTCGTAGATCCACATGAAACCGTCGTCAGTAGAGAACAATTGCAGACGAGAAGGTGCAGCCGTGCGGATCTGTGCTGCAAAGATCAGGTCCCAATCAATAAATTTGGCACGTGCTTCTGCTTCCGTGTCCGCTTCAGCGCGAAGAACAGTGGGTGTGCAGGTAGGTAAATCACTTGGGGTGCCCAAGAACAGGTATGTAAATTTAGGGCGAGTTTGGGTACTATGAGTAAATGCCATAGTGTTAGCTCCGATAACATTGTGGATAGAGGCCCAGACTGGATTGCCGTCCAGCTGGGCTTCGCTGATGATGCACCATGATAACAACAAGGTGAACACCACCAATATATTCTCAGGTGAACACCACGTCAACGATTGTATTGAATAATTTTTCGTGCATACTGAACACCACCTACCACAGTGAGATCCAGTAATGGCAACGGGAAGAAAGAACAATAAGTCCTTACAAGTTTCTGTAAGGCTGCCACTTGATGACCTTGAGTTAATCGAACAAGTTAAGGAAGATGGTGAGAGTACTGCTGGCTTTTTAGTTACTGCTGCTAGGGGCGAAATCAAACGACGCCAGCGTAAGAAAACCAAGCAAGATAACGACTGATCCCCATCAACGTTATGCAAAAAGGCGGCATTCGCAGTGCTGCCTTTTTCTTTTTGCGCCTTCTGCGTGTCATCCCTGCTAGGAAAATTGTCCGAATCAAACTTCACCAATACACCAGGTGAAGTCCCTGCAATGCAGGTTTTAGACATAATCGATGAGTTAGCCGATTCCGTTGAATCGACGGAATTAAGCTGGATCAACGAGTTAGCCAATTCTCGCGATTCGCGATAATTAAGCTGGAGCAACGGATTGACTAACTCTGGTTCTCTAACAGAGATAAGGCCAATCAACGAGTTATCTGCTTTCAGTTTCAAACTCGGCGTTTCACCGATTGTGATTTGCACACCTCTAAAAGAGTTGCACAAAGTTTGAGCAGACTGCAAGTTCACAGTCTGGAACTTTTTCAATAAGTTAGTAGCAAAGCCCGAATTAGGGTTTTGAAAACTTTTCAATGAGCTATAGGCAAGCGGCATATTTGCAGCTTGGTTTTGTAAGTAACCGATAGTTACCTGCAAGGTTTGAGGCTCGTTTAAAACTAGTCGCAATAGCCCCTCTTTAAGAGGGTTAGTATGCTGCACAAAATCGCTGTAGCCTTTGTGCTGCAAGGCTCTTTCTGGACACACCCCATAGATATTAGCCATTATGCTGAACCTCCCACTTGTACTTATCGAAACCAATCTGCCCCATCGCATGTACTAACTTTTCAGCCGGACGCAGGGCTTTGAGTTCCTTCTTCCGCAGGTTCATGCCATTACTGCCCTGTGAACCATGAAGTTGCTTAGAATGCTTGTCTGCGCGAGTTACAGTACTTTGCGCATCAGCAACCGGCATGGCAGCCAGCTCTTGCAGTGATGGTAGTTCCACATGATGGAAAGTGACTGCCTCCTGACAGCGGAAATAAGCATTCACCAATTCCTCCTGAACCAGCCAAGATAGATCGTCCTGAAAGGGCTTAACTAACAACAGGTAGCCCATTTCAGTAATTACAATCCCCTTGCGGGTATGCTTCGGGAAAAATTCTGAAAGCAACTGAGTACGTATTACGTCCCCAGTTAGCTCAAAAAAGTGGCGCCCCAGAACGAACCGCGAGCGATGACGACCAAAAGCGGCTTTTGCCGTACCTTTCGGACGCTGGTGAGCAGTATCAATCATTGAGAATGTCACTAAGCGTTGGCTATTAAATTCCAAGGTAGGAAGTTGTTTAAGCTGAATAAGGATTTCATTCTGGCCAGCTTCCAGATTTAAATAATCACTCATGCCAATACCACCACCAGCAAGCCTTTAGCCGTGTAACCCATTACCTGCTTACCTTCAACACGCACACGTTTTTTGGTCAGAAAGCGGATGTGGTCAGCATAGACATTCAGCCATTTACCATCGACCGCGACACGTTTAAACGCCTTTCTAGGTTGCTCAGACACCTGCACAAAAACGCTACAAGCCTTGTGCGGTGCGGGTTTCTCTGCGACAACCCCCTTGTCTTTGCCTGTAACACGGTACAACCAAAAGCGGCCATCCTTTCCAGTCAGTTTTCTCGTACGAACCGGTAAATATCCCGCCTCACGCATAGCCTCACTGAAAACGGCATCATTCGGGTAATGCTGACGACGCACTTCGGTAGATACCGATACGGCAAAACTTTGCTTTGTTGGATATTCGGTCCACTGGCGAACTAATTCGATAGGTAAGCCATTAACCAAAATACCGCTCGTGACGAATTTAGAGTGAGTCTGTCCCTCCCCAACAAAGGGACTTTTTTTCAGTTTCATTGGTTATTCTCCGTTTTAGCTTTGGTTAGCTGTCGCGACGGCAATCGAAGGATGAATGAAAACAGCCGCAAACTCTCGCAAATAATGTACTTAGGGTGTTTATGCGACCTCCTTGCGGGATTCTTCAATGCGCTGATTAATCCATTCGTCAATTTCGCTTTCAACGAAGGCAATAGAGCGCGAACCAATTTTTACTGATGCGGGGAATTTTCCTTGAGACATGAGGCGGTAGATCCACGCCTTACCGAATCCGGTACGGCGCCGCACTTCTGTAATGCGGATTAATGATTGTGATGCTTGTGACATGTAGCCCCCTGTACTTGTCTATTAAAGTTAACAGGGGGATTTTCCGTTCTATTTTACTTTCTTGATAGGTATATACACAAAAAATAGTTTTCAATGTATTTCATACCTATCAATTTTCAGCGAGTTTCAGTACATCTAAAAATCGCATATCTTTAAGGTACTCATTTTTCTTTACGAAAAAAATTATCTCTCGTAATAAATCATTGTTTATTATTTTTTCAATGAATGGTTTTACTGTATCCTTTATTTGAGCCCCACTCATTACATCATAATCATAGTCAGACAATGGAAACAATATCCTTGCATACATCTCATTACTAATTTTCTTCTTATAAGCCATCTCCCAGATCAATAAGTCCATAAATGGAATGACTTTATAAGTTATTAGTTTTTTCAATGTAGACAATCCTATTCTATTAACAGCCCTGTCAGGCTCATTGATTCCGGACTCTACTCTCCACTCCTTAATCATCTCCCTGAACTCAGTTACTAACTCCTCATCTGAGTATTCTTCAAGATTAAATTTAATGACTATCTCTCCACTAAAGCTTTCACCTAAATAGTCTACGTTAGTTATTTCTCTACCTACATGTGTGCTCTGTACTTCTACAGTACCATTTTTGTTATCCACAATATAACCATGTCTTGCCAACGCTTTATAATATGAAATCAAATCCCCCATACTAAATGGAATGCATGCTAAGCCAGTAGTAAATGAATCGCTATGAGAAACGTTAAAGTAATCGCGTGAAACTATGTGATATCCATTGTACTGCACGGTAATGTCTTTCATATTCTCCTCTTCAGACATAGGATTTACTTCAATATGCTCTCCATCAAGGCTATGTAAATATGCTAATGTTGATCCCACGTGACCTTTTTTTAAACCTTCAATAAAACGTAATCTAGATTCATTCATATTTTGAACACCCATCGGTGTATCACTATCATCCCCTTCGTAAAGTAAAAAGATTCTAAACTCAATATCATCTAAAATTTGATCTGTTGTATACCCCAATAACTCACCATATCTTGACGTATCAAACCACGACAAAATTTCTTGTGCTTTTACTCTAACCATAATTCTATCCAGCCCTCTAATTTGTTGAAGCGGCTATGTTCTCGGGAGCAACCGATACATAGCTTTATGGATATAAGTCTACCGTAGTCCACCATAGGCTACCAACAATAAACACTGTATAAAATCACAGTTATTGTTTGGGATCACAAAATTGAGTCGAATAGTTCAAATTAAGTTATCAAAACTGTATGTATAGCCAGCCACAATGCATAAGGTCGGTTAAATGAGGCTAAAGTCGGGTAATGGTCGGTTAAATACTAGAGCGTAACTAATTAATATATCTATAAAACATAACCATTAACCGACTTAACCAACCTAACCGACCTACTTTCTACGCACGTGAGTAAATTGAACTATTAAGCCTTCTTTCTGGCTGGCAGTCCTAACTCAAGGCTATCTATGTAATCGGCATACCACTGCAGCATTTCTCTGCGCCCATCAAGATACTGAGCATGGTTGTACGTACCTCGTATGCTGTTCTTGTCCACATGGGCCAACTGAGTCTCGATCCAAGCAGAGTTAAAGCCCTGCTCATGTAATATCGTGCTCATTGTGTGCCGGAAACCATGCCCTGTAGCTTTTCCATCATACCCAATACGTTTAATCACCTGATTAATGCTCGCTTCACTAATTGGCTTTCTGGAATCATTACGTCCGGGAAAAACAAACTGAAACCGACCAGTGATCTGCTGTAGCTCTTGGATTAGAGCTAGAGCCTGACTAGAAAGTGGCACTAAGTGAGGGCGTTTCATCTTCATACGCACAATGGGAACCTCCCACACAGCCTTATCAAGATCGAACTCACTCCACATTGCAGCTCTAAGCTCAATCGTGCGCACTCCAGTAAGCATCAGGAGCTTTGTAGCTATTCTGGTAATGCTGCTGCCGCTATATTGTGAAAGTGCCTGTAGGAAGGCTGGTAGCTCGTCTGCGAGCAGATGTGGGAAGTGTTTAGCTTTTGGCGAAGATAATGCACCAGTAAGCTCAGCTGCTGGATTAACCTCAGCCCTGCCAGTAACAATGGCATATCTAAAAATTTGATTGCAGGCTTGCCGTAGCTTTTTTAATTTATCGAGAACACCACGCTTTTCCATCTTTCTAAGCGCTTCAAGCATCTCCAAAGGTTTTATCTCTGCTATAGGCCTCTTACCTACAGCTGGAAATACATCGTTCTGTAACCCCTCTAGGATGTCGGCTGCATATCCCTCAGACCAGTTCGGTCTTTTGTATTCATGCCATTCTCTGGCTAGAGCTTCAAAGCTGTTATTGATAGCCGTCTGCTTTGCAATTTTATCTGCTTTCTTCTCCTGACTAGGATCACCACCAGCAGCAATAATGCTTTTAGCCTCCTGTCGCTTTTGGCGAGCATCAGCAAGGGACACGTCAGGATAAGGACCAATTGATAAAAGTTTTTCTCGTCCAGCTATTCGATATTTCATCTGCCATAACTTCGAGTTGTTTGGCTTAACCAACAGAAAAAGCCCACCACCATCGGCAAGCTTGTATGGTTTTTCTTTAGGTTTGGAAGTCTCTATCTGGCGGGCATTGAGTTTCATTTGGGGGTATCAGTTTCCATTGTACCTAGAATACCCCCATTAATACCCCCACATTGGTGTTGATTGCAATAGATGTGAGTAGACATTGAGAGACAAGAAAACGAATGAAAGGCTTGTTGTTGCTGGATTTAGTAGACTTTAGAAGACGTTGAGAGAGGTTTAGATGGTACGCCCTACAGGATTCGAACCTGTGACCTACGGCTTAGAAGTTCATAGATCCACTTTATAAACCAGTAACTTACCGCACCACTCGGCGCTCACACGTCCCAATACACGGAAAGTTACGGTAACTGACTGAAGGCAACCTTTGGTCACCAGTCCCAAATCCGTCCCAGAGAATTACCGCAGGCCACTCATGGGTGATCTGCGATAGTGCTCTAAAAGAAAAACCCGCCGGAGCGGGTTGGTTGCACAAAATCAGTTGCAGTTAATAGGTCTTCCTACAAAGATTATATTACCAAATGGTTCACTTGTATTTTTGATGCGCAATACCTGATTATTTTTCAAGAACGCCCAGTACAATTGCTTCCCTGCGTATCCGCCATACGAGTTTTTAGCGTTAACATATACGCATGTTGAATACCCATAAACAAAATTCCTATTTTCAACCATCACCTCTTTGCGTGGATTGGTCATATCGTAAAATTTAGCCGATTCAGGATCCTTTAGTTGAGCTTTAATAGATGATTCAACAAGGTCCTTATAATTGCTAGGCATAGAGCCAACATCAGCAGATTCAAGATTTATGTTTTTCACCGCATTGGCAAACTCTGCATCTTTTCTCTTTGCATCAGCCATTTGCTGTGACTCACAGCCAGAGAGAATTAGCGTGGCAATGGCAATCCCAATAACCGCAATCTTATTCATATATCCCATTCCATAGACAAGCAACAAGTTGTCATATGGTAGCAGAGGTTGTAGGCAAGGTAATGCAAAAGCAACGTTCTTGGTGATTAGTAATTACCTATATTTCCACATTTTAGGTTTTGCACCTTTAGTGTAAAACCACACCTACACTTTTTGTGTAGGTGTGCCCAACATTTGACGCGGTATTCACTGTGGGCTATATTCTCGATGCACCTGCAAAATCAGGTGTCGGGATTTGCACCCCACCTAGAATTCTACCGCGACCAAATGACACGCCGCGAGCGTGTTTTTTTATGTCGTAGTGCCCCCGCATATCTGAACAATGGTGGGGCGTACGGGGGAGCCGAAAGGCTCGCCGGTCGGTAGATTCCGGTAGTGCAAACCCTGTACGTCTCACCACCATATGATTTGCACCTTACGGTGGTGATAAAAATAAAATCTACCACCGGAGGTCGTCATGACCACTCACATTTCTGCTGAAACCCTATCCCCAGTAACATATAAAAACACTCCTGTTATAACTACTGAGCTATTAGCAAAACTGTATGGCACTGACACCAATAACATCAAAGTAAATTACACTCGGAACGCCGATAGATTCATTTGTGGTAAACACTACTTCAAGCTGGAGGGCGCTGCTCTAAGGGAGTTTAAGGACAAGGTTACTCAAAGTAACTTAGTCGCATCCAGAGCTAAGCACCTAATACTTTGGACAGAACGCGGCGCAGCGAGACATGCAAAGATGCTGGAAACAGATCAGGCGTGGGAAGTGTTCGAGAAGCTGGAAGATTGCTATTTCAGCCAGAAAGCAAATAGCCAAGAAGTAGCCACAGTAAAACCACAAACTCACACGATCACCCTGTCAGACGAAGAATTCTGCTCCCTGTGTTACCTGTGGAGCACGGCAGACAAAATGCGAACCGATGCTAGGAAGCTATACCCCATACTGGTAGACCTTGGATCAAAGTATGCTGGTCGCTTTTACGATATTGGATGCGAGTTCAACTACACGCTAAACAATGCGCAGAAAGCTTTAGCGCGTGAATCTATGCATATTGAAAATCAGCAGCGTATCTCGCATAACTGGCAACGCATACTTCCATACATTAGGGATTTTAAGCACTAACCCCACCCGATGTAACCCTCATAAGTGAGGGTGACATGCGATCAATAGCTGATCAGAAGCTTCTCAAATGCTAAACTCTGCCATCACTTAAAATTACTCTTATTGACAAATGCTTAAGCTTTTTTCCAGATACATATCTGTGGGTGTTGTGAACACGGCCATTCATTGGATGGTTTTTGCCATAATTTTCTATGGTGTTAAGGATGATCAAGCCCTCAGCAACTTTGCTGCGTTCTGTGTTGCTGTGACCTTCTCTTTCTTCGCAAATGCACGCTTCACATTCAAAGCCCAAACAACAACCATGAGGTATATGCTTTACATTGGTTTTATGGGGGTGCTTAGTGTTGCCACCGGCTGGGCTTCGGAAACATGTGGTTTACCACCAATCTTTACTCTTGTTTCCTTCTCAGCGATTAGCCTAGTTTGCGGATTCTTCTATTCTAAGTTCATAGTTTTCCGGAGTGAAAAACAGTGAAAATCTCGTTGGTTGTTCCAGTCTTCAATGAAGAGGACACGATACCTATTTTTTATAAAGCAGTTCGTGAATATCACCCTCTAAAAGAATATGAGGTTGAGATTGTATTCATCAATGACGGTAGCAAAGACTCAACTGAAAATATTATTAATGCGCTAGCTATTTCCGATGAATTAGTTAAACCGTTAAGCTTCACTCGAAACTTTGGCAAAGAGCCCGCATTATTTGCTGGACTAGACCATGCCACTGGCGAAGCCGTCATCCCTATCGATGTTGACCTGCAAGACCCGATTGAGGTTATCCCCTTTCTGATTGAGAAGTGGAAAGATGGCGCAGATATGGTTCTAGCCAAGCGAACAGACCGATCTACTGACGGGCATCTGAAACGCAAGTCTGCTGAAATGTTCTACAAACTTCACAATAAAATCAGCACACCAAAAATCGAAGAGAATGTCGGCGACTTCCGCTTAATGTCGCGAGAAACAGTTGAGAATATTAAACAACTTCCAGAACGCAACCTATTCATGAAAGGTATCTTGTCATGGGTTGGCGGTAAAACTGAGGTCGTTGAATATTCACGTGCCGAGCGCTGCGCTGGTGAATCTAAATTTAATGGGTGGAAACTATGGAATCTAGCGCTTGAGGGAATAACTAGCTTCTCAACATTCCCACTTCGTATTTGGACGTACATAGGTCTTGGCGTTTCCGCCTTTGCTTTTCTATATGCAGCATGGATGGTAGTAGATAAGCTTATTTGGGGAAACCCTGTGCCCGGCTACCCATCATTAATGACTGCGATTCTTTTCCTTGGTGGCGTCCAACTCATTGGGATAGGTGTTCTTGGTGAGTACATTGGAAGAATTTACATTGAGACAAAACAAAGACCAAAATATCTCTTAAAGAGCTTAAAAAATGAAAAATAACATTAAGATTTACTTATTAAGCATATTCTTACTTGCGCTACCATTAATACTTGCAAATGTTTACTACAGCGATGATATGAGCAGAGCAATGAGCGGAGTAACTTATTGGGGTATTGATGGCCGGCCATTATCAGATAGATTAATGATTATCCTTAATTTTAACAATCATCTAACTGACTTGGCACCACTGCCTCTAATAATAGCATGTTTGCTATTATCTATTTCATTTTATCTATTTCATATTAAAGTTTTTAATTCAGAAAGGCATTATCTATTTTTACCATTATCATTTTTATTAAGTCCATTTTTAATTGAACCCCTATCATACAGATTTGATAGTTTAACCATATCGGCTTCGATATTTTTTGCCTTTTCATTTATTTGCATAAACTATAATAATAAGGCACTTTCATTTATTTTACACTCTGCCTTTATAACCATTGTATTTTCATTTTATCAAGCATCTATCAATATAGTATTAATATTAATTTCTATAGAGATGTTTGTAAAAATAAAAAACAATGAAACCCCAATAAACATAATACAATCAATAGCATTTCGAGTTATTGAAGTATTAGTTGGTGCTATTATATATATGAAATTTGTATTGCCGTTAACTCATGTTAATGACAACAGCCAAAACCATCCTGGGATTGCTACAAATATCATAGAGATCATTCACAAAAATTTCACTATTTATTATGATTTCTACACTAACAATTTAACCCCTGAATATGGAAGAGAGTTATTAATTGGTAGTTTCATTGTATCATTTGCACTTGCTATTAAATTATTTTTTGTATACTTTAAAAAAAACAAGTGTAAAGCTTCTGTTTTTTTGGCGTTAATGGTAGTGCTATCATTACCGTTGACTTTCATATCATCAATGATTTCATTACTTTTCCTTGAAACGCCTCTAACGACTTTTGCAAGGGTTTACATTGGTTTTAACGGTCTTTTTCTATTTGTCTTTACCATTTTATATCTGTCCATAAATAACACAAAAGCTGTTAATGTTATACTTTTAATATTTATTTTTTATATATTTACTCTATTCTACTCCTATGGAAATGCTTTACGAGCACAGGATGATAAAAATAAGTACGTCGCTGAAATAATTGGGTTAGCGTTAAAAAACACCCCCGAAAATAGTGTTAATGTTATGTTTGATGGTAGTTCTCCAAAATCCCCTATACTACTTAATTCACAATTAAATTATCCACTATTCAAAACAATAGTGCTCGACTACTTCTATAACTGGTACGGTTCTCATGTATACCTCAAGATTAGAGGTGTAAATCAAAAATATCCTGACTTTTCCAGTCAAAAAGTATCTATGTTTATGAAGAACTATTGTAAGTCAACATTGATTTATTCATCTAATGATATAAATATTTATCGTGATGATGATAATGTAATGGTGAGTTTTGATAATTCATTATGTAAATAAATTACACAATTAAATTAAGGCCGTTAACCATCAAAATGTTAACGGCTTTCTTATACCTAAATTAACTTAACATCAACATTTCCTGACGTTATAGGTTCCTCAAGAACAGATGCTATGAACCTTACTACTGTTACAGCTCCTGTCCCTCCATAAACATAGCCTTTAGTTAAATTTGGAGTTGTCGTTGAATCACGGCGAAAGTTTGATGAGTTAACAGTTATGTAGAGATTGAATGAATTTGTACCTTGGTTCTCAAATCTAAATATTGGAAATGAAATTGGTGGGTTTGAAGGGACAACTTGAAATTGACAACCATTTATTACCATTGTCCCATCATATATAGATGTAGCAGCCTGCACTACAGTTAGTCTCTCTCCTTTTACTCCCTCGCTACCACAACCATTCATAGTTATACCATGCGGATTATGGAAAAAATAAGCTCTAGATATCGTCTCTGATGTTCCTGTCATAGGGAATATAGAATCAGCAGTACAGCAATTCATTGTTGTATATTGCTGTGAATCAATTTCAAAGCCAATCTGATAGTTAACTACTCCTACCTGATCTAAAAGATTACTTGTTCCAGAAAGATTGTAGACTCCATTTCTTACTTTACCTAAATAGAATCCAATGAATTGTCCTATAGCTAGCCCTAAGAACCCACATCTTTCAAAAATATTTGAGAAGCAATCCTCTCCCCAAAATCCATAATAACCACATTCAACCCTAAGATCTCTTAAAAGGCTTGATGCCATATAAGGAGCATAGATACCATATGTTGGCTGATTGGTTCGGTCAGCAATTCCTTCTCGTTGTAAAGTTATTCCTTGAATCTCAATTCCATTTGCATAGTTGTCTCCATCAAGCCCGTCAACTACAAATGTCTTAGGAAGTAGAATCAATAGAGCATCTACAGATAGACCTGATATTATTATGTATGGGTTATTTGTTGTTTTAGATATAATTGTTTTATTCTGACCTTGCCCAATAATTCCAGACCATGTCTTTGCTACTGGACTCTGAGATGTTTGATACTTTCCTGCCATGAAATGAATTGGCGTGCTATGGTCATATCCATATGACATGGCCTTAGCTATTGCAGAAGCGTTATCGAAGCCATTTATAGGCTTTGCACCAAAAAACTCAACCCAAACATTACCTTCCACAATCCTCCGCCACGCCAACGCTCCAGTTGTCGGCACAATCACTATCCCACCATCATCAGCAATCGGTGAGGTGCTATTGTCGAAAGACTGGAAGTAACCACCGCCATAGTGCTTCTCTGTTGCTGTAGCGCTTGCCGCTGAAGCTACATAGACAATCTGCCCCGCCGCTGCCGGAACCTTTGATCTCAACTCAGACAGATTTAGGAATCGACCAACAAGGTTAAAGCCATCTTTATCATATAGGCCGGAGTTAGCTTGGTTTAACTCATCCAAAGCGCCTTTAACGGTAGTTTGACCATAACCCACCATCTCCGCACCACCTTCCGCAGCCAGCTCACCGCGCAAAGTAGAATCACCAACACTCAGCCACTTTCCAGCACCGATGCCACCGGTTGATTCTGGCGTTGAGTTGGCGGGAACGACTTTAGGCCCCGAGGAAAAAGAGCCAGTCCATTTGTAATATTCGTTATTCGCCTCGTTGAATAAAACTTCATTTGGTTTTGTTACTGTCGCGCCAGTAGTGAATGACACACCTGTAAGGGTGACATACCCAAACGAGTTCATTACCTGTTGGGCTAGGTAATTAATGCCTTCAATGGTGTAGTGTTTATTGCCAAAGCGATCGGTGTAAGTCCATCCTGAAGATGTTACGAACTCGTCAATTTTCCCAGCGTTAAATTTTAAGTCGCGTGGTGATTCACTTGGAACTGCATCTTGTGTCGGTGTAGTGGCCATAATTTTTCCATAAAAAAAACCAGCGCTATGGCTGGGCTATTGAAGGTAGATGTTGGTTAGACGTTATAGTCTGGGTTAGCGTCGAAATACTCGTCACACGTCAATGAAAACGTACCGTCAGAGTTGGGTTTCTTATCTGATACTCGCCAGCGCATAGCCTCCATTTCTTCCGTGGTGGCGATGACATAGCGAGATGGTGATTGAACGTTGTAGCCGTCGAAAATGTTGAGCGTGATATTCGGTACTGCTGCGGTGAATCCAAACTTGGTATCGGTACGTGGATAAGCTCTGATTTTGTCCGTAGAGTTGCCGATCGAGTCAGTCACCCTGACGTACATGTCGCCCGCAAAGTTAATCTGTTCGCTTGTATCAAAGTCATTTCCGTTCCGCGCAACAATATAGCCAGCTTGCTGGTTTGTGTCGTAAGTGTCAGCAACAACAATCATCTCGCCCGGTGAAACATATTCCCCATCGGCCAGTGTCTTCATGTTCATCTTCATGCGTGAGCTGACCAACCGGTTAACTTCCAGAAGCGCCCTATCCCTTGCTTGGTACTCGTTGCGGCAACCACTCAACGATATCTTGAGCGGCGATGATGCCGCTTGCTCAACAATTCCCGTGTCACTAATGCGGTACCGGATGTAGGTTTTCTTGTTTGTCTTCGGACTGACATACTCGATTTCTACACCGTCGTAGCCACCCGGCATCGTCATGTCGTAACTGATCTTGTACTCATCAGCGACGATGTTTGCTCTGTTGAATACAGCAGATGGAAACTCTTTGCGCTCATCCCGTGCGAAGGTCAGAACGCCGTCGTCCCAGTACGCGATCACCCTAGCCGCATTGCAGATGGTCTCTACACGGTTACCTAGTGAGATGTCTTCATCGTCAAACGTATAGTCGAAGTATCCCAACAACGGATCCGGCAATGACTGATAGATGCTGTACAACTCGTAAAGGTCTATCGTGTCTTCTGGTTGCTTACCTATGACCAGCCACTCATGCGCGACCGCATCAGCAAAGCTGCGCGACGGCCTGAGCGTATAGTCAACAGTGCGAGTATTGATGTCATAGCTGATTGTGTGACGTGTAACGAGTGCGTTGTATTTGCGATCACGTGAGCCGGTGGCCTGTTCAGTTGCGCGCACCGTGACTTTCACAAGAGTGTCATTTGGATAGGTCACATTCTTGCGTCGCGTGACTGAGTGTGCCTCGGCTATTTGCAGAAGATTACTATCAGAGCTGTTGTTGGTCTTTCGCAGTTGGAACGCATATCGTGCGTTGCCGTAAGGCGGAGTAAACTTGAATGTGCCGTATATGTAATCGGCGCGACTATCGCTAGCGTTGAAAACATAGCCAGAGTAGCTATAGGTTGGAGATATTATGTTGTTATCATCATCAACAGCCCAGTATTCAAGCAAAAAGTCAGCGCCCTCTCGCTTTCCAAGTTGAGCCTGCAGATGCACCCACAGCTCATCTCCCTCAATCGCCGCGAAGTATGGCCCAGAGATATTCCCCTTGTTTTCAGTCAGCGTGAATATCGTGTTATTGATTGTCGAACCCGCAGGAATCTCGACAGGACTGTTGATTGATGAAAGTTGGAAGGTGAAGTAGTTAACGGGGTCGATAACTGCGCCATCATCAGATTCAGTAGCGGAATCTAGAGACGCTGAAAACGTTACATCTTCAGTCACATCGCCGGACGCCAGATGGCGCGTAACATTAACGGTAACCTGCACTGGCAGCGGCTTTGGGATGTCAAAGAAATAGTCGAAATCTGGTGACTGAACGATTTTAACTGCCGCTGATGTGCCAGTTATCGTACCTGATACAACATCATTAGTGGTTGCGGTTGCTACTTGCTCGCTATTGTCTTCGTTCGGCCCCAGCACCTCCTGCCCGTCAACGTCATCAAACTCGAATCCCTGAATGATTTCTGGGATGACGGTGCCGGGCGGATAGAACTGGTAGCTAGCGCCAGCAATCGAACCCAGACTTGACTCTGAGTAGCGCACACTCTCAACCGTATATTGCCCGATCCCAAAATTCATCCATTCAGTAACGTACTTGATGTTGTCAGTAAACTCGAACATAGACTGCTGGATTAAGTCTGGGAATGAGCGAACCTGCCCATAAATATCAGGCCTAGCTTGATATGTGCGGGCGATATTTGTTTGACCGGTCAGCTTATTATTTGGGCTTTCTTTTGCGTTATTATCCGCAGACGTCGAGAATGAAGGTTTAGGCGCTAAGAACGAAAATACTTTGGTGACGAGTTTGAAGACCGGACTCAGGATATCGCTGACTATGCTGCGCGGCTGATTGAATATCTGGATGCGATGCAACTCTGTGAGTTCAAACGAAAGCTCGGTTTCCTCGTCTGCCAATACGCCATTGATGACGATTGCAATATCTCTATCAAACGCTTGCTGCACCAACCAATTATAAAAGTTAGAGCCGTTTGCCAGCTCAATTCTCTCCTTCGGCACCCCGGGCAAGTGCTGGATTTCTAGAAGTGCCATACGAATAAAACTCCACTTTAGTGAATACCTTTTCAATTACGCGCAGCTTATCGAGCCTAACCGAGCCATTGAGGCCGCGGCTATGTAATGCCATCCCACTGAGCACTAAACCTACGTGCTCCGCTCTACGCCCCATGTAGCCAACAAAAATGCCATCCTCTACGGGTACTTTCTCCCGTTGCCAAAACACCACCTCTTCTCTGTAGCAGGTCAGGAAATCACGGTTACTTTCATACCCAGCCTTGTGATGCACTTCTTTGCCGAGAACATGCCTGTAATACAGCGCGACAAGTCCCCAGCAGTCACAAGCCTCCATCGAACAGGCGCGGTTAGCCCACGGAACGCCGATCATCCGTTTGATAAAGTCAGATTTATTCATGGTTTATCCGATTTCGAGACCGGGCCAATCGGCTGGGTCATACAGCAACGCCACGTTAGTATTGAGCGGATTTGTCATTGATAAAGAGACGTTGACGTTATCAGCATCAAGGGAGCAGTCTTTGACGTACAACTGCCACTCCTTGATCGCTATTGTCATGTCTTTAGAGTCAAACAGCCGATAGGTAACGGTGATCGGTTCAATGCGACTATACGAACGCCAGACCTTCAACTGTTGCTTAAAGTCCTGCGCCAAACGACTGAACTTAATCGTTGAATCGATGATTGGTGTGCTGCTTTGCTGACTTTCCGAAAGCTCAAATCGGCATGGCTTATACTCCACGCCGCCGAGCGTTTTCGGGAAGACTTGGTTGTTGACTAGATAGAAGCTGCCAAAAGACACATGATGAAACTCAATAGCCTCATAAATTATCCGGTTCGGGCGCTGGGCCCGATACTCTCGCAGTGTTGGCATTATTACACCCTCGGTAGTGATTCCGGATCGCGGTCATCAGGATAGCCAGTGACGATAATATCCAGCCAGCTATCCCACGGCGGTGGCAGCTCAACAATGATGTCGTCAAACTCATCATCAGCGTTATTCAGCTTCCGGCAGATGACATTCCCCGACCATGTGAAAATATTTCCCGTCTGGTTCCATGTTGGCCATGCCGTGAAATGCAGCTCCTGAACCTCAATGCCAGTGTCTCCGGTACCGTTGTTAAGGCGCATAGAGAACCACTGGTTACAGTTATCGAGATAGTTTGGACTGCGCAGCCACTGCATGAATGCGCGGTGTTGTGTGAACGTGAATATCCACTTGAGAGAGAACGACGTTTTTAAATCGTCGGTTAATTTCTGGAAGATTGGCGCACCGACAAGAGGCTGATCTGTTCTGAATCCGGTATCCGTCGCCGGACTTTTGTCAGACTTCTGCGCCAGTGGCAGCCAATCTGGGTATGGAATAGCCATCTTAGCCCCCTGATGCGCGTGGTGTTGCTGTGGTGTTACGTGCTATGGCGGAAAGCATAGGCCCCTTCTGGTCCATGTCCGTGATGAAAGCTTGAATGGTGAGATTGTTTCCATCCTGTGAGGTTTGAGCATCGAATGAGTGGCTTCCAGATGTGTAATCGTTGAATACGACTGATACCTGAATGTTGCCGCCTCCACCGGTCTGTAGGTCAGCATTGCTAATCACTTTCCCGCCGTCACCGGGGATCATGTAGTTCTTGCCGCCTGATTGCAGGAGCTCTGGTGCTCCACCTTCGCCCACGCGATACATAGAGCCTGCTGATACTGGGCCACCATTTTTACAAGCTCCGGCCAACGCCAGACCCTGAGCTATCCCCATCGTTGATGTAATGCCTGCAGCGGCTGGAGCTGCGTTTGCACCGAATGATGCTAGTGATGCTAACGCTGCTGGTGCGGCCCAAGCTGAAGCCAGTGCTGCGGCCTGACCAACACCAGCAGCTACAGCAGCCGCGCCCATCGTCTGACCAATAATGAAGTTTTTAAGCGCTTCAACACCGACCTGAACCAGCGAGTTGATAACGCTATTCAGTATCGTGCTACCAAGCGAGCGCATAGCGTCAGAGACTGACATTGTTCCTGTGAGAAGCCCTGTGATTGCGTTTGATGCATTACCAGCAAAGGCATCTACGGCGCTGGTCAACATGTCATAGCCCAATCCTTGCTGACTCAGCAACTGCCACTGCGCTGCCGTTCTTTGAGCTTCATACTCAGTGTTAGCAGCATTCATCAGCGCCAGTCCCTGCTCCTCTGTGATTACACGCTGAGCTGTGTACTCTTTAATAAGAGCAAGCTTTTGCGCATTCTCATTTGCGAGCTGCTGCACCGGATCAACCTGTCCGGCGAGTTGCTGCTGAGGTGTGACTACCGCTTGAGAGCTGGCATCGGCAATCGCCTTGGAGTAATCCGCAGCAATTTGAGCGCGGCGTTGTTGAGATTGCTCAAACGTGACGTCACCGGCTTTAAGCTGCCGATCAAGTTGAGCATTATCCAAGTCACGCTGTTGTTTGGCTTTTGCTGCCGAGTCAGCATCTATAGCGGCTTTCTTATCTGCTGCTTGCTGCTGAATATCGAATATTTGTCCTGCTTGCTGTTGAGCTTGCTGGATTTGAGCCTGAGTAGCTCCGGCGCCAAGTTCCTGAACTGCTGCTAATTGCGCAGCCTCCCTGTTCAATCCCTTCGACTTCAATGCTGCAACTTCTATCTCACTGGAGAGGTCTTGAAGTGTTTTGACTCTTTTCTTCTCGGCCTGCTCTGCTTGAGATTCTGCTTTAGCAGTATTCTTCGTTGTCTGCCCTCTCTCAGACTCTGCTTTTTCCAGATCGTATTGTTTTCCTGCAAGATCGCCTGCGGTGTTAACCTGATTAACGTTGCCACCTCGGCTCTCTGCTTCCATTCTTGCCTTGGTTACTGCCCTAAGTCTTTTATCCGTAATCGATAGCAACTCATTTTGCTGTTCTAGCTGAGAATTAAATTTATCAGCCTCTTTGCTTACGGGGATTTGAATACTTGATGAATTGAATTTATCTTTAGCTCGGCTAGCGAAATCTAAAGAATTACCCAAATGATTCATCATTCCCGCAGCAATACCGGCCTCTTCGCCGTCTCGCTTTAGAAGCTCAATGCCGCTTTGAAGTGTCCCATTTAATTGAGCGCGCAGAATGCCTGTTTTACTGATGGTCTGACTTAGTTTTGTTTCTGCGGCATCCACCTTACCGGCTTGAATATCGATATCGCGCTGAATACTTGCGTAATCCTCTGCAACCGACTCTGCACCTCGGATATTGGCAGCTTGTTCAATGAAAGCCTTCTTCTGTTGGAGGTTGTCCATTTCAGCTTGCAAATCAACGATGGCATCCTTCTGGTTGATAATCGATGTTTCTGCCTTTGCTATCTCGGCAGCTAGCTGAGTGCTGTTCATCTCCTTCATTTTTGAAATGACCGAGTCGAGAGAATCGGCGAACGCAATGCTCTCTTGCTTGGCTTGTTGTGCCTGCTGGTAATAATAGAAAATAGCCGCCCCAGCTAGCATGGCAAACCCTGCCGGCCCACCAATTAGCCCAAGAACACCTTTCACAAGAGAGACTGCACTTGCATAAGTTCTAGTGGCTACTGATGCTTGCGTTGTTGCCGCGGCCAACCTAGTTTTAGCAGCAGCCTCTGCATTGTCAGCAGCAATGATTTTTGATTGGATTGCTGCATATTCTTGCTGGTAACTAACATTCAGTCCGAGCTGGCGATTAACTGCAGATTGTGTTGCTAATGCTCTAGCCTTAGCTTGTTCCGAGGCTTTTATAGCCTGAGCGTTAGCTATTTCAGCTTGAGCGGAAGCCATAACAGCTTTTGCGGCTTTGTATTCTTGAACCTGCTGATTAACGGTAGCGGCGGCGTCAGTAACTTTTGCCTTAGTGGCCAAGTAAAGAGCACCAACGTAGCGAGAGCCCATAACGCCTGCCGCGATAGTTAACGCGCCTGACAAAACATCTATATTCTGACTTAACGTAATTACGACATCATTGAATATAGACACACCAGTTTTTACTGAAGATGACTCCCCAAAAAACTTGGTGATATTGTTTCCTGCGACCTGAAGAGCCTGAGAGATAGTCGTTGTTGTTTGTGCAAATTCGCTACCAATTTTATTGCCCTGAGACAGTAAGCCATTAACAACAACATCAGTGGTTAATTTGCCCTGAGCAGCTAGACTACGCATCTCACCGGTTGTAACGCCTAAAGAATCCGCTAAAGCAACTATTAGCCTATTGCCTTGCTCGTTAACAGAGTTGAACTCTTCTCCGCGTAATGCGCCGGAGGCTAAGCCCTGAGATAACTGAATAATTGCGTTTTCAGCCTCTTGTGCTGTTGCGCCTGAAACAACAAATCCCTGATTTATGATTGTGGTTAACTTAGCAAGATCGCCCGCACTGGTTCCATATTCTCGGGTCGCCCTTTCTAGCCTTGCATACAGTGATGCAGTCGCATCAAGGCTAGACCTCGTAGCTTGAGTTATGTTGAATACTCGCTCAGTGACCCCTACGAGGCTTTCCCCTGCTCTAACTGAGTTAGCTAGTTTGTTATTTAAGGACGTCCATGCATCTGCATATTGAGCCACTGCTGAAACTGAAAGTGCGGCAGTTAATGCGCCAGCTATCTTTGTAAGCGACGCGAATGATTTACTTGTGTTGTCTACCGTCTTGCCAGTCTTCTCAAACTGGCTGTTCATCTTATCCAGGCGATCGTTAACTTTCTGTTGCTCGCTAATGAGCTTTGCAACATCCATTTGTACGGTGTAGACGATATTCCCGACTTCCTGCTCGCTTGCCATTACGATCTCCAGACATAAAAAAACCTGCCGGAGCAGGTTGTGACATTAATCGGCCTTAGCCGGTAACTTCTTAGACTTGACCAGCCTTCTGCGACCAGAGAGCAATTCAGCCGTTCGTTTATCATCCGCGTCGATCACCGCGTCATACTCTTCCTTCGTGAATCCTTTCTCTTCTGGGTATTTAGCTTTAAGCATGAGCTGGAACTCTGTCATGGTTAGCTGTTCAGCTTCGCTTCTAGGCATGTTGAAATGAGCCCGCGCCGCGTTTATATAATCGACCACTCGAAACTCTGAGGAATACTCATCTTTGCTTTCATGCTTTTGTAGCTTTCTAAGCTTGGCCTTACCGATAACACCATGCTCGATTAGCTCACGCGCAATGATGATTATCTCCCCGACCCCCATCTTACCTTTGCGGTAGACGACACCTTTTTTACCTGGTCTCCACTCTCCAATCAGCGAGGTTAAATCATCATCACAGCACGCCTGCATTATGCTCATTGCTGTAGCCAAGACGGGGCGGCCATATACGGGAGTCTTGATTGTTTTTAACAGCCATTCAGGGACCTTTCCCCATGCATCAGAGGCTTGCGAGATTAGCCTAAAAACCTCAAATCCATTCATGGTTGCGTGTGCAGCGACTATTTCAGACGGAGATCCGATTCTTGTCATAGCAACGAGAGAAGGCCGAAAGAAATAGTCTCTCTCACGGTCTGAGATAAGCATTTCGCCAATGTCGGTGATCGGGGTCATGTGAATTCCTTGTGAGCAGTATCGAGGGCATCACCGATACCCTCTGTAGTGCTTACTAAGCAGTTACTGTTGCA
Organism: Hafnia paralvei; assembly: GCF_020150375.1. Classification (NCBI taxonomy): domain Bacteria; kingdom Pseudomonadati; phylum Pseudomonadota; class Gammaproteobacteria; order Enterobacterales; family Hafniaceae; genus Hafnia; species Hafnia paralvei. The sequence goes on along the minus strand of NZ_CP083737.1, from coordinate 1,287,748 downwards.
GCGTAAACCGCAGACTTTGCGCCGTCGGTTGTGGTGACAGTGATGTTTGCCGTACCAGCCGCCACGCCAGTTACCGTTACCGTGGTGCCAGACAGTGTTGCCGTCGCCTTTGATGGAGCTGATGACGTTACCGTGTAGGCTTTGTTGGTTGCGCCAGCAGGGGCTACATCTACCGTAAATGTGGTCGTTGCGCCAACGGCAACACTTCCACTGGTCGGAGTGACAGTTACACCCGTAACAGGAACTTCCTCTTCCAGATATTCGACAGTATCAGCGTCAGCCACCTTGAACTCGCCGGAGTAAGTTGCGATGTCAGATGCCCCGAACTCGCCAGACCATGAAGTCGCAGCCATATAGCCTTGGAGAACTACAGCATCTTCACCGGTGAAATCAAACTGAACCCAGTAAGTAGGCTGGCGGCCAGATTTGGTTTCTGCCAATAGCTCTTTGGATAGTTTGATTGGGCCAAAGTCAGTTGGCTTATCGCGCTTACGCCACTCACCATCAAAGCTGATCGTCAGGTCCATGTTAGTAACAAGGTTCTCAACCAGACCTTTGGTGTCATCAGCCTCAGAAGTAACAGTGTTCATTGAATAGTCGATTGACTTGGTAGTCAGAGCGCCCATACGCACGAACTCTGATTGTTCTGGGACTGTATCTGGGCAGCCTTCGGCAAGACGCAGAATAGCGACGCGGCCAATTAACTTCCCGTAATCATTCTGGCAATCTGCCATGGTGACTTACCTCTTTTGTTGGAAATAAAAAAGGCCGCCATAAGGCAGCCTGTTAGTTTTGAATGTTGTTATGCAGTGCAGCGGAATAGAAGCCTGATTACCGTTCTTCCCTCTTCCGTAGGTATTGGCGTTTGCATCCCGCCTAGATTGAAGACTGAATTTAGGCAAGAGTCCTCAGGGTTATCTGTCACATGATCTAGAATGTCCTGTGCACGCTGAACTACAGTCTGAGCGTCATTCTTAGCGCTAACGAGAACAACCTGAACATTATCATCAGCACTCAGGTCTTTAACACGTGGGGTGCCGCCATTTGGCTGAAATACAATGTATTTCATGTTCCCAGAGTCACTCTTCTGCTCTACCCACTGCACCATCTGCACTTTGTATCCGTCAACTAGCCCAGCTCCCTCTAGCCACTCACGAAACTTAATGAATACTGGCGTACTCATAGGCTCATCTCCTCAGCAACTGCCCTATCGATTTGCCCCTTGGAATCATCAGCACCAAGTTTAAGAAATTCTTTTTTAGCGGTAGAGCGCCTGAAGTTCTGCTTCACGTTCGGGTCGTGAACATACACCGCGTAGTTAGCAGAATAACCAACTCGACCAGTAATGATTTTATTGCCTGATTTCACTTCTCTGAACTGTGAATTTATGAGGGTCGATGTGTCGATCGGAGTATAGATAGATGCCTGAGTCCCTATGATAAACAGGACCCGATATGTAGCCCTTACAGCCTTTTTCCCGACTACGTCATCAATCAAATGGTCAAAGTTAGCTTTAGCCTGTTTAAGCCCCTTCACCTTAACGCCCATATCAGACTCCGGTTATCAATGCATAATCATCAGCAACGCGATCAAATGTATCCGCATAGCGAATGATGCGCTTAATCTCATCGGCACCGGCGTCGATGGGGTTGGCCTCGGTCGATACTCCGATCAGCAGGTAGTCACCCTCTTTGGCTTCAGCGTACTCAGTCCAGACGGTATCTTTCACCACGAACTCACGGCCAACATCAGCGTTACCGCGCTTAGAGTCGCCGCCATAGTCGCATGCAATAGTGATAGGTGCTGAGAATGATGGCTTATTCCATTCATCAGTACCGAGGCTTCGCCAGATTGTGGCCTCTGCTGTATAGCTCCAGTTGGCTGTCGCTGACAATGCTCACTCCTTTGGCGCTTTAACGCGCTCAATTTCAAACCACTCAATACATTGGGCGTTAACCTGCTTTCCTTTACCAACCGGTACGAATAGCCCGATCGTGTCACCACACTCAAGCTTAAGGTATCGCTCAATCACCATGGATGAGGTAATAGTTTCACTGAAAACGCGCATATCACCATCAACTCGGTACATCACAGTGACATTCAGTGCAACAAGTAACCCCATAACGCATACGCTCATCACAAACTCCAATTGATAAAGCCATTGACACATTAACCGTACCACTCATGCGATAGCCTTCATCATGGTGTTTAGTGTGTCTTGCTGGCATTAAGTAGCCGTTTAGTGACTCACCCATAACGTATTGAGAGTCATATTTTAAGAGGCCGCCAGTTCTTGTCATTCTCGCCACCTCTCGACCTTCGCTCCGCTATCACGAATGCGCTTGCAGTTAATCACCCACTCACCTGAGCTATTCACATAACCTGTGGTTTCCCGCCCGGTATCCGTTTTCACCCAGACTCGAGCGAATGGCTTCGGCAGGCTTTCGGTTATGAGCTTCCACATCAGCCACCGCCAACAACCTTGAAGCCGGTTAACTTTTTGTCATCGTCATAAACAGCAGCGGCATAACCTGTACCAGGCTTAGCCATTGCATTCATGAATCCAACAACGCCCATATTAATAACACCTTCACGCGACCGTGAGCAGACAAATGGCACGTCATCACCCGCAAGTGCTTCGCTGCACTCCACGCGATGTGCAACTAACTTGGCTGCTGCATCGGCATCGAGAATGAATAGCTTATTCAGTAGATCTGCAATTTCTTTGGCTTCTATCATTACTTGCTCCCACACATACAGCCACCCTTACCAATCCAGATGCCAGCATAAGCTGATACGGTTGGATCAGGAGGAAGAACACCGTTGGTGCAACCAAACTTATCAAGCCCAGTGAGAAGCGATAGCGAGCCTTTCCAGCGGTCAGCGAATGACTGATATCTGAAAGAACGAGATGCACCGCTTGGCGCTGTCTGAGAGCTAATGTATTTATCCCCCTGAGCAAGCCCCATCAGCCCAATCAAATACAACTGAATCAGCAGAGCCGTAGATGCTGGATAGTGGGAGTCTAAGCAGTCTTGAATGCTGTTAGCTTGATCAACAAGCGCTTGTAGGATGAAGTCTGGAAGTGTAATCCCGACCGAATCCAAATACTCTTTGGCTTGTTCGATGGTTACCATGTTGGCTCCAGAATGAAAAAGCCCCGCAGATGCAGGGCATAAAAAAACCGCTTTCGCGGCGTTTAGTCTTCTTTGGCCTTTTTGCCCTTGCCTGATGTTGCCTCAGGCGTTGCTGGGGTTAATTCCCCGCCAGCTTCACCGCGCATCATTCTGACATTTGACTTCAATGCTGGGTGTAACTTATCTAGCTCGACTACGTCACCAACATTCACGCCATACCAAGGGCGAATCACTTCATACTTAGCCATGATTACCCCTTATGCCAGATTAGCGCCGTAGACTACGCCAGAAAGACCTTGATCATCTGCGGTAATTTGCAGACCTTCTGCGGACATGATCTGGAAGTTGTAGTTAACGTTTGGAAGCGGACGCGGCAGAGGAACTACCCCCTGAGCCATGCCTACCAGCGGAGAAATCACGTCGCCGCGACGTTGGTATGCAATAAACTCGTTGCCAGATAACGCAAAGGTTGGTCGTACTTCTTTCACTGGTGCAAACGGCAAAATAGCTTGCAAAACAGTACCAGTAATGACGCCATTCACTACATATGGTTGTGCGTAGTTAGCCCAAATTTCAGGACTAACCCACTGGATATCATACTGAGCAACTTTGTTTTTGCGAGCAGTTGAACCAAATGCCCCATTTCCATAGAACTCAATCAGTTGGTCCTGAGTTGCTGATGTTAGGTCGATATTGGCACCACCAGAACCAGAACCGAGATTAATTTTCTGCGTATGGCGGTGGTTCTTCATGCCCTGCGCTGGGTATCCCTGCACCTGAATGTTTGCATCACCAGAAAGATAATAGGCAACACGGCGTTTATTAACTTTGCGAAGCTTGGCCTGCTGTGAGTCAAGAACCAGATCAATGCCTACCGAGTTCATGCCAGCCGCATGACGCCAGTTCACACCATAACCGGCAGTGAACACAGGGATCGGGTCGCCGTCACTGTTATATTCTGTATGGTCGAAGGAGAACGGAGCTTGACCATCAATACTAACTGACACGTCATCAGCAATTTCACCGACCATATTGTAAAGCTTCGCAGTTTTACCAACCGGTAAGATTGTCTGAACGCCCATTAGGTCGTTGATGATCTCCATACCATCTTCTTGGTCACGCATTTGCAGAATCTGGTTATCAATTTCAGCCCAGAACTCTCGGGCAAAACCGCTTACCGCATTGCATGCCAGCATCTCAGGAGTCATTACCGAGCGGTTAGCTGCAATCATTCCTTTCTGCTGCTGGTTCCAGATGTTTCGGTTAGCCCAAAGCTCATTCCAATGACCACCAAGACGGCTGTTTGCAGCCAGTGTCTCTTTAGAGAAATACATATTCTTTTATCCTTATTAAGGCGCAGGCGCAGCTGCAACAGTGCCAACGCGCATACGAACGCGAATGAAATCAGTAGAGCTTGCAGCAATAGTTGCTTCATCTTGGCTGTAGCCGATCACTGAATCAGTGTCAGCGGTTGCCAGAGTAAATTGACCATTAGAGCCAAGCTTGATCGGAGAGTCTTTTTTATAGGCTCCTGCAACACACAGGAGTGCAAGTTCGCGGACTTCTTCTACGTAGTTTCCTACGGCAGAATCACCTGATGGGACAGCATCACGAATGCCTAAACCTTGGTGATAGGCGCAGTCGATAATGTAGATTCGACCGGTTAAAGCTGTTGCCTGAGCAAACTTACCAGAGCTATTGATAATTGCAGCGGTACCCGGCAATAATGCCGCGGCAGTGGTTCGTGTCTCGGTTTTGTACAGAGACTTGCCGTCAATGTTTACACGGCGATAGCGAGAAGCCATTTGAATCCCCTCTTACTTGAAGTATTGATCGGCAACTGGTGCGCCGGTTTCTGCTGGGTTGTTGGCTGAGTTTCCGGCCAGCGGTGCCGCCTCACCCAAGTTTTTAAACATGCTGTCCAATGCTTCACCAGACAGTGCGTTTGCTACGATCTCGCCATGGACTTTAGCCACTGCTGCTCGCTTGGTCGCCTCTTCTGCTCGAGCGTTTGCGGTGAGAGAGTCTGATAGCTCTTTTTGATTAGCTTGCAGAGCATCAACCTTTTCCGCAAGAGGCTTGATAGCCTTTTCGGTATTAGTCGCCACTGCCTCACCAATCATGTTGCCGATTGTCTCTAGTTCTTCTTTGGTTAAAGGCATGTCGCCCTCCGTTTGGTTTGTATTTGTTGCAGGTTTATCCTGCTGGTTGAGGAATGATTTGAATTTATTGACAGCAATAGCTACCCAAGACTCTTGCCGGACTACCGGTGAGCCGGTTTCATCAAAGGTGATTTTTCCACCATCGCTTTTATATCCGAAGACCTCGGCCTTACCGCCGTTTCTGACGACCACAACTTGCGAGTCAGTGAAGTCAGCAACCCACGCATATTCATCTGGGCCAGATGCAAATTTGTCTCTTACTGCGCGGTCTATTCGGTTTTCTCGTTCGCGATATGATTCACCAACCAACGCACCAGAATTAGCCTTGATTGGCGTCGCTAGGTCAGCGTTAACCATTAGCCCAACGCCCTGTTCAGGCGTTGTGGCGCCAACCTCATGGAGTAAGATTGCGTCATGATCCATGGCTTTAATCTTGGCGACCCAATCAGCACCTAGCGCTTTTTGTTCTTCGTTTGCTTCAACCTGATCGAGGAATACAGCAACACTTGTGTGGATGGGTGGAACATCTTCCCCGCGTTCAATCGCAGCTATGCGCTCTAAAAGCTCTCGCCCACCCTCTGACTCCTCGGCCTTACCGATATCTACCCACTTTTCTAAGTAAATACGGTTGCCGGACTTCTTAACATTACGGTTCCAAGCCCCTACGTAGCCGATGTTTAGCCCTTCAGGAGAGAATGCTGATACAAACTGCCCATTAACCATTGGGTGTCCTAGTGGTGCCAGCGTCCCCTCAAGGCCGGTGTAGTGAGCATCAATTTCGTTTTCTGGATATAGTCCGCCATTCATAACCACGTTTGCTGGCAGCGTATAACTGGGGAGGATCAGGTGGTCGCGGCCGTTGTAATTCTCACGCCTGATAGACTGACTGTTTACCTTAGTTGTGACGTTAACCTGCATTGTCATCGGTTAATCCTCTTGCCTTCATTGAGGTGTATTCCTTCCTCGTTCGTTCGATTACGGTGTTTGATAATGGCTCACCCTTGTCGTCTACCAGCACGGCTACAGTTGAGCACTTGCAGTTAATTGAGTTTGCATCTCTAGACCACCAGTCTCGCTGCTCATCCGTTGTGTAGAGTTTTCCATGTCTAGCTGCGTGAGTGCTGCGAGTTGTGGGGCTCAGCGCTGAGATATGAAGCTGCATTGTTTGGATGCCGTAGTTGGCCTTGGCGTCATCATCCTCATCCATACGGGCTCTTCTTAAAGCCGTAGTGATTTCTGTTCTGGCGATGCGATTGGCTCTACGAGACTCAATGCCGGTTTGATCTGTTAGGTTTCGTGCAACCTCTTTCGGATTAAGGCCACGCCCGATGCCATCAGTCAGTATCCGAGCCATGTCAGCTTTAACTTGAGCGCTTAGGTTCTTCATTTCTTCAAATTCGCGAGCCCGAACCAATACAAGACGTAGTTGGTATGGCTCGCTCATCAGAATGCTTTGAACGCTATTTTGCCCAGCGGCATAGGCCGGTGATTGCTGGGATAGGTTTGCAAACTCTTGAGCGGTACCGCGCTGATATGCCACCTCGACATACTGATCGAAGAACCACAGGTTTAGCTCTCCACCCTGAAGCAATATTTCATCCACCATCCTCTCTCCATTCTGTAGAAGCATGGATAGAAGGCCTTGGTCTAGTTGGAATGCGTATCGTTGGTTAACTGCGGGTGATGCGGGGATTCGGTTCAGTATCTGTATATAGCCTTTGGTGATTAGCTTCATGCGCTTTGAAAAATCTCGCATGGATCCACGTTCTAGCCTATCAACTCCGGTCGGATCCTGTTTATTACTGGGTAGGATCGCCGACTTTGCTTTCTTCGCCATCGTCGATCTCCTCACCTAGTGGGTCATTTTCATCTGATTCATACCCAGCGGCCTCTCTAATCTCGTCTCGAGAGAAAACTGGCTCTCCAGTGGATACCGCCTTCTGGTTGATTTCGCTCATTTTGGTCGCGCTATCAAGCTTGTCAGACGATGACTGTTCGTTGAGGTCGTCCCAGATGACGGTTTTCTCTGACACCGGATCGATAATTTGCAGTTCGATTAGCTTGTCAGTGAAATCTTCAATGTCGTATGAAAGCTCTCGCTCTCTGCGTGACTGGCAGCGAGCATTCATATACTTCTGGTCTTCAGTGCTTGCTCGCTCGCCAGTTTGCATACCGACAAGAACCTTGGCAGGGATATCAACACCTGCCGCTGCCGTCTGGAGGTTTACGTCATAGGTTGGTGATGGGTCAGCTACTGAGGTCACCAGCGGCGTTACGCTTGCGCCCTGTGTGGTGAGCATCACATCGTTTCCACGGTTTACTTCTTTAGCAGCTTCATTGAACTTCTCTTGTAGGTCATCAACACTAACCCCATAGAGAGAGGCGAGATTGTTGAAATCAATTTCTTTCTCAAAGTTAACATTCAACTGCCTAGCGGCGTTCTTGAGGAAAGATTCACCAGACCCACCTTCAACTTTCTCAAGGCTGACAAAAGCGTTGTATGAAGGCTCTAAGAATCCAATGGCATCGTCTGAATAGTCCCCCAAAATAAACACACGGTCAGGGTGAATTTGGACCCTACGACTCCCACCATTCGATAGATATTCGGTGTATTCCCACATAGTGGGTAGGCCGTATGTGATTGAGTTGATATCAGTATCCAGCGAGTAAGGCTTTAAAGCCCCAGCCCATACAGGGGTGACCTTTTTTAGCCCCTTCCCTTTCGTTACAGACTGATTCCAAGCATTTCCATCACGGATATGTAGCAATATGCCTGACCACCGGCCAACCAATCGACGCTTATCAGCATCAGCAAAGCTATTCCAGAGTCTGTTAGTGAATACCGGTTTAATTTTCCCTTCCCAAGCAGTAGCTTTCTTCGCTTTATCGAATTTATCGCCTTCGATGATTTGCGGGTTAGACTTCCAACAGTGGGATATGATCTTGTTGACTGCGCCAAATGCAATGCCGCCGCGCCGGTAGAGCTTATAGAGGTCATTAAAGGTTAAGTCCTCTTTGAAGCCATACTCACACCACGCTGAGCTTCGCTTTGCATCAAGTCCCATAGTTGGATTTAGTAGCCCCATACGGGCACGCGCCATCCTTACATCCGTCATGGCGTGATTGACGGCTAGCTGTAGTTTGTCGTTCATGGAGTGTCCGTAGAAGATTTATTATCGCTATCTGCCTAGAAGCCTTTTTGGGATCATCATTCCTGCTGACTGAGTTTTGCGTTTGATATAGCCATCTAAGCCATAACGAACGCCATCCCAGCAGTGGTTGTTTTTGTCTTCGATGACTGGCAAAACTTCGCCGGTGATCCGGTCTGTTTTGTACGAGTAAAGACGGGCTTCTTTTGCAGTTTCTTTGCAGCGTGGGTGAATGATTATCTGCTTGAATCCACGCAGACATGTAATGCCATCCTCAACACTGCCCTGCCATTTTTGCGCAGCAGAAATATTGAACCCCTGCCCTTTAATGTGGCTTATTGTCTCTGGTCGCGAGTTATCAGCCTTAATAGGCCACTTTCTCGCCTCTGGAATACCAGGGAATTTTGCTTCATCTGTAACTTTCCACTCTTCCAGTTGCTTTGGCTTAGCCCCGTCCTTACCAGCGTAGAACTTCCACATGTCATCAAGCTCTACGCCATTGCCATAGGCTTCATATTCGATATAGAGATTGCTATCAAGAATGAACATTCGGATAAGTGTGTTCGGGTCTTTCGCGAAACCGAAGTCAGCACCAAACAACAAGCGTTCAGCCTTCTGCCAAAGATCATCAGCAAAACTCTGGACAACGTACTTGTTGGCCAGTACCTGCTTATCTGAATTTTCGAGATAGGCACCTTCCCAGATCCACGCATAATCAGCGTAATCAAGGTTTTCTAAGTCCTCTAGCCTTTCTTCCTCGAGGACCTCAGGGAACCATGGATTGTCTCCGTAGTTCATCTCGGCAAACATGGAGTTTTTGGGAGGATTCTTTCTAAACAGCTTATCTGTCGCGCTGCCGTCTTTTTCTGGGTTCCATGTAACCCAAATCTCAGAGCCTTTTTCACGAACCGTAGGACGTAGCTTCTTCCATGCCGTCGATGATACTGATTCAGCTTCATCTACCCATGCAATCAGTATTCGAGCCTTTGATTTGATGCTGTCGAGGTTATGCCGCAGACCACAAAACACGTAGCTAACACGTTTGTTTTTAGTCCTGATGTACTTTTCGCCTATATCGAAATAATCATCGAGCCATGGAACAGAGCGGATAGCTTGCTTGATCTCTTCCATCGATGATTCTTCAAGGGAGTTCATGAACTCTCTAGCGCAAAGAATTACACCGCTTATTCCGCTCTCAGCTGCCTGATATGCCTTAACCGCACTCATCAGAGCAAAGGTTCGCGTTTTTGCAGAACCTCGACCACCATAGGAGCCGCGATATCTGACGCCTTCCTTAGCAAAGACTGGGACTAACTTGGCGGGTATTTGTAGGTCAACTTGATTTTCCATTGGCTGGGTCAACTCCTACCAGACGAATGGTTGTTGGCTTCGGTGTCATAGAACCATCTGATGATTTGTGATCAACCATCTCTTTGAAGGCGCTGACGTCAATGTGCTTACCTAGCAACTCAAGATTCTTCACCTTGTCAGGCCATTTGATTTTCTTAAGCAGAGAAGGCACATCGCCGGATGACTCAACCACGTCAATCCCTGAAAGCGTGGTTCTCCATACCTTGGGCCAATCTTTAATCGGCTTTAGCTCACCGTTTTCAAGCAGAATGTCAGCTACGTCCATCTGATCAATTTCAGCAAGGCGCTTTAGAACGTAAGCAGCATCAATGCCAACCTGTTCGTTACGCTCCTGCTTAAGCTGTATAATACGTTCGGCAATGTTTGGTTTTGTTAGGTTTTCACAACCAGTTGCTCGGGCAGTTTTCTCACTGTACCCCGCACGAATGGCCGCTTGTGTTGCGTTCAAATCAACGAGGTACTCGCGACAAAACATTTCTTGTTTGTCGTTGAGCGCCATAATTACTCCTGAGTTTCTTCCACTACCGGCTTGAATGTGATTTCACTCAACTCATCCGGCTGAATATATGTCCATGAGCCGTCATGTTCTGCAATCGCGAATAGACCGTTAACCAGTCTTGGTTCTTTGGTTGTCATGACGCCTTCGTATGTGGTTCCGTCTTTCTTTGTTGCTTTGACGTTGTACTTATCAGTCATAAGCGAACATTCCTCTAATTTATGAGTATCCGCCCTCGGGCGCTATGTGAACTTATGCTGCAATATCGTGTGCTCTCAGTGAAAACACACTGTATTGCTCCATGATTCTTCTGCCACGGTTCATGTTACCGCCATGAGAGCGAGTGGTAATCGCTAGGCATTGGTCGTTATTGATGTCTCTGTACGCTATCAGTCAGGAGAGAAACTGGTTGTGGCTAATACAGAGATGCTGCGACAACCCTACGCAATTTGATTTGGTTAGCCAGACTCGCCCCGCTTCGCAGAGGTGCTAACTGACTTACGGCTTACCCGTCAGCAAGATCGGATCACCCCTTTAGCAGTGACACTATCAAGCGCCTACTTGAGACGCTTTGTAGTGGCTATGCGAGGTTATGTTTCACCACTTCATCTCTTGCGAACGAACTAGCGAACTTAATGATGAGTGATGCCATCACATAAACAATGGCTGTCACTATCCATCCAGACCAAGCGTATAAGCATGTCATTGCAATGAAAGTCACCCAGCCAATAAAGCGAGCAATCCCTGTTTTTTTCTTTGCAGCATCCACTAGAAGCTTTGCAAGCTTAACCTTGGTTTCTTCACCTGATTTCTCATACATGGCACTCGCCACTACGATAATTACCGCAATGGGAATAGCGAGTATGCAGAGCATCCAGTTGATAGCGACAGCGAGAGTGACAAGCCCTTCAATCTGATAGAAGACACCTGCTGACATGGAAATTAGAAGTAGCAGTGAAACTGTGTATGCGATAACTGTTTTCATGATGATTGTTCCTATCAGGCCGCTTGGTTAATTAGTTGAGATGAAGCCCAAAGCCCAGCTATCCACTGAATGCCTTTTGGTGTGAACTTCACTTGAGTGAATGCGTGTCCGTTATGCTGGTTCTCGCCTGTTTTGACTGCGAATCGGCCTGCATCAAGGTGCTGTGAGTATGGTGTTAGCTTTCCAGCCAGCTTGTACATGATCCCGTTATCAATCAGGAACAGGCGGAAATCGTTTTCTTTTATCTTCAGAAGTTTTGCTGTCTCTCTAAATCCCATCAGCCCGGATGCTTCAACGTACTGATCAACAAATTCAGCCTTTGGCGCTGCTACCGCTAACTTATTTTCGAGAGCTGCGTTTTGTTCCGCGAGGTCAGCAGCAAGACGAAGTGCCTCCGGCAGTGTCTGCGGAATTTTTACCGGATGGCTTAAGCTCTGCTCCAGTTCCTGCCAGCGATCGACAAGTCTGGCAGTAAATTCAGGTGAAAGCTGAGCGACTACGATGATGCTGTCACGCTTACCTCTTTCACCCTCAAACACATAAACAGCTACCGGCCTGCCTGCTGTTTGCTTTTCCTCAATTTGAGGAGAAGCTATCGTGCCTCTTTCAATGAGCGTTTCAATGGTTCGTTTGACGTTATCGTGTCGCTTCTCTACCAGTTCTGAGATTTCAAGACTGGTCATAATTGCTGGGTGATCATTTACTGGATATTGCATGGTGAATACCTTCAAAAAAGAAACCTCTGTTCACCAGAACGTCCATACCCGATCTCACCATGCTTCGATGGAGTTCTCAGAGGTCGCTTTTGTGAATGGTTTCGGGTTTTACGATACGCGGTGAAAGCGCGGTGAAATGCAGATGTAAAAAAGCCCCAGCGGTTGCTGAGGCCAGTCGTCAAGTTAATTACCCACACTATAGGGCGCTGAATGTGCACCCTAGTACACATATAACGAATTACTCAGATATGTGACGCTTTAACTTGATGAGGAGATAAACATGCTTATTACTTACAAATTAGCCTTAGCCTATGCACCGGTCATTCTGATTTTGTGCAAAATCGCGTACCACCTTGTGCAGTACAAGTTCCCTCTAAACTAATCAGCGCTCGCCCTTCCTCTGCCTTCCTAATATCTGCTTTGTCTATATTGCACTGCTCTAATGCTGAATAAAGTCGCGCGTTCAACAGAAGGCTATCTGACCATGACATTGAGTTCGGGACTTTAGGTTTCGGCGTTTCAGCAGTCAGGTTAGAAGGTAGCGGGATTATCGGCGCTTGAACGTATACCGTCCGCGTATTCCCGCAGCCGCTTAACTGCATCAGCAGGAATAAGCCGATTAGCGCAATCATCATTCGCAATAGCAGCCTTGATGTCATTCTCGGCTCTCTGTGACTCCAGTGCGTCCTGAGCTTTTGCATTCTGGTTAGCCTCGGAGATTTGGTTGAATAGAGTGACAGTGTTTAGGGCGTTTTTAGTGATGGTCTCTGCGCTCTTCTGGCTGGCGTCCATATCGCTAACTGTCTGGTTCAACTTTCCGTTGTTGTGCCAGAGGACACCAATCCCTACAGCAAGCAATACCAGCAGGGTCAGCAATACAGTGGTTAACTTGCTCATCTCTGACTCCAGGTGCAAACCTCATATTCAACGTCGCGTCGATTCATCAAGCCTTTCCACTTCTTGCCACCGGCATATACCCAGCGTTTGAGCTCATCACATGCTCCGGCGTAGTCACCGGCGTTGAGCTTTTTAAGCATGGTGGAATTGATAAAGGCGTTGGCCCCAACGTTATATGAGAATGAGTAGATGGCGGCGAGCTGGGTTTCGGTGGTTTTAACTTTAATGCTCGGATTGACCTGCTTGGCTATTAGCTCCAAGTCAACCTTGGTCAGCGCATCACATTCAGCATCTGAATATCGTTTGTTGAGTATGATGTCTTTACCGGTATGTCCATCACAGACAGTGATTACTCCAACCACATCTTTGTAGGGAACATACTCTCTCCCCTCCAATCCACCTTTACCGCTTAGCATTACCGTTGCGATTGCAATGGCACCGCCACCGATAGCCGAGGCGATTTTATGTCTCAGGGATGGGTTCATTACTCACCCCTTGAGGCTTTGCGCCGGTCTTCTTTTACCTTGAAGTAGAGATTCGTTAGAAACGTCAGGAGGCCAAATAGCAGGCTTCCAAGAACGCCAAACGCTGCCCACTGTTCAGGTGAGAAGCCATCAAGGAGTTGTTTAAGCCAGAATAAGGCGCTACCGCCTGACGCTCCGTAGGAAATACCTGTTGTGATTTTGTCCATACGTAGCATCGTCTCACCTCCCCGTAGGGTTAGGCGCTGTGTAATTAATTAGGGAATAGCGTCACCCGTATCCATGCCAGACAAGGAATGTGTGAGTGCGGTTGGTTGGTGTTGGATGACGCTAAATGCAAAAAGCCCCGAGCTATTAACTCAGGGCTTGAAATTGATACCGACCTTCCAGCCGGTTAGGTGGGGATAGCAGTCAATGAGACGAACTTACCCACTGTGCGATTATTTTTCTGGCGTCGCACCGGTGATCCAGAAAGCAAAAAGGCCAGCGATTAAGCCAGCCTCTCTTGAAACCCACGTTAAACATCTTCACGGATTTCTAGTGTTAGAGCTAGATTATTCTAGTTTTCTGCATTTTGCAAGCAGCAATCGTTACCGGATTGAAACTTTCTTCAATTTAGTTGGTAACTTTCGCAAGTTCGAGATTCGCCCCCTCTTCGGATGAACGCAGTTCTGTGATGAGTTGCTCATAGAATGGCTTTATTGCCTTATCCCATACTGTCGCTGATATTGCATCAGTGTGAGAGCATATAGCCCTAAATGCCTTTTGTGCTGGTATGCGCTCATATCCTCGGCCTGAGCATTGCTTACAGGTATGTTTTACGGGCACTCCCTGCCGCTCTGTTTCTTCGCGATTAACTGCTTCACCGCGCCCGTTGCACTTACAACATGCCACGGATACCTCACCCTTTCCGTTGCACTTCGGGCACATCGTATTGGTAACCTCCTCCGCATACTTCGGAGGTGTCTTTCCACATCCGGCGTGTTTCATGACCATGGCCTTCGACCTGATAACACCTGCACCTTTGCAGCATTCGCACAGTTCGGTTCCGGCTGCTGAGCGGCAATAGTCTTTGTATGCAAACTTTGCGAGCGTTTGCACGACCTTCACCTTAATATTCATATCAAGCTTGCGTAAGGCGGCAACCTTATCGCAGTGCTTGAGTCCGTATTGAGTGAGTAACTGTACCGAGCGTTTTTTATCGTTTTCGCTGATGTTCATTTTCCCATTGAAGGCAGCAAATCCGAGTGGTGCTCTACTCTGCACCATCCCCAAAGCGCACATGACATCAGTGTTGGTTAAAGCGTCTGATGCTGTTGCGCGAGGGGAGTCGCTGATCTGAGTAGATTTCGGTGAATGAAATTTGACTGTGCTTTCGATATTCATCGCTTACCCCACCTGTTCTTCCCACTATCACCGCGAGCTGTCATGAATACGCCATTCACTATTGCGTGGTGCTTGGCCTCTTTGTCGTGAATGTATTTGGATATGGTTTCTCTGTTGATGTGTAGGCGTCGTGCTAGCTCGCTCTGATTGCCGTATGTATCGACTAGCATGTCGGGTATTGTTCGGATTTCGGCATTCATATCCCCTCCAGTTCGGTGATGACTACTTCCAGCTTTCCGCCCTTCACCAGCTCGCCACGCCGTACCCTGAAATCATCAATCTGCTCGTCGTCTTCCATGAATCCAGCATGCACAAGCGAATCAAAGACGGCCTTTTGAAGGTTGTCTAAGTCGCGACGGCGTTTGTCTGGTACGTGGGCAGTGATTGAGAATTTGAGTCTGGAGGTGGTGTGAATATCGAGGTTTTGTTGCTGGATGATGGTGATAATGTTTTGTCGGTATTTTGTGCCTTTCTCGCTGATGTAGTGCCGTTGCCTTGCGTGTCGCCAGTATGTGTTTAGGCTGGGCGGGTACGGCAGCGTTAGCCGGTATTCCCTCATAGTTTTAGCTTTCCCTCTGCAATCAGCGCGGCCTGAGTTCGTATGACGCCCTCAAGGTGTGCCATGTGAGCTTCACCAGCGTCTGTGCGCCTTGTCCTGCGGTCTATTTCGTCGTGACATGCTGAGCATGCCCAAGCACCGAATAAGTCGTTAGGCTTCATCCCTACGCCGCACAATCCAGCCATTCGAAAATGAGCTAGTACTACCGTTTCGCTATTGCCGTTAC
The DNA here is from genome assembly GCF_020150375.1 of Hafnia paralvei. Taxonomy (NCBI): domain Bacteria; kingdom Pseudomonadati; phylum Pseudomonadota; class Gammaproteobacteria; order Enterobacterales; family Hafniaceae; genus Hafnia; species Hafnia paralvei. Next base: position 1,272,182 of record NZ_CP083737.1, on the reverse strand, counting down.
ATATGCCGGGCAACCGCACTTGGCATTCTCGGCCTTGGGCTTCTTTACGAAGGTTAGCCATGTCTATTCCTCGCTCGCACTCTCAGCCAACGCACATCATGCAAGTGGGTGCTGTAGTTGAAAGTTACTGTTGATATGGGCTGGGGTTTACTGCGTGGAGTGGATTTGTTGAAGATTAAATTGTCTATCGCTATTTGTGTCGGACTTCGCTGTCGCTTCATGCTGCCTCCGGTGGCTCGGGGTCGGTAGCTCGGTCAGCCTTGTTCTTGTAGTAAACAGCCCAACTGAGTGCATCCAGTTTCTTCCTCCCCGCGGCATCGTAGATATAAATCCCATTCCTGCACTCATGGTTCTCTTTCACATTTGCTTCAAGTCTTTCTAATTCTTCGTATGTGAGTGTGGCTAGCTTGTGCCTGTCCCATCCGAAGTTACGTGGTAGTTTGCTCATGCTGCACCTCTCTTGCTTTTAAATCGCTGATAAGCTTTGAATACTCCGCAAGATAGAAAAGCTAAAATCCAAAGACCAAGGTTGTAGCGGAAAAAACCCCAATAAAATTTGCTATCAGGAAGTTTCCATGCAGCAAGAACAAGTAGAGCCGATACCATTACACATACCAAGGTCATGACCACGCACATGGCGGCTGTTTCTTTCCACGTCATAATTTATTTTCCTGCGATTTCAGAAGAAGCTCTGTAGTTGATTGAGAATATTTTCGTCTCTCGTTCCAGCGAAAATATGTTTGATGGCTGCGTTAATCATTGCGTTATAGCAACGTTCGAACTCATCCGCTTCCATGTTCGCGTATGCCAAGCTCTTGGCCTCAGTTCGTATCTCACCGTTTAGCCGTACCGTCTGCTCGTAAAAACCTGCGAGTATCGTTAGGTCTTTGCGGAACCGATCAAACTGGCTGTGCTCATCCATATGCTCAAGACCTGCCTTGTTTGCACACCAGTGCTGAAAGCAGAATTTGAAGAAGACGAACATCTTTTTGTGAAATATCGGATTGCGGGTTAGCTTGAAATCAGCGGTGTAGACTTCACCGTTTTTGAACTTGGTTAGGCGGGGTAAATCGTGTTCGAACATTGGTACAAAAACGCCACCGGCATTTTTAACCATGTCGATTTGCAAAGGCTATTTCTCCTGTCGATACATCATAATTACAAGACCTTTAGCCGTGGTGATCTTCATTTGGTCTCCATCCTTGATAGTGTCTAGCTCAAAAGCATCGTAGAGCTCATTGACCGCCTTCTGCTTTCGGGAAATCTTGCGACGCTTATCCCATTGCTTAAGGGTTATACCCATCAGCCATTCGCCAGACTTCCACATGATGTATGTCCAGCCTATCAGAGCTAATCCGGTGTTTAGGTAAGTTGATAAATTAGACATCACCCCCCCTTAACCTTGATGCCATTCTGGCGGTTAGAGCGGTAGAACGATGCAATAAAATTCATCTCGCAAATCATTGCTACGCGCATTTCCGCAGTTAAGCGACAGCCGAACTTATTTGACTTGCCGACTGACCGACGGCGCTTGCGCAGCACTTTGCGTGTGTGAGCCTCCAGCACTTCAAACTGACGCTGTTTTGAGGCATAAACACCCTTTGCAGGTATTTTTCGAGCCTGTTTTTGATACGCGGTTAACAGATCGTGTACGTCTGATGATTTAGCCATTCTTTTTTTCTCCTTCGATAACCTTGATGCCAGCGGAACGGATCGCCTCGGCGCATTGCTCCAGCCCAGTGTTGAATCCAAGCTCGTGATCGGACAGAGTTTCTTCGTAGTCACGATGGTCTGGGAGTTGAACCTCCACCGCCTCGCGGCTTGCTTGCCATGCTACAAACATAATATCTTTGATGTAAGGACCTGTTTTATCAGGGTGATAATCGTACTTAAACCACGCTTCAAACTGTTCACGACTTGTCATGACTATCTCCACTCTGATGCTTGCTTATTGTCATTCTGATTGGCAGCGTACCGGCGCGCGGCCTCATCCTGTTCAATGTTGACGAAGTGCCCGTTCTTCCATCCCATGTAAAAAGTCTTTGGCTGGCCAGAACGATATTTCCCAACGATGATTTCGGCGATCCCTTTCATGTTGCTGTTGTCGTGATAAACCTCATCGCGGTACGGGAAGATAATCACGTCTGCATCCTGCTCGATCGCCCCTGAGTCCTTCAGGTCTGCCAGAGTTGGGCGCTTGTCAGGTCGAGTCTCAACACCACGATTAAGCTGTGAGAGCAAGATAACGGGTACTTTGCTGCGCAGGCTGAACTGCTTGAGCTTCCGTGTAATCTCTCCGATCGCTATGTCGTTACGCTCTGCCTTTGGCTTTTTCATCAGGCCGAGGTAGTCGATAGAAACAAAGCTGAGGCCGCCGTCCATGTTCAACCGTTCGGCATGTGAGATTATTTCATCAACGCTCATCGCCTCATCAAGCACATAGTTTTCTTCGCCCTGAAGCATGCCGGTAGCGGCTGTTAGTCGAGTGAACTGCTCGGGGATCATATCGAGAGGGTTACGCAGTGCGCCGATAGCTAGACCAGAGCGATCGGCAACGTGGCGTTCGACGACCTGCATCTCTGACATCTCCATGGAAATCATTAGGCCGCGGCCTTTCTGGTGACCAATTGAGTTGCCGATGTTGATCGCCAGCTCCGTTTTTCCCATACCCGGTCGCCCAGCGATGATTATCAGGTCAGTGCGATCGAATCCCCCGTACTCGTTATCCATCGGCTCAATACCGGTTTTGAGATACAAGCCTGACTCAGCGCCTTTCATGCGTTTCTCCAGAACATCCATGTAGTCCGGCAGTAGGTCACCAATCTTGCGCGGCAGCCGGTCATTGGTTTCGAATTGCAGGTTCGACAAAATACCGCTGACTTCGGCGATCCGCTCGTTTAGGTCATGAGTGCCAGCTTCACGAAGCAACGAAGCCGCCTTGGTTAACTCAGCCTCCCCCTTTCGCAACATCCAGCACTGGCGAACACGCTTAGCCCACGCCTTGATGTTTGCAGCAGACTTGCAGCGGGCAGATACCGACAAAACCAGATCCCGAGTTTCACCAGCCACCCCCTCCTGAACCGTAAACGGGTCAATCGGTTCGCACTTGTTCAGCAGCGCAACGATAACGCGGTACATGTTCTGCAAGTGGAAGTTTGCAAAGGCCTCGGCAGGCAGCTTCCCAGCGATTTCAATGCAATCAACGTGGTCGCCTTTGATAATCATTGAGCCAATCAACTGCTCTTCAAAATCGTAACTGTCCATCAGTCCTCCCTACCCAAAACTTCATCGATAATTCGTTGAGTTAACGCCGTTTCGATCCCGTATTTTTTGCCACTTGGATTCTCTCCACATGCCCATGCACTTGGCTTGTAACCAAACTCGATGTACCCGTTGATGAACGTGTCGATATCGGCTGGCTCTTTGCCAAGTTCTTTGCACTGCTTGAGGTAGGAAGCCCATAGGCGCTTAAGGCCGCTCTCCACGGTAACGGTGAAACTACGCATTTTTGGCAATCCGTGTTTCTCCGCTTTGCAATTCCAAGTGTTCTTGAAACGTTCGCGATCGAATACCGGTGATTTTGAGCGTGGATTTGTTCCCAATGATCGAGGATTGGTTCCTGCTTGACGGGGTATTTTTTTGCTCACATCCAGCAATCCCACATCGTGGGTTTGGGTATGTTTTATATTGTCTTTGGTAAGACTGTTTAGGGTGTCGGGTGATTCCGCCCAACTTGAAACCTTTTTTTGCCCAACATTTTGGGTGGTTTTGCCCAACTTTTTAGGTGGTGATTTTTTAATCTTATTTAGCTGCCATTCCTTGATGTTAACGTTGACGCTAACTAGCTTAAATCCTCCCACTTTTCTTAGGTTTATAATGCGCCTTTCAGACAAAACCTTTAGTGCCGCCGCTACATCTGAATCATCCAGATCGGTAGCATCTGCAAGATAGGTATTTGTTACTTTGTCCTCTGACTTGTTCCAACCGAAAGTGCAGAAAATAACGGCATCAAAAACCTGATGCTCACGACCAGCAAGCTTCAATTTTTGCTTAAGCTTTGCAATGCTTGTGGCGACACGCATATAACCATCATCAAGACTCGCCACTCTCTGCTCCACGGCCTCCTGTGGTGGCCTGTAATCAGATAACTGCTTAACGACGCCCATCATTCTTCACTCCCGCCTTAGCCAATCTGTAAACGCCAATTAACCGCTCAGCAAACGGCTTGTTATTGGCAGCAGCTACGATTAACCCGTCGGGGCTATCAGGTTGACGCCGTTCCTCTTCTCTATTGCTTTTTCTACGTTTTGACATAGAATTACTCCTGTTAATTGATCCAGTACTAGAAAGTCATAGTGATCTGAGAGTCGTCAGCTGTTCCCGCAGTTGGCGACTTTTTCTTTTGTGGCAATACCGATTCCACAGCCTGACGCGCTACCTCACGAATCAAACTGGTTTCCCATACCTTCTCTAGCAGTACGAACATCGTTGCCATGTCGCGGATATTGAGGCGGCTTACTTTCGATTCGTGCCACCCTGCTTGCTTTGCTAACTCTCGGTTAGTCTTCTGCATCATCCGGCAGCGGAGTTCTGTCTCCACTTCGTTGATGCGCTTGCTATAACTTGCATGTTCCATTTGTGATACTTCCTTTGTTGAATAAATAGTTACACCACCGGTTAGGTGGTTGGGGTTTCACTCAGTGCCTTTCCGGCCAAAAGAGTGAGAGATCAGATTGTTTAAAGAGCGGTGTTGCTATGTATATCGGTTAAGCTGCGTTGCTCAATTGAGGTGGGAAAACATCATCAACCTGTACAGATGCCCCCAAATCATTCAGCGCTTTTACTAGTTCTCGGCACATGTTCAGGCTTGGAGTTCTTCGTCCTGATTCGTAATGGCCTATTGCGCTTTGAGTGCAGCCAACCATTGCAGCTAGAACTGTCTGAGAAATCTTTAAAGACTCTCTAACCTTGCGCAAATTGGTCATGCTTACCTCCTTTGTATCGTGATAATCACAATAATACATTATGTACTAAATGCAAGCAACGAATTAATACATGTTGTACGTTGTAGCAGTTAGTACGTTACGTAATAATTTTAACTATGAAACAGACATGGCAGGATCTGGCTAAGTCCAGAATGAAAGAGATCGGAATGACCCAAGAGAAACTGGCTGAAAGGCTGGGGAAAACTCAGGGGGGAATAGGTCATTGGCTTAACGGAAGGAGAGAGCCAAGCATCGATGATATTGCGTCAATAATGAGAGAGCTTGGCCTTGATGAAATAAAAATCCATTCATCTGGCGAGGCATCTTCTCCTAATGGGTTTGATGCAAACGTCTCTTATCTTGGAGAGCATAAACCAAAGGGAGACTACCCACTTATCAGTTGGGTAAGCGCGGGGATGTGGTGTGAGGCTGTAGAGCCATATCATCGAGGCGGGATAGATCGCTGGTATGAAACAACCGTTGATTGTTCAGAAGGTTCGTTCTGGCTTGAGGTAAAAGGCGATTCTATGACAGCCCCTTCAGGGCTTAGCATCCCAGAAGGAACAGTGATACTTGTCGATCCAGAAGTGGAAGCCGTGAGCGGAAAGTTAGTAGTTGCCAAGCTTGAGAGTGAGAATGAGGCGACGTTTAAAAAGTACGTCGTTGATGCGGGGCATAGATATCTGAAGCCGCTTAACCCGCAGTACAGCATGATACCGATCAATGGTAACTGCAGGATTGTTGGGGTCGTCGTTGACGCTAAGATAGCCAACCTTCCGTGATGCTGGTTTAGCCCAGTGGCCTGAGGATACGTTTTAGGGGAATAAGGTGTTTAATTGTACAGTAGTTAGGTGTATTTCCCTTTTTGGGAACTTCATATATAGTAAGTGATAAGGACATCGTTAAGTATGGCCATGATGGTAACGAATACAAAGCTCATAGCTGAATATTCCAAAAAGCACAATCAAGCGTCAGGTGCATTGCGATCATGGCTTGATGAAACAAAAAGAGCTAACTGGTCTAATTTTCATGACATAAGGGCGTCTTATCGACATGCTGATTATGTTGATGGTTTAGTAATTTTTAACATCAACGGAAACAACCACAGATTAGTAGTCGAGGTTCAGTATGTGGGTAAATATGTTGTAGTTAAATGGATCGGGACTCACGCTGAGTACGATAAAAAGAACCGAAAAGGTGGGTTTAAATTATGAGTAAGTCTTTAGTAAGCATCATAAAATCTGAAGAACAATATGATCAATACATGAATGAAATCATGCAATTGCTAGAATCAGGCCTAACGCCAGGGACTGATGAGTTCGACAGGTTTGAGTTGTTGAACCTCCTAGTTCAAAAATATGAAGAGCAGAACTACCCTATTGATAAGCCAGATCCAATTGAAGCAATAAAATTTAGAATGGATCAGCAAGGCTTAACTCAAGCTGATATGAGACAATATATTGGGTCTGCATCTAAGGTTTCAGAGGTATTGAATAGAAAGCGTCCTTTAAGTCTTTCCATGATAAGAAGGATTCATAATGGATTAGGGATATCTCTAGATGTTCTGATTCAGAGTGATGCTACTGACATGGAACATCAGCATGAACTCGATGATTGGGAGGCTATTGGATCAATTAGTGGAAAAATTATAAAGCTATCACTAAATGAAACGATGCGGCTTATAAGCTCAATACCTCCATTCGACAAAGACGAAAGTGTAGACTTACAGAATATCATGTTCGAGATACCCGAAAAAACTGCTAATTGGAAGAATTATTGGCCACAGGAAGCAGAAGAACTGCATAAAATATCATCCAGTACTACCGAAGTAACATTTGATATGAAACAGAATAGCCTCCACCCAAACAACAAAGACTTTAGAGAGATGGTGCATTAATCATGAACATCAAATTATTTAATAAGAAAGTACAGGGAATGTCTCTCAAAAGGCACGAAGCAAAAGACAAGAAGAAACCTAAAATAAAAATTAAAATAACAAATGAAATATTCAATAATATCAAAGATGAAACGATATTTAGGGCTAGATTTAATGTTACTGTTTTGGCTGAAAACACCGCAGAAGTTGAAGTTATTTATGACTTCGATTTCAAATCAGACTGCAAAGTTGATGATGAATTTACAAAGTCGCTGTCAGTTAGGTCTGATGCACCACATTTAGCGTTTCCTTACATAAAAACCTATATTGAATCAGTTTTACAACTTTCTGGATATGGAAATGTTAACTTGCCATATTTTGATTTTGTTGAAGAACCAGCAGATATTGACTAAACAGTCACTCACCCCGCCGCCGCGCGGGGGTTTTATTGCCCTCACTCCTTCATCGCCTCCGCTGCCATTATGTACGTCGCCCTTCTCTTCTCGTCATACTCTATCTGAGCGAAAGATTCCAACATTGAAATGATGTATTCCTTCTTCACCCCTTGCTCGTAAGACACCAGATTCAGCGTTGCCTTTCCCACCGCTTCGCATAGGTCGTTATAGCCGATCGCGTTCTTATCCATATTCCCTCCTGTTTTGCTCACTTTAACACCAAGGAAATGTCTACGGCACGCATATTAAAAATAAATACACATATAAATCATACACTTTGTACTTTTTTAGTGACTTTAAGTACATTTTGTATTGATAGAATTTAGTACATTATGTATTATCTACTTCATCAACACGGCAGCACACCAGATCACCGGAAGCAGCCAGCTCTTTAAAAAAATGGAAAGTCGGAAGTTCACAGGATATCTGTCAGCCCCCTACGCATAAATGCGATGTACCACCAAGCGCGATCCGGTTGGTGGGAAGGTTAGCCCCGCACGAGAGTGATAACGGGCGTGAATGGGCAGCACTGGCAGAGCTGAATGGGATAAGCGCGAAATGTCAGTTACAGGTCGTTTAGCAAAGCGGCCTGTGCCGGACAAAATGGAGGCTTTTATGAATTCCAGACAAAGACGACGAGCATGGAGACATGAGCGCCGACAGAATGAACGGATGATTGCAGCAGCTACTGGCAGCAACAACTACCGAACTTCATTGCCTGCCTCGCTATACGCAGCAGGACACCGTAAGAGCGAAAGTGTGACAGCGAGGTAGTCTCCTACCCCGCAGATTCAATTAAGGAAGGGATTCCATAACGTGGCAGAGCTCTCTCCCGCCGAACTCTGCAAGCCAGCCACAGGAGGCACAATGGTAAGGCATGTCCCCAAAGTCACTCCCGACTTGTTTAAAACAGTTGGGACAATAAACCGCCCTCACATACCCACCAGAGGGTTCTTTTCGAAAGGCCGCAGTGTGGTGAAAGACAAACTCATCCTTTGCCCTGTTAGCCGCTACTTCCTTAGAAAGCTCTGCAATCTTTATATTTGCCTCGGCCAATTCTTTCTCGGTCGCAGCATGGGCTTTTTGAAGTACGTCCATTTGCTCGTAAATGAAGGCGAGACGCTCCCGAAGGACAGCGTTACTTTGCACAGCCGAAACGGAATCGATAGCGCTTTGAATCGACGTGATAACCAATCCAAAATCCATGAATAATTCATCCTAAAACGTTGGGGTGGATAAATTATATTCGAATTCCTTACGTTGGGGAACGAAGGAACCACTGCCGCCTGAGGTGGTTAAGACAGTACAGGCACTCATTATTGGCGCAGATAAACGGGCGCCAGAAGATTCGCGGGAAGAGCATCCCCTTAATTTAGAGAGGTAGGTATGGAGAATGAACGTGATGAACTGGTCAAGAAGTTAGCTGGCCAGTTCTTAGAAGATTTAACGGCTATTTCAGCGAACCAACAACGGTTTCAATCTCTTTTAGACTCTTATCGAAAGAGTCAACAACAGAAGCCGGAGCGCCTTTTACAGAGAGTTCATACCATTCGCGTAGAATTCCTTTTGTCTCACGAGTGATCTCGCTAGGCAGGCATGCAAAGGTAGCAGTGAGCGCATGCTTCAAAGCCTTATTGTTAACTTCAAGCTCATCAACTCTTGCGCTTAATTCCTTTATCAGTAAATCGACTGTAACGGCTGACATCTTTTAATTCCTTTAATTGACTGTGGAATAACCAACGTATCAGCTTTCCTTGACTGTGGAAAGCAGGGAACCACCTCGCCTGATGTGGATAAAAGCAGGCAACAAACAATCACAGGTCGCTAAGGCGGCCTTTTTTATACCCAGAATGGAGATAGATATGACAACTGTACGTTTAACGAATGCTATTCGTGATGAAATTGCTAAAAAAGCATTAGAAAAATCAGGCATTGAAGAAGAGCTAAAGCAGCATGCAAAAGATGTTCAGCAGTTCTCCTTTGATGTAAGAACTTACCTGTTAGGTGGGGAGAAGGTAGTTCAAGAAATCGAATCTCAGCTAAAAAAAATCAGAACTAACATAGCTGCGATAAACAAACACAACATTTGCGAAATTTATTTGTCTTCCTGCGATAACTGGTCGTTCAGAGTCTCATTTGGTGGAATGCAAACACGTCTCAATTTTGGTCAGGACGAAAAAGGCGATCCCATTTACATGGTTACCCCATCCACAGATAAAGCTCTATTAGCAGGCGATCATGAGCTGAGTAAGCGGTTCATGGAGTTGGAAAACAAAGGTACACAGCTAAACAGCAAGAAAGAGGAAATTAAAAACAACGTTTATGCAGCACTGAAATCGGTTACCTCAGTAAAACGTCTTCTTGAGGTGTGGCCTGAAGCAAAAGAGCTACTTCCTAAAACAGAGGATATTGTTCGAGCAACACTTCCATCGGTAAAGGTTGAAGACCTGAACCAGATGATTGGCCTACCAACTGAAACTCAATCAGCAGCGTAATGACGAGTAATGCACCTAGCAGGTATTCACTGAGTATCTGCTGTGAGCAATCCCGCTCATAACTGGAGAATGACTGCTCTGGTTAGCTGACACGTTTTGCCCCTCTCGTTAGGGGCTTTTTTATACCCGCTTCATCGCAAAGCGTAGGCGTTTTGCAATGAAACCAACAAAGGAGATCGCCAGTGAGCGAGGAAAAAACGAAATTGCATTAGTCACTCTGCCGAGCGTACCGGCTGAGCTCGAAGCTGCTTTTATCAATGACGAATTCATTGAAGGGTTAATTAAAGACATCCGTGAAAAAGCATCTTCTGTAGTTGGTGACCTGAATACAGTCAAGGGACGCCGTGCATACATCAGCATGTCGGCGAATGTCCGTAGCACTAAGACAGCTATTGACGAGGCTGGCAAGAAGTTAGTTGCAGAGATGAAGAAGCGCCCTGCTCTGGTCGATGCCAGCCGTAAAAAGGTTAGGGATTCACTGGACGAACTGGCGGTTGAGATTCGCAAGCCAGTGACTGACTGGGAGGCTGAGCAGAAAGAAAAAGAGTTCAACGCTATGTGGGATGAGGCGTTAGAGCTGGACGCCAAAATTACAGCAGAACGAGCTGCGGCTTTGGCGGCGAAGATTGAAGCCGATCATGAAATGGCTTTACTCATGAACGAGAAGATTGACCGCGAACGAGAAGAAGCACGACAGAAAGCCGAGCAAGCCAAACGCGAACATGAAGAACGTATTAAGCGTGAGGCAGAAGAGAAAGCGCGGCACGAAGCAGAAGAAGCGGCAAAGCGTGAAATCGAAGCGGCAGCAGCCAGAGAGCGAGAAGCGACATTGGCAAAAGAACGCGCCGAACGTGAAGCCAAAGAGCTGGCAGAGAAAGCGGAGCGCGACCGCATTGAAGCAGAACAGCGAGCTGAGCGCGAGAAGCAGGAAGCCTTAGCAAAAGCAGAACGTGAACGCATCGCCACCGAGGAAAGGGCCAAGCGTGAAAAGGAAGAAGCTATTCAGCGTGAACGCGCAGCGGCAGAGTCCAGAGAACAAGCTCGATTAGCCGAAGAAAAGCGCATCAAGGATGAAGAAGCTCGCCGAGCAGCTGATGAAAATCATCGCAAAGTTATTGGTACTGCCGTTGTTAATGGCTTGATAGCTCACGCTGGGTTATCTCGTGAAGATGCTATCGCTGCATTTGTCGCACTGAAAGAAAACTTAATCCCGCACGTAACCATCAACTACTAATCAAATTCAAAGCAATTACAGGAGCTACCCATGATGAATTATGCCATCGCGGGCGGCGCTCTCATGGGCGCTTCTCAGCTATCAGACTCTCAGTTAGACCGAAACGTATCCAAATTACGTGCCGGTTTCAAAAAAGCATTCCGCTGGTTTATCGACACCATCACGCAAAAAGGAGACCCAAATGATTATTAAGCCAAATCAAGATGGAACAGTCACCGTAAGCCAAGCGTGGTGGCGCACAGGGGTGAAGCACTCCCGTCAGTTCACTAGCTCACAGGATGGCATCAAGAAGGCTTACGCATGGGCTCACGAAGCATCTATGGGCTGGGCTGATGAGCAGGATGAAGAGTTTAAGCAAGTTATAGGGAGACATGCAGCATGAACAAAGAGCAGTTAGAGGACGATTTATTTATCGCAAAAATGTTCAGCGAGCTAGAGCAACAGATGAATGAGTCTCAAGCGGAGACTGAGCTTAGATGGCACGGAAGCACACACGAAAGCCCACGAATAACACTGGGCGAATTTGCTGGTGACTTTAATTAGGAGGCGATTATGTCTAAAGAATTCTACTCAAAGTTAGCCGATATTCAGAAAAACCTAAACGCCCCTAAAAACCAATACAACAGCTTTGGAAAATATAACTATCGAAGCTGTGAAGATATTTTAGAGGGAGTTAAGCCACTATTAGGCGACCTATTTCTATCTATAACAGATGAAGTCGTAATGATTGGTGATCGCTTCTATGTTAAGGCTACCGCGACGATAACTGATGGCGAATCATCACACTCATCAACAGCGATGGCGCGTGAAGAATTAACCAAAAAAGGAATGGATTCCGCGCAGGTTACTGGTGCTACTAGCTCATACGCCAGAAAGTATTGTCTTAATGGCCTGTTTGGTATCGACGACTCAAAGGATGCAGATACCGATGAGCACAAGAATCAATCTGACGCAAAGAGCGCATATCAAAATAAAGAGTCAAATAAAAAACAGCCAGCCGAGCAAAAGAAAAAGCCATCTCCTGACTATCTGTTATCACACTTCACTGAGGCCGCAAGAGACATGACTTTGCCTGAATTATCGAAGGCATATGACTGGTCATTTAATGAGTTGGCAAACAGTCCAGATCACCAGTCTAAATTGACTGACGTATATACCATCAGAAAAGAAGAACTTGAGGCAGCCTAATGCATTGTGTAACCGCACGATTAAATAAATCAGCACGTGAATTCCAAGCCGGTGAGAGTATCGGCTTTAACATTCGTTTAGGTCAGCAATACTACGACCGGAAGAAAAAAACACGAGAATGGACGAACTATAGCGCCGTTCTCTTTGCTCGAGACAATCAGGTCGAATATTACCGTTCAGCTTTGGTCGAGGGCGCATTGGTAACAGTGTCCTCATCCAGCCTCAAGGTTGACATATACGATGGTCAAAATGGTCAACTCATTACATTGGAAATGGTTGATGCAAAGCTTGAGTATGCACATGGACAAGATAATCAGGGGAAGCCGCTTCAAAACTCAGGGAGTGCCTCGAATCGGCAAAGCAACGAACGACCCACAGACTTTGACTCAGACATTCCCTTCTAACAGGTAACCACCATGACGCCGCAGCATATCCTGCGCGTCCTCAGCCAGCACCCCGACAATAACATCACCGAATTCCACAGAGCACTTAACTCAGTGGGCGGCGTTTTTACTGGCGGCGGTGCCACTGGCGGGGTGACGCTGAACTCTAAAGAGCCATATTACAAATGGCGCAATCCTGAAAAGAACGAGTACATAAGTTTCAACAACCTCCTCGCAATCAGAGAATATCTAACAGCGGAACCGTGGGGAGATATGAAGATAGGCGGTACGGTTTACCGGCTAAGAGATGATATCGATGTAGATGCTGTTATCGAGAAAATCACACCAAAGCGACCACCACCTAAGCCCATCGTTATTCACATGCCAAAAGCTGGACAGCGCTATATCGGCAAGCGCGGCATTGAGTACACCATCATTTCAGCCTCAGACCGCAGCATCGTTTATAGCTTCAACGGCAAAACTCATCAGTCACTCGAACCTACCAAATTCATGTACGGCATGGAGCTGATATCCGATGCCGCATAGGAGATACTCTTGAAAAATCGCAAAGCAAAAATGCTTCTACTCCACGCCCATAAAAATTGCTACCCGAGTCAATGGTTGAACATTAGCAATCGCCGGATGGTTCTCTTTTCGCGTGGCGGAGTAACTAAGGAAGGCCATCAATTCAAAAATAGCGCGGCGCAGAACCGCTGGATGAATCATGTGAGGTATCTGTGATGAACAACCTACCAATACAAACCTACGAATCAGTAGTTCAGCAGCGTGACGCTCTAGCCGCTGAGAATAAGGCTTTGATAGAGCAAGCTGAAGAGGTATACGCGGCGGGATATAACCATGGGCACCTTAATACAGTCGATGGCATTGCGTACTCAGCAGGGACTAAAGACGAGTTCTATCAGCTTGCCATAGAACTGATGAATGAGGCAGAAACCACAGAAACTGACGCTTTCCTTGCTGATGTACGGGCTCAGGGAGTGGATGCTGCAATCAAGCATCTGCATAAGATATTCGACGGAACGGACTATATTTGCGAGCCGTTGAGATCTCTGGTGTGGTTGGCTCAGGCGCTTCGCAAGGGGATTAATGATGCACAGTAACAGCAAAGAGCGCGTCCTCAAATTCAACGATGAAATGCTTGCAGCGTTATTAGCAGGAAAAAAGACACAAACCCGCCGTCCAATCGATGGGTTCGATGTTTTCGAATTAGTTAATGATGGCGCTGGTGCGGGAATGTGGCGCGTACATGGGCCAAGTTTGCAAGATGTGAACGAGCTTAATGAAAGCGACGAAGTAATCGGAACAACGCCAGCTGGCACGTATGAAAAATCGTTAGTACGTCCAAAGTTTATTGATTACTACTGCCCTTACACGCTAGGCGGCCATTTTATTAATGCCTGCAATAAAGACGGTGAGCCAATTTGCGGAATTTACGTAAATGTACGCGTAGAGCGATTAAACGATATCAGTGAAGAGGATGCGAAGGCCGAAGGCGCACCGACTGAATGCTGCGTCATTGGGGGTAAGCACTTTCTCGGTTTCCGCAGTCTGTGGAAATCAATCTACGGAGAGGAAAGCTGGAAGGCCAATCCATGGGTTTGGGTAATCGAATTTAAGCGTGTGCAGGAGCATAGCAATGACTAAGTTAACAACTGAAGTGCTAAAAGAAATTATCGGTTCATATCCAGAAGACTCGGATGAAATAGAGTGTGTCATGGCTCGACAGCTTCTGGCATACGAACAAGCCGCTGAGCATCCGGCAGCGCGGATCACATGGGACGGGTCTGAGTTCAGCGTGAGTAATGTAAGCGAAGATTTTTTATACGGTGGCACTGCTGTCTATCTGGCACCGGTATTACCTAAACAGCCCGTAAAGCCAGTGATGTTCATTGACGGCGATATCTCATCAGATGATGCGGAAAAACTAGCAGCAGTAATTCGTGAATTTGGCAACGAGCCAGCACCCGCACAACCTGTAATACCAGAACAAACCGAGCGGGAACGGATTCGACGTGAACATGCTGAGTGGTCTGACGCTACGTTCGGCAACGTTGGTCCAGTTGGCCCACTTAAACATCTCTCAAAAGAAGCGCTTGAAGCTGCTGCCGACCCAGACGATCTGCTTGAGTGGGCTGATATGCAATTCCTGTTATGGGATGCACAGAGACGCATGGGTATTCCTGACGACTTTATCACCATAGCGATGATTGAAAAGCTGGAGATAAACAAGAAGCGTCAGTGGCCTGAACCAAAAGATGGCGAACCGAGATTACATATCAACACGCAATCAGCACAACCTGTAATTGAGCCTAAGCCACTCGGATATTTTTCATATGGGTCTGAGTGTGGCTTTGATTGGCACAAAACAGAAAAAGAAGCGATTGAATCAGCTGAAGCTGCAATTGACGACTATCGCGGTGATGCGTGCGACGGATGGTCTGAGGAAACAGATAGCGTCTGTTGGGGTGTCATTTTGCAACAGGCAACAAAGGTCGATGAGCGCCCGCGAACTGATGATGATAAATGCGATCCGGCGATTGATACGGTCTGTGATTACGCGCTGATACCTGAACTGGTTGGCAACTCTCCGGTAATTCCGGAAGGTTGGATGATGGTTCCGATTGAGCCGACAGCAGAAATGGCGCAAGCCGCAAGAGATTGCCATGAGGGTGAGAGCTTCCTGCCTTACTCAATATACCGCGCCATGCTTGCCGCAGCCCCAGCACAGGAGAGCGAATAACATGGCTAAGGCAACTTATCTAAAAGACCTGCTAAAAGCATATACAGCAGAGCAAAGCGCTCGATGGGTTAGAGCTAACTCCCCATACAAAAATATGAACAAAGCCCGATGGCTTGAAATTATGAATGCTTATAACCGAAAGGTGCTCAGAAAGCAGCGCCGCTCAGTTGGGAAATCAAATAAGTATGGCGTTCGACTAACAGCATCATCAATGGCTTTGGCACTTCGTGAAATGAATATGTTGGCTGCGGTGCGTCGTTCTGTCCGCGCTAGCAGGGAGCAGAAATAGATGCTGATAGCCGGTTATATCCTTCTAGTCAGCGCCTGCGGATTAGATGCTTGCGATGCCCTCCCCGTTACACCTGAAGTCATGCCAAAAGAAACCTGTGAACAATGGATAAAGCTGATTCACGAGAAGCGGCCTAACCACGTTCTAATGTGATTACCAGTTAACAAAGATTAATAGTCGCTAACCAGCGGCTTTTTTATTGCCGGAGGATGCATGCGACACATCATTAAAGGCCATCCAGAGCGTACAGAAAGAGCGGATATGAAAGCTGCTCTAAATCTCCATCAGGAAAAGTACGGCGACTATGGGACAACCAAGAAAGGCGTCACATACACAATCAAAGTTAGCGAAGAGAAATTCTTCATCGAGATTATTAACCGTAAAAAATCATATGTGGCTACATCGATGATGCGGCCTAGAGATTTATCCAAAGTGTGGGGGAATGCAGCGTGAAAAAATACAAGCTGATTTATGCAGATCCGCCATGGACATACAGAGACAAGGCAGCCGATGGCGAGCGTGGAGCATCATTCAAATATCCCACAATGAGCATATTGGATATATGCCGCTTGCCTGTATGGGACTTAGCTGATGAATCTTGCCTGCTGGCAATGTGGTGGGTTCCAACGATGCCAGTCGAAGCATTGAAGGTGGTCGATGCTTGGGGATTTAGATTGATGACTATGAAGGGATTCACATGGCACAAAACAAATCGACGCAAAGGGAACAGTGCGATCGGCATGGGCCACATGACAAGAGCTAATAGCGAAGATTGTTTGTTTGCGGTTCGTGGCCGATTGCCAGAAAGAATGAACGCAGCAATATGCCAGCATCAAACTTTCCACCGCGCTGAACATAGCGCCAAGCCCCCAGAGTTTCGCGATCTGCTTGTCAGCTTACTAGGCGACGCGCCTCGCATTGAGCTATTTGCGCGTCAACAAGCTGATGGTTGGTATTCGTGGGGTAATGAGGTCGGTTGCAACATCGAGTTTCAGCAAGGAGTGAAAGCGGCATGACATGACAGCAGAACAAGACAACGCGATAAGAAATGTGGCGCGGCGATGCAACGAAGCAATGAAATCTGCAATAAAGTCCGCGCCAAAAAAAAACCAACATCGACACAATCACCCGCCCCATTCTTCTCAGCTACTACGAAAAAATTGAGCCTATGGGAATTTCATTCCTTAGGTTCCTTTGGGTTATTGGCGTTTTGAATGGGCAGTTTGAGGATAAATGATGGAGAAATTCAGTCTAAACCGCCACGAGGCCGCCGCCTTCATTGGGATAGATAAAGACACGCTAACCCAGTGGTGCCGGTCTGGGCGCATTGCTTACACGAAGAAAAACCCTACGAAACCAAATTCCCCCTACATGTTCACTCGCACTGCATGCATTGCAGCGCTAAACAATCCGATCCAAACTGTGCCGGTGAGCGCGGTTGGTGCGACAGGAGAATCATTATGTCACTCTTCCGCCGAGGTGAAATATGGTACGGCAGCTACTCGACGCCAAGCGGCAAGCGAATTAAGGAATCACTTGGCACGAAGGACAAGCGCCAAGCGCAGGAGTTGCACGATAGAAGGAAGGCAGAGCTCTGGAGGATAGAGCGGTTAGGCGACTTTCCTGATGTGACCTTTGATGAGGCTTGCCTCAGATGGATAGAAGAGAAAGCCGATAAAAAGTCTCTTGATGATGACAAAAGCCGGATGGGATTCTGGCTAATGCATTTTGATGGGGTCAGGTTAAAAGATATTACAGAGGCCAAAATATATACGGCGATAAGCAAGATGACCAACCGGAGATATATGGCAAACTGGCTGGCTCAATCCACTGCGCTGGAAAAAAGAGGGAAAGAAGTTCCAGCGTTTTGTGATAAGCAGGTGTCTACATCAACAAAGGCCAAGCACCTTGCCTTGATGAAGTCTTTGCTTAGAGCGGCTGAGCGCGATTGGAAGTGGATAGAAAAAGCTCCAATTATAAAAGTACCGCAGGTTAGAAATAAGCGCGTACGCTGGCTGGAACCAGCTGAGGCGCAACGGCTAGTTAATGAATGCCCGGAGCCGTTAAAGTCTACGGTAATTTTTGCTCTCGCTACTGGCTTACGCCGATCCAATATTATCAACTTGGAATGGCAACAGATAGATATGCAAAGAAAGGTAGCTTGGATAAATCCTGAAGATAGCAAGTCTGGCAAGGCCATTGGTATAGCCTTAAATAATACTGCATGTAAGGTACTACGGAATCAACTTGGACAGCACCAGAAATGGGTATTTGTTCACACCGAAGCCAAAAAGCGATCAGATGGGACATTAACGCCAGCAGTGAGGAAAATGAGGGTTGATTCCAACTCTGCTTGGCGACTAGCACTTAAGCGGGCTGGGATAGAGAATTTTCGTTTTCACGACCTACGCCATACGTGGGCAAGTTGGCTGGTTCAGTCTGGAGTGCCGCTATCTATATTACAGGAGATGGGTGGTTGGGAGAGTATAGAAATGGTGAGACGCTATGCCCATCTAGCCCCGAACCATTTAACCGAGCACGCGAAGCAAATAGACGTCATTTTTAGCGATGATGTCCCAAATATGTCCCAGTTGGAAAATTTGGAGGTGATAGGATTTGATAAGTG
Organism: Hafnia paralvei; assembly: GCF_020150375.1. Taxonomy (NCBI): domain Bacteria; kingdom Pseudomonadati; phylum Pseudomonadota; class Gammaproteobacteria; order Enterobacterales; family Hafniaceae; genus Hafnia; species Hafnia paralvei. The sequence goes on along the minus strand of NZ_CP083737.1, from coordinate 1,253,890 downwards.
ATTGATTTTAATGGTACGCCCTACAGGATTCGAACCTGTGACCTACGGCTTAGAAGGCCGTTGCTCTATCCAACTGAGCTAAGGGCGCATTGGGACGGTGTAGCAGAGGCTAACTGTCAGGCAGTGCAGCGGATTTGGATTATACGGTCAGTCTGCTTTGAGTCAATGCCTTTTGTCCGTTTGATCATCCACTTGGTTATTTTATGGTTATTCTTTGCCTGACAGCACGCTTTGCATCTGACACAATAGCAGCCCTCCCCCGCTTAAATAATATTGATGGACCTCGTCACTGATGGCAGCAAAGATTATTGATGGTAAAACGATTGCGCAGCAGGTTAGAAGCGAAATGGCTGTGCGTGTACAACAACGTTTAGCAGAGGGGAAACGTGCCCCTGGGCTGGCAGTGATCTTGGTAGGTGATAATCCTGCCTCGCAGATTTACGTCGGTAGCAAGCGCCGCGCCTGTGAAGAAGTGGGTATTGTATCGAAATCTTACGACCTCCCTATCTCCACCAGCGAAGAGCAGCTGTTAAGCTTAATTGATGACCTTAACGCCGATAACACCATCGACGGCATTCTGGTTCAGCTTCCTCTGCCTGCAGGTATCGACAACGTTAAGGTATTAGAGCGTATCAGCCCCGATAAAGACGTCGACGGTTTTCATCCGTACAACGTGGGCCGTCTGTGCCAGCGTTCACCGAAACTTCGACCTTGCACTCCGCGTGGCATTATCACCATGCTGGAACGTTGCGAAATCAATACATACGGCCTGAACGCCGTAGTCGTTGGCGCGTCTAACATTGTCGGCCGTCCTATGGGACTTGAGCTCTTGCTCGCAGGCTGTACCACCACAATTACCCATCGCTTTACCAAAGATCTGCAAAAGCATGTCGAAAATGCCGATCTGGTCGTCGTTGCCGTAGGTAAACCCGGCTTTATTCCCGGAGCATGGATCAAACCGGGTGCCGTCGTGATCGATGTTGGCATCAACCGTCTAGAAAGCGGAAAAGTGGTCGGTGACGTCGAATTTGATGTTGCAGTGGAACGTGCTAGCTGGATCACCCCTGTTCCCGGCGGCGTCGGTCCAATGACCGTTGCCACGCTCATCCAGAACACTCTGCAAGCCTGCGAAGAATTTCACGATATTTAATCGTTAGACTCTGAGTAAATTAAGCCAGTCACTGACTGGCTTTTTTGCTTTTAAAGCCGATGCGCAACCCTAAGTGACACCGAGGAGATAATTCTTAGTTTAGTTAGCGCGCCTTGAGAATCTCATATTCATGTCTACAGTTAACTATTACGTATCTGCGATTAGGGCACTGCACTCTCGGTTCTAATCGTCAGTGTTAATCCACAATCATCATGTCGTTCAACTAAATATCTCGGAGAAATAGACACTCGTCTTCGTCAACATGATCATCACCCGCAAGGAGCCATCATGCCATACCAGACAATCAATCCTTACACAGACAAACTCATCAAAGAATATCCCCAGCACGACGACAACTATGTCGAATCCGCATTAGCAACCGCACATCAACTCTATAAATCAGACTGGGCGCAAGGTGATATCTCTCAGCGTCTCGCCGTATTAACTCAGCTAGCTGAGCTTTTCACCCAACATGAGGAAGAGCTCGCAAAAACCATCAGCCAAGAGATGGGCAAACTGATCGAACAGAGTCGAGGCGAAGTGAAGATTTGTGCTGCTATTGCTAAGTACTACGCCGATAACGCCAAAGCATTACTTAAACCGGTTAAATACCCTTCAAAACTGGGCGATGCATGGGTTGAAAACCATCCTATCGGCATCATCATGGCCGTTGAGCCTTGGAACTTCCCTTTCTACCAACTAATGCGCGTATTAGCACCAAACATGGCCGTGGGCAACAGCGTGATGGTTAAACATGCCAGCATCGTTCCACACTGCGCAGAAACCTTTGAACGCATGGTGTCTCAAGCCGGTGCGCCAAAAGGTGCCTATACGAACCTGTTTATCTCACAAGATCAGGTTGCAAAAATCATCGACGATGACCGTGTCAGCGGCGTTGCGCTAACGGGTTCTGAACAAGCCGGTAGCGTTGTAGCCGCTCAGGCAGCTAAAAACCTGAAAAAATCAACGATGGAGCTCGGCGGTAATGACGTCTTTGTGGTTCTAGACGACTGCGATCTCGATAAAGCAATAAAAGTGGGCGCACAGGCTCGGTTACAAAATGCCGGACAGGTCTGTACCGCGGCCAAACGCTTTATCGTGCACGAGAAAGTAGCCGACAAATTTATGACTGGCTTTACCCAAGCGTTGGAATCAGTAAAAACCGGCGATCCGCTAGATCCGCAAACAACGCTGGGGCCGTTATCGTCCAAAGGTGCATTGCAGAATTTAGTCAAACAGGTCGATAAAGCAGTGAAGAATGGGGCGAAAGTCAAACTGGGAGGGAAAGCGCTGGATCACGCAGGTTACTTCTATGCACCCACTATTTTGACCGACATCAAACGTGAAAACCCCGCCTATTTCGAAGAGTTCTTTGGCCCTGTCGCCATGATATTTGTGGTGAAAAACGATGATGAAGCGGTGAAACTTGCCAATGATTCACACTATGGTCTGGGTGGTGCGATTTTCACCGGTGACATTGAACGCGGCAAGAAAATGGCTTCACGCATTGAAACCGGTATGGTGTTTATCAATACCCTCAGCGGCACCGCACCAGAGCTCCCTTTCGGTGGCGTTAAACGCTCCGGTTACGGCCATGAACTCGCCGATCTCGGCATCAAAGAGTTTGTGAACCAGAAACTGGTGGTTGTGGCTTAGTTGTGGCTTAAATGAATATAGCCTGTGCCTTTTGGATCTGACACCAAAAGGCATCACTCTGTGCGGGTGTTTCTATGCACCCGCAAATAGCATATTAGCTGTGCGCTGCTAAGAGCAAGCTGGCATAATAGCGTATTGCCTACCGTATATTGATAGTCATTTAGCATGGACTATAAGGTTACGGCATCCCGAACGAATCACTCGCAAGAATAAAGAGATAACACCATGGAAATTTTCCACCTGGAAAACCATCCGCACGTAGAGCTGTGCGACCTGCTGAAACTGCAAGGCTGGAACGACAGTGGCGCATCAGCCAAAAATGCAATTGCTGACGGCTATGTGAAAGTTGATGGGAAGATCGAAACCCGCAAACGCTGCAAAATCATCGATGGACAGACCGTAGCCTATAACGGTCAAAGTGTGCAGGTAAAAGCGTAATTGCTTACACAAGATACGAAAAAGCCGGCTTATCAGCCGGCTTTATTATTTCTAAACAGAATGCGTTATTTACGGCGCCACGTCGTGCCCTGTGGACCGTCTTCCAACACGATACCCAACGCATTCAACTGATCACGTGCGGAGTCAGCCATTGCCCAATCTTTAGCGGCCCGCGCATCGTTACGCTGTTTAATCAGCGCTTCGATCTGTGCAACTTCGCTATCATCAGCCTGAGCGCCGCCTTGCAGGAAAACTTCAGGATCTTGTTCCAACAAACCTAAGATTTTCGCCAATTTACGCAATTCAGCCGCCAGCGCATTGGCCTGAGCCATGTCTTCTGATTTTAGGCGATTCACTTCGCGTGCCAAATCAAACAGCGCCGAATAAGCTTCTGGCGTGTTGAAATCATCGTCCATCGCTTCACGGAAGCGAGCTTCAAACACGTCCCCACCCGCAGGTTCAGCCTGAGGATCGGTACCACGCAGCGCAGTATACAGACGCTCCAGCGCCGAACGTGCCTGCTTGAGGTTCTCTTCGCTGTAGTTCAATTGACTACGATAGTGACCAGACATCAGGAAATAACGTACCGTTTCAGCATCGTAGTGCTCTAACACATCGCGGATAGTGAAGAAGTTACCCAGCGATTTAGACATCTTTTCGCGGTCGATCATCACCATACCGGAGTGCATCCAGTAGTTCACATACGGGCCATCGTGAGCACAGCTCGACTGAGCAATTTCATTCTCATGATGTGGGAACATCAGGTCTGAACCGCCGCCGTGAATGTCAAAATGCGCGCCTAACTGCTTGCAGTTCATCGCAGAACACTCAATGTGCCAACCTGGGCGGCCAGGACCCCATGGAGATTCCCAGCTAGGTTCACCCGGCTTAGACATTTTCCACAGCACGAAATCCATCGGATTCCGTTTTACATCAGCAACCTCTACACGGGCTCCCGCTTGCAACTGCTCCAAATCCTGACGAGAAAGCAACCCGTAATCAGGATCGGTATCAACGGCAAACATCACGTCACCGTTGCTGGCGACGTATGCATGACCACGCGTAATCAGTTGTTCAACGATCTCAATAATCTCTGGGATATGGTGCGTCGCTCGTGGCTCAAGATCTGGACGCGCAATATTCAGAGAATCGAAATCTTTATGCATCTCTGCCAACATGCGTTCAGTCAGCTGATCGCAAGTCTCACCGTTTTCCAGCGCACGCTTGATGATCTTGTCATCCACGTCGGTCACGTTGCGCACATATTTAAGGTTGTAGCCTAAATAACGCAGATAACGCGCAACCACGTCAAAAGAAACAAAGGTACGCCCGTGACCAATGTGACACAAATCGTAAATGGTTACCCCACACACATACATACCGACTTCACCGGCGTGAATAGGTTTGAATTCCTCTTTCTGACGACTGAGTGTGTTAAAAATCTTTAGCATCGGGGTATCCGTGAGGTTTGACATAAAATATAGGTGTATTGAACCGCGAAGAAAGGCCGTTTGCAAGAATAACCCCTGTTTTCACCTGTTTGGTTGGCGATTTCTTGTGTTCTCTCTGGTTTTGGCTTTTCAGGGAATTTTGCAGGCTGGGGGCATTTTCCGTTATCGTAGTGACGTACCGCAAAGAAAGGCGAGCGGCTAACTGCGACAAAAGGATGTCAGCCCGCGGCGCATCGGCTACAATCGCTTTCTTTCGTCCTAAACATCAAAAAAACAGGATTATTGTTATGGTTACTTTCCACACCAACCACGGTGACATCGTCATCAAAACTTTTGACGACAAAGCACCGGCTACCGTTGCCAACTTCCTGGAATATTGCCGTGAAGGTTTCTACGACAACACTATTTTCCACCGTGTTATCAATAGTTTCATGATTCAGGGCGGCGGCTTTGAACCTGGCATGAAACAGAAAGAAACTAAAGCTCCGATCAAAAACGAAGCCAATAACGGTCTGAAAAACACACGTGGCACACTGGCGATGGCTCGTACCAACGATCCACATTCAGCCACAGCACAGTTCTTCATCAACGTGGTTGATAACGACTTCCTGAACTTCCGTTCAGAACGCCCAGACGGCTGGGGCTATGCCGTTTTCGCTGAAGTGGTTGAAGGCTTGGACGTTGTAGACAAAATCAAAGCGGTTTCTACTGGCCGTAGCGGCATGCACCAAGATGTTCCACGTGAAGACGTGATCATCAAAAGCGTCACTGTTAGCGAGTAATCGTTTTCTGATGCGCACGCTATTTATTGCAGATTTGCATCTTAGCGAACAGGAACCGGCGATCACCGCCGGTTTTCTTCGTTTTTTACAACGTGAAGCCTATCAGGCTGATGCGTTATATATTCTCGGCGATTTTTTCGAATACTGGATTGGCGACGACGATCCGCAGCCGCTGCATCGTGAAATCAGCTCTGCATTGCACGATCTTACCAATTCAGGCGTTCCCTGTTATTTCATCCACGGTAACCGTGACTTTCTGATTGGAAAGCGCTTCGCTCAAGAGTGCGGAATGACATTATTACCGCAGGAAAAACGGCTGTCGCTATATGAACACCCCATTCTTATTATGCACGGTGACACCCTGTGTACTGACGATGTGGATTACCAATGCTATCGTCGAAAAGTGAATAACCCGTTTATTCAAAAACTATTTTCGTGGTTGCCACTACGCACCCGCTTAAATATCGCGGCTAAAATGCGCGATCGCAGCCAGATGACCAACGATGGTAAGTCAGAGGCTATCATGGACGTCAATCAGCAGGCTGTTATAGAAGCGTTAGAGAGAAATCAGGCCGAGTGGCTGATTCATGGACATACACACCGCCCCGCAATTCACAACGTTGACATGCCAAACGGCAAGCTGGCGAAACGCGCGGTGTTGGGCGCATGGCATTATCAAGGGTCGATGATAAGCGTTACGCCCGAAGGCATTGAACTGATTGAATTTCCATTCTAAGCGCGCAGCGTGGCTACGCGCCTATGCTTAGTATTCGTTACCAACCACGCGGCTACGATAGCTTTCCCAATCGAAATTAACCCACAGGCTGTTGCCTAAACTCATTCGATCCATCACGCGTTCCCCCAACAGCGTATTCATGCTCTGAACATTCAGGTTAGAGAGCATACCGGTTGGGCGTTTAGATGAAGAGCGGCGATCGACAATTTGGTTGATAATCACTTTTTCATAGCGCGATTCAGTCTGTACCCCAATCTCATCAATCACCAACAAATCTACCGCGCTAAGATCTTCCAGCAAGCGTTCTTCAGTGGTGTCACTATTACCGCTGAATGTTCCTTTCATACTCGACATCAAATCCGCCACGGTAACAATCAACACCGATTTATTACGCAGAATCAGATCGTTGCCAATCGCAGCAGCCAAATGATTTTTTCCTGTGCCGGGTTTGCCAGAAAACACAAAGCTAGCAATATTGCCATCAAACTCTGCGGCATACTGGCGAGCACGTTCTAGCGCGATGCGTTGACCTTCACACTCGACTCGGTAATTATCGAACGAGCAGTTCATATGCAAAGGACGAATACCTGAGCGTTTAAAAACGCGCTGCATTTTCATCGCCTGATTTTCGCGTGAAATTGCTTCGGAGCGCTTACGCCCCTCTTCTTCCTGCCAAATACGCCACTCTTCAGCATTGGTGAACTTAGGTGAAACATGAGCAGGCATCATTTTTTTCAATCTCTGCATCAGGTTCATGCTAGCGGCATCTTTCATCATTAACCTCTAAAACCTTTAGGGATGGAATAGTCTTGTTCGCCTATGTCATTGATATCGCGTTTTGGCTGGCCACCGTTACTCATGCGATTTTGCTGTATGCTGCGCGCCAGTTTTTGCTGCCATTGCACATGGTGGAAGGCTTTCCCTTCCGCCTGCCAATAAGCCACAAAGGATGCTAACTCAGTGGGCGTGACAGGAGCGGTAAGGATACAGCCCCACATAGCCGCCATACGCAAAAAATCCGTATCTGGCTGCCAGCCGGGATACATCACAAATTTACCCAATGGTGTTGGAATATTGGCTGCCGTGGGAGCCACTGCTTCATCACTGAATAGACACTCCTCCAAAACGACGTCTGAGTTGGCCCGGCTAGCAGCCTCTTCAAAGGCTAACAGCTCGGCCATTCTTTCCGGCGTAACAGCGTAAAAAATCGGCATGTTGTTATCAAGCACGGTGATCACCCCGCGATCGCCAGATTTTAACGCCGTCTCCGGATCGCGGCTAAATGTGTCTAGGCTCGTAATTGAAGAGGCCAAAATTTTGACAGACATGTTTCTTTTTACTCTGATGAAGTGTGAACTGATGAAAGCGAGCAACGGTTCATACCGGCCGAATGCTTATTGACCGCAGACTTTTTAAGGTCTGGACTATGTGGCGGTATATTACCAGCCCATACAGTATAAATCAGTCTTATATCGAATGAGAGAGGGAATGAAACCTCACTCGGCTATCAAAATTGTTCCCATCGCCACGCTGACGCAACCGTTTTCGTCACCCAAAACACGTGATATACTTCGCACCTCTTTACCTGCTCAGTGAGTACTGAGTTGCCAAAGTCAGTAAGTTAAACAGGAGCTTGCCATCAATGCCAGCCAACGTTGTTCCGGCTAACCCGTCAGGGGCAAAAATTGCCATCGTTATGGGTTCCAAAAGCGATTGGGCCACCATGCAGTTTGCCGCCGAAGTTTTGACCCAGCTTGATGTTAAGTTCCATGTGGAGGTGGTTTCCGCGCACCGTACTCCCGATAAGCTATTTAGCTTTGCCGAGCAGGCATCCGAACAAGGTTTCGATGTGATTATCGCCGGTGCCGGTGGTGCGGCTCATCTACCGGGCATGCTTGCCGCTAAGACGTTGGTTCCCGTGCTTGGTGTTCCGGTACAAAGCGCAGCGCTAAGCGGCGTAGACAGTCTCTATTCCATCGTACAGATGCCGCGTGGAATTCCGGTGGGCACACTAGCGATTGGCAAAGCCGGTGCGGCAAATGCCGGTTTACTGGCCGCACAAATTCTAGCGCTGCATGATCCTATGCTAGCGCGCCGCATGGCGGCATGGCGTCAGGCACAAACCGACGAAGTACTGGCTCATCCTGACCCACGGGAGGAAGCATGAAACCCGTTTGCGTCTTAGGTAATGGACAGCTTGGACGAATGCTACGTCAGGCCGGTGAGCCGCTGGGTATCACCGTTTTCCCGGTGGGTCTAGATGTTGATCCTGAAGCGGTTCCTTGGCAGCAAGGCGTCATTACCGCAGAAATAGAGCGTTGGCCTGAAACGCCATTAACGCGTGAATTAGCTCGCCATAACGGTTTTGTGAACCGCGATATTTTCCCGCGTTTGGCCGACCGTTTAACGCAAAAGCAGCTGCTTGACGAGTTAACACTCGCGACGGCGCCGTGGCAGTTGTTGTCCAGCGCCGGTGAATGGCCGACCATATTCAGCAATATCGGTCAGTTTGCCATAGTGAAACGTCGTACCGGTGGCTATGACGGGCGAGGACAGTGGCGCATTCGTCCCGGCGATGAAGCACAGCTACCTGCCGATGCCTACGGCGAATGCATCGTCGAGCAAGGCATCAACTTCTCTGGAGAGGTTTCTCTGGTTGGCGCTCGCGCTCGCGATGGTCGCTGCGTATTTTATCCTCTGACACATAACCTGCATGAAGAGGGTATCTTACGTACCAGCGTTGCATTGCCACAGCCTAATCCACAGTTGCAGCAGCAAGCAGAGCTGATGCTCAGCGCGATCATGAACGCGCTTAATTACGTCGGCGTCATGGCCATGGAATGTTTCATTGTCGATGATAGCCTGTTGATTAACGAACTGGCTCCGCGAGTGCATAACAGTGGGCATTGGACACAAAATGGCGCATCAATCAGCCAGTTTGAGCTGCATCTGCGTGCCATTCTCGACTTACCGCTACCGACTCCCGTGGTCAGTACACCGTCAGTCATGATTAATCTGATCGGCACCGAACTGAACTATGACTGGTTAGCATGGCCACTCATCCACCTCCACTGGTACGACAAAGAGGTACGCGCGGGGCGTAAAGTTGGGCACCTTAACCTTAACGATCGCGATCCCGTGCTTCTTGCGGAAACATTACAAGCAATCTCGTCCCATCTCCCTAGCGAATATCAAAGCGGGCTAGTTTGGGCACAGGAGAAATTAGCATTCTAGGCACAAAAAAGCGGAGCCTTAGCGCTCCGCATTTTGCCAGTAATAAAATGATCAAACATGGGCAGGCTCTAGCGTCCCCTTATTTTTATCCCCCATGAGCTCAGAAGCTCTAGCGGAATATAACACCACGCGATCTCGCCCTTCCTGTTTAGCCTGATACATTGCCGCATCAGCATATGCGACACATTGTTCAGCGCCAAGTGCATTATCTGTCACGGTATAGACGCCAATGCTTATCGTGACTTTATCTGGGACATCTTGAGCAAATGGCGAATTCATGTGGTCGCTAATACTCATTCGGATCCTATCAGCTAAAAGCACAGCATCTGCCCGCCCAATACCATTCAACATGATAGAGAATTCCTCCCCACCAATACGCGCAGCAATATCGGTTTTACGAATTGAGTATTCTAATGTTTTAGCAACATATTGGATCACTCTGTCACCGGTCACATGGCCGTAGACGTCATTTACCCGTTTAAAGTGATCGATATCAGCAACCAGTAACGTTATCGGTTCTTGCTCTGAAACCGTCTTCATCCGCTGAATTAACACATCGTAGTAATAGCTGCGGTTGTATAACCGAGTCATGGGATCTCGAATAGAATTATTGTAAGAGATTTGATAATCGCGGCGTGCTTTTTGGTATAGCTTAAATATATCGAACAGAAACGCCAGCATAACAATAAAAGTCGCGAGCACCTCAAACAGATGAGCGCCGTACCAAGCTAAAGAAGCTAAATAGTTGCTGCCGCTAAGCAACAACGTACTACCAAGAAAAGCAATACAGCTCAGGCTTAAACTCGCCCAAAACCCACTTCTAGCACCCGCAAAAAAAATCACCGAAGAGGACGTAACACCCCATAAAACAACCAAGTATAACCCTATAGCACTGCTCCAAAAGTTATCATAGGTAAGATGTTTTTCATCTACGATGGATAATGCTAATACTTCACTGTGACTTGAAACAAAGTAAGCTAACAAAAATGAAAGCGAGGTTAAAAATAAACAGCAACCAACGACTAAATAAATATTAATAAAGGATTTATGACGAAGGCGATAAACCAATAATGAAAATAGAATCAATATTGCCATCGTCGCGCTACGGAATATGAAATAGATAGCCATATCATTGGCATTCGTTCCAAGCCCACCTTCAGTAAAAACAACACCTGGATAACTGAGAAGTTTACTAACCAGATAGATAGATGAAACACCATAAACAAATGCCAGAACTACCAGATATAAGTGATTTCGCTCAAAGTTAAACTTCATCAGCATGAACAACGCCAGCAACCCATGCAGAACCAGAATGACCGAGGTTGATACTGGAAATAGAGCCTCTAAAGCAGGCATTCGCAAATAGCCGTATTGTCGGAAAAAAATGAAAAGAGCGGTTAAAATCGCAAATGAAAAAATTGTAAACCGATTTATTTTTACAGACTCATTTTCTATGCCAACCCTATCCATACATAATATCCCTTTAATAAATCAGCAAACGCATCCATATCTTCACGTGCAATTCCTTAAAATTATAGTACGACTGAATTAGATGACATGCAATTATTTAGAATATAATCAATAATAACATTCAATAAATCAATTAAACACCTAAACTCATTCATTAAACAATATTAATTAAGTACATGAAGTAAATTTCTATAATAAAAATGAGCACCCGAGAAGGCATGCTCGTCACGATGAGTATTTAATTAACGCTTTAACAAGCGCGAACCTAAAAAACCTCCGCACAGAGAAAGCAAGATCGCGCCACTGATTGGAACCAAGAACCACATTAAATAGTTTGGTTCCCATGGAAAATCAAATACCTGCCGCTGTAACAGCCAAAGCGCGGCTTCAGCCCCCGCCGCCGCCGCAATACCGGAAACTAACCCGAGTAATGCAAACTCACTCCATAATGTGCGGCGTAATAAGCGCATACCAGCACCGAGCGTGCGATAAACCGTTAGCTCCTGACGCCGCTGCTGCATGCCGACCTGAACCTGCGCCATCAGCAACAATACACCGCAGATAATCACCAAAATCACCATCACCTCTAATGCACGACTCACCTGCTGCAATACCTGCCCTGCTTGCTGCAAAATCGCACCAATATCCAACAAACTCAACGTAGGGAATTGACGATTCAACTGAGTCAGCAGGCGTTCATCACCGGTATAGCGAAAGCTGGTCAACCATGTTTGAGGTTGGTTATCTAGCGCATGCGGAGGGAAGATAAAATAAAAGTTCGGCCGCAGGCTTTCCCAATCCACTTTACGCAAACTGGTTATTTTCGCACTGAAGCTCTGGGTATCACCGCTGAAGCTCACCTCATCACCTAGACCTAAACCAAGGCGCTCTGCAATCCCCTGCTCTATCGATACCTCTCCAACGTTAGGAGGCCAATATCCCGCCGTTAATGGATTATGTTCAGGCAAATCAGCTTGCCATGTCAGATTGAGCTCACGATTGACGGCTTCGCCGCCCGGCGCATCTTCCGCAATCAGCTTCGTCGCCTGCTGACCATTAATTTCCGTCAGCCGTACCCGCACCACCGGATAAAACGTCCGAGCCTCCACTTGATGCTGACCAAGGAACGTCCTCACCTGTGGAACCTGCTGTTCCGTCATATTCAGTAAGAAATAATTTGGGCTATCCGGCGGCAGCTGTTGTTGCCAACGATCGAGCAGATCGCCACGCAGTACCAGCAGCAGAGCCAATAACATAAACGACAGCGAAAATGCCGCCAATTGGCTGATAGTTGCCGCTGGCTGGCGCAATAGCCGGTTTACCGCCAGCCGCAGCGCCAGATTTGTCAATGTCAGACGACGTAGCAGTATTAATCCCCCCCAGCCGACCACGCTTAGCAACAGGGCTAACGCCAACATTCCCAGCAACAACGACCACAGCAGGGTGCTTAATCCAACCAGAGCAACTAACCCCGCCACTAATATCAACGCGGTAATCGGCAGGTAATAGCGCAGCGGCCACACCACACGAAATGCATCGCTACGCAACACGCGTAAAGGCTGAGTTGCCATCAGTTGACGGTAGGGTCTTAGCCCGACAATCAATGAAATCAGCGCCATGCCACCTAGCGCCCAAACCCAAGGCCAACCGCTAGCCGCGGGAAGCTCCGCAGGTAACACTGGCGCAAGCAGGCGAATGAGCAGGCTTTCAAATAATAATCCCAGCACACTCCCGGCGCCCCCAGAAACCAGCAGCAACGCTAGCCATTGCCCTGCAATCAAACGTAGCAACGTTTTGCGTCCGGCTCCCAATGTTTTTAGGATCGCCACCAGTTCATAGCGGCTGCGGCAATAGTGATTCATTGCCACCGTCACCGCCGCTACTGCGAGTAATAAAGTCAGCAGCGCAGACAGTAAAAGGAACTGCTGCGAACGCTGTAACGATTTGCCTAATGTTCCGCCAGACTCCTCCAGCCCGAACAGCTTCTGATCGGCTTTCAACTGCGGTGTCAAATACTGAGTAAAACGCTGTATCGCATCGGCAGGGCCAGCAAACATGTAGCGATAACTCAAACGACTGCCCGGTTGTATAGCCCCAGTTTTCTCAACGTCAGCTAGATTGATCAAGATCCTTGGCGCAGTTTGAAACGGATTAAAACCGTTATCCGGCTCCTGCACGACAACACCCGCCACTTTCAGGGTAGTATCCCCCACGTCCAGATCATCACCGATTTTGAGATTTAACAGCGCCTGCAAGCGGGAGGCCACCAGCACTTCCCCCGGTTCTGGCCGCAATCCGGCTGGGCGCGTAATCAACTCACCATAAAGTGGATACAGCGTATCCGTGGCCTTAACATCCGCTAACTGCGGTCTATCTCCTGCAAACGTCATTGTCGTAAATGACAGTTGGCGACTGACCGTTAGTCCATCCGATTTCGCCTGAGTTAGCCAATCTTCATTAGCTGGGTGCGCGCTGCGCAGCACTTTGTCACCCGCCAGAAAATCACGGCTCTGCTGGCTCAGTCCCCGTTCCATGCGATCGCTGATGCTGCCTAATGCCAAAACACAGGCTACAGCCAGCGTTAGTGCCATCCAGACAATCAGCAACGAAGGCGATTTCCATTCACGCCAAAACCAACGCAGAATCATGCTTCCTCCTGCAAAACACCTTCCACCAAACGCATTCTGCGCTGACAGCGCGCCGCTAATTGCGGGTCATGCGTGACCAGAATCAGGGTGGTATCAAAATCGGTGTTGAGTGAGAACAGTAACTCTGCAATGCGGTCACCGGTATGACGATCGAGATTGCCGGTTGGCTCATCAGCAAACAGCACTTTAGGTCGTCCGCTGAATGCACGAGCCAGCGCCACTCGCTGCTGCTCACCGCCAGAAAGCTGCGCGGGTAGGTGATTCAAACGCTTGCCTAATCCCAACTGTTCTAAAAGTTGCACCGCCTGTTGGCGGCTTTGACGCTCGCTGTCACCACGCAACAACGCAGGCAACTGCACGTTTTCCAGTGCGGTTAACGTTGGCACTAACATAAATGATTGGAATACAAATCCGACGTCCTTCGCCCGCAGCGCTGCGCGTTTTTCTTCATCCATCAGATCTAAACGCTGCCCCAACAGAGAAACCTCTCCCGAGGTTCCGTCATCTAAGCCAGCTAAAATACCTAACAGCGTTGATTTACCCGATCCGGACTCACCAATAAGCGCTAATGTCTGCGCCGGTTTGACAACCAGCTCAACTCCGGTAAGGATGGATAACTGACTCTCACCCTGACCGACCTGTTTGGCTAAATGATGAACTTCAAGAACATTTTCCGTTGGCATATCCCTTTCCTTCTTCTATTCAGCCTGTTGTGTGGGCGGGCGATGGCCGCAGATACATTGCTGATATTAGGTGATAGCCTCAGCGCAGGCTATCAGTTATCTGTTGCTGATTCATGGGCTGCGCGTATGGCACAACAGTGGCAAAAACTCACGCCGCCAATTACGGTCGTTAACGCCAGTATCAGCGGCGATACTGCCGAGCAAGGTTTAGCTCGCCTGCCGGCACTCTTGAAACAGCACCAGCCGCGCTGGGTGCTGATTGAGCTCGGTGCGAATGATGGGTTACGCGGTTTCGCACCCGCCGATATTGAAGCCAATTTAGATAAAATCATCACTCAGCTTCAGCAAGCCAAAACTCAACCTTTGCTAATGCAAATTCGGCTACCACCGAACTATGGACGCCGCTATACCGAAACCTTCGCGGCAATGTATCCACAGTTGGCAAAACGGTATCAAATCCCCTTAATTCCATTTTATATGGAGCAAGTCGCGCTAAAACCTGAATGGATGCAGCAGGATGGATTACATCCCAACGGCGATGCACAGGCGTTTATTGCGCAGTGGATGAGCGAACAGCTCCGCCCATTGCTGACGAATACCCATCAGTAATGTTTTAATTAAGCATCTTTAATGCCGAGTCAAAAGGTTTACATAGGTAAAGTTATGCAAAAAGCTATCCTTATCACCGGCTGTTCCAGTGGAATCGGACTCACAGCGGCACAGGATCTCCGCAACCGAGGGTATCGTGTGTTAGCCGCTTGCCGTAAGCCACAGGACGTCGAGGTGATGCGCGATCTGGGCATGGAAGGCATCGAACTGGATCTAGACGATAGCGCCAGCGTAGAACGTGCCGCCGCAGAGGTAATTCGTCTTACGGAAGGGCGCCTCTATGCACTGTTTAATAATGGTGGTTTTGGCCTGTATGGCCCGCTCAATACCATCAGCCGGTCTGAATTAGAAAGGCAGTTCGCCACCAACCTATTCGGTACTCATCAACTCACCCAGCTCTTGCTGCCGATCATGCTGCCGCACGGCGAAGGTCGAATTATTCAAACAAGCTCGGTAATGGGGCTGGTTGCCACGCCAGGACGTGGCGCTTATGCCGCCAGCAAGTTTGCTCTTGAAGGCTGGTCTGATGCATTACGTATGGAGCTGCATGGCAGTGGGATTCATGTCTCCCTGATTGAACCTGGTCCGATTAATACACGCTTTACTAAAAACGTGCATCAGATGGATAAAGACAAACCGGTGACGAATCCGGGGATTGCGGCGCGCTTCACCTTAACGCCTGACGCCATTTTGCCTAAACTGCATCATGCGTTAGAGAGCCATAAGCCGAAGCTTCGCTATCCAGTCACTCTGGTAGCCCATGCGCTTACCGTGCTACGCCGTATTTTACCAGGCCGTATGCTGGACAAGATCCTGAGCGGGAATTAATAGGTCGGCATTGTAAATAGCCGAATTACCCCCATATCGGTACATATGTTAAGCGTCTGAGAGAAACAAGAATGCTAAATAATTCCGTTATTAACGTCACTGAAGCTAACCTACACCAGACGCTGGAACAGTCCGCGTCCATTCCAGTGCTGTTTTATTTTTGGTCTGAACGCAGCCAGCATTGCCTGCAGCTCAACCCTATTCTTGATAAACTGGCCTCTGAATATGCAGGTCAGTTTGTTCTCGCTAAGGTCGACTGTGACGCAGAACAAATGGTGGCATCACAGTTTGGTTTGCGCGCAATTCCTACCGTATATCTGTTCAAAGATGGCCAGCCGGTCGATGGTTTCCAAGGCCCACAGCCAGAAGAATTCATCCGCGAACTGCTAGGTCGCTTCTTGCCAAAAGAAGAAGAGCTGAAAGCAGCTCAGGCCGCAGAGCTGATCGCAGAAGGTAAAATGGCCGAAGCATTACCTCTGCTGAAAGAAGCGCGTGCTCTGGATCCAAAACGCAGCGATATCGCCCTCACGCTGGCGGAAGTACAAATTGCCCTTAACCGCAGCGATGATGCTGAAGCCATACTGGCGACAATTCCATTGCAGGATCAAGATTCCCGTTATCATGGTTTAGTGGCTCAGATTGAACTATTGAAACAAGCCGCGGACACCCCTGAAATCCAGCAACTGCAAAAACAGGTCGAAGCAGAGCCTGAAAACGCCATTATCGCCGTTCAACTGGCGTTACAACTGCATCAGGTCGGTCGCAATGAAGAAGCGTTAGAATTGCTAATGACTCACCTACGTAAAGACCTCGCTGCTGCCGATGGCGCAGCCCGTAAAACGCTGATGGATATTCTGGCCGCACTGGGGAATGGAGATGCGTTAGCGTCTAAGTATCGGAAGCAGTTGTATTCATTGCTATATTAATCACTCCCATTAGCCTCCTGTTACCGTCGGTATCAAGCCGACGGTAATTCATAAACAAACCTGATACATCGCACTAATGCAAAGCCTGCACCAATTCAAAAACACTACGCTAAAAACTCATAAAAAATAAAGTTTGATCGAAATCAATATATTACCGCCATTCAAGAAAAAATATGATTCCCCTCTCTTGATAATAAACAACCATATCCTATCATTTTTATTGATGGTTTGAAGTCGATGAGAAAATATCGCCTGCACGAGCCATTATATATATTTCACTTAAAAATATTTTTCTCTAATATAAACAAGAGAGGGTAAATCATGGGTAAAAGTCCAACTATTGAAGAAATGGAAAAAAAAGACAAAAAAAGCCGTGAATATTTAGATGAAATAGCTAATGAATTAACCAACAAACTCGGAAATACCTATAGTGCTTTAGAAAAAGAGGCTGAGAATTTCTATACTAAGGAGCATGATAAACCTTGGTCTAGCGATCTTTATATTACTGGAAAACAATTTGATTACCAGTCAGTACAAGAGTGGTCGCTCGCATCCGTATCAGCTATTATTAATAAAATATCCGCAGCCGTTATCGGCACCGTTGACGGAAAGGTGGAAAATCTGCCAGCGGGAACCGATGCTGGAGATAAAGCTCAGGATATTAATAAAAAGTATGATATGAATAAGGACAAGCGGTTATTAATTGCAACTAACTGCTTTAATCTGCTGGCTGGCATCGTTGGTTCTTTTGGTAATGCCACATCAATTACGGTTAAGCACGGCACCAAGTCTGACCCTATCGGCGGCGGGCTACGAATCTTCGGCTCCGTCGGAACCCAAACCTTCCAGCGTTCTTCTTTCTTTAAGAATGAGAAAATCGCAACCTATCAATTTGCTTATATTGTGAGATTCTCGGTTGAGGAGTTTGAATTGCAGGCAAAAATCGCACTTATCGATCAGTATCAAAACACATTAAATGTGACCAAGTTTGCATCGGATAAAAATGACCAACAGTTCTTTGAAGATAAAATCACCTATGAACAATGGTCTGTCATGTCCACTAAATTTGAAAAAGTCATGGAAGACGTATTAAAGAAAATACAGGAACTCGATCCGAAAAAAGAAAGAGGCACTCTGTTGGCAAAAGCATTTATTGTCCATAACAGCCTATACAAGTTGCTCTACTCCAGTAATAAACACTTGATGGATGCTTTAGCTAAAAAAGAGGTCAGCCTATTAAAAATATAATTACACTTTAAAAACATTATTTCCTGATCATATTAATACTCACAGCAATTAAATATTCTAGGAAAATCGTCATGCCTAATTACTATCGACTCGGAAATAGAACGCCGGCTAATTTTACTCCACGCATTGCCGATACCGTGGGACCCGGTGCTGGGCTATCAATGGCAAATGCAGCTCCGGCGACAAGAGCGCAAGTCATTGACTCTGCGTTAACTCAGGATACCCAGATCTTGAATACACCGACCCATACTAACCCACAGCACTACTCTATTTTGCCCAACCCAAATGTAGGGAACAATTTGTTAGATTGGGCCAATACCCGAGAGGCAATTCTCATTGATAATACATGGACTAACCCTCTCATTGGGGTCTATACCACGGATGTCAATAATGCCCGTACTGGCCAAGTTAACTAAGAGAGTCCCTGTATGGATCTGATCAAAAAAATGTGCGGTTCGTTTGATTTTACTGCGATCTCTTCCGAACTGTACGCTCTGCTGCCACAGGACAAAATGGACGTCGAAAGGGCAAAAAAAGCGGTGGACTACGGCTATCCTGGCGTTGCGCCCATACTCCCAGTGCTAATCTATTGGATGCAGGATTTAAACTGGCCGGTAGCGCAAGAGCTCGCGCCATTTTTAGCCCAAATTGGCGCACCGCTGAAACAGCCCGTTCTTTATGTGCTAAAGAGCCAAGACACCATTTGGAAATACTGGGTCATCAGCCAATTAGTGAACACTGACGATCTCCGATTGGCAAAAGCCATCGGCCCTGAACTTCAACACTTGCAGTTGAAAACGGCTGGAAGCGCTGATGAAGACGATCTCAGCGTCCACGCAGTGACGACTGACGTTTTAAATAAGCTGCAAGCACAACACCCGTAAACACGTTGGTGCGTTATGCGGCATTATGGGGCGACGGAATACATTATGTTTTTCGTCGCCTTTTCTTTGCGCCGTTTTATCAATTCACATTCTCCTTGTGATCCCCTTCCCAATTCCTATACAAACTCTCGCACAGCAACCCGAAAAAAAGACGCTCACTTAATAAATTAATTCATTGTTTTATTTGTTTTTTTATTCCTCTCGCGCTCACTGATACCGTTTCATCTGCCCCTTAAAATCCATTTGCATATACTTGTCTATACAAGTATATGTTAATCAATAACAGCTTTTGTTAAACACTAGTTAACTTGCACCCCCTGATATCTGAACTGATAACGCGAAAGGAAAATAAAAGTGACTCTCCCAAACCGACTGCGTGAAATCGATATCCGCGCTCCGCGTGGTACTCAACTGAATGCCAAGAGCTGGCAAACCGAAGCCCCTCTGCGCATGCTGATGAACAATCTTGACCCCGATGTAGCTGAAAATCCCCATGAATTAGTAGTTTATGGCGGCATTGGTCGAGCGGCCCGCAACTGGGAGTGCTACGACAAAATTGTCGAATCACTCAAAAATTTGAACGATGACGAGACTCTGCTAGTCCAGTCTGGTAAGCCGGTCGGCGTATTTAAAACCCACAGCAATGCACCGCGTGTACTGATTGCCAACTCCAATCTGGTACCGCACTGGGCAACATGGGAACACTTTAACGAGCTCGACGCCAAAGGCTTAGCCATGTATGGCCAGATGACCGCCGGAAGTTGGATATACATCGGCAGCCAAGGCATCGTACAAGGTACCTATGAGACTTTCGTTGAAGCTGGACGTCAGCATTACAATGGCGATCTGACAGGACGCTGGGTGCTTACTGCGGGTTTAGGCGGTATGGGCGGGGCACAACCACTGGCTGCGACAATGGCGGGTCTCACTTCGCTGAATATTGAATGCCAGCAAAGCCGTATCGATTTCCGTCTCAAAACCGGCTATGTCGATGAGCAAGCCACGAATTTGGATGATGCATTGGCCCGCATCACGCGATACACCGAGGCAGGTAAAGCGATCTCTATCGCGCTGTGCGGTAACGCAGCCGAAATTCTGCCTGAACTAGTTCGCCGTGGCATACACCCAGATATGGTGACCGATCAAACCAGCGCACACGATCCGTTAAACGGCTATCTGCCAAAAGGTTGGACATGGGAAGAGTACCGCGAACGCGCACAAAGCGAGCCTGCATTAGTGGTTAACGCCGCTAAGGAATCTATGGCAGAGCACGTGGTTGCGATGCTGGCATTCCAGAAAATGGGCATTCCAACTTTCGACTACGGCAACAACATTCGCCAGATGGCAAAAGAGATGGGCGTCGCCAATGCCTTTGATTTCCCGGGTTTTGTTCCAGCCTATATTCGCCCTCTATTCTGCCGCGGCGTAGGCCCGTTCCGTTGGGCTGCGCTATCAGGCAACCCAGAAGACATCTATAAAACCGATGCTATGGTGAAAGAACTCATTCCTGATGATGAGCACCTGCACCATTGGCTGGATATGGCACGCGAGCGGATTCATTTCCAAGGATTACCAGCACGTATCTGCTGGGTTGGCCTTGGCCAACGCGCCAAACTGGGTCTTGCATTCAACGAAATGGTTCGCAGCGGCGCACTGTCAGCCCCAATCGTGATTGGTCGTGACCACTTGGACTCCGGCTCAGTCGCCAGCCCAAATCGCGAAACCGAATCCATGCAGGACGGTTCTGATGCGGTTTCTGACTGGCCATTACTGAACGCCCTGCTGAACACCGCCAGCGGCGCGACTTGGGTGTCATTGCATCACGGCGGCGGCGTGGGTATGGGCTTCTCACAACATTCTGGCATGGTTATCGTATGCGATGGTACTGATGAAGCGGCGGAGCGTATTGCCCGAGTATTACATAACGATCCGGCAACCGGCGTGATGCGTCACGCAGATGCAGGCTATGAGATTGCGATTGAATGTGCACGCGAGCAGGGACTCAACCTGCCAATGATTACCTCCGTTCAGGGGAAAAAATAATGTACGAATTAATGCTTCAGCCAGGAAAAATAACCCTTAGCCAGCTACGTGAGATCTATCATCATCCCGTTCATATTCAGTTGCATAGCAGCGCTCGCGATCCCATTCGCCAAAGCGTCGCCTGCGTTGAACGCATCGTTGCTGAAGGACGTACTGCCTACGGCATCAACACTGGCTTTGGTCTGCTTGCGTCAACGCGCATAGAAGCCTGTGATTTAGAAAATCTGCAGCGCTCTATTGTACTTTCACACGCAGCAGGCGTCGGCAGTGCCAACGATGACGCGGTAGTACGTTTAATCATGGTGATGAAAATCAACAGCCTAGCGCGCGGCTTTTCAGGGATCCGTGAAGAAGTTCTGGATGCCTTGATTGCTTTAGTCAATGCAGAAGTCTATCCACATATTCCCGTGAAAGGCTCGGTGGGTGCATCCGGTGATTTGGCTCCTCTGGCACATATGAGTTTAGTTCTGCTGGGTGAAGGTCAGGCGCGTTACCAAGGTGAATGGCTGCCAGCCACACAAGCGCTGGAAAAAGCCGGATTGAAGCCCATTCAGTTGGCCGCTAAAGAGGGGCTAGCGCTACTCAACGGCACTCAGGTTTCTACCGCTTATGCGCTGCGTGGCCTGTTCGATGCAGAAGATATGTTTGCTTCTGCTCTGGTGTGCGGCGGATTAACGGTTGAAGCCGTGCTAGGTTCACGCAGCCCATTCGACGCGCGTATTCATGAAGTACGTGGCCAAATTGGACAAATAGACAGCGCAGCCGCCTACCGCCATCTACTCGGCGAGCGTAGCGAAGTTTCTGATTCCCACCACAACTGCGGCAAAGTGCAAGACCCGTACTCATTACGCTGTCAGCCGCAGGTCATGGGCGCTTGTTTGACCCAAATCCGTCACGCTGCCGCCGTACTTGAAATTGAGGCCAACGCGGTTTCCGATAATCCGTTGGTTTTTGCTGAACAAAATGACGTGGTTTCCGGCGGTAATTTCCATGCCGAGCCCGTTGCAATGGCGGCCGATAATCTGGCGCTGGCGCTAGCTGAAATCGGAGCGCTGTCTGAACGTCGCACATCGCTGATGATGGACAAACATATGTCACAGTTGCCACCGTTCTTGGTCAACAACGGCGGCGTAAACTCTGGCTTTATGATTGCACAGGTCACCGCAGCCGCTTTAGCAAGCGAGAATAAAGCGTTGGCGCACCCATCCAGCGTTGATAGCCTGCCAACATCGGCTAATCAGGAAGATCATGTCTCAATGGCTCCGGCTGCTGGCCGCCGCCTGTGGGAAATGGCTGAAAACGTACGTGGAATTTTAGCCATTGAATGGTTGTCAGCCTGCCAAGGGCTAGATTTTCGCAACGGCTTGAAAACCAGCCCGCGGCTGGAACAAGCACGCCAGCTGTTACGCGAAAGCGTGGCTTATTATGACAAGGATCGTTTCTTCGCCCCCGACATTGAAGCCGCCAGCCAGCTATTAGGTTCCGGCCAGCTTAAAGCGCTGATTCCTACCGCGCTGCTGCCTAGCCAAGCCTAAGCCCTATCTATATCACCCCAAGCGACGTCAAGATGCAGCCAATACGCCTACCTCTTGACGCGTGACGGGGTTAAACGTCTGCACAAATACACGCAGGGAATTTATCCCCTGCGTTGGTGGTCTGTACCTGCCAGCCACATAACAAAAATATGACGGGATAAAACATGCAAAATAATAATGAAACATCAGCCTTGCAACCTCACAACCCATCGCACCTCAAACGTGGTCTGAACGCTCGCCACATTCGTTTTCTTGCCCTTGGTTCAGCCATTGGAACCGGACTTTTTTACGGCTCCGCAGGCGCTATTCAGCTTGCGGGCCCCGCGGTGCTACTGGCCTATCTGGTGGGGGGGGTAGCCGTATTTATGGTCATGCGTGCGCTAGGTGAAATGGCGGTGCACCAACCCGTATCAGGTTCCTTCGGGCACTACGCCAGCCGTTACCTGGGCCCCCTAGCCGGATTTATTACCGGCTGGACATACACTTTCGAAATGGTGATTGTCGGTATGGCTGACGTTACCGCCTTCGGTATTTACATGGGGCTCTGGTTCCCCGACGTTTCCCAATGGATATGGGTTTTAAGCGTGGTTTGCTTTATCGGCGCTTTAAACCTTTGCAGTGTAAAAGTGTTTGGGGAAATGGAATTTTGGCTGTCACTGATTAAAGTGGTGGCTATTGTGGCCATGATCGTTGGTGGTGCAGCTATCATGATGTTTGGTTTTGGTCAGCACGAACAGGCGACTGGATTTAGCAATCTATGGCAGCACGGCGGCTTTATGCCGAACGGTATCACCGGCGTTATCGCGTCGTTAGCGGTCGTGATGTTTGCCTTTGGTGGAATCGAGATTATCGGCGTAACCGCCAGTGAAGCCCGCGATCCAGCCAAAGTGATCCCGAAAGCCATTAACACCGTACCCGTGCGCATCCTGCTTTTTTACGTGCTTACCCTGATGGTATTAATGGCTATTTATCCGTGGAACAGCATCGGCCAGCACGGGAGTCCATTTGTCGAGATTTTCA
This sequence comes from Hafnia paralvei, assembly GCF_020150375.1. NCBI lineage: Bacteria > Pseudomonadati > Pseudomonadota > Gammaproteobacteria > Enterobacterales > Hafniaceae > Hafnia > Hafnia paralvei. The sequence goes on along the minus strand of NZ_CP083737.1, from coordinate 1,230,549 downwards.
AAAGTCTGGGAATTAGCTCAGCGGCACACGTCCTCAACGTCGTGGTCATTACCGCAGCCATCTCCGCGATTAATAGCGATATTTTCGGTGCAGGTCGTATGATGTACGGCATGGCGCAAGATGGACAGGCTCCCAAATGCTTTACCAAACTCACCGCGGGCGGTGTACCTTGGATGACAGTGTTGGTGATGGCGATTGCGCTACTGACGGGCGTGGTGCTGAACTATCTGATCCCTGAGAAAGTATTCCTGATCATCGCCTCAATCGCGACTTTTGCCACCGTTTGGGTCTGGCTGATGATCCTGCTGTCTCAGGTCGCTATGCGCCGCCAAATGAGTAAAGAAGAAGCCGCAACGCTGAAATTCCCCGTCCCATTTTGGCCGTTAGCTCCAGCGCTGACCATCGCGTTCATGGCATTTGTCATCGCGTTGCTAGGGTACTTTGAAGATAGCCGAGTCGCTCTCGCCGTCGGCGTGGTGTGGATGGCATTTCTGACACTGGCATGGTGGATGTGGGTGAGAAAGCCCAAAAATGCTGAGTTGAACAATTTTACCACTGAAACCGAGACGGAAATCTAAGGCTATTCACGCCTCCTCTTATACAGGAGGAGGCGAAATTCACGATCGCGCTACAGCACCTTACTCAAAAATGCCGCCGTGCGTGGGTTTTGTGGCGCAGTGAAGATTTGTTCCGGCGTGCCCTGCTCCTGAATAATGCCTTGATCAATGAACACTACGCGATCGGCCACTTCACGGGCAAACCCCATTTCATGCGTCACAATCACCATTGTCATCCCTTCCTGCGCCAGTTTTTTCATCACTTCCAGCACTTCGCCAACCAATTCAGGATCGAGCGCAGACGTGGGTTCATCAAAGAGAATAATAGAAGGATCCATCGCCATTGAACGGGCGATAGCCACTCGCTGCTGCTGTCCACCGGACAAACTCGCAGGCCACGCATCAATTTTGTCGAGCAAACCCACTTTATCCAGCAAAATTTCTGCACGTTTTAGCGCATCGGCGCGAGACATCCCTTTTACCGACATCGGCGCCATAATCAGGTTATCCAACACTGTCATGTGTGGAAATAGGTTAAAACGCTGAAACACCATGCCTACGCTTTCGCGCATTTTATTCAAATTGGTTTTAGGGTTGTGAACGTCAAAGCCGTTCACCGACACTTCCCCGCCGTCAGGCTTCTCTAGCGCATTCAAACAACGTAAAAAGGTACTTTTTCCCGAGCCTGACGGACCAATGATACACACGACTTCTTGCGGCTTAATCTCACAGGAAATCCCACGTAGCACGTGTGTTTCGCCAAACTGTTTCTGCAAGTTATCAACGTGAATCACTTTTGCTCAACCTCTTTTCCATATGTTGCACCAGCAGCGACAGGATGAACGTTAGCATCCAGTAAATCACTGAAATTGTTAGATAGGGTTCCCAATAAGTGGCGTAGGCACCAGAGACCGTGCGCGCAGCGTAGGCCAAATCAGCTAATCCTATCGCCGATGCCAGTGAGGAATCTTTGACGATCGCAATCGCGTTGTTGCCTAGCGGTGGCAGAATGCGTCGGAACGCCTGCGGCAAAATCACTTTGCGCATGGTTTTGCCCCAGCTCATTCCTAGTGCACGAGATGCCTCCATCTGTCCGTGATCGATTGACTGTATCCCTGCACGGAATATTTCTGATACATACGCGCCTGCATTGAGTGTGATCGCCACAATACAAGAGAGAAACGCGCCGTAATCTGAACGTAGCATACGGGCGAAATCAGCCGACATCAGCCCGCTGGTAACCAATACGCCGTCACGAGGGTTTATCAACAGCGGAACCAGTGCAAAATGCACCACCATAATTTGCACAAACAACGGGGTGCCACGGAAAGCACTTACGTAGACGCGTACTGGCCACTGCACAAAATAACGCAGCACGATGCGCCACGGGCCGTTTTCTGCCTTTGCCATCCGCCCTAAACCTAACGTGAGCCCCCACAGCGTCCCTAAAATCACGCATATAATCGTGCATTTGATGGTCATCCACGCGCCTTCAGCAAACAGCGGGGCATATTCCTGAATGATTTCCCAACGGAATCCGGTCATACAGCTTTCCTGTTCATTGCAGCTTTTTTATTTATTACAACAGTCACAACAATCCTGTTTATCGTGGAAGGCTGTTGCGCCCGTTGATGAGCGCAACACAAGCGGTTTATTTGGTAGGAAGAACGGGAACGTTAGCATCAAACCACTGGGTATAGATTTTGGCGTAAGTACCATCGGCAACGATTTTTTGCAGGCCAGCGTTAATTTTGCCTAACAGCTCCTGATTCCCTTTTGCTACAGCAATACCAAAATACTGGCGTTCAAATTTGCTATCGGGCACCAATTTAAACTCTTTCTCTGGATGGTTCTTAATGTAGTATTTCACCACGCCTACATCCCCCACGGCAGCACCCAAACCGTCTTCATACAGTTCCTGCAACATCAGCGGCGTATTATCAAACCGTTTGATATCTGTACTATTTTTTCCCAATACATCGGATACCACGATATCGCCGGTGCTAGAATTCACCACCCCAACTTTCTGCCCTTTTAGCGCATTCACTGAATCCACCTTAGAGCCGCTAGGCACCACAATAGACTGCTCAGCAGGGAAATATGGCGTAGAAAAATCAACCATTTTCTGACGTTTGTCTGTAATAGTGATACCGGAAATAATGATGTCGCGGTCACCTGAGCTCAAAGTGGCAAAAATGCCTTCCCATGGCGTGTTAACCAGTTTGATATCAAAATTTTCAGCTTTAGCGATCGCTTTGATGATATCGATATCAAAACCTTCCAGCTGCTTTTGGCTATTTTCAAACTCGAACGGACGGTAGGTGCCACCGGAACCCACAACATAAGTCTGTTGTGCCGCCATTGTCATGCCGCTCACCATTGCCGCTGCAAAGCATCCGGCCAATATCATCTTCTTCAACATGTCTGTCCCCTGATGTTAGTTTTTTATTTATGCAGTTTTAATGCATAAAAATACACAACAAAGCATACCAACTCAATACCATTAGGCATAAAACCAAACCATTAGAATAAAAATTCAGTCATTGGTCACATTTAAGCATTGGCTGTTGCAGAGAGTTTGTATAACAGAAGGAGATTTCACGCGGGAGTAAGTTAACCACGTTTTATTCGGATTAGAGGAATTTCAGGCTCCTCTTTCAAGGCTGGGATCCAGACATAACTTTACGCTTTATCGAACATCTTGAGAGATCGATTGCAAAATAAACAGATTTTTTGTGGCATAGTCATACTAGGTTTTGACAAAAAGGAGTGCATATGTTCCCAGAGTATCGAGATCTCATCTCAAGACTGAAAACAGAAGACGTCCGTTTTGCCACGCTCTTTCATGAGCATAACCAATTGGATCATACCATTCGAAGGGCCGAGAACCAGCCAAGAGCGCCGTTCAATGAGCAAATTGCAAGCATGAAGAGGGAAAAGCTCAGATTAAAAGATGAGCTCTATCAAATCCTGAAATCGTATGAAGACGAAGCGACAACCTGATAGCAACCCAAGCGGCTTTATTGGCGCAAACACTTTGTTTTACGCAGACACTTTATTTACGCAGAATAGAAAAAACCCGCCAATTGGCGGGTTTTTTCATGAAGCTTAGTGCTCAGTAACGAATTACTGGCCTTTAACTTCTTTCAGACCGTTGAACGGAGCTGGAGTACCGGCAGCAGCCAGAGCTTCTTCGATACGAATCAGCTGGTTGTACTTAGCAACACGGTCAGAACGGCTCATAGAACCTGTTTTGATCTGGCCTGCAGCGGTACCAACAGCCAGGTCAGCAATGGTAGCATCTTCAGTTTCACCTGAACGGTGAGAGATAACGGCAGTGTAACCCGCATCTTTAGCCATTTTGATTGCAGCCAGAGTTTCGGTCAAAGAACCAATCTGGTTGAATTTAATCAGGATAGAGTTAGCAACACCTTTTTCGATACCTTCTTTCAGGATCTTGGTGTTGGTTACAAACAGGTCATCACCGACCAACTGGATTTTGTTACCCAGAACGTCGGTCTGGTATTTGAAGCCAGTCCAATCAGATTCGTCCAGACCGTCTTCGATAGAAACGATTGGGTACTGTTTGGTCAGTTCTTCCAGGAAGTGGGTGAACTCTTCAGAAGTGAAAGCTTTGTTGCCTTCGCCAGCCAGAACGTATTTACCGTCTTTGTAGAATTCAGAAGCAGCACAGTCCATAGCCAGAGTAACGTCTTTACCCAGCTCGTAACCTGCAGCTTTAACCGCTTCAGCGATAACAGCCAGAGCTTCTGCGTTAGAGCCCAGGTTTGGCGCATAGCCACCTTCGTCACCAACAGCAGTGTTCATGCCTTTAGACTTCAGCACTTTAGCCAGGTTGTGGAACACTTCAGAACCGATGCGAACCGCTTCTTTCAGAGTTTTAGCGCCAACAGGCTGGATCATGAATTCCTGAATGTCGACGTTGTTGTCGGCATGTTCGCCACCGTTGATGATGTTCATCATAGGCAGAGGCATAGAATATTTGCCTGGAGTGCCGTTCAGTTCAGCGATGTGCGCATACAGCGGCAGGCCTTTAGAGGCAGCAGCAGCTTTAGCAGCAGCCAGAGAAACAGCCAGAATGGCGTTAGCACCAAACTTGGATTTGTTTTCTGTACCATCAAGATCGATCATGATCTTATCGATGTTAGCCTGGTCTTTCGCATCTTTACCCATAACCGCCTGAGCGATTGGGCCGTTTACAGCGGCAACGGCTTTCAGTACGCCTTTACCCATGAAACGGGATTTGTCACCGTCACGCAGTTCCAGCGCTTCACGGGAACCTGTTGAAGCACCTGATGGTGCAGCAGCCATACCTACAAAGCCGCCTTCCAGATGAACTTCAGCTTCTACAGTTGGGTTTCCGCGTGAGTCGATGATTTCGCGACCAATGACTTTAACGATTTTGGACATTAGGTTTTCCTCGATACAAGTTAAACTAAAAACTCCAGACGACAGGCGCGGAACCCATGTTCCGCGCCCACCAGTATATTCACTTATTTTGCCTGACGCTTCTGGTACTCACCGGCCGCTTTAACAAAACCTGCGAACAACGGATGTCCATCACGCGGCGTAGAAGTAAACTCTGGGTGGAACTGAGAGGCCACAAACCACGGATGGTTTGGCAACTCGATAATCTCCACCAGCTTGTTATCAGCAGAGCGACCGGTCACACGTAGACCCGCATCTTCAATCTGTTTCAACAGCATATTGTTTACTTCATAGCGATGGCGATGACGTTCTACAATTGTCGGTGAACCATACATCTGACGAACTAAACTGCCTTCGACCAGATTACATTGTTGTCCACCCAGACGCATCGTGCCACCCAAGTCACTTTCTTCTGTACGTACTTCAACGTTGCCTTCTTCGTCACGCCATTCTGAAATCAGCGCAACAACCGGATATTTGCAGTCTGGTACAAACTCGGTAGAGTTCGCATCAGGCATGCCTGCCACGTTACGGGCAAACTCCATCAGGGCAACCTGCATACCCAGACAAATGCCCAGATATGGAATGTTATTTTCACGTGCATAGCGTGCAGTGGCGATTTTACCCTCGATACCACGGTAGCCGAAGCCGCCCGGTACCAGAATCGCATCCAGACCTTTCAGCAGTTCAACGCCTTTGGTCTCAACATCTTGCGAGTCGATCAGCTTGATATTCACGGTCACGCGATTTTTCAGTCCACCGTGCTTCAACGCTTCGATGACTGACTTATAAGCATCCGGCAATTCGATGTATTTACCGACCATACCAATGGTTACTTCACCACCAGGATTGGCTTCTTCGTAAATCACCTGTTCCCATTCTGCCAGATTTGCTTCCGGACAGTTTAAGCTGAATCGTTTACAAATGTAATCATCAAGTCCCTGAGATTTCAAGAGGCCTGGAATTTTATAAATAGAATCAACGTCTTTTAGAGAAATAACGGCTTTCTCAGGAACGTTACAGAATAGCGCAATTTTTGCGCGTTCATTCGCAGGAACAGCACGATCTGAACGGCAAATCAGTACGTCTGGCTGAATACCGATAGACAGAAGCTCTTTAACAGAGTGCTGTGTAGGCTTGGTTTTCACTTCGCCAGCCGCAGCCATATAAGGCACCAGAGTCAGGTGCATATACATGGTGTGCTCGCGACCTACTTCTACCGCCATCTGGCGAATAGCTTCGAGGAATGGCAAGGATTCGATATCACCGACGGTACCGCCGATTTCAACCAAAACCACATCGTGACCTTCGCCACCTTCAAGGATGCGTTCTTTGATTGCATTAGTGATATGAGGAATAACCTGAACGGTCGCGCCCAGATAGTCACCACGACGCTCTTTACGCAGCACATCAGAGTAGATGCGACCAGTAGTAAAGTTATTGCGGCGGGACATTTTGGTACGGATGAAACGTTCGTAATGACCTAAGTCCAGATCGGTTTCTGCGCCGTCTTCGGTTACGAAAACTTCCCCGTGCTGGATAGGGCTCATGGTGCCCGGATCGACGTTGATATACGGATCCAGTTTCATCATGCTTACGTTGAGGCCACGGGCTTCAAGAATAGCCGCCAGGGAGGCTGCGGCAATGCCTTTACCCAGAGAGGATACAACCCCGCCGGTCACAAAAATATAATTAGTTGTCATGCTGAACCTGAGAGTTAGGTTTAAAGACGATGGAAGAACCAAGACGGGACAGTAGTATACCCGAACCTTTCATTTGCCACAAACGATCTCCGCACCTAAGTCATATTTGTTTGGGGTAAAAGGTATGACTAAATTGATTTATTCGTTTAATTACAATCGGATAAAATTTTCATTGGCAAAAAAAACCAATAAACGGGCGATATCAGGCGAAATTTGTTAAAACGCATAACAACTCACACTGAACAAATCTACCGCTATACGGCTGATTCGTTCAGCTCAGAAACAAATTTTTAGCTATTTAGCTTCAGCCTTTTTCACCTGCTGCCAATGTGCTTCCATTTCATCCAGCGTCGCTTCCTCCATGGTTTTACCTGAAGCTCGAACCGCATCCTCAACGGCGCGGAAGCGGCGTTCAAACTTACGGTTTGCGGCCTGCAAAGCATTTTCAGCCTTATGACCTAAGTGACGAGAAAGATTCACCGTAGCAAACAACAGATCGCCAATTTCCTCACCCAATTTTTCTTCGTCCACAACCGCCTGCTGTGCCTCATCCATCACCTCGTCGATTTCTTCATACACTTTGTCCAGCACAGGCCCTAAGGTATCCCAATCGAATCCTACGGCAGCGCAGCGTTTTTGGATTTTGTAGGCCTTCATCAGCGCAGGTAACGCGTTAGGAATATCATCCATGGAAGAGCTGAGATCTTTTTCTGCCCGCTCTTCTGCCTTACGCTGTTCCCAACGCGCCAAAGAGGCTTCCGCGCTCTCATGATGCTCAGTGGCAAACACATGTGGATGACGGCGCTCCAGCTTGTCGCTGATTGCGTTGCAGACGTCGTCAAAATTAAATAGCCCTTGCTCCTGCCCCATTTGAGCATAAAACACCACTTGGAATAACAGGTCGCCTAGCTCTTCACGTAAGTCTTTGAAATCTTCACGCTGAATCGCATCAAGCACTTCGTAAGTTTCTTCCAGTGTATAAGGCGCAATAGTGGCAAAAGTTTGCTTCTGATCCCACGGGCAGCCACGCTCAGGGTCGCGCAGGGTTTGCATGATAGTTAGCAGGCGTTGCATCGGGGAAGAAGTCATAGTGCAGCTCTCAGGTCGAATAAATAACCGCCACACAATGCGGCGGTTTCTGTGCTGACTATCTTACGGACTTAAGCTGAAGGGATAAAGTCACCGTTTTGGCGCGCTACCAGAGTTAAAATGCTATAGAGCGCCACCGGTTGCTGATGCTGATTCAGTACCTGCACATCCCACACCACCACGCCGTGCGGTTTGTCTTCAGCCGTTTTTTGTACTTTTTTGATTTTTTTCTTACAGGTTAATCGCACCTGAATGGTATCGCCGATTTTAACAGGTTCGATAAAGCGCAGGTTTTCCATGCCGTAGTTAGCAATCACCGGCCCCACTCCCGGATCGACAAATAACCCAGCGGCAGCCGAAACCACAAAATATCCGTGCGCTACGCGCTCACCAAATAGCGATTCTGCGGCACCGATTTTATCCATATGTGCGTAAAAATGGTCACCGCTCAGGCAGCCAAAGTTAACGATATCCGCTTCAGTAATCGTACGACGCGCAGTCAGCAGACTTTCACCAATCGACAACTGTTCAAAATATTTACGGAACGGATGTACCTGTTCTTCTATCACGCTAGCACCGCGAACCCATTCGCGGCCAATCGACGCCAACATGCTTGGGCTGCCTTGGATCGCAGTACGCTGCATATAATGTTTTACCGCTCGCAAACCACCGAGCTCTTCGCCACCGCCCGCACGTCCTGGGCCACCGTGTACCAGCATCGGTAATGGCGAACCGTGTCCTGTTGACTCCACCGCCGAGTTTCGATCCAAAATCAGCATACGACCGTGAGCGCAGGCCGTAGCGCGGATCACTTCCGCAGCGATTCGTTCATCAGCCGTCACCAGAGATCCGGCCAAACTCCCCTGCCCGAGCAACGCTAGTTCAATCGCCTGTTGTCTATTCTGATAAGGCATCAACGTTGCTACCGGCCCAAATGCCTCAGTGTCATGCACCGTTAGGTGATGAAAAGGATCGGCACAGTAAAGCAGGGTTGGTGGATAAAAGGCGCCATTTTCCGCACCGGTTCCAGTCAGTTTTAGAGCTGAAAGCGAGCCACCGCACAGCGGCTCACAGCCGTTATGCAGGAGGTCATCAACCTTTTCCTGCACATCGTCACGCTGTTCAAGGTTAATCAGCGCCCCCATGCGCACCTCTGGGTTAGCCGGATCGCCCACGGTCACGCCACTCAGGCGCTTAAGCAATGCGTGTTGTACGGCTTCCATTTGTGCTGCTGGGACGATAACGCGGCGAATAGCGGTACACTTCTGCCCCGCTTTAGTGGTCATCTCTCGCACCACTTCTTTAATAAAAATGGCGAACTCTGGCATATCTGGCGTGACATCTTCGCCTAAAATGCAGCAGTTAAGCGAATCTGCCTCCATGGTGAAAGCGATTGATTTTTCGAGCAATCGAGGATGTGAACGCAACTTCTTTCCCGTCTGCGCAGAGCCGGTGAAAGTCACCGCATCATGATAATCAAGATGCTCGAAAATATCGCCAATACCTCCACAGATCAGCTGTATTGCGCCCTCTGGCACCAACCCACTGTCAATAATCAGTTTAACCATCGCCTGTGTCAGCTGCGCCGATGCCGTGGCTGGTTTAATAATCGCCGGCATTCCCGCTAACCACGTCGGAGCCAATTTTTCTAGCATTCCCCAACAAGGAAAATTAAATGCGTTGATATGCAGTGCCACGCCTGGACGTGAAGTGAGAACATGACGAGCCGCAAATTGAGACTGTTTAGACAGGGGAATGAGTTCGTCTTCAGGCCACAGAGTATCGTCTGGAAGTTCACGCCCAGCTAAACCTGCATAGGCAAACAGCGTAGCAATCCCACCTTCGATATCTACCCAACCATCAGCGCGCGTGGCCCCTGTTTCAGCCGATATTTGATACAGCGATTCTTTGTTGGCTAACAGGTGTTTTGCGATCGCCTTCATCATTTGAGCACGCTGCTGGAACGTCATCGCAGACAGCGCTTTGCCGCCGATCTGACGGGCATAGTTCAGGCTGTCTTTCAGAGGCAATCCATCCGAACACACCTGATACAACGTTGTGCCACTCACAGCATGCTGGATCGCGCGCTCTTTCCCCTGTCCGTAAACCCAGGCACCTGAAATATAACTGGTTAACTGCTGCATCCCACCCTCCAAGCTTCACTTTAAGGCATATTTGTTAACGTAGATGTATCACATCATTTTAGCTATTTGCCAGTCATTATTTTAACAAAACAGAAACAATCCATATTCAAAGCCATATGCCTTAATCATTCACACACCAAATAATAAAAATAAGACATTGTTATTTAATAACAAAAATAAACACCCTGTGAGCTGTACGACAAATAGCAAAAATAGATGTTTGATCTTTGTGTTATCGGGATGTAGCTTTTGAGTTATTAAAAGTGATTCGCAATTTAACTTAACATAAAAAATATTTGAATCATTAAGTGAGGACGTAATGACCCATAACGCCCAACATCAGGCTCTTTTCGATGAAAAAATTGCCGCTGATACGTCGATAGAAGCCAAAGATTGGATGCCTGATGCCTATCGACAAAACCTGATCCGCCAAATCGGACAGCATGCGCATTCCGAAGTTATCGGCATGCTGCCCGAAGCCAACTGGATCACTCGTGCCCCCAGTTTGCGCCGTAAAGCAGTACTGCTGGCAAAAGTACAGGATGAAGCAGGACACGGTTTATACCTGTACAGCGCGGCTGAAACTCTCGGCTGTTCACGTCAGGACATCTACCAAAAGATGCTCGATGGCAAAATGAAATACTCCTCTATCTTCAACTACCCAACGCCAAGCTGGGCCGACGTCGGTGTGATTGGCTGGCTGGTTGATGGCGCCGCTATCGTCAATCAGGTCGCACTGTGCCGAGCATCCTATGGCCCTTACGCCCGCGCCATGATCAAAGTGTGTAAAGAGGAGAGCTTCCACCAACGCCAAGGTTACGAAGCCGTGACCGTGCTGGCCAATGGTAGCGCAGAACAGCGCGCCATGTTGCAAGACTCCATCAACCGCTTTTGGTGGCCAGTGCTTATGATGTTCGGCCCCAACGACAGCGACTCCCCACACAGTGCGCAAAGCATGGCTTGGAAAATCAAACGCCACAGCAACGATGAGCTACGCCAAAAATTCGTGGATAACACCGTGCCTCAACTCGAAGCGCTTGGCATGACCGCGCCAGATAACGATCTGTGTTGGGACGAAGCCACCGGCCACTACCGCTTTGGTGAAATCGACTGGAGCGAGTTCTATCAGGTTCTCAAAGGTCAAGGTATCTGCAACTACGAGCGTCTTAGCGCTAAACGTCGAGCGTGGGAAGAAGGCAGTTGGGTACGCGAAGCCGCAATAGTTCATGCGGAAAAGTCCGCCATCAATACCACGGCGGCATAAACAAGGAACGCAACATGAATCAAGCACACTGGCCACTTTACGAAGTATTTGTCCGCAGCAAGCAGGGATTGGCGCATCGTCACGTTGGCAGTCTGCATGCCGCAGACGATCAGATGGCGTTGGAAAACGCACGTGACGCCTACACCCGACGCAACGAAGGCTGCTCAATCTGGGTGGTGAAATCAGAGCATTTAGTGGCATCGCAGCCGGAAGACCGTGCTGCATTTTTTGATCCGTCTGACGACAAGATCTATCGCCATCCGACCTTCTATACCATCCCTGACGGCATCAAAAATATGTAAGGCGCCAGCATGACTCATTCGAATCAAGATCTCATTCAATACGTACTGCGGCAGGCCGATACACCGCTGATTTTAGCTCAGCGTCTATGCGCCTGGTGCGGCCATGCGCCTGAGCTAGAGATTGACTTAGCCCTTTCTAACATTGGGCTAGATCTTCTCGGGCAGGCCCGCAATTTTTACAGCTACGCCGCGGAATTATCCGGTGAGGATATCGACGAAGATCGCTTGGCATTTGGCCGAGACGATCTGGAGTATCGAAATCTGCTACTGGCTGAACAGCCTAATGGCGGTTTTAACGACACGTTGGTACGCCAGTTTTTTCTCGACACCTACCATTTCCTCCTGCATCAGGGGCTGAGCCAAAGTCACGATCCTCGCTTGGCGGCTATTAGCGCTAAGTCGCTGAAAGAGGCGGAGTACCACCTGCGCTTTAGCCGCGGCTGGATGATTCGCTTAGGCGATGGTACCGAACTCAGCCAACAAAAAATGCAGCAGGCCATTAACGCGCTATGGCGTTTCACCGGCGAGCTGTTTTTCAGTGATGAACTTGAGCTGCAACTTGCCGAACAGGGCATCGCCGTTGATCCCGCGAGTTTGCACGCGCCGTGGCTACAGATCGTACAACAAACCCTGCAAGAAGCGACGCTACATCTCCCAGAAGAAGCGCCATACCGACGTGGCGGTAAGCAAGGGAAACACACCGAACATCTGGGATACATGCTGGCCGAGATGCAGTTTCTGCAACGCGCCTACCCCGATTGTCGCTGGTGATCCATTGGCGGTGAATAGGAGAACATCATGGAACTACGTCAGCCACTCGAAAACCTGCAATCGCCAGAGATCCATCAGATCTGGCAATGCCTACACGCGATCAGCGATCCCGAGCTACCAGTGCTCTCGATCACCGATCTCGGCATGGTGCGCGGCGTTACGCCTTTAAAAAAGGGCTGGCTGGTGACCTTTACCCCGACCTATTCCGGCTGCCCCGCGACCGAGTTTTTAATTAGCGCAATTCAAGAAACGCTGACCGAGGCGGGCTTTTCGCCAGTCAAGGTTGAAATCTGTCTGACGCCAGCATGGACCACCGACTGGATGAACGCCGAAGCCAAAAATCGGCTGCGGGAATATGGCGTTGCGCCGCCGCAAGGGCTGATCTGTGAAAAACCGTTATCTACCGAAACGGTTCAATGTCCTCGCTGCGGCAGTCACGACACTCAGAAGGTCAGCGAATTTGGTTCTACCGCCTGCAAAGCCTTATACCGCTGCAAGCAGTGTCTTGAACCGTTCGATTACTTCAAATGTATTTAAGAGGTCGATAAAAAAATGACCGTATTCCATCGTTTAAGCATCGCCGCCATAGAGCGAGAAACACCCGATGCCGTCGCCATCACATTGCTGGTGCCGGACGAACTAAAACAGCATTATCACTACAAACCAGGTCAACATTTAACCCTGAAAGCTGACTTGAATGGCGAAGAACTCCGTCGCTGCTACTCCATTTGTAGCTCTCCGCAGGAGGGTATCTTGCAAATCGGCGTCAAAGCCATTCATCAGGGGCGTTTCTCCACCTTCGTCAATCAACAACTTGCCGTGGGAGACACTCTCGAAGTGATGCTGCCGCAGGGACGCTTCGGCTATCAGCCCAGCGCCGAGCGTCGCGGGAATTACCTCGCCATTGCCGCAGGCTCCGGTATTACGCCGATGCTTTCGATCATCAAAACCACACTTTTGCTCGAAGCTGAAAGCGAATTCACCCTGATTTACGGCAACCGAACCAGCCGCTCGGTGATGTTCAAAGAGGCGTTATGCGATCTCAAAAATCGTTTTCCACAGCGCTTACACATTCTTTATCTGTTCAGCCAAGAAAGTCTGGATAGCCCGCTGCTGGGCGGCCGCATCGACAGCGAACATCTCAGCCGCATCGGTAAATCTCTACTCGACTTTAGCGTTTTTGACCATGCCTTTATTTGCGGGCCTGAAAGCATGATGGACGATGCACAAACGACGCTAGAGGCAGCGGGAATGGCGGCGGCTCACATTCACAGCGAACGCTTCAATACTGCGGGCGTCAATGTACGACCCGCCAACGTCAGTGAACGTGAACAAACTCTGGTAGCCATTCAATTGGATGGTCGTCGCTTGAATATCGCAATGAGCGCACAGGACGACAGCATTCTTGATGCAGCACTCCGCCAAGGCGCTGATTTGCCCTATGCATGCAAAGGGGGCGTATGCGCCACCTGTAAATGCAAGCTCAAAGCCGGCGAAGTGGAGATGGGCGTTAACTACAGTCTGGAACCCGATCAGCTCGCCGCCGGTTACATCCTCAGTTGCCAGTCGTGGCCAAAAGGCGACGGCGTGGTTCTCGATTTCGACGTCTGAGGAAAACCGATGAATAACGATTGGATCTTAAGCCACCAGCAGCAACGCGTGTTAACTCTGACGCTTAATCGACCAGAGGCACGCAATGCCCTTAGTACCGAATGCCTCGAGCTCTTAGTTCAGCACTTAGAAACGGCCGATCGCAATGAAAGTATCGGCGCGGTTGTCATCACCGGCTCTGAGCACTGTTTCGCTGCCGGTGCCGATTTACGCGAGCTCCAACAGCAGACGGTTGCCAGCGCAATCATCGACCAACGCCCTCTGGTTTGGCAGCGTTTCAACACCATCAACAAACCGATTATCGCCGCGGTCAATGGCTATGCGCTTGGCGCTGGCTGTGAGCTGGCGCTGGCCTGCGACATCGTAATCTGCGGAGAAAACGCACGCTTTGGCCTGCCGGAAATCACGCTGGGGCTTATCCCCGGCGCAGGTGGTACTCAGCGTTTATTGCGCAGCGTCGGGAAATCTCTCGCATCCCAAATGGTACTCACTGGTGAAGCGATTAACGCGCAACAGGCAATGGATTCAAAACTGGTTAGCGAAATTTGCGTTACCGAACTGACGTTAGAACGCGCCCAACAGATCGCCATACGCATTAGCCAACAGTCTCCGCTGGCACTGCGTGCCGCGAAATCAGCACTGAGAGCAGCCCAAGAAACTACGCTCACTCAGGGTCTTAATCTTGAACGTCAGCTGTTTGTTTCTCTGTCAGGCACTGAAGATCGCGCCGAAGGCATTGCGGCCTTTTTTGCAAAACGTTCACCAAAATTTAAAGGACGCTAGCCCTATGACCTCTTCAATAGAAATAGAAAACATGGTTTTGACTCACATTGAGGCGGGCGTTCTCACGATCACCTTGAATCGTCCCGATCGTTTAAACAGCTTCAACGATGAAATGCACGGTCAGCTCAGCGCCGCACTAAAAATGGCCGAACGAGATGAAAACGTGCGTTGCGTATTATTGACCGGTGCCGGTCGCGGCTTCTGCGCCGGGCAAGATCTTAACGATCGCAACGTCAGCGTGGAACAAGCTGCGCCCGATCTTGGCCTGTCTGTTGAACGTTTTTATAACCCGCTGATCCGCCGTATGACCGCCTTACCAAAGCCGATCGTTTGCGCCGTGAACGGCGTAGCCGCTGGGGCGGGAGCCGCCATTGCACTGGCCTGCGATATCGTCATTGCGAGCAACAACGCCAGTTTTATTCAGTCTTTTTGTCGTTTGGGCTTAGTTCCAGACTCAGGTGGCAGTTGGTTCCTCCCCCGTTTAGCGGGTCATGCTCGCGCCATGGGAATGGCGCTGTTAGGCGATAAAATCAGCGCCCAACAGGCGTTGGAGTGGGGAATGATCTGGCAGGTTGTCGAGTCTGAAGCGTTGGCCGCCCACACCCAAGAACTGGCTCAACGCCTTGCGACACAGCCGACCTATGGTTTGGGGTTGATTAAAAAAGCGATGTACAGCGCCGCCACTAATACCCTAGATCAACAGCTCAATTTAGAACGCGATCTACAACGCCTTGGGGGACGCAGCGAAGATTACCGCGAAGGTGTAAGCGCCTTTTTCCAAAAACGTCAGCCTGAATTTAAGGGGAAATAAGCATGTCATCTTTTCTCCTTCAAGGCCCCGTTGCCGTTATTGGCGCAGGAACCATGGGAGTCGGTATTGCTCAAGTAGCAGCCGCTGCTGGGCATAACGTGTTGCTGTTTGATGTCAATGTCGAAGCCTCAACGCGGGCACTTACCACATTGCAACAACGGCTACGCCAGCGCGTCGAGGCAGGCAAAGCCGATGCCAATGACACCGAACAATTGCTCGAACGCATTCAGGTGGTTACCGAACTCTCTGAATTAGCACCATGCGCCTTGGCAATCGAAGCTATCGCCGAGCGTTTGGACGTTAAGCAAAGCCTATTCCGCGATCTAGAAGCGATCTGTTCACAACAAACGTTATTTGCCAGTAATACCTCTTCGCTTTCGATTACCGCTATCGCCAGTGCGCTTAAACACCCACAGCGCATGGCAGGACTGCACTTCTTTAACCCTGCCCCAGTGATGAAGTTAGTTGAAATCGTGCGTGGGCTAGAAACAACGCAATCAACGCTCAATCTATTACAGCAACTCGCTGTGGCATGGAAAAAGCAGCCGGTGATATGTCGGTCTGCCCCAGGTTTTATTGTTAACCGTGTAGCTCGTCCTTTTTATGCAGAAACGCTCCGTGCGTTAGAGGAACAGGTTGCCTCTCCTGCCACGCTGGATGCTGCTTTGCGCGATGCCGGTGGATTTGCCATGGGCCCCTTACAGCTCACCGATTTGATTGGCCAGGATGTGAATTATGCCGTGACTGAATCGGTCTTTCGCGCCTTTGGCCATGACCCCCGTTTTCAACCCTCTTTAGTACAACAGGAATTAGTCAACGCGGGTCACTTAGGGCGTAAAAGCGGTCGCGGATTTTACCGCTACGATAGCAGCTCGATACAAGAGTCGCCGGCGTTCTCCTGCATCGAAAACGGCTCTTTACCACAGCGAATTACCGCCCATGGATGCTGGTCTTCTCTGCCTCATTTTGCGGCGCTGTTGCAACAAAATGGGATCGCCATTGAAGAACAGAAAGAGAGTGCTGAATCGGCTCCTTTTTTACGCCTCGATCAAGTTGCATTTATGTTATCAAAAGGTAAATTAAGTTCTGAAGTTGCCGAAGAAATGAGAACACCAGTGGTTCAGTTCGATCTCTCCGCGAACTATCAGCAAGCGTCAGTCATCACCATCAGTGCGGCCAACTGTAATACGGCTGCGCAGACTGCGTTAGTGATTCGCTTCTTACAGTCACTAGGCAAGAACGTAATTGTGCTGCCCGATTATCCGGCGCTGCTGACTTTACGTACCGTCGCCATGCTGTGTAACGAAGCGTTAGATGCCCTGAATAAAGGGATCGCCAGCGCTGCAGACCTCGATTTAGCTATGTGCCGTGGAGTGAATTATCCGCTCGGACCGCTGGCTTGGGGCCAACAACTCGGATGGCAGCACATCCTCGCCACGTTAGAAAACCTAAATGCCTTCTATGCCGAGCCCCGCTACCGTCCAACATCGTTATTACGCCAATTAGCGGCGGGCTACGTTTCGCTTTCTTTCTCGGCAACTCAGGATCTCATCCCATGAACGCTCTCTCTCCGGCTCAGTTGGCACAGCGTTGTGCCGAGCAGATGTTTACCCACGATACCTGCGCGCAGACGATGGGGATGACCATCGACCGTGTCGACAGCGGCTTTGCTCAAGTCAGCATGACGATTATGCCAAATATGCTTAATGGACATCAGACCTGTCACGGCGGGCAGTTATTCAGCCTTGCCGACACCGCTTTTGCCTATGCATGTAACAGCCAAGGTCTTGCCGCCGTTGCTTCAGGATGCAGTATTGATTTCATCCGACCGGGCTTTAGCGGCGATCGTCTAACCGCCTGTGCAGAAGTGCGCCATCAAGGTAACAAAACCGGCCTATACGACGTTGAAATCACAAATCAGGACGGCAAAACCATAGCGTGGTTCCGTGGTCGTGCACACCGTCTTGGGCATACCCTTTTAGAACTGCAAGGAGAACAGCCATGAGTCAGGCTTTTATCTGCGACGGCGTTCGCACCCCGATTGGCCGCTACGCCGGTGCGCTAGCGAATCTGCGCGCGGATGATTTGGCTGCAATCCCACTTCAGGCACTTATGGCCCGCTATCCGTCGCTAGATTGGACGTGCGTGGACGATGTGATCTTGGGCTGCGCTAATCAGGCGGGAGAAGATAACCGCAACGTAGCGCGTATGGCCGCATTATTAGCAGGTTTGCCAACGACAGTTTCCGGCACCACCATCAATAGACTATGCGGCTCTGGCCTTGATGCACTGGCGTTTGCGGCTCGCTGCATCAAAGCTGGCGATGCGCAGCTCATACTGGCTGGCGGTGCGGAATCGATGACTCGTGCACCGCTAGTGATGGGTAAGGCTGACAGTGCCTTCAGCCGCCAAGCACAGATTTTCGATACTACTATTGGATGGCGTTTTGTTAATCCTCTGATGCAAGGCGCATTCGGGATCGATTCAATGCCGGAAACGGCCGAAAATGTCGCCGCACAGTTCAATATCAGCCGTGACGATCAGGACGCTTTTGCACTACGCAGCCAGCAACGTACGGCCACCGCTCAGGCTGCGGGCGTATTCGCTCAAGAAATTGTTCCTGTGATCCTGAATGGGAAAAAAGGCACCAAGATTCGCTTCACTCAAGATGAACATCCACGTCCTGAAACCACGTTTGAACAACTGCAAAAACTAAAAACACCATTCCGAATGCCGGGCAGCGTGACTGCAGGCAATGCATCTGGAGTCAACGACGGCGCAGCGGCACTGATTGTGGCTTCCGAATCGATGGCGCATACGCAGGGGTTAACGCCGCGAGCACGTATCGTTGCAACCGCAACCTGTGGCGTAGAACCGCGCATTATGGGTATCGGCCCTCTTCCTGCCACACGCAAAGTCTTAGAGTTAGCGGGGTTGAGCCTTAACCAAATGGATGTGATTGAGCTAAATGAGGCTTTTGCCGCGCAGTCGCTAGCCGTCATGCGCCAACTTGGTCTGCCTGATGATGCCGAGCACGTAAACCCAAACGGTGGTGCCATTGCTCTGGGGCATCCTCTGGGCATGAGCGGCGCGCGTTTAGCGCTAGCAGCCACTTTTGAACTGGAACGGCGCGGCGGTCGTTACGCTCTTTGCACTATGTGCATCGGCGTAGGGCAAGGCATCGCCATGATTATAGAGCGTGTCTGATCTCTCCCTCTCTGTTCCCTACAACTCAGAGTCTGCGAGAGCTATTCAATACTAATAATATGACGATTAGGAATGGCCACATGACTAACCCTTTACCGCACATTGACCCGATTGAATTTGCTTCATGTGATGAGATTCAAGCGCTACAGCTTGAGCGTATGAAATGGACGCTGCATCACGCCTATAACAATGTGCCGATGTACAAACGTAAATTTGACGCCGCTGGCGTTCACCCTGACGATTTCCAACAGTTGAGCGATATTGCAAAATTTCCTTACACCACTAAACAGGATCTTCGTGACAACTATCCTTTCGACACCTTTGCGGTGCCGATGGAACAAGTGGTACGCGTACATGCCTCCTCAGGAACAACCGGACGCCCTACGGTGGTAGGTTATACCCAACAGGATATCGACAACTGGGCGGATATTGTGGCTCGCAGCCTACGTTCGGCAGGCGCAACGGCGAAGGATAAAATACACGTTGCCTATGGCTATGGTCTGTTTACCGGCGGTTTAGGGGCCCATTATGGTGCAGAACGTCTTGGCGCGACCGTGATCCCCATGTCCGGCGGGCAGACAGAAAAGCAGGCCCAGTTGATCCTCGATTTTAAACCTGACGTGATTATGGTAACGCCGTCTTACTGCCTGACATTAATAGATGAACTCGAGCGAAAAATGGGTGGCGATGCGCGTGGCTGTTCCCTACGCTTAGGCATATTTGGTGCTGAGCCTTGGACTGATTCTCTCCGCACTGAAATTGAAACCCGCATGGGTATTAAGGCTCTTGATATTTATGGCCTCTCTGAGGTGATGGGACCAGGCGTAGCGATGGAATGCGCCGAATATGCGGATGGCCCGACGATCTGGGAAGATCATTTCTACCCAGAGATCATCCATCCAGACAGCTGCCAAGTGTTACCTGATGGCGAAGCTGGCGAACTCGTCTTCACCACCCTGACCAAAGAAGCGATGCCGGTGATCCGCTACCGTACGCGAGATCTGACTCGCTTGCTGCCGGGAACCGCGCGTCACATGCGTCGGATGGATAAAATCACCGGTCGCTCCGACGACATGTTGATCATTCGCGGCGTCAACGTTTTCCCATCTCAGCTCGAAGAACAAATAATGAAATTCCGCGAGCTATCGCCACATTATCAGTTGGAAGTCACTCGCAAAGGTAATCTGGATAACCTTTCGGTGAAAGTTGAGCTGAAGGAACCGAACGTACTCAATCACGATCAACGGTGCGATATCTGCCATCAACTCCGCCATCATATCAAATCGATGGTCGGCGTAAGTACACAGGTGAGCATCGTTAACTGCGGTGATATTCCGCGTTCGGAAGGAAAAGCAGTGCGCGTTGTAGATTGCCGCCAGCGCTGAGTGATGATGCTCAGCTCCTCGAGTTTGAGGGGCTGAGAGATTATCAATCGCGCCACAATTTTTCATCCGGTTATGCTACTGTGATGACACATCAAATACTGGCCGGTGGAAAATAATGGAACATAAAATTGACGAATTTATCCGTCATGCGCTGGATGCTCAGCCGATCAGCGGCACCTCCCTAATTATCTCTCTTTATGGTGATGCGCTGAGCCATCGGGGGGGAGAGGTCTGGTTAGGGAGCCTGAGTGCATTACTCGAACCGCTAGGCTTTGGTGACCGCTTTGTCCGTACCTCGGTTTTTCGCCTGCAAAAAGAGGGCTGGCTAGACGTTGAGAAAATAGGCCGCCGTAGCTACTACCGAGTAACGGAGCGCGGCATGAATCAATTTCGCCACGCCGAAAGTAAAATCTATCTGAGTGAACAGCCCGCGTGGGACGGTCAGTGGGATCTATTGTTGCTCGAGATGGCGAGTAAAACCGAGCGTGCGAGGCTGAAAAAAGCGCTGAGCTGGCTCGGTTTTGGCCAAATGAACGCAACACTGATGGCCGCACCTGCACGTGAGCAAAATGACGTTCCCGCCATGTTAGGGGAGCTAAACGCCAGCGAATCTACCATTTATTTCCGCGCTGATTA
Organism: Hafnia paralvei; assembly: GCF_020150375.1. Taxonomy (NCBI): domain Bacteria; kingdom Pseudomonadati; phylum Pseudomonadota; class Gammaproteobacteria; order Enterobacterales; family Hafniaceae; genus Hafnia; species Hafnia paralvei. The sequence goes on along the minus strand of NZ_CP083737.1, from coordinate 1,209,837 downwards.
TCCCTATAACCGCTCAGAGCAAAGCCTCAAAGAACTGGTTTCAACCAGTTGGTCCTTGAACGAAGTGGCTGAGTATTATCACGAATTTATTACTTCGTTCCGTCCATTAATGGCTCTGCTCCGCGACGCAACAGAAGAGGAACTCACGCCGGAACGCTGTTTCCAACTGCGACTGCTGCTGATCCACTACTATCGCCGCGTGGTGCTTAAAGATCCTTTATTGCCAGATGCCCTTTTGCCCAATCAATGGGAAGGCCAAATTGCGCGCAACCTGTGTATTAATATTTATCAACGTGTTGACTCTCAGGCTACTCGCTATGTGAGTGAAAAAACAGAAACGACAATCGGTGAACTTCCCCAGCCTGCCGCAGCCTATTACCGCCGCTTTGGCGGACTGCCGCGAGAAAACTCTACACTCTGAGGAGAAAGAATAATGCCCGTGTATCAGATTGATGGCCTTACCCCCGTCGTCGACGCCAGCAGTTTCGTTCACCCGACAGCGGTGCTGATTGGTGATGTGATTATTGGCAAACGCGTCTACATCGGGCCAAATGCCAGTTTGCGCGGCGACTTCGGCCGCATCGTAGTGCAAGACGGCGCTAATATTCAAGATAACTGCGTGATGCACGGTTTTCCCCAACAGGATACCGTCGTAGAAGTAGATGGGCATATTGGTCACGGCGCAATTTTGCATGGTTGCCGAATTCGACGTAATGCACTGGTTGGCATGAATGCGGTGGTCATGGATGGCGCCGATATCGGTGAGAATACCATTGTCGGTGCTGCCGCATTTGTCAAAGCCGCTGCAAAATTTGATGGCAATAAGCTGGTCGTCGGCAGCCCTGCCCGCGTGGTGCGAGAACTCGGTGAACAGGAGCTAAGTTGGAAACGTGCGGGAACGCGTGAATATCAAGATCTGGTTATTCGATGCCAAGAAACATTGCGGGAAGTCGCGCCATTGTGCGAAGAAGAACCCGATAGAAAGCGCTTGAGTTTTAGCGGCGATGTTGTGCCCAAAGGGCAAATTTAACATCGTCTATTGCGAACAGGCTAAAACGCAATAGTGCCAAGCCTGAATACAAGATAATGGCTGCTGAGCCCTAACACATACCTCTGCACCATTATGGCAATGTCTTCCCGATGTCCGGCCATTCGCTGAGCGGCATCGGTCGAGCAAAATAATATCCTTGGGCTTTTTGACATCCCATTGCCTGTAATTTATCCGCAACCTCAGCCGTTTCCACACCTTCAGCCACCAGCGGAACATTAAAACCATCGGCAAGGCGGATGACTGCCGAGACAATTGACTCATTGCGACTGTCTTCCAGCACGTCGCTAACAAAATCTTTATCAATCTTTAAGGTATCAAACTCAAGTTTGTGTAGATAAGAGAGGCTAGAGAAGCCAGAACCAAAATCATCAATCGATATAGAAACGCCCATTCCACGAATTGTTCTAATTGTGGTCGTCAGAATTTCGGTTTCTTTCATCATACTGGTTTCAGTAATCTCAATGGAAATATTGTGTGGTGCAACGTTGTGGCGTGCCAGCGTGCTAAACAGCGTATGAATAAAGTCGCGTTGCATCAGCTGTATTAACGAAATATTGATATGCACTTTGAAGTCGCTTGGCCACTCGCCGCCACTCAGCTTTTGGCTTATCTGCGCGCAGGCACTTTCAATCACCCAAGCGCCTAGCGGAACAATGAATCCGGTATCTTCCGCCAACGGAATAAACAGATCGGGGCCAACCATGCCAAGCTCAGCATTTCTCCAACGAATAAGACATTCGGCGCCTGTAATATTGCGCGTGGTTAAACTCACAATGGGTTGGAATACCAAGAAAAACTCGTTCAGCGACAGGGCACTCTTCAAATGACGCAGCATATTGATATTACGGATTTCCTCAGCACGAATATCTGAGTGGAACAACATGCTATAGCCATTACCTTTACTGCGAGCGAATTTGAATGCGATATGCGCATCCATAATACTTTCGTTAAGATTCTCTGGACTCATCACGTCATGAACGAAGCCCGTATTCCCTGCATAAACTTGTCCATCAGTGTCGTGCTCGGTATCCATCCCTCTAAAGAAACGCTCGAATTTGTGCTGCTCGGATACACAGAAATCCTGTGTTTTTATTCCCGGATAGCAAATAATAAAACGTTCGTCAGCGTCTCTAGCCAGCCAAGTTCCAACAGGTAAAATAGTTTGTAGGTCATGGATAAAACGTAAAACAAAATCTTTACCGTATCTGCGACCTAAACTACTGGTGATAGTGTTGAAGTTGCTCAGTCCGACAATCGCCAGTAAACCAATCGTAAAATCACTCCGCTCTTCATAGCATTCACGCAGCTTGCCTTGTAATCCTCTACGCGTCATCAGCTTAGTTTCTTCATCGATATTAAGCTGTTCCTCAAGTTTAAGGAACATACCTTCTAACTCATCTGACATTTGCATAAAGGAAGAGTTGAGCACTCTGATTTCAGAAAATTGTGCCTGACTATTGAGCTGCGGCTTCCACTTTCTTCGCGCAATCAACGGTGCCTGTCGGGCAATATCTAATATCGGGTTGGTTACCATCGTGAGCAACTTCACCGCAATCAAGGTACCCACAGCAAAAATGATAAAGGAGAGAATAATAGTGATAATACGATTACTGCGAAGGTCGCCGGTTAAATCATCCTGAGCCGACAGAATCACAATACGCCAGCCTGGCAAATTGAGGTTATTGCCTACAGGCATGACTTTTCCGAAAAACATCGAGCCATTAGACTCTATTCTCTCCACGTCACTCGGGCTATTTTGAAGTATTTTCACCGTTGACTTAATCAGCGGATCGCTTGAGTCCATCACCGAAAGCAGTCCACCGCCTTCTTGATCGGCAATACCAAAAGAAGTGTCAGAGATAAGAAAATCGTCTTTAGAGGACGCGATGATCTGATTAGAACCGTTCACAATGAAAATAACGTTGTTTTCATTCTCAGTAAGTTCCATCAGGTAGCGACTAAATCGACTCAGCCGCAGATCGCTAGAGATAACACCAATATAATGGTTATTTTTATCATAGGCCGGCGAGCTGTAAGAAATACTAATACCGCTGTCTGAATTGAAATCGCGATAGGCTTTTGTCCATGTCGCTTTCTTGCTTTCATTGACGTAGGAGAACCACGGCCTACGGCTAACGTCGTAATTAGCAATGCTTTCTCTAGGCGCCTCACTTTGCGATAACCCATTGTAAAAATTTAGTTTTCCTTTGGTTTCTCGCGACTTTAGAATTAAATATTCTTTATCTGTAACATTATTCCTACCAACACTGATATAGTGACCATCCTTCGTTCCCAGCGCCACCATACTCAGATATTTATCGCCCGAAAAAATTTGCCCCATGGTTTGTAGCAGCATGCTTTTAATGACGGGCATTTGATCGTTTGGATCACTAAAATCCATCGCCTTGAGCGAAGTTGCTACCGCAGCATTAGATTGCTTGGGCACATTGATATAGTGCTCAAGCATGCTTTTAACCGTTTCACCTTTTGACGTAATCACCTTCTCGCTCATACGGTTGAGAGCATGATTCTCCTGCTGAAATTGGAGATACAGGATAAATATGACCATAAACGTCGTAAAAAAAACGAACACGGATAGGACGATAGTTTTGAGGGAATAGTTCTCTATAAACGCCAATTTATTTTTTATCATGCAAACTAATGCTCAGAATGTGAACTGCTTCTTACCACGACTCTTCGACTCATATAAGTTAACATCTGCCAGTTTCATTGTCGTGCTAATATCGTCTGTAAATTTAGCGACACCAACAGAAACCGTCATTTTTGCAGTAACCTGCTCTGATATATACAAGCTTTCTCCGTTAATATCTTGCAAAATTTTCGTCGTGATGTGTTTGGCATCCTGTAACGAAGCATTGAATAGGAAAACCAAAAACTCATCGCCTCCCATTCTTACCACTATGTCGCTTGCTTTGATATTTCGTTGCATGATTTTCGTGCACTTATATAAGGCTTTATCACCAATGTCATGCCCATAACTATCATTGATGTGCTTGAAATTATCGATATCAATGGCCAGTACATAGTTTAATTTATTATGTTTTTTTATTTTCGGTATATATCTTCGATTATAGGCCTTTGTTAAATAATCAATATAGTAGTCTTTGTTCAATTTTTCGAAAACATCAATATAATAAAGACCATGCAACGTGCGAACGATTGAAATCAAGAACGGAATCATTATCAATAGTATTAATTTCCAATGAAACGCTGACTCTATATTACACAGTGACTCTTCTATTAGTATCCTAAAACACTGGGTATTTTGAGGGAACTCAATGATATTATCGTTACCGCCCTTGGCAGATATAACATGATTTAATAATTTATTAGAGGTGATCTCTTCACTTTCTTTGAGTTTTTCAGGAATATTATATTCATGCAGTAACTTGATATAGCTTGAATAGCTGAGCTGTAACGCTTGTCGTTCACTCTCTTTAAGCTGTTCATTATTTGCCCTATCCTCCATGTTATTGAAAGATGAGGCCGCAAGAGAAATAAAGTCACTTCGTGCGTTTGAAAGCTTTAGCAGAAACTCTATTTGATTTACTGTTGTTTCTGTTTTGTAGTAGAAAAGAGTAAAGCAAGCTGCGCTAATGACAAACAGCATTACCGTGACAACATCTTGCCTTCGGCTTATTAGCCGAAAAAAGAAATTATCTGAACTCATAAGCTAAACCAGAATTCTCTCATGAGCACCTTCACCAAGTAGGATTATTCTCGTAATACAAGATTTAAAAATCACGCACACCAAATAAGAACCTGATCATAATGTAGGTTGATATAATTATCCAATTAAGCATAATTTAATTATGCTAATTTAGGATGATTCCTAAAACATTGTTATTTTATGTTATTAGGAATATGACTACACATAACATTTTAGACGGCTAATATGCAGGGAATTAACAGTCTAATAAGGAATCGTTATTTTTATTAGCGAGAATATGCTGACAAGAGAATTATCTTAATATAAATAAGGCGGCATCCATGCCTAATGCTGATCGTTTAAGAGATCGAGATACACGGGGTTAGCACACCGCGGGGCGCTCCGGCAGCTAAAGCTGCTACGACCCCATCGGTGTACTTCCCCTAAAATCACGCTTAAGTGACCGGCATTAGGCATCCATGCCGCCCTATCACAGGATTACTTATCCGCTTTCCCACCATGTAAACGTCTAGCATCAATGACATCGGGTAGTTGGTTAAGCTTAGCCAGCACTCTGCTTAGTACCTGTAGATTATAAATCTCGATGTCCATATCTATTGTAGCTAGCTGTTTTTTGGTATCGCTGCGGCTGGCTACACCTAACACATTGACCTTCTCATTCGCCAGAATGGTCGTGATATCACGCAGTAAACCGCTGCGGTCGTTAGCCATCACACGCACAACAAGAGAGTAACCACTTGAGTAGCTTTCACCCCAAACGGCATCAATGATACGTTCAGGCGCGTGTGAACGTAGTTCGTTAAGCTGGTCGCAATCCGAACGGTGAATCGAAATGCCACGCCCCTGAGTGATGAAACCAATGATTTCATCTCCTGGAATCGGCTGGCAGCAGCGCGCAATATGGTGCATCAGGTTGCCAACCCCTTCAACGACCACCCGCCCACTACTTTTATCACTACGCGACTGAGACTGACCCTTTTGCGTCAGTTGCTTAAGCGCTTCACGGTCGGCTTCTTCTGCACTTGGCTTGTTAGTTTTGCCCTGCAAGAAGTTAACCATTTGGTTAACGCGAATATCACCACCGCCGATTGCCGCCAATACCTCATCCATTGAGTTGACGTTATAGCGAGGGATCAGCAGCTTCTCCGCCTCTTTCAGACTGATATCTAAGCGCTCTAACTCATCATCAAGAATTTGACGTCCGGCAAGGATGTTTTTATCGCGATCCTGCTTGCGGAACCAGTTGTGGATTTTCGCCCGCCCACGGCTGGTTGTGACATACCCAAGATTCGGGTTTAACCAATCACGACTTGGGTTAGGCTGTTTCTGGGTGATGATTTCGACCTGATCACCCATTTGGAGCTGGTAGGTAAAGGGTACGATGCGCCCACCTATTTTTGCACCAATACAGCGGTGTCCCACATCGCTATGGATGTGATAAGCAAAGTCCAGCGGCGTTGAGCCAGCCGGCAGATCAACCACGTCACCTTTTGGCGTAAACACATATACGCGGTCGTCGAAGACCTGACTACGAACCTCATCCAGCATTTCCCCGGAGTCAGCCATCTCTTCTTGCCATGCAATCAGTTTACGCAGCCATGCAATACGGCCTTCGTAACCAGAACGCCCCGCAGCCTGAGGTCCTTCTTTGTATTTCCAGTGTGCCGCAACACCCAACTCCGCATCTTCATGCATCTGACGCGTACGGATCTGGATCTCCAGCGTCTTCCCTCTCGGCCCTAAAACGACGGTATGGATCGATTGATAGCCGTTAGGTTTTGGGTTAGCCACGTAGTCATCGAACTCGTTTGGCAAATGACGATAGTGAGTATGCACTATCCCTAATGCAGCGTAGCAATCCTGTAATCTCTCGACCACAATGCGCACCGCACGGACGTCAAACAGCTCATCAAACGCCAACGCCTTTTTCTGCATTTTGCGCCAGATGCTATAGATATGCTTTGGTCGGCCATAAATTTCGGCTTTTACGCCCTCTTTGGCCATTTCTTTACGCAGCGCTTCCACAAAGTTGTCGATGAACTGCTCGCGATCGATACGGCGCTCATGCAACAGCTTGGCTATTTTCTTGTACTCGTCAGGATGAAGATAACGGAAGCAGAAATCTTCCAGCTCCCATTTTAACTGGCCGATACCTAAGCGGTTAGCCAGCGGCGCATAAATATTAAAACACTCTTTAGCGGCTAAAACGCGCTCTTCTTCTGGGGCATCTTTCACTTCACGTAGATGCGCGATACGCTCTGCCAGCTTAATAACCACGCAGCGGAAATCTTCAACCATCGCCAACAACATACGGCGAATATTATCCACTTGCTCAGACGCACCAGAGTCATTCTGCGTCGCTTTTAGCGCCCGAATGGCATCCATTTCCAGCACGCCGTGCACGAGGTTGGTGATCTCTTTGCCGAAGTCCTCTTCCACCGTCTCGCGGTCAATAACCTTGGCTTCCACCAGTGGAAACAGCAGCGCAGTGCGCATGCTATCGTTATCCATACTGAGCGTAGAAAGGATTTCCACCATCTCGACCCCACGCCACAGCAATAGCGCGGCGTCAGGATGATCGGCTGTTTTTTGCTGACAATAACGCCAAGTTGCAGAAAGACGCTCACACGACTGCTGGTTCGACAGATTCAGGCTCTTCACCCACTCATCGAGGGCAAATTCACCAGCCGTATTCAGATGGGCACTTCTTACCGCAACCATATCCTCTCCCTTCTACTCATCAACTTGAGACGATTAAGACGCAACAAACAGCGCCATCGACTCTAAATGCCCCGTGTGGGGAAACATATCCAGCATTCGCACGCGTTCCATTCGATAGCCCGCGGCGATTAAAACTTTGCTGTCACGCGCAAGCGTGGTGGGGTTACATGAAACATACACCACTTTTTCCGGTGCCAGCTTTACAATGTGGGTCATCACACCAGCTGCCCCTGCACGAGCAGGATCCAGCAATACTTTTTCGAATCCAAGTTTAGCCCATGGCTGGCGAGTCACGTCATCCTCAAGATTGTGCTGGAAGAATTCGACATTATTCAGCGCATTAATATGAGCATTATACAGACCATTTTCCACCAGCGTAGCAACACCTTCTACACCAACGACCTGTTTTGCGCGTTTTGCTAACGGTAATGTGAAGTTACCCATGCCGCAGAACAAATCCAAAACGCGATCGGTAGATTTTACATCCAGCCATTCCAACGCCTGTGCAACCATCTGCTGATTAATCGCATCATTGACCTGAATAAAATCTCTAGGGCTAAAAAATAAGCGTAGCTCGTCTACCTGATAAAACGGCGATTCACCGCACAACTTAACCAATTCACCTTCGTTGCCCTGAAGGTAGATCATCACATCATGTTGTGCACCAAAATCGTGCAATCGCGCTAAGTCCTGCTCTTTCAGTGCCTCAAGATGTCGCAATACCAATACGCAGCCGTTATCCGCTTGCACTAATTCCGCATGCCCCAACCGACGTACCGCTTTCATACCCGCCAAACAAGCCTGCAGCGGTTGCAAGAGTGATGCCAGCGCGGGGACCAAAATTGGGCATTCTTTTACAGGAACTAAATCGTTAGATCCCGCCTGACGAAATCCCATAACCAGTTGCTGTTGCTTGGATAAGAATTGCAAACCTAAGCGCGCTCGGCGACGATAGCCGTATTCTGGTCCGCTAATCACTGACTCTGGTATGATATTTACCTCGGTTTCGCGGATAATGAGACGTTGTAAAGACGCTGATTTGCTTTGCTGCTGAAGTGGAACACTGGCGTGCTGTTGTTGGCAGCCACCACATACGCCGAAATGAGGACAGCGCGGCATAACACGCTCAGGGCTGCGAGTGAGTAACCGCTTCAGTTTAGCGCGTGCAAACTGCTTTTTATCTTCGATAAGGGTGACTTCAGCCTGCTCACTGGGCAAAAGGCCTGGAACGAAAATAGCCTTACCGTTGTGGCGCGCCACGCCCTGACCAAAGGGGTCAAGGTCGTTTGCCGTCACAGTTATCGTTTGTCGGGTCGCCATGCGGCGCCCCGGAGAGTAAAATTGAGCCATGTTCTGCCGATTCGTTGTTTGGTTTAGCTTTTGCTAAGAATGATATCTGCCACCAATTCTCCCACATTGGACCCACATGACCAAATACAGCCTGCGTGCGCGCATGATGATACTGATTCTAGCCCCCACGTTATTGATTGGTTTGCTACTCAGTACCTTCTTCGTTGTTCATAGATACAATGAGTTACAAGGACAGTTGGTTGATTCCGGTTCCAGTATCATAGAACCCCTCGCTGTCGCGAGCGAATACGGCATGACCTTCCGCAGTCGCGAATCGGTGCGTCAGCTCATTGGGTTATTACACCGTCGCCATTCAGATATCGTGCGCTCTATCGCGGTGTTTGACGATAACAACGATCTGTTCGTCACCTCGAACTATCATCATAACTATTCTCTGCTCCAGCTCCCCAAAGGGGTGCCGATGCCGAACGACCTAATGCTGTCTAAGCATGGGGACTCGCTGATTCTACGCACACCGATTATTTCTGAAGATCGATTCATTGATGCCACCAGCGCCGAAAACCCTCATCTTGGCTATATCGCCATCGAACTGGATCTTCGTTCTGTGCGCTTACAGCAATACAAAGAGGTCTTCGTTGCCACGTTATTGCTGGTGATATGTATGTGTATCGCGCTGCTGTTTGCCTACCGCTTAATGCGTGATGTGACCGGACCAATTCGTAATATGGTTAACACCGTTGACCGTATTCGACGAGGGCAGTTGGATAGCCGCGTAGAAGGACACATGCTGGGCGAGCTTGATATGCTCAAGAACGGTATTAACTCTATGGCGATGTCGCTTACGGCTTACCACGAAGAGATGCAGCAAAATATCGATCAGGCAACGTCAGACCTGCGCGAAACGCTGGAACAGATGGAAATACAAAACGTTGAATTGGATCTCGCCAAAAAGCGCGCACAGGAAGCAGCAAGAATTAAATCCGAGTTTCTGGCAAATATGTCACATGAGCTGCGTACACCGCTCAACGGGGTTATTGGCTTTACTCGTCAGGTTCTCAAAACACCGCTCAATGCGACGCAAAGCGATTACTTACAGACCATAGAACGATCTGCGAACAATCTTCTTACCATCATCAACGACGTGTTGGACTTCTCGAAGCTGGAAGCCGGAAAGTTGGTTTTGGAACACATACCTTTCCTGCTGCGTGAGACCGTAGATGAAGTCACCGTGCTGCTCGCCCCTAGCGCGCACGAGAAAGGGATTGAACTCACGCTGAATATTCGTAATGACGTTCCTGAGCACGTTATTGGCGACCCAATGCGTATACAGCAAGTCCTTACTAACCTCCTTGGCAATGCCATTAAATTTACCGAGAAGGGCAATATCGACATTCGCGTTGAACTACGTAGCGCGACGCCTCATCAGGTTGAGTTAGAAGTGCTCGTGCATGATACCGGTATAGGGATTTCAGAACGCCAGCAATCACAGTTATTCCAAGCATTTCGTCAGGCGGATGCCAGCATTTCTCGTCGCCACGGCGGAACCGGTTTAGGCTTGGTCATTACGCAAAAATTGGTTAATGAAATGGGCGGCGATATTAGCTTCCATAGCCAACCCAATAAAGGCTCCACCTTCTGGTTCCATATTCAGCTAGAGCTTAACCATAATGCACCGCAGAGCCATTTCCCTATGCAGCGGTTGGCTGGGCAAAAGCTGCTGTATATCGAATCAAACCCTGTGGCGGCGCAATGCACATTGGATTTGTTACAGGCCACACCGCTCGAGGTGAGCTATAGCCCGCTGCTCGCTCAGGTTATTCCTGACTCTCATTACGATATTCTTCTCGTTGGTCTACCGGTTAACTTTACCTCGCACGATTCACAAGGGGAGGAAAAGTTGCGAAAAGCCCTTTCTTTAGCCGATCGCGTCATTCTGGCGATGCCCAGCCATACGCTGCTAGATAGCGATGAGCTTAAAATGAGAGGTATTCGAAGCTGCCTATCCAAACCACTAACGAGTAATCGGCTGCTGCCCATTCTGCTAGATAACAGCCTGCCTAAGCGAGCTCCCGTCGTGATAGATCACAATGCTGAGCGTCTCCCGCTTTCCGTGATGGCGGTCGATGATAATCCAGCAAATCTGAAGCTTATTGGTGCCCTGCTTGGCGAACTGGTTGAGCAAACCATTCTCTGCAACAGCGGCGAAGAAGCTATTGCCAAAGCTAAGGAGCATCGACTGGATATCATCCTAATGGATATACAGATGCCAGAAATGGATGGCATCCGTACCAGCGAGCTGATTCGAAAACTGCCACGTTATATCGATACCCCGATTATTGCCGTTACCGCCCATGCGATTAACGGTGAGCGTGAGCGCCTACTTCGCGCCGGAATGGATGATTATCTGGCCAAACCTATCGATGAAAATATGCTGCGCCAACTGCTGGCACGCTATTACCGTAGCCCTGAAATCCAAGACGAAATGATATCAATGCCGGCAATAGAAGCCGATAGCGATCTCACTCTTGATTGGGATATGGCGCTCAGACAAGCGGCTAACAAAGAAGATTTAGCCCGTGATTTATTACAGATGCTGCTGGAATTCCTGCCGCAGGTAAAAACGCAGGTTGAAGCGGCACTCAGCGGTCATCAAGACGCCTCTATTGTAGACGTTATCCATAAACTGCATGGAAGCTGTAGCTACAGCGGTTTACCCCGTTTGAAGCGGTTATGCCGTTATATAGAACAGCAACTACGCCATCAAATCGCCGTGGGTGACCTAGAGCCTGAGTGGATGGAGTTGCTTGACGAGATCGCAAACGTAGAGCAAGCAGCAAGGGAAAAGCTAGCCAATTGATATATTGGTGAAAAGGTATCCCCAAGATCGGAGGGGATACCAAAGTATCTCATTATCCTTCAACGATAACCGTAGCGCAGGCATAGCGCCGCTCGTCGGCCAATGAGACATGAATAGAGGTAATCCCCATCTCTTGTGCAAGCTCAGCTGCACGGCCGTGTAAGCGTAATACGGGCTTACCGAGCGCATCGTTGTAAACCTCGAATTGGGCAAAGGCCAGTCCGTTGCGGATCCCCGTGCCAAATGCCTTCGCGGCGGCTTCTTTCACCGCAAAGCGTTTGGCAAGATAGCGAATTTTCTGCTGATGAGAAAGGTATTGCTCCCATTCATCTGGGGCGAGCACACGTTTTGCCATTTGATCGCCGCTGCGTGCAACCACCGCCTCAATTCGAGAAATTTCAACAATATCGGTACCTAAGCCTAAAACAGCCATTAGCGACGCGCTTCCAGCATCAGTTGTTTCATGGCGCTAACCGCCTCTGGCAAGCCGCTCATCACCGCTCGCCCAATAATGCTGTGACCAATATTCAGCTCATGCATTTCGGGCAATGCCGCAATTGGCAACACGTTGTGATAGGTCAGGCCATGACCGGCGTTCACTTTTAAACCGCGCTCGCTCGCAAAACGCGCTGCATGAGCAATGCGTTCGAACTCAGCCTGACGTTTTAAATCACTTTCTGCATCTGCGTAAGCCCCTGTGTGAATTTCGATATACGGGGCACCGACGCTAACCGCCGCTTCAATCTGGCGCGGATCGGCATCGATAAACAGAGAGACCAAAATGCCAGCTTGGGTTAGACGCTCAACGGCAACCGTCATTTTGTCCAATTGGCCAGCAACGTCTAAGCCACCTTCGGTTGTCACTTCCTGACGTTTTTCAGGAACTAAGCAACAAAAATGGGGTTTCAGCTCGCAGGCGATCTCAATCATTTCGTCGGTAACAGCCATCTCAAGATTCATGCGCGTCTGAATGGTTTGGCGCAGCAAACGCACATCACGATCGGTGATATGGCGACGATCTTCGCGCAGATGTACGGTAATGCCATCTGCCCCCGCCTGTTCGGCAATAAAAGCGGCCTGAACGGGGTCAGGATACTGAGTCCCACGCGCGTTGCGCAGCGTTGCGATATGATCGATGTTTACGCCTAACAGTAAATCAGCCATGACAAATCCTCATTAGAAAGCTTATAGGTCAGAGACAACGGACAGAATACGGTTCACTGTAAGCTAGTGTACACCTAAGTTCGAGAGAACAGACCAGACAGAATTATGACGATGAAGGGGACAGTCAGATTTTAAGCAGAAGCCGGTTTGACAGGGCGTTTCCCCACAAACTGACGAAACAGTTCACGGCTTTTCAATGGTTTTCCCCCCAGATAAGGCTTAAGCGCCATGCGCGTAAAGCGCTTCGCCGCACGCAGCGTTATAGGATCGGGGAAACGGCGTTCAGCGAGTGCTTTTAAGTCGCGACCGGTAAAGCTGAGCTGATCGACTAATAAACTCGCAATAAAGCCTTTTTCTTCCCGATATCGGTAGGTCATATCATCTGATACCGGTTCACCGCTGCCCGCACAGTGCAGAAAATCAATGCCATAGCCAAGATTGCCTAGCAGAGCGAGTTCAAACTCACGCAGCGCATGTTCGGGAGAACCAACCGTAGCCGCCAGATTTTGTAGGCAGTTGAGATAATCGAAGAATAACGAAGAGTAGTTGGTTTCTTGTTCAAGAACGCGAGAAACCAGCTCATTGACATACAGGCCGCTATAAAGCGAAATACCGGTAAGCGGTAGTCCGAGAGAGACAGGCTCGGCATTTCGCAGGGTTTTGACTTCCCCTTTGCCGCCCCAACGAACCAGAAGAGGAGTGAAAGGTTGTAACGCGCCTTTAAGGCTAGAACGTTTACTGCGAGCGCCTTTTGCTAGCAGACGTACACGTCCATGCCCTTCAGTGAACAGGTCTAATAAAAGACTGGTTTCACTGTAAGGACGCCCGTGCAAAACAAATGCGCGTTGCCAACCTTCCATAGGCGCGATCTCTTAGAGATCTTCACCATAACCCAAGCTGCGCAGCGCACGTTCGTCGTCTGCCCAACCGGATTTCACCTTAACCCACAGCTCAAGGTGAACCTTAGCTTCAAACATGGCTTCCATGTCTTGACGAGCTTCGATACCAATAGTCTTGATCTTTGAGCCTTTATTACCAATAACCATCTTCTTCTGGCCTTCACGTTCAACCAGAATCAGACCGTTGATATCGTATCCGCCACGGTCGTTCGAGACGAAGCGTTCAATTTCAACGGTGACGGAATACGGCAGTTCTTCGCCTAAGAAGCGCATCAGTTTTTCACGGATGATTTCTGAGGCCATAAAGCGCTGTGAACGGTCAGTAATATACTCTTCAGGGAAGTGATGAATCGCTTCCGGCAGTTTTTTACGAACGATGCTCGCGATAGTATCAACGTTAGTGCCTTTCTCCGCAGAGATTGGAACCACGTCCATAAAGTTCATCTGCTCACTCAGGAACTGAATATGCGGCAGCAGAGCAGCCTTATCCTGAACGTTATCAACTTTATTGATGGCTAAAATCACCGGCGCTTTCAGATCGCGTAGCTTATTCACCACCATTTCGTCGTCGGCAGTCCAATGAGTACCTTCAACCACGAAAATGACAAGTTCGACATCACCGATAGAACTGCTTGCTGCGCGGTTCATCAAACGGTTGATGGCGCGTTTTTCTTCAATATGCAGACCCGGGGTGTCCACGTAGATAGCCTGATATGGCCCTTCGGTGTGGATCCCCATAATACGGTGACGGGTCGTTTGTGGCTTACGCGAGGTAATCGAAATCTTCTGCCCCAATAATTGGTTCAGGAGTGTCGATTTGCCAACGTTGGGACGACCAACGATGGCGATAAATCCGCAATAAGTTGTTTCTTCGCTCATTCAAGCTCCAGCTGTTTCAGCGCTTGTTCAGCGGCTGCCTGCTCGGCCTTACGGCGACTTGAGCCAACACCGATAACCGGTTCGCTCAGGCCGCTGACCTGACAGTGAATAGTAAATTCCTGATCGTGTGCTTCGCCACGAACCTGCACAACCAAATAAGATGGCAGCGGCAGGTGGCGTCCTTGCAAGAATTCTTGCAGGCGCGTTTTAGGGTCTTTTTGCTTATCACCTGGACTAATTTCATCCAGACGTGAACGGTACCAATCCAAGATCAGTCGTTCAATCGTTTGGATATCGCTATCCAGAAAAATGCCGCCAATCAGAGCTTCTACGGTATCGGCTAAAATAGACTCACGACGGAAACCGCCGCTTTTTAGCTCGCCCGGCCCAAGGCGCAGGCACTCACCCAAATCGAATTCGCGTGCCATTTCAGCCAACGTATTTCCACGCACCAAAGTAGCGCGCATACGGCTCATATCGCCTTCATCAACCCGCGGGAAGCGGTGATACAGCGCATTGGCAATAACGAAACTCAGAATTGAGTCACCCAGAAACTCAAGACGTTCATTATGTTTGCTGCTGGCACTGCGATGAGTCAATGCCTGCAATAACAGCTCCTGCTGTTGAAAAGTATAGCCCAACTTCTTTTGAAGCCGGTTAGTTACGATGGGATTCATGAGATACCAAATAGATCTAGAATGCGTCAAAAACCGCAGCATACGGAACAGGCCTGCTTGCCATTAGCCAATCCAAAGCTGTTTCGTTTGCAGTGGCTCCCAGACGGAAGCCAACTTTTTATCGCTCGAATGGGTATTCTACAACGACTGAAAATATAATGCTGCGGTAATATGCGCTATTACTTGAAGTTACATTGCTATTAACGCAACAACTAATAAGTTTAGGCGCTTATTTTATATCTAGACGAAGTTTCGAGCTGCAAGCAAAGGCCTACAGCTCGAAATAGGAGCAGGAAATTAGTGGATACCGCCAATGCGGTTTAGGCGAACGCCAGTAGGCCATTGCCCTTCTTGCTTTTCAAAGCTCATCCAAATTGCCGTGGCTTTACCCACCAGATTTTGCTCTGGGACAAATCCCCAATAACGGCTGTCAGCGCTGTTATCACGGTTATCCCCCATCATGAAGTAATGACCTTCAGGCACAACCCAAACACCCTGAGGCTGACCCGGCTGGCGATAATAACGAGACATCATATCCTGCGCCTGAGGTACGGTTAGGATACGATGAGTGACCGTGCCCAACGTCTCTTTGCGCTCACTCATGCGATAGCCATCTTCGACATTCTGGTCCAAAGGAACTTGGAAGAAGCCACTGCTGGCTTCACCATTTCCCATCTGACCGAAAGTCTGTACCCATTCGCTAGGCTCAGCCGCACTGTAGGTAATTGGCAGCAGCTTATCGCAGCTTTGCCCCGTTTGACAGGCAGGATATACCGTCACTTCTTTACTATAAGGATCATAAGTCACCTTATCGCCTGGCAGACCAATAGCGCGCTTAATATAATCCAAACGCGGATCGAGCGGATATTTAAATACCACGATATCGCCACGCTTCGGATGACCGGTCGGAATAATCGTATGCTGCGCAATCGGCTCTTTAATTCCGTAGGCGAATTTCTCGACCAAAATAAAGTCACCGATCAATAACGTTGGCATCATTGACCCCGATGGGATCTGGAATGGCTCATAAATAAATGAGCGGATAATCAGAACCAGCGCCAAAACAGGGAAAACAGACACACAGGTTTCAATCCAACCTGGAGCTTTCACCACGTCCTTTGCCGTCTGTTTATCCAAGCCTTCAACCGTTTGGGCGTTAATCGCCTCGATTTTTGCCCGACGCGCCGGAGCCAGCTTAAAGCGATCGATACACCAAATAACCCCGGTAACCAGCGTTGCTATCACCAGAATTAAAGCAAACATATTGGCCATGCCAATAACTCCTTAAATATCCCCATAGGCTTTCATACTGCTACTTTCTGAAGTCTTATGGGTATAAGCCTCTCAATGAGAACGGCACCTGAAATGGGTGCCGCTCATCATAGAACTTTAGTCTTTACCAACATGCAGAATCGCCAAGAAGGCTTCCTGCGGCAGTTCGACGTTACCGACCTGCTTCATACGTTTCTTACCGTCTTTCTGTTTCTGCAACAGTTTTTTCTTACGACTGACGTCACCGCCGTAGCACTTAGCCAGAACGTTTTTACGCAATTGCTTAACGGTCGAACGTGCGATGATCTGGTTGCCGATAGCCGCCTGAATAGCAATATCAAACTGCTGGCGTGGGATCAGCTCTTTCATCTTCTCAACCAGCTCACGACCACGATACTGCGCGTTGTCGCGGTGGGTGATCAACGCGAGAGCATCCACTCGTTCGTTGTTGATCAAGACATCAACGCGAACCATGTCAGACTGCTGGAAGCGTTTAAAGCTGTAATCCAATGACGCATAACCACGGGACGTTGATTTCAGACGGTCAAAGAAGTCCAGAACCACTTCGGCCATAGGAATTTCGTAAGTCAGTGCAACCTGATTGCCGTGGTATACCATGTTAGTTTGGACACCACGCTTCTCAATGCAAAGCGTAATAACGTTACCAAGATACTCTTGCGGTAACAGCATATGACATTCAGCAATAGGCTCACGAAGCTCTTCGATATTGTTGATAGGTGGTAGCTTGGACGGGCTATCAACAAAGATCACATCACCACTGGTCGTTTCAATTTGGTATACAACCGTTGGCGCCGTTGTGATGAGATCCAGATCGTATTCACGCTCCAGACGCTCCTGAATGATTTCCATGTGCAATAAGCCCAAGAAACCACAGCGGAAACCAAAGCCCAACGCCGTCGAGGTTTCTGGCTCATAGAACAAGGAAGCATCGTTAAGGCTGAGTTTCCCTAACGCATCACGGAAAGCTTCGTAATCATCAGAGCTGACAGGGAACAGACCGGCATAAACCTGAGGCTTCACTTTTTTGAAGCCTGGCAGCGATTTCTCCGCTGGATTACGGGCCAGCGTCAAGGTATCGCCGACTGGAGCGCCGTGAATATCTTTAATTGCACAAACTAACCAGCCAACTTCGCCGCAGTTCAACACATCACGATCGATTTGCTTAGGCGTGAAGATACCGAGGCGGTCAGCGTTATAAGCCTGACCCGTACTCATCACCTTAACTTTTTCACCTTTGCGCAGTGAACCGTTTTTAATACGGATCAAAGACACCACGCCCAAGTAGTTATCGAACCATGAGTCGATGATCAGCGCCTGCAATGGACCGTCTGGATCACCCTCTGGAGGTGGAATATCACGCACCAAACGCTCAAGAACCTCAGGTACTCCGACACCGGTTTTTGCCGAGCAACGTACGGCGTCCATCGCATCAATACCGACGATATCTTCAATTTCTTGTGCCGCACGATCGGGATCGGCCGCAGGCAGGTCAATTTTGTTTAGAACAGGGACAACTTCCAGATCCATTTCCATTGCGGTGTAGCAGTTAGCCAAAGTCTGAGCTTCAACACCCTGACCCGCGTCAACCACCAACAATGCCCCTTCACATGCCGCCAGTGAACGAGAAACCTCATAAGAGAAGTCAACGTGTCCTGGGGTATCAATGAAGTTCAGCTGATAAGTTTCACCATCCTGTGCTTTATAGTCGAGCGTCACGCTCTGCGCTTTAATAGTGATGCCGCGCTCACGTTCCAGATCCATAGAATCCAGAACTTGCGCTGCCATTTCACGGTCAGTCAAACCGCCACAAATCTGAATAATACGGTCAGACAGTGTCGACTTACCGTGGTCGATATGTGCGATAATGGAGAAATTTCGTATATGCTTCATTATTAAGATATTTTGCCTGATGATTTCTAGATTACTCGCCTAAGGACACACTGATGGGTTCAAAGCGATGGTTTAACGTTTGGCGGTAATTTGCCAGATTCGATGCATTCTACACATCGAACCCGGTAAAACCTAGATATTCGTGGGGGTGCGGATCATAGAAGGGGGCAAACCGACTTGTAAAACTATCGGCTGATAATCTTGCCGGTCACTCAATCTTTTCGCCTTAATACGCGCAAACATAAAACCAGCACCTGCGCCCACTAAAGCGCCTAACGCAGCCCATGCATCAGTGTGCATAACTGACTGCCCGACACCGCCGCCAATAATAAGCCCTAATAGCGGTGTGAGATAAACCAAAACTGCAGAACGCAACAAGTTGGCCTCGGTAATACCGATTTCAACTTTTTGCCCAGGCTCTAACGGCTGATCAATTTCAACCTGCAATTGATGCTGAGACTGTGGATTAATTTTATCGAAAACCGCCGTGCCACAGGTGTTTTTCGCACCACATGATCCACAACTAGAACGCTGTTCACAGTTTAACGTCGCAACCCCCTGATGCCAGGATGTCACCGTTGCCCATTCGCGCATCATGATTTACGACCATCGAGGACAATGCTATTCGCGACTCGTTTAGCCGTAGCAGGCGGCAATTCCCCAACAACGGTAATATCAACATTGTTACGAGTCTCAGTATGAATAGTGCGGCGTCCTTGGCGTAAGAACTGTTCGCTCACCGCAGCACCGGAAGCTGCGCTGCTGATATTGACGGTGAAGCTAAATAGACCATCGCTATACAGACGCGATTCTACCGGCTCTGATAATGTTGGTAATGTCCGGCGACTACGAGAAACTTCCTTGAAGCCTTGCGGTAGCCAAGAGGTTCTCCAACTGAAATCAACCTTATCCGTTGCTGGTAGTTTCAACAGCGGAGGTAAAGTCAGTTGAGCCAAACTCGACATCGCGGCGGTGACCTGATCGCCAACGGTAAAGGAGATCACTCGGAACTGTTCCAGCGTTTCTCCATCGCGATCGAGTAAATCGACGCGTAACGGTAGCTTAGAACTTTCATCAATCCAAACGATATAGCTAAAGCGCAGGCCATCCCGCGAGACAATGCGGATCACTTCGCATGGACGATCGGCAACGCGGGTTCGGCCTACGGATATAAAATTGTAGTACTGACGCAACTGTTTGATATCGGAGAAAATAATCGACGGCAAAGCGTCAACAATATGATCACCGTTAAGCGTAAATGGCTCAAGCCCAGGCTCAAAATAGCTGATTTCATTGCCACGCAGTAAAACTTCACGACGCGGTCCATCCATCTGCAAAAGCTGAGATAACAGTTGTTTATTGAAAATGGCATGACGATAGCGTAACGACTCAATCCCCTGTTTGGTGATATTGATGTACGCTAACTCATAGCTGAGTGACTGACTGGCGCTGTTCATCTGTTGCAACATCGCCTCAGACGAATCTTCCGCTGAGGCGATGTTAGAGACAAACAGGCTACCAGCGAATAAGCTGATGGCGAACCAAAATTGCTTCATTACTGCTGTTGAGTTCCTAATGACAGAGTTCCTGGCACCTGAACTGACGCCTGCGTATTACCATTGTCCATCTGCAACTGTTCGGTATGCAAGCGGCGCTGCAGTTCGTAATCCTGCAAAATAGCATTTATACGCTTACGCTGCTGCTGAACCTGCTGCTGTCCATTCGCATTGGTACTTTCATTTGGAACACCAAAGCTTACGGGGGAAGCTTGGCCGCCCATCGGCAAAGTATTAAATGCAGGGGCATCTGAATCACTCACGCCACCTGCTGGTTGATTATACTGTTGCACACCCACTAGAACCGCCAGTGAAACGCAGGCAGCGATACCAATTTGAGTGATTTGACTGGCCCAAGGACGAACCTTGCTCCAGAACGGCATATCTTTCCAGCTGTGAGGCTGAGGCTGAGATTCGGGAATAGCGTTGGGAACCAGACGAACCGGTTCATCATCGAGCGCCGCAGCAATACGATCAGAAATATCAAACTCGATCGCGTCGCTGACGTCACCACGCAGGGTGTCACGTATCAGGTGATAGCTCTTCCACGTTTGCTGAAGTGCGTCGTCTTTGCCAAGTGAACCGATCAGTTCACTATCCACCACTTCACCATCCATCAGAGCCGAAAGTTGTTCTTTCTGCATGCCTAAATACCCTTCCTGTGCCCGCATCATTAACGCTGTATCAGCGGTTGAACTTTATTATCAATGGCTTCCCTCGCCCGGAAAATACGGGAACGTACTGTTCCAACCGGACAATCCATAATGGCAGCTATTTCTTCGTAGCTTAAACCATCCAATTCTCTGAGGGTGATTGCCATACGCAAATCCTCAGGAAGAGACTCTATGGTTCGGAAAACGATCTGCTTCAGTTCATCTGACAACATTAAGTTCTCAGGGTTCGAAATTTCTTTCAATGCACCCGCACTTTCGAAGTTTTCAGCCTCGCTGGCATCAACATCGCTTGATGGCGGACGTCGCCCCTGAGCAACCAGGTAATTTTTAGCTGTATTCACAGCAATACGATAAAGCCAGGTGTAAAAAGCACTTTCGCCGCGGAAAGATTCCAGCGCACGATAAGCTTTGATAAACGACTCCTGTACCACATCAGGAACATCGCCTGACGGCACGTAGCGGGATACGAGACTCGCAACTTTATGCTGATAGCGAACTACCAGTAAGTTAAAAGCCTTCTTGTCTCCTTTCTGGACTCGCTCGACCAGCACCTGATCCGTTAACTGCTCGCTCATCCGAGGTAATCTCTCCTCAAATCTCTCTCCACGCATGAATAAATTGTACTGCCAGTTGTCTCAATCGATCCTGAGCAAGCACTAGCTTAGAGTTCATACGTACTAAAAAGTTCCGTACGATGCTGTTTTTATATTCGTTGTTCATTAGCCGTGCATTTACACGTTGGCATAGGCTAACATGATTTTCACTTTTCAGCTGCACACACCACAACCTATGCAACCAAATTCAGAACATTTTAACGATGTATTGATTATCGGTAGCGGAGCTGCCGGACTTTCACTCGCTTTACGCCTTGCCGAACATTGTAAAGTCACCGTGCTGAGCAAAGGTCCCTTCAATGAAGGTGCCACATTTTATGCTCAGGGTGGCATTGCGGCCGTATTCGATGAAACGGACAGCATTGAATCACACGTACAAGATACACTGATTGCGGGCGCAGGGCTGTGCGAACCCTCTGCCGTTGAATTTATTGCCCGTAACGCAAAGGATTGCGTGCAATGGCTTATCGATCAAGGCGTGCTGTTCGATACCGAAATGAGTCCCGCTGGCGAATCACGCTATCACCTCACGCGTGAAGGCGGCCATAGCCATCGCCGAATTCTGCACAGCGCAGATGCTACTGGTAAAGAAGTAGAGACCACGCTGGTGCAGAAAGCAAATGCACACCCCAATATTCGTGTGTGCGAGCGTTATAACGCCGTTGACCTCATTACCTCCAAGAAGATCGGTTTACCGGGTACCCAACGTGTAGTCGGCGCCTATGTATGGAACCGCGATCTAGAGCGGGTCGAAACTTTGCGCGCCCGCACCGTGGTGCTAGCGACCGGCGGTGCCGCTAAAGTTTATCAATACACGACCAACCCAGATATCTCTTCAGGTGACGGTATTGCTATGGCGTGGCGCGCTGGCTGCCGCATTGCAAATCTCGAATTTAACCAATTCCATCCCACCTGTTTGTATCACCCACAGGCCAGAAACTTCCTGCTCACCGAAGCTTTGCGCGGCGAAGGGGCTTTTCTTAAGCGCCCTGACGGTTCGCGTTTCATGCCCGACTTCGACGAACGCGGTGAACTCGCACCACGCGATATCGTCGCACGCGCTATCGACCATGAGATGAAACGTCTTGGCGCCGACTGCATGTATTTAGACATCAGCCACAAACCCGCTGACTTCATCATGCAGCACTTCCCGATGATCTATGAAAAACTGCTGGATTTGGGGTTGGATCTCACCAAAGAACCTATACCTATCGTACCCGCGGCACATTACACCTGCGGTGGTGTGATGGTCGATCATCAAGGGCGTACTGACTTGGAAGGACTCTATGCGATTGGTGAAGTGAGTTATACCGGCCTACATGGCGCTAATCGTATGGCCTCTAATTCCTTACTGGAGTGCGTGGTCTACGCGTGGTCGGCTTCACAGGACATTTTGCAACGCCTGCCGCAAACCAGCCTTGCGCCAAGTTTACCCGAGTGGGATGACAGCCGAGTTTACAATTCCGATGAGCGCGTCGTGATCCAACATAACTGGCATGAGCTGCGCCTGTTTATGTGGGATTACGTTGGTATCGTTCGTACCACAAAACGTCTGGAGCGCGCGCTGCGCCGCATTCAAATGTTGCAGCAGGAAATTGACGAGTACTATGCAAACTTCCGCATCTCAAATAACCTTTTAGAGCTGCGCAATCTGGTTCAAGTCGCAGAGCTAATGGTGCGTTGTGCGATGGAACGAAAAGAAAGCCGAGGATTGCACTACACTCTCGACTATCCCGATCTATTAGCAGAGCCTAAGCCAACGATTTTGCAGCCCTGAAGCGGATTTAAGAGCCCTAAGGCGGATTAAAATAGTTAAAGCCACCTTCAGAGAAGGTGGCTTATTCATCACAAGGACGTTATTAAGCCAAAGCCACTTTCTGATTACGGCTTTTCGCAGGCAAGAAGAAAGCCAACACCAGCATAATAAACGTGGGTAGAACCCACGCCATACCTTCTGCGGCCAGCGGCATCGCCGCCATTTGCCAATCCAGCAGGCGAGCTAACCAACCGATGGACTCAACGCCTGCGGCACGCGCACCATCCAGCAAGCTGCACAGCAACGCAACCAGCATAACCAGACGATATCCCAGAACCGGATTACGTAACCAGCGTCGCACAAAAGTCAGAGCCACCAAGGCAATCGCCAACGGATACAATGCCATTAACACGGGAACCGACAGTGCAATCAAACGGCTCAGCCCAACGTTAGCCACCACCGCACAAATGAGACACAATACAATGACCCAATGACGGTAGCGCAGCGGCGTTAAGGTGGAGAAATAGTCCGCACAGGCGCTGACTAAGCCCACCGCCGTAGTTAAACATGCCAGCATGACCACTAATGATAAAATCCACTGCCCTGGCTGACCAAATAACGCCTTCACATACGCCGCCAGCACAACGCCACCGTTATCGGCTCCACCAGCAATTGTTGAAGAGGTCGCCCCCAGCCAAAACAGGGAGATATATACAAACGCCAGACCGAGCGCAGCAATCACACCCGCAATGCTCAAATAGCGGAAGCAAGCCTTCGGCTCAGTCACACCCTTACCGCGCAATACATCAACCAGCAACATCCCAAACATCAGCGCAGCAAAGGTATCCATGGTGTTATAGCCGCTGATAAACCCCTTAGAAAATGCCATCTGCTCATAGGCCGCTACCGGTGCTACGATGTCCCCTTGCGGTTTGAAAATCACGCCTAGCGCCAAGACCACCAGCAGCAAAAACAACATCGGTGTCAAGAATTTGCCAATACTATCGATCAGCTTGCCACGGCTCCATGCCAGCATCAGCGTCACTGCAAAAAACAGTGCGGTCACTAACATTTGTACTCCATCCAAAGTTAGGCTACCCAGCGTCACCGGCGTATCGCTGTAGCTACCTGAGCTAACCAGCAACGGTTTTACCGCCATTTCAAAAGCGACCAAGCCGGTTCGCGGAGCGGCAAAAGCTGGACCGATAATGATAAATAACAAAACAGCAGCAAAAGTACCTGTCCCTTTCGGCAGATCGTGAGTCATGGACGGCAAACCGCCACCCGCCCGGGCAACGGCAATAATAGAGAGTAACGGCAAACCCACAGCAGTGAGCAAAAAACCGCCCATAGCATAAAGTACGTTATGCCCTGCCATCTGACCTTCTAATGGAGGAAAAATGATGTTTCCTGCGCCCAGAAAAAAAGCAAAGGTCATTAACCCTAACCCCATGGTGTCAGCCGTAGATAAACGTTGTTGCATAGTCTGCCCTCTTATAAATTTTTCTGGACGTATACGCAGCAGACACGTACGCCAGTTATTCACTAAAGCTCAATAGGGATCTGACTAAGAAAGGAGTAATACAAAGGGAAATGGCACTACATAGGGATAATTCGACAATGAACGCCCACTCCCTGAGCCTGTTAATTATTTCAGCCTTTCCTATCAGAACAAAATTGCGGTGAATTACCGCATCTGAGTCTGATAGTGAAATATTATGCTAACCAAAGCAACAGACTCAGAAGAAAAGGTAAAAATCTTTCGTTAACAGGCGAAAATCATGGGAGTATTCACTGCTTTTATCGCGGATCACTAGTCGATCTGACTGCTGATTTACAGGCTTGGAACCAAACAACATCAGTGAACGTCGCGCGACTCTATCGTCAAATTCTGCAATTTCAGTGTAGTGCAGTATAAACCACCCTTCTTGAGCCGCTGTCTGAATAAAGCTTACGCCCACATCAGTAGGGAGAACGACGGCCATTCTGCCATTATCTGTAGCCAATTCTCTCGCATGCTTTAGCAATGATTGGTGGCTAAGCTCCGAGGTATAACGAGCGGTATTGCGACTCACATTGCGACACTCTACTCCCTGCGGATAGTAAGGCGGATTGCTCACAATCAGGTCATAACGTTCGGAGGTCTGCGCGGCAAAAGCCTGTAATGAACAGGTGTGAACCCGCATTCGATTGGCCCACGGCGACAGGACAAAATTTTCTGCTGCCTGAGTGGCCGCGTTTTGATCTAGTTCAACGGCATCAATTTGCACGACATCTGTGGTACGCTGCGCCAGCATCAAAGCTAAAAGACCGCTGCCTGTGCCGATATCCAGTATTTTTCCATCGAGATTGCTGATGTCAGTCCACGAGCCTAACAAAATACTATCGGTACCGACCTTCATCTCACAGCGATCGTGTGCAACGAAAAATTGCTTAAATGTGAATCCGTTACGGCGCAATGGTACTGATTCTGATGGGCGTTGAGTCACAGTAACTCCTTATTTTTGGTCGCATAGCATAAAATATCCCCATAGATTCGCAAAGGCGGGATCGGTGCAAACATACTAATTCCCCCGCTTTAATGGGTGAACATCTGCCCCAACCCGTCTATAATCGGCGCCCCAAGTAGAGGTAGACCATGACAGCAAGCAATTTTTCCGAACTCGAACTCGATGAACGCCTACTCGACGCATTGCGCGACAAAGGCTATGACCGCCCGACAGCCATTCAAGCTGCCGCCATTCCTCCGGCAATGGACGGTCGCGACGTTCTGGGTTCAGCACCTACCGGAACCGGGAAAACCGTCGCCTATTTGCTGCCAGTATTGCAGCACCTGCTCGACTTCCCGCGTAAAAAATCCGGCCCACCACGTGTATTGGTGCTGACTCCAACGCGTGAATTGGCAATGCAGGTTGCCGAGCAAGCCATCGAATTGGCTAAACATACAAATTTGGATATCGCAACCATCACCGGTGGCGTTGCCTACATGAATCACGCTGAAGTGTTCAGCGAAAATCAAGACATCGTGGTTGCAACCACTGGCCGTCTGCTGCAATACATCAAAGAAGAAAACTTCGATTGCCGCGCGGTTGAAACCCTGATCCTTGATGAAGCAGACCGCATGCTCGACATGGGTTTTGCACAAGATATCGAAACCATCGCTGCAGAAACTCGCTGGCGTAAACAGACTATGCTGTTCTCAGCAACGCTGGAAGGCGACGCAATTAAAGAGTTCTCTGAGCGTCTGCTGCAGGATCCTGTCGAAATCGAAGCCGATCCTTCACGCCGTGAGCGTAAGAAGATCCAGCAATGGTATTACCGCGCCGATACTCTTGAGCACAAAACCAAGCTGCTGTGTCATTTGCTAAAAGAGCCTGAAGTCACCAAATCCGTTATTTTCGTGCGTAAGCGCGAGCGCGTGCATGAACTGGTAGGCTGGCTGCGCGAAGCGGGTATCAACTCCTGCTACTTAGAAGGCGAGATGGTGCAGGCTAAGCGTAATGAAGCCATGAAGCGTATGCTTGATGGCCGAGTGAACGTGTTGGTTGCAACCGACGTCGCCGCGCGTGGTCTGGATATCCCAGACATCAGCCACGTCTTCAACTTCGATATGCCACGCACCGCTGACACCTATCTACACCGTATTGGCCGTACCGGTCGCGCAGGTCGTAAAGGCATCGCAATTTCTCTGGTGGAAGCTCATGACCATCTGCTGCTGGGCAAAATCAGCCGCTATGTCGAAGAGCAAATTAAATCTCGCGTGGTTGACGAACTTCGTCCAACCACCAAGCCGCCAAGCGAGAAGAACAAAGGTAAGCCGTCTAAGAAGACGCTGCTCAAGCGCCAAGAGAAAAAAGACGAAGAGAAGAAAGATAAAAAGGTAAAAGTGCGTCACCGCGATAGTAAAAATGTCGGAAAACGCCGTAAGCCTAAAGCCGCACAGTCAGTGACTCCAACTGAAGAATAAATCAGCGAGCTAACAGAAAAACCGCCTTTAATGGCGGTTTTTTTTCATCCTAACACCAACAATTTTACCGCTACGAGATTAAATCCAGCCAGACTATTTTTTCTGACTCTTTTCCCTGCTCGCACACTAAAAATTCGATGAAGAGTGGAATTAATATAATGAAATAGAATGCAAATAACATTAATTATGCAGCAACATGCTGTGCAGCTATTTTGTACTATTTAGCAAAGTTCTCTGGGCTACAGACGTAAAAAAGGAGCTTTTCAGCTCCTTTTTGCTATTCCTGTTGCCTCAAGCCTGAAATTACAGGCTTTCAGTAAAGGTACGAGCGATAACGTCACGCTGCTGTTCTGGAGTCAGTGAGTTGAAACGCACCGCATAGCCAGAAACACGAATAGTCAGCTGTGGATATTTTTCTGGGTGCTTAACGGCATCTTCCAGAGTTTCACGGCGCAGAACGTTAACGTTCAAGTGCTGACCGCCTTCCACACGTACAGTTGGTTTGATATCCAAAGGGACTTCGCGATATTCGATTTGACCCAAATCGCTTACTGCAACGATCTGGTCTTCTGCATAGCCTGCTTTAGCACATACGCAGCGTGCTTCATTTTTATCTGTATCAAGCAGCCAGAAAGAGTTCATCAG
Source organism: Hafnia paralvei (assembly GCF_020150375.1). Taxonomy (NCBI): domain Bacteria; kingdom Pseudomonadati; phylum Pseudomonadota; class Gammaproteobacteria; order Enterobacterales; family Hafniaceae; genus Hafnia; species Hafnia paralvei. The sequence goes on along the minus strand of NZ_CP083737.1, from coordinate 1,182,192 downwards.
GTCTGCATTATCAGCTTTAGTGATCTGAATACCTTGAATCATTTGTTGCCTCCGTCAATAGAGCAAAAAATCTGGGATTAATTTCTTCGTTTACGGCCTTAACATCGGCCATTTGGTAAAACCAATGTTGTCTTGATGTTCTATATACCAATATAGAGTGGGGTTTTCTTTGATTTAAATCAATTTTTTCATGGTGGTCATTTTACCAATTTGGGCAAATTTATGTTTTACATCAAATTTAACCATTTTGTGGCGACTTTTCTATTTTTGTAAATTTTCAAAAAAAATTTAATTTTCGTTCAAAAAACACTCACACAGTGACTAGCCTGCACGTGGTTAAATTTTCTTCACGGTTTAACTTCATCGCTTGAAACGGTAAGCTACCGCCAGATAATTTCCGTATAAACAAAGAGGAAGTGAAGATGACTTCTCCACTAAACTGGCACGATGTCATCGGTGCCGAGAAAGAAAAGCCCTATTTTCACGACACGCTTGCTTTCGTTGCGGCAGAGCGCCAAGCCGGTAAGACCATTTATCCACCGCAGAAAGATGTATTTAACGCTTTTCGCTTCACTGAATTTAATGACGTTAAAGTCGTCATCCTTGGGCAAGACCCCTATCACGGGCCAAATCAGGCACACGGACTCTCTTTTTCCGTTCGCCCAGGCATTCCCGCGCCCCCTTCGCTCATGAATATGTATAAAGAGCTACAAACCGATATTGAAGGATTTCAAATCCCTAATCACGGCTATCTAAAAAGCTGGGCCGACCAAGGTGTTTTACTACTCAATACCGTGTTAACCGTCGAGCGTGGTCAAGCGCACTCGCACGCTAAGCTCGGTTGGGAAACCTTCACAGATAAAGTTGTCGCAGCGCTTAACGAACATCGTTCAGGGATTGTGTTCTTGTTGTGGGGAGCCCATGCGCAAAAGAAAGGCAGCATTATCGATACGCAGCGCCACCGCGTGTTGAAGGCACCCCATCCATCACCGCTATCTGCACACCGCGGTTTCTTGGGCTGCCACCATTTCTCACAAACCAATCGACTCCTGATTGAACAGGGGCTTACGCCGATTGACTGGCAGCCACGCTTACCGGAAAACGGTAGCGAGGAATAAGTACAGGCGAAAAAAAACCAGTCAATCGACTGGTTTTTGATTTTTAGGATATCGATCAAGCCTTAGCTTTAGATACCGCAACCATCGCTGGACGGATCAGGCGGCCATTTAAGGTATAGCCTTTTTGCATAACCATCATGACTTGGTTTGGTTCATGCTGATCGGATTCCATCATCGTCATTGCCTGATGCACTTCAGGATTAAACGGAACATTGACTTCACCTACCTGCTCTACGCCGAACTTACGCACGGCATCCAGCATAGATTTCAGCGTCAATTCGATGCCTTCAATCATCGCCGCTAAATCTGGATTGGATTTATCCGCCAGATCCAACGCACGCTCCAAGCTGTCAATCACTGGCAACAGTTCGTTAGAGAACTTCTCTAAAGCGAATTTATGCGCCTTCTCTACGTCCTGCTCGGCACGACGGCGAATATTGTCAGCTTCTGCGCGGGCACGCATAACAGAATCACGCTCACGCTGAGCGGCTTCCTGCAACTGAGCTTCCAGTTCAGCAATGCGCTCATCGCGCACATCGACTACGTCTGCCGCATCGACCTGAGCCTGTTCGTGCTGCTCTTGTCCGTTTTCCATTTCTTGTGAGGCTTGCTCATTCGACATGTTCTGTTCTTTACTACTCATGAAATTCTCCGCGGTTTGGCATTAATCTCGCTACTTGGCTTATTATGGGGATGAAAGCTGGCGATTCAAGAGAACCGCGCATAATGAGAGTCATTAAATTGCACTCAGTAGGAAAACCACTGCATGAATAAAAAATTTGAATGTATCGGTCTGGTCGGTCATCCGCGTCATCCTGCGGCACTGGCCACGCATGAGATGCTGTTTAACTGGCTCGTCGGTAAAGGCTATCCGGTGATCGTCGAACACCAAATTGCACACGACCTCAAGTTGGAAAACGCGACTACAGGCAGTTTGGCAGACATTGGGCAGCAGGCCGATCTCGCTGTCGTCGTCGGCGGCGATGGCAATATGCTCGGCGCGGCACGCATTCTGGCGCGCTACGATATCAAAGTTATCGGTGTAAACCGTGGCAACCTGGGTTTTCTCACCGACCTCGATCCCGATAACGCTAAACAACAGCTTTCTGACGTCCTCGACGGCGAATATTTTAGCGAGCAACGCTTTTTACTTGAAGTCCAGGTGTGCCGCGAGCAACAACAAAGACGCATGAGCACCGCGATCAACGAGGTAGTGTTACACCCTGGTAAAGTGGCTCATATGATTGAGTTCGAAGTTTATATCAATGAAAACTTTGCCTTCTCACAACGCTCTGACGGCCTAATCATCTCAACCCCTACAGGCTCTACCGCCTACTCATTATCTGCCGGGGGGCCTATTCTGACCCCAACCCTAGATGCCATCGCACTGGTGCCTATGTTTCCTCATACGCTATCCGCCAGACCTCTAGTTATCGATAGTAACAGCAAAATCCATCTCCGCTTTAGCCACTTCAGCAACGATCTGGAAATCAGCTGTGACAGCCAGATAGCCCTGCCAATTCAGCAAGGAGAAGAAGTGATGATTCAGCGTAGCCAATTTCATTTAAACTTGATACATCCCAAAGACTACAACTATTTCAATACATTAAGCACCAAGTTAGGGTGGTCTAAAAAACTTTTCTAAATTAAGAAAATTTTTTCGTCAGCTACTTTACTGTATAAAAAACCAGTTTATACTGTGGTTAAATACAGTTATGTGATTCCGTACAGGGGAATTTCGAATGCTGACGCAACTGACCATTTCTAATTTTGCTATTGTTCGTGAACTTGAAATCGACTTCCAACGCGGAATGACCGCTATCACTGGCGAAACTGGCGCAGGTAAGTCTATTGCTATCGATGCCTTGGGCTTATGCCTTGGAGGACGCTCAGAAGCGGCTATGGTGCGTTTAAATACGCCTAGAGCCGATATTTGCGCTCGTTTCTCTTTGGCGGACACCCCCTCAGCGCGCCAATGGCTTGAACAGAACCAGTTGGATGACAGCAACGAATGCCTGCTCCGCCGCGTTATCAGCGCCGATGGCCGCTCGCGGGGTTTTATTAACGGCACCGCGGTTCCCCTTTCACAGCTGCGTGAGTTAGGTCAGCATCTGATCCAGATCCACGGTCAGCACGCGCATCAGTTGCTACTCAAATCCGAACATCAAAAGCATCTGCTTGATGCCTACAGCAATCAATCAGAACTGTTGGCTGAAATGCAGGCGGCCTATCGTCAATGGCACCATAGCTGCCGTTTGCTAACGCACCATCAAAAACAGGTAGCAGAGCGTGAATCACGTAAACAGCTGCTGCAATATCAGTTAAAAGAGCTCAATGAGTTTGCTCCTCAGGCGGGTGAGTATGAACAAATCGATGAGGAATATAAGCGCCAAGCCAATAGTGGGCAGTTGTTAACCATCAGTCAGCGAGCGCTCAACATGCTTTCGGAGGCTGAAGACGGCAATATTCTGAGTCTCTTGCACAGTGCAAAACAAAATGTGTCCGAATTGATTAGCTACGACAGTCAGTTTTCACCGCTTCTAGATATGCTTGAAGAAGCCTCGATCCAAATATCAGAGGCCAGCAACGAGTTACGTCACTATGGCGATAACATCGATATGGATCCTGCACGCCTCTATGAATTAGAGCAGCGTATTTCTCGCCAAATTGCATTAGCCAGAAAACACCACGTTTCGCCAGAAGAGTTGCCACAGTTCCATCAGCAATTACTAGACGAGCAGCAGTCTCTCTGTCAGCAAGAGAGCGAGCAGGAACAGCTAGCAGAGAATGTGCATATTCATCACCAGCAAGCACTTTCGCTAGCACAGCAGTTGCACCAGCAGCGGGTCGAGTTCGCGCAGGAGCTCTCCTCGTTAATTACCCATAGCATGCACGAACTATCAATGCCTCATGGACAATTCGCTATTGACGTGAATTTCATGCCTGAAGCGCTCACCGCTGACGGTGCTGACCGCATTGAATTCAGCGTAACGACTAACCCCGGCCAGCCTCTACAGCCTCTGGCTAAAGTCGCGTCAGGCGGTGAACTATCACGTATCGCACTGGCTATTCAGGTTATCACCGCACAAAAAATGGATACCCCGGCACTCATCTTCGATGAAGTAGACGTGGGCATCAGTGGACCAACCGCGGCAATTGTCGGTAAGATGCTGCGTCAACTTGGCGAATCTACACAGGTTATGTGTGTGACTCATTTACCTCAAGTTGCAGGATGTGGACACCAACATTTTTATGTCAGCAAACAGACTGACGGCTCAGAAACTGAAACTACTATGCAGCCACTCGATAAAAAGGCTCGTTTACAAGAGCTGGCGCGCCTGTTGGGCGGAAGTGAAGTGACGCGTAATACGCTGGCAAATGCAAAAGAACTGCTTGCCGCATAAAAAAGCTCAACTTTTTTTGATTCCAGAGGTCATATTGAGGTCTGTTGAGGTTTCCAACTGTTGCAAGGTCGATTATCATCGGCAACCTATGTCCAAAAGGAATGAGATTACTATGCGTTGTAAAATGCTGACTGCCGCTGCTGTGGTTATGGTTACGCTGACCGCAGGCTGTTCAACCTTTGAAAAAGTGGTATACCGTCCTGACATCAATCAGGGAAACTACCTGACTGCTGCTGACGTAGCCAAAATTCACAGAGGGATGACGCAGCAACAAGTCGCCTACACGCTAGGTACGCCAATGCTGCAAGATCCGTTTGGAACCAGCACATGGTTCTACGTGTTCCGTCAACAGCCGGGTCATGAAGCCGTGACTCAAGAAACACTGACTCTGACCTTCGATGGCAGCGGTGTTTTGACCAATATTGAAAACACCAAAAAGCTTCCTGATAACAGCGAAGAATAAGTGCCGTAAGCTAGGCAAATGGGTGTGATAGGGCTGGATGTATCAATATCTGAGAGAATAAGGCGCAAACAGCGCCTTATTTTTTTGCTCGTTCGGCACGCAACCGACGCAGTTCTTTCGGATCGGCTAACAACGGGCGGTAAATTTCTACCCGATCTCCCTCGTGAACCTTGTCCGACAGCTTGACCGTACGGCTGTAGATACCCACTTTGTTTTTCGCTAGATCGATTTCAGTGCGTAACGCTAACAACCCCGACTGCTGAATAGCCTGTTCAACGTTAGCGCCTTCCGGTAGCTTTATACGGCGTAAATATTGGCGTTCAGGCAACGCGTAAACCACTTCAACATTGATATCAGGCACTGTAGACCTCTTTCGCACGCGAAGTGAAAGCCTGAACCATATTCCCCGCCAGCTCTTTAAACACCTTGCCGAAAGCCAGCTCAACCAATTTGTTGGTAAACTCAAAATCGAGATGCAATTCAACTTTGCAGGCATCATCACTCAACGGGATAAAATGCCAACCGCCTAACAGCTTACGAAATGGACCATCGACGAGTTGCATCTTGATGCTGGAGCTATCCGCAAGCGTATTGCGGGTCGTAAAAGTCTTACTGATCCCAGCCTTGGAAACATCAACTGCGGCAGTCATCGAATTTGGCCCTGATTCTAAAACACGGCTCCCTACACACCCCGGCAAAAACGCAGGGTATGCGGAAACATCGTTGACCAACTGATACATTTGCGTAGCACTAAATGGCACCAAAGCAGAACGGCTAATCTGTGGCATATCAATTCCTGAGTAACATAAAACGCACAAATAATACCATTTATCTGTGGACAGAGAGAAATGCCTTAAGCACACTGAGCTAACGTATTAAAAAACCACGACGGCTCAGGGTGAAAGGATGTTCATCCCTCGAGTGGTTCAGTATAATGGCAGCACTATGACAAAGAAAAAAGCACATAAACCCGGTTCAGCAACGATTGCTATGAACAAACGCGCTCGCCACGAATACTTCATCGAAGAAGAAATCGAGGCGGGGTTGGCGCTGCAAGGTTGGGAAGTGAAGTCGATGCGCGCAGGTAAAGCGAACATCACCGACAGCTACGTGACTTTCCGCGATGGCGAAGCCTACCTCTTTGGTGCCACTATTCAACCACTAAACGTGGCGTCAACGCACGTCGTGTGCGATCCAACGCGCACACGCAAACTGCTGCTGAAGAAACGCGAATTAGAAACGCTGATCGGCAAAGTCAGTCGTGACGGTTTTACCGTTGTTGCGCTATCTCTTTACTGGAAAAACGCTTGGTCGAAAGTCAAAATCGGCTTAGCGAAAGGTAAGAAAGAGCACGACAAACGCGACGACATTAAAGATCGTGAGTGGAAATTAGACAAAGCACGTATCATGAAGAACTCAAACCGCTAAGCTACTGGCTTTACGGATATAATTTCTGATATACTGCTGAATAGTACTTGGGGCTGATTCTGGATTCGACGGGATTTGCGAAGCCCAAGGAGCATGCCGAGGGGCGGTTGGCCTCGTAAAAAGCCGCAAAAAAATAGTCGCAAACGACGAAAACTACGCACTAGCAGCTTAATACCCTGCTTAGAGCCTTCTCTCCCTAGCTTCCGCTCTTAAGACGGGGATCAAGAGAAGTCAAACCCAAAAGAGATCGTGTGGATACCTAGCTTGGGGTTGAAGCATTAAATCTAATCAAGCTAGTTTATTAGTAGCGTGTCTGTCCGCAGCTGGTAGGCGAATGTAAAGACTAGACTAAGCATGTAGTGCCGACGGTGTAGTAATTTCGGACGGGGGTTCAAATCCCCCCAGCTCCACCAAATTCTCCATCGGTGATTACCAGAGTCATCCGATGAAGTCCTAGAAGCCCGCACGGCGCAAGCCCTGCGGGCTTTTTTGTGCCTTGAATTTGTCCCGTGAAGTCTGATGCCAACTAATTAAATCCGAACCTTTTAGGCCCATTGATAGGCCCAACGAAAAGTTCTATTTTCTTCGTTGGGCCTAAACGCATGGAGACTCCCCATGGCAAGAAAAACCAAACCGTTAACCGATACGGAAATCAAAGCCACTGCCCGTTCAAGACGACGAGAATCTGCGCTCCGATGGTGATAGATTTACACCGCCCAAATACATTAACGGGTTACTTGAAAGCGTAGCTCCTTTTATTTTGGCGACAAATTGGCGGCATTGAATTTATGGCAATAAAACCTTTACGTTATCAACGCGCCCTCCCTCGACAGGGAAACGTTACACTTCAGCATGCATAAACAAAAAGGAGATCAGTGAGTACTCACCGATCTCCTTCACGATAATGCACGCTATTAACTTTCAGCCGTACTCAACGCATCGGCAACGCGCTTGAATCGTTCAAACCGACTGCGTAACATCTGATGCTTCACCGCATCCGGCTCCAAACGAATCAGTGGCGGCAGGGTCGCTTTAATCGCCTGTTCAAAGCCCGCATAATCTCCAGCACCTACGGCAGCACATATCGCCGCCGCCCGACAGCCAGACTGTTCCACATCAACAATTTCAAGCGGCAGATTGCTGGCATCACAAAACATCTGCATCCAGATACGTGAATGCGTTGGCCCGCCAGTAAAACGAATAGTACGAGTTCCATCGCTAAGTTGCAGTAATTTGTCCTGATGCAGTAAATGAGAGAACACTATTCCTTGATAGATAGCGTACACCATATCTGCAGCGTCGTGGTGCCCCCCCAACCCGAGAAATCCACCGCTCAGGGAGTCGCAGTAATTAGAACCGTACAGCCAAGGGAAAAATAAAATACTGTCCGGTTTCTCATATCCACGCACAGCCCACTGATTAAGCTTGTCATGGTCATCCAGCAGATCTGGGAAAAAGTGATGAATAAACCAGGTCAGATTACTGGCAGATGTAGGGCTGCCTTCATGGGCGAAATAGTGTCCAGGAATACTAAATTTACCCCATACATAAGGATATTCTTCTGGGATAATGTTATCAAAAACACGAGTGGCTATAGACCAGGTGCCGGCGACAGCGCTAAGTTGCGTACTGTCATACACTCCAGAGGTGATGGCTGCGCCAACGACATCAAAAACCCCGCCAAATACTGGCGTTCCTGCTTTTAATCCACATAACGCGGCAGCATCTGTAGTAACAACTCCGGCCAATTCGGCTGAGCCAATCACCTTGGGCATACAATTCGTCATCTCTTCAATGCCGAATAATGCAAACAGAGCAGGGTCAAACTCATTGTGTTGTAAATTAAATAGCTGACTTCCCGAAATATTGGTTTCTTCGCAGGTAAATTCCTGTGTCAGGCAATAGCGAATATAATCGTGGGCCATCAAAACATAACCTATACGGGCATAACTCTCCGGTTCGTTCAGCTTTAACCACCTTAACAATGCTGCCGGATGTGAAGGCCACAGCTGCTGAAAGCTGTGCGGATAAGCCTGACGATCGATACCCTGCGCCTTCCAGGCTGTAACTAGTGGTTGTGCGCGCGAATCCGAAGACACGATACCGTTACGCACCGGCGCTCCTGATTTATCGACAAGATAAAGCCCTTTGCCATGTGAGGAAAAACTAATGCCGTTGATGTGTTCCGCTGACAAATGACTTTCAACCAACGCTCGCCGGATAACATCACACGTTGCCGTCCAAAGGTCAGCCATATTGCGTTCACAGAATCCCGGAAGTAGGCTGAGTAGGGGTAAGGTCTGAGCTGCAACGGTGACTTCCCTCCCCTCGGCGGTGTAGATCCCTGCCTTGGTGACGGTGCCGCCCAAATCAATTCCCATAAAGTAATGGCTCATCGTCCCCTCCTCATCCTGCAACCGGCGACCGCTCGTCAAACCATCCGGCGGCCTGCATTTTATTTTCTATCCATTGACGCGCATGGATAATTTCCAGCAACGGTTCGGTGGATTTCTCTGTCCACATTTCAATAAGAAAAGTACCGCGGTAATTAAGACGGCGTAATATTTTGAATAAATTCACAAAATCTACGCACCCATCGCCAAAGGGAACATCACGAAATTGCCCTGGCGAATCCCGTGTCACCGGAAACGTATCTTTAAGGTGAATGGCAGAAATCCGATCAATTCCTTTTACCAGTTCACTCTCCAATTCATTACCCCATGCGGTTAGATTGCCGACATCTGGGTAGACGGTAAACCACGGAGAGTTAATTTTCTTATCTAGTACTTTCCATTTACTGATGGAGTTAATAAAGGGCGTATCCATAATTTCCACAGCGCACATAACCTGCGCGGCTGCAGCTTGCTCCGCAACCCAAGCCATCGCATCTTCAAACCAGGCGATGGTTTCATCATTTTGCGGCTCATAATAAACGTCATACCCTGCAAGCTGGATAGTTCGCACTCCCAAATCCTGCGCCAGTCGCAATGCTTTCTGCATGATAATCCGAGCTTGCTGGCGAGTGTCGCTATCATGACTACCGAACGGGAAACGCCGATGAGCAGATAAACACATGGTAGGAATACGCACACCGGTTTTCTGAATGGCATTGATAATCTCCATTCGCTCGGCAAGAGGCCAGTCCAAGCGAGCACGTCGTTCTTCACTCTCATCTACCGACATTTCAACAAAATCAAAGCCGCATGATTTTGCCAACGCGAGCTTTTCTACCCAACTGGTGTTTCTGGGGAGCGCCTTTTCATAAATACCTAATGGATGAGTACGCATTATTTTCCCTCAAGAGTTGCCAGTGGCTGTTGAGTCACTTTTCGACTGTTATTCATGGCACGCTGCGCCTGCCACTTTTGTTTGAAGAACTTAAAGGCCAATGCGGCAATCAAGGTAATCCCCCACACTGCTAGATTGAAATGCAGACTAAGGCCCAGAAGACTGAGTCCAGTGGCGATCACCTGAAGCACCAACAGAGCACAGAAAACATGACCGACCTTACCAACCCCACCGAATGGATCGGTGCCACCGAGAACAATTGCCAGTACCGTCAGCAGTAGATAAGAATCGCCGTACCCCATACGCGCAGAGTTAAAGCGGGCCAGCATAATAAGTCCTGCCAGCACGCACAGCAGGCTGGAAATAGCATAAATTGCGATCAGCACACGGTCAGTACGAATACCGCTAAACCAGGTCGCATTGATGTTGCTACCGCACATATAAATGACTTTTCCTGTACGGGTTTTCCCGAGAAAAAGTGCCAGCATCAGAGTCGCAGCGATAAAAATCACCATGGGAACCGGTATCCCATATATCACTTCCGACCCTATACTGCGGACAATCGGTGGCATACCACTTAACGCCGCGCCTTTAGTGAGATAGATACCAATTCCACTGATAATCGTCATGCTACCTAGCGTTACCAAAATCGGGTGCGCCCCCACTCGAGCAATAATGATCCCCGTAATGGCACCAATCGCGATGGCAATAAGCATCGCGCCCAGCATCGCTAAAAGTAACCACCATAACTGCATGCCGGTAGACGCATCAGCAGGTACAAGCTGGATTAATAGCCATGCCATAAACAGGCTGGTCAGATTCGCAGTGCCAATAATCGCCAGATTAAGCCCGCCACTGAGCATCGGCACAAACATCGCAAAGGTAAGCAATCCGAGTTCTGGCAACTGAAAGGCAATACTCAGAAAAGTATTTTCGGTAAAAAAGCGTCCGGGCATCGCCAGACTAAAAGCCACCACGGCGAAGAAACATATCGCCAGTAAACCGGAGCTGGTGCCATCTATTGGTAAAAATGCCTGTTTTTTCATTTCAAGCTCCCTGTCAGACGAATCCAACGTCCGTTTCTTTGCGTTTTTTGTAATGGGTGACACAGATAGCTGAGACAATCACCACGCCGATGACGATGTTGACGAAATAGCTGGATACGCCAATCAGGTTGAGGCCATTTTTTAGAATGCCGATGAGAAATACGCCCATCAGTGTGCCAATAACCGAACCGCGGCCGCCGGATAAACTCGCCCCTCCCAATACAGCAGCAGCCAGTACTTCTAGCTCGCCACCCACCAACGCGTTAGGGACAACCTCACTCATGCGATAGGCCTGAAGCATTCCCCCAATCGCCGCCGCTGCCCCAAGATAGCCGTAAGCAAACAGATAAATGAGTGAAACCCTAATACCAATACGCCGTGCTGATTCAGGACTTCCGCCCACGGCATAAAGTTGACGCCCAATGTGGGTTTTATTCATCACTATCCAAGTGAAGCAGGCCATGCCCAGCATCACCGCCAGCGGTAATCCAATCTGATAAACTTCGCCTTCAAATCCAAAGCTAAAAAAGGATCGTTGCGTAATCCACCAATCAGGTAAGTCGTAAATGCTGTGACCATTAGTCAGCCACATCAACATACCGAACAGCAGCGACTGCATGCTGATAGTGATAATGATGGACACTACGTTGAGGTAATAAATAAGGATCGCGTTAATCAGACCCAATATAACGCCCAGCCCAATAGCTAATCCAAGACACAGCAGGGGATTCTCTATCATTCCATTAAGTAGTAATGAAGCCACCACGTACTGAACAACCGATGCAACGGCGGCGAACGAAATATCAATACCTCCTGTCACTAGCACCACAAACAGTCCAAGAGCGAAGATCCCCGTCACGGCATAACTCTCAGTGAGATCAAGCAGGTTCTGAATCGACAGGAACTCATCGCTCATCAGAGAAAAAAGCACCAGCATCAGAACAATCACACATCCCAACCACCCTTCTACCGAACGTGGGAGCCGGAGCTGTAGTCCTTTAGCCATTAATCACCTCCGCTAACTGCTGTTCGGTATAGAGAGAAGGTCGCAGTTCGTTAATAATCTTTCCACGCTGCATATGAAAAATACGATCGCAGTTGTAGTACGCTTCTGGCGCTTCATCAGTAATTAGCAATACGGAAATACCGACGCCGGAAAGTCGTTGGATAAGTTGGTAAATACTGTCTTTCGCACCAATATCTACACCAACAGTAGGAGCATCGAGAATCAGTACTTTCGGGCGAGTTAAAATCCATTTTGCCAGTACAACCTTTTGTTGATTGCCGCCAGATAGTGTGGAAAGCGGGTTATCAGGATTAGTGACTTTAATATCGAGATCCTGAATCCATTCCTTAACCAAAGTTTCTTGGCGTTTTTCATCAATACACTGCCATGGCGTTTTTAGCCGATTCAGGATAGAGAGCACCATGTTGTCACTGACCGATTGCTGTAAAACAGCTCCCAAAGTCAGGCGATCCTCAGAGACATATGCAATACCCATTTCTACAGCTTGGGTATTATCTTTAATCATTACTTTCTTACCATCCAAATAAATATCCCCACTATCTGGATGGGTGACACCAAAAAGACTTAGCGCCAACTCTGTTCGTCCAGAGCCGAGTAAACCACACAACCCCAATACTTCACCTTGATGGAGCCTGAGGGAAATATCTTCAAATTGCCCTTTGCGGCTCAATTTATTCAGCTCAAGAATAACTTTGCCTTCCACACTATTCGGTAGTTTTTTCTGATGAATAATCGTTCTACCGGTCATTAGTTCAGTGATACGCCCCGGCGATAATAAATCGGCAGCCCAAGTACCTACCACTTCACCATCGCGAATCACCGTAATACGGTCGGAAATCTCTTTAACCTCATCTAAACGATGACTGACAAAAACCACGGTGATATTTTTATCACGGAGATAATTTACCGTACGCAGCAGTTGATTAACTTCGGTGCGGGTCAGCGAAGCCGTTGGTTCATCCATTATCACCAGTCGAGCCTCTGCAACTAACGCACGACAAATAGCGACCTGCTGACGCTGCGCAATTGGCAAATGCTGGACCAATGCGTCCACATCGAGGTTAAAATTTAATTCCTGGATAATTTTTTCTGATACCGTTTTTAGATAAGCTTTTTTATGCCATCTCAAATATCCTTTGAGGTTATATTCAAAGGCAATATTTTCCGCCACCGTCAAATTAGGAAATAATGAGAGATCCTGATAAATAACCTGAATACCTAACTCGCGAGCTTTATCCGGGGAAAGTCTAGACCAGGATTTATCATCAATAATAATTTCGCTGCCGGTATCCGGGGTATAAACCCCACTCAGCGTTTTTATTAACGTGCTTTTACCGCACCCGTTCGCACCAGCAAGACAGTGGACTTCACCTTTATTTAGCGTGAGATCAATATTTTTCAATGCTTGATGGCCACCGAAGCTCTTCGTTAGGGATTTTAACGTCACTAATGGCACACCCGCATTATGCTCTGTAGTATGAGGCATCATGCTATTCCTGAACGACCAAAGGATTTCCGGGCCAGCACTGGCCCGGTGATGCAAACCTAAATTACAAGCCTAACTTCACTAAACGCTTCGTATTTTCAAGATCGAGTTTTTCAGGGTTATCGCTCAGAATAGTGTTGTTCTGAACTTTAATTTCACCCATATCACCAATTTTTACGCCATCTTTGATTGGTTCGCCGTTCATCATCGCCGTAGCAACCTGAACGAAGACCTTACCCGCCGTCATCGGGTTAGAAATATACCCACCATCGATTGCGCCTTTTTCCAGCAATTTAATACCCTGGCCTGGGGTAAACGTCCCGAAAACGCAAATGGCATCATTTTTCTTACGTTTATCAATAGCGCGCCCTGCGCCAATAGGCCCCTGTGAACCAAACGACATGATGCCTTTTAGATCTTTATATTTAGACATTAGGTCATTCGTAGTACGCATCGAATCATCGACAGATTCAGCCACACCAAAGCGATCTTCAACGAGGGTCATTTTTGGATAATGTTCTTTTTGATAAGCAATTGCCGCGTCGGCCCAGTCATTCACCAGAGGAACCGTCAGACTGCCGACGAACATGGCATATTTCCCTTCCTCACCCATACATTTCGCCATATCTTTCATATGATTGGCGCCCATTGTCTGGGTGTTAAGCAACTCAAAGTCCCAGTCTGCGTTGGCCTGATCAGGCGATTCATGCGTAATGACTTTAATACCCGCCTCTTGAGCACGCTTCAATACGGGCTCCAAAACTTTGGCGTCATTTGGCACAACACCGATCACATCAACTTTCTTAGCGATTAAATCTTCAATAGCACGTACCTGTTCAGCCGGATCTGCCGTTGTCGGCCCAACTTGCCAAGCATCGACACCTAATGCTTTTCCTTCTTCCTTAATTCCCTGTTCCATCACGTTAAACCACGGAATGCCACCGACTTTCACCACAACCCCCATAGTAAAAGGCTTATTCGCTTTTTGAGTCGTTGCGGGTTGTTCCGCCCATGCTGCAGTTGATGCTAATACAGTCGTAATCAGGCAAGATAAGATTAATTTTTTCATCGTAAATTCCTTAAGATATAGTCTCATGCGTCAGGAAGTCCCGATAAAAATATCAGCCTGACTTTTTATTTATTTCGTACTTTCTCTGGTGTCGGCTAAATCAATGAGCAATAGCCTTGTTTATTCAAATAATGATTAAAAACGATTACTTATCAACTTCGACTACATTTAACTGTGGATGCAGACTACGATAACGTTCATCAATACAGTTATTGGTAACCATAATGTCAATTTCATTCAGCATACATATTTTACTGAAAGCAAACTGTTCAAATTTACTTGAGTCAACCATTAATATTTTTTGTGCAGAAACTTGAAGCATAACCTGTTTTAACCGGGCATTGATTTCACTGCCATCACGAAGACCATTTTCCAGATTCAGCCCCTGACATGAAAAAAAGAAACTATTAATCTGAAAGTTTCTAATAGCGCTCTCTGCAACTGGCCCATGAAAGTCATCATGACGTTCTGAATATTCCCCACCAATACCGATAATGCGAACTTTATCTCGGCAAGCTAATGCCTGAATAATGCGTAATGAATTGGTTACAACCGTAATATCGATATCCGGTATTTGTCGCGCCAGAAACCAACAGGTACTACTGTTATCCATCAAAATGCAGTCACCCGGATGGATGAACTGTAGCGCAGCCTTGGCAATTTTTGTTTTAATATCAGGGTTTTCTTCGGTACGCTTACGGAATGACTCTGCACGATCAACGCTATTTT
The DNA here is from genome assembly GCF_020150375.1 of Hafnia paralvei. Lineage (NCBI taxonomy): Bacteria > Pseudomonadati > Pseudomonadota > Gammaproteobacteria > Enterobacterales > Hafniaceae > Hafnia > Hafnia paralvei. The sequence goes on along the minus strand of NZ_CP083737.1, from coordinate 1,167,134 downwards.
CCGGCCAGATTTTATCTTCCAACGCCGCGGACATGACATCTGGAGCCTCTAGAGAGACCGCCCCCCCAAAGCTACGGGTTAGTTTTTTATTTTGTTCTAATTTCGTCAGATCCCTACGAATCGTTTCCTGAGAAACTTGAAATAATTGCGACAGCTCCGTTACGCGCACCGCCCCCAACTTTTGAACATGCGCACAAATCATTTTATAACGCTCAGCCTGCAACATAATATCAACCCGTAAAAACCGATTTCATTATGTCTATATCATTAATCTTTTCTCCATGAATTAAAGTGATTGGTGTCTAGAATCGTTTTACATTAATAATTCGCAGCTGAGAGCGTGAGCAAAATCTTAAATTTGAGTGCAAACCAGATGTATAACCTACAGAATTAATGGATGGTAATCACAGATTAATTCTCTTTTCTCATCTAATCCCCACAGTAAAACCAACAAACGGGCATTTACGGGCATCAAAACAACATCAATAGATGCCCGATTAGTTCCGAGTTTGACCATTTATGTTGTTTTCTGCTCATACATAATCCACCTGCATTTTACATCTTATTTATTCGGCGTAATTTAAATAACAACGTCACGAAAAAAACGAATTAATGAAAGAAATAAAAATCACTTCATCACATAAGTAAACAATAATTCAGGAGTAAGTAATGAATACGTTGAAGAAGAAAGTCCTTGCCGCTAATTTATCTCTACCAGAACACCAGCTGATAACATTTACTTGGGGCAACGTAAGCGGTATTGATAGAGAAAAAGGTATAATGGTCATTAAGCCTTCTGGGGTTGAATATGCCAATATGAGTTTGGATGACATGGTTGTCGTCGATATACAGAGTGGAAAAGTCGTCGAAGGAAATAAGAAACCATCATCTGATACCGATACTCATCTGGCGCTGTACCACGCTTTTCCTGATATTGGTGGCATCGTCCATACCCATTCGCGCCATGCCACTATCTGGTCGCAGGCCGGCAAAGATTTAATGCCGCTAGGCACAACGCATGCGGATTATTTCTATGGTGCTATCCCTTGCACACGCCCCATGCACGACGACGAAATAGAGGAGAGTTATGAACACAATACTGGCAGCGTCATTATTGAAACCTTCAGACAAAGAGGGATTTCCCCCAACCAAATTCCTGCGGTGCTGGTAAACTGTCATGGCCCCTTCGCCTGGGGAACGAATCCTGCTAACGCGGTGCATAACGCTGTCGTGCTTGAAGAAATCGCCTATATGAATCTGTTTACACAACAACTTCAGCCCCATCTCACCGCCATGCAGCAAACATTACTGGACAAGCATTTCTTAAGAAAGCACGGCGCTAATGCGTATTATGGACAGTAACAGGTGTTTTTGCACAAAAAGCCCCGCAATCTGCGGGGCTAGAGGGAAGTTTGTAACTTATTCTTGAACGCTAGAATGAATAACGGACGCCAATCTGGCCGCTGTATGGCGTTTCGATATGGTGACCCATTTCATAGTTGATTTCACCATAGGCTGCCCAGCGATCGTTCATACGAGTAGTGATACCTAGACCATATTTTCCACTGGTCCCGGACATATCATTGGTGAAGTGTTCAGTGTTATTAATGACCACCGCATTATCCTTCATGAACTCATGTCGAACCGCCAGACGCATATAAGGCTGAATGGTTGCGCCATTATCAAGGGTAACGTTTTTTCCAAGCGTTGTACCTAACTCACCTTTGACTGACTTCGCTGCATCAGCTTTCACCTTCATACCGCTGTCGAGCTTATATTCGCTTCGCTCGCCGCGGAAGAATGCCGCCTGTAGATAAGGCTCAACAAAATAGTCATCAAATGAGATATGTTTTCCGGCCTCAAGCGAGAAACCGGCACCAAAGCTATTATCGTGCGCGTGCGCTCGACCACCGTTAAAGTACGGATTGTTTTCAGTACGGAAACGGTTCGCTTTCACCACCCCATCCAAATAGTAACCACTGTCGTGCAGCCAAGTGATATAGGCACCCACGCTGTAGCTATCGACTTTGCCATTGCTCTTCGATGCTTCAAGCTCGGAATGGGTATATGACGCCATGCCGCCAACTATCATCTGGGCGTTGTCTAAAGCAATGGTTCTATCGCCTCCGAACATGACCCCGTTCAGATCTTGGTTATATCCCACGTTGCTGGTTGAAATGCGGTAACGGCTACTAATGTATTTCCCCCACACACCAGTGTCATTCTGCTGATTGTTACGCACTTCACCCAAACGACTGCGCAGCGTTGAAAGCTCAGCATCCCAAATCGTTGGAGTTACGTTAGCCATCGCGAGAACGGATTTTGCACTTTCCGAGAGTTCAGGTTTAGTACCTGGCCCTGGATTAGGCGTCGGTTCTGGTGTTGGCTCTGGCGTTGGTTCCGGCTCTGGTTGCGGATCAGGGCCGGGATCAGTACCAGGATCTGGCGTTGGATCTGGGTCCGGCTTCGGATCTGGATCGGGGGTAGGATCAGGATCGGGCTCCGGGTTTGGCTTAACGGCTGTGGGGGATAGATACCAATTATCTTTATCACTCGCATCGCCGTGTACCAGATAATACTTGTAGGCACCTAAATCAACGCTGCCATTGGTCATAGCAAAAGTATCTGCCGAACTACCGTTAGCATATATCAGATGGTACGGATTGGCTCCACTGCCAGTCAGCTCATAGCCAGAGTCACGAACGAGCACATGAAAATTGCCGCTGACCGAATCAGAGATATTGAGGAAATCCCCCTCTTCACCAGCAAGATTAGTATTCATGATGAACGTACCGCTTCCGCTCAGCGTGTTTAAATCGAGCCGGCTGAAACGTCCATTATCACTGCCATTTTGCGCACCAAAGTTGACCACGCCATTATTAGTTAGCTGTTTGATCGTTACAACGGACTCTGGCGTCGCATCGTTGTGCTGAATATAGAGATAAGCGTTATCGCTTTGCAGATCCACGTTCGCTGCATAAGCGCCTTTACCTAGGTTTTCAGTCCATGCGTGATCGCTTCCTGCTTGCATACTCAGCGAGCCATCTTTAACGATCAGATCTCCGCTGGAATAAGCGCCATAGGCAATGGTGCTAGCCCCACCGTTCTGAATAGTGGTATTCGATATATGACCAAGCTCATCAACCTGCTGGGTTCCGCCGTCAATGATGTTTTGATCGGCTTCACCATACCATGCTATTTGCTGTAAACCGCCTGCATAAACCGTGGTATTAGTCGCATTAGCCCTGATGCCACCTGTATAGCCATCGGCATCGACCCATTTACCATCGACCCAGCCGCCTTTTTGCCCGCTGATGGTTTGCACCCCATAGACTTGAGTACCATCCGCAGTGCCAGACTGAATTCGCTGTTTACCACCCGCATAGATAGTTGAATTTTTAGCTGTTTGGCCATTAATTCTGATTTTAGAACCTTCATCTGATGTCCAACTACCATCCTTCCAAGTCACATCAACGCCGCTGACCGTTTGAGTGCCATATACCTGAGCATTTTCTGAAATACCGGAGGTAATTTGCTGAAAAGCGCCTGCCAGTACTTGAGTGTTGCTATCGGCAACGTGCGTCTCTCCTTTGCCTGAATAGACCTCTTGGAACGCACCGCTATAAAGAACGGTGTCTTGCGCTAAGCCACTGGCCAACTGGTAGCTACCGTCACCAATGTGCGAGTTCTTTGCGGTGCCAGCATAAATAATCTGTTGACCACCATTTTTGACTATGTTGTCTTCAGCCACGGCGTTTCCCGTGACCGATAGCTGTTGAACACCGCCATCGATAATATTGGCCTGCGCGTAGGCACGGGTGCCTAAAACTTGTAAACCGCCAGTTTTTATTAGTGAATTATAAACTTCGCCATCGCCAGAAACTGAAAGCGAACCGTAAGCGTCAACCACGGTATTAAAGGCTTTACCATTGCTATTAACAGACAATACCCCCGTTTCAATATTGCCTCTGCTGTTAACATACTCCCCTTTTACGAGGGTATTCAGCGCTTCTGAGCCATTCGCCTCATTGATTCCATCACCAATATTGAGCTGCACCGAATTCAGCGTATTGCCAACGCTGTACGAATGGTTGATTAGCGTTACAACTTGCTTGCTAAACGCAGGATTGAGTAAAACAATGTCACGGTCAGCAAGATATTTATTATCTTTGATTTGCAGATTTGGATATTTTTGTCCCCACTTCTCTTGGGTATAGTCCCATGAGTCCTGATAACTAGAGTTAGTCTTCAAGTCAGTAGGAACAGTCGATTCTTTTTTAGGTTGGAAAGATTCTGGTATTGAATCCGCAGCATTCAGCGGTAATGCAACCAGATAGATGACTGGAAGCAGCGCATGTGAGATTGTAAGTCTCATGTGATTTCCTTATATAATTATTATACTACCCAAAAGTGAAATGCTTTTAAGCAGAGAGGAGAATTTTTTCCAAATCTCCTTGGTAAAAATAGGTATGAGATAAAGCGAGCGTTCCTATTTCTTGAATACAGTTCTCACCGTAATTCTGATAAGGTACATTTATTTAGTTTATAAAATATGCCATCACCTCCTAACGAGTTGAGAGTGCAGTTAGTAAAAATTCGACATAGCCGTTGAAATATCTACCGCGATTTTATCCAGCTGATACGAAGCCTATTAATTATTAAAAACACGCGGGGATAATTATTATAAACTCCACGCCACAGAAGTATTATTTATCTGTTCATTTAAATTAACAAAGCCAAACCACTAAAATAAGACATGCCATCCATGACACCCCACGATAAAGATTTATCCTAAGCTATAACTTCACGTTCAATAGCAAAATCAAGTATTCACACATTCTATCAATGGGTATTTTAACAATCAATTTTGCATGAAACATGCCACATGATTGCCAGAATCTATCAAAAAAATTAAATTAATAGAAAAATTACATGTGAAAACTCACGAAAAAACATCATCCATATGATTTTAAATGGAAAATTAATAAACATAAAAATAGATTTACACACGTTACTTTATATTAGCGGGATGGACTATCGGGGATTTGTTTTTTACATTCGATAAAAACAAAATATAACACTATAGAGAAAGCACTTAGATTATGCACAAAACCATGTACTATCTCTCTATTACAGAGAAAAAATAGAGTTGAAGGTATTCACCATAAAAAACCAAGTACTTGACACACCGATATCATGATCAAATTATGACGTTTTATTATCAGAATTTTACTCAGAAAGAGTTACTTGTTTTCTCTTGAGGACGTAATGAGCGTCACGCGGGTAACAGGGAAAAACCATAGCAGGCCAAGTAGGTCAGGTCCTTTGACCTAGAAACGCAAGCTCGTTCAAATTTATTCTTTCCTCTACCAACCGCAAACATTGGTATCTTCATCCGTTTCATACCCACGGACAATATTAACCAGTTCTTTAACCGCATCCGCTGACGTAGCAGGATTTTCTAACTCAGTTAAAGATGAAAATTCTTTATCTACTGACACACCGTTATTTTTATTAGTCACCGTCAGTAAGAAGGCCTCACCATTACTGTTTTTGTCACCTAAATCCGTAATTAACTCCGCAACCACGCTAGCAGCAACGTCCGGAATATATAATGCCATTGGTTTCAGATATATTTTTTCTGCACTTCGATGATTCTCACAATTAGATAGCGTAAGTGCGTAACCTTGATTCTCAGTTGTCATCATATTTACCAGCCTTAATCTTCTAACAAAATCTTGGGATCTACATAAAAATCTACATTGAACACAGTGTCATCAGACAACGCTTCAATTCTGTGCCACTTCTCTGGTGGAAATACACCAAATTGCCCCGCCTCAATCGTCAGCGTTTCAATAGGCTCAGGGCTGGTTTCATCAGCATAGCCGTAGTAGCGAATGGTTCCCTGCATCACACATAAACGTGGATAAACGCCTTGCCGTGTGCCCGCGTCTAGGTGGCGCTTCCAGATAGATGCTGGAGCGGTTTCCTTGGTCCACAATGGCGTTGTGCGGGTATGGATATAGTTTGTAGGAATAATGATGCGCTGCATATTTCGACCTCATATGAATTTCACCTCTGCACCTTAAGAACGCAGGGCTACCTATCTATATAATGCATATCATATACCATTTTATGAGTTAGCGTAAATGCATCACGCATCATCTAGCTTTCGGCTATCCAAGAAGCCCTATATAGCCATGAATCCCCATATATATCCCAACGACCGCGATCAGAGCGCTAGAAAAATAGGGCGCTTTTTGCGCTAATAGGTTAAACCCGCGCCATCGTTTTTGTGCCTCTCTAACACCAACCGCCGCGCCCACACCGACAGTGACTAACGTCAGCGCCAAGCCAATACTAAAACAAACAACCAGTGTTGCGCCTAAGGTTAATGCTTTTAATTGGATGCAGATAAGAAGAATAGTAATTGCCGCAGGGCAAGGCATTAATCCACCGGTAAGGCCAAATAATAAAATTTGCCAGTTAGTTACTTTATTACTTGTGAAGCGTTTTTTAATATCGTTTGCATGAGCCAGCGCATGAGCATCTTGATACTCTTTAGAGTCTTTATTTAAACCTTTGAATTGATGGTCATGGTCATGGTCATGGTCATGGTCATGGTCATGGTCATGGTCATGGTCATGGTCATGGTCATGGAAATAAGTTTGATATTCTCTAATATCTCCTGCAATGCCTAGCTTTAATATGACTGAAAATTCATGTGGTTCTGGAATTTCACTTTCTGACTCAGCCCATCCTTTTTTATGAGTAAATCGATATATTTCTTGCTCACCATTTCCTCTATCAACGATCGCTGAAATATTCTCAGCAAAGTCAGCATGTCCTGTTATTTGCTTAAATCTAAAACGGGCAACGTGGTTTTCTTCATGGATGGACAGCTCCACCTCCCCATTATTGGTATTTATTTGTTGCGCTTCATTATGCGTATGATTGTCATCAGCATGCATCTTTTCAAGCCAATTTCGTTCTCCTCGCCATGTTAGCCAAAACATCCAAAATGCAGTACCTAAAATAATCGCGCCAGACAGTAACTGTAGCCACGGTTCAACCGCTTGTGCCGTAAATTTCTGGCTGACATACATTCCACCAAAAGCAATGAGCCATACAATAGCCGTGTGGGAGAACGTGGCAGCCAACCCCAACATGACTGCCTGCCGAACAGTGCCTTTTATCGCGATGATAAACGCTGCCATCATTGTTTTTGAATGGCCTGGCTCCAAACCATGTAAAGCGCCAAGCAAGATGGCACTCGGTATAAAAAACCAAGCATTCCCTTGTTGAAATAGCGTAGTAAATTCGTTCATGAGAATAATTCTTAATATGATAGAGAACCGGAATTCTACTCCCCCCCAGTATAAAATACTACCCCCCAGTATCTGGTGAGTGCTATATTTAACTCATAAAGATGTAACAAAGGTGTTAACATGTCACATACCATTCGAGATAAGAAAAAACTAAAAGCGCGAACAAACAAGCTTCAGGGGCAAATTGCAGCGCTGAATAAAATGCTTGATGAACCTCATGAATGCTCCGCAGTTTTACAACAAATTGCGGCAATTCGAGGCGCTGTGAATGGCTTGATGCGAGAAGTGATTAAAGGTCATCTCACTGAACATATTGTCCACCAAGATTCAGAAAGTAAAAGAGAAGAAGATCTGAGCGTGGTACTGAAGGTATTAGACTCTTACATAAAATAGAGACTGTTTTTTCTTAAGAAAAAAGGGGCCGAAGCCCCTTATTCAGTTTCTATACGATTAGAAATTATATTTTACGCCAATCATTGCAGCACTGTCGTTGTAGCCTTTATCCCCCACCTGTACGCCAATATTGCCCCACAGGTTAAGACGTGGATTTAGCTGCCCTTCAACACCAACTTTAACTTCGCCCAGATTGCGTGCGCCATCTTGTTTAACGGCAACCCCATTCATCGTAGCCGTGAAATCTCTAGTATTATGGATCCAGTTGGCCTCAATAAATGGCTGGAATTCGCGTCCTTTCCCCTCATCAACTGCATGGTGCCCTTTGAGATACGTTCTTACGCCCAGTCGAGTCATTAGGTTGCCGTCGCCATCGCTACTCACGCGAGTACCATTAGATTCGGTATGGTTTTTCGCTTTAACACCCATCCAAACGGCCTGTGCCTGCGGCTGAATGTACCAAGTATTCGTGCTACCAAGACTGCCTTTAAACTCATTAAGCTTAATGGTCTGCCCCACTTCTACCGATGCAGTGATTCCGCGTGACTTATACGATTCAGAGGCAATTTGTTCACCGTTAACATGGTTGTTAAACCAGCTATATTGCAACCAGCTATCAACGTAGGTACCTGTTTTCTCGGCGTCATTGGCATACCACGTACCGTAGATACCAGTACTGTAGCCATCAACCGAACCTTTCGAACTATAACCACTGATGTTGGAGTGCGTGTTGCTGTGGTTATTACCGTAGCCTGCCATCACACCTAAGTGCCAGCGATCTAGCCCATCGGTACTCCACTGTGCAATATCGCCGCCCATCTGCATCACATAACGGTTGCTTTGAGTTTTTAACTGGCCAGCAGCGTCGCGGAAGTTATTATGTCCACCGACCTGACGCATCCACATACTGGTTACTTTCTGCTCTCCGGTTAGCGCATCGATATACTGAGTTTCACCTAAGCGGTCATGTAAACGTGTCACGAACAGATTATTCGCCGCTGCAAGGTTAGCAATATAACTCCCACCTTCAGGACGCTCGGTATTTTCACCCGGCTCTGGATTTGGGCCTGGATCAGGATTTTCACCATTTTGCTTACTGGTTAAATACCAATTTCCACTGCTATCCCCCTTACCACGCGCCAACGTGTAATCATAAGCGCCCGCCACGATGCGTCCTTCCTGATTGAACTCACCATTAGATGCCCCATCCACATGGATAAGTTCGATACCGTTTAGCGTCTGAGCCCCTGTGCCGCCGGCATTGCTGACGCTGACTCCGGTTTTCCCAGACGTATCTCCAGTAACGACCAGCTTATCCGTAACCGAATTGTCGTCGCCAAGTGCGGTATTAAAGTGAATGTGCCCATCATTACCGGTGTAGTCACCTTTTACCAACAGCTGATTACCCGCGGTCGCATGTCCAGTATTATTACCGACCAGGACGGTTCCGCTGTTTACCAGATCTTTGCCAATAGTGAAAGTTTGGGTCTTACCATCAGTTTGAGTATCTGAGCCAATCTGTAGCAAGCCTTGGTTATCTATATTGCCAGCGACACCACCAAATCCAGAGAGCTTCGCCCCCTCGTGAATATTGACCTGCTGGCTGGCAAGCGTCATTGGCGCATTCTCATTGCCAAGAATCAGACCGCCCTGCTGGATGTCAGTTTTTCCGGTATAGGCTACGTTTTCATTAAGGGTCACGCTGCCACTACCCTGTTTGATAAGCGAACCACTGCCGGTCACGTTGTTAGCCAATGCCCAATCGGACTGAGTATTCAGTACCAGTTCGCCTTCATCTTTTATATCGGCCGTCCCTAAATGCTGTGCAGAACCCGCCGTCAATTGAGACGTAGAATCAATAATGAATGTGCCCGCGAATTTACTGTTGTCACCCGCAAGAACCACGTGACTATCTTTCAAAGCTACAGCGCCGTTATCGCTGATATTGTTATAGAGAACGCCATCCGCCTTATTCAGCAACAGCTCACCTTTATCTACAATATCGCCGATACCCAGACCCAGAGTGTTATTCAGCTCAGCTAAAGCCCCCTGCTCAATCGTGGTCGTCGCAGAGAGATTCGCATTGGCGCCATTCACCGTTAACGTGTCAGCGGCAACAACCAATTCTCCGCTACCCGCTAACTCACCCGAAGAAATTCCACCGTGGCTTAACGTTAATTTACCGCCGTTGATGTTCAGCAAAGAGCCCGCATCCGTAGCCAGTTTGCCCACCGTCTGGCTATGACCATTCATATCCAGTACGGTATCCAACGCTAACTTGAGTTCACTGGTCAATCCCAGAACGTTGTCGTTCAGCATCAAGAGGTTACCGCTACGAACATCGGTGACGCCGGTATAGTCGTTATCCATGTTAGATAAAGAGACCGTCTCACCTTTTTGACTATCTAATGCTAAATCGCCGCTGCCTGTGACTTTGGCACTCAAATCTGCAGCATTGCCCGTTTTGCCATTCGCATCGAGCACCAATGCATCATTGCCACTTCCTAACAGTTCAACCTGAGTGAGACCGTAGTTCACATAAAGACCATCGTTATTTTCACCGCTGGTCAGGCGATAGTCATAAGTGCCTTTGGCGACAGTGGTTCCATCCTGAACAATATCTAACGTCACACCATCTGAAATGACGTTACCGCTGGCGTCATGCAGCTCTAAATTACCGCCACTGCCTTGAACCGCCGCATCAGAATCAGCCAGCTTAATCAGGCTTCCAGTATCATCTTGTTCGAGAAGGGAAACATGTGTATTTGGTAAAGGACGATCGTTGCTCACGCTGCCTGCATCGACTTGAACAACACCTTTGCCCAACAGATCCATGTTATCGGTGGTATGAATAGTCCCTGCGGCCTCTGTCACGCCAGGTGTCACACCATCAAACTTCACTGTACCGCCGTTAAACGCCAGCCCACCGATAGTTTGCTGCCCAGCGCCAACATGGGTAATGCTACCGTTGTCCGCACGCAGCGTGGCATTGGTTAAAGCCTGAGTATTAAGCCCATCCAGCTCAAAACGAGTATTCCCCATGGCAATCGTCCCTGCGAAGCCATCGGCAGCGTTGTTGGACGTGAATTCAAACGAGTTACCCGTGGTATCAACCGTCATCAATCCATTGCCAGATAAGTGGCTATTAAAAGCAACGCTAGCGCTATTTTTAACGGCTAAAGTACTCGTAGAATCAATGGAATAGCCCGTTGAAACACTATCATCACGGCTATCGCCTAGCGCCAGCAGCACGTTATCTAGGGTGAAAGTCGAACCGTTAGTGAGGTCGATATGCTCCATTCCGGTAATGGCATCGGCGCGATTTAACACATAGCTGGAATTATCCAGTTTCAAGACATCCTCGCCTTGCCCACCATTAAGAGATGTAAACAGGTTGGTTTCACTCTCTTGAACATCTTTAAGTAAGAACAGATCGCTACCACTACCCGTGGTGAAATCAGTTCCCGTACTGCCTGACTCCAACGTCACAACGTTATTACCAGTAAGAAGATTGACCTGCCCAATGATGTTCCCACCATTAGCATTGGTGAACTGCACACCTGAGCCGCTGGTCGTTTCGACGGCTTTCTGTGAGGCATTGAGTGCCAAAATATCACCACGGTTCACGAATTCGCTTACGCTACCGTTGTTAATATCAACCACCGCATCCGTCGTCGACTTAGAGGTAAGTTTTCCTGACTGTTCAACTTTTTGTGTTGAACCTTTGACTATCAGCGCTGCGCCTCCCGCAGCATCGAGTACATTAACGCTCACGCCGGTTTTCAGGTCAGAAGACGCATTGGTCACAATCCCCTTTCCTCCGGCCTGCTGAACATTAATCACCAAATCTTTTGAGTCGGACATATCCAGTGTTTGATCGGTCTGCGAGCCATCAATGTTTTCAAACAGGATACCGGTACCGCTGCCGGTGACATTAATCGTACCGGAGTTGGTTTGAGCCATAGAGGCTCCAGTGTGAACACCAATACCGCTACCGACGTTGATCGTCGTATCTTTAAGCTGAATACCGACGATATCGGCTTTGTTTTCAATAGCACTACCACTGCCGGTATCACTCATGGTTATGGTGGCACCGTCTACCGTTAAGCCTTTCGCACCGGTATCTAATAAAATACCGTGAGCCGAACCCGCAGCCTGCGTAATACCATTACCGTTTAGCGCCAATGTGGCGTCTTTCCCGACTAAATAGGCGGCAGTACCATCCGTTGCGGTGACCGTTCCAGTATTGGTGACTTCAGAACTGGCCCCCTGAATATTCACCGCGACACCATTAACTACAATAGTAGACCGGTTATCCAAAATACCGCCGTCAACCAATACTCCCGTGCTATTCGCCTCGGTGAAGTCGATGCTTCCCTCATGGATCAACTTGCCACCGTTACGCGCAATATAGCCAAATGCCCCATCAGCAGTATTTGCTGTTTCCAAATTGGCATAGCTGGTCAGAACGGAATTACCTTTTTTAGCGGCATTCTCAGAACCATCCAACTCATAGTAATTACCGTCCACAATGCCCGCAGTAGTATCTTTGCCCGCCACTTTTACAATCACGGCGTCCGCAGTAATTTCTCCCGTGGCACCGCCTTCAATTCGGATCCCTGTGGCCCCCTCTCCGGTAACGCTAAGTGCTAATTTGCCTGAGCTGAATTGACTCCCCGCACCAGTAGTGCGAATAATGGTCGCATTATCGCCAGAGGCATTAAGTTGCGCAGCACTATTACCAGAGCCGTCAAAGGAGGCGCCTCCGTCAACTCGGTAGAGTGTTGAGTCTTGCGTTGACACATCTTGCACACTGCTAGCATCGTTTTTTATTTTTGAGCCGGCACCGAAAATATAGTAACCCGTTTGGTTAGTACCGCCGTTGAACGTCACAACACCATTTTGAGTGACATCAATCTCACCTTTATCTCTAGCATGAACGCCGATGGCGCCATCACCGGTAAGATTCACTTTACCGGATAAGATCGCTAATGCTTTTTCACCCTGAGCGTAAATACCATAGTTGGCGTAATGTGTTACTGGGTCGAGGCCACCATTAACATTGATCGTCCCTGAATTTGTAATTTGCCCATTCGCTAACACCTTAATCCCAGTACTATTCAACCCATTCATATCAATAGTGCCACTATTGATTACTTTGTTAGCATTGGTGCCTTCGCGAACAAGAATCCCTGTATTACTAGAGACAGACTCTCCAGATACCGCGCCATTAAGTTGGATAGTACCCTGCTGATTTAACGTTGCTGAGCCACCAACATCAATAGCAGTCGCATTCTGAACCTTAGAACCAATGATAATTTCTGAATTAGTTTTTCCGTTATAAGTACCATTACCATAGAGATGCACGCCTATTGATGATTGCTTTATGGCCAAATCATCAGTGCTATCAGATGGCGTCCGTTGCGCCATACGGCCAATGTATAACGTACCTTCATTATTAAATGTGGTGTTTTGCTGAGTGACCACACCAATATTAGAACCGTCACCCAAAATGCTGCTTGCTTCATTGCTAGCCGCAATATTAATCGCGCCATAGTTATTTAACGTAGCAGAGGAGCCGAGCAATACTCCGGTATTGCCATAGTAGTTACCTCTTGCGGCAACATTAATCACGCCAGTGTTATTGTTGTTAACTACCGACGCGCCGTTCGCTAAGATTGCGGTATGGGTGCCATTCGCCACTCCTGCAGCTCCGCCCTGAAAGAAGTCTGCCATTTCAGGGTTTGTACCTGCATCGATCACGCCATTGTTTTCAACAAAGGATGTACTGCGGGCTGCTACAACATAAGCACCACGGAAAGTATTTCCCGCCGTCCCCAAGGTGCCATTGTTGGTTAATTTAGCCCCATTCTCCAGATTAACAACGGTGGCATCAGAGCCGACTAGCTGGATGTTCGCGTCAGCGCCAATGTTAATATTAGAACCAGCACCTTCAGCATGGAGATAAGACACGACGTCTCGATTGACAGTCGCTCTTACTGCATCGTCAGAAGCAATATTATCTGTATTAACGACAATCCCATGTAATGTTTGATCTCTGGCCTTGTTCAATTCAGCAGAATATTCAGCCTCAGTTAACTGAATTTTACCGTCTTGTAGGGCTTTAATTAAAGCATCGTTATAGGCTTTAAACTCATCAATGTTAGTAATATTTTGTGGGCCAATCACACTATCAAAAGAGCCAACAAAGTCTGCTGTCGTCATCCAAGCAACAGGGTTACTGGAATCTCGGATGTTATTATCATTATTACCGAGCTGAACAACGGTCTTCGACAGATAGTTAAGTTGCCCCCCATCGGTCACATGAAATGCTGAAGAATTATTCTTAGTTTTGGAAGAACTTTTCAAAATAACGTTGAATTGGTTTTCTGCAGCTCCGACCCAGTTTCCTGTGGTTTTACCAACATTGACGTCTAGAGACGCGCCAGAACCAATCTGGTAAAAGTTTCTATCGACATATTGACCATCTTTTCCCACTGGGGTTGAGATTGTTATACGAAAATCTGCAGCAGGCTCCGTTTGAATATCGTTATTATCATAGACTTTCATCGTCACCGTGTTGCCAGTCACAGGATCTATGTAGTTAATCGATTTAGTCTGTGAACCAATTCTAAAAATATCATGGTCAACCCATTGGGCACTATCGCCTGTGATCAAGCCATCAGCTTTAGCTTGTCCCAATGTCGTCCACTTGGATCCACTTTCTCCCTTTTGGATACCCGCAAAACTCCCTGTTAAATTACTTGAGCCAACAATAACCTCTTCAAAAGGGTCTGTAGGTTTAAAATCATGAACAGTAATATCCGCAGCCTGAGCATAGCCCGATATTGCCATCAGCAAAGAAGTTGATAGCAGGGAAATTTTAAATTGATTTTTAGGAGCATTCTCATTCATTTTTATTGTAGAATCAGTTTTAAGTTTTCCGCGTGCTAGCTCCGACACAACGACAAAGCACTGTAAGCTATGATTCCAAATAACTTTAAAAATTTTATTCACTATAATATGCCTTTGTTAATATCAGCATGGCTCGAAAAGAATTGACTCCACATCTGAGTTTCGCTGATTGACAAACCTGGAATTGGAATTTTTTACGGCTGAAACGTAAAAAATTTATGAATGTCCTAAAGAAAACCTGAAAAAAGCCTGATGGCTGAATAGATATCGCATATCATGTATTAAGCATGAAATGGATTAGTTATAATTTAAACATCAATGGTCTACCGAAATCGTCGAAAGGTAACGATACAGCTGCACATTACTCCTAACACCAATTTTCCTCATGATGCTGCGTTTATAGCTGCTCACCGTTTTAATATTCTTATTAAGTAATGTAGCGATCATGACTGAGCTAAGGCCTTTATTCATTAATAAAACAACCTTTTTCTCCTCTGGTGTTAATACCTTAAGCATCTTGCAATACAGGCATTGAGAAGGCCTTGCCTCATTCATGATTTTCTTATGGAGATTCATTACTTTTTTTATTTTATTCTCGATATCCGTAAAGCTATCCGAGATAGTAAAAGTCGCCTCATTACCCAGATGTCCTACATCGGATTTATCACTTAGCACTGTAACCAGGTAATGGTGCCAACTTACTGATTTAGTGTATGATGGTGTTTTTGAGGTGCTCCCGTGGCTTCCATCTCCATCAGTTGTCCCTCCTGCTCAGCTACTGAAGGCGTGGTGCGTAACGGTAAAAGTACTGCCGGACATCAGCGCTATCTCTGCTCTCACTGCCGTAAAACATGGCAACTGCAGTTCACTTACACCGCTTCTCAACCCGGTACACACCAGAAAATCATTGATATGGCCATGAATGGTGTTGGATGCCGGGCAACCGCCCGCATTATGGGCGTTGGCCTCAACACGATTTTACGTCACTTAAAAAACTCAGGCCGCAGTCGGTAACCTCGCGCATACAGCCGGGCAGTGATGTGATTGTCTGCGCTGAAATGGACGAACAGTGGGGCTACGTCGGTGCTAAATCACGTCAGCGCTGGCTGTTTTACGCGTATGACAGGATACGGAGGACGGTTGTGGCGCACGTCTTCGGTGAACGCACTCTGGCCACACTGGAGCGTCTTCTGAGCCTGCTGTCGGCCTTTGAGGTCGTGGTATGGATGACGGATGGCTGGCCGCTGTATGAATCCCGCCTGAAGGGAAAGCTGCACGTAATCAGCAAGCGTTACACTCAGCGCATTGAGCGACATAACCTGAATCTGAGACAACATCTGGCAAGGCTGGGACGGAAGTCACTGTCGTTCTCAAAATCGGTGGAGCTGCATGACAAAGTCATCGGGCATTATCTGAACATAAAACACTATCAGTAAGTTGGAGTCATTACCCTGTAACCACTGCGACATTATTGTTTGTCAGATGACAAGTACAATGACTTAATCCCTCAAATTTAGTACGAAAGTATAATGTGACGTCCTCGCAAGGATCGTCTAAATCATCAATCTCACTCTTTTTGATTGAGTCCTCACCATATATCCCCTCAACAACTGCATAAATGCCTTTCTTGGCATAATTATCTAAACCTTGGGTAACGACATTAACCATTTCATCCACCAGAAGTCACAGATACTGTGGGCTTAGGCTAAATCTCATTGGTAATAAAAAACATTCCCAACATTAGTGAAAAAGCGCCACAAAATCAGTTAAGATTATTCCTACAACAAAACAGCCTTCAATACTTTTGTGTGGTAATTATAACCACCCGCCCACAACCTAGACAGATGAACCTATATTCATCGAAAAAATGATATTTTTGTCTGAAAATCATTTGTTTTTCATATTAAAAAGCCATTAAAAAAGCTAATATTGCAGCTATACTTCCAGCAAGATAATTACATAAAAATATATATATTCATTTATTCATAATTAGAGTTAATTTTTATAACGCCAAGATACACACCTGTTAAATAAAATTATATTTTCACTCAACACTGTCGTTAGAAAAATCTCATGATTTGACCAAAAAATATATTATATGCATCATAAAAACCCCCTTGATATTTATGGTACTTAATAATGAGTATTTATATCGTCGATGATCTTGTTACTTATAACTCTGAAGATGGCATTCTAAGGTCACTTCAAAATGATGAAAACCAGTTAGCACTAACCACAACAACAGCAAGGTTATTTAACTTACTGCTGGAAAATTATGGCTGCGTGGTGAGTCGAGAAGAGTTATTTGAAAAAATATGGGAAAATCATGGGCAGCGTTCATCTAATGCAGGATTAAATCAATATATACGCACTCTAAGAAAATGCCTTTATGAATTTGGGGTTGCAGAGAACTCAATAATCACAATACCTAAAGTTGGATTCAAACTTAATCCTAGTATAATTCAACGTATAGAGGATGCCGACGACTCCTACCAAGACAAACATGAAAAAGAGAGTCAGTCTGAAAAATCAGATGCTGTGCCAATAAAAAAACACCAAACTAATCATGAAGAAAAATATGAAACGAAAAATATCCAAGCAACGCCGAACGACAAAAACGGCCATGACACCCAAAAACGGTGTGTTTTTTATTCACTTCTAATCTTATTTATTGGCAATGTTTTACTATTTGTATTTAGCTTTAGTAATCAGATCAAAAGCGAAACCGTACATAGCTATTTATTGACCACTATTGATAGCTGTCGAGTTTACACATTGCACCCCAACTCGGAACAGGCAATACCAATAAAAAAGAAAATATTTGAAACTGCAATAACCAGGAGCAAGCTCAGCTGCATTACTGGGACTGAATTTTATACCTACATTGATGACAGTTTAGTCTTTGGGCGAATTGGCGACATTTTCATCGCCAGATGTACCCTGCGAGACGCGAGTACAAACCAGTTCATTGCATGCGATAGCTCTTACTATTCACCTTGGGATACAAAATGAGTCTGATAATAAAAGTGAAAATAAATCACATCCTTCTTTTTATTGCTTTCATTTCTCTTATTAACATAGCTTACTTCTTTTACTCTTATAAAACCCGCCTTAACATCAATTGCGAAAGCTCAGGCATGAGTGAAATTGCTAATGAAAAAGTGAAAATACGCGCTGACGGTTCAACCACCTATCGCTTCAATACGGATTACACGGGGCGTATCAGCATCAAAACTAAGATTGACATTGGTGATAAATCCTACTTTTTAAATCGTGATATCAGCATCACTTACGAGAGAGAAGGGGCTGACTATTACAAAGTAACACCAACAAAAGTGCTTAGATCGCTAGCCGATAATGCGCCGGATCATTTCATAGAGAATAGTTTCATGATCAAACAAGCCTATGAGTACGCACTGACAATCAAAAAAGTAAACAATAATACCTACCTACTAGGTGGTTCATTCTCCCCCATGACAATCTGCGTGGTAAAACCAAACTAACTCATTAGGACAACGTTTATAGCTATCTTGCTATAACACGACGACAAACCATTCCCCTAAGATAGAAAAGGATCAAACAAACGCCATTGATTTTATCCATGGCGTTAGAGGTTCAAGGCTACCACTCCACCATCTCGTCCTTGAAATACCTGCTAAACAGTTTAGTGTAATCAGACACATTCACTTTCTCCTTCATTGAGTTTCTCAGTCTTTACGCCTTTAGGACGGTTCCTTTGCCCAGTCTTTCACTAAAACACCGCAGCCTCGCCCTATTCATCTTCTTTTTCTTACCTGGCGTCTCGATGGCATCTTGGGTCACTCGAACGCCAGCAATTCGCGACAAACTTGGCGCATCCACGGCAGAAATGGGGTTAGTGCTATTCGGGCTATCCATTGGTTCAATGGCTGGCATTCTCAGCTCAGGATATCTCGTACAACGATTTAGTACTAAGCCCGTCATTGCTGCCGGCACCAGTTTGGTTATTGCTGGGATATTACTTGTCGCGCTCGGTGCTTTTTTTTCTTCGGCGCTCACCGTCTCTGCTGGACTATGTCTATTTGGCGCAGGGATGGGCTCCGCGGAAATTGCTATTAATGTTGAAGGCGCAGATGTAGAACGTCTCTCTCATCGCCCTCTACTGCCTATGCTACATGGCTGTTTTAGCCTAGGTACCTTAGTCGGAGCCGGTATTGGAAACGGTTTAACCTCGGTCAATTTTCCTATTCAGTGGCATCTATTATTGATTGGCATTATTTGCATTCCCGCAACACTCTGGGCATTAAAATCCGTGCCGCAAGGTAATGGCCTACGGCCTTCAGTGACAGACACTGCCGATAACAATAAATCAACGGGCATGACAACTAACGTCTGGAAAGATCGCCGCCTCATCCTCATTGGCCTTATTGTATTAGCCATGGCGCTTGCAGAAGGATCAGCTAATGACTGGTTACCACTATTAATGGTCGACGGACATGGATTTAGTCCAACGTCAGGCTCGCTGATATACACAGGATTTGCATTAGGCATGACGGTTGGACGATTCTGTGGCGGCTATTTTTTACGCAGATTTGGTCGTGTTAACGTCGTACGGGGTAGCGCCATATTTGGCGTTATCGGTCTAGGACTGATTATCTTTGCTGAAAACACATTTTTGGTGAGCGCATCTGTTCTATTTTGGGGTATAGGCGCATCGCTTGGTTTCCCACTCACGTTGTCTGCAGCGAGTGACACTGGCCCCAATCCAGCGGCGCGCGTGAGCGCCGTAGCGACTACTGGCTATATCGCCTTTTTAGTGGGGCCGCCAATGCTTGGCTTCTTGGGAGAGCACTTAGGATTGCGCTCAGCAATGATCGTCGTCTTGGCGCTAGTCACCTTTGCCATTTGGTTAGCTCCCGCTGTAGGGGAACCGCCAAAATCTAACGCATAGCCAAACGGGTAGCTCCCGCGATTGTTCGCGGGGTTACCTTGATTCCAGTCTATTTGTCGTACGACATTCCTGCCGCATTCTGCTTGGAATGCTCATCTCATTTCCTACTATTTCAATTTGTCGCCACTTTTTAAAGGAATACGATTTCGACTCCTCGGCAAGGGATTCAAATTGGGTAGCTGCATATTATCTATCGCTAGAAGCCACTATCGCTAGAAAACCGCTTTTTGAGATTATGAATTTTCAGCACTGGAGATTTAAATGAGCGATAAAACGTTAACGATTTTGCACAGTAACATGTTGCGCCTGCATCAAGTGATTAACACCAGCACGGAAAATGGTTTACCCGATAACCTATTAGATGTACTGGCGTTGGGTTTTAATTTACTAAACATGAGTAACAACGAGTTAATCCAACAGCAGCAAGCGCGACAAACGCTATCGTATAATTCGGTTAGCTTAGTTATTCAGCAATGCAGCGCCTTACTGTGGATCGTGCTGGAATATGCAAGTCCCCAGATGGAACAGTCAAGTGTGGATGAACTGGCGGAGATTTATCTACACACTCACTACCTAGCTAAATCGCTGTCGTGTTAAAAGGAGAACCCGCTCGAAGCCAGCTAACCATTGTTTGTGCCACTCCTCTACAACGGAAAACACTTATGTTGGTTTTTTATTCCAAGGCATTTTCATCAGCAAACGAGCCATACCACAATACCCTGTGATACCTGCAAACAGCAGCCCTGCGCCGACAAAACCAGATAGCAAGAAGAATCCGGAGTTCACTAGATAGCCTAAAATAACCCCCAACAGAACCAATGTCCCCGCGGAAATCTGAACCTGACGCATTAAAGGTAACGGCTGACGCTTATCTATCTCAACGTCCAATCCCGCTGTTTTCCACGCGTTAATTCCCCCCTCCATGAGATAAACCTGAGCAGGAGCCGCAGCCTGAACTAAACGTTCGGCATTTTTAGAGGAGCGCATGCCTGATAAACAGTGAAAAATCACTTTGCTTGTAGGCGTTACACCAGAGATTTTCATCCCCTTCTCTAATTCGCCAAGAGGATAGAGCTGAGCCTGAAAGATGTGCTCTCGGGCATACTCTTGAGGATCGCGAATATCCACCAAAAGTGCGCCTTCCCCGAGCATTTTACTGGCCATTTGCGGAGAAATAGTAATAGCAGATGACATAATGACTCCTTAAGAACAGTAGATATCTTTAAGAACGCCAATAACGCGCTCAACAGCTGGGTTTTTTATGGAATACAGCACGCTAGTGCCCACGCGCTCGGAATCAACCAATCCCTCTTCGCGCATTCGGGCCAGGTGTTGGGACGTTGCTGAAGGACTCAACCCCACTGCCGCCGCAAGTTCTCCCGCTCCGGTACGCTCCGCACCAAGCAAAATGCATAGAATCAGTAATCGGCTTTCATTACTCATTGATTTCAATAGGGAACTAGCTAGGCTCGCGCGTTGCTGTAACTCTGCAAGATTGAAGGGAGAATCCATGTTGACGCCTTACTTTAGAACTTTCTAAATTTAGATAAATCTAAAATAAAGCCAAATGAAATGCAAGCGAGAAATACCAATAGATTAATACGACGAAGGCCCGTCACTTGACGAGCCTTCAGCAGAAGCCACCTACACCAAACTATAAAAACAGCGCCCACACAAAACAGCCTAAAAACAAAACCAATGCCGCAGCGGGAACGAATGAAACCTGCTCTGAATCTTTCATTATTGTCGAACTCCTATATCCCACTATTTGACCGCGCCTTGATGAATATTCAGCCGGCTAGGGAGCAGATAGTTATGGATAAAACGTACTGATACATAACCAATCACCAACGTCGCAATCGCAGCTTCTGCGGTCGCCATCATATGCAGTTGGCGAGCATACTCGGCGGCATGTGGATAACTACTCACCAAATTTGCCATTTTATAAAGTGCCGTTGCACCAATCGCCATCGGGAAAGTAAATGCTGCATAGCCCGGACTAAACGGCAGTCTCATCAGCCGGAAAAAAGCACAGTAAATCACAAGGGTCATCAGTAAGGCGATACCAAGCAACACAGCACAAATCAGCATCGACGGCTCTTTAACCACGGTCAGATACCCCGCTAATGACAAGCTTGCCGGCGCTGCTAATATCGCAATCGTCGGTTTTGCTGCATCCGGTACTTCATTACGGAACATAAAACGGTAAATCATCATTGGCAGCATTATCAGATAGCTCACCATACCAATCGCCAGCAGAATCAAAGCAAACTCGGTGTAGGCATCACTTGGGCAGGTAACGTCTGCAACGATAATTCCCACCGGCGGTACGAACCAACTCGGTACCATATGATGCAGATTAGGCTCTTGTGCACGATGATAGATAAAAAATGCCAGCGCGATCAGATGTACAACGACAGCCCCCAGCCAAAGAACCTGACCCGCCAGCGGCAGAAAATGACCTAACGCTTTAGACACAACCATCGCAGCCATCGCAAAAGTTGGAACGATACTCCCCACAACCGGATGTTTGAGATCCTGCGTTAACGTATCGGGATGAAGGACAAAGCGCGCCGCCATCGCACATAGCAACACTGCCGCAATCAAAGCCCCCGCGTTTTGCCCCACGCCGTGCAGCGGTAAAGCATTCTCTAAACACCACCCCAAGCTTGCGATCCCTAATGCCAAACCTGCAACAGGCGTCGGTAATCCTCGAACTCTATGATGTAAATGTCTCAACACGTTATCACCTCGATTTTTCTTCATCTCTTCTGCGACACAAACTATATCCATCGGGTATTATTTAAAAAATCGAGTTATTTTTGACACTAAGTTTAGAGAAACTAAACGATGAACATTACCTTCAAGCAACTATCCGTATTTGTCACTATCGCCCATCACGGCAGCATGACTCTCGCCGCAGACGCTCTTTTTATGACCAAGGGAGCCATATCGCAAACGCTGGCCGAGCTAGAGAATCAGCTTGGCGTACGCTTATTTGATAGACAGCATGCTCGTCTATTCATTAATCACGAAGGAAGGAAGTTATTGCCCGTCGCAGATGAACTACTCGCGCGGATGCAAGGCGTGGAAACACTCTTTGGGGAAAAGAGTCAGGACACTCACCTGCGATTAGGCTGCACTAAAACGATTGGCAGCTACTTACTGCCTGATATGTTAAAAGGTTTTGCTAAAGGCAATGGCTGGATGCCGCAATCAGTCATCGCTAACACCCAAGAAATCAGCAAGATGGTGGATCATTTTGAAATTGATGTTGCGCTATTAGAAGGCCCCGCCACCGAACCTAATCTTATCAGCGAACCTTGGCTTAACGATGAGATGGTGGTGATTGCTGGGCGAGATCATGCCTTAGCGAAAGAAAAAATCGTCCCCTATTCCAGACTCAGTCAAGAACGTTGGTTACTACGCGAACAAGGCTCCAGCAGTCGTGCCTTCTTTGACAACCAGCTTGCACTGCATCTTGATAACCCACAGGTTGCACTCTCGCTAAATGCCTTTGACGCTATTCTCTCCTGTGTAGCACACAATCTAGGCATCACTTTTATTTCTAAACGCGTATTGCAGCAGCCTTTTTATGCAGGACACTTTGTGCAGCTACATACAGAGCAACGCTTTATGCGAAAGCTAACGTTGTGCTACCACAAAAATAAATTTATTTCGCCTACGCTGCAAAGTTGGCTCTCCTTCAGCCACTCGTGGACACACGTGTAGATAAACAGCATGACCATTCTCCTGGCGACTCTCTGTATAAACAGATTAACCATTTGTTTTAAAAAAGAAAAAACAACAAACAAGTAGAAACACTTACTAAGATAAATCTAACAGATAATTATTTTATCATTTAGATAAATCACAATATTTTTAGTCGTGTGAGCAACTCATTTGCCCTCACACGACAAATTAACTCGCATTTTATTTACAGTAACAAAGTTAGTTTTTACCAGCATATGAATACGTTACCCTTACTGCGCTCAATATACCCCCAAGACATTTGAACAATGAAAAAACGAGTGGGTAAATTCCGTCAATGCTGTAACGAGTTAATAAGATGAACATGCGCCTTCGCAACATAACGTTGTTAGTTTTTTTATTCTCATCCTCTCTCTTTGGCTCAGCCTTCGCCGCGCTAGCGCCGATTAGCGGCGGTCGATCTGATGATGAATCAAAAAGCACGCTTTACATTCGCGGCAATATTTATGAGCCTGCAGCCTGCAAGATTAATAACGATAAAAACCTTGATATCGATTTCAAACGCATCGCATTGAATAAAATTGACGGCATTGCTTATGCCAACATAACGCCTATAGATATTGTTTGCAGTATCACGACCGGAGCGACGGTTCAATTAGAATTCACCGGAACCTCTTCTGGGAAGAGTCATTACCTGACGACCAGCTTGGACAATTTAGCGCTAGCGCTTTCAGACGACAGCACGGGCAATAATATTGAGCTTAATAAATTCTTCACCATACAGAAAACACAAACTATCCAATTACGCGCAGTACCAACAAAAATTTCTGATGCGGTGGAGCTGAACGAAGGCACTTTCAGTGCAACATCCACGCTGATTACACGCTATCTATGACAGGTGCTTAATGAAATACGCATTACCTTCAAAACTTCATGGAAAACGCCTGCTACCTTTAGCCGGATTATTGTTGGCATCTTTTCATGCATCCGCATTTGACTGCGTCGAAAGCGGTACTAACGTCGTTGATAAACCCCCTATTGATATCGGTGAACTTGCCATACCCGCTAATGTGCCGAATAAAACCAAAGTCTGGGAATCAAACCCAATCACCGTTACCGCCTTTTGTGATAATAACGTTTCGAGCAAAGCTGACTACGTTACCTTCTATTTCAACCCTAAATCAAAATCGTTGGGTCAGGGGCTAAAATTAGGGGTCACCTATGAAGGGAAAGATCTAGAACAAGACGGTCAGGCTTTACAAGTACCTAACGGCGGCCCAGTGTATAAAAAGGGTTTAGGAACGCCTACGTCCAAAACGGTAACCGTGACTTTTCGTCTCTATATTCGTACAGATGGAACGCCTCCTGCTTCTGGGCATTACCAAGGTGCTGACGAATTTGTTGTGTTCCAGCTCGACGGTTCTGGCGGGATCAACTACCTGCCAAGTGCCAAAAACCTCAAATACTCGCTTTCAGGCTTAACCGGCGCACGTTTTTTAAGCTGCGGTGCTCAAATCAAGCTTTATCCAGAGAATCAGAATCTGGACTTTGGTGATATCGATCGGACAGAACTGAGCAGCGGGAATGTATTATCAAAAAGCTTCACCGTGAAGGCCGTAAAAGAAGGTGGGTGTCTAGAGGATTTCTCTTTAACATCCCAATTTGCCACAACTGAAACTTTATTAGATAGTACGAATATAAACTTAAACAATGGTGTAAAGCTTGGTTTCCTTGACCAAGATAATAAAGCCGTAGAGTTTAATAAATATACTAATTTTGGCAGTATGAAAGGTATTACCGAGATCAGTAAAAATTACACAGCGAACATTTCAATGATACCAGGCCAAACCATTAAGGCCGGTCCATTTGTTGCAACCACCATTGTTAAAGTGAATTATTATTAAATGATTAAAAATCATCCTATCGATGAAATTAACAATGAAATTAATAATAGGAACGCATGCAGAAACGCAGATGAGGTTCCCCCCATCTGCGCTATTATTAATAGTAGAAATAAAGTCAAGAATTGATAATTAGGATTATTCCATTGCAAAATATCACGAAAATTGCTCCGTACATAAATATGCTCGGAGAAATTGGCAATGCAACAGCCTATCCCTGAGGGACATGCCTGATAAAACTAAAAATCAATAATGAATTATTTTGCTAAAAATTAGCGATTTGGAATACACCAACGTAGAGAATTACTACGACCAGCTCCTCCTTGATAGCAATTTACTTTTCCTTCACCAACAAGTTGCAACAGCCAGTGGCGAGTTACGTAAATACTTTCACCACACTCTTCTGCAACTTCTCTCGTTTTTGGCCAACATGATTCTGGTAGATAGGGATCTGTACTCCGAGTTTCTCCCATCCTAGTTGAACATATCTTTCCCAGATTCATGTAAATTCTTTCTTTCTTCGTTAATTTATCCATTTCCAACTCCATTGACTCGTTATCATTGAACGTTATGTGTCTTTGTTGTTGCTACCGCATCTGCGGCAATTCTACTGTCCTTAGCAGATACTTCTCTCATCGGAGATGAGCGTCCAAATTTAATAATTAAATAGCTACGGTGT
Organism: Hafnia paralvei; assembly: GCF_020150375.1. Lineage (NCBI taxonomy): Bacteria > Pseudomonadati > Pseudomonadota > Gammaproteobacteria > Enterobacterales > Hafniaceae > Hafnia > Hafnia paralvei. The sequence goes on along the minus strand of NZ_CP083737.1, from coordinate 1,141,277 downwards.
GTATTAATCTTTCCACTATGCGATGCCGAATATTTAACTCTCTCGCGGATGGGCTCATATAGACAAATCTTTTACGGCCAGAAGAATAAGTCAATCTGTCTTCATAGCTTTTCATCAAAGCTAAGAGTTCTGCATCGCTATTTAAATTAAACTTGTGCATAACAGAACGTTTATGGCTACTGATGGTTTTAATGTTTAAAGAGAGTATCCATGCAATGCGGGCAACGCTAAACCCCGAGCATATATAGCGAACAACCTTTTCCTCTTGAGGAGAAAAATAGAGCGCTTGACATTCATGACAATGTCGTACTTTTTCATTTCCGGCGAACGAGTTTTTCCAAGCGAGTATGATTTTTTTACTTAGCGATTTTAAAGATTCGTTGCGTTTAATAAACAGCACACCTTTTAAGCAATCAGGCAATCGAGCTAACGATGTCTTCCACTCCCCAGTACAAACGCCAATCAGTAAGGAATTTCCCTTACGATGTAATAACTCGTAATGGCATACGGAGGCAGCACCATTTTGAAATACCTTCACGATAATATCGGAAGAATTTAGGTTATCTTCACTACTTTCTAGCAGTTCAACGGGACCTAACGCATTTAAAGCAAAATGTTGCTTAATAAAATGCCAAAGCCCATCGCGATAGAATGTATTTTCATCATCAATCAAAACTCTCGTCATATCATTACTCGGAATATTATTATTAAATAATCATTTCTGGCCACAGATAGCCCTGTAAATGGCTAGCGCCAGAGCAAGCAGCAATCTCCCTATGCTGTAAAGTTTCAATGCCTTCAATTAATACATTGGGTGAAATTTGATAGCAGTTTTTAACCAGTTGATTCAATACGCTTGGCATTGACTGAGAGCGCCAAAATTCATGCTTATCGATTTTTATTCCATCGAAACGAAAATTGAGCTCACGCACTACAGACAACATTGAACCCTCGATATCATCAAGCCAAACGGCGATATTCTGCTCATGCAATGCATTCAGATTTTTGACCAGCGTTTGCTGCTCGGCACACGTTAACCCAACTAAATTTTCTGGATCTTGCAGTTCAACCACGACTTTTTTATCTGGTGATATTTGAATCAACTCGCCCAAATCTGAGCGTGATAAATCCCTAACGGGTAAATTGATAAAATAGTGCACGTCAGATGAAGAATTTGTTACTCGCTCAAGCTGATGGTTAAACATGGAAAATACAATATTTGAAGGCACTTGCCGAAAGTAACTCTCAGAATCAACGGCATCAGAAAAATGGCTGAGCACTTCGTAACCAATGACCAAGCCCGTTTTCAATTCAACAATGGGCTGGAGTTTTATTCCGACCGGAGATGGGTAATGAGTAAACATCATTTTGACTCCTGTACGGCAATCACAGCCGGTAATTGGAAACGAATATCCCGATTAAAAATTTGGCTGGCTTCCTGACGTAATTTTTCAGCCTCATCCACATCTCTGTTGAAGCGCAGAATGGCAATTCGGGATGCATACACATTCGCGTCCACATGGCGAGAAAGGTATACCTGCGACCAATCTAAATAATGTTGTAAAATCTGAGGGGCACGGCTCTGGTTGTATTGCAGCAGTTGGCTAACTTGGCGATCATAATCAACGCGTTCTCTCAGCAACCATGGCTGCCAAAGTTGCTGTTCCAGCAGTGGAAAGTGAATTCTTGCTTGCTTCATCTGTAGCTGTTCGGCCTTAGTTAGCAGAATTTGGGTTTGCAACGTAGGCAGCATCAGTGTCAGTCCTGCAAGCGCAGCCAAACACATGGCCATTCGAATCACACCGTTCATTTTTGGCTTAGACACAACGGTGATATTTGAAACCGCAACATCGGTCAGGCTCAGCAATAAGAGAAAGATGAGCCAGTGAGCGGTAGACATATAAAACGGATATTCAAGCTGACTATGTATTGCTATCGGCATCATCAACAGCCATAGCGCAAAACAATGTTTATTCACCTGCCTCCACGCCAAAAACATCAGACGGATAAAAGCCACGGCGATCAGTACATAGCCCAGCAGTGCCGAAACGCCCCCCTCTACCCAGCCAAATAACAACTCATTATGCGGATGCGTGATCACCCCCATCCCAGCGTTCGGCGGCGTCATGCCCAAGGCAAAATGCGCAAAGCTATATTCGAAACTGCCGTATCCCCAACCACTTAACGGATGAGTGGCAATCATGGCTAACGTGATCTGTAGGATTTTCCAACGTTCAAGATTTGATCCCTCATGGGAGACTGGCGTCACGAGATCCGCCGCCATCATTAGCGAATAGCCAGTCAGAAGACCAAGAATAATGAGGCCGGCAAATACGATGGTTTGGCGTGGGAACTCGCGCCATCGCAGGGCAAAGTTTGCAACGATGACGATCACTGCACCTATATAGCCAGCACGCGACTGAAGTAAGACCAACATGGCGGGTAGCAAAACAAGGGCAGCCAACTGCTGCCACCGCAGTAAACGCGGGACCAAAGGTGCATTTTGTTGAGAGGCGTCAGATGATTGGGGTAAATAGAGCAGATAGAGTGCACTGGCGATGCCGGTAGCCATAAAAGAGGCCATAACATTCACCTGACGGAAGACTCCGGTCGGCCTTGCCCCTTCTGCGCTTAGCGCCATTAATCCTGAGTCTGGTGATAATAGTGAAAGTTGGATAAACCCGATCCCACCCTGTAGCAAAACCGCAAACAACAGCAGGTTAATGATTCTTACCCGCCAAAACTCGCTAAAACGGCACTGTAACAGCGTGAAATAAAAGGCCAATCCAGCCATAACGCCAGCCATCTGGAATAGCGCATCGCGTAGCCATTTCTCTGGCGTATACAATAAAGGGATCAGCAAGAAGACAACGCCAGTGAAGATCAGTCTAAACGTTGTGGTAATAGTGATATTCCGATGCGAATTCAGCAGCCAGTAGGCTAATACAGATAGCGCGATAAAGACCCAAGCGACAATATTTCCAGGCATCCGCAATCCACTCCCGCCCATGCCAGGAATAAATATGTGCATACCTATCGCCAAATAAATTAGCAAAATAATAAAAATTGCCGTTCGGTTTATCGCTTGCATAATTTGCTCTTAAAACGCGTGACCTAACATCAACAGGAAACATCAACTACGGGTATTCAAGATGGAATTCCGCCGTAGTACTAAAATCCCCCTCGGTGATACTGTGGTCTGCGATACTTTTTGATGACGCTTTAATGAATGCAGAAAACTTAAGGGAGTTAGCCCCTTGATTGAGGTTGTATTTAGCCGAGCCGTTGTTGAGCGGAATGAACGATGTTGGGCTCTGCACATCGCCAGACACTGACTCAAGCCCCACTGCCAAGCCTTTTACCTTCGCACTTTGCAAGGAGAGATAGCCTGTTTGCTCGCCATCTTCTGTGCCAGTAAATGAGACCAATACGGTTTTTGAGATCGAAATATCGCAGTTTTTTAAGTTGATGCTGAAGGGCTTCGATTCCGAGCGACCCTCGGCATAAAATGTCTTAATCGCAATAGTGCCAAAATCCACATCTTGGCCGTCTGCATTGATGTCGACTTCGCAGGGTTCGCTGACAACCTCACCATGAAAATTGATATCTACCGCTGCCAATGAAGAGCTAGAAAATAGCGCCATACCTAGCAAAGCTAAGAGCCTCATATATATTTCCCTCTGCAAAATCACGAACGCCTATTTCTAGTCTGGGTACTTATTGATACGTAAGGTTTAAATTAATCGTGGTGTGATATTCACCTTCAATCAATTCTTCAGGAATACGTTCCAACATGGCATACATCACCAAATCCGTATTTCCCTGCGACATTATCAAAGGCTCGCTGTGCTCTCCGGGGATCAGCTGCCGATGTTTGTAATCTTCCAAACGCAATCCCACCCCTCCAGCGGAGCCAGAAACCTTCATCAGATATTTGTTGCTATCACTCGCAACCCCACTGACGGTCACATAAGAAACCAACTGCCCAGGAAGAAAGGTGATGTTGCCGCCGTGGGAGTCGTCTCTGGGCGAGTTACCCACGACACCGCAATCTTTCAATTGAAAATGCACGGTCACTGGATCGGTACGATTACCGATCCGATTCAAACTGACGCGAGAAGTTATACCTAAATCAATCGACTGATCTTTCGACTCCATCGCCAACACACAGGCGGGTTCAGTCAATGAACCTTGAACCGTCATTTCGCCATGCATGCCATACACGTCCCATCCATCGATGCTTTTCGCTTTAGCCAGCTGTAGATCAAAAAAGGTCACAGCCCCAGAAAGCAGGCAGATCCACAGCGTAGTGCGAGTCAATCTTAGATATGAAGTACGCATAGCGTTGGCCACTAGCTCCGGTTCGTCGTTGCACGACACTCATTGCCGCTGCACGTGAACTTCAGCTCTGGACGGCCACCAAAGTCATTGATATAGGTGACATAAGGAGTGGAATACGCTGGAGTAACCGCCTTTTGAGTCGACTTAGGCGCAACCATCACCGGACGAAAATCTTTCGCAGACTCACCTTTCGGCTGGCCGGAAATACCGATGACAGTGACGTAGTAAGGTGTCGGATTTTGGATTTGGTAGCCGTCACTGGTTTTGGTCAATACGATCTGATCCTGCCATACGGTATCTGGATCGATGGCAATCGCGGCAGGACGATAGAACAGTTTTATCTTGGTTTGCAGCGCAATCTGCATCACGTTTTGTTTGCTGCTACGCGGTGGAATTTCGCGCACATTGAAGTAAAACGCGGTCTCTCGATCCTGAGGTAATTTGGCAATACCGCCCGTCGCGTTAATACGAATCTGGCTTCTTGAACCCGGTTCGACGCGCTGAACAGGGGGAACGACCACTAATGGATCGCTAATCTTTTTCCCGTTGATATCTTCCAGCCAGGACTGCGCCAAATACGGTAACTGAGTGTTGTCGTTACGAATATTTAGGCTGATTGATTTCTGAGTTCCTTCGAAAATCGCACGTGTACGATCGAGAGCAATTGCCGCCTGGGCGGCCTGCGCGCTCAGTAACAAAACGAAGCTTAATGATAAAGTCTGTTTTAATTTCATGGTGTTATTGCTCTTCATGGATGTTATCAATTGGGTTTGCCGCAGGAACATTTTTCACCGCTGCAGGAATTTGTGTTTGGCTTTCTGGATGGCATGGCAGCAGCAACTGTTCTTGCTGGCTCAAGGTTTTAGGAATAACCACCGTGCATTGCTTAGCACCATCCCACAGCACGTCGAGAGACTCCCCGCCCTGTAAACCGGTTAGCCAAGCCATACCACCATCACCAACAATCGCCAGTTCGCGGCCTTCACTGTTTTTCACGCTGGCACCAAACGGAGGATGACTACCGTCAGCCAATGCCAATACCGCTAACGCTTTCGCCCCTTTCACTACGCCAAACTTACGGTAACCGATGGCACCCTCCGTCAGTGCAGAGTCAACAACCGAGCGGCTGGAATCCACGTCATCGGCCATTTTGGTTAAATCGATGCTGGTAGAATTGCGGTAATAGCTGTTCATATCGGTAATCACGCCGATGCCATAACCGTTGGTATGAACACGACCTCCGTTGATTGGCACGCCACCGACGCCTTCGGTATCGACCATCAAACGCGTTCCGCCGCTGATACCGCCGGAGTGCAACGCTGCACCTTTTGCCGTAATAGTTGCGCCGCCCTGCATCGTCATACCCGCCGAGGAGTAGTTCCCCTGTGAGTAGGCCGCATTAGCACTCATGTTGGCGAAGTCACCGCGATGGCTGTAATAGCCGTTAAACTGACCGCGAGTACTTTCATCGCCGCCGCTGCTCAAGCCCGTAGAAACACGGTAGTTATTGTTATTATCAATACGGTCGTAATAGCTCACGTTTTGGCTATAGCGGCTATTGTTGTACTGGCCGTCATAGCTCACCGATGCCGAACTTCCCATTGGGATCGACAGACTGACAAACACCGCATCGTCGTCACGCTGGTTAATCTTGCTACGCGTAGCCGAAATATTGAGGGAGACATTTTTCAGCGCCCACAAATTCATAAAAGTGCTACCTGATAGACTGTAGCGATCGTCGGTAGGCTGATCCCAATAGGTCTGATGGCTATAGGTGAAGTAAAAGCTCAGCCCCACATCAGAGAAGTTTTTATTCGCCGTAACGGTATACAACTCTTTATCGTGACCTGAGTTTTGCTCGTGGTAACGCGCATCGAGGTATTCCCCCATCGACATATAGTCACGCTCGGAGAATCGATAGCCCGCAAAGGTCACTTCACTATCGTATTCGTCAAAACGTTTGGAATAGCTTAAACGCCAAGATTTCCCCTGACGTTTTGCTTCACCAGGCACGCTGGCAAACGACTGGGTAACATCCGCGGATACCGCCCCCAGTAAGAACAAATCACGCCCAATACCGATTGATGCAGCGTTGTAATCACCCGCAAGAATGCTACCGCCATACAGTGACCAACTGTTGGCGATACCCCATGAGAACTCACCGGTAGCAAACGTTGGTCCCTGCAAATGATGTTCGTAGGTTGATGGCCGCCCCATCGCGAGCTTATAACGCACCATTCCGGGACGAGTCAGATACGGGATCGTCGCGGTATCAACCTGAAATGTCTGGACAGTTCCGTCCTGTTCTTCAACCTTTACATCTAACTTGCCGGTAACGGCGCTGCTCAAATCCTGAATACGAAACGGGCCTGAAGGCACCGTAGTTTCATACAGCACACGTCCCTGCTGGGAGACCACCACTTTGGCGTTAGTCTTGGCGATCCCTGATACTTCTGGCGCATAGCCTCGTAGAGCAGGAGGCAACATACGGTCATCACTACTCAGCGATAGGCCGGTGTAACGCCATGAGTCGAAAATGCTGGACGACAGATAGTTTTCACCCATCGATAACGTCGAACGCAGCTGAGGAAGCGCGCGGTACATATACACGCGGCTCCAATCCATGTTGTGCTGGCTGCCCTGATCCGAGCCAGAGGTGCGGCTATAGCTCCCCTGATAATCACCGCGCAAACGCCACGGCCCCGCATTCGCCCCAACGGTCCCGCTAATACTGGCATTCTGGCTATCGCCCCCCGTATTTGGACGCGTTGCCGACGCATTGAGGTTATAGTCCAGCAATAAACCAGGGATGCCTTCATCCCAGCGTGAAGAGGGCACCCAGTTCGGATCGCTGTATTCAATCCACGCCTGTGGAATCGAAAGCTGTAAGCTCGAATTGGATAAATCACCGCGTACGGTGGTGCCTTGAAGTTGGCTAAAGTCCGCACACTCTCCCTGGTGCCAGTAGGTCACTTTATTCAGTGCGGCGGGCTTTAATCCCAGCTCACTCACCAGCTCTGGTGAAAGGCAAGCTTCACTGCTATCGGGTTCATTTTCGCGAGGATAAAAGTTAAAGGGATATTCCCCCACGCTTTGGTCATTCACTCGCAGCGCTAGCTGATACAGCCCCGGCAAAATATAGTTTGCTTTTGAGAACCGAGAGAAATCGATGTTCGCCTTATCAGCGGTATCCAGCATGTCCGTATTAAACTCAACGGCTTCACTCGATAGACTGGTGCCAGCCACGGCTAACGCCATAGCCAAACTGATTTTATTGATATGGAATGTAGACATTACCGTCTCTATTATTTCTAGCTCAGATGCACCAAACAAAAACAGTTCTTACAGAAAACTATTCGTCCATGCGCGCATACCACAGAGATAAAACGTCATCGGCGATTTATTTTTTGCGCGAACCTCTCCCACCGAAAATGTTCATGGCAAGAGAAATAATTATTTTTCGGATTAATCTATTTTTATTATAGATATTCCACTTTGAACTTTACGATTGCCCTGTAATTCCCTGCTCGCAGCTCATGATTATTCCGTTGGATGGCTAACTTATAATTGAGCACCATCGAGCCAACATTCAGTGGTATATCCGGTAAGTTTTGCCCTGGCACGATGATATTGCCTGCCTCATCCTTTAGAACCAGACCTATTCCACTCGCCTCACCCTGCAAACTCAGTAAATTTGCAATTTCATCCCGAGTCCCATCAAACGTCAGGTGCACACTTTTGAAATCTGGCCGTAAATGGTCTTGAGAAGTCAGCTCACAGTTTTCTAATTTAATAACAAACTCTTTTTCTGGGCCTTGACCATTTTTAGCGAGTTCACTGATTGGCATAGAGCCCAAATCAATCACCTGCTCCAATGACTCAGAAGATATACTGCATGCAGTCGCCACCAAGGTTCCCGTCATTTTAACGCGCCCTTGTTGCTCTCCCATCGCCCACGCCGTTGTCACAAAGAAAACCATAAAGGCACAGAGCGTGCGGACTACCATGCTATCTCTCCTGCTAAACCGCGACTTTGAATTAAGGGCGTAGCAATTTACGCCCTGAGTAATTAATACAACGTAATATCTTGAATAATTCGAGCTACGTCAGGAGACTGAGTTTCAGCCAATGAGAGGCAGCCCGAACCATAAAGACATATTAGTTGTAAGAAATTACGAAGTCGGTTTGGCTGTTGAATTCACCCGCGGTGATTGAAGAGCCAGAAGCGCCAGTTGCCTGAACGTAAGCGGTGAAGTCCAGTTCGTTGGTACCAGAAATCAAAGTCTTAACTTCGGTTTCTTTACCCAGCTCGAAATCTTTACCGTTTGCATCAGCAATACCAACACCTACGCCAGACGCGGTGCTGCTGGTAATACCCAGCAGGTTGCTTGAACCGCCTGCGTTAGAACCGTTGAAAGTGATAGAGGCTTTAGGCGCAGCACCACCGGTTACATCACAGTTATCCAGAACAATTTTGAAGTTAGCTGGCGTTGATTTAGCACCGTCTTTCAATGCTTTAATCGCAATGGAACCCAGATCAACTGTTTGTTCACTGTTACCTGGTGCAATAGAACATGCAGCATCAACAATAAAACCGTGGAATTTAACAGTACCATTGCCGCCCACAGTACCTGCAGCGTTAGCCGCAGCAGAAGCGATACCCATAGTCATAACCAATGCCACAGCTAATTTATTCAGTTTCATTTTTATTTCCATAAATTTAAGTAATAAGAGATCCTTCGCCAGCTAAGGCGAAAATATCCATAAAGCATTTATTCCCTGTGAAATTTTATTTCATTGTTTTCAGATAAATATATTTAATAATTTATCTCATGCAAACAGGAGATTAAGTCATATAGCCAGTTTGAAAATTTCACTCCCCAGATAAAAATGCACAATTCTCACTCACATCTGGATGAGGAAATAATAATTCCGACCATGTCATAAAAAAACAAAAATTTACACTAATAGGTTAATACGACAGTTTCACCCAAATAAGATATTTCCTATCATTTATGCGAGCTAATTTGTCGCAAAATCATAAGATGAGACATATTATCTTTTAAAGAAAGACAATATAGAAAGTAAAATTTTATAAAGCAGATAAAATCGGTATTTAAAGCCAAAAAAGGCCATTTTAGATCAATTTCAAAACAATGACACAACAAATAATTAACAATGAGAAGTGAAAATACAATTCACCAGACTAGGATTAATACCAAATAATAAATTTTACCTTTTGCGGATAAATCAAAAGAAATTTGTGTAAATAGTATTTACGATTATCGAAAATACATTGCCCATCTCACTAGGCGCAAACGCACTACAATAGGATAATTACTAATTATAAGAAATGATGTGCGATACCACCTTAGATGGCAGAGAGTTATCGCTAAGGTGCAGTGAAATACAGGGGGTTATCCGTGTTCTTTACAAAAAAAACGCCCTGCACATGTATGAGCGCAGGGCGTGGTTAAGAAAAGAAAAGGACTTAGGCGGGAAGGATAATATTGCTGTCAGCTAAACTCCCCATTTCGTTATAGGCGGCACAGGCAGCATCCACAATATTCATAGCAACGGCGGCACCACTCCCCTCCCCCAAACGCATTTCTAGCTGAAGGTAAGGCTCCAGCTTCAGTTGCTGGAGTGCGATTCTCGCCCCTTTTTCCGCGGAGAGATGAGAGGGAATTAAATAATCATGCACCCGCGGTGAAATTTGACACGCAATTAACGCCGACGCATATGACAGGAAACCATCTAATACTACCGGAATACCCGCTGCCGCAGCACCTAGCATTAGGCCAGTCATACCAGCCAAATCAAAGCCCCCGACTTTTGCTAGAACGTCAACGCCATCAGTCGCATTTGGCTGATTACAGGCAATCGCTCTACGTACCACGTCAACTTTATGATGTAGCTGTGCGCTCGGGAAATTTGCGCCAACGCCAACAACTTCCTCCGGTTGTCGTTTCGCCATGACACTCACAATTGCCGCGGCAGGTGTCGTATTAGCCATCCCAAGCTCGCCAACCCCAAGTAAACGCACGCCATTTGCCGCCTGCGTCATGGCGAAATCTGCCGCTTTCGTCAACAAAAACTCCGCCTGCTCGCGGCTCATCGCTGCTTCGCGGGCGATATTGCCACTCCCACGAGCCATCCGCATATCAACGGCGCCCTCGATCGGCTCACAGTCAATGCCAGCATCCACAATCACCACTTCAGCACCTGCGTGCTTAGCCAAAACGCATACGCCTGTAACGCCGTGAATCATATTTTGCGCTTGGATCGCGGTGACGACACGAGGAGATATAGCCACACCTTCATCATAAACACCATGATCCGCCGCCATCACTACAATCTGCTTGCGGTTCACGTTTACGTTTTTTTCGCCGAAGATCCCAGCCAACTGAATCGCCAGTGTCTCTAAACGCCCTAAACTTCCTGTCGGTTTTAACAAACCATCCAACTTAACCTGTGCCTTGACCATTGCGTCTTGGTTCAAAGGCTGAATCTGAGCAATAATTTGTTCTAGTGTTTGCATGTTTGTCTCTGATGAAATTAAAAGGGTCACGCGATAAAAGCCGTTAGAAAAGCGATAACGTAAGTCGTTTTCGTGATCTGTCGAAAGGATGTTTGCTAAAGGGTTAAGCTATCCCTTTATTTTCACTTCAATCCCCGAAACCACGAGATAGACCTGCTGCGCCTGCGCAGCCAAACGCTGATTAACCCGCCCCGCAATATCCCTAAAACGTCGCGCTAAAAGATTATCAGGGACAATCCCCATCCCCAGTTCGTTAGTGACGATATACACCGGTGCGTTACAACGTTCACAGCCCTGAATTAACTCATCAACTTGCAGATGAATCATTTTCTCAAGATGCTCAAAATCCATTTCTTCGGGAGCAACGTTTCCAGACTGATCGAACAGCAGGTTAGTGACCATCGTCGTTATGCACTCCAACATAACGGCGTCACTATTCCCCCCTTGCGAGCGAATAATCTCACCCAGATCGCGATATCCTTCATGGGTCATCCACTGTGCTGGACGTGTTTCGCGATGATGAGCGATGCGCTGCGCCATTTCCTCATCGGTCACCACCGAGGTGGCAATATACAAAACTCGATGGCCATGCTGAGCCGCGAGTTTTTCTGCTAGAGCACTTTTTCCACTGCGAGCTCCGCCGGTAATCAAAATCACTGTGGTTTCTCCTGCATAGCGAGGTGATCACGCATAATCGCGTAAACGGCTTCTATATCGATATTCTCGCGCATCGCTGCAGCTAGTCGATCAAACTGCTGCTCTCTGAATGCCTGATAGTGGAATTCAGTGCCCAACAGCGGCTCTAATCCTTTGCGCTCACGCAGCGAATTCAACAAACTACGAGTCAAACCATCTGAATCAAAGAAACCGTGGATATAGGTTCCCGCCACCGAACCATCGAGATGGATTGCACCATCACACTGGTTGATACTTTCACCGTTGCGCTTATGCAAAACGCTAAAAGGCTGTGCCTGTTCACCGAGTTCGGTATGCCCCATATGAATTTCATAGCCCACCAGAGAGTGCTCCTGACAGGCAGCAAAAACCCCCGCCAAATCTGGCCGAATTTCCCCACTTACCTGAGTAGTCACTTTTTGCTGTGAGAATGTGGTTTTACAATCCAACAACCCAAGCCCTGCCATTTGTTCAACGCCAGACTCCACGCCATCAACAATATGGTTTCCCAACATTTGGAAACCACCGCAAATCCCCAACACTGGAGTACCTTGCTGATGCGCCAGCAAAATTTGATGAGTCAGACCGCTTTTGTGCAAATAGCTAAGGTCGCTCAGGGTATTTTTACTACCGGGTAAAATCAGTAAGTCGGGGTATCCTAGTTCATCGTGGTGGGACACATAGCGCAGGCGAACATCAGGCTGCGCATTGAGCGCATTAAAGTCAGTAAAATTGGAAATGTAGGGAGTTTGAATGACGGCAATATCCAACAGGTTTTCATCCTGATGGCGATATTTCCCTTTTTGCAGCGCAACCCCGTCCTCGTCCTCTAGTTGCACCTCAATCCACGGCATCACACCGATAATGGGTACACCGGTAAGCTCTTCAATCTGGCGCAAGCCCGACGTTAGCAGGCTGACATCACCACGAAATTTATTGATGATAACACCTTTGACGCGCGCCTTTTCAGCCGGTTCCAGTAATGCCAAGGTGCCATAAATCGAAGCAAACACCCCGCCGCGGTCAATGTCTGCCACTAAAATCACGGGCACATCGACTTTCTCAGCCATCCCCATATTCACAATATCGCGGTCGCGCAGATTGATCTCCGCAGGACTCCCCGCCCCTTCCAGCACCATAATATCCACTTCATCGGCGAGGCTGCGGTACACCTGTGCAATCTGCTCAAGCAACTGAGGTTTGAATTCATGATAGGTTACGGCGTCCATCTGATTCGCCACTTTCCCCATCAGTACCACCTGAGCCCGCAAATCGCTGGTAGGCTTGAGCAACACCGGATTCATTCGTACATCAGGCTCAATACCAGCAGCTTCTGCCTGAAAAATCTGCGCACGCCCCATTTCGCCGCCGTCAGCGGTGATACCTGAATTCAACGCCATATTCTGGGATTTGAAGGGGGCGACACGATACCCGTCCTGATGGAAAATACGACAGAGTCCAGCAACCAGCACACTCTTTCCGACGTCTGATGCCGTGCCCTGCACCATAATGGATAAACCCATAATTTCCGCCTACTTAACGTATTTTGGCATGGAAGCAAACAGCTCATGCTCAGTCTTAAACAAGGGTAGCCCCAGCTGTTGATGAATTTTCACCAGCCATGGCTGTACCAATCCGGCCTGTTTTAGCATTTCTTGCTGCAGAAAAACGTCTCGCTCACTGCCTTCACACACCAGTTTTCCCTGCGCGAGAACATACAGGTAATCACAAACTTCATAAATTAAATCAATATCGTGGCTCGAAATAACCACGCGTTTTCCCTGAGCCACAATTTTGTGAATAATATGGATCATCTGCTGGCGCCCCGCTGGGTCGAGTCCGGCAGTAGGTTCATCCAACAGGAGATACTCTGCATTCATCACCAATGCCCCTGCAATCGCCACCCGTTTTTTCTGCCCGTGGCTTAAATACTGCACTGGCTTATGGCGAAAACCGAGCGCATCCACCAGCGAAAGCGCCTGCTCTGTGCGTTGGCGGATGGTTTCTTCATCCATGCCTAAATTACGCAGGCTAAAAGCAATATCGCTGTCGATGTCGGTATAAAAGATCTGTTGATCGGGTTCCTGAAAAACCATGGCAACCTGCTGGCGTAACTCACGTAAGCTACGTTTGTCATAGCCCAGTTTTTTGCCCTGCCACAACACCGCTCCTTGCTGTGGCTGTAAAATCCCCAGCAAATTCATGAACAACGTCGATTTTCCACAGCCGTTAGCCCCCAATAGCCCCGTGACTTGCCCACGGCTAAAGTCCAGCGACAAATCATGCAGCACTGTTTCACTATCCTGATACTGGAAACTCAGGTGCTGAGTTGCGAACGTTGGGGTCATCACAGATGGAAATCTCCGTTATACAGTTTTACTTCTAGCGCGATACTCATTTGCTTGTGGCGCTCCATAACGCGCGCCAGCAGCATCCCTACCAGCATCGATAGCGAACGGTAGCTGCTCCGCAAAGACACATAGCCAAAACGCAGCGATTGCGCACGATGAATCGCCGCAGCCTCTTCAATAAAGATGAAGATAAAACGGTAGGTGAGCAGCACTTGTTCTATCAAAACCAACGGCAAACGGCTTCGTTTTAACAGCAGAACCCACTGGCTAAACGGCGTCGTTAGCACAAACAGATAGGTAGAAGCCAATGCAGCCAGACTGCGGCACAGCGTATTAATGCCTGTGATCAGACCGCTACGCTCAACACCCAGCGCCAAGTGGCCGATACGAATGCTATAAAGCAATGTGTCAGCCTGCCACGAAAAGGAGAGCACCACGCCCAGCAACCCAGTGAATAAAAAAGCCAGCGGCACCGCTAGCCAGCGCAGGTAACGACGCAATCCAACACGCAGTAAATAACATGTCAGCCCCGCACACAGCAGTAACACGCCAAGCTGAATAAGGCGTGTTCCTAGCAGCGCCATGAGCAGTAAAACCAGATAAAGAACCAGCTTATGCTCCGGTTTTTTCTGGCTCCAACGGCTTCCGTAAGAGAGTTTATCAATCTCCAACATGAGCAGCGCGGCGCCCGCGGTAGTAGCCTAAAATATAGAAAATGACTGCAGCGCCAAATGATCCTTGTAGCGTAAACAGTAAGCTTTCGATTTCTCCACTGGCAGGTTCATACAAAGGCTCGAACCACGGTTTATAATCCGGAGCCATCTGGGCAATAACGCCCTCGGCCTGATCGTCGGAACCGCCATATTCCCCACCGTGATTGATAAAGAATGGCAACACCGCTAATGCAATAACCAAAAGAATCAAAATCAGCGTTTTTTTCATTTTAGTGACTCCTTGCGCCAATCAGTTGGCGTTTGCAAAGCTGGTCATAAATCAGAACGGTCAGAAGTCCTTCAGCGATCGCAATGGGGACCTGTGTCAGACAGAATATCGCCATAAACTTGGTGACCGACGCCATGACCCCAAGCTGAGGGTCGGGGAAAGCTAACCCCAACTGCACTGACGTGACAAAATACGTCACCAGATCCGCCAACGCAGCGCACAGGAACACCGCTACATCACGGCGAATGCCCGCCCGCGTGGCTAATTTCCACACCACGTAACCCGCCATCGGTCCAATGACCGCCATTGACATACCATTGGCGCCCAGCGTGGTTAAACCGCCGTGGGCCAAGAACAGCGCCTGAAACAGTAAAACAATTGCGCCCAGTACCGACACCACCCACGGCCCAAATAAAATTACCGCCAGACCAACGCCGGTGGGGTGTGAACAGCTACCGGTTACCGAAGGAATTTTCAGCGCCGACAGCACAAAAATAAAGGCGGCACACAGCGCGAGCAGAACCTTTTTATCACTATCATCACGCACGATATTTTTTAGCCGCGTCGCGCCAATCACCAGACAGGGCAAAAACATCAGCCACCACGCCAGCGCCCAAAACGGAGGCAGAAAACCCTCCATGATATGCATGGCAAAAGCCTCCTGAGGCGCTAACGTCAGCAGAACGGCTAATGCCATTCCATAGAGAGGAAATCGTTGGAGATTTTTCATTGATGCTCCTTAGACTGTTTTGTCGACACGGTGCGATTGACCAAGATCGTTGAGAAATATGGCAGCACAGTCTGCTCGCTAATCTCATCAAGATGACGGAAACACTGTTCATTAGGCAGCGACGCCTCGGCCATTAACATGGCGTGATCCAGTAGGTTTAAGCGTCGCAGCAGTTCACGTATCTGCGGCACTCGACCGTAGACTTTCATCATCACGACGCATTCATGATTCCGCAGAGCCTGCTCCAACTCCGATTCTGGAGCCGTACAAGCCACCACCGCCATCGACTGTTGTTCCATCGCCAAAGGAAACTGGGCGCGAGCAGCAATACAGGCAAATGAGGTGACCCCAGGAATAATTTCGATATCGACTCCACCCTGCAAGCGCTCAAGCAAAAATACCCACGTGCTAAACAGCATCGCGTCACCAAGCGTGATAAATCCTACCTGCAGCCCGTGGTCTGCATCGGCGCGCATCTCTTGCGCGACACCGTCCCATGCCGAGCTCTTTTCGCCCTGATCGGCACTCATTGGAAAGTGGCGCTCTTTAATTTCCAGATCAGGCCGCAGATATTCGCGCACAATAGACAACGCTAGGCTATCTCCGCCTTTTCGCCCCGCAGGTGCATACAGCACGTCCAACGTCGCCAACTGGCGCGCCGCGCGCACCGTGATGAGATCGCTACTGCCAGGTCCCGTGGATATCGCCCAGACTTTACCTTTCACCGATATGTTCATCAGGCGACCTCCTCCACGTCGTTAATCACCTCGTGTAAATGCTCGACAAACATCTGTTGAATCAACGGATTCTCTCCTAGGCCTTGCAGCCAAGGAGTGGCCTCGATCCCCGCCTGAGCCAGTTGAGTTTTCCACGAATCCTCTTCATCGGAAGCCATATCGTTAATCGCATGGTCGCCAGCCACTAACATCAGCGGCATGAGGTGAACATGGCGTACATGTTGCCGCTGCAAACGTGCGACCACATGATGAATTTCGGGATAACTCTCCACGGCGCCGACCACCGCGGGGATCTGATGAGCCATCAGCATGTGGTCTAAGCAGGCGTAGGCAGCAAAGGCGTGATGCGTCGCACCATGTCCCATAAACACCACTCGCTCATCATCTGCCAACGCGGGCATTTGTGACTGCATCGCGCCAATCAACTGCTCAAAATCTTGATGGCTGCTCAGCAAAGGCGCACCAATGCGAATACGCTTGAACATTCCCGCATGAGCGTTGACCTGCATCACGACTTTTTCATATTCGTCGCCGTTGATGATGTGTAATGACTGGATCACGACATCCTGATAGCCTTGCTCTGCCAAACGCATCAATGCCTGATGAGGGTTATCAATATTCATCCCATCACGCTTTGCCAACTTGCGGATAATCATCTCCGAGGTGAAGGCGCGAAACGCATCGCGATCGGGGCAGGACGCTGCTAAGCGGCGCTCACAGGCGTCAATGGTTTTCTCTCGCGTCTCGTGATAGCTGGTACCAAAACTGATAATCAAAATGGCTTTTTTCATCATTTTTCTTCCGTGTTAATTATTCTGAAGCTGCAACCAGCTCGCCAGGTGGGGTTCCAGTTCATCCAGTGACGTGACTTGAGTTTGCCCAGCAACGAATAGTTCTGGTGGACGGCAAATTACGATGCAGTGAATGCCCAACGCCAGACAAGGCGCGACCTTTTGCTGATAGCCTCCTTCAGCACCTGACTCTTTGGTGATCACGACGTCGGCCTGACAATGACGATAGGTGGCATGATTCATCTCGGCGCTAAATGGCCCTTTCAACGCCAGCACATTGTCAACGCCGAGCCCCAAATCACGGCACTGCATCAGTACTTCTGGCGTCGGCAACACCCGGGCAAACAGATTTCGGTCCGCTAGCAAACGCACAAAATCAGCTAACTGTTTACTGCCTGTCGTCAATAAAATGCGCGCCCCAAGATTGCGAGCCAAAACGCATGCCTCTTCCACGCTAGAAACTTTGTGTAGCAGCGGATGTTCTAACGCCTCAATTTCACTCGGACGCAGGTAGCGCGTCAGCGTGATATGCAGCTCGGAACAAGCTCCAGCAATATTGGCACTCAGCACACCCGCATAGGGGTGCGAGGCGTCGATAACGTGGGTGATATTTTGCTGTTGCAGCCATGCACTCATTTGAGACGCGTCCATACGACCGACTATAATTTCGCCCTTGATCTCGCCAGCCAACTCACGACCCGCATCGGTCGCTACCGATAGGCTGTAACTCAACCCTATAGCATCAAGACGTTGGCAAATACGGCGTGCATCTGAGGTTCCACCAAAGACATGAAGTCGGAATTCTTTTGCGGTCGCGTTATGAGACATATCGTTATTAAACATCCTCTTATCCCCAAAGTAATCGGCGTTGCATTAAGGCAGCAAGTCAGTGGCTCGGGTCAACGAGCGCAGCTAACGGAGAGGCAACTTCAGGCATCACTGGGGTCTAGAACATAACCGCGCGGCGTAATCATCAGGCCATCCTGACAATAGGTGGTCTTGTTCCCCACAATCACCAAACTGGTCATATCAACGTTTTCGAAATCCATCTCACCAAAGGTAGTGATCCATTTTTCCTGCTTCTTACGTCCCGCCGCTTTCACCACGCCAACGGGAGTGCTCGCAGCGACATAAGGACGCATCAGATCAAAAGCGCGGGAGAGATGTTCTGCGCGACCACGACTGCGAGGGTTGTAGAAACAGACCACGAAATCGGCCTGCGCAGCGGCAATCACCCGCTGTTCGATGACCGGCCACGGCGTTAACAGATCGCTTAGGCTGATATGGCAAAAATCATGCATCAGCGGCGCGCCTAGCAAAGAAGCCGCTGCGGTGCTGGCGGTAACACCCGCGATAAGCTTTACTTCGACCTCCAGTTTTTGCTTAGTGACCAGCTCAAGAATCAATCCCGCCATGCCATAAATGCCGGCATCGCCGCTGCTGATCAGCGCAACTTTTTTACCCTCAACCGCTAAGTTCAAGGCTTCTTGGCAACGCTCAATCTCTTTGCACATGCCGGTTTTGATCACCTCTTTATCGGTGGTCAACGCCTTTACCAGATGGGTGTAAGTTTTGTAGCCCACGATAATGTCCGCGTCACGGATCGCTTCGATGGCTTCTAGCGTCATCATGGACTGACTGCCCGGCCCAATGCCGATTACATATAACATCAGAAAGTTTCCTGAAGAGTTAAGGCTAAGGTGAGAGTTACGCCCTGTTCACGCAGCGTTTCTCCAACGAATTTTCCGCCGCCATATTTCTCAAGCAGCAGCCACGCCGCAGGCTGTGAAACACACCCCACGCCCACGGTCTTACGTACAAATTCGGAACACGGAAAACGGTGTTCATGCTCACGAAGCGCATCGGGAGTAAACAGGTGAAAGGGCACCGCATAACGCTGCGCAAGCTGTTGCAGCGCGGCCTCATCCTGTTTGAGAGTAATACTGCCGATTGCGCGAAACGCTAACGGATCGATGTTTAACAAGGTCAGTTGCTGCAACAGCAGATGATGTACCGTGGCAAAAGGTGTATCTCGACGGCACCCCACGCCCAGCACCACACGCTTCGGCACAAGTTTGAAAACGGGCAGCGTCAACGGCGGCAAATTTGCCTGCCACGAAATACACACCAAAGCCGTGAGATCCGGCAGCGCCGCCAGATCGTCAACCACCATAAATCCGCGCCGATCTTGCTCACTCACATGCTCGTCGAACATCGGATCAATCCATAGACCAACACGATCGCCACTCACCAGCATCTGGTTGACGCGTTTCACTCCCTGACGAAAATCAGCCAGCTGCGCGTCGAGCTTCTGCGCTAGCATATCCAGCGCGGCGACCTCGTTAACATCGGTGGCGGTCGTTATCACCGGTTCTGCCTCTATCAGCGCGGCGATTTGTCGCGCTAGCCGATTAGCTCCGCCCAGATGCCCAGACAACAGGCTAATTGCATGCTGGCCCCGCTCATCGAGCACCACAACCGCAGGATCTTGCAATTTGTCTTGCAGCAGCGGAGCCAGCACCCGTACCACGATGCCGGTCGCGCCAATGACCACCAGCGCATCAAAACGCGTGAATGCCTGAGCCATACTGGCGGCAAAAGATCCGTCAAACGTACTGAATCCGGACACTGCAAGTTTTTCACTAGTGAAACTCTCACTGTGTAGCGATATCTGCGGCAACATCGGCTGTAGGCGTTGCGCCAAGCGAACGCCGCCCGGCGTCAGGCAAAACAACGCTAGCGAATTCAGCTTCGTTGCCTCAGGCCTGACGGTATTCATGGCTAAAACCCGCGTCGTACAGCTTGGAATAGTGGTATTCATCACCTAAAAATGCGCCAACTAAAATCAGCGCAGTTTTGCGAATACCCGCATCACGCACTCGTGGGGCAATATTCTCCAAGGTGCCACGCACCGTTTGGTGATCCGGCCACGTCGCTTTATACACAACGGCCACCGGCGTTGTGGCTGGGTAGCCACCGTCGATCAGGCGCTGAACAACGTCTTCGATTTCCTGAACCGATAGAAAAATAGCCATCGAGGTTTGATGAGCAGCAAACGACTCCAACGACTCACGTGCTGGCGTTGGCGTTCGCCCCGACATTCGCGTGATCACTAAGCTTTGCGAAACCTCTGGTACTGTGTATTCCACGCCAAGCTGCGAAGCCGCACCTAAAAACGAGCTAACGCCCGGCACTGAGCTAAACCCGATGCCCAGCTTACCCAACTCTTCGCCCTGTTCACGGATAGAGCCGTACAGTGACAAATCACCGGTCTGTAAACGCACTACTCGTTTTCCTGCACGTACCCCCTGCACCATCAGATCGATAATCTGTTGGAGATTTAAACCTGCGCTGTCGTGACACTGCGCCTGCGGCTTACAGTAGTTCAGCAGATCGTGATTAATCAGCGATCCGGCATAAATCACAACATCGGCCTGTGACAAAATACGGTGCCCTTTCAGCGTAATCAGCTCAGGATCGCCCGGCCCTGCGCCGATGAAATAGACCTGTGAAGGGTCGATAGGCTCAACCATGGGTTTGCTCCTTACGGCAGGAAATCAAGTAAGTCGGATTGTTCGGTTTGAAATAGTGTCCGCTGCCCAAGGCGGTGAGACGGGATACCTGAATCAGGCTGCTTTCTAGCTCGGTAACAGCGCGGTTTTGTAGCTGACTGAATGCCTGTTGATAGTTTTCCAATAGAATGAAATTCATCACCAGACTACCGCCGTCGTTAAGCAGCCCTAATGACCAGTCGATAATGTCAGCAAGGTTTCCTCCGCTACCGCCGATAAATATCGCATCAGCGCGTACGTCTAGCGGCAGCGGTGCATCAGCATCAACAATCGCTATATTGGGACAACCGAAATGGCGGCAGTTGTCAGCGATCAGCGCCAGCGCTACGGGGTTACGTTCGATGGCGGTAATCTGTAAATCGGGGTAACGTAAAGCGGCTTCTAGGGAAACACTGCCGGTTCCCGCGCCTACATCAATCAGGCGTTTCGCCGTTGGCAGGTTCAGACGCTCCAGCGCCGCTAGACGGACTTCCTCTTTGGTCATCGGCACTTTATGGCCGCGCAAAAATAGATCATCTTTCATTGAGGATCACCACTACGTTCATGGCATACGCTTGCTGTACCTTTTCAGGCGGCAAGATATGGATACATTCATCGGGATAAGTCAGGTTCTCGCCGATAACCAGCGTGCGCTTTTGTCCGCGGAGGAGGATCTCTTGGGCGATCTGATAAGGGCCAATATGCAAATCCGTGACCATTGCCACTTTGTCGTGCTGCAAGATGAAATTGAAATCAGGCTTTTTTCCGTGGCTGCTGGTGATGTAGATGTCATTCATATCGATGGCAATCTGCGAGAAGAGATACTGAATCGAGCTAATTCCCGGTACGATCCGGATCTTAGCCGGTTCGAGATCTTGCGATAGCCGTTTACCGATACCGAATAGCATCGGATCGCCCGACGCCAACACTACGATATTGCGATCGGCATTGCATTGTAGCCACGCCGCAGCTTTAGCCAGATCGGTGCCAATTGAGCGTTTTTCTCCTTGGAAATCAGCACACGACGCTAAATGACGCGGCCAGCCGACCAACACATCGGCTTGCGCAATTAAACGCAGCGCTAGCGGGGTGATGTAATCCAGATCTCCTGGCCCCATACCAACTATGTGAATCATAACGACTCCTTTTCGTAGGTCATTTGTGTGTGGAGCGCTGACACAATCTCGCTGATTGGACGGTTACTTCCGAGCACAACGTTGTCGAATGAAAACAGCACCACATCGCAGCAAAAAGGTTGTGGAGCAAAACGCAGCATTTGTTTCACCCGTTCACCAATGGCCTGTGCAATATCATCATAAACAGCCTGCCAACCCTGCTGTTCAATCAGCTCCATTGCAGCTTCCGTCGTGCTGCATTCAAAGACCGCGCGCAGAAATTCATGCGGGGCCCCCAACAACGCCAATCGAGCAACCAGTGTTTCCATCCGCCCATCGGCAATATGGCTGTGGGTATGAAAAATCCCCGCTGCGACTTTGATCAGTTTGCCTAAATGCCCCACCAGCACTACGCGCTGGAATCCCAGTCGCTGTGCCTCTTGCAGCATATAGCCAACGAAATTACTCATAGTCACCACGCGCTCAGCGTCAATTTGCATATGTTCCTGCACGAAGCGTTCGCCGTGGTTACCCGGCACCAAAATCACACTTGTCATGCCCTGAGCGCGCTTCATTTCCAATTCAAGAGCCAGTGAACGTTTCCAGCTCTCTTCCGACATTGGGGTCACAATGCCGGTGGTGCCGATAATCGAAATTCCCCCCAGAATGCCTAACCGCCCGTTATAGGTTTTTTGCGCCCGCTCCTCACCCTCAGGGGCGAAAATCACGATATCAGCGCCGCGTTCGGGACCTATGACTTCACGCACCGCCTGCTCAATAGTTTGTCGCGGTGTACGGTTTATTGCCGCGCTACCGATAGGTAGCCCAATCCCCTTACGCGTAACGGTACCGACCCCTTCACCACCGCCGATGGTAATGCTGCCGCTGTCATTAAGTGCGACCTGCGCAAAAATCAACATTCCATGGGTTGCATCAACGTCATCTCCGCCGTCTTTGCGTATAGCCGCACTGGCTTGCTGCCCGCAGATGAGCGGTTGTTCAACGTTTAGCCGTAACGTGATGCCAGAAGGGGTCACAATCGAAACCTGATTAATCACCTGCTGACGTAGCGCCATCAACGCCGCCACTTTAGCCGCTGCCGTAGCACAAGAACCGGTGGTGTAGCCCTTGCGATAGCTTTTGCCGTTATGCCACAGCGTATCCAGCCCGTTTTCACTCATTGCGCATCTCTCATGTGATACAGAATGGCGTTAACAATTGCAGCGGCAATATTGCTGCCCCCTTTGCGCCCTAGCGCAGCGATGTTAGGCACATGGCTTTCCGCCAGCGCCTGTTTAGATTCCGCGGCACCAACAAAACCGACCGGAACACCGATCACCGCCGCTGGCGTCATCACGCCCTGCTGATACAGTTCGAGCAACCGAAACAACGCGGTAGGCGCATTACCAAACACAAACAGCTTTTCACCCGATTCTTGCGCCGCTAAATCCACCGCAGCCATCGAACGAGTGATGCCCTGCGTTTTAGCGATATCTACAGCGCGGGGGTCTGCGATGTAGCACTTCCACTGACAACCTAAGCGTTCCAGCTGTGTTTTATTGATGCCAGATAGCGCCATCGTGGTGTCGGTATAAATCGTGCAGCCGTTGCGCAGCGCCTGAGTAATTCGACTTAGTACGTCAGGTGAGAAATGCAGAATATCCAACCATTCAAAATCAGCGCTGGTATGGATAGTTCGCTTGATGATTTTTTCTTGGATTTCATCGACAAAGCGATAGCTAGGGCGCTCTTCGGCAATAATCTGCGAGATAATTTCAAAGCTCTGTTGCTCGATGTTTTGGGGATTTTTGTTGTAGTCCATGGTCAACCCTGAGTTATTCGTCATGCCCTACCCGCCTTTTTAAAAAGTCTCACATCACAATCAGCCATCTGACTAGCGCAAAGAGCGCTAATGCCAGCGCGGAAGCCGTCATCATCAGACGGATGCTCAAGCGAATATCCTGAATATCGATCTCGCGTTCTTCATCGCCGATCCACGGTTTATCTACGAGCTCACCAAAGTATTTATTGGGTCCGCCAAGGCGAATACCCAGCGCACCAGCCACCGTGGCTTCAGACCATGCGCAGTTCGGACTTTTATGCAGATACCGATCGCGCCAGCCAATTTTGAACGCCTGTTTACCGTTAAGGCACAGCAAGCGGGCGGCAAGGCTTAGCAACAGCCAGCTCAAACGAGCAGGAATCAGATTGGCAAGATCATCCATGCGCGCAGACACACAGCCGATAGCGCGATATTTCTCCGTGCGGTAACCCACCATCGAGTCGAGGGTGTTAACCGCTTTGTAAGCCATCATCAGCGGGACACCGCCAATAAACAGGAAAAAAAGCGGCGCAATCACGCCGTCAACGCTGTTTTCAGCCACCGTTTCAACTACCGCACGAGTCACTTGTGGACGATCCAATTCAGACGTATCACGCCCGACGATGTAGGAGAGCTGACGGCGGCACTCTTCCAGCGAACCGTTTTGAAGTGCCACATAGACGGCCATCGCCGCGTCGCTTAAGCAGCGTCCCGCCAATAGGGTGTAGATAATCCACACCTGTGCAGCCCAGCTAAGCCAAGGGTTAATCTGGGTTAGAAACGCAAGCAGCGCGTAGGTCGCCCCCCAACTCACCCCAACCACAATCAGCCACAGGCAAGCGCCTCCTATATAGAGAGAGGTTGTGGTGTGACAGAACGCTCGGATCCGGCCTTGGAGAAAGGTAATAAAATTGCCGATCCAACGCACCGGGTGCGGCCACGTGGGTGGATCGCCTAAACGTAAATCCAGCAGATACGCCACTAGGCAGGCGGAGAAACTGATCACAGGGCTCTCCCTCGTTCTAGCCAGTGCTTCAGCATTTCCGGTCTCTGATAAAAGTGCACGTGCAGATAACTCGCCAACGTATTCCCTCGCTGGTAGCCTCCCTGCCAGCGTTGTAACGTGACGCCATCGCGCTGTTTTTCAAACTGGAACGCACACGGAATATCTGCGTGAAAATCCGAGTAATGAAATTCATGGCCGCGCAGAGTTTCCCCTCGTGCCGCCAGCACGGTGTCTTGCTGCGCCGTGGCCTGACAGTAGCCAAATCGCTTGAGCCGCCCTTCCATTCGACTTTCGCCGGCAAAAATACCGGTCATCTCGTGTGTATTTCCATTTTGATCTTTCAGGCTAGTGCCGAGATACATCAGCCCACCGCATTCCGCATAGATAGCCACGCCGCGCTGATGTGCGTCACGCAATGACTGACGCATAGCGTGATTTTTCGTTAGCGTTTCAGCATGTAATTCAGGATAGCCACCACCGATATAAACCATCTGGCATTCGGGCAGAGCAGCGTCTCGCAGCGGGCTAAAGCGCACGATGTTGACACCGATTTGCTCAAGCAACTGTAAATTATCGGGATAGTAAAAGTGGAAGGCTTCGTCATCGGCTAAAGCCATAGTTAAACCACGGCCTGATTCAGATGCAGGTAAACTGGGTGCGCTGGCATTGGTGGCCGGCTCAACGTTACTCAGCGCCAGTAGACGATCAAGATCGATATGTTGTTCGAGGTGGTCAGCCAGCGTGTTCCACTGTTCATCCATGTCATGCTGTTCGTGGGCGGTGATTAAACCTAGATGGCGCTCGGGCAGACTGACGTTAGGCAACGAGGGAATGCGACCGAGAACGGGGACTTGGGTATATTTCTCAATGGCTTGTTTTAACAACTGATAATGGGGTTCACTGTTAACTCGGTTAACGATAACGCCAGCGATACGCACTTCAGGATCGAAATGGCAAAATCCCAGCACCGTTGCTGCCGCCGAGGTAGAAACGGCTTTGCCATCGATCAGCAAGATCACGGGACAGCCAAGCTGTTTCGCCATACCAGCACTGCTGCAATAGTTGGGATCGGTGCCGAAGCCGTCGTACAGCCCCATCACACCTTCTATCACCGCAATATCAGCGGCCTGCATATGTTGGTTATACAGCCAATTGAGCGTAGACGCAGGCAACATGAAGGCATCCAGATTGCGTGATGCAACACCGGAGACAGCGCTGTGCCACCCAGTATCAATGTAGTCGGGCCCAACTTTATACGGCTGAACCTTTAAACCGCGGCGGGTAAATGCCCGCAGCAGTCCGAGGGTCAGCGTGGTTTTGCCACAGCCGCTACCGGTTCCGCCAATCAGAAATGCCTTCATCAATTCGTCTACCTAACAAAAAAGCCCATCCTGATGGATGGGCTTTGCGTTGTCATAGCAGCACGCTGCACCGCCGCCTATGCGGCGACATGCAGGGAAACAATGACAACTCACTTCCCACCGAAGGAGCTGAAATTAATAGAAATACCCGAATAAAATCACGCAACAGCGATCAATCAATTGGGCTTACAGGCTGGTCTTCTGGCTTAGCGTCATCCTTACCCACACCTTCCCGATATCGTTCAGTGGCATCTTGTGGGTTCGTCGGCATCACAGCAGCGGGGGCTGCGGAGGAATTGTATTGGAATACGCACCTCCTTCCTGACGTCCTTACGGAACGTCAAAAACCTGTATGTCTTAGTTTCATTTTGTAATCTGGGATATACCCTAGTCATTCGAGTTGCATTGAGGCGGCAAATGAACACAGCCAATAAAAAGGCAACTTGAAGTATGCTGGGTATACAAGGTAAATCATTAGACATAGAGATACCCACTGTGAGATCAACAAAAACCGAGAATAAACAGTAAATGGGTTAACATATCGTCGTTATTCAGGAAGCGAGAATATCTATGGCCATTAGCAGCCAGCACGGCGGAAACATTTTAGAAACCGCACTCACTCTAGGCGTTTCTCCTCACGCCATTATTGATTTCAGCGCCAACATCAATCCATTAGGCATGCCTGAATCCCTTAAGCACGCCATCATCAACCAGATGGCAGTAGCAGAAAAATACCCCGACGTAGAATACCGTGAACTACACGCAGCGCTGGCTCGACATCATGATTGTCCTGATGAATGGGTGATGGCTGGCAATGGAGAAACCGAACTCATATTTGCGTTGGTCAATCAACTCCAACCTGCTAAAGCACTGTTGCTTACCCCCGGTTTCGCCGAATATCGACGCGCATTAATGCGAATTGGCTGCAAGATTGTCGATTATGCTCTGCTCGAAGAAGAGGGGTTTCAACCCGATGAGCGCTTGCTTGAAGCATTAACTCCGGATCTTGATTGCCTATTTTTATGCACGCCCAATAATCCGACCGGCTTGCTGGTGGATAAAAGCTTGTTGATGGCGATAGCTGACCGTTGCCAGCAGATGAATATTGCGTTGATTTTAGATGAGGCTTTTCTTGATTTTATACCGACTGAATCAGGCTTCATCCCTTTATTAGCTCAATATCCTCATCTCTATGTGCTGCGTTCTCTGACCAAATTTTTCGCTATTCCTGGCCTACGCTTAGGCTATTTGGTGAGCGCCAATGCGCCGCTAGTCACGCGGATGAAACAACAGCGCGAACCATGGACTATCAACGCGTTTGCTGCGTTAGCGGGCGAAATTATTCTGGATGATGTGGATTACATCGCCGCAACCCATCGCTGGCTGGCAGAAGAGCAGCCAAGAATGCTCGCGGCATTGGAAGCATTGCCGCAGCTCAAAGTGTGGCCTCCTACGGCGAACTATCTTTTTGTACGCTGCACCAATAGTCGCATTAACCTGCAGCAGGCGCTGTTAGAGCACCATATTTTGATTCGCCATTGCGCCAATTATCCGGGGCTTAGCGCAGATTATTATCGTGTGGCGATCAAGAATTCACGGGATAACGATCGTCTGATTGCCGCATTAACGCAGATTTTATCGGATGGCTGAAGCCCGCTACCCTGCTTCGTGTAGTGAATTAATTCAAGGTTGGAGAGAAGGCAGCGAAAACGGGTTTCATAGATAAGCTCCGTATAAAAAATTCCCCCGTATTATCCGAAAATGAGATTACTGCGGATCGTTCTGAGAGGCGGGTGCTAAGGGAAAAGCATGTCAAAGTGTACAGATTCAGGTACAGGAATGGCGCTAATTGTCATACATATTGAGCTCTAATTTTGTGAGGATGATCTATACTGATTCCGTACCAAACAGTGACTAGACTGCGAGTGGTGAATCTATCAATACCCTTAGGAGATGAAGATGAGCACACCAAAATTGGACAAAAGCAAAGTCGGTGACGCTAAAAAACGTCAATTCATTCCTCTGGCAACCCCAAGCGATTTGGGCGCTGAGGCAACCAAAGAAATCAGTGGTGCAATGAATGCCATTCTTGCTGATATCTATGCGCTTTATTTGAAAACTAAAAACTTCCACTGGCATATGAGCGGTCCACATTTCCGCGATTATCATCTGCTACTGGACGAGCAAGGCGCAGAGCTATTCGCAATGACGGATGATATTGCCGAGCGCGTACGTAAAGTGGGCGGCATGACCCTGCATTCAATCGGACAGATCTCTAAAATGCAGCGTATTAAAGATAATAATGCTGAGTACGTTGAACCACTGGATATGCTGGCTGAACTGTGCGAAGACAACAAGCTGTTAGCCGCCGAACTGCGTGCAGCACATGTTGTGTGTAGCGAACATAATGACGTTTCAACCACTAGCCTGATTGAAAATTGGGTAGATCAAACCGAACGCCGCGTGTGGTTCCTGTTTGAAGCCTGCCGCCAGTCACAAACCTCTGGCCACTAGTTTTTTTGGCGAGAACGGCAAAAGCAGACCTTCGGGTCTGCTTTTTTATTTCCCCCCCGCCTAATTCCGCTATAGTGATAAATTAATCGCGGTTATCCCTGTTTCTACCAGAGATTCTTCTATGCACGGCGTTCCAGCCCAATTTGTTGACGATCGAGATCGTGCCCAGTTTAAACACTTCGCTCATTTGCCCGGCGTTGAAGTGTATCGGGCGCATATCGAGCATCATGAATTTGAACCCCATACGCACGAAGCCTATGGTATTGGCGCAATTGAATATGGCGCCGAGCGCTTTCGCTATCGCGGTGTGAATCATGTCGCCCCCGCTGATTCATTGGTCTTAATGAATCCCGATGAGCTACATACCGGACAGTCTGGCACCGAAGGCGGCTGGCGCTATCGCATGATTTATCTCACGCCTGAGATTTTAGCCGAGGTCAGTGGTGAACCAAGCTGGTGGTTTAACGACGCGGTGACACACCATCCACAGTTTGCCAGAGCGACTACCGCACTGATAAATGCCCTGTGGCAAAGCGATGAACCGTTGGCGCAATCAAGCTTGCTGAGTGAATTACTATCGCTGACGCGTCATTGGGCGAAAGCACCGCAACCGCTCAGGCTGGATGCCCCGCAACGTTTCACGGTCGTAAAAGAGTATCTACGTGCGCATCTGGACAAACGTATGACATTACCTGAGCTGGCAACGTTGGCCGATCTCAGCCCTTACCATTTTTTGCGCCAGTTTAAAGCGCAATACCACGTCACACCGCAGCAAATGCTGATGGCCTATCGTTTATACGAAGCTAAAAACTTGCTGACTCAGGGATTGCCGCCTGCGCAGGTGGCCGCAGCGGTAGGCCTCACCGATCAGGCTCACCTCACTCGCGCTTTTAACCGCTTCTACGGTGTCACGCCTGCACGCTATCAAAAACAAGTACGGTAGTTTTCTGACGTTTTTCCTCAAACAGCAATCTGCTACAAGACGCTTCTAAAAACCCCTTCTAGACTCTTAACATAATCCATTTTAAGAGTGTAGAACGATGCTAATCGGAGTGCTTTACGCGCTGACGGCAGGGCTAATGTGGGGACTGATTTTTGTGGGCCCGCTTATCGTGCCGGAATATCCAGCCAGCTTACAATCCGTAGGACGCTATTTGGCGTTTGGTCTCATTGCGTTACCTCTGGCGTGGCACGATCGCCATCGTCTACGTCAGCTAATACGCACTGATTGGCTTGAAGCGCTCAAGCTTACCGTTGTTGGTAACTTTATCTATTACCTGTGTTTGGCGAGTGCCATTCAACGCACTGGCGCACCGGTGAGCACGATGATTATTGGTACCCTGCCGGTGGTGATTTCGGTGAGCGCCAATCTGAAATACAGCCACCGCGATGGGAAGCTTTCATGGCGACACCTTGCCCCGTCGCTACTACTAATCGCTTTAGGTCTGGGCTGCGTCAACGTGGCCGAACTACAGAGCGCACACGCGCCAACAGATATGTTCCGTTATGCCACTGGTTTAGTTTTAGCTTTCATCGCGGTAGTGTGCTGGACATGGTATCCCATGCGCAACGCCAGTTGGTTAAGAACACACCCGGACAAAAGCCCGACAACCTGGGCCACCGCACAGGGGTTGGTCACCCTACCGCTGGCAGTTATTGGTTATGCGCTGGTATGGGGGCATTCGACCATAACAGAAAGTGATTTTCCGATGCCGTTTGGCCCGCGTCCCATGGTGTTTGTTGGCCTAATGATCGCTATCGGTCTGCTATGTTCATGGTTAGGGACACTATGTTGGAATCAGGCAAGCCAACGCTTACCTACCGCCAAAGTGGGACCGCTTATTGTGTTTGAAACGCTCGCTGGTTTGAGCTATGCCTTTATTTGGCGTCACGAATGGCCTCCCGTGCTGACACTGGTAGGTATCACATGTCTGATTATCGGCGTAATCAGCGCCATGAGAGTAAAATCAACGCCAGTGATAATCACGCCACTGCAAACGATGGATGAGAGTCGCTGAAGGATTTATAAAAAATATTTCAACAACGTTTCTATTGAAATTATTGAGCTCACTTCGGCTTTGAGAAAATAAGGGGATTTATTCCCCTAAAGTCTATTATGTGACATCAACTACATATCCTTATTTTTCTTCCAGCTTATCGGTTATAAATTGGTGAGCTAGATCAAGCTTTCTAAAATTAATATGATGCCCAATGTATAGGGCATTTTTTGTTATCGATAGTATTCGCCATCGTTATCTCGAATGATTAATATCATTACAACCCCTAGCTTTTAAGTAAGGCTAATTATATGACCATAGCTGCTATAGATAATATAGATACTCATTCAGATCCCGATGCCTATTTTTTCGAGGAACTGACTTTTATAGACAGTTCCTTTATACATCAGAGTGATTACTTTGACTCTATATTTCTATCATTAAAAAATCGTGGCTACGTACGCGATTCTTTTTTACCCGCAATTAAACAGCGCGAGAAACTATATCCAACGGCTCTTCCCACCCACCCTTATGTCGTTGCTTTACCGCACACTGACACAGAACATGTGATAAGACCGTTTATTTGCGTAACACGCCTGTATCATGAAATCACATGGCATGAGATGGCAAATGACGATAATGAACTCAAGGCTAAGTTCATATTTTTACTAGGATTTATTGACAAGGATCATCACATCACACTACTACAAACGTTAATGGAATGCCTAAGTGATGAGCATTTCATTGAAGAAATGAATCAAGCGCCAACACCAGCCTCTTTGGTAAAACTGCTCAAATCAGCCATTACCATTAACAATAAGGAAAATGTAAAATGAAAAAAATAATTGTTGCCTGCGGAAGTGGTGTTGCCACATCACAAACCGTAGCAAGCAAAGTGTCTCGGTTATTGAAAGAAAAAAATCATAACGATATTAACGTGGAAGTTATTGACCTTAAATCACTCGACACACATATAAAGGATAGCCTCGCTTATATTGCCATAACAAAAGTAGATAAAGAGTATCCCATCCCTGTGATTAACGGCATCGCATTTCTCACTGGCATTGGCATGGAGAGCGAGCTACAAAAAATAATTGATGCATGTAAGTAAACATATTGATAGTGAGAGTTTTACGTAAAACCGGTAAAAGAAATAAAGGATTAAGTTGATTAAAACATAAAGTAACGGAGCAAAGCGATGAACTTTCTCAGTACAATTATAAATTATATTTTAGCTTTAGGCGCCCCCGTTTTCGTTCCATTAATTATGCTTCTTGCGGGTTTAATTGTTCGCATGAAGTTTAAAGATGCAGCATCAGCGGCCATCACCCTCGGCGTTGCTTTTGTCGGCATGAGTATGCTTATTGGCTTTATGGTTGGCGCTATTGGTGTTGCGGCACAAACGATGATGAAACGCACAGGGCTGGAGTTAAGCATCATTGACGGCGGTTGGACAACCATGGCAAATATTTCGTGGGCATGGCCCTATGCCTTTGCCATGTTCCCGCTACAGGTCGGTGTCAATATCCTGATGCTTATGTGCAATAAAACCAACACGTTTAATGCTGACCTCTGGAACGTTTGGGGAAAAATATTCACCGCATTCATCGTTATCAGCGTGACCACGCCGATATTTGGTAGCGGTTGGAGCTTAGCGTTGGCATTTATCATTGCCGCATTCCAGATTGTCATGGAGCTAAACGCTGGCGACATTCATCAGCACAGAATAGAAAAACTGACGGGAATCCCAGGTGTGACCTGTACCCACCGGATGGTTTTTTTTGGTGCCATCTATTATCCCTTCGATCTGCTGTTACGAAAAATCCCAGCATTAAACAAACCGATGGATGCAGCCGCTTTACGCCAGAAAGTCGGCGTATTTGCAGAAAACCATATCATCGGTTTTCTCCTCGGCATCATGTTCGGCATTATCGCTGGATATAGCCTTGCTGCGACATTAATGCTCGGGGTACAAGCCGCAACGGCTTTAATGTTATTCCCTATGATTTCAAAACTGTTTATGCAGGCGCTTTCTCCAATATCCGAAGCCATTAGCACCTATATGAACAAGAAGTTCTCAGGTCGCAAACTGTTTGTTGGTATTGACTGGCCGTTTATGGGAGGGGCAAGCGAGATTTGGTTTGCAGTCATTGTGGCGATTCCATTTACCCTCATCTGGGCAGTCATTTTGCCCGGAAATAAAATACTGCCTTTTGCCGGTATCATTAATATCGCCTTGATTGTCCCCGCGTATTTAGTCACCAAAGGCAATACGTTACGCATGGTAATTCTCAGCATTATTGGCATTCCATTCTTCTTGTTTGTAGGGACTCAATTTGCCCCAATGATTACAGAGCTGGGACTTGCCACTAAAGCTATCGATATCCCTGTCGGTCAATTAATCTCCAACAGTTCTATTGATGGCCCTGTATTTACTTATGCGTTCTCTTTTTTATTCAAGTTCTTGCAAGGAAGCTTTATCCCGCTGCTGTTAGCTTTATTCTGGGCATGTAGCTACTTTTTCTATGCTCGGGAATTAAAAAGAGAAACAGTACAAGCAACAAAAAATCTTGAGGCAGAACAGATACCAGAAGCATAACGTCTACTAAGACAGGCGCTGGAGTCACCCTTCACATACGAGGATATTGCATTATGGCTGTTGATAAACGTGTCTTCACCGTACTTGATGCGATTGTAAGCGATCCTAGTATCACGGGTGTAGCGCTTGAGTCTGAATTTAATCTGACTCGTAAGCAATTAAGCTACACAATAAAGAAAATTAATGATTATCTTGAATCGCACCACTTTGAGACTATCACTCGATTAAAAACAGGCAAACTTCATGTACCTAAGCTCGTTATCGAAAACTTTCGCCATCAAGAAGATGTAGTATTTAATAATCGCTACCTTTTCTCTGAAGAAGAACGTGGGCAATTAATTATTCTCTTTTTACTAACACGTGCTGAACGTTTATCACTATTACACCTGACGTCTGCACTTAACGTTAGCCAAAATACGATCATCAATGATATTAAAAAAGTTAAATCAAGCGTTAGCCAATACGGTTTAAAAATTCACTATAATCGTGAGCAAGGGTATCACATTGCGGGAGATGAGATTAAAAAACGCTATCTTCTACTTAGCGCGTTACGTAACATCCTTATGATCCCTGTTGCTAAAAGCATTATTGCACAATATAACAATGTCATCTCAGAACATATTGAACAAGTTGGTTATGTTTTTAGTGAGATAGAAAAATGTCTAAAAATTCAGTTCACCGATCAACAACTACAAGAACTAATCTATTTTATTTGTTTTATCCAACATCGTATTAAGTTTGGCAAGACGATAAAAACCCTCCCAGATACTTACAGTGAAATCGCTCATGGCCGTGATTTTAAACTGATGCAAAACATTATTCATAAAATGGGGATTCATCAGTATAACGAACACATATTTTTAACTGCTATAATTCAAAGCTCTAATATTCAAACCATCTCGGATAAATATTTTCATTTAGATACTCTTCTCCTTGAAAGTGTCGTAGTCGTAGTGGATAACTTTGAAAAAATTAGCTGTATCACTATCAAAGAGAAGAGTGAACTCATAGAAAAAATCTATCAGCACTGGAAACCTGCTTATTATCGCATTCGCTATCACCTGACCAACACCAATAGTGTGTATGACTTAGTTGCGAAAGAATTTAGCCATCTGCATGAGATGGTACGTCGCGCAATGCTGCCTTTTGAAAAAATATTACACTGTGAGGTGCCAAACGAAGAGGTGGCATTCTTAACCGTGTTATTTGGTGGATGGCTCACGCGCGAAGGACTTATTAATCAGATAAAAACTCAAAAAACGGCGATTGTGGTTAGCGAAAATAGCGCTACGGTCTCAACTTATCTCTATCTAACGTTACAGGTTTTGTTGCCAGAATTACATTTTATAGAAATGATGTCACGGAGAGAGTTTGAAAAATACTCACGTCATTATGACGTCGTTTTTTCCACCACTTTTATTAAGACCGATAAAATACTATTCGTAGTAAACCCCGCGATTAATAACTTTCATAAAAGCACATTTCGTCATCAAGTCATTAGCTCATTGCAGGGTGTAGACCCACATATTATCCAGATGGAGGAGTTACTACTAATCCTTGAAAAATATGGAACAATCCATGATAGAAAAGGCCTACAAAAAGAACTGGCTAGCTACATTTACGATGAAAGCAGCTCTGAATGCCCACCACATTCTTTGGCCTCTGAAACCCCATCCTTGAGTGAGTTGCTGTGCAATGAACACCTTTGTATTCAAGATATAAATACTTTGTCGTGGGAGCAATCTATCGCCAAAGCAGCATCACCATTGCTAACAGAACAGCTGCTCGAACCGCGTTACATAACCACTATGATCAATAAAATCTCTATTGAGCAGCCGTATATCATGTTGGCTGACGGCCTCATTATTGCTCATGCCGGTGTTGATGATGGGGTAAATAAAACCTGTATGTCTCTCCTACGCTTACCGGAGAAAATTAGTATCGCTGGTTACATGCAAGCAGACATCATTATTGTTCTTGCCACAAACAACCCGCAAAAACACTTGAAAGCATTAGCACAACTTAATGAATTTCTTGAGTTCAACGATGGGGGAGAAAAAATTCGCACATCAATAACTAAAGAGGATTTATTACAGCATCTGTCTGAGTACTATTAAATTACATCATACCGCATGGCGTTTACCTGTCGCCATTCTCTCCGTCATTCTGATTATAGGATAAATATCATGTTAGACATTCAGAAAAAGCAAGTCGTAGAAATGGCCAAAATGGCTCAGCAGTGGGGCTTATGTAAACATAAGGCAGGAAATTCTAGCGTACGAGATAAAGATACTGGATATATACTTGTCACGCCCACAACCATAGATAAATCCGTACTCACTCCACGAGATATCGTCGTTATGGATATTAATGCTAATGTTATTGAGAGTGAATCAGGTCTTCGCCCGACTAGCGAATGTTTAATGCATATTGAAATATACAAAGCTCGTCATGATGTATTTGCCATATCTCATACTCATTCAATCTATGCAACGTCATTTGCAGTATTAAATAAGCCAATACCCGCTATCGTATACGAATGTGCGATTTTAAACTTAAAAGACGGTGTTATTCCTGTCGCACCTTATGGTAGACCAGGCACCCCAGCGCTTTCAACTAGCGTTATAGACCCTATTTTACGTGCAGACGCTATATTAATGGAAAAACATGGGGTTATCGGAGTAGACAAAGAACCCTATGAAGCCGTATTAAAGTCAGCCTACATAGAGGAAATGGCGGAAATTTACTACCATGCATTACTTATCAACGGGGGTAAAGAGCCAGAAAGCTTCCCTCCTCATGAGTTACAGAGTTGGGCTTACCCAAAAGAAATTAAATTCTAATAAACCTTTATTTAAATAAATTATCCCCAGCCACCACCAGGTCGGTAATAGCTTGCGTTCTATTCTATTGCGCAGGCTATTTAACATCACAATAGTGCTTATTCAATTCCACTGAGATACATTATGAAAAAATTCATTAACTCTCCCGAAGACTTTATTCCTGAAGTATTAAATGGAATTTATCTCGCTCACGCCAAGCAATTTCATTTTGTTAATAACGACCCACATTGTTTAGTCTCTACCAATAAACACCCAGGAAAAGTTGCCATCGTTACCGGTGGAGGTTCCGGACATTTGCCCCTGTTTCTAGGCTACGTGGGTAAAGGCATGCTTGACGGCTGCGGAGTCGGTGATGTTTTTCAGTCTCCTAGCCCTGAGCAAATTTTATCAATAACTCAGGCTGTCGATTCAGGCGCAGGCGTACTCTACCTATATGGTAACTATAACGGTGATATCTTCAATTTCGATATGGCCGCAGAAATGGCTGAGTTCGAAAGCAATATTGTCACAGCAACGGTCATTGCTGGCGACGATATCGCTTGCCCTTCTCCATCTGCCGGTGAACCTAGCCGTCGTCGAGGCGTTGCAGGTATCTTTTTTGCGTATAAGTGTGCCGGAGCTGCTGCAGCGCAAATGTTAGATTTAGCCAACGTTCAGCGTATTGCCCAAAAAGCCTGTAATAACATCAGAACCATCGGTGTTGGGCTTTCACCTTGTATCGTCCCCCGTGTAGGCAAACCTAGCTTTCATATTGGCGAAGATGAAATGGAGATCGGCATTGGAATTCACGGCGAAAGCGGTATTCGTCGTGGAGAAAAACAGCCAGCCAACACTATTGTTGATGAACTGATGAATAATCTTCTTGCCGACTTTCCACTCCACGCTGGCAATGAAGTTGCCGTGCTGATTAATGGACTTGGCGCAACGCCCCTAGAAGAGCTTTATTTAGTTTATGGCAGAGCCTATCAAACGCTGAAGAGCGCAGGAATCAACGTGTTTAAAACCTATGTGGGTGAATATGCCACAGCAATGGAAATGACGGGGTTATCGATCAGTTTAATGCGCGTAGATGACGAACTGAAACAGCTCCTAGTACATGAAGCCAACACCCCGATGTTTAAACAATTTCAGGGAGAAGACTAATATGCTTTTGACCGCTCAGCAGCTTAAATCATTGTTTGCCCAGTGGGCCAATATTATGTTGGCTCAAAAAGAAACACTTATTGAAATGGATAGCATCGTCGGTGATGGCGATCTTGGACTCACCATGAGCGATGGCTTCCGCTCTGCCTATCACGCGGTATCTCGCAGTGACGAAACTGATATAGGCAAATTTTTCTACCTCGCGGGTAAAACGATGTCCTCCGCGGTGCCCTCCACCATGGGGACTTTGATGGCCTCAGGTCTTATTGAAGTTGGCAAAACATTTAAAGGAAAAACCACCCTTAAAAGCGAAGAGTTTGGCATCTTGTTTCAATCCTTTTTTTGCGGAGTGCAAAACCGCGGCAAAGCTCAACTCGGCGAGAAAACTTTTCTAGATGGTCTATTCCCCGCAATCAGTGTGCTAAATCAGGAGAATGCAGAGAAACAGGATTGGATTTCTCTTGCTCATCTAGCTCATGAAGAAGCAAAACGGGGAGCACAAAACACGACCACGCTAATAGCAAAACATGGGCGCGCCGCAACGCATGGAGAGCGCTCACGCGCATTGCTCGATCCCGGAGCCTATGTCGCCCAACTGTTGATCGGTGGGTATTGCATGTTTGCTGATGATTATTTAGCTCAAGACGAATGATGAGAATAAAGAGGATATTCCCATGCTAAAAGAAACTGTCATCGTAGGTAATCAAACTGGTATCCACGCCCGTCCCGCAGGGGTTCTTGCTAAAACCGTGGGGCAATTTCAATCACGCATTGAGCTGGTTTATAACGGAAAAACCATTAAAGCTAAAAGCATTATGGGAATTCTGGGCGCTGGAATTAAGGGCCGTGCTCAAGTCGAAATCATCTGTGAAGGGCAAGATGAAGAGCGTGCCATGCAGGAATTGAAACAGCTTTTTGCACGTGGTTTTGGATTTGACTAAGCTGAGCGCTAACGGCCACACAGAGTAGCCGTTAGCATACAATCACTTCATTTCATTCGCGGCATATTGCGCCATAAATCGGAGAATGAGTGCCATAGATACAGCTCCCGGATCGCAATGCCCTATTGCCCTTTCCCCTAAATTCTTGGCCCTACCAAAAGACGCCACCATCATTTTAGTCCCTTCCGCACCTTGGTCTGCGGCCTCAGCACAGCGAGAAAGCGCCTCGTCCAACGGCAACGATTGCACTGCGTTCGCAACGTCCGCCGCTGCCGATAACGCATCAACCATTGTTTTATCTCCAGGTTTAGCGCCTCCACGGGTATGTACTGCAAGCCATCCTTGATTCAGCCAACGCGCTAATGACACAGCGTTAAATTCTTTTTCTACGTCTAAGCTTTTGCCCCCAGCCCGAAATAACGTGCCAAATACGGCACCAGAGGCACCGCCCATAGATGTCATCAATGTCGTGCCTATTTGCACCCAAAATTCCCCCACGTTTTGCGGCTGAAAAGTTGGATTGTCCATGAGTTTAATCAGGGCTGAAAATCCTCTCTTCATACCTATTCCGTGATCGCCATCGCCAATAACCTGATCTAATTCAGTCAGCATGGGCTCGCTCTTAATCATCTGATGTGCCGTTAACAACATCATTTGTTTTAACTGTGAGATATTCATTTTATTTGCTCCAACCTAAAGTGGAATGCGGCATGTCATACAGCGCCTGTAGTTCCTCATCCAGCAACATGAGGCTGATGGAAAAACCTGACATCTCTAGCGATGTACAAAAGTGACCAATGACCACGTCATGGGTTTCTAAGCCACGAGCACTCAATGCCATCCCCACTCTGCGACTAATAACCAATAGTTCGGTATTGCTTAGAGCCCCCAAGTTATTGACGGCTACGCACAGGCGATCACCGGCTTTGAAAGGTCTGTCCTGACACAAGCGTTCGATCATGATGTCTACAATCTCATCTGCCGTAGTCAATTTTTGGCGATAGAGTCCAGGCTCACCATGAATACCAATGCCGACTTCAATTTCATCGTCAGCCAGTCTAAAATTAAATGAGTCAGATTGTGGTAACGCGCAAACGTCTAAAGCGACGCCAATGGTGCGGGTATTAAAGTTCGCTTTGATAACGACATCTTGTAGCTGAGAAATATCATATTTTTTATACTGTGCCGCGGCACCAGCAATTTTATATAAAAACATAATCCCGCCCACGCCGCGACGATCTGAAATTCGATCTAAAGGTGCAGAAGCAATATCATCAGTTGCTTTCACCGTGCGAGTTTCAATACCATCCTCGGCTAATATTTCTGCCGCAATATCAAAATTCATACTGTCGCCAGAATAATTCCCATAAAGGAATAGCACGCCATTATTTTTATGCGTAGCTTTAGCTACAGCGATAATTTGATCGGGCGATGGAGAGGTAAAAACCTCCCCTAGCGCACAGCCATCAATACCACCAAAGCCAATGAAACCAGCGAAGGTAGGTTCATGGCCACTTCCACCTCCGCTGATGATCACCACCTGTTCAGGATTAATGCCTTGTCGGTAAACCGCCGAAAACTCATCGATAGAAATCATTTTTCCTTGGTAGGCATAAACCATTCCTTGCATAATTTCATGGCGTAAATTGTCGGGGTTATTTAATATCTTCTTTGGCTTTCGCATAATATTATTCACTCGAGAGGTTAATGGTTGTATAAAGGTTCTTAGGACATAAAGACCAATAGCTATTTTTATTCTATTTAATATGTTTTTATTGAGCCACAACCGTTAATGACAATTAATATCCTACCCATGGCGCATGATTGTTACGTCAATTTTTATCGGGCATCGTTGACTGTTAATATCTCCTTGAGAAGTATTACTCAGCAGCTATTCTCTCTCTCGCTATTTCCCTTTATGATACCCGCCATCTTTCTTGATAGGACTGTCCATGATTTGGTTAATGCTGGCGACGCTAGTGGTGGTTTTTATTATCGGTTTTCGAGTACTGAACTCCGATGCGCGTCGCGCATCACAGGCTCTGACCAAACGGTTGAACATCGAGCCGGTCTATGTGGAATCGATGCTTAGCCAGATGGGCAAGACCGCGGGTGGAGAATTTATCCAGTATCTGTTGCAGGATAGCGAATCACACATGGGAAACGCAGCGGGTGTGCTGCTGATTTACCAAACGTTTATCGTTGATGAGTCTGAAGAGAGCTTAACGTTTTGGCGTTCGGTATTGCGTAAAGCGCATCTGCCAACAGAGATAACCCACAAGCATGTTCGACTGGCGTTGTCTTTCTTACGCGAGCTTGAACCTGATCCGAATGAAATGGCGTCCTATCGCCTACGCTATAATGCACGGTTTACCGCCGTTGTGCCTGAAGGCGAAGCGTCCAACAGTAATGTCTTTTATATAGATGGATCATCTCATCGAGATTAGCATTCAGTATAAACCCCC
This sequence comes from Hafnia paralvei, assembly GCF_020150375.1. Classification (NCBI taxonomy): domain Bacteria; kingdom Pseudomonadati; phylum Pseudomonadota; class Gammaproteobacteria; order Enterobacterales; family Hafniaceae; genus Hafnia; species Hafnia paralvei. Next base: position 1,100,812 of record NZ_CP083737.1, on the reverse strand, counting down.
GTTCTCCCCTAATGTTCGTTAGGGGACCTCACGCCATCTGTATAAATTTCAATCAAAAAACAAATCATCCCTTGCATAAATTAGTTTGCAAATAGTTATTTTTAATTTTAATTAATCACGGGACTATCATGCGTGTATACAGTCTGATAATGTGATCATATTAACGATTCATTCACCATGTGTTATCTCTAATCCAGCCATAACGACCCAAACATGCAAACTCAAATTTCTGCTGAACAAGCCGCAGAGACTATCGTTACGCCATCAACCTTCAAAGACGGCATTGTAGATAGCTTGCCGATTGTGATTGGTTACTTGCCTGTCGCTTTTGCCTTTGGTTTAACCGCGGTGAAACTCGGGTTCTCTCCGCTTGAGAGCATCTTCTTTTCCAGCGTGATCTACGCAGGTGCCAGCCAGTTTGTGATAACCGCGCTGCTCAGTGCGGGGATGTCGTTATGGATATCAGCGCTGACGGTGATGGCGATGGACATTCGTCATATCTTGTATGGACCTTCGCTCCGCCATCGCATTATCACCAAGATGAGTCCGGGAAAAACTGCGCTTTGGGCGTTTGGCCTGACCGATGAAGTCTTTGCCGCAGCCACCAGCAAACTGATGCGCGATAATCGCCGGTGGAGCGAAAACTGGATGATCGGTATTGCACTCTGTTCGTGGCTGTCTTGGGTATTTGGCACCGCGGTTGGCGCACTTTTTGGCAATGGACCACTGAAAGCCTATCCTGCCATCGAAGCATCGCTGACCTTTATGCTTCCAGCGCTGTTTCTGAGCTTTTTATTAGCCTCGTTTAAACGCCAGCAAAGTTTTACCGTAATAGCATCATTGGCTGCTTCTTTGGCTGCGCTTCTCATCTTTTCGATTCCTGCATCCATTTTGGCCGGTATTGCTGCAGGCTGCCTTGCCTCACTGTTTGGACCAAAATCACAGCCGTTACCGGAGGTCTGCAATGATAAATAATTTTACCTTCAGTAGCCTTGCGATGGATTCAACGGTCGTCACTATCAGCCTGATCGTCGGGGGGGCAAACTTTCTCTTTCGCTATTTACCACTCAGACTCGGGCGGGCGCGCAAAAGCGACACCGCGAAACAGGGAATTGTCTCTTTGCTCTTAGACAATATCGGCATCGCGTCTATTTGCGCTCTGTTGGTGGTTTCGAGTACGCCTGAAATTTTATCTCACCACGAACGATTCATTCCCACGCTCTGTGGCTTTCTCGCCCTTTCACTGTGTTTTTACCGCACTCAAAGCATCATTATGTCTACCATATCGGGCGCAGTTACCTTCGGTTTGGTTTTTAAGATGATGATGATGTTCACCTGATTTCATCTCAGTGATATTAATCAGGCAAATTATTTTTTGCGATTAATGTTTCTAACAGCAATTAATAACAATCATCGCTAATTATTTATGTGTTAGATTATTTACATTATTAATTCCCATAGTTACTATACCGCCTGAAACTAACGAGGTTACATCCATGTCAAGTTCTATTGCTCATATTGAGGAAATGCTAAAGCTACGCGCACTCCGTCAGAAAGACTTCCCATACCAAGAAATTCTCCTGACACGTCTGTGTATGCATATGCAAAGCAAATTGTTGGAAAATCGCAACAAGATGCTTAAAGAACAAGGGATTAACGAAACACTGTTCATGGCTCTGATCACGCTGGATGCACAAGAGAGCAAAAGTATTCAACCATCTGAGCTGAGCGCCGCTTTAGGTTCATCGCGTACCAATGCAACTCGAATTGCCGATGAGCTGGAAAAACGTGGCTGGATTGAACGTCAGGAAAGTGACAGCGACCGTCGTTGTCTGCATTTGCACCTGACCGAAGCCGGCGAAGCGTTCCTTGGAGAGATCCTTCCTCCACAGCACAAATGCCTGCATTTCTTATGGTCCACTCTGACTGCGGATGAGCAACAGGTGCTCGAAACCTTGACGCGTAAGCTGCTGGGTCGCATTGAAGAGATGGAACAATCTGGCCTGACGCAATAACCGCGTCTGGCAACTAAACCATCAGGTATTAACCATGCAATTCCCTATTCGTGGACAATTTACCGCGCTTACTGCGGTGCTCCTGCTGGCAGGCTGCGCATCAACCAATAATATTGAACCGCAGTCCTCGCTGATTAACTCACAGCAGTTGCAGTTATCCACGTCAACTAACACCGCTAAAGCGGTGAGCATTAACTGGTGGACGGCAGCCAATGACGCACAGTTGAATGCACTCATGGCTGACGCCCTGAAAAATGCACCGACGCTGAAACAGGCGGCGGCGCGCGTGCGTGAAGCTGAGAACGCGGTAGGTATGGCCAACTCAGCCAATGGCCCGAATCTCGATCTCACCGCCAGCAGTCGTCGCGATCGTTTCTCTAAGAATACGATTCAGCCATTGGCACCTAATATGCCAAACCCGCAGCCGCTGTATGAAACCACCAATAATTTGGGTCTTAACTTTAGCTATGAGTTTGACTGGTGGGGGAAATACCGTAATCAGGTCAATGCTGCAAAAGCACAGGTTAATGCGGCGCAGGCTGAACAGCAGCAGACAGCGTTATCACTGACGTCTGCCATTGCATCGGCCTATTATCAGCTGCAAAGCAACTATGCCATGCAAGAATTGCTGAACAAGCAGATCCAGTCCTATCAGGCGTTGGCCGAAATCAATCAGCAGCAATATAACGCTGGCGTGGTTGGTATTGAGGTTTGGCAGCAATCGCAGGCACAGGTGGATATCAACCGCCAAATGGTGACGCAAATCCAGACGCAAATCGATTTGCTGTCGCATCAGATCGCAGCACTGACAGGCAAAAGCGCAGCCGGAAAATCAGCCATTCAGCGCGTTAGTCTTCCTGATAGCCAGTGGCTAACACCACCGACAGAGCTAACTATCAATCTGTTAGGCCAGCGTCCCGACATCACTGCTCAGCGTGAGTTAGTTGAATCTTATGAACAAAGCGTTCAAGCGGCACGCAAAGATTTTTATCCAAGCGTGTCCATCAGCGGTTTTGCCGGATTTACTACTGCTAACTTCAAAGGAACGAATCCAACCTTGCTGGAAGCAGCCAGTAAAGCATGGAACTTAGCGCCAGCGATTTCGCTACCTATCTTCCACGCAGGTGCACTGCAGAGCAAACTGGGAGAAGAATCAGCGCTTTATGATCAAGCGGTAGAATCCTACAACCAGACTATCCTTAATGCAGTTCAAGATGCCGCTGACGCCATTACTCAGCAGCAAAGCGCGAGCCAGATGTATCAGCAAGCACAGGGCGCATCGCAGTCAACCGAACAGGTTTATCGTGTTGCCCAAGCCCAGTACCAAAGCGGACTGACTGGGCGTTTGCCTATGTTAAACAGTGAAACTCAGCTGTTACAGCAGCAACAGGCAGAATTGAATGCCAAAAATAATCTGTTGCAGTCAAAAATTGGACTTATTCGTTCACTTGGCGGCGGCTATCAAGCCCCTGTCGTGAATTCAAAAGCATAATATTTTAGCAAGGCGGAGACACACATGAGCGAAAGCGTGGCAGCTCAAACCACTCAGCAGCAACCTTCGAACAAAAAGAGACAGCGCAAAACGTGGCTCACGATTTTGACCGTTATTTTTGTCGTTATTGGTATTGCCTATTTGGCCTATTGGTTCCTCGTACTGCGTCATCATCAGGAAACTGACGATGCTTACGTCACCGGTAATCAGGTGCAGATTAACGCACAGGTTTCTGGCAGCGTGACTAAAGTGTATTTTGATGGCACCGATTTAGTGAAAGCCGGTGATATTCTGGTAACACTTGATCGTACCGACGCTGAACAAGCCTATGAAAAAGCGAAAACCGCGCTGGCAAACAGCGTGCGTCAAACGCATCAGCTCATCATTAACGGCAAGCAATATCAGGCCAACATCCAGCTGCGTAAAACCGAGCTAAATAAAGCCACCGATGACTACAAGCGTCGTCAGGTGCTAGGCAGTGTTAATGCTATTGGTCGTGAAGAACTGCAACACGCGCAAGATGCGGTTGAAAGCGCTAAAGCCGCGCTGGATGTGGCTATTCAGCAATATAACGCGAACCAAGCGTTGATTCTGAACACGCCGCTTGAAAAACAACCCGCGATTCAGCAGGCCGCAGCACAGGTTCGTGATGCATGGTTGGCGCTGGAGCGTACTCAGATCCGTAGCCCGATCACGGGTTATGTGTCGCGCCGTAGCGTTCAGGTGGGAGCTCAAATTACACCAAGCACTCCTCTGATGGCCGTCGTTCCCGATAACCAGCTGTGGATTGACGCCAACTTTAAAGAAACTCAGCTCGCCGGCATGCGTATTGGGCAACCAGCCACCGTTATCAGTGATATGTACGGCGATGATGTCGTTTATAAAGGTAAAGTTGTCGGCTTAGACATGGGGACCGGTAGTGCGTTCTCTCTGCTCCCGGCACAGAATGCGACCGGTAACTGGATCAAAGTGGTTCAGCGCTTACCCGTCCGTATCGAATTAGATGCCAAACAGATTGCAGAGCATCCGCTGCGTATTGGTTTGTCTACGCTGGTTACGGTAGATACCGCCAATGCCGACGGTTTAGTGCTGGCTAACAACGTACGCAAAACGCCTGCATATGAAAGTAATGTCCTGACGTTGAACCTTGAACCGGTGAATCAGGTGATTGCCGAGATCATTCAGGCTAACGCAAGCTAAAAACGGCAGAGGTTAACGTGCAACAAAAACCACTTGAGGGCGCACGGCTTGCATGGATGACGGTGGCCCTTGCAATGGCCACCTTTATGCAGGTTCTGGACTCGACGATCGCCAACGTGGCGATCCCGACGATCTCCGGGAACCTAGGTGCATCTAACTCGCAGGGAACTTGGGTGATCACCTCATTCGGGGTGGCTAACGCCATCTCGATCCCGATCACCGGTTGGCTGGCAAAACGCTTCGGGGAAGTTCGTTTATTTCTGTGGTCAACGATCCTATTTGCCGCAGCCTCTTGGCTGTGTGGGATCTCCTCTAGCCTCGAGATGCTGATCTTCTTCCGCGTGTTACAGGGGATCGTAGCAGGCCCACTGATTCCCCTGTCGCAAAGTCTCTTGCTCAGTAACTACCCGCCTGCGAAGCGAAGTATGGCGTTGGCGATGTGGTCTATGACCGTTATCGTCGCGCCGATTTGCGGACCGGTTCTGGGTGGCTACATCAGTGATAACTATCACTGGGGCTGGATCTTCTTCATCAACGTGCCTTTGGGGATCGCCGTTGCGCTGGTCGCCATGTCTACGCTGAAAGGACGCGAAACCAAAACCGAAATCAAGCCTATCGATACCGTGGGGCTGGTGCTTCTTGCGCTCGGCGTAGGTTGTCTACAGGTGATGCTGGATAAGGGGAAAGAGCTCGACTGGTTTAACTCCACCGAGATCATTGTACTGACGGTTGTCGCCGTCGTTGCTCTGTGTTTCCTGCTCGTCTGGGAGCTTACCGACGAACATCCGGTGGTCGATTTATCCTTATTCAAAATGCGTAACTTCACCATTGGTGTGCTATGTATCAGCTTGGCCTACATGCTCTACTTCGGTGCAATCGTATTGCTACCGCAGCTACTGCAAGAGGTCTATGGATATACCGCAACCTGGGCTGGTTTGGCGTCCGCGCCAGTCGGTTTGATACCGGTTATATTATCGCCCATTATCGGTAAGTTTGCGCCTAAACTGGACATGCGCCGCTTAGTAACATTCAGCTTCATAATGTATGCCGTCTGCTTCTACTGGCGTGCCTATACTTTTGAACCGGGGATGGACTTTGGCGCTTCAGCCTGGCCGCAGTTTATTCAAGGCTTCGCCGTGGCGTGCTTCTTTATGCCACTGACAACCATCAGCCTTTCGGGACTTCCTCCTGAGCGTTTGGCGGCAGCCTCTAGCCTGAGTAATTTCTGCCGTACGCTGGCCGGTTCTATTGGTACATCGATCACAACCACGCTGTGGACTCGCCGTGAAGCGCTACACCATTCACAGCTGACCGAATCGGTGAATCCGTACAATCCGCTGGCACAGCAGACGTACAGCGAGCTTGAAAAACTGGGTATGAGCAGTAAGCAAGCCTCTGCTTACCTCGCGAATGAAATTACCTCGCAGGGACTGATCATCTCCGCCAACGAGATATTCTGGATGTCTGCGGGCGTGTTCTTGGTACTGCTGGTACTCATTTGGTTCGCTCGCCCACCGTTCTCAACCGCCGGTGGCGGTGGTGGTGCTCACTAACCCGATGCGTTTAGGAAAAAGCTCAGACTTCGGTCTTAATGCTGTTCATTTAAGAGATCGAGATACACGGGGCTAGCACACCGCGGGGCGCTCCGGCAGCTAAAGCTGCTACGACCCCATCGGTGTACTTCCCCTAAAATCAGGCTTAACTGACAAGCATTAAGACTTCGGTCTGGGCTTTTTTATTGGTAACGATGATTTTTGAGTGTAATTTACCGCGATCTTTCTAGAGGTGTAGATTACGCGCAAAATGCGCACAGAGTGAGACTCTAAGGCGTAAACCATGACAAAAGGAAAATGTGGCACAATTAACCTTCTCCGTTGCATATTGCCATTAATGGCATGCCCCGACTTTGGGTGCTCGGAAAGCAATGAAGACAGCGCGATAAAGCGCTCATCCGTCGCAATCGCTACCTTAGCGCCAGCCTTGTGAACCAAAAAACGGAAAATAGACATTCTGTCGGCAACTGCCTGATTTCCCCAAAATACAGAATTCACAGCTTTCCCTGCCGTGCTAAGTCTTTCAGACTGCCCATTTCCGAATTCATTTGCTCGTCAGAAATAAACTCCATTTTCCCTGAATCATAATCGCTGAAAGCCTGTTCGATCAGCGTTTCAAGCTCCATATTGGCATTTTCTAACTGGAAGCGGCGCTCCTCATCAGCCAACGCCTCCACGCGTTCCCTCACTAACTCAGTTAGGCTCATCTTTTTACGCTCCGCAGCCTGCATCGCTAGACGTTTAGTCTCTTCATCAATGCGAAAATGAATAGTACTCATAATTGGCGGCTCTCATTTATAATTTGTGGTGTCATTTGTGGTGTCATTATGACCAAATAATAAACAATTACCAGTCCACTTTCCGTGCTGATGCAAGATATCTCGCTAGCTCAAGCGAGAAAACGGTAAACCTTAATTACAGCCAAGTTACATTCAGATTGGCAATGCGGTTCGCAAAACTCATAAAAAAGCCCCTGCAAGCGTACGCTCACAGGGGCTTTTTTATCTTATTGGGCCGCTTGATGCGGCCTCAGAAAATTACTGCATTAACAGATACAGAGAGTTATCACCGCGCAAAATATTCAGAGCCAGAACTGGTGGCTTAGAATCCATAATTTTACGCAGTTCACCCAAGTTAGCGACAGGCTGCTGGTTTACGCCCAGAATGATATCGCCTTTCTGTAGACCAACACGCGCCGCGGTTGAGCCTTTCTGCACATTGTCTACTTTAACGCCTTTAACTTTACCCGTTGTTACGTTGCTTAGCTCTGCCCCTTCAATCCCGGCAAAGACATTGCTAGACGCAACCTGAGCTTGTTGACTCTGCTCCAGCGTCACATCGATGCTGATTGGCTTACCATCGCGGATCAGACCCAGTTTCAATTTGCTGCCTACCGGCATAGTCCCGATTTCAGCACGGAACGATGCAAAGCTGGAAATAGGTTTGCCGTTCAGAGACACCACAACGTCACCCGCTTTAATCCCTGCTTTGGCAGCGGAAGATTTTGGCAGTACTTGGCTAATGAATGCGCCGCGCTGTGCATCAACCTTCATGGCCTTAGCCAGTTCAGAGTTCAACTCGGTACCCATAATGCCCAGCTCACCGCGTTTCACCTGACCAAATTCGACCATCTGACCGGTCAAGTTTTTCACCATGTTGCTTGGGATCGCAAAACCGATACCGATGTTACCGCCGTCTGGAGCCAAGATTGCGGTGTTAATCCCAATCAGCTCACCGTTCAAGTTCACCAACGCACCACCGGAGTTACCACGGTTAATCGCCGCGTCGGTTTGGATAAAGTTTTCGTAGTTCTCTACGTTCAGGCCGCTACGTCCCAACGCAGAAACGATACCCGAAGTCACGGTTTCACCCAGACCGTATGGGTTACCGATAGCCACGGTGTAATCCCCCACGCGCAACGCGTCAGAATCGGCCATCTTAATGGCGGTCAAATTCTTGGCATCTTTCAGTTGAATCAATGCAATATCGGTGCGCGGATCGGTACCAATCACTTTGGCTTCGTATTTGCGGCCATCGCTCAGTTGTACCTGAATTGAGTCCGCATTTTCTACCACGTGGTTATTCGTAGCAACATAACCTTTGGCTGCATCAATAATGACACCTGAGCCCAAGGCTTTAAATTTCTCTTTAGATGGGCCATTTGCGCCGCCCCCCTGACACATAGGTGAGCCGCTAAACGGTGAGCCATCCTGACAGAATGGTGAATTGTCACCGAAAAATTGCTGGAACTGCTGTGGCATACGCCCATTGTTATTCACGGTTGCACTGCCTTCCACGTTGATGCTCACCACCGATGGCATCACTTTCTCCAGCATGGGTGCGAGACTAGGTAGCTGCTGGCTGGTCACTGCCGACGCTGTTTCAGCGGCGCTGGCTGACATCGGGCTTAACGCCATACCCAAACTCAATGCTACTGCACTCAATACTAAAGTGGATTTTTTCATAGAATGTTTTTCTCTTGTATTATCAACGATAAATAATTTGAGGAACGCGTAACATCGCCAATGATGTACTTACTCATAAAGTAAGTCTGATACGAACGTTTTCAACGGTTCCCTAATGATCATCGGCAAATTAGCCGTGATATTTGTGCTTATTAAGAGTCGGATAAAACATTGAAGTTCCCTTTCAATCAGTCAAGAAAGCGTAAAAAATTATGGCCTGTCTTTACAAAACTCAACTTTATTCATCTATCCTATTATTCAGCTGCCATTAAACGGCGATATTCATCATATGCATAAAGATCGGTCATACCACTGATATAATCTTGAATTAAGCGGGCGCGGTAATAATACTCCCACACCATAAACTCATCAGGGCTTTGGACTTCTAATAACTCAAGCGCTTCACCATAGGCCAAACGATGTTTCACGGATAGCTTATGGAATAGCCGCGTTTCAATCGGGTAGCCGCGGTGGGTATCGTCCTTAACCAATTGGGCAAAGTCAGCCAGCGGCATTTGTAATAGCGGGCTGTAAATATCTAGCAAACCGCCGATAACGCGATACCCTTGCAACTCTAACTGTTCCACCTCGTGGTGGTTAAACACATGCTGAAAGGCGACTTTTTTAAATACGCTTAACAAATGATTAGCGGAATCAGAAGCCTCAAGCAGCGCCTGATTAAAACTGCCGTCCACTATCTGTGGGAGATTCTCTATAAAACGCCGTGCGGCATGCGGAACCAAAGCTTTAACCACGTTGACCCGTAGATACATAAAGAAAAGATCGTCGGTGCTGCGGTGCCCGTATTTTTCTTTTTGTCGCCGATAAGCCTCACCCACGGTAATATCAAACAGATCGCCCTTTTCTACCCGTCCCCATTCCGACTCTAAATAGGCTCTAAGCTGATCGACCGTTAGGATATTTTTCTCCACTGCATCTTCGAGATCAGCGACACAATAAGAAATATCATCAGCTGCCTCCATAATATAAGTCAGTGGAAAACGGTTAAACTCTTTCATTTCTAATTCTTGGCGCAGCCGTTGGATGAATTTTTCTTCAGCTAAATAATAACCCGGTTTCTTCATTAAATAATGATAGTTAGCGGGGACCTCTCCTTGCCAATAAGCTGGGCGGGTATATTTTAGTACGCAGGCGATTTGAGCATAGGTCAGATTCAGCTTCAGCAACGAATGCACTAAACGGATAGCCTGAGCGTTTCCCTCAAAGTAGCTGAGATCGGCCCGCACGCGGGTACGCAATGAATTAAGCTCAGAGTCACCGGCTTTTAGCCGTAGACAGGCCACCTGACAGCTCATTTCATCGGTGAGAAGATTCCCCTGAGTATCCACGCCTAAATGCTGACGAAACCAGTTATTTAACGCAGCCTCACCAAAATGGCCAAAAGGCGGATTGCCCACATCGTGCAGTAAACACGCCATTTCAACGATGCTTTCGAAGGGATCGATAAACAGCGCTAACCCCATTTCATTTAATCGATCGTGGCGGCGTAAATCATGCAGAATTTCTTTAGCTATATGGCGTCCTACCTGTTGGACTTCCATAGAGTGCGTCAGGCGGCTACGGACTGCGGCATTGCGTTCCAGCGGAAAAACCTGCGTTTTCTGCTGTAAGCGACGGATCGCCGCCGAGTTTACTATTCGCCCACGGTCGCTTTCAAACTGACGAATAATATCGTATTCATCCTCTACGTTGATCGGACTGCTGAAATAGCGTTGATAGTTAAACTTGTTGCTGAAATTGGTCACCGTCTGCGTCCTGTGTTGCCGAGCGTGAACATATATTGCTATTCACTAGTGATAACAATGCGCTACGTAAAATGCAAATCCAGCCAGAATCTTTGCGCTCGCATGTTAGACTAGTACAAGGCTTGAATGCCTCCAGTTCTAACTCACAATTTTGCAGGTATCATCATGAAAGTAGGCATCATTGGTGCAATGGAGCAAGAAGTTGCTGTGCTGCGCGACCGTATCGAAAACCGCCAAACTATGCAGCGTGCGGGCTGTGAAATCTATACCGGCACGCTGTACGGCGTGGAGGTCGCACTGCTGAAGTCTGGCATCGGCAAGGTTTCTGCCGCGATGGGAACCACGCTGTTGCTAGAACATTTCCACCCAGACGTGGTGATTAACACCGGCTCAGCAGGTGGTTTGGCAAGCACTCTGACCGTGGGCGATATCGTCGTTTCAGATGAAGTTCGCTATCACGACGCAGACGTTACCGCTTTTGGCTATGAGCCGGGTCAAATGGCTGGCTGCCCCGCCGCGTTTATCGCCGATGCGGATTTGATTGCGTTGGCTGAACGCTGCATCACGGCGCTAAACCTGAATGCAGTTCGCGGCCTGATTTGCAGCGGCGATGCCTTCATTAACGGCGCTGAACCTTTGGCCCGCATTCGTTCAACCTTCCCTAAAGTTGCTGCTGTAGAAATGGAAGCGGCCGCGGTTGCCCATGTATGCCATGCATTCAAAACACCGTTTGTGGTAGTTCGCGCGATTTCTGACGTTGCAGACAAAGAGTCTCACCTGAGCTTTGATGAATTTTTAGTTGTTGCCGCTCAGCAATCTTCGCTCATGGTTGAAGCCATGCTGCAAGAATTTGCCAAACGCGCGTGATCGAACAAAGATGAGACCTACCGTATGAAGCCTGTCTCTCGCCTATTTGGCGCTCTTTGGCTGCTGCTGTGTCTGCCGCTTTTTGCGGCAGACCGCGTGATTAGCCTCTCTCCCCATACTACCGAGATGGCCTACGCTGCTGGCTTAGGCGATAAAATGATCGCCGCGAGCGCGTATTCTGATTACCCACCGGCAGCGGAAAAACTGGAAAAAGTCGCCTCATGGCAGGGGATTAATCTGGAGCGTATTTTAGCGTTAAAGCCTGATTTGATCTTGGCATGGCGCGGTGGAAACCCACAGCGGGTTTTAGATCAGCTGTCGGGATTCGGTATCCCTATCTTTTATTCCGATCCCAAAACCATTGATGGTATTGCCGACGATCTCGATCGTTTAGCCACCTATAGCCCAACACCCCAGATCGCCCACGATGCAGCAAGCCATTTTCGTGATCAAGTGAAAGTGTTGCGTGAAAAATACCATCGCCCTCATCCAAGCCGCGTGCTCATGCAATTCGGCACTCAGCCGCTATTCACTACCTCTAAAGCAACAATTCAAAGCGATTTACTCTCACTGTGTGGTGCAACCAATATTTTTGCCGACAGCCCTGTTCCGTGGCCACAGGTAAGTCGGGAACAGGTGATTATGCGTAAGCCGCAGGTCATCGTAGTAAGCGGCTCACAAAAGCAGGTAGAAACCGTGAAGCAGTTCTGGCAACCACAGTTGAACGTTCCGGTCATCGCCATTAATGAAGACTGGTTAAACCGCAGCGGCCCGCGCATTATTCTTGCTGCACAGACGCTATGTGAGCAGCTAGATACTCTTTCCGTCAAAACTCCCCGCTAAGCTAGCAGTGATTAACCGCACTTTTCTCCCATTATTTTGGCAGAAAAGTGCTTAATTCTGTGTCTCCCCATAGAAACTCCTCAAAATTCAATGTATCTTATTGCATCATAAAAAACAAAATAACCAATTAAAACAATAAGTTAATCATATAACAATCACCTCATAAATTAGACTATTGCTACATAACACTGAGATTTAAACAGGGGAAACCAACCATGCTGGTGTATTGGCTGGATATTTTAGGTACGGCTGTATTTGCCATTTCAGGCGTGCTGTTAGCCGGCAAATTGCGAATGGATCCGTTTGGCGTCTTGGTGCTCGGCGTTGTTACCGCCGTCGGCGGCGGGACTATTCGTGATATGGCACTCGATCACGGTCCGGTGTTTTGGGTGAAAGATCCGACCGATCTTGTTGTCGCGATGATCACCTGTCTCGCCACTATTGTGTTAGTACGCCAACCGCGTCGTTTACCCAGTTGGATCTTGCCCGTTCTGGATGCCGTTGGCTTAGCGGTATTTGTGGGGATCGGCGTGAATAAAGCCTTTGCTGGTGGCGCGGGCCCGCTAATCGCCGTGTGTATGGGGGTGATTACCGGCGTAGGCGGTGGAATGATCCGCGACGTTCTGGCGCGCGAAATTCCGATGATCTTACGTACTGAAATTTACGCGACCGCCTGCATCATTGGCGGTATCGTTCACGTGACCGCCTACGCGACCTTCAACATGGAGTTGCAAAACGCCATGATGCTGGGGATGTTTGTCACCCTCGCGATCCGTCTCGCCGCCATCCGTTGGCACCTGAAACTACCGACATTTACCTTAGACAGCTAATTATGCCGACGCTGGATGGCGACGAGCCACCAGCGTAAATTTATAGTCATCAGTGCTAAAATAATTGCGGCTATATTCAAACAATCGACCATCGCTTAAATACCCCTTAGACACCTTTTCGAGAATAGGCTTATCGGCCGCTAATCCAAGTAGTTGGACCATTTCTTTAGACGGCATCCGCGGAATAATTTCCTGCTCGCTACGCTCAATAGATAGCTGTTTTACCTGCTCAATCCACACATATTTTGACCCTTCCATCACCTGAAAAGTGAGATCGGGAAACAGCGCCAGCGGCATCCACGTTTCTTCTAGCGTAACCGCTTTGTCACCCAGATAACGCAGACGTTTTATATACCAAACCCGTTCCCCTTCATTCAATGAAAGCTCTTCGGCCACAATCGGCTGTGGAGTCATCACCGTAAAAGTCAGTACGTCGCTGTGGGTATGAATATTATGGTTAATCAGTTTTTCATCAAAGCTAGTGAGCTGATAAATATCATAATTTACCTTAGCTTCTTTGACGTAAGTGCCACTTCCCTGAATGCTTTCCAATATCTGCTGTTCAACAAGCAACCGAATTGCCTGCCGCACCGTAACGCGACTGACAGAATACATCTCGCGTAGACGAGCCTCTGTTGGCAAAGCATCTCCCGCCTTCAATTCCCCCTTCTGAATTTTATTGCGAATATCATCAGCAATCTGACGATAAATCGGTTTGCTGCTGACTGATTGATGACTCACTAAAACCCCCATTCTCATTCCGATAACCACATTCTACCCACTATTTTGCTATCAACCACCTCTCTTAATACAAGTTGATACAAGTTTAATACGAATTATCTAATTAAGATCACAGACACCGCTAATAATTTTGCGTTCTACTGAAAACATGAATACAAATTAAATACAAATTATTCTCGCGGGAGTTTCTATGGATCTGATACACCTTACGTCACCGGAACTGATCGTCTTAAGGCAGTCATTTACGCATCGGGATGAAGCGCTGGATGCGCTAATTCAACGACTGGAGAGTCAGGGTATTCTCCATGATGCCAACGCATTTCGTACCGCAGTTATGCAGCGAGAAGCAGAAGGTCCAACGGCATTGGGTGAGTCGCTCGCCGTTCCGCATGGCAAATCAGACAGCGTACGCCAAGCCGCTTTTGCCATGGCAACGCTATGTCAGCCATTAGAGTGGGACGGTGTTGATGGCCCCGAGCCCGTTAGTTTGATCTTTCTGTTGGCGATACCCAGCGCTGAAGCGGGATCTACCCATATACAGTTGCTCACCACCCTAACCACCATGTTGGTGGATGACGAGGTGCGTAATGCGCTGATGCAGGCACAAACGCCTCAGCAAGTATTGGCGCTATTGTCTCGTACACCCGCAGAAAAAAGTCAGGTAGAAAACGATCTTTCGACTGCGGCGGCACCTTTAGTGGTCTGCGTTACCGCCTGTCCGGCGGGTATTGCTCATACCTATATGGCCGCTGAATATCTTGAAAAAGCGGGACGTGAACTTGGAATACGCGTTTTGGTCGAGAAACAGGGCGCCAATGGTGTGGAAGATCGCCTTGATGAGTCGCAGATCAAACAGGCTACCGCCTGCATTTTTGCCGCTGAAGTGGCAATAAAAGAATCTGAACGATTTGCAGCGTTACCCAAACTACAGGTTCCGGTCGCTGAGCCTATTCGCCATGCCAAGGCGCTTCTTCAACAAGCGATAACGTTGGCTGAACAGCCGGTTTCCACCGTCGAAACTCAGCCTAAACCGGGGTGGAAACAAGAGGTCAAACAAGCTCTCTTAAGCGGCATTTCATTTGCCGTTCCGCTAATTGTGGCCGGTGGCACCGTTTTAGCTGTCGCTGTATTACTGGCGCAGATGTTTGGTTGGCAGGATTTATACGCACAGAAGGATTCATGGCTGTGGATGTATCGCCAGCTTGGTGGAAATATGCTGGGAACGCTAATGGTTCCCGTACTCGCGGGATATATCGCATGGTCACTGGCAGATAAGCCCGCGTTAACACCGGGTTTTGTCGCCGGTATTTGTGCCAACCTGATTGGTGCCGGTTTTCTGGGAGGTGTGGCGGGCGGCCTCATTGCAGGCTATGTCATGCGTTGGGTGAAAAAGCATATTCGTTTAAGCCCAAACTTTAACGGCTTTCTCTCATTCTATCTGTATCCCGTCATTGGCACGCTGGTGGTGGGTAGCATTATGCTTTTCGTTATCGGCGAGCCAGTCGCATGGATTAACAATGGCCTGACCCACTGGCTGAATGGCCTATCTGGGACTAATGCCATTCTTCTCGGGGCGATAGTTGCCTTTATGTGTTCATTCGATCTGGGTGGACCGGTGAATAAAGCAGCCTATGCCTTCTGCCTTGGCGCAATGGCAAACGGTGTGTATGGCCCTTATGCCATTTTTGGGGCCACTAAAATGGTCTCTGCTTTTACCGTGACCGCCTCAACAATTATCGCCCCTCAGCTCTTCCGTAGCTTTGAAATTGAGACTGGAAAATCAACGTGGCTGCTGGGATTAGCCGGCATCACCGAGGGCGCCATTCCTATGGCGATTGAAGATCCGCTACGCGTTATTGGCTCATTCCTTCTGGGGTCGGTGGTTACTGGCGCCATCGTCGGAGGTGCAGGTATTGGTCTATCAACGCCAGGCGCCGGTATTTTCTCGTTGTTCCTACTTAGCGATAACGGGCTGGGCGGCATTTACGCAGCCCTACTTTGGTTCGGAGCTGCGCTGCTCGGCACCGTTATCTCGACGTTTAGCCTGCTGTTATGGCGTCGATATGCCTGCCAAAAAGGCTCATTTGCACCCGATATCAAATAACTGAATGCCATTGTTCCTTGAAAAAGGGACGAGATTGAGACTGAACTGGATAATATCTGATGACAAATTCCACGACCAAAACCACTTCTCGCGTACACATCACTCCGCATATGCATTGGGATCGCGAATGGTATTTCACCACTGAAGAGTCTCGTGTTTTGCTGGTGAACAACATGGAAGAAATATTGCAGCGCTTAGAGCAAGATGCTGACTATAAATTTTACGTTCTCGACGGCCAAACTGCGATTTTGGAAGACTATTTTTCAGTCTGTCCACATAATCGCGAACGAGTGAAAGCCTTAGTTCAGGCAGGAAAACTGATTGTTGGCCCTTGGTACACCCAGACGGATACGATGATGGTGAGTGCTGAATCGATCGTACGTAATCTGATGTATGGTATGCGCGATTGTCTGAGTTTGGGCGAGCCAATGAAAATCGGTTATTTACCGGATTCATTCAGTATGTCCTCACAGCTCCCCCATATCTTTAATGGTTTTGGCATCACACGCGCTATGTTCTGGCGCGGATGCTCCGAGCGTCACGGTACCGATAAAACCGAGTTCCTTTGGCAGAGCAATGACGGCAGCGAAGTCACCACGCAGGTTTTGCCGCTAGGTTATGCCATCGGTAAATATTTACCGTCAGATGAAGCTGGCCTTCGCGACCGACTAGATAAGTATTTTCCTGTTCTAGAACAGGCATCTATCACCAAAGATATATTGCTCCCTAACGGCCACGATCAAATGCCGCTCCAGCAAAATATTTTTGCTGTCATGGATAAGCTGCGTGAGATCTATCCCGATCGTGAGTTTATTCTCAGCCGCTTCGAAGAGGTTTTTGATCGGATTGAGGCCATTCACGATCAACTTCCTGTCCTGTGCGGCGAATTCAACGACGGCAAATACATGCGTGTGCACCGCACTATTTCATCCACCCGCATGGATATCAAACAGGCGCATGCCGCGATTGAAAATAAGATCGTGAATATCCTTGAGCCGCTGTGTGCTATCGCTTGGAGCCTAGGTTTTGATTATCACCACGGTTTGTTCGAAAAAATGTGGAAAGAGATCCTTAAAAACCATGCTCACGATAGTATTAGCTGCTGCTGCAGTGACAAAGTACACCAAGAAGTGATGTCACGTTTCATTCTAGCCGATGATATGGCCGAAAGCCTCATTCAGTTTACTCTGCGCAAAATCGCTGACAATTTACACAACCAGCACGAAATCAGTGACTCTCTCACCCTTTTCAACTTCTCGCCGTATGCGCGCGACGAGGTGATTAATACCACTATTCGCATTCGCGCCAACGCATTTCGTCTCACGGATAACGAAGGAAAAGAAGTTCCCTATTTCATTCGCGCCTCACGAGAAATTGATCCGGGCTTAGTCGATCGGCAAATTGTTCATTACGGTAACTACGATCCCTTCATGGAATTTGATATTCAGTTAGAGCGCCGCCTACCCGCCATGGGATATACCACGCTGCGGATAACTCAGGCTGATACGCAGCTCCTGTCCAACGAGGACAATCATGACCAGGCACTGGAGAATGCGTTTTATCGGATAACCGTGAATACGAACGGCTCGCTTAATATTTTCGATAAACAGGCCGACATACACTATGAGCAAGCGCTGTTGTTAGAAAACGGCGGCGATGATGGCGATGAATATGACTATTCACCTCCGCGTGAAGAATGGTTAATGACCTCTGAGCAAGCACAAGCGCAGACAGAATTTATTCATCAGCCATTGCAAAGCATCGCCGTTATTCAGTTCGCACAGCCAGTTCCTGCTTCGCTTGCAGAACGTGCAACTCATTGCGCTAGCCTGTCTATGCCTGTGACGCTATGCGTGACATTGGCAAAAAACAGTCGCCGTATCGACGTCGATATCACCTTAGAAAACCTCGCCGAAGATCATCGCCTGCGGGTGCTTATCCCAACGCCATTCCCAAGCCAAAACGTACTGGCGGATAATCCATTTGGCACCATGACTCGCCCTACCCGCGATCCTGCGATGCAGCACTGGGAACAGGACGGCTGGAAAGAGGCACCCATCCCTGTCTGGCAAATGCTTAATTTCGCCGCTCTGCAAGGTGATAACGCGGGTATGGCTCTGTTCACCCAAGGGTTACGTGAATTCGAAATTGTCGGTGAACAAAATGATACTTTCGCTCTCACGCTGTTCCGTTCCGTCGGGGTGTTAGGCAAAGAAGAGCTGTTGCTAAGACCTGGCCGTCCATCGGGTATAAAACTCCCCACGCCAGATTCACAGATGAAGGGAAAACATCATTTTCAGTTCGCCCTGTTCGGTTTTACTGGGACAGCATTAGAGGCTGGAGTTCCGCAGTTTGCCCGCGACTATCTCACGCCAATACGTTGTTATAACAAAATGCCGTACAACGCGATGAAGCTAAACCTTGCGCCTCATCAGATACCGCATCACTACAGCCTACTGGAAATGCCACGCATCGGTGTGATGCTCAGCGCATTGAAAAAAGCAGAAGATCGCGATGAGCTGATTATTCGTTGCTATAACCCAAGTGAACAGGCACCGGCTATGGGAGAAGTCAGCATTCATCCACAGACAATCCATTGGAGCGAAGCGGGAATGGATGAAATTCTACGGGAAGAAACTCAATATCAACCGGGAGACATGGGCAACTTTGCCCCGTGCCAATCGAAGACGTTCAGTTTTGCACTAAAAAAGTAATACCTTAGCCTAAGTTCATGAAACACAAACCTCATCCAACAACGTTGGATGAGGTTTTTTTGAGCTCATATGGCGCTGTGCTCACGTCATGACTTATGAAATAAAATCATCCCTTTGTGGCGTAAAGACATCAATCAAAGTCCCCGCTTCAACACATATACAGCCATGCATGACGTTAGGCTTTTTGTACAGCGTATCGCCAGCAGATACGCGATGAGTTTCATCGCCAACCGTAAAATCGAAAACACCAGACTTTACGTATGTGGTCTGTTCATGCGGATGATTGTGCATTGGGCCAACAGACCCCGCCTGAAAGCACACTTCTACCATCATCATGGTGCCACCATGAGCGAGAATTTTACGAGTAACACCTTCACCAACAGATTCGCTGACCATATTTTGGTTAAAAAAGAACATAATGCATTCCTTCTAATGCAAGAGCGATGGTGATTAATAGCCGCTTGCGGTAGTTATTTATATCAATACCAAGCCAAATTAGCTTAGTGTACAAGACCAAATGTATATTTAATGAAAGTAGATAAAATCGTGAAATCAGGATCGGCAAAGGTCACGCCTGTAGCACCTAAGTAGCTGAAAAGTGGCAGCACTAATGCCGGTAAGAAGCACAGCAATAGACCATTAACGAAGCTGGCAATGATGGCCCCACGAAGTCCCCCTGTTGCATTGCCAAAAATGGCCGCCGTACCACCACAGGTAAAACTTGCCAGAATACCCGGAACAATAATCGGTAACCCCAGCATAGGAAAAATAGCAATGCAGCACAGCTCCGCAAAGAAGCTGATAAGAAAACCGATCAATACGGCATTAGGTGATTTATCAAATAACACCATCGGATCTACAGCAGGAATCGAGCCGGGCGCAATGGTTTTTGAAATGCCTTTAAAAGCAGGTACAATTTCTTCGGCAAATAGCACCACACCTTTTTTAGCGATAAATAAGCCACCCGCAAAAATAGCTGATTTTTCTAATAGCCAGACCAGATAAGGCTTTTTCTCCATAATACTCGTTAAATATTCATGACTAGAGAAAAGAGAGGATATGCCTAGCAAACAGAACATCGTCAAAAAAGTAGCAACATCGGAATTCTTTAAGAAACTAAATTTATCGCTAACGTTCACATGCTCAACGTTAACCGAAGTATCCCCAAACCATTTTCCCAAGTAAGAAGCGATGAGGTAGGAACTGGATGCTGCATGCGCTATACAATATTCATTGTGCCCAATAATTTTTCGGCTAAATCTAGATAAAATTGTTGGAAATACAGCCATATATGCCCCAATAACAACTGAGCCGAAGATAATAGAAAATAACTCACTGTACCCTAGGCCAACAAGCGCAGCCGTTACAGAGAAAGCCATAAAAACAATTAAGTGTAGAGAGAGGTAAATTGATTTAAATCGTGTATATCGAGCCAAAAGTATATTGATGACCATCGCAAAGAAAAGAATAATCGCCGCTGGGCGGCCTAGGCGGTCGATGGTAAGAGCCATGATAGCCTCATTACTTGGTACTACCCCTCTCAAACCAAAGGCATTGGTAAAGAGGTCGCTAAACATGGTCAGTACGCCGCCGAGTATTCCGCCACCGGTTTTAATCAGCACAAAGCCCAAGAATGCTAATACGGTGCCTTTGATAATGACGGTGAGTTTTGCCCGTTGTAAACAGAGTCCACAAAATGCGATAAAAGCGATAATTATTGATGGAGTTCCAAAAACCTTTAATATGTAGTCCATAAAACGCCTTATTTTTAATATAATGATTAAATCGACCATCGTGTTTTTAAGACAATAGCATCCATTTCCACGATGGTTCTGAACCTGATAAGCCTGGTGTTATAAGAGTCAATTTCAAATGGCGGAAAAACAAAATCACTAAAATTAAAAAGATAAGCAGACAATATCAAACTATAATTTTGATATGACTATTTCATACTTAAGCGCTCTCATCGCCCCTGGTATTTTATAAAACCGAGTTGATTTATATCATCCATAATTTTGGAGGCAGTGTTCCCTCCCTACAGAAAAAGAGATAGAAATAAATCACTGGCTTAAATAATTTCATTAAGTCGATGTGCTGATTAATCTTAGGTTATATTTTTTAAGTATCTTTCAAATTTATCTCCATCACCGTAATACACAATCAAGTTTTAGTCTCACAGGAAGGCATTCTAGCAAAAGAGAACTATTATTTTGTGATGGCGATAACTAAACCAGCGTTTCAAAAACAATGAAACACCTATAATTAAGAAGACATCAAACTCACGACGATCGCAGCAGCAACCAACACCATCATCAGCTAAACTTCCTTGTGCGGATTACTATCAGCATATAACTCTTCTAATAGCAGAGCCCGACTCTCAGGCACGAAGCGTCGGATCATGAATTCTCGGTAATCCAATCACATACCGAGGAATACTGTTATGCAATTGAGTACTTATCTGTTCTTCGACGGCAACGCAGAACAAGCGCTAACGTTCTACACTCAGGCGCTTGGTGCTGAAGTTTTGCACAAAATACGGTTTGGCGAAGCGCCGGTCGATGATTCCCAATGTGCAACCACACCCCCATTTCCCGCCGATAAAATCATGCATGCGTCACTCAAGATCGGCGATGGCCTCTTGATGCTGAGCGACGGCAACATGTGCGCCGAGGAAAAAAAGCACGGCGGCTTTTCTGTCAGCCTGCATTCCAACGATTTAGCGCAGGGTAAAACATGGTTTGAAAGGTTATCTGTGGGGGCGAACGTGACAATGCCCTTTCAGGAGACATTCTGGGCATTAGGGTTTGGCATGTTAACCGATCGGTTCGGGATACCGTGGATGGTAAACGTGGAAAAAGAGATGGGGTAGTTTTGATAGGTCCCCCTCCCGATGCCCTTACAAAGAGAGTCATTGGCGAGGGGGACTCAAAGATTAAATACTAAAGGACGATCCACAACCGCAGGTGGTTTTTGCATTCGGGTTGGTGACGATAAAACGAGAACCTTCTAGGCCTTCGGTGTAGTCAACAGACCCGCCCACCAGATATTGCAGGCTCATTGGATCTACCACCAGCATAACGCCCTGTTTCTCAATGGTCATATCGCCTTCGTTCACCTTATCATCAAAGGTGAAGCCGTACTGGAAGCCGCTACAGCCGCCGCCAGTGATGTAGACTCGCAGTTTCAGATCCGGGTTTTCTTCGTCTGCGATCAGGACTTTTACTTTATTAGCTGCAGCTTCAGTGAACTGCAACGGCAGAGCCATATCTTCACTCATTTCTCACTCCCAAAACTCTGCTTTTCACAGAATGTTTCTACACAGCATGGCGATGTCAAAATACAGGTAGCGCTAAAAAGCCATGCTGATTTATGCGGTCATTATCTAATACCTGACTAATTCGTTCAAGTATTGCTCGTCGGTAACGACGTCTTTTCCGCTTCTTGTTGGGCCGCCTGCTCTTGTGCCTGTTCCTGACGCTTAAGCGTTCTTTCTAAGATGCAAGAATATAGCGGTTTGCCACCTAAAAACTGGGCCAATAGTGTAGCGCCAAGACAAGTAATGATCATCGGTAAAATGAGCTGATAGTTATCCGTCATTTCTAACACCAGCACAATGCCGGTGAGTGGAGCTCTGACCGTAGCAGCAAACAATGCCCCCATCCCAGCAATGGCAAACGCCCCCGCCTCTATGCCGTATTGTGGGAAAAGATGCGCACTTGCCATTCCAAATGCGGTCCCCAATAAAGTCCCCAGCGCCAGCATCGGTGCAAAGATGCCGCCAGGCGCACCGGAGCCAAAACACAGCAGCGTAGTCACTACGCGCGCGATAAAGATAAACAGCAGCATGCCGACGGTGTAGTTCCCCGCCGCCGCAATAGGAATCAGGTTAAAGCCCCCACCAGCAGCTTCTTGTTGAATTAGCCCTAACACTCCGCATAGCCCGCCAAGCACACCGCCGATAAGCACCAGCTTGCGCCAATCTCCGCCGTGCATGCGCATGAACATATCCTGAGCGCGAAAAACACCACGGTTAAACAGCACGCCAACGACGCCAAATACCATTCCCAAAATCAGATACAGCCATAGGGTGTTGATACCCACACTGCCGAGTTTACCCACCTCAATCACTGTGCGTTCGCCGTTGAAATAGCGAAAAACGACACAGGACATAATCACGCCGATAAATACCGCTTTGATAGAAATCAGGCTATAGCGGAACTGCGGACGCATCTCTTCAATAACGAATAAAATGCCTGCCAACGGCGCGTTAAACGCGGCAGTTAAACCCGCAGCGGCACCGGTTGCTAACAAACTGTGACGCGCCTCCGTACTACGAGCGCGAAAGAGATCGAACACCA
Organism: Hafnia paralvei; assembly: GCF_020150375.1. NCBI lineage: Bacteria > Pseudomonadati > Pseudomonadota > Gammaproteobacteria > Enterobacterales > Hafniaceae > Hafnia > Hafnia paralvei. Next base: position 1,077,864 of record NZ_CP083737.1, on the reverse strand, counting down.
TCTGACCGAGGTTGCCGCCCATCTGCACAGTGGGGCCTTCTCGCCCGAGCACCATGCCCGCACCTAGTGTTCCCATCCCGCCGAAGAACTTCACGGGGATCACTCGCCACCAGCGTACGGGGCGTAAATTCTCCAATGCGCCCTCAATTTCAGGAATGCCAGAGCCTCCGGCTTCAGGAGCAAAGCGGCGCACCAAATAGTAGCCAAACATGGCTAACAGCGCAGAGCCGATAAACGCCATCGGCCAAACGATAATCCAGTAATCGGCCACATGTGCCAATCCACCTAAACGCTGTTGCTGCACCCAATCGACGCATTTTTCAAATGCCACGCCAATAAGCCCCGCCAGCGTCCCGACAACCGCCGCCATAAACAAGATTGCCACGGGAGTTTTATCGCGACGTAAAATTTGCAACATAACGTCACTACGGCGCAAACGCGTGGCAGACGGCAGAGAAGTGTGTTGTTCTTTCTGTGTCATAATCAGTCAACTAAAGCTGTGGTTGATAAGTAATACAAATAAAAGAGGCGCTATTCTACATGTCAAATGCGACAAAGTCCTCTTATGAGGAAAGTTGAATACTCCCTAAGGATAGTATGATGGATGAGATAAGAACGTTTGAATTCTGTTCAATCCCTTAGCTTGCGCTTTTCTTCATTTCATCTCTGCGGCGACTTCTTTAGAATAGACGCGACTTTTTACATTCAGCACAGGTCAGGAGCCGATTTATGAGTAAGTCTGAAAGTCTGTACGCTCAGGCAAAAGAGCTAATTCCGGGTGGCGTAAACTCCCCCGTTCGCGCCTTCACCGGCGTTGGTGGCGTGCCTTTGTTTATCGAGCGCGCAGATGGCGCTTACCTGTACGATGCCGATGGTAAAGCCTATATCGACTACGTTGGCTCATGGGGGCCAATGGTTCTCGGCCACAACCACCCAGCGATCCGCGAAGCCGTTCTGGAAGCCGTAGGCCGTGGTTTGAGCTTCGGCGCGCCGACGGAAATGGAAGTGAAAATGGCCCAATTGGTTACCGACTTGGTGCCAAGTATGGACATGGTTCGTATGGTGAACTCAGGGACCGAAGCCACTATGAGCGCCATTCGTTTGGCGCGTGGTTTTACCGGTCGCGACAAAATTATCAAATTTGAAGGCTGCTACCACGGCCACGCAGATCACCTGTTGGTTAAAGCGGGCTCCGGCGCACTGACGCTAGGCCAGCCAAACTCTCCAGGCGTTCCCGCTGACTTTGCTAAACATACGCTGACCTGCACCTATAACGACGTAGAATCTGTCATGCAGGCGTTCAAGCAATATCCTAACGACATCGCCTGTATTATCGTTGAGCCCGTCGCCGGCAACATGAACTGCATTCCACCTCTGCCTGAATTCCTTCCAGGTCTGCGTGAGCTGTGTGACCAATATGGCGCCTTGTTGATCATTGACGAAGTCATGACCGGTTTCCGCGTGGCACTAGCGGGAGCTCAGGATTATTACGGTGTAACACCAGATCTCACCTGCTTAGGGAAAATCATCGGTGGTGGTATGCCAGTGGGCGCATTTGGTGGTCGTCGCGATGTCATGGAAGCTCTGGCACCAACGGGCCCGGTTTATCAGGCGGGGACGCTATCAGGTAACCCGGTCGCGATGGCGGCTGGATTTGCCTGTCTGAATGAGATTTCTCAGCCGGGGATCTATCCACAGCTGACTGAGCTGACCGACAATCTGGCTTCCGGCCTGTTAAACGCCGCGCAAAAAGAAGGCATTCCATTAGTGGTTAACCACGTGGGCGGCATGTTCGGGATTTTCTTTACCGATCAAGAAACCGTAACCTGCTATGCCGACGTCACTCGCTGCGACGTAGACCGCTTTAAGCAGTTCTTCCATCTGATGCTGGAAGAAGGCGTGTACTTCGCACCATCAGCGTTTGAAGCGGGCTTTATGTCATTGGCGCATTCTCAGGAAGATATCCAAAAGACCATCGACGCCGCGCGCCGCTGTTTTGTGAAGATGAAGTAATCTTTATCCATTAAGTAGCCGCACAATGCGGCTACTTAAATATGCAGCGTGAACGCTTCAAAGTCGCGCGTTAAGAAGATATCAGGAACGTTTTACCTGCCCCCCTCCTCCTCGAAGTTTTCAAGCACTGGCTTCATTCTCGATCGCGGCACTACGCTTAAAACTGCGGTTCAGGACAATTCTCGCCAAACTTGGCTGCCCAGTCATAATACGAGCCATTCTTGATATAGCGTTGGTACAATGCTCGGCTCGTCTTCGTATCGTATGCAATCACCCAACTTGTGGCATTACACAATACGGCAGCATAAGCCTGACTTTTCGGTGGCAATAAATTGGCTGCTTTCTGAGCTAAGTCCACCGCTCGCCAGCGGTAATGCAAGAAGTGATTGTCCGCCTCTGGCAATGATTTCACGGCCCGACCTGCCTCAGCCACGTTGATCCAGCTTTTATGCTGTAAATCACGAGTATCGAATGCATCACCCAGATAAGAAATACCAGCGCCATAAATAGCGTAGTCCGGCGTCATTTCATAGCCCATAAACTCCAGTCCCTGCTCCCGTAGTAATGTGGCGGCGTGATAATAGGCTTTGGCCTTGGCTCTCTTGTCAGACGTTTTATTTTTGGCAGCATTCATACTATCAACAAATTCCTGCGCAAACTGACGATAAGCTGGGAACGCAAAGTAGTTCACTGCTTCCTGATAGCGCCCAGCCCGCATCATTCTTCGTGCTAGCAAGTCACGCAGTTTTTCATCCAGCGTGATCTGGTGATCGCTGTACCCATCCGGATTAATGGGCTTCAATGGTGTGCTAGGTGCTGGTATGTGTTCATCAACAAAGCGTTTCAATTCATCAATGGTTAGCACTCGTTCAGCGATATCAGCCACATCCGCCCAATAGTTTTCTTTACCTTGATACATAAAAGCCATGGCTTGCAGATAATCGCCACGATTCAGTGCCAGAATGGACTGCTCACCAGAAACTCGGCAAACTGGAGTGATCATTTCTGGCGCATAATCATCATTACGCTGTAGCCCCCAGCTTTCATCCGAAGGGAATGCGGAAGCCGCCTTGGCATAGGCCTCGGTGGCAGACTTCACATCACCATCACGTAGAGCCATCTTGGCACGTAGCCACCACGCTACCCCTCCGTCGCCAGCGTTCTTCAGCAGGCTGGCAGCCATCGTATATTGTCCGGAACGATAAGCTAACGCAGCTAAACGATCGCTACCGCGGAAGCCACTTTTCACTGAATCCACCAGTAACGCGAGGATCGGAGCAATAGTCTGTTCTGGCTTGGTGTTCCCCATCTGCAAATTACTGCTACGAGCAAACAGTTCGATAGTCACCAACTGCTGCACCAATGGATCGCTAATGGCCTGCTTAAGCACATCCCTATTTTCTGGTCTAATCAGATAGCCGGAGATATACATCAGTGAAAGCCCGCCATCGGTATCGCCATGAGCCGCTTGCTGTGCATATAACTGTGTTGCAGGGATTATGTCTCCAAGCCATAAATGAATACGCGCCTGCTGCCCTAGGCTACTCAGCGCCAGTTGTTCTGGATCAACAGCCCCGCTTTTCACGTTATCAATCACTTGCTGGAAGGAAGCCAGAGCTTGCTCAAGCTGCTCTTTTTTGGGGTGCGACGCTGGTGGCGTGTTCAATCCAGATACGTCTTCCGGCGTACCATAATCGTTCATCTGCACGCGCCCCAGTGAATATTGCGCCCGTAGTCCCCATTCCCCCTGCTCAGCAACGGGGAGAGCCAGAACCTGCTGAAAATATTCCGATGCACGAGGATCTTTTTCTCCAAAAGCCACGGCACCCAACGTATACAGGCGTGCTGCGTTCGATAGGCTCTTCGCATCGATTGCCGAAGCAGCCTCAACGCTGTGAGTTTGTCGCATATCAGCAATGATTCGTTGTTCTGGCGACAACGGAACAGGTTTCGATGACGTGCCGAGTGTTGACGATACAGGTGCTTTCCAAAGTGGTAATTGCTTGTCTACAGGCACGAGTCGGCTAGCTTCAAATACAAAATTGCCTTCCGGCATCGACAGAAGAGTATCGTTACGATTGAGCAGTAAACGGTTGGGAAAGTCTGGCCCACAAGCAAAACTACTCTGCGGAAAAACCAGCGCTGCCGCAATAAGTGCCGCTAACGATAGTGTGCGAAACGGGTTTCCATTTGAGGACAAATCAAAATGTGGCATTCGTGTTCCCTGAAGATATTTTGTTGGCACCTAAAAAACTGTATCAACAACGCCATCGGGCACTCTATCCCATGATTCACGTTGTCCAGAAGTGAATTTGGTTAGAGCCCACCGCTCTCACGAAGTTCACGAATCACACGAAAATAGCGAGAGAATAACGACGCTATTTTTCACCAAAGTGGTGCCAAACTGGTATCAAAAAATCCGATGTTCAGCCTTCGCTATCGCCGGTAGAAACAAGAAAGCCCTCTGATCTCTCAGAGGGCTTAAGATGTTTACTATCGACTCACATCGTTACTCGTGGCCGAGCACTATTCCCACTCAATCGTAGCCGGTGGTTTACCGGAGATATCGTACACTACGCGGGAAATGCCGTTCACTTCGTTGATGATGCGGTTGGATACACGCCCCAAGAAGTCATATGGCAGATGCGCCCAATGCGCGGTCATGAAGTCGATGGTTTCTACCGCACGCAGAGAAACGACCCAATCATATTTACGGCCATCGCCCATTACGCCAACAGAGCGAACCGGCAGGAATACGGTAAATGCCTGGCTCACTTTGTTATACAGATCAGCCTTATGCAGTTCTTCAATGAAGATCGCATCCGCACGACGCAGCAGGTCACAGTACTCTTTCTTGACCTCACCCAGTACACGCACGCCCAAGCCTGGACCTGGGAACGGATGGCGGTACAGCATGTCGTATGGCAGACCCAGTTCTAGGCCGATCTTACGCACTTCGTCTTTGAACAGCTCTTTTAGCGGCTCAACCAGACCCAGCTTCATCTCTTTCGGCAAACCGCCAACGTTGTGGTGAGACTTGATCACGTGGGCTTTACCGGTTGCTGACGCTGCGGACTCAATCACATCAGGATAGATGGTGCCCTGTGCCAACCACTTAACGTTAGGCTGCTTGCACGCTTCTTCGTCGAACACTTCAACGAATACGCGGCCGATAGTTTTACGCTTGGCTTCTGGATCGTTGATGCCAGCCAGCGCATTCAGGAAGCGATCTTCGGCTTTAACATGGATAATATTCAGGCCGAATTTATCGCCGAACATGTCCATTACCTGCTCACCTTCATTCAGGCGCAGCAGTCCGTTGTCAACGAAGACACAGGTCAGACGCTTGCCGATAGCACGATGCAGCAGCAAAGCTGTCACAGAGGAGTCAACGCCGCCGGACAAGCCTAAGATCACTTCGTCTTCACCAACTTGCTCACGCAGTCGCACGACCGCATCCTCAATGATCGTCGCTGGCGTCCACAGCGCTTCGCAACCGCAGATATCCAGAATGAAACGCTCAAGCATGCGCTGCCCTTGATGGGTATGAGTCACTTCAGGGTGGAACTGTACGCCGTAGAAACGCTTTTCATCGTTTGCCATGATGGCATAAGGACAGGTTTCGGTGCTGGCGACGGTGACAAAATCAGAAGGGATAGCGGTCACTTTATCGCCGTGGCTCATCCAGACATCGAGCACTGGCGTGCCGTCTTTGGTCAGGGAGTCTTTGATATCATCAAACATTTTGCTGTGTGCGGTAACTTCTACCTGCGCATAGCCAAATTCACGTTCGTTAGAGCTTTCTACATGGCCACCCAACTGCATCGCCATGGTCTGCATGCCGTAGCACACGCCAAACACAGGCACACCAGCAGTAAACACATATTCTGGCGCTCGTGGGCTATTGTTCTCAGTGGTGCTTTCTGGACCACCGGACAGAATAATACCGCTTGGATTAAATTCGCGGATCTGCTCTTCGGTGACGTCCCACGCCCACAGTTCGCAATATACGCCGATTTCGCGAACACGACGCGCCAGAAGCTGGGTGTACTGGGAGCCGAAATCCAGAATCAGAATGCGATGCTTATGAATATTTTGAGTCATGTAAGGCCTTGTTTAGAAATATAAATAGCCAAAAAACGAAAATAGGTGACTAAATACCGAACGGCGAGAACCTGCAATACGTTCCCGCCTCGACATTCAGAATTACGATCCCATACGGTAGTTCGGTGACTCTTTGGTGATGGTCACATCGTGAACGTGGCTTTCCTGAATACCTGCACCGCTGATACGGACGAATTCTGCTTTAGTACGCAGTTCATCAATCGTGGCGCAACCGGTCAGCCCCATACATGAGCGCAGACCGCCCATTTGCTGGTGAATGATCGCTTTCAGATGGCCTTTGTATGCAACGCGGCCTTCAATACCTTCAGGAACCAATTTGTCTGCGGCATTATCGCTCTGGAAATAACGGTCAGAAGAACCTTTAGACATTGCCCCCAGTGAACCCATGCCACGGTAAGATTTGAATGAACGGCCCTGATACAGCTCGATTTCACCCGGAGATTCTTCAGTACCTGCCAGCATACCACCGACCATGACACAGCTTGCGCCCGCAGCCAAAGCTTTAGCGATATCGCCAGAGAAGCGGATACCTCCGTCGGCGATAACCGGAATACCGGTACCCTCAAGGGCTTCAACGGCATCAGAAACCGCAGTGATCTGTGGAACCCCAACACCGGTTACGATACGCGTCGTACAGATAGAGCCTGGACCAATGCCCACTTTCACCGCATTCACACCGGCTTCAGCCAATGCTCTCGCACCGGCTGCCGTTGCTACGTTACCGCCAATGATTTGCAGCTCGGGGAATTTAGCGCGAGTTTCACGAATACGCTGCAACACACCTTCGGAATGACCGTGAGAGGAGTCAATCAACAGAACATCGACGCCAGCCTCAACCAACGCAGCGATACGTTCTTCATTGCCCGCACCTGCGCCAACCGCAGCACCCACGCGCAGACGACCATGCTCGTCTTTACATGCGTTTGGCTTACGCTCAGCTTTTTGGAAGTCTTTAACGGTGATCATGCCGCACAGGTGGAAGTTTTCATCCACGACCAGCGCTTTCTCAACGCGCTTTTCATGCATACGTTGCAGAACTACTTCGCGTGCTTCACCTTCTTTTACCGTTACCAGACGCTCTTTAGGCGTCATTACTGCAGTCACTGGCTGTTCCAGATCGGTGACAAAACGCACATCACGGCCAGTAATGATCCCCACCAGTTCCAGTTCATCGGTCACAACAGGATAACCCGCAAAACCATTGCGTTCGGTCAGCTCTTTAACTTCGCGCAGAGTCGTCGTTGGGGTAACAGTCTGAGGATCTTTCACCACACCACTTTCATGTTTTTTCACACGGCGGACTTCATCAGCCTGACGCTCGATAGACATGTTTTTGTGGATGAAGCCAATACCGCCTTCCTGCGCCAGCGCAATCGCTAGACGGGCTTCAGTAACGGTATCCATTGCCGCAGACAGCATGGGGATGTTCATTCGAATAGATGAAGTCAGCTGAGTGCTAAGATCGGCAGTGTTTGGCAGAACGGTAGAGTGGGCTGGAACTAAGAGGACGTCGTCAAACGTCAGGGCTTCTTTAACGATACGTAGCATGGGCAATATCTCACCAGAGTGGTAAATCAAATAGATTTAATATTGCCGCGGCATTATACAGGCCGAAAACGGTTGCCTCCAGTACTTTTTACAAAAAAGTCTTGCGAAGGTCATTCAAGCATGTAGTATCGACTAATTAACACCTTGATTTAGAGTTTGATCTACGTCACATGTCACTACCATCTTCCCCGCCAATTTTTACCGTTAGTCGGTTGAACCAAACCGTCCGTCAGCTGTTAGAAATGGAAATGGGGCAGATCTGGCTATCAGGTGAAATCTCTAATTTATCTCAGCCCTCTTCCGGCCACTGGTACTTCACGTTAAAAGACGATCGTGCTCAGGTGCGCTGCGCAATGTTCCGCAACAGCAACCGTCGGGTGGCGTTTCGTCCGCAAAACGGTCAGCAGATATTGATGCGTGCAACCATCACGCTGTACGAACCGCGTGGTGATTACCAACTGATTGCCGAAAGTATGCAGCCCGCTGGGGATGGCTTACTGCAACAGCAGTTTGAACAACTCAAGCAGCGTTTGCAGGAAGAAGGCCTGTTCGATCCCGCGCACAAAAAACCGTTGCCCTCGCCCGCGCGTTGCGTTGGGGTTGTGACCTCTTCAAGCGGTGCTGCGCTGCATGACATTCTGAACGTTTTGCAGCGCCGCGATCCTTCTTTGCCCGTCATTATCTATCCAACCGCAGTCCAGGGCGTCGACGCGCCGATGCAGATTGTGCGCGCCATCGAGTTAGCCAATCAGCGGAAAGAGTGCGACGTATTGATTGTCGGTCGCGGCGGTGGATCGCTAGAAGATCTGTGGAGTTTCAACGATGAACGCGTGGCCAAGGCTATTTTTGCCAGCCAAATTCCCATCGTGAGCGCAGTCGGCCATGAAACCGATGTCACCATTGCCGATTTTGTCGGTGATTTACGAGCGCCAACGCCCTCTGCGGCAGCTGAATTGGTTAGCCGTAATCAAACAGAACTTATGCGCCAAATGCTCTCACAGCAACAGCGCATGGAAATGGCGATGGATTATTATCTTGCTCGCCACCAGCAACGTTTTACACGGCTCAACCATCGTTTACAGCAACAGCATCCACAGCTCCGTCTGGCGCGTCAGAACACGTTACTTTTAAAGTTACGCCGTCGGTTGGATGAGGCTGTGCAAACTCGCCTACGTCTCGCAGAACGCCAGCAGGAGCGTCTGAGCCAACGCCTCAACCAACAACAACCATCGGCACAGATCCAGCGTAATCAGCAACGATTAGCGCAAATTCACAATCGTATGGAACTGCTCATCCAGCGCCAGCTTAGTAGCAACCGTGAACGTTTTGGCGCACTTTGCTCACAGTTGGAAGGAGTGAGCCCACTCGCGACGCTGTCTCGTGGGTTCAGCGTGACTCAGTCACCAAACGGTAGCGTATTGAAAAGTGTTAAGCAGGTGAATAACGGCGAATTACTGAAAACGCGACTGCAAGATGGATGGATTGAAAGCACGGTTACCGCGATCACACCGCCCCCCAAAAAACGCGTGTCCAAACGCGACGCCTAAACGCGAATAGTGAGTTCTGTGAGACAGGTCACTTTGCATAATAAAAGCCGTGGCCTGAATCCTAATTATCCCCACTTTCGTTATCTTCTGCATGATTCCTTACTTTATAGATAAAAATTACTTGTTAATTTTTCGCTTTGCTTTTGGTTGGTTATGAAACGAAAGCAAAATAGCCTAAAACCCGAGCAAAATAAAACTGTGATCCTCCGTGCATTCTATCCACAATCGCTTTGCTTTAATTCCTAACGACCTATTTAGGTCATTGGGGAATCATCTCATTTATTAAAAATCCCCTTAGCTCACAGATAAAAAATTATCGTCATTCATTTGGGATGATGACGGTTTATTATAGTTATCAGCTTATTGGGAGTGCCCACATGTCGGACACAAAATCATTCAAGTCAAGGTTATGGGAATTTTTTCAAAGTCTGGGAAAGACGTTTATGTTCCCCGTATCTTTACTCGCATTTATGGGGTTGTTATTAGGTGTTGGTAGCTCTATTACCAGTCCCTCCACTATAAAAAGTTTCCCTTTTCTGGGAAATGAATTAGTGCAATTAACATTTGGTTTTGTTGCTACCGTTGGCGGATTTGCCTTTACTTATTTACCTATTATGTTCGCTATGGCAATTCCACTAGGACTGGCAAAACGGAATAAAGCCATCGGTGCATTCGCGGGTTTTGTCGGCTATATGATAATGAATCTATCAATTAATTATTATCTTCTCAGTAGCCATCAACTCGCCGACGCGTCCAATATGAAACAAGCGGGTCAAGCGATGGTATTAGGAATTCAATCGCTAGAGATGGGGGTTTTAGGTGGGATCGTCGTGGGTGTAATTACCTATTTCCTACATGAACGTTTCCAAGATACTCGGCTCCATGACGCTTTTGCCTTCTTTAGCGGGATCCGTTTTGTCCCTATCATTACCGCCCTAACGCTATCCATCGTTGGATTAATCATTCCATTCTTATGGGAATATGTGGCGATAGGTATTACCGCAATTGGACGATTAATCCAGAGCACCAGCGTGTTTGGGCCATTCTTATACGGCGTTGGGGTTCTATTACTTAAACCGTTTGGCTTGCACCATATTTTACTGGCGATGGTTCGCTTCACTCCTGCTGGCGGGACTGAATTTGTTGGCGGGCAGGAAATATCAGGAGCGCTAAACATTTTCTATGCTGAGCTAAAAGCAGGTCTACCTTTTAGCCCTCACGTTACCGCATTCTTATCACAAGGCTTCATGCCTACCTTCATCTTTGGCTTGCCTGCTGTCGCTTATGCTATTTACCGAACAGCTAAACCTGAAAACCGCCCTATCATAAAAGGACTACTGCTTTCAGGCGTTTTAGTTTCCGTGGTGACCGGTATATCCGAGCCTATTGAGTTTCTCTTTTTATTCATCGCGCCTTTCTTATATGTTTTCCATGTCATTATGTCCGGTCTTGCTCTAATGGTGATGGCATTACTCGGTGTGACAATCGGAAATACCGACGGTGGAATATTAGATTTATTAATCTTTGGCATAATGCAAGGCACTGCAACCAAATGGTATTTAGTTATCCCCGTTGGCATTATTTGGTTTGCTATCTATTTCTTTGTATTCCGCTGGTATATTCTCAAACATGATATTAAAACACCAGGACGAGAGGATGACGATATTACTGAAAACGTAAAAGCGGAGAAACCCAGCGGAAATAAAAAAGGCGCTCAGTACGATCCAGAACTCATTCTTTCTGCTTTGGGAGGAAAAGAAAATATCGACTCACTGGACAACTGTATCACCCGCTTACGCTTAGTCGTTAAAGACATGGCGCTTATTAATAAAGAAATATTAAAGAAAGCGGGTGCTCTTGCCGTGGTCGTTCTTGATAATCACAGTTTACAGGTCATCATTGGCCCACAAGTTCAAAGTGTAAAAACCGGCATTGAAGCATTAATTTAGGCCAAGGAGCCAGCATGTATAATTTTGATGAGATCATCGATCGCCGCGTCGATAAATGCCGTAAGTGGGATTACGACTATGTTTGCTCACGCTTTGGTGCCGTATCGAGAGACTTTATTCCCATGTGGATTGCCGATATGGACTTTAAATCTCCACCCGAGGTGATTGAGGGCCTGCGCCAAATCGTGGAACACGGCACTTTTGGCTATACCTATTGCTTCGACGAATTTTACCAAGCGGTGATCGACTTTCAGGCCAAGCAGCACAATGCCCACGTCGAGCGTGAGTGGATCACGCTAACCTACGGCACCGTCTCAACGTTGCATTACACCATTCAGGCATTCTGCACAGAAGGTGATTGCATCCTTATGAATACACCGGTGTATGATCCTTTTGCACAGGCCGCCGAACGTCAAAAGGTACGTATTATTGCGAACCCTCTGGCGGTGAAAAATAACCGCTACCAGCTCAATTTCGAATTACTTGAAGACCAAATAAGACAGAATCAGCCTAAACTTTATCTCTTCTGTTCACCACACAACCCCTCTGGGAGAATTTGGAGTGCCGAAGAGATTCATCGAGTTTCCGATCTTTGTCAGAAATACGGGGTAATTCTCGTTATCGATGAGGTACATGCAGAACATATTTTACAGGGCAACTTTATCAATGCGTTAAACAAGGATTGTGCCGCCCCAGACAATCTCATATTACTTACGTCACCGAATAAAGCGTTTAACCTTGGCGGATTAAAGACCTCTTACAGCATTATACCCAATGAGGCATTGCGCTCTCGTTTTCGCCAGCGGCTAGAGAAAAACTCAATTACCTCCCCTAATATGTTTGGCGTCTGGGGGTTAATTTATGCCTATAACCGAGGCTTACCATGGTTGAAAGCGCTCAACCAATATCTTGCAGAAAACGAGCGCTACCTTTATCAATTCATGAGTGAGCGCCTACCAACGCTCAAAATGATGCGAACAGAGTCCTCCTATCTAGCATGGGTAGACGTCAGCGCCACGGGTATGAGTGCCTATGATTTTACTCATCAGTTGGCGCATGAAACCGGTGTTGTTGTTGAAGATGGCACCCACTACGTGCAAAACGGTGAGAACTATATCCGCATTAACTTTGGCACGCCGAAGGCGTTGATTGAACAAGCGATGGCGCGCTTAGAGGAATTTGTACAACGGCGTTGTTGTATAAAGAGATAACGTTTATACCCGTCACGGTTTGCTTGAACACTAGGGCGCAAGGATGCGCCCGTCGTCGCATTCACTCTTTGCATTCACTCTCGAATGCTATTTTACGCTATAGCTAAATTTCACACGTTTCTTGGATATCATCCCATGCCCATGCTGGCACAGATAGTCCACCGCGCCACAGGCTTTCAATTCCTGTAATGGTTTCCCGCATTCAGGGCAATCCGCGTGTTGATGGTATGCTTGCTGGCAGTTCGGGCAATAATAATCACCGTTTATCCACTGCATCTGTTGCTGACACTTTGGACACAACACGTCCATTTTAACCTCCTAAATCACACCCCAATTACGCAAGAAATAAAGCCCAAGCGCGGTCGTGAAAAAAGACCCAACGGTGGTAATCGCAATAATGTTCGCCGCAAGCGTGGCATTTCCTCCCATCGCCCGCGTCATAACATAGCTGGCAGCCGCCGTTGGCGTCGACGTAAATAAGAACATCACGCCAAGTGTAACGCCACGGAATCCAAGCAGCCAGCCTCCTAAGGTCATGAATACCGGGACGGCGATCAGCTTTGCTGCACTTGCATATCCCGCAACGTTTGATGAGCTAAACATCGCGTGCCAGTCAATACTTGCTCCGGTACACAACAGCGCAAGCGGCAACGCCATGCCAGAGATAAATTTGCCGGTTGATGATAAAACCTCCGGCATCGGGAGCCGAGTGAAGGAATAACATAGACCAAGCACGATACCAATAATCAATGGGTTAGTGATAACCCCGCGCAGTATTTTCCCCCAGCTGATTTTCTGCTGGCTATCCACGCTCAATGTGCGGGTGAGAGTCACAACCGACAATACGTTAAACAGGATCACCGTTACGGCCATGTACATCGACCCAATGGCAACGCCTTCGCTACCATAGGCGCTGGCGCAATAAGCTAAACCAACAATCGCCGTATTGGCGCGAAATCCTCCCTGAACAAAGATGCCACGCTCACGTGGCTCTTTTACCAACTTAAGCGCCACCAGCTCCAGCAGTAGAAAACTAATAATCGTTGCGACTCCGCCGTAAACGACAAAGGCGAAGTTGTTGCCAAGCGTAGAGTGGTTAGTGGCAATGCTGAAAAACAACAGGCAAGGAAGAGAGAGATTAAAAACGAGCCGAGTCGCACCATCGCAGAACGCATCGTCCAGCAGCCGTAATCGGCGTAACAACACTCCCAGTAGTAACATCAACAGATTAGGTACTGTGACACCGAAGGCAAAACTCCACGTCTCCCAAGACATACTTAAATCCTTGTTGATGTCGAAAATACTTTGCAAGCAAAGAGAATACACTCAAAGCTTATACAACGACTATATGCAACGCCGTAAAAAATAGAGAAAACCATAAAAAAATGGGATGCGTATTCTGCACCCCATTGTGGTTTTTCGTTGTCAGTAAACGTTATTTGCTCTTTTTGATATGAGCCAGCAGACGCTTACGTTTACGTAGCTGAGTTGGATTCAGCATATTGCGTTTACCTGCATACGGGTTGTCGCCTTCTTTAAACTGAATGCGGATTGGCGTACCCATCACTTTCAGCGAACGACGGAAGTAGTTCATCAGATAACGCTTGTAAGAATCAGCCAGATCTTTTACCTGATTACCGTGGATAACCACGATTGGCGGGTTATAGCCACCGGCATGCGCATATTTCAGTTTTACACGACGACCACGTACCAACGGCGGTTGATGATCTTCCTGCGCCATATTCATGATACGAGTCAGTAAGGATGTACTCACGCGGCGAGTCGCACAATCATAGGCTTCTTGAATAGACTCAAACAGATTACCTACGCCGCTACCGTGCAGAGCGGAAATAAAGTGGATGCGGGCAAAATCAACAAAGCCCAAACGCAGATCCAGCATCTCTTTGACCTGAGTTTTGACATCTTCAGACAGGCCATCCCACTTATTCACCACAATCACCAGTGAGCGCCCACTATTCAGGATAAAGCCCAACAGCGACAGATCTTGGTCAGAAATACCTTCACGTGCATCAATCACCAACAATGCAACGTTGGAGTCTTCAATCGCCTGCAGCGTTTTGATAACGGAGAATTTCTCAACGGTATCAGTCACTTTCCCACGCTTACGAACCCCAGCGGTATCAATCAGCACGTATTCGCGCTCATCGCGAACCATTGGGATGTAAATGCTGTCACGCGTCGTGCCCGGCATGTCGTAGACTACGACACGGTCTTCACCCAAAATACGGTTTGTTAGTGTGGACTTACCTACGTTAGGACGACCAACGATAGCGATTTTAATCGGCAGATCCTGAGGATTAAAGTCGTCCTCTTCCTCTTCAGCCAACTCTTCCGCTTCATCAGCTTCCTGCTCTGCCCAATAAGCGGCATTCGCCTCTTCTTCGGTCAGCTCACGCTCAGGTTCTGGCACACCCACAAACGGAATCAGTGCTTCTTCAATCAGTTGAGCAACACCACGGCCATGAGAAGCAGCGATGGGATAAACCTCACCAAAGCCAAGCGAGTAAAAATCACCGATAGCCACATCAGGGTCAATACCATCCGTTTTGTTCGCGACTAAGAAAGTGGCTTTTTCACGGCTACGCAGGTGCTGAGCAATGCCCTCATCCGCTGGCATTAAGCCAGCACGAGCATCAACCATAAACAGCACGATATCAGCCTCTTCAATCGCCATCAGCGATTGCTCAGCCATATGCGTTTCAACACCGTTTTCAGTGCCATCAATACCACCGGTATCAATGATAATGAATTCATGACCACTCACTTCAGCACGACCGTATTTACGGTCACGGGTCAACCCAGGGAAATCCGCAACCAGAGCATCACGAGTATGCGTTAAGCGGTTAAATAAAGTGGATTTACCCACATTCGGGCGCCCGACCAGCGCGACGACAGGTATCATTGTTGAAGCCTCTATTACTTAATTTAATTCCAAATACACGGGGAAAGATCGCGCCCGCGCAAGGACTTTTCAGAAGACGAAACGGCTCCTGAGGTGATCAGGAGCCGTTCCCAGACGACCATATTGCCGCCCTAAATAATTGTTTTATAACCGTCTAACTTGGCATTAATACACCAAATCATTGGATATATCAGCGGGTAAATGCGTAAACTTTACCGCCGCGAGCCTGAATAATCAGCTTATCGCTGGCTACCAGCGGCGCGCTAAGAAGACCCGAACTGTCTACTTTCTGTTGAGCAACAAAACGACCGTCATCAGTATTCAACCAATGCAGGTAACCTTCGCTATCACCCACAACCAGATAACCGTTATACAACGCTGGAGCAGTCAGGTTACGATGCAGCAGATCGCTTTGTTTCCACAGAGATACACCACCGTCAGCGCTTAACGCCGCGACTCGGTCATCTTGGTCAACAACGTAAATACGGCCTGCATCAACGATGAAATCGTTCACTGAACCCATTTCACGTTTCCATTGAATCTGACCAGAACGCAGATCCAAAGCCGCTAAGTTACCGTTATAACCAAGGGAGTATACAACACCATCAACAACGATAGGGGTTGTATCCACGTCGTTCAAACGGTCAATCTCCGTTGAGCCCATTGGCTGAGCAACACGTTGCTGCCAAATCATTTGGCCCTGCTGCATCATCACCGCACTCACGCGTCCGTTATCACCGCCAACAATTGCTGCACCATAGGCAGTCGCAGGCGCTGATTCGCCGCGCAATGTCAGAGAAGGCATATCAAGGTTAACGGTCCATTTGATTGCACCATCAGCCTCATTTAAAGCCTGCAGCATACCGTTTGCAGTATGAATTAATACCAATCCATCACTCACTACGGGGCGAGAAATCGCTTCGCCAGCAACCGTGGTTTTCCACGCTTCAGTACCGTCTTCAGCGTTCAATGCATATACCACCGCACGCTCAGACCCTACATAAACCTTGCCACCCGAAACCGCTAAGCCACCGGACAGCAGAGCTGTTTTATGCGAGAACCAGCCATCTTTCTCTGCCAAATTGACAGACCAGATCACATCGCCTTTTTCCGCATCCATCGCTTTTACCACACCCATACGATCGGCGGCGTAAATGCGGTTATCCTGCCAAGTAGGACGCAGGTGAGAATAATATTCACCAATGCCGTCACCAACCGATGTGCTCCAGACCTGAGTTGGTGTGAATTGGTTTTCAACTTTTGGCAACGGAGACATGGTTACAACGTCAGTTTCACTGCTGAACCAAGAGCATCCGCTCAAAAATGTTACAGACAGTAATCCCACCAAGAGCGTTTTACGCAATTGCATTTATTATCCCCTTAGTTGGATAAATTGTTCAGTTTCATGCGCAGTAAAGCCTGCAAAGACTGGGAAGCATCAGAGGCCAAGCCTTTGCTGTATGCTTCGCGGGCGCCTTTTACATCGCCTTTCTTAACCAGTACATCGCCGCGTACGTCCTGCGCCATAGCAACCCAGCCGGTCGCCTTGACTAAATCCAGAGTTTTCAATGCGTCGTCCAGCTTATTCTCCTGTAGCTGAACACGAGCCAAACGCAAATCAATCAGGGATTTCAAGTTTTCATCTTTAGCTTGACCTTGGGCCCAAGCTAGCTGATGTTCAGCCTTAGCAAAGTCTTTCTGGTCAACTTCATGTTGCGCTAACTGCAACGCTGCTAACACACCATAGTTATTAGCATTTTTTTCAATAAACTTTTCAGCTAACGCCACACCGTCAGCTTTACCGCCGGTCAGCGCCTCGCTTGCCTGCTGATAAGACTGGGAAGCCCCTGTCATTTCAGCCTGCTGGTGATTCTGCCAGTAACGCCAACCAAGCAGTGCACCAATCCCAATCACAACACCAATCGCTAACGCCTTACCATTTTCAATAAAGAAGCGACGTAAGGCATCAACCTGTTCGTTCTCTGTGCTATAGACTTCCACTGTTCTTTACTCCTTACGCCAACATTGATGCCAGGATCGCAGCAACGTCGTCCTGTGCAATAGTTTGCTGATCGCCGCTTTGCAGATTTTTAACATTAATCTGACCCGCGTTCATCTCATTTTCGCCTAATACCAGAGCGATGCGAGCGCCCCACTTATCAGCACGTGCAAACTGCTTCTTGAAATTGCCACCGCCATAGTTCGTCATCAGTTTGACCTGCGGATAGGCATCACGAATTTTTTCAGCCAAACGCATCGCCGCACTCTGAGTGCCTTCACCAGAAGAAATCAGATAAACGTCAACCGCGCGCTGTGGCTGGAAGTCAGGGTTAACGGCTTGAACCAGAAGAACCAAACGTTCCAAGCCCATAGCAAACCCAACGGCTGGCGTGGCGTGCCCACCGAGTTGAGCAACCAAACCATCATAACGCCCACCGGCACAAACGGTGCCCTGAGCGCCTAAGCTATTCGTCACCCACTCAAATACCGTGCGGTTGTAATAATCCAGTCCGCGCACCAGACGCTCATTTACGGTATACGCAATACCCGCATCGTCGAGTAACTTACACAGGCCAGCAAAGTGCTCACGAGACTCTTCGTCGAGATATTCAGACAGGCGCGGCGCATCATTCAGCAAGGCTTGTACTTCTGGATTCTTCGAATCTAGAACGCGCAGCGGGTTGCTGTACATACGACGCTTGCAATCTTCGTCCAGTTTATCTTTAAACTGTTCCAGATAAGCGACCAGCGCGTCACGGTAGTTCGCGCGAGCTTCCAGAGAACCGATTGAATTCAGTTCCAGAGAGACATGCTCAGAGATGCCTAGCGCACGCCACCAACGGGCAGTCAGCAGGATAAGCTCGGCGTCTACGTCAGGACCGTTTAGCCCAAAGACTTCGGCTCCTAACTGATGAAACTGACGATAACGGCCTTTTTGCGGACGCTCATGACGGAACATCGGACCGATGTACCATAAGCGTTGTTCTTGATTGTACAGCAGACCATGCTCGATACCGGCACGCACACAGCCCGCAGTCCCTTCAGGACGCAAAGTCAGGCTGTCACCATTACGGTCATCGAAGGTGTACATCTCTTTTTCAACGACGTCGGTCACTTCACCAATCGCACGTTTGAATAACGGGGTCTGCTCTACAATCGGCAAACGGATTTCGCTGTAACCGTAGCTGGTCAGGACTTGTTTGAGCGCAGCTTCAATCGGCTGCCAAAGCGCCGTGTCTTCCGGCAGGTAGTCGTTCATGCCACGAATAGCTTGGATATTCTTCGCCACGTCAATTCTCTATACTATTTAATTCAAAAAAATGAACCCGATTATGGAGGATTAGGGCAATCTCATCAATCGGGACATTGTTTAATCAAAGTAAACGACCATGCAGACCACGGTCGATTACTTCTCGTCAATCTGGCTGACTTCAATGCGTTTATTCACATCCAACATTGAAGCTTTAGCACGGATCTTGGCTTCTAACTGATCGATCATCTTCTCGTTATCGAAGCGATCTTTCTGACGTACGCCGTCTTCATAGAAGCCGCTCTTATTGTGTCCGCCTGTCACGCCAATCGTTGAAACCAAAGCCTCGCCCGGACCGTTCACCACGCAACCGATGATAGATACATCCATTGGCGTAATAATGTCTTCCAGACGCTGTTCGAGCGCGTTAACGGTACCAATAACGTCAAACTCCTGTCGTGAACAGGTTGGACAAGCGATAAAGTTAATCCCACGCGAACGAATGCGAAGAGACTTAAGGATATCAAAACCAACTTTCACTTCTTCGACAGGATCTGCGGCCAACGAAATACGTAACGTGTCACCAATTCCTTCAGCCAGCAGCATGCCTAAACCCACCGCAGATTTAACCGATCCGCTACGCGCCCCGCCCGCTTCGGTGATCCCGAGGTGCAGCGGTTGATCGATACGGGAAGCCAATAAGCGATATGACTGTACGGCAAGGAAAACATCCGATGCTTTAACGCTGACTTTAAACTGATCGAAGTTAAGACGATCCAGAATGTCAACGTGGCGCATGGCTGATTCCAGCAAGGCTTCCGGCGTTGGCTCGCCGAATTTTTCCTGAATATCTTTTTCTAACGATCCACCGTTGATCCCGATACGAATCGGAATATTTTTATCACGAGCACAATCAACGACCGAACGAATACGGGACTCATTACCGATGTTGCCAGGGTTAATACGCAGGCAATCAACGCCATACTCAGCAACTTTTAGCGCAATGCGATAGTCGAAATGAATATCAGCGACCAGCGGCACAGAAACCTGCTGCTTAATAAGCTTGAATGCTTCAGCGGCATCCATGGTTGGAACTGATACACGTACAATATCAACGCCGACACGTTCGAGGGCGCGAATTTGTTTTACCGTTGCATCAACGTCCGTTGTTTTGGTATTTGTCATCGACTGCACGGCAATCGGTGCACCATCACCAATAGGCACATTGCCAACATAAATGCGGGTCGATTTTCTCCGCTTAATGGGCGACTCATTATGCATATTAACTCTCCATAAGTGCCTTACTATCAATGGGATAATGATTCTTCATAATCCAATATTTAACCAGCACTCAGGTAAACAAGATACTTATACTGCCAACGCTGCCAAAAATGAATCACCGAGACTAACCGTTGTTTGCAACGCCAGTTTTGGTGATCTCATCTATGCTCGCAGCGTACTGCGCTCACTATGAGTGATCGACTGGATCACTCAGCGTTCAGTGTCAAACGTGCGACCTGACTTGATTTAACAAAGCGACTCAGATCAACAGGTTTGCCTTGATACGTAATTTGCACGGCTGCTGGAGCACCGATTTTCAGCTTATATGGCGCTGTTCCAGCAAGATCCAAAGATGCACCGGATTTTTGCATACCGCTGAAAAGCGTCTTACCCGTTGAGTCTTTTACTTCTAACCAGCAATCCGCATTAAACTTCATTACCAGATTATTGGACACGACTGCAGCAGCATCCACTGTTGCACTCGCAGTAGGTAACGTTGCCGCGTTCGCATTGGTTGTCGTATCAATCGGAGCCTGACTTGGCGATACAACTGCGTTGTTCTGGCTCTGCTGAGTTTCTGCATTGGCCACAGGTGCCGTTGCCGTCGAACTCGCAGGAACGTTTGCCGTTTGACCGTCAGCTGCCGAGGAATCTGGCGGGGTACCGGCAGACTCCTGAGTATCCGTTGCAGCCGCAACATCATCAGACCCATTAGAGGGATCTGATGATTGTAATTGGCCATTTTTCGCCAACTGAGCAGAGGATTCATTCGCCATTGTCGCAATATCTTCTTGCTGGGCTTTATGATTTTGCCACCACCACGAACCGGTGAGACCAATAACCACAAATACCACAAGCCAGGTAAACATCATCAGCCAACCATCGCGCTTTTTACGTTTTTTACCCAGTGAGAAGCTTTGCATTGGCGCAACTTTTGCCGCCTTCAACGGTGCTTGCTTTTCTAACAGCGGCGTTAATTCGTCTTCCGGGATATGAACCAATTTTGCATAGGAACGTATGTACCCACGCAAAAATGTTGAGGCCAAATCAACCGGAGCCTTATCTTCTTCAATATCACGAACAGTTGAAACTTTCAGACACAGACGTTCTGCAACAGCCTGTTGTGACAGTTCTAACTTTTCGCGGCCTTGGCGCAGGCGTTCGCCTGTAGTCAATGGAGCTGTTTGATCTTGGGGGGCTTCAGTATTCATTCGCTAGGAACTGCTGGTACTGTTGAGATTGTGGAAAATTTCGCGCCAGTTGTTTGCCATAACGCTCTAAGTTCGTTTGGCGCCCATCTAACGCAGCGAAGCGGATTTGTAACCATAGACTATTAGCGCTAGCCGGTAGAATATGATTGTAAACATCCAACATTATTCGCGCATCTCCGCGCTTCCCTTGGTCAAATTCCCGGATAGCTTCCGCAATTAACGAAACTCCCTTATCCGGATCGCTCTTCAAAGCGCGGCTAAATAGCTTACGCGCTTCCTCAGTCTGTCCTGCTTTTAGAAAACAATAACCTGCATTTTCGAAGCTATCTGCAACCTGACCGTAATCAGGAAGATTTGCAGCTGAACTAAACTGTTGTTGTGCTGGTACATACTGCCCTAAACTACACAGAAACGCACCGTAATTATTCATCACGGTGCCATTCTGTGGCGCTAAATTCATCGCTTTCTGATAACTTTCCTGTGCGGCCTGATTATCTCCCACACGCTGCTGATAAAGCGCCATGCCAAGCTGAGTACGGTAATCATCCGGCGCAGCATCCCGTGCCTTTTCCAGATTTTGCTGAGCGGCTTTCAAGTCGCCCTGATTCAAGTATTCCAACCCGAGTTGCAACCGGCTCTGTGATACCGTCGCGGTCTGCTGGCTCTCAGGTTTAGAACTTGAGCAGCCTGCCAACAAACCGACCGTCAGCAGTCCTACTACCCATCTCATTTTTAGCTTCATTGCTTTACCCTATTATCCTTTTCCTTTGAATCTCAAAGGGTTTGACCAACAACGTTAGGGAAGTCACTAATATGAACGCACTCTGCGTCAGACCTCTCGAACCGTAATAGGTTCACCCGCCATTTTTTTCTTCATGGTCCGTTTTGTTCGGTCAATAACATCACCGGCCAGCTGTCCACACGCCGCATCAATGTCATCGCCGCGTGTCTTACGTACGATCACAGTAAAGCCATACTCCATCAAAACTTTAGAGAAGCGGTCTACTCGACTATTCGAGCTACGGCCATACGGCGCTCCCGGGAACGGGTTCCATGGGATTAGGTTGATTTTGCATGGCGTATCTTTTAAACATTCAGCTAACTGATGCGCGTGCTCCATCCCATCGTTGATATGATCCAGCATGACGTACTCAACCGTCACTCGCCCCTGATTTGCATTAGATTTCTCTAAATAGCGGCGTACCGCACCGAGGAAAGTTTCGATGTTGTATTTACGGTTGATAGGTACGATTTCGTCTCGGATCTCATCTGTCGGCGCATGAAGAGAGATGGCCAACGCGACGTCAATCATATCGCCCAGTTTCTCTAAAGCAGGAACAACGCCTGAGGTCGATAAGGTAACGCGACGTTTGGAGAGACCAAATCCGAAATCATCAAGCATGATGTTCATTGCTGGCACGACGTTGTTCAAATTCAGCAACGGCTCACCCATGCCCATCATGACAACGTTAGTGATGGGGCGCTGTCCCGTGACTTTATGCGCACCGATAATCTTAGCAGCGCGCCATACCTGACCAATAATTTCTGATACTCGCAGGTTACGGTTAAACCCTTGCTGTGCGGTAGAGCAGAATTTACATTCCAGCGCACAACCGACCTGCGAAGATACGCATAAGGTTGCGCGATCGTCTTCCGGAATATAAACCGTTTCAACCCGCTGGTCGCCCACCTGAATTGCCCACTTAATGGTGCCATCAGTTGAGCGCTGCTCTTCAGCAACTTCTGGGGCACGAATTTCAGCAATTTCTTTGAGCTTATTACGCAACACCTTATTGATGTCGGTCATCTCATCAAAATTATCGCAACAGTAGTGATACATCCATTTCATCACCTGATCGGCGCGGAAAGGTTTCTCACCCAACTTAGCGAAGAATTCGCGCATTTGTTGGCGATCGAGATCGAGAAGGTTAATTTTTTCCGACGTATTGGCCGGGGCAGACTGCATAGCATCAGCCTGCGCAGCATTTATAGGTGCGCTAATTTCAGACAAGTTTGACTCGACGACAATAGATTCAGACGTAATATCTGAATGAGATGAATGGGCTTTGATCACTGGATCTTTTGACATACTAAACTCTGGCCTCGTTGTTACACTTTGCGGCGCGATAATTAAGGTGACTGACTAGACAAGCGTAACGCCTGTTGCGGGTAGATACAAACTCGGTTCGCATCGTATTCAGTCTTGTTAGGTACAACACATTAAAAACATTGTATTAATAATTACGCTGATAATGTGTTTAAAAAAACGGCCCTGAGGAATAACCACTCAGGGCGCGATATTGTACTCGGTCTATCGGCGGGATGCTATGCCGTTAAGCTTCACGAACAGAATCTCTTACCGATTTGCGCAGTCGATTAACGAGTGCGTGGGCAAACTTCATTGCTTGCAAAGAAATAGGCAATTTCACGCTCGGCTGATTCTAAAGAGTCAGAACCGTGTGCCGCATTTTCGGTCAGGCTATCTGCATAATCAGCGCGCAACGTACCTGCTAATGCATTTTCAGGGTTTGTTGCCCCCATGATTTCACGATTACGGCGAACGGCATCTTTACCTTCCAGCACCTGAACCATAATCGGGCCAGAAGTCATGAAATCAACCAGACCATCGAAGAATGGGCGGCCTTTGTGTTCCGCATAGAAACCTTCAGCCTGTTCACGGGTGAGATGAACCATTTTTGCTGCAACGATTTTCAGCCCTGCTGCTTCAAAACGAGAATAAATAGCGCCAATAACATTTTTAGCCACCGCATTGGGTTTTACGATGGAGAAGGTACGTTCTACTGTCATTTAAACCTCTGTCTAACTTCCAATGAAAGCCGTTAACTCCTTCGCGATTAGCGCGTTAACGCTAAGTACTACGGAGAGACTTATTTTGTGAGTTTACGACCACATCAAGGCAGATGGAATATTTTTAGAGTTCTAACCATTTGAATGAAAGGATTATTCTCTTATTTTCATACCTCGATAGCCAAACTCCGGCTATGAATCGCCGCCGATTATAGATGGGCGACTAATATTTGCCTATTGAAATGAGATGAAAATGTTAAGGAAATATTACTTTTTTGATTTAAAGCACAAAGCGGTATCATTCCACCTGAAAATCTACGCTGGCAATTTGTCCACCGCCATCCATTACTGTGAGCTGATAACGGCCAACTTTAGTGAATCGATAAAATAACGATGCCTCCTGCGAAACTAGTTCTCCGTTCAAAAACCACCAACGTTGTCCCTCTCCGCCCTGCGTAGTCAACCGCAAATCAATGTCCGTTTTTCCTGGTGGACGTCGCAGAATTGAGCCATCACTTAATCCAATCAAGACGAGAGGAGCTGATAAGGTTTCTACCGGAGGAGGGCAAACCTTACTCGCTGCCGGAATACGGTTAGCTCGCTTTTCTACCTCAGGTAACCAAGGCTCAAGCGGCAAGGGCCAGAGTGCTAGCAACTTTTCAACCGCACCATGACATTCTGGAGCAACTCGCTTACCCTCATCATCTAGCCATTCATGCCGCCAAATCCCCTGACTGCTCTCCTGTTCTGGAGCAACTAACGTAGGTGGAGTGGTGCCATCCAGTACCCATGTCGAGCGCCTTTGACGACAATTTCCGTCTTGTTCATTTGATGGTTGTCCACTCGGCCAACAGATCATTGCTCGTGTAACCGTCGATGGGCGCGGATCTGTGGGCCAGCCATTACCCCGTAATGTCGGGTTATTCAGCAATAAATTATTCAGTTGGAATAGCAATGGCACCGCGGTGGCATAACCAAACTGGCCTGCTACTGGCGTACCATCAGGCCGTCCAACCCATACACCAATGGTATAACGCGCATTGACACCTATCGCCCACGCATCTCGATAGCCGAAGCTGGTGCCCGTTTTCCATGCAAGAGGCACTACTGCGCTAAGTGAATCATCGGGCTCTGGCCTTGCTTGTCCTGCTAACGTACGCCGAATAATCCATGCCGCTCCTGGCGACATTAATGGACGGTTATATATTTTCTGCCCAACGACATAGCGCAAGTCAGCACTTTCCCCCTGACGAGCCAAAGCACTGTAGGTGGAAACCAGCTGTTCTAAGCGCGCCCCCGCCCCACCTAAAATTAACGCAAGATTCGGTTCGGCGTGATCGGGAAAACTCAGTTCTAACCCTGCATTGCGTAATTGAGCAGCAAAGCGCTTAGGGCCATAGGCCTCCAATAGCTGCACAGCTGGCAAATTTAACGATCGAGTTAATGCTTCACTGGCACTTACCGCGCCGTGGAAACCCGTGTCAAAATTACCGGGTCGATAATCGCCAAATCGCCGCGGAACATCTTGTAATAGCGACTCGTTGTGGATCAATCCATCATCCAAGGCCAGTCCATATAAGAATGGCTTTAAGGTTGAGCCAGGAGAACGCCAAGCTCTCACCATATCCACATGTCCAAAGCGGCTATTGTCAGCAAAATCTAGCGATCCCAGATATGCCTTTACCTGCATATCAGTATGATCAACGATCAAAACGCCAACGGAAGTCTTAGCGGGAAGACGAGAGCCCCAACCTTTAGCCAACGTTTCTAATTGTCGCTGTAGCGAGGCATCTATCGTCGTATTGATGACCCCCTGCAGAGGATAGGTTTGAATCATCCGTCGAGCTAACAGCGGTGCACTCTGTGGCATCTGACGCGGCGCCAACCAAACAGGTTCCTGCTTAATATCATCAACTTGCTGCTGCTCCCATACTTGATACTCAGCCAAACGATCGAGCACTTTATTCCGCGCGGCCTGTGCGCGAATAGGGTAACGATCGGGACGCAAACGGCTAGGAGCCTGAGGTAATACCGCAAGTAGTGCCGCCTCAGAGCGAGTGAGTTCATCAGGTGGTTTGCCCAAATAGGCCCAACTAGCAGCGCCAATTCCCTGCAGCGTGCCACCAAAAGGAGCGCGGTTTAAATAAAGCTCAAGGATTTGAGTTTTAGACAGGTGCCATTCAAGCTGAACCGTCCGCCAAACTTGGCGAACTTTGCCGCCAAACGTTCGGGAATGAGGATCGAGCAAACGCGCGACCTGCATGGATAACGTGCTGCCACCAGAAATAATCCTGCCATGACTAACGTCTTGCCATGCGGCACGGGCTAAAGCAAAAGGATTGATGCCGGGATGTTGGTAAAACCAGCGATCTTCATAAGTTAACAATGCTTGGAGATAATAAGGCGAAACCTGTTCAACATTCACAGGGTATCGCCAAACGCCTTGCCCATCAGCAAATCTCCATAGCGGAGATCCATCAGCTGCAACCACGATGCGAGCAACTTGTACATCTTTGATAGGTAGCGGCCACACTTTATCCGCTACCCAGAGTCCAGCAACAACCAACAGCGCAAGCAGTGCGATTATCCCGCACCACTTGCATAACCGTTTTAGTAATATCATCAACCGATTATCACTGCCCAATGGTGACTGATTCTGGTGTGCTTCCTACCGCGCGCCATTGTGGAATATACATAGACTCTACCTGAGGCGCGGGGAGTAAGTATTTCCCTGGAGTTACGGCTCTTGCAAGATACAGCAGCGTTGTATGCTGTTCTGGCTGAACGTCTATCGCGGCAATATAGCGATCGTCTCTAAACTCTTGGTGTTTAACCGCTGACTGGCGAGAGGCATCTAACAGGGAAACCACTTCGGCGGCAGCTTCATTCATGCTGGCGCTGGAATCATTAAGATTTTGGTTTTCCAGTTCCACCCCCGCCGGTAGCAAATCAACCACCAGCGCGTCTGGTACATGCTCAGATGACCAGATATCCAAGTGGACTAAGAACAATTGTCCACTTTTCAGTTGGTTTAAATCTACAGGTTTGCCGTCCAAGCCAATGAAGTCACGTTTGATATCCAAATTGTTACTCATCGGCTGCGGCGCTGACGATGGATACCCCACTACGTCAAAACGAGGATAAAGTGCTGACTCGCCTTGGTTATCTATCACTAACCCATTAGCTAGCCAAGACTCATCATAATCTTTCACCTGCATGCTTTCACCGCTGGCTAAATCCATCCCTTTGGCAGATGAAATAACCGTTTTCCATGGCCCCTCAGGTTGACCAATAGCATCTTTGCTTGCCATAAACACAGAATTCAGTTCCTGCGTAGACAAATATTTGATGGTTGTCAGCCGATCGGACAGTGAAAGTAAGCGCTGTTCCTGTGCTTTTGGCTCCACGTTAAACTCTTCCATCAGCGCGATAATCATCGCTTCATCGCGCACTGGGCTACCATAATCGTCTAACCAGTAATTGTTAGACTGACGCGACATTGCCAAGCCTTGTTTCAAAGCCTCTTCACTGCGCGGCACATCCCCCATGACCTTCAGAGCAATGCCTAATTGAACCAGCGGTAAACCCGATTCAGCCTGAGCTCGGCGCTCATACAACTCACGCAAGGCGCCTAACGGAGCCTGTTTTTGCTTGGCTAATACAAATCCCGCATAGGCTTGTACGGCAAAGCGAGTCGCGTCTGGACGAGCACTGGAACTCACATCAATTCGGTTACGATCCTGCAGGTAACGCAGTAATACGGCATCTGCCTGCTTTAATCCGTCGTCAGACACCGCAAATCCACGTTCACGCGCGCGATGCAAGAAGTCGGTTACATAAGCGGTCAGCCAATATTCCTCTGGGCCATCGCTACTCCATAACGCAAAGCTGCCGTTGTAGCGCTGCATTCCCAGTAATCGATTAATACCCGTTTCAATTTTTTGGCGGCGAACCTCATCGCTTGAAGTTTTAATGCCTAACTGCGCCAACTGCTGCTGGTTGGTATATAACGATGGATAGAGCCCACTGGTTGTTTGCTCCGCACAACCATACGGATAGGCGTACAGCTCACGAATATAGCGGGCTATATTCAGTGGCGGACGGCTTGTCAGTAATAACTTCGCTTCAGGAGCATCTAGCCCAGAAAGCTGTGCTGCATCCACACTCCAGCTTTCTCCCGGCTGAATCACGCTCGCCAAATGGCGTGTTTCAGCGGGATACGCTGGGCGGACACCTATTTTCCAGCTGTGCTGATAGTCACTGATTTGTTCGCCAGGCAGTTGCATCCCAACAATTCGCACCGCAACGCTACCTGCACCAAAACCATTTTGCGCAGTCACTGGGATGGTTAGAGTTTTGCGTTCGCCATTTTCCAAAACGAGCGGCTGACTATTTTCACCGCTGAGGCTAATTAGGCCACTGGTGGTCAACGCAACCCCTAAGGTCTGCGGATGTCCTGATAAATTCGTCACATCAAGCGCGAGTTGGCTGCTATCA
The DNA here is from genome assembly GCF_020150375.1 of Hafnia paralvei. NCBI lineage: Bacteria > Pseudomonadati > Pseudomonadota > Gammaproteobacteria > Enterobacterales > Hafniaceae > Hafnia > Hafnia paralvei. The sequence goes on along the minus strand of NZ_CP083737.1, from coordinate 1,049,501 downwards.
CCGCCCGCTAAGAAACGTGGGGTTTGCAACTCCGCGATCACCGGCGCGGCTACCGTCATCTTGCGTTCTGCACTACCAAAATTCTGGCCATTCCACGCCTGCGCCATCAAGCGCAATTCACCGTTAAAATCAGGCACCGGCAGTTGAATGACGCCGTTGCCATTTTCATCTAAGGCCACTCTTTGCATCTGCTGAGCAACAATATTGACATCCGTTGGCGGTTTTTTACCACCGCGGGACATATCGCCATCACCACCAAAACGCAGCGTACCTAAACGACCCGATCCTTCAATCAACTGACCATAAATATCATATTGATCTGCACCATAGCGTTTACGGCCTAAGAAGGCGTCATAAGGGTCAGGCGTTTGAAAATCCGTGACATTAAGAATCCCAACGTCTACCGCAGAGAGCAACACCATGACGTCTTTCTGTTTCTCTCCTTTGACGCTGGCGACGTTTACCTGAACGGGTACGGTTTGATTAGGCCGAATTTTATCTTGAGCGGTCAACGTCACATCTAATCTACGCGCCTCTTCATTCAGCGGTACATGCAATAAGCCTACTGCGCGCTTCGGCGTCACTTGTCGATCTTTCTCTCCAGGGCGAACCACCAGCGCACTAAGATATAAATCGTGACGGCGCCAAGCCTGATTTAAGGGGACGTCGACCGTGATGCCTTTTTCCGGCACGTCAATTTCCTGCCACCACAGAGGCCCTTCACTGGACTCCATTATCAGATAGCCTTTACCTGCGGTTGGCGCAGTAATCGTGACCTTGGCTTTTTCACCCGGTTGGTAGTTTGGTTTATCCAGTTTGAGCTTAACCTGATCGGGACGCACTGCTCCCGTACCATCGGTATTATCTTGCCAACGGTATCCAGCCCAGAAACGCACGCTGTTTATTAAACCATTATCGGGATCTTTGACCTCAATACGATAAGAGCCCCACTCTACGGGGAAGCTCACTTTTGCACTGCCTTCAGCAGCGATATTCAGCGTTTGCTCTCCCACTGCGAGATCTTTTTGATCGTACTGCGACTGCCAGCCAGATGACTCCGACCACTGCCAGTAGTAATCCCTACGTTCCTGAATGAGCGTGGCTTTTAATCCCTGCTTCGCCAAGCGCTTCCCTTGAGGATCGGTATAGATAACATCAAACGAGGCTTCGCTATTTTCATCTACCATTGGCTGGCTGCGATAGCTATTGGTTTGATAATCGTAGATTTCTTGCTTACCAAACAAAGGACGAATTGCTGACAACGTTTTAGCCGGCCACACATTCTGTTCACTGCGACGAGTGACAGGACGTCCACCTGACTCTAATAAACTTGCTTGAAAAATAAGACGCACCGGCGATTTAACATCACCCCACTGGCTTTCTGTTTTGATACTCGCTTTACCTTGTGCATCCAGCGTGGTATCGACTTCATCCAAAGTGCGTCTGAGGCTTTCCTCTGGCTCTAAACCAAAACGATAGCCCGGTAAATCGGCAACGGCTTCAGTGAGTGGACGCAAATAAAGCTGGCCTTGTAAGCGATTGGAGTCCGCCGGAGCACCATATAAATAGCGACCAGAGACATCAAACGTTACGCTCTGGTTCATCTCAAGCGGAGCCACACTTTGCGGTTTGACGTCTAATGCCATACGCTCTGGCATGAAGTCTTCAACATTGATGGCGTAATAACGCGGTTGGTTATCACCAAGGTTAAAGCGCAGCGACCATTTGCCGGTTGCCGCACCCTCCGGCAAGGCATAACGATACTGATACAGCCCATTTTCTGGCTTCCAGACAAAGCTGGATGCCACGCTGTCATCTGGACGTAAAACATCCACTTTAATCGGCTGTTCCGGCAGTGGCTGTCCATCAGCATCGCGCAGCAACGCGTTAACGATGACCGTTTCGCCTGGGCGATAGAGATCGCGGGGACCAAAGGCAAATATCTGCTTGGTGAACCCCTTTGGACCGTCAATATCAAACTCGCTGAGATCTAACGCGGGTTGTGTTAAATCGATAATGCTGGTCTGCCCGTTTTGGGTCGCCAACAGTAATTTGGCTTTCGGTGATTTACCCAGCTGTGCATGACCCTGCGCATCCGTTTTACCTTCAGCCAGCACGCGCCCTTTCTCATCTAGCACCTGCAAAGCGACGTCTTTCATCGCTCCACCACCGGCGAGTGCTTGAGTAAATACATCCATGCGTTCATGGTAGCTATGTAACGAAACACCAATATCGCTCAGCGTGAGTAACGTGGCTGGATTGCTATAGGTGTAGCGACCTGCCTGCTGCATAACCGCAAGGTAAACACCGCTGTCTTGTAATGGCTTAATATCTGCGAGTGGCAGTTGAAGTTTTTCTCGCGTGTTACGCTGAGGGTTAAGATCAAAACGTCCGGTATAAACAAGATCGGCCATTTTTAGCAATTCGTCGGCACGCCAAGATTCAACAGACTGACCATAGCCCCACTCAGATAGAAACGCGGGTAGCGACGTCGATTTGATGCGATAGAAATTCACATCAACACTGTTCACGTTAAGCGCCATGACCGGTAAACCCGCTGCGACTTTACCTGGCAATAGCGAACCGCGGCTAGCAAACCCAACGCTTGGTTGAATATCCTTGGTGGCTATTTTCTGTTGGGCTTCTTTACCCAAAATCGCGCCATTGAGAGCGGTCAATTCAGGATCAACCGTTAATAATAATTTGCGCTTTGGCTCTAAATGACGCAAACGCAGTTCACGTAAATTATCTGCCAGCTCCCACGCACCATCAATTTTGCCATTCTCTGTGTCGACCAAATGAACACGATCGGCAAATTTTTGTTTGGGATCTAGGGGAACGGAAAATGTCAGAACCAGTGCCGCAGCGCCATCCAATTGAAGTTCAGAGGCATCAAGTAAAGCGAGAGCCTTGCCCTTTGACTGTTTTGCCAGCTGCGCTAAATCGGCATCGCTTAATACTTTCTTTTGCGTAGTCGTCGCTGTTGCCGAATCCGATGGTACCGTGGTTTTCACATCGCTGTTGTCACATGCAGAAAGCACGGTGATAAGTGCGGCCACGAGTGCACTACGACGCAAAATACGTGCGGTACAGTGTTTATCTGGCAGGGATGATCCTTCGCGCATGACATTTTCCATTATTAGTCCGAATGACTCTATTATCTGCGACAAATAATGAAAGTGAAATGCCGAAAATTTAATTCAGAATATACTAGGCCTAAAATGAAAATAGAGAGCCTTGCGGCTCTCTCTCGAATTGTATTATTACGCAGTTCCACTGGCTGGAATGCTATTTCTAAGCCAACTGCCCCAGCGGCGCTGATAAAACGGCTGAGTATGCGTTTTGAGATAGTGACTTACCGCATCGCCTTTCTCATCCGTCACCAGGCAGAGATCAACGGGCTCCTCTTCTGGTGCCGTTTCGCTCGCTAAGCTTCCCGTTTCCTGAATTAACAGTTCGATTTCAGCATCGGAGCCGTCAATTTCTAATCCAATCAAAAGATTTGGCTTTTCATCCGCGGTTTGATCCTGAAATAGGGCCAAATAAGCATTACGTACAATTTTACGCTGGGTAAATAACGTCGTTAGCGCATCAACCATTGCAGACGGGTACTCTTCCGGCTGACCAAGTAAGATTTTGCTACCACCGTCAATCACCTGCTCCATCGGCTGCGCCATGCCCCCTGTCTGAAGGAGCATTCCCACTTCCTGCGGATAAAAGGCTTTGCCATATTCACATTTTGGATTCAGAAACAGCTGCGCGCCTTTTGTCATCGCAAATAAATCGCGCACCGGCAGTGCCATAAACGGCTGTTCTTCATCCTCAACCGCCTGCTGTAGCATTTTCAGCGAGGAGAAAAAGGGAATTGTTGATAGACCATCCTGCATCTCCCAATGCTGAATATTCAGCTCAGCATTAGGCGCTATGATTAACTCACCTTTATCCTGTACACCGCTTTCAGCCAGAATATAAACCGTAGAATCTAGCAACGTGCGATAAAACAACGTGCGATAAGCAGGATCTTTCACCGCCTTTTCAAGGCTTTTTTCTAGCTGTTCTTCTGGTGTGTCATGGTGATGATCGTGATGATGAGAACTCATCGGGTACTCCAAAAATGATCGGTATATCAGCCACCTTCCAGCCTCCTCTTTTTCGGAGGAGGCGTAGAATGAGGTCTAAAGCTCGTCATTAAGCCTTTGCTTTTTCCAACAACAGATTCGCCAGCGCTCGTACGCCTAGACCCGTTGCACCCGCCGCCCACTGATCGACCGCGCTCTTGCGATAGGTAGCGGAACAGTCAATATGTAACCACCCTTGGCGATACTCTTTAACGAAATAAGACAAGAAGGCCGCTGCGGTACTTGCTCCAGCGCCATATGCAGCACCAGCAACGTTATTCAGCTCTGCGAAATTAGAGGGTAGTTGGCTACGGTGGAACTCAGCCAGCGGCAAACGCCAGAAGGCTTCGTTTTCCTGCTCTGCGCTTTGCAGTAAATCAGCAGCCAGTGCGTCATCAAAGCTGAACAATGCATGGTAGTCATTACCCAAGGCGGTTTTAGCCGCGCCGGTCAGCGTGGCACAATCGATGATCATCTCAGCATTCTGTTCTGATGCATCAATTAAACCGTCGGCCAAGACCAAGCGTCCTTCCGCATCGGTATTCATAATTTCAACGGTTTTACCGTTACGGTAAGTGATAATATCGCCCAGTTTAAAGGCGTTGCCGCTGACCAAGTTATCGGCACAGCAAAGAAACAGTTTTACACGCTGGTTTAAACCGCGTGAAACCGCCAACGCCAGTGCGCCGGTAACCGTAGCCGCGCCGCCCATATCCGACTTCATAGAGTCCATGAATGCACTTTGCTTCATGCTGTAGCCACCTGAGTCAAAGGTAATCCCTTTGCCTACCAAGCAAGCCAGAACCGGTGCATCAGGATTGCCGGTTGGGTTGTAGTCCAATGCAAGCAACACTGGTGAACGTTCAGAGCCGCGACCGACGGTATGCAGCCCCATGTAACCCTGTTCACGTAGATCTTCACCTTTGGTAATGCGATAGCTCACGTTATCGCACGCTACGCTGCACATTAGATCGACTGCGCGCTGTGCCAGTTGCGAAGGGCCAACGTCTTCAGCTGGCGCATTGATCGTGTCTCGTACCCAGTCAACGATCTTCAGGCGGCGATCCAATTCAGCACGATCGGATTCGCTCAGTTCTGGCCACTGCACCTGACGCGATCCTTTTGGACCACGGTAGCCTTGCCAGAATGCCCAGCATTTTTCCAGATCCCAGCCTTCACCGCTCAGATGTACCTGTTTGATCCCTTGGCCATCCAGCTTACGTGCCGCACGCTGGACGGCGACAAGTTCGCCGCTACCGTTCAGATGGATCACCATACCTTCGGCATTAGAGCTCAACAGTGCTTTTTCCCCCCAGCGTGCATCCGCTGGCTGATGGGACAAACTAATCGGCATAAATTCGTTCGACATAAGTCTTCTCCTGATATCCCCGTCTTACGTCAAATACAGATGCGTTGACCGTAACTTGTATGATGCGGGGTATAGTTATTAATCGTTCGTTTTTCAGTGAAATTGTTCAGCGATTATTATTGCTCAGTACTTATACCAAAAATAATTCGAGTTGCATTGAGGCAGCCAGCGAGCGCATTCCAATGATGCGTACTCAACGAACATCACTCCCCCTGATGCGGCTTGAATTATGACGGGTACATTTACTACGGGTACATTTAGTAAAAAGGCCACCTTCTCAGGTAGCCCTATGCTGTTTACTCTGCTTCATCTAACCAGACTAGCAAGATCGCTTCCAGAATTTTTTCGTTCGATTTTGTAGGATCATCATCGAAATCTTCTAGATCGCAAATCCACTGGTGCATATCGGTGAAACGAACCGTTTTAGGATCAACATCTGGAAACGCGTCATACAGCGCTTCGCCAATCTCACGGCTGTCTTGCCACTTAAGTCCCATATCTTCTCCCTAATAAGCGTTATGAGTACTGCCCTGCCCACGTTAAAAGTGGCAAACACAATCGCTTATTTTAATGCTCACGCGCGTGGTTAACGGTGTAACGAGGGATCTCGACAACCAAATCCTGATCCGCTACTTTTGCCTGACAGCTCAGGCGACTTTCCGGTTCTAGACCCCATGCTTTATCTAGCATGTCATCTTCCAGCTCGCTGCTTTCTTCCAGCGAGTCAAAACCTTCGCGGACGATACAGTGGCAGGTTGTGCAAGCGCATGATTTCTCGCAAGCATGTTCAATTTCGATTCCGTTACGCAGAGCAACGTCGAGAATCGTTTCGCCTTCCTGAGCTTCAAGAACTGCGCCATCTGGGCAGTGCTCCTGATTAGGAAGAAATACGATTTTTGGCATTTTTAAACCTCATCCACAGAATGACCAGCCAGCGCTCGGCGAACAGATGCATCCATCCGGCGCGCAGCAAATTCTTGCGTTTGTGCATCAAGCACTTTAATCGCAGCTTCAATATCTCCAGCAACATCACCCGCAGCGGCCTGCTCTAGGGCAGTAACGGCCTGCTTGATGTTACTCAGCTCTGACTCGCTGAGCAGTGCAGAATCTTCCGCCAGCGCACCGTTCAGGCTTTCCAACACACGAGCCGCTTCTACTTTTTGTTCCGCCAGCATACGCGCACTGATATCCCCCGTGGCATTTGCCATGGAGTCTTTAATCATGGTGATGATTTCATCATCGCTCAGGCCATATGATGGTTTTACCTGAATCGAAGATTGCACACCGGTGGATTTTTCCATCGCGGTGACGCTCAGTAGACCATCAGCATCGACTTGGAAAGTTACGCGAATATGCGCACCGCCAGCAGGCATGGCAGGGATCCCTCGCAAAGTGAAACGTGCAAGAGAGCGGTTATCTTGGACCAGCTCTCTCTCACCCTGCACAACATGGATCATCATGGCGTTTTGACCATCTTTGAACGTCGTGAACTCCTGCGCGCGCGCTACCGGAATCGTGGTATTGCGCGGGATCACTTTCTCAACCAATCCGCCCATGGTTTCTAAGCCCAGAGACAGTGGGATAACGTCCAACAGCAGCATTTCCGAATCAGGTTTGTTACCCACCAGAATATCTGCCTGAATAGCGGCACCAATGGCCACGACGCGATCGGGGTCGATAGAGGTCAGCGGCGTACGGCCAAAGAAATCGCCCACCAGTTCACGAACTAAAGGAACACGAGTAGATCCCCCAACCATCACCACTTCAATGACTTCATCGGCGGTGACGCCAGCATCTTTCAACGCACGGCGACAGGAAAGCAAAGTCCGCTTAACCAAAGATCCAATCAGTTCGTCAAACTGCGCGCGAGTCACGCAGCCTTTCCAGCCCGCTACCTCAACGTCTACTTTTTCAGCATTGCTGAGCGCGATCTTGGCTTCAACAGCCACATCAAGGAACTGGCGCTGAATACGCGCATCGCTGCGATCGGCATAACCAGATTGCTCACGTAAAAAATCGGCCAGCAGATGGTCGAAATCATCACCGCCCAGAGCCGAATCGCCGCCGGTCGCTAAAACTTCGAAGACACCACGGCTTAAGCGCAGAATAGAAATATCGAAAGTGCCACCGCCCAGATCGTATACCGCAATTACACCTTCTTGGCCTGAATCTAAACCATAGGCAATCGCCGCCGCGGTAGGCTCATTCAGCAAACGCAATACATGCAAGCCAGCCAGACGCGCTGCGTCTTTCGTCCCTTGGCGCTGAGCATCATCAAAATAAGCAGGAACGGTGATTACCACACCATCCAGCTCACCTTCCAGTGTCTCTTTTGCACGCTCTGCCAGCGCTTTTAAAATTTCAGCTGACACTTGAATGGGGTTCACCGATCCGCCCGCCGTTATCATCATCGGTAAGCCATTTTCGCTGGCCTCGAACTGGTAAGGCATATGCGGATAGCGTGCTTGGACATCGGCTAAAGAGCGTCCCATCAGGCGCTTGGCAGAACTAATGGTATTAACCGGATCTTGAGCCGCCTGTTGGCGGGCGTCATAGCCAACGTTAATTTCGTCTTTAAGATAATGGACGACAGAAGGCAGCAAATGACGGCCCTGCGCATCGGCCAGAGTTTCTGCTTGGCCGCTGCGCACGGTCGCCACCAATGAATTGGTCGTACCTAAATCGATACCCGCCGCTAAACGGCGTTGATGCGGAGCAGCACTCAGCCCCGGCTCACTAATTTGCAATAAAGCCATCTTGAGCTTCCGTTAAACAAGATTTGTCAGAACAACGTCTGTTAGCAAACATCCATTGAATCAACACAATCAAAAATCGGTTATAGGCCCAGCAGTTTTTCTTCGAGTTGTTCCACTTGCTGCTGTAGCTTGTCGAGAAAACGTAGCTTACGTACAGTGTCCGCCGCTGATTCCCACTGCTGTTGATCCAGCTCGGTAAGCATCTGTGCACTGCGCGTTTTGGTCATTTTAGCGATCCGCGCTGAAAAGGCTATTAACGCTTCTTCAGGGTCGGCCTTATGCGCAATACCATCTAGCTCTTCACGCAATTCTAACTGTTCCATAAGGAACGATGTATCACGCATTGTGTGCTGTTCATTACTCAAATCAAATCCCTGCAAAGAGAGCATATACTCTGCGCGTTTAAGGGGATGTTTTAGAGTTTGATAGGCATCATTGATGGTTGCAGCTTGTTGAATAGCCTGCATACGCTCGCGTTCAGGTTTGGACGCGTAGCGATCGGGATGGAATTGACGCTGCAATTCCTGATAGCGTGAAGCAAGAAGGCTGCCGTCCACTGGGTAGCGAACCGGCAGCCCGAATAATGTGAAGTAATCCATGCCGTGCTCTGATGTTGGTCTGTGGATGAGGTGTCCAAAATACCTCATATACCCTAAATAATTCGAGTCGCAGGCGACGCACATGCAGCTTGAAGTATGACGGGTATACAAAACGTTGCGATACGTCAGCAGACAGCAGTCCGGCCAATCAGACGTTAAAGCTTTCGCCGCAGCCGCACTCGCTGGTCATATTTGGGTTGTTGAACTTAAAGCCCTCGTTCAGGCCTTCTTTCACGAAGTCCAGCTCCGTACCATCAAGATACGCCAAGCTTTTACCATCAACGATCACTCTTACGCCTTTGTCTTCAAACACCACATCATCTTCGTTGGGTGCATCAACAAATTCCAGTACATACGCCATTCCCGAACAGCCAGAAGTTCTCACTCCCAGACGTAAGCCATACCCTTTACCGCGGTTAGCCAAAAATGTCTGTACGCGCTGTGCGGCAGCGTCGCTCATGCTAATAGACATACAACAACCTCAATTCTTGTTAAGCGTTTCTCTGATAACGGCTACTGGCGATTCAGTCTTAAATCGCCAGCCCTGAAACTCACTGAAAAACGTCTACAAATTACTTAGCGGAATGCTTCGTTTTATAATCTGCAATAGCCGCTTTAATGGCGTCTTCAGCCAAAATCGAACAGTGAATTTTCACTGGTGGCAGAGCCAGCTCTTCGGCAATATCCGTATTTTTGATAGCCTGAGCTTGATCGAGAGACTTGCCTTTTACCCATTCGGTAACCAGTGAACTTGATGCGATTGCTGAACCACAGCCATAAGTCTTAAAGCGAGCATCTTCAATGATACCCTCATTGTTGACTTTAATCTGCAACTTCATCACGTCGCCACACGCAGGTGCGCCGACCATGCCGCTGCCAATGGTTGGATCTTCGTTATCGAAAGAACCAACGTTGCGCGGATTTTCATAATGATCAATAACTTTGTCGCTGTAAGCCATAACGTTACTCCTTAAATTTGAATCCTGAGATTAATGAGCAGCCCACTCAATGGTGCTGATGTCTACACCCTGCTTGAACATATCCCACAGTGGAGATAGGTCGCGCAGACGGCCAATAGACTTGCGAACCAGAGCGATGGCGTAGTCGATCTCTTCTTCCGTGGTAAAGCGACCCAATGAGAAACGAATAGAGCTATGAGCTAACTCATCGTTCATTCCCAAAGCACGCAGCACGTATGACGGCTCCAAACTGGCAGAAGTACAGGCTGAACCAGAGGATACGGCAAGATCTTTCAATGCCATAATTAAGGATTCGCCTTCGACGTAATTAAAGCTTACGTTCAGGATATTCGGTGCACCGTGCTCTAAAGAACCATTTAGGTACACTTCTTCAAGATCTTTTAATCCATCCCACAGACGATCGCGCAGCGCGCGCAGACGTGGAACTTCGGTAGCCATTTCTTCTTTAGCGATACGGTAAGCTTCGCCCATACCGACGATCTGATGAACAGGCAAGGTACCTGAACGCATACCGCGCTCATGACCACCGCCGTGCATCTGTGCTTCAATACGAACGCGTGGTTTACGACGGACGTACAGTGCACCAATACCTTTCGGGCCATAAATTTTGTGGCCAGAGAAAGACATCAAATCGACTTTCAATTTGCTCAAATCGATAGGCAATTTGCCTACGCTTTGCGTCGCATCAACGTGGAAGATGATGCCACGGCTGCGGCACAGTTCACCGATAGCTTCGATGTCCTGAATCACGCCAATCTCATTGTTTACATGCATGATAGAAACCACAATGGTATCTTCACGCATGGCTGCTTCTAGCTCTTTGAGATCGATAATACCGTTACGCTGCGGTGCCAGATAGGTCACTTCAAAGCCTTCACGTTCTAACTGACGGCAAGTGTCCAGCACAGCTTTATGTTCGGTTTTACTGGTGATGATGTGTTTGCCTTTCTTCTGATAGAAATTAGCAGCACCTTTAATCGCCAGGTTGTCAGATTCGGTTGCTCCGGAGGTAAAGACGATCTCACGCGGATCGGCACCGACCAGTTCAGCAATGTTGTTACGTGCGATATCGACCGCTTCTTCCGCCTGCCACCCAAAACGGTGGGAACGTGAAGCCGGGTTACCGAAAGTACCGTCCAAGGTTAAAAACTGCATCATCTTTTCAGCTACGCGCGGATCGGCTGGCGTAGTTGCTGAATAGTCTAGATAAATCGGTAATTTCATTCTCTTGCTCCGTACATCACTTCCAAATAATGCATTTAAAGAAAGTGTTATGACTCGTCGTCGCAGCTGCTTATGCGCGCAGATTCACGTTAATCGTGTCCTGACGACCGTTAGTATTGGCACCACGACGCGTATCGGAATTCTGGCGATCGGCAACATCTAGCACTTCTTGGTTATTCACCAGTTCAGCCAGAGTGATGTTATTCAGAAAACCGCTGATACGCTCACTCAAGTCACGCCACAGCGTATGCGTCAGACAACGGGTCCCACCCTGACAACCTTCTTTACCCTGACAACGCGTTGCATCAACAGATTCATCAACGGCAGTGATCACGGTACCTACGGCGATTTCAGCTGCATCTTTACCCAGCAAATAACCACCGCCCGGTCCACGCACGCTGGAAACTAATCCATTCTTGCGCAGACGCGAAAATAATTGTTCCAAATAAGAGAGCGAGATGCCCTGACGTTCGGAAATATCTGCCAGCGGAACTGGCCCTTCCTGGGAGTGCAATGCCACATCAAGCATAGCTGTAACAGCGTAACGGCCTTTGGATGTCAGTCTCATGGCAAATAGTAACCTTTAAGAAAAAAGATGAAACACGCTTACTTATCGAACGCGTTAATTTTCTCATTCCTGAGTAAAACAGTCAACTATTTAACCTAGTAATTCACTCAACTATTACATCCTGTTAAAACAACGTTACCAGTACAACAACATTCCCTGTTTACTATCAGCATCTTACTCATCGGAATACCTGTGTATTTTACTATGATATTCCGACGAAAGCAGTCTCGATTTAGTGCTTTCCGTGCTCTTGCTTCTCAATTGACGCCAAAATACCGCGCAAAATGTTCAATTCTTGCGCCTCTGGACGAGCACGAGTAAACAATCGGCGCAAGCGGCTCATGATATTGCCCGGATGAGTCGGACGGATAAATCCTGTCGCGTGCAGAGTTTCTTCCAGATGAGCGTAGAAACGTTCAAGATCGTCCACCAATGGATACGGCTCTTCTTCCGGCACCGGCTCGTGCGCGGCAATACGATCGAGATGAGCAACACGAATTTCATAAGAAATGATCTGTACCGCCATCGCCAAATTCAACGAGCTGTATTCTGGATTAGCCGGGATCGCCACGTGGTAGTGACACTTTTGCAATTCTTCATTTGTCAGACCAACGCGCTCACGGCCAAAGACAATCGCTACCGGTGCATGTTCAGATTCCATCGCGCTACGCTGACCGCATTCGCGTGGTTCTAACATGGGCCAAGGCAACGAACGAGAACGTGCGCTAGTGCCAACGACGAGGCTGCAGCCTGCGATAGCCTCATCAAAGGTATCAACGATAGTCGCGTTACCGATGACGTCGCTCGCACCAGCCGACAAGGCAATGGCCTGAGAATCCGGTTTCACGAGTGGATTGACGAGATAGAGGTTAGTTAACCCCATAGTTTTCATAGCTCGTGCAGTCGAACCCATGTTTCCGGTATGGGAAGTCTCCACCAGCACAATACGAATGTTGTCCAGCATGCTAACTCTGAGTTGGTTTGGATAATCGGGATATCTTAACATAAAGCTTCTATTGATCGTTTCTATTGATTTAATCCGTTTCTGATTGAGTTTTCATCATGCCCACCTTTTCATCGCGATCTATTGGCCAGATATAAACAGGAGTGAATTGAAATCAGACGTGGCTGTTTAATTCACAGCCTGCTATAATGCGCGCCGTTTCCTGTTCTTTAACATCCCGTGGAAGATACCCATGCATCCGATGCTGAATATCGCCATACGCGCTGCGCGTAAGGCTGGTAACCTGATTGCCAAAAATTACGAAACTCCTGACGCTGTTGAAACTACACAGAAAGGCAGCAACGATTTTGTGACCAACGTTGACCGTGACGCTGAACACCTGATCATTGAGACTATCCGTAAGTCTTACCCTAAGCACACGATTATCAGCGAAGAACGCGGTGAGTTGGTCGGTGAAGATCACGACATTCAATGGGTAGTTGATCCACTGGATGGCACTGCAAACTTCATCAAACGTCTTCCACATTTCGCAGTCTCTATCGCAGTACGCATCAAAGGCCGTACTGAAGTCGCTGTTGTTTATGATCCAATGCGTAACGAACTGTTCACTGCAACCCGCGGTCAGGGCGCTCAGTTGAATGGCTATCGTCTGCGTGGTGCAGCGGCTAAAGATTTAGACGGTACTATTCTGGCGACCGGCTTCCCATTCAAAGTTAAACAACACGCTCCTGCTTATATCGCCATTTTGGGCAAGTTGTTCACTCAGTGTGCTGACTTCCGTCGCACCGGTTCCGCTGCGCTGGATCTGGCCTATGTTGCCGCTGGCCGCGTTGACGGTTTCTTTGAAATTGGTCTGAAACCATGGGATTTCGCCGGTGGTGAACTGCTGGTTCGTGAAGCTGGCGGTCTGGTGACCGACTTTGTTGGTGGTCATAACTACCTGAGCTCTGGCAATATCATTGCGGGTAACCCACGCGTTGTTAAAGCTATTCTGGCTAACGTACGTGATGAACTGAGCGAAGCGCTGAAGCGTTAATTCTTCCGCTTGTTCAGTAAAAAAGCCGCTCTTTCGAGCGGCTTTTTCGTTTTAGCGGCTGGCCGTTATCGTCCAAACACTCTGCCGCTTCCCATCCCCGTTAGCGCCGCACTTTGATACATCAATAGACCAATCAAAATAAGCAGCACGCCTCCGGCTAGCATCAGCGCTAAACGCCAATAAGGACTAAAGTTTCGGCCACGTTGTATTGCCCAGCGCTCCACTATTTTCCGAGCGATGTGCACTAAAAATGCAATTCCGCTAATCGTCAACGCCGTACCTGCAGCCATTGCCATGGCAGCTAACACGCCCCACAGATAAACGCCAATGACCTTGGAAAACAGCAGCACTAAAATAGCCCCAGAACAAGGTCGCATACCCATCGCAGCAACCACTGCCAACTGAGTTCGCCACGTGGTTGCCGTCGCAATTTCACGGTCATTTGCCACATGCTTATGGCCACAGCCACAGTTGGCGCTATGCTGGTGATGGTGCTCTAACGGCTTTATCACAGAAATCTGTAGGCCAGATTTTAGCGAGCTACGCCTAATCATCCTGATCTTATTTAACGCTCGCCAGCAAAGCACCGCACCGAGAAATATCACCAAAGCATAGCTAGCTTTCTCTAACCAAAAACTGCTTAGGTGTAAGTCGCGGGTTGAAAGCTGCAGCACACCTAACACGCCGGAAACCAGCGCAATAGCCACCAAGCCTTGTAGTAATGAAGCCGCCAGCGTCAAACGTACACTGCTACGTAAACGTGAGGGATGCGTTGCCAAATAGGTCGTAATGACAACTTTACCGTGTCCCGGCCCAAGCGCATGCAGAACACCGTAAGCAAAACTCAATGCTACCAGCGTTAAACCTGCCTGCCGCGCATTATCTGCCACTCGCTGTAATAAATATGACATCGACTGATGGAGCGATTTCTGCCATTCAATACTCACCAGTAACCAGTCATTCCAGTGTACAAATGCATATACCAGCGCGCTCATCGCTAACGCAGTCATCATGGCAATAGGGATATAACGCCCACACGTAGAGGATTTTTTGGTAGAGGAGAATATCAATGACATTTTATCTCCACTCGCTGGGCGAATTGCTTGCCGAGCTCCATATCTTCATCCGGCGCATCGGCCTTATCTAAGTTCAGCGCATAGGCTTTTAGCGACGTATCTGGCTTTGGTGTTATCACATTGAGAGTACAGCGTGCCTGCACATCTATTGGCAAAGTCACTGATTTATCATCGGCATAGGTCATATCTACATAGTACGTGGGATCATATGTCATGAGCGTAAATTCAGCATTGAGCGGCTGGGGTTTTGCCAGCAGCATCTCGAATGACAAAATGGCATGATTACCCTCACGGCTAAGGTGGTACTCACTCGGACGATTGAGGAATTTTACCTTTTTGCCCTCATGGTATAGCTCGGTAAAATAGTGCTGGCCAATAACGTTTGCCATGACTTCTGCCGCAAGCTGCTTCCAAATCTCCGATCCGTTCGCCGCATTTCCCGCATCATAAAGCAAATCCGCGGACGTTAAAGGATCCATGGTCCACGTCATTTTCATGCCGGTTAATTGATTATCCGTAATGACCAAAGAATTTTTCATCTCAATGAAACTGTGTGGATGAGCCATAGCAGACTGCGTCCCAAACAGGCCAAAGGTGATGAATAAAATGCTAATCCAACGATAAATACGCTGATTTTTGATGTCAAAATGCAACATAAACTCCCTGTTTAATCACTAGCCACAGCGACAAAGCGCGGCAAAATATTACATTCATTTATTTCTGTATCACAAAAATACAAAAACATGGCATATCAACCCTGCGGCTTTGCACAACTTTGCTATTCTTAGCCAACGAAACATGTTCATTCACTGACCTCAGCCAAAGAGAAATGAATATGAGTTTAGACACACCTCTGGTGCCTGAGCTCTCAGCACAGCAAAGGCACTGCAATCTTGTGCTATTGCTTTTTACACCGACTACCCCACTGCATCTGACTACTATTGGTCGGATCAATCGGGTTTTGCCTGAACAAGCCGAACAGGATATCCATAGCATCGGTCAGGAGATCATGCGTTTCCATGCATTACGCGTGGTATACCATCCGAAACAGGGGTATCGACTACAGGGCTCTGCCTATGATCAGCGGCTATGTATGCTGCATTGGCTGAGGCGAGCTCAACGTCTGCTCCCAAATAGCATCGAAACCATATTCATTCCCCGCATCAATGAAAAATCTCCCGCTCCGCCGTCTGCACACTTTCTCCAGCAGATCGACGATATTCTTGAGCAAGCCGAGTCGACACTACATCGAACGTTTGGCGAGCAACCCCGAGAGCTAATTCAGTATTTTTTACGCTACTGCCGGTATCAAAGACAAACGCTCTCTCTGCCGTCATTCCCGCAACATTTAAAATATTGGCTGCGCGAGAAAGAAGAATACCGTATTGCTGAACGTCTCTGCCAAGCCACCCACGGTTCGTTGCCTATGGGGATACATGAGCTTGAGTCTGAATTTACCACGCTGTTCTTAACGCTCATTAAAACCTATCGCTATTTACCTGAGATGCACTCAGAAGATCGGCATCTCATGGATGAAACCGAATTAGCCATTCAGCAAATTGAAAAACTGACCCAAATAACCTTTAACCATCGTGAACAGCTTTGCACTCAACTTTTTGCCCATATGGGGCCAGCAATTGAGCGCTGCTTATTTGGGATAAAAATAGGTAACCCTCTGCTGGAAGAGATCGAAACCCGCTATCCCGGACTGATGTCAATGACTCAGAAAGCCGTTCAACGTATCGAACAAAATTACCAAATTCATTTTCCTCCCGAAGAGCTTTGCCTCATCGCGGTTAGTTTTGGCGCATGGCTAATACAGGAAGGCGTGCTCGCCGAAAGATAGAGGTTTCACAGATACGAAAAAGCCCGCAATTACGCGGGCTTGGCACATCAGAAATCAGAGATTATGCGTAAACCGGTAACCGGGCGCAGATATCCAAAACTTTCTGTTTGGTGCGTTCAATAGTAGCTTCATCGTTGATGTTATCCAGCACATCACACATCCAGCCAGCCAGTTCACGCGCTTCAGCTTCTTTAAAGCCACGACGAGTAATTGCAGGGGTACCAACACGCACACCTGAAGTGACAAACGGGCTCTTAGGATCGTTAGGAACGCTGTTTTTGTTCACGGTGATATTTGCACGACCCAGCGCGGCGTCGGCATCTTTACCAGTGATGTTTTTATCAACCAGATCCAACAGGAACAGGTGGTTTTCAGTACCGCCAGAAACCACTTTGTATCCACGCTTCAGGAAGACTTCAACCATCGCTTTGGCGTTTTTCGCAACCAGCTGTTGATATGCCTTGAACTCAGGTTCCATCGCTTCTTTCAGCGCCACTGCTTTACCCGCGATGACATGCATCAGAGGGCCGCCTTGCGCACCAGGGAACACCGCGGAGTTCAGCTTTTTATACATCTCTTCGCTGCCGCCTTTCGCCAAAATCAAGCCACCGCGAGGGCCAGCCAGCGTTTTGTGTGTGGTGGTGGTCACAACGTGAGCATGTGGAACTGGGTTTGGATAAACACCGGCTGCGACCAGACCAGCAACGTGAGCCATATCGACAAACAAATAGGCGCCGATACGGTCAGCAATTTCACGCATTTTAGCCCAGTCAACCACGCCAGAATAGGCAGAGAAGCCACCGATAATCATTTTCGGCTGATGTTTTTCAGCCTGAGTAGCCAGATCGTCATAGTCAATATGACCACTTTCATCGATACCATAAGGAACGATGTTATACAGTTTGCCAGAGAAGTTAACTGGAGAACCGTGGGTTAAATGGCCACCATGTGCCAAGTTCATGCCTAAAACGGTATCGCCTGGCTGCAACAACGCGGTGTAAACAGCAAAGTTAGCCTGAGAACCTGAGTGCGGCTGCACGTTCGCGTAATCAGCACCAAACAGCTCTTTAGCGCGATCGATTGCCAGCTGTTCAACTACGTCGACATATTCGCAGCCGCCGTAGTAACGCTTACCTGGATAGCCTTCAGCATACTTGTTGGTCAGCTGAGAGCCCTGAGCCTGCATGACACGCGGGCTGGTGTAGTTTTCTGATGCGATAAGCTCAATATGCTCTTCCTGACGCACGACTTCCTGCTCCATTGCCTGCCACAGCTCGGCATCGTAATCGGCAATGTTCATTTCACGCTTTAACATCCGCTTCTCCTGACTCAGCTAACCTGAATTGTCTATTAGACATTGTTCAATAAAAACACACCCTCTTGGGCGACTGCCCACAGTGTAATATGTTTTCACCTTGTTACGATAGACCCTAGGCCATGTTTTTACGCAAACGATTGGCTTGGCGTGGAATAAGGATTTGATCTGGCGAAACAACAGGCATTGCAACCGGAGTTTTCTTCAAATGTGATGTGCAACTATTTCACTTAACAGAAACAATATTTGTAAGAGAGGTCACTAAATAACATCAACACAACAAAAATAGGGATTTACAGCGCAAAGAAAAATCTGTAAGTTGCATTTAAAATACATCATTAAAAACACCTGCATCTGTGAGGATACTTTTATGCTGGATAGCCAAACCATCGCCACCGTTAAATCGACCATCCCTTTACTGGCTGCAACTGGACCAAAACTCACCGCGCATTTTTACGATCGCATGTTTGAGCACAATCCAGAGCTGAAAGAAATTTTCAATATGAGTAACCAACGTAATGGAGACCAGCGTGAAGCGCTGTTCAATGCGATCTGCGCGTACGCGACAAATATTGAAAATCTGGCGGCGTTGTTACCTGCAGTTGAGCGTATTGCACAGAAACACGCCAGCTTCAATATTCAGCCCGAACAGTATCAGATCGTCGGTCATCACCTGCTAAAAACGCTGGAAGAGATGTTTAATCCGGGAGATGAGGTGCTGGATGCATGGGGCAAAGCCTATGGTGTTTTAGCCGACGTCTTTATTCAGCGCGAATCACAGATTTATCAACAGAGTGAAAGCACACAAGGTGGCTGGCGCGATCTGCGTCCGTTCAAGATCCTCAAAAAAGAGAAACAAAGCGATCTCATCACCAGCTTTATTCTGGTCCCCGAAGACGGAAGCCGCGTGGCTGATTTCCAGCCGGGTCAATACTTAGCGGTTTATATCCGCCATCCGAGCTTGCCACATCAAGAAATCCGCCAATATTCTCTGACCAACGAACCCAACGGTGAATACTATCGTATTGCGGTAAAACGCGAAGGTCAGGGTCAAGTTTCGAACTTTATGCATGATATCGCGCAAGAAGGCGACGTAATTCAAATCGCACCTCCGCACGGTGATTTCTTCCTTGAAGTCAAAGAAAACACGCCTGTTGCACTGATTTCAGGCGGCGTAGGCCAAACACCTATGCTCGGCATGCTACGCACGCTACAGGCACGCGGTCATCAGGGTGAAATTCAGTGGCTGCATGCTGCAGAAAACAGCAAAGTACGCGCCTTTGCCGATGAAGTGAATACGATTATTGCCGCTATGCCAAACGCACAAAGCCACGTCTGGCTACAGCAGACCAGCGCAGACGATTGCATTGATGTCGATTTTAACTATCAGGGTTTAATGGATATCACTCCGGTCGCTGATGCGTTGAAAAATAATGAAATGCACTATTATTTCTGCGGACCGGTAGGCTTTATGCAACATGTTGCAAAACAGCTACAGGCACTGGGTGTCGATGCAGATCGTATGCACTATGAGTGTTTTGGGCCGCATAAAGTGGTATGAGTTTTCGAACAGCGATTAATGATGTTGTTGTTTATATGAGCATTTTGTAAGGTTTAGGCAGCCACTCCGTAGCGGCTTTCATATGCCGGTTTGGAACGTCAGTATCCTATGAAATTGCGGTGAAATGTTTCGGTCACCTATGTTACTGCTGTGTAATGTTCCGCCCGCCGGTTCATACCGAGCTTCATTGATACCCTTGTGAAGGCGTACGGGCAGAGACCACCAGCGCGTGGTCTCTGCACTTGCGGTTATCTTCACTACGGTTTGGAACGTCAGTATCCTATGAAATTGCGGTGAAATGTTTCGGTCACCTATGTTACTGCTATGTAATGTTCCGCCCGCCTGTTCATACCGAGCTTCATTGATACCCTTGTGAAGGCGTACGGGCAGAGACCACCAGCGCGTGGTCTCTGCACTCGCGCGCTTTTATCCGAGACGCCATCTCCGCTCCGGTTTGGTATCGCCCATCCCGGGCGCCCCAAACTCCGTCACGACATCCCTGTCGTGCCGGCTCTCCCTTCCAAGACTTAAACAATTAAAAAGACAAAAACAGAGTGTGGTCTTTATGTTTTGCTGTTGACCTTTCCGGCACGTTGTTCTTCAGCCGAAGGGAGGAATGAAGGCTAGGATTCGCCGACAAGGACGTCGGCGAAAGAACGGAGGAGCCAGGATGGCGATTGCCGTTCGTTCCGTAAAAGCCGAAATGACGAGTTTCGGGCACCTGCGAAGCAGGCTGAAGAACGGTGCCAAGCTGGGGTGTCGGGGGGCAGCGACTGGCCCCCCGACTCGGACGCCTGCACGGAGTGCATGTAGATTTCAGTGCTTTAGGCGTACGAAACCTTACACAGATTTCAGTGCCTTAGGCGTACAAAACCTTCACACTTCTATCCCCATAACCAACTCCATATTCTCCCCTTTTCCTAACAACACCAAACCCGGTTGTCCTTCCATATTGTGGGCATCGACTGGATGGCTTTGAGGTTCGAGGCAAATAAACGGTTCATTGGGCATTTGAAACAACATAAGGTAAGGCACGGAACTACGTATTGTCACCGTTGGTTGGTGAGGCGTAACTAAATGAGCAACGCCGTTCCAGCCCGAATAGCCATGGTTCATCCACACGTTGTTAGGCACTTTGGCACAAGAGAAATCAATGTCATCAGGCATGTTTCTCTGCCACGATAGAGGTAAGTGTTTTTCACCTTCAGGCCAATATCCCGAGGAAAAAAACTGTATCTGCGTCTGCGACGTTTTCACAAAGAACGGATGAAATCCCACCCCATACAGCATAGGTTCTGTACCACAATGCCGCAGCGTCAGATGGGCTGTCAGCCCCTCGTCACTTAGCCGGTAAACCAGCAGAGCCGAATAGTCAAAGCCACAGTCATGCTGTACTCGTAGCCCTAACGCGATGTGGTTTACGCTGAGATCCTGTAACTGCCAACGTTGCAGCCAACCGTCTCCATGTAGGAAAAACATCGGATCCAATGAGCTATCCGGCAGACAAACCTCTCTCTCACCTAAGCGAAAGCGATTATCTCGCACTCGATTAGCCACCGGCAGCATAGGAAACAGCGCGCTCTCTCCCGGATGCCATCCGGTATTCTCTTGGTACGCACGTAGAATCTCCCTGCCGCCGTCGAGATCGTCAAAGCTTAAAATCGCCGCCGACTGCGGTGTCACCCGCAGCCTAAACCGTGAGGTCTCTAAGGTATAAATATCCATTATGCTTGCTTCACATTATGCTCTGCGGGTTTCGTGCTCCCAGCTAATTGACGCTCCAAAGCTTCAAGCGTGACACCTTTGGTTTCAGGCACATTACGCAATACGAACACGAATCCAAGCGCGCAAATAATGCCATACAGCAAGAAGTTTCCTGCGGCCCCTAAGCTGGCATTTAATAGAGGGAAGGTATAGGTAAGCAAGAAACAGGCAATCCAAAGCGCCAGCGTCCCTACTGACATCGCCATGCCGCGCACGCGATTAGGGAAAATCTCAGACAATAGAACCCAAGTAACAGGCGCAAGCGTCAGTGCATAAATGGCAATGGCGGCTAAAACCAGCAACAGTACAGGTAGCCCCATGATGCCCAAGGCATAAGCGCCAGCAATCAGAACATAGATCACGGTCAGCCCTGAAGCACCGAGTAACATCAATTTGCGCCGTCCCAACTTGTCCACCAGCGGCAAAGCAATGATGGTAAAAATCAGGTTGATAAGGCCTGTCGCCACTATCGATTTCAACGTGCTGTTAATATCAAAACCGGCCGAAGCGAAGATCTCCTGCGCGTAGTTGAAGATCACGTTAATCCCGCACCACTGTTGGAAAACGGCCAGCACGATCCCAATCAAAATGATCGGCCTAACTCGAGGGTTGAGCAGTTCGCTCGCCGCAACCTTTTGCGTATTAGCCCCTAGCGTTGCGCGAATATCGGTGAGCGTTGCCCGTGCATATTCAACGCTGCCAATTCGGCGTAACATGCGCTCGGCTTTATCCTGTTTGCCCGCTTTTGCCAGCCAACGTGGAGACTCAGGCACTAAGAACATCAGCAATAAGAACAATATAGCCGGAACCAACTCTGCGCCAAACATCCAACGCCAGCCAGCTTGCCCATTCCAACTTTGCAGAATATCTTGCATGGTTGCCGAACTGGCAACCGGCTCTGCAATCATCAGGTTTACCAGCTGTGCTGCAAGAACGCCGATCACAATCGTGAGTTGGTTAATCGCCACAAATTTCCCGCGTTTTTCCGCTGGGCTAACTTCGGCGATATACATCGGGCTCAGAGCAGAGGCTAAGCCAATGCCCACACCGCCTACGATGCGATAAAACACGAACCAGTCGAAATCCGTCGCAACCGCGGTTCCCCATGCCGAAGCAGAAAACAAAACCGCAGAGATAATCAGCGGCAGCTTGCGACCAAAACGGTCGGCGCACCAGCCTGAAATCAGTGCGCCAAAGACACAGCCGGCTAATGCCGAACTCATCGCCCATCCTGATTGGGCGGGATCGGTAATACCAAAATAGGCTTCGTAAAACGGTTTTGCACCGCCAATCACTACCCAGTCATAACCGAACAGTAGCCCACCACAGGCGGCAACCAAACATATCATCCAGACATAAGACATATTGAGATGGTTCTGCGTGTTTTTCATTTTTTCACCTTATCGTTATCTTGTAGGGAACAGGCTTACGCAGTCATTAGAAATAGGCCACCGCGGTGGCCTGTTATGGCTTAGCCATTAAAAACACCGGTCTGTAGCGCCAAACGCAATAAATGCGCCTTATCGTGAGCCGGATTACGCTCAAGCAACCGATCGGTAAGACGTACAAAGCTCGCTTCATCGCCCAAGCCTAAATACCCTAATGCCTCAACCCACAGGCAATGTTGGATATGCTGTTCCTGTGCCGAGGCATCTAGCACAATCAGATCGGGCAGCGAGACGGCAAAGAAATCCGGTTCGGAGGCGTCGTTGCGGTGCTGATTTGCCCAATCCACCATGAATTGGAATTGCTGCTGAGCCTGAACCTTTTCCCCTAGACGCACCGCCGCCATTGCCTGATAAAACAGATAATCTACCGGTTGATCGTTGTAATAACGGCCTTCGCTAAGAACCGATCCCCCCTGTAATGCACGCTGCAAAGCTAACTGCATTTGTTCTGTGTCTTGCATCTGTTCGGCGCAAACCGCCAGTAAGTACCAGATGTCGTTATCGCTTTGCCCAACCAAACGCCCTTCCCCAAGATTGGCTGGGTAACTGAGTGACTGGTGCAAAACGTCATACGCCTCGGCAAAGCGCCGCTCTTTCATCAACGCCAAAGCACGACGCTGATGATTAATTAAAAATTGCCCAGTAACTTTGCCCTCGCCGCCTTCCCAAGGGTGGAACTGACGACGCCAAAGGATCTCTGCCGCGGCGTCCGTTTTGTTATGGATGTGATAAAGGCTAAGCAGTTCTGCGGTGAGATCGTCACGCTTAAGTGCCACGTCACGGCGCTCATCCAGCAAACGCAAACGCTGTTCGGTCGGCACCGCCATCCGTTTTTGCAGATAACTAAATTCAAATAGCAGGCGCGGATTTTCGGGTTCAAGATCCAGTGCTCGCTGGAAATAACGAGTAGCACCTTCAGCATCATCTTGTTTATTGAAGGCATAAATCCCTAATACGCGATGCAGCGCGGCAAAGTTTGGCATTTGCTGTAGCGCAAATAGCCAGCAAGACTCCGCCTGATCGTAACGACGTTTGCTGTAGAAGAAGCATCCCAGCAAATATTGAGCAAAGCCGTCTTGTGGGAGGCGTTGCAGAATGGCAACCTCATCCAAGGTGTTAGGGAATCTGACTTTTAGGCCAAAATTATCGCGAGCCTGCTGTAAATACTGGCTACGATCCTGGGTATCTTGTGTCAGCGCAGCACGGTAAAGCAGCGGTAAAGATTCTGGGTTATCCAACAAATCCAACAACGCTAATGCATCGTTTTCACATCCCAAACTCATCAGCCAGCCGGCTAATACACAGGAATTTATTCCTCTCGCTCCCGCGATAGTTTTGAATGCATCAACGTTATTGTTCAGTAGCGACTGCATATACAGCAAAGCGTAGCTAAGCGGATACTGTACAAGCTGCGCCGCGACATATTCCTTGGCCTGCTCGTTCTGACCTAAACGCTGTAAAATGAGCGCCTTTAGCCCCATTGCCAGATTGTTTGCCCCGTTGAAAATCAGGCTCTGATTAACAAATGCCAACGCCTGTTCTGACTCGCCTTTACGCAGTGCTAAACGCGACAAGGCATAAAATGCGGCGTCGCGACAGTTGCCGCTCCATGTCGCCTTAAAGTAATCATCGTAGGCCTGCGTTTCACGGCCCAGCTTTTCGCGGGCAGAACCGCGTAACATGCTCGCCTGACCGCATTGGGGATTTTTATTCCAACGTTGAGCACGCTGCAACGCGGCGTCGGCATAAAATTCGGCCCGTTCAAAGTTGGCGCGGTTAAACTCCAGCGTCGCTAACGCGACATTACAGCGATAGTCCTGAGGATCTATTTCCAAAGCTCGTTGGTAATAATCAAAAGCAGAGCGACTCGCATGCAGATACTGTTCCAGATGCTGACCAATGAAATACAGCTCATCGGTGTTAGTGAGTTCTTGTGGTTTTTGCGGAGCACTGGCCGCCTGTGGTAGCGGCATTTCTTCAGGGACATGCTCTAAGTAACTGATAATCTCGCGGCCATCGCTATCCCGCAGAGAAAGCGTCAGACGTGCCGAAGAGCGGTCCGGCAACGCGTGTAACCACGATTGCGCAGGAGAGAACGTCAGTGATTCACGGAAAATCTCTTTATCGTCGGCACTGACGACAAGCGTGACGTTATCAAGCGGGGCTATCGCGTAGAGGCCAAGCTGTATCTCGCCATGATGCCGTTCCAGCTTGATTGCCGCCTGCGTATTCGCATTCTGCAAGGTTCCCAACCGGCTGTACGGCAGAAAGTTCTGTACGAAGACCTTCTCTTCATAAGGTGCAAGCCAAGTAAAATCCGGTTGGTTGTCGGTGAATACCCCGGTCATTAGCTCGATATAAGGCCCGTTGTGATCGGTTAAGTTACGATCCCACGCTAAACCAAAATCACAGTTGCCCCACGTCCACTGCTTTTTCCCCGGAGAAACATGGTGATCGGCGATATGCAGTAAGCCTCCCTGTTCGCCGTGATGGTAAGCGCCAACAAAGTCATAATCTGATTTATCCGCCATATACGACGTTGGTACGGGGATATTCTTGTAGCGAGAGATATCGACCCCAGCCGAATAATCCACCTTATAATAGGTTCCGGTCGCCATTGGGAAGGCTGAAACATCGCGCTTACCGTGGTCATAAACAGCCGTCACATCCGGTGGGAATACGCTTTGATGATCGTCCCCTCCTTTCACTGCGGGGTTCGCCCACCACAAGAAGTGGCGAGGCGTGGGGTTGCCGTTAAAAACTTTGCCGGTAATCTCGATCAGCGCTTTTTGCGGATACAGCCTAAAACCGGTCATGACCTGCAAACCACGCATCGGCTCGACTTCACCTAACCAAACGGTTTTACTGCCGTCATCCTGATGGCTAAAAGTCACATCGACCGGCATAAAGGTGGTTGGGCGATGATGCTGCGGCCAGTTAAACTCAATGCCACCGGAAATCCACGGCCCGACTAGCCCCACCAGAGCCGGTTTAATCACCTCGTTGTAATAGACAAAATCACGCTGCATTACTTTGTCGTACGCACGATGAATTCGTCCTCCCAGCTCGGGCAGCAGCATCACCCGAATAAAATCATTTTCTAGCCATACTGCTTGGTATTCACGGTCCTCGCACTCGCCGGTTAAGGTATCGATTACGCCATAGGGATAAACCGCGCCAGAAGAGCCTTGATAGACACGCTTCTCTAAAAACATCGGGTTAGGATCTTCCGCGCCGATGCGATAGGTCGGTAAAGTCACACTTTCTTGCCAAACTTTGACGTCGCCGTACATTTCTGCGTCTCCAGTAAAAAAATGACAGTGAACTAAGGTATGTTGGCAGTGTATGGGAGACGTTTTTTTCCGTTGTGATGAAAGCTCACGCAATACAGTTAACGGAGTTAAGTGAAATGTTTGATCTTGGACTGAATAATCAGCGGGTACGTCACCTTAACAAGCGAATATTACTGGCGCTTATTTATCGTTATAAACATGCGAGTAAATCGATGCTGGCGCAGCAGACCGGCCTGTCGATCCCTGCAATCGGCAAAATTCTTGAAGAGCTGATGGACGATGGCAAAATCGAGCACTCCGATCGCATGCTCAGCAGCCGCGGCCTCAGCGGCGGTTGTTACCAAATTCCCATCAATAATTCGCTGATTCTCTGCATGAACGTGACGCCAAACTGTATTGAGAGCCAACTGGTCAACAGCCAAATTTTGCCTCTGGGCGAATATCAATTTGCGGCTGTTTCAGCCCCTCATCCACAAGCCTTATTAGCTGCTATCGAGCAGGTTTATTACCAACAGCGAAAGCTGCATCCGCAGCGAACCATTCAGCTAGCGCTAGCCATTCATGGACAAGTCGATCCCGTGACCGGCGTTTCGCAAAATATGCCGCAGGCGCCGTGGAAAGAGCACATCGAAATGAAATACCTGCTAGAAGAGAAGCTAAAAACCCGTGTGCTGTTAGACAACGACTGCGTGATGTTGGCGCTGGCTGAGAAATGGCAAAACGCCGACAATCCGCAGGATTTCTGCGTCATCAACGTGGATTACGGGATTGGCTCATCCTTCGTCATCAACCAACAAATTTACCGTGGCAGCCTATATGGCAGCGGGCAGATTGGGCACACCATTGTCAATCCCGACGGAGTGGCCTGCGATTGTGGACGCTATGGCTGCTTGGAAACGGTAGCCTCACTTTCCGCACTTAAAAAGCGTGCCCGTATTTGGCTGAAATCTCAGCCACAAAACAATACTCACCAAAGCAACATTCACCAAAGTAATACTCAACAAAGCAATATCCAAACCGATTGGGATTCGCTGAGTAGTAAGCATTTGATTGAGCGATATCAACAGGGGGATCTTCAGGTTCAAGCGTGGGTCGATAACGCCGCGAGCGCAATAGGTCTGAGCCTGTATAACTTTCTCAATATACTGAATATCAACCGGATCTATTTTTACGGTCGTAGCTGTGCCTTTGGCGATCGCTGGCTAAACGCAATCATGCGCCAAACGGGGTTCAACCCTTTCGATCCCGCCGATCCCAATATGACCAACGCAACACGTATCGGATTCGGTCAGCTCAGCCGACCGCAGCAGATTATGGGTATCGGTTATTTGTATGCAGAAAAGGCGCTAGAGAATGTGTAGTTTTATTCTTCAACGCCCATCAATGAAAAAGACGTAGAGTCAGATATCCAGAGTAATAAATAGACTCCCTAACCAAAAAAGAGAAACGTGCGTATTGACTCTTATACAAAGAGGTTGGCGTTGGTGATGACCACGCCTTAATATCATTATCTTTTGCAATCAAAATAGCGCGTTTCATATGCAGCGGATCGCTGATAATCAATGCGTTATGAAGCTGGTGTAAATTCATCACATCTTTGGCATAACTAAGGTTTTCTCGCGTTAGATAGATTTAGCTAAAATGAGTGATACACAATTACAGCTCACCATAACATCAGAGTCAAAATCAGCCGAAAAAACCACACATGAAAACCATCAAGGAATAGAAACATTTGTTAGCAGCACCTGTTCAGAAAAGACAAGGCTTAAATAAGATAAATATTATGGATAAGAATATATTATTGAAGGAATGCATCTTCTTCATATTATTAGCCTGTGGGATATTACTAATATAAAAAAATAACTCATAAAGAGAACATTACTACAGGGTAGTGTTCTTTCAGAAAAATTCACATCAGCACCGCGAAAAACCAAGATGGAAAACTCACAGATAATAACGATCGCCCACTCAGCCCAGAGACATTTGCTGAATGGATGGAGCCTAATACAACGGCTCCATCCCCTTTGACTTCAAAGGTTATTTATCAAGTTCCTTACGTACTTTTCCAACCTGCTCAGCCGTAACCGGTTCTGCTTTATTGCCCCAGCTACCGCGTAGATAGCTCATCAAATCCGCGGCCTGCCGATCGTCCAGCGCCCAGCCGTAACCTGGCATGCCGTATGACATATGTTGCTGCGTAACCGGTGTTTGCGCACCGTCGAGCACCACACGGATCAGCGTTTGCGGATTATCAGCATTAACGGTCAGATTACCTGCTAAGCGAGGAATCGTGTAATCCACGCCTTCGCCTTTGGTGTTATGGCAGGTTGAACAATAGCGAGCATAGGTTTGAGCGCCAGACTGCATTGACGCTGCCGTCGGTGCTTTCACTTTGGCATCATTCGGCAACGCTTCCAGACTCAGTAAGTAAGTCGCAATGCCATTGAGATCGCTATCGGTGAGGTACTGTGAACTGTGCGTCACGACCTCGCCCATTGGGCCGCTTAGCGCAGCGTGGCGGCTACGCCCGCTTTTCAGCAATGCCACCAGATCGTCCTTGCTGACGTTAAGACCACGCAGCGATGGCGCATACCAGCCATCCAGCTCCGCGCCATTCAAGAAACGCAGCTCGGCCTGATCCATTCCCTGCTCTTGCATCGCCCAACCACGCGGGGTATGGCATGCACCGCAGTGGCCTGCTCCTTGCACCAAATAGGCACCGCGATTCCACTCATCGCCTTTTTCCGACTGCGGCTGATAAACCCCCTCTTGCAGGAAGAGTGAATTCCAGATGCCCAGCGGCCAACGCATCGACAATGGCCAAGGAATATCGCTTTTCTGATTTTCCACGGACTGTGGTTTCACTTCAGTCATCAGATAATCGTACAGGGCACGCATATCTTCAGGCGTCATTTTGGCGTATGACGTGTATGGCATCGCTGGGTACAGATGGTGCCCATCTTTCGCGATCCCCTGCCGCATCGCTTTATCAAAATCCTCAAAACTATAGCTGCCAATGCCGTGTGTTTTATCTGGCGTAATATTGGTAGCATAAATATTACCCAGAGGGGTCGCAAAACGCATGCCTCCAGCTAACGCCTGCCCCTGAGGAGACGTATGACAAGCGGCACAGTCGCCAGCTTTTGCCACGTACTCACCGGCCGACATCGCATTAGCGCCTACGCTTGTCGCAAGCAGCGTCAGCATCATTAACGGTTTCATACGTTCTCCTTATTCATCGCCGTAAGTTCGTTCACTGCTCTCCAAGCCTGATCGACGGCCGAGTTGGCATACGGGCTCCAATCAGAATCCGAGTTTGCAATGGTGATGCGCCCTATCGGCTGGCGGGCGGTATGAATAATTTGCTCAGCTTCTTTTTCATCATCGAATAAACCGTTCAGGAAATAGGAATAGCCGTGTGACCAGCGGTTAACCGTAATGGCCTGAATATCGCGCTGATGATCGAAGCCAGCGGCACCAAACATGCCCTGTAGCTGCTCGCGGATCATTTTTTCATGGACTTCGAACGGCGTGCCCAGCAACAGAGCTCGTCCTTTACGCGACTGCTCACGTGGGCTTAAGCCGCTTCCTGGCAGCGTTGGCACATAAACCATGTGTAATCCAATCGGCTGATTAGGATCACGTGGATGTTCATAGCCTCCCATATTCACGGGATAGTCCAGTTTGACTCGGCTGTACGGCGCAGCAGGAGAATAGATTTCATGCACGCCCAGTTTCATAAACGGCTGCCAGTTACGGATCACCACTTTGGAGTAAACCAGCGGCGATTTGACGTTTTCCTTCAGCGCTGCCGCCTGTTTCTCAGGCATTTCCGGTACTAAATAAGGAATCATCATGTTGTAACCCGCCATCACAACTTGACCGGCGCGCACCCGATGCAGCTTATCTCCGGTCAGATAGGTCACATCAACGGCCTGTTTCCCCTGCTCGCTAACGTTCGCCACATGCACGCCCGTGCTATTCAGACGCAGGCGTACCGGAGAGTCTTTTTTATCGAGTTGGCTGTAATCAAATTTCGCCAACACGATGCTTTCCATACTGTCGCCCGGCGCGACCGCAGGAATTAAATGACGAACCATCAAGCGCGCCAAACCGGCATTACCATCAGGGAAATGGAAAATATAAGGCTCATCCAAATCGGCCAAGGACTCTGCGTCAAGCGGAGGCAAATTCATTCCATCCAGCCCTGGTAACGCACAAATGCGAGCGTCGCTACACGAAGTAGCATCAATGCCAACCGCTTGGAAGTCGTTCGTCCTTTGCTGGAAATAACGGATCGCAATTTCACTAAGACCCACTTTTTCCCGCAGGAATTGACTGTAACTATGGCTATCTAACCACGCCACTTTTTCATCAGTATTCAGTTCTGGCAGGTAATCTTTCTGCTCGGTGTGCAGCGCAATCAGCGCGTTACGATCGGATTCAGACAGCGGGAAATCGTTAATAAACGCGGTGATGTCACGCCCGTTTAAACGATCCGGCGCAATATCATCCGCTACCGCACGTCCGGGATCGCCGTTAACAATCTTATCTACACCAAAGTTTTTACGATCGAAGTAAACGCCACGACTGAGTTTGAGATCGGGATAGAAATTCTGATCGAAATCTTTCGCCATCTGCTCAATATCAACGTTAAGCGTTTTCAGCAATCCCATCGCAACAGGGCTAAAGTTGGTTCGTGGTGATTGAAAAGACTCACTGCCGCCGTAGCCAAGAATCGTTTTACCTTCAACGTTAAATTCATTGCGCTTGGCATGACCACCGAAGTCATCATGGTTATCCAACAACAAAATGCGCTGATTTTTACCCTGTAGCTGCTGCCAAAAACAGGCAGCCGCCAAGCCGCTAATTCCCGCCCCTACAACAACCAAGTCAAACTGTTCCTCGACGGGAACACTTTTCGGATCGAAATGTTTACCTTCACGCCCCAAGAGATGCGCGGCTTCAAACGATCCTGGATGATTGCCGCGTAAGCCCGTTAGCGTCGGCGGATAGTACAGACTTTGGGTTAAAGCCTGAGGTGATGCACGTAGTGCCTGCCACGGTGTTAGCCCCGCTGCAATGGTAATTGCCATCCCATTGAGAAAGTCACGTCTAGTGATGCTCATAATGCTTCCCAGTTTTATTTTAAGAATTGAAATCGAAGGAAAAACACAGTTATTTTACATAAAAATAACATGAGAGGGGGATAAAAAATGTGGGGTAGATAGAGTTAAAGCGATGAGGTTTCATTGGACTGTGTAAGGTTTCGGGCGCCTAAGGCATCGAATATCACATAAGCCTTGTGCAGGCGTCCGAGTCGGGGGGCCAAGCGCTGCCCCCCGACACCCCAGCTAGGCACCGTCCTTCAGCCTGCTTCGCAGGTGCCCGAATCTCGTCATTCCGGCTTTAACGGAACGAACGGCAATCGCGAGTATTCGGCGCATCCCTGCGCCTCACCCCTACGGGGCTAACGCAAGCGTTGTTCAAATTTGCTCCAAGCAAATTTGTCCTGGCTCCTCCGTTCTTTCGCCGACATCCCTGTCGGCGAATCCTAGCCTACATTCCTCTCTTCGGCTGAAGAACAACGTGCCGGAAAGGTCAAAATCAAAACAAAAAGCGTGGACGGTTTTTAGGTTAAGTCTTGGAAGGGAGAGCCGCCGATACAAGGATGTATCGGCGGAGTTTGGGGCGCCCTGGATGGGCGATACCAAACCGGAGCGTAGATGGCATCTCGGATAAAAGCGCGCGAGTTGAGAGCCCCCGCGCAACGGGGCTCTCATCGGTCGCCTTCGCCAGTGGGTTCATGGAAACACATTTGCTGACCGGCGAACGAAACATTTCACAGCAATCCCATAGGATATCGGCATTCCAAACCGGAGCGGAGATGGCCGCGAGTACATAGACCACGCGCTGGTGGTCTCTGCCCGTACGCCTTCACCGGTGTATCAATGAAGCTCGGTATCAACAGGCGGGCGGAATATTACACAATGGTGACATCAGCGAACGAAATAATTCATCGTCATCCATAAATTATAATTTCCCCTCACTCCCACAAATCCGGATCTTCTCCACCACCACATCATGCATAGCCTGTTTGCCCGGAGTGATGTATTTGCGTGGATCGTTAGCGTCTGGATGCTCGGTGAAGTAGCTTTTAACCGCGTCGGCAAAGGCGATTTTCAGATCGGTTGCGACGTTCACTTTACAAATTCCAAGCCCTATCGCTTCACGCACCATATGCTCCGGAATTCCCGATGCGCCATGCAGCACCAGTGGGACATCCACAACGTTGCGCACTTCGGCTAGGCGGGCAAAATCTAAGTGAGGTTCTCCGTGATACAGACCGTGCGCCGAACCAATCGCAACAGCCAATGAATCAATTCCGGTTCGTTCTACAAATTCACGCGCTGAGGCAGGATCGGTAAAAAAGCTGTCTGCACTATCAACATTAAGATCGTCCTCTTGCCCACCGAGACGCCCTAACTCAGCTTCCACGCTAACATCATAGCGCTGACACAAACGCACCACTTCAGCTACGGTTCGAATGTTCTCTTCGAATGCATAATGCGATCCGTCGATCATCACAGAACGCACGCCCGCCATAACCTTAGTGCGAATATCTTCCAGATCTTCGTGATGATCCAGATGCAATGCCAAAGGCAAATCATGTAAATGGGCTGCCTCTTGGCAGATAGAAACCAGATAGTCGGTTCCCGCATAGGTGAAAGTACCCGGAGTGCCCGCTAAGATAACGGGTGACTTTAACGCAGCCGCGGTTTCTACCACCACCTGCACCGTTTCCAGATTGTGGACGTTAAAAGCCGGTACGGCGTAACCTTCGCGCTGAGCCTTTTTGAGCATTTCCCGGTTTGAAATTAGGTACATAAAATAGGCTCCTTAAATGCCGTCTAAGCTGACGGAATTATTCTGTTGTTGGTTACACTTCTGCTCTTCATGCCATAGGCTGGTAACGCCTCGCCGCCCACATTCCAATGCCATATCGCGGAAATCTTGAGAATTCATGCCTTCACGCTCTAGCATCATTTCGGCGGCAAGCTGCATATTTGTGCCGGTGATCACTTGGTAATCAGGATGTTGTTTTGCAATAACCGCCGCCTGTCGAAACGGCGAACCACCGAGCAAGTCACTCAAAATCACCACGCCTTCCCCGCTATCGCAGGCCGCACAGGCTTGCTCTAACAAAATCATCAACTCACTGGTGCTGACTCCTTCAGGGAAATCTACTGCGCAGCATTGCGATTGCTCACCGACCACTTGTTCAACGCCCTGTAGCAGGCCGCTTGCAAAGCGGCCATGCCCAGTAATAACGAGACCTAGCATTACGCCCCCTTAAAGGAATCCAACGAATTTACCGACAACGCCAAACAACACCGTTAAACCAATCAGTTTCACCGGCGAGAAACCACGCTTCATCAGCCAAAACACCAGCAGCGTGAAACACAGCGGCAGTAAATTCGGCATCAGCTTATCTAACACGTCTTTTTGCAGTGCGACGCTGGCTTTACCGGCATGCATAACCAACGGTGTCGATAGGTGAACGTACGACGCCACCAGCGCCCCGATCACCGTCATACCGACAATAGAAGCGGCATGAGATATCTTTTTGGTGTGTGTCTTAAGCAGCGCCAGCGCACTGGTTCCGGCATGGTATCCGTAGTGCGCCAGCCCAAAACGCAGGCCAAAGTGAACAATGTTAAACATCAGCAGAAAAACGATCGGCCCAAACAAACTACCTTGAAGCGCCAACGAAGCACCGATACCCGCACAGATTGGCAGCAGCGTGAGCCAAAACAGCGCATCACCAATGCCACCTAACGGGCCCATCAGCGCCACTTTAACCGCTCGGATGGTAGAGACTTTCTCTTTACTCCCCTCCATCGCCAGCACAAGGCCAGAAAGGAAAGTGACGTCGAACGGATGCACATTAATAAACTCCATGTGCATTTTCATTGAGTTAGCCAGATCCTGTGGATTCTTATGGATCTTGCGCAGGCCTGGGATCAGGGTGTAAAGCCAGCCACCTGCCTGCATACGTTCATAGTTGAACGAGGCCTGCAAGAGCAAAGAACGCCATGCCATACGGTTAAGATCTTGCTTGGTCAGCGCCTCCGCTGGCGTGCTGTCGATATAGTCATCCTGCTCGACCTGACTGGTTGCCAAAGCCTGCGCCATGCGCTGCTCGGCTTTTGCCGCCATTGCGGCTTCATTATCATTAAATCCCATCTTCCATCTCCTGAACGTTGGCCGAAGAAGCTGGCGCGTTAGAGTCGCCTTCTTGTTCATTGCGTGAACGGTTAAAGAAGTCGATCAACGCGATGGCAAAAGCGCCCAAAGCAACGGCGATAATCGGCATATTGAGGAATGTCACGGAAATAAAACCGAGAATGAAATAGGCCACATAGGTCTTTTTCATCATGATTTTCATCAGCAGCGAGAAACCAATCGCGGGCATCATGCCACCAGCCACGGCGAGGCCATCCAGCAGCCAGATCGGCGCTTTCTGTACCATCACGCTGGCAGCGTCGGCGCCGAAATACACCGGCAAAAACGCCACAATGAAGTAAAAGCAGAACAGAATGGTGATACCGAGATAGTTCACCCGTTCAATACCGCGCCAGTTCAGCGCCTGCACCATCTTGTCGCACTTATGCATCATTGGAGAAAACGCGGTAAATAACAGCGTGATACAACCTTGAACCGCTATTGCGAAAGGAACCGCGACGCCAATGGCCACTTTAGGATCGGCATGAGTCAGAATGGCAAATGCGGTACCGACCACTCCACCGATCACCACGTTCGGCGGCTGAGCCCCAGCCAGAGGCACCATCCCCATCCATACCAGTTCCAGCGATCCGCCCACCAACAATCCGGTTTGCACATCCCCAAGGATCAGCCCAACCAGTGGGCCAATAACCACCGGACGATGGAAGTGAGTCAGACCATCAAACAGGTCTACCCCCGCCAGCCCGGCTAACAAGCCAATCAATAACGCATCTGTAAACATGGTTTACTCCCGTTATGCTAAGAGTTTGGCAATAGATTCACCGGACTCATCCGGCACGCGCCGAACTTCACAGGTGACCCCCAGCTTCTCCAATTCGCGAAACGCCGCCGTATCGCTATCGTTCACCGATACCGTTTTATGAATTTGGCGTTTGCCCTCGGCAAAGTGCATATTTCCTACGTTGACGAAGCTTATGGGTACACCCCCCTTCACCAACGTCAGCACGTCCTGCGGGGTTTTACATACGATGAAAATTTTCTGTCGGTCAGCGGCTTTATGGATAACCTCGATGGTTTTTTCCAACGTGAAATAGCGAGTCTGTACACCGTCAGCGACCACCATATCCATCAGGTTTTGCTGCACGGGATCGGCAGCCGCGTCGTCATTGGCCACTAAAACCAAATTAGCGCCCAGTGAGCTGGTCCAAGTCACACCAACCTGACCATGAACTAAACGGTTATCTATGCGAGTCATTAAAATATTTGGGGTCGACATGCTCCACTCCTGACTTATTATTTTGCTGAGTGATTCTTTAAAGAATTAGCAGCGATGGAATGAACTGCGGTGAACGGATAGATTTCCACCCCTTTCACCACGCGATTGACCTCCCCTGTCGGGCACGGATTATCCGGCGTCATGCCAAGTGCCAAAGACGTTTCAAACGCCAACATCTGTAAATACATCAGGTACGGAAACAGCAACCAGATATCATCCAGATCGCTGTTAAATACGGTGTCAGAGATCCCCGGCGTACCGCTTAGCGCCACAATTTTCTTGGCAAGATTGTCATGCCGCAGTTCGCGCAGCAGGTCTGCATCATAGCGGTGGCAATAGACCTCAGAAGACATCATCAGCAACACCAGCGTATCGCCATCAACCATGAATTTCGGCCCGTGACGAACGCCCATCGATGAGTCATAGCGCGTTGCAATACGCCCCGCGGTCAGCTCCAGCATCTTAAGCGCCGCTTCTTCGGCGATACCGGTAAAACAGCGGCTGCCGAGAACCATCACTCGCTTGAATCCACTGCCAGCCAGCACTTTCACCTGCTGCTGCCAGTGTTGCTGCTCGCTGATGCACAGCGCGGCCATTTGTTGTAATGACGGCGCGCTTTGCTCTAGCGTTAACGGCCCTAATAGCAGAATGGTCGCCAGCGTCATGCAGCTAAAACTGGAAGTCATGGCGAAACTTTGGTCGTGTGAGCCTTGAGGCATGATCAACGAGCAGACGTTGCTACGCCCTTCGGCATAGCGCGCCAGCGCGCCATCTGGATTGCAGGTCAGCATCAGGTGGTGGCAGTGCGGCAATATTTGATCGGCTAAACGCACCGCGGCCACGCTTTCAGGGCTATTTCCCGAACGACCATAGGAAACCAGCAAGGTTGGGCGCTCAGGATCAAGATATTGCAACGGCGACGGCACAATATCGGTGGAGCCATAAGCCACTACGTCCAAGCCGCACTGTTCACGCAACCACGGTGCAACAGCACGTCCGGCAAAAGCAGAAGAACCCGCGCCGCATAGCACGATCTGTAGATCAGGATTTGCCAACAAGGGCTGCAAAAACGGCTGCCAATACGCTTTCGCCTGAGTCAATTCATCGTGCAGCTGTTGCCATAGACGCGGCTGCTGGTCGATTTCACGGGCGGTATGCAATGCATGATGGTCTTGCAGCCAAGCTTCAGAATAGGAAAACAGCTCGCTCATGCTAGGGCTCCTTGCGGCTGGGATGGGGTGATTTCAGCATCGGGTTCGCAGGCGACGGCATAGCTCAAAAGCACCCGCTGGATTTTATCCAGCACCCATTGCTGTGGATCTGTACCTAATGTTCCTGCGTTTAATGCCTGTGCCTGCTCAGGCAAATACTGACTCAGCAGCGCCATCGGCACCGGATGGTGACGTAAATTATTGATAAGAAGATCAACTGCCTGCTGTACCTGCGGATGTGGCCAGTAATAGCGCACGCGGTCACTCAGACTGTATTGACGATCGATATACTGTTGATGCGCAGAACCATGGTAATAGCGACTCCACTGCTGTGGCTGCTCGCGCATGACCTGTTCAAGCGTATCGCGCAGATGTGCCGCCTTCAGTTCACCGTTCCATTCGCGATCGATACGATCCAAGGCAAATAACGCTTCGCGCAGGGCAAAGGTTAGTGCCGGCCCTACCTTCAAGATCGCAAAGTGATCGCGTACCAGCTCACAATAAGCCTGCGGCGTTTGATAATCGGTTGAGTGCGCTTCGTAAACCATGTTGGATTGCGACTCAATAAACTGGCTCAGAGCGCGCGCTTTTTCTGGCTGATAATGCACGACGCTATGATGATCGAACTCCACGCCTGGCTGTACGA
Organism: Hafnia paralvei; assembly: GCF_020150375.1. Lineage (NCBI taxonomy): Bacteria > Pseudomonadati > Pseudomonadota > Gammaproteobacteria > Enterobacterales > Hafniaceae > Hafnia > Hafnia paralvei. The sequence continues at coordinate 1,012,204 of NZ_CP083737.1, read as the reverse complement.
CCAGCGCGATCACTCTCTCCCACACGCTTTCCAGTCCTGCATTTCGCCAAGCCTGCTGGTGAATCTCTAACGTGGTCGCCGCCGCCTGTGGCGTGGTTACCTGCATCCCTTCCATATCCTCTTGCGCACCGCCTGGCACCGGAACTTCAGTACCAATTACATAGACCGGACGCTCGCCGCCAGCCTGCTGCCACGCCTTTTCTGCCACCGCACACAGACGCGCTGCGCGAGTTGCCACGTCAGTATCACTGAGGGGAACAGGATCGCCATGGCATGACATTGAGCAGTCAAGATGGATCTTACGAAAACCGGCGCTAACGTAATCGTGGATCAGCGTTTCTGCTAACTGCATGGCTTCATCTGCACTGCGATCTTGCCACGCGTTGGGACCGAGATGGTCCCCGCCAAGCCAAACCCGATCGCGGGATAAACCAATGCGGTCGGCCTGAGCCCAAACGGCGTCACGAAACTGCGCTGGCGTCATGCCAGTGTAGCCACCAAACTGATTGACCTGATTCGATGTGGCTTCAATCAACACGGCTGAATGGCGCGTTTTTGCCAACATTAAGGCACTTTCTAACACCCACGGATGGGCGGAACAGACCGAATAGATCCCCACCGCCTCGCCCGATTTATGGCGACGGATAAGCTGTAATAAAGGCTGCATGTTTTCTCCATGCAGGCATTGCGACTCGACCCCGTTACGTTGAAACCACGGTTATGGCTCTACATAATCGGGTGACAAATCAGTCATCGGCGATAATCACATCCACGCCGAGTTCAGTTAATGCCCGCTTGTAGTTGTCGGGGATCCGGCTATCAGTGATAAGCCGATGGATCTGTCCGGCCTCACGGATCATGCAGAAGCTTTTGCGGCCAAATTTACTGGAGTCGACCACGGCGATAATTTCATGTGCCACCTCGCACATCACACGATTAAGGTGTGCTTCGCCGGTGTTTGGCGTGGTTATCCCTGCTTCCAGATCAAAACCATCGACGCCAAGAAATAAGGTATCAAAGCGATATTGACGCAATTGCTGTTCTGCGGCCGGACCATAGAGCGAATAGGAGTTCTGACGAACGCTCCCGCCCAACACCATCACATCTATCCGTTCAAACCCCGCCAGTTCATAGGCGATGTTCAACGCGTTGGTCATAACAACCAGATCGCGCCGCGTTTTGAGGTGCGGAGTGATCTGGGTTGTCGTCGATCCAGAATCCAAAATCAGCGTGTCACCGTCTTTCACGAACTCGGCCGCTTTGGCCGCGATACGCGATTTAACGTCGCGGTTCATTCGCCCCTTATCTTGCAAAGGCCGATCAAACGCGAATTGCTGGTTTAGCATCGCACCGCCGTAAGAGCGCAGCGCACAGCCTTTTTGTTCCAGATAACGCAGGTCGTTACGAATGGTGACGCTAGATACCCCAAAACGCATGCTCAACGGCTCAACGCGTACGCTGCCTTCATGGCACAGCAGGTCAATGATCTGTTCGCGGCGTTTTACGGTGTCTAATATCATTTCCGTGACTCCTCGGAGTGTGGGTGTTTAAGCAAAGAAGCTTTCGCTCTCTTTCGACTGCATTACAGCAAAGGGAGTGAAGTGAAATTGTGATCGCGATTACAGCCTACTTTTTCAGCAAAATAGGCCCAAAAACCTTTCAATTTAAAATACAGTGAAAGCAATATAGCGAAATGAGAGAAATGAAAATCTGTGAGTTGATTGGCTTTCTAGCGCCCCTCAGAGGCAAAAACGGACTCTTAACAACGAAAGATGAAGCTTTTCATGTGAAAGCTTAAGATTTTATTTAGTGAAGTGATCATGATCACACTTCATATCATTAGCCATAAAACGGGAGCCAAACATCTGGCGTTTTCTCAGAAAAATTAAGATGGGTAGTAACAGGTAAATGAAAAAAGAAGTGCCATCACGCACAGTAAAACGCGCCCCTGTGCTACCGCCGAACACGTCTGCGCGGAAATATGCTCAACAACGCCCCGTCAGATTTAATCACGCTAATTCAATGAGATAATCCTTCTTACCCTCTCTGTGACCTGCTTTGAAAATTTAAAACGCTATTTCAGTTACAATGGCTACCTCAACGCTCTCACTGGACAGCACCATGTGGAAGATTCGCGCGCTCGAATTGAATAATCAGGAAATGTGGAACTGGCAGCAAGCGACAACGATTGCCGATTACGCACATGAACAAGGGTTTACCACGCTGGTCGTTGGGCAAGCAGAATTGTTGGATAAACTGGTGATGCCGGAGGGATATACGCCTCATCATTTCAACGATCGGTTGAGCAGCCAGCAACGCGCACGCTGTATCTATCTCAATAGGCTGGCGCAATACTGTCAGCAACTTGGCCTGACGTTTTATCTGCAGGCTAAAGAGATTTCATTTCCGGTGGAAATTTTACTGTGCCACCCACACCTGTTCGACGTTCGCGGAAACTTTCATTTTGACGGCGCATTTTGGAGCCAATATTTAGCCGCAAAGTTAGAGCTTGTCGTCCAACAAATTCCGGCCATGACGGGAATTTTACTCGCCATCTCTAACACAGATAGCCTCCTGCCAATATCTGAACCTTATGGTCAGGCGATAAATGCGCCTCACATCACCACGCCTCCTCGCCGTCAGGAAGAAAGCCTTGATCTTTATCATCGTTTATTTTCTGCCGCTGCGGAGGTAATGAAGCAGCAAGACAAACATTTGGTATTACGCGTTTTTCCAGCCAGTAATAGCGATGTAGAGAATGTGCTCAGCGCGATCAAGCCCCTATCTGAGTCAGTATCTGTCTCAATCAAATTAACACCTGAACGTTTCTGGCCCGAGTTTCCCAATAACCCCGCCTTGTTAGACGTTACCGAGCGCGATGTGTGGGTTGAAATCGATCTTGTCGGCGAGGAAGTCGGCTGGGGAAATTTTCCCTTCATGCGCGTAGAGGAGATTCAGGGACGCCTGTTGTGGTGCCAAGCGAAAAACCCTAGCATCAGCGGCGCACTATGTAAGATCAGCTGGGAGGGCATGGATAATCACTGGATTTTAGGGTGCATTAGCGAAATTAACCTGTTTTCCTGTACGCATTTTTTGATGCCAGATGCTCATGCTAACAATGAAATTACCCTGCTAGCCCGCTGGTTGCAGCAGCGCTATCAATGGGCCCCTGCAATGGAAGTGCTTGAACAACTGCATAATCTACTAGAGCGAGCGCATCAGGCTTTATCCGGCGCAATTTACGCTCGACGCCATGTATTTCATCGACATAGTTTACTGCCAGAAAGCTATGGGCAAGCGATGTGGAGCCTGTATGGACAGTTAAACCGTAACCATTGGCTGCCCGGTTCAGAACGCGATATTCAATTTATCGCTGAAGCCAAGGAGATGAGCGCCAATAATCTCTTTTTGCTGGCTCAGGAAAAGGATCGGTCGTATCAGTTAGCGATCGAGCTACAGCGTGAAGCACTCACGTTTTCTCGACGAACCGATATTCCAGCAGAACTTAAACGTCGCTGGGAACAAGAATGGCAGGGTTTTGCGCTCTACTGTCGGACTTTTGTTCATGCGCAAAAAGCCTTTTTTACCCTTCACTACTGTAAACAGGTAGAAAATACGTGGAGCCTGCGTGAGATTTGCCAAACCAATATTCAGGCACTCTACGGCACGGCGTATGAGATGGAGGATTTTTGCCTGCAGCACCGAGATTTTCCGGTTTCGATGCACGTTATGTTTGATGCCGAGCGAGCGAGGGCTTTAGCCAGCAGTCTCACTGAAGAGTTGAGTCAATTAATGCAGTAACGGCTTGGTATTTCAGTTCCCCCGACAACATCGGGGGAACAGGTTGAAAAGCTATTTTACAGAATTAGCCTTTACGCACGCGAGCGGCCAAACCTTTCAAGAAATAACGCAGTAGCTGATCGCCACATTCACGATAATGCTTGTGACCATCGGCACGGAAAATAGCGCTGAGTTCAGATTCAGTGACCGCAAAATCCTGAGATTTTAGAATCTCGATAATATCGACGGATTTCAGTTCAAAGGCCACACGCAGCTTTTTCAGAATGATGTTGTTAGTAATACGTCGTTCAACTTTAGGCGCAGGATACTCCTCATCCTTGCCTCGCTTGAAGAAAATCAGGCCATTCAAGAAATATCCCATGACAACATCAGGGCAAATCTTGAATCCTTCTTCCCCTTCTTTGGTTACGAAGCTCGCCATTTCCTCCAGAGTCACCTTGGTGTCTGCCAGAGCTAAAATGCTGATCATTTTTTCGTTATTCAGATTCAGCATGTAGCGAACGCTGCGTAAAACATCATTATTCATCATTACCGGGTACTTCCTCTCAGTCGATTTAGTTCGCTATCTCCACAGAACGTAAAGGAGATAAAAGCGTTAGCCCGCATTATAGAGATATTCTGCTCATCACGTTGGAGAAATCTTCATCTGCTTGATGTGAGCAATCTCACGCTTAGATTTTCAGCTCTGACTCAAGTGTGATCCAGATTGTAAATTGCCCGTCTGGCAAGACGGTTTTGTGAGGGGGCTCGCTAGCTAAGGATTTCTGCGATGACGCCGCATAGCGCTGAACCATTTCCTCATGCTGAGATATTCCTCATCTCCCACTCTTTGATTGAAGAACTGTTATGAAACTCGCTATTGCTCAATTTTCACCGGCTGCGGACGGTATAACTCGCGATACGCAAAAATTCCAGCACGCACTCGACCTTATCAGCGCCCACGGCGGAGGGACTTTATATGTCGATAGTGGGCGCTATATGTTGGGCGGCTTATTGTTAGGTTCTAACACCTGTTTGCATCTGGAGGCGGGTGCTGAGCTTATCGTCAGCGATAACTATCAGGACTTTGCTCAAGCCAGAACTCACAGTTCTGCTGAATGCTCTGACCGCGCTTTTCTCTACGCGCTAAATGCTCAGAACATTACCATCTGTGGATCTGGCAAAATTTTTGGTAGTGCGGACGCCTACTTCTCTGCAACACCCAACGAGCAAGGTTATCGGATACCACTGGAGCTGCGTCCACGTATTATTGTTTTCGAAGGATGCCAAAACGTACAACTACGCGAGTTCACCATTGAACATGCACCGATGTGGACAATTCATCTGGTGAGCTGTAATAACGTAAAAATCAGCGAACTCACAGTACAAAACGATTTGACGATGGCGAATACCGATGCACTCGACATCGACAGCTGCCAGTTAGTACATATCACTAATAGCCTGTTTAGCGCCGCCGACGATGCGATTTGTTTGAAAACCACACGAAAACCTGCGTTTTTACAGCAGCCAGCGCAGCAAATTGTTATCTCGAACTGCACGTTGCAATCCAAAAGCTGTGCATTAAAAATTGGCACCGAGACTTTCGCCGATATTGAAGACGTGAGCGTCTCTAACTGCACTATTTATCAATCAAACCGTGGTATCGGTATTATCTCTCGCGACGGCGGCCATCTGCGACGCATGCAGTTCAGCCACATCATGTTTACCTGTCAAACCGCACACCCTTGCCACTGGGGAAAAGCCGATCCGTTGTTCGTTTCCGTTCGTCATCGTGATCCCGCAATTACGCCGGGAAAAATAGAGTGGATAAGTTTCTCCCATCTTTCGGGGATCAGCGAAGGGGCAATTAACTTACACAGCACGCCTGCTGGCATGGTTAGCCATATTCGCATTGACCACTTACAACTTGAACAACGGCAAACAGATTCTCCCGAGCAAGGGCTATACGATGTACGCCCTCCCTGCAATCCACTACGCCCAACGGGAATGGGATTAGATAATGCCTACTGCCTCGATCCTGACACACAGCGGGCTTTTGGTGTCGAGTCCTATCCGCACGGTATGCCCGTCATCTATGCCGTTGGTGTAGAAGATTTAACGCTAGAGCAACTGTCAGTACAACGACCAGATCCGCTTCCTGAGGGATGGAATAGTGAACATATTGAGTTGGTGGAGGAGTGAGGGGCTTCAATTATCACGTTTTATCCTATGGGATTGCTGTGAAATGTTTCGTTCACTGATGTCACCGTTGTGTAATATTCCGCCCGCCTGTCGTTTATGAGGCTGCGGTGAAATGTTTCGTTCGCCGGTCAGCAAATGTGTTTCCATGGCACCGCTGGCGAAGGCGACCGATGAGAGCCCCGTTGCACGGGGGCTCTCATCGGTCGCTTTTATCCGAGACGCCATCTCCGCTCCGGTTTGGTATCGCCCATCCAGGGCGCCTGCACAGTGTTCATGTAGGTTCCGGTGCATTAGGCGTACGAAACCATAACCGCCCTCATGCAGATTTCAGCGCTCAAGCGGCTCCTCCACCACCATCCCAAATACCGTGTGTCTATTCTGTTCATGCCATAAACTCGTCGCCTGCTCTCGAGTCAGTTCCAACGCTGAATCGCGGAACTCTGCTGCCGTCAGCATGCCTCTCTGGGGAAAAAGTTGAACCATCGCCCCTACGCCAATGCCAACGACAACTTCACATTTTGGATGTTTATGGCTCATCAGCGCCGCGCTACGAAAAGGTGCAGCACCTAAAATATCAGTGATAAACACCACGCCATCTCCACTATCGGCAGCATGTAGCGCATCGCACATCATACGACTTAGCATATTGGTGCTTAGCCATTCGGTATATTCAACGCTGACACATTGCTCCGGAACGCTGCCGAGCAAATGCTTCAGTGATTTTAATGTGCCGCTAGCAAAGCCAGTATGTCCAGCCAAGACAATCCCTAACATAGGCGCTCTTCCCCTTGCATTTGCGGCATCCTGCCGCCTACCGAGATCTGAAATGATTACCTCAATGAATTATTTTAAAAAATCCCACTCAGAATAATCACATCTTTAATAGGGTTTATCAGGAAATAGCGCAGACCGCAGCAAACATAATAAATAGCGATACAGGATTGTGAGATGAGGCAGAAATGATGATATTTAAGACAGCGTGTCTGAATAATTCCGCACGATATGGTGCAAAAAAAAAGCCTCTGTGAAGTACAGAGGCTCATTGATTAGGTGCGTAAACCGCGTCCGCGCTCGATTAAATACCACGCTAGCAGATAGAACACCACGATAAACGCCAGCAACACCACAAAGGTAAATACCAACGGAACATCGTTAATACCGAGGAAACCAAAACGGAACCCACTGATCATATAAACGATAGGATTTAGTTTCGATACGGCCTGCCAAAACGGTGGCAGAAGCGTTAACGAATAAAATACCCCACCCAAGTAGGTTAACGGTGTTAACACAAAAGTCGGTACTAAGCTGATGTCGTCAAAAGTCTTTGCAAATACCGCGTTCAGCAACCCGCCCAGAGAAAATAAAATAGCGGTACACAGCAAGGTTGCAGCGACAATGGCCCAGTTGTGCACATGGAAAGGGACAAAGAATAGCGACACCAATGTCACCAGAATCCCCACGCATACCCCGCGTGCCACGCCACCGCCCACAAAACCTGCGATAATCACATGCGTTGGTACCGGAGCCACCAGCAATTCTTCGATATTGCGTTGGAACTTAGCGCTGAAAAACGATGAAGCCACGTTCGCGTAAGAGTTGGTAATGACTGACATCATAATCAACCCCGGCACAATAAACTGCATGTAATCGAAGCCGTGCATTTCACCAATGCGGGAACCTATCAGATTGCCGAAAATGATGAAATACAGCGTCATGGTGATCACCGGCGGCACCAGCGTTTGAATCCAGATACGAGCGAAGCGATGTACTTCTTTGGTCCAGATACTTTTTAGCGCAACCCAATAGAGTGCATTCATGCCTTCTTCTCCGTATTCACCTGGGGCTTTTCATCGTGATCGTGTACTAAGGTCACAAACAGCTCCTCCAATCGATTAGCCTTATTACGCATGCTGAGTACCTGCACTCCCTGCGCACTCAACTGGCTAAATACGCCATTTAGGCCTTGCTCACGGAGAACCTCAACCTCTAACGTTGAAGTATCACGCAGTTGGCTTTTATACCCTTCCAGTTTAGGAATTGGGCTTTTTGGAGCTAGGTCAAGGATGAAAGTTTCCGATTTCAGCTTCGAAAGCAGCTCTTTCATTGACGTATTCTCGACCAACTCACCATTCTGGATTATGCCGATATTGCGGCACAGCATTTCAGCTTCTTCCAGATAGTGGGTTGTCAGAATAATCGTCGTACCCTGCGCGTTCAGCTCTTTGAGGAATCCCCACATAGAGCGACGCAGCTCGATATCAACGCCCGCCGTTGGCTCATCAAGGATGAGCAGTTTTGGTTCATGCATTAACGCACGAGCGATCATCAAACGGCGTTTCATGCCGCCAGAAAGCATGCGAGCACGTTCGTCACGCTTGCCCCAGAGGTCAAGTTGCTTGAGATATTTTTCAGCGCGCAGCAGTGCTTCAGAGTGTGTCACGCCATAATAACCCGCCTGATGCACCACAATTTGCATCACGGTTTCAAACGGGTTGAAGTTAAATTCCTGAGGAACCAAACCGAGCTGTCGTTTAGCGTTAACGATGTCATGATCAATGTCATAACCAAACACATTGACCTTGCCGGAGGATTTATTCACCAATGAACTGATAATGCCAATGGTGGTCGATTTCCCTGCGCCATTTGGGCCGAGCAGAGCATAAAAATCCCCTGCCTCAACCGTGAGGTCAATACCGCGCAGCGCTTGCACACCACCGGCATAAGTTTTGGTGAGCTGCGAGAGTTCCAGTGCGTATGTCATGATGATTAGCGTACCTTTGCGCCTGAGCTATCAGGCTATTTTGGAACGGAACCGAGATAGTCTTGATGGATACCGTCAATAATCGGGATGTGAACATTTAACGAAGATTGTCTATTTTACATAGCCATAACAGCATTAGCTACCAATCTTATCGTCACCGTCATGAGAAATAGTCATCGCCATATTCAGCCACATTTACCTCCGGTAAGATAGCGCTTATCACCCTGCGGCCCACGGAAGTTTACATGTCACCCACGATTTGGTTAGTCGAAGATGAGTCAAGTATTGCCGATACGCTTATCTATACCCTAGAAAGCGAAGGCTTTACGGTATGCTGGTTCGAACGTGGTCTGCCGGTGCTGGAAATGATGACAGAGAAAAAACCAGATTTGGTCATTTTAGACGTGGGCTTACCCGATATTAACGGCTTCGAACTTTGCCGAAAGATCCTGACGCAATCCCCCGATCTGCCGGTACTGTTTCTGACTGCTCGCAACGATGAGGTCGACCGTCTTATCGGATTAGAGATCGGGGCAGATGATTACGTTGCCAAGCCTTTCTCTCCACGAGAAGTGTGTGCCAGAGTGCGGACTATTTTACGCCGCTCCCTCAAACAAAATCGCTTGCTAAACACGCCCTCATCCGCCGTGTCTATCGGGCCATTTATGTTAGATGAAGCATGCGCGAGCATTAGCTACCACCAGCAGCCATTGACGTTAACCCGATATGAATTCTTGCTGTTAAAAACGTTGCTTCTCGCTCCGGGGCGTGTTTTTTCTCGCGAACAGTTGATGGATATTGTTTGGACGCATGCCGAAGAGAGCTTGGAGCGTACCGTCGATACCCATATCAAAACATTACGCGCTAAGCTGCGAGCGGTGAATAGTGAGGGCAACGCAATTCAGACTCATAGAGGCTTAGGTTATAGCTTAGGCTACGCATCATGAGGATTGGCCTACAGCTATTGCTGGGTTACTTCATCATCGTGGCCGTCGCCGGTTTTTTCGTATTGGATATTTTTGTCCAAGAGGTCAAACCTGGGGTGCGACGAGCCGTTGAGGGAACGCTCAATGACACTGCCAGCCTGTTGGCACAGTTTGCTCATCATGATTTAGTCAACGGCACCTATCACGATGGAGTTCTCATAGATAGCTCGCTACAACGCGCATTTCAGCGAGTCAATAGCAAACCCATTGGGGCAAATATTGCTGGCATCCGCAAGAATCATAACGAATACCGTGTCTATCTAACCGATGCTAACGGCAAAGTGGTATTTGATTCGAATGGCGAAGCTCTGGGACAAGACTATTCACGATGGAATGACGTTTGGCTCACTCTGCGAGGGAGCTACGGCGCCCGTAGTACGCTAATGGATCCTAACAATCCTGAAAGTTCCGTGATGTATGTTGCCGCCCCTATTTACGACGGTGACCGCATTATCGGCGTGCTAAGTGTGGGTAAACCCAACTTAGCATTAGCGCCCGTGATCCAGCGCAGCGAGCACCGTATTTTGGTCGCTGGCGCCGCGCTTTTAGGGATCGCATTACTGGTGGGATTATTTTTTGTCTGGTGGATAAACCGCTCTATTGGACGACTGGTGAAGTACGCCACGTTGGTTTCGGAAGGCCATCCTGTGACGCTGCCGAAAATGAATAGCACAGAACTACGTCGCCTCGCTGAAGCTCTCGAACATATGCGTATTCGTCTAGAAGGGAAAAACTACGTTGAACAGTATGTCCACACCCTGACCCATGAGCTGAAAAGCCCGCTCGCTGCCATCCGCGGTGCGGCCGAGATTTTACAAGAGCAGCCTCCTGTCGAGGTGGCTCAACGATTTACCCTGAATATTCAGCAACAAAGTCAACGAATTCAGTTATTGATCGACAAAATGCTTACCCTGGCAAAAATAGAAAGTCGGGTCGACGCAGAGTTAGAAAGCCTCAACATCGCGCCCCTGTTGCTGCAAATAATGACTGCGCATGAAGCACAGGCGAGACAAACGCAGATAACACTGCAATTCTCACAGCTGGAAAATTGCACGATGCATGTAGACCCATGGCTGCTGACACAGGCCATTGAGAACTTACTGGCTAATGCCTTAGATTTTACACCGCCGGGAGGCACTATTACGCTGATAGGCAAACAGAACCTCGATGTTTATTGCGTGATTTTAATCGACGATGGCGCGGGTATTCCCGATTATGCGCTACCGCATATTTTCGATCGATTCTATTCCCTGCCACGCACCAGTGGTCAAAAGAGCAGTGGGCTGGGGCTGTCTTTTGTGCTGGAGGTGGCGAGATTACATCAAGGTGAAATCATATTAGCTAACCGCTCGCCTCAGGGCGTTGAAGCACAGTTATTGCTGCCTATTAAATAAATTCCAGCGACTTCACCGTCCCTTCACATAGCTCCATTCACACTTCACGCGACGGGCTTATTTTCTTCTCAACCGTTGAAGGAGAAAGCTATGTTCAAATCTGTACTGTTATATAAAGTACTTACCGTCGTTGGCTGTATGCTGTTGATGTTCATCCCTATAAAGCAGTTAATCAACATTGTGCATGAGCGTGAAGAATACCAAGAACAGGTTATCGATCAGGTGGCCGATAGCACCAGTCGCGAACAACGCGTTCTTGGGCCGGTCATTGTCATCCCCTATGCCTTAACTTCCACAGAAATCAATAATGGGGAACGCCACAGCATAACCAAGGAATACTTTAGTTATGAACTGCCACAACAGCTGAATATTGATGGCGAGCCTCAGGTTGAAATCCGCAAAGTCGGCTTATATCAAACCCAGATTTATCACAGCGACCTACGCTTTAGCGCTAACTTTAAAAAGATCGATACCAGCCAATTCGTTTCTGGCGATAACGTCAGTCTTAGCGTTGGTAAACCTTATTTAGTGGTGATGCTGAGCGACGCTCGAGGTATTCGCCAAATATCGTCATTGAAGGCTAACGCAACAGAAATCGCCTTTGAGCCCGGCGTTCAAGGCGATCAACAAGGGCAAGGGATGCATGCAGACATTCCCCTCGAATTACTCACCGATGGCGCTCTAAAAATAGACTTCACCTTTAAGATGAGCGGTAGCCGCTCGCTGGAAGTCGTTCCATTGGGACGAACAACCGAAATGACCTTACGCAGTAACTGGCCACATCCAAGCTTCTTAGGCCGTTTTTTACCCGATACTCACAACATAACAGCTAAGGGCTTTAGCGCGAGTTGGCATAGTAACTGGTACGCGAATAATCTCAATCACGAGTTCCAAGTGGCTGGCGAACGAATGCCGTTCAACAATATCCCCGCCTTTCGCGTGGGTTTAGTCGAGCCGGTCGATCATTACCAGCTAACCGAGCGCTCGATCAAATACGCCATCTTGTTTATTGGGTTAACGTTTGGCGCATTTTTCATGTTCGAAATGCTCACCATGCTCCGCCTACACCCGATTCAATACCTCTTGGTGGGTGCCGCGTTATCGATGTTCTATTTTATTTTGCTAGCTTTCGCCGAGCGGATAGGCTTTACATTGGCCTATTTAATCGCCAGCCTTTCCTGTTCGGCTTTAATTGGCTTTTATCTTAGTGCGGTACTGCAAGGCTGGATACGCGGAGTGTTATTCAGCATAGGGCTCCTTGTGCTGTATGGCGTACTTTACATGCTGCTACATTCAGAAGATAACTCGCTGATGCTCGGATCCGTGCTGTTGTTTAGCATCCTAGCCATCATTATGTCACTGACGCGCCGTTTCGATTGGCATCGCGTGACCTCAACATCGTCCCCTCAGAAACAGTCGCAGGAGCATGAAACACCGTCCTCGGACGAAAACGGTGCTCAGGAAGAGAATGTTTCTAGAAAATCATTTAGGCTTTGGAAATAGGGCAAGAATGGCGACGCTACTTAGCTAGCGTCGCGTGTCCATACAACATTTTATTGAGTTAGATCACTGCTCCGATTTCAAAACTGTGATGTTTAGCCTATATTAACCCTCGCAAACCGCATGTTACAGACGATTAACCTCAATGAAAGAAATCGAAAAACTTATTGCGAATAACCACGCATGGTCAGATACCGTGAGTCAGGAAGATCCTGAATTCTTTGGTCGCCTCGCCAAATCACAGCGTCCACGCTTCCTGTGGATTGGTTGTTCTGATAGCCGAGTACCGGCTGAACAGTTAACGGGATTGGAAGCCGGTGAACTTTTTGTGCACCGTAACGTTGCCAATCTGGTTATCCATACTGACTTGAATTGCCTATCGGTTGTTCAATACGCCGTCGACGTATTACAGGTTGAGCATATTATTATCTGTGGCCATTTGGGCTGCGGCGGGATCGAAGCTGCTGTTGAAAACCCTGAACTTGGGTTGATCAATAACTGGCTGCTGCATATCCGCGACCTGTGGTACAAACACAGCTCTCTTCTCGGTGAACTACCGCCAGAAAAGCGTTTAGATACGTTGTGCGAGCTAAACGTCGTCGAACAAGTCTATAACCTTGGTCATTCCACTATCATGCAGTCGGCATGGAAACGTGGACAAAAAGTGATGATCCACGGTTGGGTTTACGGGCTACAGGATGGACGTCTGCGCGATTTAGATATCACGACCACCAGCCGAGAAACACTGGAACTGCGCTATCGTAACGCAATGTCGACCCTGCTACAGCAAGGCTAAATAAGGTTGTTGCAGCAACACAGCCACTGACTATCCTAAACCAATATCAGTGGCTATATTTTATTACCTTTCATTTCATAAGTGAATTTAGCGCTAACGTAAAGAAGAAACCAAACGAAAAAACAGTGCGTCAACGCCTTCTCGCAGTGCCAACTCAACGAGTCTTTGTCGCAGTAGTAATGACATCTCTACACAAATCTCTTCCCACATTTTTGTCGCAAGCTCCCCATCGCAAGAGCGACGCTGATAGCGAGATTCTGTTACCTGACGACCACGCAGTGCCTGCTTAACCTCGTTAGGAAAACTGTCGATATGATATTCAATGGTTTTTCCATCGCGCTTACGCCTTATCCACGCCAATTTTCTCGCATGTAAATGCAGCCCTTGAGGCGTAGTCGGTAAATGCGCTATCTCGGTGAGTTGCTTCGCAGTGAACCATTCCAATTCCATCATCTATTCCTCTCTAAGGAATACTCCTTATCCTTATTAATAAAAATAGCTGTAACAGAAATTAGTAATAACATCTTTTCTTAATATTTTTAATTTAAGAATGGTTTATAGAAAATTTAAGTTAAGAATGACTCTATTGAACATACAAAAATAAGATTAATTACAACAAAGCATTTATTAAATGAATTTATTTAAAGGGATAAACATCGAGTTTTATTTTTATTTGTAATTAACACTAAATCTACTTTTAATTTATTCTTAATATTGATAGATTTCGCGCCCGAGCAGCAACAGAAAAATAACATTCAAGGAAAGATAGGAAAGCAGAGAACGCTGATATTTTTTTGATTGCATTATTGAGTAGATGCCTACGTCTACTAACCACGCAATGGAAGGCCCAATGGTCAACACGCACATTTTGAGGTGATTATGAGCCTATACCGTTCCTCTCTCTTTTCAGTTTTCGCAATTGCAGTAACGCTTTCCAGCTATGTAAAAGCAAGTGATGGCGTCATCCATTTTATGGGCGCAATTGTTGATGATGCCTGTAATGTGACAAACACAGAGTCAAGTATTCAAACTCGCTGCTATAGAAATGGAAAAGTGATAACTCAGACTGCTCCCATCAATCAAACCACTTCCGAAACGGCACTGCCAAGACAAATTGGTTGGAGCAAAATTGAAACGATTAATGATAAGAGAAACTTGAAAGTACTCACCATTACCTATCGTTAAATCACTCTTCTAACAAAAACGCCGTCAAGGAGGACGGCGTTTTTTATTAATTTGAATGAACCGTCACTTATTCGTCGAGCATGACGACTTTGCCAATATAAGGCAAATGACGATAGCGCTGAGCGTAGTCAATCCCGAAGCCAACAACAAACTCATCGGGGATCGCAAAACCGACGTACTCCACCGGAACATCGACTTCTCGGCGGCTAGGCTTATCAAGCAAGGTACAGATGGCTAACGATTTTGGTCCGCGCAGAGCGAACAACTCACGCACTTTGCTCAAGGTATTACCTGAGTCGATAATATCTTCAACAATCAGAACGTCTTTACCGCGAATATCCTCATCCAGATCCTTCAGGATTTTTACGTCGCGGGTGCTGTTCATACCGTTGCCATAGCTAGAAGCAGTCATGAAATCGACTTCATGAGGGACGTCAATCTGACGACAAAGATCGGCCATAAACATAAAGGAGCCGCGCAGCAAACCAACCAGAACCATTTCACTGCCGCTGTCACGGTAATCTTCTGAAATCTGACGGCCAAGCTCAGCAATTCGCTGATGCACTTCCTGTTCAGAGATCATTACTTCAACTGTATGTTTCATCGCTTATGTACCTTTAGACCGAGTCCTGTAAATCGTTCTCTCGCCTCCACCAACGTTAAATCGCTGCGCCAAAATGCGCATCTAAGCTGCATACAAACAGACAATATTAACGATAAAAGATGTGGAGGAGCGTTTAAGGGCGCAAAGTATAGCAAGGTAATAGAGCGCCGTCATGGGCAGCGCTCTATTCATTACTCAGGTTAATAATTTTATTCAGAAATTAAAAGCGGTCGCTTTTCACGATGTGCTCGAACGGCAGCTTGCCAATTCGCGGATATGGCTGACTGGTGCCTTTACCAATCGCAATCATCAGGCAGATTTCATATTGCTCAGGCTTATTGATGATTTTTCCCACGGCATCAAAATCAAAACCGTCCATGGGACAAGAATCGTACCCTTGCGCTTTCGCCGCCAACATAAGCGTTTGGGCAAAAATACCAGCGCTACGCATGATTTCATCACGCTGCGTCTGAGGCTTTCCACGATAGTAGCTATCGACAGCAGGGATCATATATTGCTGTACAGGCTCAGCCGCATCAGCCCAGATGTTTTTCACCTGAGTTTCCCAGCTAGAGAGATCGCCACATAGCACCACCAGCATAGAAGCATCAGTGACCTGAGCCTGACCCCAAGCAGCCTCACGGATCTTTTCGCGCTGCGCACGGTCTTCAATCAGCAATGGACGCCAATGCTGAAGGTTGAAAGCGCTCGGTGCGTTCTGCAACGCAATGTTTAACAACTCTTTTTTCTCATCAAACGTCATGACATGGCTAGCATCAAACTGTTTAGTCGCACGGCGTTGTTGAATTACTTCAATCGCATTCATATTTCTAATTCCTTCCTGTTTTTATTATCGCCAAACCATTGTCATTAAATTAGACCAGTTGTCTAGTATCGCTTATGCGATGTTGAAGGTTATAGCCATTTTTATCAAGACAGGAAAAGAGAACCCAATGCCAACAGAGCGTTGGCATTGGGTATATGCCCATAGTCAGAAACGCGATAATCAAGCACAGCCTTATGAGGTGGAGAAAAACGCCACCTCATCTATCAATTAACCGTGGTTAATCATCACATGTCTAACAACGGTGTAATCTTCCAGACCAAACATCGACATGTCTTTACCGTAGCCAGACAGTTTTTGTCCACCGTGAGGCATTTCGCTGACTAACATAAAGTGAGTATTCACCCATGTGCAACCGTACTGTAAGCGCGCACTCATACGATGGGCACGTCCCACGTCACGAGTCCAAACCGAAGAGGCTAAGCCATAATTGGAATCATTCGCCCATCCCAGAACCTGAGCTTCATCATCAAATGGCGTGATGGTGATTACCGGTCCAAAGACCTCTTTTTGGACAATTTCATCATCCTGCTTCGCCCCTGCTAGCACCGTAGGCTGGAAATAAAACCCTGGACCATTAACGCGAGAACCCCCAGTCGCTACCGTGATATGCGGAAGTGCCTTTGCGCGCTCAACAAAACCTTCAACGCGCTGCAGATGTTGTTCGGTAATCAGCGGCCCTAATTCGGTGCTTTCATCACCCGGATTTCCCATATCAAGCGTGGAAACTGTTTGCGCTAGCGCGTCCACAACCCGCTGATAGATGGATTTCTGAACGTACAGACGGCAGGCCGCGGTACAATCCTGACCCGCGTTGTAAAAGCCGAAAATACGAATACCCTCAACCACTTTCTCAACGTCGGCATCGTCGAATACGATAACCGGAGCCTTACCGCCTAATTCCATATGAGTACGTTTGATCGTGGATGCGGTATGCCCAATAATATGGGCGCCTGTACCGATAGAGCCGGTCAGCGATACCATGCGAACCTTTGGATGCCCTGTCAGCACATCACCCACGTCTTTACCTAAACCGAATAACACGTTAACCACACCGGCTGGGAAAAGATCGGCTAGCGTTTGGCTGAGATGAAACGCCGTCAACGGAGTCTGCTCTGAAGGTTTTAGAACCACGGTATTCCCCGCCGCTAACGCGGGGGCTAATTTCCATGCCGCCATCATTAATGGATAGTTCCACGGCGCGATCGACGCGATCACCCCAACAGGATCGCGACGGATCATGGACGTGTGATCTGGCAAGTACTCACCGGCGACTGGACCGCTCAAACAGCGGGTCGCACCGGCGAAGAAGCGGAAAACGTCTGCAATCGCTGGAATTTCATCTTCTAGCACGCGTTGATAAGGTTTCCCGCAGTTTTGCGATTCCAGACGCGCTAACACTTCGCCTTGTTCTTCAATCACGTCGGCGACCTGTAGCAGCAGC
This sequence comes from Hafnia paralvei, assembly GCF_020150375.1. NCBI lineage: Bacteria > Pseudomonadati > Pseudomonadota > Gammaproteobacteria > Enterobacterales > Hafniaceae > Hafnia > Hafnia paralvei. The sequence continues at coordinate 994,708 of NZ_CP083737.1, read as the reverse complement.
GCCGCACGATCTTTGGGCGTGGTTTGCCCCCATTCGATGAAGGCTTTGTCTGCGGCGTTTACCGCTTCCTCAACTTGCGCAGCACTTGCCTGCGCAATATGTGCGATCACCTCCCCCGTAGCGGGATTGTACACAGGCAGTGCAGAACCTTGACCTTCGACCAAACGCCCGTTAATCAGCAGTTGTGTATGCATTGTTTTATCCTTCAGTAAGAGAGGCGGCAGCGCTTTGCTGCCTATTGTTATTGCTTTCCTATTTGGAACGACTTCTAGGATGCTGTAGTTCCAAATAATTCGAATCGGGTTTAAGCACAGAGAAAGAACCGGTAGTGAAAGAACCGATTGTTACTTCCCTGCCCCCTCCACATCTTCCGAACCTTTCGTCAGGTAGTACGCCCCTAGGATCGGAATCGCGGTCAAGCACATCACGCATAGCGCCACAACGTTGGTCACCGGCACGTCACGTGGACGATTGAGCTGGTTGAGCAGCCACAGCGGCAGCGTGCGTTCATGTCCTGCAGTGAACGTGGTCACAATGATTTCATCAAACGACAGCGCGAATGCCAGCATGCCTCCTGCCAGCATGGCTGAAGCCAAGCTAGGTAACATAACGTGGCGGAAGGTTTGCCAGCCGTCCGCACCGAGATCCATTGAGGCTTCAATAAGGCTATGTGACGTGCGACGAAAGCGGGCGATGACGTTGTTAAACACGATCACCACGCAAAACGTGGCATGGCCAATAACAATGGTCATCACCCCCGGCTCCATGTTTAACGTTTTGAAAGCAGACAGCAGCGCAATACCGGTGACAATACCCGGCAAGGCAATCGGTAACAGAATCAGAAAACTGATGGTTTGCTTACCAAAGAACTCTCGGCGATAGAGTGCAGCCGCCGCAAGCGTGCCAAGGATCAGAGCAATAGTGGTCGCCATCGCCGCGATTTGTACCGAAAGCCACAGGGCATCCCAAACATCCTGACGCCCAGCGGCAACCTCAAACCAGTGCAGCGTGAAACCTTTTGGCGGGAAGCTAAACGCCGAATCTTCGGTGTTGAACGCATAGGCCGCGATAATGAGGATGGGAAAGTGTAAAAATACCAACCCACCCCACGCGGCGATTTTGAGCCCCCACGGTGCAGCATTGAGATCAGAGCGCATCGAAAGCCCCCAAACGTTTCACGATGGTTAAATAGATGGCGATCAGCACGATAGGCACCAGCGTAAATGCAGCAGCCATCGGCATATTGCCAATCGCCCCTTGCTGGGCATACACCATACTGCCGATGAAATAGCCAGGAGGCCCCACCAGCTGAGGCACGATAAAATCCCCCAACGTCAGTGAGAACGTGAAGATAGAACCGGCAGCAATCCCCGGAATAGCCAGCGGGAGGACAATGTGACGGAAGGTTTGCGCCGGATGCGCCCCGAGATCGGCAGAAGCCTGAAGCAGCGTGGGAGGCAAACGTTCTAATGCAGCCTGAATCGGCAAAATCATGAACGGTAGCCAGATATAGACGAACACCATGAAGCGTCCCAGCCCTGAGGTTGAAAGCGTGCTGCCACCAATATCAGGAATGCCGAGCACCCACGCGAGCACGGGTTCCAACCCCATATAATGCAGGAACCATTGCGCAACGCCGTCTTTCGCCAACAGTAACGTCCACGCATAAACTTTGACGATATAGCTCGCCCACATCGGCATCATAATAGCGATATAGAAAAAGGCTTTACTGCGGCCACGGGTATAACGCGCCATATAGTAGGCGATCGGAAACGCTAACAGCGCGCAGGCCAGAGAAACCAAAATAGCCATCGTCAACGTACGCACAATAATGTCGTAGTTCGACGGATTAAATAGCGCTTTAATATTATCTAGCGTGAAATCCGGCGTTACCGTCATGGTGAAATCATCAAAGGTATATGCGCCCTGCCAGAGCAAGGTAAACAAAGACCCAAGATAAATAACACCAAACCATAACAACGGCGGCGTGAGTAGCAGCAGCAAATAAAGCGTCGGGCGACGATATAAAAAGGTTGAGAACCGCCGCGCAGGACGGTTACGAACTTCTAAGTAGTCCATTCCCATCTCCATTTCAGCGATCTCCCGCCAGCGCCACCATCGCATTCCTTTCCCAGCACAGGCGAACAGGTTCACCGGTATTCCGTACCGGCTGTAATAGCTGCTCCTGCGTGTTGCCCTGACTGACAAACAAACGAACACCGTTGTCGATCATGACTTCATAACGCGTTGCAGCACCTTGGTAGTGCACATCACGCAAAATGCCCTGTACGTGGATCTCTTCCGGCTTGGCAGCTTCGCGGGCAAAACGAATATGCTCAGGGCGGATCGAGAAAATGCCAGACTGCCCCAGCAAGGTTTCCGCCGACGGGCCACGAATGACGTTCGAGGTGCCGACAAACTCAGCGACAAACGCCGTTTCAGGTTGCATATAGAGTTTTTGTGGCGTATCCACCTGCTCGATACGGCCTTGACTAAATACTGCCACGCGATCGGACATCGACAGCGCTTCACTTTGATCGTGAGTGACGAAAATAAAGGTGATACCAAGCTGACGCTGAAGCTTTTTCAGCTCGGTTTGCATCTGCTCGCGTAGCTTGAGGTCGAGTGCCCCTAGGGGCTCATCGAGCAGTAGAACTCGTGGACGATTCACCAGCGCACGCGCTAATGCCACTCGCTGCCGTTGCCCACCGGACAACTGTGATGGCTTGCGCTCACCATACTCGGCTAACGCCACGCTACTTAATGCCTCTCGCGCACGGCTGGTGCGCTCGGCCTTCGCGACACCTTTAACCATCAGGCCATAGGCAATATTTTCCAGCACCGTCATATGCGGGAATAATGCGTAATCCTGAAATACGGTGTTCACATCGCGCTGATACGGCGGTAAACCCGCCGCCTCTTGCCCTTGAATTCGAATCGAACCGCTGGTTGGCTGCTCAAAGCCAGCAATCAAACGCAAACATGTGGTTTTTCCGGAACCAGAAGGCCCCAGTAGAGAGAAAAACTCCCCTTCTTTAATCGTCAACGAAACGCGATCCACCGCATGAACGTCGCCGTAGAGTTTAGATACATCAATTAATTCAACAGAGCCGCTCATTTTTATATTCTCCGACAAAACTGTAAAATTTTGGTGGGTGCCTCTGTAGGCGTCGCGAGCACAAAGAGTTTGAACATGGGCAGCGCACAAAAACCGGAACGTACATGTCGTACGTGAGCCAATTCTTTTAAAGAAAATGAGCACTGCCCTAGTTCAAAATATCAAGCCCAGTGGCCTATCAGGCATTCACTATCTGCCACCCATGATGGCGATATAATCTTGCGTCCAACGGCTATACGGGACGCATTGGCCTTGGCTTTCACATTTAGCCTGTGGTGTTTTCCAGAAAGCGATTTTGTCGAAGAATTTATATCCATTGGCTTCACAGCCGTTTGCCCCAAGCAGCGTGCTGGCTTTACAACCCTCTGGCACGGCAGGTAATGAGCCAAACCAAGCGGCAACGTCACCTTGAACTTTTGGCGTGAGCTGCCAGTTCATCCATTTGTAGGCACACGTCAGATGCTTAGCCTGAGCATGAACCATCGTGGTATCCGCCCAACCGGTGGCCCCCTCTTTCGGGAAGACGGCGTTGATTGGCTGACCTTCGTTTTTCAAACCGTTGGCTTGGAATGGCCATGAGCTACCGGCGGCGACGCCTTCATTTTTGAAGTCGCTCATCTGCACCGATGCATCATGCCAATAGCGATGAATGAGTGGGTGTTGAGTGCGCAGTAAATCGAGCACCGCTTGATACTGAGTTTCGTTGAGTTCATAAGGATCTTTTATGCCCAGCTCTGGCTTCGCGCTTTTTAGATAGAGCGCAGCGTCGGCGATATAAATCGGTCCGTCGTAAGCCTGTACGCGGCCTTTATTGCTTTTACCATCGGGTAGGTTTTGCGGCTCAAAGATCACGCCCCACGTGTCGGGGGCTTTAGGAAAGACTTTCGTGTTGTACATCAGCAGGTTCGGGCCCCACTGATAAGGCGTTCCATAAACGTCACCTTTAACGGTGTACCAGGGGCCATTAACCATGCGTGGATCGAGGTTTTTCCAGTTAGGAATAAGGTCGGGGTTAATTGGCTGTACACGTTTGCCATAAATCAAACGCAAAGAGGCATCACCAGAGGCGGTGACTAAATCATACCCCCCTTTCGCCATAAGGCTGACCATCTCATCAGACGTCGCCGCCGTTTTAATGTTGACCTTACAACCTGTGTCTTTTTCAAACTGGGTTACCCAGTCATAGTTTTTATCGCTCTGACCTCGTTCGATATAACCTGGCCAAGTAATGATATCTAACTGCCCTTCTGCGGGGCCGAGCTTTTGCGGAAGTCCATCTGCCTGAGCCGTCGCAATTCCGCCCAGCCCGCTGATACAGAGCGCTGAAAGCGCTGTGACAATAAATGTATTTTTCATTGCTATCCCCTGTCTCTTATATAAAGCGGCAGATGAACTGCCTTGTTATGTCATCACTGGCTTCAATCTCAAAACTGCGGTTTTATTTTCGCCATGATGTGGCGCACTACGCTGTAGTCCTGCAAAGCATCGCTGGACAAATCCTTACCATAGCCAGAACGTTTGAGGCCGCCGTGCGGCATTTCGCTAACTAGAGTGAAATGGGTGTTAATCCAAGTGGTTCCATACTGGAGCTGTGCCGCAAGCTGCCATGCGCGATCGATATTTTTTGTCCACACCGAAGAGGCCAATCCATATTCCGATTCATTTGCCCATTGCAGCGCCTGCTCCAGAGAATCGACCGGCGTAACGCTCACCACAGGGCCAAAAACCTCGCGCTGAACAATTTCATCCTGCTGTTGGCAACCCGCAAGAAGCGTCGGGGGATAGAAAAATCCTGGGCCGCTATGCATTTGGGCACCGGTAATTCGTTCAATGTGGGGGTGACTAAGCGCCCGTTCGACAAAGCTGGCAACGCGGTCGCGCTGGCGGGCGCTGATAAGCGGCCCCATCTCGTTTTCTCGGTCGTCATGGCGGGCATATCTCAACGAGCCAGCGGCGTGTCCAAGCGACTCCACCAGTGCGTCATAAATTTTCCGATCGGCATAAACGCGACAGGCCGCGGTACAATCTTGCCCTGCGTTATAAAAACCGTAACGGCGAATTCCAGCGACCACCTCGTTTAAATCGGCATCATCACACACGATGACGGGTGCTTTGCCCCCCAGTTCCAGATGAGTGCGTTTGACGTTTTTCACCGCGGCCTGCATGATTTTCTGCCCAGTCACAATGTCGCCGGTGAGGGAAACCATGCGCACCAACTGATGATTCACCAAGTAATTGCCTACGGTTTCACCGCGCCCATAAACGACGTTAATCACGCCCGTAGGGACGATATCTTTGAGCAAAGGGATCAGAGCCAGCGTGGATAACGGCGTATGCTCAGAGGGTTTGAATACCACTGTGTTGCCCGCAGCTAACGCGGGAGCCATTTTCCACGCCGCCATCATCAGCGGGTAGTTCCACGGCGCAATAGAGGCCACAACGCCAATGGCATCACGGCGGATCATCGAGGTATGCCCTTCGAGATACTCACCACCTAGTTGCCCGTGCTGACAGCGCACTGCACCCGCAAAATAGCGGAAGGTATCAATCGCGGCGGGAATATCATCTGAAAGTGCCTGATGAATAGGTTTGCCACAGTTGAGAGACTCAAGCTCAGCGAGCTGAAGAGCATTGCGTTCAATCACATCAGCAATGGCGAGTAGTAGAGAAGCACGGCGAGCAGGCAAGGTTCTAGACCAACTCAGAAATGCACGCTCGGCAGACTCAACCGCATCAGAAACCTGTTGGGCAGACGCTTCAGCCAGCAACAACAGTGCCTCACCGTTGGCCGGATTAATTAACTGCTCCTCCGGCCCTTCACCAGTGACTAGCTGTCCATCAATAAACTGTTGGGTGCTGAGTCTGTCCGTTATGCTGCTCATTGCGGCAACCTCTAGGAAACGACATCACTTAAATGTCATTAACTTGTAATTGAAATGTAAAATCTCATTTACTTGAGCCTAGAGCAGCCGTTAGCCAACGGCAAATATGAAATAGTGAAGGCGGCATTCATAAAATCCGATACCCACCATTAATGTGAAGCAGGTCATTATTTTGGTGATAGCTTCCTCATCGCACTGTTCTCACGCGCGATCTGCAAGAATGGCGTAACCAGCTCTGGCCGCGCGCTTCCGCGACGCCATGCCAGCCCTATGTCTAACGGCTCTAACGTATCAACCAAAGTGCGAGCTTCAATCATGTTTCCCTCCAGTGACCATGGGCGATAGGCCATATCGGGCAGCAAAGCCACGCCAATCCCTGCCGCAACGAGGCTACGCACGGCTTCCGTTGAACCGGTGCGCATGGCAATTGTGGGTGTCAATTTGGCTTTTTCCCAAATGCGGCGCAGGTGGCTTCCCATTTCGTCAGTGTTGAGCTGGATCAGCGGCTCTTTCACCACATCGGCCAAGCGGATACTGTCATTTTCCAATAGAGGGTGTAATGGCGGGAGCCATAAGCGATATGGCGAATGCATCAGAACTTCAGTTTGTAGCGCATCACGATCTTCAAGGTTCGAAAGGATCAGCACGCCGATATCAATTTCGCCGTTAACCAGCAGGTGTTCGATATAGGGGCGTTCATCTTCAACTAATTGCGTAGTGACATTGGGATAAGCCGCACGAAAACGCGTCAGCATATCCACTAAAAAGTAGCCGGCGACTAAGCTGGTTACGCCAATTTTGAGTGTACCACTCAGATTCTCACAACCGAGTTCAAGGCTGCGCTTAGCGTTTTCGACGGTAGCAAGGATCAGGTATGACTGACGCAAAAACTGATGACCTTGGTGCGTCAGCTCCATTCCCTTGGCGTGGCGCTTAAATAAGACAGCGCCGATTTCCTGTTCCAGTAACTGAATGGCTTGAGTTAGCGAAGACTGTGAGACAAAAACCGTCTGCGCAGCAGCTGAAATCGAGCCGGTTTCGGCAACGGCGATGAAATGGCGGAGCTGGCGTAAGGTCATCATGAGGAAATCATCCGGTTAAACGCTGATGATCAAAGTGTAGCCAGGAAAATTATTGCGTTCGGTTTTATATCAAAAATATGACGGCGTTCGGATTTTCCGAATCTGTTGTTGATGATTCAAAGCAAGATAAATAATAGAGGGGTCATCGTGGTGAATTTGTGAAAGGAAACTCACGAAACGATAAATAGATGAAAGCCCTGAGTCATTGCTGACTCAGGGCTTCTAAATGTGGCGGAACGGACGGGGCTCGAACCCGCGACCCCCTGCGTGACAGGCAGGTATTCTAACCAACTGAACTACCGCTCCGCGTTGTTCCTTGTGGGAACGAGGCGGATGATACGGATGTAGCACAAACTCGTCAACTGTTTTTCTAACAAAGATTTTCAACTGAACGGTTTTTCATCTTTTTGGCTATTTTTCAACAGATTCCGTACAAAAAAAGCTATTCAGCACGCCACAAACAGCTGCCGCCTTTCTTCTGCACCAGATCAAGACGGTGCTCATGTTCGGCTAATTCTTCCGCACTTGCTCTCACCACTTTTAATGCCTGCATTTTACGGACAATTTTTTGCACTTCACCGGTAGGTCTTGGCTTCTCCCCTTCGCTTTCCATAGAGAAAGTCAGTGAGGTTTGCCCGCCTGTCATGGTGAGATAGACGTCAGCCAGTATTTGGGAGTCAAGTAATGCGCCGTGCAGCGTACGCTTGGTGTTATCTATTTCATAACGGTTGCATAGCGCATCCAAACTATTACGCTTACCAGGAAACAGGCGACGCGCCATCACCAAGCTGTCGGTGATCTTACAGAAGGTTTCCGTCTTCGGAATATCGCGATTGAGCTTACGGAACTCGTAGTCCATAAACCCGATATCAAACGGTGCATTATGAATAACCAGTTCAGCACCGCGAATGAACTCTAAGAATTCATCGGCAATATCAGCAAAGGTCGGTTTATCTAACAGGAAATCGTCACTGATCCCATGAACACCATAGGCCTCTGGATCGACAAGACGATCGGGCTTAATGTAAACATGGAAGTTACGGCCTGTTAAACGGCGGTTGATCACTTCAACCGCACCAATTTCAATGATTCGATGTCCTTCGTAATGAACCCCCAGCTTATTCATACCGGTGGTTTCTGTATCGAGAACGATCTGTCGAGTTATTCCTGTGCTCATAATGTCACTTTATGTCAGACTTACGGTTTTGACTGCGGAGTAGTCTACCAGAGATGCTAAAACAGGTTGAGATTTTCACCGATGGTTCTTGCCTCGGTAACCCAGGCCCCGGTGGCTACGGTGCCATTTTGCGCTATAAGCAACATGAGAAGACTCTGAGCGCAGGGTATTACCTAACGACCAACAACCGCATGGAGTTGATGGCGGCTATTGTTGCATTGGAAACGCTGAAAGATCCATGCTCGGTTATTTTATGCAGTGATAGCCAGTATGTTCGCCAAGGAATCACCCAATGGATCCATAACTGGAAAAAGCGTGGCTGGAAAACAGCAGACAAAAAACCGGTTAAAAACGTGGATTTGTGGCAACGCCTTGATCTCGCTATCCAATCACACAAAATTGAATGGGTTTGGATCAAAGGCCACGCAGGACATATCGAAAACGAACGCTGCGATGAGCTTGCCCGCGCAGCGGCGGGTTCTCCAGACAGAGATGACACAGGCTATCAGCCAGAAAGCAAATAAGCGTCGCCAGTTTGCTGTATTAGTCAGAACGCTTACGAAAACTTTTTGTTGCGCCAACGGTTCCACGCCAGCTCGCTCGCTGACTTCTTTCGCGTAGGGAGGTCGGCGTGAGGGGTATCGTTCTCTTACGAGCCACAATGATACTTAGACAGCCTAAAACCGGCAGATGTTTACCAATAAACAAGCCACCGCGGCGATTCCAAGGCAAAATTTGGCAGCGGTGTTCATACAACACCTCATAATTGAGGAGCTGTAGCCAGTCTAGCATACGCATCATGCTAAACATTCGACTGCTATAAGGTAAGCGTTTACGTAAACCCGGAACCAGTTTGCCTAGCCCAACAAGACTGGTTGGATTAAACCCCGTTAAGATTAGCCAACCATCGTCGATAAGGACTCGATCCACTTCTCGCAGCATACGGTGGGGATCGCTTGCAAAACTCAGCGTATGTGAGAGTAAACACGCATCCACAGATTTCGCGGAGAAAGGTAGACGATAGGGATCAGCGATAACCTGCATGTTATCCCCTTTCTCACCGATACTAACCTGATGAGAGATCCCACATTTTTCAGTAGAAATCTGGGAGCTTAGCGGGCCAATTTTTAACAGATGATAACCAAACAGCTTAGGCCACCAAGGCGTTAGCTGTTGCTCTAACGCAGCACGGTAATATTCTCCCCAAGGGATTTCACTCCATGACAGTGGAGAGGAAATCGTACGTGTTATCTGTGCTGGTTTCATCCGTTCACCTATTTTTGGGGAATAACTCAATGGAGAGTCATCGATTATGAATCTTATCAGTATCCCTGCCATGCAAGATAACTACATTTGGCTACTCGCTAACGAACAGCGCGAATGCCTGATTGTTGATCCTGGCGTTGCGTCCCCAGTTTTACATTACCTGACGGAAAATAAGCTTACTCCTAAAGCCATCCTACTTACGCATCATCATAATGATCACGTAGGCGGCGTGGGCGAGATTTTGCAAAACTATCCCGATATAACAGTGTATGGGCCTCAAGAAACCGTGAACCACGGTTGTACCCAGCAGGTTCAAGGGCATGATGAAATTACCGTATTAGGCCTGAATTTCAGCGTGTTGGATGTGCCAGGACATACTCTCGGTCATATTGCCTACTATGCCATGCCCTATTTATTCTGTGGAGACACCTTATTTTCAGCGGGTTGTGGACGTATTTTTGAGGGTACGCCCGAACAGATGTACGCCTCTTTACAACTCATTGCGCAACTTCCTGATAACACTTTGATTTGTTGCGCTCATGAATATACCGAATCAAATCTTAGGTTTGCAAGATACGTTTTACCAGAAAACAAAGAGATTGAAACATATCAGAAACAAGTTAAGGAATTGCGGTTAAAACATCAACCTAGCGTGCCTTCTTTGTTGAAAATAGAGAAGGAAATTAATCCTTTTTTACGTTGTTATGACAATGATTTACAACGAAATATTGGATTCGAAAATCACCCAAATGAGACTTGGCAAGTTTTTGCTCGCCTACGCGACATGAAAGACAGCTTCTGAAGCTTTTTGTTGTGTTTTGAGGCTAAGCAAAGTATTATTGCTCGTCTTTTAATCACCAGTAGACACACACATGAAGGCTAAAGCAATTATCTTTGCCTCTATGTTGCTGGTCGGGTGCCAAGGCGTAAACCATCACGCTAAAGAGCCTGAACAGCATGCACAGAGTTTGTCTTCAGTCAGTCGAAGTGAAGCAGGACAGCCCTCAAAGGACGCACGAGCGACCTCCGCGCGATGGCTAAACGAAAGTACTAGCAACATCGCGCAGGAAGATTTGTGGGGCTTCATTAGTGACGACCTGAAGATGAAGGTTCCGGACAATAGCCGGATCCGCGAACAAAAAAATAAGTTTTTAAAAAATAAGAGCTATCTCCACGATGTAACATTACGGGCAGAGCCGTATATGTACTGGATAGTCGAGCAGATTAAGCAACGTAAAATGCCGATGGAACTGGTACTACTACCCATAGTGGAGAGCGCTTTTAACCCACACGCAACGTCATCCGCTAACGCCGCAGGGCTTTGGCAGATAGTTCCTCAGACGGGGCGCAATTACGGGTTGAAACAAAACCAGTGGTATGACGGACGACGTGATGTTGCCGCCTCTACCACCGCAGCATTGGATATGATGCAGCGAATGAACCGCATGTTTGGCGGTGACTGGTTATTGACGGTGGCTGCATTTAACAGCGGTGAAGGCCGTGTAATGCAGGCAGTCAAAGCGAATAAGCGTAAAGGTTTGCCGACTGACTTTTGGTCTTTATCATTGCCACGTGAAACATCGATCTATGTTCCAAAGATGCTTGCGTTAAGTGATTTGATCAAGAATAACAAACGTTATGGCATTAAACTGCCTAAGTCTAACGACCAGCGTGCGCTAGCAAAAGTTGATGTAGGACAGCAGATTCAGCTGACTCAAGCCGCAGAAATGGCAGGCATGTCACTGACAAAAATGAAGGCCTTTAATCCGGGTTACAAAAAGAATGTAACTGCGCCAAATGGTCCTCACTACATCATGGTGCCCAAAGCACACGTAGAGCAGTTTAAAGATTCTCTGGCCGAAGGCGAAATTGCTGCAATCCAGCCGAACGCTCAGTTAGCCTCAACGAACACATCGTCTAAAGCGCAAGCTTCTAGCTATAAAGTTCGTTCAGGGGATACGATCTCTACAATTGCCAAGCGTTTGAATATCAGTCAGAAACAGTTGTTGAGCATGAATAATTTGCGCAGCAACAGCAAGTTGAAAGCCGGTCAGACACTGCAGGTAGCAAATAACGCCAGCAGGTCTATCGCTGATAACAGCAGCATTACTTATAAGGTACGTAAAGGCGACTCACTGGCCAGCATTGCAAAACGTCATGGTGTTAACATCAATGATGTAATGCGTTGGAACAGCGTCATTACAAAAGCAAGTCAAATCCAGCCAGGTGATATGCTCACGCTGTATGTACGAGACTCTGCGAACTCAAATACCTAATTGGGTAAGTAGTGTGTAGTCAAAGTGCTACAAAACGCAAAAAAGCGCCGAAAGGCGCTTTTTTTATGTCTGCAATCTCAGCCAGAGACTTAGTCGGGTTTGAAGTCGACTAACAGCGGGTTATGATCTGATGCCTGCGTCACTAAAACGGACGCTTCAACAACACCAAGACCACGATAAAAAACAAAGTCGAGAGGACGCCCAAAGGCCGTACGACGATGATCGTTAGTGAAATTGACCTCCTGTAGCTCCATACCACTTGCAAACCGCTGAAGGGCGTTAATTCGCTGTTTACTCCATGCATTAAAATCACCGGCCATAATGACAGGACCTTTATGCAAAGCAATTTGCTCACCGATAGGGTCTAACTGCTTACTATAAACATCTACGCCCAAGCTAAAGTTTACCGCATGAATATTCACCACCATCAATAGTCGTCCATCAAACAGCGGATAGACCGTCACCAAGGCTGATTTTGATAATCGAATTAAAGGCTCTTTCTCACGTAACGGGCAGCAATAAACTGGATGCGCAGCAGCCAAAGTCATCACACCAGAGGGATGTTGCGGAAACGAAAATGCAGGTACCTGATCGGCAGTAAGATAATTACTCGTTGCAAATTTCACCAATTCTGGCGTTGTTTGCGCTTCTTGCAAAAGAACCAACTGAGAACTTTTGCCATATTCCTTTAAGACGGATAGCCAATCTGAACGCTGCTGTTTAAATATATTCCACACCATAATGCGTAGAACATTATCCGTGGGAAGAGATTGAGTAACGGGCAACGTTTGCCCCAGCTCGTTCATCGCGCCGGGGAATACTCGCTCAGCAGGAAGACCCGCCACGTAACGCATGGCATAATTTTTTTTCCGCACTTTCGCCGCCTGTTAGTAAAAACGCATTCAATTGCTCAAACAATCATCAGATAATTATACTCCTTCCATAGAGACATCAAAATGATCCGCTAACCTTAGCCTTACTTTGTTATAGGGACTAAACGGGCGAAAAACAACTGTAAGAGCGGAATCAGCTGGTAAAACTACGTAAGCACGAGGCTAATTGAGGAAGGAACGAATATGAAGTGACGTCTGCTGTTAAACGCAAAAACAAAAAAGCCTGCTATCTCTAGCAGGCTTTTTCGCGAATAAGTGGCGGAACGGACGGGGCTCGAACCCGCGACCCCCTGCGTGACAGGCAGGTATTCTAACCAACTGAACTACCGCTCCACCGATTCTTTCTCTCATATCAGAAATTGTCTGATATCAGTGTGTTCCTGTTATTTTCCTTGTCAGGGGAAAAGGAACGAATTTGATGCCTGGCAGTTCCCTACTCTCGCATGGGGAGACCCCACACTACCATCGGCGCTACGGCGTTTCACTTCTGAGTTCGGCATGGGGTCAGGTGGGACCACCGCGCTATCGCCGCCAGGCAAATTCTGTTAATCAACCCGCTGCATATATCGCTATACTCAGCCAGTTAATCCAATCTTCGAACAAGCTTACTCTTCGTCTTAGTCTCTCAACCAAAACACCTTCGGTGTTGTAAGGTTAAGCCTCACGGATCATTAGTACTGGTTAGCTCAACGTATCGCTACGCTTACACACCCAGCCTATCAACGTCTTAGTCTTAAACGTTCCTTTAGGAGACTCAAGGTCTCAGGGAAGACTCATCTCGAGGCAAGTTTCGCGCTTAGATGCTTTCAGCGCTTATCTTTTCCGCATTTAGCTACCGGGCAATGCCATTGGCATGACAACCCGAACACCAGTGATGCGTCCACTCCGGTCCTCTCGTACTAGGAGCAGCCCCTCTCAATCTTCCAACGCCCACGGCAGATAGGGACCGAACTGTCTCACGACGTTCTAAACCCAGCTCGCGTACCACTTTAAATGGCGAACAGCCATACCCTTGGGACCTACTTCAGCCCCAGGATGTGATGAGCCGACATCGAGGTGCCAAACACCGCCGTCGATATGAACTCTTGGGCGGTATCAGCCTGTTATCCCCGGAGTACCTTTTATCCGTTGAGCGATGGCCCTTCCATTCAGAACCACCGGATCACTATGACCTACTTTCGTACCTGCTCGAGCCGTCACTCTCGCAGTCAAGCTAGCTTATGCCATTGCACTAACCTCACGATGTCCGACCGTGATTAGCTAACCTTCGTGCTCCTCCGTTACTCTTTAGGAGGAGACCGCCCCAGTCAAACTACCCACCAGACACTGTCCTCAATCCCGATTAGGGACCGGAGTTAGAACATCAAACATTAAAGGGTGGTATTTCAAGGTTGGCTCCATGCAGACTGGCGTCCACACTTCAAAGCCTCCCACCTATCCTACACATCAAGGCTCAATGTTCAGTGTCAAGCTATAGTAAAGGTTCACGGGGTCTTTCCGTCTTGCCGCGGGTACACTGCATCTTCACAGCGAGTTCAATTTCACTGAGTCTCGGGTGGAGACAGCCTGGCCATCATTACGCCATTCGTGCAGGTCGGAACTTACCCGACAAGGAATTTCGCTACCTTAGGACCGTTATAGTTACGGCCGCCGTTTACTGGGGCTTCGATCAAGAGCTTCGCCTTGCGGCTGACCCCATCAATTAACCTTCCAGCACCGGGCAGGCGTCACACCGTATACGTCCACTTTCGTGTTTGCACAGTGCTGTGTTTTTATTAAACAGTTGCAGCCAGCTGGTATCTTCGACTGGCTTCAGCTCCATCCGCAAGGGACTTCACCTACGCGCCAGCGTGCCTTCTCCCGAAGTTACGGCACCATTTTGCCTAGTTCCTTCACCCGAGTTCTCTCAAGCGCCTTGGTATTCTCTACCTGACCACCTGTGTCGGTTTGGGGTACGATTCAATGTTACCTAGAGCTTAGAGGCTTTTCCTGGAAGCTTGGCATCAACTACTTCATCACCGTAGTGACTCGTCATCACGCCTCAGGGTTGATATGCGACCGGATTTACCAAGTCACACCCCCTACACGCTTAAACCGGGACAACCGTCGCCCGGATAGCCTAGCCTTCTCCGTCCCCCCTTCGCAGTAACACCGAGTACAGGAATATTAACCTGTTTCCCATCGACTACGCCTTTCGGCCTCGCCTTAGGGGTCGACTCACCCTGCCCCGATTAACGTTGGACAGGAACCCTTGGTCTTCCGGCGAGCGGGTTTTTCACCCGCTTTATCGTTACTTATGTCAGCATTCGCACTTCTGATACCTCCAGCAACCCTCACAGGCCACCTTCACAGGCTTACAGAACGCTCCCCTACCCAACAACACCTAAGTGTCGCTGCCGCAGCTTCGGTGCATAGTTTAGCCCCGTTACATCTTCCGCGCAGGCCGACTCGACCAGTGAGCTATTACGCTTTCTTTAAATGATGGCTGCTTCTAAGCCAACATCCTGGCTGTCTATGCCTTCCCACATCGTTTCCCACTTAACTATGACTTTGGGACCTTAGCTGGCGGTCTGGGTTGTTTCCCTCTTCACGACGGACGTTAGCACCCGCCGTGTGTCTCCCGTGATAACATTCTTCGGTATTCGTAGTTTGCATCGAGTTGGTAAGTCGGGATGACCCCCTAGTCGAAACAGTGCTCTACCCCCGAAGATGAGTTCACGAGGCGCTACCTAAATAGCTTTCGGGGAGAACCAGCTATCTCCCGGTTTGATTGGCCTTTCACCCCCAGCCACAAGTCATCCGCTAATTTTTCAACATTAGTCGGTTCGGTCCTCCAGTTAGTGTTACCCAACCTTCAACCTGCCCATGGCTAGATCACCGGGTTTCGGGTCTATACCTTGCAACTTGACGCCCAGTTAAGACTCGGTTTCCCTACGGCTCCCCTATTCGGTTAACCTTGCTACAAAATATAAGTCGCTGACCCATTATACAAAAGGTACGCAGTCACCCCATAAAAGAGGCTCCCACTGCTTGTACGTACACGGTTTCAGGTTCTATTTCACTCCCCTCGCCGGGGTTCTTTTCGCCTTTCCCTCACGGTACTGGTTCACTATCGGTCAGTCAGGAGTATTTAGCCTTGGAGGATGGTCCCCCCATATTCAGACAGGATGTCACGTGTCCCGCCCTACTCATCGAACTCACAGCATATGCATTTTCAAGTACGGGGCTATCACCCTGTATCGCCGGACTTTCCAGACCGTTCCTCTGACACATACGCTGATTAAGGTTCTGGGCTGCTCCCCGTTCGCTCGCCGCTACTAGGGGAATCTCGGTTGATTTCTTTTCCTCAGGGTACTTAGATGTTTCAGTTCCCCTGGTTCGCTTCGTTAAGCTATGTATTCACTTAACGATAGTGCAACGAATTGCACTGGGTTTCCCCATTCGGAAATCGTCGGTTATAACGCTTCATATCAGCTTACCGACGCTTATCGCAGATTAGCACGTCCTTCATCGCCTCTGACTGCCTAGGCATCCACCGTGTACGCTTAGTCACTTAACCTCACAACCCGAAGGTGTCTCTTGGTGAACGCGGTTACGAACCGGTTCAAGACAACATTCAAGATTGCAAAAAATTGAGAGACTGCTTAATGCTCGCTGTGTCAGTGTTTGACCGAAGTCATTCTCACAGCGGCTTAAGCTTTCAAATTTCAGCTTGTTCCAGATTGTTAAAGAGCAAAATACTTCGCAGCATACTGTTTCCAATACGCTCTGAAGTATGTTTTGAGACTGAACCTCTGTTGTATTCAACAAGAAGTAATGGTGGAGCTATGCGGGATCGAACCGCAGACCTCCTGCGTGCAAGGCAGGCGCTCTCCCAGCTGAGCTATAACCCCATACAGTCAACAGTTTACCTTTTGATACCAACTCGCTTAGCCGCGGAAAGATTCAACGTGAGTAGCGCAATGTGCAAACGCACATGAGCAACGCAACGATTGAAGATTTCAAGGATAAGTAGAGTTTGGTAGGCCTGAGTGGACTTGAACCACCGACCTCACCCTTATCAGGGGTGCGCTCTAACCACCTGAGCTACAAGCCTATAAAGGTATTCTGCTCGTTATTCTTCATCAGACAATCTGTGTGGACACTGCACTTAACGCTATCTTTAGGTAAGGAGGTGATCCAACCGCAGGTTCCCCTACGGTTACCTTGTTACGACTTCACCCCAGTCATGAATCACAAAGTGGTAAGCGCCCTCCCGAAGGTTAAGCTACCTACTTCTTTTGCAACCCACTCCCATGGTGTGACGGGCGGTGTGTACAAGGCCCGGGAACGTATTCACCGTAGCATTCTGATCTACGATTACTAGCGATTCCGACTTCATGGAGTCGAGTTGCAGACTCCAATCCGGACTACGACATACTTTATGAGGTCCGCTTGCTCTCGCGAGTTCGCTTCTCTTTGTATATGCCATTGTAGCACGTGTGTAGCCCTACTCGTAAGGGCCATGATGACTTGACGTCATCCCCACCTTCCTCCGGTTTATCACCGGCAGTCTCCTTTGAGTTCCCGACATTACTCGCTGGCAACAAAGGATAAGGGTTGCGCTCGTTGCGGGACTTAACCCAACATTTCACAACACGAGCTGACGACAGCCATGCAGCACCTGTCTCAGAGTTCCCGAAGGCACTAAGCTATCTCTAGCAAATTCTCTGGATGTCAAGAGTAGGTAAGGTTCTTCGCGTTGCATCGAATTAAACCACATGCTCCACCGCTTGTGCGGGCCCCCGTCAATTCATTTGAGTTTTAACCTTGCGGCCGTACTCCCCAGGCGGTCGACTTAACGCGTTAGCTCCGGAAGCCACGCCTCAAGGGCACAACCTCCAAGTCGACATCGTTTACAGCGTGGACTACCAGGGTATCTAATCCTGTTTGCTCCCCACGCTTTCGCACCTGAGCGTCAGTCTTTGTCCAGGGGGCCGCCTTCGCCACCGGTATTCCTCCAGATCTCTACGCATTTCACCGCTACACCTGGAATTCTACCCCCCTCTACAAGACTCTAGCTTGCCAGTTTCAAATGCAGTTCCCAAGTTAAGCTCGGGGATTTCACATCTGACTTAACAAACCGCCTGCGTGCGCTTTACGCCCAGTAATTCCGATTAACGCTTGCACCCTCCGTATTACCGCGGCTGCTGGCACGGAGTTAGCCGGTGCTTCTTCTGCGAGTAACGTCAATCACCAAGGTTATTAACCTTAATGCCTTCCTCCTCGCTGAAAGTACTTTACAACCCGAAGGCCTTCTTCATACACGCGGCATGGCTGCATCAGGCTTGCGCCCATTGTGCAATATTCCCCACTGCTGCCTCCCGTAGGAGTCTGGACCGTGTCTCAGTTCCAGTGTGGCTGGTCATCCTCTCAGACCAGCTAGAGATCGTCGCCTAGGTGAGCCATTACCCCACCTACTAGCTAATCCCATCTGGGCACATCTGATGGCGTGAGGCCCGAAGGTCCCCCACTTTGGTCCGAAGACGTCATGCGGTATTAGCTACCGTTTCCAGTAGTTATCCCCCTCCATCAGGCAGTTTCCCAGACATTACTCACCCGTCCGCCGCTCGTCACCCAGAGAGCAAGCTCTCTTGTGCTACCGCTCGACTTGCATGTGTTAGGCCTGCCGCCAGCGTTCAATCTGAGCCATGATCAAACTCTTCAATTAAAAGCTTGATGTGCTTCAACACGTGAAGCGATGCTCGAAAATTAACTTTCGTAATAATTCAAAAATGAATTACTGCTTGGTCACTCTTCAAGACTTTAATATTTTATCGTCCGAGGACGTTAGATATTGTCTTGTGAGTGCCCACACAGATTGTCTGATAAATTGTTAAAGAGCAGTGAGTTGCGAACATTCGTTCCAGCAACTCGGGAGGTGCATATTACGCTTTCCTCCTGAAGAGTCAAGCCTTTTTCTTTTCAGAATTTCGCTAGTTAGCGACGCTTTTCTCTTCCTCACCGAGCGACGTTTGCGTCGTTGTTCCCAGTCAGTGGTGGCGCATTATAGGGACTTCTGAGCGGCTGACAACCCCTAATTATAAAATTTTTTTCAACCGCGCAAAATTCACACAAAAAATGATATTAAGCAGAATTTTTACACATGTTTTGTTTTTATATTCACCAATAACAAAAAGGCAGCCTGTTTGGCTGCCTTTTCAATGCGTCCTAATGACGCCTTAACGACCTATTACTGCTTAGCAATAATCTGATCGCCATCCACATCTAGCGTAATCGCTTTGCCCGGTATTAATTTGCCAGACAGGATCTGCTGAGCCAGCGGGTTCTCGATTTCTTGCTGGATCGCACGTTTGAGCGGACGCGCACCATATACCGGATCGAAGCCCGCTTTTGAAAGCTGTTCTAATGCGGCATCGGTGATCGTTACGCTGTAGCCTTTCTCTTCCAAACGTTGATACAGACGTTCCAACTGGATACGTGCAATTGCCTTGATGTTTTTCTGATCCAACGGATGGAACACAACGGTTTCATCTATACGGTTAATGAATTCAGGGCGGAAATGGTGTGATACCACACTCATGACCAACTCTTTCATTTCACCGTAATCAAGCTGACCGAAACGATCCTGAATCAAATCAGAGCCAAGGTTAGACGTCATAATAACCACAGTGTTGCGGAAATCGACAGTTCTCCCCTGCCCATCGGTCAGGCGTCCATCGTCTAATACCTGTAGCAAGATGTTGAAAACATCGGGATGCGCTTTTTCTACTTCATCTAACAAGATGACAGAATAAGGACGACGGCGTACGGCCTCCGTCAGATATCCACCTTCTTCATAGCCAACATATCCCGGAGGTGCACCCACTAAGCGTGACACCGAGTGTTTTTCCATGAATTCGGACATGTCGATACGAACCATTGCGTCATCGCTATCAAACAGGAAGTTTGCCAGCGCTTTGCACAGCTCAGTTTTACCCACCCCAGTAGGCCCCAAGAACAAGAAAGAACCTATTGGGCGATTTGGGTCTGACAAACCAGCACGGCTACGACGGATCGCATTCGAAACCGCTTCGACAGCTTCATTCTGACCAATCACGCGTTCATGGAGATCATCTTCCATGCGCAATAGTTTTGCACGTTCACTTTCCAACATGCGTGACACAGGGATCCCTGTCCAGCGTGCTAGCACCTCGGCGATTTCTACATCTGTCACTTTGTTACGCAGCAGCTTCATTGTCTTGCCTTCAGACTGAGTCGCAGCTTCTAGCTGTTTTTCTAAGTCAGGCAACTTACCGTACTGAATTTCAGACATTTTAGCCAAATCACCCACTCGGCGAGCCTGCTCAAGTGAGATCTTCGCCTGCTCGATTTCAGCTTTGATGTTTTGAGTACCGCTCAGAGACGCCTTTTCTGCTTTCCACTCTTCTTCCAGCTCTGAGTATTCCCGCTCTTTATGCTCTAACTCTTCGTTGAGCATCTCGAGGCGTTTTTTACTCGCGTCATCAGATTCTTTATTCAGCGCCTGCTGTTCCAGTTTGAGCTGAATAATGCGTCGTTCTAAGCGATCCAGCGATTCAGGCTTAGAATCCATCTGCATACGAATGCTTGATGCTGCTTCGTCAATCAAGTCAATTGCTTTATCCGGCAGTTGACGATCGGCAATATATCGGTGCGATAAGTTTGCCGCCGCAACAATAGCAGGATCAGTAATTTGTACATGATGGTGCAATTCATAACGTTCTTTCAAACCACGCAGAATCGCGATGGTATCTTCTACCGTTGGTTCAGCAACAAACACTTTTTGGAAACGACGCTCAAGCGCGGCATCTTTCTCAATATACTGGCGATACTCGTCCAGCGTGGTAGCACCGACGCAGTGTAATTCGCCGCGGGCCAACGCAGGTTTAAGCATATTACCCGCATCCATTGCGCCATCGCCTTTACCTGCCCCCACCATAGTGTGTAGTTCGTCGATAAACAGAATGACGCTGCCTTCCTGTTTAGACAAATCATTCAATACGGCTTTCAAACGCTCTTCAAACTCACCACGGAATTTGGCACCGGCAATTAACGAGCCCATATCCAGAGACAGAACACGTTTATTCTTTAGACCTTCAGGAACTTCACCGTTAACAATACGCTGTGCCAAACCTTCAACAATTGCGGTTTTACCCACACCCGGCTCACCAATCAGCACTGGGTTGTTTTTGGTACGGCGCTGTAAGACCTGAATAGTTCGACGAATTTCTTCATCACGGCCAATCACTGGGTCAAGTTTGCCCTGTTCGGCACGCTCAGTTAAATCAACAGTATATTTTTTCAATGCCTGACGTTGGTCTTCGGCATTTGCATCATCCACTTTCTCGCCTCCACGCATTTGTTCAATGGCGGTACTGACTTTTTGTGTTGTGGCACCCGCTGCTTTTAATATATCGCCAAGGTTTCCCCGGTCTTCTAATGCTGCCAATACAAACAGCTCAGAAGAAATGAAGGTGTCATTACGTTTTTGCGCCAGCTTGTCGCAAAGATTCAGCACGCGAATTAATTCATTTGATGGCTGAACATCCCCACCAGCCCCCTCTACCTGCGGCAAACGAGAGATAGCTTGTTCAAGCTCCTGACGCAGGTTTGCGGTATTCACACCCGCAGACGTTAATAAAGGTCGAACCGTGCCCCCTTCCTGATTGAGCAATGCACTCATCAGATGTACCGGTTCTATAAATTGGTTGTCGCGCCCAAGTGCGAGTGACTGGGCGTCAGCGAGGGCAAGCTGGAACTTACTTGTTAAGCGATCCAGACGCATAATTCCTCCAAGACGTGTCAAAGTTTCTACTGAAGAATAAATAAGGTCTACTCAACACTTTTCAAGGTCAATTAGCACGAAAATGACTACTTTTTGTTATGAGTCAAGTGGCAAACATTAAGTACAGTTTTTGGAAAGAGAATGTGAATGAAGAAAAAAAGCGTTAAAGAATAACGCTATCGAAACCAAATCAGTGCAGCCATTCGCCCAGTGACTGGCTCTCGGCGATATGAGAAAAAGCGGGACTTATCGCTCACGGTACATAAATCACCGCCAGAAATCTCGTGTACGCCCGCTCGGTGCAAACGCAAACGCGCTAATTGATAAATATCGGCTAGATATTTGTCCTCCCTAGCCACAAAGGCTTGTTCAGCATCGGCATCCTGCAACATGAATGCTTCACGCACTTCAGCGCCAACCTCAAACATTTCGGGACCGATAGCAGGGCCAAACCATGCAATAATATCTTCAGGTGCAGAGCGAAAACAGGCAAGAGTTTGCTCTAAGACACCCTGGCATAAACCACGCCAACCCGCATGTGCTGCGGCAACTTCTGTTCCCTGTCGATTACAAAATAAAACCGGCAAACAATCCGCCGTCATCACGGTGCAAACTTGCCCCGCCACATCAGTATAGGAGGCATCTGCCTGATTGTCCGTACGATCGCTGTCTGCATTCAGGCGCAAAACACGAACGCCGTGTACCTGTTCTAGCCAAAAAGGTTCAGATGGCGCGCCAGACATTTCGGTCAATAAGCGACGGTTTTCAGCAACAATCACCGCATCATCGCCAACATGAGTCCCCAGATTTAAACCATCATACGGGGGAAAGCTGACACCTCCCTTGCGGGAGGTGTTAAACGCGACGACATTTTCAGGCGCAGACCAAGTAGGAACGATCAGCGAACTCATAACCAATCCATTTCGTCTTTGAACTCTTCAGTATCAGCCTGCAACGCCGTGATTAAATCAACCATATCCTGAGGTAATGGCGCATGCCATTCCATTTGAATACCGCTAATAGGGTGATACAAACGTAACATTGTTGCGTGCAGAGCCTGACGATCAAAACCGCGCAAAATGGTGATGAACTCTTCAGATGCGCCTTTAGGTGGACGAGGACGGCCGCCATATAAAGGATCGCCCACCAGCGGGTGACTGATATGGGCCATATGCACACGGATTTGGTGAGTACGTCCCGTTTCTAGACGTAAGCGTAAACGCGTATGCGCACGGAAATGTTCCATAATGCGATAATGCGTTACCGCTGGTTTACCCATCGGGTGCACGGCCATATGTGTGCGTTTGGTTGGATGACGAGAAATAGGCTCTTCTACCGTCCCACCTGCCGTCATCGTGCCAATCGCCACCGCTTCATATTCACGCGTAATTTCACGCGCTTGTAGCGCCTCAACTAAACGAGTCTGTGCGGGAACTGTTTTAGCAACCACCATCAAGCCGGTGGTATCTTTATCCAATCGATGAACTATACCCGCACGCGGCACATCAACAATTTCCGGATAGTAATACAGCAACGCGTTAAGGATAGTTCCATCAGGATTACCGGCTCCTGGGTGAACAACTAAATCGCGCGGCTTATTGATCACCAAAATATCACTATCTTCATAAACGATATCTAATGGAATATTCTGCGGTTCCCAGCGTGCTTCTTCTTCAATTAGCGCATCAATAGCGATTTCTTCGCCACCCAGCACTTTTTCTTTTGGCTTGTTGATAATTTTCCCGTTAACCTTGACACGATCATCAAGGATCCACTCTTTTATACGAGATCGTGAATAATCAGGGAACAATTCGGCCAAAGCCTGATCTAAACGATGACCAAGCTGTGATTCCGTCACCGTTGCGGTTAGTTCTACTTGTTGTGCCATATGGGTTTCTTTCGTTAACGTTGGGTTTTCTCGGCGTTGCCGTTTAAAATAATGTGCTATTGTAGCTGGTCTTTGTCGGGAGCTTAACGGAGAGTCTCCCGGAACAACACAAAAAGGGTAATCAAAACGTCATGACGCGTATGAAATATCTGGTGGCTGCCGCCACGTTGAGCCTGGCGCTGGCAGGTTGCTCCAGTTCCAAAGATGCGGTACCTGATAATCCGCCTTCAGAAATTTATGCTACCGCTCAGCAAAAGTTGCAGGACGGTAACTTTAAAGCCGCAATTACGCAACTGGAAGCGTTAGACAACCGCTATCCGTTCGGGCCTTATTCTCAGCAGGTTCAGTTGGATCTGATCTACGCCTATTACAAATCGGCTGATTTGCCGATGGCACAGGCGTCTATCGACCGCTTCATGCGTTTGAATCCAACACATCCTAATATTGATTATGTCCTGTACATGCGCGGCCTAACTGATATGGCGTTGGATGACAGTGCGCTTCAGGGATTCTTCGGTATTGACCGTTCTGACCGCGATCCGGAGCATGCCCGTCAGGCATTCCGTGATTTTAGTCAGTTGGTTCAGCGCTATCCAAATAGTCAGTACAGCGCAGATGCCACCAAACGCCTCGTCTATCTGAAAGATCGTTTGGCAAAATATGAGCTGTCCGTTGCACAATACTACACTAAACGTGGTGCCTACGTCGCTGTTGTTAACCGTGTAGAAAATATGCTGCGTAACTATCCTGATACTCAAGCAACGCGTGATGCGCTGCCGTTGATGGAAAATGCGTACAAGCAGATGAACCTGACTGCTCAGGCCGACAAAGTCGCCAAAATTATTGCTGAGAACCCAGCAAAAGCGTAATAGGTCAGATTAGTTGAATAGTAAAAAGGCAGCCAGTGGCTGCCTTTTTTGTATCTGCGAGATGCAATTGAAAAAACGAGAGACCAACCAAGTGATCTTTAGGCCGTAGCAAAGCCGGAGCCTAGCCGTTTTCTCTGTCCCGATTTCCCCACTATGCGGGTTCTTCTTGCCTGACTCAAGCTCTAAATCGCTTAGACTTATCAAAAATCACAAATCGACTTATCTTTGCAAAAAGTGACAAAAATTCGTGATTTTAGTCTCACACTTTGTTGAAAACGGCGTTATTCTAAAATTACCAAGACGGAAAAGACTGAGAGGTATGTATATGACTATTAGTATCACCAGTAAACAAATGGAAATCACCACTGCCATTCGTCAACATGTCGAGGACCGTCTAAGTAAACTGGAAAAATGGCAAACGCATCTGATCAATCCACATATCATTTTGTCTAAAGAGCCAAAACTGTATGTTGCCGATGCCACAATTAATACGCCTAACGGACAGTTGATTGCCAGCGCGAAACATGAAGATATGTACGCCGCCATCAACGAACTGATTGCTAAGCTCGAACGTCAGCTCAATAAGGTACAACACAAAGGTGAAGCACGTCGCGCTAGTGCCAGTGTTAAAGACGCTAACCTAGAAGAGGCTAATTTAGCGGAAGAAGACGTAGAATAAATCCATCATCCAGTGACTTATCGACTAAACGCGCCAGGAGGCGCGTTTTTTGTTGACAGCAGAAAAGTAACACAGGTAAGTTAACTAATGACTTCATAACAAATTATGGTGCCCTGCATGACTCAATCTTTGTTTCTCTTCGCATTCTTTTTTACCTTCCCCTGATTGGGAGGCGTTTTTCCGTATAAAGAAAGCATGCGAAGAAAAACAGAAAAGCCTCCCAACTGGGAGGCTTTTTTCATTTTCATCCTATACAACATACAACCAGATCCAATATAAGAAAGGCTCGATATGACTACAGATAATCCATTATTGGCAATACGTGAGCAGATCAGCACCGTCGATAGCAAACTACTCGCGCTATTGAGCGAACGCCGAGAACTCGCAGCAGCGGTCGCCCGAGCCAAACAAAAAAGCCATCGCCCCATTAGAGATAAAGAGCGTGAGCGTGAGTTACTCAATTCGCTGACAGAACAAGGTAAGGCGCTCAATCTTGACAGCCATTACATCACTCGTCTGTTTCAACTCATTATCGAAGATTCCGTGTTAACTCAGCAGGCGCTGTTACAGCATCAATACAATCACACCACACAAAAGTCAGCACGAATTGCTTTTCTTGGTCCAAAAGGCTCCTACTCTCACCTCGCGGCTCGCCAGTATGCAGCTCGTCATTTCGAGCAGTTGATTGAATGTGGATGCCACCGTTTTCAAGATATCTTTAACCATGTTGAAACTGGTCAGGCGGACTTCGCCGTATTGCCGATTGAAAACACCAGTTCAGGCTCGATAAATGAAGTTTATGATCTGTTGCAACATACTAGTCTATCGATCGTTGGTGAATTAACGATACCGATCGATCACTGTATTCTCGTGGCTGGTGATACACATCTTAGTGATATTCAAACAGTTTATAGCCATCCACAGCCATTCCAACAGTGCAGCCAATTTCTGAACGCGTATCCAAACTGGAAAATTGAGTACTGTGAAAGCACTGCAGCCGCAATGGAGAAAGTTGCTGCACTTAATTCGCCGCACGCCGCAGCGCTCGGTAGCGAAGCAGGCGGCTCATTGTATGGACTTCAACCGTTGGAACAGAATCTGGCGAATCAACAACAAAACATCACTCGTTTCATCGTTCTAGCGCGCAAAGCGATTGAAGTCACCTCTCAGGTTCCAGCTAAAACAACATTGATCATGGCTACCGGCCAGCAATCAGGTGCACTGGTTGAGGCGTTACTGGTATTCCGTGACCACAGTATCGTCATTACTAAGCTGGAGTCTCGCCCGATCAACGGTAACCCGTGGGAAGAGATGTTTTATCTGGATGTGCAGGCCAATATGAACGATGCAGCTATGAAAGCAGCATTGAAAGACCTACAGGCAATTACGCGTTCGCAAAAAATACTGGGATGTTACCCAAGCGAAAACGTGGTTCCAGTTTAATCTACGCTTGGTTCAAAATAACAAAGCCCGCATCTGCGGGCCTTTTTATTTCAAGTATCTGATACTTATTTACGGCTATCATTGGCCTGACGCAATAGCGAACGACTTTCTGCTTGGAAGTGCTGGGCATAATCGCCAAACCAGTGCTCTACTTTTTTAAAGCTATCGATAAACGCGGCTTTATCGTGGCTTTCTAATAGGGCTATCGCTTCCCCAAACCGCTTATAGTAGCGTTTTATAAGAGCTAGATTATTTTCCGACGACATAATGATATCTGCGTATAACTGCGGATCTTGCGCAAATAAGCGGCCAACCATCACCAGTTCCAATCGATAAATTGGAGATGACAACGCAAGCAGCTGTTCGAGCTGTACGTTCTCTTCAGCCAAATGCAAACCATAAGCAAACGTTGCGAAGTGGCGCAGCGCCTGAATAAACGCCATATTCTGATCGTGCTCAACGGCGCTAATACGATGCAGTCTCGCCCCCCAAACCTGCAGCTGTTCTAACAACCATTGATAAGCCTCAGGCTGACGACCATCGCAATACACGACAACCTGTTTAGCCAAGCTACCAACATCAGGGCCAAACATCGGATGCAGGCCCAGCACCGGTCCTTGGTGTGCAGCTAACATGGCCTGCAGCGGCTTATTTTTTACCGAGGCTAAATCTACGAGTACGCAATCATGAGGGAGCAGCGGTAGACGGTCAATCACCTGTTCAGTTAGATGAATTGGCACACTAACGATAACCATACCCGCATCCGCACATAACGATTCCGCTTGAGGCCAATCTTCCTGTTCAAGAATGCGAACCTCATAGCCAGAGAGCTGTAATAGCTTCTCAAATAAGCGCCCCATCTGTCCGTGCCCACCAACAATGACGACCGGACGCAAATCCGGCTTTAGGCTTTTAAAACCTTTGTCATTCTCACTGGAGTAAGACTCACGCATGACTCGACGCAAAACGTCCTCGATCAGATCCGGCGGTACTCCTAGCAGTTCCGCCTCTTTACGGCGAGAAGCCAGCATCGACGCTTCACGTTCAGGAACATAAATCGGCAATCCATATCGACTTTTAACTTCGCCAACTTCAGCCACGAGTTGCAGACGGCGCGCCAATAGATCCAGCAACCCCTTATCCACTTCATCGATCTGATCCCGCAATGCGGTGAGTTCCGCCACCATGATACTTATTCTCCTGCGCTACGGCTGCGTAGTGTGGCACCTAATTTCTGATGCATATCACGCAGCAGGTGATCGGTTGTTCCCCAATCGATACAGGCGTCAGTGACTGAAACACCGTATTTCATTTCGCTGCATGGTTGCTCTGAACTCTGGTTACCTTCAAAAATATTACTTTCAAGCATAATACCAATAATAGACTGATTACCTGCACTAATCTGCTCGATAACGGACTCAGCAACCGCAGATTGACGGCGGAAATCCTTATTCGAGTTGGCGTGGCTACAGTCGATCATCAGCGCTGGACGCAAACCCGCTTTTTGCATTTGGGCTTCACATTCAGCCACATGCTCAGCTGAGTAGTTTGGCGTTTTTCCACCACGGAGAATAACGTGACCGTGTGGGTTTCCTTGAGTTTGCAACAAACAAACTTGCCCAGATTGGTTGATACCGACAAAGCGATGGGCCATTGATGCTGCTTTCATCGCATTAATAGCGGTGCCCAAACTGCCGTCTGTACCATTCTTAAAGCCAACGGGCATTGATAAACCCGAAGCCATTTCACGGTGTGTTTGAGATTCGGTAGTACGCGCACCAATCGCAGACCAGCTAAACAGATCGCCCAAGAACTGCGGAGAATTCGGATCTAACGCTTCAGTTGCTAACGGCAACCCCATTTCAACCAAGCTCAAAAGAAGTTCGCGAGCTTTAATAAAACCGGTCTCTACATCAAATGAGCCATCCATGTGCGGATCATTAATCAATCCCTTCCAACCCACGGTGGTTCTTGGTTTTTCAAAGTACACACGCATCACGATATATAGCTGGTCACGCAACTCAGCTGAGATAGACTGCAAACGACGGGCATAATCAAGTGCAGCATCAGTATCATGAATAGAGCATGGTCCACAGACAACCAGCAAACGATGATCTTTACCTTCCAGAATATTCGCAATGTCCTGACGTGAGGCTGCAATTTGCTCTTGCAACTGCGTGCTCAATGGGAAGCGATTTTTTAATTCTTCTGGTGTAATCAGTATTTGTTCGCCGCTAATGTGCACATTATTCAGTGCGTCTTTTTGCATAATCATGATAGTACCTGCCCTTTTTTAGTGATGACGCTCGTGATGGTTTTAATCTTTACTGCTAGCGTGAGTGCGTCTGAGAACCACCATATCATGCCATGTAAACTTTTCAACCCGTTAGTGTAAAGAAATAATTACCGTAAACTTTACACTACACTTTTAAACAAAATTTGAGGCGACACGCAGTTTTGCCATTACCCTGAAGTGCCCGAGTTTAAGCATGGTAAAATGTGCATTACATCATGGAGGACACATGCTTAAAGTCATCATTGTTGACGACGAACAACCCGCACGAGACGAGCTTAACGAACTGCTATCGAACAAGCCGGGTATTGAAGTGATAGCACAGTGCGGGAACGCCTTGGAAGCCATTCCAGCTATCCACAAATTGCAGCCTGATGTGATCTTTCTCGATATCCAGATGCCAAGGATCAGTGGCCTAGAATTAGTTTCAATGCTTGATCCTGACACCATGCCTTACATCGTTTTTGTCACCGCTTTTGACGAGTATGCTATTCAGGCATTTGAGAAACATGCCTTCGACTACCTACTAAAGCCCATTGATAGCAGTCGGTTAAATAAGACACTTGAACGTCTACAGAAAGGTGCGATCGTAAAGCAAAACTTACACCCATTTAGCGAACCTCCGCTAAAGCACATTCCGTGTCATGGATTGAATCGTATTTTTCTACTTAAGCTAGAAGAAGTTGAGTACCTCTCCTCTGAGCTCAGTGGAATCCACGTGGTTGGTATAAACCAAAGTGGATATACACAGCTAACGCTGAAAACATTGGAGGAAAAAACACCGTTTGTACGCTGCCATCGCCAATATATGGTTAACGCCGATCAACTGCGTGAGATCCAACTGTTAGATAATGGCTCCGCTGAAGTTATCACGCATACGGGGAAAAAGATCCCTGTCAGCCGACGCTATCTAAAAAACTTAAAAGAGCGTTTAGGCATTACTTAGCAAATGTTCTTTACTATAATAGATAGGTGGCTATTTAATTCTTAATTTGACGCAAGGAGAAATAATGAATAAATATTTGCTGATTTCATGCCTTGTTCTTGCATCCTGTAGCCAATATCCCGGCAGAATTGATAAAGGCTCAGTGTGGTTCAACGCCGGTTTTGATGATGCGAGCTCGGGAAAAGTAGTACGCGATAACGACGCTCTGACAGAATGGTATGGGGATCCAGAAGTTGACCGCGCAGCCTATCTTGACGGCTATAACCACGGTGCTCACCGCTTATGCCAAGGTTCTGTCATTGAACAATGGGGTGCCCAAGGAAAGCCTTTCCCCGCCAGCTGTGATAGCGCCGTGAACATTGCCGAATTACGCCTTAAATGGCAGCAAGGATTAAACAAAACCTTTCCAAGATAGGGATACATACTAAAAATCAATATGCATTTTTAAATATGTACCACTATGTTTATTTAGATCAATTTTATTTGAAATTACTTTATATGTTTTTATAAACAGAGATCGCATTCGCAGAACAGCACATAAAGCTCATGGATATTAACCCCTAATACTTTTGGGTTAATATTAAAAAGGGATCTTATGATAACGCTACAGTTTGCGATAATTATACTTTGTTTGTTATTAGGGACGCGTTACGGCGGGATGGGACTTGGCCTCATCAGTGGGATTGGTCTTTTCTGCCTCACCTTTATTTTCGGCTTAGAGCCGGGGAAACCACCTGTAGAAGTTATTCTTACCATTCTGGCCGTTATCGGCTGTGCCTCTGTGTTACAAACCGCCGGTGGTTTGAACGTCATGATGCAGTTTGCCGAACGCCTGTTGCGTAAACACCCGCAGCACATCACTATTTTGGCACCGCTAACCACATGGACGCTGACCTTCTTATGTGGCACAGGACACGTGGTTTACACCATGTTCCCTATCATTTCTGATATCGCGCTTAAAAAAGGTATTCGCCCTGAGCGTCCGATGGCTGTTGCATCCGTTGCTTCACAGATGGCAATCACCGCATCACCCGTTTCCGTTGCAGTCGTCTCTCTAGTTTCTATTTTGGGAGCTGCCCATGGAATTGGTCACGCCTATAGCATTCTCGAAATCTTAGCTATCTCTGTTCCCGCCTCACTATGCGGCGTCATTGTAGCCGCGCTTTGGAGCCTACGCCGCGGCAAAGATCTGGATAAAGACCCTGAATTTCAGGCAAAAGTCAGTGACCCCAAACAGCGCGAATTCATCTATGGAAATAGCGAAACCTTACTAAATCAGAAATTTTCCAAGCATGCTTATTGGTCTACCTGGATTTTCTTCGCCGCGATTCTGGTGGTTGTGCTGCTGGGGGCATTCTCCGATCTGCGTCCGTCTTATGAAATCAAAGGCGTGATGAAACCTCTATCAATGAATCTGGTTATCCAGATGATGATGTTGATCGCAGGTGCCATCATATTGATGGCTTGCAAGGTTAAGCCTGCGGATATCTCCAGCGGCGCAGTTTTCAAAGCCGGTATGGTGGCGATATTCTCCGTCTTCGGTGTTGCATGGATGAGCGATACTTTCTTCCAAGCGCATATGCAGGACTTAAAAGTCGTTCTGGAAGATGTGGTTAAATCGCAGCCTTGGACTTACGCTATTGTGCTCTTTTTAGTTTCCAAGTTAGTGAACAGCCAAGCAGCAGCATTAACGGCTATTGCTCCGATGGGGTTACAGCTCGGTGTTGATCCTAAAATGCTGATTGCATTCTTCCCTGCAGCCTATGGTTATTTTGTACTACCAACGTATCCAAGCGATTTGGCCTGTATCGGTTTTGACCGCTCAGGCACAACGCGCATCGGCAAATTTATCATCAACCATAGCTTCATCATCCCAGGCTTTATTGGCGTAATCACGTCCTGCATCGTGGGCTACGCGCTCGTGACCTCTTTCATGTAAAAATTGGTTTGCCGGCCAGCGCTTGGTCCCTCAGGCGCTGGCTTTTTTATTCACTCAATCGCATATAAATAAAGTGCATAACTTAGTGGCGAAAACATAAAAAATAAGCTAAATGAACCAGTTCTGAGCCTGCAGACGACCCGCTATAATGTGACGCTTGTCAACTTTGGCATTATCTCGTTACTGGAACCATCATGCTTTCTACACGCGCATACCGCGCAATGCCCCTGTGCCTGTCTATTCTGTCAGCTTTAACTAGCTCAGCAGCTTTCGCCGATACCTCGCTATTCACGGCGATGGATGACCCTTCAACTGCGAAAAAAAGCTTTGATGGCAACGTTCAGGCGGGTTACAACTCTCAGTCAGGTAACTCCGAGAGTTCGAATCTGTTAGCGAATACAACGATGACCTGGTTTAACCCTGAAACGGCCTATAGCCTGTGGGGTACCGCGAATAACACCAAATCAGGCGATACTCGCTCCTCTGAAAAATACCAAGCGGGTGCTCGCTCACGCTATAACCTTAGCCCTGATAACTACATGTTCGGTCAGGGTAGCTGGCTTAATGACCGCTATGCTGGCTATGACTCGCGTTCTACCGGCACCTTAGGCTATGGCCGCCAAATGTTAGCGACGCCGTCACAAAACTTACGTGTAGAATTTGGTCCTGGCGTTCGCCACGATGAATACCACGGCGGTGGGCGTGAGACGCAAGCGTTAGCCTATGCTGCCGGTAACTATGCCTATCAGCTCACCAAAAACACTCAGTTCACCCAAGGCGTCTCCGTGATGGCCAACGATGACACCACGGTTAACTCAGAGACTGCGCTGAACGTAGGCATCAATGACGACTTCTCTTTGAGACTGTCATATAACATGGTTTACAACACTGAACCGCCAGCCAGTGCGCCGAAGAAGACAGATACATCAACGGCGATCACTCTGCAATATAACCTGTAGAATCAGCTCGTTTAAGCTATAGATAAGCCCGCTAAGTGCGGGCTTTTTTTGTATTCGCCTTGCAAAAACAAGACAAAAAAAGGGGCTAGCATTGAGCTAACCCCTTTAAAACTAATAACGTTTGGATGTTGCTTACGCTTTAGCGCCCAGACGCTCTTTGATACGAGCTGATTTACCGGTACGCTCACGCAGGTAGTACAGTTTAGCTTTACGAACGGCACCACGACGTTTAACAGTAATGCTGTCGATTACTGGTGAATGAGTCTGGAATACACGCTCAACACCTTCGCCGTTAGAAATCTTACGAACAGTGAATGCAGAGTGCAGACCGCGGTTACGGATAGCGATAACCACGCCCTCGAATGCCTGCAGACGTTTTTTAGAACCTTCAACGACCCATACCTTAACTTCCAGAGAATCACCTGGACGGAATGCAGGTACGTCTTGCTTCATCTGCTCTTGTTCGATCTGTTTAATAATGTTGCTCATAATATGTCTCTTACCCTAGGTAAACTGATATATCGGGTCGTTCAGCCTTGTTAAACAAGTCGCTTAAACGTTCCCTTCATGGTCTTGCTGTTCTAGACGATATTCCTTACGGAACTCGGCTAACAGCTTCGCTTGCTCGTCAGTCAGAGCTAGGCTTTCTAGAAGTTCAGGTCTTCTAAGCCAGGTACGGCCCAGCGACTGCTTCAAACGCCAGCGACGAATCTCTGCATGATTTCCCGACAGTAAAACTGGCGGTACCGCCATGCCTTCTAACACTTCAGGGCGGGTAAAGTGCGGACAATCCAGAAGCCCGTCAGCGAATGAATCTTCCTCTGCTGAAGCTTGATGACCCAGAACTCCCGGAATAAACCGTGAGACAGAATCAATCAGCGTCATGGCAGGAAGCTCACCGCCGCTGAGTACGTAATCGCCGATTGACCATTCTTCATCAATTTCGGTTTGAATCACGCGCTCATCAATACCTTCATACCGGCCACAAACTAGAATCAACTTCTCATTTGTTGCCAGTTCGCAAACCCCTTGCTGGTCAAGTTTGCGACCCTGCGGCGAGAGATAGATCACTTTCGCCCCTTCGCCTGCCGCTGCTTTTGCAGCGTGGATAGCTTCCCGTAAAGGTTGCACCATCATCAACATTCCCGGACCTCCGCCGTAAGGGCGATCGTCAACGGTACGATGTCGATCGTGCGTGAAATCGCGAGGACTCCAGCACTGCACGCTTAGCAGGCCATTTTTAACAGCCCGGCTAGTTACCCCGTAATCAGTGATTGCGCGGAACATCTCAGGAAACAGGCTAACTATACCGATCCACATAACTCAATCCACATAGCGCCATACCCTTTCAACAACGGATGCTACACGCCTTCCAATAATTGGAGGTCAAAAACCAGGATCCCAATCTACTTCAACAATGTGAGTAGCGAGATCGACTTTCTTGATTACCTGCCCGTCGAGGAACGGAATCAACCGCTCCTTGATACCGAATGCATCTTTCAGGTTTGCTTTAACGACCATAACGTCGTTAGAACCGGTTTCCATCATATCGATGATCTTGCCCAGTTCATAACCGGCGGTAGTGACTACCTGGCAACCCATAAGGTCTTTCCAGTAATAGTCGCCATCTTCCAGTTCTGGCAACTGCGACTCTTCCACTACGATCTCGCGATTCGTTAGCGCATTTGCCGCATCTCGGTCATCAACACCTTTGATTTTGATAACCAAATCCTGATTGTGGCGCTTCCAGCTTTCTAGCTCGACATGCTGCCACTGACCAGCCTGCTGGATGAACCACGGCTGATATTCAAAAATGCTTTCGGCGTCTTCGGTGGATGAAAACACTCTGAGCCAACCGCGAATACCATAAGAAGAACCCAGTTTCCCGAGCACTACGGGATTAGTAAGTTGTTTGCTCATTGTGACCACCGCAACGGATTAAGCAGCTTTCTTAGCTTCTTTGATCAGCGCAGCAACGCGATCAGAAACAGTAGCGCCTAAACCAACCCAGTGGCTTACGCGATCCAGATCCAGACGCAGAGCTTCTGCCTGACCTGCTGCCAGCGGGTTGAAGAAGCCAACGCGCTCGATGAAACGGCCGTCACGTGCATTACGGCTGTCAGTTACTACTACTTGATAAAACGGACGCTTTTTAGCGCCGCCACGTGCTAAACGAATTGTTACCATAACATCCTCATTAGTTAATAGAACACCAGACCCCATCGAGGAACGGAGTCCGGTGTCTGTTGTTCTTAACGAACATAAAAGCCCGAAAATTTTACTCACTTTGGCGCGAAAAGCAACCGAAAGCGTACTTACGCCTCGGTTGCAGTTGCTAAAATAGGCAAACGGGGGAATTAACGACCAGGGAATCCGGGGGGCATCATACCTTTCATGCCACGCATCATTTTCGACAAGCCGCCTTTCTTCATTTTCTTCATCATACGCTGCATTTCATCAAACTGTTTAAGTAAACGGTTGACGTCCTGCACTTGCATACCAGAACCCTGCGCAATACGACGCTTGCGCGAGCCCTTGATAATTTCTGGGTTGGCACGCTCTTTTAACGTCATGGAGCTGATAATTGCTTCCATGCGCACCAAGAGTTTGTCATCCATCTGAGATTTAACATTTTCTGGCAGCTGCCCCATACCTGGCATTTTCGCCAACATCGAGGTCATACCGCCCATATTACGCATTTGCTTGAGCTGATCCATAAAATCGGTCAGATCGAAGCCGTCACCTTTCTTCAGCTTCTGTGCCAGTTTTTCAGCTTGTGCACGGTCAACTTTACTCTCAATATCTTCGATAAGTGATAGAACATCACCCATCCCCAAAATACGAGAAGCAACACGATCGGGATAGAACGGCTCCAAGGCTTCCGTTTTTTCACCGACACCTAAGAATTTGATTGGCTTTCCAGTGATATGGCGGATAGACAAAGCCGCACCGCCGCGCGCATCACCGTCGACTTTAGTCAGCACCACACCGGTTAACGGCAATGCTTCGTTAAACGCCTTGGCGGTGTTCGCCGCATCTTGACCGGTCATCGCATCGACGACAAACAGCGTTTCAACCGGATTAATCGCGGCATGAACCTGTTTGATTTCGTCCATCATCGCTTCGTCAACGTGCAATCGACCCGCGGTATCGACGATCAAAACATCATAAAATTTCTGCTTAGCGTGCTGCAATGCACGGCTAACAATCTCGATTGGCTTCTCTTTGACATCGGACGGGAAGAAATCAATTCCCACCCCCTGAGCCAAGGTTTCTAGCTGTTTGATCGCCGCAGGGCGATAAACGTCAGCGGAAACCACTAGCACTTTCTTCTTATGCTTTTCTTTAAGGAACTTGCCAAGCTTACCCACGCTGGTTGTTTTACCCGCACCTTGCAAGCCGGCCATCAAGACCACGGCTGGCGGCTGCGCAGCCAAATTCAGCTCGGTGTTCACCTCACCCATCGCGTTCGTCAGCTCGTTTTTAACGATTTTGACGAATTCTTGCCCAGGGGTCAGGCTTTTGTTCACTTCGTGCCCGACGGCACTTTCTTTAACACGATTAATGAAGTCACGAACTACCGGCAGCGCGACATCGGCTTCCAGTAATGCCATGCGAACTTCACGCAGCGTGTCTTTGATATTTTCTTCGGTCAGCCGCCCGCGGCCGCTGATGTTGCGCAATGAGCGCGACAATCGATCGCTTAAATTTTCAAACATTGTTTCTGCTCAACGTTAAGACTGGCCGTCAAGGCGACGACGTAGATGACGGCGAGTATAACACGAAGATGCCACCTTTCTCCTCCTTGCTGCGCGGATTGGTTGGAGCGTGACGCTGCTAACGCTATACTGGCCACATAATTCACCTAGCTAATGCCAAATTCACCATGCCTGCATTTGCCATATTGGCCATGATTGCCTACTTACTCAGCCTCGGATTGATTATTCCGAGTCTGGTACAAAATAACCGGGCCTACCGCCGTCTGGCGCTTTTGTTCGCCGGAATTGCGCTCATCAGCCACGCGGTTGCACTTCAAGCGCGTATTTTTGATGTCAGCACGGGTCAAAATCTCAGCCTATTGAACATCGGCTCGATCGTCAGCCTAATGATCTGTTTTGTGATGACTGTCGTGGCCTCACGCGACCGAGGCTGGTTTTTATTGCCAATCGTCTACAGCTTTGCCCTAATAAATTTGGGGCTGGCCAGCTTCGTCCCCGGCGAGTTCATCACCCATTTGGAAACTACGCCGTCGCTGATGCTCCATATTGGTTTGGCGTTATTCTCCTACGCCACGCTGATTATTGCAGCACTTTATGCTCTGCAGTTGGCGTTGTTGGACTACTTGCTGAAAAACAAAAAGCTGACATTTACTGCCGATATGCCTCCGCTAATGAGCATCGAACGTAAAATGTTTCATATTACTCAGGTTGGTGTCGTTCTGCTGACGCTAACGCTGTGTACTGGCATGTTGTATATGGACAATCTATTCAGCAAAGAAAACGTGCACAAAGCCGTACTTTCGATTCTGGCTTGGTTTGTCTATGTTTTACTGTTGTGGGGACACTTCCGTGAAGGCTGGCGTGGCCGCCGCGTCGTATGGTTCAGCCTGCTTGGCGCATTTTTACTGACAATGGCCTATTTTGGCAGCCGTCTACTACAAGAAGTCATGGTAAGCTAACTCCCCTCTCCTTTCACTCGCTCCGCACAGTGCGGGGCGAACCGTTCAATTGTTATAAGGAACACCTCCTTGGAGCACGTCTCTACGGGTACACTAATTACGATTCTGGTCATTATGGTCATCGTCTCAGCCTATTTCTCTGCCTCAGAAACGGGGATGATGACACTCAACCGCTACCGTCTCCGCCATCTCTCTAAGCAGGGATTACGTTCCGCTCGTCGTGTTGAAAAACTGCTGAAGCATCCTGACCGCCTGATTAGCCTAGTGCTAATTGGTAATAATCTCGTCAATATTTTGGCGTCAGCACTAGCCACCGTGGTAGGTATCCGCTTATATGGCGATGCAGGCGTAGCCATCGCGACCGGTGTGCTAACCTTTATTGTTCTGGTGTTTGCCGAAGTACTGCCAAAAACATTTGCTGCGCTTTACCCTGAGCGTGTTGCCTTCCCTAGCAGTGTGCTATTGCTGCCGCTACAAAAAATCATGATGCCGCTAGTATGGCTGCTCAATGGCATCACACGTATTTTGCTACGACTATGTGGAATTCGCTCTACCGCACACCCTAGCGACGCAGTTAGCAAAGATGAGCTACGTTCCATCGTAAATGAATCAAACTCCCAGATATCGCGCCGTAATCAGGACATGTTGATATCGGTACTCGATCTCGAAAAAGTGACCGTAGATGACATCATGGTGCCGCGTAATGAAATTGTCGGCATTGATATCAACGATGACTGGAAATCAATCCTGCGCCAGCTCACCCACTCACCACATGGGCGTATTGTGCTTTATCGTGGTTCTTTGGATGACTCCATTGGTATGCTGCGCGTGCGAGAAGCCTATCGATTAATGATCGAGAAAAAAGAGTTCAATAAAGAAAATTTGCTACGCGCTGCCGATGAAATTTATTACATCCCCGAAAGTACTCATCTCAGCGTCCAGCTCCTCAAGTTTCAGCGCAACAAAGAAAAAATGGGGATCGTGGTTGACGAATATGGCGATATCAAAGGATTAGTTTCAGTAGAAGATATTCTGGAAGAGATCGTCGGTGATTTCACGACCTCAATGTCACCTTCGCTCGCCGAAGAAGTCATGCCGCAAAGCGATGGCTCCGTATTGGTTGATGGCACCGCAAATATTCGCGAACTTAATAAAGCGTTTAACTGGACGCTACCCGCCGATGGCCCACGCACCATGAACGGTATGCTGCTTGAAGAACTGGAAGATATTCCGCTGCCCGGCGCCCACGTCAACATAGGCCCTTATCATATTCAAATCCTCGATGTGCAGGACAATATGATCAAACAGGTGCGCGTTTCTTCCGTAAAGCGCAAGAAAGCAGACGAAGAGAGCGAACGCTATAGTTCGTGATAAAACCAGATTGAAAAAAGGCGCTGAACGCGCCTTTTTCGTATCGTACACTGAGAGAAAACAAAACTAGATATGCAATTCAGCCAATTTTTCTTTTGGCAGAGCCAGATCGTCGTTGTGATTAACCCCAACGCCTTTCTCTAAGATATGACGAGCAATGTCATGTGCCTCTTGCAACGAATGCATAGAGAAAGTACCGCACTGGTATTCATTAAGTTCAGGGATCTTACGCTGATCGGTGACTTTCAACACGTCTTCCATTGCCGCTTTCCAAGCATCCGCAACGCGAGATTCTTCAGGCGTACCAATCAGGCTCATGTAAAAACCAGTACGACAGCCCATTGGCGAAATGTCGATGATCTCAACGCCGTTACCGTTCAGATGATCGCGCATGAAGCCTGCAAACAGGTGCTCCAGAGTATGGATACCACGCTCAGGTAGGATCTCTTGGTTCGGATGACAGAAACGTAAATCGAAAACTGTGATGTTATCGCCGTGCGGAGTTTTCATGTTCTTTGCAACACGCACCGCAGGTGCCGCCATACGCGTATGGTCTACAGTAAAGCTATCCAGTAGTGGCATTTCGTCACCTCCTCATAAAAAAATGATTTTTTTTTCGGTTTTATGAAACCTTTTCTAACTCAGCGAGTCTGAATATATGAAAGACGCGCATTTGTTATCATCATCCCTGCTACAGAGATGCTATTTTGGCCACAGGTATTGTGGCCTTTTTCTTTTCTAGCGCCCAGCGTGAAGATGCAGATACTCTTCAAACCCCATCGCACCCGGCATCGAATCCTGAGCTTCCATCTGAGCCTGACGTTTAATCGACTCTTCTACCTGCTGATGAAGCTGTGCTTCGCTCAAGACTTCCAAAGGCTGTGAACTGAGCTCCTGACGATAACGCTCCGACAGTTCTCGCCCAAAACCACCAACGCCTTTTTCCATCATCTGCTCCAGCACCTGAGCAGAATATGTCAACGATGCATCATCAAAACCGGCTACC
This sequence comes from Hafnia paralvei, assembly GCF_020150375.1. Lineage (NCBI taxonomy): Bacteria > Pseudomonadati > Pseudomonadota > Gammaproteobacteria > Enterobacterales > Hafniaceae > Hafnia > Hafnia paralvei. The sequence continues at coordinate 955,137 of NZ_CP083737.1, read as the reverse complement.
AGCTTAGTGCAAACTTGCTGATATTGCTTATTCCCATTAATGCTATCTAATACTTCTGCAACGCGCTGCAAATCAGCAAAGAGCTCTTTGCCAACTTTTGCCAGTGGCTGGCGCTGATCATTACAGCCGATACCGATCGTTTGTCCCGGCTTACGTCCTTCAAGGATCACGCGGTTCCAATTCTTACGAGTACACAGTAGCTCATCGCTGCTCATCTCTGGCGCATCAGCCAGCACACACCAGATCAGGAAAAGATCCAAGAAACGGGACTGATCCGCATTCACACCAATCGCGGTAAACGGATTGATATCTAATGAGCGCACTTCAATATATTCAATCCCACCGCGAAGCAATGCATCGGATGGCGACTCATCGCCTTTGGTGACGCGTTTAGGCCTAATCGGCGCATACAGCTCATTTTCGATCTGCAATACATTCGCATTCAGTTGACGATAGCGACCATCCACTTTTACACCAAGCTTAGCAAACTCAGCAGACGGGGTATGGATTGCCTTTTTCAGTGCCGTCACATAATCCGGCAGATTATTAAAGGTAATCCCTAAATCGTTTTGTGATTTATTGGTATAACCTAAATCACTCAGACGCAATGAGGTTGCATAAGGCAAATACAGCATATGCCCGTTCTGTTCGAATGGGATATTGGTTTCACGACCGTTCAAAAATGAAGAACAGATGGCCGGCGAAGCCCCAAATAAATAAGGAATCACCCAACCAAAGCGATAATAGTTGCGGATTAAGCGGAAATAGCCTGCAGATATCTGCTCTTTGCCGCTTTCAGCATCTTCTACGCCCGCCCACTCACGCCAGAACTCTATCGGCAGAGAGAAATTATAATGCACGCCAGAGATCGTCTGCATCAGCGCACCGTAGCGATTTTTCAAACCTTCACGGTACAAGGTCTTAAATTGACCTACGTTAGAGGTACCGTACTGCGCTAGCACGATATCTTCTTCCTTGCTGATAAAGCACGGCATACTCATTGGCCACATGCGTTCTGACCCCAGATTTCTCGCCACATAGCGATGAATATCGGTGAGGAAGGAAAGCATGTGATCGATGCTGGCATCCACCGGAGTAATAAACTCCAGCAAAGACTCGGCAAAGTCAGTGGTAATCCATGGGTGAGTTAGCGCCTTACCCAGCGCTTCTGGATGACCAGAGGCAGCCAATTGGCCCTCTGGGGTTACGCGGAGCGTTTCACGCTCAATACCGCGTCGAATTCCGTTAAGGGCATCTGGATGTGATTCCAGCCAAGTCAGGGCTTTAGATACGTCCGGGATCAAGTCGACCTCCCGCTAATCAAATAATAACTGCCAGCATTTATGTTCTGCCGCTGAGCGTTTCCGCCTTCGCTTATGACCACCATGACATACCTTGCAGCGTCAGCCATGCCAACGCAACATAACGTACCGCTTTCCCAATACTGAGATAAAACGCTACAGGTACCCACGGCATTCGCAGCCAACCTGCTAACACACAGAGTAAATCACCAATGATAGGCACCCAACTGAGCAGCAAGGTAACCGCGCCATAGCGTTGTAACCAGCGTAGCGACAGCTGTACCCCCCGCTGCGGTTTCACGTCCGGCAGCAGACGACCAATGATGACATTTGTTAATCCGCCCAGAATATTGCCAACGATCGCTGTCAGCACTAACCACCACGGAGAAACCTGCCCAGCTAATAGAAAGGCAGTTAAAACAATTTCTGAATTTCCTGGCAATAGCGTTGCACTAGTAAAGCTACTGGCAAACATTGCGCCCAATGTCAGGAAAGAATTCATTACAGCTTGCGCACATCCACCCACGCCATATTTGCGCGTTGGGCTGCCTGAATACCAAAATCTGCATCTTCAAATACGACACAGTCTTTAGGCGAAACGCCAATCAGCTCAGCGCAACGTAAAAAAGTATCCGGCTCAGGCTTATGCCGAGTCACATCATCGGCACCAACAATAGCCTGAAAACAGTTATGCAGCCCTAAATGGCGCAATAAGGCATCCGCCATCCGATGCTCACTACCGGTACCCACCGCCATTGGTTTTTTACCTTTATAGGCCAGCACAACGTCAATCAGCGGAAGCGGCTTCACGCTATCCAACAACATGCTTTCTACCGCGGCCGTTTTCAATGCCGCAAGATGATGTGGATCCATATCAGCTTGATTGTTCTCAATAATTATCTGGGCAATACGCCAGGTAGGAGACCCATTCAGCGCTACCATCGCATTTTCATCGTAGGTCATCCCATATTGACCAAGAACCTGCCGCCAAGCCAGACGGTGCGTCGGCTCCGTGTCGAGCAGAGTGCCATCCATATCAAAAATCAGTCCTTGAAAGCGATCGTACATTGATTGCCACTCCGTAACGATGGTGAATATATGGAAAGTTACTTTAACGCAAAGCTATTACGTTGTCGCTCTGAGAGTTTCAAGGTGAATTAATTGAAAAGCCAACGAATATAAGGAAAAAACAGGAAGAAAAGGACATACAGAACAGATTTCGGATAAAAAAAAACCTCGTCAATGACGAGGTCTTAAGATGACATATCTGGGAGGTTATTCGGCGCAAGCGCCTCACTCTCTTAGTGTCATCAGTTTCTCTCACCGTCATGCAACAAAGCATAACCCGTCAAAGAAACCAAATATGGTGCACCCAGGAAGATTCGAACTTCCGACCGCTCGGTTCGTAGCCGAGTACTCTATCCAGCTGAGCTATGGGTGCATAGGATACTACTGATATCGTGACACTGAGAAATCATCGCATCACAACAAAATATGGTGCACCCAGGAAGATGACTCGACGCTAGCGTCTCGCCCTACGGGCCGTTGCTAAAGCAACGTTATCTTCCCTTGTGCTACCGACAACACCTAACCACCATGCAATCCTGCATTCGCGATAAGCATTGTGAAATATGGTGCACCCAGGAAGATTCGAACTTCCGACCGCTCGGTTCGTAGCCGAGTACTCTATCCAGCTGAGCTATGGGTGCACAGGATACTACTGATATCGTGACACTGAGAAATCACCGCATCACAACAAAATATGGTGCACCCAGGAAGATTCGAACTTCCGACCGCTCGGTTCGTAGCCGAGTACTCTATCCAGCTGAGCTATGGGTGCAAAATGGCGGTGAGGCGGGGATTCGAACCCCGGATGCAGCTTTTGACCGCATACTCCCTTAGCAGGGGAGCGCCTTCAGCCTCTCGGCCACCTCACCTTACGCATATCTTTCGATGCGTGCTGACTAACTTTGTTTAAGCTCATCGGCACTGCGTGGCGCACATATTACTTTCTGGGGTTTATAAGTCAAACATTTTTTCGAGACTCTGATTCGTTTGTGTAAAACACAGTCAAAAAGCACGATTTTAAGGCAAGCTGTTGATTTAATAATCACGAAATGGGTATGTAAAACCACAAAACCCAGTCATGGTATCGACAGAAAAAAGTAAACGTGAACGAATCTGGCAGTGGCAAAACAGAAAGAGGGAGAAAAAATATGAAGAGAGACAGAATTTACTGCGAAGAATAGTCGGGGTAGCGTTAGCGCCCCGTATAAACACGGGACGCTACACTAGGATTAGTAAGTCGTCTGTTGAGACTTTTCAGCCTGAATACGTTGGTAAATCTCTTCACGATGGACAGAAACCTCTTTCGGAGCATTCACCCCGATGCGAACTTGGTTTCCTTTAACACCTAATACAGTGACCGTTACCTCATCACCAATCATGAGGGTTTCACCCACTCGACGAGTCAAAATTAGCATTCTTTGCTCCTTGAAAGATTAATTAGAGTCGGGTCTCTCAGTTTCCCCGCCATTATCCATCATCTATTGTGAAAACGTAACCTATAACAAGTTCATAATGTGTAAGCAGATTAGGCTGAACCACACTGTATGTACAAGTTTAGTCCAAATGGTATACACCGTAGTAATTTTTATAACAAGCATGTTAACTAAAAAACAAAAAACGCCATACCTGACAATAAGATATGGCGTTTGTTTATCAAGCTATTCTAAATTACAGCTTATCGGCAACCCAAGCTTCGACGCCAGCCAGAGCCTGAGGTAATGCTGTAGCATCACTACCACCCGCCATCGCCATATCAGGACGTCCACCGCCCTTACCACCGACCTGCTGAGCAACCATACCGATCAGCTCGCCAGCTTTCACCTTATCGGTCAGATCCTTGGTCACACCTGCAACCAAGCTCACTTTACCTTCCGCAGTCGTCGCCAGAACCACCACGCCTGAGCCAAGCTGGTTCTTCAGGTCATCGACCATGGTACGCAGCATTTTGGCTTCAACGTTGTCCAGTTGGCTCACTAACAGCTTCACACCCTTAACATCAACGGCTTTGCTAGAAAGTGAAGCACTCTCCTGTGCAGCCTGCTGATCTTTAAGCTGCTGTAGCTCTTTTTCCAACTGACGTGTTTTATCCATCACTGCACGGATTTTTTCCGCGACGCTATGAGCATCGCTCTTCACTAACGATGCCGCTTCACGCAAAGCATCAGCATCCTGATGCATAACGGCAATCGCACCTTCGCCAGTGACGGCTTCGATACGACGCACGCCAGCCGCAGTACCCGCTTCAGACGTGATACGGAACAGGCCAATATCGCCGGTCTGACGCGCATGAGTACCGCCACAAAGCTCAGTTGAGAAATCACCCATACTCAGCACGCGAACGCTTTCATCGTATTTCTCACCGAACAACGCCATAGCCCCCTTCGCTTTCGCGTCTTCGAGATCCATGATGTTAGTTTCGATTGGCAAATTACGACGAATTTGCGCGTTGACGATATCTTCTACTTGACGAATTTGCTCAGGTTTCATCGCTTCAAAATGAGAGAAGTCGAAACGCAGGTTACGATCGCTCACCAGAGAGCCTTTTTGCGAGACATGATCGCCCAGTACCTGACGCAGCGCAGCGTGCAGCAAATGAGTCGCTGAGTGGTTCAAACGGATGCGACTACGACGAGCTTCATCGATAGTGGCCTCAACGCTATCTCCCACCTTCACAGAGCCCTGTGCAACTTTGCCCTGATGACCAATTGCTTGACCGTATTTTTGGGTGTCGGTCACAACAAAACTTACGCCCTGTGCAGTCAATTCGCCTTTATCGCCAACCTGACCGCCTGATTCTGCATAGAATGGCGTTTCGTTCAGAACAACTACGCCTTCTTCGCCTGCATTCAGAACGTCAACGGCCTGACCATCGCGGAACAGTGCGGTAACGCTCGAATGCTGCTGGTTATGATCGTAACCAGAGAACTTAGAGGCACCATCGACACGGATCATGCTGTTATAGTCAGCGCCAAAACCGCTAGACTCACGCGCACGACGACGTTGCTCTTCCATTGCACGCTCAAAGCCGATTTCATCCACTTTCAGATTACGCTCACGGCATACGTCAGCGGTCAAATCCAGAGGGAAACCATAGGTGTCATACAGACGGAAAGCCGTTTCTCCATCCAGCGTATCGCCGCTCAGTTTGGACAGTTCATCGTCCAACAGCGCCAAACCACGCTCCAGAGTACGAGCAAACTGCTCTTCCTCAGTTTTCAGAACCTGTTCAACCATTGACTGCTGGCGTTTCAACTCATCGGCGGCTGGCCCCATCACTTCGATTAGCGGTGCAACCAGCTTGTAGAAGAAGGTCTCTTTTGCACCCACCATATTACCGTGGCGCACAGCGCGGCGGATGATACGACGTAGCACATAACCGCGGCCTTCGTTAGAAGGCAGTACGCCGTCAGAAACCAAGAACGCGCAGGAGCGAATATGGTCGGCAATGACGCGCAACGATTTGCTAGACAGATCGGTAGCACCGGTCACTTTTGCCGTAGCGGCAATCAGCGTGCGGAACAAGTCGATATCATAGTTGGAATTAACGTGTTGCAGCACAGCAGCAATACGCTCCAATCCCATGCCGGTATCAACTGACGGCTTAGGCAGTGGCAACATTGTGCCATCTGACTGGCGGTTGAACTGCATGAAGACGATGTTCCAGATCTCAATGTAGCGATCGCCATCTTCTTCAGCGCTACCAGGAGGCCCACCCCAGATATGGTCACCGTGATCGTAGAAAATCTCAGTGCATGGACCACAAGGACCGGTATCCCCCATCTGCCAGAAGTTATCTGAAGCAAACGGTGCGCCTTTGTTATCACCGATACGAATAATACGTTCGCGTGGAACACCCACTTCGTCAGCCCAGATATTGAAGGCTTCGTCGTCGGTTTCGTAAACGGTCACCCACAGTTTTTCTTTCGGCAAATTGAACCAGTTTTCACCGGTCAGCAATTCCCATGCAAACTGAATTGCATCATGCTTGAAATAATCGCCGAAGCTGAAGTTACCCAGCATTTCGAAGAAAGTATGGTGACGCGCGGTATACCCGACGTTTTCCAAATCGTTATGTTTACCACCCGCACGAACACAACGTTGAGACGTTGTCGCGCGGCTGTAGCTGCGTTTATCGATGCCGAGGAATACATCCTTGAATTGATTCATACCTGCGTTAGTGAACAACAACGTTGGGTCGTTGTTCGGAACCAGAGAGCTACTCTCTACTATCTGGTGCCCTTTACTATGGTAGAAATCGAGAAACGCTTGACGGATCTCAGCGGTACTCTTGCTCATAATTGTCCCGGAGTCAGGCTAAAAGAACTGTAGTGAACAGACCCTCTCGCAATTGACTGCAAGTCGGTCGCACACAAACATAAAGTGGGAATAAGATAAATTTTCTTCACTGCGAAGTAAAATCCCGCGTGCATTCAATCCGACAAATTGGAGAAAACAGCGTAAATTTCTTCCTGAAAGAAGCCTCGGTACAATAAAAATCGCTGCACCTTTGCTTTTTCTTTCCATTCTTGGGGGAGAGTTTGACCAAACTTACGATGCGCAGTTTGTTTCGCCAATGCACACCAGTCGATATCTGACGACGCAAAAGCATCATGGATAAGCTCGCGAGCAATACCTTTCATTCCTAGCTCTTGCTGAATTCTTTGTACTCCGTACCCTTTTTGGCTACGCATCACAAGATAACGTTCAGCAAAACGGCGATCGTCCAGCCAATGATGTTCGTGGCAATAGGCGATAGCTTGTTCAACGTCTTCTTCAGAAACGTCTTGCGCCGCAAGTTTGCGGCGCAATTCAGTTTCGCTATGGTCACGTTGAGCAAGTAACCGCATCGCCCGATTCAGTGTTTCAGTCACTAATTCGTTCCTCGAAGCGGTTCTTTATGCCGTTGAGTGCGGCATATTCTCTCAAACAACACGTGATTATGCGTCGTCTTCCAGTAGCTCTTCATCAGCAGAAGGCTTGTGGTTAGCATTCTCTGCCGCTGCATGACTCAACAAAAGTTCACGCAGTTTAGTATCTAACTCGGCACGAATTGCAGGGTTTTCCTGCAGGTACTTCATGGAGTTTGATTTACCCTGACCAATCTTGTCACCGTTGTAGGCATACCAAGCACCGGATTTATCTACCAGCTTGTGTTTAACGCCCAGATCGATCAGCTCGCTTTCTTTAGAGATACCAGCACCGTAAAGGATCTGGAACTCAGCCTGACGGAATGGAGGTGCTACCTTGTTTTTTACCACTTTCACACGGGTTTCATTACCCACAACTTCATCGCCGTCTTTAATCGCGCCGATACGACGGATATCCAAACGAACAGAAGAGTAAAACTTCAGTGCATTACCACCAGTGGTAGTTTCTGGGTTACCGAACATCACACCGATCTTCATACGGATCTGGTTGATGAAAATCACCAAGCAGTTTGCATTCTTGATGTTAGCGGTCAGTTTACGCAGCGCCTGAGACATCAAACGCGCCTGCAAACCAACGTGAGAGTCGCCCATCTCGCCTTCGATTTCTGCTTTAGGCGTCAGCGCAGCTACGGAGTCAACGACGATGACATCAACCGCGCCAGAACGAACCAGAGCGTCACAAATTTCTAACGCTTGCTCACCGGTATCTGGCTGAGAGATCAGAAGATCGTCTACTTGAACCCCTAATTTGCCTGCGTAGATTGGGTCTAACGCATGCTCGGCATCGATAAACGCACAGGTTTTACCGGCAGCCTGAGCGCTAGCGATCACAGACAGAGTCAGCGTCGTTTTACCGGAGGATTCTGGCCCAAAGATTTCAACCACACGCCCCATCGGCAAACCGCCAATGCCCAGAGCAACGTCCAGACTCAGAGAACCTGTAGATACAGAATCAATATCCAACGTCTGGGTATCACCAAGACGCATAATAGAACCTTTACCAAACTGCTTTTCAATCTGGCCTAACGCAGCGGCTAGAGCCCTTTGTTTGTTCTCGTCCATCTGTTACTCCATGCATAGCGAACCTGAAATTGGTGTTGATTATACTGTATAGTCATACAGTATCAAGTGTGATTAAAGAAATTTTTCAATTAACACACGAAGAGCAAACTCTGCCGCCAGCTGACGTACTTGTAAACGTCCTCCGGGGAAATATTGGCGAATAGCATAAGCACGCCCGTCTTTAGCTGCAAAACCGAACCAAACGGTTCCCACAGGCTTAGCCACCGAACCACCGTCAGGGCCCGCAATTCCGCTGACAGAAACAGCAAAGTCGGCATGGGCCACTTTCAATGCCCCCTGCGCCATCTCATTCACCACGGCCTCACTGACCGCACCATAAAGCTGTAATGATTCATGAGTGACGCCCAGCATCTCGTGCTTAGCCTCATTACTGTAGGTGACGTAACCGCGCTCAAAATAGGAAGAACTGCCGCTGATATCCGTAATCGCTTTGGCGATTAATCCGCCGGTACAAGACTCGGCGCAGGTCAACGTAGCACCGATTCCCTTTAGGCGTTCCCCCAGCGTCACGCTCAATTCAAGTAACACATCGTCCGTCATGTATTATTCCTTTGTACGGTGAGAATCGGTTTTTGATGTTAGCACTTTCCTTCAAACAATGTGCTCAGATGTGCGGTGGGGAAAACTGAAAATGCGTAGAGGATTCCATTTATCAATAATAAGAAAATATTGCCTCCTCCATTAGAGGAGAAGGCAATTCATTGAAAAACCAGAAAAACGATGAGATCGCTAAGATCGTCTGGCAAACCGACGCTCTATGACCACAAAGAAGACCGGAACTAAGAAAATCGTTAGCGCAGTGGCTGAGATCATCCCGCCAATAACTCCGGTCCCCACAGCATTTTGTGCCGCTGAGCCCGCTCCCGTGCTTATCGCCATCGGTAAAACCCCAAGGATAAAGGCCAGTGACGTCATCAGTATTGGACGTAAGCGCATACGCACTGCTTCAAGCGTTGCCTCATGAACATTTTTGCCTTCCCTGTCGATAAGATCTTTGGCGAATTCAACGATCAAAATCGCGTTTTTCACCGATAAACCAATCGTTGTCAGTAAACCGACTTGGAAATAGACGTCGTTATTCATACTGCGTAGTGTGACGGCTAAAAGCGCGCCAATAATTCCCAGCGGCACCACCAGCATCACCGAGAACGGAATCGACCAGCTTTCATAAAGCGCGGCCAGACTCAGGAACACGACCACCAGTGAAATCGCATACAGCGCAGGCGCTTGATTTCCCGATAGTCTTTCCTGATAGGACATTCCAGTCCAATCATAGCCCACCCCGTTCGGCAGTTTTGCAGCTAGCGCCTCCATCATCGCCATGGCCTCACCGCTGCTTTTACCACGGGTCGCTTCGCCAAGAATCTCCATTGACGGCAAACCGTTATAGCGTTCCAATCGTGGAGAACCATATTCCCAATGAGCAGACGCAAAAGAGGAGAACGGTACCATCTGGCCAGACGCGCTGCGTACATACCAGCTATCGATATTTTCCGGCAGCATGCGATAAGGCGCCTGAGCCTGCACATAAACCTTCTTTACGCGCTCATTATCAATAAAGTCATTCACATAGGTGCCGCCAAAGGCCGATGACAGCGTTTGATTAATATCTGCCAACGAAACACCCTGCGCTAAAGCTTTTTCCTGATCAATAGTCACTTTAAATTGCGGCGTATCCTCCATACCGTTAGGACGAACACCGGTGAGCATTTCAGGGTGCTGCGCAGCCATGCCCAGCAGTTCATTACGAGCTTCAGTCAGTTTTTCATGCCCTAAATTGCCCTGATCGATCAGTTCAAAATCAAAACCGGTTGAAGTGCCAAGCCCAGAAATAGCCGGCAGATTAAAAGGAAATACCAGCGCATCCTTTATCTGACCAAAAGCCACAGCCGCACGGGCGAGAATTGCCGTCACCCGATTCTCTTCGCCTTGACGCTCACTCCAAGGCTTAAGGCTGACAAAAGCTAAACCGTTATTTTGCCCCTGACCACTGAAACCAAAGCCACTAACCGTAAACACCGACTCCACGTCTCGCTGCTCTTTCTTTAGGAAATAATCGGTCACCTGCGCCAGCACCTTATCAGTTCGCTGCTGAGTCGCCCCTGCGGGCAACTGCACCGATGTCAACGCAATACCTTGATCCTCTTCAGGAATAAATCCGGTCGGCAGTTGAATGAAGAGCACGCCCATCCCCACCACGACCAAGAGGTAAATCGCCATATAGCGGCCGGTTTTCACCAGCATATGGTCAACACTATCGGTGTAGTGATGGGTAAATTTATTGAACAGGCGGTTAAACCAGCCAAAGAACCCGCCTTTGTTGTGTGAGGTTCCAGGGGTAACCGGCTTAAGAATAGTGGCACACAGCGCCGGAGTTAAAATAATCGCCACAAGAATCGACAACACCATCGCCGAAACAATCGTGACAGAGAATTGACGGTAAATTGCACCGGTTGCACCACCGAAAAAGGCCATCGGAACAAACACGGCTGACAAAACCAAAGCAATACCCACGAGAGCACTTTGAATTTGATCCATCGATTTCTTGGTCGCTTCTTTGGCAGAGAGCCCCTCTTCTTCCAGCACACGCTCAACGTTTTCGACAACAACGATAGCGTCATCCACCAGCAGACCAATGGCCAACACCATTGCAAACATCGTCAAGGTATTGATCGAATAACCAAACACATCAAGAATGGCGAAAGTCCCGAGCAACACCACCGGCACCGCAATGGTAGGAATAAGCGTTGCGCGTAGATTTTGCAAAAACAGATACATCACTAAAAAGACTAAAACCACCGCTTCCAATAATGTTTTAACCACTTCATTGATGGAAATTTTCACGAAAGGCGTTGTATCGTAGGGATACACCACTTTCAGCCCCTGCGGGAAAAAAGGCTGCAGCTTCACTAATTCAGCCTTGATATTATTCGCCACATCCAGCGCATTCGCGCCGGTCGCAAGCTTAATCCCCAGCCCAGCCGCCGGTTTACCATTAAAGCGAGCCTGCGTGCTGTAGTTTTCACTCCCTAGCTCAACTTTTGCCACATCACGTAATAGCACCCGTGAGCCATCTGGCTGAACCTTAAGCAAAATCTTGCCAAATTCCTGCGGCGATTGAAGGCGAGTTTGCGCGATAATAGAGGCATTCAGCTCCTGTCCTGCAACCGCGGGCATCCCACCCAACTGCCCAGCGGCAATCTGATTGTTTTGTGCTTTGATTTGATCAATGACATCCAAGGGCGTTAGGTGAAAGTTATTCAGCTTATGTGGGTCGAGCCAAATACGCATCGCATACTGAGAACCAAACAGTTGCACGTCTCCGACCCCTTCAGTACGGCTGAGTGGGTCTTGAATATTAGAAGCAACATAGTCAGCGATATCAGACTGAGACATGGTGTTATCTTCAGAAATAAATCCGGCAACCATTAAAAAACTGCTGCTAGATTTTTCAACGCTAATCCCCTGCTGCTGAACTTCTTGAGGCAAAAGTGGCATTGCTAACTGAAGCTTGTTTTGCACCTGAACCTGAGCAATATCAGGGTCAGTTCCTGATTGGAAAGTCAGCGTCACCGACGCGCTACCAGAAGAGTCGCTCGTCGATGACATGTACATCAGATTATCAATCCCGTTCATATTCTGTTCGATAATCTGCGTCACCGAATTCTGCACGGTTTTAGCATCCGCGCCGGGATAGTTAGCCGAAATTACCACCGATGGCGGCGCAATAGTGGGGTATTGTGCAACGGGAAGATTCCAAATGGCGAGTGCCCCAGCCATCATCAAAATAATGGCAATGACCCAGGCGAAAATTGGCCTATCTATAAAAAACTTAGCCATGTGCTAACTGGCTCCTTATTAAAAACGGATGAGTGCAGTCGGAAGCGAAAAGCGTCTTCTCGTGATTTACTGATGGCTTTCGCCCCATGTATCAGACAAATGTGCTTCCTGAGCCACCACTTGCATACCCGGTCGGATCCGCTGCAAACCACTCACAATCACCCTATCGCCTGCGCTTAATCCTCCAGTCACCAACCAATGACTCCCGATAGCCTGTGCAGCATTCACAATTTTGTTTTCGACCCTATCGTCAACGCCCACCACCAGAACCGTCGCCTCTCCGCGCGCATTGCGAGTCAGACCCTGCTGAGGGACCAATAACGCATGCGGGCGGACGCCTTCATCCAAACGAGCGCGCACAAACATACCAGGCAAGAGATCACCATGGGGATTAGGGAATACGGCACGGAGAGTCAGAGACCCCGTACTTTCATCAACGGTGACATCTGAAAACTCAAGGGTTCCAGTAAGTGGATACGTTTTACCGTTGGCCAGAAGCAACGTGACGCTCGCTTTGCCATCCGTTTGTGCCAATGAGCCACTGGCCAACTCTTGTTTCAGGCGTAAGAAATCATTGCTGGACTGAGTGACGTCAACGTAAATAGGATCCAACTGTTGAATCACCGCTAACGCTTGGCTTTGATCCGGCGTAACAAGTGCCCCTTCGGTTACGCGAGAGCCACCGATACGTCCAGAAATGGGCGCAATCACCTTGGTGTAAGCCAAGTTAATACGAGCTAGTTCCAACGCAGCCTGAGCGGCGGTTACCGTCGCATTCGCTTGGCGCATATCAGCGACTGCACTATCCAACTGTTGCTGGCTGATATATTTTTTCGCCCACAGAGAACGGTCACGGTTAGCCGTTAACTGTGCAATATGTGCAGCGGCCTTTGCCTGCGCTAAATCGGCGGCGGCGCTATCATAGCTAGCGTGATAAGGCGCAGGATCGATCTGATACAACGACGCCCCTGCGGTAATATTGCTTCCTTCAACAAAATGGCGTTTAAGAATAATGCCGCCCACCTGTGGCCTGACCTCTGCCACACGGAATGCTTCCGTTCGACCGGGAAGTTCAGTGGTTATCTGTAACGGCGCGTCTTTCAGCGTCACCACCCCGACGGTGGGCCTTTCGGGCAATACAGCGGTCTTATTATCATCACGACAGCCAGCAAGCAGGAAACCCGCTGAAAGCGCCAAAATAAAAGCATAACGAGAGGTACAGATCGACCTGACAAATAGAGATTTGATAAACATCGCGAACGCTCAACTGGATGAATGTTGATAGGTACCAACAAAGATAAATACGTGAATAAAAAAACCACTCGTCTCATTGGATAAATTAAGAATTAATGAAAAGTTATTATAATTTAATCATGATGAAACAATGCAGGTAACAGACCTTAATATTTAGGTATTAGACATTATTGAAAAACATCCGGCGCGTTATTTACATTCAATATAAAAATAGAGAATCCCTTCGATAAACAAACATAGATTTACAATCAAAGGGATGAATAATTATCGTTAAAAATTAGCTTAAGTGACTAGCCTTGCATTTTAGAAGAATATTTTCTTATATAGTTTAATGGTGTAGTACCGTAGTATTTTTTGAACACAGAAATAAAATAAGACGCACTGCTATAGCCACACTGTGCCGATACCTGAGCGATACTCTGATGATAAATTGTCAATTGTTCAGCGGCAAAACGCATCCGACAATCTGTAATGATTTTGGTATAGCTTGTATTTTCCTCACGCAAACGTTTTTTTAAAACGCTAGCGCTCATACATAAAGAACTGGCAATCGAACCAAGCGCCCATCCTTTAGAAATATTGCTCTGAATTATGGTATACACCTGCGTTCTCACATCGTTCTGACTCACTTTAATCAGAAAAGGCAGGAAGCGACGATGAGCGAGAAAAACGGAAAGTACAGTGAAGAGCAGCGAGTTTTTCCGTACTCGGCTAATATCATCTAAGTCTTCTTGCTGTGACAGGCTCGCCGCTTCTGCAAAAATCTTAGGCGCACGACATGGCTCAACGAAATAATCAGGTGATCGCCTAGCCTCATGACAAACTTTAGTAATATCTCTTTTCAGGAAGGTGAGGTAATTATTTATCGTCTCTCGACTAATGTACACCACACATTGGTTATCAAAGTGATTAATTTCGAGTGAATTATTTTTACAGGAAAGTAAAATAAGGCTATTTCCCTTAACGTCAGTGATTTTTTCATTATTAATACTGATTTCGGTATTTTGTGTTGTCAGCACAACTGCGCAGCATTCTTGGCAGCGTAATTTCATAAATAAACTCCATCAAATGGATATTGTTTATGCTGATAATAAACAGATATATAAACTCAAATCGGTTTACTATCAATTGCGATGCTAGTAATGGTTGTCATTTTTTGGGGGCGCTATTATTTATATTTAAATAGCTAAAATCAACACTTCGCCGCCGAGAAAAGAAAAATCCTAATCTTTATTTAAAATAATGATAATAGAAATAAGTCTATTATTAAGAAGTACAAGCAAAGAAAGAAAGGTGTCTCTCCCCATAGGGAGAGACAATAAGGATCAGTTCTGGAATACACTACCTTGACGAGCAGCCTGTCCTACAGCCTCACCTAACTGCCACACAGCCATTGCATAATGAGTACTGTGGTTATAACGAGTGATCGTATAGAAATTCGGTAAACCATACCAATATTGGTAGCCCGTCCCCATATCAAGCCGCAACAGACTAGCCTGCTGATAGCCATCTAATGAACTCTGTGGGCTCAGCCCCGCTTCCGCCAATGCAGAAATCGTATAGTTGGTTTTGAAACCGTTCTCTAACGTTGGAGCTTGACCGTTTGCTGGGACTGCAACTTTTTTACCCGACTGCCAGCCATGCGCTTTGAAGTAATTTGCTACGCTGCCAATAGCGTCTTCCGGATCCCACAGATTAATGTGTCCATCACCATTGAAATCAACCGCATAGCTTTTAAATGAAGACGGCATAAACTGCCCATATCCCATTGCGCCCGCAAACGACCCTTTTAGACTAAGAGGATCATCGCCTTCTTCCCGCGCCATTAATAAAAAGGTTTCCAGCTCACCAGAGAAGTATTCAGCACGGCGTGGATAGGCAAACGACAGCGTCGCCAAAGCGTCAATAATACGGGTTTTTCCCATAACGCGGCCCCAGCGAGTTTCGACGCCAATGATACCCACAATGATTTCTGGTGGTACGCCATAAACTTGTTGGGCACGCTGTAACGCATTTTGGTATTGATTCCAGAATACTACGCCATTTTGCACGTTATCAGGCGTGATAAATTTACCGCGATAACGCAGCCATGCGCCGTTTGGCCCCGCAGGTGGGCGTGTGGTCGGTGCCTGACGATCCATTAGATTCAATACATAATCTAGACGCTTGGTCTGAGCCAATACGTCATGCAATTGCTGACGGTCAAAACCATGCTCGCTGACCATTTTGTCGACGAAACGATTCATTGCTGGATCGTAGGCAAAATCCCCCAGTTGCACCTGACCAGAGTGGGAAGGCTCGAGTAAAAATCCCCCCTTGGCAGTCGGTGGAGTGGTTTCAGTCACGTCGTTAGACGGTTTGGGTTTGCTACTACAAGCAGATAGCAAGACAACAATAGGCAGCAGCGCGGTTAAATAACGCATCGAATATCCATAGCAATGCAAGAAAAAGTGATCAATATGTTAGCGCGTTGTCTGGAGGGTGCAAACTGGAATCTCAGGTGTCTCCATATTAAACGTCCCCGTCTTTTCGCCGTATACATGTATAGCACTGCATATATACATGCCGTATTTGCGAAGCACTTCCAGATATTAGCTATGTCAGTTTGCAAGTCGCTACGTTAGTATAGCGGCATAAAAATCCGTTCCAAACGCAGCCGTTAACCGAACGGTTTCGTGGTGCTTAATCAGAACCTAAAAAACCACGACTATCTTTGAATTCAACATATTAGATATAGAAATTCTATGAGCGACATGACAAACCTAGACTCACATACTCCCATGATGCATTGGTGTGTTAATACTGATTATTAAAGATAATCACCCATGAGATTATAAAAACTACATTTTAACCTACAGTTTTGTAACTATCTGATTTTAAGAATATTGTTTGCTGTACTCATCCAGCGTTATAATCCCTCTGTTTTCCCATCCTTCTAATAACACAGGGCATCTCCATGAGCCGATACCATGTATCCAGCAGTGAAGGTCAGTATGAGAAAGACTCTGGCGAGCAAGTTTTGGCTAACAACCTGGGGATCGCTACTTCTGATGAGATGGATGAGGCTGAACTTGTCCTGTTAGAACAACTCTACCAGTCTGTTTTTGAAGAACAGTTCCCGGAAGGACAGCTCAGCGTAGCCCTGCTAAAAAGCTGGCACCGCCGTTGGTTAGGTAACATTTACGAGTGGGCTGGACAAGAAAGAGCGGTTAATATCAGCAAAGGCGGCTTTATGTTTGCCCCCTCAGCGCAGTTGCCAAAACTGCTGAACGAATTTGATAACAAGTATCTGGCTCAATACACACCGTGTAGCGGCATGGACGAAGAACAACTCATCACCGCTATCGCCATCACCCATGTCGAGCTGATACTTATCCATCCATTCAGAGAGGGAAACGGGCGCCTGTCGCGACTGCTAGCCGACGTGATGGCAGTTCAGGGAGGATACAAACCGCTGGATTATCAAAGCTGGGAGGAAAACAAAACCCAGTATATCTCGGCTATTCATGCAGGTGTATCAATGGACTATGAGCCGATGAAACACTGGGTCAGTGAAGCATTAAGAAAGATCTAAGCGAGGCGAAGATGCGCGAATTTCTTGCGTGCAGCTTCAAGTGAAGCTTCAACGCTAGCTGACGGCTGGCCGGTTTCGACGGCCGTTGATGTCGCCACAGAACGCATAATGTCCGAGCGAGAAGGTTTAGCATAAGTTGCATGCTCTTTTTTTCTGTTATTGCTCATTAAGCCTCCTCTACATCCAACGATGTTACGCATGAAGCTATGCGAAAGAGTATTATACCAAAACTTTTAAACGACGCCACCTCTACAACCTCAGACGAACAATGCCCTTATCAAACCAAACCTGCTTGATAAGCGGGGAATCGACAAAAAATTCGCAATCAATAAATTGACATAAAGCATCTCAAGGATGCGGAAAGGTTTGCTACTAAAGAAAGAAATAATTTCCTTTTAATTCATGATGTTGTTAGCTAAAGTGTTTTTATTAGCTTGAGGGTAGAATTCCTTAGGGCGGTAGCGTTCCTATAACAGAATTAACGTGATCTGATTCACAAGTTTACAAAATGACAGAAGGACACATCTATTCAAAATAACAGCGTATATTTTCAAGATAGTAAACATAATCATCACAACCCTTTTAATAAGTCATTAATAATTTCAAACTGTCATACTCTCAAGCTTTTGAAAACAAATAATATCTTTATAACCACTTCAAAACGACTATAGATATGAGCTAGCGAAACTAATCATCTGGAGCATAAATGGAAACTTATCTCACCGGAAACTTCCTCAATCAATATGAGGATATTAATACTCTAAATGAATATGATAGAGAAAATGGCAAACCATGCTTATTAGAGGCTGCGCAAAATGCCAAGCGAGTGCTAATAAAATTTTGGCCTAAAGATGAATCAAAAAACAACGATATAATTGAAGATTTGTGGCGATATGAAATAAGACAACTCCATAGGCTGAAAGGTTTGCCCGGTCTAGGAGACTATATATCTTCTATAGTTGACTCAGGAAAAGATGAAAGGGGATTTTACTTAGTATTGGATGCAGACTTCAGAGTTCCTCTGTCATATATATTTAAAGAAAAAAAGACACTAAGCTTAAATAAAGAATGGATCAGGAATAGTAGAAAAATTGAGAATAGAATCAAACTTTGGCATAATTTTATAAGAATTATTAAAGCCATCGAACTATTGCATTCCCAAGGTCTGCTTCATAGGCATCTGGATAAAGATTCTATACTAACTGATCCTAGATCACTTGACTTTGACTTCCAATTAACCGGCTTCGAATGGTCACTACGCGTCCACGCTGTTTCAGATAAACATAACGAATATACATCTAGAGATTTGAAGATTAATAAGCAGTATTCTTTTTTATCTGATTGGGCTGATTTAGGTTTTCTAATAGCCGAATTACTTAATATAAGCTCAGATAGATTAATAAATCTTCAAGTCACAATTAATGATTTAGTAGATGAAACCGATCTAATTCTTGATGAATTAATTTTAATTCGCGGATTGATTGGTGTTATGAAATTAGAAACCAACTTATCGAGGGAGGCCATAAATGGCTCTATAATAATAGAAAAAGCAAACACTATATTGAAGTCATTAGAATCTCTAATTTCAAAAGAAAATTCAACTAGGCATATTGAATTTCTTTTTTCGGCAAAAGCAAACTCGGAAGTAGCACCAGACAAAATAACATCTGTTTTTAATGCCATACAATATACCATAAATAAAGATCATGGAATCACAATTTCAGATAAAGATATTGATGAATGCTTAGACTTTATAACAAGGGATCTATCAGGGAAAATATACCTATCTATAAATAAAAATAGAAGTAATAAAGAAGAAATACTTCTTTACGGAGAAAAACTCACTTATGTACTAGAGAAAAAACGCAACGGTAAAACAGAGGACTCTGATTGGAACATTGCATTCTGCCATGCTGCTTATGTTGAGCCTCCAAGACAAATAAAATTCAAAGCTAAAAGAATAGCTTTAGAAAGAGACGTATTAAAATGTATTCAGTTTAAATCTAACAATCGTTCTCAAGGTATATATAACTCTTGGGATGATCTAATCCTTGAACTTGAACGAGATGATAATAATATTCTTCCCAATAGAGTTATTGTCGAAGGGTTTGCTATATATCACCTAACAGAAATAGCTTTCGCAAAATCAGAAATTTACCCTGTAACATTAATTAGTTATGATAAGGACAAAACAGAGTCAAAGTTTTTTACAGTAAGAATACAATGCAGACAAGATGATGACCATATATCGACATCATTAGGTATTAAACCACCTGCGATTCGATTACATGACAACTTAGAGAATGATAGAATTAATTCAATAAGCTGGATTCTTACAGAAAACAACAACTTCTATGATGGTGATAATGAAGTAACATTGGATTTTATAAAGACAGAAAGAAACCATGAAGGGGTTTACGAATATATATTCACAACAAATACACTAAACCCAGGTTTCAAAAAATGCTTCCTTATACCTTCATCAGTACAGGGAACTATTAAGCAATTAAGTAGAAGAGCATCATCTATAGATGAATTAAGTAACCACGCAGAACTAAGGAGTATGTTAGATGATCCTTACAATAACACTATTATATCTGAAATAAATAACAACCTTCATAGTTCTTTTTATTCACTGGATGAATCTAAAAAAGATGCATTTGAAAAAATAAATAAGACTTTGCCTATATTCTTAGTCCAAGGACCTCCTGGCGTTGGGAAAACTTATCTGATAACGACTCTTGTAAATCAAATATTCTCTAATGAAAGTGAGAGTCGAATAGTTCTAACGGCACAAAGTCATTCTACTGTCCAGCATTTATACCAAGAAGTGACTGCATCCTTAGATATAACGAACTCCAAACCATTAATTGTTAGTTGTATAAAAAAAGATTCGGATGATGATAGCGATGACATATCAATAAACCAATTAGACTTCCTTGCGCTAGAATATATTAAAAAATTTATTGATAGTGATATTTTTGATGAATGTACATCAACTATAAGTAAAAATTCAATTATATCAGCCAGTCGTAAATCATCCAAATCAGACAGATATTCTCTTATCAAACAGATATTGAAATCTGCAAATATGGTTTTTGCTACAACTAACTCCAGACAAGTAGAGGAACTAATTAGTGAGAAATCACAATTTGACTGGTCAATAATGGAAGAAACAGGAAAAGTCACAGGCGTAGAACTTCTTAGCCCGATGTTGCTTTCATATAGAAGACTGATGATAGGTGATCATAAGCAGTTACCCCCTTATGCAACAGAAAAAATGAGAGAGATCCTCACTGACATTAATAAATTGAAGAACGCAATAATTATTGCAACTGATATAAATAATCAACAAATAAAAGGTGATTGGATAAAAGAGCGTTTTACTGAAAATTTTATCTCAACAATTGATAACGAAACACTTGAAAAATTGAGTTCTAGTGCAGTCAGGCTTCATCTCTTATTTGAAAGTCTTGTGCTTGAAGAAAAAGCGAAATCACAAAAATATATAGATCGTTACGGTGATGATAGAAAGCATAGAAAAATTGCGAGCATGCTTAATTTCCAACATCGTATGCATCCAGATATCGCAAACTTGATCTCTAGCGTATTTTACGATAAAAAGCTTAAAACAGAACCTTCAAAAGAAAAATTCTATAGAGATGCAAATACTATTACCCCTTTTACATTTAAACCTAACTCACCATTACTTAACTCCCCGGCAATTATATGGATTGATACCCCCGATGTTCAACAAACTAAGAACAATTATGCTGCAGAATCTCTTCCTGTTTGGACAAATAACTTAGAAAAAAATACTCTTTTATCCGTTCTTGAACATTTGAGGGTGAATTCAAAAGCAGAAAAAACACCAAAACTAGCAATCATGTCACCTTATGCAAAGCAGGTAGATTTAATTAAGAGAAGTCTGGATAAAAAACTGCATAAAGAACCAAATTCGTTACAAATAGAGTATTTTCAAAAACCAGATGATCATTCTTCATTTTGTAGCACTGTTGATGGTTTTCAAGGGGCTGAGGCTGACATAGTTATTGTATCTATGGTTAGAAATAATCATCATTCTTATGTTAGAGCATCTCTAGGATTTCTCCTTGATAGTAGGCGCATGAATGTCCTACTAAGTAGAGCAAAATATAAGATGATAATTATTGGTTCATTCGAATTCCTTAAATATTGGTCTGATTTAATCGACAAAAAAGAAATTAAAAAAGGTGATTTAAGCAATCAATTTTTAGTCGATCTTGTCAATAAGCTCATCGAATATGAGCGTGAAGGATTGTTAAAGAAGATTGACTCTAGAGAATTCAAACACTTAAAACAAGATAAGAATAAAAAAAGGACTTAATATCATGTCATTAACTACATACGTAATAGTACCTTTTGGATACGGCATACATCGTTTTAGTTTAGCGAAAGCAAAACCTTGGGGGCCAATTGAAAAAATATTGTTAGGATATATTGCTAAAACACCTTGTACCTCAACTTTTTTAGCTAAGACATCAAATCTCCCCAGGCAACTCGTCGTGGAAATGCTAATCCCTCTGATGAAAGCTGGATGGATCGAAATAAAACCAATCAATGATGAATATTTTTTTGTAACGACGAATAGGGGGGCAGAAGTAGCCTTATATGAAGAACTACCTACTGATAGCATCCCTTATTCAAGAGTTAGAAGTTTTATGGTGGACCCTTTGACTCGTGAGTGTTACCGATACGAGAAAAGAAAAAAGAAACAAAGTTTTCAACTATACTCTAAACATAATATTTTAGATGCTACAAAGTCATTCCGTGGTTTATGCTCTGAATTAAATATCATCTCTAGCTACACTACTACCTTATCTAGAATTTATGAAAAAATCACAAATTACGATGAAGAGGTTATTGATATAGAAGATGACATAATAGATACAAATTATTCTAAAAATATACATTTTGCTCTTGCCGCCATAGACGACATGGGGAATATTACAGGAGTGCCCGAAATATCAGATGAATTAAAGTGTGAGATAATTAAAAGAGATAAGAAGATTCGTGAGCGCGCAGAGATATTAGATATAAGTAAATCTGATATCTATGTTGGGGAAAATATTAATGAAACTGTTAAAACGCTACCAAAACGGTTAATTAACAAAGAGCAAGTTAGACTGATTGCAGGTCCCGAAGAACATCGGATGCATCTTTTCAATTCAATAATCAATGCAAAAAGTAGATTAATTATACATTCTACATTTATCAATGAAGAATGTATTGCTGATGTGTTTGATAATTTAATAGATGCGGCACAACGATCAGTTCAAATTGATATTCTATGGGGCCAAACAGAACCAGAGGAACAAAATAAACTTGAATCTTATAAAAATGTCATAGCCAAATTTGACGAATTAAATAAAAAAATAGTACAAAAAGGATTATCTACACAAATAAAATTCCATAGAGCCCCCACTCTATCTCATGCAAAATTCATAATTCATGATGAAATACAGGGTATTTACAGCGCTACATTAGGTTCGTGCAATTGGCTATCGAGCAGATTTAATAGATTTGAAGTATCTGCCTGTATAACCGACGATTTAATCGTAGCAGATTTAACTGATATATGCTCCCATCTATCAATGGGTGGAACTGGATTAGCAAATAACCTGAGCAGAGAACTAGCTGTTTTCTCTGCAAGCTTATATAAAAATGTTAGTATACGCAAAGAATCAGATGGTAATACTAGCGTTCAAATAATTTCTGCACCTGAGCATCACCCTATAGTAAAACAAGCTTGCAATATAGTTAAAAAAAATATATTTATTTGTAGTCATAGAGTTAGCTATGCGGGTGATAGACCTATAATATTACCGCTGAAAACCGTGAAAGCGCACGATAAGAATATATCTATTGATATTGCTTATGGAAGATCAAGTGGGGATCTAAAATCAGCCGAACTTAAGGAATTAAAACAAAATCTTCAGTCTTTAGGTTTCAATATTACAACAGCAGATAATCCTCAAGTACATGCTAAGTTTTTCTCTTGGGACAATAACAATATTGTAATCACAAGTCTTAACTGGTTGTCATCTTCTTCTAAGGGTGATATTTACAATGAACTGGGTTTCCTTATTACACTTCCTGGCATTGGAAGTGAAGTGAAGGAAAAATTCCATGAAATGTATCCGGAATAATATTTATTGTTAGAACTCATTATATGCCATCCTATAATGATGGCATATATCCCCTCTAATATCTACATAACAGCTCCCCCTTTACCAATAACCTTCTGTAAAGTTACATCTCTTAACGATGAAAATATCATATATATTATTAGTTACACAATTAAATTCATCTCAGCACACATTAAAATACAAGGAGAGGTTTTGATGGCAAGAAAGAAAATTTGGGCATACGCCATCGATAACAAAAATGAATACATTAAAAATAAAGAAACAAATAAAGAGCGATTATTCTTTATCTGGGAGGTTATTAAGATGCGAAAAGAAAACCCTAAAGAACTTTCTTTGCTAACCTTTATGAGCACACAATCTAACAAGGATAAACGAGCAGAGTTAACACCAGTTAAAAAAACAAAAACAGCCTTTTTCAGATATAAGTCTGATTCAACAGCATTTACCGAAAGCCATGATTCTGACTCAGAATACATATCTCATGAAACTGCAATTCTAGTTTTATCGGAAATGAAAAAAATAAACTTTCAAGATAACGATAAAAATTATGAGATTGAATTCGACAATATAAAAAAAGACGACTTACAAATCAAATTCGAAGATGGCTCAATTTATTATCCTGATCTAGTAGGTTTTTTTAGTAAACCAATAGAATTAGCCAGAAAATGGGGGAGGAAGGTAGCCATTGAAGTTAAAGTAACTCACAAATGCAGTTATGAAAAAATAAAAGATTTCCAAGACCATAATATACCCATAATTGAAGTTTCATTATCGGATAAGATGAGACTCAAATCAGAATTAAACAATACTGATATCGACGAAAATGAAATGGAACGATATTATAACTTTTTAAAAAGTAAATTTAATAACATTGTTTATATGAAAATATTATCTGATCCTATAATGTTAAATGAGCATAAATTTATAATTAACAAAAAAAATGAAACGATTATGAAGGCTATAAAAGAGATTGAATCATTTAAAGGCCAGTTGGCAAAAAAAACTGAAAAAAAAGAATCATTTGAATCAACAATAAAAGAAATGAAACAGGAAATTTTTAAGCTAAAAGAATCAATCGATAATACAAAACATCTTAATAATTCTTTGCTAACGCAATTAGATAATGAAAAAAACAAAGCTAATTCATTCAATGAAAAAATTAATGAATTAAAACTCAAGGATTATCAAAGCATGAACTTTCTAGAGCGTTTTAAACGACTTTTCAGGTAAATTCTTTAATAAAGAATAAAGAAACAACAGGATGCAATAGAAGATATATATTTATAAAATTCTCCAACTAGAAATTATTTACGAATATATAATACCTTAGGCGTTAAATTTTATCTATTGCTTCCGCTCAATCAAAAGATATGGATGGGACCATTCAGTAACCTCCTCATATGAAACAAACCCATCGTGCTCCAGTGCGCAACCCCCCTTATGGCTGGCAACATAATCGTATACAGACTGACTTTCCAGCCCCTTTAATATGTGCGACAGCAGCTTCCGGCGCATCACATCTGACTTCCTGAGTTTACGCGCTGCCACATCTTTATAGGTAATGTTGAATGGTTGTATGAAGATGACGGGTCAAGATTAGATTAATGTTTAATGTTTTGTCTTCAATTCAAGATAAGGGTGATTCCAGCATATCCCACAGTTACTCACCATCCCATCATGCTCAATCGAACTGCATACACCGGGATTAGCCAGCACTGCTTCATACACCGCCTTACTCTCAATACCCTGAATCATATGGGACAACAAACACCGACGAACACTCGCAGTGATCTTGTCAGGTTTAACCATAAAAGACTGACGAACGGCATTACGTATGGCCCAGCCACGACCGGGGCAATTAACATGCTCATCAAGATAACGCGCCACCAACTTGTTAAGTGCCCTTCTCACTGGCCGAACAAACTGAATCCACTCATCGGCCTTTTTCACCGCTTCATTGTAGCCATACAAATCACAAAGCTTACGAAACGCAGCGCTGTCCTTATGCTTACGAAACTCTCCAAGTGAGTAAATCAGGGTATAGATAAGCAACTTAGCAGCCTTTTGATCAATATTAAACCGACGCATGACCTTCTTCTTGGTGATCTTTGCCAGCCGCTTACATTTAATACCGTATCGCTCCAGTTCATGTTTCAGAATAGTCAGTTGACTGCTTTTGATATCGTAGTTAATACCCACAACAACTTCCCATTTGATAGCGGCCTTTAACGCCTGAAAGCCACCATTCTTCTCAAATGAACGAGTTCCTCGCTCTGCCAGTTTGTATTCAGGAAAATATTCAACCACCAAAGGAACACTTGAAACCATCCTGCAACCACGCTCAGCCAGATGCTGGAGGAAGTGAGACTTCAGAGCAGCCTCCCTTTCGTCTTCAGGAACGTAGGCCTGTAGCTTATCAAGGTTGATACGCAACGCCCCCATGTTGAGATACACCTGACGCATATATTGCTGGGTTTCACGGGATACGTGACGCGTAGCATGGCGGGGCTTATTAAAGTGCGATAACGCTTTGTGGATCAGTTGTTCCTCCGTCATGATCTTTACGTCACGAACACGCTTACCCACAGACAGATAAATGTAACGATCATCGCGCTGCCTGTAGTCATCAGGCGAGACTTCAAACCAGCGTTTGAGGTATGCCTTGGACAAAGCAAAAGTACGGCTTTTCCCATTCCCATAAGAGTATTTTTTAATATCTATAATTCCTGCATCTTTCAGCAACTCTAACGCCCGGTCACAACACAGGTATTTATTTTGTTTAAAGACAAACGGTAATTCCTTTTTACCCAGCTCATTATATATTGGCGAGTATTGCGTCCATGGATTATCCTCCGGGGTGTCTTTAGTATAAAGAAAGTTATTACAAATCAAATGCTGCAAAAACCGTTGAATATCCAGATAGTATGACGGAGACTGGCGACCATCTTTCCCAATGAAAGGTATGGTATGTACATCCTCAATGAACTTATTATAAGTATCAAGTGTAACCAGAATGCCACGTTTAATAATATAACCCACAGAATATTTCACAGAACACCTCGTGATTGATAGTTGCATAACACAAGAAACACTGTTGTTTTTTACAACATCAATTACGAATACCTTAAAGAAGGCCAATTTTTTTTCATATCACTCATTCACTCATAACACTCACGCTCTTCTCGCTCTACTTCCGCTGCTGCTCATTATCACTATTAATATGGCAGTGACATATACATACTATATAGTGAGTAATATAGAGTTATACCTGATAACTACCTTGAGGATTGTATTAACCGGCATAATTAACAAAAGTGCAGAGTCGTAAATACAAACATAGATTCTGTGTTATGGGGATAATCATCAATCCCTGCGGTTAATACCAGGGTACTAAAGCCGATGTTTGGAATAAAAAACCATCGGCGGTTTTCCCCTACCATTATACGAGATGCTAATCTGACACTAAACAGCAGCGGTAACTAGCTGGTCTATCACACCAAAATTCTGCAACAATGGGCGGTTTAAAACCTTCATTTTCAGGTTTCTGATTCAACATATCCGCCATTACCATACCATGAAAACAAACGGCATCCCTGCCCAACTACCATTACCCGTCTTTCAGTCGCAACTGAAGCCACTTCTGGCGATGCTTAAATTGCCAGTATTGCGGTTGCGCGAGAATCCCAAGTTTTGCCACAACAAGCGGTAACATAGCCCATACAGCCTCTGAATCGAATAATTCCACACGGTAGCGCTCCATGAGTTTATCAACGCGCTTATCAGCAGCTTTTTTTGCCGGGCTGACCTGCTTACCATTCAGACTGGCTGACGGCAGGTAATCCGCTCTGGCAACCGGGTAAGGAACATACTCACGTAGCAGGCGAGAAAAATCAGGTTCAAGCTCAGAATCTACCAGCGCGTTACGGTCATAAAATGCGAGTTTAGAAACCAGATTCTCCATGCTGAGCAGGTTATTAAGCATGAGCTTTTGCTTACCGGGTGATAAACGCAATTCCAGTCGCAGAAACCGTCGGAACTGTTGCTCATCAAGCAGAAGGACAGCTTGTTCATACCTTCTCTCAGTTGCCACACCCGGAGCATCGGCCTTTTCATATATTGACGCGACGATAGTCGTAGACCCCAGCCGTAACCCTTCCTGCTTTCCATGCAAATCATTAAAGTCGCCGCTCCTTGCACCAACCAGCCTGATTAAATAGTCATGGATCTTCATTCCCACCACATCCAGCGCGTAATGAATAGTTGTTATCCAGGCATTACGTAATCCCCAATACAGATACTTGCCGATGCGTCCCTTCCGCCCCAGCCACACAAACAAATCCGTTATCTGTTTCGCAGAATAGTGCTGGGGACTAAGTTCCATTCGCTGAAATCCACGCTGACTACTGGTTGGGTCAAAATGGATTGCCAGCAATATGGGGTGTTTGCGCGATTTAGCTTTCAGTCGGATCTCGACTACATGACGATAGTGCCCGCCACACTCATATTTACCAGCCGGTCGAACTTTGATCAGGTAGCGCCCACCTGAAGCTAGGCCAAACAAACGCTGTCTGAGTATCTGATTTTCTTCCCGGACATGCATGTCCGTTACCCATGCTATTTTGTCTAAACTGCCATGCGTAGACTGGCCTGCACCATTAACTCCAAGTGAGGTTTTGTCACGTAAGGATGTTACCCGTTCACGATTAAATTGTTGCGTCATATTCTGTTCCGATAGCTCATAGCAGTAACAGTGCTCCCCCTTTCATATGCAGGTATCATCACTGTTACTGGTTATATGGTTGGTGTGTCAGGGGTTGGATAAGGCTTACAGATCACTGTGTATTGCTAATCCCACGAGACTGAATCCAGTTTTGAATTTCATTTGCTCCCCAGCCCACAGCCCGACCGCTATCACCAGTCAGTTTCTTAGATTTTGGAAAGTCTCCTTTAGCTATGAGTCGGTACAACGTCGCGGACGAGATCCCGGTCAGGTTAAGAACTTCTTTTTTACGGAGAATACGGTTGGTGTTCATGCTTGTGCTCCTTTGAGCTGTTTCAGGAGCTGAGCTATTTACAAGCATGAAAAATCTCAAGGATTTGCTTCGGATTGAGCTCCAGACGTCAATCTTTGGCTTTCTTTCGAAATTAGTACGTCATGGGACGACATAAATCATCCCAATAATGACCATTAAATCACGCCACACCCACTGAGGCTCAACGGTTAAATAACAATCAAAAAAATATAGAAATGGCGATTATTATGCTGAGAAAAAAATAGCGCTCTTTGGAGTGGGAAAACAGAAAATCACATGTAATGAACAGGAGTTGAATTTAATAACGACTGGAAGGGTCATCGAATACAGGCGAAATGATTGCCTTGATAAAATTTGGCTGGGTAAAAATGCTGGAAAGTTGCATGAGAAATTGTGATGGCAGGCTCATAAGAACTACAGGCAAGGAATTACCCATAGCACTTAAATTTCCCCGCTAACTGCTGCATCA
Organism: Hafnia paralvei; assembly: GCF_020150375.1. Lineage (NCBI taxonomy): Bacteria > Pseudomonadati > Pseudomonadota > Gammaproteobacteria > Enterobacterales > Hafniaceae > Hafnia > Hafnia paralvei. The sequence goes on along the minus strand of NZ_CP083737.1, from coordinate 926,399 downwards.
GCAGGGAACTGTTTATTTAATCAACTTAAAGGTGTTGTTAGCAATAACTACCTACCATTATGAGACCATGAAAGGTTATGCATATCGAGCAAATCACCCGCCGACAAATCTGTGCTGCTGTACCTGACGATAACATGGTTGCGATGAATATTAAAATCACCGTATAAATCAATGGCTTGCTGGTGTAGTTGTTTTGCTGCAACACACTGTGAACAGGCCTGACTTCCACAAGGAATGTATGTGCACCTCTGTAGTATCATTGCTAACTGGCCGGCCCCTCCAATCCCCCAGGCAACTTGTTTGTAGTTTTCATGATCCTCCATACTGATACGAATGTGTCGGGCTCCTTCCTTATTGAGCTTTCTTATCCGCGACTGATTATCCGCCATAATGGCATCGATGGTGCGTTGCGATAAACCAATCTGTCGCCCCATAGTTTCAAACCACGGCGTTAACTTTATTGTGGATGCAGAAGTTTCACGTTTAATCGTTTTCATTTTACTCCTCCGCCAACAGTTGGATGTTGGCCCTGAAATCAATATTAGTTTCTAGGTAAGCTAATTTTTTGCTATCAATTAGCGTCACAGCGCGGAAAATAAACCTTTCTTAATGCGTTTGTTCATTGTGGTTACAGTTCCTTATGTCATACGATGAATCTCGTTTTTACAGTGATTACGGTTGGTGTTCATGCTTGTGCTCCTTTGAGCTGTTTCAGGAGCGGGGTTATTTACAACCACCAAAAAAGGTAAGGATTCACTCAACGATGCCTTCGTTGAGCACGTTGAAGGCATCTTTCATGTGGATGTCATTCGAGAGCACTTATTTTTGTCTCCGAAACGGTCACATAAAGAGGCTATTTACCACTGAGGCTCAATGGTGATATTTTGAACAAAACACTGTCATGGAGGTGACCTGTGATTGGTAACCCAAGCAACAAGGCTGACGCGAAATGCCACCGGGCACGTAAAAGCAGTAATGAGGTCTTTGAATTTCTGGAGAAGAAGCTCTATCTGGGGCGGGATACCCGACAAAAATTGGCGCTGATTTCCCGGAAACTGACGGGAACGGGTTTTAGCCCGGATAAAATCGACGCAAAGAAAGCGGCGGATGTGCTGAGTGCCTGCGTGAATCACATGTTTAATGACCTGCTCAATGAGGGAGAGCTAAGCGGGATTTATGGGCTGGAGGAGCACCCCATGATAGTTCCGGCCAGGTCCCCTAAGGCACTGGAAATCTACACTGTTTACCAGCAAGTTAAAGGCCGCTTTGACAAGCTTCACACGGGGGAGTCAGATCGTGAGAAATGCGCATCGGTGGCAGCAAAATTTAATGAATGCGGGCCGGAGAAACCGTCATTTAAACATTTCTCTGACAGTGAACAATGGACGCGTGAGGATGTTGAGTGGATGCTACAGCCTGAAAATATCAATGCACTGATTAACATCCAGAATCAAAAATACACGCGGTTGAATGCTGAAGATAAAACTGAAATCGCGTCTAGCAACGTTTCAACAGCTAAAAACACCTGATACGTCTGCTGGCGCTGATTTTCATGCTCTCACCACGACAGTCATAGCGCGTAGTCGTGGATATGTCGCTGTGACCTGCCAACTGGCGGACGGTGTTGATATCCACGCCCTGCTCCAGCAAGCGGGTGATGAAGGTACGCCGCATGTCATGTGGAGTAAAACGCGCAATACCTGACGTATGCTGTAACTCCACCAGGATACCCGTTAACCCGGTTGTTGTCAGAGGCTGGCTGGCGGTCTTCCCGTTGCGCTGAATACGGCTGAACAGTGCGTTTTCAGCTTCGTTTACGCTGACCTTCAGCCAAGCGCGGATAGCTTTATCAACTGCATCCGCCACGTGAATTTCACGGTATTTACGCCCCTTCCCTTGCCTCACCGTCAAGATACCGTTGTCATAGTCCCGGCGTTCAAGTTTAACCAGTTCCCCGGCCCGCAGGCCCGTTCCACAAAGCGTCAGCACTATGGCGGTATCACGGTAGCGCCGTACCGGTTGCGGATGCTGTTTTGTGGCATGAATCAGCGCACGGATTTCCTGTTTGTCTAGAGCCCTTCCTTTGCGCTGGATATCACCACTTATGCGCTTAACTGACCGGATACGTGCCAGCATTTCGGCATCCATGCAATTGAGGTTAAAGGCCGTCTGCGCTACGCCCCGGAGTGCTGACAGCGCCATGTTGACCGATGACACGGCGTAACCGTCATTCAGCAGTGCCGCGCGCACTTTGGCGACGGCGGCGTAGTTAAGTTGTTCCCACGGATAGTCTGCTGCATCCGCACCGCATTTAAGTATGCTGGCGCTGCGGTTTAACAGGCTGATGATACCTCTCCGTCCCGAGGGTGCAAGACCGCCAGTATACGCATCGAACACGGTGGTTTGCACCACCGGCACGACCTGACGTAACGCTGTCCTGCTCATGCGCCTAACCCGCAATAACGTACATTAAACCAGGTAACTTTCAGCATCACACCAGCCCCCGTTCAGCCATCGACACCGTTTCAGTTCCTGCCACGATAAAGTGATCAAGTAACCGTACATCCAGCATTTCCAGCAGTTCCTGAAGCTTTTTAGTCAACTTGATATCACAACGGCTGGGTTCAGGCTCGCCGCCGGGGTGGTTGTGGACAAGGATGACGGCGGCGGCGTTATGTTTCAGCACACGCTTGATAACTTCACGGGGGTGAACACTGACCGAGTTTAGCGTACCCCTGAACAGGATTTCGCGGTGCAGCAACTGATTCTGATTATCGAGCAGGATGATGCCAAACTCTTCATGTTCAAGCGGTGCCAGCTCAACCATTATGCACCGTCGAACATCATCAGGGGAACAGAGTTGAACGCCACGCTGGTAGTACCGGCTGATGATGTCACGCGCCTGGTCGAGGATACGGGTTTCACGTTGGGAAAACATGGTCATTTCAGAACTCCCGTTCAATGAAGTAAATGGCGTCGGAAAACAGCTGGCGGCGGGTTACGCCAGTACGCAGGGAGAAGACTTTGCGGGGCATGGTGGTTCGCCCGTTGCTGTCAAAGAAACAGAGCGTTTCCTCATCCATTTTGACCAGAAGGGACCAGTGAAACTGGTCGCTGAGCATAATCAGGCGGGAATGGTCAGTGACGTCAAGAAACCGCTGCATTTCCCTGAAAAGCCGCCCGTCTGATAACCCTCGCTTCCCTGCAAAGGGTTTGGTGATTTCAACCGGGAACTGGCGGCTGTAATGCCCTTTCTGCAACACCTGAGCTATCAGCCAGTCTAAACGGTCTTCTTCAATCCCTTCAGTCAGCCATTCATGCAAAGGCCAGCGCTGCTGATAAGTCTGAATAAGCCGGTTCATTAACGGGCGTCGTTTCACCCTGCCATCAAACAGCCAGCTCAGCATGTTAACCACGCAATAAGCACCGCAAAGACAGTCCAGTTCGCCCTGTTGAGACGCACGTATCCCTCTGTCAGTCGTCACAGATAATTCCTCATAAGATAGTGATGATTAGTGTGGTGGGGTTAGCTTTCCCACAGGACGGTAATGGTGTAGACGTTCATGGCGTGATACTGAATAAAGTTGGATTGCCAGAGTTCAAATAACTCCTTTCCGGCGTTAACAGGCAGATCACCAACATGGGCAAGAAAAACATATTGCTGACTCCAGCTAATATCAATTTCCTTTTCCAGTTCTGGGTATACCGTCCCCATATAACCGAAGTCGGTGATGTAATCAAAATACCATTCATCATTGCGTGAAATAATCCGTATTTCGACAGGATGGTAACCGCCCTTTTCAGCACTGTAACTCAGGTCTTTAAATAACAGACTGACAGCGGTAATTCTGGCTTTATGCGGCGGTGGATTTCCCACTTCATTTAATATGATATGTATCAATTCCTGACTGACGGGCATAGTCAGCCCTTCCTGATGTATTTTATTCATTTTAATTCCATGTATTGATTGACGGATAGTTCATTAACTTCACTCAATGGAGTGTCAACTGAATCAAGTCTGTGCAGATCATACTTATATGCCCATTCATTGACTGCCTGATAAGGACGCACACAATCAGTCCAGTATCTTTTCATATAACTTACCTCACAAAAGGCAGTGTTGTTAATGTCTATGCCATAATACTTAATGAAGAGTTTATTAACTAATTCCTGCCATTGTAATAATGAATACACAATATCCCCTGTCAGATATAGTCATAATGGTGTTCTTTAAATATAGTCAACCCTCCAGTGAAGGATTAACAAGAATGAACGTTTAAAGAATATGATGATTTAAATGGCTGGCTGCAATTAATAACACTACCCAGCAATGAAATTATACCAAAAATATACTTTCATTGCAAATAATAACAATAAGAAATCAGTTAGCAATTCAGTACGGAAATAACTGAAAACAGATTTTTATTCATTAATAAGTAATGGCATACTTTACATTCCGCCATGTCAGACGGGCCAGGGTTCCGGGGTGGTTCCTTCTGTCTGACATGGCGGAAAACTGACGCTATCACACCTTCCCGTTCAGCTTTTCAAAGAGGCGCTTACGCTCATCTTCGGGCAGCTTCATGATTTGTACCGCCAGTTCAGAAACATTGGGCCCCTGAGACATCAGTTCGTCCTTTACCAGCCTGAGGGCCTGCTCCATCAGTTGCGCCCGCGAAGCTGGCGACATATTGCGATACAGCTGCACCCAGAGGCTTAGCTGGCGATCACTGTCGTTGAGAGTAAACGCTTCGCCCTTAGCCCTGTTTCTCTCATCATCAAGCGACATTGTGGCTGCGCTAATATGGTAAACAACGCCTTTCCCGGTAGTCCTTTTACGACGTATTTCCGGGTGCAGGGATGCCAGCTTTTCCAGGCGCATCCTGGCGCCACGCGCAGTGCCCGGCATCCCCTCAATATGAGTGAATTCCTCTGCTGTCAACCAGTCTTTAGCCTCTTCAACAGAAGCTCCAGGATGAGTAGGTATAGCCGAAACTGTTCTCTTACTGCTCATATAAATTTCACCAGATATCAATGCGTTAATATGAAAACCAACAAATAGATACCAAAAGAACTTGAAAGGTATCTTTTATTCGCATTTAATATCCATGTACTGATTCCATGGAGTTAATACTGTGCGTAACTCAACAGCATCGCAGAAAAAGCAGAGCAAAGGAAGTTCAGGGAACTGGCATCGTGCCGATATTGTGGCAGCACTTCACAAGCGAGGGTTAACGCTGGCGTCGCTTTCACGCAGTCACGGCCTTGCGCCACGTACATTAAATAATGCCTTAGAGCGTCATTACCCCAGAGCTGAGCGCATTATTGCCGGGGCTCTGGATACGACACCGGAAACATTATGGCCGGAAAGGTATGCCCTTAAAAATGGACCTAATAGCAGGTAAAGGATGCAGCCATGGCAACCACCATCACTGAAATAACGGAATGCTTTGAGTATTTTTTCAGTTCTCTTTATCGCAGGGAGTTCGCCAAAACCCTGCGTCTGAACGAATGTAGCGAGCGGGAATTACTGCCTCTGGTACGTTGCTATTTGCTGGGTTGGTTTGCAGATAATGTCTCACCGGAAGTAAAAAGCAAGCTGCCAGGAACTGTATCCGGGCACGGTTACATTGATTTTGTCATTGATGATGTAGCCGTTGAGTTTGCAGTACGTAAACCAACTGCGGCACGTTCCAATGTCTCCGCAACTGTAAATAGCACTGAAGTTAAAAAGTTGATGAAGCATGACGGCAAAGCCTTGCTTGTGCTGTTTGACTTCTCTGACACGCCCTACTCAGAAGAACAGATCGAATCTTTCCGCAACTGGCCCTCTCTCGGTCGAGGGAATCATCGCAAGTCCGCATTCAACGTCGTTTATTTCTTTGTGGGAAAACGCAGACCGCTGACACTGGGGAAAATCACCAAAAACATCCGTATCACTTAATAGAGAATTAATTAATGAACAGAAAACTGTTGGCCTTATTGATGGCAGCCATAACGCTACCTGTCGCAGCAGCGCAGTACGTAAAACCCGGAGCGGTTCTAACCCTGAATCCGGGAAAGGGCAATGCTGAATTCAACATTAATGCCTCAACAGGAGATGGCTCAGGCGTATGCAATATGGAAGGGACGGCAAACCAAATAGCTGCCGGAGAAAGCCAGAAGCGTCGCTGGGTCTGGAATGACAATACCAGCCAGTGTGTCGCAGTAATTAGTGAACTGAATAACGGTAAAGCCAGTTTTATGACTCGTGGTTGCGAGGGATACTGCGGAGCCTCTGCGGCGGGCACAATGGATGGCCTATTTAATAAGAAGTAAATAGTATCGCTAATTAATGAAGGAATCATAGATGAAAAGAGCAATACTTCTGGTACTCATAACCGCTGGTTTGCTGGCTGGCTGTGGCGAAAAAACACCGAAATGCAGTAGTGATGATGCTAAAAATCTGGTCGTTGATATAGCCAGAAAGACAATTGAGAAAGGGATGACATTAGATAAAGATGTGCGGATTACAGTAGAAAATGTCAGAACAATAAGCCATGAATCAGGCCTTGATGTTTATCAGTGTGCTGCTGATTTAACGTTTACAAAGCCAGACCTGAAAGACTCATTGCCAATAACTTACCGGGTACAGAAAACTGATGATAATAATGGCCAGTTCTATATAAACGTATCTGGGTTATAACATCCTTAAACTAGCAAATATTAGGATTCCTTTTGGGTAAAGTAATTCACATTTTACTCCAAAAGGAATCCTCATGAATAAGATCATCACATTTACCATTGTAGCTATGATCGTATTTAGTTGGTTAGGCACACACAATACAACTAAGCCAGAAAAAGCTCCTTCGGCTAATGCGCCATTCATTATTAAATCTAACGTGCCCGGTACATGCAGAGTCAGTACAATGACAGCTTCTACAGATACCAAACAGAATATACCTGTCGTAGTGTGCAAAATCAGCATTCCGACTGCAATCACTTCCAGTACTACCAGTTACTGATATCGATATTCTCCGCGCCCGCCAAGCCACTGAGCTGATGACCCGCTACACTTACAAAGTGGTGACCGATATCACCACAGGTAAATACCGCGAGGTGCAGCCATGAAATTATACCTGATGGTGGAAGCCGATGGCATCAATGTACTGGTCCTCAACATGGGCCGGATAAGCATGGATAGCTGACCCCAGAGGCACACAACGCCCAGCCCGCACTTATCGCGGGCCTTTTTTATGGGGATTCAGCATGCAGGCTGAAGCCGAAGTTTTAACCGGCATCCCCCGTACTGAGCGTAAACAGAAACGCGAAGCCGTCAAATTGAACGGCGTAAACAGCCATGCCCGCCGTCAGCAACAGAGCAAGGAAAAATGGACTTCTGAAACAGAAAGAGCAAGAACAGATACGCGTATGTTTGACCGCAGAAAAGTTCAACATCCCGACAGTCAAAACCAATATAGGAGCGCGGGCTACGAACAATGTGCACAGGTTGGCACCCTCATTATTCTGGGGCGATGGTGGTGAAGCTTTATGGCTTTGCTTCAGCCTGAACAAGTTGATGACTAACAAGAAGAATTGCACAATCAGCTGGAGTATACTTTTGGCATAGGGATAATTGATGGTGCCTAAATGACTGCGACGCCAAGCCATAAAACCGATGCAAAGCGCGATGCTACTGACAGTATTCGCGGATACGTTTACCAGATTTATCAGAGTGTCCTTGCATGGATCAATCTCAATGAAAGCGAAATTTTGTTCCTTGAATGCGCGGAAGACTTTGATATCTGTTCAGGGCAGTCCGTTATTGGCACTCAAGTCAAAGACTTATCCGGCAATCTAACGCTTCGTTCGCCTGAAATTGTCGAGACGCTTAACAACTTCTGGTCTTTGCAGCAGAACAATCCCCATCACGATGTTACCTTACGATTTTTGACGACAGCCTCAGCTGTCGATGAAAAAGGCGCCCCCTTTGGGAAAAATCAAAAAGGGCTTGAATACTGGCAGAAGTGCCGCCCAAACACTGAGCAGGTTGAGCCATTGCGTTCATTTCTTTTAACGCTCCCGTTGAACCCCGCGCTTATGGAATTCGTGAAGTCTGCGCCCGTGGATATTCTCTGCCACAAACTCATCAATAGAATTGAGTGGGATTTGGGAAATAAGAAAAAAGATGCTTTGCAGTTGGTCATTGAAGATAAGCTCAAATTGCATGGTTCAAAACTCGGCATTAATACGCATTATTCACGTCAAGTGCTACCGCATCTCCTTAAACACGTCGCAGATTTACTTTCTACAAAAGGTTCAAAACCACTTTTTCAAACAGGTTTTTGGGATGCATTCGAGTCGGCCACCATGGAGTCGGTCCCTAAAAATGAGCTGGATAGTCTGCGAAGGAACAGCGGCTTGCAGCAGTTCATGGATAATGCAGAAGTTAGCGAAATATCAAGACTGCTTGCGCGCGTGCCTACGATTGGGAGGCCACTGCCGGTTGTAGAGGGTGCAGTGCGTCGAACTGTCCTTGTCGAAAAGTTAGAACGACAGCTTTTGTCTTCTCAAGTGCTTTTTTTACACGGCAGCAGCGGAACGGGTAAAACAAACCTTGCGGCCTTGCTTTCTGACAAAATAGGTGGGCGTTGGGGATGGGGGAGTTTTCGGGGACGGTCCACTGATCAAATAAGGGAAATGCTTTCCCGTGCAGCAATAGAAGTCAATACATCCACCCTGCCAATCCAGTTGGTGCTGGACGATCTGGATTTGAGTGACATTGCAGACTTTGAGAGTGAACTTATCACGCTGATTTTCACTGCTATGCAAAATAAAGGCAGGGTTGTCGTGACAGGTCAGAAGCCGCCCCCCATGCCGTTATTCCCTAAGCTGTGGCTTTCTCAGGAGAGCGAACAAGCCATTCCCTATTTTGACGAACAGGAGATTGGGGCGTTAATTAAAATACACGGGCTCCATGATCCGAAAAAAGTTTCTCAAACTGGGCGGGGGATTTATTATTCCACTCGGGGGCATCCGCAATTAGTGCATGCAAGGGTCAGAACGTTAAGCGGTCGAGGGTGGTCTGCAACGATTGATGACATCTTGCGACCAGAGGATGTAGAGCGTATAAAAGAAGAAGCCCGCAGCCGTCTTGTCAGGGAGTTCCCTTCTGATGCTGCCAGGGTTTTGGCTTACAGACTCAGTCTCGTTTCAGGGTCTTTCCGGCGTAATATTGTTACCGCTATTGCGGGAGCACCACCTCCCATTCGATTGCCCGGGGAGATTTTTGATACGCTCGTTGGTCCCTGGATTGAAAAGGAAGGTAGCGACCTTTATCGAGTATCCCCATTGTTGGCTGGAGCAGCCAACGATACTTTGCCTGAAGACGAGATTAACGCCGTTCATATCAAGATTGCGCACAGTATTGTTAATGAAAAAGAACTCAACCAGTACGATGTGGCGAATGCATTCCTGCACGCATTCTTGGCAAAAGAAAAAACGATACTTATTTCTCTGGCAAGCCAGCTTATTACAGAGAGCGATAAGCATTTGAGTTACCTTCGTGATTCAATGGCTTGGTTTGCAGAAGTGGCCTTGAAACCAGGCCAAACGATTATTGATGATGAAGCAATGACTGAGCTGCTGCTTCGTTTACTTCAATTCAAACTTATTGTGTCTTCGTCACAAGAAGCGAAGGTATTGGCGAGTATTCTTAGAATAGAAGGAATCATTGCCTCAATTACGCTTGAAAAGCAGAAGCATCTCTCAACCTTAATGGCCTATGGCTGCATTTTAGCTAATATAAAGGTACATGTTCCGTCATTAACGGTGGTCAGATTACTGAGTTCTATGATGGACGCCCTGGACAGTGGTGTCGTAAATAACGTGTCTTTTCCCCCTTATCCCGGTGCATATTCTATTGATACAAACGATCCAGTTACTCTTCTGTTTTCTCATCAGGCAATTAGAGTCAATGGTCTGGATGATCTCCGTGAGCTTGTAACTTCACTTGACCTCCTTGAAGAGAGTAAAAGAAGCAGGCTGCTTGCTGTTTGTGACATTGATACTGATTTTTCGAATGTTTTAATTAACCAGTCATGCTGGAAGGAAGAAAAAGGCAGCTCCCTGGATATTCAGAAAACGCTGCATATACTCCGACTTACAGAAGCGAAAGCCCGCAAGTGGGGGGCGAGAAGACTCTACAAAGCCTGCTTGTCCAATATTTCAGTTATTTATGATGAATATGAGCATTCATCCGATGAAGCTTTATCTGTACTGGACGCAGCAGAGAGAGAATTTAAGGATGATGCCACTTTGAGCAATCAGCGCGCCAAGGTACTGTTTCACGCAGAACGTTATTCAGATGCGATACATTTTTTCCAGAAAGCCTTGCTCTTGCCTGATTTGGGTAATGTGGATTATGTCTTTGCCTGCCGGTATATGGGCATTGCTTTTGCTAAATTGAACGACTGGTCAGAGTCGGCCGTTTTTTTCCAAAAAGGTGCGGAAATTACCGGGCAATCAAAGATCCAAATAAAAATAAGAGTTGGTTTGATGGCAGATGCTGCTGTGTCCTTATGGCGGTCAGATAAGAAAAAAGAATGCCTGCTTCTCTTTGCTGGAGTGTTGGAATGTCTGCCGTCAATTGAAACCAAGGATGATATTCGAGCCCACCATTTGCATGCCACGGTTAGGCACTGTATCGCATGGGTTCATTTTGAAACGATAGGATATTCTGAACATGACTTAGTCGTGCCCCTACCAGGAATGTGCAGCAATCAGGAGCCCCATGAAAAAATTGTTGATCACCGACTCATTGATATTAGTGGCTCGTGGGGATTGCTGGTAGCAACCTGGGATTATTTATCCCTGGGAGATGAGATTCAGAAACGTGCTCATATGGCAACAAAAGGCAGGATGCCATTAAATTCGGTATTTTATGGTCGGATACTGGCGCTGGAGTCATTATTCAGAGAAAAAACATTTGATAAATTGATTCCGACTCTTGTCGGGGTGCATGAAGGGATATCATACAAGAAAATCGTGGAGCAAAATAATATTGACATCTATCAGGTTGGGGAAATACCTCCAGTTCCAGAGGATTACTGGAGTGATGAAGCACCATGGGTGTTAAATAGCCAAATAGTTCTTGCCGCCTGTATAACAAGTTTTGCAGAAAGTTCTGAGTTGCCTTCGCTTTTAAATTCATGGAGCGATATGCTTAAGCATATCGCTGAACCTTCTACGGACTTTAAGGGGCTCATTGCTGTTTTGCATGGAGAAATGCCCAGTAATAACATTTACCAACAAGCGGCATCTGCACTGCTGGCATTACAAAGCAATTCTTTAACACCAGTTCAGCTATGGAAAAATTCATGCCGATTATTAGAGGTGTCCAGACTGGTGAAAAACTATACGGCGGTAGCACTGGAAGCATTGCTTGTAAAACGATGGTTTTTTGCTTCTCAGCAGCAGAAATTCTTTTTCAGCGCGCCAAGGATTTCAGCAGCTAAAATTGAAAGAGCTTGTCTTGGCAGTGAGTATTCAGGATTAGAGAAAGTTGCCTCAATATTAATTATTGCTGAATCTTATCTAGATATCAGTGTATCGGGTGAATTAATGATGCTGCTTAAAAGCATTAGAGATAAAAAATAATGCGCTTTTGATTTTTTTGTAAGAACAACTTATGCAGTATCAGATTGTCTGGTGACAGTCTGTCGTGATAATTAGTGATGGAATTGAAGTCTTGTTGGATGAGATGCCTAAAGACGTGGACCTGCTGAACGCAGAAAGGTTTCGATGAACATACAGCAATAGGGCAGCATTATGTACCCGCTGAAGATGCGGATGGACAACGGGCAAGAACTGGTCTCATTGGCGCTGGCACAATAGGCCGAAGAACATGGCGTGCAGCTCGAATTTATCAAGCAGGGTAAAACAACACAGAATGCTTTTATCGAACGGTTCAACCGGGCATACCGGACAGAAATTCTGGATTTTTGCCTGTTCAGAACACTGAATGAAACACAGGAAATTACCGAGCGCTGGCTGATGGCATATAACAACGAGCGGCCTCATTAGTCCCTGAACAACCTGACGCCGGAAGAGTACCGACTGATGGCCGAATACACGGAAATCTCAAAAAGTGTGTGGAACTAAAACGAGTGTGCTTACAGTTACACGAAAAAGAGTTAATAGTGTAATTGATAATTATGCTTGATGTAACTTATTGATCTTAATGGTGCTATAATAGAAGCCGAACCTACGACTTTCGCATTACAAATGCGAGCCAACTCCCAAATGAGTACAAATAAAAATATTAATTAAAACATTATAGTCAACAAGTTAGAGTTCGAATAACGGTTCAACGTAAAAGGTAACTTCATTGCGTTTTCTCTTAATCATCTGGAATCATTCTTAATGCTGCATCAAGTTCATCATTTAACATGCTGCCTACAAACGAACTTTGTGAGGCAAAGTATTTTACTCCCGGACCAAGAGCACCAACACGCTTTAAAATACGTTGCTGCGCTGCATAAGCTGGCTTTATTCTACTATCAACATCTTTCCACCATTTGAGGCCATACTTTTTAATTATCTTCCCTTTTATTCTTTTAAAATACGCCTTACTATCTTCACCTTTATAAGAAACTAATACACTAGCCCAAATCATTTTCTTGTGAATAGATAATGGCCTATACTCCCGCTCAATTAAATCATTTCGAACATTAGGATGTAAAAGCAAACTACCATCAAGTATTTTACGTTTTATCCACAAACGTCTGGCACACTCATAGATGCTTTTCTTGACTTCTTTTTCAAGATGTCTGGTATAAGTTGCCCAAGTTTCTAGATCATCAACTAATGATAATTTCTCAATTAGAGTTTGCTGTTCGATATTGAAATTGCTAAGCATGAATAATCCCTTCTATTGCAGCAACATAAATTAATAATACATCTGTATTTGTTATTTTATCAGGCCATCCAAGTAATCCGCCCATACCTGCAGCCATTTCCGGCACTCCGCATCATACTTATACAAATTATAAATCCCTTCAACGCCGCCACGTGTATGCCCCAATACGGCCTCTGCTACCTCATTTGGACACTGCAAACGAGATAGCCCAGTTCGTACTGTACGACGCAGATCGTGTGGCGTCCAATGAGGTATATCAAGCATTTGACCGTTTTCACGTAGACGCCATGAGTTTTCAGTTAGATACTTCTGCTGAATTGGCTTCTTTGTGGCTTGCGAAGGGAATAGATATTTATCAGAGGTAAGCCGTAGTACTTTGAGAAAGTCGATTGCCTGATCAGATAACTGTACGTAGCGCTCTATCCCTGTTTTAGTTTCTCGCAGATGAATAGTGCCTTTTTCAAGATCAACATCCTTCCATGCCATATTGCAGACTTCACCTGTACGACACCCGGTCCAGAGAGTCAGACGTAACACGTTTTTGATCGTTGGCGTATAAGCAGAACCCGGAAGCCACTTAAGGAATTTAGCAAGCTCGTCCTCACTCAGTACTCGTGTTCCACGTCCATTTGTGAGCTTGATTCTGGTCTGTCGTAAGCTGGATTTTGCTAACAACGCTGGATTCGCAAAACTGTCATCAAAGCGCCCAAGGCCAATTGCAAATTCATAAGCGAGTGAAAGCTCCCTCAGAACATTACCAGCCTGTACGGTTGCACCTCGGGCTACAATGCCATTAATTAAATTGATGACATCCTGACGCGTAATCTCAGCAGCATTTCGGGTTCCTAAGCTTTTAACAGCGTCACCATAGAGAGTACGACGAACCTCAGCCTGCCCTTTCGGCTTTCTGGCACCGGGAATGACCTTCCCGTCCTTCGTTTTACGATCCTCAATACGCTCGGTAAGATACAGCTCAACCAACCCTTCAACCGTCAGCACTGCCGCTTTCGGTTTTTGGCTCTCTTCTAATAACCGTTGCTTCTCATCTTTTTGCTCAGACGCCGGACAGCGCCCTTCACTTCTGATTAGTTTGAGTTCTTGCAACTTCATACGTGCCATTGCGAGCGAGGTTTGCGGGAAGCTTCCAATTTTTACCTGTGACAGCTTATTGGTCACTGGGCTAGTATAGCGGTAGAAAAAGGTCTTGATACCAGAAGCACCGCAAGTCACACGCAGGCCCCGGTTCTCACCCGTATCAGCCTTGTTTTTGTCCCCAGGCTTCATCATTTCGACCGCTTTGGATGACAAAGGTTTGCCTGCTGGTTTATCCGTCATATAAGATCCATTTTATGGCTAACCACTTGATTTACTAAGGCTGAAATCCAGCTTTTCTTTCCAAGTGTAGGTTGTGAGTTTATTTAGTGCAATTATACCATAACCCACATAACAACCTACACTTTGACCTACACTTATATGTGGGTTTTGGTGATTTATTATGAGACAACGTGATATCTAATGAGAACAATAAAAATCACAATTTACTTTAAATTCAATGGAATAACTAAATTATGTCGCTGAATGACAACATAAACCTAGACTCGCACACCCCAATGATGCAGCAGTATCTTAAGCTGAAAGCTCAGCATCCAGATATCCTGTTATTTTACCGCATGGGCGACTTCTACGAGCTCTTTTACGATGATGCCAAACGAGCATCCCAGCTCATGGATATCTCTCTCACCAAACGTGGTGCTTCAGCCGGTGAACCCATTCCGATGGCGGGTATTCCGCATCATGCAGTGGAGAACTATCTCGCTAAGCTGGTGCAGCTTGGTGAATCTGTCGCGATCTGTGAACAGATTGGCGATCCAGCCACCACCAAAGGTCCCGTAGAGCGTAAGGTTGTCCGCATCGTCACACCAGGCACCATCAGTGATGAAGCATTACTCAAAGAACGTCAAGACAACCTACTGGCTGCCATTTGGCAGGACGCTCGTGGCTTTGGGTTTGCGACACTCGATATCAGCTCTGGGCGTTTTCGCGTTGCGGAACCGGCTGACCTTGAAACAATGGCGGCCGAACTGCAACGAACTAACCCAGCAGAGTTGCTGTACCCAGAAGATTTCGCCTCCATGGCGCTCATTGAAAATCGTCGTGGTCTACGCCGCCGGCCGTTATGGGAGTTTGAGCTCGATACCGCTCGCCAGCAGCTTAACCTGCAATTTGGTACCCGCGACCTCAACGGCTTTGGCGTAGAGCAAGCAACTCAGGCGCTGCGTGCTGCTGGTTGTCTACTGCAATATGTCAAAGATACGCAGCGTACAACGCTTCCCCATATCCGCGGTATTACTATCGAGCGCCAGCAGGACGGCATCATCATGGATGCCGCCACACGTCGTAATTTAGAGCTCACACAGAATCTATCCGGCGGGGTAGAAAATACGCTAGCCGCCATTCTGGACTGCACCGTAACTCCGATGGGCAGCCGCATGCTAAAGCGCTGGGTACATATGCCCAGTCGCGACCACAAAGCGCTGAATAATCGCCAGCAGGCAATTGAAGCACTTCAGCCATTGGTCGACGATCTACAGCCGCTTCTCCGTCAAGTCGGCGATCTTGAACGTATTCTTGCACGCTTGGCTCTACGAACCGCCCGCCCACGCGATCTGGCGCGCATGCGTTACGCGTTCCAACAGCTACCTGAAATTCAGGCGCTTATCGGCGGCCATGCTACACCGCATATCGCAAAACTGGCCGAACAGGCTGGTCAGTTTGAAGAACTGCGCGAACTATTAGAGCGAGCGGTCGTTGAAACTCCGCCAGTACTGGTACGTGACGGTGGCGTTATTGCGCCAGGATATAATGATGAACTGGATGAGTGGCGCGCACTCGCCGACGGCGCTACCGACTATTTGGATCGACTTGAAATTCGCGAGCGCGAAAAACTGGGATTAGATACGCTGAAAGTTGGCTTCAACGGCGTGCATGGTTATTACATTCAGGTCAGTCGCGGCCAGAGCCATTTAGTACCCATTCACTACGTGCGCCGTCAAACGCTAAAAAATGCCGAGCGTTATATTATTCCCGAGCTAAAAGAGTATGAAGATAAAGTTCTGACCTCTAAAGGCAAAGCGCTGGCGTTAGAAAAACGTTTGTATGAAGAGCTGTTCGACTTGCTGTTGCCGCATCTGGCTGACTTACAACAGAGCGCGACTGCGCTGGCTGAGCTGGATGTGCTGAGTAACTTGGCTGAGCGTGCGGACACTCTCAACTACGTACGCCCAGAACTGAGCGATAAAGCGGGAATCAAGATCGTAGGTGGTCGCCATCCGGTCGTTGAGCAAGTGCTGAAAGAGCCTTTCATCGCAAATCCGCTGTCGCTCTCGCCGCAGCGTCGCATGTTGGTCATCACCGGTCCAAACATGGGGGGGAAAAGTACTTATATGCGCCAAGCTGCGCTCATTGTGCTGATGGCGCATATTGGTAGCTTTGTCCCTGCAGAGAAAGCCGTTATTGGCCCTGTCGATCGCATCTTCACCCGCGTTGGTGCAGCAGATGACTTGGCCTCAGGCCGTTCCACCTTCATGGTTGAAATGACCGAAACAGCCAACATTCTGCATAACGCCACCGAAAACAGTTTGGTGTTAATGGATGAGATCGGTCGTGGTACATCAACCTATGATGGATTATCGCTCGCGTGGGCCTGTGCTGAAAATCTGGCTAGCCGCATCAAAGCCATGACGCTATTTGCCACCCATTACTTCGAGTTAACTACGCTGCCAGAAAAACTTGAAGGTGTATACAACGTGCATCTGGATGCGTTAGAGCACGGCGATACCATCGCCTTTATGCACAGCGTACAAGATGGTGCAGCCAGCAAAAGTTACGGCTTAGCCGTTGCCGCACTGGCCGGTGTGCCGCGCGATGTGATTAAACGAGCACGCCAAAAGCTCAAAGAATTAGAAACACTGTCGGCGCAAACCGGCAATAGCCAAATTGATGGTTCGCAGCTTCAGCTATTGGCTGAGCCAGAATCTTCACCAGCAGTGGAAGCATTAGAAGAGCTCGATCCTGATACGCTGACACCTCGTCAGGCATTGGACTGGCTATATCGTTTGAAAGGGATGATGTAATCATTAGCCTGTAGATGTAAAAAAGGTGAAGCCGCTAAGCTTCACCTTTTTGTTTTACGCGTTTTAGAAAACCTGATTCATTCAAAGAATAATGATGAAAACCTTTATTCTCTGAACAGGGCCTCAATGCTAAGACCTTGAGCTTGCAGTATTTCGCGTAGGCGGCGCAAGCCTTCAACCTGAATTTGACGCACGCGCTCACGGGTTAACCCTATTTCACGCCCAACGTCTTCCAGCGTAGCGGCTTCATAACCCAGCAGACCAAAACGACGCGCTAATACTTCGCGCTGCTTGGCGTTAAGCTCAAATAACCACTTAACAATACTCTGCTTCATGTCATCGCTTTGCGTGGTGTCTTCCGGGCCGCTTTCGTTCTCATCGGTGAGAATATCCAGTAAGGCTTTTTCCGAATCGCCTCCCAGCGGAGTGTCCACTGAGGTGATGCGTTCATTCAAACGTAGCATACGGCTAACGTCTGTGACCGGACGATCCAGCTGTTCAGCAATCTCTTCCGCGCTCGGCTCATGATCCAGTTTGTGTGAAAGCTCACGTGCGGTACGCAGATAAACGTTCAACTCTTTGACAATATGAATCGGCAAACGGATGGTTCGCGTCTGATTCATGATAGCCCGCTCAATAGTTTGGCGGATCCACCATGTGGCATAGGTTGAAAAACGGAATCCACGTTCAGGATCGAACTTTTCAACCGCACGGATTAAACCTAAATTGCCTTCTTCAATCAGATCTAGTAGTGCAAGACCACGATTGCTGTAGCGACGGGCGATTTTCACGACCAGTCGCAGGTTACTTTCGATCATTCTACGACGAGACGCGTCGTCACCACGCAGCGCCCGTCGTGCAAAAAAGACTTCTTCTTCTGCAGTGAGCAGCGGAGAGTAACCGATTTCACCCAGATAAAGCTGAGTAGCATCAAGAACACGTTGCGAAACGGCCTGTGCCATCAATTCATCGGATGAGTCAACCTCGGTGGGTTCTTCAACGAGTACCTTCTCGTCAAACGCTTCTTCCCCGTTCTCATCGAAGTCTACTTCTTCATTTAACTCGTTAACTTTCAGCGTATTCTGGCTCATAGCTGTACCCTACCCGTGATATTGCGGGCAGAATACGGCGATTCTGCCCCGACTATCGCTGCGGCAAGTAGCGCAGCGGGTTTACGGATTTCCCCTTGTAACGAATTTCAAAGTGCAATCTTACTGAGCTGGTTCCGGTGCTCCCCATGGTTGCAATTTTTTGACCCGCCTTAACCTCTTGTTGTTCCCGGACCAGCATCGTGTCGTTATGGGCGTAGGCGCTCAGGTAGTCATCATTGTGTTTAATGATGATCAGATTTCCGTAACCACGCAGGGCGTTGCCGGCGTATACCACACGGCCATCAGCCGTGGCGACCACCGACTGGCCGCGTGAACCCGCGATATCAACCCCCTTGTTTCCACCTTCGGCAGAAGAGAAGTTGTCGATAATTTTACCGTCAGTAGGCCAACGCCAGGTTCCAACTGGAGCACTGCTGCTTACACTACTGGCTGACGAGTTCGGAACGGTTGCTGCGGCAGTCGTCGTTGCCGTCGCTGTCGATGCAGGCAACATTTTGCCAACATTCTGTTTACCCGAATTATCAGAATACGCTGTGGTTGATTGAGAATCAACACCTGTGCTCTTAATTTGACCACTTGACGGCTGAGTTGGCACTCCACTGGTTCCGTCGTTAGCTGCGAGCATTCCACCACTATTGCTATTGGCATCTAATTTAATAGTTTGGCCAACATTGAGGCTGTAAGGGGCTGGAATGTTGTTTTTCTCTGCAAGATCGCGGAAATCGTTCCCCGAAATCCACGCGATATAAAATAATGTATCACCACGTTTTACGGTATAAGTACCGCCGTTATAGCTTCCCTTCGGAATATTCTGATAACTGCGATTGTATATGATACGACCGCCGTCGCCTGTTTGTGCCCCGCCATTATTATTTCCGGCGTTCGACAGCATGCGGTCATTACCACCTCCATTTACGGAGCTTATTGGTGCAGAGCTATTGTCTGACGTACAACCCGCTAACCACAAAGTTATCAAAGTACACGCCGCTACTTGGCGCCACTTCATCATCGTGCTTCCCATGCTTATGCTTCCCCCACAACAGCAAAATCAGCGATATCCAACATATTCAGTCTCTTATACGTCTACATTACGAGGAGCAACCGCCACAAGTAATAAGAGCATCACGTGCTCTGAACCGACTAACCCAACCATAGGGTTAGCGAAAAACATCAAATAAGATAAAAACCAGGTAAGACTCCTCTATAGAGTCTCGCCTGCTGCATTTAGTTTCCAGCCATATACGACAAGAAGTAATGAATTGGACACTAAAAGCAGAGTGCGGGTCAAATACGAATCAGTAAGAATAATCCCTTTACAGAATTATACCCTTCATACTTAAAGCTATATCAGCGCTGGTTACGCTCACTATTCACCCTATTTCTAGGACTATCCCTATTTAAAGGACATTCCCTGAAGAGCCAGCACAAGCGTTATTCAAAAAGTCAGAATCTTCAGTCATACAACGCCAGTTATTTTGGATACAGCTTAGCAGTTAGCTGAAAAATCAGGCTAGTTCTCCCTGAACTAAAGGAACAAATCTTACCGGTTCGATAGACTCCACCAAGAAATCATGACCACGGCGCTGTACACAGCGCAGATGCTGGGTTTTATCAAACTCGCCGACGGGTAGAACTAAACGACCACCGTCGGCCAACTGCGCCAACAATGCTTCTGGAATTTCAGGCGGTGCCGCGGTCACAATAATCGCATCAAACGGCCCACGCGACGCCCAGCCCTGCCAGCCGTCACCGTGACGCGTTGAAACATTGTGTAAATCCAACTGCTTGAGGCGTCTTTTCGCCTGCCATTGCAGGCTTTTAATCCGCTCAACCGAGAAAACATGTTGAACAAGGTGTGCTAACACCGCGGTTTGATACCCCGATCCGGTGCCAATCTCTAGCACTTTAGCCTCTGGCCCCACTCGTAATAGCTCAGTCATTCGCGCCACCATATAAGGTTGCGAAATAGTCTGCCCCAAACCTATAGGTAAGGCCGTATTATCGTAGGCCTTGTGAGACATGGCCTCATCAATGAATTTTTCACGCGGTACTTCGGCTAATGCCTTTAGCACTCGCTCATCACCGATCCCTTGCTGCATCAACTGCTGCAATAAGGTCAGCACACGTCTATCTACCATTCCTCACCGACCTTAGTCTGTTCAAGCCACGAAGAAAGCAAATCCTGCGCGTGATATGCCGTTAAGTCCACCTGCAAAGGTGTTATCGAGACATAGCCTTGCTCCACGGCGGCAAAATCAGTATCTGGCCCAGCATCCTGTTTTTCCCCAGGAGGCCCAATCCAGTACAGATCTCGCCCACGTGGATCCTGCTGATGAATCACCTTATCAGCAGGGTGTCGACTACCACAACGCGTCACTTTAATGCCTTTAACCTGTTCCAGAGGTAAGTCTGGAACGTTAACATTCAAAATTCGTCCCGTACGCAACGGGTATTGTGCCAATGCTTTCAGCAAACGGCACGTCACCTGTGCAGCAGTATCATAGTGCTGGAAACCATCAAGTGAAACCGCCAGCGCAGGAAAACCTAAGTGACGTCCTTCCATTGCCGCCGCGACGGTACCGGAGTAAATCACATCGTCTCCCAAATTGGGTCCCGCATTAATGCCCGAAACGACAATTTCGGGATGCGGCCGCATCAGGGCGTTAACGCCAAGGTAGACACAGTCGGTTGGCGTACCGTCAATCACACTGATGTCACCATTCGTCAGTGTCTCAATACGCAATGGCGATTCAAGCGTCAACGAGTTTGATGAGGCGCTGCGATTACGATTAGGCGCCACAACCTGTACCTGAGCAAACTCACGTAGCGCTACCGCCAACGTTTGAATGCCCGGAGCCATTACGCCGTCGTCGTTACTCAGCAAGATCCGCATTAGGGTTTTCCTGATTGAACAACTCACGCACAATACTGGTCGCAAAACTGCCAGCAGGAAGTGCGAATTCAACTTCTACCGTCGCATCGTCCCACCAAGACCAGCTCATCTCCTGTGGTTTCACCAGCATTGCACGGCGCGCAGACTCCACTCGCTCACGCTTAACCAATGCCAGTAAATCGGCATAGTCTGCGATAGCTTGCTGCTCAAATTGGGCCGCTAAATCGCGCGTACCGAGATCGTTATCTCCTGGCAACGCCGCCGTAATCTGTAGCTCGCCGCCGTCAGTTCGCTGCTGCAAACTGTCTAACTCCTCGGCATTGGCGACAAACCAACTGCCGCGCCCAGTCAGTTGCATGGCATCGCCCAGCATCACCTGACGTTGCAAGTCCTGCGCCAAACGCATATTCGTTATCTGATTGAACATAGCGCTACGTGCAGCCGAAAGATAGAAACTGCGTTTGGCTCGCTCTCTGACCTGAATTTCACCACGCGACCACTTGGCCGCCTGAATCAGGTTATTACCACCACGGCCAAAACGCTGGGCACCGAAATAGTTTGGCGCGCCTTCTGTCGCAATCGCCTGCAAGCGCTGCTCAACGTCGTCGCGGTCAGTGATATGGCGTAGTACCAAGCGGAAAGTGTTGCCTTTCAACGTACCAATTCGCAGTTTACGCAAATGGCGCGCACTGCGAACCACTTGGCAACCTTCCAAAATAAACTGGCTGAGGTCGGGTGACTCTTTCCCCGGCAGATGCAGGCAGAACCACTGTTCGGTTACCGCATGACGGTCTTTTAATCCAGCGTAGCTGACCGAACGTTGGGGAATTTTTGCGAAACGTGCGAGATTATCGGCGACGAACTGTGTATTGCAGCCTTCCTTGCGAATACGCACTAGGAGGTGTTCGCCTTCGCCATCGGGTTCAAAACCCAAATCTTCAGAGACGAAGAAATCTTCTGGGAAAGCCTTCAGAACACCGGTGCCCTGAGGACGTCCATGCAGATAATGGAGTGCATCAAAATCCACGCGTTACTCCTTAATCAACAATGCAACCGCTTCGCAGGCAATACCTTCGCCACGACCGGTGAAGCCTAATTTCTCTGTTGTCGTCGCTTTGACGTTAACATCATCCATATGACACTCGAGATCTTCGGCTAAGTTAACGCGCATTTGAGGAATATGCGGAGCCATCTTCGGTGCCTGAGCGATAATAGTGATATCGAGGTTACCTAAGCGGTATCCCTTGGCGCGGATGCGACGATAAGCTTCGCGCAGCAACGCACGACTGTCAGCACCTTTAAACGCCGGATCGGTATCGGGAAACAGTTTGCCAATATCGCCCAGAGCTGCAGCACCTAACAACGCATCGGTTGCCGCATGGAGCGCCACGTCACCGTCTGAATGCGCAAGCAAACCAAACTCGTAAGGAATACGCACGCCGCCAATGATCAGAGGGCCTTCGCCACCAAATTTATGAACATCAAAACCGTGGCCAATTCTCATCAAGCATTCTCCTTTGGAGGCTGTGTTAAAACGAAAAAGAGTAAAACAAAGGGGTATATCAACGCAGAAAAGACTACGTGCGCTGCGACAGATAAAACTGAGCTAACGCAAAATCTTCAGGCCTTGTGACCTTGATATTATCAGAACGGCCAGACACCAACAGGGGATGATAACCGCAATACTCCAACGCCGATGCCTCATCCGTCACGTTAGCGCCTTCATTAAGCGCACGCTCCAGACACATCATTAGCAACTCACGAGGAAATAACTGGGGAGTCAACGCATGCCACAGCGCTTCGCGATCGACCGTATGCGCAATGCTGTTGATCCCCGCTTCCGCTCGTTTCATGGTATCGCGAACGGGAGCCGCGAGGATCCCGCCAACTTTAGATGTGTGCCGCAGAGCCAGCAAATTGCTGAGATCGTCTTGATGCAGACAGGGGCGGGCGGCATCATGCACTAACACCCAATGCGCATCTGTCGCCGCTTGTAGACCGGCAAAAACCGAGTCTGCGCGCTGCGCACCGCCGTATACCACCTGTACTCGCGGATCGTTTGCCAGCGGTAAATTGTAGAAATAGCCGTCATCAGGACTAATGGACACAACCACCCGCTCAACATCGGCATGACGCAGTAACGCCGCCACCGAATGTTCGAGGATCGTTTTACCATCGATAGACAAATATTGCTTTGGGCAAGTCGAGCGCATCCGGCTGCCAACACCCGCGGCTGGCACAACGGCGACGACAGAAAAGAGTGGTGATTCGTCAGGAGCACTCATACATTTTGGCTTGTAGTTATTAATATTAGGATTCGAACTGTTTAAGCCATTGTCATGAAACGCATACGCATTAAATCAGGCTCAACGTTATCGCTGACAGGCACCATTGGCAGATACTACTGACGGGGGCTAATTTCGTGCTGTAGACGATGAGGACGAAGGCATTGGCGAAGACTGAGTCGTACCACCATTGCGTTTCGACTGATCAGGCACCAGACGATAGAATGTTTCGCCAGGTTTTATCATACCAAGTTCGTTACGTGCGCGTTCCTCAATGGCTTCTTGCCCACCATTTAGATCATCAATTTCAGCAAATAGCTGATCGTTGCGAGATTTCAGCTTGCCGTTATTAGCTTGCTGAGCCGCAACATCTTCTTTTACGCGCACATAATCATGGATACCGTTTTTGCCAATCCACAATGAATATTGCAACCAGCCTAACAGTATCAATAATAATAGCGTTAATTTACCCATTCACGCCCCCTGAAAAACCGCACAATCATCCCACAACTTTTAATGAGACTCCACACTAGAGGGAAAATTACTGCGTAATACAGGTTTCTCTTTAGTAAATGCGGATAACAAGACCTCTTTATTGTGAATAGTTTAGGATTAATCATTATCAAGAGATGGAAAATAAAACAAAAAAATTACAAACCACCACGAATTAAGCCGCCAAGCCCACGGCGCTCCATAAAGGCGGCGGTGAGATGACGAATCTCTGTCGACATTTGGCTTTCCAATACACGCTGAGCCAAGAAGCTTGCATCTTCGAGTTCAATAGTTCGCAGCAGGTATTTAATACGTGGAACGCTATGGCCGTTCATGCTGAGATTGCGATATCCCATTCCCACCAGCAATAGCGCCCCCATCGGATCTCCCGCCATTTCCCCACATACGCTAATCGGTAGATTCAAGCGGTCACACTCCTGAACCACCTGCTGCAACACGCGCAGCATTGCGGGATGTAAGCTGTCGTATAGTGAAGCTACGCGGGTGTTATTCCGATCGACCGCTAACAGGTACTGCGTTAAATCGTTCGTCCCAACGGAAATGAAATCCACGCGCTCAGCCAAAAATGGCAGCAGGAAAATCAGCGACGGCACTTCCAGCATTACGCCAATGCGCGGCTTGGGCAGTGCATAGCCGATCATCTCTTCAACTTCTCGCCCTGCGCGTTCAATCAGTCGTTTCGCCTCATCCACTTCGCTCAGGCTGGTCACCATTGGCAGAAGAATATTTAAGTTGCCGCTTGCCGCGTTGGCTCGCAACATGGCTCGAACCTGAACCAAGAAGATCTCAGGTTGATCGAGCGTGATCCGAATACCACGCCAACCAAGGCTTGGGTTCTCTTCGCTGATCGGCATATAAGGTAATTGCTTATCTGCACCAATATCCAAAGTTCGCAGCGTTACTGGCTTATTTGGATTGATCTGCAGCATTCCTTGATACTGAGCCACCTGCTCTTCTTCAGAAGGGAAACCGCTTTGCAACATGAACGGAATTTCAGTGCGGTACAGCCCAACGCCATCCACTCGGCTGTCTTGACGCTGTTCATGTTCGGCGCTGAGGCCAGCATTAAGCATCACCTGTACGCGTTCACCACTTTTCAACTGCGCTGGTTTTTCGGCGTCGTCCTCCGCCATCTTGCTTAGCACAATCTCTTCATTCACCAAGCGCTGATATTCATGTACCAATACAGGATCGGGAGCGACTAACACTTCGCCGCGGTAACCATCGACAATCAGCTGACGCTCATGCAGCAACGTCGGCTGAATATCAGCCCCCATTACCGTAGGCACCCCCATCGCACGCACTAAAATCGCCGCATGCGAGTTGGCCGCACCGTCACGCACTACGACGCCTAGCATACGTTCTTGAGGAACCTCAGCCAGAATAGTGGCCGTGAGTTCATCGGCAACCAAAATGAAGCGTTCAGGCCATTGGTTGATGCCCGTTGCATTATCATCGAGATGGAAGAGCAGACGTTGCCCCAGCGCACGCAGATCGCTCGCACGCTCGCGCATATAAGGATCTTGTAGATTGGCGAACTGTTCAGCAAAACGCTCGATGACTTGCTTCACGGCCCACTCGGCGACGGATCCGGCATCGATCTCATTCATCAACTCGCGTTTCAGTCTAGCGTCGTTGATCAGGTGAGAGTAAAGATCGAAAATCGCTGCGCTATCTTTCTGGGAATTCGCCGTAAAACGTTTGCTGAAGCGACGAAACTCGGCGGAGGCATCTTCCAACGCCTGCGTCATACGCTCACGTTCACTTGCGCTATCTAGCGTGGAGGCTTGAAAAACCTGCTCGAGTGACGGCTGACTAACATCCATCCACCCTTCACCAACGGCGATCCCTGGCGATGCGGCGATCGCTCTGATCCTATTTTGCCGTAGGCGGCCAAACAGGCCATTAAGCTGTGCCTGCGAGAGGATCCCTGCTAGCTGCGTCGCGAGCGTCACTAAGAAAGACTCTTCCGTTTCATTGAACTGACGAGATTCACGTTGCTGCACGGCAAGAACGCCCAACAGTTGGCGACGATAAATAATAGGTACACCAAGAAAAGCACGATAGCGCTCTTCTTTTACCTTTGGCACATATTTGAAACTTGGATGGCTCGGCGCATCAGCCAAGTTAATCGGCTCAGCCAAACGCCCAACTAGCCCGACAATTCCTTCGTCGAAAGCCAGCGTAACCACACGCCCACGCGGTTTTTTCAAACCGCGTGTCGCCATCAGGTAATAGCATTGACGATCGTTGTCAGCCAAATAAATGGAACACACTTCGGTGTCCATTGCCTGACAGGTTTCGTTAACGAGCACTTCCAATGCGTCAGTTAAGCTTGCGGCCGCAGCCACCTTCTCTACTATTTCCCGCAAACGCGTGAGCATGATTAAAGCCACTTAACCTCTTTTACGGCGATAAGCAGGAGAGGTCCGCGCCGTTGGCGGGGTCACTTCCTGCAATGGCATGACCACAGGTGAGAATTCTTTCATCACCCGACGATATACATCGCGTTTAAATGAGACAACCTGACGTACCGGATACCAAAAACTGACCCAGCGCCAGCCGTCAAATTCAGGCGTACTACTCCTTTGCATGTTGATTTCAGACTCATTGCACATGAGCTGTAACAAAAACCAACGCTGCTTCTGGCCGATACATACCGGCTTCGTATCCCAACGCACCAAACGTTTAGGTAATTTATAGCGTAACCAGTTGCGGGTTGATGCAAGAATTTTGACATCTTTTCGCCCCAACCCTACTTCCTCAAACAGTTCGCGGTACATCGCCTGCTCGGCGGTTTCTCCGGGATTGATTCCCCCTTGAGGAAACTGCCAAGAATTCTGACCAAAGCGACGGGCCCAAAGAACTTGCCCCTGGCGATTACAGATTACGATACCCACGTTTGGGCGGTAGCCATCATCGTCGATCACTGGACTACCTCAATAGCAAATTCGCAAGATAGGGTGATTGTTTCACACTCCCCTGTGGCGGTAAACCACCGCATGAAATCGGGTAAAAAACGGATAACATTGGGATAACTCACAGATTCAACCATAGTTATAAACATTACCCGGTGCCCAACGTCGTTTTTATTCACTTTTTCTGTGGATATATTTGTGTAGAACTTCAGGGGAAAGGGTGTAAACCTTTGGATAGCTCTAAAACACCAACTTTACACATCCTGACATTAATCTTATATATCAGTCAAATAGACATAGATAATCCTATCACGGATGCGTAGAAATGTGATCTATGCACGCTTTGGATCTTAGCTTGTTTAAAGATCGTCCAATGGCGATTTTATCCACAGCTTATTCTCAAAACTTGCACACTGAGGCGTCAATTTCCCAAAAAAACCCCTACGTCAAGCCTGTAAATCAAACCAGTGATCGGTAAATAAATGGGTTATCCCAAAAATCTGTGGATAAATAGGTGTAAGATCCTGTTCATTGTCGGTGTCTAGTCTTGCACAACAAATTTTAGAAATTGCCGTAAAAACTATTTTTGAGATATTTTCTTTTATGAATCATGGTATTATTTCTAGCTCGATGTTATTCAATCCGCGTCAATATTTACCCACAGCGAGCTGTGTGTTTTTTAACCACGCAGTGAGTTCTGTACAAAACGCATGAAACTTCAATGATGACAACACCTCAACTGCCAACTGCCGCTCCCGAAAATGTGCAACAACTGTTAAATCGAGCCCAGTCATTGGCCGGTTATACTCTGGGCGAATTGGCGTCCAAGGCAGCCGTGGCTATTCCACGCGATCTCAAACGCGACAAAGGATGGGTTGGCATGCTGCTGGAGCTTTACCTTGGCGCAAGCGCAGGCAGCAAACCCGAGCAGGATTTTCCTGAAATCGGTGTAGAGTTAAAAACCATCCCTATTGATAGAAGCGGAAAACCGCTAGAAACCACTTTCGTGTGTGTCGCTCCCTTGACGGGAAATAGCGGCATTACCTGGGAATCCAGCCACGTACGCCATAAGCTTCAGCGTGTGTTGTGGATCCCCGTTGAAGGCGAACGCCAAATTCCATTAGAACAGCGCCGAGTGGGTAGCCCCCTACTCTGGACACCCAGCGCAGAAGAAGACGAGCAACTTAAACGCGATTGGGAAGAATTGATGGATATGATCGTACTGGGGAAAGTTGAGCGTATTACCGCTCGCCACGGCGAAGTGCTGCAAATTCGTCCGAAAGCGGCAAATAGCCGCGCGCTAACCGAAGCCACAGGCGAGCATGGTGAACCGATTCACACCTTACCCCGTGGTTTTTACCTGAAGAAAAACTTCACCGCAGCCCTTCTCGCACGGCACTTTCTACTCTGATTCTGACCGCTCGCAATGAATTTCAATACGTCCTAAGGCTCCCTGAAGTCTCAAGAAGGCGTATAATCTTCGTTTAACATTTATTTAGGTAGTATTTCGTCATGTTTGAATGGATTGTGGATCCCAATGCCTGGTTAGCCCTAGGAACGCTGACTATTCTAGAAATTGTTCTCGGCATTGATAACATCATTTTCTTGTCTCTGGTTGTCGCTAAACTTCCTAAAGCTCAACAGAATAAAGCCCGTCGAATCGGTTTATTAGCAGCGATGGGAATGCGTTTATGCCTATTGGCTTCTATTGCTTGGGTAATTCGTCTGACTCATCCGTTATTTACCCTGCTTGATCACCCAGTTTCTACCCGCGATCTCATCTTATTGCTCGGTGGGCTGTTCCTTATTTACAAGGCAATAAAAGAGATCCACGAAACCATCGAAGGCGGTGGTGAGGACATGACCAGCAACGTTCACTCATTTTTGGGCGCCATTGTCCAAATTATGCTGCTGGATATTATCTTTAGTCTGGATTCGGTCATCACCGCCGTTGGTCTATCTGATCATCTATTTATTATGATGGCGGCCGTGGTGATTGCGGTTGGAGTCATGATGTTTGCGGCGCGCCCAATTGGTGAGTTTGTCGCACGTCATCCATCGGTCAAAATGTTGGCACTGTCGTTCCTCATCCTAGTTGGCTTTACGCTGATCTTAGAAAGTTTTGGCATACATGTACCGAAAGGCTATATCTACTTTGCGATGTTCTTCTCTATGACGGTAGAAGCCCTGAACCTACTGCGTAGCAAGAAAGAGAAAACCAGCGAATAATATCTCTGTCATTATCTAAAATTGAAAAGGAGAACCTCGGTTCTCCTTTTTGCTATCGCCGATTCAGGTCTTATCGCAATCTTTTTTATCCCTAACAAAGATATGCTCTAACTGCCCCACGTGATAAACATACATGACCTTCATGTTGTACTCGCGGATCCCTTTCTCACGACAATGAGATGCAAAATGTTCTTTAGTATGTTCGGCTAAGGCCACTTCAACAATCTGGTCTTGTTGAGGCAATACTCGAAAAACAAACACCAGCGTTTTTCCTTCCAACCTGACGCGGCGTAATTTGAATGTACTGTCTTGAAGGTCGTCTTGCGGCGCTGCATTCACATACCGATTTAACATTTCGCGCCGATACTCAATCCACTGCAAAGGATCTTCTTTTTTCAACTCTATCCAGCGCAGGGCATAGCCGCTGCTGATAAGCGTCACCAATACCGACAGTAAACAGAGTGACGTTATCGGTTTCCAACCTCTTTGTGCCAACCAAAGCGGTCGTACAGCCCCAAAAGAAAATTGGGTCATCGCAACTGCGCCTAATAAAAAGAACAAGGAAAACAACGTAGAAATAACGAGGTTAAACGTTGTTCCATCAAAAAAGGCGTACAGCAGCATAGAATGAAAAGTGACAAATAATATCCAGCTACAGGCCACCGGATATTTAAACATTCCAAGGATTAACACTAACGTAACGGGGCCAAACACAATGCAGGCAATACGATAGGATTCTTCATACATGCTTTCAGGGAAAAGCAATACCATGAGTAAGGTAATAAATACGGCGGTTGCTGCAGCCATAATTCCACATAGCCGATAAAAGCGGAGATGTTCTTCTACGTCACCCTCAATATAGGCTTTTCCATCTACTGGGCTATTTTCTTTCATGTGATAATTCTGAATACAAACGCTATTTAGAAAATACTAAGAGCTAAAACATATCATGCAATGAATAAATACCTCAGCGTTACTTTATAAAAATTCCTACCTATTTTAGGTAAGCACTGCACATAAAAAAACCAGATGTGGATAACATCTGGTTTTTTGTCTCATATGGCTAAACACGTATCGCGATAGCTATATCCGCGGACACTCCATCACTTCAGCCCCATCGCATCACGCATGGTAAAGAACAAATCGGTTTGATCCGTCAGCCCGACGACATTGCCCGCATGTGGGCCATAGGCCGCAATACGGAGCTGTGACCCCGTGTGCTCCTGTGATTCTTCTTCGGAGTTGCCGTAGCTAATTGCCATGATTGCACCATCTTTAGTAGTCAGTGCCTGAGTCAATCCCGGCGCTTTGCTCTCCGGCGCAATAATTTGGCTAGAATGCGCATGGTCTGCGGTGACGATCACTAACGTATTGCCATCTTTACGTGCAAAATCCAACGCCTTTTGCACTGCTTCATCTAAATCGACCGTTTCGCCAAATTGGCCACACGGATTGGCAGCATGATCCTGCTTATCAATGGATGCCCCTTCGACTTGCAAGAAGAAACCGTTTTTGTTCTTCTCCAACAGTGAAATCGCTTTTTCTGTCATCTGTGCCAGCGTTGGAGTTGACGCACTACGCTCTGGATTGACAGTACAGCTCACCGGTGGATTATCCAGATTACCGTGATAAGTGGCTTTCGGCCCCTGCCAACGCACCGGCATATTCCCATCAGCAAACAGCCCTAACACCGGTTTTTGTTGATTTGCGACACTGATTTTATTCAGGCCGTCCAAATCCGTCACCACCTGATAGCCAGACCCTTCGGCCTGCTGCATCAAGGTTTTACCTTTCCAATCACCCGCGTTTACCGTTTCAGAGAAAGTTTTAGCGCCACCGCCCAACGTAACATCAGCACGTGTCTTTAATAACTGCTCGGTGATAGAGCCCTCACCGCCGTTCTCAAGCGCATTGCCTGGACACAGTTCCAACGTTTTACTGGGTCCATAACACTTACGCGAAGTCACATGTGATGCCTGCGCAGCCGGCGTCGCATCCTGCAATTCAGCCGTAGAAACGTTACCAGTTGCTTTACCCGCCGCCTTAGCAATCTCCAGCAAAGTGCGATGAGATTTGCCATTAACATCTACACCCAATGCACCGTTATAGGTCTTGACGCCAGTGCTCCACGCGGTGGCAGACGCGGCAGAATCCGTGACATAGTCTGGTTTATGCGTCTTCTTATTCAGAGAATAATGCGTATATTGTCCCGTCAGCGGCAACGCGTCTATGCCCTTGAATTGACCACCAGCACCTTCGGCATAGTTACGCGCAGAGGTAATTTCAGAATCCCCCATGCCGTCACCGATAAGCAAAATCACATTCTTGGCCGTTTTATTACTAAGCGAAGCGATCAGCGCGGTGGTTTGATCCTGAGTCATACGGCGAGCGCCACCGAACTGGGTGATATCCCCCTGAGCGGCACGCGCCGATAAATCAGCAATCGGTGGATTCGCCGCATGGGACGGAGGCATCAGCATCATTAGACTAACCAAAGACAACGGGAAAATTTTCTTAGAGGCCACTTCACTATCTCCTTGTAAATAAATACTCTATTTATTCCCATCATCGTTGATGGCGAGCCTGCTTTCGCTATGTTCGCTGCAGACTTAACGTAACTTCAACGAGTTAGGGGATAAAAATTCACTTCAAACTTGCAGGAAGTATAAGAAGCCTTAGTGACGGTTCTGTGACAAAGTTGTTCTAGAAATATGACAGTTCAGCGCAAGCACAAATCAGCGTAATCTTGGTAAAGTCGTAGCAGAAATAAAACGAGGGTGACGTTCCATCCTCTATATGCAAAATCATTCAAGTTGCATCAAGGCGGCAAGCGAGCAAATCCCCAGACGCGTACCTACGTACATGATTGGGGTGAGCGAGTGCAGCCAACGCAGAGACAGCATGAAGGATGAAGAGTACAAGAATACGTTCTAATTAAAGGATACTCAGCTATGCAATATCACCGCATTCCGCACAGCTCGCTGGAAGTTAGCGAACTGGGTTTAGGAACCATGACGTTCGGGGAACAAAACAGCGAAGCTGATGCCCACGCGCAACTCGATTTAGCCATCGCCAGCGGGATTAATCTGATTGATACCGCCGAAATGTATCCAGTGCCCCCACGTCCCGAAACTCAAGGGCTTACCGAGTCTTACATTGGCAGTTGGTTAGCCAAACGCGGCAATCGTGAGAAAATCGTCCTCGCCACAAAAATCACTGGGCCAGTCCGCAACAATGACAGTGGGATCCGTCCCGATCAGGCTCTCGATCGCAAAAATATCCGAGCCGCATTGGACGACAGCTTAAAACGGCTTAATACCGACTATATCGATCTCTATCAGCTTCACTGGCCACAGCGGCCGACTAACTGTTTTGGTCAGTTGGGCTATCGCTATACCGAGCAAAAACCGGTGGTCACTATTTTAGAAACGCTGGAAGCGCTGTCAGAACAGGTTCGTGCGGGCAAAATTCGCTACATCGGCGTTTCCAACGAAACGCCTTGGGGCGTGATGCGTTACCTCCAACTAGCAGAGAAACACGATCTGCCGCGCATTGTTTCGATTCAGAATCCCTACAGTTTGCTCAACCGCAGCTTTGAGGTAGGTCTGGCTGAAATTAGCCAGTATGAAGGGGTGGAACTGCTGGCCTATTCCTGTTTAGGCTTTGGCACCTTGAGCGGCAAGTATCTGAACGGTGCCAAACCCGCCACCGCGCGCAATACCCTGTTTAGCCGCTTTACGCGCTATACCAGCAAACAAACCGAAGCGGCGGTCGCGGAGTATGTTCAGTTAGCGAAAAAACACGCTTTAGATCCGGCACAAATGGCGCTGGCTTTCGTGCGCCAACAGCCGTTTGTAGCCAGCACGCTGCTTGGCGCAACAACGCTTGAACAGCTAAAAAGTAATATCGAAAGCAGAAATCTAGTGCTAGATGAAGAAGTGCTGAAGGCGATTGAAGAGATCCATGGTCGCTTCACTTATCCGGCGCCGTAAAAGCTAAGATAAGCCCCCTCCCGATATTGGGAGGGGAAACGAATAAGGTTTAAGCGCTGCGCTTCCTGCGCACAACGTCCCATCCCCACACACCGACAATGGCCAAGGCAAATACCACGCCAAACCCCACGCCAATCCCCACTACGGGCACGCCGACTTTGACTACCAGCGAGTAGAGTCCGAGCATCAACAACATCGCGGTATTTTCACCAAGATTCTGCACGGCAATGGCATTACCTGCACCAACGGTGTGTTTACCCCGTTCTTGCAGGAGCGCATTAAGCGGCACCACAAAAAATCCGCCGCAAATGCCTACCAGTACTAACAACACATAGGAAAGCGATGGGCTGCTTTGCATCGCAAACCAAGCTACGACGACACCGATTAAGACGCCCGCCGGTAAACAACGTTTAACCGTCGTTAACGTCACCAGTTTTGCCGCCGCACCCGCGCCGATAACAATCCCCACGGCCACCATCGCATTCAGCAGAGTCGGCGTAGTGTTATCCGTAATATTCAGAACCACAGGCACCCACAGCACCAGCAGGAAACGCAACGTAACACCTGCGCCCCAAAACAGGCTAGTGCCGATCAGCGAGAAGCGTGCTTCCTGATTGCTCCAAAGCACACGACATGCATCGCCAAAAATAGACACCATGCGAACCGGGTTCCATGAGCGAGCGGGATGTGCGGGGTTTAATTTCGGAATGAACCCGTTAGCCACAACCGCTGCCCCATACACCAGCACACAGAGGGCTAACGCCGCAATCACGTTCAAGTCAGCCATCATGCCACCCGCCACAGATCCAATGAGGATTGCGACAATTGTGGAGGCCTCCATCAAACCATTTGCTTTTACTAGCTGATCGCCGCTGGTGATCTCGCCGAGGATCCCGTACTTAGCCGGTGAGTAAGCCGCAGCACCAATCCCCACCAAGGCATATCCCAAGAAAGGATTAAAACCAAAGCAGATTGCCAGCGCCCCTAGCAGTTTCAGCGAGTTGGCGACCATCATCACTTGGCCCTTTGAAAAACTATCGGCAAACTGCCCGACAAACGGCGCGAGCACAATATAAGTCGCCACAAACGCCATCTGCAAAACCGGTTGGCTCCAGTCGGGATAGAGCTGTTGTTTAATCACCGCAAGGGTGGCAAACAACAACGCGTTATCGCCAAATGCGGAAAAAAACTGAGCCAGAATCACCGCCTTCATGCTGCGGTTTAATAACGGCCCAGTTGAGTGTGCTGCATCTGTCATACGGTTTCTCCGTCGGCAGTTTCTTTGTTTTCAGCCAGTTGGCGCAGAGTGACAAAATCGACTTTTCCGCTACCTAGCAACGGCAGTGGCTTCAAGAAACGAATATCACGAGGTACAGCAAGCTCCGGTACTCCGCTTTCGCGCGCCTGTTTTAGCAGACGATCACGGCTCAGTTCAGGATCGGTAGTAAACAGTACCAACGCTTCCCCTTTACTGCTGTCGCTACGTGAAGACGCTGCGTGTTCATGATCGGGAGAAATCTTCAGCGCCAGTTGTTCCACACTTTCAAGAGACACCATTTCTCCAGCCAGTTTAGCAAAGCGCTTAACGCGACCACGAATAACGCAATAGCCTTTATCATCTAGCGTCACGATATCACCCGTGTCATACCATCCCGCTTCCATCACACCGTCGGCATTTTCAGCCTGCGGCATTTCCAGTACCCCTGGATTTTCAACCCGCAGATAGCCTTTCATAATATTCGGCCCGCGCAACTGTAAACGACCACCCTGCTCAATCCCGGTCATCTTAATCAAACGTGCTTCCATCGACGGTAAAATGCGTCCAACGCTGCCGACCTTCGTCGACATCGGCACGTTAATTGCCACCACGGGGGCACACTCGGTCACCCCATATCCTTCAAGAATGCGGATACCAAATTTATCCTGCCAAATCTGAGCCGTATTTGGGGATAGCTTTTCTGCACCAGCCACCACATAGCGCAAACGAGCAAAATCATATGGGTGTGCAAAACGTGCGTAGTTCCCCAAAAAGGTTGAAGTGCCAAACAACACAGTACAATTACGATCGTAGACCAGTTCTGGTACTACACGATAATGCAGCGGGCTTGGATACAGGAATACACGACTGCCCGTCATCAATGGCGTTAATAGGCCAACGGTCAAGCCAAATGCATGGAACAGCGGTAAAGCAGACATAAACCGGTCAGCCGGAGTAAAATCCGCCACCGTACGGATTTGTTCGACGTTTGCTAGCAAACTCGCGTGAGAATGTACGACACCTTTCGGATACCCCTCTGAACCAGAGGTAAACAAAATCAGCGCGGCATCATCAGGCTTTTGCGGCAGCATCGCTTTTGCTGGACACATCAAATGTTTGATAATCCAAATTTTATCATCACGCGTTACCGTGTCTTTCAGGTCTTCCAAATAAACCCAGTTAGCCTCGACGACCTGCTCCGGCAGGTGGGTCAATTTGCCCTTTTCCAAGAACTGACGCGAAGTCACGATGGTTTTGATATTGGCGGCCAACATGGCATTTTTCACACCGTTAACGCCCGCCGTATAATTCAGCAACGCTGGGACACGGTTACGGAGCGTCGCTCCAATAATCGCCGCAGCGGTTATCGTGGCATTGGGCAACAACATCCCAACGTGTTCGCCTGGCCTCGTAAAACGCTCCAAAATACGGCTCACACCAAGAGATTTCTTGAGTAATGAACGGTAACTGTCTTCCTTAAAGGCGATATCTTCAATAATAGGTTTTGAGGCACCGTAACGCGTCATTGCAGCGAGATATGCCTGATAAAGCGTATGACGCGGCTGAGAATCCATGCGCGCTTTCATCATAATATCGTGTAAACGCTCACCGGCTAAAACCCGACGTTCGCGCGCGCGCGGCGCATCAGGCATGGCTAAATGTGTTGGCGGTAAGATATTGATGCTGATCTGTGGGAACCAGCGCACCTTGAACAATCCGCGCAAACGTCCAAAAGGCGTAAACTCAGCGCCTTCAATACGAACAGGAATAATCGCGGCCCCCGAACGCGCAGCAACAAACGCGGCACCGTCATAGATTTTCATCATTGAGCCGGTCACGGTAATACGCCCTTCAGGGAAAATCACCACTGGCCGCCCCTGCTCGACCATACGAATCAGATGCTTAATCGCCATCGGCTTTGTTGGGTCGAGTGCGACGATATCGACATATTTACTGATAAAGCGCATATAGCGACTATCGGCAATAGAGCTATAGACGGCAAACACGGGACGCACCGGCAAATAAAGCGCCATCAACGCGCCATCTAAAAAAGAAACGTGATTTGGGGTGATCAGCAACTTGTCGTGTTTGAAAGAGTGTTCCAGTCCAGTTATTTTTATACGGAATAAAAAGCGGAATAGAGCGCTGAAAAAGCGATAAATCATGCACATCTCCCTATGTTCAAAAGGCTATACGCTAGCGTCAAATACAATTCGACTGAGCATACTAGAGTGCTGATATTTTTTCAGGTAATCGGAGGGAATTAATCGATTTTTAAGATTTAAGCGATACTTAAACTGCGGCAGAATTTGAGGCAAAAAAAAACCTACGCATCCGCGTAGGTCGGTGTAATTTCTTGGTTCAGTCACAAATGTACTGAAAAATTCACCAATCAATACCTCTGGGACGGTTAATGTAGAAGACATTCAGTCCCTGCACTACGCATTAAT
The DNA here is from genome assembly GCF_020150375.1 of Hafnia paralvei. Taxonomy (NCBI): domain Bacteria; kingdom Pseudomonadati; phylum Pseudomonadota; class Gammaproteobacteria; order Enterobacterales; family Hafniaceae; genus Hafnia; species Hafnia paralvei. Next base: position 889,718 of record NZ_CP083737.1, on the reverse strand, counting down.
CGCAAGATAACCATTCCAAATGAAACGATATGTAAATTAGCTTTCAAACGCGAAACACCTTAAGGAAAATCACGGCCAAGAAATAAATCAGGCGAATGGGAAGCAGGCAAGGCAGCAAATGAGTGAATCCCGATGAGCTAACACAGCCGCAGCTTCAATGACGAAGGGGAAACAAAAAAAAACCTACGCATCCGCGTAGGTCGGTGTAATTTATTGGCTTCAGTAACAAATGTACTGAAATCTCACCAATCAATACCTCTGGGATGTTTAGATTAAAACGCTGTTCCATCTGTCGCCAGCGGCTAATCGCAACATTCGTGCGTAAAATGTAACTAGCGGTGTGATTTCTACGGTTCTGCGACATATCGCTAAAAACCGATACGTTGCGGGGCTTGCAGCATCGGGGCTTTTCCGCAACACTGGCGTGTAAACGCTTTCCCTTCACTGTATTTTTGGATAATCCCATGGCTACCATAAAGGATGTTGCTAGGCTCGCGGGAGTCTCCGTCGCCACGGTTTCTCGCGTTATCAATAACTCGCCAAAAGCAAGCGACAGCTCACGCGCCGCCGTGATGTCTGCCATGGAGCAGTTACAGTATCACCCAAACGCCAATGCGCGGGCATTAGCCCAACAAGCAACTGAAACTATTGGCTTAATTGTGTCAGACGTTTCCGATCCATTTTTTGGTGCCATGGTTAAGGCCGTTGAACAGGTTGCTTATGCAACCGGAAATTTTCTCCTGATCGGCAATGGCTATCACAACATCGATAAAGAACGTCAGGCTATCGAACAATTAATTCGCCATCGCTGCGCGGCGCTGGTGGTTCACTCCAAAATGATCCCAGATGAAGAGCTGGCGCATCTGATGAAACAAATACCGGGCATGGTACTGATTAACCGCACACTGCCGGGGTTTGAAACCCGCTGCGTAGCGCTTGATGACCGCTACGGCGCGTGGTTGGCAACACGCCATCTGATTCAACAAGGACATAAACACATTGCCTGCATCTGTTCTAACCATCCCATTTCGGATGCGCACGATCGTCTGCAAGGCTATTTGGATGCCCTGCACGAACACGGTATTCCGGTGGACGACAAGCTGATTGCCTATGGTTCACCTGATGAAATCGGTGGTGAGCAGGCGATGACCGAACTGCTTGGCCATGGTAAAACACTCACCGCGGTCACCTGTTATAACGATCCTATGGCCGCAGGCGCACTGTCAGTGCTAAGCGATAACAGCATTGATGTTCCGGGGAAAATTTCACTGATCGGATTTGATGACGTTTTAATTTCGCGTTATCTGCGACCTCGCTTAACCACCATTCGTTACCCCGTCGTGGCAATGGCGACTCAAGCCGCAGAGTTGGCACTGGCCTTATCCAAACAGTTGCCACTCCCCGAAACAACCAATATGTTCAGCCCCACGCTCGTCTGTCGACATTCGGTCTCTACGCCACGGTTGGTATGATAATCTCGCATTTTTACGCATAAAGTAGGGAAGATATTGATGATAACCATGCTGGATGTATCGCTGCGTGCTGGAGTGTCCAAGGCCACCGTTTCCCGAGTATTAAACGGCACGGGCCAAGTCAAAGAAAGCACGCGCATAGCGGTATTTAAAGCCGTAGAGGAGTTAGGCTATCGCCCCAACCTCTTAGCGCAGGCATTGGCGAATCAAACCTCCAATACCATTGGTTTAGTTGTATCAAATTTTGGCCGTTTGCTTCGACAAGCCGCACACCTGATAGAAGCAAGCGGGAAACATATGATTGTGACCGATGGTCATGATACCCCAGAAGGTGAACGTGAAGCCGTACACCTGCTTATTGACCGCCGCTGTGACGCTATCATCCTCTATACGCGTTTTATGGAAGAACCCGCGCTGATGCAGTTGATCAGCCAGCATCACGCTCTCATGGTGATTAATCGAGATTTACCTCAGGCTCGCGATCGCTGCGTCTTCTTCGAGCAACAGCAAGCCGCAAGCGAAGTGGTTAAGTATCTGATTACACAGGGTCATCGGCAAATAGCCTGCATTACGGCGCCTATTAATACACCAACCGCGCAGTCTCGCCTAGCGGGTTATAAAGATGCTCTGGAACAAAATCAAATAACCTATCACGACAGCTTAGTTACACTCGGTGATAGCAGTGTTGCAGGTGGTTACCATGCCTGCTGTGAACTACTCGCTCGTCAGCAACCTTTCACTGCCCTCTTTGCCTGCAACGACGATATGGCGATCGGCGCACTTCGCGCCTTACATCAGGCCGGAAAACGCGTACCCGAGGATGTCTCACTATTTGGTTTCGACGATGAACCTAGCGCCGAGTATCTACAACCGTCGCTTTCCACGGTTTACTTACCTATCGATAAGATGATCTCTACGGCAATTACCCAAGCGCTGCGATTAAGCAGTGGCGAGATTGTAGAACCTGTAGAGCCGTTTGTGGGAGAGTTGAAAGTGAGAGAGTCTGTAGCCAAGATTAAATAATAATACTGTTCACCTTAATATTATCTGCTGTATTATTTAAAGTGCTAACAACAGAATTTAATATCAAGGATGAAAAATTCACTATGGGTTTCCCGATAATCGCCCAAATTAATGCTATCGCTCAACTTAATGAAAATGAAGATTTAAGTGAGCATTGTTATAATCTTTTCCAATCATTTTGCGACCAAACATTCTGGATACTTGGCGAGCATAAACCGATAAGTAACGGTAAGTCTGAATTTTCAGGTATCTTTCACATATTGCCAGAAACGGGCGATAAAATAATATACAGCTATTTATCTGTAGATGAAAATACACAACCCGAATACCTTCCCGCCATACAAGAAAGCGATAATTCAGCACAGTGGACACCTGTTAATGGCTTCGTGATTCTAAAACTTGCAACAATGGAACGGTTTGCGCTAGTCGCTACGGAAAATAGCGATAACTACGCAATCCTTGAGCATGGCCAAATAATGAGCCTGATCGTCACAGCTAAAGAAAAAAACAAAAAAATCGAATTAAATCAGCCACAAAAAACCATAACAGTGCTTGATATGCCACGAGCTTTTTGTCGCCAGATTTATCTATACTGTCGTGGTCAAAAAGAGATATATACTTGTCGTTTAGCGCTTGCAAATGTCACGGAGTCTACATCAGGTCTTGATAACTTCACATTACTGATGCTATTGGATTGCGGTGATAAAGAACGCACTCACAAACACTTTGCTGAAATTAAAAAGAATTACATGTCCTTGCTGCCCATGAATATAGAACTTATTTTCTTAACCGCAGATAACAGTCCTCGCTTTAATAAATTAGCTAACCTTATTCATGACGCAAAACCATTTTACAGCAAGCAAGACTCCCAAGGTTTCTTCGCCAAATTAAAAAGACGCCTACGCCATCCATTACCGATCGCATTAGTATTTAAAGAATAGCAGTACCATATCTGATAGAAATACCACTCAATCATACGCATTAATGATGATAAGTCTCATGGCATTTTTGTGAATTATCATCATTTCTCTCGACTGAATATCTTTATCATTGAGTTCAATGATATTTCGTCATGGGAAGAGTCCTTCGACACTAATGTCGAACCCGCCCTCAAGTGTCGACAACGACACACTTCCGACACCCAAAAACACCATCCACCAAGACCAATAACTCACTGTAAATAAACAACTATTTTCCAATTTACACCTACTGGCACGTTTTGTGCTTAACAAAGGGGAATTTAACTTTTGTAGTCTGAACCAGAGGACTGAACATGAACCGCTTTGTTATTGCGGATCCCCGATTATGTATCGGGTGCAACACCTGTATGGCCGCTTGCTCTGAAGAGCATAAGATGTACGGCCTGCAAACTGAGCCGCGTCTGGTGGTGGTCAAAAACAGTCGCGACTCCGTGCCTGTGATGTGTCACCAGTGTGAAGACGCGCCGTGCGCACAGGTTTGCCCGGTCAATGCGATTACCCATACCAATGATTCCATTCAGCTTAACGAAAGCCTGTGCGTGAGCTGCAAACTGTGCGGCATTGCCTGCCCATTTGGTGCTATCACTATGAACGGCAGTAAGCCCCTGCATATTCCAGCCAACAGCAACACGCCGATGGCTCTTCCTGCACCGCCAAACAAACGTGGCATTAGCCCATTCCTAGATTGGTATCCCGGTATCCGCAGCATCGCCGTGAAATGCGATTTATGTCAGTTCAGCGAACAAGGGCCCGCATGCGTCCGTACCTGCCCAACTCACGCCATCATGTTGGTTGATGATAACCAGTTGGCTCTGGCCAGCGCCGCCAAACGTCAAAATGCAATGGACGCCATGGATGCCGATTTGATGATGTTTAGTTCATTCGCAGAGGGGTCCGACGCACAATGAATACCGTGGAATTATTGAGCTTCGCTCTCAGTATTTATTTGATCTCCGCCCTGCTATCGCTGGTATTAGGATCAACCGGCTCTGGCTGGCTCGGCGCTCGCGTTGCTGCGTTAGGCGCATTCGTTGCTGGCGCAGCGGGCACATGGAGCGCGTGCCAAGGTCTTACTTTTACCCCAGAGATCGTTAGCGCCAACCTGTTTAATCACACGCCAGTGCTATTTAACACGTTGAACAGCCTAATGCTGTTACTGACCTCCGCCGTCAGCCTGCTGTGTGCTATTTATGCCTTTAGTTATCTGAAAAGCTATATACCGAAGAAAGCCGCGCTGATTGGCTGTTTGATGAACATGCTCAGCGCTGCCATCAGTCTGTTAGTCCTCACCGATAACGCGGTGATGTTTGTAGCACTGCTTGAGTTGATGACTCTGTTCACCGCGCTGCTGGTATGGCAAGCACAAGATGCAAAAGCACGTAAGGCTGCCAGCCTTTATTGGCTGATGTCACGCTTGGGCACCGTGTTTATCATTGCCGCATTTTGGATTCTGTATCGCCATAGTGGCACTTTGGCGCTGAGCGAATTTCACCTTGCCACGCTCAGCCGTGGCTTAGCCTCATGGGTATTTGTACTCGGTTTGCTCGGTTTCGGTATTGTTTCTGGCTTGGTTCCATTACATGGCTGGATCCCACAGGTTCACTCCAGCGCACCAAGCCATGCCGCCACGCTCGTCTCTTCCGTGATGTTAAAAGTGGGTCTGTTTGGGTTGCTGAAACTCAGCATTGACTGGCTAGGAATGCCGCAGCTGTGGTGGGGCGCAGCGCTGATGATTATCGGTGCGCTCACGGCCTTTATTGGTGGTTTGTACGCCCTGATGGAGCACGATATCAAACGCCTCTTGGCTTATCACACCGTGGAAAATATCGGCATCATTCTGCTTGGGCTTTCTGCCTGTGTGCTTGGGCTGGCGCTGGGTAAACCTACGCTTGCCGTGCTCGGTTTAATGGCTGGACTGTTCCATTTGGTTAACCACACCTTATTTAAAGGCGTGTTATTCCTTGGCGCTGGTGCGGTAATCCGCAGTACCGGTGCGAAAGATATTGAAAAATTGGGTGGCGTTGCACGTCGTATGCCGCTAACAGCAACCGCCATGCTGATTGGCCTGATGTCGATGGCCGCTTTACCACCGCTTAACGGCTTTGTGAGTGAGTGGTTTACCTACCAGACCCTGTTCTCTCTCAGCCACTCCTCAACCTTGAGCATGCGTATCATTGCCCCTTTGGTGATGGTTGTTCTGGCGATTACCGGCGCACTGGCCGTGATGTGCGTGGCGAAAATCTTCGGTGTGACATTCCTCGGCGCTCCTCGCAGCGAGGGGGCGGCTAACGCAGGCTGCGCTCCGGCATCCATGTTGTTCTCTCCGGTGCTATTAGCCATTGGCTGTTTGGCCTTCGGTATTGGCGCTCCATGGGTACTGCCTTACATGCTGAAAATAGCGGCTGGATCGCTCGGTTTAATGCTCGATCCACATCAGATGACTCAGGGTGCCGTGATGATTTCTGGCACGACTAACACCACCCTGCTGTCCACGTTGATGATTGCCATTCTACTTCTGGCCTTCCCCATTATTCCTTTGCTGTTGGTGGGTATGTACAAAAACGCACGCCTGCCACGTCGTCGTCATGGAGACGCATGGGCCTGTGGCTATGGGCATGAAGCCGGAATGGTCGTTACAGCCACAGGCTTTGCTCAACCACTGCGTGTGATGTTCGCCCCTGTTTATCGTCTGCGTCAGGTATTCAATCCAGCACCGCTGTTTGGTGGTCTGCTACGCGAAGGCGCTATGCGCATTTATCCCGCGTTAGCGGTGATTGAGCTCGCCCTGCTGTTAGTGGCGATTTTCGCCTGAGGAGAATGATATGAGTTCGCTTTCCATCCTTGTGCTAGCCCTGATTCAGGCATTAGCCCTGCTAGCACTGGCTCCACTGTTTAGCGGTATTTCCCGCGTGCTACGAGCCAAAATACACAGCCGTAAAGGACCTGATATTTTTCAGGACTATCGCGACATTTTTAAACTGTTCAAACGCCAGAATATTTCACCGGCAGCCTCTGGCGTATTTTTCCAGATGATGCCGTATGTCATGGTCGGCACGATGTTAACTATCGCCACCGCACTACCGGTGGTGACAGTTATCAGCCCACTAGCCCCTATCGGCGATTTAATCACCGTCGTATATCTGTTTGCCGTTGCACGTTTCTTCTTTGCTATTGCAGGGTTAGACACCGGCAGCACTTTTACTGGGATCGGCGCTAGCCGTGAATCCATGCTAGGCATTCTGGTAGAACCAATCCTGATGCTTGGTTTGTGGGTTACGGCTCTGCTGGCGGGTTCAACCAACCTTGGTGTGATGAGTTTTCACGTACTGGAGTGGAATGTGAATTCTTCTCTGGCCTTGGTGCTAGCGCTGTTGGCCTGCGCATTCGCCACCTTTATCGAAATGGGCAAACTCCCGTTTGATATGGCAGAAGCAGAACAGGAACTTCAGGAAGGCCCACTAACGGAATACTCCGGCTCGGCGTTTGCAGTACTAAAACTGGGTATCAGTCTGAAACAGCTGGTGGTTTTACAACTGTTTATCGGCGTATTTGTTCCTTGGGGACAAATGACCACCTTCAGCGCAGGCGCATTGTTTCTAGCCATCGTCGCAGCAATTATCAAGCTGCTGGTCGGCATCGCTCTGATTGCGCTATTCGAAAACAGCGTTGCCCGTTTACGTTTCCTAAAAACGTCGTACACCACGTGGGCCGGTTTTGGCTTGGCTGCGGCGGCATTCTTATCTTGGTTAATTGCGTGAGGCCGGGCATGACAGCATTTCTGACTCACTTATTTTTAGTTTCATCCTCTCAGCTTACGAGGCATCGCGGCTCATGAATCAGCAAAAAACAGGTCAACATTACATTCAGGAACTGCGTCAGCAGTTTCCCACAGCGATTCTGGACGAAAGCTGGCAGACCGATACTCAGGCAACCATCACCATTAAAACCAATATGTTGCCGGAAGTTGTCGAGTTTCTGTATTACAAGCAGGGTGGCTGGTTATCCGTTCTGTTCGGCAACGACGAGCGCCCGCTGTGCGGTAGCTATGCGGTTTACTACGTTCTATCCATGGAAACCGGCACCAAATGCTGGATCACGGTAAAAGCACTGGTCGATGAGAGAACGCTAGAATTCCCATCAGTCACCCCACGCGTGCCCGCTGCGGTCTGGGGCGAGCGTGAAGTTCGCGATATGTATGGCCTCATTCCCGTGGGTTTGCCCGACGAACGCCGTCTGGTTCTGCCCGATGATTGGCCGGATGAACTGTATCCGCTACGCAAAGATTCAATGGATTATCGCCAGCGCCCTGCACCAACCACCGACGTTGAAACCTATCCATTTATCAACGAAAGCAAAAGCGGAAAAATTGTTCCTATTGGCCCGCTACATATCACCTCTGATGAACCAGGGCACTTCCGCCTGTTCGTTGATGGTGAAGATATCGTTGATGCCGATTATCGTCTGTTCTATGTGCATCGTGGCATGGAAAAACTGGCCGAAACGCGCATGGGCTACAACGAAGTGACCTTCTTGTCTGACCGTGTGTGTGGCATCTGTGGGTTTGCCCACAGCACCGCATATACCACTTCGGTAGAAAATGCGATGGGCATTCAGGTACCAGAACGTGCGCAGGCTATTCGCTCAATTCTGCTCGAAGTAGAACGTCTACACAGTCATCTGCTAAACCTCGGCTTATCGTGCCACTTTGTCGGCTTTGATTCCGGTTTCATGCAGTTCTTCCGCGTACGTGAAAAATCGATGAAGATGGCGGAAATCCTGACCGGTGCGCGTAAGACCTACGGTCTGAATCTGATCGGCGGAATTCGTCGCGATCTGTTGAAAGACGACATGATCAAAACCCGCATTCTGGCTGCCGAAATGCGCGCTGAAGTGAAAACGCTAGTCGATATCCTATTTAGCACACCCAATATGGAACAGCGTACCGTAGGCGTAGGTCGTCTGGATCCACAGATTGCTCGCGATTTCAGTAACGTCGGCCCCATGATTCGTGCAAGCGGACACACCCGTGATACCCGAGTCGATCATCCATTTGCAGGCTACGACCTGCTGCCAATGGAAATTCACACCGAAACCGGCTGCGACGTCATCTCCCGTGTGAAAGTTCGCGTAAACGAAGTCTTCACCGCGTTGAACATGATCGACTTTGGTCTGGATAACCTGCCGGGCGGCCCGCTGTCGGTAGAAGGTTTCACCTATATCCCTAACCGCTTTGCGTTAGGCTTCTCCGAAGCACCGCGCGGTGACGATATCCATTGGTCAATGACCGGTGACAACCAGAAACTGTATCGCTGGCGCTGCCGTGCAGCCACTTACTCAAACTGGCCAACGCTGCGTTACATGCTGCGTGGTAACACCGTATCCGATGCGCCGCTGATCATTGGTAGCCTCGATCCTTGCTACTCCTGTACTGACCGCGTAACGCTGGTAGACGTGCGTAAGCGCAAGTCCGTTACCGTACCGTACAAAGAAATCGAGCGTTATGGTCTGGAACGTAAAGACTCACCGCTGAAGTAAGGTCAGGAGAAACGTCATGCTGAAATTATTAAAAACGGCCTTTAAGCATCGTGATGCCACGGTAGCTTATCCGGCCAAACCCATGCAGGTTGATCCGAACTTTCGCGGCAAGCCTGAATATAATCCAGAGCAGTGCATCGCTTGTGGTGCCTGCACCGCCGCCTGCCCTGCCAACGCGTTAACGATGGAAACCAACGCACGTGAAGGGACGCGCACTTGGTCACTTCATCTGGGGCGCTGCATTTTCTGCGCGCGCTGTGAAGAAGTCTGCCCAACCGCCGCAATCAAGCTGACACCTGAGTTTGAGCTAGCCGTTTGGAACAAAAACGATCTGTTTCAAACAGCTGAGTTCAAGGTGTGCAACTGTGTTGAATGCGGTGCGCCTTACGCAGCACAGAAAGAGATCGATTACGCCATGGCCCTTCTGGTGCAGGCAGGAAATCTAACCGAGGAGCAGGCCGAAGAACGCCGTCCACAGTTTGAAACCTGTCCGAACTGCAAACGTAAACACAATATTACCCACTCAGCACGCATTACGCTGGGACGTCACCTGACTCAGGAGGCGGCACAATGAGCCAGATTATCACGCAACAGCCCGTCAATAATTCACCCATTATTGGCCCACGCGACGCCAACGGTTTACCCGTTCCGATTACCGTAGATGAGCAGATTGCCAAGCTCAAAAGCACGTTGTTAAAAGACATTCGCCGTTCGGCGTATGTTTACCGCGTTGACTGCGGTGGCTGTAACGGCTGTGAAATCGAGATTTTCTCGGCGCTCACTCCGCTGTTTGACACTGAACGCTTCGGGATTAAGGTCGTTCCATCACCACGCCATGCAGATATCTTGCTGTTTACCGGTGCAGTTACCCGTTCCATGCGTATTCCCGCGATCCGCGCCTATGAATCTGCGCCCGATCCAAAGATCGTGATCTCTTATGGTGCCTGTGGCTGCAGCGGCGGCATCTTCCACGATCTGTACTGCGTTTGGGGTGGCACAGACAAAATTGTTCCGGTTGACGTCTATATCCCAGGATGCCCGCCAACACCTGCCGCGACTATCTACGGTTTTGCGATGGCGTTAGGTTTGTTGGATCAAAAGCTGAAGGGCGAACACCACCAGCAGAGTGAAGATGAACAGGCGACTATTTTGCACCCTGCGATCCCACAACAGCTGCGCGTGATGATCGACCGCGAAGCTCGTCGTATGTCTGGCTACCGTTACGGTCGTCAGATCGCTGATAAATTCATGGATCTGCTCGCTCAACAAAACGATCTGACTGTGGAAGCGCGCGTAGCGCAGTTCTTAGCTCATGAAAACGATCCTCGCTTAACCGAGATTATCTCCCGCTTACAAGCGGTGTGTCATGACGCAGCACGAGGGGGCAACGTCTAATGAGCGACCACGCCCGTCACCAGCCTTATCATGAGCAAGATCCAATGGTTGTGTTCTATTCCCTCAGCCGGAAATTCGTGCAGAAAAAGGAAGATGAGGACAGAACTCCGCAGGAAGCGAAGGAAGTGATTTATTACAGTCTCGCGATTGGTCATCACCTTGGCGTGATCGACTGCTTAAAAACCTGTTTGGAGTGCCCACTGAGCGGTTATCGGGCGTGGGTTGCTAAGCTGCCGGAAGAGAGTACTGCGCGCCGCAAACTGGAAGGGCTGCCTCGCTATGGTGAAATCTGCATTGATAGTACCCACACGCATATGCTGGCCTGCGCGTTAGACAAAGCACGACCGCAGATGAATGAGCAAGAACAGACATGGACGGATGCGCTGATCGCTGCATTGCAGATGATCGAAAATGAACCCGCAATCTATTTGATGGTGAAAAGACGCGATGGCTAATTCCTTGCAAGAGAACATCCGCCCCGTAAAAAACCTGCTGCTATGCGTTGGCAACAGCATGATGGGGGACGACGGTGCCGGTCCCCTACTGGCTGAGAAAGTGACCGCTCACCCAGTAGAAGGCTGGGCAGTTATCGACGGCGGCACGTCTCCAGAAAGCTATTCTCATGCTATTCGTGAGATGAAACCCGAGCGTCTGATTATCGTCGACGCCACCGAAATGGGCTTAGAACCGGGTGAAATCCGTATCATTGATGAGAAAGACATCGCAGAACTTTTTATCGTCACCACGCATAACCTACCGCTGAGCTATTTGATCGAGCAGCTACGCGAAGATGTTCCTGACATCACCTTCGTGGGCATTCAACCCGCGATTGTCGCGTTCTACGCGCCAATGATGCAGCCAGTCAAAGACGCCGTTGATACCGTTTATCAACGCCTTAGCCACTGGGGTGAACAGGGAGGATTTGAGCTGCTGGTGGCATGTGAGGATGAGTTTGGGGTGAGCAGTCAGAGCTGAAATGATCGATGTCGTTGACTGGGATGGCATTTTCACTCCGATTAAGTACTAACTATACAAGCATGGTGTAATGTTTCGTTCGCCGGTCAGTACATGCGTTTCCATGGACCCGCTGGCGAAGGCGACCGATGAGAGCCCCGTTGCGCGGGGGCTCTCAACTCGCGCGCTTTTATCCGAGACGCCATCTCCGCTCCGGTTTGGTATCGCCCATCCAGGGCGCCCCAAACTCCGTCACGACATCCCTGTCGTGCCGGCTCTCTCTACGAATGCTTAAACTAAAAACCGGCCACGCTTTTTGTTTTGATTTTGACCTTTTCCGGCACGTTGTTCTTCAGCCGAAGGGAGGAATGAAGGCTAGGATTCGCCGACAGGGACGTCGGCGAAAGAACGACGGAGGCATGGACAAATTTGCCTGGAGCAAATTTGAACAACGCTTGCGTTGGCCCCGAAGGGGTGAGGCGCAGGGATGCGCCGAATACTCGCGATTGCCGTTCGTTCCGTTAAGGCCGGAATGACGAGATTCGGGCACCTGCGAAGCAGGCTGAAGAACGGTGCCAAGCTGGGGTGTTGGGGGGCAGCGATTGGCCCCCCAACTCGGACGCCTGCACGGAGTGTATGTCGGTTTCGGTACATTAGGCGTACGAAACCTCACACTGCTCCCATTCCCATCCCCCATCAAATATCGACAAAACTGTCGAACTCGTCACCTCTTTGATGATGTCGATCAGCATACTCCTCCCCCTAGACCCCTTATAGTTCAAGGCATTAGCCATCCCCCTCAAGGGGTATCAAATTGGCACAGTACATGCATATAAATAGGGTGAATAAACATTAAATAACGCTTGGATTGCCGAGCGATATGAATATGAGCCGGGTTCTGTCCCTTCCGGCTGAATAAAATAGGAGCAATGTTGATGAAGAAAGTCATCACGGTCTGCCCTTATTGCGCATCAGGTTGCAAAATTAATCTGGTGGTCGATAACGGTAGAATCATTCGCGCTGAGGGTGCGAATGGCGTGACGAACCAAGGCGAGCTGTGCCTGAAAGGGTATTACGGCTGGGATTTTATCCACGATACTAAAATCCTGACTCCGCGCTTGAAGTCACCAATGATCCGTCGTGAACGCGGTGGAAAACTGGAAAACGTCTCATGGGAAGAAGCCATTGAGTTCGCCAGTTCCCGTTTACTGGCTGTGAAAGAGAAATACGGCCCTGACGCTATCATGACCACCGGTTCTTCCCGCGGTCCTGGTAATGAAACTAACTATGTGATGCAAAAATTTGCCCGCGCAGCCATCGGCACTAACAATGTCGATTGTTGCGCGCGCGTCTGACACGGCCCTTCGGTTGCAGGTCTGCAGCGATCGGTCGGTAACGGCGCCATGAGTAACTCAATCGTTGAGATTGAAGATACTCAATGCATTTTCGTCTTCGGTTATAACGCCGCAGACTCCCACCCTATCGTGGCTCGCCGCATCATCAAGGCGAAAGCGAAAGGGGCTAAAATTATTGTTTGCGACCCGCGTTTCATTGAAACCGCGCGTATCGCTGACATTCATGTTCCGCTGAAAAACGGCTCTAACATTGCACTGCTGAACGCTTTGGCACACGTCATCATCGAAGAAAATCTTCACGATCGTGAGTTCATCGAACAGCATACCGAAGAGTTTGAAACCTTCCGCGATTTGGTGGTGCCATACACACCAGAATCGGTTGAAGAGATCACCGGTATCAGTGCTCAGATGATCCGTGAAACAGCCCGCATGTATGCCAAAGCACCAACGGCAACCATTCTATGGGGCATGGGTGTTACCCAGTTCTACCAGGGTGTAGAAACCGTGCGTACCTTAACCAGCCTAGCATTGCTAACGGGTAATCTGGGTAAAGCACACGTCGGTGTAGGCCCAGTTCGTGGACAAAATAACGTTCAGGGTGCCTGCGACATGGGTGCGCTGCCAAACACTTATCCGGGTTATCAGTATGTGACTGACGAAGCCGCTCGTGAAAAATTCGCCAAAGCCTGGGGTGTTCCATCCCTGCCAGCGAATATCGGTCACGCGCTGAGCGAAGTACCACATAATATCGATCACGGCTTGATCAAAGCACACTACGTGATGGGTGAAGATCCGCTGCAAACCGAACCGGATCTGGCCACTATCCGCCGTACTTTTGAAAAGCTAGATATTCTGATTGTGCAGGATATCTTCATGACCAAAACCGCCGCGATTGCAGACGTTGTACTACCTGCAACCTCTTGGGGCGAGCATGAAGGGGTATACACCGCAGCCGACCGTGGTTTCCAACGCTTCTACAAAGCGGTAGAGCCTGAAGGTGATGTCAAACGCGACTGGGAGATCATTAGCCTGATGTCCACCGCGATGGGTTACCCGATGCACTACAACAATACGCAGGAAATCTGGGATGAACTGCGCGAACTGTGCCCGATCTACTACGGCGCGACCTACGAAAAAATGGCCGATTTGGCCTACATTCAATGGCCATGCCCAACGCTCGACAGTCCAGGAACGTCATACCTGTACGAAGGCGGTAACTTCGATACGCCGAACGGGAAAGGCCAGTTCTATACCTGCGAATGGCGTCCGCCGATTGATAAAGTCAGCGACGAATTCCCAATGGTGCTCGCTACCGTACGTGAAGTAGGCCACTACTCTTGCCGCTCTATGACCGGGAACTGTAAAGCGTTAGCCGCATTGGCCGATGAGCCGGGGTATATCCAAATCAACACCGCAGATGCCGAACGTTTTGGCATCCGCGACCAAGAGCTGGTTTGGGTACGTTCGCGACAGGGTAAAGTCATTACCCGCGCAGCGGTCAGCGATCGTCCAAATAAAGGGGCGGTCTATATGACGTACCAATGGTGGATCGGTGCCTGTAACGAACTGGTAGCAGAAAACCTGAGTCCGATTACCAAAACGCCTGAGTACAAATACTGTGCTGTCAGCGTTGATGCAATCAAAGATCAGGAAGAAGCCGAACAGTACGTAGTACGTGAGTACGACAACATCAAACGTCGCCTGCGCGTAGCCGCTGAAGGATAAGTTTTTCAGCCAAAGTTGAAACCAACGCCCAACATTGCTTAACTGCAATGTTGGGCGTTTTTTTATGCAAAAAAAATATCAGAAAGATAAGCAAAAATTATCAATATGATAATGAAGAATGGTAATAGAAAATTAACTCAATATTAAGTTTTAATTTTCCCGTAATTGTTTTAAATAACATTATTAACCATCAAAAAAAACGCATTAAATTCACAACGAGAATGCGTTTGCTAAAAAATATATTAAACATAATTTACTAAGAACAATATGAATCCATTCGAGAGCTATTTCCGCACCGAGATGGAGTATTTGCGTCTACGTGGCATTGAAGTATCCAGAGATCACCCGAGGCTAGCACCGTTTCTGGCCGGCGGTAGCGATCCCGACGTAGAGAGATTATTTTCTGGGTTTTCGTTTTTATCTGGGCATCTAAAGCAAAAAATTGAAGATGGCATACCTGAAGTTACCAATCCTCTGCTATCAAAAATCTGGCCTATGCCACTAAGACCACTCCCTGCGACGAGTATTGTTCAGTTTTTTGCTGAACTCAATGACATCGGTTGTGCAGATGAATACCCATGCGACATCGCTGAGAATAGCCACATACACACCTCACAACATGAGCCACCAATAACTTTTATTACTCGTTCCCATCTCCACATAGAACCGATAGCCGTACAAAATAGGACGATGATTAAAGAACTGGATAAAAACGAGATCACACTATCTTTTCGGCACTATGGCTCTAGCGCTACATGGTCACCAGGAAAAATCATATTATTTCTAAGCCATGATAAATCCACTGCAGCGCTACTGAAATTATGGTTCTCCCAATATCTAACAAAAACATATATATGTTTTGACGAGCAACGAATCCGAATTAATTCCCCGATTGAGGAATGCGCCCCTAACGCCAGCAAACTCATTATTCCCGCAGAAAATGAGCGTTATTGGGCATTACAGGCATTTGCTGAATATTTGTACTTCCCGCATATATATAACTTTATAACTCTCAATCTCTCATCAGAATATAAAGCTATACCATTGACCAAAGACCGAACTGTTTCTATTACTTTTAGTTTTAATAAACAACTGCCCATAGAAAATATAGATGATGCTTTTATCCTCCACTGCTGTCCGGCAGTCAATTTAGCAGCTAAAAACACACCTGAAATCTACGTTCCTTTTGGCAAAAAAACCTGTCTGCTAGAGGAACAGAACGTATTCAAAGTCTCAGGTATACATGCTAATCAAGAGCCTGACACAACAAACACTGGGAGCAATATTCAGTTTGTCCCCCTGACCAGCGCCACCGTGCCGTATTCTATGCCATTGGATGATAGCGCCACTCAACGTTATTTCTATTCGATACATGAAGAGACTCAAATATCGGGTCAACACCAGAGCAAAATCCAATTTTATCTGGCAAATGGTCAACTCGAGGATACCCAACTCCCCCCCTTAGTTTGCCATTACATTAGCTGGGATCCTGCTGCGTCTCATCTGGACTCAGGCAAAATAACGATGACAGGGGAAGAGATTCCGAATGAGCTATCGGTAACTAACCTCACGCCCTGTTCGCAAGGCTATAGTGGCATAACTGATAGCCATCAACACTGGCGTTTACTCTCGCTGTTATCATTCAATTATTTAGTGCTCAAAGACACCTCTCATCTAAAGGATTTACTGCGCCAGTTTGATTTTCATCAGCAAAGCAACCTCACCCAGAGTGAATTTATTCAACGCAGCATTGAAGGAATCACGTCGGCAGTGACAAAACCAATGGATTGGCTGGTGAAAGGAAGCCCCAACAGGGGAGTTTCTGTCACCTTGACACTTAATCCTGACTGTTATGCCAACGTAGGTGAGATGTATCAGTTTGCCGTCTCACTGAGCTACGTATTATCCGTTAGTCAAAACACCAACAGCTTTATTCATTTAGACGTTATCAACCAGCGAACTAACGAACGGTGGCATATCGGCCATGTTCAAGGTCATCACCCAATGTTGTAAGGATATGTTATGAAAAGAAAAACAGGGCTGTTTTTCACTTGCAAAATTGGTGGCTTAGCTGCCGAGACATTTGACGTAGCTGAGTTTCATCTTAATGAGGAACTCTGCGCGCTCTTCACACTAACACTGACCCTAGTGAGCCCTCGCAACGACATCGATTTAGATCAGCAGCTACTGCAGCAAGCATCGTTGACGATTAACGTGGATAATGAAGAACAACGAACCATTACTGGCGTGGTCGCAAGCGCCGAACGAGGCGATAGCGGATTTCGACGGACATTCTACTACCTTACTATTCGCCCTGAAATGTGGGCCATGACGCTAAATCAAGACAGCCGCATTTATCAACTACAATCCGTACCCGATATCTTACGCGCGTTACTACAAAAAAATAATGTGCAATCTAACTGTACCCAGCTTCAAGACACACATCAAACTCGGGAATATGTAACGCAAAAACGTGAGTCTGATTTTGACTTTTTCCATCGCCTTTCATCCGAGGAAGGCATTATGTATTGGTTTGATAATAAAGGATTGTGCTATAGCGACACCCATTTAGGTATGCTGGTCGCGACATCTCTGACATACAATCCACATCCAAAGAGTGCGATTCAAGGAGATATTATCCACTCGCTGCGCTTTGGTGCTCATATGCACCCTGAGCAAGCCATTCACAAAGACCGCAACTATCATCGACCTTCGTATGCTTTAAAGCAGCAAGCCAGCACTAGAAGTGGCGGACATTATTCCGTCTTTGAAAGC
This sequence comes from Hafnia paralvei, assembly GCF_020150375.1. NCBI lineage: Bacteria > Pseudomonadati > Pseudomonadota > Gammaproteobacteria > Enterobacterales > Hafniaceae > Hafnia > Hafnia paralvei. The sequence continues at coordinate 872,504 of NZ_CP083737.1, read as the reverse complement.
TATGGACGTTTTCAACAGGATGCAGAGGCAGCACCATTGGTGCGTTATCGCATGGAACAATTACAGGCAAATGCGCAGATGGGCACAGCTCACTCCAATTGTATTAAGCTCATGCCTGGTCGAATTTTCACCATCATCGAACATCCCGTTGAATCAATGAATGACCGCTGGCAAATCGTCGCAATTGACCATCATGGGAAAATGCCCGAAGCGCTGGAAGAAGAAGATAATGGCGGTGGTACCACGCTCACAAATCAGTTCACTTTTGTACTGGGTCGCAATGACTGGCGTCCAGCCTATCGTTACCGACCTCAGGCTGACGGAGATGAAGTCGCCACCGTCGTTGGCCCCTCAGGTGAGGAAATTTACGTTAATGAAGATGGCTGTATTCGCGTTTATTTCCATTGGGATAGATACAACAACGCGGACGAAAAGGCGTCATGTTGGATACGCGTTGCTCAAGGCTGGAATGGTAACGGCTTTGGTATGATGGCAATCCCCAGAGTTGGGCAAGAGGTGATCGTTTCCTATCTGAATGGCGATATTGACCGCCCTATTGTCACTGGATGTACCTATAACGGAAAAAACCGTCCACCTTATCCGTTACCTGGTAATAAAACCAAGATGGTATTGCGTAGCAAAACCTATAAAGGCGGTGGCTATAACGAGCTTTCTTTTGAAGATGCAACGGATAACGAACAGGTTTATATTCGCGCCCAAAAGAACCAACTCAACACCGTCAATAATGACGAAACGACTCAAATTGGTCATGACCGCTCAGAAACCGTTGGTAACGATGAGGTAGTCAACGTCAACCATGACAGAAAAAACATCACTGGCCACGATGAAACCTGGGAAGTCGGCAATGACCGGCGTACTACGATCACTCACGATGATTATCTGGTTGTTACTCGCAATCAAAAAATAGAGATTAATAAAGACTATATTGCGAACATTGGCAATCATCGTAAAGAGCAGGTAACAGCAAACTATCAGATAGATACTGGTGGTAATTACACCCATCGCGTGGTGGGTGAGTCTCTACATGACGCTAGTAAAAAGCTGCAACAGAAAAGCCCCCAAATTTTACATGATGCCAGTGAAAAAATCGTACTGCGGGGACCTGCAGGCAAAATCACCCTCGATGCAAAAGGAATAACGCTTGAGGGAAACATATTCCTGAAAGGTCTTGTGGCCGCAACGATGGGCGCAGCACCTTCTTTCTCTGGAGCCCCCTCACAATCGCCCGAAGAGGGCAAACCCTTTGACGACATGTGCTCTATGCAACCTGATGGTAGCTGCCCTTTGGATGACTGCCCATGCGAGAAAGAGAAATAAATAATGTCGTTGCGCACAAATAAACGTGAAACGCCAAACGCATTGAATACTCAGGAACTCAAAGCCGCCTTATGCGATTTTCCGATTTATTTACTGCTTCAGCCGCGCATTATCGAACATCTCACCTATAACGGCTTGCAGAAGCACGATGATGTTTTTCCGCCAGCACCTTCGCTGATAGAAATCATCAAGCAAAGCGATCCCTACATCCTGTATCACTGGATTTGGGAGGATACTCGCTACGATCGAGAAAGGGAGAAAGGTCCACTTTTGATTGAAGTAACAGAAAACGCGGCCACCCTGGAACAATTCATTGCCTTATGGGGACAACATCATGCTGGTCTAATTATTCACAGCACAAATCCTATTGATGAATTAGTGTCACATTTGGCCGCAGTATCCACGCTGGTAATGAGCAATGGTCACTGTGTGCGCTTTAACTGGCTGCCAAATTCTCTAGATGACATACTGAGCGCACTGACTGCCAAGAAACGCGATCGTTTGATTGGCCCACTACAAAACGTGTATTACTACCACAGTGGCAATAGCCAACATCCTTGGCGGAAATATCAATCACAATATCGTGAAACGCTATTTTCTCCAGTTCTGAAACTAACCTCTCGCGAAATAAAGCGTATTTCTCTCGCCAAACATCAAAAGTCAGACGCCCTATTAGCTCGAGAGCTATTAATTTGTTCGGACAGCACTGAAGAACATTACCCACGTGCATTACAACTGGTAAAAACTTGTCAGCATCAATTGCAAAAATTTAATATTCAGCGCCAAGAGCATGTTCAACGCTTCATTCATACATTCTTTGCCCACATGATACAGATGAACCATGAGCGCTCAGTATGTGTGCTTGCCAACCTGCAACAGCCGGTAGTTGACCGCCTCGACGCTTTGGATTATCTGATTCACAACCCGCTAGGATACTTTACTAGTGAATATTTTTATCACCAGTTGATGAGTGATTGGTTGCTGATTCCAGAAAATAAGCAGAGGTATTTTTATGATGCCACCAATGCTGTCCTAACAACCTACCGACCACCAGAACAGAATGTTAGTGAAAGCCAGATACGTGAACAATTTTTGCAAAGTTACGGCACCTCCATCCAGTTAGCCAAGCACATTGTGCAAAACAACCTTCCACCATTATCAGTACGCAGGGAAGCACAGCGATTACTTTCAGGAGATCTTTTTTATGGCAACCACTGATAACGTTATTTCAGCCAAACCTTGCACCAGCGCTAAAGGGCGTATTCCCCTAGTCCCCGTTCGTTACGGAATTGTGCCTAAAAAACCGGATGACACCCAGCAGTTTGCATGGGAAGGCTGTGGTTTTACGCTCGAAGAAGGTTTTATCTGTATTGCTGAACTCCACTGTTCAAAATACACTCTGCGCGCATTACGTGGCGGTTATGTTTACACCTATATGTCCTCGCCGGAAAAAGGCAAAAAGCTAATCATCCACGAACATGAGGGTAACGGGCTCTATCAAGAACTTCTGATACAAAACTTAGAGCAATACGGTTCCACCAATTCTTACGCTAGCGGCAATATTAGTCACAACATCTGGATTGAAGCCGATGCCACTGAAGTATGGGTTGGTTATAGCCCCCATCTGTGGACTCAAAAACAAGTCAGTGACATTTTAAGCAGTATCGCCTCACGCCAACTTTTTATGCAGCCAGTTGATCCAGCAGAGCTTGTTAATTGTAGCGAATCTTTTTCAACCCAAAAAAACATCATGCCTCTAGCTGCGCTAGAACAATGGGTTGAAGAGTACAAACCCGCCGATATAAGAATTGATATGAGTTGGAGCCAAGGTGAATGCTACCAAACCGATCTCTACACGCTCAAGTCAATGGCTGGCTATTTCAAGCAATACGCTCCAAAGGTTCCGGCGGTGATTGCCTTGCTGGATGCGGAAGGTATTGGTATCGACACAGGTTCTATTGCCAAGCTATATGCACATCAAACTGCCGATGTAAAAGCCCAAGGCTCCGGTTCTAATCTCCCACTGGCACTTCAGTTAAACGTGAGTAAATTACAGAGACCCAGTGAAGATTTTTACCAAAAAAATGCAATCAGCGAATTAATATTTAATACCTTAATTAGCTTAAGTGCATCAAAAGGGGATGAGTCGCTGGTGGATGGTGAACGCGATCTATCACACTATATGCTGCTGACGGATGAATCTCGTAGTAAGGGCGGCCATAGGTTTGCCAAACGTATTGATCAACAAAAATTTATGGCTTTTCTAGAAGAGAAGAAACAAGTTCAAGATGATTTAGAGATTATGATAAAGCGGGCTCGGCTTTCCGCAATCGATCATCACGCATGGCTAAAAAGTACCGAACAACAATACCAATATATGCGACTGTCAATCGCCTGTGCTTTAAGCAGCTATGACCGTTATTTCAAAGCATCAGCTTATTCCCTAGAACTATCTATTGCAATGATTATTGACGGTGCTGGTTTTCCGCTTCCAGGACAAGAGGATAAAGATCCACGCACTACATTGTTCATGGATTGGATTAACGATGCTAATAGCCCTTTAAACCAAGCATTGCTCGCGTATAGACCTTTTGAAAAAGATGCAAGTACAGCAGGTGTATGGGTAAGTGCGCCGGATTTAATTATTCAGACCATTTCTAAAAAACTCAGTTTTATTAAAGCCACACAAGGTACCGATATTATTGCTAAAAACATCCAGACGACATTGTTAAAACTAACTAAAGGAAGAAAATCTTGGGATAAAATTGCCAGCCTAACTAAACATGTAGAACAAGCAATAGAAGAAAATAACGCAACTAAGTTACTAGGAGTTCTTCGTAGTCGCTATAACATCACCAGTGATGTTATAGAAGCAGTTCCTGCGATAAAAAACCTAGAGGTATTGACTGAGAGTAATATGCTGGCGATATCAGAAAGCACTAAAGCATCTATTTTCTCTGGTCCCAACAGACGTGATCTGAAAGTTATCACTGAAACAGAAATACGTGCAAAATATAATGAAAATTATGTTGCAGGAAAAAGAAGTGCACTATTTAGTGTAGCAATCGTCTCACCTGGAGTATTGATTTTTGCCAGTATTTATTTATTCAGCGCTCTAAAAACATGCCAAGAAAAACCCACAGCGATTAATATAAGCAGTTTTATGGCAGCAGGACTAGGGGAGTTGGCAACAATAAACGCAGCGCTGGTATCGGTAAAAAATTTAGCCGTGCGCGAAAGTTTAGATGCTGGAATCGCTGTTGCAGGAGAGTATTACGTAAAACTGATACCAAGATTACTTGCTTCAGATGTTGCTGGATTAACTTTCGGATGGGGCGCAATTATTTTCACATTTATAACTGACATATTGAAATCCATAAAAAATCAAACTGATGGGAAATACTTCAGATTAGGATCTGCTTTTCTTATGCTTTTCGGTTCTGCGCTCCTTTTACACATTGGCGGATTAATCAGTACAATGGCACTAATTCCTATTATTGGATGGGTAATACTTGGTATAACTTTAATTGGTGTTGGTATATGGCTTGGGCTAGAGGCCGATGAAAGAAATCACACACCTTATGAAGCTTGGGTCAATCGCACAGAGTTTGGTATACTAATGGCAGATGAAAACTCCGATAGAGACCTGCATAGGTGGGGATCGCTAAGTGAAACGTTACAAGAGTACTTCAACATTCGCTATAAACCCATTATGGTCGATGCCACACTAGCTCAATATCTAAAACATCCTACTGTTTATTCTCAGTGGTTACCTGAAGAAATAATTAGTAATAAGTTTGGAATGCAACCACCTAAATTTGTTCTTTATTTTCCAGACTATATAAAAGGAATTAGTGATATTAGAGATATATCAACCGGTTATCTCATAGAGGAAGCGCCTCAGACAAATGGGGGGATTCTCCTGCGTTTTAGCAAAAATGACTCGTCTCCAAATGGAGGTCAAGCCCGATTGGATTTAAAATACCAGCCCAATACTGGAGATACAAATGAAATGGTCATTATTTCAGAAAATAAAATGGATCCAGAACTATACATGCGTTCAATTCCATCAATTACATATTACAGGCCTTAGCTCTAGGAATTAAAATGAATAACATAACAGACCATAATAAAAAAATTGAAATAGCAGTTAATAAATGTTTTGTCTCCATGAGTAAAAACTGCCTTGAAATTAGGCCACGAGAGAGACTTTACTGTATATTTCATGGTATGTTTTTTCTACTCGTAACATTGCTCACTCACGTAGGAGCATGTTATATGCTATACGCTACTTATATTAATGGATACGATGATGACCTATTATTAATAACATCTCTCATGTTGTTTTTATGTATTATTTCCTGGGTATTTGAGTATACATCAACATCAGTCATCACAAAAACATCAAATATCGTATTCAATCGAAAAACAAGAGAATGCTACACATATTACAACAACAAAAAATACATTAACAATGTCGACGATGTTATATTCTCAGGTGGTGCCAGCACAATAATATCGCTTTTCCGCCGTGAAAAAAATGGAACTATATTAACCAAAAACATATCGATTGATGATGGATACAATATAAAAATAATCATGGATTACATCAATAATTTTATCAGAAATGGGCACAGTGAACTTCCCATCCCGACTAAATTAGCATGGACAGATATAGGCTGTTCAAACGTTTCAATTTCTCCTTGCAAGGCTTTACGTCATTATGCTCCTTGGCCATTTTGTTCTAAAATAACCGATCCAGAAGAGAAAGCATTGAAAATATATATGTGGCCATTATACACATTTATTATGTTCCCGATTAATATGTTCTTTGCACTCCTTTGGTACCTTTTCACCAAAATATTCAACATCAAACCACATCCAGTACCCGAAGAAGCCTACAAAGGTGACGACAGCATCCGCGTAACGCCAGAAATGGCAGCTAGAGGGATTAGGCCTTAGCATTAGAGAAATAAAGCCATCACTAAAATATAAAACTAGAATATAGCAGTAACATCTGAGAATTTTTTATAAAATATAATAAGATGGAACATCCATAGCATAACAGATGAATCTATTGATAGAATCAAAAAAACACAAATAGTACTGAACTAAAACAGAAAGGCAATACATTAATGAATAGTAGATACCCAGAATACAAAAAAGACATAACGGATCTGGACAATATAAAAAACATTTTTGTTTCAATCAGCAAAAACTGCCTTGAAATAAAAGCATCTAGTATCTCTGAAGGAGCATACTTAAGCCGAATGTGTTTACCCGCAATCATATCTGTCAATGTTTTTATTCTTATGTCTGCAATTCAATCGTGGATGGAAAATCACAACTTCATTGAATTATCTCTTCACGCAGTGGCTATTTTGCTTTTCTCTTTTTTGATATTTATGTTTATCTCACAAATAAAAAACAATTCAAATATTGTTTTTAACAGAAAAACACAAAAGTGCTACGTTTACTACTGTGGTAGAAAACATATCAACGATGTTGAAGAAATAATTATTTCCGGAGGAAAGACGACTCATATTTCTGTACATCGTCATGATAAAGAGGGGAAAGTTATCACTGGTGATATAGAAATTGATGAACAGTGGAATGTCCAACCAATTATTTATTATATTAAGAAATTTTTACATGAAGGAGAAAGTGACCTACCAATACCAACTAGCCGTGATTGGGCTGATTTAGAAAAAGAGAATGTCGCATTACCACCATTCAAAGCACTACTGCACTATGCTCCTTGGCCTTTTTGTGGGAAAATTACTGATGAATTTGAAAGAACACTCAAAATTTATCTATGGCCGCTATATACATTTCTTTTATTTCCTCTTTATACGTTTCTTTCACTACTCTGGTATCCCTTCACCAAAATATTCAACATCAAACCACATCCAGTCCCCGAAGAAGCCTACGAAGGTGACGACAGCATCCGCGTAACGCCAGAAATGGCGGCTAAAGGGATTCGACCTTAAACTACAAGGAGTAATAAATATGATAAAAACATCGGAGGTTACCTATGATTTCCCTGAGAGAAAATACAAGGTCGAAAATGCATGGATTGGTAATCAGTTAATTTCAATAAGCGATAACTGTTTAGAAATCCAAACTGCTACGTTAGCTTTTGAATCAATTATGGGGCGTTTTTGGTTTCAGGCTATGCTCTTTACTGCGATCTATTTTAGTTCAGGATTTAGTCATTCTTTTGTTTTAGTATTAATTCCAATTATTATCATAATGTTATTTATCGGCGGCAAGGCAATTATAAACATCAAGGAGAATTCAAATATAGTTTTTAACCGTAGTACTAGGATGGTGCATGCCCATCATAAAGGGAAAGATTTAAGCACCCAATGGAGCTCTCTATTGTGGGATAGTCAGATCAATATTAATAATGTGGCTAAAATCTATTTTATTTTTCCTCATCGTAATGAAGATAATACTGTCTCAGTTGACTATGTTGAATTAAGTAACGATCAGCGCTCAGTTTTGCACGGAGTAACCACTTTTATAAACGCATTTATGCAGCAGGGTCATGAGGGCTTACGAGTTCCAAAAAGCTATGAATGGAATCGCGTGTTCAGCACCAAAGTCACGCTTTCCCCTAGCGAAATATGGCAACACTACGCTCCTTGGCCTTTTCGTCGCCGATATTGCGACAGGGTCGAAATGAACACCAAGATCATTTTCTGGCCAGTCTGGACATTCCTACTGTTCCCCTTGCTTTCTCTCTTTGCATTAAGCTGGTGGTTAATGTGCAAAGTTTTTAAGGTATCTCCTGCTGCCGTTCCTTGTGATGCCTATCAAGGGGATAACAGCCAGCGTTTCACACCACAGTTTGCTGCCAAACAAATTAAGCCTTTTGAAAAATATATAACTGAATAAGGAATGAATTAATGAAACCACTCATTGTCTTGGGCGATAAAACAAATCATGGCGGTACAGTCGTCACTGCTGATGCAGGGTTCACACAGGACGGCATCGCCGTTGCTGGTCATGGCGATATGGTTGTGTGCCCCATTCTGGGTCATACGCCCTCCACCATTATTGCTTCCGGCAGCGGATTCACCCTCAACGGAAAACAAGCTGCACACGATGGCGACCAAACCTCCTGTGGTGCCAAGCTAATTGCCTCTCATTTTACCGTCAAACATGGGTAGTATCCTCTGTCTCCCATTATCAATGGGAGACGAGTTTTAATAACATCTTCTACAATAAGGGGTTATTGATTTGTTTATCAATATGAGCTTCGTTTTATCACCCTAGTTCCCACTCATTATCATCTTCAAGATCAACAAGCCGCCTCGCTAGACCAGCGATAATATGATTCATGATAGATAGCGAAAATGGTTCGACACTTCTGTCGAATCTCCTGTCGAGGTTGAATTTTCACGCTGTTCTTTTCATTCATCTTAAATAAGTGCTAGAAGCAACTCACTAATTTAAAACAAAAAAACACAAACAAAATACAGTTGGCATGATGTGTGCTTGCTAGTACCGATAAGCAATCTGAGCACGGGCAGTTCCGTTCTGCCCCACCAAATATAATGAGAAATCAGGAGTTAATTGATGAACCGGTTCGTCATTGCAGATCCTAAAAAATGTATCGGCTGCCGCACCTGTGAAGTCGCCTGCGTCATGGCTCACCGTGAAGATAGCGAACTTCACAACCTGTCCAAAGACAACTTCACTCCACGCATTCACGTGATTAAAGGGCAAAACGTTAGCACCGCTATCCTGTGTCGCCAATGTGAAGACGCGCCTTGCGCAAACGTCTGTCCGAACGGTGCTATCTCTCGCCAGAAAGACTTCATCTACGTATCACAAGAAAAATGCATCGGCTGTAAAACCTGCGTAGTGGCTTGCCCATATGGCACGATGGAAGTCGTAACCTCGCCGGTCGTTCGCCAAAATGGCGCCTCCGCTATGATGGTTTCGTCTAAAGCCGAAGCTAACAAATGCGATCTATGCCATACCCGTGAAAATGGCCCCGCTTGCGTAGAAACCTGCCCAACCAATGCGCTGAAACTGATCGACCGCAATGCTATGCAGGATCTGATCAACGAAAAACGCCGCCGTGCCGCACTCGATACCACCATTGATTTCATGTTTTAACTCTTTTGCTAAGCAGTTTTAGTCCCTATTGATTGACGTCGCAGTGAATTTACTGCGGCTTCAAACGTAAGGGATTGATTAACAACCATTCATTATCCCCGGTTCGGGGTAAGGTCTCGTTATGAATTCACCTATCGTGAATAATCAAATTGTTGTCAATAATCTAGATGTCGTGAACCACAACGTTGCAGTTAACGATGTTGTTGGGAAAAGCAAAGTTGTTACCGTCTGCCCATACTGCGGCGCAGGTTGCAAAATTAACCTGTGTGTTGAAAACGGCAAAATAGTACGCGCAGAGGGCGCCAATGGGGTCACCAATCAGGGCGAACTATGTCTGAAAGGGTATTTCGGTTGGGACTTTCTTAACGACACCAAACTGCTTACGCCGCGCTTGAATGAGCCCATGATCCGCCGTGAGAAAGGTGGAAAGTTCGAGGTTGTCTCTTGGGACGAAGCCATTCGTTATACCGCTCAGCGCCTAAAAGAAATCAAACAGAAGTACGGTGCGAAATCGATTATGCATACCGGTTCCTCTCGCGGAACCGGTAACGAAACCAACTATGTCATGCAAAAATTTGCACGTGCGGTAACCGGCAATAACAACGTCGATTGTTGCGCGCGCGTATGCCACGGCCCTTCGGTGGCAGGCCTGCAACAAACGCTGGGTAACGGTGCCATGAGTAACTCCATCAGCGATATTGAAAACTCTCAATGTTTGCTGGTATTTGGCTATAACTGCGCGGATTCTCACCCTATCGTCGCCCGCCGCGTGATCAAAGCCAAAGAGAAAGGTGCCAAAATCATCGTGTGCGACCCACGAAAAATAGAAACCGCACGCATTGCCGATCAGCACCTGCAAATGAAAAACGGAACCAACATGGCTTTGGTTAACGCTTTTGCGCATGTGCTGATTGAAGAAAACCTGTACGACAAAAGCTACGTCGCTAATTTCACCGAGGGTTTCGAGGAATATCGCAAAATTGTCGCCGACTACAGTCCAGAAGCGATTGAAAAACTCGTAGGTATTCCTGCCGAAGATATTCGTCAAGCCATGCGCACCTATGCCGCAGCCCCTTCGGCTACCATCATGTGGGGCATGGGCGTGACACAATTTGGTCAGGCCGTTGACGTCGTGAAAGGCTTGTCGGGTCTAGCCTTGCTCACCGGTAACTTAGGCCGTCCTAACGTTGGTGTGGGGCCCGTTCGTGGGCAAAACAACGTGCAGGGTGCCTGCGATATGGGGGTGCTACCCAATGAGTTTCCAGGCTATCAGTCGGTCACCGATCCTGAAATCCGCGCCAAATTTGCCAAAGCATGGGGCATCAACGTCGAAGACATGGATCCCGATGTCGGCTATCGGATCACTGAAGTGCCGCATCTGGCGTTAGAAGGTAAGGTAAAAGCCTACTACATCATGGGCGAAGATCCATTACAGACCGAAGCTGATTTAGGCCTAGTTCGCAAGGGCTTCGAGGCTTTGGAATTTGTCGTTGTGCAAGACATCTTCATGACCAAAACAGCCGAGCAAGCCGACGTCATTTTACCTGCTACCAGTTGGGGCGAGCACGGTGGAATCTTTTCCTGCGCCGATCGTGGTTTCCAACGCTTTGGCAAGGCCATCGAAGCGAAAGGGAACGTTAAACGCGACTGGGAAATTATCAGCCTGTTAGCGACCGAGATGGGCTACCCGATGCATTACAACAGCAACGAAGAAATTTGGGATGAATTACGCGAGCTATGCCCACTTTATTACGGTGCGACCTACGAAAAAATTGGTGAAATGGGCCATATACAGTGGCCGTGCCCAACGTTAGATCATCCGGGCACGCCTTACCTATATAAAGATAACCATTTCGATACACCAACCGGTAAGGGTCAGCTATTCGCCACCGATTGGCGTGCTCCCGCTGAAGTACCCGATGCCGACTATCCTTTAGTACTCTGCACCGTACGCGAAGTTGGTCACTACAGCTGTCGTTCAATGACGGGTAACTGCGTGGCGCTACAGACGCTGGCCGATGAGCCTGGCTTTGTTCAGATCCATCCCGAAGATGCGCAGAGAATGGGCATACTCGATCAACAAATTATTTGGGTTGAATCCCGCCGCGGAAAGGTTATCTCTCGCTGTAATTACAACGAACGCATCAACAAAGGTGCGATCTATATGACCTATCAGTGGTGGATTGGCGCTTGTAATGAGCTAACGCAGGATAATTTGGATCCGGTATCAAAAACGCCAGAAACCAAATACTGCGCGGTCCGGGTTAAGCCAATTATCGATCAGGATTGGGCTGAGACGTACGCCTCTCAGACCTATAACGAGATGAAATCACGGCTTCGCCATCACGTTGAGGATGCAGAACGCAGGATGGCGCACGCTTAACCATTCTCAATCTGTTTAGTATCCCCTCCCCGAATTTGGGGAGGGCATTAGAACTGCCCAATGGGAAAGTTATCACTGTATTTATTTGACCCTTTTTGCATGCTCGCTGCCCCACATCAAAGATGTTTATCGCTTAAGTACGGAAAATAGGCTTCTTCGATGTGGCGAAGTTTTGTCATTCCCACGAGTTAGTGTTCAGGAGCCCCTTTGAGTCAACAATCAATCTTGCTGAGAGTGAAAGGCAAAGTCCAAGGTGTTGGCTTTAGACCCTTCGTGTGGCAACTCGCTCAACGCTTAAAACTACAAGGCGAAGTCAGTAATGATGCTCAAGGGGTATTAATCGCACTGCGTTTACCTGCCGACGTGGCTTATTTTTGTCATCTGTTGCGTCAGGAATGCCCTCCGTTAGCACGTATTGACAGCATCAGTGAACACGAGTGGACTGGCGGCGAACTGCCCGATGAATTCTGCATTGTGGAAAGTGGTAAAGGCAAAATGGACACCCAGATTGTGCCCGATGCGGCTACCTGCCCAGAGTGTTTACGGGAAATGAGCGATCCCAACAATCGCCGTTTTGGCTATCCATTCATCAACTGCACCCACTGCGGCCCACGCTTCACCATTATTCACCGTATGCCCTACGATCGTCCTTTCACCGCCATGGCTAGCTTCCCGCTATGCCCAACCTGTGCTCAAGAGTACCAAAATCCCGCCAACAGGCGTTTTCATGCACAACCTACTGCCTGTGCCGACTGCGGCCCTCATTTATGGTGCAGTAATAGGGCCGGAGGACAGCCATTTACGGGACAACAGGCGTGGAAAGAACTGATAGACGTATTGCTTAACGGCGGTATTGCCGCCATTAAAGGAATTGGTGGATTCCATCTGGCCTGTGATGCCTCCAATCCACAGGCCATACAATTACTCCGCGAGCGCAAGCGACGCCCAGCAAAGCCGTTGGCCGTTATGTTGCCCAATGAACATTGGGTGCGCGCTTTCTGTCGAGACGACGTCTCAGCCGATTTACTCACGCTGTTGAAGAGTCCCGCAGCCCCTATTGTTCTGCTCCCAAAATCATCGTTAGTGCTTGATGGCATTGCGCCTGGCCTAGACGAAGTCGGCGTAATGCTACCATCCAATCCTGTGCACCATCTGCTGCTACAAAAGATCGGACGCCCGCTTGTCATGACCTCTGGTAACGCCAATGGTTTACCACCCGCGCTTAGCAACCAACAGGCGCTGCACGAGCTCACTGGCATTGCCGATATTTGGTTACTGCATAATCGCGACATCGTGCAGCGCGCTGACGACTCCGTTATTCGCTGGCACACCAACGGCAGCGAAATGCTGCGCCGTTCACGCGGTTTTGTTCCAGACAGCTTCGATCTGCCAGAGGATTTTCGTCATTTACCCTCGATTGCCGCCGTCGGCGGTGATTTAAAAAATACGTTTTGCCTTCTGAAAGGTAACCGTGCGGTGCTGAGTCAACATCTCGGTGATTTGAGCGACGAGCGCGTACAGCAGCAATTCACCCAAACATGGGAACTATTGCACCAAATCTATCAGTTTGTGCCTGAAGCATTGGCCTGCGATCTGCATCCAGCCTATGCCAGTACTCAGCTCGCTCAACGGTGGGCAGAAAAGGCGGCTTTAACCTGTTTGCCGATTCAGCACCATCATGCCCACCTAGTCGCATGCATGGCCGAGCACAATATTGCGCTGGATACACCACCGCTCGTTGGGCTTGCGCTCGATGGTATCGGCTACGGAACGGATGATTCGCTATGGGGGGGAGAGTGTCTGCGGGTCGATTATCGACAAATGCAGCGCCTAGGCGGCTTACCTGCCGTTGCGCTGCCCGGCGGAGACTTAGCGGCTCGGCAGCCGTGGCGCAATCTTTTAGCACAGCTACTACGCTTCGTACCGCATTGGCAGCAATATCCCGAAGCCCAATTTATTTTGTCGCAGCCATGGCAGATTTTACAGCGAGCGGTCGAGCGTAATCTCAATAGCCCATTGGCGTCATCTACGGGAAGATTATTTGACGCCGTCGCCGCTGCGCTAAATATTTGTGCAGAATCCATCAGCTTTGAAGGTGAAGCGGCCTGCCGCTTGGAAGCGTTAGCGCAGCAGGCAAAAAGCAAAAATGCGCCCATATCCCTCCCCTTAGATGAGCAAAATAACCTCGACATGGCAGTGTTTTGGCAGCAGTGGTTAAGCTGGCAGGCACCTCCAGAAGAGCGTGCCTACGCATTTCATGCGGCACTAGCCCAAGGGCTGGCGGATTTAGTTCGCGTGCATGCCGAGGCTGAAAATTGTCGCACTATCGTGATGTCAGGGGGCGTATTGCATAACCGCTTACTGCGCCAGCTGTTACAGCAAAACTTAGCGGATTTCACGCTGTTGCTGCCGCAGAAATTACCTGCTGGCGATGGCGCCTTAGCACTTGGACAAGCCGTGATCGCTGCCGTACAGCTATCGGATGCGAGGACGATCGCAAAGACATAAACGTCACGCTACCACGGTGCCGCCAATGCGTTATCTAATGACGGTAATCAAGGTCTCATCGGGTGTATTCGCCGAGGATATGCCCGCCATAAAAAATAAGATCATAATTATGCATGAACTGACCCTATGCCAAAGCGCATTTGACATCATTGAACAGCAGGCTAAAGCCAACAACGTGAAGCGCGTAACGGGCGTGTGGCTGGAGATTGGCGCGCTATCCTGTATTGAAGAGAGCGCCGTACATTTTTGTTTTGACATCGTTTGCCGCGGCAGCGTGGCCGAAGGCTGCAAATTGCACATCACCACCCAGCCTGCACAGGCGTGGTGCTGGGACTGTAGTCAGTCAATCACCGTATCTGCGCATGACGCCGGATGCCCACACTGCCAGAGCCATAATCTGCGCGTGGACAGCGGCGACAGCATGCAAATCAAACAAATCGAAATCGAATAGTTTTCGGGAGAGAATTTATGTGTACTACCTGCGGTTGCGCGGCTGGCGAACAGCGTATTGAAGGCGACGATCATCATCACGATCATGAGCATCACCATACACACCCGCATGGTGACCATCATCACGATCATGAACATCATCATGAACATGCGCACGGCCACCATCATGACCATGAACACCACGGCCATGAACACCATGGGCATCACCACCACGCACAAGATGAGCACCCACAGACCGTCGTCGTCCATCACCATTACCACCACGCCGGCGACGTGCATCATCATCACTATAATTATGTTTTGGCTTCTGATGCCGAACTGCATCTTCATGATCATCAGCACAAACATAAAAATAAGAATAAAAACAAAGGTAAACACCAGCACATACACGAAGAAAAATTCGTACCAGAACAGCAGGACAACGATCTGCACTACGGAAAAGGTGAAGCCGGTAGCCACGCGCCCGGCATGACTCAGCGCCGTATGCTGCAAATTGAACAAGACGTGCTCGGTAAAAATAATCATCTGGCAGAGCACAACCGTGAGCACTTTACCCAACAGCACATTGCTGCGCTAAATTTAGTTTCCAGCCCTGGTTCAGGCAAAACAACGCTGCTAACCGAAACATTGAAGCGTATTGCTGATCGGTATAGCTGTGCCGTCATTGAAGGCGATCAGCAAACCACCAACGACGCTGAACGTATCCGTGCCACTGGTGTACCCGCCATTCAAGTTAATACCGGTAAAGGCTGTCATTTAGACGCTCAAATGGTGCACGACGCCATGCATCGTCTGGATCTACCAGACCATAGCCTGCTGTTTATTGAAAACGTAGGAAATCTGGTTTGCCCAGCCAGTTTTGATTTAGGCGAACGCCATAAAGTTGCCGTACTGTCCGTTACCGAAGGCGAAGATAAGCCGCTGAAGTACCCTCATATGTTTGCAGCCTCTTCCCTGATGATCATCAATAAAATCGACCTGCTCCCGTATCTGCATTTTGACGTTGAGGCCTGCATCGCCAACGCTAAACGTGTAAATCCGCAGATCACCGTGATTCAGCTTTCTGCCACCAGCGGCGAAGGTATGGACGCTTGGCTCGCTTGGTTGGAGACGAATGTATGTGCTTAGGAATTCCGGGGCAGGTGGTTGCCGTTGGCGATGATATTCATCAAATGGCCACGGTCGACGTATGCGGCGTGAAACGCGAAGTCAATATTGCATTGGTCTGCGAGGGCTCACCGCAAGATATGCTCGGACAGTGGGTATTGGTTCACGTAGGCTTTGCCATGAGCATTCTGGATGAGGCTGAAGCCAAAGATACGCTAGACGCATTAATGGCAATGCAAGAAGTCGAAGAAGACGTTGGCTACTTTCTCCGTAATGGCGAGCCAGCGCCACAGGTCAGTGAAAAGTAAGGTGATATAAGATATGCAGTTCGTTGATGAATTCCGCAATCCTGAACTGGCAAAAAAACTGGTTCAGCGCATTACCGAACGGGTTCGTTCCTTGCCTTCACACTGCCGACTTCCTTTACAGTTGATGGAGGTTTGCGGCGGACACACACATGCGATCTTCAAATTCGGGCTGGATCAATTACTTCCACCAGAGATCGAGTTTGTGCATGGCCCCGGCTGCCCTGTCTGTGTTCTTCCTATGGGACGTATCGACGAATGCGTTGAAATAGCTAACCAACCAGACGTGATTTTCTGCACGTTTGGGGATGCCATGCGCGTGCCCGGACGCCATGGCTCGTTGCTAGATGCTAAACGCAAAGGCGCAGATGTTCGTATCGTTTACTCTCCGCTTGATGCGCTTACGCTGGCTCAGCAAAACCCCGATAAAGAAGTCGTGTTCTTTGGACTTGGTTTTGAAACCACCATGCCAAGCACCGCGGTAACCTTGCAGCAGGCTAAAGCGCTAGGGCTGAAAAACTTTACCGTTTTCTGCCAGCACATCACCATTACTCCAACGCTGCGTAGCTTATTACAGCAGCCTGACGTGCGCATCGACGGCTTCCTCGCGCCGGGTCATGTCAGCATGGTGATAGGTGCTCATCCTTATGAGTTTATCTGCGAAGATTTCCATAAGCCGTTGGTGATTACCGGCTTTGAGCCGCTAGATATCCTACAAGCCTTGGATATGCTGGTGGCTCAGATAGCAGAAGAGCGTTGCAGCGTCGAAAATCAATATCGCCGCATCGTTCCCGATCACGGTAATGCTATTGCGCAAAAAGTATTAGATGACGTCTTTGTAACCAAAGACAGCAGCGAATGGCGAGGCTTGGGAGAAATTGCTCATTCTGGCGTTGGCTTAAGTCCTGCTTATGCTCAATTTGATGCCGAACTGCGCTTTCATCCTCAAGAACAGAAAGTGGCAGACGATCCACGAGCACGCTGTGGCGATGTTCTAACCGGCCGTTGTAAACCCGCCGACTGCCCTCTGTTTGGTGAAGGCTGTAATCCACAAAACGCATTTGGCGCCTTGATGGTTTCATCTGAGGGAGCCTGTGCGGCGTTCTACCAATATCGTCGTGGGCTTGAATAAAAAAGGTACGAATAATGAGTGAATGGTCTAAAGATGATGTGATCACAATGGCGCACGGCAGCGGTGGTCGCGCCATGCAACAACTCCTGGATACGCTGTTTCTACCGTTGTTTAGCAATCCCGCTTTAGATGAACGTGAAGATCAGGCTCGCCTGCCGCTGAGCATTTTTAATCAGCACGGCGATCGCCTAGCTTTCACGACCGATAGCTACGTTATCGATCCGATCTTTTTCCCCGGCGGCGACATAGGCAAATTAGCCGTATGTGGCACTGCAAACGATTTAGCGGTGAGCGGTGCTCAGCCTAAGTACCTCTCCTGTGGCTTTATCCTGGAGGAAGGATTGCCGTTGCTGGATTTGGAAAAGATCGTGCGCAGTATGGCTGCAACCGCTAAAGCCGCCAATATTCAGATTGTCACCGGCGATACTAAGGTTGTGCAGCGCGGTGCGGCAGATAAGATCTTTATCAACACCGCAGGTATCGGCGCGATCCCTAATGATATCCATTGGGGAGCTTCTGAAATTCAACCGGGTGACAAACTGATCGTCAGCGGCACTTTGGGCGATCACGGCGCGACAATCCTGAATTTGCGTGAACAACTTGGGCTTGAAGCCGAATTGATCAGCGATTGCGCTGTTCTCGCTCCCTTGATTGCACCTTTACGAAATATTCCTGGTGTACGCGCTTTGAGAGACGCCACGCGCGGTGGAGTTACAGCCATTATGCATGAGTTCGCCAACGCCAGCGGATGCGGTATTGATGTGATTGAGCAGTCACTGCCGGTAAAAAATGCCGTTCGAGGCATTTGTGAATTATTAGGCCTAGAACCGCTGAACTTCGCCAATGAAGGGAAATTGGTTATTGCCGTAGCGCCTGAAGCTGAACAAGCGGTACTGGATAGCTTGCATGCACACCCACTCGGCGTAGATGCGGCTACCATTGGTGACGTTACCGAAGGCAAACAGGTGCGTTTAACGGGAATGTATGGCACTTCACGCCTGCTAGATTTACCGCATAGCGAGCCGTTACCGAGGATTTGCTAAGAAACATATTGTCCACTTCTGGCCGCCGTTATGCAGCCAGAAGTGGATAGGTAAACTAATGCGCCCCTAATTTACCTACCAACAACTCCCGCACTGGCTGGTTGGTATTCATCGCCTGATACAAGGTCTCGTACAGGTCGTGAATTTTATCCAGATAGTGCTCTAGCACAGCGTCCATAGAACGATTGTTGACAGTACCGTCAATCAGGCCATTCTCATCGATTGTCGAATGACTGATTTCAACAAAATGATCTTCACACTGTTCATCGTTCATACGCAGGCCATACTGAATTTTTTTGCTGTAGAACTCATCTGCCAGCTTCACTTCAACCATAAAGTGATCAAACACGGTGAAGTTAACGCTATCGCCATCCCCGCAGCTGAACTCATGAAAAATCTTCAGTTTTGAAGAGGTCGCGGCTTTAATCAGGCTGCTTTTGTACAGAGCCCATTGCGCCATTAATTTTTCATTTTTGTCATGGATATAAAGCGACTTTTCGGTTAATTCGCTGACCTTCATGCTTCTTTGCCTCGCTCCACATTGTGGGTTGGAGTTTGTTACTCAGGGCTTAGCCCCATTGATAGATTTGACGCTCAATCAGGCCGTAATCCAGCAGCGTTGAACGTTTCAATCCATACAAAGCATAATCCGTGCCAAAAAGTAAAATTAATGAATAATTGATATTATTCAATTGGTTAACTTCGGCATTTCATTGAGAAGGCGTAAAAAACATGATGATGAAACGAGGAATGATGACGCTTCGACATTTATGTCGAAGAAAATGTCACGGGCGAAAAAAGCCAATTTCCGCCCGAGTCATAAGAGATAAATCAGTCTTTAGCAGAAATGCCCAGACGCTGCATACGGGAAATCAGTGTCGTGCGTTTCAATCCTAGGCGAGCCGCAGCACCGCGTGGCCCAGCCACAATGCCGTTAGTTTCTCGCAGAGCATTGAGAATACGTTCACGTTCGCTAAGTTCGCCGTCTTGTTCATGCGGCACTTTTTCTGCGGGCTTAGATGCCTTTGGCATCGTCCATGTCGACGAAGAAGACGGTATTTCTCTCGCAGGCTTATTCACCAACGGCGGTGAAAGATGATATTGCAGTTCGTTAAGCTGTAAATTCAGCACAGGGCCACGCGTCAAAATAACTGCGCGTTCAATGATGTTCTCCAATTCACGAATATTCCCCGGCCATGGCAAATCACACAGCATGCGGATGGTTTCCGTTGGAATGCTATCAATGGTACGGTTCATCCGTTTGGCAATTTTGCGCGTAAAGAATTTAACCAGTAACGGAATATCTTCTGGGCGTTCTCGCAGCGGCGGGATCACGATAGGGAAAACATTTAGGCGATAGTAGAGATCGCTACGGTATTCACGGTCCAGAACCATCTGCTTTAAATCACGATTGGTGGCCGCAATTAGACGCACATCGACTGGAATAACTTTATTCCCACCCAGACGTTCAATTTCGCGCTCTTGCAGTACTCGCAACAGTTTAGGTTGTAGCTCGAGAGGAATATCTCCCACTTCATCCAAAAACAGTGAGCTTTTGTTTGCTAGCTCAAAACGCCCCATTCTCTGCGACGTTGCTCCGGTATAAGCCCCTTTTTCATGACCGAACAGATCGCTTTCAATCAGCCCGCTTGGAATTGCCGCACAGTTCATCTTCACCATGCGTTTTTGGTTACGGGAACTCAGATTATGGATGGCTTGCGCAATCAGCTCTTTACCTGTTCCGGTTTCTCCCAGAATCAACACGCTACAATCACTAGAAGCGACCATTTCGACCTGCTCTAGCACGCTTTTGATGGCGGCGCTTTGCCCCACAATCTCACCAAAATCACTATCTTGGCGAATTTGCTCGGTCAAATAACGGTTCTCATGGACCAAACTATCCTTCAGGCGAGAAATTTCACCATAAGCCAGCGCGTTGTCCACCGCGATAGCGATACGAGCCGCTATTTGGCGTAGCAGTTTGAGATTGTTATCGCTGAAGATGGCCGGCTGACATTGAGCTAGTTTAAGCACGCCCAACACTTTGTTGCCGAAGACCAGCGGAAGCTGACAAATCGTCTGATGACCAAACTCTAACATCTGAGCTAACTGACGATCTTGTGGCGCCAAACGTGTGGAGTCCTGCAAATCCATCAACAGCATCTCTTCACTTTGCACCACCTGCTGAGCAAGAGAGCCTTCCAGCGGTAAGTACTTTTGCTCGCGCAGCACCGGCTTTCCACTTTGATAACAGGCCACATAGGCTTTGAAGCGATCTTCCTGTTCATCAAAAATAGATAGGCCGATGTAATCAATACCAAAGAAACGATGGATCTCTTTGGAGACCTCGGCGGCCAGTGCGTCTAGCTCTAGCTTAGAAGTCACGGCATTGGTTACGTCGACTAAAATGCGGTAATGATCGCGCTCGCGACGAAGGCTCTCTTCTTCAAGCTGAACATGTTCGCGCTCAAGAATATTCTCGAGTACGCTGGCAACCACATCAGATAGCGGCAAAGCCAACGCCAACTCGCTTTCACTAAACTGCTGATTACCGTGTTTAATGAATTCAATGCCGCCTAATCTTTGGCGTGGTGTCGTCAGCGGTAGCTGATAATAAACATTAAGAGAGCGATACTGCGCTAATTCTGAAACCTGCGGGAACTGTTGAATAAACTGCTCGCGCTGACAGCAAATAGGTTGCTGATCCGCCCACACTTTCCCCCCTGGTCCTTCAGCCAATAAAACATCATTGGAACACTGCATCTGTTTGCTTTCAGGCTCATAGCCATAATGTGTTATACGGTTATGCAGAGGGTCGAGGCGCAAGATATTAACGCGATCAAAACGAATAACGGAAAATGACAAGCCGTGGAGAGCCTGCATCAGCTCAGAGAGGGTTCGCTGAGCAAGCAGCGTTTGTGTGGCCTGATGCAGCATATCCTGCCAGACCGGATTCATTCTGGTCGAAGACTGTATTTTGACGGTATTCATAACTGAAGATGATGCGCGTGAAATGATTAGGTCGGTTATTTTACGGGAAAGAAAACCAGAATAGATATGATCTGAATGCTTAAATATGACAATTATTGCCATTGTAATGGTGGCAAATAATAACCATTATTCTTTGAACATGTGCGTCAACAATTCGCTAACGCACATGAAACTATTAATAAATATAATTAGTAAAATTATACCATCTCTAGTGCCAATAATTCTTCAATCGTCTGACGACGGCGAATTAAACGCGACTCACCATTTTCAAACAACACCTCAGGTAGCAACGGGCGACTGTTGTAGTTCGACGACATCGACGCACCATATGCACCGGTATCATGGAAAACCAGATAATCGCCTACCTGTGCGGCCGGTATTGAACGCGTTTCAACTTCTCCGCCCGCTTTTTGCGTAAACACATCACCAGATTCACAGAGCGGCCCACCAATCACAGACTCAACCCGCGGCTGAGCAGTCACGTCTCGTCCATCCGCAGGCAAGAGAGAAATATGATGATAGCTACCATACATTGCTGGGCGCATAAGATCGTTGAAACCCGCATCAACCAAAACAAAATGGCGGCTACCCATATTTTTCACCGCGCGAACCTGTGCCACCAACACACCTGACTCAGCAACCAAGTAGCGACCCGGCTCAATCTCCAGATGCACAGGATGGCCTAGATGACGAGCGATACGCTCGCGCGCGTCGTTCCATAAGCCATAGTAGTGAGAAACGTTAATCGACTCGTCACCCTGCTGATAGGGAATCGATAAACCGCCGCCCGCAGAGATCGCCTGAATATCATGACCTAGCTCGATTACCTGACGTACCATCGTATCGCAAACCTGCGCGAGATGCTGATAGTCCACACCTGAACCAATGTGCATATGCAAACCTATCAGCTCTAGATCGTATTGTTTGATTAATGCCAGCGCCTGCGGCAGTTCTTCAAACCAGATACCATGCTTGCTGTTCTCACCGCCGGTGTTTGTTTTCTGGCTGTGGCCGTGACCAAACCCTGGGTTCACACGCAGCCAGACCGGATGCCCTGCCGAGCGCTCTCCCAACTGCTTCAGCATATCGGCTGATCCAGCATTAACGGGAATATTCAGTTCAACCACGCGAGCAATCGTCGCTTCATCGAGTACATCAGCGGTAAACACGATTTGGCTTGGCGAGCCTCCGGGTTGAAAACCCGCCAGCAGTGCACGTTCTATTTCCCCTAAAGAAACCGAGTCCACCTTCACGCCTTGCTGATGCATTAACCGCAGAATATGAATGTTCGAGCAGGCTTTTTGCGCAAAACGAATTACATCAAATTCGCGCAGTTTTTCAATCTGCTGTTTAATGATCTCGCCATCATAAACCCATACAGGGCCACCAAAACGTGACGGTAGCGTAATGAGATTATCGGCATTCAGCGAAGTAGTGCGATCGTTTAGCGAACGTGGCATGGCATCCTCTCGGCGGTCAGTCTATTTTTGTGGTTATTTGATTTTGTGGTTATTTGATGTTGTGCTTCGATTATTGCCACTGAGTGTGCCTTTAATAAAATATCTATTTAGGGCAAGTCTATTCATTTATGATATGGCTTTATCTCGCTTGGAGTTCGTCGACCATGTCTGCTATTTCTTTGCGCCAGATCGAAATCTTTCATGCGGTAATGACGACAGGCAATTTGACCGAAGCCGCGGCATTGCTAAATACGTCACAACCCACTGTCAGTCGTGAGTTAGCTCGATTTGAAAAACTGCTGCAGATGTCTCTATTCGACCGAGTTCGTGGGCGACTGAGACCCACAGCACAGGGGCTACAGCTCTTTGAGGAAGTACAGCGTTCATACTATGGCATTGAGCGTATTGTTGACGCTGCAACTCACATTCGACAATTCCAGCAGGCTCAGCTCTCTATTGCTTGTCTGCCCGCGTTCTCGCAGTCTCTGTTGCCCAATGTCTGCCGTACATTTTTGGGCGAGTACCAAGACGTAAGCCTAAATGTGATTCCACAAGAGTCTCCTTTATTAGAAGAGTGGCTGTCCGCACAGCGCTACGATCTTGGATTAACAGAGAACACTTATACGCCACCAGGCACTGAACGCCGGACGCTGGCTACCTTAAACGAGATTTGCGTACTACCGAGCAATCATCCATTGCTCAGTAAAAAACGGCTGACACCCCAAGACTTTGAGGAACAACGTTATATCAGTCTGTCGCCTAACGATGGCTATCGCCAAACGCTAGACGCTCTCTTTCATCGCGAGCAGGTTAGTCGTCAGATGGTGGTAGAAACCCACAGCGCCGCGTCTATTTGTGCAATGGTGTGCCAAGGAGTTGGCGTTTCGATTGTCAATCCGCTCACCGCGCTGGATTTCGTAGGGTGTGGCGTAGAAATCAGGCCCTTTAGCGTTGACGTCCCCTTTACCGTAAGTCTGATTGTACCGAAGCATCGTCCTTCTTCGGCGCTGGTTGAAGCGTTTATTGCTCATCTGGAAGGCTACATTTCCGAAGTCTATCTACGCCTTAAAGGATCTTTCCCCCAATTCTAAGAATCGTCGGTTTTATCTGGGCATTCATTCACCAACATTGTCTATACTGAAAAGAACTATGACACTGATTTCATCAGACAATAAGGAGCAAAAATGGCAGGTAAACCGCCCTATCCAAGACATGCAGAGATCGTTGAAATCCGTAAAGGTACACAGGGAGCAACTGAAATTTGGTATGAGCTACGGGCAGATCACCCTCGTCCCAATACATTAATCAGCGAGCATCCAACACATCAAGAAGCACTGGACGCAAAAACACGCTATGAAGATGAAAAGAAAGAATAAAATGGCGCGACTAAGCATTAAAACAAAAACTCAGCCTAGGCTGAGTTTTTGTTTACCTACCGCTAACGAAGTCTAAACGATAGCGTTATTTAGTTAACGCGATAATACCCAACGTCAAACCAGCAACCGCCGCTGCGCCACCAGCAATAGCCCCCGCCGTCTCCCAATTATCCTGAGTCGTACCTTTCATACAGGTATTGGTATGCACTAATCGCCCTTCCGAATCATAGCTCGGCACACATGGTGATTCTGTTGCACAACCCGCTAGCAGCGTTGAAAACAACACGATAGCAATTAACTTTTTCATGGTACACCTCAAGAGGCTCAAGCCTTAAGCAACATGCTTCAGGCGCAACTCTAGCACTCTACGCACGATGAGAGAGTAATGAATAGTTGCAAAGTATTTGGATTGTAAAGAGTGTGATGTCGCAATTGCCCCTGACGATCAGGTGCATGTTAGATCAACCGTCCATTAAGCAGTCAAATAACGAGATATAATCAATCCAGAGAAAATTCTTATGGAAATAAGTTAACCCATAACCAAAACCATTACCTTACTCCAGCACGTCATCAAAACCTGCCAAGAATTTATACCCTATATATTTTCCTAGAGACAAATTATTAAACCATTAAGAATAAACCCCATAAGTTTAAGGTTTATATAATATCAAGATGTTGCATTTTTGTAATTTAAATCATTTAAAAATAAAACCATAAGGAATTATCTTAATTCACCCATGAATTAACTAGGAACATTCCAAATAAATCCAGATATCAGGACTTTTATTCCAACAGCAGCACAAGCATTGTTAACAAACGATCTGAACCTCTAAGGATAAAATAACAATTAGAAAAATATACCGAATTCTTTTTATTGATTAGCAAAGCCTTTTATGTATAAACAAAATAATTGTAATATTGATTTGTTAAATGGATTTATGAAATATCTTTCATTTAATAAAAATAGACATTTAAAACCGCTGAATAAAATAGAGTAGCAAGTACATAAATTTTCACCATGTGCTGTTACTTATTGATAGCAATACGCTAAATCTCTAGGAATATACAATATGAAAACGAATAAACTGGCAATTATTGCAGCTTTAGCTGCTGGCATGACGTCTATGACTGCATTTGCGGCTTACACGGGTTCTCCAACTACAGGTGAAATTCAATTCCAGGGTGAACTGGTCAACTCTGCCTGTGGTTTAGCGCCATCATCTAGCCCAGTGGTTGTTGATTTTGGCCAGATCCCAACTTCAGCTTTAGCTAATGGCCAGCAAGCCGGCAATATTCAGAAGAATATTGAATTGCAGGATTGCGATACTACTGTGGCAAAAACTGCGACGGTGACCTATAACCCAAACACCATTAACACAGCCGATAATACCTTAGCTGCCTTCACTTCTGGCACCGCTTCAGGCGCAGGTATCGGTTTGAAAGACAACGCAAGTAACAACGTGGTTTGGGGTCAAAAAATGACACCAGTTCAGTTGGTTAACGGCACGAACAAGATCCCATTTGTCGCTTACCTGAAAGCTGACAATGCATCTGGTGCAGTAACCCCAGGTGCATTCCAATCTACCGTTAACTTCCAGATTGATTATCAATAAATCAGCCGTACAACGCGGGAGCATTCCCGCGTTTATTTTCACCCTTGGATAGAACATTATTCCTGACAGGGAGACATCATGTTTATCCGCAGCTGGCTATATATTGCTATCGGTGTAATTCCGATCCTTGCCCATGCGCAAACAGGAAATATAACACCGGGTAGCCTAAGTATGAAAGGTGAATTAATCGAAGCTGCCTGTGTGATTGATCCACTCTACCGAGAACAGTGGATCGAGTTTGGAAATATCTCAGCGAGGGATATAGCGCAAGGTTCCGGCGTGTTACTCACAAAAAATTTTAATATCAAGCTAACCGGTTGTGCTTTGGCTAGCGTTATAAAACCCGGCAGTTATTACCATAGCGCAAACGTAACATTCACCGGCATACCTGACTCATCCGACAACCAACTATTAGCCATTGACGGGGAAGCTAGAGGCTTTGCAATTCAATTAGCTGATACTCATGGTGAAATATTAACACTGGGTAAGAACACACCTGATTATGCCTTGATGGATGGTGACAACATTTTGAATTTCAGCGCGTCACTCGTCTCAACAGGGCGAAATATTCGTGCGGGCGATTTCTATGCCACCGCGCGTTTTTTCATGGACTACCTGTAACTCAACGGCAGGTTAGCTATGTATATCCAAAATAATTCGAGCCGCATTGGGGTGGAAAAAGAGTAAACACCGTTAATAAAGATGCAGCTTGAAGTATGAAGGGAATATCTGACGGGGGGCGTTTTAGCTCGCTCTTAAGGGCTGCGCATGACAGCCGGTAAAATATAACGTAGTGATATTATGCTTTATTCACCGAAAACGAAAAAAAATTTACTGGCTGTTTTGATCGCCCTGTTTTGCTACAGCGACAGGGTCGCGGCCGATCCTATGGTGGAATTTAACACCGACGTTTTAGATGCGTCCGATCGTAAAAATGTCGATTTAAAGAGATTCTCATCCGATAACTATGTCGTTCCAGGGAATTATCTTTTAGATATCCGTGTTAATGGCCAAGCAGTATCACAGCAAAACGTAATCTATCGCGCCACAGCAAATAATGCTGACACCAGCTTTGTCTGCTTGACGCCAGAGCAGGTCGATTTTCTCGCTTTAAAAAAAGAAGCCCAGGAGAAAATACACCACGTTGACCCACAGTGCCTCGACATCAAAGCGATCCCTGGCGTTGAACTCAACAATCATGAAGGGATTCTGGATATCACCGTGCCGCAGGCATGGATGAAATATAACGATCCTGATTGGGTGCCACCAGAACGTTGGGATGACGGCGTGGCTGGCTTAGTATTTGATTACAGCCTTTCTGGCCAGATGACTCACCAGCTTAAAGAAGGTGATAGCACACACTCGCTGTCAGCCTATGGTCAAACCGGTTTTAACGCCGGCGCTTGGCGTATGCGTGGTGAATATCAGGCAAATTACGACAATGATGGCCAGCATAATCTTGACTGGAATCAGGTGTATGCCTACCGCCCGCTGCCAAGTCTGGCGTCAAAACTGACCGTCGGCGAAATCTATCTTAACTCACAGGTTTTTGACACCGTACGCTTCACCGGTATCAACATGATTAGCGATGAGCGCATGTTGCCGCCAAGCCTGCAGGGCTACGCGCCTGAAATTCACGGTATCGCAAAAAGCAACGCAAAGGTCACCGTTAGCCAAAGTGGCCGCGTTATTTATGAAACGACCGTGCCGGCGGGGCCATTTAATATTCAGGACTTGCGCAGTTCTGTACGCGGTACGTTGGACGTTAAAGTTGAAGAACAAGATGGTTCGGTTTCGACTTTTCAAGTCAATACCGCCAATATCCCGTATCTCACACGCCCTGGCTACGTGCGCTACAACACCTCTATCGGCAAGCCATCACGCTATAACCACCAGCTAGAAGGACCGGCTTTTTACGTCGGAGACTTCTCATGGGGGATCAGCAATGCATGGTCACTGTACGGAGGCACCATGCTGACGGGTAATGACTACAACGCATGGTCTTTAGGTCTTGGCCGCGATCTGAATGTGCTTGGCGCATTATCTGCTGACGTGACGCAATCCATCAGTCGCGTCCCCGATCAGGATAGCCAAAAAGGGATGTCCTTTAAGCTTAGCTACGCTAAAACCTTCGACGAATATAACAGTGCAATCACCTTTGCAGGCTACCGCTTTTCTCAAAAGACATTCCGTTCTCTCTCTCAATATCTTGATGAGCGTTACCAGAAATACGACAACGTGGGTCGAGAAAAAGAGATGTACACCATTACGGGTAATAAAACCTTTTGGGCTGACAATCCTGACTGGGCGACCACCATGTTTCTTACCTACACCCATCAAAACTACTGGGATCGCAGCGGGCAAGATCGTTACGGGATCACGCTTGGGCGTTCTTTCCGATTGGCTGGTGTCAATGGCATCACGGCGAACGTATCTGCTTGGCGTTCAGACTATCAGGGCCGACGCGATGACAGCTTTGCCCTCTCGCTCTCCATCCCGATCGGCGATAGCCGCTGGATGGGCTATGACCTGCAAAACAGCGCAGGCAGCACGACTCAGTTAGCGTCTTATAGCGATAACAGCGACTACAACAACCTGTGGCGAGTTCGAGCCGGTTTAGGTCAAAACGATCGCGCTGCGATGGACGGTTATTACCAGCATCGATCTCAGATGGCCGAACTCAACGCTAACTTGAGTTATCAGCAATCTCGCTATGTTTCTGTCGGCGGCACCATGCGCGGTGGATTTACCGCCACGCAATACGGAGCCGCCTTGCATAACAGCAGCGCGACGCTCGATACGGCTCGCATCATGGTGGATACCAGCGGCATCGCCGGTGTTCCTCTTAATGGTAAGCATGCTTGGACCAACAGCCAAGGTGTCGCCGTCGTACCTGATGTCGTGAGCTACAACAGTTTTGATACTCGAATCGACGTTGATGCGCTGGATGAGGATATCGAAGCCAGCAAAGCAATTTCGACAACGACGCTCACCGAAGGGGCTATTGGTTATCAGCGCTTTGCTGTTGCTCAGGGTGAAAAAATGATGGCACTCATTCGCCTTGCAGATGGTTCTTTCCCTCCGTTTGGTTCAGAAATCGTCAATCGCGACGGCGTGAGCGTGGCCATGGTGATGGATAACGGTATGGCGTGGATCGCGGGTGTGACACCGGGGGAAAAACTCTCAGCCAATTGGAACGGCAAGAGCCAGTGCCAACTGAAAATTCCTGACCATAACCTTAACTCTTCCAAACAATTACTACTGCCTTGCCAGTGAAATAACGGCCGCTTTATGGCGGCCTGCTTAATAGCGAAAGGAATAATATGAACAAATTAACAGTCAAACGTTGGCTAAGCACGCTATGCCTATTCAGCGCCATTACAGGAAGCGCACACGCTGGGATCTCATTGGATCGTACCCGCCTCATTATCACGGGTAACGATCGCTCAGCCAGCGCCAATCTGAGTAACACCAGTCCTGATATTCCTTTTTTAGCCCAGTCTTGGGTGGAAGATGCTGAAGGCAAAAAAATCACTTCACCGTTAGTGGTACTACCTCCTCTCCAGCGAATTAACGGGGGGCAAAAAGGCGTGGCTCGTGTCACCAAGACCAATGGCATCGATGATTTACCACAGGATCGTGAAAGCCTGTTTTATCTCAATGTCAGAGAAATTCCGCCTAAACCGACAAAACCAAACGTGTTGCAGTTAGCTATGCAGTCACGCATTAAGCTGTTTTACCGCCCTAGCGCCATCGTGCCAAAAAGCAAAGGTGAGATATGGCAAAACCAAGTCGTTTTCCATAAGCAATCTGGTAACCGGATGACGATTGAAAATCCAACGCCTTACTACATCACGATTATTGGTTTGGCGCAGAAAACGGTGAAAGAAGGCGGAGGCAAACTGACCCAGTTTCCTGGTGTATTGGTTGCACCGAAGTCATCACTCGATATTGACGTCACTAATTCCGCGGTGAGCAGTTTCGCGATGATGTACATCAACGATTATGGCGGTCATCCCGAACTGAAGTACAGCTGCCAAGGAAGCGTGTGTAAGGCATTACCTGCCGATCAGCAGCCTCGCTGACCTACATAAAGGAGGATGTGATGAAACAGTTCCGGTTACCGATAATTGTATTAGCCGCAATGCCGCTCATGTTGCAGGCGGCACCGACCTTTCGACAGGACTTCAGTCATGTCGAAGGGGAAAACGGCGTCGTTCATTTCTCTGGAAATGTTTACGTCGCCCCCTGTGTGCTCGATCCCCAATCTCGTGAGCAATATATCGATCTGGGAGATATCAGCGCTCGGCTGTTTCATCAGTCAGGAGACCGCAGCAAACTCATTCCTTTCACACTGCGCCTGCGTGATTGTTTGAGGGGCGCCTCTCAGTCCGCAAGCGATATAACAAGTCACAGCGTCGGACAACCGACTCAGCGCTACACCAGCGGTGAACAGGCGGTTTCTCTCCGCTTGGAAGGGGAATCGTCTCCAATAAACCAAGACCTATTACGTATCCAAGGCGCCGTCAAAGGCGCGGGAATTCGCCTGCTTGATGACAAAGGACACGCATTAGCGCTTAACCAAAAAGCAAACACTTGGCTGCTCTCTCCCGGCGATAACGAACTACAGCTTAATGCCGCACTGGAATCCACACAGTCGAGCATCAGCGCCGGTGACTTTCGCAGCCTACTGCGGCTAATCATGGAGTATCAGTAATGAAAAAAGTAAATCAGTTTAGCCGCCGTTGGAGTACTGCTCTCATTCTTGCTGCGCTAGCGTATACATCAAGCGCCCAAGCATGGATCGAAGGCGAAGTCGTACCTAACAGTGGTACACATACGTATGACTTCGATCTGGAAACGATGGATATCTCCAACAACGTCATAGGAGGAACCATCTCTAAGTCATGGGATTTGGGCGGTAATTTCGGCGTCACTGAATACTGTACTCAACGGATTAATGACGCTCGTTATTACTCAACGACGTCAACCATGACCCCATCAACGTCAAACCCAGGCTACTACCGCTTAAATGAATATTTTGACGTTAAAGTAGAGGTCTGGATTGCAGGGAATCGAAGCGAATATGTAACGTCGCCCTTTACCGATGAAACCAACCGCTATAGTGAAAGCTGTAGGCCGCCGTCATCTCGTTTTAACAACGTGCGTTCGGGCTCAAAAGGGAAAATAACCTTCCGTATCACCAAACCCGTTATTAACGGTATTGTATTGGTGGATCACGAACTGGTTAAGGTATTTGGTCGCCGTGGATTATTATCCGCGGGCGTTTTATCAGGTGAGGCATTATCCACTATTAATATTCGCTCTGGCATTATTACCGTTCCAGACAAATGTATTATTAACCAAGGCACGCCAATTAGCGTCGAATTTGGAGCCATTCCTAATACCAGTGAAAAGCTAAATGGCAATAATTATGTGCAGCAAGTCCCTATTCAAGTTCAGTGTAAGGGGGGCAGTTTTGATACGGGATACCTTAATATAAAACTGGGTATTCAGTCTGCCGGTTCAGGTGTGGCAAGTTTTAACTCTGACTATTTGGGTACAAATGGCGCAAACGATCGTCGCGATCTTGGCATTGTCATAAAAGATTCATCAGGTAGCACGGTAGTACCCAATCAATTCTACGACGTCCCTGGGTTTAATAATAACCAAGGTGTATGGAATTTAACCGCCGCGCCGATTGCAAAACCGGGCAGTATTATCCCTGAGGGGGAATTCGATGCTGCAGCGACCGTCGTCGCACAGTTTCAATAACCAAGGAGAATAGCAACGATGCCACAACGCCATCAATTATACGGTGCCGCTATTTTTCTGCTTTTGAGTGGCCCTATCTACGCGCAGACGGAGCTCATTGGCGGAGACATGCGCTTCCACGGAACCGTGGAGGCGCTGCCGTGCAGCGTCAAACCAGGAGGAGATAAAATCGGTGTTAATTTCAAACAAATATCTACTAAAGATTTATATAGTAATAAAACGAGTCCACCCGTTCCTTTTACCATACCTCTAGAAAATTGCAGTGATGCCGTATTTAAAACCGTTTCAGTCACGTTTAGTGGAATAGAAAGTACAGAACTTCCTAATCATCTGATTATAAATCCTGTCTCTCCAAGTTCAGCTTCAGGGGTTGCAATTGGTTTAAAAGAAAGCAATGGTTCAGCAATAGAACTCAATAAACCGACTACGGCAGAAAATATTGCTAACGGTTCTATGGATTTAACATTTCAAGCTTGGGTCGCAGGCGAACCAACTGCATTGCAAAATGGAGATATAACACTGGGGCCATTTACCGCCACGGCGAATTATACGCTGACTTATCAATAAAGGTTAATATCGTATGGAACTCCAACTCTGTATTTTTGACAGTGACGTTTCTTTCGTTCAGGGAATAAAAGCAATTATTGATACCAAAAATATATCCACACAATCTACGTTGGAATATTTTGATCGCGACTTTCAAAAACTCGTCGATCACCTTGCTACACCTATTTGGGGAAATAAACAGCAAATCATACTTTGTGATATTGCTAGCCTACCTGAGGCACGGTTTAAAGCATTAAGTCTACTTCGTCATCAATATTTGAAAGGTGAGCAACGTCAGTTGATTATGCTCGTTGAAGAGGGGCAAGTTCCCCTGCTGTCAGCACTGTTCACCGAGCTGCCTTTGGCGAGTTGGTTCTGCAAGAAAGAGCCTCCCCAAGAATTAGTCAACATGCTGGAACACCTGCGCTTAACCTCGTTTAGCGCTCCTTATTACAGCAGTATGATCCGTAAAAGCATTGAGCATTACCGCAATCAGGCATTTTCGGTGCCGAGGTATGGCATCACCCATACAGAATGGTGGCTAATGGAGGAAATTCTCAAGGGACAATCACTCACACAGATTGCTCTCAACAGTGGTATCAGCGTTAAAAGCGTTAGCTATCGCAAAAGGCGCTTAATGAAAAAGCTCAATGTGACCAGCACAGTGTCTCTGGCACAAACGTTCCGCCATCTAACGGGATTTGCTTAACTATGCGCCGAATTTCACTGCGAGCTGGTTACTATAGCGCATTAGTACCAGCTCTTTTTTTTGGCGGTATCGTGATGACCGTTTACCTGCCCAACATGGGAGGAAGCGGGCTATCTTTACCTCTGAATATTCTGAGTTGGATAGCCTTATGCTGCTTTGCGCTACTTATCATTCAGGCGCCTAAAGTCTGGCAGCGGTATCGTCGCTCAGCATCGCTGTTCTGGCTTTATGCAGGATGTGTGGTGCTGGTTATTCGAGCACTGCTCACCCCTTTACCTTGGTTTAACGACGCACTGATCGTCGCAATCGGTATAGTCGCCGGATTATCGTTCTACCGTTTATTACTCCAGTTACCGTGGCGGCGGCAGCACCTCTTCGCGATACTCTCCACACTGTGGATAGCGTCAGTTTTGCAGTGTGTCATCGCTGTTATTCAGCTATTTCATCTCAAAGCAGCGGCGTGGTGGGAGTTTTCACCCGCGCAGTTACGCCCCTATGGTATTTTCCAGCAGGTTAATGTCTTAGCGAGCTTTATCGCATGCGGCATAGCAGCCACGCTGCTATTGCTTTTATATCGCAGCAAAACTACTCGGTGGAAGCGCGTGCTGCTGCATATCAGCCTCACGCTGCAAGGTTTTGTTCTTTACGCATGCCAATCACAAATTGGCTATCTAAGTACGGCGTTGGTCATACTCGCCTGTTTAGGACTGTTTTGGCCGCAGCGTTTTATCATCTTTGCCGCCATCATAAGCTTGGTGGCTGGGGGCATCCTGTCGTTTGCCGTGCATGTTTGGCTACAGTTTCCTACCGTAGTTCACACCGACAGTACCCATACTCGGCTGTTAATTTGGCAGCATAGCGGGCAGTTATTCAGTATGCATCCGCTGTTTGGATGGGGCGTTGGTAGTTTTGAGTCCGTTTTTCTGCATCAGTTTGGCGGACAAATCACTAACGTTGGCATCAGAACCGTCAGTCATCCGCATAATGAAATACTTTTGTGGCTGGTGGAAGGGGGGATATTTGCCGCCGTAGGAATGTTAATGCTGTTAATGGCAATCATCACGCTTTGGCTGAATGGGGGTCGGCTTCAACGAGCCATGTTACTAACCGCCTCTCCTATTGCATTACATATGATGACGGAATTTCCCTTATATCAATCGGCCCCACACTGGATTTTACTGATTGTGCTGCTGCGCTGTGCGGATCGTCCGTACTCCACAAGCACCATGCCGATGTCCATGAGATGGATCCGTGGAGGCATGATATTTTTCACCGTATTCGCCGCCGGTGTTTTAATCCAAACCCTGTACCTACAGAATCAGCTAACGACCGTTGAAAGGAATGGCACACAATATGAGCTCCCGTCACGTGCGGTTTGGCAGACGGTATTGCAACAGGATCGCTATGAGTATGATCGGCAAATGGGGGAACTGTTACGCTTTAATCACGTTCAGGATATTAATGCGTTGCGTAACGTTGAACAGTGGGCCGCAGACTATACGCTTCGCCATCCAGACAACAATCTGTATGCCGTTCGCATTCAAATCGCGACATATTTAAACGATCCGATTCAGGCAGAACAACTCACTAATGAAGCCCGCTGGCTGTTCCCTGCGGATCCCCGATGGACAGTGAATCGCAATACTGAACAACCATGATTCGGTCTAGGCACAAAAAATAACAAAGTTAGCATATTAGAAAATGTTGTCTTTATTGGACGCGTCTCAACATCGCGACCATGTTGACGTCGATGTCCCATATGGAAATTAGTGTTGTCCAAATGGCAACTCGCCTCATTCACACCTTGCCGTTATCCTTGCCGCCACTCTACTTGTGAGGATGCTATGACACGTTTTCTAATCTGCAGTTTTATTCTGGTGTTGCTCTATCCCGCTGGAATTGATATGTATTTAGTGGGACTACCTCGCATCGCAGCCGATCTCAGCGCCAGCGAATCACAATTACATATCGCCTTCTCCGTCTATCTGACTGGAATGGGCTGTGCCATGTTGTTTGCAGGTAAAATCGCCGATCGGTCGGGAAGAAAACCGGTGGCGATCGTGGGAAGCGTGATTTTTATTATTGCATCCTCACTCTGCTCTCTAGCACAAGATAGCTTGTTATTTCTAACGGGACGCTTTATTCAAGGTATCGGCGCGGGGAGTTGCTATGTCGTGGCATTTGCCATTCTGCGAGACACGCTAGACGACCGCCGACGAGCAAAAGTACTCTCACTGCTAAACGGAATTACCTGCATTGTGCCAGTTCTAGCCCCTGTTCTTGGGCATTTAATTATGCTCAAGTTCCCATGGCAAAGCCTGTTCTACACCATGATGACCATGGGTTTCTTGGCGTGTATGCTGTCCCTGTTTGTTCTGAAAGAGACTCGTCCTGAATCAGCCTCCGCATCATCACCGTCACAAATAACTGCTGAATCACTGCTCACCCGTGTCTTCCTCAGCCGGTTAGCCATTACCACATTGAGCGTGTCTGTGATCCTCACCTTCGTAAATACCTCGCCGGTATTGTTGATGGAGATTATGGGGTTCGAGCGGGGAGAATATGCCATGATCATGGCGTTGACGGCGGGTGTGAGCATGGCAGTATCATTCTCAACCCCATTTGCTCTGGATGTGTTTAAACCCCGGACGCTCATGATAACGTCTCAGGCGCTATTTCTGGTCGCCGCCGTGGTGTTAAGTCTCGCAAACTCAAATACCGTGGCGCTCTTTGGCTTAACGCTAATCTGCGCAGGCTTCTCTGTGGGGTTTGGTGTGGCCATGAGTCAGGCTTTAGGGCCTTTTTCACTGCGCGCGGGCGTGGCTAGCTCTGTGCTAGGCATCGCCCAAGTTTGCGGTTCGTCATTCTGGATTTGGCTAGCAGCAATACTCGGCATCGATGCGCTGAATATGCTGATCGCAATTCTGATTGTCTGTAGCATAGTCAGTCTCTCATTGATCATGCTCGTTACGCTCAAGAGTCCTGTACCCAACCATGAAGAAATCCATCAGCAGTCTCGATCTTAATTTGTTGTTATGCCTACAGCTTCTGATGCAAGAACGCAGCGTAACCAAAGCGGCAAAGCGTATGAACGTAACGCCTTCGGCGGCGAGCAAGTCACTGTCGAAGCTTCGCTCATGGTTTGGTGATCCGCTGTTCGTCAATACGCCGCTGGGGTTAACGCCTACGCCGCTGATGATCAGTATGGAACACCCTTTGGCCGAGTGGATGCAGATGAGCAATCTGTTACTTGATAAGCCACACAATGAAACACCGCATGGCCTGAAGTTCGAACTGGTTGCAGAATCTCCGCTAATGATGATCATGTTCAATTCCCTATCACAGCAGATTTACCAGCGTTATCCGCAGGCAACGATCAAAGTACGCAACTGGGATTATGATGCACTAGACGCCATTACTCGTGGCGAAGTAGATATTGGCTTCACCGGTCGCGAAAGCCATCCGCGATCGCGCGAACAGCTCAGCCTGCTGCCTTTATCGATCGATTATGAAGTTCTGTTTTCTGATTTGCCTTGGGTTTGGCTACGAGAAGATCATCCTGCGCTACAAGAGGAATGGAATTTAGAAACCTTTTTACGCTATCCCCATATCAGTATTTGCTGGGAGCAAAGCGATACATGGGCGCTAGATGACGTATTGCAGGAAGTGGGGCATAAACGCAATATCGCACTGAGTCTGCCTGGTTTCGAGCAATCGCTGTTTATGGCTGCTCAACCCGGTCATTCGCTAATATCGACCGCGCCTCTCTATTGCCAACGCTATAATCAATTACACCAACTCCCCTTGGTCGCACGCCCGCTCCCCTTCGACGAAGCACTACGGGAAAAGCTGATGGTTCCCTTCACGCTGCTATGGCATAAACGCAACAGCCATAACCCTAAAATTATCTGGTTACGAGAAACGCTTAAGGCACTCTATAAAAACCTTACCTGATGCAAGAACATAAAAGGAAAATATCGAAGAGAAATTCATTCATAGTCAAAATGTAAACGCGGTCTACTACATCTTCCCGTAGTGAATATCTCCGATTTATATCGCGATAATATTGATAACGATTGTTTTATTTTGATATCTAACCTTAGGGTGAAATATTTCTCTAACCCTAACGTTAATTTCTGATACTTGACGAAAGCAATTTTAACCATTGATGTTTCAGCGGCAAACATGCCTTGAAAATTATCTTTCACAGCAATTATCCTATATTTCTCCCCCTCCATATCCTAAAGCAAGAAATAACGATAGAATGACCATATTATGGATATAGATCGAAAGGAGTCCTAGTGGTACTACTGTCTGCTTATAATGCCCCTTTTCTCTGCGCGCTTGCGTTTATAATTTCTCTTGGTGTATTGGAAATATTATCGCTACTAATAGGTGCTAGTGCATTTGGCCATTTAGACTCTTCCTTAGGATCTCATTTTGATCTTGCCAGTGGAGATAACTTACTCGTGCAGGCCTTGAGTTGGCTGCACATTGGCAAGCTTCCATTGCTGGTTATGCTCGTTTTACTGCTTGGCAGTTTTGCTATTATTGGTATCAGCGGGCAGTATCTCATGATTAGCCTGCTTCAAAAGCCGCTACCGGCAGGTTTAATGGCTCTGATTGCATTTGTGCTATCACTGCCCACTTTACATTTCATAGGGCGATGGCTTGCTCCTTATCTTCCCAAAGATGAATCCTTCGCGGTGTCAGAGGATAGCTTTGTCGGTTCAATGGCCCTTGTAACCCAATCCGCAGAGCAACCTGGGATGTCAGCAGAATGTAAAATTGTTGATACCTACGGACAATCTCACTATTTATTGATTGAGCCAGAAAACCCAGACGTTATTTTTACGCGGGGAGAACGCGTGCTCATTATTGCAAAAATAACGTCAGCGCGATTTTTAGCAAGCAAAAACCCGTGGCCTAATTTACTTTAAAACTTATCTTACTTAATGATATCACAAGGAAATTTTATGTTTGAAATGGATAACATTCCTTATTGGGGATTTGTTTCTTTTGGCGTATTAATCATATTATTGGTCATCGGGATTATTTTCTCTCGACTCTATGAGCGCGCTTCTGCAGAGCAATCCTTTGTTAGAACTGGTTTGGGTGGACTGAAAGTCGTGATGAGCGGAGGCGCCATTGTACTTCCGATTTTTCACGAGCTTATTCACATCAATATGAATACTCTCAAACTGGAAGTCAGTCGCTCCATGAAAGACAGTTTGATCACTAAAGATCGTATGCGAGTCGATGTTGTCGTCGCATTCTTTGTGCGTGTAAAACCAACCATTGAAGGTATCGCTACCGCAGCACAGACGTTGGGGCAAAGAACGCTGTCACCGGAAGATCTACGCATTCTTATTGAAGATAAATTTGTGGATGCGCTGCGTGCAACGGCATCACAGATGACGATGCATGATCTGCAAGATACCCGCGAACACTTCGTTCAAGGCGTACAGAATACGGTCGCAGAGGATTTAACCAAAAACGGCTTGGAGTTAGAGAGCGTTTCATTAACTAACTTTAACCAAACCTCGAAAGAATTCTTCGATCCTAACAATGCGTTTGATGCAGAGGGTCTAACCAAACTGACTCAGGAAACTGAACGCCGCCGCCGTGAACGTAACGAAGTCGAACAAGACATTGAAGTCGCCGTACGCGAAAAGAACCGCGATGCCATGTCACGTAAGCTGGAAATTGAGCAACAAGAATCGTTCATGACCTTTGACCAAGAGCAGCAGGTAAAAACTCGCAGCGCAGAGCAAAGCGCAAATATTGCCGTATTTGAAGCGGAACGCCGCCGAGAGGCTGAACAGAGCCGTATTAGCACCGAACGTCAAATTCAAGAAGCGGAAATCGCACGGGAGCAGGCTGTTCGCACTCGTAAGGTAGAAGCTGAACGTGAAATTAGAATAAAAGAGATTGAACAACAACAGGTGACTGAAATCGCCGCGCAGGATAAAGATATTGCGATTGCCAGTAAATCAGAGCAGCAATCTCAAGCTCAGGCAAGAGCAAACGATGCATTAGCCGAAGCTGTACGCGCGGAAGAACACGTGGTTACAACTCGGGAAACCGCCGAAGCAGATCGTGCCAAACAAGTTGCGCTAATCGTCGCAAAACAATCCGCAGAAACCGAAGCGGTACAGCTAACGCTGAAGGCGCAGGCCGAGAAAGAAGCAGCCGAAATGCAAGCAGCGGCCATTATTAAACTCGCAGAGGCGACGCTGAAAAAAGGGCTTGCTGAAGCTGAAGCACAACGGGCATTAAATGATGCGGTCAATATACTGTCCGATAATCAAACCAGCCTAAAATTCAAACTGGCACTATTGCAGTCCCTGCCAAGTATTATTGAGAAATCCGTTGAACCAATGAAATCTATCGACGGTATCAAAATCATTCAGGTTGACGGTTTAAACCGTAGTGGTTCTGCCACAGCAGGCTCTTCATCTGAACCAAGTACCGGCGGTGGAAGTAAT
Organism: Hafnia paralvei; assembly: GCF_020150375.1. Classification (NCBI taxonomy): domain Bacteria; kingdom Pseudomonadati; phylum Pseudomonadota; class Gammaproteobacteria; order Enterobacterales; family Hafniaceae; genus Hafnia; species Hafnia paralvei. The sequence continues at coordinate 833,150 of NZ_CP083737.1, read as the reverse complement.
CTAGCAGAACAGGCAATGACGGCCGCGCTATCCTATCGTACACATGCGCCGATTGTAGATTCCCTACTCAGAGAGGTGGGTCTTTCCGGTGGTTCATTAGCCGCACTGACTGCCGCATTACCCCATGGCCTCGGCGATGCTGCACTGACAGCGAATGATCTGCCAGTACAAGAAGATGTACCCGTCGTTAATAGCGAAAATCATCCGCGCCCTGCTTAATCTATTTTCACTATAACTAGGCTGTGTCACTCGCGATTAGTCGCATCTTGTGAAAAGCGTCTGACGCAGCCTAGATAGCATGAACCATCCGTAAAATGTAGTAGTTCACAAAATCAGTACACCTTTGTCGCCCTTTTTCATTTATTTTCTCACTGGGCGATAAACCGCCGTGATGCTGGTGAGGATGCTTTTCTTTATCCCAGCTATGCGACCTACAGTTCATATTCATACTGAGGTCCCCCTTTACACAACTGACTGGTATTCAATTCAGAGTCTGGGTCAAATCAACAGCGCACCGTTGATGTTAAACGACCTATTCAATCTATTCCTGTTTAAACCCTAGCAAAAAGCATCGTTTAGCCTGTTTACGTTGACTCATCATATCCCGGGGCAGCGACTAGAAACACGGTGGTGAGTGGATGGGCTGCTTGCGTTAAGTACGTTTGAACAAAATTCTTTATCGTCGCCAGCACTTTTGCAGGTTAATGTCTTCTCCTCTCTGCAGTTTATCCACGATAAACAAACCCCATCATTAGCCTTCTACTAATTAAAAAAGAGTGTATTTTCTTTATTTTATTGCCATAAGGTTAGATAATCCAAGTACCACCATATTGAATGTGTCTGTATTTTACAATGCACGACGCAATTCTCATTTGTCTTTGTCCTAATTTATTAGGATTTTTCCCAGCCTATTTCCCATGCCGTTTTTTTAAACCTTCGATTTTTCCGTACTATTCAAGTTTATCGAATAAATGAGCATTCAAGCGCTGATACTGAAAAATATCGCAACATCTTATTGTAAGTATTTATAATTATGCAATGTACGCTATAACGTACATTACGTAATATCAAAAATAAACATTAATAAATTCATTGATATTATAAATATTTTATAAAAAGATAATATCGCTACTTTTATGAATATTCCCACAATGCAATCATCAGATTTTTCTTACATTAAACCTTATTAATTTAAAATCAAGATCTTATCGATCGATTTTATTAATTATACCACGCCAAATGTCTAGCTTAGGATGCTCGTAAACCCACAAACCCTATGGTGTTATTCTTGGATGAATAATGAAGTTGGCTATTAACAGGGCTTAAGGATGCGGTCATGAATAAGATAAACAATACATTAAAGGTGATGATTTACTCCAAGAACTGGACGCATCAGGTAGCAATTGAATATACGTACCGTTCAATAAAACAAACCCGAATAATTATTCAAGGCACGCGTGATACAGATATACTTGTTAGCTATGCAATAAATACACAGCCTAACTTGCTTATTATCGATGATGCGCCTAGAAATGCAGTGGCTCTTACTTTAGCTCTGCGCCAACAATGCCCAGATACGGCCATCATATTTATGCAAGACGAGTTTTTATTCTCTGACAAAATAGTTGTGAAATATTTTGATGGGATAGCATTAAAAAAATATGATGCCTTGATGAATGATCCTCCTTGTTTATTGCTGGCTGAATATCATTGTCTCCTTCGTACTTTAAGAGAGGAAGTGAATTTAACCAAACTCCCGTCATGGAGGACGCAAGGTGTTTCAGAGGCATTGCAGTCAATTAAGCAATTAATGCATGTACACTTTTCTCACCTAATTGCATCGCCAAGGGCGCAAGAGGTGGTTTTAGGTTGGTTGGTTAAGGGAGTTGAACCCATTACCGCCGGAAGATTGTTGGGATGTAGTAGTAAGGTAGTTTACCACTATCGCTTGATGGCAATGAAAGTACTGGGTATTCAGAACCGTACTCGGGATTTTATTGCCTCGCTAACAGTAACCGCAGGGCCCGTTTCTTATTACCCGATGAGGGAACACCGGCCTGCGTTGGTGTCATCCCCACCACCATTGCCCTCGCATGAACAGGTCAAGATAAAGACGAGCAGTGACGAGAAGCAGGGACTGGCTAATATACAAGAATACGGTGTCACAGTATAAAGATTGCAGGAGTGGAGGAATGAGTCGCACACATGAAGAGAATGATCTGAGCGCTATGAGTAAAATAACTCAGGGAGAATTAACACCGGGTGAAGTTGATATTCGACTTTTTCGCTTGCTGTCCACGGTCTGTGTGATGCATAGCCCAAGTATCCGACAGTCTTTAGAAGATGTATTGGTACACGGTAAAAGCCGTAGCGAAGCCTGTGAGGCTAATGGTGTCGCACAGAGTTATTTCTCAGTGAAATATCGTCACATGCAGATGGTCAGTCGGACGGTCGCCAGAATTTGTGCGCTAATTTATGAGGAAGGGCACACCATGACCGGCTCGTCGCTTACGCACATTGAGACTAGGAAATAGCGGATATTGCAACATAACAATAAATAAGAAAAAGGATGGCCTTAATAATAGCCGCAGGTTGCATAAGTTATTTATGAACGTAATGGAAAACTAGGCGTTGTTATTTTTTAAAATTCAAAACCACGCTAACTCAATGTGTTAGTTGATAAACTCTTATTGGTAATGCCCATACTATTATTGGTAGAAAATTATCGATTAAAAGCAATGTAATTAAAAAATCAATAACATTCTTATCGCGAGGTATTTCTCGCGCTTAGCATAAAACAGTGCGTCAGTCAGATTATCATGAGCACAGAGGTTATGCTAAGCACAGCAATTCCTTATATGCGCTGAAATTTTCATTAAACTCCAGAGTGATAGATGGAAATATAAAAAACTAGAAAGTGAAAAAGTTAGGATTAGGGGACAATCATGCAGAATGGGCGCACCAATAAAGTAAAGTACTCTCTCGTCGGAGTGCGAGTGGCTTATTAATAACTTAACTTTCTCACTATCCAATTTTTATTGGTCGGACAACGTAACTCCATATTTAGATAAGTGATTATCGGTGGGGCTTTATTTTTTGATTTTTATTTTAAAGCGCCACCGATGGTTTCTCGTCCATAAGGATGTGGCATTGAGAAAAGCTCAAGGTAGAGGATAAGCGCCATCATCAAGGGAGCCTTGTGCTTATTAACAATCACACTGACAAAAACTGTCGCACTTATATCAATACTTATTAAGGATTTAACAATGAAAAAAAATTTACTGGCTGTTTCTGCTCTGGCTCTGGCTGTCATGTCTGGCTCTGCTATGGCTGCGAATGAAATCCAGTTTCTAGGTGTAGTAACAGACACCACATGTGACCTGACCCCATCTGTGAACGGCGGTGTGAACAGCTTGGTACAACTGGGTTCAGTAACAAAAAACGCTATTAGCACTACTCCTGTCGACTTTGTCCTGAAGGCTGACCCAACAGCCACCGGCTGTGGCAACTTAACCGGTAAAGCAACCATCGGCTGGAACGGTCCTTTCAATGGTGAAGGTCTGAAAGCTCAAGGGGGGGCTGCAACTGACGCTGTGACGCTGATTTCCACCAAAAATGCCCAGACCACTGCTGTGCAGTCTATCACTCAGTCACACCTGAGCATTGACTTTGATGCTACAAAATTGACCACTGACGGTGCCCAGTTCACTGCAACACTGAAAGGCGGCAATGATGCAGGTGACTATAACTCTACTGCTGCCTACGTTGTTGCCTACAACTAATCCCCATCGACTATAAAGTGCTCGCCCTGCCTGTACCGCGATGACTCCGTGGCTCGGCAGGGCCTTTATCAGTCGACGCTGTTTTTTTGTTTTGTTCTTTCTTATTTGCTTTGAAGGCAGGTCTGCGTGAACACAAAACTATATACAAAAATAAAACAACCTGCGCTGTCTCTTCTGGCTCTGAGCATTTGTTCTTCCTTTGCATCTGCCACGGAACTCAATACGGCATTCCTGCAAGGAACCACGGATGTTCCTTCGGTTCTGAAGGACGGGGTGAAATATCCTGCAGGTCAGTACTATATCGACGTTTCTCTCAACGGCGCTCGAATCGGACGAACGGAGCTCACCATCAGTCCAGATGATGAGCAGACAGGCCTGCTTTGTCTCAGTCCAGAGTGGCTGCAGAATGCCGGCATCTTCTTTAAGCCGGAAGCGTATCAGGACACCTTTGACACTGTCCGAGGGTGCTACCAGTTGGGACGTAAGGACAGCACAAAAGTCAGTTTTGACCTCGGCAGTCAGTCCCTAGATTTCGGTATTCCTCAAGCTTGGTTGGCAGAAAAAAACGATGCCTCACGCTGGGATTATGGCATCAGTGGTCTACGTCTGAAGTATAACGGTAACTTTAACCAGAACGTTCAGACTCGAAACAACAACTGGTATGGGGATGATTCCCTTAATGCCTATGGCAGCTTCAATACCAGTTTGAATGTCGGTCGCTGGATTTTATCCAGTGACATGAACGCGGCTCGAAACGCAGGGATAAGTGAGTTCACCACGAATGACCTCACACTATCCACGGCCATCAGTCAAATTAAAGGCGACCTGTTGCTAGGACGATCGCAGACGAAGACTGAGTTGTTCAATGATTTCGGTTTTTATGGCGCCGCCCTGCGATCCAACAGCAATATGCGCTCATGGCAAACACGTGGTTATGCGCCGGTCATCACGGGTGTCGCTTCCTCAGCATCCCGAATCACAGTATCTCAAGGGGGATACACCATTTATTCCCGCGTAGTGCCATCAGGGCCGTATCGGCTCGATGATATTAATTCCACCAGTAACGGAAATCTGGTGGTAACCGTGGAGGATAATAGCGGGCATAAAACTGTAACTGAATACCCGGTAGCCACCCTGCCTTCTCTTCTGCGACCAGGGGACTATAACTACAACCTAGCCGTTGGGCAGCGAAACGACTCCAACCGTCTGAGTGAGGCGTTCTCCTCCGGTAATGGCACCTTTGGTCTGGCTAGCCTTGACTGGGGGCTATCGTCCACCACCCTCAATATGGCCACTCTGCTGCACAGCGGTTATCAGGCAGCAGGCATAGGCGTTACGCAATCTATGGGGATGTGGGGCGCGCTGGCACTAAGCGTTAACGGCTCGCGAGCTGAATATGATGATGGCTCCCGCCGCCAAGGCGTAAGTGCTACGGCGAAGTATGCCAAAAGTTTTACCAACAAAACGGATATTCAACTGCTGACGTACCGTTATCAGAGCCCAGGGTATACCGAGTTTGCAAGTTGGGATCCTAAATACGGCGACCGTCGTAAAATTTACGACCCAGACGGGCTTGGGCTAAATGACCATTATGTCTGGTTTGACGGCCGGGAAAAAGCACGTTACGAAGCCCGACTATCCCACCGGATGGACAATATTTATGTGAGTGGATCGTTCTGGCAGCAGTCTTACTGGAATCGTGACAAAGATGCCATCGGTGCTTCACTGTCTGCCAGTACCACCATTCTGGACGGTATATCACTGTACCTCAGTGGCAACTATTCTCGCAGTGCTTGGTCAACGACGGATGAATATTCAGGCTCTCTGGGGGGAGTACGTCACTATAGTAGTAATTCAGTGGGTTACAGCCGATACAGCGGGACCTCGTTTAATACCAGCACCTCAGCCACCTTGAATGAACGTCTGAACTACAGCGTCAACGCGGGGACGGATGAGCGCAGTAATAATACCGCAGGCGCCTCCGTTAGCTATGCCTTTGACCGCATGCAGACCAACTTGGCCGTGTCGAAAAGCCGAGACACGACCACGTTATCTGGGAATGTCTCTGGCTCAGCAATTGCCACTGCACCTACAGGTCTCCTGCTGACCAAAGAATCGTCCGATACCGTGGCGGTGGTTAGGATTAAAGATACCCCAGGGGTGACCTTTAACGGCTCACTGCCCACCAACGGCAATGGGAGTACGGTGCTGTACCTGACTGGATACAACCCGACCAACATCAGCATCAATCCAGAAAACGTCCCAGATAGCGCGGAACTGCTTAATACGTCCTATGAAGTGGTACCGACAGAGAAAGCGATTATCTATCGGGAGTTCGGTTTCCAGAATGTGCAGCGTTACATCGTTCGAGTGCGGGATGCTCAGGGCAATGTACTGACCGGAGGTAGTACAACTACCGAACAGGGGCTGGATGCAGGATTCATTACTAATAATGGCGTGTTACTGATGAACCTATTGGCTACGCCGAAAACCATTACTGTCAGCCAGAGCAACGGGAAGCAATGCCGCTTCAGCGCGTCTGGTCTGAAAGAAAATATCGTTACCGTTCAGGAGATACGTTGTGAATAACAGAAAGAAAGTATTACTGCGCACGGTGCTGGCGGCTGTGCTAGGCACTACGCTGGTCAGCTCAGCCATGGCGGCCTTCACTCTGAACGGAACGCGGTTTATCTATGAAGAGGGGAAAAAGAATATCTCCTTTGAGGTGAGCAGCAGTTCTCAGGAGACCTATGGCGGCCAGGTGTGGATTGACAATGTGTCACAGAATAAAGCGGATGTGTTTATGGTTCCATCTCCGCCGTTCTTTAAGGTGGGGCCTCAAGGGAAACAGATAGTCCGTTTGATGAATGTAAACCCAGCATTACCCTCTGACCGAGAATCCCTGTTTCGCTTGAACGTTCAGGAAATTCCGCCAAAGCCAAAGGAGACCGACGGTAGTGTACTGGCGATTGCCATGAACACTCAGGTCAAACTGATTTACCGCCCCAAATCGCTAACTGATGGGCGCAAAGAGGCGGAAAAACAGCTGACCTTAGTCAGTCGAGACGGGAGCGTATGGATAAAAAACCCGACACCGTATTACTTCGCGGTGACGAAGGTAAAAAGCCAAGGGAAAGAGGTGAAGCTGAGTAGTGAAGCCCAGCGTGCGCTGGCACAACTTGCGCCTTATTCTGAGGCCAGCACGGGGCACAGTGGCCTAAACGAGGTCAGTGTGGAGGCGCTTAATGACTGGGGCGGGACGGTGAGTTATGACGTTAAATAAAGCGGTACATCTAGCCTTTTCTTCGCTCTTGACACTGCTAGCAGCGGGCCATCAAGGGGCTCAGGCGGCTACGTCAGCGAGCGCTACGGTAACCATAAAGGCGACCTTCTCCAGCCAGCCATGTACGCTGACGATGCCCTCGGCAGTGCATCTTGGCGGTCTGTTGAACGGAACGCAGAGTTATAACCCGGTGAAGATAGATATCAATTGCCCGACCCCCACGAATACGGTGATTTACGGGGAACAGATTGGCAGCGCGATGGTGGGAGGTAACGCCTCACGGATGGAAATGACTGGGCCTGCAGGTGTTACCGGTACGCCGGCACAATTCTGGCTGAGTACGGAAGGGAAAGAGATTGACCTGACCGGAGATGGAGCGACAGATGAGACCAAGGGATTTTGCGCGGGAACGGACAACCGTAGCTGCACACTGACGCCATCGACCCTTGTCGTTCAGGATACTCCCAGAGGCCAGACCACAGCGACAATCAGATTCAATATAAATTATGTGTGAGGGTGATATTTTGAAGCGTCATATAAAACGGACCTGTCTAGTGACACAATTTTTTGTGCTGATGTTTTTAATGTCGGTTTTTGTTCTTCCTGCACAATCAGCAGATAATAACAGTTGTACTATTAAGGGGACTGTATCTTTTACAGGAATTCCTAACTGGGGCCTTAATGCACAACAGTTCTGGTTTAGTCAGGTAGACCCTGTAAATGCAGTTTATTCAGGCGGTAATCTTAATCTTCGTATTGATATGCAATTAACGCCGGGGACAATAGCAACAAAGCCGGTGGCTTGGTCGCAAGACGACACACAGCAACTTCTCGCGGAGATGGTCAATGATATCGAACTCAGTCGCGACATCTATATATATTCAAATACAGCGGGCACAACAAGTGCCAATCATAGTATAGTTGCGGCAATAGAAGAGGTTAAAACCCCATTCAGGAATATATTTAAAGGCGGTAACGGGCTCAGTGTAAGCAATGATAATATGAGGTTACTCGTCACACCTAGATATTATAAAAATTCCTCAGTAGTACAAGATTATACATATAGGTTTGCTATAAGACAGAAGACAACCGCTATATCCGACTTGAAGCAGGAGGTGTCTGTGGATTATCCTCTTAACTCACCGTATTGTGCCGAGCCTTCAGGAAAAATAGAGAATGAATATACGTTAACCTCCACTTATTCACTTTCGAATAATTCTTTAATGAATTTTGAGAGTAACTTGGGCGGCGCCACATCAAATGTGGACACATACACATTTCATATGGTTGTGGATTTTGTCAGAGAATTAAATGTCAACATAGCGGCAGCACCTGACGCCATTGATTTTGGTATTCTTTCGAACACTCAGAGTGCTCAGCGCGACATAAATATCACGTTCAATGGCCTCCCTTCAAAATCCTCCGTTATGGTTGATTATGTTTTCAGCGGATTACCTGCATGGGCAAAAGCTTCTGTTTTAGACGACGTTCCAGCGCAAGTTACTAGTGAGACTATTACGGCTAATTCGGGTGATCGTATAACTCGTACTCTGAAAATTGAATCACTACAAGCACAAACGGGTGATATTGATGGGCGATTAACAATAAATGCCGCGTTAAATTAAAATCACGGTAATAACTGAGTTATGTCACATTAAGGTAGGTTCGAGTAACCTACCGTTTTTATGACGTTCTTTGACAATGTTATTGATCCGTCAAGCATTCAAACGCCAGCACTATCCCGTTGATATTACCGCTCTATATGTTCGCTAGCATCTAGCCATGTACTGAGTTTAAGCAACCTAGATATTCATAGCAATATTGATAATTTGTGATGACCGACTGATAAGCGTAGTCGAGCTTGAAAGTTAGACCGCCAATAATATGGGTGTCCTGCATTATCTAAACCATGCTTTTTCACTACATCAACAAGTACTACCGATGCACTTAGCGCTGTAAGCTATCGGTATGACCGGAGGCAAGGGTGCGGGGAAATATATATGTTAGTGCGACAGAAAGTGAGAATAAAATAAATGTGCGCAAACGATGATAATGAGCACGAAGGGTTTAAACATATTTACCTCGCACTGCAAGAGAAACGGACGCATATCCAATACACCACTCAGAAAGCACTCAAACTGCAGCGCTATATGCTAAATCTTGCCAGTCATCAAAAGCAGGTGGGCGAGGATGCTTATCGGGCACTCAATCACCTGTATGTCTATCGTCGACATATTGAGAAAATTCAGGCCTCGCCTGAAACCGCCCCACCGCTCAATATGAATAAAATGCTATTACTGGCCAATGAGCTTGGTTTCACCGCCGACCGTATCCAAAAAACAACGCTCGACTCGGCTAATGCGATGGCAAGGATCGCGAACAGTTTCCTGATGACCATTCTTAAGTCACAGCATTACCAGTGGCGAGAGAAAGTGTATCTGTCCGTACTGAGACGTTCAGACAATGTACCTACTGACGATGAGTTTCACTGTGCTTTAGGGCAATGGTATCACGGGGATGGTCGTCGAGATTTTGGGCATCTACCTGCGTATTCTTCACTGGGTGATGCCCACCGGAAATTACATGAAATCAGTGTGCAGTTAGCCAAAGAGGGGTTTAAGTCGATGGATTGGTCAGATATCACACAGCGATTAGATGAGTTTGAATCAGCCAGTCAACAAGTGATTTATACGATTGATAAACTGGACGAACAAATCCTTGCTTTGTTAGAGCAGTAATCACTCCGGCACAACCTTATGCATCAAAACAAAAAATCCTCTCATTCTTAAAAGCCCCCAGCCATTTGCAACTGTCTGAGGGCTTTGTGGCTGTTCCATCCAAATATAGATGGCTAATCGCTAATCGAAGTTTCATGCTAATACGTAATCGAATAAAGCGAGGTATCATGCGAGATAAATGTGAATAACTGAATATCTATCCCATTATGAGGTGTTTTATATTCATCAAAAAATCGATTATGTATTTATTACCGAGCAGTATGTTGAAAACATAATAAATTTTTTACGTTGATGGCCTCAGTATAGCGTTAGATGATAGCAATGATCGATTAACATTAAGGTTTGGCTATCAAAAATCAATATTCACCGCCAAAAGCAGAGTTTATGCCCGCAGTCCATTATGAAAGCATGAATGTTTGTTTAATTACCGTTGGCGATATTAACTATGTTGAGTGCGAGCTAGAAGAAAAGACTTTTGAAAATGGAGCGGGCGAAGGGAATCGAACCCTCGTATAGAGCTTGGGAAGCTCTCGTTCTACCATTGAACTACGCCCGCATCAATGTGGAGACCATTATAGCCGCTTATGTTAACCCGGCAAGCAGATAAATGCGCTAACAGATTATAATTTAAGCAAATAGACATGCGCCATATCTCGCATAAGATAATTGAGCGTCAATCAAGCTATCCCCTCTTCCTCCGTTGGTTTGCTCGCAGAAGATCTATCAGCTCTCCCCTCAACGTTTTTCCATGGCTCTGGATGCTCAGGTGATCTTCCCTAGGCGATCACATAGATGCGCACAAAGGGAAATAAACATAGGCATAAAAAAACCTCATTAAGCACAGAATGCATTAATGAGGTTTTTATTAAATTAAATCAGTACGTTGATTTATTTAATTGGACGCATTGCAGGGAACAGAATAACGTCACGGATGGTGTGGCTGTTAGTGAACAGCATCATCATACGGTCGATACCAATACCCAGACCTGCGGTTGGTGGCAAACCGTGTTCCAGAGAAGTCACATAGTCTTCATCATAGAACATTGCTTCATCATCACCTTCGTCTTTCGCACGAACCTGATCCTGGAAGCGTTCAGCCTGATCTTCCGCATCATTCAGCTCGGAGAAACCGTTACCGATTTCACGACCGCCGATGAAGAATTCAAAGCGGTCAGTGATGAACGGATTATCATCGTTACGACGTGCCAGCGGAGAAACCTCTGCTGGATATTCGGTGATGAAGGTTGGCTGAATCAGGTTTTTCTCTGCGGTTTCGTCAAAGATTTCACACTGAATACGGCCTAGACCCCAGCTCTTCTCAATTTTAATGCCCAGAGATTCAGCGATTTTGGTCGCTTTTTCCAGATCATCCAAATCTTCCATTTTAATATCAGGACGATAGTGGTTGATGGACTCTTTCATGGTCATTTTGATGAAAGGTTTGCCGAAGTCGAAAGTCTGGTCGCCGTACTGAACAATGCTGCTGCCCAGAACTTCCTGAGTCAGAGTACGGAACAGATCTTCGGTCAGAACGATCAAGTCTTTGTAATCCGCGTAAGCCATATAGAGTTCCATCATGGTGAACTCTGGGTTATGACGCGGAGACACGCCTTCGTTACGGAAGTTACGGTTAATTTCGAACACGCGTTCGAAGCCACCCACAACCAGACGTTTCAAATACAGCTCAGGAGCGATACGCAGATACATATCGATATCCAGCGCATTGTGGTGAGTGATGAATGGACGTGCAGACGCACCGCCAGGGATCACTTGCATCATAGGAGTTTCCACTTCCATGAAGCCTTTGTTCACCATGAAGCTACGGATAGCAGCCAGCGTTTTAGAACGAATGCGGAAAGTCTCGCGAGACTCTTCGTTAGCAATCAGATCCAAATAACGCTGACGGTAACGTGTTTCCTGATCGGCCAGACCGTGGAATTTATCTGGCAGTGGGCGCAGAGCCTTGGTCAGCAGACGAATTTCGGTACAGTGGATAGACAACTCACCGGTTTGAGTGCGGAAAACTTTACCGCGTGCGCCGATGATATCGCCCAGATCCCATTTCTTGAACTGGTCGTTGTACAGGCCTTCTGGCAGATCGTCACGAGCAACATACAGCTGGATGCGACCACCCATATCTTGCAGCGTCACGAAGGCAGCTTTACCCATGATACGACGGGTCATCATACGACCTGCAACAGATACCTCGACGTTCAGATCTTCGAGTTCTGCCTTATCCTTTTCGTCGTACAGGCTATGCAACTTGTCCGAAGTAGCATCACGGCGGAAATCGTTAGGGAAAGCGATCCCTTCCTTGCGCAGCGCGGCCAATTTCTCACGGCGTGACTGCATTTCATTGTTTAGATCAAGAGCCTGTTCGGCACCTTGTGATTGTTGTTCAGACATATTGTTTCCTCATAACCCGGCTTTCAAACTTGCCTCAATGAATCTATCCAGGTCGCCATCTAACACGGCCTGTGTATTACGCGTCTCAACGCCAGTACGTAAATCCTTTATGCGAGAGTCATCCAGTACATAAGAACGGATCTGGCTCCCCCAACCGATGTCAGATTTATTATCTTCCATCACTTGTTTCTCAGCATTTTTCTTCTGCATTTCGTACTCGTACAGCTTAGCTTTAAGCTGACGCATTGCCTGATCTTTGTTCTTATGCTGAGAACGGTCATTCTGACACTGGGTCACAATGTTGGTCGGAATATGGGTAATACGTACAGCGGATTCCGTACGGTTAACGTGCTGACCACCTGCACCGGAGGCGCGGTATACGTCAATACGCAAATCGGCTGGATTGATCTCGATATCAATATCGTCATCCACTTCTGGGTATACAAACGCAGAGCTAAATGACGTATGACGGCGACCACCGGAGTCAAACGGGCTCTTACGTACCAGACGATGTACGCCAGTTTCAGTACGTAACCAGCCGTAGGCATATTCACCGGAAATTTTTACGGTCGCAGATTTCAGACCAGCAACTTCACCGTCTGACTCTTCAATAATTTCAGTTTTGAAACCTTTGGCTTCAGCCCAGCGCAAGAACATACGCAGCAACATGCTTGCCCAATCTTGTGCTTCTGTCCCACCAGAACCCGCCTGAATGTCGATATAGCAATCGGCACTATCGTATTCACCCGAGAACATACGACGGAATTCTAACTGAGCGAGTTTCGCGTCTAACTGATCCAGCTCAACGACGGCCTCATTGAAGGTCTCTTCGTCGTCAGCTTCAATAGCTAACTCCAGCAGCCCGGAAACATCATCCAGACCCTGCGTCATTTGATTAATGGTGTTAACAATTTCTTCTAGCGAGGAGCGCTCTTTACCCAGCGCCTGTGCCCGCTCTGGCTCGTTCCACACATCGGGTTGTTCAAGCTCAGCGTTGACTTCTTCTAGCCGTTCTTTCTTGGCATCATAGTCAAAGATACCCCCTCAGAACTTCTGTCCGTTCAGACAGGTCCTGAATACGGCTTTTTACCGGATTAATTTCAAACATATTTTCTTATATCTTTCGTTAAGTGTTCAAAGACGGAACCACTTCATTCCCATAAAGGAAATCCTAACCCGCCATAAAGAGACGATAGAAACAGCCTCAAAGCAGCATAATGAACGAAAAAATCGCTTATGCTCAGTTTTCGACTCTATCAAAATGCCCTTACAGAATATAGCAACTCACATCTATAAATGGCAGTCATTCCGCGCTTTTCAAGCTCTGTTGCTGCAAAATCGGACGAGGATCGACGAAACTAAAATGTGTAGCTTATTGCTGAGTCGCAGTTATTACTTTTTCTTATAAAAGAGCGATGCCTCATAGCGCTATCCAACTCGGGTTGTATGGTGGAAAGCGATTACTTCATACCGCTTGAGCTATGATGAGAACAAAAAGGGGCAGCTTGTGCTACCCCTTCTACATTACATGGATTTTTATTCGAACGCGTCAGCGCGGCCAAAGGTGGTGAATCATCAGCTGTACACTGCGGTTGCCACGATATTCGTTAATGTCCAGCTTATATGCCAGTTCAACTTCACGCACGCTGGGATCTGGCCATAATGTGGTATCCACGTTAAACGCAATTCCATCTAACAACGGACCACCACCAACGGGCTCAACCATCAGCTTTAGATGGCGCTCGCCAACCAAACGCTGTTGCAGAATTTTAAACTTGCCGTCAAACGTCGGATCGGGGAATGCCTGGCCCCAAGGGCCGCCATCGCGTAACAGTTCGGCAGTTGGTAACGAAAGCTCGTCCATCGCCAATTCACCGTCAGACCAAATCACGCCTTCCAACTGAGAGGCATCCAGCCACTCGCCCACCAGCTCAGCAAAACGCAGGCGGAACTCATCAAAACGCGCCTCTTCCAGAGATAATCCCGCCGCCATTGCATGACCACCAAACTTCATGATCAGACCGGGATTCTGTGAATCTATACGTTCGAGGGCGTCTCGCATATGCAAACCGTGGATCGAGCGTCCTGAACCTTTCAAAATGCCATCCCCCGCAGGAGCAAAAGCAATGACCGGACGATAGAAACGTTCTTTAATGCGCGATGCTAAAATACCGACCACACCCTGATGCCATTCAGGGTGATACAACGCTAAACCATACGGCATTTCTACCGTAGTGCGTTCAAGCTCGCTGCAAATCTGCAGCGCCTCAACCTGCATGCCCTGCTCAATTTCACGGCGTGTGACGTTTAGGCTATCCAAATCACTGGCTAATGCCCGCGCCTGCGGCATATCTTCACACAGTAATAATTCAACGCCCACGGACATATTATCCAAACGCCCCGCGGCATTCAGCCTTGGCCCTAGCGCAAAGCCCAAATCGCTTGCCACCAACTGTCTAGCATCACGATTGGAAATTTCCAACAGTGCACGAATACCAACTCGGCATTTCCCTGCACGAATACGATTTAATCCTTGATGAACCAGAATACGGTTATTGGTATCCAAAGCGACCACATCAGCAACCGTGCCTAACGCCACGAGATCTAACAAATCAGCCAAATTCGGTGCAGAAATACCATGTTTCTCGAACCAACCATGTTCGTGGAGATGCTTACGCAGCGCCAGCATCAGATAGAAAGCAACCCCCACACCGGCCAATGACTTGGATGGAAAGTCACAATCATTGAGGTTTGGATTTACTATGGCATCAGCTGCTGGCAGCGTTTCGCCAGGTAAATGGTGATCGGTAACTAAGACTTTAATTCCGCGATCGTGAGCGTTATCCACGCCAGCATGCGAAGAAATGCCGTTATCGACGGTCATGATCAGTTCAGCACCCATTGCCGCCGCCTGCTCGACCACTTCAGGACTTAGCCCGTAGCCATCTTCGAAACGATTTGGCACCAGATACTGGACGTTGGCAGCCCCCATACTACGTAACGCCAACATTGACAGCGCGGTACTGGTGGCGCCATCAGCATCAAAATCACCGACGATAACAATGCGTTGATGCTCACTCAGCGCCTGATGTAACAGTTCTACGGCTCGCTCGATACCGGATAGTTTCTGGTATGAAAGTAAGCCTTTAACGCTGCGTTCTAGCTCCTGCACATTGAGAATGCCGCGATTAGCATAGACACGACGCAGAAGAGGATGGAGATCTTCGGGCAGTTCATGATTTTCCACCGCCTCACGGCGGCGGAGTTGTGTCGATACGATCAAACTTATTAACCTTTTGCTTTGCTCATTGCAGCCTGTGCATCCAACATCGCCAGCATCTCTTTAGGTCCCTGATAGCCAGGGATCACAGAGCCATCATTCAGCACGATAGCTGGGGTGCCCTGTACGCCAAATTGCACGCCCAGTTCATAATGTTTTTTGATGTCAACGTTACAGGTTGCAGGCTGAGTGGATTCACCACTCAACGCAGCATCAAACGCTTTACGGCGATCGGCCATACACCAGATTGATTGCATATCTTTTTCCGCCTGCGAGCTTAAGCCCTGACGCGGGAATGCCAGATAGCGTACGGTGATACCAAGATCGTTGTACTCTTTCATCTGAGAATGCAGTTTGTGGCAGTAGCCACAGGTAATATCCGTGAAAACGGTAATGACATGTTTTTCTTTAGGTGCCTTATAGACAATCATTTCAGGCACCAACTTCTGCAAACGCCCAATGAGAATCTGGTTGGTCACGTTAACCGGTACAGCACCACTGACGTCATACATTGGACCTTGAAGGATATGTTTGCCGTCACTCGTGACATACAGCACACCGTTGTCAGTAAACACCGTTTGTAAGCCAGCCACTGGCGATGGCTGAATGTCAGCTTTTTGCACGCCTAACGTTTTCAGCGACTGTTGAATTTCTGCGTCACCTGCATGCGCGGCACCGGTGACTGAAGCCGCCAACAGAGACAACCAGATTAAACCTTTCTTCATTGCATAGTCCTTGTAATTCCCCATCGCTTCAGGCGCGAGGATGATGCTGTTGATGTAGCTGTTTCAGTCGTTCAGTGGCTACATGCGTATAAATTTGGGTGGTGGATAAATCGCTGTGTCCGAGTAACATCTGTACGACACGTAAATCAGCCCCATGGTTCAGCAAGTGCGTCGCAAAAGCGTGCCTTAACACATGGGGGGACAAACGCGAACTATCGATTCCAGCAAGCACCGCATAATGTTTAATGCGATGCCAAAACGTTTGGCGCGTCATTTGCTGCGCGCGATTACTGGGGAACAGTACATCGATTGTTTGGCCGTTAAGCAACCATGGGCGGCCATATTCCAGATAATACTCAATCCAGTAAACAGCCTCTTCGCCCAGCGGAACCAGTCGTTCTTTATTACCTTTACCAATCACGCGAACAACGCCCTGACGCAAACTCACATCAGCCAGCGTCAGACCAACCAGCTCAGATACTCGCAACCCAGTCGCATAGAGAACCTCAAGCATCGCCTTATCACGCAGCTCAATCGGATTTTCTATACAGGGCGTTTGCAGCAAAGTATCAACCTGCGCTTCAGTGAGATCTTTGGGCAAGCGTTGCGGCAATTTTGGCGATGATAGCAGCGTTGTTGGATCGTCGCTGCGCATCTTCTCACGGTAAAAATACTGGAACAAACGGCGCATTGCGCTCAATAGCCGGGCTGAACTGGTCGCCTTGTAGCCACCATCAACACGCTCAGCGAGAAAATCTTGCAGGTCGGAGACCTGAGCCAGTAATAAATCAGAATGATGATGCGCCAGCCATTCGGCCAGAGACCGAAGATCTAGGCGATAAGACGCCAGCGTATTTTCTGCCAAATTACGCTCTAGCCACAACGCATCCAGAAATTGTTCTATCAGTGCCTGATCTTGCTCGTGCACCGCTTACTCCGTTTTATATAAAGGCTCAAACTTAGGTTTAGTGTGCATTATGCCTGATACGGATTCAAATCTGATACACTCTGCTGTTATGTATTTGTAACCCGATGGCAGCGAATTCCCCCCCAGTCAATGCGGGGGGTGTTAGCGTCCCTCGTATCCCCCAGTTGCCGGCTTGCCGCAGCTCGAATGTTTTTGGGTATAACTATGAAGATAGGTCTTTTTTACGGCTCCAGCACGTGTTACACCGAAATGGCCGCTGAAAAAATCCGCGATATTCTCGGCACCGAGTTAGTCGATTTGCACAACATCAAAGATGTGCCGATCCAACGGATGGAGGATTACGATATTTTAATCCTTGGTATTCCGACCTGGGATTTCGGTGAAATTCAAGAAGACTGGGAAGCGGTCTGGGACGCGCTACCTAGCCTGAAATTACAAAACAAAATCATCGCTATGTATGGCATGGGCGATCAGCTCGGCTACGGTGAGTGGTTCCTAGACGCACTCGGCATGCTACACGATCGTTTACTGCCGCTCGGCGTACAGTTTGTGGGTTACTGGCCAACGGAGGGCTACGAATTTACAAGCCCTAAACCTGTTATCGATGACGGTAAACTCTTTGTCGGGCTGGCACTAGATGAGGCCAACCAATATGATCTAAGCGATCAGCGACTTGAGCAATGGTGCGAACAGATCATGTTAGAAATTGCTGAACTGCTGTAAATCACGTCCCAACAAAAATGCCCGATAGAAAACCTCGGGCATTCTTTGTTAAGCATCATGACGCATCTGCATTAAACTGCGTCGCAAATGAGACCACGCTTCTGGCGTCAGGCTATCTGCTGCAATCCACAAACGCTTTCTTTTATCCTGATCCTTCAAACTCTTCAACGGTAGCAAAGCGCCAAAATCACTGATCCACGGCGTCTTACATAGCTCCCATTCTTGGTGCTGCCAACTAATGCGATTTTCCGCCAGAAAATTCAACTCTCCCTGAACCTTAGCAATCTGCTTCTGGCTGCGAATACTTTCAAACACCACTAATGTCAGCAAAATGAGCCAATAAATACTGTAGTTTTCCGGCCAAGGAGCTAACAAAATCAATAAAACCAGAGTGCCATGCGTCACCAACAGTAATAGTTGTGTACGCCATGACACCCGCACATCACAACGCCATTGGTCCACGGTCTTTGTTTCGCGTTTGAATGAGTTTAACCATATGCGCCAATTCAGGATCTTTTGGTGAGCCGTGATTCATTAGCCAATTAAAAAGATCGGGATCGTCGCACTCAAGTAAGCGTACAAATGTCTGCTTGTCTGTGTCACTCAGTGAATCATACTCATGTTCGAAAAACGGCATAATAGAGATATCCAGTTCACGCATCCCACGGCGACACGCCCAATGAATTCGTGATTTATTTTCTATATCCATGATTTACCGACTCCTGATCAGTTAGTCTTATTCTTATCATTAATCCTGTAAGACACCCCATATCATACTGGGTTCCCAGCCTCTACAAGATGCCGAGGCTCTATTTTAGCGCGATTCAGGCCAAGATTTAGAAAATAGGTTCACAAACTGACATATTTATTAGCGCATTATGTACCAAAGCGAGCCTTTAACATTGGAAAAAGTAGGGGTTTCATCGAAACTCGGAATTCTCCCCTGCTCTGACCACTCCTCTATTCATATGCATTTCTGACTCCATTTTTATCGCCATGGTGCAATATTTCCGTTTGCAATCCTACCGCCCTCTCTTAACATGGACGAATTCCATTTCGGAACGGCATTAGTAGGGAACCATCATGACTTTGAACTCTCTTTTCGCACCGCGCCAACCTGTTGCTTCAAGCCACCTTCCACTAACGATTATGCTACTCAACGATTGGCAGTTGGTGAACGTAACAGGCCCTGACGCAGGTAAATATTTGCAGGGACAATTAACGGTGGACGTCGCCGCGCTGACTGAGCAAGAGCACACCCTGTGTGGCCACTGTGACGCAAAGGGAAAAATGTGGAGCGATTTACGTTTATTCCACCGCGCAGAAGGTTTCTCTTATCTGCTTCGTCGCAGCGTCGCGGAGAACCAAATCGTTGAACTAAAGAAATATGCCGTGTTCTCCAAGCTCACTATCGCTGCCGACACTGACGCCGTCGTTCTTGGCGTTGCCGGCTTTAAAGCCGCCTCTGCGCTTGCCCCCTTGTTCTCACAACTGCCTGACTCGACAACGCCGGTGGTTGCTCATGAAGAGACAACATTGCTGTATCTAGCCCAGCCAGAGGATCGCTACCTAGTGATTACATCAACCTCGATGGCTGAAGCGCTGGTTGAAAAGCTTCAGGGCAGTGCCCAATTTAACGATAGTCAGCAATGGGTTGAACTGGATATCGAAGCGGGACAGCCCGTTATCGACGTAGAAAACAGCGGCCAGCTGATTCCACAGGCGACCAACCTTCAGGCTCTAAATGGCATCTGTTTCAAAAAAGGCTGCTATACCGGACAAGAAATGGTGGCTCGAGCTAAGTATCGTGGTGCCAATAAACGCGCACTCTATTGGCTGCAAGGCTCTGCAAGTCGAGTTCCGCAGGCTGGCGAAGATTTAGAGCTTAAGCTAGGTGAAAACTGGCGCCGTACAGGCACTGTACTCACTGCAATCCAGCTTAACAACGGCATTCTAAATGTTCAGGCCGTGTTAAATAACGATTTGGAAGCCGACAGCGTACTGCGAGTACGTGATGATGAAGGCGGCATGCTGACCATTCAGGCATTGCCATATTCATTGGTAGAGTAAGATTTTTTATCGGTCGTTTATGGGGCTACTGTGTAATGTTCCGCACACTGGCCGTTTATGGGGCTACTGTGTAATGTTCCGCCCGCCTGTTTTATACCGAGCTTCATTGATACACCGATGAAGGCGTACGGGCAGAGACCACCAGCGCGTGGTCTCTGCACTCGCGCGCTTTTATCCGAGATGCCATCTCCGCTCCGGTTTGGTATCGCCCATCCAGGGCGCCCCAAACTCCGCCGATACATCCCTGTATCGGCGGCTCTCCCAACCAAGACTTAAACAATTAAAAAGACACAAATAAAACAATACTGCTGTGTCTTTTTCATGTTGAATGGAATGCATGATAGAACCGCCATCAGGGAAGATGGCGGTAGGTCGAGGGCGTACAGGATGTGCGAGCCGAGACCGGTCGGTCAAACGACGCGGTAAAAAAGCGCGAGAGTCGAGAGGTTACGCGCTGGCAACCTCTCGTCGGACGCCTACACCAGCGGTGTCATGGAAAAGTAGATACTGACAGGCGGACGAAACCTTTCATAGTTCTAACATAAAGGCTCAACTGCAAGACTCAGCAACCCGTACTCATCCTTTTTATGCACTCTCCCTCGCATATTTCGCCGCAGCTAAAAACAACTCATGCTCAGGTCGAATCCCGGTATACAACACAAACTGTTCGACCGCTTGAATCGCAAACACCTCTGCACCGCTGATAACGGTTTTGCCCTGCGTCTTGGCGTAGCGGATCATTGGCGTTTCCGATGGCAGTGCGACCACGTCAAAAACCACGTTTGCGGAGTTGATTTCATCTTCGCTGTAGGCAAGTTTATCGGCGTCAGCGCCGCCGCTCATGCCAATTGGCGTGGCGTTAATTAATACCTCGGCGGTGACACCTTGCATATCTGCGCGCCATTCATAGCCATATAACGCGGCCAATTGCTGACCCGTCTTTTCATTTTTAGCCACAATATAGCCACGCTTAAAACCAGCATCTTTCAACGCACAAGCTACGGCTTTCGCCATACCGCCACTACCACGTAAAGCAAAAACCTGATCATTAGACACCGCATACTGTGCCAACAATTGCGCAATCGCCAAATAATCGGTGTTATAGGCCTTTAAATGACCATCAGTATTAACAATGGTATTAACTGAATCAATCGCCTTAGCGGATGCATCCATTTCATCGACTAACGGGATCACATCCTCTTTAAACGGCATCGAGATCGCACATCCACGGATCCCCAGAGCACGAACGCCGCCTATAGCCGCCTGAATATCTTTGGTCGTAAATGCTTTGTAGAGATAGTCCAGATCCAGTGCATCGTAAAGATAGTTATGGAAACGAGTCCCAAAATTACTTGGCCGCGCCGCCAGCGACATACAAACCTGCGTATCTTTATTTAGGTATTTGGTCATGTAACAAAACCTCTTCGCCAAGGGTGAATATGAGTGAAGCCGCAGAGATGCGCCCGTATTGAGGACTATCATGGACTAAAACAGGGAGGGTGAAAATGGCTGAATATCTTCTCTCTGGTTCCTCTTTTATAGCAAACACTGCGACTCACCAGAACGCAAAAAAGGAGCCATAAGGCTCCTCTCTCTATGCATATTGGCAAAACTTAGAAGTTATAACCCGCAACCAGGTAGTAACCCCAGCCGGTGGATTTCACGTCAAAGTTACCTTTACCGAAGTTCAGTTCAGTGCCGTCGTTCCACTGTCCGCCATTATGGAAATAACGCGCAACGAAGGAATAGTGCCAGTGATCGTAGTTCAATGCCAAGATGTGGCTGGAGGCGATAGAGTTGCTGGTACGAGTACGCTTGCCATCGATGTTGCTGTAGCCAGAGTCTTTGCCCAGATCAGAACCCCAGTCAAAGTTGGTAAAACCGATGTAGCTCAGGTTGCCGCCCAATACTTCGGTGATTGGCACGAAGTATTTCACTTTGAAGCGGTAGCCATCCCACTCGTTTTCGTTAGACGCATTGTAGTTCTGCCATTGGTATTTGGCATATACGTTCATGGACAGGCTCATTGGTAGGCCGGTATCGATATCGGTACCCAAACCCATATACCACGTGCTCTGGCGGTTATCGCTATTACGACCCATATCGTAGATATAGTTGTTCGCGAAGTACCACTCTTTAAATGGACCAAAGCTCAGGTCGGTGCCTGTCAATTTATCAATAGAGAAACGTGGTTCAATTTCCATGAACAACGGTGAACCGTGGTTCCAGATACCGCGAGAGGTGCTGTCACCGCCGAAGAACATTGGCGCATCCACGTAACCGTAGAAGTCGAACCAATCTTTCTTGGCAAAAGCTTCATATTCTAAGTAGGTATCGTCACGCAATTGTGGTCCGAAACGCGTATGAGCACTGCCCACGACGTTAACGCTCTGGTGCCACCAGTCAGAAAGATATTCGCTGTTGTTGTCTGCTGCTACAGCAGTAACGCTGCTTGAAAGCGCAAGCACGGTGCCTGCAGCTAAAATTATTTTTTTCATAATATTGCTACTTACCTTAAGCAAGATTCCCTGCCAGGGGAAAGACCCATGTAAACATCACCACAAATAGCCATCAATTGATCAACAACCCAGCTTTCTGGCTGCGTGTATTATAGAAATCATTGCTCACAAAAATCTGTGATCTAGGAATACATTCTTAAATACGTAATCGATTGCGTTCACGTTTGCGGTAAAAAAATTCGGAGGGATTCTACAATCTTTGCAGGATTAATCAAATTTAAAACGGAGAGCATAATTTTAAAACAGCTCGATAAGGCTTGCCCTGCAAGGGTTCTATAAAATACGCCAACGCAGGTAGTCACTTACAGCCGTGTTGCGCAACTTTATCTACGAAAAGTCTGACGAAACTTTGCTGCTGTAACAGTGTCGCACCAAACAAATGTTTGGAAGGTAATAAAATAACCCATATTTTGTGATAATTATGACACCAAGCTCATACGCACAATATTATAAAAACTTATTTATTCCCTTATAAATCATTTAATTATTTGATAACCAAAAGCAAACACATCACTCTCTATCTTGTTTTAATTATATTTTGGCGTACACGTGTACACTGGAATCATTCTCAGCTAATCTAGCCTTAGCTTTAATTTTTTCATTGTTCAACAGAGGTAACGCCGCACTATGGCAAAGGCAAATATTGTTCAGCAGGGATATTCGCTGGCAGAGGAAGTTGCCAACAGCATCAGCCACGGAGTTGGTTTTATTCTAGGTATCGTCGGCTTAGTTTTATTGCTGGTGCAAGCCGTTGGCACCGGCGCTGACGCCACCGCAATCACCAGTTACAGCCTGTATGGCGGCAGCATGATTCTGCTGTTTCTGGCCTCCACGCTGTATCACGCAATTTCACATCAGCGCGCCAAGCGTTGGCTAAAAGTGTTTGACCACTGCGCAATCTATCTATTGATTGCCGGCACCTATACGCCTTTCTTGTTAGTTGGGCTGGACTCAACGCTAGCTAAATGGCTGATGGCGGTGATCTGGGGAATAGCGCTGTTTGGCATAATCTTCAAACTCGCGTTTGCGCATCGCTTTGAAGTGCTGTCGTTGATCACCTATCTGACGATGGGATGGTTGTCGCTGATTGTGATCTACCAACTGGCAACCAAGCTGGCGTGGGGCGGAGTGACATTGCTTGCTATCGGCGGGATTGTTTATACGCTAGGCGTGATTTTTTACGTCAGCAAACGCATCCCCTACAACCACGCCATCTGGCATGCGTTTGTACTCGGGGGCTGTGCTTGCCACTTCTTTGCGATTTATTTGTATGTGTAGCTGACGTTGGACTAGGTAAAAGAACGGATTAGCCAGAATGGCGATTGCCGTTCGTTCCCGAGGGCAACCGCGTAGCCGGCTGGAAGCGCGTCGGAGGACGTCTATTGAGCCCTCCGACACGGATGCCTGCACAATACAGATGTAAGACCGGATACATTAGGCGAACGTAACATTCACCCAGTTTAATTTGGGTTCACCGCCACCTTTCCGCCTACCAACTTGCTCATCTTAATCACTATTGGCGACAGCAAAATCAGCGCGATAAGATTTGGTAGTACCATCAGCCCGTTGAACATATCTGCCATATTCCATACCAGCTCAACCTTGAAGAATGATGCAATAAAGATGAAGGCGATCACCATCAATTGATAAGCACGTACCGCTCTTTGCGAATTGAATAGGTAGCGAATGTTCATTTCACCGTAGTAGTACCAACCTACAATCGTTGAAAAGGCAAAGAAAAATAGAGAGACAGAAATAAACAGACTGCCGAAATAGCCGTAGACATAGGTATAGGCTTGCTGAGTCACCGCAATTCCCTGTCCGGTAAACACTCCGAGGAAATTAGCCTGAGTTTTACCATCCAGCTCCCACATGCTCATACCGGAAGTGATAATCGCCAATGCCGTCAACGTTACAATAACGCATACGACGAAAACCCCCATCATCGCGATATAACCCTGCTGCTCTGGACGTTCGACTTTAGCGACCGCATGCGCATGAGGCGTAGACCCCATACCGGCTTCATTGGAGAACAGGCCGCGAGCAATACCAAAACGCATTGCCTGCTGGATGGCAATCCCTGCACCACCACCTAACACCGCTGTTGGATTAAACGCAGCAACGAAGATCGATTTAAACGCAGGCAGAATATAGTGTGCGTTATGCACCAAAATCACCAGAGTACCCAATAAATAGAACACGGCTTTAATAGGCACCACTTTCTCGGTAAAGGACGCAATACTGCTGATCCCCCCCATGATGACCACACCGGTAATCAACGCGAGAATAATGCCAATAACCCAGCCTGGAACGCCTAAAGAACTATTAAACGCTGCGGCAATGGAGTTGGATTGCACCATGTTGCCGATAAATCCTAATGCAATAATCACTAACACCGAGAAAATACAGGCGAGCCATTTGCAGTTCAGCCCCTTTTCGATGTAGTACGCCGGTCCGCCGACAACCTGCCCATTTTTATCTTTCGATCTGAATTTCTGAGCCAACATCGCTTCAGCATAAATTGTCGCCATCCCAAGGAACGACGAAACCCACATCCAGAAAATCGCACCTGGTCCACCAGCAATAATGGCCGTGGCTGGCCCCGCTAAGTTCCCCGTACCAACCTGTCCAGCAATCGCCGTCGCCACGGCCTGAAAAGAGCTCATCCCCTGCTTATCTGCTTTAGCACCAGACAGCGAGATACCGCTAAACAAGGCTTTAAATCCCGATTTAAAATGGCGGATTTGGATGAACCCCAAACGTAGCGTGTAATAGATCCCCGTCCCACAAAGTAGAAAAATCAGTAGTTCATCCCAAAGCAGGCTGTTGACCTGATTAACTAACTGAGTAATAAATTCCATAAATGCCTTACCTGTTTTATGCCGGCGCGCGTGTGGTCACGCGTCAAAGTTGTAATGCAAAACCAATAGCTCACCCGTAGTCGTTAAAAGCACCCAGGTGGATTGTCATGATGAAAATGCTGATATATCAGCCAATAAGCCCAGATAGGCTGGCTGACCTTGTATTCATTAGGGGAACATTTCACGGTGAGAACTCTATCACACTTTTATCACCATTCTGGGGTTGAATGAGGGTTAAATCAGCATGAGTAAAAGTGATGATTAGTGTAAGTAATAGAATGTTAAATCAGCATAACTAAATGATAAAATTAGATTTATCTAAAGTCACCCAAGAGATTGCCCATTGGGTATCTGCAACTTTTGCATTAGAAAACTTCATCCAAAATAAATGAGAAAAAGTAAGGGTAAGATGGTTTAAGTCGCTATAAAGATAAAAAAAGCCTCATCGATAAAATGATGAGGCTGAAACCGAAGAGATGCTATGTCAGACACTCCTCGGGGTAGGTGAAATCAATGGCTCTTGAATTAGAACATTTCGCTCATATTCAGCTGGCTCATCAACAACGCATTATCGCTATAGTCGACCGGTACGGCGACAACCGCAGGTCCTTGCACATCCATGGCAGCGCGAAGCGTGCTCTCGAGCGTTTCCGAGGAAGTAACAGCAAAACCTTTAGCCCCAAAAGCTTCAGCATAAACTTTAAAGTCAATGGGCCCAAACTTAACCCCTGATGTGCGGTGATACTTTTTATCTTCCTGAATCGCAACCATATTATATTCGTCATCGACCCAAATGATATGCAGCAGGTTTACGCCTAAACGTACGGCGGTTTCTAGCTCCATGCTGGATTGCATAAAACCACCGTCTCCAGAAACCGAGACCACTTTACGGCTAGGATCGACTAGCGCAGCACCGATTGCCCACGGTAACGCAACACCCATGGTTTGCTGCCCATTTGAGATCAGCACCTGACGCGCACGGAAACTGTACAAGTAGCGAGCAATCCAAATATGGAAACTCCCCATATCTACGCATAACGTCACATCACTATTGACGATATCCTGCATCGCTCTAACCAAGCGCAACGGATGAATCGCAAACTGCGTTAGGCTACGTCCTTTTTGTGCCAGCAGTTCCCGTTGCTGACGCCGCTCTTCCAAAATAGCGACCGCATCACAGCTTAAATCCAGCGTGGCATGAATATGTTCAGAAAGTAGATCCAACGTATCGGCGATATCCCCTACCAGTTCAATATCTGGCTGATAATCGCTATCGGTTTCGGCGGGCGTGATATCGACATGTACCAGCGCACTTTCATCATTATTCCACTGTGCTGGTTCATATTCTATCGGGCTATAACCAATAGTCATCACCAGATCCGCATTCCTCAGCAGACGATCCCCTGCCTGATTATTGAATAACCCCACCCGACCAGCAAAGCGATGGAAATGCGCCTGATCGATAACCCCCGCAGCTTGATAGGTACTGGTAACGGGCAGCCCACTTTTATGCAAAAACCGACGAATAGCTTCAGCATTACGCGGCTGGCTGGCCATCAGTCCCAGCAAAATGACTGGATTTTTAGCTTTCTCAAGACGGCGTGCGACTTGAGCCACACTCTCAAAAGGAGCCGCACCAAGAGTAGGGTGCTGCGTCGTCAACACCCTGCTATTGACTGGCTCGTTGAGAATATCCATGGGTAGACTAATGAAACTTGCCCCAGGGCGCCCAAACTCTGCCGCTCTAAAACCATTGGCTAACACCTCAGGCAAAGCAGAAGCCGATGTCACTTCAGCTGAATACTTGGTGACCGGACGGAACATCGTCACGGTATCCATGGTTTGGTGTACCTGTTTTAAATGGTCAGCGCGTTTTACTGCCCCACCCAGTGCAACCAAAGGATCACCCTCCGATGTTGCCGTGGCTACACCGGTAATTAAATTCGAACAGCCAGGTCCTGAAGTCACCAACGCTACGCCAGCTTTCCCCGTCAAACGGCCCACCGCTCCCGCCATAAAAGCCGCATTTGCCTCATGACGCACTGGAATTGTTTCGATATTCGAATCGACTAATGAGTTAAATACGCGGTCAATTTTCGCACCTGGAATACCGAATACATGTTTTACCCCCTGAGCCTCCAACTGAGCGACGATCAGATCTGCCCCACACTGCCATGCTTTGTTGCTATCAGACTTTTTCATGGAACCCAACTCCTAGATGCCTTCAAGGTTTAACTTTCTACAGAACGAATTGCGGTATCTAAATTTGCAGGACATAAATCAGCCTGCATAAAATCATCGTCATGAGGAAAATCGATCAGTAATTTGTCGATTGTGCCGAAGGTCAGCACACCGCTTTCCACCTGATAGTCGAGAACATGACCACCACAGTCGCGCTCTTCAGTAATGAAATGTTCGTGATAGCCAGCAACGTTGATACCTTGCATATAGTTAGGGGTGAGGAACCCAATCAGTACGCCCTTGCGCTGTTCAATGTGATATGTCGGCTGCGCTTCAATAGCCTCCTGCATCGGCTTATAAGGACGATGCTGTTCAGGCACAGTCCGTGTTTCCACATTATGGAAAACACCGTCGATGCGTAGTGCGCAAAATGCATTTTGGCTCGTCAGCATTTTGTCGATAACCTGATGGATTTCATCACGGCTATGTAGACGGTTAATACGGTACTCTTCGGTGGGTTGGTAAAATGTCATGACGGCAAAAGGCGTCTTTTGCTCAGGCTTGGCTTTCCGAGCGCTGCCGTCACCACGTAGTTGGAAAATGTTGCGGTTAAACGCAATCATCTCACCATCGAGATGATTAAACGTGCCCAAACCAAAGTCACCATGCTTAAGTAAATCGGCCATGGTGGTTTCACCTTCGTAGACCCCGCTTAATAGCGCACTCATTAGAGAAGTTTGATAAATGACGCGTTCTGGATGTTTACGATAGAGCTGCTTAGCAGTTTCTGCGATGTCTGCCACGCATGAACAGTCAGAATGATGTGCTTTCATGAGGTGATCCATTTTTTAATCATTAGCGTTGTTAACTAAAGGTTGACTCCTTTCAGCAATGAGTTCCAATATGATGTTGTGTTCACTTTGAGACGTTTTTGATATGGAACTACGCCATTTACGCTATTTCGTCGCAGTGGCTCAAACCGGTCACTTCACTCGAGCAGCTGAGCAACTCGGGATCTCCCAGCCACCACTCAGTCAGCAAATCCAAAAACTTGAGCATGAAGTTGGCACACCTCTCATAAAGCGCTTAACTCGCGGGATCGAGCTTACGGAAACGGGGAAAACGCTCTATAAAGACGCTTGTGAAATCATCAAGCTCACCGATGCCGCGTTGGAACGTGCTCGCAACGTGGCGCGCGGTATTAGTGGCTCCGTGAATATTGGATTTGCGTGCTCTACGGCGTTTAATCCCACGGTGTTTTCGCTGTTACGACGCTTTCGCGAAAACTACCCCAAGATGCACCTTCAACCGCAAGAGAAAGACATGTCGGCATTGATGAACGCACTTGAAGAAGGGAATCTGGATTTTGCTTTTATCCGCCTGCCGTGCGAGCGCAGTAAAGACTTTATGTGCCGAGTGATCGACACAGAGAAAATGATGGTGGCTTTACCGCGAACTCATCCTCTCAGCCAAAATAAATCCCTATCATTACTAGATCTGAAAGATGAACCCCTGATTACGTTTCCACGAGAGGTAGCGCCAAGTCTATATGATCAAACGATTAACGCCTGTGAAGAAGCCGGATTCACACCGTTGTTAGGCCAACAATCTCCTCAGCTAACCTCGGCAATTAGCATGGTGGGAGGGGGATTTGGCTTTGCTCTCGTTCCGGCTTCGCTAAGCAAGATAGATGAAAAAAACGTGGTCTGCCTTGATTCCCTCCGGGCGCTTCCTACCAGCGATATCGCCATTGCTTGGCGGCGTGGTGATTCAGGACATGTAATCCTCCACCTACTCAATTTGCTATAACGCTCTGCGGATTTATGACATAAAAAAACCGCTCTGAGCTGTTGATTCACAGCATCAGAGCGGTGGGTTTGATCGTTACCGTTTTATTCTAAAAACTATTCGTATTCAGAAATGGGCACACACGAGCAGAACAGATTACGGTCACCGTAGACGTCATCCAGACGTTTCACGGTTGGCCAGTATTTATTCTCTCTGGTTGATTCCGTTGGGAATACCGCCAATTCGCGTGAATAAGCATGCTCCCAGTTTGCCACCAACTCAGCCTGAATGTGGGGAGCGTTGACCAGCGGGTTATCCGCCAATGTCCATTCGCCACTGCTGACACGCTCGATCTCAGCGCGAATCGCTAGCATGGCATCAATAAAGCGATCCAGTTCAGCTTTGCTTTCTGACTCGGTTGGCTCAACCATCAACGTACCCGCCACAGGGAAAGACATGGTTGGTGCATGGAAGCCGAAATCGATAAGACGTTTAGCAATATCCATTTCGCTAATACCGGTCTGCTCTTTGAGCGGACGAATATCCAGAATACATTCGTGTGCCACACGGCCATCACGGCCGGTATACAAAATTGGATAAGCGGATTTCAGGCGCGTTGCAATATAGTTCGCATTTAAAATTGCCGTCTGGCTGGCTTTCTTCAGCCCTTCAGCCCCCATCATACGGATGTACATCCAGCTAATCGGCAGAATCGACGCGCTGCCGAACGGTGCAGCAGAAACCGCACCTTGCTGAGTGGTTAAACCGTCAATCTGTACGATAGTATGACCCGGTACAAACGGAGCCAAATGTGATTTCACACCGATAGGCCCCATGCCCGGTCCGCCACCGCCGTGAGGGATACAGAAAGTTTTATGCAGATTGAGATGTGACACATCCGCGCCGATATAGCCCGGCGTGGTGATGCCCACCTGCGCGTTCATGTTGGCGCCGTCAAGATAAACCTGTCCACCAAACTGATGCACGATCTGGCACACTTCACGAATGGTTTCTTCATATACGCCATGGGTCGACGGATAGGTCACCATAATACAAGACAGCTCATCGCCGGCCTGCTCTGCTTTAGCACGCAGATCGTGCAGATCGATATTACCGGAATCGTCGCAAGCCACAACGACCACGCTCATACCCGCCATTTGCGCTGAGGCCGGGTTCGTCCCATGGGCAGAACTTGGAATCAAGCAAACATGACGCGTTGCTTCGTTACGACTCTCATGATAGCGACGGATCGCCAGCAGACCTGCATATTCCCCCTGAGCACCGGAGTTCGGCTGCATACACACAGCGTCATAACCGGTTAATTGCACCAGCCACTGTGACAGTTGGGAAATCATTATCTGATACCCTAACGCTTGCTCTGGCGGGCAGAACGGGTGCAGCTCTGCAAATTCAGGCCAGGTAATTGGAATCATCTCCGCCGCAGCGTTTAGCTTCATAGTGCAAGAACCCAACGGGATCATCGCCTGATTCAGCGCTAAATCCTTACGTTCTAAACGATGCATGTAGCGCATCATTTCAGTTTCGCTGTGATAGCGATTGAATACTGGGTGAGTCAGAATAGGATCGGTACGCAGCATATGTGATGGGATACTGCCTTCGCACTCTTCAGATACCAACGTGTCTAGCGTATCAATATCCAAACCATGATTATCGCCTAACAGAACCGCAAACAACGCTTCAACATCTTCACGGCTGGTCGCTTCATCCAAAGAAATCCCTACTGCGCCAGGAATATCGCTGCGTAGGTTGAAGCCAAAACTCAATGCACGAGCCAAAACCTCGGCTTTATCTTTAACAACCACCGTGAGCGTATCAAACCAACTGTGATTACGAATGGTGACATCTTTTTGCTTCAGACCCGCAGCCAAAATATCGGTTAAACGATGAATACGATCGGCAATACGCTTCAGCCCAACTGGACCATGATAAACCGCATATAGACTGGCGATATTGGCGAGCAATACCTGCGAAGTACAAATGTTGGAGTTAGCTTTCTCGCGACGGATATGCTGTTCTCGCGTCTGCATTGCCATACGCAGCGCGGTATTACCCGCCGCATCACGCGAAACCCCAATGATACGTCCCGGCATGGAACGTTTAAATTCATCACGGCAGCCAAAGAAGGCCGCATGTGGACCGCCATACCCCATCGGCACACCAAAACGTTGTGCCGAGCCAAATACGACATCTGCACCTAATTTTCCCGGAGCCGCCAGCAGTACCAGTGCCATAGGATCGGCTGCGACACAGGTTATCACCTTGCGGTTTTTCAGCTCATTCATCAGCGCGGTATAGTCGTGCAGCTCGCCGTAGGTCCCCACCTGTTGCAGCAATACGCCAAATACGTCTTGATGATCGAGCACTTTCTCTGCATCGTCGACGATAACGTCAAAGCCAAAAGTCTCGGCACGGGTACGTACCACATCCAGCGTTTGCGGATGAACATCTGCAGCCACAAAGAAGCGGTTAGCGTTTTTCAGCTTGCTGGCTCGTTTGGCTAACGCCATGGCTTCCGCCGCGGCTGTTGCTTCATCCAGCAGGGAAGCAGAAGCTAACTCAAGACCGGTAAGATCCTGCGTCAACTGCTGGAAATTCAGCAGTGCCTCAAGACGTCCTTGAGACACTTCCGGTTGGTATGGCGTATAAGCGGTGTACCAACCCGGATTCTCCAGCATATTGCGCTGAATAACCGGCGGCATCAGCACACCGTGGTAACCCATACCAATAAAGGATTTGTAACGTTGATTCTGACCCGCAATGGCTTTCAGCTCAGCCAACGCCTGATGTTCAGTCACGGCGTCACCCACCGCTGGCGGTGTTGGTAACTGAATATCCGATGGAACGATCTGCTCGATCAGATCACGTAAAGAGCGTGCTCCGACAGTTTCCAGCATTTCTTGCTGCTGTTGCGCAGACGGACCGATATGGCGAGCAATAAAGGATTCGCTGTTTTCGAGCTGGCTGAGAGTCTGGGTCATGAGTTACTGATTCCTAAATGTGCATACAAAAGAAATGACACTACGAACTCACTTTCTCTCCGCGATACCCTACCGCCGAGAGAAAGTTTGAAGCGCTATCTACCACGAGTTGCCGCTACGGTGCCCAAAAGCGTTCAGGCACGGACAGTTAGTCTTCGATAGAAGACTCATAGGCAGCAGCATCCAGCAAGTCAGCAATCTGCGATTCGTCTGATGCTTTAATTCGGAACAACCAGCCTTCTGAATAAGGCGCGCTGTTTACCAGCTCTGGTGCTCCTTCTAACTCATCGTTAATTGAGACGATTTCACCGCTGATAGGCGCATAAATATCTGAAGCCGCTTTTACGGACTCCGCTACCGCACAGTCATCCCCAGCATCGAAAGAGGTACCGACTTCAGGCAGATCGATAAACACCATATCGCCCAGCAACTCCTGCGCATGCTCGGTGATACCAACGCTATAAACCCCTTCGCCTTCTGCACGAACCCATTCGTGAGATGCGGTATATTTCAATTCAGTAGGCACGTTGCTCATCGAAATCCTCTCTTAAATGTTTGTTAAATTATACTTTCTAAGTCTGATTCAATTGGTGTTGCCAATTTAAGTGCGGCCAGCTCATAGGAATCGGAGCGTACTCACAGTACGTGAGGATTCCGAGCACTGTCCGAGCTTAACGTGGCAAGCGCAGTAGCCTAGTTAATCAGGCTTTTGCCGTTACGCACAAAACCAGGTTTAACGACACGAACCGGCATTTCACGGTTACGGATCTGCACAATAGCCTCTTCACCAATTCCTGCTGGTACGCGCGCCAATGCAATACTGACACCTAGGGTTGGAGAGAAAGAACCACTGGTGATCACACCTTCTTGAAGATTCCCGTTGGTATCGGTGAAACGCACCGGAAGCTCATTACGTAACACACCTTTTTCGGTCATTACCAAGCCAACCAACTGTTCTGTGCCGTTTTCGCGTTGCTGTTCTAATGCTTCACGGCCAATAAAGTCACGATCTTCCGGAGACCAAGCGATGGTCCAGCCCATATTGGCGGCTAACGGCGAAACACCTTCATCCATTTCCTGGCCGTAGAGGTTCATACCCGCCTCTAAACGCAGAGTGTCGCGCGCGCCCAAACCGCAGGGTTTAACGCCAGCTTTAACCAGTTTTTGCCAAAACTCAGGGGCCTCACCCACAGGTAGTGCAATTTCATAACCGTTCTCGCCGGTGTAACCCGTAGTCGCAATAAAGTAATCGCCGGCCTGTACGCCAAAGAAAGGTTTCATACCACTGATAGCCTGCTTTTGAGCGTCTGAGAACAGCGTTGCGGCTCGTTCCTGCGCTTGCGGACCTTGAATGGCAATCAGCGCGAGATCGTCACGTACGGTTATATCAACGTGATATGGCTCGGCATGCTCGGTGATCCATGCAAGATCCTTTTCACGTGTCGCAGAGTTAACCACCAGACGGAAATATTCCTCTTCGAGGAAATAAACAATCAGGTCATCAATGACGCCTGCAGAGGCGTTCAGCATGCCAGTGTAGAGAGCTTTACCCGGAACGGTCAGTTTGGCGACGTCGTTTGCTAGCAGGTAGCGCAAAAACTCCCGGGTGCGCGGCCCGCGCAAATCGACGATAGTCATATGGGAAACGTCAAACATGCCTGCATCCTGACGCACGGCATGATGCTCATCGATCTGTGAGCCGTAGTGCAGCGGCATCATCCAACCATGGAAATCAACCATACGCGCGCCACAGGCGACGTGCTGATCGAAGAGTGGAGTTTGTTTAGCCATCTTAACCCTCTTTTCCTGAACGTTTTGTCATCCGGTACAAGTCATTCTCTATGGCGTCCCGGGCGCACTGATAAGATATGTTTTGCCTAAAGATATCTTCGAGCCAAAGAGCAGCAAACATCGCTACGCAAACGATACCCTTCCTCAGACGTTATCACCGAAATCAGCGATTAACCATAAGTTAAAATAAGAGCTAGTGTTAACGATAGTGAAATTTAGAGAGGGGATAATGCAGAAGTTTCACCTAGAAAACTGCGCCTAATGGCACATTATTAACATTTTCACTGCAACTGCATTGCAGTTATATAACGTATGTCGCAATTTTATCGTGGAAAATAGCGGATGTTAAAAACGCATGCATTAGAAAAACTAATTCAAAATAGCGGACAGCATTAGAATATTTCAAACAAGGTCGTAAGAGGAAAAAGAAAGGGAAGAATGGAAGCGGCCAACAATGCGTTTTGTCAGCCGCAAAAGAGGATTATTTTTGCAACCAATCCGGTAAATCGGCTAACCCCATAGCATGTTGTACTAGTCGAGGTTTTAGCCCAGGGAGATTATCCGCGAGCATCATTCCGACATCACGCAGTAGCTTTTTGGCAGGATTATCACCGTCAAAGAGCTGACGGAAACCTTGCATCGCCGTCAGCATCACAGCGGCGCTATGCTTACGAGAACGTTCATAGCGGCGCAGATACATATATCGGCCAATATCCTTACCCTGACGTTGTAGGCGCTTAATTTCAGAAGCCAGCTCAGCGGCATCCATAAAGCCTAAATTCACGCCCTGCCCCGCTAATGGGTGAATGGTATGCGCAGCATCACCAACCAAGGCCAAGCGATGCGCGGCAAAACTACGTGCGTAGCGCCCCACTAGTGGATGTGACTGACGTGGGCTTACCACCTCACACAGCCCTAAACGTGTATCAAAGGCCACCGCCAGCTCGCGGTTAAAATCACTGTCCGATAAGGCTTCCAGACGCCGAGCCTCTTCCGGCCCAACCGACCATACAATTGAGCACAAGTGTTCATCTTCCAGCGGCAAGAAAGCCAGTATGCCATTTGGACGGAAAACCTGACGAGCACAGCCATCGTGCGGTTGTTCGGTTTTGATCGTAGCAACTAGGGCATGGTGCCCATAATCCCAGAACGTTAAAGGGATATCCGCGTGCTGACGCAGCCACGACTGTGCTCCATCGGCCCCAATGACTAGGCGCGCGGTGAGCATTTGCCCATCATTCAGGGTGATGAACGCTTCATTCTCTCCCCATGCCACCTGTTGGAAAGTGGCTGGCGCTATCATGGTTACCTCGGATTGCCGAGCTACCTTATTCCACAATGCCTGCTGAATGACACTATTTTCAATGATATGCCCCAGATGGGTATGACCATATTCCTGCGCGCGGAACGCAATCCGTCCAAAGCTATCACTATCCCATACTTCCATGCCTTGATAGGCGCTGGCGCGTAGGGCGAGAATATCTTGCCAAACGCCCAGATGTTGCAATAGACGCTCGCTGGCGGCATTAATCGCGGAAACACGCAGGGCGGGTTCTGGCGCTAGCTCAGCGAGCTCGGGGATCCGATGTTCAACCACAGCAATACGTAAACCGCTTCCCTGAAGCGCTGCTGCTGTTGCCAATCCCACCATGCCACCACCGGCAATGACCACATCAAAAGATTGCATTGTGATTATCTGTTCCTGTTAATGAATCATATCCCCTAAATCATTCAAGCTGCTGAAAAGCATCCTGAAGTACGGCGAGGATAAATTTAACGCTCCACCCAGCCGAGCGTGCGCCGCGCCAATGTTTCACGCAGCGATGGAACGAGCTCCATCGCCATCAGCCCCAGATTGCGCCCAGCCACCAAGGGTGCAAGGCGATTAGCAAACAGATGGATAAGCCCGTCTGTCACACCAATCGTAGCCCGTTGATCCGGCTCACGGCGCCGTTGATACTGGCTTAGTACCTGATAACTGCCGATATCATGCCCTTGCTGCTCGGCCTGAACAACCGTCTCTGCCAGTGAAATCACATCGCGCAGCCCAAGATTGAACCCTTGGCCTGCAATTGGATGCAGCGTCTGTGCCGCATTACCCACCAAGGCAAGGCGATGGCTAATATGTTGCTGAGCCAACGTTAAGCGCAATGGATAGCTATGGCGCTTACCTGCTTTGACCATCGCGCCCAATCGCCAGCCGAACGCCTTCTGAAGCTGACATAAAAATTCGCTATCGCTCCAGCTATCTACGTTGTCCTGTTCGTTTGCGGAATGGCACCACACCAGCGAGCAACGCCCCTCACTCATCGGTAACATGGCTAGCGGACCATTACGGGTAAAGCGCTCAAAGGCTTTACCTTGATGCGGCAATGCGGTGGTCACATTGGCAATAACGGCAATTTGACCATAGTCTTCACTACGCCAATCGACGTTACAATGCTGGGCCAGCGCCGAAGATGAACCATCCGCCGCCACCAGTAGTTCGCCTGTGAGATGAGAGCCGTTATCCAGCGCAATACGAGCACTATCTTTTTGCCGCTCGACACCCACCACTTTTGCCGGGCAATGCAGTGTAACGCCCGGCGCTTTCTCAAGCAGTTGGAATAGTCGTGAGCCCGCCTGATGCAGTTCAACCACCTGTCCCAAATAAGGGATCTGATAATCCAGAGCATCGAGGCCAACAAAGCCGGCATGTCCCTGATCGCTAACATGCACACGCTCAATCGGTGTAGCACACGCCTTAAGCGCCTGCCATACGCCAATTCGTTCCAATTGCTGGCATGTACCATACGCGAGAGCAATAGCGCGAGCGTCGAATCCTGGGTGTTGTCTGCTGTCTGGGGAGACCGCCTCAACAACCTCAACTTGAATACGTCCAGCGCTCAGAGCAGAAACCGCCAACGCCAGCGTGGCTCCCGCCATGCCCCCGCCCACAATGATCATTTTCATGCCGTTTATCTTTCCTTAACGGGCTGCTTTGGCCTGCGCCATCAGCGCTTCGATATCATCAGCCTGCTTAACAACATCTTTAGTTAACACTTCAAATCCATCTTCAGTAATCAAGATGTCATCTTCAATGCGGATGCCAATACCGCGATACTCCACTGGAACATCGGCATCTGGTGCGATATATAAGCCCGGCTCGCAGGTTAATACCATGCCTGGTTCTAACACGCGCTCACGCGCAGAAGAGCCATAATCGCCGACGTCATGTACATCCAGACCTAACCAATGGCTCAAACCGTGCATAAAGAACTGGCGATGTGCCTGATCGGCAATCAGCTGATCCACATCCCCTTTCATTACGCCTAATTTTACTAACCCTTCGACCATCACTCGAACCGTCGCCTCGTTCGCTTCGCGAATACTGCGGCCAGGAGCAAAGATTTCAAATGCCTTGTCCATCGAAGCCAATACCAGATCGTAAATTTCGCGCTGTGGCTTGGTGAACTTGCCGTTTACAGGGAAAGTACGGGTGATATCACCGGCATAGCCTTTATATTCACAGCCCGCATCAATCAGTACTAAATCACCGTCTTTTAACTCACACTCATTTTCGGTGTAGTGCAAAATACAGCCGTTTTCACCACCGCCAACGATGGTATTATAAGAGGGGTAACGCGCGCCGTTTCGAGTAAACTCGTGCAGAATTTCGCCTTCCAACTGGTATTCGAACATACCTGGGCGGCATTTTTCCATCGCACGGATATGGCCTAATGCCGTTATTTCACCCGCTCGGCGCATCGCCGCAATTTCTTCCTGCGATTTAAACAAGCGCATTTCATGTACCCAAGGACGCCAATCAATAAGCGTTGCCGGCGCGCGGAAGTTTTGACGTACACCACGGCGCAGTTTTTCGAGGGCGGCAAAGGTAATCTGGTCGGCAAAATCATACTGGCCCTGAGCGTGATAAACCACGTCTAGCCCGTTCAGCAACAGGTGAAGCTGCTCTTCAATATCGCCGTAAGGTAAGGCGCGATCTATGCCTAACTTGGCCGGAGCGGCTTCTTGCCCTAAACGACGACCAAACCAAATCTCGGCGGTTAAATCACGCACGCGGTTAAAGAGCACGCTGTGATTATGGGTCTCGTCGCTTTTAATCAAGATCAGCAGCGCTTCGGGTTCGTTAAACCCCGTCAGATACCAGAAATCACTATTCTGACGGTAAGGATATTCACTGTCCGCGCTGCGGGTACATTCTGGAGCAGCAAAAAAGAGAGCGGCACTACCGGGTGCCATCTGTGCCAAAACAGCCTGTCGGCGACGTTGGAATTCTTGCGGGGTCATGACCTTCTCCTGAAATCAGCAGTTGCGAAAACGTGGCGTAGTGCTCATAGCATACGGCTTAATCAGCATGAGCTATCAATACAGATAGAGTCCCCAAGCTTCAAGCATGCAGGGGATATAGCCTAAATATTGGTGTTGCATCAAGGCAGCAAGCGCATAAATTCCGATGAACCTACATCAGTAAGCGATTCGAAAGCATGGGTGCAGCTAACGCCGAGGCAGCTTCAAATATGATGGGTATAGACTATCACGCGGTTTGCGAAATGGGATAAGCAAGATCAATCAGGCGGCGGGAGTGCCACCTGATTCATAACAGAAATTAGTGCAACGTTGGCTTTTGCACTTCAGCCGCGTTTGGCTTTTCTTGAGAAAATTCGCTGTGGCACAGCATGGCTGCCATACGCACATATTCTGCGACTTCTTCCAAAGATTGTTCTAACTCTTCCTGATCTTCGTCTTCTTCATAGCCCAATTGAGCAATGCTACGCAGATCGTCGATCACTTCGCCCACTTCACCTTTAATTTTGCCAAGGTTCTTTTGCATCATGCCCAGACCTAGCAGGAAGTGATTTACCCAGCCGGACAGCGCATCGGCGCGATCAAACACGGTCACATCATCGCCATCAGGCAGCAACAATTGGAAACCAAATCCATCATCTTCCAGCGTATCGCGGGTATGCTGATAAGCAGCCTGAAGAGGCTGTGCGAGCGATTGAGAAAAAGCCTCGCCCTCATTGGTCAGATCATGAACCATAGTGCGCCAGTTGTCGTTCTGATTGCCGCCACACAGTATTCCGCTGATCAAACCATGCATTTCAGCGGGAGTTAATCCAACGCCTTGCTGTTGCAAAGCCTGAGTAAAAACAGAATATTCCGGTACAGTAATCTCAATTGACATACGTTTTGGTCATCGTTGGCAGATAAAGTTCGTGTTATGCTACCATCAAGAACAGTCGCTATACCAGAAAGGGCACGCTGTAAGGCTTGAAATGGCTTGTAACTGCGTAGCGAGGTATATATAGTTGGCGCCCGATTTAGTGACCCTCGCGGTTTTGAAACTGGCGCAAAATCTAGGCAGGAAGGTGGTATGTCTGCACAACCGGTAGATATTCAAATTTTTGGTCGTTCGTTAAGAGTTAATTGCCCGCCAGAACAACAAGAAGCGTTGAATCAGGCTGCAGAGGATCTTAATCAGCGGTTGCAAGATCTCAAAGTTCGCACTAGAGTCACAAATACAGAGCAACTGGTTTTCATCGCGGCATTAAACGTATGTCACGAACTGGCGCAAGAACGCTTGAAAACTCGCGATTATGCCTCCAATATGGAGCAAAGAATTCGCATGTTGCAGCAGACAATTGAACAAGCTCTGCTGGAACAAGGTCGCATCACTGATCGTCAGGGTGCGCAGTTCGAATAAGTGTGACTTATAGTTGTAACATGTTGGTTAGCAAGCGATTTTTAAATAAAATCGTATCAATTTAAGAAAAATGTGATAAGCTAATTAGCGTAAAGGATACAAAATTTCTCTGAGGTGTTCGTGTGCGGGCCAGTCCCCTGAGCCGATATTTAATACCTCAAGAATGCGGCGGATCCGTAATCGGTGAGCACGCTCGGTCTCCGAGAAGCCTTAAGATTGCGTCGTTGCGTTCACCTTGAACCATGGGTTCAAGGGTTACAGCCTGTTACGGCACCTCGGAGATTCCTTACCCTAAACATCCTTAAACGGGTGTCTCATGTCTAATAATTCTGTTCATCCCTACTCTACCCCAATATCTGCTCTATCCCGTTCGGATATCCGCTCTTCTATCCGCCAGCGCCGGAAAAAACTTAGCTCTGAATTTCAACAACATGCAGCCCTGAACATAGCTGCTAGAGTGATGTCATTACCTCAAATTCAACAGGCTCAAACGCTTTCTCTTTTTCTCTCTTTTGACGGAGAATTAAATACGCGTCCACTCATTGAGCAGCTCTGGCAGGCAGGAAAATCGGTTTATCTGCCGGTTCTTCATCCCTTTAGTCGCGGCAATCTGCTGTTTTTACGCTACGCCCCTGACACCGAAATGACGCGAAACTATTTTGGCATTGATGAGCCTCGGCTCGACGTGCGGCAAGTCCTACCACTACATCGACTGCAGATCGTCTTTACACCGTTAGTTGCATTTGATGAATTGGGGCAAAGACTAGGTATGGGTGGCGGCTTTTACGACCGTACTCTTCAGGAGTGGCAAACCGCGCACGCCAAACACTGCGGCCCTTATCCAATCGGCTTGGCTCACGATTGCCAAAAGGTCGATACTCTACCGTCTCAAGAATGGGATGTGCCGCTGCCAGAAATAATCACGCCAACGACGCATTATCGTTGGTCATCATTGATGATATAAGTACACAGAGATAAGAAAAGAGAGGCTCAGAATGCGGTCTATCTTTTGATTTTTATGACTTCGCTACACAGAAACTATTCATTTTCTAGCAAGATGCTAGATAAAAAAACGGCAGCCTTGTGGCTGCCGTTTTCACAATGATAATGATGCGAAATTAATACAGAAGACGAGCGCGGATAGTCCCAGCGATCTCTTTCATCCGTTGCAACGCTGCTTCCGCTCGCTCGGTTTCCGTTTCGATATCGATAACCACATAGCCAATCTGCGCATTAGTTTGCAGATACTGAGCTGCGATATTCACACCCTCTTCGGCAAAAATCTGGTTAATCTGAGTCAAAACACCTGGGCGGTTTTCATGAATGTGTAGGAGTCGACTGACGTTCTCTTCATGCATCGGCAGTGAAACTTCAGGGAAGTTGACGGCTGACAATGAAGAGCCGTTATCTGAATATTTTGCCAGCTTGCCCGCAACTTCTGCGCCAATATTTTCCTGCGCTTCCTGCGTTGAGCCGCCGATGTGAGGCGTTAGCAGCACGTTATCAAACTCACACAGCGGTGAGTTAAACGGATCGCTATTCGTTGCTGGCTCCGTTGGGAATACGTCAATAGCCGCACCAGACAAATGCTTAGATGACAGCGCATTGCATAGCGCAGGGATATCGACGACCGTCCCGCGAGAGGCGTTAATGAGAATCGAACCAGGCTTCATCAATGCCAGTTCATCCGCACCAATCATATCTTTCGTGGAGCGAGTTTCCGGCAC
Source organism: Hafnia paralvei (assembly GCF_020150375.1). Classification (NCBI taxonomy): domain Bacteria; kingdom Pseudomonadati; phylum Pseudomonadota; class Gammaproteobacteria; order Enterobacterales; family Hafniaceae; genus Hafnia; species Hafnia paralvei. Next base: position 791,642 of record NZ_CP083737.1, on the reverse strand, counting down.
ATGCAGAGACACCACATCACTCATGTTGAGCAAATCAGAGAGATGGCGAACCTGTTGCGCATTACCCAGAGGTAGCTTGTTTTCAATGTCGTAGAAAAAGACATTCATCCCGATACCTTCAGCCAAAATGCCCAACTGAGTACCGATGTGACCATAGCCAATAATGCCGAGCTTTTTACCGCGAGCCTCAAAACAGCCAACGGCCTGCTTATTCCACTCACCGCGATGCGCGCAGGCATTCGCCGTCGGTATACCGCGCAACAGTAGCAATAACTCGCCAAGCACCATTTCAGCTACGGAGCGCGTATTTGAGAACGGCGCGTTAAATACCGGAATACCGCGTTTGGCAGCAGCAACCAGATCAACCTGATTGGTTCCAATACAGAAACAGCCGACAGCAATCAGCTTTTCGGCTGCCGCAAAGATATCTTCGGTCAGATGGGTTCGGGAGCGAATGCCTACAAAGTGGGCGTCGCGGATGGATGATTTCAGCGATTCCGAGTCCAGCGCACCTTTATGATATTCAATGTTGGTGTAACCCGCTGCACGTAAATTATCGACCGTGCTTTGATGAACGCCTTCAACTAAAAGGAATTTAATCCTGTCTTTCTCCAAAGATACTTTTGCCATGACCCGACCCTAACCCCTGTTAATTCGAACCTTAGTGTGACCGCTGCGAACGATAAAACTCATGCGGCATGCAGCCAACATAACAAATATTACGCATCCAGCAAGCCAACCGATTGCCTACAATGAGGTGAACAAAGGGAATAAATCGTTAAAAGTTGGCGAAAAATGCTACCGGCTTTCATCACCGCAGAGTGAAAGTATCGTCAAGCGCAAATATGTGACATATGTCACCGAATTTAGGGGGTGTGATAAATAAATGAAATTCAGTGTTTAAAACAAAGTTAACAAAGGGAAAGGCACTAAAGAGAAATTATGGCAGATGGACAAAAAAACAGCTCCGAGTTTTCGGAGCTGAGTCAACGATAACAATCGTTACAGCGAATTTAAGCCGTGATGGTTTTATAAGACGATGGCTTTATAAAACGATGATTTTATAAAACGATAGTTTTTACACCGTCTGCCGAACCGACCAACGCAACGTCAGCACCGCGGTTAGCAAACAGGCCAACGGTCACTACACCTGCAATCGCGTTGATTTGCTTTTCTAACGCAATTGCATCCATGATTTTCAGGTTATGCACATCTAAAATCACGTTGCCGTTATCGGTTAAAACACCTTGTCGATATTCTGGCTGACCACCGAGCTTCACCAACTCACGCGCAACATAGGAGCGTGCCATTGGAATAACCTCCACCGGCAGAGGGAATTTGCCCAGAATATCAACCTGTTTGGACGCATCGACGATGCAAATAAATTTCTTCGCGACGGCAGCTACCACTTTTTCACGCGTTAACGCCGCGCCGCCGCCTTTGATCATCTGCATGTGGCCGTTGATTTCATCTGCGCCATCAACATAAATATCGAGTGAGTCCACATCGTTAAGATCGAAGACAGTAATACCCAAACTCTTCAATTTCTCCGTAGAAGCGTCAGAGCTGGATACAGCACCCTCGATCTGCCCTTTCATGGTTCCTAGCGCATCAATAAAATGAGCCGCCGTTGACCCCGTCCCCACTCCAACGATGGTACCTGGCTTCACATATTTCAGCGCTTCCCAACCCACAGCTTTTTTCAGTTCATCTTGAGTCATTACCGAATCCTATCGACTAATCTACGAAAACGTGTGCGTATTATAGAGCAACTGCCTATAAAATGGCGTGTCACATGGCGAGTTTTTAGTCCTTAGTAACAACCTTTTCCCTGAGGTTGATGTATTTTCTCCTCGTCAATGAGGAGAAATGTGGCATATTGCAGTTATTAAGATATAAAAATCATAAGCGCAGGGGACGAAGAACAACATGAAACGCCCGGACTACCGGACTTTGCAAGCACTGGATGCGGTAATACGCGAACGTGGCTTTGAGCGTGCGGCACAAAAACTCTGTATAACTCAGTCTGCGGTTTCTCAGCGAATCAAGCAGTTGGAAAATTTGTTCGGACAGCCATTGCTGGTGCGTACCGTTCCGCCACGTCCTACGGAGCAGGGACAGCGCCTGCTTGCGTTGCTGCATCAGGTCGAATTGCTAGAGGAAGAGTGGCTTGGGAACGATAGCAGCACGGATGGCCCGCTGTTGCTCTCTTTAGCCGTCAACGCCGACAGTTTGGCAACATGGTTGCTGCCTGCACTTAAACCTGTGCTGGCCGATTCGCCGCTACGTTTGAATCTTCAGGTTGAGGATGAAACTCGAACCCAAGAGCGTCTGCGCCGCGGTGAGGTTGTTGGTGCCGTGAGTATCCAGCCACAGCCACTACCCAGCTGCCTCGTTGACCGCTTGGGGGCACTAGACTATCTGTTTGTCGCATCGCCAACGTTTGCTGCTCGTTACTTTCCAAACGGCGTTAACCGCTCTTCGCTGCTGAAAGCTCCTGCCGTGGCATTCGACCATCTGGACGATATGCATCAGGCCTTCTTACAGCAAAACTTTGACCTTCCACCAGGCAGCGTGCCGTGCCATATCGTTAACTCGTCCGAAGCCTTTGTGCAGTTAGCTTTGCAGGGAACCACCTGTTGTATGATCCCTCATCTGCAAATTGAAAAAGAGCTTAAAGACGGTTCATTGATCAATCTAACTCCAGGCATGGTGCAGCGCCGTATGCTGTATTGGCACCGATTTGCGCCAGAGAGCCGCATGATGCGCCGAGTCACCGATGCGCTGCTGACCTATGGGCATCATGTGTTACGTCAGGACTAAGTTCGGTGTATCAAGCCTAAAAAAGCACACCGTTTGGTGTGCTTTTTCAATTCATCGGCGTTAATTATTTGTTCAAGCTAAAGACCACATCAACCTGATCGTCAAACTGGATAGTTTGCTGTTCATAAGTTTGTGCAGCAGAAGTCTTCGGCATAGAATCTGCGGCCATATACATGCGGCTTACCGGTGCTGGCTGGTAGTTTGAGACGTGATAACGAATGCTATATACCGGACCAAGCGTCACACCAAAGCCTTTTGCCAGAGACTGAGCCTGATTTACGGCATTTTTGATCGCTTCCTGACGCGCCTGCTCGCGGTAATTATCTGGCTTAGCAACACCTAACTCTACCGAACGAATTTCATTCAAGTTGGCTTTCAACGCCCCATCTAACAAACCATTCAGCTTGTCTAACTGACGCAGAGTCACCTGAACGCTACGGTCGGCACGATAGCCTTTTAGCACGCTTTTGCCATCTTTCAGATAATCGTATTCAGGCTGAGTACTGAGATTCGCGGCGCTGATATCTTTTTTCTCAATGCCATTGGTCTTCAGAAAATCGAAGTACTTGGCAACCCGCTCATCTACCTGAGTTTTAGCACTTGCCGCATCTTTAGCAGACGCTGTCACTTGGAAAGTCAGCGTTGCGATGTCGGGAGTAGCGCTTACGCTTGATGTACCGGAAGTCGCCAAATGTGGTCCTTCTGGTATATCTGCGGCCTGAGACAGTGTCGGTAACGCACTTAATCCCATCATTGCAACCATTGCTAAAGCTTTTAGCTTCATGGCGTCTCCTTGTAGACATACTCGATTTTGGTGGTTTCAGCATGAACCTATTTCATACTGAAAGATGAACAATATCCTGAACTAAAACAGTATGTAACGCTTTAGGAACAATCCAGAATTTTGTCCATCGGGTGCAAACCTTAATTTACGCATCGAGTTACAGATTACATTACAACTGTAGTCCACTTCGAGCCAATTGCAGGGCGATAACCCACATGACACAGGCAACCAGCAGGTTAATCACTCGCTGAGCTTTTGGGGTACTCAACCACGGAGCCAACCATGCGGCTAATAGCGCGAGTGAAAAGAACCATAACGCCGATGCACTCACTGCGCCGAACGCAAACCAGCTACGCGCATCTACGGCAAGCTGTCCCCCCAAACTCCCCAGAACGACGAAGGTATCAAGATAGACGTGTGGATTTAGCCATGTCACCGCCAGCATAGTCACGACAATACGCCAGCGACTCTGTTGCATGACCTCTGTGCCAGTCTGAATCCCCTGTTTTGCCAACGCCGCACGGAAAGCTCCCCATCCGTACCATAGCAGGAACGCGACACCGCCCCATGTAACCAGCATTAACAACAGCGGCGACTGACTTAATAACGCGCTTCCTCCAAAAATGCCGCCACAAATTAAAACGATATCGCTAAGCGCGCACAGGCAGGCGATCATCAGGTGGTATTGACGACGAATTCCTTGGCTCAACACAAACGTATTTTGCGGACCAAGAGGCAAAATCATCGCTGCGCTCAGAGCAAAGCCCTGTAAAAAAACAGAAAACATGGAAGTCCCTCAGAAATATAACGGCGTCCCAAAGAGATAATGGGCCGGAATGGCAGCGATATTACGCCGAGAATTTCAGAAGAGGAAATGGATGATTCTTATCGGGGATTAGAGAGGCTAATGATATAGAGGCATGCGGCTAGAGCATTGAATATCACGCCAGCCTTTCGTCCGCCCACTAGCATCCCTAATGGCGGCTCTAAAATGCATTCCATTCAACATGAAAAAGACACAGCAATATTGTTTTGTTTGTGTCTTTTTAATTGTTTAAGTCTTGGTAGGGAGAGCCGCCAATACAAGGATGTATCGGCGGAGTTTGGGGCGCCCTGGATGGGCGATACCAAACCGAAGCGGAGATGGCGTCTCAGATAAAAGCGCGCGAGTGCAGAGACCACGCGCTGGTGGTCTCTGCCCGTACGCCTTCATCAGTGCATCAATGAAGCTCGGTATCGACAGGCGGGCGGAACCTTGCACAGCCTTAACATAAACAACTGACGCTCGAAACGCCTAAACAATAGGAGATTCTATTCCCCTTCAGCCTTACGCACCGCGGCTTGATACAGATGTACATCCATCTGCGGGAATGGAATACCAATTTTATTGGCATCCAAACCACGTTTGAAGTTTTCCATCAGGTCAAAATAGACAGGCCAATAATTAGCATTGGTTGTCCATGCGCGAACCACAAAATTCAGAGATGAAGCAGCCATTTCATTCAGGCGAATAGTGACGCCTTGATCGTGCATAATACGACTATCAGCAGCAACAATATCGCCCAGAACTTTTTTAACGATATCGATGTCAGCATCGTAGGCGACGCCAACGGTAATATCTACGCGGCGATTAGGCTCACGCGAGTAGTTGATAATATTACCCGCAATGATTTTACCATTTGGCACTACAATAGTTTTATTGTCAGCAGTCAGCATCGTTGTAGAGAAAATCTGTACGTCTTTAACCGTACCCGATACGCCGCCCAAATCAACAAACTCTCCGGTACGGAATGGACGGAACAGAACCAACAAAACACCCGCAGCAAAGTTAGATAGTGAGCCCTGCAACGCCAAACCAACAGCTAAACCTGCGGCACCGATAACGGCAATCACAGACGCAGTCTGCACACCTAAACGACCTAGCGCAGCAATAATGGTAAACGCCATAATACCGTAGCGCACCAGTGCCGAAAGGAAGTGAGCAACGGTGAGATCTACGCCGCGAGCCTTCATTAAACGGGTAATGGTGCCAGAAACGATTTTGGCAATAATCGAACCCACAATGAAGATAACGATCGCAGCAATAATATTTACCGCATAGTGAATCAATAAGTCCTGATTTTTCACTAACCAGTTTCCGGCATTATTAATGCCATCAACAACGTTCAGGTCTTTCATAAACCATCCTTCCTTTTAAGAAATCAAAAGTAATGCAATATGCTCAATTTATGCCGTTTTATATCCCAAATAATTGGCGTTGCATCAAGGTGGCAAGTGAGAAACCCCCGATGAGCTTACTCTAGTAAGTGATTCGGGTGAGCGAACGCAGCCAACACAGATGCAACTTCAAGTATGACGGATATATGCGACATGTTGACGTAAGGTTAACGGACAATGGGCCATACGCCAACTAATCAAAACTTAAAATATAAAATTTGGCCCAATGAAATAGGATAATTCAGAGATATTGGTCGTCATATAAAACAAAAAAACACCCCAACGAAATCGTCAGGGTGTTTTTATTTGACCGCAGCACTAATCAAATTAGTGCTGCGCCGCAAGAATTACAGAACGTCTTTGCAGTTCAGTTCGTCAAATGCCAGTTCCAGACGAGCAATCATGCTGGTCTGAGCTGCACGCAACCAAACGCGTGGGTCATAGTATTTCTTGTTAGGCTTGTCTGCACCTTCTGGGTTACCCAGCTGGCCCTGCAGATAACCTTCGTTTTTCTTGTAGTAGTTCAGAATACCTTCCCACGTTGCCCACTGGGTATCGGTGTCGATATTCATTTTAACTACGCCGTAGCTTACAGCTTCTTTGATTTCTGCAGCAGTAGAACCAGAACCGCCGTGGAATACGAAGTTCAGGCTGTTGTGTGGCAGATTATGTTTCTTAGAAACATATTCCTGAGAGTTGTGCAGAATTTTTGGAGTCAGCTGTACGTTACCTGGCTTGTAAACGCCGTGTACGTTACCGAAAGAAGCAGCGATAGTGAAACGTGGGCTGATTGCGTTCAGTTTGGTGTACGCATAGTCAACGTCTTCTGGCTGAGTGTACAGCGCAGAGCTATCCATATGGCTGTTATCTACGCCATCTTCTTCACCGCCGGTGCAACCCAGTTCAATTTCCAGCGTCATGCCGATTTTAGACATGCGGGTCAGATACTTGGAGCAAATTTCGATGTTTTCTTCTAAGGACTCTTCAGACAGATCGATCATGTGAGAAGAGAACAGTGGCTTGCCGGTTGCTGCGAAATGTTTTTCGCCAGCGTCCAACAGTCCGTCTAACCATGGCAGCAGTTTCTTGGCGCAGTGGTCAGTGTGCAGGATAACTGGAACACCGTAGTGCTCAGCCATCTGGTGAACATGATGTGCACCAGAAATTGCGCCCAGAATAGCAGCGCCCTGAGGAACGTCGGTTTTCACGCCTTTACCAGCGATAAATGCTGCACCGCCGTTTGAGAACTGAACGATAACCGGAGCACGTACTTTCGCAGCAGCTTCCATTACCGCATTGATAGAGTCGGTACCAACACAGTTGACTGCAGGCAATGCGAAATTGTTTTCTTTAGCGATCTGGAAAACTTTCTGAACATCATCACCAGTGATGACACCCGGTTTAACAAAATCAAAAATTTTAGACATGTTACGTCGTCCTGTTTCGTGGGCCGTAAGTAAAAAATAAATCGTCTTCAGCTGCTTGATGTGGGCAAAGTACAGAGAAAAAAGCTACCACACATTCAAACAGATAGAACAACGGGAGGCTCGGCCTCCCGTCACGGTTCATTACTGCTTAGCACGTTCTTCCAGCATCACTACAGCTGGCAGTTTCTTGCCTTCAACGAATTCAAGGAATGCGCCGCCGCCAGTAGAGATATAGGAAATTTTGTCAGCAATGCCGAACAAATCGATAGCTGCCAGAGTGTCGCCGCCGCCAGCAATAGAGAATGCTTCACTATCAGCGATAGCCTGAGCAACGATCTCGGTGCCTTTACGGAAGTTAGGGAACTCGAACACGCCGACTGGACCATTCCATAGAATGGTTTTTGCATTCTTCAGAATTTCAGCCAGTTCGTGTGCAGAAGCATCACCCAGATCCAGAATCTGTTCGTCATCTTTAATATCGTTTACGGATTTCAGCGTTGCGGCCGCAGTTTCAGAGAATTCGGTTGCAACACGGACATCCGTTGGTACTGGGATGTCGCAGGTTGTCAGCAGTTTTTTCGCTTCGCCTACCAGATCCGCTTCGTACAGAGATTTACCTACATTGTGGCCTTGAGCAGCAACGAAGGTGTTAGCGATACCGCCACCAACAATCAGTTTGTCAGCAATTTTAGACAAGGAGTCCAGAACGGTCAGCTTGGTAGAAACTTTTGAACCACCAACGATTGCAACCATTGGACGGGCTGGATTACCCAGAGCTTTACCCAAAGCTTCCAGTTCTGCAGACAACAGAGGGCCCGCACATGCGATAGGCGCAAATTTGCCTACGCCGTGGGTAGAAGCCTGTGCACGGTGTGCAGTACCGAATGCGTCCATGACGTAAACGTCGCACAGTGCAGCGTATTTCTTAGACAGGGTTTCGTCGTCTTTCTTTTCGCCTTTGTTGAAGCGAACGTTTTCCAGAACAACCAACTCACCTTCTGCAACATCCACACCATCCAAATAGTCTTTAGCCAGACGAACTGGTGACTTCAGGTGATCTTTCAGATAGTTAACTACAGGCAGCAGAGAGTACTCTTCGTTGTATTCGCCTTCGGTAGGACGACCCAGATGGGAAGTAACCATAACACGAGCGCCCTGTTTCAGAGCAGCTTCGATAGTTGGCAGAGACGCACGGATACGCGCATCAGAAGTCACTTTGCCTTCTTTAACTGGAACGTTCAGATCTGAACGGATCAGGACACGTTTACCAGCCAAATCCAAATCGGTCATCTTAATTACAGACATGGTGAACCCTCTCGTTGATTCTCTTAAAGTTGCTTGACCGTCACAGCAGCACAGGCCGCTGTGCCGTACTGGAAACCGCTTGGAACATTGCCAGCGTTGTATCTAACATACGATTGGCAAAACCCCATTCGTTGTCACACCAGACCAACGTTTTTATCAGGTGTTGACCGCTAACTCGCGTCTGCGTGCCATCAACAATGGCACTGTGCGGGTCGTGGTTAAAATCGGTCGAAACCAGTGGTAATTCTGTATAGTCAACTATACCACGAAATGAGGTGCTTGCTGCCTTTTGCAGTAGGTGGTTGACATCACTCACCTTTACTGCGGCCTGCACGCTAACACTCAAATCAATTGCCGTCACATTGATGGTCGGCACTCGCACTGAAATCGCTTCAAAACGATCGCAGAACTTGGGAAATATACGGGTGATACCTGCGGCAAGTTTGGTGTCGACAGGTATAATCGACTGACTTGCTGCACGCGTCCGACGCAGGTCGGAATGGTACGCATCTATCACCGGCTGATCGTTCATTGATGAATGGATCGTTGTCACCGTACCCGATTCAATGCCAAACGCGTCGTCGAGCAGTTTTATAACAGGGATAATGCAGTTCGTCGTGCAGGATGCGTTAGACACAATGTGGTGTTCTGGTTGTAACTCCTGCTGATTCACACCGTAAACGACAGTGGCATCAAGGTCGTGACTGCCAGGGTGTGAGAACAACACTTTTTTGGCTCCCGCAGCAATATGCGCTTCACCGTCAGCTCGGCTGCCATACACGCCGCTACAATCAAGCACGATATCTACCCCCAATTCACTCCACGGTAAATTGGCAATCTGCTTTTCATGCAGCAGGCGGATAATATCCCCACCTACCCACATCGTATCTCGTTCTTGACGGACATCCCAAGCGAAGCGCCCATGACTGGTATCGTATTTCAATAAATGAGCCATGCCTTCAGCATCAGCCAATTCATTGATCGCCACCACGGACATCTCTACCCGTCGGCCGGATTCATATAGCGCACGTAACACGCTGCGCCCGATGCGGCCAAAACCGTTTATTGCGATGCGAATGGTCATATCACTCCCTGCGCCGAACGCAGTTTAAAACAAAAGTTTTAAGACAAGAGCATAGAGTACTGCAGCATCGAAAACGATGGAAATCCCACGGTCACATAATCCCAATAATGACGTTTCATCAATCAACTGAAACGCTTCAGCCAAGAATAAACCAAAGCCTTAGCAAAAGAAATAACCGCAATAAAAAGGGCGTTAAGCCTCGCTTTCTTTCGCCAAAAATGTGCTGTAGTTCACAAATTATCGCGTTTCATATCCCCGTTCAGGCGTAAAAAAACGGGACTGCCCTGCGGCAATCCCGTTTCTATCTACGATGCTTACCGAATTACTTCAGCAGAGCTTTCGCTTTAGCAACAACGTTGTCTACGGTGAAACCAAACTCTTTAAATAACAGTTCAGCCGGTGCTGATTCACCGAAGGTTGTCATACCCACCACCGCGCCGTTCAAACCAACGTATTTGTACCAGAAGTCAGCGATACCCGCTTCAACAGCCACACGCGCAGTAACTGCCGCCGGCAGTACAGATTCGCGGTATGCCGCATCTTGCTTATCGAAGACTTCAGTTGCAGGCATAGAAACTACGCGCACTTTGCGGCCTTCAGCGGTTAACTGCTCTGCGGCGTTCATTGCTAGTTCAACTTCAGAACCGGTAGCGATGAAGATCAGCTCTGGCTGACCCGCGCAATCTTTCAGGATGTAACCACCGCGAGAAATATTAGCAACCTGCTCTGGAGTACGATCCATCTGAGCCAAATTCTGGCGAGAGAAGATCAACGCAGATGGGCCATCGTTGCGCTGAATAGCGAACTGCCACGCAACCGCAGACTCAACCTGATCACATGGACGCCAAGTGTTCATATTTGGCGTTACGCGCAGGCTAGCCATCTGCTCAACTGGCTGGTGAGTTGGGCCATCTTCGCCCAGACCGATAGAGTCATGGGTATAAACGAAGATATTGCGGATTTTCATCAGCGCAGCCATACGTACGGCGTTACGCGCATATTCCATGAACATCAGGAAAGTGGCACCGTATGGCAGGAAACCGCCATGCAGAGCAATACCGTTCATGATGGCAGACATACCGAATTCACGTACACCATAATGGATGTAGTTACCGGCCAGATCTTCGTTCAACGGCTTAGAACCAGACCACATGGTCAGGTTGCTAGGAGCCAAGTCAGCAGAACCGCCTAGGAATTCTGGCAGCACTTTACCGAAGGCTTCCAGTGCATTCTGAGAGGCTTTACGGCTAGCAATTTTAGCTGGGTTTGCTTGCAGGTGGTCGATGAATTTCTTGGATTCTTCAGCCCAGTTAGCAGGCAGTTCACCGCTCACGCGACGTTTGAACTCAGCAGCCAGTTCAGGGAATGCAGCTTTATAAGCAGCGAATTTCTGATCCCAAGCGCTTTCTTTCGCTTTACCCGCTTCTTTAGCATCCCACTGAGAATAGATTTCCTGTGGAATTTCAAATGGAGCATAGTTCCAGCCCAATGCTTTACGGGTAGCTTCGATTTCAGCCGCGCCCAGTGGAGCACCATGAGCTTCATGAGAGCCCGCTTTGTTCGGAGAACCGAAACCGATAGTCGTTTTGCACATCAGCAGTGATGGCTTATCGGTGACTTTACGTGCGTCTTCGATTGCCGCTTTGATAGCGTCGCTGTTGTGACCGTCTACGCCACGGATAACGTGCCAGCCGTAAGCTTCGAAGCGCTCAGCGGTGTTATCAGTGAACCAACCTTCAACATGACCATCGATGGAAATACCGTTGTCATCGTAGAACGCAGTCAGTTTACCCAGCTTCAAGGTACCCGCCAGAGAGCAAACTTCGTGAGAAATGCCTTCCATCATGCAACCGTCACCCAAGAATGCATAGGTGTGGTGGTTAACGATTTCATGACCAGGACGGTTAAACTGCGCAGCCAAAGTACGCTCAGCAATAGCCATACCTACCGCGTTCGCGATGCCCTGACCCAATGGGCCAGTGGTTGTTTCAACACCAGGGGTGTAACCGTATTCTGGGTGGCCTGGGGTTTTAGAATGTAACTGACGGAAATTTTCCAGCTCAGTGATTGGTAGGTCATAACCTGTGAGGTGCAGCAGGCTATAAATCAACATGGAGCCATGGCCGTTTGATAGCACGAAGCGGTCACGATCGGCCCAATTTGGATTGGTCGGGTTGTGATTCATGTAATCGCGCCACAGGACTTCCGCGATATCAGCCATCCCCATAGGGGCACCTGGGTGACCAGAATTGGCTTTCTGCACAGCGTCCATACTGAGTGCACGGATCGCATTGGCAAGCTCTTTACGAGAGGACATGTTCTACTCCAAGTCGGATTTAAAGAAACAGGGTTCGAGGTATTTTCTCAGACTACGTATGAAAACAGCAATCCCTAAGGCCAAATGAGTGCATCAAGTCTCATTTAATCCCTGTAAATAGCAGATTAATCCGCTTTCATATGGAGTCTGCACAGACAAAATACATACTCAATGACAGCCCGTTTTGCGCTGGATACACTACCACAGATCGACCTTCAATCTCTGGAAAGACTGCACCAAAGGAAAATAACATGAACAAAATAACACTTCCGCTTATTGCTCTAACAGCCTCAGCCTTCCTCAGCGGCTGTCAAAACATGAACGCCGAGGGACTGATGCAATCGGGTGCACAGGCATTTCAGGCGGCAACGCTGTCAGATGCGCAGGTAAAAGCCCTGAGCGAACAATCATGTGCCGAAATGGACAGCAAAAATCAAATTGCACCTGCCGACAGTACCTACGCTAAACGGTTAGCCACTATATCTAAAGCATTGGGCAGCGATATCAATGGTACCCCAGTTAACTATAAAGTCTACGTCACTAAAGATGTCAACGCATGGGCAATGGCTAACGGCTGCGTGCGCGTATACAGCGGTCTGATGGACATGATGAACGACAATGAAGTGGAAGGCGTTCTTGGTCACGAAATGGGGCACGTAGCCTTGGGCCACTCACGTAAAGCTATGCAGGTAGCCTACGCCACAACGGCAGCACGCACTGCCATTGCGGCCAGCAGCGGTATCGGTGCACAGCTTTCTCAATCACAGCTCGCCGATCTGGGGGAAAAACTGGTGAACTCCCAGTTCTCCCAAAAACAAGAAAGTGAAGCTGACGACTACTCGTTCGATCTACTGAAGAAACGCGGCATTAATCCGATCGGATTGGCGACCAGTTTCGATAAGCTCGCCTCTCAGGAAGCCGGACGTCAAAGCAGTATGTTTGACGATCATCCATCCTCTCAGGCGCGTGCTCAACATATCCGAGATCGCATCGCAGCAGAGCAATAACACTGTCAGGCTCCGGTATAATTCGGAGCCTTTTCGCCCTACTTCATCCTCTCTTTTCCCCTGCTAAATTGTTTTGACTTAATATTTAATTAACTATTTACGTCCTTGACCTAGTGATAGCATCAGCTGATTTTATTTTATGTAAATCATCCAATTAACCTATCATTTGTCAACGGAAGATAAAGATAATGAAGCTTAAAACAATCATTGCGATTGCAGTCACTACCGCATTATTAGCGGGCTGTAAAAACATAAATACCCAAATGATGGCTCAATCTGGCGCACAGGCCGTCCAAGCAGCCACCCTGTCCGATGATGATGCTAAAGCTATCGCGAACAAGTCTTGCAAAGAGATGGATAGCCAAAGCCAAATCGCCAGCAGCAAAAGCAAATACACTAAGCGTTTAAATAAAATTGCTAAGGCTATGGGCAATAACATCAACGGCACGCCAGTTAACTATAAAGTCTATATGACTGAAGATGTTAACGCATGGGCAATGGCCAACGGCTGCATTCGTGTTTATAGCGGGCTGATGGATATGATGACCGACGAAGAAGTTGAAGGCGTTTTAGGTCACGAAATGGGTCACGTCGCACTAGGTCACAGCTTGAAAGCGATGAAAGTTGCCTATGGCACCATTGCAGCACGCACTGCCGTCGCCTCCACAAGCGGTGTTGCCGCAGAGTTGTCCCAAACACAGTTAGCCGATCTGGGTGAAGCCCTGATTAACTCTCAGTTCTCACAGCACCAAGAATCAGAAGCCGATGATTTCTCTTACGATTATCTGAAAAAACGTAAGCTAAATACCCTAGGCTTAGCCACTAGCTTTGAAAAATTGGCGCAGTTAGAAGGTGGCCGTAAAGGCAGTATGTTTGATTCTCACCCACCATCAACCGAGCGCGCACAGCACATCCGCGAACGCATTGCTGCTGATAAGTAAAAATTAGTACATACAAAAAAACCACCTCATCTGAGGTGGTTATCCCAACAATAGCATTCGCAATAAGGTTTTGCAGACACTCATTCAGCCAGCAAGGCTTTTTCAGCCATCGCTTTAGCTTTCGACTTTGCAATAATGCCGTAGGACAAAAACATTAAAGAGCACAGGATAAAAATCAGCGTTTCTGCAGAAAATGCGATGCGGGCGCTAAACTGCTGCGACAGGAAGTAAAACAGTGGCGCTAATACCAGTGCGAACGAAACAACCAGCGGCGGTACTTTACTAATCCCGACCTGCAAGATATAAAGCGGCAACACATTCCCTAACATCGCCACAATCAACAACGTCAGCCAATACTGATGCAGCGTCGCCATGATCTCGTCATAACCCGCAATATAAACCCCTACCAGCACAATCAAAACGAAACGAAATGTCATGATGCTATGGGGTTTTACGCCTTGGTTATTCAAACGTTTTGAGAATATGGTGTTCAGCACCATTGAAAGACCGCACAAAAACGCCATGCCGATCCCGATAATCGCGTGATCGCGGGAGATATTCCCTAGTGCGCTGGTACCGTTCATCGTGGAACGAATCATCAACAACATACAGACAAACACACCGATAGCAGAGAATATCTCGGCGCGGCTCAGCTTGTCGCTTTTCGCGATTTTCACGGTAATGAACAGCGTCAGCATTGGACCAATTGCATTCGCGAGGGCAGACACCACCGCCGGTTCAATATATTTCAGCGCCACAAAGAATCCCAACCAACTTCCCGCCGTGGTCAGGTTAATAGCGAGTACGTTATAAAATTTAGCAGCCGGTGCCGTCGGTATGTTTTTCTTCTCTTTATAAAACAAAGAAACGACCAGAAAAAAAACGCTAACAAAGAAAAACGTAATAGTGATGGTGGCAAACAGATTAGCCTTTTGCAGCAGCCCTGATAAATAAACTGCCTGTATCCCAGACAACAGGTTAAACACCAATATATAGCCGACGCCGAAACGGCTGCCTTTTTGACTATCAACGTTCCCCATATTCCTTCCCCTAGCCTGTCAGTGATGTTTTGTGCCCCACCGTTTTAGCGGGGCTATCGTTATAAATAGATCCAATCAATAGATAGATTGGAGATTAGCGCTCATCGCCTAAGGCTTGGTCGAGAATACATACCGCCTCCTCAAGCAACGCTGTTTCAATCGTCAGAGCCGGAAGTAAGCGCACCACTGCGCCATGCCGCCCTCCCGTTTCAACAATCAAACCATGCTCAAAACAGCGACGTTTCACACGAGTGGCCAAGTCGCCGTTGGGTGGGAAGCGGCCAAATTTATCGCACTCACCTCCCACATCAACCAGCTCAATGCCGACCATCAAACCGGTTCCGCGCACGTCTCCTATTGAGGCATGGCGCGCTTTCAATCCTTCAAGCATATGCATCAGCACCGCACCTTTGAGCTTGGTTTGTTCCAAAATCTGCTCGCGCTCTATAATCTCCAGCGTCGCGGTTCCGGCAATCATCGCCAGTTGATTTCCACGAAACGTTCCGGTGTGCGCGCCTGGAGCCCAGCGGTCATACTTCTGGTGATAGACCAACAACGACATTGGTAAGCCGCCGCCAATCGCCTTGGAAAGTAAAACGGCGTCAGGCTGAATATCGGCCAACTCAAAGGCAAACATCGCCCCCGAACGCCCAATGCCAGACTGAACTTCATCGAGGATCAGGGGGATATCGAGCTCGGTGCAAATCTCTCTAAGCCCCTTTAACCAGCGCAGAGGGGCAGGTATACATCCCCCCTCCCCCTGAATCGCCTCAACGATCATCGCCGCGGGTTTGCTAATCCCACTTTCAGGATCGACTAACGTTTGTCGGATATGATGGAGAGAGATATCAATCGTCTCTTCGTCGCCCACGCCATATGGGCTTCGGAACAAATACGGATAAGGCAGAAAATGAACGCCCGGCATCAGATTCTGAATAGGGTCTTTCACCTTTAGATTGCCCGTTATCGATAAGGCACCACAGGTCATCCCATGATAAGCACCGTGAAACGCGATAATATTGCTGCGCCCCGTGGCGGTCTTAAACAGCTTAATCGCGGCTTCGGCGGCATCTGCACCCGTTGGCCCGCAGAACTGGATTTTCAGATCGTTACGCCATTGCTCAGGAAAAGCGGCAATCACCTTTTCGCTAAAAATCCGCTTAGCCGGCGTCACCATATCTAGCCCATGCAAAATCTGCCCGCTGGTTAAAAAAGAAGTCAGACAAGAGACTATTTCAGGGTGATTGTGTCCAGTCGCAAGAGTGCCAGCGCCGGCCAAACAATCGATATACCGATGTCCATGTTCATCAAACAATAAAGAGCCTTGCCCGCGCACAATGTTGCAATTAATCGTGCGCGAATAAGTGCGTGCGTTGGACTCAATGCCAAACTGTCGAGAAAGATCGTGATCAAAAGGGGCCATGTTATTAAGACTCCATCTGGGCGTTGGCAACCATCAACTGCCCCAAAGCTATACCGCCATCGTTAGCAGGAACCTGCTGCTGAACGAAGGGACGAAAACCACTGTTTTTTAGCGCCGTGTAAGTATTGGCTAGGAGATATTCATTCATGAATACGCCACCGCTGAGAACAAATTGGCTAGTGTTATAGGCTTCGGAAAGAAGCTGGCACAGCCTATGCGTGGCGGCGACAATAGTGGCGTGGAAACGGCGAGAGAGATGTGCGGCATCCTGTGAGCCGTTAATCAAACAGCCTACAATTTCAGCAATCATGGGGCGATAATCCAATCGGATCACACCTTGATCGCCGACAAAGCTATAGGCAAAAATCTCTGCGCTGGAAAGATCGCGGTCCAGCAGACCTTCAAGTTCAATAGCGGCCTGCGCTTCATATTCAATTTTGCTGCGCACACCGATGAGCGCCGACACACCATCAAATAATCGCCCCATGCTGGATGTTTTCACGGTATTAATTCCGCGGCTCAGCATAGTCATCAACACATTGATTTGGTCTGCCTGTAGCTCACTTAAAAACGGCAGCGGTAGGTGTCTTGCGTCATCACCAAAAGTTTCAAATAGTAGGCTTAATGCAACGCGATATGGCTCTTTAACCGCTTTATCACCACCAGGAAGCCCAAACGGATGCAGGCTAGCAATGCGATGTGCGCTTTTGTAGTCGCCCAGCAAAAACTCACCGCCCCAAATCGTGCCATCATCACCATAGCCTGTGCCGTCAAACACCACACCGATGGTTTTGCCTTGCAAACCATTTTCAGCCATACAAGACGCCATATGCGCGTGATGATGCTGAACGCGATACAGAGGTAAATCACTGCTCTCTTCGAGGTGACGAGTCGAACGAAACTGGGGATGCATATCCGCAGCCCAAGCCGTCGGCTGGATATCCAGTAAATGACCGAGCGTTTTGCCACACAGCTCATGAGCGTCAAAAGCCTTATCATTTTTGAGATCGCCAATGTGTTGGCTTAAATAAACCTGCTCACCTTTCGAGAGCGCCAACGTGGTTTTCAACTCCGCGCCCACGGCCATGATGGGACGCAGCGTTTGCGACACATTGACCGGATAAGGCGCATAGCCGCGCGAGCGGCGAACAAACGTCGTCAATGTTTCACCATCTCGGGTAGAAACCAAACGAACCAAAGAGTCGTCGACGCGTGTATGAATATCGCGGTTATGGAATAAAAAAACGTCTGCAATTTGCCCTAATTCCGCCACTGCCTCTTCATTGCGAAACACAATTGGGTTGCCAGAACGGTTGGCACTGGTCATCACTAAGGCTGGCAGCGCAGTGTCATCCAGCAACAAATAGTGCAACGGCGCGGAAGGCAACATAACACCAAGTGATGGGTTAGCTGGGGCAATAGCGTCAGGCAGTGAACAATCACTGCGTTTTTTCAAGATGACAATGGGGCGCTGGTGCGATTGTAGATAGCGTTCTTCCTCAGCGCTGACCTCACAAAAACGGCGCACGGTAGCCATGTCTTTGACCATGATGGCAAACGGCTTGTCATCCCGACGCTTACGCTGGCGTAATAATTTGATGGCATTTTCCTGTGTCGCATCCACAGAAAGATGAAAGCCCCCCAGCGATTTCACCGCCAGAATTTGTCCATCACGTAACATGCGGCGAGCCTGAGCCAACGGCTCAGGATGCAATATCTCTTGACCTGCAGTATCAGCAAGCCATGCTCGCGGTCCACAGTCAGGACAAGCGTTCGGCTGAGCATGGTAACGGCGATCGGCAACATCCTGATACTCTGCCAAACAGCTATCACACATGGTAAAAGAGGCCATAGTGGTGTTCTTGCGGTCATAAGGCATATCTTCAATCAGAGAAAAACGCGGGCCGCAGTTGGTACAGTTAATAAATGGATATAAATAACGACGATTGGTGCGATCAAACATTTCCCTTATGCAGTCAGGGCACACATTGGCATCGGGAGGAACTATCGTCGTAGTATTTAATTTCTCTAGGCTTTCTTTAATTAAAAATGAAGTGTATTTAATTGCGCCCGTTTCATGATTCGTTTCGAAACTCGTTTCTACGCAGGAAATAATGCTCGCCATCGGCGGCTTATCTTCTAATAGCTGTCGTTTAAACTTGGCATAATTTTCAACGCTTCCCTGTACTTCAATAAGTACGCCTTGGGAATCATTTAACACCCATCCCAATAGATCGTTAATTAATGCAATTTTATGTACAAAAGGACGAAATCCGACCCCTTGTACGACTCCGTTCACTCTTATCTGTTTGTGTGTATACATAATGTATTTCTTTGCAATTTAAATGGCTAAATAGCCATAGTATTAAGAACAGATAGTTGAAAAAGGCGGGTCAATAAACGAAATAACCTGACCCGCTACGGAAATATTTCTCTATGCTCCAAATAATTGGATTTGCATCGGCCTCTTATTTATCCGTATGAGCTTACTTTCTTTAGTCATACGGCTAAGCAGGCTTGGCCAACGCCGATACAGCTTCAAATATGACGGGTATTAGCAAAGGCGCGGCAATTCAGCCCCGACCAATTGCTCCAACGTGTAAGAATCACCATCACTTTGACGCATCAATACTTGGCAGCCTGCCTCTACGCTCACCTCACCCACGACGGTCGCATTTTTTGATTGTTCAAACTCACGCAGGAAATTCACGACTTCGTCTGCATGTTCAGAACGAACAAATAGGCACAAACAACCTTCGTTGGCTAAATGAATAGGGTTAACCCCTAACATATCAGCAGCCATACGTGTCTCTGCTTGAATAGGCAATCGCGCCTCATCACAACACACGACATGCCCTGTCGACTGGCTATATTCATGCATAACTTCACTGAAGCCACCGCGGGTGACATCGCGCATGGAAACCACTGCTGAAGCCAAAGATGAACTGAGTAGTGCTTCGATAATATTATTAAGCGGCGCACAATCGCTCTTAACGCGTTGCTCAAATCCCAAACCTTCACGAATGGAAAGTAGATGAATAGAGTGATCGCCAATATTACCACTGAGGATAATTTTATCGCCGCTACGCACGTTCAACATGCTTAGAGGCTCTCGTTCGAAAGTACCAATGCCGGTCGTATTCAGGAATATTTTATCCGCCTCACCGCGCCCAACAACCTTGGTATCTCCTGCCACAATCTTCACACCGGCTTCACGGGCGGTATCACGGATAGACATAATAATGCGTTTCAGATCCTCAATTAAGAAACCTTCCTCGATAATCATCGCCAAAGTGATAAATAAAGGTTTGGCTCCCATCACGGCCAAATCGTTAACCGTTCCGCATACGGCTATTTTCCCAATATCACCGTTGCCGAAAAAAACAGGAGAAACAACAAATGAGTCGGTTGTCATGGCAATTCTATTGTTACCAATATTGAGAACCGCACTATCTTCCATTTTACCAATATGCACATCACCGAGAAGTTCTGTCATGGTACGAATAAGATCTTGGCTTAATTTCGCACCCGTTCCGTGATCGAGAACAATCTTGTCCTGCTGGTTCATTTATTGCTCACTCAATATAAGTTAAGGGATTTTAACTTCTTTACGGGGTAAGTGACCTTTGTCCACCAGCGTATGCAAAATCTCATCGCTAGAACATACGGTGGCACAATATCCAGCAAGCCAGGTTAGCGCTCTTTCTTTATCTTCATCACGGGCTGAAACTACGCCGTCAGTTGGAACCCAAACGTTATAGCCACGGAAAAACGCATCAGCCGCTGTCGTTTGAACACAGATTTGAGTTTGCATACCGGTGATAATGACCGTATCCACATCATTCTGCTTCAATATATTATCCAGCTCGGTTTCATAAAAACCGCTGTCTTTATTCTTTTCAACCACAATATCCGCAGGATGCAAAAACTCACTGATGATCTCCGCACCATGAGTTCCTTTCTGTACCGGAAGAAAACCATTATAGCGCTCTACATTAGGGTCATCAGGTAAGTTAACCAGTTGTAGATGGACAATAATATGCCCCATTTCACGCATATTATTCATGAATGAAACAAAACGCTCTTTAAATGCCTCTACGGCGGCAACACGCTCAGGGTTTTTCTCTACCAAGTCATATTGCAGGTCATTAGTCAGCACAGCTATCTTTTTCATTAATTAACCCTTTAAAAATATCATCGGAAATAACTACACTTCAAAAATCAGATTCTCTTGTTCTAGCTTTAACAAAAGTCTTTTATCTTCTTCAATCTGTTGAGCATTATCGTGAGTGAGAATAACTTTTAACGGGCAGGTATATAAATCAACCGTTTCAGCAATAGATTCGCCCGGTTTAACGTACCAAAATGCATCAAAGTAAGATGGCAAATTCTCGACAACGCTTTGTCCACGAATTGCTTTTACTTTTCCACCTTCACCCGAAATATAGAAATGAATAAGAATTTTTCTATCCAGATGCAACGGTTCTTTAGCGCGGCGATGGAACGAAGGATGATCGATATAAGAATCAACGAGCAATTCAATTTGGGACCATTTGGCACATTTCTGCACAACCGCTGGAATATTACCGCCGTGCATACGCGCACCGACTTCCACCAGCACAGGTTCTCCGTTGCTAATAATAATTTCGCTGTGCCCTGCACCTTGGTGAATATCTAACGCCTTCAGTACCTGATCGTTATAGGCAATCAGCTTTTGGGCAATCGGATCGTCGAGCTCTAGCGCACGAATAGCGCGGTAGACAAAAGCGACGTTGTTAGCTGCAACTTTCTCATACACGAATACGTTACAGGTAACGGTTTGGCCATTAAGCGTCACCGTGTCGACCACATATTCATGACCATCTAAAAACTCCTGCACCAGTACGAAAGTATTCTCCTGCTCGAATTTATTCAACTTACCTAAAATCAGTGAACATGCGAATTTCACCTCATCCAGATCGTGGCAAATCGTGACACAATCTGAGCCAGCCGAATTTACCGGTTTAACCACCACGGGGAATACTTTATGTTCTGCAACCCAGCGAATGATTTCATCTTCGCTCGCGCTCATTTTTTGCAATGGGGCACGTAAACCTGCGGCTCGCACCGCTTCGCCCATGGCAAATTTGTCGCGACGTCTTTCGCTGGTAAATACGTTATTGCCCGGAACATCGAGTAAATTAGCCACACGATCCGCCAAAGCCACACTGGTTTCTAAACAAGACACCACGGCACGAATATCTAATTGGCGCAAAACGTTGGAGATCTTTTTCACATTTCCGTCGAAGCGAATCTCCATGAAGAAATCGTCACGGCGATATGAGCCTGCAAATACCGCGGGAATATTTTTCTGAGAAATTAGCGCTATACACTCTAAGCCACGTTTTTTAAACTCTGCGGCTAATAGAGCACCGCTAGAAAATGGGTCGACAATAACGGCAAATTGCTGAGAAACAACAGCTGACTGACTGATATTACTTTCCATATCCACGCTCTCTCATTTTATTAAAAACATATTTTAAAATTTATTAATTCATAACCTTTACGCCACGGAGATATGGCTCTAGCGTCAAGACTCACCGTAAACTTACAGATGACATCTCTAGCGCTAGGAGAGCGACTCTCTGTTTTTTGAATAGATCGCTCCCTCGGAGCGATTTAATACCGATAGTGTGAGGCTAAAAAATGATTATCAAGAGTGCGAAAATATTATTAAGTAAATTATACGCTACTCTTCAGCTCGCATTTTCGCTCGACGTAATTGGCGAGCGGAAGAGAAACCGGCAACCAAAGCCGCTTTTTCAACGCCCATACCGCTTTGGATATATTGCTGCGCAATGGCCAAACGCATCTGTTCATGAAATTCTCGTACGCTAATTCCAAGATGCTGGCGAAATAAACGCGACAGATGGCGTGAGCTAACGTGAATAAGCGCGGCCAGTTCCTCAATATTCCAGTTCTTTTCTGGCGAAATCGCAATAATATCTTGGGCACGATGAATAACCGGATGATGATGATGACGAAACCTTAGCCACGGTGACATTTGTGCGTCCTCGCCCGCCCGTGGAAAATAAACCACCATCTCTCTCGCCACACGCATCGCTTCTTGTGGGCTACAAAACCGGTGCACTAAGTGCAGCGCTAAATCAATACCAGCCATAATGCCCGCGCACGTGCACACGCCTTTATCTTCAATAAAGATGCGGTTTTCTTTCACCAACGCTGCCGGTGCCAGTGCTCGTAACCGATCCAAAATGTCGTGGTGCGTCGTACATTGAATTCCATCTAACAGGCCTGCTCTAGCCGCGAGCAATGCACCTGAACAGATGCATACGATGCTGAGCTCCTGCCGACTCACCTTCCCTCGCCACCCTTTGAGCCACTCCAGTGCGGTCAACGCCTCTTCAGTGTCAAAATCAACCAGCGAGTTAGTGACTCCGGGCAGCACTAACAAGCTGCCATTAGGTAACGTTTCCGGCAGAGGTTTTAAGTCACCAACCATCATCCCCGTAGAACAGCGAACGCTTTGCTTGGGACTTATGTAATGAATTTTAAAGTGATCGCCTGCCAGCTGTAACGTTTCTGACGGCCCGACAATATCCAGCACCATCATATTCGGTAATACCAAGAAGTAGACATCTACGCTCATTTTGCTCAAGTTCCGTCTGTAGCCAGATACCTTGCATCTTAATAGCTAACGGCCTTAAGCAATACCACTTCTTGTGGGATCTATAATGCTTGTTAATATTTTAAATTTAAAGGCCATATACAGACATGTGTCTGCCCATCACGGACAACATGTCATTCTCGTGACGCATGTTAGCTAGCTACGTTCATTTAATGAACGACCGTTTTCGGACATAAAAAAAGCCGCAATTTTCATGCGGCTTTTTCATCGGATAACAGCGTTAATCGTACGGTTTATCTTCCTGCGCTTTCTCGGCTTCCTTCGCCTCGATTTCACGATACCAACGCGGATGGTGTTTGCGCGCCCATCGGCGACTTACCTTACCTTCCACCATGCCCTTGATCGACCCCTTAACCCAGAATGCCATATACATATGGATCAAGATGGCATGGATCAGCACGATAGCTACCGCGGCGTGAATCAGTAGCGAATAACGCACCAGCTCAATCGGGAAGTGCTGAGCAAAATACGGACGCCAGATAATAATGCCCGTCACCAGCAGCACGAAGATCAGGCTCATGATGCTCCAGAACATCATCTTCTGTCCGGCGTTATATTTTCCCACATCCGCGACTTCATGCTCATTGCCTTTTAGCACTTCAACAATGTTGACCACCCACGGCACGTCTTCGCGTTCAGGGATGTTGTGCTTCACAAAACGGAAGAACATAAACATTAGCGCCACAAAAATCAGTACGCCAAAGAACGGGTGCATAATGCGGCCCATTTGAGGCGTACCAAAAGTCTGTGTTAGCCATTGCAGCGTAGGGAAGAACAGCGCAATACCCGATAATGCAACCAAGAAGAAACAGATCACTACCGTCCAATGGCAGGCGCGATCGATAAACTTAGTACGAACAATCATTTTGCTTTTACTCATGATGGTTCCCCTTTTCGTCATCGCTCTCTTCTTCGTCACTCACTTCTTTGTTTGGGCCAATACCGATGTAGTGATAAATCAGCCCCGCAAAGGTGGCGATAAACCCAGCTACGGATAATGGCTTCAACACGCCTTTCCATAGACCCACGGCCATATCGATCTTCGGATCTTTCGGCAGATTGTGATAGAGCTCTGGCTTATCCGCATGATGCAGTACATACATCACATGTGTGCCGCCAACGCCCTCAGGATTGTATATCCCCGCCTGCTCAAAACCGCGTTTCTTCAGTTTTTCGACGCGCTCGCTAGCCACTTCCAGCATCTCTTTCTTGCTGCCGAAGTGAATCGCTCCGGTTGGGCAGGTTTTCACGCAGGCAGGCTCCTGTCCCACGCTGACACGGTCAACGCACAGCGTACATTTATACACACGATTGTCGTCTGGGTTCAGGCGTGGAATGTTAAACGGACAGCCCGCGATGCAATAGCCACAGCCGATGCAGTGTTCAGACTGAAAATCCACGATGCCGTTGGCATATTGGATGATCGCGCCCGCCGATGGGCATGCCTTCAGGCAGCCCGGATCGGTACAATGCATACAGCCATCTTTACGGATCAGCCACTCTAGCTTGCCGTTTTGCTCCACTTCAGAGAAACGCATTAGCGTCCATGACTTGGCGCTCAAATCAGCTGGGTTATCATAAACCCCAACGCAGTGCCCCACTTCATCACGGATGTCATTCCACTCTGAGCAAGCGACCTGACAGGCTTTACAGCCAATACAGGTCGAGACGTCAATGAGCTTAGCAACCTCTTCCTTGTAATCGCGAGCCTGCGGCGGCGGCGTTAAGGCATTGGTCGCCGAACGCTTAATAATGTCTTGTGATTGCATGGACATAAGTTCGGCTCCTTATACCTTTTCCACGTTAACTAAAAACGCCTTGTACTCTGGCGTTTGCGAGTTAGCGTCGCCTACAAACGGAGTCAGGGTGTTTGCCACAAATCCTTTACGCGCCACGCCTTCAAAGCCCCAATGAATTGGAATACCGATGGTTTCCACATCCTGACCATTAACGCGCAACGTGCTCAGACGACGGGTGACCACCGCTTTGGCTTTGATAAATCCACGCTTGCTGCTGACCTTAACCGTATCACCATGAGTAATTCCTTTCGCCTTCGCCAAGCCTTCGCTGATTTCCACAAACTGCTCAGGCTGCACAATGGCGTTTAAACGCGCATGTTTCGTCCAAGTATGGAAATGCTCCGTCAGGCGATAGGTGGTACCGACGTAAGGGAACTCCGTTTTTTCACCCATACGCTTAGCATCGGACTCATACAAACGCGCCGCTGGGTTAGAGATAACATTCGGATGCAGCGGATTAGTACCCAGTGGCGTTTCGAACGGCTCGTAGTGCTCAGGGAATGGCCCTTCCGCCATCTTGTCGATGGCAAACAGGCGCCCCAGTCCTTCCGGCTGCATGATAAACGGTCCGACGCCGCTGCCCGGTGCGGCGGTGTTGTAATCTGGAATATCGTTTCCGACCCATTTACTACCATTCCATTCGATCAACATCCGCTTCGGATCCCAAGGGTTACCCATTGGATCGGCTGATGCTCGGTTATAAATAATGCGACGGTTTAGCGGCCATGCCCAAGCCCAGCCCAGCGTATTCCCCAAACCGGACGGATCGCTGTTATCGCGATTCGCCATCTGGTTGCCTTTGCTGGTCCAGCTACCGGCATAAATCCAGCAGGCACTGGCCGTGGTTCCGTCATCACGCAGAAGAGCAAACGTATCCAACAGTTGGCCTTTTTTCGCCAGTAACGTGCCGTTAGCGTCATACAAGTCAGCCAACGCATAGCCGTTGTTTTCTTTAGCAACTTCTTCAGATTCAGGATGGTCTGGCTGTTCATAGCGCCAGCCCATTTTCAGCAGTGGCTCTGCGCCCGCTCCGCCTTCATTCTGATACATGGTACGCAAACGGTGATAGAGGCCAGCCAGAATCTCGCCGTCATTACGCGCTTCACCCGGAGCATCCGCACCTTTCCAGTGCCACTGTAACCAGCGACCGGAATTGGCAATCGAGCCATCTTCTTCAGCAAAACAGGTAGATGGCAGGCGGAATACTTCAGTCTGAATAGACGCAGTATCGACATCGTTCATCTCACCGTGGTTTTGCCAGAAGTTTGAGGTTTCTGTTACCAGAGGGTCGATAATCACCAGATATTTCAGCTTCGAAAGCGACTCGACGACCTTGTTTTTATCTGGGAATGACGCAACAGGGTTAAAACCTTGGCAGATATAGCCCGTCACTTTGCCCTGATCCATCATCTGGAAATATTTCATGACGTCGTAGGATTGATCCCACTTCGGCAGCCAGTCAAAGCCCCAGTTGTTTTCCTTCTGCGCGGCATCACCATAGAACGCCTTCATCAAGCTGACGAAGAATTTAGGATAATTGCCCCAATAGTTAACCTGCCCCGGCAGCGTGGCTTTTGGCGTATTGGCGGCCAGATAGGTTTCCAGAGTAGTTTGCTTTTCAGAAGGCAGCGTCAAGTAGCCCGGCAGGCTGGTAGACAGCAAGCCAAGATCGGTAAGCCCCTGAATATTAGAGTGACCACGCAGGGCGTTAACACCACCGCCAGCCATCCCCATATTGCCCAGCAACAGCTGAATCATCGCCATGGTACGAATGTTCTGCGCGCCCACGGTGTGCTGCGTCCAACCGAGCGCGTACAGGAACGTCGTAGTGCGGTCTGCGGCGCTGGTTGAGGCCAATACTTCACACACCTTGAGGAAGTCGGCCTGTGGCGTACCACAGATATTTTCTACCACATCCGGCGTATAACGACTGACGTGCTCTTTCAACAGATTCCATACGCAGCGTGGATGCTGCAAGGTATCGTCTCGTTTGGCATAGCCATTTTCGTCGAACTGATAGTTCCACGTTGTTTTGTCATACTGACGTTTTGATTCGTCATAACCGCTAAATAGGCCGTCTTCAAACGTAAAATCATCACGTACCAGCAAGCTGGCGTTCGTGTAATGCTTGACGTATTCAGCGTTGATTTTGTTATTGGAAATCAGGTACAGCAGCACGCCCGACAAGAAAGTAATGTCGGTGCCAGAACGAATCGGCGCATAGATATCCGCGACCGATGCGGTGCGGGTAAAGCGCGGATCGACCACGATCAGCGTGGCATCGTTATTGTTTTTGGCTTCCATCGCCCAGCGGAATCCCACCGGATGCGCTTCAGCGGCGTTGCCGCCCATCACCATCACAACGTTGGCGTTTTTGATATCAACCCAGTGGTTGGTCATCGCACCGCGACCAAATGTTGGAGCAAGACTTGCTACCGTTGGTCCGTGTCAGACACGCGCTTGGTTATCAACCGCCAGCATGCCCAGAGAGCGGGCAAACTTTTGCGTTAGCATACCGGTTTCGTTGCTGGCCGCTGAGGCGCACAACATGCCGGTGGAGAGCCAGCGATTGACCGTTACGCCTTCGGCGTTTGTGGTTTCAAAATTCTTATCACGGTCATTTTTCATCAGCTTGGCGATACGCTCAAAAGCATCGTCCCAGCTAATGCGCTGCCACTTATCAGAACCCGGAGCGCGGTATTCTGGGTAACGCAGGCGATTTTCACTATGGACATAGTCCAGTAGGCCAGCACCTTTAGGGCAAAGCGCGCCTCGGTTCACCGGATGATCCGGGTCCCCTTCAATATGGAAAATCGTAGATTTAGCATTCTTGGCACCATCACCAAGGCTATACATCAATAACCCACAACCAACAGAACAATAGGTACAGGAGTTACGTGTTTCTTTTGCTCGCAGCAACTTATAGTTACGCGACTCCGCCAGCGCCAGACTAGGAGTGAACCCTAAAACTGCCGCTGTTGTACCAGCCATCCCGCCGGCGCAGATTCTAAAAAACTGTCTGCGACTGACGTCCATTGCCATCCTCATTGCTTCAATGATGTTTTTGTCAGCGGCAAACTAGCAGTTAAAACCCTGCTCATATTGAGTCAAATCAAAAAAGAGAACTATTTAGTCAATATTTACCCCTTAATAAGTATGAAGAGTAACGTTTCATTAACTCTAATGGCACACGGAATAAGGATTTGTAGGATTTATACCCATTACTTTCTTTATTCAAAAAATTAGATGGAAATGGAGGGGA
Source organism: Hafnia paralvei (assembly GCF_020150375.1). Lineage (NCBI taxonomy): Bacteria > Pseudomonadati > Pseudomonadota > Gammaproteobacteria > Enterobacterales > Hafniaceae > Hafnia > Hafnia paralvei. The sequence goes on along the minus strand of NZ_CP083737.1, from coordinate 763,525 downwards.
AAGCCAAATTAGTCATATATGAGTGATAAAAAAACCGCAACGTTATTGGCTGCGGTCTGATAAAACTTAGCTGGTAGCAATTCTTACAGCTCTTATCGTGTTGTATTACTGAGGAAGATAACGAATCACCAGCGACTACTCGCGCCGCCACCGCCGCTGCTTCCACCTCCTCCGCCAAAGGTTGAGGAGGAACTCGAAGAGCGTTTACTTTCCCAACCACTTTTCCGCCTAGAGGGCTGTACCGAGCTCCATCCCTTGAGAAACGGGAGTATTAAAAAAACGATAAACATGAAAATACCGAAGAAAACAGAAAACTTTGGCTCAAGAGAACTCAATTTAAAAGGTGTGGGTTTAAGCAAGAGACAAACAGATTGGTAGACAACGTTACCCACCCCCATCCCAATACCTCCCCATAATGCCGGTAAAATAACCTTACTGCTTTTCGCGTTTAGCTTGAGTAAAAGCAATATGCCAACAATCCACACATAAACCCCATACGGACTCGATGGCATATGGCTGATAGTTCTTCTCGTGCTGTCAGAAGCTGTATTAGTGCGATTGTGCGTTGTTGCTGCAGAAACGCCCTCAGCTGCACTTCTATCGGCCGTTTTTACACCGGTGAGCTTAAACGTTACCTGCTCAATACCGGAGCTAATTCCCTGCGCAAACTGATTTTTCTTAAATAACGGAACGATGTATCTATCTAACACATTTGCCGCGTCAACATCGGTCATCTCACCTTCCAACCCATATCCCACTTCTAATCGCAGAGTGTGGTCTTGCTTGGCGATGAGCAGTAATAAACCATCATCGCGCTTCTTATCTCCCAATTTCCACTGTTCAAAAACGCGTGTGGCATATTGTTCGATAGTTTCCTCGCCCGTGGTTTTTACCACTAAAACCGCAAGTTGATGGCCCGTTTTATTTTCGAAATTAACAATCTGATCAGATAGTTGCGCACTTTCACTATTCGTAATCGTATCGGTTAAATCGGTCACTCTTTGAGTTAACGCAGGAATCGGTATTTCTTTAGCAAATAGACTGCCGCTCATCAGTGATAACAGCAGAATCATTCCATATCCGAAAAAGCGCATCCGTTTCGCCTTATTTTGCCGTTGAAGGAGTTGAGAAATCTATCTTTGGTGCCGTGCTAATAGATTCGATATTTTCAGGCTGAAAAGTGAGTTTAGGTTGATACCCCTTCCAGCTAGCCGTCAGGTTGTTAGGAAACGTTCTAATGCGGGTGTTATAAGTTTGCACTGCCTGTACATAACGATGGCGAGCAACCGCAATCCGATTCTCCGTCCCCTCGAGTTGTACCATTAGATTGGTATAAAGCTGATCGGATTTCAGGTCTGGGTATTTCTCATTAACAACCAGCAAACGGGATAGCGCACTACTCATGCTGGCCTGTGCCTGCTGAAACTGCTTAATGCTTTGCTCATCCTGCGGAGCCTGCTGCATATTTGGCAATCCGCCTATTTTTGCCCTGGCCTCAGCAATCTGTGCGAATACCTCCGACTCGTGGGCGGCATACCCTTTAACGCTGGCGACGAGATTAGGGACCAGATCGGCACGTCGTTGGTATTGGTTTAATACCTCAGCCCAGGTGGCATTAACATTTTCATCATCCGACTGAATATCGTTATACCCACAGCCAGACAAAGCGAAAATGATCCAGAAACTGCACAACAAACGAAACAATGTTAATTTGTTCATCACTACTCCCTTAATAATAAACATATACTTCAGCCATCACGCTATTTTAGGTAACAGAGAAATATCCATATGGTATTTTTTAGGATTATTTTTATCGATGTAAACGGTAATCGTCTCACTCTGTATATAAGAAGAAGGATCGAATTTAATATTGTCACTATAAAAAACAAATACTTGGTTTGTATTTTTATCTAACCACTGGCTTTTAATCCGATAAGGTGAACGGCCATTAAATTGAATAGCCTGATTCAATTCAACACCGATAATTTGCGCATCAATAGGGACTCCCTCGTGAAGCAAACGGGCGCCTTGGCGAGAACGCACTCGCATAATCAGAAAGGGGACAAAACCGATGCCAGCAAACACTATTCCCATGCCACCCAGAATAATAGGGGCAATCCATTGAGAAAGTGCGTCATTTATCTCTGCGTTCTCTGGTGCATCTGCGGCATAAAGAACCTCAATGCTATTTCCTTCAGTACCTCTGTAGCTAGAACTCCCCGTTGAGGATTCGAAAACAATTCTCTTATTTTGATTGGTGTTAAAAGCAACAACGGGATGATAAGATCCTTTTGAATCACTCGAGCGCTCATAGCGAACTTCGGTCACAACACCTTCAGCGCGTAAAGCAGTTTTCTGAAACTGCATGCTTGAATAGAGCATATAACCCGCAAGAATAAGCAGGATGCATCCCACACAAAAAAATAATCCAAGTACTTTTTTCACGAAAAAATCCATAAATTGGTAATAATTTATTCTATCACCAAGAGCATGTAGTAAAAAAAAAATTACAGTTAAGTGATACTTATTCCATATAGCGTAGCCAATTAAATTATGCCAATCGGTGAGAACAAAATAATAGTAAATAACACCTCACAGTAGCCGAAATAGGTAAGATAGTTACACCATTTTTATATTCCACTGCCGATTTTTACCCTATTTTTATAAGGAATCCCCTATTCTGTTTTTATGGTATTGATTCCATAGCATTGATATCCCCATCAGATTTTCAAAACCGTTAGGTAAATATCATGTGCAAAATTATCGCGGTACACCCAATGCATTATGCTCAGATCCTGTGCCAGCAGAACCATAAGGTCGGTGAGTCGGTGTTTGCCTCAACCAGCCGCCCCATCAGTATGAAAATATATTTACTACTGCCCCAAAGAGCACAGCAGAATTAAAAAAGGCGGCCTGATGGCCGCCTCAATATCATAAGACTTCGTGAAAATTACTCGCCTTTTTTATCTGCCTGAATATATAACATTTCCAGTGCCAGCGTGGCCGCAGCCAGAGCGGTAATTTCAGACTGATCGTACGCTGGAGCAACTTCCACCACATCCATACCCACGATGTTAAGATCTTTCAGGCCACGCACCAACTTAAGCGCACGATCTGAAGTTAAACCGCCAATTACCGGCGTACCGGTGCCCGGAGCAAAAGCAGGATCCAGACAATCGATGTCGAAAGTCAGATAAACCGGCATATCGCCAACGATCTGTTTGATCTGCGCCAGCACGTCATCCACACCGCGATCGTTTACCTGCGCAGCGTCCAATACGGTAAAACCGTTATCGCGATCGAACTCAGTACGAATACCAATCTGCACGGAGTGATTCGGATCGATTAGCCCCTCATTTGGCGCATGGAAGAACATTGTTCCGTGATCGAATTTGCTGCCGTTGGCATAAGTATCGGTATGCGCATCGAAATGCACTAGCGCCATTTTGCCAAAATGTTTGGCATGAGCGCGCAGCAAAGGCAGCGTGACAAAGTGGTCACCACCGAAGGTCAGACAGCGCTTACCGGACTCCAGCAATTTCTCGGTGTGTGCCTGCAGAGAGTCACTCATGTCCTGAGCATCACCAAAGCTGAATACCACGTCGCCACAGTCAACCACGTTCAGGCGATCGCGCAGATCGAAATTCCACGGCCAGCGGTTGCCTTCCCACGCCAGATTGGTGGATACCTGACGGATGGCGGCAGGACCATGACGCCCACCCGCACGGCCTGAAGTGGCCATATCGAAAGGTACACCGGTGATAACCCAATCAGCATCGCTGTCGTATGGCTGGAAATTCAGCGGAAAACGCAGGAAGCCAAAGGCGTTAGAAACCAGTGAGTTATCGGGTTTATTGCCCAGGGTGCTCATAATCAATCCTCGTTGAAGGCCACATTTGTTACAGGCCGAAGTCAAAGTACCGATGAAAAAAAATCCCTTCCGCGTCGTTAGCCCGACGAGAAAGGGATTTATTGTTCGCTTTTAAAGCTGCTATTAGCAATTATCGCCGTAAACTTTCCACTCTTCAAGCCTGATGTGAACCCTTGCTCACAACGTCGATAAAGCGCTGAATTTCTGCCAACTGCTCTCTATTATATTGGCAGGTTCCCACTTCAATTTTGGGCTTATTGCGTCCGTGAAAATCACTGCCGCAGGTCACATAGGCACCCTGCTCACACGCAAAATTGTAGAGTCGCTGCGCCAGCGCCTCATCGTGATAGCTTGAGAAAACCTCAATGCCTGCTACGCCCGATTCCAACATCAGCTCGAGCATCGCCTCATGTTCTTCTTTCAGGTTAGCCCCAATATGCGCAATCACCGGTATTCCACCATTATTGCGAATCAAATCAGCCATATCCTCTAACGCAGGATAGGTCACTGGTTGATAACAGGCTTTGTTGGGGCCAAAGAAATCCCAATAGAAATTGATTAACGGCATATCCGCACGTTCACCACCTGAGCGATATGGTAAGAGCAGTGAATTGCCGGCATTGCGCTCATCCTCCAGAATGGCCTCGCCCATTTGCTCTTCCTGCGGCAAGCGACCGTTAGCTAATCGAATCAAATGTTCATCATCAATGAAAAAGCCCAATTCACGCAGCTTGGTCAATTTTACCGGTACGAGCTCACGCTGAATGTTATTAAAGTTTTCATAAACCAGAGAGAAGTCATCCGACGGTGTAAAACCGTAGCCCAGCAGATGGAAATTGCGTCCTTGAAAGGTACAGTCGATTTCAATTCCCGAAATAATATTCAGGGAGTCACTACGCCATTTTATCGATTCTGCAAACGAAAATGCCGAGTTGTGATCGGTCACCGCCAGCGTAGTCACTCCTTCGCGTAGGCAGCGAGCGATCAATTCAGCCACCGGATAATCCGCGTCATCACTGTAATGCGAGTGCATATGCAGATCGATTTTCTCCATGTGAAACTCTCCACGTCTCTGTTCGGTATGATCCTCACTATATCAGCAATAAAAAAGGGTGCCGAAGCACCCTGATACTTTGTGATCTGACTCAATGTGATCTTACTTATTACCACTTAGAGCTGAGGATCACTCATCTTCGAGATAGGTATACCCATATAAGCCAGATTCGAACTCATCCAAGAACTGCGTTTGCAGTTCAGGCGCCAGATCGGTTTTACGTACCTGATCGCGGAAACGAGTGAGCAACACTTCCGGATCGAGCTGAACATATTCCAGCATCTCAGCCACCGTGTTGCCTTCATCAGAATCTTGAACCTCAACGCTACCATCTTCAAAGACAAATACGTCAACCGATGCGGTATCACCGAACAGGTTATGCATATTGCCCAAAATTTCCTGATAAGCCCCCACCATGAAGAAACCGATCAACGGTGGATTTTCAGGATCGTACTGAGGCATTGGCATGGTCGTCGCAATGCCGTCACCGTCGATGTAGTGATCGATAGCACCATCAGAGTCGCAGGTGATATCCAACAGCACCGCGCGGCGCTCAGGCGCTTGATCCAAGCCACTCAATGGCAGTACAGGGAACAACTGATCGATACCCCATGCATCCGGCATTGACTGGAATAGCGAAAAGTTAACGTATAGCTTATCGGCCATGCGCTCCTGCAGCTCATCGATAATCGGGCGATGTGCTCGATTGCTTGGATCCAGATGTTCCTGAATCTGGCTACAGATCGTCAGATACTGTTGCTCTGCCCAAGCACGCTGGGTCAGATCCAGAATGCCATGCGCATATTGGCTATGGACATCATTCAGGTCGAGCTGGCTGTCATGGAGCCATTCGCGCAGAGAACGCTTAGTGCCAGAATCCTGCATCTCTTCCCATGTTGCCCATAGGCTTTGCAGCGCGCGCGGTGCGTCTTCTGCCGGCGCAATCGGTGCATGGAACTCATTGCGCTCAACGCCAATCACGTTGGAAACCAACACGGTGTGATGCGCGGTAACGGCACGGCCAGACTCGGTGATCACTGTCGGATGCGGCAAACCGTGTTCATTACAGGCATCACCGATCCCCCAAATCACGTTATTAGCATATTCGTTCAGGCCATAGTTGACTGAGCAATCAGACTGGGAACGTGTTCCTTCATAGTCCACGCCAAGACCGCCGCCGACGTCAAAGCACTGAATATTAACGCCAAGCTTATGCAGCTCAACATAGAATCGTGCCGATTCACGCACCCCTGTGGCGATATCGCGAATGTTCGCCAACTGAGAACCCAAGTGGAAATGCAGCAATTGCAGGCTGTCTAAGCGCCCAGCCTCACGCAGGGTTTCGACCAATTGCAGAACCTGAGTCGCAGCCAGACCAAACTTGGATTTCTCACCACCGCTTGACTGCCATTTGCCTGAGCCCTGAGAAGACAGACGCGCACGCACGCCTAAACGCGGCACGACATTAAGACGCTCAGCTTCTTCCATTACCAGCTTAATCTCGGACATCTTTTCGATGACCAGATACACCTTGTGTCCCAGTTTTTCGCCGATCAATGCCAAACGAATGTATTCGCGATCTTTATAGCCATTACACACAATGACAGAGCGAGTCATACCGGCATGCGCCAGCACGGCCATCAATTCGGCTTTTGAACCCGCTTCCAACCCCAGAGGCTCACCGGAATTCACCAGAGATTCAATGACGCGACGATGCTGGTTTACCTTGATGGGATAGACAAGGAAATAGCCGCCTTCATAACCGAAGGATTCACGCGCACGTTTGAACGCCGCGTTAATAGAACGCAAGCGATGCTGCAGGATCTGCGGAAAACAGAACAGCGCAGGCAGACGCTGGTTGCTCTCTTTTTGCAGCTTCTCAACCAATTGAGTCAGATCGACGCGCGCCTCTGGGACGTCGGGATCAGGACAAACCGAAATATGACCCAATTCGTTGACGTCATAATAGTTGCCACCCCAGTAGGCGACGTTATAAGTACTCAGCATTTTGCTGGCATTACGATCATTCATGGCAACCTCCTGCATAGAACGCAAATGATGGTGTCCGGCCGCTTCCTGCGGGCGTTGGCTGAGTTCGTTAGACATGCCGAACTCCTTGTGCACTATCGTGGCAAATAATGGAATTATTCACAGCACGGTTATTCACTATCGCAGCAACATCTGCGCTTAACAACCCACACGCCGGGATTTTTGGCGTGACCACAAAGCTCAGCGCCGGACAAAATGCCGGGCTGATATAAGTATAAGAGCAAAACACGTCGCTAACTCCGTGGGTCGGGGAGTGCATTCTTGAATGCAGGATAAACCCCAATGAAAATTCACCAGCCACGTTATTTGGTCGTCATACCACGTAGCAGGTTACCCTTGTTCAGTCATCAGTTGCCGCTATCGGCGTAAGAATCCTGAGTCGCGCCCTATATTCACCAAAGTGATGAATAACATCGGGAAAATGCGAGAAATGCAGATAAATAGGAAGGAAAGCGCAATGCGCGGGACGGCGAGGCGTCACAATGACGCAGGGTATTGCAGGAAGTCACGGTATCAAACAAAGCCGTTGTCTTAAACAAAGCGGTTTTGCAAATAACAGTGTCTAGCGCGACGGATGTCGCAATGATATCAGTGCGGATCATTACCTGAACCACCTCCATGTCTGCGGTTATCGCTAACGCACAGAGCCAAAAAGTTAACAGTGTGTTGAAACTGACAGTATGAGCAGCAACCCATACCCTCCTCGGCTGGAAGTGAGACACATAGCCGCGCGCAGTTTATACAATCAACTCGCCTTAAATGCAAAATGAAATTTTACTAAAAACTGTTTCTGAGCGTTTACGCAAGTGTAAAGGTTCTGTTCTAGATATAAATAGTGCTCATTTGATAAAAGCACGCAGTAAAAATGACTGGAATGTTATGGCGGGTCTGGCTTAAAATAGCCGTCCAGATGTTAATCCATCTATACTTATTGACAGATAAACTGCTGAACGGCTTTGCCTGAGGGGCGTTGCAGGATGCATCAGGCACCAGCACTAGCGTGTTATCCCCACTCGTAAGGGCATATCGCTAGCGACTGATGTACATACCCCAGCACTACGCAGTCACGATAAACCCGTCTTTTGAAGGTAAAGAACATAATGGCTAAACACCTTTTCACCTCCGAATCAGTGTCTGAAGGACATCCTGATAAGATTGCTGACCAAATTTCTGACGCCGTGCTCGATGCGATTCTGGAACAGGATCCTAAAGCGCGCGTAGCTTGTGAAACCTACGTTAAAACCGGCATGGTGCTGGTTGGTGGTGAAATTACCACGAATGCATGGGTTGATATTGAAGAGCTGACTCGTAAAACCGTTGCTGAAATCGGCTATGTAAGCTCCGATATGGGCTTTGATGCCAACTCTTGTGCCGTATTGAGCGCTATCGGTAAACAGTCTCCAGACATCAATCAGGGCGTTGACCGTACCGATCCTCTGGAACAAGGTGCCGGTGACCAAGGCATTATGTTTGGTTATGCAACCAACGAAACTGAAGTTTTGATGCCTGCACCAATCACCTATGCTCATCGTTTGATGGAACGTCAGGCCGAAGTCCGTAAAAACGGCACTCTGCCATGGTTGCGTCCTGATGCAAAAAGTCAGGTTACCTTCCTGTACGACGACGGTAAAATTGCGGGTATTGACGCAGTAGTTCTTTCTACCCAGCACTCTGACAGCATCAGTCTTCCTGACCTGCAAGAAGCAGTAATGGAAGAGATTATCAAGCCAGTTCTGCCACCAGAATGGTTGTCGTCTAATACCAAATACTTCATCAACCCAACAGGTCGTTTCGTTATCGGTGGTCCAATGGGTGACTGCGGTTTGACTGGCCGTAAAATCATCGTTGATACCTACGGCGGCGCAGCTCGTCACGGTGGCGGTGCATTCTCTGGTAAAGATCCTTCTAAAGTTGACCGTTCAGCCGCTTATGCCGCTCGTTACGTGGCGAAAAACATCGTCGCCGCGGGCTTGGCAGATCGTTGTGAAATTCAGGTTTCTTACGCTATCGGCGTTGCTGAACCCACTTCAATCATGATCGAAACCTTCGGCACTGAGAAAATTTCTACCGAACAACTGACTCTGCTAGTACGTGAATTCTTCGATTTGCGTCCATATGGTTTGATCCAGATGCTGGATCTGATTCAGCCAATCTATCGTCAAACCGCAGCCTATGGTCACTTTGGTCGTGAGCACTTCCCTTGGGAGAAAACCGATAAAGCGGCATTACTGCGTGAAGCTGCGGGTCTAAAGTAAGATTTAACTCGCGCTAGATTATTTCGCATCAATAAAGCAGGCCATGTGAGCCTGCTTTTTTTTGTCTCAAATCAGGTCAATCACAATGAAAACGATTACATAATATTTCCAATTAAACTAAAAAAATTATTAATGTATATTTAATGAACATCAAAACAAATATATAACCATCGCAAACCATTGACAAAAAATCATAAAATTCAATCGAATATTCCATTTTCACTGTAAATAAATCCATAACCACACATCCATTCACAATCGCGGTGAATACCACGTCAGTGTAAACGATTACATTTCTGTGATCGGGAGCACTTACATTCAAGCCATAGATTCTTAACATGATAGATATACAAACGAGTTTCTTTTCGGAGGCAGTATGAGTACTACCGTGAGTACACACCCGGGTCGTAAAGCCCGTTCAAATGCCAGCCTGACGTTTTTTGTCTGCTTTCTCGCTGCGCTGGCAGGCTTATTATTCGGACTGGATATTGGTGTTATCGCTGGTGCTTTGCCATTTATCAGCGAGACGTTTCAGATCACCAGCTCTCAACAAGAATGGGTTGTGAGCTCCATGATGTTTGGCGCAGCGGTTGGCGCAGTCGGTAGTGGATGGTTAAACTTCCGCATCGGTCGTAAATACAGTCTGATGATCGGCGCAGTATTATTTGTCGTCGGTTCACTTTGCTCCGCATTTGCCCCAGACGTAGAAATACTCATCGTTTCACGTGTATTGCTGGGTTTGGCCGTGGGGATCGCGTCTTATACTGCTCCAATTTATCTTTCTGAAATTGCTCCAGAAAAAATCCGCGGCAGCATGATTTCCATGTACCAGTTGATGATCACCATCGGTATTTTAGCCGCTTATTTGTCTGATACCGCTTTCAGCTACACAGGTGCATGGCGCTGGATGCTAGGTGTCATCACCATCCCTGCGGTTCTGCTGTTGATTGGGGTATTCTTCCTACCGGATAGCCCTCGCTGGTTGGCCGCTCGTGGCAGTGATGAAAAGGCGCGCCGCGTGTTAGAAAAGCTGCGTGACACCGGCGAACAAGCCAAAAACGAACTGGACGAAATTCGCGAAAGTTTGAAAGTGAAACAAAGCGGGTGGGCATTATTTGTAAACAACAAAAACTTCCGCCGTGCCGTTTATCTTGGCGTCTTGTTACAGGTGATGCAGCAGTTCACCGGTATGAACGTCATCATGTATTACGCACCAAAAATCTTCGATTTGGCCGGTTTTGCCAGCACTTCTCAGCAGATGTGGGGCACCGTTATCGTCGGATTGGTGAACGTGTTAGCAACCTTCATCGCCATCGGCCTGGTTGACCGCTGGGGTCGTAAGCCTACGTTAATCCTCGGTTTCATTGTGATGGCACTGGGCATGGGGACACTGGGTACGATGATGAACATCGGCATCTCCTCCGTCTTTGCTCAGTACTTTGCCGTCATCATGCTGCTCATCTTCATCGTTGGTTTCGCTATGAGCGCTGGTCCGCTGATTTGGGTTCTGTGCTCTGAAATCCAGCCGTTGAAAGGCCGTGACTTTGGTATCACCTGCTCAACCGCAACCAACTGGATTGCTAACATGATTGTCGGTGCCACCTTCCTGACCATGCTGAACTCTCTGGGTAGCGCGCATACCTTCTGGGTTTATGCCGGTCTGAATATTATCTTCATCTTCATTACGCTGGCGCTAATCCCTGAGACTAAGAACATTTCTCTGGAACACATCGAGCGTAACCTGATGCAAGGCAAGCCACTGCGTAAGATTGGGTCCAAATAATCGGCTAATGCGATAGCGAGATTAGCCAAAAGCCGCATAGTACTAGTACTATGCGGCTTTTGGTTTTTTGGCAGTAACAACAGCAAGCGTCGTTTTATCGCGCAGGTTTCACATCGGCAATAAACGTCGGTAAATCCCAAGTTCCACCTAACCGAATATACCGACACATGCCGGTGTCGGCCACTTTGCTTTGACGAAAGGCCTGCCCGTCCCACACCCAGCTCGCCATCGACATGCAATCAGCTGGCCCGCGCCCTTTCTGGCTTAATGAAATAACGCCTGCGTCATAGCTGGTGCCGGAATCTGTCACCATGACCGGTTTTTCTTTCAACGCATTATCGATCACCCAGTAGCCGTAGCCTTCGTTGTAGGCCGCTCGCCAGCAAAGTGTCGAGAGAAGAGCATGTGTTTTATCGAGCGGCGTTAGCGTAATTCCCTCATCACTTTCAGCAGTGTCATCTGGGGATGGCTGTAAACGGTCACATCCGTCATCCGGTGTCAAAGTGGAAACCAATTTAGGTTTCAGCGCAGCAAGCTCAGGAGCAGTCAACGGGCGCTCTTTTCCTGTTTCAGTCTGCGCCGCCTGAATCACCGGCGCGGGGATCGCGGCCAATACGCTGTCCTCTGGCTTATCTCCTTTTTTCACCATCGCATCCGGTGTACCAATCCGCCCTTGAACATCATCCATCTTTAGCATTACTGCGTATGCGCCGTCGCCAGAAAGTATAAAGGGGTCGGGAGCGCCTCTGAACTCAACTTTTCCCGTTCCTTTTAGAGCGCGAATGAGCTTCTGATTCTGCACCGCTGATAAGTGCCAGATATCATTTTTTCCTGCCTTGGCCTCCCCCTCGAATTTATCATCGATCCACATTGTGAGTTTCTTAGGAGTCTTATCGGCCGATTCAACTTCAGCCAAAATAACTTCGCCGCTAATTGGCGTATTGGGGCCTGCTTTGCGTGTAAACAAGATTGAGCCGCTAGGCTGTTCTTCTGTGCTATAACCCGCCGCACGGCAGGTTAACGTGTTATCACAAGTGACTTCCCAGTCTTTATGATCGAACGACACTCCGCTCGCAGCCCAAGCTGGCATACTGGATACCGCTGCTAACAGTAGCGTTAATTTATGTATTCGCTTCATGCCATATATTCCTTAATAGTGATCCGATAACTGTGCATTTCAGATCGTATAAACCGGAGCTGTATTTTGATCTGCTCTGCGGTTATCTTTCCGTAAACGATCTCATTTAGCGATGATCTTGATAAAATACGACGATAAGAAGGGACTTTCATTGATGCTACACGGCACCTACCGTCACATGCATTCTTCGATGGCAAAGAAGAGCATTTTTTCATCGTTCATTCCCGCAGGGATTATGCTGCCCCTCATCATGTGTGCCGCGCCAGTATTTGCAGCCTCTTTTGACTGTGAAAAAGCGGAAAGCAGCATAGAGCATACCATCTGCGATACCACGTCATTAAGCGCCCTCGACAGTAGCTTGAATGAAAGCTACCAGATCGCGATGTCTAACCTTCCAACAACTCAAGCGAATGAGTTACGTACGGTCCAAAGAAACTGGATCAAGCAGCGCAATGGTTGTGCAGCGAATCCCGAGCGGCTCGAAAGCTGTTTACAAAAAAGCATGGAGCAGCGTGACCGTGAACTGCAAGAGATAGCCGGCCAAGCAACATCAACGCTAGACAACATCATTCGTGGCATACCTGCCAATCCAGCGATTGCAGCACAGAAGTTAGCGTTATATCGCGGCCCTCTTGCTTCTGCTTGGCTCGTTTATCTCCACCAGTTTGAACCCTCCAGCCAGATAACCGATGCAGAAGCCGCACAGCGCTACCAACAGGCGGTAAAAGGGTTAGGTAGCTCATGGGCTGGCGAATTGCTCCACAACATAGAAAAAGATCCGGCGACAACCAAAAACTCAGCCACGCTTACCCTGCTACGCATGACCATTGAACAAAATGAAAATCACTATAGGGAAATCATTAACGGCAAAGAAAGGGAGTATGCCCATTGCTTTATTTTCAAGCGCCAAGGGAAAGCCGCCTATGACACATTTGGTGCGCTGTATGGCTCATCTCTCGATGGAAACGCTCCGATTTGTTCGCCGCAAGGGGATTTATTTCAACGCCCCGCATGGAAACAATTAAATGACGCAATGGCAACGATCGTTGATAAAGCCAGCTTAGATATGGGAACCATACGTTCCGCCAGCTATGCAGACTGGAGAATGTTCGATCTGCATGTCACTGTGTCACCAAGAGATTTTCTAAAATCTGAGCCCAACACGACAACGGCCAATAGCCCAGAAAGTGAAATCCAAGCTTGGAACGATAAAGAATGGCCAAAACAGGAACGTGATGCCGTACTGAATGCGGCTAATGAGGCGCGTAAAACAACGGCACAATGGCTTGTGACAGAACAACATTTCACTAAGAGCGATGCGGAGAAGGCAGCTAACGCCATCGTTCAGGATTGGTTAACCATGCGCTTGAATTTTATCGGTGAATCACCACTCTCTGATGAATAATCGTTCTCACGTCACCGTTTATTCCACTTTTAGGTTAGCGGATAGTGCGATTAATTAGCTGAAAGCCAAAAACGAAAAAGGCTCCCATCAGGAACAATGCTTGTCAGTTAAGCCTGATTTTAGGGGAAGTACACCGATGGGGTCGTAGCGGCGAAGCCGCCGGAGCGCCCCGCGGTGTGCTAGCCCCGTGTATCTCGATCTCTTAAATGAACAGCATTACTCCAATCTGGAGCCTTTTAAACAATCTAAAGCGCCTGCAATTATTTTGCAGCAGCTTCTTCTGCATCGCCCAGCAGAACGGATTCCAGAGCAATTTCAATCATGTCGTTGAACGTCGTCTGGCGTTCTTCGGCAGTGGTCTGCTCGTGGGTACGGATATGGTCAGAAACGGTGCAGATGGTCAGCGCTTTCGCACCGAACTCAGCCGCTACGCCGTAGATACCTGCCGCTTCCATTTCCACGCCCAGAATGCCGTATTTGTCCATTACGTCGAACATAGATGGATCTGGAGTGTAGAACAGGTCAGCAGAGAAGATGTTACCTACGCGAGCGTTGATGCCTTTCGCTTTAGCCGCGTCAGATGCATTACGTACCATGTCGAAATCTGCAATCGCTGCATAGTCATGGTCTTTAAAACGCAGACGGTTAACTTTAGAGTCAGTACATGCCCCCATACCGATAACCACATCACGCAGTTTAACGTCCATACGTACAGCGCCACATGAACCAACGCGGATAATTTTCTTCACGCCGAAATCAGTGATCAGCTCTTTCGCATAGATAGAGCAAGATGGGATACCCATACCGTGACCCATAACAGAGATCTTACGACCTTTGTAAGTCCCGGTGAACCCCAGCATGCCGCGCACGCTGTTTACCTGACGGACGTCTTGCAGGAAAGTTTCAGCAATGTGTTTTGCACGCAGCGGATCGCCCGGCATCAACACAACGTCTGCAAAATCACCCATCTCGGCATTAATATGCGGCGTAGCCATAATTCGTATCCTTTTGGTATATGAATCTAGATATTCAAACTTGCTGTGAAATGAAACGCCACCCGATCCATTGAAATCAGGTGGCGCTCAGAAATTAAAACATGGATTTACCGTAATCCATTGGTGACAAACCAAAGTAGTTCGCTACCGTTTGACCAATATCAGCGAAGGTTTCACGGTGCCCCAATGAACCCGGTTTCACTTTAGGGCCGTAAACCAATACCGGAATGTGCTCACGAGTATGGTCAGAGCCAGCCCAGGTTGGGTCACAGCCATGGTCAGCAGTGAAGATAATGATATCGTCATCTTTCACCAATTTCAGCATTTCTGGCAGACGGCGGTCAAACAGCTCCAGCGCGGCAGCATAACCTGCTACGTCGCGACGGTGGCCGTAAGAGGAGTCAAAGTCGACAAAGTTGGTGAACACGATAGTGTTGTCACCCGCTTTTTCCATTTCCACCAGCGTGGCGTCAAACAGCGCATCGATACCGGTCGCTTTCACTTTCTGGGTGATCCCAACGTTCGCGTAGATATCGGCAATTTTACCGATAGAAACCACTTCGCCGCCCTTCTCATCAACCAGCTTTTTCAACATAGTTGGAGCCGGTGGCTCAACGGCTAAATCGTGACGGTTGCCGGTACGCTTAAACTCACCCGGTTTGTCACCCACGAATGGACGCGCAATAACGCGACCGATGTTGTAACCACCTTTGGTCAGTTCTTCACGCGCGATTTCGCACAGCTCATACAGACGATCCAGCCCGAAGGTCTCCTCGTGGCAGGCAATCTGGAATACCGAGTCAGCCGAAGTGTAGAAAATCGGTTTGCCGGTTTTCATGTGCTCTTCGCCCAACTGATCTAAGATCACGGTACCTGAAGAGTGGCAATTTCCTAGATAACCCGGCAGATTGCCGCGCTTTACCAGAATATCCAGCAATTCCTGCGGGAAGCTGTTTTCATGATCGGAGAAGTAACCCCAGTCGAACAGAACCGGAACACCAGCGATCTCCCAGTGGCCAGACGGGGTATCTTTACCGGAAGAAAGCTCGCTAGCATAGCCATATGCGCCGATGATTTCGGCGTTTTTATCCAGTCCCTGCGGGAAACGCCCCGTAGATTCTTCAGCCGCTTTGCCCAATCCTAAACGGCTCAGGTTTGGCAGCGTCAATGGACCTTTACGACCGATGTCGGCTTCGCCGCGCGCGCAGGCGTCAGCGATATGACCTAAAGTATCGGAACCCACATCGCCAAAGCGTTCAGCATCTTCACTCGCACCGATACCAAATGAGTCTAATACCATGATAAATGTACGTTTCATCTTACTCTCCTGCGCTTTAGCGCTGTGGCCAAAGAGCCGATGCAAACTTGGCGACTCTTTGGTTTTAATTCTTAGGCTGGCTTAACGTCCACGCATTAAGTATGGCGTTTACTCGGTGATACGGCGATAGACAACCGGATTTTCTGCCGGCGCTTTATCACCCAGAACGATAGCGCTGCGAACGGCCTGAGCCGCCTGCTGCCAAGAGGCTTCATCGGAAGCATGCACTATCGCTAACGGGCGCTGAGCGTCAACGTTATCACCCAGACGAACCATATCGGTTAAACCAACGCTGTAATCAATGCTGTCAGTTGCACGGCGACGTCCACCACCAAGTCCAACAACAGACATGCCCAATTCACGGGTATCCATAGCGGTAATAATACCACTGTGCTCAGCAAAGACAGGCTTGCTTAATGTCGCTTTTGGCAAATAGCTGTCATAGCGTTCAACGAAATCAGCCGGGCCACCTTGCGCGGCAACCATACGACCAAAGACTTCAGCCGCTTTGCCGTTATCCAGTACCGCTTGCAGTTTATTGCGGGCGTCTTGTTGATCTGCGGCCAAATTACCAGAAATCAACATTTCAACGCATAAAGCCATAGTGACTTCAAGCAAACGCGGATTGCGATACTCACCCGTTAGGAACTGAACCGACTCACGCACCTCAACCGCATTACCCGCGCTGGATGCCAATACCTGATTCATATCCGTCAGCAATGCCGTCGTTTTGCAACCCGCACCGTTAGCCACGCCAACGATCGACTGAGCCAATGCTTCGGACAGCTCAAAGGTTGGCATGAAGGCACCAGAGCCGACCTTAACGTCCATGACCAGCGCATCTAGGCCTTCCGCCAGTTTTTTCGCCAGAATGGATGCCGTGATCAGTGGGATAGAATCGACCGTCGCGGTAATGTCACGCGTCGCATAGAAACGTTTGTCGGCAGGAGCCAAAGAGTTGGTCTGGCCAATAATTGCCACACCCACTTCAGAAATAATTTTACGGAAACGCGCATCGTCAGGGAAAATATCAAATCCCGGAATCGCTTCCAGTTTATCCAGCGTACCACCGGTATGGCCCAAACCACGACCTGAGATCATCGGAACATAACCGCCGCATGCGGCCACCATTGGGCCAAGCATCAGAGAGGTTACGTCACCTACGCCGCCGGTGGAGTGCTTATCCACAATAGGACCATTCAGGTTCAATGCCTTCCAGTCCAGAACGGTACCGGAATCACGCATCGCCATCGTCAACGCAACGCGTTCAGGCATGACCATATCGTGGAAGAAAATGGTCATCGCTAAAGCGGCAATTTGACCTTCAGAGATTGTATTGTCGCGAATGCCATTGATGAAAAAGCGAATTTCTTCTTCACTCAGAGCATGTCCATCACGTTTTTTACGAATAATTTCTTGTGCCAGGAACAAGGTTGTATCCCCCTGCTGATTTATATCTTCTTTCGTTGAGTCAAAGCTCAAGACATCAGATATAGGTGTAGGTTAAGAGGTATGTTCTGCGGAACGCCCCGCATCATCTATTCAATTCAAGTACTAACAATGACCGCGACGAAACCGTCGCGGCAAAAGATTCGCTTAATCTCTCATTCATTGACGCTGTTGCATGAGAAACCATGCAGATCAGCGTCAAGAACCAGCAGACTTAGTAAGCGCTGCCAGTGCCTTTGGTGTCATAGCCCAGCGTTTTCAGCAGGCTAGCCAACAGGCTGGAAGCACCGAAGCGGAAGTGGCGGGAATCAGCCCAGTCATCGCCCAGCAGACGACCTGCCAGAGCCAGATATTCGGCAGCATCTTCAGCGGTACGTACGCCACCCGCTGGCTTAAAGCCAACGGTTTTGCTGACGCCCATATCGCGGATCACGGTCATCATGATTTCAGCGCTTTCTAAAGTCGCGTTAACAGGCACTTTACCGGTTGACGTTTTGATGAAGTCAGCGCCCGCTTTGATAGAGATTTCAGACGCTTTACGGATCAGTGCGGCATCTTTCAATTCGCCAGTTTCGATGATCACTTTCAGCAATACGCCAGCTTCGTTACAGGCGTCTTTGCAAACTTTAACCATGTCGAAACCAACCTGCTCGTTGCCAGCCATCAGTGCGCGGTATGGGAATACCACGTCAACTTCGTCGGCACCGTAAGCGATAGCCGCTTTGGTTTCCGCCAGAGCAATAGCGATGTCATCGTTACCGTGTGGGAAGTTGGTTACGGTTGCGATATGAATTTCAGGGGTGCCTTGTTCGCGCAGCGTTTTACGCGCGATAGGAATGAAACGTGGATAGATGCAAACTGCTGCGGTATTACCAACTGGGCTTTTTGCCTGATGGCACAAGGCGATCACTTTTTCATCAGTGTCATCTTCGTTCAGAGTGGTCAGATCCATCAACTGTAACGCACGTTTTGCAGCAACTTTTAAATCAGTCATTTTACTCTCCAACTTGGCTGAACTGGCTTGGCCGAGATTCAGACACAATGATTTAGGGTTCGGAGGCTTCACTGTTCACGTTAAACGCGTAAGCCTTGAAGGTATCCCAATACGTTGGCGAGCGGACTTGGTTCCTTGAAGATACTGTTCCGGCTAAAGACCGGAAAGCAACTGAGATCCTTCTCACCGCATATGGCCCTTCATGGTCAACATCATATGTTACTATTTGAACAAAAACCCTCCGTCACATTTGTGCTCAACATCACAGTCAATGAAAAACAGACTGTAACGTCACGAGATTATATGTGATTAGCATCACGAAATAACCTCTTATATCGATGAAAAAGGCATTACCTTCTACCAGCCTATATCAGGATCAATAGATTGCCAGCTCATCATCTTTAGAATGACGGTCAAACAGGACTATTGCCCGCAGAGAGGCGTTATGACAAATTCCATCGATACGACTTCACTACCTTCTTTCTTACAGCGTTGCCAGCAAATTGCCACTAGCGAAACGCTCTCTCCAGAGCAAAAACGTCACTTTTTAGCTCTTGAGGCCGAGAACGCATTACCCTATCCAAGTCTACCGCCAGAGGCGCGTCAGGCACTGGATGACGGCGTAATTTGCGATATGTTCGAAGGCCATGCTCCGTACAAACCACGTTACGTTCTGCCGGATTACGTCAAGTTTCTGGCACAGGGATCGGAGTATCTGGAGCTAGAGCCAGCACAGGATTTTGACGACGCCTTGAATATGCTGTGCATCCTGTACCACCATGTTCCTTCCGTCACATCGATGCCGGTGTTTCTCGGTCACTTAGACAGCTTACTGCTGCCTTATGTTGGAATTCTAACAGAAAACGAATTATATATCCGCATAAAACGTTTCTGGCGTTATCTGGATCGCACTTTACCTGATGCCTTTATGCACGCTAACATCGGGCCTAGCGATAACATACTGACGCGTCTGATTTTACGCGTAGATGCAGAGCTCAAGCAGGTTGCACCAAACCTAACCTTTATTTACGATCCGCAAATCACTCCGCAATCCCTACTGCTTCAAGCCGCCAGCAACATCTGTGAATGCAGTAAACCACACATCGCTAACGGCCCTATTCATGATAGTATTTTCACAAAAAATGGCTATGGCATTGTGAGTTGCTACAACTCATTGCCTCTCGCCGGCGGTGGAAATACGCTGGTGCGTATCAATTTGAAGCAGGTTGCCTTGCGTAGTGAATCCTCAGAAGATTTCTTTACCCATCAGTTGCCTTATTACTGTCGTCAGCAGATTGAAATCATCAATGCACGTACTGATTTCCTCTATAACCAGTCGAACTTCTTCACCCAAAGCTTCTTGGTTAGCGAAGGGTTAATCGATCCACAGCGCTTCGTCCCTATGTTTGGCATTTATGCGCTAGCAGAAGCCGTTAATATTCTGATGGAAAAAGATGGCCTGACGGGAAGCTATGGCGAAAACGACGCAGCCAATCAACTTGGCTATCGCATCAGCAATCAATTAGCTGAGTTTGTCGCACAGACACCAGTGCAACACGGATGGAAACAACGCGCGATGCTGCATGCGCAGTCAGGGATTAGCTCTGACATTGGCACTACGCCGGGAGCTCGTATTCCCTACGGCACTGAGCCCGATCCGGTCACACATCTGATGACCGTTGCGCCGCATCATGCTTATTACACCTCAGGCATCAGCGATATTTTGACACTGGAAGAGACCATCAAGAGAAATCCTGAAGCCATGATGCAACTTTGCTTAGGTGGATTTGCCGCAGGAATGCGTGAGTTCTCCGCTAACGTCTGCGGCAACGATCTGGTTCGCATCACCGGCTATATGGTCCGCCTGTCCGATATTGAAAAATTTAAAGCAGAAGGTTCCCGTCTAAATACGACATGGCTAGGTGAAGAAGCAGCCAAAAACACCGGTATCATGCAACGCCAGCCACGAGTGATAAGCCATGAACAGACGATGCGCTTCGGTAAGTAAAATCTTACCGTTTTCTTGTGTCGATGGGCCAGGCAGTCGTCTGGCCATTTTTCTGCAAGGCTGCAATCTTCGCTGCAAAAATTGCCATAATCCGTACACCATTGGGATGTGCGATAACTGTGGCGACTGCGTGACAGCCTGCCCTCATCAGGCACTAAGTTTGGTGAGTGGCAAAGTGCAGTGGGATGCTGACGTCTGCCAACAGTGCGATACCTGTCTACAAACCTGCACCCAGCACTCAAGCCCTATGACGCAAAGTTATAGCGTTGACGCCCTTCTGATTCAGGTCAAACGCAACGCGCCGTTTATCAATGGCGTGACCATCAGCGGCGGTGAGGCGACTCTCCAGCTTCCCTTTTTATGTGATTTTTTTGCCGCAATAAAATCCAGTCAAGAGTTAGCGCATCTTACTTGTCTGGTTGATAGTAATGGTGATTTATCAGAAACCGGTTGGCAAAAGCTGTTGCCTTGGATAGATGGGGCAATGCTCGATCTCAAAGCATGGGATAACGAATGCCACAGAGCATTAACGGGGCGAGATAACTATCGGATTAAACAAAGCATTCTATGGTTGGCAAAACGGGGAAAATTGAGTGAACTGCGTTTATTAGTGATCCCTGAGCATAGCGATCACCTCCAGCATGCAGATGAACTGGCTGAGTTTATCTTATCTCTCGGCGATGTTCCTGTTCGCCTCAATGCATTTCACCACCACGGCGTACGCGGAGAAGCAAGCGGATGGAAAAGTGCGACGCAACAAGATATAGAAACGCTGGCTGAAGCGCTGACCCAACGAGGCGTTAAGCAAATCACTCGTCCAGCCCTCTATTTATAACCGTTTCGACATTCCCCCTAATGCCGGTCACTTAAGCGTGATTTTAGGGGAAGTACACCGATGGGTTCGTAGCAGCTTTAGCTGCCGACAACTTTGCAGGGAGCAAAGTTGAACAACGCTTTAGCGTTGCCCCTTAGGGGGGAACACATGGATGTGTTCCATAACCGCCCCGCGGTGTGCTAGCCCCGTGTATCTCGATCTCTTAATCGATCAGCATTACGCACTCCCCCTCCATTTTTGGTTAGGGGAATTGATCATTAATCAGCTAAATGGCTTGTCGCGGCCATGCGGAGCCTCTAAATCTTGCTTTGGCCCAATCGAAATGATCCCCGTTGGATTGATGGTTTTGTGGCTGCGGTAATAATGGTGACGAATGTGCTCCAGATTGACCGTCTCTTTCACTCCCAGTATCTGATAAATATCGCGCAGGAAACCGTATAAGTTTGGATAATCGCTGATGCGCTGCCAATCACATTTAAAGTGGGTGACATAGACCGGATCAAAACGGACTAAAGTCGTCCATAATCGAAGATCGGCCTCAGTCAAACGTGTACCGGTTAAATAGCGCTGACGGGAGAGAATGTTCTCCAGTTTATCCAGCGAGGTAAATACCGCACTGACCGCTTCATCATAGGCATCCTGAGCGGTAGCAAATCCGGCTTTATATACACCATTATTAACAGTGTCATAGATCCAGCTATTTAGCTCATCGATATCAGTACGTAGTTCCTGCGGATAAAAATCACCAGGTTTAGCGCCAATTTCGTCAAACGCGGTATTAAACATGCGGATAATGTCTGAAGATTCATTACTCACAATAGTTTGCGTTTGCTTATCCCAAAGCACCGGTACCGTCACACGTCCGGTATAGTGAGGGTCAGCCTGTAGATAGAGCTGGTAGAGAAAATCGTGGTGATAAAGCTCATCGCCGGTCGCCGCAGGAAAATTGGTTTCAAACGTCCAGCCGTTCTCCAGCATCAGAGGACTGACAACAGAAACCGGAATCAGGCTTTCCAATCCTTTGAGTTTGCGAACCAGTAGCGTGCGATGAGCCCATGGGCAAGCCAAGGAGACATAGAGATGGTAGCGATCTTTTTCAGCGGCAAAACCTGACTCACCGTTTGGGCCTAAAGAGCCATCAGGAGTGATCCAATTACGGAATTGCGCGTTCGAACGCTTAAAACGTCCGCCGGTAGATTTAGTGTCATACCAGACATCTTGCCAGATGCCTTCAACGAGTTGTCCCATAAATCCTCCAGATGGATACTCGGCTCAATAAGCTCAAGTATGTTGTCATTTAAAAGCATAAAGGGGCATGTTTGCCCCTTTATCGTATTTCTAAATCATAACGCCATTTACTCTAAACAATTCGAGTGGCGGGTATTACCATTTTTTATTGAGCAAACGGTCAATACTAAATGCGCCAGGACCAGACACAGCCAGAACCAAATAGCCACCAGCGATGGTCAGGTTTTTCATGAACATCAGTTGGTTAACGCCGTCGGCAAAGTTCGAGTGGAACAGGAATGCGGTCAGCAAGGTAAAGCCCGCGGTAAACAGCGCCGTAGTTCGAGTCAAGAAACCAAACAAAATGGCTAAACCACCGCCCAGCTCTAACAAAATAGTTAACGGCAGAAGTGCCCCTGGGACGCCCATCGCTTCCATATATTGCTGAGTCCCTGCGTATCCCGTGATTTTGCCCCAACCGGCGGTGATAAACAGGATTGGCATCAAGATGCGGGCAGCCAGTAGTGCGATATTTTCTAGTTTGTTGCTCATTTTTAACTCCAGACAATTTTAAGGTGCCGCTTTAGCAGCTTTGTTCGGTATGAGGCGTGCATTCCATCTGGCTTAAAACCAAATCGTGGAGCCCGTGTCTCTCGATGGAGCTAATACTAGGACAAAGACTGAAAGAGTGTTAGCGAGTAAAATTGCTGGATTTCTTCAAAAAAACTGAAGCTAAAAAATTATAAGAAAATAACTAAATACAATAAGTTAAAATGTAGCAAGCAAGTAATTTCTCTAGTTACTAGTTGTTGGTGGGATAAAAGCACAGATATTTTGTGGGAAACTGCGGAGATTAAGCCTTGGGGTAAAAGGCGTTACGTATTACTTTCACTATGCCCCACACGCTAAATGCACGTCGAGTCCAGCGCGCCGTTTTAGCAGGATGGCGAGCGCCATAGAGTGCTAATAGACTCGATCCTAACAGCATGAACTTGCGTAACCGCATCACGGCGGAAACACGATGGTCAAATTTCGCAGTGAGCTGTAACCACGAACGACGTTCACCGGCCAAATCAAGACGCTGCTGCTGAATTTGACGCAGCAAGCGTGCTTTCTCCAAGGCGAGTTCCTGACGATTACGGCTCA
Source organism: Hafnia paralvei (assembly GCF_020150375.1). NCBI lineage: Bacteria > Pseudomonadati > Pseudomonadota > Gammaproteobacteria > Enterobacterales > Hafniaceae > Hafnia > Hafnia paralvei. Next base: position 739,998 of record NZ_CP083737.1, on the reverse strand, counting down.
CTTGCGATCCTCTTCCAGTAGCTCTCTATCAATCTCAAGCTGGCGGCGAGTGGCCCCTAACAGCGTTGAGCGTCGAGCTTTGGTGATTGTCCAGATTGCCCCGATCAATGCCAGCCCCAGCAAAACTGCGGTGGTGATCCCCAACGCCATCAGACGATGGACAGGATCAATGGCTAAGAAGAGCAACACCAACAACGTCATTAAACCAAAGGCGGTAAACAGCAGTGTGACGCCCGCCATCATCAGAAGTTGAATAACGTTCGCTTTCTCTTCTTCCAGCTCAACCACAGCTAAACGCAGCCGTGTTTCAACCATGCCAACAATAATGGTGACAATACGCTGAGCGGTACTCAGAACCCCGCGAGCGGGGCCCTGAGAAGTTGTGTTATCGGCAGACATTAGCGACGAGCCAATAAAACGCCTAACACCACACCAACGGCAGCGCCGATGCCAACACCAGTCCAAGGATTATCATGAACATAGCTATCTGCACGATCTGCGATTTCTTTGGTTTGTGCAGCAACTTTCTCACCTGCCGCATTCAAGCGAGCGCGGCTACCTTGTAACGCACTTTCAGCTTTCGCACGGATTTTTTCCAGCTCCGCCTTCGGTTTGTCGGTGGAAGAATTCAGAACCTCTTCCAAGGTATCGGCGAGGGACTTCAGTTCGGCACGTAATTGCTCGGAAGTTGAATCGTTAGCCATTCCTAGACTCCTTAACTTTACTGATATGGTCTTTTAACATAGCGAGCTTTTTCCATGAGCGCAAAGGTAATTGCCACATATCCTTCTGCATCTGCCGTATTTGGTATGAAAAAACTCGGCGATTAGACACAGTAAATTACTGTCCCAGCGCCTGCTGTGCCTCTTTTAGCTCAGCACGAGCTTCGTCTAGTTTTTTCTCTTTTTTAGAAATTTTATCGGCTTTGCCAGTTTGTTGCGCTTCAACGAGTTCCTGTTGGCGTTCAGCGACTTTCTGCTGCTTTTCTTTCACGTTATTTTGCAGTTCAGAACGTAGCCCCGCTTCAGTACAGTGGCTCTTCACTTCGCTTAGCGCTTTCTGTAAACCAGCCACACGATGTGTGTTGTTGTGCTGCTGAGCATACTGGATCTGCTCTTCAATACTCTGCTGCTTGCTAGCACAGGTTACTGCCGAGGCGTTAGCCGCTGTACTCAGCAGGCCAAAAGTAGCAACGGTAATAGCCAAAATTGCAGTTTTTTTGAATGTCATGAAAAGTCCTTATTGAGTAGTGAACTGTCCCGCTCCGGGGACATATCCTTTCATCGTTAAAACAAATACTCGGATATAAATGAACCATTGAATGAGCGAAAACAGTGCTCACTCATTCACAACTATAACCCGTAATTATTAACGATTACTTATCACTTAGTTTAAATAATAGGTGCGTTACATCAAGATAGGAGCCCAAAAAATGGAAAAATCAGACAATACTGATAAATAAAAACAGAGCCATACGGCTCTGCTTTTATTGCTTAGCTGTTAAGTCTCGCTTGCCTGGGAGGATCCTTGACATCGCTTTCGCTTGATTGAAACAGCGAGCGTCGATGGGTTTTATAGGCAATACTGTAGCCACGCGGCAGCACACTTTGCAGTACCTGCATCGCCTCTTCCTGCTGCTCTGGCTTCGCTAAATGAACCAGCAAACCGTTCGAGTCAGGCGTAATACTTTTGATACTAATGCCGTGCTCATCTAGTTTCTGATAAACAAAAAAACCATCCGGTGTCGCAAGCCCAGCCTGAGTCGCGCTAATTTGTAACGTTGTTTCTTTATGAGTTAGATGCGGAGCTATCCACCACGCAAATACGCCAATAATCAACGCTAAGAGCAATAAGGCTCGTTTCCAGCCAAGCCGCTGAATAAGTAGCAGAGTCACGTTATTTCCTCTGCTCTGGCTGAGTCGTTGAATGTTTTTTACGCCATAGAACGACCAACGAGCCAACTAGACCAAACACCAACAGAACCAGTGGCAACATCATCAGTAGGAACATCAGTTGATCTTCATAGCGCAAGAACAGCGGTGTTTTACCCAACACATAACCCAATGTCGTCAAAATCATGACCCACAGGAAACCGCTCATCCAGTTAAAGAACTGGAAACGCGTACTGCTTAAACCAGATAGGCCAGCAATCAACGGCAGCAAAGTACGCACGAATGCCAGAAAGCGACCGACTAGCAGAGCCGATAAACCGTGTTTGTGGAACAAATGATGAGAACGCTGATGATAATGGGCGGGCAAATGGGAAAGCCACTTTTGCACTAATCGTGTATTTCCCAGCCATCGTCCCTGTATATACCCAACCCAGCAACCAAGACTGGCCGCGGTGGTTAACACACAGACCGTCATGGCAAAGCCCATGGTGCCTTTCGCAATCAGTACACCAACCAAAATCAGTAAACTGTCACCCGGTAAAAAGGCTGCGGGCAGCAAACCATTTTCCAGAAATAAAATGACAAATAAAATGCCGTAAATCGTCCACACTAGCGACGGGTTCGCCAGCGTCTCATAGTCCTGCTGCCACAGGGCATGTATTAATTCGTTAATCATATCCATCGAGTATTCCTAACTGAAAATTCGGAGGGTCCATCCGCCAGCTCATCTCATGGACGTCACAAAGGACGATGGAATTAGGGAGCTAGCTAAGTTTAACCAACGTACGCTTCGGCGTCAGATTGGTCATACGTCAGCTTGCCTCTGTATAGAATATTACTCTCTTTCCAGCCACCCAGCCGATTTTGATGAGGGGGAAGTTGTAACGTTCGCAGCAGCGCCAAAGAAATTCCCTTGTCGCGATACTGGCGAGTCACATCAAAAAAGGCGGTGTCCGAATGTGCGGGTAGGGAGGCATCCGGAAGTGTAGGAGCAATCCGGCCCTGTTCTGAACAGGACTTCAAGTGAACCCGTAGCAGCGCGGTCAGCTTACGCGTATTGGATTTACGCGAAAGGCTACGTTCACTTTCACCAGTGAGTTGCATCACTGATATGGATGAGACATCTGTTAGCGATTGAGCAAAGTAGCTATCTACTTGAGAGAAATAGCAATTAGCGCTGTGCGAATGCCAAGCCGTTTGCTTGCCAGAGGCCATACTGGCCCAGCATAACAATAGGAACATCGTGGTGGCAGACGAAAGACGCTTCAATATTTTGTTGCTTCCAGATACATGCAGAAAAAAACTCGGCTAACTGTAGCAAAATCACCGTCAGGGAAACAGCAGAAAATGAGCAATTTCCACGACCAATTTTACCTTAATGATGGTCGTTAACAGTTGGTTTCAGTTGGGTTGAACAAATAGGTGCCGCCAAACACAGGAAGAAAAACAAGGTGGGGAATAAAAGGTAAAATGAAATTTGCCGTGCTTACATCAAAATACTGGGTCAACACGGCATTATTAGGTTTTTCACCCCGGCATTGAGCCACGAGTTAATAGTGCATATCCCGCCGCAACCGCGAGCATACATAGCACTAAATTCAAGATCACGTTCAAAGCGGCGCGTAACCAGAATCCCTCCGTGAAGAGTGCGAACGTATCAAATGAAAAAGTGGAGAACGTCGTCAATGCCCCAAGAAACCCGACGGCAATCAACGGACGCCAATGTGGCGCAATCAGTGTTCCTGTGTTTAAAGCAGCCACCAGCACTCCCATGATAAAACAGCCAACAACGTTGACCGTCAGCGTTGCATAGGGAAACGATGTACCGAACCAACCACTGAACCAAGTGGTAATTTGAAAACGTGTAATAGCTCCCACTGCGCCACCAAAGGCAACAATTAATAACGTTAAGCCATAGCTCATAGCGAACTCCTCAAAAATAACGGATAAGGCGATTAACGAAGGCAACTTGATTAGCTACAGGGGAAAAATGCTTGCCCGGCAACCAAGCGCTATCGCACTGTATATACCCGTCATACTTCAAGTTGCCTTTTTGTTGGCTGCGCTCGCTTGCCGCCTCAATGCCACTTGAATTACTTAAGGTATAACAGAGAAATAAAACTCAGACTTCTGCCAGGCGTCATCAGCGGAAAAGAGAGGACTCTTTCGGCGGTTTTTAGCTATGTAAGAGCTCAAATAGAAATCTTACAGCCAAAGGTGGAACACCATCACCTTACTAAAGTATAAGTTAAGCTCGTGACTCGACACAACCGCTTAACCCTACGGCTTATTTGCCGTTGGTAACGCCATCCAAATGCACGACAGGATTTTCGGCGAACAGATAGCGATCGACGTTAAACTCGAAATCGTCCGTTGTCGCCTGAAAAAGCATTTGCTTGGTATTTTCTAAATGCTGCCACATCGCCACTTTTGCGCCGTAAGGATCTTTACGCATCAATGCCTTGAGGATCTTATCGTGATCCTCACACCAGCTGTCGATCGAGACATCATCGATGTGTTCATGCAATTTCAACCAGTATGGGTTGTGGATACGCTGACTCCACATTTGCTCAACTATTGTCGCCATTGCTGAGTTCTGCGTCGCCAAGGCGACCTGAACATGGAACTTCAGATCCCATTCCGAATCACGGAAACGGTCTTCCTGCCGTGCATGCTCCTGAATCTCCATCAACGCCACAATATCTTGTTTGGTTACCTGAGTCGCCGCGAACTCGGCAATATTACTCTCGATAAGCTGACGCGCCTGTAAAAGCTCAAACGGTCCCGCACTCGCAAACTGAATATTGCTATTAGGTTGAATCAACGTTTTTGGTTGATTACTAATAACGTGGATACCTGACCCTTTACGAACCTCCACATACCCTTCCACTTCCAGCATGATGATCGCCTCGCGAACAACTGTTCGACTCACGTTCATCTCTTCAGCGATAAAACGCTCGGCTGGCAGTTTCTCCCCCACAGGATAAACGCCGGACTCGACGCGCTGCTTTAGCTCTGCGGCTAACTGTTGGTACAGTCTTCTGGGTTCTGTGAATTCCATTTAGGGTGCTCTATTAGGGTTGATCGGCAAATGTTGTGATACATACATTTATGAATCTGTTATACCACTTTTCCAATAATCTCACCAGAGACCCCATGCACACTCAAGTGAGAGATAAAACGTTGAGGTAAAAAAAATCCGCCGATAAACGGCGGATTTTTAGTCGGAGGCATCGTCATTAAACGCTATACGGTTGCTTTCTGGCGATTCGCTTCAATTTCAACTTCTTCCGCGGTACGGTTTTGCAATACAGTCCAAATAACCAACGCACCCAGTAGGTCAAATACAGCCAGCGCCGCAAACAGTGGACTAAAGCCGATGGTATCAGCCAAAGCTCCCACGACTAACGCAAACAGAGTACTTGCCGTCCACGCCGCCATACCGGTTAACCCGTTTGCAGTGGCCACTTCGTTGCGTCCAAACACATCCGAAGAGAGCGTAATCAAAGCACCTGACAGTGACTGGTGAGCAAAACCACCGACGCACAGCAGAGCAATAGCCGCATAAGGACTTGTGAACAGACCAATCATACCTGGGCCAATCATCAAGAATGCGCCCATGGTCACCACTAGCTTACGAGAAACAATCAGGTTCACTTTAAAGTACTTCTGGAATAACGGAGGCAGATAACCACCTAACACGCAGCCAACGTCGGCAAACAGCATTGGCATCCACGCAAACATCGCGATTTCTTTCAGATTAAAACCGTAGGCTTTGAACATGAACAGCGGGATCCAAGCATTGAAAGTCCCCCAAGCTGGTTCGGCCAAAAAACGAGGCAGTGCGATGCCCCAAAACTGACGGTTACGCAGGATTTCCCATGCAGACATACGCTTCGCGTTATTGGTCTGGTGATGAGCTTCCTGACCGCTCAGAATATAGTCACGCTCTTCGTCAGACAGTTTCTTCTGATCTTTTGGATGTTTGTAGAAGATTAACCAGCAAATGGCCCAAATCAGGCTCAGCGCACCCGTAATGATGAACGCCATTTCCCAGCTGTGTGCAACGATAGCCCACACCACTAACGGCGGAGCAATCATGCCCCCAATGGATGACCCTACGTTAAAATAACCCACCGCAATGGAACGTTCTTTCGCTGGGAACCATTCGGATGAGGCTTTAAGACCCGCAGGGATCATTGCCGCTTCAGCCATACCCACCGCACCACGCGCAATAGCCAAACCACCCCAGCTGCTAGCTAATGCGGTGCCCATACAGAACACGGCCCACAGGATGGCAAACAGTGCGTAACCCACCTTTGTACCTAACACATCAAGCACATAGCCCGCGACTGGTTGCATAATGGTGTAGCACGCGGAGTACGCAGCAATAATATAAGAGTACTGCTGAGTGGTAATGTGCATCGTATCTTGTAAGGTCGGAGCAGCAACAGCAATGGCATTACGAGTCAAGTAACCCAATACAGTTCCTACGGTAACCAAGGCTATCATGTACCAGCGTAAGCCTTTAATTTTACGCATTTAAACTCTCTCCCAGTATATCCCGTCACGTTTCAAGCTACGTCAGCGTTAACCGATGACCTGCATCTTGAAATGGCTTGGGCATAGAACTTTGCCTTGTGGAACGCCTTTGGCGAAATGTGCAAGGCCGCAATGAACCGCGCTTGTGGCTGCGCCGCGTAATAACTCTCCATATTGAAACGGTGATGGCGTTACTTACGTGGTACCCATCTACCTTATTCATCTGTGCTACAGCGCTAAAACTACAGTCTCAGATGGAAAGTTCGGACGTTCCTGTTCCGACTTTGAATTAACTTTTATGACTTGGTCAATCAACATTGGTCAAACCACTGCTCATGATTGGTTAGGGCAATACTCATTTCGCAGCGGTGGCTAAGATAACTTGTCATACAGATTTAAAAGTTGAGAGCCATCACAAAAACCATTTTTGGATTAAGGAATAATAAACCTATGCAGAATCCCTACTAAAAAGTGTCTACATAAGCAAAAGCACCAAGTGATAGTGCCGTTTTATCGCTTTCATTACGTTAAACGCGGAAAAAGTTCTGGACGAGCGCCATAATTGGTGTGATAACTTTAGCCGCAAAGAATAGCTCACTGAAGCTTTATGCTCTCGAGGAACCCGATGATGTCGCAATTTTTAACCGAAGATTTCTTGCTGGATACCGAGTTTGCACGCCGTTTGTACCACGACTATGCGGCAGAGCAGCCAATTTTTGACTATCACTGTCACTTGCCACCTGAGCAGATCGCTCAGGATTATCGGTTCAAAAACCTGTATGACATCTGGTTAAAAGGCGACCATTACAAATGGCGCGCGATGCGTACTAACGGCGTCGCTGAGCGCCTATGCACCGGCGATGCTAGCGATCGTGAGAAGTTTCAGGCATGGGCCGAAACCGTCCCTCATACCATCGGCAATCCGCTCTACCACTGGACTCATCTAGAACTACGCCGTCCATTCGGTATCACAGGCACGCTGCTTTCCGGCAATACGGCTGACGATATCTGGAATCGCTGTAATGCACTGCTGGAGCGCGACGAATTCAGCGCTCGCGGTATCATGAAACAGATGAACGTGAAAATGGTAGGCACCACTGACGACCCTATCGACGATCTAAGCCATCACAAAGCTATCGCACTAGACCGCAGCTTTGACGTGAAAGTGTTACCGAGCTGGCGTCCAGATAAAGCATTCAATATTGATGCCGCCATTTTCCCTGAATATATGCAGAAACTGAGTGCGGCAGCCGACGTGGACATTCGCAAATTCAGCGATGTATGTGATGCTCTGAAAATTCGGATGGACCACTTTGCGGCTCACGGCTGTAAGGTGTCTGACCACGCGCTTGATGTGGTTATGTATGGCGAAGCAGATGAAACCACGTTAAACGGCATTCTTGCCCGTCGTTTGGAAGGCAAAATGCCAACGGAACAGGAAGTTGCCCAGTTTAAAACGGCGGTACTGCTGTTCCTCGGAGCCGAATACCAAAAACGCGGTTGGGTTCAGCAATACCACATTGGTGCACTGCGTAATAACAATTCACGCATGTTTGAAACGGTTGGGCCAGACATTGGTTTTGACTCAATACACGATGCGCCAGTTGCCTTCGCGCTCTCGCGTCTATTGGATGCACAAAGCCGCTCTACTGGCTTGCCAAAAACTATTCTTTACTGCCTAAACCCACGTGATAACGAAGTGATCGGCACCATGATCGGCAATTTCCAAGGCGAAGGTATGGCAGGAAAAATGCAGTTCGGTTCAGGTTGGTGGTTCAACGATCAGAAAGACGGTATGCAGCGCCAAATGACCCAGCTCGCACAGCTTGGTTTACTCAGCCGCTTTGTTGGCATGCTGACCGATAGCCGCAGCTTCTTGTCTTATACCCGTCACGAATATTTCCGCCGCATCCTGTGCCAAATGATTGGCCGCTGGGTCGAAGACGGCGAAGCACCAGCAGATATTGAACTGCTGGGAAATATGGTGAAAAACATCAGCTTCGATAATGCGAAAAACTATTTTGCGATTGAGTTGTAAGAATCCTGGGGCGGTTTAGCCGCCCATTTTTTTAAAGACCCAATTCTTGTTTATTTTATATGTTGATGACCGCCATAACATGGCGGTCACGCTCTGAGGTAGCTCCTAAATGCAAACCCTTAATCGTCGTGACTTCCCTGGCCGCCAGCACCCTGACAAAGTTATCCAATTCGGTGAAGGTAATTTTCTGCGCGCGTTTGTGGATTGGCAATTAGATCTACTGAATGAGCATACCGATTTAAATGCTGGCGTAGTCGTTGTACGCCCGCTGAACAGCGATTTCCCCCCCTCACTGAGCACTCAAGATGGACTTTTCACCACCATCATTCGTGGTCTGAACGAGCAAGGTGAAGCGGTGCGTGAATCACGCATCATTCGCAGCGTAAACCGCGAAATCAATATGTATCAGGATTTTGATGCTTATTTGGCGTTGGCTCATGATGCCAATATCCGTTTCGTGTTTTCGAATACCACCGAGGCTGGAATTAGCTATGTGCCTGAAGATAAGCTCACGGATACGCCACCAGCCAGTTTCCCTGCGAAGCTCACTCGTCTGATGTACGAACGTTTCTGCCACTTTGACGGTGCCGCTGACAAAGGCTGGGTATTGCTACCGTGTGAATTGATTGACTATAACGGCGAAGCACTGCGCGAACTGGTACTGCGCTACGCGCAACAATGGGATCTGCCATCGCGCTTTGTTCAGTGGTTAGAGCAAAATAATACCTTCTGCTCTACTCTGGTGGATCGTATTGTGACCGGATACCCACGCGGTGAAGTTGAAGCTTTAACTGAAGAGTTAGGCTATCAGGATGCCTTCTTAGATACGGCTGAACATTTCTATCTGTTCGTGATCCAAGGACCACAATCGCTGGCACAAGAGCTACGTTTAGATGCATTTGCAAAAAATCATAAACCGCTGAATATCCGTATTGTTGACGACATTAAGCCATATAAAGAGCGTAAGGTTGCGATTCTTAATGGCGCCCATACGGCGCTCGTTCCCGTCGCATTTTTGGCAGGCCTGAACACCGTAGGCGAAAGCATGAATGACGTACAGGTGACAGAGTTTGTTGAAAAAGCGATTAGCCAAGAGATCATGCCAGTATTAGATCTTCCTGCCGATGAATTGAAATCATTTGCTGATGCCGTATTGAGCCGTTTCCGTAACCCGTTTATCCAACACCAACTGCTCTCTATCGCTTTGAATGGGATGACTAAATACCGCACCCGTATTCTACCTCAGGTGATCGCTTATCAGCATAAAACAGGCAAACTACCACAGCGCTTGTGCTTTGCTTTGGCCGCGTTGATTGCTTTCTACCGTGGCGAACGTAACGGCGAAACTTACCCACTGCAAGACGACGCTCACTGGCTTGAACGCTATCGTACGGGCTGGGACGCTGTGCAAGCAGGTTCCCAAAACCTGAATGATCTCGTGCATACGATCCTGAGCGACGCCGATCATTGGGGTCAGGATCTGAATCAGATCCCTGAGATGACACAAACGATTGCTGGTTATTTGCAGCAAATCGATCAGCAAGGCATGCGTTCTGCCGTTTCATCATTGTCCGCAGTTGCCTAAGCAGAGCTGAATTAAATTATGCAAAACATGCAAAGCGTTATCAAAATTCATCCGTTAGATAATGTCGCGGTGGCACTGCGCGATCTGAGCGCGGGTGAAACCATCGACGTTGAATCCCTTTCTATTGTGCTGCCAGCCGATATCGCTCGTGGCCACAAATTTGCGCTAACGCCGATAGCGCAAGGCGATATGATCGTCAAATATGGCCTGCCAATTGGCCATGCACTTACCGCAATCGCGGCTGGTGAACATATCCATTCGCAAAATGCGAAAACTAATCTCAACGATCTGGATCAGTATCAATATCAGCCGGACTTTGCCAATCTGCCAGCCCAAATGGCCGATCGTGAAGTACAGATCTATCGTCGCAAAAATGGTGACGTTGGGATCCGTAATGAGCTGTGGATCTTACCCACCGTAGGCTGCGTGAACGGTATGGCGCGGCAGATGTTAACCCGCTTTATGAAAGAAACGGGTGATGCTGAAGGCATCGACGGTGCGTATCTATTCACTCATCCATTTGGTTGCTCACAGTTGGGCGACGACCACATCAATACCCGCACCATGCTACAAAACATGGTGCGCCATCCTAACGCCGGAGCTGTCCTCGTCGTTGGGTTGGGCTGTGAGAATAACCAAATTACCGCATTCCGTGAAACGCTGGGTGAATATGATGCCGAACGCGTGCATTTCATGGTGTGCCAGCAACAGGATGATGAAGTTGAAGCCGGTATTGAGCATTTGCACCAGCTATATCAGGTCATGCGCAACGATCGTCGTGAATCAGGCAAACTGAGCGAGCTCAAGTTTGGTTTGGAATGCGGCGGTTCTGACGGACTATCTGGAATTACCGCTAACCCGCTGCTGGGTCGTTTCTCCGACTATGTGATTGCTAACGGCGGCACTAGCGTGCTGACAGAAGTCCCTGAGATGTTTGGTGCTGAGCGTATTCTGATGAGCCGCTGCCGTGATGAGGCTACGTTTAAAAAAACCGTTGAGATGGTGAATAACTTCAAACAGTACTTTATTGAGCACAATCAGCCGATTTACGAAAATCCCTCGCCGGGCAACAAAGCGGGTGGGATCACCACTTTAGAAGAGAAATCTCTGGGCTGTACGCAAAAAGCTGGGCAGAGCCAAGTGATTGACGTATTGCGTTATGGAGAAAGACTCAAGGCACCAGGGCTGAACCTACTCAGCGCACCGGGTAATGATGCGGTAGCAACGAGCGCACTGGCCGGTGCCGGTTGCCATATGGTGCTGTTTAGTACCGGTCGCGGCACGCCATACGGCGGCTTTGTTCCAACGGTCAAACTGGCAACGAATACCGAAATCGCCACGAAAAAACCACACTGGATCGATTTCGATGCTGGACAATTGTTGCATGGCAAAACCATGGTTCAATTGTTGATTTCATTCGTAGATATGATCGTCGATATTGCTAATGGTCATCAAACCCGTAATGAAATTAATGACTTCCGCGAGCTAGCAATATTTAAAAGCGGCGTAACGCTGTAGTGAATGACAAGTAGTGGGCTAAGTTAAACACAAGGTTATATGCGAGACTGAGCTTTGAGCGGCGTTCTTCTGAACGTCGCTTTGTTATTTAATAAAGGGATGAATTCATGAGTAGTTACGAGTGGTTTGCACAAGGCGTAGGCGTTGTGGCTTTTCTGGTTGGCATCACCACATTTTTCAATCGTAACGAACTACGTTTTAAGTATCAGCTCTCTATCTATTCCGCCATTATTGGTCTGCATTTCTTTCTAATGGGCGCCCACTCGGCCAGTGCCGCCGCTGAGCTCAATGCGGTACGAACGGTGATTTCAACCCGCACACGTAGCAACTGGGTCATGTTGGTCTTTATTGTGCTCACGTTAGGGTTTGGTGGCTATAGTCTGCAACATGCGATGGAGTTACTGCCGATTATTGGCACTGTCGCCAGTACATGGGCATTATTTCGAACTCGAGGATTAACCACCCGCTGTGTTATGTGGTGCTCTACGGCTTGTTGGGTCACGCACAATATCTGGCTAGGATCGATTGGGGGTTCACTGATTGAAGGGAGCTTTTTGCTGATGAACGGATTTAATATCATCCGTTTTCACCGTATGCAACGACGCGGGATCGATCCGTTTAAGGTAGAGAAGAAAGCGTAAGAACCTCCAGCCCGCTCATCGAGCTGGAGATAATTAGACTGATTAAAGCGCCAAGAAGAAGCCAGCGATAGTTGCACTCATCAGGTTAGACAAGGTACCTGCCGCTACGGCTTTCAGGCCAAAGCGAGCGATATCATGACGACGCGTTGGTGCCATGCTGCCTAGACCACCCAGCAAAATAGCCACCGATGACAAGTTAGCAAAGCCGCACAGTGCAAAGGAAATAATAGCTTTGGTGTGGTCAGACAGCACCTGTAAGCCCGCCGCTGCAACTTCCGCATCGGCCTTCAGATATTCACCAAAGTTCATGAATGCCACAAACTCATTCACAATAATCTTTTGGCCAATAAAGGATCCGGCAATCTGCGCTTCGTTCCAAGGCACACCGATCAGGTAAGCAATAGGAGAGAATACCCAACCCAGAATGAGTTCCAGTGATAATTGTGGGTAATCAAACCAGCCGCCAATCCCCCCCAGCATGCCGTTGATCAACGCTATCAGCGCGATAAATGCCAACAGCATGGCACCCACATTCAATGCCAACTGCATACCTGACGCCGCACCTGATGCAGCAGCATCAATGACGTTAGCAGGACGATCTTCTTCCGCAATCAACTCCGCGGCATCAGTTTTGTCATGCGTTTTTTCCGTTTCAGGCACGATTAATTTAGCAAACAGCAAGCCACCCGGAGCCGCCATAAATGATGCGGCAATCAGATACTCTAACGGAACGCCCATTTGCGCGTAACCCGCAAGAACAGAACCTGCCACCGATGCCAAACCACCACACATCACGGCGAACAGCTCTGACTGAGTCATGGTTGAGATATATGGGCGAACCACCAGCGGCGCTTCTGTCTGCCCAACAAAGATATTTGCCGTTGCAGATAGGGATTCAGTACGGGAAGTACCCAGTACTTTCTGTAAGCCACCGCCCAGCAGGCGAATAACGATTTGCATAATGCCGAGATAGTAGAGCACGGCGATTAATGAAGAAAAGAAGACGATAACAGGCAGTACACGCAATGCGAATACGAAACCACCGCCACCAAAGACTTCAAACATTTTGTCAGACACCAGTCCACCAAAAATAAATGAAATCCCTTGGTTTCCGTAGGCAATAACGTTGGCGACGCCAGAAGACATTGCGCCTAATACATCGCGCCCAGCCGGAACGTAAAGCACGAAAGCGCCGATAACGACCTGAATAAGAAATGCGCCAGCCACGGTGCGTAGGTTAATAGCACGGCGATTGCTTGAAATTAGCACGGCAATCAGAATGAGTACCGCCATCCCCACCACGCTCATAATAAGTTGCATGGAATAGTCCCTGTAACGCGTTAGATTTTAGGTTGAATACCGACGTAAAACTCTCTCGCCGATGAGGGGCGATTATACCGATGGGGGAGGAAATATTGGTCAAGGCTGTCACAGTTTTATACAACTGGAAGCAACTAAAATCACGAAAAAGAGATATGCATCACATTATCACGCACACGTTTTCGTAGTCACCTTTGGGATAGTTAGCAAAGAATCTAAAATGATGCGGAAATGCCGAACAATCTACAGGTGTTTTGCCATATAGTCTCCGCAATCATTGCGGAGGGTTCCGGCCTTAACTCACATAGTGCTTCGAAGACTTTCCGTACACGTTCAGGACGATTTGGCTGACCTTGATAGCCAGAAAGTGGCATATCAGGAGCATCCGTTTCTAACAGTAGCGTACTTAACGGCAGCTCCGCTATGACCTGACGAGTTTTGTGCGCCCGATCGTAAGTGATCGTGCCACCCACGCCAATAAAGTAGCCGAGTTTAATAAAAGCCTGTGCCTGAGAAAGGCTACCAGAAAAACCATGAACAACGCCGCCGCGAGATAAATTCACCGCTCTAAGTTCACGAGACAACTGATCATGCGAGCGACGGGAATGCAATATCACCGGCAAATCATGGTGCTTCGCTAACTTTAATTGTGCCCTCAGTATGGCTAGCTGTCGCTCAAGCTGGGGATTATCCATAAATAAATCGAGCCCGATCTCCCCTACTGCAACCAACCTGTTTGGCTTGCTTGCTAATACATCAGAGAGATGTTCGACGTCCTGTTCGATATGCTGCTCGATATAAAGCGGGTGAAGCCCGACAGCGGCAAATAGCATAGGATGGAGATTCACCAGCGTTAGCACTCTTTGAAAGCGTTCTGCGCTGATGGTAGGTACAATAATATGACGCACTCCCTGTGCGTAGGCTAATGCAATGCTGTCAGACTCGTTCCCGCTGAACGGGGGAAAATCGAAATGGCAGTGGGTATCGATAAACCGAATATGGCGACCCATTTCATCCATACCCTCACTCATGACGTGCTGTCCTGCGACGTTGGCTTATCAGTGTGCTGCTGATTTGCTGGTGTCACGCTACCCTCAGGATCGGCTCCTTTTTGTCGGGTACTCTTATCCAGATGAACGCTATCAGGCAAAATCAGTGATTTCTCAGCGACCATATTTGTTTGTGGTTCCGGCAGTAAAATACCGGCTTTAGCCGCCGAATGGCTGGCTGCAACAATAGGCACCTCAGGCGCGATAGTATCTGAAGGCTGCAACAAACGGCGTGAAGCAAGTTTTTTGCTGGTATTGGGATGATTTTCCCGGGGCAATAACCAATGTCCGACGGTTGCCAAGAAATAGCGGCCGCAACGTCGTCCCAAATGGTAATCAGCATTCAACGCCGCGACCTTACTGCCGAGCGCATGGCTTGCTAATGGTTTCGGTGGATAGATTTCAAAGACTCGCACTTTTCCCGGCGGTTTCTCAATAAAACGTTGAATGCGGCGATAGCTTTTCTCGTGATACTGCAGCATTTTAACCATCTGCTGCAGGCTGCTTTCGCCTAGCATAGCTTCCATGCGTCGCATCCACTTGGGCGTATAAAACATTTGTGACGGAACGGTACGGATCACCACAATAGTATCAGCACCGCGTCGATGCGCTTCGCGTACGGGGATCGCATCACTAATTCCACCATCGTGGTAACTCACACCATCTAGCTCAACGCCCCAACGGTAAAATCCCGGAATGGCGCTGCTGGCCTTAATTACCTCAAGCCAGTTGTCGCGCTTGGCAGGAAAATAGGTTGGCGCGAAATCTTCACTGCGACTGGCACACATCAGCAATTGGCGATCGTCACCTAAGTGCTGCTCTGCGTAATCCATCGCCAGCGGGAGATCGTTGGCCGTCGCTTCGATCAACCAATCAAGATCGATCAAATGTCCCCCACGCACAAATCGCAGCGGATTAAAGAAATCAATGGAAGTGGTGTAACGTGTGATAACGCGTCGGGCATAGCCTGGCTGGCCACAGACAAACGCAGAAAGGTTTTGTGCCCCAGCAGAAGTGCCGAGATAGAGATCGAAGGGGTTAAAGCGCGCGCGTAGGAATTCATCCAGCACGCCAGCGGTAAATATTCCACGCTGTCCGCCGCCTTCACATACCAGCGCTATTTTTCCCGGCTGGTAGGGCTTGTACGCTAATGGCTCAATATTACCCAGCGTAATCGGTATTCTATATCCCAACCATCCATCCTCAATGAATCTTTACATCCTCCGAGGATACCCTGTCTTGCGCGATTCCGTAATCCTCTTGCAACAATCCGAGGAGGCAATCATTGTTGCCAGCAAGCCATTCACCGTCATGACCAAGCCATTCAGCCAGAGTAGACCTGACTTGACCGCGAATTTGCTTCCACTTACCAACAACAATGTCACCGTTCATATTTACAAACCTATTGCGCTTTCCATCAGACACGGATGGTGGGTTTGGTGTCGATACCCCAATGGCTCTTGTCGAAAAATTCTAACCATGAGCCAACAAGGGTATCCTTACCTAAGGACGACGTCGGCCTGTAAACAAGCTCACCAGGAACAGAATGATACCGACGACAAACACCACTTTAGCGGCCCAAGCTGCCGTACCGGCCAAGCCACCAAAACCTAATGCTGCTGCAATCAATGCAATGATTAAAAAGATAATTCCCCAACGAAACATATGCTCTCCTTACCTTGCCTAAATAAAAATTAAGAGCCTAACTAAAGGTGTTCTGCTCTTTTCTCAGTTATTTCTAAAGGGTAATCACTCCGAACGTACTTGGATAAGTACGTTCGGGGAAAGCAGATTACTGTTTTACTGTCAGATCATTTTTAACGCTTTTTACACCCTCAATCGCGCTAGCAACGCTTTCGGCACGATCGGATTGGGCTTTAGTTTTCACCGTACCGGAAAGCTGTACCAAGCCATCTTGGGTTTCAACTTTCACGTTACGTGATGGAACCAAATCGTCGGCCAGCAGTTTAGCTTTTACTTCGCTAGTGATCGCCGTGTCGCTGGCATATCCTTTAACGCTGGATTTGGTGCTGTCTTTCACATGCAGCTTGTCGCTGACGGATTTAACACCCTCGACGCCTTTCGCCAGCGTCACAGCGCGCTCAGCCTGATCCTGAGAAGACACAAAACCATTCAGCGTCACTACGCCTTTGCTGGTATTGACGGAGATGTCGTTACTTTTGATGTCTTTGGCATCGACCAGCGCGCTTTTCACCTTGGCGGTAATGCCGCTGTCATCCATATAGCCATCGACTTTCTTCATGGAGCTATCGATTTTCGCACCGGTTGAGTCAGCCGCGCTTTGTGCTTTCTGCATTAAGGTTTCTTCTGCCATAGCACTACCGCTAACCAGTACGGAACCTAAAACAATCGCCATCATTGAACGTGCAAACTTGGTATTTTTCATCGATTTCTTCCTTTTGATTTCAGTAACGGCTGTACGCCGCGGACCGTATTGCTTTCGGCCCTTTTCACATCGTCTCATCGGAGACTCGCTGTGCTAATGCTTTAAAATGCAGCCAGAGACCACCTTGGCAAAGCTAGAAAAATTCCAAATCAGCAATTAACAAACAAACGATTAACAAATCACGTCTGGAAAACCATCAAAAACTTGGTTAATCACTCCTGAAAGTGAAGAGTCAATCGTTAGTCTGCTGATTCAAAATCAATGTGTTATATTTCCAACCTTGTTACCGTGGTGCATTCAATACTTAAGCCAAACTAATAAATTCATTTGGCGTTAGATGTCTTGCGCCGCTGGAATAACTATAGCCCAGTAACAAAAAAATGCAGTTTAGATCACAATAACTGACGTTTTTTTGTGCAAAAAAGCGGCTTATTAAGACGATTCTGCGAATTTCAGGCATAAAAAAACCGCACAAGCGTGCGGTTTTTGAACAAATTCAGCAGAAAAACTATGCGGGAAAAAGATTAATGCTCACGTGTTTTGCGGAATTTCACTTCTGGATAGCGTTCGCTTGCCAGATTGAGATTGACCATCGTTGGTGCGATGTAGGCTAAATTATCGCCACCATCCAGCGCCAGATTAAGCTCGTTCTTACGTTTAAACTCTTCGAATTTCTTCACGTCATCGCATTCAACCCAACGAGCCGTTGAGACATTGACAGATTCGTAGATAGCTTCAACGTTGTATTCACTCTTCAGACGCGCTACCACCACTTCAAACTGCAGCACGCCGACCGCACCAACGATCAGGTCGTTGTTATGAATTGGACGGAACACCTGTACGGCGCCCTCTTCTGACAGCTGAACCAAACCTTTCAACAACTGTTTTTGCTTGAGAGGATCGCGCAGACGAATACGGCGGAACAGTTCAGGGGCAAAGTTAGGAATGCCGGTGAACTTCATATCTTCACCTTGCGTGAAGGTATCGCCAATCTGAATAGTACCGTGGTTGTGCAAACCAATGATGTCACCAGCATAGGCTTCTTCAAGGTGTGAACGGTCACCGGCCATAAAGGTTAACGCATCAGAAATCACAACGTCTTTGCCAGTACGAACCTGACGCAGCTTCATACTTTTCTCATAGCGACCGGACACCACGCGCATGAAGGCCACTCGGTCACGGTGTTTAGGATCCATATTTGCCTGAATCTTAAACACAAAGCCGGTGAATTTCTCTTCGGAAGCGCTAACTTCACGCGTATCGGTTTTACGCGGCATTGGCGCAGGAGCCCACTCAACCAAGCCGTCCAGCATATGATCCACACCAAAGTTACCCAGTGCAGTTCCGAAGAATACCGGTGTCAGCTCGCCGTTCAGGAAGTCATCTTTATCAAACTCCGCGGCAGCACCCTTCACCAGCTCCAATTCGCCACGCAGCTGTTCAGCCAAATCGTCACCAACGGCCGCGTCTAAATCGGGGTTATCCAGACCTTTAACGATGCGCACTTCCTGAATAGTATGGCCTTTACCCGTCTGATACAGATAGGTTTCATCTTTATAGAGGTGATAGACCCCTTTAAATGATTTACCACAGCCGATTGGCCATGTAATCGGAGCGCATACAATACGCAGCTCGTTTTCGACTTCGTCTAACAATTCCATCGGATCGCGGATTTCGCGGTCGACTTTGTTCATGAAAGTCAGGATCGGTGTATCACGCAGACGGGTAACTTCCATCAGCTTACGGGTACGATCTTCGACGCCTTTCGCGGCATCAATTACCATCAGACAACAGTCAACCGCAGTCAGCGTACGGTAGGTATCTTCCGAGAAGTCCTCATGCCCTGGGGTATCAAGCAAGTTAACCAAACAGTCGTGATAGGGGAACTGCATCACGGACGTGGTGATAGAAATACCACGCTGTTTTTCCATCTCCATCCAGTCAGACTTGGCATGTTGATTGGAACCGCGACCTTTAACCGTACCTGCGGTCTGAATAGCCTGTCCGAATAACAGAACTTTTTCAGTAATCGTGGTTTTACCGGCATCGGGGTGAGAAATAATTGCGAAAGTACGGCGTTTAGCCACTTCGCGTGCATATTCACTAGGAGACATGTTTTTCACGTTCTATCGTTAGCCACCCTGCGCCAACGCCCATAATCAAGACGATTTATTGATACGCAAAGTGGGAATAAAAAGGGTTTAGCGCGCTATTTTCCCTGATTTAGACAGGTTAGACAACGCACAATCATGGTAATTATCTGAGGAAGGGGGTCAGCCCAGCGGCAGCGCCATAATGCGCGCATCTTCGCGCCCATCAGCGGTTGGGTAATAATGACGTCGCACCGACACTTCATTGAAACCTAGCGACTCATAAAGCGCTATTGCCGCACGGTTGGAATCCCGCACTTCGAGCCATAATGTCACAATGCCTTTTTCCTCCAGATCGGAAATCAATGCTTCTAGCAACCCGCGCCCCAGCCCTTTACGCTGCTGGGTTGGCGCAACGGCAATATTGAATAATGTCGCTTCATCTAGCACCACCTGCGTAATCGCAAAAGCAGCTAATACGCCATCACACTCTAGTTTCAGATTGTAGTAGCGTTCACCATGGTTACTGAGGAACGTCTTTTCAGTCCATGGAAATGCATGGCTTGCACGCTCAATCTCAAAAGCAGCGTTAAAATCGGCCTCGGTGAGTGGAGAGATCTCACCCTTGAGGGAAGAAATGTTGTTCATCATGACAAATTTGCTGCCATAGGGCGCGTTTCGCACCGGAGTTATGATAAAGCGCGCTGAGCGCCGGAGAGTGCAGCATCACGCCGTCACGTTCTGTGGTCGATGTTTCACCGAGCCACCAGACATGATATTTTTCGCTATCTCTTAGCATGGCGTATTGATCTGGCGTGAGGATCACCGCCTGTTCAGGCGATAGCATCAACGCCTTGAGTACGTCACACAGTAATATGTCATCAGGAGAAATCGGCTCAGCCGATACAATTAGCAAGCGAGTCGAGCCAGATACGCTGACCGCAATCTCGCCATGCAGCGCAGTTGGACGCCGCAGCACCCACTGAGTAATACCAAGCTGCTGTAAAAGAAGATCGCGTCGGGAGGCCATACTGTCCTGCTTGTAGATAAAAAGAGACGTTAAGATGACTATCTGCGGCGTTATTCTAGCAAACCTATCGAACCTACGTCATTAAAGCTCTCCCCATCTTTACGTGACACTGCCTCTGCGTCGAATTTCCTCTCTATGCTGCCTTACTGCAACTCCACGTAATTTGGGTATATACTCCCCGCCTAGTTAACCTAAGGAAACACGTTTAATGTCATTATTTACCCCTGCCAGCGAAGTCATTCTGCGCCACAGCGAGGAATTCGAACCACGCCGAGTCCTCTTTGCAGGCGATTTACAAGATACCCTGCCAGCACAGTTTGAAGCGGCAGAGGTTCGCGTTCATACCAATCAATATCATCATTGGCAGCAACTGAGTCGTACCATGGGCGAACGTTGCCAGTTTGGCTTAACGGCAGATGCAGATTTAGTCGCTGATTGCGATACCCTGATTTATTACTGGCCTAAGAGCAAACAGGAAGCACAGTTTCAACTGCAAAACCTCTTCTCTCTAATGCCCGTTGGCACTGAGTTGTTTATCGTTGGCGAAAACCGCGCTGGCGTGCGTAGTGCAGAAGGCATTATCGAAACGTTCGGGCCTCTGGTGAAAATTGACAGCGCACGTCGCTGCGGTCTGTATCATGGACGTTTAGAAAAACAGTGCGATTTCAATCTTGAAGACTGGTGGGAAAATTACCAGACAGGCAGCCTCACTATCGCAACCCTTCCGGGTGTTTTCAGCCGTGACGGCTTGGATATCGGCAGCCACCTGTTACTTTCTTCGCTTGAACCACACATGAAAGGCAAAGTGCTGGATGTGGGTTGTGGTGCAGGCGTGTTATCTGCTGCAATGGCCAAAATGTCACCCAAAGTTAAGCTGACGCTTACCGATGTGAGCGCTGCGGCGTTGGAATCCAGCCGTGCAACGCTGGCAGCTAACGACATTCAGGGTGAAGTGATCGCCAGCAACGTTTATTCAGACGTGAATGGTCGTTTTGATATGATCATTTCCAACCCACCGTTCCACGATGGAATGCAGACTAGCTTAACTGCGGCTGAAACCTTGATCCGCGGTGCGGCAAAACAGCTGCAAATCGGTGGTGAACTGCGCATCGTGGCTAACGCTTTCTTACCGTATCCACAGTTGCTTGACGATGTCTTTGGCTCACATGAAGTGCTAGCTCAAACAGGTCGTTTCAAAGTCTACTCAGCCCGTCTGGGTCGCGCAGCTATTGCCAAGAAAAAACGCTAATGAATTCTACGACTGATATCCCTCGGGCTATCAGTCGTGCTCCCTTCCCCGCCCTGCTCCATACCACCATTCATCGCAATAATTTCTGGCACTAACGCAATTTACAAAATAAATGTCCACATTTTCACCAAACACGCCCCAAACATACATCGATGGGGAAATAAGTGTTGACGTAACCGCGAAAATCTCTAGAATTCGCCTCCGTGGTTATGTTGCTGCAAAGCAATATAAAACGGTATGCGAAGGTGGCGGAATTGGTAGACGCGCTAGCTTCAGGTGTTAGTGTTCTTACGGACGTGAGGGTTCAAGTCCCTCTCTTCGCACCAACAGATTGTTTCTTTCTTATCCTGCCTTATCCTTGCATCTCCCAGAGCTTTAACGACTTCCCTCTCCTCTTTGTACACATGTATTTCAGTCGCCTCCCAGTAGTTAAACGCCAAAGTAATTGTAATTTAAAGAAATTGTCGCAAGTCCTCCCGCCAGAGCTAAACCGGACGGCAGTAAAATATAATCGCGCAAACGTGGATTAAACAGCATAGCCAGCGTTGTTAGCATAGCTAGAACCATCATGCCTTTTAAAAAAGATAAATTCAGATTCGAGACGATCAGCAAGGGTAAAACCAATGTTGGTAGACTAATCCCCCAAATTCCGCTCAATGACCGCCATGCCCATAGACTTATCCCCCACACCACCAGCAACGCTATCGATACTATCAGCATAAATCGCACCATAGATGATAATAATTCCCAATATCATAGGCTGAGATTTTTTAATTTTCATCCATGAATTCTGTATGTGTACCTCACTCTCATCACGTACAAGAGCAAAAATGGTGTTTTTTTATCCACTTTGTCTCCTTGTAACCCACATTAATTACAAGCACATGACTTCTCCGATCAAAACTGTTACTTTTATGGTCGAATAAGAATAATCTCAGAAGTTTTTTTCTAATACTTAGAACATCACGTCATTTCAAATTCCTAATCCGAGCAATATTGACAGCCACGAGCCCATTTTTAATGAACGCAAAAAGTTACGATGAGTTATTAAATAGCAAAAGCCATATGACATTCCTGTTATTTATTCTGTTAAATGGTGCTACATCGTTTTATGCGTTGCTAAATCCATTACAAACAGATCCACCGTACACGATTGCAGGAGTCAGCATTTTTGCTTTTTGCCTACTTTCTGCCATATCTTTGATATGGCATCGTGAAAAATACTTGTTAAAACTCAATATTGCTGCACTGGTATTGGGGATACTGTGGTCATTTCATATTGCGGTAAAATATCGACATGTCGATGTAAGCGGGCATGAATTTTTATTAATCAATTTGTTCAGCGTTTTTTTTATTGCTGCGGTGACTCTTTCTGACAATTTATTGGCCTTTTGCCTAAATGCCATCCCTGTAGCGATTACCGTCATTATTTTAGAAGATTTCCATAATATGACGCGTATCTTATTCGTATTGGCACTGCCCATTATCGCGCTATCCCTTCACCGCGTTATAACTCGCAGGCGCGAGGCTTTCACACGTCAATTAGTAAACCAGCTTGAACGCGATAAGGCCCGTTTCAGCGATCTCAGCATGATTGACCCACTCACTACGTTACTTAATCGTCGTGGTCTAGAATTTCAATTTCATCACATGAGTAACGACTGTGCGACTGAGCACAAAGATTTTGTTGTGATGATAGACATCGATTTTTTTAAGCTTTATAACGATCATTATGGACATCAGTATGGTGATACCGCATTGACGGCCATTGCTCAGATTATCAAGGAAGCCGTACGCAGTAGAGATTTAGCGGTTCGCTACGGCGGCGAAGAGTTTTTACTTATTTTACGCGATGCATCTGAGACATTAGCTATCCAAATCTGTGAACATATTCGTTCGCATGTGGAACAATTAGCACTGATAAATGAATACCAGCCAAATGGGTACAGCGTAGTCACCATTTCGGCTGGTCTTTCAGAGATGTACAATAATAATTTAGAGAATGCTATCGCTCGCGCCGATCAGGCACTGTACTTATCTAAGCAAAAAGGTCGTAATAGAGTTTCACTGCAAAAAGTAGCCTAGCTGTTTATATACGCTACGGATATGACCGCAGGTCAATCACTCAAATATAGACAGCAGCACCGAGTCTTAAATAATTCTATTTTTCATAGTATCAAATAGAATTATTTCCACCTTTTCTATATCCGTAACGCTATGCAGCCAAGGGCACACTCTTAGCGCGCTAACATTTATCCCTTTCTACCCTCACCGCATTTTTCGCTTCGCATTCTTGCGATTGATAATGGTTATCAGTATTATTGCGTTTTTATCCATGCTTTCTAGGATGCTTTGGTGAAGATAACTGCGCTGACTGAGTTCGATACCTACCTTCCTGCGGTATTTCCCGCTTTTCCGCCAGAAGCGGAAGAGTTAACCGCGCTTTTCAGCCAGCATTATCCTCATTTCCTGACAACGTTTTTGATTGATGAAACTGCGTCTAGCCATGATTTATCCGCTATGCAGTGGTCCGCTACAGGAACATACGCCAAGCTGATGTCGCGCTATCAACATGAACACTACGCCGAGTTTCCGGACAAAAGCCCAGAAGCCAAACCGTTAGAATCACTGTGGGCTCAGTGGTATTTTGGGTTGCTGGTGCCGCCCATGATGCTGCTGTTACTCCAGCATTCTGCGCCTTTAGATCCACATATCCGCCAGTTCAAAGTCCGTTTCCACGATAGTGGACGGCCTGAGGCATTTATCTATTATCCAAAATTGATGTCCGGCGAGACTCGCAATAGCACACCTCTGCAGAGGATCGTGTCACTGGTTGAACGTCATTTGCTTCCGGCAGTCAATGCGATTGCACGGCAGGGGGTTTTAAACGCCAAGCTCATGTGGAGCAACATTGGTTATGTGATGCACTGGTATTTGGGGGAACTTCGCCCGCTTCTTGGCGATGCCACCTTTTCTCAGCTAGAACATGCGCTATTCTTCACTGCCGCATTTCCAAATGGGCAAGAGAATCCACTCTATCGTACTGTTCTGATGCGTAATGGTACTATTCAGCGCCGCACCTGCTGCCAACGCTATAAGCTGCCTAAAATGAAAGAGTGCGGTGATTGCCCATTAAATTTAGAGTAATTATTTTTGCGTTAAAAATGCCATTAAAAATAGCTGGCTTATTGATCAAGGTCAGGCTTATTGGTTATCTGTCGAGTATCCTATCCCCTCTTTAAATCAAGGGATTTGATTCGATGAATTGGTATATTAATGTATTGAAGAATTACGCGACGTTTAATGGCCGCGCTCGCCGTAGAGAGTATTGGATGTTTTCACTCTTCCATACGCTTATACTGGTACTCACTCTATATATCTCCATGACATTTGAAACTGATGTTTCGGGTTTCACCGCTATTCTCTTCATACTGTATATGCTTGTCACGCTAATCCCACATCTAGCCGTTCTCGTCAGAAGGCTACACGATACCAACCAGTCCGGCTGGTTTTATTTTATTTCTTTCGTTCCATTTGTTGGACCTATCGTTCTGCTTATCTTTCTCTGTAAAGAAGGAACAAAAGGAGATAATCACTATGGGCTGGATACAAAAATAGAACAGCTAAAAAATAATTTTATCATTCAATAACCCAGTTAAACTTAAGCATCACTTCATGTTGAAATAAGAAAAACTTCTTTAAAAAAAAACTATTATAGCCATGTTATTTCAACTTATTCGCAAGGAAGTTTTAGACATGGAATGGTTTCTCAAAGTAGTAAAAGAAAATTACGCTAATTTCAATGGCCGTGCTCGCCGCAAAGAATATTGGATGTTTACCCTGTTTTCTTCCATTATCAGCATTGTATTATTTGTGTTAATGAGTATATTTTCAGATAGTATGCTGGTTATTATCTTTAGCATATTATCGATACTTTATTCATTAGTCATACTTATCCCAAGTCTGGCTGTCATCGCCAGAAGATTGCATGACACCAACCATTCAGGCTGGTTTTATTTCATTGCCCTGATACCGCTTGTTGGCCCTATCATCATGCTGATTACTCTTTGCAAAGAAGGTACTCGCGGAGACAACCAATATGGTGCCGATCCAAAAGCTGGTGATTTAATCTAGTCAGTCTTGCATCGCTGAACTCTAGTTCATGCAACGGTTAACTAAGCTTTCTTTGATATAGGTTGATATCTTCAACCTATATCATCGTAACTCGCTCATATTTTGTATCCCCTCTTGTTAGTTTATCTCTTAGCCATGCAACCCCTCAGCTAAAACAGCATTTCCTTAGATTAAAAACACATTAAGATATTGCGTTTTAATGACACTAACTCATTAAATTCAATGATGTTTATAAGGTTAATCATGATAAACAATGATTAATATGTGACAAAGATCACAAAGAAAAATAGTTTTTCCTTTTTTCCCTGAATAAAAGCTACCAAAGCTAACGAGAATAATTATCATTCTGTATCGCATTTAATAAAGCGATGTCATTGACTGGATAACAACCAGCGATGGCCAGAGAGCTCACAATTAATTATTAGATTTTCGTGCTTTTCAAGCAGGGATCATTAGATGAAATACAATGCGTTTATTTGCTCTTCGTTAAAAGCCGCGTTACCCATCGGCTGCTTATTCCTCCCTTTGAGTGCCTTTGCGGCCACAGAAGCTGATACAGCAACCTCTGGCAATGAAGACAAAATCGTCGTTAGCGCCAAAGCCAGTCTTCCTCCTCTAGGAAGCTATGAAAACACCGGGACTAAATCAGATCTGACCGCTCAGGATACTCCTCAGACAATCAATACTGTTGAAGGACAAGAACTGGACGAGCGTGGGATTAGCTCACTCAACGAAGCATTGCGCTATGTGTCTGGTGTCACCACCGAAAACCGTGGCGGTGCAATCACCCGCTTTGACGAATTCACCATTCGCGGTTTTAAAAACAGCGAAAACTACCTCGATGGCTTACAACTGCCTTATAACGAATGGAACATTCAGGGCCAGGTAGATACCTACATGTTGGATCGCATCGAAGTGATGAAAGGCCCAGCATCCGTTTTATACGGTAACGCCTCGCCTGGCGGTATCGTGAATATGATCAGCAAGAAACCGCAGAAAATCCAAAATACCGACGTTGAATTTGATACCGGCAGCGATAATCGCCGTGAGGGAAAAATCGACTCTACCGGACAAATTGGCGACAGCGATGTCAGCTATCGTTTTGTCGGTTTAGCGGGCGCATCTGATGGACAGGCTGAAGGCTCCAAGAATGAACGTTATTTATTAGCGCCCTCGCTACGTTGGGATATCGACGATAATAATAGTCTGTTAGTACAAGCGTTCCTGCAAAACGATCCTAAGGCGGGTGTATACACGTCCCTGCCGGGCGAAGGCACATTTAAATACTCGCCTTATGGCAAATTGCCTACGGATGTCTATTTAGGTGACCACAATTGGGAAGCGTACAAACGCAAACAAGAGTCTGTTGGCTACCAGTATGACCACCGCTTCAATGATGATTGGTCATTCACCCAGAAAGCCCGCTTCATGCACATCACGGCTTATCAGGAAAATACTTACAGTACTGGATTGGCTGCTGATGGCCGTACTCTAGGCCGTCGTATGTATATGACTGACGAAAGCATGGATTCCTTCAATATTGATAACCAGATTGCCGGTAAGTTTGATACCGCATTCCTGCGCCATAACGTATTGTTGGGCTTCGATTATCAGTGGCAGAACAACAAGACTGAATATCAAGATGCCGTGGCACCAAGCATCGATATCTTTGACCGCGACAACAGTGAAATTAATCGTGGCAATATTGCATGGGATCCCTCTCTGGCAACCAACGTGCGCTACAGCATGCATCAGAATGGTTATTACTGGCAGGATTCAATCGATCTCGACAAGCTAACGATTCTCGCCGGTGGTCGCTATGACCAATACGAAAAACGCACCTACGGCCTGCAATACGGTGCCGATACTGACGAAACCTTCAGCCAGAGTAAGTACACCCAACGCTATGGCGCGATGTACCACTTTGATAACGGTATTTCTCCGTATGTTGCCTACTCCGAAGGCTTTGAGCCTTTAGCAGGACGTAACAAAAGCGGGGGTTCTTACAAACCTGAAACCAGCAAGATGTGGGAAGGTGGGGTGAAATTTGCAACACCAAGCCAAAACACTATCTTCACGGCCGCCGTGTTTGATATCAAAAAAGAGAATGCGCTAACCTCCAATCCGAACGGCGTAGACCCTTACGAGAAATACCAGAGTGGTGAAATTGAGTCGAAAGGTTATGAATTCGAAATTCGTACCTCACCGCTAGAAAACCTGCTGTTAACGGCAAACTATGCCTACACCGACGTGAAAATCACCGAGGATGCCAACAAGTCACTGATTGGTAACCGTCCGGTACAAACAGCGAAGGATAACGCCAGCGCATGGGCTAACTACACCATTGACGACACTTTCCTTCGTGGTCTCACCATTGGTGCGGGTATTCGTTACATTGGCCGTATGGAAGCCAACCAGAGCAATACTGAGCAACTGCCAGCCGTGACGCTGTATGACATGGCCGCGTCATATGAGCTTGGTAACCTAACTCCAGCATTAGATAACGCCACACTCAAAATGGCCGTGAACAACATCACTGACAAACGTTATGTTGCCAGTTGCTATGACAGCAATAACTGCTGGTTCGGCGCAGAACGTTCTGTGGTCGTCGGCGTGAAATATTCCTTCTAAGCACCTTCTAAAACAGGGATGCCGGATATACCGGCACCCTTTTATAAAAACTAAATCTTTTAAATTAACGTCATGGCGTCATTTAACGCCAGCTCCACCGCCCGTATCCGAAATCTAGAACGCTGGAAAAATGCTGAGCATCGATTTTGTACTGTTACCACTCGTGAATACCTAACTAAGGTAAGATCTATGACCCAGTTCTCCTTATCCTCTCAGACCGGCGCGGCAACGCAGCCTTACGATTTTATCGCCATCGGCATTGGGCCATTTAATCTGGGACTAGCCTGTTTGACTCAGCCGCTATCGCAGGTAAATGCGCTTTTTCTCGACCAAAACACGGGCTTTGATTGGCACCCTGGCATGATGCTGGAAAGTGCTCATTTGCAAACGCCGTTTATGGCCGATCTGGTGACGCTGGCAGATCCGACGCACCCATTGAGTTTCCTCAATTACATCAAACAGCAGGGACGACTCTACTCATTTTACATCCGCGAAAGCTTCTTCTTGATGCGCAAGGAGTACAACCAGTATTGCCGTTGGGCTACTGAACGCCTGAGCAATCTGCGATTTAATACCAAAGTTGAACGTGTGGAATACGATCAAGATAGTCATTGCTATCACGTTCATTGCAGTGATACTCGCAACGGTCAGAAACTGAAGTTTGAAACTCGCCGCCTAGTTCTCGGCACTGGCCCTTCCCCTGTCATTCCCGACTGCTGCCAGCCAATGGCTGAACGCATGGTGCATTCTGGCCAGTATCTACACCACAAAGAGGAACTGCAAACCCGCCGCTCAATTACGGTGGTCGGCAGCGGGCAAAGCGCGGCCGAGATCTATTACGATCTGCTCTCCGAAATTGATAAATATGGTTATCAGTTAAACTGGGTCACGCGTGCACCTCGCTTCTTCCCGCTGGAATACACCAAACTCACGCTTGAAATGACGTCACCAGAATATGTGGATTACTTCCATCAACTGCCTGCCGAAAAGCGTGACCAGCTCAATATGCAGAGCCAACAGCTCTACAAAGGTATTAACAGCAGTCTGATTAACGACATTTTCGATCTGCTGTATATCAAACGTCTCGATGGGCACGTGAACACCCGCTTGTTCACCAACACGGCACTAACCGGCGTACAGAACACGACCAAGAGTAAAACCTTGAATCTGGCGCTACATCAGCATGAACAGGATCAACACTTCGCCATTAACAGCGAGGCAGTGATCCTGTGCACCGGATATCGCCACCAGCCACCGGCGTTTTTACAACCGATCCACGACCGAATTGCATGGGATGAAAAAGGCCGCTATGACGTGGCTCGAAATTATTCGATCGACACCCAGCACAATGAGATTTTTGTCCAAAACGCCGAGTTACATACGCACGGTTTTGTCACCCCCGATCTCGGCATGGCCTGCTATCGCAATTCATGGATCCTGCGAGAAATAACCGGCACTGAGCACTATCCCATTGAAGAACAGATTGCCTTCCAACAGTTTGCTGCTCCGCAAACCGGAGATTTGTTATGAGTTATGTTTTTGAACATCAGGTGGCTGAAGTCGGGGATTTCGCACTTCGCCCGTTGGACGCAATTCAAGATGCCGAGCTTTTGCATAGCTGGGTCAGTCAACCTTATGCACGCTATTGGGGCATGATGGAACAATCGCTAGAGCAGGTACGAGATTTCTATCTGGATCTGCTCAAGCACCACCCTGACGGCGCGTTTATTGGCCTATATCAAGGCAAGCCTGCGTTTTTATTAGAGAGATATCAGGCAATCCACGATCCGGTGGGTCAGTGCTATCCAGCACAAAGCAGCGATTATGGTATGCACATTTTGGTCGCTCCGGCGGATAAACCCCTCAGCGGTTTTACCTGGGCGGTCTTCCAGACCATCGTTGCCTTTATGTTCAGCGACGAGCGCGTAGCCCGTATCGTGGTGGAACCCGACGTGCGCAACGAGAAAATCCATCGCCTAAATAAACGTGCCGGATTCGTCTACCAACATCAAATCGAGCTGGCAAATAAAACGGCATGGCTGGCTTTCTGTGACCGTGACCAGCACGCCGCCGCTCTGCGCCATGATGCGCAATATCACTCAGTTTCCCGTCAGGAGACCCACGCATGACCGCTCATACTCAATTTTCTCATTTACCCGTATCTGAACAAAATCGTCACGTTATCGCGCATCTGACCCCAGAACTGTGGAGCAAAGCCAATCGCCTACACGTTCGCAAAGCCATTGCCGAGTTTGCTCACGAGCGTTTGATTACGCCAAAATGCATTCGTCATGAAGCGTCTCCTGAAGAACTTGCCGACTACCAGCTTGCTGCGCCACAGGGCGACGTGGTTTATCACTTCCGCGCACGTCGTCTAGCATTAGAGCATTGGGCCATCGATGCCGAATCTCTGCGTAAGACCCAAGCAGGTGTTGAACAGGAATTAGACTCTCTGAGCTTTATCATTGAATTCAAAGATGTGCTTGGTATTCCTCAAGAAATGCTACCGACTTACATGGAAGAGATCACCAGCACGCTTTACAGCAGCGCATTTAAACATCTGCGTGAAGGCGTTTTGATTGAACAGCTACTGGACGCCGATTTTCAAACGTTGGAAGGCGCTATGATGGAAGGCCATCCCGCCTTTGTGGCAAACAATGGCCGTATCGGTTTTGACGCTTTTGACTATCAAGCCTACGCACCTGAAGCCGCAGCCCCCATCAATTTCGTCTGGCTCGCCGCGCACAAAAGCAAAGCCCATTTCGCCAGTATTGAAGAACTAAGTTATCAGCAATTGCTGGAAGAAGAGCTCACCCCAAGCGTGGTGGATGATTTCCGCCAACAGCTCATGGCACAAGATTTGGATCCTACCGATTATATATTCATGCCGGTTCATCCATGGCAGTGGCAGAACAAGCTGACAGGGATTTTCGCACCCGATATCGCTAAACGTGAGTTGGTTTATTTAGGTATCGGTGATGATAACTATCAGGCACAGCAATCGATCCGCACCTTCTTTAACACCAGCAATTCCCGCAAGCGTTATGTCAAAACCGCATTATCGATTCTGAATATGGGTTTCATGCGTGGACTATCGCCGTATTACATGGCAACCACTCCGGGTATCAATGAATGGCTGGCCGAGCTCATCGATAATGACGCTTGCCTGCGCGACTATGGTTTCCGTATGCTGCGCGAAGTGGCCACCATCGGCTATCACAATCACTATTACGAAAGCGCAGTAAGCGGTGATACGCCATACAAAAAAATGATGGCGGCACTGTGGCGCGAAAGCCCACTAGCGCTGATCCAGCCAAATCAACGCGTTATGACGATGGCGGCGCTGTTGCATCAAGATCGTGAAGGTAACGCTCTACTACCTGCAATGATTCAAGCTTCTGGCCTCGAGACGGGCGAATGGCTGAAACGCTATCTGCAAAGCTACCTTAGCCCGCTGTTGCACTGCTTATACACCTACGATCTCGCCTTTATGCCACACGGTGAAAATCTGATTCTAGTGCTGGAAAACCACACGCCAGTACACGTTTTCATGAAGGATATCGCCGAAGAAATCGTGGTGATGGATCCCGACGCCAATCTGCCGGAAAAAGCCAAACGTGTGGCGGTATTTGTTCCCGATGAGCTGAAGATTCTGTCGATATTCACCGATGTTTTCGACGGTTTCTTCCGCTTCATGGCCGCGATCCTCCACGAACAAGGCAGCTATCCTCAGGAACAATTCTGGCATCGAGTCGCAGAATGTGTGACTGACTATCAGCAAGCGCATCCTGAGTTAGCGGAGCGCTTCGCACGCTACGATATGTTCAGCCCTGCGTTTACTCACTCTTGCCTAAACCGCCTACAGTTAGCGAACAATCGCCAGATGATCAATCTCAGCGATCCATCGCAAAACCTGAAGTTTGCTGGTCAGTTAGATAACCCGCTAGTGGTTTTTAAATAACGGGTTTAAATACTGTAAAGCCCCCAAGCCCATAAAGGGCGGGGGCTCGTCTTCTGGAGTCTTATATCCTAACCAATGGATATATATCCAAAATAATGGGAGTTGTATCAAGGTGGCAAGCGAGATAACCCCGAATCACTTATTCTAGTAAGTGATTCGGGGGAGCGGGCGCGGCCAACACATATGCAATTTCAAGTATGACGGATATAAATAACCGAGTAATCACCCGAGATGCCATCCTATATTGCTGCTTCTAAGCTCACTCGCCGTGCCGTGCTGTTCCCTCTCGCACTGGTACTTTTCGAGTTTGCGACCTATATCGCCCACGACATGATTCAACCGGGCATGATCCATGTCGTGCGTGATTTCAATGCTGACGTGAGCTGGGTTCCAACCTCATTAACTGCGTACTTATTTGGCGGCATGATGCTGCAATGGTTGCTTGGGCCGTTATCTGACCGGATTGGCCGTCGACCAGTCATGCTCACGGGTGTCATGCTATTCGTTGTCGCCTGTATCGCGACCCTGTTTACCAGCAACATTGAGCAATTTATCCTGATGCGCTTCATTCAAGGAATCAGTCTGTGCTTTATCGGTGCAGTAGGCTATGCCGCTGTGCAAGAGGCCTTCGACCAAACGCTCAGCATTAAGCTAATGGCGCTAATGGCAAACGTGGCTCTGATTGCACCGCTGATTGGCCCATTGGCAGGCGCTGCCTTCATCCAATTTGCGCCATGGAAAAGCATGTTTGCCGTATTCGCGCTGGTTGCTTTTGTCGCATGGTTGGGTCTGTGGAAAGGCATGCCGGAAACCGCGCAGTCTCAGGGAGAAAAACTACGTCTAAAGTCTCTCTTGGCTGATTACCGTCAGGTATTTGGTAATTTACGCTTTGTCTGCGGCGCCGCATCAATTGGCTTCTCTGCTCTGCCGCTATTGGCCTGGGTGGCTATTTCGCCCGTCATTCTTATCGATGGAGAAGGTCTGACACCAGTCGCTTACGGCTGGCTACAGGTGCCGATTTTCATTGCGCTCATTGCCGGAAATTTAGTGCTGGCACGCATTGCCGGCAAAATGCCGATTGAAAAACCGCTTTGGCTTGGCGCTCCCCCCATCATTGCAGGACTAGCGCTAGCGGCTTTTGGCACCGTGTTTACGCCGCATGCCTATCTTTGGACCATCGCTGGCTTAAGTCTTTACGCGTTCGGTACGGGTCTTATCAACGCAGGGCTTTATCGCCTAACACTGTTTGCCAGCGATATGCGCAAAGGTACCGTCGCGGCGGCACTGGGTATGACAACCATCGGTATCTACGCATTGGGAATCGAGCTGGCAAAACGTATTTATCTTTGGGCAGGAAGCGGCGTGTTTAATGTGTATGGGCTTATCAGCGGGTTGGTTTGGTTGGGACTGATGTGGATATTCCTGAGAAAAAAGCCTGATGCGCCAGCATAAAGTTAACATTCAATAACGCACAACTCCGTCGTTCTAGCCTTCGGGCAAATTTCTTCGAATGCCATTATTACAATATATGGGCGCGCCCCTCGCGCGCCCAAACGATAAACAGGGTTCACTCACCGACGACGACGGATAGCATACTCAGCGACGCCATAACGATGCCGTCAACGGGGACACGGATTGGCTCTTCACCGTCCCAAGCACCTAGGACATAAAGCAGCGGCAGAAAGTGTTCTGGCGAAGGGTTGGATAATTCAGCTCCCTCATGCTGCATAAAGTTAACCAGTGGATGATCCTCACCTTTATACGCAAGGTTCTCACGCACAAAATTATCAAAGCTGAATGCCCACGGATAAGGTTCAGCGTCGCCTTGCCATTTCACCATACGCAGGTTGTGCACCACGTTTCCGCTCGCCACAATCATCACTCCCTCATCGCGTAAAGCCGATAATTTTTTACCTAAGGCAAAGTGATAAGCCGCAGGCTGTGTTCCGTCGATGCTAAGCTGAATGACTGGAATATCAGCATCAGGGTACATTTTAATTAACACGCCCCAAGTACCGTGATCCAATCCCCACTCACTGTGATCTAAATGCACCATTTCCGGTTCGAGCAATTGCTGAACTCGACGAGCCAGCTCAGGGGCACCCGGAGCGGGATATTGAGTATCAAACAACGCCTGTGGAAATCCGCCAAAGTCATGGATAGTGCGCGGTTGTTCCATCGCAGTAACAAAAGTACCACGTGTAAACCAATGGGCAGACACGGCAATAATCGCTTTTGGGCGCGGTAACGTTCGACCCAACTCGCGCCAAGCCGCCGTGTAATCATTTTCTTCCAGCACGTTCATCGGGCTACCGTGACCGAGAAACAACGCAGGCATACGAGAGGTCGTCATAACATTATCCTTTTCTTATCTACTGGAGGGCGCTGCCTCCGAATCCCTCTACAGTACTCACAATTCAGCAAATCGTCTGCCGGATAACCATGATGATGATTGTCAGTAAATTTGAATATTCTCTGCTTGCCAAAGTCTTTCGCCTCACGATGAGGTTGAGTTATTAGTTCTATTGGTAATAACGTTGTATTCGCTATTTACTTACTGATAGGCTAAAACAATAATAGGAATCATTATCAACATGGAGGCGCTATGTCAGTTCCACTCATTCTGACTCTGCTTGCTGGCGGTGCCACGTTTGTCGGCGCGTTGTTAGCCATCGTCGGGCAAAAACCATCTAACCGGGTTTTAGCCTTTGCGCTCGGCTTTGCAGCAGGGATTATGCTGCTGATTTCGTTAATGGAAATGCTACCCGCCGCGCTAGATACCCAAGGCATGTCGCCTATGCTGGGTTACGGCATGTTTATCATTGGCTTAGTGGGCTATTTCCTATTGGACAGGATGTTGCCTCATCAACATGCTCACGACCTGATGGATGCGCCTAAAGCGGGAAAAACGCGCAACCTGCGCCGCACGGCTATGCTGCTGACATTAGGCATCAGCCTGCACAACTTTCCAGAAGGGATAGCCACCTTTGTCACCGCAAGCTCCGATCTCGAACTCGGAATGGGAATTGCGTTAGCCGTTGCTATTCACAATATTCCAGAGGGTCTTGCGGTAGCTGGACCCGTTTACGCCGCAACAGGTTCGAAAACTAAAGCGTTGTGGTGGGCAAGTATTTCAGGTTTTGCTGAGATTTTAGGGGGACTGCTAGCATTCTTCCTGCTGGGACCGGCTATCTCTCCAGTATTCATGGCATCGATTATGGCGATGGTGGCCGGGATTATGGTCGCGCTGTCAGTCGATGAGCTTATGCCGTTGGCGAAAGAAATCGATCCGCAGAATAACCCGAGCTATGGCGTTTTGTGCGGTATGACCGTAATGGGGTTTAGCCTAACATTGCTTCAGAGCAGCCCATTAGGTTAATCCAGTATGAATAGCAAAAAGGACAGCCTAGGCTGTCCTTTTTCGTTTGGCTAGCAAGCATTTAGCTCGCTTTTTTCTCTTGAGACTGACGATATGCAACCAAATCGTCGATGGTCACAACGGGCATATTATGTTTGTTAGCAAACACAATCACCTCTGGAGCGCGAGCCATAGTGCCATCGTCGTTGGTCAGTTCGCACAGTACACCCGCGGAACGGAAGCCAGCCAAAGTGACTAAATCAATAGTGGCTTCGGTATGACCACGACGCGTCAACACACCGCCGTTTTGCGCACGCAGTGGGAATACATGACCTGGGCGATGCAAATCAGAAGGCTTAGCACCTTCTGCACTCGCCGCGCGCACGGTGGTCAAGCGGTCTTTGGCTGAAACACCGGTAGTAACGCCTTCGGCGGCTTCGATAGTCACGGTGAACGCGGTGCCGTAGTGGCTGGTGTTATTGCTGACCATCATTGGCAGATCTAACTGCAAACGACGCTCTTCAGTGATGCACAGACACACAATGCCGCTACCATGACGGATGGTCATCGCCATCTGTTCTTCAGTCATGGTTTCAGCAGGGAAAATCATGTCGCCTTCGTTTTCACGATTTTCATCGTCGAGCACCATCACACCACGTCCTTCACGCAGCGCAGTCAGCGCACGTTCAACACGTTCCATCGGAGTACCGAAATCGGAAAGTAAAGTCTGATTCATGGTAAAAAAACCTCATTAATTATATGGATTACCAGAATCAGGGCAGCTTTGAGGAGTGGCAAACGCAAGCCTACGGCCTACGCGCCTAATAACGCGAGTGGGATAAACCCAACAGGTATCGTTACTCTCTCCCATCCGGACTCTAACCGTCGGCTCTGGAATTACACCAGATCTGCTGTCCTTACACTTTGCAGCGTAAGCGCTCGCGGGCTTTTTATGATTTCGCCACGCCTTTAAAGGCATGCGTTATGCATAAATTTACCGCCGGTGGGGACTTCCACCCCGCCCTGAGAATAAGCAGGCCAACTATAACGCTAATGACTAATTTGGGCAATCGGCTTTCCTGATTATCCAAGAACGATCACAGAGGTTTATCCGTTAGCCAACTCGCATTACACTATGGACTTAAAGCATCACGGCTATGCCGCAGCTCAATATCATCGTCATTCGTTCTGATCGTGGTGTGAAGCCACAACGCATGACCATAACGACCAAGGAACACTCCATGATTGACCCGAAGAAAATTGAACAAATTGCTCGTCAGGTGCATGAATCTATGCCAAAAGGACTGCGTGAGTTCGGGGATGATGTCGAGAAGAAGATACGCCAAATCCTACAAGCACAGTTCAACCGTATGGATTTAGTCAACCGTGAAGAGTTTGACGTGCAGACTCAAGTTCTCATGCGTACCCGCGAGAAACTCGCCCTGATGGAACAACGCCTTTCTGCGCTAGAAGAAAAACTGGCGGCAACAGAGACGACGACCAAAGACGCGGAATAATCCAACTCGGCCCCAAAAGTAAAACGGAAGCTTAGGCTTCCGTTTTTTGTTTGTTCAATATGCAGGAGAAAACAACAGTACTAATACGAATCTAGGCACCCGCGACGGCGCGCTTCGGCAGGAAAGCCCACAGAGCGGCTAACATAACCATGGCGTACGCACTTTTCCATCCCACCATGTACAGCAACAGTAAGCATAATACTCCACCTATTGCCGCCATCAGGCGTGAACGCCCTTTCAGCAATCGACACCCCGCCAACATGCACAGTAGATAGATCATAATAAAAATACCATTGGCATAGATGATCAATTCATCTAAAGCGATACCTAGCGTGAAAATGCCAACCGCACATACCAAGCAACAGCCAAGAACCACATTTAACGCATTAACCGGCGCCTGACGTGCAGAAAGTTTCGCCAAACGACTGTTCTGCTTTAGCTGAGCCTGTGACCAAACTAAACGAGCAAAACTTTGAGTATAAATATTCAGGCTAGCAAAACAGGCGAGATAGCCAATGATACAGGCGACCCAAAGCGCTTTCTGTCCAAACAGTTGAACCACAATCCCCGGCAATGACGCAGCCGCTGCTTTTTCCGCGCCGAAAGCATTGAAGTGCAGTACGGCAACCGTACATCCCCAATAGACAATCCCAGTCAACAGCAAACCTATTATCAGCGCCCGCGGGAAATCACGTTCAGGATGCTTAAATTCAGAAGCCAAATGAGCAAAGGCTTCTAAGCCCACAAAGCACCAGAACATCACTGCCAAAGCGGAGAATAAATTACTAGGGCTAACATCAGACGGTTGAGGGAATGGAATTTCGGCAGGAGAGATCCCCCCGCGCCACCAAATAGCAGCCACAAGTGCCACAACCAGTGCAGCAATCAACGTCTGAAGGTTAGCGCTGGAACCGGCGCCTCGCGTACCGAGAAACCACACCGCGCTCAGAGTTCCGACCTCGACCAACAGTAGCTGCCAACCATGCCAGCCGAACATGGCCTGCCAAAAGCCTGCTGCAATTTGTAATGCCGCAGGCAAACCAACGGGGATAACCGAAAGAAATAGCCAGCCCGTGACTCGGGCCATATGCGGCCCAAATGCCATACCGACGAAATGGGCAGCGCCACCGGCGCTAGGAAAATGACGCCCTAGCGCGGCAAAACCAATAGCAATCGGAAAAACGAGCACAATCAGAATGGGCCAAGCCCATAAACTATCATTGCCCGCCACTAATGCCGCCAACGCAGGAACGGCAAATACCCCCGTTCCTAACAATGACGTCGACAGTAGCCCCACGCCCTGAGCCAATCCCAGCTCTTGCTTTAATCCACTCACAGTGTGTTCCGATTGTCGTGCGTCAGGCCTTTACTCGTGCCCCTGACGAATGGTTTTTATAATATTGGTGGTTGAGCAGCCATCTTCAAAGTTCAGCACACGCACTTCACCACCTGCAGCAATAACCTCTTTGCCACCAGCAATATCTTCCGGCTTGTAATCGCCACCTTTGACCAGCAGGTCTGGCAAAATTTCAGAGATAATGCGCTGCGGAGTATCTTCTTCAAACGAGATAACCCAATCCACCGCTTCCAACGCCGCCAGCACAATCATACGCTGCGCCAGCGCATTCACCGGACGCTCTTCGCCTTTTAGTCGTTTGGTTGATGCATCGCTGTTAACCGCGACAATCAGGCGATCGCCAAGCTTACGCGCATTAGCTAAATAAGAGACATGTCCCGCGTGGAGAATGTCAAAAACGCCGTTGGTCATAACGACCTTTTCACCACGCTGGCGAGCATTAGCGACGGCCACCTTTAGCTCGTCTTGACTCATTACGCCAAAGCCCGTCTCGCTGCGTCCACGAATAGCATTTTCCAATTCAATCGGAGAAACCGTTGACGTCCCCAGCTTGCCAACCACGACACCGGCGCCAGCATTCGCCAAGAAACAGGCTTCTTCCAATGAAGTGCCTGCGGCAATACACGTTGCCAACACACCAATAACCGTATCACCCGCACCGGTTACGTCATAAACTTCCTGCGCCTGCGTCGGCATGTGCAAAGGTGGCTGGTCGTGCTGCAGTAGCGTCATGCCTTGCTCAGAACGCGTCACCAACAACGCCGTCAGCTCAAATTCACGCATCAGTTGTAACCCACGTTCGACCAACTCTTCATCGGTTTTGCAGCGACCAACAACGGCTTCAAATTCAGACAGATTTGGCGTTAACAACGTGGCACCGCGGTAGCGCTCAAAATCGGTACCTTTCGGATCAATCAGCACAGGTACATTCGCCGCACGCGCTAATTGAATCATCTGCTGGACGGAGTTCAGAGCGCCTTTCGCGTAATCGGATAAAATTAGCGCACCTAATTTTGGCAATACGTGCTGAATTCTGTCGAAGATCGGTTGAGGATCAATACTGCTAAAGCCCTCTTCAAAATCGAGACGAATCAGTTGCTGGTTACGCGATAAAACACGCAGTTTTGTAATTGTCGGATGCGTCGGCACAGAGACAAAATCGCATTTAACATTCACTTCACCCAGCTTCGCGCTCAGCGCTCTGGCCGCATCATCGATGCCGGTCAAACCCACCAAACGGGCGTTTGCACCAAGGGATGCAATGTTCATGGCCACGTTAGCCGCACCGCCAGGACGCTCCTCAACGGTATCCACTTTTACGACAGGCACTGGCGCTTCCGGTGAAATACGGCTGGTGGGTCCATACCAGTAGCGATCTAACATTACGTCACCCACAACCAGTACGTTGGCATGACGGAAATCAGGTAGGGTTACTTTCATCCCCAGACTCCAAAACAGACTAAGATGGCGGCGATATTATCACAAGCGCCGTTATTTCTATTACAATAGGCTCTCAATTCATTGACCGAGGTTCTGGTTTCTCCGTTATGGCTGACAATCACGTTTACCCGAAATTCGAGCGCGAACTACTGCACCCACGTTACTGGTTAACTTGGCTAGGGCTCGGAGTGCTATACATTTTAGTCCTCTTGCCCTATCCGTGGCTGTTTAAATTAGGAACGTGGTTAGGCAGAACTGCGATGAAGTTTATGAAACGCCGGGTAAAAATTTCTTTGCGTAATTTGGAGCTCTGCTTCCCTGAAATGTCAGAGTCTGAGCGCAAAAAAAGAGTTGCCAAAAATTTTGAGTCCGTAGGTATGGGGCTTATTGAAACCGGCATGGCTTGGTTTTGGCCAACGTGGCGAATTAACCGCTGGTGTAAAGCCGAAGGGCTAGAAAACATCACCAAAGCACAACAGGAAGGAAAAGGTGTTTTGCTGATTGGTTTGCATTTTCTCACGCTGGAATTGGGCGCTCGCATTTTTGGCGTTCACAATCCCGGCGTGGGTGTTTATCGCCCGAACGACAACAAAGTTGTCGACTGGATGCAAACTTGGGGACGTCTACGATCTAACAAATATATGCTGGATCGAAAAGACGTTAAAGGCATGATCCGAGCGTTGAAAGAGGGCGAAATTGTCTGGTATGCGCCAGACCACGATTACGGCCCCCGCAGCAGCGTATTCGTGCCACTATTTGCCGTAGAACAGGCTGCGACCACCACCGGCACATACATTCTGGCACGTATGGGAAAACCTGCGATTATTCCGTTCAATGCCATTCGAGCCGAAGATGGCAGTGGCTACACCATGATTATTCAGCCACGTTTGGAAGATTTCCCGCTAGAAAACGAAACCGTAGCGGCAGCAGCGATGAATAAAGTCGTTGAGCAAGAAATTTTACGCGCGCCGAATCAATATATGTGGATGCACCGCCGCTTCAAGACTCGCCCGAAAGGAATGCCTTCGCGCTATTAGCAGCCAGATAATGAATAGCTAAATAGATACACGGCAACGGTTTCAAGGACGAAGCCACTAATACCCAAAGACTAAGAAATCCATCGCCCCAACAATGTCATCTCGGCAATAATTCAAGTCATCGACTTGCTCACCCAGTTGGGACAGGGCAACCCCCGACATCTGCGGCGTCATCAACAGCACCTCTTGTCCTTCAATCTTAAAGCTCAAGATCAAACGTTCTTGCTCAGCCAACGGCGATGATGGATTTCTCAATCCCAGCGGGATGACCATTCGAGTAGACAGAGATGACAAAAAATCGTGCTGAACATCCAGAAGATAGGGAAAGCGCTTTGCCGACGCGCGATCCCGGTTTGCATATACGCAAAACTGGCTCATCAGAAAGACCTCAGGCCATCACTGAATACGCCATGCTCTTCCACATCCTGATTGTACGCAGCAATGCTTTGACGATTATTTGCCAGCCACTGCTGTTGCCCTTTGGCAATCACTGCCCGTTGCAGTGCATCCTCCATCACTGCAGATAAATTGATATTGAGTGCCTTTGCCTGCTGTATCAGTCCTTGATCGATGCTCACATTAACCGCCTTTTTGCTGCCCGTTAGCAGTGTTTTACGTTTCATACTAAAATCTCATGCGCATAAATTATGCGCATTATAGAACAACAAAAAGACAAATGAATAAAATTTGCGCACAACTTCTCAAAGATTATATTTTCTCACCCAGCCACTTGGCCCAGCTTTGACGAACCTGCTCACGCTCGGCAACAAACATATCCAACCCAACCGTTCCTGACTGCTCTTGCAGAGCCAAGTGATGGATCGCATCACGCATCGTGACATATGCTTTGGTCAGCGCCGCGGCCTCATCATCAGGCATGATGTTGTAGTTTGCCATCAACTCGAAAATACGTACGTTATCAGACCAGCGAGTAAGCCGAGGTTCTTGGGCCGCGTAGTTCAACACGAGATATTGTGCAATGAACTCAATGTCAGTGATGCCGCCTTCATCTGCTTTAATATCAAACATCTCGCGATGCTTGCCCCCTAAATGTTGGCGCATTTTTTCGCGCATCTCACGCACCTCGATCTTCAGCGTATCGCCGACTCGAGGGCGGCATAGGATCTCATGTCGAATGGCGTCAAACTGCTGATGGATTTGTGTATCGCCGTAGACTGGGCGGGCGCGCACCAAAGCTTGATGTTCCCATGTCCAGGCCTCGTTACGCTGATATTCTGCGAAAGACTCCACGGTACTAACCAACATTCCCGACGCCCCCGATGGGCGCAGGCGAGCATCCACTTCGTATAAAATGCCAGAGGACGTTCGGGTACTGAACAGATGCATGATGCGCTGCGCCAAACGCAGATAGAACTGACGCCCGTCAATGCTACGTTCTCCGCTGGTCATCACATCAGAAGGGCAATCCAACAGGAAAACCAGATCCAGATCAGAACTGTATCCCAACTCCCAGCCACCGAGCTTACCGTAGCCAAGCACCGCAAACCCACGCCCTTCTCGTCCTTGCAAGTGAGTCGGTTGACCATAGCGCGCAACCATATGAGTCCATGCCTGTTGTACTACGGCATCAATCATCGCTTCGGCCAAATAGGTGAGATGATCGCTAACTTTCATCACCGGCAGCGCACCAGATATATCACTAGCAGCAATTCTTAGTTGATGTGCATGCTTAAACTGGCGCAACGCCTCAAGATTTTGCTCTTCATCATCGGCGGGAACACGCATCAAATATTGGCGCAATTCATCTTGGTAAGCATCCTGCGGCACGGGTTGATACAGCGTGTTGGGATCAAGTAACTCATCCAGCAACAGCGGATAACGAGCCAACTGCGTCGCCACCATCGGCGATGCCGCACACAGGCGGATAAGCTGGCTCAGCGCAGCGCGATACTCGACCAACAGTTCCAGATAAGTGGTGCGCGTTACGATATTTAATAACAAAGGTGTTAGACGTTGCAGTACACGTACGGCATCTTCTCGGGCACAAACTTCACCTAACAACTCTGGCATTAACTGGCCCAGCACTTCTCGACCACGCGGACCGATGGTGCGTTTATCCACATCATTACGAAAATCATTGATGCATCTGAGCAGTAACTGACGCGATTCGCCCTCTAGCTGCGGAGTAAAAGGGTCAAGATCGCTTTCATCAAGCGAATCCTGCCACAGCGCAGCAAACTGCTCGCTAGGTGCCGTCTCACCGCCTTCATTCCCCTCGTCATCGCCAATAAGCTCGTTAAAAATTAAACGAACACTGCGCATATGCTGATCTCGCTGTGCCATGAGTTCCGGCCAATCACCAAACCCCATTCCCCACGCTAAACGCGCCTGATTCAGCTCATCTGTCGGTAACGTTTGGGTTTGCTCATCATTGATGGCCTGCAGAAGATTTTCCAGACGACGCAAAAACAGGTAACTGCTGAGCAAAGATTCAACCTGTTCCGGCTGGAGCAGACCTAGCTGGCCAATAGCACGTAAAGAAGGCTGCAACGCCCGTTGTTGCAAACTGGGTTCACGACCACCGCGGATTAATTGGAAAACTTGGGTAATAAATTCAATCTCACGAATGCCCCCCGCCCCAAGCTTAATGTTATCTTTCAAACCTCTGCGCCGTACTTCACGGGCAATCATGCTTTTCAT
Organism: Hafnia paralvei; assembly: GCF_020150375.1. Classification (NCBI taxonomy): domain Bacteria; kingdom Pseudomonadati; phylum Pseudomonadota; class Gammaproteobacteria; order Enterobacterales; family Hafniaceae; genus Hafnia; species Hafnia paralvei. The sequence goes on along the minus strand of NZ_CP083737.1, from coordinate 696,541 downwards.
GTTTCTCAGCGACTGAATCACGCTGAAATCAATATAGCGGCGAAAGACAAACGGGCGTAAAGTACGGCGTAGCTCTTGGCTGTAGGCATCTTCACTGCCCCCCATCAACCGTGCTTTCACCATGGCATAACGTTCCCAGTCACGCCCTTGCTCCTGATAATAATCCTCCAACGCAGCAAAACTCAGCACCAAAGGACCACTGTCGCCAAACGGACGCAACCGCATATCAACGCGATAGACAAACCCGTCTACCGTGGGCTGATCGAGCGCTTTGATCAAACGCTGTCCCAAGCGGGTAAAGAACTGCGCGTTATCTAACTCACGCCGTCCTCCCTGAGTTACGCCGCTTTCTGGATAAGCAAAAATCAGATCGATATCCGAGGAGAAATTTAGTTCTCCACCGCCCAATTTTCCCATACCTAAAATCAACAGCGGCTGTGGCTCGCCCTGGGAATTACACGGTGTTCCCCATTCGGCACAGCATGTTTGATAGAGGCGATCGCGAGCAGTAATAATCAGCGTTTCAGCCAGTTCGCTTAGTTGGCGCAACGTATCGCTCGTTTCACACAGATTAAGCGATTGCATCCATGAAATACGCGCCAGCATATGTCGGCGAAACAGCCGTAGTCCGCGCATTAGGCTGGCTTCATCGAGAGCGTTTACTAATTGTTCGTCTAACCAATTAGCATAATTTTGCCACTCGTTAGGCGTTGGAGGGGTGTCATGCAGTTGCTGCCACCATTCGGGATGCGTAATGAAATTTTCACTCATGAAGTCGCTTAGCGCGAGAGCACAAAGCTCCTCAGGAGAGGAAACGGCCAAACGCTCCGAGATTTGCGTGGCCTGAGCCTGCAACAAAGAGGGAAGCGGGCGGGAAGCAAACGCAGACATAGACACTCCCTTGAACATTCGCCTGTATTCAGGCGGAAAACGGTGCAGAACTCTCCTTCTTTGCTCTCTCCAGCGCTCACTGGAGAGGAGGCGTATGACTCAATGCCAAAGAAGGAGCGACGAATCAATGAGTACCATTCAACCAAAATACGGGCTGATCCATGGCATGCTTACGGGTAGATTCAATATATGCTTCCTGTTTCTGGATGATGGCTTGTTGCAGCGTCTGCCAACCAGATAAATATTGCGCAACATCCTCATCGGGATATGCACCTGACAGCACATGAAACGACAGCAGCTGGCGAACCAAACGCGTATATTTATCCTGATATTCGCCGCCATGATGCACATGGTCAAAGGCTTCCTTCAGCTCAGCACCTGCACGACCTAACATGATGTCAGCAAAGCGTTTGAAGGATGCATTCAATTTAGTTTGAGTTTTCTCATTCACAAAAGAACGCCAGCCTGCGGTCGCTATCCAGCGAGTAAGTGCTAACTGGGTATTCAGATACAACGGGCTAAAACAGACCTTTTGTGCATCTAAACGCGGCGTCGCCAATTGTTCTTCCAGCGCGGTCAGCCCCGCACGCAGCTCAGTGCTTGCCTTACGCGGTACTAATCCACCGAACAGCACAAAAATCTGTCGCAGCAGTTCAACCGCTTCAAGTACGATTTTCTGCGCTTTACGGTCACCCTGTAACCAAACTTCCTCGTTGGCTTGCCAGTGACGTAGTGCGAAGGTAAAGGCGTCGGTCATGCCCTGTTCGACGCTGGCTTTAGGCGCCACTTTCAGTATTCCAAGCGGAACAATTTCACGCTGCGGATTGCCTTTTGCCAAATGATAACCCCGCGCGGCTTTACTTAAACTGCCTAAGCGAAGTCCCCCTTCGGCGGTAATCTCCTGCGCAAAGGCCAGCAAATCTTCGCGGCTACCCGATTTCAGCTCCAGCTCAATCTCATATAGCGGCTCGCTCAACTCGCCGGCTTTGACCTCGCCTTGATCCAACGCAACCTCTATCTCGCTGGAACGGTAAGTAACCACCCACTTTTCACGCGCAAAATGCGTGCTAAATACGGGAGATAGCGCAGCTTGCAATGCATCAACATCGCAACCCTTCGGCCAAACTTCTGGTGGAAGCAGACGAATATCTAAATCGGCGCCTTTCAGTTCAACGTTAAACTCAGGTCGCTGGTGCAGGCCACCAATGGTTTTCCCCGCCGTTTTGAGCGTCATCTCATAGCGATCGCCATAGCCACGAACGCGTAATCCCATGTCATAGCCACGTAACGTGTTTTCAGACGTCTCATAATAGATATTGGTCAGTTTTTGAGCCGCCGTATGTACATTTGGCCACGGGGCCAAACGCGCAGATAGTTGTTCCGCGACTTCTGGCGTAGCGATGAATTTTAGTTCGATTTCTACGGTCATAACTTCGGTCATAGTTTCATTCACATTAAGGTTTTACCGAACTATATCAATAAGTTCAGTTTGAAATACAAAAATTGTGTGCAACACAAAACACATCAGTTAACATGCGCACCCTTCTGACAACTTTTGCGCAGAAAACCATCAAAAGGTGCATGAGTGATGCCAGTAAATACTATTTTAGGATTGTTTGCCAAGTCTCCCCTGAAACCGCTTCAGGAACATGCTAGCCGCGTGCATGAATGCTGCTCGCTGCTGGTACCTTTCTTTCAAGCCACCGCTCAACAGCAGTGGGATGAAGCCCAACATATTCGTGAGCTGATTTCTACTCTGGAAAAGCAGGCTGACGTGCTTAAACGGGAAATTCGCCTCAAGCTACCGCGCGGCCTATTTCTGCCGGTTGACCGCTCCGACATGCTTGATTTAGTCACCCAGCAGGATCGTTTGGCCAATCGCGCCAAGGATATTGCGGGTCGTGTCATTGGTCGCAATTTGCAGGTACCACAGCAAATGCAGGCAGATTTCATGGTCTACCTACAGCGTTGCCTAGATGCTACCACGCAGGCGAATAAAGTGATCCACGAACTGGACGAACTTTTAGAAACCGGCTTCCGTGGACGCGAAGCATCCTTAGTAGAGCAAATGGTGATGGAGTTAGATCACATTGAAGATGACACCGATCATCAGCAGATCCTACTGCGTCAAGCATTGCTCGTCCTCGAACCACAGCATAACCCTATCGACGTGATGTGCCTGTATCAGGTCATGGAGTGGATTGGCAGTCTTGCCGACGAATCTCTGCGCGTCGGTTCTCGCCTTGAGATGATGCTGGCTCGCGGCTAACCCTTGGTATCTTATTGTTAACTTTAATCTTTTATATTTTGGACTCACATAAATGGCAATTATTGCTGACCACGGCACTTTGCTGATCCTCATCGCTGCATTTTTTGGCTTGCTGATGGCGATTGGTATCGGGGCTAATGACGTTGCAAACGCAATGGGCACCTCCGTTGGCGCCCGCGCTATCACCGTCCGTCAGGCGATTATTATCGCCATGATATTTGAATTCGCCGGAGCCTATTTGGCCGGTGGTGAAGTCACGCAAACCATTCGTAATGGCATTATTGATACTAGCGCGTTTAGCGCTCAGCCGGACGTGCTGATATTCGGCATGATGTCATCGTTGCTAGCCGCTGGTATCTGGCTCATCTTAGCCTCGATGATGGGCTGGCCGGTATCAACGACCCACTCCATCATTGGTGCAATTATTGGTTTTGCCTGCGTATCCGTCGGGCCTGATGCTGTCGAATGGGGCGGCGTGAAAGGCATTGTCGGCAGTTGGATCATTACGCCTCTCATTTCGGGCGTAGTGGCCTACGGTATTTTCCTCAGCGCTCAGCGCCTGATCTTTAATACCGATAAACCGTTTGCCAACGCCCGCCGCTATGGCCCTATTTATATGTTTTTGACGTCGCTGGTCATTTTACTGGTGACCATCAAAAAAGGGTTAAAACACGTTGGGTTACACCTGACCAACGGCGAAACGTGGCTTATCTCTATCGCCCTCTCCGTTCTGGTGATGGTTGGCGGCTATTTCTACCTCGCGCGGAAATCCTTCGTCGATAATGCCGATGAAGAAGACCATTTCCGCGGCGTAGAAAAAGTATTTAGCCTATTAATGGTCATTACCGCCTGCGCGATGGCTTTCGCCCATGGCTCCAATGACGTCGCCAATGCGATTGGACCACTTTCCGCCATCGTTGCGATTGTGCATGATCCCATCGCACTAGCGTCTACCTCACCTATTGTTTGGTGGATATTACCACTGGGTGGAATTGGCATCGTGATTGGTTTAGCGTTGATGGGACGTCGTGTTATGGAAACCGTAGGCAGCGGCATCACCGACCTCACGCCAAGCCGTGGGTTCGCCGCGCAGTTTGCCACCGCGTCTACCGTGGTTATTGCATCAGGGACTGGGCTGCCAATCTCAACCACGCAAACGCTGGTGGGTGCCGTGTTAGGCGTAGGTTTTGCTCGCGGTATAGCGGCGTTAAATCTCAACGTTGTACGCAACATCGTCGCATCGTGGATCATTACGCTGCCAGCCGGTGCTGGATTGTCGATCGTTCTGTTTTATATTTTGCAGGCGCTTTTTGGCTAATCTGCGCTTTTAGTTAATCCACCACTGAAAGCCAAATAAATAGATAAAACCACAGGTCTGATAAGCAATTATTAGGCCTGTTTATTTTTAGAGACTGGCGTGGAACGTTGTCGCTATCAGCGTTAGAAGTCAGAAAGTTCCCATTTCGGATTTTTCATTGCGTCGCCACACTGTTCCCCGTAGTATTTTGTCTCTTCATCCACTTAAAAATGAAAATCAGATGCATAAATTTCGCTTAGTTTGTTTAACACTACTCGCCGCCTGCTTTACGCTGAACGCCCATGCTGAAGAGAAGCGCTACATTTCCGACGAACTGAATACTTATGTCCACAGTGGCCCAGGTAACCAGTATCGTATTGTCGGAACACTGAATGCGGGTGAAGAAGTTGAGCTGCTGAGCGTTAATGCAGATAACAAATATGGTCAGGTGCGCGACGCTAAAGGCCGTACCGTGTGGCTACCGATGGAACAACTGAGTACCGAACCCAGTTTACGTAGCCGTGTTCCAGAGTTGGAACAGCAGGTCAAAACCTTAACGGACAAGCTAACCAATATCGATAACAGTTGGAACCAGCGCACCGCCGAAATGCAGCAAAAAGTCGCTAACAGTGACAACACCATCAACGGCCTAAAATCAGAGAATCAAAATCTGAAAGAACAACTGGCTAGCGCCCAAAAAAAGATGAGCGTCATCGATACCCAATTGGATGATAAAAAACGCGCCATCTTCATGGAGTGGTTCCTCTACGGCGGCGGCGTCGCAGGTGGTGGCCTGCTGCTAGGCCTGCTTTTACCGCGCCTAATCCCGCGCCGGAAAAAAGATCGCTGGATGAACTAATCACTCATGAAAAAAACGCCGCTTGCGGCGTTTTTTGTTTCTGCACTCGTAAGGTTTGTCGTAACCTATAGTTAACAAATCATCTGTTCCAAACAATTGTTTTATTCCTTTCATATCTTGAGTGACGATAACGTTGCAGCAAATATGTGGGGTATCTCTGAGGAAGTAAGTTTGAAGATTTTCTTGGTCGGCGGAGCCGTACGCGATAAACGATTAAATTTACCGGTTTATGATCGCGACTGGGTGATTGAAGGTGCAACCCCAGAAGAACTTATTGCGCAGGGGTTTGAGCAAGTTGGGAAAGATTTTCCCGTTTTTCTACACCCAAAGTCTCACGAAGAATATGCGCTGGCGCGTACTGAGCGTAAATCAGGCCATGGTTACACTGGTTTTGTCACCTACTTCGCTCCCGATGTGACGCTAGAGCAGGATTTGCTGCGCCGCGATCTCACCATAAACGCCATGGCTGAAAGCGCTGATGGCACGCTTATCGATCCCTATGGCGGCCTAGACGACTTAAATAACAAAGTGTTACGCCACGTCTCGGATGCGTTTCATGAAGACCCACTCCGCGTTTTGCGCGTCGCTCGCTTTGCTGCTCGCTTTGCCCATCTAGGATTCCATGTTGCAGCAGAAACCATAGCGTTGATGACGCAAATGACCACTGACAACGAGTTGCAGAATCTCACTCCAGAGCGCGTCTGGCGTGAAACTGAAAAAGCATTGATGACGCAAAGCCCGCAGATCTATTTCCAAGTGTTGCGCGACTGCGGTGCGCTGGCCATTTTATTTCCGGAAATCGATAATCTGTTTGGCGTACCGGCTCCAGAAAAGTGGCACCCGGAAATTGATACCGGAATACATACGCTAATGGCGCTTGCAATGGCCGCTAAACTCACTGAAGAGGTTGATGTACGGTTCGCCACGCTAACGCATGATTTAGGCAAAGGCCTAACACCGCCTGAGCTCTGGCCACATCACCATGGACACGGCCCTGCGGGCGTGAAACTGGTGGAAGCACTTTGCCAACGTATGCGCGTTCCTAATGCCGTTCGAGAATTAGCAAAAATTGTGGCTGAATATCACGATCTTATCCATACCGTGGAAAAATTACGGCCAGTCACTCTGCTCAAATTATTTGATTCTATTGATGTATGGCGCAAACCTCATCGTTTGGATCAAATGATTATGACCAGCGAAGCCGATGCGCGAGGCAGAACCGGTTTTGAAAATAATCCCTATCCACAGGGTGATTATCTGCGGGCAGCCTATAAAGTGGCCGAAGGTGTATCTGTACGAGACGTCGTGGATGCGGGATTCAAAGGGCAGCAAATTCGTGAAGAGTTACAGCAACGCCGTCTGCATGCGCTAAAAACGTGGAAACAAGAAGCTTCGCCTCAAGAAGACACAAATAGTCGCTAGAACACCAGATCAAAAAGGCCTCGGTATAAACCAGAGGCCTTTTTTCATCTCATCAGAAATCCCTTACAGGAACACCATATAGACCACTGCCGCAACGATAAAACGATAAATCGCGAATGGTACAAAAGAGATACGTTTAATCACGCTGAGGAAGGTTTTAATCGCAATCAGCGCCACGATAAACGCCGTGACGAACCCCACCGCAAACATCGGCAAATCAGCCACTGAGAGAAACGGCAGACTTTTATACAGCTCTAACGCCGTTGCACCCATCATCATTGGTACAGCCAAAATGAAAGAGAATTCAGACGCAGCAAAGCGGCTCACGCCCATCAGCATACCGCCGGAAATAGTGGCTCCTGAGCGGGAAAAGCCAGGCCAAAGCGCAAGACACTGAAAACAACCGATCATAAACGCCTGACGATAGGTAATATCATCCAGCCCTACCGCTCGCGGCTGCTTCGGCTTAAGCCATTCTGCGGCCAACAGCAGAAAACCGCCAACAACCAAAGCATACACAACGGTACGTGGCGCAAAGAGCGTCTTAATCGCATCGTGAAACACTAACCCCATCACCACCGCAGGGATCATCGCCAGAATAATATGCCCTAGCGTTAAATGCCCCTGAGTTTTTCCTTCATGCAAGGGAGGCTGACCAAAGTGGATGCCGATCAAACCAAACAAGCGACGCCAGAACATCACTACAACGGCTAAAATCGAGCCTAGCTGAATGATAACTTCAAAGGTTTTCGCTTTATCACCTTCAAATCCCAGCCAGTGCCCGACAATAATCATATGTCCCGTTGACGAAACGGGCAAAAACTCGGTAACACCCTCTACAACCCCAAGAATAAACGCATTGATCAGCAAATGCAGATCCATAAAAGCACTACCCTTTTTAAACGCGCAATAAACGCAAAAAAGTGACGCTATTGCGCCACTTATGATGTAAGACTGTGACTAGGCTAAATCAATAAAGTTTCGCCAATATGACATAAAAATCACACTGTTCTCACAAATTAAATCCGCTTTCCGCGTTCAATCTGTACGCCAACGCTTTTGGCGTGGGCAACCGCCCCTGGCTTACTCACTTTAATTCGTACCCAAGGGCTATTAAATCTATCCATCAGCATCACAGCCACTTCTTCCGCAACTCGCTCAACCAAAGCAAACTGATTCGGCTCAACATGCTTGATGACGGCTTCACTGACATCGGCGTAACTTAAACAGTCAGACACATCGTCACTCAGCGCTGCTTTGCGATTATCCCACGCCAGCTCTATATCAAATACCAGCTTTTGGCGAATGGTTTGCTCCCAGTCATAAACACCAATTGTGGTAATGACGGTTAATTCTTCAATAAATACGATGTCCATCACGTGATTCTCGGTTTTTGCCTTTGGTTGGATACCACTTCTGTTTGAATGTGCGTATTATCCACAGATATGGTTGTTAAAACGACCCTTAACCTTTATACCCTTTTATGTCTTTTGATGTAAAAAACAACGAACGTAAGACGGAGCTGAGTTATGAGTGCGACTGCGTTAGGCATGATTATTCTCGCATACCTGTGCGGCTCCATTTCCAGCGCTATTGTCGTCTGTCGAGTGGCGGGTCTACCCGATCCACGTGAGAACGGCTCTGGAAATCCGGGAGCCACCAATGTGTTACGCATTGGGGGCAAAACCGCCGCCGCTGCTGTGCTAATTTTTGATGTGCTCAAAGGTATGCTACCCGTTTGGCTAGCCTATAAATTTGACGTTGCACCTCTTTACCTTGGATTGACCGCAATAGCGGCCTGCCTAGGCCATATCTACCCGGTATTTTTTCATTTCCGCGGTGGGAAAGGCGTGGCGACAGCATTCGGAGCCATCGCACCTATCGGTTGGGATCTTACCGGTCTCATGACCGTAACATGGCTGCTCACCGTGTTGCTGAGTGGTTATTCTTCACTTGGCGCAATCGTCAGCGCGCTGGTTGCTCCGTTTTATGTATGGTGGTTCACCCCCCAGTTTACGTTTCCGGTTGCAATGCTTTCCTGCTTAATTCTGATGCGTCACCACGACAACATCCAACGTTTGTGGCGCGGACAAGAAAGCAAAATCTGGAAGAAACTCAAAAAGCCAACAAAAGAAGCCGACCCGACTTCTGAAGACTCGGCTTCTGAGAAAAAGCATACCGACCAATAGCAAAATGGCGACCTACAGGTCGCCATTTTCAGATTCACATATTGCTAGCTATCAACGTTACACCGCTGGCAGCTCAGCTAAAGGCCAACGTGGACGAACGGAAACACTCAGGTCGGCATTTACACCGCTCTTCAGTCGAACCATTCCGGCGTACGCAATCATCGCGCCATTGTCGGTACAAAACTCAGGGCGAGCATAAAAGACTTCACCACAGCGCTTTTTCATCATTTCGGCCAGACGAGCTCGCAGCGTACGGTTAGCGCTAACCCCACCGGCCATCACCAAACGTTTGAATCCTGTTTGCTCTAATGCACGTTTGCATTTAATCGCCAGTGTATCAACTACGGCATCTTCAAATGCACGTGCAATATCTGCGCGCGTTTGCTCGTCGGCCTCATTATTACGGATAGTGTTCGCGGCGAAGGTTTTCAAACCGGAAAAACTGAAATCAAGGCCGGGGCGATCGGTCATTGGGCGAGGGAAAACAAAGCGTCCGGCCTCTCCCTGCTGCGCCATTTTCGATAACATTGGGCCGCCCGGGTAGTCTAACCCCAGCAGTTTAGCGGTTTTATCGAAAGCTTCACCGGCGGCGTCATCAATAGATTCGCCTAACAATTCGTATTGCCCCATACCGGTTACGCTGATGAGCTGGGTATGCCCGCCAGAAACGAGTAGCGCAACAAACGGAAACGCAGGAGGATTATCTTCCAGCATTGGAGCGAGCAAGTGACCTTCCATATGATGAACAGGAACCGCAGGTAAATCCCATGCAAATGCCAACGCACGTCCCACGGTCGCGCCTACCAATAACGCACCAACCAGACCTGGCCCTGCGGTATATGCGACGCCATCGAGATCTTTTGCCGTTAAATTGGCTTCTTTTAGGGCCGCCTGAATCAGGGGAATGGTTTTGCGCACATGGTCGCGAGATGCCAGTTCAGGGACAACGCCACCGTAATCAGCATGTAGTTTTATCTGGCTATACAACTGGTTAGCCAAAATACCTTGTTCATCGTCATAAATGGCGATACCGGTTTCATCACAGGATGTTTCGATGCCCAGAATGCGCATGGCGGCTCCAACAACTTTTCTCCAACAACTAAGGTGGCGCATAATAGCACAATTCAGCTATACTGTTCCGCTTTCGTGCTGTGGCAAATTAACCGACTAAAAACCACCTGCTATCCTTGCTGTAACAAGTCAACGTAACAGTTGGATAGTGAAAATCCTGTGGACATTAGCGCATCATTGCTTTACAAAGCGGTGCTGTTCGGATTAAAATTCCGCACCATTTTTGAACAGCTGACACTAGGTCAGCGAAAAGACCGATTTATATCGAGGTGAGAGGCACATGCCGGTAATTAAAGTACGTGAAAACGAGCCGTTCGACGTAGCTCTGCGTCGCTTCAAACGTTCATGCGAAAAAGCGGGCGTTTTAGCTGAAGTTCGTCGTCGTGAATTCTATGAAAAACCGACTACTGAGCGTAAACGCGCTAAAGCGTCTGCAGTAAAACGTCACGCCAAGAAACTGGCTCGCGAAAACGCACGTCGCACCCGTCTGTACTAGTTTGTTCGGGGTGAAAGCCCCAACAAATGGTTCACAGACCATGTTGTTGTCTGTCGTAGTAGTGTTTTAAGAAGCTCTATTTTGATGTGCAGCAACATACGAAGGCCGTGCCTTCCGAAAGGAATGCGCGGCTTGTTCTCGTTTATAGGCTGAAAAATTGTCAACGCTGCTGGCGGTTTTGCAGTCGCGCAAACAGACTAATAATGTAAGGGCTTATGGCAGGACGAATCCCACGTGTATTCATAAATGACTTGCTAGCTCGGACCGATATTGTCGATCTGGTCGATGCGCGTGTGAAATTAAAAAAGCAGGGCAAGAACTACCATGCCTGCTGTCCATTCCATAACGAAAAAACGCCTTCATTCACCGTTAACGCGGACAAACAGTTCTACCACTGCTTCGGCTGTGGGGCACATGGTAACGCCATCGATTTTTTGATGAACTACGACCGACTTGAGTTTGTCGAGAGCGTCGAAGAACTGGCTACTATGGCAGGCCTAGAGATTCCTTATGAAGCAGGAACCGGCCCCAGCCAGATCGAGCGTCACCAACGTCAAAATTTGTATCAGTTGATGGACGGCCTAAGCGATTTCTATCAGCAGGCTTTACGTCAGCCGAGTAGCCAATCGGCGCAGCAATATTTGATGCAGCGCGGACTGAGCCAGGAAATTATTGATCACTTTGCTATCGGCTATGCCCCTGCTGGTTGGGATAACGCACTCAAGCGTTTTGGCCGTGATCCTGCTAGCCGCACTGCGCTTAATGATGCGGGCATGCTGGTCAATAATGATAATGGCCGCACGTACGACCGTTTCCGCGACCGCGTGATGTTTCCTATCCGCGACAGACGCGGGCGAGTTATTGCTTTCGGTGGCCGTATTTTGGGTGATGGTACGCCTAAATACCTTAACTCCCCTGAAACCGATATTTTCCATAAAGGCCGCCAGCTATTTGGCCTGTATGAAGCACAGCAGCGCCACCCTGAATTGGCTCGCCTGCTGGTTGTTGAAGGTTATATGGATGTGGTGGCACTGGCGCAGTTCGGCATCGATTATGCCGTAGCCTCGCTAGGAACCTCGACCACATCAGAACATATTCAGTTAATGTTCCGCACCACCGATACCGTGGTGTGCTGCTACGACGGCGATAACGCCGGACGTGAAGCCGCATGGCGTGCGCTGGAAACCGCGCTGCCGTTTCTATCCGATGGTCGGCAGTTGAAGTTTATGTTCCTGCCCGATGGTGAAGACCCGGATACGCTGGTGCGCAAAGAAGGTACCGCGGCATTTGAACAACGCATTGAGCAAGCCCAACCGCTGTCAGCATTCTTATTTGATACGTTGATGCCACAGGTCGATTTGAGTACTCCCGATGGGCGTACTAAGCTCAGTGCTTTAGCTTTACCGCTGATTGGACAGATCCCAGGTGAAACCCTAAGGTTGTACCTACGGCAGTTTTTAGGACAAAAATTAGGCATTCTCGACGATAGTCAGCTTGAAAAACTGCTGCCGCGTCAGGCCGAAACGGGAAATAGTTACCAGCAGCCTCAGCTAAAACGCACGACTATGCGTATACTTATAGGATTACTGGTACAAAATCCATCGCTGGCAGCTGAAGTTCCAACGCTTGAAGGTTTGCGGGAACATCCATTGCCGGGATTGCCATTATTTATTGAACTGGTAGAAACCTGTTTGGCACAGCCGGGGCTAACTACCGGCCAGTTGATTGAGCTATATCGTGATAATAAATATGCTCAACAGCTTGAAACTTTGGCAACTTGGAACCACATGGTTGTTGAGGACATGGTTCATCAAACGTTCGTCGATACATTAGGCAGTCTCTACGACTCCATGCTCGAACAGCGTCAGGAAGAACTCATCGCGTTGGATCGAACCCAAGGCTTAAATGCCGATCAGCGACGAGAACTGTGGGCCCTCAATCAAGCACTGGCAAAAAAAACATAATCACCAAGACATAACGAATAAAACCTATTTATTTTAAGCGCAACACCTTGTTTTAGCTAGGAATGGCAAACACTTCCCAAACCTAAGAAGCAGGATTAGCGTTTAAAATCTGAATTACGGCTTAAGTGCCGATGAAAAGCGGGGACAAGCCCCCGCATAATGCCGCAATACCGGGGAGCGGCGCGCAATCAAAAAAACCCGTGTCAGTTATTGTTGGCGGTTCTACTGCCCAACACCGATTTAAACTCTGAAGTGTGGATACCGTCTTATGGAGCAAAACCCGCAGTCACAGCTAAAACTTCTTGTTACCAAGGGCAAGGAGCAAGGCTACCTGACCTATGCTGAGGTCAATGACCATCTGCCGGAAGATATCGTCGACTCCGACCAGATCGAAGACATCATCCAGATGATTAATGACATGGGTATTCAGGTGATGGAAGAAGCACCTGACGCCGATGATTTGATGCTGGCAGAAAACATCGCTGACGAAGATGCCGCCGAAGCTGCTGTGCAGGTGCTATCAAGCGTAGAATCCGAGATCGGCCGCACTACTGACCCCGTCCGCATGTATATGCGTGAAATGGGTACCGTAGAACTTCTGACCCGTGAAGGCGAAATCGACATCGCTAAACGTATCGAAGACGGTATCAATCAGGTTCAGTGCTCTGTTGCCGAGTACCCAGAAGCCATTACCTACCTGCTTGAACAATACGATCGTGTTGAAGCAGAAGAAGCGCGTCTGTCCGATATCATTACCGGCTTTGTCGACCCTAACGCAGAAGAAGATTTGGCGCCAACCGCGACCAACGTCGGTTCTGAACTCTCTTCAGAAGATCTGAATGACGACGATGAAGAAGAGGACGAAGACGACGACAGCGAAGATGACAACAGCATCGATCCAGAACTGGCTCGCCAGAAATTCTCTGAACTGCGCGAGCAGTATGAGAAAACACGCGTAGCGATTAAAACTCATGGCCGCAGCCATGCGAAAGCGGCAGAAGAGATCCTGAATCTTTCTGAAGTTTTCAAACAGTTCCGCTTGGTGCCGAAGCAGTTTGACTATCTGGTCAACAACATGCGTCAGATGATGGATCGCGTTCGTACTCAAGAACGTTTGATCATGAAGCTGTGTGTTGAACAAAGCAAAATGCCTAAGAAAAACTTCATCACCCTGTTCACCGGCAACGAAACCAACACCACTTGGTTTGACGCTGCGCTGGCAATGGCTAAGCCATGGGGCGAGAAGCTGAAAGACGTGCGCGAAGACGTTGAGCGCAGCCTGCAAAAACTGCATCAGATTGAAGAAGAAACCGGTCTGACTATCGAGCAGGTCAAAGATATCAACCGTCGTATGTCTATCGGTGAAGCGAAAGCGCGCCGTGCGAAGAAAGAAATGGTTGAGGCGAACTTACGTCTGGTTATTTCCATCGCGAAGAAATACACCAACCGTGGCCTGCAGTTCTTGGATCTGATTCAGGAAGGTAACATCGGTCTGATGAAAGCGGTTGATAAGTTTGAATACCGCCGTGGTTATAAGTTCTCAACTTATGCTACATGGTGGATTCGTCAGGCGATTACTCGTTCTATCGCGGATCAGGCACGTACCATCCGTATCCCGGTACATATGATTGAGACAATTAACAAACTCAATCGTATTTCCCGCCAGATGCTGCAAGAGATGGGTCGTGAGCCGACGCCGGAAGAGCTGGCTGAACGCATGATGATGCCGGAAGATAAGATCCGTAAAGTGCTGAAGATCGCGAAAGAGCCGATCTCAATGGAAACCCCAATCGGTGATGATGAAGATTCACATCTGGGCGACTTCATTGAAGATACGACGCTGGAGCTGCCGCTGGACTCTGCCACTTCCGAGAGCCTGCGTTCTGCAACTCGCGACGTTCTGTCTGGCCTCACCGCACGTGAAGCGAAAGTCCTGCGTATGCGTTTCGGTATCGATATGAACACTGACCATACTCTGGAAGAAGTGGGCAAACAGTTCGACGTTACCCGTGAGCGTATTCGTCAGATCGAAGCGAAGGCACTGCGTAAACTGCGCCATCCTAGCCGTTCTGAAGTATTGCGTAGCTTCCTAGACGATTAATGTCTTCCGCTTAGGACTAAAAAAACCCGCCTAGTGCGGGTTTTTTATTATCTGAAATAATGACTAATCAGCCTAGAGCTTCGTTTAGAACTCGATAGCTCGCCACCAGTTCATCTACGGTAATACGGCTTAAGCCACTCGGATTGGGTAACACCCAAATTTGCGTGTTTCCTATCGTCTTGTCTTGACGGCCCCAATCGACCTTACGAATACCAAATGCCTGCGTGTACGCCTGTTTACCGAGGATAGCGATAGATTGCGGCTGGTAGCTCAGGATTTTCTCTTCAAGCGCTTCACCGCCCGCTCGTAGCTCCTCGCGGGTAACCTCAGCCGCAGTGACGGTTGGTCTTGATACCAGCGCCGTAATACCACAACCGGTATCGAGTAAATGCTTCTCATCTTGCGGAGCCAACTGACGCTGAGTAAATCCTGCCAGATGAATCACCTTCCAGAAACGATTAGTGGGATTAGCGAAGTGAAATCCCTGATGTGCCGAACTCAACCCAGGGTTAATGCCACAAAATACAACGCGCAGATCGGGAGCTATTATGTCCTGAATCATCTGTCTTACATCCTATTCAATTTCAGAATGATTAAAATCTTACAGAAATTACAACGATCTAGCTATGCGCAAAAAAACCGCAACCACAACAAAGCCACTGGATCTCATGCCCTCTTTTACTCTATAATCCCCGCCACTCGGCCCCTTAGCTCAGTGGTTAGAGCAGGCGACTCATAATCGCTTGGTCGCTGGTTCAAGTCCAGCAGGGGCCACCAAATTTTAGCTTTAGATTCAGTCATTTAGGCCACTTCCTGCGAAGTGGCTTTTTTGTGCCTGAAGAAAAGTGTCGCAAAAGCATCCCCTCAGCCCACCGAGTGCCCCCATTCCTGCAAAATATCTGCGGTGGTTTTTACTTCAATTCGGTTTCCGGGAATGGCTAACGTTGCCCATACCTCATTGAAATAAGGGATCAGCTGTTCGGCTTTCAGAGAGCCGCGATCGGCGGTGGTGTGGGCGTCGCTCGCGATGGTTAGAGCATAACCACGGCTAGCGGCATTTTTGATAGTAGTATCAACGCAGTAATCCGTTGCACAGCCACAAATCGTGATGTGTTTTGCATCCAGAGCCGCTAGTTCATCGGCGAGCGTGGTGCGATAAAATGCATCACAGGCCGTTTTATCCACATAGATGCTGCCTTCCGGTTGGTAGAGTTCAGGTAACAGTTCCCATTCATCGCTACCTAGCGGGAGGTCAGCTTCATTATGAAGTATAAAAATCACCCGTTCAGCAGCGCGACTCAGTTGATTAATTCGTTCTACGCGACCAATGCGATCCATTCTCGGAGTTGAAAAAACGCCCTTTTGCATATCAACAACCAGTAAAACACGACTCATGCTTATCTCCATATCAGAATAGACACTAGGGTAAATGATTGATGCAGGTCACTGTTTTCACTCTTGCACCGCAACAATGTTGAGAACAATCACACTTCATTAACATACAACTTTCAAAGCAACGTGGAGAGACTAGATTTAAAGAACTCATCCGACCAGAAAGCTACCGTTTAGCCTGCGCGAAATAAGGAAAGCCGCATGAACCACTACCCTCACCTGCTTGCCCCATTGGATCTCGGGTTTACAACCTTGAAGAATCGAGTTCTGATGGGTTCGATGCACACTGGGCTAGAAGAGCATCCTAATGGCAGCGCACGCTTGGCCGCATTTTATGCCGAACGTGCACGTGCGGGCGTAGGCTTAATCGTGACTGGCGGTATCTCCCCGAATCAGCACGGCGTGGTTCATGCCGGTGCCTCTATTTTCGATCATGAGAATCAGATCCCGCATCATAAAATTATTACCGATGCGGTGCATCAGGCAGGTGGAAAAATAGCCCTGCAAATTCTGCATACTGGTCGTTATAGCTATCAGCCTCAACCTCATGCGCCTTCAACCATTCAAGCCCCTATCAACCCTTATCCACCCATTGAAATGACGGAAGATATGATCCAGCAAACGCTGTCTGATTTTGCCCAGTGTGCACGTTTGGCACAGCATGCAGGCTATGACGGCGTGGAAATCATGGGCTCAGAAGGCTATCTCATTAATCAGTTTTTAGCGGCTCGCACCAATCAGCGCGATGATGAATGGGGCGGCGATTTCATGCGCCGTATGCGTTTCGCGGTGGAATGTGTGCGCCGTGTGCGCGCCGCCGTTGGACGAGAGTTCATCATCATCTATCGATTATCGATGCTGGATTTAGTCGAGGAAGGTTCGGACTGGAAAGAGATCGAGCAGTTAGCCGTTCAGGTGGAACACGCAGGGGCGACATTAATTAACACCGGTATTGGCTGGCATGAAGCTCGCATTCCAACCATCGCGACCATGGTGCCGCGTGCAGGATTTAGCTGGGTAACACGCCGTCTGATGGGGAAAGTGTCGATTCCGCTTATCACCACCAACCGCATCAATCATCCAGACGTTGCGGAAGCCGTGCTGGCCGATGGGTGTGCGGATATGGTTTCTATGGCTCGCCCATTCTTGGCCGATCCTGCCTTTGTGCAAAAAGCGGCAAGCGGACGAGTCGATGAGATCAACGTCTGCATCGGCTGCAATCAGGCCTGTTTAGACCAAATTTTTGAGCACAAGCTCACCTCATGTCTAGTTAACCCTCGTGCTTGCCATGAAACTGAACTGGTGCTCACCGCCACCGAGAAACCTAAACGGCTCGCCGTGGTAGGCGCAGGTCCCGCAGGATTAGCCTTTGCCACCACCGCCGCCCAGCGTGGACATCACGTAACCTTGTTCGACGCTGACAATCAAATTGGTGGTCAATTTAATATCGCCAAACAGATCCCCGGCAAAGAGGAGTTCCATGAAACGCTGCGCTATTTCAAACGGTTGCTGATTATCCACAATATTCAGCAACGCTTGGGGCAGCGCGTAGAAGCCGCGGATCTAAGTGAATTCGATGAAGTGATCCTCGCAACGGGGATCGTGCCACGCCATTTAGATCTGCCGGGTAGCGATATGCCACACGTTCTCAGCTACACGCAGGTTTTGCGCGATAAACTACCGGTCGGTAAAAGGGTCGCGATTATTGGCGCAGGCGGGATCGGATTCGATACCGCGGAGTATCTCAGCCAGTTTGGGCAATCCACCAGCTTAAACAGCGCGGCTTTCGCCGAAGAGTGGGGAATTGATTTGCAGCTAAAACAGCGTGGCGGATTGGCTAAGGATGGGATGCATCCAACGCACAGCCCACGAAAAATCTATTTGCTGCAACGCAAAACCAGCAAAGTCGGTGAAGGATTGGGGAAAACGACCGGATGGATCCATCGCGTTAGTCTGCAAAAACGTGGCGTAATCATGATAAACGGTGCCCAATATCATCATATTGATGAACATGGTCTCCACCTCATTCGAGATGGGCAAATAGAATGCCTGCCCGTTGATAATGTGATTATTTGCGCCGGTCAGGAATCGCAGCAGGCGCTGCTGGCTCCGCTACAAAATATGGGAAAAACCGTCCATCTCATCGGCGGCGCCGACGTCGCTCGTGAGCTAGATGCTCGCCGCGCAATCGATCAGGGTACCCGACTCGCATTAACGATTTAGTTTTCCCATAAAAAAAGGGCCGGAGAGAATCTCCAGCCCTTTCAGCGATAAGCACTATTTTACTTTGGTAATCTGCTTCACATCTAATTCAACAGAGTTCCAATCTTTATCAATTTTCCCCTGCAGCTCAACGGTATCTTTCGGGGTAATGGTTTGCCCATTCCAGCGTTTGTGGTCGATATCCACGTTCATGGTGCCGCTTGCATCACGGAAGGTGTAGTGATCGCCGCCGATACGTTGCTCGATGTTACCGCGCAGGGTCACCCAAGTATCGTCACTCATCGTTTTGGCTTTCTCTACGGTCATCGCTCCTGCGCTAGGGCCATTGAAACCACCGGCTGCCTGGGTCGTTTGCGTGGTTTGAGTGGCCGGTGCGTTCGGGTCTACAAAGCCACCGTTCTGAGCCAGAACAGGCGCACTACATACGGCAAGGATGGCTAATAAAGCTGCTGTCTTTTTCATTATTTTTCTCTCTCTTTATTGTATTAATCTCTGCAGAAACAGTTGCTGTTTTTGCTCTTCGGAAAGCATTACACCAAAGAGTTCTTAACAAGATCTTAAGCATACAGTTTAACCAATTATATTTTTAAAAACTGCCTATTAGGCTGGATCCGCGCAGTGTTAGGCTGTACAAAGCCCTTGCCAAATAGTTAGATAAAACCATACAGCGCAGCATAAAGGACACGGTTATGCGGGTATTACTCATTGAAGATGACAAACTGATCGGCGACGGAATCAAAGCAGGTTTAATAAAGATGGGGTTTAGCGTCGATTGGTTTACCGAAGGTAAGCAAGGACTCAACGCGTTAGATTCTGCGCCTTACGATGCTGTGGTACTCGACCTCAGCCTGCCGGGCATGGACGGATTAGATATCCTGCGCAAATGGCGACAAAACGGACACGACGAGCCGGTACTCATCCTCACCGCACGTGACGCCTTGGAGCAACGCGTTGCAGGACTGCAACAGGGTGCTGATGACTATCTGTGTAAGCCTTTTGCACTCATTGAGGTCGCCGCTCGTTTACAGGCGCTGATCCGCCGCCGTCACGGACAAGTTCAAACCACATTAACTCACGGCCCGGTTTCACTCGATCCCATTAATCTCACCGTCACTCTCGAGGGTGAAGCGATCTATTTAAAGCCGAAGGAGTTTGCGTTGCTCGAACTACTGCTACGCAACGAAGGACGCGTGTTACCCCGTCCGCTCATCGAAGAAAAAATTTATAACTGGGACGACGATGTCTCCAGCAATGCCATTGAGGTTCATATCCATCATTTACGTAAAAAATTCGGCAGCAGCTTTATTCGAACCGTTCACGGCATCGGCTACACGCTGGGAGAAGCAACATGAAATCGCTCACGCTTAGCCTGCGACTGCGGTTGATCATCGGGTTCATCCTACTCATCACCATTACTTGGGTCTGCGCGAGTCTGTTGGCGTGGAATCAAACCCGCAATAACATCGATGAGCTCTTTGATACTCAGCAAATGCTGTTTGCCAAACGCCTAACGGCGCTCAACATCAGCGATCTTACGCTTAAAAGCCCACAGCTACCGCGTAGCAAAAAGATCGTGCGCCACAGCCATGGCGATCTAGACGATGACGCGCTCACCTTTGCCATTTTCACCACTGACGGAAAAATGGTGCTGAACGATGGAGATAACGGCCCCGATTTGCAATATCACTACCGACGCGACGGCTTTACCGACGACCAGTTGCAAGGTGATAAAGATCTGTGGCGTTTGGTATGGCTAACCACTCCCGACGGCAAATACCGCGTAGTGGTTGGGCAAGAGTGGGATTATCGCCACGATATGGCGATTGATATCGTTAAAGCGCAGCTTGTGCCATGGATTATCGCCCTTCCCATCATGATTTTGCTGCTGATTTGGTTAGTCACTCGCGAACTCGCACCGCTCAAGCGCTTAGCAAAACGGTTGCACCAACGTCAGCCGGAAGATGAAACGCCGTTACCATTACTGTCACTCCCGAGTGAAGTGAAACCGTTGGTTGAAGCGCTTAACAGCCTATTTGCTCGAACGGGTGAAATGCTGGTAAGGGAGCGTCGATTTACCTCCGATGCGGCTCATGAACTACGCAGTCCGCTGGCCGCGTTGAAAGTACAGACCGAAGTTGCTCAGCTCGCCGGAGATGATACCGCTATGCGCGAGCACGCGTTGACGAACCTCACAGAAGGTATCGATCGCGCAACGCGAGTGGTCGATCAGTTGCTCACGCTTTCACGCTTGGATTCATTGTCTGGCTTGGATGACGTACAGGAGATCGCCATCGCGGATATCCTGCAAACCGGCGTAATGGATAACTACCATAAGGCACAGGCCAACGGTGTGGAACTGATGTTGGATATTCGCCAAACACCGCCGCCTCGCCGCGCTCAGCCGCTGTTACTGGCACTGCTGGTACGTAATCTGCTGGATAACGCCATCCGCTACAGCCCACGCGGCAGCACGGTCAAAATCACGTTAACCGCAACGCATTTCAGCGTCGAAGACAACGGCCCCGGCGTCAGCCCCGAGTATCTAAAACGCATCGGCGAACGCTTCTTCCGCCCACCTGGTCAAGAAAAAACGGGCAGCGGTCTAGGGCTTTCCATCGTGCAACGCATCGCGACATTGCATGGGATGACGGCCAGCTTTAGTGACGGGGAAAACGGAGGATTTAGGGTGGAGGTGGCTTTTACTTAGGAGGGTAAGTGTTTTATGTGTGTGGTGTAAGGTTTTGTACCTGATTTATGTAAGAACGGTTTAAGGTTTCGACCGCCTATCAATGACAGTGACCATCCGTAACTTCAATAGAAGGCGTTCGAGCCGGGTGCGCCAGCGCACGCACCCGGCACCCGTGCGCTTTTATCCGAGATGTCATTTCCGCTCCGGTTTGGTATCGCCCATCCAGGGCGCCCCAAACTCCGGCACGACATCCCTGTCGTGCCGGCTCTCCCTACCAAGACTTAAACAATTAAAAAGACACAAACAAAACAATATTACAGTGTCTTTTTCGTGTTGAATGAAATGCATGATAGAACCGCCATCAGGGAAGATGGCGGTAGGTCGAGGGCGTACAGGATGTGCGCTCTGAGACCGGTCGGCCAAGCGACGCGGTAAAAAGCGCGCGAGTGCAGAGACCACGCGCTGGTGGTCTCTGCCCGTACGCCTTCATCGGAGTATCAATGAAACTCGGTATAGACAGGCGGGCGGAACCTTGCACTGTAACCGCATAGACGATAAACGACAGACGAGCGGAACCTTACACCGCAATACCAGAACAGGCATAACTACCTACACCCACCCTTTCGCCCTAAACGACTTCAACACACTCACAAACACCTGCATCTCCTGCGGGGTGCCTAGCGTTAGGCGGTTCCAGCCTACGGCTGGGGGGAATTCGCGGCCAACGTAGACGTTTTGCTGTTTCATACGCTCTTGGTAAGTTTTCACATCACCGTTGACCTTATGGAAAATGAAGTTTGCCTGTGACGGAACATATTCCAAATTTAACTCATCAAGCATTGAGGTCACTATTTGACGAGAAAGATCGATAGATTTACGGCTTAAGGCCACAAAAGTTTTGTCTTTTAACGATGCCAGTGCGGCAACCGCGCCAGCGGCATTGGTGTTATCCAGCGAGACAAAATTTTCCACCTCGGCAATCACCGAAGGGGCAGCAATGCCGTAGCCAATACGTAATCCGGCCAGTGCATAAATTTTCGAGAAAGTGCGCGTTACAATCAGGTTTTTCTGCCCGCTTTGTACAAGGCCTATCGCGCTTTTAAAACGCGGATCGTTAACAAATTCGGCGTAAGCTTCGTCGACGATAAAGAACGTATCTGCCGGCGCGTTTTTAATCCAACTCTCTATCGTGGCCGCAGGCGTAATCGTCGCCGTCGGGTTATTCGGATTGCACAGGTAAACAATCGATTTACCAGAGAAACCGTCGGCTTTTTGCTTCATAGTGGCCAAATCAAACTCAAGTTTGTCATTCAGCGGCACTTTAACAATATCTGCACCCAGCGGTTTAGCGTATAGCTCAGCATAATTGAACGTGGGATCGGGAACGATCACCTGTACTTTTTTCTGCTGCTGTTGTGCCTGTAAAACAATAGCCTGCACGGCAGCCTGAATCGTCTCTGAGGAACCGTTGCCCAGAGTGACGTTTTCTGTCTTCAGATTAAATTGCCCAGCCAGTTGTTCGATAAGTTCTGCGCGCGCGGCGTCAGGATAACGAAATGCCGTCGGCAAACAGTCCACTACGGCCTGTTTAGCCTGCACAGACATCCCTAACGAGTTCTCATTGAAATTCAGTAACAACGGATGTTGTTCTGTAGGAAACGAGATTTCAGCCGCTTTTACGGGCGTTGCAGCCTGTGCGCGATTAATCAAACCGCTTAGCGTTAATCCACCGAGAATAGCACCTGAAGATTTAAGAAGAGTACGACGATCCATGGCAAAGTCCCTGTCAGCAGCATTATTTATTTTAAGAAGCGTTTTTTTGATCAGCCGTCAGGCGGCTGTAGGACAGAGCATAACCGAGGAAAAGTGCACAACACAATATATTATGCACTTTTTATGACTATAAATTCACATTAACGTATGAAATTAACGACGTGGAGGAAGTTTTGTCGCTTTTAAAACCACAAACTTTTTGTTGGTTTCAATCGTTGTACAGTTGCCGAACAAACGCTTAAGCTTGTGGAAATAATCCAGATGGCGGTTACCCACAATATATAGCGTACCGTGAATTTTCAGGCAGCGCTTAGCGCCAACAAACATATCCCAAGCAACCTGATCGGTGATGGAATGCTGCTGATGGAACGGAGGATTACACAGTACCGCGTTCAGGCTACCGCCATCCACGCCTGAAAAACCGTTACCGACACGGAAAGCACAGCGATCCATATCTTCTGGGCGGTTCACTTCAACGTTCATCTGTGCTGATGCGACAGCCATGTATGACTCATCGCAGAACAGCATGTCAGCGTTTGGATTGAGCTCTAATGCCTTCAGCCCGATCACACCGTTACCACAGCCGAGATCGGCAATCGATCCTTCAATATCTTTCGGCAAATGCTCAAGGAAGAAACGAGCACCGATATCTAAATTGCTGCGCGAGAATACGGATGCATGGTTATGCATCTGATAAGGTTCGTCCGTACCGCACAGATCTAAGGGCCACACGGTAGTTGGCTGTGCCGGAGCAGGATTACGTTCGGCCACTTTACAATGAATTAGACGCGCTTTTTTCCACGCCAGCGAAGTATGAGTATCACCGAGGATGGTTTCAAACAGCTGCAGCGTGGAAGTATGGATATCACGCGCTTTGGCCGCTGCAATAATCACGGTATCTGGAGCAACGACTTCACGCAGTGCACGCAGTTGGTGCTCAAGCAGCGCTAACGCTTTCGGCACCTTAATTAACACCAGCGCAGGCGACTCTGGCAAAGGTGCAAGGCTATCGAGCAGAGTTACGGTATCGTCATCCATGCCGTTCAGACCAAGGTTATGACGCGTTGCCAACTGGCTCACATAGGAGTCACTCACGCTATATAGCGGCTGTCCATGCAGTGCACAGGCCAACGCGCCAAAGGCGTCGTTAAACACGATCACCGGACGACCTTCTGTCTGTGGCAGCTCAAAGCTCTGCAACAGATATTCATCGGCGGCTTCCCACGCTTGTAACGTTGGATCATCAGACTGCTGTGGGTAGCGTTCTAGCTCAAGGCCATTTTCTTCAAAAAAACCGGAGATCGGTTCGAGTTGGCTCATCGCCCCTCCAAAAACTCTATCCATTTGATTTAATGGACGAATAAAATAAATGATCGTTCAGACGCAACGGTCTTTCACCGCCGACGCATCATGCTCAGAATTGTTATGTCACGCGCATGACGTACAATAGTCCGCTATTGTACCTGAAGGAATTGAATATGACGTCTTTGACTTACTTGGCCGGCTATCCGGAACATCTGCAAACGCAGGTTCGCCAGCTACTCGACCAGCAACGTCTGGGGACGGTTTTATTGCAGCGCTACCCGCAGCCACACCAGCTCACCACCGATCGCGCGCTCTATCAATACACCACCGACCTGAAAAATCAGTTTCTTCGCAATGCGCCACAAATTAACAAAGTGGGTTATGACAGCAAAATTCAGGTGCTCAAACACGCATTAGGATTACATACCGCGATTTCGCGTGTGCAGGGTAACAAGTTAAAGGCAAAAGCTGAAATCCGCGTTGCTACCGTATTCAAAAATGCGCCAGAGGCCTTTCTTCGCATGATAGTGGTGCATGAGTTGGCTCATCTGCGCGAGAAAGATCACAACAAGGCATTTTATAATTTGTGCTGTCATATGGAACCGGCCTATCACCAGCTTGAGTTTGATACCCGAATGTATCTCACGCATTTAGAACTGGTGGGCGCTCTGTATTAATTTGCTGGGCTGAGTCGTATTAATGCAATAACCGTATTAATCCAAGAAATGCTACTCTGTGGAAAATCTCACTTTCCCGATCGGAGCCGCCCATGATCCGTTTTGCTGTTATTGGAACTAACTGGATTACTCAACGCTTTATTGATGCCGCTCATGCTACCGGCAAGATGCAGCTTACCGCCGTTTATTCGCGCCATCTGGCTCAGGCCTATACCTTTGGTGAGCCCAATAAAGCCCAGTATTTTTTCGACTCGCTCGACGATCTCGGGAGCTGTGAGCATGTTGATGCGGTCTATATTGCCAGCCCAAACTCTTTCCATTACCCACACACGCTGGCAATGCTACAGCATAAAAAACACGTTATCTGTGAAAAGCCGTTGGCTTCCAATCTGCAAGAAGTCGAAAGCATGATCGCATGTGCACATGAAAATCAGGTGGTGCTATTTGAAGCGTTTAAAACCGCTTATCTGCCCAATTTCTCTGTTATTCAGCAAGCCCTGCCACGTCTGGGAAAATTACGTAAAGTCTTTCTTAACTATTGCCAATATTCATCGCGCTACCAGCGCTATTTAGACGGTGAGAATCCAAATACCTTTAATCCGGCCTTTTCAAATGGTTCGATTATGGATATTGGCTATTACTGCCTCGCCAGCGCGATATCGCTGTTCGGTGAACCTGAAACGCTGACGGCAAGCGCGACACTGTTAGATTCTGGCGTCGATGCTCACGGGCACGTAGGAATGAACTATTCAGCGAACCATGCAAATGGTGAATTTGATGTTGTGCTGTTCCACTCCAAAGTCAGCAACTCAGATATTCCAAGCGAAATTCAAGGTGAAGATGGCACTTTAGTTATCGAAAAAATTTCTGAATGCCAAAAGGTGACATTCACGCCGCGTGGTGGACAGCCTGAGATTATTTCTCAGCCACAGCATGAAAATACGATGTATTACGAGGCCGAAGTTTTCGCCAAGCTGGTGCAGTATCAAAGCGTAGAACACGCTGGGATTAACGTATCACGTAGCACAGCCAAAATTCTGACACAGATTCGCGCCCTGACCGGAGTAGAGTTCCCTGCCGATGCCGCAATTCCGCCAGAGACGGTGGTTGTCCCTAATACCCGCGGTTGATCGCATAAGGCCTCTCTTTCCAGAAGAGAGGCCTACGCTTCCTAACGAGAGCTTTTGACCTGTTGAATTGGCGCTTTTATAGGTCGTTTGCCGCCAAAGCTTAATACCGCTAAGGCAAGCACAATCAACACAATGCCACTTCCTTCGACCGAGCCAGGATTTTCACCCAGTAACCACCAAGAAAACAGCACTCCACAGACCGGTACCGCTAAGGTGCTCAGCCCTGCGATACCCGCGGGGAGATTTTTCAATACAAATAGCCACAGCGTCCATGCCAAAGCGGTAGCCAAAATAGCGCTGTATGACAGAGCAAAATAAACATAGGGATCCCATACGATGGGACGCTCGGGTACCAGCCACGCAATAACGCTCATAATGATCGCGCCGTAAACCATTTGCCATGTGGTGAGCGACAGCAAATCCACTTTGGGATATCGCTGATACAGACGCTTCGCTACGATGGCGCTCGCCCCCCAACTTATGCCGGAAAGGATCGCCAGTACTGCGCTTTTCAGTGACTCTCCCGTCAACTTCCACGGCTGTAACACCAAGCACAGTCCGATAGCCGCTACCACAATGGCCAGATACTGCACTCGGCGCATTCTTTCGCCCAAAAACAGCGCTGCCATAATAACCACCCAAAACGGCATGGTATAAGTCAGAATAGCCACTTTGCCGGCGCCACCGCTTATCAGTGCCCACTGAGCCAAGCCAACCATACCGCAGGTCTGCAACACGGCAATGGCCAGCGTATAGAGAAAAGGCGTCGGTTTCATGCCGCGTCCGCGCAGCTTCAATACCACCAGAAGTAGTATGGCCCCGAACACGCAGCGTAACGCAGTAAAATCAAAGGCACCGATATACAACGTGACCTGCTTCATCGCGATCCAGCTATAGCTCCAGATCAGCGTAAGCAACACCAGCCCGACAAACGCCAGCGGGTCGGTTTTTCCTGCAACAGACATTTCGTTTTCCTAATTATTATCAATCGTGCTTATTATCACTTCCTCTATCATCTCTCATTACCGCTCATGAAATCTACTTTGTATATTTCACAATGGCATTAGAAATATTGGCCAAATACGTCTAATTTGTAGTCTTCAATTATCTGGAAAATATCCAACGGCGCAGTACTCAGGAGATTCTATGGCGGAGTTTGAAGTGAAGCCCTTTGTCATTCTACAGACCGGTGATGCTCCGGATGTCATTCGCCAGCAGCACGGCGGTTTTACCGACATGTTTTTGCAACAGGGTGAGATAAACCCAGCCAGCGTAGTGGTAGTCAATCTTCCGGCCGGTGAACAGTTGTTAAGCCCTGAGCACTATCGCGGCGCAATCATTACCGGTTCAGCGGCGATGGTGACCGAATTATTGCCGTGGAGCGAACAGGCTGCCGTTTGGCTGCGCGATGCCGTCGGTATGGGATTACCTATTTTTGGTGCTTGCTATGGACATCAATTACTCGCTCACGCACTGGGCGGCGAAGTGGGCTATCATCCACAAGGAATGGAGATCGGTACGTTAGAAATAGAGCTCTTGCCGGAGGCCAAAAACGATCCTGCACTGCAATACTATCCACCACGTTTTTATGCCAACCTGATCCATTCACAAACCGTACTACGTCTGCCTGAAGGTGCCATCGCACTGGCGCGCTCTGCGCAAGATCCCCACCAAATTATCCGTTACCGAGATAATGTCATGAGCACCCAATTTCACCCTGAGTTTAATGGGCCGATAATGCACAGCTACATGAGCTGGATTGCCGAGTTAGAACCAGAACATCAGACAAAATATCTCGATATTCAGCGTCGAACCAGCAATACCCCCGTCAGCCAATCTTTGCTACGCGAATTCGTCAGCGGTTTATAAATATCACGCGTCATGGCTTTACAATGTGTAAAGCCATGACGCTAGTTTTAGCTTTCCTAATTCTCTTGAAAGATTGACCTTAGAAACATTTTGCATTATTTTCTCACACGCAAAGGGGAGTAACTTCATTGCTGGTTAATCGTCATTACGGTGCGTGCTACGTACCCGGTTGCCAGGCAACACATTTTAGCGATGAGCTAAAATGTATCTAAGCGCCCTGCTTAGATGAATACCCATGTCATTCATTGAGTACAGCTAATTGCGCTGTTTCATTGATGGCAGAGGTATCGAGTTGTAAGTGAGACCTTGCCGGAAGGCGAGGTGCGCTTAAAACTCAGACAAGAGTCGTCGCTGTCGTCCTCCGTCATCGTGATTTTTGTATTTAATGAGTGTTACGAAGGATACTCCCATGATCAACTCCATTGGCTCTCCCCTGCTCTGGGGCAGTTTTGCCGTCATTGTCGTCATTATGCTCGCCGTCGATCTGCTGTTGCAGGGACGTCGCGGTGCAGCCACCATGACACTACGCCAAGCCGCCATTTGGTCGCTGGTGTGGGTAAGCTTATCTCTGCTGTTTAACGCCGGTCTGTGGTGGTATCTCAGTGAAACCATGGGGCGCGCCGTAGCCGATAAACAGGCTTTGGCGTTCCTGACTGGCTATCTGATTGAAAAAGCACTGGCCGTCGATAACGTGTTTGTATGGCTGATGTTGTTTAGCTATTTCTCTGTGCCGCCAAATCTACAGCGCCGCGTGCTGGTGTTTGGGGTTCTTGGTGCTATCGTTCTGCGTACTATTATGATTTTCGCGGGCAGTTGGTTAGTCACTCAGTTCCAGTGGATTTTGTATGTATTCGGCGCCTTCTTGCTGTTCACCGGCGTGAAAATGGCCTTGGCGAAAGAGGACGACGGCGATATCGGTGATAAACCGTTGGTGCGATGGATCCGTAGCCATCTGCGCATGACCGATAAAATCGAAAACGAACATTTCTTTACCCGCAGAAACGGCGTGCTGTTTGCTACTCCGCTGTTGCTGGTACTGATACTGGTTGAGCTCAGCGACGTTATTTTCGCCGTAGACAGCATCCCTGCGATCTTTGCGGTGACCACCGATCCGTTCTTGGTCTTGACCTCAAACCTGTTTGCGATTTTAGGCCTGCGCGCTATGTACTTCTTGCTGGCCGGCGTCGCAGAACGCTTCTCAATGCTGAAGTATGGCCTCTCAGTGATTCTGGTATTTATCGGCTTCAAAATGTTGATTATGGATCTGTACCATATTCCGATTGCCGTTTCCCTGAGTGTGGTGGCCGGTATTCTGGTACTCACGCTGGTGATTAACGTATTGGTTAACCGCCGCAACGACCGTTTGAAATCACAGATTTAATATTTTTGCCCCGGCCTGTCCGGGGCTTTTCTTAGCAAAAATGTCCCCACTCTCTACATTGTCATAATCTGTATAAATAATCGTTTAAAAGTGTTTTACGCTATTTTTATCTACCACTAATACCAGAACTATCTACTCCGCACGCAAAATCGCCCTATTTTTACCATTTTTGTTACCAACAACACATGAATGTTAATTTAATGTTTTAATATTTTAAGCTGAGCAGAATTTTATACTTTTCCCGTTTCTTATTTAAACAGTTTCCCTATACTGGCTTGGCAAACACAATTAGTTACATGTCTGTGAGCTAGCGCTCAAGGACGACAATAAAAAGAAACAGGTAAACATTATGGAAAAACAGTCTGGATTCATGCGTTTCATTACGCGCGGTAGTCTGGTGGGGCAAATACTTGTCGGGTTAGTACTCGGCATTTTATTAGCAAGCATCGCACCAAATGCAGCTATTGAGGTTGGTCTGCTCGGCTCGTTGTTCGTCAGTGCGCTAAAGGCCGTTGCACCTATTTTAGTTTTTGTACTGGTTGCGGCCTCCATCGCTAATCATAAAGCAGGTCAGCGCACCAATATGCGTCCGATTCTGTTCCTTTACTTGCTGGGCACCTTCTCTGCCGCATTGGTAGCAGTGTTGTTGAGCTTCGCCTTCCCATCTACGTTAACGCTGGTGGCGGGTAATACTGACATCACTCCACCGGGAGGGATCGTCGAAGTATTACGCTCTCTGCTAATGAACGTCGTCGATAACCCATTCCGTGCCCTAACGACCGGTAACTTTATCGGCATCCTGGCCTGGGCAATTGGTTTAGGTGTGGCGCTACGTCATGCATCTGACACCACTAAACTGGTGGTCAGCGATCTCTCCTACGGCATCACCTTTATCGTGCGCGTTGTGATCCGTTTTGCACCGCTCGGTATTTTCGGTCTGGTGGCCTCTACGTTGGCAGAAACCGGATTTGATGCACTGTGGGGATATGCGCAACTGCTGGCTGTTTTGATTGGCGCGATGCTGCTCGTAGCGCTGGTGCTGAACCCGCTGATCGTGTTCTGGAAGATCCGCCGTAATCCGTATCCACTGGTGTTCACCTGCCTGCGCGAAAGCGGTCTGACGGCGTTCTTTACCCGCAGCTCGGCGGCAAATATTCCGGTGAACATGGAACTGGCCAAAAAGCTGAAACTACACGAAGACACCTATTCAGTATCGATTCCCTTAGGTGCCACCATCAATATGGCTGGCGCGGCGATTACGATCACCGTGCTAACGCTGGCGGCGGTGCATACTTTAGGTATTACCGTTGACCTGCCGACAGCGCTGCTGTTAAGCGTAGTGGCTTCAATCTGTGCGTGCGGGGCTTCTGGCGTGGCGGGAGGGTCACTGCTGTTGATCCCACTGGCCTGTAGCCTCTTTGGTATCAATAACGATTTGGCGATGCAGGTGGTTGCCGTCGGCTTCATCATCGGCGTGCTGCAGGATTCTTGTGAAACCGCGCTGAATTCGTCTACTGATGTGCTGTTCACCGCGGCAGCCTGTCAGGCGGAAGAAGCGAAAGAATTAGCGAAGCAGCCAGAGCTGAGCTAATCATCAAGTTTACCGCTCCCTATTTACGGGAGCGGTCATTCACTCAGGTTAGCTTTTACGTCGCGCAGACCATGCTACGGCCAAAATAATCAGCAACCCGCCAGAAACCATCCGTAAACTGGGTACTTCATGAAATAGCGCCCACGCGATCAGAATCGCATACACCGGCTCTAACGCAATAATCATCGCCGCCATACGCGCTTTTAATGCCTGTAAGCTGCTAATAAATAGGCTGTATGCAAGCCCCGTGCAAATCAAACCAAGACAGGCAATCCACACCCAATCCATAGCACTGACCTGAGGTAGCTCGTGGTAAGTGAAAGGTAACAGCAACACGATCACAGCCAGATTTTGCCACCAGCAAACCTGTGTACCGTTGACGCTGGCCGCTGAGTGGCGATTTGCTAACGCGAGGATCGCATAAATTAAACCAGATAGAACGCCCCACAGCAGACCTTCGGTCGCACTGTTTTCAAAGTTAAAGCTTGGCGTCACCAACACTAACCCTATCGTCACCAACAGTATTAAAACATACTCCGACGACGACAATTTCTCTCGGTATAGCAGCCCTTCCAGAATGGCGACAAACGCTGGGAAACAGGCAAAGCCGAGTGTTCCCACTGCGACGCCACCGACTTTAACCGCAATGAAGAACGTGACCCAGTGTGCGCACAGTAGCGCACCGCAGGCGCACAGGCGTCCCACGCTGCGCAAGTCGAGATCGCGCCACGGTAAACGTTTAAGCTTCATTAATAACAATGACATGGCGGCCAACGCAAAAATCGCGCGGCCAAATACCAAGACGGCGGCACTGCTGGCAATCAGCTTGCCGAAAATACCTGAAATACCGAATAGCACGGTAGCACCGTGCATTAGCCATAGCGCACGGCGACGATCCATGCTCACTCCTCAAAAAATTTGCTGAAGGATCAGCGGCTCAATAGTTTAGGGATCTCACGCAGCAGCCAAGACTTGGCCTCACCCATACTGTCACGACGCCACGCCATAATAATGTCAGTTTCATGGCTATATTCCGCGCTCACTACGCGTAGACGTCCTTCCGCGATATCTTGCTCCACCAGCGGATACGGCATGGTGGCCACCCCTAAACCATCGATCAGCGCTTGGCGTTTATCCGCAATAGTACTTACGGTTAAGCGCTGTTGTTTATCAAGCAGTTGAACCGTGAGAACCGGACGCTCACGGGCGGTATCCGCCACGGCAATACCCCGATATTTCACCCGAACAGCGTCTGACAACGGTTCTGGTTCCAGATGGATAGGATGCTCTGGAGCCGCCACGTAAACGCTCATGATTTTATACAGTTTGCGCACGTTAATTTCCGAGGATGAGCGGAAGTGCATATCTGGCGCAATCACGATGTCTGCTCTTCCTTGCTCTAAACGCTCCCATGCACCGGCTAACACTTCCGTCATCAATGACAGCTGAGTATTGGCTTTCTTCGCCAGTTTATCCACCAAAGGGAATAGCTGGGTCGCTGGCACTAAGGCTTCGCACACTACGGTAATATGCGTTTCCCAACCACGGGACAGAGCCTCTGCATCCGTAGTCAGTTTATCTGCCGCTTCGAGTAGAATGCGCCCACGTTCGAGCAACATACGGCCTACATTGGTAAATTTGGTTCGATGCCCAGAGCGGTCGAATAGCACCACGTCCAACTCTTCTTCCAGCTTCTGCATGGTATAGCTTAAGGCTGAAGGGACTCTGCCTAACTCGTCTGCCGCCGCAGCAAAACTTCCACGACGATCGATGGCATCCATGACCCGCAGTGCTTCCAATGTCAGCGCGCGATCTTTACTCATAGCATCCTTCTATTCAGGAAATTTGAATATACCGACCAGATTAACTGGCTAACAATCTTACGTCCAGACGCTTACCATGGTTATATCCATAATTAAGAGCCTTGAGCGCCATGATTACACAACGAAAAGCCCAAAACTGTGGACACGCTGACTATGGTTGGCTCAAGTCCCGCTATACATTCTCATTCGGCCACTATTTTGATCCCAAACTGATGGGATATGCATCGCTGCGCGTTCTCAATCAAGATGTGCTCGCCCCCGGCGCGTCACTCCAGCCGCGTACCTTTCCACGCGTCGACGTGTTAAATATCATTCTTGATGGTGACGTTGAGTATCGTGACAGCGAGGGCAGCCATACCCAAGCGCATACAGGCGACGTCGTTTTGCTGGCGACACAGGGAAACATTAGCTACAGCGAACACAACCTCAACAGCGATAAACCGCTAACGCGAATGCAGCTATGGCTGAATGTCTGTCCTGAAAGAGAAAATGATGAGATTCAGCGCCTAACGCTGACTGAAGAACCTTACCGATTACTCGCCTCGCCCGAAGGCGACAACGGCAGTCTACAGCTACGCCAGCAAGTGTGGATCCATCATTTGGATCTTAAACCAGGCGAAAAACATACGTTACCGTTGCACGGATCGCGCGCCTATGTGCAATCGATTCATGGGAGCTACAAAACGCAAGATAGCACCGAATTGCTGGCCTGCGGCGACGGTGCCTTTATCAATGATGAAGAAGACCTAACCCTCACCGCCGTCACTCCACTGCGTGCACTGGTCATTGACCTGCCGGTGTAATTTGAACTGACATGTGGCTCTCTTGTAAAATGATAAGAGAGTCATATCGACGAATGAAAGAGTCCTAAACCCCATACAAATCCTATTGTATTCTACAGCCACATCACACCTCATTAACCACCTAAGTACCACCTGCAAACAACCTCGTTTACATTGAGAAAATCGACCTCGCTCTCGGTTTGTATAACGTTTCTACCGAATATAAAAATCTTTGCGCTAAGTCAAACTACTGTGCTTTCACAAAAAACAAATACCATATATAGTGTCCAACACATTAGATAGCACCCATATGTAGTAGTTATCCACAAAGCATCCACAAAAGTCCGCCAGGACTTATAGCATGCGGATTTCGGCTGTGGATAACACATGAACCGGGTAAAAGGAGCGAAGCGGTGAAACCTATAGTGATTAAACGGGACGGTTGTCAGGTACCTTTTGACGAACAGCGAATCAAAGAAGCTGTGGTGCGCGCTGCCCAAGCGGCAGGCGTTGATGATACCGACTATTGTGCAACCGTCGCCCGCGTAGTCGCTATGCAGATGGCGGATCTCGAACGTGTTGATATCCATGTGATTCAAAACGCCGTAGAAAACCAACTGATGGCAGGCAACTATAAGCAGCTTGCGCGCGCATACATTGAGTATCGTCATGACCGTGACGTCTCTCGTGAACAACGCGGCCGTCTTAATCAGGAAATCCGTGGCCTGGTCGAACAAAGCAATGCGGCTTTGCTCAACGAAAACGCCAACAAAGACAGTAAAGTTATCCCAACCCAACGCGATCTATTAGCGGGTATTGTGGCTAAGCACTATGCGACGCAGCATATTTTGCCTCGTGACGTTGTGCTAGCGCATGAGCGTGGTGAAATTCACTACCACGATCTGGATTACTCTCCGTTCTTCCCTATGTTCAACTGCATGCTGATTGACCTTAAAGGCATGCTGACCAACGGCTTCAAGATGGGGAACGCTGAAATTGAGCGCCCTAAATCCATCTCCACTGCTACCGCCGTGACCGCGCAAATCATCGCGCAGGTTGCCAGCCATATTTATGGCGGCACTACCATTAATCGAATTGACGAAGTTCTAGCGCCGTTTGTGACCGCCAGCTTTGAAAAGCATCGTCAGACCGCCGCAGAGTGGAACATCCCTGACGCCGACGGCTATGCAAAAACACGTACGGAAAAAGAGTGCTACGACGCATTCCAATCGCTGGAATATGAAGTTAACACATTGCATACCGCTAACGGTCAAACGCCATTTGTTACCTTTGGCTTTGGTCTGGGAACCAGCTGGGAATCACGCTTGATTCAACAGTCGATCCTAAAAAACCGTATCGCGGGCTTGGGCAAAAATCGCAAAACAGCCGTCTTCCCTAAACTGGTGTTTGCCATCCGCGATGGCCTAAACCACAAGTTTGGCGATGCTAACTACGACATCAAACAGTTGGCATTAGAGTGCGCAAGCAAGCGTATGTACCCCGATATTCTTAACTACGATCAAGTTGTTAAAGTGACCGGCTCCTTCAAAACCCCGATGGGCTGCCGCAGCTTCCTCGGCGTGTATGAAGAAAACGGTGAGATGATCCATGAAGGCCGTAATAACCTCGGTGTCATTAGCCTAAACCTGCCGCGCATCGCATTAGAAGCTAAAGGTGACGAAGCCGCATTCTGGAAACTTCTGGACGAACGTTTAGAACTTTCTAAGAAAGCTTTAATGACGCGTATCGCGCGTTTGGAAGGCATTAAAGCCCGCGTTGCCCCCATTTTGTATATGGAAGGCGCGTGTGGCGTGCGTCTGAAAGCCGACGATAACATCGCTGATATCTTCAAGAATGGCCGCGCCTCTATTTCACTGGGCTACATCGGTATTCATGAAACTATCAATGCGCTGTTTGGCAACCAGACTCACGTATTCGATGACGAAGCGCTGCGTGCAAAAGCCGTTGCCATTGTTGCCCGTTTGCAGCAGGCGACAGACAGCTGGAAAGAAGAAACCGGCTACGGTTTCAGCCTGTACAGCACGCCGAGCGAAAACCTGTGTGACCGCTTCTGCCGCTTAGATACCGCTGAATTCGGCGTAGTACCGGGCGTCACCGACAAAGGCTATTACACCAACAGCTTCCACTTGGACGTTGAGAAAAAAGTTAATCCGTACGACAAATTGGATTTCGAAGCACCTTACCCGCCATTGGCGAGCGGGGGTTTCATTTGCTACGGCGAATATCCAAACTTACAGCACAATCTGAAAGCGCTGGAAGACGTATGGGACTATAGCTACAGTCGCGTGCCGTACTACGGCACCAATACGCCAATTGACGAATGCTACGAATGCGGTTTCACCGGCGAGTTCGAATGTACCAGTAAAGGCTTCACCTGCCCGAAATGTGGCAATCACGACTCGGCCAAAGTCTCAGTGATCCGCCGCGTATGTGGCTATCTTGGTAGCCCGGATGCTCGTCCGTTCAACGCTGGTAAGCAGGAAGAAGTTAAACGTCGCGTTAAGCATTTGAATAACGGACAGATTGGTTAATATCGCGAACTGACTGAACAGGTTCTGTTTTGGGCTTGTTCAGTCAGCGTTATTGTCTCCGCCAATTTGAATACGGCCTGCGCAGAAGCTCCGGAGCATGCACGTACATGAACCGATTTTTTGCAAGAAAGTCAGCGCAGCCCGAATCCATAAGCGGCAAGTAACATAGCCTAATGGGCAAACCTTCAATGAATTTCCATCAATATTACCCCGTCGATGTCGTCAACGGGCCGGGTACGCGCTGCACGCTGTTTGTTTCTGGTTGCGTGCATGAATGTCCAGGTTGCTACAACAAAAGCACATGGCGTTTGAATTCAGGCCTACCGTTTACCCAAGAAATGGAAGATCAGATCATCAACGATCTGAACGATACCCGTATTCGCCGCCAAGGATTATCCCTTTCCGGCGGCGATCCACTGCATCCACAAAATGTGCCTTTTATACTTAAGCTCGTACAACGCGTGCGTGCCGAATGTGAAGGCAAAGACATTTGGGTCTGGACTGGCTATAAGCTAGACGAGCTCAACGCCGCTCAACAAGAAGTGGTTGATCTGATCAACGTTCTGGTCGACGGAAAATTCGTTCAGGACCTCAAAGATCCGATGCTGATCTGGCGCGGTAGCAGCAATCAAGTGATCCATAAACTACGCTAAAAACTCGGATATAAAAAAGCCATCCATCAATGGTTCACCAGTGGCACTCTCTTCGAAGATACCGGTACCGACGGATATCTTCGATTTAAGCCACGGTTGGCCTGCATCCATCGCCCTGTAGCCTCTCATCTATTCATTCCTGTCATCTGACCGCCTTTAACTATTCATATTTCTGCAACATATAAATAACCATTCTGTCATTTTCGAACGGCACCATGAGCGCAACTTAATTTCGCCCAACCCACAAATGGGGGTTACGCCATGTCACCGATCATCCGCGTCACGAATCTAAGCAAGACGTTTGCAGGTCAGCAGGCGCTTCACAGCGTTGGTTTAGAAGTTCAGCAAGGCCAGATGGTCGCTTTGCTTGGCCCCTCTGGCTCAGGAAAATCAACCTTAT
Source organism: Hafnia paralvei (assembly GCF_020150375.1). Taxonomy (NCBI): domain Bacteria; kingdom Pseudomonadati; phylum Pseudomonadota; class Gammaproteobacteria; order Enterobacterales; family Hafniaceae; genus Hafnia; species Hafnia paralvei. Next base: position 659,742 of record NZ_CP083737.1, on the reverse strand, counting down.
TGCGCCATTTGAGTGGCCTTATCACCGGAGACCGTCGCGACGACTCCCACATCGAATTACTCGGACGAACCATTCAAAAACAGGGACGCCTAGCCTCAGACATCCGCAGCAGCCGTAGCCATATCGGCTATATCTTCCAGCAGTTCAATTTGGTTAACCGTCTTACCGTTATGGAAAACGTGTTGATCGGTGCATTAGGCGCTACGCCGTTTTGGCGTACCTGCTGCGGCTGGTTTACCCAAGAACAAAAACAGCAAGCGATGCAGGCACTTACCCGCGTAGGCATGGCGTCATTTGCCCAACAGCGAGTGTCCACACTCTCTGGCGGACAGCAGCAACGCGTGGCGATCGCCCGAGCCTTGATGCAAAAAGCCAAAGTCATTCTTGCCGACGAACCCATTGCCTCGCTCGATCCAGAATCAGCCCGCATCGTGATGGAAACCCTACTGGATATTAATCAAAAAGATGGCATCACCGTGGTGGTGACTCTGCATCAGGTTGATTACGCACTGCGCTATTGCGAACGCGTGATTGCGTTACGTCAGGGTCATGTGTTCTACGACGGTGCAAGCGCCCATCTACAGCGTGAACAAATCGAACATCTCTACCGTGGTGTTAACCGCGTTGACGTACCGAATCCAGAAGCCGAAGCCGTTGCGGCCTAAATAACAACCTTTACCAAACTTCATATGGAGTTGTCATGACTTACAAGGTAGCTTGCAAAACCGTAGCCGCACTGGCTTTCAGCGTCTGTACTCTTTTCGGCACTGCACACGCAGACGATCAGGCTCCAGCATTAAACTTCGGCATCATCTCTACAGAATCACAACAAAACCTAAAACCCCAGTGGGATCCATTCCTGAAGGATATGGAGAAAACGCTGGGCGTGAAGGTGAATGCTTTCTTCGCACCGGACTACGCGGGCATTATCCAAGGAATGCGTTTCAACAAGGTTGATATTGCTTGGTATGGCAACCTATCGGCAATGGAAGCAGTGGATCGCGCCAACGGTCAGGTCTTTGCCCAAACCGTGGCAGCAGACGGTTCCCCAGGCTACTGGAGCGTATTAATCGTTAACAAAGATAGCCCAATCAACAACGTTCAAGAAATGCTCGCTAAGAAGAAAGATCTGACCTTCGGCAACGGCGATCCTAATTCCACTTCCGGTTATTTGGTCCCCGGTTACTACGTTTTTGCCAAAAACAACACTGCCGCCAGCGACTTCAAACGTACCGTCAACGCCAATCATGAAACCAACGCCTTAGCCGTCGCCAATAAGCAGGTCGACGTCGCAACCAATAACACTGAAAACCTCGATCGTCTGAAGATCACCGCACCTGAAAAATTCAAAGATCTGAAGGTGATCTGGAAATCCCCTCTGATTCCGGGCGACCCGATCGTGTGGCGCAAAAATCTCCCTGAAGAGACTAAACAAAAGATCTATGGCTTCTTTATGAACTACGGCAAAACCCCCGAAGAACAGCAGGTATTAAAGGGCCTGAGCTGGGCACCGTTCCGTCCCTCTAGCGACCTACAGCTCGTCCCTATCCGTCAGCTTTCATTGTTTAAACAGAGCCAGACGATCAAAGCCAACGCAGGGTTAAGTCCTGCAGACAAAGCGACAAAAACCGCAGCGCTACAGGCTCAAATGGACGATCTCGATCGCCTAAGTTCTGCCCTTAACGCGATGAATAGTTTGAAAACAGCGACTCAGTGATGAGGCGTAAATCCTCATAGCAGCCTCTCGACAGAGGCTGCAAGACGGATGAAAGCTCACACATCACCGAATTGGAGAAACAAATGCAAACCACTCAATCCACCGCGCCAGCAGTGCCGGAGCAAAAACGAAGTTGGTTTAGCCTGTTCACTTGGGCAATTCTAATTGCGGTACTGGCTTGGTCTTGGCACGGTGCAGAAATGGCTCCGCTGACCCTATTTCGTGATGCAGGAAACATGGCCACCTTTGCCGCTGATTTCTTCCCTCCCGATTTTAGCCAGTGGCAGCAATATCTTGGTGAAATGCTGGTTACGCTGCAAATCGCCGTCTGGGGCACAGCCCTGTCTATTGTGCTTTCAATTCCACTCGGCCTGATGAGTGCTGAAAACCTTGTGCCGTGGTGGATCTATCAACCGACCCGTCGTCTGATGGATGCCTGCCGCGCGATTAACGAAATGGTGTTCGCCATGCTGTTTGTGGTTGCGGTAGGTCTTGGCCCATTCGCCGGCGTACTGGCACTGTTTATCCATACCACTGGCGTCTTGGCAAAACTGTTTTCCGAAGCGGTAGAGGCCATCGAACCTGGCCCAATCGAAGGTGTAAAAGCCACCGGTGCCAACAAGTTGGAAGAAATTATTTACGGCGTACTGCCACAGGTCATGCCGCTGTGGATCTCTTATTCACTCTACCGATTTGAATCTAACGTCCGCTCCGCCACCGTGGTGGGAATGGTGGGTGCCGGCGGCATCGGCGTCACGCTGTGGGAAGCGATCCGCGGATTTCAATTTCAGCAAACCTGCGCGCTGATGGTGTTCATCATCGTCACCGTCAGCCTGCTGGATTTCATGTCTCAACGTCTACGCAAGCACTTCATCTGATTAAGAGGCTTTGTTTGTATGCACTTATCTAGACATCCGACCAGCTATCCAACGCGTTATCAGGAAATTGCCGCCCTGTTGGAGCTTGAACTACGCCAGAACTATCAGTGTGGTGACTATCTCCCAGCCGAACATCAATTGGCCGAACATTATGACGTTAATCGTCACACCCTACGCCGCGCTATCGACGAATTAGTGGTACGTGGCTGGGTACAACGCCGTCAGGGCGTCGGTGTTTTAGTTCTAATGCGTCCTTTTGACTATCCGCTGCATTCACAGGCGCGCTTTAGCCAGAACTTACTGGAGCAAGGAAGCCATCCCACCAGCGAACGTTTGATTTCCGTATTGCGCCCAACGGTTAGCCACATCGCCGATGCATTAGGTATGGAGGAAGGGCAGCAGGTGATCCATCTACGCACCCTGCGCCGTGTCAACGGCGTGCCGGTATGCGTTATCGACCACTTTCTGCCAGACCTCACTTGGTGGGGCGCGCTGCAACAATTCACCAGCGGATCGCTGCACGACTACATTCAACAACATCTCGGCTGTGAACTTAGCCGAACACAAACCCGCATCAGCGCTCGCCGAGCTCAGGCCAAAGAGAGCCGATTATTAGAAATTGCCACCCATGCACCGCTGATGTGTGTGCGTACCTTGAATCACCGTGAAGGCCAGTCTCAGCCAGCGGAATACTCCGTCAGCCTGACGCGCGCCGACATGATTGAACTGACTATGGAGCACTAGATGGACGCCTCACACACTCATGCACATTTCTCCCTTGCTGAACGCCAGCGCTGGATGGCGACTCTAGCGCACAGCCAACCGGACGACCTCAATCCATTGTGGGATGTCATGCACTTTCCCCACGTGGAATGGAAAAATATCCGCTCAGCAGAAACCGGGTTGGTTCAGATTCAGGCTCGCGCGGGAGCCCGCGGCCAGCGATTTTTCCTTGGTGATGCCACGCTGACCCGTGCGGTTATCCAGTTGGAGTGTGGTACCTACGGTTATAGCTATCTATTGGGGCGCGATAAGTTACACGCCGAACGTTGCGCGTTGATTGACGCTCTACTGCAAAAGCGGGAGCACGCGCCACATCTGTTGGAAAACCTGATTAATCCCCTCGCCGCGCTGCAACAAGAACGACACCAGCAGCGCGCTCAAGAAATTGCAGCCAGCCGAGTAGATTTCTTCACTCTGGTTCGCGGAGATAACTAATGACGTTGATGACCGCCTTTACCTTACCTGTGCAGGATGCACAACACCATTTTCGCCGCCTGCTCAAAGCCATGAGCGAGCCGGGTGTCATAGTGAGTTTGAATAACACGCCAGAGGGCTGGCAGCCGTTGAACAGTGCAACCACCAGCGTATTGCTCACCCTAAGCGACCAAGATACACCGGTATGGTTAGCGCCTGAATTATGCTCGGAAACTGCCTGCCAGAATCTGCGTTTTCATACCGGAGCAGTGCTCGCCACCGAACCATCACAGGCCACCTTTACCGTTGTGAATGATCAGGTACGCGCTGAGCAACTCAATGATTTCGCACAGGGAGAAGATGTCTCACCGGAAGCCAGCGCCACGGTGATTGTTGAGGTGAAAAGCCTTAGCGGCGGCCACATGCTACGCCTGACCGGTCCCGGAATTCTTGAAGAGCGCATGATTGCACCGCAGATTTCAGACGTTGTACTCAACGCATTAACCGAACGTTTACACGCTTTCCCGCTAGGCTGCGATTTTATCTTTACCTGTGGAGAACGTCTGCTTGCCATACCCCGCACGACTCATGTGGAGGTGTTCGATGTACGTAGCCGTTAAAGGGGGAGAAAAAGCCATTGCAGCGGCCCACCGTTTGCAAGAACAGAAGCGTCGCGGATCAACGCAGTTTGACGAACTCAACGTCGATCAAATCGAGCAGCAATTGGCTTTGGCGGTCGATCGGGTGATGACCGAAGGCGGGATCTACGACAGACAACTGGCGGCGTTGGCGATCAAACAGGCCAGCGGCGATCTGGTTGAGGCGATCTTTTTACTACGAGCCTATCGCACCACGCTACCTCGTTTGGCGATCAGCAACGCGCTGGATACGGGTGAGATGCGGCTAGAACGAAGAATTTCTGCGGTGTACAAAGATTTACCCGGTGGGCAGGTGTTGGGCCCAACCTATGACTATACCCATCGCCTGCTGGATTTTACGCTGCTGGCAAACGGCGAAATGCCTAACATAGAACAAGTTTCCGAAGCAGAAGAAATTCCCTGCCCACATGTTTTCAGCATGTTGGCGCAGCAAAATCTGGCTCGTGAAGAACACGATGACGGCCACGAACCCGATGATATCACCCGAAATCCGCCGGTTTATCCCTGCTCACGCGCCTCACGCTTGCAGCAATTGGCGCGCGGCGATGAGGGGTATCTACTGGCGCTAGGCTATTCCACCCAGCGCGGTTACGGGCGCAATCACCCGTTTGCCGGCGAGATTCGTAGCGGCTTCGTGAAGCTCAGCATTACGCCAGAAGAACTCGGATTTTCCGTTGACGTGGGTGAGCTGTTGCTTACCGAATGTGAAATGGTTAACGGCTTTGTCGCGGAACAGGATACTCCCCCACACTTCACGCGCGGCTATGGTCTGGTATTTGGCATGAGCGAACGTAAAGCGATGGCGATGGCGTTAGTCGATCGCGCCCTTCAAGCTCCTGATTACCAAGAACAGGTCAAAGGCCCTGCGCAGGATGAAGAGTTTGTTTTAGCTCACGCCGACAACGTGGAAGCCGCAGGCTTTGTTTCACATCTCAAACTCCCTCACTACGTTGATTTCCAAGCTGAACTGGAGCTGCTCAATCGCTTGCAGCAGGAATTCAATGACCGTCAGGAGAACGCACATGACTAACGTGCTAACCGGCTATAACTTTGGTTATCTGGATGAACAAACCAAGCGCATGATCCGCCGCGCTATCCTTAAAGCGGTCGCGATCCCCGGCTATCAGGTTCCTTTTGGCGGTCGCGAAATGCCAATGCCCTACGGCTGGGGAACCGGCGGGATCCAGCTAACTGCCAGCGTCATTGGTGAGTCAGATACGCTAAAAGTGATCGATCAAGGTGCAGATGACACCACCAACGCGGTTTCTATTCGTCGCTTTTTCCAACGCGTCACCGGCGTGAAGACGACCGAAACCACCGCCGACGCCACGCTGATCCAAACTCGCCATCGCATTCCTGAAACGCCGCTGCGGGAAGATCAAATCATCATTTATCAAGTGCCAATGCCTGAACCGCTGCGTTTTATCGAACCTCGCGAAACTGAAACCCGCAAAATGCATGCTCTGGAAGAGTACGGCGTGATGCAGGTGAAATTGTATGAGGATATTGCGCGCTTTGGACATATCGCCACTACCTATGACTATCCGGTCAAAGTGAACAACCGCTATGTGATGGCTCCATCGCCGATCCCTAAATTTGATAATCCAAAGATGAACATGATGCCAGCGCTACAGCTATTTGGTGCCGGTCGTGAAAAGAGAATCTATGCGGTTCCCCCGTTCACCAAAGTGGAAAGTCTCGACTTTGACGATCATCCCTTTAGCGTCCAGAAGTGGGATCAACCCTGTGCAATCTGCGGCTCGAAGCAGAGCTATCTGGATGAAGTGGTCCTCGACGATCAAGGCGCACGCATGTTCGTTTGCTCGGATACCGATTTCTGCCGCCAGCACAGTGAGGCCAATGCGCAATGAATAACACAGATTCGATTTTCTCCGCGCCAGAGAGTGACCTGCCGCTGCTTTCCGTGAATAACCTGACTCATCTCTATGCGCCGGGTAAAGGTTTTAGCGATGTCACCTTCGATCTCTATCCAGGAGAAGTGCTGGGGATCGTCGGTGAATCAGGCTCAGGAAAAACAACGCTGCTTAAAGCGATCTCAGCCCGACTCACGCCACAACAAGGCAGCATTCGTTACCTAAGTACTCAAGGCGTACGCGATTTATATGCCATGAGCGAAAGCGATCGCCGGCGTCTGTTACGTACCGAATGGGGCGTGGTACATCAACATCCTCTCGATGGTTTACGCCCCCACGTATCAGCCGGTGGCAATATCGGCGAGCGCCTGATGGCCGTGGGACAACGGCACTACGGCAATATCCGTGCGGAAGCGATGCGCTGGCTAGAAGACGTAGAGATCCCAGCAACCCGCATCGACGATCTGCCTACCACCTTTTCTGGCGGTATGCAGCAGCGTCTGCAAATTGCACGCAATCTGGTGACGCATCCACGCGTGGTGTTTATGGACGAGCCCACCGGCGGGCTCGACGTTTCTGTTCAAGCTCGTTTGTTGGATCTCCTGCGCACGCTGGTGGTGGATCTGCAACTTGCGGTGGTGATCGTCACCCACGATCTTGGCGTTGCGCGTCTGCTAGCACACCGTCTTCTTGTGATGAAGCAGGGAAAAGTGGTGGAAAGTGGTCTGACAGATCGTGTGCTTGACGATCCGCACCATCCCTATACCCAACTGCTGGTTTCTTCTGTCTTACAAAACTGAGCGAAAATTATGACTACAACGACACGCTTACGCGTTGAAAACCTGAGTAAAACCTTCGTGTTGCATCATCAGAATAGCATCCATTTGCCAGTGCTAGCGGGCGCATCATTAGAGGTTCACTCTGGCGAATGTGTAGTGTTGCATGGCCACTCAGGCAGCGGAAAATCAACGCTATTGCGTTCACTCTACGCCAATTATCTTCCTGACGAGGGCAGCATCTGGGTGAATCATCAAGGCGAATGGCTGGATATGGTTCAGGCTCCGGCACGACAAATTCTTGCGGTACGCCGCAAAACCATTGGCTGGGTAAGCCAGTTTCTACGCGTGATCCCGCGGATTAGCGCTTTAGAGGTGGTTATGCAGCCCATGCTGGAGCTTGGCTTTGAACGCCAAGCCTGCGAGCAAAAAGCCGCCGCTCTGTTAACTCGCCTCAACGTCCCCGAACGCCTGTGGCACTTAGCGCCCTCTACCTTTTCCGGCGGTGAACAACAGCGGGTAAATATCGCGCGGGGATTTGTCGTCGATTACCCCATTTTATTACTTGATGAACCCACCGCATCGCTGGACACCACCAACAGCGCGGCTGTTGTAAGCCTGATTGACGAAGCCAAAGCGCGTGGGGCTGCCATTGTGGGTATTTTCCACGATGAAGCCGTACGCAATCACGTAGCAGATCGTCTGCATGTGATGACTGAATAGCGGAGCAAAACCATGATCATTAATAACGTCAAACTGGTGCTGGAAAACGAAGTGGTTACGGGTTCGATCGAGGTTCAAGATGGCGTGATCCGCACCGTTGCCGACAGCGATAGTCGTTTACCCGAAGCGCTAGACGGCAACGGTGGCTGGCTTCTACCTGGGCTAATTGAATTGCACACCGATAATCTCGATAAGTTTTTTACTCCGCGCCCCAAAGTCAGTTGGCCAGCGCATTCAGCCATGAGCAGCCACGATGCATTAATGGTTTCCAGCGGCATTACTACCGTACTCGATGCGGTGGCGCTCGGTGATGTACGCGACGGCGGCGACCGTTTAGACAATCTGGAAAAGATGATCAACGCAGTGATCGATAGCCAGCAACGCGGAGTGAATCGTGCTGAGCATCGTCTGCACCTGCGTTGTGAACTTCCGCATCACAGTACGTTGCCGCTGCTTCAACAGTTGATTGAGAAACGTGGCGTCTCTCTGGTTTCGCTGATGGATCACTCCCCCGGCCAGCGTCAGTTCGTCAATCCGCAAAAATACCGCGAATATTTCCAAGGCAAATATCATCTCAGCGATGAGCAGATGGATACCTATGAACGCGAGCAGTTGGAAAACGCCGAGCGTTGGTCACAGCCTAATCGACATGCCATTGCTGAGCTTTGTCGCTCACGAGGTATCGCACTTGCCAGCCATGATGATGCCACCGAGGCGCACGCAGACGAATCACATAAACTGGGCAGCGTGATAGCCGAATTCCCGACTACCGCCGAAGCCGCGCATGCGTCACACCAGCGCGGTTTACAGGTCATGATGGGAGCCCCCAATATCGTGCGTGGTGGCTCGCATTCTGGGAATGTCGCCGCTCACGAGCTCGCCTCATTGGGCGTGCTGGATATCCTCTCTTCTGACTACTACCCCGCAAGCCTGCTTGATGCCGCATTCAGCGTAGCAGCCTGCGACAGCAATGCGTTTACGCTGCCGCAGGCTATATCCTTAGTGACGCGTAACCCAGCCAAAGCCCTCGGGTTATCCGACCGTGGCATACTGGCTGAAGGCAAAAGAGCCGATCTGGTGTTAGCACAGCGTCATGGCGAGCACGTTCATGTCAATCATGTCTGGCGCGAAGGCATACGGGTATTCTGATGGGAAAATTAATTTATCTGGTTGGCGCATCGGGATCGGGTAAAGACAGTTTGCTGCAGGCGCTACGCCAGCAGCAAACCATCCCACTGCTGGTTGCGCATCGCTATATCACTCGAGCCTGCAATGCAGGCTCTGAAAACCATATTGAGCTGAGTGAAACCGAATTTATGCAACGCCGGAGCCAAGGGCTTTTCGCGCTAAACTGGCAGGCTAACCAGCACTACTATGCACTGGGAATCGAAATCGATCAGTGGTTGGCACAGGGGATTAACGTGGTGGTGAACGGCTCACGTGCCCATCTTCCTTTCGCACGTGAACGCTACGGTAACGCTATGCTGGCGGTTTGCTTACAAGTTTCTCCTAACATACTCCGTCAACGGCTACAGGCTCGAGGACGTGAAACTCCTCAGCAAATTGAGCAACGTTTACAGCGAGCGAGAGATTATCAGCTAGCTGAAAACGCGGGTTGCTACTATTTGAACAATAATGATGGCTTGTCCCACACGGTTCAGGCTTTTTTACGCTTGATGGTTGAAACGACGCCCGTATCCGTTTCAGCATAAATTAGAGGCTCTTTCATGTCTGACATTATTTTACGCCCCGCCACCGCGTTGGATGAAGCCGCCGTTTACCGGTTAATTTGCGAACTGGAACAGTGTGAATTTGATTCCGTCGCCTTCGCCAAAGGCTATGCGATGAATTTGGCTAATCCACATGTGCATTACACCTTAGCCACGCAAGGTCATGAGATACTGGGTTTTATCGGTATCCATCTGCAATACCATTTGCACCATGTGAACTGGATTGCTGAAATTCAAGAACTGGTTATCTCACCGCAGGCTCGCGGCGCTGGTGTTGGAAAAGCGCTATTGCGCTGGGCGGAGAATATCGCCTGTGAATTAGGTGCAGAGCAGATCGAGCTGTCTACCCGCGCGACACGCCACGACGCCCACCGTTTTTATCTGCGTGAGGGCTATCTACATACCCACTTCCGTTTCGTTAAGCCGTTGTCGGAGCTGTAGCAATGAGCACTCTCAAGCTGACGTTTTTAGGCACCGGCGGTGCACAACAGGTTCCAGCCTTTGGCTGCGAATGTGCAGCCTGCCTGCGAGCCCAGCAGCAACCGTCTTATCGACGAAAACCCTGTAGCGCGATGCTGGAATATAACGGCGCGCTCACGCTGCTTGATGCCGGCTTACACGATCTCACTGAACGTTTCACGCCTACACAAATTAGCCAATTTCTGCTGACGCATTATCATATGGATCATGTCCAAGGATTATTTCCTTTACGTTGGGGAATGGGGGCGGCCATTCCAGTTTATGGCCCCCCAGATGAACTGGGCTGCGACGATTTATTCAAACACCCGGGGATGCTTGATTTTAACCATCGGTTGAACGCATTTGAGCCATTTTATTTACAGGAGTTGCAGGTGACGCCGCTGCCGCTCAATCACTCCAAGCTGACATTTGGCTATCTTCTGGCAACGCCCGATCGCCGCATTGCCTATCTGACAGATACTGCCGGATTACCCGAGTCAACGTTAAACGTCTTACGCCACCAGCCACCGGAAATCATCATTATCGATTGTAGCCATGAGCCGCGGGCTTTCACCCCGAAAAATCATAACGACCTCAATACAGTGGTTGAATTACAGAAAGAAATTGGCTGCCAGAAAATATGGCTGACACATATTAGTCATCAGTTCGATTTATGGATGATGGAAAATGCGCTACCCAAGGGGATTGAAGCGGCCAGAGATGGGTTAACGCTGACCGCAAAAGCTGACGGGTATGACTACGCGTATTTTTGAATCTGCTCGGATTCAATAATCTGCAAACGATACGGTGGTGGATTACGCGCTGATTTCAGCATCGCCATGGCAACGGCCGAGGCTTCAACCGCCTTCCACTTTTCAGGTAGCAGCTTAAAGATAGGCTCCGAAATCTGTTCTAACAGTCGTGGTTTTGAGCGTCCGCCCTGTAGCATCGAAGGACGCAAAATCGTTAAGAATTGCCACGCCTGTAGCTCCAGCGCCTTTTCCATTTCCCCTTTAGTGCGGCTATAAAGGAATGATGACTGTGGATTCGCACCTAACGCGCTCACCACCACATAGTGCTGACAACCATTTTTCAACGCCACAGAGCCACATTCAACGACCAACGTATAATCAACGTAGCGAAACGCAGCATCACTGCCAGCATCTTTGCGCGTGGTGCCTAAACAGCAAAACGCGATATCGATCGGGGTCGTCCATGTTGCCATCGTGGCACAGAGATCGTCTGCAACTGGATTCACCAGTTTTTCTGATGGCGGCAGTGGCTTCCGCGTTGGGGCATATATCTTGCTGATGCCCGGATCTTGCTCTAGAAGTTTGAGTAGTTCACTTCCGACCAAACCGGTCGCGCCTAACAATAAAGTTTTCATCCGTTATCCTCCCTCTCTTGAGTATAACGCTAGAAAAGCAGAGGGTATGAACTTCAGACATTAAGTTTCAGTGATACATATCTAAGTATTGTGACATCTAAACCGATGAAGCTGGATTATTCTTATTCGGGATCCCTCTCCCAGTGAATTTTCTTAGCAAAACCCAGTTTGTTGTCCGTCATTTTGATCTGATGAAGCGAAAGCTGCCACACCGGCGCAGACATGAGCCTCGCAGCCGGAAACTGTTGATAATAGAGACTACGCGCGCGCTGTTCCTCTTCCCCTTGCAATTGAACCGCCTCGCCAGAGAATTGTAGGCCACGAATCAGCGCAATGGTTTTAGTTTGGTGTGCGATGGTGCCAGCAACCTTAGGATTATTGAGCAGCATCCCACCATGGCGCGTGCGGGTTTCAGTCATAAAATAGAGCGCCATCCGCACCTCATCAAACACATAAAAGCAGTTAGCGCACCACATCTCGCCTTCCCAACAGGTCGCTAGCGTGAGCACATGCTGAGCATTCAAAAAGCGGCAAATATGCTCTTTATCGGTTGTCATTCGTTGGCCTCACAAGATCCTTTGATGGAGGGTATAATGCCATAAAGACGTTAATTGGCCTTACCCTAATGACCACTGAACCGCACGAAACCCTCTGGTATCTCTATCTAATCCGAACCGCTTCTGGTGCGCTTTATACCGGTATTACCACCGACGTGGAGCGCCGGTATCAGCAGCATCAAACAGGGCGAGGAGCCAAAGCATTGCGCGGCAAAGGACCGCTGCAGCTGGCATTCAGCGACTTAGTCGGTGAACAAGGACAGGCGTTGCGGCTAGAACATCGGATTAAGCAACTGAATAAAAAGCAGAAAGAAAGATTGGTTGCTGAAAAACCAGCATTACTAGAAGTATGGTTAGAAGCTATCTTGAGCGGTAAATCGGCAGTTTCAGGCAGACGTCTTAGTTCAACGCAACTGTCTGCAAAACAAACAACTAAGCAATAAATCTTATAAATCAAGACGTAAACAACCTACTCCACTTCGGCAATTTGCATTTGCTCTACTGGTGAAGTCATACGTTCTCGTTATTCTTTTTTAGCGGTGCCCTGGTGAGGCGAAATCAGCATTTCCAGACAGAGCAGCCCTAGCAGATAACTTTTATAAGTTAAGCTGGTTTCTTTTAACTCTGTCACAGTCAATATAGACACTTTTGTCCCTTGTAGGAACGGGTGAAAACCACTCTTGTAACACGTTAAGGAAAGTGATATTAAACGTGGTTTAATTTAATTAATTAGTTTCGTATTTAATTATTCACATGCAAGGGTATATTTCATAATGAAGATCAATGTTACGGATGCACCAAACCCACAGGATGAAGAGTATGTGATTGACAGTCTTTGGGCTCATAACAGCAAAACCGAAGCCGTCGATATCCATCCATTATTTTTGACCGTTACCGACGATAATGGAGAAATCGTTGGCGGGCTGGTAGCAAGAACGTGGTGGGGAGGGCTTGAAGTTCAATATCTTTGGGTTAGCGATAAATATCGTAAATGCGGATATGGCCGTCAGTTAATGGTAAGAGCGGAGGCAGAAGCATCAAAACGCGGTTGCCATATGGCTTATGTTGATACTTTCGATTTTCAGGCCAGAGGATTTTATGAAAAATTAGGCTATCGCGTTTATGGTAATTTAGACGGTTATGCAAAAAAATTCACACGACACTACCTAGCTAAAGAAATTTAACCCTTCGTTGCGCGGTGAGGTTGAAATGGATTTGCCCGAAAAGAATAATGAAATTTATTTCAAGGGCCTCATTGCCATGATGGAACACCTGAGTGAGCCATGGGGCATTAAAGATCGCCAATCCCGCCATATCTATATGAACAAAGCGGCTTATCTCTATACCAATACGCCATTAGACTTTGATATTGAAGGTAAGCTGGACAATGAGTTTCCTGCTCATTGGGCTGAATTCTCACCTGAATTTATCGAGCATGATAAAAGAACTGAGGAATCTCAAGATCGCGTTACCGTAATAGAAACGCATTATTGGTATGGGAAAGATTTCCTCATGCCATTTATTAGCGAGAAGCTGCCCATTTATAATGATAAAAAAGAATTAATTGGTGTGATGTGGAACGCCAAACCGCTTAATAGCTTATCGCCGCTTAAATATATAAATCATCAAAAGCCAAGTATTCTAACCACCGAAACTAATAGTGAGACTTTTACCCGTGCGGAGCTCGACGTTATATTCCTAATGCTACAAAGGCTTTCAGTGAAAGAGATTGCAAAAATATATAACATCAGCACCAAAACAATAGAAAACAGAATCTATACGATTTATCAAAAATGTGACGTCCATACACAGCAGCAATTTGAGGAATTCTGTCAATTTGAGCAATTGGACAACTATATTCCTGACAGACTGGTAGCAAAGGGAATTCAGTTTATCTAAACCCTAAATAATTTAAGTTGTAGGTACCCCATATGCAACTTTAAATATGACGGGAATAAACCATAAAAGGCATACCTTATCGTGATCAAAATTGAAGATTATCCACTGAGCAGAGTGCCACAGGATAAAAGGGTTTCATTTTTAAGCGTCGCTATCGTTCATATGGGCATGTTGACCGCGCTGGATCAATTCATGCTTGGCGCTGTACTCGGTAACTCCATGACATTGACTGATGCGTTTACCGCCATCCTCATCGGCAGCGTGATATTTGGAATTGTGACCTATGGTCTTGGGCTGGCGGGAATGCGCGAAGGGATCTCCGGTAGTCTATTAGCGAGATGGTGCGGCTTTGGACGCTTAGGCTCGGTGCTGATCGGGGTAGTTGTTGCCGTCAGTTTACTTGGTTGGTTTGGAATACAAAACGCTATTTTTGCTAAATCACTGGATTTTGCCCTTAACCATAAATTGGGCTTTGGCTGGGCGGCGGCTTTATCTGGTAGCTTTTTGACGATATTGGTCGCATTTGGTTTCAAGGCATTGCGCATTGCGGCAAGAATAGCAGTACCCATGTTTATTTCACTGGTAGCGTATATTTCCTTTAATGTTTTATCTGGACATAACCTGCCTGAAATCATGCAGTTATTGCCTCCCGGTGAACCCATTTCAATTAGCGCAGGTATCACTATCGTTGTCGGCGGCGCCATTGTGGCGAGCCTGATGACTCCCGATCTAACGCGTTACTCTAAAAATCGTAAACATGTATTAGGCGTAACGATTTTAACCATTGTTGCTGGTGAGTTTATCATCAACGGTCTGGCCATTTTGATCGCCAAGACGTTGGGAACAGCTGATGTTGTGACTATTATGGCTCAGGCTGCGGGTGGTGCTGGCCTGTTAGTCGTGGTGTTCTCAACGCTGAGGGTGAATGACCTTAACCTTTATTCTTCGTCGCTGGGCATTGTGAACGCTGTCGAAGGGCTAACGGGTAAAAAACTCAAATATATCTCAACGACGTTAGTGATTGGCATCCTTGGAACCACGCTTTCCGTGCTAGGTATACTGGATCGATTTGTTGATTTTTTAACCGTACTCGGCGTGGTATTCCCACCGATCATCGGCATCATGCTGGTCGACTATTTTGTGGTGCGCTCTCACCGTAAGATTTTGGATCTGAGCCGGTCAGAAGGAAAGCTGCCAGATGACGTTCAAACGCCTGCTATTGGCTGGATAGCCATTATCGCCAGCATTGTTGGCAGTATTGTTGGATTAGTGACTGAATGGGGAATTCCGACTATCAACTCATTGCTTGCCGCCAGTCTGATCTATTGGTTGGCCACGTTGGCTGTCAATCGCAGCCAAAAAACCGTTGAACCTGAAAAGGCGCTGTAGTGAAATTTGTAGTGCAATAACGGTGCAATAAATACGCGGATACTCCCAGCTACGGGGGTATCCGTAGAAAAACACTTTATCTAGAACGTGGTGGACTCACCACGCCCAAAAGGCGCTGAGTATTCCACCACGCCTTTGCAATTCTCCATTTCACCACCGGCTAATGGATACACCAGAAAGGAGTCCTCAGTGCCTGGCAGATGGCTACGTAACCCTTGCTGAGCGGCGTTCTGGAAACCAAAGCGAGAGAAATAGGCCGGTTCACCGAGTACAACGACAGCCGAATAGCCAAACTCATTCAGAGAATCTAGCCCCTCATAAATGATCTGTTCCGCAAGTCCTTGACGGCGATGAGCTTCATCAACCACGACCGGAGCCAGCCCAACGCATTGGCGATCTTCACCATCGACGTAAACGGGACTGAACGCCGCATAGCCAATCACACCGCCCTCTTCATCAGTCGCTACGACGCCTAGCGTCAGCAGACCATCTTCGCGCAGGCGATGCACTAGCTCAGCCTCTTCGCTCGAGGGAAACGCGTTGCGTAGCAGCCGGTCAATACCTGCAGCATCAACAGGAATTTCAACGCGGATTAGCATGGTGAAACCTCTTGGGTAGCGGACGTAGATACTTCTTTCATTCCAGCATCAACAAACTCTGCCAACTGTAGCAGACCAAACCGTAATGGTTTAGGCATTGCATCCAAATCTATCGCATCCATCAAGTTTTTGACATATAAGCCAAGCTCAGTATCACCTTCAATGCGTAAACGACGTTGGAAAAACAGCGTATCAGGATCTTCCTTGCGCGCAGCAATCAAGATTAAGTCGTTAGCATCGGCGCTGAAACTCACGTCAGCATCCTGATGTTGGCTCACTTGCAGCTTGCCTTCGTTTACGGTGACAAACCACTTAAGGCCGAGATCGCGCACTTCAACTTTCAGCCAACGCTGTTCCAGAAACTCTAATTCGTCGTCTGCGAGCGCCTGACGAAATTGCCAGCCAAGCAGTTGTTCCAGCACTTGCCGTTGTAGAGCAAACGGCGTGAATTTTAACGGGACGCTTAAAAACGCCGGACCTTGACGCACTAAACGTGCTCGTAATTGTTCCAACACTGGAGTGACTCCTCATAATACTGGTTGTTGGTATTTTGCCACATCAGCAGCACAAGACCGCGCGCTATATCAACAAAATGCACCCTTATTAGCCAAGTAAGTCGATAGGCCAACAAAAATTTGGATAAAGAATAACCGTCGTGTTGCTGCTGTCAACACACGAGAAACTGCCTCAAATCAAAACAGCCGATGAATGGGTTCTCTAGAATGATCGCCATTAAAATTATCACTCAGGGTTCAACCGATCACCTGTTGTCATTAATTGCCACTCATCGCTACCGTGGCCCGTTCAGGAATGATATATGGAGTTGCTTTGCCCCGCCGGAAATTTGCCTGCTCTGAAGGCAGCTATTGATAACGGCGCAGACGCCGTTTATATCGGCTTAAAAGATGATACTAACGCTCGCCATTTTGCTGGCCTGAATTTTACTGAGAAAAAGCTCCAAGAAGCCGTGAGCTACGTGCATAACCATAAACGTAAGCTGCATATCGCTATCAATACGTTTGCTCATCCTGATGGCTACGCTCGCTGGGAACGAGCCGTGGATATGGCAGCACAGTTAGGCGCCGATGCACTTATTTTAGCCGATCTCGCCATGTTGGAATACGCGGCAGAGCGCTACCCACAGGTTGAGCGCCACGTTTCCGTGCAGGCATCGGCAACGAATGATGAAGCTATTCGTTTCTACAAACAACACTTCGATGTTTCGCGCGTGGTATTGCCGCGTGTGCTGTCAATTCATCAGGTGAAACAATTGGCTCGCACTAGCGAAGTACCGCTGGAAGTTTTTGCTTTCGGCAGCCTGTGTATCATGGCTGAAGGCCGTTGCTACCTCTCCTCTTATCTCACCGGTGAGTCACCTAATACCGTAGGTGCCTGCTCTCCGGCTCGTTTCGTTCGCTGGCAGCAAACGCCACAGGGAATGGAATCTCGCCTTAATGATGTCCTGATTGACCGCTACGAAGAGGGTGAAAACGCAGGTTATCCAACGCTGTGTAAAGGGCGTTATTTGGTCGATGGCGAGAAATATCACGCGCTGGAAGAGCCCACCAGCCTAAATACGCTCGAACTGCTGCCCGATTTGATGGGCGCGAATATTGCCTCAGTGAAGATTGAAGGACGTCAACGTAGCCCTGCCTATGTCAGCCAAGTGGCAAAAGTATGGCGTCAAGCCATTGACCGTTGTCAGAAAGATCCTGAGGGCTATAAAGCAGAACAGAGCTGGATGGATAGCCTTGGCGCGATGGCTGAAGGCACCCAAACCACGCTGGGTGCCTATCACCGGAAATGGCAGTAAGGAACAAAATCGTGAAATATTCTTTAGGGGCCGTGCTCTATTACTGGCCAAAAAATGAAATAGAAACTTTTTATCAGGCTGCCGCGCAAAGTGAAGCTGACATCATTTATCTCGGTGAAACCGTGTGTTCAAAACGTCGTGAGATGAAAGTTGCTGACTGGTTGGATGTGGCCAAGCAAGTAGCGCACTCAGGCAAGCAGGTGGTGATCTCTACTCTGGCGCTGTTGCAAGCGCCCTCCGAGCTTAATGAGCTGAAGCGCTATGTCGAAAACGGCGATTTTTTAATTGAAGCCAACGACTTAGGCACGGTGAATATGGCCGCGGAGCGTAAACTGCCGTTTGTAGCCGGCCACGCGCTGAACTGCTACAACGCGGTCACCTTGCGTCTGTTACAAAAACAGGGAATGGTACGTTGGTGTATGCCGGTTGAACTCTCCCACGACTGGCTGAAAAACGTGATGGACCAGTGTGAAAGCTTAGGCATTCGCAATAAGTTTGAAGTGGAAGTTCTGAGTTACGGGCACCTGCCACTGGCCTATTCCGCACGCTGCTTTACCGCCCGTTCAGAAGATTTGCCGAAAGATCAGTGCGAAACCTGCTGCATTAAATACCCCCAAGGACGCCGCGTTTTATCACAGGAAAACCAGCAAGTTTTCGTGCTTAACGGTATTCAGACACAAAGTGGCTATTGCTATAACCTCGGCAATAATCAGCTAGAAATGCAGGGATTAGTTGATATCGTGCGCCTATCGCCGGAGAGCATGGACACGCTGAACGTGCTAAGCCAATTCCGCGCTAACGAGCGAGGGCTTGAACCACTAACGTTGGAAAATCGCGCCGACTGTAACGGGTACTGGCAGCGAGTCGCTGGCTTAGAGTTAATACAGTAAGCTTTTATATTGTCGTAAAAATGGGAGCCGAGGCTCCCATTTTAAAAGGCTTCAAGTCGTTACCTGTTATGAGGCTTTCTTTGCCATTATCTCAATAATCTGAGTGTCGGTTTGCTGCATGGAATGGCAGGCCAGAGCACAAAGGTTGGCAATAGAGCGGTCCACATCGTCGGTTACAATCCCTTCATTCCCCGTCACACAGCTATCATCTAACGCCATCAGCACCGCTTTGTAGGCAGCCGAAACGCTGGTCGAAACCTTCATGGCACAGCTGTTAGAAGCTCCATCGCAAATCATACCGCTAACATCACCGATCATGCTGCTAATCGCCATCGCAACCGGTTCATAACGGCCTTCAATCAGCCACGCAATCCCAGCAGCAGCGCCCATCGCCGCCGTTGTCGCCGCGCACAGCGCTGACAGGGTAGGCAACTGGCTATGGATGTATATCGCGGTCAGGTGCGATAACATTAAAGCTCGAGTCAATTGCGCTTCATCCGCACCAAGATATTCAGCCACTACGACAACAGGCATCGTGGCAGTGATTCCCTGATTACCAGAGCCTGAGTTGCTCATGGCTGGCATCACGGCGCCTCCCATACGTGCGTCAGACGCAGAGGACGTGCGAATCATAATATCCGACAGTAGATCACGAGCCAATAAACCACGGTCACGTTGGCGCTGGAGCGTTGCACCAATGTGCAAACCATACTGCTTGCTCAATCCTTCCAACGATAGCGCCTTGTTTAACGTCGCAGCCTCCAAAATAAAATGGATGCGTTCTAGCGGGACATTAACGGCAAAATCGAATACCTGACGTAATGATGCTTTCTTCAGACAATACCCTTCCGCACAAGGCGCATCAGAGGATTCATCGGAGTGCAGCCGTGCGTCAAACAGCACTTCACCGTTTTTCACAATTTTAATGACGTTGGTATGCCCATCAGCAATGGTGACACAGGCCGATTCCGTTGCACCCAACACTGTGACCTGAGAAAACAGAATATGCTCACACGGCTGCTGAATAGAAACCGACACACCCCCACTAGCCAGAAGAGACTTCCCTGCCTCAACGGCCTGTGGCGTCGCATGTTTGAGCACTTCCAATCCTGCTTTGGGATCTCCCCCGGTCGCTCCAACTGCCGCGGCGATCGGGAGGCCGACCATCCCAGTACCTGGGACTGTCACCCCCATACCATTTTTCATTAGGTTAGGAGATACGCGCGCTTCGATACGCTCAACAGGCTCAGGAAGATATGAAGCGGCAATAGCAGCGGCCAGAGCCAAAGATACCGGCTCGGTACAGCCCACAGCTGGCTTGACTTCCTGCTGTACCGCACGGATAAACTCATTCCACAATTCATCACGCGATTCGGTACACAACAGATTTTCGCTTTCATACTTGCTCATAATTCAGACCTTAATAACAAGACTACAAAAATATTCAGTTTTTAACTTATTAGGAGAATGCTAGGAATGGAGACACACATAGCAGCAACCCGGTAATAATGATAATGGTGAGTGAAGTACCTTTGTATTTATGTAGAGCGGGTACTTTGTAGACTAAATAAGCCGGAATCAAACACCCGACCATCCCAAAAATATGGCTGCAAATTGAAGTAAAGCTTAATACTGGCGCATTCAGAATAATTGCACTCCATGCCAATAAAATGGCAAACAGCATAATTCCGTTTTGTACCCATTTCTCATTGATCTTTTCAGCCGGCATACGACGACGCAGGATATTCATAACAATGCCCTGAGTCGCTTCACGGAAGCCTAAATAAACACCAAAGAAAGCAGTCATGACCGCAAAGATATTTAAAATAACGCTAACCACGGTCGCCCAGCTACCAGGAAAGAACTGCGCTGCAATCGCCAATGCTGAAATATTCTGCTCATAGGCTTTAACTGCTTCGTCATGCCCCATCGCTAAGGTGAAAGAAACTGCGTAAAAGAATACCGTGACAAATAAAACACCAAAGGCAATATTCATCGCTCGCAATGCTTTAAAACGAGCAACCTCACGCGATTTCTCTTTAGAGCGGTACGAGATCACCATCGGACTCAGCGTTTGAATAAACAGGATAGACGTCAAAGTAAACGGCAGCGTGATAATCGCGTTCTTAATGAGCAGTCCCATCGGCGGCAAAGAGCCCACGTTATATAAATGCCACATGCCCACCATGGATACGCCTAGGGCGGCTACGACCAACAACTTGGTGAGAACCATAAAGCTAGACAGTTTAAATAAAAGCTTTTCGCCCCGTGAAGAGATGGCAACCAAAATGCAGATAAGGACTAAACCATAGAATGGGTTTTCAGAAAGTAGTCCATCTGTTACGCCAAAAGTGTGTAAGTATGAAGCGCTATCGTTGGTAATCGCAGTGGAATAAACAAACATCCAGATAACCAACATAACAAAATATAATGCGCCTAATAATATCCCCCAGTTTTTACCTAAGTATCCGCTAATAACACTAGGATAATCTTTACACTCTGGTGATTCCGCTAAGGTGTTAATGAATAAGCGCTGAAACAAATACATCGCTGGATAGCCAATAATGGATGAGAGTAAGAATACCCATAACCCCATCAGCCCTACCTGTACGGGTAAAAATACAATACCCGCGCCAATAGCCATCCCGATGCTCATAATAATCCAACCGGCATCAGTGCTATCAAACTTTGTTGCTGCTTTCCATTCGCTTTCTGTCATTCCTCCACGACTATCTGAAGGATAATCATTAACAACGACACTGCTATTCTCTGTTGCGGTTTCCATAATAGCTCTCGCTCGCAATATTATAAGTGTAGGTTTTATTTTCTTTTTAATGTACAGACGTAATTTGCAGGCTTTTTTATTATGCAAAAATGATACGCTGCTCTCTGGAGAATATTTTTTCAACTCACACCCAAGTAACGGCACGTTGCGAGAAAAAATTTCTACCAAAAGAGGATAACACTAAAAATTTTAACTCCCAGATAGCTACTTTATGAAATCCATAACTTGGGATACACCCTGATATCTACAATATGATGAATTTAAAAGATATTTTATTTTATGCGTCTTTTTAACTGATGTAACGTAATCGCCACTGGGATAATTTTTGTGAAGTCCAGCAGATTACCCTTAGTAGAAAATCAAAGAACAAAACCTTACTAACATGATGGACATCACATCTCTAGCAAGGCAAAACAGCTATTCAGCACAACCATCTTTATTTTGTTATAAAAATGAAATCAAATAGAATCTTAAACTGCATTTTCTCTCATAGCTTCATAGACCTCTCCTCCAGATAACGTTGCTTTCGCTGTAGCACGCATTAACACAGCCAGCTATTGATTAATTATCACATACGATTAACATCAACCTAAAAACCAGACCGATTGGTCTATTTATAGGAATCATGTGATGGCTGCCAAAAACGTACCTTTTTCAGTTCTCGATCTCTCCCCTATTCCCACAGGAGCAACGGCTCGTGATGCTTTTCATCGCTCATTAAGTCTGGCCCAACACGCTGAAGATTGGGGATACCATCGTTATTGGCTGGCTGAACATCACAACATGACAGGTATTGCCAGCGCCGCCACTTCAGTGCTGATCGGCTATATCGCAGGAGGGACTCAAACTATTCGCGTTGGGTCTGGTGGTGTCATGCTGCCTAATCATGCTCCCTTAGTTATCGCAGAACAATTTGGCACGCTGGAATCACTTTATCCCGGCCGCATAGATTTAGGGCTAGGCCGAGCTCCAGGCTCAGACCAGCGCACCATGATGGCGTTACGCCGTAGCCTGCATGGCGAAATTGATGACTTTCCGCAAGATGTCGCTGAGCTACAGCGTTACTTCGGTGAAGTGGCCGCAGGACAGCATGTGCAGGCCGTACCCGGACAGGGATTGCATATTCCTATCTGGCTTCTAGGTTCTAGCCTCTATAGTGCACAACTCGCCGCAAAACTCGGACTGCCTTTTGCTTTCGCCTCACATTTTGCTCCGGATATGCTTCATCAAGCGCTGGCCATGTACCGCAGCCAATTTCAGCCATCGAAGGCATTAGCGCAACCGTACGCTATTGTCTGTATCAACGTGGTTGCAGCAGACAGCGAGCGCGATGCACGCTTCCTGTTTACCTCGATGCAGCAGCAGTTCATTAATTTGCGTCGAGGACAACCAGGGCCGCTCCCCGCGCCGGTAACAGATATCTCAGCCTATTGGAGCGCTGGTGAACAATACGGCGTGGAGCAGGCGCTTAGAATGTCAGTAGTCGGCGATCCACTGCAGGTGAAAAGCGGATTGGAAGCTTTGCTAAGAGAAACACAGGCGGATGAAGTGATGGTTAACGGGCAAATTTTCGATCATCAGGCTCGTTTACGCTCCTTCGAAATTGTTGCTGAAATCAAACAGCAGCTCAACGCAGCCGAACGTATCAGCTAAGGTGCATTGCGCACCTTAGCTGAAAGGAAATTAGCGCTGAATGAGATAGCGAATGGTCGGTCCATCCTGTTGGATATCAAGTACGGTATAACCGTGATTTTTGGCATCCAACGGGATGTTGTTGATCGACTGTGGGCAATCGCTAACCACTTCGAGAATTTCACCCACTTTAAGGTTTGGCATCGCTTCAAGCGTTGCCACCGCAGGATAAGGACAAGGCTCCCCTACCATATCCAAACGATAATCTGGAACAATATCTGTAGGTTTCATGCAATCTCCTTAACGGCGTTATTTACCTGATTTTTTGTACGGAAGAAACGTTTTTCCCATGCAACGACCAACAAAAATGCGGCCAGCAACATGAGGTAAGTCACAAGCAAACCACCCAGTGGACCAAAGGTTTGCAGCAGGTTGATTTTATCGTAGGAGGTCGCTAGTGACGAAGCCAGATCGTCCCAGTAATACGCAAGAATGGTCGCTCCCACAATATTGCCAAGCCCAACCCACCAGAAATGCACCTGTCCTTCGACGGCACGATACATCCAGCCCGTTTCACAACCACCGGCTAACACAATACCAAAACCAAACAGCACACCGCCGATTATTGCATTGGGGCCAGCCCACATAATTTTTGGCGCGAGTCCCATTTGTACATAACTGAAGATACCGATAGCACTCACCGCCATCCCGATAATAATCGCTTTCGCCATATGAGTTCGGCCGGTGATCCACAGGTCACGGAATGCCGAAGTAAAGCAAATCTGGGCTCGCTCAATCAGCAACCCAAAACCAACCCCAAATAACATGGCGAGACCGAGCTTAGGCGCATTCATCGCGGTTAATCCGCCCCATGCAACTACCGCAAAGAAGATAATCATCCCTAAGCGGAAGCGTCGTTTAGCTTGGTCAGGCTTCTGAGTCAGTGGAGAGGCTGCGCTGACCTTTTGCAGTTTGACCGGAATGCGAAACATCGGTAGCAGCGTAAAGCGCGCGCCAAAATAAGAGCCGACCGCAGTCGCTAGTGCGAAAAACCACGCATGCAGCGAAAACTGTGGAATGCCAGTGAAGAAGGCCGCGAGGTTACACCCCATAGCCAAACGTGCGCCAAAGCCTGCAATCATGCCGCCCAGAATCGCCTGCAGAATTCGGATGCGGTGCTGCGGCATACGAAGTTTAACGTTGTTGGCCCATAACGCGGCGGCGAAGCAACCACCGAACATACCGATGATCATCATGCCGTCAATGCGATCCAGAGGCGAGCCTTCAAGACCGATGACTTTGAAATAGCCCCACTGCTCTGGATGTGCACCAAATAGCTGCAATACATGCCCACCCCAGCGGGTGAATTCGCCGGTTACCGCCCAAAAGGTGCCAGTAATACCAAAATAGTAAGTTGATAAAATCCCCGCAGCGATAACCGCAGGGAGCGGAGCCCAGAATTTTATTAAATATTGTTGTTTGAAGTTTTGCCAAGACATGAATTATCCCCTTGTGATTACAGCCCCCGACCGGGGAACTGTCTTGAGGTTGTGAACCTCAATCGCCAAGCATCATACGCCGATAAAACGTATTTCAAAGGCAAGAAACAAGCTGATCAATGAAGAACCATGCAATAAGCCACCACGGGGGATAATAGGCATAAAAAAAGCCAACCCTGAGGTTGGCTTAGTCATTGAGTTCAGAACAGCGTTATTACGCGTCGTTAGTAGTACGACGACGTGGCGGCTGTGCTGCATCATCACGGCGTGGGCCGCGCGGTGCTGCGCTACGATCGCTGTTACCGCGACGGTCGTCACGACGAGGTGCGCCATCACGTCCACCGAAGCTGCGACGCTCGCCACCGGCACTACGGCCACCGCGATCGCCTGCAGGACGTTCGCGACGAGGTTCACGTGCTGGAGCATCACCCATCAGCTGCATATTCAGCGGCTTATTGAGGATACGGGTACGGGTGAAGTGAGACAGCAGATCACCTGGCATACCTTTTGGCAGCTCGATCGTTGAGTGAGAAGCAAACAGCTTAATGTTACCGATGTAACGGCTGCTAATATCACCTTCGTTAGCGATAGCACCAACGATGTGACGAACTTCAACACCATCATCACGACCCACTTCGATACGGTACAGTTCCATATCGCCAGCATCACGGCGTTCACGACGTGGGGCGCCTTCACGGGCTTCACGTGGCTCACGGTCACCACGACGAGCGAAGCGATCGCCACCGCGTTCATTGCGATCGTCACGATCGCGGAATTCACGACGTGGACGGCGTTCCATAACCGGATCAGGTGGCAGGATCAGCGGACGTTCGCCCTGTGCCATTTTCAGCAGTGCTGCGGCCAGAGTTTCCATATCCAGTTCATCTTCCGGCTGCAGTTTAGTCAGCAGATCGCGGTATTTATCCAGATCGCTGCTTTCCAGTTGCTGCTGAACTTTAGCGGCAAACTTAGCCAGACGACGTTGACCCAGCAGTTCTGCATTAGGGATTTCAACTTCTGGAATGGTCAGCTTCATGATGCGTTCAATGTTACGCAACAGGCGACGTTCACGGTTCTCAACGAACAGCAACGCACGACCAGCGCGGCCAGCACGACCGGTACGGCCGATACGGTGAACGTAAGACTCAGAGTCCATCGGGATGTCATAGTTAACAACCAGACTGATACGGTCCACATCCAGACCACGTGCAGCAACATCAGTTGCAATCAGGATATCTAAGCGACCATCCTTCAAACGTTCTAGAGTCTGCTCACGCAGCGCCTGATTCATATCACCGTTCAGAGCGGCGCTGCTGTAACCACTACGTTCCAATGCTTCAGCAACTTCCAGAGTCGCATTTTTGGTACGTACGAAGATGATTGCAGCATCAAAATCTTCAGCTTCAAGGAATCGAACCAGCGCTTCGTTTTTACGCATCCCGAACACAGTCCAGTAGCTCTGGCTAATGTCTGGGCGAGTCGTAATGCTAGACTGAATGCGTACTTCCTGAGGCTCTTTCATGAAGCGACGGGTAATACGACGAATGGCTTCAGGCATAGTTGCAGAGAACAGCGCAGTCTGATGCTGTGCAGGGATCTGCGCCATGATGGTTTCAACGTCTTCGATGAAGCCCATACGCAACATTTCGTCAGCTTCGTCCAGAACCAAACCACTCAGGTTAGACAGGTTCAGGGTGCCACGCTTCAGGTGGTCTAGCAGACGACCAGGAGTACCCACAACAATCTGTGGTCCCTGACGCAAAGCACGCAGCTGTACGTCGTAGCGTTGGCCACCGTACAGAGCAACAACGTTTACGCCGTTCATGTGTTTAGCGAAGTCAGCCATCGCTTCAGAAACCTGAACCGCCAGCTCACGAGTTGGAGCGAGAACCAGCACCTGTGGTGCTTTCAGGCTTGGGTCAATATTGTGCAGCAGCGGCAAAGAAAACGCTGCAGTCTTACCGGAACCGGTCTGAGCCATACCCAGAACGTCACGGCCATTTAAAAGGTGAGGAATACATTCCGCCTGGATTGGAGACGGTTTTTCATAGCCCAGATCGGTCAGGGCTTGGATAATTGGTGCAGCTAACCCTAGGTCAGCAAAAGAAGTTTCGAACTCAGCCATGTACACGTGCCTCATTGATGGCGGCCAGTCTACATAACTCGTCTAGAAAATGGACAATGATTTTCATTGAAAAGTGTGAACCGGCTCAAATTAGATTAAATAACGAACAAAAAGCCCTCACCTCAAAGAGGTGATAAAGCAATTAAAAATATAGGCGTAGTTGTTCGTCAGCTATTGCTGGTCCGATTCTGATAGGTCGTCTTGCTCTTGGCCCAAAAGCGCCAATTCCAACAGTGCATAGCGGTGCTCAACGAAGTTATGTACGTTGTTGGCAACCGTCAGTTTGAACAGCGCAGAGGCACTGCTCTTGTCCCCCAGACTCAGGTAATGTTTACCTAAATAGAAGTCAGTTTCACTGAGATGCTCAGCGAGCGAAGTGTTATCCGTTGCATCTTCCTGTAAGCGTGTCATCAATGTTTTCTGATTGATGGTGCCCAGGTAGAATTCGACAATATTCCATCCCCATTGATTCCTGTTCGCCTTGTTATATCGCTGTTCCAGCGAGGCAGTGGCTTTCTTTGGATCGATTTCACGTTCCACAAGGTAAAGCCATAACGAACGGAATGGATCATTGGGATCGTCTTGATAAAACGCCTGCAGATCATCCTGCGCTAACGAGTATCGACCACCGTAATACAGTGCGATGCCTCGGTTTAAACGCGCGTAGTTGTAAGTTGGATCAAGCTCTAGTACAGAATCAAACGCTTCATAGGCAGCATCAAAATTGCCAGCCTGCGTTAAGTAAATCCCCAGATAGTTAAAAACTTCTGGCATATCAGGACGAATAGCCAGCGCTTGCGAAAAATCGTTACGCGCTAAAGCTCTCAGTCCTAGACTATCATACAGTACTCCGCGCTCATATAAAAGCTGTGCGCGTTCATCATCTGTCAATGCACGACTCGCAAGGATCTGTTCCATGCGTGCCAGCATGACTTCCTGTTGCAGCGAAGGCTGTAACGGAATTGCTAGTACTTCGTCTTTACGCCAATCAAGGTTGCTGCATCCTGCCAGCAGAATTGCTGTCGCAACGTAACACCAGCGCAAGATAGGCTTCATTTCCCAACTCCCGAAGACCAACATCGGATTGATTTCCTATCATCCAATAAGCAAAACACATCCTGTGTTTGCGTAATAAACGGCTCCCCGCATATGCAGGAAGCCGTAGTACTGAATAAGCTATTATTCAGCAGCTGGAGCAGCAGCCTGTTCTGGCGCGCTTGCTTCTTTAATACTCAAGCGGACGCGACCCTGACGGTCAACTTCCAGTACCTTAACAGGAACTTCCTGACCCATCTGCAGATAGTCGGTCACTTTCTCAACGCGCTTATCGGCGATCTGAGAAATATGCACCAGACCTTCTTTACCGCCACCGATAGCAACGAATGCACCGAAATCAACGATACGGGTTACTTTACCCTGATAGATACGGCCAACTTCGATTTCAGCAGTGATTTCTTCGATGCGACGAATAGCATGTTTCGCTTTTTCGTTGTCGGTTGCTGCGATTTTAACAGTACCGTCATCTTCGATTTCAATGGTAGTACCCGTTTCGTCAGTCAGTGCACGAATAACGGAACCGCCCTTACCGATAACATCTTTGATCTTCTCAGGATTGATCTTGATGGTATGGATACGTGGAGCGAATTCAGAGATATCACCACGTGGCGCATTGATCGCCTGTTCCATCACACCCAGAATGTGCAAACGTGCACCCTTAGCCTGATTCAGGGCCACCTGCATAATTTCGCGGGTGATGCCTTCAATCTTAATATCCATCTGCAGAGCAGTGATACCTTCGCGGCTACCCGCAACTTTGAAGTCCATGTCGCCCAGATGATCTTCGTCACCCAGAATGTCAGACAGTACGACGAAGTTTTCGTCTTCTTTAACCAGCCCCATCGCGATACCGGCAACGGCAGCTTTGATCGGAACACCTGCGTCCATCAGTGCTAAAGAAGCACCACAAACGGAAGCCATTGAAGAAGAGCCGTTAGATTCGGTGATTTCAGAAACCACACGAACAGTGTACGGGAATTCGTCTTGCTTAGGCATTACAGCCAACACGCCGCGCTTCGCCAAACGACCGTGACCAATTTCACGACGCTTAGGTGAACCCATCATGCCGGTTTCCCCTACGGAATACGGAGGGAAGTTATAGTGTAGCAGGAAGCGGTCAGTCTGCTCGCCAGTTAAACCATCAATGTTCTGAGCATCACGTTCTGTACCCAGAGTTGCGGTCACCAGAGCCTGAGTTTCACCACGGGTGAACAGTGCAGAACCGTGGGTACGCGGCAGGACACCGGTACGCACATCAAGGCCACGGATCATGTCTTTTTCACGGCCATCGATACGTGGCTCGCCACGCAGCACACGGCTACGTACGACATTTTTCTCCAGTGAACCCAGAACGTCTGCGATTTCGCCCGCGTTCAGAGATTCGTCTTCAGCCTGCAGCGCAGCGATAACGTCAGCTTTAATCTGGTCAATCTGAGCGTAGCGAGCCTGTTTTTCAGTGATGTGATATGCATCACCGATACGAGCTTCAGCCAGTGCAGCAACACGTGCATGCAGGGCTTCGTTAACCGCAGGTGCAGTCCATTCCCAACGAGGTTTGCCCGCTTCTGCAGCCAGCGCCTTGATGTTTTCAATAACAACCTGCTGCTGTTCGTGACCGAATACAACGGCACCCAGCATCTGGTCTTCGCTCAGCAGCTGAGCTTCGGATTCAACCATCAGCACTGCGCCTTCGGTACCTGCAACAACCAGATCCAGCTTGCTTTCTTGCAGCTCATCGGTCGTTGGGTTCAGCACATACTGGTCGTTGATGTAACCAACGCGAGCTGCGCCTATTGGGCCATTGAACGGAATACCGGACAGGCTCAGGGCAGCAGAAGCACCGATCATCGCAACGATGTCTGGGCTAACCTGCGGGTTTACGGAAACAACGGTAGCGACAACCTGAACTTCGTTCAGGAAGCCTTCTGGGAACAGTGGGCGAATTGGGCGGTCAATCAGACGCGCAATCAGAGTTTCGCCTTCACCAGGACGGCCTTCACGGCGGAAGAAACCACCTGGGAAACGACCAGCAGCGTAGGTACGCTCCTGATAGTTAACGGTCAGAGGGAAGAAGCTCTGGCCTTCTTTAGCTTTTTTAGCGCCAACAACGGTAACGAATACCGCGGTGTCGTCCATGGTAACCATGACAGCAGCAGTGGCTTGGCGAGCCATCATGCCAGTTTCCAGAGTTACGGTATTCTGACCGTACTGGAATTTGCGAACGATAGGATTCAGCAAAGTATTTTCCTTATCTTTGTAAGTTCAGTAACGCCATACGCAGCGCTACTCCTCATTATTTGCCTTCGATCACTTCGTTGCATTCTCGCGACTAATGGAAATCACTGGCACTCCAGAGACTTGCATTAGCCGCGCGAACATCTGCAAAAAGGATCGTCAAACGGCAGACGTTATCAACAAGAGCCAATCGACTCTATTTTTAACGCTTCTTTCTTTAACCACAACGATTTTAGCAGCCGTAATTTGGTTAATGACAGTACATTAACCTTATTTGTGATTGCTTCCTAGAAGAAAGGGGCCAATCTAGGCCCCTTTACTTCTGAAAATCGTTTGGACTAGCGACGCAGACCCAGACGTTCAATCAGGCTGGTGTAGCGAGCTACATCTTTACGCTTCAGGTAATCCAGCAGCTTACGACGCTGGGAAACCATACGCAGCAGACCACGACGGCTGTGGTGATCTTTTTTGTGTTCAGCGAAGTGACCTTGCAGGTGGTTGATCTGTGCAGTTAACAGAGCAACCTGAACTTCGGTGGAACCGCTGTCGTTAGCGTCACGACCGAAGTCAGCAACGATTTGAGCTTTAGCTTCAACACTTAGAGACATTATAGAACTCCAAATTCATAAAACGATTAAAAAAGCAGGCGCCGATCTCTAATTCAGCTGCCTAATACATAAGCCGCGCTATTCTACTCTGAGCGCAAAAAGATCGCAACAAAGCACCTGATGACTCGTTACTCAGGAACGCGCTCTTCTACAACTAAGCGACGTGGTGCCAAGCGTCCTTGGTCATCCACTTCGCCAACGCCGATAAATCGACGTTTCTCGCCAACGTTGATGCGCACCATACCTTCAGCAGGCAAACCTTGCACCTGCACCGGCTGTCCTTGTAGAACATAAGCGGCAACAACATCGGTAAGATTTATTTCCGGCAGATGAGACGCCGCGGTATCCATCGGCAACAACAGCGGGTCAAGAACCGTCTTAGGTTCAATGCCGGCCTCTTCGGCTGCGGCAACCATTTGCTGTAGTTGTTCCAAAGTCACCATGCGCTCTGACGGATAGTTAGAAACCTGCACACGACGTAAATAGATAACGTGCGCACCACAGCCTAAAACCTCACCCAAATCGTCAATAATAGTTCGGATATAGGTGCCTTTAGAGCAATGAATCTCTAACTCTAACTCATCATTTTCCCAACGGATAAACTGCAACTCATAGACGGTAATATCACGAGCTTCACGAGGGACTTCAATGCCCTGACGTGCATACTCGTATAGGGGCTTACCCTGATATTTCAGTGCAGAATACATCGATGGTACTTGCTGGCTATCACCTCGGAACTGCTCCAGCGCCGCATCCAGTTGTTCCTGTGAAAACTCAACAGGACGTTCCTGAACCACTTCGCCATCGGCATCAGAGGTGTTCGTTCTTTGCCCTAAACGAGCAATAACGCGATAGCGTTTATCAGCATCCAGCAAGAATTGGGAAAACTTGGTCGATTCGCCCAAACAAATAGGCAGCATGCCGGTCGCTAAAGGATCTAGCGCACCGGTATGTCCTGCCTTGTTGGCGTTATAGATGCGTTTTACTTTTTGCAAAACGTCATTTGAAGATAGACCTTGGTGCTTGTCTAATAACAGAACGCCGTTAATATCACGGCCGCGACGGCGAGGTCGTGACATTATTCCTCCTCAGTGTTACCTGAAGCGTTACCTGATGCAGCACGACGCTCTTCGTCATTTTTCACAACGCTGGTGACGAGGTTGGACATACGCATACCTTCAACCAACGAGTTGTCGTACGAGAAAGTCAACTCAGGAACAACGCGCAGGCGCATTGCTTTGCCAATCAGCATACGGATGAAACCAGAAGCTTCATGCAGCGCTTTCAGTCCAACTCTAACCGCGTTCGGATCGCTGTCATTCAAAAATGTGACAAACACTTTGGCATAAGCCAGATCGCGAGAAACTTCAACGCCAGAAACCGTCACCATACCAATGCGCGGGTCTTTAACTTCGCGTTGCAAAATGATCGCAATCTCTTTCTGCATCTCTTGAGATACACGCTGAGTACGGCTGAATTCTTTTGCCATTATGGCGTCCTCCAAGACGAATCGGGGGGCATTAAGCCCCCCAAAGATATTATAAGCTAGGCGCTTACTTAATTACTCGATGGTACGCTTAACTTCGATGATTTCGAATACTTCGATCATATCGCCAGAGCGAACGTCGTTGTAGTTCTTAACACCGATACCACATTCCATGCCGTTACGAACTTCGTTAACGTCATCTTTGAAGCGGCGCAGAGATTCCAGCTCACCTTCATAGATAACCACGTTATCACGCAGTACACGGATTGGGTTATGACGTTTAACCACGCCTTCAGTAACCATACAACCGGCAATCGCACCGAATTTAGGCGATTTGAACACGTCACGAACTTCAGCCAGGCCGATGATTTCTTGACGATATTCAGGAGCCAGCATACCGCTCATTGCCTGCTTAACTTCATCGATCAGATTATAGATGACGGAGTAGTAACGCAGATCCAAGCTTTCAGCTTCAATCACGCGGCGAGCAGAAGCATCGGCACGGACGTTAAAGCCAAGAATGATCGCGTTAGATGCAGCGGCCAAGGTCGCATCAGTTTCAGTGATGCCGCCCACGCCGGAACCAACAATTTTCACTTTCACTTCATCGGTAGACAGACCTAACAAGGCATCAGAAATCGCCTCGCAAGACCCCTGTACGTCAGATTTCAGTACGATGTTCAGTTCAGAAACTTCACCTTCGCTCATGTTAGCAAACATGTTTTCCAGTTTAGATTTCTGCTGACGAGCCAGTTTAACTTCACGGAATTTACCCTGACGATACAGAG
The DNA here is from genome assembly GCF_020150375.1 of Hafnia paralvei. Classification (NCBI taxonomy): domain Bacteria; kingdom Pseudomonadati; phylum Pseudomonadota; class Gammaproteobacteria; order Enterobacterales; family Hafniaceae; genus Hafnia; species Hafnia paralvei. The sequence goes on along the minus strand of NZ_CP083737.1, from coordinate 626,981 downwards.
CAACTTCGCGAGCTTTCTTCTCATCACGAACAACGGTAGCTTCATCACCGGCGGCTGGAACGCTGGACAGACCCAGAATTTCCACAGGAATAGAAGGACCTGCTGAGGTCACTTCACGGCCCATTTCGTCACGCATCGCACGTACGCGGCCATATTCGAAGCCACACAGAACGATATCGCCCTTGTTCAGAGTACCTTCTTGAACCAGAACGGTGGCAACCGGACCACGGCCTTTATCCAAGAAGGATTCGATAACTACGCCGCTCGCCATACCGCTGCGAACCGCTTTTAACTCCAGAACTTCTGCCTGCAACAGGATTGCGTCCAACAGATCATCAATACCCGTACCTGCTTTAGCAGACACAGGGATGAACTGAGACTCACCGCCCCACTCTTCTGGCATAACGCCATACTGAGACAGTTCGTTTTTAACGCGATCCATGTCTGCTTCAGGCTTATCGATTTTGTTCACAGCAACAACAACCGGCACTTTTGCCGCTTTAGCATGCTGGATTGCTTCGATAGTCTGTGGCATCACGCCATCGTCAGCCGCAACAACCAGAACAACGATATCCGTTGCCTGAGCACCACGAGCACGCATTGAAGTAAATGCGGCGTGACCTGGGGTATCCAGGAAGGTGATCATGCCATTGTCAGTTTGTACGTGGTACGCACCGATATGCTGAGTAATACCACCGGCTTCGCCCGATGCCACTTTCGTGGAGCGGATGTAGTCCAGCAGAGAAGTTTTACCGTGGTCAACGTGCCCCATGATGGTCACTACTGGAGCACGAGGCTCTGCTGCAGCACCGGTATCACGGTCACTCATTACGGCTTCTTCCAGCTCGTTCTCACGACGCAGGATAACTTTGTGGCCCATTTCCTCAGCAACCATCTGAGCAGTTTCCTGATCGATGACCTGATTAATGGTAGCCATAGCGCCCATCTTCATCATTGCTTTGATGACTTGGGAACCTTTAACAGCCATTTTGTTAGCCAGTTCAGCAACGGTAATGGTTTCGCCAATGATGACGTCACGGTTTACCGCTTGAGCAGGCTTGTTGAAGCCTTGCTGCAGAGTACTTGGCTTACGTTTGCCTTTACCACCACGGGTCTGGGCACGTGCTTCTTCGCGATCGGCTTTAGATTCAGACAGCTTATTGCCTTTCTTCTGCTTGGTCGCTTTAGTTGCGGTACGTGCACGAGCGCGCCCTGCTTCAACCTGACGGTCGTTTTCATCTTCTGCTTCGCGAGCATGATGAGAAGTGGTTACGTGGTAGTCAGAAGCATCTTCTGTTGTTTCAGCTTCAGGCGCTTTGCCTTCGTTAGCTTCTGCCATTTTGCGAGCTTCTTCAGAAACACGCTTAGCGTCTTCTTCAAGCTTACGCAGAGCTTCTTCTTCGGCTTTGCGTTTCAGTGCAGCAGCTTCGGCTTCGCGGCGCGCTTTTTCAGCATGCGCAGCTTTGGTTTTTTCGTCGGTATTTTGATTCGTCACTTTTTCACTTTCCGCTGCGCCACGCTTAGCTTTATCAGCGGCCTCACGTTTGGCTTGCTCTTCCAGGTTACGTTTCGCCTGATCTTCAGCAATACGTTTCGCTTTTTCTTCTGCTTCACGTTTTGCTTTTTCTTCAGTCTCACGACGAGCCTGCTCTTCCGCTTCACGCTGTGCCTGTGCTTCTGCTTCAGCCTGTTCAGCTGCCGCATCGCCTTTTACATAAGTGCGCTTTTTGCGGACCTCGATTTGCACGGCTTTGCTTTTTCCGCCAGTGCTTGGAACATTCAATGTGCTGCGTGTTTTACGCTGCAGCGTCAGTTTACCTGATGCGCTGCCATGCTCACGATTTAAATGAGCTAATAATGTTTCTCTTTCCTGTGGGCTCACAGAATCATTTTCTGACTTCTTGATCCCTGCATCAGCTAATTGCTGTACCAGGCGATCAACGGAAGTCTGTATCTCTGCTGCCAGTGATTTTACGGTTACTTCTGTCATGCTGTTCCTTCCCGCTACAGTTCATTATTCACTATCGCCAAACCAGCAGATATTGCGCGCGGCCATAATCAGCTCGCCAGCCTTCTCACTATTCAGGCCTTCAATATCCGCCAGATCGTCGATGCCCTGCTCGGCAAGATCTTCCAGCGTACAAACCCCACGAGCGGCCATTTTAAAGGCGATACCACGGTCCAGACCTTCCAGAGCCAGCAGATCTTCAGCCGGTTTCTGATCGCCCAGGCTTTCTTCCTGAGCTAACGCCAGAGTGGTTAACGCATTTTTTGCGCGCTCGCGCAAAGCGTCTACCGTATCTTCATCCAGACCGTCAATGGCTAACAATTCCTGTTCAGGAACGTAGGCCAGTTCTTCCAGAGTAGAGAAGCCTTCTTCAACCAATAAGGTTGCGAAGTCTTCATCAATATCGAGATATTTGGTGAATGTATCGATAGCTGCGTGAGCTTCAGCCTGATGTTTAGCCTGAAGATCATCAACGGTCATGACGTTCAATTCCCAGCCGCTCAATTGAGCCGCCAGACGAACGTTTTGACCATTACGCCCAATTGCCTGAGCCAGATTGCTTGCTTCAACCGCGATGTCCATAGTGTGTTTGTCTTCATCCACAACAATGGAAGCCACGTCGGCTGGCGCCATAGCATTGATAACGAACTGTGCTGGATTATCATCCCACAATACGATGTCGATACGTTCGCCACCCAGTTCGCTAGAAACGGCCTGAACACGCGCACCGCGCATACCCACACACGCCCCTACCGGGTCAATACGTTTATCGTTGGTTTTCACCGCAATTTTCGCACGTGAACCCGGATCGCGGGCTGCGGCTTTAATCTCGATGACTTCTTCGCCGATTTCCGGCACTTCAATGCGGAACAACTCAACCAGCATTTCTGGGCGTGAACGGCTCACAAACAGCTGAGCACCACGAGCCTCTGGACGCACGTCATACAGCACACCGCGGATGCGGTCGCCTGGACGGAAGTTTTCACGCGGAAGCATGTCTTCACGACCAATAACGGCTTCGGCATTGCTGCCCAGATCCAATGAGATGTTGTCGCGACTTACTTTCTTAACGACACCAGTGACGATCTCGCCTTGGTGCTGACGGAATGCATCAACCACCATAGCGCGCTCGGCTTCGCGTACTTTCTGTACGATAACCTGTTTTGCAGTCTGAGTGGTAATACGGTCAAAGGTGACAGACTCAATCTGATCTTCAACGTATTCACCTAGTTGCAGAGCAGGATCTTCAAACTGAGCGGCATCAAGAGTAATCTCGCGGGTTGGTTGAGTAACTTCATCAACGATAACCCAGCGACGGAAAGTATCGAAATCGCCAGTTTTGCGATCGATGCAAACACGAACGTCGATTTCTTGTTCGTATTTCTTCTTGGTGGCAGTCGCCAGTGCAGTTTCCAGTGCTTCAAAAATTTTTTCGCGAGGAAGCGATTTTTCGTTGGAAACTGCCTCAACAACAGCCAGAATTTCTTTGTTCATCCTAGTGGCCTCATCCAAACTTTAAAAGTGGGGTACCAGGTTCGCTTTCTGGATGTTGCTCAGCGCGAACACTTCGTCTTTTCCATCTACAGTAACCGTGATCATCTCGCCTTCGACAGCTTTAATAATACCCTGCCATTTGCGACGATTCTGCACCGCCATACGTAATACCAGTGAAACCTCTTCGCCCATAAAACGAACGTAGTGATCAGCGGTAAACATTGGACGATCAAGGCCAGGAGATGAAACTTCCAGGTTATATGCAACCGTAATTGGATCTTCGACGTCAAGAACGGCACTGACCTGGTGGCTGACATCAGCACAATCATCAACATTGATCCCTTCGTCACTATCAATATAGATACGTAGCGTTGAATGGTGACTGCGGATGAACTCAATACCTACCAATTCGAAGCCTAATGCCTCAACCGGCGCCGAAATCATCTCTGTCAATTTTTGCTCTAATGTGGACAAGCCCACCCCCAAGACATAAAAAAAGGGCTAAATAGCCCAGTGATTCTGTTGTCAGATAACAAAAAACCCCGAAAAATCGGGGCTTTATGCAACTGGACCCTATATACTGCCGAACGAATTCAGTGCCGCTTTCTGACAATATTTTTTTCAAAATACCCGTTTGAGTCGTTGGCTGAACGTAAACAGTATATTTGAAAAAAGATACTTTAGGAAAGTGGTTGCGGGGGCCGGATTTGAACCGACGACCTTCGGGTTATGAGCCCGACGAGCTACCAGGCTGCTCCACCCCGCGTCCGAATCGTGGCGAATACTACTCTAATAACGTTGAAAAAACAAGTTATCTAGGATTGGTACCGAGGACGGGACTTGAACCCGTAAGCCCTATTGGGCACTACCACCTCAAGGTAGCGTGTCTACCAATTCCACCACCTCGGCATTTCGAAAGTGATAAGCCGTATTCAAAACTTATCACCTTTTACAACAGTTCTTAAAATATCGATTTTAAAAACTTTACTGCTTAATTCTGTACTTCTTGGTTACTGCTGGCTTCAAGCGAGTGCGATTAGTGTGGGATATCGCTACTTGGGGCTGCCGGAGCTGCTGGTACAGCAGGCTGCTCAGTTTTCACTGGCGTACCCAGATTTTCCCACTCACTGCCTTTCTTGCCTTGCTGACCGCTCAGGTTACCCAAAACCAGACTCAGTACAAAGAACAGTGTCGCTAAGACAGCTGTCGTACGGGTCATGAAGTTACCCGAGCCATTGGAACCGAACAAAGTTGCAGATGCGCCAGCGCCGAATGAAGCGCCCATATCAGCACCTTTACCTTGCTGCAGCATAACCATGGCAACTAAGCCAATAGACACCAGCAGGAAAATTACTAAAAGAGCTTCATACATAGTCGTACCTGTTTTCCTTGCGGGGTTTCCGCAGCCAAAAGCTTCAACCATTAAAGCAGACGAAAATAAGTCTACTGAAGCGGGTGTGAATACTACCCAATGCTGCCAAGCCGTGCAAGAGCAATTTATGATGCGTAGTTCGATTGAAGAAAAAACCAGCAAAACATTAAGTTTCACTGGTTTTTCATCGCATAACCCGATGCGATTTTATTGTACCGCGCTTATCCAGCCGCTTTTACTGCGTCGGCAATACGATTTGCCATTTCTGTGACCTGCGCGTCATCTTCGCCTTCAACCATGACGCGAATCAACGGCTCGGTGCCTGATTTACGCAAGAGCACGCGACCACGACCGTTGAGCTGCGCTTCAACCTGCGCGGTCACCGCTTTAACGCTTTCCGCCTGTAGAGGATCGTGATTACCTGAGAAACGGACATTCACCAGCACCTGAGGCAGCAACTTCATACCGCTACACAAATCGTGCAATGTCATGTGATTGCGTACGATTGCGGCCAGTACCTGTAGGCCAGCAACGATGCCATCACCAGTCGTTGTTTTATCAAGAATAATCACATGACCTGAGTTTTCAGCACCTAAACGCCAGCCTTTCGCCGCCATCATTTCCAGCACGTAACGGTCGCCCACTTTTGCACGTGCAAAAGGGATTCCCAGCTGCTTAAGCGCCAGCTCCAAGCCCATATTGCTCATCAGCGTGCCTACAGCACCACCGCGCAGATTGCCCTGACGCAGGTTTTCTCGGGCGGTCAGATATAGAATCTGGTCACCGTCTACTTTGTTACCCAGATGGTCAACCATCATCACACGGTCGCCATCACCATCAAAGGCCAAGCCCACATCCGCTTTTTCTGCCAGTACGCGAGCCTGAAGCTGGCGAACATCCGTGGCGCCACACTCTTTGTTGATATTCATCCCATCAGGCTCACAGCCGATGGCAATTACCGTTGCACCCAGTTCACGCAGCACGCTTGGCGCAATGTGATAGGTCGCGCCGTTAGCACAATCAACAACAATCTTCAGACCACTCAAACTCAGCTCTGTAGGGAAAGTACTCTTACAGAACTCGATATAGCGCCCCGCCGCATCAACGATGCGGTTAGCTTTACCTAACTCGGCAGATTCTACGCAGGTCAGCGGTTTCTCCATTTCTGCTTCAATCGCTTCTTCAACTTCGTCTGGCAGCTTAGTGCCATCAATGGAGAAAAATTTAATGCCATTATCATAATAAGGATTATGCGACGCTGAGATAACAATACCGGCTTCGGCGCGGAAGGTACGCGTCAAATAAGCCACCGCAGGCGTTGGCATTGGACCGGTAAAAGACGCAGATAAACCCGCAGCAGCGAGGCCAGCCTCTAGCGCAGACTCCAGCATATAGCCGGAAATGCGCGTATCTTTACCAATAATAATTTTACGCGAACCGTGTCGAGCCAAAACTTTACCCGCAGCCCAGCCGAGCTTTAACACAAAATCAGGAGTAATCGGGCAGTCACCCACTTTTCCGCGAATCCCGTCCGTACCAAAATATTTGCGCTCGCTCATAAATCTTTTATCCCTTAGCTGAAAGTGTAGCTTCGACGACACGCATCGCCTCAACCGTCTCTTTAACATCATGGACCCGAATAATATGGGCCCCTTGCATTGCGGCAATCACTGCACACGCCAGACTTCCCGCTACACGCTGTGTCGGGCCGACTTTCAGAAGCTGACCAACCATTGATTTACGAGACATGCCGACGAGAAGCGGTAAACCAAAATGGTGGAAATGTGCAAGGTGAGCCAGAAGTTGGTAATTATGCTCTAGATTCTTGCCAAAACCAAAACCAGGATCAAGCAACAGGCGGCTTTTATCAATGCCAGCCGCCATGCATCGCTCAATCTGAGAGGCCAGATAGCTATCCACTTCAGCCACGACATCGGTATAAACGGGTTTATGCTGCATGGTCTTGGGATCGCCCTGCATATGCATCAGGCACACCGGCAGACCCGACTGAGCCGCCGCCTCTAGCGCGCCAGGCTCGCTGAGTGAGCGGATATCATTAATTAGCGTAGCCCCAGCATTTGCACTTGCGGTAATCACTTCAGCCTTGGACGTATCCACTGAGATCCAAACGTCAAAATAACGGGCAATCAGCTCAACAGTGGGCACTACGCGGTCGAGCTCTTCTTCAGTACTCACCTCCGCAGCCCCCGGCCGAGTAGACTCGCCGCCGACGTCAATAATCGTTGCACCAGCGCTAATCATGGCCTCAGCATGGCGCAGAGCGGCATCGCGACCATTGTGTTTACCCCCGTCGGAAAAAGAGTCCGGCGTTACGTTAAGAATTCCCATTACCTGCGGATAGGTCAAATCCAGAGTTAATCCTTGCGCCTTCAGCTGCATGCCGTCTCCATATGTTATTTTTTATTTTGATGCGGTATTTGAACGCAAAAAAAAACCCCGAGCAAGTCGGGGTTTGTCTAGCAGCACACTATGTACTCGGTACACGGCAATTATTTTTCGCCAGTGTTGCCAGTCGTAATGTTGTCGTCAGAAGAAGGCGTATTCAACTGCTCTTCTGCTGGCTTATTCACTGGCGCCTGAGGAGCACCACCGTTGTTGTCTGAACGGTTGTTTTGATCCTCTTCCCAACCAGCCGGCGGACGAACTTCACGGCGAGCCATCAAGTCATCAACCTGTGGAGCATCAATTGTTTCATATTTCATCAATGCATCTTTCATTGCATGCATGATATCCATATTTTCTTCCAGTAACTGACGGGTACGTGCGTAGTTACGTTCAATTAATGCTTTCACTTCCTGATCGATGATGCGGGCGGTTTCATCAGACATGTGTTTAGTCTTGGAGACTGAACGGCCCAAGAACACTTCGCCTTCTTCTTCCGCATACAGCAATGGACCCAGTTTCTCTGAGAAGCCCCATTGGGTCACCATGTTACGGGCAATGGTCGTTGCCTGTTTGATGTCCTGTGATGCACCAGTAGAAACATTTTCAACGCCGTAAATCAGCTCTTCAGCCAAGCGTCCACCGTAAGCAACGGAAATCATACTTTCCAGCTTCTGGCGGCTATAACTAATTGCGTCGCCCTGTGGCAGGAAGAAGGTCACACCCAACGCACGACCACGTGGGATAATAGTGACTTTGTGTACTGGATCATGCTCAGGAACCAGTCGACCGATAATCGCATGGCCTGCTTCATGATACGCAGTAGATTCTTTCTGCTCTTCGGTCATGACCATTGAACGACGCTCTGCGCCCATCATGATCTTATCTTTGGCCTTTTCAAACTCGACCATAGATACCACACGTTTATTGGTACGAGCTGCAAACAGAGCGGCTTCGTTGACCAAGTTCGCCAGATCCGCACCGGAGAAACCAGGTGTACCACGAGCAATAACGGAAGCATCAATGTCAGTTGCCAATGGCACACGACGCATATGAACCTTGAGAATCTGTTCACGGCCACGGACATCGGGTAACCCAACCACAACCTGACGGTCAAAACGGCCTGGGCGCAGTAACGCGGGATCCAGCACGTCAGGACGGTTAGTCGCGGCGATAACGATGATACCTTCGTTACCTTCGAAGCCATCCATTTCAACCAACATCTGGTTCAGCGTCTGCTCACGTTCATCATGACCACCGCCTAAACCTGCACCACGCTGACGGCCTACGGCGTCAATTTCATCAATGAAGATGATACATGGAGCGGCTTTCTTCGCCTGCTCAAACATGTCACGGACACGGGATGCACCCACACCGACGAACATTTCAACAAAGTCAGAACCTGAAATAGTAAAGAATGGCACTTTAGCTTCACCGGCAATAGCTTTAGCCAGCAAGGTCTTACCTGTACCTGGAGGCCCCACCATCAGGATGCCTTTCGGGATCTTACCACCCAGTTTCTGGAAACGGCTTGGATCACGCAGATATTCAACTAATTCTGCAACTTCTTCTTTTGCTTCGTCACAACCAGCGACGTCGGCAAAAGTGGTTTTAATCTGATCTTCGGTCAGCATACGAGCCTTGCTCTTACCGAACGACATAGCACCTTTGCCACCGCCGCCCTGCATCTGACGCATAAAGAAGATCCAGACCCCAATCAGCAACAACATTGGGAACCAAGAGATAAAAATAGTCGCCAAGAAACTTGGTTCTTCTGGTGGTTCACCAACAACTTTCACATTCTTAGTTAACAAAGAATCCAGCAGTTTAGGATCGTTAACCGGAATATAGGTTGTGTATTTACCACTGTCTTTCTTGGTAACGTTAATTTCACGTCCATTGATACGGACCTCACGCACCTGATCCTGATTAACCTCAGTTAGGAACGTAGAGTAATCCACCCTACGGCTATTCGATTCGCTGGGCCCAAAGCTCTGGAACACGGACATCAGCACTACTGCGATGACCAGCCAGAGGATTAGGTTTTTCGCCATGTCACTCAAGGGATTAACCTCATATTACAACTGTGTTAACAATAAGCATCAGGGTACTATAGTTTCCGCCCTGTCGCTACGATGTATACTTCCCGCGAACGTGCTCGGGACGCATCAGGCTTACGAATCTTAACCTTCGTAAACAGGGAGCGAATCTGCGTAAGATACTCGTCAAAGCCCTCTCCCTGAAACACTTTCACTAAAAAACTGCCGCCAGGAGCTAAGACATCCTTCGCCATTTCCAGTGCTAATTCAACCAGATACATTGAACGCGGGATATCTACCGATGGCGTACCACTCATGTTGGGAGCCATATCTGACATCACAACCTGCACTTTGTCCTCGCCCACGCGATCGGTCAGCGCTTTGAGAACTAATTCATCACGAAAATCGCCCTGAAGGAAATCGACACCAACGATAGGATCCATAGGCAGAATATCGCAAGCAATCACCCGCCCGCTGTTTCCGATTTGCGTGACCACATACTGTGACCACCCTCCTGGCGCAGCGCCGAGATCAACGACGGTCATTCCCGGTTTAAATAGCTTGTCAGTGCTTTGTATTTCATCAAGTTTAAACCAAGCACGAGAACGAAGTCCCTTTTTCTGTGCCTGAATTACATATTTGTCACTAAAGTGTTCGTGCATCCAGCGGTTTGAGCTGGCGGAACGTTTTTTACCCATCTGATATTAACTCTCTAAACAACAGTTTCATCCACCTAGCTGCTTCGGAGTGTCCATGACAATGTAAGACCGATTTGGTGATACACTGGAGATGGCGGTAGAATGTACCGTTTTCAATCCCAACCTAAGCAAAAAAGACGATGAATCTGAATAACAAGCAAAAACAGCACCTAAAAAGCTTGGCCCATCCGCTTAAACCTGTTGTGCAATTAGGCAACAACGGTTTGACCGAAGGTGTTCTCGCTGAAATTGAACAGGCGCTAGCGCATCATGAACTCATCAAGGTGAAAATTGCCGCTGAAGAGCGCGATACCAAGACCTTGATTGCTGACGCCATCGTCCGAGAAACTGGTGCGTGTCAAGTACAGCTAATCGGTAACGTATTAGTCATTTACCGTCCAAGCCAAGAACGCAAGATCAGTTTACCGCGTTAATACCTTTTCGTATAAAGAAAAGATATAGCACAAATTGAGATGCTTTCTCACCCTAATAGAAAGGCCGCGATGCGGCCTTTTTCTTATCTTTACAAAAGTCATTGCTGGTTGTGCAAATTCTCAGCAATTTTCATAAAAATCAGATGTATTCGACTTTCAGAATTTCGAATTCAACTTCGCCGCCTGGCGTCTTAATCACGACGATATCGCCCTGCTCTTTACCAATCAGGCCACGCGCAATTGGCGAATTTACTGAGATGCGATTTTGTTTAAAATCTGCCTCATCATCACCAACGATAGAATAAGTTTGTTTATCTTCAGTATCGAGGTTTTCAACGCTTACGGTGCAACCAAAAATTACGCGGCCAGTATTTGGGATCTTGGTAACGTCAATCACGTTTGCATTAGAAAGTTTCGCTTCGATTTCCTGAATACGACCTTCACAAAAACCTTGCTGTTCACGAGCTGCGTGATATTCAGCATTCTCTTTCAGGTCACCGTGCTCACGGGCATCGGCAATGTCAGCAATAATTTGCGGACGGCGAGTACCCTTCAAGTACTCCAACTCTTCGCGCAGTTTTTCTGCGCCACGCAACGTCATCGGAATCTGATTCATAATATTAGTCACCTTGAAATCTATTCTGCTTAAGTCGCCCTCATCCTGACGTCATCTCATGATGACAGGAAGCGATCGGATCACAGGTTCGCAAAATGCGTCCCTCACCCTTGGCGTTGAATAAAAAAATACTAACTCGGGCTAAAAAACCCAAGTTAAGATCGGTTTTGCATTTTGACGGGTATTTTAACGTAGAGTTCAGTAAGTATCATCGTTTACTTTAACCCTAGATGCACCGTAGTATGACAGTCACGTTACTCTGCAGTTATCCTGGGATTATGCAATTTTCACGAATTATCAGTGGATTGGCTTGTGCCTTAGCTTTTAGTACTCAAGCTGCACCCGTCCAAGATTACACTCAATATTTACCAGATGGCGCCAACTTAGCCCTTTTGGTTCAAAAAATAGGCTCGCCAACGCCTGCCATTGACTTTCATGGGCAGCAAATGGCGCTGCCTGCCAGTACGCAAAAAGTCATCACTGCACTGGCTGCATTGCTTCAGCTCGGTCCCGATTACCGCTTTTCTACCACAATGGAAACACGTGGTTCAATCAGTGATGGCAAACTAAAGGGTGATTTGATTGTACGCTTCGGCGGCGATCCAACACTGCGACGCCAGCATATTCGTAACATGGTTACCGCACTGAAAAAACAGGGCATTAATGAAATTACGGGTGACATTCTCATCGACACATCCGTATTTGCTAGCCACGATAAAGCGCCGGGCTGGCCATGGAATGACATGACTCAGTGTTTCAGTGCCCCACCGGCCGCAGCAATTGTCGATCGTAACTGTTTCTCTATCTCACTGTATAGCGCGCCTAAAGCCGGTGATAACGCGTTTATTCGTGTCGCGTCCTACTATCCAGTACATATGTTTAGCGAAGTACGCACGCTGGCCAAAGGCTCGCCCGATGCTCAATATTGTGAGCTTGACGTGGTACCCGGCGAGCTAAATCGCTTTACCGTCACGGGTTGCCTAACTCAGCGTTCTGAGCCTCTTCCGCTCGCCTTTGCTATTCAAGACGGCGCGAGTTATGCAGGTGCTATTGTCAAAGACGAACTGCGTCAGGCCGAGATTCAAATCGACGGTAACCTACGCCGCCAGACCACACCCAATACCGCAGCAACAATTCTCGCTCAGACCCAGTCAGCACCGCTGAGCAGCCTGTTGCGCACAATGCTAAAAAAATCTGACAACATGATTGCCGATACAATATTCCGCACTATTGGCCACGAACGTTTAGGTGTTCCTGGCACATGGCGAGCTGGCGCTGATTCTGTTCGCCAAATTTTGCGCCAGAAAGCGGGTATTAATCTTGGCAATACCATTCTTGTTGATGGCTCAGGCTTATCCCGCCATAACCTGATTTCGCCCGCAACTATGATGCAGGTTTTACAGTACATTGCGCAAAACGATCAGCAGTTGAATATCATCTCAATGCTGCCATTAGCAGGCCACGATGGTACCTTGCAGTATCGTGGCGGTCTGCATGAAGCGGGCGTGGACGGTAAAGTCTCAGCGAAGACCGGCTCCCTGCAAGGGGTATATAATCTGGCTGGTTTTATCACTACGGCCAGCGGGCAGCGAATGGCGTTTGTTCAATATCTTTCTGGATATGCGGTTCCGCCACAGGATCAAAAAATCCGTCGTGCTCCATTGGTTCGTTTCGAAAGCAGGCTTTATAGAGACATATACCAAAATAATTAATCTCTCTAACTCAACAGGCCATACCGAACGTATAGAATAAAGTCTATGAAGATACTGATTGTTGAAGATGATGAGCTGATCCAGCAGGGGCTTGCAAAAGCCCTTGGCAACGAAAGCTACGCCTGTGATTGCGCATCTACGGCTGCACAGGCCAAAAGCTTGCAGCAGGTTGGGCAATATAGCCTGATCATTCTAGACTTAGGGTTACCCGATCTGGATGGCGCGTCACTGCTACGCCAATGGCGACGCAGCGGAGTTGATATACCGGTGTTAGTGCTCACCGCTCGTGATGCTATAGAAGATCGCGTTGAGGGGCTGGATGCTGGCGCAGATGACTATCTGGTTAAACCTTTTGCATTAGTCGAACTGCAAGCGCGTGTCAGAGCACTCATCCGCCGTTTTCAAGGACATAGCGATAATCTGTTACAGGTTGAGAATATTATTCTCAACCTTTCAACCCAGCAGGTTTTGTTTGACGGAAGCCAAATTGAACTCACCCCCAAAGAATTTGCATTGCTTTCTCGTCTAATGATGCGTGCAGGTCAGACGGTAAACCGCGAGATATTGCAGCAAGATCTCTATTCTTGGCAGGATGATTTAAGTTCAAATACGCTCGAAGTGCATATTCATAACCTGCGCCGAAAGCTAGGCAAAGAACGGATTAAAACGGTACGTAGCGTAGGCTACCGTTTGGAAAGCCAGCTATGATCAGCATGCGGCGTAGTTTGCTAATCATGCTCGCGCTTATTTTGCTAATCACCCAGTTGGCAAGCGCACTTTGGCTCTGGCACGAAAGCCGCGAGCAAATCAGCTTTCTAGTGAACGAAACCCTGAGCGCGAGAGCGCGCGACGCACATGTCGAAAAAGAGATCCGCGAAGCGATTGCATCACTGCTGGTTCCTTCCCTCGTCATGATGTCTTTTACGCTTATTTTGTCCGCTATCGCCATCAGTTGGATTATCCGCCCGCTTAACAAGCTGCAACAGAGGCTGGATAAACGTTCTGCTGACAATCTCACGCCCATCACACTCGATAGCAATATGCTGGAAATTGCTGCCGTTACCGGCACACTGAACCAGCTATTCAGTCGGCTTAGCCATACCATCCAACAAGAGCGATTATTTACTGCAGATGCGGCCCACGAGCTACGCACGCCATTGGCGGGAATTCGGCTGCATCTAGAATTATTGGAGCAAAGTGGTGTTGCCGAAGCTCGAGCGCTAGTGACGCGAATTGATCAACTGATGCATACGGTTGAACAATTGCTTATGCTGTCTCGAGCAGGGCAAAACTTCGCCAGCGGGCACTACCAAACCATTGATATTAGTAAAGATGTCATTCCACCACTAGAGGTGGAACTGGTCGAAATGCTGAAGTTACGGAACCAGAGGCTTGAAATAGATATACCGGCTAGGGCTGAGGTGCTCGGCGATGCGGTACTCATTCGTCTGATGCTACGTAATCTTGTTGAAAATGCTCACCGCTATAGCCCGGAAAATTCGACTATTCGCATCGTGGCATTATGTAATGAAAAAGGCGTTGAATTACGGGTGATCGATCAAGGCCCTGGTATTGATGAATCCAAAGCAGGCGAGCTGACTCAGGCGTTCCGCCGTATGGATCAGCGATATGGAGGCAGTGGCTTGGGGCTCAATATCATCATTAGAATTATTCAGCTACATCAGGGAAAACTTACGCTGAAAAACGTCGATAGCGCAGCCGGTTCAGGTCTTATCGCCAGCTGCTGGCTACCGCACAATGTTTTAGCCAAGTTTTAGCCGAACTTACACTTAGCTAAATGCATTAAAAAGGCTGCCATCGGCAGCCTTTTGCTATTCTTCAACGTATGTTTTTCAAACAATATCGTTAAGATAATGCAGGATTATTTCTGATAAATAATTTCGACACCTTCGTCGTCATCTTCATCCCAATCATCATCCCAGTCTTCGTCAGCTTCGGCTTCTGCCTGTTCCAACTGTTCACGATGATAGTCATCCCACATGAACTCAGCTTTCTTAGCTTTTTCTTTCTCTTCTTCCACTTCAGCATCGCGTGGCTGCGTATCTAGGAAGTGCATGACGTCCCAGCACAAAGCGTTCACACCTTCACGGTTAGCCGCAGAAATCAGATAATGTTTATCTTCCCAGCCCAGTGCATCTGCAATCGCCTGTGCGCGCTGTTTAGCTTCTTCAGGATCAAGGATGTCGATCTTATTGAACACTAACCAGCGTGGCTTCTGAGACAGTTTTTCGCTGTACTGTCCAAGTTCATTGATAATGACTTTCGCGTTCTCAATAGGATCGCTTTCGTCAATTGGCGCCAAGTCGATGAGATGAAGCAGTACACGGCAGCGTTCCAAATGCTTAAGGAAACGAATGCCAAGGCCTGCACCTTCTGATGCGCCTTCAATCAAGCCTGGGATGTCTGCAACCACAAAGCTCTTCTCATGATCCATACGCACAACGCCAAGGCTTGGAACCAGCGTGGTAAATGGATAATCAGCAACTTTCGGTTTTGCTGCAGATACAGCACGGATGAAGGTAGATTTACCCGCATTCGGCAGCCCCAGCATGCCCACATCGGCCAGCAGCAGCAGTTCAAGCTTCAGATCGCGCTTGTCACCTTTGGTCCCCATCGTCTTTTGACGCGGAGCACGGTTTACTGATGACTTGAATCGGGTATTGCCCAGTCCATGCCAGCCGCCTTTACCCACCATCAGCTTTTGAGCATGGCGAGTCATATCGCCCAGCACTTCACCGGTGTCTAGATCGACAACACGTGTTCCCACTGGCACTTTAATCGTGATGTCATTACCGCGTTTACCAGTACAGTCACGGCTTTGGCCATTCTGACCGCGCTCGGCACGGAAAGATTTCTCAAAGCGGTAGTCAATCAAAGTATTTAAGTTTTCATCGGCAAGCAAATAAACATCACCGCCATCACCGCCATCGCCACCGTCTGGGCCGCCACGCGGAATATATTTTTCACGACGGAAGCTGACGCAGCCATTGCCGCCATCACCGGCTTCGATGTGAATCGCTGCTTCATCTACAAATTTCATTTACTGTCTCCGTAAATCATTTACCGGGCTGCTTAAGCTGAGCAACCTAGCTGTGTAAGCTGTAAGCTAGTTTTGTTCGGCCCGACGCGGCCACCAACGGTGACCCACCGCGGAAAACATCGCTCCGGCTACCACCACAAATGCTCCAATATAGCCCACCGTATTAAGCGATGGGGAAAGGAACAGATCTGGCCATACCAAAGCTAACAAGTCAGAGAACATCAGGGTAAACAGCGGGGTTAACGTCACCACCGCACTGACCTGAGCTGCCTGCCAGCGCGCCATAGCTTCAGCCAGCGCGCCATAACCAATTAACGTATTGGCCCCACAAAATATCAAGCAGGCTAACTGCCAGCCATCCAGCTGAAAAATCACCGCAGGCTTCGCCAACGGAAATAAACATATCGCACATAAAGTGTACAACAGCCAAAGGATCTGTTGTGATGCTAATCGCCGTAACAGCACTTTCTGAGCGACACCATAGCTTACCCAAACCGTTGCGGCTCCCACCCCTAAGATCACACCCAGAGTATATGCCGTCAGTTGAGTAAATATTTCTTTCAAGCTGACGTTAAAGAACAACAGCAGTCCAGTAATCAGCATACATGCGCCAATCACCTGAGTGATGCGCATTTTTTCTTTTAAAATCAAAACACTGGCAAACATCATCCCAACAGGAGATAGCTGCCCTATTACCTGAGACGCCGTAGGACTTAAATACTGCAACGAACTGCTGAACAGAACGAAGTTACCTAATAAGCCAAAGGTCGCAATAATGAGCAGGACCAACCAACGTCGATGCTTGAATACACGCATCGGTGGTAATTGCTTACGAGAATAAAGAATGAAAAACAATCCAACTGATGCGATTAAAAAGCGATACCAGACAATGGTATAAGGCTCCATCACCTGTAGAACCTGCTTCATTGCAATAGGCAATGCACCCCAGAAAATCGCCGTTGTGAGAGCAAGGCATATTCCCACCCTGACGTTCTGATTGCTTTCCATACTCAGCATCCTTGGCCTATTTGGCCCTAAACGTAAAAAAGCCCCGCAAGATTATTGCGGGGCCTTACATCTATTTAGACGCGAAAAACTTATTCAGCAACGATGCTGATGAACTTACGGTTTTTCGGGCCTTTAACTTCGAACTTGACTTTACCGTCAGCCAAAGCAAACAGAGTGTGGTCACGGCCGCAACCTACGTTGTTGCCAGCGTGGAATTTAGTACCACGTTGACGAACGATGATGCTACCTGCCAATACTGCTTCGCCGCCAAAGCGTTTTACGCCCAGACGTTTAGCTTCTGAATCGCGACCGTTACGAGTCGAGCCGCCAGCCTTTTTATGTGCCATTAATCTGCTCTCCTAGAATTAAGCGCTGATGCCGGTGATCTTAACATCAGTGAACCACTGACGATGACCCTGCTGCTTACGATGATGCTTACGACGACGGAACTTAACGATAGTTACTTTCTCGCCACGACCGTGAGCAACGATTTCAGCCTTAACTTTGCCACCAGAAACAAATGGAACGCCAATCTTGATGTCTTCGCCATTAGCGACCATCAGGATCTGGTCAAACTCAACAGTTTCACCAGTTGCGATGTCCAGCTTTTCCAGGCGAATAGTCTGACCTTCGCTTACTCGGTGTTGTTTACCACCACTTTGGAAAACCGCGTACATATAAACTCCGCATTTCCGCACGCATGGTTCGTTGCCCAATACGCGCTATAAATATTCACAATAGGGCGCGAATTCTACGCAAAAATCATTCAGAAGACAAGGGTAGAATCGGGAGAAAAGAAGAAAAAAAACACAGTTCTCTTCGCGCCGTTTATCTAATACGTTTTTCAAGTACAATCATACTATAGTTGGTGGCTTGTGACAGCCTGCATGCGGGCTTTCGCCCGGCGGAAAATGGAAACACAGTTGAATTAATACAATGAACCTAGAACAAATTACTGAGTTAACCGCGCAGGATATGGCGGATGTGAACGCAACGATTCTTCAGCAACTGAACTCTGAAGTGAGCTTAATCAATCAGTTGGGCTACTACATTATCAGCGGTGGAGGTAAACGGATTCGCCCGATGATCGCCGTGTTGTCGGCTAGAGCATTAAATTATACGGGTGATAAACACATCACCGTAGCAGCGTTGATTGAATTTATTCATACAGCAACCTTGCTGCACGATGACGTGGTTGATGAATCCGATATGCGTCGGGGCAAAGCCACCGCTAACGCGGCTTTTGGTAACGCTGCGAGCGTATTAGTCGGTGATTTTATCTATACACGATCATTCCAGATGATGACCAGCCTGCAGTCATTGCGAGTGCTGGAACTGATGTCTGAGGCCACCAACGTTATCGCTGAAGGTGAAGTTTTGCAGTTGATGAACGTCAATGATCCGAACATCACTGAAGAAAACTACATGCGAGTCATTTACAGTAAAACGGCCCGTTTGTTTGAAGCAGCAGCTCAATCATCAGCGATCTTGGCGGGTGCCACACATGAGCAGGAAATCGCTCTGCAAGACTATGGGCGTTATCTCGGCACTGCTTTCCAACTGATCGATGATCTGTTGGATTATGATGCTGATGGAAAGACACTGGGTAAAAATACGGGTGATGACCTGAACGAGGGTAAACCAACATTACCCCTGCTTCACGCTATGCAGAACGGCTCTCCAGAACGCTCAGCCATGATTCGTAAAGCTATTGAAGAAGGCAATGGGCGTCATTTGCTTGAACCCGTTCTCGAAACCATGCATGAAGTCGGCTCGCTGACTTATACCCGTCAGCGAGCCGAAGAAGAAGCTGATAAAGCAATTTCAGCATTAGATGTCTTGCCGGAATCGCCTTATAAAGAAGCGCTTATTGGGCTGGCTAATATGGCGGTCGATCGAAAATTCTAATTCTTATTTTTAGAAATAAATGAAGAGCCGAAAGGCTCTTTTTCTTTTAAAGAACATATAAAACAATAAATAAGCCATAAATAATGGCTTTCTTATTATTGAAGTAATTGGAAATTAATTGAAATTTAAAGAGTGTTTTTAGATAGTAGCGATGTATACAAGCCTTATTTTTCTTACCCTGTAAATGTGTCATCGCAAAGGAATGGATTATGACAGAGAGTCAATGCCATGAAGATTGGCATCACGCAGATATTATTGCTGCATTGCACAAACGGAAAATTACGCTCAGTGGACTATCAAGAGCCTCAGGGCTTTCTAGCACCACGCTCTCTAATGCATTAACGCGTCCTTGGCCTAAAGGCGAATTTATTATTGCTCAAGCGCTAGGTATTCATCCCTCTGAGATATGGCCAAGCCGCTATTATGATGTCGCCACTCATCAGCCTATTGATAGACAGCTACTCATGCGTGCACGAAGATCGAATAAAAACAAAACCGCTGACGATTAAGGTCAGCGGTTAGATTTAAGCTAAATTAACGGGTGTTTATAACCACCCGTTTTCTATTAACAATCACTTGTTAACGAAGTTTTCGCCTAGCTCGATATCTTTATGCAGAACTTCCAGCATACCTTCCAGTGCTTTTTGTTCAAAAGCACTTAAAGATCCGATGGATTTACGTTCAACGATCCCTTCTTTCCCCAACAGCAGAGGCTGTGCAAAGAAGCGAGCATATTTGCCATCACCTTCAACATAAGCACATTCAACAACGTTGCTTTCACCCTGCATAGCGCGAACCAGAGAAAGACCAAAACGTGCGGCAGCCTGCCCCATAGACAACGTAGCAGACCCGCCACCGGCTTTAGCTTCAACAACTTCAGTGCCTGCATTCTGGATACGCTTAGTCAGATCGGCAACTTCCTGTTCGGAGAAGGTCACACCTGGGATCTGAGACAACAGAGGCAGGATTGTCACACCAGAGTGACCGCCAATTACAGGTACTTCGACTTCTGCTGGGTTCTTACCTTTCAGCTCGGCAACAAAGGTATTGGAGCGGATAACGTCCAATGTAGAAATACCGAACAGCTTATCTTTATTGTACACACCCGCTTTTTTCAGCACTTCAGCAGCGATTGCTACTGTCGTGTTAACTGGGTTAGTGATAATACCGATACAGGCTTTCGGACAAGTACTCGCTACCTGTTCAATCAGATTGCGTACGATACCTGCGTTTACGTTAAACAGGTCAGAACGATCCATACCCGGCTTACGTGCAACACCCGCAGAAATCAACACGATATCTGCGCCTTCCAATGCTGGACGCGCATCTTCACCGCTGAAACCTTTGATTTTAACTGCTGTAGGGATGTGGCTGAGATCGACAGCAACGCCCGGAGTCACCGGCGCAATGTCATAAAGAGAGAGTTCTGAACCTGAAGGAAGCTGAGTTTTAAGAAGAAGGGCGAGAGCCTGACCAATACCGCCGGCTGCGCCGAGAACTGCAACTTTCATTCTATACTCCTTGATTTATCTTTAATTTAAGAGTGCCGTGAATGCATTACCGCGCACCTTAGTCCATCATGTCTTAAAAAACAATCTGTTAACACAAAGATTGGGATATGACGCACTAATTCCATGTCCTACTGCAAGGTTTATAATAAAAAATAGCTTATGCATGAAAGGCATAGGGTTACAAAGTAGGAATTCGTTGCGCACTTATCACAGCTGATTACCCGGCCGTTACATTACACCCTTCCTTTACATCACAACAACATCATTTTAATAACAAACCATTTACCAATGATGAAGACTTAGTCACAGATTCGACTAACATATTCATTTTATGAGCAAGGTGATAAAATCACGCCCTTGCCGGTTTGATTTCTTAATGGCCGACTTAATATTTTTTGCACTTAAATTGCATAAAAATTCATTATTGCGCATAATAATGTTCTCTATTTCTATTTCTACGGTGAAGAATGCGAACTCCAACAAAACAAGAAGACTTGATCAAGGCATTCAAGGCGCTACTCAAGGAAGAGAAATTTAGCTCTCAGGGTGAGATCGTGCAGGCACTGCAAGATGAAGGCTTTGAGAATATCAACCAATCCAAAGTATCTCGTATGCTGACCAAATTTGGTGCAGTGCGCACGCGAAATGCAAAGATGGAGATGGTGTATTGTCTGCCTGCTGAACTTGGCGTCCCAACGACCAGCAGCCCTCTGAAAAATCTCGTGCTCGACGTCGATTACAACGATTCAGTGGTTGTCATCCATACCAGCCCAGGCGCAGCACAGTTGATTGCACGTTTATTAGACTCATTAGGCAAATCAGAAGGCATTCTGGGAACCATTGCAGGCGATGACACAATTTTCACCACGCCAGCCAAAGGTTTTTCAGTAGAACAGCTGCACGACGCTATCTTGTCACTATTCGATCAAGAGCTTTAAGCCCACTCTCTGGCCTGATTATTTGTCGGGCCTATTCATTTCCTACCTGATTTCCCTCTCCCCCCCTCTGGCTCAGCTGATCTCTCCTTTCTGCTAGTTTAGCGTATGTGTACGGCACAATACTCTGCACCTAATGATAATGATGGTCTTTTCAGTCAACATACGTACTGCGACAGGGGGTAAACTCCATGTTCCGCACGTTTTGCAACATGATGTCATTTTATTGATCTTATTAGTATTTAAGCCAAAAAGAACAAAATTCACTCTGTTTTTATTCCAATTGAATATATTTACTACGTGAATACCAAACAAATAAACCTAAAAAACAATTAGCTAGCTATTAATTTTTATAGTTACTAGGTGTACACTTCTTTTCGTGACATGAATCACAGTTCAATAACTAAATAAGATAATCTCTGAGGCATACATCATGAAAATTAAAACTTCTATCGCAGCTCTGGCTATTCTCTCATCTCTTTCTTTCGGTGCATTCGCCGCTCAGCTAGTCGATAACGCTCAAGCCTCTAACATGCAGCCTATCGGCACTATCAGTGTTAGCGGTGTCAGCGCTGCACCTAGCGATATCAGAGCAGCATTATCAGCCAAAGCGGATGCACAAGGCGCAACTGCCTATCGTGTCGTTGAAGCGCGTAATGAAGGTTCATTCCACGCAACCGCTGAAATCTATAAATAAGATTCCGCTTCACCTGCAAGACGAAGCATAAAGCTTCGCCAGTCAAAATCGTTAACAACCGCAGTGACCAAAAAGAAAATCGTCATTGAATCTAAGATCGAAGTACTGCGGCAGAAATAGAACAGGAAAATAATCATGAAAATTAAAACTACCGTCGCTGCTTTAGGCCTTCTTTCAATGGTTTCTTTTGGTGCATTTGCTGCACAGTCCATCAGCGCAGAGCAGGCTTCCTCTATGCAGTCATTAGGCACCATTACCACCAGCGGTATTGATGGTTCACCTTCTGATATCAAAGCACAGCTTTCTGATAAAGCCGACGCAAAGGGAGCTACTGCTTATCACATTATTGAAGCTCGTATCGATGGTAACTACCACGCTACCGCAGAGATCTATCGCTAATTAATTGCTCTAACCGTTTCATCATAAGGTCAACGTTTCCTGTGTCTAACTTGAGCTCGTTGACTAATACCCTCGTCTAACCAGACGAACCCCATTGCCTTCGCTTGCGAAGGCTTTTTTTTGCCCTCACCAAAGACAAAAAAGCCGTGGGCAGAGCCACGGCTTTTTACATCAGCGAAAGCAATAGAATGATTTTATTCTTGCTCGCTAATCTCTTGTTTGTGTTCTAGCGCCTTCAACAGCTTGCTATGAATGCCCTCAAAGCCGCCGTTACTCATGACCAAAATATAATCACCAGGCTGAGCCGTTTTCGCAATCATATCGACCAATACGTCAATATCCGCACTCCAATGAGCCGGCTGAACGCAGGCTTCGGCTACTTCAGTCACTAACCAAGGAATGTGGTGAGGCTGGAACAAAAAGACCTCATCCGCTCGCCCCAGTGCCGGAGCCAGATCGTTTTTGGATACGCCCATTTTCATGGTATTAGAGCGAGGTTCCAGCACGGCTAAAATACGTGCGGTTCCACCTACTTTGCTGCGCAAAGCAGAAAGCGTTGCCAAAATTGCCGTCGGATGGTGGGCAAAGTCATCATAAACTTTTACACCAAAGGCTTCACCGCGTAGCTCTAAACGACGACGGGCATTGATGAAGGAATCCAAAGCACGACAGGCATCCGCGGGCAATACACCGACATGACGAGCTGCCGCAATCGCCATTAAACCATTATGCATATTGTGTTCGCCAACTAACCCCCAGTTTACCTCTCCCACCACATCGCCATCCAACAGCACTTCGAAATGGCTAGCATCTGGATTCAGCTTACGTGCATTCCACGTTCCATCTTCTCCACTAAGCTCTTGCTCACTCCAGCACCCCATAGCCATGACTTGCTTCAGGTTTGCGTCGCTGGCGGGTGAAATAATGCGGCCTTTACCTGGCACCAGACGAACCAGATGATGAAACTGTTTCTGGATGGCCTTAAGATCGTCAAAGATATCGGCATGATCGAACTCAAGATTATTGAGGATCAATGTGCGCGGGCAGTAATGCACAAACTTGGATCGTTTATCGAAGAAGGCACAGTCATACTCGTCGGCTTCAATCACGAAGAATGGGCTATTGCCCATCCGAGCTGAAACATCAAAGTTACCTGGCACACCACCAATCACGAAGCCTGGCTCATAACCGCACTCTTCCAGAATCCATGTGACCATACCCGCGGTGGTGGTTTTACCGTGCGTTCCCGCAACCGCAATCACCCAGCGATGACGCAATACTTCATCATGCAGCCACTGTGGACCAGAAACGTATGGAATTCCCTGCTCCAAAATCATTTCAACACAAGGGTTACCACGCGTCATCGCGTTACCAATGATCACCAAGTCAGGTGCAGGATCCAAATGTGAAGGATCGTATCCTTCCATCAGCGTGATCCCTTCTTTTTCTAGTAGCGTGCTCATCGGCGGATAAACATTGGCATCAGAACCCGTCACTTCATGTCCTAACGTCCGAGCCAGCAAAGCAAGGCCGCCCATAAATGTGCCGCAGATTCCAAGAATATGAATGCGCATATCGTTTCCAGTTGATTACATCGAGTCAGTTCACATTCTAACGCTGAGAACGGCTGACGCGAAATGGAATTACCTAGGAATCACTTTATACATTGGCTAGAATAGCTGCGAAAACGTTGGCGGTTTGTAAATAAATCGCTACTCCTTCGCAGAATCAGGGAATGTGTCATGAAAACTTTAGGCGAGTTTATCGTCGAAAAGCAGCAAGATTTTCCACACGCTACTGGCGAACTAACCGCTCTCCTCTCCGCAATTAAACTGGGTGCCAAGATTATTCACCGCGATATCAACAAAGCGGGCTTAGTGGATATTCTCGGTGCAAGTGGTGCGGAAAACGTGCAGGGTGAGGTTCAGATGAAGCTGGATCTCTATGCCAACGAAAAACTCAAGGCCGCCTTAAAAGCGCGCGGCGAGGTCGCTGGTATCGCATCAGAAGAAGAAGACGATATTGTCATCTTTGAAGGCGACCGTGCCAACAATGGTAAGTATGTGGTTTTGATGGATCCATTGGATGGCTCTTCTAACATCGACGTAAACGTTTCGGTAGGTACGATTTTCTCAATCTATCGCCGTATTACGCCCATCGGACAACCGGTGACTGAAGAGGATTTCCTGCAACCGGGAAATCGTCAGGTTGCCGCAGGATACGTGGTGTATGGTTCTTCAACGATGCTAGTGTACACCACTGGTAACGGGGTTCACGCCTTTACCTACGATCCATCGCTCGGTGTTTTCTGCCTGTCGCATGAACGCGTACGCTTCCCTGAAAAAGGCAATATGTACTCTATCAACGAAGGGAACTACATTAAATTCCCTCTCGGTGTGAAGAAATACATCAAATATTGCCAAGAACAAGACGAAGCCACACAGCGTCCTTACACCTCTCGCTATATTGGGTCTTTGGTTGCCGACTTCCACCGCAACCTGCTCAAAGGCGGCATTTATATCTACCCAAGCACTGCAAGCCATCCAAGTGGCAAGCTGCGTTTGCTGTATGAATGCAATCCTATGGCGTTCTTAGCTGAGCAAGCAGGGGGTAAAGCGACCGATGGTTTCCGCCGTATTCTGGACATCGCACCTGAAAAACTGCATCAACGTGCACCGTTCTTCGTTGGTACCAGTTCAATGGTTGAAGACGCTGAGCGCTTCATGAGTGATTTCCCAGACGCATAATCCTGCCAGTACCCGTTTGGTTTTAAGTGACATTAGGCTCGCGACGCGACCTACAGCTTGAAGTATGGCGGGTATATACCCCAAATAATTGGAGTTGCATCAAGGCGGCAAATGAGTGAGTCCCGATGAGCTTACTTGAGTAAGTGATTAGGGTGAGCGAATGCAGCCAACACAGATGCAACTTCAAGTATGATGGGTATAGGCTGTTCATTTGTGGAGTGACCGCTATAATAGCCGTCACTCCATTTCTGGTTTGATTAAAGGAAACCGACATGAGCTTGATTAATGTCCCTGCTGGCAAAGACCTGCCAGAAGATATCTACGTAGTTATCGAAATTCCAGCTAACGCTGATCCAATCAAATATGAAGTAGACAAAGAAACCGGCTGCCTGTTCGTTGACCGTTTCATGTCTACTGCCATGTTCTACCCTTGCAACTACGGCTACATCAACCACACTCTGTCTCTGGACGGCGACCCGGTTGACGTTTTGGTTCCAACTCCGTACCCACTGCAGCCTGGCTCAGTTATTCGTTGCCGCCCAGTTGGCGTGCTGAAAATGACTGACGAAGCAGGTGAAGATGCGAAGTTGGTTGCTGTTCCACACAGCAAAATGACCAAAGAATACGATCACGTCAAAGATGTGAACGATCTGCCTGAACTGCTGCGTGCCCAAATCTCCCACTTCTTTGAACACTACAAAGATCTGGAAAAAGGCAAGTGGGTTAAAGTTGAAGGCTGGGACAACGCTGAAGCGGCTAAAGCTGAAATCGTTGCCTCTTTCGAGCGCGCTAAAAACAAATAATTGTTTTTCTCCGCACGAAAAAACACCGCCTGATGGCGGTGTTTTTTTATGTCTTTCTGGTCGGAAAGCGACGCTTTACTCGTCGCACTCCTGACCACGCTTCAGCCAATCACCGCATTTAATACGCGGTAAACCTTCTACCGAGTATAGATAGATATAGATCCATGCGCTGCCAAATGGCGTTTTGATTAGCTCTCTACGATAGTCCTTGCTGTTGCTTTTTAAGTCATCTAGCTCGGCTAAGATAGAAGAGGTAATGCGATAAACCTCGCAAAAGACTTTGCCTTCGCCAGGCACTACCGCTGGATAATGCCCGAGATCGTACATCTCGTAGCCTTCGAGCTCATGTTCACCTAGCAGCATAGCGTTAGTCATCCAGTGACTGTTACCCTGCTTACGACGTAGACTTCCGTATACAATAATTCGCATCACTCAAACTCAAACTGATAGAGCAAATCGAGTGCCTGGTCGAGTCCAGACACCGCTTCCAGATATAATTTAGGCATCAGGCGATAACGTAGCGTCAGCGTTGCCAACGAATCAAATATCCCTACCCCATATTTTACCTGTAATCCTGGTAGTACATAACCACTCACCACAACCTGTGAGCTGTCCCCAACGCCCTGAGCATCCAGAGATAAATTGCTTACGCCAAATGTTTCGCCGATTTTACCCACCAGCTTCCCACTTTGCGCGACCCCCATACCAATCAGCATTGAAGTCATCGCATTACTGTCCGTTCCCGAACTTTCTAATCCCTGACCACGCAGCAGATAAGACAAAGCCATCTGTTGTGACATGGCAGGATCTGAGAATACTTCTAGTTTCGGCTGATCGGCAAGCCCTGTGACACGAACACCGGCAGTAACATCATCTTCCGTAGCGTCTGGATTACGAATCGCCTCAATATTGAGCAGCGGTTGTTCTGGCGGTCCGGAGAAGATAAGTTCCCCTTTACGAATCAACAAATCCTGTCCATAAGCCGCAAAACGCCCTTCAGGGATGTTCACCTGACCGTTCAAACCAAGTCCGTGCTCATCCTGCACCATCTTCAGATCACCCTGCAATCTCGCCTTCAGACCAAACGCATCCAAGCGAACATTCGGCCCAATACTGATGTTTAGGTTGCTATTGATCGGAATAGACGCCGTTGCTGGTTTGATCGGCTGACGATCGTTATTCAGCATCACCTCATCCGAAGAGACTGAGACCGCACTCTCCGGTAATTCCTGCACCGTGATGCGAGCCCATGGAATGGCCACTGAACCATTCAGAGCAAACATTTTCGGCGTTGCTTCGAACACAATATCCGGTGAGACATCCAAACGCACCATCGGCGGTACCGTTACGCGAACACGATCTCCTTTCACTGCAATCTGCGCTCGCCATGCATCAATTACGCGCCAATCGGCGTTACCGGTGAGATTTAGCTGCCCGCGAGACGTTTTAATCACCCCTTGCAGCGCTGAGCTCATTCCTTCAAAGTTCACAGCCAAATTACCGTCGGTAATATCAAACGGCATAAACTGACCGTCAATATCCACCTTATCCAGCGCCATACGACCATAAATTTGTGGCTGTTGCGCATTACCGCCTAAACGGAGAGCCGCGTTAAGCATACCCTGTGCTTTTTCGCCGGACATCAATGCTGGATTCAACATCGCCAACGAAATGTTCTTGATATTAACGTTCCCCGACAGATTTCTCCGCCCCTGAGGATCCGCAACCTGCACATTACCGTCTAACTGGCCGTTACCGGCAATCTTTATCAGCCAATCAAGCTGAGCACGACCATGATTCAGCGCGGCGTTCAAATTCAACGTATCAAAAGCAATAGGAAGTGGGTTCCCCTGCACGACCTGTTGAACCTTGACCCCTTTACCACTCAGAGTCACTTTTGCTTCAGGTAATGCTTCCCCCTCTTTCCAGCTCACATCCGCGCGACCGGTAAACACGCCGTTTAGCGCAGTGTCTGGGCCTAAGAACGGTTTAATCATTGCCAAATCAAAACGGTTAAGCACAACGCTGGCATTACCACTGGCTCCCGCTTCTATGGTCTTAGGCACGCAAACTTCGGCATTCGGGTTCAGCCAACAGTGAGGGCCAACGCTAATTTTTTGCTGGGCATTGAGATAGTCGAGGGCAATTGGGCGCGTTAAACGCCACTCCCCTACCGGAGTATCAAAACGTGTATCGTTTAACGTTCCCTGCCAACGTTCTGTAGCCCGATCGAAGCTACCTTTCAGCGCTAACTGCCCCGAAATGGGATCGCCATTGATTTTCAACTGTAGTTGGTGCTGCTTCTCGCTGCCCTTAGCGTCCAGTGTGAGTAAGCTAATCAGGAAATCATCCTGTTTAAGCTGTTCGACACGCACATTCAAATTACCTTCAATTTGTTCAGCGGAGCGAACATCGCCGTCAAGCTTAATGCGGTTGATCGTCAGCGTTTGCCACTGCAAACCTGACGCGGTGAGATCGGCGAGTACCTGAGGCGCCTTAAGATTGCCACGCAGTTTCAGCGTACCTTTTGCGGTTCCCGCCAACCCAGGCAGGTTACCATCCAGACGAGGAGCATCGATAACCGCATCCAATGCCCATTTATCTGACAGCTCGCCGGTGATATCAATCTTGTTACGCCCCAGACCGATATGCATTTCAGGGATTTTCCACTGCCCTGCCTGATTTCCCGTCAAGTTGCCACGTACATCGACCTGATTTTGCTTCACGTTGCCCGCAAGCTGAAGCACTGGCACGCGTAGCTGCCAATTGCCACCGTACAGACTCCCCTGAGTTTCAATCTTGCCATTCAGCTTCGCGGGCCACTCAGGCCATTGTTTCGCGGTATTGATGCCGTCTAAGGTTAGCTTGCTTTTCCAGCTAATCGCCTTACTCCAATCAACCAACGCCGATAAATCGGTATTCCCCTGTAACGCGGCAACACGTAGGCGGTTCAAATTAAACTGCTGGTCGGTACCTTTACCATCCAGCGTAATTTTAGCTGCTGGGAGCTCATTGCCACTAACATCCGTACGCATTGATAGCGCATAGGCTTTTCCGCTACCGTTCAGGCGCACTCGGATATTTTTTGCCTGATATTCAGAGGCTCCCGTCAGCGGCCACTGTACTCCTGGGCTTTCTAAGGTCAGTGCCAGAGGTAGACCAGCCTTAGCCAACTGAGTTTCAGCCGCCAGCGTGGCTTTCAACGGACCAGAGAGATTCGCATCAAGCGTCAATACATCGCGCAGGTTACCTTTAATACCTAACTTCAACTTTTCTCCCTTGACGGGATCAACGTTCAAATCCGCATTCAGACGGAAATCCATCGGCCATTGATCGCTCAATGTCGCCTGACCATGCATCGACACATTACCCTGCGGCGAGCGAACCTCAAGCGTATGTAAACGCAGCGCACTGTCTTTAGTGACGGCTCTCACCAACAATGTATTCACCACAATGTCGCTATCACCGGTAACACGCAGTTGGTCACCGGAAATACGCTTAACGGTAAGATCCAATGGCAAACGCAGTTCAGGCAGATCCGGAAGTAGCGGTTTAGCAAATAGCTCCGCCAGCACTTCTCCTAACGGTTTCTCGGGCGCCGCCTTTTCCGCTTCAGCCTGAACCTCTTTCTGTGCATCAGCCTTAGCCTGCTCTGGCTTGACGACCTGTTTCGCCACGTGCTCCGCAGCATCACTCGCCGCCTGTTTGGCACTCTCGGACGCCGCATCCATGGCAGCCTGAGTGACCGGCTTATCTTTGATAGCAACGGCAACAACCTGATCCTGCACCGGGGTGGCAGGCGTTTTCGGTAACGCCACCAGCAGAGATTGAATATGAGTCGGCAACAGCGTCAGGCCGCGATCTCGCCATTCAGCACCAGTGCGAAACTCATCCAGTGAAATGGCGGTATCATCGACGGTAACATGCACGTTATTGATCCGCAGTAAACGAATCGCGACCGGATAAGGTGCTTTCAGCTCGGTCAGCGGTTCACTGTTAGTTTCTTCTGGAGCG
The DNA here is from genome assembly GCF_020150375.1 of Hafnia paralvei. NCBI lineage: Bacteria > Pseudomonadati > Pseudomonadota > Gammaproteobacteria > Enterobacterales > Hafniaceae > Hafnia > Hafnia paralvei. The sequence goes on along the minus strand of NZ_CP083737.1, from coordinate 597,122 downwards.
AGTTCTGACGGTGCGAGTTCTTGAGTGTTGATAGCAACATCGATCTGATTCGCCGTCAGCGCATTCAGACACAGCTCACTCTTTTTCAGACACCCTACATCAACCGCTAGATGGAATTCTCCGGCCTTCACTTTCACGCCCGGCATCTGATAGGAAACACCGGTTAACGTTAGATTACGCCAGCCACCGGTCACTCCCGCGATATCTAATCCCGGCACCCAACGCGCCGCACTGTTAATAACAAAATGAAGACCCGGTGTGCTGATGACTGTTCCTATCAGACCAACCACCAGTAGCACAACAACCAGCAGAAAACTCAGGCTGAATTTGATAACACGTCTCATAGTTCAGGCCCCAATCCGATGTAAAACTGTAGGTCGTGGTTGTCTTTGTCACCCACCGGTACCCCAAAGTCTAGCTTGATGGGCCCCACCGGAGATTCCCAACGTACGCCAACACCGGCACCGGTGTAGAAATTACTACGTTTGATATCGTTCACCGCTTCACCAGAGTCCACAAAGGTGGCACCCCACCATTTACCAGTGACGTTATATTGATATTCTAATGAGCCCGTCGCCAGCTTAGAGGCACCGGTCAGCTTGCCAGAGCTATCTTCCGGCGAAATGGATTTGTATTTATAGCCACGAATGCTGCGATCGCCACCGGCGAAGAAACGCAGGTTAGGTGGAACTTTTTCAAAGTCGTTGGTTTCAATCCACCCCACGTTACCGCGTACAACAAAGCGATGTTTTTCGACTAAGGTGCGGATCCAAACCTGTTGCGCCTGCACTACAGCAAAATCGACGTCCGATCCCCACGTGGTATCAGAAACATCAAATGAATAACGTTGGCTATCTCCCCACACCGGCATCAACCCACCACGCGAGCGGGTTCGGTTTAACATGATCCCTGGATAGAGCAGCATGGTATTGTTGGTAACTTCGCCCTGAGTAAAGTGGTTAAGGCTCCAACGCAGGTTAACCGAACGCTGCCAACCGCTCGAAAGCTCCCAATATCTCGCCACGTTCAACGTCGTGGTATCTTCTTCGGTATCGTTGAGATCGGTTCGCTTAAATCCGCCCTGCAACAGATAATATTGCTCGATTGGATTCTTCAGCAGAGGAATTTTATAACTGAAATCAGCTGTTTGTTCAGGGGCAGAAAGGTTAAGCGAGGTCTCAAAACTGTGGCCATAAGAGTTTATCCACGGTCGCTTCCACGTTGCCTGTACGCGCGGGCCGACATCGGTGGCATAGCCGCCACCGAGCTCTACGGTATTACGCACCTTTGGTGAAAGCACTGCGTCTAACGGCAGCTCTTTTTCTGACGTAACCTGTTTGAAATCTGGAGAAACGACCACCGAGTTAAACCAGTTAGTCGCTGACAAGCGACGGCTAAACTCAGCCATCTCCTCGGACGTATAATATTCACCCTGTTTGAAAGGCACCAAATTGCGCAGATACTCTTCGCGGATCTGCGATCCTTCGAAAGTTACATCACCAAAGCGGTAACGTTTACCGCTGTCAAAATCGATATCCCAAAATGCTTTGCGCTCATCTTCAATCACGCCGAGTTGGTGTACTGGCATTGTGGCATCGAAATAACCTCGTCGCAGCGCGATAGACGTCAGCGAATTTTTAAAGCTATCGTAGGTGCCGTGGTTAAGCACGGTGCCAATTTTAGGCTCACCGGTTTTCAAAAGCTCTTTATACGCTTCATCATCCTTCGCCTGTCCTTGGATTTTCACATCAACGCCAGCAATAAGCACAGGCTCACCCGCCTTCACTTTCGCGATCAATAGCGGACGCTCAGGCGGTTTACGATCCTGAAAATCAAATTCAATTGTCGGTTGATAATAGCCGAGCGCTTTCAGCCCACGACGGATAGACTCATCAACACGGGCGCGAAAACGGCCATCATTGCTGACTTCATCGCTTTCGATGGTGGAAAGACTGGCCCGTACGTTCTGTTCGAGCGACCCGCTTAAACCTTCAACCTTTAAGCGAACTTGCGCTGCATTGGCCAATGGGGATGCCAAAAATAGGCATATAAAGCCAAAGACACGAAATCGTGGCACGCGAACTCCTAACGTTTAACCCTACCTGTAAAACATTCCGCCTGTCAGGGGGACTGCTATCTGACGGAACTCAAAAATGTGCAATTGCACTAGTTTGCATTGCCATTAGTACATGGTTGCAATAATTAGGCATATTGTGCGCAAAGTAAGTATGAGATACAACTAATGACCGAATTGATTACAAACGTGCAATCACTAAAGCTATAGATATAACCACAACGTGATGTATAAATCTAAGACAGGAGCCACCTGTGGCAAACACAATTCACCACACTCAAACTCTGACTGCTGAACAGGCATTACCTGGCCGAAACACGCCAATGCCCATCGCAAAAACACATGCAGTCAATGGTCATTCGATGACAGAAGTACCGGAAGGTATGGAAACAGCCATTTTCGCGATGGGATGCTTCTGGGGCGTAGAACGCCTATTTTGGCAACAACAGGGGGTTTATAGCACCGCTGCAGGCTATAGCGGTGGTTTTACCCCTAATCCAACATACCGTGAAATCTGCTCAGGCCAAACCGGACACGCTGAAGCCGTTCGCATCGTTTTCGACCCAAAAATCATTAGCTACGCAAAACTGCTTGAGCTCTTCTGGGAGAACCACGATCCGGCGCAAGGGGATCGCCAAGGAAATGATATTGGTAGCCAATATCGTTCTGCGATCTTTGTGTTAACGCCTCAACAACAAGCTGAAGCGTTAACCAGCGAAGCGCGCTTCCAGAAAGCGATGCGTGAAGCCAACGATTCTCGTGAAATTACGACAGAAATCAGTGCCGCCAAACCGTTCTACTATGCTGAGGATGAACACCAGCAATATTTGTATAAAAACCCGCATGGCTACTGCGGTTTGGGTGGCATTGGCGTCTGCTTGCCACCTCAGCTTTAGGATTGAAGGTCGCTCGTTTCGCCATTAAAATTGGCTAATAGCAATGGTTTATGACGAAGTGAGCACCTTTTAATCGCTAGCTGGTTTCTCATGGCTGCTGCTATACTAGACGTGGGTCACAGAAATGTGGCCCTATTACTAGTAGTTAGTGCGCGATGTAGTACGCAAAGACTATGTCGTATTTTGTTAAATTTCTATTAATCACTGCCCTTCTCTATTCCCCGGAACCAACACCGGTCGAAGCGGATAAATTATGTTAAACAGTATTTTACTGATCCTGATATTAATCGCGATAAGCGCCTTTTTTTCCATCTCGGAAATTTCACTGGCCGCCTCTCGCAAGATGAAACTGAAAACAATGGCTGACGAAGGTGATATCAACGCATCTCGTGTCATTGCATTACAAGAACAGCCAGGTTACTTCTTCACCGTAGTTCAAATCGGGCTAAACGCCGTTGCTATCCTTGGTGGTATCGTCGGTGACGCTGCATTCTCTCCCACTTTCCGCATTCTGTTTGACCGCTTTATGTCGCCAGAAATTTCGGAACAGGTCAGCTTTGTTTGTTCATTCGTGTTGGTCACCAGTTGCTTTATCTTATTTGCCGACCTAACACCGAAACGCATCGGTATGATCGCCCCTGAAACGGTCGCCGTTCGGATCGTCAACCCGATGCGCTTCTGCCTATTGATATTTAGACCTTTGGTGTGGTTCTTTAACGGCCTTGCCAATATGATCTTCCGCTTGTTTAAACTGCCGATGGTGCGCAAAGACGACATTACCTCCGACGATATCTATGCCGTCGTTGAGGCTGGTGCGCTTGCGGGCGTACTGCGTAAGCAGGAACACGAAATCATCGAAAACGTATTTGAGTTGGAATCGCGCACGGTTCCTTCTTCTATGACGCCGCGTGAAAGCATCATTTACTTCGACCTCAGCGAAAGTGAAGAGAGCATTAAAGAGAAAGTTTCTACCCATCCTCACTCCAAGTTCTTGGTCTGTGATGGCGCAATCGATCATGTGGTTGGCTACGTTGACTCGAAAGACCTGCTTAACCGAGTACTGGGTAACCAGAGTCTGGTACTGAGCAGCGGTGTGCAAATCCGCAACGTGCTTATCATCCCAGATACGTTGACCCTATCTGAAGGGCTGGAAAGCTTTAAAACCGCCGGTGAAGACTTCGCTATTATCCTCAACGAATACGCGCTGGTGGTCGGTATCATCACGCTGAACGACGTCATGACCACGCTGATGGGCGATCTGGTTGGCCAAGGCCAAGAAGAACAGATTATTGCCCGTGATGAAAACTCTTGGCTCGTTGAAGGTGTTACGCCAATTGACGACGTCATGCGCGTACTGGACATCGAAGAATTCCCGCAAAACAGCAATTATGAAACCATCGGTGGTTTCATGATGTACATGCTGCGCAAAATTCCAAAACGTACTGACTACGTTAAATACGCTGGCTATAAGTTCGAAGTGGTTGATATTGATAGCTATAAGATCGACCAATTGCTGGTTACACGTTTGACCGAACGCCCTGCGCCTATTATTCCTGATGCCGCAGGCGATCTAGAGAAAGCCAAAGAAGCTAATCCCTAGTAACCACAGTGCTTCGCTGACCGCTTAAATCCGCGATACAACATAAACACAAACGGCCCGTAAGGGCCGTTATCATTTTTACTCTGGACTAACACTGCTGGGAGCTCTTCCCAATCTGCCTATGCCATTTCGGCCTGCAGTCGCGTTACCTGACGATTAATCTCAGACATCGCACTGAGATGGCGTTTGTCTCGCACTTTCGGAGGAAGAACCTTCCCCATATCAAACTCGAAAGCACCGACATCCTTGATGTATAACCGTCCACGAAACAGGGTTTTCACATACTTGGCAACAAGAAGCGGATTGTAGCGTTGGAAGATTTTCATTGTTGTGTTTACCTCCCGGTAATGACATGCGGCAGGGTATAAAAATTCACTCAGCCAAAACGGCTGCACTCACCCTATCCGCGTAATGGACTATAAATATAGACCCTATTCACAACTTTGGGTTCCCATTAAGCGCTATTTTTCACTATATTTACCTCAGCTGACAGAATGGTATGCAAAAAGTCATACTCAGCATGAAATAATCACGCAAAAAATGGGGTTTTGGCCTTACAGAATAAAACTTTCACTAACACATCAAAACAGGACAGACCTCCGATCACAATCTATGCTTTTGACACGATCACTCTGACTGTTTATTTAGAGAGCCTGCATGAAACTACAAAAACACTATCTTCTTCCTCTGCTACTGTTATCCATGTCAGTATCCGCGCACAACTTTCAGCAGAATCAGCGCGTCGCACCAGTGGGTATCAGTGACCGTGGCGAACTCAATTATCAAAACAACGAGTTTAGCTACAAAAACTGGAATTCAGCTCAGCTTGGTGGAAAGGTTCGCGTTATCCAGCATATTGCCGGTCGTACGTCTGCCAAAGACATGAATGACCCACTGATTGAAGCCATCAAAAAAGCGGGTTTGCCGCATGATAAATACCAAACGACCACCATTGTGAATACCGACGACGCCATCATCGGCACTGGGCCGTTTGTTCGTAGCAGCATAGAAAGTAGTAAGAAAGAATTCCCTTGGTCACAGTTTATCGTTGATGACACTGGTGCCGCTAAAAAGGCATGGGATCTACAGCCGAAAGGCTCCGCTATCGTGGTGTTAGATAAACAAGGAAACGTGAAATTTGCGAAAGATGGCGCATTAACACCGCAGGAAGTGCAGCAGGTCATAGCCCTGCTGCATCAACTGTTAGGTTCTTAAAAAACTAAAATATAGAAACACGGAACCCCGGGTTCAGGAAGGATTCTGCCGGGGTATAATCCAGCGTCTTACCCTGCCAGTCATGAATTTTCGCGCCTGCAGCCCGCGCGACAGCATGCCCAGCAGCGGTATCCCAGACGTTAGTGGGTCCAAATCGTGGATAAAGCTGAGCCTTACCTTCTGCAACCAAACAGAATTTAAGTGATGAGCCAACAGCAACCGTTTGATGATCGCCCAGCTGCGCTAAATAGTCTCTTAGCTCATCATCCGCATGCGAGCGACTCACCACCACCAGCGGGGGTATAGCATTGCTCACATGAATTTGCTCACGAACGCCCTTCTCTTCTTTCCATGCTTTATCGTGCTCTGCGCTATACAACACGTCATTGACCGGAGCATACACCACGCCCATCACCGGAATACCGTTTTCAATCAACGCAATATTCACGGTGAACTCACCGTTTCGGTTAATGAACTCTTTGGTACCATCTAAAGGATCAACCAGCCAATAACGCTGCCAATGCTGACGAATGTCCCACGACGGAGGATCTTCTTCAGACAACAAAGGGATATCTGGCGTTAGCTGCAACAGCCCATCGCGGATCACTCTGTGTGCAGCAAGGTCAGCTGCCGTGACCGGTGAATCATCAGATTTATGCTCAACATTAAGAGGTTTATCGTCTTGATAGACCGCCATTATTGCCTCTCCGGCCTCACGCGCCAGTCGGGAAATTTGCTCTAACATATTTACCTCTTTAAACAACGGCTTCTTCTAGAAGACTAGTTTTTTTTGCGGTGAATAGCCATCTTTCACTTACGCTACCTATATACTCACGTACAAAATCTCATCCCCCAATAACCGCGCCCTCATCTGTGAACTCCCCCACGGACACCCCTTTCTTTATCTGGCAGAGTTCACAGTTCTGGGAATACCTTCATCGAAATTACACGTTTAGTTGCGATGCTTGTCATAAATACACTCATGGAGATTACCATGTCCGCTCGTCCCTTCTCTTACTCGCTGGTAGCGTTACTCATTGCCGGCTCGGTACAGGCTGCCACCGTTGATTTACGTATCCTCGAAACCAGCGATTTGCACAGCAATATGATGGATTTCGATTATTACAAAGATCAGCCAACTGAAAAGTTCGGCCTAGTGCGCACCGCAAGCCTTATCAACGACGCTCGCCATGAAGCCACCAACAGTGTTTTGGTTGATAACGGTGACCTGATTCAAGGGAGTCCTTTGGGTGACTATATGGCGTCAAAGGGATTAGAAAAGGGAGAAGTGCATCCAGTTTATAAAGCCATGAACACGCTGGATTACACGGTAGGAAACATCGGTAACCACGAGTTTAACTATGGATTGGATTATTTGAAGAAAGCTCAAGCTGGCGCAAAATTCCCTTATATCAATGCCAACGTGGTTGATGCAAAAACCGGTGAGCCAATCTGGAAACCTTATCTAATCGCAGAAAAGCAGGTAAAAGACCGCGATGGGAAAATGCATACGCTACGCATCGGCTACATTGGTTTTGTACCACCGCAGATCATGACATGGGATAAAGCTAATCTGGCTGGCAAAGTGAAGGTGAATGACATCACAGAAACCGCTCGCAAGTATGTGCCAAAGATGAAAAAAGAAGGCGCTAACCTGATTGTCGCTATTCCCCATTCAGGCTTATCCAGTCTGCCCTATCAAGTTATGGCAGAAAACTCGGTTTACTATTTAAGTCAGATACCTGACATCAATGCCATCATGTTTGGCCACTCCCATGCCGTGTTCCCAAGCAAAGATTTTGCTGATATCAAAGGCGTCAATCTTGATAAAGGGACACTTAACGGTATTCCGGCTGTGATGCCTGGGCAGTGGGGAGATCATTTAGGTTTGGTCGATCTGGTCATCAACAACGATCAAGGCAAATGGACCGTTGAAGATGCCAAAGCACAGGCACGCCCGATTTACGATCTGGCGAATAAAAAATCGTTAGCCGCCGAGGATGCCTCTTTAATTAAAGTACTAAAAGAAGATCACAAGGGCACTCGTGATTTTGTCAGCCAACCTATCGGCAAATCCAACGGCAATATGTATAGCTATCTGGCGCTGATTCAAGACGATCCTACGGTGCAAATCGTCAATAATGCCCAACGCGCCTATGTGGAACACTATATTCAGGGCGATCCCGATTTAGCCGATATTCCTGTGCTATCGGCCGCTGCACCCTTTAAAGTCGGTGGCCGTAAAAACGATCCAGCTAGCTATGTTGAAGTTGAAAAAGGCCAACTGACCTTCCGTAATGCCGCCGATCTATACTTATATCCAAATACGCTGGTGGTGGTAAAAGCCAGCGGTGCCGATGTGAAAGAGTGGCTAGAGTGCTCTGCTGGGCAATACAACCAAATCGACGTCAACAGTAATAAGCCGCAGGAGCTCATCAACTGGGATGGTTTCCGCACCTATAACTTCGACATTATCGATGGTGTGAATTATCAGGTGGATGTCAGCCAACCTGCTCGCTATGACGGCGAATGTACCTTAATTAATCCAAAATCAGAGCGCATCAAAGGCCTTACGTTCAATGGCAAACCTATTGTTCCTAACGCCCAGTTCCTAATCGCAACCAACAACTATCGCGCCTACGGCGGGAAATTTGCAGGCACCGGTGACCAGCATATTGCATTCGCGTCACCCGATGAAAACCGTGCGGTGCTGGCTGATTACATTCGCGCAGAAACTAAAAAACATGGTGCGGTAACACCACAGGTCGACAACAACTGGCGGTTGGCGAAAATTCGCAGCCAAACGCCGTTAGACATCCGCTTTGAAACTTCGCCAAGTGAAAAAGCCAGCAAATTTATCACTGAAAATGCTCAGTATCCGCTGACAAACAAAGGGCAAGATAACTTAGGCTTTGCGCTTTATCAGATTAACCTACAGAAATAACCTCAGCCCCCACTACACTCTAGTGGGGGCTTTTAGCAACCCATTTCATCTGCCGCTAGCTTAGCAATAGCCATTCTGCCGGCAAATAAATCCAAATCATCGTCTTCTAAGAACCACGCGGCAGACAAACCGGCATGAGCCATAATCCACATCAACAATCGCTGTTTTTCGATTTTTGCCGTTTGGGTCACCACCTCTAATCGGCGTAAAAATCGTGGCCGCTTCGTCGCGATTGATAGCTCTGGATTGCAAAATAAGTTGGCATAGTCATAGCCGCGTTCACCGTATAAACCTTTGGGATCGATTGCCAACCAGCCACGCGCTTCGAAATTCAAAATATTGCCATGATGAATATCACCGTGCAGCACCACTTCCTCAAGGGGGTCTGAAAGTAGCTGCTCAGCCATTACTCCACAGAGAGACAACAGCGGATCGTGGCTTTGTAGCACGGCAATGCGCAATGCGCCGAAACGCTGGGATAACGTTTCCAATGGCGGCGCTTGGTATGTTCGAGCACGATGCAAACGAGATATCACGCGGCAAATAATTTCGCTTGCCTCATCGTCTTGGCCATTATTAACCATGCTCATCAGGTTTTGCGTACCACATGCACGCTCCATCAGCAAAGCGTCATCCTGCCGCGCCACCACTTGAGCCGCGCCGTCTCCGTCCCACCACTGCATCAGTTCAGCACCGCGGCGCTCCTCTTCTACCCCTGCCAGTTTCAACATCAGAGGTGCGCCATCACATAATACCGGCAAGAGTTGAGCGTTATGTGTCTTAATCAGCTCGCCATCGACCTGCAAATTCCACAATGTTAGCCAGTGGGTAAACATCTAAACTCCTCACCTAAAGTTTGTATCAGTATTGCAAAACCCAGAACAACCCCCAAAGAGTTATGGCTTATTTTATAAAGTGCATTTAAAATGCATTTTATAAATTTTAGGTACTCAGAGGAAGTTCATCATGGCACTACGCGATTTATCACTGGGCGAATTAGCAATTACCATTCCACGCGCCACCCTTCTGTTCCGCCAGCATGACATGGACTTTTGCTGCGGTGGCAAACAAACGCTGCTACGTGTGGCGACCAAGAAAAACCTCAATGTCGATGAACTCGAGGCTGCGCTGGAAAACCTAAAAAATGAACTAAATAATGAAACCGCGCACGACTGGCGGAATACACCGCTAGCAGAAATTACGCCATTTATCGTTAAGCGCTATCACGATCGCCACCGCGAACAACTGCCTGAACTGATTCTTATGGCCGAAAAGGTTGAACGAGTGCACGCTGAAAAACCTGCCTGCCCAAAAGGCTTAGCTAAACAGCTGAACCTTATCTACCAAGATCTCAGCCAGCATATGATGAAGGAAGAACGTATTTTATTCCCACTGATTGAACAGGATATGGGGGCTCAAGCCGGTGGCCCCATTTCGGTAATGGAAAGCGAGCATGATGAGGCTGGAGAACAGTTAGAAGTGATCAAATTCCTGACAAACAACGTCGTTCCACCTGAAGGTGCATGCAATACCTGGCAGGCACTGTATGCAGGCATTAATGAATTCATTAGCGATCTGATGGAACACATCAGCCTCGAGAATAACCTGCTATTCCCACGCGCGCTGCGTGGCGAATGAAACCATTGCCCTACCGTTTAAAAAAAGCAAAAAGCCGGAAAATACCTAATACTGGTTACTTAAGCACGATTTTAGGGGAAGTACACCGATGGGGTCGTAGCAGCTTTAGCTGCCGACAACTTTGCAGGGAGCAAAGTTGAACAACGCTTTAGCGTTGCCCCTTAGGGGGGAACACATGAATGTGTTCCATAACCGCCCCACGGTGTGCTAGCCCCGAATATCTCAATCTCTTAAACAATCAGCCTTAGGCAAATGCCGGCTTTCGTCTTATTCAACGCTGCTTAATCGCCTGACTTACAGGATTTCCAGCAATTCAACGTCAAATACCAATGCGCTGTATGGCGGGATTGCTGCACCTGCGCCGCGTTCCCCATAAGCTAAGTTATGCGGGATATACAGCTGCCATTTTGAACCGACTGGCATCATGGTCAGTGCTTCAATCCAGCCAGGGATCACGCCATTAACTGGGAACTCAGCAGGCTGGCCACGTTCAACAGAACTATCAAATACGGTACCGTCAACTAAACGCCCCGTATAGTGAACACGCACCTGATCCTGACGAGCCGGAATAGTACCTTCGCCTTTTTCTAGCACTTTGAACTGCAGGCCAGATTCAGTAACGGTGACATCATCATTCTTGGCATTCTCTTCCAAGAATTTCTGACCCGCTTCCGCTAAACCTTTCTGCTGTTCACGACGTACCGCATCAGCACGCTCGTGGATCTCACGCAGCGCACGATGAACGGCTTCAACAGGAACCGCCGGAGCATTCCCCTCCATCGCATCACGCAGGCCTGCCAACAGGGCTTCAGGCTGTAAACCTTCCAGACCAGACTCATTCAGCTGCTGGCCGACTTGCAGACCAATCCCATAACTTGCTTGCGCTTCTATACTGTCAAAAGAAGGGGTCGACATGGTGTTTCCTTTAATCTTTAAAATGTAGAAGGCGAAGCATAGCAGCGCTTGAGCCTAGGGTAAAATCTTGCATCCAGAAGGATGACTTTTGTCGAGTAAAAAGAAACAATAACAGTTCATTTACTTGATAAGATAAATGCAGGTTATTACACCCGTTCTGTATATATTCATTTTCAGAGTATTAACCTGTCATTTCGCGTCGATTTTCTCTACGCTAACGACTAAGGCACCATCAAGAGAGGTCATCATGGGCAGAATCACGCCCAGAAGAAGAAGAAGAAGTACGAGGGTTTATCAACCCATGTTGCGTACATGGCTCAACCTACGTCAGCGGAACTCCCCAGCACTACTGGAGCCGCAGGATCAGGAAACGGAGCGTCCTATGTCTTCCAAACTGTCAGATAAGCTGAAAGTCGTTACACAGCATCTCTATAACCTGTGGCATATGCCTGACCGTTTCGATTGGATGGAGCCTTTACCCCCTTTCCACCGCCGCTGGGTGATTGTCGCCACAGTGGTACTTCTGCTGTCACTTCTCTGGCCTTATTCAGATCCCCAAGACTTACGTTATTCACCTGAACCACAGCAGGAAAACGAAGTCCCTATGCAAGCGGGTATGGATAACAATGACGCTCCTCCACCGCCGCGAGTAGAGAATACGAGCCAAGCCGAGCAAAATGGCTGGCAGGAGTATCATATTCAAGCAGGGCAAACCTTGGCTCAGCTTTTCCGCGACAACCAATTGAATGTCAATGATGTCTTTGCGATGGCACAGGTTGAAGGCAACGATAAACCACTGAGCAATTTAAAAGCGGGACAGGACGTTGAGATTCAGCATAATGCGCAAGGACAAGTGATTGCGTTAAAAATTAAAACCATTAGCAACGAGCAAATTGAGTTCCGTCGCGAGGCTGATGGCAGCTTCCGCCGTATTCGCTAAGATTTCACTCTTTCCAACAGATATTCACGCAGCACAATGGCCTGATTGTGCTGCTCATCTCGACTACCGTACAGCAGCGTGAGTGGTTCGCCACGTTTTAAAATGGCGAGCAAAGCATCTCTGGCATCATTAGCGTCAAGCTCAGCGCGATATAAAACACCAAACTCATCCCAAGACACCCGTTGTTCGTGAAACGCATGGCGAAGATCGCTGCTGGGTGCAACGGTTTTAAGCCACTCAACGCCCTCAAGACGAGCCTTGGAAATACCACGGGGCCATAGGCGATCGGTCAGAAATGTATTGGCGGGATATGGGGGGTGGGCATCATAAACGCGAGCTACATGGATAACGGCTGACATGAGATCCTCCTGAACAGAACTCATCATAGTCTACGCCGTTTTTCTATTTGGGGATAACCAGAATAGAATGCAAAACGCCGGCACAAGGCCGGCGCTTTGACGAGTTACATCGTTAACAGCTTTTCAGCTATTACTCTGCAACTACAACGACATTCAGCTGTGCGAATACGTCGCTGTGTACTTGGAAGTGAACTTCGTGATCACCAACAGTACGCAGAACGCCATTCGGCAGGCGAACTTCGCTTTTCGCTACCTGAACACCGGCTGCAGTAATTGCATCAGCGATGTCACGAGTACCGATTGAACCAAACAGTTTGCCTTCGTCACCCGCTTTAGAAGCGATGGTTACAGCACCCAGTTCGTTGATCTTAGCAGCACGAGCTTCAGCAGCTGCCAGAACGTCAGCCAGTTTGGCTTCCAGTTCAGCACGGCGTGCTTCGAAGAACTCGATGTTTTTCTTAGTTGCAGGAACAGCTTTGCCCTGTGGAACCAAGAAGTTACGTGCGTAACCTGCTTTAACGTTAACCTGATCACCCAGGCTACCCAGGTTTGCTACTTTATCAAGCAGAATAACTTGCATTACCTTATCCTCTTAAAGTCGTTAATGGACAGCAGCCGATTACTGATGACGATCAGTATATGGCAGCAGAGAAAGGTAACGTGCGCGCTTGATAGCACGAGCCAGCTGACGCTGGTACTTCGCACGGGTACCGGTGATACGGCTTGGTACAATCTTACCGCTTTCGGTGATGTAGTTTTTCAGCGTAGCGATATCTTTATAGTCAATCTCTTGAACGCCTTCCGCGGTGAAACGGCAGAACTTGCGACGACGGAAATAACGTGCCATATGGCTAGTCTCCAGAATCTATCAATTCAATCTGCTCGGCATGTAACACTAACTTGGTCAAACCATTGCGGCCTTGATGGCTACTAATGAAACCTTGAACCGTTAGCATACTGCCGACCGTTAATCTGTGGGTAGTTGCTTGAAATGCTTGTCCGCTAACAATCACAGGCATTCTGCACCATGCTTGTCGGCTAAATCCGGCTTCCTGCTGTATCGACCTGTGCTCAAGCACAAACTGACAGTGCGGGATCCCAGAGGGACTGACCTTTCGAATGGGAACTTTGCACACTGTGCCAGTCAAAACCAGACGATTTGAGGTCATTGCAGCAATTACTCTTCAGAATCCCCAGCATCAGCATCATCAGCGGTTTCGTTAGCGAAGTCTTCGCGGCGATCGCCACGACGTTCGTCTTTCGCTTTAACCATTGGTGAAGCTTCGGTTACCGCGTGTTTAGTACGCATAACCATGCTACGGATAACGGCGTCGTTGAAGCGGAAGTTAGTTTCCAGCTCATCGATCGCTTCCTGCGGAGCTTCAACGTTCAGCAGAACGTAGTGGGCTTTGTGCAGTTTGTTGATCGGGTAAGCCAGCTGACGGCGGCCCCAGTCTTCCAGACGGTGAATCTGACCAGCAGCGTTAGTGATGGTTGCACTGTAACGCTCGATCATGCCCGGAACCTGTTCGCTCTGGTCAGGATGGACCATAAAAACGATTTCGTAATGACGCATCGAATTGCTCCTTACGGATTATTCAGCCTCCTGATAGGGTCAGCCGCGGCCCATGGAGGCAAGGAACGTGTTTGTGTGCGGCTGAAAAATGACGCGTAATCATACTTGCGTGGGGTAGGAAACTCAAGGCAATTGGTGAAATTATTGTCGAGAATAAGTCAGGTCTAGATTTATAGCTCGAGTGAGCTGGATCAGGTATCCCGCATTTATGGTTAAAGACATTCAGTTTTTTTGAATTTATAGAGCAAAAAATGTAGCTATCAATTGAATAAATGAGGACTAAACTAGTTATATCGGCAACGGATAATGCTGTTCACATCACACGTGCTTTACGAAAAGTTATTCAACGTATATCAATAAGATTGAGGAGAATCCGATGAAATCTATCATCGCCCTCGTGACGACATTAACCCTGTTTGCCGCCACCAACGCACTCGCAGCAACTGAGATTACAGGCCGTCAGGCAAACTCGCTGATTGCCAATCAATACGCAGTTGTCAGCGTAAACCATGACGTACAAAACGTGCAGGAAGCGCTACCGCAACTACAGCAGGAAGCTGTCGCTCAAGGCGCAAAATATTATCAAGTGATTGTAATGCATGAGCCTGAAAGCAACGGTCAGATGCACGTCAGCGCAGCTCTGTTCCGCTAAAATAGGTTTCTATTAGAACAAACGACGCGTGCCACACCAGAGAAAAACCCAGCAAAAATTGTGACAACCCTGCCAATAATAACAACGAAAACATCGCTACGTTGCCCCTTATGACACCCATCATACGGGGCTTTTTTTCACCTTATACTTATAGATGGCGAGAGAAAAACTGCACGCCCACATCTAAGGCAGAAACCGTAATTTTATGCCCAATGGAGGCTTCCGTTTCAAAGCGAATATGTTCCAGCAAACGGTGTTCCGCCAGATCGCGAATTAAACGCCGACTCTCCTCGGCTGGCACCAAATCATCAGCCAAACCATGCCAAATAAGTAATGGCTTATCTGCCAATTTTTCCAACTGGTGACTAACGTCATATTCGGCTAAAAAGCCCAGCTCAGCGCTAAGTCGTTGGCGATCTTCAACGGTTTTTACGTCAAACGGCGGGAAGAGCGTTTGTGACAAGGATTCGAAATAACCCGAGCCCATAAATGATGCTGCGGCCTGAATCCACGGATAGCGCACCTTTGCTCCCAGCGTCGTCATTCCTCCCAAGGATGCACCGCACACGCCAACCCGATCGTCCAAGATTAAACCCTGCCGCTGATAATGCTGATAAATGGCAGGCAGTTCATCTATGTTTGATCTAAGAATGTTCCAGAAATGAGCCATACGGTATGCCTCGTCGCCGTTAAAACGCGAACCGTGCAAATTGGCCTCAGGCAAAATAACGCGAAAACCCGCCTTCGCAAATGCATAACCAAAATAGGAATACACTTCTTTAGAAGAGGTAAAACCATGATAGAAAAAGAGAGTTGGTAAAGGCTTCCCCTGCTTACCCGCCGGCGCGGCATGCAAAACAGGAAGCCCATCGACCACTTCATCAAACATCTCAATCATTCTTTTATCCTCCCGAGTTTTGCGATTAAGTGACAAATAATGAGCCGGAGGCTGAGCAGAAACAATCACTTCTGGTTCTAAGTTATGAACTACTGATGAATTCCCGCGTGCTTACTGGTCATTTCCGCGTCATACAGGATACAATTGAAAGACTTGCCTAACTACCGCAGGCCATCAGGATGAAAAAAATTAAACTTTCCCTCGTAATCCTCTTTACGCTGTTTTTAACCGCCTGTGGCGTGATGAACAGCAAACCCGTTCCACCACCAGCGCCGAGCTCACACGCACAGGAAATTCGTCGCGATCAAACCAGCACGCTAACACGCATGAGGACAATAAGTGCTCAGGTATATGGCAGTCCAATGAATGCTCAAGAAGTACTGCAAAAACAAGCCGATGAAGCTGGTGCAACTTACTATTACGTGATCATGGTGGATGAAACCGGCGTGCCGGGACAGTGGTACGCTCAAGCCATTTTATATAAATAAAACTGCAGGTTTTATTTAACAAATTTTACACGGTATCGATAAAAGTCTACGCGTTCTGTCTCATTATTAGGCAAAGTGCGTAGACTTTTTTTTATGATCACGGTGTTATGGAGACGTTAACACACCTTAATATTTTAATCTGGATGATGAAATAAGCATAAGGAGTTCGCTGATGAATAGATCCCCTGTACTCACTACCCTGCTGCTTTCTATTGGCTTAATCAGCGCAACCGCTCAATCCGCGGAAAACGTGAATGCCGATCTCACCACAGGGCTAAACCAAGTCGGCGTGATCTCAGTACAAGGGGTTGTGGGCGAACCTCACGATGTCGAGCGCCTCATTGCACTAAAAGCCGATGAGCAAGGAGCGAGCTACTACCGCATCCTGAGCATGGACGAAAATATGCCGCAGCATACTTGGCATGTCACAGCGGCACTCTATAGTTAACGTGGGGCTTCTAGCAGCCAAGTCCCATCGCGCGCTGTAACAAAAGATCCTGAGTTCGATTATCGATCACCCTTGCACCATCAGATGAGTGATATTGCTGACACCACGCCTCTGCCACCTCTGTAGGCGCAAAGCGCAGCAGTTGTGCCGCTGCATTAATATTAAATAACTCATCGCTGATGATTCGAGCTTCTGCTTCACTTGGATTATGCAGTCGCTTGAGCAAATTTCGCCAAGCTTTATCCAATAACACGTTCTGTCCTTTTACGTCAGCCAGCTCCAGACTCAGCATCTCCTCCATGTGCGGATTTTTACGCCATACCCTTAATACGTCTAAGCACATGATATTGCCAGAACCCTCCCAAATACTGTTCACCGGAATTTCTCGATACAGACGAGGCAGTTCACTTTCTTCGCAATAACCTATACCTCCTAAAGCCTCCATCGCCTCAGCAACAAAGGGGATACCTTGCTTACAAACAGCAAATTTGGCCGCAGGCGTCATCAAACGACCAAACAGCCTTTCGCCTTGGACATCAGGCATCTCTAAAGAGCGGCAGAGCCTAAATAACAGCGAGGTTTGCCCTTCTAGCCTGAGTGCCATTTTAGCGAATACCTGACGCATCAGCGGCTGCTCTGCCAATGATTTGCCAAATGCTTGCCGTTGTAAGGCATGATAAAAAGCAACGGTGAAAGCTCTACGCATCAGACCGTGGCTGCCGAGCGCGCAATCAAAACGAGTCGCACTTCCCATCTGTAATATCAGACGTACACCATCACCCTCATCGCCCAATAGCCAACCAGTGGCATCCTGAAATTCAACTTCAGCGCTGGCATTTGAGCGATTACCCAACTTCTCTTTCAGCCTTTCGATGCGAATCGCGTTACGCGTTCCATCAGGAAGAATACGAGGAACAAAAAAGCAGGAAATACCACCGCTGGCCTGAGCCAAAATTAGGTGAGCATCACTTTGAGGTACGGAGAAGAACCATTTATGCCCGACTAGACGGTAAGGCTTGCCACTCCCCTGACCTTCCAGAGCGATTGCCTGTGTCGTGTTGGTGAGGACATCTGAACCGCCTTGTTTTTCCGTCATTCCCATCCCAATCAGCAAACCCTTTTTCTGCTCAGCGGGCAGTGAGTGTGGATCATAACGATTGGATGCCAATCCCATCAGCCAGCCATTCATTGACGTAGGCAGGCATTTTTGCAGCAGCGGGATAGCACCAAATGTCATGGTTATCGGGCACAGCGTGCCAGCCTCAACCTGACTATGCAGTAAAAAACGCGCTGCGCGTGCGGCGAAAGATCCGCTAACCGCATTGTTTTGCCAAGGTAAGTTATGCACCCGATTTTCTGTCAGTCCCTGCATCAACATATGCCACGATGGATGGAAACGCACCTCATCCACACGGCGACCAGCTGCGTCATATCGTAAAAGCTCTGGTGGATTGGCGTTCGCCATCCGACCAAGTTCGAGTGACTCGGCAGATCCAAGTTGCAGACCAACGGCGCTGAGTAAAGCGCTATCCCATCCCGCCTGCTCGCGGACAACGGCCTCTTGCAAAGGGGTATCGGAAAGATAAAGATTACTGTTACTTAGGGGATTGGGTTGATTAAAAACCGTATGCGTTTGCCACGTCATAGTCATAGTCCCTAACGTCGCCCCACCAACAGGGCTAGGTCTCTAAGTATGATCGCTTAGGCTGTTTTTGCTGGTAGTCACTTCACAAAAGAAATTCATAAAAAAAGGTGGCCACAGCCACCCTTACAAAAACTCGCGTAGTTTTCAGCACTGAAAAACTATCCGCGCTGACGCACAGCCTCGAACAAACAGATACCGGTCGCAACAGAAACGTTCAGAGAAGAAACGCTCCCCGCCATCGGAATGCTGATCAGCTCATCGCAATGTTCACGAGTCAAACGACGCATGCCATCACCTTCAGCGCCCATCACTAGCGCCATTGGGCCAGTCATTTTGCTTTGATATAGATTATGATCTGCTTCACCCGCAGTGCCAACGATCCAGACATTTTGCTCTTGCAGGAAGCGCATAGTACGCGCCAAGTTAGTCACACGGATCAACGGAACAGTTTCCGCGGCACCACAGGCGACCTTCTTGGCAGTTGCATTTAGCTGTGCGGAGCGATCGCGTGGCACAATAACCGCATGCACACCTGCGGCGTCCGCGCTACGCAAACAGGCGCCCAAATTGTGCGGATCGGTTACGCCGTCCAGAATCAATAGGAATGGCGGCTTATCCAGATTTTCCAGCAACGCAGGTAAATCATTTTCCTGATACTGACGCCCTTCGCGCACACGAGCGATAATGCCCTGATGCACTGCGCCTTCCACTTTCTCATCCAGCCACTGACGGTTTGCCACCTGGATGACGATGCCCATCTGCTCAAGTTCTGCAATCAATGGCATCAAGCGACGATCTTCGCGTCCCTTCATCACAAAGACTTCAAGAAAACGCTGTGGATCGCGTTCAAGCAGCGCTTGAACTGCGTGAATACCGTAAATCATTTCGCTCATAATTTTAAAACGCTATAACGTCAGCCGCCTGTGTCCGAGCTTTCGCACAGGCACAGGCGGGAATTTAACTTTAGGCAGTAAATAGTGAAGCATTACTGCCTGTTATTTAAATCAAACTATCACTCTGCAGCTTTTTTCCCAGCACGTTTGGCCTTGGTTGCCGCCGCAATTTTCTTGGTTTTCGCCGAAACTTTTTTAGCTTTTGGCTTAGTGCTAGTCAGATCTTTATCTTTGGCATTTTTCGCCGGCTTGGCAGGTTTGCCGGATTTATCAATTTTCACTGATTTATCCTTTTTCCCTGTGCCCGCTTTACCCGCTCTCGCGGGCTTACCGTCTTTATCTTTACGGAATGCACTATCCGGTTCGAAATTAGCAGGCATCTTACCACCGCGGCGCGGCCCACGAGAAGGCGCTTTGTCTTCTCTTAGAGTACGTTTAGCGCGATCTTTCTCGGTTTTACCTGCACCACGCGGAGTGCGCGTGCTAGAAAGCAGAACAAAATCAATCTTACGCTCGTCCATATGCACAGCGTCGACGCGGATTTCCACCTTGTCGCCTAAGCGATAGGTTTGACCGGAAGATTCACCTATCAGTCGCTGTCCTACATTGTCGAAACGATAATAGTCGTTGTCCAGCGCGGACACATGCACCAAGCCATCAATGAACAAGTCGTCCAGACGCACAAAGAAGCCAAAACCGGTCACGCTAGAGATAATACCGGTGAAGGTTTCTCCGACATGATCCTGCATGAAGTCACACTTCAGCCAATCAGCTACGTTACGGGTGGCTTCATCCGCACGGCGCTCTGTCATAGAGCAGTGTTCACCCAGTTGCAGCATCTGCTCTTCGTTGTAGTGCCAACCGCCGGTTTTAGTCCAACCAGCATGGTCGCCACCGTGTTCTTTCGCCAACAGATACTTGATAGCACGATGTAGGCTAAGGTCCGGATAACGGCGGATCGGAGAGGTAAAGTGGGCATACGCCGACAGAGCTAAACCAA
Organism: Hafnia paralvei; assembly: GCF_020150375.1. Taxonomy (NCBI): domain Bacteria; kingdom Pseudomonadati; phylum Pseudomonadota; class Gammaproteobacteria; order Enterobacterales; family Hafniaceae; genus Hafnia; species Hafnia paralvei. The sequence goes on along the minus strand of NZ_CP083737.1, from coordinate 576,941 downwards.
AGTGACCACGGTTTTCTGGATCATATACCGCCTGCTTCATGGAACGCAGCAACATCGTTTGCAGCATTTCGTGGTCAGGGCGATCGGCAATTTCATCCATCAGATCGGCATAATCTTTTGGCTCAGGCTTCATACCGCCGCCCAACGTTAGACCCAGCTCGCCCAGCACGCTACGCAGCGAGGTCAAATGATCGTCGCTTGGACGGTCATGGATACGGTACAAAGCCGGTTCTTCGTTTTTCTCTACAAAACGTGCAGCGGCAATATTCGCCAAAATCATGCACTCTTCAATCAGCTTATGCGCGTCGTTACGTACGGTGGGTTCAATACGCTCGATGCGTCGTTCAGCGTTGAAGATGAACTTGGCTTCTTCGGTCTCAAACGCAATACCGCCACGCACTTCGCGTGCATGATCCAGTACTTTGTAAAGGTTGTGCAACTCTTCCAGCGGTTTAACCAACGGACGATAGTGCTCACGCAGGTCCTCATCCCCCGCCAGAATATGCGCGACTTTAGTGTAAGTCAGACGAGCATGTGAGCTCATCACCGCTTCGTAGAATTTAAACGACGTCAGGCGACCTGTTGCAGAAACGGTCATCTCACACACCATGCACAGACGATCGACCTGTGGGTTTAGCGAACATAAGCCGTTCGACAGCACTTCCGGCAGCATAGGGACAACCTGCGACGGGAAGTAAACCGAGTTACCACGGCTACGCGCTTCATGATCCAGAGCGGTATTTGGGCGCACGTAGTAGCTTACGTCAGCAATCGCTACCCATAAACGCCAACCACCACCGCGTTTTTTCTCACAGTAAACCGCGTCATCAAAGTCACGGGCATCTTCGCCATCGATAGTCACCAACGGCAAATCACGCAGATCAACACGACCTTTTTTCGCCGCTTCAGGCACCTGCTCGCTTAAATCAGCGACCTGCTTCTCCACTTGTTCAGGCCAAGTATGTGGGATTTCATGGGTACGCAGAGCGATATCCACCGCCATGCTGGTGCCCATATTGTCGCCTAGGACCTCAACAATTTTCCCCACGGCTTTAGTACGACGCGTTGGGCGTTGCGTCAGTTCGACAACGACCACATACCCCATGCGAGCACCGGCAATCGAGTCAGGCGGGATCAATATATCAAAACTTAGGCGGCTATCATCTGGCACAACAAAACCAACGCCAGCATCAGTGAAATAGCGGCCAACAATTTGGCTCTGCTTAGGCTCAAGCACACGTACGATGCGAGCTTCGCGACGCCCTTTTCGGTCGGTACCAACAACCTGTGCCAGCACGACGTCGCCGTGAATGCAAAGCTTCATCTGTTCTGAAGAGAGGTAGAGATCGTCACGATCTTTGCTTCCTTCAATGCGAATGAAACCGTAGCCATCACGATGGCCAATAACGGTTCCCTTCTTCAAATCAAGACGTTCTGGCAGCGCATAGCACTGACGTCGGGTGAAGATGAGCTGTCCGTCGCGTTCCATCGCTCTCAGACGGCGTCGCAGAGCTTCTAAATCCTCTTCGCTGGTCAGATTTAGTTCACGCGCGATCTCCTCACGGCTAACGGGCGTGGTGTGCTGCGACAGATGCGTCAGGATAAACTCGCGGCTTGGGATCGGTGAGGCGTACTTCTCTGCTTCGCGTTCCTGGAAAGGATCTTGTGACATTGCGGTTCCTCCGTAGTCATCAGCAATTGCCGCTGAATTGATTATTCAACCAGCAGCAACTTATAAAGCGGTGAGTTTTCTTCAATTAAATCGGCCAGAGTGCATTGATCCAACTCGGCCAGAAAAGCCTGCGTGGCTTTTTGCAGAACTTGCTTCAAGCGGCAGGCTGTCGTGATATGGCAAAACTCGTGAGAGCAGTTAACTAGCGTTAAGGGCTCAAGCTCTCTCACCACATCACCAATACGAATATCTTTCGCTGCTCGTCCTAAACGAATGCCTCCGTTCTTACCTCGAACGGCGGTGACAAAGCCGGCACGACTCAGCTGATTAATAATTTTAACCATATGGTTGCGAGATACGCCGTAAACATCGGTGACTTGGGTGATGTTTGTCATCTGATCGGCGGGCAGGGATGCCATGTAAATTAGCGCCCGTAAACCAAAATCAGTAAAACTTGTTAACTGCACGGCGACCTCTGAGTCTAGCTTGGCGTTATCTCACGATAACCCAGCATAAAAACGAATTAATCATAGAGATCAATTTCGGGGATTCATCCCAAAAACAGATCTATCTATTTGGATAATAAACCAGCCACAGCAAAAGCGACTAGCTATTTAAGCCAAAATAATTGGAGCTGCATCAAGGCGGCAAGCGAGAAAATCACGATGAGCTTACTCTAGTCAGTGATTCGGGTGAACGAACGCAGCCAACGCCGATGCAACTTCAAGTATGACGGGTATAGCATGAAGAGTATATTTCTCGGGATATTTGGCGTCTAAGCGCCAAATTTCAAGTCGGAAGGGGCTAAAAGTAATAAACCGGGCAGAGCCCGGTTCATCAAGAGACAGCACGATGCTAACGATTATGCGTCGAACGGATCGCGCAGAATCATCGTCTCTTCACGGTCAGGACCAGTAGAAATGATATCAACTGGAACACCGGTCACTTCTTCTACACGTTTGATGTAGTTCAGTGCCGCCTGAGGCAATTTACTGTGCTCTTTCACGCCGAAGGTGGTTTCTTTCCAACCTGGCATCACTTCGTAGATTGGCTCGATGCCTTCCCAGCCTTCAGCGGCCAGCGGAGTGGTGTCAATTTCACGACCATCCGGCATACGATAACCTACACAGATCTTCACTTCGTCTAAGCCGTCCAGCACGTCCAGTTTGGTCATGCAGAAGCCAGACAGAGAGTTCAGCTCTACGGCACGGCGAACAGCAACAGCGTCCAACCAGCCGGTACGACGACGACGACCGGTAGTTGCACCGAATTCGTTGCCTTTAGTACACAGGAATTCACCGACTTCATCAAACAGTTCAGTTGGGAACGGACCTGCACCTACGCGAGTAGAGTAAGCTTTTACAATACCCAGAACGTAATCAACACAGCGTGGACCTACGCCAGAACCGGTAGCTACGCCACCAGCAGTGGTGTTGGAAGAAGTCACATATGGATAGGTGCCGTGATCGATATCCAGCAGAGTACCCTGTGCGCCTTCAAACATCACAAACTCACCTTTCTTGTGAGCTTTGTTCAGCAGATCAGCAACGTCAACCACCATAGCAGTGATGATGTCGGCAACAGCCATAACTTCATCCAGCACGGTCTGATAGTCAACAGCCTCAACTTTGTAATAGTTAACCAGTTGAAAATTATGGTATTCCATAATCTCTTTCAGCTTAACTGCAAAGGTTTCTTTGTTGAACAGATCGCCAACGCGTAGACCGCGACGAGCGACTTTATCTTCATACGCAGGCCCGATACCACGACCAGTTGTACCGATAGCTTTCGCACCGCGTGCTTTTTCGCGCGCGTTATCCAAAGCCACATGATATGGCAGGATCAGAGGACAAGCTTCGGAGAGTAACAGACGTTCGCGAACAGGGATGCCACGGGCTTCCAGTTCGGTCATTTCACGCATCAGAGCGTCAGGTGCTAATACCACACCGTTTGCAATAATGCTGGTTACGTTTTCGCGCAGAATTCCTGACGGAATCAAATGAAGAACGGTTTTTTCACCGTTAATGACTAGTGTATGACCTGCATTGTGACCGCCCTGGTAGCGCACAACATACTTGGCCCTTTCGGTTAATAGGTCTACGACCTTGCCCTTACCTTCGTCACCCCATTGGGTGCCTAGTACGACGACATTCTTACCCATTTCACTATCACCACGTTGTTAAAAATGGATTCTACCATCACATTTAGGAGCTTTCAGCACTTTTTAGCACACGATTGCGCAAAAAATGTCTTACGCCTTTAGCCACCCATACGGCTACGCAACATGTAGTATATAACTAGGCCTGCAACCACTAGACCTCCACCATAACGCCGTAAAACGCCGTCAGGTAATTGAGCCATCGTTGCAATCATGCGCCGCCAAATGCGTGGAAAAAGCATTGGACCTAACCCTTCCACGATCAAAACCAACCCTAAAGCCATCCAAATTGTAGAGTTCATATCTCTCTCTGAACGTCGGCAAAATCAAAAAACGAGCAAAAAAAAGGCCCGCTGAACGGGCCTTCTCATCAATATTGAGCGCTCTGTTTCTAAAAACGTTCTTTTATTCAGAGTCACTCAGGCAAACATTATTTGGCAGCAGCATTACCGTTTGGTGACTTCATGTATTTGAAGAAATCACTGTCTGGGCGCAGAACCATAACGTCTTGACCATTTTTAAAGCTGTTTTCGTAAGCTTTCAGACTACGAATAAAGGCAAAGAAGTCTGGATCCTGACTAAATGCGTCAGCAAACAGTTTCGCCGCAACCGCATCACCTTCACCACGAGTAATACGCCCCTGACGCTCTGCTTCTGCCAGTGTACGAGTGACTTCATAGTCAGCTGTTGCACGCAGTTTCTCAGCTTCTTCCCGACCTTGTGAAATGTAGCGCAGAGCTACAGCTTCACGTTCTGCACGCATACGGTTATAAATTGCATCTGAAACTTCGGCTGGCAGGTTGATCTGCTTAATACGCACGTCGATAACTTCAATACCCAGAGCAGCCATACTGTTTGGGTTAACCTCTGGTTGTTTACCATTGGTTTCGCGCGCAACCCGAGCTGCTGCATTAGCAATCGCATTATCTGCTTCGCTGCCTGCATCATCAACTGACCCCGTATTCAGAGCCTCACGCACATCTTCCATCAGCTTACCGCGGGAATCTGTAACGATATCTTTGATATCCAGACGGCCGATCTCAGAACGCAGACGGTCACTAAATTTACGTTTCAGCAGCACTTCGGCCTGCAGAACATCGCCACCGCCGGTGGCCAGATAGTAACGGCTGAAATCGCTGATACGCCACTTGATATAAGAGTCAATAATCAGGTCTTTCTTTTCTTTGGTCACGAAACGATCAGCTTGGTTATCCATAGTTTGGATACGGGCATCCAGCATTTTGACTGATTCGATAAATGGCACTTTCAGATGAAGACCCGGTGCATACACCAGAGGTTTATTTTCATCATCACGTACCACTTTACCAAAGCGCAGTATGATGCCGCGCTGGCCTTCGTTAACCACAAACAGCGATGAGTACAATACCACCAGAATAACGATGAGAATTAGTAACAGAGACTTACGCATTAGTTATTCTCCTCCCTGACGATTGGTATCATTACGCTGAGCATTCGCTCGGCGCTGGTCCATCACACTATCGCCGCTTAAATCTACGTTACTTGATGGCTTGGTTACAGATGGTGCCGGACTTGCACTATCCATATCGGTACTCGGCGTGGTCGTTGTGCCAGATTTACCGCCGCGCATCAGTTGATCTAGTGGCAATACCATCAGGTTATTGCTCTTATCATCAATCAGCACTTTACGAGAATTCTCCAGCACGTGCTCCATCGTTTCCAGATACAAACGCTCGCGGGTAATCTGTGGAGACGCTTTATATTCTGGCAGCAACAGCGCTAAACGGCCGACATCACCTTGAGCTTCTAAAATAGTTTTATCTTTATAAGCTTTGGCATCTTCAAGAATACGCTGCGCTTTACCGTTAGCTTCTGGCTGAACTTTGTTGACGTAACCTTCAGCTTCACGGATCGACTGCTGTTCTTTTTCACGTGCAGCAATCGCCTTGTCAAAGGCAGCTCTAACTTCTTCAGGCGGACGCGCAGCCTGGAAGTTTACGTCCAGCACGGTGAGCCCCATTTTGTAAGGCTTGATGGTTTCATCCAACACTTTCTGAGTATCCGTACGAATAATGGTACGGCCTTCAGTCAGGATTTTATCCATCGAGTATTTACCAATGACTGCACGCAGCGCGCTATCAGTTGCCTGACGCAGGCTATCATCCGCATTGGTGACGTTAAACAGGTACTCTTCTGGATTAGTCACACGGTACTGCACGTTCATCTCAACGCGTACCACGTTTTCATCAGAAGTCAGCATCACGCCAGACGCCGCCAGTTCACGCACGGATTCGACGTTTACCGGGGTCACTTCATCAACAAAAGTCGGTTTCCAGTTCAAACCTGGCTGCACCAAGTGACTGAATTTACCAAAACGTGTCACGACGCCACGTTCGGCTTCTTTAATGGTATAGAAACCACTTGCGGCCCAGATGACAACAACGGCTGCGACAGCAAGGCCAACCACTTTGCCACCCATAGGTGCGCGTGGATTACCTGAATTGCTGGAACCCGTGCCTTTACCGCCCAGTCCACCCAGCTTTTTGCTCAGTTTACGGAAGATATCATCTAGATCTGGCGGCCCCTGATCGCGGCCACCTCGATTATTGTTGTTACCATTATTGTTGTTTCCGCCGGAGTTGCCGCCATCATTCTTGCTGCCCCCCCACGGGTCGCGGTCCTGTCCGTTATTACCGGGCTGATTCCACGCCATGTTTCGCTCCATTCTTCAATGATTGGTGTTCTTCAGACTCATTTGAGTAAGTGATATTAACCAAGTGTTACTAAATAATATACTTTAGTAATTCATGTTCACGTTTACAGAGTCGATGCCACTCCACAATTGGGAGGCGGATTTGTAATCCAATACTGCCATCTTCCTCAACCCACTCTTTTTCTATCGCCTGAAGCTGGTAAAAACGGCTACGTAAACGTCCTGCCGCAGGCGGCAATCGCAGCTCGAAGCTAGCAATCTCACCGCTCAAGCGTTCGGTCAACGCTTGGAACAACAAATCAATTCCTACCCCGGTTTGTGCCGAAACCCAAACCCGCACAGGTAAATTCTCATCGTTCCTATCGATACGCGGCTCGAACTCATCCAGCATATCAATTTTGTTCATCACAAGCAGTACAGGAATTTCATCTGCTTCGATTTCTGCTAATACAGTATTCACCGCGTCAATATTTTCATCAACACGCGCATCAGATGCATCAATTATGTGCAATAAAAGCGATGCTTGACGAGTTTCTTGCAACGTTGCTTTAAAAGCAGCCACCAAATCGTGTGGCAAATGGCGAATAAACCCGACTGTATCGGCTAAAACCGTTGTACCGACGTCGGCCACTTCAATACGACGCAGCGTCGGATCAAGCGTAGCAAACAGTTGGTCGGCAGCATACACATCTGCCTTAGTAATATGGTTAAACAGCGTTGATTTTCCAGCATTGGTGTAACCCACCAGTGACACCGTTGGAACATCTGCGCGACTACGCGCACGGCGTCCTTGATCGCGTTGTTTTTCAACACGCTCAAGACGAGACAAAATCAAGCTGATGCGATCGCGCAATAAGCGGCGGTCTGTTTCAAGCTGGGTCTCCCCCGGTCCACGCAAACCAATCCCACCTTTTTGACGTTCAAGGTGAGTCCAGCCCCGCACTAAACGCGTGGCCAAATGGCGTAACTGGGCAAGCTCAACCTGCAACTTACCTTCATGGGTACGCGCACGCTGGGCAAAAATGTCGAGGATCAGGCCGGTGCGATCAATAACACGACACTGGCATAATTTTTCCAGATTGCGTTCTTGAGCAGCAGATAAGGCATGATCAAAAAGGACGACGGAGGCACCTGTTTCCTGAACCGCCTGAGCGATTTCTTCAGCTTTGCCTTCGCCAACAAAATATTTAGGATGCGGGGCCTTGCGGCTGCCGGTAACAACGCGCAATGCTTCAACGCCCGCTGAGGAGACCAGGGACTCAAACTCTCTGAGATCTTCAATATCTCTTTCTTGGGAGAAATAGACGTGAACCAATACGGCCTGCTCGCCGGCTTCGTAACGGTCAAACAAACGTGAAACCTCTCAAACGGATCGGACCGATGAGAACGGAGAGCATCAATGACAAACGATCATCAACACTCTCCGACTGAGATAACAAACGATGCGGCTTATTCAGCGTCATCGCTGTCCTGAGACGACTGTGAAGGCGCCTGATTGCTACCGTGGTAGTTGCTGCTGCCGCCAGTTCCCGGATTATTGCTATGATGAGAAACCGGACGAGACGGAACAACGGTAGAAATTGCGTGCTTATAAACCATCTGGCTAACAGTGTTTTTCAACAGAATGACAAACTGATCAAAAGACTCAATCTGGCCTTGCAGCTTAATACCATTCACCAAATAGATTGAAACTGGGACACGTTCACGACGCAGTGCGTTCAGGAACGGGTCTTGTAAAGATTGCCCCTTAGCCATTCTATCTTTTCCTTATTTGCTAGTTGTTTGTTGTATGTTACTAAGAACCCTAGTGGTTCTAATCAAAATAAACTGCGTAAAAATTTGCGCACTGAGTACTTTACTCTCAATATTCTAGCGCCAAGCAATACACCTGAAACTGGAACTATGATGAGTATATGGAGCACGAATCTCCCTGATTCAAGTACCCATCGGCCTAATTACGGCCCAATCACCTCAATTGTACACAATCAATCAAGCGATGCACTAACAACCTGTGCCACACTTTCCAGAGCCTGTGCAGGTTTGTCACTATCTAGCCACTGCACTGACTCCCAACCGCGCAACCAAGTCATCTGACGTTTAGCCAACTGACGCGTCGCACAAATTCCACGGTAGACCATTTCATCGTAATCGATTTCGCCTTCAAAATATGACCACATCTGGCGATAACCGACACAGCGTACAGAAGGTAAGTCTGTGTGCAAATCACCACGCTCAAACAGTTTTCTGGCTTCGGCTTCAAAACCCGAAGCCATCATCTGCTCAAAACGCAGGGCGATCCGCTGGTGTAACTGTTCGCGAGTTGCAGGTGCAATCGCAAACTGATGCACATTGTAGGGTAGCGTTTCACCTGAAATTTTAGTCAGTTCAGTTAAAGTTTTACCCGAAATGAGAAAAACTTCCAGTGCACGACTCAGTCTCTGTGGATCATTTGGATGAATCCTAGCCGCAGCGACCGGATCAACCTGCTGCAATTGGCGATGCAACGCATCCCAGCCCAGCTCTTGCGCCTGCTTTTCTATCTGCTCACGAATCTGTGGATTCGCCGCAGGCAAGGGCGAAAGTCCTTCAAGCAATGCTTTAAAGTAAAGCATGGTTCCACCAACAAGCAGGGGAATTTTTCCCTCTGCGGTAATGGATGCCATTTCACGCAGCGCATCAGCACGAAAATCAGCGGCAGAATAACTTTGCGCAGGATCGCGAATATCGATCAATCGATGCGGAGCCTCAGCTAATTCTTTAGCAGTCGGTTTGGCAGTACCAATATCCATTCCACGGTAGATTAGAGCAGAGTCAACGCTAATAAGTTCAACAGGAAATCGTTGACGTAGCGCCATCGCTAACGCCGTTTTTCCTGACGCCGTAGGCCCCATAATAAAAATGGCTGGGGGGTAAATATGGTTGGCGTTGTTAGTCATAAAATATCTTATTCAGCTCTTAATCAATCGGCCTGCAACGAAACCATCGCCGGCTTTAAATCTACAGGGTGCAGTAGTGCGGAAGGCGGCGACTTTACCAACTCAGGACAGAGTCGTTCAAGCTCAGCCAACAGTTGAATCGCTTGAGAAACAGTCCATTGCTCACGTTCAGTGATCAGATGGCTGGCGAGCCACTTGCTGATCGTCTCTGATTCGGCGTTAGGCTGCTCGGCCAAAAAGCTCAGAAATGCGGGAATCAGCTGGGGTAAATTTTGATGGCGTAGCGGCAAAGGTACGGCGCGTAATGTCACTCGCTGACGCTCAAGCACCAAATCAATGCCTAAGTGTTTAAGCCTCTCGCTACAGCTTTGCACGCCTTTAATTTCATCGGCGCTCAGCGTGAGTTTGACGGGGATCAGCAGCGGCTGTGGTCGCAAACCTTCTGTTCCAGGCAATAGCTGTACCCGACGCAATTCTATTTCTGCCGCATCCAAGTTCAATAGCGCTATGCCGTGTTGACGCTCAAGCAAAGCAAAATGCTGCTCACAGATAGTGAGAACACGACCGAAACTACTCTCACCGTGTTCAAACAACGCAGGCGCTGGCTGTGGAAACAGTTCAGGCTTGCGCGGGTTCACGACGGGGAAAAGCTCGCTGCTACTCTGTATCTCCTGTGATTGAGGCATCCGCTTTTCGGGTACCTGCATCAAACGTTGATAGAGCTGCCCTTCTCGCTTCTGATAGCCATCGCCGCTGGAGAAATGGCGGTTGTCACTTGGCTTTTTCTTATCAGACGCCTGCCCTTGGGTTGAAGAGTGACCGTATGCCGGAGAGGCCTCGCGTAACGGGGTTTTACTGAACTGATTCACGCCTGCAGCCACTCGATTTTCGGGTTCCCAGCGTGGAGCCTCGTCCGCTGCCACTTCAGGTAAAGCCGGTTGTTCAGACTGTTGCAGAACAGAAATAACAGCCTGATAAATAAAATCATGGACTAAGCGCGCCTGATGAAAACGAACTTCATGCTTGGCCGGATGGACATTCACATCAACCTGATGCGGATCAACGGTCAAATACAATACGTAAGCAGGCTGTTGATCGTCTTGCAACTGATCCTGATATGCCTGCCGGATAGCGTGCGTAATGAGCTTATCCCGCATCATGCGGCCATTTACATAGCTATACTGCATTTCGGTCAGTTGACGGGAACCTACAGGATCGGCGACCCAGCCGTGAATAGCCAGATCGCCATGTTCCCATTTAATCTCTAGCGCATGCTGAATAAAGGCCGTACCGCAAATTGAGCCAAGACGGCGATCTTTTTGCCCATCTTCTTTCACCGCACGGTACTGGCGTATCATTTTCCCGTTGTGGTGAAGCTGGATAGTCACATCAAATCGAGCCAATGCAATGCGTCGCACGACTTCATCAATATGCCCAAACTCCGTTTTCTCAGTGCGCATAAATTTGCGGCGCGCGGGAGTGTTGTAGAAAAGATCCAACACTTCAACCGTAGTACCAACCGGATGAGCCGCAGGCTTGACCGTTACCGCCATGTCACGACCTTCAGCATAGGCCTGCCAGGCCTCATTCTGCTCCGCGGTGCGTGAAGTCATGGTTAAACGCGACACCGAACTGACGCTTGCCAGCGCTTCACCGCGAAATCCCAGACTCATGATCGCCTCAAGGTCATCTAACGAGGTGATTTTGCTCGTCGCATGGCGCGCTAATGCTAATGCCAGTTCGTCTTTGTTAATACCGCAGCCGTTATCGCGAATACGGATTAGCTTAGCGCCTCCGCGTTCTATCTCAATATCGATACGTGTAGCTCCGGCATCTAAGCTATTTTCAACCAGCTCTTTAACCACCGAAGCAGGGCGTTCCACCACTTCACCAGCGGCGATCTGGTTGGCAAGCTGCGGAGGTAAAACCTGAATCGGCATATGATTTCCTTGGTTTACAGAACCTAAATAACAAAGTACAGGATCAAGTCGAGTTTAAGCCTGCGGGATCACCAACGTTTGCCCAATCTGAACTTCGCCGGATTTCATTTTATTCGCCTGCTGTATTTTACTCATACTAACCCCATAACTCGCGGCTATCTTGGTTAAGGTATCGCCGCGCTTGACCGTATGTGTAACACGTTTTGGCTTGCTGCTCGCGGTCTTGCTTTTTGCCGTTGACGTCGCCGTAGCGGCAATGTTGCTACCTGCCGGTACTTTTAACTTCTGACCAACCCAAACGCCCTCTTTCTTCAGGCTATTCTGCTGCATCAACTTGGTCATTGTGGTGCCATAGCGGTTTGCAATACCTAGCAACGTCTCACCGCGTTTCACCACGTGAATTTGCGTTGCTCCAGCGCTGGTGCTGCTATTCGACGTACGGTTATTACTGACAACACGCTGAGGCTCTGTTACTGGGTTGGAGCTACCGGCCGACACTAATCTCTGCGGCCGGTTTTCGACCTTTGGGCCGTTTTGCAATGGATGCGTTACGAAATAGTTTCGCACCCCCTTATAGATAGCCTGCGCGATTTTCTCCTGATAGGCGGCGCTGCCTAACAAGCGTTCTTCACCGGCATTACTGATAAACCCAGTTTCAACCAAAAGTGAAGGAATATCCGGGGAGCGCAAAACTCCCAAGCTGGCATGCTCAGGGCGGCGTTTATGTAGGTTACCAATTGACTGCATTTGGCGAATAACCTGTACCGCCACGTCATAGCCCACTCGCTGTGAGTGACCAAACTGCAAATCAAGAACCGCCTGACTCAAATATTTATCATCGCCGCTATTAGCTAACACATCCCCCGCACCGCCAAGCAATTCAGACTGTTTTTCATGCTGCTCTAGCCAGCCCGCCATTTCGCTATTTGCACGACGGTTCGACAATACCCAAACCGACGATCCGGTCGCACTTCGGTTTGGTGCTGCATCCGCATGGATAGAAATTAGCAGGTTAGCCTGCTGCTTACGCGCGACGTCAGAACGTCCCATCACCGAGATAAAATAGTCTCCGGTACGGGTTAGAACCGGTTGAAATATCGGGTCGGCATCCATTAAGTTTTGCAAGCGCTTGGCAATCGCCAACGTGACATTCTTTTCACGCAGCCCGTTACCGCCAATGGCTCCCGGATCTTGTCCACCATGGCCAGCATCGATGGCAACCACAATTTTGGAACCATCATAGCGTGTATTACGGCGTGAAACCGGTACCGCCGGTGTTTCTGTCGTAGTCACTACGGTCGGTTTAGTTGGATTAAACGGGTTAGCGCCTTTTGTACTGGACGTTGTCGCAGGAGCACTACGCGCAGCGCTATGAGAAGTGGAGGTACGCGGCTGAGTAAAGACCGGTTTAGGTGCAGCCACCGGTGCATCATATTGCAGCGTAAAGACAACGATTTGCCCCTGATTAGACGCGCTCACTTTCGTTTTGCGTGTCACATCAAAAATTAACTGAACGGTGTTATCGCCGGAGACATTACCCGCACGAATGCGGCTCAGCATATTCTCACCGCTGAAAGTCATGGGCAACCCACTGGTGATTTTCTTGGTTTCAGTGATATTCACCAACACCCTATTTGAGCTAGGCTGAGAAGAATAAGTGTAAGTGGGTTGTCCGTTGAAACTCAGCGTTACGCGCGCTTCATTTTTTCCATTCGAAACCTGAATATTTGTGAGCTGCGCCGAATTAACCACACCAGAAAGCAGCAGTCCCACCATTCCTAACCACGTTACCGTACAGATTCGCTTCCACATGCGCATCATCGACTACCCTTGTTGCCCGTTCAATCGTGTCAAAATCAACTCACCATGCGGCGTGTGTGCGTCAATCGTGGCTTCGCGGCCTTCACCCTGATAGGAAATATGCAGGCTAAGATCGGGTTTGGGTAAAAAACCTTCGCCCTGCTGTGGCCATTCCACTAAGCAAATCGCGTTCTCATCAAAATAGTCGCGGATCCCCATAAATTCGAGTTCTTCCGGATCGGCCAAGCGATAAAGATCAAAATGGTAAACGTTCATTGGCGTGAGTGCATAAGGCTCGACCAACGTGTACGTTGGGCTCTTAACGTTACCCTTGTGGCCTAACGCCTGCAAAAAACCTCGGCTAAAGGTGGTTTTACCTGCACCTAGATCACCATATAAGTAAATAACGGTCGCACTATCACAAGCTGCAGCCAGTGAAGTACCCAATGCGATGGTTGCCGTTTCATCCGGCAGAGAAAGTACGATGTTTTTCATAATAGTTATTTCTTACTGGTTCTTTATTAAGGTTTTTCTTTAGGATCAGTGTACGTCAATAACAATTCGAGGCTGGCTGGAATTTGGCCTTTCAAGCCCAATCAGGATTCACATATCGTCTGATAGCAACAAACAGATCCGTCGCCAGTAGACCTCGCTCGCCAAATGCTTTCGCAATTTCATCGGCAGCAGCACCATGCACCACACAACCTGCGCAGGCTGCATCATACAGCGGAAGCTTTTGTGCCAGCAAACCTCCGATAATACCAGACAAAACGTCGCCCATCCCACCGGTTCCCATTCCTGGGTTGCCAACATCGGCAATGGAGACCTTATTCTCGCTGACCATCAGCGTTCCAGCACCTTTTAGAACGACAACACCACCCATTTTTTGCTGAATACGGGTGGCTGCCTTCACTCTGTCTAGCTCAATATCGGCCACGCTACAATTCAGCAGGCGAGCAGCTTCTCCGGGATGCGGAGTTAGCACTCGCAGAGGGTTTACATTCGGAGATTTCGCTAAAAGATTAAGTGCATCAGCATCCCACAGCATCGGTTTATCAAAACGCTGCAGCGCCTTGACTGCATCAAGAGCCCACTCCGACTGCCCCAAACCAGGACCAATGACGATCACATCAGCCCAATCCAATGCGGCGTTAACAGACTCGTCAGTGAGCTCCTGCACCATCATTTCAGGACGCGCAGTTAATAAAGGTGATACATGCTCAATGTGAGTGAGTACTCGCACCAATCCAGCACCGCTACGCAACGCGGCTTCTCCGGCCATACGTATAGCCCCCGCCATACCGCGATCGCCGCCGATCAAAACGAGTCGACCATTATCGCCTTTGTGCGAACAAGGACGTCGTGGATGTAGCCACGTATTCAGCAAGCTAGCATCTAGCCGCGCAATCGGCGCATTCTGTTTTTCGAGCCAATCTGACAATCCCAGCGCATCACAATGCAGTTTACCAACATAATCACGGGCTTGCCCCGTGAGCAACCCTGGCTTACAGACAATAAAGGTCTGCGTGTGTTGCGCATGGATTACCGCACCAGCAGCCTGTCCTGTATCCGCATTTAAGCCAGAGGGAATATCTAGCGCCAGAATTGGCGCTGGGTGCGCATTGGCGGACAAAATTAGAGAGGCATAAGGCTCCCGCGGCGCCGCATTTAATCCAATACCTAATAAGCCATCAATAATAAGGTCAGCATCCTCAGGAAAATCAGACGTAGAACCGAAGATCTGCCCTCCAGCACCCACCCATGCATCCTGAGCCTGCTGTGCTTCATACGGTAATGCTTTCGAATGTTCAACCGCAATAAGCGTAACCTGAATGCCAGACTGTCGGGCTAAGCGCGCAACGACATAACCGTCGCCGCCGTTATTACCATGACCACATAACACCAACCAGCGCCGCGTTGTCGGAAAATATTGTCGTGCTCGCTGAAAAGCGGCGTAACCAGCACGTTCCATTAGCTGATACAAAGAAAGCCCCAGCTCAGATACCGCACGCTGCTCAAGGCGACGGACGCTATCCGCAGGATAAGCAGAGTATGATAAACTGGAACTGAACTGTTTCCGATAATGGCCCGTCATGACACACCCCCTCGATCTCAATCAGTTAGCCCAACATATCAAGCAATGGGGGCAATCGCTAGGATTCCAGCAGGTTGGGATTTGCGACACAGACTTGTCTGTGGAGGAACCACGCCTAAAAGCATGGCTCGATAAGCAGTACCACGGAGAAATGGCTTGGATGGAGCGTCATGGCATGATGCGCGCGCGCCCTCATGAGCTACAGCCCGGAACACTGCGCGTAATAAGCGTGCGCATGAACTACTTACCCGCTCATGCTTTCTTTGCTAAAACCTTAAAAAACCCGCAGTTAGGCTACATTAGTCGTTATGCGTTGGGGCGTGATTACCACAAATTGCTGCGTAATCGCCTTAAGCGACTGGGGGAGATGATCCAAGAATATTGTGAAGGCATAGACATAAACTTTCGCCCATTTGTCGACTCAGCACCGATATTAGAACGCCCATTGGCCGCAAAGGCGGGAATCGGTTGGGTTGGCAAGCACTCACTAATTTTAAATCAGGAAGCCGGTTCATGGTTCTTTTTGGGCGAGTTGCTAATCGATCTTCCTCTACCAGTCGATAAGCCTCTGGAAGAACAGTGTGGCCGTTGCGTTGCCTGCATGACGACATGCCCGACGGGAGCTATCGTCGAACCTTACGTGGTAGATGCGCGCCGCTGCATATCTTATCTCACCATTGAATTGGAAAGCGCCATACCGGAAGAATTTCGCCCGCTCATGGGCAACAGGATCTATGGGTGCGATGACTGCCAAATGATCTGCCCTTGGAACCGTTTCTCTCAGCTAACCAATGAAGACGATTTCAGCCCACGACAAAAATTACATACCCCGAAGCTCATCGAGCTATTCCAGTGGGACGAGCCTACCTTTCTGAAAATTACCGAGGGCTCGGCCATTCGTCGTATTGGACATTTACGCTGGTTACGTAACATCAGTGTGGCATTAGGCAATGCCCCTTACGAAGCGCAAATCATCCCACTACTTGAATCTCGTTTAGGGATGTCTGACGTTTTAGATGAACATATCGTATGGGCGGTGAAACAGCAGTTGGAAAAACGTGGGGAAAACGCCATTGAAATCCAGACTAGCCAGCAGAAGCGTCTGATAAGGGCAGTAGAAAAAGGTCTACCAAGAGACGCATGACCCACTGATAAACGTGAAATTCTCAGCGTTAAATTTTGTCACCCTTCCCTGTGTATAAAAATAAAATTATTTGGATATTCAACGGCAAGACAAAGTGCAAGTGATCCATACTGCATTTTTAACTTTAAATTAATTATTTAAAATCAATCAGTTGGTTTAATGGTCTTGTTCTGGTTCTAGGAAGGTACGACAAAGATTCACAGGTTGACCTGTGGATAACTCTGTTCATGAAATTTATTCAGTCTGTGACAAATAAGAAAATGCCCTAAGAAAGGCGTTTCTGAATTGAGAATTTTTTTAGAAGAAAATTGGAGCGGGAAACGAGACTCGAACTCGCGACCCCGACCTTGGCAAGGTCGTGCTCTACCAACTGAGCTATTCCCGCATATGATGCTTTTAACATCGACACCTTACTACTGGGTCAGTAATAACGGCGTTTGAAATTGGAGCGGGAAACGAGACTCGAACTCGCGACCCCGACCTTGGCAAGGTCGTGCTCTACCAACTGAGCTATTCCCGCAACTTGGTATCGGTGCTGCTTTTTTCATTCAGCCGCAAGAGCGACCTTCTAAATTTGGAGCGGGAAACGAGACTCGAACTCGCGACCCCGACCTTGGCAAGGTCGTGCTCTACCAACTGAGCTATTCCCGCATTGTCGTGCTTTTCGTACCAAACTTTTCGTTTTCACGCTGGATAAAACGATATTCGAAGAACTCGTAAATCCGTATCGGTACGGGGAGCGCATTATACGAGAAATTCTTTCCCCTGCAAGCCCCTAACCAGAAAAATTTTTAATTTTCGTTCGTTTGCCGATAAAAGCGGCAATGAGGGCGAATTATCGCCAACATCCGGATAAAAAACAACAATTCCTTAAATGCTGGTGAAAATACCGAGGTGAAAGCAAGCCATTAGACTTCGCTACCACCCCCGATACTTCATGGTTTAAAGCTGAATAAAATGCTCACGGTAATAAGCAAGTTCAGCGACAGATTCGCGAATGTCATCCAGCGCCTGATGAGTTCCCTGCTTTTTGAAGCCAGCGAGGATTTCCGGCTTCCAGCGGCGCGCCAGCTCTTTCAAGGTGCTGACGTCGAGATAACGATAGTGAAAGTACTGTTCTAACTCAGGCATATAGCGGAATAGAAAACGACGATCTTGGCCAACACTGTTACCACAAATGGGAGAGACACCCGCAGGAACCCACTGCTGCAAGAACTCAATGGTTTTTTGCGCAGCAGTCGCTTCATCAAAAGTACTGGCTTTGACGCGTTCCACCAAACCGCTGCCAGTGTGAGTACGAACGTTCCATTCATCCATCAACGCAAGCTGTTCATCCGATTGATGTACCGCAATAACCGGCCCCTCGGCCAGAATATTCAAATTGGCATCGGTCACTAGCGTTGCGATTTCAATGATGCGATCGACTTCAGGGTTTAGCCCCGTCATTTCCAAATCGATCCAGATTAAATTCGTTTCACTTCCACTCATTTCGGCCTCGGCTCTTCTTATTCATCAATAGCGTGTATCATAGTCTTTTTGGCGACAACGAGCGATGGTCGTCAATTGCAGATTCGTTTTTGATGTACACCCTAAATGATTCAAGTGGCAGGAAAGCGGTAACGCACATGCAACTTGAAGTATGACGGGTATAGGTTTGAATGCTTACCCAAAGCGGCGTAGCTTCAGACTAACGTCGAGTTCGTTCAAACAAATGAGTGAGGCGCAGTGAGTAAAAACAAACTATCGAAAGGCCAACAACGACGGGTTCAGGCAAACCATCAGCGTCGCCTGACCAAAACTGATAATAAACCAGAACTGGATGACTCCCTGTTTGGCGAGCCACAAGAAGGGATCGTTGTCAGCCGATTCGGCAAACATGCCGACGTTGAAGCCACCGATGGCACTCAGCATCGCTGCAACATCCGTCGAACTATCCGTTCACTGGTCACTGGCGACCGCGTTGTGTGGCGTTCTGGTGCTCAACCTGGCGTAAAAGGCATTGTTGAAGCCGTGCATGAACGCACGTCGATGCTAACTCGCCCTGATTTTTATGACGGCTTAAAGCCTATCGCGGCCAACATTGACCAAATCGTGATTGTTTCGGCTATTTTGCCCGAGCTGTCTCTGAACATCATTGACCGCTATCTGGTGGCCTGCGAAACCCTAGAAATTGAGCCCTTAATCGTGCTCAATAAAATCGACCTGCTTGATGAAGCAGGACGTGAGTTTGTCGAAGAGGCGATGGATATCTATCGCCATATTGGCTATCGCGTGCTGATGGTTTCAAGCCAAACTCAGGAAGGCATCGTCGAATTACAGGATGCGCTTACCGACCGAATCAGTATTTTTGCTGGCCAATCCGGCGTGGGTAAATCCAGCTTGCTAAACGCCCTTCTACCTGAGCTCAATCCAATTCTCGTTGGCGCGGTGTCAGATAACTCGGGTTTAGGCCAGCACACGACAACGGCTGCACGCCTGTATCACTTCCCACAGGGCGGCGATATTATTGACTCGCCTGGAATTCGAGAATTTGGACTATGGCATCTCGATCCAGAACAGGTTACGTTGGGTTTCATCGAGTTCCGCAAATATCTGGGCGGCTGTAAATTCCGCGATTGCAAACACGACAACGATCCGGGCTGTGCACTACGTGAAGCGGCCGAGAAGGGAGAGATTGCTGAAGAACGCTTTGATAATTATCACCGCATTCTGGAAAGTATGTCTCAGGTAAAAACGCGTAAAAATTTCTTTAACGAAGACTAGCGTGTATTGATGAATTTTTAATTTATCGATAGCCAACCGCGCCCATCTGGCGCGGTTTCTATGTGACTTGAGTCACCACAAAAACGTCACGGTTTTGCTTTAGTAGTAGGTTATCCACCGTTTTTTATAAGGTGGAAAAACCATATGCGAAATGTTAAAAAGCAAACCAATTTTTGAGAATGTATTTCGACGGCGCATACTTTTTTCATGAGCCGCCCGAACACTGACCTATTGGAAGAGGCTAACGTGCTCGATAGCATTAAAATTAAACTTCAATATTTACTGCCTAAGCAGGGCTTAACTCGTCTCGCTGGTTGGGGCGCGAACAAACAGGCCGGCTGGCTAACTCAGGCGGTCATCAAAGCCTTTGTCGCCTATTACAAAGTAAATATGAAAGAAGCGCTCTATCCAAACCCTGAGCACTACAAAACATTTAACGAATTCTTTGTTCGCCCGCTGCGTAATGGTGTGCGCCCAGTTGCCGATCACGCTGACGGCTTAGTATTGCCAGCCGATGGCGCAATTAGTCAGTTAGGCAAAATTGAACAAGGTAAAATTTTGCAGGCGAAAGGCCATGACTACTCCCTTGAGGCACTTTTAGCAGGTAACTACCTGCTAGCCGAAGAGTTCAAAGATGGCCAGTTTGCGACCACCTATCTGTCGCCACGTGATTATCACCGCGTTCATATGCCATGCGATGGTGTACTGCGTGAAATGATTTACGTGCCCGGCGATCTCTTTTCCGTTAATCCGCTTACGGCGGCTAACGTTCCTAATCTGTTTGCTCGTAACGAGCGCCTGATCTGTATTTTCGATACCGATTTTGGCCCTATGGCACAGATTTTGGTCGGTGCAACGATCGTCGGCAGTATCGAAACCGTATGGTCTGGAACCGTTAACGTGACCCGCGAAGGTATCATTCAGCGTTGGACTTACCCAACCGCTGGCGAAGGTGCTGTAGCCCTGAAAAAAGGTGAAGAAATGGGTCGCTTTAAACTGGGGTCCACGGTGATCAACCTGTTTGCAGCTAACCGTGTCCAGTTCACGCCAACGCTTACCAGCGGTTCTAATACCCTGATGGGCGCTGAGTTTGCGCATAGCGTAACTGCGGTGCCAACTGAATCAGTGATCATGCAGGAAGAGTCGGAAGTAGAACCCAAAGTGCAGCCGGAAACACCTGCCGCCGAGTAAAACGCTTTAGTGGCAAGCTACTGAATTATCAGTACTTGCCATCTTTCCCGTCTTTAACTCTTTTTTCAAAAGGGTTAATCAGAGAAACGTTCGCCAAAAGGAAGGAAGAGCTATGCGCCTGATTACCAAATTGTTGATAACCGGGTTACTGATGTTATCCCTTCCGCTCGGCGCGAACGCAGCGCTGAATGAAAAACAGCTCGCCCAAGAATTAAAACAGGCCGAGAACAACAAAAACGCCCCAAATCAGGCTGAAATTGTTGAGACGCTACAGAGCGCCCTCAATTGGCTCAACGAAAGTAAAGAATCAGCGCAGCGCACCCAACAATACCAAAAGTCCATCAGCGACTTCCCTAAGCTGACGCGTGAACTGCGCCAACAGCTTAGCGATGAAAGTACGCCGCCACTGCCAGCATCCGCCATACCGGCCAATGAAGCGGAGCAGCAAATTCTGCAAATTAGCAGCCAACTGCTGGAAGTTTCTCGACAGTTACAGCAAGAGTTGGATCGATCACGTGAAATCAGTGACTCACTCGGTCAGGTTCCACAAAAGCAGGCAACGGCCCGTAAAGACTTAACCGAAGCAGAACGTCGGTTACAAAATCTGACCACCACCAGCACCCCGCTATCGCAGGCTCAATCTAATCAACTACAGGCCGAAGTAGCCGCACGTAAGGCGCTGGTAGATGAATTAGAACTTGAGCAGCTTTCAGCGAACAATCGTCAAGAGCTCGCACGTCTGCAAGCCGATGTATTACGCAAGCGCCACGAGCGGCTCGATCTTCAGCTGCAAGATTTACGCAACACCCTCAACTCTCAGCGTCAACGTGAAGCAGAACAGGCACTGGAACGCACTCAGCAACTGGTAGAACAAAGCGGTGATCTCCCGCGATCTATCGCTGAACAACTAAAAATAAACCAAGAACTATCGCGCGCTTTGAATCAACAAGCGGCTCGCATGGATGACATTGCCAGCCAGCAACGTATCGCTGCAACACAAACGATTCAGGTTCGTCAGGCGCTCAGCACCATCCGTGAACAGGCTCAGTGGCTAGGAGTTTCAACCGCATTGGGTGAAACGCTACGTGCGCAGGTCGCTCGTCTGCCAGATATGCCTAAACCTCAGCAACTTGACGGTGACATGGCAAAACTGCGTGTACAGCGACTGCACTTTGAAAACCTACTCAACAAAATCGAACCCGTTGCCGACTATAAGCAAAACGACGGTAAGCCTTTAACCGCTGCGCAGCAACGCCTGCTACAGCCACAGCTCACCACCCAGCGCGAATTGCTCAACTCGCTTCTCTCTGGCTGCGATTCACAAATCTTAGAGCTGACCAAGCTTAAAGTTGCCAACACGCAGCTCATCGATGCGCTCACAGAGATCAAGGATGCAACCCACCGCTATCTCTTCTGGGCGGCTGACGTCGATCCTCTTAGCGTTGCCGCGCCGTTAGACGTAATTCAGAGCCTGAATCGGCTATTGTCGCTTGATACCCTATCGCAGCTCAGCAAAGCGTTTTTGATGATGCTGACCTCTAAGGAAACCCTGTTACCGCTGTTTGGTGCCCTGCTGCTGGTGGGTTTTAGCTTCTATTCTCGCCGCCACTATCAGGCATTCATGGAACGTGCGAGCAGCAAGGTAGGCAAAGTCACCCAAGACCACATTTCGCTCACTCTGCGCACCGTTTTCTGGTCGATACTGGTCGCATTACCGCTCCCTGTTCTCTGGGCAGCCTTAGGTTATGGACTGCAAAATGCATGGCCTTATCCAATGGCTGTGGCAATCGGTGATGGCGTAACCGCCGCACTCCCCGTGCTGTGGGCATTTATGATCAGCGCTGCATTCGCCCATCCAAACGGATTGTTCATTGCCCACTTCCGTTGGGAAGAACAGCAGGTTAAGCGCGCAATGCGTTACTACCGAATGTCTATCTGGTTGATCGTGCCGCTACTGATGGCCTTGGTCACTTTTGACAATATGGACGATCGAGCCTTTGCCGGATCGCTAGGGCGAGCCTGTTTTATCATGCTCTGCGTGGCTCTCAGCCTGCTAACCACTAGCCTGAAACGAGCAGGTATTCCGCTCTATCTGAATAAGCAGGGCGACGGTGAGAATCTGATCAACCACGCACTGTGGTGGATTTTACTCTGTGCTCCGTTAGTCGCCGCTTTTGCCTCACTGTTTGGCTATTTCAACACCGCACAGATTTTATTAGCCCGCTTAGAGAGCTCGGTTGCGATATGGTTTATTTTGCTCGTGGTGTACTACATCATTCGCCGTTGGATGCTGATTCAGCGTCGCCGCATCGCTTTCGAACGCGCCAAACAGCGCCGTGCAGAGCGTCTTGAAAAACGAACTAAAGGCGAAGAGGAGTCCACGCCGCACAGCGTGGAAGGCAGTCAGGATATTGAAGAACCCGTCGTCGATCTTGATGCCATCAGCGCACAGTCTCTGCGCTTAGTCCGTTCAATTCTGACCATGGTGGCGTTAGTGTCACTCATCTGGCTGTGGTCTGAATTGCATTCTGCTTTTGCATTTCTAGAAAACATTAGCCTATGGGATGTGACGTCTTCGGCAAAAGGGGTGGAAAGCATCCAGCCTATCACCTTAGGCGCTGTGCTTATTGCCATACTGGTAATGATTGTTACCGTACAGTTGGTTAAAAATCTGCCCGCGCTGTTGGAACTCGGCCTACTGCAACACCTAGATTTAACTCCAGGTACCGGATACGCCATTACCACTATCACCAAATATCTGCTGTTGCTGTTTGGTGGTCTGATTGGTTTCTCTATGCTGGGAATTGAATGGGCCAAATTACAATGGCTCGTCGCCGCGCTGACCCTAGGCTTGGGCTTCGGCTTGCAGGAGATCGTCGCTAACTTTGCCTCTGGCTTGATCATTCTGTTTGAAAAGCCGATCCGTATTGGCGATACGGTGACCATCCGCGATCTCACCGGCTCAGTGACCAAGATCAATACGCGTGCGACAACGATTTCGGATTGGGACCGTAAAGAGATCATCGTACCGAACAAGGCGTTTATCACCGAGCAGTTCATTAACTGGTCGTTAAGCGATGCAGTAACCCGCGTGGTGCTCACCGTTCCTGCCGAAGCGAGCGCCAATAGCCAAGAAGTGACTGATGTTTTACTTGAGGCGGCATCAAAATGCTCGTTGGTACTCGATACGCCTGCGCCAGAAGCTTATCTTGTGGATATACAGCAAGGAATCCAAATTTTCGAGCTGCGTATTTACGCCGCTGAAATGGCGCACCGTATGCCACTGCGCCACGAGATCCATCAGTTGATCTTGGCTGGCTTCCAGCAGCACGATCTCAAACTGCCATTCCCACCGTTCCAAGTCAGTACCGATACGTTGCGGCAGTCACGTAACAGTATGAGAAGAACGTTTACGACTGGAGGGTTATAGTTTTTTATGGCTCGATTATCCAGAAATTCCGTCTGTCGTATATGTCATGAAGGTGTAAGGTTTCGTTCGCCTATCCAGGGCGCCCCAAACTCCGCCAGCAGGGATGCTGGTGGCAGATTAAGGGCCCATAGGACGTGCGCTCCGAGAACAGTCGGCCAAACGACTCGGTAAAAAGCGCGAGAGTGAAGAGGTTGCGCGCTGGCAACCTCTTCTCGAACGCCTATGCCAGCGGTTTCATGGAAACGCATATGATCACGGGCGGACGAAATCTTTCACTGCTATCACATAAAAGATTCTAGATACAAGGCGGCGGCGCTCAGCCAAAAATGACCTACGCCCTATCCACCGGAAACGCTATCACCTCACTCAATCGCTCGGCCTTCAGCGCCAGCATAATCAAACGATCTACGCCCAACGCGACACCAGAACAATCGGGTAAACCATGCTCCAATGCAGCCAGCAGGTTTTCATCCAGAGGATGCTGTGGCAAGCCCAGTGCAGCACGTTTACGATTGTCTTGCTCGAAACGCATACGCTGTTCGCGAGCATCGGTGAGCTCATGGAAACCATTGGCCAGCTCAATGCCTTTGTAATACACCTCAAAGCGCTCGGCGACACGATGATCTTCAGTACTGATTTGCGCTAAAGAGGCCTGAGACGCTGGAAAATGATAAACAAACGTTGGCTTATCACGGCCAATATTCGGTTCCACGCCGAAGGTGAATAGCAGTTGCAGCAGCGTATCACGATCTTCTTCCTGATCGGCTACGTTACTCAGATCGAGCTTTGCTGCCACTTCACGCAGTTGGATTTTGTCGGCAGACAGCGGATCGACATCCAGATGACGAATAAACGCCTGTTGGTAGGAAAGCGTTTCTGCGCTATCACATTCCAATACCTGTTGTAGAAGATCGTCCACTTCATTCATCAAACGATACATATCGTAGTGTGGGCGATACCACTCCAACATGCTGAACTCTGGATTGTGGTGACGGCCAGACTCCTCATTACGGAAGCTTTTTCCCAACTGATAAATAGGGCCACTACCGGCAGCCAGCAGGCGCTTCATGTGATATTCCGGGCTCGTCATCATGTACAGCGTCATACCCTGTGCCGCCCCAGGCCCCACAAAATGAGTTTGGAATGGAACAAGATGAATATCCGTTACCGTTGCTTGACTCATCGCTGGCGTATCAACTTCCAAAACACCGCGGTCTGAAAAGAATCGACGGATGGTGGACATTATTGTCGCGCGCTTCAACAAATTGGCGATTGGAGCACTAGGCTGCCAGCTTGCCGTTTCGCTCATGATAATTACTCCGCTATAAAACAGGATGTGCAGTCTACTCGTATCGCCGCAGGCAAACAAATAGCGCTCGGTTAGTGAGCTAATAACTTCAATGCCAAACTATTAACTGCTCTTTATTGGATAAAAAGAACATAAAATACATAAAAACCACTGACTCAGGGAAAAATAGCGTTGAGATCACGTTTTTGTACTACAGTCAGTAGGGAAAAACAGCAAAACAATCGATCACATCAAGTTTCCACTACTTCGTATTAGGTATACTTTCATCACTCGAATTTATAAATCTTAGCCATTCCCTGTGCGTATTAAAGAGAACAAATGTCAGAAACTCTGCTAAACCTCTCTGTAGTACGACATTTGGAATGGTTATTCATTTTAATTGATATTGACAATTGATCACCCGGAGGAATGCAGTGCAAACCTTTAACGCAGACCTTGCCATCGTCGGGGCAGGGGGTGCTGGTTTACGTGCAGCAATTGCAGCAGCGGAAGCCAACCCTCAACTGAAGATCGCGCTTATCTCTAAAGTATACCCAATGCGTAGTCACACCGTGGCCGCAGAAGGTGGATCAGCAGCCGTTACTCAGGCTCACGACTCTTTTGATTACCACTTCAACGATACCGTTGCCGGTGGTGACTGGCTTTGCGAACAGGATGTGGTCGATCATTTCGTCCATAATTGCCCTCGCGAAATGGCTCAACTTGAGCAATGGGGTTGCCCTTGGAGCCGTAAACCAGATGGCTCCGTCAACGTGCGTCGTTTCGGCGGCATGAAGATTGAGCGTACTTGGTTCGCCGCGGATAAAACCGGCTTCCATATGCTGCACACTCTTTTCCAAACCTCTTTAAAATATCCACAGATTCAACGCTTTGATGAGCACTTCGTTCTCGACATTCTGGTCGACGAAGGCAAAGCGCGCGGCCTAGTCGCGATGAATATGATGGAAGGTACATTAGTTCAGATCCGCGCCAACGCGGTCGTTATGGCAACTGGCGGCGCTGGCCGTGTCTATCGCTATAACACGAACGGCGGCATCGTGACCGGTGACGGTATGGGCATGGCGTTGGATCACGGTGTTCCTTTACGTGATATGGAATTTGTTCAGTACCACCCAACTGGCTTGCCAGGCTCAGGTATCCTGATGACCGAAGGCTGCCGTGGTGAAGGTGGTATTCTGGTCAACAAAGATGGCTACCGCTATCTGCAGGACTACGGAATGGGTCCTGAGACGCCACTGGGCGAACCAAAAAATAAATACATGGAATTGGGTCCACGCGACAAAGTTTCGCAAGCCTTCTGGCACGAATGGCGTGCAGGCCGCACAATTTCTACTCCGCGCGGCGACGTTGTTTATCTGGATCTGCGTCATTTGGGTGAGAAAAAACTGTTGGAGCGTCTGCCGTTCATCTGTGAGCTGTCGAAAGCTTACGTTGGCGTTGACCCAGTTAAAGAGCCCATCCCAGTGCGCCCTACCGCTCACTACACCATGGGTGGTATCGAAACCAACCAAAACTGCGAAACGCGTATTCAGGGTCTGTTCGCCGTAGGTGAATGTTCTTCTGTTGGTCTGCACGGTGCAAACCGTTTGGGCTCTAACTCTCTGGCAGAGCTGGTGGTATTTGGCCGCGTTGCGGGCGAACACGCAGTTCAGCGTTCGCAGGAAGCCACTCCGGCTAACGGCAGTGCGCTCGATGCACAGGCTAAAGACGTTGAAGCACGTCTACACGCGCTGGCTAATCAGGAAGGTACTGAAAGCTGGGCGAAAATCCGTGACGAGATGGGCATGTCAATGGAAGAAGGCTGTGGTATCTACCGTACCACTGAGCTGATGCAGAAAACCGTTGATAAATTGGCCGAACTGAAAGAACGTTTCAAACGCGTCAAAATCACTGATAACTCAAGCGTCTTTAACACCGATCTGCTGTACACCATCGAACTGGGTCACGGCCTGAACGTTGCTGAATGTATGGCTCACTCGGCAATCAACCGTAAAGAATCTCGTGGCGCACACCAGCGTCTGGATGAAGGTTGCACCGAACGTGATGACGTTAACTTCCTGAAACACACTCTGACCTTCAAAAGCGCTGACGGCCTTGCCCCACGAATTGAATACAGCGATGTGAAAATTACCAAGCTGCAACCAGCAAAACGTGTTTACGGTGCTGAAGCAGACGCTCAGGATGCAAAGAATAAGGAGCAAGCGAATGGCTGAGATGAAAATCTTGAAAATGGAAGTCATGCGCTATAACCCAGAACAGGATGCCGAACCGCATTTCGTGACGTATGACGTCCCGTATGACGAAACGACTTCCCTGCTGGATGCGTTAGGCTACATCAAAGATAATCTGGCTGCCGACCTGTCTTACCGCTGGTCTTGCCGTATGGCAATCTGCGGCTCTTGCGGCATGATGGTTGACCGCGTGCCTAAGCTGGCTTGTAAAACCTTCCTGCGTGACTACCCAACCGGTATGCGCGTTGAAGCATTGGGCAACTTCCCGATCGAGCGTGATTTAGTGGTCGATATGACCCACTTTATCGAAAGCTTAGAAGCGATTAAGCCTTACATCATCGGCAACAACCGCAAACCAGAAGACGGCACCAACCTGCAGACTCCAGCTCAGATGGAAAAATACCATCAGTTCTCCGGCTGCATTAACTGTGGTCTGTGCTATGCAGCCTGCCCACAGTTTGGTCTGAATCCTGAGTTCATCGGCCCAGCCGCTATCACTCTGGCACACCGTTACAATCTGGACACCCGCGATCACGGGCAGAAAGAGCGTATGCCTGTACTGAACTCCGATAACGGTGTTTGGACATGTACATTCGTCGGTTACTGCTCAGAAGTTTGTCCGAAACACGTCGACCCAGCCGCTGCTATCCAGCAGGGTAAAGTTGAAAGTGCGAAAGACTTCATGATCGCGATGCTGAAACCGCAATAAGGGAGGATGAATCAATGACGACTTCAACTAAACGCAAACCTTATGTGCGCGGTATGCAGGCAAACTGGTGGCAGAAGCTGGGTTTCTACAAGTTCTATATGCTGCGTGAGAGCTCAGCTCTCGGCAACGTATGGTTCAGCATCGTGCTGATTTATGGGATTTTTTCCATGAAAGATGGCGCTGCTGGTTGGGAAAGCTTTGTGGCCTTCTTGCAGAATCCACTGGTGCTGATCCTGAACATCATCTCTCTGCTACTGGCAGCACTTCATACCAAAACCTGGTTTGAACTTGCACCCAAAGCGGCCAATATCGTGGTTGGTGACTCGAAAATGGGCCCAGGTCCGGTGATCAAAGCCCTGTGGGTAGTGACCATCATCGTAACCGTGGTCATTTTGGCCGTTACCCTGCTATAACCGTAAAGGAGAACATTGTGAATAATAAAGTATACAAACGTTCTGACGAGCCGGTTTTCTGGGGGCTATTTGGTGCAGGCGGTATGTGGGGTGCAATCGTTGCGCCTGTAGTTATCCTGATTGTTGGCATCATGCTGCCTCTAGGCTGGTTCCCTGACGCGCTGACCTTCGAACGCGCACTGAACTTCAGTCAGACATTCATCGGCCGTATTTTCTGGCTGTTGATGATCATTCTGCCACTGTGGTGTGGCTTGCACCGTTTGCATCACATGATGCATGACCTGAAAATCCATGTACCAGCAGGTAAATGGGTATTCTACGGTTTGGCTGCGATCTTAAGCGTTGTTGCGCTGATCGGCGTATTCACGCTGTAAGTTGCCACTACAACGTACTATGAAAGCCTCCTTATAGGAGGCTTTTTTATTGGTGAGATTGCCTCTATCGGGTCTACACTTAAACGGTATCCATTTGAAAAGGAGCGTTTATGTCCCGTTGGTCACGTTTTGCCGCCATTGTTACCGCTCTGCTTTCCGTAGGCTGCAGCACTAAACCCCCGTCTGACGTCACCGTTATCAGCGATTTTCAACTGCCAGAATATCTAGGTCACTGGTACGAAATTGCCCGCTTAAACCACCCTTTCGAGAAAGGATTAGACCACGTCACAGCGCACTACAGCATGCGTAGCGATGGCGGAGTCAAAGTGGTTAATCGCGGATACGACGTTGAGAAAAAGCAGTGGAAAGAGAGCATCGGTAAGGCCTATTTCACTCAAACGCCAAACATTGCCTCGCTTAAGGTTTCCTTCTTCGGCCCATTCTACGGCGGCTATAACGTCATCGAACTTGATAAACAGTATCGCTATGCGTTGATTTGTGGCCCCAATAAAAATTACCTGTGGATACTTTCACGCACGCCAACGCTAGATGATGCGGTGAAACAACGGTTATTAGCAACGGCACAGAAATATGGATTTAAAACACAGGATCTGATTTGGGTAAATCAATCCCCTATCGATATGAACTCGCCTCGCTAGAGGCGAGCTATGACCATCACAGTTGCCGATTAGTGACTGCTAAACTTCAGACCAAGAATGCCAATCACGATCAGGCACAGGCTGAGGATGCGTGGCAGACTGGCTGATTCGCCCAACAATACGATACCCATAATGGCCGCCCCCACCGCGCCAATACCGGTCCACACAGCATAGGCTGTACCTGCTGGCAGTGTTTTCATCGCATGCGCCAATAACAGCATACTCACTATCATTGCAGCGATAGTAATAATGCTGGGCGTTAGACGAGAAAAACCATGGGTATATTTTAGGCCGATGGCCCAGACAACTTCTAAGAGGCCAGCGACCATCAGAATGATCCAAGACATGCGATTTATCCACAACGATGGGGTCGTCCCCGAATTATGATACGTACACAGGTCGTCCTGCGTAGTTTTTGGAATGGTAAAGCGGAATTAGGATACGATGTTTTTGCATAAAAGTTAAGACTGATAGGATCAGGGCGCAGACTGCACGACAACGCCCTTATCGGAATGGCAAAGAGAACTATTGCGCAGCGCGCTGAATTGCCTGACCACCCGCTTCAACGTCTTCACCGGCACCACGAGTGGTATTACAGCCAGCCAGAGCGGCAAGAACTAACAGAGAACATACTAATGCGATGCTTTTCTTAATCATTGCTATTTTCCTTATCTGCGATTTTAAAAATAATGCCTTTTAAGCATAGACAAGAAATCCAGCACGGGAGAAAAATTCATCATTTATCTTAATTGATTAGCTGGCTACACGAGAAATCGCGCCACCAAGATGTTGTACATCCTCACCAAAACCGCGCGCGGTATTGCAGCCGCTGAGCGCTGCGAACGCCACCACCATCAAAGCCAACATAATTATTTTCTTCATCATGCTTATTACCGTTCCTCAAACGAGCCTTTCAGGCAAAAAAAAACCGCGTCATACGCGGTTTTTTAAAGCAAATTAGCCGTTTTCGCAATTACTTAACGCGAGAAACGTATTCGCCAGAGCGGGTGTCAACTTTGATCACTTCGCCGATCTGTACGAACAATGGAACTTTAACCACTGCGCCAGTGCTCAGGGTTGCAGGCTTACCGCCGGTACCCGCGGTATCGCCTTTCAGACCTGGATCGGTATCAACGATTTCCAGCTCTACGAAGTTTGGAGGAGTAACCTGAATTGGACGGCCATTCCACAGAGTAACAATGCACTCAGCCTGATCCAGAAGCCATTTAGCATTATCGCCAATCGCTTTCTCATCGGCAGCCAGCTGCTCGAAGGTTTCGTTGTTCATGAAATGATAGAACTCACCGTCGTTGTACAGGTAAGTCAGGTTCAGATCGACAACGTCCGCGCCTTCTGCGGAGTCAGTAGATTTAAAGGTTTTTTCAACACGGGTGCCGGTCAGCAGGCGACGCATTTTCACGCGAGCAAAGGCTTGGCCTTTACCTGGTTTAACGAACTCACTGCTTTCTACAGCATAAGGCTCGCCTTCGAACATGATTTTAAGACCGGGACGGAAATCGTTGCTAGAATAAGTCGCCATAAAGGCCCTCTGAATTATTTATAACTGGTAGCTTAGCCAAAAAAATGGCACATATTGTAACTCAAAATACGCAGTCTAGAGAAGATTGGCTGCAACAACTTGCCGATGTTATTACTGAACCGGCAGAATTGCTTGAATATTTAGCACTTTCCGACAGCCCTGAATGGCAAAAAGGCCACGATGCGCGGCGTCTTTTCGCCCTGCGCGTTCCTTACGCCTTTGCGCGACGCATGAAAAAGGGCGACCCCAACGATCCTCTCCTACTTCAGGTCATGACTTCCGCCAGCGAATTTATTACAACGCCAGGCTATTCGACCGACCCACTGGAGGAGCAAGATGATGCCATTGCCGTGCCGGGACTGCTGCACAAGTATATTAACCGAGCCCTGCTATTGGTCAAAGGCGGCTGTGCGGTTAACTGCCGTTATTGCTTCCGCCGTCACTTTCCCTATCAAGATAATCAGGGCAATAAGGCTAACTGGCGGCAGGCACTAGATTATATTCGCCAACAGCCAGAACTGGATGAAATAATTTTTTCCGGTGGCGACCCTTTGATGGCAAAAGACCACGAGCTAGCTTGGTTACTCGACGAAATCGAAGCGATTCCCCACATCAAACGCTTGCGTATCCACAGTCGTTTGCCAGTCGTCATCCCTGCACGCATTACCGAAACACTGACAAAACGCTTCTCGCAGTCACATCTTCAGATCCTACTTGTCACGCACATTAATCATGCCAACGAAATCGATCGCGAATTGTGCGATGCCATGACGAGGCTAAAACATGCGGGTGTAACGTTGCTTAATCAGGGTGTACTACTGCGCGGCGTGAATGATAATGCGGATACGCTTGCGGCGCTCAGCAACGCGCTGTTTGACGCAGGAATTATGCCTTATTACCTGCATGTGCTCGATAAAGTTCAGGGCGCAGCACATTTCATGGTGTCTGACGATGAGGCACGCGTGATTATGCGAGAGTTGATGACAAAGGTTTCTGGCTATATGGTGCCGAAACTTACGCGAGAAATCGGCGGTGAGCCGAGTAAAACCCCGATTGATTTAGGCTTACGTCAGCGTTGATTCTGATATCCCCCATCTAATCCCGGTAAGGGCTCGATGGGGGAACTCACAGAATCGATAACGCGACAATCTGCTCTACAAAAACAGCTGCTCTATAAAAATAGCTCCAACAGCGAGTTTAAAAACAGCTTGCCGTGCTCGGTGATTTGCCAATATTCATCGGTTTCTACTATATAATTCTGTGACAGCGCTTCGTCGAGCTGAGCACGAATAACCGCTTCACCAAGTCCGGTATACAGCTGGAATTCCGCGCGCGGCGTTGGTTCAAGCAATCTAAAGCGGTTCATAAAGAATTCGAACGGACGATCGTCATTTCCCACTTCATGCTGCTTATCCAGATAGCGCCCCTGCATATATCCACGCGGATGACGCGTTTTCGCGGTACGTAGAATACGGCCATCCTCAAACGTAATCTTGCCATGAGCGCCACAGCCAATGCCAAGATAGTCGCCAAAACGCCAATAATTCAGATTGTGATGACACTGGTAACCGGGTTTGGCATAGGCCGACGTTTCATACTGCTGATATCCTGCAGCACGCAGCAGTTCGTCACCTCGCTGGAAAATATCCCACAGCGCGTCATCATCTGGCAATTTTGGAGGACGCGAACCAAATAGCGTATTTGGCTCAATCGTCAGTTGATACCATGATAGGTGTGGAGGATTAAGCTCAATAGCCTGCCGTAAATCATCCAGCGCTTCATCCAGCGACTGATCGGGTAAACCATGCATCAGATCAAGATTAAAACTGCGTAGCCCTAATCCTTGCGCCAGATGTGCCGCTCGCTTAGCTTCTTCTGGCCCATGTATGCGGCCTAACCGTGTTAACTTCTCCGCGCTAAAGCTTTGCACACCGATGGATATACGATTGATGCCGGCTCTTTGGTAGGCGCTGAAGCGATCGGCCTCAACCGTTCCCGGATTCGCCTCCATGGTCACCTCGGCATTTGGTGCCAAAGGCAAACGCGCACGCACACCATCCATCAAGCGCTGCATACCTTCTGCGCTCAACAAACTTGGAGTTCCACCACCAATAAAGATGGTGCCAATTTCACGCCCAGAAGTGAATGCCACGTCAGCGTCCAAATCGGCCAACAGATGGTCGACATATTCCGTAGACGGGATATCTCCTTTTTGAGCATGAGAATTGAAATCGCAGTATGGGCATTTCTGCACACACCACGGGATGTGAATATAGAGACTGAGCGGGGGAAGCTTAAGCATTACGCATGGCTTCCAGCAACAGCTTCAATGCCTGCCCACGATGCGAAACCGCAATTTTCTGCTCTTTAGTCAGTTGCGCAGCAGAACAGCCCAGTTCAGGCACGTGGAAAATAGGATCGTAACCAAAACCACCGTCGCCTGATGGCGCGAAGCTGATTTCACCCGCCCAGCTCCCATGACACACCAGCGGCGTTGGGTCTTCTGCATGGCGTAAGTAAACCAGCACACAGTGGAACTTAGCTTGGCGTTGATCTGCAGGCACATCTTTCAGCGCATCCAGCAGTTTCTCGAGATTTTGACGATCGCTCGCCTCTTCACCCGCATAACGCGCAGAATAAATCCCCGGAGCCCCACCCAGCACATCAACAGCAAGTCCAGAGTCATCGGCAATCGCAGGGAGTCCTGTGATTTGCGCGGCGTGGCGTGCTTTCAGAATCGCATTCTCAATGAAGGTCAGCCCCGTTTCCTCAGCAGAATCCACACCCAGCTCGGTCTGGGCCACAACATCTAAACCGAAATCAGCCAGCAAGCTTGCGAGCTCGCGTACTTTGCCCGCGTTTCCAGTTGCTAATACAATTTTTTGCATGATAAATCCTATATATAGCACCGGCAGGCCAAAGCCTGCCGGTAGGAGAGGGTTACTGAGAGCGTAGCGCTGAGACAACCTCTGGGATTTGTTGAGGCTGACTGATGCGCACTTGCTTATGGCGCCCCAGCTCCCCCTTTTCAATCACCACCTGACTTTTCGCAACCCGAAACTGTTTGGCGATAAACTTTTGCAAATGCGCATTTGCCTGCCCATCTACCGGTGGTGCGGTGATGGCGACTTTTAGCTCATCACCGTGTAGCCCAACAATCTGGTCACGGCTGGCTTTAGGCTGAATATACAGCCGCAAAACCAGCGCTTCTTTCTCATACTTTACAGCATCTGTACTCATCGCGATCACAGCAGGAACCAGAGCTGCCCTAACAGATCCATACCCAGATAATTCAGCATGTACAGCACTAAAATCACCACCATAGCAGAGAAGTCTAAACCGCCCATCGCAGGAATAATGCGGCGTACCGGTGCCATCAACGGCTCAGTCAGTTGTAACAGCACATAATCCATTGGGCTACGGCCTTGGCTGATCCAGCTCATGATCGAACGAATGATAATGACCCAGAACACCAGATACCCTGCTGATTTAATTACTGAAATCAGGCCAAATAGAAGGTTATATGGGCTTAGAGAAATTTCTCCGCTTTGGATCAGTAATAGCAGCGGATACTTGATGGTCATAAGTAAGAACGCCACCAGCAGCGAAGAAGAATCAATCGGCCCCAAGGACGGAATCACTCGACGTAGCGGCCCAACGATCGGCTGCGTAACTTTCACGATAAACTGTGACAGCGGATTGTAAAAGTCGGTGCGTGCCCATTGCATCCAGATACGCAACAATAAAATCATGACGTAGAGGTCAATGACGGTTTTGACCAAGAAAGTCAGTGTCAGCATGAAAAACCCTTTATCCGTTAAATGGTAAGGTAAAGAAAAAAGAATCAGTACATTAACTGATAATTATTATGTATTTGTGCCGTAATCACGTGCGCCAAAAATTGCCGTTCCGATGCGCACCATCGTGCTACCGGCGGTAATCGCCGCCGCCATATCGTGAGTCATCCCCATCGACAGCGTATCAATATGCGGGTACTGCTTTTTAAGCGCTAAAAACGCCTGTTCCATCCGATCAAACACCGCTTTCTGTTTCACAGGATCTTCTTCTGGTGCAGGGATCGCCATCAGGCCACGCAGACGCAAATTCGGCATTTCAGCAACCTGAGCAGCAAGTGCATCTAACGCTTCCAGGTCAATGCCCGATTTACTGCTCTCATCGCTGATATTAATTTGGATCAGCACGTTGAGTGCAGCTTTATCTGCAGGACGCTGTTCGCTCAGGCGTTGAGCAATTTTCACACGATCGACGGTATGAATCCAATCAAAATGCTCCGCGACCAAACGGCTTTTATTCGACTGAAGTGGGCCGATAAAGTGCCATTCTAGCTCGTCTGCATGCGGAGTCTGAGCAAAATACTGGATCTTGCTAACGCCTTCTTGCACGTAATTCTCACCAAAAGCGCGCTGTCCTGCCGCGATTGTTTCTTCGATATCGCTCACAGGCTTGGTTTTACTGACTGCAAGCAAAGTAACTTCTTCTGGAGACCTGCCGCAATCCTGAGCCGCAGCGCTGATACGGCTCCTGACGGCCTCTAAATTTTGTTGGATATTGCTGTTCATAATTTTTGGCTCAGGAGGTTAAATGGATTTTTGTGATTTATTGG
Organism: Hafnia paralvei; assembly: GCF_020150375.1. Taxonomy (NCBI): domain Bacteria; kingdom Pseudomonadati; phylum Pseudomonadota; class Gammaproteobacteria; order Enterobacterales; family Hafniaceae; genus Hafnia; species Hafnia paralvei. The sequence continues at coordinate 541,261 of NZ_CP083737.1, read as the reverse complement.
CCCGTAGTGTAAAGCAAAACGCATCAGATCTGCATCTTTGCACCGGATATCCACCCGTTTTGCGTATCGATGGCGCATTACAAACGCTAGGAACTGAGGCGATAACCTCTCGCGAAATCGAGTCATGGCTTACAATGAACCTTCCCTCTGAAGCTGACGTTGTATGGCGACAACAACATCAGGTTGATTTCGCCTTAAATCTAAATGGGGGCACTCGGCTCAGAGTCAATGCTTTCCAACAATTACATGGCCCTTCACTAGCGCTGCGGCTCATTCCCAGCACAGTCCCCACGTTAGCGTCTCTCGCTACGCCAGAGGTGCTTCAAGAGCAGCTTGCCCAAGGATCAGGGTTGATACTGGTTTGCGGTGCGACCGGCAGTGGGAAATCAACCACGCTAGCAGCCATGCTTAATGAAATTAATCATCATCAGCCATGGCATATTATTACGCTCGAAGATCCGCTGGAGTTTATTCACACGCCGTCCAAATCGCTTATCCAACAGCGCGAAATCGGCAGCCACGTGATTAACTTTCACCACGCATTGCGTGCCGCACTGCGAGAGGATCCTGATGTCATTTTGCTCGGTGAATTACGCGACGCAGAATCCATTCGTCTGGCTCTCACAGCGGCTGAAACAGGGCATCTAGTATTGGCAACGTTACACACTCGAGGTGCAGCACAAGCGGTAGAACGCCTAATTGATGTTTTTCCAGCCGAAGAAAAAAACTTTGTACGCACACAAATTGCAGGAAGCCTCCGAGCCGTTTTAGCACAGCAGCTTTTGCCCAAACAGGGTGGCGGCAGGGTCGCCGCTTTTGAGCTGCTGCTGAATACGTCCGCGGTGAGCAATTTAATCCGCGAAGATAAAGCCCACCAGATTGCCTCTATTCTTCAAACCGGCCAGCGGCAAGGCATGCAAAGCTTCGAGCAGCATCTTACCCACTTAGAAAACGAGGGGAAACTGTATAAAAATAGGAAGATAACACCTGACAAGACAGGCTAATTATCCTGCCTTGCCGATACTCTCATTAATCAGTTTTAGACAACCTGTTGTTCAAACCAGCTTTCCAAAATGATCACCGCTGAAGCGGCGTCTACGCTGCCTTTGTCCAAGGCACGATAGCCTCCACCAGCAAAAAGATGGGCACGAGCTTCTACGGTACTAAGGCGTTCATCATGCAAAGCAACTTGCACCCCAAAACGACCATGAATCCGGTTGGCAAACTTACGTGCTTGAGCGGTGACAGGCTGTTCCGTGCCATCCATATTGAGTGGTAGGCCGACAACAACAAGATCCGGCTGCCACTCTTTTAACATTTTCTCTATTTTCGACCAGTCTGGCGATCCCTCATTGGCTTTAAACGAAGCCAATGGGCGTGCGGTACCGGTGACTTCCTGCCCGATGGCCGCACCAATACTTTTTGTTCCAAAATCGAAAGCGATAATAGTTCTGTTACCCATCAAGCATGTCCTGCTGAAGTGGCCATATTGCGAATGTCTACGCCCAGCTTTTTAGCCGCGTTAACCCAGCGTTCTGAGATTGGTGTGTGGAATAACAGATTGGCGTCAGCCTCAACGGTAAGCCAAGCATTATCTAACAGTTCTTGCTCCAATTGACCCGCATCCCAACTGCAATAACCTAATGTAACCAGAACATCCTTGGGTTGATCTTTCGTGCCAAGCGTTTCTAGGACATCGCGTGAAGTCGTCATCATACACTCAGCAGAAATGGCGACGCTGGAACCAAAATCAGGTTGTGGAGTATGCAATACAAAGCCGCGATCTTCGGCCAATGGACCACCGTACATCACCGGCTTATCCAAACGAATTTTTGTATCTCTCGGCTCTGGCGTGATTTTTAGCTTTTCCAATAGTGTTTCCAGAGTGAGCTGTTCCAACGGTTTGTTAATGACTAAACCCATTGCGCCTTCACTATTGTGCTCACACACATAGAGAACGGTGCGCTTGAAGCGGCTGTCCTGCATAGAAGGCATTGCTATAAGAAAATGATGCGCTAAATTCATCGTAATGGCTTCAACTCGCTGTATTTGTTTATGTGATGACTGAATTTTCAGTATGCGAATTTTTTGGCTGGATGTCACGGGAGAAGCCCCCTATCTGTCTGCTCGCTCAAACATATCGCGAGCAGACTCACAGGAGGAAAAACTATTTCTTACTAATACGAGTTTCAATCGCATCCATCAACATGCCGGTCACAGACACATCAGGGAAGGCAGCTTCAATCTCGCGAGCGCAGGTCGGGCTAGTAACGTTAATCTCTGTCAAGCGATCGCCAATGATATCTAAACCAACAAAGATCAGGCCTTTTTCTTTCAGTACTGGGGCGACTTTGCGAGCAATAGCCCAGTCACTTTCTGTCAGTGGGCGCGCTTCACCACGGCCACCCGCGGCCAAGTTACCACGAGTCTCTCCGCTCTTAGGAATACGAGCCAAACAGTATGGGACCGGCTCACCATCAACCACCAGAACACGTTTGTCACCATCTTTAATCGCTGGCAGGAAATTCTGCGCCATGCAGAAGCGACTACTATGTTCTGTGAGCGTTTCGATAATGACAGACAGGTTAGGATCTTCTGCTTTCACACGGAAAATAGATGCACCACCCATACCGTCTAACGGTTTAAGAATGATGTCACCGTGCTTGGCATAGAACTCACGAATGTGCTCGGCTTTACGCGTCACCAACGTGTCCGGCGTTAGATCGGCAAACCACGCGGTAAACAGCTTTTCGTTGCAATCACGCAGACTTTGCGGCTTGTTGACAATGAGCGTCCCTTTATCTTCAGCGCGCTCAAGGATATAAGTAGCATAAATAAACTCGGTATCAAACGGAGGATCTTTACGCATTAAGATGACGTCGAGATCGGACAGAGCAATATCCTGTTCGCCGTGGAACTCATACCAGCCCGCTTTATCTTCCTTCACGCTCAGCAACTGAGTACGCGCGCGCCCTTCGCCGACATACATGTAGAGATCGTTCATTTCCATGTAGTGCAACTCATAGCCACGGCGCTGTGCTTCTAGCAGCATCGCAAAGCTGGTGTCTTTTTTGATATTGATGGAAGAAATCGGGTCCATCACAATGCCAAGCTTAATCATTCTTTTCTCCTAGCCTAAATCGCCAAAGCGAACCTGAAGTGCGGTTATGGCTGTCAGCGCGGTGGTCTCAGTGCGTAATACACGAGGTCCTAACAGAATATCAGTAAATTGGTAACCTGCGGTCATAGCAATTTCATCGGCCGATAATCCACCTTCTGGCCCTATCAGCAGACGAACGCGTTCAACAGGAAGCGGTAATGTGTTGATACTCGCATTGGCGCGTGGATGCAAATTCAGCTTCAGAGAATCATCCTGTTCAGCGCACCATTGCTCCAAAAGCATCGTCGGGCGAATTTCAGGGATCACGTTACGTCCACACTGCTCGCACGCTGCAATAGCAATTTTCTGCCATTGCCCCAACTTTTTCGCCATACGTTCAGCGTCTAACTTAACGCCACAACGCTCGGAAATCAGCGGAGTAATAATGCTAGCCCCCAATTCAATGGATTTTTGAATAGTGAACTCCATCTTCTCACCGCGGGAAATTACCTGTCCTAAATGCAGATGCAGCGGGGATTCACGATCTTCAAGCACACCTGACTGCACCTTCACACGCACGTTTTTTTTACTGGCCGCAACAATATGTGCCACGAAAACCTGATTGCTACCGTCAAACAGTTGAATCTCATGGCCTTCGCTCATGCGTAGAACTCGACCCACGTGATTGGCAGCCTCCTCACTCAGGTCTATTTCGCAAGGCGCCTCAAGGCGTTCAGGGTGATAAATACGAGGGATACGCATGAAATGGCTCATCCTTATGAATGACGAGATAAGCGCCGCAACGCAGCGCTGCTAAAAAAGATATACGGGATTATAAAGGCTGGAGTAGCGACAATGCTAATCATCACGTCAAACCGTTAAAACTCAGCCTTTAAGATTCTCGCAGGCTTGCTGGACATAAGGGTTATGATTCCCCTGCATGTTTGCAATCCGCTGGTCACGCAGACACTCCCACTTCGTGACTGGATATTGCCGATTCCATACATCAAATAGCTGAGTTTGCTGTTTCGACAACCTAATATTGTACTGGTCACGCATATAAAAATAGGTTCTAGCAATAGCACCACGAGCACGGGCGGGTGGCTCCGCCTGCTTGTTTTTGAAATCAACTTTCATCGGACATTGGCCATACTGCCCTTCTCCACCGCGCCATTGACTATACATAAAGTTGTTGCGGTCACCGTTAACCTCTCCCACGGCAGGCTGTAAATTATGTAAATCAGTTTCAATTTTCACGTACTGGGGAATTTTGGCGCAGTTTTTTCGCCCCCCATCCTGCCAGCACTGCATTTGATGACCAAACTGCCATGCCGGTACAACGTGCTCCCATTCAATGCGTGAGGCACGGTTCAGGTTTTTACGCGGCTGATAGCCACAACTTTCAAGGTCGGGAATACCTTTTTTCCCCTGCCATTCAATCTTGCAGCCACAGTAGAACGAACCGGGTGCGTCTTGATTAACCTTAACCGCAGCCGCTTTTGCTTGAGTGAAATTATTAATTTTTTGTGCCTGCCCCGAAAACGGGTAAGCCAGAAGCGTCGATAACGTCAGCGCGTAATAAAATTTGCGAAGCATATTCCAAAAACAACATAAAAACGGAAAGGCCGCAGGGTAGACAATCCGCCTTAGTCACGCAAACTTTGAAGAGATTAAATTGTTAATAAATGAAGATTTGGATGTTTATTGCACATTTTAGGAAAGCTTTAACGCTCAGCAATCGTTCCGGGGCTGAAACTCAAAACTTGACCACATTGTCGACAGCGATATTCTGACTCCTTGCGCATCACTTTATTATGACGACGCACGGTCAGCTGATGCAGTTGGCAGGCACAGCGATAAGGGTAAGTCTTACCACTCACTGACTCCACGCCGAATTTATGGGTACGACGCGGTTCGATACCCAAAACATGCCCCATCATCCACTGCCATTCACGGCCATGAGGGGAAACCTTACCAAACTGTTTATAGACCAAAAGATGTGCCAACTCATGTGGCACCACTTCATCAATAAACGCCTGACCATTCTCTAGTAATAAGACTGGATTTAGACGAATCTCCCAATCTTGCAGCCATGCGGTTCCCGCAGTGGTGCCACGCTGTTGGTAGCTGATTTTGGGTTCAGGATATTGAGTTTTTAGCTGTGCATTTGCTCGAGCCAACGCATTACGTAAGCACTGCATGACAGCCTGCTGTAAAGCAATAGGAAGTCTTCGGGAAACAAGAGCGCGTTGTGTCATGCGTATTAGGATAATCAGAGAAAGAGTCGCTCGCAAGCCCCATAGTTTTGAGACAATGACGCAGGGTCACACAGCGCCTATGCATCATTGCACCAATCAGTAAAAACATTAAACACTAAAGAATATCTGAACATTATCTTGTAGATATCTTTGAAGCCTTTCATCGTTAAATGTCTGCTCCAGCCAATAGGGTTGAGAATCTAACCAATTACATCTTTATTACGATGAGATCATTAACGTTGAGCGCTTTTTATTTCTGATGCGGCTTCAACTCTTTGTTGTAGATTTGAAACACGTGCATCACACTCAGTTGAAGATATACTGGGCATCGAAAATGCTTTGCTATCTTTAAAATAGCGGCCGCAAATAGCGGAAACATCTTCGGCGAACTTATTTGAGAAATTTTTCAACATATCCATTTTACTTGTTTTTTTCTGTCTAAAATTTTCAAAGGAAAAAGTATCAGGATGATTATTAATCACACTGTATATTGCATATATTTCAACAGACTTACGTCCCGACAACGCATTGCTCATTAACGTATTTTCATCTATATCCTTAGACCATTTAAAAACAGTTTTATTTCCGCTGTCGAAATTTTTTCTATCATTTTTTAATAATGCAGAAAATACCTTACCCGCTTCTGTCTGATAAAAATCAGAAGGAAGAACGGCACCTGCCTTCAAAGACACGCTAGCCAACAGCAATAAAATAACAAGATCCTTCGTCATTCGTTCTCCTATGTACCACAATTAAATTACAGGCATAGCTGACTGATTTGCAGACGTTTTCATAATCAATATACCTGCAAGACAGAGTCATAATAAATATTATCAATGTTCATGATGGTGATGTTTATCATCGTGATGATAATCATGATGGTCATAGCTATCACTACTATCATAATTACTATCATCACCTGAGTCACTTACCGCAATGGCAGCAACAACACCCACGATAAGGACCAATGCCCCTAAGGTTTTAAAATCGTCTCCGCTGAAATTTGCACACCCAACAACGGATAATGAAAGAATACCTATCAGAGAATTCCTTAAAAACTTCGCCATTCATATCACCTATACATCCATGTTGATTTTCTATTAAAGAAAATATATACCGTAATTATATCCATCGACCAAAACGCCTGCAGCAATATTAGGCTTTAATAAAATAAAAACAACTATAAATAGCATGCTTTCCCATTACAAATAACTATTACATATATATTAAGGGTAATTCATATCGTATTAAAAATAACTATCCACTCTATTTTTAATCTTCCTGAAAATCTACGGCCGTATAACCGCCTCATCTACCTACCCACCGATGTAGAATAAATCATATTTATTTCTTTCTTGCTGACAACTTATCTCATATATTAATTATTGTTAACACGGCGAAACGTTCACTCCAAGAATCATCAGCATGACAGCTCAAAACGTGTTCACCCGAGATACAACCTCGACAAGCAATGCTGAGAAGTCACGCAGGTGCCAGCGCTATAACAATGAAGGTGATACTGTGGCAGCGGACTGAAAGACGACCAATCATGCCCCATCATGCACAGACAGCTATGTAATATAACAATTATATTAATACTTACATAAAACCACTCAAAATAATTAAATTCATATTTATCATTACGATAAAACATTCCCATAATGACCATGAAATATTATTTTTAATAAAATCATACATATGCTAATAGCATATAGCTTGCTGATTTTTTTGAATAAAAAGCCGCCATCAAAAATGATACTCACTAAAGCAAAATATTGATTATTACCTATACTTATTTTCGTGGTGTGTATTGCTAAGCAATTGACGCAATAAGATTACGTCTATTTGTCGAGCTTAATATTCTTATGGGAGTGGCAGTTTATGGCATCTGCAAAGAAAATTGGCCTCATTGCCTGTACTGGTGTCGTTGCCGGTAATATGATGGGAAGCGGCATAGCATTACTACCCGCTAACCTCGCAAGCTTAGGGTCTATCGCTATTATTGGTTGGATCGTTGCACTAATTGGTGCAATTTCATTAGCTTATGTTTACGCCAGATTAGCAACCAAAAACCCTCAGGAAGGTGGTCCTATCGCCTACGCGGGTGAAATCGGTCCGGCCTTCGGTTTTCAAACCGGGGTACTCTATTACCATGCAAACTGGATTGGTAACCTTGCGATAGGTATTACCGCCGTATCGTATCTTTCTACCTTTTTCCCTATGTTTAACAGCCCGATACCCGCCGGTATCGCCTGTATCGCGATTGTCTGGATTTTTACCTTCGTCAATATGCTCGGTGGCGCATGGGTTAGTCGTTTAACCACCATAGGTCTGGTTCTCGTACTCATTCCCGTTATCGGTACAGGTATCGCGGGCTGGTACTGGTTTGATATGGGAACCTATCAAGCTAACTGGAATACCTCGGGCGGTACCGATTATCACGCCGTCATTAAAAGTATTCTGTTATGTCTGTGGGCCTTTATCGGCGTTGAGTCTGCGGCGGTAAGTACCGGTATGGTAGAAAACCCAAAACGTAACGTTCCTATCGCAACGATGCTGGGGACATTCCTTGCCGGTATTGTCTACATCGCCGCAACACAGGTGATTGCCGGTATGTATCCCGCCTCTCAGATGGCAGCATCCGGCGCTCCGTTTGCCGTCAGCGCCTCGACGATGGTCGGTAGCTGGGCTGGCCCAGTTGTTTCTGCATTTACCGCCTTTGCCTGCTTAACATCATTAGGCTCATGGATGATGCTGGTTGGTCAAGCCGGCGCTCGTGCTGCCCACGATGGGAACTTCCCGAAAGTGTATGGCGAAATGGATAAAGATGGTATTCCGCGCAAGGGGCTATTCTTAGCAGCCATAAAAATGACGGTGCTGATGATTCTGATCACCGTGATGAATGCCAGCGGCGGTAAAGCCTCAGATCTGTTCGGTGAGCTGACAGGGATTGCCGTCTTGCTGACCATGCTGCCGTACTTCTACTCCTGTATCGACCTGATTCGCTTTGACGGTGCAAACCTGAAAAACATCCTGAGCCTGATTGCTTCAGTGTTGGGATGCGTGTTCTGCTTTATCGCCCTGATGGGCGCCAACTCGTTCGAACTCGCCGGTACCTTCATCATCAGCCTGATTATCCTGATGTTCTACTCACGTAAAATGGGGCGTGATAAAGAAGCCAGCGCAACCACCGGTGGCCAATCCTAACTAAGATCTAAATTTGCTAATACATGATACCGAAGGCCTTCGCGCCTTCGGTGTTAATAACCCAGCCCACAGAAGTCTGGAGAGTTTTGCATGAATATCATTGCCATCATGAACGACTTAAGCGCTTATTTTAAGGAAGAACCACTGCGCGAACTGCATCAAGAATTGGAAAAGGAAGGATTCCGTATCGCCTATCCAAAAGACCGTAGTGATCTTCTGAAGCTTATTGAAAACAACTCTCGCCTGTGCGGCGTTATTTTCGATTGGGATAAATACAATCTTGAGTTAAGCGCTGAAATCAGCGAACTCAACAAGCTGCTCCCTATTTACGCATTCGCAAACACTTACTCGACGCTTGACGTTAACATGAGCGATCTTCGCCTGAATGTTCGCTTCTTTGAATATGCGCTAGGCAGCGCACAGGATATTGCGACCAAGATTCGCCAGAGTACGGATCAATATATCGACACCATTCTGCCGCCGTTAACTAAAGCGCTGTTCAAATACGTTAAAGAAGAGAAATACACGTTCTGTACCCCCGGACACATGGGCGGCACCGCCTTCGATAAAAGCCCCGTCGGCAGTCTGTTCTACGATTTCTTTGGCGAAAATACTATGCGTTCAGATATTTCGATCTCCGTATCTGAACTGGGGTCGCTGCTCGATCACAGTGGGCCACATCGTGATGCAGAAGAGTACATTGCACGTACGTTTAATGCCGATCGCAGCTATATCGTCACCAACGGCACTTCAACAGCCAATAAAATCGTCGGTATGTACTCCTCGCCCGCCGGTGCCACCATTCTGATTGACCGTAACTGCCATAAATCTTTGACCCATCTAATGATGATGAGCAACGTGGTTCCGGTGTATCTGCGCCCAACGCGTAACGCCTACGGCATTCTCGGCGGTATTCCACAAAGCGAATTCACCCGTGCCAGCATTGAAGAAAAAGTGAAAAACACGCCAAACGCAACGTGGCCCGTGCATGCTGTGATAACCAACTCCACTTACGATGGCCTGTTCTACAATACCGAGTACATTAAAAAAACGCTGGATGTTAAGTCGATTCACTTCGACTCCGCTTGGGTTCCCTATACCAACTTCCATCCGATTTACCAAGGCAAAGCGGGGATGAGCGGTGAACGTGTTCCAGGCAAAATCATTTATGAAACACAGTCCACGCATAAACTGCTAGCGGCGTTCTCGCAAGCTTCAATGATCCACGTGAAGGGCGAAATTAACGAAGAGACGTTTAACGAAGCCTATATGATGCATACCTCCACTTCACCGCATTACGGTATCGTTGCATCAACGGAAACCGCAGCGGCCATGATGAGAGGTAATGCAGGTAAGCGTTTGATCAATGGCTCAATTGAGCGAGCAATTCGCTTCCGTAAAGAGATCCGCCGCCTGCGTGCCGAATCCGATGGTTGGTTCTTTGATGTTTGGCAGCCGGACAATATCGACGAAGTCGCATGCTGGCCGCTGAACCCGCGCAATGAATGGCACGGGTTCCCGAATATCGACAGCGATCATATGTATCTTGATCCCATCAAAGTTACCCTATTAACTCCAGGGCTTAGCCCGAACGGCACATTAGAGGATGAAGGGATCCCTGCATCGATCGTTTCCAAATACTTGGACGAACACGGTATTATCGTGGAAAAAACGGGGCCATATAACCTGCTGTTCCTATTCAGCATCGGGATCGACAAAACCAAAGCGCTCAGCCTGCTGCGTGCACTGACCGACTTCAAACGCGTATACGATCTCAATCTTCGGGTGAAGAACGTTTTACCATCGTTGTATAACGAGGCACCGGATTTCTATAAAGAGATGCGGATTCAGGAGTTGGCACAGGGCATCCATGCACTGGTAAAACATCATAATTTGCCCGATCTCATGTACCGAGCCTTTGAAGTATTACCGCAGTTGGTGATGACGCCGCACGACGCATTCCAAGAGGAAGTACGCGGCAACATCGAACCCTGTGCGCTTGATGACATGCTAGGTAAAGTCAGTGCGAATATGATCCTACCGTATCCTCCGGGCGTTCCGGTGGTTATGCCAGGGGAAATGCTCACAAAAGAGAGCCGCCCAGTACTGAGTTTCCTGCAAATGCTGTGTGAAATTGGCGCACACTACCCAGGCTTTGAAACCGATATCCACGGCGTCCATCGCGATGGAAGCACCGGTAAATACATGGTGGTAGTATTGAAAGAAGGCGCGGATGAGCCCGGTGATAAACCGAGTGATACGGTGAAAAAGGCACCGGGGAAAAAACCTTCGGCCGCTAAGAAAAAATAACCGTTTGAAGATGTAAAAAAACCCGCCATTTATGGCGGGTTTCTTCATCGTGTATCGTGAGACAACTGCTAATTCAGCATTAATCTACAATTACATGCGGATAATAACGCGACAGATCTTGGGTGATCAGGCTGTGATCTTCACGGATACCCATTCCCGCAGGCTGATCGTTGACCAGCCAGCTACCAATCAGCACATAGCTGTCACCGAATTTAGGCAACGGATGGAATTGCTGAATGATCATGCCTTCCTCACCGTAAGGGCCATCGACACTAGCCACTTCCTTGCCATTCTCCACAATGCGAATATTGGCACCTTCACGGGAGAACAACGGCTTAACCACATAATGATCCAGCTCGGGCTGATTGCCATCGGCAAAATAGGCCGGTAACAGGTTAGGATGGTTAGGGAACATTTCCCACAGCATCGGCAACAACGCTTTATTGGAGATAATGCTCTTCCACGCGGGTTCTAACCAACGCACACCGGCGTCTTCCAGCTTGGTAGAGAAAATCTCGCGCATCATGAATTCCCACGGGTACAGTTTAAACAGGTTGCTAATCACCTGATCCTGCGTATCCGTGAACTGACCACGCTCACCTAAGCCAATATCTTCAATAAAGACAAACTCGGTCGCTAAGCCTGCTTCATGCGCACAATCCTGCAAATATTGCACCGTGCCGCGATCTTCATCAGTATCCTGACAGCAAGCCATATGCAGTAGGCCAAAACCATGAGCCTCTTTCAGCTCGGCAAAACGCTCGATCAGTTTCTCTTGCAGACTATTAAACTGGTCAGCGTCCTGCGGCAGTTTGCCAGCAGCTATCTGATCTTCCAGCCAGATCCATTGGAAGAAGGCCGATTCATATAAAGATGTCGGCGTGTCCGCGTTGTTCTCCAGCAGCTTAGCCGGATTAACACCGTCGTAGGCCAAATCCAGACGCGAATAAAGAGAAGGCTGCTGGGTACGCCAAGCACTACGCACAAACTCCCAAACATGCTTAGGGATCTGGAATTTAGTCATCAGCTCATCGCTGGCGATCACCTTCTCGACCACTTTCAAACACATCTGATGGAGTTCCGCTGTGGTTTCTTCCAGCTCTTCCACCTGCGCTAGGCTGAACTGGTAGAACGCATCCTCACACCAGTAGGGCTCGCCATACATAGTGTGAAATTGGAAACCATACTCAGTGGCTTTTTCGCGCCAGTCCGGACGCTCACTAATAGGTACACGTTTCATGCTTAGCCACCCATGCTACGGGTGCCAGATTTACTGCTGGTCGCGGCGCTGCTACGCTGCATCGCGCTCTGTTTTGCAACGCTCTCACCAAATCCACCGCGGGTAACGGTTGAAGTTGTGGCTGGCTTTGGTGCCATCGCGGTTTTTGGCACGTTCATAGTGCGTCCGCCTGCGGTGGCAGGGCCATAGCTCTTACCGGTCGCATCCACAAATTTGCCATTAGCCGGGCTGGTTGCTGATTTAGAGCTAAACAGCGGCTGTTGGTTATAAGCGCCGCCGCCCATCATACGACCCATCATGTAACCCGCCATCAGAGGCATCCAGAAGCTGCCGCTCTGTTGTGGCTGAGCCTGAGTTTCGCCGTTAGTGCTAGGAGCCATACCTGCCTGAGCGGGTGCCTGAGTACACTGGCCTTCGCCAAACTCAGCAATACAGTCTTCACGCGATGCGTATTTTGGTGCCGTTTTTTCAGCTTCTTTCAGTGCGTTTTGATATGACTCTTTACACTGCGCGCTCATGGAAGGATTCGCATTGCTGCAGTCATCTGCGTTTTGATACAGAGAAACCGTCTCATCCGTCTTCTCGCAGCCTGCCAGCATAAACACGGCGCTCACCGCAATCGCTACTGGCGCAAAACGCCAGCTCTTGCGGAAAGCAGCGCGGTTAATATTCTTAGTCCGTTTCATTTGTGGATTTCCTCTTATTTCACAGGCCTGCTTACTTTATACATACCCAAATGAGCTGGAACGGCGTCAAGGCGGCAATGGAGTAACCCCCGACAAGCTTACCTCAATAAGCGATTCGGATGAGCGTAAGCCACCAACGCAGGAACAGTCTCAAATAAGAAGGGTATACAAAAATTGTGCCTATGTGCCCCAGATACCCGTTAGCATAGGTTAAAGCTGATTAAATTTAAAGCGTAACCGCCTATTCATCGCGTGATTTACACAGCCTGAAAGAGGAATGTGCGATAGGTCTCTCTTTCTCGCTTTCCGTCCTTTTTATCGTTCCATTTCGAAACAACATCCCTCACTATGCGTTTCAATATGAAACGTAAATCCGCTTTGTTTTTTGTTCTTTTTTTCGCCGTATAGTCATCAACAGAGAAATAACAGCACCAATAAATATCCCGCTTCCGAAGTATGGAAGCTACGCGCTTAAGTTCTAATCCGATTGCTTAGTGATTTATTGAGGAGCTTTATTATGTTGAAAGTAATCCAATCTCCATCCAAATATATTCAAGGTGCAAACGCGCTGCAGTCTATCGGTCAGTACGCCAAAATGCTGGCAAATAACTACTTCGTCATTGCCGATGATTTTGTCATGAAACTGGCTGGCGACACGGTCGGCAGCAGCTTAAAGCAGCACGAAGTAGAAAGTCATTTCGCCCTGTTCGGCGGCGAATGCAGCCATAAAGAAATTAACCGCCTGATTGCTGAGCTGAAAAAACATGGCTGCAAAGGCGTCATCGGTATTGGTGGGGGGAAAACACTAGATACCGCAAAAGCTATCGCGTTCTATCAAAAACTGCCGGTAATCGTGGTTCCAACCATTGCATCTACCGATGCGCCGACGAGTGCCCTTTCTGTCATCTATAGTGAAGAGGGCGAGTTCGAAGAATATCTGATGTATCCAACCAACCCAGACATGGTGATTATGGATACGGCTATTATCGCCAAAGCGCCTGTGCGTTTATTGGTGGCCGGTATGGGTGATGCGCTCTCTACCTATTTCGAAGCCCAAGCTTGCTACGATGCGCATGCTATTAGCATGGCCGGTGGTGAATCCACGCTTGCGGCGGTCACGCTGGCGCGTCTGTGCTACGAAACACTGCTTGAGGAAGGTTATAAAGCCAAGCTCGCGGTTGAAGCTGGCGTGGCGACCACGGCAGTAGAACGCATCGTTGAAGCCAACACCTATCTGAGCGGCATCGGTTTTGAGAGCTCAGGTTTAGCGGCTGCTCACGCCATCCACAACGGTTTTACCGTGTTAGAAGAGTGCCACCACCTGTACCACGGCGAAAAAGTGGCGTTCGGTACCCTGACCCAGTTAGTTCTGCAAAACAGCAGCAGCGAACAGATCGAAACCGTCCTCGACTTCTGCTTGCAGGTTGGTTTGCCGGTTACGCTGAAAGAGATGGGCGTGAAAGCCGACGATAAGCTGGAAGAGAAAATCATGGCTGTTGCTAAAGCGAGCTGTGCCGAAGGCGAAACCATCCATAACATGCCGTTCAAAGTCACTCCAGAACAGGTATTCGCTGCCATTCTCGCGGCAGACCGCTTGGGCCAAGCTTGGCTGAAGTAAATCACTGGTCCACGTAAATCAAAGTGAACGACCGCAACCCCTTCCCTGTTTGATTTTCAGGGAAGGGTCTATCAAACACAGATTTCTTCGGAGCCTTTTTTAATGAAAAAGCTAATCAACCAAGTCGAAACCGTTTTGCAGGAACAAATTCTTGGATTGGTGGAAGCCCATCCTGAATTAACGCTACACCAAGAGCCCGTGTTTGTGACTCGCGCCGATGCGCCAGTGGTAGGCAAGGTCGGAATACTGTCCGGCGGCGGCAGCGGTCATGAGCCCATGCACTGCGGCTTTATCGGGGAAGGTATGCTGGATGGAGCATGTCCGGGGGAAATCTTCACGTCGCCCACACCCGATCAGATGTTCGAATGCGGCCAAGCTATTGACGGTGGCAAAGGCGTTTTGATGATCATCAAAAATTATACTGGCGACGTTTTGAATTTTGAAACTGCGGCGGAATTACTGCACGACAGTGGCACTCAGGTAGGAACCATTCTGGTTGACGATGACGTTGCCGTAAAGGATAGCTTATATACCGCTGGGCGTCGTGGCGTAGCAAACACCGTATTGATTGAAAAATTACTCGGGGCAGCCGCTGCGCGCGGTGACTCACTCGACCAGTTGGTCGAGCTCGGACATAAACTCAATAACGAAGGCCACTCTATCGGCATCGCACTTCAGGCATGTACCGTTCCTGCGGCCGGTAAGCCCTCTTTTGTACTGCCTGAAAATGTTATGGAATTCGGCGTCGGCATCCACGGTGAGCCGGGTATTGAGCGTCGTGAATTTACCACGCTCAACCAAACCGTTGACGAGATGTTTGCAACCCTGATTGCACACGGAAAATATCAGCGCACGTTGCGCTCTTGGGACCGTAAGGCTGGTGAGTGGAAAGAACAAACACAGCCTAAACACCCCCTGCAAAAAGGCGACCGCGTCATTGCATTGGTCAACAATCTGGGAGCAACACCGCTTTCTGAACTCTATGGTGTATATCATCGCCTGCAACACTGTTGCACTGAGTTTGGCATCACCATCGAACGTAAATTAGTAGGCTCTTACTGCACATCACTCGATATGCAGGGTATCTCAATCACGCTTCTGAAAGCTGACACTGAAACGCTATCCCTGTGGGATGCGCCCGTCAATACACCGGCTTTGCGTTGGGGAATGTAATATGTCATTGACTAAACAACAAATTGTTAACTGGCTCATGCGCTGCGGCGAAGTTTTTGCCGAACAAAAAGACTTTCTGACTCAGCTCGATACTGAAATCGGTGATGCCGACCACGGTCTCAATATGAACCGTGGCTTCAATAAAGTCGTGGAGAAGCTGCCATCGTTCGCAGACAAAGACATTGGCTTTATCTTGAAAAACACCGGGATGACGCTGCTTTCTAGCGTAGGAGGAGCCAGCGGCCCCCTCTTCGGTACCTTCTTTATTCGTGCATCACAAAGCACCGCGGCCAAACAAAGTTTATCACTGAGTGAGCTGACCCAAATGCTCAAAGAGGGTGTTGAAGGTGTCGTTAGCCGCGGCAAAGCAGAACCGAATGACAAAACCATGTGCGACGTTTGGTGGCCAGTAGTGGCATCGCTGGAAGCCTCTAGTCAAAAAGATCTGTCAGTACCACAGGCTTTGGATCTGGCCGTTGATGCGGCGCGTCAGGCACTCGAAGGCACGATTACCATGCAGGCTCGTAAAGGTCGCGCTAGCTATTTAGGCGAACGCAGTATTGGCCATCAAGACCCTGGTGCGACTTCAGCGTGGCTGATGATGCAAACCTTGGCTGAAGTCACACATTAGTCGTGTATTCCGTTCACTGCTCTAGGGATAAAGTATGGTCAACATCGTTGTAGTCTCGCACAGTGCCAAACTGGCCGATGGCGTCGCTGAGCTGGCCGCTCAGATGACGCAAAACGGCTGCCGTCTGGTCGTCGCCGCTGGGGTAGACGATCCCGATCATCCCATCGGGACCGATGCCATTAAAGTGATGCAGGCAATCGAAGAAGTATTCGATCCTTCAGGCGTATTGATCATGATGGATCTCGGAAGCGCATTGTTAAGCACCGAAACCGCGCTAGAACTGCTCGATCCTGAAATGAGCGCTAGAGTGAAAGCCTGCTCTGCCCCCATCGTTGAAGGAACTTTGGCGGCGGTGGTTGCCGCTTCAGCAGGGGCTTCATTAGCAGAGGTGGAACGTGAAGCCCAGTCGGCATTGCAGGCAAAAAAAGCACAGCTCGGCGAGAAAGAACCACAAGCAAAAGAAATGACCAGTGAGTCACCCACGCTACGTAGCGACGAGCGTGGCGTTAGCTGGAAAATTAACAATCCCAATGGATTGCATGTTCGCCCTGCCGCTAAGCTAGCAACGGCGATGGCTTCATTTGACGCTGAGTTGGTTTTATACAAGCTGGATAGCGTCAAAGGCAACCGCCATGCCGATCCTCGTAGTCTTAACCAGCTAGCTTTATTGCAGATACGCAAAGACGATGAGATCCGCTTAGTTGCCAAAGGTTCACAGGCCGAAGAAGCCTTAGCCGCATTTAAACAACTCGCAGAAAGCAATTTTGGTGAAAACATCGCGCCTGATACGATCGCGCCTGATACAAACGCAGGGCAAATATTACAGGGTAAATCCGTTATGGATACTCAGGTCAGCGCTCCCGCGTTTGTGCTACCCACGCAAGATGTCGAAGTGCCCGACCGCCAGATCTTATCCGATCGAATTGAGATTGAACAACAACGGCTGCGTCAGGCGATCGCCAAAACCTTGCAAGATCTTAGCCGACTCGCGGATCGCACAAATCAACTGCTCGGCAAACAGCACGCAGGGATCTTCGGTGCACACAGCATGTTAATTGACGATCCCGACTTGCAAAATTCAGCGTTTAGCCGCATCGCCAGCAGTTTGTGCAGCGCAGAAATCGCTTGGCAAACGGAGCTCACCGAGATGGCAGATGCTTACCGTGAGCTAGATGATGAATATTTGCAGGCGCGTGAGCTCGACGTTCGAGATATCTTGCAGCGTACCCTGCTTCATCTGGCCGGTGAAACACAGGAAATTCAAAACCCGAGCGTTCCGTCTATTCTTCTCGCTCGCGAGCTCATGCCCTCAGATACCATTATGTTAGACCGTCGTCTGGTGCAAGGTATCGTGCTCTCTCAGGGAAATGCGCTGTCCCATTCCGCTATTTTAGCTAATGCGCTAGGTATCCCAATGATTGTCGGCGTTGGCGATAGCCTGAAACGAGCACAGGAAGGGCAAAAAATCACCCTGAATGCGGCACGCGGCGAAGTCATTTTGGGCCATTAATATTCATCCGGCGGGGTTCTCTCCCCGCCACGATTCCTACCGTCTTACCAATACATCTTCCAAACTCGCGTTGCTCGCACCAACGCTTCGAGATAAAAATAGTCCCCCCAACTGCAGCACTCATCAATCCCCTTCCCTCCGCTGAGGTGATAGACCGAATGCTTCAATAGGCCATCGGTTTGGTCTTCATCACCCGCTAAATAATTTTGCGTCAATGAAGATAAAATCCTCAGCGCCATTTCTTCATAATAAGCACGCTCAGGATCGAGAACCGGTAACGTCTCAAGCAGCTCCAGCAACCCGCAGACAGCAATCGCAGCAGCCGAACTATCGCGATACTGATCTGTACCAAGCAGTGCCAGATCCCAATGGCATACATCATCCTCCGGTAAGCGATTCAAGAAGTAATGTGCTAAACGACGTGAGATCTCAACGAACTCAGACTCCCCTGTGTAGTGATAAGTCAGCAAAAAACCGTAGATTCCCCATGCCTGCCCTCGCGACCAACAAGAGTCATCCGCATAGCCTTGATGGGTATTGCCATAACGAGGCTCCCCGCTGACGGTATCCATATAGTATGTGTGATAGGTCGAAGCGTCTGGCCGAATAATATATTTCGCCGCTTGATGCGCATGGGCCTGCGCGGCTGCCGCAAAACGTGGATCCCCCGTCTGCTCACTCGCCCAGTACAGCAGCGGCAAATTCATATTGCAGTCGATGATCATACGTCCATGCTGATCTGGATCGTTAAGATCTCCCCATGCTTGAATGATCTGCGCCGTGGAGCTATAGCGCTCAAGCAGAGCCTCTGCCGCATGCAAAGCAAAGCAGCGAGCATCACGATTACCGGTCAATCGCCACGCACTCACACAAGAGAGCGTATAGAGAAAACCAAGATCGTGAGTGTCGGTATCTATGCGATGAGTGATTCTATGTCCAAAAGAACGCACTTGTTTTTCTGCCGCTAGCCGAAATTCTTCACGACCACTCAGCTCCCACGCCAACCAAAGTTGTCCCGTCCAAAAACTGGTTGTCCATTCCTCGTTTTCAGTCAGCTTATAGCGTCCTTTCTCACAGGTTTCTGCGGGGAATTTGTCACCGAAAGCATGGAGATTATGCGACAGCTTTTGCAGAACGCAACTCTGAGCCAGCTGTAATTGGTGCTTGAGCGCAGCGCGATCAATCCGATTTAACTCTATTGGCCGCAAGGGCTCTTTAATAAGATTAATTAACACCAGTTATCTCCCTTAAGTTATCGATAGCCCTAAATCATTCAAGTGCTGAGGTAAAAAGGCTACGCCTTTGAACCGTGAATAGCGTCAGTCTCTGCGGTACTAGGCTCAGGCAAAATCGTCGGTTTAGAACGGCTGCAATGACATTCCGACAAGGTAAAGGCGGAAATTAACGTGAATACCAGAGCGCAAGAGCCCATTAATAAATAGGTGTGCTCAAAACCAATGCGGTCATACAGGTAGCCTGCTGGCGGGGCAACAACGATGGAGCCGACGTAAATCATGGCCTGATAGCCGAGCAAATACATGGTGGCATTAACGCGCTTATCGAAATGCTCAGCGATATATTTGAACACTGAAATCAGCAGCATAGAGATTTCCAGTCCATAGAGAGGCTTAATGAAAGAGATCATGATGGGATCGCTAGTTAGCCCCGAGGCAATCAGTCGCGCCCCGATAACACATCCCGTCATTAGAAGCGTTTTCTTAGCGCCATAACGATTCACCACCCACGGGATCACCATCATCATCAAAAATTCGGTACCGGATTGGGCAGTGCTCAAATAGCCATACATGGCATTGCCCTGCTCTTTACTGGCAAAAAAAGAAACGAAGTAGCGAGGAAACTGTTGTTCAGCAATAAACATCATCCATGCAACGCCCGCAACGTAAAGACAAAACATCCAGAATTTATGGTTTTTTAAGAGCGCAATAACGTCAGAAAAAACAATTTTATCATTGGAAATAACGTTATTATTTTTTAACTTTTCATCGCTAATTTTCAAACTAACCATCACCAACAACATCAATAATGAAGTGATACTACTCACCATAAAGTTATAAGTTGGCGTAAGGTTAAATAATATGCCAGACACCGATGCAGCTAATGCCCAACCGAGAGAGCCCCACATCCTTATTTGGCCAAATTCCATTTTGTATAGTCGACTGAAACGATCTGCATAAGACTCTGACGCCGCTACACCCGCATACCAACCTAAACTTAGATAGAGAGCCCCCACAACAATCCCAACAAAAGTATGAGTCAATAACAGAGGCAGATATAGGTAAACAAAAAAGGGAGCCATACATGCCGAAATAACGATTACAAAATAGAGTAGTTTTTTACTCATACCAATTTTATCCATGATATAACCGTATATCGGTTTTAATATCACGGCAAAAACACCATTAATTGCAAAAACACTACCAATAGTTACGCTATCTAGCCCAACCTTTTGACTCAGCCATAATGCATACAAACCAAAGCTAGATGACCATGTAAAGAAATAAAGAAAAATGAAAGTGCTTATGCGGTAATAAGCACCGCGATTAATTTCAGAAATACTTTTCATGGCCATCTCCTGAGAAATTGGCAAACGGAACGTTAAACGCGAGTTTTTAATTTATGACCGTAAGTAATATTATTTTGTTTTCACCATTAACCGTAATAGATAAATGATGCTTCTCTAAACGCACGTTAATTTCACTTTTATATTCCTCTGATGGGAAAGCCCCTATGGCACTCATCAACCAATGTTCTCCACGTTCCAAACTCGTTCTCAATACCGGAATTATTGCTCGATCCGCAAAGAGAATATGACTATTCGGCGGAGTTATTACCGTGTCAGCCGCGCTTCCACGGGAGAATGAACGTAGGATGCAGAAATCGTCATCGGTGGTTATTTGTACCCGATCGTCTTCAGTTTTCACCTTCGGAAGAGGACGGTATTTAAGTGCAAACCCTCCGTCAATGGCTTCTAGATGGCGTTCATTAATAATGTGATGAACTCGGACTTGCCAATGATTAACCGGAATCAGCCACGTTTCTACACTTACGTCAGGCCATGCCTGCCAACGACTATAAATAAAGTCATCATGAGTCAATATCGCATCACAAACGCGTCGAGAACGATAGTAACCATCACATTCACTCAGCAATAAGGCGCTGTCACAACCCGCATGGCTTAGCCCATATCGACCGCGATCGAGCGTGAAGCCGAAGCGATTGGAATAGGCAAACTTGGTATATTTTGCATCCGTATTCACAAAATTATTCAATTCGCGCTGGCCGGAAGTTGTCATCCACACATGGCGAGAATCATCGTTATGAGTCAATATTTGTGCGGCCTCGTGAATCACATGACCGCCGTTCATCGTAGGTAATGGTTTCTCAGCCTCTTGCCAAAAGGCATCTGAATCAGGCAACGCTAAAATAAGAAAGAGTTTGAATGCCCAATATGGTGAGCCCGGAGCATTATAATCCTCAGCCATAATCAGATTAGGATAGGCATAACCGATACTAAGGATGCCATCACGATCAAAGATCGGTTGCTTCATCCACCAACGCAGATGACGTAAAATAAGCCCCTTAATTGTTCCTTTATCTAAAACATTGAGATCAGAAAATGCCGCCGCGCTCCAGAATGCGGCCTCTGCAAATCGATAACTGAGACTACGACCAAAAGGCACCGCAGAACCATCCCGTGCAAACATCCAAATGAAATCCTGAGCAAACAGGGTAGCTCGCTGACGCAGTTCTTGTGAGCGCTGCGGATCCTCTTTTTCCATCATCTTTGCATAAAGCAAACCATAATAATGAAAGCCCATGGAAATATAGTAATCACGAGGACGATCTGGTCCATCGGAGTACCAACCATTACCAATATAGTAGGCCTCCATACTGGAAAACCTTTTTTCCACAGCATCTTTATTAAACGGTAATCCTGCCTTCAAAAAACCAACCTGGACTAATATAGGAAAATAATTCCAGTTATTATCGGGTATTTCTGCCTCCGCACTTTGGTTCAACCAAAGATAGATATTCTCTTGTTCCTTTGAGGTGAAATAAGACAACAGTTTTTTATTTAATAGCGCAAGACCAAGACCATAGACCGCCATTTCAACACATCGCTGATCGTAGTCACTAATATCCCCCCAATAGGCTGGATGATTAGGATCAGTACCACAACGAATACCTTGAATGAAAAACTCCCACTGTTCACAATTACCACCACCGTGAATTAATGGAAATAACCCCCATAAAACGCGAGAGAAACCTTCCATTTTAGCAATTTCAGCGCCGTAATGCGTTGTGGTATTCGCAATATCTAAACCACTTTGCTCTACCTGCATTAAAGGTGAAAGTGCAGCAACCATTTCTTTTAGCGCTAACTCAGTATCATTCTTATTTTCTAAACTTGGATTTAACGTGATATTAGTTGGTTGCACGATATGGTCTCGCTCTATTTTTTACCTCAGTTAGAGGATTATAGAATTAACAGTTATGTTTAATATTGCGTGACAGGAATAGTAGACGCTAGACATTAGGTTGAATTGTTATGATGCTCACACTTTTATCATCATTATTAAATTCCGATTGATAAATAAGCTCATTAATGCGCTAAATTACAAAATAAACGCTAAAAATTATAATCTGTTGTCATGGTGGCAAAGCATGAAGCAGCAAGATCTTCTCGAACGTATTACTCTGAATGAACGTTTTGTATCGTTTAACCGTATGCATAACATGAGTGCTAACTACTACCATTGGCATCAGTGCCTAGAGTTGTTATTCGTCAGTCAGGGCTACGGCATTGTGATTGTCGATAATCAGCAGTACACGGCAAAACCGGGAAGACTTTTTATATTCCCTCCTTTTCGATTACACAAAGTTCATGTTGAGCAGGACGATCGTAATATCTACCACCGAACGACGATCCATGTGGATCACACCATAGTGGAAAGCTTCCTCGCCCCTTTTCCTCGCCAGCAAGAGCACTTTCGTCATATTTGCAACTCACAAGGGCTGACTCAGGTTTACGATCTGGAAGCCGATGCTGACTTTATGGAACGGTTGCTTGCGCAGTTTGATCAACGTGAACCACAACAAAGCCATCAACTCGCCGAGCTCTCTCTACTTTTAATGCAGATGTTAGAGTTGCTACCGGAAAGCATGGCCACTCATCCGACCTATACGCCCACCAACGCCTCACGCATCATGAACTGGATTGAGCAACACTATGCTCAAAAATTTGTGTTAGATGACTTGGCTAAAGCCCTTAATCTTTCAAAGAGCTATACCTCTAGAGTCTTCCGACAAGAGACGGGAGGATCAATTCAAGAATATCTGGCAACTCGCCGTATCAAACGTGCCTGCGAGCTTCTATCGATGAGTGATGAGCCGATTGAAACTATTGCGAGCCAAACTGGCTTTAGCGAAACCTCATATTTCATTACCACATTCAGAAATAAATTGGGGCAGACACCGCTGCAGTACCGAAAACTTCGCCGCTTGCAGGCAAGTTTTGAGCAATAAAAAACCACCTCATATGAAGGTGGTCTAGAAGATTTAAGCATTCTAACCGTGCTAAATGCGCCACACAGCGCTTACTTCATGATAAGCCGGACGCCCAAAATAGCCATAACACATCCGCTAAGCCTATCAAGATAACGTCGATACCCGAGATACCAACGGCGCGGACGGTCAGAAGAGAGCGCATAAGCAACCAGTCCGTACCACACAAAATCAATTAATAGCGCTAACACCGGCAGCAGCAAATACATATATACAGGAATTTTATGGCTGAGCGTAGCGGCAAAGATACTACCAAATACAAGAGCCGTATTTGGGTTACTCAACTGGGTCATGAGACCGGTGATGAATGCTCTACGTATGTTCAGCTCAGAACCTTGTGTGCTCCCCAAATCAATCGTTGTTTGAGGTCTAAAAAATATCTTAAGGGCTAGCCAAATCAGATAAATTCCACCCGCAGTTTTTAAAGCCGTATATAACCAGGGAACCAGCGTTAAAATTGAATGCAATCCCGTCAGTGCAATAATCGCGAAAATCATACACCCAACGCCCATCCCCAATGAAACCGCTAGCGCTCCACGCCTCGACGAGGACACCGCTGTTCTTGCAACCAGAACAAAGCTCTGCCCAGGGCTCATGGCACCTAGCAGAATGGTGGTTGATATAGTCAAAAGTGCCAGTAAATCTCCAACCATATTGTTTATCCATTCATAGCGAAATTGTCTATGTAACGTACTAGTTAATGAATTGAAGAGGCAAGTTAAATATCGATATGTGATGAATAATAGGCAATAAAAAACCGGAGATGCATGCTCCGGTTTTTCGTGTGTCGTGTACCCGTCGATCAGTTCGGGCATTTATACACTTGGCCACTCATTTTACTGTCTAACGGTGCAAAGCCAGACCAGAAATTTTCGCTTGGGCTAACTGCGCCGTAGATTACGTTCCCGCCCATCGCTGCGGCTTTATTACGCAAATCATTTGCTGCGCCACGCATAGAGCTAGACTCGCCACCCTGCCCTGATAGCCAGTTGCTTTGGGAGCCAGTGACTTCGCCTAACAACTGACATTCAGTACCTGGCTTGGTGTCGGTGAATTTAATCTGCTGACCTGCGGTGTCCAGCTGTGTGGTTGAACTACAGCCAGCTAACAGCATCACTGCCGTCAGGCCCAATAAACCTTTAATCCGCATCTTCTTCCCCATTTAATGTGATCCCCATCATTGTTCGAATAGCCTATGCGTTGACTGCAACTCGAATTATCTAGGACATAGAAAGTTCACGTTCAAATATTACCAGAATCAGGAAATTACGCTTATAAAAAAACAAAACCCCCGCCGAAGCGAGGGTTTTGTCGAATGCCTAGAGCAGCATTTCCTTAAGTCACTGGTATTGCAGCATAGCGGCAATGTGAGTGACAGAAGAAATTACATCATGCCGCCCATGCCACCCATACCGCCCATACCACCAGCGGCACCCATATCTGCTTTATCATCACGCAGATCGGTAACCATACATTCGGTAGTAATCATCAGGCCAGCGATAGACGCTGCGTACTGCAGAGCAGAACGAGTGACTTTGGTTGGATCCAGAATACCCATTGCGATCATATCGCCGTACTCTTCAGAGTATGCGTTATAACCGTAGCTGCCTTCGCCCGCTTTCACGTTGTTAGCGATAACAGAAGCTTCTTCACCGGCGTTGATAACGATCTGACGCAGAGGAGCTTCCATTGCGCGCAGCGCAACTTTGATACCTACGTTCTGATCTTCGTTAGCGCCTTTCAGACCAGCGATTTTGCCAGCAACACGGATCAGGGCAACACCACCACCAGCAACAACGCCTTCTTCTACCGCTGCGCGAGTTGCATGCAGGGCGTCTTCAACGCGTGCTTTCTTCTCTTTCATTTCAACTTCGGTAGCTGCACCGACTTTGATTACTGCAACGCCGCCAGCCAGTTTAGCTACGCGCTCTTGCAGTTTTTCACGGTCATAGTCAGAAGTTGCATCTTCGATCTGCTTACGGATCTGACCAACGCGGCCCTGAATTGCAGCTTCGTCACCGATACCATCGATGATGATAGTGGTGTCTTTGTTGATAACGATACGTTTAGCCTGACCCAGATCTTCCAGAGTTGCTTTTTCCAGCTCCATACCGATTTCTTCAGAAATTACGGTACCACCGGTCAGAGTTGCGATGTCTTGCAGCATGGCTTTACGACGGTCGCCAAAGCCAGGTGCTTTAACCGCAGCCACTTTCACGATGCCGCGCATGGTGTTAACCACCAGAGTCGCCAGCGCTTCGCCTTCAACATCTTCAGCAATGATCAGCAGAGGTTTGCCAGCTTTAGCAACGGCTTCCAGAACAGGCAGCATTTCGCGGATGTTGGAGATTTTTTTGTCAGCCAGCAGAATGAACGGGCTTTCCAGTTCGATAGAACCGGTTTCTGGCTTGTTGATGAAGTATGGAGACAGGTAGCCACGATCGAACTGCATACCTTCTACTACGTCCAGCTCGTCTTGCAGGCCGGTGCCTTCTTCAACGGTGATAACGCCTTCTTTGCCAACTTTTTCCATCGCTTCAGCGATCAGTTTACCCACGGTTTCGTCGGAGTTAGCAGAGATAGTCCCTACCTGAGCGATAGCTTTAGAATCAGAGCAAGGCACAGACAGTTTTTTCAGTTCTTCAACCGCAGCAACGACAGCTTTGTCGATACCACGTTTCAGATCCATTGGGTTCATGCCCGCAGCAACGGCTTTCAGACCTTCGTTGACGATAGCCTGAGCCAATACGGTTGCCGTGGTAGTACCGTCGCCCGCAGCGTCGTTCGCTTTAGAGGCAACTTCTTTAACCATCTGCGCACCCATGTTTTCGAATTTGTCTTCCAATTCGATTTCACGCGCTACAGATACGCCATCTTTAGTGATGGTCGGCGCACCGAAAGATTTATCCAGAACGACGTTACGGCCTTTAGGGCCCAGGGTCACTTTCACTGCGTCTGCCAGAACGTTCACGCCGCGCAGCATTTTCACACGTGCGTCGCTACCAAATTTTACGTCTTTAGCTGCCATTGTTCTTTCCTTTAAACTTATTCAGTTAAGAAGATTATGCGTTAATAAGAGGAAGCGGTTATTACGCTTCAACCACAGCCAGAATGTCGCTTTCGGACATGATCAACACTTCTTCATTGTCGATCTTTTCTGCTTTCACGCCGTAACCATCGTTGAAAATGACGATGTCGCCAACTTTAACGTCCAGCGGCTTAACTTCGCCGTTTTCCAGAATGCGGCCTTTACCTACAGCGACGATTTCGCCACGGGTAGATTTGCCAGCTGCAGAACCGGTCAGAACGATGCCGCCAGCAGATTTGGACTCGACTTCTTTACGCTTGACGATTACACGGTCATGCAATGGACGAATATTCATTGATAGCTCTCCTTTGAGAAGGTCCATATCGTTTAGGGTTGAACGCCGCAGCTTGAGGAATACCCTCCGCTCTCGGACTCGTGGTTACCAGATTGGGGCAACCAACACCCCCTTCAAGGGGGGACAAGTAAAAAAATTGTGTTTTTCTTCAACCTCTGCGACGCAGAGCCAGTAAAAGAAAAGGCGCGGCCGAAATGTGCCACGCCATTGCTGAGAAGGAAAGACTAATAGTCTGCTATTTGTCGTTTTTGTATTGGTCGTCTTCGTTGTCTAAACGATTATCCAATCGCGGGTGGCTCTCATCTTTGCGTTCAAACTCACCATCAAAGGTATTGCCGCCTTGAGAACCATAAAAAGTGCCACCGCCAAAACCACCGCCCGAGCGAGAAAAACTGAAATAAGGCAGAAGTTTCAAGGTGAGATGCTTTTGCACCGGAGGCAAAATCAGCAACAGACCCAAGAAGTCAGTGAAAAAGCCTGGCAGGATCAAAAGAAAGCCAGCCATAACTAAAGAAACGCTTTTCACCATCTCCGCTGCGGGGCTCTCACCCATCGCCATTTTTTGCTGCATTTGCATCAGCGTTTTCATTCCCTGATGGCGAACCAGCGAAGCACCAAGGCAAGAGGTTAGAACAACGAGCAACAATGTCAGGGCAACCCCGAGCACTGCGGCAACCTTAATAAAAATAGATATTTCTATATAAACAAACAGAAATATCAGCATGAGCGGTAACCAACGCAACATCGTTCTCCTAAATTACAGTGCTTTCTAATGAGTAGTATTACATTAAAGAACAACTGAAATAGTTAAAATTTAAAATCGTATATGTCAAAAAACAGTCTATATATGAGAAGTGGTGGCATTTTATACGTTTTCAACCCTATAACTCTTGTGGGTTATTTTCTTTATCTGTGAGTGTAGTCACAGATATGTAAACGACTGAAACTAGAAGCGCCATATAGTGATCTGGGTTCATGCTTTTCCACGCCAGCAGCATATGATCAGCCACAGAACAGAGAGGACGGATGATCCTTTCGAATTTGAAAATCTAAACGATATAAATCCATTAGCAAGTTTACTATTCGGCATCTATAAAGAAGGTTCTTATGTCAAACAACATTCGTATTGAAGAAGACCTGTTAGGCACCCGTGAAGTTCCAGCAGACGCTTATTATGGTGTTCATACTCTGCGTGCAATCGAAAACTTTTATATCAGCAACAACAAAATCAGTGATATCCCTGAATTTGTTCGCGGCATGGTAATGGTTAAAAAAGCTGCGGCGTTGGCGAATAAAGAGTTACACACAATTCCACGCAAAATTGCCGATACGATTATTCAGGCTTGCGATGAAGTATTGAACAACGGTAAGTGCATGGATCAGTTCCCTGTTGACGTATATCAGGGCGGTGCAGGTACTTCAGTCAATATGAACACTAACGAAGTATTGGCCAATATCGGTCTGGAACTGATGGGGCATCAGAAAGGTGAATACCAGTACCTGAACCCTAATGACCACCTGAACAAATGCCAATCCACCAACGATGCCTATCCTACCGGTTTCCGTATCGCAGTGTATTCATCCATCATGAAACTGCTGGATGCAATCAACCAACTGCGTGAAGGTTTCGACCGTAAAGCAAAAGAATTCGAAAACATTCTGAAGATGGGTCGTACCCAGTTGCAGGATGCGGTTCCTATGACTTTAGGTCAGGAATTCAAAGCGTACAGCGTGTTGCTGAAAGAAGAAGTGAAAAACCTGCAGCGTACCTCCGAGCTGCTGCTGGAAGTGAACTTAGGTGCAACAGCTATCGGTACCGGCCTGAACACGCCAGAAGGTTACTCTCAGCTTGCAGTGCAGAAACTGTCTGAAGTCAGTGGTCTGCCATGCTCTGTAGCGGAAGACTTAATCGAAGCAACCTCAGACTGTGGCGCATATGTCATGGTTCACGGTGCTCTGAAGCGTCTGGCAGTTAAACTGTCTAAAATCTGTAACGACCTACGTTTACTCTCTTCTGGCCCACGTACCGGTTTGAACGAAATTAACCTGCCAGAACTGCAAGCAGGCTCTTCTATCATGCCGGCTAAAGTGAACCCAGTCGTTCCTGAAGTCGTCAACCAGCTGTGCTTCAAAGTTATCGGTAACGATACAACGGTGACCATGGCCGCTGAAGCTGGCCAGTTGCAGCTGAACGTTATGGAACCTGTTATCGGTCAGGCGATGTTTGAATCCATCTCCATTCTGACTAACGGCTGCTATAACCTGCTGGAAAAATGCATCAACGGTATCACCGCTAACAAAGAAGTGTGTGAGAGCTATGTATTTAACTCCATCGGTATCGTGACTTACCTGAATCCATTTATCGGCCACCACAACGGTGATATCGTTGGTAAAATCTGTGCCGAAACAGGTAAAAACGTGCGTGAAGTTGTTCTAGAACGTGGTCTGTTGACCGAAGCGGAACTGGACGACATCTTCTCTGTTGAGAACCTGATGCACCCTGCTTATAAAGCAAAACGTTACACTGACGAAAGCGAACAATAATAAAGTTCGCTAGTCGAGCTCAGGCACGTCTGTCCCTTGGTCAGCCGTGCCTTTTTATTGCAACCGACATACTTAAAACAAGAATTACACCCGATGTCATTGGGTTGCAGCGAAGCGATGAATGAGAGCGTCCAGAATCACCTACATCCGTAAGTGTTTGTGGAGAACGAACTTCGCCCAAGCAGCAGCTTTAAGGACAAAAGGAATATTATCGTTACATCTTGAGGAGAAACACTATGTTAGTCTTGGAGCTGGTGATCGTACTGCTCGCCATATTTTTAGGTGCCAGACTGGGGGGCATCGGAATAGGGTTCGCTGGTGGCTTAGGGGTTTTAGTCCTTGCCATGATCGGCGTTAAACCGGGCAACATTCCCTTCGACGTTATTTCAATCATCATGGCCGTTATCGCCGCAATCTCTGCCATGCAGGTTGCCGGTGGTATGGACTATCTTGTTCACCAAACCGAAAAACTGCTGCGTAAGAATCCTAAATACATCACGATTCTAGCGCCGATTGTTACCTATTTTCTGACTATCTTTGCGGGTACAGGGAACATTTCGCTGTCTGCACTACCGGTTATCGCCGAAGTGGCAAAAGAACAAGGCATTAAACCATGCCGCCCTCTTTCCACCGCCGTAGTTTCAGCCCAGATCGCGATTACTGCATCCCCTATCTCAGCCGCTGTGGTTTATATGTCTTCTGTAATGGAAGGCCATGGTGTTAGTTACATCCACCTGCTCATGGTTGTTATTCCATCAACCTTCTTAGCAGTACTCGTGATGTCTCTCATCGTATCTTGGTGTTTTGACTCCAAACTGTCTGACGATCCTGTTTACCAGAAGCGTTTGTCCGAGGGTCTGATTGAACTGCGTGGCGATAAGCAAGTGGTTATCAAACCTCGTGCGAAAAGCTCCGTATGGCTGTTCCTGCTGGGCGTTGTGTGCGTAGTTTGCTATGCCATCATCAATAGCCCAAGTCTGGGTCTGGTGGAAAAACCACTGATGAACACCACCAACGCGATCCTGATCATCATGTTGAGCGTTGCAACCCTGACGACTATTCTGTGTCGTGTTGAAACTGACAGCATCCTGAACTCTAGCACCTTCAAAGCAGGTATGAGCGCATGTATCTGTATTCTGGGTGTAGCGTGGCTGGGGGATACTTTCGTTCAAGCCAACCTTGAGTGGATCAAAGAAACTGCAGGTACTGTCATCCAGTCTCATCCTTGGTTGCTGGCAGTCATCTTCTTCTTCGCTTCTGCTCTGCTTTACTCACAGGCAGCAACGGCTAAAGCGCTGATGCCAATGGCACTGGCTCTGAACGTTTCTCCTCTGACCGCAGTCGCGTCTTTCGCAGCGGTTTCTGGCCTGTTTATTCTGCCAACCTACCCAACGCTGGTTGCTGCAGTCCAGATGGATGACACCGGTACAACTCGCATCGGGAAATTGGTCTTCAACCATCCATTCTTCATCCCTGGCACTATCGGCGTAGCACTGTCTGTTATCTTCGGCTTCGTGCTGGGTAGCGTAATGCTGTAAGCCCTCTTAACGTCAAACTCGAAAAGGACGCCAAGGCGTCCTTTTCTTATTCTGCAAACTCACACCTCGCTGTACTGACAATCTCCGCCCACACAAGGTATAGTGTTGATTCAAAATCATCCACGGCGAGGTCTAGCTTAGATGTCAGATACAGAAAAGTCACAGCTCGAAACCATCACAGATGCCATCGTGGTGCTCTGTACTGCGCCAGATGAAGCCTGTGCTCAGCAGTTAGCTTCGCTAGCGCTTAGCGAAAAATTGGCCGCCTGCGTCACACGGCTACCCGGCGCATCCTCCATGTATTACTGGGAAGGAAAACTGGAACAGGAATATGAAGTCCAGATGATTTTGAAAAGCGAACGCTCATATCAGGAAGCGCTTCTCAACTTCCTGAAACAGCATCATCCATACCAAACCCCTGAGCTTTTAGTTCTACCAGTTCACGCGGGAGATAAAGATTACCTGTCATGGCTCAACGCTTCTTTACGCTAGTTTTTCTGTTTTTATGCACTCTGTTTCCGGCACATGCGGCGCTATTTGATAGTAAAACGCAGTTCGTGCCGGTCGATCAGGCATTTGCCTTTGATTTTAAACAACAAGAACACAAACTCGACCTAAGCTGGCAAATCAAATCCGGCTATTACCTTTACCGTCAGCAAATTAAAATCGAACCTCGTCAGGCAACGCTCAACGACTTCACCTTACCTACCGGTATTGAGCATCATGATGAGTTCTACGGTAAAACCGCCATTTTTAAAGATGCGCTAACGCTGAATCTGCTGCTGCAAAACGCTGATAAAGGTGCCAGTCTTATCGTCACCTATCAAGGTTGCGCTGAGGCAGGCTTCTGCTATCCGCCTGAAACCAAAACCATCCCGCTAGACTCGGTAGCTCCGCTCAACGCAGATGCTTCATCAGGCATCACACCGATATCTGAGCCTGCAACACCGTCTTTACCCTTCTCCCCGCTTTGGGCTTTATTAATTGGGATTGGTATTGCATTCACCCCTTGCATACTTCCGATGTACCCGCTGATTTCCGCTATTATTCTTGGGCAAGATCGTCAACAAAGCTATCGAAGAATATTCGTTTTATCACTGGTATACGTACAGGGGATGGCGCTGACATACACCTTGCTCGGCATGGTCGTTGCCGCTGCGGGATTGCAGTTCCAAGCAGCATTCCAACATCCTTATGTTCTCATTGGGCTATCTGTTTTATTCGTGCTACTGGCGCTGTCGATGTTTGGTATGTTCACTTTGCAACTGCCTTCGTCGCTGCAAACTCGCCTCACGCTCTGGAGCAACAAACAGCGCAGTGGTTCGCTGGCTGGCGTATTCGTCATGGGCGCACTCGCTGGACTCATCTGCTCCCCATGTACCACGGCACCGCTGAGTGCAATCCTGCTGTACATAGCACAAAGTGGCAACACGTTGGCCGGTGGCGGGACGCTGTATCTCTACGCATTAGGCATGGGTATACCGCTTATCTTAGTGACAACATTTGGCAACCGTTTACTGCCACGCAGTGGCCCATGGATGCAATACGTCAAAGAAGCTTTTGGTTTCGTGATTCTGGCCTTACCGGTATTCCTGCTGGAGCGCATCCTTGGTGATGAGTGGGGCTTACGCCTCTGGTCATTACTGGGAGTCGCTTTCTTTGGCTGGGCATTTGCACTCAGTTTAAAATCGTCCCATCGATTCGCACGCATTATGCAA
This sequence comes from Hafnia paralvei, assembly GCF_020150375.1. Lineage (NCBI taxonomy): Bacteria > Pseudomonadati > Pseudomonadota > Gammaproteobacteria > Enterobacterales > Hafniaceae > Hafnia > Hafnia paralvei. The sequence goes on along the minus strand of NZ_CP083737.1, from coordinate 508,759 downwards.
ATCGCCATGTTCGGCGCGGCGCTTATTTGCTCACGTCCCCTGCAGGACTGGGCATTCGGCAGCACGTCACAAACTGCGATTGCTCACCTTCCATTCCAAAAGATCAATAATATCAGTGAACTGAATCATGCGTTGGCGACAGCAAAAGCAGAAAATAAGCCAGTTATGCTCGACTTGTACGCAGACTGGTGTGTCGCCTGTAAAGAGTTTGAAAAATACACGTTTAGCGACCCAAGTGTGCGCCAACAACTGTCCGATACGGTGCTATTGCAGGCTGATGTCACCGCAAATAACGCAGAACATGCGGCTCTACTCAAGCATTTAAATGTTTTAGGTTTACCGACGATTCTGTTCTACAACGCACAGGGACAAGAGCAGCCACAACAACGTGTTACTGGGTTTATGCAGGCCAGCGAATTCAACGCACATTTGCACAATCGCTAACCATCAACGACACTGAGGATCCGATCGTGAAAGATCCGCATATTAGACAGGAGGATCGCGTGCAACGAGAACTCGTGCTCAGCCAGGTGCTCAGCCTGCTGGAACAACAGGGACTAGCGACAACTACCTTGGAAAGATTGGCTCCGCAGCTTGATATTGCTAAGGAAGAGCTAGTCCGTTTTTGGCCAGATCGTGAAGCCCTGCTTTACGACAGTTTGCGCTACCACGCACAGCAAATTGATACTTGGCGTCGGCAAGTGTTGCTAGACGAATCACTCTCTGCGCGGGATAAAATTTTAGCGCGCTATCATGTCTTGGCCGAGTGTGTGCAGCAACAACGCTATCCTGGCTGCTTGTTTATCGCGGCCTGTAGCTTCTTTCCAGAAGACGATCATCCGATTCACCAGCTCGCCGAACAGCAAAAAACAGCCTCTTACGAGTTCACCCTAGCGCTGTTGCAAGATATTGATATGGATGACCCTGAAATGGTCGCTCATCAGATGGAGCTCGTTCTGGAAGGTTGTTTAAGCCGCTTATTAGTGAAACGCCAACTAAAAGATGTCGAAACAGCACGCCGTCTAGCCGAGGATATCTTGCAGATCGCACGCTGCCGTCGTAATGGTGCGTTGAGCTAACGCTCAGTAGCACCAAACACATATGAATAAGCCACCCTGAGCGAAGGGTGGCTTATTTGAAGGTAGGAGAATACGAACAGAACCGAATTAGTTAGCGTCAACCAGTGTTACGCTATCGGTGATAATGCCGTCTTCAGCGCCTTTCAGAGCCAAATTAGCTTCATAATATTTGCCATCTTTCAGCAGTTGCTGAGCTTTTTTCACTGCCTGCTGAGTTTGTTTCAGTGGCATCAGATATTGAGTTTCAGTTACGCCAACGCCGGCCAAACGCAGCTCTTCCATTGCCCCTTTATGATCGCCTTTCTTGAATTTAGCATTAGCGCTATCAATGGCTTTCTGTTTTTCAGGGGTCGCAACAAAATCTTCAGCCAATGAGATAGAGGCGTTGATGACCACATAGTTATCACCCGCCAGCGGCGTTTTCTTATCGGTCTTGATGAACTCTTTCCAGTTGGTGCTATCGTCAGACAGTAGAGTATTTGCTTGATTTACCAGTTTCTGCGCAACGTCTGGATAGCCGCGGAATAAGGACACGCGGGCATATTGCACATCACGCATGGCATTAAAGCCTTGCTGAGCGACTTTCGCGACCTCTTTAGCCTGTTGAGCCGTCAGCACGTTGGTACTTACAGTGGTGGTGGTTGCTGCTGGCGCTGTGGCTGCAGAATCAGCGGCCCAGGTAAAAGTAGACATCATGGCAAGAGAAAGCGCGGTTGCTGTAAGTATACGTTTCATAATTATCACACCTGATTTCATTTATATTATTCGGTTATGCGCTCCCTATCAAAAAGGGAGAATCGCAATCAACGAAACCAAGGTTATATATCGCCAACGATGGCTGTCAACGCACTGGAATTAAAGGCATTTTTTGTAAAATAAGCATGACATCTCGAGGTATAAATAATTTACAGCCTATCGTTAATTATTTAAATTCATTACAAAAGGATAAAAAATCGTCGAGCAACAGGGTCAAATTAACGCCTAACCCATTGTTAAAAAAACAAAAATAACTAAAAATCTATCGTCAAAAAAAGTAAACCGACATCAATATTAGCTCTCTACATCAGATGTATTTATTCGCTACACACATAAAAGAATCAAAATAGGATTCTAATATATAAAATTTAGTTCTATGTTCTCTCGTGCCATATGGTTTTCACCTCTGCAGCTAGCTGAAAAATATCCTACGTAATTTTATGTCAGCCTTAAATGTCATCTTTTATCAACTCACGCAGGGCTTTTTAGTATCTAAGTAAACAAACACCCCCCTGACCAGCCAATTTTTAAAGAGAAAAAACAAAACGTCCTCTGACATGGCGCACATTTCATGCAAAACAACTAAAAACGACGAAACATTAGGCAACTGAGCAAACTATTGAAGAAATTACGTTGACGCCACCGCACAGATCCAGTTTAATACGCCCCGTTGCCCGGATAGCTCAGTCGGTAGAGCAGGGGATTGAAAATCCCCGTGTCCTTGGTTCGATTCCGAGTCCGGGCACCACTTTCACTTCTATGTACGTCTTCCTAACTCCACAAAACTTAAGTATAATCACTGCCATACATCACTTTTTAACATCACGAACGCCACTGACCTCAACCCCACTATCTCTAAATCAAGTTGTATCTGGGGGCTTTTCAGGGGGCTCTTCGTGTTCAATGAAATTTGAGCCCCCCGTATAACACTGACATCCCTACATAAAAATCATTTACAAGCGACAACACCAATCTCATGCCCCTACGGCGCTAACATCAGTACCTTGAACTGGCTCGGAACAATACGCATCCCTACTGCATTGGTAGAGTTCTGCAGACTGATGCTGGTCAGACGGGTAGCCGGCGTGCCTTTCAGCAAGACGGTAAATGCGCCGGTAAGGTGCCGTGATGGCCCCATGACCGTCCCAGATGCCACGCCCGTCGCAACGCCGGGATTATCGCCGTTGGTTAATGGCGTGACCGTCGCCATGTTATGCGCTGGCATGCCCATAAAAAGAATGTTCATCGCATTCGGAATGGCCGTCGACCCTAGGGCAATATCCGGGTAGGGAATCGGCGTAGGGGCAGGCATTGGCGTCAGACAAACGTCGGGAAAGGCTAAATCGACGCCCAAAAGCTGGCAGTTGGCAAACATCGAACGCTCCTTATCCCATGTGAATTTGTTCGGAATCGACTTTGGTGATGGCCTTTGAGGTAATCACCGTGTTGCGCGCATGTAGACGAGCATAATCCTCCGCCTTCATATCCAACTGCCCGGCACGAACCTGTTCCGTCTGCCGGGTCGTGCGCAGCAGATGATGGCTTATCTGGGTAACAGTGTGCCAGACGGACTCCGCACGTTTACCGACGACTCGCGAAAGACTTACCCAGGCGGAAAGCGTCTCGCCGCTGTATTTCATCTCGTTGATATGACAATCGCCACGCTCGGCACAGACACGCAGCGCTTCACTGCTGAGGCTCAGCTCACCGCTACTACGGATATGCAAATTTCCAGATACGTTTAGCTCCGCCTGCTGCGGATTGGCCTGTTCCAGCACAGCCAACAGCCAGACCTGATTCTCTACGCTTGCAATCAACACTGCATCGCCTATCTGCGGGGAAATCACACAGCTGGCCGCCCGGCGGCAGTGCCAGCCGCGCCCTTCGCTCTCCACCGTCAGACTACCGTCGGCGAAAAAGTGGGTAACCGTTCCGGCAGCCTGCATCGGGAGCATCGCGGCCTGGGCAAGCTTATGGTTAATCCTAGTCATCTTGTCTCTCCTCAAGTACGGCTGTGGCGCTGTGCGCTCCACGCTTCAGCAGCCAACAATTCTTCATCATATTCCAGGATGCCTTGCCGTCCGGAAAAAAGCGTATTTTCCTGGCGGGCACGGTGCATCCGGGTTCGGGAAAAGGTCGCGCCGCGGAAATCCGCGCCATTCAGGTCGGCGCCAGAAAAATCGCTATACGTCAGATCGCACAGCGAAAAGCGTGCCTGCACGGTACTGGCGTGCTGCAGGATGCTCTGGAATAAACGGCTCTGGCTGAAGTCGGTCTGTTCCAATAAAGCACCAACAAACATCGCCTGATCGAACACACTGCCGCAGCATTGTGCGCCACGGAGGTTCGCTTCCATAAAAAGCGCCTGGCTGGCGTTGACCTGATTAAGCTGTGCGCCCTGTAATGACGCGCCTTTGAAATTGCATTGGGTTAGCTGAGCACCGTTAAAAGCGGCTTCATCAAGCGGGCAGTCGGTAAACTGGCAGCCGGTAAACCCTTGCCGGCTATAGTTTTTCCCACGCTGATCGCAATTAAAGAAAACGGTACGCTCAAACTGCGCACCGTTCATGCCAGTCTGCCGTAGATCAACCCTGTAGAAGGTCGTCATCAAATGATGGCTGTTCCCGAAATCAACTTTTTCCAGGGTCGATTCATAAAACACGCTGCGATCAAACCTGGCCTGAGCGAAACAGCTGGCGCTAAGCGTACAGCTCATAAACTGAGTAGCGATCAATTCACTTCGGGAAAAATCGCTCTCACTTAACATACATTGGTTAAAAACACAGGCGTTCAGCTCCGAATCAGCCACACGCAGGTTTTCCATCTCACACTGGTTAAAGACCGTCTGTTCAAGATGTGCGCCGCTCAGGCTCACGAGATTCAGATTGCATTCAGTAAACATCGCTTCATGAAGATTAGCGCCCGTCAGGTTTACCTCGCTGAGATCGGCTTCCTGAAAAATCGCCCCGGACAGATCGCAACCCTGCAAATCCATGCCCGAGAGCGACAGTTCGCTAATCGGCTCACCGTTTTTTACCCGCTGCTGCAACGCCTGTGGACTAAACACTGTCATATAACTTCTCCATCGCGCTTAGGTAGCGTTTTGATCCGTTTGATCCAGGCGTCCTGCAGACGCGTCGTCTCGCTGGTAAACGCCTGCGATAAATCCGCACGAAATAGGTTTGCACCGGTGAAATTCGCCCCACCAAGCTGGGATTTTTGCAACAACGCGCCCATCAGGTTGGCATCGGTAAAATTGGTGTCGCGGAAGTCTGTGCGCACAAACAAGCTACCCACCAGATTGGCACGAACGAAACTGGCGCTCCGGCAATCGGCTTCACTCAGATCGCTATTCTCTATTTTCGCCTGCACAAACTGCGTTCCCGATAGCGGAACCTGGCGCAGGTTACTCTGCCTTAGGGTCGCGTGGCTGAAGTCAGCTCCGATAAGCGAGCTTTGCGAAACGGCCGCACTGGTAATCCACATAGAATGGTCAAATTTGGCCTGTTCAGCCAGAGTATGAACCAGAGAACAGTTTTCCAACGTAGCCCCGCTAAATATTGCCGCCTCAAGCGTGGATTGAATAAATGACGTTTTGTGCAACCGGGTGCCATTGAAGTCCGGTTCCGCAAGGGTTAACTCCATAAAGACGCAGCCATCCAGCGTTGCCTGACGGAATCGGCAGCGAATCAGGCTGACTTCACGAAGCAACAGCCCATCAAGTGTGGCGTTATCAAATATGCATGCTTCAAACAGTGCATTCTGCACCTGTGTATCGGCAAAACGCGCGCCGCTAAAGTCACTTTCATGACACTGGGCCAGCGCCAGGCTCGCGCCGCTAAAATCACAATCACGCAGCGAGGCCTGCTGTAATTCAGTCCGAGCAAGTATCGCCCCGCGAAAATCGGCGCCATCCAGTTTGCAACGGTGTAAATCGGCACACTCAAGCAGCGCTTTGTTAAAATTCGCCCCATGCAGATCCATTCCGGAGAAATCGACCCCTGTAAGATCCATCCCCCCGAAGTCACCACCCCGTTCCAGAGTTCGTTCAGCACGCTGGCGTAGGATCTGCGCCAAATCGCCCTTCAGTCTCATCGCTGGGGGTTGATGCTGCACGGCGGCAATGTACATCTGGTGTAGCGCATCACGGGTTTGTGCCCGTTTTTTCTCGTTCATCTCCGGCTGGTGACGGTGCAGCATCTCCTGCATGCGCTGCATTGCTTCCGGACCACGCGGCTGATGTTCTTCACTTTGCGTTTGCGGATAGCTGGCGGCCATTTCTCGTTGGCGTTGCTCCGCTTCGGCCTGCATCTCCTGTGCCTGACGCTCCATTTTGTCGATGAATTCCGGCAAATCCTCCAGCGTTGGAACCTCCGGCTCGTCAAGACCGTCCAGCAAGTCGTGTATCTCACCTCCGCTGGCTTCGAGCCTTGCCCGATGCTGCTCGCGTATAAGGTTCGCACGATTTTTCATGTTGTCCTGCATCGGGCTGGAGGTCTGATCAACCTCGCTATCCAGCCATGGGCCGATAACCTCTTCCGGCAGCAAATCTTTCTCGCGAAATGCAAACAGAGCGCCTTTCTCTTTATCCATCCTCTGGGCCAGCACTTTACGATAGTGGTTGACCGAACGGGCCGCGCCCTGTTTTTCCAGCGCCGGCATCAGCTGTTGCACATCGGCGGCGTCATCTTCGTTAATGCGAATATGCCCCTGCCAGATGATCAGCATCTGCTCCAGATGCGGGAAGAACCAGACGGTGGTGGCGCGTAGGGGCATTTCTTCAAACAAAATCTCATCGCCGCGTTGGCGATTGATAAAACAACGCGCCTGCCAGGGTGGCAATGTACCTTCCTGCATCGGCTTGTCCGGGTGCATATTCCAGATGCGCCACTTCGCCTGCGTCGGCAACGCATCGCGATCGTGCCACCATTGATCCGGGCTGGCGGCATTAAACACTTTCCAGTCAATATCTCTGGCAAAACCGGGAAAGTCATTTTGTAGCCAACCGGCATCGTATTTTTTACCCATTCGGCTAAAACGACGCGGCCACTGAATATCCAGCGCGCCAAATCCGGCAGGTTGTGGCTTTTGCTGCGGCGAGGCCATTCGCCCTTCAAGGGGTTCTATATTCGGTAGCCGGCGGAACTCTCGCCCTTCGCGTGTTTCACGTGCAAAACCGATACCGTGGGGATTATCCTGGCAGCCTGCACCGCCCCAGGCTCGATTCCAGTCAAGACGCATTTCATTGAAAGGCTCAGGTGGTGTAATTTTGCTGCCCGCCCAATAGCGGTCTCCGAATACCACCAGCGATTTACTGAGGTTTTCGATATCGATTCGTGCCACGCAGGCGCTTTTTTCCTGCTGATGATGGGTATATACATGCCCAGTCGCCAAAAATTCAGCGCAAACTTTGGGGATAGCCATATCGACTACTCCGCCGCTGGTTTGCAGTTCACTTGCCGCCAGTTGCCACAGTTCCATCTCAGGGCGCAGCATGGGATTTGGTCCCATATCCGCAAGCGCCAGTACTGATGCACCAAGGTAGTTCTTTCCCTGCCAGCGAAATGGCCGGTTAAGCACGCTCAGGCGAAGGGGCTTAACAATCTTCATTAATCATCCTTTAAGGAGAGTTATCTACGCTTCAGCAGTGGATGAGGAATATCAGGCACCGCTTTTTCGGGTTCATCTTCTAAGTAACGTAATGGGATCTTTTTCCCCGCCTGATAACGATGCGTATTAAGTACATCGATGACGGTATCAGCCTTGCGGTTTATTTTACTTCCCTCTGCGGTGAGATAAGTAAATTGATTAGGGGATAAAACCCCCCATAAAAATTACCGCCCCAGAATTAAAGGTTTATCGCTGATAGCAACTTTTTGAGGATCTTGCGGATCATATTTTATTTCTGTGTAATTACCTTCTTTAAAACTTTCAATTTCTTTGAATGTTAATGCTTTAATTATCGTTGATTCAACCATCTGGTTCTCTTTTGTCTTAAATCGAAGGGTTAGTTTATAAATAGGTTTGTTACCACTCCAACTGCTGGTTTGCAGCGTATTAATAATCTCAGCATTTGTGGACACTCCACTTTTCAATACTGCATCTTGCGTGAAACCATCTTTCATATACGGATAGACATTGGTATAGAGGAATCTCGCCATCGGGAAAATGCCGAATATCACAACAATTACGGCCATTATAATAAAAAATGTATTACTCATTTTTCTTCCTGCATTCATAAAAATAAAGTCAATAATTTAGATGACATAGATAAGTCTCCGGAGTTTATCACTGCATTTATCTGAGACAGTTCCATGGCTTTATTACTATACGCAAAAGTATTATGAGAAACTGAAACATTACTATGGGAAAAAGAAACACCAGTTCGCGATCCTGATATGCCAGTCATACTTTCTGACATTCCTGTCATACTAAATGAGTTACCTGTAAAACTTTCGCTAAGCGCTGTTATTGAAAGATTGTGAAATTTTGGCTCAAATTTAGCTTTAGGCGCCTTCATATTAATTGCCTTACCACTAATAATATTGATCTCATCAGGACTTGATATCGTTATAGCTCCCTTCACATTTTGCGTCCAGGTACCGCTCTGTACCTCAACTTTTATGCCACCACCAATCGTTTCTACTCTGCCGCCTGATACGATCGTTGTTTCCTGACCGCTATCATATATTTCCGTTAGTTTGTTGGTAACATGGTGCAGTTCAGTTCCGTCAATATCCGTCGTGCGTCCTCCCTTCACGGTTACAGCATCACCACCGGATGTAATATCCAGCTGACGTCCATTTTTGATGGTTTCCGTCTGTCCATCATTGAAGGTCGTACTTTCCGCCTTATCAACCGTTGTAGTACGTTTTGACCGGTAATAAAACGTCCCGTCACCGGTTACATCATCTTTCTGCTGCTTCAGTATCGTCGTGGTGCGGTTACCATCAACGTTCACCGTTTTATCATTCTCTACCGAGATCTTCATATCCTTTTCAGAATGCATCTCAACGGCTTCATTGCCCGCCTTATCCTCAAAAAACAGATAACTGGCATTGTCCTGATGACCATCCTTGCTGCGGGTCATAAAGCCCATCTGTGTAGCCGCTGCTGGCAACGCCCACGGCGGCATACTGGCTTCGTTATACACGCGTCCGGTGACAATTGGCCGGTCCGGATCGCCGTTGATAAAGTCAATCACGACTTCGTCGCCAACGCGCGGGATTTGCACCCCACCAAAGCCCTGACCCGCCCACGCGCTCGAGACGCGTACCCAGCAGGAGCAGGTATCGTCGCCCTTCGCCATACGATCCCAGTGGAACTTCACCTTCACTCGGCCATATCTATCCGTCCAGATACTCTCGCCTTGCGGCCCCACGACCTTCGCCGTCTGCGGACCATAGGTACGTGGCCACGCCGTTACCTGCGCTGGGCGGTACACAACCGAGGCAGGAATCACCGTAAAGTCAGTACGATGTATCGTTTCACCGTCGCTGCCGCTGGCATAGCGATTTTCTTCAAAATAGTATTCCGCTGCCGTCGTCAGATACTCTCCGTTGTCGCTGAAGAACGGCGCATTGCTCAGGGTGAAACGCGATCCCGGCGCAATCCCCATTGCCGTCCCCGTGCCGTGGAGCTGTTGATGCTCTACCTGCCAGCGCTCCTGACGGATACGGGCGTAAGATTCACCGTGTCCATGTTCAACAAAGCGCCCAGGCCAATCGTAGACATCAATGCTACCCGGCTGCGGTGAAGCAGGATTTTGCTGCGCCTGGTACAGCCAGGCGTTCGGTTTGCGGAAATCATAATCATCCAGACTGTAAATTCCCGGCGTTACGCTGTCTTCCAGCGCCCACTGGCCGATCCCCTCTTCACTGGTACTGCCGCCGGATGGTGTCTGATGATATGGAATCACTTCATACCCGCTAAACGGCTGGTACTGAGTTGCCGCGTCACTTAACACCAGAGTATGCCTGTCCGCCGCATGCTGAAAATGATACCCAATCCCTTCCAGCTCCATCAGGCGGCTGATGAAATCCAGACTGCTTTCCTGATACTGTACGCAGTAGTCCCATACCCGATAGCTACCCGTGAGCTTGTCTTCAACGTTGACCTGGCTCTCGCCCAGCAGCGTTTTGACAATCTGAGGAACCGTCTGACTCTGGAAGATGCGCAGGTTACGGTCGCGTTTCATCGGCCACAGATCTGGCTCAACGGTAAGCTGATACACCGCATAGCGCGTACCGCTTAGCTCAGTCGTACTGACCGCCACCCGAGTCACCTTACCGTTAAGATAACGCGCCCCCTGCAGGCTTTGCGTCGGCAGAGTAACAGTGACCGCCTGACCCAGCAGCTTGCTGCGGTCAATACGCGCGTCGGTCCCCAGTAAAGTCAGGTTCAGCGCAAATGATTCAGACATCGCCTCGCGACCCGATAGTTTCCAGAACAGCAGCCCCTCAACGGGGAGCTGGACGGTGATTCGATTGAACATAGATAATATCCTGATTAGTAAACCAGCAATAAAAGGCATGGCACAAAAGAATAACGAGATGGATTAATAAGCCAAGCCCCGATTTAGCGATTTCAGAAACTAGCCAACGAGCTATAGCTGAAGTGGATTAATTAAGCCGCCTGAGTCGATTCCCCTCCATATCACAGTGCCACAGGAAACATATTGAATTATCAGGAACCGGCATAATCCACTGTCCGGCAACGGACAGGCGGATAATTTTCGCAAACAGCACTGGCGATACATTCTCGCTAAAAAGATAGACAAACTTGATGTTTACATACGCTCCGGCCTTTTACCCGCTCGCTTACGGATTCGCCAGCCAGATGCCAGGCTTCGTAATATCCAGCGTCTGGGTACGTGTCCTGCCATTCCCTTCCAGTTCAATTCTGATCTCACCCGCAGGCAATTTAAGCGATGCGTAGCCGTTATTCCCTAGGCGCAGCGCTTTTGACTCGCCATTCACCTTCAACGTTTCGCCGTCATGCATACGGATATAGACCAGCGCGACAGGGCTGGCGTCGACAGGCTGAGTGCTCTGTTGCGCGGTAGCAGGTGGCGTAGCCGGTTCGCTCACCTTCGCGGTTTCCGGTTTGGCTTCCGACGCGGTGACATCCGTTGACGGCATTTCAGAAAGCGTCTGTGCCGTCTGCTGCGGCACATCTTGACCGCTGCCGCCGAACAACATCGCGCCAGCGACTATCCCCAACAGCACACCCGCGGCAACCAGCCCCGAGATCTTATAACGCCGCCAGTCGAGCGCTGACGCAGCGCCCTCTTCTTCCACCGGCACCAGCATCGTGCCCGGCTTTTTAGCCACCAGCACGTCATCGATGCCTGCCACGGGCATTTCAATCAGCGCGGCAAACTCATCTATGGACTGAGGACGATCCTCCATGTGCAGCGCCAGCGCGCGGTCAATGGCCTGCAACAGCGGGATGGAATAGCCCTGCGGCATCAGCTCGACCAGAGGTTTACAGGTATCCTGAATGGAGCGCACCACGCTGACCGGCGGCGGAGAACCCACGATCAGGGTACGTAGCACGGCGCCGAGGGCGTAAATATCCGTCCACGGCCCCTGCTCGCTTTCGTTGTCGTCGATGTACTGCTCAATCGGCGCAAATCCAGGGCGCAGCATGGTTTCCGTTTCGTCGGAGAAATTCCCGATGATGCAGCGCGCGGAGCCGAAATCGAGCAGCACCGGCAGGCCGTTATCCTGGATCTGGATGTTATCCAGCGAGATATCGCGGTGCAGATAGCCTTCGTCGTGGATGGTCTTGATCGCGCCAAACAGCATCGGCAGCGTGCGGTGGATCCAGGCTTCGTTGATCAGCTCCGGTTTTTCTTCGCGCAGGCGTGACAGCGTGGTGCCTCTGTAAAACAGCGTTCCCATGTAGGCCGTATCGTTTTGCACCCAGAAACGCAGGACGTGCAGCAGGTTCGGGTGGTTAAAGCGCGCCAGCAGACGAGCTTCCTGAATGAAGCTGTTCAGACCCGCGGAAAAGGCTCTACCAAAACGCTCGCTGCGCAGTACAAGGGTCATGTCATCGCCGCGTACGGCGAGCGAAGAAGGCATAAATTCTTTGATAGCGATAGTGCGTTCGAGCTGGTGATCCCAAGCGCGATAGACGATGCCGAAACCGCCACCACCAATCATCTCTTTAATTTCAAACTCGTTAAAGCGATATCCGACCGGGAGCGCGTTTGGGACAGTCCGATTGTTATCATTATCCGTCATCTTTTACAGTTCTCTTGATGATTATTACGCGGCAAACTGACAGTGAAACTTGCCCTGCTTGCAGGTGACATGCAGACGTCGGTACTGCTCGTCGCTGCGGCTGGCGGTAAGTAAGATCTGGCTCATCTGAGGCAACAAGGTGTTGGTCAGAATAGCGTCCACCATGCGTCCGCCCGACTCCACCTCGGTACAGCGCTGAACAATCTGTTCCACCACGCTGTCGTCAAACTCAGAAATGATGTTGTGGTTCTCTTCCAGACGACGCTGAATGCGCTTAAGCTGCAGGCGCACAATCTGCCCCAGCATCTCGTCGCTGAGTGGGTAGTAGGGCACCACCAGCAGACGGCCCAGCAGCGCTGGCGGGAATACCTCCAGCAGCGGCTGGCGCAGCGCACCACTCAGGGCGTCCGGCTCTGGCATCAGCTCCGGAGCGGCGCACATGGCGCTGATAAGCTCGGTGCCGACATTGGACGTCAGAATAATAATGGTATTGCGAAAATCAATGTGGCGGCCCTCGCCGTCTTCCATCCAGCCTTTGTCGAAAACCTGGAAGAAGAGCTCATGTACGTCCGGATGCGCTTTTTCAATTTCGTCCAGCAACACCACGCTATAAGGGCGACGACGCACGGCTTCGGTTAATACCCCGCCTTCACCATAGCCCACGTACCCTGGAGGCGCACCTTTTAACGTCGAAACGGTGTGCGCTTCCTGGAATTCACTCATGTTGATGGTGATAACGTTCTGCTCACCGCCGTACAGTGATTCCGCGAGCGCCAGAGCGGTTTCGGTTTTACCGACGCCGGACGGGCCGCAGAGCATAAAGACGCCCACCGGTTTGTTAGGATCGTCGAGCTTCGCCCGCGAGGTTTTCACGCGGCGGGCAATGAGATCCAGCCCGTGGCGCTGGCCAATAACGCGCTGGTTGAGCGTGTCGGCGAGGTTCAGCACCGCGTCGATCTCGTTTTTCACCATCCGGCCCAGCGGGATCCCGGTCCAGTCAGACACTATCGCCGCAACCACGTTTTCATCCACTGCGGCAAACAGCAGCGGTTCATCGCCTTGTAAAATGTTCAGCGCCTGCTGCTGCGCCACCAGTTGGCTACGTAGATCAGCAGTATCTTCTTCACCCACCGCAAACAGCGCGGCGCGCAGGCGAATAATCTCCTGCACCAGGCTGCGTTCTTCCTCCCAGTGCTGGATCAGGGCTTCACGTTTTGTTTCGTACGCGTCGCGATCTGCGATTAAGGCCTTTACGCGCTCAGCGTCACCGGCCCCCACGCGCGCTTCGCGTTCAGCTATTTCAATCTCCACGTTCAGCGCAGCAAGATGGCACAGACAGTCCTCCAGCTGCGCCGGCGGCGCACTCTGGCAGACCGCCACGCGAGCGCAGGCGGTGTCGAGCAGCGCAACGGCTTTATCCGGCAACTGACGCGCTGGGATGTAGCGATGGGATAGCTTCACCGCCGCGCTCACCGCTTCATCAAGAAGTAAAACCTGATGATGGGTTTCCAGTGGAGAGACTGTGCTGCGCAGCATCAGTATGGCTTTCGCTTCATCCGGCTCGTGCACCTGCACCGTCTGGAAACGACGGGTCAGCGCCGGATCTTTTTCGATGTATTTTTTGTATTCCGCCCAGGTGGTCGCGCCGATGGTGCGCAGCTGTCCGCGCGCTAGGGCTGGCTTGAGTAAGTTCGCCGCATCGCCGGTCCCCTGCTGGCCACCTGCGCCAATCAGGGTGTGGATCTCATCGATAAACAGAATAATCGGCGTAGCGCTGGACTGGACCTCATTAATCAACGCCTGCAGACGGGCTTCGAACTCGCCCTTCATGCCAGCGCCTGCCTGCAGCATGCCGATGTCCAGCAGCCAGAGCTGAATGTTTTGCAGCAGTTCCGGCACATCGCCGTCGGCAATACGCAGCGCCAGCCCTTCCACGACGGCGGTTTTGCCGACCCCGGCCTCGCCGGTCAGCAGCGGGTTGTTCTGGCGACGGCGCATCAGAATATCGACCATCTGGCGTATCTCTTCATCGCGTCCGACAACCGAGTCAATCTTCCCATCGCGGGCACGCGCGGTCAGATCCTGACCATATTGGGCCAGCGTCCCCTGCGCAGCAGGGACCGCACCCGCTGGTACGTCGACGGCAGCCACCGCCTGCTGCGTCTCTTTGCTCTGGGCGCAGATGGTATCGAATTGCTCAATCAGCACCTCAACGTTAAGACGGGTAAACTGCGCCGAAATGCTTTTCAGCACGTTAGCCAGGTTCCAGGTTTTGAGCATGCCTATCAGCAAATGCCCACCGCGAATGCGGTTAACGCCAAACTTCAGCGAGCCGAAGACCCAGGCACGCTCTACGCCGCTGTCGATATGTTCAGAGAGATCGGAAACAGAACTCGCCCCGCGCGGAAGAAGATCCAGCGCGGCAACGATATCGCGCGTCAGCTGCTGTTCATCAAGGGCAAAGTGGCGGATGACCTGCTGCAAATCGCCATCCTGCTGCTGCATCAGCTGATGGAACCAGTGCACCAGCTCAACATACGGATTACCACGCAGCTTACAGAACGCAGTCGCGCTTTCCAGAGAGGTAAATAAGAGCGTATCCAGTTTGCCGAAAAGCACGGCACGGCTAATTTCTGACATGTTAGTTTCCATTAACAATGATTCGGTATACAGAAGGATTACCGCTCTGCGCGATACACCAGATCGCCACGCGGGGCCGGCTGGGGTTGATGACCCAACCAGGTGTTATAACCTAAACGCCCGGCGCTTCCGAGCGAGGTGCCCTGCACCGCGTCTTCGCGCAGGATCACCTGCGTTTCCCATTCAAACTCCAGCCCAACGTACTGGCGCACCCAGTCGCACAGTTCGATGACACACACTTCGCTCGGCAAAAAACGGTTGTATGCCTCCGCGCTCAGCGGGCCGATTTCAATGCGAAATTTATGCTGCACGTCGCGTACTGCCACCCCAAGAAAGGCGGATTCACCCATGCGCGGCATGCGGCGACCTTCTCCGAGTTGCGCCTGCTCTCGCGAAGAGAGCGGCATCCACTGCGGCACGTTACTCACCAGTTTGACCGAGGAGTTAAAATAGTTTCGCAGGATCTTCTCCAGGCCCTCCGGATCCCGCCCGTTACGGGTCAGGTGTCCGGCATGGGTAAAACGGGCATGCGTGCTCAGGCTACCGTTGTCCATCTGACCCAGCTGGCCCATGCCAATCAGCGACGCCAGGTAACCCTCAAAGCGCTTGTTGTCGGCACGGTCGAGGGAGACGGCGGGCTGCGCATCCGCCCAGGCACGGTAAAACAGCAGCGTCAGGCGGTGGTGGAACAGATCGGCAAACGCGCTCAGGCTGTGATCCTGATGATGATGAATACGCTCGCGGGCGTACTCGGTCATGTGTACCGGCAGCGGACCGTTCGGGCCAAACAGGCCGAAGCTGAGGATAGAGACCTCATGCAGCGCTTTGTCCTCCCGCTGGCGTACCTGAGCCAGCGTGGAAGGCGCAAAACTCATCGACGGTTGCTGGCCGATGCGTAACGGCTCAAATTTCGGCAGCGGGGCGCGCCCCAGCGGGTAGAGCTCGCCGCCCTGCGCATCTATGCGCCTCAATAACTGGAAGAGATCGTAGCGCCAGGGTGTCTCGCGCACTCCATGCCAGAACGCGTCCGGCAGCGCTGTCAGACGATGAACGCGCAGCGGTGCAGTAGTCGCATCACTCATATCAGCGCCCTTTTCCCCATCCGCGGCGCCCAGTTGCCGATTTCACCGCGCTGCTGACTGTTCAGCGTGAACGCCGTAAAGCTGTTAATGGATACCAGACGAGCAAAAAGGCGCTCCAGCACGCTGCCAAAAAGCCAAGGGCTAGCACCGGAAAATGCCCGCTCGTCCACCGTCAGGGTAATGCCGATCCCGCGCGCGAAAACGACCGGACCGGGCTCAGGCACGCGGCGGTGAACCGGCGACAGCACGCAGTGGCGAACGCCATCAACCTGACGGGCTACCGGCGTCTCAGCCAGGTTGGCATACAGCCCCAACAGCTGGCGCAGTGCGGCCGCACCGTCTTCGTTTTCACTGTCCATCAGGCTGAGGTAGTTCATCTGTAGCTGACT
Source organism: Hafnia paralvei (assembly GCF_020150375.1). Classification (NCBI taxonomy): domain Bacteria; kingdom Pseudomonadati; phylum Pseudomonadota; class Gammaproteobacteria; order Enterobacterales; family Hafniaceae; genus Hafnia; species Hafnia paralvei. The sequence continues at coordinate 492,563 of NZ_CP083737.1, read as the reverse complement.
GATGAGCCGCCAGGTACTGAACCCCTCAGCTAACGCCGGACACGGCGGCGTAGGGCCTTTACGCAGGGTGAGGGATTTCACCGGCATGGAGTCGGCCATAATGAACAGCCCAAGCTCCTGTTGCAGCATCAGCGGCAGATCTCGGCTGGTGCAGAGCACCTCGGCAGAGATATAGCGCAGGTTTTCCTGCCACGGCGCGTGCTGTTCATCCACCAGGGAAACAAACACCTCCGACCCGATATAACCGGTACGGGTACCGTAGCGCAGGGCATGTTCTGACAGCACGCGCTGTTCCCGACGCAGGGAAAAATAGGCCCCGTAGTTACCCGCGTCGCCGCTCCAGGTGCTCCAGAAAGGACGAAACGTCTGATCGTCGCGCTGCCTGTCGGCGCTGCAGAAAATTTTATTCACAGCGTAAATTTCATAATCGAGCGGACGGATGTTATCCACAACTAGATGGTATTCATGCTGGCCTTCGCTCAGCTTCTGGCGCGCCGCCACTTTCGGAAATAGGTTGATCACCGGCGTACAGTGCAGCGCCAGATGGCTGGCGTCGACCATGCGCTCCAGCTGTTCATCTGACTTATCGAGCAGAATGAAGATATCGAAGGCTTTTTCGCTATCACAACGCTGAATGAGCGTGCTCAGGCCGCTCAGGCTGATGAAGCGGAAGCGGGCCGGGAAGGCAAAGTACTCCTGCAGCAGCCGGTAGCCGTCAAAGTTGCGCAGATCGTCAGGGAGCAGCGCCTGGTCCGACTCAAAGCCCTCCTGACGCAGCGCATCCGACGCCAGCAGCTGTCGCTGCGGCTGCGGATTGACCGTCTGGCAGACGATCCCGGCGTGGTGCTCCATCACTAGCTCAAGCAGCTTCAGCGCTTCAATGTCCGGGCCGCTGAGGAAAAATTCGAGACGGTCAAAATCCAAGTGTCCGAGGTTTTGCGAACCGTCACAGGCAATGCGAACCCGTAAGGCGCTGTTGATCCCCCGCTGGCTCAGCCCCAGCTGCGCCAGCGGCAGGTCGGCGGGGATCCCGCCCAGCTCAACCTTGTCGATTTTCAGCGGTAGCAGGTTAACCTCGTGCGCCGTGGAGTAGCTGCAAGTCACACCGGTCTTTTTCAGCGCCAAGCTGTCCATCATGGTACCACGCGGCACAATGAATCCCTTGCTCAGATCGCCCCGGCTGCTGTCGGGCTGAATCTCCGCTATCGCCATCGAGGGCGTTGGCGCGAGGTAGTTAGGGGCAATCATCTCCAGCAGACGCTGGGAAAAACGCGGAAACTCCGCGTCCATTTTCATCTGCACGCGGGAGGTCAGGAAGGCGAAGCCCTCCATAAGGCGCTCAGTATACGGGTCCGCCACTTCAATGCCGCGCATGCCCAAGCGTCCGGCGACTTTGGGGTAACGTTCGGCAAATTCTGCCCCCATTTCGCGCAGGTAGGCCAGTTCACGGTTGTAGTATTCGAGCAATTTACTTTCCACGATCACCTCGCATCTTTCAGTTCAAAATGGCCGTTTTCCAGATCGACATCGGTGCGAAACAGAAACTCCAGCGGGTACGGCACACACCACAGACGCCCTTTAATTTCGATGGAGAGTACGTTGTGCAGATCCAGCGAGGAGGTATCTGACACGCAGCGGACCTGCAGCCCCTGTGGCAAAATGCGCGGTTCAAAATTGATGATGGCCTCAGTAAGCTTGTGCTGAATATCGTGCCATTCGATGTCCGACATTCTCTTTCCGGCCAGCGGCGCGACGCCAAAGTTAACCACCGAGCGGCTCACGTGCGGCAAGGTGCTTAAATCACCGGACGCATCATGGCTGATGGTGTTAAACAACCACTGAAGATCCCGCAGAACATTGCGGCGCAACGCGGCGTGAGTGATAAGATTGCTGTTGGCCGACTCGTTTTTTTTTTCTGGGTCATTATCGGTGAGACGATCCAGCAGCGAGGGCTGCATTTTGTCGCGCGCCCCCGCCTTCTCCTGCTTGCTGCGGGCCTGCCAGCCGCTGCGCAGCAGATCGCCTTCGCCAGCGGGATTACTCATCGGTTCCATCCGTCGCAAACATCACGAGATTCAGGGACAACAGCGGGCTTTCGCTCTGCTCGCTCAGCCACGCCTTCTGACCTTTTCCTTCGTAAAGCGTGCCGTCATCGTCGAGCGGCAACCATTCGGTGGTACGTCCAAGCATGACGGCATCAGAAGCGTCTTCAGCAAATGGATAGCGCGCTGGGATCTGACAAACCTGCTCCGTACCGTCGGTAAGTCGCACCAGCGCGTGACGCCAGACCAGATCGGTGACGCTGGCAGGCACCTGGAAGCTGATCTCTGCAATCGCGCTAAATGGCAGCCAGAAATAACGGCCGTTCACGATGGTTTCACACACCAGCCCCAAGCGGGCATCGCCGTCCATCAGCCAGTCAAACGTCTGCGTCTCGTCATTTTCAAGGATGATGTGGCCTGGGTTTGCCTGAGCCAGATCAAGCGCTTCCAGACGCAGCGCCTGTGCGCGCTCACCGTCCTCGCGGAGCGCCATGGCCAGAGTAGTCAGCCACGGCCACTGTGTTTCCGGCATGGAAGGACGCGTCTCTCCGGCCATGACCTTCGCACGCTGCAGTTCGCCCTGAATGGACTGCATCAGCAAGGTAATGGTCAGTTTCGTCTGCGGCTTCAGCGCCAGCCAGCTTTTCAGCTGGGTCAGGGCGCGGGTCCAGTTGCCGCTGAGGGTTAAAAACTGCACGAACGCGGCGCGGAGGTCGGCATCTGCCGGACGGGCTTTGATCTCTGCTTCAAGGTTCGCCAGCGCGTCGTTGAGTGTTTCACCCGCCAAGTGTTGATAGAGCGTATTCATAGCCATTCCTTAATTCGCCGCGCGCCATGCGCCGACTGCCGGATTGCGCAGCTGAGGCCGCAGGGTGTCAATCAGAACGATATTCAGCGGGGTTCTGGGTGCCATCCACACGCTCCAGGTCTGTTTTACCGCGGCAATACGTGCCTGCAGTTTGGCGTCATCGCTGGCGATCTCGCGCGAGATTTCCACCGCCACCGTGCCGTTGCTCTTCCAGCTGTTGAGGGTGGAATCGTAAGGCAGGATCATCCAGCTCTGGTCGCTGTTCGGGATGCTGAATACCATGCGCTCTTTGTTGACGCAGGTGAGCAGGGCATTTTCAGGATCGGCGTTTTTGTTCAACCCCATGACCGGGAAGCCGTGAATGTAGGTCACCGCCAGAAGTGCCAAACCCGATAGCCAAAGTTTCATATCGTTCCTTGTGTGTCTAATCAGTTCCGCAGGGAAGAAATTGCGCTGCGTCAGAGAGCGTATGCAGCAAAGTGGTGTCCTGAGGGTTGCCCATCCATACCGCCAGGGCAGTATAGTTATCCTGAGCATTCCCCTCCTGTTCACCATTCTTTTGAATGATTTGGTTCATTAAGGTCAGCCACTCCTGCGGCGTATTGACCATATGCAGCGACTGTTTCATTTGTTCTTCGCTGACGCCGTGCCAGAACCCGTCGGTGCAGAGTAAAAAGGCATCACCGTCTTCCACCTGGACCACGTCGCTGTAGCTCGCTTCCGACCCACCGTTTTCAATCCCCAAAGCCAGATAAAGCAGGTTGCTGTTGAGGTCCTCGGTCTGATGCCCAGCATCCTTCATCCGCTGTACCAGAGTGTGGTCGGTAGTCACATGCCACAGCCAGCCCCGACGAAAGAGATACAGGCGGCTGTCCCCAGCGTGCGCCCAGTAGGCCAGGCGATGATCCCTGTCGATGAACAGGCTCACCAGTGTGGTGCCCATCCGGCGGTAGTCCTGCACGGCCTGCTGTTCGCTGAGGATAGTGCGATTCGCCGTTTGCACGTAGTTGCGGATATGCTGCGCATTGAGGTGTTTGTCGCCATCAAAGCGGGAAATAATGCTGTTGCGGGCGAGTTCAGCGGCCACCTCACCACCCGGCAGACCCGCAATGCCGTCACAGACGACAAAGCAGGCTGAACGTTCCCCTATGGTTTCTCCCGTCTGATCCTGATTGCTGGCGCGAGTCCCCTGACGGGAGAAAGAAGCCGTTGCGATATTCATTTGTCTTCCGATCCGCTCTGTGAGTCTTTGTACTGATTCACTTCCATGTCATACGCATGAAGGAAGGCTTCGCCGAACAGGGTGTGGAAGTCACCCTCAATCTCACCAGCCGTCTCGCCATAGCTGCGGACAAAATAGTCCCAGAGTGCAGCTTTACGACTGCCCGGCAGCGCCAGACGGGAGGTCATGCCATTTTGCTTCGCCTGCTCTTCCATCTGTTCTGGGTTAAAGGACTGCAGCATCGCGGCAATGATGGCGCGGATACCGGAGATCATCCCCAACTGGTGCGCCTGCAGATCGATCAGCGCGTCACGCACGGATTTGATCGGCGGCATAAAGCCTGGCATCGGAGTACCGAACATCTGGATCAGTACGGTTTTCCCGGTTGGCAGCAGTTTGAACGGGTTGTTCGCATCGTCGAGCACCATGGTCATATCGGCTTTTACGCCGCGTTTGAGGATAGAGCGCGAAGAGAGCAGCGCCACGGTACCCTGAGAGAACATGCCAAGGATTTGCCCCAGCTGACGCATATTTTCACGGTCATACTGCGGGACAGGCTGCATTTCGCTCAGGCCCATCCCCTCCAGCAGCGCCTCAAGCAACTCACCCTGCAACACTTCGCCTCTCTCACCGTTGTTCGCAGTGGCGATTGGGGATGCAGCGTTATTGACCGGGTCGATACGCAGACGGCCCTTAGGCGTCTGAGCGCTACTGCGCGCAACGGCCTGTGGGGTCGGCATGGTAAAACCAGCGTAATGCGGACGAACGGGATCCTCATCTTGTTCACGCGGTGCGTCCCGTGGTTCAGGGGCAAACAGCGGAGAATCGGCAAGCACGTCCTCTTCCTGCGCGAGCTCCGGCGTTGGCTCCGGCTTGGCCTCGACAATGTCATCCGGATGGGTCAGCGGTGCGCCGCCCATCAATCCAAGGGGGTCATCATTACGCGCGGCAGGCACGCTGGATGACCCGCCAAACAGAGCCAGCGGATCGAGTTCATCCTCCAACTCTTCCTGAGGTGCGGGTTTGCTCTCGACCAACGGCGCCAGTGTTGAAGGCGTGACATCGTCAAAGATGCTCTCTTTTTTGAACAACGCTTCATCACTGAACAACGTGTCCGGGTCGACATTTTTACGCTCAAGCTTCGGATCGCTATCATTAAACATCGCCAGCGGATCTTCGGCATTGCACTCCGGAGCCGCTGGCTGGGAGAACGGATCGTGCAATGCCGAAGGCTGAGGCCTTGTGCGGTTGCTGGAGATGCTGTCGGAGATGGAGAACTCCTGCATCAGGCTATCCCAGATTTCCTTTGGCACGGGAGTCGGCTCGGCTTTCTCGCGCGGTGCAGCGCTCGCCGGTTGCGGTGCGGGCGTTGGCTGTCTGATCTGCTGCTGCATGCTGGCCGCCATACGGCTTATCGGCTGCGTGTCGTGAATAATTTCTGTCACTTCGATGCGGTAGTCGTCAATCCTCAGAATATCTCCATCCTGCAGTTCAACCTGACGCCCACGTTCCAGTGGAATATCGTTTAATACCACGCGCGTAACACTGCCGCGGTTAGTGACGCGGCATTCGCCATTGGCATCAACATGAACAATGGCTTGCAGACGCGAGATAGTGCGGTCATTGTCCGGCAACACCAGATTGTTATCCGTACCGCGCCCAATGGTGCCGCCCGGGGCATAAAAATCACAGTTGCTCTGTGGCGGCTGATGACCGGGTTTCGTAGAAATAATCGTGAATCGCATGGCGTATTCCTGCTGGTATGATTAGCGCTCAAACGCTGCCGCTCTCTGGGGGGAGAACGGCGGCGTTTGGAGCTGATTCCATTGCTTCTATTATTTTGCGGTTTTGAGCGGACGAATCGCGTCGCTGTTGGCGATTAAGCTGCACTTTAAAACCTGATATTGACCCGGTTCGGTACCGCCAATTTTCTCTTTCAGCAGAGAAACAATCACCTTGTCAGCTTTTTCAAAATTCTCAGCAAGCAGATCGCTTGCTTCGAGCCATGACATCAGGAAGTTTTTGGGCATATACAACTGAGGCATTTAAAACCAACACCAGCAACAATAATCGTTTCATTTCAGGCTCCAGATAATACCATGCGGGTGACGCTGCCACGGTGGGTCACGTGGCATCCGCCTGGGGCGAGAACGGCGACGTTTGGGCTTAACACATTCTATTCAGTCTGCGCAAGCTTAAACTGGCCTGAGGGACTTTCTTCTAAGGTGAAGCGAGCCGCATAGCGAATAGAATCGTTTTTCCCTGACACTTTCAGATCAACATCATATTCTCCTGCTTGCCACGCAATACCCTTCCACTGCTGACACTGTCCAGTCATTAACGTCACCTCAGGACTAAACGTTGACGGCGGCGATATCGTTTTCCATTCATTTCCCGCGCGTTTCATTATGGTGGGCGAATGGCTGGTGACAGGCGCGTCTAGCCCGGCATTAGCGGGAATAGCAAAGCAGGGGTCGTTGTTCTTTAGCGTAACCGAAAGCGACTGATATTGTGCCGGATGAGATACACAGGCACTCATCGTTAATGCGATTGCTACAACACTGAGTAACTGTTTCATAACCATACCCGCCGGTCTTTAGGATTTTGAATAAACAACGATAATACCTGCAGATATTTATCCTTCAGATCGGATCCGATAATCCCCTCAAACCCTGCAATGTTTCGGAAATCCCCCAGACCGTAATTTACCAGATAGTAAAAATCTGAAATGATGGAAGCCTGCTGCTCCATACCAAAGTCCGACAGTTTTTTATCCGGGGGTAAAGAATAGTTATAACTTGCTGCCCAACTAAATGCGCCTCGGGTACGAATGTTCATTCCAATCTGATGCTGCAATACATGCACCATTTCGTGAATAAACCAGTGCTTATATCGCGGAACTTCTATCGAGAAGTCATCCCGATAATGCGGCTCGCGAAAATAGAGCTCACCATTGGGTGCCATCGCGACATTGGTTGACTGCATATTAAAGGGTAAATAGCTTTTATTATGGACTTTAACTTCGGAATACTTTATTGCGTCACCAAACACCGAGCGCGCCAGTACTATTTCGCCAATGGCTAGAGGACGGGCGCCTCCTTCCTGCAAACTTGCCATATTATCTTCCTTCTCGGTTGATAATGACCGGGGAAAATTCCCCGGCCACATGCGCAATTACGCTTCTTTGTTCTCTTTGATGTTCCAGCCAGCGCTGCTTTCAGCACCTTTACCACCGGACGCGGTCTGCTCCCAGTACTGCTGTTTCACTTTCGCAGCCTGGAATGCGTAGGTCACACCAACGGTATCGCCGTTGTCTGCACCGGTGTATTGAACAGAGGTCACCAGAACGTCTTCCAGAGTAATACGCGTGTATTCAACCTGCTGACCACCCGCTTTGCAGACGGACAGTTCAACTTTGGTCAAGTGCTTACCGCTCGCACAGTGTTTCAGAACTGCTGTAGTGGATTTGTCGATCAGCGCATTAACGTGGAGATCGTTAAAGTTAACTTTACCGGCCCCCCCGCCACCACCCACACTCATATTACCTGGCTGGGACGCTCCCCAGGAGAAGGAAGTAATGTCAGTCCAGCCGGTGTGGTTAGAATCTTTAGATTCGCCCGTAACACCATCGACCTTCAGAAACATATCAATAGCCATAATATCTACTCTTCGTGGATGAACAATATTGCTTTCGAAAAAGCCCTTATATGGCAAACAGGAAAGTATGGGGCTGAATAAAACCGTTCATATTTTACCTCTGCCTCTAATCTGACGAATTCATATTCGCTCAGAGTATTCAGAGTGGCAGCCTATGCCAGCACTCTAAATTTGACCTAACCATTCATTACTATAACTAAGCACTAGACAATCAACTTTTGCATCATCTAGAATCATTTCAATTAGTTTGAAATTACACAGGACTGACGAATGAAAAATCATCTCACTGATATTAATAGTTGTATTATCCATTATTGGAATTTACACCATAATCAATATTATCCAGTCAACCTGGTATGTTTTTTCATTTAAAACACTTACTGCAATGCCCGCTAGCTTGATTTTTGGGAAAATCGTCTTTCTGATTCTTATTGTGGTCGGGCTTCGTTTATCCCTAAAAGGATGGCGTTCGTCACAACCTTGAATTTAATTTTTCAGCGAAGTAATAAATAGCGACAGATGCACTCACCACTGAAATTAATATGATTGCATTTGTCGTTAACCTCACCCCTCCCCAACCCAGTTAAACACAAAAACATAATAGCCTAACGTTGTAAAAAAAGCATAAATGATACAAACAGCATAAGATAGACAATGAAATATTTAGCTAATTTTTCAAGCACGCGTCCCCCCCGTTAAAAAACGGCTAAATATCTCTCTATCTATTGCACCATGACTTTCCTGATAATTTATTGCCTCGATAAAAGGTTTAACATTATCCTCAACCAAGAAATATAACAAATCTAAATCGCCTGCACCGCGCAATTCATTGTATATATCTTATTCAGTTTTAGCAGGTCGTAAGAGGTATATACTGAGCGAGATATCGAAGCCCCGACAGTTAATACACCCGTTATGCCTGCTGAAACCAGAAATCGCGGAATGATTTTAAAGACAAACAACGAGATCAGCTTGTTAACAAATATCATTTTAAATGTCATTCCTCCTGCTTTAGACCCGCCAATTTTAAGGAGGAGTTCCTTCGATTGTTCTTCAGATAACCCAGATTAATAACGTTTAATCACCGTATTAATCAAGCAGCGCACATATTCTGAAGTCAAAACCTTTTTTTGTCAGAGTTAAAAGCCTGATTTTATCAGTTTCATTTCGCCACCGATGATCTGTATCCAGAAAATCTTTTGTTAACATCCACAGGTTTTCCGGAGTTGACATAAAACCATCAACCGCGCTACGAGCAAATATTTCAGGAACACTTTGTTTACGCGTATCAAAAATTTTCAACATGCCATCAGCAATTTCTTTTGGTGAACTCGTTCCCAATTTGTATCTCCCAGAGATTAATAAATGCCGTTGGTTATTTTTACTGTGTTCAGTCATAGCTGCAGGAATTGCCGGCCCCTCTGGGCCAGCAATTACCATCACGCGTCTTTCGTCTTCAGCGACGGCAGCTTAGAAACCAGACGCAGAGAAACAGTCAGACCTTCCAGCTGGTAGTGCGGACGCAGGAAGAACTTCGCAGCGTAGTAGCCCGGATTGTCTTCGATCTCCTGCACCTGCACTTCGGCAGCCGCTAGCGGTTTACGGGACTTAGTCTCCTGCGATGAGTTCGCCGGGTCGCCGTCGACGTAGTTCATCACCCAGTCGTTCAACCAGCGTTCCATCTCTTCACGCTCGCGAAAGGAGCCGATTTTGTCGCGCACGATGCACTTCAGATAGTGGGCAAAACGGCAGCAGGCGAACAGGTACGGCAGACGTGAGGCCAGACGCGCGTTCGCGGTGGCATCCGAGTCGTGGTACTCGGCTGGTTTTTGCAGAGACTGCGCGCCAATGAAAGCAGCAAAGTCGGAGTTTTTGCGGTGAACCAGCGGCATAAAGCCGTTTTTCGCCAGTTCGGCCTCGCGACGATCGCTGATGGCGATCTCGGTTGGGCACTTCACGTCCACGCCGCCGTCATCGCTCGGGAAGGTGTGGCACGGCAGGTTTTCCACCGCCCCGCCGGACTCCACTCCGCGAATCGAGGTGCACCAGCCGTACTCTTTAAAGGAGCGGTTGATGTTGGCCGCCATCGCATAGGCGGCGTTCGCCCACGAGTAGCTGTTGTGGTTCGCGCCGTCGGTCTGCTCTTCGAAATCGAAGCGGTCTACCGGGTTAGTGCGAATGCCGTACGGCAGGCGTGACAGGAAGCGCGGCATTACCAGCCCCAGATAGCGGGCATCTTCCGATTCACGCAGTGAACGCCAAGCAGCGTACTCCGTGTTCTGGAAAATTTTGGTCAGGTCGCGCGGGTTAGCCAGCTCCTGCCAGGACTCCATCTGCATTACGCCCGGAGCGGTACCGGTGATGAACGGACAATGCGCCGCAGAGCCGATGCGCGCCATTTCACCCAGCAGCTCAACGTCCTGCGGGCTGTGGCCGAAGTAGTAGTCGCCAACGATGCAGCCAAACGGCTCGCCACCGAACTGACCGTACTCCTGCTCGTAGATTTTCTTGAAGATCGGGCTCTGGTCCCAGCCCACGCCCTTGTAGCGCTTCAGCGTGCGGCCCAGTTCCTGCCTAGAGATGCTCATAAAGCGGATCTTCAGCATCTCGTCAGTTTCAGTATTGTTTACCAGATAGCTCAGACCTCGCCAGGCGCTCTCCAGCCTCTGAAATTCTTCGTGATGAATGATCTGATTCACCTGCTGTGAAAGCTGTTCGTCGATCCCGGCTATCAGGTTCTGAATGGTGCGATATGTGTCGTTCGAGAAGGTGACAGTATTTTCCAGCGCCTGCTGCGCCAGGGTTTTTACCGCGCTCTCAACGGCGGAACGCGCCTGATCGGTTTTAGGGCGGAACTCTTTGTTCAGCAGCGCGCTGAATTCATCCTGGCTGAACGCCTGCCCCGTCTGCTGCTCATGTTGTTGAGTCTGGTTGCTCATCAATTATTCCTCGCTACCTTTCGCACTTTCATCATGTTTCGGCAACTGGCTCAGGGATTTGAGCAGCGTCGGATCTTGGAGAATTTTCGCGATCAGCTCTTCGGCTCCGTTTTTACCGTCCATGTAGGTCAGTAGGTTGGAGAGCTGAGTACGGGCTTCCAGCAGCTTGTTCAGCGGCTCAACCTTGCGGGCGACCGCATCCGGCAGGAAGTCGTCCATGCTGTCGAAGGTCAGATCCACGTTGAGCTTACCTTCGCCGGTCAGCGTGTTATCCACGTTGAACGCCACACGCGGCTTCAGGGCTTTCATGCGTTCATCAAAGTTATAGATGTCGATTTCAAGGAATTTACGTTCATCGACGGCCGGCAGGTTTTCCACCGGTTTACCGACCAGATCGGCCATGACGCCCATTACAAACGGCAGCTGAATTTTACGTTCTGCACCGTAGATCTCTACGTCGTACTCGATCTGCACGCGGGGGGCACGGTTACATGCGATAAATTTCTGCCCACTGTTACTCAATGCCATGATGTTCTCCATCAAAGATGCGCGGTTAAAGTGAAACGGCAGACTCCATGCCTGTCGTCATAATGCTTGGACGCGTCATTCGCGGCGTCCAAAGATGTTTTCCAGTTGGTTAACTCCGTCTGGCGCCAGGTCGCGAATAATGTCCATAAAGCTAAGTTCAGACAGCCGCTGCACCCGTTCAATCATCAGCGGTGCGGGGTGGCTCGGTTCGTACTGCGCGAAATACTGCTTCGCTTTTTCCAGCATCAGCTGTGCGTCGGCGCGGCTGGTCACCTGCACACTGCGCCAGTCCGCCACCTGCTGAACTGGCGGCGCGGCCATCGGCTGCGGCTCGGCATGTTGTTCAGCCTGCGGGTCATCGTTCGGCAGCAGCTTGCTGATATCGGTCACCTGACAGGCGATGGCTACCAGCCCGACGGTTTTCAGCAGCTGTTCCATCTCCGGTACGCCGCTTTCTCCAAGGTAGCCAGTCAGCAATGTACGAATGGCCAGCAAACGTTCGTTGATCACGATAACCGCCGCGGTACCGAGCTGATCGCCCCGGGCTAGCTCGTCAATCAGCCTTGGACGGCCACCGGGATAATCCGGACATTCCGTTTTACTGCCGTCGAGCAGGGCCTGAGCGTCCCGGAGTGAAATTTCATCGCCGTTTGATCGTAGCAGCGAGGCGTTGCGCACCGCCACGGTCAGATCGGATTTATCACTCAGCCCGGCTAGGGCGTTAATGCGGTAGAACGGATCGGTTTCTCCATACTCTTCCAACAGCGGATAGAGTTGCTCCCAGTAGCGGGACAAGGCTTCCTGCACCAGCAGCAGCCCGTCGGCGTACCCTGCCAGCCCGCGACGGCGCGTCCAGGCATGGGTTAACGCCAGCATGACGCGAAGATCTTTGGTGCGACTTAGCAGGCTGGTGGCGAGATTTTCTACCGTATTCCAGTCCGCAGGTTCAGCCGGGATGATGGTGTCGCCGAACTGCTGTTCGGCTTTGCCTTGGCTTGCCTGCCCCATGGCCTGGAACTCGGCGTCGTATTCAAGATTGTCGCCGCAGGGATTATCTGGGCTTATCGGTGCGAGAAATTCATCGATGTTCATAAAGTCCCTGCTTATTCAAACATAGGCGGATAAAGACCGTGACGGCCCGGTCGTGCACCACCTACCGGATCGAACAGCAGCGTAAAGAGCTGCCCGGTAAAGTTCCCGCTGTGTACGTGGGTATAAAGCGGGTAGCCGTCACTGCGGTTCGTCCACCAGTAGCTGGTCTGGCGCAGCGGATCAAAACACTCTGCTGCCTGTGGCCAACCCAGCGTGTTCTGGCCATCGTCGTCATAACCAATCACGTCGAGGATGTCTGAACGCTTTTTCGGTTCAACCGGCTGCGGGGCTGGGATGGTCATTAACATGTCATCAAGCTGCGAGGCAGAAAAACTGTTCCGCACCACGTGCAGCCCAAGACGGCCAAGCTGCTGGTACCAGCTTTCAGCCTGCCCGAGCAGACGCGACGACCACTCGGCGGGGGTAAAGCTCAGTTGAATACAGACCGGATAGTGACGGCCTACGCTATCACGTCCCGGCAGCAGGCATCCCATCTGGATCATCTGGCTGCCCAGCATTGGCGGGACGACAAAGTTCCATACCGGAGCTTTGGTAAACTGGCGCTCGCCGCTTCGCTGCTCTTCCTGCTGCCAAACCAGCAGGCCGACCTGAAACCAGTGTGACCACTGGCGCTGCAGGGTGTCAGGAAAGCGACGCTGCAAAAAGTCACCGGCGCTGGGTAATTTGCCATACCAGCTGTAGCGGTTCATCGCAGGGGTATTCGTCATACGGCTGTCCTTGCGGTTATGGGCATGAGAAACGGGGAAGCTGGAACGGATTGCGAATGCTGTTTGGCGCAAACTCCAGCGTGACCTGATGACCGTCGACGTTGAAGGTGGCCTGACGGCTCAGGCTACCCGCGCCAGAGCTGGTCCGGGCTTTATCAAAAAAGCGGTTCAGCGCCCAGGAGCCGTTGGTCACCAGCGATGCCGTGCTGCCATTTGCCAGCCCGAGCTGCATGCGCACCTGGTTGGTTCCGCCGGGTCCCGGCCAGTTCATGATCTGCACCGCCTGTGGGCCGTGGCTGTAGCGCAACAGTTGGCCGTCGACATCCAGCGTCAGGTTGAGAATGGTGTTGTCCATCCGCACGGTGCGTACCGTGACCTTGAAAGACGGCGTGGTGGTGCCATTAGCAAAAAAGGCGTCGCGGATTGACTGTGCCTGTTGGAACGGACGCAGCAGCCCTTCGCTTCCCGGCCGAGTTTTACCGTCGATGCCCGGCATAAAGCGCCAGTTTGCCTGGGTCGTGTCGACTTTGTTGGTCAAGTTGTCGCGGAAAAAGGTATCCATCAGCCCGGTGCCTGGCGCGAACATGCGGGCGAGATCGTCAGGGGTGACTTCCGTGCTGGCGCTATGCACCAGCGGGTAGTGACCGGCTATTGCCTGACGACAGAAACCGCCCACTTCAACGTTGATTCGCTTACGTACGTTTTCCAGATCGCGGCGCTGTGTATCACTGCTGGCACCCACGGCCATATTGCTGAACATAGTTTGCAGCCCACCTGGCAGACGCCCCGCGCTGGCCTGCAGGCGGCTTATCGCATCACCTCTCGGTGCAGGCATACCGCTGTTGACCGCGTCCTGAACGGCGGTCAGGTAGCGATACAGCTCATCCACCTGCTTGAGAAAATCATCAAAGACTATCGTCTTCCCGCCTTTCTCCAGCGGCTGCGCCAGCTCAATCATCGGCGCATAGTGGTCAGTCACCAGCTGTTCCGGCGCCTGTACCGCCAACGCTCCCTGCGTTGGCGCCGCCTCGTTATTGCTGAACAGCGCTTTCAGGGTACGGGTGGCGCGGTTGCTCTGCTCTTCCGCTTTCCCAACATCAGCGGGTGCGGGGACATTGCGCGACAGCGTCAGCACCTGGCCGAGGTTCTGCACCAGACGGCGCAGCGGTGAATTTGGACCGGAAAGTAGACGCGCGGTGTTGATGCGCTGAGAAAGATCGGCGCTGTTATTCAGCTGAATATCAGCAAGAAAGCGATCCCAGTTAATGATGAAATCGCGCATGTAGAGCTGACGCACCGTGTTATCGATCTGCTGTTTGTCTTCCTGATCGGAGGTCGCCCCCAGCACCCAGGCGTCATCTTCGTGCAGGGCCTTGGTGACGCTGGCGATCTGGCCGTTGAAGCTTTGCCAGTAGCCGTCCGGGGTATACAGACCCGGCACGCCCTCACTCACCGGCTTGCCGCTTTTACCGGAAAAGACCAGCTCGCTCTGCGGTCCGCCTAGGTCGGAAAGCGAAACCGGCTTCAGGTTCTCATCATGCTCCAGCAGTCGCTTCAGGCGCCTATACACGCGGGTGGAAAGCGGCTGCTGATTGATAAGCGCGCGTTCGCGGGCGACCAGCGCTTCATCCTGCGCATACGGCGAAGCCTGAATCTTCGGCTCCAGCAGCTGCGTCAGGTGCCATTCAAGCTGCTGAAGCTGCGCCTGCGTGACGTCCTGCGGCAGGTTGAGCTGCAGGTTGAGCATGACCCAAGAGTGCAGGAATTTACCGTCGTAGTGCTTCGGCTGATACAGCATCTGATAGGCCTTTAACGCCTCATAGCTGTACTCCACGTCGCTGCCGTTATCATTGCGCAGCCAAGTGGTGATGTGCATCGCCACGGCGGGCAGCAGCATTTGGCCCAGCGCTTTCTGGTACAGAGACTGCGACGCGTCGCTAACGTCATCCCCGCGGTAAAGACCCATACAGCGGGAAACTGGGGGGTCGTTAACGTCAAAGACATCGCTCTTCGGCAGATCTACCAGACCATTAAGCAACGGCAAGAGTGCAAACAGATCGCGCTGGGGCTGATTTTGCAGCGCCTTGCTCTCCTGCTCCAGCAGCGGCACCTTCGCATCCACCTCTTCCAGATAGGCTTTATTTTTGACGTAGCTGGTCAGCCATAAGCCGCTCAGGATCACCAGAACAGCGAGCAGCGCCGCATAGCCGGACCAGATCGCCGCGCGATTGCGCAGCTCCCACCAGCGGTTTTCACCAGCAATGCCCGCTTCCTGGAAAATGACGTTTTGCAGCAGATTCTTAATGAAGAAGCTCTGCCCCTTCGCCCCTGGGATCGGCGCTTCTTTGCTGACCGAATCCCAGCAAGTACTCTCATCCCCTTCCGGCAAGGAGAGCGCGCGGTTCAGTTCGCCCATCACGCGGTCAAACGGCATGCCTTCCTGCGTCCCGCTGGCAAAGTAGATGCCGCGAGGAGAGAATTCAGTTTCGAAGTTTGAGCGGGCAAAAACCGTGCTCAGGTAGTCCGCCAGCAGCGGGCGCAGCGCGGCAAACTCCTGCGGGAAGAGATAGGTTTCCGCACGGGTTTTAGCGTCGTGCTCTGTAAGCATGGTCTCCGGCAGGCCCGCATCTAGGCGCTGCTGGAGCAGAGAAAACTCTTGCTGGAAGTTGCCCATCAGGTCGTAATCGGCGTATTTGGTCTGCTCCCACGGCAGCGTAAAGCCCCAGATCTGGTCACGCTGGGCTTTGTCGTAGTCGGCAAACCAGGCGCGGAAGCCTTTGAGCAGGTCAGCCTTGGTGACCATAACGTACACAGGGAAACGGATGCCCAGTTGCTCATGCAGTTCGGACAGACGCTGGCGCAGGTTCACCGCCTGCTGGCGGGAGGCCTCGGCGGACTGGGTGAGCAGGTCCGAAATGCTGATAGTGATGATCACGCCGTTGATCGGCTGGCGGCGACGATACTTACGCAGCAGGTTGATAAATTCCAGCCACTCCTCGGCGTCCTGGACCTGCTCGCTCTCCTGAGTGGTGTAGCGGCCCGCGGTATCCAGCAGAACGGCTTCGTTGGTGAACCACCAGTCGCAGTTACGCGTGCCACCAATGCCGCTCAGCGCGATTTTACCGAAGCGATCCGCCAGCGGGAATTGCAGCCCGGAGTTCGCCAACACGGTCGTTTTACCGGAACCCGGCGCGCCGATAATGACGTACCACGGGAGCTGATACAGGTACTGGGTGCTGAAACGCTGCGTCCACTGCGAGCCATGCCCCGCTTTACTAAAGTGAGCCTTTTTCAGCATCTGTACAGCTTCGTCGAAGCGACCGGCGAGGATCTGCTCCTCGTTGTTCAGCCGCTTCTGCGGATCTGCCGCATCCGGGGCCGAGGTATTTTCATTGAGCTTGTCCATCAGCTTGCGGTTCAGCCAGGCGTTATACAGCCGTGGCAGAATGTGGCTTTGAGCCCAAATCAGGTACACCACCGCAATGCTGATGGCGCGGTTTTGTTCAGATTCGAGTGGCTGGGTATCCACGATGGACAACAGCGGACCAATCATCCAGATCACCGCCGCGAGCGCCGTTACGCCTAGGAAGCTCCACAGAATGCGATTGGTCAGAATGGAAAGAAGAGTAGTCAGCATCCTTAGTTTCCTTGCGACAATCCGTTCAGCTCAGCCTGAGTATTTTCAGGCGACACCAGCAGAGTGATTTCCACACGGCGGTTACGGGCGCGGTTTTCAGGCGTATTGTTCGGAGCCTCCGGGTTAATCTCGCCTCGCCCTTCCGCTTTCACTCGTTCAGGCTGGGAGAGGTTTCCCTGCAACTGTTTTTGCACAGACCGAGCACGCTCAAGTGAGAGCTCATAGTTGGAGGCAAAGCGTGCGCTGCGGATCGGCACGTTATCGCTATAGCCCACCACCAGAATTTTGCCGCTGACGTTATTCATCGCCTGAGCAATGCGGTTGATCACTGGTTCATAGCGGTCGCGCACCACCGTGGAAGCGGAAGCGAACAGCCCGTCGCCTTTCAGGATCACCACGCTGCGATCCGCCTCATCCCTCACCGCGACCAAACCAGCCTCGATTTCAGGCTTCAGGAAGCCGCGTAGGTTCAGCACCGCCGGCAGGTGGCGAGCTGGTTGCTGGATGGTAGTTTCCGGTAGCTGAGACTGGTAAATCTTCGCCAGCACCGGACTGGTGCTGTCACCCAGACGCCAGTTAAGCACGATATAGAACAGGCAGGCGATAAAGCCGACCAGCGCGACGCAGGCCCAGAGAGGTACCATCGGGTGCCACAGCTTGCGCAGCACAGGACGATCTTCCGGATGCGGAGAGAGCGGCGGTGGATAACTACCCCGAACGCTACGGATCATCTGCCACAGACGCTGTTTGATGGTCTCAAGCTGGGTACGGCCGTTATCCAGCACCCGATAACGCCCTTCGAACCCGAGCAGCAGGCAGTAGTTGATCATCTCCAGCAGCAGAATATGTTCACGCGGGTTCTGCGAAAGACGCGCCAGCAGCTGGAAAATCTTCTCGCCTCCCCAAGTTTCGTTATGAAACGTGACCAGCAGCCCGCTGCTGGACCACACACCGCTGCTTCCCCAGGGGGTGAGCGCCGCGGCTTCATCCAGCGCCGTACACAGGCAGTAGCGTGCGCCAACAATCACTTCATACGGCAGCCCTGCCTGCTGGCATCGCACTTCAAACCGACGAATTTCGTCGATCAAACGCTGGCGCAACGCCACCTGATCGTCATGGGAAACCGAATGACGGATTTGCGGAATTGCATTAAGCAGCGGGTTGGCGGCTGCTACCAGCTGATTATTGCCACTGGCTCCGGTAAACACAGCATCACTGCCGGTATCCTGTCGTTCCTGCATATTAAGCGCTCGCTTTATTATTCAGTCGGGCTACGGATGGCCCAAAACTCCATATCAAGTCCCGGAAACTCCCCTGCGAGATGCAGAGCGAACGCACCGGACTTATCCATCTCGAGCCACAGCTCACTGCCCTTCTCCAGCTCGAAGTAGCTGTAGCCTGCATGCCAGGGAATTTGCGGCGGCGCAACCGGCATCGCGCGAAGCATAATGCCTGGGAGCTGCAGCTGAACTAGGTCGCGAATTTTGGACACTGGCGCCACTTTCATCTGTGCTGGGAAATGGGTTTGCAGGTGTTCGCTCGGCACGTTAGCCTTAACCGCCAGCACGAAGCCAAACTCGCGTACCATGCTGGTCTCTGGTACGGTCGCGATATTTAGACCATGGGAGCGCTCGTTGAGCGACAGCTGGATAGCGTGATCTTCCATCACCAGCGACAGCCCCTGACGCAGCATGAGCATCAGCTTGCTGAAGCAGATCGCCAGATCGTCATGGTCATACACTGGGAGCACACACTCAGCGTTACGCTGCGCGGTCCAGGTGGCAAGCTCGGTGGCAAATGGCATCCAGCTGCGCCACAGCGCTTCTGGGTGAAGCAGTGGCAACGTTTTTAAATGGGAGATTTCGCCCAGATGGCGATTAACCAGCGAGAGCAGCGTGAACTCTATCAGTTCTGAAGTGTTGAACCGCCCCGGCTGGCGCAGACGCCCGCCAATCTGCTGGCTACGCTGCACCAGTAAACCATGCAAGTCGTTAATCATGCTGTAAAGCTGCGGGCTATTGTTGGCATTCAGCATCGGCGGAATGTAGCTGTTATCCTGACGCACGTGGTTGTCGTTGCGTTTTTCGGTCACAAACACCACGCCGATAGCCGTCCATTCTGCCGTCAGATCTTTTTCCAGCATCAGCGTCAGGCGCAAACGGCCAAACTGTACCGTGGCATCCCCCACTGACATGGCGTTGTCGTCTTCCACGTCCTGTTCAAAGGCGAGATACCGCGCCAGCGAGGCCTGCTCTTCAGTGAAAATCACCTCTTCTCGCTCACCACGGCGAACCGGCAGCGCGAGCACCACCTTCTCATTGGTGAGATTGTCAGGGATTTTCAGCGGCACCGGGCCGTTACGCCCATTGCGTACCTGAAAGAACGTGCCATCAGGCAGTAAACCACTGCAGTAGCTCAGTGCAATGCAGCCCTGGCGAAGCATCGCTTCGTCCAGCTCAACGTCGAGAAAGCCCCACAGATACGATCGCTGCAGCGCCCCCCATTCACGAATGCGGTTCAGTAGGTAACTTTCTGTCCGCTGAAAATGGTGCGGACGCAGGAACATGCCTTCGGTCCAGACGACCTTTTCTGCTTTAGTCATGATGATATGTTTCCTGTTATGAAGCGCGTTACTGGCTGATGACTCGGATGCCGTTCACGTCAAGATAGACGCTGGCAATGAGCTCATCTGCGGACCACTTCCAGAACTGGTAGAAGTGGTTTTCACTGGGAACAGGCAATGGGATTGAGACGCGCCATTTTTTCCCGTCCAGCGTCTGATATTCCGCCATCACGCTGATATAGCGTGCGTCAGGCGAGCTTTGTCCACTCAGGGTCTTCGAAAGCTGACCCGGCATCAGGAAGAACACATCGCTGTTCAGCAGATTGGCACCAAGCGTGGCTGACGCGTTGTTCTGCAGGGAATAGAAGTCGCTGGACATGAAATCCGCATCGGATTTCAGCAGCAACACTCTGACTTTAAGCGGCGCAGAATCATTGATTTTGGGGTGAGCCTGAAACTGCAGATTGTAGCGGGAGGGGTCGCTGTGTGAAGACGACGAACAACCACTCAACAGGGTGAAAATCACCGCAAAAAATGCTAACCCGATCTTATGAAACATTTTTGTATTCATAAAAATACGCTATTGAAACCCGTTTAGTTCAGGATCCAGGTACCGTTTGCGCTGTCTTTGCAGGCTTTGCTGTTGCCGTCGACGTCAACACAGGTTGCTTTCTTGCGCGCTTTTGGACGCAGCGCCTGTTTACGCACGGTGGCTTCATACTGGTCGGCCTTGATCACGGCGCGCATCGGGACGTAACCAATCAGCTGCTCATTCCCTTCGTCGGCAAGCGACATCCAGAAGTGTTCAACCTACCCCAGCACCACGTAGGTTTTACCGGTCTCCAACGTACGGATGACTTTTCCGCCGTAGTCTGGACAGCTCATCAGAGAGGCGGGATACATGGCGCGATAAGACTCGTTCACCGGAGTGAACTCGGCCGGCGGTAGGACAACATGACGGTGAGTTAAGGTGACGCCGTTAACCTGGTCACGATGGTATCGTCATTGATTACAGGTTTCTGCGGCGCTTTACAGCCCGCCACCGCCATTACAAACAGAAGTGAAAACAATATGCGCATTTTCATATTCTTTTCCGTAGCGATATTTAGATGATGGAGAGAGAGGGGATGAAGTTTAACTTAGGGGCTATTGTTAAAATAATCATGATGTTTTCTCAGTGTTACTATTTAAGGGAGTAGCTACTTAAGGGCATAGCTACCGCACGAGTCTCTTACAGAATAACCCCCAGTAAGCAAAGGATATGGAACGTTCCTTAGCCAACGAAATCATGAAGTGTAACAAAATATTACAAATATCGCATTTAACAAAAAATTATCATCACTATGATTTATAGGAATTTTCCAACAATATCCATCTAAAGCATGTGGGATAAGCGCTCAGTAAATACTCAATTTAATTTAAGAGCTAGAATCATGCCAAACTCCACCAACAACTAGAAAAGTCTGATTTTTTATTTTTATAAAAAGATGAGAAGCAGGACGCGACTGAACATGTGAAAAACTGACGACATATCCGGAACGTCACCTTTTTTATTATTCACTTAAATAATACTTATTGTTTTTGTCAGACGAACGGAGTTGCAACGACTGGACTTTACGCATATCTCATACCAGTGCCAGCGATATGAATATCTCAGCCGCCGGTGAGCGCGACTCGGAACAACAACCTTTCGGGTTGCAGAAAGACAGAAGTGGACAGTGATGAGCTTTGCAGCGGGTTGAGAACGGTTGTTTCACTGCTCAGGTGGTAACGCGATCCGATTCGACTCCAGCATGACAGCCGACAGGGTATGAGCCTCAAAAACAGCCATACAGGCTGACAAGCCGCCATTTACAAGAATTTCAACCGGTGCAACGAGTTTACCCCCATCCGAAAACCCAACGGTCAGCGCCGACTTTCTGACTAGCAGTGCATCCGTATCACTGTATTCCTGAACCAGGAGAGCTTCATTGTCCCAGTCCCCGTCACTCACCACTGCATTGACTCAACCCTGCGATTTAAGCTGTTCCATAGCGTACGTCAGCCGGTACAAATTCGACTGCGCTGACACTGGTCCGGTGCACGAAGACCACAGATATTCAAGACGTTGATGTAAGCGGCAAGACCTTTGTTACGCCCCAACGCCAGTAGCTGACCTTGAACGCATGTTGATGATCCTTGATGGAAAGCCTATTCCCGATAATCGCGCTGATGTCACCTGCCGTCTCGGCGACCATATCAATGAAAACCGGTACAGCAATCGTTACGATGACGAGATGTTTGCGATCAAATATTTTCAGAAGGGAACTGCGCATATTACGTTCAAACAACCAGAACTGGCCGATAAGCTAAACGACATCATCACCCAGCACTATCCGAGGGCGCTGCCCACTAAACGCTGAGGAGGCTAATTATGGTATCATTTTCAAATACTGATGGTGCGCACTGCGATTCCGTAACGGGTCACTACCCCTGCCATCAAGTAGTATTCCAATGGGTGTCAAAATTTCCGTTTAACCGTCAAATTTTGACGCCTTACATAAGGGGGCCTTAATGGGAGCCTAATTATTTATGCAACACGATAAAAAACATTACAATCAACGCATTTACGCACCCAAATTGATTCCGAGTCTGGGCACCACTATTTAGAAAAACCCGCCTATGGCGGGTTTTTTGCTTTCTAGAATCGACTCCCTTCATCAAACGCCATCCAATTCTTTATCGCAAACCGCGGCCTTCAAGCTATAATCGCAGTCAGTGACTAATCGTCGGATCTCCATGTTTACTCTATCAACAATCCACACTGCGCTGCCCTTCCTACACCGTATCGACGTGGGAGTAGTCACTCTTTTGCCTGAGTTGAGATACTGCCAAATTATGTATGACAGTCATTATTATCAGGATGCGTTGTTCAGAGAGTTAGAGATCCCCTTTCCCGAGATTCTAAATAACGCTTCTGTAAAACGGCGCGCAGAGTATGTCGCAGCTCGATATGCTGCGAAGCTGTTACTAGACAAGGAAGGATGCCACGACAGCGTTGGTAGTGCTTCGAGTCGCGCACCAATCTGGCCAGACGGCTGGGGCGGGAGTCTTTCTCACACAGATAAGTTCGCGATCGCATTAATGGCGCCACTAAATTCGGCTCTAACGCTGGGGGTCGATATTGAAATGCTAATCTCGAAATCCATTAAAAAAACCGCTCATATATTCACTACGCCATTGGAACAAACGCTACTTGCAGCCTGCAATATTTCTTATGAGACTGCGCTATTAATTACATTTTCTAGCAAAGAAAGTGCATTTAAAGCGCTTTATCCTGAAGTAAACCGCTCATTCGGATTTGAGGCTACCCGAGTGTGTCAGATAGACATGTTAACTCGCAGTATTACTTTGGAGCTGACGCAAACCCTGTCCTCTCATCGGGCTAAAGGAAGCTTGCTGACCTGCTATTTTGACTTGCAGGACGACAAAGTTATTACTTTTATAGCCGAACCGACAATGAAACCATATAAAGCAAATGGTTATTGTAGGTAAGCCGAAGGGGTAATGATCTATGAAAAATCCGAAGACCTTCGCTAAGTGTCATGGCTAAAAACCTTACTAGCTATTAACTTCACCGTACCGACTTCATTTTAGCGATACTCAAAATGTGACTATCTATTTTTAAAAAATGATAGCCGCATACCGCGACTTAGATAGGTACCGAACAATCGATACATTGTAAATTTCGCCTTCATCAATACATTCGTCTTCATCAATACATTGGTATAATTGCTAAAGTTGCTTTTCATATAAGCGATACTGTTTATAAGGCATTGCACCAATACGCTCCAGAATGGTACGCATCCCTGTGTTTGACTCAAGGATCCAAGACATCTCTAAGGCTTCAATTTTGCGCTTCGCAAATGGGTCACGTAATGCCTCTATTAACAGAAGAGCAATTATCGGCCCTATACGACTAAATTGATATTCTTGGCGAACGCCCATCAGTGGTACTCGTGCAGTGCGCACACCGCTGATTTTTAAACGCCAAAGTAGTTTTGCCCAGCCAAAAGGGAATAAACGTCCATTAAGATCGGCAATAGCTTCATTAATGTTTGGTAAACCAACGATAAAAGCACAGGGCACAGAATCGATCTCCGCAATGTAAATCATATCATCAGGTACTAGATACTTTAATTGAGCCCCCATTGTGGCAAACTCGTGCTCGGTAAAAGGTACAAATCCCCAGTTATGCTGCCACCCAGAATTAAAGATTTCCTTCATAACCTGCATTTCATCGTCGAATTGCTTACGCTTAATGCAGCGAACAGTCACTTTTTTGCGTACCTGCTCCATAAGCTGGAGCAATGAAGGAGAAAAATATAATTCGGAACAACGCATCCAATAAGCCAGCAGATCTACCCCTTTCTCATACCCTTGCTGCCTAATGTTTGTTTCATAATATGGTTTACCATGTGGCATCATTACGCATGGTGGAGTATCGAAACCATCAATAAGCAACCCACTTTCCTGATTGATATTCAGGCTAAAAGGCCCCGTAATCTTTCGCGCACCGAAAGATTTTAGCCACTCTTCTGCAGCAGCAAACAATGCACTGAATACCTCGCAGTCATCGATGGCATCAATCATTCCAAAATGCCCTGTATCTTCGCCATACAGTTCACGATGCAGGGTATCAATTTGTGCAGTTATTCGGCCAACGACTATCTCATCTTTTTTGGCCACCCATGCTTGCCATTTAATGTGTTCAGAACCTGGATTTTTCTTAGAAAGATGCTCAGCACGTTCAACAAATAAAGGAGCAATCCAGTTGGGATCATGTTTATATAGCGTGGATGGAAAAGAAATGAAATCCTTAAGGTCATGCTCATTCATAACCTTTTCAATGCGAACCATAAACAGCCTTAATATATTTAACACATTAGAATATACAATAATCCAGCCGGTATTGTTATAACTGCGATATATTGTTGTTGGTTTTCTCTCATTGGAGAATTAATACAAACAAATACTTTATGAAAAAAACATAAATAAATCACTAGGTGGTGAGTTCACGTTAATGAATAAACATGATTATTTTTTACCACTAAGTGCTGTTACAATCTCTGAGAAAGCATTTCTAAATAGGGAACCATTCACTTAATTAATAACTTATAAGTCCCTATGATAAATATAAATCATTCACATGGAGAATGTTACTCATTAATTAACAACATTACCGATATATCAGAAACCCATTATTACAATAAAAGATATTCCTTACAAAAAATAATGAAATTAGAAAAACAACTCTATACCTAAACGGTTATATAATTTACATTATACTCTTACTAGAAGTTAGTTTTTTATTATCCAATGACTTTAAATTAAAACATTCTCATGGTGTAGTATGTCCAATAGAATCTCGACTCATCCTATGCGCTATGCAGACTTTCCAACTCTGGTGGAAGCTTTGGACTATGCCGCACAAGGAAGTGCAGGAATGAATTTTTATGATCGCCGTAATCAACTTGAAGCCGTATTGGAATATCGCGACCTACAATCAAAAGCGATTGCAGGAGCACGGCGGTTGCTGTCCTTAAACCTAAACAAAGGGGATCGCGTCGCTATAATTGCCGAAACAAGTGTTGGTTTCGTCGAAGCTTTTTTCTCCTGCCAGTATGCCGGCTTAGTTGCTGTGCCTCTTGCCATTCCTATGGGGGTGGGACAAAGAGACTCTTATACAGCTAAACTTCAAGGCTTATTAGCGAGCTGTAAACCTGCTGCAATAATCAGTAGCAATGAATGGCTATCACTCATTAACGTTGTCAATATTGATTCACCCACGATCCATATTCTCAGTAACGAAGATTTTAATGCGTTACCTGAAATGGATATTGAGTTACAGCTACCGTCACCAGATGATATTGCCTACCTCCAATATACTTCAGGCAGTACGCGTTTTCCGCGTGGGGTAATAATTACTCACTGCGAAGTCATGGCTAATCTGCGTGCTATAAGTCATGACGGTATCAAATTGCGTGACGGTGATCGTTGCATATCATGGCTACCGTTCTATCACGATATGGGATTAGTCGGTTTTCTATTGACCCCAATGGCAACTCAACTGTCCGTTGACTATTTGAGCACTCAAGATTTTGCTATGCGACCAATGCAGTGGCTGAAACTAATTAGTAAAAACCGCTGTACCGTCTCCGTGGCACCACCTTTCGGATACAATTTATGCCTGCGCCGCGTAAATGATAAAGATCTTGCTGAACTTGATCTCTCCTGCTGGCGCGTAGCTGGGGTTGGCGCTGAACCTATTTCTGCCGAGCAGCTAAATCAATTTGGCGAATGTTTTAGTAAGGCACATTTTGACAGCAAGGCCTTTATGCCATGCTATGGCCTCGCTGAGAATGCGCTTGCAGTTAGCTTTGGCGAAGAGGCAATAGGTACTCAGATAAACGAAGTTGACCGTGATATTTTAGAGAATCAGGGTCGAGCCGTTGCACCAACTAAAGGGACCCGAGCTGTTTCTACTTTCGTGAACTGCGGTAAGGCGCTTCCAGGTCACCTGATTGAAATTCGAAATGAAATTGGTATGCCTCTACCTGAGCAAGAAATTGGCCATATCTATATATCTGGCCCCAGCCTAATGAGTGGCTATTTCCAAGATCTTGCGTCACAAAGGGACATTAAATCCACAGGATGGATGGATACCGGAGATTTAGGTTATCTGCTAAATGGATATTTGTACGTCACAGGCCGTATAAAAGATCTGATTATTATCCGAGGTCGCAATATATGGCCTCAGGATATTGAATATATTGCGGAACAAGAGCCAGAAATTCATTCAGGTGATGCAATCGCATTTGTTACCTCGCAGGAACAAATTATTTTGCAAATCCAGTGCAGAGTCGGCTCTGAACAACGTCGCGCGCAAATCGTTCATTCACTCACGGCTCGGATTCAAAGCGAATTTGGTGTTTCTGCTGATATAGAACTATTACCGCCACATAGTATTCCACGGACATCCTCAGGTAAACCGGCTAGGGCAGAGGCCAAAAAACGTTATTTGACGGCTTTTGCAAATACACTGAGTCCGCAGATGCAAATGGCTGATTGTGCACAATGAACAAAATCGTGGCAGTAACAGGTGGAACTGGCTTTATAGGTCAACATATTGTCAATAACCTGCTTTCTCACGGCTTTAATGTTCGAGCGTTAACCAGATCTGCACGTAACGATACTCGTACCAATATCAGCTGGGTTCGCGGTTCGCTGGAAGACTCTTACTCACTCGCAGAGCTTGTTGATAGCGCAAATTTTATAGTCCATTGCGCAGGCCAAGTCCGCGGGCACAATGAAGATGTCTTCACTCAATGCAACGTCACTGGCAGCCTGCGCCTTATGCAGGCTGCCAAAGAAAGCGGAGTTTGTGAGCGCTTTCTGTTTATGTCTTCTCTTGCAGCTCGCCATCCTGAACTATCTTGGTATGCAAACTCTAAACGTGTTGCCGAGCAACAGTTAACAAATATGGCTTCAGGTATTTCGCTGGGAATTTTTCGTCCTACTGCGGTTTATGGCCCTGGAGATAAAGAGTTAAAGCCCTTGTTTAGCGGGATGTTACGTGGCGTTCTTCTACGATTTGGCGCGCTTGAGACTCGGCTATCACTCCTTCATGTGAGCGATTTAGCCGAAGCCGTTAGCCAATGGTTAATGGCCGAGCAGCCACAGGCTCATTCTTATGAATTATGTGATGGTGTTTCTGAGGGCTATGACTGGAGGCGTATTCAAGAAATCGGTGCCACGGTACGTAATGGCTCAGTGCGATTAGTTGGTATCCCTTTGCCTTTACTCAAACTCGTTGCCGATATTAGTACTCTAACAGGCTTTTTAGCAGGAAAAGAGCCCATGCTGACTCGTTGCAAAATCCGTGAATTAACACATTTGGACTGGTCTGCGAGTAATAAACATCTGTCCGAAAATATTAATTGGTTCCCTAAAATTAGTCTAGAGAATGCATTACGCAGCGGGCTATTTTAATTATCTTGATAATAGGTGTGTCAATAATTCTATGTTAAATCGAAAAATAGTGATGGACTATACCCTCTCCTGCTTAGAGGGTATGGTCGAAAGCGGATTAGATATAAAACCTGACAGTGATCTGGTTAACGATCTTGGTTTGGAATCTATAAAAGTCATGGATCTGCTGATGATGTTAGAAGACAGATTTGATATTTCCATTCCTATCAATATATTGCTGGATGTCAAAACACCCGCACAATTACTAGAAGCCTTAATACCATATTTGGAGAATACCAATGGGCCTTTATGATAAATTTTCACGCCTGGCGAGCGAGCGAGAGCAATTTTGTACATCAGGTATAAATCCATTTGGCACTCGTATTGATGAAGTTTATTCCGCAACTGAAGGACGTATTGGTAATCAAAAGGTCATTCTGGCTGGTACCAATAATTATCTGGGATTAACCTTTGATGCTCAGGCGATTGCCGACGGACAGGACGCATTAGCCACTCAGGGAACGGGAACAACCGGTTCTCGCATGGCGAACGGTAGCTATGAATCACATATCGCTTTGGAACATGAGATTGCTGATTTTTTTGACCGCCCTAGCGCTATTGTTTTTTCTACGGGCTATACCGCAAATTTAGGGATAATCAGCGCACTGGCTGGTCATGGCTCTGTTGTATTGCTAGATGCCGATAGCCATGCCAGCATCTATGATGCTTGTACACTGGGTGGCGCTGAAATTATTCGTTTCCGTCACAATGATGCCAAAGATCTTGAACGCCGGATGATACGCCTCGGCGATCGTGCTCGAGAGGCAATCATTATCGTTGAAGGCATCTATAGCATGCTGGGCGATGTTGCTCCACTCGCTGAAATTGTCGATATCAAACGACGTCTGGGCGGATACTTGATCGTAGATGAAGCTCATTCTTTTGGTGTTATGGGTGCGACCGGCAGAGGACTTGCTGAAGAGGTCGGCGTCGAGCAGGATGTCGATATCATTGTAGGGACATTCAGCAAAAGCTTAGCGTCTATTGGAGGCTTTGCCGTCGGTTCTAAAGCAATGGACGTTCTGCGCTATGCAAGTCGTCCATTTATTTTTACTGCATCACCGTCTCCATCGTGTATTGCCTCTGTTCGCTCAGTCCTAAAAACCATTGCAAAACACCCAGAACTCCGCCAAAAGCTGTGGAGCAACTCACATCGGTTGTATTCCGGGTTAGAGAAACTTGGCTATGAGCTGGGTTCACATATTAGCCCAGTTGTGCCAGTAATCATTGGGCATAAAGATGATGGCTTACGTATCTGGCGCGAGCTAATAGGCCTAGGCGTCTATGTTAACCTGATTCTGCCGCCAGCAGCGCCAGCCGGTATCACGTTATTGCGTTGCAGCGTCAATGCCGCACATACTGACGAACAGATTGATGACATTATTCAAGCGTTTGCAAAGCTAAAAAAGTGATACGACGTAAACAAGGGTACCGTTCTAGTTCTTTCCTGCCGGTATAGCAGCAAGTTATGTAATCTCTAGAGCGGTATCAGTGTCGCTGATCAAATTGATAAACCAATATTAAAGCGATAGCTAAAATAAATGCCGGAGGAGTAAGCGTAACTATTGCGGCATTAAGGGAAAACAATAGCCCTACATTCACAACGATTTGGTAACTAATATAAGTAAAGAGTCCAACAATGACACCAATGGCTAAGCGACTTCCTAGTCCTGGTGAACGCGGAACGCTAAAGGTGAATGGGATTGCCAGTAAAATCATGGCTAAAGTTAAAATAGCGCGTCCTAGCTTTTGCCATAACGCTATCTTAAATTCAATGCTCGGCTGATCGGTATTCTGCAGATAGGTAATATATTGGTTGAGCTGCTTGATAGAGAAAGTACTACTCGGCATAGTCAATTCTTTCAGAGTCATGCCGGTAAATATCGATTTCCACTGTAAGCTTTCTTTCGTCTCTACTGTTTCTTTCCCGCTTACCCATCTTTTTTCATTGATGCCACTCAGCATCCATATATTGCCATCAAGAATGGTTGCTTTTTGCGCATAAATATAAGACTCCAGAGAGCGATCGGGGCGATAGTAAAAAATCTCAACGCCTACTGGCTGATTATCCTCACTCAGAGACTTCACCGTAACAAATTCATTCCCTTGCCTTGCCCACAGGATGTTTCCCACACTATCGTTGCTTTCATCTTGAGCAATCGCGGCATTTTTCATTTGCAACGCGCGCTGCTCTAATGGGGAGGCGATCCACTCATTGATTGCCCCCAATGATACGGTTAGCATCAGGCCCGCACACAATGCCACTATAGATATCCTAAAGATTGAAAATCCCGTAGTGCGTATTGCCGTTAACTCCATGCTCTTCGAAAGCTGGCCAAGCCCCACTATCCCGCCAAGTAGCGCAATAAAAGGGCCAAGATCAATGAGGCTTCGGGGTAATGTCATCAAGACAACCACAACAGCCTGCGTCCAATGATATCCTCCAGGACTGACGTCATCGAGCTCATTCATAAGATTGAAAGTCGTAAATAGCGGGATTAATAGCCCCGCCGCGGCGGCAAATCCTATAAAAATATTGCGAATTAAGTAACGACTGAATATTTTCATCGAAATAATTTCTGCAGCAGTGAAAAATCACGAGCTATCAACACCAAGACCCCAATAAACATAAGCATTGGCACTAACCATACCCCTGGAGTTACAGAGAGATAACCACTGGCAACCAGTGACCGGCAAACATTGCCGCCATAAAAAATAACAGTAAATAATATTGTGAGTGGAAGCAGCGTTGAAAAACGTCCCTGACGTGGTTTGACGCGACTTAAAGAGATAGCCAACAGCGCCATTAAAAATGCATTTACCCCACGACTTTCTCTCCATTGCACCTCTGCATAATCTGCCGGATCAGCAGAACGAATGAGGGCTATCACGGATTTTGCTTTACGTTTTGCATCCACACTCAGATTGAGCGGTTTAAGATCCAACGTGAGATTACGATAAACTCGTTCGCTGTCATCAGTGCCTTGATGTCTCAACGTATAGCCCGTGCCTGAATGCAATATCACTGAAGGCGTTATCGGTGAAGGATTGGTCACGTCTACCGTTTTAGCTCTATAGACACTGGTTTTATTTCCTGATGAGGTATAAATCAATACATCAGTCAAATGATTAGAGTCTGGATTAATTTCTTCAGACAGAATCATTCGGCCACTATCATTAATATTAAACATTTTCGCGCGTAAATGACTGACATCTAACTCGGATTGAGACTGTTGCTCCAGCTGATAAATTTGAGCATAAGCCCAAGGTCTCGCATACATAGACATCAGCGTTACTAATATACTTAACGGGATAGCAAGGAACATAACTGCTTTATACAGACGTATCGGACTGGCTCCAATAGCAGAGATAGCGGTAATTTCAGAGTCAGTATACAACTGCCCAAGGGCAACACCGACTGAAACATAAAGCCCAACAGGTAACAGCATCTCTAGAGCAATCAATACCTTGTAAAATACAATATCTAGTACAACTTCCAGAGCTAACGTACCATTGGCCGCTTCAGTCAAATACCGCTGAGCTGAATAGCTGGCAAAAATAAAGATAAGAAAGCCAACAATAATGACAACCAAACGGCGAATTTCGGCCATGATGTAATGCTCAATTAATTTCATATACTACGAACACTCCACATAGCCTAAAAAATATTTAGTCGCGGCTAAACAAAAAATATTCAGCATATTGCTGAAACAAAATAAATCATTCGCCTATAGCGCCATTTAAAATATTATCTGAATGAATATTTACTTTTCATCAATCAGTTTCTGTACCATTGAAAGCACTCGATGTACTTCCTCCGGCGTCAAGCTTCCATCTTTAGCCCACTGAATATGCCCAAACTTATCCAGAACTAGAATGGTTGAGCTTTCTTCATTAAGCTGCCACGTTTTTCGCCCTAATCCATCACTATCTATAATAAATTGCGCCCAGGAATAACGCCTTTTATTTTTTTCAATTTTGCCAAGTACGAAAAAGCCTGAACCTAAGATCACATCATCCGTATTGACAATAGTCGTCGGCTGGAAGCGATCGCTTGGAAAGTTCGCGTTCTTGATGGCTTTAATCAGCATTGAGTTTTTCTTTTTTGCAGAGGTACGCCCAGCGATATACTGTACCACGCGAACTTTTCCCACAAGTTCAATACTACTCCAACATTTATAGCTAACGTCATCATTATTCAGCAGTAACTCGCCGCGATCGGTAATATTGATTGGCAAAACTGGCTTATCAATAACAAAATTATGCGCTGATACCCAGAGCGGACATAACAGGAGTGAGGCGATCAGTAATCTACGCAACGCCATAATGCATCCTTTATTCTTGCGTTCGAACGCCCTGATCTTCATTAAATATAATATGATGAAAAATTTTTTTACAATGGGTAACGAGAGAGAAGAAGTTCTAACCGCGCTCGAAGATCACAATCTAAAACGGAAGGAGCATCATAAGACTTTAGATTCTCCATATCATCAGCCACCATTTCATCATGTCTGTCCCCCATCAAACCATTAATAGCGGCTAAGAATCTGGAAATCTGTAGCGCATCCTGATTATTCGGATTAATAGTTCTTAAGGTGTCATAATAAGACACCAACCGACTAATAATTTTCCGCACATCATGAAACTCCTCTCCAGTTAACTGCGGTTTAGCTACCAATTTTTGTAATGTCTTCATTTGCTCTTGGCAATAAAGAATAAAACCATCCGCTGTATCTAATTGGCTATGACGTAAAGAGCAATGCACGAAAATCCAGACAGGTGCGTTTAAATGATAGACCCGTAATACTTTCCCGTAAAATGTAATAATATCCTTCTGTTTATTACGAAATCCATCTTGAAAACGCCCGAGAAATACGGTCATCTTGCTAAATAAAAAGCCTGACTGATGTTTCTTTCTATAAAGTTGTTGGGCAAAACGTAAATGCTTGTAGCGTGCGCGAATATATTTGTACTGCTTCTGTTCTTTTTCAGATAACTCACCGTTCTTTAGTTGATTAAGAATCAGGCGCAGCAAGTCCTTACGCGTGACACCATCCTCCCAAAACTGCAGGCATAATGCATAATTGTTCTTAATCACTTCCTGAGAGCATTGCAAATCAACAATCTGCGGCAAACTAGCATGTGAATCAACGACGTCATCTTCCTCTACCGCAGTAAATAAACGCTCTATAACCTCAGGTGAGAACTTTTTATTGGCCATTTATTATTCTCCCCTAACTGCGTTAAACCTAAGTAAATGGCGGTTGCAGTATGCTTGTAACGTCGGGATAAGAGACAACAGCACGTCCAAACATTGTCCTGCAAAATAAGCAAAAGCCGCCCCTATTACGCCAAACATGTGTGACAACACCACAAGGAGTACAACATAGGAGAAAGAGGCCACAGTTTGTGCCGCTAAGAAAGCTCGCTGCTTACCCGCCATAAGCAACAACGATTCCTGAGGAAAGCCCAACATTGAAATAACAATAGCCCCCAGCATGACCTGTATCAGATCATATGCCTGAAGATATTTAGCACCAAAAACGAGTGAAATTAAGTGTCCACCTGTAACCAAAATTGCAAGTGCAACAATAATCCCAATCCCCCCCGCTAGCAGTGCCGATTTTATCCCTAACAGCCATGGTGTCTTAGTGCGCGGATCTAAGCGCATTACTTCGGGATAAAAACTCTTTTCAAGCAATTTAGCCGGCGTTCCCGTTGCATCAAAGAACGTCATCGCAATCTTAAATAAGCCAGCAGCAGCAGGGCCTAAAATGATCCCCACTAAAACTGTACTACATGAATTTCGAGCAGCCCAAATAGAGTGTGCGAAGTTGGTTGCCCAAACAAAGCTCCAAGCTCCTTTTATACGGCGAGCGGACTCAAATAAACGTGGCCTCAACGCATTTTGGATGTTTCTGCGGCGCAATTCGCGCGCTGCAAACCACCAATACATTGTTCCACCGATTAAATTGGATGCATACCATGTAATAATGAACCCAGCAAAACCATAATCACCGAAATAAACAATTACGCTTCCGAGTGCACGCAAAAATGGCTTGGTTGCCTGCTGAACAGCAATCAAATCAAAACGATTTACCGCTCTTAAGATACCGGTTGGGGTAGATGATGCCATGGAAGGAATCAACGTACAGTAAAGCATTGCGAGCCAAAAGCTATCAGAATCAAGCCCTAAGGAGTGGGAAATAAAAGGCAGCAGTACCATCCCTCCAATCACAGCAACGGCACCACTCGCGATATCCAAGCCAAAAGAGAATGAAATCACATCGCGAAATTGCTGCAGGTTATTGTTTTCCAAAGCCGGCGTACCATATTGAACAACCAATTGCCATGTCTGAAACTTGATAAAATCACTAATCGCTTTGGTATACGATTGAATAATAACAAGCACCCCAAACATTGCTGGAGTCATACCCTTACCGGCACAAGAAAGTGCTATCAAACCAAGTAAGGCACTCACCACATTACTGGAGCCTAAATAGGCACTGTTACGTATAATAGTGCGAAAAGTTCCATCAGAAAACCAATGTTTCATGGTAAAAACCAGCTAAATAAGTTATTAATCACTCAGCAAGGCTTAGCTCATCCAATATATAATTAGACAAAATAATATTTGCCACCTGAATTTGTCTTCATCTTAATATTTAGACTCAAGCCCAAACGGCTTAATACCATTATTTAGATGGTGGTACTCCTACGCTGAGAGGCTATTGCAATTGAAGATACTGCCTCTAGTGCTTTATCTAGCACCTCGCAGTATGGGGCTCTTGAATCCAGTTCGAGAACTCTGGAGCCGTTGTAACCAATCTTAGTCATGATAGCGATTTTATCGCGCAGCTCCTCATAATCGTGATCAGGCTTGCGGGAAAATGCAGTATCAATATCAATATCAAGGCGAATAATTAATTCGGGGCGTAAGAGAGCCATTTGCTGATACAACAGGCGCTCACGTTCAGCTAGATGACGCTTAACTCCCTCCTCTACGCGTTCTACGCCAATGCCTGGCCCATCGTAGTGAAAACCTGAAACGTCAGCCTGTGGATAGCGATCGCTAATCACTAAAACGCCACTTTGTGCCAAGCATATAGCCTTACGCAAATTTGCCCTACGGCGCAAAGAAAACCCGAACATAATCAGTGCAGCCCAAAGAGCAGGAGACTTAGTACTCATGCTCTGTGTCTTTGAAGATTTGGTCGCCAGACGCCGCTCAAGCCATACGCCAACCAAGGGTAAGCGTTTAATCTTATCGCCATCTTCTCCAGAGACGAGCCCCAGATAACGACGTTCTGTTACCCAGTGTTTTTTCAGCTGTTTTACCAAATCGGCAGTGAGTGTGGACTTGCCGGTACCATCACAGCCCACAACGGCAATAAGCCCTGGAATATACTCAGGTAGCGCTTCATTTAATTTATCTGTATGCATATCATTCAGTCTTAAAAGGTAATCGCAAACCTGATTTTGTGATTACAAAAGAGAGGCACGAATCGTACTTAGCGACTTGTTAAGGATTGTGTCCGCTGGTTCTCGTCCATCCAATTCAAGGATCTTCGCACCATTAAACGTAAGGTGTGGTGTGACAACGACTTTCTCATGCAAAACAGCAAGCTTATGGTCAGGCTTACGAGAAAACGCCGTTTGTTCATCAATATCCAACCGGATCAACAATAAAGGCTGAAAGGAAGCCATCCAGTGATACAGCTTAAGCTCACGTTTTCTCAGCGTTCGAACCCACCAATTGCCACCTGCCGTTTTTGCTAATTGCGGACCATCAAAGCGAAACCCAGGGACTTCTACCTGGGGATAACGATCGGTAATGAGTAAGTGCCCTTGTTGGCTTCTCGCCAGCATTTTTCGGAACTTATACGCCCGCCAATAGGAAAGTAAGTAAATAACCAGTGTGGTGGCATTACCTGGCGGCGCGGACGGACGTTCATGAACACAATCAGCTTTTGCCCGTAAATAGCGGCTAAAAGAAATCCCAATAATAGGCAAACGCCCAATCCATTCACCAATACGCCCCGATGACTGTCCAAGATAAAACAGTTCGGTGGGTATTTGCGAAGCGAGATTATTTACTAGGTTGGCTGCTAAGGTCGATTTACCTGAACCATCACAACCAACAATAGCTATCACGCGAACAAAAGTGTGATTAATAATTGGAGTATTCTGTTGACTCACGAAAAATCCAGTATCAAAGAAGTTATTGTATATTACCGATTGAGTGCTCAGAATATATGCTCATCATAGTTGTGACAATGACTAATTGTGGCTTTATTTTTAATAAAAACATTATTGTAAATATATTAATAATAAAACATTACCCTCAGGCATTTTAAATACAGGATACATTTATGCAGCCAATAAATATTCCAATCATAGCCGTTATTGGCAGTGATGGTTCTGGCAAGTCAACGGTTTGTGAACACTTAATTAACTGCGTACAAAAATATGGGCCAGCAGTAAGAATACATCTAGGGAAACAAGCCGGGAATGTAGAGCGTGCCGTTGTAAAACTACCATTAATGGGAAAGGCGCTAAACAAAACTATTAAGCATAATAAGGTCAAAAGTGCTAAAAAACTTCCTGGCCCCGTTCCGGCCTTAGTCATTATGTCTTTTGTTTTCCGTCGGCTATTACGTTTTCGTCGCATGTTGGCATGCCATCGCCGTGGGTTAATTGTATTAGCCGATCGTTACCCTCAGATACAAATTCCTGGTGCTTATGATGGTACCGTTTTTCCTGCCAATGTAACGGGTAGCCGCTTTGTTTTATGGCTGGCGGGTCTAGAACGTTCATCATTTAGCTGGATGGCCAACCATAAACCCGATTTAGTGATCAAGCTAAACGTTGATCTTGATGTTGCATGTGCCCGTAAGCCCGATCACCGCAGAGAGGCTCTAGCAAAAAAAATTGCTATCACGCCACAACTGACGTTTGATGGTTCTCAACTCGTTGATATTGATGCTAATAAGCCACTGGATGAAGTACTTATTGATGCAGAAAAGGCCATTACAAGCTTTATGGAAGCTCGCGGCTATCGTTGTATTGAAAATAGCTAATCGATTTCCAATCAGTCTGTATCGTTACAATGAGAGAGCAACACACTAACGCCCAGTCGCTTGAACTGGGCGATTATTTATAAACACCAAGATATTTCAACCTATCTGGCCACTTTTACCCGCTACGGCTTAGGTAAACTGTAGGGCAACCCAGAATAATGCCCCAGACAGAAGAATCGCCGCTGGTAGAGTGAATACCCATGCCATCAAAATGCTAGTCACCGTTTTTCTCTGCAAGCCCCCACCGTCAACAATCATGGTTCCTGCTACCGCAGAGGATAAGACGTGGGTCGTGGACACTGGCATACCTGCGTAGCTTGCAAGGCCAATGGAGACCGCGGCTGTTATTTGCGCAGACATCCCTTGAGCATAAGTCATCCCTTTCTTGCCAATCTTCTCACCGATGGTCGTTGCTACACGTTTCCATCCGATCATCGTTCCCATTCCCAGCGCCAGCGCGACGGCCATAATGATCCAGATTGGCGCATATTCAATCGTGTTCAGTATGTCCGTTCTCAGTTTTTTCAGTAACTGCTGGTCATCGCGGCTCATGTTTGGCAGCTTCGCCACTTTATCCGCCGTATCAGAGATACACAGCATAATGCGACGTAGCTGACTGCGCTGAGCTATGCTTAATTTGCTGTAGTTATCCATGTTGCCAGACAGCATCATCTTTACACGATTAAGCGCATCAACCGTGTTTGCAGGGTGGCAATGGAACTCCGTCGGCTGGGTTCCAACCGGTGTTGCAGATGGAAGGGGCTGCTCCATATCAGTGACTAACTTCAACTGATCCTGATGCTGTTGGAAATAAACCTCAAGATTGCCGATAGCATCACGAGTCCGAGTGATTTCATAGCCAGAGGCATTCATGTTTACCACAAAACCCGCCGGGGCTATGCCAACTAACACAAGCATAATCAAACCGATACCTTTCTGACCGTCGTTAGCACCGTGAGAGAATGCCACACCGGCAGCAGAAAGGATCAGTGCAATACGCGTCCAGAATGGTGGTTTTTTCTTTCCCCCTTTCTTTTTACGCTCAGCAGGGACGCGGTGGATACGATCGCGCTTTTTAGTTCCGCTCCAGTAACGGCGTAGCAAGAAAATCAAGCCTCCAGCGCATACCAATCCAACAATAGGAGAAACTATCAGAGAGGCAAAAATATCTATCACTTTAGGGATATTCAGCGCATCGATCACCGATGTACCGGTCATTAGTGCATTTGTTAAACCGATACCAATAATCGCACCTATCAATGTATGAGAGCTGGATGCGGGTAAACCGAAATACCAAGTACCCAAGTTCCAGATAATCGCCGCTAGCAACATCGAGAACACCATGGCAAGGCCATGTGAGGACCCCATATTAAGCAGTAAATCTGTTGGCAACATATGCACGATGGCATAGGCAACGCTCAGTCCGCCCAGCAAAACACCAAAAAAGTTGAAAACCGCGGCCATGACAACGGCTAGCTGAGGACGCATAGCTCGGGTATAGATGACCGTTGCCACCGCATTAGCGGTATCATGAAAACCGTTAATTGCTTCGTAAAAAAGCACAAAAGCTAGAGCAAGCAATAACACAAGCCCGGTATATAAATCCAGACCAGTAAATAAATTTAGCATATGGGTTATTACGCCATTTTGAGAATACGACTTGCGGTATTATCGGTGACTTTGTTGATACGGCAAAGTGAAATAAAAATTTTCGACAATATAATGCTCATTCATCCTTGATTAAGCAGATAAATATTTAATGTAATTTGCTTTGACAATTTACCGTAATTATTAATTACAGATTGTGATTAAAACTTATTATTGAAAGAATTCAAAAGGCAAAGAAATAATAAATACTTACAAAAGAGAAGGTCGCCTTGTCATCCCATCCACCTCTTTTCTTTATAAACATTTTTATTATGTATGTATCTAATTCATTATAAATTAGTTAAATTAATACATGTTATTTTTTTAAAACTTCAATGCATACATAAAAAAATATGAATATCTCGACCTTGTAAACTACTCTTCGGAAAGACGTCACTCAAGATGATGATATAGCAGATGACCACCTTGTATAAAATTCACATCATCTCACGCACAATAGCAGACAGCCTTTGCACTGCCTTTTCACTTTTATCCGTCCATTCATGGGAAACATTAAAGCGAAAATAGTTAGTGTACTGGTTGCTAGCTGAAAACATCTGTCCGGGAGCAATGCTGATCTTTTCCTGCAAAGCACGATGATAAAGCTCCGTCGCGTTAACGTTCGCAGGCAGTTCGATCCACAAAAAATAGCCGCCATGAGAGTAATTAATATTCACACCAGCAGGCAAATGCGCGCGTAGCGACTGCCATGCCGCATACTTACGTTGTTCCATCATCCGCCGTAAGCGACGCAGATGACTATCATAACTTCGGGTAGCTAAATAGTTGGCCAACGCGAGCTGCATCGGTGCGCTAGTCGAAAGCGTGCTCATCAGCTGTAGCTGCTG
This sequence comes from Hafnia paralvei, assembly GCF_020150375.1. Taxonomy (NCBI): domain Bacteria; kingdom Pseudomonadati; phylum Pseudomonadota; class Gammaproteobacteria; order Enterobacterales; family Hafniaceae; genus Hafnia; species Hafnia paralvei. The sequence continues at coordinate 453,702 of NZ_CP083737.1, read as the reverse complement.
GATTTTTCTCGCCATTCTTCCTGCGGCCACCCATCCCACACGAAAACCTGCAACCAAGCTTTTGGAGAATGAAGAACAGTGCATCGTCATTCCACTGTCATCAAACGCTTTGGCCGGAAGCGGTTTTTCTCCCCCCGCATAGAGCTCACCGTAAACATCATCTTCGATAAGATAGACATCATATTTTTGCAATAACGCCACCAACTTCTGTTTTTTCTCCACCGAGAGCGTACACCCAAGCGGATTTTGAATATTGGTCATCAGCCAGCAGGCACGTACTTGGTAGGTTTTTAACGCCTGTTCCAGTGCCGCCAAATCAATCCCAAACTCAGGGTGTGCTGCGATGGATAACGCTTTTAAGCGCAAACGCTCTAACGCTTGTAACGCACCATAGAAACAGGGATTTTCTACGATAACCCAATCTCCCGGCTGTGTTACCGCCTGTAGACTTAAATTCAAGGACTCCAGCGCACCAGCGGTGATCACGATCTCTTCAGGATCGATGCGAATACCTTGCATAGCGTAGCGTTTAGCTAAGATCTTACGCAGATCTTCATTTCCGGGAGGAAGATTATCGGTGGCGCTCAGGGTCGTCATCGCACGCGCTACGGTCGTCAGCGACTTACTGATTTGCTGGCGAGGAAACAACGTTGGGTCAGGGTATGCCGAGCCAAAAGGTACGATCGCCGAGTCACGACTAGCCTGTAGCACATCAAAAATAAACGCGTTGATGTCAACGGCTTCAGCTCGCTGCAACGGTTCATGGCTGGGCGACGGGGTTAAAAATTTGGCCTGTGGTGCTACGTAATAACCAGACTGTGGACGTGAAACGATCCACCCCTGACTTTCCAGAATCTGATAGGCATGCATAACAGTCATCAGGCTGAGTCCGGAATGCACCACCTGCTCGCGCAAAGAAGGTAACTTATCACCGACCTGCCAGATTTCAGCGGTGATCTGTCCACGAATTCGTTTCACCAAATCTTCGTATTTTGCCACTCAGCCCCCTGATTAAGCCTCGTCATACCACGATTTCCGCCCTTCAACGCTCATGTAAACTGCCTATGAAAGGTACAACGCATGTTGGCTACGCCATGATCCAAATCAAACTGTTATACATTAAAACAACATTTCTGTTTCTGTCATATCTATTTTACAGCCCGTAAGATCCTCTCCATCGTTCCGGCCTTGATCGTCCGGCACACCGTTTCTCTCACCTGCAATTTTCAGACAGAACTTTATGTCAGTACGAGGCTGTCCATGTTCGGATTAGATGCATTTCATCTTGCCAGGATCCAATTTGCCTTTACGGTATCCTTTCACATTATTTTTCCCGCCATCACTATCGGGTTAGCCAGCTTTTTGGCCGTGCTCGAGGGGCTATGGCTCAAAACACGTCATCCTGATTACCGCACGCTTTATCATTTTTGGGCGAAAGTTTTCGCTGTCAATTTTGGTATGGGCGTCGTATCCGGTTTGGTGATGGCCTATCAGTTTGGCACCAACTGGAGCGGTTTTTCACAGTTTGCCGGCAGTATTACCGGCCCACTGTTAACCTATGAAGTGCTCACCGCATTCTTCTTGGAAGCCGGTTTTCTGGGCGTAATGCTGTTCGGCTGGAACAAGGTCGGTAAAGAACTCCACTTTTTTGCCACCTGCATGGTGGCACTTGGCACACTGATGTCGACGTTCTGGATCCTTGCCTCCAACAGTTGGATGCATACTCCTCAGGGCTATGAAATCATTAATAACCAAGTGGTTCCAGTTGACTGGCTGGCGGTAATTTTCAATCCTTCATTCCCATATCGCCTTCTGCACATGACGACCGCGGCGTTCCTCAGCAGCGCCTTCTTTGTGGGAGCGTCTGCTGCTTGGCATTTGCTACGCGGTAACGACACGCCGGCAACCCGAAAAATGCTCTCGATGGCATTATGGATGGCGCTGATTGTCGCTCCGCTTCAGGCTTTTATCGGTGATATGCACGGTCTTAATACGCTGAAATACCAGCCCGCCAAAATAGCCGCTATCGAAGGCCATTGGGATAACAAACCAGGAGAGGCAACACCGCTTATTCTATTTGGTTTACCCGATATGGAGCGTGAAGAAACCCGATTTAAGCTGGAAGTTCCTTACCTTGGCAGCCTCATCCTGACTCATAGTTTAGATAAACAGGTTCCTGCGTTAACCGAATTCGCCAAAGAAGATCGTCCTAACTCTCCGTTGGTATTCTGGTCGTTCCGCATTATGGCGGGTTTAGGGATGCTGATGATTTTGCTCGGTGCGATTGGCCTGTGGCTGCGCTACAAACAACGGCTGTATACCTCGCGTCCGTTCCTACACTTCGTTTTTTGGATGGGACCTTCTGGGCTAATCGCCATTCTAGCAGGCTGGATAACCACTGAAGTCGGGCGCCAGCCATGGATTGTACACGGTTTGATGCGAACCAAAGATGCCGTATCTACCCATGGCGATCTGCATATGAGTATCAGTTTACTGACCTTCTTTGTGGTCTATGGCGCGGTATTTGGCGTGGGCTACGCCTACATGATGCGTCTGATCCGCAAAGGTCCAGAGCCGAGTCATTCGTCATCGGATGACAATGGGGCATTACCCACCGCAGCCGGACGTATTGCCGCTACGCCATCTCATCAGCAGGAGACACACTAATGGGCATCGATCTGCCACTGATTTGGTTCGCCATCATAATCTTTGCCACTCTTATGTATATCGTGATGGACGGCTTTGATTTAGGTATCGGGATGCTGTTGCCAGTGACGCGAGATATGCAAGAGCGCGATATGATGGTGAACACGGTCGCTCCGGTTTGGGACGGCAATGAAACTTGGCTGGTGCTCGGCGGTGCAGCGCTGTTTGGGGCATTTCCACTGGCCTATGCGGTGATTGTTGATGCGCTATCGATACCGCTGACGCTAATGCTAATCGCGCTGATTTTCCGCGGCGTCGCCTTTGAGTTCCGTTTCAAGGCGCTACCAGCCCACCGTAATTTCTGGGATAAAGCATTCATCATCGGTTCCGGCTGTGCCACCTTTATGCAAGGTATCGTTGTGGGTGCGGTCATCAATGGTTTCCCTGTGATGGAACGCACTTTCGTTGGGGGCGCATTTGACTGGCTCACACCGTTTAATCTGTTCTGCGGCGTTGGGCTCATGTTGGCCTATGCACTTCTAGGTAGCACTTGGCTGATTATGAAAACCAGCCATCAGCTACAACATAAGATGTATCGCATCACGCGCCCGCTGCTGCTGGCTCTGCTTACCGTCATTGGCATCATCAGTCTCTGGACACCGCTGGCGCACAGTGCCATCTCTGAACGCTGGTTTAGCATGCCAAATATTTTATTCCTGCTACCGGTTCCTGTTTTGACGCTGGTTTGTGCGGGGGTTATCTGGCGTGGAACTCACAATAACAGCCACTACCTTCCTTTTATCATGACCTTATTGCTGGTTTTTCTCGGTTTTAGCGGATTAGGGATCAGTATTTGGCCCCACATTATTCCACCGTCAATCAATATTTGGCAGGCCGCAGCACCGCCGCAAAGCCTCGGTTTTATGCTAGTGGGAGCCTTGTTCATCATCCCGATTATTTTGGTTTATACCTTCTGGAGCTACTACGTATTCCGCGGAAAAATCAGCGCAGATGAGGGGTATCACTGATGGCTATAGCCCAAAGTCAGGAGAAAATTATGTCGATTTCCGAAGCAAAAACCGTGGCTAATCCATTGTGGAAACGTTTGTTATGGCTGGTCGCAATTTGGGGTGGAAGCGTGCTAGCGCTGGGCTGCGTGTCGATGCTGTTTCGTCTACTCATGACAGCCGCGGGACTCAAATCACATTGAGCGCCCAACACCACACAAAAATGATAGAATTATGTTATCAAGCTGTAACATCACTACAGGTGACTTACCATGACCGAAATTGAACGCATCCTCAAAGAAGAAATCGAGAAGGTGAATAAAGCCGAGCGTCGCGATAATCGTCCCCGCTTCAGCATCAGCTTTATTAAAAAGCATCCAGGTTTATTCGTAGGCATGTATCTGGCCTACGCGGCTACGCTGGCCGTGATGTTGCAATCAGAAACGCTTGCGGATGTTACATGGGTCATGACGCTACTGTTTTTGGGGCTGAATCTGTTCTTCTTCTTTGACGTTAACCCGCGCTACCACTACGAAGATATCGACGTTCTGGATCTGCGCGTTTGCTTCAACGGTGAATGGTACAACACCCGCATGGTGCCAGATGCTCTGGTTGACAGTATTTTGCAGTCGCCTCAGGTCGATGACTCCCGAAAACAAAAGCTACGTGCCATTATGCAGAAAAAATCAGAACTCTCGTTCTATGATATTTTTGCCGTAGGACAAAATCGTTCACCGGTTTGATCTAACGTTAAGTCCGCGAACTCCCCATCAAGGGGAGTTCGTCTAGCGCAAGCAAGACTAAAACTTAGCTCAGCAAACAATGATGATCCGGTTTCATCGGCGTTGGCTTCTCATCATCCTCAATCATTTCCCGCAGATTAATTTCAATCGTTGCTGAAATAGCATTAAGCGGTAAATCGTTTGGCGCCAAGCCGAACGGATCTTCCAACTCCTCAGCCAATGAATCCAGAGAAATAAAGGTGTAAGAGATAAATACCGATACCAACGGGGTGAGGTAATGAAGATCCGATACCAAAGCAAACGGCAGCAGAGCGCAAAACAGATAAACCGTGCGGTGCACAATCAGGCTGTACGCAAAAGGGATCGGGGTATTTGAAATACGTTCACAGCCACCCAAAATGGAGGAAAGGTGGTTCAGGTTATTATCGATTGAATGAAAGTTAATATCGCTAATGCGCCCCAGTCTTCTCTGCTCTCCCAACCACATCCCCATTTTCAACAATAGCGTATTGCACGGTGAATGGCTGTTGAGCACGGAATTGCGTTCAGACGCTGGCAGCAGGCGATCGAGATCCCCATGCATATCTGTTTTACGCAGTTGATGCTTCAGACAATAAGTAAAGGCAATCAGCAGAGCCGTAAAATAGCGCGCCTGTTCAGCGGGATCCGGCATCAAGCTTTTGACTTCTCGCAGCAACGATCGCTCGGTGATTAACAAATTTCCCCATAACAGCCGCGCTTCCGTAAAGCGCGCATAGCTGGCGTTATTACGAAAACCCAAGAAGATCGCAATCGCCACCCCCAGCAAGCTGAACGGAGCCAGTGTCAGATTAATATCCAACGATTCGTGCCATAGATAGCAAACAACGGCTATACAGGCAAAAACAAAGTTTAAACTTAGACGAAAGAGTATTTTAGGTAACACAGAGCCATGCCACACAAATAGGCGGCGAAACCAATGTTGCTGAGGTCTAACAATCATAATTAAGGTGTTTTGTGACAGACGGAGAAAAACCTGCGGCAGAACTTTTAGAAACAGTACGCGTTAAAAACAATATTTGTTAAACATATACGTTAAGAACGGTTTTCGTCAAAAGCTGACAGGGGCTGACGATCTCAAAATCAATCGACGCGCTAGTGTATGCCTGCATTTTAAGCGCTTCAAGTGGTGAACAGCCCTGCGAGAATTATCTGATTAAAATCGAAACAAATTAATCTTATTCCGACGAAATCCCCCTCGTTTGATGCTTGTTCTCGGACAGAGTGGTAGTCTGTGCCCTGCTTTTTTAGCAACTCACATAGAAACAAAAAACCGCAACAATAAGGATAGGTTTCATGGAGACATTCAAAGCACAAACTCCGATCGAAGAGTTTGCTGTAGGCGTTACCCGCCGCAACGGAATTCTCGGCAACGGCAAGCCTGCCACAGAAATGACGTTTGAATCTGGTGCTTTCAGTCAGTTACGAAAACAGCCACAGGCCATCACCACTCGCATTGTCACTGGAGAGTTTGAATTCACCGTGGGTGCAGACACGCATCTGCTGGTTTCTGGTGAATCATTGAATATTCCCATTGGCACAATCAGCGGATGCTTCTGCCTTTCCAGCGGAGTTTTAGTCGAAACGCCGCTCTAAAACGCCCTCACTAGTGAATTAATATCAGATAAATGTGATCCACATCAATTGTGGATCACCGTAAAATCCCCCTTTTTACCCCGTTTTTCGTTCATTCATTCCCGCTTTAATGCATTTCATTCCTGCACTCAGGCTATTCATTCCCTGAATGGATCGCTGCCCTATAGATAGCCTTAACATACTCACAGTTAATAAATATTTATCTGGAGCAGCATCATGAATATGACTGGCATGCAAAATTACAATCGCACCCGCTGGCTAACTCTGGTTGGCACCATCATTACTCAGTTCGCTCTGGGTTCCGTTTATACGTGGAGCCTGTTTAACGGCCCTCTGTCTGAAAAATTAGATGAGCCGATCAGTCGCGTCGCCTTTTCCTTTGGTCTACTGAGCCTCGCATTAGCGCTGGCCTCTTCCGTGGCGGGTAAGTTGCAGGATCGCTTCGGCGTACGCAAAGTCACCATTGCCGCTGGCGCAGTATTAGCACTTGGCTTTGTATTGACCTCTCACGCTAACAATTTAGTCATGCTTTATTTGAGCGCGGGTGTTTTAGTGGGTCTGGCCGACGGCGCAGGCTATCTAATGACGCTTTCCAACTGCGTAAAATGGTTCCCTGAGCGCAAAGGTATGATCTCAGCCTGCGCTATTGGTGCTTACGGTTTGGGTAGCCTTGGTTTCAAATATATCGATACTCATCTGCTAGCAACCTACGGCTTAGAACAAACCTTTATCATCTGGGGGGGTTTAGCCATGGTGATGGTCATGGCTGGTGCCATGCTGATGAAAGATGCGCCAAAACAAGAAAACAGTACACAAAACACCCAAGGTATCAGCACCGCTCAAGACTACACGCTGGCTGAAGCCGTGCGCCAACCACAGTATTGGATGCTGGCGCTGATGTTCCTGACAGCCTGTATGAGTGGTTTGTACGTTATCGGTGTAGCTAAAGACATTGGTGAAGGCATGGTACATCTGCCAGCCATTACCGCCGCCAGCGCCGTCACTGTAATTGCTATCGCTAACCTGACGGGTCGTTTAGTTCTGGGCATTCTGTCTGACAAAATGGCGCGCATCCGAGTTATCTCTTTAGCTCAGGTGATTTCGCTTATCGGTATGGGTACCCTGTTGTTCATTCCTCTGAATGAGTCACTGTTCTTTGCGTCAGTAGCCTGCATCGCGTTCAGCTTCGGTGGCACCATCACCGTATATCCATCGCTTGTCAGTGACTTCTTTGGCCTAAACAATTTGACCAAAAACTACGGCCTGCTCTATCTGGGCTTTGGTATCGGCAGCATCATCGGTTCAATTATTGCGTCTATGTTTGGTGGTTTCATCGTGACCTTCTCCGTCATTATGACACTGCTCGTCATCTCGCTGGTACTGTCTGCGACCATTCGTATGCCAGGCCAACGTGAAGCGCACAACCGCTTAGCACACATCTAACGTTTTCTCATATTGTTGCTTTTAGCCACCGTTTACGGTGGCTTTTTTTATCTCTTGTTATCACCCCTCTGCTGCAACTGCCCCATGACTGGCAGCTTTGCTTTCCATTTATCAATGAGATCGATTAACGACATTCTTTGCGCCCATTTCATTCATAACGTATGACTATAATAAGCCAGTGATTTAACTACCGAACGCAACCGAAGAAAATGGAGTCTCATCATGTTAAATATTGATCGTAAAAGTTTGCTCGGTCTGGACGGAAACTTTCTAAAAAAACAGCGTACTCTGCTGCTGGTTATTTCATTCCTATTGTTACTAGGCGGTATTTTCTGCCTGATCAACCCCTTTGCCTCCGGCGCAGCCTTGAGCGCAATTGTGGGCACGCTATTCGTCCTTAGTGGTATTGGTTTGATTATCGGGATGATCGCCAACCGTACTCGTAACTTCTGGCCGATGGTGGCAGGAATTCTGATGGGCGCAGCCTATATCATTATGGGTTACGTATTTATTACTAATCCGGCCGTTGGTATTTTCACTATGTCGGTGATTCTGGCGACGCTGTTTGCAGTGGGAGGGATTATTCGTCTAACCGCTGGATTTAAACTGCGCGGTGTCAACGGTGCTTGGTTGCAAATCGTGATTGGTATTCTCGATTTGATCATCGCAGCCATGTTCATTACCGCAGGCCCAGTGATGTCCGTAACATTGGTCACCACGATTGTGGGTATTGAAATGCTGTTTAGCTCTTTCAGCTGCTTCCAAATCGCAGGATTATTCAAACGTCAGGCTTAATGGGATATGCATTTGGAAGAACCGGTGAGTATTTCGTCCGCTGATTAACTGTGTATTACTTCTATCGAATATCTGGTGTAAGCGTACGATAAGAGCTCGCCACAAACGCCACGCAGACGTCCTGTCCGCGTGGCTCGTCTTACTAATACTTAGCCTAGTTTTATCTAAAAGATAGATGCCTCACATGGCTTGCCGATACAGCGCTTTGATCTCTTCTAGTTTTGCCTCACGCGGATTCCCACCGGTGCAAACATCATCAAAAGCGGCCTGTGCCAGATCAGAGATATCCTCTTCTCGTGCTCCCACCTCTTTCAACGAAGCAGGAATACCCACGTCGCGGTTCAGTGCTTCAACCGCTTGGATCGCCGCCTCTCGCGCTTGTTCCAAAGTAGCATGAGTCACATCTGCGCCCATAGCCTGCGCAATCTGGCGATACTTCTCGCCAGTATAGGCCGCGTTATAGCGCATCACATGTGGCAACAAAATCGCGTTAGCAACGCCGTGCGGCGTGTTGTAAAACGCGCCCAGCGGGTGAGCCATTCCATGGACTAGGCCCAAACCTACGTTAGAAAATCCCATCCCCGCAACATACTGTCCCAGCGCCATATCCTCTACGGCCTCTGGCTGACCAGCCACCGAGTTACGCAGCGAACGGGCAATGATCTCAATCGCCTTGAGATGTAGCGTGTCGGTAAGTTCCCATGCACCGCGCGTAATGTATCCTTCAATCGCATGAGTGAGCGCATCTACTCCGGTCGCCGCTTTTAAACTGGCTGGCATACCGTCCATCATATCGGCATCAATAAAAGCCACCAGCGGGATGTCATGAGGATCAACGCAGACAAATTTACGGCGATTTTCTTCGTCAGTGATCACATAGTTAATGGTCACCTCCGCTGCTGTTCCTGCCGTGGTCGGAATGGCAAGAATAGGTACGCTCGGGCTATGAGTTGGGGAGACACCCTCTAAGCTACGCACATCTTCAAACTCTGGATTGGCGCTGATAATACCAATAGCCTTACAGGTATCCTGCGGCGAACCACCGCCAATGGCGATGAGATAGTCAGCACCGCTCGCGTCAAAAGCCGCCAGCCCGCGCTGAACAACGGCAATAGTCGGATTTGGCATGACTTCATCAAAGATTTGATATTCCAACTCTGCCGCGTCTAATTTAGACGTCACCTTCTCCACGATACCGCAGGAAACCAACTGCGCATCTGTCACGATCAATGCTTTGCCATAGCCACGGCGCAGCACCTCAGGCACGAGCTCATTCACCGCGCCACGTCCGAACCACGATGTTTCATTCAAAATCATTCGATTTGTCATAATGAATACTCTTTAGTGAGAAATGTTTTACGGCAGCCCTACTCTTCAACGCGCAGGCCGTAGGTTTTAAATTTCTCCAACACTATGGCGATTTCTTCATCAGACAATACCGGTACCGGATCAACGATTGGCAATGTTGAGAGATAAAGTTCAGCTAAAACTTCAACTTCGTGAGCTAGCCACAATGCTTTTTGCAAATTCACTTCACAAGCGATCATTCCATGATGCTGCAGCAGCGTGGCCTTACGGTTTTTCAGCGCCACGGCAACATGCTCAGACAGCTTTTTCGTGCCAAAAGTGGCGTAAGGGGCGCAAGGTATAGTGCTGCCACCAGCGGCAGCAATCATGTAATGGATGGCCGGAATCGGACGGTTCAAAATAGAAACGGCGGTGCAGTGAACGGCATGATTATGCACGACTGCATTAGCCTCTGGTCGCGTCTGATAGGCGATTTGATGGAAGCGCCATTCGCTGGAAGGCACCTTCCCCTCTTCAGGCTTGCCGTCAGCATCAATGTAGACAATATGAGATTCCGTCAGATTCTCATACGGGATCCCCGTAGGAGTAATCAGCATGCCGTCGTGATAACGCACACTCACATTACCGGCTGTGCCCTGATTCAACCCCAGACGAGTCATTTCTAAACAAGTATGAATAATTTCACGAGCCAATGAATCTCTTTCCATTTGTTGCCTCTTTGATCATTGATGGAACCACTAATATGGCCAAGTACGTAGCATCTATACCCTAATAATTCGAGTTGCATTGAAGCGGCAAGTAAACGCTGCCAACAAAAAGGCAACTTGAAGTATGATGGGGATATATTCCCCCTCCACGTAACAACAATAAATGCTCAAATAAAAATATGTGACACACTTCAATACAATAAGTGAATCAATAGCCAATGAGTGGATAAAAACAGGAATAAAAATGTCCGTTTAAACATAACAATATAAAAACGGGCAATTATTCCCCCTATAAACAAAGAACTGACCGTTTAAATCAAAAATTAAATAATCGGTCACGCTAACTGTGTTTTTTTTATGGTTATTGATTAAAACTGGCATGTTTTTTGTTTTATTAAAGTGACCACGTTCACACTTCCCCTGCCAATAATATCGAATGTGACTGAACTCATACTTTTAGTGATTTTTTATTTTAAGAATAGCTTCACTTACCGCATAAACGGCATGATTGCACCCCGCCTCCCATTGAACGGAGAGTGCCTGTGGACGTGACTGCGGAATAAGAACGGATTTACTCAATATCTCTGTATGACCTAACGAGGGCGCTATGGGAAACGTTTCGATCCAGTCAGAAAACTACCGCGTTGCTAGCCATGAACGCAAAGGGAACTATTTAATCCCTTTCGCATTATTATGTTCGTTATTCTTTTTATGGGCAGTGGCTAACAACCTCAACGATATTTTACTGCCGCAGTTTCAACAGGCGTTCACCTTAACTAATTTTCAGGCTGGATTGATTCAGTCAGCATTTTACTTTGGTTACTTCCTAATCCCTATCCCTGCGGGGATATTAATGAAAAAACTAAGTTATAAAGCAGGGATTATTACCGGTCTTTTATTTTACGCCATAGGCGCAGCACTTTTCTGGCCTGCCGCCGAGGGAATGAACTATACATTATTTCTTATCGGATTATTTATTATTGCCGCGGGCCTTGGTTGTTTAGAAACCGCAGCTAACCCTTTCGTTACCGTATTAGGGCCAGAAGAAACTGGGCACTTCAGAATTAATCTGGCTCAAACCTTTAATTCCTTTGGCGCGATTATCGCTGTGGTCTTTGGTCAGGGGCTTATTTTATCCCATGTTCCTCATCAGCCAGCCGATGTACTGGCTCAGATGTCGCCAGAGCAGCTAGCCGCATACAACCACAGTTTAGTATTAGCGGTGCAGTCACCCTATATGATGATTGTCGCCATTGTACTATTTGTCGCGCTGTTGATTGCCTTTACCAAGTTCCCTGTTATCCAAAGTGATGCACATAGTGGTGATAAGGGCGGCTCTCTGCTGAAATCCGTGGCTCGTTTATTACGCATTCGTCACTGGCGCTGGGCAGTATTAGCACAGTTCTGCTATGTCGGTGCTCAGACCGCCTGCTGGAGCTATTTGATTCGTTACGCCATCGAAGAACTACCAGGCACAACCCCAGGCTTTGCCGCAAACTACTTAACCGCAACCATGGTTTGTTTCTTCATTGGTCGTTTCAGCGGCACATGGCTTATCCGTCACTACGCCCCACATAAAGTACTGGCCGTGTATGCCTTCATCTCTATGGTGTTATGCGTCATCTCCGCAGCCGCAGGTGGCCACGTCGGCCTCATTGCGCTAACGCTGTGCAGCATGTTTATGTCAATCCAGTACCCGACTATTTTCTCCCTCGGCATCAAAGGGTTAGATCAAGATACCAAATATGGTTCATCCATCATTGTGATGACCATCATCGGCGGCGGCATTGTGACTCCGCTTATGGGATTCGTCAGCGACGCTGCCGGCAATATTCCAACGGCTGAACTGATCCCTGCACTGTGCTTCGCCATTATTTTCATCTTTGCCAAATTCAGATCAAACGTCCTGCCGCGCGTAACGGCTTAAGCAATTCAACCTTAACGACAATAAATTACTGATTAATGTGAGGAATAAGAATGAATAGCCAACACTTACCTATTAAAAACCTGCCCAAAATTGGTATCCGCCCCGTCATTGATGGCCGCCGCATGGGGGTTCGTGAGTCGCTTGAAGAACAAACCATGAATATGGCGAAAGCCACTGCACAACTTCTGAGTGAAAATCTGCGCCATGCCTGTGGCGCTACGGTGGAGTGCGTGATTGCCGACGGCTGCATTGCCGGAATGGCAGAGTCCGCTGCCTGTGAAGATAAATTCAGCAGCCAAAACGTTGGACTGACCATTACTGTAACGCCTTGCTGGTGCTATGGCAGTGAAACCATTGATATGGACCCAATGCGTCCGAAGGCCATCTGGGGTTTTAACGGCACCGAACGCCCTGGCGCCGTTTATCTAGCCGCCGCATTAGCAGCACATAGCCAAAAAGGTATTCCTGCCTTCTCTATTTATGGTCACGATGTGCAAGACAGCGGCGACGACAGCATTCCCGCCGACGTCAAAGAGAAATTGCTGCGTTTCGCTCGCGCAGGCCTTGCCGTTGCGGGAATTAAAGGCAAAAGCTATATGTCCTTAGGTGGCGTATCGATGGGCATCGCCGGTTCTATCGTCGACCACAACTTCTTCGAATCTTGGCTGGGAATGAAAGTGCAGTCGGTCGATATGACTGAGCTACGTCGTCGCATCGACCAGAAAATTTACGATGAGGAAGAGCTTGAGCTAGCGCTGGCATGGGCTGATGAAAACTTCCGTTTCGGCCCAGACCTGAACGCCGAACAGTACCGCCGTTCTCCTGAAAGCAGCCGTGCGGTACTGCGTGAAAGCTTACTCATGGCGATGTGTATTCGCGACATGATGCAGGGCAACGCCAAACTGGCAGAGCAAGGCTTTGTGGAGGAGTCGCTGGGATATAACGCGATCGCCGCGGGTTTCCAAGGGCAGCGTCACTGGACAGATCAATATCCAAACGGAGACACCGCCGAAGCACTGCTAAACAGTTCATTTGACTGGAATGGTGTACGCAAGCCTTTCGTGGTTGCCACAGAAAACGATAGCCTCAATGGCGTCGCCATGTTGCTAGGCCATATGCTGACGGGCACCGCTCAAGTATTTGCTGACGTGCGCACCTATTGGTCACCTGAAGCGGTCAAACGCGTTACGGGCAGCGAACTCACTGGCCATGCTCAACACGGGATCATTCATCTGATTAACTCTGGCTCTGCGGCACTGGACGGTTCTTGCCGCCAACTTGACGCTCAGGGTAAACCAACGATGAAACCCCATTGGGAAATCAGCCAGAAAGAAGCTGACACTTGCTTGCAAGCAACGGAATGGTGCCCAGCGATCCACGAATATTTCCGCGGCGGTGGCTACTCATCTCGATTCCTCACCCGCGGCGGCGTCGCATTCACCATGTCGCGCGTCAACATCATTAAGGGCATTGGTCCGGTACTGCAAATTGCCGAGGGGTGGAGCGTTGAGCTTCCGCAAGATGTGCATGACATTCTCGACAAACGTACCAACGAAACCTGGCCAACCACATGGTTCGCTCCGCGTTTGACCGGCAAAGGGCCGTTCACCGATGTCTATTCGGTCATGGCGAGCTGGGGCGCAAACCACGGCGTGCTCACCATCGGTCACGTAGGCGCAGACCTCATTACGCTGGCCTCTATGCTGCGTATTCCTGTCTGTATGCATAACGTGGCTGACGGTGATATCTACCGTCCATCCTCATGGGGCGCACACGGCATGGATATTGAAGGCCAAGACTACCGTGCCTGCCAAAACTATGGACCTTTGTATAAAAAATAAAGGCTGATGGCTTACCCCGCCCAACCGCGCCTTCTATGGGTGATGGTCGGGTGGGGATCTGCGCATTTATACCTTCAATAATTCGAGCTTCATTGAGGTAACAAGTCAGCACATTGTGATGAGCTTACTCTAGTCAGAGCGAGTACTCAGGTAAGTGAATGCAGACAACAAAATGCAAGCTTGAAGTATGACGGATCAATACTAACGAGGAGCCACCATGAACAATGATGTGGTGATCATTTTGGACTGCGGAGCCACCAATATCCGCGCCATTGCGGTTGATGCTCAAGGCATCGTTGTTGCCAAAGCGACCACACCAAACGCCAGCCAGCCCGCCACAGAAAATGACCAATGGCACGTTTGGTCACTCGATGACATCCTGCAACGCTTTGCCGATTGCTGCCAGAGAATCATGCCTAAGCTTGGTGGCGCTAAAATTCATGCCATCAGCGTAACAACATTTGGCGTTGATGGTGCTCTGGTTGATGCCAATGGTGAACTACTTTACCCCGTCATTAGCTGGAAATGTCCACGTACGGCGGCGATTATGGAAAAGATTGACCGCTACATTACTCCCGGCGAACTACAAACTATTTCGGGGATCGGTCAATTCAGTTTCAACACGTTATATAAACTCATATGGCTGAAAGAAAACCGCCCAGAACTGCTAGAAAAAGCCCATGCATGGCTGTTTATCTCATCGCTGATTAACCAACGTCTCACCGGTGAGTTCACTACCGATCGCACAATGGCGGGCACAAGCCAACTGCTCGATGTGCGTCAGGAAACGTTTAGCGACACGATTTTACAGCGGACTGGACTCCCTATCGGACTTTTTCCCCGTATCGTTGCGGCAGGGGAACATATTGGTCATTTATTACCGCACATGGCGGAACGCCTTGGTATTCCTGCGGGTACACCGGTCATTGCTACCGGACACGATACCCAATTTGCCCTATTTGGTTCAGGAGCGGGTCTCGATCAACCGGTGCTTTCATCCGGCACATGGGAAATATTGATGGTGCGAACTCCGCAGGTCAATACATCACTGTTGCCCCGTTTTATTGGCTCTACCTGCGAGTTGGACAGCTGTGAAGGCTTGTTCAATCCGGGTCTACAGTGGCTTGCTTCAGGTGTGCTGGAAAAGGTTCGTCAGCTTTACTGGCCTAACGGAAAGCTACCGGATGTGTATTCCCAGATGATTGCAGAAGCGGCCAATATTAGCCCCGGTAGCGAAGGATTGCGGATGAACTGCCAACTGCTTGATAACCGTTCCCCTGCTGGCTGGAGTGGAATGCGTTTGCATACTGAGCGTGGCCATTTCTATCGCTCTGCATTGGAAGGGCTTTCTTGGCAGCTACAGCAAAATCTCGCGTTACTGGAAAATATCGGCGGGTTTACCTCAAAAGAGCTTTTACTCGTCGGCGGTGGCAGTCGCAACACGCTATGGAACCAGATCAAAGCAGACGTATTAAATCTGCCGATCAAAGTTCTGCACGATGCTGAGACGACCGTACTCGGTGCCGCTATGTTTGCATGGAGCGGCGTTGGCTATTACGACTCTCCCGAGCAGGCTCGCCAACAGGTTAACTATCGCTATCAGTCTTATTATCCCAGCGAGCAAAGTGCTGAATACCGTGAGCTGACGACGAGTCATAACCCCATTTTAGAAGGAGTTTGAAATGCTAAAAAATATCTCCCCGCTCATTTCACCACAGCTACTCAAGACATTGGCTGAAATGGGGCACGGCGACGAAATCATTTTCTCCGACGCGCATTTCCCCGCGCATAGCATGGGACCAAAGGTCATTAGAGCCGATGGATTAAAGGTCAGCGATCTGCTGGCAGCCATCATTCCACTATTCGAGCTCGACAGTTATGCCCCGCCGCTGGTTATGATGGCCGCTGTCGCTGGAGACACACTCGATCCCAGCGTCGAACAGCGCTATTTACAGGCTCTTACGCACCATGAGCAGAGCGAGCTTACAATTGAACGCATCGATCGTTTCGCATTTTATGAACGCGCTCAAAAGGCCTTTGCGATCGTTATCACAGGCGAGACGGCTAAATACGGGAATATACTGTTAAAAAAAGGAGTGACGCCTTAATCTCTTGCTCTGCTGCATTCAGCCATGCGTCGGCCATTAAGCGAAAGCCGGACGCATGGTTTTTCGTGAGAGGAGAGCCACCGTGAAAACAGATCGCCATCAGGCAATCGTACAACTCATCCGACAGCATGAAACGCTAACCACAGAAGATCTTGCCGATCTACTGCATGTCAGTAAAGAAACGATCCGACGCGATCTTAATGCGCTTCAGGCTCAGGGAAAGATCATCCGTCAGCATGGCCGTGCCAAAAGTATCAAGCGCGATACTCAGGACAGCGGTGACCCTTTCAGCGCCCGCCTAAAAAGCCACTTCACCAGTAAAGCCGATATTGCCCGCCAAACGCTGCCATGGATCGATGAGGGTATGACTATCGCGCTAGATGCCAGCTCAACCTGCTGGTATCTGGCAAAACAGCTGCCAGATATTGATATCACCGTATTTACTAACAGCGTACGGATCTGTCAGGAGCTATCCAAACGAGAACATATCCAACTGATAAGTTCCGGTGGCCTATTGCAGCGAAAATATGCCTGCTATGTGAATCCTGCGATTATTTCTCAGCTGAAAGAGCTTGAAATCGACCTGTTTATCTTCTCCTGTGAAGGTATTGATAAAGAAGGCATTCTCTGGGACTCCAACAGCTATAACGCCGAATTCAAGTCCCTGTTGCTCAAACGTGCGCTGCAATCCCTCCTGCTTATTGATAAAAGCAAAGTGAACCGCACCAGTGAAATAAAAATTGGCAGTGTTAATGATGTCGAACAGGTGATATCAAATCTGGAGGTTGGGGACGGTGAGTAACGCCCTCCCTGCGGGGAGAGCGTTATGTTATTGATCAGAATGAATAACGTAGACCTAAACGAATGCGGTATTGTTCGCGATTATAATAGTCCCACCGGTCTAGCCATTGCAGCTCTAAATAAGGCATCCAGTTATCATCTATTTTATAGCTAAACTTGTTAGTAATTTCCCAGTGATGGCTTTCATCATTTTTACTTTTAAAGTCATTAACGCGGATGAAATAGTGTGGCTCAAAGGTATATAAAAACTGATCGCTAACCTTGAAGTTCCAGTACATTGCCATTTCATGCGTATCATTTTTATCATATTCGCCATTGGTATCGATTGTGTCATAGTTATTATGATTGTAGCGATATCGAGTCGTTAAATTAAACCATGGTAGAAATTTATAATTTACATCTAAATAAGCAGCACCGCCAGAACCCGCACTACTTGAGTTAATTAACCCACCAGGTGAAATCGTCCAATTTTCTGTGGGACGGAACAATGGATACCATCCTTCCAGTTCGTTATAGCTATGCTTTAACTGATCCATTTTCCCAACATTATAAGCATTGGTATACATTAACCCCGAACCATTATCAAAGTTATAACCACCGCGTAGGATAATCTCACTTTCTTCTGAAGCCGTATTGTAAGCCTCTCGAGTCTCAAGATAAGCCCCGGCATAAGCAGTTCCAGATATAAAAGAGGCTAATATTATTGCTGTACTTATTTTATTCATGACAAATCCCTATTGAAATATTAAATCACTGACATCATGAAAATTGACAAATATCACCCTCAGGAAAAACCTGAAGGTAATAACAGCATGTCGGTTTAAATACTAGAACTAATTTATTTAGCGAGTTTCCTTGCATTTAACTCATTAATAATTTGTACAAACCTTTTTTCGCTAAGCTTATAGAATAGCCCCATAGTAATAGCCGCGATAATCGCTAATACACAAGGATAAATAAATATGAGCCTTCGCAATCCTTCCAACACCGACTCGGTTTGGATGACATTGGGAATATAGCCAATCTGAGTTAACATTATTCCAGGCAAGAAACCAGCGAGTGCCGCAGATATCTTTCGCGAAAACGTATATCCGGTATACACAGATCCTTCAGCGCGAATACCTGTTTTCCATTCTCCGTAGTCAACAGTGTCCGGTACCAGCGCCCAATTCAGGCTATTGACGAATGCCGTGCCAAAGAATGCCATACAGGAAAACACAACAAAAACAACGGAGCTATTTCCCCACGAACTACCATAGAAATAGTTGAGCAGATCGCCTAAGGCCCACAGCATTAGCCCACCCAAATAGACCTGTTTTTTCCCAAAACGTTTTACCGCTGTTGGCACAAGCAGAACACCAATTAAAATGCAGCCCATACTAAAGAATCCCATATAGGCTAATAGATTAATATCCTGTAAAACGTACTGGGTATAATAAACCTGAATCGCCAGTTTTATATTAAATGCAGCTAAAGTACATAAATTAGCAATGCACAGCACCAGCAGCGGCGGGTTTTTAAAAATGGCACAAAACGACTTGAAAATGCTTGGTTTATGGTGGAGTGGAACAAGCTCAACATAGCGCTCTTTCACACCAGAATGGCACCACCACATGCAGAGTAAACCACAAGTAGCAAATACCGATGCGCCCACTAAATACCCTAATTCTGGTTGTGATAAAAATAAAGTCTGAATTGGCATGAAACCGACAGTACATAGCAATAGACCTAAGGTAGACCCACCTTGACGCCATGCAGCAAGGGAGGCTCGTTCATGAGGATTTTTAGTTATCGCGGGTACCATCGCACCATAAGAACAATTCATCAGGCTGTAAAATAATCCAAACAGCATGAACAAGACCGTCGCCAGCACCGTTTTTAAATTAATAGAAACGTCAACGTGAATAAAATTAGCGACCTCCAGTAAAGCGACAGGCAAAGAAGCATAAAAAATAAACGGCTTAAACTTACCCTTTACACCTATATTCCGACGAGAATCGACTAGAACGCCAGTAAGAATATCGGTGAAAGCCGTAAAGAACTTAGCAATAAGGAAGATAACTCCTCCGTAAATTGCTGGAATACCTAAAATATCAGTATAGAACTTCAACAAATACAACGTGCCGATACACAGTAAAAGATTCGAACCAAAATCACCCATGCCATAAGCGATTTTTTCCCGTAGTGATAACTTTAGGGTAACGGGATCCTGATGTTCTAAATTTTCCATCTGACAGGTCCTTTCATTATTATATTGCCCGCACTTATCCGCCACAAAACTTAATTAACTTTATGGCGGCCTGCCATAAGTGAGATTTTTATTAAATAACTGGGCTTGTATCACGCTTGCGCGCTTCAATTTCACCCACGATTTTCACATACATTGTCTCGTTCAAATTATAGAAACAGCCCATTGCCACAATCGTCGTCAGAGCCAACGCCGCCGGATAGATAAAGATCAGCTCACGCAGACCCTCGATGGTATGTGCAGCCTGTGCAATATTAGGAACATAGCCAATCTGAGTTAGCATCCAACCTGGGAAAAAGCCGGCCAGTGCCTGCGATACTTTGCGGAAAAAGGTGAATCCGGTATAGACAGTGCCTTCAGATCGTATACCAGTCCGCCATTCGCCATATTCAACCGTGTCAGACACCAGCGCCCAGTTTAGGCTATTGACGAATGCTGAGCCAAAGAAGGCTAAACATGAATAAAGAACAAAAGTTACTGAGGTATCACCGTACATATAGTTGAGCACATCGCCAACAATCCAAATAGCGAGCCCTCCTAAATATACCGTTTTTTTACCGAATTTACGTACTGCCATCGGCATTAAGAATACGCCAATGAAAATACACCCCATGCTGAAGAAGCCCATATATGACAATAAGATAGGGTCATTAAGTACATATTGGGTGTAATAAACTTGGATGGCTAATTTGACGTTAAATGCCCCTAGCGTACAGAGGTTGGCAATACATAAGATAAACAGTGGACGGTTACCCGCAATTGCTCGAAAGGATTGCAAAATACCCGGTTTTTTCTGCACGCTTCCCTGCGCATTATGGGCTGCTGGTGCCTCTACATAACGCTCTTTCACTCCGGCATAGCAGCACCACATAAAGAACAGCCCGACCAGAGAAAAGAGTGTGGCCGCTACGATATAGCCAAGCTGAGAGTTTCCTTCAACTAAATCCATAACGGGTACAAAACCCACGGTACATAGCAATAACCCCAAAGTCGCACCGCCCTGACGCCATGCGGCAAGAGATGCTCTCTCATTAGGGTTTTTAGTGATAGCGGGTACCATCGCACCATATGAACAATTCATCATGCTAAAGAACAAGCCATAAAGCATGAATAGCGCCGTAGCCACTACGGTTTTTCCAGTAATTTCAAAGCCAGTGCCAATAAAGTTGGCAATAGCTAACAAGGTAACCGGAAACGCTGCATAGAGTACGAATGGACGAAACTTACCTTTGGGCCCGATTTTAGTTCGGGAATCCAGCATAATACCGGTGCCCATATCGGTAAATGCGGTAAAGAATTTAGCAATAAGAAAAATAATACCGCCATAGGTGCCGGGTATGCCTAATACATCGGTATAAAACTTTAATAAATAAAGCGTACCAATATCTAATAATATATTTGAGCCCAAATCGCCCATGCCATAAGCAATTTTTTCCCGCAGTGGCAATAATAATTTTGCCGGTTCATTATTGTTATTTAAAACCTGAGTCATGGTGGTTCTCCATGTATAAACCACGATAGCCTCCCCCTTAGCCTCTCTCGAAAAGGGAGGCTAAGGGACTAGAGACTTTACTTATAGCGTCTTCAATGAGGCAAACAATTCTGCCCATTCACTGTCTGCACGATAGAATACCGGAGGTTGCCCCATTGGCGCTGCAACAGTCACTTCACAACCACCTGCGTGTGGTTCGCCTGTCCACAGGTTTATCCAATTATCCTGTGGCAGATACAGTGACCAATCCGTGCGCCCTTCCTCATAAACCGGTGCCACCAGCAGATCGCGGCCAAACAAGTACTGATATTTCAGGCTATAAGTGTGAGCATCATCTTCATAGTGCAAAAATAGTGGTCGCATTACCGGTAAACCGGACTGCGAATTAAATTTAACCGCCTGTTTGATGTAGGGTTTGAGAGCAACAAAAATATGGCTCATTCGTGCAAACTGGCTAATGGTTTCTATATCATGATCAAACTGCCAATTATCGTCTGGGCGATTTCCTTCATGAGTACGCATTAACGGAGTGAAGGCGCAGAATTCACACCAGCGCATTAACAATTCTTTATTACGCCTCATATCGAAAAGCGTGGTGTAACCACCGATATCGCTGTGATGCAAACCGTGCCCGGTCATCGCCAGCGATAAAGCAGCAGGAATAACCGATGCAAGACCATCGTCTAAGCTCCAATCAACGTTTTGATCACCGGCCCACATCATCACGGAATATTTCTGGCTATCGGTATATCCCGCGCGCATAAAGAACAGGATTTCGCCTAATTTGCCCGTTTCTACCAATGCGTCGTAGTTGCATTTTGCCCATAGCGCAGGCCACGCGTTATGCATAATTTCGGCATCAACGCCGTTATGTAATACGGTATCGGTAGGTAGATATTCACCAAAATCTGCCATCCAGCCATCAAGGCCAAATTCGATCAGATTCTTTTTAATCACATTTTTGTACCAGTCATAGGCTTCAGGCTTGGTGAGATCGACCACCCCCGCATAAAATTCACCGAACTCCACCTGATAATCTTCACCGTTGTAATCTTTGGTGAGATAACCTTTTTCAGCCGCTTCCGCATACAGTTCCTTCTCGATGGCAACGTACGGATTGATGTACCCCAAGAAACGCACGCCCTCTTTTTTCCATTGTGGAATACGCTTATCAAGCTCGGGATAAAGTTCGCTGTCCCAACGCCAGTTCCACATCAAACGTTTACCGAAGGAAGTCACGCGGCGACCTTCCCAGTCTTGAGCCCAAATACCGCTGACCTTTACGCCATGTTCACGCATGACATCCAGCTTTTTCTGACAAACCTCAGTGCCACCCTGAATGCCCAAAATTACGCCGTCATAAACCCAGTCTGGCAATTCTGGCTGGCGTCCAAGCAGAGCAGTGAGTTTCTCCAGCAAAGTGATGTAGCTATCCGCACAGTCAAAATGCAGCACCGCTTCATCCTGCCAAATAGCCAGTTCATGATATTCAGGTGCGGAAAAATCAAAGTTCATGTAGCAACTGTTATCGAAATGGCAGAAGTATTTCTGGCTACTGACAAAGGTTGGCTGCGGGAAAAAGGTCCAGTAATAATTCCCTCCGGCATTTTCTTTGCAATCGGCTTGCCAAGTTACATAGCTTTGCTTGTTACGCCCAACACCCTGCTCGCTAGTCCATAAAGGGAATGGTTTGCCACGTAAATCAAAATAGGAGAATTGCTCACCGCAACCGTAAATATGATCCTGAGGTTCTGCGGCTAAACGCAGCCACATGCGATTATTTTCACTGTCGGCATTACTGAGCTTCATTTCAAGACGATCGTGGGCATCAATAGCAACGTTTAACGTTGCCTGAGCAACATCACCACGGCTAAAGCGAATGTCAAAACCCGCTGCCGTAGATGAAATCTCAGCATCAATCAGAGCCAGTTTTTCACCTAACCGATCTTTGATACTGAAATTACCACGGAACATATCGATATCAGCTTTGCCATGCCCAATCCATAAGCAAGGGCTCTCTGACGAGTGTTTAAGTAATACGCGATTCTGAAAAATAAGAGTAAAACCGTCATGTTGCTGCTGTAACTCAAGACCACTTTGCTGCGAAACCATGGTAGATCTCCATAAAGGATTGAGAATTCTAGACAAGCTGACCAATCCTTCTCTTCTTAGAGAAGGGGCTTATCCCAATTGAGAAAAAGAGCGCTTACTCGCTCAGTTCAACAACCTCAAGATTGAGCAACTGCGCCACTTTACGTAGCAGAGGACGGTGCTCGCCGTAGACCAGCGACGTGTGATGTTCCATTCCAGCGTCGATCAAACGCTTGCGATAAACATCGGCATCAACATCCAAGCGAGCGGTGCCAGCGGTCCCAGAGAAGGCCAACGGCGCTTTGATCATTTCACCACCGGCCAACATCAGGCGTAATTTCCCCTCGCCCTGTGTGATGCGACATAAGGTGATACGTCCAGGTTTGAGCGCAAACTCAGACAGCAGCGGTAACTTACGGTTAGAATGAATGGTGGCTTGAACGGGACCATCACGGTCGGCCATTTCGATAGGTGCCTGCCCACAGTGCCAGAACACAACGCTGTTATTTTGTGGGTCGATGTCTACCAAATCCGTGTTAAACGCAGCATTCCCAGATGCCCACTGAGCCATCAGTGAAGAAAGGACGCCGAACATATCGGCTTCACAGCCACACGGCACTTTGTCTTCATTCATCAGCGCTAGCGCACCACAGGCCGCACAGCCGTAATCGGTGAAAAAGTCTGGCCAGCAGCGCACCGCAATGCCGGAATAACCTTCACGCAAGGCTTTAGCTTGCAGGGCGGAATAGACTTTAAGGGTTTTACGCGTCGCGTCCTGATCCATTTCCCCGAGATTAGGGAAATCTTTTGCACGGCGTGCATAGGGGGCATCTGCCACGCTATCAGGTAGCGCTTTAACTTCATCAATAAATGACAACACCGGCTGACGGGCGACCTGAACACCGAAGTGCTGTTCAAGCTGTTGCTGGTTGTAGTTACAAGCGTCAAAACCCAATGGGTGCTCACCAATAACCATCACCTTGGTCTGCTTGAAGCGACGTACGATTGCCGCCGCCTGTGCTAGTTGTTGCAATTCATTTATCGCGCTCGCATCATCTGGCGCACCGTGAATCGTTTGAACCTTGATTCCTTCACGGCTGAGGGCATGACAAGCCAGATTCACGCCACAAAATGAATTCAGACGCAGACGCCCACCGGTACGCGCTTCCGGAAACGACCACATCGCGGTTGGAACCGGGAAATCGCGGATCACTTCGGTGGTTAACGAAGCATCGGTGAACGTCACCTGTAAAATCAGCAGCAGATCAAGATCGGCCTGCTTCAGCGCGGCTAATGCCTTCAGCGCTGACTCAGCATCGAACTGCAACTCCGGCTCCCCCACCAGCTCGAGATCCATCAATGCCAGTGAATGCCACGCCTGCTGTAACATTTCCTGGGCATAGGGCACATCAAAGGTATTACGTCCTAACGCTAAAACGCCGACTTTTGCTTTATTTGACATGATGTTGCTTCCAGTAATTAATTTATTTAAGCAATAACGCGAAAACGATGCTCGGTGCGGCTGGCATATGTTTGCCCTGGGCGCAAAACAACGTTGCTAAAATGAGGAAAATGAATGCTGTCTGGGAATGCTTGTGTCTCAAGGCAAATCCCGGAGAATGCCTGATAACGGTGCCCTTCTTTCCCATTCCAAACCTTGTTAGAAAGCTTGAATGCATTGTAGAACTGCACACCTGGTAGCGTGGTATGCACCTCCATGACACGCCCACTGTGTGGGCAAATCATCGTGGCTGCCGGATGTAAGTCAGTGTCGGTTGGCTTCAAGACATAATTCATATCGAAGTCCTGTGCCGCACGCTGTTGCATAGCATCCCCTAAGCGACGAGCGTTGCGAAAATCAAACGCCGTACCGGCAACTCGAACAATCTCGCCTGTCGGCAACATGGTGGATTCATCGACCGGCGTCATGAAATCGGCATCGATTTTGAGCTGTTGATCGTGGATAAGGTGAGTATGGCCGCGTAGGTTGTAGTGGCTATGGTTCACCAGATTCACCAGCGTCGGTTTATCCGTTTGCGCTTCAAATTCGAACGTCACCACGTTGTCATCAGTAAGACCGATGCGATGACACACCGTGAGATTTCCCGGATAGCCTTCTTCTCCATCCACGGAGGTACGGCTAAAAATCACACCGTCGCCATCTTCCTGCGCTTGCCAGACATACTTATCAAAACCACGGATACCACCGTGCAAATGCTGTCCAGTCGGCGCTTCATTGGTAGCAAGCAGATACTCTTGCCCGTCAATTTTGAAACGTCCCCCAGCAATGCGGTTGGCGCATCGTCCGGCAATAGCACCAAAAAATGGATGACCCGCCTGATAAGAAGCCAAA
The DNA here is from genome assembly GCF_020150375.1 of Hafnia paralvei. Lineage (NCBI taxonomy): Bacteria > Pseudomonadati > Pseudomonadota > Gammaproteobacteria > Enterobacterales > Hafniaceae > Hafnia > Hafnia paralvei. The sequence goes on along the minus strand of NZ_CP083737.1, from coordinate 428,557 downwards.
TCATCAAACCCCATCACCACGTCTTCTGATTTTCCATCTCGGTTGGGAGCCCAGAGCTGAGTCACAATACATCCATAATCCGTGACACACAGGCGCATACCCTGGCTGTTGCTTAATGTGAAAAGAGAAACGGTTTGCCCTAGGTGTTCGCCAAAATGCTGGCGTTGAATGGTCGTCATGTTCTTAATCCTTTAATGAATATTCAGAATTGCAACGCTTTGCCATTGCTGCCAAATAAGCGGATTTTTTCGATTACTTTTTCTTTCATCACGTCACGTCCATGACCCAGAGAGACAGCCAGCGCATACTCTTCTGGATCGTTGGTTAATACTTCGCAAAGCCCTTGGGTAAAGGCCTGACGCAGCTCAGTATCGACGTTGACTTTGGCAACACCTAATGCAATAGCTTGGCGAATTTGGTCGTCAGGAACGCCTGAGCCACCATGTAATACAATCGGTTTTTTCACGATTTCACGAATTTCTTGCAGGCGTCCAAATGCGAGTTTAGGTTCCTGTTTGTAGACGCCATGCGCGGTGCCGATAGAGACCGCCAAATAATCCACATCAGTCCCTTCGGAGAAACGCAGTGCCTCATCGCAGCTCGTGATTAGCGCATCTTTTTCATCCACGGAAATATCATCTTCGGTGCCACCAATTTTGCCAATTTCACCTTCCATGCCGATGTTTAGCGCATGGGCAACCTCGGATGCCGCACGGGTAATACGGACGTTCTCCTCAAAGGACAAATGAGAACCATCGAACATGACCGAATGGAAACCACACTGGATTGCCTGCATGGTTTGCTCAAAGCTGCGGCTATGATCCAAATGGATACAAACTGGCACCGTGATATCGTGCATAAAAGCATCGATGATCTCTTTCATCGGTTTTAGCCCCATCACGCTAATCACTTTTTGTCCGACCTGAATCATGACCGGTGATTGTTCTTCCTGTGCCGCCAGTAAAATGGCACGCACCGTTTCTGCGTTGTGAGCGCTAAATGCGCCAATGGCATAGCCGTGTTTCCACGCCTGTTGGATCATGGTTTTACCGGATACATAAGGCATTTTCTTCTCCCTTTTGAGCTGAGCATCAGCCCCTTAATTATTTGAAAATAAACAAATTACGATTATTTTTTCAGGCCTGATGCTGCTCGCACCTGTTCCAGAATAGCGGTCCAATCCTGACGGCCTCTACCGCTGGCTCTCGCTTGGCTATAAACCTCACGTGAAGCGGCCCCCATTGGCATCGAGACATGCAGTTGATTCGCGACATCAAGCGCGATCCCCAGATCTTTGTGAGCCAAATCGATCATGAAAGCAGGTGTGAGATCTCCCTTAAGTACCTTATTTGGCCATGACGTAGTGAAGTGGCCTTTGCCTGCTGGTGTGCCACTCATCACCTTCAGCGCCACATCAAACGATAGCCCTAGCGCCTCACACAGCACCGCGGCTTCGGCAGAAAGTGCATTCAAAGCGATGCTCATATAGTTGTTTATTAACTTGACGCGAATCCCCATCCCTGGCCCACCAGCGTTGATCAGCTCAGAACCCATCCCCATCAATACTGGAGTTGCATACTCCACCTGCTCTGAAGTACCACCGGCCAGAATCAGCAAGGTACCTGCGATTGCGTGATCTGAGGTGCGTCCAACGGGGGCATCCATCATGCTGAAACCGCGATCCTTCATCTCAGCAATCAATTTGTCCGTTTGCAGCGGATGAATGGTGGACATATCAATCACCAATGCCGATGGTAAAAGCGTGGTGCAGATACCCTCAGCACCGAATAACACCTCTCGCACCAAATCGCCGTTTGGCAGCATGGTGATAACGAACTCCACGTTCTGCGCTGCATCCGCTGGGCTATGACATGCCCGCGCACCTTTGCCTACTAACTGCACCATCGCTTGAGTACTGATATCAAACACACTTAGCTGATGCCCCTGCTTAAGCAGGTTATTGGCCATAGGCAGCCCCATTTGTCCTAACCCGATAAAAGCGATCTTTGCCATTTCACTCTCCTGTCATTCAATGTCACTTTGAGTTCATTAATGGAATATTTTGTCTGTTTTTGATCGTATTTGTAATTTATGGTCAAAAAATTGACAGCCGTCACTCTTTTAACATTTGGGAGAATTAAAATAGCGGCATCGTGATCGAAGGCTGGTTTTACTGATAATCAGTGATGGATCGTGCAACCTCCCAATCCAACGCTTCTCGTCAGAGAGAGCCGTGCAAAGATAAATAAGTTCGGAATGCACCGGGGTGCGGAAAGGGAATTAACACTTTAGAGGAATAAGTCATGACTCGAATTGCATGCGTAGGAATTGCAGTACTGGACAGGTTGTATTACGTCGACAAATTACCTACAGGTGGTGGGAAATACGTAGCTCATGATTATCGAGAAATAGGAGGTGGCCCAGCAGCAACGGCGGCTGTCGCAGCCGCACGACTGGGCGCTAACGTTGATTTTATAGGCCGTGTCGGTGACGACGCGACGGGAGATACACTACTCAATGAACTTGAGTCTTACGGTGTAAACACAGCGTTCACTCAGCGTTATTCGCAGGCCAGATCGTCTCAGTCAGCCATCTTGGTTGATGCTTATGGAGAGCGTATCATCATCAATCATCCAAGCCCTGACTTGCCTAATGATGCCCAGTGGCTAACGGCAATAGACTTCAGCCAATACGACATGGTTCTTGCCGATGTGCGCTGGCATCAGGGCACGCTGACGGCTTTTACGCTGGCAAAACAAGCGGGAGTTGCCACCTTACTCGATGCAGATGTCACACCGCAGGATATCCGCCCACTGGTGGCGTTAGCAGACCACGCAGCATTTTCTGAGCCCGGATTACAACGCATGACAGGCGAAAATGATATCCAACGCGCATTGCAGATGGCAGAAAATGACACAAATGCTCAAGTTTATGTCACTCAAGGTAAGAAAGGATGTTTTTGGCTGCAGCACGGGCAGTTGCAGCATCAGGCGGGATTTCACGTTGAAGTCGTCGATACCACTGGCGCTGGCGATGTTTTCCACGGAGCACTCGCCGTGGCGCTAGGCCGTCAACCAGATATTGCTGCCTCAGTACGCTATGCTAACGCCGTGGCGGCACTCAAATGTACCCAACCAGGTGGGCGCGCTGGCATCCCTGATTGTGATCAAACTGACTCTTTCCTCACTCGTTTTGTATAAAATGATCAACAACATGACCCATTGAAGAGAAATAAACATGAGTCTGACCGAATTAACGGGTAATCCACGCCACGATCAGTTGATCCAATTGATCGCTCAGCGTGGATATATGAACATTGATGAACTGGCACAACTTTTAGATGTTTCAACGCAAACCGTACGTAGAGACATTCGCAAGCTCAGCGATCAGGGACTGATTTCGCGTCATCATGGTGGCGCAGGACGAGCTTCAAGCGTGGTAAACACCGCCTTTGAGCAACGAGAGATCTCTTATACCAATGAAAAAATGGCGATAGCCGAGGCCATCGCCGACTATATTCCCGATCGCTCCACGGTATTTATCACCATTGGCACGACCGTAGAGCATATCGCTCGTGCCCTGATGAACCACAGCCATTTACGCATTATCACTAACAGTCTGCGAGTCGCGCATATTCTGTATAAAAATACGGAGTTCGAAGTGATGGTTCCCGGTGGTACTCTGCGACCTCATAACGGCGGCATTATTGGCCCGAGTGCCGTCTCCTTTGTGGAAGGATTTCGCGCCGACTATCTGATCACCAGCATGGGTGCCATAGAAGCGGATGGTAGCCTGTTAGATTTTGATGTGAACGAAACCACCGTAGTCAAAGCAATGATGGCGCATTCACGGCATATTTTACTTGCAGCCGACCATACCAAGTTCCATGCATCTGCGGCGGTGGAAATCGGCAATGTGGGGAAAGCGACCGCATTATTTACAGACGATGAGCCTCCTGCTGCGCTCAGTGCTTTGCTGCAACAACAGCAAGTAGAATTAGTCGTTACCTCCTCAGCTCAACAGGAGCCAACGCTTTAAATCTGCTAGCAATTCTTATTTAAGCTACGCTTATGTGCAGATTAATCCAAAAATGTGCGTCGGCACTTGCCCGACGTTCATTATCTCCCTAGAGTTACGCCACTTTAATGCTTATCTGACAGGATTTTTGGGTACAACGCATTGGCTAAAACTATCCAACGAGAACACTATCTAGATTATATCCGCGCCACGCTCATGCTGTTGGGGATACCTTTCCACGTTTCACTGGTCTATTCGGCTCACCATTGGGTGGTCAACAGCACGCCAGAAAGCCTGCCATTAAGTTTGTTTAATGACTTCATTCATGCATTCCGCATGCAGGTGTTTTTTGTCATTTCTGGCTATTTTTCTTGCATGCTGTACCAGCGCTATCCATTGAAAAAGTGGCTGAATGTTCGCCTGACCCGACTGCTCATTCCGATGGCCACGGCGATGGTACTTATCACGCTGCCACAGTTTTGGTTCATCTTGCATCACACCACAGGGATCAGCGATTGGGCGCAAGCCGACCTGTGGCAAAAGGCTAACATCTGCGTGTGGTATTTAGTTTCGCATCTATGGTTTTTGCTTACGCTAAGCCTGCTGACAGTGATAAGCGCCCCGCTGCTCAACGCCATCGTCAATCGTGCGCTATGGAGCAAAGTCTCCACTGGGGCATTGTTACCGATTTTTATTGCTCTTGGCGTCGGTTTTGCCCTGCTACATAAGCTTTCTGCAACGTTAATGCCGACAGTTACAGGCTCTGCACTGTTTAACTTTTTAGTGGTTAATACGCTGATGTACTTCCCGTTTTACCTGCTCGGTGCAGTGGCGTTTGTCCATATCAAACATAAAGAAAATATCACTCGAGTGTCATTCATTGACGGTCTGATTGCTGCGGCATCGGTCGGGCTGTATTTGCTCAATGAAAATACTCAGGTATTTGCGCCGCTACAGCTCAGCGTGCAGTTTTGCCTGATATTCATCATTGGTCTCACCATGACAAAGGTCGTGTTAACTCTGGGACATCGACTGCTGAATAGGGAATCGCGCGGGGTGACGTACTTCGTGGGAGCGTCGCTGTTTATCTATCTGGTACACCATCCACTCACGATTATCTACGGAAGCCTGATGGAGAATGTACATCCCCAACCTCTGCTTGGCTTCGCTGTTGGCGTCACGCTGGTGGTGTTGGGCTCGCTGATGCTATATGAAATCCACCGGCGCGTACCGCTGCTGCGCTACCTGTTTTCAGGTAAGCCGCAGAAACCCGTCGTGAATTCAGTGAAATGATTAATTTGCCAGCCATACGGCTGGCAAATTATTTTTGTCGATTACGCCTTTGGCAGCTCTTTCAACAGAGCCTGACGCTGAGAATCCAGCGTGGTAATACGACTGCATACGTCTTTGCCGAAAGATTTGAAATCATCTTCCTGCTTGCTCCACTCGGAGCGAATCGCCTGCTGTAAACCACCTAGGTTGCCCATGATGGCCTGCAGAGGGTTATCAGACTTAGTCGCATTTGCCGCCTGTTTCAGCCCCATCTCATTGATGCTGTCTTGTAAGACACCACCCATGGTCTGGTTAACGAGATTCTGGCCTTCCTGCTCGACTTTAGAAATAGCCTGATGGTGGAAGGTATACCCATCGCTGCGTTTTTCTAGAATACGCTGCATCTGCTCTTTTAGCTGAGAATCCAGTTTGGTCAATCGATTACGAATGTTGCTATCGCTGCCAACCTGTTCAACGATAACTTTATCCAGAGAAACGCGCGCTTTTTCCAAACGAGTCTGCGCTCCTTCATCGATCCATGGGAAATCCTTGCGGATCCCCGATTGCAGATTCACTGCCTGCTGTTGCGCTTTGGTGCTCAGCGTAACGGCTTTGCCATCGCGGGTCATATTACCGTTTTTATCGATAGTCAGGTTGCCACTCGCACCTACGATTTGTACCTGCTGAGGATTAACAATGATGTCATCCTGCGGCTTAACATTACATTCCCATGCCGCCTGAGCCTGCCACGCGGTCAACATCAGTAGAGATAATCCTAATTTACGAATCATGCGTTCTTTGTCTCCTAAAAAATCGAGCGGCCAATGCGCTGCGCAAGAATTTCAAGCGCAGCGGTTCCCGCCAGTGAGTTGCCAGAGGCATCCAGTTCAGGGCACCAAACTGCAATACTCATTTCATGGGGGACAACGGCAATAATTCCGCCGCCCACGCCTGACTTGCCGGGCATCCCGACACGATAGGCAAATTCGCCAGCACCATCATACATGCCACTGGTAACCATCATGGCATTAATCTGGCGGTTCTGCCGCTCATTGATGAGTGGCTCCTCCAACGCAGGCGAATGCCCGTTGTTGGCAAGATAGACAAAAGTGCGCGCCAATTCCATACAACTCATTCTTAAAGCACAGTAATGGAAATAAGTTTGCAGCACCGTTATCACGTCATTATCAAAGTTGCCGAACGATTTCATCAGATAGGCGATCGCCGCATTACGGTCTGAATGTTCGAACTCGGAGCGTGCCACCCGGGCGTCGTACACAATATCCGGCTCGCCAGACAGGGCGCGCACCACCTCTAGCATTCTCTGCTTAGGCGCGCTCAGACGCGACTGCAACATATCGCACACTACCAATGCGCCAGCATTGATAAATGGGTTGCGTGGCTTCCCCTGCTCCAACTCCAGTTGTAGCAAGGAGTTAAAGGGTTGTCCCGATGGCTCTTTCCCGACTCGAGCCCAGATATCCGACTCAGCATAACGGCTAAGCGCCACGGTTAAACTCAATACCTTTGAGATCGACTGGATCGAAAAACGCTCATTGGCGTCCCCCGCCTGATAAGTTTCACCGTCCACGGTGCAAACAGCAATCCCCAGTTTATCGGCCGGTACTTCAGCCAATGCTGGAATGTAATCCGCAACTTTGCCCTGCCCAATTAAAGGGCGTACCTGAGCCAGAATATCTTCCAGCAATTGATTACTCAGCTTAGTTGCCACACAGTGCTCCAAAACAAATCAGAATTACGCTTATTACGGGGCGGGAGGATAAAACAATTGCGGCAAGACCGAAAGGCGTTGAAGAGGGATAAAGGGGGTTTAGGACTCGTCTCCCCGAAAAAAAACCCGCCGAAGCGGGTTTTTTATTAAACATACTTTTAGACGTTTTCTAGGCGTAAATCCTAGAGGAAACGCTCTTAGAAGTAGTAGTTAACACCCGCGGTGAAATCGTGGGTAGCCACTTTAACTTTGGAAGCTTGTGCAGTTGCATCGCCAGCGTCCAGGTATTTGTAGCCCAGATCCAGATCCAGGTGGTTGTTGATAGCGTAAGAAACACCAGTACCAACGCTCCACGCGAAGTTGTCACCGTTACCAGAGTGGCTTGCACCACCCTGAGTGTTTTTCAGGTTTACGTTAGCGTAACCGATACCAGCACTGATGTATGGAGTGAAAGCAGTGTCGGTATTGATGTCGTAGTAACCGTTCAGCATAGCGGTCTGCAGACGTACACGGTTGTGAGTACGAGTGTTGTCAGCTTTGATGAAGTGATCGGTATCAGTAGTATCACGGAATGAATAATCTAATTCTGCACGGATTGGCAGGTTAAATTCATTCTGGAAGTTATAACCGAATACCAGACCAGCGGTGCCTGCTTGTTTGGTGTCACGTGGAACGCTGCTACCATTTGCAGATTTCTGACCGTGAATTTGCTCTAAGCTGGTACCCAATTTAGCACCGGCATAATAACCAGTGTTGTCTGAGTTTGCAGCGAAAGCGGAAGCTGAAGTTGCTAAGCCGATAATAACGGCCAGGCTAGTTAATTTTTTCATGATAGATTCCAACTTAATAAGTATTTTACTTGTGAAACTATATCATCATGTGACATTAATCACAAAAATGAAGACGCTAGATAATAATAGCGATCCCTGTACGAAAATTGAATTATTTTTTTATCAATGAAATCAATGGATAGTGTTTTTTGTACTAGTTTGTTTAGTTTGTGTTTAAAAAAAACGCACTTTTGGTAGGAATATTCCGATTTATTGCGTTTACAAGCGATTGATATTTATACGCTGTAATTTCAATGCGGACTTAAAATAAATATCTTTTATTCTTTAGCGTAATGAGTAAATTTTTGTATAGAAATGACGTCGAATGATTTACTTATTTTTAAATTTAGGAAAATGACTATAGAGAATAATTTTTTTATTTATTGAGAATAAAAATACAGAAAATAAGATTTTATATAAATATATATGCGACTAAGCAATCGATTCCATAAGAAATAAATCATGATGAATAGTGATATAATTCATGTAGATATAAACCGTGATGATGGTCACATTGCTCTTGAAGGTAACGCACAATCTATGCACTAAAGTAGCGGAATACCCCTGCGCCAAAAACGATTCAAATGGGTGAGAAAATGAGAGACTTAAACCTCTCAGCATCGGTGGATGCTACGCCATGATTGCTATTTAAGAGCGTTGGGCAGAGTAGATCTTGCCTAGGATGGATAAAGTAAAGCAGTTATACGCGGGGTGATTGACCAAGTATTTACCATTTTAGCCACTTTTTTGACCGTTTGATTTGCAACATAAGCCTTAAAGTAGCCGCTGTAGTCAGGCGTCTATCAAAAGGTCCTTTTCGTGGCAAAACAATTATTACGCAGCGGCAGCTTAGATGATTTTCTCGCATTGGGTGAAAACGGTCAGCCCGTTTACGCTTCAGCTTTGCAGCTCAGAGAAACTCTGCGACTGCGCCATCAACAGACTATCGCTGATAGCCTCGCGATCCCTCAGCCAAATGAACGGGGCGATCGAATAGATTGGTATGCGCCAATCGCGGGAAAAGTCACATCCTGGATAGCAGCCAGCGATGAAGAACGCGCCTCAGCGTTGCGCCAGCTAGAGCATTGTCAGCAAACGGCCAACGCCCTCAGCCTTAAAGCCCAAAATTCAGATAAACCTGCACTGCGCTTGTTTGGTATTTTGCTTGCTAAGGCAATGCAGTTTCCTGGCTCCAACCATGTTTTCTTAGTTGATGGTAAACCGGTATTAACATTCTGGGGATTCGTTAATCTCGATAAAAAATCTCGAACCGATGCCTTTGATTGCTTACGTGCAGCCAGCGCTGATACCGTGCCAGAAAAACTGGCTATCACCGAATTACCAGCAAAGCCCCCTATTACCGTTCCTTCTGTTGCGCTTGCAAACACGGCTTCCCAACAAGCATCTAACGTTGATGATTCTTTGGACATGAGTCCTGCCTCCATTGATGCTCAAACAACGCGTCCTCGCCGTGACTGGCGTCAACTTTGGTGGTTACCTCTAGCGTTGATCGCTTTAGGGATCTTATTTGTCCAGATACGAACTAAAGGAGATGTGGCAGCGGCCAAACCTTCCGAGCCAGAGGTTAAAACAGCCGTCGTGGCTACAAAACCTGCTCTCACGACCAAAACCTTAGTGACGACTACGCATTTACCCGTCGCTCACGTGACCTCGCCAGAGCCTGCACCAGCAGCTCCGATAGAGAAAAAGCCAGAGATAAAGGTGGAGGAAACACCGGTGACAGCCGCTGCGCCTAATGCGTTAGTGATGCCCGCAGAGGCGGTAAAAATGGGCTCAACGCGTTTCATGAATGGGAAATGGCGCGCCAGTTTAGACATCAAAACGCCACGAACCGGCAAACCACCAAGTTTGGTGTATCAAATAAAAAACAGCAAAGGCACGGTGAAAATCACCCACGGTGACGGAATTAGCTGTAGTGCGAATGTCACAACCGGCCTCATGAGCTCAGGAAGTTTAGTGGTTGATAGCAGAATTAAAGCGAAATGCAGCGATGGTTCACGTTACAAGATTCCACAGCTTATCTGCAAAGCAGGTGAGAACGACGTAGCCGAATGTAAAGGGCGCTATGACGCCGACACTCTTTTGCCAATGAATATGACGCGCATTGGCAAATCGTCTCAGTAAATAATGGGTGAATAAACCATGTTAGCCACAATTTCCGATTATAAACATCAGGTTGCACTCATTCAGAACAGCGGCATCCAGTTTTTAGACTTTGCCTTAAAGCCCAATTTTTCCTCTGAGCTACCGGGAAAGTTTGTTCGCCAAACCGCGAATGGCCCATTGCTACGTTTACTGCACAATGCTGAAACTGACACCTATTGGCTGCCTGCTCCTGCAGGGGCTCAGCCGGAGCGAGTAAAACCCGAGTCGAGTATTCCTCTAGAGCATTCTCTGCGGCTACTCAATAAAATCTGGTTGCCGCTGCCATTTTTCCGATTCAATCCGCCGCGTACTTTCTTAGGGGGGCCAGACAATTGGGCACGAATGCAGATTTTAGCGTTAGATGAACCCGATCGTGATGGCAATACCTATCGCCTGTGCATGGCGTTTGATACGGCGGTTTATGCCGATATTCACAATGCAGAATCGCTCGCGCCAAGTGAAAATGATGTGAAAACCGGCGCTGGATTTGCATTGGCATATCGCAGTGAAGAACTGGGCGAATTTCTGGATCTTACTTGGGTGGATGGTTGGCTGCGTGAAGTTTTCATTCAGCAGGTTACGCAGCAGGAAGAACGTCATTCGGTCGGTATCCAAACCGCGCTACGCGAGTTTGAGTATCAGGCGCACTACCTGAATTTACTGCATTTATTGGGTCATCAGTTGAATGTGCCAACGATTAAAATGAATACCAATACGCTGCAAGAACCGACTGTGCATGTCGATCTGATTATGGATGTTGGTAACTCCCACACCTGCGGAATTTTGGTTGAAGATCATCTCGATGAGCATAATGGGCTAAAGCAGACCTACGAGCTGCAGCTACGTGACATGAGCCAGCCGCATTACGTGTATAACGAACTGTTCGACAGTCGAGTTGAGTTTGCACAGGCTGAATTTGGCAAGCGTAATTTCTCTGTTGAAAGTGGACGTGAACAAGCATTTATTTGGCCATCGATCGTGCGTGTCGGTCGAGAGGCCAGCCGTATGGCGCTACAGAGGGTGGGAACGGAAGGATCGACTGGGCTTTCCAGTCCGCGTCGCTACCTGTGGGATGAAGAGCCGTACATGCATGGTTGGCGTTTTAATTCACTGGAGCAAACGCAGCAAGAGACGTTAGCAACCGCGCTGCCGCTGACTTTCCTGATCAATGACGAAGGCCAGCCGCTATACGAACAACCTTTAGATGAGCGTCTCCCTGTCTTTTCCGCGCACTACAGCCGTAGTTCGTTGATGACGTTCATGCTTTCTGAATTGTTGGCACAGGCGTTGATGCAGATAAACAGCGTCGCCCAACGTTTAAAAATGACGCACTCAGCGGCTCCGCGCCAGCTACGCAGTATTATCCTGACGTTGCCTTCTGCAATGCCGAAACCAGAGCGCGAAATCTTCCGTCGGCGCATGGTTCAGGCTATCGGTCTGGTATGGAAAAGCATGGGCTGGCATCCCGCTGACGATGACTTTACCCATGAAAACGATCGCGTAAAAAGCACGGTTCCCGTTCCTGATGTTCAGATGGAGTGGGATGAGGCCACCTGTGGACAGATGGTTTATCTCTATAACGAAACGCAGGTTAACTTTGGCGGGCGCACTGAAGAATTCTTTGCCAGTCAGGCTCGCGCCGATCGTGAGCTGGCTGAAGGGGAAACCGTGGGCAAAACATTACGTATCGCGTCAATCGATATTGGTGGCGGCACGACAGATTTGGCGATCACACAGTATCGTTTAGATGATGGAGCAGGAAGCAATGTCAAAATAACGCCACGGCTGTTATTCCGTGAAGGTTTTAAACTGGCAGGAGATGACATCTTGTTAGATGTCATTCGTCTATATGTATTGCCAGCGTTGCAGACTGCATGCAGGAAAGCGGGCGTGATAGATGCAGATGAGCGGATGGCGAAACTGTTTGGCGGTGAAGGTATATCCGTGCTGCGACAGCAAGCCACCTTGCAGCTCTTTAGTCCTATCGGGCGCGCTATTCTGGAGCGTTATGAAGGCTACGATCCTCTCGATAGCGGCGCTGAGATTGATACTACCTTTGGCGAACTATTAAGCCAGCAGCCAACGGATACCGTACTGAACTATATCAATAATGATGTGCAACGGGCCCAGCCTACCGATGCCGCTCCATTCGATGTTTTACAGGTGCCGCTCATCCTGAAACTAAGTAAGCTACATGCTGAGTTTCTTTCTCCGCGCATGCGTATTACGCAAAACCTGCGTTCGTTATGCGAAGTGGTCGCGCTGTATTCCTGCGATGTATTACTACTGACCGGTAGACCGTCGCGATTTCCTGGTATTCAGGCATTGTTCCGTCATCTTCAACCGCTGCCAATCAACCGAATTTTGCCGCTTGAAGGTTATCACACCAGCGAGTGGTATCCATTTAACAAACGTGGACGCATAGATAATCCGAAGTCAACGGCGGCCGTTGGCGCCATGATTTGCCTGTTAGCGGTGAATTTACGCTTAGCGAGTTTTAACTGTAAGGCCGGTGATTTTCAGCCATATTCAACGGTGCGTTATTTGGGCATGCTTGATAACCATCAAGCATTAATGAGCAACGATGTGTGCTATAGCGATATCGATCTTGATGATCCCAAATTTGTGCTGCCAAGCGACAACGTTTTTCAGATGCGCGGTCCGTTATGCCTTGGATTTCGTCAATTAGATAACGATCGTTGGCCTGCTTCACCGCTGTATCGGTTATCCATTACTGACCAGCAACTGGCGCGCAAAGTCGCTGGAGAAAGTGTGTTGTATGTGAAGCTAGCCGTGGTAGCGATGAACGATGAGCAAGGCCCTGAGTGCTTTGCCCTTTCTGATGTAAAACTTGATGATGGCAGTTCGGTACCTTTGCACCATTTAAAACTGCAATTAAATACCTTATCGGATAGCGCCCATTATTGGATCGACAGTGGGAGCGTATTTAGCTAATGAAATCATTGAATGCAAAGCAGATAAATAGCCAGTTACAGACGATTGCGCATAGCGTGACTCAGGCAATTGATTGGGTGGATAACGCGCGCGAACACTCACCTCGGTTGAATATCGAAGCAGATAGCCTGCGAGTAAAACTTTATCGCTGTCATCATCAGCTCACGGCTTTACAGAGTTCGCCACAAAGCCCGCCGAGTATTGGTTTTTGGGGGCTGTCTCAGGCGGGGAAATCACATTTGATCCACGCGCTAGTTGCAAATGAAAATGGGCGGTTAGAAATCCATTTGGCGGGGCGCACGCTGGACTTTCTCACTCATATCAACCCCGGAAATCTGGATTGCGGTATCGTCACTCGATTCTCTCGCCGCAGGGGTATAGATAACCATGATTACCCTGTTGAGCTGGCGTTGTTGAAAGAATATGAAATCGCCAAAATGCTGGTTGATGCGTTTATCAATGATTTCTCATCAGAGTTTGACTATCAAGAACTGGATGAAGGTGTTATCGACGAGCATTTAGCGGCTCTCTCAACGTTGCGTCAGCCGGACATTGTGGCGGGATTGAGCGAAGATGATGTTGTCGCGCTGTGGGATGCGGTAAATCGCCGCATTGGCTCACGTGGCAAACGGATGAACCGTGATTTTTGGCCATCGGCGGTAAGGCTTGCGCCGTATTTGAGCGTAGATCATCGCGCCCGATTGTTCTCACTGCTGTGGAATGGCGTAGACGAACTGACGTCGGCCTATGCCAGCTTTAGCCATATTTTACAGCGTTTATCCTGTGCGGAGAAAGTCGCGGTTCCGTTAAGCGTTCTGGTGGATGATATGCAGCTGCCAGCCGAAGGGATATTGAGCCCTGAAGTGCTGGAAAATGCCAACTCGCCGCTTGATTTTAGCGTACAGGTTTGTCCACTCATCAACCGCAAAACAGCGAAACCAGTAGAACTTTCCATTGCTGAACTGGCGCTGCTGACATTTGAAATCACGCTGCCTTTAGCTGGCGCAGCTCGGGAACCACTATTTCAGCAGACTGACGTGCTGGATTTTCCCGGCATTGGTCGTTCTCTGGAAAGAGAATATGAACCTTCATCCTCACTGAACGGCATTTTGCAACGAGCTAAAACACAGGGTTTATTAGAACGCTATGCTGATAACCAACAGCTTGGTGCATTAATGGTATGTACCGCGGTCGGTGAAAAAACCACGACGCAGTCAGTGGGCAAAATTCTGGCTCATTGGACAAAAAGCATGTTAGGAGATACAGAGCAGCGTAAACCTACGTTGATTTGGGCGCTTACGCCGTTTGACCTGCGCGTAACCCAGAATAAGAGCTACGACGACGCCGTTCAGCGATATGTGGGTTTGCCAGGTGAGAGCTGGGGGTCGATGCTAGTGACCGATAAAAGCGGTGTTCGTCGCATGGTGGATTATTTAGCTACGGAGGTGAACAGCGAGACTACTCTGAGAGGTCTGAATCTGAGGTTAGAATCGCTGCGGCGTGAGCTGGCTGATCATCTGTTAGGCAACTGGTTAGCGCTGGATGAGGAAGAAGAGGAAAAAGAGAAACTTCGAATATCCCAGACGTTGCTTAAGGCGCTACAAAACCGAACCGGAGTACATGGTGAGCTACTCGAACGCTTATTACCCACTCGGGATGAACTGCGTAGACTGTATCTACAGCTAAATAATCAGGCGAACTGTGCCGTTGTTTCGGGGAACCACAGCGATAGCGTATTGCCAATTATGCATGGCGATCCGTTTGGCATTGAGATGAATATCGATTTGGTCGCTGACTTTGTTCCTGAGACTGATTTCGTAACATCAGAAGCGCAAACCGAGGCCAATTTTGCCAATCAAGCTTATCAATATTGGATTAACCATCTGCGCAATTTGGCGGAGAATGAATCGTTACTAGCCTTGCTGGGTCTGGGTAAATCAGAGTTAGAACTACTGTCACAAGAGTTGATAACGGCTAGTGTGCGTATGCATATTGCCTCGACTTTATCACAAGCGTTGTCAGGGATTGAGAATGAAGGCACAAGGGTAGATATGCTGGTGGATCGTCAGGTTTCACGCGTATTAAGCGTGCTAGGCGATTTTGTCGCATGGTTAGGCTTCCAGCAAATACCCGAATCATTGCGGCCTGATAGCCGTGTAAACCGTGGACAAAAGCTCTTTGCGAAACCACCTGCGATGAAAACGGCGAGCTGGGGAGACTCTTTGCGTTTAACTAAGCTTTCAGTCATGCCATCTAATAATACGGGATTCTATATTTACGATTGGCTGGTGGGCTTAAGTGAAGTGATTATCCAAAATAAAGGTTATTCTTCAGCACATGAGCTTAGCCAGCACCAGCAACAGCAGATAAAAAATATTGTCGCTTCTATTGCTGATTAAGACGTGGCCTCTTATGAGGCCGCTCTCTCTTAGATAGGATCGCAAACAGGGTATGTCTACGTTGCTCAGTCAGGACAACCCGTTGTTATCAAGTGGTATTCGATCACGTCGTTAAACATACTCATCGAGATATTGTGTCGCTATTTTTACTTGCTGGATAGAATAATACCGCTATATTCTCTTGGACTTACACTTCAACCTCTATAATCCACCTTTTGTTTATGTTTGGTTGAGTTCGTATAGCTCAAACTTAGGGTTACTTCGATCTCAGCTTCTCCCGCCTATCAGATCTGCCACAGGGAGCCATCTGCAGCTGGGTTATATAACTATTATTAATTTGTTGGGGCCAATATGAGCTTTTTCAAAAAATGGCGGCACCAGAGCAGCTTATGGCGTTCTCTGAACAGCGGGTATGATGCTGTTAAACTTGGTTGCCGTATTGCCGCATTACCGACGTTTAAATATATTAAATATAAAAAAATGTGCCGTGATTATTATAGTTCGCAGTTATTGAATCATGTGACTAATACGATCGCACATCCTTTTATCAAACGTCCGGTCAATAAATACCTCAACCGTACTTGGTCTGGTAAACAGAAACTGAGAACGGCGATGTCTACGCTCAATATGATTGAGAATAGCTTTTCACATCAGGCTCTTGAGAAAATTTATTCTCCGACGAACGAAGGAATTGTGCTAGCTGATATTGAGCTTAAAAGCGGAGACTTCGCTCAGCTTAAGCTCATGCGTTCTAAGTTCACTCGTGAAGGCGATTTAGGTCTATATCTGTTTAATGAACAGCAGCAGGAAGTATACGGCTTAACGTTTTCATTCGGTGATAAAGGCGAGCTATTTGTAAGTGGATTACAGGGTCCTGCTTCGGAAAATGCAGCTGAACTAGTTAAAAGCATGACCAAGCTGATGCATGGCATGCGACCAAAGAATTTACTTATCTCTGCGCTGTATGCGATCGCTCAATCACTGGGTGTTTCATCAATTGTTGGCATATCTAATAAAGCACATATTAAAAGCCAGCGTTTAAAATCCAGTTATGATAGCTTCTGGCTGGAGTGTGGCGGCGAGATAGATAGGGAAGGATGGTTCTATTTACCCAAAAGTGAACCAGAGCGTGATATTGAAACGGTGAAGAGCCAGCACCGCTCCGCTTTCCGCAAACGTGAAGCTCTGCGTGGACAAACCACAGATTCAGTAGCTCGCTGTTTAGCTAGCCATGCCGTAGGACAATCGGCGGTTACAGTGCCTCCCGAGGCGGTATTTAGTGAGCAGTCTTAGTGCGCTGAGTTTTCCCCATGATAGATTCATATCAAACCCGCCAATGGCGGGTTTTTCTTTATCTAGAGAAATTGAATAAGTGCCGTTCTGTATGTCCTGTGTCAGGTTTGAATATCTTAGTTTCTTAAATAATCAGCATTCATTCTAAAACTGGTTATTTAATCACGTAGGCCAGGTATCTCATTTATTAGTCACAGGGATTTTTCATGTTTGAACGAGGGTACAGAGCAATCAATGATCCTGTGAATCTAGAAAAATTGTACTCGGAGAAGGCATCAGAAAGGATTGGTGTGTTTAAAAGCAAAAAACCCGCCATAGGCGGGTTTTTCTAAATAGTGGTGCCCGGACTCGGAATCGAACCAAGGACACGGGGATTTTCAATCCCCTGCTCTACCGACTGAGCTATCCGGGCAACGGGGCGTATTAGACTAAATTACCTCGCCGCCGTCAACGTAAATTCTATACCTTTGGCTTGTACGCTCAGTTTTTCAACAAATTAGCGGGGAAATCTCAGGTTTTGTCGCTTCTATAGCCAAGCGTAGTCTATATAGGCTTACTCTGACTTATCTATCATCTGAGCTTGGTTTCTCAGACAGTGCTTTACCAAGAATAGGATGAAATTTTGGTTATGTGATCCGGCTCATTCATCATTAAAATGAATAAATAATCAATTTAACTCACTAAGAATGCACCAGAAATTTATATTGTAATGCTTTTGTTAAAAATATGACTACTGTTAACTCTTTTTCCAACGGACAAAACATTATTTTTATGTGCCCTCTTTTTGATTGCTTGAGTTAAGTGATTATGAGCTTTTCTTTAAAGTAATATCAATATGAAACATGTTACATATTAATAACTATTAGTGATGCTTAAATATGCATTCAATACTAGACATTGTTTATTTTTTATTTATTATATACCTCATATTAGTGATAAATATCACGGTTTATGTAGTTTCCCGAGTTACAATGTCCTCGGTTATCCAGATAAAGAGGAAATAGGAAATGGAAAATAACAATAAAGCTATGCCACATATTCGACGTGTCACTCATCTTATGATGATGGCGCATCGTAGCTGCTTTGACTTTCACCTTTTCAACTCTAAATAATCTCCCCTCCTGCGGCGTCCGCTATTGCGGATCGTCATGCTTGCCCGTTCCCAAACGTTAGTTAATCTAGTATCTTATTGAATAGACTAGTTTTATCTATCATTCGGCAAGTTGCATTTGACAATCCTGACTAGCTCATACGCCAACTCGGTGGCATGTCCACCAAGGCAATCATCAACTCTTATCAGTAATTCAATATCCTGAATTATTGCAGGGGAATATTGCCTAAAAAAAATAATTCAGCTTCAGATCCCGTTTGGGAATATCTGACGGCTACGCTGTATCTAATTTTTTACTATTAATAAAACAAGAGACCATAAATAAAATGGAAAAACTAAAAATAGCTGTTAATAACAACACCTCGGAATGCTTTAGTACGGAACGTGAAACGGTAGATATTAATAACACTAACTTTACTGATGTTTCAGCCGCAGTCATTTCCGTTGAGGATGCGGTATCCGGTATGTTAGATACCATTGAACAAACCGGTTTTGGTATTCCTATCTTTGTCGCGGTTTGTTGCGAAGAAGAACTTCCTGCAGAGGTGTTGCCACGTGTAACTGGCGTATTTGAATTATGCGATGGCAACGTTGATTTTTACGGTAAACAGCTTGAAGCTGCCGCAACTAAATATGAGAAAGAAGTATTACCTCCTTTCTTTGGTAGCTTGGTGGAATACGTACAGCAAGGCAATGCCGCATTTGACTGCCCTGGGCACCAAGGTGGCCAGTTCTTCCGCCGCCATCCAGCAGGACGTCAATTCTTTGATTACTTTGGTGAAACATTATTCCGCTCTGACCTGTGTAACGCTGACGTCTCAATGGGTGACCTGTTAATCCACGAAGGCGCACCTTGCACTGCACAAATGCATGCCGCAAAAGTGTTTAACGCAGATAAAACCTATTTCGTATTAAACGGCACATCCTCTTCTAACAAAGTGGTGCTGAATGCCTTACTCGCGCCAGGCGATCTGGTGTTGTTCGACCGTAACAACCATAAGTCTAACCATCACGGTGCGTTAATTCAGGCTGGAGCAACGCCAGTATATTTGGAAACTGCGCGTAACCCGTTTGGTTTCATCGGTGGTATTGATTCCCACTGCTTCGAAGAGAAATACCTGCGTGATTTAGTGCGTGAAGTTGCTCCAGAGCGTTCTAGCGAAAAACGTCCGTTCCGGTTAGCGGTTATTCAGTTAGGCACCTATGACGGTACCATTTATAACGCTCGTCAGGTGGTTGATAAGATTGGTCATCTGTGTGATTACATCCTGTTTGACTCTGCATGGGTGGGTTACGAACAGTTCATCCCAATGATGAACGACTGTTCGCCTCTGTTGTTGGAACTGAATGAAAATGACCCTGGTATTCTGGTTACTCAGTCAGTACATAAACAACAAGCTGGCTTCTCTCAGACTTCACAGATTCATAAAAAAGATAAACACATCAAGGGTCAAGATCGCTATGTGAACCATAAGCGCATGAATAATGCATTTATGATGCACGCATCGACCAGCCCGTTCTACCCACTGTTCGCTGCGCTGGACGTTAACGCCAAAATGCACGAAGGCGAAAGCGGAAAACGTATGTGGATGGACTGCGTTAAAGTAGGTATTGAAACCCGTAAGCTGCTGTTAAAACTCTGCAAACATATTCGTCCATTCGTTCCAGCAACCATTGATGGCCGCAAATGGGAAGACTTTGATACCGAAGAGATGGCAAACGATCTGCGCTTCTTCGACTTCATCCCTGGTGAGCGTTGGCACTCATTTGAAGGTTACGCAGAGCATCAATATTTTGTAGACCCATGCAAACTGATGCTAACCACACCAGGTATCAACGTACAAACCGGTGAATATGACAAGTTTGGCGTTCCTGCCACTATCCTCGCGAACTTCCTGCGTGAAAACGGCATCGTACCGGAAAAATGCGACTTGAACTCCATCCTGTTCCTGATGACGCCAGCGGAAGATATGGCCAAGATGCAGCATCTTGTTGCCCAAATTGCCCGCTTTGAGCGCCTGTTGGAAGAAGATGCGCCACTGGCTGATGTGCTGCCATCTATCTACAAAAACTACGAAGAACGTTATCAGGGTTACACCATTCGCCAACTGTGTCAGGAAATGCACGACCTGTATGTCAGCCACAACGTGAAACAACTGCAAAAAGAGATGTTCCGTAAAGCTCACTTCCCGAAAGTGGTGATGAACCCACAACAGGCGAATATCGAGTTTGTACGCGGCAACGTTGAATTAGTTGCTTTAAGTCAGGTTGAAGGCCGCATCGCCGCTGAAGGTGCTCTTCCTTATCCTCCAGGTGTGCTGTGTGTGGTTCCAGGGGAAATCTGGGGCGGTTCTGTACAGCGTTATTTCTTGGCGCTGGAAGAGGGCATCAATCTGTTACCAGGCTTTGCTCCTGAATTGCAGGGTGTCTATATCCAACAGGATGAGGACGGACGTAAACGTGCTTATGGCTATGTTATTAAACAATAAACTAGAAATCATTTCTCGGCAGGGCTATTGGCCGAAACTGATTTTCCGATAAAAAGAAATAGCGAAGGGTCGCGATGTAACCGGCTCTTCGCTAACAGAGTTTATGAGAGAGACACAATATGAGTACGTCTAAAGGCAACAATAAAATGGGCGTCGTTCAGCTCACAATTTTGACGGCGGTAAACATGATGGGTTCAGGGATCATCATGTTACCGACGAAATTAGCAGAAGTGGGGACGCTGTCTATTGTTTCATGGCTGGTGACAGCTTTGGGCTCAATGGCTTTGGCTTATGCTTTTGCTAAATGTGGGATGTTCAGCCGTAAATCAGGTGGTATGGGAGGCTATGCGGAATATGCCTTTGGTAAATCCGGCAACTTCATGGCGAACTACACCTACGGTGTATCTTTGCTAATTGCGAACGTGGCAATTGCAATTTCTGCCGTTGGCTACGGTACCGAATTAGTCGGGGCAAACTTAACACCTTTGGGAATTTGTATCGCGACAATTGGCGTGCTTTGGCTGGCAACTATTGCTAACTTTGGTGGCGCAAGAATTACGGGTCGCATTAGTGGCGTAACCGTATGGGGCGTTATCATTCCGGTTGTTGGTATCTCGGTTATCGGTTGGTTCTGGTTCAGCCCAACGATGTATGTACAGTCTTGGAACCCGCATCATTTACCTGTATTTGAAGCGGTCGGTTCTTCTATCGCAATGACGCTGTGGGCGTTCTTGGGGCTAGAATCTGCCTGTGCTAATACTGATGTTGTCGACAATCCTGAACGTAACGTACCTATTGCCGTATTGGGCGGCACATTGGGCGCAGCGGTTATTTATATTGTTTCAACTAACGTGATTGCAGGTATTGTGCCAAATATGGATTTGGCGAATTCAACCGCGCCGTTTGGTTTAGCATTCGCGCAAATGTTTACTCCAGGTGTGGGTAAAATCATCATGGCACTGATGATTATGTCCTGCGTAGGTTCATTACTCGGCTGGCAGTTCACCATCGCTCAGGTGTTTAAATCCTCGGCGGATGAAGGTTATTTCCCTAAAGTATTCTCTAAGCTGACTAAGGCTGACGCGCCGGTAAAAGGTATGATCGTTATCGTGATTATCCAAACCGTGCTGTCTCTGATGACTATCAGTCCGTCACTGAATAAGCAGTTCAAC
The DNA here is from genome assembly GCF_020150375.1 of Hafnia paralvei. Lineage (NCBI taxonomy): Bacteria > Pseudomonadati > Pseudomonadota > Gammaproteobacteria > Enterobacterales > Hafniaceae > Hafnia > Hafnia paralvei. The sequence goes on along the minus strand of NZ_CP083737.1, from coordinate 407,121 downwards.
GTGCTGGTTAACCTTGCGGTAGTAACTAATATTATCCCTTACATTCTGTCTATGGCCGCTCTGGTTATTATTCAGAAAGTGGCGAAGGTCAATCCAAGCAAAGCCCGCATGGCAAATATCATCGCGTTTATTGGTGCCATGTATAGCTTCTATGCTCTTTATTCATCAGGTGAAGAAGCCATGATGTATGGTGCGATTGTAACCTTCTTAGGATGGACACTGTACGGCCTGATCTCACCTCGTTTTGAAATGCAGGACAAAAATGTTTAATACTGATTTTTAATCAGATTTATTAGGCAGTTGTTTTACCCAATAAGGGGAGCCATCGGTGGCTCCCTTTGTTTTTAATCGCCCCCATGATCTTTTGTGTAATTTTTCATCTGCTGGCTATAGTTAGAAAACATATGCTAGTGGAGCTAGAAAATGATTACGGTCCATCATCTTAATAATTCGCGTTCACACCGGGTGCTTTGGACGCTTGAAGAGCTGGGATTACCCTATCAGTTCGAACAGTATCAACGCGATCCCGTAACCATGCTGGCTCCTGAATCGTTGAAAAAAATCCATCCGTTGGGAAAGGCTCCCGTGATGACCGATGGCGAATGGACAATTGCGGAGTCCGCTGCCATTCTCGAATATCTGCAAGATACTTATGACCACTCCGCACTGCTCAAACCGCAGGATAAGCCAGAACGGATGCAGTACCGCTACTGGCTGCACTATGCCGAAGGATCATTAATGCCATTATTGGTAATGAAGTTGATTTTTAATCGACTAGGGAAGGCTCCAGTGCCTTGGATCATTCGGCCAATTGGCAGCCTGTTAAGTAAAGGTGTGCAGCGTGGTTACCTTGATCAGCAACTGGCAACGCATTTGCGCTTCATTGAAAATCACCTGAGTAAAAATAACTGGTTTGCTGGTGACCACTTTAGTCTGGCAGATATACAGATGAGTTTTCCCTTGGAAGCAATGAATATACGCACGGGATTGGATAAGGCCCCACATGCACGGGGGTTATTGAAGCGTTTACACGCGAGACCTGCCTATTTGCGCGCATTAGAAAAAGGTGGGCCGTTAGAATTAATGGACTAAGTTGATGGACTCATCCTTAGTGTTGATAGACTAAGTTGTTGGTAGCTCGGTTTTTTAGCTATGTGAACAATGGCATACTCTTGCGACTAAAGCCGGATTAGGAACTAATTTTATGCAACGAGTTACCCTTTCACTGGATGATGATTTGATGGCTGAGATCGACACCATCATCAAAGAACGTAACTACCAAAATCGCTCCGAGGCGATTCGTGATTTAGCTCGTGCCGGACTTCAAGCCACGGCAATGCCGACATTGAACGATGAAACTAGCAACTGCGTTGCGGCGCTGTTTTATGTTTACGACCATGAAGCCCGTGAACTTTCTAAGCGTCTAACGAAAAGCTTCCACGATCACCATGATTTATCGCTCGCAAGCCTGCATGTGCATCTCGATCATGGCAGTTGCTTAGAAGTATCGCTGCTTAAAGGTGCGAGTGGGAAAGTAAAGGGTCTTGCAGAGAAGGTGATCGCAGAGCGCGGCGTGCGCTATGGTAAGTTGGTTGTGGTGCCGGGCGAAGACTATGAACATCAACATGAACATGCTGAAGGGCATAATCATCATCATGACTGAGTTTATGATGAGGCATCTGCCCGCCCTCAAAAGGAGAGCGGGCGTGGAGAAAGTTTACTTCCCGCGTCGATAGCTCTTCTGCGCGTTGTTCACTTTGTATAGATAGCGACGTGATTCGCCAGAAGGATGTTTATTGGTGAGCGTTTCGTATACATCACCCGGTGTTAACTGGTTGATGATGCTCACTGCACGGTTACGGTCACTGGAGAATACTCGCAACACGCTGCCTGCGCCGCCGTTGTAAGCGGTAATTACCGCATAACGCCGTGACGTCGGGTTCTGAATGCCGCCCAGATAGTTGTTCTGTAAGATCGCCAGATATGCAGTACCAGTATCAATATTATTTTCTGGATCAAACAGATAGCTACGGCTTGGCGTACCCCATTTCCCTTTCTGTACAAATACGTCTTTACCTGCGGTGTGCTGAACCACCTGCATCAGACCAAGTGCATCAGAGCCGCTGACGGCGTACGGGTTAAAGCTCGATTCGGTTTGCATAATTGCCAGAATCAAAGACTCGTCGACGCCATATTTTTCAGAAGCTTTACGTACCATCCCGAGATATTTATGAGCACGTTTATCCAAGTGGTTTGGCACCAATTGGATCGTTACTGAGTAAATCACATGCAGCCCAGAAGTACGCTTCATGAGCTTATGCTGGACTAGATAGTCGGCAAAGTTGCTAGCGCGCCCCTGCCAACGAATTGGCTGTCCGGTATTGTCTAATACTTGACCGTACAGGAAGGGTTCTTTGCTGATCTGAATATCGTTTACATCAGAATAGAGGTCGATAGAACCGGGATCGTCTCCCATCAGCAATGTACTGATAATGGCCTGTTTAAGGCTGGCGGCCGGATCCGTCGGTGAGATCGTTTCAATAGTGATCTGGCCGGAATCAAAGTTGATGTGGCTACGCGTTAGGTATTGATCGGTGTATTTTACGTAGTCTTTTGGCCCCGCAATCAGCACCTCGTTGATGCCCCAAATGTTTTCAATATTATGGGCAAACTGTCCCATCAAAATGTCGAAACCATTGGTATCTTTGACATAGGCTTCGCTGTCCTGAGTATTTTTCTTTCCAGAACAAGAGATCAGCAAGGGTGCGATCAGGATCAATGCTAAAACTTTCTTCATCTTCACAGCCATATTGGATGAAAAATAGGATCTCAAACTGCGGGCTTAGCGCTGTCAAACCCGCAATATACTCGTTATTAAGATTACTGGCTCGGCGGCGTATAACCTTCGATATGCACATCATGGCCTTCAAACAAGAACTTCACCATTTCCTGCTCAAGAAGTTTGCGGTCATCTGGGTTCATCATGCTGAGTTTTTTCTCGTTGATCAGCATAGTTTGCTTGGACATCCACTGCGACCATGCTTCTTTCGAAATCTCGTTAAAGATCCGTTTACCTAACTCACCCGGATACAGCTGGAAATCTTGCCCTTCGGCTTCTTGATTTAAAAATGTACAAAAAATCGTTCTACTCATGATTATTCCTCATGTGGTGAGCCTTGTTACGATCGCTGAGAAACTGGCTCTTTAGACAGCTGCTGCAATAAACGTTCCACGGGGGCTGCCAGACCGACGGACGGTGGCTGGGCTAAGTTATACCAGAGTCCAGTTCCTTCATCCATGCAGTGACTTTGCTGCGTTATATCAAACCAAATCGGTACGATATCTAAATGGAAATGGCTAAACGTGTGGCGAAATGATGTTAGCTGATGCAACTTGGGCTGTTTTATCCCTAGTGAAGCCACGTGCTCGCGTAGCGCATCTTCATTGATAAACTGTGGAAAGCAGTACAATCCGCCCCATAGTCCGACGTTAGGACGCTGTTCCAGCCACACATTATCGCCAGATTGCATCATTAGAAAATAGCCAGTTTTTTCAGGAATAGTTTGCTTTGGTTTTTTACCCGGATACTGACTCCAGCTGCTATTAGCGTAGGCAATACAACCGCTGCTTAGCGGGCACAGCTCGCATTTTGGCTTACTGCGGGTACAAACCATCGCGCCCAAATCCATCATCGCCTGGTTAAATTGGCTAACACCCTTGGCAGGAGTGACCTGTTCGCTAATTTCCCACAGCCGATTTTCGACGTCTTTTTTTCCCGGCCAGCCTTCAACTGCGTAACAACGCGCTAAAACGCGTTTCACGTTCCCGTCGAGGATGGGATAATGTTGACCGAGCGACAATGAAAGGATCGCACCAGCAGTGGAGCGGCCAACGCCGGGAAGAGCGCAAACATCGTCAAACGACGTCGGGAACTCCCCGCCATGCTTTTCCATAATCGTCTGCGCGGCTTTATGTAGATTGCGGCCACGAGCGTAATAACCGAGCCCTGTCCAAAGATGTAACACCTCATCCTGAGGCGCCGCGGCCAGCGCGCGAACGTCTGGGAATTTCTCCATAAAACGCAAGAAATAAGGGATCACGGTCGCAACCTGAGTTTGTTGCAACATGACTTCCGACAGCCATACTTGATAAGGTGTTTTTGGGCTTTGCCATGGCAAAGTTTTACGTCCGTAGCGGTCGTACCAAGTCAGCACCGACTGCGCGAATTGTTGCGCCAGCATCATAAGCGTTAGGAGTTCCCTGAAGGCCATTAGCGGTTAAGAAACCAAGGCTGATAAAAATAGGCTGCGATTGCAGCACAGAGGCTACCGACTGTAAACCGGATCTTTCTCAAGCTTGCATCAATCGGCTGTTTTACTCGCGGTAATAACGCTGATGAATGTGAGCGTTATCCAGCGATTAACAGTAAATAAATAAAGTTTCTGCCTAGAACTAACCGGTAGCTGTTAAAATCATAGCTTGTGAAAACTGGCTAACTTTGCATAATGCGCCTTCACTTTATGTTAAACATCCATATTCAGGCAGATGAAGCACCACTATGAATGACGTAGTATCACCGGAATTTGATGAGAACGGTCGCGTTATGCGCCGTATCCGCAGTTTTGTACGCCGTCAAGGGCGTCTGACCAAAGGGCAGCAGTTTGCGCTGGATAACTTCTGGCCGGTGATGGGCGTAGATTTTCAGCCGCAGCCGCTGGATCTTGTCGCGTTATTTGGCCGTGACGCACCTACCGTACTCGAAATTGGTTTTGGTATGGGCGCATCGCTTGTGACCATGGCACAGCAGCATCCAGAGAAAAACTTCCTCGGCATCGAGGTTCACTCGCCGGGCGTTGGTGCATGTTTAGCAGCCGCACACGAAGCTGGCATCACTAATCTGCGAGTGATGTGCCACGATGCTATTGAAGTGCTGGAAGAAATGATCCCGGAAAACTCACTGGCAATGGTTCAGCTGTTTTTCCCCGATCCATGGCATAAGGCGCGCCACCATAAGCGCCGTATCGTACAAGCTCCGTTTGCTCAGCAAATTAAGAGCAAATTGAAAATCGGCGGCGTTTTCCATATGGCAACAGACTGGGAAAACTACGCCGAGCATATGCTGGAAGTGATGAACAACGCACCAGGTTATAAAAACCTGTCCAGCGATAATACATACGTCCCTCGGCCGGACTCGCGTCCATTAACGAAGTTTGAACTGCGTGGTCAGCGTTTGGGGCATGGCAACTGGGATTTGATGTTTGAGAGGGTAGAATAATGGCTAAAAACCGCAGCCGTCGTTTGCGTAAAAAGATGCATATCGATGAGTTTCAGGAACTGGGCTTCAGCGTAAGCTGGAATTTTGAAGAAGGCACCGGTATCGACATTATCGACTCCACTGTTGATAAGTTCATCGATGAAGCTATCGAGCCAAACGGCCTAGCATTTGATGGTAGTGGCTATCTGGCGTGGGAAGGTCTGATCTGCCTGCAGCAGATTGGTCAGTGCACCGAAGAACATCAGAAGCTGGTAAAAGAGTGGCTGGAATCACACGGCATGAAGAATGTTGTCGTGAGCGATCTGTTTGATGTTTGGTGGGATTGATTTCCACTCGTGTGAAAAAACCCGCTTCGGCGGGTTTTTTATTACTGACGTACGGTTATTAAATAATCAAGCGACGCCACGTAACGCCATCATCTGGCGCAAATGCGAGAATACATTGCCCACACGCAGGCCGTTATGTTCATACTCGCTGGTGATCCACGTTTCCAAGTTACCTATATGGCTCGCCGTTTCTAGCGATAGGCCTACATCAACATACATGTCGTTGTAATAAACTGCGGCGACTACAGGTACTTGGTTAGCCTTCAGGCGGTCCGCGTCGTACAGCGGCGACCACCGCTCGCTCTCGGCGAGTAAGCTTACTGCCTCTTGGAATGGTCGTAGAGTCTGCATTTCAGCAAACATCCACGGGTAGATCATTTCGCCGGTCAGAAGCAGAGGCCTTTGTTCAGCATGGAACTCCGGCAAAGTGTTATGCACTCGCTGCGCCGCCCAATTCGTCGCACCACTGTTATCGTCAGCATAAATACTTTCATGCATAACAGCATAGAGTGGATGTTCAGCAAAGCCTGTCAGGTTCATCACCTGAGTAAGGAAAGTATCGCTCAACTCGCCATCCTGATTAAAAGCCTCATCAAACAGCCACAGCAAGCTTTCATAGCCTTCGCTCATTCCCAACTGAATACCCAGCGTTTGCAAACGCTGAGTCGTAAGAATATCGCCATCGGGCAGATAAACCTCTTGTTCACTCAGTACGTCGGCGATGCGGTCAATCTGCTGCCGCATATGAGGATAGCGAGAGAAGAAAATCTGATTCTTTTCCCTCAGTTTTTGGTAGGTACGCTGATATAACAATTCCGCATTCGGTTGGATGGCAGGCAACCCACCCGTGATATAGCAGGCTTCAAGTCCTTGAGGAGCTTGTGACAAATACGTCAAAGTAATGAAACCACCAAAACTCTGCCCTAAAGTGCTCCACTTACAGCCACCAAACTGAGTTTTTCTCAGATGTTCAGCGTCGGCCACAATAGAATCAGCACGGAAACAGCGAAGATAGTCAGCGATCTGCTGGGGGCTGGAGCCACGAATCGAACTGGATTCGATCCTGCTACTCTGCCCTGTTCCGCGTTGATCGAGCAAGATCACGCGGAAACTCTTCAGCGCTTCAGCGAGCCACCCGCTCTGGCTGGTTGGACGCGGACATTTACCTCCCGGCCCCCCTTGTAAAAACAATAGACACGGCAGCCCATCGGCGTTTCGGCCAGCAATAGATAGCTCACGGGCAAAAATCGAAATCCGGCGTGGATCGCTGGCATCGAACCAATTCAGCGGCACGTCTAAACGGTGCTCACGCACCTGCATTCCAGCGACTAAATATTCCCTTTCTATCATGGCAAATCCACTCCTGCGGCAAAGTCGTAATTTATCGTTCTACAATACTCAAGCCACCTTCACGGTAGCGAGTCATTTGTTCGCTCGGCGTATTACCAAAGAAACGCTTATACTCGCGGCTAAACTGCGAGGCACTTTCATAGCCTACGCGGATCGCTGCGGTGCTAGCCTTCAGACCATCGTGCAACATCATCATGCGCGCCTTATGCAGGCGGAAAGATTTTATATACTGCAATGGAGAGGTTGCGGTGACGGCTTTAAAGTTATGGTGAAAGGCCGATACGCTCATATTCACCTCCTGCGCCAGTAAATCAACGTTAAGGCTGTCGGAATACTGCTGTTCAATCAGGCGTAGAGCCTTAGCAATTTGGCTAAAATGGCTATGACGATTTGCCAAGGCCTGCAATGCCTCCCCGCCTTCCCCGCACAGAGCATGGAATAACATTTCGCGCACAATTTGTGGCCCCAGTACTCTGGCCTGTAGTGGATTTTCCATCGCATCTACCAGTCGTTCGGTGGCACAAAACATCGATTCATCAAGGGAGACTGACTTCACACCACTAGATTGGCAGCGTTGCTTAGCGACCAAGCCATCGCCGATATCCATCAGCAAATCCTGCAGCATGCTGGTATTCACCCGCACCGAAAGACCAATCAAAGGTTCATCCGGCGTCGCAAACGTCTCACATTCGCAGGGCAGTGGCAGAGTCATCAGAAGATAATTGGTCGGATCGTAGCGAAATACCTTCTCACCCAGATATCCCACCTTATGTCCCTGTAGAACGATGATAATGCAGGGTTCATACATCACGGGTGTTCGCGGGTGATGCTCATCCGCATAGATAATTTTTACATTTTCAATAGGTGAAGCGCTTACACCAGTCTGGGTAATCTGGCGACTCAACTGCTGTGCCAGCTGCTTCCACCGTTCATCAATCAACATTGACCAATCTCCGCCGCCTCAAATAAGTGCAATAAATAATGCCTAATACGCTTCAATTTCTACAGTTATTTGTAGAAATAGGCAAGTCATCAACAGAAATGTGCATTGAGACATCAGCGTATTGCGCCCAGAATAACATCCAGAAAATGCGTTGGCGTCGACGGCCAAAGCATAACGAATCAAAATAAACACTGAGGTTGATTGCAATGCAAAATTTTACTCTTCACACCCCAACAAAAGTGCTATTCGGTAAAGGTCAAATTGCTAATCTGCGTAATGAAGTTCCAGAGAATGCTCGTATTCTGATTACTTACGGTGGCGGCAGTGTGAAACGCACCGGCGTTCTAGATCAGGTTCATGCCGCGCTGAAAGGGCTGCATGTCTTTGAGTTTGGCGGCATTGAGCCAAACCCATCTTACGAAACCCTGATGAAATGTGTTGAACTGGTGCGCAACGAAAAAATTGATTTTCTGCTAGCCGTAGGCGGCGGGTCAGTGATTGACGGCACCAAGTTTATTGCCGCTGCGGCTGACTACGTTGGCGAACCATGGGATATTTTGGAAACCTACGGCAGCAAAATCGAAAAAGCGATCCCACTAGCCGCGGTATTAACTCTGCCTGCGACCGGTTCAGAAATGAATAAAGGTGCCGTTATTACTCGCCGCTCTACCGGTGATAAGCGTGCCTTCCAGTCTCCATATGTCATGCCGAAATTTGCAATCCTAGATCCGGTAGTGACTTATACCTTACCTGCCCATCAGGTCGCAAACGGCGTTGTGGATGCGTTTGTGCATACCGTAGAGCAATATCTGACCTATCCGGTAGATGCCAAAATTCAGGATCGTTTTGCCGAAGGTATACTACTGACGCTGATTGAAGAAGGCCCACGCGCCTTGGCAGAACCAGAAAACTATGACGTTCGCGCCAATGTCATGTGGAGTGCAACTATGGCGTTGAACGGTTTGATCGGCGCAGGCGTTCCACAGGATTGGGCAACACACATGCTGGGACACGAACTCACTGCGCTGCACGGTATGGATCATGCTCAAACGCTAGCGGTCGTTCTTCCGTCTCTGCTACAGGCTAAACGCCAGCAGAAACATGCCAAACTGCTGCAATACGCAGAGCGTGTATGGAATATTCGTGAAGGTAATGAAGAACAGCGTATCGATGCCGCGATTGCCGCAACGCGTAAGTTTTTCGAAGAGATGGGCATTAAAACCTATCTGAAAGACTACGGTGTTGATGCCACTTCGATTCCGACGCTACTGGCAAAACTAAAAGAACATGGTATGACCGCTTTGGGCGAAAACAGCGATATTACGCTGGAAGATAGCCGCAAAATTTATGAAGCGTCACTGTAAACGCCTCCAGTTCATCGGACATAACGGATTACATTAAACGTAATCATTTTGTGTCCAACTGAGTTTTAGGCTTTCAGTATCTAAAATAAATAAAAATGGGTGAATGAATGTTCACCCGTTTTTATTGTATGTTCAATATGCCCAATGAGATAATGAACACGTCAGTTCATATTAAAAACCAATACCAAAGCATAAACAATTAACATAATTAATAGACAACATATTGACTACCATAGAAAGAGATGACTATATGAAATGGATTTTAACACTAGGTTTGTTTTTTATTACCGTAGGGTCTGGAAGTACACTTGCAGCATCGGACTCTCATTGGGATGGCGGCTATCAACTTAATCAAACTGATTAAATTATTCTTGATGGCCCCCAAGACTCAATATCTTATTTTATCGACGTCGATAGTAAAAAGAGCCAAGCCTTTGTCAGTATAATGATAACGACATCGTCATCAAGACGTCCCGCTATTATTTCATGCGACGGTCAGTATGATATAAAAGATAACAAAGGCGTATTGGAATTAACGTTCTCAAGCCAGAATAAAGGTGCGCAATGTTCATTCCCTGCTCCACAGTTTGAAATAAAAAAGACAGGCAATAATTACTCTATTAGAAATGATAGTTTTTCTAATTCACCGTCAGATCAATGGTTGCAACTCACGAAGGCAAGAGACATTGTATGTGATCCAACCATTCGTCATGAAATGGACTACTCTAATACTAAAACTTGCTATTATGATAAAAAAAAACATACTGCAAGCATACAAAAAACATCTATCCTTTGAAAAGGATAGCGTTCGAAATGATTTTATTCCTAATATTAAAATAGGTAAAAACCAACAGGTAAAAAATCAAGGTAATACCATATCTGTAAAATATACATGGAAGGGAGACCGACATCTTTCAGCCCTTCAAGAATATGAAGGAGGAGAGACTGAAACCCTGTTTGATTACGATGGAAAAATACCAAGGTAACAATAAACAGTTCTGCTGATTAAAATATCCTGATGGTATCCATTTAAGAATAGTGGATACCATCAGGTTTACTGGCATTAAGTGTCGCCTGCACTACAGTATTGTCACCATTTATATTAATTCATAGTGTCGGCCGTCCTTGCAAACAGAACCCGCTCACAGAGAATAAAATATTAAATCCACCAAGCGGGCAATCGTAAAACCGATTACCCACTCTTGTATAAGGTCTGGAAAATCACGAACCGATAATAGCCCCAAGGATGAGTACCCCGATAAGGCCGACAATTGACTGGACGGTGACCAAATAACTCCAAGTGCGAATGGTTTGCGGGACAGTCAGGCCAAAATACTCTTTGAACAACCAGAATGCACCGTCACTGACATGGGAGAAAATCATGGCACCTGTGGTGGTTGAAAGCACCAGCAGTGCAGCATTAGTGTTTGGATTTGCGGCCAGTAAGGCTGCCACAATACCGCCTGATGCGGAGACCGCAACCGTGCCGGAGCCCAACGCAATACGAAAAACAGCCGCCACAAGCCATGCAAAAATCAGTGGAGGGATGGACCAGTCAGTAGCCAGATGGCTGATAATGTCACTCAGGCCGATCTCGGTCAGTATATTCTTTAGACCACCGCCACCACCGATAATCAGCAACAAACCCACGATAGGAACAATGCTTTTCTTGCTGATAGCCAAAATCCCTTCATTACTGAAGCCAGCAGCACGCCCCAAGAAAATCATGGCATAAATCAACGCCAGCCCGAGAGTGATGACAGGGTTACCAATGGCTTGGAAAATTTCTGTTATGACGCCGGTTTTTGGCAGGAAATCAAGACCAATGGTGCCGATAATCATCAGGAACGGCGCGATCATTACCGTGGTCAGTGCGACAGCTAAGGACGGCTGACGAACACGCTCTCCGGCAGCCTCTTTCCCATGCGCAGGACCGTTCAGATCGAGAGGCGTGCCCACATTGAGATGGTTACGCATAAGACGTGGGAAAAGGTAAGCCCCCGCAAGTAGCACCGGTACGCTGATAATCACACCGTAGAGTGTGGTTTCACCGATATTGGCATTGTAGGCAGTAGCGGCAATAATCGTTGCAGGTCCAGGCGGCAGCAGTGCGTGAGCGGTCATCAAACCGGCAGACATCGGGATAGCCACGGTGAGAACAGGCACATTCAGTCTTTTCGTGATGGAGAACACCAGTGGAACCATCAGTACAAAGGTAACTTCAAACAGGTTTGGCAACCCAATAATCAGCGAAACCAAACCGACACTCAGCGGCATCCAGACGAGTTTTCTGGAACCAATAATGATATCGGCTATTTTGTCCCCGCCGCCTGACTGGACCAATAGTCCCCCCAGCATCGCACCGAGGCCAATAACCACCCCCGTCACGGAGAGCTGACCACCAAAACCGTGAGTAAATGCTGTCACACTTTTCGTGACGCCAATATCATTCACAATACCTAAAAGCACAGACGAAATGAGCAGAGCAAAAAAAGGATGTAGTTTTAATCGGGTGATAAGGATAATAAGCAGGACAATTGCAATAAGTCCGCTAATTACCACAAATGAAGTTGAATGCACAAGGCTTCTCCTTAGCTATAGGGACTACGCCGGTGTATATAAAAAGATAAACCGGTTGAGTCTGATTTTAAATTATCTGATTGATACCATTTTTTAAATGGCATATTGTTGTTTTAATTATTTCTTGGACATATAAATTTCCTGCCGATATATATTAATATAAATAAAGCAGTTATTGATTTTTCACCCCAACTTTAATTACAAGAAAATAAAGAAGGGAATGTATTACCCTGATGCTGAGCATCGTCATAAAATTTAAATACTATTATCGAGTGTCAATATTATTAAATTAACAACGATGTAGATAACGCTCGTCATTTTCCACCACGCCGAACTGGCGTGGCATTAATGGCTATTAAAAAGAAGTATTATTTATGTGTTGTGGAGGCCATTCTGGCCGCAACAGCAATAGCGCGCTCGGTCGCCAGTGTTTTTGCCACGCCCTTTCCTGCAATATCAAATGCAGTGCCGTGTTCCGGAGTTGTGATAGCAAAAGGTAATCCCGCCGCTACGGTGATCCCCACATCGAAGGAGTGAAGTTTGGTGGCTATTTGCCCTTGGTCATGGAACAGGGTTACGACCGCATCATATTCATTATTAAACGCATGTATAAATACGGTATCTCCCGGTACTGGACCATACATATCCATCCCCTTTTCCCGGAAGGTTTCAATGACTGGGATAAGAACGTCAATTTCTTCCGTACCACATGTGCCGCCATCACCAGCATGGGGGTTCAGGGCTGCAACAGCGATGCGCGGATTTTCAAAGGCAGCCATACGTAACGTGTCGTAGCACAGTTGGACAGAGCGGCTGACATTTTCAGGAGTTATATGACTGGCAATATCTTTAAACGGAATATGCCCAGTCACGCGAAATACCCAGAGATCGTCAAGTACATTCAGCAATCCACGCGGTCTGTCCAGACATCCCAACTGTTCAGCAAACAGATAATGCTCATCTTCAATATCCCAGCCGCCTTTCTTGAAGGCTTCTTTATTCAAGGGTGCGAAGACAAAGCCGTCAATCTTGCCGGATTTAAGTAATGACATGCTGACTACTAGCGACTCACCCGTTGCGTGACCGGAGGTAGTATCAATGGTCCCCATGGTCATATTTTCAGGGTTGAAGTTTTTCAGATCTAGCAGCGGGATGTTCCCTGTGTCCCAGTTTGCTTCGGTAGGATCGCTAATAACATCCCACTGAAAATTCACCCCAGCAATTTTTTGGCCGAGTGCCAGAACTCGGGCATCACCAATCAGAACTGGCCTACAGTATTTATAGACCGTGCCATCAGCTACCACTTTGGCAATCAGCTCAGGGCCGATACCTGCCGCTTCACCCAGAAAAATCCCCAGAACAGGTTTACGTTCCATTACTCACCTCTGCGTTATCTAAAATTTTGTGTTGAGTTACCTGACGCGCTGAAACAGATGGCTGCCAGCGGCTATTACATGATCGACCCCATGGTCCAGGGCACAAATTCCTGACTGCCATAACCGAGCTCTTCACTTCGGGTTCGAGCGCCGGAGGCCATATCGATGATCCTCTGATAAATTCGTTCCCCAACCTGTTCAATCGTTTCCTCACCTTCGACGATGGTGCCGCAGTTCAGGTCCATATCATCTTGCTGGCGATGCCACAGAGCATTATTAGTCGCGAGTTTCAGACAGGGTGTTGGTTTTGAGCCAAAGGCAGAGCCCCGCCCAGTGGTGAAGCACAACAGATTTGCGCCTCCGGCGACTTGCCCAGTGACTGCCATCGGGTCATATCCTGGTGTGTCCATAAAGACAAAACCCTTCGCCGTGACTGGTTCGGCATACTCATACACTTCCATCAGGCTAGTCGTACCGGCTTTGGCGATACCACCCAAGGATTTTTCTAGCACCGTCGTAAGGCCGCCTGCTTTGTTACCAGCTGACGGGTTATTATTCATCTCACTCCCGGTTCGCTCGCAGTAGTCCTCCCACCACTTAATACGTCGAACCAGTTTTTCGCCCACTTCCCGGCTGATAGCTCGGCGTGTTAAGAGGTGTTCAGCACCATAAATCTCCGAGGTTTCGGAGAGTATTGCCGTACCGCCCTGACGAACCAACCGATCCACCGCGTAACCAAGAGCCGGATTGGCGGAGATACCGGAGTAGCTGTCAGAGCCTCCACACTCAAGAGCCAGAATGATTTCCGAGACAGGCACCGGCTCACGCTTAACCCGATTGGCTTCCGGTAACATCCCGAGAATGAAGGAGATACCCTTTTCAATGGCTTTACGGGTACCTCCGCTTTCCTGAATGGTAAGACACTTCAGCATGGGGCCTTCACTCAATCCATGGGCATTCATCATGTCCTGAATCTGAAAAGACTCACACCCCAGCCCCACAATCACAATTCCGGCAAAGTTTACGTGGGTGGCATAGCCCGCTATCGTCCGGCGCATGACCTTCATCATTTCGCTGTCAGAGCCGAAGGCACAGCCAAAACTTTGCGGCAGCGCCACAATGCCATCCACATTCGGAAAATCGCTGAGACCCCGCGCACGAAAGTGATCTTCAATAGCTCTGACAACGGTCGCGCTGCAGTTCACCGAACTCAGCACACCAATAAAATTGCGTGTCGCCACACGCCCGTCTGCTCGGCGGATCCCCATAAAGGTATCCTGATGCGCATCCAGCTTCAGGGGAAGACTGCCCTCTCCCCATGCATAATCACGCTCAAAATCGCCCATGCCGAGATTATGTACATGAATATGTTCACCCTGCCGGATGTCGCAGGTGGCAAAACCGATAATTTGTCCGTAGCGCTTAACCACACTGCCGGCGGCAATATCGCGAAGGGCAATTTTGTGACCGGCCGGAATGAGGTTACGCGTCTCTAATCCTTCAGCTTCCAGCCATGTTCCAGCAGGAATATCCTGACGGGCAATAACAACATCATCGGCAGGATTCAGTCTAAGTACCGGACTGTGATTCATAATACGCCCCTCATTTTTACTGGTGAATGCTTGCCAGAATGGTTTTCACCACGGCAGTTTTTTCATCGCTAAGCGGCAGAGCCGGTGCAACAACCGCAGTAGAGATATCCAGCCCACTTAGTTTGATGGCCGTTTTAATCACACCAAAGAAAGGCTGTTCCAACGCATACAACGGGGAAAGTTTTGCCAGCTGCTGCTGAAAATACCGGGCCTTCTCCAGATCGTTGTCCAGAAAAGCCTGATAAATACTCCGAGTGATAGTTGGCGCAAAGTTGAAGGTCGCCGGAATGCCGCCATGGCCGCCCAGTAGCAGGGTATCCAGCATATATTCGTCGTACCCGCTGAAGATAATGAAGTCGGGGCGGAAGGTATGCACACGGTTAATAATTTCCCGAGTATGGCTGATGTTATCGATAGTGTCCTTGATACCCACGATATTCGGCACTTCTTTAGCCAGTCGCGTGATGATATCAAGACCAATATCCTGACCGGTCAGATCTGGGAAGTTATACAGGAACACTGGAGTTTTGAGTGCGTCAGCAATACGCTTGTAATGCATGAAGCGGGCGTCATCGCTGAGTTTCGCGTAGTACGGATTCACAACCAGAACGCCATCGGCGCCGTGCTCCTGCGCATGACAACCAAGTTCAATGGTTTCTGCAGTGCCTGAACAAGCAATCCCAATCAGAACAGGAACTCTGCCATTCACATGATGCAGGCAGAATGCAGCTATCTCTTTTCGCTGTTGGGAAGAAAACTGTGAGAACTCGCCCCCACTGCCAAGGATCAACATCCCGTCAGCACCGCTTTCGATAACATGCTCCAGCATCCGAGCCATGCCTACTTTATCCAACTCCCCCTGCGCATCAACTATGGAAGGAACCGGCGGAAAAATACCCCTGAATTTCGTTGACATACCGACCTCATCTAGTTCAATATACAGAACTATAGTTCTGTGTGATGAATAGAGTACATCAGAGTTGGGCTCAGAGAGTCAAAGGATTTTGCAACGCAAGCTGACAATTGTGATTTGTGTCGGATTTATTGCGTGATATCTGTACTTGGAAATGATGTACAGAAACCACACAAAAGCAGCCCTACTCAACAGAAGTGAATGAGGTATACTCGCAAAAGCCATGAACCAAAAGACATCTGCCCCTATGAATCAGACAATTACAACGTCCGTACCAGCGCTCGATAAAACCGTCAGGATTTGCAGTTACTTGTTTAACACACCGGGTGCCACGTTTAGTCAGATCCAGCAGGATTTGGGTCTGCCCAAAAGCAGCACCTCATCCTTACTGAATGCGCTGGTTGACCATCATTTGTTACGTCAGGATAGAGGGCGATTTTTCCTGGGGCTGAAGCTGTATGAGTGGGGAAACCGCTCTCTAGAACAGTTTGATATTAGTAAGGTCGCTCAGCCAGTATTGGAAAAACTGCGGGATAGTACAGATCTTATCTGCCATCTGGGTATTCTGGATGAAGTTGCCCCTATTTATATCCTGAAGCTTGAAAGTGCTCAGCCGATAGGGATACGGTCATGGGTGGGCAAGAAGCTCTCACTCCACAGCTCTGGTGTGGGGAAAGCCCTGTGCGCATGGCTGCCGCAAGAGACAATGGATACGCTGATGCCAGATGAAACGTTGCCCCGCTATACGGAGACCACTATTACCCGTAAATCTGATTTGATGCAGGAATTTGCGCGCATTCGTGAGAGGGGATGGGCTTTTGATAATGCAGAAGACTCGCCGGGAATTTACTGCATTGCAGCGCCGGTATTTAACAGTTCGCAAGAGGTAGTTGCAGCAATCAGTATCAGTGGAGTGGAAGTTCAGTTGCCTAAAGAACGGATCCCTGACTACTCCATTCTGGTACAGAAGGCCTGTCAGGAGCTATCAGCAAAATTGAGATATAGCTGATGTCACAGCCTAGCGGATGACTCAACGGAGAGCATAGCATGCTCAGCGTCTGCCATCATTTCTCAGATTGCGCAGTTCATACGCCGGATACCAGCGTACGCACTGCGCAATAATATCGACTGACTAATTCGAGCTAAAAAGGTTTTTTTGATCAGGGATCATGGTGAGGTAACATCAAAAAACAACGTGTTACCTGACGACTCCTGAATACGACCGAACAGCTTGAAGCTAATGAGCATAAGCCGTCGGCCATAGTTTATTCTCCGACATACTCCATCGTGACACGCGGCGTCAGCTTGGTAATCAACTCATAGGCGCTGATTCCGGTATACTTAGCAATCTTTTCAACCGGCAGTTCTGCACTCCACAAAACCACTTCATCACCCACTTTATCTTTCGCCTCTGGGCCTAAATCAACCGAAATCATATCCATCGATACACGACCAACGATAGGCACTTCACGGCCATTGACTAGCACGGGAGTGCCAGAAGGCGCACTGCGTGGATAACCATCGCCATAGCCAATCGCGACTACGCCAAGTCGGGTATCGCGCTGGCTTACCCATGTGCCGTTGTAGCCCACAGGTTCACCGGCTTTGTGCTCACGCACGGCGATTAGGCTAGATTTCAGCGTCATCACCGGCTGTAAGCCATAATGGTCGGCATAGGGTTCAGCCAGCGGAGATACGCCATACAGAATAATTCCTGGGCGAACCATATCGCGATGCGACTGTGGCCAAAGCAGAATACCGCCCGAAGCAGCGATAGATTGCAAGCCAGGTTTACCCGTAGCAAATGCGTCAAAACAAGCTAACTGAGCTTCAGTCATACCCGTTTCAGGCTCATCTGCACGGCTGAAGTGGCTCATAATATTCACCGGCTGCTCAACGTTGCGGCAGTTGGAAAGGCGCGTATAAAACGCATCGGCCTGCTCTGGACGTACCCCAAGTCTATGCATGCCGGTATCCAGCTTCATCCAAACCTTAACCGGACGCTCCAACTCAGCCTCTTCCAGCGCTTGTAACTGTTCTTCGCTATGAATGGCAGTTTCAATATTATTGGCAACCAAAACGGGCAGATCGTCGGCAGAGAAAAAGCCTTCCAGCATCAGAATAGGCTTAACAATACCGCCCGAGCGCAGTTTCAGGGCTTCGCCGATACGCGCTACGCCATAGCAATCTGCATCTTTTAACGTTTTGGCTGTTTCTAAAAGCCCGTGCCCGTAGGCATTTGCTTTTACAACGGCTATCAGTCGGCTGTGCGGCGCAAATTGACGAATTTGCTGAAAGTTGTGTCGCAGAGCGCGGCGATCAATGACTGCGGTTGCCGCTTTCATTTCTATTCCTTCCCAATATCTCAAATGAGTTAATTAATTACTGCTCTTAGAGAGCTGACGATGTTTTGTCACCAGCTCGATTATTCGTCGTCGTACTGCGGGCCTGCATAGTTATCAAAACGCGAGAACTGGCCGTTAAAGGTCAAACGAACCGTACCGATTGGGCCGTTACGTTGCTTACCCAGAATAATTTCCGCAATGCCTTTCAGATCGCTGTTTTCGTGGTAAACCTCATCGCGGTAGATAAACATGATCAAGTCGGCATCCTGTTCGATGGAGCCAGACTCACGCAGGTCGGAGTTTACCGGGCGCTTGTCTGCACGTTGTTCCAAAGAGCGGTTAAGCTGAGACAGTGCCACAACCGGAACCTGTAGCTCTTTTGCTAACGCCTTGAGCGAGCGGGAAATTTCCGCGATTTCTAAAGTACGATTATCCGATAACGACGGCACACGCATCAGCTGTAGGTAGTCAATCATGATAAGGCTAAGCCCATCGTGTTCACGGAAAATACGGCGCGCACGCGAACGCACTTCCGTTGGGGTCAAACCTGATGAGTCGTCAATGTACATGTTACGTTTTTCCAGCAGAATCCCCATGGTGCTGGAAATTCGTGCCCAATCCTCATCGTCTAGCTGACCGGTACGAATTTTGGTTTGGTCAACGCGTGCTAATGACGCCAGCATACGCATCATGATCTGTTCGCCGGGCATCTCCAGACTGAATATCAGCACTGGTTTATCTTGGGTCATTGCGGCATTTTCACACAAGTTCATGGCGAACGTGGTTTTACCCATCGATGGACGCGCCGCTACGATAATCAGGTCAGAACGCTGTAAACCGGCGGTTTTTTTATTGAGGTCCTGATAACCGGTGTCGACCCCTGTCACACCGTCATGTGGAGTCTGATAAAGCTGCTCAATACGTGCAACCGTCTGCTCTAAAATACGGTCAACGCTTTTCGGCCCTTCGTCTTTGTTCGCACGATTTTCCGCAATCTGGAATACACGTGATTCCGCCAAATCAAGCAGATCTTCGCTGCTACGTCCTTGAGGATCATAGCCCGCGTCGGCGATCTCATTAGCCACCGAGATCATATCGCGGACAACTGCACGTTCACGTACGATATCGGCATAAGCGCCGATGTTCGCCGCACTTGGCGTATTCTTTGAAAGCTCTGCTAAATAAGCAAATCCGCCCACGGATTCTAATTCGCCACGTTGCTCTAGCGATTCAGACAGCGTGATCAAATCGATCGGCTTGCTCATTTCCAGCAGTCGCTGCATTTCCGTAAAAATTAGGCGGTGTGGACGACTGTAGAAATCGTTGGCGACAACACGCTCAGCCACGTTATCCCAGCGCTCATTATCCAGCATCAACCCGCCCAACACGGACTGTTCCGCTTCCAGCGAATGTGGTGGTAGCTTGAGCCCCTCCATCTGCCTGTCGCGCGGGGTCTCGTTTGATTTGTTGGTGGGTTTATTTCCTGCCATAGTGGGAATGCTTTACCTGTTAGTGAAAGACGCGTCAGTATACCTGAATGTAATCTAATTTTGATTATAACAATGACACTATGCATTTGAGGAAAGACGATGGCAAAACGTATCCAGTTTAGCGCCCACGGTGGGCCAGAAGTGCTTGAATATGTAGACTTTGATCCGAAAGATCCGGCTGCGGGAGAGGTACAGATCAGCAATAAAGCCATCGGAATCAACTACATTGACACCTATATTCGTGGCGGACTGTACCCAGTTTCTCAGTTCCCATCAGGGCTTGGCACAGAAGCCTCTGGCGTGGTCACTAAAGTCGGTGCAGGCGTCACCAGTATTGAAGTCGGCGATCGCGTGGTTTATGCGCAGAGCGCTCTCGGTGCTTATAGTTCGGTACATAACGTCCCTGCGGAAAAAGTGGCTTTACTGCCTAATGCAATAAGCTTTGAACAAGGCGCTGCCTCTTTCCTCAAAGGTCTTACCGTGCATTATTTGCTGCGCCAAACTTATGAAATCAAAGCAGGCGAAATCTTCCTATTCCATGCCGCAGCTGGGGGCGTAGGCCAAATAGCATGCCAGTGGGCAAAAGCGCTGGGCGCCAAGCTGATTGGTACCGTAGGTTCAGACGCTAAAGCCGAACGAGCAAAACAGGCTGGTGCATGGGCGACAATTAATTACCAAACCGAAGATATCGCCCAGCGCGTCGCAGAACTGACTCAGGGTGAAAAAGTTAACGTTGTCTATGACTCTGTGGGCAAAAGCACATGGCTTGCCTCACTCGATAGTCTGAAAAAACGCGGGCTGATGGTCAGCTTTGGCAATGCTTCAGGCCCTGTCACCGGCGTTGATTTGGGGATACTCAACCAAAAAGGCTCGCTGTACGTTACACGCCCTTCTCTCAATGGCTATATCAATAATCACCAAGACTTGCTTAGTGCCAGCCATGAACTCTTCTCAATGATTGCCAGCGGTGCAATTAGCGTTGATGTGCCTGATACGCAGAAATTTGCCTTAAGTGACGCAAGAAAAGCGCACGAAGTACTGCAAAGCCGCGGGACACAGGGATCGAGTTTGTTGATACCGGAGTAGTAGGCGCTATTTTTTGCTGGGTTTTGGAACGTCAACATCCTCTATGGAATCACAGTGAAATGTTTCGTTCGCCGGTCAGCAAATGTGTTTCCATAAGCCTACTGGAGAAGGCGACCGATGAGAGCCCCGTTGCGCGGGGGCTCTCAACTCGCGCGCTTTTATCCGAGATGCCATCTTCGCTACGGTTTGGTATCGCCCATCCAGGGCGCCCCAAACTCCGTCACGACATCCCTGTCGTGCCGGCTCTTCCTACCAAGACTTAAACAATTAAAAAGGCAAAGGCAAAACAATATTGTTTTGTCTTTTCGTGTTAGATGAAATGCATGATAGAACCGCCATCAGAGAAGATGGCGGTAGGTCGAAGGCGCACAGGGATAAGATACTTAGACGCCCATCACCGTTCCAACGTAGATATAAGCACACCCAAACTTAATAATACCGCCTTGGCTGCGGTTTCTTCTGCATAGAACGGTAGATCCACACCACGACAATGGCCAAAACTATCCACGGCAGCAGTTTAAGCACCATCACAAATAGGCCACCAAATAGCATAAGTACTGTGGCAACTGCCATGGCTGCGATGATGCCCAGCATTGAAACCCCGGTCACCATCAGCACGGCAAAAAAGCCAAGAATAAAGAGGACTTCAAACATGGTGATCTCCTGAGTAAAATTTAACGGCGATACCGTTAGCTATTCACTCTTTTACAAGAATCATGCCAAGTAAGAGTTTTTTGTAACTCATTGATTTTGATAAGACACGCTGTAACGGGCGTTACAGCGCTTGGTGAAATTTACTAACTTTTCGTTTATTTAGCCACGTGGTTGACTCACGAACTGCAACGCGGCTTCGACTACCTCTACACCAGCACCCGGCTTATGCGCATTTTCACTCAAATGCCGACGCCACTGGCGAGCACCTGGAATACTTTGGAACAAGCCGAGAATATGGCGCGTAATGTGGCCTAAATAAGTTCCGTTAGACAGTTCACGTTCAATATAGGGATAGAGCGAGCGCACCACGTCAATACTGTTTGGTACATCAGCGGTAGAATCAAACAGTTCACGATCGACATGCGCTAAAATACTTGGGCTCTGATAAGCTTCACGCCCCATCATTACGCCATCCAAGTGCTGTAGATGGATTTTTGCTTCCTCCAGCGTTTTCACTCCACCGTTAATGGCGATATTTAGATGAGGGAAGTCACGTTTGAGTTGGTAGACACGCTCATAATCCAGCGGTGGGATCTCACGGTTTTCTTTCGGACTCAGCCCGGAAAGCCACGCTTTACGCGCATGGACAGTGAAGCTATTACACTCACCTTTCCCAGACACGATATCAATAAAATCACACAGGAACTCATAGCTATCCTGATCGTCAATACCGATACGCGTTTTTACCGTAACTGGAATAGAAACAACGTCGCGCATGGCTTTGATACCATCGGCGACCAGTTGAGCCTCCCCCATAAGACATGCACCAAAACGACCGTTCTGCACCCGGTCTGATGGACAGCCAACGTTAAGGTTTACTTCATCATAACCACGCTGTTCGGCCAAACGGGCACAATGCGCCAATGCTTCGGGATCGCTGCCCCCTAGTTGCAACGCCAACGGATGTTCTTCTTCGCTATAGGCCAAATAGTCACCTTTACCATGAATAATGGCACCCGTCGTGACCATTTCGGTATAGAGGAGTGTTTGGCGACTCAGTTTGCGATGAAAATAGCGGCAGTGGCGATCGGTCCAATCCAGCATCGGAGCAACGGAAAAACGGCTCTGGCTGAACGGCATTGCAGAAGAAAGATTAGTGGCGTTTTGGGTCATTATTCTCAGAATTTCAGTCAGTTTGAATCAAATACGGTAAACTGCGTCACCGCTGGTATAACGCAAGTATACCGTGAATTGGCACTTATCCTACCGACTTCCAGTATTGAAGCTGTATCTCGATTAAGCCGCACGATTAATGCACGTGCTCAACATACTCTCGCCTGCAATGTTGGCACCTGCTTTTTCAGCGCAACTAAGATACTCTTAGCGCCAATAACAGCGGTGGCTGATTTCACCTGCGTAAAGTTTTTATTACACATGTGATCTCGCTCACATAATGAACCGGATATTGACTTAGACCAACCGGTCTACTATATTAAATCACATGAACAAAACGACTAGCACGACCAACAACACCTGCGAACACATCTTAGATGTGGGTGAGGAACTGATTTTAAACCTCGGCTTTACCGCCATGGGATTAAATGAACTTCTTGCCACCGCGGGAGTACCAAAAGGTTCGTTCTACCATTACTTCAAATCGAAAGAGAAGTTTGGTGAAGCTATGCTTACCCGTTATTTCAGCGATTACGTCGTCATGCTGAAAGAGAAGTTTTCGGATGGGCAAAAAACACAGCGTCAGCATTTGTTAGATTATTTCTCTCATTGGATGACGCAAAGCTGTGAAACGGTATGCCACAGTAAGTGTTTAGTCGTGAAGCTGGCTGGTGAAGTCAGTGACTTATCTGAGGTGATGCGTGAAGCACTCGACTCAGGTATCACAAGAGTCATCGCCCAGTTGCAGTCGAGTATCGAATCTGGCGTTGAAGAAGGGTCGCTTGCGATTGATGAATCGCCCGAATTACTCGCAGATTCACTGTATTCTTTATGGTTAGGCGCAGCGTTACGGGCTAAGGTCAACCGATCTGATGCACCGTTTGTTTCAGCGATGCAGCGTACGGAACGCTTACTGAAACCCGGCACCATATAGAGATATTATCGCAGCACAATGAATGCCTGCGTGAAAACGTTTGGCATTATTTTTTACCCATTAACTAGACGACTGGTCTAATAAACCAGTATCCAGATCACAATTTTTGAGAGATGACACCATGAAAACTATGACTTTGACCGTTCTGATGACTCTAGCCCTTGCGGGTTCTGCTTTCGCACAAAGTTTCTCAGATATGACAGCAAGCGAACAGCGCGCCACCGTCGTGAATCATTTAAACAACGGTAGCGCCCAAGCCCATCAGGTTACGTTGAATAAATAATCGGCCATGCCCAGTGCCGTTTGTTTAAGCATGTATTTGTTATTAACACCTGCAATGTAGGCCAGTCCGCAATAACAACGCCGTCTGACCCACTTAAAAAATTTAAAGAAGAGAAAACATCATGAAAACCTCAATCGTATTATCTGCCATCGTTGCTTTAACCCTTACTGGTTCTGCTTTTGCTCAATCATTTTCAGAATTAAGCCCTGCAGAACAAAGCACTTTGGCCTATTCAAACCGTAACGGTTCCTCTTATGCTCATCAGCTGATGGCACAACAAAAATTGGAACAGGCTGGCATTGAACGTTCATCGATTAACGGTAGCGCTACGTTTTCTCAGTTGAGTACACAGGATCAACGTGCAACGATTATCAATAATCTGAACAACAGCGATGCCTATGCTCATCAATCTGAAATCAAATAACAGATTGAATATGAGCCACTGCCTCATGAGTTAAAAGCGGGCTGACGGGAATAACCTGTCAGCCCGTTTTGTTTTCCCTCGTTTATCAGACGCTTTTCCCCCACAAATTTTGTGCTCTTCGGCCTATCTGCTATTTATGTTAAAATAACGAAATCTTACTGGCCGGAAGCAAACACCATGACCACAACCTCTTTAGAGCGACTGCTCGCACAGGCAGAACAAATTTGTCTGCAACGCAATGTTCGACTGACTCCGCAGAGGATGGAAGTGCTGCGTCTGATGGCGTGTCAGAAAGGCACTATTAGTGCATATGATTTGCTAGATTTGCTGCGAGTATCTGAGCCGCAGGCAAAACCGCCGACTATCTACCGAGCATTGGATTTTCTGTTGGAGCAGGGTTTCATTCACAAAGTGGAATCGACTAACAGCTATGTGATGTGCCATCACATTGAAGAACCTAGCCATACTTCGGCGTTATTTATTTGCCATCGCTGTGGTCAAGTGACGGAGCAAACCACCAAAGAAGTGCAGGAACATTTAGAAAAATTAGCCGCTTTGACCGGTTTCTCCCTGCAACATAGCGTAGTTGAAGCACATGGGCTTTGCCGTGATTGTGGCAAGATAGAGTCTTGCGATAGCAGAGATACTTGTCATCACGATCATTCCGAGCCTAAAAAGAAAAAATAGCGCTAATTCGGAATTTATATATAAACATAAAAAAGAGCCGCATCAGCGGCTCTTTTTCATCATTGGCAATAAATATAAGCAGTAGCACACTATCAATAAAGGAATATTATTTATCTCAATATTCGAGTCCATACTTTATTTATAATGCGTTTTGCCAAATGATTATTTGGCTTCGGCAGACAATAATATCACCAACGATATTTATTGTGCTCTTCCCAAGCTTTCACTTCTTTCTCTGCGGCTTCTTTCTGATAGCCGTAGCGCTCTTGGATCTTACCTACCAGCTGGTCTCGTTTACCCTCAATGACTGTAAGATCATCGTCGGTCAACTTACCCCATTTCTCTTTCACTGTACCTTTAAACTGCTTCCAGTTACCGCCGGCTTGATCTTTATTCATAATAACTCCGTATCACTTATGTAATGGAATGTATTCCCCTCGCATCTGTAACTTAAAAATATTTAATTTCTAAATATAAATTTTGCTGCGAGGCATTAGTTAACGTTCACCATTAAGACTAGCGGATAATCAGAGTAAAAAAATTTTCAGCTAAAATTTCGGTGCAACTAAATAAAATATCTTACGAATAAAGCACAAAATCAGTTAGAAAACAGGCGATAAGCAGCGAATAATTTTTCCACTTAGAATGTAAGCAAATATTAATAAAGCGCCATTTTAGGGCAACATAATAACTATAGGAATTATCATATTGCCACAATTCAAATCACTAACAACTCAATGATTTTAATAAATATTATTGGCTTCAAACCACGTATTACTCCGCCAATGCCGTCTCCAGACGATCCATAGCGAAAGGCCACGTAGAGATAAAAACACTGCCAACGCCAGCCATAAACCGTGATTACCTAACCAAGGTAGAGTAAAAAGCGTCAATCCATAACCCACTGCAGCTACCGCCATGCTGTTACGCATTTCAGTTCCACGAGTCGCCCCAATAAACATGCCATCCAGCAGATAACACCAAACGCCCAGCAACGGCAGAAGAATTTGCCACGGAAGATAGTGGGCTGCCAGCGCCTGAACATCAGGCAACGACGTTAACATCTGAATGATATGTCCGCCAAACAATGCGTAAAGCAGGGCAAAAAATATGGCCACAATGCCCGCTTGTCGGCAGGCTGAATGCCAAATACTTTGCAGCCTGCGGCCATCCCGAGCACCATAAGCCTGTCCTGAATGGGCTTCGACCGCGTAAGCAAAGCCGTCCAGAGCATAGGCCGTGAACGTGAGTAGGTTCATTAGTACCGCATTTACCGCAACAATTTCACTTCCCATGCGTGCCCCTAAAATGGTCAGCGATGAAAAACATAACTGCAGCAGTAAAGAACGCAGCATGATGTCACGATTTAAAGCCAACAGGCGGCGCAGATTGCCACGCCACGCATTACGGAAATACTCCATGTGTAGCCCACGCAACTTCATTACATGCCACACAAGGCCAATCCCTAGCAAGAAAGTGGCATAATCGGCAATCACCGTCGCGCTAGCGGCTCCCTGAACCTTCCAGCCCAAACCAACGACAAACCATAGATCAAGCGTAATGTTAATGAGGTTTCCGACCACAAGCAGAATGACAGGTGCGCGGGCATATTGAACGCCAAGCAGCCAGCCTAAAATCACCAGATTAGCCAATGTTGCCGGTGCGCCGAGCCAACGGATGTGCATAAACAAACGAGCCTGCTCCAACACATCCTGATGCCCGCCAACAATGCGTAACACCCCCTCAATTAACGGTTCACGCACTGCAATAATGACAACCCCCGCCAACAAAGCCAGTAGCAAAGGTTGAACCAATGCACGGGCTAGCGCCGTTTTATCGCCAGCGCCAAATGCCTGAGCAGTCAACCCCGTGGTGCTCATCCGTAAAAACAACAGCAGCATAAAGAGGAAGGATGTCGCCATCGCGCCTACAGCAACACCGCCCAAATAAACAGGGCTATCCAAATGACCAATAACTGCGGTATCAACCAGTCCCAAAAGCGGAACTGAGATGTTCGACAAAATCATCGGCAGCGCGAGAATCCATAGCGCTTTATCAGTTGGTGTCAGTAATTTCATTTTTTCACGTCATCCCAGATCCACTTGCCAGCCTTCTCCCAACAAAGAAAAAGCCCCAAATAAGGGGCTTAGTCTATCGGCGTTACCGCAAACACAATAGCGAGAACTTTAGATCCAGTCGCCGTTGCGGATAACACCAACGGCCAGACCTTCAATCGTGAAGTTTTGTTCACGTAGGTCAACCACAATCGGTTCAAAATCGCTGTTTTCAGGCAGTAGCTGAACAATGTTGCCTTGTTTTTTCAAACGTTTAACCGTCACTTCGTCTTCAATACGAGCAACAACAACCTGTCCGTTACGCACATCTTGTGTTTTATGCACGGCCAGTAAATCGCCGTCTAAAATGCCGATATCACGCATCGACATTCCATTAACACGCAGTAAGAAATCGGCATTAGGCTTAAACAATGAAGGGTCGACCTGATAATGGCCCTCAATATGTTCCTGTGCCAGCAGCGGCTCACCGGCAGCCACCCGGCCAATGAGAGGTAGCCCCGTTTCATCTTCCATCAACAAGCGAATGCCGCGTGAAGCACCGGACACAATCTCAATCACGCCTTTACGTTGTAACGCTTTTAAATGTTCTTCTGCCGCATTAGGAGAGCGGAATCCCAAACGCTGTGCGATTTCAGCACGCGTTGGCGGCATGCCAGTTTGTTCAATATGGTCACGAATCAGATCGTAGACTTCCTGCTGTCTGGCTGTAAGTGCTTTCATTCCACCACCTGTTTGTTTATACAGTTTTGCTGTGAGTATATACAGGTGGCGGCCATTTTGAAACCGTGAAATACATAAAGATTGAACCGTACCGCATCTGATTGGCTCTAACCGCACACTTTTTGTGTTTTTACAGTCAATATCCAGCAAATTCCCGTGAATAAATTAACTGTTTTTTACAGTTTCCAGTGCGCGATAAGTTCGTTGCGGACGCCCAACTTTGCCGTATACAATTTCTGCCATGATCATGTGCCGTCCTGCACAAAACTCTAAATAACGTCGTGCGGTCGTACGGCTGAGTTTCAGCTCCTGTGCCACAGTTTCAGCAGTATGGCGAGCATCAAGATCGGCAAACAGTCCCTGCACTTTATCTAAAGTGAGCGCATCAATACCGACAGGTAACTCTTCTTTATGCTCGCCGCGCGCATAGGCATTAAACATGTCATCGATCTGGCGCTGGCTAGCACTATTGTTACTTGCCAGCATTCGCATCCGCTGATGGTAACGGTCTAAAGTTTGGCCTAAACGCTCATAGGCTATCGGTTTTACCAAGTAGTCAAAAACACCGCAGCGAACTGCATCAGAAACGGTATCCATATCGCTAGCTGCCGTAGTGAACACTACCCCACCAGAGAATCGAGCCTGAGTCAGTTCGTGCAACAGGGTAATACCTTTTCCATCCGGCAAATAGTTATCCAGCAGGATCAGGTCAGGTTTGAAACGCTCGACCATCATTCTGGCCTGCGCGAGATTTCCCGCTAACCAAACCTGTCCACAGCCATGAAAATGGCGAATAAACTCCGCGTGCATTTCTGCCAGCGGCGTTTCGTCTTCAACTATTAGAATCGTTATTGGTTGTGTCATAAGTCTTTTTCACTTTAGGAATAAATACGGAAAATAAAGTGCCACAAGGTTCGTTGTCTTCCAGCGTAATTACCCCACCGCAGCGGCCTACATAGCTGGCTATCAGATAGAGTCCGATGCCGTGCTCACCCACATCCTCGGTTTTAGTACTTACGCCTTGCTCAAAAATAGCCTCACGTAAAGACTCTGGAACGCCACATCCCTGATCGGCCACTTCCACGATGACATCATCACCTTCATCGCTAAGGTATAGCTCAATGGTTTTATTACCTTGCGGATTCTTCAAGCTGGCATCGAAAGCATTGTCGAGCAAGTTTCCCACGATGGCAGCAAATTCAGTACTATCAAGTCCTGCTGGCAACTGGCGAAGCTGGCTTCCTTCTACCAGATTTAAGGTTAAGCCAAGCTCACGCGCTCGCTGTGCTTTGCCGAAAAGAAGCCCTGCGACTTGTCGATCGTCAAATGAGCCACGCAGGCTATCAATAAGCTGCTGCTGTGCTTGCGACTCACCTTTTACCATTGCCAAAGCACGATCATATTCTTTCATTTGTAACAGACCGTTGAGCGTCGACATCCAGTTCAGGTGCTCGTGACGCAATGTGCGCAAGCTTTCGACATACTGTTTGATCTGCGTGAGTTGAGCATTCAGCGTGCTAATTTCATCTTTGCTACGGAAACTGATGATGGCACCCAGCAGCTCATTTCCTGAACGTATCGCTGCACGATTAGCAATCACACTGAGACCATTAAAAGTGCAAATGACATCCTGACGTTTTTCTTCGATTTGTTCCGTGAAAAACCCCGCAGGTTCGACAACATCGCTGATCGGTTTTCCTAGCCATTGTCTACCAGGCGAACTTAAACCGAGCATTTTTCGTGCGTTACGATTGATTGCAGTAATCAAACCCTCAGGATCGACAGCTATCAATCCTTCATATACCGAGCCAAACAAGGCTTCTTGCTGGCGAACCACCCGAGCAATTTGATGAGGTTCCATACCTAGCATTTGCCGCCGAATATGGGTGGCAAACATCCATGACAGTAGCATCAGGATAATCAAAATTAAGACAAAGACACCGCCCATCGGTAATAAGAAGTCTAATCGCCAACTGTCTATTTTGCTGACTAAATATCCCAATGAAACCACGCCGATCACGTTACCATGTTCATCAAAAATAGGCGTTTTAGCACGCATAGCCATCCCAATTGAGCCCTTTCCTGTAATGAAGTAGCTTTCTCCGCGCGCTAAAGCGCCAGGCTTACTCCACTGCATGGGATAGCCGATCTTGGCCGGATTGGGGTGATACAGACGGATGGAGTTTTTGTCGCCAATAACCACATAATCAAAATCGGAGCCCGTACCGAGTTTATCGGCAATGATAGCGAGACGCTTGGTATCTCTATTTTTAACAGCCGTGACAACGCTGTCGATTGAGGCAATGATCTTAGCCTGATTCATTGCCATATCACGGACATGGTTACTCAGATAATCTTCAAAGGAAGCAGAAAGATATTTGCCTAAGGCGGCAATTAATAACGTCGAGACCAGAAGCAATAAGAGAAATATTCGTAAAGGAAATGCGAGGCGGCTAAAAAACCTAAACTCTTTAACATTTGGTCTGCCGAACATCGGTATTTCCTCTTTTTTAGGCTAGAAAGATGGGCTAGTATCAGGGAAATGTAATGAATTTGTTTCCTTGTTTTCTACCTACAACGGATTAGATCGTTGCAGATTCCGCAGATTAAATCAATTAAACAAATAAAAACCACTCCATTAATTCAATTAAAATTAATTAAGAAAATAAAAACCATTAAGTCTATTTAAATCTGATAACTCTTTGTGAAATAGGTCAAGATTTCCCATCCTAATACTCCTTACGATCATTACGTCGTCGCACAAATATAAACAAAAAAGATTAAAGCGTTGCAACGAGCAATTGAAAATAAAACGTTATTAATATGCAACAAATCACAACAATTGTGATCGCTATGCATACGTGCGGCAGCTAACAGGAATATCTATGTTTGGTAATACCGTATTCTCTCAGGTAAAGCGCTCTGAAAATAAGAAGATCGCAACTATCGCTCATTTTCTGCGAGAAAATGGCCTGAGTATTGATTCCACCGTGGAAGTCTTTATTACCGTCACCCGTGATGACCAGCTAATCGCCTGCGGCGGTATCGCGGGCAATATCATTAAATGCGTCGCCATTAGTGAATCTGTACGCGGTGAGGGCCTAGCACTCACACTGGCCACTGAATTAATAAATCTGGCCTATGAGAAGCACTGCACTCATTTATTTATATACACAAAAACCCAGAACGAAGCGCTATTTAAGCAATGTGGGTTTTATACCGTCACCAGCGTGCCAAATATTATGGTGTTAATGGAAAACAGCGCAACGCGTATTCAACGCTATGCCAGCTACCTCACCACACTGCGCCACGACGGCAATAAAATTGGCAGCATCGTAATGAATGCAAATCCGTTTACCAACGGACATCGCTATTTGGTGCAACAAGCGGCCGCCCAATGTGACTGGCTGCATCTGTTCTTAGTTAAAGAAGATACCTCGCGTTTTCCTTATGAAGATCGCCTTGAACTGGTACGCGCAGGGACGTCAGACATTAAGAACCTAACGGTGCATCGTGGTTCTGAATACATCATTTCTCGCGCCACTTTCCCTTGTTACTTCATCAAAGAACAAGGCGTGGTCGATGATTGTTACACCGAGATCGACTTAAAAATTTTTCGTCAGTATTTGGCTCCCGCGCTGGGTATTACCCACCGTTTTGTCGGTACCGAACCGTATTGTGAAGTCACAGCCAAATACAACCGTGACATGCGCCACTGGCTAGAGACGCCGTCTCTGTCTGCTCCGCCGATTGAACTGGTGGAAATAGAGCGTTTGCGCTACCACGGCACGGCAATCTCTGCCTCGTGGGTACGCAAACTGCTGGTGCAAAAAGATCTTCCGGCCATCACGCCTTTGGTGCCTGAAGCGACCCGCGCTTATTTACAACGCCTGCTCGTTCCTCGCTCAGAAAACGTGACTGACCGGCCGCAGGAATCCGCATTAGCAACAGGTGAAAAATGAAGATAACTCACGCAGCCGTCGCAGGCACTCTCGAGTCTAGCGACGTAATGGTGCGCATCGCGCCCATAGATACACAAGACATTGACCTGCAAATCAGCAGCAGCGTTCAAAAACAGTTCGGCGATGCTATTCGCGCAACGGTGCTGGAAATTCTTGAGCGCCATGACATACGCGGCGTCCAGCTGATCGTTGATGACAAAGGGGCGTTGGATTGCATTCTACGTGCTCGCCTAGAAACGCTGTTAGTACGCGCCAGCGACGTTAAAAATTTACCTTGGGAGGATCGCGCATGACTTCTCGTATCGCTCAAGAGCGTAAATCCCGCACTCGCCGCAGCATGCTGTTTGTTCCAGGCGCCAATGCGGCAATGGTGAGCAACTCCTTTATCTATCATGCCGATGCGCTGATGTTTGACCTCGAAGATTCCGTCGTGCTGCGTGAAAAAGATGCCGCTCGCCGCTTGGTCTATCACGCTTTACAACATCCACTGTATCAGGACATCGAAACCATCGTACGCGTAAACGCGCTGGACTCTGAATATGGTGTAGCCGACCTTGAAGCCGTCGTTCGCGGTGGCGCTGATATCGTTCGTTTGCCAAAAACCGATACGGCACAGGACGTTATCGATATCGAAAACGAAATTGCGCGTATCGAAGCCGAATGTGGCCGTGAAGTGGGCAGCACAGGTCTGCTGGCTGCGATTGAATCCGCACAGGGTATCACTCAGGCAGTTGCTATCGCTCATGCCTCTCCACGCCTGATTGGTATCGCACTTGGCGCTGAAGACTATGTACGCAACCTGCGCACCGAACGTTCTCCTGAAGGCGTTGAGCTGCTGTTTGCCCGCTGCTCCATTTTGCAGGCCGCACGCTCTGCTGGCATTCAGGCATTCGATACCGTCTATTCCGACGCTAACAACGAAGAAGGCTTCCTGCGCGAAGCTGCACACATCAAGCAGCTAGGTTTTGACGGTAAATCGCTGATCAACCCGCGTCAAATCGAGCTGTTGCATAACCTGTACGCCCCAACTCAGAAAGAAGTCGATCACGCCAAGCTCGTTGTGGAAGCCGCTGAAGCTTCAGCGCGTGAAGGCCGTGGCGTTGTTTCACTGAACGGCAAAATGGTTGATAGCCCTGTGATTGAACGTGCGCGTCTGGTTCTGTCTCGCGCAGAACTCTCTGGCATCCGTGAAGAATAAGGCGAAAAAAATGACTCAGAAAAAAGAACTTCTTCAACGACAGGAACGCGTTTCGGCTTATGCCCATCAAACTGAAAGCGATCTGCCAAGCTATAAAAATGTTTCAAAATTAAATCTGCAAGCACAAAAACCACGCGATAAGAAACTGTGCTCCACGCTGGAAGAGGCGATTCGCCGCTCTGGTCTACATGACGGTATGACCATCTCTTTCCATCACGCTTTCCGCGGTGGCGATCTGACGATCAATCTCGTGATGGCCACTATCGCGCAGATGGGCTTCAAAAACCTAACGCTAGCCTCTAGCTCATTAAGCGACTGCCATGCACCACTGGTTGATCACATCCGAAACGGCGTTGTCAGCCGCATTTATACCTCCGGTCTGCGTGGCCCGTTGGCGGAAGAAATTTCCCGTGGTCTGCTGGATGAGCCGGTGCAAATTCACTCACACGGTGGCCGTGTTCATTTGGTTGAAAGTGGTGAGCTGAATATTGACGTGGCATTCCTTGGGGTTCCGGCCTGTGATCCGTTTGGCAACGCTAACGGCTACACAGGTAAAGCCTGCTGCGGCTCGCTCGGATATGCGAAAGTCGATGCAGAGAACGCCAAGCAAGTGGTTCTGCTGACGGAAGCCTTGCTGCCGTATCCACACAATCCGGCCAGCATCATGCAGGATCAAGTCGATTTGATCGTGCAAATTGATCAGGTCGGCGATGCCGATAAGATCGGTGCAGATGCCACCCGCATGACATCAAACCCACGCGAACTGCTAATCGCTCGCAGCGCTGCCGATGTGGTGGTGAACTCCGGCTACTTCAAAGAGGGTTTTTCACTGCAAACCGGTACAGGCGGCGCCTCTCTTGCAGTAACCCGTTTCCTCGAAGACAAAATGCGTAGCCGCGACATTCATGCAGGCTTCGCACTGGGGGGGATTACCTCCACTATCGTCGATCTGCATGAAAAAGGCTTCATTAAGAAACTGCTGGATGTGCAGAGCTTTGACCGTGCAGCCGCAGAGTCTTTGGCACGTAATCCAAACCACATCGAAATCAGCGCTAACCAGTATGCCAATTGGGGCTCAAAAGGAGCTTCCGTTGACCGCTTAGACGTGGTGGTGCTGAGCGCGCTCGAAGTGGACACTCACTTCAATGTTAACGTGCTCACCGGTTCTGACGGTGTTTTACGTGGTGCATCCGGTGGTCATTGTGACACCGCGGTTGCTGCAGCCCTGTCCATCATCGTTGCGCCACTGGTACGTGGTCGCATTCCTACATTGGTTGATGAAGTCACAACCTGCGTTACACCGGGCTCCAGCGTCGACATTTTGGTTACTGACCACGGTATTGCGGTGAACCCAGCGCGCCCAGAATTAGCCGATCGTTTGAAAGCCGCGGGCTTGAAAGTGGTTTCTATCGAATGGCTACGCGAACGTGCGCAAATACTTACCGGACAGCCTCGCGCTATCGAATTCACTGACCGTGTGATCGCCGTAGTGCGCTATCGCGATGGTTCAGTGATCGACGTCGTTCGTCAGGTTAAGGAATAAACCATGTTTTACCTGCTCCCAACTTTGGCGACCAGCCACACCGTGACATTGCCGGAACTGCTATTCAGCCGTGAATGCAGGCAGTCCCGACAGACGGAGTGGCTGGCGCGCCATACCTCTACCCTGATCTCGTTTACGGTGGTCGCTCCAGGACCGATTAAAGATAGCGTGATGACACGAAAAATCTTTAACCACGGTCTGAAAGCGCTATGCCAACGCGCGGAACAATCAGGTTGGGAGATCAAGGAGCAGGCCTCTTTTGCATTGGCGACCGGCCCTGAGGGGCTGCTCGCCATCGATGCCCCCGCGCGTGTCGTGAAAGAAGCCATGATTGCGCTGGAGCATGAACAGCTACTTGGCCGTTTATGGGACATCGACGTACTGAATCCGCTAGGAAAAATTCTGTCGCGTCGTGATTTTTCACTGCCTAGCCGCACCTGTTTGCTGTGCAATCGCGAAGCCGCACTATGCGCTCGCGAACGGGCACATCCTATTCCTGATTTGATCACCCGCATGGAGGCATTACTGCATGATGCCGATAAAGCAGCAGCCGTCTGATTGCGCCGCTATTGATGAGCATTCAGTTGCTTATTACAGCGAGCTTGCTTACCGCGCCATGTTGGCAGAGGTTAACCTCACGCCCAAACCAGGCTTGGTCGATCGTAATAACTGCGGCGCCCATAAAGATATGGCGCTGGAAGATTTCCACCGTAGCGCATTGGCTATTCGTCAATGGTTGCCTCGTTTCATTGAGTTTGGTGCCTGTAGCGCGAATCTCCCCGCAGTCGATGTGTTGATCGGTCTGCGCCCAATCGGTATCGCCTGCGAAACCGATATGTTTCGCGCAACTGCGGGCGTAAATACCCATAAAGGCAGCATTTTTTCTTTGGGGTTGCTATGCGCTGCAATTGGCCGTTTACACACCTTGCACCGGCTTATCACACCAGAACTGATCTGTAGCACCGCCGCCGCATTTTGCCGTGGACTCACAGAGCGTGAACTGCAAAGCACGATAAATAATCATAAAAACCAACCATCGCAAACCGCAGGACAGCGTCTCTTCCAGCAGCTTGGTCTTACTGGCGCTCGCGGCGAGGCAGAAGCGGGTTATCCATTAGTTATTCAGTTAGCACTCCCACATTATCGTGACCGATTAGCGCAGGGTATCGACCCTGAATTGGCCTTACTGGATACGTTGCTGGTGCTAATGGCACACAACGGTGACACCAACGTGGCCTCTCGCGGCGGTCCAAGTGGCCTAAGTTGGCTACAACAGCGCGCTAAAGCATTGCTGTGTCAGGGCGGCATTCGCCACCCCTCCGATCTCAGACATCTACATGATTTCGACCAGGAATGCATTCAACGCAATCTCAGCGCGGGCGGTAGCGCCGATCTGCTGATTATCACCTGGTTTTTAGCTCAAATTTCGCACTCAAATTATCAACATTAATCATTAAAAGTTCCTTCTTGGAGAATCAGTTATGTCTGTTTCAAAAGATAAGATATGGAAGTTGATAGCACCACTCGCCGTTATGGCAATAATGCTACTCATTCCCGTACCTGATGGTATGCCTCCACAGGCATGGCATTACTTTGCTATTTTCGTCGCGATGATTGTCGGGATGATTTTAGAACCTATTCCCGCCACGGCAATCAGCTTTATTGCGGTAACCATATGCGTTATTGCTAGCCAATACGTACTCTTTGACGCTAAAGAGTTGGCCGATCCCGCTTTTGATGCCAGCAGCAAAGCATTGAAATGGGGCCTAGCCGGATTCTCCAGTACCACCGTATGGTTGGTGTTTGGCGCATTCATCTTTGCACTGGGATACGAAGTCACCGGACTCGGTCGCCGTATCGCCCTGTTCATGGTTAAGTTCATGGGTAAGCGAACACTTACTCTCGGCTATGCCATCGTCATTATTGATATTATGCTGGCGCCATTCACACCGTCGAACACGGCTCGTACCGGTGGTACCGTGTTCCCGGTTATCAAGAACCTACCGCCACTGTTTAAATCGTTCCCGAACGATCCATCATCACGCCGTATCGGTGGTTACCTAATGTGGATGATGGTAATCAGTACCAGCCTAAGTTCTTCCATGTTCGTTACCGGCGCTGCGCCTAACGTACTGGGCCTAGAATTCGTCAACAAAATTGCAGGAATTCAGATTAGCTGGCTGCAATGGTTCCTGAGCTTCCTGCCTGTAGGCCTTATTTTGCTGATCGTCGCTCCATGGCTGTCTTATGTGTTGTACAAGCCTGAAGTGACTCACAGTGAAGAAGTATCTAGCTGGGCCGGTGAAGCCTTGAAAGAAATGGGGCGCCTAACACGTAAAGAAATTACCCTGATTGGTTTGGTCCTACTGAGCTTAGGTCTATGGGTATTCGGCGGCGATTTTATTGACGCTACTGCGGTAGGTATGCTGGCCGTTTCACTCATGTTGGCACTGCACGTGGTTCCTTGGAAAGACATCACCAAGTACAACAGCGCATGGAATACTTTAGTTAACTTGGCAACGCTGGTCGTGATGGCTAACGGCCTGACTCGTTCAGGCTTCATCGACTGGTTTGCAAATACCATGAGCACCCATTTGGAAGGCTTCTCACCAAATGCGACCGTGATTGTGCTGGTACTGGTGTTCTACTTCGCTCACTACCTGTTTGCAAGCCTGTCTGCACACACTGCCACTATGCTGCCAGTGATTCTGGCTGTGGGTAAAGGTATCCCAGGCGTGCCAATGGAACACCTGTGTATTCTGCTGGTACTGTCCATCGGTATCATGGGTTGTTTGACCCCATATGCAACAGGACCGGGCGTTATCATTTATGGCTGCGGCTATGTGAAATCCAAAGACTACTGGCGTTTAGGTGCCATCTTCGGCGTGATTTACATCTCTCTACTGCTATTGGTTGGCTGGCCAATACTGGCGCTGTGGAGCTAATCACTCAGCGATATGTCTTGCTTAACATTAAGGCCACCCAAGGGTGGCCTTAATTATTATGGATGTGAGTACACACTTACATCACATATAGTGTCCCCAGAGGATACTGACCCAAATAAATGCAGACAGCCACAGGGCAACAAAAACAGCGGCCGACCCCATATCTTTGGCACGACCGGAAAGCTCATGAAATTCAGAACCGATACGATCAACAACCGCCTCAATAGCGCTGTTAACAATTTCCAAAATAACCACCAGCGTAACGCAACCAATCAACAAGATGCGTTCTACAATAGTGACATCAAGCCATGCTGCAATCACAACAGCGACAATCATCAGCCCCAATTCTTGACGGAACGCTGCCTCATGTTTCCATGCCGCTTTCAATCCCTTTACCGAGTAACCGGCAGCTTTCACAATTCGAGTCAATCCGGTAGTACTATTCATTTTATTTCCATAAAAGATTTATAGGTATGTATCCTCGCAATTCGCGCTGCTGCTAATGCCGACGCAACGCGAAATATGACGGATATAGCAATTTTAGCGACTTCTCATGCAATCATCACCACAGATCTCAACCAGTGTTTCTGGTATCCTTTCGGCGAATGGCTAACAAGAGGCTTTCTGTTTTATGTCAGGTTGGCGTAAAGTTTACTATAAGTTATTGAATCTACCGCTAAAGCTGCTGGTTAAAAGTAAGGTAATCCCTTCAGAACCAGTAGCGGAGCTACGTTTAGACACCACCCGTCCGGTGCTGTATGTCTTACCCTATAACTCAAAAGCGGATTTATTGACCTTCCGCGATCGCTGTTTGGCTCAGGACCTGCCTGATCCACTCGACGATAATGAAATTGACGGCACTATATTGCCACGCTACGTCTTCATTGACGATGGTCCGCGTGTATTCCGTTATTACGCGCCAAAGCAAGAATCCGTCAAACTGTTCCACGACTATTTGGACTTGCATCGCAACAACCCTGCACTGGATATCCAAATGATCCCGGTGTCGGTTATGTTTGGTCGCTCTCCTGGTCGCGAAGGCCACAATGGCGCGCCACAACTGCGTTTGCTCAATGGCGTTCAAAAATTCTTTGCCGTTATCTGGCTGGGACGCGACAGTTTTGTCCGTTTCTCAAACGTAGTCTCACTGCGTTATATGGCAGATGAGCACGGCACTGACCAAACCATCGCGCAAAAACTGGCGCGCGTGGCGCGTATGCATTTCTCTCGCCAACGCTTAGCTGCCGTAGGCCCAAGCCTACCGGATCGTCAGGCGTTGTTTAATAAACTGCTCTCATCCAAAGCGATTGAAAAAGCGGTTGAAGATGAAGCGCGCAGCAAGAAAATCTCTCGTGAAAAGGCTCAGCAAAACGCCGTGGCCTTGATGGAAGAGATTGCCGCGAACTTCACCTATGAAGCCGTACGCTTATCTGACCGCGTGCTGAGCTGGACGTGGAACCGTTTGTATCAAGGGATCAACGTTCACAATGCCGAGCGTGTACGTAAGCTTGCGCAAGACGGCCACGAAATCGTTTATGTGCCTTGCCATCGCAGCCACATGGACTATCTGTTGCTGTCATACGTCCTCTACCACCAAGGCTTGGTTCCACCGCATATCGCGGCAGGGATAAACCTGAATTTCTGGCCTGCAGGGCCGATTTTCCGCCGCTTAGGTGCGTTCTTTATTCGTCGTACGTTTAAAGGCAACAAACTCTATTCCACCGTATTCCGTGAATATCTCGGCGAGCTGTTTAGCCGTGGTTATTCCGTTGAATACTTTATGGAAGGTGGTCGCTCACGAACCGGACGTTTGCTTGAACCGAAAACCGGTACTCTGGCAATGACCATTCAAGCCATGCTACGCGGTGGAAAACGTCCAATCACGCTGGTTCCGGTATATATCGGCTATGAGCATGTGATGGAAGTGGCAACCTATGCCAAAGAGCTGCGCGGAGCAACCAAAGAAAAAGAAAGCCTGATTCAAATGGTTCGCGGTCTGCGTAAGCTGCGTAACTTAGGACAAGGCTATGTGAACTTTGGTGAGCCAATTCCGATTAACAACTGGTTAAACCAGCATGTTCCTGAATGGCGTGAATCAATCGATCCCATTGAAGCACAGCGCCCTAGCTGGCTGACCCCGACGGTTAACGCGATTGCGAATACCGTTATGGTGAACATCAACAAGTCGGCAGCAGCTAATGCGATGAACCTGTGTTCAACCGCATTACTCGCTTCACGCCAGCGTGCATTAACTCGCGAGCAGCTGCTAGAGCAGTTGGATTGCTATCTGCAATTGCTGCGTAACGCACCTTACGCTGAAGATGCGACGACGCCAAATCAAACGCCTGAAGAGTTGCTGCAACACGCACTACAGATGGGCAAGTTTGAAGTGGAAAAAGATAACATCGGTGAACTCATCATACTGCCACGTGAGCAGGCCGTATTGATGACTTACTATCGCAACAACATTCAGCACATGCTAGTGCTGCCGTCGCTGATTGCAAATATGGTGATGAACCATAACCGCATTTCGCGCACGGAGCTGCTGCGTCAGGTCGATCTGCTGTATCCAATGCTGAAAGAAGAACTGTTCTTACATCATGATCGCAGTGATTTACCGCAGGTTATTGAGCCGATTATCACCGAGCTATGCCGTCAGCAGTTGATCTGCGCCAAAGGCGATGAACTGGTGATGAATCCGGGCCGCATTCGTACCCTACAGCTGTTAGCTGCAGGCGTACGCGAAACGCTGCAGCGTTATGCGATTACCTTCTCTCTGCTCAGTGCCAATCCAAGCATTAGCCGTGGTGCACTAGAAAAAGAGAGCCGTATTATGGCGCAGCGTTTATCGGTACTGCACGGTATCAATGCACCGGAGTTCTTCGATAAAGCGGTGTTTGCAACGCTGGTGGGAACCTTGCGTTCCGAAGGTTATATCAACGATGTTGGCGATGCGATACCCGAACACACGATGGAAATTTATAATCTGCTGAGCGCAATGATTACGCCAGAGATTAAGCTCACCATCGAAAGCGTCAGCGCACCAGAGATAGAAACCTTACCTCCTACGCAAACAGAAGCAGTGAAAGAAGAAGAGAAAGACAATTAACCGATCGTCGATCTTCGATATAAAAAAGGCGCCCATAGGCGCCTTTTTTATACATGCATGTCACGGCGTATTTACGACCAAATCGAAAGTACAATACCGATAAACAGCACTAAACCCGCATAGTTGTTATTGAGGAAAGCCTGAAAACACGGCATACGTTCGCGCTGTGCAATCAGCTTTTGCTGGTGGATAAACAGCGCGCCAGCCAGCAGAATCCCCCAATAATAAGCACCGCTTAGCTGGTTGAGATAACCAATCCACACCATCAACAAGAGCGTCGCCAGCTGCAGTAGACCAATAATCAGCTTGTCGAAACGACCAAACAGGATCGCCGTCGATTTAATACCGATTTTCAGGTCATCATCTCTATCAACCATCGCATATTGGGTGTCATAGGCAACTGTCCAGCAAATATTCGCCAAGAACAACAGCCAGCAGCTCAGAGGCAAACTCTCACTAACGGCGGCATACGCCATTGGTATTGACCAGCCAAACGCCATGCCCAATACCACCTGCGGCAAGTGAGTAAACCGTTTCATAAACGGATAAACCCATGCCAGTGCCAACCCAGCAACCGATAGCCAGATCGTCATCGCATTCAGCGTTAATACCAGCCCAAAAGAGATCAGCACCAGAATGACAAATAAGGCCTTACTCTCTTTTTCCGTCACCGCCCCGCTGGGAAGTGGACGCTGTGCGGTGCGTTTTACATGCCCATCGACCCGCCGATCGGCAAAATCATTGACCACACAACCAGCCGCTCGCATAAAAAATACGCCCAGTGTAAAGACCACCAACAGCTTCAGACTGGGAACTTGACCACCCGCCAGCCACAGTGCCCAATATGTTGGCCAGAGCAATAACAGCGAACCAATCGGCTTATCAATTCTCATCAGGCGACAATAGGCCTGCCACTTGGTTTGAGTCACGAATCCCTCCAGTCATTCATTCCAATGATGACGACACTACAATTCATTATTAACACCATACAACGGAGACTCAGACAAAAAAAGTTCGGTTAACAACAAAGGTTTACCTGATAAACGTAAACGGCTACGCCGCGCCCACAACTCACCCTGCTCACCAACCTGAATAAAATCACGCGTCAGCTCTGCGGCCTTGAACAAATAACGACCCAGAGGAACCGTACCGAGCGTGAGCAAGGAGACCTCTTCCCCCGTCAATGAGGTTTCAGGTATGAGTGTGCGACCAAATAGCCAAGGCACATTATCACCACACAATAAAACCTCGCGTAGCCAAAAGCGCTCACAATCAGGAAGCTGGGTGAGTTCCTCACCTAAAGAGTCTACGCCGATAAAGCCTTCGCGCTGCGGAACGATGGTGACTTTGCCACAGTGGCGTTCAAAACGAGCGGTCATAGACTGGCATTCCCCTAGCCAGCTCTGCTGCTTCGCAGTTAAACTGACGTCATGGATAAGGTGCCAATGAGTTACGTCCAACGACGGATGACGGTCTGTCATTCCGGTGACTCCAAAACTGAAAATAGCGCCAGCCCTCGCCCACGCTGAAAATTGGATGGCCATTGTAACTCAGTTTACGCTGTGTAGGCAGAGCAGTAGCAATAGATGATCAGTTTGATAACAATTGCAGGATTGGATTCAGCTGAAAAACAAAAAAAGGGTGCCCCAAAGGACACCCAGTCAAAGAGCCAGCTTCCGCAGCGTGGGTTTACCCCTTGCCTTTCACACTACGGATAAAGGTTTCACGGGCAGTGGTCGAACCTAATTGTTCCGCTTCATTCATCAGTTTCAATGCCTTATCAATATCCCCGGCCTTAACGGCTGCACGAATACCGCTATTGAAATATTCATCAGTGTCTTTAAGCATTGGCTGTGCCGGCTTAGCAGGAGCGGCTATCGGCGTTGAAACAGGTGCGCTGGAGCCTACGACGACCGGCTGTTCTTTTGGTGCCATCGGCAAGATCCCACCGATCATCACGTTGCCGGTGTTTTGCTCTGCTTTCACTTTGATCTTGATCGTGCCGGTAGACTGATGGATCGCGATCGGATCGGGAATGTTGGGTACTGCATTGCCAACGCCAGCGGCATAGGCTTTAGCCGGATCAACCATCTGTGTTGTTTTTGCCAGATCCTGAGACGTAGTGTAGATGACCAGATAGATCTGCTTTTGGCCCAAAGCTGGCGTCAGTTTTAATGTACCTTCCAAGCGATCGCCGCTCATGACACCCGGTTGCTGATAGCTGAAATAGCTGCTGGGATAAAACGCCGCTGGACGCATATTTTCGTCCAGAACCATCACACTTGGCGCATACACTTTCTTGGCATCCACTAAACTACTGATCGTTATTTCTAGCGATCCGCGATCGGCAGGCAGAGTAAACGCGCCGACAGCACCTTGAATATCACCAATGTGCAGTTGCGCACTGCTGCCGTTAAGCAGTGCCGTTTTGGTTACCGGTGGAACCAGTGGCTCCCATGGCAATTGTTGCAGCGTTGCGGTTGGGATAGCTGGAGCCGTCGCAACGTTTGCAGGCTGGATAGTGCTATCAGCCTGAGCGCTGAGCGGCATTGCACTGAACATCGCTACGGCGACGCTCAAAGCGACGAT
Source organism: Hafnia paralvei (assembly GCF_020150375.1). Lineage (NCBI taxonomy): Bacteria > Pseudomonadati > Pseudomonadota > Gammaproteobacteria > Enterobacterales > Hafniaceae > Hafnia > Hafnia paralvei. The sequence continues at coordinate 364,185 of NZ_CP083737.1, read as the reverse complement.
ATTTTTTGTCATGACAGCTTTGATTTTATTATTCATTTTGCTTTTCATTTTATTTTTCATTGTAGAACCCCACCTAGAGATGGCTCGGCAACAGTGGCAAGAACGTCGCCGACCCCAATGAAGTGCGGCGGAATAATTCCGCCGCCGTCAAACAACTGTTACCACCAAACTTCCATCTGTGCGCCGAAGGTGACTTCATCGTCATTTCCGCGGCTGAACTTATGGGTATTGTTATCGTTGTACGCGACGCCGTCGCTATAACCCGTGTCATCTTTCGTGGCGTAGCCCCATTTCTCATCCCATTTAGCGTAGGTTGCAAACAGTCGAATGGCTGGACGAGACCAAATACTGTCACCCGCCTGCCATTGCTGTGCCAACGTCACTTTATACTGGTTGTTATTGTCGCCGGTACGCTGAGATTTCACGTTGTCATAGCCAAATTCCAGCAGGGTGCTCATGATTGGCGTCCATTTGTACATCGGGCGAATACCTGCGGTGTACCATGTGGTGCCATTCTTATCATCGCGGTCAATGTCTTGATACATCCCTACGTACATCAGCGCCCACTTGTCGTTGAAGTCGATGCCGCCGTGGTCAAGAATTCGGATCATGTGGCCATTGTTATTGATGCTGGAACCTTCAGAGTGACCTGAGTTATTTGAGGTCATAGAATCGGTAGCATACTGAACTACGAATTTGTTAAAGCCGCTGTAGATCGCCTGAGTATGCTCTGCCGTCAGCATCACGCCATCTTTCGAGGCATCTTTCGCACGATGATAACCATCGGTCAGATTAGAACGACCGTAGTCAAAACCTAATTCCAGCGTACCACCAGGGTTAGTCTCCAAGCCGGCTAAACGCACGTCATACACATCGTTAGCGGTATCTTTAATCAGATCACGTTGCTCCTGAGAGCTGAAACCATTAGAGCCACCGGTTTCGGTATTGCGCGTTGCAGCCACAGACAATTTACCGAAGCCCAAGTCGATATTTTCTAAACCCGCACCTGGGCCAGAGATATCCCAATAGTAGAAATCGATCATGTGAACGTCATGGCGCTGATAGAAGCGTTTACCTGCCCACAGCGTAGAGCCCGGAGCCCACTCAATAACGTTTTTAGCCTGAATATTGGCTTCACGGAAGGCCGGATCTGTCGCTTCCCAGTCATTGGTCTGTTGCACGGAATACGCAACGTTGGTGTCAAAATAGAAGCTCTTGTCACCGTCTTTCCACAGCTCCTGACCCAACTTTAATTCCGCGTAAGTCTCACATTCGTTACCCAAACGGTATTTGCTCTGAGCGCCTGTCGCTTTGAAACATTGCTGCTCGCCGCCGCTTGCGGTCCAACCGATACCTGAACGTGCGTAACCATGGAAATCTACAGCCAGTGCCTGTGTTGACAGCACCGCACTCGCAACAGCCAGTGCTAAAGGTACCTTGCGCAAAGTCATCATCATTCTCCTGATAGGGTTGCCTGACGGCATAAAGTTATAAGTGTTCTCTATCTAACGTTTTCTCACTCAACACATTGTTAACTAACAACTCTCTAACCAAGAGCTAGACACCTAGCTCTTTATGCAGCCGTCGGCAGGCGACACCGTCTTCTCGGAATAGATGACAGCGTTCAGGTGGCAAGCCAATGGCAAATTTGGCGCCCTCATCAACCAACACCACGTCGTTCTGGCGATAGACAAGGTTTTGACGAATAGCGGGAATTTGAATGTGGATTTGAGTTTCATTGCCTAACTGCTCGACTACTTGAACGTCACCTTCAAGAGTGACTTCGGCGTCATGGCTTGGCAGTAAATGCTCAGGACGGATACCCAGAGACAGGTTGCTCCCCACCTGTACATTCGTTCCTTCCACGGGTAACCAAACCTGCTGGCGATTAGGTAACTCAATTTGCACACGCTGCGGCTCAGCGGCGGTGACTTTAACCGGTAGGAAATTCATTTTTGGCGAGCCGATAAAGCCCGCCACAAAACGGTTAGCCGGATAGTGATAAAGCTCTAAAGGCTTGCCGATCTGCGCTACGCTACCGCCGTCGAGAACAACGATTTTGTCAGCCAACGTCATGGCTTCGACCTGATCGTGGGTGACATAAATCATGGTGCGTTCTAAACGCTTATGCAGGCGTGAAATCTCGATGCGCATTTGTACGCGTAGAGCGGCATCCAGGTTGGATAGCGGTTCATCCAGCAGGAATACGTCTGGCTCAGCCACTAACGTACGTCCAATCGCCACACGCTGACGCTGCCCGCCAGAAAGCGCTTTAGGACGACGATCTAGAAGATGTGCCAATTGCAGAACTTCAGAGACTTGATTAACGCGTTGGGTAATTTCCGCTTTTTTCGTACCTGCCAGCTTGAGGCCGAATGACATGTTATCGGCCACAGAGAGATGCGGATAAAGCGCATAGGATTGGAACACCATACCGATGCCACGCTCTGCCGGAGGCACTTCATTCATGCGTTTGCCGCCGATGAGTAATTCGCCGGAAGTGATATCTTCTAAACCAGCAATCATGCGCAGCAACGTCGATTTGCCGCAGCCTGATGGCCCAACAAACACCACAAATTCGCCGTCCTGAATCTCAAGGTTCACGTCTTTAGAAATAACGACGTCTCCGTAAGCCTTATATACGTTGCGCAGTGCTACGCTCGCCATGCGTTACTCCTGTCTATCACTCGCTAAAAAGGTCCACTAACGCGGCATCTCACACTGGCCTAATCCGTAGCCATGCGTTTTCAGCAGATGCGCCTTATCGATTGCTGCCGATAGTGCGTGAGAAGCAAGCAAGCGTAATCATCCGTAACAAGGTTTTTCATGGGGGAGGAGATGGGAGGATGAGAGAGAATGGCTAATAATGAAAAGTTCATACCTTTCAGTGAATTCGTGATCCTGCTAGCAAAAATAACCCTGCGATTTTGTGCCTACATCCACAGAATAGGCGGTAGTGTTAACCAGATCACAAGAAACCCTCTAGGGGCGTAGAGGGGGGGAGGATGAGAAGCAATCTCGTGTAATAGAGTATGGCACTGCATCAGAAATCCCTTAACCACGGGGTCAAGCAACGAATTCGTGCTCTACGGCTTATCTGAACTGTTTTGCCTTCCTCGCAAAGCCGAACAGACATCAAACTCATACCTCGACAGAACAGAACAAGAAGGATTGGATAATGACTAAGAAATCAGGCATCAGAACGCTCGCCCTCTCGGCACTGGCTACGCTGGTTCTCTCCTCTTCCGCGTTCGCTAAAATTGAAGAAGGCAAACTGGTTATCTGGATTAACGGCGATAAAGGCTATAACGGTCTAGCTGAAATCGGTAAAAAGTTTGAAAAAGAAACCGGCATTAAAGTGCTGGTTGAGCATCCTGATAAGCTGGAAGAGAAATATCCACAGGTCGCCGCCACCGGTGATGGACCTGACATTATCTTCTGGGCCCACGATCGTTTCGGCGGCTACGCACAGTCTGGCCTGCTGGCCGAAATCCATCCTTCTAAAGCGTTCCAAGACAAACTCTATCCGTTCACTTGGGATGCCGTACGCTATAACGGCAAGCTGATTGCCTATCCTGTCGCAGTTGAAGCGCTGTCGCTGATTTACAACAAAGATATCCTGCCGGAACCACCAAAGACTTGGGAGGAGATCCCTGCTCTGGATAAAGAGTTACGTGCAAAAGGCAAGAGCGCCATCATGTGGAACTTACAAGAACCGTACTTCACATGGCCAATTATCGCGGCTGATGGTGGGTATGCGTTCAAATACGACAACGGCACCTACAACATTAAAGACGTCGGGGTGAACAACGCGGGCTCTCAGGCGGGTTTGCAGTTCATCGTCGACTTGGTGAAAAACAAACATATCAATGCGGATACTGATTATTCCATCGCCGAAGCGGCGTTTAACAAAGGCCAAACGGCGATGACCATTAATGGCCCTTGGGCTTGGTCAAACATCGATAAGAGCAACATCAACTACGGTGTCGCGCTGTTACCTACCTTCAAAGGTCATCCGTCAAAACCTTTCGTGGGCGTACTTAGCGCAGGGATTAACGCCGCCAGCCCGAATAAAGAATTGGCCACCGAGTTTCTGGAAAACTATCTGATGACCAACGCAGGTCTGGAACAAATTAACAAAGACAAACCGTTGGGCGCCGTCGCGCTGAAGTCTTATCAGGAAACCTTAGAAAAAGATCCTAAGATTGCAGCCACCATGCAGAACGCCCAGAAAGGCGAAATTATGCCAAACATTCCGCAAATGAGCGCTTTCTGGTACGCAGAGCGTAGCGCCATCATCAATGCGGTGAATGGTCGTCAAAGTGTGAAAGAAGCATTAACTGGTGCAGAACAACGCATGACCAAGTAGTTGACATGAGATGCCCCCTAACGCCACAAGGCGCTAGGGGGAAACCGTTCTTGTATGTTTCAGATGAAAAATAGTTGTCCGTAACCGCCTTCGGCGTAAGAGAAATGAGGGAGTGTTTTATGTCGTTATCCCATACAGAATATCCAATCGCGAAGCCGGATAAATGGTGGCAGAGTGACATATTGAAATGGATAGTTATCGCCGCAATGTGTCTATTTACAGGCTACCTCACCATCGTGATGTATGCACAAGGTGAATACCTTTTCGCCATGCTGACGCTGGTTTTACTGGGGTCAGGTTTATACATTTTTGCCAACCGTAAAGCCTATGCGTGGCGCTACGTCTATCCCGGTCTGGCAGGAATGGGGCTATTCGTTCTGTTTCCTCTGATCTGCACCATCGCTATTGCTTTTACCAACTACAGCAGCACCAACCAACTGACATTCGAACGTGCGCAATCTGTACTGATGCAGAGACAATTTACCACGGGGAAAACCTACGGTTTTGGTCTCTATCCAGAAGGGAATCAGTGGCGCTTACAGCTCGCCGATAGCGAAAACGGCCAATTTTATATCTCAGAACCTTTTAGCTTCAGCGCCCAAGAACAGCGGCTGACCATGAAGCCAGAAAGCACAGAGCCTGCCGGAGAACGAGCCACTCTACGCGTTATTACTCAGAACCGTCAGGCGCTGAATAATATTGTGGCAGTCCTCCCGCAAAACGGTGAATTACGCATGAGTTCTCTGCGTCAGTTCGCTGGCACAAGCCCACTCTACTCACTTGAAAAAGATGGCGAAACACTAAAAAACAATCAGACTGGCACGCTCTATCGCCCTAACACCGACATTGGTTTCTATCAGGCGGTGAATGCCCAAGGACAATGGGAGAATGAGCAGCTCAGCCCCGGTTTTACCGTCTCGATAGGCTGGAAAAACTTCATGCGAGTGGTGCAGGATGAAGGTATCCGTCAGCCCTTCGTCAGCATATTTATTTGGACCATCATCTTCTCGGTGCTCACCGTCGTTTTCACCGTCGCCGTCGGCATGGTATTGGCTTGTGTCGTTCAGTGGGAAGCGTTGAAAGGTAAAGCTATTTATCGCGTGATGCTGATTCTGCCCTACGCCGTTCCCTCATTTATTTCAATATTGATCTTTAAGGGGTTGTTCAACCAAAGCTTTGGTGAGATCAACATGCTGCTGAGTCATCTGTTTGGCATCAAACCCGCTTGGTTCAGCGATCCGTTGACGGCCAAAAGTATGATTTTGATCGTCAACACCTGGCTCGGATACCCCTATATGATGATTCTATGCATGGGCTTGCTGAAGGCGATTCCTGACGATTTATATGAGGCTTCGGCAATGGATGGCGCGGGGCCGATGCAAAACTTCTTCCGCATCACATTACCGCTGCTGATTAAGCCGTTAACACCGCTGATGATCGCCAGTTTTGCTTTCAACTTTAACAACTTCGTTCTGATTCAGCTGTTAACCAACGGCGGGCCTGACATGCTGGGTACTTCAACGCCTGCGGGCTACACCGACCTGTTGGTCAGCTACACCTACCGCATTGCGTTTGAAGGCGGTGGCGGACAAGACTTTGGTCTGGCGGCCGCGATTGCCACTCTGATTTTCCTGTTGGTTGGCGCGTTGGCGATTCTCAATCTGAAAGCCAGCAAAATGAATTTCGATTAAGGAGAGGGACCACGATATGGCAATGGTTCAACCAAAATCCCAGCGTTTACGACTGCTGTTTACTCATCTGATGATGCTGGCATTTATCTGCATGATCATGTTCCCACTGCTGATGGTGATTGCAATTTCGTTGCGCTCCGGCAACTTTGCCACTGGTAGCCTAATCCCAGAGAAGATTTCGTGGGAACACTGGCAATTAGCGTTAGGTATGACCGTCACCAACGCAGACGGCAGCGTCACGCCACCACCTTTCCCCGTTCTGCTTTGGCTATGGAACTCAATCAAAATCGCCGTTATTACCGCAGTGGGTATTGTTACGCTTTCCACTACCTGTGCTTACGCTTTTGCCCGTATGAAATTTAAAGGTAAGAGTTCACTGCTCAAGGGCATGCTGATTTTTCAGATGTTCCCTGCGGTTCTTTCTTTAGTCGCGCTATATGCCTTATTCGACCGTATTGGCCAATATGTTCCGTTCCTCGGATTAAATACCCACGGCGGCGTCATTTTTGCCTATATGGGGGGGATTGCTCTGCATGTTTGGACCATTAAGGGCTATTTTGAAACTATCGATAACTCGCTAGAAGAAGCCGCTGCACTGGATGGCGCTACGCCGTGGCAGGCGTTTCGCTTGGTTCTGTTGCCGCTTTCGGTACCAATTTTGGCTGTGGTATTCATTCTGTCATTTATTGCCGCGATTACCGAAGTGCCGGTTGCCTCCCTGTTGTTGCGCGATGTGAATAGCTATACGTTGGCGGTCGGTATGCAGCAGTATCTCAATCCGCAAAACTACCTGTGGGGCGACTTTGCCGCAGCGGCAGTGCTGTCGGCCATTCCGATTACGGCCGTATTCCTGCTTGCGCAGCGTTGGCTGGTAGGCGGACTGACGTCCGGTGGTGTGAAAGGGTAATGCGTGGAAAAACCTGTGTCTTTGTTATTGCCGTTTTTATCATTAGCTCGAGGTTATAGCCATATGCTATGACCTCTTTGGCGGCCATTGGCCTAATGCTGGTCACTTAAGCGTGATTTTAGGGGAAGTACACCGATGGGGTCGTAGCAGCTTTAGCTGCCGGAGCGCCCCGCGGTGTGCTAGCCCCGTGTATCTCGATCTCTTAAACGATCAGCATTACCCATTGGCCGCCTTTTCTTTTTAGCTCTACTCGCGCTTGAGTTTTTCTGTATTCGCAAGGTATAACGCAACCACCAGCACCAAAATGGCGGCAGAATAGATCAATGTATCTGCCGGACTTTTGTGGTCGACGATAATCAGACGAATAATCGCGGTAATGCCGATGTAGATAAAATAGCGCAGCGGGAAATGGTATCCCGATTGGAAATACTTCACGATCAGCGCAATAAACTCGAAGTAGAGAAAATAAATCACTATCCCTTCGATCAGTAGATAGGAAGACGCGGTTTCGCTGGCGTTAAACAGCACCGTACCCAGCGTAAATGTCTCCTTTCCAAGAAATACCACCAGAATCACGGCCAGCATCAACAGCCCCGCGTTCAGGATCCACTGTAAAATCTTGGCGATAGTGCTCGATTGTTTGCTACCTGGCATTAATGTTCCTTTTGCCGTTGAAGTCGTTTATGTGATCAAGTTAACAAAATGACTATTTTGTCGTCTATCCCCTGTGAAAAATAAATACCTAAATCCTCTAAGAGAAATCCAACCAGTTCCACATTTTGCGACATTTTTTTGTTAATCGTTTTACTATGGCTCCCGGCTAATATTCGCCAAGAAACGAATCATTGCCGTAGCTTATACCAGGGCGTTCCAACGATTGAGAAACAAAATAATATGAAAATACTGCGTCATTACGGTTTTACTATTTGCTTACTGCTAGGGATCATTCTTGGTGGCTTATCCGGCATCATTTTCGGAGAAAAAGCGGCGATCGTGCAGCCAATCGGCGATCTATTTCTTAATCTGATGTTTGTCGTCATCGTGCCGCTCGTGTTCCTCAGCATTTCATCGTCAATTGCAGAAATGAAGCAAATGGCTCGGCTCGGGAAAATCATGGGGACGGTCTTTGCCGTATTTCTTAGCACCGCGCTCATTGCCGCCGTTATCGCCTTCATTGGCACCCAAATTTATAATCCATTCCAAAACGTAGACGTCAGCACGCTGATTGCCCATTTGCCACCTGCGCCAGATTCGCACGGTAAAAGTTTGGGAGAAATCATCGTGAATACGTTCACAGTGCCTGACTTCCTGCAGTTGTTTACTAAATCCAGCCTTCTGCCGTTGATTGTTTTCTCGGTGCTGCTTGGTTTGGCGACCTCAATGTCAGGTGAAAAAGGCCAGCCAGTGGCTGATTTTCTTACCGCAGGTACGACCGTTATTCTGCGCATGGTCAAGATTATCATGTACGCCGCACCTGTCGGTTTAGGCTGTTACTTTGCCGCCACCGTAGGTCACTTAGGTCCACAAATTATCAATGGCTACCTGAACGCGTTTCTGTTGTATCTGATGCTAACGGTTATCTACTTCTTCGGCGCAAATACGCTGTATGCCTTCGTGGCCGGCGGAAAACTTGGCGTCAAAGTTTTCTGGTCAAACGTTTTGACTCCAGCGATTACCGCCGTGGCAACGTCATCAAGCGCAGCCTGTATTCCAGCCAATCTGGTCGCAACGAAGAAAATGGGAGTACCCGATGATATCGCTGAAACCGTGATCCCTTTGGGCGCTAACACCCATAAAGATGGCTCGGTCATTGGTGGCATCATCAAAATTGTGTTTCTGTTTACGCTGTTCCATAAGGATATGAGCGATCCCATGAACATCGCAGCCATTATCAGCGTGGCATTCTTAGTCGGTGCGGTCATGGGCGCAATCCCCAGCGGGGGTATGACGGGCGAGCTGATGATTTGCTCAGTCTTTGGCTTCTCACCAGAACTGGTCGGTACCATCATGATTATCAGCACAATCATCGACGTTCCAGCCACGCTGCTGAACTCCACTGGTAATACCGTGTGCGCCATGATGGTCACTCGGTTTGTGGAAGGAAAGGATTGGCTAAAACGCAGGGTATGTATTCAGGGTTAAGTCCACAATAAATCTGTGGATTTCTATATAGTATCGTACTTCCGGTTTGAGAGAAGAACCAAATCAAACAAAAATGCCACCCCAAGGGATGGCATTTTTTATACTTGAATTTACCCCATTAACTCGCTTATGCGCGCCACTTTTTGAAACGGTTAATCAGCGCATTGGTTGAGCTATCGTGGCTTTTCACGTCTTCACTACCGTTCAATTCAGGCAGGATACGGTTAGCCAGTTGTTTGCCCAGCTCAACGCCCCACTGGTCGAACGTGAAGATATTCAGGATTGCACCTTGGGTGAAGATTTTGTGTTCGTATAGCGCAATCAACAGACCCAAACTATATGGTGTGATTTCACGCAGCAGAATGGAGTTGGTCGGGCGGTTACCTTCAAACACTTTAAACGGCACGATGTGCGCCACTTCAGCCGCCGTTTTACCTGCTTTAGCAAACTCCTCTTCCACTTCTTCACGCGATTTACCGAAAGCCAAAGCTTCGGTCTGAGCAAAGAAGTTAGATAACAGCTTGCTGTGGTGGTCTCCCAACGCATTGTGGCTAATCGCTGGAGCGATGAAGTCGCAAGGAACCAGTTTAGTCCCCTGATGGATTAGCTGGTAGAAGGCATGCTGACCATTAGTCCCCGGTTCGCCCCAGATAATTGGACCTGTTTGATAGGTGACTGGATTGCCGTTACGGTCAACGTATTTACCGTTGGACTCCATATTCCCCTGCTGGAAATAGGCTGGGAAACGATGCATATACTGGTCATATGGCAGAATGGCTTCAGTTTCAGCACCGAAGAAATTGTTGTACCAAATACCGATCAGCGCCAACTGCACCGGCAGGTTTTGTTCAATCGGTGTATTAGCAAAATGCTGATCCATCGCATGTGCGCCGCTCAGCAGCTGTTCAAAGTTATCGAAACCAATGCTCAGCGCAATAGACAGCCCGATAGCGGACCATAGGGAATAACGACCGCCGACCCAATCCCAGAATTCAAACATGTTGGCAGTATCAATACCAAACTCGCTAACCGCTTTGCCATTGGTAGACAGCGCCGCGAAATGTTTAGCTACGTGGGCTTCATCACCAGCAGACTTCAGGAACCAGTCACGTGCGCTGTGAGCGTTAGTCATGGTTTCTTGTGTGGTAAAGGTTTTTGAAGCCACGAGGAACAGCGTGGTTTCTGGATTTAACGTTTTTAGCGTTTCGGCAATATGAGTACCATCGACGTTGGAAACAAAATGCATGTTCAGATGGTTTTTGTAGGGTTTCAGCGCTTCGGTCACCATGTATGGGCCTAAGTCAGAGCCACCGATACCAATGTTCACTACGTCAGTAATCGTTTTGCCGGTGTACCCTTTCCACTCTCCACCGATCACACGCTCGCAGAACTGCTTCATCTTCGCCAACACCGCATTCACTTCAGGCATCACATCTTTGCCATCGACGATAATTGGCGTATTGCTGCGGTTACGCAGAGCGATGTGCAGCACGGCGCGATCTTCAGTACGGTTAATCTTTTCGCCCGCAAACATGGAGGCTATCGCCCCCTGCAAATCCGTTTCTTTCGCTAAAGCCTGCAGCTTTTCGAGGGTCTCTGTGGTAATGCGGTTTTTAGAAAAATCGACCAGCATTTGGTCATCAAAGGTAGCAGAGAACTTAGAGAAGCGGTCGGCATCTTGAGCGAACAGATCGCGCATCTGCACAGATTTCATTTGCTCGAAATGCTGCTGCAGAGCATGCCAGGCAGCGGTTTGACTAGGATTGATATTTTTCATAGCGACGCCTTTATGCTTGAGAATAAAAGAGAGTTTGTTCTTCAGACATGTGTTCTTGTGAAAATCGAGACAAGCAAGCTACCGAACTCGGCGGTTCCATGAAAACCGGAATGACGACGGGCAGGTACTGAGTCATCTTTTCCCAACGATTTATCAAATTGTATCCTTTTCCCCTCCGGTTGCGATCACTTTTGTTGCGATAGTTGAAAACTGTTAATCCCTTTTCACACCTGATACTGACTCCATTCAGCCAAATCCTCACATTGCGCCATAATGTTGCTAAACTGTCATGATAACCATCTGTTTTTGTTAATCGTTTCTAAGGTTCATATCATGGAGCTATCAACACCATTAATGCTGGTCATTATTGGCATCAGTTCACTTGCGGCCCAGTGGCTCGCTTGGCGATTGCGCATTCCGGCTATTTTACCTCTGCTACTGATCGGTATTACGTTAGGCCCAGTGACACATGTCATTGCCCCCGACGCCCTGTTTGGCGAACTGTTGTTCCCTCTGGTTTCACTCTCGGTTGCCATTATTCTGTTTGAAGGCTCACTCACCCTGCGTTTTGAAGAAATTCGTGGGCTAGGTGGCGTCGTTCGTAATCTCGTTAGTATCGGTATGCTCGTGACCTTTGCCATCATTTCAGTTTCTTGCTGGTGGCTGTTGGGTTTTTCCGCCGAACTTTCGGCACTGGTCGGTGCCGTCACCGTCGTGACTGGGCCAACGGTTATCGCACCATTGATGCGAGTAGTTCGTCCTAAAGCAAGTATAAACCGTGTACTTCGATGGGAAGGGATTGTGATCGATCCCGTCGGTGCAATTTTTACGGTACTCGTCTTTGAATTCATTGTGTTACGCCAAAATTCGGAGGCTTGGACGCATCTATTCGTGACCTTTGGCAAAACCGTCGTACTTGGCCTGTTAATCGGTGCGCTATTTGGCTATGTACTTGGCATTGCCTTACGGAAAGTGTGGATCCCACGCTATCTGCAAAATCTCGCCGTACTGGCCGTGATGCTCAGCGCATTTGGATTCTCTAACGCCGTTGCAGAAGAATCCGGCCTGCTTGCGGTTACCGTCATGGGAATATGGCTGGCTAACATGCGAGATGTTGATATCAGCGATATTTTGGCGTTCAAGGAAGAGTTATCGGCTATCTTAATTTCCGCGCTGTTTATCATTCTGGCTGCACGCCTAGATATTGGTGCATTGTGGGCGATGGGATGGCCGCTGGTTATCGTTTTGCTTATCGTGCAGTTTGTTGCGCGTCCATTATGTATTGCCGTCTCCACCGTCGGTTCCTCGCTACGATGGCAAGAGAAAGCGCTGCTTTCATGGATTGCGCCTCGCGGTATCGTTGCAGCAGCCGTCAGCTCATTATTTGCCCTCACGCTACAACGAATGAACTACCCCGAAGCGGATAAACTGGTTACCGTTGTCTTTGCCGTAATCATTGGCACCGTGGTGCTGCAAAGTTTAACCAGCGCCCGACTCGCTCGTTGGCTTGGCGTTCAGCAGCAAAAGCCGCGTGGAGTGCTCATTATTGGCGCCAACACCGTTGCGCGAGCCGTAGCTCAGGCACTGATGAAGCTAAAAATTCCCGTCATGGTGACGGACAGCAGTTGGGAATATTATCGTCAAGCGCGCATGGACGGAATTCCTGCTTATTATGGTCATGCCTATTCGGAACATGCTGAAAACTATCTCGATCTTAGCGATACGGCTCAGGTACTGGCGCTCTCACCCAATCGGCATCAGAACGCGCTTGCGGTTTATCACTTTGGCCATATCTTCGGCGAGCGAAAAGTCTTTTCCATCCGTTCCAGCGCCCAGCTAAAAGGCCGTTCTAACGGTGAAAGCAGCCGTTTCCGTCGCCATGAAATTCTGTTTAATCATGAGGCCACTTACTCACGCCTGAGTACATTGTTAAGCAAAGGTGCCGTAATTAAGGCCACCAAGCTCAACGAAAACTTTGGTTGGGTTGAGTATCTGGAAAAACATCAAGGCGTCATCCCACTATTTGCGCAAAAAGAGGATGGCTCACTTCAGCCCGTGAATGAAAACAGCGTGCCTGCCATGCCCTGTACGTTAGTTGCGCTGGTTCAAGGGGAATACGTAACCCCCTCAAACTAACATTTTATTAGCATGGCTTATCAACTCTCCGGTAGGCCATGCGCACTGCTAATAACAGAGTCATTCGCTATTAAATTATATTATTCAAGAAGATATAACTTAACATTCGCCGTTGTAACTTATTCCCTTTCAAATTGAAAATAGCTCATGTTAATGACGTTGACATAACTTCAATAAGTCGCTATTTCTAAAAACCTACTTGTACATCACGTGTACAAGCCAGAAGAGGCGCGTTGCTCAGGTAACGTATCGAAGGAGCCGGTTTCCACATCCCTAATGTTTAGGGAGAAACGATACGCAAGGGGATGTGACGCCGAGACGCAGCAGCCCACCGGAGAAACTGCTACGTCGGCTACAAGGGCTGAATCCCTTGGGCTGTCACCTCGATTCTCTGTATTCCGGGGGATCGGCAAGGTGGGGCGCTTCTGGGTGTATCGTAGCTTTAATCCCTACGTCTGCTCCCGTATACCGCTCTCTCCTTGTGCCAAGGTAATGGAATTTCTAGCCCGATTAACTGAATTAACGCGGGCTTCCCTGACACGAGGCTTATATGAAAAATACCATCGTCGCAAAATTTGGCGGCACCAGCGTGGCTAACGCTGACGCGATGCAAAACAGCGCCAATATCGTTCTTTCCAACCCGAATGTGCGCGTGGTGGTGTTATCTGCCTCTGCGGGTGTCACCAATTTACTGGTTGAACTGGCTGACGGCTGCGATCAAGAGAAGCGTCATTACGTTATCGATGAAATTCGCCGTATCCAATACAGCATTCTTGATTCACTCCATCAGCCAAGCGTACTGCGCGAAGAAATCGATCGTATGCTGGAAAATATCGCCATGCTGTCAGAAGCCGCAGCTCTGGCGACGTCTCCGGCCTTAACAGATGAATTAGTCAGCCACGGCGAGCTGATGTCGACCTTGCTGTTCGTGGAGCTACTGCGCCAGCGCGACGTCAATGTCGAATGGTTTGATGTGCGTAAAATTATGCGCACCAACGATCGTTTTGGTCGCGCCGAGCCAGACACGCACGCGCTCTACGAATTAGCGCAGCAACAGCTAGTGCCGCGTATTCAAGATGCCATTGTCATTACTCAAGGCTTTATTGGCAGCGAAAGTAAAGGCCGTACCACCACGCTTGGGCGAGGTGGCAGCGACTATACCGCGGCATTGCTAGGCGAAGCGTTGAATGCTGCGCGTGTTGATATCTGGACAGACGTTCCCGGCATTTATACCACCGATCCACGCATCGTATCGGCAGCGCGCCGTATCAGCGAAATTGGTTTCTCCGAGGCCGCTGAAATGGCCACCTTCGGTGCCAAAGTTTTACATCCCGCCACATTATTGCCTGCGGTTCGTAGCGACATCCCCGTTTTCGTCGGTTCAAGCAAGGATCCTTCGGCCGGTGGCACCTTAGTGTGCAATAAAACCGAGCAACCGCCGTTGTTCCGTGCGCTTGCTCTGCGTCGTAAACAAACGCTGATGACGTTACACAGCCTGAACATGCTGCACGCCCGTGGTTTCTTGGCCGAGGTATTTGGGATTTTGGCGCGCCACAACATCTCCGTCGATTTGATTACTACGTCTGAAGTCAGTATTGCCTTAACGTTAGACACCACCGGCTCGTGCACGAGCGGTGCCAGCTTGCTGACAACCTCTCTGCTGACTGAGCTCTCCTCCCTTTGCCGAGTAGAAGTAGAAGAAAATCTGGCGCTGGTGGCACTTATCGGTAACAAGCTCTCTTCCGCCTGTGGCGTTGGCAAAGAGGTTTTCGGGGTCATGGAACCGTTCAACATCCGTATGATTTGCTACGGTGCCAGCAGCCATAACCTCTGCTTCCTCGTTCCCGGTGAAAATGCCGAAAACGTGGTGCGTGCGCTACACACCAATCTCTTCGAGTAACCCTTCCTCTGCCGCTCCGGCCTTCCCGCCGCGCTCTGCGGCGGGGAAATCAGTACCTGTTGTTCATTCTTATAAATTTCCAATAACACACATCACAACATACTAAAAAGGCCTAATCATGCTGGCATTATTTACACGTTTATTCCCTCTGTGGGCAGTTTTGCTGTCTATCTCTGCCTATTTCACGCCAACCACATTTACGGGGATAGGGCCCTACGTTAGCTCGCTACTGATGCTCATCATGTTTACCATGGGAGTTACACTAAAAATTGATGATTTCAAACGTGTGCTATCTCGACCTGCCCCCGTTGCAGCCGGCATCTTCCTGCATTATCTGGTGATGCCGCTAGCAGCGTTTCTGCTCGCGAAAGCCTTCCATATGCCGCCAGATTTATCTGCCGGTATGGTTCTCGTCGGCAGCGTCGCCAGCGGTACGGCATCAAACGTGATGATCTACTTAGCCCGTGGAGACGTGGCGCTTTCAGTCACCATTTCGTCATTCTCAACGCTGGTAGGCGTGTTTGCGACGCCTCTGCTGACGCGTTTATACGTTGATGCCACCATTAGCGTAGATATCATGGGAATGTTAATCAGCATTCTACAAATTGTGGTCATTCCAATCGCCGCCGGTCTGGTCATTCACCATATGTTTAGCAAACTCGTCGCACGCATTGAACCTTTCCTGCCTGCGCTATCAATGGTGTGTATCTTGGCTATCATCAGCGCAGTGGTTGCAGGCAGCCAAAGCCATATCGCCTCGGTTGGCCTGATGGTGATCGTCGCAGTTATCTTGCATAACAGCATCGGGCTGCTCAGTGGATACTGGGGAGGTCGTTTGTTCGGTTTTGACGAGTCCACCTGCCGTACTCTCGCGATCGAGGTTGGAATGCAAAACTCGGGTCTAGCGGCCACGTTAGGTAAAATTTACTTCTCACCGCTTGCTGCACTGCCCGGCGCACTGTTCTCTGTATGGCACAACCTGTCTGGTTCTCTATTGGCAGGATACTGGCAGGGACGCCCTACCGGGGATGAGAAAGAGAACAAAAAAGTGGTGTCACCGGAGAGTTGAGTCTCATCTCCTGTCTGTATCGCATTTGTGTAAGATTCCGCCCGCCAGTCAATACCGAGCTTCATGTGACATTGGTTTAGGCGTACGGGCTAGAGCCACCAGCAGGGATGATGGCGGTAGGTCGAGGGCGCACAGGATGTGCGCTCTGAGACCGGTCGGCCAAACGACTCGGTAAAAAGCGCGAGAGTCGATAGGTTGCGCGCTGGCAACCTATCGTCGGGAGCCTTCGGTAAAAATTACATGTAAGCTCGGGATCGACTGGCTACCGAAACCTTACACTGCCCCCACAAAACCCAAGACGATGTTCTGTTAATCCGCATCATACCCAAGGTTCGGCGCCAACCAACGTTCAACCTCGGCGACCGGCATTCCTTTACGTTGAGCATAATCTTCCACCTGATCGCGTTGGATCTGCGCAACCGCAAAATATTTGCTTTCAGGATGGCTGAAATACCAACCGGAAACCGACGCTCCCGGCCACATCGCGTAAGATTCGGTGAGCTTCATCCCCACCGTATTTTCGGCATCCAATAGCGTCCAAATAGCCGCTTTTTCAGTATGTTCAGGGCATGCCGGATAACCAGGTGCAGGACGAATACCTTGGTAATTTTCGCGGATTAGCTCTTCATTACTGAGGTTTTCATTAGCCGCATACCCCCAATAAACCTTACGTACTTTTTCATGTAGGTATTCAGCAAAAGCCTCAGCTAAACGGTCAGAGAGCGCCTTCACCATGATTTTATTGTAATCATCATGCTGCGCTTCATAGGCATCAGCCAACGCATCCTCTTCCAGCCCACCGGTAACCGCAAATGCGCCGATATAGTCTGATTTACCACTGGATTTTGGCGCCACGAAATCCGCTAAGCAGTAGTTAGCAAAATCTGTTTTTTCAGTCTGCTGGCGTAGATGATGACCCGTGACAAGCACCTCATCACGGAATTCATTGCTGTAGATCTCTACATCATCGCCCACCCGATTCGCAGGGAAAATCCCATACACGCCACGTGGATTGAGTTTGCCGCTGCTCGCTAAATCATCCAGCATCGCATTAGCATCTGCAAAGACTCGCTTGGCTTCTTCGCCAACCACTTCATCCTCGAGAATGCGTGGATACTTTCCTGCCAGCGACCACGTCATGAAGAACGGCGTCCAGTCGATGTAATTACGTAAAGTATCAATGCTCGCGGTCACCTGATGCACACCCAAACGATGCGGAACAGGCGGTGTGTAATCTGACCAATCAAGCGAAGTCGCATTTTCACGCGCAGCCTCCAGTGAAACCGGCGGTGTGCGTGGTTTTTTGCGTCCGTGTTGAATACGAACCGTTTCATACTCTTTACGCGTACGAGCCACAAAATCAGGTTTTTGCGTTGGGGATAAAAGCGCAGCAACAACGCCTACGGTACGTGAGGCATTCGAAACATAGGTGGTTGGCCCACTGTAGTTCTGCTCGATTTTAACCGCTGTATGCGCCTTAGACGTCGTTGCTCCACCAATCAACAGCGGCAGATCGAATCCTTGGCGCTCCATTTCTTTGGCCACGTAAACCATTTCATCCAACGATGGCGTTATCAGCCCAGACAATCCAATAATATCAACGTTTTGCTCACGTGCAGTTTTCAGGATTTTATCGCAAGGCACCATAACGCCCAGATCGATGATTTCGTAGTTATTGCATTGCAGCACCACGCCGACGATGTTCTTACCAATATCGTGCACATCGCCTTTCACCGTCGCCAGCAGCACTTTTCCCGCCGATGTGCCTTTCTCTTTGCTAGCTTCAATAAACGGCTCAAGGTAGGCTACGGCCTGCTTCATCACACGGGCAGATTTCACCACCTGCGGCAAGAACATTTTTCCATCACCGAACAGATCGCCAACCACGTTCATGCCGTCCATCAGCGGCCCTTCAATGACCTCAATCGGACGTTCGGCTTCAAGACGAGCCTCTTCAGTATCCGCTTCAATAAACTCGGTAATGCCTTTAACCAGTGAATATTCCAAGCGTTTTTTTACCGGCCAGCTGCGCCACTCCGCCTGCGGTTTATTGCTATCGTCATCACTCTTGCTACCACGGTATTTTTCCGCCAGCTCCAGTAAACGCTCGGTACCATCCTCTCGGCGATTTAAGATCACATCTTCAACCGCATCACGCAGATCGGTCGGGAGATCGTCGTAGATCGCTAACTGCCCAGCGTTAACGATCCCCATATCCATACCATTACGGATCGCGTAGTACAGGAATACCGCGTGGATCGCTTCACGTACCGGATCGTTGCCACGGAAGGAGAATGAAACGTTAGACACACCGCCGGAGATGAGGGCGTGCGGCAGCTCGGCTTTGATATCTGCGCAGGCCTCGATAAAGTCCACTGCATAGTTGTTATGCTCTTCAATACCGGTCGCCACGGCGAAAATATTGGGGTCAAAAATAATGTCTTCAGGAGGGAAGCCGACTGTTTCAGTCAGCAGTTTGTAGGCACGGCGGCAAATTTCAATTTTCCGCGCGCGCGTATCCGCCTGCCCAACTTCATCAAACGCCATTACCACCATCGCCGCACCATAGCGACGAACCTTACGCGCGTGCTCGATGAATTTATCCTCGCCCTCTTTCATCGAGATCGAGTTCACAATCCCCTTGCCCTGAATGCACTTCAGACCTTTTTCGATGACTTCCCATTTGGAGGAATCAATCATTATCGGCACACGGGCAATATCAGGCTCGCCGGCGATCAGATTAAGGAAACGCACCATTGCCGCTTCGGCATCGAGCATCCCTTCATCCATATTGATATCAATGATCTGCGCACCGCTTTCTACCTGTTGTAGCGCAACTTCTAGCGCCTCAGCATATTTATCTTCTTTAATCAGACGTTTGAACTTGGCTGAGCCCGTAACGTTGGTACGCTCCCCGACGTTAACAAAGAGCGTATTGGCATCAATAGTCAGCGGTTCTAAACCCGCCAAGCGACAGGCGACGGGGATATCTGGCAGCGCGCGTGGTTTCACACCGTCAACCGCCCGACTGATTGCTGCAATGTGTGCTGGTGTCGTACCACAGCAGCCACCGACGATATTCAGAAAGCCAGCTTGAGCCCATTCGGCAATATGCTCAGCCATCTCTTTCGGCCCAAGATCGTATTCGCCAAAGGCATTCGGCAGCCCCGCATTTGGGTGTGCAGTGACAAAACATTCAGCAATGCGTGATAGCTCTGCAACGTACTGACGCAGCTCATCCGGCCCTAATGCACAGTTCAAACCAAAGGTCAGCGGCTTCACATGACGCAGAGAGTTGTAAAAAGCCTCGGTAGTTTGACCGGACAGAGTACGGCCTGATGCATCAGTGATCGTGCCGGAAATCATGACGGGCAGTTCAACGCCCATCGCTTCGAATTCAGTTTCAACAGCATAGATTGCTGCTTTGGCATTCAGCGTATCGAAGATAGTTTCGATCATGATTAGATCGACGCCACCTTCAACCAGCGCACGGGTTGATTCACGATAGGCTTCAACTAACTGGTCAAAAGAGATATTACGGAAAGCGGGATCGTTAACGTCTGGAGAAATTGACGCCGTGCGGTTAGTCGGGCCGAGTACACCTGCAACATAGCGCGGCTTATTCGGGGTCCGCGCCGTCCATTCGTCTGCACAGGCTCGAGCCAAACGTGCAGCTTCATAGTTGATTTCCGCGGATAGGGATTCCATATGGTAATCCGCCATCGCAATGCGCGTAGAGTTGAATGTATTGGTTTCTAGAATGTCAGCGCCGGCTTCGAGATAGTCATAATGGATCGCGCTAATAATATCCGGCTTGGTCAGAACCAGTAGGTCGTTATTGCCTTTAAGATCGCTCTGCCAATCGGCAAAACGATCGCCTCGGAAGTCCTCTTCGGTCAGCCGATAGCCTTGAATCATGGTTCCCATACCGCCATCCAGCACCAAAATCCTTTGGGATAGCTGATGACGTAATCTCTCAACGGTTGTGCTCACTGTTGCTCCTAGTCTTTCATTTACCCTGATATCACCCGTCTTTTAGTGCAGGTTTTTTATTCAAAAAAATGGCGTTTCCTCATCCTAACATAGGTTTCAGCTCTGTTGGCGGAGGCGATCTTGAGACTTTTTCAGGTGACTTTTGCGTGCCGCCTCTGACTTTGAACACGTCGGAGCAGTTAAAACTAACGATTACATCCATAATGTCGAAAACGAAAATAGATTCCATTTTTATAACATTTTTTTAATAAGAATTTGTTCAATAAAAATAATTATTTACGACTGTCTCAGGAGAGCAACACGATGGCGACGACCGTGCCCGTAAAACGTGGGAAGAAACCACGTGCCACCACGCCAGCCGCAGCGCCTGCGGCCACCGGACAGGTTCAATCCTTACAACGCGGATTGAGATTGCTGGAATTAATTGCCGAATCTCACGGTAGCGTTGCGCTCACGGATTTGGCTCAACAAGCAGGACTGCCAAATTCCACGACTCATCGCTTATTGAGCACCATGCAGCAACAAGGCTTCGTCCAACAGGTAGGCGATTTAGGTTTGTGGACCATCGCTTCTCATGCTTTTTTCGTTGGTAGTAGTTTTCTACAAAGCCGCAATCTGCTGGCGATTGTCCATCCGATTTTGCGCCGTTTAATGGAAGACTCGGGTGAAACCGTTAACTTAGCGGTGTTAGACGTCAGTGATTTTCAGGCCGTGATCATCGATCAGGTCCAGTGCACACAGTTAATGCGCATGTCTGCGCCAATCGGTGGCAAACTACCGATGCATGCATCAGGCGCGGGTAAAGCATTTTTATCCACCGTGAGCGATTCTCATCTGGTTGAATTACTGCATAAAAAAGGTCTGCATAGCTATACACCGCATACCCGTAGCAACCCTACAAGTTTGAAAGAAGAACTGGCGCATATCCGCAAACAGGGGTTTTCTTTCGACGACGAAGAGCATGCTTTGGGACTGCGCTGTATCGCAGCCTGCATCTATGACGAGCATCAAGAGGCTTTCGCCGCCATTTCTATTTCAGGCCCCGTTTCACGTATTACGGACGATCGCGTTATCGAAATTGGCGCTCTGGTGATTAAGGCAGCCAAAGAGGTCACACTGGCCTACGGCGGTAGACACTCATAACGTAATAGGCTCCCCTGAAGGGGAGCCAGATTGGGCGAATTATACTTTTTCGATTTCCACTAAATTAGTGTGCTGCGGATTACCCTTAGCTAACGGTGATGGACGCATCGTAGTCAACGTATTGATACAGCCACCGTGGTCGACCTTATCCCCAGCCATATCTGCCTGATGCCAAGCCCCCTGTCCCATTGCGCTGACTCCCGGCATAATGCGCGGCGTGACTTTAGCATTGATAATCACCGTACCACGCTTATTAAATACGCGAACTTTATCGCCATTTTGTATACCACGTTTCTGAGCGTCGATAGGGTTAATCCACACCTCCTGACGACAGGCGGCCTCTAGCACATCAACATTGCCATAAGTAGAGTGGGTGCGCGCCTTGTAATGGAAGCCAAACATCTGCAGCGGATAGATAGCACGTAGAGAATCATCCCATCCTTCAAACGTCGAGGCATACACCGGCAACGCACTAATGGTTTCGTCTTTTTCCAACTCCCACGTAGCGGCAATTTCTGCCAGTCGCTCAGAGTAAATTTCGATCTTTCCTGAAGGCGTTTTTAGGGGATTCGCGTCTGGATCTTGGCGAAATTTTTGGTAAGCAACAAAATGACCATTGGGATCTTTACGTTTATAAATTCCCTGCTGACGCAGGGTTTCATAATCAGGAAGCAGCGGATCGCGCGCCTGCATTTTGGCATACAGATAGTGTAGCCAATCAGACTGCGTACGCCCTTCAGTAAATGCCTGCTCTACATCTGGCCCCAGTCGCTTAGCAATCTGTGACATGATTTCATAGATCCCCTTACGCTCAAACTTGGCGCTAGTCGCAGGCTGACTAAAGATTAAATACCCCATATTTCCCGCATAATCATTAGGAACAATATCCTCCTGCTCCGTGGTCATCAGATCCGGCAGCAAAATATCGGCATACTTGGCCGAAGAGGTCATAAAGTTTTCAATGACGATGATCTTTTCGCATAGGGTATCGTCCTGCAAGATTTCGTGGGTTTTGTTGATATCTGAGTGTTGATTAATCAAAGTATTACCGGCGTAGTTCCAGATAAATTTGATGGGAACATCCAGCTTATCTTTTCCGCGTACCCCGTCGCGTTTCGCCGTCATCTCAGGTCCACGCCGGATGGCATCGGTCCAAGTAAATACAGATATAGACGTTTTGACCGGATTGGTGAGTACCGGCATCAGCTCAATCGTGATGAGATAAGTCGATTCTCGTGCTCCACTGTTGCCACCATGAATACCGACATTTCCGGTCAAAATCGGCAACATAGCAATTGCTCGGGCAGTTTCTTCCCCATTAGCCTGTCGCTGTGGACCCCAACCTTGGCAAATATAGGCAGGCTTCGCAGTACCGATCTCACGCGCGAGTTTGATAATACGTTCGGCGGGAATACCTGTGATACGAGATGCCCACTCTGGTGTTTTGGCTATCCCGTCTGGCCCCTGACCTAAAATATAGGCTTTGTAGTGCCCGTTTGCGGGAGCGCTATTGGGTAATGTTTTTTCATCGTAGCCTACGCAATAGCGATCTAAGAATGGCTGATCGACCAGATTCTCACTGATCAACACGTACGCTATCCCCCCCACCAGCGCAGCGTCTGTTCCTGGACGGATCGGGATCCATTCATCTTCACGCCCTGCGGCGGTATCGGTATAGCGTGGATCGATAACGATCATTTTGGCATTAGAGCGTTCACGCGCTTGTTCGAGGTGATAAGTGATCCCGCCGCCACTCATCCGCGTTTCAGCGGGATTATTACCGAACATAACGACCAGTTTGGAGTTCACAATATCCGACGTACTGTTTCCATCGTTGCTGCCGTAGGTGTATGGCATGGCTGCAGAGATTTGTGCGGTGCTATAGCTACCATAATGGCTAAGATAGCCACCGTAGCAGTTCATCAAGCGGCCAATGATCGAGGCATACGGTGATGAACGGGTGACGTTGCCGCCGATGACGCCGGTTGCATAGTTTTGATAAACCGCTTCATTACCATATTTTTCAACCGTGTATTTGAGACTGTTGGCTATTTCATCATAAGCCTCATCCCAACCAATGCGCTTGAATTTCCCTTCTCCCCGCTTGCCAACGCGTTTCATGGGGTAATTCAACCGCTCTGGATGATTCATGCGGCGGCGAATAGAGCGCCCACGCAGACAGGCTCGGACCTGATGATCGCCATACTCATCTAAGCCTGTGTTATCAGTTTCAACCCAATACACTTCATTATCGCGGGTATGCAGACGTAACGCGCAGCGTGACCGAGCACATTCCCCACGTCACTTTATCTGGCGGAGGCGTTGCAACGGGCGCAGCCTGAACATTACGCATAAACGGTAAATTCAGCGCTCCACTTGCTAATGCTAGCCCACCCAAAGCACTGCCTTTAACCAAACTGCGGCGTGTTATCGATATCCCTTCACTATGTATTTTTTCTTTATTATTCATTTCGATGCCCCCTGCCCGAACGATTGCTCAATTAGCTATAGCTACCAAATAAAATATTGAGTTAGGTTGGGGAGAATCAAAAAGAAGCGACTTTTTACACAGAGATGATCAGAAATGTGAGAGGAGATCGATTTATGACTACGCCCTTTCACACAAGAAAAAGGGCGTTATAGGAAGAGTTATTGAGCGGCGTTGACGACCAGTTGTCCAACGCTACCCCGGGTAGCAAGTTCTAGTGTTTGGCTATAGTAGATGAACGGGAAATGTTCAGAAGATGCCTGAGGGAAATAGACCATCAGAGATACTTCACCATCTACCCACACCGTGTCTTTCCAGCCACGGTCTTCAACCATTGGCGGCGCATTGTTGACGCTTTTCACTAAGAATTTAGCACCCTGAATGTAAAACGCCTGCGGCGTATCTGCACGCACCGTCCAGCGTTCCCATGTCCCCTGCTGTGCCTGAATATCTGTCCGGTGTAAATCCCAAACTGCGCCGTTTATGCCTGGCTGGGAAGCACTGCCAAGACTAATGCTGCGCGTATTGACTACGCTGCCTTCCATCATGTCATCAGACAGCAGACGCGTTGGCAGATTATCCGTCACTAGCGGCAGCAGGCCGGTTGGACGCAGGGTAAGTACGGTAGTAGAAATCAGAATGGAAGAGGGCTCAAACAGGCCACGCAGACGATCCATAATACCTGCTGCAACACCCGCAGTAATCGATACCTCTTCGCCTTTAGACATATCGACCAGTACTTCGCGGCGCTCTCCCGGAGCCAATGTAAGGCTGCTAGCAATCACTGGCGCTGGCATATAACCTTGATCGCTGGCAATAACGCTGAATGGACGATTATCGCTCATGGTCAAAGTGTAACGACGAGCGTTAGAAGCATTGAGCAAACGTAAACGTACCCAGCCACGAGAAACCTCAACAAAAGGTTCCTGCACGCCGTTAACCAGCAGAGAATCTCCGTAGAAACCACCGGATGAAGGCGCTTCGTATTCTGGTGTACCAAAGTTATCTAAGCGTTTGTCTTGGATAATGACGGGGAAATCATCCACGCCATAATGGTTTGGTAAAGGCAGATTTTTGCTGTTCTCATCTTCAACCAACCACATTCCTGCTAGGCCGTTGTATACATGTTCAGCCATATGTCCAGGCGTGTTGGCGTGATACCACAGCGTGGCCGCGGATTGGCGAATAGGCAGCACTGGCGACCAATCCACATTCGGTGACATGAGCCGTGCCGCACCGCCGCTTAAAGCGCCGGGAACTTGCAGCCCACTGATTTCCATCGAAACCGACTCAGGCAGACGGTTGCTATAAATCAGCTTCACGTCATCACCGCTATAAACACGTACGGTCGGCCCCAAATAAAGTCCATTGATACCCCATGTGCTGACCTTACGTCCGCTCATGAAAGCCCAATGTGAACGCTGTAGCGTCAGAAACAGAGGCTGACCGCGCTTTGATTCCAATAGAGGAGGAATGGGCAGCGAAACTTGCGATCCACTCGCATGCGCCCTCAGCGGCAATGCACTTGCACACAGTGCCAGACCCGAAGTCTGAATAAACCGACGTCGACTGAGTGACATAACTTCTCCATGAATTTGCTATGCAAACTGAAAATCCAGAAGGGATCTCAGCATCAACGATTGAATTCAACCGTTTAAATAAAAGACCTGCCTAACGCTGACAGGTCTAAATAATATTCTTTAAAATCAAGACTTAGCTTCGCGCATCTGAGCTTCACGAGCAGCAACTTCTGCATTCAGCTCATTGATTTTCGCTTCCATCAACGCATGACAGTAGGCTGACAGTTCACGAACCTGATCTTTGCCGTATTTAGTCACATCGATCGGTGGCAGCATCTCAACAATAACTAAACCGTTATTCCAGCGATTAAGCTTAACTTTATCGTTTGTATTAGATGCACATACCGGAACAATCGGCACACCAGCGGCAATCGCGGCATGGAAAGCACCGGTTTTGAATGGCATCAAACCACGACCACGGCTACGAGTTCCCTCAGGGAACATCCAAAAAGAGATCGTCTTAGTGCGGAATTGGTTCACAACCTGCGCAATCGTGTTATGCGCTTTCGCACGGTTCGCTCGGTCAATCAGCAGGTTCCCCGTCAGCCAATAAAGCAGGCCAAAGAATGGGATCCAAATCAGGCTTTTCTTACCCACTGTGACTGTGTTGGTCTGCACCGCATTCGATATCGTTACCATGTCATAGTTGTTCTGATGGTTGGCGATATAAATCGAGTTACCGTAGTTTTTGGCTTCAGCCGGAATGCGAGTTTCTACTTTCAGGCCAAACAACGGCGACAGTCGCCCAAACATATGGCCGAAAGTCGCAACGTGGCGTGGATTACGTGGGCTAAACAAGCAATAAATACAACCGAAAATGCAGGCCAAAATACAGTATAACGTGACCAGCACAACGCGAATGATGGATAACATAACAACCTCATAAACATATAGCCGGAGTTAGTATACCGACTTAACTGCAAAACACACCGGAGATTCCTTGACTGCAGCGTTAAAAAATCATTGGAAAACAAGCGAAGAAATATGTCGATATTGAGCAAGCTCGGTACAAATTTCCTACTCCGACGTGACGCTATATCACGTCACGTCGGCTCGTCCTACCAAGATAAACGTTTAAACCCTCAACAATTACTCTTCACTATCGCCTGGGCCGACTTTGATCTGCTCTGGCATTTCTACATCAACACGTTCAATGCGCTGCAGGCCACGCGGTAACAGCGTACCTTTGCGTCCGCGTTCAGCGCGGAATTTCTGTAGCTCCTGCGGCTTCATCACCAGCTTACGCTTGCCGACATGCACCGTAATTGACGTCTGCGGCGGCAATACAAACAGCCACGCCAGCTTATCTTCACCCGATGCAGCTTGCGCAGAAGGAATTGAGACAATCTTGTTGCCCTTACCCTTCGACAGCTGTGGCAAATCATTCACTGGGAACATCAACATACGGCCAGCCTGTGTAATAGCCAACAACATGTCATCAGCACCGTTGATTTCAATCGGTGGCAACGCCTTAGCATTTTCTGGCAAGGTAATCATCGCTTTACCCGCACGGTTACGTGCGACCAAATCGTTGAAAGTACATACGAAACCATAACCTGCATCTGAAGCCATCAACAGTTTTTGGTCATCCGCAGCCATTAACACCTGCTCAATAGTCGCGCCTGGTGGTGGCGTCAACTTACCGGTTAACGGTTCACCCTGCCCACGTGCCGAAGGCAGCGTCGTTGGATCAAGCGCATAACTGCGCCCCGTGGAATCGATAAAGACCACAGGCTGATTGCTCTTACCACGCGCAGCTGCACGGAAGCTATCACCCGCTTTGTAACTCAAGCCGGTAGGATCGATATCATGACCCTTGGCACTCCGCACCCAACCCCCTTCTGACAAAACAATAGTCACTGGCTCGGATGGAATGAAGTCGTGCTCGCTCATGGCTTTAGCTTCTTCGCGCTCTTGCAGTGGAGAGCGGCGATCGTCGCCGTAAGCCTGTGCGTCAGCCTGAATTTCTTTCTTAATCAACGTATTCAGTTTACGTTCAGATGCCAGTAATGCCTGCAAATGGTCGCGTTCTTTAGCCAGCTCATCCTGTTCACCACGAATTTTCACCTCTTCCAACTTAGCAAGGTGACGCAGTTTCAGTTCAAGAATAGCTTCTGCCTGTGTTTCTGAAATACCAAAGCGTTCAATTAGCTTCGGTTTGGGCTCGTCCTCGGTACGGATGATATGGATCACTTCATCAATATTGAGGAATGCCACCAGCAAACCTTCCAAAATGTGCAAACGTTTCAGCACTTTTTCCAGACGGTAGTTTAAGCGGCGGCGCACCGTATCACGACGATAAGCGAGCCATTCAGTCAGAATTTCGAGCAGATTTTTGACCGCTGGACGATTGTCCAAGCCGATCATATTCATGTTAATGCGGTAGCTTTTTTCCAGATCGGTAGTGGCAAACAGGTGAGCCATCACCTGATCCATATCTACGCGATTGGAACGCGGCACGATGACTAAACGGGTTGGGTTTTCGTGATCGGATTCATCACGTAAATCTTCAACCATCGGCAATTTCTTCGCACGCATCTGGCTGGCAATTTGCTCCAACACTTTCGCGCCGGAAGTCTGGTGCGGCAGCGCGCTAATCACCACCTCGCCGTCTTCTTTTTTCCAGATTGCACGCATGCGAACCGAGCCACGGCCGGTGCGATAGATTTTACGGATCTCTTCACGCGGCGTGATAATTTCGGCTTCGGTTGGATAATCAGGGCCTTGGACATGCTCGAGAATATCGTCGAGCGTCATACTCGGCTTATCAATCAGCTCAACTAAGGCTTTCGCCAACTCACGCACGTTGTGCGGAGGAATATCCGTTGCCATACCAACGGCAATACCGGTAGTCCCATTCAACAAAATATTAGGCAGGCGCGCAGGCAGCGTTTTTGGCTCCTGCAGGGTGCCGTCAAAGTTTGGCGTATAGTCGACGGTACCTTGTCCTAACTCGCCCAACAGCACTTCAGCATACTTGGACAGGCGTGACTCGGTATAACGCATCGCAGCAAAGGACTTCGGATCATCCGGAGCACCCCAGTTACCCTGACCATCAACCAGCGGATAACGGTAGGAGAACGGCTGGGCCATGAGCACCATGGCTTCATAACAGGCGCTGTCGCCGTGCGGATGATATTTACCCAGCACGTCACCCACGGTACGTGCGGACTTTTTAAACTTGGCGCTGTTGTTTAACCCCAGCTCCGACATCGCATACACAATACGACGCTGTACCGGTTTTAAACCATCACCGATAAAAGGTAACGCCCTGTCCATGATGACGTACATGGAATAGTTGAGATAGGCGTTCTCTGTAAACGTGTGCAGCGCTTGGCGCTCGCTGCCGTCATGGATCAGATCGCTCATTAATAATCCTCTGGCCGCCGCCCTAACTGAATGAGTAAAACAGTCCGCAGCGGGACTTAACGACTGTCTTGGTCTTTACACAATTGCCCGCGATAGTAACTCATCTTTTATAGGCCTGTCACAGGTGATAGTAGGATCACCCGACTTATCCTTCTTGTAGGGCGTCTAATCATAAAACCGATCGTCGTCACAGACAGGCGTATTTTTTTTCTCCACCATCAAACATTATAACGTTCGAATGTTTGGAGATTAATCATGCAGAACTCAAGCAACACACTGTTTAGCGAAGCCGAATGGCAATCAGCCGGTGGATTATTGACACTACAATCTATCTGCAATCAGCCTCGGCTATGGCGTGAAGGCTTTGCTCTTATACAGCAACACCGCGCGGAAATTGAGCGTTTCTGGCAACAGTTGGCAGACGAACCGCGCAATATCATTCTATGCGGTGCCGGTTCATCGCTTAGTGCCGCACGCGTTGCCGCACAGTGGATCCGTCAGCAAACTGGAAAATCCATTCAGGTTCTTGCCAGTACCGATATCGTCGTCAAACCTGAGCTGTATCTGGAGAATAAACCGACACTGCTGGTTTCCGTCACCAGCTCCGGCAGCACCCCAGAGAGCACCGCGGTGTTTGAACTGGCTGAACGCCTGATCGATGACTGCTATCACTTGATCGTTGCGAACGATCCGCAGGGAGAATTACCTAAACGCAGCCAGCATCACGCCAAAACCCTCTATATCCCAGCGCCTATCGGCACCAAAAACGGCTCTTTTGCTGCCGCCGCGGAATTTACGCTACCGATCTGGTATCTGCTGCTCATCTTCTTGCCTCAGCAATGGGATATCGCTCAGCGCGCCTTAGATGTTTACCAGCACGGAGCTGACTATTTTCTTTCACAGCAGGCTGACAAAATTGCTGCCATCGCCAAACGCGACGCCCCCGTGGTGATCAGTTTAGGCTCATCGTCGCTACAGTTTATCGCTGCCGATGCCAGCCTGAAATTGCTGGAGATGTGTAACGGACGGCAGGCTACCGATGATTTCTCAACGCTGGCATTTCGTCACGGCCCTAAACTGATCGTCAACCAGCCAGTGACCGTGGTTTGCTATCTTTCGCCCGATCAAGAGATCCTTCGTTACGATCTGGATATGGCTACCGAGTTAGCCGCGCAGCGCCATCCACAGGGGAAAATCATAGGCATTTACGCAGCAAACGACGAGCGTGTCGCGCAAGCCTGCGATGAGTATCTGCATTTTGACTCACCAGAATTGACCCAACTACCTGAAGTCTTTAGCGGTTTGTTGTATGTTATGTTCGCTCAGCTACTTGGGCTATTGCGCGCACGCCAACTGGGTGTAACCCCCGATCTCCCTTCCAATGACGGTAAAGTGGCCAAGGTGTGCAAAGTGACCATTTATGGACAGGATTGATGCATAACGAACTCGAACAGGCTGCCCCTCTCTATTTGCATATCGCAAAAGATCTGCGTGAAAGAATCGAAGCGGGAGAATTCCCGCTCGATACGCTGCTGCCGCCAGAGCCTGTGCTCTGTCAGCAATATCAATGTGGCCGAGTTACGCTGCGCACGGCGGTTGAAATGTTAGCTCAGCGGGGATTTTTGACCAAAAAACAGGGGCGGGGCACTCTGGTGACCACGCCTGCGTGGTTGGCAGACAACACGCTGCCAGTGGGTTTTAGCGAGAAAATGACCCAGGCCGGTCTTGCTCACCACACGCAAGTGGTACGCTTCGAGCAATGTCCGGTTACGCCAGAGCAAGCTCAGACGTTAGGCCTCAATGCCTCTCAGCGCGTGATAATCCTTGAACGGTTGCGATTCGTCGAGCAACATCCG
This sequence comes from Hafnia paralvei, assembly GCF_020150375.1. Lineage (NCBI taxonomy): Bacteria > Pseudomonadati > Pseudomonadota > Gammaproteobacteria > Enterobacterales > Hafniaceae > Hafnia > Hafnia paralvei. The sequence goes on along the minus strand of NZ_CP083737.1, from coordinate 333,765 downwards.
GCGCTATATGAAATCACCGTTTTACCCGCCGAACGTTTTGCCACGCTGAATCGCCAGCACGTAGAGCAGCATGGGCTTTACCATACGCTTGCTCATGACTTTAACCTATTGAGCATGCAGGCTCAGGATGATTATCGTCCCTGTATCGCCCCTGCACCGATGGCCGCTCTATTACAGCTCGAACACCAACAGCCTTGCATTGAAATTGTGCGCCTTGCCACCAGCCACGGCCAGCCTTTCGAGTTCACGGTGAGCTATACCAACACCGAACATTACCCGCTTCGCTTCCGCTATCTGCGGGGATAAAACCGCTAATATTACAGCGCTGCAAGATTCGCAGACTTATCTTGCAGCCGCGTAATAATTCAATAGCATCATGTAGCCTTTGGGAGATTTCCTCGCCTTAGACTGATTACGTCCCTTTTTCTGCCTGCCTAACGACTTAAGAAAGCGGGCAGAGAAAGGGAAACGATCATTCTTTTGCAAGGAGATACATTATGGCTACCCCGAACATCCTACTGCTGCGTATTGATAACCGTCTGGTTCACGGACAGGTTGGCGTGGCCTGGTCCTCTTCTCTTGGCGCTAATTTGCTTTTGGTTGCCGATGACGGCGTGGCTCAAGACCCTCTACAACAACAAATCATGTCCATGACGGCTGAATCTATGGGCATTGGTATTCGCTTTTTCTCTCTGCAAAAAACCATCGACATCATCGGTAAAGCATCGGCAGCACAAAAAATCTTTATCGTCTGCCGCACACCGCAGGAGGCCCGCTTTTTGATTGAAGGAGGCGTTCCAATCAAAAGCGTGAACGTTGGCAATATGCATTTCGTCGAAGGGAAGCGTTCCATCACGAAAAAAGTCTATGTCGACGATCAGGACCTCGCGAATCTGCGCGCAATTCAAGCCAAAGGCGTGGACGTTTTTATTCAAGATACCCCAAGCGATAGCAAACACAGCATCGACTGATTTGAGTAATGCGCGGTTTTATCTCTATAGGTTTAACTAAACGATAGGACACATCATGCATGAAATAACCTTAATGCAAGGCATGGGGCTCGCCATCATGGCCCTGATTGTCGGCATCGACTTCTGGCTCGAAGCTCTATATATCTTCCGCCCACTGATTGTGTGTACGCTCACCGGTGCGATTCTAGGCGATATCCAAACCGGTTTAATTACCGGTGCATTGACCGAACTGGCCTTTACCGGACTCACACCTATCGGGGGAACTCAGCCGCCAAACCCTGTCTTAGCGGGGATCATGACAACGGTTATCGCCCACAGTACCGGAGTGGATGCGAAAACGGCCATCGGGCTTGGATTACCGTTCAGTTTCCTGATGCAGTACATCATTCTGTTCTACTACTCAGCATTTTCGTTCTTCATGCAAAAAGCCGATCGTTATGCAGAAGAAGGCGATACTCGCTCGCTGGGTCGCTTGAATCTGCTATTAACCAGCATCGTGGCGATTAGCTATGCCGCCGTCACGTTCTTCTGTGCCTACGTTTCACAAGGCGCCATGCAAACGCTGGTGCAATCTATGCCAGCATGGTTAACCCACGGCTTTGAAGTCGCCGGCGGCGTATTACCCGCCGTCGGTTTTGGTTTACTGCTTAAGGTCATGATGAAGACACCATTTATTCCGTTCTTTATCGTCGGCTTCCTGTTTGTCACTTTTATTCCCGTACAAAACCTACTGCCGGTTGCGGTGCTAGGTGCCGCATTTGCGGTATATGAATACTTTAATGAACAGAAAAAAGCAGCGGCAACAGTCGTCGTAGCGGAGGATATGGAAGATGGCATCTGAAATCGTCAATACTGAAAATACGTCCGTACCCGCGACCACTGCGGGCCAAGATAATCCGCCCAAAACCGTGCTGACCCGTGGCGATATCACCCGCTTGGGCTTTCGTTCCGCCCTGCTTCAGTCAGGTTTTAACTATGAGCGTATGCAAGCGACGGGTTTTGCCAGCGCGCAATCTCCGCTGCTGAAAAAGATTTACGCCAACGATAAGGACGCCCTTAGTGCGTCAATGAGAGACAATTTAGAATTTATTAACACCAACACTAACGCAGCCGGATTCCTGATGGGGTTGCTGATTTCTCTAGAGGAACGACACGAAAGCCGTGACCTGATTAAAGGTCTGAAGGTGGCGCTGTTTGGCCCTCTAGCAGGTATCGGTGATGCGATTTTCTGGTTCACGTTGCTGCCGATCGTTGCTGGGGTGTGTGCGTCTTTCGCCAGCCAGGGAAGTATTCTCGGTCCATTGATTTTCTTCGTTGTCTACGCAGCGCTGTTCCTGCTGCGCGTGGTATGGACGCATCTGGGCTATTCACTCGGCGTGAAGGCCATCGATAAATTGCGCTCAAGCTCTGGCGCAATCTCACGAGCGGCCACCATATTAGGGGTCACCGTGATCGGGGGACTTATCGCATCCTATGTTCACCTGACCGTAACCGCCAAAATTGCGGTCACTGCCGGACATGAGGTTTCGATTCAAGAGGCCTTCTTCGACAAAGTGTTTCCAAACCTGCTGCCGCTGGGCTATACGCTGCTGATGTATTATCTGCTGCGCGCCAAGAAAGTCAGTCCGGTGACGCTCATTTTAGTCACGTTTGTGCTCTCCATTGCCCTCTCTTGGTTGGGCGTACTGTAATTTCACAGCGCGGTTCGCCGCGCTTGTTTTTTTAAGAGATTAGAGATGATTAGCCTTATTATTACCGGACATGGTCGCTTCGCCAGCGGTCTGTTTAGCGCGGTTGAGCAGGTTATTGGCCCACAGGAACAGTGCCTCGCCGTCGACTTTCCACCTGAAATGAGCACTCAGCAACTGGATGAAAAACTGACTCAGGCACTCGCCTCGCTGCCTCAGCAAGATGGCGTGCTATTTTTCACCGATTTGCTCGGTGGCTCGCCGTTTCGCAGTTCCGTTATCTTGAGCCAAGCATTAGCAAATAGCGATGTGGTGGCAGGGACCAACATGCAAATGTTGGCGGAAATGCTGATGGAACGCGAAGAGATCGCCAGCATACAGGAGTTTGTCACACAGGCACTCGCCTGTGGGCATCAGGGAATGTTGAGTTTCAGAGAGAAAGCGGCGGAAAACGCATCCGCAGTTGAAATCGATGAAGGGATTTAATTTCTGATGTTCATATCCTGAATAGATGAGCTATAGGAATAAGACAGCTCATCTATTCTTCAAGACACAGTATCTGGCCATGTTTTCTTGTGTTTCACCATCACTATCGCCATATCGTGATGGTGAAATCAGAGTGAGTACATATATGTATCCAGCTTTCCCTGTAGCTTTACCAATAAGATAAAAATGTTCGTCATCGCCTTCCTCAGGTACTTTCGCTAATTTGCACCATCCATGGGTTATCCATTCATTTTGAAGGAATTTTATTCCCGCATCAGACATCTGGACAGTAAAGGTTTTATCAAACTCGGATGCTGCGTTTTTTTCTAAACGGAAAGGGCTATCACGGCCCTTTTTTCATTCTCACAATCTGATATATCGAATTTTCAGATGGAAATCAGATTTAAATATCCATTATATCGATAAATACTCTAACCATAATCAGTTAAACAGGTATGGGGTAAACAATGATCGAAGAACATGAATCGTTAAATCTTTGAGAGGTGAAAGGCTTCTCTATCCACATCGACGCAGCGACTGCACAACGTCTAAAGCAGTACCGTATCCGCTATCTCAAAGAGAACGCAGGCAAGCCGCTTCCGAGCGTGGCAATGATTACTCGCTACGCCATTAACCAATGGTTGGACGGTGCGCAATGAAAAGCTGGTAATCCATTCAAGCTAAAGCTGGTGGCGTGGCGTCAATTTCTCTCTATGACGAGATTGGCACTTATGGCATCACTGCCCGCCAGTTTGCCGAAGAACTCTCCGCGTTAGGGCGTGAATCGTCAACATGGCGCTGACCCACAGCACCAGCGATTTTTCTAGCATTCTGGCGGGTGGTGCTGAGAAGTCCGTATTAGTGGGATGGCAGAACAGCGGGGAAACCTTCCAGCAGTGGACGAAAAAAGGAAGCCTTTCCAACTTCCACGAAGCCAAGCGTGTTGGCATCAATGGGTTCTCTAAGCTGAATAAGGTGCCAGAAGGTGCAGAATACAAATACGTGACGACCAGTGACCGAGGCACACCGGTTGCATTAGCTACTTACGGGAACCTATTCAGCATTACCCGACAGGCGATTATCAATGATGACCTAGACCAGTTGTCCACCGTCCCACAGGCTTTAGGTCGTGCCGCTGCCCGAACGGTGGGTAATCTTGTTTATCTCCAGCTTATCGGTAATAGCAAATTCACTGACGGCACACCCCTGTTCCATGCTGACCATAAGAACTTAATCAGTAGCGCAATGGATACCAGCGGCCTATCCGCTGCACGTCTTGCTATGCGCTTACAGGAAGATCCAAACGGCGACCCGCTGAATGTGCCCCCTGCTTACATCATCGTGCCCGCCGCGCTGGAAGGTGATGCAAACCGTGCGTTGTTGTCTTCATCGTCTCTATTCCAGATTGGGGAGACTGACGCGAATAAACCCGTGCTTAACCAGAACGCGGGGATAATCAATGTGGTTAAGGACATGGGGCAGGTTGTCGTTGAGCCACGCTTAGACAAGGCTAACAACAAAGAATGGTATGTGGCCTCAGCACAAGGCACTGACACCATCGAGGTAGCGTATCTGGATGGCATGGATGCGCCTTACTTAGAGCAGCAGGACAATTTTAGTACCGATGGTGTGTGGTACAAGGTGCGTATCAATTCAGGTGTCGCAGCGTTGGACTATCGCGGCTTGGTTAAGTCCAGTGGTAAGTAACAGCCAAGGGCGGAAAGTCGCCCAAAATCAAAAGGTACTCCCGAGGGGGTGCCTTGCCACGGGGCGGCGACCTCGCGGAGAACTCCTCATTTTTGGATTTTAATCATCCATCACCACCAGTGTAATAAATTGAATTATATAGTTAATTATTTTTTCAGTGATGAATGTGCTTGTTTTTTGTTCATCACTGACACTGATATTGCACTGTAAACCTAGGGCTAATACTATGGCATTTATTGACGTTCCTATTCGTACACTGCGTTTTCATGGGCCACTCATTGCACAATTTGGCAAAGAGTTTAAATACCGTGCACACAACGCGCCAAGGATGATCAGCGCGGCTAAAAACCTGTTACCCAATTTTGAGCATTACATGTTGGCAGCACACAAGCGCGGGTTAACCTTTGCGGTGTTTATTGGAAAAAGAAACATCAAAGAGGATGAGCTAGAACTGACAAAAGGCACTGACGATATTCATTTGGTACTGGTGCTTATTGGCAGTAAACGCTCTGGCCTATTTCAAACGATACTCGGTGCTGCATTGATCGCTGCTATCTTTACTCCTGCTGCTGGATTAGCGACTGTCGGACTTACACCTGGCGGGTTGGGGATGGCTGGCGCGTCCCTTGCACTTGGCGGCGTTATCCAAATGCTATCACCACAACAGGCCGGTATTCGAATGCGACAAGATCCGGATAATAAACCCAGCTATGCCTTTGGTAGTCCCGTTAACAGCACTGCTCAGGGCAATCCGGTTGCCATCGGTTATGGTGAAGGAGAGATCGGCGGAGCGATTATTTCCGCTGGTATATATACAGAGGATCAGCAATGACACAGCAAGAGTGCATATCTACGCCAGTAAAAAATTAACTCAAGCCTTTCTTAATCAGGTCAGGATTTTGTTTTTTAGAAAAATATTTTATTTTCAATATGCATTGATTAAGTTAAAAACAATAATTTTTTGTTAATGCGCTAACTGAATAACGTCAGTCAGCGCAAAGTGCCTAGGTGGTGTTATTTTTTTTCCTCCTTACCATCCCCCTTTTCAGATGATGGGATTACTCTATCAAGAATCTCTCTATTGATTTGGTTAGTTGTATTTATAAGAGCGTTTATTCCATCTATCTCAATTTTGTGATTCTTTTTGTCATTTGTGTTAATTGGTGGGGTAAGGACTGTTTTTAAGATGCTATCCATGAATTCAGATGCTTTATCTGTATTGTTTTTATCTATTTCTTGTTTGAATGAAATAAGCGTTTCTGATAAAAGTTTTTTGTGGGCATAATCTTCGGTAATATTATTTTGCTTCACGTATTGAACCGCACTAAAAGCAAAGAAGCCAATTAATATTGGTATTATTGAAAATCTGGCAATAAATAACATTAATAGGTGGGAGCCTTCAGTACCACTTACGTTATTCATTTCTAAAAGTATATATATTATAAATGAGATGCAAGTTAATGCAGAAGCCAAAGAAACCCAAGCCCAAAATTTTCTATTCGAGTTTGCAAGTTCATATGCATTTTTGAAATGCCTTGACAAACGATATGTTCCAGCAAGGTTTAGAGCTGCACGTGCTTTATTAGCCAATTCTTTAGCATTTGATATTTGTGATGTTATTGTTTCTTCGAGCTTATCGACATTATCTGATTTTTTGATCACATTATCAATTTTGATTTCTGAGTTTCTAATTAAACTTAATAACTTATCTTCATGATTTCTATTTCTTAACAGAGTGTCTGTTAGCTGGGCATCAGCAGCCTTTAGATTGTCGCTAATGTTACTAATATTTTTAAGTGCAGAATTACTTTTCAATAAAATATTATTTATCTCGCTTCCATTTTTACTTGCAATAATCTGCTCAGATTTTAATTCGTTGACAAGTTTAATTATTTTTTCATTAGTCTCTGAATTTTTTGCAATAATTGATTTAGCATGTGATATCTCTAGTTCAAATTCATTTTTTATGTTTATGATGCTTTCTAATTCATCTTGTGATTTTTTATTTTGAATGGAAAGTGAATTTTTCCTATTGACGCTTTCTTGTATTAGTTTTGATATTCTGATGTATTTTACTAGGTCATCATTTAAAGCTAGAGTGTTTTTATATGCTGTTTTATCAAGTTCTGATGAGCTTAATATAGTCAAATAATTATGAATTGATGCTAATAGACTCAATATATCTTCACTTTCACTATTCGTATAATACTCTGGGTAGGAAAAGAAATTGAATTTAGCAAGTAATGACATGTTTTGTCTAAGCCTATTTATGTGATTGGTTAAAGCACTATTATTTGATGCTTTAATTGGGCTCTGGTTTGATATTTTTAGTTTGCTAGAAATGTCATCTAACATTGAAAAGATCGATGAGATTGTTGCTGTAAATTGATTTTGTTCCATATAGCACCTATCGTTCTACCATGTATTGCAATGTGTATAGCAATGTAAAATTTTGAGTATTATTTTGATCAAAAAGCCGAAGCTATTCAATAAGATCTTTTCATTATATTGCATGATGACCCATCATCATTGGGTATATCTGAATAAGTCGCATATGTTTTACTGACCTCGCCGGTATCCCTAAAACGGCCAGCAAATAGAACAAGAAGGCTAATAAAAACGATTATTATCAATAAAATAGGAAGAAGAGAAAAAGTTTTTCTCATCTGAGAATCCATAATTAATAACCTTTCACCGCCATTAACGCAGTATTCAACTGCGTCACCGCCTGCTCTGGTGTTTGATTAGGATGGGTGAAAAAGTCATTAAGAACGCGGAAGAAAACTTCTTTTGCCTGCACATCAACCGCCATTGAGTGCGCCATGCTTGGCAGTAGACGATTCGTCTTCTCGGCATCTTTAAACACCTTCGCCGCTTGCTGGGCGCAAACATCGAACGTGCTCATATCAATATCGTTACGAACCGGAATTGAGCCTTTTAACTGATTAAAGCGACGCTGGAAATCGGGATCCATCAACACATCCGCGAGACGGCGCTGAGCCTCCACCGCGGTGGCATTACCGTTTTGCTGCAAAATCGCAAAACTGTCAGTGCCGTAAATAAAGTAGCCTTCTGTACCTGGCGTTGCCACACAGAGAAAATCTTTGTTTGGTACAGCTCCCATCTGCATCAACTCACCTTTGGCCCAGTCTCCCATAATCATCATAGCGGCTTTGCCACTGTACAGAAGCTCTGCTGACTCATGCCAAGGCCGACCCGCTGATTTAGGATCTATATCATCATGTAACTGACGAAAACGCTGAAGTACGCGGATCATGCGATCGCTAGTGATTGCTTTGCTATCTAGCTTTTCGAATACGTCACGATAGAACTGACCACCTTCTAAGCCGAGCAGAATATTTTCAAACAGCGTTGCATCCTGCCACGCCTGTCCACCGTGCGCTAACGGGATATAACCTGCCGCTTTGAGCTTATCGGCAGCCGCGAAAAATTCATCCCACGTTGTAGGGATCGCCAGATGCAGCGCGTTAAAAGGCTTGGGATTAATCCACAGCCAGTTAATCCGATGGTTATTTACGGGAACAGCAACGTACTCGCCATGATATTGAGTAATCTGGCGAATCAACGGAGGCAACACGCGATCCCAAGCTTCGGTTTGCTCTTTGGTATAAGGACTGGATAAAAAACCCAGTGCGCCCCACTCCTGAATAAATTTGCCTTCCATTAGCGCCGCTGTCGGTGGGTTGCCTGCAATCATTCTCGTTTGCAGTACGCTATAGGCGCTTTCACCCCCGCCACCTTTTACCGTGAAATCCTGCCAAGTATCTCCTTTGGCCGCTAACTCCTGCTTGAGTAGATTCAGCGCCGCGCTTTCACTCTCCGATGTCCAGTAATGCAAAACCTCAACCGTTGCAGCACCACAGTTCATCGCCATCGTTAGCAAGGCGGTGGTCAGTAAAACTTTTTTCACCAGCGATTCTCCGTTACCTGTGTGATTACTGTAAATAACGCCTTAAGCGCAATACGGCGATCAGACCACCACAAGGATGGTTATACAGTGTGATATCACCGCCGTGAGCGCGAGCGATACCGCGAGCAATTGCTAAACCTAATCCGCTTCCCTGAGTATCGCTATGTAATCGATAGTAAGGCTTAAACACGTTCTCTAACTGAGCTTGCGGAATACCGGGGCCATAATCACGGAAACTCAGCGTCATATGTTCAGGATAGTTTTCCACGCTGATCTCAAGCCTATCACCGTACTTCAAGCCATTATCCACCAGATTATTAATGCAGCGTTTCAACGCCAGTGGGCGTCCAAACAGATAGTGCGGCGTGCCACGCAGGCTGATATTGGTATGTGCGTCCATCAGCTGTGCCAAAAGGTGGCGTAGGTCGATACGCTCCATATTCTCGTGAATATCCGTATCCTTCATACTTTGCAGCGCACCTTTGACCATCATTTCCAGATCGTGCAGATCCTGCTCCAGCTTTTTCTCGAGCGGAGGATCGTCCAGCATTTCCACGCGCAGCCGTAACCGCGTCAGCGGTGTTTTTAAATCATGACTGATCGCGGTAAAAAGGATTTCTCGGTTATGTAAATAGGCACGCAGTCGATCCTGCATTTGGTTGAAGGCTCGCGTCGCGCTAACTAATTCTGCGCTCCCTTCTTCAGGCAACGGAGGGCTATCCAACTGAGTGTTTAACTGATGTGCCCCCTGCGCTAAACGCGCTAACGGCCTCAGCTCTCTGCGTATCAGCCAGCCGCCAAACAGCGCTACCAGCAACATACTGCATAGCGTGAATCCCAGCTGACGAGAACCAAACAGCGGCAGATCCAACTGATCGTATGGCGGCGGTAGCGGTGCAGCAATAAACAGCCATTCGTCCTTGTTCAACGCTAACTGAAGCGCTAACACAGGCTCATCGCCACGTGATGTAACCAGCCCAAAACGCGCCCAACCCGGCGGTAAGTCCACCATCAAAACACCCGCGTTAAATACTCGTAGCTGATTGGCGGCAGTGAGAGAAATCACCGAGTTCAGCCTATCACCCTGTTGATTGAGCACCTCGCTTTGCGCCAGCGCGAGTACCCTTTGCACATTACTGCTGTCGGCAAGCGGCTGCTGTTTGAGGGGATGGCTATTGATGGAGATAAAAAACTGCGAGCCGCCCAGCTCTAGCTGTTGCTGGAGTACCAGATGACGATAATTACGCGGCAGGGATGACATGAAATTGTAAGTCGAAAGCATACTCTGCGTCAGGCTACGAACGGTGCTCTCAAGACCCGCATTATTGCGCACGCTGTACTGTCGATACCAAAAAACCCCAGAGATAATCTCAGCCAAGAGCAAAGCGCACACCAGCATACATAACATGCGGCTCATCAAAGAACGCGGCCATAGCCGCTGATACCAACGCAATGATTTGGGACTGGGATCAAACCGCCGGAACTCAGTATTCACGGCTAACATCGCAGCACAGCATATAACCCTGATTTCTTATCGTGCGCAGCAGACGGCGGTCGACGTCATGCAAGCGTTGACGTAGCCGACTAATCTGCACATCAATGCCACGCTCCAGAGGATTATTTTCACGGCGGCGGGTGATCTCCGATATTTGGTCACGATCGAGGATCTTGTTTGGAAAACGCAGAAAAAGAGATAACAAAGCAAACTCGATCCCAGAGAGGATCTCCGCGGCACCTTGGGAATCGATCAATTCTCGGCGTAACAGATCCAGTTTCCAGCCGTTAAAACAAAGATAGCGTGCTTCTGCCGTTGGACTTTGCGCTATCTGGTTGCGCCGCAACAGCGCCTTAACTCTTGCCAACAGCTCGCGTGCGCTAAAAGGCTTAGCGAGATAGTCGTCAGCGCCTAGCTCCAGCCCGATCACTTTGTCGGTTTCATCAGAGGCTGCGGTAAGCATGATGATCGGCACCGAAGAGGTATTCCTCACCATCCGGCATAGCGTGAAGCCATCCATACCCGGCATCATGACATCAAGAATAATCAGATCGACGCTTTGCTGTTGAAGCGTTTGCATCAATTTTTCACCGTCAGGCAGCGCAATAACGCTAAATCCCGCGCGAGTGAAATACTCCGTCAGCAGACTACGAATTTCTGCATCATCATCAATGAGCAACAGCGAATAGGGCAACATCATCGGTAAGGCTCCAAGCAGCACGTACAAGCTAACAATCTGAATAATACTCGCTGACCTAATACATCTTATTCCATGCACAAACAATTGGGATGGCTATCACACTTCCACCGCATAAAAAAACGGACCGCCAAGGCGATCCGTTATCAGCGTGAAGAGCACTCTGGACTAGACGTCCAGATCCGCCAGATCACCTTTTTCCTGTAACCAGTTGCGACGATCTTCGGAGCGTTTCTTCGCCAACAGCATATCCATCACCGCCATCGTTTGATCGACATCGGTATCATCGATGGTTAACTGCACCAAACGACGCGTATTTGGATCAAGCGTTGTTTCACGCAGTTGGAGCGGGTTCATTTCGCCCAACCCTTTGAAGCGTTGTACGTTCGGCTTACCCTTTTTACGCTTGAGCTGTTCCAACACACCGGCTTTTTCTTCTTCATCCAGCGCGTAATAAACCTCTTTGCCGAGGTCGATGCGGAACAGTGGCGGCATGGCAACATAAACATGCCCACCGCGTACTAACGATTGGAAATGACGCACGAACAGCGCACATAGCAGCGTAGCAATGTGTAAACCATCGGAGTCAGCATCCGCAAGGATACAAATTTTGCCGTAGCGTAGCTGGCTGAGATCGTCGCTGTCTGGATCGATACCAATCGCCACGGAAATATCGTGTACTTCCTGCGAGGCGAGTACTTCGTCAGAAGAAACTTCCCACGTGTTCAGGATCTTACCTTTTAACGGCATGATGGCCTGATATTCACGGTCACGAGCCTGCTTAGCAGAGCCACCAGCGGAATCCCCTTCCACCAGAAAGAGCTCGGTGCGGGAAAGATCCTGTGCGGTACAGTCGGCTAATTTACCCGGCAGCGCTGGGCCACTGGTCAGCTTTTTACGTACCACTTTTTTAGCGGCACGCATGCGGCGCTGGGCGCTGGAAATCGCCAGCTCAGCCAGTTGTTCGGCCACCTGCACGTTTTGGTTAAGCCAAACGCTGAAAGCATCTTTAACAATGGCAGAAACAAAGGCCGCACACTGACGCGAAGACAAACGTTCTTTCGTTTGACCCGCAAATTGCGGATCCTGCATTTTCACCGAAAGCACGTATGCACAGCGTTCCCAGATATCGTCCGCCGACAGCTTAACGCCACGCGGCAAAAGATTACGGAATTCGCAGAACTCACGCATGGCGTCGAGCAGGCCTTGGCGCAAACCGTTAACGTGCGTACCGCCTTGCATGGTTGGGATCAGGTTAACGTAGCTTTCAGTCAGCAACTCACCGCCTTCCGGCAGCCACAACAGGGCCCAGTCAACGGCCTCGGTATCACCTGAGAAGGAGCCGGTAAATGCCTGTTCTGGCAGAGTGATAAGACCGTTCACAGCCTCCATCAGATAGTCGGTCAGACCATCCTGATAGCACCAGCGCTGTTCGGTGTTGTTCAGCTTATCTTTAAAGACAATCTCGACGCCCGGACACAATACCGCTTTAGCTTTCAGCAAATGATTGAGGCGAGAAACCGAGAATTTAGGGCTGTCAAAGAACTGTTCATCAGGCCAGAAGTGTACGCTAGTACCGGTATTGCGTTTACCGCAGGTGCCGGTTACATGCAGATCTTCGACCTTATCACCGTTCTCGAATGCCATCTGATACACCTGTCCATCGCGGCGTACGGTGACTTCAACGCGTTTGGATAAGGCGTTTACTACCGAAATACCTACGCCGTGCAGGCCACCGGAGAACTGATAGTTTTTATTCGAGAACTTACCGCCTGCATGCAAGCGGCACAGGATCAGTTCAATAGCAGGTACGCCTTCTTCGGGGTGAATGTCCACCGGCATACCGCGCCCATCATCAATCACTTCCAGCGATTGATCGGGATATAAAATGACCTCTACGCGAGATGCGTGGCCAGCCAGCGCCTCATCGACACTGTTATCTATGACTTCCTGACCCAAATGGTTAGGACGCGTGGTATCGGTGTACATACCCGGACGACGGCGCACGGGTTCTAGGCCGCTGAGAACTTCAATAGAATCAGCGTTATAGCTGGATTGAGTCATGGTATGAATCGTATAAGTCGTTAGTTATCGTCGACCGAGCGGTGCAAAGCAGTACTTTGCTCTGGCGAAGCCATATTCCGCTCGGTAGGTATAAGCCTTACCACTCTGTTAATAATCGGTGGCCAGCTCTAAGAAATCGACGATCTGTGGGAAAAATCGCTCGAAACCAACAAAACTGTGTGACCCCTCAGGCTCAATGGTCTGGCGGCATAACGCGTAGTAAGCCACAGCTTGTCGATAATCCAGAACTTCGTCACCAGTTTGCTGTAACAACCAGAGGAGATCCGGTGATTCCAATGGTTCAACCTGCATGACTTTCAGATCGTAAACGTGGCGAGACTCTAACACATATTGTTGGCCGGTGTAGGGATTCTCGTTTTGCCCTAAAAAGTCAATTAACAGCTCATAGGGCTTAACTGCGGGGTTTACAACGACCGCCGGTAGCGTGAAGCACTGCGATAGCCACGTGGCGTAATATCCACCCAGAGAAGAACCCACCACTCCCAGAGGACGTCCAGAACGAGACATCACTATCTCTTCCAACATTTCCGCTGCATCCGACGGATAAGGCGGGAGTTGAGGAACCAGCATCGTAATTTCTGGGTGATTAACCGCTAGCCACTGTTTCAACGCAGTGGCCTTGGCAGAACGGGGAGAACTGTTAAATCCGTGGAGATATAAAAGCGTGGGCATCATTAATAGCCGTCAGAGTCGAGATCCGGTCTGAATTCTGTACCGTCTAAACGATGCAGTTCAGTCGTGAGCGTCCCATCTGGATGCAGATCCAGATAACGCCACCCGGGCGATAGAGTGTCAATCGTGAAATTGGTGCATAGCGGTTTGAATTGAATACAGGTTGATGGCGTCGCTAACAAACGGCGGCCTTCCCACTGCAAATCCAAATCCTGATGAATATGTCCGCATAGCAAAGTTTTCGCCAGAGGGTAATGTTGCAGAACTTCCCCTAGCATATGTGCATTACGCAGGCTGTGCTGATCAAGCCATGTACAGCCTGACGGCAACGGATGGTGGTGCAATAAAATCAGAGCGTGGCGCTGCGGATACAGCGAAAGCGTACGCTCCAACCATTCAAGTTGGTAGTCGCTTAGCTCTCCGTGGGGAACACCAAAAACTTGGCTATCTAACAAAATAATCTGCCAGTAATCGCCTAGCAACATATGCTTCGCGGGATTCACACCTGCATTGGCCAACGTATCGACCATTGCTGGCTGAAAATCATGATTACCCGGAAGCCACAGACAGGTTTTATTAAGCGTCGCAATACCGTTCGCAAAATGCTGGTATGCCGCCACAGAGTGATCCTGCGCCAAATCACCGGTGGCGACAACGATGTCGTACGGGCGAGCTTCGGCATGGATCGCCTCTAGCACTGCGTGGTAGCTGCGATGAGTATTGACGCCTAATAACGTCTCATGTTCACCCGCAAACAAGTGAGTGTCTGTGATTTGTAAAATCCTAACCGGAGCCCCACGTGCCACGGTTAGTTGAAACAGGCTTTCCAAATGGTGTCCTTTATGACTTTAGTCTGCCAAGAATCTGTAAAAATAATCATTGCGTCGATTGTTAGGGCTCAGCGCAGCAAAACAGGCTCTAATATACAGGAATTGCCATAACTCCATGCGTCAGACAATAGTGCAACCAGTCTGCAAGAAACTGGTTAATTTGATGCTTTTCGTCGCGTTGATGCAACTTTTTATTCGGATAATCATAACGTGCTTTAAACCGAGAGATCTGTTGGCTTGCACACACTTCCGCAACCATGGCGTCATGATACAGGCGCACACTCATTGAAGGTAACCCCCAATGTCCCGGTTCAGGCTGGGTCTGGGTGATTTCAGCCATTGAGGTATAACGCGTCGACTCCGTAATTTTTATCTGATAACTCGCGCCATTGACCTGATATCCCTGCGATTCGCCAACTTCGTCCTTGCGCGGTAACAAACGACGCAATTGTGCATAATTAGTCTCACACAGCCTCATCATTAGAGGAAAATCAGGGGAATAACGCTTCATCATATATATCTGTATCCAAATTAGTTGGCGCTGCTACAACCGAATTGCGGATTCATCCACTCGCGGCGAAGCGACTCATGGTGCAACGCCAGCCACTGTAATGCAATAACCGATGCAGCATTGTCGATCACCCCTTCTTCCACCCAGCGATACGCCTGATCGCGGCTCACAACATGCACTCGAATGTCTTCATGCTCTTCTGGTAAGCCATGGATGCCGGAGGCTTTTTCCGCGTCAATCTCACCGACCATAATAGATAAGCGTTCGCTCGTACCGCCAGGGCTTGCCAGATAGCTAAGCACCGGCTTACAGCGTTGCACATGAATGCCTGCTTCTTCCTGTGCTTCGCGACGGGCAACGTCTTCTACCGTCTCGCCGGGCTCAATCATCCCTGCCACCATCTCCAGCAACCAAGGCGTTTGGCTAGAGTCCAACGCAGGAATGCGAATCTGTTCCACTAGCACAACTTCATCACGTACAGGGTCATAAGGGAGCAGAACTGCAGCATGTCCGCGCTCAAAAACCTCACGTACAACCTCGCCACTCATACTGCCATCAAAGAGACGATGCCGAAAACGATAACGTTCTAGCGAAAAAAAGCCGCGGTAGAGCGATTCCCGTGCAATAATTTCAACATCATTTTTACTAAACGTGACGGGTGACGGATTTTTTTCGCTCATACGGCTAAATTCCTAAAAGTGGTGTGATGGTTAGCATGAATAATATTGATTTGAGGTCAATCTGAAAATACTCAATCACTTTACTGTTTATTTAGGTAAATTAAGGGGGATGGCACGTAAAGCCACGCTCCTTAAGATACGGTCTCTGGTAGAATCGGCGGCTATATGACTTTAGTCAGCGTTACAATAGCAACTTTGCTGCACAACAAGGAATGCAAATGAAGAAACTGCTCCCCCTTCTTATTGGCCTGAGCCTTGGTGGCTTTACCACTTTAAGCCATGCAGAAAACCTGATGCAGGTATATCAGCAAGCCAAGGAAAGTAACCCCGATCTGCGTAAAGCTGCGGCAGATCGCGATGTGGCTTTTGAGAAGATTAACGAGTCCCGTAGCCCACTGTTACCACAGCTTGGCTTGGGCGCAGATTATACTTATACCAATGGGATGCGCGACAACGACGGCTTGAACTCGAATAACTACGGCGCGTCGCTGCAATTGACTCAAACCATTTTTGACATGTCAAAATGGCGTCAGCTTTCTCTAACTGAAAAACAGGCGGGTATCCAAGACGTCTCTTATCAGTCTTCCGAACAGACGCTGATGCTGAATTCAGCAACGGCTTACTTCAACGTGCTGCGCGCTATCGATGCGCTGTCTTACATTGAAGCCAATAAAGAAGCGATTTATCGTCAGTTAGATCAAACCACCCAGCGTTTTAACGTGGGCTTGGTTGCTATTACCGACGTACAGAACGCCCGCGCTCAATACGACTTGGTGTTAGCTAACGAAGTGACAGCGCGTAACAATTTGGATAACTCTCTGGAAGCACTGCGCCAAATCACCGGTCAGTACTATGGTCAGTTGGACTCTCTGAACGTAGAGCGTTTCTCAACCACTAAACCAGAGAATGTGAATAGTCTGCTGCAAGAGGCTGAAAAGCGTAACCTGTCATTATTGAGCGCTCGCCTGAGCCAAGATTTGGCTCGTGAGCAGATCAAATATGCACAGACAGGCTATATGCCAACGTTGGATCTGACTGCATCTTCTGGTGTCAGCAATACAGACTACAACAGTTTGTCTAACAGCCAGAAAGCGCAGAACTCAAACGGAGCCAGCAGCTATCAGGGCCAAAACACTATCGGCCTACAGTTCAACCTGCCGCTGTACTCAGGTGGTGCAACCAATTCTCAGGTTCAACAGGCACAATATAACTTTGTTGGTGCAAGTGAATCTCTGGAAAGCGCACATCGTAGCGTTATTCAAAACGTTCGATCTTCCTTTAACAACATCTCTGCCTCTATCAGCGGCGTTGAAGCTTATCGTCAGGCCGTCGTGTCTGCACAAAGCTCTTTGGAAGCGACCGAAGCCGGTTATCAGGTTGGTACACGTACTATCGTTGACGTGCTAAACGCAACTACCACGCTGTATAGCGCGAAGGAAAGCCTGTCTAACGCACGTTACGATTACCTGATCAGCCAGCTCAATATCAAATACGCATTGGGTACGCTGAACCAAAACGATCTGATGGCGCTTAACGGCGGCCTGACTAAGCCTGTTTCTACCACACCGGACATTATTGCTCCGCAGGGTAAAACACAAGCCGACCAGGTTAACAGCGACTACAGCGCTGCACCAGTTGCACAAGCGACTCCAGTATCCAGCACCTCTAGCAGCAAAGGTAAGAATCCTTTCCGCAACTAACCTACGATGTTAGATGCCGCTGTGGCGAGATGACAAAGGGGCGAATTTTCGCCCCTTTGCTTTTTTGGCGCTATCAGCCCTTCGTTTGCATCCAGCTCACGGAATTGTTCCTCTTTTCCCGCTTTAATAACCACTTGTCTTTTACTGATGGATTTTATTTGTGCAGCCAGATACTTCTTCCGACCGTTGGATCTATTTTTTCTCTCACGGAAATTTGCCGGAGACAATGCGTCCTGCACAGCCGATTTATCAATCTTGGGTGCGCTGCCAAAAGCTGATGCAGCCCATGCCGTGGAAAATGCCTCACCGCGCAGCAGGGGCAACGCTACGCTCCATATGCCAACGTAAAAACGACCTGCTGGTATTAGGCCAAGCAGCGCTAGAAGATGCCTATGAATATATGGAGTCACGTCCCTGTGTTTTGCAGATCCTCGATGAAAGCGGTTGTTTGCTTTGGCAATGTGGGCACGTAAAAACGCGAACCGCACTCGCCGCACTCGGCTTTGATATCGGCAGCTATTGGGCCGAAGGACATATTGGTACTAACGCTCCAGCGCTAGCAATGCGCGACGGTAATCCTGTTCAGGTACATGGTGACGAGCATTTCAAGCAGGCATTACGCGCATGGCACTGCAGCGCAACGCCGGTGTATGACAACAGTGGTCGACAGCGTGCCGTTATCGTCATTGCATGTCTGATAGCAGACTATGCGGTCAGTGATTTACCGTTAACATTAGCCATTGCTCGCGAAATTGGTAATTCGCTACATACTGATGCGTTGCTGTCAGAAACCAATCGTCACCTCAACGAGCTTTACGCGCTGTTAGATGGCGTGGAAGATGGTGTCCTTGCATGGGATCACAACGGCTGTCTGCAATATTTGAATCATCGCGCTGCGGGGATGCTGCTGTTAGATGAACAAAATAGTTTGGGTCGCCCGCTTCCTTCGCTGCTTACTCTGCCTTCATTGTTACAACATGCCATTCAGCAACGGCTACCGCTTAATCATGTCGAAATGACGTTTGAAAGCCGCAAACAATTTATCGCTACGCTGCTCACGCTGAAGCCCGTTCCTGACGGTGAACACTGCGGCTTTATCGCATTGCTGCATCCGCTAGATCAACTGCGAAGGTTGGTGAATCATCAGTTGGGAAAGGTCAGCCAAACCTTTGAACAAATGCCCGCTGGTTCGCTCGATATGCGTCGCCTGCTGAGATACGGCCGTCAGGCAGCACGCGGTCAACACCCTATTCTACTACAGGGGGAAGAAGGCGTCGGCAAGGAGCTACTGGCTCAGGCAATCCATAACGCCAGCGAACGGGCTAACAGCTCATACATCGCTATTAACTGCCAAACTCTGGTTGAAGGCCAGTTCGCTAAAGAATTGCTCGGCAGTGACGCGACCGAAACCGACGCCGGCCTGCCAAGCAAGTTTGAGCTAGCAAACGGCGGCACGCTGTATTTGGAGCAAATAGAATATTTGCTACCAGAGATGCAGTCTGTACTCCTCCAGATCATTAAAACGGGCGTTATCATGCGCCAAAACTCCAGCCGTATTATCCCGGTCGATGTACGCATTATCGCCGCGACTGGCGCAAATCTACCGCTGTTGGTTAAACAAGGTCGATTCCGTCGTCAGTTGTTCTATACATTGCAGTCGTTCGAGCTACAGATTCCACCACTGCGTCAGCGCCAGTCGGATATACCGCTGCTGGTGACTCATCATCTGAATATTTTGGGTCAACATTTCCATTGCCGTTATCAAATCGACGAAGCCGTTCTGCTTCAATTACGCGACTACCCGTGGCCGGGTAACGATCAGGAGTTGAAAGGGGTCGTCGAACGCGCGGCGATGATTTGTCAGCATAACCATATTCGAATGGCCGATCTGCCCGAACATTTAATGACGGAAAAACTGACGGTAGAGCCGGAAAGCCCCTTGTTGACGCCAGTGATGTCATTGGAGGATGCAGAGCGCCAAGCAATTATCCGCGCGGCTCATGCAGCACAGGGTAAACCTCATGATATGGCAAGAATGCTGGGAATTGGGCGCACGACGCTATGGCGCAAACTGAAGCAGTATCAGTTGGAAATGGAACAGTTTAAGAGTGACTAATTCATTTTGATAACCGCCCCCTCATCTAAGGGGAGGCGGTTAGATAGACTTGGTATCCAAGAACAAGGTCGATAGTTCGCTTTTAAAACTGTTCGGCCTTCACCAACATATTCTCTTCATAAGCTTTCGCTTTCTTGCGGTCGAACTGATGCTCCCACTTGGCAATCACGAGGACCGCCAACGCATTCCCTACCACGTTCAACGCAGTACGAGCCATGTCAAGAATACGGTCAACGCCTGCAATAAACGCTAATCCTTCTAATGGAATACCCACGCTGCCAAGCGTGGCTAACAACACGACAAAAGATACGCCTGGCACACCGGCGATACCTTTAGAGGTTACCATCAACGTCAGCACCAAAACGATCTCCTGCCCGATAGATAAATCAATGCCATAAAGCTGAGCAATAAAGATGGCCGCAATACTTTGGTATAAGGTAGAACCATCGAGGTTAAAAGAGTAACCCGTCGGCACCACAAAGCTGGTGATGGACTTAGGCGCACCGTAAGCTTCCATTTTCTCAATGATACGCGGTAGTACCGTTTCAGAACTCGCCGTGGAGTAAGCCAGAATCAGCTCATCCTTCAGGATTTTGATCAATGTCCAGATATTGAGTTTGCATAACTTAGCCACTGATCCCAGCACCACCAACGCAAAGAAGATAATCGCGAAGTAAACTAGCACCACCAATTTAGCTAATGGTACTAGAGAGGCAAAACCAAAGTTCGCCACGGTCACAGAGATCAAGCCAAACACCCCGATAGGAGCATAACGCATGATCATGTGAGTCACTTTAAACATGCTTTCCGAAACCGCCTTAAATACCTTTAGCAGCGGCTCTTTAGTTTCTTTTGGCAAAGACGATAGTCCTAAACCAAACAGCACTGAGAAAAAGATGATAGGCAGAATGTCGCCTTTAGCCATTGAGGCAAACAGATTCGATGGGATCAATGCCAGAATGGTTGAAACTAGGCTATGAGATCCGCTCTGCACCTGTTCCGTCGTTTTTTCATACTGGGAGATGTCCACCGTTGCCAACGTAGACATATCAATGCCATGCCCCGGCTGGAAAACGTTGGCCAACGTGATCCCCACGATAATTGCAACCGTAGTGATAACTTCAAAGTAAATGATAGTTTTGAGGCCGATTCGTCCCAACTTCTTCGCATCACCCACGCCAGCAATACCCACAATCAGCGTAGAGATCACGATGGGGATAACAATCATCTTAATCAGACGAATGAAGATATCGCCCGCAGGGCTCAAAATATTGCTAACTAACCAAACGCGTGACTCTTCCTGATTGTGCAATACAGCACCAACGATGATACCTAAAATTAATGCAGCGACGATTTGCCAAGCAAGTGTAAATTTAAATTTCTTCATTCCCGAAAATGTTCCTCAATGATAATAGAGCCTACCCAGCTTCTTATATTTATCTGCAGCTGTAGTTTTTATTCCGTAAAGTATTTACTCATTTCCTATCGCGACCTGTCTAAATGCGACCTATATTCTGTATCATTTTGCGGTGGCTTTCCGCAAGCCAATATTGAATCGCGATGTACGCTGAAACCGCATAACGCCCTGTCTCATATAAATCACGAAAAGAAATAACCATTTGTTATAAAAGGAAAATAAACCCATTCATCCTTGCTAACACTGGATGACACTCAATCGATTAATTATGCATGTTTTTTGACATAATCTTGGAATGAAACGAATAATTAACCAAGAACTGTCGAGGTATTATGCACCATGATGGTGCAATGGAGGATATAACGGAAGCTAATACTCCTAATCATGATGAGAAAATAACCTATCCTATTATTCATTTTTATTATCTGATTATTTGTCCTGCCAGAGATTATTTTTAATTTCTTTATCACTGACTATTAATTTATATATTGTTTCTCTACGTTATTTTCTTCAGGCTCTTATAATTTTATTACCTCCCACTGACTTATCTTAGATGAGCACATGCTAAGCCAACCTTCCACGTAATCCCCTTGCTAGATACCAATATTTTTATTGCGTGATCAATCGCGCAAAAAAGACACAAATCGAGCGCGCGAATCATTTTTAACCTTATATTGACATAATATTAACATCCGCAAGGAGGATAACGATGAGCCAGATCCATAAGCATTCTATTCCTGCAAACATTGCAGAACATACCCTGATTAACCCACAAATGTACCGTGAACTCTACCAACGCTCAGTCAAAGATCCCGATGGATTCTGGGCTGAGTACGGAAAAATTATCGATTGGATGAAACCTTATAGCAAAGTAAAAAACACATCATTCGATCCTGGTCATGTCAGTATCCGTTGGTTCGAAGACGGTACTTTGAATTTGGCAGCAAACTGCCTAGATCGTCATTTAGAGGAACGCGGCAATCAAACCGCGATCATCTGGGAAGGTGACAATCCACAGGAAAGCAAAACCGTAAGCTATCGAGAGTTACATCACGACGTATGCCGCTTTGGCAACGTACTTAAGAAACTTGGCGTCAAAAAAGGCGATGTTGTTGCTATCTATATGCCTATGGTGGTTGAAGCCGCCGTAGCAATGCTGGCCTGCGCGCGCATTGGCGCCATTCATTCCGTCATTTTTGGTGGTTTCTCACCAGAGGCCGTTGCTGGTCGCATCATCGATTCTAATTCAAAAATCGTCATTACCGCTGATGAAGGGTTGCGCGCAGGTCGCCCTATTCCTTTGAAAAAGAATGTGGATGACGCACTGAAGAATCCAAATGTGAAGAGCGTCGAGCACGTCGTGGTGTTCAAGCGTACTGGCAAACAAGGTGAATGGAACTCAGACCGCGATCTGTGGTGGCACGATCTAATTGAGCAAGTCGATGCTAACTGCCCGCCGGAAGAGATGAATGCTGAGGATCCACTCTTCATTCTGTATACCTCTGGCTCAACGGGCAAACCCAAAGGCGTTTTGCATACCACCGGCGGTTATTTAGTTTATGCCGCAACCACATTTAAATATGTCTTCGATTACCATCCCGGCGATATCTACTGGTGTACCGCTGACGTTGGCTGGGTCACTGGCCACAGCTACTTGCTGTATGGACCATTGGCGAATGGTGCAATTACATTAATGTTTGAAGGCGTACCTAATTATCCTGGCGTAAACCGCTTATCGCAGGTGGTTGATAAGCATCAAGTCAATATTCTATACACTGCACCAACGGCTATTCGTGCACTGATGGCCGAAGGTGATAAAGCCACTGAGGGTACTCAGCGTACCTCATTGCGTATCATGGGCTCGGTAGGTGAGCCGATAAACCCTGAAGCTTGGGAGTGGTACTTCAACAAGATTGGTAATAGTAAGTGCCCAATCATGGACACATGGTGGCAAACCGAAACCGGTGGCTTCATGATCACTCCGCTGCCAGGAGCTATTGAACTCAAAGCCGGTTCTGCCACCCTACCTTTCTTTGGCGTGCAGCCAGCATTAGTCGATAACGGCGGAATACCTCAAGAAGGTGCCTGCGAGGGTAATCTCGTGATGGTCGACTCGTGGCCGGGACAGGCGCGTACGTTGTTCGGCGACCACGATCGCTTTGAACAAACTTACTTTTCCACTTTTAAAGGCATGTACTTCAGCGGCGACGGCGCTCGTCGGGACGAAGATGGGTATTACTGGATCACCGGGCGCGTTGATGATGTTCTCAATGTGTCTGGCCACCGCCTAGGAACCGCAGAAATTGAGTCAGCGCTGGTTTCCCATCCAAAAATTGCCGAAGCAGCCGTAGTCGGCGTTCCGCATAACATTAAAGGTCAGGCAATTTACGCCTATATCACACTCAATCACGGAGAAGAGCCAACACCAGAGCTCTATACCGAAGTGCGCAACTGGGTGCGCAAAGAAATTGGCCCGATAGCCACACCTGATATTTTGCATTGGACCGATGCGCTGCCTAAGACCCGTTCGGGGAAAATCATGCGTCGTATCCTGCGCAAAATTGCAGCCGGAGACACGAGTAATCTGGGAGATACCTCAACACTGGCAGATCCGGGAGTCGTAGAGAAGTTGTTAGAAGAAAAACAATCAATGGAAGTTTCATCTTAATTAGTCGCACGACGTATCGCCGCCTGAGCGCGGCAAAGAGCTGACCACATTGGCATCGCTTTCAAGGCTATGCCTGTGGGACAGCTTTTATTCAATCAATGCCTTACTAGGAGTCGCTCTGATGAATGATGCCATTTATCAAAGGATTGAAAATAACCCGCGCTTCAAGGAACTGGTGCAAAAACGTGAAAGATTCGCTTGGACTCTTTCCTGGATAATGATGATTTTATATTTCGGTTTTATTTTACTGATTGCTTTTGCACCTGGCTGGCTGGGAACGCCAATTTCTGAAGGCTCCAGTGTAACCCGCGGGATCCCTATTGGCGTTGGCCTGATAGTGGTTTCCTTTGTGTTAACCGGCATTTACGTCATTCGTGCCAACGGTGAGTTCGATCGCCTCAACCATCAGGTTCTTCAGGAGGCTGGGCAATGAAATCACGTCTTTTGATGCTTTTTGTTCTCGCAGCCATGTCTTTTTCGAGCTATGCCGCAGATGCTATTACTGGCGCGGTCGAACGGCAGCCGTTAAACATCCAAGCCATCGTGATGTTCGTTATTTTCGTTGGAGCAACGCTCTATATTACCTACTGGGCCTCAAAGCGCACACGCTCACGTAAAGACTACTATACCGCGGGCGGCAATATCACGGGTCTGCAAAATGGTTTGGCGATGGCTGGTGACTTTATGTCTGCCGCATCATTTCTGGGGATTTCAGCTCTGGTATATACCTCAGGATACGACGGATTAATCTATTCACTAGGTTTCTTGGTTGGCTGGCCAATCATGTTGTTCCTCGTTGCTGAACGCCTACGTAACCTTGGACGTTATACCTTCGCAGACGTTGCATCCTATCGTTTACAGCAAAGACCCATTCGAACCTTATCTGCCTGCGGCTCATTGGTTGTCGTGGCCCTGTATCTAATTGCTCAAATGGTAGGGGCAGGTAAGCTAATCGAATTACTATTTGGCCTGAACTATCATATCGCCGTGGTATTAGTCGGTGTATTGATGGTGATGTATGTTCTTTTTGGCGGAATGCTAGCAACGACATGGGTTCAGATTATTAAAGCTGTATTACTACTCGCTGGCGCATCATTCATGGCGATCATGGTCATGAAATCCGTCGGCTTTAGCTTTAATACCCTGTTTAACCAGGCAATGGAGGTCAACCCGAAAGGCGCTGCGATTATGCGTCCTGGGGGATTGGTATCAGACCCAATCAGCGCACTTTCTCTGGGATTAGCACTCATGTTCGGCACCGCAGGATTGCCTCATATCCTGATGCGTTTCTTTACCGTCAGCGATGCGAAAGAAGCACGTAAAAGTGTGTTCTACGCAACTGGTTTTATGGGCTACTTCTACTTCCTAACCTTCATCATCGGCTTCGGTGCTATCGTGTTAGTGGGTTCAAATCCCGCCTTTAAAGACGCTGCGGGCGCACTGATTGGTGGCACGAATATGGCAGCCGTTCACTTAGCAGATGCAGTTGGTGGAAGCTTCTTCCTCGGATTCATCTCTGCGGTCGCCTTTGCCACTATTCTTGCCGTAGTTGCTGGTTTAACTCTTGCGGGTGCTTCAGCGGTCTCCCACGACCTCTATGCCAATGTCTTCAAGCAAGGCAAAGCCACTGAACGCAATGAGCTGAAAGTCTCCAAAATCACCGTGTTAGTGCTCGGTGTGGTCGCTATTGGGTTAGGTATTTTATTTGAGAACCAAAACATCGCCTTCATGGTGGGCTTAGCGTTCTCAATTGCGGCCAGCTGCAACTTCCCTATCCTGATTCTTTCCATGTACTGGTCGAAATTAACGACTCGCGGTGCGATGGTTGGCGGCTGGTTAGGCCTACTAACAGCCGTAGTCTTGATGATCTTAGGCCCAACTATTTGGGTCAAAGTATTGGGGCATGCAACGCCAATCTATCCCTATGAATATCCGGCGCTGTTCTCAATGGCTGCTGCATTTATTGGCACTTGGCTCTTCTCGATTACCGATAATTCAGAGGCGGCAGTGCAGGAACGTGGGCGTTTCTACTCGCAGTTTGTACGCTCACAAACGGGGGTAGGGATCTCGCAAGGGACTTCTCATTAAATAAATAAGGGCTCTTCGGAGCCCTTTTCCCTATAGCAGATTTAATTATTTCTGTACTGTTCAAAAATCGCTTTAGCTTCCATATCGCTCAACGTTCTCTCACCAGCATAGACAACCAAGCCACTGTTCCTAAACGCAGTGCGAGCAGTGATTTCCTTTAACACCCGATCTTCTATTTGAGACAGCCCACCTTCGAACATATCTAATGCATGTACAAGCAGACCGGGGCGATTAAAAGGAGTATTGAAGCGTGGCATCACTTGCTGAGCTAATTCGCGCAACAGTTTTTCAGCAGGGAAAAATTGGCCTACCAGCAAACGTTCTGTGGTAAATAACGCAGATCCGGTAATTTCTTGTTGGGTCTCGATATTCCGTACCGTTATCTTATTTGTTCGTATCTGAATATAGATTAAGCTCACAAAACGTATCCTTGTTTTGGTTTTGAAATAGCAAAGCACCTGCTTAAAGAGCGAGGTCTTTTATTTAACGTCTGCTCACTACGCTGAACTTCCCTGAAAGTCGACTTGTGAGTCAATGCATAGCGTCGCTCAGCCTCGTTTCCGACAAGGTTATCCTACTCTTTCAAGACACTTACCAACAAGCTTCAGACAAAACAAAAAGGCCATCCTTGCGGATGGCCTTTTTGTTTTATTTAAAGTCTGGCAGTTCCCTACTCTCGCATGGGGAGACCCCACACTACCATCGGCGCTACGGCGTTTCACTTCTGAGTTCGGCATGGGGTCAGGTGGGACCACCGCGCTGTTGCCGCCAGACAAATTCTGTTAATCAACCCGCCGCGTATATCGCTATACCCAGCCAGTTAATCCAATCTTTGAACAAGCTTACTCTTTGTCTTAGTCTCTCAACCAAAACACCTTCGGTGTTGTAAGGTTAAGCCTCACGGATCATTAGTACTGGTTAGCTCAACGTATCGCTACGCTTACACACCCAGCCTATCAACGTCTTAGTCTTAAACGTTCCTTTAGGAGACTCAAGGTCTCAGGGAAGACTCATCTCGAGGCAAGTTTCGCGCTTAGATGCTTTCAGCGCTTATCTTTTCCGCATTTAGCTACCGGGCAATGCCATTGGCATGACAACCCGAACACCAGTGATGCGTCCACTCCGGTCCTCTCGTACTAGGAGCAGCCCCTCTCAATCTTCCAACGCCCACGGCAGATAGGGACCGAACTGTCTCACGACGTTCTAAACCCAGCTCGCGTACCACTTTAAATGGCGAACAGCCATACCCTTGGGACCTACTTCAGCCCCAGGATGTGATGAGCCGACATCGAGGTGCCAAACACCGCCGTCGATATGAACTCTTGGGCGGTATCAGCCTGTTATCCCCGGAGTACCTTTTATCCGTTGAGCGATGGCCCTTCCATTCAGAACCACCGGATCACTATGACCTACTTTCGTACCTGCTCGAGCCGTCACTCTCGCAGTCAAGCTAGCTTATGCCATTGCACTAACCTCACGATGTCCGACCGTGATTAGCTAACCTTCGTGCTCCTCCGTTACTCTTTAGGAGGAGACCGCCCCAGTCAAACTACCCACCAGACACTGTCCTCAATCCCGATTAGGGACCGGAGTTAGAACATCAAACATTAAAGGGTGGTATTTCAAGGTTGGCTCCATGCAGACTGGCGTCCACACTTCAAAGCCTCCCACCTATCCTACACATCAAGGCTCAATGTTCAGTGTCAAGCTATAGTAAAGGTTCACGGGGTCTTTCCGTCTTGCCGCGGGTACACTGCATCTTCACAGCGAGTTCAATTTCACTGAGTCTCGGGTGGAGACAGCCTGGCCATCATTACGCCATTCGTGCAGGTCGGAACTTACCCGACAAGGAATTTCGCTACCTTAGGACCGTTATAGTTACGGCCGCCGTTTACTGGGGCTTCGATCAAGAGCTTCGCCTTGCGGCTGACCCCATCAATTAACCTTCCAGCACCGGGCAGGCGTCACACCGTATACGTCCACTTTCGTGTTTGCACAGTGCTGTGTTTTTATTAAACAGTTGCAGCCAGCTGGTATCTTCGACTGGCTTCAGCTCCATCCGCAAGGGACTTCACCTACGCGCCAGCGTGCCTTCTCCCGAAGTTACGGCACCATTTTGCCTAGTTCCTTCACCCGAGTTCTCTCAAGCGCCTTGGTATTCTCTACCTGACCACCTGTGTCGGTTTGGGGTACGATTCAATGTTACCTAGAGCTTAGAGGCTTTTCCTGGAAGCTTGGCATCAACTACTTCATCACCGTAGTGACTCGTCATCACGCCTCAGGGTTGATATGCGACCGGATTTACCAAGTCACACCCCCTACACGCTTAAACCGGGACAACCGTCGCCCGGATAGCCTAGCCTTCTCCGTCCCCCCTTCGCAGTAACACCGAGTACAGGAATATTAACCTGTTTCCCATCGACTACGCCTTTCGGCCTCGCCTTAGGGGTCGACTCACCCTGCCCCGATTAACGTTGGACAGGAACCCTTGGTCTTCCGGCGAGCGGGTTTTTCACCCGCTTTATCGTTACTTATGTCAGCATTCGCACTTCTGATACCTCCAGCAACCCTCACAGGCCACCTTCACAGGCTTACAGAACGCTCCCCTACCCAACAACACCTAAGTGTCGCTGCCGCAGCTTCGGTGCATAGTTTAGCCCCGTTACATCTTCCGCGCAGGCCGACTCGACCAGTGAGCTATTACGCTTTCTTTAAATGATGGCTGCTTCTAAGCCAACATCCTGGCTGTCTATGCCTTCCCACATCGTTTCCCACTTAACTATGACTTTGGGACCTTAGCTGGCGGTCTGGGTTGTTTCCCTCTTCACGACGGACGTTAGCACCCGCCGTGTGTCTCCCGTGATAACATTCTTCGGTATTCGTAGTTTGCATCGAGTTGGTAAGTCGGGATGACCCCCTAGTCGAAACAGTGCTCTACCCCCGAAGATGAGTTCACGAGGCGCTACCTAAATAGCTTTCGGGGAGAACCAGCTATCTCCCGGTTTGATTGGCCTTTCACCCCCAGCCACAAGTCATCCGCTAATTTTTCAACATTAGTCGGTTCGGTCCTCCAGTTAGTGTTACCCAACCTTCAACCTGCCCATGGCTAGATCACCGGGTTTCGGGTCTATACCTTGCAACTTGACGCCCAGTTAAGACTCGGTTTCCCTACGGCTCCCCTATTCGGTTAACCTTGCTACAAAATATAAGTCGCTGACCCATTATACAAAAGGTACGCAGTCACCCCATAAAAGAGGCTCCCACTGCTTGTACGTACACGGTTTCAGGTTCTATTTCACTCCCCTCGCCGGGGTTCTTTTCGCCTTTCCCTCACGGTACTGGTTCACTATCGGTCAGTCAGGAGTATTTAGCCTTGGAGGATGGTCCCCCCATATTCAGACAGGATGTCACGTGTCCCGCCCTACTCATCGAACTCACAGCATATGCATTTTCAAGTACGGGGCTATCACCCTGTATCGCCGGACTTTCCAGACCGTTCCTCTGACACATACGCTGATTAAGGTTCTGGGCTGCTCCCCGTTCGCTCGCCGCTACTAGGGGAATCTCGGTTGATTTCTTTTCCTCAGGGTACTTAGATGTTTCAGTTCCCCTGGTTCGCTTCGTTAAGCTATGTATTCACTTAACGATAGTGCAACGAATTGCACTGGGTTTCCCCATTCGGAAATCGTCGGTTATAACGCTTCATATCAGCTTACCGACGCTTATCGCAGATTAGCACGTCCTTCATCGCCTCTGACTGCCTAGGCATCCACCGTGTACGCTTAGTCACTTAACCTCACAACCCGAAGGTGTCTCTTGGTGAACGCGGTTACGAACCGGTTCAAGACAACATTCAAGATTGCAAAAAATTGAGAGACTGCTTAATGCTCGCTGTGTCAGTGTTTGACCGAAGTCATTCTCACAGCGGCTTAAGCTTTCAAATTTCAGCTTGTTCCAGATTGTTAAAGAGCAATATCTTAAACACGACTTAATCAAGTCATCTTTAAGATATTCAGGTGATAATGTCTTTCACTCATTATCGGAATGGCGTCCCCAAGGGGATTCGAACCCCTGTTACAGCCGTGAAAGGGCAGTGTCCTAGGCCTCTAGACGATGGGGACACGAAAATACCGACAAAGCTTACACTTTCTCGTTTCGTATCAGCATGAGTCTTAAAACTCACAACATCAACAGGTGCTCTTGCTCATTAATTTCATCAGACAATCTGTGTGGACACTGCACTTAACGCTATCTTTAGGTAAGGAGGTGATCCAACCGCAGGTTCCCCTACGGTTACCTTGTTACGACTTCACCCCAGTCATGAATCACAAAGTGGTAAGCGCCCTCCCGAAGGTTAAGCTACCTACTTCTTTTGCAACCCACTCCCATGGTGTGACGGGCGGTGTGTACAAGGCCCGGGAACGTATTCACCGTAGCATTCTGATCTACGATTACTAGCGATTCCGACTTCATGGAGTCGAGTTGCAGACTCCAATCCGGACTACGACATACTTTATGAGGTCCGCTTGCTCTCGCGAGTTCGCTTCTCTTTGTATATGCCATTGT
Organism: Hafnia paralvei; assembly: GCF_020150375.1. Taxonomy (NCBI): domain Bacteria; kingdom Pseudomonadati; phylum Pseudomonadota; class Gammaproteobacteria; order Enterobacterales; family Hafniaceae; genus Hafnia; species Hafnia paralvei. Next base: position 303,457 of record NZ_CP083737.1, on the reverse strand, counting down.
AGCACGTGTGTAGCCCTACTCGTAAGGGCCATGATGACTTGACGTCATCCCCACCTTCCTCCGGTTTATCACCGGCAGTCTCCTTTGAGTTCCCGACATTACTCGCTGGCAACAAAGGATAAGGGTTGCGCTCGTTGCGGGACTTAACCCAACATTTCACAACACGAGCTGACGACAGCCATGCAGCACCTGTCTCAGAGTTCCCGAAGGCACTAAGCTATCTCTAGCAAATTCTCTGGATGTCAAGAGTAGGTAAGGTTCTTCGCGTTGCATCGAATTAAACCACATGCTCCACCGCTTGTGCGGGCCCCCGTCAATTCATTTGAGTTTTAACCTTGCGGCCGTACTCCCCAGGCGGTCGACTTAACGCGTTAGCTCCGGAAGCCACGCCTCAAGGGCACAACCTCCAAGTCGACATCGTTTACAGCGTGGACTACCAGGGTATCTAATCCTGTTTGCTCCCCACGCTTTCGCACCTGAGCGTCAGTCTTTGTCCAGGGGGCCGCCTTCGCCACCGGTATTCCTCCAGATCTCTACGCATTTCACCGCTACACCTGGAATTCTACCCCCCTCTACAAGACTCTAGCTTGCCAGTTTCAAATGCAGTTCCCAAGTTAAGCTCGGGGATTTCACATCTGACTTAACAAACCGCCTGCGTGCGCTTTACGCCCAGTAATTCCGATTAACGCTTGCACCCTCCGTATTACCGCGGCTGCTGGCACGGAGTTAGCCGGTGCTTCTTCTGCGAGTAACGTCAATCACCAAGGTTATTAACCTTAATGCCTTCCTCCTCGCTGAAAGTACTTTACAACCCGAAGGCCTTCTTCATACACGCGGCATGGCTGCATCAGGCTTGCGCCCATTGTGCAATATTCCCCACTGCTGCCTCCCGTAGGAGTCTGGACCGTGTCTCAGTTCCAGTGTGGCTGGTCATCCTCTCAGACCAGCTAGAGATCGTCGCCTAGGTGAGCCATTACCCCACCTACTAGCTAATCCCATCTGGGCACATCTGATGGCGTGAGGCCCGAAGGTCCCCCACTTTGGTCCGAAGACGTCATGCGGTATTAGCTACCGTTTCCAGTAGTTATCCCCCTCCATCAGGCAGTTTCCCAGACATTACTCACCCGTCCGCCGCTCGTCACCCAGAGAGCAAGCTCTCTTGTGCTACCGCTCGACTTGCATGTGTTAGGCCTGCCGCCAGCGTTCAATCTGAGCCATGATCAAACTCTTCAATTAAAAGCTTGATGTGCTTCAACACGTGAAGCGATGCTCGAAAATTAACTTTCGTAATAATTCAAAAATGAATTACTGCTTGGTCACTCTTCAAGACTTTAATATTTTATCGTCCGAGGACGTTAGATATTGTCTTGTGAGTGCCCACACAGATTGTCTGATAAATTGTTAAAGAGCAGTGAGTTAGGAGACTTAGCTTGCTAACTCGAGGTGGCGTATAATACGCTTTCCTCTTTCAGAGTCAACCCATAATTTCAGGATTTTTTCTCTGTCGAACTTTGGAGAGGATGTGAAGTGATTCACATGTTCCGTGTCGATGGAGGCGCATTATAGGGAGTTCTCGCAGGCTGACAACCCCTAATTTCCAATAAATCGATCGTTTGCTGCATTCCACAGCAAAACCCCGCCTTATACCCGTTTGTGCACAAACTTATCCACAGAACGATATTGGTGACAAATTTGACGAGCATCACGCAAACGTTTTCGTTACAATCTGGATGCGCTAAAATCTTTCGACCTCTTCCAACGAAGGGGCGTTATTTGAATAAAACGGGCATGCCGTATTCACATAACGCTCTTTATATTGCGATTCCATAGCCGAGGGATATAACTACCATGCATTCCAGTTCACAAAACACGAGCTCAGCTTCCGCTTACCGTCCGATTCGCCGTGCGCTACTCAGCGTATCTGATAAAGCCGGTATTGTTGAGTTCGCTCAGGCGCTCAGTTCGCGTGGCGTTGAGCTGCTTTCAACTGGCGGCACTGCCCGCCTGTTAGCGGAAGCAGGTTTACCCGTGACCGAGGTTTCTGATTACACAGGATTCCCCGAAATGATGGATGGACGAGTGAAGACTTTGCATCCTAAGGTGCATGGCGGAATCCTTGGTCGTCGCGGCCAAGACGATGACATTATGTCTCATCACGATATTAAGCCTATCGATATGGTTGTTGTGAATCTTTATCCCTTCGCTCAAACCGTAGCTCGCCCAGATTGCTCTTTAGCCGACGCCGTTGAGAATATCGATATCGGTGGACCAACCATGGTGCGCTCGGCAGCCAAGAATCATAAAGACGTTGCGATTGTGGTGAACAATAGTGACTTCGATGCCATCATTAATGAGATGGATAGCAATGAAGGTTCTTTAACCCACGCAACGCGTTTCGATTTGGCCATTAAGGCATTCGAGCACACCGCTGCCTACGATGGCATGATCGCGAATTACTTTGGAACGATGGTTCCTCCTTATTATGGCAATACCGAAGAACCTTCTGGCCGCTTCCCACGGACACTCAATCTTAGCTATATAAAGAAACAAGACATGCGCTACGGTGAGAATAGCCATCAAGACGCTGCCTTCTATATAGAAGAGAACGTGACAGAAGCCTCCGTGGCCACCGCTAACCAACTGCAGGGCAAAGCACTTTCCTATAACAACATCGCAGATACTGATGCCGCACTAGAGTGTGTGAAAGAGTTTAGTGAGCCTGCTTGTGTAATCGTGAAGCATGCTAACCCGTGTGGCGTTGCCGTTGGTGGTTCTATTTTAGATGCCTACGAGCGCGCTTATAAAACGGATCCAACGTCTGCCTTTGGCGGCATCATTGCCTTTAACCGTGAGCTCGACGCCGAAACCGCTCAGGCGATTATTAGTCGTCAGTTTGTTGAAGTTATCATTGCCCCACATATCAGCGAACCTGCGCTTGAGTTACTCGCAGCCAAACAAAACGTGCGTGTCTTAGCCTGTGGCGAATGGAATGCTCGCCAAAATGGATTGGATTTCAAACGTGTTAACGGTGGCTTACTGGTTCAGGATCGCGATTTAGGCATGGTCAAAGAATCTGACCTGCGCGTCGTCACCACTCGCCAACCTAGCGAGCAGGAAATGCGTGATGCCCTGTTCTGCTGGAAAGTGGCAAAATTCGTGAAATCCAACGCAATCGTATATGCACGAGACAAGATGACCATCGGTATTGGCGCAGGCCAGATGAGCCGAGTCTACTCCGCTAAAATCGCAGGTATCAAAGCCGCCGACGAAGGGTTAGAGGTTGCTGGCTCAGTGATGGCCTCCGATGCATTCTTCCCATTCCGCGATGGTATCGATGCAGCCGCCTCTGTGGGAATCACCTGCGTCATTCAGCCTGGTGGATCAATTCGTGACGATGAGGTTATCGCCGCCGCAAATGAACATGGCATCGCGATGATCTTCACGGATATGCGTCATTTCCGTCATTAATTCTTTTTGTATCACATCTTCTATTTTTGTGCGCCTGCGGGCGCACCTTTTGAGGTGAGCGCATGAATATCCTGATTATCGGTAACGGCGGGCGTGAACACGCTCTGGCATGGAAAGCGGCGCAGTCTCCGCTAGCAGATAAAGTGTACGTTGCTCCTGGTAATGCCGGAACAGCTCTGGAACCCGCATTGGAAAACGTGGATATTTCGGCAACGGATATCAGTGGCCTATTAGCCTTCGCCAAGAGCCACGATATTGGTCTGACGATTGTTGGCCCTGAAGCACCTTTGGTTATTGGCGTGGTTGATGCCTTTCAAGCCGAGGGGCTAAAAATATTTGGCCCCTCCCAAGCGGCTGCTCAGCTAGAAGGCTCAAAGGCTTTCACCAAAGACTTTTTAGCTCGTCATCGCATCCCAACGGCTGAATATCGTAACTTCACCGATATTGAACCTGCTATCAGCTACATTCGTAGCCAAGGCGCCCCAATCGTGATTAAAGCCGATGGATTAGCCGCTGGCAAAGGCGTGATTGTCGCTATGACACTGGAAGAGGCTGAAGCAGCAGTTCACGATATGTTGGCAGGTAATGCATTTGGCGATGCGGGACATAGAATTGTCGTAGAAGAGTTTTTAGAGGGAGAAGAAGCCAGTTTCATCGTGATGGTCGATGGCAAAAATGTGTTGCCGATGGCAACCAGTCAGGATCATAAGCGCGTGGGAGATGGCGATACTGGCCCTAACACCGGCGGTATGGGAGCTTACTCTCCGGCACCTGTCGTTACTGACGAGATCCACCAGCGCGTTATGGATGAAGTCATTTGGCCAACCGTGCACGGCATGGCAAAAGAGGGTAACCCTTACTCTGGCTTCCTCTACGCAGGACTCATGATTTCAGCGCAGGGTCATCCAAAAGTTATAGAGTTCAACTGCCGATTTGGCGATCCTGAAACTCAGCCAATCATGCTACGCATGAGATCTGATCTGGTAGAACTGTGCTTAGCGGGTGCCGAAGGGAAACTAAACGAGAAAGAGTCTCTGTGGGATGAACGTGATGCACTGGGCGTGGTATTAGCTGCGGGCGGCTATCCAGAATCTTACCGAACCGGTGATGTTATTCATGGCTTACCCATTAACTCGCCAGAAGGTGAAAAGGTTTTCCACGCGGGAACCCAGTTGGTTGGTAGTGATGTCGTGACACAGGGCGGGCGCGTATTGTGTGCAACAGCTCTAGGACACGGAATCAAACAGGCACAACAAAATGCCTATCAATTAGCAGAACAGATTAGTTGGGAAGACAGTTTCTACCGTAAAGATATTGGCTATCGCGCGATACAACGTACCCAGTAAAGCCCATCAGGCCGAGGAGCATGACTGTGGTTCTCGGCTACTTTTACAGCGTATCGACTGTAGGCTCCCAACTGCAAAAATCTTCATTGGCAACCAGCAAAAGCTGCTGCCCCTCAGGAGCATCTAGCCACGCAATACCCAGCGGCAGAGATGAGTGCGATGCACGACTCTCGATCCATTTCAATTGCCAGTCCTCTAGCTTCAGCGATTGAGTCTCGCCAGTACAGCTGGTAAATCGGCTATTTTCCCAACGACCTTGAATCAGGCGCACATTGCCCACGCGTAGCGCTTCAGAAATCTCAACCATATGGCGCGACTGGTACTGACTGCGAGCGATATCATCCGGCGTGAGTAGCTGCCGCTGATCGCCAATTTGGCGCTGCATGTAGCTGAGTTCACCCTTTTCATCCAGACGCAGTTCGAGTACGTCTTTCTCGCCGCCTTGTATAGTCTGGCGCACAAGATTCAGATTACCGTCTTGATAAGCGTAATAGCTGATTATCGTACCTTTGCCTTTTAGTGGGCTGTAGACGCTCATAATGGCAAGCGGTTGATGCTTAGCATCATCCTTACGCCAAATACGCATCATGCCTTGATCGGCAATATAACCTGTTGCGGTGAAACGAGGAGAGGAAGTATCAGAGCTGCAACCTGAGAGGGTTACAGCAAGTCCTGCAGCGAACAGTAATGCCGCCACAGGCTTACAAATAGACAAAAGGGGCGTTAACGCCCCCCTGCTTATATCTTTCACAAACAGGCTGTGAATCACGCGGTCTTATTTAACTGCGTCTTTCAGAGCTTTACCAGAAACGAACGCTGGTACGTTTGCTGCTGCAATTTTGATTTCCATACCGGTCTGTGGGTTGCGGCCAGTGCGCTCGTTACGATGATTCACTTTAAAAGTACCGAAACCAACCAATTGTACAGCATCACCTTCTTTCAGAGACTCGGTAATCGCCGCCAGAGTAGATTCCAGAGCTGCTTTAGCCTGAGTTTTAGACAGGTCAGCTTTTTCCGCGATTACATCAATCAGTTGAGTCTTATTCATAAGTTATCCTTACAGTGTGTTTATCGTTTGCAAAGCATCGAGTGCGACGGATATGCCGATTGACAGCACTCTCCTGCATACACGCACCGATAGCCACTTTTTTTACGCCCCCCAAATGTAGAACAACCGGGGTACGAATGTGAAGCCTTAAGGGACGACAAATCAGGTGTTAAATCACGTTTTGCCGTCTTATTGCGCTAAATTTACACCGATATTACTAACACCTGCTTCACGCAGGTCAGATCTTAATCCTTTGATGAGTTCCAGATCGCGCTCTTCACACTCAACAAGCAAGCGGAAAATCTCCCATTGGATATCTAACTCATCTTGCATTGCTGGCAATTCTTTGAGCTCTTCATCAGTCATTTCACGACCGGCCTGAGTCATCTCCAGCATACCAACGGTACGTAATGATGTCTCACTCACCGTGATTGCATGTTCTAACATTTCACCGCTTAAACGGGAATGCACAGCTTCACCCAATGCAATACAAGCGTCAATAGCAGGGTAAACGCCATAAATATCATAGTCGTCAGCGGAAGGAATTGCCTCTTCCAGTTTTTCTAACTGGTTATCGAAATTCACTTTAGCGTCTTTTACCGTCAACGTTTCCCAAATCAAATCCAAAATTCGGCGGTAAACCATAGGATCGCCAAATCCGGTTTGCAGACAAAATGCCTGATAATTTGGGTACATACGCTCACACAAGCTGGCGATGAACGTCAGATGTTGCCAGCTTTCCAGCTTTTCCAGCCGTTTGTGGATCGGGTTACGCAGCATGCTAAGTCTCTTAGAGAAAAATAAGTCTCTGAAAAATAATTCCGGCGCAGTGTAACTGAAAAATCAAGAGATCCCTATATCTGCGCGTTATTATCAGAATGTTGGAGTAACCAGCGTTGAAAAGCTGGCCGATTAGAGGCGATTGCATCCGCCCAGCGCGTGGGTTCAGGCAAACGGTAGCCACGCATACAACTTTGGATAAAATGCAGCGCCGTAGGCAAACTAATGCGGTGCCCCGTAGAAATAAATAACGGGTTACAGCGCGCTTTACTGCGCCATACCCAACCAATCTGCTCTTGTTTGTCATTCAGTGGTTGTATTGCACCAACCGAATCACTCAACGGAGCAAACTGACCACATAAACGGCTTTTGGCAACGCCAATGGTCGGAACATCGGCTAACAAGCCGAAATGGCTCGCCACGCCCAGACGGCGGGGATGAGAGATCCCTTGACCATCGACAACCACCAACTGTGGGCGGTGCTGAAGCATCTCCCACGCTTTGATCAGCGCTGGGTACTCTCGGAAAGAGAGAAAACCAGGAATATAAGGCATCTGGGTTTCAATGCGGGCAATCTGATACTCCACCAGCTCAAGTGAGGGATAACGCAACACGGCTATCGCCGCACGTGTGACGTCCCCTCCCTGTTCAAAGCCCACATCAGCACCGGCAATAAGCGTCGGTTGTTCAAAACCGAGATCGTCCGTGCGGATAATCTGGCTCGCCTTCTCCAACTGCTCTTCACGCAGTGCTTTCATATCCATGACTTAATGCCTTAATTACCGATGGTATTTACCTGACAACCGATGAACAGCCTCTACAAACGTACCCGCATGCTCCGGTGGTACATCCTGATGAATACCATGCCCAAGGTTAAAGACATGTCCGGTGCCGTGACCAAATCCCTCAAGGATAGTCGAAACTTCCTGCTCAATTCGAGCAGCAGGCGCATACAGCATGGATGGATCCATGTTTCCTTGCAGCGCAACTTTGTCACCGACACGGCGGCGAGCATCGGCAATATCCGTACTCCAATCTAAGCCTAGTGCGTCGCAGCCGGTTTCAGCCATTGCTTCTAGCCACTGACCTCCACCTTTGGTAAACAGCGTGACTGGCACGCGGCGTCCTTCGTTCTCACGGATCAGGCCATCGACAATTTTATGCATGTAGTTCAGGGAGAATTCGCGGTAATCACGCGGCGTTAACACACCGCCCCACGTATCAAAGATCATCACCGACTGAGCACCCGCTTTGATCTGCGCATTAAGATAAAGGATCACGCTATCGGCGATTTTATCCAGCAACAGATGCATGGTCGCTGGTTCGGCATACATCATTTTTTTAATTTTGGTGAAAGCTTTACTGCTGCCGCCTTCAACCATGTAGGTTGCCAGCGTCCACGGGCTACCAGAGAAACCGATTAAAGGTACCTGCCCAGCCAGATTTTTACGGATGGTACGCACAGCATTCATCACGTAACCCAGTTCATCTTCTGGGTCGGGCACAGGAAGCTTTTCAACATCCGCTTTACAGGTAATTGGCGATGAGAAGCGCGGCCCTTCACCCGTTTCAAAATAGAGTCCAAGCCCCATGGCATCAGGAATGGTCAGAATGTCTGAGAACAGAATTGCCGCATCCAGCGCATAACGACGCAACGGCTGTAGCGTTACCTCACAGGCCAATTCAGCATTTTTGCACAACGACATAAAATCGCCGGCCTGTGCGCGAGTCGCTTTATATTCTGGCAAATAACGTCCGGCCTGACGCATCATCCATACCGGAGTCATGTCTACCGGCTGGCGCAGCAGTGCGCGCAGGTAGCGGTCGTTCTTCAGTTCAGTCATCCTTTGGCTCCCTAATTAATCTCATCGCATTGTAGCATGACCCATGCGTTATTCGCTTTCAGCCTCATCTCGGCACTGTGCTACGGTATCTTCAATCAAACGACGCGCCACGGTTCCAGGCGGCGGTAGTTGTGGCAGATTGTCATAGCGATACCAGTTTGCATTCAATAACTCTTTTGGATCGTGCTTGAGCTCACCGCCAGCATAATCAGCCATAAACGCCATCATCAGCGAATGTGGGAATGGCCAAGGCTGTGAGGCGACATAGCGCAAATTCTTAATTCGCACGTTACTCTCTTCCATGATTTCACGCGCCGCAGCCTCTTCCAGAGTCTCTCCCACTTCGACAAAACCGGCGAGCACCGTATGAATACCGTTACGATGCCGTTTATGCTGAGCCAGCAAGATTTCATCTCCGCGGCGAATCGCCACAATAATGCAGGGCGCAATTTGTGGGTAATAACGCTGACGGCAGTGAGGACACATACATGCCCACTCAGAGCGGCTGGTGTACATCTCATGCCCACAATAGCCGCAGAAGGTATGGGAGCGAAAGAATTCCGCTAGCTGAACTCCGCGGCCAACAAGCTGGAAAAGACCACGATCCACGTCGATAAGCTGGCGAATGGACGCCATATCCTGACTACGTGACTCTTCCAGCAACCACATTGGATGCCCTTCCCACTCACCGATTTGGTGCGCTTTTTTGGTGCTTAATTGCCATTGTTGTGCAGTGCCAAAAGGCAGCTCCCCACGAGGTAACCAGACCTTGCCCTCACGGCTGATAACCCACCAGCCGGTGTCATCATCTTTTAACTGTTGTTCCATATCTTTGACATTAAACCTCTGCTAATCTGGCATTCGATTGTTGCTAATTTGTAACATTTACCTCATGGAGTTGAATATATGCTCAACCGTCTCGAACATCTGACTCAACGCGTAGGTGGTAGTCATGAATTAATCGACCAATGGCTACAAGCCCGAAAGGAACTGCTCGTAGCCTACTGCGCACTGGTCGGAATAAAACCAAACAAAGAAAAGCATACCCCGCTTAATGAAAAAGCGTTGGAGAACTTTTGTCACAATTTGGTGGATTATCTCTCTGCTGGCCACTTCCATGTTTACGATCGTATCGTAGAACTCGTTGGAGGTGACGATAGCCCGCACATGGCGGTAACAAAAAAAATCTATCCAGCACTGCACGATAATACCAAGCTCATTATGGCCTTTCACGACCGCTTTACCGATGATGAGCTAAACGAAGAAGAGTGCCTAGCACTCCACGACGCACTATCACATATTGGTGAAACACTAGCGGCTCGTTTTGCCTTAGAAGATAACCTAATTCAAATCGCCTATGACATCTGGCAAGCAAACACGCCTGCCGCTGATAATGACGATTCATTAGCTCGCCCAGCATAATTTTTTGAAAGTAGCATAGACATTACAGCTTAGTTAACAGCTTGCAGTTTTGTCTTCCCGCTCCTACACTGGGCGCTCTTGTCGGAGTGCCTAGTGAGCGGGAAAAATTTTCCCCTACAGGCTGAGACCGTTAATTCGGGATCCGCGGAACCTGATCGGGTTAATACCCGCGAAGGGAACAAGAGTAATCTATTATCACCTACCAGCAATCTATCGAGATCTGACTGGGTGACGGCTATCCATTACTCCCTCCGAGCTCCAGACAAGCAATTCTCCAACTTGATTTTTTAATCACTGTTAAACCAGAACACTGGTAGGAATTTGCTATGTCTATGAATAACAATGAAACAATTCGTACTCCGCTTTCTCGTCGCGAGCAACGCGCAGAAGCACAGAGTTTTATCGATCATCTGCGCGGTGAGGCCTATCCAAACTCGCAACGCATTTATCTAACGGGTTCGCGTAGTGATATTCGCGTACCGATGCGCGAAATTCAGCTCAGTCCAACGTTGCTTGGCGGCAGCAAAGATAACCCGCAATACGAACCCAACGAACCAATCCCTGTCTATGACACTGCGGGGCCTTATGGCGACCCACATGCTGAACTTGACGTACGCAGCGGGTTAAAACCACTCCGTGATCGCTGGATCGCTGAACGCGATGATACCGAATCGCTGGAACAGCTCAGCTCCGCCTACACACAGCAACGCTTAGCCGATGAAGGTTTAGATCATTTGCGCTTCGAGAACCTGCCACAGCCACGGCGCGCGAAATCAGGTAAATGCGTTACACAGCTCCACTACGCTCGACAAGGTATCATCACGCCCGAAATGGAGTTCATTGCCATTCGCGAAAATATGGGGCGCGAACGTATCCGTGGTGAAGTGCTGCGGCAGCAGCATCCAGGACAAAATTTTGGGGCACTGCTGCCAAAAGATATCACCGCCGAATTTGTCCGTAGCGAAGTGGCTGCTGGCCGCGCCATTATCCCTTCCAATATCAATCACCCTGAGTCTGAGCCGATGATTATTGGCCGTAACTTTCTGGTGAAGGTCAATGCCAACATTGGTAACTCAGCGGTCACTTCCTCGATAGAAGAAGAGGTCGAAAAACTGGTTTGGTCAACGCGCTGGGGAGCAGACACCGTTATGGACCTGTCCACTGGCCGCTATATTCATGAAACTCGCGAATGGATCTTACGCAACAGCCCGGTTCCTATCGGCACCGTTCCAATCTATCAAGCGTTAGAGAAAGTTAACGGCATTGCCGAGAACCTAAACTGGGAAATATTCCGCGATACACTCTTAGAACAAGCTGAACAAGGCGTAGACTATTTCACCATTCATGCGGGAGTGCTGTTGCGCTACGTCCCAATGACCGCTAAACGTCTAACCGGTATCGTTTCACGCGGTGGCTCTATCATGGCGAAATGGTGCCTTTCACATCATAAAGAGAATTTCCTGTACGAGCGATTCCGCGAAATCTGCCAAATCTGCGCAGCCTATGACGTTGCATTATCCTTGGGTGACGGCCTGCGTCCGGGTTCAATTCAAGACGCCAATGACGAAGCACAATTTGCTGAACTACACACACTAGGTGAACTGACTAAAATTGCTTGGGAATATGACGTACAAGTCATGATTGAAGGACCAGGGCATGTGCCGATGCAAATGATCCGCCGTAACATGACCGAAGAGTTGGAGCATTGCCACGAGGCGCCATTCTATACATTAGGTCCGTTAACGACAGATATTGCTCCCGGCTATGACCATTTCACTTCAGGTATTGGTGCCGCCATGATTGGTTGGTTTGGCTGTGCCATGCTGTGCTACGTCACACCAAAAGAGCATTTAGGTTTACCCAATAAAGAAGACGTAAAACAGGGGCTGATCACATACAAGATCGCAGCCCACGCAGCCGATCTTGCCAAAGGGCATCCTGGAGCTCAGATCCGTGATAATGCCATGTCTAAAGCTCGCTTCGAATTTCGCTGGGAAGATCAATTCAACTTGGCACTTGATCCTCACACCGCTCGAGCTTATCACGACGAAACCCTGCCACAAGAATCAGGCAAAGTGGCACATTTCTGTTCAATGTGCGGGCCAAAATTCTGTTCGATGAAAATCTCTCAGGAAGTGCGCGACTATGCTGCCAAACAAGAAGCGTCAGCGCCGCAGCCCGTAGAAATAGGCATGGCGCAGATGTCAGAGGCTTTTCGTGCTAAAGGCGGCGAGATTTACCACACCACCAGCGATCTGCAGACGGAGAAAAACTGATGGCTCCGTTAACTCATTCTCGCACCGCCCCCTTTCCTTCTACCGAACAACGCCTTGGTCTTTACCCCGTCGTTGATAGCGTTGAGTGGATCGAACGTCTGCTAAAGGCGGGGGTGCGCACTATCCAGCTACGCATCAAAGACCAAAGCGAAAATGCGGTGGAAACCGATATCGCGCAGGCTATCGCACTGGGTCGACACTATCAGGCGCGTTTGTTTATCAACGACTACTGGCAGCTCGCTATCAAACACCGTGCCTACGGCGTTCACCTCGGACAAGAAGACCTAGATACCGCAGATTTATCCGCAATCAGCGCCGCTCATCTCAGACTCGGTCTCTCAACCCACGATGATATCGAAATGGATCGCGCTCTATCCTATCGTCCCTCCTACATTGCACTGGGGCATATATTTCCGACCCAAACCAAGCTGATGCCTTCAGCCCCTCAGGGGCTGGTTGACCTCAAACGTCAAGTCGCGCGTATTCCTGATTACTCTACCGTTGCCATTGGCGGTATCAACATCGATCGCGTACCAGCAGTGCTTGAGTGTGGTGTCGGCAGCGTTGCCGTGGTTAGCGCGATCACTCAGGCGCAAGACTGGCTGGCAGCAACCGATACGCTATTGCAGCTGATAGAAAACAGGAGAGCCAACGATGCTTAGCGATCAAGACTTCATGCGCTATAGTCGCCAACTTCTACTGGAAGAAATTGGCCCTCAAGGACAAGAAAAACTCAGTACCAGCAGCGTACTCATCGTGGGGCTTGGCGGATTAGGAACGCCGGCAGCAATGTATCTTGCCGCGGCAGGAATCGGTAAGATCATACTTGCTGATGGTGATCGCCTGCACATCAGCAATCTTCAGCGTCAGATCCTATATCGAACCGACGATCTTGGACGGTCAAAGGCAGAAACGGCCAAGCATCACTTACGAGAACTTAATCCTCAGGTTGAATTGATAACACTGCCCGAGCATTTAGAATGCGCTTCCCTAGCCAAAGCCATAGCGCATGCAGATTTAATCCTCGATTGTAGCGATAACATGCCCACACGTCAGGCGGTGAACGCCGCTTGCGTTGCGCAGGCTAAGCCATTGATTAGTGGCAGTGCAGTGGGATTCGGCGGCCAACTGATGGTGATTGAACCACCATACGATCAGGGCTGCTATCGGTGTCTGTGGCCAGACGACATTGAACCACAGCGCAACTGCCGCAATGCCGGTGTCCTTGGCCCCGTCGTTGGCGTTATCGGTACGCTACAGGCTCTTGAAGCCATCAAAATGCTGGCAGGAATACCCTCGGCCCTGTCAGGGAAACTACGTTTATTCGATGGCCGCCAACAAAGCTGGCGCACCTTCAGCTTAAAACGCTCTCCAACCTGCCCCGTCTGCGGAGGCATCGCCGCATGAAGATTATGGTTAACGATGAATGTGTCACCCTCAGCGCAGCTACCAGCGTTGAATCGTTGTTGCTCCAGTTAGGTCGCCATCAGCAGGGCACTGCTCTAGCGCTCAATCAAACCATTCTCCCGCGCGAAAATTGGGCGACGCAACAGCTAGCCGAAGGAGATGAAGTGGTGGTATTCCAAGCAATTGCCGGAGGTTAAGATGCTACAAATTGCAGATAAAACTTTTTCATCACGCCTGTTTACTGGAACAGGAAAGTTTTCCTCGGCGGATAAAATGCTAGAGGCATTGCATGAGTCGGGTTCGCAGCTCATCACTATGGCGATGAAACGTGTCGATCTGAAAAGCGGCAATGACGCCATTCTTGCGCCTCTGCTTCAGCTAGGCGCAAACCTGCTTCCGAATACCTCAGGTGCAAAAACGGCAGAAGAAGCCATTTTTGCCGCAAAACTAGCGCGAGAAGCCCTTGGTACTCACTGGATAAAACTGGAAATACATCCCGACGTTCGCTATCTACTGCCTGATCCTATCGAAACACTCAAAGCGGCCGAAATATTAGTAGAAGAAGGATTTGTGGTTCTTCCCTACTGCGGCGCCGATCCTGTTCTCTGTAAACGTTTAGAGGAGGTGGGCTGCGCGGCGGTGATGCCTCTTGGTTCGCCTATCGGTTCCAATCAGGGAATTATTACCCGCGATTTTCTGCAAATCATCATAGAGCAAGCCAAAGTCCCTGTCATAGTTGATGCTGGGATCGGCGCACCAAGCCATGCAAGTGCAGCAATGGAGCTCGGTGCTGATGCCGTTTTGGTTAACACAGCCATTGCAGTGGCTCGCGATCCTATAGCAATGGCTAAAGCGTTCAGGCTTGCGGTCGAAGCGGGACGAATCGCTTATCAAAGCGGATTAGGACGCCAAAGTTTCCAAGCAAACGCCACCAGCCCATTAACGGGTTTCTTGCACACCATGAAACAGGATACCTAACCGTGGAAACATTCACTCAACGCTGGCGGCAGTTAGATTGGGATGATATTGGGCTTAGGATCAACAGCAAAACTAACGCCGACGTAGAGCGTGCATTACAGACTTTTCGCCCCGACCGTGAAGACATGCTGGCTCTACTTTCGCCTGCGGCGGCACACTACCTTGAGCCTATGGCACGCAAGGCTCAACAGCTCACACGCCAACGCTTCGGCAATACGGTAGGTTTTTACGTCCCGCTCTACCTTTCTAATCTGTGTGCTAACGACTGCACCTATTGCGGTTTTTCTATGAGTAACCGGCTAAAGCGTAAGACGTTGGATGCCGAAGAGATTGAGCGCGAATGCACGGCTATTCGCGCCATGGGATTCGACAGCCTGTTGCTCGTCACCGGTGAACATCAAGCAAAAGTGGGGATGGATTACTTTCGTCAGCATTTGCCGCAGATTCGTCGCCATTTCAGCTCACTTATGATGGAGGTTCAACCGCTAGCACAGGATGAATATGCGGAGTTAAAAACGCTGGGGCTGGATGGCGTAATGGTATATCAGGAAACCTATCATCCTTCGGTTTATGCACAACACCATCTCAAAGGGAACAAGCAAGATTTCTTCTGGCGATTGGAAACACCCGATCGGCTAGGAAAAGCAGGGATCGACAAGATCGGGATCGGTGCGCTGATTGGACTGTCTGACAACTGGCGTACAGACTGCTTCATGGTTGCGGAGCATTTAACATGGCTACAGCAGACCTATTGGCAAAGCCGGTACTCCATTTCTTTCCCGCGTCTACGCCCATGTACTGGAGGTATAGAACCTGCATCCATTATGGATGAAGCTCAGTTAGTACAAACTATCTGCGCATTCCGGCTATTTGCACCAGAGATCGAACTGTCACTCTCAACCCGAGAATCGCCTGCGTTTAGAGATAACGTCGTGCCACTTGCAATCAATAACGTCAGTGCGTTTTCAAAAACTCAGCCGGGAGGATATGCCGATAACCATCCAGAATTAGAGCAGTTTACCCCACACGATGCCCGTACTCCCGCCCAAGTGGCAAATGTACTTTTATCATCGGGGCTACAGCCGGTATGGAAAGATTGGGATGGATATTTGGGAAGAGGTACACATCGCTAGAGGCAAAAAATGTAACGGATGCAGTTATCTGTCAATAGCCATTCGAATGATGAGATAACTGCGTGAAAATATAAATTAGGCGGCATAACGTTCCTCTATCGATGTAGTTCGAACATCGATCGGAGCGCATTCATCCCCTAAGCTTCGCTAACCAAAACAGAATAACCGAGTTTCTATGGCTCGGTTATTCTTCCTCCGGCTACGACTAACGCTTAAATCTCAGGCATAAAAAAACCGCTCCAAAGAGCGGTTTTTATTAGGCTTGGATCAACGATTACTCGTCGTCACCACGCATGCTAGCGTTCAGCAGCTCTGCCAAGTTAGCAGTTGCTTCTTCAGCGCTCACCTGTGGAACTACAGGCGCTTCGCCCTGAGCTTTACGGCGCGCACGATCCTGATGATAAGCATAACCGGTACCGGCTGGGATCAGACGACCCACGATTACGTTTTCTTTCAGGCCGCGCAGTTCGTCGCGTTTACCCGCAACGGCCGCTTCGGTCAGTACGCGAGTTGTTTCCTGGAACGAAGCCGCAGAGATGAAGGACTCAGTCGCCAAGGAAGCTTTGGTGATACCCAGCAGGTCGCGGCTGTAAGTTGCCGCAATCTTGCCGTTAGCTTCCAACTCACGGTTCGCGATTTTAACGCGAGAGAACTCAACCTGTTCGCCTTCCAGGAACTCGGAGCTACCAGCACTTTCGATGGTTGCTTTACGCAGCATCTGACGCACGATGACTTCGATGTGTTTATCGTTAATCTTAACGCCTTGCAGACGGTAAACGTCCTGCACTTCGTTGGTGATATAACGAGTCACAGCATGAACGCCACGCAGACGCAGAATGTCATGCGGAGATTCTGGACCATCGGAAACCACGTCACCACGTTCTACACGTTCGCCTTCGAACACGTTCAGCTGACGCCATTTAGGAATCATCTCTTCGTACGGTTCGCTACCATCCAGAGGCGTAATTACCAGACGACGTTTACCTTTGGTTTCTTTACCGAAGGAAATAACGCCAGTAATTTCTGCCAGAATCGCAGGTTCTTTCGGACGACGTGCTTCAAACAGGTCAGCAACGCGTGGCAGACCACCGGTAATATCCTTGGTACCGCCGGATTCCTGAGGAATACGCGCCAAGGTGTCACCAGCATGGATCTGAGCACCATCTTCCAACTGAACAATCGCTTTACCCGGCAGGAAGTATTGAGCAGCCATATCAGTGCCTGGGATCAATACATCGTTGCCTTTAGCATCAACGATTTTCAGTGCTGGACGCAGATCTTTACCGCTACCGGTACGCTCTGCAGAGTCCAGAACGACCAGAGAAGACAAACCGGTCAGTTCATCAGTCTGGCGGGTAATGGTCTGGGTATCGATGATGTCAGTGAAACGGATGAAACCACTAACTTCTGAAACAACCGGCATGGTATGCGGGTCCCAGTTCGCTACAGTTTCGCCGCCATTAACTTCAGCGCCATCGCCTTTAGCCATAACAGAACCGTAAGGCACTTTATAGCTTTCTTTAGTACGTCCGAATTCGTCGATCAGTTTCAGCTCGGTATTACGAGACGTAATAACCAGCTTCTTATCGCTATTCAGAACGAACTTAGCGTTGTTCAGTTTCAGATGACCTTTATTTTTCACCTGAATGCTGGACTCTGCTGCCGCACGAGATGCCGCACCACCGATGTGGAACGTACGCATCGTCAGCTGTGTACCTGGTTCACCGATGGACTGTGCCGCGATAACCCCGATTGCCTCACCCTTGTTGATGATGTGGCCACGAGCCAAGTCACGACCATAGCAGTGCGCACACACACCGAAGTCGGTTTCACAGCTAACAACGGAACGAACCTTGATGATGTCAACGGAGTGCTCTTCTAACAGATCACACCATTTTTCATTCAGCAGGGTGTTGCGCGGAACAAGAATGTCTGCGGTGCCCGGCTTCAGAACTTCTTCAGCCGTCACACGACCCAATACGCGGTCGCGCAGTGGCTCTTTAACATCACCACCTTCGATAACCGGAGTCATCACGATACCGTTATGAGTACCGCAGTCATCTTCGATAACGACCAAGTCTTGCGCTACGTCTACCAGACGACGAGTCAGGTAACCGGAGTTCGCAGTTTTCAGTGCGGTATCCGCCAAGCCTTTACGAGCACCGTGAGTAGAGATGAAGTACTGGAGTACGTTCAGACCTTCACGGAAGTTCGCGGTAATTGGCGTTTCGATGATGGAGCCATCTGGCTTAGCCATCAGGCCACGCATACCGGCCAACTGACGAATCTGCGCAGCAGAACCACGAGCACCGGAGTCAGCCATCATAAAGATGCTGTTGAAGGAAACCTGACGCTCTTCTTCACCTTTGCTGTTAATAACCAGCTCGGTAGACAGGTTTTCCATCATCGCTTTAGCAACACGTTCGTTGGCCGCAGCCCAGATATCAATGACTTTGTTGTAACGTTCGCCCGCTGTAACCAGACCAGACTGGAACTGTTCCTGAATTTCAGCAACTTCTGCTTCAGCTTCAGAAATGATTTCCACTTTCTTCTCTGGGATAACCATATCATCGATACCAACGGAAGCACCTGAACGCGCTGCGTAGGCAAAACCGGTGTACATGATCTGGTCAGCAAAGATAACGGTCGGCTTCAAGCCCAGAATGCGGTAACACGTGTTCAGCATCTTGGAGATCGCTTTTTTACCCAACGGCTGGTTAACGATGCTGTATGGCAGGCCCTGAGGCACAATCATCCACAGAATCGCACGACCAACAGTGGTATCGACCAAGCCGGTAGTAGTAACCCATTCGCCTTCTGCATTTTTCTCGGTTTGCGTGATACGCACTTTAACGCGAGCATGCAGAGAAGCCAGACCAGCGCGATAGATACGCTCTGCTTCTTTAGGGCCGCTCAGAACCATGCCTTCGCCTTTAGCGTTAACACAGTCACGAGTCATGTAATACAGACCCAATACAACGTCCTGAGAAGGAACGATGATTGGCTCGCCGTTCGCTGGTGACAGAATGTTGTTGGTAGACATCATCAACGCACGCGCTTCCAACTGGGCTTCCAGCGTCAACGGTACGTGAACAGCCATCTGGTCACCATCGAAGTCGGCGTTATACGCCGCACAGACCAGCGGGTGCAGCTGAATAGCTTTACCTTCGATCAGTAACGGTTCAAATGCCTGGATACCCAAACGGTGCAGGGTTGGTGCACGGTTCAGCATCACTGGGTGTTCGCGGATAACTTCGTCTAGGATATCCCAAACGACAGCTTCTTCGCGTTCAACCATTTTCTTCGCAGCTTTAATGGTGGTAGCAAGACCACGCAGTTCCAGCTTGCCATAGATGAACGGCTTGAACAGCTCCAGAGCCATTTTCTTAGGCAGACCGCACTGATGCAGACGCAGGTATGGACCTACGGTGATTACAGAACGACCGGAGTAGTCAACACGTTTACCCAACAGGTTCTGACGGAAACGACCCTGCTTACCTTTGATCATGTCGGCCAAAGATTTCAGAGGACGTTTGTTTGAACCGGTGATCGCACGACCACGACGACCGTTATCCAACAGGGCGTCAACCGCTTCCTGAAGCATACGTTTTTCGTTGCGTACGATAATGTCCGGCGCAGCCAGATCCAGCAGACGCTTCAGACGGTTGTTACGGTTAATGACACGACGATACAGATCGTTCAGGTCAGAAGTCGCAAAACGACCACCATCCAACGGTACCAGTGGACGCAGATCTGGCGGCAGAACCGGCAGAACGGTCAGGATCATCCACTCTGGTTTGTTACCAGACTGAACGAACGCTTCCAGCAGCTTGATACGCTTGGTCAGCTTTTTACGTTTGGTTTCGGAGTTGGTTTCGTTCAACTCTTCACGCAGCTGTTCGCATTCCGCTTCCAGATCCATGTTTTTCAACAGACCTTGGATAGCTTCAGCACCCATCTTCGCGTCGAATTCGTCACCGAACTCTTCCAGAGCGTCCAGATACTGCTCTTCAGTCAGGATCTGACGACGTTCCAGATTGGTCATACCGCCTTCAACCACAACATAAGATTCGAAGTACAGTACGCGCTCAATATCACGCAGAGGCATGTCTAACAACAGGCCGATACGAGATGGCAGTGATTTCAGGAACCAGATGTGGGCAGTCGGAGAAGCCAGTTCGATATGGCCCATACGCTCACGACGTACTTTAGTCTGAGTAACTTCAACACCACATTTTTCGCAGATAACACCGCGGTGTTTTAAACGCTTGTACTTACCGCACAGGCATTCGTAATCTTTTACCGGCCCAAAGATACGGGCGCAGAAAAGGCCGTCACGTTCTGGTTTGAACGTACGGTAGTTAATGGTTTCCGGCTTCTTAACTTCGCCGAAAGACCAAGAACGGATCATGTCTGGCGAAGCCAGAGCAATTTTGATCGCGTCAAACTCTTCGGTCTTAGTTTGAGCTTTCAGAAACTTCAGTAAGTCTTTCACGGATTGGCTCCTGTCGGAGTTAGACCTGTTGGGCATTCGGATACCACCCAAATGCCCCTGTGACCAGTGCAACCACTGACTAAGCACCCCGCTTTCACAGGGCGCTTAGCGGCTGGTGTTACTTATAATTCGAATGAACGAATTACTCGTCTTCCAGCTCAATGTTAATACCGAGCGAGCGGATTTCTTTCAACAATACGTTGAAGGATTCCGGCATGCCTGGTTCCATACGGTGGTCGCCATCCACGATGTTTTTGTACATCTTGGTACGGCCGTTTACATCGTCGGACTTGACGGTCAGCATTTCCTGCAGCGTGTAGGCAGCGCCATACGCTTCCAGTGCCCATACTTCCATCTCACCGAAGCGCTGACCACCGAACTGAGCCTTACCACCCAGCGGCTGCTGAGTAACCAGGCTATAAGAACCGGTAGAACGCGCATGCATTTTGTCATCAACCAAGTGGTTCAGTTTCAGCATATACATGTAGCCGACAGTAACCTGACGCTCGAACTGCTCGCCGGTACGGCCATCAAACAGCGTAATCTGACCAGAGGTAGGAATGCCACCTAATGTCAGAAGCTCTTTGATTTCTTTCTCTTTCGCACCGTCGAAGACTGGTGTTGCGATTGGCAGACCTTTTTTCAGGTTCTCAGCCAGACGCATAACTTCGTCGTCGGTGAAGGTGCTCAGATCAACGGTCTGACGCGTATTATCGCCCAGATCGTAGGCTTTCTGAATGAACTCACGCAGCTTGGCCACTTCCTGCTGCTGCTTCAGCATGGCGTTAATTTTCTCACCAATGCCTTTCGCAGCCATACCCAAGTGGGTTTCCAGAATCTGACCGATGTTCATACGTGATGGTACGCCCAGCGGGTTCAGTACGATGTCTACCGGAGTACCGTTTTCATCGTAAGGCATATCTTCGATCGGGTTGATCTTGGAGATAACACCCTTGTTACCGTGGCGGCCTGCCATCTTGTCACCAGGCTGGATCTGACGTTTAACAGCCAGATAAACCTTAACAATTTTCAGTACGCCTGGTGCCAGATCGTCACCCTGAGTGATCTTACGACGCTTAGCATCCAGTTTCTTCTCGAAATCAGATTTCAGCTCGTCGTACTGCTCAGCCAGCTGTTCCAACTGGTTCTGTTTAGCTTCATCAGCCAGACCCAGTTCTAACCAGCGGTCACGTGGCAGCTTAGCCAATTTCTCAGCTTCAACACCACCAGATACCAGTACGTCGTGGATACGGGCAAACAAGCCAGCTTCCAAGATCTGCAGTTCTTCAGTCAGGTCTTTCTTAGCCTGCTTCAGCTGCATCTCTTCGATTTCAAGCGCACGTTTGTCTTTTTCTACGCCATCGCGAGTAAAGACCTGCACATCGATAACGGTACCAGAAACGCTGTTTGGAACGCGCAGAGAAGAGTCTTTAACATCAGACGCTTTCTCACCGAAGATAGCACGCAGCAGTTTCTCTTCTGGAGTCAGTTGGGTTTCACCTTTAGGCGTTACCTTACCAACCAGAATGTCGCCACCTTTCACTTCCGCACCGATATAAACGATACCGGATTCATCCAGTTTAGAGAGCGCAGCTTCACCCACGTTAGGGATGTCAGCGGTGATCTCTTCAGGCCCCAGTTTGGTGTCACGAGACACACAAGCCAGTTCTTGAATGTGGATAGAAGTAAAGCGATCTTCTTGTACAACACGCTCAGACACCAAGATGGAGTCTTCGAAGTTGTAACCGTTCCATGGCATGAATGCCACGCGCATGTTCTGACCAAGAGCCAATTCACCCAGATCGGTAGACGGGCCGTCAGCCAGCACGTCGCCACGCTCGATGGGTTCACCCAGATTGACACACGGCATCTGGCTGATGCAGGTGTTCTGGTTAGAACGGGTGTATTTGGTCAGGTTGTAAATATCAATGCCTGCTTCGCCCGGATACATCTCATCTTCGTTAACTTTGATAACGATACGAGAAGCATCAACGTATTGGATTACACCACCACGTTTAGCAACAGCGGTAACACCGGAGTCGACGGCTACAGCACGTTCCATACCGGTACCAACCAGCGGCTTATCAGCGCGCAGAGTCGGAACGGCCTGACGTTGCATGTTCGCACCCATCAATGCACGGTTGGCGTCATCGTGTTCCAAGAACGGGATCAGAGAAGCACCGACGGAAACCACCTGCTGGGTGGAAACGTCCATGTAGTCAACCTGATCGCGGCTGAACAAGCTTGATTCGCCTTTGCTACGGCAAGTAACCAGATCTTCAATGAAGCGGCCTTCGTCGTCCAAGTTGGAGTTCGCCTGAGCGATGACGTAGTTGCCTTCTTCAATAGCAGACAGGTAATGAATTTCATCAGTTACAATTCCATCACGAACGCGGCGGTATGGGGTTTCCAAGAAGCCATATTCGTTAGTCTGTGCATAAACAGACAGGGAGTTGATCAGACCGATGTTTGGACCTTCAGGCGTTTCGATTGGACATACACGACCGTAGTGAGTCGGATGAACGTCTCGAACTTCAAAGCCTGCGCGCTCACGGGTCAAACCACCTGGGCCCAACGCGGAGATACGACGCTTATGCGTAATTTCTGACAGTGGGTTGTTCTGGTCCATAAACTGAGACAGCTGGCTGGAACCAAAGAACTCTTTCACTGCGGCAGAAATTGGCTTGGCGTTGATCATGTCCTGAGGCATCAGCATATCGAGGTCGCCCAGAGACAGACGCTCTTTAACTGCACGCTCAACACGTACCAGACCTACACGGAACTGGTTCTCAGCCATTTCGCCCACGGAACGGATACGACGGTTACCCAAGTGGTCGATATCGTCCACTTCGCCTTTACCGTTACGGATATCGATGAGTTTACGCATCACTTCAATGATGTCGTCTTTGCTCAGGATACCGGAGCCTTCAATCTCTTCACGCAACAGAGAACGGTTGAACTTCATACGACCAACCGCAGACAGATCATAGCGGTCTTCAGAGAAGAACAGGTTCTCAAACAGGTTTTCAGCTGCTTCGCGTGTTGGTGGCTCACCAGGACGCATCATGCGATAGATTTCAACCAGCGCACTCAAGCGGTCACTAGTTGGATCGACGCGAATGGTCTCAGAAATATAAGCACCGTGATCCAAGTCGTTGGTGAACAGCGTTTCGATACGCTTGTAACCCGCTTGGCTCAGCTTAGCCAGCAGATCCAGTGACAGCTCCATGTTGGCTGCACAGATCAGCTCACCGGTATTTTCGTCGATATAATCTTTAGCGACGACTTTACCAGCAATGTACTCAACCGGAACTTCGATCAGCGTAATGCCGTCTTTTTCCAATTGGCGAATGTGGCGTGCGGTAATACGGCGGCCTTTTTCAACATAGACCTTACCGTCAGCTTCGATATCGAAGGACGCAGTTTCGCCACGCAGACGTTCTGGAACAAGCTCCATCTGCAGTTTATTATCACGAATCTCGAAGACAACTTTGTCGAAGAACAGCTCAAGGATCTGTTCAGTCGTAAAGTTTAATGCGCGCAGAATAATGGTCGCAGGTAATTTACGGCGACGGTCAATACGCACAAACAGGTTGTCTTTCGGATCGAATTCGAAGTCTAACCATGAACCACGGTAAGGGATGATACGTGCGTTATACAGCACTTTACCCGATGAATGGGTTTTACCCTTATCGCTGTCAAAGAACACGCCTGGGCTACGGTGCAACTGAGATACGATTACGCGCTCAGTACCGTTGATAACGAAAGTCCCGTTATCAGTCATGAGTGGAATTTCACCCATGTAGACTTCTTGTTCTTTGATGTCTTTAACGGTGCCTTCCGGCGCCTCACGCTCGTAAATAACCAAACGCAGTTTAACGCGCAGCGGAGCGGAGTAAGTTACGCCACGGATCTGGCATTCTTTAACATCGAATACCGGCTCACCGAGACGATAGCTGACATACTGCAGCTCGGAATTACCACTGTAACTCTGGATTGGGAATACGGAACGGAATGCTGCTTCCAGACCGTGTTGCCCTTCCGGATCTTGCTCGATAAATTTCTGGAACGAGTCAAGCTGGATAGAAAGGAGATAAGGTATGTCCAAAACTTGTGGACGCTTACCAAAATCCTTACGAATACGTTTTTTCTCGGTATAGGAGTAAACCATAGGGTTCCTCAGCTCGCTGATCAGTGACCCACTCTGTCCGTCCTAGTAGGACAGTTCATGCAACACCATTTTGTGACCGAAAGGCAGAAACACCTCTCGCAATACTTGTTTCTATCACTCTTAAACCATTTCGTTGCGCTTTACTCCGGAACTCCCGAAGTGGAAAACGGCAATATATTAAGTCGAAGATAGAAACAAGTATTGAGGGAATACTAGTGGTCAAACAGTGTGAAATACCACTAACATCCTTTACAGCGCAAAAAGGCTGGTGACCAAAAAGTCACCAGCCATCAGCCTAATTGCTTAGGCTGCTACCAAAAGAGTTGGCTTATTTAACTTCAACTTCAGCGCCAGCTTCTTCCAGAGATTTTTTCAGTGCTTCAGCGTCATCTTTGCTAACGCCTTCTTTCAGTGCAGCTGGTGCAGATTCAACCAGATCTTTAGCTTCTTTCAAGCCCAGACCAGTTGCGCCACGTACTGCTTTGATTACAGCAACTTTGTTAGCACCAGCAGCTTTCAGAATAACGTCGAATTCAGTTTTTTCTTCAGCAGCTTCAGCTGGACCTGCAGCAACAGCTACAGCTGCAGCAGCAGAAACACCGAACTTCTCTTCCATCATGGAGATCAGTTCAACAACGTCCATTACAGACATTTCGGAAACTGCATTCAAGATATCGTCTTTAGAGATAGACATAAAAATTGTTCCTAAAATTCAGAAATAGATTATACGTAAGCAAACACGTTAGAAAAGAAAGGCTGATTAAGCAGCTTCTTTCTGATCGCGCAGAGCAGCCAGAGTGCGAACCAATTTGCCTGCAGAGGCTTCTTTCATGGTTGCCATCAGGCGTGCGATTGCTTCTTCGTAAGTTGGCAGAGTTGCCAGGCGGTCGATCTGAGCCGCTGGAATCAACTCACCTTCAAAGGCTGCAGCTTTAACCTCAAATTTTGCATTCGCTTTCGCGAAATCTTTGAACAGACGAGCAGCAGCGCCCGGGTGTTCCATAGAAAATGCAACTAAGGTTGGACCAACAAACGTGTCTTTCAGGCATTCGAAAGGAGTGCCTTCAACGATGCGACGCATCAAGGTGTTGCGAACAACACGCATGTAAACGCCAGCTTCACGACCTGCTTTACGCAGTTCAGTCATTTTATCTACGGTTACGCCACGAGAGTCAGCGATAACAGCAGAGTGCGCGCCTTTGGCTACTTCGATGACTTCAGCAACAATCGCTTGTTTGTCTTGAAGATTTAATGCCATTAGCTTTAGCTCCTGGATTTTGGCCGGGGAGGATTCCCCGGAACTCACATCACCTAATACCGAAAACGGTTTAGGCGTTAAATACGGTGAGCAGAATCCAGTAATCAAAAAGATTTTTTAGGTTCTGTCACCGTCTACGCAGGACGATTAAGCGTCTTTCAACGCACCTGCGGTCTTGGACGGAGGTCTGGATAAGGCCAGACTCCAACCGAAAATTCGTTCGCTATATTCGCTAAAGAGCATTCGATAGAGAATATGCGGGCGTCAGATTTTATACAAATCTAGCGCCCGCGTAAAGCGAAAACGCAATTAGCTATTCTCTAAGAGAATTAGTTAGCTACTGCGGTCAGGCTACCCTGTTCGATCGCTACGCCAGCACCCATGGTGGTGGACAGGCTGATTTTCTTGATGAAAACGCCTTTAGCAGTCGCAGGTTTAGCTTTCTTCAGAGCAACCAGCAGAGCTTCCAAGTTTTCTTTCAACTGGTTAGAGTCGAAGTCAACTTTGCCGATGGTGCTGTGAATGATGCCGTTTTTGTCGTTACGATAACGAACCTGACCCGCTTTAGCGTTCTTAACCGCTTCAGCAACGTTAGGAGTTACAGTACCAACTTTAGGGTTTGGCATCAGGCCACGTGGACCCAGAACCTGACCCAACTGGCCAACAACGCGCATTGCATCTGGAGATGCGATAACTACGTCGAAGTTCATTTCGCCTTTTTTGATCTGTTCTGCCAGATCTTCCATACCTACCAGTTCAGCGCCTGCAGCTTTAGCAGCTTCAGCATTTGCACCCTGAGTAAATACAGCAACGCGTACTGAACGACCGGTGCCGTGTGGCAGAACGGTAGCGCCACGTACGTTTTGGTCAGATTTACGAGCATCGATGCCAAGGTTGACAGCAACGTCAACACTTTCAACGAATTTAGCAGTGGCCAGCTCTTTTAACAGAGCAACGGCTTCGGTGATGTCATATTGTTTAGTAACATCAACTTTGTCACGGATCACGCGCATGCGCTTGGTCAGCTTAGCCATTTCTTAGTCCTCCACTACCAGGCCCATGGAACGAGCAGTACCTTCGATGGAGCGAATCATCGCTTCAACGTCAGAACCAGTCATGTCCGCAGCTTTGGTTTCTGCGATTTCACGAACCTGAGCACTCGTTACTTTACCTACTTTGTCTTTGTTCGGCTTGCCAGAACCAGACTTGATACCAGCTGCTTTCTTCAGCAGTACTGCTGCTGGAGGAGTTTTGGTAACGAAGGTGAAAGAACGGTCAGAATAAACGGTAATAACAACCGGAATTGGCAGACCTTTTTCAATGCTGTCAGTCTTAGCATTGAATGCCTTACAGAATTCCATGATGTTAACGCCTTGCTGACCCAGAGCTGGACCAACTGGCGGACTTGGGTTTGCCATACCAGCTGCAACTTGCAGCTTAACGTAGGCTTGTACTTTCTTGGCCATGGTAAATATCCTCGATTGGGTAATATCGCCTCAAAGAGGCTCCCCGTTATTTGCAAAACGTTTACACGCGACACATTCGAAAATGGGGTGCGTATAAAAACAAAAGGCGCGAAATTGTAGTTTAATTTCGCGCCTCTGGCAATCAGCAATCGCTATGGTTGCTTAATTTTTTATCAGCCTTTTTCAACCTGACTAAAGTCCAGCTCTACCGGGGTCGCTCGACCAAAGATAGAAACCGAAACTTTCAAGCGGCTTTTTTCGTAGTCAACTTCTTCAACCACACCGTTAAAGTCGGCAAATGGACCATCGCTGACGCGAACCATTTCGCCTGGCTCGAACATCGTTTTCGGACGAGGCTTATCACCAACCTGCTGCAAACGGTTCATGATGGCATCAACTTCTTTGTCACTGATTGGAGCTGGACGATCAGAAGTACCACCGATAAAGCCCATCACACGTGGCACGCTACGCACTAAGTGCCAGCTGGCATCTTCCATCACCATCTGAACTAATACGTAACCAGGGAAAAATTTACGCTCGCTTTTGCGACGTTGACCGCCACGGATTTCAACGACTTCTTCAGTCGGAACCATGACTTCACCGAACAACTCTTCCATGTTGTGCAGTTTAATGTGCTCACGCAGCGATTGAGCTACGCGGCCTTCAAAACCGGAAAACGCCTGAACGACGTACCAACGCTTTTTAGGGGCTTCAGACATCTTAGAACCTCAGGCCAGTAATAAACGAAACCAGACGGACTAGAATACCATCCAGTCCCCACAGAATCAGTGACATGACAGCGGTGACCGCAGCCACAATCAATGTTGTGTGCAACGTTTCCTGACGCGTTGGCCAGATGACCTTGCGCATTTCGGTACGCGCTTCACGGGCAAACGCCACGGTAGCCTTACCTTGAGTTGTCAATAATGCTACGGCACCAGCAATCGCAATAATCAGGACTACAGCCATCGCGCGCAGTGGCAGACTCACATCACGGTAAAGGAAGTTACCTACGATGGCCACGATCAGCAGCACGGCGACAACCAGCCATTTCAGCGCTTGTAGGCCGCGCCCGCTCCCTTGAGCATCGGTATTCGCACTCATAAACCAACCTGTCACTAGATTGTGAAAAACAACTTCGCCCCGCTACGCGAGGCAAACCAAACCGAATGGGTATCTTACAAGAAACAAACGCGATTAGCGCGGTTACCTCTTCAAAGAAAGAGCGAAATCAGACAAATGATCCGCTATTCGGCACGATACGCCGTACTATCAGAGCCCATCTCACCTGTAATTATGACGCTAAAACTACTGATGAGATAGGTTCTAGTATCACTAGCGTAGAAAAAGGGCATCAAATGATGCCCTTTTATCGCGTGTCGCGTCAAATCTTATTCGATGACTTTAGCAACAACACCTGCACCAACGGTACGGCCACCTTCACGGATTGCGAAGCGCAGACCATCGTCCATTGCGATTGGGTGGATCAGGCTAACAATCATTTGAATGTTGTCGCCTGGCATTACCATTTCCACGCCTTCTGGCAGTTCGATAGTACCGGTCACGTCAGTAGTACGGAAGTAGAACTGTGGACGATAACCTTTGAAGAACGGAGTATGACGGCCGCCTTCGTCTTTGCTCAGAATATAAACTTCTGATTCGAACTTGGTGTGTGGCTTGATGGTGCCTGGCTTAGCCAGAACCTGACCACGTTCGATGTCTTCACGCTTGATACCACGCAGCAGAACACCAACGTTCTCACCTGCACGACCTTCGTCCAGCAGCTTACGGAACATTTCAACGCCAGTACAAGTTGATTTAACGGTATCTTTGATACCAACAATCTCAACTTCTTCACCCACTTTGATGATACCGCGTTCTACACGACCGGTAACAACAGTACCACGGCCAGAGATAGAGAATACGTCTTCGATTGGCAGCAGGAATGGCTTGTCGATAGCACGCTCTGGTTCTGGGATGTAAGAATCCAGAGTTTCAGCCAGTTCTACAATCTTAGCTTCCCACTCAGCTTCGCCTTCCAGCGCTTTCAGCGCAGAACCACGGATGATTGGAGTGTCATCGCCTGGGAATTCGTACTGAGACAGAAGTTCACGAACTTCCATTTCTACCAGTTCCAGCAGCTCTTCATCATCAACCATGTCGCATTTGTTCAGGAACACGATGATGTAAGGAACGCCAACCTGACGACCCAGCAGGATGTGCTCACGAGTCTGAGGCATAGGGCCGTCAGTCGCAGCAACAACCAGGATAGCGCCGTCCATCTGAGCAGCACCGGTGATCATGTTTTTAACGTAGTCGGCGTGCCCTGGGCAGTCAACGTGCGCGTAGTGGCGAGTCGGGGTGTCATACTCAACGTGAGAAGTGTTGATGGTGATACCACGAGCTTTTTCTTCTGGCGCATTATCGATCTGGTCGAATGCACGAGCAGAACCACCGTAGGTTTTAGCCAGTACGGTAGTAATCGCAGCGGTCAGCGTTGTTTTACCATGGTCAACGTGGCCGATAGTACCGACGTTAACGTGCGGTTTTGTACGTTCAAACTTTTCTTTAGACATCGATTGTCCCTCTAAGACACGGATAAATCGGTGATATCACCACATCAACCAAGCAAATGATTTGTATGCACTAGCTGAATATTTTACAGAATGAAATCAGAGGAGGAGAAAAGAAGTGGTGCTGATACCCAGAGTCGAACTGGGGACCTCACCCTTACCAAGGGTGCGCTCTACCAACTGAGCCATATCAGCACATACTTGGAGCGGGCAGCGGGAATCGAACCCGCATCATCAGCTTGGAAGGCTGAGGTAATAGCCATTATACGATGCCCGCATCCTAGAACTCGGCTACCTGATTGTTCTGTAGAGTTTTACATCAGCGAAGTGAGATCCTCACTGATGTATTTTGAGATGTAGGACTAAGCTACATCCCATGCCCTATCTCTAAGGCGAATAAATGGTGGTGGGGGAAGGATTCGAACCTTCGAAGTCTGAGACGGCAGATTTACAGTCTGCTCCCTTTGGCCGCTCGGGAACCCCACCACTTGGTGTTGCTTTACTTGATGGTGCCGGCTACCGGAATCGAACTGGTGACCTACTGATTACAAGTCAGTTGCTCTACCAACTGAGCTAAGCCGGCATCAAGTGGGTCGCATTCTAGGTAGTGATCGTGCTCTATGCAACAAAAAAATTCATTTTTGCGCACCTTCGGTTAGAAAACAGTCAAAAACGCCCGTTTACTTGTTTTCTAGCTCATAAAATAACAGAAATCTGGCGTGAAATCGTCCTGTAATACCTTTGTCGATATTGCGCTTACCGCAATTGAATACCGAACGGAAAAATGAATATTCAGAGCAAGGTCACATTTCTAAACGCACCCATTTTGCACGCCCTGCACCATAACCAAGCAAAAGCTACACTTATTTGTGCTGTCTCCCCACGTAAAGTGCGGTTCTCCATACTTGGCCTGCTCTTTGCTTCTCTGGTGTTATTACCCCCTTTTGGAGGAATCACCGATGAAAATTGTTCTGATTAACGATGCTACCCTACCGGTCTACCGAAAAGAGCTCGCGTTGCTGCTCACAGATGCCGTGGCTAATGGAGCCTCCTTGGGATATGACACGCAAATCGATCATTACGACGCGGAGTGTTATTTTCACAGTCTACGTCCACTGGTTGCTAAAGGTGAACTCTTATTGTGGATTGCACGTGATGAGCATCGGGTAGTGGGTACCGTGCAGCTAGCACTTTGTCAAAAACCAAATGGGCGCAATCGCGCCGAAGTACAAAAATTGATAGTGCACAGCAGCGCACGTAGGTTAGGCGTCGGTCATCAGCTCATGACGGTGCTTGAAAAAGCAGCCTTGCAGGCTAACCGTGGACTCCTTTATCTAGATACTCAGGCTGGCTCAGCGGCAGAAGCCTTCTATCGGGCTGAGGGCTATCGTTGCATGGGGGAAATTCCTGATTACGCCTGCACCCCTGATGGTCAATATCATCCCACCGCGATTTATTACAAACGACTATTTGCCGTTACTCAGTCGGCAAAAGCGAGCTAAGTTCTCCTAGCGGTAGCACTTTCTTTTTTAGCTACCGCTTTTTTTACGGCCTGTTCATGCTTCTACTTTCTTGATTGCATTCCCCCCATCACGTAGATTGAGTCAAAGTTTTTGAAAAAAACTCTGCGACAAAGACGAAGCTGATTATAATGTGCAGCTCGTTATCCATCTGGAGTTGGCGTCAGGCGCCGTTCCCGACCCGCGCTAACAGGCAGAATTGGGCATATGAAGAAAGATCAATCATTGGCGACACCGTATCTACAGTTTAATCGCCAACAATGGGCTGCATTGCGTAACTCCGTGCCGTTAACCTTAACGGAAGAGCAGATTGCTAATCTCAAGGGTATTAACGAAGATCTTTCGTTAGAAGAAGTTGCTCAGATATATTTGCCACTTTCTCGTTTACTCAATTTCTATTTTAGCTCTAACGTTCGCCGTCAAGCTGTGCTTGAACAATTTCTAGGCACCAATGGCCCTAGGATCCCTTATATTATCGGGATCGCTGGTAGTGTCGCCGTGGGTAAAAGTACAACGGCTCGCGTGCTACAAGCGTTATTAAGCCGTTGGCCTGAACACCGTAAGGTAGAATTGCTAACCACAGACGGCTTTTTGCATCCTAACAAGGTGTTGCAAGAACGTGGGCTAATGAAAAAGAAAGGCTTCCCACAGTCCTACGATATTCAGAACCTCGTTCGCTTCGTATCCGAGATCAAATCCGGTGCCCCTAGAGTTACTGCTCCGCAATACTCTCATTTGATCTATGACATCGTGCCTGATAGCTGTAAAGTTATTGAGCAACCGGATATTCTTATTCTAGAAGGATTGAACGTTCTGCAGAGTGGGATGGATTATCCTCATGATCCACACCGCGTTTTTGTGTCTGATTTTGTCGATTTCTCTATTTATGTGGATGCACCGGAAGAGCTATTACAGGGTTGGTATATCAATCGATTCCTGAAATTCCGCCAAGGGGCATTCTCCAATCCAGACTCTTATTTCCATCACTACTCTCAGCTTCCAGAATCAGAAGCCGTCGAGATTGCGACCGGTCTATGGAAAGAAATTAACGGGTTGAATCTAAAGCAGAATATTTTGCCAACCCGTGAACGAGCCAGTTTGATTATGACCAAAGGCGGCAATCATGCCGTTGAAAGCGTTCGTTTACGTAAATAGTGACAATTCGCCGTCTTCATTAATAAAAAGGGCATCCGATGGATGCCCTTTTTATTGTGTACATTCTTATTAAACGTCTAACTATTCATGCACCGCGAAGTGAAATTTCACCACCAATAAATGGCTGAATCTCGCCGTCTCTATCAAGCAATAGTGCGCCTTGAGCATCGATACCTCGCGCAATACCATAAATTTTCTGCTCTCCAATCAGCAGATTAACGGGGCGGTCGATAAAGTTATCTAGTTCACGCCAGCGCTCGACGAAAGGGGATAACCCGCGTGTTTCAAAATCAACCAACGTATCGCGTAAACGCTTTAACAGGCGAGCCACTAATTCATTTCGGTTGATCTGAACACCCGCTTCCTGCAGGTTAATCCACTGCTGATTAACAATTGAAGTATCGGGAGAGCGCATAGATAGGTTAATACCAGCACCGATCACAATATTTGCAGCATCGCCGGTTTTCCCAGTAAGTTCGACGAGAATACCAGCCAGTTTCTTATCATTCAGATAAAGGTCATTTGGCCATTTTACTTTAACGTCGGGAGCCCCCAGTTCGCGCAATACCTCCGCCATAACAATACCAATGACTAGGCTTAACCCCATTGCGGCCGCTGGCCCCTGCTCCAAGCGCCAAAACATAGAGAGGTAAAGATTTGCACCAAAGGGAGAAAACCAGTGGCGCCCACGGCGCCCACGGCCGGCTTGTTGATACTCAGCTACGCAGGCATCTCCGGAGCGAAGATCATGAATTCGATCGAGTAAATACTGGTTGGTAGAGTCTACGACAGGGAGCACCGTAACTCGTCCATCCTGCAGCTGCTCGGTGATCTCGTCCTCATCCAATAGCTGCATAGGTGCTGGCAGGCTATATCCTTTGCCAGGTACGGTAAAAACATCGATTCCCCAATCGCGAATCGTCTGTATGTGTTTGTTAATGCCCGCTCTACTCATGCCGAGTACTTCGCCAAGATGCTCGCCGGAGTGAAACTCTCCGTCTGAGAGAATATTAACTAGGCGCAGGGGAACGCTGATATCTTTCATGATAAAACCTCTACAGCGTTAACTTCACCAACCGCGGATATAAAACGAACCTCAGGCTCTAACCATACGCCAAACTTCTGTGCGACGCGATTACGTACGGCTCTGGCTAGCTCAACGACATCCCCACTTGTTGCACAATCTAAATTGATGAGTACCAACGCCTGATGTTGATGTACCGCTGCACCGCCCACTTGGAAACCTTTCAGCTCACACCGGTCGATTAACCAACCCGCAGCTAACTTCATCTCACCAGAGGCTTGTGGGTACATAGGTGCTTCAGGAAACTCGGACTTAATCTGCGCGGCAACCGCTGCACTCACTACAGGATTTTTAAAGAAGCTTCCTGCATTCCCTGTTTTTTTAGGGTCTGGTAGCTTAGTCATTCGCATATGACAAACAGAGTCAAACACTTGTTTAGGCGTCACAGTTTCAGGTGAAAGCTTAGCTAAATCACCGTAGTTCAAAACAGGGTGCCACTGTTTCTCTAACCGTAGCCCTACGGCAACAATCGCATAGCCGTCTCGATAACTATGTTTAAAAACGCTTTCTCGGTAGCCAAACTGGCACTCATCCGCTGTTAAACGAAACGACTCATTTGTACGTAAATTCAACACATCAACGTATTCACAAACTTTTTGGAACTCGATACCATACGCGCCAATATTTTGGATCGGTGCCGATCCTGCGCATCCAGGGATCAGGGCAAGGTTTTCAAGCCCTGACATTCCCTGTTCAAGCGAATAGCTTACTAGCTCATGCCAATTCTCACCTGCACCAACATGCAGCCGCCAGCTATGCTCATCGTCAGCCACACTGATTCCTTTGATTCGGTTAAGCAGTATGGTTCCGATAAAGTCTTCTAAGAATAAAACGTTACTACCGTCGCCTAAGATCAGCACCGGCTCTTGGCGCTCGACAGCACCGCGCCATGCTTCCGCCAAAGCGTCAGGGGAAGTGGCAGTGATGATATTTTTTGCTTGGGCATTAATACCGAATGTTGTGAATTCAGCAAGTGATGTATGGCTATTAGACATGAAACAAGGATCTCATCCTGACTAAACTGTGCCTAGTCTAACCGATCCTTTGCCTGATTTTTGGATAAATAAAGATAAAACCGAGATTGCAAAATAATGTGTTTCATTGGCGGTATATAGCTATACCGCCGTAGCATGAAACTAAAGTGCGTTTGCCACTTCTGTCATCTGTGCAGCCGTACTCTCTAGCCCACCGCCAGACAAGTACCAAAGATCAGGCGTGAGATATACTACTTTTCCATTTTTAAATGCCGCCGTTGAACGTAACTCTGCATCTTCAAACTGCATTTTGTTTAGCGGAGTAGCACCAATGGCTGCACTACGATCAACAATAAAAATCACATCTGGATTTGCTTGGGTAATTTCATGCGTCGTGAGCGGGACTCGTTTTTTCTTATCCGCACGCTCTTTCTGTATTACCTTCGCTGGCTTCATGCCTAAAACGTCAAAAATGATAGGCTGATGAATTACAGCAAACCTACCATCATTATGAATTAGCGTTAATGCAGACAGCTGTGAAGGCTCTTTTTCTGTCTTGATAGACGTTAATTGTTGGGATAATAAATTGATTTGGTTCTTCGCTTCTTCTTTTTTACCAAAAATAGCGCCCAGCAACTCTGCATTTTTATTAACCGACATTAAATAGTCTTTAGGGCTTGTTGTCAGGCTGATAGTTGGCGCAATGGCCGATAGTGCATCATATGAACCCCCTTGACGTCCCGTGATAATAATCAAATCAGGCTGAAGTAGTTCAATTGCTTTCAGATCTGGCTCTTTCATCCCACCAACGACAGAGACGGCAGGAGACACCTTATCTTTTATATAGCTAGGAATCGATTTTGGTAACCCTACAACGCGATTGGTTAAGCCCAACTTATCTAGCGAATCGTAGGTACCAAAATCAAAAATAACTACACGCTGAGGGTTCTTATGAACTTTAGTGA
Organism: Hafnia paralvei; assembly: GCF_020150375.1. Classification (NCBI taxonomy): domain Bacteria; kingdom Pseudomonadati; phylum Pseudomonadota; class Gammaproteobacteria; order Enterobacterales; family Hafniaceae; genus Hafnia; species Hafnia paralvei. Next base: position 268,094 of record NZ_CP083737.1, on the reverse strand, counting down.
CACCAGCTGCATGCGTAATACTCAGTGTATTTGCAGTAGCTGAAGTAACATGAGCAATCACTGATTTTTCTGGCTCTTTGGCTACTGCTGAATAACTGCTCAAAGAAAGAATAGAGGTAAGAATAACAACTGAAATGTTTTTCATAATGCGCATCCAAGCGTAAATAAGAGATTCGCATTCTAAATTGGAGGGGAAATATGTCAATGCAATTGATAATTGATATCATTAATATGTTAAGAGCAAATAGAATCGTTCGTAAAACAATCAAAATTATTTAAAACTCCAATAGCAAAATCCGTTCTCGACGGATTCGACAAACAACAGATAAACAAAAAAGCCCCATGCTTTCGCATGAGGCTTTTTCGTTTATTTGATGCCTGGCAGTTCCCTACTCTCGCATGGGGAGACCCCACACTACCATCGGCGCTACGGCGTTTCACTTCTGAGTTCGGCATGGGGTCAGGTGGGACCACCGCGCTATCGCCGCCAGGCAAATTCTGTTAATCAACCCGCCGCGTATATCGCTATACCCAGCCAGTTAATCCAATCTTTGAACAAGCTTACTCTTCGTCTTAGTCTCTCAACCAAAACACCTTCGGTGTTGTAAGGTTAAGCCTCACGGATCATTAGTACTGGTTAGCTCAACGTATCGCTACGCTTACACACCCAGCCTATCAACGTCTTAGTCTTAAACGTTCCTTTAGGAGACTCAAGGTCTCAGGGAAGACTCATCTCGAGGCAAGTTTCGCGCTTAGATGCTTTCAGCGCTTATCTTTTCCGCATTTAGCTACCGGGCAATGCCATTGGCATGACAACCCGAACACCAGTGATGCGTCCACTCCGGTCCTCTCGTACTAGGAGCAGCCCCTCTCAATCTTCCAACGCCCACGGCAGATAGGGACCGAACTGTCTCACGACGTTCTAAACCCAGCTCGCGTACCACTTTAAATGGCGAACAGCCATACCCTTGGGACCTACTTCAGCCCCAGGATGTGATGAGCCGACATCGAGGTGCCAAACACCGCCGTCGATATGAACTCTTGGGCGGTATCAGCCTGTTATCCCCGGAGTACCTTTTATCCGTTGAGCGATGGCCCTTCCATTCAGAACCACCGGATCACTATGACCTACTTTCGTACCTGCTCGAGCCGTCACTCTCGCAGTCAAGCTAGCTTATGCCATTGCACTAACCTCACGATGTCCGACCGTGATTAGCTAACCTTCGTGCTCCTCCGTTACTCTTTAGGAGGAGACCGCCCCAGTCAAACTACCCACCAGACACTGTCCTCAATCCCGATTAGGGACCGGAGTTAGAACATCAAACATTAAAGGGTGGTATTTCAAGGTTGGCTCCATGCAGACTGGCGTCCACACTTCAAAGCCTCCCACCTATCCTACACATCAAGGCTCAATGTTCAGTGTCAAGCTATAGTAAAGGTTCACGGGGTCTTTCCGTCTTGCCGCGGGTACACTGCATCTTCACAGCGAGTTCAATTTCACTGAGTCTCGGGTGGAGACAGCCTGGCCATCATTACGCCATTCGTGCAGGTCGGAACTTACCCGACAAGGAATTTCGCTACCTTAGGACCGTTATAGTTACGGCCGCCGTTTACTGGGGCTTCGATCAAGAGCTTCGCCTTGCGGCTGACCCCATCAATTAACCTTCCAGCACCGGGCAGGCGTCACACCGTATACGTCCACTTTCGTGTTTGCACAGTGCTGTGTTTTTATTAAACAGTTGCAGCCAGCTGGTATCTTCGACTGGCTTCAGCTCCATCCGCAAGGGACTTCACCTACGCGCCAGCGTGCCTTCTCCCGAAGTTACGGCACCATTTTGCCTAGTTCCTTCACCCGAGTTCTCTCAAGCGCCTTGGTATTCTCTACCTGACCACCTGTGTCGGTTTGGGGTACGATTCAATGTTACCTAGAGCTTAGAGGCTTTTCCTGGAAGCTTGGCATCAACTACTTCATCACCGTAGTGACTCGTCATCACGCCTCAGGGTTGATATGCGACCGGATTTACCAAGTCACACCCCCTACACGCTTAAACCGGGACAACCGTCGCCCGGATAGCCTAGCCTTCTCCGTCCCCCCTTCGCAGTAACACCGAGTACAGGAATATTAACCTGTTTCCCATCGACTACGCCTTTCGGCCTCGCCTTAGGGGTCGACTCACCCTGCCCCGATTAACGTTGGACAGGAACCCTTGGTCTTCCGGCGAGCGGGTTTTTCACCCGCTTTATCGTTACTTATGTCAGCATTCGCACTTCTGATACCTCCAGCAACCCTCACAGGCCACCTTCACAGGCTTACAGAACGCTCCCCTACCCAACAACACCTAAGTGTCGCTGCCGCAGCTTCGGTGCATAGTTTAGCCCCGTTACATCTTCCGCGCAGGCCGACTCGACCAGTGAGCTATTACGCTTTCTTTAAATGATGGCTGCTTCTAAGCCAACATCCTGGCTGTCTATGCCTTCCCACATCGTTTCCCACTTAACTATGACTTTGGGACCTTAGCTGGCGGTCTGGGTTGTTTCCCTCTTCACGACGGACGTTAGCACCCGCCGTGTGTCTCCCGTGATAACATTCTTCGGTATTCGTAGTTTGCATCGAGTTGGTAAGTCGGGATGACCCCCTAGTCGAAACAGTGCTCTACCCCCGAAGATGAGTTCACGAGGCGCTACCTAAATAGCTTTCGGGGAGAACCAGCTATCTCCCGGTTTGATTGGCCTTTCACCCCCAGCCACAAGTCATCCGCTAATTTTTCAACATTAGTCGGTTCGGTCCTCCAGTTAGTGTTACCCAACCTTCAACCTGCCCATGGCTAGATCACCGGGTTTCGGGTCTATACCTTGCAACTTGACGCCCAGTTAAGACTCGGTTTCCCTACGGCTCCCCTATTCGGTTAACCTTGCTACAAAATATAAGTCGCTGACCCATTATACAAAAGGTACGCAGTCACCCCATAAAAGAGGCTCCCACTGCTTGTACGTACACGGTTTCAGGTTCTATTTCACTCCCCTCGCCGGGGTTCTTTTCGCCTTTCCCTCACGGTACTGGTTCACTATCGGTCAGTCAGGAGTATTTAGCCTTGGAGGATGGTCCCCCCATATTCAGACAGGATGTCACGTGTCCCGCCCTACTCATCGAACTCACAGCATATGCATTTTCAAGTACGGGGCTATCACCCTGTATCGCCGGACTTTCCAGACCGTTCCTCTGACACATACGCTGATTAAGGTTCTGGGCTGCTCCCCGTTCGCTCGCCGCTACTAGGGGAATCTCGGTTGATTTCTTTTCCTCAGGGTACTTAGATGTTTCAGTTCCCCTGGTTCGCTTCGTTAAGCTATGTATTCACTTAACGATAGTGCAACGAATTGCACTGGGTTTCCCCATTCGGAAATCGTCGGTTATAACGCTTCATATCAGCTTACCGACGCTTATCGCAGATTAGCACGTCCTTCATCGCCTCTGACTGCCTAGGCATCCACCGTGTACGCTTAGTCACTTAACCTCACAACCCGAAGGTGTCTCTTGGTGAACGCGGTTACGAACCGGTTCAAGACAACATTCAAGATTGCAAAAAATTGAGAGACTGCTTAATGCTCGCTGTGTCAGTGTTTGACCGAAGTCATTCTCACAGCGGCTTAAGCTTTCAAATTTCAGCTTGTTCCAGATTGTTAAAGAGCAAAATACTTCGCAGCATACTGTTTCCAATACGCTCTGAAGTATGTTTTGAGACTGAACCTCTGTTGTATTCAACAAGAAGTAATGGTGGAGCTATGCGGGATCGAACCGCAGACCTCCTGCGTGCAAGGCAGGCGCTCTCCCAGCTGAGCTATAACCCCATACAGTCAACAGTTTACCTTTTGATACCAACTCGCTTAGCCGCGGAAAGATTCAACGTGAGTAGCGCAATGTGCAAACGCACATGAGCAACGCAACGATTGAAGATTTCAAGGATAAGTAGAGTTTGGTAGGCCTGAGTGGACTTGAACCACCGACCTCACCCTTATCAGGGGTGCGCTCTAACCACCTGAGCTACAAGCCTATAAAGGTATTCTGCTCGTTATTCTTCATCAGACAATCTGTGTGGACACTGCACTTAACGCTATCTTTAGGTAAGGAGGTGATCCAACCGCAGGTTCCCCTACGGTTACCTTGTTACGACTTCACCCCAGTCATGAATCACAAAGTGGTAAGCGCCCTCCCGAAGGTTAAGCTACCTACTTCTTTTGCAACCCACTCCCATGGTGTGACGGGCGGTGTGTACAAGGCCCGGGAACGTATTCACCGTAGCATTCTGATCTACGATTACTAGCGATTCCGACTTCATGGAGTCGAGTTGCAGACTCCAATCCGGACTACGACATACTTTATGAGGTCCGCTTGCTCTCGCGAGTTCGCTTCTCTTTGTATATGCCATTGTAGCACGTGTGTAGCCCTACTCGTAAGGGCCATGATGACTTGACGTCATCCCCACCTTCCTCCGGTTTATCACCGGCAGTCTCCTTTGAGTTCCCGACATTACTCGCTGGCAACAAAGGATAAGGGTTGCGCTCGTTGCGGGACTTAACCCAACATTTCACAACACGAGCTGACGACAGCCATGCAGCACCTGTCTCAGAGTTCCCGAAGGCACTAAGCTATCTCTAGCAAATTCTCTGGATGTCAAGAGTAGGTAAGGTTCTTCGCGTTGCATCGAATTAAACCACATGCTCCACCGCTTGTGCGGGCCCCCGTCAATTCATTTGAGTTTTAACCTTGCGGCCGTACTCCCCAGGCGGTCGACTTAACGCGTTAGCTCCGGAAGCCACGCCTCAAGGGCACAACCTCCAAGTCGACATCGTTTACAGCGTGGACTACCAGGGTATCTAATCCTGTTTGCTCCCCACGCTTTCGCACCTGAGCGTCAGTCTTTGTCCAGGGGGCCGCCTTCGCCACCGGTATTCCTCCAGATCTCTACGCATTTCACCGCTACACCTGGAATTCTACCCCCCTCTACAAGACTCTAGCTTGCCAGTTTCAAATGCAGTTCCCAAGTTAAGCTCGGGGATTTCACATCTGACTTAACAAACCGCCTGCGTGCGCTTTACGCCCAGTAATTCCGATTAACGCTTGCACCCTCCGTATTACCGCGGCTGCTGGCACGGAGTTAGCCGGTGCTTCTTCTGCGAGTAACGTCAATCACCAAGGTTATTAACCTTAATGCCTTCCTCCTCGCTGAAAGTACTTTACAACCCGAAGGCCTTCTTCATACACGCGGCATGGCTGCATCAGGCTTGCGCCCATTGTGCAATATTCCCCACTGCTGCCTCCCGTAGGAGTCTGGACCGTGTCTCAGTTCCAGTGTGGCTGGTCATCCTCTCAGACCAGCTAGAGATCGTCGCCTAGGTGAGCCATTACCCCACCTACTAGCTAATCCCATCTGGGCACATCTGATGGCGTGAGGCCCGAAGGTCCCCCACTTTGGTCCGAAGACGTCATGCGGTATTAGCTACCGTTTCCAGTAGTTATCCCCCTCCATCAGGCAGTTTCCCAGACATTACTCACCCGTCCGCCGCTCGTCACCCAGAGAGCAAGCTCTCTTGTGCTACCGCTCGACTTGCATGTGTTAGGCCTGCCGCCAGCGTTCAATCTGAGCCATGATCAAACTCTTCAATTAAAAGCTTGATGTGCTTCAACACGTGAAGCGATGCTCGAAAATTAACTTTCGTAATAATTCAAAAATGAATTACTGCTTGGTCACTCTTCAAGACTTTAATATTTTATCGTCCGAGGACGTTAGATATTGTCTTGTGAGTGCCCACACAGATTGTCTGATAAATTGTTAAAGAGCAGTGAGTTGTGAACATTCGTTCCAGCAACTCGGGAGGTGCATATTACGCTTTCCTCCTGAAGAGTCAAGCCTTTTTCTTTTCAGAATTTCGCTAGTTAGCGACGCTTTTCTCTTTCTCACCGAGCGACGTTTGCGTCGTTGTTCCCGGTCAGTGGTGGCGCATTATAGGGACTTCTGAACGGCTGACAAGTGTTTATTTGAAATAAATTACCAACCGCGCAAATTATCAACAAAAGTTGAGTTTTGTGATGATTATCGCGCCGCACTGCTGCTTAAACGCACAAAGTCTTTCGCAAAACGCGTTACATCCTGCCAATCGGTATATTCCACTTCTTTGCTGGTATCCGTTTCACCGCCGGTCATTTTCATAATTAATTTGATCATTGCCTTGTCTAACCAGCCATAGCGTGGATAACGGAGCGCTCCGGCGAAAACAGCACACTGCTTTGGCTGCCACGGAGTAGCAAGCAGGAATTTGCGGGTATAGGCATTTGTTTGCGGCGTTCTCTTTTCAGGCTTACGCGCCGTAAGGTTAACGGCGAAGAATGCACTCGGCATAGTATTTAACTGCGCCACATTCTGCTTGGTGAATTTATAGAGAGAACGCTGGAAATGCCCATAGCGAACAGAAGCGCCGATCACGACTGACTGATAGTTTGCCAGATTGATATCCATTGATAGGGCCAGATCCATCACATCACACTCAAGCGTCTCAGACAGCGTCGATGCTATAGAAGAGGCAATAGCTTTGGTCTGTCCATCATGGCTGGAGTAAAGCACTAAAGTTTTCATGACTTGCGGCCTCTACACTTTTCCATAATTAATTGTGAATGCCTTAGTTACGCCAAAAGGTTGGCGTAAACAGTACTAACAAAGTAAAGACTTCCAGTCGGCCAAACAACATAGTAACGACTAGCACCCATTTAGCCGCATCATTCATCGAAGTGAAATTATCGGCAACGACACCCAGCCCCGGACCAAGGTTATTCAATGTGGCGACTACCGCAGCAAACGCAGAGAAATCATCTACCCCAGTCGCGATAATCGCCAGCATGCTGATAATGAACACCAATGCGTAGGCAGAAAAGAATCCCCACACCGCTTCAAGAATACGCTCGGGCAGAGCACGGTTGCCCAACTTAATGGTATAAACCGCATTCGGATGCACTAGACGTTTTAGCTCGCGGGAGCCTTGTAAGAAAAGAAGCAGAATACGAATAACCTTCAATCCACCACCGGTTGACCCCGCACAGCCACCGATAAATGCAGAACACAGTAGAAGCACAGGTAGGAACAGCGGCCAATGGGCGATGCTATCCGTGGTGAATCCCGCCGTCGTTGCCATAGAAACAACTTGGAAAAATGCCTGATTCACCGTTTGTAATCCGGTTTGATATACGTTGTGCCACCACAACACTAAGGTACACACCGCGACTAACGTCAGCTGGACAAAAATAAACATGCGAAACTCAGGGTCACGCCAATAAACTTTCAAACTACGTCCGCTAAGGAGTGCAAAGTGCAAACTAAAATTACAACCAGAGATCAGCAGAAACACCGCAATAATAGTGTTGATGGTGGGACTATTAAAATAACCGATACTGGCATCGTGGGTTGAAAATCCACCAATGGCGATGGTTGAAAAGCTATGCGAGATGGCGTCGAACACATCCATCCCTGCCCCCCATAGGGCTACCGCACAGGCCACCGTCAGCAGCACATAGATGAACCATAATGTTTTCGCTGTTTCGGCAATTCTCGGCCGCATTTTATTATCTTTGAGCGGCCCGGGCATTTCAGCGCGATAGAGCTGTAGTCCACCCACACCTAAGATTGGTAAAATAGCCACGGCCAGCACGATGATCCCCATACCACCAAGCCATTGCAGCATCTGACGGTAGAATAAAATTGCCTTCGGTAAGTTATCCAATCCCACCAGCGTGGTTGCTCCCGTGGTAGTTAAACCCGAGAACGACTCAAAAAACGCATCCGTTACGCTGAGATTTGGGCGCTCAGAGAACAGGAAAGGCAATGCCCCTACGCTGCCCAGCACCGTCCAAAACAAAACGACGATGAGAAAACCTTCACGCGGTTTTAATTCATGCTTTTGTTTACGCTGTGGCCACCACAATAATGTGCCAATCGTCAGCGCAACGAAGAAAGTCTGAGTGAACGCCCGGCCTGCACCGTCACGATAAATCAAGGCAACTAGCCCAGGGATGATCATAGTTCCTGAGAACAGTATGACGAGTAAACCGACGATGCGGATAATGGCACGAAAATGCATTCGGGCACGTTCCTTGCTCAATAGAGTAATAAGTACAACAAAAAAGTAATGCGGGGGATTATTACGAAGTCTGATGTAATTGCAACGAACCACGGCTCATGTTGCGTAATTTTTCAGCGACGTCATCGACAACCAGCACTGGCAAACTCACTGTTAGTGATACCTCAACAGCATAGTCACTCTGCAATATCTCGCCCCCAGCCTGCGCAATAACGGTCTCGACTTGGGTCAGTAATCCATAGTCACACTGCAAAGTATACTCAGCCTGCGGCACTTTACGCTCGACGGGCAAAAGTTTTAATGCTTGCTGAACGCCACCGCCATAAGCCTTAACTAATCCGCCAGTGCCCAGCCGAATACCGCCGTAATAGCGCACCACCACTGCCGTGACTTCGCCAATATGGCTTCCCATCAACTGGGCAAGCATTGGCTTACCCGCAGTGCCAGACGGCTCGCCGTCATCAGAAAAACCTAACAGCTGTGAATTATCCGGTGCACCGGCCACAAATGCCCAACAGTGATGGCGTGCATCTGGATGTTCAGATTTTACCTGCGCAATAAATGCTTTTGCCGCCTCACTACCCTGCGTATGTGCCAGCAGAGTAATAAAGCGGCTTTTTTTGATTTCCTCGCTGAAGCTCAATGCCTCAGCGGGAATAAGATAAGGCTGACTCATTAGTCCAAATGCAGATCGCGCGTCATATTCTCCACCGATTTCTCGTGGAAAATCACGTTATCTTCAATGCGGATCCCGCCATATGGACGGAAAGAATCAATACGAGCCCAATCAAAATGTTTACTGAACTGCCCTTCTTTCCACGGAGCCAACAGTGAATCAATGAAATACAAGCCAGGCTCAATGGTCATCACCATGCCAGGCTCCATAATGCGCGTACAGCGCAGGAAAGGATACATTTCTGGTGCAGCCAGATGGGTACCCTTTTCATCCTGCATGAAACCCGCCACGTCATGTACCTGTAACCCCAGCGGATGGCCCAAGCCGTGTGGTAAGAATGGGCAGGTCAGCCCTTGCTCAACGGCAGCTTCTTCGCTGATATCTTTCAGGATATGGTGTTTCTTCAGTAATTTAGCCAAACGTTGATGCATTTGCACATGGTAATCGGTATAGCGCACACCGCATTTCAATGTAGCAATAAGCGCCTGCTGCTCTTTGTTCATATCACTGACTAACGCGGCAAAATCACTATCGCTTTTCGCGGCATAAGTTCGCGTCAGGTCTGCTGCGTAGCCATTATATTCAGCACCCGCATCTAATAAGAAACTACGCACTTCAGAAGGAAGCTTATGCTGCAACGTCGTGTAATGTAGAACAGCGGCATGCTCATTCAAGGCCACGATATTATCGTAAGGCACATCGGTGTCACGGTGTCCGGTGGCAGTCAAATAAGCCTGATTGATATCAAACTCACTCATGCCTGACTGAAATGCTTCCAACGCGGCCTGATGCCCAACTACAGCAGTTTTTTGCGCTTCACGCATGCAGGCTTGCTCATAGCCAGTTTTATACGCACGATGGTAATGCAGGTAATCAAGCACTGGCTGCGGATTGATATTTTCAGCTTTGATGCCCAGAGTCTGTGCTCGTTGCGGAACATACCCAATATAAGCAACACGTTCGCGTGCCGTTGGTAATAAGTTCGCAATATCATCAGCTTTACGCAGCGCAGTCATCTCAACATGCGCAGTCCAAAAGGCCTCAGGCAAGGGCTCTACGCTGTACCAGTAATCGACAGGCGAATAGAACCACAGTTTCGGTTTATTTACGCCATCGACCCATAACCAGCAGTTAGGCACCTGAGTCACAGGGATCCACGCCTTAAACTGAGGGTTAACTTTAAACGGGTAATCACGATCGTCTAAAAACAGCGACAGCAACTCACCGGAGTGAATCAACAGTCCATCCAACTGATGACGAGCTAAAACCTCACGGGTACGCTGCTGCAGCGTTTCCATGTGTTCAGAATACAGCGAAGCTAATGTTTCCATGTATATGACCCTTTGCCCACAACGAATTTCTTCATCTTATCACAGCGCTCCATAAAAACAGGACGTTGCCAAAAATCCCATTCGGCCCTCTGTGATCGCGTTTGCAAATATTCAATGTTTTGTTTGCAAATTTTTAACATTAAAACCACACTTCACAACATCTGGTCATACCAGATCAACTGCGCTGATTTAGGAGATCACGATGCTCTACCAAGGCGAAAACCTACATGTAAACTGGCTCGAAGATGGCATTGCCGAGCTGGTATTTGATGCCCCAGCCGCGATTAACAAGCTGGATACTAAAACTGTTGCCAGCTTGGGGGCGGCACTCGACGTGCTTGAAAAACAGCCGCAGCTGCGTGGCCTATTAGTGCGCTCCACCAAAGCCGCCTTTATCGTAGGCGCAGATATTACTGAATTCTTATCACTCTTTGCTGCACCAACAGAAAAGCTGACAGAGTGGCTCAATTTTGCCAACAGCGTATTCAATCGCCTAGAAGATCTGCCCGTGCCTACGATTACGGCCGTTAACGGCTACGCACTAGGCGGCGGCTGTGAATGTGTGCTAGCCACTGATTTCCGTATTGCCACACCGGATATCCGCATCGGTTTACCGGAAACCAAACTCGGCATTATGCCGGGCTTTGGCGGTTCTGTTCGCCTACCTCGTTTACTCGGCGCCGATAGTGCGTTGGAAATTATCGCTGCGGGCAAAGATATCGGAGCAGAACAAGCGCTAAAAGTCGGTCTGGTTGATGCAGTTGTTCCGCAAGATAAACTGATTAGCGGCGCACTCAATATGCTGCGTCAGGCAATTGATGGCCAACTTGATTGGCAAGCATACCGCCAGCCGAAATTGGAACCATTGAAGCTCAGTCCAATTGAGTCACTGATGAGCTTTACCACCGCCAAAGGCATGGTCATGCAGACCGCGGGTAAACATTACCCCGCCCCCATTACCGCGGTGAAAACCATCGAAGCCGCTGCGGGTTTGAAACGTACTGAAGCCCTCAAGCTTGAAACAGCAAGTTTTGTACCGTTAACTCGCACAACGCAAGCGCGTGCTTTAGTCGGGATTTTCCTGAACGACCAGTTTGTGAAAGGTAAAGCGAAAAAACTCGCTCAGTCAGGACAAGTACCTACACATGCCGTAGTACTTGGCGCCGGTATTATGGGAGGTGGCATTGCCTACCAATCAGCGCTGAAAGGCGTTCCTGTATTGATGAAAGACATCAGTGAAAAATCGCTACAGCTTGGTATGAATGAAGCAGGAAAATTGCTGAACAAACAGCTAGAGCGAGGAAAAATCAACGGCCTGAAAATGGCACAGATTATTTCTACGATTCAGCCAACCCTGAACTACGCAGGGATCGAGCAGGCGCAGATAGTGGTAGAAGCTGTCGTTGAAAATCCTAAGATCAAAGCGGCCGTGTTGTCTGAAGCCGAATCATTGATAAAACCCGATGCGGTGTTGGCTTCAAATACCTCAACGATTCCAATCGATCAGCTAGCTGCATCGCTACAACGCCCTGAAAATTTCTGCGGCATGCACTTCTTTAATCCGGTGCACCGAATGCCATTAGTCGAAATTATTCGTGGTGCAAAAACATCAGAACAAACCATTGGAACCGTCGTCGCCTATGCAACAAAAATGGGCAAGACACCGATCGTAGTCAATGACTGCCCAGGATTCTTTGTTAACCGCGTACTGTTCCCTTACTTTGCAGGCTTCAGTTTGCTACTGCGCGACGGGGCTGATTTCCGTCAGGTCGATAAAGTGATGGAGAAGCAGTTTGGCTGGCCGATGGGACCTGCCTATCTGCTCGACGTCGTAGGTATCGATACAGCACATCACGCTCAGGCGGTAATGGCACAAGGTTTCCCGCAACGAATGAGTAAAAACTACCGTGACGCAGTAGATGTGATGTTTGATGCACAGCGTTTTGGTCAGAAAAATGGTGTCGGTTTCTATCGTTACGATCAGGACAGTAAGGGTAAGCCACGTAAGGTTCAGGACGAGCAGACTCCCTTGCTGCTAGCCGAAGTTGCTCCATCGAACGAAAACTTCAGCGATGAAGAGATTATCGCTCGCATGATGATCCCAATGATCAACGAAGTGGTGCGGTGCTTCGAAGAGAAAATCGTGGCAAGCCCAGCAGAAGCCGATATGGCGTTAGTGTATGGCATTGGATTCCCTCCATTCCACGGCGGTGCATTCCGTTATTTGGATACCATTGGAACCACGCAATATGTCGAAATGGCGCAGCGTTATCAGCATTTAGGCGAACTATATCAGGTGCCAGCCGGCCTCCGAGCCAAAGCAGAAACCAACGCGACCTATTATCCGGCCGCGGCTCCAATTGAGACCGATGCCGCCATTGGCACCAACGCCGCTCAACAGGCTTGAGGAAGGAAACATGGAAAACCGTTCAATTGAAAACGTCGTGGTGATCGATGCCGTCCGTACGCCGATGGGCCGCTCCAAAGGTGGCGCTTATCGTCAGGTAAGAGCTGAAGATCTGTCCGCTCATCTGATGCGAGCCCTGCTTAGCCGTAACCCTAATGTAGATGCAAAAGAGATCGATGACATCTACTGGGGCTGCGTGCAGCAAACGTTGGAGCAAGGATTCAATATTGCGCGTAACGCCGCATTATTAGCTGAACTGCCACACACCGTCCCCGCAAACACCGTTAACCGTCTCTGTGGCTCGTCCATGCAGGCGATCCATGATGCGGCTCGCGCAATTATGGTCGGCGATGCCCAAATAAGTATGATTGGCGGCGTGGAGCACATGGGGCATGTTCCTATGAGCCACGGCGTTGATTTCCATCCTGGCTTAAGCCGAACCGTTGCTAAAGCAGCGGGTATGATGGGACTGACCGCCGAAATGCTGGCGAAAATGCACAAAATCAGCCGTGAAATGCAGGATGAATTTGCTGCTCGTTCGCACCAGCGCGCCTATGCAGCAACCACATCCGGTGCATTTAAAAACGAAATCGTTCCGACTGCGGGTCATGATGCCGACGGCGTGCTGAAAATGTTGTTTAACGATGAAGTGATTCGCCCAGAAACCACCGCCGCTAGCCTATCAGCGCTTAAACCTGCCTTTGATCCGGTCAATGGCACCGTCACGGCGGGATCGTCTTCTGCATTATCCGATGGAGCCTCAGCGATGCTGTTGATGAGTGAATCACGCGCTAAATCACTCGGTTTAACGCCGCGTGCACGTATTCGCTCAATGGCTGTTGTAGGCTGCGATCCCTCTATTATGGGATACGGTCCAGTACCTGCCACGCAACTGGCATTAAAGCGAGCGGGGTTAAGTATTTCGGATATTGGGCAATTTGAACTGAATGAAGCCTTCGCAGCTCAGACCTTACCGTGCCTAAAAGATCTCGGGTTGCTCGATGTATTAGATGAGAAAGTGAATCTCAACGGTGGGGCTATCGCGTTGGGCCATCCGCTGGGTTGCTCTGGCTCGCGAATTTCAACGACTCTGCTGAATCTAATGGAACGCCGTGACGTCCAGTTTGGTCTGGCCACCATGTGTATTGGTTTAGGTCAGGGAATTGCGACCGTGTTCGAGCGAGTTTAAGCCAGTTAGTACGTTGTCAGAGGTTTAGTTGCCGTTCTTCCCGCCTGTCAGGGGCGGGTTTTTTCTTTCTGTCAGCAGTCTTCTACCGGCAGGTCATTCAACCTGCCAGCTGGCGCGTAATATCAAATAAACGCAAAGGCATCACCAAACATGTGATCCGCTTTAGCTTCTCGTTCAGCACAAAAACGTTCGCGCGCGATTTTGGCCATCTCAAAGCGACCCGCGATGTAAATGTCGTAATCCGCCAAGGAACCATAATCTTGTAAAACCGCACTCAACACCGTTCCAGTTCGACCATTCCAGCCGTCTTCCGGTTGTTCTACAACAGGAATAACTTTCAACTGTGGATGCTGCTCTTGAAGCGCCTCCAACTCGGCTAAATCGTACAGGTATTTTGATTCTCGCCCGCCCCAATAGATGGCAATTTCACGCTCTGGTTTCTGCGCTAGCGCCATCATCAGAATCGAGCGAGTGTAAGAAAACCCAGTACCGCCAGCAATCAGCACTAATGGACGATCGCCCTCTTCACGTAGCCACGCTTCGCCGTGTGGAATATCAACGTTAACGACGCGATCCTTCAAGATTCGATCCATCACGGCCATTGCGTAAAGATTGATTTCTGAAGCGCCGATATGCAGTTCGATAAAGTCTTTTTCCAATGGCGTAGATGCCATAGAGAAAGGACGTTTATCGCGCTCATCCATTTCAACCATCAAATACTGGCCCGCGCGAAACGAAACCGGAGCTTCCGGCACCAACCGAACGCGATATACCGTATCGGTGATAGCCTCAACGGAAGTGACTTTACAGCTCAACGTTGTCATGTAGTTACTCTATCGGATAATGGGTTTTGCATAACCAGACAGCCACCTCTAATCAGGCTTACGGCTTTTCATAGCGTCAGTGTGGTTATCTTCCAGAATTGCCAGCTCGTCCCAGATGGCATCGATCCGCGTGCGGACTTTTTCATCCATAACAATGGGGCGTCCCCATTCGCGTTGTGTTTCACCCGGCCATTTGTTCGTAGCATCCAGTCCCATTTTGGAACCCAATCCAGACACTGGCGAAGCAAAATCAAGGTAATCTATCGGCGTATTTTCAATCATTACCGTATCACGAGCAGGATCCATTCGAGTAGTGATCGCCCAAATAACATCGTTCCAATCTCGCGCATTGATATCGTCATCACAAACAATAACAAATTTGGTGTACATAAACTGGCGTAAGAATGACCACACTCCCATCATCACGCGTTTCGCATGACCTGGATATTGTTTTTTCATGGTCACAACCGCCATGCGGTATGAGCACCCTTCCGGCGGCAAATAGAAATCAACAATCTCAGGAAATTGCTTTTGTAGAATAGGCACAAACACTTCATTCAGCGCCAATCCCATCACCGCAGGTTCATCCGGCGGACGCCCAGTATAAGTGGAATGATAAATCGGGTTGCGGCGCTGCGTGATATGGGTGACGGTAAAAACAGGGAAGTTATCAATTTCATTATAGTAGCCGGTATGATCGCCATACGGCCCTTCCGGTGCCATTTCACCCGGTTCAATATAACCTTCCAACACAATTTCTGCGCTGGCAGGTACTTCTAAATCATTAGAAATACACTTTACTACTTCCGTTTTATTACCGCGCAGCAAGCCAGCGAACGCATACTCTGAGAGAGTATCTGGCACGGGCGTTACTGCCCCTAAAATCGTGGCTGGATCGGCACCCAATGCTACCGAAACAGGGAAACGCTCACCAGGATGTGCTTGGCACCACTCTTGAAAATCAAGCGCCCCGCCGCGATGCGACAGCCAACGCATGATCACTTTATTCTTACCTAACACCTGCTGGCGATAGATACCTAAATTTTGGCGTTCTTTATGCGGGCCACGCGTAATTGTCAGCCCCCAAGATATCAACGGAGCCGCATCTTCAGGCCAGCAGTGCATCACCGGTATACGCCCAAGGTCGACATCATCGCCCTGCCACACTAACTCTTGGCAAGGCGCTGAATTCAGCCGCTTAGTCGGCATATTCAACACCTGCTTAAACTGCGGTAGCTTATCGAACAGATCGCGGAAGCCTTTTGGTGGCTCCGGCTCTTTCAAAAACGCCAGCAGCTTACCGACTTCACGCAGCGCACTCACATCCTCCTGCCCCATGCCCAAGGCAACACGTTTTGCCGTACCAAACAGGTTACATAAAACGGGGATGTCGTAACCTTTCGGGTTTTCGAACAGCAAAGCGGGTCCACCGGCACGCAGGGTGCGGTCCGCAATTTCTGTCATTTCCAGATAAGGATCGATTGGCTGGCTGATGCGTTTTAGCTCACCTCTCTGTTCCAGCAAAGAGAGGAATTCGCGCAAGTCACGGTATTTCATAGCTTTCTTATTGGGCTGGTGAAGAACCCATTATAAGCGTTCTTCACTTTAGTTGCTGCACTTTTGTTACAAACAGATAACTAATTGCTTTAGTAAGCATTATCGTTAACCCGAGGTCGGCAACACAGCTTGCTCATACGAGTCATGGGCAGTTAACGACAGCGGAAAGGCACCATCTCGGCTAAAGCCTGAGTATCGAAATACTCCTGAGTTTCCTGATTGTGGCGGAACACTTTAAACCCCTGTGCTTTCACGCTGTAGTATTCCAACTCATCCCCAGCCACATGCAGCAAGCTACCTTCACGCAACGCGATCACATATTCGCTTGGATTTATCGCACAGAATTCAGCGATACGCTCATCACGAGTTTCTCCCATATGCCCACTCAGGTGTGCATCGATGTAATGGGGATTAATTTGCACAGGGAACAACCCCAGAGCCGGAAGCACAACGCTGTTGCGTACTGGCATATCATTTGTGGTGCGGATGCTTGGCGTAGCCACATTACACCCCGCACTCCAACCGATATACGGGATCTCACGCTCACGAACAGCCCGTTGGATTGGTACAACCAGCCCTTTTTCGTGCAGCATTTGGTTTAACAACCAGGTATTGCCACCGCTAACCAGAATACACTCAGCTTCTTCAATCGTTTTAACCGGATCGCTTGAATGGTGCAGGCTCGTTACCTTAATGCCTAACGAATTCTCTAGCTCCGCGGCGCGCGCATCGTAGTCACCACGGATCACCGCATAAGGCACCAGCACAGCCGAACGAATCTTCTTGCTTAGCAGCATGGACTGAATCGGTCCCTTAGCGTAGCCCAGCAACTCAGACTCACCAGAAACCTTGCCGTTACTCAGTAAAAACAACTCCATGAAAATATCTCCTGACATTGAGGACGATCTTATTGCGCTTTGCCGCGCCGAAAACCAACTCTATTACAGCTAGTCTATGGGGCGACATTTATAACTAATAATTATGGGTCTAGCTGTGATCTTCTGCCTGAAGTGGCAAAAAATGTTAAATCATCGCGCACCTAACGGGAAAAACGCACGCTCCCACCTCGAAACTGTCTATCGAATCGACCTTTTGTTATGCTTTGAGTAAGTCATTTAATCGTGGGTTGTTATGGAATCGTGGTATCTGCTGTATTGCAAAAGAGGTCAACTGGAGCGTGCGAAAGAACATTTATCACGCCAAGAGATCCCTTGCTTCACCCCAATGATTACGTTGGAGAAAATCGTCCGCGGTAAACGTACGCAGGTTAAGGAACCGATGTTCCCTAACTATATGTTTATCGAGCTTGATCCTGAAAGAGTCCATACCACTACCGTGCAATCAACACGCGGAGTGAGCCACTTTGTACGATTTGGCGCACTTCCAGTCACTATACCGTTTAAAGTTATCAAGCAATTGATGATGGCGCCCCCAACGGAGTGTGTCGATCCTGATACGCCGGCCCCAGGTGATACCGTCGTGATTACCAGCGGCGCCTTTGAAGGATTCGAGGCTATCTATACCGAAGCTGACGGAGAAAAACGTGCCATTCTGCTGCTGAACTTATTGAATAAACCCGTACAGCAAAGTGTAGAAAACACCGATTTTGAAAAGCTATAGAGCTTGAAGCTATAAATAAAAAACCGCCGATGGAGCCCCATGGCGGTTTTGTCTATCTCTATGCTTCTACTGCGTAGAATTAACGATTCATTTCTGCATCATGCAGCCACTGAGCTACGCGCTTAGCGAAATAGGTCAGTACTCCGTCTGCTCCTGCGCGTTTGAAGCAAATCAGTGACTCCATAATCGCAGGTTTTTCTTGTAACCAGCCGTTCTGAATCGCGGCCATATGCATCGCGTATTCACCAGAAACCTGATAGGCGAAGGTTGGCACGCCAAAGGTATCTTTCACACGACGCACCATATCCAGATATGGCATACCAGGCTTCACCATCACCATATCAGCGCCTTCCTGTAGATCCTGAGCGACTTCTTGTAAAGCTTCATCGCTGTTTGCGGGATCCATCTGATAGGTTTTCTTATTGCCGCCTTTCAGGTTACCAGAAGAGCCCAACGCGTCACGGAATGGACCATAGTAGCAGGACGCATACTTGGCTGAGTACGCCATGATTTGAGTATTTACCATCTGCTGTGCTTCAAGCTGATCGCGAATCGCACCGATACGGCCATCCATCATATCGCTTGGCGCAACAATTTCAGCACCGGCTTCTGCATGTGACAACGCCTGACGAACCAGAATTTCTTTGGTGATGTCGTTAATCACATAGCCATCTGCATCAATAATACCGTCCTGACCATGGGTGGTGTAGGGATCCAACGCCACGTCAGTCAGCAAACCTAGCTCTGGTACGGCATCTTTCAACGCACGAACAGCCCGCTGTACCAAACCATCTGGATTGTATGCCTCTTCTGCATGCAGAGATTTTTTATCCGCGCCAATGACGGGGAACAACGACAATACCGGCACGCCCAATTTAGCGATGGCTTCAGCTTCTTTGACCAGCAAATCGATGGTCATACGATGCACGCCGGGCATTGAGGAAACTTCTTCCTGATGATTTTTGCCTTCCATAACAAACACGGGGTAAATCAGATCGTCTACTGTCAGGACGTTTTCAGCAACTAAACGACGGCTGAAATCATGGCGACGAACACGGCGTAGACGACGGCCTGGGAAGGCACCTGGAAATGCATAGCTCACGTTATTCTCCTTACTTATGCCAGCCGGAAAAGTTGACGGGCATTATTTTCAGTAACCTGCTTCAACCACTCCACATCCTGCTGACGCCAGCCAGCCACTTGTGAAACGATGTGTGGTAAGTAACAGGGTTCATTACGTCGCGATTTAGGTTTGGTTTCTAAATCACGCGGCAGTAAATAAGGTGCGTCAGTTTCTAGCAACAGACGCTCAGTTGGGATCTCTGGAAGCATTGCGCGCAACTCAAGGCCACGTCGCTCATCGCAAACCCATCCGGTAATGCCAATGTAAAGTCCGAGATCTAAACATTCATGTAGCTCTTCACGGCTGCCCGTAAAGCAATGTACAACGGCACCCGGCACTTTTCCGAGCCACGGACGCAAAAGCGCGATAAATCGGTCATGCGCAGAACGGCAATGCAAAAACAGCGGCTTATTCAAATCTGCAGCTAATGCAAGCTGCGCACTAAAAGCTCGCTCCTGCTCCGCTGGAGTAGAAAAGTTGCGGTCGAAATCAAGCCCACACTCCCCCACAGCAACCACTTCTGGCATAGCTGCCAAGGCCGATATCTGTGTCGCCGTCTGGCTATTCCATGAACTGGCGTTATGCGGATGCACGCCGGCTGTCGCCCAGCAATAGCCCGGATATTCGCGCGCCAACGCTATAGACCGTTGGCTTTCTTGCACGTCAGTACCCGTGACCATCAAAGCATTCACGCTAGCCTTACGCGCACGTTCAATCACTTGGTCGACATCTTTGGCAAACTGACCACTTGTTAGATTAACGCCAATATCCAGCATGGAATAACTCCAAAATCAAAGTAAAGAGGCCGCCCTTTCGGCGGCCTCTGGCACTCAGTGTGTCAGCCTTGTTTTGGCTGTTCGTCAGTATCTTCTTCGCTTCCTTCATCCTCATCATCATCACGAGGACGGCGTTTTCCCACATAGAAACGAGCAAAGAACACGCCAATTTCAAACAGGATGCACATTGGAATTGCCAACAACGTTTGTGAAAACACGTCTGGCGGTGTGAGCAGCATGCCCACAACAAAGGCTCCGACGATGACGTACGGACGTTTCTTTTTCAACTCTTCTGGGGTAGTGACACTACTCCAGCACAGCAGAATAATCGCAACCGGAACTTCAAACGACACGCCAAACGCCATAAACAACGCCATGACAAAGTCGAGATAGTTGTTAATATCCGTCGCAATAGTAACGCCTGCCGGCGCCGTCTTGGCAAAAAAGCCAAACGCCAAGGGGAACACGATAAAGTACGCAAACGCCATGCCTAAATAGAACAGCAGAGAGCTTGAGAACAATAGCGGCATTAGCAAACGGCGTTCATGCTTATAAAGCGCAGGCGCAACGAAAGCCCAAATTTGGTACAAAATCATCGGCGCAGAGATGAATACTGATACCATCATTGTCAGCTTGATCGGCGTGAAGAACGGCGATGCGACATCGGTGGCAATCATGCTCGCGCCTTGAGGCAGTTGCTTAATGAGCGGCGATGCAATCAGGTGGTAAATGTCGTTGGAAAAATAAACCAGCGCCAGAAATACCACCAGAATACAAATAATCGAATTTAAGAGTCGCTTACGTAGCTCGATTAAATGGCTAATCAACGGCTGGGTATCATCAACGGCCATGCTTTAACGATCGCTTGTTGTAGAGTGAGAGGGAACAGGCTGCTCTGGTGCTTTCACTGTTTGTTGCTCAGTGCTTACCAAAACGTCCTCTGTGGCTACCGGCTCAACCGAAGCTGCATTTGTCGCATCCACTTTAACGGCTTCCGCACGCTTGCGTTCATCTTCTCTTAAGTCCGCATCGACTTCATCATGGAACGCTTCAGGATCCGACACATCCGGTTTATGGATGGTTTCAGCCGCTTTTGCTACAGGCTCAGTCACCTGAGTCTGATAGCTACGCTTCATCGACTCTGCGGCTTCTTTTAGCTCATCCATTGAGGCTTTTAGCTCAGGCGTAAGATTTTGAAGACCTGCGCTTTCCGCTTTCTTCAGACTATCCTGCAACTCCTGCAGCTTTAATTCCTGCGACAGTTCATTCTGAACAGAGGCCGCAAGAGATCTTAGCGCCCTAATCCATCCTGCCACTGTACGCACTGCAACAGGTAACCGCTCAGGCCCTAGAACAACCAGGCCTATCACCATTACCAGCAACAGCTCACTAAACCCGATGTCAAACACGGTTTACACCTGCTCTTTGTTCTGGCTCTTAGATTCTTCTTTCTTCACTTCTGGCTGCTGCTCAGAAAGAGACTTAAAGTCTGCATCCTGTGGTGCGGCACTGTTGTTTGCGTTAGTCGATGGAGGCGTTTTATCTTCGTCACCAATCGCCTTTTTAAAACCTTTGATAGATGCCCCGAGATCGGAGCCCAGAGTACGCAGCTTGTTAGTACCGAACAACAGCACCACGATCACTGCAATAATCAATAACTGCCAAATACTGATACCACCCATTTTAATCACCTCTATTGATAGGGGTTATTCGTGCGCCGCATTATACGGTAGTCACGCAGAAATATTGAACTACTAACCAATAACTATTAATTAAAACTATGCGCTGAGAACGATATAACACTCGTAAGAGGTATCTACTGACGGGTGTAACGCCATCCAACAATCCAAGCAACACAGCCGCCAGCAATAATCCAAGCTGGCCAAACAGGTATCTTCGCAGCGACCAAGATCGTACCACTCAGTAATAGTGTAGCGCCAATCCCAAACAAGTATCGTGAACGCCCATGGCGATTACGTTGCTTATCTAGCTGAGCGAATACCCGATCAACGCTCTGCTGCAATACTTTGTGCTGTTGCAAACTATCATAAAACAGCTCAGGGAGCTCAGGGAGCTTCTCAGCCCAAAACGGCGCTTTCTCTTTTAACGCACGAATAATAGCGGGTATACCCACCTGATCGCGTAGCCATGTTTCTAGGAAGGGCTTCGCTGTGGTCCACAGGTCTAACTGTGGATAGAGCTGACGCCCTAAACCTTCGACATACAGCAACGTTTTTTGCAGCAGAACCAGCTGCGGCTGCACTTCCATATTGAAGCGGCGCGCAGTGTTAAAAAGGTTCAGCAGAACATGTCCAAAAGAAATCTCAGCCAGCGGCTTTTCGAAAATCGGCTCACAAACGGTGCGAATTGCAAATTCAAAATCTTCGATGTTGGTATCACGAGGAACCCAACCAGAGTCAACATGCAGCTCAGCAACCTTGCGATAATCACGGTTGAAAAATGCGATAAAGTTTTCAGCCAGATAACGTTTATCATCTTTGTTCAAACTCCCCACGATCCCGCAATCAATACCGATATACTGTGGGTTCTCAGGGTGCTCAAAACTGACAAAAATATTGCCGGGATGCATATCTGCATGGAAGAAACTATCGCGGAACACCTGCGTAAAGAACACCTGCACGCCTCGTTCGGCCAACAGTTTCATATTGGTATTCTGCGCATGCAAAGCGGGTAAATCAGAAACTGGAATACCGTAGATCCGCTCCATAACCAGCACGTTTTCACGGCAATAGTCGGAGTAAATTTCTGGCACATACAGCATTGGGCTGCCTTCGAAATTACGACGCAGCTGAATCGCATTTGCCGCTTCTCGTAATAAATTAAGCTCATCCAGCAGCGTCTTTTCATATTCACGCACCACTTCGCGCGGGCGTAAACGACGGCCATCAGGCATGAGCTTAGGCACCCAGCCAGCAAGTCGATACATCAGGCGAACATCGGCTTTGATGATCGGTAGAATGTCAGGCCGAATGACCTTCAGAACGATCTCCTGACCATTCTCTTTCAGCTTAGCGGTATGTACCTGTGCAATCGACGCCGATGCTAACGCGTTTTGGTCGAAATCATCAAACCACTGCTCAAGCGGGCCACCCATTGAGTCTTCAATTTGCTTACGAGCTAAAGCACCATCGAATGGTGCAACGCGATCCTGTAGCAATGCAAGCTGATCGGCAATCATCGGAGGGAAAAGATCGCGACGGGTGGACATCATCTGGCCAAACTTAATCCAGACAGGCCCTAGCTCTTGTAATGCTAAGCGCAAACGCTCGCCCAAAGGCTTGTCTTTATGCTTGTTACGCATCCAGAACAGCAGATGACGCCCCATTCGTAACGGAAGCGTGATGCGCATTTTCGGGATCAGTTCATCTAGTCCATAAGCAAGGAAAACCCGAACAATCAAATAAAATCGGCACAGTTCCGATGGCGTCATATTTTATCCTCGAGCAGAGAAAGTCGCGTTTCCAGACTTTCGAGCTGATGGCTGACGGCATCAACTTCTTCAGAAAACCAAGCCGCTTCCAAAACCCCTGGAGCTAAACGCCACTCTTCAGTCACAGCTTGACCGATGTATTGTCGCTGACGCTGGCTGCCAGTCACCACAAAATGGGCACCTTTGCGTATAAACATACTCATGCCCTGAGCAACGACGTCCCCCGTATAGGGAGCTAACAACTCTGCGGGATCCCATTCAGCTAAATCCATTAAACCGATAAATTGCTGCACAACCTGAATATCCCCCTCTACGACTAAATCGCCAGAGCGGATAAGCGCGGTAAGCTGTTGACGGTCACGCAGTTCCGGTAACACGGATAGTCGCGTTTTAACGCAGCACTCTGTGTCGCCTTCCCACGCGCCCAAAACATCCAGACGGTTATCGCTAAAAACCAGATAGAGCGGTGAGTTTATCTCATTGACGAAAACGCCCAGCACCTTGCCCGTCAGGCGCTGGCGCGCATTGTTGAGCGCACGGTCACGATACAACATTCGATTAAGTGCCGTTTCAATCGCACCGGTAAATAATGGATTTAGCAATGGGGTCAGCATAACGATCCTTCAGTTAAAACTTATAGCCACGATGTAAAGCAACAATCCCACCAGTCAGGTTGAAATACGTCGTGTTTTCGAAACCGGCATCATCCATCATGGACTTCAGCGTTTCTTGATCGGGATGCATACGGATCGATTCGGCTAAGTAGCGATAGCTTTCAGAATCATGCGCCACTAATTCGCCAATTTTCGGCAGGATATGGAATGAGTAAGCATCATAGGCTTTGTTGAGCGGCTCGAGTAATGGCTTGGAAAACTCAAGAACCAGCAAGCGTCCACCTGGCTTTAACACACGATACATGGAGCGTAACGCTTTATCTTTATCAGTGACGTTGCGTAGACCAAAAGCAATGGTGATACAGTCAAAATGGTTGTCGGGGAAAGGCAGAGCTTCTGCGTTGGCCTGTACGTAGTTAATATTGCCGATAACGCCAAGATTACGCAATTTCTCGCGCCCAATCTTAAGCATTGAGTCGTTGATATCTGCCAGAACCACTTCACCCTGCTCGCCAACAATGCGAGAGAATTTTGCTGCAAGATCGCCTGTACCACCAGCAAGATCAAGTACCTTTTGCCCACGGCGCACGCCGCTGCAATCAATGGTAAAACGCTTCCAGACACGATGAATACCAAATGACATGAGATCATTCATCAAGTCGTATTTTGCCGCTACGGAATGGAATACTTGAGCAACTTTGCCCGCTTTTTCAGCTGTGGCGACGGTTTTGAAACCAAAATGAGTGGTTTCTGGCGTTTGATCTACCATTTTTCTAAGCCTGCTTTTAATCTAATTGATTGTGAATCTACGCGATTAAGCGCTGCCCGTTGGTGCGAACAGTGCTCGGCCTTATCGAAGCAAGGAGCAGTGTTTAATCATCGAGTCCGTTGGCGACTCTTATGGTAGGTTGCTGTATCGCCTGCTCGGCAGGATCAGCAAACTCCTCATCTTCGGGTTCATTTTCCAGTCGGGCTTCATCAGCAAGCGAAGGACTTATCGGCCTTTTCACTTCCACCCCTAAAGTGCGGAAACTCTCGACTTGTCCTATCAGATTACCACGGCCTTGTGCCAGTTTGTTCATTGCCTGACGATAACTTGCCTGCGATTTATCCAGACTCTGCCCAAGAGATTCCATATCATCAACGAACAAACGCATCTTATCGTATAATTTCGACGCACGTTCGGCGATTTTCTGTGCATTCTGACTTTGATGTTCATAGCGCCATAAATTACTAATAGTACGCAACGCCACTAACAGCGTTGTTGGGCTCACCAGCATAATGTTATGTCTTAGGGCTTCGCTAATCAGTTCGGGCTCGCGGTCGATGGCGGCTAAAAAAGCAGGCTCAACTGGGATAAACATCAGGACATAGTCCAAAGAGCGCAGTCCCGGAAGCTGCTGATAATCTTTACGCCCAAGCTGACGAATATGCCCTTTCACCGAAGCCACATGTTCCTGCAGAGCCAGTTCACGCACCATGTCATCTTCGGCGTTGAAATAGCGCTCATAGGCCACCAATGACATTTTCGCGTCGACCACCACATCTTTACCCTGTGGCAGACGCACAACAACATCGGGCTGCATACGGCTATTAGTACCAACCTGAACACTCACCTGTGTCTGATATTCATATCCCTCACGCAGGCCAGAGGCTTCCAAGACACGACTGAGGACAACCTCCCCCCAGTTACCCTGTGTTTTGTTATCCCCTTTCAAAGCCTTAGTCAGGTTTACCGCCTCACGCGCCATTTGTGCATTTAGCTGCTGAAGATTACGGATTTCGTGCGCCAGCGTATGCCTTTCACGCGATTCTTGCCCAAAGCTATCCTGCACCTGACGGCGAAACCCATCTAGCTGTTCGCGTAACGGGCTCAATAAGCTATTCAAACTTTGGCGATTCTGCTCCTCAACCCGTTTTCCGCTATGTTCAAAAATACGATTAGCTAAATTTTCAAACTGAGCACTAAGGCGCTGCTCACTGTTGACCAGCAAGCGCTGTTTTTCTTCTGCTCCCAGTCGTGTCTCTTCCAGACGAATAGTCACTTCTCGTAATTCAGCCTCTTGCGCGCTGTTGACCTCACGCAGCGCACGCAGCTCCTGATTTAGCTGCTCACACTCGTTACGCCACACGGATTGCTGATTCAGCTTCTCCTGAGTTGCGGCAAGCTGACTGTGCAGCATACGCAGTTCTTGATCTTTCTCGCGCTGCTGCAGCTCTTGCTGTTGGCGTTGCTGTATCAGCGTCTGCTGTTCTTGCTGATACTGTGCAATCTCTTGCAGGTGCAGACGCAAATCACCTTCCAGTGTTAGCCGCTGCTGTTGTATTCGTAAACTCGCGATCAACCAACCCACCAGCATGCCAACGACGGCACCTGCTACACCATAAAATATGCTGGAATCCACCCTGCCTCCGCCTTATAACGCTTTCTGATCGTCACGGTAATAATATACTGTATGGATGTCCAGAGCGAATACGCAAAGGCTGCGAAACAGTACGCAAAATTGTATGAAATAGAATGAGAACTTAGTCCAGCCAGCCATTGAGCCACTGAATGCCAAATGCGCCGGGTGCTAACATGGCAAATCCCCAAAGAATCGCCGACAGCAAATTGGCTAGCTGAAAATAGCGCTGCGGCATGCCACATATCCCCGCAACCAAAGGGACGACCGCACGCAATGGACCAAAAAAACGGCCAATAAACACGCCCCACGTTCCCCAACGTTCAAAGAAGGTATGACCCCGAGCCATCATCTGTGGATGGCGGGATAGCGGCCACATATGCTCAACCTGATGCTGGTAGCGGTCACCAACCCAGTATGAAACCCAATCGCCAATAAACGCACCTGTGCTAGCGGCGATCCATAGCGGCCAAAAAGCAATTCCACTCTCGCCGATGAGGGCACCCAACCCCAACAAAATTACCGTAGCGGGGAGTAACAGAGACAGAAATGCCAGCGACTCGCCAAAAGCCAAAATGAAAACGATTGGGATGGCCCAATGCTCATGGTTGCGGACAAACTCAACCACTATCTGGATGATGCTATCTAACGTCACGATGCAGCTCTCTCGATTGAGGTTAAACAGGCAGGATACGGCATAACGTGGCGTTGTAGATTAACCAAAAATAAACGGCCGATAAATCGGCCGTTTTAAACAATGATGAAACGCTAACGATTAAGCCGTTGCAGTTGTCTGTTCAGCACGAAGTTCCTTGCCACGTACAGACCACAGCTCACGCCATTTACGTAGGGCAGAGATAAGGATAATCACGCCCAGAACCATCATGATAATAGAAATAGTTCCGTTGAAAATATTGTAGCCTTTCGCCGCCGAGTTGAAGTACACGTTCTTAATCATCCAATAACCGGCATAGTTTACGGTGACAAACAGGTACGCCAACGGAATAACACAGGTCAGCATATAAGCTCGTTTAGTCGCTAAACGCAGGATGATCGTGGCACCAATAATGAGGCCAACAGAAGCCATCAGCTGGTTAGAGACACCGAACAGCGCCCATACCGAGTTAATGTCACCAGAGTTCAGCAGGTAGCCCCACAGCGCGCAGGCGATGACAGAACAGAAGATGGACCCAGGCAGCCAGTCAGTACGCTTCAGCGGAGCCCACAGGTCGCCTAGGAAGTCTTGCAGCAGGTAACGTGCTACACGAGTACCGGAGTCAACGGCGGTCAGGATAAACACCGCTTCGAACATAATGACAAATTGGAAGAAATAAGACGCCAAACTGCTAAACCATGGCACACGGATGAAGATATCGGTCATACCCACAGCCAGCGTAACGGCACCACCGGTACGGCCATAAAGATCCAGACCAATTTCTTCGCTTAGCTTAGGCAGGTTAACCACATCCATGCCTAATCCCGCCCACGCTTCCGCACTTGAGTTAATCGCAAAGTAGTCAGCAGGATGCAGAGACGTTGCCGCAATCAGCGCCATCACACCCACCACACACTCCGCCAACATTGCACCAAAACCTACCGGCAGAATATCGCTCCATTTGTCGATCTGTTTTGGCGTGGTGCCAGAACCGATAAACGCATGGAAACCGGAGATTGCGCCACAGGCAATGGTAATCGAGATGAATGGCCAAACTGGGCCAGCAAGAACCGGGCCGCCGCCGTGAATGAACTGAGTCACCGCAGGGAACTGAATTTCTGGGTTAATGAAGATAACACCGATCACCAACGCGCCGAACACGCCAATTTTCATAAAGCTAGAAAGGTAACCACGCGGCGTCAACAGCATCCATACAGGTAACGCGGTAGCAAAGAATGCATACGCTGGCAGCAACAGGCTTACCGTCGTCGCTTTAAACGTCAGCCACTCACCAAAAGTGGTGTTCTGGATATGAGGACCGAAGAATACGCAGGCCATGATCGCGGCGATACCCACGTAAGTCGCGCCTTTCATGCTACCAGTAACGCGTTCCCACAACCCCACACCAATAGCGATAGGAATGGTCATAAACACGGCGAAAGTCCCCCAAGGGTTACGTTCCAGCGCGTGCACTACCACCATCGACAAACCGGCCATGGTAATCGTGATAATGAACAGCATTGCTAAACCCGTACACCAGCCTGCAATCGGCCCTAGCTCGGATTTAGCCACTTCAGATAAGGATTTACCTTGATGTTTCATGGACGCGAACAGCACCACGGTATCATGTACCGCACCGCCGACCACACAGCCAATCAACAACCAAAGGAAGCCCGGCAGGTAGCCGAACTGCGCTGCAAGAACCGGTCCAACCAAAGGCCCTGCAGCAGCGATTGCTGCAAAGTGGCTACCAAAGTTAACCCACTTTTTGGTAGGTACGTAATCTTTCCCGTCTTCAAAGGTATGTGATGGAGTCACTTCGTTATCATCAGCACGCAGTACCTTTTTTACGAAAAAGATACCGTACAAACGGTAGCAGATCGTAAGGATACACAGCGTAGCAATAACGAATGTAATTGCATGTTGCATAGTTATTATCTCCTGAGGATTTCTCAGGCGTTAACATACTTGAGGGCTATTTGGGGAAGGGATTGAATTTGATTAAGCGGTGTTTTGGCTCAGTAAGCGGTATGAAAAGTGGATTGAGTGGAGCCCATCGACTCCACTTTCATGAAATATCGGGGAGTTACGGCTCTAGGAACTGTTGCTGAAGTTGTGATCTCACCTGCATATTTAGGCCATATTCCTGCTCTAGCCAACTATCGATTGTGCTGTATCTGGCTTTGATCGCATCCAACGCCGTGACCAAAAACTCTTCGCGAGCAGACAGGACATACGAAAACTGCCCCAGCGCCTTTTCATTCAGTTTAACAGACAGGTAATCCAGCATTTGGCTACGGAATGGCGCTAGCGTGGTTTCAGTTAAAAGATAATCTTCCATCACCGTTGCTTCGTCGGCGCCTAAGGCAAACAGTACCAGTGCTGAACCAACGCCGGTTCTATCCTTACCGACTGCGCAATGCTGCACGATGGCGCCTTCTTCACCGCTCTGTAACAGGGTGCTTAACAGTTGGTAAGCGTGATTGCTAAAAGGTAGGCGACGGTAGAGCTCCAACATAAAAGCATTGGCGTCGAAAGACTCTAGCGCTTCGCTAGTGAGTTTCTCCAGATTAGCGTTAACTTCGGTACTCAGTGGATTAGCAGGCAAATTGATATAGCGTACCGCATCCCAAAGCACATCTGGCTTGGTAGACACCTCGTCGGCATCGCGATAGTCGAGGATATTTTTGATAGGTACCTCTTGCAGGTAGCTTAAATCCTTATCCGTTAGGCGATCTAACGCCCCTGATCGGAACAATCTACCACGCTTAACTCGACGGCCATCGGCAGCGAGATAACCGCCCATATCGCGAAAGTTAACGCCACCTTCCAAGGGGGCAAGGGAGGGATGCAAAAAAATAGTGGCTGTCATCATGACCTCTTATTATTTTAGGTTATCGCTCCCACCTTATCAGATTCAGTGAAAAGCGGTAAAACCGCATCGCACCGAATCCTTATGAGCATGCAATCGCACCAACAAAATGAGTCACGGTTAGACGTTATTCCACCTTATTTCCACCATAGGTGGCAAACCACGCTAGCATACGCTGCCAACCATCGTTGGCTGCTTCAGCGTTATAACTCGCGCGATAATCCGCATTAAATGCATGCCCAGCCTCTGGATAGACGATAATTTCTGCGATTGCATTGGCTGCTCGCAAAGACTGTCGCATCGTCTCTACCGTTTCTTGCGGAATGCTATCATCCAGACCACCGTACAAGCCTAACATCGGCGCACTAAGCTCAGCGGCAACATCAACGGGATGCTTTGGCGACGTTAAAGTTTTATCGCCCACCATGCGACCATACCATGCAACCCCCGCTTTAAGTTGAGGATTGTGCGCAGCATAAAGCCAAGTAATACGTCCACCCCAGCAAAAGCCGGTGATAAACAAGCGGCTCGCATCACCACCATGGCGAGTGGCCCAGTGAGCTGCATGATCTAAGTCCCCCAAAACCTGTTTATCAGGTACTTTGCTGACCAGATGTTGAAACAACGAGGGAATATCAGTGTAGTCACTGGCCTCCCCTTGACGGAAATAAAGCTCTGGGGCAATCGCCAAATAGCCCTGTTTTGCCAGACGACGGCAAATATCTTGAATATGCTCATGCACACCAAAGATCTCCTGCACCACCAATACAACGGGCAATGGCCCTTCTGCGTGCAAAGGCTTGGCTAAATATGCTGGGAGATCGTCTCCCTGAGATGGGATGGTAGTGAATCCTGCATGCAAACCTTCACTATCGGTATGGATCGAGGTAGAAGCGATAGTGCCAGCGGCGGGGGAGAACGATGACGGTGAGGTTATCAACGTAATAAGATCTTCGGTCTTCATGTAAAACTCCCTGTCTGAATATATTGCAAGAATGTTAAGTATAAATAGCAATAATTTGTTTGCATGAGAATCAAACAATCACTCGGAAGCACTAAACAACACGTTATCACCCACAAGCGTGCTCCCAACTAGCGAAGATAAAGTGTACATGTCACACTGTGAGCGGTGAAAAAAACCGCTAACTCGCCATATTGTGTGATTTTAATCACAATTATTTGTCGTTCTTGTTATTGTTTCTTCATATCTAGTGATTTGAGTCACGCATTTCACTGATGAATTTCAGTAGAGTGCGTTTTTGTTCCTCCTTAACAACTTATAGCAATGACAGAGGAGTCCGTATGTCTAATTCTGATGTTTTCCACCTCGGCCTAGTAAAAAGCGATCTGAAAGGCGCAACCTTGGCTATCGTCCCTGGTGACCCTGAGCGTGTAGAAAAAATTGCTAATTTGATGGATAACCCAGTCAAATTGGCCTCACATCGTGAATTCACTTCTTGGCGCGCAGAGCTAGACGGTAAATCTGTCATCGTTTGCTCAACCGGTATCGGTGGTCCATCAACCTCTATCGCCGTTGAAGAACTGGCGCAGCTAGGCATTCGTACCTTCCTGCGTGTCGGCACCACTGGTGCAATTCAGCCGCACATCAACGTGGGTGATGTATTGGTCACTACGGGTTCTGTACGTTTAGACGGTGCTAGTCTGCACTTCGCACCAATGGAATTCCCTGCCGTTGCCGACTTTACCTGTACGACCGCACTGGTTGATGCTGCTAAAGCGGTTGGCGCAACGACTCACATTGGCGTAACCGCATCTTCTGACACCTTCTACCCAGGTCAAGAACGTTATGACACCTTCTCTGGCCGCGTCGTTAGCCGTTTCAAAGGCTCTATGAAAGAGTGGCAGGAAATGGGCGTGATGAACTTCGAGATGGAGTCAGCGACTCTGCTTACCATGTGTGCAAGCCAAGGTCTGCGCGCAGGTATGGTTGCAGGCGTTATTGTTAACCGCACGCAGCAAGAAATTCCAAACGCAGAAACTATGAAGAAAACCGAATCTCACGCGGTGAAAATCGTGGTAGAAGCAGCACGTCGTCTGCTGTAATCGTTCGATTCAGGCAACGCTCAATATCAAAAGGGAGGCTTATGCCTCCCTTTTCCATGGTAGTTCTCAAGACAGCTATAAACAGAGAGAACCAAACGCCCCCTGCCAATCCTGCTCAAATTTAACAACCGCCGCATCCACGGCTGGTGACGCCAAGAATTGCTGAGCAACATCCAACGGCAACGTTATCGCTTCACAGCCCACCAGCAGACAATCTAATGCCTGACGCGGCGTTTTAAAGCTAGCTGCCAGCACCTTCGCGTGTGGAGCATGCATTTCCAGCAATGACTGAAGTTCTTGCACTGTTTTAATCCCATCACCACCTTGGGCATCAATGCGATTCACATAAGGTGCAACATAGTCTGCCCCCGCGAGTGCAGCCAATAACCCTTGTGCCGCACTGTAAACAGCGGTGCCTAACGTTGGGATACCTAACGCTTTTAACTGTTTGATCGCCGCTAATCCTTCGGGCGTTACCGGAATTTTCACCACCAGCCCAGATACCCGCTCCGTCAGCTGTTTAGCCTCTGTAACCATCTGTTCAGCATTACGTCCCATGACCTGTGCAAACAAAATTCCGCTGCCGCCAAGCGCATCACGCAGCTGTGGTAAGACATCCCAAACGGGCTGCCCACCTTTTGCGATAATACTGGGGTTAGTTGTTACCCCTTGCAGAGGAAAAATACGGGCTAAGCGTGCTACTTCCGCGATATCTGACGTGTCTAAATAGAGTTCCATAACCTGTTTCCTTAAATTAAATGTCTAGCTCACGAGCCAGTAAGTTAGCCACATCGCTGGCATCACTAGCGCCAACCAGCGCGGAACGAAACTCCTCATGCATGATGCGACGCGCCAAGCGAGAGAAGATGCGCATATGCTGATCCCCAGCGGCATGTTTGTTTAGGGTTAACATAATGATGTATTGAGCCTCTTCATCTCCCCAGATGACTGGCTGCGGCAATCGCGCAACGCTGATCGTAGATTGCTCAATGTGTTCAGATTTAGTGTGGGGAATCGCAAAACCAAAACCGAGCCCGGTGGAAAATACGGCCTCTCTCGCCCATAAGTCAGCTTCAAGCTTACGCGGGTAGCGACAGCGCCCTGAGAGCAAAAGATTATCGGTCATTCCTTTAATGACCTCTTCTTTACTGCGCCAATCATTATTGAGTGAAATACAGTTAGCGCTAATCAGCGGAGCATCCTGCTGCGTCATGCGGAATTGAGCCAGTAAGTGCTCCACTTCTAAAGAAGTCCGGCAAGCCATAGCACGATTTAATAACAAGCGGCATTCGCGGCTGTCCAACTGTGCAAGCCGCGCTTTTGTCGCTGGAATAGAAGGAGCACTCATGCTGATTTCATCCAGCCCCAGTCCAAGTAACAACGGCAGCACCGAGCCTTTGGCACCTAACTCTCCGCACAGCCCAATCCATTTCCCCTGCCGATGTACTTCGCGCACCGCGTGATCTAACGCTCGTAAGAACGCAGGATTGAGGCTGTTGTAATGCTTGGTGACCTTAGCGTTATCACGGTCAACGGCGAGCAGATATTGCGTCAGGTCATTGCTGCCGATGCTAAAGAAATCAATCTCTTCACAGCATTGGTCGATAATAAACATCACCGATGGTACTTCCAGCATGATGCCCAACGGGATCTTTTCATCGAAAGGGATCTGTTCGGTACGGAGCTTTTGCTTCACTTCGGCAAGTTGATCTTTAACCCACAAGATCTCCTCCATCGAAGAGATCATCGGAATCATGATCTTCAGAGAGCCATGCGCCGACGCACGTAATATTGAGCGTAGCTGGGTATGAAAAAGAGAGATAAATTCCTGATAGATCCGTACCGCGCGATATCCGAGAAAAGGGTTATTTTCTGCGGGAATTTTGAGATACTCAACGGGCTTATCCCCGCCAATATCCATGGTACGCACAATAATGCTACGCCCCTCAGCGCCCTCAAGTGCCTGACAATAAATATTGTAAAGCTCGTTTTCTGATGGTGCATGAGCACGATCCATATACAGCATTTCAGTGCGGAATAACCCTACCGACTCAGCCCCGTTACTAAATGCCGGTGCGGCTTCAATGGAGTGGGCAATATTTGCGGCAACTTCCAAACGGACCCCATCTGCGCTGCGCCCCTGCGTGGAGAGATATGCTCTCTGCTGCTCACGGATGCGCTGCTGAACCTGTGCCTCAAGCTGATAATAACGCTGCACTTCAGGCGACATATCGACAGCAACCAGTCCCAAATCCCCATCAATTTGCACCTCCTGACCAACATACGCAGCAAGAGCCTCTGCATCCACGCCCACCAGCGTCGGAATATTGAATGAACGCGCCAAAATCACCGTATGTGAAGTGCTGCCACCGTTGCTCAGCAGCAATCCTTTCAGCAGTGATTTATCCAGTTCTAAAAACTGACTTGGCGTTAACTCATCAGCCATACAGATTGAGCTTTGTTGCAACGCGGTCTGAGAAGGGAATCGCTGACTACCATAAATTTGCTGTAATAGCTGAAAACAGACATCACGAACGTCAAGTGCCCGTTCGCGTAGATACTCACTCGCCGATGAGGAAAACTGCTGGCAGAAATGCTCTTCAGCCGCGACGATAGCCTGCGCACAGCTAGCGCCTTTTACTATCTGCTCTAAAATCTGAGCACGTAATGAGTGATCGCTGAGCAAAGAGCGATGCGCTTCCAACACCGCGCTCGTCGTACCGTTATCATCCAACAGTTGCAGATCCAAAGACTTCAGCAAACGGCTTAAACCCAAATCCAACGCCCCCTGCTCTTCTTCCACACCGCGCGACGCGGGCAGTTCACCAAGATGCTTCAAATCCATGGTAGATAGGCGCAATAAAATCCCCTGAGCAATTCCACCGCACACCGAGCGAGCACGAATAACGTTAGGGTTTAGATGAGTCAGTGACTGCGGCAATGCTTCTTCTTGGCTTTCCGAACTCTGTGGCAAAGGGGCATCACAATGAGGAAATTCATCTTTGATAAAGGTAGAAATACGTAAAAAAGCCTGTTCGGCATCAACACCCTCAATACTGATATGGCATTCATCGCCCTGCAGTGTATCCGTACCAATTAAAGATAAGGCGCTTTTAGCATCCCCTTGCCTACCTGTACGCAAGTTGAACCACTCAATACGCGCAGTGAATTGGTTGCATAAGGTTTCAATATGACTGGCGGGACGGGCATGGACACCGTTCGGTAAATCACAGGTAAATTTCAGCACTTGCGGCATGACGCGTTCTCCTGAACCAAAACTGGATGATGGCTAACAGGATAAAAGCGGTCTCCCCTATGCGGCTATGGGACAAAAATGCCAAACACTGGACAAATGTAATCATAAGCCAAAAGTGCGATGATGCTCACATCCCAAATTATGATGGGAAATATGTATCTATCATCGACAATTTTGCGCCCGATCGCATTTTTCCACATACCGTACAAATATCCAGTAAATGTCAATTTTCTCCACTGTCTGCCTTACGCCAGATTGCCTATTGTGGAAACCTATTTCCTGTCATGCCCCTACCGCGGCAAACAAAGTCCATGCACTGGAGAACGCTATGAAAGAGTTGGTTCAGATACTCAAAAATACCCGCCAGCACTTGATGACTGGCGTATCACATATGATTCCTTTCGTGGTAGCCGGCGGTATATTGCTTGCCGTTTCCGTCATGCTGTACGGTCAAGGTGCGGTACCGAATGCAGCAACCGATCCCAATCTGAAAAAGCTGTTTGATATCGGCGTTGCCGGCTTAACGCTGATGGTGCCTTTTCTTGCAGCCTATATCGGTTATTCAATTGCTGATCGCTCTGCGTTAGCGCCCTGTGCAATTGGCGCTTGGGTAGGCAACTCATTTGGCGCAGGTTTTTTTGGAGCAATCATCGCCGGCATTATCGGCGGCATCATTGTTTTCTATCTCAAGAAGATACCTGTTCCCAAGATCCTGCGTTCCGTCATGCCTATTTTTGTTATCCCAATCATCGGCACGCTGCTGACCGCGGGGATCATGATGTGGGGATTGGGCGAACCAGTAGGCGCTCTCACTTCTAGCCTCACGCATTGGCTGCAAGGCATGCAGCAAGGGAGCATTGTGGTGTTGGCGATCATCATGGGGTTAATGCTGGCCTTTGATATGGGCGGCCCCGTCAACAAAGTTGCCTATGCATTTATGCTCATCTGCGTCGCTCAAGGGGTGTATAGCGTGGTAGCCATTGCCGCCGTAGCGATTGCTGTGCCACCTCTTGGGCTAGGTTTCGCCACTCTGATTGGTCGCAAATATTACAACGCCGAAGAGAAAGAAGCGGGCAAAGCGGCATTGCTAATGGGCTGCGTAGGGGTTACAGAAGGTGCGATACCTTTTGCCGCCGCTGACCCTCTGCGCGTAATTCCGTCCATTATGCTCGGCTCTGCCTGTGGCGCGGTAACCGCTGCACTATTAGGTGCTCAATGCTATGCAGGCTGGGGAGGACTTATCGTTCTGCCCGTCGTGGAAGGCAAGCTCGGTTATATCGTGGCATTAGCCGTAGGCATGGTCGTCACAGCCCTTTGCGTCAACGTGTTAAAAAGCCTGGCCGCTAAAAAGCAGGCTAAGAAAACAGAAACCAAAGAAGACGATTTAGACCTAGATTTTGAAATCAATTAATTCTGCTTTGAGGACATCATTATGACCAAAATTATTGCTGTGACCGCTTGCCCATCCGGTGTTGCCCATACTTACATGGCCGCTGAAGCCTTAGAACGTGCAGCGCTTGCCAAAGGCTGGGAATGCAAAGTAGAGACTCAAGGTTCAATCGGACTAGAAAACGAATTAACAGCTGAAGACGTGGCATCTGCGGATATGGTGATCTTAACCAAAGACATCGGCATCAAATTTGAGGAAAGATTCCAAGGCAAAACCATCGTACGCGTCAACATCAGCGATGCGGTAAAACGCGCTGATGTCATTATGGGAAAAATTGAGTCGCATCTTTCACAAACTGCCTGATTGCCCAACGAGAGTGGCATCACCGCTGCTCTCGATTACTGCGCTGAATTCTCGAATCGGAGTCCATTATGACCGCTCGTATCGAACGCCTTAAAGCCGCGATGTTTGCAAATCCAAGAGAAATTTCTCTGGAACGCGCCCTGCTCTATACCGTCAGCCACCAGCAGACCGAAGGTGAGCCAACCATTTTACGCCGCGCTAAAGCGACCGCTCACATACTCGATCACGTCGAGATTTCGATTCGAGCTGATGAACTTATCGCAGGCAATCGCACCGTTAAGCCACGAGCGGGGATCGTTTCTCCTGAGATGGATCCTTATTGGTTGCTAAAGGAGTTGGAGCAGTTCCCGACGCGCCCACAAGATCGCTTTGAGATCTCCAACGAGGATAAGCAGATATATCGTGAGCAGCTATTCCCATATTGGGAAAAGCGCTCCATGAAAGATTTCATCAATGAACAGATGACCGATGAAGTCAAAACGGCCGTTAAAACGCAGATTTTCAGCATCAACCAGACCGACAAAGGTCAGGGGCATATCATCATTGATTACCCACGTCTGCTTAAAAATGGTCTTGGTCAGTTAGTGGGTGAGATGCGATCGCTTACCGCTCAGCATCCAGATAATGCGTTCTATCAGGCAGCCCTTTTACTGCTCGAGGCCTCACAGCGCCATATTCTGCGCTATAGCGCGTTGGCACAGGAGATGAGCTTCGCCTGCTCAGATGCACTGCGTAGGGAAGAGTTGGCAAACATTGCAGAGATATCTCGAACTATTGCCACTGAACGACCACGAGGCTTCTATCAAGCCTGCCAGTTGTTTTGGTACATGAACATCATTCTTCAGTATGAATCGAACGCCAGCTCGCTCTCGCTAGGACGTTTCGATCAATACATGTTGCCGTTTTATCAGACATCGCTACAGCAAGGAGAGGAGCCGCAGTTTTTACAAGAGCTTTTAGAGTCGCTATGGATCAAGTGCAACGATATCGTCTTACTTCGTTCAACCTCCAGTGCACGCTACTTCGCCGGATTCCCTACGGGTTATACTATCTTGTTAGGGGGGCTTACCGAAACCGGCCGCAGCGCCGTTAACCCGCTGTCGTTTTTATGTTTGGACGCCTACCAAAATACCCAACTACCGCAACCAAATCTCGGCGTACGCGTTAATGAATTGATCGACCGGCCTTTCCTCTTAAAAACGGCTGAAACCATCCGTATTGGTACGGGGATCCCACAGATATTCAATGATGAAGTCGTCGTACCGGCATTTTTGAACCGCGGAGTTTCTCTGGAAGATGCGCGCGACTATTCTGTGGTTGGCTGCGTAGAACTGTCTATCCCCGGCAAAACCTACGGTTTACATGACATCGCCATGTTTAACCTACTTAAGGTGATGGAGATCGTTCTACTTGAGAATGAAGGTAACGCCAATCTTAGCTATGACGATCTGCTAGAACAAATCCGCCATAAGATTTGTCATTACGTGAAGCTAATGGCACAGGGTAGCAACATCTGTGATATTGGCCACCGCGATTGGGCTCCTGTTCCTTTACTTTCCTCTTTTATCAGTGACTGCCTCCATAACGGCAAAGACATTACTGAAGGCGGCGCACGCTACAACTTCTCTGGCGTACAAGGAATTGGCATCGCTAACCTCAGCGACTCACTGCATGCGTTGAAAAGGATCGTTTTTGATCAACAGAGGCTCAGTTTTGATGAACTTATCGCAACGCTAAAGGCCAACTTCGCCACCCCTGAAGGTGAGCAAATTCGCGCTCGCCTTATCAACCGTTTTGAAAAATACGGCAATGACATCGACGTCGTAGATAACATTAGCGCCGACCTGCTGCGCTTTTATTGCAAGGAAGTAGAAACCTATCGCAACCCACGCGGAGGCCAGTTCACACCGGGGTCTTATACGGTTTCAGCACATGTCCCACTGGGTGCCGTCGTGGGCGCGACGCCCGACGGACGCTACGCAGGGGAACAACTGGCCGACGGCGGATTATCCCCCATGCTTGGTCAAGATGCTCAAGGGCCGACGGCAGTACTTAAATCGGTCAGCAAGCTGGATAACTACCTACTTTCTAACGGTACACTGCTGAACGTCAAATTCACGCCGTCTACGCTTGAAGGGCAATCCGGCCTCAACAAGCTGGCTGATTTTCTTGGCGCCTTTACCAAACTCAAGCTTCAGCATATCCAATTTAACGTTGTAAATGCTGAAACATTGCGAGCAGCTCAGGCGAAGCCACAAGACTATGCTGGGCTTGTCGTTCGTGTTGCTGGCTACAGTGCTTTCTTTGTCGAGCTTTCAAAGGAAATTCAGGATGACATCATTCGCCGTACGGCACATCAGCTCTAGTAAGCCGATATCTGCTGGGCGCTTGTCAGACAACATGGCGCGGATTTTTAATATACAGCGCTATTCGCTCAACGACGGAGGCGGGATCCGCACCGTCGTCTTTTTCAAGGGATGTCCGCATACCTGTCCGTGGTGTGCGAACCCCGAATCAATGTCGAGCCGCATTCACACCGTGCGCCGAGAAGCAAAATGCTTGCACTGCCAGCCTTGCCTTAACAATGCGGATGAATGTCCGGCCACGGCAATGGAGCGTATTGGCCGTGATATTTCATTAGAGAATCTGCTTAAGGAAGTGCTCAAAGACGACGTTTTTTTCCGCACATCTGGGGGAGGAGTCACCCTGTCGGGCGGCGAGGTACTTATGCAGGCTCCCTTTGCACTACAGTTTCTTACCCGCCTTAAAGAGCTTGGAATAAATACCGCGATAGAAACCGCTGGCGACGCCAATGAAGAAATGCTGCTCAAAGTGGCTCAACGATGTGATTTAGTGCTTTTCGATCTCAAAATAATGGATACGGAACAGGCAAAAAATGTGCTGAATATGCATCAGCCACGGGTTTTAAAAAACTTCGCTCGCCTTATTGCAGCAGGAATACCAGTGATACCGCGTGTACCACTCATTCCCGGTTACACGCTGGAGCACAACAATTTTCATGCAATTCTCGACTTCTTGGCTCCGTTCAATCTGCCGGAAATACATTTATTGCCTTTCCATCAGTTTGGCGAGTCTAAGTATCAGCTCTTAAATCGACCTTATGCGATGAAAAATGTTGCAACACCGAGCGAACGGGATGTTGAACTCATACGACAACTGGCTATAAATGCAGGCTATCATGTTATAACTGGCGGATAAGTCATATGCGGACAAGGAGACAGAGATGACAATAAAACTGGTGGCAGTGACAGGCTGCATTAGCGGTGTTGCTCATACCTATATGGCCGCAGAGAGGTTAGAGAAAATCTGCCAGCACGAAAAATGGCAAGTGAAAATCGAAACTCAAGGCGCACTCGGCATCGAAAACGCACTGACAGAACATGATATTCGCTCGGCTGACGTTGTGTTACTCATTGCCGATATTGAGCTAGAAGGCGCGGAGCGTTTTGCTCACTGCCGCTGTGTGCACAGCAGCATCAGCACATTCCTGCGTCTTCCAGAGAAAACGCTCTCTGCTGTGAAAAAAATCATCACATCCCCGCAGGATACTCACATTGACATCAGCTAAAACTGTCGATTAGCTACTTATCTAGCAGTTGGCTTCGATACTGGCGACGATATTCAGAAGGCGATCGTTCGGTGGTTTTGCGAAACAGTCTACAAAAATAGTTACTATCAACAAAACCACAGGCGTGTGCGACCTCTTTTACCTTCATGTCATAACGTTTAAGCAAGTGTTTTGCCTGTTCCAGCCGCGTGTAGTTCAGGTATTCATTAAAACCGATCCCTCCTGCTTTCTGAAACAGATGAGAAAGGTAATTCGGTGATATATAAAACGCCTGCGCCACAGATTCACGCGTCAGTGGTTCACGGTAAAACTCATCAAGATGTTCACGTACCGCATCAAACAGAGCCTGACTGCGGGAAGCCGTCTGCACCTGACTCCCGAGTAAATCCAAGCAATGGCTGATCAGGCTTTTCACGATAAAACATGCTGTGCTCTGGTCCCGCTGATTCCATGTCAGTTCATTTAGCGCCTGAAGCAAAAATGACCCAACCCGCGGGCCACGACGCGCTACATTTTGTTTGCCAAGATCTTGGTATTGCTCGCCATCCCAGCTCAACAGACTGAACCCTAACTGCTGCTTACCAAATAAAATACTAAGCGTGGTCACCGGCATCTTCCATGCGGGGCTATTCCAACCACCCGCTGGAACAAACAAAGCATCACCGGCCTGAAGAATATGCTCAGCAGCGCCTTCCTGCACATCTTCCCATTTCATTTTCTGCTGGCCTTCCAGCACGAGCTCCAAACGAGGGAAATTCACCTGATATGCAAGTTCAGGCGCGGGTTGCTGATTCCCTGCAAAATACACCTGCCCCTGCCGATCCGGCTGCTGTAGCCATAACGTTAACGCATGTGTAATTTCTCTCATGAGATCCAAACCCTTTGGTGATATACCCCAATAATTGCCATTGCAACACAAGAAGGATTTAGCCTTTTGAACAGCGCTTGCGCTGGCCCCAGCGGGGCGAGGCAAAGCCGAGTCACGCGGCAAGCATCGTGGGTATAAATATCGAGCTAACGGCTTAAAAGAATATCACAGACTATTTCTCTCACCGCTGACCTTTCCTTTAAATACACAAAACGGCTACTGGAAATCCAGTAGCCGTTGGTTTATAGCCAAGAAACGTATTGATTACGCTTCTAGTTCACGCAGTCGCTGCGCTGCTTTCACCATATTCGCCAGTGACTGACGAGTTTCAGGCCATGCGCGTGTTTTCAAACCGCAGTCAGGGTTAACCCACAGACGCTCCGCAGGAATGTTTTGCGCAGCTTTACGCAGCAAGTCCTCAATCCATTCTACGCTTGGTACGTTTGGCGAGTGAATGTCATAGACGCCAGGGCCAATTTCATTGGGATATTCGAACTCTTTAAATGCTTCCAACAGATCCATATCCGAACGAGAGGTCTCGATAGTGATTACATCCGCATCCAGTGCCGCAATAGAATCCATAATGTCATTGAACTCGCAATAACACATATGAGTATGGATTTGAGTGTCATCTTGAGCCACAGCGGCATTTAAGCGGAATGCATCAACCGCCCATTCCAAATATGCCTGCCAATCCGAGCGACGCAGCGGTAAGCCCTCACGTAAGGCAGGTTCATCAATCTGAATGATGCCAATACCGGCTTTTTCCAAATCTTCCACCTCATCGCGCAACGCTAAGGCGATCTGCTTAGCGATGATTTCACGTGTCACGTCTTCACGAGGGAATGACCAACACAGAATAGTGACAGGCCCTGTCAGCATGCCTTTTACCGGTTTGTCTGTCAGTGACTGAGCATATTTAGCCCATTCGACGGTGATCGCCTCTGGGCGACTGATATCACCAATAATGACCGGTGGTTTTACACAGCGAGAACCATAGCTCTGTACCCAACCGTTTTGGGTAAATACAAAGCCATCGAGGTGTTCACCAAAGTATTCCACCATATCATTACGCTCTGCTTCACCGTGGACCAACACATCTAGGCCAAGACGCTCCTGTTCAGAGATAGCCTGTTTAATGTGCTCGCTGATCCCTGTGCGATAGTTATTACCATCCACACGCCCCTGTTTGAAGTCGAGACGAAGCCCACGAATTTCGGTCGTCTGTGGGAATGAGCCGATGGTTGTCGTTGGCCATGCTGGCAGATTAAAGCGCGCGCGCTGAGCTTTCGCTCGTTCTTCATAAGGTTGATTACGCGCACTGTCACGAGCGGTAATTGCCGCCAGACGCTTCTCTACCTGCGCATTGTGTACACGGGTTGAACTACGACGAGCGCGAATCGGCGCGCTGTAATCGGTCAGCGACTGTAGATTTTCTGCTGTCGGATCGTTGACCGCTTTCGTCAACAGTGCCAACTCTGCGCATTTTTGTAATGCGAAAGCAAACCAGCTTTTTACCTCTGCATCCAAGCGCGTTTCAACATTCAGGTCGATTGGGCTATGCAGCAGTGAACAAGAAGAACCGATCCAGATTTGGCGTTGGGACACCAACGGCTGAATGCGCTCGAACCACTGGCCGACATCAGCACGCCATACATTACGACCGTTAATCGCACCGATGGACAGTACCCACTCTTGCGGTAGCGTGTTGTGCAATACCGATAAATCATCGTTGCCATGTACCGCATCTACGTGCAGCCCTTGAACCGGCAACGCACGGATTATGTCTAGGTTATGGCTGATACCTTCAAAATAGGTCGTCAGCAGCAGTTTTACCTGCCCAGCCAACGCCTGATAAGCGGGTTGATACGCATCCAGCCACTCCTGAGGAAGTTCCAGAACCAGCGCAGGCTCATCGATTTGTACCCACTCAATGCCGCGCTCGGCCAACGCTTTTAGCACCTGTTGATAAACCGGCAGAATATCCTTCAAGAGTTCCAGTCGATCAAACTGGGCACCTTTCACTTTGCCGAGCCAGAGATAGGTTACGGGGCCAAGCAGTACAGGTTTTACGTTATGACCCAGCGCTAACGCCTCATCAACTTCTTCCAGCAACTGTTGCCAGCCCAAAGAGAAACTCTGACCCTGCGTGAACTCAGGCACCATGTAGTGGTAGTTAGTGTTAAACCATTTGGTCATTTCGGCAGCGGCGGCCGGCTCGCCGGTTGGTGCACGACCACGGCCGATACGGAATAACGTATCTAAATCAATCGAGCCGTCAGCATTTTGATGACGTGCTGGCACATTCCCCAGCAGCAGGCTGGTTGTCAGTACATGGTCGTACCACGCGAAATCACCCACCGGTAATAAATCAACGCCCGCGTCTTGCTGTTGCTGCCAATGACGTGCACGCAGCTCTTTACCTACGGCCAATAATTCGTTTTGAGAGATATTGCCCGCCCAATAGCTTTCTTGTGCTTTTTTCAGTTCGCGACGCAGGCCGACACGCGGGAAACCTAAAGTGTGATTGATTACGCTCATTATTGTTACCTCATTATGACCCGATCTAACCGCGCTCGGCGTCTGAATTATTATGGTTATACTCTAGATAATCTGGGTTGAAGAAAGGTGACACGTGAGCGGCTCCCTAAGTGGATAGACAGTGATGTCATTAGGGTGAACAAACAGGGTCAACACATCAGCAACTTTAATTATGAAGGATATAGCCATCTAGATGTTTACACATCCATAATCCACAGGTACTGTGTATCGAACAAGCGCAAATTATTCACACTCAAGGTGAAAGACTCTCATGATCGAACTGAAACACTTAAGGACGCTGCAAGCACTGAGGAATACAGGCTCTTTAGCTGCAGCCGCAGCACAGCTGCATCAAACACAGTCAGCCCTTTCTCATCAGTTCAGTGATTTAGAGGAACGTCTGGGCTATCGCTTATTTGTGAGAAAAAGCCAGCCGCTACGTTTTACCGTGCAGGGTGAGATCATGTTGAGATTAGCGGAGCAGGTGCTACCACAGATCCAGCAAGCCTTAAAAGCCTGTAACGAACCCCATCAAAGCGCTCTGCGTATAGCGATCGAATGTCATAGCTGTATCCAATGGCTCACACCAGCGCTAGATAAATTTCGCGAACATTGGCCAGACGTATCCGTCGATTTTCACTCCGGCGTGACCTTCGATCCTCAGCCCGCATTGCAACAGGGTGAATTGGATTTAGTAATGACGTCCGATATTTTGCCGCGCAGTCATTTGCACTACACGCCGATGTTTGATTATGAAGTACGTCTAGTACTCGCACCGGATCACCC
Organism: Hafnia paralvei; assembly: GCF_020150375.1. Lineage (NCBI taxonomy): Bacteria > Pseudomonadati > Pseudomonadota > Gammaproteobacteria > Enterobacterales > Hafniaceae > Hafnia > Hafnia paralvei. Next base: position 223,613 of record NZ_CP083737.1, on the reverse strand, counting down.
TCTGGCGAATAAAGCTGAAATCACGCCGCAGGATCTGGCAGAGGAAACCTTGTTGATTTATCCGGTACAGCGTCAGCGCCTAGACGTATGGAGACATTTTCTGCAACCGGCTGGCATTACCCCAGCGCTGAAAAGCGTGGATAACACCTTGCTGCTGATTCAGATGGTTGCCGCACACATGGGTATTGCTGCATTACCGCATTGGGTCGTGGAAAATGTGGAGCGTCAGGGCTTAGTAGTCACTAAGCCGCTGGGGGAAGGGCTATGGAGTCGTTTGTACTCTGCGGTTCGCGATGGGGAACAAAACCAGCCCGTGACAGAAGCCTTTATCCATTCGGCGCGCCGCCATGCCTGCGAACATCTGCCCTTCGTACGCGACGCGGAAATCTATCACAGTAAAATTGCTAACGGTCTGTCTCCTCACGACGAACAATCCAGCGCCGATGCACCCATAGCGAAAGCGCGATCACCGCGCCACCAGCAATCAGCCTGATCCAGTCAGGGTGCTGCTGCCAAATCGCCAGATTAACCAGCAGCCCTGCCGGAATGAGCACATTGTTCATGATGGCTAAGGTTCCAGCATCCACCTGAGTGGCACCATAGTTCCACATGAAATAACCCATGCCTGAAGCGCCAATGCCAAGCCAAATCAGGATCCCCCACTGCAAACTGGTCGTTGGCATCATTTGATGATGCCCAAATATCAGCCATGCCGGCAGGGCAATGCATAGCGCGCCCAAGTAAAACCATGAAAACGCATTACGCTGTGGCATCGGGCTGATTTCCATCAAGCGTTTGTAGCCAACCTGCCCAATTGCAAAGCAAATATTTGCTCCCTGAATCAGACTAAACCCCAGTAAAAACTGCGGGCTCAAAGGGTTATAGCGGATAATCAAAGCTCCTAAAACAGCGAGCAACGCGCTAAATAAGTATCCCCAGCGCAGACGATTTCCTTGCATAAGATCGTAAATCAACGTGACATAAATCGGCGTCATGATGGTGAACAGCAGAACTTCTGGCACCGACAGGTACAGGAAAGACTGATAATAAAACAGGTACATCACGCCTAACTGACAGGCTCCGAGCGCCATATACAGCAGCGCCTGTTTAGCCTGCACGCCGCGAAAACGTAGGAAAGGTAAGAATACCAACGCAGCTAACGCGACACGCACCAATACCGCGAACCACCCATCAACCTGACCGGCAAGGTAAACACCAATCAAGCTGAATGAAAATGCCCACAACACCGTGGTGAGAAGTAATAGAATCACGAAGTTTTTCGTCCATTGCCGATTTAGAGGGCAATTCTACTGAAGGATGACGAGCAATGTTGGACGAAGTCGGTTTACAAGTGACGTATAATCAACCAAACAATTTGAAGTGGCTGGGGTAAATGAGTGCAGCACTCTCCACAATTTGAAGTATGGCAGGTAGATATCCCTTACTTCATTTCTGCCAATTGCCCTGCATCCTCGGCTCTCGCATGCAATGCAAGCGCGGGAAAATCGCGGAACGTGTAATATTCGTCAGGCTTAGGGAGTTGCTTCATTGAGCGGCCTGACAAGAGACGTAATTCACCGAGATCTTTCATCTGAAAGCCTGCCCATTCGGCAGGAAGCCGTAAACGTAGCGATGCGGTGGATTCACTCGGTATCGGCGTCGGGATGCGATCGTCGTCAGTCAGATAGTTGCGCTTTAATACCAAAAACTTCTCCGGCACAGCACGGTGGCTATCCCACCAGTTGCCATCCAGCATGTCGAATTGAAAACGCGTATCTTTGGCCGATACTGCCCCTAACTGATGCAATGCTGCGGGCAAAATGGCCTGCATAGACAGATTAAATTGCTCAACCGAACTCGAATGTCCCTGCAAAATGAGCGACGCGGCCAAACGTGCCCCTAACAAATTGGAGTAGAGATCTTCTGGCGAAAATGCCGAAATTCCTTCTGAAAATCCGGGAACAGACTCGAAACCATACCATTGAGCAATTTCATGCCACGCGGCAACCTGAAATGCCAAATAGCTTGAAAGATAGGCCGCCAGCGTAAATCGCTCGGCTTCATTTTGCGGTGGAGTGAATGCAAACAACTGGATATGGCGCTGTGCGAGTTCTTCGCTTAGCACGATCGTTTGCTCTTGCCCCAACCGTGGCCAAATCTGGCTGAACAGAAAGAGCGTCATATCTGCCGTATCACGCACATGTGCGATATCGATAAACCCACCATGAGCGGTATAGAGCAAACCGTCTTGCTCGCTGCTGATACCCATTAGATTAGCGACGGCACCCAATAAGCTATCGTTATAATGATGCTCACCCAATCCATCAGCTTCAACCACATTATTTAGCTGGTAAAGCGGTACAGGAATACCTAATGCCTGCGCCTTTAGGTTATAGCCAAACGCACAACATGGCCGCAAACCATCCGGAGCAGAAAGCATTTCAACCGTCGGCCATGCGCGCGTTGCCTGCTGAAGCGGAGAGGTGGATAAATCTGGCACAATAGGCAGCTTAATTTGAGAGAAGCAGGAAGATGACAGCAAGATGCCGGTAATGAGTCCATATTTTACAACGTTCAAAATGCTTCCCCTACCTGAAAATAAAATCCGGTACTTCCCTTACCAACACCCAGATCAAGCCGTACATTCATGCGTGGTTTGAATTCAAAACGATAGCCTACGCCCACTGAAGGCAGCCAGCGACTTTGCCCTAAATCGCTGGCTCTTGGCCCCATGGTACCCGTACCCAGCCAGCCGACAACACCATTGCGCCAGTCGAGCTTACGTCGATATTCAACTTGAGTACTCACCACGTTTCTATCGCGATAGCGCCCTTCATAATAGCCACGCATACGATTATTACTTCCCAAAAGCGGCAACATATTCCACGGCACATCACCTTGCGTAAAGCGGCCATCGACTTCCCACGCCAGAACATTATCTTCATCCAGTGCATGGTATAGGGCATAACGACTATCCAGCTCATCAAAACGGGTATCACTGCCCAGCTCTGGCGCGTAATGAGTGTAGGTGATATTCACCAACTGTCCGTGCCGTGGATTAGCGACAAAATCACGGGTGTCGTAAGTAAACGTCGCGCTAGCGCCTGAACTGAGCACCGAAGTTCCCGCTTTTTCGCGTTCCAAAGTGCCTTTGTCTTTATCCTGAATTGAAGCCGCATGTACCGAAGAGAAAGACCAGCCAACACCTAAATAGGTATTCGCCGCAATGCGATACAAAAGATCGGGTTTAGCACTGAACTCCTGAGAAGTATATTTCTGTTTGTCGCTGTCATTGCGGCCAGCACTGAATCCTGAGCCCCAATAGTAGGTAGGCATATCATTGAGAGCACCGCTCAAGTAGAAGCGCCAAGCATCGTCGGCAAAAAAACTATAATTATCCAGACCTATGCCAAAGGCACCCGTAGAGCTGGCAAATCCGCTAAGCGAAAGCGTGGAGTTTTGGCTAACGTGATCGGTTTCGTCAGGTCGGTACATCCCAACAACGGCTACACCAACGCCAAGGCCTAACTCTGGTGTATAGAAGGGCCCCGGCATGACGCCCCAGTCGATACCTTTACTAGAATCGAACTGGTTATCTGCGCCTAACCCCACCAACCAGCCATCAACTTGTTGGCGCGAAGGCAGGAGATCCCCCGCCTGAACCAAGGTCGATATACTGAGGCAGCTCACCAGACAAAGCCCTGCTATACCTCGCATTAAAAGCGATACTCACCGGAAACAAAGAAACTGTTACGTTCGGCAAAGCCAAACTCAGTGATCAGATTGAAATTACGAGTAATTTCATACTGCGCCCCGAGCAAAACATTCCACGGCGATTGCAGATGCTGTTTGACGTCAAAGCGGCCATTTTTTGCCAGAGCCGTCAAAGAGCTTGGTAAATTCAGATCGCTAAGGTTACCTCTGAACTCTTGCTGGACATCTTGGTACATTGAACCAATCCAAGCATTTAACTTACCCGGAGCAAGATTCAACATGTCTATCCCTGGCGTGGTAAAGCGGTAGCCCAGACGAGGCGTGAGGGTAAATGCAGAGATGCTCCCATCCAGAATATCAAAGCGAGTTTCAGTATAGTTTGCATCAATAGCGCTAAACCAGTTGTTATACCCGCCCACTAGCGTCGCACCACCGCCGTATGTAGTTCCTTTAAAATCAAGATCAAAACTCGTTCCGGCAGGCACTTTAATGGGGAATGACCCTAACTTTACGCTAGTGATTTTAGTGCTTGAAGTTCCTTTGGTATGACCGACTAACCCATAAATATTTAAGAATGGCAGGATCCAAGCATCCAACTTCACTGATTCTGTTTTACTTTTCTCTCTAGTATGGCCGACACCAATATTTAATAACTTATCAAGATTTAGCGGCAACCCAGTCAGCTTGATGCTGTCCACGACAATATTTTGCCGCATATTCATATAATTTACACCGATGCCAAAAGGCTCCGGCAATTCGTAACCCAGAGCTCTAGCCTCATCGCCCCAGAAAGGCAAATAGGATGAGGACGCTGACGAAATAGCTTTTTTCTTGCCCTGTTTTGTTGCTGTTGCAGAGACAGTACTTTCTCCACTCACATTCTGTTGCGGCAAGAGAAACTTAGGTGCGGCAGCCTGATCGATCATGGCTTGAGTGGCATCATCAGACTCTGGCAAATCAGCAAAGGCAAAAGAGGACATCATCGCCACTGGGATCAGCGCGAGCAGAGTTGAATTCTTCATTTTAGGTTTAGCTTTTATTTGAAATATGAATTGAAAACTCGAATATGTGTGTAAAACGAATAATTACGAGCAGAAACCGCGCGAGTATACCAGCAAACTATGGGTATTTAGCGCGTCATAAAATGCGAATCGCGACTAAGATGCCTCTTAGTCGCGATTAATTTTTACTATTTTACATGTGGTTATGTAACTACTTCGTCTTTCTTAATAATCTTAAAGCATTAGCAGTTACCAATGCGGTAGCACCAGAATCAGCCAGAACCGCTAACCACAAACCGGTAAGTCCTAATAGACTCGTCACCATAAAGATGGCCTTCAGCCCCAGCGCAATAGTGATATTTTGCCGGATATTGGCATGAGTCGCACGCGACAGAGCAATAATCTCAGGCAATCCCGTTAGGCGGTTATGCGTCAACGCCGCATCGGCGGTTTCTAAGGCGACATCCGAGCCACTGCCCATGGCTATCCCAATGCTGGCCGCTTTCATCGCTGGCGCATCATTAATGCCGTCTCCCACCATTGCCGTGTCTGCTTTTCGGCTTAATGCGGTAACGGCTTCGACTTTATCAGCAGGCAGTAAGCTTGCACGAAAATCAATACCGAGCTGGCTGGCAATCGCCGCCGCGGCGCGTGGGTTATCGCCTGTAAGCATAACGCCACTGATCCCCATGCGTTTAAGCTGCGCAATAGCCTCTACCGCATCAGCACGTAGCGTATCGCTTAATGCGATCAGGCCAACCGGCAACTGAGCTTGAACCACTACGACTACCGTTTTCCCTGCACTTTCCAAATCATGCACCTGCGCTAACGCCGCTTCTGATAACGCATTTTGCGCCAGCTTAGAAGGTGCCATTACCTGAATCAGTTCACCGTTGATATAGCCTTCGACGCCAATACCCGCCTTAGCTTGGCGTTCATCTGCCGTCAGTTGCCCTAACTTCTGTTCAGTCACTTTGCGCACGATAGCCTGCGCCAACGGATGATGAGAACCCACTTCCACCGCGGCTGCAAGCGTGAGAACTCGCACTGAATCCACGTTGCCCAGAGCCACCACGTCAGTGACCTGCGGAGTCCCCTGCGTCAGCGTTCCGGTTTTATCAAACGCAATCGTAGTGACTCGCCCTAGCTGTTCCAGCGCTGCGCCACCTTTAATCAAGGCTCCACGGCGTGTTGCGGCAGCTAAACCAGAGGTGATCGCTGCCGGAGTAGAAATAACTAACGCACAAGGGCAACCAATCAACAGCATAGTTAAACCACGATAGATCCACGTATCCCACGACTGAGCAAAAAAGAGCGGTGGAACCACAATCACCAGTAGCGAGAACAGCATGATCGCTGGCGTGTAATAGCGGCTAAAGCGATCCAGAAAACGCTCAATAGGCGCACGCCGTTCATCAGCTTCTTCGATCAATTGTAAAATACGGTCAATCGCGTTATTGCCCGGCTCCGACACCACCCGTAGCTGGCAAACACGATCGACCACCAGAGAACCCGCCGCAACTTTCTCACCGCTTTGGCGCTCCACGGGGACGGATTCACCGGTTAACGCACTTTCGTCAAAGCTCACTCCATCAGCCAGTAGCTCTGCGTCCGCTGGCATACGCGCGCCCGGCGCAACTTCAATTATCTGTCCTGGCAATAGCGAAGAGACAGCGACCGTTTTACGCTGGCCGTTTTCAATCACGATGGCTTCTTCGGGCACCAGAGCCATTAACGCACTCACGCCCTTGCGTGCACGGTTAGCTGCATAAGACTCTAATAGCTCACCGATCATAAACAGCAGCAATACCATGGCTGCTTCTTCGGTCGCGCCAATAAATAGAGCACCAACCGCGGCAATACTCATGAGCGTTTCGATCGCAAATGGCGTGCCGCTACGAGTGAGTTTCCACGCTTGGCGTACCACTGGCGCTAACCCCACCAAAGTAGTCGCAATAAAAGCAATACGCCCTAATGCTGGACTAAACTGTTCAATGCCATAGCTGACTATCATCAAAACAACCAAAGAGATCAGCAGGCCGTATTCTTTCCAAAAGCTATTTTCTGGCGGTGGCGTCGTGCCATTCACGCCGAGGAGAACGAAGCCCGCGTTTTCAACCGCAGTCTGCACTTTTTTACTGACGTCATGACCCGCATCGACCACCAGTTTTTCTGTGGCAAATAACACGGCGGCATGATTAACGCCGGGGATCCCGCTCACCGCGGTTTCTATTTTCTTAGCGCAGCTTGGGCAGTCCATCCCACGAACTTTCCAGCTAAAACGTTGGCTGCCAGCAGGAGGTGGAGTTAGAGAGGAACCTGAGGGGTGTTCATCCTCATCATCATTGTCATGGCAATGACCGCTGCTACAGCAACTGTCCCCACCCGATTTGGATCCTGCCGAATCGGTTTGTGTATCCTGATGCTCATGAGCTGTCGAGCAACAGCCGTGCTGCGTTTTGCTATGGCTATGGCTGCAGCCACATGAAGAGTGTCCGTGAGCATGATTCGGCTCATGGGAGTGATGAATGTGTTCAGACATGCTGACCTCCGTGGTGTTATCCGCTAACGGATGAAGATGGATTTCTAAGATTTTAGGGAAGTCTACACCTTGGAGTCGACTCCAGAGTCAAGGGTTTAAATGAGATAAATTCTTGTTTTGCATATTCCGGAAATGAAACAACTTTCATGATAAATCTAGATCTTGTTCTGATTTTTTGAACAGAGGGATGAGTTTTTTACGCTTTCTTATTATCGGCTTAGGTCTAAACTAGATTTCAACGACAAGAGCCTGATTGGCTGGCTCATAGGAGATTTTGATTATGATTTATATCCGTAAAGCAAATGACCGTGGTCACGCAAATCATGGTTGGCTCGATAGCTGGCACTCTTTCTCTTTCGCTGATTACTACGATCCCGATTTTATGGGATTCTCAGCGTTACGCGTAATTAACGACGATAGAATCGCTGCAGGTGAAGGTTTCCCAACGCATCCGCATAAAGACATGGAAATCCTGACCTATGTAATGGAAGGCGCCGTTGCTCACCAAGACAGCATGGGCAATAAAGAGCAGGTTAACGCCGGTGAGTTCCAGATCATGAGCGCCGGTACCGGTATTCGCCATTCTGAATTCAATGCTTATCAGGATCGCGACTTACATCTGTATCAGATTTGGATCATTCCCGATCAGAAAAACCTGACACCTCGCTACGAGCAAAAAGCGTTCGACGTGCCACAAGGGCGCCAGTTGGTACTCTCTCCTGATGCTCGCGACGGGTCATTGAAAGTGTTCCAAGACATGACACTCACCCGTTGGGCGCTGCTGAAAGACGAGCAGAGCGTTTATCAGATGCAGGCAGATCGCCGCGTTTGGATTCAGGTTGTCAAAGGCAACGTTTCCATCAACGGCCAACACGTTAGCACCGCCGATGGTGTTGCCATCTGGGATGAAGCGGCAATTTCTATCCATGCTGATGATAAAGCGGAAATCCTGCTGTTCGACCTGCCAGCCGTATGAGCCATTAGATAACGTGTTCAATGCCAGCCTAAGGGCTGGCATTTTTTATGCCTGAAATTCTTTGTTAGCCTATTTTTTCCACAGTATCTATTTAACTTGTGACCGTTTTCACAGCTTTTATCTGAGTAAATTTTCATTCCTGAATACCGCTCTCACTTTAGTTTTTTTGTATTGGAAACCGGTTTCCAAAATGTATCCAATGAGTTTTAGAAAATGAACCGTTTAACTCAGAGAGAACATAAAAATGAAAAAAATCATGCTGTGCTGTGCTGCGGGTATGTCCACCAGTTTATTGGTGAAAAAGATGCTGACATCCGCGCAGGAGCGCGGGTTAGACGTTGAAATCAAAGCTTTTGGCGCAGGCGAATTTGACGACCAGTTTGAGCATTATCAGGTCATATTGCTGGGGCCACAGGTGAAATATATGCTCAGCGGTCTGGCGCAAAAAGCAGAGCCGAAAGGCATTCCGGTGGCGGCTATCGACATGATGGATTACGGAATGCAGCGTGGCGATAAAGTATTAGATTTTGCCCTGTCGTTAATCGATTAGCGCGAGGGGATCGCCAATGAGCTTATATCAATCAATGGTTAGCGTGATTGAACAAAAGATCGCGCCTCTAGCCGGTTCTATCGGGCAGCAAAAATATGTGATTGCCATCCGTGATGGTTTTCTCGCCGCCCTGCCCTTCATGATTATTGGCTCGTTCATGCTGGTATTTATCTTTCCGCCTTTCGACGCAGATACGCAATGGGGATTTGCCCGCGGCTGGCTGAATTTTTCACTTAAATACCGTGCCGAACTGATGTTGCCGTTTAACCTTAGCATGGGCGTAATGACATTTTTTATCTCCGTTGGTATCGGCGCCAGCATGGGTAAACACTATAAGCTCGATCCCATCATGACTGGCCTACTGGCATTCATGGCCTTTTTAATCGTCGCTGCGCCTTATAAAGATGATCACATCTCGACTCAGTACTTCTCAGGACAAGGGATCTTCACGGCAATTATCACTGCTATCTATGCCAGCGAAATGTACGCCCTCCTAAAGCGTAAAAACATCACCATCCGGCTGCCCAAAGAAGTCCCTACAGGGGTCGCCCGTTCGTTTGAAATCTTAATTCCTGTGGTGATCATCGTCGCAACGCTGCATCCGTTAAACCTTTTAGTTGAATCCATGACGGGGATGATTATCCCTGAAGCCATCATGCATTTATTGGCTCCGCTGGTTTCAGCCTCTGATTCCCTGCCAGCCATTTTGTTATCGGTGTTACTGTGCCAAATCCTGTGGTTTGCCGGAATTCACGGTGCGCTGATCGTTACTGGCATTATGAATCCGTTCTGGATGACCAATCTGGCACTCAATCAAACTGCATTAGCAACTGGCGCACCGCTACCGCACATCTATTTGCAGGGGTTTTGGGATCACTACCTGCTGATTGGCGGCGTGGGTTCTACGCTACCTTTGGCATTCCTACTGTTACGTAGTAAAGCCATTCACCTACGAACCATCGGAAAAATGGGCGTTGTACCGAGTTTCTTTAATATCAACGAACCGATTCTGTTCGGTGCCCCCATCATCATGAACCCCGTGTTTTTCCTACCCTTTATTTTAGTACCCATGATCAATGCCACTTTTGCATGGACCGCCACCAAACTTGGCTGGGTTGCACAAGTGGTTTCAATGACGCCATGGACAACGCCTGCGCCAATCGGAGCCTCATGGGCAGCAAACTGGGCACTCAGTCCCGTCATTATGTGTCTGATCTGCATGGTGTTGTCCGCTGCAATGTACTACCCATTCCTGAAAGCCTACGAACGTACCTTGCTTAAACAGGAAGAAGATAAACAGGCCAATGAACTGGCGTTGAACTCATAACGGAGCACCTATGACACACTCGTTTCCAACTGGATTTTGGTGGGGCAGCGCCAGCTCGGCACCGCAAACCGAAGGCAATAGTCTTGGCGGCGGAAAAAGCGCCACGGTATGGGATCACTGGTTCTCCCAACAGCCAAATCGTTTTCATCAACAGGTGGGGCCACAAGATACATCGACCTTTTATCAGCATTGGCGAGATGATATTGCGCTGCTAAAGCAGGTTGGACATAACAGCTTTCGCACTTCGATATCATGGGCGCGCTTAATTCCTAACGGCCGTGGAGCGGTTAATCCTGATGCGGTGTCATTTTATAATCAGATCATCGATGAAATGCTGGCTCAGGGCATTACGCCTTTTATCAATCTCTTCCATTTCGATATGCCGATGGTGATGCAACAGCAAGGTGGCTGGGAAAATCGTGAAGTCGTTGATGCTTACGCGGAATACGCCGCGACCTGTTTTCATCTGTTTGGCGATCGCGTCAAACACTGGTTTACCTTTAATGAGCCTGTGGTTCCGGTCGAAGGTGGCTATCTGTACGACTTCCATTATCCCAACGTGGTGGATTTTAAACGCGCCGCGACCGTGGCTTATCACACCATGCTTGCCCATGCACAGGCGGTGCAACGCTATCGCCAGTTGGATCAAGGTGGAGACATTGGCATTATCCTCAACCTGACGCCTTCTTATCCCCGTTCTGAGAATCCGGCCGATGTAAAAGCGGCAAATATCGCCGACCTAATGTTTAACCGTAGCTTTCTCGATCCCGCTCTGTTAGGTAAATATCCCGATGAGTTAGTCGATTTGCTCAAAATGCATCACCAACTGCCAGAATGCCGTGACGGCGATCGCGAGCTATTGGCTCAGGGCGTGGTCTCACTACTTGGAATCAATTACTATCAACCAAGACGCATCAAATCCCGTGATAGCATGGTGAATCCCGAGAGCCCGTTTATGCCTGAATGGTTCTTCGATAACTATGAAATGCCAGGGCGTAAAATGAATCCTTATCGCGGCTGGGAAATCTACGAAAAAGGCGTTTATGACATTTTGGCGAACCTACGCACTCAATACGGAAATCCGCGTTGTTTTATTTCAGAAAATGGCATGGGCGTAGAAAACGAGCAGCGATTTGTTGAACATGGGCAGGTACAAGACGACTACCGCATTGAATTCATTCGCGAACATCTGCAATGGGTGCATAAAGCGATTCAGGAAGGCAGTCGGTGCTTGGGTTATCATATGTGGACATTTATCGATAACTGGTCGTGGTGCAATGCCTACAAAAACCGCTATGGCTTTGTGCAACTCGATTTAGCGACGCAAACGCGGAAAATAAAAAAAAGTGGCCAATGGTTTGCCAAAGTCTCACAAGAGAACGGTTTTTAACACATTAGGCATTGTTTTGCTCGGAGATGCAGGGTTCTACTTTTTTAACCTGTATCTCCTGCACTAGAACGAATGATTTCACTCCAACTGGCAAAAGAATATGGCGACTATCAACGATGTATCACGACTCGCTCAGGTGTCCAAAGCCACAGTATCACGGGTACTCAGCGGCAGCCGTGGCGTGAAGGAGGAAAGCCGTCTGGCGGTACTAAAAGCCGCAGAAGCCCTGAACTATGCGCCGAATTTGATTGCTCAGTCGCTGAGTACACAAACGACCGGTTGCATTGGTGTCGTGTGCGCCATGGAAACTATCCAGCAGGCAGCGCATTACCTTCAGGCGTTAGAAAAACAGATGCGTCTGCATAAAAAACACCTTCTGCTACGCTTCGCCACCGATGCCGCCAGCGTACAACATGCGTTAAGCGAGTTGGGGCGCGGACTGTGTGATGCAATGATTATCATCGGAGCGCGTTTTACACTACCTCCGCTTGACGACACCATTGTGCTGATTGACTGTTTAGACGCCGAAGGCGGCAGCCGGATTGAGTTCGATCATGAGTTTGCTGCACACACCGCTTCTCAATATCTGGTCAGTCAGGGGCGACGCCAGTTGGCATTGCTAAATTATGACCAGAGCGATGCCGCTGACCAAACACTACAGGGCTATCGCAGCGCATTAGAATTTAACCTTATTCCTTACAACAGACAGCTTGTGACCCAATGTTCTCCCTCTATGAAGGTCGCCCTCCAGTCGTTGCTTAACAGCGGTGTTGCCTTTAATGGGCTTCTGCTACGCGATAACAACGATGCTCAGCAGGCAAAAGAACTGTTGCAAGCATTCAATCGTGATGTTCCTAGGCAGGTCATGATTTTTAGTCTCGATGGTTCCATGAGTCTTCCAGGGCAGCCCGCCATTGAATATCCATTAGAATCGTTGGCACAAAGAGCACTTGAGCTTATCGTCGGGTCACGTGATGCAGGGCACTCCTACGTGGTTCGCGGCGCATTAGTGGCGTGATATCCCAGAGCGCGATGTTTCGCATGATATGCGTAACATTTGTTTTATACGTGACATTGTTTTTTTGCTAAACTGTCTGCATTCGTCCGAACATTAGTTATTTCATTGAAAATGAAGAAAAAACGCCCTGTACTTCAAGATGTCGCAGACAAAGTTGGTGTGACAAAAATGACGGTAAGCCGTTATTTGCGTAACCCTGAGCAAGTTTCTGCTGCACTTCAAACAAAAATTGCAGTGGCGTTGGACGAATTGGGATACATCCCTAATCGCGCACCGGATATTCTCTCCAATTCAACGAGCCGCGCGATTGGCGTGCTTCTTCCTTCTCTGACCAACCAAGTTTTCGCCGATGTTATTCGTGGCATAGAAAGCGTCACCGACGCGCATGGCTATCAAACTATGCTAGCGCACTATGGCTATCGCCAAGAAAAAGAAGAAGAGCGTTTATTGTCTCTGCTCTCCTACAACGTCGATGGGTTGATCTTGTCTGAACGCAGTCACACCGCACGCACACGTAAGATGATCGAAGTGTCAGGCGTCCCCGTCGTGGAAATGATGGACTGCGTGACGCCGTGTATTGATATCGCGGTTGGGTTTGATAACTTCGAAGCCGCTCGTCAAATGACTCAGGCCATCATCGATCGCGGTCATCGCAAAGTGGTTTATTTTGGCGCTCGCCAAGATGAGCGTACGGTCATCAAACAGCATGGCTATGAAGCGGCAATGAATCATGCCGGCTTAGAGCCTCGTAGTGTCATGATCCCACGCGGTTCCTCTTACTCCGTCGGCAGTGAGCTACTGCGTGAAGCGCTAGAACGCTATCCTGACATGGACAGTATCTTCTGCACCAACGATGACTTAGCCGCAGGTGCTGCCTTTGAATGCCAGCGTTTGGGTCTGCGCATTCCTCAAGATATGGCGATCGCCGGTTTCCACGGCCACGATATTGGTCAGGTCATGACCCCGAAACTCGCCAGCGTATTAACACCTCGCCAGCGCATGGGGCAAATTGCCGCAGAGCGCATGCTAGCACGCCTACGCGGCGAAACCATTTCATCCCAGATGGTTGACGTTGGTTTCACACTTCTCTATGGCGGCAGCATCTAAAACCCCGTAAGCAACTACTCACTTATAGTTAATTACCGTTACTAACTGAGAGTAACCTCACAGTTATTGAAGCTACTTTGTCACGGTTCTTGCTAATTGTTATCTCTGCTCAGACAATGTTACCCATAACAAGTTACCAGTAACATTACGTTTAGCGGATGGTCTTCCGTCCCCTCTCTGGAGTAGAAATGAGCGAGCAAAAACCACAACACCACGTTTTTATCCTGATGGGCGTATCTGGCAGCGGTAAATCTGCTGTTGCAACTTCCGTAGCCCAACAGCTTGGCGCAGGTTTCCTAGATGGAGACTTCTTGCACCCCCGCGCTAATATCAAAAAAATGTCCGAAGGCCATGCGCTGAATGATGAAGACCGCACGCCTTGGCTGAAAGCGGTTAACGACGCCATTTTTGCCATGCAACGTACCAACGACGTATCTCTGATCGTTTGTTCTGCACTGAAAAAGCGTTATCGCGACATGCTGCGCGACGGCAATAAAAACGTTTCTTTTATCTATCTAAAAGGCGATTTCGATTTGATCGAAAGCCGTCTGTTAGCGCGTAAAGGTCATTTCTTTAAACCGCAGATGCTAGTTTCACAATTTGAAGCGTTAGAAGAACCTACCAGCGATGAACATGACGTTCATGCTGTCGACATCAGCCTCCCACTGGACGGTGTTGTTGAAAATACAATTACAACCATTAAATCTGTGATTTCTCAGGGGTCATAATGAGCACCTTCACTCTCGTCTTTACCGCAGTCGGCTCCGTCCTACTGTTGCTGTTTCTGGTAATGAAAGCACGTATGCACGCTTTTGTTGCTCTGATGTTGGTATCTATCGGCGCAGGTATCTTCTCCGGAATGCCGCTGGATATGATTGCCAAGACCATGGAAAAAGGCATGGGAGGCACTTTAGGCTTCCTCGCTATCGTCGTCGCCTTAGGTGCCATGTTCGGTAAAATCCTGCATGAAACCGGCGCACTGGATCAGATTGCTGCCAAACTGCTCTCTAGCTTTGGAGAGAAGCGGGCACATTATGCACTAGGTATTGCAGGTCTGGTCTGCGCACTGCCGCTGTTCTTCGATGTTGCCATCGTTCTGCTGATTGGTGTGGTATTCGCCGTTGCTCGTCGTACCAACGGTAACGTAGTTAAACTGGCGATCCCTCTGTTTGCTGGGGTTGCGGGTGCCGCAGCGTTCCTGTTACCAGGTCCAACGCCTATGCTGCTGGCTTCTCAGATGGGAGCAGACTATGGTTGGATGATTCTGATCGGCCTGTGTGCTGCTATTCCAGGCATGATTTTAGCGGGTCCTCTGTTTGGTAACTTCATCAGCAAGTATGTCACTCTGGATCTGCCTGCTGATATCCAAGAGCCAAGCTTAGATAAGAGCAAACTGCCTTCATTCGGCTTCAGCTTAGCGTTAGTTTTATTCCCACTGGTTCTGGTTGGAATGAAAACCATCGGCGCGCGCTTTGTGGAAACCGGTACTGAACTACATAAGTGGTTGGAATTTATCGGTCATCCGTTTACCGCAATTCTGCTGGCTTGTCTGGTTGCCATTTATGGTCTGGCTATTCGTCGGGGCATGAGCAAAGAGAAAGTCATGGAAGTATGTTCTGCGGCGATCCAGCCAGCAGGTATCATCCTTCTGGTTACCGGTGCGGGCGGCGTCTTCAAACAAATCTTGGTTGATTCCGGCGTAGGTCCAGCTCTGGGTAACTCTTTGATTGGTGCGGGTCTGCCAATTGCTGTGGCTTGCTTCGTACTCGCCGCTGCGGTTCGTGTGATTCAGGGTTCCGCTACCGTTGCGTGTTTAACGACAGTAGGCTTGGTTCTTCCGGTTATCGGCGAACTGGGTTACAACGGCGCACAGATGGCTGCACTGTCTATCTGTATCGCGGGTGGTTCCATCGTACTGAGCCACGTAAACGACTCCGGCTTCTGGCTGTTTGGTAAATTCACCGGTGCGACCGAAGCTCAAACGCTGAAAACCTGGTCAATAATGGAAACCATTTTGGGTACCACGGGCGCAGTCGTTGGTATGATCTTCTTCGCTGCGATGTAATTTGTCTCAGCGCTAACCCATCCTTGCTAGCCTGAAAACGCCTGATGTTCTCATCAGGCGTTTTGTTTTTTTGGTGGCAAGCGTAAACCCGACTCTTTAAAAATCCCTAAACCCTTTATTCATCCTTGATGCCAAGCTTGTACTGGATCAGTATTCATAGACGCGATCTCACATAATGTGACCGAACCAAGTTATTTAGACGGTGGGGATGAAGCAGACGGACATGAAACGGACATGGATTGTAATCGGTATGGTGGCACTTTTTTGCAGCATACTTTTTAGTCTTTATCGAAATCCCTCATCAGGAACATCGGGGGAAAATCTCACACCATGGGATCAGCAAGCCTATATTTGGCAAAGAGTCTGGACACCGCAGCACCAAGACGCACTTTTGCAAAGCCATGAACTATTTTCTGGCCTACGGGTGTTGGGACTACAGCTCAATCGCGATGAAGGCTTACGCAAAATCGCCGTAGATACCCAAATGCTGCGGCAAGATGGACGCCCCGTCTGGTTAGTGGTTCGCCTTGATGGGCAACTACAGCATATTGATTCGTCGTTGGTGTTTGAAAACCTACTTAATCAGCTACACCAATGGCAACAGAGTGGTCTAAGCGTCACGGGCGTTGAAATTGACTATGATTCCCCCAGTTCAAAACTGGTGGTTTATCAACAATTTCTTAAGCTACTGCGAACGAGATTGCCACAGGATCTGCAACTCAGCCTAACGCTGTTACCTACATGGTTAGACTCTCCTTATTTGCCTGCGTTAGTTCAGCAGGCGGATCAATCCGTGTTACAGGTGCATGCCGTCCTTTCGCCAGAGAAAGGGTTATTCGATGCTGAATTAGCGGCTAGCTGGATCAAACGCTATAGCAACGTGACACAAAAACCATTTTATGTCGCATTACCGGCCTATGGCATAGGGCTAGCGGGTTTTCAGGATCAACAGCCCGTGGTAGAGAGTGAAAGCTCCCTCTACATTGCAGGCCAAATGCAAGAGATCTCGGTTCAGCCTCAGACTATGGCTGATTTTTTATCTCAGCTTAGGTTACAGCACATCCCCCATTTAAAAGGGCTAATCTGGTTTCGCTTGCCTCTCGAGGGCGACCGCAGAGCTTGGTCCATGCCAACGCTGAAAGCGGTGATCCTGCAACAAGCGTTGACCGTTCAATGGATTGTTGATGCGCAGGCCCAGCCAGCGGAGCCTGATCAGACTGATGCTTTATATAATTTGGTACTGCGTAACAAGGGGCAAATAGATAGCGTTATGCCCAAAGAGATTACCATTTCCAGCGATCGTTGCCAGATAGCGGACGCCGTCGGAAATTATCGTTTAGACAGCGGCGATCAGCCGCTACGTTTTATTCGTATTCAGTCTCAGCAACTGCGGGCAAGCCGGAGCCAGGCTATCGGATGGGCTCGTTGTACTCAATTGGCTCCAGGAGATATTCATGTTACGCCTTAGCTTATTTGCTTGGAAAAGGCGTTGTAAAACCCTGCTGTCCTTAAGTCTGGCACTAGCAACCACGCTGATGCCTTTCGCCCCTGCGAATGCCTGTGGCCCTCATTTTTATAACCGCTTATTAGTCGAACGCAATAAAACGTTGCTTAATATGCCCGAGGGGAATTTTGCTTTTGAGACTAGTTTGTTCGCTGATTTTGATAAAACGCTCCCCATCTGGAAAAAACCGGTAGAGATCGCCACAGAGGAAGAAATCAAAGCCCAGATGAGCGCGAAGGAGCTGCGCATGGCTAATATTATCGCCCAAATGCGAGCCAGTATTAGTCTTGAGCAAGCTGACGCTCTCAGCAAAGGATTAACCCCCGAAGAGCGGCTATATACCCTCGGTGCCGTAGCCTTCAACCTGGTGGATACTTCAAATGCTGCTGATTATTTCACGCAGGTACTGGCTCTACCGGAAAATGAACAACGAGTTTACGGACTGGCTGCGCAATATTCTTTAGGCCGAGCCCTGATGGATGACTACATCACCGACTCCCAAGAAAGCTCCCTTTTGTCTAGGGCTGATTCTGCTGACCACGTTAAGCTCCAACTTGCGCTAGCCGCATTCCAAAAAGTGATCGATCGCGTTAAGAGCGACGAGCCTGATGACGCGCTCTTGTCACTCAGCAGTCTTGGTCAACAGGCAGCAATTCATTTCTGGCTGGGAGATATTGCTACCTCAATACATCTTTATGCCCAACAGTCTGTGCAAGGCGATCCCAGTGGTAGCGCATCGCTGCATATTATCGCCAATATATTGATGAAACCGCAAAATGAAAAATTACTGAAAAAAGCGATTAAAGACCCATTGGTGCAACAGCTACTGGCTATTCAGTTATTTAGTGATAGCGGGAGCGGGTTGGACGATGAACATAGTCATGAGAAATCGCAAATTACCACCAAAAT
The DNA here is from genome assembly GCF_020150375.1 of Hafnia paralvei. Taxonomy (NCBI): domain Bacteria; kingdom Pseudomonadati; phylum Pseudomonadota; class Gammaproteobacteria; order Enterobacterales; family Hafniaceae; genus Hafnia; species Hafnia paralvei. The sequence continues at coordinate 205,510 of NZ_CP083737.1, read as the reverse complement.
ACTCGCGTTAATAAGCTCATCGGCTGGCACGGGTTTTAAAGGCAGTGACAGCCTGGCAGCGATAGCCTATCGTTCTGGCAAATATGATATGGCAGCTACACTGCTGAAAAACTCCGGTGACAGCGCGTTAAGCTGGTGGCTTCGGGCAAAAATGGCGCTGCGCAACGGCGACATGAAAGCCGCAACTGCGGCCTACGCTAAAACGGTAGAAAGTTTCCCGCCGTCAGATCGCGGGACTGTTGATGAACCTTCGCTTATAGAACAGCGAGTGTGTCTGGTATCTGGCGAGCAAGGTATTCTCGCTCTTAATCGCGGTGACTATTTGCAGGCAATGGCGCTCTTTTATCGCGGCAAATATATTTACCGCGCGGATCTTCTGGATATTGCTGAGCGGGTATTAACCCTTGATGAGCTAAAAGGATTTGTTGATAAGAACGTACATACCATTGCGGACATCTTGCCCAAACCTATAGATGAGGATGAGAAAACCTATTATATCGGTCCGATAATGACGCCAGATGCTGAACTGCGTGAAGTCTTAGCCCGTCGCTTGATGCGCGCTAAGCGCTATGATGAAGCCCTACCTTATTTCCAAACAACCCAACATCGTCAGTGGGCAAAGCAGTTTATCGATAATCTCAATACTGCTCAGAATCCCAAAATAGAAAAACGTGTCCGTGCTCAAGCTTATTATCAGTCTGCGCTAATATTGCGAGACCAAGGATTAGAATTAACCAGCTATGCCATGACGCCCGACTATGCAATTTATCGTTCTATCTATTCCTATGTCGGTGATACCTACGATCTTAGCTGGCAACAGGATAAAAATATTCCGAATGATGGAATTCAGCCCCAAAGCTGGATTACCCCAAATGAAGCTGCGAGGGCTAAAGCGGCATTGCCTAAAACCAATAATCAATTTTTGCATTACCGCTGGAAGGCTGCTGAGTTAGCGTCAAAGTCCGCAGATCTTTTATCGCCAAAAAGCCAAGCTTATACGGCAGTATTATGTCACGCACGGAGTTGGATTAAGAACCGAGACCGCGAAGGAGGGGCAAAACTCTATCGTCGCTATACAAAAACGGGGACGTATTACAGCCAAGTGGTGCATTCTCAATCTAGCTTCAAGTGCCCGAAGCCTGACTTTACCCATCAGGGATAATCGCACTACGTGGGCTTAACTTCTTGAGTATCAATTTTCTATTCAATAGAAACCACAAAAGGCGGACCGATCAATCAGCCCGCCTTTGTATATGTATTAATCAATGGAATTATGAACGCGAGAAAATTAGATGCAGACCGAAGCCGATAAACAGAACGCCCGCAACGCCGTCGATCCACTTAGCTAAACGCTGATAGCCACGACGCATTACCGGCAGAGCAAACACGGAGGCAACGATGCTGAACCATACGAAGGTTTCTGCCACAATCATCACAAATAATCCCACGCGCTCAGGCGTACTGACGTTGTCACCGACGAATAGGGAAAACACCGAGCCAAAATAAATAACCGCTTTTGGGTTAGATAAGTTGGTTAGGAAGCCACGTAAAAAGGTTTTACCACGCGCTGGTAGAGTGACGTTAACCTCATCGCTGTTGTCCAACTGTCCTTTGGCTCGCGCAGATTTTAAGAGCTGATAACCCATCCATGTCAGGTACAAGCCCCCGCCAACGGTAATAATGCTGTGCAGCCACGCCATTTTCATGAGCAGCAAATGCAGCCCCATCAGCGCCACCGCAGCCCAAATAACAATACCCAGTGTAATCCCTACAACACCCTGCATGGCTTCAGCGCGAGAGCGACTAACCGCCGTTTGAGAAACAAAAAAGAAGTCAGGACCTGGAGCCATCAAGGCCACCAGATGAACCAATGCCACCGTCAAAAACAACATCATCGGAGTGAGCTCTTATAATTAGAAGGGAAATTCATGCTACCACCAAGTGTGATAATAATTAAGGGAGCAATTCACACTGGCAGCATTAAACGAAAACAAGCGCCCTGCTCATTCTCATTGACCAACATGATGTCCCCGTCATGCAGTTGCAGCATGCGTTTGACAATCATTAGCCCAAGCCCTCCAGCCGACTGGCGACGCGCGCCTGAAAGCAACGATGGACGCTCAAATAATCCCGCTTTTAGCTCTTCAGGAATACCTGTACCACTGTCGGTCAGTTGAACCCACATCTGTCCGTCTTGATGCCAAAGTTTCACCGCAATATACCCGCCTGAAGGCGTATGGCGGATTGCGTTATCCAAAAGATTGGTCAATACGCGCTCCATCATGTAGATATCAGCGTTGACCAGAGGTAAACCTTTAGGAACATCCGCACTAAGCCTAATCTGACGGGTTTCAGCCGTAAGCTCAAACTTTTGGAAAATATCCTGCAACAGCTCACTAAACGACATACGCTCTTTTTGCGGCTTCACTACGCCATATTCTAAGCGCGCCAGCTCAAACAGCTCTTGTGCCAAACGGCCTACTTTCAGGCTCTGCGCGAGTGCAATATCTAAATAACGTTTACGTTCAGCGTCACTCAAGTTGGATGACTTGACCGACAGCGTTTCTAAATACCCATGTAAAGACGTCAGCGGCGTTCGCAAATCATGTGAAATATTGGCAATAAATTCACGGCGTTGTTGATCCTGCTCCGCCAAGGTTTTCCACTGCTCGGCAATACGTTTGGCCATCAAAACAAATGCACGTCTGAGCTGAGTAACCTCATTACTTTTTACGTCAGCGTCTGGCACACTTAGCGCCATGACCCGCGCATAATCCAACCCTTCCTGTTCCAGTTTGATCACCTGACGGGTGAGTTGACGCACCGGCTTAGTCACCCAGCGGAAAGCCAGCCAACCAGCCAGAGAACCAAACAGCATAATCAACCCCATCGACCAAAACGCCGTTAGCGCCGCCGATCCCATTCGGGCATCATCGGCTAGTCGAGCATAGTCTTCACCAAGCAGCACAACATATAAGTATCCTTCGGTTTTACCATCGACTTGCAGTGGCGCGACGCTAAAGACCTTTTGCCCATCAATGCTGCGCGGATCATCCCCCAAAACGGGCATGCTTTGCCCCTGCATCAGCGCATTGATAGGTTTTAGATTCACATCGCGGCGTTTAATCCGCCCTTCCGGCGCGGCATCTCCGATGATGTGTCCTTGCTTATCTAACAAATAAACCTCGACGCTCGGATTCACCGACATAAGCTGATCAAATAGCTTTTTCACCGACGCAGGATTCAGCCCTTGTGGTCCCAAAAGTTTATTATTTTCAGTGATGTGCTGAGCAAGATTGACCGATAAACGCTGGATCACCTGCTGGCTGTATTGGGTATTGCTGCGAACCTGAAGCCAGCCAGATACCGCGCAGCAAGCCACCAGCAACAGCGCAAAAACGAGCGTTAAACGCTGAGAGAGACTCAATCGATTCATTTAGTTACCCGCACCCGACGCCGTAAATTTATAGCCAGAACCCCAAACAGTCAGAATATATTGCGGCTCTGAGGGATCCGCTTCGATCTTGATTCGTAGGCGGTTGATGTGGGTGTTCACCGTATGTTCGTAACCATCATGTTGATAACCCCAGACCTGATCAAGCAATTGCAAACGCGAAAACACCTTGTCTGGATTCTTGGCGAAAAAATACAAGAGATCAAACTCACGCGGAGTAAGATCGATAGGCTGCTGATTCATCCACACCGCACGCGCAATAGGGTCGATTGTCAGACCCGCCATATCCAAACGTCCTGCATCCATCTGGAGATTACGGCTCATCGCCTCCTGACGGCGAAATAGCGCTTTTACTCGCGCAGCCAGCTCAACCATGGAGAAAGGCTTAGCCACATAGTCATCAGCACCCAGCTCTAGTCCCAAAACGCGATGAACTTCGCTAGAACGAGCGCTGATCATAATAATCGGTGTATAGCGCGTCATGCTGCGGGCTCGGCGACAAATATCGAGCCCATCAATTCCCGGCAGCATCAAGTCCAGAATCAGCGCATCCCAGCCGCCTTGCTCTAACATGGACATCCCCGCAATACCATCGGCGGCGTGTTCTATCTGATAGCCTTCATCGCGTAGATGCAAAGCCAGTAGATCGGCAATATGTGAGTCATCTTCTACAATTAGAATTCGCTTCATTCCTTCCATCGCGTTATCACTCCAAGCTGGATGGTTTATACCCAAGTACCTGCATCTTGAAGGACTACGGGAATATATTCAGTCTACACAGGGTTTGTGTCCTGAGTTATCACAAATAATTTATAACTCGGTGAGGATTTAATGAACACGTGAAGGCAATACTGGCTTCGCCCCCATAACTGGATAAGGATCTGACCATGAAAAAAATCATTACCACCGTGATGTGTAGCGCTTTACTGATGGGTACTGGATTTGCTTTCGCCGCTGATTCAACCAGCACGTCAGATAAAAGCATGCATAACGATCCGCATAAAATGGATCACACCAGCAAAAAACCGCAGGAAATGAAAAAGCAACATCTGGACGCCATGCAAAAAGGCGAAGCACCAAAACAAGATGAAATGAGCAAAGACCAGATGGATAAACAACCGATGAAATCGGGAGATACGATGAAAAAAACGAGTTCAGGGTACTAAAACTTAAATGACCTAGCCCCGATTAAGGGGCTAGGCAGAGGGATTCTCGCCAGATTCACTTTAGCGGCGTATAGATATCAAAGCGATGATTCTTGGTTGTGGTCGCCGCATGCGCAGGAACATCTGCCAGCGGAGGGGCATAATCAGGGCGCTTCACCACAATGCGTTTCGTGGCCAGAGCTCGCGCTGGCGCCAACAATGCGTCAGCATCCAAATCCGCCCCGACCAATGATTGAAACACTCGCATCTCTTTCTTCACTAACGCACTTTTCTGTTTGTGCGGATACATCGGATCGAGATAAACCACTTCCGGCGCGGGCGTGAGATCTTTCAACGCATCAATACTGGACGCATGCAGCAGCGTTAAACGCTCTTGTAGCCAACCCCCAATCTCTGGATCGGCATAGCCACGCTGCAAGCCGTCATCGAGCAAAGCCGCCACCACGGGGTGGCGCTCTAGCATTCGTACATGGCAACCCACGGAAGCTAACACGTAGGCATCACGGCCTAACCCTGCGGTAGCATCCACAACGCTCGGCACATAGCTACCTTTAATGCCTACCGCTTTAGCGACGGCTTCACCACGACCACCGCCAAACTTGCGACGATGAGCCATGGCTCCCGCAACAAAATCGACGAAAATCGCGCCTAGCTTAGGTTCATCTAGTTTACGCAGTTCCAAATGTTCCGGCGTTAATACCAGCGCCATCAGCGCTTCAGGATCGTGAACCAGTCCCCAACGTTCGGCTAAATGCGATAAGGCGCCGCTATCGGCGCCCTCTTCCAACAATAACTGAATACTCAACGAATTAGCCCTTGATGCCATAATGACGCAGCATCGCATCGATTTTAGGCTCACGGCCACGGAAGTTTTTGAAGAGATTCATTGGCTCATCTGAACCGCCCTGCGACAGGATATTGTCGAGAAACGCACGACCGGTATCGACGTTGAAAATCCCTTCTTCTTCAAAACGAGAGAAAGCATCAGCCGATAACAATTCTGCCCACAGATAGCTGTAATACCCAGCAGCATAACCACCAGCGAAAATATGGCTGAAGGCATGTGGGAAACGTCCCCAGCTCGGCGATGGCATCACTGCAACCAACGCTTTTACCTCTTTCAACGTCTCAAGAATACGAGCGCCCTGCGCAGGATCAAACTCGGTATGCAGACGGAAGTCGAACATCCCGAACTCGAGCTGACGCAGGATAAACAGCGCCGCCTGATAGTTCTTCGCTGCCAGCATTTTATCTAACATTTCCTGAGGCAACGGTTCATTGGTCTGATAGTGACCTGAGATGAACGCCAACGCCTCTGGCTCCCAGCACCAGTTTTCCATGAACTGGCTTGGCAGCTCGACGGCATCCCACGGCACCCCGTTAATGCCAGAAACACCCGCGGTTTCAATGGTGGTTAGCATGTGGTGCAAACCGTGGCCAAACTCATGGAACAGCGTTGTCACTTCATTGTGAGTGAACAACGCAGGTTTATCGCCGATTGGGCGATTAAAGTTACAGGTTAGATAAGCGACCGGTTTTTGTAAGCTGCCGTCGGCACGACGCAGACGCCCAACGCAATCATCCATCCATGCCCCGCCGCGCTTGTGTTCGCGCGCGTAGAGGTCAAGATAGAAGCTACCGCGCAGTTCGCCCGTTTCATCATACAGCTCAAAGAAACGTACCTCAGAATTCCACACATCGACATCATGGCGTTCTTTAGCGGTAATACCGTAAATGCGTTTTACTACTTCGAACAAACCACTTAATACGCGCTGCTCAGGGAAGTAAGGACGCAGTTGCTCATCGCTGATGGAGTAAAGGTGCTGTTTCTGTTTTTCGCTGTAGTAGGTGATATCCCATGCTTCCAACTCCGTCACATCATAGTGCTTGCGGGTAAACTCACGCAGCTCAGCTAATTCCTGAGCACCCTGTGGGCGAGCACGTTCAGCTAAATCGTTGAGGAATGCCAGAACCTGCTGTGGGTTCTCTGCCATTTTGGTCGCCAATGATTTATCGGCATAGGATTTAAAGCCCAGCAGCTGTGCAAGTTCGTGACGCAACTGCAGCGTTTCAGCCATGATTTCGCTATTATCCCACTGACCTGCATTTGGTCCTTGATCGGATGCCCGCGTGGTAAACGCCTGATACATCTCATGACGTAGTTCACGGTTATCGGCATAGGTCATAACCGGCAAATAGCTCGGAATATCCAGAGTGAGTAACCACCCTTCTTTTTCTTTGGATTCTGCTAACGCTTTCGCCGCAGCCATCGCACTTTCAGGTAGGCCCGACAGCTCTTTTTCGTCGGTAATCAGCTTGCTCCAGCCCATAGTGGCATCTAACACATTGTTGCTAAATGCTGAACCCAGCTCAGACAAACGCGCCATGATTTCACCATAACGCTGCTGTTTCTCTTTCGGTAAACCGATGCCTGACAGTTCAAAATCGCGCAGTGAATTTTCTACCGCTTTCTTCTGCGGCTTGGTGAGTACCGCAAAACCGGCACCCTCTTTCAGACTACGATAGGCTTGATATAGCCCCTCATGTTGTCCAACCCACGTGCCATACTCAGACAGCAAAGGTAAACACTGTTCGTAAGCTTCGCGCAGCTCTGGACTATTTTGTACGGAATTCAAATGACTGACCGGAGAAAAGATACGGCTCAAACGGTCATCAACTTCAGCCAGTGGCTGACACAGGTTGTCCCATGTAAATGGCGCATCTTGTGCGACCACGCGCTCAACCTCAGCACGACAATCTGCCAGTGCAGCTTTCACCGCAGGAACGATGTCTTCAGGTTTGATTTTAGAAAAGGGTGGCAGTTCGAACGGCGTCAGTAACGGATTGGTCATAAGGAAGCGTCCTGTATAGTTTTGCCATTAACAACGAAGGTTAACGGTCTTAGCCGCAGCAACGCGGCATATGAATAGATTCAACCAGCCGCCCAACTCTGCGAGCAACCGGTATAAAATTCGTGTTTAGATCTAAGATGAGGTTAAGTGTAGCGAAAATCAATGGCTGGTAGGTTCAATCGCTTTGATAGGAGGCACAACAAGCCCAAATACATCTAAGAGCAAGAAATCTGCTCCATAACATGATTATCGTAAGTAATGGCAAAAAACGCAGGATAAGGGCTTTGTTGCTGCGTTTTAAACGCTAATTGCTGGTGAGAGGACAATTGCCAAGACAGGTATTTTTCACTGATGAAATACCCGTCACTATTGCCTAATAAATCGACTAACTGTGACGTGCTTTTTGTACATAAATCGCGATCAACAGCTAGACGCCACACCATATCAAGCCGGTGCTTAGAAAGCTTCCAGCGTTGCTGATCAAATGGACTTGAGCCATAGCGTTTAAGCTGTTCTAAGCTAGAAGAGTCCTTACAGCTACACAACGTTAGTACGAGGGCTATGATACTAAAAATGTACAAGTCTCCCTCCTTGCGCAGCTTTTAAGCACATTTCTGCAAGCTCATTATTGGGTCTTTGTGTTTGTCCAATATCCGCACCAACATAGTTATTAGCCATGTCCATACGCCTTTCTTCTCTCGGGTTATTAGGAAAGCGCTCATGCGCGTTGAGGTAATCCAGTGCGTCGTAATACCCCAAATCCCTCGATAATAAAGCCGCGAAATAGCAATGCCTAAATGCATCAGACATATCATTATGGCCATTGTGACCAAATATCTGGATAGTTTTTTGCGTCGCCTCATCTGCCGAGAAGCGTATTACCGGGGCGCTGTAAGGACAACTCGCCACAAATAATTTTTCCGACTCACTCAACATATCAAATTGCTGCAATAACCCCATTGTAAATCCCTTTTGCATGGCATTCCTTGTCACACAATTATCTGCTTTCAAGATTCGACCATTCTTTATCTGTATCACAAAACCAATATGCGATAATCCATAAAGTCTTTCATCGCCATACCGTTTATACTTAACCGTCATCTGCTGACATGCCGCGACGCCCGCAGCCCAAAAGAGCAGACTCGCTGTGCCTTGTCACGGTCCTAATTTACCTATCCTAATGATTTTGTTTTAGTTATTAGAATATACGAAAGTTTAAATTCACTATGCTCAGTTATCGCCACAGTTTTCACGCCGGCAATCATGCCGATGTCCTCAAACATACCGTTCAGAGTTTGATCATTGAATCGCTGAAAGAAAAGGATAAGCCTTTCCTTTATCTGGACACGCATTCCGGCGCGGGGCGTTATCAGCTCAGTGGTGAGCATGCTGAAAAAACGGGTGAATACCTAGAAGGTATCGCTCGTATCTGGCAGCGCGACGATATTCCCGCCGAGCTGGAAGCCTATCTTAGCGCGGTTAAACACTTTAACCGCGGGGAGCAACTGCGTTACTACCCAGGTTCGCCGTTGATTGCTCGTCAGTTATTACGCGATTTTGACAAAATTCATCTGACCGAACTGCATCCGACCGATTTCCCTCTCCTGCGTAATGAATTCGCTAAAGACGAGCGCGCAAAAGTGATGAAAGCTGACGGTTACCAACAGTTGAAATCACAGCTGCCACCACTGTCGCGCCGTGGTTTCGTGCTAATCGATCCGCCGTACGAGATGAAAACCGATTATCAGGACGTGGTGAAAGGTATTCAGGAAGGCTATAAGCGCTTCGCTACTGGCGTATATGCGTTGTGGTATCCCGTTGTCCTGCGTCAGCAGATCAAACGAATGACGCGCGATTTACAAGACACCGGTATCCGTCGCATTCTGCAAATTGAGCTCGCGGTCCGCCCAGACAGCGATCAGCGCGGCATGACCGCTTCCGGCATGATTGTCATTAACCCACCGTGGAAGCTGGAACAGCAAATGCGCGACGTGCTGCCTTGGCTACACAAGGTATTGGTACCTGAAGGTACTGGCCACGCGAAAGTGGAATGGATTGTGCCTGAGTAAGAAAAAGTAAGACGTAAGAAATAACGGAAGTCTCCCTCGGAAGAACTGGGGGAGACGAAATTCCCCCTAAAGACTACTCATCATCACCGTCGACGTGCTCTCGTATCAGCGTCATAAACGGTGCACCGAAACGATCGAGTTTACGCTGCCCCACACCGTTAATACTCAGCAATTCGCTGGCACGAATCGGCATCTGCTCGGCCATTTCTAACAATGTTGCATCGTTGAAAACCACGTATGGCGGAATGTTTTCCTCATCGGCAATGGCTTTGCGTAGCTTACGCAATTTGGCAAACAGCTTGCGATCATAGTTTCCGCCGTAATTTTTACTGGCATGGCTACTGCTGCTGCGTGATTTGAGATTTATCACGCGCGGAACTGCTAGCTGCAAAGGTACTTCACCGCGCAGCACGGGACGAGCAGACTCTGTTAGCTGTAGCGCGGAATGCATAGCAATATTTTGTGTCACTAATCCTAAATGAATGAGCTGACGCAATACGCTAACCCAGTGCTCAGTAGTGTGATCGCGCCCTAGCCCATAAACCTTGAGTTTGTCATGCCCGAACTCGCGAATACGGGTATTGTTTGCGCCGCGCAAAATTTCCACCACGTAACCAATACCAAATCGCTGTCCAACGCGAGCAATCGCCGACAGCGCTTTTTGCGCATCTTCCAAACCATCGTAACGCTTGGGTGGGTCGAGACAAATATCGCAGTTGCCGCACGATTCCTGTCGCCCTTCCCCAAAGTAATTCAGCAGAACTAAACGACGACAGGTCTGTGCTTCGGCAAACGCATTCATCGCATTGAGTTTATGGCGCTCGATCTCTTTTTGCTGCCCTTCAGGTTTCTCTTCTAAACAGCGACGCAACCACGCCATATCGGCAGGATCGTAAAGCAACACGGCTTCAGCAGGTAAACCATCGCGCCCAGCACGACCGGTTTCCTGATAGTAAGCTTCGATATTACGTGGAATATCAAAGTGAACCACGAAGCGCACGTTAGGCTTGTTGATCCCCATGCCAAACGCCACTGTCGCCACCACAATCTGCAAATCATCACGCTGAAAAGCGTCTTGCACCGAAGAGCGATGCTCGTGATCGAGCCCTGCATGATAGGCTCCGACGCTGAAACCACGGCTTTGCAGACGGGCTGTGGTGTCTTCCACTTTCGCACGGCTATTACAGTAGATAATGCCGGATTTTCCACGCTGTTCTTGAACAAAACGAATCAGCTGATCGAGCGGTTTGAATTTTTCAATCAGGGTGTAACGAATATTTGGGCGATCAAAGCTGCTGACCTGCACCAGAGGATCGTTGAGCGATAGCAAACGCTCAATATCATTACGCGTTGCATCGTCAGCGGTCGCGGTTAACGCGATAACCGGAATATCAGGGAAACGCTGTTTTATTAGACCTAACGCGCTATATTCAGGGCGGAAATCATGTCCCCACTGCGAAATACAATGCGCTTCATCGACCGCAAGCAACGAGGGGTTCCAGTGGGGAAGTTGATCGAGGAAGTTATCCATCATCAACCGCTCTGGCGCGATATACAGCAGCTTTATCGCTCCGCTGCGACACCCAGCGTAAACTTCCTGTTGCTGTTCACGGTTTTGCGTGGAGTTAAGACACGCAGCGCTCACACCGTTGGCCTGTAGCTGATCGACCTGATCTTTCATCAGGGAAATCAACGGTGAAACCACCAGCGTTAAGCCATCCATAACTAACGCAGGGATCTGATAACACAGAGACTTGCCGCCTCCGGTTGGCATCACAACCAGACAATCCCGGCCAGCGATCGCAGCATTGATAATCGTTTGCTGCCCAGGACGGAATTGCTGATACCCGAACGTATCGCGCAAAACCTGTTCTGCCAGCATTTCTGCGTTGATAACTGCTGCCGTTGCCACGCTGCTCCTCAACCAAAGGGGGTGATAGTAAATACCGGCGCTATTTTAGGCGTATGCACCGGTTTTGTCGTTAGCGGATGTGCGCTGATTACAAATTACATAAAATCGTTGAGCATAATACCGACGCCGAAGCGAGTTTGATTGAAGTTATAGTCAATCATCGACTCACCATAGCCGCTAAATAGCTGAGTATAAAAACGAACACTCTTGGTCAACGGGTAGCTCCAGCCCAACTCACCACCACCATAGCCGGTATTCCAGTTATAGTGCCCCTTCGCCGTCAAAACGCTTTCTCCCCATTGATAACCGATCTGGGCTTCGTAATAGCCCATATACTTGGTGATATCTGGATTATCATCTTTGCTACTGCTTTCAGGGATGCGATACCACGGTTTAATCTGCGCCTGGAAGTTACCATTTTGCGCCATCAGGCGCGCATAAACGCGGTTCCAACTGCGCGAGGTGGGATCGGAGCGCCCGTTAGACTGATGATTAAAGCCCGTTTCAATATCACGCAGAGTCCAGTCACCGAGCTGGTAGTCCGTCGACCAGCCAACAAACAGCTGTGGCTCGTAGTTTGTCTCGCGGAAGGGAGAAGAAGCACTGCGGTTGAAGGCCTGCCACCACGAGCGCTGAGTATAGGACATCCCTAACACCGAATTATCGCCCGCGATACCCCGAATGAGAGGGAAGGCCAAACTCAACTGAAATTTAACTTCATCTTTACGTGCGTCATCTGCCCAATCATACGACTGAATAGCTTCTTTATTCACGTCGCTCGTTTCAGTGTAGAGCAGGTAGTTCGTATCATAAGGGTAAAGCGTGAATGGGTTATCGTGTTCAAGTAACATGTTCGCAATAATGCTACCTTTCACCAATGGCTTATCGTGAACCTGCTTTACCGTAGCCTCTTCCGCCTGAACCGCCGCAGGAACTGCTAGCAGTCCCGCTAACATCATCCATCCCATCCGCATTATTGATACCCCTTCGAGGAAAATAGTTACGCCATAAATGATTCAAAGGCGACATTCTACACGGAAGGGGCGCTGCGTGAACGTTCATCATTCTTATTGGCGCTGGAAACAAACAATCATTAAGCATAATATCAACATAAAATTAACAATAACGTTTGTATGTCATCTGCGAAAGAAAGGAACGTTCCATGTCTCCCACTTTTTTAACCCGTGAAAAAGCTAGCGCCCTGATTAGTGAAATCTTCGTTTACCACATGCCGTTTAACCGCTCTCTGGGTTTAGAACTTCAGCGCTTCGAAGCAGACTATGCCGAGCTGGTTTTCGATTCCAAAGAGATGTTAGTGGGCAATGCGCATCAGAAGATTTTACACGGCGGCGTTATCGCATCGGTGCTAGACGTATGCGCTGGGCTGGTTTGCGTGGGTTCCGCGCTGCTGCGCCACGATGAAATAACACAAGAGGAGTTGTTGGCTCGGCTATCGAAAATGGGCACCATCGATATGCGGGTAGACTATCTGCGCCCTGGACGCGGTGAGCGTTTCACCGCCAGCGGCAGCCTATTACGTGCCGGTAATAAAGTCGCCGTAGCGCGTGTAGAACTCCACAACGAACAAAACCTCCATATCGCTTCAGCGACCGCCACGTATATGGTCGGTTAGGCAGCATTTTTTACCGGTTTCTCACGAAATCTTGGGATAAGTTAGGGTTAATAGGATCATCTTCGTTACCACTATGAAACATTCCGAGAAAATACAGTAGACTCAGCGCCTATTCATTTTTTCGGAAGTGTTTCATGGATTCGCAACAAACTCGTCATGGCATTCTGTTTGCTCTGGCTGCCTATTTTATCTGGGGCATAGCACCTGCTTATTTCAAGCTGATTCAGCAGGTCCCCCCCACTGAAATCCTGACCCACCGCGTAATCTGGTCATTCTTCTTCATGCTGGTCTTGCTTTCATTGAGCAAAAACTGGTCTAAGGTTCGCGCTCTGGCCAAAACGCCTGCCAAGATCGGCTTGCTGGCACTTAGCGCCTGTTTAATCGGCGGCAACTGGTTGCTGTTTATCTGGGCGGTAAACAATAATCATATGCTAGAGGCCAGCCTCGGATACTTTATTAATCCGCTGGTAAACGTTTTGCTCGGGGTGGTTTTCCTCGGTGAGCGCTTCCGCCGGATGCAGTGGATCGCGTTAGCTCTTGCCGTTTGTGGTGTGCTCATTCAGCTGTGGAAATTTGGCTCGGTGCCAGTTATTTCACTTGGGCTGGCCTTCAGCTTTGCATTTTATGGTTTGATTCGTAAGAAAATCGCGGTTGATGCTCAAACCGGCATGCTAATTGAAACCCTGTGGTTACTGCCAATTGCAGCTATTTATCTATTTGGCATCGCTGACAGTGCGACCAGTCACCTGAGCGCAAACCCAATCTCACTTAACCTGCTGCTAATCGCTGCGGGTATTGTCACGACGATTCCACTGCTGTTCTTCACCGCTGCTGCAACGCGTCTACGTTTATCTACGCTAGGCTTCTTCCAGTACCTTGGCCCAACGCTGATGTTTATTCTGGCCATTACGTTCTACAACGAGCAGATGACGCAGGATAAATTAGTTGCCTTCGGCTTTATCTGGGCGGCGCTGTTGCTGTTTATTCTGGATGCACTGTATACGCAGAGAAAGTTGCGGAACTAACGCGGATATCCCTCCCCATCAAGGGGAGGGGTGAGAGGAAATACTGCGGGTTACAGCCAGTTTTTACGTTTGAAATATAAATACGGCGCAAGTCCTGCCAACAACATCAAGCCAATCGCCCCCGGATAACCGAACGACCATTTCAGCTCCGGCATGAACTCAAAGTTCATACCATAGCTGGATGCCACCAGCGTCGGTGGCAGGAACACCACGGAAACCACCGAGAAGATCTTGATGATGCGGTTCTGCTCAATGTTGATAAAGCCCATTGCCGCCTGCATCAAGAAGTTGACTTTCTGGAACAGGGATTCGTTGTGTGGCAGCAGGGATTCGATATCTCGCAGCACTTCGCGCGCCTGTTCTAACTGGCTAGCGGGCAAACGTGCTTTACGAACTAAGAAGTTAAGTGCTCGCTGGGTATCCATCAAACACAAACGCACTTTCCAACCGATATCTTCCAGTTCTGCCAGCGTCGAAAGTGCCTCATCGTACTCATCACCCTGATGGCCTTCCATGATGACGCGGCTTAGCTTTTCCAAATCGCTGTAGATGTTTTCGATTTCATCCGCTAACTGCTCAATTTTAGTTTCGAACAGATCGAGCAACAGCTCATAGGCATTGCCATCGGCCAGCATCTGGTTTCGCGCCCGCATGCGATACAAGCGAAATGCCGGAAGCTCACGCTCGCGTAGCGTATACAAGCGACCATCGCGGATGGTAAATGCCACGGTGGAGTTACCCGCGTGATCTTCCGCATCTTCATAATAGAAGAATGAGTGAATATGCAGGCCGTCTTCATCTTCAAAGAAACGTGCAGATGCTTCGATATCATCCAACTCTGGGCGAGTTGCCAGACTTTGCCCTAGCTCATCTTGAACTCGTTGACGCTCATCTTCTTCCGGCTCGACCAAATCGACCCACAAAGATGATGTCAGATCTTCCGTGTCATCCAGCTCCAGACGGGATAAGCGGCTGTTGTCTAATCTAAATGCACTTAGCATGCTTTTAAACTCCGTTGCGGTGACATTAAGGATCACGCATGGAGCACAGGAAACAAACGAGGGGTAGCGTCACCTAGCTGTTTCAGACCATATCAGATCTGACTCATAGCGACATAAAGAGGTCGCTGACAACCACGAAGGCTATCAGCATAAGTGGATAGCCTTAGAAGTTGTACCCGCAAACGGGTTCATTGAGCCAGTATCTACTGGGTGTGTCCAAGGCGTATGTCCTCACAGATAATAGTGCGCGCATGTTACGCCGATACGAAAAAGCCTGTCAACTGGCGTTGTGAGTAATTACAGAACATTATTCGCTCAGGATGTTTCATACCAAAATATTTATGAGTCTCGCCCTCACCACCGCATTTGCATAAAGGCTGTCACATAAAAATTATATCGTTAAATACGCCCTTCTATTACCTTATACCAAAGCATCCATCATATGGACTCTACAAGTCCTAAAATCAGGTAAACCCAATGAAACAAATCACTTTTGATGACCTGAAACAGCAAAGCGCCACGGCAGCAGCGGCTCCTCGATTACGTGCCCATCGCAATTTCCATCCCGAACTGAGCGATCCCGTGCAACGACTCGCGATTGCCATGGAGCCTGGCACCTACATTCGTCCACACCGCCATCCGCATACCTTTGAACTCCTGCTACCACTGAGTGGGCGCTTTCTCGTACTAAACTTTGATGAAAACGGCACCGTGACTCGTCGCGTGGTATTAGGCGAAGAGTGTGTCGCATTAGAAATGGATGCAGGCACATGGCATTCAGTGCTGTCTCTGGATAACGGTGGCGTGATTTTTGAGGTTAAACACGGTGGCTATGTGTCAGTCAGTGAGCAAGATTCTGCACCTTGGGCTCCAGCCGAAGGAGAGACAGGGACTCAGGAACTCATGACGTGGTACGCACAAGCGCAAATTGGGGATAAATACTGCGGCTGATTAGCTGATTCATCCTAGCTCCATACACAGTAAAAAGAGCTAGGATGACAGAAAATGGTTACATAGCCTCTAGTTTGGCATAGGCGGCAACCAGCCACTTGATGCCTTCGCCCTGAAACGCAATCTGTAGACGGCTATGTTCTCCGCTGCCTTCCAAATTGATTACCGTACCTTCACCAAAGGTGGCATGTTTAACGCGCTGCCCCAGCTTGAATCCGCTGTCGTTAGCACTAATTGGCGTCCCCATGCTGGCATGTTTTACCGGACGTGTAACGCTGGCTCGCAGACGAACCTCCTCCACGCACTCTTCCGGCAATTCACCAATGAAACGAGAAGGGCGGTGGTAAACCTCTTTTCCATACAGCCGGCGAGTTTCCGCATAGGTTATCGTTAGCTTGCGCATCGCTCGCGTTACGCCAACGTAGGCCAAACGGCGCTCCTCTTCCAAACGTCCACCTTCGTCCAGCGACATTTGGCTTGGGAACATCCCCTCTTCCATTCCCACGATAAATACCTGAGGAAACTCTAAACCTTTCGCCGAGTGCAACGTCATCAGTTGAACGGCGTCCTGATAGGCGTCTGCCTGCCCTTCACCGGCCTCAAGCGCTGCATGTGATAGGAATGCCTGCAATGGCAGCAAGTCTTCGTCTTCATCCTCGTAGCTGTACTGACGCGTTGCGGTCACCAGCTCTTCCAAGTTCTCAATACGCGTCTGGCCTTTTTCGCCCTTTTCCTGCTCATACATCTGGCGCAAACCAGAATCACGTACCACCCGATCCGTTTGTACATGCAGCGGCATATCCGCCGTATCACTTGCCAGAGCATCAATCAGCTCGATGAAGCGCTGTAGTGCTCCCGATGCGCGGCCTGCAAATACTTTTTCTTGGATGAGCTCATGGGTCGCCTGCCATAACGTCAGTTGGCGATCTCGCGCTGCCTGACGAATCACGTCGAGAGTGCGATCGCCAATCCCACGCGTTGGCGTATTTACCACGCGCTCATAGGCTGCATCGTCATTACGGTTAGAAATTAGGCGTAAATAAGCCAACGCATCCTTGATTTCCTGACGTTCAAAGAACCGCTGCCCACCATAAATACGGTATGGCATCGCAACCTGTAGCAGTGCTTCTTCCAATACGCGTGATTGGGCGTTGCTGCGATACAGAATTGCGCAGTCATTCAGGGAACCGCCGTTGTCCTGCCACGCTTTGATGCGATTGACCACAAAACGTGATTCATCTAATTCGTTAAATGCACAGTAGAGCGAAATCTTTTCGCCGTCGCCGTCTTCCGTCCACAGTTTTTTCCCCAAACGCCCGTCGTTGTTTTCAATCAGGGCATTGGCTGCTTTCAAAATATTGCTGGTTGAACGGTAGTTCTGTTCCAAACGAATAGTTTCTGCACCGGGAAAATCATCCAGAAAACGTTGGATGTTTTCTACCTGCGCACCGCGCCAGCCGTAGATTGACTGGTCATCATCCCCCACGATCATCACTTTGCCCGTATTACCGGCCAGCATTTGGATCCAAGCGTATTGAATGCGGTTAGTATCTTGAAATTCGTCCACCAAAATATTGGTGAAGCGTTCACGGTAATGATTGAGAATTTGCGGTTTGTTGAGCCACAGCTCATGAGCGCGAAGCAGCAGCTCGGCGAAATCGACTAAACCTGCGCGGTCGCAAGCCTCTTGATATGCCTGATAGACACGCAACCAGGTTTGTTCTACCGGATTGCCATAGCTTTCGATATGTTGCGGGCGTAGGCCATCATCTTTTTTATTGTTGATGTACCACATGCCCTGACGCGGCGGCCACTGTTTCTCGTCAAGATTAAGCGCTTTAACAATCCGCTTGAGCAAACGCAGTTGGTCGTCGCTGTCGAGAATTTGGAAATCCTGCGGCAAATTAGCATCCAAATGATGCGCGCGCAGTAAGCGGTGTGCTAAACCGTGGAAAGTACCAATCCACATCCCGCCTTGGCTCGTACCAATCAGGTGCTCGATACGGTGGCGCATTTCTGCAGCCGCTTTGTTGGTGAACGTTACCGCCATAATTGAGTATGGCGAACAGTTTTCTACCGACAACAACCACGCGATGCGATGTACCAGCACGCGAGTTTTGCCGCTTCCGGCTCCAGCCAGCACCAGAAGATTGCTGCGCGGTGCAGCAACGGCTTCGCGTTGTTTATCATTAAGGCTGTTGAGCAGATCGGAAACGTCCATAGGCACCGTTTTAAAATGGGGAAATAGGCGCTTCGTTAAACGAAATACGTCTTTTTCACTGGGAATTTATACAGATTATTGGAGATTATATCAGCGCGGTGAGCGAATCCAACCGTGAAATCTCAACGTGAGGTAACAAACGGCTATCTGAGGCCGTGGTTAAGCTACGTTCACGGTCGTTGATCCAGCAAGCCTGCATGCCGCTGCGTATCGCGCCAGCCACGTCCGTAGTGAGATCGTCGCCGACATGCAGAATATGAGTCATTGGAACATTCAAACGTTGCTGGGCCGTACGGTACATGTCGTCATGAGGCTTTGAGCGACCGTCTGGACCTGAACGTAGAATAAACGCAAAGTAATCAGCGAGGCCAAACAATGTCGGATCGGCGTTACCGTTAGTAATGGCTGCCAAAGGAACCTTTTCTGCCAACGCTCGCAGCGTGGTATGCGTAGATTCCGGTACCGTAATCTGGCTGCGCCAGTGAGCAAAATTTTCCATTGCAGAATCAGCACCCGCGCTAGCCTGCGCTTCACTAAAGCCGCCGCGTGTTAGCGCTAAATACACCGCTTGCCAGCGCCATGCGGTCACATCGTGACAAATTTCTGGGTCTTTGGCGCGGAGTTCTGAGCGTAAATGCTGCCAGTCTGCACTTTGCCACTCGCGTAACGGTTCAAAATTTTGCTGTAAAAATGCCAATGATTCCCGCTCGGTACGCATGATGACCGGATGGTTATCATACAGCGTATCATCAAGATCAAAGGTGAAAGCCGCAATCGCTTTGAGCGGGCGATAAAAATGGAGATTCGAATACATCAGGATTTTCCTCGTTTAGCGCGTGGATGCGCCGCATCGTACACCTTCGCCAAATGTTGGAAATCGAGGTGGGTATAGATTTGGGTCGTCGTCAGATTGGCGTGACCAAGAAGCTCTTGCACCGCACGCAGGTCGCCGCTGGACTCTAGCATGTGCGTTGCAAACGAGTGGCGTAGTTTATGCGGGTTGATATGGCTGGTGACGCCCTGTTTAACGCCCCATTCGGCGAACCGCTTCTGTACGCTGCGCACAGAAATTCGCTTTCCCAATTTGGATACAAAAACCGCATCATCAACCGGATCGTAAATTTCACGCAATGGTAGCCACTGCTCTAACCAATGGATCGCGGTGCGACCAATGGGTAGTTTACGCTCTTTACTCCCTTTCCCCAGCACCCAGACTTCGCCCGAAGCCATATTCATGTGACGACAGTCGAGCCCTACCAGCTCGGATAGACGGAGGCCTGCACCGTACATCACCTCAAGCATGGTGCGATCGCGAACGGCAAGAGGATCGCTGGAATCAATCTCCAGCAGTCGGTTGACGTCATCAACGTCGAGATTTTTAGGTAAATGACGCGCTTGTTTGGGGGCGCTAATCCCCTTGGCTGGATTTACAGACATGACACCTTGGCTGACTTGCCAATCGAGAAAGCTGCGCAACGAGGAGAGGCGAAGCGCAATACTGGCAGCCTCCAGCCCCATGCGTTTGCTACGCGCAGTAATCATGCGTACCTGATTGGAATCAAGCTGCCGCCAGTCACGTAGACCCGAGGCCGAAATAATCTCAATAATCGCCATCAACTGATGATGATAGCTTTCAATCGTATGTGGGCTAAGCTGGCGCTCGACGCGCAAAAAACGCAGAAACGCCTCAACGGGCAACGCTAACGTCTGAGTTTCTACGCTCATTGGCGTTCAATCCATCGGCTTATTAGCCCCGGCATCAGCAAAGCAAGCTGATCGAGCAACACAGTGCCCTGACCTTGCTGATAATGATGGCTGTCACGGCTACTAAAGATAATTAGCCCTAAATCACCAAATTCGCCCATCAGAGATAGCGCCACCGAGCCCACCATTTTGGCCTGCGGTAATACTAGCAGCAGTTCAGGACCGTTCAACGTCCCGAGATAGTGGTTCTGATTGCCGAGCCGTTGGATCCGCATCATCTCAAAGTCATTGCGTGAAAGAGCTAAATGAGCAAAATCAGATGGCGCATTCAGATACCATTTGTCGCTAAACAAACGGATATTCGCGCCTGCCAGCCCGAGAGAACGTGCCCAGCGATTAAAGCGCTGGAGGAAATCAGAGAGGCTGTCAGCCCCTGCCAAATGGCCTTGTAACTCTAACAAACGATTAAATAAAACTTCATTGGCACTGGCCTGTTCCATCAGCAACGTGATCTCTTCTTCCAGATTGAAGATATGCTGACGTTGTCGATTCAACTGCCATTCAACTAATGAAACAGCACCGCGCACCGGGTGGGGAACCTGCATCTGTTCCACATTGCGCGCATTACGAATGAAGAAGTCAGGGTTCTGTAGCAGATACTCCATCACCTGTGCATCATTTAGCGCCAGATTGTCCAATACCCGATCTTCGATGTCGCTCATAGTTGTCTATCGCTCACTCATAAACGGATGAATTATAGGTGTATGAAGCCGTCATAAACATGCGTGGCTGGCCCTGTCATAAACAACGGATTATCCGGCCCCTTCCAGCGAATTTGCAGGCGGCCGCCTGGCAAATCAACCTGTACATTCTCATCTAACAGGCCTTGCTGAATACCCACGGCAACCGCAGCACAAGCACCACTGCCGCAGGCTTGTGTTTCGCCTGCACCGCGTTCATACACTCTCAATTTGATCTGATTACGGTTAATTACCTGCATAAAACCAACGTTTACCCGCTCAGGGAAGCGCTCATGGCTTTCCAGAACCGGACCAATGGTTTCAACTAACGCAGTTTCAACGTCATCGACCTGTAACACACAGTGCGGATTTCCCATGGATACCGCGCCGCATAGAATGGTGTGTTCAGCCGCACGCATGATATAGGTTTTTTCTGCTTTCACCGCTTTGAACGGGATCTTGGATGGCTCAAAAATCGGTTCACCCATATTCACTGTAACCAACTCATCGTCGCTGACTTTCAACACCATGCGGCCATTCTGCGTGCTCACGCGAATTTCACGTTTATTGGTCAATCCTTTCAACCGGACAAAACGGGCAAAACAGCGCGCGCCATTGCCACACTGTCCTACCTCACTGCCATCGGCATTAAAGATTCGATAGTGAAAATCTAAATCAGGATCATAGGGTGGTTCAACTATCAGCATCTGGTCGAAGCCCACACCATTGTGTCGATCGGACAGACGGCGGATAAGCTCCGGCGAGAAGTAAACGTTTTGTGTTACAGCATCAACGACCATGAAATCGTTGCCTAAACCGTGCATTTTAGAGAACTGCATACCTACCTCTCAACCCTACGTCTTAACTTCCGTCGTCACCTAAATAACATCCTGACAGTTCTCGCTATCTTGGATTATTGGCCTTGCTCTACACCGGCAATATTGGAGGGTGTATTCGCACCCTGATTAGCTGCAGGTGCATTAGTCTGAGTGTCTGGCTGGCTCTGTTTTGCTGCTGGCGCATCAGCCGGTGGGAAGTACAAAGGCCCTTTCAAGCCGCAACCAGCAAGACCGAATAGGGAAAAAGCCACCAAGGCCAGACGAAATTGTTTTTTCATGGTCATTACCATTTATTGTATTAATGCGTGTGGATCCAACTTATAAGCTCTCTATAATCGCAGTTGGACCCTGAAAAGCAATAGGAAATGAATATGAACGATACCGAGTTTCACCAGTTAGCAGATAAGCTGATGTTAAACATCGAAGAGGCCATTGACGCTTATGAAGGTGATGCCGACATCGATTACGAAACCAATGGCGGAGTGATGGCGCTGACTTTTGAGAATGGCAGCAAAATCGTGATCAACCGTCAGGAGCCGTTGCATCAGATATGGCTGGCAACCAAAGCGGGCGGCTATCACTTCAACTTCCGCGATACCGGATGGATCTGCGACCGTAGTGGCGAAGAGTTTTACGCCCTGCTGTCAACGGCGTGCAGCGCACAGTCTGGTGAAGAAATTAAGATCTCTTGATAGGGAATACGTTGGACGAAGCCAACAGCATCAGCGATTGATGTGAGAAAAAAACGCCTTGTCATGAGATATTCATGACAAGGAAGTATTTATACCGCCGATACTTTACGTTGCATAATGCTAAAGGGTAGATTCCTTATTGTTTGCAATGCAAACTATATACGATATATATCATCAAAATAAATAAAGGATGACACTCAAAACATAAAGAAATGATACATTCCATCAATAGACAAACAACTCATAGATGGTAGCATTAGGTATTAGAATGTATATGCCATCCCAACACGGAAACGAGTTTGACGATCTTCTGAGGAAGAAGAAACAGAAACATTACCGACCTCTACATAAGGAGTCATGTTATCTATTTTATAAGAAGTGCGGAAATTATATTCATAATCATCCTTATCATTATTATAAATGACTAAGTCTGATTTCTTATACAACGCATTAATCTCAAAGCCAAGGTTACCCACATTATATCCAAGCCAAACGTCGCCACGATTCATATGGCCATCATCTTTATCCACCTCTGAACCACTATCGGTATTACGACTATATTCATAGCGGTAACGACCTGCCACCCACCACTGCTCATTAATATTATATTGAACTCGAAGATATGGCTTATAAATAGCCGTTGATGAGGCCGTTTCCAATACAAAGCCCGGCTGTATAACAAAATCAGACGCTGAGAATTGATAGCTTAGCGTATATTCATCGCCGTTATCACCGAACTCACTGAATGGCCGCTCTTGGTCATCCCCGCCTGAGCGGGTTTTGGCTTCTACGGCGAAACCGAAACCATTGTCAAAGCGATGTGAAATGTAAACGCGATCGTAGTTTGCCTTTGAGTCGTCAAGATACTCATGACGCAAATCGACCATGACTGCGCTAGCTGTGCTGGATAATAGAGGTAATAATAGAAACGCGATTTTCTTCATCATTAACATTCCATATTAAAAGAGGGGCCCTGATACTGGATAAAAAATAGTCTTACCATAATTAAAATCGTATGCTCTCTGGTTACAATTCGGATTGTTTTAGAGACACATATAATATTGCCAATATAAATTGGCAGAACGAACGTATTCTGACGAAGACTGTACATTTAAATATTTAAGTTCACCTTTGTATTTCTGCCAAGTAATAGCTTTTTATGGCATAGAATCAAAGCTCACAAGAATATAAATCACAACTTTAACAAAGGTAAAACTTCATTCTAAAAACTCACGACCTCTAATATAAAACTAACTATCAGACAAAGGCTCATGATTATAAGTGAGTTATTATGATACCAAATGAGTCTACTGGCTTTACGATATAGACAGATACATTCATGGGCATTATATTTCAAGTATTTCGTATCATTTAAATTGGCTCAATTGCGCCAAAGCAAATAGAATTAATTGTGGCATATGGAATTTAAATAAAATAACGACACAGGTTAGTTTTAATAACACTATGTCGTTATGTTTTTAATGCAGTTGGAACTGCTGTTTCAGCGGCGTGCCGTCGTTATCGTCGTTCACATTACACTGTGGCAAGGTGTTTGCACGAAACGGCATCACCTGTGAGCGACCATCAACGTTCACGATTTGATAGAATTGCGGCAGGTTAAAGTTGATAAAACTTGAACCATAGGTGAAGCGATCGTGCGATGAAGAGTAGAAACGGCTAACATCACGCACCAGTTCTTCCTTACTGCCTTCGCAATGGTGATACACTTCTACGCGATTAGTTTCATCCAGAATATAGATGTTAAATCCTTCGTTATCACCATCTTCGAAGAAAAATTGAATAATCCCTTCGCTTGCGTAGCCATCAACCACCGCTGGCAAATGTACCTGCTCAGTTTCGACCTGAATGGATAAGCCATGCAGTTTGTTATTCGAAATCGCCCCGTAGAACTCAACGGCGTTCTCGAGTTTCTGCACCGAAACGCTTAAGCGCTCAAAGAACAGTCCCCAGGTTTGTCCCGCCACACGCACGGCTTTGAAACGACCTGGCTCGAGGCGAGTACTCGATAAACGCAAATCAATACATTCAGATACCAACTGCTGCAACCGCGTACGGATCAAACCACGCAGATGCTGGCTATAACACAGAACTTCAACCGACTCCGGTGGCGCCGCGTCCTGATGCATTTTGCCTAAAATCGTTTTCAGCGCTTCCAACACCGCCTGCTCACCGCTAAAGTGCAAGGTACGCACTTCATTCCATGAGTTACGGTACAGCAGGTCGATACTGCCGACTAAACATTGCTGTTGCTGCCCAAAACTGAATACGTCCAACTTGCGGAAGTCGAAATGTACCACCTGATTGCGAAACGCCGCCGTTGGATCATTTTCCAAGTTGACGATAATCGCCAGATGACGGATTTCACACGGGCTATACAACGCTTTCGGCGATGGGGCAGGCAAACGTATAGGGAAATGCTGAGACACATCATGAACCAGCTCCTGTAGCTTATTAATATCGCACAGGTTGTTGTTGCTCTTGATATGTAGCTTGGTATCCGCAGTCAGTAATCCATTGAAATATGCCCACGCCACAAGTTTGTTCAGATAGCGGTTATATTCCAGCGGCTGATGGCTGATGATCGTGTCAATAGTCGGCGCTTGATTATACAAGTACCAACCGGTACGGTTGGCTCGGCCAATCGGTACGTGAATAAAGGTCAGATTTTTTTCTGATAAATCAGGAGAAATCTGCGGGTTCACCAGTGTGACTTTACCCGGCAATGCCTCAAACGCCGCATAGAGTTTACGGGTGAGCACCCCGATATCCTGTGGGCTGGCGCTTACACTAAGGTTATTTCGACGCGCAAAGCGGATCAGATTGCGGTAACTCTGCATCATGGCATCTAGCAGCTCATTATGCGCTTCGCGAACCCGTTCGATTTTCCAGTTAGCGCGATCGTCGAGCACTTCAATACGCTCTTGATCCCAGCCCCAAGATCCGACCAGTTGGCTCAGAATTTCGCGTCGCCAGCCTACACAGGCGCGGCTACGTGATAATTTTTCACACACTTTCAGGTAGAAGCAGCGGCGAGCTAAATCGAGACGCGCAGTATCGTTAATCTGCTCCAGATAATGCGTGACACGCTCTAGCATCATGCAGTAAGGGTCAAGCCCGAAAGAGACTATCTCCCCCTTGTGCAGACGCTGTTTAATCGTGATCGCGAGCAGTTCAGCATTCGGGTATTCCCACGAATAAGCTTCGAGCAACAAGGTTTTCAGCACTGCCTTGTAAGGAGAATCGATGCTTTTATACAGCTGCCACAGACTCGCACCAAAGTACTCTTCAGCGGAAAGTGAGCTGAGACCGCCAAGGTCTAGCCATTCGTTTGGCGTTAACGCGCCCTGAGAGTACAGCGACATGACGTATTCGTCATAGTGTGCTTCTTCTTCGCTTGGCACCATATTCCACAGAATACGCTTGCCCGCTAGACGTACCGCAGTGCGATAGAACTCATCAAGCAAGAGAATATGCTGAGTGGAGCCACAATCTTCCCCGCCTAAACTGCCGCTTTCATTATGGCGGAAACGGTTTTCATCGATTAGGAAGAAGCTGACCTCCACGCCAAGCGACGCAGCCCATTTTTCCAACCGTGTACATTTTTGCTGTAACCGATTGCGCTCATCGCCATCCAACCAAGATTGGTGGCATACCCAAATATCCAAATCCGAACTACAGCTTTGCCCGATGGATGAAGTGCTTCCCATTGAGTAAACGCCAGTAATCGGCAGTTGGCCTGGATTATCCGCAGCAATAAAGCCGGGAGAGCGGGGATCGATTTCATGTAAATAGGTTTGCTGATTTTCATCAGGCGTGTAGAAGCAGATGCCATGGGGAACGTTACCATCAAGGTAACCTGGCATCAGAGGGTGGTGGTAATGCAATAAGGTTGGCAGCAGACTGTAAACCTGTTGAAAGGCCGGCCCCATAGCCGCTAAAGCGCGATCAACCCGAAGTTGATTTATCGCATCCAGTCTCTGTTTCAGTGTCTCGATGTAGAGGTACAAGACGTTTCGCCTGATTATTCCAGTGTCTGAGAGAACCCTGTTTCCGTATCTCACCGTTTTTTAGTAAGAAATGTTTTAATAAGAAATTGCTGGAAACGTGATCAATCTAACACCTTGCTGGTTGACCGTAAAGTATGTAAAGCCACACACTTATTGTAGCGCCTTTCTTGTCGTTGATCTTACCGACTATTTCATCCTTTCCCCTTCCCAATTATTTTCCCACTAAACAGCCATCAGGTTCCAGCGCTGCAGGTTTGCTAACAAAATGATAGGATGAAGCATAGGATAAAAATGGATATTCATATGCAAGAAAATACGTCTCAGCCAAACCAGACCCTACGCATTGCCACCAGACAGAGCCCACTGGCACTGTGGCAGGCATATTATGTCCGCGATCATCTGCAAGCACATTGGCCAGATTTGACCGTGGAGTTGGTGCCTATGGTGACTCGCGGCGACGTTCTGCTGGATACTCCGTTGGCAAAAGTAGGCGGCAAAGGCCTGTTTGTGAAAGAACTGGAGCTAGCGTTACTGGATGGGCGTGCCGATATTGCCGTGCATTCAATGAAAGATGTTCCGGTCGCCTTCCCCGAAGGTTTAGGACTCGTCACCATCTGCGAACGCGAAGATCCGCGCGATGCTTTTGTCTCGCCTAAATATGCGCGTTTGGAGGATTTGCCTGAAGGAAGCATCGTTGGCACCTCTAGTCTGCGTCGTCAGTGTCAGCTAAGAGAGATTCGCCCAGACCTCATCGTGCGCGATCTGCGTGGCAACGTGGGAACTCGCTTGGCAAAACTGGATAACGGTGACTATGACGCTATTATTCTGGCCGCTGCGGGTTTAAAACGTTTAGAGCTTGAAGAACGTATCCGCTATGCGCTACCGCCAGAACAATCTCTGCCAGCCGTCGGCCAAGGCGCCGTGGGTATAGAGTGCCGCTTGAATGACACTCGAACCCAAGCGCTACTCGCTCCGCTTAATGATATTGATACAGCCACTCGCGTCAGTGCTGAGCGCGCGATGAATACGCGTTTGGAAGGAGGTTGTCAGGTTCCTATCGGCAGCTATTCTGAACTGAATGGCGATGAAATATGGCTGCGTGCTTTAGTGGGGAAACCCGACGGTACCCTCATTATTCGCGGTGAACGCCGTGGCCCGCGCGCTAAAGCCGCGGAGTTGGGCGTTTCGCTAGCGGAAGAATTACTTGAACGCGGTGCACGGGAAATTCTGGAAGACGTTTATCAAGGGCAAACGCCGCGATGAGTATTTTGGTCACTCGCCCATCACCTGCTGGTGAAGCCCTAGTCAGTAGACTGCGAACGCTGGGGCGAGCGGCCTATCATGTTCCGCTTATCGACTTTACGCCTGGTTCAGGGTTAACAACCTTACCCACCCAACTTCAACGGCTTGCTTCGGGCGATCTGGTTTTCGCCTTATCACAACATGCGGTACGCTATGCCCATCCCTATCTGCAAAGAAACGGAATGACATGGCCCCGTGAGCTCAGCTATTTTGCCATTGGACGCCCAACGGCGCTACGCCTGCACACCGCCAGTGGCCTGCCCGTCGGTTATCCACGGCCGCCAGAAACTTCTGAGTCCTTACTACTTCTCCCTGAATTAAGAGACATAGCAGGAAAACGGGCACTAATATTACGTGGCAACGGTGGTCGAGAGTTATTAGCCGAAACATTGACCCAACGCGGCGTGAACGTAACACTGTGTGAATGCTATCAACGTTGTGCTATCCACTATAATGGTGCTGAACAAAGCGCTCACTGGCAACGGCAAGGGATTTCAACACTCGTCGTGACCAGTGGCGAAATGCTACAACAACTGTATGATTTAGTTCCTGATTACGATCGGATAATGTGGCTATTACATTGCCGTTTGATTGTGGTTAGCGAACGGTTAGCTACCCTCGCTCAGGCATTGGGCTGGAAAGACATTCAGGTAGCTGAAAGTGCTGATAATGACGCGCTGATCCGCGCGCTACAATAACTGACTATGGGAAGTGCCAAGATGACGGAACCGACAACCCCATCCGAAAAGGTTGAGGAAAAGAACACCGCGACTGAACACGAGATCCAGCCAGCATCTAATCTCAACAATAATATCTCCAGTGAGCAGGTCGCTAAAACTGTGAAAAAAGAATCCGCTAAAGGGCCTGTGCTGGGCGCCATTGCCATTGTTTTGGTGATTGCACTCGGTGCTGGTTTATATTATCACGGCCATCAACAGGCCTTGGCGCAACAGGCTGAGAATAATGAACTCAGCGATCAACTGACTGCGCTGCATAACGAGCAGGCACAAGAGAAACTGCGTATCAACGCACTGATCAACCAGCAAAATAAAGCGCTTAGCGTTGCCGATCAATTGCAAACATCTCAATCACAGCAGTTGAAAGAGCTAGAAGCCAAAGTTGCCGCGATTTCAGGTAGCGATGCAAAAAACTGGTTACTCGCTCAGGCTGATTTTCTGGTTAAGCTGGCCGGTCGCAAGTTATGGAGCGATCAGGACGTCACAACCGCCGGTGCGCTGTTGAAAAGCGCCGATGAGAGTTTGGCTGAAATGAACGATCCAAGCCTGATCGATGTACGCCGTGCGCTGACTGAAGATATCTCATCATTAGCGAGCGTCAGCCAAATTGATTTTGATGGCATTATTCTCAAACTGAATCAGCTATCTAACCAAGTTGACGATTTGCGTCTCGCTGACAATAACAGCGATGAGGCCCCGATGGACGAAGATGACGGTGAAGTGTCTAGTTCATTAAACGAATGGCGACAAAATTTGGTGAAAAGCTGGCATAACTTTATGTCTGAGTTTATCACTGTACGTCGCCGCGACAGTAGCGCTGAGCCGCTGCTGGCACCAAACCAAGATGTGTACCTGCGTGAAAACATTCGCTCGCGCTTGCTGGTCGCCGCCCAAGCGGTACCACGCCATCAAAATGAAGTTTATCAGCAGTCCCTTGAAACCGTCTCAACGTGGGTGCGTGCTTACTTCGATGTGAATGATCCCACGACAAAAGCCTTCCTGAGCCAGTTAGATGAGCTTAGTCAGCAGTCTATTAATATGGATGTCCCAACAGAGCTAAAGAGCCAACCACTGTTGGAAAAACTGATGCAAACCCGCGTGCGTAATCTGATGGCGACACCTTCTGTGCCAGCCGCCGCGCCCACAGCACAGGGAGAATAAGCATGCTTAAGGTCTTATTGCTGTTTATCATCCTAATCGCAGGGATTGTATTGGGGCCCATGTTTGCCGGCCATCAGGGCTACGTTTTGATTCAGACGGATACCTACAACATCGAAACTAGCGTTACTGCGCTGGTGATCATGTTGATCCTATTGATTGTTGTGTTATTCGCGATTGAGTGGATACTCCGCCGCGTCTTTCGCACAGGAGCTCGTACACGCGGCTGGTTCGTTGGGCGCAAGCGTACACGTGCGCGTAAGCAAACTCGCGAAGGCTTAATGAAGCTTGCTGAAGGCGACTACACCCAAGTGGAAAAACTGCTTTCCCGCAATGCCGATCACGCAGAACAACCTGTGGTCAACTATTTACTGGCGGCTGAAGCGGCACAGCAGCGTGGTGACGAGCTACGCGTTAATCAGTACTTAGAACGAGCTTCCGAAGTTGCTGACAGCAACCAGCTTCCTGTCGATATCACTCGAGTGCGCATTCAATTGGCTCGTGGTGAAAATCATGCAGCACGCCACGGCGTTGACGCTCTGCTAAATGTTGCACCGCGTCACCCTGAAGTACTTCGTTTGGCAGAGCAAGCGTATGTCAGAACGCAGGCATATCAGTCACTACTTGAGATTTTACCCAGCCTTGCCAAAGCTAATGTTTATAACGATGACGAGATCCAGCAACTACAGCTAAAAGCTTACATCGGCCTGATGAACGAGCGCATGGCTAACGGTGGCAGTCTTGGTCTAAAAAGTTGGTGGAATGACCAAAGTCGCAAAACGCGCCATGAGACCGCTTTGCAAGTCGCGATGATAGAGCATCTCATCGAATGTAACGATCACGATACAGCCCAACAGATTTTAGTTGATGGGCTGAAACGTAAATTCGACGAACGCTTGGTGCTCTTGATGCCAAAACTCAAATCAGGTAACCCTGAACAGTTAGAGAAGCTGTTAAATCAGCAAATTAAGCAACATGGCGCTAGCGCATTGCTCAACAGCACCTTAGGCCAACTATTAATGCGTCACGGCGAGTGGCAGCAGGCCAGCGAAGCCTTCCGTGCTGCGCTTAAACAGCGCCCAGACGCTTACGACTACGCTTGGTTAGCCGATGTGTTAGATAAACTCCATCGTCCTGAAGAGGCCGCTCAGATGCGACGTGATGGCCTATTACTGACGCTAAAGCAAGATCAGCCCGCTAATCCAGCCTAAGCACTACTCGCTCTTCTTCTAAGCCCGCATGATGCGGGCTTTTTTATGCGATTTTTAGGCAAAAAAAACACCTGCCATAGGGCAAGTGTCTAAAAGGACAATCAGATCTTAGGACAACTGATTGGTGTCTCACTCAACGTTACGCCCGTGGGCTGATGAAGGGTCAAAACCACTATCATCAGGATCGGACAATAGACACCGTAAATTGGCTCTGCATCATTCGGAGGTTTATGAAGCTTTCGCAAACATAAGAAGGTGAATGAGCATCTACGTAGATAATAATGCACTTAGCGTGCCAACTTTTAAAACTAAGCCCTATCCAGCGATATTTTTATACTCAGTGCGCTACAGCAAGCTTGCGCTAGGCAACTTATAAAAGCAGCAGGCGAATCACTCGCCGTCTCGTAGAGACACAGAACCCGTTTACCCATCAATGTGTCGCCCACCAACGACACCTTTCTTCGCAAGAGAAATTCATATTTAAAATCAATTAATTATGAGTCTCAATTCAGA
The DNA here is from genome assembly GCF_020150375.1 of Hafnia paralvei. Classification (NCBI taxonomy): domain Bacteria; kingdom Pseudomonadati; phylum Pseudomonadota; class Gammaproteobacteria; order Enterobacterales; family Hafniaceae; genus Hafnia; species Hafnia paralvei. The sequence continues at coordinate 174,302 of NZ_CP083737.1, read as the reverse complement.
GACATAGCCAATAAGCTATGTCGTTAAAAACCAACATAGTGAAAATTGTTTTATTGTTCAAAAGAGTAACAAGGCTGGAATAAGAAGCAGACAGAACTAAAAGTCGAAGCCAAAAAGAAAATATCAGAGGGTTGTTTGAGGAATTTTAAACGAAAAAAAACCCCGCATTGCGGGGTCTTTCTCAAGAGTGGTCGGCGAGAGAGGATTCGAACCTCCGACCCACTGGTCCCAAACCAGTTGCGCTACCAAGCTGCGCTACTCGCCGATGCAATTCTTTTCACCCATAATGCTTAAGTTGCATTAGAGCTTTCTAACTGTCTGAACACGATTTTATTCTACAAATCACATTCAATTAATTGGTCGGCGAGAGAGGATTCGAACCTCCGACCCACTGGTCCCAAACCAGTTGCGCTACCAAGCTGCGCTACTCGCCGATAACTCTGACTTACGCCTAAGAGTTCGTACTACTGAATGACCTCGGTCATTTTACTACTCACAGATTACCAATTCTAGATTGGTTGTGGTGCGAAGAGAGGGACTTGAACCCTCACGTCCGTAAGGACACTAACACCTGAAGCTAGCGCGTCTACCAATTCCGCCACCTTCGCAATGCCACTTAAATCTGGGGTGGCTAATGGGACTCGAACCCACGACAACTGGAATCACAATCCAGGGCTCTACCAACTGAGCTATAGCCACCATCAATTCTTATAACGCGGTATCGTATTTTGTACTGCATACCACCGCAGCTCTTGCACACAAAGCTTCGTAAAGCTCTTTAAAAAACTGGTGCGCCCGACAGGATTCGAACCTGAGACCTCTGCCTCCGGAGGGCAGCGCTCTATCCAGCTGAGCTACGGGCGCTTAGCGCCGTTGCGGGAACGGATATTACGGACTTGGTGCCATGCTGTCTAGTGCTTTTTGTCATAAATATTGCGTTTGATTAGACTTTGCGCATTCTGACGCAAATGTCGACGCTTTACCCTACGACTTCTATCAAATCATCACTGTTTATCAGCTATCGATGATTTATTTCCCCAACGCGTTAACAAATAAACATACTGAAGATAGCGAATAGAGATAAGGCATTAAGGGGCAAAAAACCCCTTTGACACACATGCTATAAACGCCCGCCGTAGTAATACCCTAAAAACTTAAGCAACTTGAACTGACGACGCCAACGCGTTGGCTGAGCTAATAAACGGTATAGCCACTCCAGCCCAAGATTCTGCCATACCTTAGGCGCACGTTTGACATGCCCAGTGAAAACATCGTAAGTACCGCCAACCCCCATATACAGCGCACCAGGATAGACGTTACGACAGTCACGCATCAAGATTTCCTGTTTTGGCGATCCCATTGCTACCGTCACTATTTTTGCACCACTTGCGCGGATACGTTCAAACAAGGCAGTACGTTCTTCCGGTTTAAAGTAACCATCTTGGCTACCTACAATATTAACATTCCACTGCTGACGTAGCTTGGCTTCGGTTTCAGCCAAAATTTCAGGTTTACCGCCGATAAGGAAAACAGGCGTTCCCTTCTCTCCCGCGCGCTGCATTAACGCTTCCCAGAGATCAGCCCCTGCCACGCGACTAAGTTGAGCTCCTGGGTATTTGCGGCGAATAGCACGAACCATGCTGATACCATCGCAATACTTATATTCAGCTGCATCGATCAAATCGCGAAGAGGCTTATCGACCTCAGCGGTCATCACTTTCTCAGCGTTAATTGCCACCAAAGTACCGGTTTTCAGTTCGCCGTCATCAAACAGGTGCTCAAGAAACTGTGGCATATCACGGAAGCCCCAAAGCTCGATGCCTCTAATGTCATATTTAGGGATGGGGTTCGTCGTCTGCATGTTCATTATCCTTGTAAAACTTTTCTTGCGGGAGACGTCACTCGAGGCATACGGCTCCGGCGAACTCGCTGCCGAATCAAACCAGCGCTATCAAACAGCCAATAAAGTAGTTTTGCGATCAACAGACACAATCCAAATATCAGGCAGAAAAACACCACGCGTGATACGAAAGAGTCCATTCCCTCTCGGGCTAGTACGATAATGTTGAACACAGCGCCGAAACAGAATGCCTGCATTATCGCTGCCTTATAACGGTTGGCCTCACGCTTGCCTTTTTCATATAGCCAATCAAACCATTTGATAATCAGACCTACAGCTATCGCTCCCAACGGGATAAAAGCGACTCCGCCCATTACAACCAGAGAACCAATCAGCGTTGGAGAAATAGCTAAACCAGAATGGTTGTTAAGTACTTCCCAGGTGAAATAATTGGCGGTGTTGAATACTTGGTCGGGACGTCCCGGCCACATCCAGCTTGGAATGAAGACGTAGAAGTCGCGGATAATCGGCGCTAGGCCTTGGAAATCAATCTTGTCGTAGTTTTGCAGCAACAACCCGAGATTCTCCCACGGGGAGAAAGTGTCTCGCGTCAGATATAGGAAGGTATAAAACGCTTCATCGCCGCTCACGTTCATGCCATAGCGTTTTAGCGCCAGCCAGAACATACCAACAATACCTAGTACACCAGCAGCAGCCAGCATCCACAAGGTTATCCAGCCACGTACAATGCCAATGAACAAGAACAGAGCAAAGGCAATGATGATGTTGGCACGAGTTCCACCGACAATCACATAGGTTAAAATACCAAACGCCACGGTGCTAACGAGGAAAAACAGCCAAGCGCGCTGATCCTGCTTAAGGAAATAGACCACTAGCATGGCCGGAATAAAGAAGTAGAAGAAACGCTTAAGCGCCACGCCCGAGACATCACTAGAGAAAATTTGGCTGTATGAATGCAGCTTAAATAATAAGAAGCCGTTATTCATAAAGAACACGCCGACGGTGCCAATAGCGATCAACGCTAACAGGATCCACGTCAGGTGCGCTTCAACCCGATTAATGCTAAACATCGAACGCTCGGTTTGAACCTTTTGAACCGGCCTTAGACGTGTTTTATAGGTTACATAATAGATGGCATAAAACGCCGTGGCCGAAAGCTGAGCATAAAGCAGATACTCAACGGGCACGACCGTGACATCAAAGCGGAAAACCAGCATACATGTCAGCGGGAAGCCAAAATAAAACGTGAGTAAAAACAATAGGGAAAAGAACACGTTGAAGTTAAAGCGAACGCGGCGAAATTCCTTGTATGTCAGGAATAAAACAAACACTACCGAGAAGAAATAGACTAACGATAAGCCGCCTAACTGCGCCAGAGTCATACATGTTCCCCTGCGGCAATTTCCAAGGCCTGCTGCCAACCATCAATGTAGTTTGGATTAAAAAATGCGATCTGGCTTTTATCAACGACATTCATCTGGCGCTGTGCTTCACGTGCAACATTTGCGTCGAGAGAATCGCCGTAGAACAGTACCGGCAGATGCTGCTCAGCTAAATCCTGCCAGAATGGGTTTTTGCGGCTCAACACAAACGGCACGCCAAACTGGATCAGCAAACATAACGTGCCAATTCCCTGCTGACGATTAAAGATGAAATAGCCCAAATCACAGCGACGCAGGATATCCAGATAGTCAGCAAAAGCCACCTGCTGTGTCAAAAGCTGCACATTCTCTGCAGGGAATAACTGCTCTGCCGCCTGTTTAACCTGAGCGATATACTCGGCGTTATTGGCGGGATACCCCATTGGGATAATGATGCGGTTGTCTGTACCAAATTGCTCTTTGATCGCTTCCAGCGCTTCTCTGTGGCGATTGGTCCGATCACCCGAATTCCCAACCAGAATAGTCAGTGGGCCATTCACCGATTTTTGGGGGTTCTCCAGCGTAAGCGCGGGATCCATACGCGTCGGAAAATAGAGCAATGAGGCCGGTACTCGAGGGTGGCGTTGCTGATAATGAATCAGATCGCCGCGAGTAGCGAATACGTGCCCCACTCGTCCCTGTGCCACACGGCGCAATTGGTAGAATAAGCGAAATTTCCAACTGGTGGCGTCCTCATACAGATCCGCCCCCCACGCATGCCATGCAACCTGTGAAGATTTAATCTTCCCAGTAAGCAAAGCAATCCAGAGCGTGGGATTAAATTGCCCATGCATAAAGAAGCGCACTGAACGATCGGCTTTGGCTCGTGCGATAACCGCCTCAGCCAAGGTTTTTTTATCCGGCCAAACGGTAATATCAAGCTGCTCGAATGCGCTAAACGCCGAAGCATCACGCGCTGCTACCATAAAGTGCCGAGCTTGTTCTTTTGGCACGCGTTCACTCAACACATCGTTAAAGAAGCGCAGTACGGTCAGGTTATGGTGTGGGATATCCGATCCCAGAACGTGAATCAGTGTCGTCATGCCCGTCTACGATAAATCAAGAATACAGATGTACAGAGCAGGAAATAGACGATGTAAGTCGCCATATATGCCTGCGCTGCTCCAAGAGCGCCATGCTGCGGGATGAGCCAATGAGAGAAACCGGTGAGCAAGATAAACTGGCTCACCTCAGTCATGACATAAAAGCGCAGCGATGCTTTGGCGATCACGAGATAGCCAAAGACATAGGAACCCACTTTCAATACATCGCCAACCAACTGCCATGCGAACAAATCACGCATTGCAATAAACTTATTGGAGAATAACAGCCAAATGGCAAAGTCTCGCAGCAACCAAACGGTAAAACTGGCCGCTGCCACCGCAGGCAAAACAAACAGGAGTGAGCGGCTGATTTCGCGGCTAATGTCATGTTTACTCACCAATCGCGACAATGTTGGCAACAGATATACGCTGAATGAAGCGGTAATAAACTGCAGATAAGCATCAGATATGCTGCTGACCCCTTGCCAAATTCCCACTTCATCCCAGCTATAATACCGTGCCAACAAATTCCGCATCATCACGTAAGCAACCGGCAGCGTTACCGATGTGATCAACGCCATAATGGTGAACTTGCCGAGATTGCTGGCAATCGCCTTGTCCCACCCCAAGCGAAAATAGCTCAGCGGTATATGTCGACGCTTAAACAGCATGAAGCTCGCAGGGATCACTACAATAGCTGGAACCAACGCTAAGCCCGCCAACGCGCCAGGATAACCGCCAAACGCATAACAGAGATAATACGCGACGACACCCAGTAAACTACCGCCGATGATGGAGAGCGCATTACCACGCGCATCACGAAAGCCTTTCAATACCGCCATAAAGAAGTTGGCGTAGGCAATGCCCATCTGGATAAAAGCGACTGCGCGCACAATCGGTTGATAGTCCGCATGGCCAAACAAACCAACGCTTATTGGTTCAGCCGCGAGCAGGAATACCACCGCCAACAAGGTGGAGAAGCCCAGAATCATACTGGACGAAGTCCCCACCACCGCCTTTAAGCGCTCAGGTTGTTGATGATACTCAGCCACATACTTGGTGATGCCGTTAAAAATACCCGCACCTGAGAGAACACCGAGCACGGTAACCATCTGACGAAAATTTCCCGCCTGCCCAACACCGCTAGGGCCAAAAGAGACCGCCAGCAGCTTAACGACCAGCAGCCCTACCCCAATTTTGATCAGGGTAGAGCCGGCCGTCCATAAAGATGCTTTTGCTAATGACATCAGCCAAAGAAACTCTGAATAGTGCTAATCACCGTACGTTGGTTAACGTCAGACATATTATAGAACAGCGGTAAACGTGCTAAACGCTCGCTTTCTTTGGTGGTATATACGTCTTTACCTTCAAAACGGCCAAAACGCTCACCTGCAGGGCACTCATGCAGAGGGATGTAATGGAATACCGACATGATTTCAGCTTCTTTAAGATAGTTAATGAAGTCTGAACGCTGATCGATATCACGCAGTTTCAGATAGAACATATGCGCGTTTTGCTGGCAATCATTCGGTACCGATGGCAGCTCAACTTTGCCTTTTTGGGCTAATGGCAGGAACGCATCATAATAATTCTGCCATAGCTGCAAACGACGTTGGTTGATCTTCTCTGCGGCTTCTAACTGCGCCCACAGGTAAGCAGCCTGTAGGTCAGACATCAAATAGCTGGAACCAATATCACGCCAAGTATACTTGTCCACTAAGCCACGGAAGAACTGGCTACGGTTAGTTCCTTTTTCGCGAATAATCTCCGCACGCTCAATCAATGCAGGATCGTTAATCAGCGTCGCGCCACCTTCACCACCCGCGGTGTAATTCTTGGTTTCATGGAAGCTAAAACAACCGATGTGGCCAATTGAGCCCAGCGCTTTGCCTTTGTAAGTTGACATCACGCCTTGAGCGGCATCTTCAACCACAAACAAATTATATTTCTTCGCCAACGCCATAATAGTGTCCATTTCACAGGCTACGCCCGCGTAGTGAACCGGCACAATAGCGCGAGTTTTATCGGTAATAGCGGCTTCAATTTTGGTTTCATCAATATTCATCGTATCTGGACGCAAATCGACAAACACCACTTTCGCACCGCGCAACACAAAGGCATTGGCTGTAGAAACAAAGGTAAAGCTTGGCATAATGACTTCATCGTCAGGCTGAATATCCAGCAGCAAAGCAGCCATTTCTAACGAAGCAGTACAAGAAGGCGTTAACAGCACCTTGGCGCTGCCAAAACGTTGCTCCATCCACTGCTGGCAACGGCGAGTAAAACCACCGTCCCCGCACAGCTTGCCGCTGCTCATAGCGGCCTGCATATACTCAAGTTCTGTCCCTACAACGGGAGGCGCGTTAAATGGAATCATGTGTTCACCTGTATAGCCAGTAGGCCGAGCTTTCAATCACGGCACCGCTGCGAATATAAAGCCGTAAAGCCGGAATGTTTCCCGTTTGTGTTGCAACATGCAGACACGAAAGGTTGTTATCCCGACACCAATTCTGTGCCAGCTGCATAAGCTGTTTTCCAATCCCTAAGCCTGCCGCTTCTGGAGCAACGGCAAGTAGACCGATTCTGGCCTCTCCATTAGCAAGAGCGCGTAACGTAACGAATCCAGCAGGCTTCATTTGCGTATTGAGCACCAGCAAGCATTGGTGGTCAAAGGTTCCTAGAACCGCTTTTTCCACCCACTCGGCATAAAAACGAGCGCTGTCGCCAGCTTGATACCAAGGGGCTCGAAAACGGCTAAGCGCAAAAGCCTGCGCAGCCTGTGCTCTGAGCCAAGGGATATCCTCAAGCACGGCAATACGACTGCCAAAAATAGTCGTCCCTGCGCTATTTGCATTTCTTGTGCCAATCTGTTCAAGTCCGGTGGAAAGCGATAAATCTATTTCCCCCTCAACCAACCTGAAACCGAGGTTCGCTAAGTCATCCGCCAATACCAATTGATTGGCAGGAATTTTAGCCTGCACAATATCAAACGGCTGAAGATCAGCCGTTGTTAGTTGTGGAGCCGTCGATGAAAAAGCCAATTTTGCGCTACGGAGCTGAAAATATTCACTCTCCCACGCTAAGGGCTCAATATTGGCGCGGACGCACATGTAATAGATCCATTAGGTGATGACTTTTTGTCTTTTTACTCGTAAAGAAAACAGAATTACTGCAATCCTAAACGCTCACCAGCATAAGAGCCATCTTGCACGCGTTTCCACCAAGACTCATTGGCTAGGTACCACTCAACCGTTTTGCGGATACCGCTTTCAAAGGTTTCCTGTGGTCGCCATCCCAGTTCGCGTTCAATCTTGGCGGCATCAATCGCGTAACGCATGTCATGTCCAGGGCGGTCCGTTACGTAGGTAATCAGATCGGCATAATGCTCAACGCCATCTGGTTTGCTCGGAACCAGCTCCTCGAGAAGCGTGCAAACAGTTTTCACTACGTCAATATTCTTACGCTCGTTATGACCACCGATGTTATAGGTTTCACCGATAACACCTTCAGTCACCACCAGATACAGTGCTCGAGCATGATCTTCAACGTATAGCCAATCACGGATCTGCGCGCCATTGCCATACACCGGCAACGGCTTCCCTGCTAATGCGTTGAGAATAATCAACGGGATCAGCTTTTCTGGGAAATGGTATGGGCCATAGTTGTTGGAGCAATTAGTCACAATGGTTGGGAAACCATAGGTACGCAGCCAAGCGCGTACCAAGTGATCGCTGGATGCCTTAGAGGCAGAGTATGGGCTGCTTGGGGCATATGGCGTCGTTTCAGTGAAGAAATCGTCAGTGCCATGCAAATCGCCATATACTTCATCGGTGGAAATATGATGGAAACGGAAAGCGTTTTTACGCTGCTCGTCCAGTCCATTCCAGTATTGGCGAGCTGCTTCCAAGATCGTATAGGTGCCTACGATGTTAGTTTCAATAAAAGCGGCAGGACCATCAATAGAGCGATCAACGTGGCTTTCCGCAGCCAAGTGCATCACGTAGTCTGGCTGATATTGGGCAAATACCCGATCGAGTTCGGTACGATTGCAAATATCTACTTGCTCAAATGCATAGCGATCGCTATCAGAAACCGGAGTCAACGACTCTAGATTGCCGGCATAGGTCAGCTTATCCACGACCACAACGCTGTTGTTAGTATCAGCAATAATATGGCGCACCACGGCGGAACCAATAAAACCAGCACCGCCGGTTACAAGAATACGCTTCACTGCCATACTCCTTTAGTATCGACAATATAGGACTGAGTCACTTGCGCGGCTGGGACCGCTTTAAACTGCTTGTGATCGACCAGCATGACAATCACATCCGCCTGACGTAGTGCGTCTGCGGTAGTGACCAAATCAGCGTGACCAATTAACTTTTTCGGCAACTGCTCAATATTCGGCTCAACAACCAACGTTTGTCCCGCATGCCATTCAGCAATCATATGAGCGATTTCCATCGCAGGACTTTCGCGTAAATCGTCAATATCAGGCTTAAAGGCTAAACCGAAACAGGCAATTTTAATCTCAGCAGCTCGCTTACCAGACTGGGACAAGCAATCGGCAACCGCGGCTTTAACGCGGTCAACCACCCAAATAGGTTTGCCATCATTCACCAGACGTGCGGTATGGATCAAACGTGCTTGCTGTGGATTCTGAGATACGATAAACCATGGGTCGACGGCGATACAGTGCCCACCGACGCCTGGACCGGGCTGTAAAATATTGACTCGAGGATGGCGATTCGCCAACGCGATCAGCTCCCATACATTAATGCCTTGAGTATCGCAAATCAGCGAAAGCTCGTTAGCAAATGCAATGTTGACATCACGGAAGCTGTTTTCCGTCAATTTACACATCTCGGCAGTGCGGGAATTGGTCACCACACATTCGCCTTCGAGGAAAATCTTGTAAAGCTCACTAGCTCGGGCTGAACATTTTGGCGTCATCCCGCCGATCACGCGATCATTTTGAATCAGTTCAACCATCACTTTTCCCGGCAAGACACGCTCTGGGCAATAAGCAATATTCACATCGGCAGATTCACCGGCCTGATGCGGAAAACTCAAATCTGGGCGAGATTCTGCCAGCCATGCCACCATTTGTTCTGTCGCACCCACGGGGGATGTAGACTCGAGGATGACCAGATCGCCTTTTTTCAGCACGGGGGCTATCGATTTGGCTGCAGACTCGACATAAACCATATCCGGTTCATGATCGCCTTTAAACGGGGTTGGGACTGCGATCAAAAATGCATCTGCGGCTTCAGGCGTTGTTACTGCACGCAGGAAACCACCGTCAACGGCCTGTTTAACCACTTTATCAAGATCAGGCTCAACAATATGGATTGCACCGCGATTAATCGTATCTACAGCATGTTGGTTCACATCCACGCCAATCACTTTTTTCTGGCGCGAGGAGAATGCAGCCGCAGTTGGCAGACCGATATAACCCAGACCAATAACAGAGATAGTTTCAAAACTCATAACGTCACCTGATGATTTTTTAATGCTTCAAGGATTCGTTGGCAGGCATGTCCGTCGCCATACGGGTTATGTGCTCGGCTCATCGCATGATATTCCTCATCATCCGTTAGCAACCGACTGACCTGTTCCAATATCTTTTTAGTATCTGTTCCAACTAAACGTACTGTCCCTGCCGTAACAGCTTCAGGACGTTCAGTGGTATCTCGCATAACCAATACCGGTTTTCCGAGAGAAGGCGCTTCTTCCTGAATACCACCGGAGTCCGTTAGGATCATATAGGCGTGATTCATGAGATAGACAAACGGCAGATAGTCTTGAGGCTCAATGAGAATAACGTTATCGATGCCGCGTAAAATACGGTTAACAGGTTCGCTCACGTTCGGGTTCAGATGCACAGGATATACAACCTGTACATCAGGATGAGAACGGGCGATTTCAGCTAAGGCGCTACAGATACGCTCAAAACCACCTCCAAAACTTTCTCGACGATGTCCCGTAACCAAAATCAGCTTTTTCGTTTTATCTAGGAACGGATAGCGAAGGTCTAGACTTTTTTTCAGTTCTTCATTGCCCAACACACGATCGCGAACCCAAATCAACGCATCAATGACGGTATTACCTGTGATAAAAATATTTGTATCTGAGATGGCTTCTCTGATGAGGTTCTGCTTTGAAGTTTCCGTCGGGGCAAAATGGAACATAGCCATATGACCGGTCAATGTTCGGTTCGCCTCTTCCGGCCATGGAGAATACAGATTCCCGGTTCTCAGCCCCGCTTCAACGTGACCGACGGGAATACGCTGATAAAAGGCAGCCAAGCTGGCAGCCATGGTCGTCGTCGTATCACCGTGAACTAATACTACGTCAGGTTTGAAATCCTCCAATACCGGCTTCAAACCTTCCAGAATGCGACAAGTTATTTCACTGAGTCCCTGGCCAGGTCTCATAATATTCAGGTCATAATCAGGCGTAATTTCAAATAAGTTTAGTACCTGATCCAACATCTCACGATGCTGAGCTGTTACGCAGACTTTCGCCTCAAAGGCACTATCCTTTGCCAAAGCATGAACCAGCGGAGCCATTTTAATGGCCTCAGGACGGGTTCCAAATACAGTCAATACTTTCACTGTAGATCTCTTTTTATCAGTAAATTACGGCCATCAGCCGTAGTTTGGGCACCTTCCGGTGCCCAATAGGATGAATTCAGATAACTTACGGGCGAGTTCGTCTCACTAACGCCACCCCAGCGCCGACCAAAGCGCCGATAGCTCCCCACATCACGAGCATGAAGCCTCGGCGTGGACTATCGCGTTTAACCGGTTCTTCCGGTGTGCGAAGATAACGATAGGTCTGGAATTTGCTATCCAATGTTGGTCCAACATTGAGCGTATTGAGCATCGCGCGATTTTGATCATAATCCAGATCGTAGCTTGGTCCTGATGCCTGAAGTGCTTCTAAACGAGCCTGCAGCATAGGGCGGCCTAACATAAACAAATCCGCTGCAGGCAGTTGCTCTGCTGGAGTATCAGTGCGAGAACTGCTAATACCCTGCTGCTGTGCGATCTTTAATCCTTGCTCAAGCCCCTTAACCTCCCGCTGATAAATGGCGGAGGCCACTTCTTCTTGGCGTTTCACCTGCGCTTTGAGAGAAATAGTACGAGCAGCCCACGCGCCCTGAATCTCTTCATTCAAATGGCTAGCTGCTTGCTGACTGGCAAAATCAACATATTGTCGTAGCAACGTATTCGCATCTGCTGCCGTCTCTGCGATTAATTTGACGCTATCATTGGTTTTTTTCGCATCATCGCGGGGAATGAACACAATGTTATTCACCATCTCATCTAGCAAGGCTGCATCAGCTTTAACATCGCCCTCTTTGCGCTCTTGGTAATATTTGCTCTTTAGCCAGAAATCGCGACGAGTATCATACGCCGCTAATTGCATAATGAACTCATTATAGGCTTCATCAGCAATACTGGGCTCAAGTGTCTGGTTACCGCCAATTCGTTGATCAAGATTGCGTAAAAACTGCTGCTGAGAATAATAACCACCCAACAGATTTACCGTCGGCTTATCAGTGATAGCGGTAGCACTCCACTCCTGCTTCATCAGAAAAGAAACAAGTATCGCAACGATAGCAAAAGCGGCAGCTACACCAATTATCCAAGCCTTGCCCTGCCAAAGGGTGCGGCACAAACCGCGAATATCCAACTCGTTTTCAACGGGCATTTCGTTCTGGTTCGACATTGTCTCAATTTCCATCACTACATCAGGTTAAGCTTTTTTGCGCTGCGCCGCGTTACGGAGTCGCCGCTTCATACGCTTAATATAACGGGCTACACGCCACGCGCGTTTTATACAATATCCGTACATGAAAAATGCAAGCAAGAATAATGCCAACATTCCCCATTCAGGCATAAATTGTAACCTTTCGCCTAATACGCCAATTGCCGCCAACAGTGCCGCAGCGGCAGTGATAAGAACGAAAGCCTGACGGGAGGTAAAGCCGGCACGCATAATCAAATGATGAATATGCTGGCGATCTGGTGAGAAAGGGCTCATTCCTTTGCGCAATCTGCGATACATGATGGCAATCATATCCATCAGTGGGATCGCTATCATCCAAAGCGCCGTCACCGGATTCATCGGATGTGATTTTCCCTGAGTGCTCTGCAACAGGATCCAAATCACCGTGAAACCGATCAGGGTACTACCCGCATCGCCCATAAAGACTTTATAACGGCGCCCCAAAATCCCAAGGTTTAGCACGATGTAAGGTAAGATTGCCGCAATAATGGCGAAACACCACAGCGCTAAATCTCCTTGGTGATCCTGAAAAAGCAAAATCCCCATGGCGGCAAAGGTCACACAAGATAACCCGCCCAGCAGGCCATCGATCCCATCCACCATATTGAACGCATTGATGGCGGCCCAAACGGCAAACAGAGTGACGACATAGCCAAATGGCCCAAGATTTAGCTCCCACGGGCCTAACACATGCCCCAAGGTCATGAGATATAAGCCGCCGTAAACCATCATGGCAATGGCGATCAATGCCTGTACCGTTGCTCGGAATTTCACACTGATATCAAATCGGTCATCCAATGCACCGACCAGCACTAAGATGCCTGCACAAATCAGGTAAAGCTTCGCATGGGGTATATACGGCTGGAAGAAGAGGAAAGTAAAACAAATACCCGCGTAAACAGAAATACCGCCGACCAAAGGTATCAACCCTTGATGGCGTTTACGATAGTTCGGCTTATCTACTAGCCCTATTTTTTTTGCAACTTTCCGAGCAAAAAACAAGAACGCAAATGAGAATAGGAAGATAAGGAGAAGACTCATACTCATATCGAGTAAATTCACGGTTAACTGCTCTCTGTTCTTATTGCCAACAAAAGAATTAGTTTGCTAAACAACGCTATAACAACCTATATCCCATGGATAGTACACCGCACTAAAAGCTAAATACATCCCAAATAGACTCAATTGTTAACCTCGCACTTAAAATGTCTGTGCTAAAACAATAGTCCTCATTTAGAAAAGTATGCGATGCGCGCTCCTATATTTTAATCAACAATCGTATCCGTTAAATGAGAAAAACGCCATGTTATCTCTAACATGGCGTTTCCCCGAGTTTTCTGGCTATTACGAACGTTTCATCATATCGAAGAAATCATCGTTCGTTTTTGTCATCGCAAGCTTATTGATGAGGAACTCCATGGCATCAATCTCACCCATAGGATGAATAATCTTACGCAGAATCCACATTTTCTGCAGCTCTTCAGACGTGGTCAAAAGCTCTTCTTTACGAGTACCAGAACGGTTGTAATCAATCGCAGGGAACACGCGTTTTTCCGCAATTTTACGGGAAAGATGCAGTTCCATGTTGCCGGTACCTTTAAATTCTTCATAGATGACTTCATCCATTTTAGAACCGGTATCAACTAATGCGGTGGCAATGATTGTCAGGCTACCGCCCTCTTCCACGTTACGTGCAGCACCGAAGAAGCGCTTTGGACGATGCAGGGCGTTAGCATCTACACCACCGGTCAACACTTTACCTGACGCTGGAACAACGGTGTTATAGGCACGAGCCAAACGGGTGATAGAGTCCAGAAGAATAATAACGTCTTTCTTATGTTCAACCAGACGTTTGGCTTTTTCGATAACCATTTCAGCAACCTGAACGTGGCGAGATGCTGGTTCGTCAAAGGTAGAAGCAATAACTTCACCTTTCACCAATCGCTGCATCTCGGTAACTTCTTCTGGACGTTCGTCGATAAGAAGAACCATCAAAGTACAGTCAGGATGGTTATAAGCGATGCTCTGTGCAATGTTTTGCAGCAGCATCGTTTTACCCGCTTTCGGTGGCGCCACGATCAGACCACGTTGACCACGACCGATCGGAGATGCCAAATCCAAGACACGAGCCGTCAAATCTTCAGTGGAACCATTGCCGCGTTCCATACGAAGACGAGAGTTTGCATGTAAAGGAGTAAGGTTTTCGAACAGAATTTTACTGCGGGCGTTTTCTGGTTTGTCGTAGTTAACTTCGTTAACTTTTAACAGGGCAAAATAACGTTCACCTTCTTTAGGAGGACGGATTTTACCGGAAATAGTATCGCCAGTGCGAAGGTTGAAACGGCGGATTTGGCTTGGAGAAACATAGATATCATCAGGGCCTGCTAGGTAGGAACTATCGCCTGAACGGAGGAAACCAAATCCGTCCTGCAATATTTCTAGCACCCCATCACCGAAGATATCTTCGCCGCTTTTTGCATGTTGTTTCAGGATTGCAAAAATAATGTCCTGTTTGCGCATACGAGCCAGATTCTCTAGGCCCATGTTTTCGCCGAGAGTAATTAGCTCAGAGACCGGCGTATTCTTTAATTCGGTAAGATTCATAATGGTGGGTTCTTTAAACTCGGGGTATATCTCGAACGTATTGTGAATGGTATGACAGGGGTCATCCATGCCTGTTTGTGGACTTTCATAGCACCCAGTATGGATTACAGCGCGGATAAATCGCACCCATGCCAAAAGATTGCAGATCCAATTCGCGTGTACTCATTGATGATATGAAGGTGCCTTACGGTTTAAAACCTATGTTTTAGCTTGCTGGCCCCAACTGTGATGACCGCAGTAGTTCTCGAAGGTCACACTAGGGTTTAAAACACAGAGGTCTCAAAACAGAATAAAACTTAGATTCTAACTTTATGATTCAAACTACAGGTAAGTACTGTATTGCAGTGAGGTTAAACTTAACACGCTTATTCGCGGACGTCTAGCGGTCAGTCGCAAGAAAACGACTAACCACCAGACAACATCATAAATATGATGGTTACAGATTCGCGTCCAAGAACTCTTTCAATTGAGTTTTGGACAAAGCACCGACCTTAGTCGCAGCCACTGCGCCGTTTTTAAACAGCAGCAGGGTTGGAATACCGCGAATGCCAAACTTCGGCGCAGTCGCCGGGTTTTCATCGATATTCAGTTTAGCAATGGTCAACTTGCCTTCGTATTCAGTCGCGATTTCATCCAAAATCGGAGCAATCATCTTGCATGGACCACACCATTCTGCCCAGAAATCAACCAGAATCGGGCCTTCAGCTTTTAATACATCGGTATCGAAGCTGTTGTCACTCAGGTGAACAATTTTATCGCTCATGTTCTACTCCACAGGATTAAGTCTGCCTTTATTGGTATAATCTTAACCTACTAGACCGATCATCTTCCAATAAAGGGTTGACTTTATTTCAACGGATACGCGTTCGTAAAGCAATACTTTCGTGAACGTCTTTCGTGAACATAGCGTTAACTGTTATTCTACGACACTATGAGCAAAACACACTTAACTGAACAGAAGTTCGCCGACTTCGCCCTGCACCCAACGGTGGTCAAAGCCCTTGAATCTAAAGGCTTTCATAACTGCACGCCTATTCAGGCACTCGCATTACCCCTGACAGTGAATGGGCGTGATGTAGCAGGTCAGGCACAAACAGGCACCGGCAAGACGCTGGCTTTTTTAGCGTCAACTTTCCATTATTTACTCACTCATCCTGTCGCAGAGAACCGTAAAACCAATCAGCCAAGAGCGCTGATTATGGCTCCGACACGTGAATTAGCCGTTCAAATTCACTCTGATGCCGAGGCACTTGCGCACGAAACAGGTCTGAAACTTGGTTTGGCATACGGTGGCGATGGCTACGATAAACAGCTGAAAGTGCTCGAAAGTGGTGTTGATATTCTGATTGGCACTACGGGTCGCTTGATCGACTATGCTAAACAAGGCCATATTGACCTCGGCTGTATTCAGGTTGTGGTTCTTGATGAAGCCGACCGCATGTTCGACTTAGGCTTTATTAAAGATATCCGCTGGCTATTCCGTCGGATGCCTGCGACCAATCAGCGCCTAAATATGATGTTCTCCGCTACATTATCTTATCGTGTACGCGAACTGGCCTTCGAACATATGAACAACGCTGAATATATTGAAGTGGAACCAGAACAAAAAACGGGTCATCGCATTAAAGAAGAGCTGTTCTACCCTTCTAACGAAGAAAAAATGCGTTTATTACAGACGCTGATCGAAGAAGAGTGGCCAGATCGCTGCATTATTTTTGCCAATACCAAGCACCGCTGCGAAGATATCTGGGGCCATTTAGCCGCAGACGGACATCGTGTAGGCCTGCTGACCGGCGATGTGGCTCAGAAAAAACGTCTGCGTATTCTGGATGACTTCACCAAAGGCAATCTGGATATCTTAGTGGCAACCGACGTCGCTGCCCGTGGATTACATATCCCACTGGTGACTCACGTATTCAACTACGACTTACCTGACGATTGTGAAGACTACGTTCACCGTATCGGCCGAACTGGGCGTGCAGGTGAAAGTGGCTATTCCATCACACTAGCTTGTGAAGAATATGTACTCAATCTGCCGGCAATTGAGGCCTATATCGAGCACTCAATCCCCGTAAGTAAGTACAACAGCGAAGCGCTGCTCACTGATTTACCTGCACCGAAGCGATTAACTCGCCCTCGGAGTAACAACGGCCAACGCCGTAGTTCAGGTCCGCGCCGTAATAACGGTTCGATGCGTCAAAGCCGTAAACGTACGAGTTAATTATTTATGCGCAGCTCCGCCTCATTGTATGCCGCTATTGATCTTGGTTCTAACAGCTTTCATATGCTGGTTGTGCGTGAGGTGGCGGGGAGTATTCAGGTACTGGCCCGTATTAAGCGCAAAGTACGTTTAGCTGCGGGTTTAGATAGCGAGAATCAACTATCTGACGAAGCCATGCAACGCGGTTGGCAATGCCTGCGCTTATTCTCTGAGCGCTTACAGGATATTCCGCGCGAACAAATCCGCGTGGTGGCAACCGCGACGTTGCGCATTGCTAAAAATGCGCAGCAGTTTATTACTCAAGCTGAAGAAATTCTCGGCCGCCCAGTCCAAGTTATCAGTGGTGAAGAGGAAGCTCGCCTGATTTATCAAGGCGTAGCACATACCACAGGTGGCTCGGCGCAACGTTTAGTGGTGGATATCGGTGGCGGTAGCACCGAATTAGCGGCTGGGACAGGCGCGACGGCAGATGTCCTACACAGCCTTCAAATGGGGTGTGTGACATGGCTTGAACGCTATTTTAACGATCGTAATCTCACCCAAGAAAACTTCGATCGTGCAGGTCTGGCTGCGCGCGAGATGCTGTTGCCCGTGGTCGACAGCTTAAAACAGCATGGCTGGCAGATCTGCGTCGGGGCGTCAGGCACGGTTCAAGCGTTGCAGGAAATAATGGTTGCTCAGGGGATGGATGAACGCATCACGCTGAACAAACTACTGCAAATGCGCCAACGCGCGATTCAGTGTGGCAAACTCGAAGAGCTGGAAATTGCAGGGCTCACTCTTGAGCGAGCGCTGGTGTTTCCGAGCGGCTTATCGATCCTGATTGCGATTTTCGAAACCTTAGAGATCGAAAGCATGACATTATCCGGCGGCGCTCTGCGCGAAGGTCTGGTGTATGGCATGCTAGATCTTCCCGTGGAGCAGGATATTCGCTCGCGGACAATTCGTAATATTCAGCGCCGCTATCAGCTCGATATCGAGCAAGCTGAGCGTGTCAGCCTGCTGGCCGAAAGTTTTGTTCTGCAATTATCCAAAAGTTGGCAAATCGATAGCCGCAGTGCTGAGCTACTGCACTGGGCCTGCTTGCTGCATGAAGTTGGCCTAAGCGTAGACTTCAAACAGTCAACGCAGCATGCCGCCTATCTGATTAGAAACATAGATCTGCCTGGGTTTACCCCAGCACAAAAGAAGCTACTGGCTGCTTTGCTGCAAAATCAAAACGGCATGCTAGATATGACTGCTTTAAGTCAACAAAATGCGGTTCCACAAGAAATAGCACATCGCTTGTGCCGCATTCTACGGTTGGCGATTATCTTTGCTAGCCGCCGCCGTGATGACACCATGCCACTCCTGAATCTAAAAGCTGAAGGCGACAAATTACATGTTGTCCTACCCGCGGGTTGGCTACAGGCACACCCGCTACGCGCGGAAAACCTACATCAGGAAAGCCTGTGGGAAAGCTATGTACACTGGACCCTGTTGGTAGAAGAAATCGAATAAGCCCGATTTAATGATATGAAAAAGGCATCCTAACAGATGCCTTTTCTCATTATGAACGATGAAATACGCGCAATAACAATTAGCTTCCGCCCTTTGCCTTCGCCAACATCGCACGAATATTCGCGACGTTTGCTTGACCCTTTTGCATTCTCTCTTGTGGGCTGACCACTTTACGCTCCGTCTCCCAATTCAGATCGTCTTGGGGTAGCTCTAATAGAAATCGACTTGGCTCAGGACGCACTAATTCTCCGTATTGGCGGCGCTCGCGGCATAGGGTAAACACGAGCTCTTTTTGTGCTCGGGTTATTCCCACATAGGCCAATCGCCGCTCTTCGTCGACGTTATCTTCGTCAATACTGCTCTGATGTGGCAGTAAACCTTCTTCCATGCCGACAAGATAAACATACGGAAACTCTAGCCCTTTAGAAGCATGTAGCGTCATTAACTGTACCTGATCGGCCTCATCTTCACTTTCGCCTCGCTCCATCATATCGCGCAGAGTAAAACGTGTGACGACCTGAGTCAGCGTCATTGGCTCATCAATATCACTGCCTTCTAGCATTTCTGTCATCCAGCTAAACAGCTGATTGACGTTTTTCATGCGCATTTCGGCTGCTTTTGGGCTAGGCGAGGTTTCAAACAGCCAGCTCTCGTAGTCAACGCCATGAATAAGATCTCGCACCGCCGCTATTGGCTCACGCTCTGACAGCGCAGAAACTTCCTGCATCCAGTGCGTAAAACGCTGCAGAGATTCTAACCCCCGTCCGGTCAGCGTTTGGCTAAGACCAAAATCAAAGCTGGCACGGAACAAGCTAATGCCTCGATGATTGGCCCATTCACCCAATTTTTGCAGCGTCGCAGGGCCGATCTCACGCCGCGGCGTATTAACAATGCGCAGAAAAGCGCTGTCGTCGTCTGGGTTGGTCAGAACACGCAGATAGGCCAATAAATCTTTAATTTCTGGGCGCGAGAAGAATGAAGTCCCCCCGGATATACGATACGGAATGCGGTTTTGCATTAGCATTTTTTCAAATACGCGAGACTGATGGTTCCCGCGATACAAAATCGCATAGTCACTATAGGAGGTTTTATTGATAAAGTGATGAGCGATGAGCTCCCCCACGACGCGTTCCGCTTCGTGATCTTCATTATTTGCCGTAATGATTTTTAGCTCTTCACCATACCCTAATTCAGAGAACAGTCGTTTTTCAAATACGTGCGGATTGTTGGCAATGAGAATGTTAGCTGACTTCAGAATGCGCTGCGAAGAGCGATAATTCTGCTCCAGTTTAATCACCTGCAAAGCAGGGAAGTCCTCTTTCAGCAATACCAGATTCTGCGGACGCGCACCACGCCACGAATAAATCGACTGATCGTCATCGCCCACGACGGTAAATCGTGCTCGATTGCCTACCAACAGTTTTACCAATTCATACTGACTCGTGTTGGTATCTTGATATTCATCCACCAGCAAATAGCGAATGCGCTGCTGCCAACGTTCACGCACCTCTTCATTGCTACGCAGCAACAGCGTTGGCAACAGGATTAGGTCATCGAAATCAAGCACGTTGCAGGCTTTTAGCTGAGCGTCATACAGCTGATAGCAATGCACAAATATCTTGTCGCGCTCAGAAAATGCATGCGTCGCCGCCTGCTGGGGATCGATAAGATCGTTCTTCCAGTTTGAGATCGTCGAAATCAGTTGCTTGAGCAGATCCTTATCTTTCTCTAGCCATTGTTCGGTCAGATCCGTTAGCAATGCCAGCTGATCCTGATCGTCAAACAATGAGAAATTCGCCTTCATTCCCAACGCTTTATATTCTCGTTTGATGATCTCTAATCCCAAGGTATGGAAGGTGGAAATCATCAGGCCACGCGCTTCTTTTCGGCCCAGAGTCTGCGCTACGCGCTCTTTCATTTCACGGGCAGCTTTATTAGTAAAAGTCACCGCGGCAATATGGCGAGCCTGATAGCCACATTCACGGATCAGATGCGCAATTTTGTTTGTAATAACACGGGTTTTGCCTGAGCCGGCCCCAGCCAGAACTAAACAAGGACCAGTAACAAATTCAACAGCCTGCTGCTGACCGGGATTTAAACGCATGAATGACTTAACCTGAATATGATTGCGACAAAAGAACAAGACGGAGGCGAATTGTAGCAGAAACCAAGCAGCGAAAATAAACTCAGCGCGTGGGTTCTACCTTCAATGCGTTATATACCGAAGCACGTGAAATCCCCAGTTCATCCGCGACAATTTTTGCCGCCCCACGCAGTTGCAACAAACCGGAGGTTGCCAGATGACGGATCAATACTTTTCGTTGTGGAGCCGATAGCGCACGCGGCTGACTCGACATTGCCGCAGCATAATCTTCAATCGCGCGTTTCACATCCTTAGACCCGAAACTACTGCGTAAACTTTCCTGAGTAGGAGCATGCTCGCTATCCACAGAGGTAAGCTGAGAAAGCACACGCTGAACGGAATCCAGCAAAGAAACATCCATATTCAGGCATAACGCGGCAACAAACTCGCCCTGACTGTTGCGTAAGCCGATGGAAGTGCTTTTTGCTGGGCGCCCATCAGGAAATCGATTGGCGTAATTTTGCACCACATCAGGATAGTGCGGATCTCGAATGCGAGCCAATCCCATCTCGGTTGAGGGGTCGCCAATCTTTCGGCCAGACAATGGCTGCTCTATCGCCACGATAGAATGCATCGGGTTAGTCAGATCGTGCAGTACCACTTCACAGGTAGGCGCAAACATTTCTCCCAACGCTTTAGCAATTTTAGCGCCTTCACGCAGCAATAGCTGGTTTTCGCTCAACACTTCTGCAGTGGAGCTTTCATTATTTTTCATATAGCGCTTTCCTTTTTGTTTTACTGATCGTATAAAATTATACAAAATGACAAAGAAAATTGCACCCCGAGGAGAAAATCATGCCCCTGTTAACGATGGCAGTTAGTGCAGATGATGTAAGAGAAGCGGCAAAAAACCTTCAAGGTGCGGCACACCGCACCCCAGTTCTCACCTCCACCCAAGCGAACGCTATCACTGGCGCAAATCTGTTTTTCAAATGTGAAAACTACCAGCGAGTTGGAGCATTTAAGTTTCGCGGGGCTTATAACGCAATAAGCCATTTAACACAGGAACAAAAGAAGCGTGGGGTCGTCGCTTTCTCTTCCGGCAATCATGCGCAGGCGATGGCGCTAGCGGCACGAGAATTAGAAGTGCCGGTGACTATAGTGATGCCACACGATGCTCCTGCGGCCAAACTAGCAGCAACACGCGGTTATGGGGCCGAAGTCATTATTTACAATCGCCAAAAAGAAGATCGAGAAGCGATCGCTGCCGATCTGGCGGCTAAACGCGGCTTAAGCATCATACCTCCGTACAACCATCCGCACGTGATTGCAGGCCAAGGCACCTCAGCTCTGGAGTTATTCGAAGAGGTTGGTGAGCTTGATTTCTTATTTGTCTGTACTGGCGGCGGTGGATTACTTTCTGGTTGCGCCATCGCGGCTAACCATTTAGCTCCAGACTGTCGTGTATTTGGCGTTGAGCCAGAAGCCGGTAACGACGTTCAGCAATCTTTGCGCAGCGGAGAGCGCGTTAGCATCCCTGTTCCCGATACTATCGCCGATGGCGCACAAACCCAATGCGTTGGTGAACTAACCTTCCCAATTATTCGGAACTTTGTCGAAGATATTCTTACCGTCAGCGATCAGCAACTCTGCAATCAGATGCGTTTCTTCATGGAACGAATGAAAATGGTGGTTGAACCCACTGGGTGCTTAGCCGCTGCAGCAGCGATGAGTGGAAACATTGATATCCGCGGAGCACGTGTGGGAATCATCGTTAGCGGCGGCAACGTAGACGCAGAGTCCTATGGTGACTTTATTAAACGCGGCCAGAGTCTATCATGAAAATAATCCATTCAGATAAGTTACCAGCCCCCGGAGGGCACTATTCCCCCGCGGTGCTTTCGGGTAACCATCTCTATATTTCTGGTCAGTTACCAATTTCGCTCGACAACCCGCAACCGCGAGGCGATTTAGCCGAGCAGGCGCATGTCGTTTTTAGCAATATTGACGCCTTGCTAGCTACTGAAAATATTGATAAGTGCCATTTGATCAATGTGCAGATCTATCTTTGTGATGTCGCCCTGTGGCCAGAACTCAATCGGCTGTATGCCGAGTGGATGGGAGATCATCGACCTGCCCGTACCGTGGTACCTTGCTCAGCCCTACATTATGGAGCACTGCTCGAAGTCAGTGCCATTGCAGAAATAACCCTTAGCTGAGTACACTAGAGAAAATCTCTCTAATGCCTTCATCTGGAGTATCCTCGATGGCAAAAAACGCGGCAGCATTGCATATCCTTGTAAAGGAAGAAAAACAGGCGCTGGATCTTCTCGAACAGCTAAAAAATGGCGGTGATTTTGAGAAGCTGGCCAAGAAACACTCTATCTGCCCATCTGGCCGTAAAGGTGGTCACTTAGGTGAATTCAAGCAAGGCACAATGGTACCTGCTTTCGATAAAGTCGTGTTCTCTTGCCCACTGCTGGAACCTTATGGTCCGCTGCATACACAGTTCGGTTATCACATTATCAAAGTGCTTTATCGCAACTAGTAAAAATTGAAGCAATAAAAAAGGCGCCTCGGCGCCTTTTTCATGTTTTCGCGAATTAACCCGCCACGGCGATCCGCTTCATATCTTTCATATAGCCACGCAGCTTATGACCAACGGCTTCAATTGGATGATTGCGAATCGCTTCGTTCACGTCGCGCAACTGAGCGTTATCAACCGCAGTCGCTGTGCTAGCGGCTTTGCCTAAATCGCCAGTTTGCAGTGAAGACATAAACTTCTCTTTCAGCAATGGCACTGCCGCATTCGCAAACAGATAGTTACCGTATTCTGCGGTATCAGAGATAACCACGTTCATTTCATACAGACGTTTACGGGCAATGGTGTTTGCAATCAGCGGCAGCTCATGCAGAGATTCGTAATATGCTGACTCTTCAATGATGCCAGAGGCTACCATCGTTTCGAATGCCAGTTCGACGCCTGCTTTAACCATAGCAATCATCAGAACGCCTTGGTCGAAGTAATCCTGCTCCGCAATTTTGCCTTCGAACTGTGGCGCAGTTTCAAATGCTGTTTTGCCGGTCTCTTCGCGCCAAGTCAGCAATTTGATGTCATCTTCAGCCCAGTCAGCCATCATTCCGCTTGAGAATGCGCCAGAAATGATGTCATCCATATGCTTTTGGAACAGCGGAGCCATAATGCCTTTCAACTGTTCAGATAATGCATAAGCACGCAGTTTGGCCGGATTCGACAAACGATCCATCATCAGGGTAATTCCCCCCTGCTTCAACGCTTCAGTAATGGTTTCCCAACCAAACTGCACCAATTTTTCTGCATAAGCAGGGTCGGTACCGTCCGCCACCAGCTTGTCAAAGCACAGCAAAGAACCTGCTTGCAGCATGCCACACAGAATAGTTTGTTCACCCATCAGGTCAGATTTAACTTCTGCAACGAAAGAAGACTCCAGAACCCCCGCACGATGGCCTCCAGTGGCTGCGGCCCAGGCTTTAGCAATCGCCATACCTTCACCCTTAGGATCGTTTTCAGGATGAACCGCAATCAGCGTCGGTACACCAAAGCCACGCTTATACTCTTCACGTACTTCAGTACCCGGACACTTCGGCGCAACCATTACTACGGTAATGTCCTTACGAATTTGCTCACCCACTTCAACAATGTTGAAACCGTGCGAGTAACCCAGCGCTGCGCCATCTTTCATCAGCGGCTGTACGGCTTTTACCACCGCCGAATGCTGTTTGTCTGGAGTCAAGTTAACCACCAGATCTGCCTGTGGGATCAGATCTTCGTAGGTACCGACTTTAAAACCGTTTTCGGTCGCTTTACGCCATGAGGCGCGCTTCTCAGCAATCGCCTCTGCACGCAACGCGTAGGACACATCCAAACCGGAGTCGCGCATATTCAGGCCTTGGTTCAGCCCTTGCGCACCACAGCCAACAATCACCACTTTTTTACCTTTCAGGTAACCCGCTTCATCTGCAAATTCTTCGCGCCCCATAAAGCGACACTTACCCAGTTGCGCCAACTGCTGACGCAGGTTCAATGTGTTGAAATAGTTAGCCATCGTGTGCTCCATTGTTTTGTTGTTGGACGTTGTGTTTTCGCTCTAAAGGCGACGTCTGCAAGTTAATTATTTTTCACTTCCCCGCCTGTCTGTCGGGGAGGTTCTCGTCAAGGAGAATGAACCCATCATATGACAGGATTTGTATTGCTTAAATTGATATATTACGAAGATGTCATTGCAGTTTTTGCAATGTAATGAGCGGAAATCACCCATGGATCTTCGAGATTTAAAATTATTTATCCACCTAGCCGAATCGCGCCACTTTGGCCGCACCGCGCATGCCGTGCACGTTAGCCCATCAACGCTCTCACGACAGATCCAACGGCTCGAAGAAGAACTCGGCCAGCCGCTGTTCTTGCGTGATAACCGAGATGTTCGGCTAACCAGCGCCGGTGAACAGTTCAAAATCTTTGCTCAACAAACGCTGCTGCAATACCAACAGTTGCGCAATGCACTCGGACAGACTGGGCCAGCACTCACTGGAGAACTACGTCTGTTCTGCTCGGTGACTGCGGCCTATAGCCACCTGCCGTCAGTGCTTGATCGCTTTCGTGCTCTGCATCCGTTGGTCGAGATCAAGCTCACCACCGGTGACGCCGCCGATGCCGTCAGCAAGATTCAGTCGGACGAAGCCGACCTCGGCATCGCTGGTCGCCCAGAAACACTGCCCACCAGCATTGAATTCACCAAGATTGGTGAGATCCCGCTGCGTCTGATTGCCCCTGCGCTACCGTGCCACATTCGCTCTTTAGCGCTTGCAGAGCAGCCTGACTGGTCACAGATTCCCTTTATCCTGCCGCAGCATGGGCCTTCGCGTCAGCGAATCGATCTGTGGTTCCGTCGGCAAAAAATCAGTAACCCGCAAATCTACGCCACGGTTTCCGGCCATGAAGCGATTGTGTCGATGGTCGCGCTCGGCTGCGGCATCGCCCTGTTACCCGATGTGGTGCTGAATAACAGCCCTGAGTCAATTCGTGCTCGTATCACCGAACTTGAGCATGTCTCGATGGTTGCTCCTTTCGAATTGGGCGTTTGTGTGCAGAAAAAACGGTTGGAAGAGCCGTTGATTCATGCATTCTGGCAGCTGTTATAGCCACCAGCACCCTCTTCAAATCAGCCCTTCAAGAAGAAACGGAAAGCCGGATTATCCGTTTCATCATGACACTCATAGCCAAGTTCATGCAGCCGCGATTCAAAGTTTGGATCGCTATCTGCACGTTCAAACGCAGCTAGAACGCGGCCAAAATCGGTGCCATGACTGCGATAATGGAATAACGATATATTCCAATGGGTGCCCAGCGTACTTAAAAACTTCAGCAACGCACCTGGCGACTCAGGGAACTCAAAGCTGTAAAGTCGCTCCTGTAGTGGTTTAGATGGACGTCCCCCGACCATATAACGCACATGCAGCTTCGCCATTTCATCGTCAGAAAGATCGACTACCTGATAACCGCCATTCTGCAACAGTGCTAAAATCTCTTGTCGCTCCGCCACTCCGCGCGTTAGACGTACACCAACGAAAATGCAGGCACTATCAGCATCGGCATAGCGATAGTTAAACTCAGTGACCGAACGGCCACCTAACAATTGGCAAAATTTGAGGAAGCTGCCCTGCTGCTCTGGAATAGTCACAGCTAATAGCGCTTCGCGTTGTTCGCCAAGCTCACAGCGCTCAGAAACATAGCGCAAGCCATGGAAATTAAGGTTGGCTCCCGAAAGTACATGCGCCAATCGCTCTCCCTGTATCTGATGCTGCTGAACGTATTTCTTCAAACCCGCTAGCGCCAATGCACCAGAAGGTTCCGCCACAGCTCGCACATCTTCGAACAGATCTTTCACTGCCGCACAGATCGCATCGCTATCGACGGTGATCACATCGTCTAGGTATTCGCGGCAAAGGCGGAAGGTTTCATCACCGATGCGTTTCACCGCCACACCTTCAGCAAATAAGCCAACACGGGCTAAATCTACCGGATGCCCCGCATCCAACGCCGCGCGTAAACAGGCCGAGTCCTCGGCTTCAACGCCGATCACCTTAATCTGCGGCATCAGCTGTTTGATCAACACCGCGACACCAGCGGCTAAGCCACCGCCACCAACGGGAACAAACACGCGATCCAGATGAGCATCCTGTTGTAACAACTCCATAGCCAAAGTGCCTTGGCCCGCGATAACCGCCGGGTGATCGAAAGGAGGAACAAACGTCAGATTTTTGCTCTTGGCTAATTCAATCGCGTAGGCTTTGGCTTCATCAAAATTTGCACCGTACAGCACGGCTTCACCGCCAAAGCCACGCACCGCATCTACTTTAATATCAGCGGTAGATACCGGCATCACAATGGTGGATTTAATGCCTAAACGTGAGGCGGAAAGCGCGACTCCCTGAGCATGGTTGCCTGCGGAGGCCGTTACCACACCGTGAGATTTTTGCTCTTCGTTAAGACCGGCGATCATCGCGTAGGCCCCACGCAATTTAAAGCTGTGCACTGGCTGACGATCTTCGCGTTTGACTAAAACCGTATTGCCAATTCGTTCGGATAGCTTAGTCATGGTCTGCAGCGGGGTTACCTGAGCAACCTCATACACTGGAGCTCGTAACACCGCACGCAGATATTCAGCTCCACAGGGCTGCTCTGGAAGCACTTCTTTTTGCGCCTTAGCAGAGGAAGTCATGGTTAACCTCCCAGCTTCGATTTATCGCGTACCGCACCGCGGTCTGCGCTAGTTGCCAGCATGGCATAAGCACGCAAAGCAAAGGATACCTGACGCTCACGCGCTTTAGGTGTCCATGCCGCATCACCTCTCGCCAGCTCTTCTTCCCGGCGATTGGCCAGTTCACTTTCCGAAATGTCTAACTTGATGCCACGCTGTGGAATATTGATATCAATCATGTCGCCGTCTTGTACTAGGGCAATGATGCCGCCGCTCGCCGCTTCAGGAGAAACATGCCCAATTGACAGACCAGATGTACCACCAGAGAAGCGACCATCGGTGATCAACGCACAGCTTTTACCTAACCCCATCGATTTCAGATAGGTCGTCGGATACAGCATTTCTTGCATGCCAGGGCCGCCTTTTGGCCCCTCGTACCGGATAACAACAACGTCACCCGCGACAACTTTCCCCCCCAGAATAGCGTCTACTGCCGCATCTTGGCTTTCATACACTTTCGCTGGGCCACGGAAAATCAGGCTCTCTTTTTCCACACCGGCGGTTTTCACAATACAGCCATCTTCAGCGATATTGCCATACAGCACGGCCAAACCACCGTCTTGGCTATAGGCAAACTCGCGGGTTCGGATACAGCCTTCTTGGCGGTCAGTATCCAGGGAATCCCAGCGGCACTCTTGCGAGAATGCTTTTGTTGTACGGATACCCGCTGGGCCAGCGGTATACATCTTTTTGACACTTTCATCTTCTGTGACCATCACGTCGTAGGCCGCTAACGTTTCAGATAAGGTCATGCCCAGAACGTTATTCACTTCGCGATTTAGCAGCCCAGCACGATCCAGTTCACCCAAGATCCCCATCACGCCGCCTGCGCGATGTACGTCTTCCATATGGTATTTCTGGGTGCTTGGCGCGACTTTACACAGATGAGGAACCTTACGTGACAGACGATCGATGTCCGTCATGGTGAAATCAACTTCGCCTTCCTGTGCCGAAGCCAACAGATGCAGAACGGTATTAGTTGAGCCGCCCATGGCGATATCCAACGTCATCGCGTTTTCAAACGCCGCTTTGTTAGCGATATTGCGTGGCAACACGCGTTCATCGTCCTGCTCGTAATAGCGTTTAGTCAGTTCGACAATGCGTTTGCCCGCATTCAGGAACAGATCTTTGCGGTCAACGTGGGTGGCCAGCAATGAACCATTTCCTGGTTGAGATAAACCCAGCGCTTCAGTTAAACAGTTCATGGAGTTAGCGGTGAACATACCGGAACATGAGCCGCAGGTAGGGCACGCTGAGCGCTCAATTTGTTCACTATCCGCATCCGATACGTTTGGATTGGCGCCCTGAATCATCGCATCAACCAGATCCAGCTTGATGATTTGATCGGATAGCTTGGTTTTACCCGCTTCCATCGGCCCGCCCGACACAAAGATCACTGGAATGTTCAAGCGCAGTGACGCCATCAACATCCCTGGGGTGATTTTGTCGCAGTTGGAAATACATACCATGGCATCAGCACAATGTGCGTTAACCATGTATTCCACGGAGTCGGCAATCAACTCGCGGGAAGGGAGGGAATACAGCATACCGCCATGCCCCATAGCGATACCGTCATCAACCGCAATCGTATTAAACTCTTTGGCTACGCCACCTGAGGCCTCGATCTGCTCTGCAACCAGTTTACCCAGATCGCGCAGATGGACATGACCAGGCACGAACTGGGTAAATGAGTTAACCACAGCAATAATCGGCTTACCAAAATCTGCGTCGGTCATTCCTGTTGCTCGCCATAATGCACGAGCGCCCGCCATATTACGGCCATGTGTGGTTGTTGCAGAACGATACTTTGGCATGCTTAATTCACTCCAGCGTAAGCCTGTGCTCAGGCTTTTATCTATTTATGCGGGCGGGAACGAACCGCCCGTCTTATCCCTTTCATACTTCACGCTGCACGTGCATTGGTTGCCTGCAACCCGATGTATTTCGGGGTTATATTTTGATGAATAACCTGTCTGTCACTTCAATTACTTAGCGTTAACTAAATCCAACCAGCCCCACTGATCTTCGGTCTTGCCAGTAAACAGACCAAAGAAAGCTTCCTGAATCTGTTTCGTCACAGGACCGCAGCGACCAATACCCACCTGAATACCGTCTACGCTGCGTACTGGGGTAATTTCTGCCGCGGTGCCTGACATAAAGACTTCGTCTGCCAGATACAGTGATTCACGCGACATAACCTGCTCACGAATTTCAAAACCAGCATTTTTTGCCAGTTTGATAATGGCATCACGCGTGATCCCCGGCAGCGCCGCAGAGGTGAACGGCGGGGTGAAAATAATGCCATCTTTCACCATAAACAGGTTTTCGCCCGCGCCTTCTGATACATAGCCATGCACATCCAGTGCGATACCTTCCTGATAGCCATGACGTCGAGCCTCAGAACCAACCAGCAAAGAGGAAAGGTAGTTACCACCGGCTTTTGCCGCGGTTGGAATGGTGTTTGGTGCTGCACGATTCCAAGAAGAAACCTGAGCATCAATACCCTGATCCAGTGCGTCTGCGCCCAGATATGCTCCCCAAGGGAATGCGGCAATGATGACATCTGTTTTGTAACCTTCAGGCGGGTTAACGCCCATGCCAACATCGCCGACAAATACCAATGGACGGATGTAAGCACTGGTCAGGTTATTTTTGCGCAGAGTTTCACGGCAGGCCTCCATCAGTTCATCAACGCTGTAGGAAACTGGCATGCGATAGATCTTGGCGGAGTCGCGCAGGCGCTGCATATGCTCACGGTGACGGAAAACTGCAGGGCCATTGTTGGTATCGTAGCAGCGCACCCCTTCAAATACGGAAGTGCCATAATGCAGCGCATGAGACATTACGTGTACTTTAGCTTCTGCCCATGGAACCATCTCGCCATTGAACCAAATATAATCAGCTTTCTTAGTGGTCATTCTTCTTTTCCTTGTCGCGTCTCATGCGCGTAATTAATGTTATTAATCTTGTAACAAACGTAATCGGTTAACAAACAGCCTGTTGACGTGCGGTCTGAGGCTGGATCTCAACGCTGGCAACATCCATCAATTTATTCAGCTGCGATGACAGCAGGTTGATTGGCCGTTGGCTCGACACCGTCAGTTCGATGCTCACACTGTCTGAATCCAGCGTCTGAGCCATATTCATAGCACAAACCTGAAAACCACGGTGACGAATAACGCGCAGCACACGCTCTAAAACTTCTGGGCGGAATCGTGCCTGAATAGCCAATTGATGTTGCGAAGATGTTAACTGCATCATGATATTTTCTCCATCATAGATTCATTGCCTGCGCCCGGCGGAACTAAAGGCCAGACATTCTCTAATTCGTCGATGGAGACATGGAGCAGGTAAGGTCCCTCGCTGTTTAACAGCGTATCCAGTGCCGCGTCGACTTGCTCTTTACGGGTGATAGTCTGACCAGAAATTCCAAACGCGCTGGCCAACATGATGAAATCGGGGTTATCTGACAGATTGGTTTCGCTGTAGCGACCATCAAAAAAGAGTTGCTGCCATTGGCGAACCATGCCCAAACGTTGGTTATCCAACAAAATGATTTTCACTGGCAGATTTTTACGTTTGATAGTACCCAGCTCCTGCACATTCATCATGAATGAGCCGTCGCCGGATACACAAATCACCATATCATCAGGACGAGCCATCTGTGCGCCAACCGCAGCAGGAATACCAAAGCCCATCGTGCCTAAGCCGCTTGAGGTAATAAAATTTTCTGGGCGAGCAAACTGCATATGTTGCGCAGTCCACATTTGATGCTGACCAACGTCGGTTGTCACCACCGCTTCAGCGGGCTTGCGGTCAGATAACTGTTTCAAAAACAACGGTGCATAAATTGCCTGTCCCGGATGATCGTAACGCCACGGATGCTCAGCTTTCAGGCTGATAACGTCATATTGCCATTCACCGATACTCAATGGCTGACTCAGCGCTGGCAACATTCGGTTTAAATCACCGCACAATTCCACGTGAGCCTGACGTAGCTTACTCATTTCGGCAGGGTCGATATCCATATGAATCACTTTAGCGTGGGGAGCAAACGCATTCAGTTTCCCAGTAACGCGATCGTCAAAACGTGCACCAACGGCAATCAGTAAATCACATTGCTGTACTGCAAGATTAGCCGCCTTCGTGCCGTGCATCCCTAACATGCCTAAATAACATGGATGGTTAGCGTCTGGAGCCCCTAAACCTTTCAGCGTCACTACTGCTGGAACGCCGGTTGCATTAACAAAATCTCGTAAAGCGGGAACGGCCTGAGCCATCCCCACACCACCTCCAACGTACAGCATTGGCTTTCTCGCCTTAGCCAACAGCTCACGCGCCTGTTGTAATTCCTCTTGGCAAGGCGCCATCGCTTCTGACACCGCAGACAGATGCGCAGCCAATTCACCTTCAGCCAACTGAATATCTTTTGGAATATCAATTAACACCGGTCCAGGGCGGCCACTGGTTGCTACTGCAAAGGCCTCAGCCATAATACTTGGCAGCGCTTCCAGCGATTCCACCAGAAAACTGTGTTTGGTACAGGCCAGAGACAATCCCAGAACATCGATCTCTTGAAATGCATCGGTGCCAATCAGAGCTGAACCTACCTGCCCAGTGATCGCAACGATGGGAACTGAATCCAACATGGCATCAGCCAGCCCAGTGATCAAATTCGTTGCGCCTGGGCCGGAAGTCGCAATACATACGCCAGGTTTTCCCGTTGAACGGGCATAGCCAATAGCTGCAATGACAGCGCCTTGCTCGTGCCGACACAGTAGGTGTTCCACACCACCGTCATACAATGCATCGTATACCGGCATGATTGCGCCACCTGGATAGCCGAAAACTTTATCAACACCCTGTGCTCGCAACGCTTGTACTACCCACTGTGCGCCATTCATAGTTTAATTCCCCGCCCTTTTACTGGGACAACAGGATTTTATTCTGTCAGTCATTTTCTGTTCCCCGCCACTTTCTCATTGCGAAAAAAAACCCCCGGACCTTTCGGTGCGGGGGTTCTCGTTTGATTCAGACTTGATTTTTAAGCCTTTCTTCGTCCAAGTGCTGCCCCGCACGGTGGGATAATAATCACCACCACACTAATCACGACGAGGCTGAGTACTTGGACGAGAGTTTTCATAAATAGTTTTTTCTGTTGCCTTCTGAGCTAATGCTTAAAGAGTTATCACAGTTCTTTGCTGTCTGACAATAATTTTTTTGCGTAACCATTAAACAAAAACGGCTCAAATCACACCCAATAATATGATTTAACATCATTTTATTGTGGTTTCCTCTGAAGAAATTTTTCTTCCCAACGATGCGCCTTGTGTATCTCGGCCAAAGGAAATAAGCACAATAATGGCCACCGCAACGCTACCGGCAATAATGGCCATCGCCAAGCCGTAGTTCTGACCGTGACTTTCAGCAATGGTGGCTTGAAGCGTTGCGTTTACCGAAGCAATCAGATTCCCCAACTGATACACGAAACCAGGTAATACAGCACGCGTATTCGCGGGAACCAGCTCATTCAGATAGGTTGGGATAACGCCCCAAGCCCCCTGAACCATGAATTGCATTAGGAAAGCGCCAATACCAAGCATGAGCGAACCACCGGAGAATGCCCACAGAGGAATCACAGGTAAAGCCAGCGCTGCTGCAATAATAATGGCCTTTTTACGCCCGATTTTTTCTGATAGAACGCCAAAGAATACACCGCCGATAATTGACGCAATATTGTAGCTAATAGCAATGATACTGACGGTTTTAGGATCGAAACCATGCTGAATTTTCAAAAATGCAGGATACATATCCTGCGTGCCATGACTGAAGAAATTGAACGCCGCCATCAGCAAAACAAGATAGATACAAAGCTTCCAGTGGCTCTTCAAAACAGGTAATAACGCAGTGCTTTCTTTGCGCTCACGCGCTGCCAACCAAACGGGAGACTCGGGGACTTTGAAATAAATAAACGGTAATAACACTATCGGTATCGCGCCAATGACAAACATGCCTCTCCAACCGACAAGCTCAAACAACGAGCCATATACCACCGCTGCCAGCAAATAGCCAAACGGATAACCGGCCTGAAATATGCCTGACATTAGACCGCGTGAACGGTCTGGAATAGTTTCCATAGCCAGAGATGATGCAACCCCCCAGATACCACCCATCGCAACGCCATAGAGCACTCTGAGTACGAGGAAAGTGGTGAGAGAGGGAGCAGCGGCGGAAAGCAGCTCAAAGATTGAAAAAAACAGGATATTCACCATCAATATTGGCCGGCGGCCATACTTCTCCGCCGCGCGCCCAAACAGCAAGGCGCCAATAGGACGTACTGCGAGCGTCAATAAAATCGCTAGCGTTACCTGTTCCATACCGACGTGAAAAGCCGCTGCAATATCGCTAAGTAAGAATACGAGGATAAAAAAATCAAATGCGTCGAGCGTCCAGCTTAGAAAGCTCGCAATAGCAACGTTACGTTGCTGGCTTGACCAACCAAACATAGTGAATTCCCTACCGTAGAGTATGAGGCGCTTTTTAGCGTTTTTATAGGAGACAACTGCACAGCCTGTTAATTGTGGTTTGTTATGCAGAATGTCTTTTTGTATTACTAATGTTAAATATAACCCTCTTAGCTACAGGGCCAAAACAATTAGCACGCTATCTTTGTTAAATATTGTATGTTAAATGTTAAGTTTTATTGCCACCACAGAGTCTGGCTCGCAGATTCAAATGGAAAGCTTGGCATATGCATCAAAAGGGTGGAATCAAGTACTCAAAACACATAGCTCAGACTGGCGGTTTAAATCTTTAGTCGCATGATGTCGCTAAACAAGGAGGTGGCTATGCTCGAAGGTGACTATGTCAGTAGCGATGATTAATACCCGTGCGGCAATCGGTGTCCAAGCTCCAGCCGTCAGCGTTGAAGCACATATCAGCACAGGATTGCCTGGTTTTACGCTGGTAGGCCTACCCGAAGCCACCGTGAAAGAAGCCAAAGACCGTGTTAGAAGCGCCATCATCAACTGCGGTTTTACTTTTCCGGCCAAACGTATAACGGTCAATCTGGCTCCAGCTGACTTGCCCAAAGAAGGAGGACGCTACGATCTGCCCATTGCTATTGCGATTTTAATTGCCTCTGAGCAGCTGAGCGCGACGTCAGTGGAAGGATTGGAGCTGTTAGGTGAATTAGGCCTCTCAGGCGCCCTACGACGCATTCAGGGCGCAATTCCTGCAGCTATGGCTGCTCAACGAGATCAACGGAAGTTAATTGGTCCTGCTGAGAATGAGGAAGAGTTAGGCCTCCTTGGAGAACAACAACCACACCTCATTGCTGATAATCTGCTCCAAGTATGTGATTTCCTGAGTGGCGATTTAAAACTCCTCACGCCAAGAGGAACGCAACTATCCGCGATCCCCTCAAACAACAAAGACATGCGAGATATCATTGGGCAGGAGCAAGCCCGTAGAGCGTTAGAAATTGCCGCAACCGGAGGACATAACCTGCTGTTGTTAGGGCCTCCGGGGACGGGGAAAACCATGCTAGCCAGTCGGCTGAATAGCATATTGCCCCCACTCACGAAAGAAGAGGCACTTGAGAGCGCTGCAGTGGCTAGCTTGGTGCATCAATCGACTACTGGGCAATCTTGCTATCAGCGGCCATTCAGAACCCCGCATCACAGCGCCTCAATGGCTGCGCTCATCGGCGGTGGCTCTTTGCCTAGGCCAGGAGAGATATCTCTCGCACATAATGGTGTTTTATTCTTAGATGAACTGCCTGAGTTTGAACGTCGTGTTCTTGATGCGCTGCGTGAACCACTAGAATCAGGGGAAGCTTGCATTTCAAGGGCTCTAGCTAAAGTTACGTTTCCAGCAAGGGTGCAATTAGTTGCAGCAATGAACCCTAGTCCCACTGGGCACTACAAAGGCATTCATGCTCGAACACCGCCACAACAAATATTGAAATATTTATCTCGTCTATCGGGACCTTTTTTAGATCGGTTTGATCTCTCTATTGAGGTTCCATTACTACCTGCAGGAGTACTAAGCATTCAAAAAACTACAGGGGAAAGCAGCGAGATGGTCAGACAGCGGGTATGTCTAGCACGTGAGGTTCAATATAAACGTTCTGGGAAACTTAATGCCCACCTAGCAGGAAAGGAAATGGACAGGGTTTGTGGCCTATCTCAGCCAGACGCCGCATTTTTAGAACAGGCGCTAGAGAAGATGGGACTATCGGTAAGAGCTTGGCATCGCATACTTAAAGTTGCTCGCTCTATTGCCGATCTCGCACAATGTGAAAACATAAACCGCTCGCATATTGCAGAAGCACTGAGCTATCGCTCGATGGATCGACTAATTCAACATTTACATCAAGCGCTACAATAAAAAACGGGGCCTTAAGCCCCGAGTTTTTAGTCATCACTATCGGTATATTCTTCAACCGTATCCATCTGTGGTTTCCCACCAGATAGAGTATGGAAACGCTTAGGACGACGGATTCGTGCTATGTACTTAGACCAAATCTTCTCAGCTTCTGTTGCAGGCTGGCGCTCGCCACGGCATACCGCAACGAACAGTTCTTCTTCTTCCGTTTGCGGTTCGCGAGTTCCTAAATCCAACTCGTTAAATGCATAACCGAAACGCTCAAGAACCTGAGCTTCTTTAATTGTGAAGTCACCGTGGCGTGAAAAACCACGTGGATAATGTTTATTGTCAAAAAAACGATGATTTGTGCTGAAGCTTTCCGCCATCTGACACGCTCCTAAATTTTCTTATTGCTGTACTACTTATGGCGCGGAGTATTAGTTAGGCTTGACAACGTGTAAAACAAAACATTTAAATCATCATGATTAATATTTTTGTGGGAGAGACAGTGGATAGCGAATTATTAAAAACCTTCTTGGAAGTCAGCAGAACGAGGCACTTTGGCAAAGCCGCAGAATCGCTTTATCTAACACAATCAGCGGTTAGCTTTCGTATACGGCAATTAGAAACACAGGTTGGTGCCGATCTGTTTACTCGTCATCGCAACAATATCCAACTCACTGAGGCTGGTGAACGATTAGTACCCTACGCAGAAAAGCTGATGGAAACATGGTTACTGGCAAAAAAAGACGTTCTCAAAAGTCGCCAACATAAAGAACTTTCTATCGGTGCACCAGCAATGATGTGGGAGGCATTATTGATCTCATGGCTAACTGGGGTTTATCGCCAGAAACCAGAGATTTTACTTGAGACTCGCATAGGGCAACGACACACACACGTCCGACAATTGCATGAACGCCATCTAGATCTATTGATCACAACAGAAATCCCCAAAATGGAGGAGCTGTCGACAGAAAAAGTCGGTGAGTTTTCATTACAACTACTTGCCACTGCTGAAGGCAGCGAAGCGAAAAATCTGCCTTATATTCGCTTGGAATGGGGAGCTGACTTCTCACGTTTTGATGAGCAACTTGTTAGCAGCAATAAACCACCTATTTTGACAACGAGCTCAATCTCAATTGCTAGCCAAATAATGAGTCAGACCGGAGGGAGAGCATTTTTCCCTGCCAACTGGGGGCAAAGTGGCTTTTACATTGATGAGTCACAGGAGGCTCTTATGCGACCAATTTATGCCGTTTGGCTACATAACAGCGATAGAAAGGAAGAGATAAAGTTCCTAACACAATCGTTGGCGGCATTCTACCAAAAGTCTTAATGCTTATAATCGAATGTTATTAGGTCTATTGTTGGGCGTAAATGTACAGAGATGTATAAGAAGCGTCCCAACAGTTCAGGAACAGAGACTCTATTCCACGAAAATCGGAGAAAAACGTCTAAAAAGTAGAGTGATGTATGTTGCCAGATTTCAAAAGCAAAAAAGCCTTCCGCAAGCGGAAGGCTAATTATATGGCAGGGGCGGAGAGACTCGAACTCGCGACACCCGGTTTTGGAGACCGGTGCTCTACCAACTGAGCTACGCCCCTAAAGAACGCTAACTATTATCCCGCTATGCGATGATAATTTAAATAAGTGGCGGAACGGACGGGGCTCGAACCCGCGACCCCCTGCGTGACAGGCAGGTATTCTAACCAACTGAACTACCGCTCCACCGATTCTTTCTCTCATATCAGAAATTGTCTGATACCAGTGTGTTCCTGTTATTTTCCTTGTCAGGGGAAAAGGAACTAATTTGATGCCTGGCAGTTCCCTACTCTCGCATGGGGAGACCCCACACTACCATCGGCGCTACGGCGTTTCACTTCTGAGTTCGGCATGGGGTCAGGTGGGACCACCGCGCTGTTGCCGCCAGACAAATTCTGTTAATCAACCCGCTACGTATATCGCTATACCCAGCCAGTTAATCCAATCTTTGAACAAGCTTACTCTTTGTCTTAGTCTCTCAACCAAAACACCTTCGGTGTTGTAAGGTTAAGCCTCACGGATCATTAGTACTGGTTAGCTCAACGTATCGCTACGCTTACACACCCAGCCTATCAACGTCTTAGTCTTAAACGTTCCTTTAGGAGACTCAAGGTCTCAGGGAAGACTCATCTCGAGGCAAGTTTCGCGCTTAGATGCTTTCAGCGCTTATCTTTTCCGCATTTAGCTACCGGGCAATGCCATTGGCATGACAACCCGAACACCAGTGATGCGTCCACTCCGGTCCTCTCGTACTAGGAGCAGCCCCTCTCAATCTTCCAACGCCCACGGCAGATAGGGACCGAACTGTCTCACGACGTTCTAAACCCAGCTCGCGTACCACTTTAAATGGCGAACAGCCATACCCTTGGGACCTACTTCAGCCCCAGGATGTGATGAGCCGACATCGAGGTGCCAAACACCGCCGTCGATATGAACTCTTGGGCGGTATCAGCCTGTTATCCCCGGAGTACCTTTTATCCGTTGAGCGATGGCCCTTCCATTCAGAACCACCGGATCACTATGACCTACTTTCGTACCTGCTCGAGCCGTCACTCTCGCAGTCAAGCTAGCTTATGCCATTGCACTAACCTCACGATGTCCGACCGTGATTAGCTAACCTTCGTGCTCCTCCGTTACTCTTTAGGAGGAGACCGCCCCAGTCAAACTACCCACCAGACACTGTCCTCAATCCCGATTAGGGACCGGAGTTAGAACATCAAACATTAAAGGGTGGTATTTCAAGGTTGGCTCCATGCAGACTGGCGTCCACACTTCAAAGCCTCCCACCTATCCTACACATCAAGGCTCAATGTTCAGTGTCAAGCTATAGTAAAGGTTCACGGGGTCTTTCCGTCTTGCCGCGGGTACACTGCATCTTCACAGCGAGTTCAATTTCACTGAGTCTCGGGTGGAGACAGCCTGGCCATCATTACGCCATTCGTGCAGGTCGGAACTTACCCGACAAGGAATTTCGCTACCTTAGGACCGTTATAGTTACGGCCGCCGTTTACTGGGGCTTCGATCAAGAGCTTCGCCTTGCGGCTGACCCCATCAATTAACCTTCCAGCACCGGGCAGGCGTCACACCGTATACGTCCACTTTCGTGTTTGCACAGTGCTGTGTTTTTATTAAACAGTTGCAGCCAGCTGGTATCTTCGACTGGCTTCAGCTCCATCCGCAAGGGACTTCACCTACGCGCCAGCGTGCCTTCTCCCGAAGTTACGGCACCATTTTGCCTAGTTCCTTCACCCGAGTTCTCTCAAGCGCCTTGGTATTCTCTACCTGACCACCTGTGTCGGTTTGGGGTACGATTCAATGTTACCTAGAGCTTAGAGGCTTTTCCTGGAAGCTTGGCATCAACTACTTCATCACCGTAGTGACTCGTCATCACGCCTCAGGGTTGATATGCGACCGGATTTACCAAGTCACACCCCCTACACGCTTAAACCGGGACAACCGTCGCCCGGATAGCCTAGCCTTCTCCGTCCCCCCTTCGCAGTAACACCGAGTACAGGAATATTAACCTGTTTCCCATCGACTACGCCTTTCGGCCTCGCCTTAGGGGTCGACTCACCCTGCCCCGATTAACGTTGGACAGGAACCCTTGGTCTTCCGGCGAGCGGGTTTTTCACCCGCTTTATCGTTACTTATGTCAGCATTCGCACTTCTGATACCTCCAGCAACCCTCACAGGCCACCTTCACAGGCTTACAGAACGCTCCCCTACCCAACAACACCTAAGTGTCGCTGCCGCAGCTTCGGTGCATAGTTTAGCCCCGTTACATCTTCCGCGCAGGCCGACTCGACCAGTGAGCTATTACGCTTTCTTTAAATGATGGCTGCTTCTAAGCCAACATCCTGGCTGTCTATGCCTTCCCACATCGTTTCCCACTTAACTATGACTTTGGGACCTTAGCTGGCGGTCTGGGTTGTTTCCCTCTTCACGACGGACGTTAGCACCCGCCGTGTGTCTCCCGTGATAACATTCTTCGGTATTCGTAGTTTGCATCGAGTTGGTAAGTCGGGATGACCCCCTAGTCGAAACAGTGCTCTACCCCCGAAGATGAGTTCACGAGGCGCTACCTAAATAGCTTTCGGGGAGAACCAGCTATCTCCCGGTTTGATTGGCCTTTCACCCCCAGCCACAAGTCATCCGCTAATTTTTCAACATTAGTCGGTTCGGTCCTCCAGTTAGTGTTACCCAACCTTCAACCTGCCCATGGCTAGATCACCGGGTTTCGGGTCTATACCTTGCAACTTGACGCCCAGTTAAGACTCGGTTTCCCTACGGCTCCCCTATTCGGTTAACCTTGCTACAAAATATAAGTCGCTGACCCATTATACAAAAGGTACGCAGTCACCCCATAAAAGAGGCTCCCACTGCTTGTACGTACACGGTTTCAGGTTCTATTTCACTCCCCTCGCCGGGGTTCTTTTCGCCTTTCCCTCACGGTACTGGTTCACTATCGGTCAGTCAGGAGTATTTAGCCTTGGAGGATGGTCCCCCCATATTCAGACAGGATGTCACGTGTCCCGCCCTACTCATCGAACTCACAGCATATGCATTTTCAAGTACGGGGCTATCACCCTGTATCGCCGGACTTTCCAGACCGTTCCTCTGACACATACGCTGATTAAGGTTCTGGGCTGCTCCCCGTTCGCTCGCCGCTACTAGGGGAATCTCGGTTGATTTCTTTTCCTCAGGGTACTTAGATGTTTCAGTTCCCCTGGTTCGCTTCGTTAAGCTATGTATTCACTTAACGATAGTGCAACGAATTGCACTGGGTTTCCCCATTCGGAAATCGTCGGTTATAACGCTTCATATCAGCTTACCGACGCTTATCGCAGATTAGCACGTCCTTCATCGCCTCTGACTGCCTAGGCATCCACCGTGTACGCTTAGTCACTTAACCTCACAACCCGAAGGTGTCTCTTGGTGAACGCGGTTACGAACCGGTTCAAGACAACATTCAAGATTGCAAAAAATTGAGAGACTGCTTAATGCTCGCTGTGTCAGTGTTTGACCGAAGTCATTCTCACAGCGGCTTAAGCTTTCAAATTTCAGCTTGTTCCAGATTGTTAAAGAGCAATATCTTAAACACGACTTAATCAAGTCATCTTTAAGATATTCAGGTGATAATGTCTTTCACTCATTATCGGAATGGCGTCCCCAAGGGGATTCGAACCCCTGTTACAGCCGTGAAAGGGCAGTGTCCTAGGCCTCTAGACGATGGGGACACGAAAATACCGACAAAGCTTACACTTTCTCGTTTCGTATCAGCATGAGTCTTAAAACTCACAACATCAACAGGTGCTCTTGCTCATTAATTTCATCAGACAATCTGTGTGGACACTGCACTTAACGCTATCTTTAGGTAAGGAGGTGATCCAACCGCAGGTTCCCCTACGGTTACCTTGTTACGACTTCACCCCAGTCATGAATCACAAAGTGGTAAGCGCCCTCCCGAAGGTTAAGCTACCTACTTCTTTTGCAACCCACTCCCATGGTGTGACGGGCGGTGTGTACAAGGCCCGGGAACGTATTCACCGTAGCATTCTGATCTACGATTACTAGCGATTCCGACTTCATGGAGTCGAGTTGCAGACTCCAATCCGGACTACGACATACTTTATGAGGTCCGCTTGCTCTCGCGAGTTCGCTTCTCTTTGTATATGCCATTGTAGCACGTGTGTAGCCCTACTCGTAAGGGCCATGATGACTTGACGTCATCCCCACCTTCCTCCGGTTTATCACCGGCAGTCTCCTTTGAGTTCCCGACATTACTCGCTGGCAACAAAGGATAAGGGTTGCGCTCGTTGCGGGACTTAACCCAACATTTCACAACACGAGCTGACGACAGCCATGCAGCACCTGTCTCAGAGTTCCCGAAGGCACTAAGCTATCTCTAGCAAATTCTCTGGATGTCAAGAGTAGGTAAGGTTCTTCGCGTTGCATCGAATTAAACCACATGCTCCACCGCTTGTGCGGGCCCCCGTCAATTCATTTGAGTTTTAACCTTGCGGCCGTACTCCCCAGGCGGTCGACTTAACGCGTTAGCTCCGGAAGCCACGCCTCAAGGGCACAACCTCCAAGTCGACATCGTTTACAGCGTGGACTACCAGGGTATCTAATCCTGTTTGCTCCCCACGCTTTCGCACCTGAGCGTCAGTCTTTGTCCAGGGGGCCGCCTTCGCCACCGGTATTCCTCCAGATCTCTACGCATTTCACCGCTACACCTGGAATTCTACCCCCCTCTACAAGACTCTAGCTTGCCAGTTTCAAATGCAGTTCCCAAGTTAAGCTCGGGGATTTCACATCTGACTTAACAAACCGCCTGCGTGCGCTTTACGCCCAGTAATTCCGATTAACGCTTGCACCCTCCGTATTACCGCGGCTGCTGGCACGGAGTTAGCCGGTGCTTCTTCTGCGAGTAACGTCAATCACCAAGGTTATTAACCTTAATGCCTTCCTCCTCGCTGAAAGTACTTTACAACCCGAAGGCCTTCTTCATACACGCGGCATGGCTGCATCAGGCTTGCGCCCATTGTGCAATATTCCCCACTGCTGCCTCCCGTAGGAGTCTGGACCGTGTCTCAGTTCCAGTGTGGCTGGTCATCCTCTCAGACCAGCTAGAGATCGTCGCCTAGGTGAGCCATTACCCCACCTACTAGCTAATCCCATCTGGGCACATCTGATGGCGTGAGGCCCGAAGGTCCCCCACTTTGGTCCGAAGACGTCATGCGGTATTAGCTACCGTTTCCAGTAGTTATCCCCCTCCATCAGGCAGTTTCCCAGACATTACTCACCCGTCCGCCGCTCGTCACCCAGAGAGCAAGCTCTCTTGTGCTACCGCTCGACTTGCATGTGTTAGGCCTGCCGCCAGCGTTCAATCTGAGCCATGATCAAACTCTTCAATTAAAAGCTTGATGTGCTTCAACACGTGAAGCGATGCTCGAAAATTAACTTTCGTAATAATTCAAAAATGAATTACTGCTTGGTCACTCTTCAAGACTTTAATATTTTATCGTCCGAGGACGTTAGATATTGTCTTGTGAGTGCCCACACAGATTGTCTGATAAATTGTTAAAGAGCAGTGAGTTGCGAACATTCGTTCCAGCAACTCGGGAGGTGCATATTACGCTTTCCTCCTGAAGAGTCAAGCCTTTTTCTTTTCAGAATTTCGCTAGTTAGCGACGCTTTTCTCTTCCTCACCGAGCGACGTTTGCGTCGTTGTTCCCGGTCAGTGGTGGCGCATTATAGGGACTTCTGAACGGCTGACAACCCCTAATTACAAAAAACTTTTCAACCGCGCAAGTTTTCATCAGAAACCGTAAATTTGGAGACTAAATACTCAATTCTCGTAGCTCTGAGAAGCCCATACGGTGCAATACGGGCAAAAGTGCCTCAGTATCGCTATTCGTTTTCGTGGCATATGCCACATCATCTTCTGTACTCAATGTATTTTCTTGGTTTGCAATCAGCCAAGCAACTCGGCGAGCAATAGCGACACCAGAATCGACCAACCGTGTTCCATCGGGCAGTACCGCAGCCAACTCCTCGCGCAGTAAAGGAAAATGTGTGCATCCTAAAACTACAGTGTCTGGCGGCTCTGCCATTGACAGCCATGGGCGTAGAATTTTCTTCAATACGGCATGATCAATCACTTCACCATGTAACTTCGCTTCAGCGAGTACCACCAGCTCAGAAGAGCCAAGCATTTTGATATCACAGTCTGTCGCAAAGCGGGCGATGAGATCGTGAGTGTATGAACGCTGCACCGTCGCCTTGGTTGCCAAGAGTCCGACAACGCCATTACGTGTTAACTTCGCTGCGGGTTTAATCGCTGGCACCACACCCACAATCGGAAAGCTAAAACGCTCACGCAATGCGGGAAGCGTAATAGTACTCGCCGTGTTGCACGCGATGATGACAATAGAGAGAGGATGGCGCTTTTGCACTTCGGCAACGGTTTTGACGACACGCTCGATAATGAACGCCTCATCTTTTTCCCCATAGGGGAATCCCTGATTGTCGAATGCATAGATGTAATGGAGATCCGGCAGCAAACTGCGGATCTCCTGATATACAGATAACCCACCCACGCCGGAATCGAAAACTAGCGCAGTAGGTTTGGCAGTCGCTACATCAT
Organism: Hafnia paralvei; assembly: GCF_020150375.1. Classification (NCBI taxonomy): domain Bacteria; kingdom Pseudomonadati; phylum Pseudomonadota; class Gammaproteobacteria; order Enterobacterales; family Hafniaceae; genus Hafnia; species Hafnia paralvei. The sequence goes on along the minus strand of NZ_CP083737.1, from coordinate 130,414 downwards.
TAGAAGGTGTAACTACCGGTGAGATAATATTCTCTACCTGCGGTTTGGTAGCCATAAGCCGTTTCATAATCTTTATCTAACAGGTTGGCGATTCTACCACGAACTGTGAGATGAGACGTAACCGGATAGGAAGCAGAAATATCAACTGTGCTGTAACTTGGCAACACCTGCTGTGTGGTGTTGTACTTCGAAGTGTTATTGTCATAACGGCGCCCATAATATTGGTATGAAACGTCCATATCAACGTTAAACATCGTCCAATCGAGCTGATATTTTGCCTGTCGCTTCGCGCGACGCGCTAATACCTCATCCGTTTTGTCATTGCGTGGATCCATGTACTGCAAGGTTACCTGATGGGTAAAAATGCCGGTATCGATACTTCCTGTCCACTCCACACCTTTAATGGTTGCAGAATCGATATTGTCATAGCTGCCTGCATTGGCATTAGGCGCACTATAGTAAGTAATCAGATTCTCTATTTTGTAATGATACGCCGATAACCGCCAGTCAAGCGGCCCCGTTAACCCTTCGAGCCCAGCTTCCCATTGCTTGGAGGCTTCTGGTTTCAGATTTGGATTGGAATCAATGTTAAAACGTGTTGATCCAAACTGCTGCCCAAGGGATGGAGCCAAGAATCCGGTGCCATAAGATAGGGTAGTTCTATAACCTGGCGTGAACTCCCAACCGGCCGCGGTTTGCCATGTACCATGCCAGCCAAACTGTTCATCTTTATCTTCACGCCCGGAGGCTTCCACCGTGACGTCCCCTAGCTTTTGCTGACCGCTGAGGTATAGCCCCGTGTTGTCGCGTTTGTAGATATCAGACTTACTCGTGTCAGAAGACGTGAGACGCTGCTGCTGCCAATCCACGCCAGCACTGATTTGCCCGTGTTCGAGACTATAGGTATTACCCCACTGGATATTACGCTGATCCATATCGTCAAGGGTGGAACCATCATGGTAGCGACCATATTCACTGCTGTAATTGTAATCTTTAACCTTCTGATAACTACCTGTCAGTTGAGAAGAATATGCACCCGACAAAAAGCGTAGTCCGGCATCATAGGTATGGTTGTAGGTTTGACCTTCATTAGCACTATAGGCTGGCGTGAATGGCGGGCTACCTAAGTCATAATCACTGTTATTGGTGTACCCGTAACCACGGGCAAAACCAGAAAGCTCGTTGCTAAATTGGTGGTCTACGCCTCCCCAGAAGGTTTTGTTACGGTAGCCGTCATCGTCACGATCTGGCGCATAGGTTGAGCCCGGCTGCACATTAAAACCCTTGGTGCTTTCATAAGAACCAGCCAAAGTGACTTTAGTATTATCACTCACTTTCTGACGAACACTGCCGTCGTACTGCTGGAACCCTTTGGACCCCACACCAGCATTGATCTGCGCGCCTTCTTTGTCTGTTTGTGTAATCACGTTGATTACGCCACCCATAGCACCAGAACCATACACCGCCGAGCGAGGCCCTCTTATATACTCAACTCGTTGAACCAAAGAAATTGGGATTTGGTTGAAATCAGCAGTATTTGAAATCCCTGGGCGCGCAACAGGAATACCATCCACCAGCACTAAGACCTGACTCGCACTGGTGCCACGGATATACATTGTTGAACTCTGCCCCATCCCGCCATTCTGCACGATATCCACACCGGGTAAGCGGCGCATAACATCGTTTAGTGTTTTAGCCTGCCAACGGTCGATATCGTCTCGGGTGACAATATCCGTCGGTGCCAACACGGTTGATACCGGTTGAGCAAAGCGTGAGGCGGTTACGACTACATCATCATTACTATTTGCAGATGAATCAGAACGTGTGTCAGAAGTATCTTGCGCCCAACCGGAGAAAGCGGTGACAGACAAAGCTGCCATCAGCGCATTTTTTTTTATAGTCATGCAAAAGCATCCAAACTTAATTGGCAGGATGCCGCGAGCCGTGGCGTTAATTCGCGAAAACCACGTGAAGCGACGTATTCCGGCAGGTCTTCGGGCTTAGGATTTGCGTATCTTCCAATACGCACCGGGCGATGACTTCCCATCTGCAATGACAGTGTCAAAATATCGCCGTGACTTCCCCATACCGCTGCGCGTCAGCTCCGGATTCAAACCGGATTCCCTTTTCACTCTCCACTGGAGACCGGGCCGCCATGCTAAGTGAAAACCTATTCAGATGTCTAGACTTCTATGATGACGAGATAGAATAAGTCACAGAGCTGGACATCATTATTCCATCGCCTACAATCGCCCCTCTATTATTACGCTAGTGAGAAATGCCATGACCCCGAATACGCTGCCAACCGATCAATATGATGCCCAACTCACGGAGAAGATCACCCGACTGGCCAACATGATGACCCCGTTTGCGGCGCCTGAGATCGAGGCATTTCGCTCACCGGCCAGCCATTACCGTATGCGCGCCGAGTTTCGCGTATGGCATGATGAGTCCGATCTTTACCACATCATGTTCGATCAGCAGACGAAGCAGCGAATTCGTGTTGATCAGTTCCCAGCAGCAAGTGAACTGATCAACCGTTTGATGACCGTCATGATGGATGAACTGCGTCCAAATCAGGTTTTGCGCTTTAAACTGTTCCAGATCGACTATCTGTCGACGATGAACAATAAAGTCGTGGTTTCTCTTCTTTATCACCGCAAGCTGGATGAGGAATGGAAAGCACAGGCCGAAGCGCTACGCGATCGCCTGCGGACTCAAGGTTTTGACATACAGCTGATTGGCCGAGCGACCAAAACCAAAATCTGTTTAGATCAGGATTATGTCGATGAGTGCCTGCCGGTTGCCGGTCGCGACATGGTCTATCGTCAGGTAGAAAATAGCTTTACTCAGCCTAATGCCGCGGTGAACATCAAAATGCTCGAATGGGCACTAGACGTCACGAAGGATTCTAAGGGCGATCTGCTGGAACTGTACTGTGGTAACGGCAACTTCTCTCTTGCACTGGCGCGTAATTTTAACCGCGTATTAGCCACCGAAATTGCTAAGCCTTCTGTCGCGGCTGCACAGTTTAATATTTCCGCCAACCACATTGATAACGTACAGATCATTCGCATGGCGGCTGAAGACTTTACTCAGGCAATGAACGGTGTGCGCGAATTTAAACGCTTGGAGGGCATTGACCTAAAAAGCTACCAGTGTGAAACCATTTTTGTTGATCCACCGCGCAGCGGCTTAGATGACGATACATTACGTATGGTGCAGGCCTATCCGCGCATTCTGTATATCTCCTGCAACCCTGAAACGCTGAGTGCCAATTTGGAAACGCTGCACGAAACCCATCAGGTAAAACGCTTAGCGTTGTTCGATCAGTTCCCATACACCCATCATATGGAATGTGGCGTATTGCTGGAAAAGCGTCGTTAATTTCAGGCCCATCATTGAATGCAAAAAGGCAGCCAAACGGCTGCCTTTCTTATATAAGTCATCTATAAATCATCTGCGGCTATTACGCGGATGTCACTCAGGATCGTGGAAGTCTTTGTCACTATCCGGCTCGGCATTTTTCTTGAATGCCTTGATGCGATAGGCAATCCAAAAGACCAAAACAATACACAGGATAGTTGGCATAAAGTTGGAGCCGATTTCTGGATACTCTACACGCACAATGGCGCTATACATCAGTAGGCCAAGCAAAAAACATGAAGAAGAGAGAACCGGCATGCCTTCAGGCATTGAGCAGTTCAGATAGCGCTGATGCAGGCAATAAACAGATAAAACCAGCGCTAACAGCGGAAACACCGAAAACGGCACGACAGAGCTAAATAATGCGGCAAAGGAACCGCTGATAGAAAGCCCAGCAACCAAAGACAGAACTAATGTTCCCACATCCAAACGACTTTTGATCATGACCAACCCTATGCTTTAAATTTATTCCTGAGGCTGAGCCTGCTGCCCGACATTTTCATGTAAATGCGCTATATGTGCTTTTTCTTGCTCACGGCGGTACCAATAATAAGCGCCCTTGGAAATCATCCGCAATTGCAACACTAAACGTTCTTCCAACAAACGACGGTGTTCCATATCAATATCTAACGCTTCGGCACCCGCACTAAATACGATGGTCACCATTGCCTCGGCCTGAGCTTCGGTAAAGCTACGCGGCATGTGATTTTCGATTTCAAGATAGTCTGCAAGTTCCGCAATAAAATGCTGAACTTCACGCTGAACTGCAGCACGAAACGCAGCCGAGGTGCCGGAACGTTCCCGCAATAACAGCCGAAAAGCATTCGGGTTATTGCCGATGAATTCCATAAAAGTCGCCACCGAAGTGCGGATAACGCTGCCCCCTTTGGCGATACGCTGACGAGCCTGACGCATTAGCTGACGCAGCATCAACCCGCTTTCATCCACCATCGTTAATCCTAACTCATCCACATCGCGAAAATGGCGATAGAAGGAAGTAGGCGCAATACCGGCCTCCCGAGATACTTCACGCAGGCTCAAACTCGCAAAGCTCCGCTCAGCGCTAAGCTGATTAAAAGCGGCCTCTATCAGTGAACGACGAGTTCGTTCTTTTTGTTGCGCTCTGACGCCCATATTAATATCCGGTTAAATGTAAGTTTCTTCTTCCACCGTAGGTTTTTTAAGATTTTGATACGGTGGTTAAACGCCACTATATCAAACTTTACCCCAACCATACCTCTATGACCTTGTGAACTGTATAGCTAGGATGACAAAAATAGGAGGGGAATTGCCACGAAAAGCATAGGGGTGATTGGGGATACCTTGTTATTATGTTAAGGTAACGTTGTATTTTTGTATAAGAAAGGCCTACCCTACATGCAACAGCACTATTCTTTTGATGCCATAGTCATTGGCTCAGGTCCCGGTGGTGAAGGCGCCGCCATGGGGCTGGTAAAACAAGGCGCGCGGGTTGCCGTAATAGAACGGCATTTTAGCGTCGGCGGCGGATGTACCCACTGGGGCACTATCCCATCAAAAGCACTTCGCCACGCAGTTAGCCGCATTATCGAATTTAACCAGAATCCTCTTTACAGCGACAACTCCCGAATTCTTAAATCTACTTTCCCCGATATTTTGCGCCATGCCGATAGCGTGATTAATCAGCAAACTCGGATGCGTCAGGGTTTTTACGAGCGCAACCATTGCCAGTTGTTTTCTGGTGACGCTGAGTTTATTGACGCCAATACCATCAGCGTCAGCTATCCCGATGGAACTCGTGACACCCTAAGTGCAAAAAATATCATCATTGCCTGTGGTTCACGTCCGTATCATCCATCAGGTGTCGATTTCAAACATCCACGAATTTACGATAGCGATTCCATTCTGCAACTTAACCATGAACCACAGCACATCATTATTTACGGAGCTGGGGTAATTGGCTGCGAATATGCCTCGATCTTCCGTGGTTTGAGCGTAAAAGTCGATCTCGTCAACACACGCGACCGTTTACTGGCATTCCTCGATCAAGAAATGTCAGACGCACTCTCTTACCATTTCTGGAACAATGGCGTCGTTATTCGCCACAACGAAGAATTTGAGCAAATTGAGGGCGTAGAAGACGGCGTCATCATGCATCTCAAGTCCGGTAAAAAAGTCAAAGCGGATTGCCTGCTGTATGCCAACGGGCGTACCGGGAACACCGACGCATTGAAGCTGGAAAATGTGGGGCTTGAGGCGGATGGGCGCGGCCTTCTGAAAGTCAACAGCATGTACCAAACGGCAATCTCGCATATCTATGCCGTCGGCGATGTTATTGGCTACCCAAGTTTAGCTTCTGCGGCATACGATCAGGGACGTATCGCGGCTCAGGCCATTATGCAAGGCGAAGCCAACGTACATCTGGTAGAAGATATCCCAACAGGGATTTATACCATTCCTGAAATCAGCTCAGTGGGCAAAACTGAACAGGAACTCACAGCAATGAAAGTGCCGTATGAGGTTGGCCGTGCGCAGTTTAAGCATCTGGCTCGCGCGCAAATTGCCGGCATGAGCGTGGGAAGTCTAAAAATCTTGTTCCACCGAGAAACTAAACAGATCTTGGGGATCCACTGTTTTGGCGAGCGTGCCGCCGAGATCATCCATATCGGTCAGGCAATCATGGAACAAAAAGGAGAAGGTAATACCATTGAGTATTTCGTGAATACTACCTTCAACTATCCAACCATGGCTGAAGCCTATCGCGTCGCGGCACTTAATGGGTTAAACCGCCTGTTCTAGAACACTGCACTGCTGTTTCATCACGCCTTGCATATGCTCGCGGATCACTTCCGCGAGCTGCTCGTAACGCGCTCGCAGCGGAGACCCCGGACGATAAACTAGCGCAATAGTACGTTTTGGCTCTGGTTTGTAACATTGCAGATAGCAAATACCATCACGTTCACGCTCTGGCGGAACCGCCAATGCTGGCAGCAAAGTAATACCGCTTCCTGCCGCCACCATATTGCGTAATGTCTCCAGACTGGTTGCACGGAAATGCGTATCTTCATCCGCCCCAGCTTGGAAACAAAAACCCATCGCCTGATCGCGTAAGCAGTGCCCATCTTCCAGCATCAACAGATGTTCACCAGACAGTTCGGACATAGCAATTTTGTCTTTGCTTGCCAGAGGATGTCCGTTATACACCGCGAGTTTCATTGGCTCATCGAACAATGGGACTTCGATAAAAGCTTCTGTCTCTTTCACTAATGCCAAAATTGCACAGTCCAGTTTACCGCTGTCCAGTTGCGCCAGCAGTTGCTGGGTCTGCGCTTCATGCAGATACATCTCCAGCTTCGGGAACGTTTGGTGCAGTGTGGGAATAATCTGTGGCAGCAAATACGGTGCGACGGTCGGGATCAAGCCAATATGCAGAGGGCCGGACATCGCTTCTCCCTGCTGGCTAGCCATTTCTTTAAGAACTTTCACTTCCCGCAGCACCGTACGCGCTTGATCAACCAGCAATAAGCCTGCCTGAGTGAACAACACCTTACGGCTTGTTCGTTCCAGAAGCATCACGCCCAGTTCATCTTCCAGCTTACGAATCTGACCACTCAACGTGGGCTGGCTGACATGGCATGAATCCGCCGCACGGCGAAAATGGCGGTGTTCAGACAGCGCCACTAAGTATTCCAAATCTCGAATATTCATTTTTATCCTCCGAACCATGATAGCTCATGGCGATAAATAAGATAGCAATGAACGATTAGAACTATCAAGCCTAAGAGTGAATAATGTCCATCAACGAACGGCGATATGCCAACACCAGTGATTTTTAATCTAATAATTAAAGGGTTAATCCATGTTTACTAGCCAAGAAGGTAAGAAAATTCCGCAGGTAACTTTCCACACCCGTCAGGGCGACCAGTGGATTGACGTCACTACCGATGACCTGTTCAAAGACAAAACCGTTATCGTATTTTCTCTGCCAGGCGCATTCACTCCGACCTGCTCATCTAGCCACCTACCACGCTATAACGAGCTGGCTCCAATTTTCCATGAAAAAGGCGTCGACAGCATTCTGTGTGTTTCTGTGAACGATACCTTCGTAATGAATGCTTGGAAGGCCGATCAAAAAGCCGAGCACATTACTTTCGTTCCAGACGGTAATGGCGAATTCACCAAGGGCATGAACATGTTGGTTGAAAAAGCTGACCTTGGTTTCGGCCCACGCTCATGGCGTTACTCCATGCTAGTTCGCAACGGCGTGGTAGAAAAAATGTTTGTTGAACCAAACAAACCAGGCGACCCATTTGAAGTTTCTGATGCCGATACCATGCTGAAGTATCTGGCTCCCGATTTCAAAGTACAGGCGTCTGTTTCCCTGTTCACCAAACCAGGTTGCCCATACTGCGCCAAAGCGAAACAAATCCTGCAAGACCGCGGTATTCAATACGAAGAAATCGTGCTGGGTAAAGATGCAACGACCGTTAGCCTGCGCGCTGTAACGGGTCGCGCTACTGTTCCACAAGTTTACATTGGTGGGCAACATATCGGCGGCAGTGATGACTTAGAGGTCTACCTGCAACAAGCCTAATAACCTGCAGTAGTCGTTATTATAAAAAAAGAAAGCCAACACTTTGGCGGGCTCGTCCCGCCTTTTTTCCGGTTTCAGGAGATAGCTTGATGAAAGAACTCAATGTTGACGTGGCCGTTATCGGCGGCGGAACTGCTGGCTTAGGTGCCTATCGCGCAGCCAAACTCTCAACGCCAAGCGTAGTTATGATCGAAGGTGGCCCATTCGGTACAACCTGTGCGCGCGTGGGTTGTATGCCTTCAAAATTATTGATCGCTGCAGCCGAAGCCGTGCATCAAATTGAACGGGCTCCTGGCTTTGGGGTTCATCCGCAAGGCGAAATCAAGATTGATGGCCGCGAAGTGATGGCCCGCGTTAAGCGTGAACGCGACCGCTTCGTGGGTTTTGTGATGGAAGGCGTCATCAGTATTCCTGACAGCGACAAAATTCTCGGCTATGCCCGTTTTATTGATGACAATACTTTGCAGGTTGACGATCACACACGCATCGTCGCAAAACGCATCGTGATAGCCACAGGTTCCCGCCCAACATGGCCGGCGCCGTGGAATGAACTAGGCGATCGGCTCATCATTAACGATGACGTCTTTAACTGGAATGACCTGCCTGAATCCGTAGCCGTATTTGGCCCCGGCGTTATCGGTTTGGAGTTGGGACAAGCGCTCCATCGTTTAGGCGTGCAAGTAAAAGTATTTGGCGTTGGCGGCGCAGTAGGGCCGTTAACCGATAGTGACGTACGTGACTACGCCCGTCGTGCCCTGGGCGAAGAGTTCTATCTTGATCCTGATGTGAAAGTAGAAATCATGCAGCGCGAAGGCGATCGCGTATTTATCCGCTATCAGGATTTAGACGGCAAACCGCAAGAAATCATGGTCGACTACGTACTAGCCGCGACCGGGCGCCGTCCAAACGTAGATAATCTGGCAATTGAAAACACCTCTCTGGAGCTCGACGCTCGCGGTGTTCCGGTGGCCGATAGATTAACAATGCAAACCAGCGTGCCGCATATCTTTATCGCCGGTGATGCCAGTAACCAGCTACCACTGTTGCATGAAGCCAGCGATCAGGCTCGTATTGCTGGAGATAACGCAGGAAGCTATCCAGAAATTAAGCCCGGCTTACGCCGGAGCTCCATTTCTGTCGTTTTCTCTGATCCGCAGATTGCGATGGTAGGTTCAACCTACCGCGAGCTAAGCCAAAAATATGGCGCCTGCGGCTGCTTCGAAGTGGGAGAGGTGTCCTTTGAAAATCAGGGGCGTTCTCGCGTAATGCTACGCAACAAAGGTCTATTGCACGTTTATGGCGAACAAGGCACTGGCAAGTTCCTCGGCGCTGAAATGATGGGACCTGAAGTTGAGCACATTGCACATCTGCTGGCATGGGCGCATCAGCAAGGTATGACCATTGATCAAATGCTTGATATGCCGTTCTACCATCCCGTGATTGAAGAAGGCCTGCGTACCGCGCTGCGTGATTTACAAAGTAAATTGCGTATTGGAGATACCGAAACAGAGCGTTGCATGCGCTGTCCGGGCGAATAACCTCGCTGCATTTGTATTAAAACCGGGCATTGCCCGGTTTTTTTCTATGGTGCTAAAGGCGTTATAGCAAACGCTGTTTTGCGTCGGCAATGGCCTGAGCCACCTGATGTGGAGATACGCCCCCTTTGGCACTTCGCTTATCTAAGCAAGATTGCAGCGACAGAATAGGATAAACGTCGTCACCAATCACACTGCTGAATTTTTGCAGCTCGCTAAGGCTTAATGCCTCCAAAGCTTTGCCCTGTTTGATAGCACCGACTACCGCTTCGCCCACAATATGATGAGCCTCGCGGAAAGGAACACCTTTCGCCACGAGATAATCCGCCAGTTCGGTGGCGTTTGCATAGCCTTGCTCAGCCGCTTCCTGACAACGAGGGCGTTTAACCTGAATCCCGTCCAAGACTAAAGCCGCCATATGCAGACAGTCCATCCACGTATCCAGAGCATCAAACAGACCTTCTTTGTCTTCTTGCATATCTTTGTTGTAAGCCAAGGGCAGGCCTTTCAACGTCATCATCATACCGGTCAACGCGCCCTGCACGCGGCCACATTTGCCACGGATAAGCTCCAGCGCATCGGGGTTTTTCTTCTGTGGCATGAGAGACGAACCTGACGTCACGCGATCTGACAATTCAACAAAATTGGCTTCACCGCTGTTAAAGAAGATCAAATCTTCTGCAAAGCGTGACAGATGAACCATGCCGATAGACGCGTCAGAGAGCAATTCCAACACATGATCGCGATCGGAAACGCTATCTAAACTGTTGCGCGTGGCGCTTGAAAAACCTAACCACCCGGCCAATTGCTCGCGATCGATAGGATAAGCGGTACCCGCCAAAGCCCCACACCCTAACGGGCTAACATCCAAACGTTTCAGCGTATCGTGCAAACGGCTTTCATCACGCGCCAGCATTTCGGCATAGGCTAAACACCAGTGAGCAAAGGTCACCGGTTGTGCACGTTGAAGATGGGTGTAACCCGGCATCACTGCGTCCTGATTGGCTTCCGCCGTGACTATCAGCGCCTGCTGCAATTGCTGCACAGCCTGTAATAACTCACCAATTTCATTTTTACACCACAGCTTCAAGTCCGTCGCGACCTGATCGTTACGGCTGCGGCCAGTGTGCAATTTTTTACCTAAATCGCCCACTTTATTGATCAGTTGGGTTTCGACCCAGCTATGAATATCTTCGGCGTCGCTGGCTAAAATGGCTTCTGGATCCGCTTGAACTTCCTCAAGTAAAATCCCTAATGCATCTTCCAACTTCTGCTGTTCTTCCACCGTTAATACATTGACGGTGACCAGAGCCTTTGACCATGCCACTGAGCCGGTAATATCCTGCTCAGCCAATCGGTAATCAAACCGCAGTGAGTCATTGAATTGCTTAAACCGCTGGTCTGCCGCCTGACTGAACCGCCCGCCCCATAGTGCCATGTGATGCTCCGTTATGATTAATAACCTTGCGGAAGTTTAATTCCCGCAAAAAATTTAAGCGTCCAAAATAAAAGTATTACTGTAAATAGGCGTTATTGTCGCAGCCTTGTTGGGTAAGGAAGCCCGACCCAACATGGCGCAAGTAAGATAGCCTACTTATTTTTTCTCGTTCAGCGCACGGATACGTGAGGACAACGAGAATAAACGAATGAAGCCACCAGCGTGGCTGTGGTCATACACATCATCTTCGCCAAAGGTCGCGAACTCTTCGTTATACAAGCTGTTGCCCGATTTTTTCTGAATCGCCGTCGCTTGCCCTTTATACAACTTAATCACCACTTCGCCATTCACATCTTTAGCGATAGAATCAGCGGCTGCCTGAATTGACTCACGCAACGGTGCAAACCAGCGACCATCGTAAACCACGTAGGACATCTCTTGCCCCAATTGTTCACGCCATTTAAAGCTGTCGCGATCCAGAACTAGCTGTTCTACGCCGCGTAGAGCCGCCATCATGATCGTGCCCCCCGGAGTTTCATAGCAGCCACGAGATTTAATCCCGACCAGACGGTTCTCTACAATATCGATACGGCCAACACCATGCTTCGCACCGAGAACATTAAGCGCCTCTAAACAGGCAAACGGACTCATCTTCTTACCATTAACGGAAACAACTTCGCCTTTTTCTACGCCAACCGTCACTAATTCAGACTCATTTGGCGCATCTTCTGGTGAATTTGTCCATACCCAGCAATCTTGGTTGGCGGCATTCCACGGGCTTTCCAACACACCACCTTCAGTAGAAATATGCCACGCGTTAGCGTCACGACTGTAGATTTTCTCCAGCGATGCAGTCGTTGGGATATCACGCACTTTTAAATAATCGAGCAGAGCTTCGCGAGAACGTAGATCCCACTCACGCCAAGGAGCAACCACTTTAAGCTGCGGTGCTAATGCGGTGTAGGTCGTTTCGAAACGCACCTGATCGTTACCTTTACCCGTCGCGCCGTGACACAGCGCATCTGCACCCAGTTTGAGAGCCAGCTCTACCTGAGCCTTGGCAATCAGTGGACGCGCCATTGATGTACCCAATAGGTAAGTGCCTTCATACAACGCACCGGTTTTCAGCACTGGGTAAACATAATCTTTGATGAATTCTTCACGCAAATCAGCGATGTAGCAGGATGAAGCGCCAGAGCGCAGGGCTTTCTCTTCAACGCCAACCAAATCTTCACGCTCTTGGCCAATATCAGCCACGAATGCGATAACTTCACAGTCACCGTAGTTTTCTTTCAGCCAAGGAATGATTGCCGAAGTATCTAAGCCGCCAGAGTAAGCCAGAACGATTTTACTGATGCCTTGCGTTGCCATAGTCTTTTCCTTTATCTCAATAACTTAAAATTTTTCAGTTAAATTAGGTCTTTTGAAGTATGACGAGTAATCAATTCGCGAGAATTCTGGTGCCTACCGGCACACCGTTAAACAATGCTGGAAGCTTCTCAGCATGTCGCCAGCTTGCAATATCGACGGGTCTTCCCAAAGACCGAGCGGCATCAAGCGCAGCGTTTACTTTTACAACCATTCCATCAGTGATAATGCCTTGAGCGATCAGCTGTTCGGCTTTAGCTGCCGTCATTTCTTCAATGCGCTGCCCTTTGCCATCCAGAATTCCGCTAACGTCCGACAGTAAAATCAGATCGGCTCCCAGCGTTGCAGCCAACGCCGTTGCCGCTTGGTCTGCATTAACATTCATTAACTCACCTTCAGCCGTGATACCCACTGAACTGATGATAGGTAAATAGCCCGTCGCCAACAGCGTTGTCACCAATGCAGGAGAACCTGCTTTTGCCTTGCCGACATGACCGAGTTCTTCTGACAGTTGGCTAACTTCCACCATATCGCCGTCACCCAGAGATAAACCCACCGCTGAAATATGGTGTTTTTTGGCACAGGCCAGCAGAGTTTTATTCGCCGTCCCCGCCAACGCCCCCGTGATGATGCCTATCTGATCGGCTGGCGTTACGCGCAGGCCATTTTTCTTCACTACCGGCAAATGGAGCTGTTTCATCAGGTCATCAACTAGGCATCCACCGCCATGAACAATCACCAGCGGTCGCTGATGGCTTTGGCGATAAGCAACCAAAGCCTGAAACAGGCGTTGCATCGCCTCTTCGCTATCCAGCAAAACCCCACCTAACTTGATGATTAATGGATTGTTCATAGCAGTCTCTTTTTAAAGTTTAAGTTTCATCGTTACAGCAATGATTGTGTTTCATTAAAGCCAAAGCGGATATTCATGCACTGCACGGCCTGAGCTGCCGCACCCTTCAGTAAATTATCTTCTGCGGAAACGATAATCAGGTGCTCGCCCTGTAGAGCAAAACCAATATCGCAGAACGGCGTCCCCGCTACGTTTTTAATGGCCGGAACACCTTGGTCATATACCCGAACCAATGGTTTTTCAGCATAGGCCTGCTGATAGGCAGCTTTTACCTGCTCGACCGTCACGCCTACACTCAATTTGCAGGTGATGGTCGCCAAAATTCCGCGCGGGAAATTGCCCAAGTGAGGTGTAAAAATCACCGGCGTTCCCAAGTGAGTCGAAATTTCTGGCTGATGGCGATGAGTAAATATGCCGTAGGGCTGCAAGCTCACTTCGCAAAAACTCGTGGTCATGCTGGCTTTCCGCCCCGCTCCGCTGACACCGCTGACGGCGTTAATCACCGGCCATTGGTTTAAATCGAGCAGGTTCGCATCAATTAGCGGCTTTAACGCCAGCTGTGACGCTGTTGGATAACAGCCAGGAACGGCCACCAGCTGCGCCTGTTTGATATCTTCAGCCCGCCACTCCGCCAGACCATAAACAGCTTTGTCTAGCCAGTCGGCGTGCTGATGTGTAAATCCATAATAGTCTTGATAAAAACTCGCCTGATTCACCCGATATGCACCGGAAAGATCAAACACCACACAGCCAGCCTGCAAAAACTGCGGGGCTAAATCATGGCTAACTTCGTGCGCCGTCGCGAGAAATACGACATCAACACCTTTTGCCATCTGAGCTACGTCGCCCATAGGCTGCAATGGCAGATCAACGATGCCTTTCAGCTGCGGATGCAAATCAGAAAGTAACTTTCCTGCATCTGAGCTTTGCGCTGAAACCGTTAAACCAGTTATGTTCATAGCAGGGTGACGCTGCAGATAGACGGCAAGTTCCGCGCCGGTATAGCCGCTGGCCCCTACAATTAACCCGTTTAACTGAGACTGTGCGTTAGGCATCTGTCGTTTCCACCTTCTTGGTTAATCATCGATCGTAAATATTACATTTAGCGCTGCACATCATAACTTTTACAGTTTCATTCGGCGAGCGCTTATTGTATTTTTATTCATAAATAATGCATGAATATTGATACTATCCTAACTAAAGGCTGTCAACAGTGAATATGAAATTACCACCATTTATTGAGCTGTACCGCGCCTTGATCGCCACGCCGTCCATCAGTGCAACCGACAGCGCGCTCGATCAAAGTAATGAAGCATTAATCAACTTGCTAGCGGGGTGGTTTGGCGATCTCGGCTTTCGCGTTGAGGTTCAACCTGTGCCACATACGCGTAACAAATTCAATTTACTGGCCAGTATTGGCCAAGGTACTGGTGGCTTAATGTTGGCGGGGCATACGGACACCGTGCCGTTTGATGATGGTCGCTGGACACGTGATCCCTTCACCCTTACCGAACACGACAATAAGCTCTACGGGCTCGGCACCGCAGATATGAAAGGCTTTTTTGCCTTTATTCTGGATGCGCTTCGCGACATCGATGCCAGCAAACTCAGCAAGCCGCTCTATATTTTGGCGACTGCAGATGAGGAAACCACGATGGCTGGCGCACGCTATTTCGCGGCGACCACGCATTTACGCCCTGACTGCGCCATCATTGGTGAGCCTACATCTCTCAAGCCTGTACGGGCGCATAAAGGGCACTTATCGGAAGCTATTAGGATTACAGGGCAATCTGGCCATTCAAGCGATCCCGCGCGTGGCGTTAACGCCATCGAATTAATGCATGACTCTATCGGGCATCTGTTAACTCTGCGCAATACGCTCAAAGACCGTTATCACCACGATGCCTTTAACATTCCTTATCCCACAATGAACCTCGGACACATCCACGGCGGTGACGCGCCCAATCGTATTTGCGCCTGCTGTGAGCTGCATATGGATATTCGCCCTCTGCCGGGTATGACGCTCAACGATATCGACGAGTTACTCAATCAAGCGTTGGCACCGGTAAGCGAGAAGTGGCCGGGACGTTTAACTATCGAGCATCTGCACGTGCCGATTCCTGGCTATGAATGTCCAGTACACGCACCGCTTATTCAGGTGATTGAAGGGTTGCTAGGCGAACGTGCAGAAGTCGTGAACTATTGCACCGAAGCACCATTTATTCAGGAAGTTTGCCCTACACTAGTATTAGGGCCGGGCTCTATCGATCAGGCTCATCAACCCGATGAATTCCTTGCGACGTCATTTATCCAACCTACGCGTGAATTGATCGGTCAGGTGGTTAATCATTTTTGTCGATAAATGATTAACCGCTAATTGACGCTTTAATGAAATTTTAACAGTGAAAACGGCGGCGATGTCACCCTATTGCAGCCGTTTGCAACGTAACTGTTATTAGAAACGTTAATTCCCGTCACCGTGTAATTAAATTTCAGTTAAATCACCAAATTCATGTCGTTTAGCAATAAATTGTGACAATTGACGTAGACAATGGAACGTGGCTTTATAAAAGAGGCGGTCTACGCCTTTCGGGTGAAAGAAATTTACATATTGGAGGGGTCAGGGGTCTTATGAACGAACAATATTCGGCAATGCGAAGTAACGTCAGTATGCTAGGAAAGCTGCTCGGCGACACCATAAAGGAAGCGCTGGGCGAAAATATCCTAGACCGTGTCGAGACTATCCGTAAATTATCCAAATCCTCACGTTCGGGTAACGATGCGAGCCGTCAGGAACTGCTGACTACGCTACAGAATCTGTCGAATGATGAGCTGTTGCCGGTTGCCCGCGCATTCAGCCAATTCCTGAGTCTGACAAACACCGCAGAACAGTATCATAGCATTTCACCCCACGGTGAAGCGGCAAGCAATCCTGAAGTCATGGCCCAGCTTTTCACCCGTTTGAAAAGTAACAATCTCAGCGACGAGCAGATTAAGAAAGCCGTTGATGAGCTCTCCATTGAATTGGTTCTCACTGCACACCCAACCGAAATCACCCGCCGTACCCTGATCCATAAATTGGTTGAGGTGAATAATTGCCTGAGCCAGCTCGATCATAGCGATCTGGCTGACTACGAACGTAATCAAATCATGCGCCGTCTGCGCCAGTTGGTTGCTCAGTCATGGCATACCGATGAAATTCGTAAAAATCGCCCTTCGCCGATCGACGAAGCTAAATGGGGCTATGCCGTCGTTGAAAACAGCCTGTGGGAAGGCGTTCCTGCATTTCTACGTGAATTCAACGAGCAGTTAGAGAATTCTCTCGGCTATCAGCTCCCTGTAGAAGCTGTACCGGTTCGCTTTACCGCTTGGATGGGCGGCGACCGCGACGGCAACCCAAACGTGACCGCGGAGGTCACTCGCCATGCATTGCTGCTAAGCCGCTGGAAAGCAACCGACCTGTTCCTGCGCGATATTGCGGTGCTAGTGTCTGAGCTTTCGATGACTGAATGCACGCCAGAGTTACGTGCACTGGCCGGTGGTGACGACGTTCAAGAACCATACCGTGAGTTGATGAAGAAGCTACGTACTCAGTTGACCGAAACTCAAGCTTATCTAGCGGCGAAAATTAAAGGTGAACGTGTGACGCGTCCCGATAATCTGCTGGTAAAAAATGAGCAACTGTGGGAACCGCTTTATGCTTGTTATCAATCATTGAAAGCCTGTGGCATGGGTATCATTGCCAATGGTCAACTGTTAGATACTCTGCGCCGCGTTCATTGCTTTGGCGTGCCACTGGTGCGTATCGATGTGCGCCAAGAGAGCACACGCCACTCGGAAGCGCTGGCAGAACTGACTCGCTATCTGGGGCTCGGTGATTACGAAAGCTGGTCGGAAGCGGATAAGCAAGCCTTCCTGATCCGTGAACTGAACTCCAAGCGTCCGCTAGTTCCTCGTCAATGGGAGCCAAGCGCTGAAACTAAAGAGGTCTTTGATACCTGCAGCGTCATTGCCGAAGCGCCGCAGGGCTCAATTGCAGCCTATGTAATTTCTATGGCCCGCACGCCATCGGATGTTTTAGCCGTACACCTATTACTTAAAGAAGCTGGCTGCCCTTACCTGCTGCCAGTTGCACCATTGTTCGAAACCCTTGATGACCTCAATAACGCCGAAGATGTGATGACTCAGTTACTGAACATCGACTGGTATCGCGGCTTTATTCAAGGCAAACAGATGGTGATGATCGGCTATTCCGACTCCGCGAAAGATGCAGGCGTGATGGCCGCTTCTTGGGCACAGTATCGCGCACAAGAAGCCTTGGTTAACGTCTGTGAGAAAGCAGGAGTCGCCTTAACGCTTTTCCACGGACGCGGTGGTTCAATTGGTCGCGGTGGCGCACCAGCACACGCAGCTCTCCTATCACAACCGCCGGGAAGCCTGAAAGGGGGTCTACGCGTTACCGAACAAGGTGAGATGATCCGCTTTAAACTCGGTTTGCCACAGGTCACTATCAGTAGCCTATCGCTGTATACCAATGCGATTCTTGAAGCCAACCTGCTACCCCCACCTGCACCAAAACAGGAATGGCGCGATCTGATGGATGAAATGTCAGATGTATCCTGCGATATGTATCGTGGCTACGTGCGTGAAAATAAAGACTTCGTTCCTTATTTCCGCTCAGCGACACCTGAACTCGAGCTGGGTAAATTGCCTTTAGGTTCACGTCCAGCCAAACGTAAGCCAAATGGCGGCGTAGAAAGCCTGCGAGCCATTCCGTGGATCTTTGCTTGGACACAAAACCGACTGATGCTCCCCGCATGGCTGGGAGCCGGTGCCGCACTTCAGGCCGCGGTAGACGGAGGAAAACAGTCAACGCTGGAGACTATGTGTCGCGATTGGCCATTCTTCTCAACCCGCATTGGGATGTTAGAAATGGTATTTGCCAAGTCAGATCTCTGGTTAGCAGAATACTACGATCAGCGTCTGGTGGATGAAGCTCTGTGGCCTTTGGGTAAACAACTGCGCGATCAGCTAAGCAAAGATATTAAAGTCGTTCTCACTATCTCCAACGACGACCATCTGATGGCCGATCTGCCATGGATCGCCGAATCAATAGCGTTACGTAACGTGTATACCGATCCATTAAACGTGTTGCAGGCAGAATTACTACACCGCTCGCGTTCAATGTCAGAACCGGATGCTAACGTTGAACAAGCACTGATGGTCACCATCGCCGGCGTTGCCGCTGGGATGCGTAATACCGGCTAGTCAGTCGATCCAAACGCGCTATCGCTCAGGTAGCGCGTTTTCTTTCTATCTCGATCAGCGGCATTATTCCCGCATCCCCCCTGACAATGGGCTATTGCTGTAATCAATAGTTTCCTGTTATAAAAAAACAATTCATCACGAACTTTTATTAAATTGTAGCATCTATTGTTACGAAAAAATAAGATTGCTAAGATTGCTCGGTTTTGCGCAGTGCTCACTATTTGCTCGCAATGCCGATAGATAAATTTAAAACATAGGTTTATTGCGGGTACATTATTCCGCTAATAAAAACTAAGGTTCCTTTAAGGTTAGATGATTAACATCCCTGCCGTGATATTCTCTGATAGGCTGAAATAATATGACTTCATCTCCAAATGCAGATAAGGCATTTAGCTGGAAGGCTTTGTTCTGGGTTCTGCTGTTCTTTTGGTTTTTCTCTACTGTTTTACAGGCCGTCATTCTTGTCACTGGCTACAGTGGCTCCAACGGCATTCGTGACTCTTTGCTGTATAGTTCACTTTGGTTAATTCCTGTATTTTTATTCCCGAACAAAACCCGCATTATTTCAGCGGTTATTGGCATTATTTTGTGGGCAGCCTCTATCTGTTCACTAGCCTATTATATTATTTACGGACAAGAGTTCTCTCAGAGCGTTCTGTTCGTCATGTTCGAGTCCAACACCAGCGAAGCTGGCGAATACTTCAGTCAATATTTCAGCCTGCATCTGGCGCTTATTCTTCTGGCTTATACCGCTGTCTGCGTCTTCCTGTGGACACGCCTTCGCCCTGTCTATATCCCCTCTTTCTGGAGATATGTTATTCCAGCGGCAATCTTCTATGGCCTTATCGTTAACCCGATGGTCTATAACATGCTGATTCAGAAGCGTTCATTTGAAGATTCCCTGCCACGCTTAACGTCTCGCATGGAGCCAGCCGCTCCGTGGCAAATGATCACTGGTTATTTCGAATATCGTAGCCAGCTCGCCAGTCTGCAAGCGTTACTGAAAGAAAACAGTTCACTACCGCCATTGGCAAATCTGACCGATGCAAGTGGCAATGCGCCGCGCACGCTGGTTTTAGTGATCGGTGAATCGACCCAACGTGGCCACATGAGCCTGTATGGTTATCCGCGTGAAACGACGCCTCAGTTAGATGAACTGCACAAGACAGACAAGAATCTGACCGTATTCAACGATGTGGTCACTTCTCGTCCTTACACGATAGAAATCTTGCAGCAAGCTCTGACGTTCGCTAACGAGAAGAATCCTGATCTGTATCTGACCCAGCCTTCATTGATGAATATGATGAAGCAAGCGGGATATAAAACGTTTTGGATCACTAACCAGCAAACGATGACCAAGCGTAATACCATGCTGACGCTGTTCTCCCAGCAAACAGACAAGCAGTATTATCTGAACCAACAGCGTACACAGAGTGCCCGACAGTATGACGGCGACGTGTTGCAGCCGTTTAAAGAAGTGATGGCCGATCCTGCACCGAAGAAATTTATCGTGGTGCATTTGCTAGGCACGCACATTAACTACAAATTCCGCTATCCAGAAGGATTTGATAAGTTTAATGGCACCGAGGGTGTTCCTCCTGGCTTAAGTCAGGATCAGATTGATTCCTATAATCAGTACGACAACGCAAATCTGTATAACGACTATGTGGTGTCTAGCCTGATTAAAGATTACTCAGCAACAAATCCAAACGGTTTCTTACTGTACTTCTCTGACCACGGTGAGGAAGTGTATGACACTCCGCCGCACAATATTCAGGGACGTAACGAAGCGTCACCAACGCGTCACATGTATAGCATTCCGTTCATCCTATGGACGTCACCAAGCTGGCAGCAATCGCATCCTCGTGATTTTGCCTCAATGACCGATCGTAAATACAGCAGCTCTGAGTTGATTCATACTTGGTCTGATTTGGCTGGTTTGAAATATGATCTGTTTAACCCTGAGAGAAGCTTAGTGAATCCGAACTTTGTTGAAACCACACGTTGGATCGGCAATCCCTATGAGAAAAAAGGTTTGCATGATTACGACAAACTGCCGTTTGGCGACCAAGTCGGAAATCAGTAACTAACAAGAGCTCTAAGCCTAATGCTGATCGTTTAAGAGATCGAGATACACGGGGCTAGCACACCGCGGGGCGCTCCGGCAGCTAAAGCTGCTACGACCCCATCGGTGTACTTCCCCTAAAATCACGCTTAAGTGACCGGCATTAGCCCTAAGCCCCTTTTCGAAGGGGCTTTTTTTATGATTCATTCGAATCAACCATTGAATTTTAAGCAATAAAAAAGGCACCCTTAGGTGCCTTCTTCTTGAGCAAAAAGAATTACTTCTTAGTGCCTGGTACGCTGAAACGCTTGTTGAAGCGGTCAACACGACCACCGGTAGCAACATCACGCTGCTTGCCAGTATAGAACGGGTGGCAGTTGCTGCACACGTCCAGGTTCAGGTCGCGACCTGCGGTAGAATGAGTTTTGATCACGTTGCCGCAAGAGCAAGTTGCAGTAATTGCAACGTAGTTCGGGTGGATACCTTGTTTCATGGGATAACCTCAGTTAAGGCCGCGTCGCTATCCAGCCCTATTCCGCCAGACACCACGCGTGGTTGATAAATTTGGTTTGATAAAAAGCCTATCAAAGGCGGCGAATTATACAGGGATCAAACATACACCGCAATCGAATTGCAATTGACTTTATTTATATCCACCTCTCCCTTTAAACGCCGTTATGCAAATTAAACTGGTTCAAACCTTCCCCCCGACATGTAAACTAAGCGTACATTTGGAAGCAGGATTAAACATGCCGGTCGTTCACGTAGCCTTACCCGTTCCATTATCCCGTACCTTTGATTATCTTCTGCCAACGGGGATAACCCCCATCGCAGGAGCACGGGTCAGTGTGCCTTTCGGACAGCGCAAAATGATCGGTATTATCACTGGATTTGGTGAGCACAGCGAACTTCCGCTTGAGAACTTAAAATCTGTTCACCAAGTGCTAGATAATGAATCACTTTTCTCTTCCCGTATGTGGCACATGCTGCGCTGGGCTGCGGATTATTATCATTACCCAATTGGCGAAGTGCTGTTTCATGCGTTGCCGGTGATGCTGCGCCAAGGCAAACCAGCACAACATGGGCAACTGTGGCAATGGGTCATCACTGAACAAGGGAAGGCTACGCCGCCAGAAACGCTAAAACGAGCACCTAAACAACAGCGAGCTCTGGCGACGCTGTTACAGCGGCCTTTGTATCGCCATCAGGTGACCGAATGTGACTTAAACGAAGCAGCGCTGCAAAGCATCAAAACCAAAGGGCTTGCGGAGCTCCGTGCCGAATCACCAGAATTACACGACTGGCGCGCCAATTATGCCGTTAACGGTGAGCGACTAAAGCTCAATACCGAGCAAGCCACCGCCGTAGGCGCGATTCGCAGTGAGGACAATCAGTTCAGCGCCTGGCTGCTTGCTGGCGTAACGGGTTCAGGCAAGACTGAAGTCTATCTCAGCGTAATCGAAAATATTTTGGCTCAAGGCCGTCAGGCGCTGGTCTTAGTGCCTGAGATTGGCCTTACGCCACAAACTATCGCTCGTTTTAGAGAACGCTTTAATGCGCCGGTTGACGTTCTCCACTCAGGCTTAAACGATAGCGAACGCCTAGCGGCATGGCTACGTGCCCGTAATGGCGAAAGCGCAATCGTGATAGGAACCCGTTCGGCGCTGTTCACGCCTTTTGCTCGTTTAGGCGTCATCATCATTGATGAAGAACATGATGGTTCCTATAAACAGCAGGAAGGATGGCGCTATCACGCGCGAGATTTAGCCGTATTCCGCGCACATCAGGAGAATATCCCTATTGTGCTTGGCTCAGCCACTCCCGCCTTGGAAACGCTGCACAATGTTGAACTGGGGAAATACCGTCGCCTGCGACTGACCCAGCGAGCAGGTAATGCCAAACCCGCAGCCCAACACCTGCTAGATTTAAAAGGTCTACCGCTCAAAGCTGGGCTTGCCCAGCCGCTATTACAGCGGATGAAACAACACGTTGATGCCGGAAATCAGGTTATCCTGTTCCTGAATCGACGAGGCTTTGCCCCTGCGCTGCTGTGCCACGAGTGTGGCTGGATTGCCGAATGCCAACGCTGTGACCATTACTACACGTTACATCAGCAACAGCATCATCTGCGCTGTCATCATTGTGATAGCCAAAAACCGATTCCGCGCCAGTGCCCACAGTGTGGCAGCACTAATCTGCTGCCCGTCGGACTCGGCACCGAACAACTTGAAGCCGAGCTTACCACGCTGTTTCCTGATACACCGATTACGCGCATCGATCGCGACACAACCAGCCGCAAAGGCGCATTGGAACAGCAATTGGCCGAAGTACATCGAGGGGGGGCTCGTATATTAATCGGCACCCAAATGTTGGCGAAAGGCCACCATTTTCCCAACGTCACGCTAGTGGCTTTGCTTGATGTTGATGGCGCACTCTTTTCTGCTGATTTCCATTCTGCTGAGCGTTTTGCCCAGCTATATACACAGGTTTCCGGTCGAGCAGGACGCGCAGGCAAACAGGGAGAGGTGATATTACAGACCCATCACCCAGAACATCCTCTTCTATTAACCTTGTTGAATCAGGGCTACGACGCCTTTGCTGAGCAAGCGCTTAAAGAACGTAAAAGCGTATTCTTACCCCCCTATACTAGCCATATCATGGTGCGTGCTGACGATCATGATAACCAGAATGCTCCACAATTTTTGCAGCAGCTAAGAAACCTGTTGGAAGCCAGTCCGTTGTGGGATGAGTCGTTTTGGATACTCGGGCCCGTTCCAGCGTTACAACCTAAACGCGGTGGACGATTCCGTTGGCAGCTGTTACTACAGCACCCTTCGCGCGCACGGTTACAGAAAATCGTTAAAGGTACACTGCCGCTAATAAGCACCTTACCAGCCGTGAAAAGAGTGAAATGGACGCTCGATGTTGATCCAACGGACAACTGATCGCCCAAGTGAGAAAGGCCATAAGACAGATGGATAAAAACAGCGATTTGCGATCCTGATCTAAAAAATCTATCTCGGTCACATTTCTCATGCAAATTAGGTAACAACAGCAGGGTGCATTCTGTTTAAAATGTGATCCATATGGTAATTCATGAACTGATATGAGCATTCCGAGCAACAAAACTGGGATGACGCAAGGAAGCTGGTTTTCATTCAGTAAAACAGGAAGAGTAACACCGCCCGCGTCAACGTTTCGCTAGACGCAAGGAGAACAGCGTTGGAAGAGAAGCAAAGCATGTCTGCTGCCACCATGAAAGACGTGGCTGAACACGCCGGTGTCTCAACAGCCACCGTTTCAAGAGCATTGATGAACCCCGAGAAAGTCTCTGCCGCTACCCGCCAAAAAGTTGAGCAGGCCGTATTAGCCGTTGGTTATTTTCCACACGCACTGGCGCGTAGTTCAAAACGCAATGAGTCGCGAACCATTCTGGTGATAGTTCC
This sequence comes from Hafnia paralvei, assembly GCF_020150375.1. Lineage (NCBI taxonomy): Bacteria > Pseudomonadati > Pseudomonadota > Gammaproteobacteria > Enterobacterales > Hafniaceae > Hafnia > Hafnia paralvei. The sequence continues at coordinate 106,442 of NZ_CP083737.1, read as the reverse complement.
CGATATCTGTGACCCATTCTTTGCCGAAGTCATTCAGGGTGTTGAACGTACCGCTGCAGAGCATGGCTATTTAGTATTGCTTGGTGATTGTGCGCAACAGCAGCAGCAAGAAAAAACCTTCGTAAACCTCATCATTACTAAACAAATAGACGGCATGTTGCTGCTAGGCTCGAACGTACCTTTCGACGCCAGCAAAGAAGAACAGAAAAACCTGCCACCGATGGTCATGGCGAATGAGTTTGCACCTGAACTTGAACTGCCTACTGTGCATATCGATAACCTCACAGCCGCTTTCGAAGCCGTGTTGTATCTACATGAATTAGGTCATCACCGCATTGCTTGCATTGCAGGGCCAGAAAGCATGCCGCTGAGCAAATATCGGCTACGTGGCTATATTCAGGCACTGCGTCGTTGTGGCATTGCAGAGGAAAAGAGCTTTATTGAACGCGGTGACTTTACCTATGAAGCCGGCGCACAGGCGATGCTGGCACTGATGTCGCTGCCACAACCCCCAACGGCGATCTTCTGCCATAGCGACGTTATGGCCATCGGCGCGCTGTCACAGGCAAAACGCATGGGATTGCGCGTACCAGATGATGTTTCACTGGTTGGTTTTGATGATATAAAACTGGCTCAGTACTGCGATCCTCCGCTGACTACCGTGTCTCAGCCTCGCTATCAAATTGGGCGTGAAGCCATGTTACTGCTATTAGAGCAGCTTCACAGTCGCTCCGTAGTTAGCGGTTCGAGACTGTTAGACAGCGAATTTATCGTTAGAGGAAGTACATCTGCGCCGAAACGCTAGTTAAATTGGGATGAGTTCAGTAACATGGCGCTCTTAATTCAAAATAAATACCCAACATAATTGGAGCTGCGGCCTTGCTAACGCAGGCGCAGCAATAGAATGATGGGTGTTACGATGTAGCGAAAAGACAGTGGCACAACGAGATTATGTGAGCCGGGGCCGCTCATCAGGAGCGAAGCGCAAAACCAATACCCGGAAAAAGAAGAAGTCATCTCCTGGTATTTCTAAAACCATGGTGGTTCTTGCTATGGGGGTTTTAGTGACCTTCGCTGCCGGCCTTTATTTTTTGACTCACCATAAACCAGACAGCGATGAACTGTTACCGACGCAGGCAAAACATGCCGGTAATGGCCTTCCGCCAAAACCGGAAGAACGCTGGCGTTACATCAAAGAGCTTGAGAATCGTCAGGTTGGCGTAGCTACGCCTACACAGCCAAGCAGTAGTGCCTCGGCGACACAAAATCAGCAGCCACAGCTCACCGCGGAACAGCGTCAACTGTTAGATCAGATGCAGTCTGATATGCGTCAGCAGCCAACTCAGCTGTCAGAAGTGCCGTACAACGATCAAATGCAGACTGCGCGCCGTGCGCCACAAAACAGCCGCATGCCGGATCAAACCTACACTCAGCAACAACCGGTAACGGCGACTCAACCACGTAATCCGTTCTCACAGCAGAATACGACGACAACTCAACCAACCCAACCGCGCCAAACACAAACAGAGCCAACACGCCCTGCGCGTACTACACCGCCGGCGCAAACGGCTCAGCAGCCCGTTCAGCAACCGCATAAAGAAAAGCCAGCTCCGGTAACAAGCGTAGCGGAACAACCAACCGCGGCGAAAGAAGCTAAGCAAGAAAAAGCGCCTGAAAAAGAAAACAGTCAAAAATGGCTGGTACAGTGCGGTTCATTCCGCAGCACCGATCAGGCGGAATCCGTTCGTGCGCAATTGGCATTCGGCGGCGTCGAAAGTCGAATTACCGCTGGTGGTGGATGGAATCGCGTCTTGTTAGGCCCATACAGCAGTCGTGCCGCAGCAGATAAAATGCTGCAACGATTGAAGGGCGAAGGAATGTCTGGATGTATTGCCCTCTCAGCCGGGGGTTGAAAAGCAAAATATCCCCCCCATCTATCTGACAATGCCCCCACACAAAGGTGTGGGGTTCTTATTTCGTCAGCTACGGGGGTCTGCTCGTGACAACAATAGTAAGCGTACGCCGCAACGGTAAAGTGGTAATCGGTGGTGATGGCCAAGCGACCATGGGCAATACCGTCATGAAAGGTAATGTTCGCAAAGTTCGCCGTCTGTATAACGACCGCGTGATTGCCGGATTTGCCGGTGGCACCGCAGATGCCTTCACCCTGTTTGAACTCTTCGAACGCAAGCTGGAACTGCATCAGGGACATTTGGTTAAAGCGGCCGTTGAGCTTGCCAAAGATTGGCGTACCGATCGTATGCTGCGCAAACTCGAAGCGCTGCTGGCGGTCGCGGATGAAAACGCCTCCCTCATCATCACCGGTAATGGTGACGTCATTCAGCCAGAAAATGATTTAATCGCGATAGGCTCCGGCGGCCCTTATGCTCAGGCAGCCTCTCGCGCATTGCTCGAAAACACAGAACTGAGTGCCCGCGAAATTGTTGATAAAGCGCTGGGTATTGCTGGTGATATTTGTATCTACACCAATCAGTTCCACACCATTGAAGAATTAGACTCCAAAGCGTAAGGACTCCAAACATGTCTGAGATGACCCCACGCGAAATTGTCAGCGAACTCGATAGCTACATCATCGGCCAGCACTCTGCAAAGCGCGCCGTGGCTATTGCCCTGCGTAACCGCTGGCGCCGCATGCAGTTGAATGAAGAACTGCGTCATGAAGTAACACCCAAAAATATTCTGATGATTGGCCCAACCGGCGTCGGTAAAACCGAAATTGCACGTCGTCTGGCTAAACTGGCTAATGCGCCATTCATCAAAGTTGAAGCGACTAAGTTCACTGAAGTCGGCTATGTAGGTAAAGAAGTCGACTCAATCATTCGCGATCTGACAGATTCCGCGATGAAAATGGTGCGCATGCAGTCCATCGAAAAGAATCGCTATCGTGCCGAAGAAATGGCTGAAGAGCGCATTCTGGATGTTCTGATCCCACCCGCTAAAAACAACTGGGGCCAGCCAGAACAAAGCGCTGAGCCTTCTGCCGCGCGCCAGAGTTTCCGCAAGAAGCTGCGTGAAGGCCAGTTGGATGATAAAGAAATCGAATTAGAATTAGCCGCTTCTCCGGTTGGTGTTGAAATTATGGCTCCTCCAGGAATGGAAGAGATGACCAACCAACTTCAGTCCATGTTCCAGAATCTGGGTGGGCAAAAGCAAAAAGCGCGCAAAATTAAAATCAAAGAAGCCTTCAAACTGCTGATTGAAGAAGAAGCGGCGAAACTGGTTAACCCTGAAGAGCTGAAAGAGCAGGCGATTAATGCCGTTGAACAAAACGGTATCGTATTTATCGATGAGATCGACAAAATCTGTAAACGCGGTGAATCTTCTGGTCCAGACGTTTCTCGTGAAGGTGTTCAGCGCGATCTGTTGCCTCTCATTGAAGGCTGCACGGTTTCAACCAAACACGGCATGGTGAAAACTGACCACATCCTGTTCATTGCTTCAGGTGCATTCCAAGTTTCGAGCCCATCGGACCTGATCCCTGAGCTGCAGGGTCGCTTGCCAATTCGTGTTGAGCTGCAGGCGCTGACCACTGAAGACTTCGAGCGCATCCTGACCGAGCCGAGTGCATCGCTGACTGAACAGTATCAGGCACTCATGGCAACTGAAGGCCTCACCATCAACTTCACCGCCGACGGTGTACGTCACATCGCTGAAGCTGCATGGCGCGTTAACGAAAGCGCTGAAAACATCGGCGCACGTCGTTTACACACGATTCTGGAGCGTTTAGTCGAAGAGATCTCCTTCGAAGCTAGCGATATGAGCGGTCAGACTGTAACAATCGATGCTGAATATGTACGCAATCACCTTGATGAACTCGTTGCAGATGAAGATCTGAGCCGGTTTATCCTATAATACGTTTCAAGAACCGTCCCTATCGGTTGTCATAAAAGGGAGGCTTTGGCCTCCCTTTTGTATGTCTACAATATCCAATTGATAAAATATGGTAGATTACCGACCCTAACTGGAACCCATCACCCGAATTTTTCACCGTGGGATCCCCTGAGCGACTGAAGCGAATAATGAGTTCATCAACAACAATTAGCAGGCCTCGCGCCTGGTTGGAAAGTCTGCGCTTGCGTACCCTGCCGCTGGCCTTGGCATCCATCGTCACCGGCTCTGCTATTGCCGCATGGCAAAACACCTTTAAGGTGGAGATTGCCCTGCTCGCGCTGCTGACAGCCGCTATGCTGCAAATACTCTCCAATCTGGCCAACGACTATGGCGATGCCGTCAAGGGCAGCGATACCGAAGAGCGCATCGGGCCACTACGTGGTATGCAAAAAGGCGTCATTACTCAGGCACAGATGAAGCGTGCACTGGGAATTACCGTTGTACTAACCGTTCTGTCGGGGATCGCGCTGATTGCCGTCGCTTGCCAAAAGCCACAGGACATCATTGGATTCCTGATCTTAGGATTAATGGCGATTGTCGCTGCGATCACCTATACCGTGGGTACTCGCCCCTATGGGTATATGGGACTCGGTGATATTTCTGTGCTGGTCTTCTTTGGATGGCTCAGCGTTGCTGGAACCTACTATTTGCAGGCAGGCACTTTCGACAGCGTCGTCATGCTGCCCGCTACCGCCTGCGGTTTCTTAGCGACTGCCGTGTTGAATATCAATAATCTGCGCGATATCGAAAACGATGCAATCAACGGCAAAAACACACTTGCTGTACGCCTTGGTCCCATAAAAGCACGCTACTACCATGTTGGTTTACTGGTAGGCTCGGTGGTATGTCTCGCATTGTTTGCGCTGCTCTATCTAAAAAGCGCGTTTGGCTGGTTATTCGTGTTAGCCATTCCTATGCTGTACAAACATGGTCATTACGTCTTCACCCATCGAACGCCTGAGGCTATGCGCCCTATGCTGGAAAGCATGGTGAAAAGTGCCCTGCTCACCAATGTGTTATTTGCCATCGGCACCGTTCTAAGTTAATCCTCGCTTTTGCTGGCACACAAAACGTGCGCCAGCGCCGCTAATCGCCACATTTAACAATTGGTGTTTTTGCAAACAACATGGATAAGGGGATATACTAAACATCCCTGCGGCAAACAGACGTTAATCCTATGAAATACGATACTTCCGAACTATGCGACATTTACCATGAAGATGTGAATGTAGTAGAACCGCTGTTCTCCAACTTTGGTGGGCGTACTTCGTTTGGCGGGCAGATCACCACAGTGAAATGCTTTGAGGATAACGGCCTACTCTATGAACTGTTGGAAGAGAATGGGCGTGGACGTGTGATGGTCATTGACGGCGGTGGTTCTGTGCGTCGTGCGCTGATCAACGCAGAATTAGCTCGTTTGGCTACACAGAATGAGTGGGAAGGCATTGTCGTTTACGGTGCCGTTCGTCAGGTCGACGATCTCGAAGAGTTGGATATTGGTATTCAAGCGATGGCGGCTATCCCTGCAGGAGCAGACGGTGAAGGCATCGGCGAGAGCGATATCCGCGTAAACTTCGGCGGCGTGACCTTCTTCTCCGGCGATCATCTGTATGCTGACAACACAGGTATTATTCTCTCTGAAGAGCCATTGGATCTCGAGTAGTCCATAGCCCAGTCTGAATGAAAAAAGGCGCTCAATGAGCGCCTTTTGCTTGCCTGCATGAAAACAAAGTCAATTAATTCACTTCATCCATGCGGCCTAACAAAGAGCGCAGGCGCTCCTGCCATGCAGTTTGTTCTTCTTTCAGCTGTTCGTTTTCACGCACCAGAGCTTCACGGGAGCCAGCAGCTTGCTGAACTTCCTGATTCAGTTGAGTGTTCTGTTCTTTCAGCTCTTCGATTTCCATCTGCAACAGCGTAATGGTATCAATCGCCTGTTGAACTTTTGCTTCCAATTTTTCAAATACTTCAAATGACATTCTTCTGTCCCCTTATCATAGCCAGGCGTACATCTGCTGTAGTGAGTGCGTTTATTTGTCACCCACTGCGAAAATATAGTTGCGCCCATAAACACAACGACTGACTGCCACCCACGGTGCGCGAGTCATTGCGCAATAAATTCTTTTTCAACTCCGATTGTATGTACCCCATTCTCTACTGTCTAGCGCGATACTGGGGCAAAGTGCAGTCTGTAACAAAATCGCACCTTATGACTATCAGTTAATCCCTAAAAATCGTATTCATCAGCTTCGTTATAAATTTACAATTAAGTTACAAAATCGTGTCACCATGATCTGTGTCAGTGGTCAGATCACAAAAAAATTTGGCAAAAAGAGCACTGAATACGCGGATTCACTCATTTTTATGACGAAGTACACACATTTTGATTTCGCTATTTCTCGTTTTTGCTCGTTAACGATAAATTTACAACAAGCCCAGAAAAAATATATGAGGGCTTGCTTCACACCCCCTACAATAATTCGTCGTTAGGACACCAAGTCATGAGCCAAACAGCTAGTTCAACGTTAAAAGGGCAGTGCATCGCTGAATTTCTTGGCACCGCATTGCTGATATTTTTTGGATGTGGCTGCGTAGCCGCACTTAAGCTGGCAGGTGCAAGTTTTGGTCAGTGGGAAATTAGTATTATTTGGGGTCTGGGTGTTGCCATGGCAATTTACCTGACGGCCGCTATCTCTGGTGCTCATCTGAATCCCGCCGTCACTATCGCCTTATGGCTTTTTGCCTGTTTCGATAAGCGCAAAGTTATTCCCTACATCATTGCTCAGGTTGCGGGGGCTTTTTGCGCCGCGGCACTGGTCTACGGTTTGTACCAAAACCTGTTCGTCGACTTTGAGCAAGCCCACCAGATCGTCCGGGGCAGCGTAGCCAGCCTAGATCAGGCCGGTGTGTTCTCCACCTATCCGAACCCACATATTTCTGTAGGGCAGGCATTCTTGGTTGAAACCGTTATTACCGCCATCCTGATGTGCCTAATTCTGGCACTGACCGATGACGGCAACGGCATTCAACGTGGCCCATTAGCGCCACTGCTGATCGGTATTCTCATCGCCGTTATCGGGGCATCCATGGGGCCGTTGACCGGATTTGCGCTTAACCCAGCTCGTGACTTTGGTCCTAAAGCTTTCGCCTATCTGGCTGGCTGGGGCGAAGTTGCCTTTACCGGCGCTCGAGATATTCCATACTTCTTAGTACCTATCTTTGGCCCAATCGTCGGCGCATGCATCGGCGCCTTTGGTTACCGTTCACTGATTGGTCGTCACTTGCCATGTGATGTATGCAAGCTCGAAGATGAGCCTGCAACCAAAACAGAACAGCGTAAGGCCTAGTATTCATCGGTGGACTTCGCTCCACCGGTTTTCATTTTTTTGAGACACCATGTCGTATTCAGTTCATCAACGCAGGATTAATGTTATGACGACCGAAAAAAAATACATCGTCGCGCTCGACCAAGGAACCACCAGCTCACGAGCAGTGGTACTGGATCATGACGCTAATATCATCAGCGTCTCTCAGCGTGAATTTGAGCAAATCTATCCAAAAGCGGGTTGGGTTGAACACGACCCAATGGAGATTTGGGCGACGCAAAGTTCTACTCTGGTCGAAGTCCTAGCGAAAGCGGATATCAGTTCTGATCAAATCGCGGGTATTGGTATCACCAACCAGCGTGAAACCACCATCGTTTGGGAGAAAGAGACAGGCAAACCCATTTATAACGCTATTGTGTGGCAATGCCGCCGTACTGCTGACATCTGTGAGAAACTGAAAAAAGCAGGCATGGAAGAGTACATTCGCCATAATACGGGCTTAGTGGTTGACCCCTATTTCTCTGGCACCAAAGTAAAATGGATTCTTGATCACGTTGAAGGATCTCGTGAGCGCGCAAAACGCGGCGAGCTGCTGTTCGGTACCGTAGATACTTGGCTGGTTTGGAAAATGACACAGGGGCGTGTTCACGTCACCGACTACACCAACGCCTCTCGTACCATGATGTTCAACATCCATACGCTGGAGTGGGATGAGCGCATGCTAGAGGTCTTGGACATTCCACGCGAAATGCTGCCAACCGTACATCCATCATCTGAAATCTACGGCCAAACCAACATCGGTGGTAAAGGCGGTACTCGTATTCCAATCGCAGGGATCGCGGGTGACCAGCAGGCTGCGCTTTATGGTCAACTGTGCGTGCAAGAAGGTATGGCGAAGAACACCTACGGTACCGGTTGCTTCCTATTGATGAACACCGGAAAAGAAGCCGTTCCTTCCAAGCATGGTCTACTGACGACTATCGCCTGCGGCCCACGCGGTGAAGTGAACTATGCGCTGGAAGGCGCCGTATTTATCGGCGGCGCATCAATTCAATGGCTACGCGATGAGATGAAGCTGATTAACGACGCGGCGGACTCCGAATACTTCGCAACCAAAGTAAAAGACAGCAACGGCGTGTACGTGGTACCTGCCTTTACTGGTCTGGGCGCCCCTTACTGGGATCCGTATGCACGTGGAGCTATCTTCGGCCTGACCCGTGGCGTAAACAGCAACCACATTATTCGTGCAACGCTGGAATCTATCGCTTACCAAACGCGCGACGTTCTAGATGCAATGCAAGCGGACTCCGGTACTCGTCTAAAAGCGCTGCGCGTAGACGGTGGTGCTGTTGCCAATAACTTCCTGATGCAGTTCCAGTCTGACATTCTGGGAACGCGTGTTGAGCGTCCTGCAGTACTGGAGGTTACGGCGTTGGGTGCAGCATATCTAGCCGGTCTAGCAGTAGGGTTCTGGAGCGATCTGGAGGAACTGCGTAGCAAGGCCACTATCGAGCGTGAATTCCGTCCAAGCATTGAAACCGTGGAGCGTAACTATCGCTACAGCGGCTGGAAGAAAGCCGTATCGCGTGCTCAGGCGTGGGAAGAGCACGATTGATATTGGGCTCACCAGTTATGTTATGTATATAACTAAGGTGTAAAGTTTCGTTCGCCTATCAGCAACGGCATTTGCCTATAAACTGAGTTGAAGGCGACCGATGAGGGGCGCCAGCGCGCGCCCCTTCAATCCTCGCGCTTTTATCCGAGACGCCATTTCCGCATCGGGTCGGCATGCGCCATCCTTGGCGCCTCCTCCCCTCGTAGAAACATCCTGTTTCTACTGCTCTATCTACCAAAACTTAAACTCAAAAAAGACAAAACAATCAAAACAATATTGCTTTGTCTTCTCGTGTTGAATGAAATGCATGATAGAACCGCCATCAGGGATGATGGCGGTAGGTCGAAGGCGCACAGGGATGTGCGCTCTGAGACCGGTAGGTCAAACAACTCGGTAAAAAGCGCGAGAGTGAAGAGGTTGCGCGCTGGCAACCTCTTCTCGGACGCCTCGCTAGCGGTTTCATGGAAACAAATTTGCTAACTGGCGGACGAAACCCTTCACCGTTCTATCATAGAGATAGAAAACCGCTGCCAATACGGACGCCTGCACAGTCCAAATGTGAATAGAAGACAGCAGCAATGAAGCCCATACAATCGTTTTCCAATCCCCCCCTCTCACCTTGTGCTAAAATCCCCTCCCGTCTTTATCCCTCAATCTTTCAGTAACCAATACGGATCTATAATGAAACGTGAATTAGCCATCGAATTCTCCCGCGTCACCGAAGCCGCAGCTCTGGCTGGATACAAGTGGTTAGGCCGTGGTGATAAAAATGCCGCTGACGGCGCTGCTGTTAATGCCATGCGCATCATGCTTAACCAAGTCGATATCGACGGTGAAATCGTGATCGGTGAGGGTGAGATCGATGAAGCTCCAATGTTGTATATCGGTGAGCGTGTTGGTACTGGTAACGGCGATCAGGTTGATATCGCCGTCGATCCCATTGAAGGCACCCGTATGACCGCCATGGGTCAATCTAATGCGCTAGCCGTTATGGCCGTTGGCGATAAAGGTACTTTTTTGCGCGCACCGGATATGTATATGGAGAAACTGGTTGTCGGCCCGCAAGCTAAAGGCGTTATCGATTTAAATCGACCATTGGCCGAAAACCTGCGTCTGGTTGCCGAAAAGCTAGAAAAACCGCTGCATGAGCTAACCGTCATTACGCTGGCAAAACCACGCCATGACGCTGTAATTGCTGAAATGCAGACACTTGGCGTTAAAGTATTTGCGATTCCTGACGGCGACGTAGCGGCCTCAATTCTGACCTGTATGCCTGAAAGCGAAGTTGATGTCATGTACGGCATCGGCGGCGCACCAGAAGGCGTTGTCTCAGCCGCAGTGATTCGTGCGCTAGATGGTGATATGCATGGCCGCCTGATCGCTCGACACAATGTGAAGGGCGATACCCCAGAAAACCGCGCGCTTGGCGAACAAGAGCTCAAGCGTTGCGCTGAAATGGGAATCGAAGCAGGTAAAGTGCTGCGCTTAGACGAAATGGCACGCAACGATAACGTCGTATTCTCCGCGACGGGAATAACCAAAGGTGATTTGCTGGAAGGTATTTATCGTAAAGGGAATATGGCTACCACTGAAACTCTGCTGGTGCGCGGTAAATCACGCACTATTCGCCGTATTCGTTCGACACATTATCTCGATCGCAAAGATCCAAAGATTTGTGAATTAATCATCTAGCTTCGATATCTCTCAGCCTCGTATTCACAGGCGAGGCTGAGGTTTTAGAACACAACTTACACCATATGCCCTTGCTGCTGCATTTTATGCGCAAGCGGTAGCCAACAGAGCAAAATCATCACGGCCATTGCCGTCATTAACATCCCTAAGCTGAACTGCCCCGTCTGTGGTAATAACGCAGAGAACCAAGCCATCGCGCCAGAACCCATGTTTTGTAGACCGCCCACCAGCGCACCCGCAGCCCCAGCCAAGAACGGAAATGGCTCCATAGCCCCTGTCGTTGCCAGTGGGAATAGCATTCCAGCGCCAAAGAAGAACAGTGCTGCAGGCACCACCAGCGTCCAAATATTCATAATGCCAAACCAGCCTGGGATCCACATCATAACGCCAGCGAGCAAGCAGCTGATTACCGAATGCCACATCAAGGTGGAGAAGCTTTTCCCCTGACGCCCTGCGTACCACGCACCAAAGAAGGCGGCTGGGATAGGTAAGATAAACAGAATACTCACGACGATGCCGCTGAGCCCCAAAACGCCGCCCATCAGTACACCGGAACAAGCCTCGAATACCGCAACACCGGCAAGTCCACCCACGAGCATAATCAAATAGCAGCCAAAAGAGCCGTTGGTCAGCAGCATTTTGTAGCTCGCAAACATATTCTTACGCGGTGCATTTGCCGGACGCGTTTCTGGAAGCCAGCGGTACATTGAAAACGCAACGCACACACAAAGCAGCAGTAAAAAACCATAGCAAGCACGCCAGCCGAGCACAGAATCCAGCATACCGCCAATCACCGGTGCCAACAGCGGACTAACGAGAATACCCATGTTCAATAGGCTGTTGGCATAGCGTAGAGAAGGCCCCTCATAGAGGTCGCGCGGCATAGTACGAGCCATCACACCAGCTACGCCGGTTCCCATGCCTTGTAGCGCGCTTGCCATAACCAACATATCTAAATTGGTCGATAGCAACGCCCACAGCGCACCAATGATGAAAATCCCCATACCCGCCAAAATGACCGGGCGACGTCCCACACGATCGGAAATGGGGCCGTAGATCAACTGCGATCCACCGTAGGTTAGCAAATAAGCAGCCATGACCCCTTGCACAGCACCAGTGCGCACGCCCAGATCACGCGCCATATCTGCAATAGAAGGCACATAGATAGTCTGTGCCATCTGGCCAACTGCGACGAGCAGAATCAACATCACTAACAGGTGAAAATTCTCGAGCTTTCTCATTATTTTACGCTTGCCAACGCATCAAATTAGTATCATTAACTATTCATGACATAAATGTCAGGAAGTTAAAGCCATAGATCGGCGCATAATCTAACAGATTAGATTAAATAAACGAGCGAGTAAGGTTCTTTATTCTGGCTGATTTTGGCATACAAAAGTACCTAGCTCGTAAAGAAAAAGTTACAGCGAGGCGTTCATTCTGCGACGGGATTAAAAATAGAGGATATTAATCATTTAATAGAGATATATAAGTTATTAAACTATATACCCAAAATAATTCGAGTTGCATTGAGAAGGCAAGTAAGTGAATCCCGATGAGCTTGCTCTAGTAAGAGATTCGGATGAATGAACGCAGCCAACAAAATGCAAGTTGAAGTATGACGGGTATACCCACTTTCCAAAAGGATTTGAGTCATGAAGACACCAGAATTGATCATGCTGCAGTTGAAAAGCCTTGGTCCTCAGTCAGCCAAGATGCTGGCTGATAGAATATCGATCACCACAATGGGCATTCGTCAGCATTTACAACAGCTCGAACAACGTGAACTTGTCTGTTATGAAGAGGCCAGGACCAAAGTGGGCCGCCCAACTCGTTACTGGTCGCTAACGACCAAGGGACACAGTCAGTTCCCCGATCGCCATCAAGACCTGTCGCGCGTGATCCTCGGTGCCGCACAGCAACTCTTCGGCGATGAAGGTGTTGAAAAACTCATTAATGTCCGCGAAGACTCTCTGTTTCAGCGCTATGCAACGGAACTGGAGAAATATCCCGAAGGCGAAGAACGCTTTCAGGCACTGGCTCGCTTGCGCCAAAACGACGGCTACATGGCCGAACTTGAGGTTGAAGATGATGCCGTGGTGCTGATTGAAAACCACTGTCCGATTGGCGTGGCAGCCCATAACTGCGGTAACTTATGTAACTCTGAGTTGAGTTTATTGCATCGCCTGTTGGGTCCAAACTACCAAATTGACCGCGTCGAGCATATTATTTCCAACTCACGTCGCTGCGCATATCGCATTACACCTCGGGAGTTGTAACCATGGCAGAATGGGTAACGGGCACTATTACTCAAGTTCAACATTGGACAGAGAATCTGTTCAGCATCACACTGCAAGCACCGGTCCATAACTTTACTGCCGGACAGTTTGCCAAGCTGGGCTTAGATATTGACGGAGAGCGTGTACAGCGCGCTTATTCGTATGTAAATGCGCCAAGCGATAATAACTTAGAGTTTTATCTGGTAACCGTACCCGATGGTAAGCTCAGTCCGCGTCTGCATAGCCTTCAGGCAGGTGATACTTTACAGGTCACTGAAGAAGCCGCTGGTTTCTTTGTTCTGGATGAAGTTCCAGACTGTAAAACGCTTTGGATGCTGGCAACCGGTACTGCATTGGGGCCATATTTATCAATTTTGCAAGAAGGTAAAGATCTCGAGCGCTTTGAGAATATTGTCTTAGTTCATGCCACTCGTTTAGCGCAGGACTTAAGCTATCTGCCATTGATGCAACAGTTGGAACAACGCTACAACGGCAAATTACGGATTCAAACCGTAGTCAGCCGTGAGAATGCCGCAGGTTCACTTCAGGGGCGCGTTCCTGCGCTCATCGAGGATGGTTCTTTGGAAGCAGCGGTAGGCTTGAAAATCGACGCAGAAGAGAGCCACGTGATGTTGTGCGGCAATCCGCAAATGGTGCGAGATACCCAACAAGTGCTGAAGGATTCACGTGGAATGCGCAAGCATCTGCGCCGTAAACCGGGGCACATCACCAGTGAGCATTACTGGTAAATTTCAGCGATGATAAAACATGTGCCGGTTTGACCACCGGCATTTTTTTGGCTTAACGGCCTGCGTTCTTAAAATCGACCGGCGTTGGTTCTGGACCAAAACGATTATCCCCTTCGGTACCTATAAACGAACCACAGTCGATCAGCATCATCACCCCGATCAGCGTTGGAATAAAACGCCCAACCCCCCACTGCCAGATCTCGGCTAGCATACTCCAGTTTCCTGCTGCCAGCATCCAAGCAACAACGACCAAAAGAGCCCACCAGCCCGACTTATTGCGATCGTGCAAGCGCTTTACCAACACCGCTGCCGTTGGCCACAATGAAAAAACTAAACCAAAGGCCGCCGTTTGTAACGAAATCCAGCCACTTCCTGCAATCGAAAAAATAATCACTAAAAGAAGCGCCCACAATCCCATCCATATCCAGAAATCGCGCCGCCCAATTCGTCCGTTAAAAGAGAAACACCACTTTTGAATGGTCATAATCTGAAGTTGCCTACGTTATTACACCCTAAATATTTCGAGTTACAGGAAGGCGGCAAGTGAGTCAATCCCGATGAGCTTACTCTAGTAAGTGATGGGGGTGAACGAGCGCAGCCAACGCACATGCAGCTTGAAGTATGATGGGTAGAGAGCTAATAGCGGCAAAGTTTACCTTATCTCTCTCGGCCTCGGGAAATTTTGCACACAATTTTGACAATCACCCTTCGAAAACGCTTTAATCAGGTATAGGCGTGTGTATTACCAACATTCAGAATGGCAGATTGGAACATCAGACCAACAATGAAAAAAACGAGTTGCTACACATCCAAGGCTTTCTTCGCAATACTGATTCTATGGTATGCAGGCAGCAGTTTTTCTGTCAGTGCCGCGCAGGAAGAAGGCCGTATACTTTCTGACGAGCTCCCCGCCGCCCCTTACCTATTACCCAACGCTCCGACGTTCGACCTGACACTGGTTCAATTTCGCGCCAAGTACAACATTGAAAACCCGACGCTTATCATCAACGAATATCGGGCTATTAGCGTAAAAAACGAAGAGACGGCTATCACGCGCGCCGCCAGCAAAATCAATGACTATCTCTACTCTTCGGTTGTACTGGAAAAGGGCACAGGAAAAATCAAGAGCTTACAGATTACCTACATTCCGCCCGTGTCGATAAAAAACGATAAAGAAAATGGAAAAGACGGCAAGAAGCTCGATAAATCAGACGATAAAGTCTCACGCGAGTCGCGCGAACTCGCCATCAACTATATGGCCGCTATCATGCGGCACTTTTCGCCTACACTAACCTTTGATCAATGCACGGCTAAAGTATCGTCGCTGTTGAATAAAGGCAAAGGCCAGCTCTATTTCGCCCAAAATGATGGAGCGATGCGTTATGTCGTATCGGATAGCGCAGAAAAAGGTATTACTTTCGCAGTTGAACCGATTAAGCTGTCGCTATCAGATAATGCGGCTTGATCGCATCCTTTCGTATTTCATGATGGAAAACAAAACTTCTTAGTCGCGAGCTTTCTATACTGATTTACAGACAATGCCGGTAAGGCAGACTTTTACGATTATGTGTTCCGAATTGGAGAAATGAAAATGCGTCAACCATTAGTCATGGGCAACTGGAAACTCAACGGCAGCCACCACATGGTCAACGAACTGATCCTTGCGCTGCGCAACGAACTGAGCGCCGTAGCCAACTGTGACGTTGCTATCGCTCCACCAACCATCTATCTGGACCAGGCTGCACATACTCTGGCAGGTTCTCGTATCGCACTGGGTGCACAAGACGTTGGTATCAACGCTTCTGGTGCATTCACCGGTGAAACTTCGGCTCAAATGCTGAAAGATGTCGGTGCTAAATACATCATTATCGGTCACTCAGAGCGTCGTACTTACCACAAAGAAAGCGACGAGTTCATTGCAGAGAAATTTGCAGCCGTTAAAGAAGCTGGCCTGATCCCTGTGCTGTGCATCGGTGAAACCGACGCAGAAAATGAAGCGGGTAAAACTCAGGAAGTTTGCGCTCGTCAATTGGATGCCGTGCTGAAAACCATGGGTGCTCAAGTCTTCAAAGGTGCAGTTATCGCATACGAACCAGTATGGGCAATCGGTACTGGCAAATCAGCAACCCCTGCTCAGGCTCAAGCCGTTCACAAATTCATCCGCGACCACATTGCTAAACACAATGCCGAAGCAGCTGAAGAAGTTATTATCCAATACGGTGGTTCTGTTAACGCAGCAAACGCCGCTGAACTGTTCACTCAGCCAGATATCGATGGCGCGCTGGTTGGCGGTGCATCTCTGAAAGCTGACGCTTTTGCCGTTATCGTTAAAGCTGCGGCTGAAGCAAAAACTGCATAATTGCGTTTCTGCTTTCTTGCATGCAAAAAAACCCCGGAGAACCGGGGTTTTTTTATGACTGGAAAATGCTATCTCTGGGAAATCTGATCGAATTCCCCACCGGTTGCAAAGTGTTCTTTCTGAGCCTTCTGCCAGCCACCAAAGAGCTGATCAACGGTAAATAACTTCAGTTGCGGAAATTGCTGGCTGTATTGCTTGGCGATTGCCTCATCACGTGGGCGGTAGTAATTTTTGGCGGCGATGGTCTGCCCTTCAGGTGAATACAGATATTTCAGGTACTCATCCGCAACCTGACGCGTTCCGCGCTTATCGACCACTTTATCCACCACGGATACCGTCGGTTCAGCCAAAATAGAAACACTCGGCGTCACAATTTCAAACTGGTCTTTACCCAATTCGTGCTGTGCCAGTAGCGCTTCGTTCTCCCACGCAATCAACACATCGCCGATGCCACGTTCAACGAAAGTATTCGTTGCGCCGCGTGCGCCAGAATCAAGCACCTCTACGTTCTTATACAGCGCTTTGACGAACTCTTTAGCCTTAGCCTGATCGTTATTGTTATTTTCCAGCGCATAACCCCATGCACCTAAATAGTTCCAGCGAGCGCCACCGGAGGTTTTAGGGTTAGGCGTAATAACTGAAACGCCCGGTTTAATTAAGTCATTCCAATCGTGAATTTGCTTTGGGTTACCTTTACGAACTAAGAAAACAATGGTTGAAGTGTAGGGTGCCGAATTATCTGGCAGACGTTTAATCCATGCTTTATCTATTCGTCCACGCTCCGCGATTGCATCAACGTCATAGGCTAGCGCCAGCGTCACTACGTCGGCTTCGATACCGTTAATCACCGATGTCGCCTGCTTGCCCGAGCCACCATGAGATTGCCTGATCGTGACGTTATCGCCTGTCTCCTGTTTGTAGTGCTTGCTGAACGCTTCGTTATATTGCTGATAAAGCTCTCGTGTTGGATCATAAGAAACGTTTAGCAACTGAATATCTTTTGCCAGCGCGCCCGTAGCCACCAGCAGTAACAACAGACCAATCCCAAGTTTACGCATCACCGCTCTCCAAACTTTTACCAAAGTAGTTAAAAGAGAGCCTGCCAGAAAGCAGGAAAATGATTAAAGAATAAAAAAGATACAGTTATGCTTTCGAGGAATAATAACGAAAGGTTGATCTGCCAATCACAGTAGCAAAAAAGCCCCAAGGAGGGGCTTTTGAAATGGTTAACACCTAAATTGCTTAGGCCTCTGGCTTAAACAATTAGTACAGCATTTTCGCTGTTTCCAGCCAATCACCTTTAAATGGACGCTTCATATTTTCTACCGCGTCGATGATATCGTGGTGAACCAGCTTTTCGTTCTGAATACCGACACAGCGTCCACCGTAGCCCTGTAACAACAGTTCAATAGAGTATGCGCCCATGCGGGAAGCTAAAATGCGGTCATAGGCGACTGGAGCCCCACCACGCTGGATGTGACCCAGGACGGTTGCACGAGTCTCACGGCCGGTTTCTTGCTCAATATGTTTAGCTAACTCATCGATGTCACAGATGTGCTCAGTGATTGCCACGATAGCGTGTTTTTTGCCTTTGATAATGCCGGCTTTGATTTCGTTAACCAAATCTTCACGCTTGAACTCAACTTCTGGCAGAACGATAAACTCACAGCCCCCAGCGATGGCCGCCGCCAACGTCAGGTCGCCACAGTAGCGCCCCATGACTTCAACGATAGAAATACGCTGGTGAGAAGAAGAGGTATCACGCAGGCGGTCGATCGCTTCAACGACAGTTTCCAGTGCAGTGAAATAACCGATAGTGTAGTCCGTACCCGCAACGTCGTTATCGATCGTGCCCGGCAAGCCGATGCAAGGGAAGCCCATCTCCGTGATACGCTTCGCCCCCATGTATGAACCATCACCACCGATAACCACTAACGCATCCAGTCCAACTTTGCGCATGTTATCAACGGCTTTCTCACGCACTTTATCATCGCGGAACTCAGGGAAACGCGCAGAACCCAAAAAAGTACCGCCACGGTTAATCATGTCTGACACACTTGAGCGATCAAGCTGCTTCATACGACCTTCATACAAGCCGAGGTAGCCGTCCTCGATACCGTAGACTTCTAACCCTTTGGCTAATGCCGCACGTACAACACCACGGATCGCAGCGTTCATACCTGGAGCGTCACCGCCACTCGTCAATACACCGATTTTCTTGATCATGACTACCTCTGAGCTTGTAGATGCTATTCTTAAGAATTGTTTTCGCCATCGCGCTAAACGTTATTGTATGTGGTACAGGACACGGGTATAGAAAATGAACGTTTATTGCTGCTACTGCTGAATATTATATCAAAGTTATCCAGCTGAATTGATTCAGGTCAGTCTAGTTTGTGGTAAAAAATTTCCCAAGCACTAAAGGAATAAATTTAGAAACCCACCACACCCATCACACTATTACTTACATTCTCTAATGATTTGGGTTGTGAAAGCCGTGATAAACGGGATAACACTCGCAACCACCCGACTTGAACTATAACTTTATAGCTTAGTCGCGATTAGACCTCCCAGTGCCCTTTTCGAGTATCAGGCACCACGGAACACGGGTCCTGATGGATTATCACATCAGAACCGGGAAACCGCTGCAAAATAGCCTGCTCAACTTGTTCGGCGATTTCATGAGCGTGAATTAAAGGGAGGTTATCGTCCATCTCGATATGTAACTGAATAAAACGTGTCGGCCCTGACTGGCGGGTTCTTAAATCATGTACTCCGCTAACGCCCGGCCAAGCATGGACGATATCGACAATAGCCTGACGCTCATCATCATCTAATGCACGATCTAGCAAAGACTGAACGGCCTCATAGCCCATACGTAGTGCGCTATACAGGATATAAACGCCGATTCCGAGCGCAAACAGAGAGTCCGCACGCGTGAAACCGTACCAACTCAATCCCAGTGAGATCAAAATTGCACCGTTCATCATGACGTCAGACTGGTAATGAAGCATATCCGCGCGTACTGCTTGACTCCGGGTTTTTCGCACCACCCAGCGTTGGAAGGTCACTAATACCATCGTACAGGCTAAAGCGATAATTGTTACCCCAATACCAAGGCCTGGGTCAGTCATCGGCTCAGGGTTGATAAGGTGTTGGAAACCGGTCAGGAACAGGAACAATGCGGAGCCGGAAATAAACATGCTTTGCGCCAGTGCAGCCAGGGATTCCGCTTTGCCATGCCCAAAGGTGTGTTCTTCATCAGCAGGTTGTAATGAGTAACGTACCACCAGCAAATTCGTCAAAGATGCAGCGATATCTACAATGGAGTCCACCAGTGATGCCAAAAGACTGACTGAACCAGTGTGCCACCAGGCAAGCGTTTTAATAATAAGGAGTACGGTGGCGGTGACCGTGGCTCCCAGCGCAGCGGTTTTAACTAACCGTGCATATTGCTGCTCCATGAAAATATCCTTTAATCACTTAGGGCTGTTCAGTATAGCGAATTAATGACAAAAAAATCCGCAGGGAACATGGCTTGTCTTAGCTCAGATTAGCACAATGCTCTGTTACGTTTGGAAAGATATATAATATCGAGGACGACTTGATCCTCCCTCTCACTTCGCTCATCTTAATTTACCGTATCAGTCTTTTATTGCTCTTACGGCTGTCCCCGTAAATTGGCGGTCAACAATATTTTGACCATATTTTAATCGCATCGATTTACACGCCATTGAATGACGCAGCGACATTATGTGCGTGTCTATAAAATGAAATCGCCTGAGGCATCGATCATCATGGGGCAATCACGCTCACCCGTATCAAGCCAACAATCTAACAGCTCAACGTTAAACCGTTTTAAACAAAATCCTAAGACCTGTTTATACTGCCTATTTTTAGTCATCGTAGCTGTCGTCATCCTTGCGGGTAATACGCCCTCGGCGGGCTATCCCCTTATCACCGCATTGAGTGCGTTTGTTTTCATCGTGGGTATGTTCTATCTACTTTCAGGGAGAAGCATATTTGCCTTGTCGATTACTAGCCTTTTGGTGATCGTCCTACAGTTTATCAACCAGCTTAAAGTCCATTATTACAAAGACCATTTGATGTTTCCCGACATCTATTTGGCTACTGATCCCTCCAATACCGCTACGCTTTTGCATTACCCTTTAGCAGGTCTAGCGCTTCTCGGTCTAGTGATATGGCTAATCATCACGCTGGTTGTTACATGGCGAGCGACTGCACGCAATGTCTCTCACAGGGTCTGGTGGCGCAGTATTGGGATGATGATCCTTGCCAGTGCGCTCGTAGCCCTTTGCGTCACCCGCTACCAACACGTCTGGGCAACCACCCTACCAGGTGGAACTGGCGTGGTTTCAAACCTCGTCATGTCAGCGAGCGAAGTGGAATATGAGCCACCTTCCTTTAATAGCGAATCCAGTGCCTATTTTAAACAGCAGGCCGCAGCGCTAAATCTGCCCCTAGCGAACCATAGTCAGCATCCAGACATCATCGTGCTGCTACAAGAATCTACGGTCGATCCTCGGCTTTATTCGTTACCAGACCCCAAATTGCTCCCCCGATTCACGATGTTTGAACAAGAAGGTAACGTGAAAGCACATACGCCGATGCGCGTACAAACTTTTGGTGGCGGCACATGGTTATCCGAATTCGCGCTATTAACCGGTTTACGCAGCGATGATTTTGGAGCTATGAAGAATTCTGTGTTCTATTCCGCGGTCGATCACGTCAACGACAGCTTGTTTAAACAGATGAAAAACAATGGCTACTACACGATTGTGCTTACGCCATTTAATAAATCAGCCTATAACGCCGGTCATGCCTATCATGAGATGGGAATCGACCAGATCCTTCAGCCGCAGGAGTTAGGCTATCCCGGCAAGCTTGAAGATAACCTTTGGCACATCACCACTGCGGATATGTTGAAATACGTTAAGCAGATCATGGCGAAAAAAACGGATAAGCCATTGTTTATCTATGCCTTAACCATGTACGAACATGGTCCCTATGATGAAAAACATAGCGACGATTATCATCTGACCCACTATGTGAAAAAAAGTGGTTCTGCTGGCGAGTTCAGCCACTATGTGGAGAAAATTAAGACTTCGGACACTGCGTTAGCTGATTTCTTCCAATTTGTTGATACTCGCAATAAACCGACCATTTTTATGCATTTTGGCGATCACCAACCCGCCATTGATTGGTCCAATGGCTACACCACGACGATGTCAGACCCGATGCATTTCACCCAGTTTAGCCTGCGTGATAACACAGGAGCGCCCGCCGTCAGTGACTTAGGGCGAATGACGGATATTGCATTCTTAGGCGGGATGGTATTGGAACACGCCAATTTAAGCGTTTCACCGTTCTATCGTGCCAATATTGAAATGCGCCATCTCTGCAAAGGCGAACTCAACGATTGCACAAACACTAAACTGGTCGAAAGTTATAAGCATTATATCTACAGCGAACTGCATGCCGCATCAGGTGACAGTAACCCATAATTTACAAGCTACAGGCAAAAAAAACCCCACCGTAAGGTGGGGAAGACAGGGATGGTGTCTATGGCAAGGAAAAACAGGGTGCTACTCTTTCGTACCTAACTTCAGGGCTGAAGTATTCTGCATGGTCGCTATCTGCTGCTGCCAATTGGCAATCCGCTGCTGGTAACGCTCATTTAACTGGGCCTTTTGCTCTGGAGTAAGCAGGTTGTACATCTGGTTGCGAATTTTCGCCATTTCAACCTGACGGTTTATACTCTCCTGAGCCATTTTCTCGGCTAACTGCCGCACTGCGGCTTCATCGAACTTTTCTGCCGTTACCAGATTGTGCATGGTTTCAGCCTCCGCGATATCCACGCGGGGTAAATCGTGTCGCGCAAGCTGCATCAAATCTCGCATTTGCTGGCGCTGATGTTCACTAAGATTCACACCATCAAACATGCGGTTATGATCCATACTTTGATACAACATACCGTTATGTTGAGAGCCTTCGGCAAATGCTGCGGTTGAGGCCATCGCAAGCATAAACGTCATGGCTAACGAGGTTACTTTACGCATCATCTACTCCTTTGCATTGGCTGGCTCATGTGAATCGACGAGAATCAGTGTAGCTCTGGGCCTGAAAACTAGCGTCAGTGCATGTAAAACTAAGTAAAGTCATGGAATAGCGGCACTTGTTGTCGTATTTTGCGTCAGGAGGTAAATACCTATGAATAAAATTTTACTGGTTGATGACGATCGCGAACTGACGTCACTACTGCAAGAACTGCTGGATTTAGAAGGTTTTAGCGTCGTGGTTGCTCACGATGGCGAACAGGCTCTGGAGCTTTTGGACTCCAGTATCGATTTATTATTGTTAGACGTCATGATGCCGAAGAAAAACGGTATCGATACATTGAAAGAAGTTCGCCAACATCACCAAACGCCGGTCATTATGCTCACTGCGCGCGGTAGTGAATTGGATCGCGTGCTGGGTCTGGAACTCGGCGCAGATGATTATTTACCTAAGCCGTTCAACGATCGCGAGCTAGTTGCACGTATCCGTGCAATTTTGCGCCGTTCGAATTGGAATGAGCAGCAACAAAGCAACGAAAGCAACGCGCCAACGCTGGAAGTTGATCACCTGTTACTGAATCCGGGGCGTCAAGAAGCCAGTTTTGATGGACAAACATTAGAACTGACAGGAACTGAGTTCACCCTGCTTTATCTGCTGGCTCAGCATTTAGGACAGGTTGTTTCACGTGAACACCTGAGTCAGGAAGTCTTGGGTAAACGTCTGACACCGTTTGATCGTGCTATCGATATGCATATTTCTAACCTGCGCCGTAAGCTGCCTGAACGTAAAGACGGTCAGCCTTGGTTTAAAACACTACGCGGTCGCGGCTATCTGATGGTGTCTGTTTCATGATTAACAGCCTTACGGCACGTATCTTTGCCATTTTCTGGTTAACGCTGGCGTTAGTGCTGATGGTGGTGTTGATGCTGCCAAAACTCGATTCACGTCAGCTAACCTCATTACTGGACAGTGAACGCCGTCAAGGCATTATGCTGGAACAGCACGTGGAAGCGGAATTAGCTGTTGACCCGGCGAATGACCTGATGTGGTGGCGTCGCTTGTTCCGCGCCATTGATAAATGGTCTCCTCCAGGTCAGCGACTTCTGTTAGTGACAAGCGAAGGGCGCGTGATTGGCGCTCAACGCAATGAAATGCAGATCGTGCGTAACTTTATCGGCCAGTCTGATAACGCAGACCAGCCGAAAAAGAAAAAATATGGCCGACTCGAAATGTTGGGGCCCTTCCCTATTCGTGATGGCGAAGATAATTACCAACTCTATCTGGTTCGTCCAGCAAGCAGCCCACAGTCCGACTTCATCAACCTGATGTTTGACCGCCCGCTGTTACTGTTACTGGTTACGATGCTCATTAGCTCACCTCTGTTGCTCTGGTTAGCATGGAGCCTCGCGAGCCCTGCCCGTAAGCTTAAAAATGCTGCCGATGATGTTGCCAGTGGCAATCTCAAACAGCATCCCGAATTGGAGGCGGGTCCGCAGGAGTTCTTAGCCACTGGAGCAAGTTTTAACCAAATGGTGAGCGCTCTCGAGCGCATGGTTAACGCACAGCAACGGCTTATCTCTGATATCTCGCATGAGCTAAGAACACCGCTGACACGCCTGCAGCTTGCTACCGCGCTGATGCGGCGACGCCATGGTGAATATAACGAACTGTCGCGTATAGAGATGGAGGCTCATCGTCTCGATAGCATGATCAATGACTTGCTAGCGCTGTCTCGCAATCAGCATAAAACCGAGCTGGAGCGCGAGCACCTTAAAGCCGATGAGCTTTGGGATGATGTGTTGGAAAATGCCAAGTTTGAGGCTGAGCAAGTCGGCAAAACGCTAGAGATTATCAGCCCACCGGGGCCTTGGCCGCTATTTGGCAGCCATGCAGCACTCGATAGTGCGTTTGAAAATATCGTGCGTAACGCTCTTCGCTATTCTCATCACAAAATTGCGGTGACGTTTAGCTGTGACAATCAGGGGATCACCATTCACGTCGACGATGACGGCCCTGGTGTCGCACCAGAAGACCGTGAACAGATCTTCCGTCCATTCTATCGCACTGATGAGGCGCGCGACCGCGAGTCAGGAGGTACAGGCCTAGGCTTAGCAATCGTCGAAACCGTGGTAGAACAGCATAACGGCTGGGTCAAGGCCGAAGACAGCCCTCTGGGTGGTCTGCGCCTAACACTTTGGCTACCGCTTTATACGCGATAAGTTTGGAGTATAATGCGCCCCCTGACCTTGGGGGCGTACCACATGTTAAATATCGTTTTATTTGAACCAGAAATCCCACCGAATACCGGTAATATCATCCGTCTCTGCGCCAACACGGGCTTTAAATTACACCTTATCGAACCGTTAGGTTTTACTTGGGACGATAAGCGTCTGCGCCGCGCAGGTCTGGACTATCACGAGTTCGCCACGCTAAAAAAACATCATGACTATCAAGCCTTTCTCGACAGCGAACAACCTGAACGCCTCTTTGCATTGACGACAAAAGGTACGCCGGCACACAGCGCGGTAAGTTATCAAGCAGGTGATTATCTGGTGTTTGGCCCAGAAACGCGCGGATTACCAGCCTACATTCTGGATGCTCTTCCTGCTCAGCAAAAAATTCGTATACCGATGCTCGCCAGCAGTCGCAGCATGAATCTGTCAAATGCGGTTTCTGTTGTGGTTTACGAAGCTTGGCGCCAACTTGGCTACGAAGGTGCGCTACTGAAAGAGTAAGTTATTAGTAGAAATAGGATGCGAGGCAGGCGAATGTCTGCCCCGTGAAATGAAGACAAGTTGTATTTAGATACCGTCGCCGAACTCAAAACCGTCATGTGCGCCGTTAAACAACTGATCCATATCCATAGATGGCTTTTCGCTTTCAGGGCGTCCGACAATGCGAGCAGGCACACCGGCAGCGGTTGTATGCGCTGGAATTGGATGTAATACAACTGAGCCCGCCCCAATCTTAGCTCCACGGCCAACCTCAATGTTGCCGAGAATTTTAGCGCCAGCTCCGATCATTACACCTTCGCGGATTTTTGGGTGACGGTCGCCGCCCTCTTTCCCCGTACCGCCCAGCGTCACCGATTGCAGAATAGAAACATCATTTTCTACAACGGCAGTTTCGCCGATCACAATTCCGGTTGCGTGATCGAGCATGATCCCGCAGCCAATGCGCGCAGCAGGGTGAATATCCACCCCAAAAACAACGGAAATCTGGTTTTGCAGATAAATAGCCAACGCTTTACGGTCTTGTGACCATAACCAATGCCCGATGCGATACGCTTGAAGCGCATGGAATCCTTTGAGGTACAACAGCGGCGTGGAGTATTTATCAACTGCGGGGTCACGCTGACGTACAGCAAGAATATCGCGCGCCGCATAGTCCGTCATATTGGTGTCTGCACGGTAGGCTTCTTCCACCACCTCGCGGATCGCAATGGCGGGCATAATGGCGTTCGCCAGCTTATTCGCCAAAATGTAACTCAGTGCACTACCCAGATTTTCATGCTTCAGCAAGGTGGCATGATAGAAGCTAGCCAGCATCGGCTCACACTCGGCCAAACCACGCGCCTCGGTTTTGATGCATTGCCAGATTTGTTCTAACTCTTCTATCGACATACAACGCTCCCTTACTTCACCTAAATTACTGCTATTTAATTGCTGCCACGATCATATTCGAGCCAGCTGTACCCAACATAATTGGCGTTGCATGACAAAAGCCTTAAGACTTTTTGTCATGCAGTTTCAAGTATGACGGGGATATAATTTAGACAACAATTAACCAGACCGACTATCATGCGGTCAAGCAGTTATACCAAGAATTTGGCACCTAGCGGCTGGTCTTTTCGTCTTTGCGTGCACGACCTAACAGCGTCAGTGCAGCTTCTCGAGCATCTTTATGGCAGTAGAGCACCTGATAAATTTGCTCAGTGATCGGCATTTCAACACCATAGCGCTGAGCTAACGCCATCACTTCTTTGGTGTTGCGATAACCTTCCACCACTTGACCAATCTTATCCTGAGCTTCCTGCACGCCAATGCCTTGCCCCAACATAATCCCGAAGCGTCGGTTACGAGACTGGTTATCGGTACAAGTCAGCACCAAATCGCCTAATCCCGACATCCCCATAAAGGTGGTTGGATCGGCACCTAGCGCAACGCCAAGACGGCTCATCTCAGTCAAACCACGGGTGATCAGCGCTGTTCTGGCATTTGCCCCAAAACCAATGCCATCGGACATTCCCGCCCCAATCGCAATCACGTTTTTCACCGCGCCGCCCAGCTGTACACCGATAAAATCGGGATTGCTGTAAACACGGAAACTTTTGCCACAGTGTAATAGCTGCTGCAAATCTTCAGTGAACTGTGCGTCAGTTGATGATAATGCGATTGCCGTAGGAAGACCCGCTGCCAACTCTTTCGCAAACGTAGGGCCCGATAGCGTCGCTAAAGGAATATCAGGACCGAGAGCCTCACGGGCGACGTCTTGCAACAGACGGCCTGTTTCCGCTTCCAATCCCTTAGTTGCCCAAACGATACGTGAATCAGCACGCAAATAAGGCTTCAGTTGACGCAGCACCTCACCAAACACATGGCTAGGTACAACGACCAGCACATCACGGCTTGCAGCCATTGCCTTCGCAAGATCGGTTTCCAGCTTGAGCGTATCAGGGAAAGGGACATCAGGCAGGAAGGCCTGATTACAGCGCGCAGCATCCAGTGCATTGATATGCTTGGGATCGTGTCCCCACAACACAACCTGATGCCCATTGCGCGCCAGCGTAATTGCCAGAGCGGTGCCGTACGAGCCGGCACCGATGACGGTCATTGAAGCCGTTGGGTTATTCATTAGGCATCCAGAGGCTGCTGCTCAGCACCTTCTGCGCCTTCAGCTTGCTGCAGATAGTTCATGAACAGTGCATCAAAGTTAACTGGAGCTAAGTTCAACTGTGGGAAAGTACCACGAGAAACCAAGCTGGTGATGCATTCACGCGCATACGGGAACAGGATGTTCGGGCAGTAAGCACCAAGGCAATGCGCCATCTGAGTGCCTTCAATGCCAGAAATTGTGAAAATACCTGCCTGCTGAACTTCACACAGGAATGCAGTTTCTTCGCCCAGAGATGCAGTTACCGTCACGCGCAGCACAACTTCAAACACGCCGTCAGCCAGTTGAGTTGATGCCGTATCCAGATCCAGTTTGACTTCTGGCTGCCATTCTTTCTGGAATACTGCTGGTGCGTTTGGTGCTTCAAAAGAGATATCTTTGGTGTATACACGCTGGATCTGGAAAGACATCTCTGAGTTATTTTGTTCTGACATAGTGTTAATACCTTTTAAGTTAATATCCATAAATAGGATTTATGGGGCGAATACCGTACTGATTACAAAAGCGGCTCAAGGCCACCCTTCGCATCCAGCGCGTGTAAATCGTCACAGCCACCAATGTGCTGCCCATTAATAAAAATTTGTGGCACGGTTGTACGCCCGCTGCGCTCAATCATTTCTTCACGCTTTTTCGGGTCGTTATCAATAGCAATTTCATGAAACTGAGCACCTTTTGACTGCAACAGTGCTTTTGCACGATGACAGAAAGGACAGGTCGCTTTGGTATAGATATCAATGTTTGCCATGATGAATTCCTTGTAGCTTATTTACCGCGTGCTAAAGGCAGGTTCTCACCGCTCCAGCCTGCGATACCATCTTTCAACGTGTAAACGCGTTCAAAGCCCGCTTTCACTAAATGCTCACCGGATTCACGAGAGCTCATGCCGTTGGCACAAACCACGATGACTGGCTGAGTTTTATGTTTATCCAGTTCACCAAAGCTACCGTTTTTCAGGTCGCTAGGCGTCAGATTCAGAGAGTTTGCCAGATGCCCTTTGCGGAAATCTTCGCGAGAACGAGTATCAACGACTACGGCATCTTCTTTGTTAATGAGAAGAGTTGCTTCACCACGAGTAATTTCTTTTACTTTGGAGAAACGGCTTTTAAAGGTGGTGACCAGTACTGCTACAAACAGAACAATCCACGCTACGCTAAGTATGGGATGGGCACTCACAAATTGCATAATCTCTTGCATTTGCATGGGGTGTAACGACTCCCGTCAGTTAAGGGATAAAATCAAAGTGTCAGAGTATACCTGCGCAGTGCGTCAATTACAGCCAGAAGACCTGTTACTAAAAACGAATCTGCGGCATAACCCGAAATTTTTCATTATTCAGACAGGGTTTACCTGCCCAAAATGCGGAACAGAAACGATCATTTGATCTTTCTGCACTCAATTCACCACAGACTGTAGTAAAATTACACTACTTTGAGTGCAAATAGCCGTGTATGTTATTCGGCCTTTGCTTAGGCACCGCTCTGCGGGCGTACTAGTGATCCGTTTTAGCATGAACGGCTATTCACACTTGAACGTATTTTGAACTCAAACTTTGAACTTATAAAGAAACGAGGTTGTTGCAATGTCGAGCGCCAAAAAACCTATGGTACTGGTGATTCTAGACGGTTACGGTTACCGCGAAGAAACCCAAGATAACGCGATTCTTAACGCTAAACGTCCTGTGATGGATCGTTTGTGGAAAGAGTATCCGCACACCCTGATTTCTGCTTCCGGCTTAGACGTGGGTCTACCTGACGGTCAAATGGGTAACTCAGAAGTGGGTCACGTAAACTTAGGCGCAGGCCGCATCGTATACCAAGACCTGACTCGTCTGGATAAAGAAATCAAAGATGGCGATTTCTTCGCTAACGAAGTGTTGGTTGGCGCTGTTGATAAAGCCGTATCTCTGGGCAAAGCAGTCCACATCATGGGCTTGATGTCTCCAGGCGGCGTTCACAGTCACGAAGAACATATTCTCGCTATGGTTGAACTGGCCGCTAAGCGCGGTGCAGAAAAAATCTACCTGCATGCATTCCTAGACGGACGTGACACTCCGCCGCGCAGTGCTGAAAATACACTGAAACGATTCACCGAGAAATTTGCCGAATTGGGTAAAGGCCGTATTGCTTCTCTGATTGGCCGCTACTATGCCATGGATCGCGATAACCGTTGGGATCGCGTGCAGTTAGCCTACGACCTGTTGACCGAAGCTAAAGGCGAATTCACCGCTGAAAACGCTGTGGCTGGCCTTGAAGCCGCTTACGCTCGCGATGAAAATGACGAGTTTGTTAAACCAACCGTGATTAAAGCCGCTGGTGAACCAGATGCCATCATGGAAGACGGCGATGCGCTGATCTTCATGAACTTCCGCGCTGACCGTGCTCGCCAAATCACTCGCACCTTTGTTAACGCCGACTTTGACGGTTTCAAACGCAACAAAGTAGTTAACTTCAGCAACTTCGTGATGCTGACTGAGTACGCTGCTGACATCAAAGCTGCATGTGCTTACCCACCATCATCACTGGAAAACACTTTCGGCGAATGGCTGATGAAGCATGACAAAACCCAGCTGCGTATTTCCGAAACTGAAAAATATGCTCACGTAACGTTCTTCTATAACGGTGGCGTTGAAGAACCGTTTAAAGGCGAAGACCGCATCCTGATCAACTCACCAAAAGTTGCCACCTACGACCTACAGCCGGAGATGAGCTCTGCTGAGTTGACCGAAAAACTGGTCGCTGCAATCAACAGCGGTAAATACGATGCGATCATCTGTAACTACCCTAACGGTGACATGGTTGGCCACACGGGTATTTATGATGCAGCCGTTAAAGCCGTTGAGACACTGGATCATTGCGTCGGTCAGGTTGTGGAAGCCGTACAAAACGTAGGTGGTCAGTTGCTAATCACCGCAGACCACGGTAACGCCGAGCTGATGCGCGATCAGGTTACTGGTGCAGCTTATACCGCTCATACCAACCTGCCAGTACCACTTATCTATGTTGGAAAACCGGCTAAAGCCGTTGAAGGCGGTAAATTGTCTGACATCGCAGCAACCATGTTAACGATGATGGACATGGAAGTGCCTAAAGAGATGACTGGTAAGCCGCTGTTCATCGTGGAATAATCGATCCCCATGAGGGGAAAAGACCAATTTCACGAATCAAAGGTAGCCTTAGCGCTCAAAACGGGTAAAAACATCGGTGATAAGCAAACGTGTTTGTCACCGTTACCCACAGCGCTTCGCATGCTGCCAATACTATGTGCCAGTTTCATTTACGCTGGCGCATGGTTTTCTTCGTTCCCCGCGATTGCCGCTGACGATAATAAACAGCAGCTAAAATCTATTCAGCAAGACATTGCTGAAAAAGAAAAAGCCGTAAAACAACAGCAGCAACAACGCAGTTCACTGCAAGATCAACTCAAAGCCCAAGAAAAAATCATCGCTCAGGCGAGTCGATCCCTGCGAGAAACACAGTCTGAACTGGCGGCGTTAAGTGCCAATGTCACCAAACTAACCGCATCAATTAAAAAGCTTCAGTCGCAAGAGAATAAGCATCTACAACTGCTTGAGCATCAACTCGATATGGCTTTCCGCCTAGGGAAACATACCGGCATTCAAGTATTGCTGAGTGGTGAAGAAAGCCAGCGCAGTGAGCGTATCTTGGCTTACTTTGGCTATCTCAATGAAGCACGCCAGAAGAACATTGATAAGCTAAACCAAACTCGCACAGAGTTAGCCAGTGAAAAGAAAGCGCTAGAAGCAGCGCAGAACCAGCAAAAAGCGATTCTCATCACTCAGCAGCAAGCTCAACAACAGCTTGAATCTGCCCGCATTCAGCGACAAAAAACACTGTCATCGTTGGAAAGCGCTCTGGCGAAAGACCAGCAACAGCTCTCTGAAATGAAAGCGAACGAGTCTCGCCTGCGCGATCAGATTGCAAAAGCCGAACGTGAGGCTAAGGCTCGAGCCGAGCGAGAGGCTCGTGAAGCCGCCAAACTTCAGGCTCAAATGAAGGCTAAAGAAGAACAGGCGAAGAAAAAAGGCACCACCTATAAATACAAACCAACGGAAAGTGAGCGTTCGTTAATCGCCCGTACCGGGGGTTTAGGCCGTGGCAACGGTCAGGCTCTGTGGCCAGTTCGCGGCCGTACTATTCACAGTTTCGGCGAAACACTGCAAGGTGAGCTGCGTTGGAAAGGGATGGTTATTGCTGCATCCGAGGGTAGCGAAGTCAAAGCTATCGCAGATGGTCGCGTACTGCTGGCCGATTGGCTACAAGGTTATGGCCTAGTCGTCGTCGTTGAGCACGGTAAAGGCGATATGAGCCTGTATGGCTATAACCAAAGCGCGCTGGTTAACGTAGGTGCTCAAGTGCGCGCTGGTCAGCCAATTGCATTGGTTGGTAACAGCGGCGGCCAAGGCCAACCTGCTCTTTATTTCGAAATTCGCCGTCAAGGACAAGCCGTTAACCCTCTACCATGGCTTGGACGTTAGACCCGCGATTCGCCATTCACCCCGCAGTTACCGCTCCTGCATTAACAAGGGAAAACACATTGCGATTTTTCAATGCTGTCACCTCCGCACTTTTCATTTTCATCTGTAGCGCGGCCTCTGCCTACGCGGGAAAACTGGCGATTGTCATCGATGACTTTGGCTATCGACCGCAAGAAGAAAACAAAATTCTGCAAATGCCTTTAGCGATCTCGGTGGCGGTATTACCCACCGCGCCACATGCGCGTGAAATGGCCACCAAAGCACATGCGCAAGGGCGGGAAATTTTAATCCATCTGCCAATGGCACCTATCAGTAAGCAACCATTAGAAAAAGACACATTACAACCCTCAATGAGCGAAGCTGAAATCCAGCGCATTATTCATCAGGCCGTAAATTCTGTGCCATATGCCGTCGGGATGAACAATCATATGGGCAGCTTGATGACCTCGAATCTACAGGGCATGCAGAAAGTGATGCGCACCCTTGAGCAGTATCACTTTCTCTATTTTCTCGACAGCATGACTATCGGCAATAGCCAAGTCACGAACGCATCGGCGGGAACCGGCATCAAAGTGATTAAACGTAGAGTCTTTCTAGATGATTCGCAGAATGAGGCATCCATTCGCCAGCAGTTTAATCGCGCAATTCAAATCGCCCGTAAAAACGGCTCAGCCATAGCGATCGGTCATCCACATCCATCAACGGTGCGGGTATTGCAACAAATGCTGCCGTCGCTACCAGCAGATATCGTATTAGTTCGCCCAAGTTCTCTGTTAAACGGCGCTTCTGTTCCGGACAAGAACCCAGCGCCAACGCAGCAAAAACCGCGTAATCCGTTCCGTGGCGTGAAACAGTGCATAACCAAAAAAGCACCTGAAAAAGTGTATGCTACCGCGATGTTTGATGCGATTAGTTCCAGCTTGGCAAATTCAGCGCCGATAAAATTTATACAGGATCGCTGGCAATACTGGCACTAACGGCGTCAGTACCAAATTAATTCATAATCCGGCATACTATGAGATTGCGGATTATGAATTAATTGCTAAACCAAAATGAATATAAAGAAATCTTATTTACTCTTTGGGAAAGAGTATTTATTGCTAATTATTAGCGTAATAATCTTCAGCATAATTAATATACTCATGGCGCCAAATATTCACATGTCTTACCGCATTGTGACTTTTACGCTGTCGTTATTATTTTTAAAAGCCATCCGTTCGTCCCCACTGCGTTTGATACTGGCCATACCATTTTTATTTCTGTGCTCTGCAGATATTAGCCTTAGTCTCTACTCGTGGTTTACATTCAAAACGCCATTTAATGACGGTTTTGCAGTCAGTACGTTAGAAAGCAACCCAAGTGAAATGATCGCCATGCTGGGCGTGTATCTGTGGTTTGTGATTGTGTGTTTGGCATTGCTCGTTCTCTTTATCTTTGCAGTCAGACCCATTCCTGGAAAAATACCGTCCAAGAAAATAACAGGGACGCTTATTCTCATTATTTGCCTGATCGCGTTAGTTTCCTCGCTAAAATTCGTTAAAAAGCGTCCCGTCAATGAAGGCGCGATCTCAGAGCTTAAAGTCGCCGCCCGATTCACAACTTATATGCCATTCTTTAATATCAGCTATTTTCTTACCGCAATGCAGGAAAGCCAGATTTTAAAGAATATTAGCGGTGCCGCACCTCATTACACTCTGACCGTAAAAGATACCGGCATAGATACCTATGTTTTGATCATTGGTGAATCAGAACGAGCCAGAAACATGAGTATCTATGGTTATAAAAAACCGACTACCCCACAACTTGAATCACAGAAACCCTATTTAAAACTGTTTACTCAAGCAATTAGCGGAGTGCCTTTTACATCGGTTGCTGTACCGATGGCGCTTAGCGCAGACAATATCCATAACCATGATCTGAAGAATTATGCCGACAACGTCATTAATCTAGCCAATCAGGCGGGTTTTCACACCACTTGGTTAAGTGCACAGACAGCCTTCGGCAACTATGGCTCCTCTGTGGCGGGTATCGCCATGAATGCTAAAGATAAATTGTATATCAAAGGCTATGACAAAGAGCTGATACCACATCTAAAAACAGCATTAGCTAAGCCGGGCCACGATAAAAAACTCATTATTCTGCATCTCTATGGTAGCCATGAACCAGCATGTGCTAGATATCCGTCGGATGAAGCGATTTTTGATAAAAACGGCGATATAGATGCTTGCTACGATAATTCCGTTCGATATACCGATAGCTTATTTGGTGAAATATTTAGCTTATTAAAGCAGAAAAACGCTTCCGTATTCTATTTCTCAGACCACGCTTTAGAGAGAGACCCTAAGCAAAGCGCCCCTTACTTCCACGGCGGTATAACTCCCAGCCAAGAGGCCTATCATGTTCCTATGTTTATCTGGTATAGCCCAGTATTAGAGCCACGTTACCAGCAGGAGGTTGGACAGGTAGATTCCGTATATTCGACCAGTTATAACGATGCCGCAATCGCAGCTTGGCTAGGTATTACCGATGCTAGCAGGGGAATATTTTCAAACGTTAACGATGTCGTTAACAAGTTTAAAAATGATTCAACCGTGCTCGATAACCTTTACCAAAAACTGGATTATCACTCTCTGCGCAAAACTGCGCAGGAGCCGCTGCCTGAGTCGTCCAGATAGTAAAAAAGCCCCGACTGAGGGGCTTTCTATTGATTGTCGCTACCCACAAGAGTGGCGTTGTCATGCCGGAAATTAATCCCAGCTTAAAACAACCTTACCTGACTGCCCCGAACGCATGGCGTCAAAGCCTTTTTGGAAATCATCAATCCCAAAACGATGAGTGATAATTGGGCTGAGATCCAAGCCTGATTGCAGCAATGCAGCCATCTTGTACCACGTTTCAAACATCTCACGACCATAGATGCCTTTGATAAACAAACCCTTAAAAATCACCTGATTCCAGTCAATTGCCATATCGGAAGGAGGGATCCCCAGCATGGCAATTTTACCACCGTGATTCATGGTGCTCAGCATCGCGCGGAATGCCGGTGGAGCACCGGACATTTCCAAACCAACGTCGAAACCTTCGGTCATGCCAAGCTCACTCATCACATCAGTCAAATTTTCTTTGCTGACATTCACCGCGCGGGTAACGCCCATTTTACGTGCCAGCTCCAAGCGGTATTCATTCACATCGGTAATCACGACGTTACGCGCGCCAACGTGTTTGCAGACCGCCGCCGCCATAATACCGATCGGGCCAGCGCCAGAAACCAGCACATCTTCGCCAACCAAATCAAAAGAAAGCGCGGTATGAACCGCATTGCCAAACGGGTCAAAAATCGCCGCTAACTCATCAGAAATATTGTCTGGGATCTTGAACGCGTTAAATGCAGGAATAACGAGGTATTCGGCAAATGCGCCGGTGCGGTTAACACCTACACCCGTGGTGTTACGGCATAGATGCGTTCGCCCACCGCGACAGTTACGGCAATGGCCACAGGTAATATGGCCTTCACCAGAAACTCGTTCACCGATCTTGTAGCCTTTCACTTCCTGTCCAATGGCAACAATTTCACCGACGTATTCATGCCCAACAACCATGGGAACTGGGATCGTTTTTTGCGACCACTCATCCCAATTGTAGATATGAACATCCGTGCCACAAATCGCCGTTTTACGGATTTTAATCATGATGTCGTTGTGCCCAAGCTCTGGCTTAGGTACGTCGGTCATCCAAATACCTTCTTCGGCCTTCAGTTTTGACAATGCTTTCATGATGATGAATTCCTTACGCAATCACACCCAGTTGCTTGCCAATACGAATAAAGGCAGCCACAGCGCGCTCAATTTGTTCTGGAGTATGATCGGCAGACATTTGGGTACGAATGCGTGCCTGACCTTTCGGAACAACAGGGAAGAAGAATCCAGTCACATAGATCCCTTCTTTTAACAGCTCATTGGCAAACTCTTGCGCCAACTTTGCGTCACCCAGCATAACTGGGATAATCGCGTGATCCGCACCAGCCAGAGTGAAACCAGCAGCGCTCATTTTTTCACGGAATAAACGAGCGTTACTCCACAAGCGATTACGCAGCTCATCACCATCAGCCAGTAACTCAAGCACCTTGATTGAGGCTGCTACAATCGCTGGAGCCAAAGAGTTTGAGAACAGATAAGGGCGCGAACGCTGGCGCAACCATTCAATAACCTCTTTACGGCCGGCAGTATAGCCACCAGACGCGCCACCGAGAGCTTTACCTAAAGTCCCAGTGATAATGTCAACGCGACCCATTACTTCGCAATATTCATGAGTGCCACAACCATTTTCACCTACAAAGCCGACGGCATGGGAATCATCAACCATAACCAACGCGCCGTATTCATCAGCTAAATCACACACTGACTTCAAGTCCGCGATAACGCCATCCATGGAGAACACACCATCGGTAGCGATCAGGATATGACGTGCTCCATCAGCCTTAGCCATCTCCAACTGCGCCCGCAGTTCGGTCATATCATTATTGGCATAACGATAACGTTTAGCTTTGCATAAGCGGACACCATCAATAATAGACGCATGATTTAGCGCATCCGAAATAATCGCATCTTCTGGGCCCAACAGCGTTTCGAATAAACCACCGTTAGCATCGAAACAAGAAGAATATAAAATCGAGTCTTCCATACCAAGAAACTCAGCTAAACGCTGTTCTAGCTGTTTATGGCTGTCTTGAGTTCCACAAATAAAGCGCACCGATGCCATGCCAAACCCATGGGAATCCATGCCTTTTTTCGCAGCTTCAATAAGTGCAGGGTGATTTGCCAAGCCTAAGTAATTGTTTGCACAGAAATTGATGACATGACGACCATCGGCTACCGCAATATCAGCCTGCTGAGCTGAAGTGATAATACGTTCATTTTTGTACAGACCTTCGGCACGGGTCGTTTCTAATTGCTGAGTCAGCTGCTGGTAAAAATCCGCAGACATGGTGTTATCTCCTGGATGGGCTAGTTCGTGAAACATATTACTGTTTTGTTGCAAATGAAACGAGTTTGTAACTCACAGAATGTGAAAAATGCAGCATATATCACGCTGCTGTAAGATACCGGGAAATAATTGGTTTCAGATATCAATTTAGTCGTCATACGCCCAGCATGAGAGTATTAGTCTTAATACTGAGGTTTTTGATTCAGATTCATACCCTATACGCTGAATGCTTAGGCATGAAATGCTATTATGACGTTATATAACGTGGGGCGTTGTGCGCCACTGTTCCGTTTATTTAAAGGTAAATCTCATGATTATTGTAACCGGCGGCGCTGGAATGATTGGCAGCAACATCGTTAAGGCACTGAATAATATCGGCTATAGCGATATTCTCGTGGTTGATAACCTTAAAGATGGCACCAAATTCGTTAATCTGGTCGATTTGGAAATCACCGACTACATGGATAAAGAAGATTTTATCGCAAGCGTTGTCGCTGGCGATGATTTCGGCGATATCGATGCGGTTTTCCATGAAGGCGCATGCTCATCCACAACAGAATGGGATGGCAAGTACATGATGGATAACAACTATCAGTACTCTAAAGAGCTTTTACATTTCTGTCTGGAACGCCAAATTCCATTCCTGTATGCCTCTTCCGCAGCCACCTACGGTTTAACCGAGCAATTCACTGAAGAACGTGAATTTGAAGGCCCGTTAAACGTCTATGGTTACTCTAAATTCCTGTTTGATCAGTATGTACGTCAGATTCTTCCGCAGGCAGAATCACAAATTTGTGGCTTCCGTTACTTCAACGTTTATGGCCCACGCGAAGGCCATAAAGGCAGCATGGCAAGCGTTGCTTTCCACCTGAATAATCAAATCAACAACGGCGAAGATCCAAAACTATTTGAAGGCAGCGATGGTTTTAAACGTGACTTCATCTACGTAGGCGACGTTGCCGATGTCAACCTATGGTTCTGGCAGAAAGGTATCTCCGGTATCTTCAACTGCGGTACTGGCCGTGCCGAATCCTTCCAAGCCGTTGCCGATGCCGTCGTTGCATATCATCAGAAAGGCAGCATTAGCTACATTCCTTTCCCAGATAAACTGAAAGGTCGCTATCAGGGCTTCACCAAAGCCGACACGACTAAACTGCGCGCTGCTGGCTACGATAAGCCATTCAAAACCGTCGCAGAAGGCGTGAGTGAATATCTTGCATGGCTGAATAAAAAAGCCTAAATACGCGACTTAACAGTAAGGAATGAAGCACGGTATGAAAATACTGGTTATCGGACCTTCATGGGTAGGCGACATGATGATGTCGCAGAGCTTATATCGAACCCTGAAGGCCGAGCATCCTGACGCTAAAATCGACGTGATGGCACCCAACTGGTGCCGTCCATTATTAGCGCGTATGCCTGAAGTTAATGAAGCCATTGCCATGCCTCTAGGACACGGAGCTTTAGCTCTGGGCGAGCGCTATCGTTTGGGGAAAAGCCTACGCGATAGCAATTATGATCGCGCCTATGTGCTGCCAAATTCATTTAAGTCGGCTCTGGTTCCCTTCTTTGCCCGCATTCCCGTCAGAACGGGATGGAAAGGCGAAATGCGCTATGGATTGCTGACCGATGTACGTCAGCTAGACAAAGCCGCATTCCCGCTGATGGTTGAGCGCTACGTTGCGTTAGCCTACCCATCACAGCAGATAAAATCAGCCAAAGATTTGCCTCAGCCTCTGTTGTGGCCTGCGCTCAGCGTAGCCGACGAAGAGATTGCTGAAACCGCTGCGGCATTTAATCTGACAGACCATCGCCCAATCATTGGATTTTGTCCTGGAGCCGAGTTTGGCCCAGCCAAACGTTGGCCGCATTACCACTATGCCGCGTTGGCTCAAAAGCTTATCGACCAGGGATATCAGATCGCGCTCTTTGGCTCAGCCAAAGATCATGAGGCCGGTGAAGAAATTTGCCACGCTCTAACAGAAGACGCTCGTGAATACTGCTTGAATGTTGCAGGGCAAACTAATTTAGATCAGGCAGTTATCTTAATCGCAGCGTGCCAAGCTATCGTTACCAATGATTCTGGTCTAATGCACGTCGCGGCTGCGCTTAACAAACCACTGGTTGCGCTTTATGGTCCAAGCAGCCCAGACTTCACACCGCCGCTATCTGATAAAGCCAAAGTGATCCGCTTGATTACCGGCTACCTAAAAATTCGCAAAGGTGATGCAAATCAAGGATATCACCAGAGCCTAATCGATATTCAGCCTGATGCTGTTATGCAAGCATTGAACGAGTTATTGCCAAAGGATACCCAGCTGTAATGCATGTCTTGATCGTCAAAACCTCATCAATGGGCGATGTTCTTCACACGCTACCAGCACTGACAGATGCCATGCATGCCATTCCAGATATCAAATTTGATTGGGTGGTCGAAGAAGGATTTGCACAAATACCAAGCTGGCATCCAGCCGTTGATCGCGTCATTCCTGTCGCGATTCGCCGTTGGAGGAAAAACTGGTTTGGTGCCGCAACCCGCCAAGAGCGCTGTGATTTCAAAAGAGAAGTTCAACGCCGTACCTACGATGCCGTTATTGACGCTCAAGGCCTGATTAAAAGCGCAGCGCTAATTACACGTATCGCGAAAGGCCCGCGTCACGGACAAGATTGCCAAAGTGCCAGAGAACCTTTTGCTAGCTGGTTTTTTAATCATCGCTACAATATCAGCAAAAAAATGCACGCGGTTGAACGAACCCGCGAGCTGTTTGCCGTCAGTCTAGGTTATACAAAACCACAAAGCAGAGGGAATTACGCTATTGCCCAACGTTTTCTTGAGCATCTGCCAGCAGATCATGGCAGTTATCTGGTTTTCTTACACGCAACCACACGTGACGATAAACACTGGCCAGAAGAGCACTGGCGTGAGCTGATTGCTTTAGTCGAGCCTACAGGCATCAAGATCAAACTTCCTTGGGGAGCAGAACACGAGCACCAACGAGCCCTGCGTCTCGCAGAAGGTTTTGGACATGTGGAAGTTTTACCACGGCTATCGCTTGAACAGGTGGCTGAGGTACTCGCGGGGGCAAAAGCAGTGGTATCGGTAGATACAGGTTTGAGCCATTTAGCCGCCGCGCTTGATCGACCAAATATAACGCTATACGGCCCAACCGATCCTGGGCTTATTGGTGGGTATGGTGAAAATCAGGTGGCGTGTTGTTCGCAGGACAAATCGCTGGCTAATCTAGCAGCTAGTACCGTATTTAGCTCTTTGGCTAAAAATTTATAAGAACAATTTTGTTGTTGGAGCACATATGAGTTTAGCGCTACCACTCCAGAGACGCGATCTCGATTGGCAGTCTATTTGGAATAGAACAATTGTATTTTTGTTTATCACTACATATTTTTTTGATGGCATAAGCCGATACAAACATATGATCAGTGCCGCCATATATATCACGGGGCTGGTTTATATTATCCAACAACGCAAAAAAATATTTAGCATTCTGAAGAACAATCTTTTTCTGTCATTAGCTATTTTTACTGTAGCGATGATATATGCCATAACAATATCCGTTGAGCCATCGCT
The DNA here is from genome assembly GCF_020150375.1 of Hafnia paralvei. Classification (NCBI taxonomy): domain Bacteria; kingdom Pseudomonadati; phylum Pseudomonadota; class Gammaproteobacteria; order Enterobacterales; family Hafniaceae; genus Hafnia; species Hafnia paralvei. The sequence continues at coordinate 66,475 of NZ_CP083737.1, read as the reverse complement.
AAGCTTAAAACGTGCGTCTAATAGTATTTTCGAAAAGCTATTTTTAGTCTCCATTATGATCGCAATGGTTCTCCACCGAGAAGATAACAAAAAAATAGCGCATATGCTGGTGCTCGCTCTTGCTACAACGCTAGTCATTTTGACAGGCACAGAGCTGCATCAGTATATTGAAGAGTATAAAGTAGGGATCATTCCATTCACGAGTTTCGAACATCGTCGAATCTCAGATACATTAATTTTTATATTCCCCGCAATACTCACCCTATGGACAATTCCAGGGGCAAAATATAAAACGATCTTCTTCGTGCTAGCAGCTATCTTCGCCATTCTGATGCTGGGCACTCTGCAACGAGGAACTTGGCTTTCATCACTCGTTCCAGCGCTCATCTGGGCCATAGCAAAACGCGAATGGAAGCTACCTTTACTTGCAGCTCTGGTTATTGGTGTAGGGCTATTTACTGTCCACCAAAAAGATCCACAGCAGGTGAAAACCCTATTCCATAAGCTACAGCAAACCGACAGCAGTGGTCGCTACGAAAACGGTACACAAGGTGCAGCGCTTGATCTCATCCTTGAAAACCCGATAAAAGGTTATGGATTTGGTAACGATCTTTACCATCACGTCTACAACAAGCGCTCCCCAAGCTATCCTGACTGGCGCTTTAAAGAGTCTATTGGGCCACATAACCTAACGCTCTCTATTTGGTTTGCTGGCGGCGTTATCGGAGTCGCGGCACTTTATTACTTATTAGTATCAGCACTCGTTTCGAGCATAAAAGGATACCGTGAAAATAACGGTCCAGCACAAGATGCGTTTCTCATCCTGACACTTATATTGATTGGGGACTTTATCGTTAGAGGCGCTTTCGAAACGGTAAGAATTGAGAATATTGCCGTTATCATCGGCATTCTTCTCGCCTTACACGCAAAAAAATACTACGTAGAGAATTAATATAAAAAAATGGCCCTGTAGGGCCATTTTTTAATTCCGCATTGAGAGCATGTTCTCTATAGCGCACTTAATTTTATCATCCGGAATGTCTTCAACATTACGTGTATCTGACAATATTTGGATTGCATACTCACTATTCGGCCCCCATGTCGAGGGCTGTGAGTTTATCTGAGTCTTCGACATCGGATAAAAAGCAACGATTGGCTTATTAAAGGCTGTTGCCGCATGCACTATAGATGTATCAACGGAAACTATGTAATCGACTTGCTTTACCAAAGATGTGGCGTGTATATAACGAGTAAAAGGCGTTTTTTCAACACCATCTATCTCTATATGCTTAATCTCAGATTCAAGACCCGAGATTATGATTACAGGGTTTTCGATTTTCTGCTTAATGATATCTACAATTGCATTAATTTTCGCAGTGCTAAACTTTCGGGTTTTGAGAGCACCAAATGGATTTAGCAACACCGTTGTTCTTCCACTAAAGCGCTCTAGATACTGCCTCACAATCGCATCGGCATCTTTTGGAATAGGTAAGTCATATGACATATCCACCTCATCGAGATCAATATTCGGCTTTAGCAACCTCAGTATTGATTTAGTCCTTTCAGAAGTATGGCGATTTAATGATAGATCCTCAGGCAGACTGATATCATATGTCTTATACTTACCCGCTTTATTAAAACCTAATATGTGCTTGGGATTGATAACCTGCATCATCATAATGCTACGATAGCTATGTACTTCGTTGAGAGGATCTATAACTAAATCATACTTCTTCTTTCTCAACTTAAGAGCTAGAGAAAACATATTAAAGAATTTCTCTTTACATACGAAGATGTGCTTAATATTTTTATTTTCTTTTATTAATTCAGCACATACTGCACCTGTAACAACTGAAACCTCAAGCCCTAACCGATGACACTCACGAAAAAGTGGAGTGAAAATGATCATATCTCCAAGCTTATTATTATCTCTCATGATTAATATATTTTTTATTTCACTCGTTTCAAAATTACGTTTTTTAAAACGAAAAAATAAAACCATCATCATGAAGATTTTAAAGTCTTTAATAAAAGCTTTCTTTCTTCTGTGAAAGGAACCTAATTTCACTGATGATACTCCGATAAAATTTCTTGATAAAAAAGCTAAAGCTGATTAATTATTTACGTCTAAATACGGTATAATTTTGTAATCAATGGCCGTATTGTTTGATAAATTATATATGTTGATATCTTTAACGTTATCTTTCATAAAAATAAAGAATGGGATAATTTTACCTAGATCTCTGCTAAGCTCTGACGGCATAGACGGCTCACCATTCTTATCATAAAAGCGAGAACACGAATCAACCAAGTCCAAGCCAGAACAAATGATCTTAGTGTAACGCAAACTATAGGCAATCTGGATGGCTGCATAGGCCACGGTATGACAAGAGCAATATCCATCGCTAATGTCTAAGCTGAATCCAACCAATCTTCTTCTTTTAGATACTGGTACGTCAATTAAAATATTTTTATTTCTCATTGACAATATTTTAAATCGTATCTTTTTTAAGAAACCGCCTTTCTCTCTTTTATAAAGCATCTTCATGATGAAGCAATTTTCTTGTAAAAATCGCTTATCTTCCAAGCTAGCTTTTTCAAATACATCACAATTGACTATAGTATATTGGCTGTTCTTAACGAAAAACTTGAAGTCATCATTTTTTTGGATTAAGAATCGGTCATCTGTTAAAACATAAATAAATGGTTTAATATCATTCTCAATCAAATAACGAGCTGATCCATTCACCGAAATAACATCTGATTCTTTTAACAATGAAATTGGTGTATTAACCGAGGTCGGCCCTGAAAGAAAAATAACAGCACTATCATGTTTCCTCTCATTAATAAGAGAGTCTACATCCTGTCTTGTAATATATTTGAAATCACTCATAGGGTTAACTCAGACTTTACGTTTTTTTAAACCCAGAAACATTTTCACCTTGACTTTTATAGCTTTTATTTTTTGGCGTAAATTATTTCTATAAACAACAGAGAAATAGGCAAAATCATTAACCGTATTGCGGATATTAAGATGCCTTTCCATATCAATTCTGTCTTTTGCTTTTCGCTTTGCATTGCATGCTTTCCCAGACAGGTCAATAATTCTAACGCCATCTTGAGATAAGATAAAATTCCCTTTGTGAGGATCGCCTGAGACCATATTATGCTGATGCAGTTCGATCATCTTAGACTGAATTTCAGTACGGATATTCTCATCAAAATCCTGAACATCAGAAAGCTCAACGCCATCGACAAACTCAATTAACATGATAAATACGCTAGCATAATTAAATATTTTCTTCTCTGCTAGCAGATAAAAATCATTAGGGAATGTCACCCCCTCATTTCTTACTCTATCCGTTTGAAGTAATAGATTAAGATAATAGTCGCCCTTCACAAAAGATTTAAAAAAGCGCTCAGCCTTTTTTTCTTTTGGCGCAAAGACTTTAAATACAAATTTACCGTGAGGGGTATTAATCAGTGATACCTTTGTATCTTCAATACTGCGGAATACTTTGATGACATCAAGATTATTATTTAGAAAATCTCTGAAAATATTTTCATAAATTTCATTGTTGTCTTTAATGTAGACTTTGAAATTTTTAATGTTTTTACTAACTATCATGAAAAAATCCGAATGTTAATATTGTTCTTTATCCAAGCATTTTCTTTATGAAATACATAAAGTAAAAGTAGGTGCCCTCAAAGGATTTACGCTGGTTAAACTTATGTTTTGCGCAATAGCGAAATTGACTGCTACTCTTCGGCTTCATCAGCGGCACGGTATCCCACGGGGAGCGTTTCTTAGCTTGATAAAAAGGGGTTGCACTGGGATATTGAGCCCACTCGTGCCAAGGCTTTGTCGGGCCAATGTAATGGATAAATACTGTGCTTTCCGTTATTGGATTTTCACAGTTCTTTTTAAGCTCATAATTTAAGCTGAACTGTGTGTTATATATCTTATCTAAAAACAATACACGGCCAGCCAAAACCATATTGAGAACATCCTGATCATAATAGGTTAGCTTACTTCTAATATTCTGATCGTTGAGTGATTTCATTGCTAACGTGCTGACATCCAGCCTTTTCCATTCAGGTACGTTAATCACTAATACGCCTGTGTTGAAGTACCCATTAGCAATCTGACGCACCCCTAATGTTTCAGCACGCTGGCGCCACCAACTCTCGTCACGCTCAGTCACCCCTGCAGCAACGACCCCGTCCAGAGAAAGAGTGCTAAGATCACGTATTGAGCCATTACACACGACATCAGAATCAACATAGACAATGCGTTCTAGTTTATCGCTAAAGTAATCCGCAATAATAAATCTGAAATAGATGGCATATGTCCAAAGTTTGTTCTCAGGCAATGACTTGAGATTCGCTGCATTGACTAAGTAAATTGAGATGTTCGTTTTATATTGTTCTGATAAGGCTTTAAATTTCGTCCGATCGTCCTCAGTAAATGAGTCCGTAAAAACATGAAAACTAAAATCTAAATCTTTATTTTCTATTAGTATAGACGTGATTGATACTGCACAACCGAATAGAAAATTCTTATCTGTTCCATATGCAATATTTAGGCTATGACTGTTATCACACCCATTGTTTCCCGAGTACGTTATGACTTCTTTTATGTACTGTTCTTCATTGAAAAACATAGTTTCTCACCTATCCTATCAATACACTAAAAGTGTTGATCATAGCGACTTTCGTATGGTTCGTTCTTTTATTCTCTCAGATTTAACTATCGCCTTTTCTAACAACGCTTTCTCTTGTACCAAGATTGTACGTAAAGGCGCATCAAAATAGATTTTAAGAAAATAAAGAATATCTTTTTTGCTTAGACCAATATTAGAAGATGAAAAATACAGTCCAATCAGATCCTTATCTCTCCAGCGTTTTGGAACGTGTGAACGGATCTGAGAACGATGTAAATCGATAACCGACAGCTTTAGCTGGCTCTCTTCACCGTTGAACGGCAAATGAAGTAAGAAGTGGCAAATATAGCAATCCCGATGATTCACGCCACCACGATGCATTTTTCTAACCATCGTCGCAAGTCGTTTTATCAACATACGCTTGATACCGAAATCAGGCGGGTTTAGTGCCCAATCGGCACAATAGTCTTCCAAACTGATTGTTGGAGCCAAATCCTCAGTAATGATGAAAGATTTGCGCGTCAGTGGATTGCTCCCTGTTTGACCAAACCCAACCCCAGTCATGGTATCAACATCTAACTGGTATAAACGGTGAATCGCTTTCCATTCACGATCGGCACCTAATACGGGAATGCGGAAGGAGATTAAATTTTTTAAGACTTCTTTTAGAGTTGTGCCATAGTGGATCTTAATAAAATATGATTTATCTGCTAGAGAGAAACGCAATGTACGACGAGTCTCTAAAGCCCGAAATACCTCCCCCTGAAGCTTTTCGACTTCAACAAAAGGATCTTTCCCTTTCCACAAGGTGGTTAAGGGCTCTTTTAACTCAATCATTTTTGCCACCTAAAATGAGATCGGCAGCCCTTTCTGGCAGACTGTACAGATCTTCACTATCTGCATATTTTTTAGCGTGTTCAGACCATGTTGCTCTAAGTTGCTTATTGCCTAATCCACGAGCTAAGGCTCCATTTAAAGCATTTTGTTCAAACGGTTCAGAAATAACGACTCCGCATTCAGCGCTTGCAACATGATGCGCATAACCACAGGTTTCTGTGGTTATTACTGGGAGCCCAGCCGCAATCGCTTCAATTAAAACAATGCCTGCCGACTCCTGATACGCTGGATGCATGAGTATATCTGCCGCAGCCATTAGCTCGGGAATATCATCGCGGCCAGAATAGAATGCCACCTGAGATGCGATACTCAGTTTCTCTGCCAACGCCTGATAGCGTTTCGGCTTATCTTGTCCAACAACGATAAGCTTGGTCTTTGCTTTAATTTCCGCTGGCAAGGCTGAAACGGCACGTAACGTTCTATCAACCCCTTTACGTTTGAAATCAGACCCAACTTGCAAAATCAAAAGCTCATCTTGCTCTGTATGATTTCTCTGCCGAAAATCTTCGCGAGCATTAGCTGGCCGATAATCGTATTTTCTATCTAAAGAAATCCCAGGGGGCACAATGTGAAAACGCTCAGGTTTCGTCTGATAGTGTTTTTTAAAATCAGCGATTTGTTTACCCGTTAACATCAACAATTCAGCGCGACTATCATTGGAAAATACCGCACGCTCAAACTCTGCATAATGTTTGTAACGCGACGTAAGGCGATATAAAAAGCCTTTTTCCTGCTCTACTTTTTCTGCATAGCACACGTCAGCTGCATAGTAATAATCTAGGCCAGGCATCTTATTGAAGCCCACGATGACATCAGCAGGATTACGCTGAAGCTCTTGGCTTACCCAGTCACTGTATTCTTTATTACGCCCATGATTCGTGTGTGCGCTGGTTGGTACCTGTATATACTCAAACTGCTCAGGCCGTTCCCCTTCCCATGACATCGCATAAACACGGATATGATGCCCACGTGCCTGACAGGCCAAAGCAATACGTAAAAAATCACGCTGCAATCCGCCATAGGGAAAATATTTATATAAACAGAACGCAATATTCATAATGAGCCATTCCTAGACATGGATTCATTGGAGCTACTTTTCAGTAGTTTTTCTGTAGCCTCAATGACGTCACTTGCTGGAATACACGATAAGTATTTATGGTGACGATCGAGATCTTCACGTTTAGGCATAGGCTGATAATCGCCAGCCCAAAACATAATAAAGTTATCGCTCCATGGCCGCCAAAATCGATGATCGGTTGCACCAAATAAGCAAATGATCGGCGTTTTTAGCGCTGCAGAAATATGCATCGGCGCAGAATCAACACCGATGAATAATGCCGCATGATCGATCAAAGCCGCGAGCTCAGGAAACGAAGTTTTGCCCGCAAATTCAGTGACGGGTTTATTCTGGCAGTGATTTTTAATTTTATTAACGCAAGTTATATCTCCAGCGCTAGGCCCAGAAGTCAGCACAACTCGATACCCGCGTGCCTCTAATGAATCAATCACCGCAGAAAATTTCTCTTCATCCCAACATTTAAACACCTGACGTGCGGTTGGTTGAATGACCACATACCGATGGCTATCGACACCAAGCTCAGAAAGTTTATTTTGGATATTATTCCAATGCTCTGGTTGATAGCCCATCGTGGTTTCGGTCACCACTTTTTTCAAACCGAGGGGAGCGAGCGTGGAAAGATTATACTCAACAATATGTGACCCCTGCGGAGGAACAGACTCGCGAAAACAGCTTGTCCATAAAACAGAACGACGATGTTGGAACTGGAGGGAAATTTTATTTTTTGTCTGTAAGCATCGAACCAAAAAGGCCACAGGCCATTGATCAGTAAGATTAATGACTAAATCATAGTGATTATTTCTTAATAAACCAATCGTAGTAAAAGCGTTTTTTAGTTTCTCAATCGTTGGCGTTTTTCTGTTTTTGATTCCGTAAAGCGCGTTAATTTCAGGGTTCTCTGAAAGAATTGGCATAGTGTCTTCATATAATAAGACATCAATCTGGGCATCTGGATAGTTTTGCTTCAGGGTGCTAATGACTGGTGTCGTCAACAGCATATCGCCGTGAAACCTGAGTTTGATGACTAGTATTCTTTTATATTGTTTATCCACTTGCCGCTCTTACCTATCCGGTTATAAGACACTGTATGCGCAATTTTGGGTTTAGGGCTACTCGATCAGACATGCTACCGCCCTTGGCTCTACAGCAACCAATTCACTGATAAAATATTCTGCGTTTATAATTTTCTATTATACCACTAGTTACCGTAGTAGCCGAATCCATTATTTCAGATGTGATTTAAATTACCTCATAAAATCATAAAGATAGGTGCAATTTAAATCGTAAAAAAAAACAGACTCCTCTGAAATTTTATCGATTGCGTTGAAACTCTCAATTAATAATATAACGTTCTAAAAAACCACATTATTAACAATGAGTTGAAGTGGATTTATCAGTTTTTCAGGTAGTTGCAGTCCAAAAATGATGGCTTTGCCCTACTTAAATACTTAGAATCCCAACCAAGTTTCCCTACCATGCAAACCTCTTATGCTTCAAACGCTTTACACCATACTGCTTTACCTAATCCAGCCACTCATTTGGATCAGATTATGGATGCGTGGTCGTAAGGCTCCAGCCTATAGAAAACGTTGGGCGGAGCGCTATGGCTTCTGCTCAAACAAAATGCTCTCAGGCGGGATCATGTTGCATTCGGTCTCGGTCGGAGAAACACTCGCCGCGATCCCTTTAGTTCGAGCATTGCGTCATCGTTACCCAACTCTGCCGATCACGGTCACAACCATGACCCCTACAGGCTCAGAGCGTGTACAGTCGGCGTTTGGTAAAGATGTGCAGCATGTTTACCTGCCCTACGACCTACCCGGCTCCATCAATCGTTTTCTGGATCGCGTCAATCCTAAACTCGTTTTGATTATGGAAACCGAGCTATGGCCGAACCTTATTACAGCACTCAACAAGCGCCAAATCCCGCTGGTTATTGCTAATGCACGTTTATCAGCACGTTCAGCCAAAGGCTATGCCAAACTGGGCGGTTTTATACGCGACATCCTGCGCCGTATTACCTTAATCGCCGCTCAGAATCAGGAAGACGGTGAGCGTTTTATCTCTTTAGGTTTGAAACCCTCGCAGTTAGCGGTTACGGGAAGCTTAAAGTTTGATATCTCAGTGACCCCACAACTGGCCGCCAAAGCAGTCACACTACGCCGCCAGTGGGCACCGCATCGCCAGGTATGGATCGCAACTAGCACGCATGAAGGCGAGGAAGATATTTTAATTGAGGCTCATAAACAGCTTTTAAAGCATTTCCCAGAGCTATTACTCATTCTGGTTCCTCGCCATCCTGAACGTTTTAACGATGCGATAGAACTCACCCAACAGGCCGGCCTATCCTATATAACGCGCTCATCAGGTGAAATTCCGTCGACAAAAACACAGGTCGTGATCGGGGATACTATGGGCGAATTGATGTTACTTTACGGGATCGCCGATCTCGCTTTTGTTGGCGGAAGCCTTGTGGAACGCGGTGGTCATAATCCTCTGGAACCTGCTGCGCATGCTATTCCCGTGCTAATGGGGCCGCACACCATCAACTTTAAAGATATATGTGCAAGACTAGAACAAGCCGATGGTTTAATTACCGTGACAGATGCCGCGTCTTTAGTAAAAGAAGTAACTACGCTGCTCACCGATGAAGATTATCGTAATTACTATGGTCGCCACGCCGTTGAGGTGCTTTATCAAAACCAAGGCGCATTGCAGAAGCTGTTACACTTGCTTGAACCCTATCTTCCCGTAAAGACACACTGAGAAGCAAAACCATGGAAAAGCGCGCCATCTACCCCGGCACTTTCGATCCCATGACCAATGGCCACCTGGATTTAGTCACTCGTGCAGCCAGCATGTTTGATCATGTTATCTTAGCGATCGCAGCCAGCCCGAGCAAAAAGCCTATGTTTACTCTGGAAGAGCGAGTGGCCTTAGCAACACAAGTAACGGCTCATCTTCCTAACGTTGAAGTCTTAGGTTTTAGTGAGCTGATGGCACATTTCGCTCAGCACCAGAATGCCCATATTCTGGTACGTGGTTTAAGAGCAGTATCTGATTTCGAATATGAGATGCAGCTCGCAAACATGAACCGCCACTTGATGCCTACGCTTGAAAGCGTCTTTTTGATGCCATCAAAAGAATGGTCATTTATCTCATCATCGCTTGTCAAAGAAGTCGCTCGTCATGGCGGAGATATCGCGCCATTTGTGCCCGAGCAGATTGCTCAGGCATTAGGTGAAAAACTCGCATAACGGTTATTTCTGGCAGCGAGGGCAAAAGAACGTCGTACGCTGCCCATGTTTTCCACTCAATATTTTCTCGCCACATACCCTGCAGGCTTCTCCAGCGCGGCCATAAACTTGTAGTTCCTGCGCAAAATACCCAGGTTTTCCATCTGACTGCAAAAAGTCTTTTAGCGTTGTACCACCCTGCTCAATAGAACGCAGCAACACCGCCTTGATCGTCGCGACTAATACTTCGGCATCTGCTTGAGTCAAATCACCGGCGGGTCTATCGGGGCTGATACGCGCAGTAAATAATGATTCACTGGCGTAGATGTTCCCTACGCCGACAACCACTTTATTATCCATTAGCCACGCCTTCACGGCGGTTTTCTTACTACGCGACTTACGGAACAGGTAATCACCGTTAAACTCATCGCTGAGCGGCTCAGGGCCGAGATGGGCAAGGACATTGGATGAATCTAAATCCTTGCACCAAAGCCATGCGCCAAAACGGCGTGGGTCGGTATAGCGCAGCATCATACCGCTCGATAGAATCATATCGACGTGGTCATGCTTTTGGGGAGGCTCATCTGCGGGCAGGATACGTACGCTACCAGACATACCGAGATGAACAATAATCCATCCATCGGCTAGTTCAATCAGCAAATACTTAGCACGACGCTGCACGCTAAGCACAGGCTTATCACTTAATCGAAGTAACTCATCAGAAACCGGCCAACGAAGCTTAGGTTGGCGCACCACAAGATGTTCAATTGAATTACCGACTAAATAGGGCTCAATCCCTCGACGGCTAGTTTCGACTTCTGGTAGTTCTGGCATTTCATTCCCCAGCGTTAAAGACAGTTTGCCATCTTACAATGGCGACTATCACCATGTGGGGGTGTTTTAGAATAAAAAAAACCCAGCCGAAGCTGGGTTTTCTTAAATCCACTAAAATTATTTAATTTTAGCTTCTTTGTAGATCACATGCTGACGTACAACCGGATCAAACTTTTTCAGTTCAAGTTTTTCTGGTTTGGTACGTTTGTTCTTGGTAGTGGTGTAGAAGTGACCAGTACCAGCAGACGAAACCAGCTTGATCTTCTCGCGAATACCTTTAGCCATGATTCAGTTCCTTAATACTTCTCACCGCGGGCGCGAATTTCGGCCAAGACCGTTTCGATACCCTTTTTATCAATAACACGCATACCTTTAGCAGATACACGCAGAGTTACAAAGCGCTTCTCGCCTTCAACCCAAAAGCGGTGTGAATGCAGGTTAGGCAGAAAACGGCGTTTGGTTGCGTTCATCGCGTGGGAACGGTTATTACCGGCCACCGGACGCTTGCCAGTAACTTGGCAGACTCGGGACATGTCTATTCTCCAAAAATCAAATCAGCTCGAGCTTCGTATAGGAAGTAGCCGCCTCGTCAGGCTTTAGAGCCCATCTCAGCAAACTTCACCGAGGAGACTCTGAGTCAGGTCGAAACCTGCTGAGATAGGCTCTTAACGCTACAACCAAGATTCTCAAAGGTGGCGTAGTATACGCTCTGAAGCGTAAGTGCTCAAGACCCGAACAGCAAAGATCCCAAAAGGATCGTGAAAAAAATGACTAAAGCCACCCTCTTTCGGCAAAAGACACGCTTTGGCCATGACCGATCACCATATGATCAAGCACACGGATGTCCAATAACGCGCAAGCTTTCACCACCCTTTCCGTGAGCACACGATCGGCTGCACTAGGCTCTGCTATTCCGGACGGATGATTATGTGCGAGGATTAACGCTACGGCATTAACTTTTAGCGCGCCACGCACAATTTCACGTGGATATACATCCACACAGTTTATAGTACCCGAAAACATCTCCTCAGAGCGAATTACGCGATGCTGGTTGTCCAAAAATAATACAAAGAAGGCCTCGCGTTCGTATCCAGAGAACACATTTTGCAAATATAGCGCCGTTAACTCTGGCCGAGTGATTACACTTTGTTCAGTTAGCTGTCGATGTAAAAAGCGTTTCGACAACTCCATCACGGCCTGAAGCTGGGCATATCTCGATATTCCCAAACCGGGTTTTGTACAAAAAATGTCATAATCGGCCTGCATCAACGCATAAATTGAACCAAACTCTCGTATAAGTTGTGATGAAAGCGCCATCACATTGGTTCCTTTAATGCCTGTACGTAAAAATATCGCCAGCAACTCCTGATCCGATAGTGATTCTTTCCCTAACGATAATAATTTCTCTCTCGGTGCCAACGCTGAGGGCCAATAAGGCATTTCTACGACTTCATCCATCAACAAAAAATTCCTGTAACTCGCCTTGCCTCATCTTCGCAAATTCAAAAATAGCGTCGAGTACACGTTCTCATTGCTGCGAAACAGTGCGCAAAAAACGATCGCAACGACTGCAACACATGTCATCTTCTCCGCTTATGGTAAAATCACGTCAATTTCTGCCTCGACTGGGACAACAACCATGACTGCACTGACAGGCAAACGTATCGTATTAGGTATCAGCGGGGGCATCGCTGCGTATAAATGCCCAGAAATCGTGCGTCGACTTCGTGAGCGAGGTGCAGAAGTGCGCGTCGTGATGACCAAAGGCGCGGAGGCCTTCATCACGCCGCTGACCCTACAAGCGGTTTCAGGTTATCCCGTTTCGGATGATTTACTGGATCCTGCGGCAGAGGCGTCTATGGGGCATATCGAGCTTGGCAAGTGGGCCGACCTCGTCGTTCTTGCCCCCGCAACGGCTGATCTCATCGCTCGTATTGCCGCAGGCATGGCTAACGACCTTCTAAGCACCGTCTGCTTAGCCACTGCGGCCCCTATTGCGGTGGCTCCCGCGATGAACCAGCAGATGTATCGTGCAGCTGCCACCCAAGAGAACCTAAACACGTTAGAGCGACGAGGGCTTCTTTTATGGGGGCCAGACAGCGGTAGCCAAGCCTGTGGCGATGTTGGCCCGGGTCGGATGCTCGACCCTATGGTTCTTGTTGGGATGATTCAGGAACATTTTGCACAACAACAAGATCTTACCCAATACAGCTTCCTGATTAGCGCTGGGCCAACGCGGGAAGCCTTAGATCCCGTTCGCTTCATCACCAACCATAGTTCAGGAAAAATGGGGTTCTCCATTGCAGCAGCGGCGGCAAAACGTGGAGCAAAAGTGACCCTAGTCAGCGGTCCTGTTAATCAGAAAACACCTGCCGGCGTTGCTCGGATCGACGTAGAAAGTGCGTTAGAGATGAAAAATGCCGTGCTAACACAGGTTCCTGCACATCAGATTTTCATTTCCTGCGCTGCGGTGGCAGACTATCGCGCCGAACAAATTTGCGACGAGAAAATAAAAAAACAGGGCGACGAAATCACACTTAAGCTGGTGAAAAATCCAGATATTGTCGCTAGTGTTGCAGCACTAAAAGAGCATCGCCCCTATGTAGTAGGATTTGCTGCCGAAACCCAGAATGTGGAAGAATACGCGAAGCAAAAGCTTGCACGTAAGAATCTGGATATGATTTGTGCAAACGATGTTTCCCAAGCAGGGCAAGGGTTTAACACCGATACCAATGCCTTACACCTATTTTGGCCACAGGGCGATAAGCCGTTGCCACTCAGCAATAAGTCCTTGTTGGGCCACTATTTAATTGACGAGATTGTCAGCCATTATGAAGAAAAAAATAGACGTTAAAATTTTAGATCCGCGCATCGGTGAACAATTCCCACTCCCGACGTATGCAACGCCGGGTTCGGCGGGTCTAGATCTACGCGCTTGTTTGGATGAAGCCGTCATTTTGGCTCCAGGCGAAACGACTCTGCTGCCAACGGGCCTAGCCATTCACATCGAAGACCCGAGCTTGGCCGCTATCATCCTGCCTCGCTCTGGTCTGGGCCATAAGCACGGGATTGTATTGGGTAATCTGGTCGGCTTGATAGATTCTGATTATCAAGGTCAGTTGATGGTTTCTGTTTGGAACCGTGGCCAAACTACCTTTACTATTGAGCCGGGTGAGCGTGTTGCCCAAATGGTTCTAGTGCCGGTTGTACAGGCAGACTTCAATCTGGTGGAATCTTTCGAAGATAGTGAGCGCGGTGCCGGTGGTTTTGGCCATTCAGGTCGCCAATAAGCCGCTCACAACGCTATAAAAAAACCAAAAAGCCACCGTCTCATGGTGGCTAACTGTTTGGTGTGTCCGTTATCACCGCTTAGCAAGGATCTTGTCTGGCATGGCAGAAAAAGAAAATACGAAAAGGAACCGTCGCGAGGAAATTTTGCAGGCTCTGGCGCAAATGTTGGAGTCCAGCGATGGTAGCCAACGCATTACCACAGCAAAGCTTGCCGCGAACGTGGGTGTTTCAGAAGCTGCACTTTATCGCCATTTTCCAAGTAAAACGCGGATGTTCGATAGTCTTATCGAGTTTATCGAAGATAGCTTAATCACCCGCATTAATCTTATCCTGCAGGATGAAAAGGAAACCTTTAATAGGCTTCGTCTTATTCTGCTTTTGATTCTAGGATTTGCGGAGAGAAATCCAGGGCTAACACGTATCATGACCGGCCACGCGCTGATGTTTGAACAAGATCGCCTTCAGGGGCGCATCAATCAGTTATTTGAACGCATTGAAGCGCAAATCCGACAAGTCTTGAAAGAGAGAAAGATACGCGAAGGTCAAGGCTTTGCTCACGATGAAACGCTGCTAGCAGGACAACTTCTGGCGTTCTGCGAAGGTATGCTGTCGCGTTTTGTACGCTCAGAATTCCGCTATCGTCCAACTCAGGAGTTTGATCTACGTTGGCCATTGCTTGCGAGCCAGCTTCAGTAACAAAGGCACATTAAACAAACGGCCACACTAAGTGGCCGTTTTTATTTGGTACATCATTTGCCTGTTAAACGCCGTATTCTTCGCGATAGGCCTTCACCGATGCCAACGATTTAGCCATATCAGGCTGCTCTTCCAAATAGCTGATTAAATCTTTCAGCGTGATAATAGAAATCACCTTACAGCCATAGTCACGCTCAACTTCTTGAATGGCCGAAATTTCCGCACGGCCGCGCTCTTGACGATCAAGAGAAATCAATACGCCTGCCAGTTGAGCATTATGGGCCTGAATAATCTCCATAGATTCGCGAATCGCCGTACCCGCCGTAATAACATCATCGACTAGCATCACTTTGCCAACTAGCGGACTACCGACAAGTGTCCCGCCCTCACCGTGAGATTTCGCTTCTTTACGGTTAAAGCAGTAGGGCAAATCACGATCGTGATGCTCTGCAAGCGCAACCGCCGTAGTTGTCGCAATAGGGATACCTTTGTAAGCAGGGCCAAACAGTAAATCGAATTCAATTCCGCTATCGACTAAGGCTTCCGCATAAAAACGCCCCAACAAGGCCAGATCGCGACCGGTATTAAACAGACCAGCGTTAAAAAAATATGGACTGGTACGGCCTGATTTCAGCGTAAACTCGCCAAACTTCAATACCTGTTTGCTTAACGCGAACTCAATAAACTGGCGCTGATAGGCTTTCATGCATGCATCTCCTACATTGTCGGTAATTAAATGATTCACTTAGTGGTACTGGTTTTTTTCATGCCGAACTGCGGGCATAAAAAAGGCGACTAACAAGTCGCCTAAAACAATTAATTTTCTAGCGCCGCTTTCTGCGCCTGAATAATTTTATCTATCCCACCTCTGGCTAAAGCCAGAAGCTGTAAAAGCTCTTCATGACTAAATGGTTCGCCTTCTGCGGTCCCCTGCACTTCAATCATGCGACCATCTTCCAGCATCACAACGTTCATGTCTGTTTCTGCTGCAGAGTCTTCAACATATTCCAGATCGCATACGGCTTGACCATCAACGATGCCTACGGATACCGCTGCCACCATACCTTTCATTGGGTTGGCTTTCAGTTTACCCGCAGCAACTAAAGCGTTCATCGCATCAGCCAACGCAACGCAAGCACCGGTAATGGATGCGGTACGAGTACCTCCATCAGCCTGAATCACGTCGCAGTCTAGCGTAATCGTGAATTCACCCAGTTTTTTCAAATCAACAGCGGCACGCAGAGAACGCGCAATCAGACGCTGGATCTCCATAGTACGTCCGCCCTGCTTGCCCTTAGCCGCCTCGCGAGCCATACGGCTATGGGTGGAACGTGGCAACATGCCATATTCTGCCGTGACCCAGCCCTGTCCCTGACCTTTTAGAAAGCGCGGAACTCCTTCCTCAACGGTGGCGTTACATAGCACTTTTGTTTCACCAAACTCGACCAGAACAGACCCTTCAGCATGTTTAGTGTAATGACGGGTCAGTTTTAATGGACGGATTTGTTCGGCAGTTCGGCCTTCTGGACGCATACGCTTGTCTCCGGCTAGCAATCAGATTTATTTCAATGTGGCTGCGCATTATACCCAAATTAATCCGAGTTGCAGCAAGCCTACCACCGAAAGGGGTCCGTTAATTCATCGTTGACCAATGTAGACGTTCGTGAGCTTATGCCTATCATGGCAGACGGTGCGGGGCTATAATCCTGACATCATTCATTTTTACAGGTACGCAAAATGATCCGTAGCATGACCGCTTACGCCCGCCGTGAAATTAAAGGCAACTGGGGCAGCGCAGCTTGGGAGCTTCGCTCCGTTAACCAGCGCTATCTTGAGACCTATATTCGCCTGCCGGAGCAGTTCCGCAGCCTTGAGCCGGTGGTGCGTGAAAGACTGCGTACGCGTTTAACTCGCGGGAAAATCGAATGTAACTTACGCTTTGAACTTGACCCAAGCGCACAGAGTTCCATGATCTTGAACGAAAAACTAGCAAAACAGCTGGTTGAAGCCGCAAACTGGGTCAAAATGCAAAGCGATGAAGGTGAGATTAATCCACTAGAAGTATTACGTTGGCCTGGTGTGATGTCTGCCGCAGAGCAAGATTTAGACGTTATCAGCACCGAACTGATGGCTGCTTTAGAACTGGCTATCGATGATTTTATCGACGCGCGCGAACGTGAAGGTAACGCACTAAAAGCAATGATCGAGCAACGCTTAGAAGGTGTTTCTGCCGAAGTTGCCAAAGTTCGCCAGCAGATGCCTGAAATTCTGCAATGGCAGCGTGAGCGTCTGGTCAGCAAGCTGGAAGAAGCTCAAGTTCAGTTGGAAAACAACCGTCTGGAACAAGAACTGGTTCTGATGGCACAACGCGTCGACGTTGCTGAAGAGCTTGATCGTCTGGAAGCACACGTCAAAGAAACCTATGTGATTCTGAAGAAGAAAGAAGCCGTCGGTCGTCGCCTCGACTTTATGATGCAGGAATTCAACCGCGAATCTAACACCTTAGCGTCTAAGTCTATCAACGCAGACGTAACCGCATCCGCTATCGAGCTCAAAGTGCTGATCGAACAGATGCGCGAACAAATCCAGAACATCGAATAATGAACTGCCGATGTTAAACACCCAAAGCCCAGCTTATCTGCTGGGCTTTGGGTTATGGACAAAAACGTCTATGGGCGAAATCCATCAGACCACAGACTGTTCTTCCTCACGATTACTGCGATAAATCAGCACCAGCGCCAGAGCTAAACAGATTAAGGCAGCCATTCGGCTCATAGAAAACCCGATTGCCTGATTACCAAACCATCCAAAGGTATCGATCATCATCCCCATGGAAAGTTGCCCGCAAATCACAGCCACCGTCGCGGTTGCTACTCCAACCTTAGGCACTGATGCAACCATCACCAGCATATAAAACATCCCGAAAAGGGCACCCGCCAATTGCCATTTCGGCACTGTTAGCAATGTTTGCGTATGGGCGGGCTCAAAAAAGAAAATCAACAACCCACTCAGTACGGCACCCACGATGAAAGTTAGCTGGCTGCTACGTATTACACCCACACTTTCCCCTAGGCGCCCATTGATTGCTGCCTGCATACTTAAAACCGCGCCAGCAATGACCACCAGCGCAAGCATCACAATATGGCTAAACATAAATTACGCCCCCTCTGCGATTAAAACTAAAGCAGCAACTATCAACGCTAACGCGAACAGGCGCTGTATGCCGACTCTTTTACGCGGGATGCCAAACCAACCAAAATGGTCAATCAACAAGCTTTTAGCTACCTGTCCAGAAAGAATCGCAATCATCGTCATCGCAATGCCAATGATCGGTGTGGCTAGCGTTAGCATAATGACGTAGACCGGCCCAAGCAGTCCGCCGATCAATTGCCAACGAGGTAATGTACTGAATGGTCGATGCTCGCTTGGTTTCCCAGTTAATAACGATAGGAGGAATAGCAGAGCGGCACCAACACCGAAGATGCTCAATGTTGCCCATAAATGCCCCACTTCCTCTCCCAACGGCCCGAGCAACCCCGCCTCAACGGAAAGCCCCATTCCAGCCATAATGACCAATGGAATATAGCCCGCACGTTTAATAGAGCCTGGTTCACATAGTCCCGACGCAGTCATCTCTCACCTCATATCACTAAACGTTCAGCGCAAAACGCTGTTTCTGATAGTGAGCATTATCAATAGTTACCTTCTTTCGAAAAACAGCATGAGTTGCTAAACAGTTTTGCGTATTACGCATAGCATGAAGTCGCTTGGCTCCATTCCTGCCAAGCTCTAGGGTGAGAAGACAAATAAAGTAAACCTGCCACCAGATCGGAAGACAATAATCAGGAGTTATCAATGAAAATCGCTTTTCTTGGATTAGGTTCAATGGGGCAACCCATGGCACAAAACCTGCTAAAAGCTGGATATGAAGTCAAAGTGTGGAACCGCAGCGCTGCTGCAGTAGAACCTCTTGTTGCGAACGGGGCATCATCGTGTAAAACCCCTGCAGATATCGCCGAATGCGAAATGGTGATATCTATGTTGGCCGATGACCACATTACCCATGATGTGATGGTGGCTCAGGGGGCACTGAGCGCCCTTGATAAAAATGCGGTGTACATCAATATGGCTACGGTATCTAACGATCTAACGCGCGAAATGACAGCCTACTGTGCTGAGCGAGGGCTTCACTATATTGCTGCCCCCGTGCTAGGACGCGTAGATGTTGCCGCTGCAGGCAATCTCAATATCTTGGCTGCCGGTGAACCAGAGCAGCTAGCGCGAGCGCAACCGCTGTTTGACGTATTAGGCCAAAAAACATGGCACTTTGGCGATAAACCCGAACAGGCAAGCACAGTGAAGCTTGCCGCAAACTTTATGTTAGCCACCGTCATTGAATCAGTGGGCGAATCCGCAGCGCTAGTTAAAGCTCATGGCATTGAGCCTAAAAACTTTATTGATATGCTCACCAGCACGCTATTTTCAGCCCCGGTATACAAAAACTATGGCGGAATGATCGCAGAAGAACGCTATACCCCCGCAGGCTTCAAACTCACTCTTGGTTTAAAAGATGTTCGCTTAGCGCAACAGGCTGCTGAGGAGAAAAACGTACCTATGCCTTTTGCTAGCGTATTGCGCGACAACTTTATTGATGCCATTGCACAAGGTGATGGAAACCTTGACTGGTCCGCGCTAGCTAATGTGTCCGCACGTCGCAGCGGTTTAAAATAACCATCCTCGACGCCCCTCTTCCAAGTGAAGAGGGGAAAGCACCACCGGTGAGCAACTAGAATAATTGAAGACCAAAACGCGCCATAGATAAAATCCTTTACGGAATAAGCAAGTATGCAAGCGTTCAACGAATTAAGTATCAAATCGCTGCGGCTTTTTGTCGCAGTCATCGACTACGGCAGTTTTTCTGCTGTTGCACGTAATGAAGGCATTGCACCATCTTCTATTTCGCGCCAAATGCAGCAGATGGAACAGGCACTTAACCAGCAATTGCTCTATCGTCATACCCGTGCAGTAACCGTAACAGAAAGTGGCCGGCTGCTGGCAACATACGCACGTCGCGTGCTTGAACAACTGGAAGAAGCTGAACAGGCATTACAAGAAAAGAAGCTTGAACCCGCGGGACTAGTTCGTATCAACGCGCCAGTGGTGTTTGGCCGATTACATATTGCGCCATATATTCCTGAACTCTGTCATAAACATCCAAAACTTTGCGTCGAACTTGTGCAAACGGATAATTTTATCGATCCCATGCAGGATGCGTCCGATCTCCTGTTTCGCATTGGGATTTTGTCGGACTCCAATCTGCAAGGCAGAGTTCTCGCTCAGCAAAACTATCGCATCGCGGCAAGCCCTGAATATCTTCGTCGCTTTGGTGTCCCCTCTTCGCCAGAAGAGCTAGAACACCACAACTGTCTGGTATTTAAAGGCTTCGCTGGCGCACAGAGATGGTTTTTCCAATGTAAAAACCAATGGGTTCCATACAACCTACACGGTTCTCTGACTGGAAATAATGCCGATTCGCTGTTAGATGCCGCCATCCAAGGGCTCGGGATTGTCGTGTTCCCAACATGGCTGCTAGGTGACGCCTTGAAGGATGGCCGCCTTGTCAGCCTGATGGAGAAATATCCCGTATCTACCCGACTAGAGCCACAACAGCTAGCGGCGCTTTATCCCCAAAGCCGACGTCTGCCCCTCAAAGTACGCGTTGTCATTGATTTCTTTGTGCAGAAGTTTGGCACACCTGCATATTGGGATAACATTTAGCTTTCAGGTTATAAATTCTAATCAATCATTAAATATGAAAATGAAATAATACTTACTTATTCAGCAATAAATACATTTTTTAGAATACTTAAATTAATCCGAAACCACATCCTTTAGAAAAACTCAGTCGAGATAGTTACATAAAGTCACTAACCTTCCTCCACTGCTATCTCTTTTCAGTTCTCAAAGGTTGTTGTGCCATGTTACTGAGTATTCTGTATATCGTTGGAATCACCGCCGAAGCCATGACTGGGGCATTAGCCGCAGGCCGCCGCCAAATGGATATGTTTGGCGTCATTATCATTGCCTCGGCAACCGCCATTGGCGGCGGTTCAGTACGTGACATGCTATTAGGCCACTACCCGTTAAGCTGGGTTAAACACCCTGAAAATATTGTCATTGTTGCCGTAGCCGCCATCGTCACAACATGGGCTGCACCATTAATGACCCACCTACGTAAGCTCTTTTTAGTCTTGGATGCCGTCGGCTTGGTCGTATTTTCTATTATTGGTGCACAGGTTGCCTTAGAAATGGGTCATGGGCCAATCATTGCCTCTATCGCCGCCGTTGTAACGGGCGTTTTTGGTGGTGTGCTACGTGATTTGTTCTGCAATCGCATCCCATTAGTGTTCCAAAAAGAGCTTTATGCCGGGATCTCGTTTGCTGCTGCGTGGCTATATATGGGACTCCTGTATATTGCTATCCCACAAGACCTGACGGTAATGATTACCTTATTTGCTGGTTTTACCGCTCGTCTACTGGCACTGCGCTTCCGTTTGGGACTACCGGTATTTGACTATCAGCAGCCAGATCACTAACGGAAAATGGGTTAAAGGCAGCGACCCCTTGCAGCCTTAACCTCTCCATTAATCCTAACCATTCTTTGTCCTGCCATATCTGGCGATATTGTTTGTTTTGCGTCACTGATAGTTTGCAACCGGTATATTCCCATCCGCAGTCAGCAAGTGTTGAGGGCATTCCCAATGCCCTCAACCATGCACCGCTAGGCACAAGTTTTATCCTTTCAATGGCTGCACTAAGCCTTTGCGCTCGATTTATCCCCATTCCCCGACTCACCAAACGGTGTTCCGTGAGAGCCAAGACATCATCTAAATCAGACAACTCCCCGCTCTGTGCCAACTCACGCCAAAAAGCCTCACCGACACCGGTAATGCCCAAACTTTGAGCCATCCAAACGACACGAGCAATAAACTGCTGTTCACAGCCTGGCGCATAGTGCCAACAGCTCAGAGAATGGTATTTCCCCCGATCTGGTGCATTCACAATGACCCGCTCAGGGCTACGCCAGATAACTTTTTCTAAATGGGGTGTACCCTGTCCAGCAAGCACCACCGAAACCTGATCGTGGGGTTGTACATCCCACTGCTGCCATCGCATAACCGAACCCAAACTCACGCGACTGACCCGCTTATCATCCACGGTTACGGGCTCAAGCAATAAAACCGCGTTAATACGTCCGCTACGACCAATGCTGAATTGCACATCTTTTACCTCTGTCACGGAGGATTTTAAGGGATATTTCCAAGCCGCAGCCCATCCAGGAGGCGAAGGTCGCCATAACACTGATGCTGGCTGCTGCGCCATATGTAGCACTATGCCGTCTGTCACAAATGGCAAAGGTTGCTGATACCAATATTCACGCCATTTCTCAACATCAATAACATCGGTTACAGCATGAGTGTATTGTTCAGCTAACGGGAATCCCAAACGAGCAAGTTTATTCAGCCTTTGCGGCATTTCGGCGGGGCCATCAGGATAGCCCCAGATAAAAATCTCCAACTGATTCGCCGTTTCAGCCGATAAAAATTTTAATCTCATTGCTCCTGCAACTTTTGAACGCGCATTAATGCCGCCGTCCCTTTTTTGTTGATGATCGGTCACTTTCAGAAAGAGCTCTCCCTGAAGCACCGTATATGCCTCATCGTCAGGGATCCTTTTAGGAATGGCACTAATAGAGGCCGATGCTTTAGTCCAATCTTGCCCGATTAAACCGTCGCCACGACTAATCATGCTTTTTAGGCGGCCATGCTGGTAATGAAGCGTAACAGCAACACCATCAATTTTGGGCTGAATCCACACGCTCTCCTTGCCTTTAAGCCAATCTCTTACAGCCGCTTCATTCTCTAGTTTATTCAGTCCAGTATGCGCCACCGGATGACTTAACGTGTTGCGTGGGCTTGTCGGCTCAAGGGCAGAGTTCGAAGACGAGCTATTGGTTAAAAAACACTGCTTCCATGATTTTAATCGTTGTGCCATTTGATCATATATCTCATCTGGAACAGGTGAAGACCCCTGCAAAAAATAGGCCTCATCCCATTTAGCCATCTGCTGCTGTAGTGCGCTAATTTCATGGGTTGCACGTTCGGCAGCCCAATCAGGACACGGTGGTTGAGCCCAACTCCTACACAGACTTGAAATCAGCCACGCCACAAGCACCATCAATATATTCCATGCCATTTTTCACCTCCTGTTGCGCCAGTAATAGCGCAATGAAAACGGCATTCCATAGGGTGTGCAGATTTCTGCGAAATACATTCAGGAGAGTTTTAACGGTAGACAATGGTTCTTATATTCTTTACAAAGACGATCGCAATGATGGGACGAGGAGAATAAATTCGCACTTTAGACTGAAAGTGGGCGCTGCATCACGACGAGTAGCCGTGTATACTACGCGGAGTTGTATCTTTCTTTTGTTCTTTTAACACGAACGACATCAATAAGACCCACTATGGTTCAAGGCACGCTTTATATTGTTTCCGCACCGAGCGGAGCAGGAAAATCCAGCCTGATTCAGGCATTGCTGAAAACTCAGCCGCTGTACGATACGCAGGTTTCGATTTCGCACACCACTCGTGCCAAACGTCCCGGTGAAAATCACGCTGAGCATTACTACTTCGTCTCTCATGACGAATTCCGCCAGATGATTGAGGAAGATGCCTTCCTCGAATATGCGGAAGTGTTTGGCAACTATTACGGCACATCGCGTAAAGCGATTGAGCAAATTTTGTCGACCGGCGTGGATGTCTTTCTTGATATCGACTGGCAGGGCGCACAACAGATTCGTAAAAAAATGCCGCAGTCACGCAGCATTTTTATTCTGCCACCATCGAAAGATGAATTAGATCGCCGTTTGCGCGGTCGTGGTCAGGACAGCGATGAAGTCATTGCAAAGCGAATGGCGCAAGCCGTTGCCGAGATGACGCACTATGCCGAATATGATTACCTCATCGTGAATGATGATTTTGATTTAGCGTTATCCGATCTCAAAACCATTATCCGCGCTGAACGCCTGCGTTTAGGTCGCCAGAAAATGCGACATGACGCGTTAATAACCAAATTGTTGGCAGACTGAAGACTCTTTCAGTATCATGCCCAGTCATTTCTTCACCTGTGGAGTAGCACATTTATGGCACGCGTAACTGTTCAAGACGCTGTAGAGAAAATTGGTAACCGTTTTGACCTGGTGTTGGTCGCTGCTCGTCGGGCACGCCAAATGCAGTCTGGCGGCAAAGATCCGTTAGTACCAGAAGAAAACGATAAGTACACCGTTATCGCTCTGCGCGAAATCGAAGAAGGTTTGATCAATAACCAGATCCTCGATGTCCGTGAGCGCCAAGAGCAGCAAGAGCAGGAAGCCGCAGAGATCCAAGCGGTTACCGCGATTGCTGAAGGCCGTCGTTAATTAACACGAAGAGCTGCCTTTGTATCTGTTTGAAAGCCTGAATCTGCTGATTCAAAAATACCTGCCAGAAGAGCAGATCAAGCGCCTTAAACAGGCATACCTCGTCGCGCGCGATGCGCACGAGGGACAGACACGCTCCAGCGGTGAGCCTTACATTACTCACCCGGTCGCGGTAGCCTGCATTCTTGCAGAAATGCGCCTCGACTATGAAACCTTAATGGCGGCGTTACTGCACGACGTCATTGAGGACACTCCCGCAACCTACCAAGATATGGAACAGTTGTTTGGCAAAAGCGTTGCCGAACTGGTTGAGGGTGTATCAAAGCTGGATAAGCTGAAATTCCGTGACAAGAAAGAAGCTCAGGCAGAAAACTTCCGTAAGATGATCATGGCGATGGTGCAGGACATCCGCGTGATCTTGATTAAACTCGCCGACCGCACTCATAACATGCGCACGCTGGGTTCTTTGCGCCCAGATAAACGTCGCCGCATTGCTCGTGAAACTCTCGAAATCTATAGCCCTCTGGCGCATCGTTTAGGTATCCATCACCTAAAAACTGAGTTGGAAGAACTGGGTTTTGAAGCTCTTTATCCAAACCGCTATCGCGTTATCAAAGAGGTGGTCAAAGCCGCTCGTGGTAACCGTAAAGAGATGATTCAGAAGATCCTTTCCGAAATTGAAGGTCGTCTTACCGAAGCGGGAATCGAGTGTCACGTTAACGGTCGAGAAAAACATCTGTACTCGATCTACCGCAAAATGCATCTGAAAGAGCAGCGTTTTCACTCCATCATGGACATTTATGCTTTCCGCGTCATCGTCAAGGATGTCGATACCTGCTACCGCGTTTTAGGTCAGGCGCACAGCTTGTATAAGCCGCGTCCAGGTCGCGTTAAAGACTATATCGCCATCCCTAAAGCCAACGGATACCAATCGCTACATACCTCGCTGATTGGCCCGCACGGTGTTCCCGTTGAAGTGCAGATCCGCACAGAAGACATGGACCAGATGGCAGAGATGGGGGTCGCCGCTCACTGGGCGTATAAAGAAGGCGAATCTAGCACCACCGCGCAAATTCGCGCCCAACGCTGGATGCAAAGCCTACTTGAGCTACAGCAAAGCGCTGGGAGTTCATTCGAATTTATCGAGAGCGTTAAATCCGATCTGTTCCCAGACGAAATCTATGTGTTCACGCCGGAAGGTCGCATCGTCGAACTGCCGGCGGGGGCTACACCGGTCGATTTTGCCTACGCAGTCCACACCGATATTGGACATGCCTGTGTGGGTGCTCGTGTTGATAGACAGCCATATCCGCTGTCTCAGGCGTTGCACAGTGGGCAAAATGTCGAGATCATCACCGCTCCGGGGGCTCGCCCAAATGCGGCATGGCTGAATTTTGTCGTTAGCTCAAAAGCACGCGCTAAAATTCGCCAGATGTTGAAAAACCTCAAGCGCGATGACTCTGTTAGCCTTGGTCGTCGTCTGCTTAATCATGCTCTTGGCAACGGACGCAAATTGTCTGATCTGCCACCAGAAAATATCCAGCGTGAACTGGATCGCATGAAACTACACTCGATGGATGACCTACTAGCCGAAGTTGGCTTAGGAAATGCCATGAGTGTGGTCGTGGCGAAAAACCTGCTTGGCGATCCGCAGCAAACCGGTACCAGCACAGGTCGTAAGCTGCCAATAAAAGGCGCCGACGGTGTATTGCTGACCTTCGCCAAATGCTGCCGCCCTATCCCAGGAGATCCGATTATTGCTCACGTGAGCCCAGGCAAAGGCTTGGTCATTCATCACGAATCCTGTCGCAACATTCGCGGTTACCAGAAAGAGCCTGAGAAGTTTATGGCCGTTGAATGGGATAAGGATATTGAGCAAGAGTTCATTGCTGAAATTAAAGTGGATATGTTTAACCATCAGGGCGCGCTAGCGAATCTGACGGCTGCAATCAATGCCACTGCATCAAATATTCAAAGCATGAATACCGAAGAGAAAGATGGCCGGGTTTACAGCGCTTTCATCCGCCTGACCACCCGCGATCGCGTCCATCTGGCGAATATCATGCGTAAAATTCGTATCATGCCGGATGTGATTAAAGTTAACCGCAACCGAAACTAATTCTATGACTCCTCAACGCTATGCGCGGATTTGTCAGATGCTTGCCACTCGACAGCCGGACCTGACCGTATGCATGGAGCAAGTGCACAAACCGCATAACGTTTCTGCCGTAATCCGCACCGCTGACGCCGTGGGTGTTCATCAGGTTCATGCCGTGTGGCCGGGTAAAACCATGCGCACTATGGTATCTACCGCTGCAGGCAGCAACAGCTGGGTATCAGTCAAAACGCATCCAGATATCTCTTCTGCCGTATCAACGCTCAAAGCGGAAGGGATGCAGATTCTGGCAACCAATCTCTCAAGCACCGCCGTTGATTTTCGCGAAATAGACTACACTCGCCCAACCTGCATTCTGATGGGACAGGAAAAATACGGCATTACGGCTGAAGCGCTCGCTTTGGCAGATCAGGACATCATCATTCCGATGATCGGGATGGTGCAATCACTGAATGTTTCCGTCGCTTCGGCGTTAATCCTGTATGAAGCTCAGCGTCAACGCCAAAACGCGGGCATGTACCAGCGTGAGCACAGCCCTTTAAGCGACGAAGATCAACAACGTTTGCTGTGGGAGGGGGGCTACCCTGTATTGGCGAACGTTGCCAAGCGTAAAAAACTGCCGCGTCCGCGTATCGATGACGAAGGGCAAATAGATGCTCCTCAAGCATGGTGGGACGCCATGCAAGCAACCAAAGGCTAACGATGAAAGGCCGCTTGCTGGATGCGATTGCGTTAACCTCTTTAGCCGGCGTTGGTGCCAGCCAAGCAGGTAAACTCGCCAAAATCGGTCTCGAGAATATCCAAGATCTTCTGCTTCATTTGCCTTTACGCTATGAAGATCGTACTCGCCTGTATGCCATTAACGACCTTCTGCCTGGCCTCTTTGCTACGGTAGAAGGGGAAGTACTCCGCACCGATATCAGCTTTGGCCGTCGCCGGATGATGACCAGCCAGATTAGCGACGGTACCGGAATGCTGACCATGCGCTTCTTCAACTTTAATGCGGCAATGAAGAATAGCCTGTCACCAGGCAAACATGTCTTGGCCTACGGTGAAATAAAACGCGGAAATCTGGGTGCGGAAATCATACACCCCGAATACAAAATTCAAGGTGAAACAGAAAACGTTGAGTTGCAAGAAGCACTTACGCCTGTTTATCCCACCACTGAAGGTATCCGCCAAGCCACGCTGCGCAAGCTTACCGATCAGGCATTATCCTTACTTGACACCGTTCCTATTGCCGAACTCTTGCCAGATGAGCTACGCCGCGGGCTAATGAGCCTACCAGACGCACTGCGAATGCTGCATCGCCCACCTCCAGATATGCAACTGGCCGATCTCGAGCATGGTAAACATCCGGCACAGCGTCGCTTAATTTTAGAAGAACTACTGGCTCACAACCTCAGCATGCTGGCCGTGCGGGCAGGAGCACAAAGCCATAAAGCGCTATCGCTCTCAGCGGATGACCGCCTCAAAAACCTGATGCTCGCATCCTTGCCGTTCAAACCAACCGGAGCGCAAGAACGTGTGGTGGCTGATATCGAAGCGGATATGGCAAAACCAGTACCGATGATGCGTTTAGTTCAGGGCGATGTTGGCTCAGGTAAAACCTTAGTGGCCGCACTCGCTGCGCTGCGTACGATTGCTCATGGGAAACAGGTTGCGCTCATGGCGCCTACCGAACTGCTTGCCGAACAACATGCCAATAACTTCCGCCAGTGGTTCGAGCCTTTGGGGCTAAAAGTGGGTTGGCTTGCGGGCAAGCAAAAAGGCAAAGCACGTCAAACTCAGATGGAGGCGATCGCCAGCGGCGAAGTCGATATGATCGTCGGTACCCATGCAATTTTTCAAGATCAGGTTCAGTTCTCTGGTCTTGCATTGGTTATCATTGACGAACAGCATCGATTTGGCGTGCATCAGCGCCTTGCTCTGTGGGAGAAAGGCGAGGAGCAAGGGTTCCATCCACATCAATTGATTATGACCGCCACGCCCATTCCACGAACGTTGGCGATGACTGCCTATGCCGATCTTGATACGTCTGTCATTGATGAACTTCCACCGGGAAGAACGCCGGTAACTACCGTGGCTATTCCAGACTCACGTCGCACTGACATCATTGAGCGCGTCAAAAATGCCTGCCTTAAAGAAGGGCGACAGGCATATTGGGTATGCACTCTGATTGAAGAGTCAGAGATGTTAGAAGCTCAAGCGGCAGAAGCCACAGCAGAAGAACTCAAACTGCTACTGCCCGAAATCAAAGTCGCGCTGGTTCATGGCCGCATGAAGGCAGCAGAAAAACAAGAAGTGATGCGTGCATTCAAGGCTGGCGAAACTCAGCTTCTTGTTGCCACTACGGTTATAGAAGTCGGCGTGGACGTGCCTAACGCGAGCCTAATGATCATCGAAAACCCTGAGCGCTTAGGCTTGGCTCAGTTGCATCAGTTGCGCGGTCGTGTAGGCCGTGGTGCGGTAGCCTCTCACTGCGTACTCCTATATAAAACACCGCTTAGCCAAACGGCACAAAAGCGTTTACAGGTACTGCGCGATAGCAACGATGGTTTTGTGATTGCTCAGAGAGATTTGGAAATACGCGGGCCTGGTGAACTACTCGGTACTAAGCAGACTGGTAGCGCGGAATTCAAAGTCGCAGATTTGCTACGCGACCAAGCATTGATCCCAGAAGTACAGCGTATCGCACGCCATATACATCAAAACTATCCCAAACATGCGCAGGCGCTGATTGAGCGCTGGTTGCCAGAGCGTAGCCGCTACACCAACGCTTAAAGAGGCATCCCTCTATTTCTCCGCCATGAGAGAAGATAGAGGGATAAACCTAAATTACCCCATCACCGCAGGAAACACCGGCAGCATTAGGTATAGCTTAATCACTATCGCGTTAACGATATCGATAAAGAATGCTCCCACCATCGGCACCACCAAGAAGGCCAAATGCGAGGGACCAAAGCGATCGGTAATTGCCTGCATATTGGCAATAGCAGTTGGTGTTGCGCCTAATCCAAAACCACAATGCCCTGCAGCCAATACCGCCGCATCGTAATTTTTGCCCATAACGCGGTAAGTGACAAAAATCGCGTACAGCGCCATAACCAGCGTCTGCGCTAGCAAAATTGCCAGCATAGGCAACGCCAGTGAGGCCAGTTCCCATAGCTTCAAACTCATCAGCGCCATCGCCAAGAACAGAGATAGACTCACGTTCCCCAACACCGATACCGCACGTTCAAACACGCGATAGAAACCAATCGCATGCATGGTGTTGCTCAACACCACCCCGACAAACAGCACACATACAAACGTTGGAAGCTCAAACGAGGTGCCCCGCAGGAAGTCGGCAATAAAATGACCAGCGGTTAAGCAAATGGCGATCATTGCCAGCGTTTCAATTAATACCAGCGAAGTGATCATGCGGCCACTGTATGGCTTCTCAAACGCTGTTGGAACCTCAGTATCATCAGGCGTGCCGTTCGGCGTTGAAGAGTGTTTAACCAAATAGCGGGCCACTGGACCGCCAATTAATCCCCCCAGAACCAATCCGAAAGTCGCACAGGCCATCGCTACTTCTGTCGCATTTTCAAATCCGTAGCGCTCACTGAAGACCTTACTCCATGCCGCACCGGTACCATGACCGCCGGATAGCGTGATTGACCCAGCTAATAGTCCCATCAACGGGTCGAGCCCCAACATTTTAGCCATACCGATACCAATCGCGTTTTGTACCAGTAGCAATCCCACAACGACAAAAATGAAAATACTAAGCGCCTTGCCACCTTTTCTGAGACTCGCCAGATTAGCGTTAAGACCAATCGTGGCAAAGAATGCCAGCATTAAAGGGTCTTTAAGCGACATGTCAAAACTGACCTCAAAGCCCATGGTCTGTTTTAACAAGAGAAACCCCAGAGCGACCAGCAAACCACCGGCAACAGGTTCTGGGATAGTATATTTCGTTAAGAAGGGGATTTTCTGTACCATTTGGCGCCCAAGAAGTAGCACCAGGGTCGCCGCGACAAGCGTACCGTAAACGTCCAGA
This sequence comes from Hafnia paralvei, assembly GCF_020150375.1. NCBI lineage: Bacteria > Pseudomonadati > Pseudomonadota > Gammaproteobacteria > Enterobacterales > Hafniaceae > Hafnia > Hafnia paralvei. Next base: position 36,137 of record NZ_CP083737.1, on the reverse strand, counting down.
TGAATCATTTGATCACTCCATGTAATAATTATTTTAATTTCAAATAGTTATAGTTTTCTCACCGTTATAAAAAAATGATAAGCGATTAATTAGAAAGCAAAACCTAACGTTAGGGCAAGTTTCTTTAGCAAAAAATGCGATGTAAAAGTGTCCCTATTTTTAGGTAACTTTACACGCAACCGATTGCTTTTGTGACCGCTATCATTAAAATGCGTGCATTGTTGCTTCCGGAATATGGATTATGACCACGCCATCCACTGAGTTCGACCAAGTTCACTCTTCAACGGCGAAGCCTGCTACCACCACAGCGCCTGTCAAAAGTGAGCTAATTTATCGTCTCGAAGATCGTCCACCTCTTCCACAAACCCTTTTTGCTGCGTGCCAACATCTGCTGGCAATGTTTGTCGCCGTTATTACTCCCGCCTTACTGATTTGTCAGGCTTTAGGATTACCAGCACAAGATACTCAGCACATTATCAGCATGTCTCTGTTTGCATCGGGTTTAGCATCCATTCTGCAAATTAAAACCTGGGGACCTGTTGGTTCAGGTCTACTATCGATTCAGGGCACCAGCTTTAACTTTGTTAGCCCGCTGATTATGGGAGGCATGGCTTTAAAAAATGGTGGTGCCGATATTCCAACCATGATGGCAACGCTGTTTGGTACGCTAATGTTAGCGTCCTGCACCGAAATCATTCTGTCTCGCTTCCTGCATTTGGCACGCCGCATCATCACGCCGCTGGTTTCCGGTGTGGTCGTGATGATCATTGGTCTATCGTTAATTCAGGTAGGGCTAGTTTCCATCGGTGGTGGATACGGGGCGATGAACGATCACACCTTCGGGGCGCCGAGTAACTTGATGCTGGCAGGTTCCGTACTGGTTGTCATTATTTTGCTTAACCGCCAACGAAATCCTTATCTGCGCGTTTCTTCGCTGGTGATTGCAATGGCCGTGGGCTACGCACTGGCGTGGGCGACAGGTATGCTGCCAGACACTGGCAATATGGAAAAAACCACTTCGCTGCTGATGGTGCCAACACCGCTGTATTATGGATTGGGCATTGATTGGAATCTGTTGATTCCCCTGATGTTGGTCTTTATGGTTACCTCACTGGAAACCATTGGTGATATCACTGCCACCTCAGATGTGTCCGAGCAACCCGTATCTGGCCCACTGTATATGAAACGTCTCAAAGGCGGTGTATTAGCTAACGGCCTGAACTCGATGCTATCTGCGGTATTTAACACCTTTCCAAACTCGTGCTTTGGTCAAAACAACGGCGTCATTCAACTCACCGGCGTCGCCAGCCGCTATGTTGGTTTTGTGGTTGCACTGATGCTCATTGTGCTAGGCCTATTCCCTGCAGTAGCTGGTTTCGTTCAGCATATCCCTGAACCTGTACTGGGCGGAGCAACCATTGTCATGTTCGGTACTATTGCGGCTTCAGGGGTGCGTATCGTCTCACGTGAGCCGCTTAACCGTCGCGCTATCATGATTATGGCGCTATCGCTGGCCGTTGGTCTTGGCGTTTCTCAGCAGCCGCTGATCTTACAATTTGCGCCTGATTGGATGAAAACCCTGCTGTCCTCTGGAATTGCTGCCGGCGGCATCACCGCGATCGTCCTAAACCTCGTTTTCCCGCACGAAGACTAGCGACGTCATAGCAGTGAAGGAAAGGTCGGATGTATCTGCATTCGGCCTTTTTTATTGCTGTTTACATTTCATCCCTTGAGCCATCCGGTTTAATACGGCATAAACTAAAGTACCTTTGGCCTGAAGGACTAATGCCGTGAAATTTATTGGAAAAATACTATTAACCCTGCTCGCTATCATCATAGCGTTGGTTATTGTGGCTTATGTCATAGCCCAAACGACATGGGGAGCGCGCCAGATCAGCGCTTGGGTAAACGAAAACACCCAGTACCGTCTATCGTTGGGAAAAATACATCACGATATCCGCGAACCATCGGAGGTGATATTAAATAACGTCACCTTAGCCACCGACGGTCAGCCACCATTCTTGCGTGCAGAGAAAGTCAGTTTGTCGCTAGGCATACGCCAGTTCACTGACCCCAAACATTTCGACAGCGTAACGCTGGAAAATGGTTCTCTGTCTCTCTCAGCGCCACCAAAAGCCTTACTGCCGATTCAGGCTGAAAGCCTTCGCCTAGCTAACATGCAGTTACAGCAAAATGATTCCCAGCAGAAACTGAATGCCTCACAGGTGAATGGCTATATCTCACCTTGGCAACCAACGGCAGGACAGATTCTGGGCAATAATAATCAGTTCCAGTTCAGTGCGGGTAAGGTATTGATTAATGACGTCCCAGCGCAAAATGTACTGCTACAGGGCAGCTTCAAACAAGGTCTGCTGACAATCAATAGAGCAGGTGCTGATATCGCACAGGGGCAGATGACTAGCGACGGCGTGCGCAAAGCCGATGGCAGTTGGCAGATCAATAACCTGCGCCTAGGTAATATTCACTGGCAGACCAATAAATCCATAGACGCATTCTTTGCACCACTCGAGCAACTGCCGACAGTGACCTTCGGCAAAGTTAGCGTCACCGATGCCAAACTAGAAGGGGCTGGCTGGGCACTCAGCGATCTAGACGCCGAACTGGACGGTATTACATGGAGCAAAGGAGATTGGCAGAGTGAAAAAGGCACTATAGCCTTTAATGCTAACGACATTGTGGTGGGCAATGTGCATTTTGTTGAGCCTATCTTCAGTGCCGACCTCTCAAACGCAGGCGTTGCAATTCGTCAGTTAAGTACCCGTTGGGAAGGTAGCCTGCTGCGCGCAAGCGGCAATTGGCATCGCAATGACAAACGCTTAACCATCGATGATATGACCATTGTGGGCTTGGAGTACACTCTGCCTCAAAATTGGCGGGAGATTTGGCAGACACCACTGCCAGCATGGTTGAACGATGTCATAGTGACCAAATTTTCTGGTAGCCGAAACCTGCTTGTTGATATTAATCCAGAATTCCCTTTCCAAATCACCGCACTTGATGGATTTGGCAGCAATATTCGCTTAGTACACAATCGCCTTTTAGGCCTGTGGGATGGACAGGCAACGTTCAACGCCAGCGGAGCAACCTTCAACAAAGTTGATCTCCAACGCCTTTCTATAACGCTAAATGCCAACGATCAGCAGATCGCCGTGAGCGAACTCAGCGCGCTGTCACAAAAGGGAATACTGGAGGCTAGCGCGTCGCTCAATCAGACTGGACGTCAGCTAACGCTGGATCTGAAGGGACAAGCGGTTCCAGCTAATCAATTGGTTGAATGGGGTTGGCCTGCTCTCCCGTTAAGCGGGGACGTCAATATGCAGTTAGAGCTGCAAGGCGTACTCACCGGTGAAGCACCGCTGAAACCAAGCGTGAACGCAACGTTGAATGTGCAAAGCGCAAGTGGACAACAGCTCACACAGAAAATGGTGAATGGCGTAGTCAATTAATATGCTAGCCCTCCCTACATAAGGGAGGGCTTCATAACTATTTATTCTTTTATCTTCAAGGTGTTAACTACACCTTTAGCGATACTTGCTGCTTCTTGCTGATTTTCGCCTGGCAGGGCGACCTGCATGGTCATTAGTTGATCGCCTGCTTTGGCCAGTACGATGCTGGAATAGGAGACTTGGCCTTTCGCCGTTTGCACACTATTCACTTCTTGGGCTGGCTGCCCGCTGACTTCAATACTCTTATCAGAAAGCACATTCAGGCTGGGATCGCGCGCTTTCTGTTGCTCTACCAAGCGCCCACTCAGCGTACTCAGGCTGTCAGAAGGTAGCGGAGCCATAATTACAATTACTGCCTGCTGCCCACTCTTATTCGCATAAACGTGCATACTGTTTGACTGAGAGCCTAATTTACCGCTCTGATCGGTCAACCCTGCTGGCAGAGTAAAAGTCACTTTCCCGTCAAGTAGGCTAATATTTTCTCCCGCGGGTACGCTAGCTTCTGCCGAGGTAGAGCCTTTAGCTGCAGAGTTGGCGCTGTCGGTTGATTGACCGTCACAGGCAGCAAGCCCTGCTACTAACAATCCCACTCCCACAAACTTCACTAAATTACGCATGGTAATTCCTTATATTGTCCTAACGTCTCGATTGACCAATAAACGTATCGCACCTTATCAGTGCATTAAATGCAAGTAACATATTGTAGCTTCGCTACTTATTATTGGTTCCGTGCGTTAAGCATTTCACCAGTCGTACTCGGTTGTCGGCTAGATTCTCAGCCTGCTCCAAAGCAGTTAATTGATAGCCATTTTTTATTAGCATAATCAGCATAGCGGGAAAACAGTTTCTCGTTTTCACTTCGATATACTGATACCCATGATTTAAAGCCCAATTTTCCTGTGTATGCAATAGGACTTGGGCTATTCCGTCACGACGATAGTCAGGCAACACGCCGCCTAACCAACTATAGAAAGTGGTGTCATTCAGAGCATAACCCAACTTAAAACCGACAGGTTTTTCCTCTTTATAAGCAACAAGAGCACAAGTTTCTTTATTATTCAGTCGGTTAATTAGGTCTTGTCGGTTATGCAGTGCGGAAAATTCTGGCAACAAACTATAGAGGAAATGAATCTCTTCAATGTTGGAGTGCTTGACGGTAATTGCGGGCATGACATCCCCCGGGGCAGGGATATCAGAGTATACGATACCGAGCAAAAGTACTCGGCATCGTAAGAAGGTATTAATTTAACTGTGGTTGCGGTTCAGAACGATGCGTAGACAAATATTTCAGTACCACGTTGAGCATCACACCGTACATTGGCAAGAAGAAAACTAAACTGATCAGCAGCTTAAATGTGTAATCCACCAATGCAATTTCTACCCAATTGGCCGCCATGAACGGATCGGTACTGTGATAAAAAGCAATAAAGAAGAACGCCAGCGTGTCACTAATATTGCCAAATAGCGTCGATGCCGTTGGTGCAACCCACCATGCACTGCGCTGACGTAGACGGTTAAATACGTGCACATCAAGAATTTGCCCCAGCACATAGGCCATAAAGCTAGCAACAGCGATACGCGCAACCATCACATTAAATGAGCTCAGCGCAGCAAAACCTTGCCACTCTCCTTGGAAAAATAGTGCCGATATGCAGTAAGAAATCAGCAATGCAGGAGCCATCACCGCCAGAATAATTCGGCGAGCCAAAGGCGCACCAAATACACGGACGGTTAAGTCAGTCGCAAGGAAAATAAACGGGAATGTGAATGCGCCCCACGTGGTGTGGAAGCCGAAAATTGAGATCGGCAGTTGCACCAGATAGTTACTGGAAGTAATGATCAGAACATGAAACACCGAAAGCCAACAAAGGGCTTTCATCCGCTGTTGCGGAGTAAAATCAAACATATTTTAGCCTTTTTGGAGATTGGGGTGAGGGAACCCAAGAAAAATAAGTGCATACGAGATGCGGCAGGCATGATACCGCGATAATTTTCATGCGCAATGGTTAATTTTAACGCAAACGTTCACGTCTATTGCAGACTATTTCGCAACAGGTAAACTAGGGCTGTTTTAAACTTCACGACGCCGCAGCCCTTTATTAATACGATTGCGCATCTTTAACATTGAGTAGCGCTCATCGTTTAACAACGCGGCCTTTAGAGAACGACCATGACCGATCTTTTCGCTAATCCGGATAAAACGCTGGATGCTCTTGGGCTTCGTTGCCCTGAGCCTGTAATGATGGTGCGTAAAACTGTGCGCCATATGGATGATGGTCAAACGCTGCTGATTATCGCAGATGACCCAGCAACCACCCGTGATATTCCGGGATTTTGCCGCTTTATGGATCACCAATTGATTGCGCAAGAAACTGAGCAAACGCCCTATCGCTATCTGGTGCGTAAAGGTTCCGCTTCCTGATTAGCGTGATGTTGAACCACGTACAATCAGTTCACCCGGATACTTTTGCTCCACGGTAGGCTGACCATCACCTTGAATACGCTTCACCAAAAGTTCTAACGCAGCATAGCCGATCTGATAGGTCGGCTGCTTAAGCGTTGTTATCCCAACGCCAGCCAACTCTGCCCATTCCAACTCATCAAAGCCAAGTAATCCAATATCACTTCCCCAGTTCAGACCTAGACGCCGTAGGGAACGGGCAACCTGTAAAGTAAGCGCTCCGTTCGCAGACATGATGGCCTTGCGCATACCGCGGTGCTGGTGACAAAACTGAGTTAACGTTTGATCCAGCAACTCGCCTTTATTGAGCACGACTTCGGCATGACAAGCCGTCAATTCTGGATGTTCCTGCATTGCCTTTTGAAAAGCGTGTAAACGCTCAAGACGCGTATTCACTAGGCCAAGGGGCTCGCTTAAGAACATAACGGCTTCAAACCCTTGCTCTAGCAAATGCTGTGTGGCTTCTGTGGCTGCACGGTGGTTATCTAATCCCACCATATCGCAAGAGAAATCCGGAATTTTGCGGTCGATAAGCACCATTGGCAATAAAGATTGTTGCAGTTTAGACAGCGCTTCCTCACGCATACCTACTGCATTCACCACAAGACCTTCAACGCGATAACTGCTTAAAAGCTCAAGATAATGCTGTTCCTGATTAATTTCGTTGTTGGTATTACACACCAGAAGCGTGAAACCTTGCACGCGGCAGGCCTCTTCAACGCCGCGCAAAACGTCTACGGAGTAAGGATTGGTGATATCAGCAATGATCATGCCGATGAGCCTTGTTTGCCCACCTTTCAGACTGCGCGCCATTTGACTAGGACGATAATTAAGCCGTTGAATAGCTTGCTCGATTCGCTTTTTGAGATCGTCTGATAGCAGGTGCTGTTCACCATTAAGGTAGCGTGAAACGCTGGTTTTACCGGTTTTAGCGGCCTTGGCGACATCACTAATGGTGGCTCGGGATCCCTGACTGCTCACGATATGCTCCTCACATATTCAACGAATACGCAAATTTAGCATAACCACAGGGGAACTGATGAGATAAGGTTTGCGAAATAGCCTCCCCTATAAACGGGGGAGGCTTAAAGAAAGGGAATTACATCGGGCTCAGCGTAATCTCTACGCGACGGTTCTGAGCTTTGCCTTCCGCCGTGCTGTTGGAGGCAATTGGATTTGCAGGCCCCATGCCCTGAGTGCGAACACGGCTAGCTTCGACACCCTGAACAATCAGCGCGCTTGCAACGCTATCTGCGCGCTGCTGAGACAAACGCATATTCAGATCCTGACTGCCGGTGCTATCGGTGTAACCCACCACGTTAACCGCCGTCTTAGGATATTCCTTAAGTACCATGGCCACGCCGGTCAGCGTATTCGCGCCCGCAGGTTTCAAAGTACTGCTGCTTGAGTCGAACGTCACATTATTTGGCATGTTCAGAATAATATTGTCGCCTTGGCGCGTCACGCTTACGCCCGTACCACGCATTTTGTCACGCAGTTTAGACTCCTGAACATCCATGTAGTAACCCGCACCACCCCCTAATGCAGCACCAGCGGCAGCACCGATCAACGCACCTTTACCACGATCGTGCTTAGAAGAGGACAGTACGCCAACGCCCGCACCAACTAACGCACCTAACCCAGCACCAACGCCAGCCTTACCCGCTTCAGACTCGCCGGTATATGGGTTCGTTGTACAACCAGACAGCAACAACGCTGCACATACTGCGCCAGCAATGCATAAACGGCTTTTACTCATTATGGAACCTCATCTTGCACAGAGCCTAATCGCTCAAATCATTTGCTGTAAAAAGGCTGGTAATACGCCAACCCAAAATCAAGACTTAAAAATCACGGACGACAAAGATCCGCGGGGAAGGCATTTCAGCAAATTATCGTTAAAAAATAATGGCTACAATTCCGAAAAATTGGCCGAAACGCATTAATAACCTAAATTTTGCTTAATCTTCCAACCAAGCACCGGGCCTTTTCTCCCACAACATAATCGCGGTCATATGCTGGGTATCTTCATTCAATTGGGTATCTTGTATCTCAAAACCTTCGTGACGATAAAAACGTAGCGCACGCTGATTCTCGGTATACACCTCTAGCATTAGCTGCGGGAAAATCATTTTCACATGCTGCATTAGCAGTGGGCCAATCCCCTTACCGTGAAAACGTTTATCCACAAACAGAGCCCCAATGAATTGCATCTCAAGTACGCTGATAAAACCTACGATTTCACCATCGTTCTCAGCTACCCACGTCAAAGCATGAGGTAAATAGGTATCGCGCACTACGGCTTCACTTTCGCGCCAATAGTGGGAAGAAATAAACGGATGCGCTTCGGTCGTGCTCACCAGCCACAACGCCATTATGGCGTCCATATCTTGTTGTATTGCTGGGCGGATCATGACTTAACATTTCCCACAGAAGCAGGTTTTCACATGATCGTTCACCATGCCGCTTGCCTGCATAAAGGCGTAGCAAATCGTTGATCCTATAAATTTAAATCCCTTTTTCTTCAACGCTTTCGACATCAAATCTGAGACTTCGGTTTTTGCCGGAACATTCGCTAATGTATCAGGGCGATTCAGCACGGGCTTTCCATCGGTAAACGACCAGAGGAACTGAGAGAAGCTCTCTCCTTCCTGCAGCATTTTCATATAGACACGTGCGTTAACGACAATGGCGTCTAGCTTCAAACGGTGACGGATAAGTCCTGCATCCTGCATCAACGCGTCTATATCGGCATCCGTCATGGCCGCAACTTTACGTGGGTCAAAATGATGAAATGCTCGACGATAGTTTTCACGCTTCTTCAACACGGTTATCCACGATAACCCTGCCTGTTGCCCTTCTAAGCACAATAACTCAAAAAGATGCGCATCTTCGTATACTGGCTGCCCCCACTCCTCGTCGTGATAGCTGATGTATAAAGGGTCTGCAGAAACCCAACCACAGCGAATTTTTTGATCTTCAAACGTCTGGCTCATAATCTTAATCCTTACGTGAAAAAACAGGCTAATTGTCAGGCTTCATCCTTATGCCAACAGATTAAAACGCTGATGATATCGGGTATTACTATCATGCTTTTTACAGCATAAAGTTTTTATTTCAACCGACCTTGACGCCACGACAACCACGTCAAATAGTTAAGAGTGCAGCAACCTAAAAATAACAATGAAAACGCCTCCCTTTTGATGGAGTGGCATCAATGATTAAACCTCTGGTTATCGTATTTTTGATGGGCAGCATTTTGCTCTCGTCACCAGCTTTATCTTATGATTTAAAAGATATCTTTTTTAATCACGACGATGAAATCGTGGGTGATATTGTGCCCATCGATCGCGCATCAACCTCGATAGAACCGGGATTCTCAACGCATTGGGTGGGAAGCAATTCATTAGCCTCAGCGGCGTTGAACCCGACCACACAACAACAGGTTGGCACACTGGGTTGGCGGTTGGATTCAAACCTCGAATTATTCACCCCATACGCTGAAATCAGCTACCAGCGTTTATCCAGCAATGAATCCTACAAGCCGGCAGGCGAATTTAGCGCACCACAGAGTTTATTCAGCCGCGATATCCCTAATCAGGAAGCCCACTGGATCGATGTGACCGTTGGAGCCAATATTCCTTTGAGTGGAAATATGGCGGCATTTGCCGAGCTATCGCAAACCAATAGACTTAACAACAATGAACAATTTATGTACAACATCGGCGTCAGCGCAAACTTTTAGCCAGCCTTTTACGCCGAATGTTCCCGAGTTTTACCCAGCTTTATGGCAAAATAGACACAAAATCCCTCGCTTTGAGACGGGATTCGGGCTGTATATCTTACGTTCAGGCGGTATACTGCAACATTCTATATAAATCCACTTGTATCGCGCGAACTCATCCAATATGCAAAAGTTTGATACCAAGACCTTTCAGGGGCTGATCCTGACTCTGCAGGACTATTGGGCGCGCCAAGGCTGCACCATTGTTCAACCACTGGACATGGAAGTTGGCGCTGGCACCTCACACCCAATGACCTGCCTGCGCGCACTCGGCCCAGAGCCGATGGCAACTGCCTATGTGCAACCTTCACGCCGTCCAACCGATGGACGCTATGGCGAAAACCCTAACCGCTTACAGCATTACTACCAGTTCCAAGTCGTGATTAAGCCATCGCCAGAAAATATTCAGGAGCTCTATCTGGGTTCACTGAAAGAACTCGGCTTGGATCCATTGGTGAATGATATTCGCTTCGTTGAAGATAACTGGGAAAACCCAACGCTGGGCGCATGGGGTTTGGGCTGGGAAGTGTGGCTCAACGGGATGGAAGTGACCCAGTTTACTTACTTCCAGCAGGTTGGCGGCCTAGAGTGTAAGCCAGTTACCGGTGAAATCACCTATGGTCTGGAGCGCTTAGCGATGTACATTCAGGGCGTAGACAGCGTCTACGACTTGGTCTGGAGCGACGGCCCACTGGGCAAAACCACCTACGGCGACGTGTTCCATCAAAACGAAGTGGAACAATCCACTTATAACTTTGAATACGCCGATGTCGATTTCCTGTTCTCCTGCTTCGAGCAGTATGAGAAAGAAGCAAAAATGTTGTTGGAGTTGGAAAAACCTCTGCCTCTGCCAGCGTATGAACGCATTCTGAAGGCCGCACACAGCTTTAACTTGCTGGACGCCCGCAAGGCGATTTCCGTCACCGAGCGTCAGCGCTACATTCTGCGAATCCGTACCCTGACCAAAGCGGTCGCTGAAGCCTACTATGCCTCTCGTGAGGCGCTAGGCTTCCCAATGTGTAAAAAAAGCGACGATTCTAAATTAGAGAATATTTGAGGCAGCCATGACCCAACAAACTTTTCTGGTGGAAATCGGCACCGAAGAGCTGCCACCGAAAGCGCTACGCTCTCTGGCAGAATCTTTTGCAGCTAATTTTACCGCTGAACTTGATAACGCAGACCTCGCTCATGGCGAAGTCACTTGGTACGCGGCCCCACGCCGTCTAGCGCTGAAAGTTGCTGCGCTACATGAATCTCAGCCCGATCGCGAAATTGAAAAGCGCGGCCCAGCTATTGCGCAGGCATTTGATGCCGAAGGCAAACCGACTAAAGCCGCAGAAGGTTGGGCTCGTGGTTGCGGCATCACTGTCGATCAGGCCGAACGACTGACATCTGACAAAGGTGAGTGGCTGCTGTTCCGAGCTCATCAAAAAGGCCAGAGCGCGCAGCAACTGCTGCCTACGCTGGTCACTAATGCGTTAGGCAAACTGCCAATTCCAAAACTGATGCGCTGGGGTAATAACGACACTCAGTTCGTGCGTCCGGTTCATACCGTCACGCTGCTGCTGGGCAGTGAAGTTATCCCTGCTACTATTCTTGGTATACCGTCAGATCGCGTGATCCGTGGTCATCGTTTCATGGGTGAACCGCAGTTCACCATCGACAACGCCGATCAATACCCGCAAATCCTGATGGAACGCGGAAAAGTCATTGCTGATTACGAAACCCGTAAAGCAATTATCAAACGTGATTCAGAACAGGCTGCACAGAAAATCGGCGGCATCGCTGATATGAGCGAAAGCCTGTTGGAAGAAGTGACCTCTCTGGTTGAATGGCCAGTGGTGTTGACGGCTAAGTTTGAAGAGAAATTCCTTGCGGTACCTGCCGAAGCGCTGGTTTACACCATGAAAGGTGACCAAAAGTACTTCCCAGTGTATGACGCCGCAGGCAAATTGCTGCCAAACTTTATCTTCGTCACTAACATCGAATCTAAAGATCCACAGCAGATAATCTCTGGTAATGAGAAAGTTGTGCGCCCACGTTTAGCCGATGCTGAGTTCTTCTTTAAGACTGACCGTAAGCAACGTCTGGAAGATAATCTACCCCGTCTAGAAACCGTGTTGTTCCAGCAACAACTGGGAACGCTTCGCGATAAAACTAATCGTATTGAAGCTTTGTCTGGTTGGATTGCAGAGCAAATCGGTGCCGATGTGAATCTGGCAACCCGCGCAGGTCTGCTATCCAAGTGTGATTTGATGACTAACATGGTCTTCGAGTTCACAGATACTCAGGGTGTCATGGGTATGCACTACGCCCGCCACGACGGTGAAAACGAAGAGGTTGCCGTTGCGCTAAACGAACAGTATCAACCACGCTTTGCGGGTGATGCACTACCAGAATCTCTGGTGGCATGTTCTGTCGCGATCGCTGACAAAATGGATACTCTTGCTGGTATTTTCGGCATTGGCCAACATCCAAAGGGTGATAAAGACCCATTTGCTCTGCGTCGTGCGGCACTGGGCGTTCTGCGTATTATCGTTGAGAAGAAGCTGCCGCTGGATTTGGTCACGCTGACCGAAGAAGCTGCTCGCCTCTATGGTCAGAAGCTGACCAACGCTAACGTCGTTGATGACGTGGTTGATTTCATGCTGGGACGTTTCCGTGCGTGGTATCAGGAAGAAGGTCATAGCGTAGATACTATTCAGGCTGTCTTGGCTCGTCGTCCAACCAAGCCCGCTGACTTTGATGCTCGCATGAAGGCAGTTTCTCACTTCCGTACATTGCCTGAAGCCGCGGCATTAGCTGCTGCCAACAAACGTGTTTCCAACATTCTGGCGAAATCGACCGAAGTGCTGGCCGATCGCGTTCATGCATCTGTATTAAAAGAAGCAGCAGAAATCAAACTGGCAACGCATCTGGTTGTTCTACGTGACAAATTAGAGCCACTGTTTGCCGAAGGGCGTTATCAAGAAGCACTGTCTGAACTGGCTGCTTTGCGCGAACCTGTTGATGATTTCTTCGAGCAGGTTATGGTGATGGCTGAAGATGAGCAAGTGCGTATCAACCGCCTGACATTGCTGAGCAAACTACGTGATTTGTTCCTACAGGTTGCTGATATCTCTGTTCTGCAGTAAACCTGAACGTAAAATAAAGCCCGCCTTTCGGCGGGTTTTTTACATTCTGGCTGTTATCCCTAAATTATCAGGTTAAACTAACTTGATGAGTAGAATTTCAACCGAATGATATTGACCCATTTTTCGCGTGGTTACAGGAGTAATTACATGTCACTTGCAGTAACTAAACAGGCACAGCGTTGGTTGATGCCAATTTTCGCCGTCATTATGGCGTTCCAACTGGCTGGCTGTGGCGACAACGATAAAGAACAACGTAAAGCTTTCATCGACTATCTGCAAAATACCGTCATGCGCGGTAGCATTACTGTGCCGACGCTGAGCGAAGACCAAAAGCAGAAACTCGGCAATTATGTCAGCGATTACGCGATTTTGGTGACCTTTTCACAGAATTTCAGTCGTTCGATGGATAGCAGCCTTAATCCGCTGTTTACCACTATCGATCAGATACGTGTTCCTCAGGACTATCTGCTAAAACGTGACGATCTACGACAGGAGTCCGGGGCTCTAAATCTGCTCGGTCAGCAGATTCAAAGTGCGAAATCAACCGCAGACACTGCGCGTGCTGCACTCAAACAGCCTGATGATGTAAAAGCGATTTATGACCAAGCCTTTGCGAAAGTCGTTACCGACCCAGCGAATGCCGTTATGCCTATTATCCCAATGGCCGCTAGCCTGTCACAAGACTTGATTCAAGTGGGTGATTTCCTGCAAAGCATTGGGACTCAGGCTCGCTTTGATAACCAAAGCATCCAGTTGCAAACCCAACAGCAGGTCGATCAATACAATCAGCTCATGACCTCAATTGCAGCCAAACATCAAGAACTGTTAAATGCGAAAAACCGCAACGCGGCTATTTTTCAAAACTAATAGAATCTAACGTTATACCCGCCCTGCCAGGGAAACCTTGCGGGGCTTTTTTACGCCTAAACATTCACGGATGTAATTTTATGACGCAAAGAGTGGAGGTGAATAAATAAATGAGGTTAGACGGGGGAGATGTAAAAGTATCTTGTGAAGAGAATCACAATTTAAAAACAAAGATGCTAACAATAAAGGTGATTTTCATCACGTAAATGAGGCCAGCAAGGACATTATTTTAACTTTGTAGGAGACTTTCAGCCTATTTATGTGATCTGAATCACTCAAAACACCCCTTAAGAGGGGGATGGAATGAGATCAGGATCACAAAAACCCCACGGGGTACGCGAGATGAAAACGGCGTGATAGAGTCGATTTTGCATACAGAACGACAGGACGGTTTTTGGCGAAACCACCACAACTATTACGACGCGCAACATCTTAGCGCGCACCACGAGGGGTGTTTTATGTTATCACCAGATATCAAGGTCAAGGTACAGAATTTTGGCCGCTTCCTCAGCAATATGGTAATGCCCAATATTGGCGCATTCATCGCTTGGGGTTTGATTACCGCACTATTTATTCCCACGGGCTGGTTACCCAATGAAACGCTAGCCAAATTGGTTGGCCCAATGATCACCTATCTGCTACCACTGTTAATCGGTTATACCGGTGGTCGCCTCATCGGTGGTGAGCGCGGCGGCGTAGTGGGAGCTATCACCACGATGGGCGTGATCGTCGGTGCAGATATGCCAATGTTCATGGGAGCCATGATTGCAGGTCCACTAGGCGGCTGGGCAATCAAGCATTTTGACCGTTGGGTCGACGGTAAAATCAAAAGCGGTTTCGAAATGCTGGTGAATAACTTCTCCGCAGGCATTATCGGTATGCTGCTTGCCATATTGGCATTTATGGCCATTGGACCACTGGTTGAGTCGCTGTCTAAGATATTGGCGGCGGGCGTTAACATTATGGTGCAAAATAACCTGCTGCCGTTAACCTCAATCTTTGTCGAACCCGCCAAAATACTGTTCTTGAATAATGCGATTAACCACGGCATCTTCTCACCGTTGGGCATTCAGCAAGCAACAGAAACTGGCAAATCCATCTTCTTCCTAATCGAAGCGAACCCAGGTCCGGGTCTGGGCGTCCTGCTAGCCTATATGTTCTTCGGTAAAGGCAGTGCGAAACAGTCTGCCGGTGGTGCCGCGATAATCCATTTCTTCGGCGGCATTCACGAAATTTATTTCCCATATGTATTGATGAACCCACGCCTCATTTTGGCCGTCATTTTGGGCGGTATGACCGGCGTCTTCACCTTGACCCTGTTTAATGCTGGCTTGGTATCTCCCGCTTCTCCAGGATCTATCTTTGCCGTATTGCTAATGACACCAAAGTCTTCACTGGTTGGCGTTATATTGTCGATTCTAGCCTCCACTCTGGTGTCATTCCTTACTTCTGCCATGCTGCTTAAACGTGCTCGCGTAGGCGATGAAGAGAGCAATGGCTTGGCTGAAGCTACTCGTCGTATGCAGGGCATGAAACAGCAGTCTAAATCAGGTGGCAAGATTTCTGGTACCCAGCCTCAGCCCGTAATGCAGGCCGTAACGCTCGACTTATCTAAAGATCTGCATCATGTGCGTAAAATCATCGTTGCCTGTGATGCTGGTATGGGGTCTAGCGCGATGGGTGCAGGCGTTCTGCGCAAAAAGGTGAAAGATGCTGGCCTGAATCATATTTCGGTCGCTAACTGTGCGATCAATAGCCTGCCAGACGATGTGGATCTGGTGATCACCCATCAGGATTTAACCGAACGAGCAATGCGTCATGCTCCGCAGGCTATGCACATTTCACTGAGCAATTTCCTGGATAGCGGATTGTATACTGATTTAACCACCCGTTTGTTGGCCGCAAAGCTACCGCATGCAGCCAATGATAATCGCCTTATTAACCAAACAATTATTGCAGCCAACGATGATTCTTTCGAGTCAATCGAGCGCGAAGAAAATCTGTTCAAGCTTAGCGCAGATAACATCTTCCTTAACTTAACCGCAGAGAATAAAGAACAAGCTATTCGTTTTGCGGGTGAAATGCTGGTATCCGGTGGCTATGTCGAACCTGATTACATTGACGCCATGCTGGCACGAGAAGCGCTAACCACAACCTATCTAGGAGAATCTATTGCCGTCCCACACGGCACCGTAGAAGCCAAAGACCGCGTGCTCCGCACCGGGATTGTCATTTGCCAATACCCACAGGGCGTACGATTCGGTGATGAGCCGGATGACGTGGCTCGGCTGGTCATCGGCATTGCCGCCCGCAACAACGAGCATATTCAGGTTATAGCCCGCTTAACCAACGCACTGGACGACGAAGGCGTCATAGAAAAACTGGCGCAAACCACCAGCGTACAGGAAATCCTAGATCTCCTGTCTGGAGAGCAAGCGGCTTAAGGCGATGACACGACACCGTTCACCGCAGCCAGCGGCCTAAAGTGCCTTCGCTGTCGGTGTCGTTCTTGGGGCCTCCCCCGGCCCCCTTTTTACGGATAGATTCTCTCGAGGTTAACATCATGAAAGCGATTCATTTTGGTGCAGGTAATATTGGTCGTGGCTTTATCGGTAAACTTTTAGCCGATGCTCAGGCAGAGTTAACATTTGCCGACGTCAACCAGCCTTTGGTCGATCAGCTTGCGCATCAACAAAGTTATCAGGTCAATGTCGTCGGCGAAAATGCGCGCGTTGAGCAAGTAAACCGCGTCAGCGCCATTCATAGTAATAGCCCAGATGCCATTCAGCAGATTGCTCAAGCAGACATTATCACCACTGCGGTTGGCCCACAGGTACTCAGCAAAATCGCCAATACGCTAGCTCAAGGCTTGATTGTCCGTTACAACAGCGGTAACCATCAGCCAATGAATATTATCGCCTGCGAAAATATGGTGCGTGGTACCAGCCAGCTTAAACAGCACGTCTTACTGGCAATCCCTGCTGAACTCCATGCTTGGGTAGAAGAACACATCGGCTTTGTGGATTCTGCCGTAGATCGCATTGTTCCCCCTAGCGCCGCAGCTAACGACGATCCATTGGAAGTAACCGTTGAAACCTTCAGCGAATGGATTGTCGATAGCACCCAATTCAAAGGGCAGCTACCGCAAATTGCAGGAATGGAGTCCACAGCGAATCTTATGGCCTATGTTGAGCGTAAACTTTTCACACTCAACACGGGCCATGCTATCACCGCCTATCTCGGCCAACTGGCTGGCTATCAAACCATTCGTGAAGCCATTTTGGATCCGGCTATTCGCGATGTTGTTAAAGGGGCAATGGAAGAAAGTGGTGCGGTACTTATTAAACGCTACAGCTTTGACCCAGAACAGCATTCCGCTTATATCGAAAAGATTTTAGGGCGCTTTGAGAACCCTTATCTACATGACGATGTGGAACGCGTGGGACGTCAGCCATTGCGTAAACTGAGTGAAAACGACCGTTTAATCAAACCACTGCGAGGAACGCTGGAGTATGGTTTGCCAAACAACAATCTGCTTATGGGCATTGCGGCGGCATTAAGCTATCGCAGCCACCAAGACCCACAGGCTCAAGAAATGGCATATTTGCTTAATGAGAAAGGCATCACTCACACCGTGAAGCAGGTTTGTGGCCTAGAAGATCAGCCAGAGCTTGTCGCACAGATCGCGAATGTGTATAACGCCATGCAACGTCAAGCATGATGTAACCCATAGGATTGGAGTTGCAGCGAAGCGGCAGCTCCAAATGAGAAGGGTATAATGAAATTGAATCGAATGCGCACTACTGCGCAACCAGAAATAAAAGAGCACCTTCCAAAAACCGAGGCACCAGAAAACCCGCGGTTATCGGAACGTGAAGCATCGATTATGGCAACAATAGAAGAAGCTGACCTTTATAAAAATCAGGCTTTTGAGAATCGAATTCTAGAAAGGCTCAATGCTCGTCAAACGGTCTCAGGGTTCATTCAGGCTACGGTCGGATTACTGGCTGAGGCGGTTGACCTGCTGATTATCCAAGCCTTTCGGAAAGATGATTACGCAGTGAAATATGCAGTGGAACCATTGTTGGAAGGAAGCGGTCCGCTGGCGGATTTACCGGTACGACTAAAACTCATCTATGCCTTGGGCGTGATTAGCCGCGATGAATATGAAGACGTTGAGCTTTTATTAGCGCTAAATAATGAATTAAAGCATGAGAATAAGATCTACAGCTTTACCGATGACGAGATCCTTGGCCCGATAAATATGCTGCACTGCATGACTACATTGCCACCACAACCCACGCTGCATCTGCCAGAAGAGGTTGTTGATGACTCATTAGCCAACATGCAGGAACAGCGCTATCAGCAGATGGTCCGTTCTACGCTAGTCCTTAGCATCACCGACTTAGTGACTCGTTTGTGCCATAAAAAAGCCTTTTAAGCTCCCAGTTTGCAAGACTGGGAGCGTCTTCTTTTCAGCCAATCCCCACATTAATGCTTACAACTGTTAAACTATCTCCTAATCCCCAAAAGTATTGATGACCGGAAGATACGTCATGAAAGAAAAAGCAGAAATTAAACGCCTTAGCGACAAGCTGGATGCCCTGCGTCGTAAAGAAGCAGGCCTGTTGTTACAAGAGATTGACACTGTAACCACGCATGCTCTGGATGAAAATCGCAGCGAGCAGGAAAAGCTGACCGCTGAGATCGAGCGTCTGCGCGCAGTTCAAGCCAGCCATTTCAGTGCCAAAGCACAGCAGCTTTTAAAGATGCCATTCAGCCGCGAAATCACCAAAAAAGAACAAGCCGACATGGGGTCTTTGAAAAAGGCGGTACGTGGTATTGAAGTTGTACACCCAATGACGGCGTTAGGCCGTGAAATGGGCCTAAAAGTCGTTACTGGTTACGCTAAAAAAGAGTTCTAAATTATCAGACTCTGGCTAAAAAAAGCCCCGCAATTGCGGGGCTTTTTTTATTGATACAGATTAACTAACGTTTTCCAACATAACGTTTCTTCTTCCCCGCGTCTTCTCGGTGCGCACGCTCAACCTCTTCAGCCAAGATCTGTACGCCCTTCTCGATTTGGTCAAGTTCAGGCACATAGTTCATACGCATACACTGATGTGTGTGCGGCCATTCGTGTTCTAGTCCTGGGAAGAAATAGTGACCCGGAACCATCAGAACCCCGCGTTGTTTAAGGCGCTGATATAAAATCTCGGTACTTATCGGGAGATCAACGAACCACAACCATAGGAATATCGCTCCCTCCGGCTTGTGAATTAAACAACGCTCTTCCGGCAAGTAACGGCGCAAGACCTCAATAGTTTGTTCTACTCGTTGGCGATAAAACGGTTTTATCACCTCATTCGATAAACGAAGTAAGTCACCACGCTCTATCATTTCGAGCGCAACGGCTGGACCGAGACTGCCAGGTGATAGGCTAATAATGCCGTTCATGTTACTGATGGCGCTAATTATTTTTTCATCAGCAATAACAATTCCACAGCGCGATCCCGGCAGACCAAGTTTGGACAAGCTCATGCATAGAATAATGTTTGGATTCCACAGCGGATTGACGTCAGAAAATATAATGCCAGGGAAAGGCAACCCATAGGCGTTATCAATCAATAATGGAATGTTGCGCTGCTGCGCCATGGCATCAAGACGAATGAGCTCTTCGTCTGTTAAAACGTTTCCTGTCGGGTTCGTTGGACGCGAAACACAAATCAGCCCCACATCGTCGCTAATGTTAAGGTGCTCAAAATCGACGTGATATTTAAACTGACCTTCAGGCAGCAGCTCGATAGTCGGCTTAGCAGAAACAAACAGATCTTCGTCTAACCCTGCGTCTGCATAGCCAATGTATTCGGGAGCCAGTGGGAATAGAACACGTCGACGTGAGCCATCAGCAAATCGTCCAGCATATAAATTAAATAAGTAGAAAAATGCACTCTGGCTACCATTTGTTAGCGCAATATTTTGTGCTTCTATTTGCCAACCAAACTCATCGCGCAGCATTTTTGCCAACGCTTGCAGAAGCGCATCTTTACCCTGTGGGCCATCGTAATTACATAATGCGTCGGTTAACTTACCTTCGCGCAGCATATCCGCACAAAGTTGAGTGAAATAATCCGTCATCTGAGGGATTTTGGCCGGGTTGCCGCCACCAAGCATAATGGCGCCTGGTGTACGCAGGCCATCATTCAGATCGTCCATCAGACGGGTAATCCCCGCGTAGCGGGTAAATTTGTCGCCAAATACAGAAAAAGTCATGATAACAATCGCAGGTCATTATTATGGGAGCCAACCGACACCATACCTGCTACGCCTTAGGTGAACAACCCACGGGAAATTACCCTGTTTTTAGATAACTCTGGGAAAAATGAAAACTACGGAATAAAAAAAGGCGCAGTTTCCTGCGCCAAAAAGATAGAGAGGGGTACATCAATCGGTATTATTGGTTGCTGGTTTCTACATCGCTAGCCTGACTTTGCTCCAGCGCTGGAGGCGTTGTATGCCCACCTATCGCGATGCGCTGAGGCTGCAAGGCTTCAGGTACGTTACGCACCAGATCAATATTCAGCAGCCCATTTTCAAATTTGGCACCATCCACAGTCAGATGTTCTGCCAAGGTGAATGTCAGATCGAAGGCTTTGCACACCAGCCCCTGATGTAAATATTCAACCGGTTTCTCTGACTGAGCTGGGTTGCCACGCACGGTTAAGCGCGGGCCTTCAACTTCAATATCCAGCTCACTCTGCTTAAATCCAGCTAAGGCCAGAGAGATGCGATAGTGGTTGTCGTCACTTTTCTCAATGTTGTAGGGCGGAAACCCTTGGGGTTCTAAGCTGCTCTGCATCGCATTTGCTAACTTATCGAAACCAATCCACTGACGAAGTAATGGAGAAAGATCGTGATTACGCATAGATATATACTCCTTCTAAGAAGCGAGATAATATTTTCGGCTGCTTCATTTGATGATAACAGCCGACCTTCAGCCCCCCGCAGGCAGGCAAAATTATTTGTTCTTTACATATAACGGACTACACTAAATTACTTAATCTCAATTTTACGCGGCTGCAGTGTTTCTGGAACAATGCGCTCTAAATCGATATATAACAGCCCATTTTCCAAGTTGGCACCTTTAATTTGAATATGTTCGGCCAGTTGGAATTTGCGCTCAAAATTACGCTCAGCGATCCCCTGATATAAGTAGGTGCGTTCTTTGTCTGATGGCTGATGAGAACCTTTTACAATCAGAGTATTAGATTGCGCGGTGATATCCAGTTCATGCTCTGCAAATCCGGCCACGGCAATAGAAATACGATAGTGATTGTCGTCAACGAGCTCAACGTTGTATGGAGGATATCCACCGTTAGACTGGTTCTGACCAGACTCAATTAAATTAAACAGGCGATCGAAACCGATAGCAGAACGGTAAAGTGGTGCGAGATCGAAATTGCGCATAAAAAATATGCCTCCTAATAAAATCAGCGAGGAAAAATAGCCTTCCATCATGGACAGACTATATTTAAATCACGGCCGAAATACCCTTACGGCATATTTCTCATTGGCCTGCTAATAAGATGGTGTCAGTCAATAATTTTTCAAGACGCGAAATTTAAATTTTTTCAGAACGCACGATTCCCTAAAGCAGAGGTCATAAACTGGCAAGGCATAACTGGAATATTGTTACATTTTTGTATGAAATGAGAGAACAACCACAGAGCGAATAGGTGGGTTTGTCGATTTTCCGACATAGATGCTATAACACAACAACTTTGGCTTTCGTATACACGGCCACTATTGGGATGGATTTATGAAACAACGGATTAGATGCTTGACGATATCTCTGCTTACCAGCTCCGCGCTGATGGCTGGAGGCTGTTCCAGCGTCATGACCCGTGTTGGACCGAATCAGGGATACTATTCGGGTGCAAAAAACGACGTCAAAATGCTCAAACATGAGGACACTGGCTGGGCTATGACGCCACTTCTCGCACTAGACCTACCATTATCTGCCGTAGTTGATACGCTATTGTTGCCTTACGATTATTATCGGTCGGATTCTAACCCCGAAGATGAGTCGCCACGCGCACGTGTTTTACGCAATGAGCAGGCATCCGGAGTCAATAACATTGCACCATCACATTGATTAGAGCGGTGTCTAAGCCAAATGCTCAGGCACGCTATTATCATAGATTCACCACAAATAGCTGTGGCCAACCGTCTATCTCACGCATATAGGCAACTTTTTTTCCATCCGGTGAGACAACCACAGATTCAGCACATGGCGGTTGTTCAGAACGCAACGTCAAACGGGTAATCTCTCCAGATTTTGCACTACAGCGCACAATGCTGTTATCCATCGCGAAGAACAACGACTCGCCATTAGGATGCCAGCTTAGCGCAGACTGCACTGAATGTTTCCCATGTGTAATCTGACGAGGGTTGCCCCCGTTAGGGGATATTGTCCATAGCTGTACAATCCCCGCATCATCATGCATTAAAAAGGCAATTTCATCCCCGTTGGGAGAAGATCGCAGCCAATGGCGTGGTGTCGTGGCCAACCCTGGATACTTACGCTGATGGGTAAAAGTGATTCGTCTCTGCTGAACACTGGCAGGCGGAGCAGGTAATCTGTCAGCCGTGCCCTGAAGTGGATATTTTCCGGCCTCGGCGTAAGCCGAATCCTGCGCAGGTAAATCGACTACAAATATTTCAGGGATTTTTTGACCATCTTGAGCCACAGTGTCACCGATAAAAGCCAATGCCCAACGCTGACGGGTTCCGTCTGGCTTTAAATAGCCTTCGTCGCCAATCCAACCCTCTTCATAGGCTCGAGAAATTTGATCGCTTCCCGCCAGTGGTTGAGGCGTTGTCTGGCTAACCAAAACACAGAAATGACTCCCATCATATTCACGGGGATGCTGTTTCGGCACGTTAACCGCATGCAGTGGTAAAGCAATACCAACATTACGCTGATCGAGCGCCACATCTTTTTCATGCATAACATGATCGTTGTAGGTAAAACTAAGGCGGGTCGCATCAGGGCTGAAAACATGCACATGTGTCCCGCCACGTAAGGCACCTGCGGTATAAGGCTCGGTAATATCCATCGCGTCTAGCGTTTCAGCCAGTTCTCTATCGGGTTCACTGACAATCACTCCGCGACGATGGTGAAAATCGTAATGCCAGTGAGAATCTGGATGCTCTGGTCCGTGAATAAAAACGTAACGCGTTGGTTGTTGTGGGCTAACCGTCACCACGCCGACATGAGCCCCATGCTGAGCACGATACACCACGTCCACCTGACCATCAGCCACCCTGACCCGCTCAATACACAAGCCTGTAAAAGAGGAGCCGCTAGGGCGAACGTCGTAAGCTAACCATTCACTGTCAGGTGTCCAGACATTAATATTGGTGAGCTGGTGCCCTCGCGGATCGAACGTGAGCTGTTTTTCAGCATAGCGAGACATGGTGGATTCCTTCAGCAAAATAAACGCATTATCTCACTAGCATAAACCAAGCGAAGACCTCAATCACAGAAGCTTACCGATGTATTTCTCATTCAGGCAGAAAATACCGACCGAGAGGTCTTGTCGGGGATAGGCATTGACCAGAAACGACCTGCTCCCACAGAGATAATCCAAGGGAGCATTGGGTTTAATCAATACGTTTCACATCTCCGACTAACAATATGTAGGAAAGCGCCCCCATTAACGCCACCACCGCAATATAAGTTAATGATGGAGCAAAACCATAGTATTGGGCTAAATAACCAACAACTAATGGAACCGTTATTCCTCCTAAACCACCAATAAAATTAAATACGCCACCGGTGAGTCCGATCAAACGCATAGGTGCTAAAGAAGAAATGAGCGACCACGTAATAGATGCAAATCCGTTACCAAAAAACGCTAATGCCATCAGTATCATGATCCACACAGGGTCATTAGTATAATTGGCCCCCATAATGCAGGTTGATAACAATAGACCACAAATAATCGGCGTCTTACGCGCAAAACCAATCGACTTACCACTCTTTAGTAGTTTATCCGCCACAACTCCTGAAAGAATAACGCCCACAAAAGCGGCCATAAACGGTACGGTTGTCATAAATCCTGCGGTCAAAGCAGTGATATGCTTTTCTTGCGTGAGGTAATTAGGGAACCACGTCAGGAAGAACCACAACGTCGAGGCGATGGCGAACTGACCAATATAAACCCCGACCAGTTTACGATGAAATACCAATTTCCAGTCTGATATGGTTAACGGCGCAGCCATTTTTTTACCTGCCGCAACATCACCATCAATCATACCGCCACCGTTAGCAATATGGTCAAGCTCTGCCTGATTAGCATATTTACTTTTACGCGGAGGCTGATAGACAAAACGCCATAAAGCCGCCCAGAGAATACCTACCGCACCAGTAACAATAAATACCCAATGCCAACTGGTCATTTCCTGCAACCAAATCAGTAACGGTGTCAGAAATGCGAGCCCAACAAACTGGCCAGAAGTATAAAAACCGACCGCGGATGCTCTCTCTTGCTCAGGAAACCAACTGGTTACGATACGATTATTGGTAGGAAATGCGGGAGCCTCAAACATTCCAGTCACCGCTCGCAGTGTGATAAGCGAGACTAAACCATTGGCAAATCCCTGAAATAAAGTCCCTATAGACCATCCCATAATGGCAACAAAATAGGTTGTTTTTGCACCTACACGATCGAGAAAACGGCCACCAGGTATTTGGCACAAAGTATATGTCCATGCAAAAGCAGAAAAGAGATATCCCATTTCTGATTTACTAATACCAAATTCGGCCTGAATATGTGCCGAAGCCACGGCTAAATTAGCACGGTCAACATAGCAAATTACTACAGTCACAAAAATCATCAGTAGCGTTAAATAACGCCTTTTAGTTGGTGCGGAAGATAGTGTTATATCACTCATGTTCTTCTCACTTATCGGATTAATTATATTTTTATTAGCCTGTTAGCTCAGGCGATTTTTAGGCGCACGAATCCCCGGCGGAGAAAATACGCCATCGACTATTTGTTATTGTTATTCGTATTTTTAACTTCTATGGTTAACTAAAAAATTAGATTTGTATCACGGCGGCAAGCAAATGATTCGGGTGACCAAAAGTAGCTAACGCAGATACAAGTTCAATGACGAAAGTTAATTACCATTCAGCAACGGCACCATCAGAGTATCGCCAAACCGGGTTATGCCAGTCTGGTGGATTCTTACTGCATGCGATCACCTTCTCTTCATTAATTTCAACGCCAAGGCCTGGTTTCATGAGCGGTGAAAAATACCCATCAACCATGTTGAAGTCTTCTTTATTGACCACGTAGTCGAGGAGCTCTGCGCCTTGGTTGTAGTGAATCCCCATGCTTTGCTCTTGCAACACCGCATTGCGTGCAACAAAATCCAAATGCAAACATGACGCTAATGCAATTGGCCCTAGCGGGCAGTGCGGTGCTAAAGCAACGTCATAAGCTTCTGCCATCGCCGCTATTTTAAAGCATTCGGTAATTCCCCCTGCATGGGAAAGATCGGGCTGTACAATGGCTAAACCACCATCCGCTAGCACTCGCTTGAAATCAAACCGAGAATACATGCGCTCCCCCGCCGCTATAGGCAGATGCGTCTGGGCAGCAAGGCGTGGATAGTATTCTGCTTGTTCAGCAAGCACCGGTTCTTCGATAAAGAGCGGACGATAAGGCTCAAGTTCTTTGATTAAGATTTTGGCCATCGGCGCATCAACGCGGCCATGAAAATCGAGACCAAACTCAATCGTATTGCCAAACTTAGCTCGGATCTCAGCCACAACCGCTATAGCCGCATCAACTTTGCGAGCATTATCAATAATACCCATCTCTTCACAGCCATTGAGCTTGAAAGTATCAAACCCACCCGCCATCAGCTTCTTAATACCATCAATAACGTCGGCAGGACGATCCCCCCCCACCCAACTGTAAGCCTTAATTTTATCGCGTACCAAACCACCAAGCAGTTGATAGACAGGAACCCCTAACGCCTTTCCTTTGATATCCCACAACGCCTGATCGATGCCTGAAATTGCGCTCATCAGAATAGGGCCACCGCGGTAGAAACTTCCCCGATAGAGCGTCTGCCAAATATCGTTAATCCGTGCGGGATCCTGACCAATAATATATTCGCTAAGCTCATGAACAGCGGCCTCAACGCTTTTGGCCTTACCTTCAATGACAGGTTCTCCCCACCCTACAATGCCTTCATCAGTTTCAATTTTCAGGAACATCCACCTTGGGGGTAAACGATAAGTGGTTAATTTAGTAATTTTCATTTCACCGCATCCTTATAGGCATTCACATAAGCCTGTGCCTGTTGAGCCGTACGTTGCACCTCCTGCCCAGCGCGATATAAATCGCTGCCTAAACCTGCGCCTACACAACCCGCATTAAGATATTCATGCAGGTTTTCCGGTGTGACGCCCCCCACCGCGAACACGGGTATTGTTGCAGGGAGAACCGCCTTCAGTGCTTTTACATAGTCAGGACCAAATGCCGCCGATGGGAAAATTTTCAGCGCCTGCGCACCAGCCTCTATTGCTTGAAATGCTTCTGTTGCCGTTGCACAACCGCAACAGACCTGCATTTGATATCCAACACCTCGGCGGATAACGTCGGGTGCAGTATTCGGTGTCACAACGAGTTTACTGTTGAGGGAATGCAGTAGATCTACCTGCTCGCTTTTCAGGACAGTACCAGCCCCAATTAAAGCGCGATGACCAAAGAGCTTCACGGCTAGGGCAATACTTTTTTCCCAATCTGGTGAATTCAAAGGGATCTCTATAGCATCAAAACCAGCCGCCAATAACGCAGTAATATGTTCTTCAACTTCTTGTGGTTTAATCCCACGTAAGATCGCAATTAACGGTAACTTAGTAACCCAAGTCATTGGCAATGCTCCTTATTCCGGTTTGAAACGCGATATCACCGTCAATCGTTTGATAGGCAATACCGGCAAAATTCAGAGCAGTGACATAACGTTCATTGAGCTTTGGGCTACCAATAAGCGTCACACTGTCGCTGGCGTGTAATGCGTAGGTCTGTTGCATCTGTGCAACCTCATTACCAATCAGCACCCCAGACAGCCAATCGCTCACCGTACCTTTACTTCTATTTCCAAGAAGATGTGCCGCACGGACCTCAAACAGATTTCGTATCACGCCAGCATCATTAAATCCGATGTCCAACCCCTGCCGGAATGCGTCCTGTGAGACATGCTGCTCACCGATACCTACGCCAATAAGCCCATGTTGAAGCAGTAAATAATGCAATTCACCCGTGATCACCGTGCGAAAATCATCAACATAATCCCCTGACATCTGCACCCATTTGCTATGCGTACCCGGCATTAAATAACGTGAGGATTTGTGTAATTGGTGAGCGCCTATAATCTGCGTTTCTTCGCCACGCATCACATTGGAATTATCGGGACGATTAATACATAACCCAGGAATAATGTGGATCACTGAAGAATTTGGTGATCGGATTGTTGTCAGGTGTTGAGTGACCTCACCTAATGCAACTGGGCAGGGCAGATACGGAACAACCTGCCATCCGGCATTGCTGCCAACCATTCCCGCCATAATAGCCGGAAGATCACCATAATCTTGGAACCACGGCTGCATCAGGTGACTAAAAACCTGTTGTGGCGTCTGCCCTTGTAAACGAGTGACACCGGATTCTGAGCTTAGAAAATCAACGCACAACCCTTGAACATAAAGCCATGCTCGTAAATTTGTCGAGCCCCAATCAATCGCTATAAAATTTTCACTCATGTCTCATCCTTTAAACGCCTTGTCGAGCTGGCGATCATGGCTAATGCTGCTTTCTCTGCTGCATCAGCATTCTGATGACGGATTGCGTCATACAGAGTTTGGTGCTCACGTAATGTTCTCGGCATGTTGTCTTCATCTGGCATATAAGTACGTTCAAATACAGCCCGTTGCAGAGAGCTAATCGCAACACTTAACTGCTGTAACACTGGGTTATGTACCGACGACAATACGGCTTCATGGAAACGAATATCTGCCTCGTTAAATGCATCAAAATCTTGGTGGTTCATTGTCATGTCATTTAATGCGGCCTCAATGACCGCCAACTCGCTAGACGTTGCTCTTTCAGCAGCCCAACGAGCAATTGACGGCTCGACCAGATTACGTACCTCACTCAATGCGCTAATCAGACGAGGGTCATAATCATTTGCAAGTACCCATTGCAGAACATCAGTATCCAAGTAGTTCCACTGGTTACGAGGCGCAACAAAAGCCCCTCGATACCGTTTCACCTCAACCAATCGCTTAGCGGTAAGCGCACGAAATACTTCGCGGATAATATTGCGCGATGTTTGAAACTCTTCGCATAACTCCGCCTCCGCAGGTAGCGCCGCTCCAGGGACATACTTCCCACTGATAATTTGTCGTCCCATTTCAACGATGATGCGGTCGGTTTTGCTCAATTCAGTCTTGTTCATTGTATTTTTCCATTTGGATAGAGATGGGCTAATCGCTCAATACTTTACCGCCAAACGAATAAAATAACCGCATCAGTGAAGTACAAAACAAAAACCAATCACACTCACCAATGCACACATTGTATTGTTAAAATATAATTTGGTACTACAATTTGGATCACAAAATAGACAATTATTGACAGTTTACTGCTCTTAATCATCTGGGGTTTATTTGTCGGGCTAATTAGTTCAATTTGTAGGCGTTGATTTACTGATCTGTTTAGTATTGAAAAAACAAGGAAACACGATGCCTACCCTATTCGAAAACATCATGCAGGCTCATCAGGCCTTGCGCCCGAAGGTACGAGTTACACCGTTTTGCTTTCTTCTCGTACGGGATGTGAGGTGTATTTGAAGTGTGAGCACCTTCAGCCGAGTAAATCATGCAGGTTAGGATTCGCCTACAGAGATGTAGGCGAAAGAACGGAGGAGCCAGGATGGCGATTGCCGTTCGTTCCGTTAAGACCGAAATGATGAAACGAGGGCACCCGCGCAGCGGGCTGGTAGGGGGTGCCAAGCCGGGATGCAAGGCGGCGGCGATTGAGCCGCCTTGCTCGGACGCAGACACGATGCTTAGGAGATACTCGGTGTTATGGGCGTACGAAACCTTTCACAGAACTGACGGTAACTGAAAGGTCAAAACCAGCACCCTGTTGCGAAATTATAAAAAAACTCAATGACTCTTCTACTTCTCAAATACAAATTTGTTGATTGCTACAGCCACGCCATCTTCCTGATTGGTCGTGGTAACAAACTGAGCAGCTTCCTTAATGGAAGGTTCAGCATTTCCCATCGCCACACCAACGCCTGCATATTTTACCATCGCCAAATCGTTGCCGTGATCGCCAATACACATCACATTTTCACGTGGAATATTTAGGAATTCAGCCATGCGTGCAACGCCTTTCCCTTTATCTGCATCTTTGTTCAGAATTTCTAGGAAATAAGGGCTACTTTTCATCATGGTATAGCGTTCGTAAGCTTCCTGAGGGATACGCGCAATCGCTGCATCAAGCACTTCAGGGTGGTCAATCATCATGACTTTTGGGAATCGAATATCTTTATCCATTTCATCAGCAGGACAAAAATATAGTGGAATCCCAGTGATAAACGACTCGTGAACGGTGTATTTGCTGATATCACGGTTTGCGGTATACAGCTTGTGATGATCGAGTGCGTGAAAATGAGAGCCAACCTGACGAGATAGTGATTCGAGATATAGATAGTCGGCATTATCGAGCAGCGTTTCGAACAGCGGTTCCCCATTTTCGGCATGAACAATTAGACCGCCGTTATTGCAGAGGCAGTAGCATCCCGTTTTATCCAACTCCAACTCTCGTAAATATTGCTGCGCGCCGATAAACGGACGTCCCGTCGCCAGCAATACGTGTACGCCCTGAGCTTTAGCCGCCAAAATAGCCTGTTTCACCGCAGGGGCAACCGCCCGATCGTTATTAAGTAAGGTTCCATCCAGATCTATAGCAATCAGTTTAATCGACATCACATTTTCCCTTCGGATCAAAATAATAGTGTAACGGTAATCAATCTAGGTCAGGTTGTCATTGCTTATGAGAGGTAAAAATGAGGATCAAATACATAAAAAAAGGGACGATAAATCGTCCCTTCTCGCTAACTTCTTTAAGATTAGAAGTCTAGGTTTGCTGCACGCAGAGCATTCTCTTCAATAAATGCACGACGAGGTTCAACCGCATCGCCCATCAATGTGGTGAATAGCTGGTCAGCGGCCACAGCATCTTTCACAGTAACACGCAACATACGACGGCTTTGCGGATCCATGGTGGTTTCCCACAGCTGCTCTGGGTTCATTTCACCCAGACCTTTGTAGCGCTGGATAGCCAGACCGCGGCGAGACTCTTTCACTAACCACTCCAATGCCTGCTCGAAGCTGGTAATCGGCTGGCGGCGTTCACCACGCATCACAAACGCACCGTCTTCGATCATATCACGCAGCGTACCGCCCAAGTTGCAGATGCGACGGTATTCCGCGCCGTGAATAAAATCGAAGTCCAATGGGTAATCAGTATCAACCCCATGAGTACGAATACGCAGCGACGGTTCAAACATCTGACGCTCGCGGTTTTCAGTCACAATCGCAGAGTACGTACTCCCGTGAACTTCTTTCTCGTTCAGGATATTCACTAGAGACTCAATCCACTGCTGAACTTTAGCCTGATCGCCAAGATCAGCTTCCACCAACGTTGGATGGTAGATCAACTGGTTCAACAGCGCCTTAGGATAACGACGCTCCATACGACCAATCAGTTTTTGAACCTGATAGTGCTCGGTCACCAACTTCTCTAAATGCTCGTTGGACATCGCTGGCGCATCCGCATTAATGTGCAACTCAGCGCCATCCAAGGCGATAGAAAGCTGGTACTGATCCATCGCATCGTCATCTTTAATGTACTGTTCTTGCTTGCCTTTTTTCACTTTATAAAGTGGAGGCTGAGCAATAAACACATGACCACGTTCGATGATTTCAGGCATCTGGCGATAGAAGAAGGTCAACAGCAGCGTACGAATGTGCGAACCGTCGACGTCGGCATCGGTCATGATGATGATGCTGTGATAACGCAGCTTGTCAGGGTTATATTCGTCACGACCGATACCACAGCCCAGTGCGGTAATCAGCGTGGCAACTTCCTGAGAAGAAAGCATTTTATCGAAACGCGCTTTCTCGACGTTCAGGATTTTACCTTTCAGCGGCAGGATCGCTTGATTCTTACGGTTACGCCCCTGTTTTGCAGAGCCGCCCGCAGAGTCCCCTTCCACTAAGTACAGTTCAGAGTGGGCTGGGTCGCGTTCCTGACAGTCAGCCAGTTTGCCCGGCAGACCGGCTAAATCTAATGCGCCTTTACGACGTGTCATTTCACGCGCTTTACGCGCTGCTTCACGCGCACGAGCCGCATCAATGATTTTGCCAACGACAATTTTTGCATCGCCCGGATTTTCTTGCAGATATTCGGCCAGCAGTTCGTTCATCTGGGTTTCAACCGCAGTTTTCACCTCAGAAGAAACCAGCTTATCTTTAGTCTGAGAAGAGAACTTAGGATCTGGAACCTTAACAGAAACAACCGCAATCAAACCTTCACGCGCATCGTCACCGGTGGCGCTAACTTTGGCTTTTTTGCTGTAGCCTTCTTTTTCCATATAGCTATTCAGGGTACGTGTCATCGCGGCACGGAAACCGGCCAAGTGAGTACCACCGTCGCGCTGTGGAATGTTGTTGGTAAAGCAGTAGATGTTTTCCTGGAAGCCATCGTTCCACTGCAACGCCACTTCAACGCCGATATCATCTTTCACGGTAGAGAAATAGAACACGTTTGGATGGATCGGCGTTTTATTCTTGTTCAGATACTCTACGAACGCTTTGATACCGCCTTCATAGTGGAAATGATCTTCACGGTTGTCGCGTTTATCACGCAGACGGATAGACACGCCGGAGTTCAAGAAAGAGAGCTCACGCAAGCGCTTAGCCAAAATGTCATACTGGAATTCAGTATGATTGGAGAACGTCTCCATACTTGGCCAGAAACGCACGGTTGTACCGGTCGTTTCAGTGTCACCAACCACTTTCAGAGGGAATTGAGGTACGCCATGCGCGTAGGTCTGCTCGTGAACTTTACCTTCACGGCGGATAACCAATTCCAGTTTCTCAGACAAGGCGTTAACCACGGAAACACCCACGCCGTGCAAACCGCCAGAAACTTTGTAGGAGTTATCATCAAACTTACCACCGGCATGCAGCACGGTCATGATAACTTCAGCGGCAGAAACACCTTCTTCTTCATGCAGGCCAGTAGGAATACCACGGCCATCATCCTGCACCGACACCGAGTTGTCGCTATGGATGGTAACGATAATGTCTTTACAGTAGCCAGCGAGCGCCTCGTCAATCGCGTTGTCCACCACCTCGAATACCATATGGTGCAGACCGGTTCCGTCATCGGTATCACCGATGTACATGCCCGGGCGTTTACGCACGGCGTCCAGCCCTTTTAATACCTTGATACTTGAGGAGTCATAAGTATTTGACATCAGCCTTTCTCGCTCATTAAAAAACTGTGATTAAACCGCTATTTTACCTTGTTCCACGCGGAACATCTTGCCCTTTTCATCAACCATATCGGAGACCTGTTCTGCACTTACTGCGCTCACAAAAACCTGCGCGCCAGTTGCCTTCAAACGGTCGGCCAATAAACGTCGGCGACCGGTATCCAGCTCAGAAGCAAAATCATCGATAAGGTACAGGCAACGGCGACCGCTGTGGCGGGTAAGATATTCACCCTGTGCCAAACGCAGCGCGCACATCAGTAATTTCAGTTGTCCACGGGAAAGTAAATCCTCAACCGGTGTACCTTCTGCCCGGATGCGGAAATCAGCCTTGTGTGGACCCACTGCGGTATAGGTCAGAGCTCTGTCGCGTTCAAATTGACGCTCCAGCAACTCTCCGTAGTCGCTTTCTTTATCCCAACCACGCTGGAATGAAAACGTTAGCGCAAACTCAGGCAGAAACTGCGCGCAGGTAGCGCTAATATCTTCCGCTATCGCCGCGCTGTACTGCGCGCGTAATGCACTAATACGTTCAGCCAGCGGAATCAATTCCTGATCCCAAGGACGTAGTTGAGAGTAACGCGTAACCTGTCTAAGCGCCGCGTTACGCTGCTTGAGTAACCGCTTAAGATTGCTCCAAGCAACAAAAAAACCAGGGTCGCTGTGAAAACATCCCCAGTCGAGAAAAGCGCGCCGAAACTTTGGCCCGCCATTCAATAAAGTAAAACCTTCCGGCGTGATAAGCTGCATCGGCAACATTTGCGCGAGCTCAGCCACCTTATGCCCATCACTACCGTCAATACGCACTTTACTATCACCCGCCCGACTTTTGCTCAGTCCGACCGAAAGCTCACGCTCGGCACCGGTATCAATGCGGCCATGCAGCACAAATTCATTCTGATCGTGACGAATCACTCGCCCTGCCTGCAAGCTACGAAAAGCCCGCCCATGCCCCAGCGTATAGATAGCTTCGAGCACGCTGGTTTTTCCGCTGCCGTTAGCACCGACCAGAAAGTTGAATCCCTCAGCGGGAGCGAGATCCGCAGACTCAATATTGCGAAAATCGCGGATCGTCAGACGCGTTAAAGCCATCAAAAGCTATTCCGAGCAAAGCCAACATTCATATACCCTAAAAAATTCGGGCTGCAAGAAGGTGGTCACTGAGCGAATCCCCAGCATCTTACGTCAGTAAGTGACTGGGTGAACGAAGGCAGCCAACGCACGTGCAGTTCGAAGTATGATGGGTATGGTTACAAGCGCATTGGCATGACTACATAGGCCGCCGACTGGCTGGCCGCGTCTTCAATCTGTACGCTGGATACTGAGTCAGTCAGCAGCATATGCACGTCTTCGCATTTGAGAGCGTTGAGCACATCCAAAACGTAGCTCACGTTAAAACCGATTTCTAAATCGGTTCCTTCGTAGTTGACGTCTAGAATTTCTTCCGCTTCTTCCTGCTCAGGGTTATTCGCCGTAATTTTCAGCTGGTTATGGCTGACATACAGACGTACGCCACGGAATTTTTCATTGGATAAAATGGCAGCACGTGCAAATGCTTGCTTGAGCTCATCACAACCTGCTTTTAACGTTTTGTCCGGATTCTTCGGCAATACGCGGCGATAGTCAGGGAAACGACCGTCGACCAGCTTAGAAGTAAAGATGAAACCACCTACATGAGCACGAATATTGTTGCTACCAATTTGCAGGCGTAGCGGCGTTTCACCACCATCCAGCAAACGGGACAACTCCATAACACCTTTACGCGGCACAATGACGGAATGGCTCGGCACACTCTGACCAATAGGCATTGAACATACCGCAAGGCGGTGACCATCGGTCGCCACGGTGCGCAACTCTTCACCTTCGGTTTCAAACAGCATACCGTTCAGGTAATAGCGCACATCCTGATGAGCCATAGAGAATTGAGTTGCCTCAATCAGCTTTTTCAGCGTCGCCTGTGGCAGCGTGAATTCCACTTCGCTCTGCCAGTCATCCAAATTAGGGAAATCAGCAGCAGGCAGCGTAGACAGAGAAAAGCGGCTACGCCCAGAACGTACCAGCATGCGATCGCCGTCTAAAACAACGGTGATTTCCGCACCGTCTGGCAGACCACGGCAGATATCGAAAAACTTACGCGCAGGTACCGTTGTTGCCCCTGTCTCATGCTCTTGAGCAAGAGGAACTCGGGCGATCATTTCCATTTCAAGGTCGGTGCCTGTCAGCAATAGATGGCCGTCTTCAACCTGCAACAGCAGATTACCAAGAATAGGCAACGTTGGTCGGCCACCCAGCGGGCTGCTCACCTGTTGCAACGGCTTTAGCAGATGTTCACGTTCAACAATAAATTTCATATCGCTACGATGACTGTTATTTGATTAGGATGACAACGTTCTGATTAAATTAGAAAAATCTTCTTTGATGTCGTGGCTTTCTTCACGCAGCTGTTCAATCTTACGACAGGCATGCAAGACCGTTGTATGGTCACGACCACCAAAAGCATCACCGATTTCTGGCAAGCTGTGGTTAGTCAGCTCCTTTGCTAACGCCATCGCCATTTGACGCGGACGGGCAACTGAGCGGGAACGACGTTTAGACAGTAAGTCTGCCACCTTGATTTTATAATACTCAGCCACCGTCTTCTGGATATTATCGATGGTGACGAGTTTTTCCTGCAAGGCAAGCAGATCACGTAGCGCTTCACGCACAAAATCGATGGTAATAGCGCGGCCGGTAAAGTTGGCATTCGCAATCACTCGGTTCAGTGCGCCCTCAAGCTCACGTACATTAGAGCGTAGACGTTTTGCGATGAAAAAGGCGACTTCGCCCGGCAGACGAATGTCATTTTCATCAGCTTTTTTCATCAGAATCGCAACGCGTGTCTCTAACTCTGGTGGCTCAATGGCTACGGTCAGCCCCCAACCAAAACGCGATTTCAGACGATCTTCTACGCCATTAATCTCTTTTGGATAGCGGTCTGACGTCAGAATAATTTGCTGATTACCTTCAAGCAAAGCGTTAAAGGTATGGAAGAACTCTTCCTGCGAACGCTCTTTGTTGGCAAAAAACTGGATATCATCGATAAGCAGAGCATCAACGGAACGATAGTAACGTTTGAACTCTTCGATTGCGTTATTTTGCAGGGCTTTGACCATATCCTGAACAAAACGCTCAGAGTGCATGTAAACCACTTTAGCATTGGCTTTGCGAGCCATAATGCCATTACCTACCGCATGCAGAAGGTGAGTTTTACCTAAACCCGTACCACCGTATAAGAACAGCGGGTTATAAGCACCCCCAGGATTATCAGCCACCTGACGCGCCGCCGCGCGGGCCAGTTGGTTAGACTTACCCTCAACAAAGTTATCAAACGTATGCTTAGGATTCACATTCGAGCGATAAGACAATTCAGGCTGCGCGGGAGAGTTATCCCAACTAGGACGCATAGGCGCCACGTTGCGAGCCGCAGTCTGAATGACCGGCGCTGAAACACTGGCCATCACCGGACTTTGAACGGGTATAGCAGCCGTCGCAGGTTTGGTTCCAACTTCAAAACGGAGAACAGGTGCGTCGCTACCACAAAAATCGTTCAACAATCCGTTGATGTTGTTGAGATATTTGTCACGAACCCAATCCAATACGAAACGGTTAGGAGCATACAGCGCCAGGGTATTGTCACTCAGTTCCGCCTGTAAAGGACGGATCCACATACTAAATTCTGTGGCAGGTAACTCATCCTGCAATCGGGCAAGACACTGCTGCCAAAGCGAAAGTGACAC